>NZ_CP034036.1 GCF_005484965.1 Brenneria nigrifluens DSM 30175 = ATCC 13028 | reverse complement strand
GGCGGACTCCACTCGAACAAGAACGATCAAAAAGAAAAAAGAATAAGAAACGTTATTTATATGACTCATGATTTTGGCGCCGACGTTAAGCCAGCGCGCCGCGTAACGGTAGCGGCGACCGTTACGATCCTGACGGAGGATCGTTTTCAGGACTGCGGATCATAACCTAAAGACGACCAGAGATCTTCCCCTTCCGCACAGTTTTGATCTTTTTATCCACAGGACAATCTTAGTACCCATGGCGAGGGAGAGAAGCGAAAGATCGTGCCGGCGATGGGTGTTCCAACGCCTTTCAGGGGCGGCGTTTGGCTGCGCCGGATAACAGAATCCGATTATTATTAAGAATATCAATTACCTGTTTCACTAACGGATTTAGCGTCGCCGGGATTAATGTCAATGGCATTGGTGGCGATAAAGCGGGATCTTGCGCACCACCAGATCGCGCGGATCGTCGCAGGATCCTTGCGCTTTATCACAGAGTCCGTATAATTCCCTGCCCGCGCGTCCACGCCTGTTTTCTGTGCTCGGCCAGACAGAAATCCAAAAATAATCGGCATGGCTGGCACGTAGCGCGTGATGTTAATTGACTCAGGACTGTACAATTATTACAATCCCGCCTCTTTCAGTTATATATGATTGTTATATGCGATTGAGGCGTCGGTCATTTTCACGCCGAGTAGCCAAACGCGTTTACTGTGAAGTCGTGTTTGTTCCCCGCGCAAGCTGGGATAAACCGTTAATTATCCAAGTTTAGGTAGAAATCGCCATGAAACGCACTTTCCAACCGTCCGTATTGAAGCGTAACCGTAGCCATGGTTTCCGTGCTCGTATGGCCACCAAAAATGGTCGTCTGGTTCTGGCCCGCCGTCGTGCGAAAGGCCGTACTCGTCTGTCTGTTTCCAAGTAATAAAAGCTAACCCACCGAGTGGTTAAGCTCGCTTTTCCCAGGGAGTTACGCTTGTTAACTCCCAGCCATTTCACTTTCGTCTTCCAGCAGCCGCAACGGGCTGGCACGCCGCAAATTACTATTCTCGGCCGCCTGAACACGCTGGGGCATCCCCGCATCGGTCTTACCGTCGCCAAAAAGCATGTTAAACGTGCTCATGAACGCAATCGGATTAAACGCCTGACGCGCGAAAGCTTTCGCCTGCATCAACATTCATTGCCGGCAATGGATTTTGTGGTGATCGCCAAAAAAGGGGTGTCTGAACTGGATAACCGAACGTTGACGGAAGCGTTGGAAAAATTATGGCGTCGGCACTGTCGTTTGGCTCCCGCCTGCTGATCGGGTTGATACGCGGTTATCAACTCGTTATCAGTCCGTTACTTGGACCACATTGCCGGTTCCGGCCGACGTGTTCACAATACGGTATTGAGGCAATACGCAGGTTCGGCATGATAAAAGGCAGTTGGTTGACGCTTAAACGCGTATTAAAATGCCACCCTTTGAACCCTGGTGGTGATGATCCCGTACCGCCAAAAACCGACAATAACAGAGAACATTAACGATGGATTCGCAACGCAATCTTCTTCTCATCGCTCTGCTATTCGTAACCTTTATGATCTGGCAGGCCTGGGAAACGGACAAAAATCCGCCAGTGACCACGCAAGCCATACAGCAGGCGACGAATGCAGCCTCCGGTGATGCTACCAACCAGGGCGTACCCGCCAGCGGTCAGGGTAAACCGATCACGGTTAAAACCGACGTGCTGTCTCTGACCATCAATACCCGCGGCGGCGACATCGAGCAAGCGCACCTGCTGGCTTACCCGGATACGCTGGGTTCCGATAACCCCTTCCTGCTGCTGGAAACCTCACCCGAGTTTGTCTACCAGGCGCAAAGCGGTCTGACCGGCAAAAACGGCCCGGACAACCCGGCTAACGGTCCGCGTCCATTGTATACCGTCACTCAGGCTCACTTCGAGCTGGCCGAGGGTCAATACGAATTGCGCATTCCGCTGACCTATACCGCGGCCGACGGCGTGACTTACACCAAAACGTTTGTCCTGAAACGCGGCGACTACGCGCTGAACGTTGAATACAGCATCAATAACGCCAGCGCGCAGCCGCTGGAGCTGACCCTGTTCGGCCAGTTAAAACAATCCGTCGAGTTGCCCAAGCACCGCGATACCGGCAGCAGCAACTTTGCGCTGCACACCTATCGCGGCGCGGCGTTCTCCTCCAGCGAAGACAAATACAAGAAATACAGCTTCGGCGATATCACGGATGAAAACCTGAATATCACCACCAACGGCGGCTGGGTAGCCATGCTGCAGCAATACTTCGCCACCGCCTGGATCCCCACTACCGCCGGGGCCAACACCTTCTATACCAGCAACCTCGGCAACGGGCAGGCGGCGATTGGCTTTAAAGGCGCGCCGGTTGTTGTTACTCCGGGCAGCCGGCAGAACCTGAACGCCACCCTGTGGGTCGGCCCGGAAATTCAGGACAAGATGGCCGCCGTCGCGCCGCATCTGGACCTGACCGTTGATTACGGCTGGCTGTGGTTTATTTCCCAGCCGCTGTTCAAACTGTTGAAATTCCTGCACGGCTTTATCGGCAACTGGGGCTTCTCCATTATCGCCATCACCTTTATCGTGCGCGGTATCATGTACCCGCTGACCAAGGCGCAGTACACCTCAATGGCGAAAATGCGCATGCTGCAGCCGAAGCTGACGGCGATGCGCGAGCGTATCGGCGACGACAAACAGCGCATGAGTCAGGAAATGATGGCGCTGTACAAGTCGGAGAAGGTAAACCCGCTGGGCGGCTGCTTCCCGCTGCTGGTTCAGATGCCGATCTTCCTGGCGCTGTACTACATGCTGATGGGCTCCGTCGAACTGCGTCATGCGCCGTTCGCCCTGTGGATCCACGACCTGTCGGCGCAAGACCCGTACTACATTCTGCCGATCCTGATGGGCGTGACGATGTTCTTTATCCAGAAGATGTCGCCGACCACCGTCACCGACCCGATGCAGCAGAAGATCATGACTTATATGCCGGTGATTTTCACCGTGTTCTTCCTGTGGTTCCCGTCCGGTCTGGTGCTGTACTATATCGTCAGCAACCTGGTGACCATCATTCAGCAGCAGTTGATTTACCGTGGTTTGGAAAAACGTGGCTTGCACAGCCGCGAGAAAAAATAACCACGCTGATGGACAATCATTGAGAATAAGGCGGTCAATGACCGCCTTTTTTTATAACCTGAGAGACAGAGACGACCATGAGCAATACCGACACCATCGTAGCCCAAGCCACGCCACCGGGACGCGGCGGGGTAGGTATTTTACGCGTATCCGGACGGGCGGCGTCGGCCGTGGCGCAAGCCGTACTGGGCAAACTGCCCCGGCCGCGCCGCGCGGACTATCTGCCCTTTCGCGATAGCGACGGCACGCCTCTCGATCAGGGTATCGCCCTGTGGTTTCCCGGCCCCAACTCCTTCACCGGCGAAGACGTGCTGGAGCTGCAGGGACACGGCGGCCCGGTGATTCTCGATTTGCTGTTGCAACGTATTCTGGCCCTGCCGGAGGTGCGTATCGCACGCCCCGGCGAGTTTTCCGAACGCGCTTTCCTGAACGACAAACTCGATCTGGCGCAGGCGGAAGCCATCGCCGACCTGATCGACGCCAGCTCCGAACAGGCGGCCCGCTCGGCGCTTAATTCATTGCAGGGGGCATTTTCCTCCCGCATCAACCATCTGGTGGAAGCGCTTACTCACCTGAGAATCTACGTGGAGGCGGCGATTGATTTTCCAGATGAGGAAATTGATTTTCTCTCCGATGGGAAAATTGAAAGGCAGCTCGACAATGTGATGGCCGATCTGGACGCGGTCCGCGCCGAAGCCCATCAGGGCAGCCTGCTGCGCGAAGGCATGAAGGTAGTGATCGCCGGACGGCCCAACGCCGGGAAATCCAGCCTGCTCAACGCGTTGGCCGGGCGGGAAGCGGCGATCGTCACCGATATCGCCGGAACCACCCGCGACGTGCTGCGCGAACACATCCATATCGACGGAATGCCGCTGCATATCATTGATACCGCGGGTCTGCGCGATGCCAATGATGAAGTTGAACGCATCGGCATCGAACGCGCCTGGCAGGAAATAGAACAGGCCGACCGGGTGCTGTTTATGGTCGACGGCACCACCACTCAAGCCGTGGAGCCCGCGGCGATCTGGCCTGAGTTTATCGCCCGGCTGCCGAAAACCTTGCCGATTACCGTGGTGCGCAATAAAGCCGACATCACCGGCGAACCGCTGGGGCTTGAAAATGTAAGTGACTACTCACTTATTCGCCTCTCGGCGCGCACCGGTGAAGGCATAGAGACATTACGCGAGCATCTCAAGCAAAGCATGGGATTCACCAGCAGCACCGAAGGCGGCTTCCTGGCCCGCCGACGCCACCTGCAAGCGCTGGAACAGGCGGCGCAACATCTGATTCAGGGCAAAGAACAGTTAGTGAGCGCTTACGCCGGAGAGCTATTGGCAGAGGAACTGCGCCTGGCGCAACAGGCATTGAGCGAAATCACCGGCGAATTCACCTCCGACGACCTGTTAGGACGGATTTTTTCCAGCTTCTGCATCGGCAAGTAACGCCAAGTCCGTAAACGTCCACTCACTTCCACTGATCCCGCATAGCTGACTGTTATGCGGGATTTTTTGTTCCGCTGGCGTCTATTTACTTCTGCTGAGAACCGGGAAATACTTCAGGCATAAGCGAATGCTGTCGATGCGCAAGTCGAAGAAAATAGACGAAACTCTATTCCAGCTTCCGCATTAACTGTAATTAGTTGTTCAAATATTGTTCTATCGCGACGCACAAGGTAAACTAGTAAAAGGTAATACCTTGTACTCCTTGTGAGGCCAGTATCATGTCAACATCAAGCACCACACTCAAAATCGACGACAACCTTAAAGAACGAGTTAAAAAACTGGCGGCTTCTCGCGATCGTAGCCCGCATTATCTGATGATTGCCGCTATCACCCAATATATTGAACGTGAAGAGGCGCGCGAAAGCTTTAAGCAGGAAGCGCTTGATTCCTGGCGTGAATATCAGGAAACCGGCCTGCATCTGACTGGTGATGAAGTCAAAACCTGGCTGCGTGGTTGGGGAACAGAAACGGAAACGGACATTCCTGAATGCCACAAGTGATCATTACTCAACGAGCGGCAACCGGATTAACTCGCGGTCGTGAGTTTCTGACCAATAAAAATCCGCTGGCAGCTATCAAGGCCGGTCAAGTGCTCGAAGCGCATTTTGAGCAACTGGAAAACAAACCAGAAATGGGCCGCCCTTTTATTGAGCTGCCTATATTGCGGGAATTGATGATTGAATTCGGAGATTCCGGCTATGTGGCGTTGTACCGCTATGAGAAAATAGAAGACCGTATTTATGTGCTGGCCTTTCGTCATCAGAAAGAAGCAGGATATTAACCCGCCAGAAATCATAATGTTATAAGCACCTTCCGTTTTGTGTCCATAATTGTGCCCACCATGAAAAAATACAATTGTAAATCAATCAGATGTCCACGTTTCCCAGCCTCTGTACTGGTGCTGCCGAGCGGCAGCATCATCTGGCGCAAGAAGGCACAAGGCTTCGACGCCGCAACCTGCGGCCTGATCCAGACCAACCCCGTCATGGCCTTGCCGATGCGGCATGTCTGCCGCGCCGTCGCCCGTGACTATAGAGCAAAGGAACGATGCCGTTCGCGCCTTGCCGTGCATTTTTGATCGCCGATGATTATCACACGGGCAACCGTGCTGTTGAGACGGCGCATGTCATTGAGGAACTGTATCCCGATGGCCAAGCACTTCCAAGCAGCGCTGGAGCGCGAAACGACTCTGGGGCTGACCCTGGAAGAAATCGCCTTCTACGACGCCTTGGCCAATAATGAAAGCGCCGTGCGAGAATTGGGCGACGACATCCTCAAGAAGATCGCCGAGAAGCTGCGCAACAGCACCACCGTGGGCTATCGGGTCAACTCCATACGTGCCACCCAGTTCCGCCAATGGGCGACCGGCGTTTTGCGCGAATTCGCCATCAAGGGCTATGTGCTGGACCGCCAGCGCATGGAAAACGGCTGTTTCCTGGGTGAGGACTACTTCGAGCGACTGCTGGCGGAAATTCGTGAAATCCGCCTCAGCGAGCGGCGCTTCTACCAAAAAATCACTGACATCTACGCCACCAGCCTGGATTACAATAAGGATGCGCCGACCACCAAGGCGTTTTTCGCCAAGGCACAGACAAATACGTTCCAATACAAACACAAAACGCATAGTTATGGTATTTTCCTTGAACCTGAATTACCTATAAAAATAAAGTACCCATAACGGATACTTTATTCGGAAGGAATAGATTAGAAATTATATTGCAGGCCCAGGCGATTCTGCCAGAAAGCATAATCGTAAAGCGGCGAGGTTTGTACCCCGAAAAAATTAGACAAACTTAATCCTTTTAATGCGCCGCCAAATTGGTAAATACCAAAGACCACATATTCAGACTGATTGCGACTGGATGCGGCCGCTGAACTTTTCAGATCCATAAAGGAATAGTAAGTCCCGATGCTCAATGCCGGCATGATTTGATAAGTGATACGGGTGGAATAGGCATTGCCGGTACCGAGATCCTGGGTACTGGTAAAGTAGGGTTGAGCAAAATATTTACCCGATGAGGTGCTGCTGGAATACGGCGTAACCAGCGCCCCGTTCAGGTATGCTTCGGGGTTGGAGACCATATGGCTGTAGTTGATGGACCACTTCACCTTGCTGCCTGGCGTCAGCGCCAACTGCACGCCGTAAGAGGTGTTGTCCGCCTCACCGCGCAAGCGCTCGCCCTGGCCGCTGCCGCGAATAAACTGCACGCCGATATCCGGCTGCCACGGCGCGGCTTTCCACTGGCTATGCGCTTCGCTGTAGAAAATATTCACGTAGTCGTCATAGCTTTCATACCACAATTGGCCGCTCAGGGTGATGTCGCCCGCCTGTTTCGAACGTCCCGCTCCTACCGCCCAGGCGCCGTTGGTTTCCTCCTTAATGGCGCTGTACGAGCTGGTCGCCAGGAATTTATCGCTGCGCCACGGCTTATAGCGGTATACCTTGGTGGCATGCAAGAAATCGGTTTTATCGCCCCAGTGCATGTCAACGGCGCGAAACAGGATCGGCGTAATACGCCAGTCATAGTCGCTCATAAAGGGAATATCGATGCGCTGATCGCCGGCGGTGAAGCGAAAATCCTGATATTGCCAGCGCAGCCAGGCTTCCCCCACGCCGTTCTGATTGGTCGCCAGTTCCGTTACCCCGCGCCCCGCGCCCGGTGAACGCCACTGCTGCTGATAAATACCGCCGATACCCGCGCTGATACCGTAATATGGGGCCGTTTGAAATAGGATATTGCCGCCATAGCTGGCGGTATCCTGATTATTATCCCTGACGAAATAGGCATTCTTTGTGGAGTAATAAAGGGTACGCAGCGAGCCGTGTACAGAACCACAGCGCAACGCGTCAAGCGGATTTTCCACCCCGTAGGCATTTTGCGTACAGGTTTGCCCCAGATTGCTGCTAATGGGTTTTACCGCCGCTGGCGATTCGGCGAAGGCTGATGCGTGTAATAATACCGCGGTTGCCACCGCACAGCCGGAAAATAAACGGACAGCGTCAATATCCCCGGTGAATAAAGATACAATGTTATGTTTCACAGTTAGATTCCTACAACAAGAATTAAAATAAGCCACCTTGCAACAAGGAATAGCCAGGTAGAACAACTGCGATGATCCTATTTTTGCAGGTTAATGATTATTATGTTCAATACGAATGTTATCACTACACTCCGTCATTTCTGTACACGCGGGAATTTCCGCCAGAATAAAATGTTCATTCGCGCGGAGAATGCCGGTTTATTGATGCGAATGCTCAATCTTTTATTATTTTGTTATTTCCCTAACCACATTTTCATGACGCCAGATTATCCATCCGTTGCCACAATTTCTCCGCGGTCTGGCGGGCATGGAAATAAATTTCCTCCACGTCGAACGGGAAGCGGCGATCTTCATACACCAGGTTGCCCGCCACCATCACGCTGTGCACACTGGCCGAATTGAGCGCGAACGCCAGATGTCCGGCCAGATTCTCCGCGCGGAGCGGCGTGGGGGATTGATAATCGCAAATGGTCAAATCAGCCTGATAACCCGCCGCCAGCGTACCGAATTGGGCATTAAAGTTGCGCTCCAGCAGCAGGTTGCCCTGGTGCAGGAACCGCAGGAAGCGATCCGGCCACAGCGCGCCACCCGCATCACGGTGTTTGAAACAGGCAAATTTCAGCTCTTCGAACATATCTGCGCCGATACCGTCCGTCCCCAACGCCACATGACGGTACTCAGCCAGGCGCGGGTTGTAGCCCACCTGATTGTTCATATTGGAGCGGGCGTTATGCACCAGACACCCGTCAAACTCATTGATCACCGCCACATCCTGCGCCGAAAGAAAAAGGCCGTGCGCGATCAGGCTTTTCTCGTTGAGCAACCCGGCCCGCGCCAGTCGCGCCATCGGATCAACGCCATAATGATGATGACTGTGAGAAACGTCATAGCGGTCTTCCGCCACGTGAATATGCAGCCCGCGTCCCGTGATCTGTATGGCTTCCGCCAGCAATTCCAGCCCGGCATCGCTCAGGGTAAACGGTGCATGCGCGCCGATATGGGCCTCGACCAAATAGGGCGTTTTACCGGACTTGTTATCCAGATCGATACGCTGCGCAAAGCGGATATTCTCTTCCACGCCGCGACGCAGTTCATCCAGTCCGCCATTGCGAACGGTGGTTTCATAGCAGGTCATGCCGCGCAGACCGGCGGTGAGGAATCCCCGGCGCAAAATATCCAGCGATCCGCTAATCAGCGACGGCGAGGCATGGTGATCGATCACCGACGTGCACCCTTGCTTAATGGCTTCCAGCGAGCAAACCAGCCCACTGTAATACAGCGATTCTTCATCCAGCGCGCGGTCCAGTTTCCACCACAGATTCTTTAGCGTGGAGATAAAATCCGGACAAGGTTCAATACGTGCCAGAATCCCGCGCGCCAGCCCGGAGTAAAAATGGTTGTGGGCGCAGACGATACCCGGCATGACCAGCCGCCCCTGCATCTCTTTCACCGTCGCCGCCGGATAGCGCGCCGTCAGATTTTTTCCCACGGCAACAATCGCGGTGCCGTCAATGGCGATATCCACGTTCTCATCTACCAGGGCGGGGTCAAACTGCACCGCCGTAGCATTACGCAAAATCAGCATGAATTACTCCTCCACTGCGCCAAGCAAATAGTGATGATGATGATAAACCGTTGAAATAATGCGGCACATGTCAGCCAATTCCGCTGGAGCGCTGGCAATGACGCCGTGCCGATCGATCGCCAGGTGATAAATCTGCTGTTCATGGCGCACCAGAACGCCGTCCTCATCCAACAGAAAACCGGGATTGCTGCTGGCGGCAAAATCCTGACGTAAATTGAAGATGGTCACTTTATCCCGGTACGGTTTACCGTCCCACGGGCAGAACTGGGCGCAGTTGCCGCATTCATTGCAATAGGCATCGATATGCAGCGTCTGGAAACGATCGCGAAATCCGGGCACCGCGAGGGAGATATTGGCGCGGTTGGGGCACACATCCACGCACTTGGCGCACACATAGTTGCACGACAGGCAGCGCTGCGCTTCCTGTTGCGCAAACGCATCCTGCTCACCCGCGCCGACCAGTTTTACCTCGATCGCCCCTTTACGGCGGTAGATATCCGCAGGATCGGTATTCAGCCAGCGTTTGGCGGCATGGTCGTCCTGAAGATTCTCTCTGCGTAAAATGGCGTCCGCGGCGCGCCGCGCCGCGCCCATCGCGGCGACAATGGATGCCGGGCCGCTTTGCGCATCGCCAATCAGGAACACATTATCGCGTTGCGTTTCCTGGGTTGTGCTATCCACCACCGGCACGCCGTTTGCCGCCAGCGGGATGCCCAGCCGGGCCAGCGCCTCGTAGTCCGGATCTTCCCCAACGGCCGAGATCAATGCATCCAGATGCAGCGCCTCGGTACGATCGGTTGGCCGCGGGCGGGCTCTGCCCTGGGCATCCGGCTCACCGGGTTGCATGATCCGCAGCGTCACCGCGCCGTCCGCATCAAACCGTTCCGGGTTAACCCAGAAGCGGAACGCCGCCCCGGCGCGGCGCGCCTCTTCCACCTCTTCGCGCCAGGCAGGCATATCTCGTTCACCGCGACGGTAAAGAATGGTCACCTGCTCAACGCCAGGTACGCGCAAAGCGGCACGCGCGCAATCCATCGCGGTATTCCCTGCGCCAATCACGCCGACGGAACGACCGAGAGATAACGGTTCTGCACGGTTGAAGCGCCGCAGGAACCGGAACGACGGCCACACCGCGCGGTTGTCCCCGGCCAGCGTCACATCACGGCTGCGATAGGCGCCTGTCCCCACGCAAACATAGCTATATCCGCGTTGATGCAGCATATCGATCGTCAGCCCACCGTCGCAGCCATATTCAAACTGTACGCCGTGCCGCGCGACAAAATCGATATCGTGCCGGATCTTCTCTACCGGAATACGGAACTGCGGCACCACATGGCGAACCACGCCGCCCGCGCTCTGTTCCCGCTCAAACACCGTAACCGGATGCCCCGCCCGCGCCAGAAAATATCCCGCAGCCAGGCCCGCCGGACCGGCGCCGATCACCGCAACCGGGTGGCGGCTGCCCGACCCCGCCGGTTTACACCAGCGTCGTTGATACTCCGCCCAGCCCTTTTCCAGCGCGATTCGTTTGATTTCACGGATATTCAACGCGCTGTCGTAATCCAGCCGGGTACAGTTGGACTGACACTGGTGATCGCAGATATGACCGGTAATCGCCGGCAACGCGTTACGCTGATAAATCAGCTCCAGCGCTTCGGTATAGCGCCCCGCCCCAGCCAGGCGCAAATATTCGGGAATATCCTGATGGATGGCGCACGCGCTGACGCAGGGGGCAACGCAACAATCGGCAGGCGGCAAGACGCCGCCCGCGTCTATCGACGTTTCCAGCTTCCAGGATTTCTGGTGGTAATCCGCCGTTAACGCCGTTTGCGCCAGCGCCTCCAGTCGGTCGACATCCACCGTGGTCAATTCCCAGCCCGCAGACGTCTCCAGTTCTTGCGCACAGGCGGCAAGGCGCAGATAGCCGCCGGGTTTGAGCAGATCGGTCGCCATGGTGATGGGGTGAATACCGGTTTCATGAATGGCGCGAATATTGAGCTGGCTGGCGCCGCCGGAATAGGAGATCGGCAATTTTCCCTGGAAATGGCGCGATAACACGGCGGCGACGTTAATCGAAATAGGGAACAGCGCCCGGCCGGACATGTACATTTCATCCCCCGGCAGGCGTTGTTTATGGTTGCCCGCCCCCAGCGTGTTGGTGAGTTTCACCCCGAATTCCAACCCCTGTCGGCGCGCCAGCGTCAGCAAACGCGCCAACATGGTCAGCGCCCGTTCAAGCTGCAAATCGTGCAGGAAAGAGGCTTCTTTTAACTGGATGTAATCAAATCCGCAGCGATCCAGGATCTGGCGTACGCGCGAGTAGCCCAACAGCGTGGGATTCAGCTTCACGAAAGTGTGCAGCTTTTTCTCTTCCAGCATGTAACGGCAAATCGCTTCGATTTCATCGGGCGGGCACCCGTGCATGGTGGATAAGGTGACGCCGCTGACCAGCCGGGAAGGAATGCGTTCCGGCAGGGCCGCCAGCGCGGCCCGGCTGGCTTGCGAGGCGATATCACGCAGCGTATCGGCGCCGGAAACCCAGTGTGCCAACGTCTGACGATAGCGCTGAAAGGCAGGTGAATCAGCGGCATCCATCATGGTTGCGATAAAGGTTTGCATCGGCGCCTGCCGAATGCCTTTCAGGTCATAGCCCACGCTCATATTGAAAATAAACGAGCGCCCCTGTTCAGGCGCGCGCGGCGCGAACAGGCACTCCAGCAACCACAGGGCGAACCACGCCTTCAAATATTCATCGGCGGCTTTCACCAGAGTGAACTCGGTAGACCATTCGGTATTAAACCCTTCGTCTTGCGCATCGATGCAGGGTTTTTCCAGTTCAAGCCTGTCCAGAATCTGCACCGTTTTCAGTTCGATAAAGCTGCCGCCGGTCAGCCATGCGGTAATGATATTTTGCGCCAACTGGGTATGCGGCCCTGCCGCCGGTCCCACCGGGGTATCGCAGACTTCACCGAACACGCGCATGTGCCGATTGGGGTTGCGGCGATAGAACTGGCTCTCAGGGATGCCAAAAATAGCGCGACTTTGCCGGTATTCGGAAAACATTCTCTCCAGCAATTGCTCAAACGGAATGGGACGCATCACATCACCCACATTGCTCTCCTTTATTTAATTGTTATTACTTGTTGTCACTACGCAAAAGCAATATGCAGGCCAGAAATGGGGCACTCGTTGGGTCTTGCCAGTAATAACGCGCGATATCGCCCTCTGCCGACCAGACGAAATAAGTATGATGACGGCGCCGGGTCGATGTTATTTGGCTCAGCGCGGCGTTTTTGCAAATTAATAATCGCGTTTCTCATTTTGAGAAAATAATGCGCAGTTGCCAGCCTCAGCCGCCGCTTCATTCGCGCCGCAAGGCATGGAATGCGCAGGCACAAAACTTGCATTACCCCATCTTCACTCATTATTTACGCGGGGAACGGAATGGGGCTTTTTACTCACGCAGCGGAACTGGAAAAAAACAACCGGGCCTTCGCGCTTATCCAGATCGTGGAAAGCCGGGGCTCGACGCCCCGCCATAACGCCAGCATGCTGGTCGATGAGGACGGCAACAGTACGGGAACCATAGGCGGAGGTATGATGGAACGGCTGGTGCTGGAACAGGCTAAAGAGGCCTTGGCGCTAGGGGAATCCCGCATATTCAGCGGGCGCATGGCGCGTCAGGGCGAAGGTGCGGTGGGCTCGGACTGCGGCGGCGCCATGAAGGTACATATCGCGGTGCAGCCGCGTCGCCCGCAGTTGGTGCTGCTGGGCGCGGGCCACGTTAACCGGGCCATCGCCGTGGTTGGCGCGCCGCTCGGCTTCGAAATTACGCTGGTGGATACCTGGCCGGAAAATCTGGACCATCCAGACCTGCCCGACGCCAGCCGCAAGTTGCTCGCTGAGAGTTTTACCGCCGGTATCCGGCAGTTGACGCTGGACCATCACAGCTATGTGGTGATCGCCACCAATCATCAGGACAGGGAGGCGCTGGAGCACGCCATTGGCAACCCGGTGCGCTATCTGGGGCTGCTGGCCAGCCGACGCAAGATCCAGACCTTTCGCGCCGAACTGGAGAAAAACGGCGTTGATGCCGCCGCCATCGCCGCCCTGCGTTCGCCCATCGGGCTGGATATCGGCGCCGAAACGCCCGAAGAGATCGCCATCAGCGTGCTGGCGGAGATCCTCCAGGTGAAAAACGGCGCCAGCGCGACATCGCTCCAGCCCGCCACGCTGGCGGTGGTGTCAAAATAACGCGTCGGCAGGCGGCGCGCTAAACGGCTCGCGGCGCAGAAAGCGGCCATGACCTGCGCGGCCGCTAAACACGCCATCCCGCCAGACAACCTCTCCCCGGCTCAGGGTCATGATCGGCCAGCCGCGGCACGTCATTCCCTCATAGGGGGAGTAGTCTCCGTTATCATGCATCTCATCATGGCGTAGCGTGGCGCGACGCTGCGGATCGAACAGCACCAGATCGGCATCGGCGCCGGGCATCAGGTTTCCTTTCCGCGGCCACAGGCCAAACAGCTGTGCCGGGCGGGCGCTGGTGAGCGCGACAAACCGCTCAGGGCTGATGCGCCCCGCCGCCACACCGCTGGAGTAAAGCAGCGCCAGACGGTTTTCCACCCCCGGCAGCCCATTGGGACAACGGCTGAAATCGCCGTCGGAGAGCGCCTGGCGTTGACGCAGAGAAAAATTACAGTGGTCGGTCGCCAGCGTCGCGATACTGCCGTCCTCCAGCCCTTGCCACAGCGCCTCTTGCTCAGCCCGCCCGCGCAGCGGCGGGCTGAGAATATACTTCATCCCGTCTGGCTCCAGGTAACGGCTGTCGTCCAGCAGCAGGTATTGCGGGCAGGTTTCCGCCCACACCGGCTGACCCTTGCGCTGCGCCAGCCGCAGGTAATCCAGCCCCAGACCGTTGGACAGGTGGACGATATACAGCGGCGCGTTATCCGCCAGCGCCGCCAGATTGATCATGCGCGCGATCGCCTCCGCCTCGCAGGCTAGCGGTCGGCTTAAGGCATGATAGATCGGCGCAGTGTTGCCCTGACGCAGCAAGGCCGCGCGGCGCAACCGGATCGCCGCATCATTCTCCGGGTGCACCGTGGTTAACGCCCCCACCTGACGCAACCGCTGCAGCGCCTGCAATACCGCCGCATCATCCAGCTTATACTGGTAGGTCAGGTAGAGTTTGAAACTGCTGATCCCTTCCTGCGCCACCATCGAGGCCATTTCATCCAGGATCGCCGCGTCCACATGCTGTACCACCGCGTGGAAACTGTAGTCGATCACCGCCTGACCGTCGGCATAGGCATGATAACGCGCCAGTTGATGATGCAGATCGCACCCCGCCGGCCCAAAGCCCATGTGATCGACAATGGTGGTGGTGCCGCCGCACGCCGCCGCACGGGTGCCGGTAAAAAAATCGTCGCAGCTGCGGCCAATGCCCACATCAATATTGAAATGGGTATGTACGTCAATGCCGCCCGGCATCACCTGACATCCGGCGGCATCAATCACTTCCATCTCCGGCGTGGCGGCGATATGACGCCCGCGCCGCGCGATCCGCCCCTTTTCGATCAGCAGATCTTCATCATACCGCCCCTGATGATCGATCAACGTACCGCCTTTAAGTAAACGCTTCATGAGGCTCTCCTGTTGCAGGTTGGGGGTGATTAACCCATCTGCGGGTGCCCTTCCCACACCACTTCCCGATAGTGTTGACGGTCGGTATCGCCTTCGGAACTGACCACCAGCACGCAGGAGGAGGCATCCAGCCCCAACTGAGCCAGCAGCGCCTTACGCCGGGGGCTGTGCAATATCGCCGCCAGCACGCCCATACCGACGGCGCCCGACTCGCCGGAAACAATACGCGCGTCCTGCCCCAGCGGATTGCCCAATACGCGCATACCGAGCGCCGTTACCCGGTCTTCACAGGAGATAAACTGGCGGCAACAATCCCGCAGACGCGGCCAGCCTAACGGATTGGGTTCGCCGCAGGCCAGCCCCGCCATCATGGTGTCCATGGCGCCGCCCACGGCGACAACCTCCCCTTGCTGTGCGGAGCGAAACAGGCAGTCGGCGCGCTCCGGCTCAACGATAACCGCGCGCAACGGTTCCGCACCGTAGCAGTTGACCAGATAGTCCAGCACCCCCGCCGCCATAGCCCCCACGCCGGCCTGAAGAAAGACGTGGGTCGGCGCCGGCCAGTGATTCTCAGCTATCTGCTCGACAGCCTCCACCGCCAGCGTCGCATACCCTTGCATAATCCATGAAGGGATCTTTTCGTAACCCGGCCAGGCGGTATCCTGCACCACTTCCCACCCCTTTTCCCGCGCGGTTTGCATGGTCAGGCGCACGGTATCGTCGTAATTCATGTCGGTGACGATGCACTCCGCTCCCAGACTGGTGATATGGGCCACCCGTTCGGCCGAAGCGCCCCTTGGCATATAGACAACCGCCTGTTGCCCCAGCGCCTTGGCGGCCCAGGCTACCCCGCGTCCGTGGTTGCCGTCCGTGGTGGTGGCAAAGGTGATACGTTCCGGCAGCGCGGCGCGGCCTTGCTCAAAAGAAAAGTCGGCAAGGGAAAAATGATATTTTTCGCATACGCAACGGGCAATGGCATACGCCCCGCCGAGGATTTTGAACGCGTTCAGCCCGAAACGCCGAGATTCGTCTTTCACCAACACCCGCCCCACCCCCAGTTCCGCGGCAAACGCCGCCAGTGAGTGCAACGGCGTAGGACTATATCCCGGCATCCGCCGATGAAAGGCGCGCGCCTGTTCCGCCTGTTCGCGGCTGAACAGGGCGCTTCCCTGTGGGGCAAAGTGAGCGTTATCGGCAATCCGCATCCGTAGTGAAAACGTTGACATGTTGGCATCCTGATGATGTTGATGGAGTTATTCACCCTTGACAGGTTCAATATCTGTGCCAGTTTGTAGTTGCAGCAAAAAGCGCAATGTCGAATAATCAAAAACAGGAAAAAATGAGCTATCACGCCGCGTGGCGTGGCCGCTCACGGTGCCGTTGCCCGATATTTTCCGCACTGGCAGTGCGCCATCACCTCATCACGCCTCGTGCGGCAGGCGAAGAGATGATGCGCATTCTCAAAATGAGAAACCGCCGCGCGGCGTTGGCCTTCCCGGCAGGTGCCGATGTTACCCGATACAAGAGCGTAGCCCATGACGAGCAAGACCCTGTCTCTGATGCATATCCAGCCCACGATCCGGCATTTTACGCAGATGCTCAGTCAGGTATTGCGGCTTGAAGTTGAAATCGTCGATAACCAGTTGCTGCGCGTCGCGGGAAGCGGCCCGTATCGTTCTCGTATCGGCCATCCGTCGAATAATACCCGCCTGCTGCAATACGTCATTGATAACAAGCAAGAGAAAGCGGTCATTCATTCGCAGCACGATCCGATTTGCCAAAGCTGCGATCGGTACGGCAGCTGTGGCGAACTGGCCTTTCTCGGCCTGCCGGTGATGCACGAAGGCCGCTGTCTGGGCGTGATCAGCCTCGCGGCGATCAACCAGGAACAGCAACAACGGTTACAGGAAAATATCACCGTTTTTTCCGATTACGTGCGGCATATTTCCTCGCTGTTGATTGCCAACCTGACGAAAAGTCCCACCACCAACGATGGCATGGATGTGTTGTTTACCACGCTTATCAACAGTATGGATCAGGGTATTCTGGTGCTTGATGAGCATGGCATCATTACCTTCGCCAATCAGAATGCGCTAACGCTGCTCAATACCCGTTGGGAAACGCTTGCCCAGACCCCGGTGACCATCCGCCCGTTGGTCGCCAGTAAAGACTTCGCCAACGGCAATGCGCAGCACGTGATTTCCTTCGCTACCCGGCAGGAAGTGGCGATCGGCCAGCACCACAACGGAAAAAACCGCCAGTTGTTTCTGTTTGCCTTTCATCAGTCCGAACGCCCGGCGCCGGTCGATAAGGCGGGCAGCGAACCCCGTATCGGACAGTTTATCGGCAATGCGCCCGCGGTTCAGGCGCTAAAACAGCTCATCGCCCGTTTTGCCGACAGCCCCTCCAGCATTATGATCACCGGGGAGAGCGGCAGCGGTAAAGAGGTGCTGGCACGTTCGATTCATCAGGTAGGACGGCGCAGCCTGCATCCTTTCATTGCCATCAACTGTGCGGCGATCCCGGAGCATCTGCTGGAGAGCGAACTGTTCGGCTACGTCAAAGGCGCGTTTACCGGCGCCGCGCCCAACGGCAAGGCCGGGCTGATTCAGTCCGCCCATTTTGGCACCTTGTTTCTCGACGAAATCGGCGATATGCCGCTGACATTACAGGCCAAGCTGCTGCGGGTGTTGGAAACGCGCGAGGTGATGCCGCTGGGGGCCGGTAAGCCGGTGGCCGTGGATATCCGAATCATTTCCGCTACCCACCAGAATTTGGCGCGGGCGATCGAAGACGGAACGTTCCGCGAAGATCTCTACTATCGTCTGAAGGTGATTCCGGTGGCGATCCCGCCGTTGCGGGAGCGCACGGCGGATATCGAATTGCTGGTGCACCATTTTCTCAACCTGCATACCCGGCGCATCGGCAGTACCTACCCTGGCGTTAGCCGGGAAGTCATGGCATTGCTGCGCCATTACCGCTGGCCGGGCAATGTGCGCGAATTGAGTAATCTGGTGGAGTATCTGGTGAATATCGTGCCCGACGGCGAGGTGATTGATCCGACGCTGCTGCCGCCGCACTTTCATAGTACGGCGGCGGCAGTGCCGCCTGCGGTTGAAACGGCTCCCACGGATGACGCTGCGCGCGCCGTTCCTCCCAGCCTGAAACAGTTGGAGCACCAACGCATCGAGGAAGCGCTACACCGCGGCGTGAGCAAAACGCAACTGGCGCAAGAGCTGGATATCAGCGTTGCCACCCTGTATCGAAAAATCAAAAAGTACCGGCTAAGCGATATCCGTTAACCCGATCCGACGGCTAACGACGCCGCAGCAACTGCTGATACTGCTCCGGCGTGTCCATATCCCAATGAATCGCGCCATCCGCCACCGACACCCGCCGTTGGCCGTGGCGCGCAATGAGCGCTTTCATCGACGAGTCGTTACCAGCCGCCAGTACCGCCGCGCGCATGGCTGGCGGCAACAGCACAGGGTGACCCTTTCCTTGTGCGTATTCCGGGATCAGACAGCTCGCGTCGCGCTGTCGCCACAGCGTGCGGTATACCGCCCCGCTGACCGCCGGCATATCCCCCAACGCCAGAAAGAAATGCCCCTCGTCCACGGCCTCCACGCCACGGCGAATGGAGGAAAACATCCCCTGGGTAAAGCCTTCATTGTGGCGCAAGGTGATGCGCGAGTGGCCGCCATAGCGCCAATTCAACTCCGCACCGCGAAAACCGGTGACCAGCACCACGCGATCGCAGAAAGATAGCGCCGCGGCCAGCGCGCCGTCGAGCACCGTTCCCTCGCCCCAGGGCAGCATCATTTTCCACTGCCCCATGCGGCTGGAGAGGCCCGCCGCCAGCATCAGACAGACCTTGGGTTTCATGCCGATCGCTCCAGAATCATCACTGGGCCAACACCGCTTTAATGGAGGTGATAATCGGCTGGTAACCGGTGCAGCGGCACAGGTTGCCTTCCAGCGCCTCGCGAATCTCTTCGTCGTCCGGCCGTGGGTTGGCATCCAGCAGCGCCTTGGCGCTGATCAGCACGCCGGGCGTGCAGAAACCACACTGCACGCCGCCGTGGCGAATGAAGGCATTTTGCAGTTTAACCCCCACCGGATCCTGATGCAGCGCTTCCACCGTGGTGATCTCCGCGCCATCGCACTGCGCCACCAGCAGCAGACAAGAGCAGACCGCGCGCCCGTTCATGATGACAGAGCAGGCGCCGCACTCTCCGACGGAACACCCTTCCTTGGTGCCGGTCAGCCGGCGATCGTCACGCAGGTAATCCAGCAAGCGGGTATTGTCGTCGACGCTGGCCCGCACCCGAATGCCGTTAATCTTCATTTCTACATCAATCATGGGTTACTCCTGCTCAGCCAGTTCCGCCATCACCTGACGGAACATGTCGAGATAAACCGGGATTTTGTAAGGAGCAGACCAGCGACCGCCGATAGCCTGCGTCACCATCCCTTCCAACGCCGCCGCCGCATGATCGATAACCGCCTGCGTCGGTGGGTTGCCCAACAGCGCCTGCTCTACCGCCGTCAGCCGCTGAGGCTTGCCGAACACCGCGCCGTCCGCCAGACGGCACAGTTCGATACGCCCTTGCGCATCCAATCGAAACAGCGCGGTGAGGCTCTGGCGCGTGATATTCACGGCGCTACGCCGCCCCAGTTGCAGATAAAACGGGCGCAGCGCGCCCGTCGGCGGGGGCGGCAGAATAATGCGGGTTAATAATTCCCCCGCTCGCAACTGAGTACGGTAACCGCCGATGATAAAGGATTCGAGCGGCATGCGGCGGCTTGCGCCGGCGCTGCGCAGTTCCACTTCGGCGCCATAGACCATCAGCGGCGGGACGGAGTCCGCACAGGGCGCGGCATTGACGATATTGCCCCCCACCGTCGCCCGGTTGCGCAGTTGCAACGACCCCACCGTACGACACGCGGTGACCAGCAGCGGGTAATCCCGCACTAAGCGCGCATCGGCCGCCAGATCGGTAAAACAGATGCCCGCGCCAATGCTGACGCCATCGCCTTGCGCGCTGATGCCGTGTAATTCGTTCAGCCCGGCGATATTCACCAGACGTACCGGCGTCGTTTTCAAACGTGCCTGCACCAGCACATCCGTGCCGCCCGCCAATGCCTGTGCGCCCTCCAGCGCCAGCAGCGCCAACGCCTGTTGCAGATTGGCGGGCCGGCTGACCTCAAGGGTGTTGAGACGAAGCACTTGCTTGCGTTCACCATCATGGGCTTGCGCTTCGCTCTGCCGCGCCGGTTTTTTCAGGTTGTAGCCCAGCCGCACCTGTTCCAGCGTCAGCGGCAGCGTGCGATTCCAGCGGCCAACGGCAAAACTCACCGCGTTGTTCAGCGCCGCGCCGCCCAGCTCCAACACCGGTTCGCCAATCACCTTGGCGCCGTAAGGACCGGCCCGATCGTGATTTTCCACCGCAATCACCCGGATGTTCGGTATGTCGCGGATGGTCGGCAGCAGGTAGGTATCGAAATTCTCCGATTTCACTTCCCCGTTTTCGATATTGAAATCTTCCAGCATGCCGTAACCGATCATCCCTTGCACCACGCCGCCGTATACCTGGCCTTCAAAACCGACGCGGTTAACTACCTTGCCCACATCATGCACCGCGGTAATATCCAGCAGCGTGACTTTTCCAGTACGGGTATCTACGGCCACATCCGCCACCTGACAACCGTACACCCAGGTGAAATAAGGACTGCCGCACCCCTTTTCTTCATCCCAGTGAATGGCAGGCGCCACATGCCAGCCGTAGGCGGAGAGATTAGCGCCGGCGGCCCTGGTGAGTGCGACCGCCTGACGGAAATCCATACTGCGATTCAGATCGGCGCGGTTGAATACCTTGCCGTCGCGCCACATCAAATCATCAAGCCCGTGCGCCCCCAACTGCGCCGCGACGGCCTCGGCCATGCGCCGTTTGATCTTGCCCGCTGCGTTGAGCACCGCCTGCCCGCCCATTAGCGTACCGCGTGACGCCACGGTGGAGCCGCCGTCGGCAATCATCGCCGTGGCGGGATCGGTAAACATGATCCACGACAGCGGCAGCCCAAAGGCTTCCGCCGCAATCATCGACATCGCCGTTTGCAGCCCTTGACCATTCTCCGATACCGCGGTGGAGATATTGACGCTGCCGTCCGCATTAACCTGAATCAGCGCCGACGAGGCATCCAATCCCTCCGCCCCCAGTGAACATCCCCGGTGGCTTAACGCCAGGCCGATGCCGTATTTGATCGGCCCGCCCTGCGCATTCAATTGCCGATAGCGTTCGCGCCTGGCGATAAAATCAGCGCCGTCAGCCGCTTTCGCCAGCACTTCTTCGGCGGAAACCCGGTGTTCGCTGAACACCTGCCCCGCCATACTGGTATCCCCCTGCCGCAGGATATTGCGCCGGCGCAGTTCCAGCGGCGATAATCCAAGCGCGGCGGCCACTTCATCCATCAGCGACTCGTTGGCCAGGATCACCTGGGGCGCGCCAAAGCCGCGAAACGCCGAGGTGTAGTTGTTGTTGGTGTATACCCCCGTCACATCGACCCGCACGTTCGGAATGCGATACGGTCCCGCCGCCTGCACCGAACTGCGCCAGGTCACAAACGGCGTCTGCCCGGCGTAGCTGCCGCCATCCGCCAGTACGTCAATCTTGATGGCCTGAATACGCGCGTCGTCATCCAATCCGATTTTGTATTTCATCTTGTACGGATGACGTTTGTAGCTCTCGCGCATCGATTGTTCGCGGTTGTAGGTAAACTTGACCGGTCTGCCCGTCAAATGGCATAACAGCGCCGCCCGACACGCCAGATGGTCGATAATGTCGTCTTTACCGCCGAAGGAGCCCCCGATGACGGCGCGTTTGACGTTGACGAGCGCCTGCGGCAGACCAAGGTATTTCGCGACAAAGCCGCGCACGCGGTGAGCATTCTGCACCGACCCCGACAGCGTCATGATTTGTTCGTTATCATCAAGCCAGGCGATGATCGATTCCGGTTCAATGTAGGCGTGCTCCTGATAACCCACCTCATATTCCCGTTCGAAAATATGGCTGGAGACGGCGAAGCCCGCCTCAATATCGCCTTTGATGGTATGGTGGTGATTGATCACGTTGCCGGCGCTGCCGGGGTGGATCAGCCTGGCATCCGGCTTCAGCGCATCCTCCACGCGGGTAATGGGCGCGCACGGCGTGTAGCGCACGCGAATGTTATCCGCCGCCAGACAGGCCGCCTCATAGCTTTCGGCCGCGATCACCGCGATCACGTCGCCGCGAAAGGCGATATTCTCCTTCACCAGCGGCGGATAGTCCGCTATCACCACGCCGATGTGGCTCTCACCGGGGACGTCGCTCCAGGTGGCGATCTTCACCACGCCCGGCACCTGCAATGCCGCGCTGAGATCGACCTCTTCCACACGGCCCGCGGCGATGTCCGCATAGCGGCATACGCCGTACAGCATGCCTTTCAGGGTGATATCGTCACCGTACACCGCGCTGCCCTTGACCTTGGCCAGACCATCAACGCGCGGTACTTCGCGGCCAACCACTTGCATTTCCATCACGCTTTTCTCTTCCGCCATGGTTAACCTCATTGGTGACGCGGGCTGCCGTCCGCCAGCAGCGCTTCACCCTTGAGCATGGTGATGGGGCCGTAGGCGTTGGGCTGACGATGTAAGTCAAAATTGAACGTGGTGCGTTTGTAGATCTGGCAGAAATCGAGATCGCAGCGTGCGATCGCCACCTCATCGCCTTTGGTGACGCAACTGGCCACCACTTCGCCGGACGGGGCAATAATGCAACTGCCGCCAATGTGCTCTACGCCCTCTTCCGTCCCCGCTTTGGCCACGCCGACCACCCAGGTGCCGTTCTGATATGCCCCGGCCTGCATGGAGAGCTGGTTATGAAACAGCGACAGGTCATCGTGTTCCGGCGCGGGGGCGTTATGCACCGGGGTGTTGTAGCCGATCAGCACCATTTCCACGCCTTGCAGCCCCATGACGCGGTAGGTTTCGCACCAGCGGCGATCGTTACAAATCGCCATGCCGAACCGGCCGCCAAAGGCGTCAAACACCGGAAATTCACTGCCCGGCGTGAAATAGCGTTTCTCCAGATGCTGAAACGCGCGCCAGGGTTCATGCTCACGGTGCCCCGGCAGGTGCACTTTGTGGTATTTGCCGACGATGTCGCCGTTTTTATCCACCAGGATCGCGGTGTTAAAACGCCGTTTTTCCCCCTGTTCCACGCTCAGTTCGGCATAACCCAGGCAAAAACCCACCTGTAATTCCCGCGCCAGGCTGAACAGCGGCTGCGTCTCTTTTCCCGGCATTGCGGCCTCGCACCACCTGTCCAGTTGCGCTTCATCTTCGATATACCAACGCGGGAAAAAGGTAGTGAGCGCCAGCTCTGGATAGACGACCAGTTCCGCCCCCAGCCGATGCGCTTCCCGCATCAGGCTCATCAGACGCGCCACCACGGCGGCACGGGAATCTTTTTTATTGACCGGCCCTAACTGGCCGATAGCGACATTGACATAACGCGCCATATGTATTTTCTCCTGTAAACGCATTCGGTATCAGGCGCGATCGGCGCGCTGTATCACCGCACCCAGCAGAACGTTCGCGCCCGCGATCAGATCCTGCGGCGCCGTGAATTCCTGTGTGTTATGGCTTAACCCCGCCCGGCTTGGAACAAAGATCATCCCGGCCGGGCACATGGCCGCCATGATTTGCGCATCATGCCCGGCGCCGCTCGGCATGCGGCGGGACGGTAACCCGCGTTCACGGGCCTGCGCCGCGACCAGCGCCACCATTTCCGGCGCAAACGGGGTCGGTTCGAAACGGGCCAGCGTTTTGCGTAACAGCGCTACTCCCTCCTCTTCCGCCGCCTGTGCGGCGAATGCCCACAGACGCTGTTCCGCCTGATACAGCGCCTCGGCATCGGTATTGCGCAAATCCACCGTCAACGTCACGGTATCGGGGATCACATTGACCAGATTAGGGCTGAACACCGCGTGCCCGACGGTCGCCACCTGATCGCCCCCCAGCTCTTGCGCCAGTTGGCGGGCAAAAACGCCGATACGCGCCGCCACGTACCCGGCATCCCGGCGTAAACGCATCGGCGTGGTGCCCGCATGGTTGGCAACCCCTTGCAGTTGGAATTCGCTCCAGGAGATGCCCTGCACGCCTTCCACCACCCCAATGGCGAGCCCTTCCTCATCCAGCACCGGCCCTTGCTCGATGTGCAGTTCGAAATAGCTGTCCACGCGGTTATTGCCCACCGGGGCCGGGCCGTCATAGCCGATTTGCCGTAGCGCATCGCCCACGGCGACGCCGTCAATACCTCGCGTCGCCAGCGCCGTTTCCAGTGCTAATCCGCCCTGATAGACCAGACTGCCCATCATGTCGGGTTGAAAACGCGAGCCCTCCTCGTTGGTGAAGAAAGCCGCCGCAATCGGCCGACGCAGGTGAAGGCCCGCATCCTTCAACGTGGCAATCACCTCCAGCCCGGACAGTACGCCGTAGTTACCGTCATACAGCCCGCCCGTCGCCACGGTATCGATATGCGATCCCATCATCACCGCCGGCCCATCGGTCAATCCGGGGTAGACGCCAACGGTATTGCCGATGGCATCCACCGTGATATCCAGCCCCAGCGCCCGCATGCGCGCAACGACCCAATCCCGCCCCTGCCTGTCTTCCTCGCTGAGCGCCAGCCGGCACACGCCGCCCTGCGGCAACGCGCCAATCTTGCCCAGTTCATACAGCGACGCCATCAAACGTTCGCCGTTAATGCATAAATCGCCAGTCATGAGATAACCTTCTTATATTTCCGCCGATCCGCATCAGCGATGCGCCCAGTGCGTCATCCGCTTTTCGACAAAAGCGAAAAGTTCATACATCACCACCCCCATCGCGCCGATAACGATCAATCCGGCGAACACCAGCGCCATATTCATGTTGGAACTCGCGGACATCATCAGATAGCCAATGCCCAGGTTGGAGGCCACCGTTTCTGAAATTACCGATCCGACAAACGCCAGGGTGATCGCCACTTTCAATGAGGCGAAGAAGTAAGGCAGTGAACGGGGCAACCCGACCTTTTTCAGGATGTCGAGGCGGGACGCGCCCAGCGAGCGCAGCACATCCTCCAATTCCGGCTCCACGGTGGCGAGCCCTGTGGCCACGTTGACCACCACCGGGAAAAAGGAGATCAGAAAAGCGGTGGCGATAGCCGGTATGGTGCCAATGCCGAACCACACCACCAGTACCGGCACAAACGCCACCTTGGGAATGGAGTTAAATCCCACCAGCAGCGGATATACCGATTTGTACACCAGCGTGGAGGCGCCCACGGCCACGCCCAACACCAGTCCGAATGCGACCGCCAGCACAAAACCCGCCAACGTGGTGTAAAGCGTCTGCAATGAATGCGCGGCGATAGGACGCCAGTCGGCGACCAATGAGCGGCACACGTCGCTCAGTGAGGGAAACAGGTAGCCGGGGATATCAAGTCCCACCACCACCACCTGCCAGACAATCCCGAGCATGACCAGCAGAGCCCAGGGCGCAATCTTGATTAACGTACGACGAGACATCACGATAAGCTCTCCGTTATGCATGACGCTGGGAAGAAATATGTTCGCGCAGTTCGAGCACATAGCGAGAAAAGGCATCGGTGTAGGCCACCTGAAGATCGCGTGGGCGCGGAAGCTCGATTTCCCGGCGCGCAATAATCCGGCCCGGTCGCGCACTCATCACGTACACGGTATCCGCCAGGAACACCGCTTCACGCAGATCGTGAGTGACCAGCACCACAGTGAAAGGCGCTTCCTGCCACAGATCACGCACCATGCACCACAGCTCTTCACGGGTGAACGCGTCCAGCGCGCCGAACGGTTCATCCAGCATCAGCAAACGCGGTTTGTGGATCAGCGCGCGACAAATGGAGGCGCGCTGTTGCATGCCGCCGGAGAGTTCCCACGGAAATTTGTCTTCATACCCACCCAGCCCAACGCGCTTGAGCAAGGCGCGCGCCTGTTCTTCATACTCACGCTTTTTTTTACGCAGCGTAGAACGGTAAGGTTCCACGATCTCCATTGGCAGCATGACGTTTTGTAGCGTGGTGCGCCACGGCAGCAGGTTGGACGCCTGGAACGCCATGCCGACGCATTTCTGCGGCCCCGCCACTTCGCGCTTGTTGACGAAAACGTAGCCCTCGCTTGGCGAGATCAGCCCCGAAGTCAACTTCATGAATGTCGATTTACCACAGCCGGAAGGCCCGACCAGCGCCACGAACTCATTTTCATTGATACTGAAATTAATATTCTTTATGGCCAGCTGTTCGCTGTTGTTGTACGCCAGACTGACATTCTCGAACTTAACGAAACTCATTTATCACCACCTGAAATCATGCTGCCTGACGGAAATTACCGCACTGCGCGATCTGCCCGCTCCGGCAACAGCTCGCTGGTAAACAACGCATCCGCCTTAGGGGTCTGTGGCAAATCGAACGCGGCGACCACATCGCCGATGGAGTTATTCAAGCGTTGGGTATCCACATCGCCCAGACCGTTTTCCCTGGTCTCCGGCGTCACCACCAGTTGACCAAACGCCAGTTGCAGGCGGCGGGTTTCCAGCGGCAGGTCGATCAGTGAATCCTGTTGTTTGACAAACCTGGCTGCGCTGACGGGATCGGCGAGGGTTTCCTGCACCGCTTTGTTAAAGGCGCGCAAGAAGGCTTTGATGGTATCCGGGTGTTTCTCCAGCATCTCTTTGCTGGCAATGATGGTATTGCCGTAGAGATCGACGCCATATTGCGCATACGGGAAGATAACCAGGTCATTCTCCCTGGCTCCGCGCGCCTCCAGGTTCAGCAGGTTAGTGAAGTAAAAGCCGGAAATGGCATCGACGTTTTTACGCACCAGCAGGTTGGCGGTAACGGTAGGGTCCGCTGATTGCCAGGTGACCGCATCCTTGCTCAGCCCCACTTTTCGGGCAAAGGCCGGCCAGGCTTTACGCGCCGCGTCGAATACCGGGGCGGCGATGGTTTTGCCCTGCAAATCCGCTGGCGTTTTCACCCCGGAACTTTTCAGCAGGAACACGGCGGCCGGCGTGGCGTTATACAACATGTAAACGCCCTTGATCCCGGTGCCGGGATGCTGAGATTCCTGTTCGATCAACGCGTTGAAATCGGCAAATGCCATATCATAGGCGCCGGTCGCCACGCGGGTCACCGCCCCGGCGGAACCGTTGCCCGAATCAATCTGTACGTCCAGTCCTTCCTGGGTGAAATACCCCTTGGCCTTGGCCATTAAAAACGGAGCCGATGGGCCTTCAAAACGCCAGTCGAGCGAGAATTTCACTTTGACGGGGTCCGCCGCATAGGCCTGTGAGACCAGCACGGACAGAGACAGTAGCGCCGTACAACCCAATTTGTGCATTTTTGCGAATGTGGATATCAACATCACGAATGTCCTCGATATAGAAAGTCAATGTGCAACAGGATTAACCACGGTTTTTGTCGTCCGCCGATGAGAGCGGAGCGGGTTGATACAGGTCGCCAATCTGCCGATGAATATCTTCCATGCGCTGCATGCGTTGGCTTGCCTTCTCGGAACAACAGGCCGCCAGCTGGTTGCCGATAAAATTGACCATGCTGACGGCGGCGGTGTAGGAATCAAAAATGTCGCTGTGTTTTGCTGCGCAGGGGATAACCACATCAGCCAGCGCGCAGACATCGGAAACAAGGGTGTTGCTGAGCACCACAATGCGGGCCTGGTAATTTTTCGCCACCCGAACCAAATGAGAGAGCAGTTGAACCTGGCGCGGGAAATCCACCACGAACAGCACGTCCGTCTCATGGATATCCGCCAGCACATCGGCAAATTTTGCGGCGGGATCGTTCACCAGTTGCACATCACTCAGCACATGAGAAAACAGCGACTGGGCATAGAACGCGGGGGCATAGCTATTGCGAAATCCCAGCACCCAGACGCGGCGCGCATCGCGCATGAGCTGTACCGCCCGTTCCAGCTCTTCCGGCATACTGTCGCGCTGCATTCCCGCCAGATTTTCGCGTTCCCGTTTGATATGCGCATCAAGCCGTTCGCGTACCGTCATCGGGTGCGGCGTACGTTGCTCCAGGTTGCTGAGCGGCGAATACCCCATTGGCTCAATCCCGCGGCATTTCATACGAAACTGATTGAAATCCTGAAAGCCAAGACGACGAAACACGCGCGCGGCGGTGGATTTGGAAACACCGGCCAGTTGCGCCAATTCAGTTGCACTGTAGCTCGCCAGGTGATGCTGATGCGCCAGAATGACATCCACCAGCTTCTTCTCCGCCGGAGATAAGGCGCCGTAAATGAAACGGATGGCGGTTTGCAACTCAGCCAATATGCTGGTGTGTTCTTCTGGTGCGGATAACGCGTTATTCATCATGTCCCCTGTATACGTGATACTTAACGATCCGCGGTGCAACGAGCGCCGCATATGGCACATCCGTTTTACATTAATCAACCACGAGAAACGCTTGTGCCAGAAATTAAGCAAAGGGCGCGCCAAAACCACACCAAGGAAAAGGAATTTATTTAATTAATTGAAAAAAATAGTATTTTCACTATTTTATGGCGGATAAAAAACACACTTAACGAAGCGGAAAGAAAGATAACAAAGCAATCTTGGTGCAAATTTGTCGCGCAACTGCACTAAAAAGAAGCTAGGGGAACATATAAAGCGCTATTCGCTTAAGCTCGATTTCATTCAATGCAATACCCGCGTTGTTGCATAAATCGAACTTTTGGCGTTAACAAGATCAGATCACCCCCTTTCCTGACAGAACAGCGACGAACCGTGGCTAAGCGGCCGACAGAACCCTTTGTCCCCCAAAGAGCCCAGAGCAACAGGATATTCAGGCTCTCCACAGGCATTGGTATTTCTGGTGCCGGATACTTCGTCAGCGACCAGGATTTTTGGTTCGAGCGCAAGGGAGCGAGCAATGTCGATCTGCTGGCGCAGCGCGCCGCCGCTGCTGAACAGGCGGGCTACCCGCATTTAGGTTGAGATGGGAAAAGCGCGCGGCGCCGCTGCGCGATCGGGGTAATAAGCGGGGCGGATAAAAACCATCTTACCTGTTAAAACCGGGATATCTATATGAACGGTTATCAGGTTGACATATTCAGTAAAACGCTACTCAGTTGCGCAACGCATTGATAAAGGTATGCGTGCGCAGGTTCTGCGGATGGCGGAATACCTGTTCCGGCGTACCCTGCTCAACGATACGGCCGTGCTCGGTAAATACCACGCGATCGCTGACCTCCTGGGCGAAGCGCATTTCATGAGTGACCAGAATGCTGGTCATGCCTTCGCCGATCAGTTCGCGGATCACCGCCAGCACCTCGCCTACGGTTTCCGGGTCCAGCGCCGACGTCACTTCATCGAACAGCACCAGTTCCGGGTCCATCGCCAGGGTACGCGCAATGGCCACCCGTTGCTGCTGGCCGCCGGAAAGCTCGCCGGGGTAGCTATGGGCTTTGTTTTCCAGCCGCACGCGCGCCAGCAGCGCCATGGATCGGGCTTTCACCCGCTCTCTGGGCTGACGCAGAATACGAATGGGGGCAATCATCAGGTTTTCCAGCACCGTAAGATGCGGGAACAGATTGTATTGCTGGAAAACAAAACCAATGCGTTTACGTAATGCGATGCGCTCGCTCTCATTTTTCAGCTGATGCACGCCGGTATCCCCGATGAAGATCTCTCCCCGGTGCGGCGTCACCAAGCCGTTGATACAGCGCAGGATCGATGACTTTCCCGAGCCCGAAGGGCCGATGATGGTCAGGGCTTCCCCCTGGGAAACCTGTAGATCGATGCCCTGCAGCACCGGGGTGTCCCCCAGCGTCAGATGCACGTCATTAATTCGCACCAGGGTCCGGGCGGCGTTCGCCTGCGGTATGTCCCGGACGGGTATAGGTACAGACACCATAAAGCACTCTCCCGTATATAAGCAGAGTCATTAAAAGCAAAATAGAGTTAAAAGCTAAATACTTAATCCGCCTTTTATTAGTCTTAAATCAAATATACCTAATGGATTTCTGGCTACAGGCGACCGGAGTTCACTTTATTCATCAAGCGCAATTCCATAGCTTTTATATTTATTTGTGAGGGGAAATCGAATGTTACGAGAATAGGGATTCGCCGTTATTCAGGAATGAGATGATGAGTGCCACCCCGTTCGATGCCCGTCCGCTGTTTCGCGCCGATCTGCCCGCTCCCACGCCGGTGTGGCGGGGTCTGGCGGACTTTACCTTCGATGCCGGACACAACGCGCCGGAGCTGATCCCGCTGGAAGCGCTGGCCGAGGCGGCGCAGCAAGCCATTCTGCGCGAGGGACGCAGTCTGGCGATTTACAATCAGGGCCACGGGCCGCAGGGAAATGAGAATCTGCGCCGCTTTGTCGGCCGCAAGCTGGCGACGCGCGGCATTACGGCGGATATCGACGATATTCTGATCACCTCCGGTTCCGGGCCGGCGCTCGATCTGGTGAACAACTTGCTGCTGGAGCCGGGAGACACCGTACTGGTGGAAGCCTTTTCTTACGCCGGGGCGTTGCGGAAACTGCGCGGCCGCCAGGTGAATATCGTCGCTATTCCGCTGGATGACGAAGGGATACGCATCGATGCGCTGGCGACCATCCTCTCAGAGCTGGCGCAAAGCGGCGTGACGCCGAAGTTTATCTACACCATCCCGACCGTGCAGAATCCTACCGGGGCGATCCTCGGGCTGGAGCGCCGTCACCGGCTGCTGGAGCTGGCCGCGCGCTACCGTACCCTGATCGTTGAAGACGAATGCTACGCCGACATCGTCTGGCAGGGGAATGAAGCGCCGCCGGCGCTGTATGCGCTGAGCCCGCAGCAGGTGATCCACGTCGGTTCCTTTTCCAAAACGCTGGCGCCGGCGGTGCGCGTGGCTTATCTCAGCGCGGTTCCGGCCATTCTGCGCCAGCTGGTGTCGCTGAAAACGGACGGCGGCACCGGCGCCCTCGATCAGATCATCGTCGCCGAATATTTTTCCACCCATTTTGATGCCCACATTACGCGCCTGCGCGACGCCCTGGCGCGCAAACTGGACGTGCTGGCGTCGGCGGTGCGACAGGAACTGGGCGATAGCGTCAGGCTGTGGTTGCCGAAAGGCGGGATTTTTCTGTGGCTGGCCCTCCCCGAGGGCGTGGACACCCGCGACCTGGTGGCACCGGCCGCCGCCGTCGGCGTGGCGTTTAATCCCGGTCCCGACTGGGCGGTTGACGGCGAAGCGGCGAAAAACCGGCTGCGCCTCTGTTTTGCCCTGGAGAGCGACGAGCAGATCCGCACGGGGATTGCCCGGCTGGCCGACGTGCTGCGCCGGCATCTCTGAAATCCACCGGGCTATGGCGACGTTAAGGAATTTGCATGTCTGTACCGGATGTAAGTAATAAACCCCGGCTGGCGGTGGATGTCGGCGGTACTTTTACCGATGTCGTGCTGCTGGATGGCGATACATCGTTTACCACCAAAGTGCTGACCACGACGAGCTCTCCTGAACGCGGAGTGCTGGACGGCACGCAGGAAGTATTGCGGCGCGCCGGCCGCGAGCCGGCGGATGTCGGGCTGGTTATTCTCGGCACCACCCTGGCGACCAATGCGCTGATCGAACGCAAGGGCGCGCGCACCGCGCTGATTACCACGCAGGGATTCCGCGACCTGGTGGAAATCGGTCTTGAAGACCGGTTTGCCCAGTACGATATCTTTTTGCATAAGCCGAGTCCGCTGGTGGCAAGGCGGTGGCGTTTCGGCATCGCCGAGCGGATCGACGCCCGGGGCCATATCCTGACGCCGCTGGATGAAGCGGCGGTGCACCAGCTGGCGCAGACGCTAAAGCGCGAAGAGATCGATAGCGTCGCCATCGTCTATTTGCAGAGTTTCACCAATCCCGCGCATGAGCGGCGCACGGCGGAAATCCTGCGTCAGTGGTTGCCGGACCTGGCGATCACCCTTTCCAGCGATGTCTGTCCGGAAATCCGCGAATATGAACGCCTGTCCACCGCCTGCGCCAATGCCTACGTACAGCCGCTGGTGGCGGGCTATCTGACGCGGCTGGAGCAGATTCTCTCCGCCAAGGGGCTGAACGCCCCGCTGTTTTTAATGACCTCCGGCGGCGGGATCACCACGCTGGCGACCGGGATCGACCAGCCGGTGAGATTGGTGGAGTCCGGCCCGGCCGGCGGCGCCATTCTGGCCCGCTTAACCGGCGAACAGCTACAGACGCCGCAGGTGCTGTCGTTCGATATGGGCGGCACCACCGCCAAAATTTGTTTTATCGACGACTACCAGCCGCAGATTTCCCGCAGTTTCGAATTTGGTCGGGTACACCGCTACCAGAAGGGATCCGGCCTGCCGGTGAGGATCCCGGTGATCGAAATGGTGGAGATCGGCGCGGGCGGCGGATCGATCGCCCGCATCGATACCCTGGGCCGGGTGCAGGTCGGCCCCGACAGCGCCGGCTCGCAGCCCGGCCCGGTAAGTTACCAGCTGGGCGGCACGCAGGTCACCATTACCGATGCCAATGTGCGGCTCGGCATTATCGATCCCGCCACCTTCGCGCAGGGTAAAATCACCCTTAATCCCCAACTGGCCGCTCAGGCGATCGCGCAGCAAATTGGCGGGCCGCTGTCGCTGAACACCGATCTCGCGGCGCTGGCGGTCACGGAAATCGTGGCGGAAAACATGGCCAATGCGGCGCGGGTGCACGCCACCGAGCTGGGCAAGCAGGTGGAGAACTACACCCTGGTGGCCTTTGGCGGCGCCGCGCCGCTACACGCCGCCCGGCTGGCGCGCAAGCTGGGGATCAGGCGCGTGGTGATCCCGCACTCCGCCGGGGTGGGTTCTGCGCTCGGGTTTTTGTCGGCGCCGATCGCCTATCAGGCGGTGCGCAGCTTCTACCAGCGGCTGGCGCAGCTCGACCAGCACGCGGTGGAAACCCTGTTGCGCGATCTGGAAGATCAGGCGCTCGGCATCGTCCGCCAGGCCAGCGGCGATAGCGCGCCGTTATCCCTGCGGCGCATCGTCTACCTGCGCTATGCCGGTCAGGGGCATGAAGTCCCGGTCGAACTGCCGCAAGGCCCGCTGACGGCGGCGGCGGTCGGCGAACTGCAACAGCGCTTTACCGCCGTCTATCGCCAGCTGTACGGCCGCAGCCTGGATCACGTGGCGGTGGAGGCCATCAGTTGGACGGTCACGGTCAGTACGCTGAGCGCCCCGGTCGCAGGGCGCCCGGAGACGAGGCCGCACGACGTGCTGGCCCCGGACGAAAGCGGCGAACGGCGTGAGGTATTGCTGGCGAATCAGTCCGCGCGTCTTCAGGCGCCGGTCTTTGCCCGCCGCGATCTGCCGCCGCGGACGGCCGTCCGCGGACCCGCCCTGATCGCCGAAGCGGAAACCACCACCGTGGTGGAGAGCGGCTTTATCGCCTGGCTGACGGCCGAGGGGCATCTGTTGCTGGAAGAAGAGCAAACCGGAGGAGCGCAGCCATGAGTCTGAGCACGATCCAGTATCAGGTGATATGGAATCGCCTGATCGCCGTGGTGGAAGAGCAGGCGCAGACGCTGATCCGCACGGCGTTCGGCACCTCGACCCGCGAAGCGGGCGATCTGTCCGCCGGCGTATTTCTGCCTGACGGCCGGATGATCGCCCAGGCGGTCACCGGTACGCCGGGGCACGTCAACTCCATGGCCGAGTCGGTAAAACACTTTCTGCGCCAGTTTCCGCTGTCCGATATGGCGCCGGGCGACGTGTTCCTGACCAACGATCCGTGGAAAGGCACCGGCCATTTGTACGACATCACCATGGTGACGCCGGTCTTCCACCGGGGGCAAAGCGTGGCGCTGTTCGCCTCGACGCTGCACGTGGTGGACATCGGCGGTCTGGGACCGGGGCCCGACGGCCACCAGATCTACCATGAAGGCCTGTTCCTGCCGATTTTGCGCTTTATCCAGGCCGGCAGGCTGGATAATACGGTACTGCGGATTATTAAAGCCAACGTGCGCGAACCCGAGCAGGTGGAAGGAGATATTCTGGCGCTGGTGGCGTGTAACGAGGTGGGCGGACGCCGACTCACCGCCATGCTGGATGAATTCTCGCTGAGCGATCTGCTCGCGGTGGGGGAGCATATTCTCACCCATTCCCGCCAGGCGATGCTGGCCGCCGTGCGCCGGTGGCCGGCGGGGCGCTGGCAGTCGGAGATGTGGATTGACGGCTATGACGCGCCGATCCTGCTGCGCGCGGCGCTGACCCTTAGCGAACAGGGCATCGAGATCGATTTTGACGGCACCTCGCCGTTTGTCGCCAAAGGGATCAACGTGGTCAAGGCCTATACCGACGCCTACAGCTCATTTGGCGTGCGCTGCCTTATCGGTTCCGAGGTGCCCAACAACGCCGGTTCGCTGGAGGTGATAACCGTCAAGGCGCCGGAGGGATCGATACTCAACGCGCCTTATCCCGCCGCGGTGACCTCGCGCCATATCGTCGGCCAGATGCTGCCGGATGTGATCTTTGGCTGCCTGCGTCAGGCGAAACCCAATGCGGTTCCCGCCGAAGGCGCTTCCTGCCTGTGGAATATCCAACTGTCCGGCGGTCATGTCCTGCCCGGTTTCGACGCCGGCAGCTTTCTGCGGCAACCCCGTTTTTCCATCACCAGCTTTTCCACCGGCGGCACCGGCGCCCGGCCGGGCATCGACGGCCTCTCCACCACCTCGTTTCCCAGCGGGGTGCGCAATGTCTCGGTGGAGATCCTCGAATCCATCAGCCCGGTGGTGTTCTGGCGCAAAGAGTACCGTCCGGATTCCGGCGGCGCCGGACAGTTTCGCGGCGGCCTGGGACAGGTGATTGAGCTATCCCACGGCGGCGGGGCGCCGATGGCGCTGGGAGCGGCCTGGGATCGCATCGCCTTCCCGGCGCGCGGGGCGGAAGGAGGGCGCAACGGCGCCGGCGGGCGGGTCAGCCTGGGATCGGGGCAGCCGCTGTCGGGCAAAGGGCAGCAAATTATCCCGCCCGGTGAACGCCTGGTGGTGGAAACGCCAGGCGGCGGCGGGCTGGGCGAACCGTCAACCCGCGATCGGGCCGCCGTGCGCCAGGATATCGACAATCAATTAGTGACGCCTGACGCCGCCCGTACGCTGTACGGCTATACCGTTCAGGATTAACCAGCACAGGAGTTTTTATGTTGCGTTTAGCGGGGCTGCGGCCAGTGATGGCCGCGACGTTTTTACTACTGCTGACCGGTACCGGGCAGGCAGCCGATGTTCAACCGCAGCGCGGCGGCACGCTGACGCTGGTGATTAACTATGAGCCCCCGGCGCTGGTGGCGCTGACCACGGTGGCGACGCCGGCGCTGAGCGTCAGCGCCAAGGTAACCGAAGGGCTGCTCAGCTACGATTACGACCTGAACCCGCAGCCGCAGCTGGCGACCGCCTGGGAAATCAGCCCCGACGGTACGCGCTATACGTTTAATCTGCGCCAGGGGGTGAAATGGCACGACGGTCGGGATTTCACCTCGGCCGACGTCGCCTGGTCCATCGATCTGCTGAAGAATGTGCACCCACGCGGCTCAAGCACCTTTGCCAATGTCACCGCCATCGAGACGCCGGATCCCCACACGGCGGTGATTGTGCTGTCGAAGCCCGCGCCCTATTTGATCAAGGCGTTTGCGGCGGCGGAGTCGCCCATTGTCCCGCGTCACCTGTACGAGGGCCAAGATCCGCTGACCAATCCGCACAACGGCGCGCCGATAGGCACCGGACCCTATGTGTTCGACCAGTGGGTGCGCGGCAGCCACGTGCTGTATAAGCGTAACCCCCATTACTGGCAGCCTGGGCGGCCTTACCTCGATCAACTGGTGGTGAAGTTTATCCCGGACGCCGCCGCGCGTTCGCTGGCGTTTGAAACCAACGCCGCCGATCTGGGCTACCGTTCTCCGGTGGCGCTAAGCGATATCGCGCGGCTGAAGGCGTTGCCTCAACTGGGGTTTGAAACCAAGGGCAATAGCTATTCCTATAACGTGTCGTCGTTGCAGTTCAATCTGGACGATGAACATTTCCGCGATCTGCGCGTCAGGCAGGCGGTGGCGCACGCCATCAATCGCGATATCGTTTTGCAGGTGGCCTACTTCGGTCTGGGCAAAGTCAGCACCTCCCCGATTGCCCCCGGCATCAGCGAGTACCACGACGCCGCTCCGTCCCCCTATACCTTTGATATCGAAAAGGCTAACGCGCTGCTGGATGAGGCGGGCTACCGGCGCGGCGCCGACGGGGTTCGTTTCAAAGTAGCCCTCGACTATAACCCGATAGCGGAAGATCTGCGCAAAACGGCGGAATACCTGCGTTCGTCGCTGGCCAAAATCGGTATCGGCGTCACGCTGCGCTCCCAGGACCTTTCCACCTTTGTGCGCCGGGTTTATACCAACCGCGATTTCGCCTTTACCGTTAACGGACACAGCAATCTGTTCGATCCGACCGTCGGCGTGCAGCGTATTTACTGGTCGAAGAACTTCCGCAAAGGGGTGCCGTTCTCGAATGCCTCCCACTATCACAATCCCGAGGTGGATCGGTTACTGGAAACGGCGCAGACGGAGAACGATCCGGCGCGGCGCGTGCAGCAATTCCAACGCTTCCAGCAGATTGTCGGGCAGGAACTGCCGGACGTCAGCCTGGTGTCGCCCGAATTTATCACCATCTATAACCGCCGGGTGCACGACCACTCGGTCACCGCCGACGGCGTGGAGGGCAATCTGGCGGAGGTGTGGCTGGCCAAACCCTAGCGGCCGGCAGGATTTTCCGCTCTATATTCAGTTACTTACAACAATATATTTATAACGACAGGAGCAAGACCATGGCATCTGCAGAAACCAAAGTCATACAGCGCCAACAGGCGGTCACCGCCGCGCTGACCGATATCCGCGCCATTCTGGCGCAGGGGGAACTGTCGCGGGTTATTCTCGATCGGGTGGCTCATCGTCTGGCGCAGCTCGCCGCACGCCATGAGCTATTCGGTCCGGAGGATTTCCCCCCGCCGTCGGAAACGGTGGAAACGTCAACCCGTTACCGCCTGAACAGCGAGGATGGCGATGACGATCTGGCGCTCTACCTCAATTCGCTGTTGCCCGGCAAGAGCACCCTGCCCCACAACCACACCACCTGGGCGGCGATCGCCGCCGTCGAGGGCGATGAGCTGAACCGGATTTACCAGCGTCTGGATGACGGCAGCCAGCCCGATCGGGCCGATCTGCAACTGGTGCGCGAAGTAGTGGTGCGGCCCGGCGAACCGCTCGCTTTCCTGCCGGACGATATCCACAGCATTCATGTCGCCGGCGACCGGCCGATCCGCCATTTACATCTGTACGGTCAGCCGCTGGAAACGCTGGTGCGGCGGGTGGCTATCGATCCGCAAACCGGCAAGGTGACCAACTACAACGCCACGCAGATGAAACCCTCTGAAAATCGGGCATAAGGCGCAGATGAAACCAAAGACACAATGACGGGCGGCTGTGAAAGTCTGGCGCATATAGATTGCCGAACCCTCCCGCCTGGCCTAACACGCCGCCTGGCGCGACGCAACAGCCGCTGGTGAGGCTGCATGTGGGGCTGGAGGACTGGCGGGATCTGGCGCAGGACATTGATACGGCGTTTCGTCTGGCTGACGGCGAAACGCCGTAATACGCCGATCACGGCAGGTTAAAGCGCAGTTCGCCGCCCGGTTGCTCCAACTGCCGCACCAGGCCGATTTCCCAGTCCAGATAGTCCCGGAACAGCCGATCGCGCCGCGCCGGATCGCTGACGCTATAGCCGTTGTGCTGCCGGTCTTCCTCGGCGGTGAGAATGTTTTCATCGCCGCTTTCCACCGGCAAACCGGCGGCGAACCACGCCTGATTGCCCCCCGCCAGCGCCGCGGCGCTGATGTCGTAGCGCTGTAGTTCGCCGGCGATCAGGCCGGCCAGCACGCCATCGTTAGAGGTCAGCACCCACTGGCGCCCATCGTCCGCCGCGGCCAGCTTCGGCAGCCATTCCGTCAGGCGATGCGGGGCGATAAAGCGCGCGCCGGCGATATGCCGGCGAATAAAGCGCAGGCTATCATCCACGTCAATAACCTGAGCCGCCTGCCGCTCCAGCAGTTGGCTGAGCTGCCGGGGTGCAATTTCCGTTGCCGGCGGCAGCGCGCTATCGCGCAGGACGAGCGGCGTTGACGGCCCCTGTTCCCGCTCATCATCCGCACCGGGTTCATAGAGAAAGATCTCAAACCCGCCCAGCCGCCGCAGCCACGCGGCGGTATGCCGGGCGCGAACGCCGTCCCAGTCCGCCAGCACAATGCGCGCGCCGCGCGCCGCGGCGAAACGATCGGTCGCCTGAACCAGCTGACCGCCCGGCGCCCAGCGGAAACCGGGCAGATGGCCGGCCTGATATTCGTCGTGCGTGCGAGTATCAAATTGATACAGCGTACGTTCGGCATCGGCGCGCAGAGCGGCCAGCGCCGGCGCGTCGATAGTCGCGATCCCGGCCCGTTGCGTCAGTCGGCGCGCCTGTTCGCGGGCGGCGCTCAGGTTTTCGGCGCCCGGCTGCGGCAGCGCGGTCCGCCGCCCCTGCTCCAGCGGCAGGTCCGCCAGCAGCCAGGCCATGGTGCCGTTGGTCAAGGCGACGACCGGATTGGGCAGGCCGCCGTCGATCAGCGTCTGCGCGCCGACAATGCTGCGCGTGCGTCCGGCGCAGTTCACCACCACCATCGTCTGCGCATCGGGCGCCAGTTCCCGGATGCGGTAAGGCAGTTCGCCATTGGGAATATTGTGGGCGCCCGGCAGGCTGAAATTGGCGAACTCTTCCGGCGTGCGCCCATCGACGATCACCAGCTTTTCGCCGTTCGCCTGGCGCCGGCGTAGCTCCTCCACCGAAATGTTCGGCGTATGAGCCTCTACCTCAATGACTTCGCCCAGCGCTTTGCTGGGAACGTTCTCATCAATAAAGATTTCCAGCCCGGCGGCCTGCCAGGCCAGGGTTCCGCCGCTCAGCAGCGCCAGATTGCCATAGCCGAGACGCTCAAGGCGCCGGGCGGCTTCTTCCAGCAGGGAACCGTCTTCGTCAATCAGCACGATGCGCGTTGCGCGACGCGGCACCAAATCGCCAATCAGCAGCCCCAGTCGCCACAGCGGCGCATTAGCGGCCAGCAGCAGATGGCCGCGGGTATATAACCCATGCTCCCGGACGTCGATCAGGGCAATTTCCGTGGCGGCATCGAGCGCGTCGCGCAGCTGCCGGGGAGTGAGCGACTGCGGCAGAGGCCGGTCAGAGGAGGATATGGACATCGGGTTTCCTTAATTACGTGAATTGAACATCGGAGCGGTAATCTTTCGGGCGGCGAGGCGACAAATTAATGTTATTTTAATGTCATTAATTATTAGCTAAATGGTAAACAGAATTGCTATTCTCCGCATAAATAAAAAGAGCGGTCAAACGACAATATCAGATAATTAAAGCGTAATTTTTCAATAGCATTATTTTATACCCTAAATAATTCGAGTTGCAGGAAGGCGGCGACGCAGCGAATCCCCGGGAGCTTACACCAGTAAGTGACCGGGGTGAGTGAGGAAAGCCAACGCACCTGCAACTTGAAGTATGACGGGTATATATATTTAATTCCGTATTACGATATAACATATGCTAATTTTCCGCGCCCTGCCCGCGATTGAATACCGGGCGTGATTGCTTGATTGTCATATTTATACTATCGATAGACAGAATCATCAGTTTCCAACTCCGGCCGTCACCCTTTATTTTGTAAGGAAGCTCAGGCTATAGGTTATGGAGTTGTGTGGTGGCCAATAAATTTAGCTGTACGGAATGTAATTTCCTCAATTGTCAGAGTCAGGATAGTGAATTCCCAAGGAAGTGTCTGACCACGGCGCCGGAGAGTGACGACCTGCTGCAGGTTAGCCTGGGCAGGTACGCGGACGATGAGCAGGTGGCGAAGATTATGCAAGCCTCCGCGCAGGTGGAAGGACAGTATTACGGCCAGTTGACGCGGGTGGAGGAGATTATTGTTTTCGCCAAAAAGATTGGGGCGCGTAAAATCGGCATCGCCTCCTGCGCCGGCCTGATTCGCGAGAACCGCATCTTCGCCGATATCCTGCGCGCCAACGGCCTGCAGGCATTTGGCGTGCTGTGCAAAGTCGGCGCGCAGGATAAGTGCAATGTCGGTATTGACGATCAGGATAAAATTCAGCCCGGTCAGTATGAAGCCATGTGTAACCCGCTTATGCAGGCGGAATTATGCAATAAGGAAAAAACGGATTTAAACGTCATTAGCGGGCTGTGCGTCGGCCATGACTCGTTATTTATTAAACACTCCGCGGCGCCGGTCACCTACCTGATCGTCAAAGACCGGGTGCTGGCGCATAATCCTATCGGCGCATTAAACACCAGCCACTCTTATTATAAACGTCTGACCTCGGGGGTCAGGCTGAATGAAGAAGATCAGGCGCTGGCGTTAAAGCAGAGGCGCTAATTACCATAGAGGAAAATACCTTTTTATTTTTTCGTCGGTTGTTTTCCTGCCCCTGAAAACTATTTGGATAAATATATTGGCGATAATGTCAAAACGTACTGGGAAAAGTGAATTATCTTTTCTTGGTTTTAAATGGATGATGAGAATATTCGATGAAGATAAATAAATATCAGCGCCGGACCGCGTGGCGCAAATGGTTTATGCCTCTCGTAATGGCGGCGCTATTACCGAACATGGCGCAGGCCGACGCCACGCTGGACAAAATAAAATCCCGCGGCAAGGTCACTATCGGCGTTCTGGTCAACGGCGGGGATTTCGGTTCGATTGACCCCGCAACCCGGCAATTAATCGGCTGGAACCCGGAACTGGCGCGCAAGCTGGCCGAGGGGCTGGGGGTCGAGACGGAACTGGTGCAGGTGCAGACCGCCACCCGCGCTCAGTTTCTGCTCTCCGGCAAGGTGGATCTGCTGATCGCCTCCATGGATCTGACCAAGGAACGCGCCGAGATTCTGGGCTACGCGCCGACCCCCTACTACCGTGTGGGAGGAGCGGCCCTGACGCTGCGCAACAGCGGCATCTCCCGCTGGGAGGATCTGCGCGGCAAACCCGTCTGCCTTTCGCAGGGCAGCAATTTCGCCCGCCCGCTGACCGCGGACTACGGCGCGCAGGTCAAAGGCTTCAAGAGTTCGTCCGATTCACTGCTGGCCCTGAAGGGAAACCAGTGCGTGGCGGCGGTGCATGACTCCACCCTGATACATCCTCTGGTGCGCAAGGGCGGAGAGTGGGCGGACTACCACGTAGCCATTCCCGGTGAGATCCTGTCATCGGACTCGGTGGTGTGGACGCGCAAGGGCGAGACCGACACTATCGCCGCCGTCGACCGAGTCGTACAGTCATGGCACCACGGCGGCTGGCTCATCGAGACGGAAAAACGGCTGGGCATCGCCCCGCCCAACCCCATATTGCAGGAACTGCACGCCAAATTCGGCGGCAACGGCTGACGGCCGCGCAGAGATGGCCGGCGGCGCCGTTGGAACCGGCTTCCTGAGCGGCGAGAAAGAGGGAATAACATCATGATAGCGGCGGCCGCAACGCCGTGGGGAGGACGATGATGACGGACTCTTTCCTGACCGGGCTGGTGGAGTTTTTCAAACCGCTGGGTCTGAACTATTCATTCGTGCTGGACCCGGTCGACCGGGCGGCGTTTCTCAGCGGCATGGGGGTTTCCCTTGAGCTCTGTTTGCTGACCATCCCGTGCAGCCTGCTGGCGGGGGTGATTATTACCGCGCTGCTGACCAGCCCGCGGCGCTGGCTGGCCGCGCCGGTCGGCGCCTTTGTTGAACTGATCCGCAATACGCCGACGCTGGTACAGCTCTATTTTGCTTTCCTGGTGCTCAATATGCTGATCAGCCAGCATCTGGAGGGCGGCAGCCCGATTTCACCGCTGGCGTGGGTGGTGCTGGTGGTATCCCTGCACAAGGCGGTGTTCCATGCCGAAGCGCTGCGCGCCGGCGTTGAAGCGGTGCCGTCGATTACGCTGGAGGCCTCCCGTTCGATGGCGTTCAGCCGGCGGCAGATTTTCTGGTATGTGCAGCTGCCGCTGGCGGTGCGTTTCGCTCTCCCGTCGCTGATCAATAATCTGGTGGACCTGGTCAAAATGACGGCGATAGCGTCGGCCATCGCCGTGGGTGATGTGACCTATCAGTCCATCATGATCTGGTCGCAGCGCGACAACGTACTGGAGTTGATCCTGCTTATTCTGATCTATTTCGCCGTGCTGACCTGGCTGGTCAGCGTGGCCGGGAGATGGCTGGAGAATCACCTGAGGATGCCGGGCTATGGCCAATGATGTCGTGATAAAAACGGTCCCGCATAAAAACCGACCGCTCCTTGGCGCGGTATTGTCCGATTTCTGGGTGATCATGCTGCTGGCGATCGTGGCGCTGAATCTGCTCTGGGCGGTCACCGACAGCGCGCCGCTTGCCGTAGCGCAACTGTGGATCTGGCTGCCGGCGCTGTTTCGGGGGCTGGGGGTCAATATCGGGATTAGCGCGTCGGCCATGCTGCTGGGCACGCTGTTGGGGCTGGTGGTGGGCGGCCTGTCGCTGGCGCCTTCGCGTCCGCTGCGCGCGGCGACGCATCTCTGGGTGCAGGCCTTTCGTAACGCGCCGGTGCTGGTGTTGATTTACTTCACCACCTATGTGTTTCCCTTCGAAATCGTTTTCCTGCACAGGTATATCCCTTTCCCCGACTGGATTAAGGTAGTCATCGGGCTCGGCCTGCCGGCCAGCGCCATCATTGCGGAAATTTTTCGCGGCGCGGTACAGTCCATTCCCAGCACGCAGTGGGAAACCGCGCAGTCGATGGCCTTCCGCCGCAGCCAGATTTTTCGCTACATCATTCTGCCGCAGTGCGTGCGCCGTATGCTGCCGCCGTGGATGAACGTGTATGCCAGCATCACCATGAGCACCTCGCTGGCTTCGCTGGTGGGGGTGCATGATGTGGTGGATATGGCCACCATCGCCAGCAATACCGTGTCGCGCATCGACTTCACCATTCTGGTGTACTTCACGCTGCTGCTGCTGTTTTTCTTCTACTGCTACCCGATTTCCCGTATTACGCGTCGGCTGGAAAAACGGTTGAACAGACACTAAGCCAGGGCGGGGCGGGCTGGCAAAAGCCGGCAAGATTTCCCTGACTGAAAATCAGCAGGATATCGATCACGATGGCGCCAAGACCGACGACGCCTGATACGGTCAGTTGTTCGCCAAATAGCAGGAATGCCCCGACCGTGGACATCATCGGCGCGGTGCCGCGGGCGACGACATCGCGATGGACGTTGATCACCCGGCGGTCACGCCCATCCCAGCGCAATTTTTTACGCAACATAAAACCTTTAAAAAAACAACACATTACCACCTAAAACAATTTATCAAACAATGTTTCATTATTTTCCAGGGAGCCATCAGCCTTTAGGCGCCGTTGTCGGTTTCTTCATTTCATTCATACGCACAGTATTGGTGCATCCTATGACCTCATCAACATAAGCAACCGTTTGCTTATTTTCCTGTTATCGCCTGTTTTTTTGATTGTTATTTTTATGTTTTTATCTTTTTGTTTTTAAAACAAAAAAATATTCTGGTATGTAAATTGCTAACTTTTGGTTAACACCTGCGATCGATAAAAAACCGCCGACAGGGTCGCCCCAGCACAGAGAAAACGAGTGCGGTTTGGGATAGAGGAAATACGGTAATGAACATGTCATTCACTACGGCTATTCGCGGCAATTTTTTCGATATTGCAGCCTGTGTGGCTCAACCACAGCAACTGGAGCAACATATTCGGCACATCCCCGACGGGCTGATGCTGCTCAATGGCGGCACCATTGCGTGGTATGGCGGTTGGGGGCAGGGCGAGGCATTGCTGCACGCCGGCGTTGAGGTGACGGATTACCGCGACAAGCTGATCGTGCCAGGCTTTATAGACACACATATTCATTATCCACAGACCGAGATGATCGGCGCCTACGGCGAGCAACTATTGTCGTGGCTCCAGCAATATACTTTCCCGACGGAAAGCCAATATTGCTGCAAGCAGCATGCCGAGCGGATGTCGGCGTTTTTCCTACAACAACTCCTGAGTAACGGCACAACGACGGCGCTGGTATTCGGCACGATTCATCCACAGTCCGTAGAGGCGCTGTTTGAACAAGCGGCAAGGCTGAACATGCGTCTGATTGCCGGCAAGGTGATGATGGATCGCCACGCGCCGCAAGCGCTGCTGGAAACTCCGATGCAAAGCTATCTGCAAACGCGCGAACTGATTTTGCGCTGGCATGGCAAGCAGCGCCTGAGTTATGCCATCACCCCGCGTTTTGCGCCGACCAGCACCCCGGAACTGCTGGCGCAGGTGCAGCGCCTGCACAAAGAATTCCCCGACGTTTATCTGCATACGCATCTGAGCGAAACCCCGGACGAAGTGGCGTGGGTAAAAGAACTGTTCCCGGAAAACAGCGGTTATCTGGATGTCTACCACCAGTATGGGCTGACCGGCCGCAAAAGCGTATTTGCCCACTGCCTGCACCTGGAAGAGGAAGAATGGAACTGCCTGCATGATACCCATTCCGCGATCGCTTTCTGCCCGACCTCCAATCTGTTTCTGGGCAGCGGCTTGTTCAATATGCAAAAGGCCTGGCAGAAACAGGTAAATGTGGGAATAGGTACCGATGTGGGGGCGGGCACCACCTTCAATATGCTGCAAACGCTGGGGGAGGCCTACAAAGTGGGACAGTTGCAGCATTATCGACTTTCCGCCGGCGAAGCGTTCTATCATGCCACGCTTGGCGGCGCGCGCGCCCTGGGGCTGGAAGCCAATATCGGCAACTTTACGGTTGGCAAAGAAGCGGACTTTGTGGTGCTGGATCCGGCGGTTTCCGCCTTGCAGGCACTGCGCCATGCAAACAGCCGCCAACTGGCCGATCAATTGTTCGTACTGATGACGCTGGGGGACGATCGCAACATTTATCGCACCTATGTCGACGGCAAAGTGGTGTATCAATCCGGCGAGGCCAAGGAGGCGGCATGATCCAGTTTCTATTGAACCAGACGTTAAAAAACGAAGCGGATATCAATCCCAACACCACGGTCTTGAACTACCTGCGCCGGAATTTAGGCCGCTGCGGCACCAAGGAAGGTTGCGCCTCCGGGGATTGCGGCGCCTGTACCGTGGCGCTGGCGGAGCCGGACGGCGACAGGTTGCGCTACCGCAGCATCAATGCATGCCTGACGTTTGTCAGCGAGCTGCATGGCAAGCAGCTGATTACCGTCGAAGATTTGCGGCAAAACGGTAAGTTGCACAGCGTGCAGCAGGCCATGGTGGATTGCCATGGATCGCAATGCGGCTTCTGCACGCCGGGGGTGGTGATGTCGATATTCTGCCTGCAAAAGAGCGGTGATGATTACCCACGCGGGGAAATATTGCAGGCGCTAGCGGGTAACCTGTGCCGCTGCACCGGCTACCGGCCCATTATGGCGGCGGCGCGGCAGGCGTGCGAACAGCGTCCGGTCGATGAGTTCGATCGGCAACAGGCGCAAACGTTGCAGCGCTTGCGGCGCATCCCGTTGGCTACGTCATTGCAGGCGGCCGGAAAACGCTGCCTGTTGCCGCAGAACATTGATGAACTGGCGGCGATGTACCGGCAAAACCCGCAGGCGCGCCTATTGGCCGGCGGGACCGATCTGGCGCTGGAGGTGACGCAATGCCATCAGGACTTGCCGCTAATGATTGCCATCGGCCAGGTGCCGGAACTGAAACAAATCACCCGCGGGGAACGGCTGGAGATTGGCGCCGGCGCGGCATTGAGCGACGTTTATCTCATGCTGGCCGATTATCATCCGGCGTTTGGTGAACTACTGGCGCGTTTCGCTTCCCGGCAGATCCGCAATCAAGCCACGCTGGGCGGCAATATTGCCAATGCCTCGCCGATTGGCGATAGCGCGCCGTTGTTGCTGGCGCTGGATGCCGCGTTGGTGTTACGCCGGGGAGAGGCCCGGCGTGAACTGCCGCTGAGCAAGTTCTTTCTTGATTACCGGCAGACCGCATTACAGCCGGGGGAGTTTATCGAACGTATTGTGCTGCCGGCCAGCGCGCCGCCGGCGTTCCGCGCCTGGAAAGTCTCCAAGCGCCTGGAGGACGATATTTCCGCCGTATGCGGCGCCTTTAATCTGGTGGTCGAACAGGGGATGGTGCGCCAGGCGTACATTGCATTCGGCGGCATGGCTGCCACGCCCAAACGGGCGTCGGCTTGTGAACAGGCATTAATCGGCAGGCCGTGGCAACGCGCCACCATCGAATTAGCCGCGCTGGCGCTGGCGCAAGATTACACGCCGTTGAGTGACTTCCGCGCCAGCGGCGCCTATCGCCTGTTGGTGGCGCGAAACCTGTTGCGCCGTTATTTTATGGCGCTGACGGCGCCGCTGTCAGCGATAGAGGTGACCGCCTATGAGTAATACCACGCATATTGCGTATACCCAGGCGCAATTGGCCGAGCGCTTTCGCCAATCGTTATCCAGCGGCGTTGGCCGCAGCCGCAAACACGAAAGCGCGGATAAACACGTCAGCGGCGAGGCACAGTATATTGATGATCGGCTGGAGTTTCCTAATCAACTGCATCTGGCCGCCCGGCTGAGCGATCGCGCTCATGCGCGTTTAATCCGGGTGGATGTTTCCGCCTGCCATGATTTCCCCGGCGTGGTGCGGACGCTCACCTGGCAGGATGTGCCCGGCGAACTTGACATTGCGCCTTTGACCCACGGCGATCCGTTGCTGGCAAAAGATCGGGTGGAATATGTCGGACAGGTGATTGCCGTGGTGGCGGCGGAAGATCCTGAAACGGCCTGGCGTGCGGCGCAAGCGGTACAGGTAGAGTACCAAGACCTGCCCGTGAAATTGGACGTTGCCGAATCGTTGCGCGAGGGGTATGTGGTGCAGGAGTGTCACCGCCATCAACGCGGTAATGCCGATGGCGCCTTGGCGAGCGCGCCGCACCGCATTCAAGGCGAGTTACACGTTGGCGGCCAGGAACATTTTTACCTGGAAACCCAGATCTCCTCGGTGGCGCCAACGGAAGACGGCGGCATGATGGTCTATTGCTCCACCCAGAATCCCACGGAAGTGCAGAAGCTGGTGGCCTCGGTGTTAGCGATCCCGATGCATAAAGTGGTTGTCGATATGCGCAGGATGGGCGGCGGTTTCGGCGGTAAGGAGACGCAGGCCGCCGGGCCGGCATGTCTGTGCGCGCTAGCCGCCCGTCTTACCGGACGGCCGGCGAAAATGCGCCTGAATCGCCATGATGATATGGTCATTACCGGCAAACGCCACCCGTTTTATATCCGTTATGACGTGGGTTTTGACGACAACGGGCTGTTGCACGGAGTAAAAATCGATCTGGCCGGCAACTGCGGCTATTCGCTCGACCTGTCCGGCTCGATTGTCGATCGCGCCATGTTTCATGCGGATAACGCCTATTTCTTGCAGGACGTACTGATTACCGGCCATCGCTGCAAAACCCATATCGCCTCGAATACCGCCTACCGGGGCTTTGGCGGCCCGCAAGGCATGATGGCGATAGAACAGATCATGGACCATATTGCCCGCTATCTGGCATGCGATCCGCTGGAGGTGCGCAAAACCAATTATTACGGCAAAAAAACGCGCAACGTCACCCATTATCAGCAGCCGGTGGAGCAAAACCTACTGCAAGAGATCACCGCACAATTGGAACACAGCGCCCAGTATCAGCAACGCCGCGCCGCTATTCGGGCTTTCAACGCGCAAAACCCGATACTGAAGAAAGGGCTGGCGTTGACGCCGGTGAAATTTGGTATTTCGTTTACCGCCAGCTTTCTTAACCAGGCAGGGGCGCTGGTGCTGATCTACACCGATGGCAGTATCCAGCTCAACCATGGAGGCACCGAAATGGGCCAGGGGCTGAATACCAAAGTGGCGCAGATTGTCGCCGAGGTGTTCCAGGTGGATATTGAGCGTATCCAAATTACCGCCACCGACACCGGCAAAGTACCGAACACCTCGCCGACCGCCGCCTCCTCCGGCACCGATCTCAACGGCAAAGCGGCGCAAAATGCGGCGTTGACCATCAAGCAGCGGTTGATCGATATGCTGATGGAACAGCATGGGGTGAACGCATCACAGATTGAATTCCGCAATGGCCAGGTGCGCGTGGGCGAGCGCTATCTCAGTTTTGAACAGGTGGTGGAGCAGGCGTATTTCAATCAGGTATCGTTGGCCTGTACCGGCTATTACCGAACGCCAAAGATTTTCTACGATCGCGACAAAGCGGCCGGTCACCCATTTTATTACTTTGCCTACGGCGCCGCCTGCGCCGAAGCGCTGATCGATACCCTGACCGGCGAATACAAACTGCTGCGGGCCGACATCCTGCACGACGTGGGCGATTCGCTTAACCCGGCGATCGATATCGGTCAGGTCGAAGGGGGATTTGTGCAAGGCATGGGCTGGCTGACCAGCGAAGAACTGGTATGGGATCAGCACGGCAAACTACTGACCAACGGCCCGGCCAGTTACAAGATCCCGGCGATTGGCGATATACCCGCCGATCTGCGGGTGACGCTGTTGCAAAACCGCAAAAACCCCGAAGATACCGTGTTTCATTCCAAAGCGGTGGGAGAGCCGCCGTTCATGCTGGGAATTTCCGTCTGGTGCGCCATTAAAGACGCCGTCGCCAGCCTGGCGGACTACCGCGTCCAGCCGGCCATCGATGCGCCCGCCACGCCGGAAAGAGTGCTGTGGGGGGTGCAGCAGATGTTAATGCATAACGATATTACAGACACGGCGCTGGAGGGCGGTAACGATGGACGCGTGGATTGACGAGCTGGCCGCACTGCGGCGGCGCGGCGCGCCCTGCGTCCTGGTCACTCTGGTGGACGAACAGGGTTCCACGCCGCGCAACCGCGGCAGTAAAATGCTGGTAACCGCCGAACGGGCGGTCGATACCATCGGCGGCGGCCATCTGGAATTCCAGGCCCTGGAAATCGCCCGTAACATGCTGAAAAAAGGGGACGTTACCCTGCGGCTGGATCGTTTTCCGCTGGCGGCCCGACTGGGCCAGTGCTGCGGCGGCGCAATCAGTGTACTGTTCGAACCGCTAATTCCGCCGCGCCCGCAGGTCGCGCTGTTCGGCGCCGGCCATGTCGGCCGCGCGCTGGCGCGGATCCTCGCCACGCTGCCGCTGCGCATGCGCTGGATTGACAACCGCCCGGAACAGTTCCCGGCCGCCATTCCCGAGGGAATAGACAAAATCGTCAGTGAGGATCCACTGGATGAAGTGGACGCCTGTCCGCCGGGGAGCTATTACATTGTGATGACCCATGATCATCCGCTCGATCTGGCGCTGGCAGAGCGCATTCTGCGGCGGAACGACGCCGCTTACTTTGGCCTGATCGGCTCGTTGACCAAACGTAAGCGCTTCGAGTATAAACTCGGACAGCGCGGCATCAGCGCCGATGCCCTGGCCGCCATGCGTTGCCCGCTGGGGCTGCCGGATGTCAAGGGCAAGCTGCCGGCGGAGATCGCCGTGGCGGTGGCCGGGGAAATTATCGCTTGCTATGGGCGCCGGGCCATGTCCCGCAATGGCGCCTCCCTGGTCTGAGGAGTATCAGGCTTGCGCGAGCGCTCTTTGCCGTAACCCCGGCGCTTATGCCAAAGGCCCGCCCAGGATGGTTTCCCGCATGCCGGCGATAATACCTTCACCGGTTTCGGTTTTCAGTTCTTCATACCAGCCCTGGGTGATGCACATCTCTTTACCGTGGGTAACATCGCAGCGTTTACGCGCTTTCAACACCAAATCCCTCACCCGGGCGCTGCGTTTTTCCTGATAGCGTTGCAGAGCATCGGCAATACCCAGCGAGTTGGTTTGTAAGGCTATCGCCAATACCACCGCATCTTCCATCGCCGCGCAGCCGCCCTGGCCGATATCCGGCGTGGTGCTATGGCCGGCGTCGCCCAGCAGCGCCACGCGTCCGCGCACCAGCTGCTTGAACGGTTCAATATCGTGGATTTCTATCCGGTTGGTGGTTTCAGGATTAATCGCGGAAATCAGTTTTTGTACCGGTTCGGCCCAACCGGCAAAGTAACGGCGTAAATCGTCACGCACAGTGCTGCGATCTTGCGGTAATCCTTTCGGCAGCGGTACATCGAAGAAAAAGTAAAAACGGTTGCCGGCAATCGGCATCAGCGAAACACGTTTACCTTCGCCCACAAACGTCGTCCACTGATTGGCCGGCGCGATGGTTTCATCGATAGCGACCAGCCCGTTCCAGTTGACATAACCTGCATAGCGGCGCTCCACTTGTTGACTCAGCACATAGGGGCGGATCGCCGAATGGGTGCCGTCGGCCGCCACCAGGAGATCGGCGCTCACCCGGCCGCCGTCTTCAAACCAGGCGGTAACGCCGTCGGCGGTTTCTTCAACGCCGCTCACACGCTTGCCGAATTGCACCTTATCGCGGCCATAGGTTTCCAGCAGCATAGTCTGCAACGCCGCCCGAGACACCGGGTAAGGCCGTTCGCCCACGCTTTCCACCAGCGGATTCAGGCTAAAGCGGGTCAACGTACGGCCTTTCTGGTAATCATTATAGGCCATGTAGTGCATCGGCCCGCCCAGTTGGCGCACCTGCTCTTTCATGCCCAGGTAGTTAAGGCACTTCACCCCGTTAGGCCAGATTGACAGCGCCGCGCCGACCGGTTTGATCTCTTTAACCGCTTCAAAGACTTGGGTTTCAATACCGCAGCGCCGTAATGCGATAGCCGCGCATAGCCCGCCGATACCGCCGCCGATGATAAGTGCTTTCATATTTTCCTCCTTTTTTAGGAGCTAAATAAAGCAATTTGCATACCAGCTTGCGCATTGGGCGGAACACTATCCCTATCCGGGTTAAGCGCCGTTAGATAACCGTCGCTTTCGTTACCTTTTCAAACTGACGCGGCGTTGACCTTAGCCAGCACCGCCGGACGATCAACATATTTACTTTTCATCATTCTGTCCCGTTTCCCTGATAAAAAACGATAGCGAAGCGCCTTTTGAGTGCCAAAGCACCAAATTAGTGCGTTTCTTTACCCTTTACGGCCGTCCCATCACCTTCCAAAACAACGAAAAATGCCTTCTAAGGTGCAATTTTTAAGGGTTTTATGCAGACTCGCCCCGCTCTGATTATTTGGCACATTGGTTGCAACAAAGAAATAAAAGAATCTTTTGTTTCACAATCTCGTTATCAGCGACACCTTTTTATATTTATATGAGTAGCAAAAAATACGGGTAGCGGCATTGGAGGAAGACGTATGAGGTTACAACAGTTTAATCAATTGCCGGCGCATGAGGCGGCGCGTTTACTGCGCCCCTGCGTGGATATTACATCATGGATCGACGCCGTCGCCGCCGCTCGACCCTTCGCCAGCGTGGATGCCGCAGTGCTCTTTGGCCGGCAGGCATCGCTTCGCTGGCGCCCGGCGGAAGTGGCGGCGGCGCTGGCCCGGCATCCGCGCATCGGCGAGCAAGCCAAAGGACAGGGGCGGGAAGCGACGTTTTCCCAACGTGAGCAGGCGGCGGTGAACGCACAAGATGCCGCATTGACGCAAGCCTTACAGGAGGGTAATAGACGTTATGAGGCGCGTTTTGGTCAGGTGTTTCTGATCCGCGCGGCCGGGCGTGACGGGCAAACCATCCTGCGTGAGTTGGCGCGCCGGTTGCAGAATACCCCAGAGCAGGAACAGCAGGAAACCACTGAGCAATTGCGAGAAATCGTGTTGCTGCGTTTTAAGGAGCTATTAAACGATGAGTAATATCAGCACCCATATTCTCGATACCTCTCTGGGCAAGCCGGCCGCCGGGGTACGTGTTTGGCTGGAGCGGCAGAACAGCCGACAGTGGCAGGTCGCGGCGGAAAGCCGCACCGATGCCGATGGCCGCGTGCGCGATCTGACGCCCGATGGCCTGAGCAACGGGCACTACCGCCTGTGCGCCGATCTGGGCGGGTATTTTGCGCAAAGCCAGCGCCAAACCCTTTACGTCACGGCAATCATTGATTTCGTTATTGACGATGCGCAGCAGCATTACCATCTGCCACTGCTGGTCAGCCCGTATTCTTATTCGACATATCGCGGCAGTTAAGCTCAGGCCGCGCCACGCGGCAAGCTAAGTAACCGGCGAACATCCACGCCCGATAAATAAAATCTTAATTACCCAGTTAGCGGGAGAAACTATGGATCTATCGCAAAAGAGGGGCGCGGCAGCGGTCCGTCCGGAAGATGAACAGTTGCCGCTGGGTAAAACAGTTACCTACGGTTTACAGCATATTTTGACGATGTATGGCGGCATTATTACGCCGCCGCTGATTATCGGTTCGGCTGCCGGGCTGAGCGCACCGCAAATCGGCATGTTGGTTACGGCGGCCCTGTTTGTCAGCGGATTGGCCACGCTATTGCAAACGCTGGGCGTACCCTGGTTTGGCTCACGCTTGCCGCTGGTGCAAGGGGTTTCCTTTGCCGGCGTGGCAACGATGGTCACCATTGTGAACGGCGGTGGCGGATTACCGGCGGTGTTTGGTGCGGTGATTGCGGCTTCGCTGATTGGTTTACTGATCGCCCCTTTCTTTTCGCAGATCATCCGCTTCTTCCCCCCGGTGGTAACCGGTACGGTGGTGACGGTAATCGGTCTGTCGCTGATGCCGGTGACTGTCCGCTGGATAATGGGCGGAAATGCCAAAGCGCCGGACTGGGGCACGCCCGGTAATATCGGGCTGGCGGCCTTTACGCTGGCGGTGATCCTGTTGCTGAATAAAGTGGGATCGCCAGCCCTGAAGCGCCTGTCGGTACTGTTGGCGATGGCCGTGGGCTGTGTGGCGGCGGCGCTGGCGGGCAAAGTGAATTTCTCTGCCGTGGGCGACGGAACCTGGCTGGCGATACCGGAACCCTTTGCTTTCGGCTGGCCGATCTTCGAACTGAGCGCCATTCTCTCAATGCTGCTGATTGTGCTGGTGCTATTAACGGAAACCACCGCCGGGCTGATCGCCGTGGGCGAAATTGTCGGATCACCGGTGGATACCCGTCGTATCGCCAACGGCCTGCGTGCCGATATGCTTTCCAGCGCATTGTCGCCGGTATTCAACTCGTTCCCGCAAAGCTCGTTCGCCCAGAATATCGGGCTGGTGGCGCTCACCGGCGTCAAAAGCCGTTTTGTGGTCAGCGCCGGCGGCGCGATCCTGGTGCTGCTGGGCGTATTGCCGATACTGGGGACGGTGATGGCCTGTATTCCGTTGCCGGTGCTGGGCGGCGCCGGGGTGGTGCTGTTTGGCTCCGTGGCAGCCAGCGGTATCCGCACGTTGGCCAGAGTCGACTATAAGGACAATATGAATCTGGTCGTGGTGGCAACGGCCATTGCCTTCGGCATGATCCCGATCGTGATGCCGACGTTTTACGATCAGTTCCCGAACTGGGTCCGCACCTTGTTGCACTCCGGCATCAGCGCCTCATGTCTGGCGGCATTGCTGCTGAACATATTATTTAACCGGATTGAAGCCGATGCTGAGGTAAGGGGCTAATAGCGTTCGTTTCAGGCAGAGATAAGAACGTCACGGTATCATGCCGGATGATATCACTATATGGAAACAAAATTCCCATTACTGCGGCGGCGCTGAAGGCTGGCGACGCCTGACGCGCTTATGCCAGCCAGACCGCTATCCGGCCTATTGGATGGCCGATTTCACCACGATCGCCAGCGGCGTGGCGGGACGGCCAATCAACTGGCTCAGTTGATGGCTGTCGTCAAACAAGCCGCCTTGGGCTGCGCCGACATCAGAGTCAGCGAGCATATCGGCGATAACCGGAGGCAGGCCTGCCGCGACCAGCGCCGCGCTGAATTCCGCCTCGGACATATTCTGGTAATGCAGAGGCTTACCAGACTGAAGGCTCACTTCAGCGGCCAATTCCGCCAGCGTGTATGGCTCATCACCCGCCAGTTCATAAACCTTACCGGCCTGATTGTCCTGCGTCAGCGCGGCGGCCGCGGCCGCCGCATAGTCGGCACGCGCGGCGGAAGCAATTTTTCCCTCTCCGGCGCTACCGATAAATACGCCATACTGTAATGCCGACGGTATGCTGGCCGCATAGTTTTCGCTGTACCAGCCATTGCGCAGCAGCACATAAGGCAGGCCGGAGGCTTTGATCAGCGCCTCGGTTTCACGATGCTCTTTCGCCAGGCCCAGCGGCGAGCGATCGGCATGCAAGATGCTGGTATAGGCCAACAGTTTTACCTTGGCCTGACGCGCCGCCTCAATCACATTGCGATGTTGCGCCACACGTTTCCCCACTTCGCTGGAGGAGATCAGCAAAAGTTTATCCACGCCTTGCAACGCGGCAACCAGAGAGTCCGGCTGCGTGTAGTCCGCCGCCTTTACCTGCACGCCGCGGGCGGCTAAATCAGCGACTTTGTCGACATCCCGCGCCAACGCCAGAATGTCGCCCGCCGGTAGTTTCGCCAGCAGTTGTTCTATCACTAACCGGCCCAACCGGCCGGATGCACCTGTAATCGCAATCATCACCAAGCTCCTTTTTTTGACTGTCATCAACTGGCATAATAGTCGACAAACTAACTTAAAGTAAGTACGCACATAAAGGTAAGTATAGTGTCGGAAAAAATATCACCCGTCGTCTCTTCAGCGGCTACGCCGTTGCAGGGAAATCTTTTCGCCGAAAAATGCCCGTCCCGCCAAATCCTTAACCATATCACCAGCCGCTGGGGGGTATTGATTTTAGTCGCATTGCTGGATGGAACGCTCCGTTTCAGTCAGTTACGTCGCAGAATCGGCGGCGTCAGCGAGCGTATGCTGGCGCAAACGCTGCAATGGCTGGAAAACGATGGTTTTATCCTGCGCATCGCCTATCCCGTCGTACCGCCGCACGTTGAATACAGCCTGACCCCGCTGGGCAGAGAAGCCAGCGAGCGCGTTAAAATCCTGGCCGACTGGATAGAAGAAAATATAGCGACGATATCAGCGGCGCAGGCGGCGCATCAGGACAAGTGATCGCCGGGCGCAGCCCCCCTGCGGCGTTACCCGATCGATTAAACGTATCAAGGACCTGTGCTTTGCCGCCCGACTCCACGCCACATAGCGCGCCGTCATGGTCTATGCTTAATGGTGTTCTCGTAAACCACAGGAAAAATTATGTCTATCGAAAAAGTTCTCTATGTTGCACATGCTAAAGCCACCGGTGGGCGTGACGGCCGCGCGGTTTCCTCAGACAAACATCTCGACGTCAAGCTGGATGTGCCCAAAGAGCTGGGCGGTAGCGGCGGTGAGGGGACAAACCCCGAACAGCTGTTTGCCGCGGGTTACTCCGCCTGCTTTCTTGGCGCGCTGAAGAGCGTGGCCTCAAGTGAGAAAGTCTCACTCCCGTCCGAAACGTCAATCGAAGGCAGCGTCGGTATCGGCAAGATCGCCACCGGCTTCGGTATTGAAGTCGAGCTGAAAATCACCGTTCCGGGCTTTGATAAGGCCAAAACTGAAGAATTGGTGAAGAAAGCGCACGTGGTTTGCCCCTACTCGAATGCCACCCGCAACAATATTGATGTCACGCTCACGGTAGTCTGACCCCTTGCACCCGCCGCACGGCGCAACATCGTGTTCAATCAACCCGATAAATGGGATAAAAACAAGATGATATCTGGTACGGCTGTTACCTGAATGTAAATACACAACCAACTGAATCGATTCAATATTTTTCACCACATTATTTTGCATTAACCGACTGGTTACATGTCCTACATCAAAGTAACAGCCTACCGAAATCATTAGGATGAGAAGCAATAAATGGGGGACATCCCCCAAATTAATTGGAACCAGAGTAAAATGGGGATAGTTGTATTTTCTCCTGACGAGATCCATACCAACCCCTTCCAAACCATTTTCTGGGTGACCAGATAAAAAATCGAACGCCAAAAATCAGAGGCTACCGATGCGGATCTAAGCAAACGCTTATATCTGATGGATAACTACGCCGCAACGGCAAGCCGGTCTGGCGGCGTTGGGCTGAGACGCTTCTGTGTTCTTTACCGGTAATGGAGTCGGAAGAGGAAGTTATGAATAGATTCGTTATTGCAAATTCTCAGGATTGCATTGGTTGCCGCGCTTGCGAAATCGCCTGCGTTATTTCACACAACAACGATCAATATCCAACCAGCGCCGGAATGTTCCAGCCCAGAATAAAAGCGTTCAATACGCCAGGCCTGCGTTCCGCGGTCACCTGCCACCATTGTGAAGATGCGCCCTGCGCCAGCGCCTGCCCCACCCAGGCGCTGGCGCAGCAAGACGACAGTATTCAAATCATCGAAGAAAAATGCATCGGTTGTAAAAACTGCGTGCTGGCCTGCCCGTTTGGCGCCGTATCCGTGGTGACGGACGCGGCCAATGACGCCGCTATGGCGCATAAATGCGATCTGTGCGCGGGCAGACCGCAAGGGCAAGCCTGCGTAGCAGCCTGCCCGACCCAGGCGCTGCGCTTAATCAGCGAGCAAACGCTGGAAAGCCGCCGCCGGGAAAAACAGCAAAGCATGGCGTTGCGCACCGCCTCTCCCTGGCAACACGCCGCCCCGGCGCTTAAAGCCGCCGAGAGCAATCCGCTGTATAAACGAAAAAACTGGCCGCGTCTCGACGCTGAGAAAAAGCCTCTGCCGCGGCGCAAAACCACATTTGACGAAATTTACCACGGCTTTACGCCTCAACAGACGCAGGATCAGGCCGACCGCTGCCTCTCCTGCGGCAAACACGCCATCTGCGAGTGGACCTGCCCGCTGCATAACAACATCCCCGCGCTGCTGAGCCTGGCCAAACAAGGACGGATCCTGGACGCAGTCGAGTTGTCGCACCAGACCAGCAGCCTGCCGGAAATCTGCGGCCGGGTATGCCCGCAGGATCGCTTATGCGAGGGCGCCTGTACGCTGGGCAAGGAGTATGGCGCGGTCACCGTCGGCAACATTGAGCGCTACATTACCGACACCGCGCTGGAAATGGGATGGACCCCCGATATGAGCCGCGTCGGGTCAAGCGGCAAACGGGCCGCCATTATCGGCGCCGGCCCGGCCGGACTGGCCTGCGCCGACGTGCTGACGCGCAATGGCGTTCAGGCCGTGGTGTTCGATCGCCATCCTGAAATTGGCGGGCTACTGACGTTCGGCATCCCGCCTTTCAAGTTGGATAAACAGGTTTTAGCCCGCCGCCGGGGGATCTTCAGCAAGATGGGCATCGAATTTCGCCTGAATGCCGAAGTGGGCAAGGATATCTCCCTGACTCACATCCTGCAGGAGTTCGACAGCGTCTTTGTCGGGGTGGGAACCTATCGTTCGATGAAAGCCGGCCTGGAAAACGAAGACGCGCCGGGGGTATTCGCGGCGCTGCCTTTTCTGATTGCCAACACCAAACGCGTGATGGGGTTACCCGAGCTGGAAGACGAGCCCTATATTTCAATGGCGGGCAAAAAAGTCGTGGTGCTGGGGGGCGGAGACACGGCGATGGACTGTCTGCGTACCTCGATCCGTCAGGGAGCGGTATCGGTTACCTGCGCCTATCGCCGCGATGAGGCCAATATGCCGGGTTCGAAAAAAGAGGTAAAAAACTCCCGCGAGGAAGGCGTTGATTTTATGTTCAACGTACAGCCGCAGGAAATTTGCCTGAATGAGCAGGGGGAGGTGTGCGGCATCGAGCTGGTGCGTACGGAACTGGGCGTCCCCGATGCCAGCGGACGCCGCCGTCCCCGTCCTGTCCCCGGATCTGAATTTGTGCAGCCCGCCGATGCCGTCATTATCGCCTTCGGCTTTCAGGCCCACAGTATGCCCTGGCTTGAAGAGGCGAACGTCAGCCTGGACAGATGGGGGCATATTACCGCGCCGGCCGTCGGCCGCTTCCCCTGCCAGACCAACCATCCGCAGATTTTTGCCGGCGGCGACGCCGTACGCGGCGCCGATCTGGTGGTGACGGCGATTGCCGACGGCCGCAAAGCCGCCATGGGGATGCTGGAAATGATGAGATTAACATCCGCTACGTCTGCGGGCGCGGCAATATCGCCGACGGCCGATGTCAACGCATCCCCGGAGGAAACGCCATGATTAATCAATTCGTTATCGCCGATGCGCAGAAGTGCATCGGCTGCCGGACCTGCGAAATAGCATGCGCGGTGGCCCACGCCGGCGGCGACAGCGCCACACTGCGATCCACGCACTTTTTTCCCCGTTTAAAAGTGATAAAAAACGCCAACGTCAGCGTACCCGTGCTCTGTCATCAGTGTGAGAACGCGCCCTGCGCCGCCGTCTGCCCGCAAGACGCGCTGGTGCGCGATCGCAACGGCATTCAGGTTATCCAGTCACGCTGCATCGGTTGCAAAAGCTGTGTGATTGCCTGCCCTTTTGGCGCGATTAACGTGGTCATCAGGGAAAGCGGCCAGGAGGACGAACCACACAGGACGCTGAGAAGTGAAGCGCACAAATGCGATTTGTGCGCCGGTGTCGCCGCCGGCCCTTCCTGCGTGCGCGTGTGTCCTACCGCGGCTCTGCGGCTGGTTACGCCGGACGAATTGCAGCGGCGGGTCCATGAAAAGCAACTGCGCTCGGCGCGGGGCAATGGGGACATTCGCTTACTGTAGCGCCGGCGAAATACCATTTTTCGATAAAAAATGGTATTTCGGAAGAAAATTGTGATTCATGGATAATAATCGCCGATTTATCCATTTATTTTTATTTAGTTCATATTTTAGTCTGATAATATGCATCTATTATATATTTAAACATGATCAAAATTTATCGTCCTCACGGAGTGAACCCATGACCTGCCATTTTGTCAGGTGGACAAGTACGGAAGCCCTTCCCGATCTACAAAGACTGCCAGACGAGCTCATTGCATCAACGCAGGGTTTTTCCGCCAAACGCCGCGAGCGCTATCTAAAAAGCCGGGCGTTGCTGGCTGAGATGATGTGTTATTTTCTCGGCTATCCGCGATTGCCCACACTGCTTGCCTCTGCGGATGGACGCCCCTATTTCGCCGATCCCAACCTGCCTAATTTCAGCCTGGGCTACGCCGGAAATACCATTGCCATTCTGATGAGCGAAGAAGGCGACGTCGGTATGGATATCGAGATAGTCAATATCAACACATCGCCCCATACGCCAACGCCGACCGCGGCGGAAAAAGCCTGGATCGAGGCGCAACACGACCCCCTGGAGGCCGCCACTCAGTTGGGCACGATTCGCCGGTCGCTGATGAAAATTCCACGCTCGAACGGGTGCCGGGCGGAAAGTCTCAAGCTTCACCCGGCGTCGGGGCGCCTGCGCTCCGACTACTTTCCAGCCGTTGAAGTCATGAGCGATATCGATGATTATCTCGCCTGGGCGTGCGCGCACGTCCCGGCGCTTAACCGGCTGGTGATGTGGACGTACGCTACGGGGTCGGGCATGAAGAAAACCGGGGAAATCGGGCGGCAACAGCGGCCGCCGCCGCGTTATATGAAACTGACCAGCCATAGCGCAGAAAAAGCGGCATCCGCGATATCGCAGTAGCAGGGGGACGGTCGCCCCCCCGGTTCATTCAAAGATCAGTGCCCGTCGATAAAAACGATTTTCAACAGGAACAGCAGCGCCACCACAATTACGCAGGGGCTGATTTCGCGCCAGCGTCCCGTCGCCAGCTTCATCACGCAGTAAGAAATAAAGCCCAGCGCAATCCCTTCGGTGATCGAGAAGCTGAACGGCATCATCACCGCGGTAATAAAGGCCGGGACGGCTTCGGTCAAATCATCCCATTTAACCCGCGCCAGGCTTGACGTCATCAATACGCCAACGTAGATCAGCGCGCCTGCGGCGGCGTAAGCGGGCACCATCCCCGCCAGCGGCGACAGGAAAATAACCAGCAGGAACAACAGGCCGACAATCACCGCGGTCAGGCCGGTGCGCCCGCCGACGGAAACGCCGGAAGAGCTTTCGATATAGGCGGTAACCGACGAGGTGCCGAGAAAAGCCCCGGCGACGGAGCTAACGCTATCCACATACAGCGCCTGCTTCATGCGGGGAAATTTGCCGCGGGAATCGACCAGACCGGCCTTGTCCGTTACCCCAATCAGGGTTCCGGAAGAGTCGAACAGGTTGACCAGCATAAAGGAAAAAATCACCCCGGAAAGCCCCAAATTCAACGCTCCCGCCAAATCAACCTGCCCGACCACGGTGGTGATGCTCGGCGGCATCGAGAAAACGCCGCTAAACTTGACGTCGCCGAGCAGCAAACCGATCGAGGTGGTCACCACAATTGAAATCAGTACCGCGGCGTGGATATGGCGCGAGGCGAGAGCCGCGATAATGAAGAAGCCCAGCGCGCCCAGCAAAACGCCGTGCGAGGTCAAATCACCCACGGCGACCAGCGTCTCTGGATTGGAAACGATAATGCCGGCGTTCTTCAGCCCCATCATGGCGATAAACAGCCCGATGCCACTGGCGATGCCCAGCCGCAGGCTGAGCGGAATATTGGCGATCATCCAGTAACGGATCTGGAAAATGGTCAGCAACAGGAAACCGATTGCGCCCCAGAAAATCGCGCCCATGGCGACCTGCCATGAAAGCCCCATCGCCCCGACGACGACGAAAGCAAAAAAGGCGTTCAGCCCCATGGCCGGCGCCAGCGCCACGGGCAGGTTCGCCAACAGCCCCATCAGGATGCTGCCGAAGGCGGCGATCAAACAGGTGGTGACAAAAACGGCGCTGGTATCCATGCCCGCCACGCCCAAAATCTGCGGGTTGACGAACACGATGTATACCATGGTCAAAAAGGTGGTGAAGCCCGCTATCGTTTCCGTCCGCGCGGTGGTGCCGTGTTGTGTCAGTTTAAACACACGCTCCAGCAGGCCTTGCTCGGCGACATGGCCCGATTGTGATTTATTCATTGTCAGCGTTCCAAAGAGGGGATAATGGTTTTCGGGTATCCTATAACAAAATGGCGCGCATTAACGCTGATTCCCCCACTTTTTTTCATTCCATAATGACGGCGGCTATTGTCGCCCGATGGCATCAGGCCGGCCGGTTACGCCGCCATAGCCATGAGCGTTTTAGCGGCTTTTCCTGCCGGCTGAAACGCTTGTTAAGCCCGTTCGCCAGCAGCTCAAGCGACAGGCAAAAAACAAAATAGACCAGCGCGACGAACAGGAAAACCTCCATGGGATAAACCATGCTGCGATTGTTCACCTGGGTGGCTAAAAACGTCAGTTCGCCCACCCCCACGATGTACGCCAGCGAAGTATCCTTAATCAGCGAAACCCACTGGTTGATAAAAGACGGCACCATCATCCTCAGCGCCTGCGGCAAAACAATATGCCACAGCACCCGCCAGCGATTGAAGCCCAGAGATAACCCGGCCTGCCACTGACCGCGGCCAATCGCCACGATCCCCGCTTTCACCCCATGCGCCAGATAAGCCGACGCAATCAGCGCCAGAGCGCAGACCACGGTGGTAATTTCAGGAATCTCGACGCCGAACAGAATGGGGAGCAGGAAGTAGGTCCAGAAAATCAGCATGATGACCGGAATGGCGCGGAAAAAACCGAGAACCATCGCCAGCAGCGCCGCGCACCAGCCGCGGGACATCGCCAGCGCCACCCCGAGGAGGGTTCCCAGCACGGCGGAGGCCAACCCCGCCAGCAGGCTAATCACCAGCGTAAGCGCCGCCCCGCCCGGCGGGCCGTCCGGAAACCGGCCCCACATAAGGTAACTGAAGTTGTCGTAAATAATGGTGAAATCCATTTTCAGCGCTCCCCGGCCCGGCTACGTTGCTGACGCCACATGCCCCAGCCCTCCATCAGCGCAATCACCGCGATATACAGGAACGTCGCCACCCCGAACGCCTGAAAGGTGCGCAGGGTTTCGGTTTCCACCTGACGGGATGCATAAGAGAGTTCGGCCACGCCGATAGCCATCGCCAATGATGAGTTCTTGATAACGTTCATATACTGGCCCAGCAGCGGCGGCAGAGCGATTTTCAAGGCCTGCGGCAATACGATATAGCGCATGGATTGCCATCCGGTTAATCCCAGCGCCAGCGCCGCGTACTTTTGTCCGCGCGCCACGCCGCCGATACCGGCGCGGATTTCTTCGGCGATAAACGCGCTGGAATAGAGCGTCAGGCCGAACAGTCCGGCGAGAAACTCGAACGAGGGCCACACCACGCCCATCCCCAGCAGCGTGATGACGTGCGGCATGTTAAGCCACTGCATCATCTCCGAGGGAAATAGCTGACCGGCGCCGAAGTACCAGAAAAAAAGCTGTATCAGCAACGGCGTATTACGGAATAGCGAGCTGTAAGCCATAACGGGCCAGCGCAGTAGGCGCAGTTGACTGTCTCGCGCCGCCGCCAGCAGGAAGCCCAGCGACGTCGCCAGGATGATCGTACAGAGGGAAATCCATAACGTGACCAGAAAACCCTGCCACAGCCAGCCGAGGTATTGGGGAGCCAGCAGCCAGGCTTCGACGTATTGCAGTATCGTGTCGGTCAGTTTCATAGGTCACTAATTTTCATAAACGCCGCGTGTCATAAACAACAATGCCCCCTGCAAAGCAGAGGGCCGGGAGAATACCTGCCAAAATCCTGTTATACCCGCACGGCGGGTCTAAGTGCAAATTATGGCGTTAATCAGGCTTTTGGCTGTTGATCCAGGGGGGCGAAAGTAAAGTCGCCGCGCGGCTGGGACGATTTTGTCTGCGGTCCGAACCAGCGGTCATAGATCGTTTTCGCCGTGCCCTGTTTTTCCAGGTTCAGTAGAGTTTCGTTGACTTTCTCCGTCAAACGTTCCTCGCCTTTGGGAATACCCACGCCCTGGTACTCTTTGGTGATGCTGAAAGGCGAAATTTCGAACTCGGCTTTCTGGGCATCCGGTACGTTGGCCAGCAGGCCGACTAGTTTGGCATCGTCCTGGGTGATGGCCTGCACATTACCGTTACGCAGCGCGGCGAACGCCAGCGGCGTATCATCGTAGGAGATCACTTTGGCGGTGGGATAATGCTCGCGCAGGGTGATTTCCTGTACCGTGCCTTTATCCGCGCCGATACGCAGCGCTTTAATGTCTTCCGGAGTTTTCAGCACGCCTTTGCGGGCGATGAATTTTTGTCCGGTGGCAAAATAAGGAATACTGAAGTTTACCTGCTTGGCGCGTTCATCGGTAATGGTGAAGTTCGCGGCAATCAGGTCCACCTTTTTGGAGCTTAACAGCGGAATACGGTTCGCCGGGTTAGTGGCGCGCAGTTCCACCTTCACCCCCAGCGCCTTACCAATTTCTTCGGCGATATCAACATCGTAACCCACCAGCTTTTTGCTTTGCGGATCAACGAAACCGAACGGCGGATTGCTGTCGAATACCGCAATTTTAACCACGCCCGCCTTTTGAATATCATCCAGCTTATCCGCCTGCGCCATTCCGGAAACGGAAGCCAGACCCGCCAGCAACGCCAATGCCACGATACGATTCTTCATTCCCTGCCCCTAACCAGTTAACATATTGATTGTAGGCTATCAGCGGGGCGAACAAGCGGGAAATAACATAAACAGCTATAATATAACCTTATGTTACATGTGGTTTATGACGACGAACCGCCAGTCGTTGCTTATCGAGATAGGTTTTTATAATTTTTTATCGGCCGTAAGCGATCTTTCCCTTATTTAATTGCCAAAAATACCTTAATGGCGCAATTATTATCCTTATGCGTTATCAGGCGCCCAGAGGAAACCCGCCATGAAAGCCAAATCCCCCATCGTCACCCCTCCCGCGGAGGAGAAGAAATCCTATGAGCTGGATCGCTTCGATACGGCCATCCTGCGCCTTTTGCAGGCGGACGCCTCGCTATCCAATGTAGCGCTGGCGGAAAAAGTCAATCTCAGCCCGCCGGCCTGTCTGCGCCGCGTTGAACGGCTGAAACAGATCGGCCTGATTAAACACCTGGTCGCGCTGCTTGACCCGCAGGCGCTTAACGCCGGTCTGGTGGTATTAATCGGGGTGGTGCTGGATCGCTCGACGCCAAGCTCGTTTGAGGATTTCGAAGCGTCGGTGCAGCGGATCAGCGGCTGTATGGAGTGCCATGTGGTCACCGGCGAGTTCGATTATATTTTGAAGATCCGTACTAAAGATAATCAGAGCTTTAACCGGCTGCACGCCGAACAGCTGCTTTTTCTGCCCGGCGTGCGCCAGATCCGCTCCTTTATCGGGCTGCGGGAGGTGCTTTCCACCACCCAGCTGACGTTCTGAAAAATTCAGGCCCGGTGACCCCCACCCAGCCTCCCCCTTGCCCTGTCTCTTAGTCACATATACTGTTAACGGTATATGTGAGTTCAGCGCTATTTCGTGCGCGAAAAGAAAGGGATTTTTATGCCACGTCGAAGCACGCGCCCGACGCAGGGCGCTCAGTCGCCGCAGCCCTGCGAACCCTGGCTATCGGCTGAAATTATGCCGCTTCGCGGTGCCTTCGGAATCGGAGGTCTCCTGTCGAACCGCCATTGACGCGCTCCCGGCGCGGCACTGGCTTTCGCCGCATCCATGCGGCTCATTCGGGAGACCTCCCATTCCTCAGCATAATTTTTTACGCCGACGAAAAGCAAAAAACAAAGAACCAAGAATGAACCCAAGACCAGAATACACATGGTCTCTAGAGGTTCCTTGGATTTGTGTATAAGAGACAGCCCTTGCCAGGGGGAGGAGCCTGCGTTTTTACTCCGCGGCGAAGGAGAGAGGTGGAGCGGAATCCTCAGCCATTACGGAAAATATAGCTGTAGGCGCTCAGCGCCGGGGCGCCGCCCAGATGGGCGTAGAGCACTTTCGAGCCTTTGGGGAATTCACCGTTGCGGATCATACCGATCATCCCCTGCATGGATTTGCCTTCATACACCGGATCGGTCATCACCCCTTCCAGACGGGCGCACAAGCGAATGGCTTCCAGCGTGCCCTCGCTCGGCAGACCGTATTCCGGCCCGCCGTAGCGGGTATCCAGCACCACGTCTTCTTCGGTGATCTCCTGGCCCAGCTCCACCAGATTTGCCGTGTTCTGCGCAATACGCAGGATCTGCGCCTTGGTTTTTTCCGGTTTTGCCGACGCATCAATACCGATAACGTTGCGGGAGCGGCCGTCGGCGGCAAACCCGACCACCATGCCGGCCTGGGTGCTGCCGGTGACGGAACAGACCACGATGTAGTCAAACTTGAAGCCCAGCTCTTTTTCCTGCTGGCGAACTTCCTCGGCGAAACCGACGAAGCCCAGACCGCCGTAAGGGTGTTCGGAACAGCCGGCCGGGATCGGGAACGGTTTGCCGCCATTCTGCGACGCCTCTTCCATGGCGTTTTTCCAGCTTTCCCGGATGCCGATATCAAAACCGGCGGCATCCAGGCGGACATCCGCGCCCATAATGCGCGACAGCTCGATATTACCCACCCGGTCATACACCGCGTCGGCGTAATTAACCCAGTTTTCCTGCACCAGAATACATTTCATTCCCAGATGAGCGGCAACGGCGGCGACCTGACGCGTCTGGTTCGATTGAATGCCGCCGATGGAAACCAGCGTATCGCATCCCTGTTCCAAAGCCTCGGGAATAAGGTATTCCAGTTTACGGGTTTTATTGCCGCCAAACGCCAGACCGCTATTACAATCTTCGCGCTTGGCATATATTTCCACCTCTCCCCCTAAATATTCGCTGAGTCTTTTCATCGGCGTAATCGGGGAAGGGCCAAAAGTTAATGGATAACGTGGAAATTTCTCCAGATTCATAATAACGCTCCGCAAAATAATAAGGAATGGTAGCCGCTGGTTGTCAATATTCCGTTGAGAAATACCGTCATCCCATAGCCATCATATTACCCATAAACGGATGAATTTAAATTGCTAAATTCATTAAAATTTATCCTTTAAATTTCAACAAACCACCAAAATCTATCCTTTATATTAAAAAAACCTCTCTATAACGAAATAAAATTAACCGCTACGGCAGCACCATCCCCTCCGGCGGCAGAGGCAGGGTGGTCTTATAGCGCACCTGCTTGAGCGCAAAGCTGGATCGGATATTGGCCACTCCGGGGATACGAGTCAGATGATTGAGGATAAAACTCTCTATCTCATTGATATTTTTAACCAGTACCCGCAGAAGATAGTCCGCGTCCCCGGTCATCAGATAGCACTCCATCACTTCCGGACGCTCGGCGATGGCCTGTTCAAAGCGTTGCAGCACCTCTTCCACCTGGCGGTCGAGGCTGACGTGGATAAACACGTTTACGTGCAGCCCAAGCCGCTGCGGCGAAAGCAGCGTGACCTGCTGGCGGATCAGCCCGAGCTCCTCCAGCGCTTTCACCCGGTTAAAACAGGGCGTGGTGGAAAGATTGACCGCTTTCGCCAATTCAGCATGGGTGACTTTGGCATTTTCCTGTAGCTTATTGAGGATGCTGATATCGGTTTTATCCAGTTTACGCATAAAAGAAAACCTTTCCTGTTAATTACCACTCGATGGGAAAATCGCCCTGGCAACAAAAATATCGCCATTAATAAGGGAAAAAATTTCCGCCAGAAAAATAATAAACTGGATTTATCCAGTCACTGTCCGCAAAGAAAATATAAAATGATTTTTCCCTCACTAAGAAATAAGAAAATAGTCTGGCTGAAAGATAAATCGGCCGGCGCATTATCGCTGCGCCAGGCTGGGGGAATTATGCTGCTTTTGCTGGCGATCCTGATTTGGGGCGCCAACTGGCCGGTCATGAAACTCGGACTGGAACATATTACGCCGCTGTGGTTTTCCGCGCTGCGTTTCACGCTGGGCGGACTCTGCCTGTTCCTTATCCAGATCGTCACCGGTACGCTGAAGCTGCCGCAACGCCGCGATATTCCCTTGCTATTCAGCGTCGGCCTGCTCCAGATGCTGACGTTCACCGCGCTGGGCGCCATCGCCATGGTGGCGATCCCCGCCGGTCGTTCCGCCATTCTGGCCTACACCACGCCATTATGGGTTCTGCCGGGCGCCATTCTGCTCTTCAGGCAACGCGTAACCCGTCAGGAGCTGGTCGGCACGCTGCTGGGGATCGCCGGGGTCGCCATGCTGTTTAACCCGCTGACGCTGGACTGGGCGGACAGCGACGCGCTGCGCGCCAATGCCCTGCTGCTGATCGCCTCATTCTGCTGGGCCATCTGCATCCTGCATCTGCGCCACTACCGCGGCGCGTCCAGCGCCTATCATCTGGCGCCCTGGCAGATGCTGATCGCCGCCGTGCCGCTGATTATCATCGCCTGGTACAAAGAGGGACCGTATACCGGGGATAATTCGCTGCGCCTGTGTGAAATATCGCTGTTTGTCGGCCCGCTCGCCACCGCCTTCTGTTTCTGCGCCGTCAATACCGCCAGCCAGTGGATCTCCAGCACCAGCATGGCGTCCTCCATGCTGGGGGTGCCGGTCGTCGGGCTGATTATCTCGATTCTGTTGCTGAATGAGGCGTTTACCCCGGGGCTGATTATTGGCGTTACGGCCATTATCGCCGGCATGCTGATCGTCACCCTGGCCAGGCCTTGCCCCGCGCAGCGCTGACCTCCCGGCGCTATTCGCCCGGCGCGCAATGCGGGGCCGCGTCACCCTAAGACCGCGTACTCCCGGCGAAACTGCGCATCCTGTATCGTCAGCTCATCACGTAAAAACTCGACAAAATCTTTCAGCGCCGCGGTGGTCGCCTTGCCGACCTCGGCCTGGATCTGCAAGGTACGTTGACCCAGCTGCGCCATATTGATCGACTTCACCTGCAAACCGTCGCGGCGGGCGCTGTACAACACGGAAAAATGGCTGCATATGGCGATGGCGTCCGGCGTATCGAGCAAAAAGGCGTACAGGGTGGAGAAATGATTGCTGGTGAATACCGGATCGATGAAAACGCCGTTCATCCGGCATGAAAGATCAAAAAGCTGGCGCACCGTGGCCGCCTGATCGGGCAGCACGATGGGGTAGGTATTCAGGTCGTCGAGCTGAAAATCCCTTGACGCCAGCGGGTGATCCGCTTTCATCACCGCCATAAAGGGCGCGGAAAAAGAGGCGATAACCTGAACGCCGTGCTCCGGCGCCAGGCTGAACTTCAGCGCCACATCGCATTCGCCGCTGCGAACCAGCTCGGGCACCTGTCTGGCGCTGCCCACCGTCAGCACAAAGTTGACCGCCGCATGCCGCTGCCTGAACTGCGCCATCAGGGTCGGCAGCAGATTAAAGCCGATGCCGTCGGTGCAGACCACGCGGATGGTGGTCTGGCGCGCCGATTGCAACCCTTCTATTTCGGCGATCGCCAGCTCCATATCCGCCACGCTGCGCCGCACGTGATTTTCCAGAATATGCCCGGCGTCATTCAGTATCATGCCCCGGGCATGGCGCTCGAACAAGGGGACGCCCAGCCGGGCCTCCAACCGCTGGATCTGCCTGCTGATGGCTGAAACGGCAACAAATAGCTGCTGGCTGGCGGCGCTCAGCGAGCCGCTATTGGCCACCGCCATAAAGTAACGAATTTCGTTGCTGTGCATCGGCCCTCCTGCGCTTTTACGCTTATACCGTTTCCGCCGACTGCGATTTCTGTAGCTGCGAACGCAGACGGACGATATCCGCACCCTGTTCGGCCAGATCCCACAGCAGACCGGTCATGATTTTAAGGGCTTCCAGCGTCGTATCCGCCAGAATATGCTCATTGGGCGCGTGCTGCGAACAGGCCGGATAGGAGTGCGGCACCCACAGCGTCGGCAAGCCCAGCGTTTCCGAGAAGCAGGCGTTCGGTAACCCGCCGCCGAAGTTCGGCAGCACCGCGGTTTTGACGCCGGACGTGCGGGTTATCGACGCCTTCCCCCATTCCACCCACAGATCACTGGGATCGAGCCGGGTGGCGGCGTAATGGCTGACGGCGTTAACCATCTCCACGTCGGCGAATCCGTTGTCATCCAGATGACGGCGGATATGGCGGCCGAAGTTCGCCACGTCGCTGCCCACCACATAGCGCATATGGCAATGCGCGTCGGCCCGCGGCGGAATGGCGTGGGCGGGCTTGTGCGGATTACCGGTAACGAACGCCAGCACGTCCAGCGTATTCCAGCCATAAAGTTTCTCCGCCGCCGTCAGTCCCGGTTCTCCCCATTCGGAATCGATAGCCGGGTCCGTCGCCCCGCCGCCCAGTTCGATATCCGCAAGAAAATGACGCATGGTCGCGGATATCGCCGGCGGCCGCAGCCCCGGCACCAGAATACGGCCGCGGGCGTCCACCATGCCGGCAAGGGCATGGGCCAGACGGATGCCGGGGTTGCTCAACAGCCCGCCCCAGTTGCCGGAATGGTGCGCCCCTTCGCGCGCCTCCACCCGCAGTTCAAAATTGAACACCCCGCGCGATCCCAGAAACAGGGTCGGACGGGCGGCGGATATCCGCGGCCCGTCGGAGGCGATAAACAGATCGGCGCTCAGCCAGTCGCGATATTGCGCGCAAACCTCGTTCAGCCCCGGCGAACCGTCCTCTTCCCCCATTTCCAGAATGATTTTCACGTTGTAGCCGAGATGGCCGTCGCGCGCTTTCAGCACCTGCTCCAGCGCCGCCAGGTTGATGGTGTGCTGCCCTTTGTTGTCGGCGGTGCCGCGCCCATACCAGCGGTTGCCGTCCTCAACCAGCTCCCACGGCGATAGCCCCTCCCGCCACTGGTCGTCATAGCCGCGCACCACATCGCCGTGGCCGTAGGTCAGCAGCGTCAGCGCGGCTTCAGGCTCCATGCGCCGCGCCAGCAAAAAGGGGCCTTTGCCGCCGACCGGGTTCTCCACGATCAGGTATTCGAACCCCAACGCCTGCAACGCGGGTATCATCTCATCCGTCAGGTAGGAGAGCAGAACGGGCCCGCTGTCGGCATTCTGGCTTTCCGTGCGGTATGCCACCCGGCGCGCCAGGGTTTGGGTAAATTCGCCGCAAGTAAAATAATCCACGGTTGCCTGGATACTCTTTTCACGCGTCATCGTCACTCTGTCCTCTGTTATCCGATATTCAGTTGCCGACGGCAGGGCCCCGGCGGAACGGCTGCCTGTCGGTGCGTTAGGGCGTTCGTTGCGGTTACTGCGCGTCGATATCCGGAATGCCCAGCCCCGGCTCCGGCGTCAGCACCGACGCCAACAGCGATTTGGTATAAGGATGCCGCGGCGCGTGGAAAATCTGCTCGCGCGTGCCCTGTTCGACAATCGACCCTCTCTGCATTACCGCCACATGGTCCACCAGATGCTCCACCACCGACAGGTTGTGGCTGATAAGCAGGTAGGTCAGGCCGAACTCCTGTTTAAGCGCCAGCAGCAGATTGAGGATCTGCGCCTGGACGGAGACATCCAGCGCCGACGTCGGCTCGTCGCAGATCAGAATATCGGGGCGCATAATCAGCGCCCGGGCGATCGCCACCCGCTGGCGCTGGCCGCCGGAAAGCTGGCCGGGATACTGGCTGTGCGTCCGGGCGGGCATGCCGACCACGTCCAGCATTTCCCTGACGCGCGCTTTGCGCTCATCGGGCGTGCCGATACCGTGCAGACGCAACGCCACCTCCACAATATCCGCGACGGTGCGTCGCGGGTTGAGCGACGAGTAGGGATCCTGAAAGATGGGCTGAATACGCGACGCCATCTCCTTGCGCCTGCCGGAATCGATTTCACGGCCTTCGATCAGCACGTTGCCGGAAGTCGGCGCCAGCAGGCCCAGCAGCATTTTGGCCAGCGTGCTTTTGCCGCATCCGGATTCCCCCACCAGCCCCAGCGTTTCTCCCCGCCGGATACGCAGGGAAACATCATTTACCGCCCGGATCTCGCCCGCGCGGGTAAACAGACCGCGATTAAGGCGAAAAACCCGCGATAGGGAACACAGCTCCAGCGCGATATCATCATTGCCCGGAATATGCGTCGGCAACGCCGACGTCGCCGCACTATGGTTCATGCTATGGCTCATGCGACCTCCGCATCCCGTACCGGCAAGGCCCGCAGGCAGCGAACCGCATGCCGCTCCGTCACATCGACATACGGCGTTTCCTGGCGGCAGGCATCGGTACAGTGGGAACAGCGATTACTGAACGCGCAGCCCTGCTGCACGCCGATCAGACTGGGCACCACGCCGGGGATCGCCTTTAGCGGCTGGCCCGGTATGGTCTTGCCCTGTATCGGAATGCAGTCGAGCAGGGCCTGGGTATAGGGGTGCTGCGGCTGGTTAAATAACGCCATCACCGGGGCGGTTTCCACAATCTGCCCGGCGTACATCACCGCCACCCGATCGGCGATACGCGCCACCACCCCCAAATCATGGGTGATGAAAATCACCGCCATGCCGAACTCCCGCTGCAGTTCGCGCAGCATGCGCAGGATCTGCGCCTGAATGGTGACGTCCAGCGCGGTGGTCGGTTCGTCGGCGATAATCAGCTCCGGCTCGCACATCAGCGCCATGGCGATCATGATGCGCTGGCGCAGGCCGCCGGAAAGCTGGTGGGGATACTGATTAAGACGCTCGGCGGCCATCGGGATGCCCACGCGCTCCATCAGATAAACCGCCCGTTCGCGCGCCTGCGACAGGGAAACTTTGCGGTGCGCCAGGAGCGTTTCGCACAGTTGATTACCCAGCGTGAACGAGGGATTCAGCGAGGTCATCGGCTCCTGAAAGATCATCGACATCTTGTCGCCGCGCAGCGCGGTAATGTCGCGCTTTTTCAGCGACTGCAACTCGGTGCCTTTGAAGAGCATATGGTCCGCGGTGCGCACCGCCTTGCGCGGCAGCAGATCCATCAGCGCCAGCGACGTCATCGACTTGCCGCAGCCGGACTCGCCCACCAGGCACAGCATTTCCCCGCGCCGTACCGAAAAATCCAGCCCGCGCACCGCATGCAGCGTACCGCGAGACGTGGGGAGATCGACCCGCAGGTTTTTTACATCGAGCAAAATGTCGTTATTCATGGTCTTTTCCTCAGTTACGTCCGTCCAGCGCGGTAATGTCGCGCAGGCCGTCTCCCACCAGATTGATCCCCAGCACCAGAACGGCGAGCACAATGCCGGGGATCAGGATGACCCAGGGTTGAAAGAACATGTAAGCCTTGCCTTCCGCCACCATCAGCCCCCATGACGGCATCGGCGGCTGTACGCCCAGCCCGAGGAAAGAGAGCGTGGCCTCCAGCAGAATGGCGTGGGCGATTTCCAGCGTCGCCACCACCGTCAGCGGGCCGAGCAGATTGGGCAGGATTTCGCGCAGCATAATGAACAACGAGGAGGCGCCCAGCGTCTTGGCGGCGGCGATAAACTCCGCCTCGCGCAGCTGCCGGGTTACCGAGCGGGAGACAATCAGAAAGCGATCCCACAGCAGTAATCCCAGCAGCAGGATCACCACTTTCACCGATCCGCCCACCAGCGAAGCGGTCGCCAGCGCCACCAGGATGATCGGCATGGACAGACGGACCGTCAGGATATAGCTGACCAGCGCATCCACCCGGCCGCCGAAATAGCCGGCCAGCACCCCCAGCGTGATGCCGATAAACCCGGCCACCAGCACCGAAACCAGCCCGATGGTTAACGACACCCTGGCCCCGAACAGCAGCCGGCTCAGATAGTCGCGCCCCAGCTTGTCGGTGCCCAGAATATGTTCCCAACCGCCTTTTTCATGCCATACCGGCGGTATCAGACGCCGGCTCACATCCTGCGCGTAGGGATCGTGCGGGCTGATTAACGGCGCAAGGACGGCCGCCAGCACGATAACCGCCAGAATAGTCAGGCCGAGCGTCATGCTGTGATGGCCGAGAATGCTGCCGAGCCACTTGCGCCAGGGCGCGGGCTCCGCAATCAGCCCCGCTTCGGGCATCGGCGCCTTGGCCGCCAGCGTGGAAGAGAGTGATGAAGAGGTTTTCATGGAAGCTCCCTATGAGGTACGCAGACGCGGATCGAGCGCCGCATTAAGGACATCGGCCAGAAAGGTCAGCCCGATATAAAACACCGAGATAATCAACACGATGGCCTGCACCACGGGAAAGTCGTTGCGGGAAATGGAGTCCCACGCCAGTTGCCCCAATCCCTGCAGGGCAAACACCGACTCAATCACCACCGATCCGCCCAGCATAAAGCCCAGTTCGACCGTCGCCAGCGCCACCACCGGAATGATAGCGTTACGCAGACCGTGCTTGACGATGACCCGGAAGGCGCTCAGCCCCTTGGCCCGCGCGGTGCGGACATAGTCCGAACCCAACACGTCCAGCATGCCGGAGCGCGTCAGGCGCATCAGCGACGGCATGGCGTAATAGCCAAGGGCGATCGCCGGCAACACAAAGTTCCGCCAGCTGCCGTTTCCCGCCACCGGCAGCCATTTCAGACCCACGGCAAAGACGACGATCAGCAGCAGGGCAAACCAGAAATTCGGCATCGCCTGTCCGATAACGGAAATAAAAACGGAACATCTGTCGATCCAGGTATCGCGGAATACCGCGGCCAGCACCCCGAGAGGGATCGCCACCACCAACGCCAGCAGCAGGGAAACCGCCCCCAGCTTCAGCGTAATGGGCATTCTCTGGCCGACCAGTTCCATCACCGTATTTTCAAAATAGAACGAGCGGCCGAAATCGAGATGCAGCGCCGACCACATCCAGTGCGCGAACTGCGTGGTCAACGGCTGATCCAGCCCATACTGCACCCGAATACGCTCGACCACCTCGGCCGTGGCGTCCGGTCCGGCAATCGCCGCCGCCAGATCGCCGGAAAGATGCAGGAGAGAGAAACTGACGATCGCCACGGTAAACAGCACCGCCAGCGCCACGAGCAGCCGATGCAACATATAGATAATCATGAGCTGTTCCTCATTCTCACCGGATATCGGGGGGAATCGATAGCGCTGCCGATTCCCCTGGGTCTGTTACTTCCAGCTCGCCAGCGCAAAGCGCGGAAGCTCATCCGGCCAGCTGTCAAAGTTCAGGTCGGAGGTAAAGGCATAGTTGGTTGAATAGGAAAACAGCGGCGCCAGATACGCCTGGGAAGAAATACGCCCCAGCACGTCCGCATACAGAGCGCTGCGCTGCTTGGTATCGATGGTTTCATCAGCCTTGGTCAACATGCCGGTGACCTCCGCGTCTTTCCAGATATCATCCCCCTTGCCGCCGAAATAAGGCGTAACGAAGGCGGAGGCATCGTTGATGGAATAAGAACCCCAGGTACGTACCGCCATCGGCGCCTTACCGGAAATCAGATCGGCCGCCAGCACCGAGTGCTGTACATAATGCAACCGGGCATTAATGCCGACTTTACGCAGATCGCCGATAATCGCCTCGGCGTAGTCCCGCTCGCGATAAGCCCAGATATCGGTATCGAAACCGTTGGGGTAGCCGGCCTCCGCCAGTAACCGTTTGGCTTTTTCCGGGTCGTACTCATACTTGATCACTTTGCTGGTGTTACAGGCGGCCTGAGCGGAGAAACAGGCGGAATAGACCGGCTGACTGCCGCCGCGCACCAGATTATCCACCATTCCCTGGCGGTTGATGGCGTGGTTCACCGCCTGACGGACGCGCAGATCCCTGAACGGTTCCCCGCCCGGCCCGCCGGCGTTGGTGTTCAGCGCCAGAAAACCGATGCGCATGGTTTCGCCGCTTTTCACCGCGATATTCGGCATGGTTTCCAGCGAGGTCATCTGATCGGCGGGAACCCGCCAGATCCAGTCGACCTGGCCGGTCATCAGCTGCGCCAGCCGGGTTTCCGGATCGCGGATCACCACAAACTGTAATTTGCCTATTTTCGGCTGCCCAACCGGGCTGTCTGTAAAGTAATCGGCGTTTTTCTCCATAGTGACGCCCTGCGCGGGCGTCACGCCGGTGATCTTATAAGGGCCGGTGCCAATCGGGGCTTTACTGAAGCCGGCCAGCTTAACCTGCTGGTAGTATTTGGCGGGAAAGATCGGCGTCGGGCCGGACAAATATTCCAGCGCCGCCGGGAAAGGTTTTTCCAGATGCAGTTTTACCGTGTAGTCATCGACCTTTTCGGTTTCCTTTATCCAGTTGACGCTCTGCGGCATCACGGAATCGGTATTATCGCCGGCAATATTATTGAAGGTGTAAACCACGTCATCGGCGCTAAAATCATCGCCATTATGGAATTTAATCCCTTTGCGCAAATGCAGAACCAGTATTTCCGGCGCATCCCATTCCCACGAGGCGGCCAGTTGGGGTTCATATTCTCCGGTTTTGGGATCGCGATAGATCAGCCGGTCCCACACCAGGTTGGAAATAATCACCCCTTCGCGCAGGGTATTATGATAAGGGCTGATATTTTCCACCTCGTTATCCGAGGCATACACCAACGTATCGTTCTGTTTGCCCGCATAGCCGTATGAAGCACATCCCATCAGTAATGCAGATAAAGCGTATTGTTGTATCCGTCTTGCCAGGGAACGAGTCATGCTATTTCTCCATGCCATTAATGAATAAACCATGCTGAATACTCACGGTGTAATCATTGCAAGACTGAAGCCAATAGCGGATTTGTAACCTTACAGATTTTAGGTAAGTGATTTCTAAAAAGGAGAAACCGCAGGCGTGGCGTGCACTATTTTTGAATACTGCGGCTGAGAAATTAAGTTACGTTTTTAGTATAAGCATTTCATCTAGATAATTAGCGCGCTAATAGTGCGGGGATGCTCTTTTTTTGCACTATTTAAAAGCAACAACGGAGAGCAAGCTATTCAATCACCAGTTTTACTCGCTTACCAATTTTTCCCGCCATTCCAACCAAAGAATCAAGGGTAAACTTCTCTGTTTTTTGATTCACGACATCAGATATGCGTGGACGGGAAACATGCAAAACGTTTGCAGCCTCAGATTGGCGGTATCCTTGCGATTTTATCCAGGCAGCTATTGAAGCCATCAGCGCTTTCTTCATAGCCAAAGCCTGTTCAATTTCTTTATCGGACTCTGATAGCAATGCTTCCGCTTTCTCTGCGGAAAAGCCGAGATCTGAAAAAATATTATCGGTCGCCGCCGTGATATGACGAGACTTAACGTCGATATGATTAGTCATTTTTCCTTTCTCCGCTCAATGATTACCGCTTGATAACGTACCTTGATAAGATTGACGTCTTTTTTGGAAGTAGCCCGAGCTTTCTTTTTAAAACTATGTAACACATAAATTTTCTCTGGAAACTTGGCGACATAAACCACTCGATAAGTACCATCCTCATCATCAATACGAATCTCGATGACTCCTGCCCCCCAATTATTAATTGGTTTAAAATCATTTGGTTCGAGACCATATTGCACACGCCTCAGTTGATGACCTGCGGATGCTCGAGCTTTTTCCGGGAATGCTTTCAAATCATCCAATGCACTTCCACGCCAATCTATTTCTTTTCCAATCATACATCATCCCTCACGTATGTATAAAATTTTATACATCCTGCAAGGAAGCTCAATAAAAATCACCGTATTGAGAAAGATGAAATGAAACAATGGAATAGGAGTCGATAAATTCTGCAACAGTGAACGACGGAAACAGGTGGAATTGGAACCAAGCGGGAAAAAACAGCAAGCCACATACAACAACTCAACAACGGACAATCACCATACAATTTCAACACCAAAACCACCACGGGGCGGTATATCCCTATCCATCCCCGTGTTTTTCCTAAAACCAAGTAAAAGCAAACTTCATTGGCAAACTACCCCTGTTTTTTACCCTCTTTCTCCACCAGCAGTTTTTCCAGCGCGTCGCCGCCCAGATGGCGGAAATCCTGACCTTTGACGAAATAGAAGATAAATTCGCAGATATTCTGGCAACGGTCGCCGATACGCTCGATGGAGCGGGCGCAGAACAGCGCCGTCAGCACGCTGGGGATGGTGCGGGAGTCTTCCATCATATGCGTCATCAACTGGCGCACAATCCCTTCGTACTCCTTATCCACCTTTTTATCTTCACGATAGATACGCACCGCCTCATCCAGATCCATCCGGGCGAACGCATCCAGCACGTCGTGCAGCATTTGCACCGTGTGGCGCCCCAGCGACTCCAGGCTGACCAGCAGCGGCTGATGCTGATGAGAGAATTTTTCCAGCGCGGTGCGGCATATCTTGTCCGCCACGTCGCCGATGCGTTCCAGCTCGGAGATGGTTTTGATGATCGCCATCACCAGACGCAGATCGCTGGCGGTGGGTTGGCGTTTGGCGATGATGCGCACGCAGGCCTCGTCAATCGTCACTTCCATCATGTTGACTTTGGCATCCCCTTCCACCACGCGCTGCGCCAGCTCGGCATCCTGGTTATGCATCGCGGTAATGGCGTCGGTCAGTTGCTGCTCCACCAGCCCGCCCATGGTCAACACCTGGGTGCGGATATGCTCCAGCTCGGCGTTGAACTGCCCGGAAATATGTTTGTTCAGATTCAGATTTTCCATGATGCTTCCCGTAATCAACCGTAGCGGCCGGTGATGTAATCTTCGGTCTGTTTCTGCCGTGGCGCAGTAAACAGGGTGTCGGTATCGCTGAATTCGATCAGTTCACCCAGATACATAAACGCCGTATGGTCCGAACAACGCGCGGCCTGCTGCATATTGTGGGTGACGATAACCACGGTGTAATCTTTTTTCAGCTCGGAAATCAGCTCTTCAATTCTGCCGGTGGAGATAGGATCCAGGGCGGAGCAGGGCTCATCCAGCAGCAGCACGTCAGGACGGATGGCGATGCCGCGCGCGATGCACAAGCGCTGCTGCTGACCGCCCGACAGGCTGTAACCGCTCTGGTGCAGCTTGTCTTTGGTTTCGTGCCACAGCGCCGCTTTGGTCAGCGCCCACTGCACCCGTTCATCCATATCCGCGCGCGATAATTTTTCAAACAAGCGTACGCCGAAAGCGATGTTGTCGTAAATGGACATCGGAAACGGCGTCGGCTTCTGGAAAACCATCCCCACCTTGGCCCTCAGCAGCGCGATATCCTGTTTATCGGTCAGGATATTATTGCCATCAAGCAGAATATCGCCTTCGGCGCGCTGCTCCGGATAGAGCTGATACATTTTATTCAGGGTACGCAGCAGCGTGGATTTGCCGCAGCCCGAAGGACCGATAAAGGCGGTAACCTGATTGGCGGCAATATCCAGCGTGATATCCTTTAGCGCATGGAACTTCCCATAATAGAAATTCAGATTGCGAACCTGGATTTTACTGGTGGATGTCTCAGTAGCCATACTCATCAAGACTTCTCTCTTTTACACGGGCGCTGCAAGGCAACGCCTTAAAATTATTAGTGTTTCTTGGCGGAAAAAATAACCCGCGCCAGAATATTCAGCAGCAGAACGCACAGGGTAATCAGCAATACCCCCGCCCAGGCCAGCTGCTGCCACTCAACGAACGGACTCATGGCGAACTTGAATATGGTGACCGGCAGGTTGGCGATCGGATGCATCAGGTCCGTGCTCCAGAACTGATTGGAGAGCGAGGTAAACAGCAGCGGCGCGGTTTCCCCGGCAATGCGCGCTATCGCCAGTAAAATCCCGGTCATAATGCCGGAAACCGAGGCTTTCAGCGTGATGGCGGAAATCATCTTCCATTTCGGGGTTCCCAGCGCATAGGCCGCTTCGCGCAGGCTGTCCGGCACCAGCTTGAGCATATTTTCCGTGGTGCGGATAACAATGGGTATCTGCAACAATGCCAGCGCAATCACCCCGGCCCAGCCGGAGAAGTGCTGCATTTTCGCCACCACCAGGGTGTAGACAAACAGCCCGACCACGATGGACGGCGCGGAAAGCAAGATATCGTTAATAAAACGAATCACTTCGGCGACCCATGATTTCCGCCCGTATTCCGCCAGATAGATACCGGCCATAATCCCCAGCGGCGTGCCCAACACCGTCGCCCACAGGATCAGCAGGCCGCTGCCGACAATGGCGTTCGCCAGCCCGCCGCCCGGGCTATTCGGCGGCGGCGTCATTTCGGTAAATAACGCCAGCGACATGCCGTCCATCCCTTTACTGATGGTTGAAAACAGGATCCACACCAGCCAGAAAAGGCCGAACGCCATGGTAACCATGGATAAACACAGGGCTATGCGGTTTTTCTGACGCCGCCAGGCCTGCATTTTATGTCGCGAACGCGCCAGCGACGCTTGTTGTTCCGTGTTTAACGCAGCCATCAGCGCGTCCCCTCATTCTTTGTCAGACGCATAATCATCAACTTTGAGCACGCCAGAACAATAAAGGTGATCACAAACAGGATCAGCCCCAGTTCCATCAGGGCGGCGGTATGCAGGCCGGACTCCGCCTCGGCGAATTCATTGGCCAGCGCCGAGGTAATACTGTTGCCGGGCATATACAGCGATATGCTGTCCAACTGGTAGGTATTGCCGATAATAAAGGTGACCGCCATGGTTTCGCCCAGCGCGCGACCCAGCCCCAGCATAATGCCGCCAATCACCCCGTTCTTGGTATAAGGCAGAACGATACGCCAGATAACTTCCCAGGTGGTGCAGCCAATACCGTAGGCGGACTCTTTCATCATCACCGGCGTCTGTTCAAACACGTCGCGCATCACCGCCGCGATGTACGGAATAATCATGATGGCCAGAATCACCCCGGCGGCAAGAATGCCGATGCCGAACGCCGGACCGGAGAACAGCGCGCCGACAATCGGGATACCGGATAGCACGCTGCCCAACGGCTGTTGGAAATATTTGGCGAACAGCGGTGCAAAAACAAACAGCCCCCACATGCCGTAGACGATGCTGGGGATGGCGGCCAGCAGCTCAATGGCGACGCCCAGAGGACGCCGCAGCCAGCCCGGCGCCAGTTCGGTCAAAAACAGCGCGATGCCGAAACTGATGGGTATGGCGATAATCAGGGCGATCAGCGAGGTGACCACGGTGCCGTAGATCGGCACCAGGGCGCCGAATTGCTCGGCCGGCGCATCCCAGTCTTTGGTCCACAGAAAGGAAAAACCAAATTTTTCGATGCTGGGCCAGGAGGCCACAATCAGGGAAACAATAATGCCCCCTAACAACAACAGCGTCACCAGAGCGGCCAGTTTCACCAGCGCGCCAAAAATGATATCGCCATGTTTCCCGGGGGCTTTGATAGTTGGCTTATACTCAGCCATGCGTCTCTCTTCTCAATTTAACCGCGTTTGATACCAAAGTGCCGTGGGGCAAAGAGGTCATCAAACCTCTTTGCCCCATTATCAATCCAGCAGCAACTTAGCTAACGGCCTTGCGATCAAACACAAGGAACCAGGTACGATTTTAGTACAATTATGCTTAATGCAATTGTTTTTAATACTAATTATTTGCAATTCCGGTTATTTTTAATACAGCGCCTTACCGCTGCCGTCTTTAATATTGGCCTTCCAGGCGGCGCGGATCTGCTCTACCACTTCAGTGGGTAAAATAGCATAATCCAGCGCCGTTGCCTCATCGCCGCCTTTGGTATAAGCCCAGTCAAAGAACTTCAGCACTTCAGCGCCCAGCTCGGCTTTCGGCTGCTGTTTCTGCACCAGAATAAAAGTGGTTGAAGAGATCGGCCAGGCATTCTCGCCTTTCTGGTTAGTCAGATCCTGAGCGAAAGAGGTGTTCCAGTCTGCGCCTTTGGCCGCATTACTGAAACTTTCCCCGGTCGGGCTGACGACTTTGCCGTCCGCGGAAACCAGTTTGGTGTAGGCCAGGTTATTCTGCTTGGCGTACGCGTATTCAACGTAGCCAATGGAACCCGGCAGACGCTGAACGAAGGCGGCAATCCCGTCGTTGCCTTTGCCGCCCAGACCGGTCGGCCAGTTAACCGTGGAGCCGGAACCGATTTTTTCCTTCCACTCCGCATTCACTTTCGCCAGGTAGCTGGTGAACACGAAAGAGGTGCCCGAACCATCGGCGCGACGCACCACCGCGATATCCTGATCCGGCAGCTTGGCGTTCGGGTTCAGTTTGGTGATGGCGGGATCGTTCCACTTCTTGATTTTACCCAGGTAGATATCACCCAGCGTTTTACCATCCAGCGTCAGATCGCCGGATTTGATGCCCGGAACATTAACCGCCAGCACCACGCCGCCGATAACCGTCGGAAACTGGAACAGGCCGTCCTGCGCCAGCTTATCGTCGGACAGCGGCGCATCCGTCGCGCCGAAATCCACGGTCTTGGCGAGAATCTGTTTTACGCCGCCTGACGATCCGATGCCCTGATAGTTGACTTTATTACCGGTTTCTTTTTGATAGGAGTCAGCCCATTTGGCATAGACCGGCGCGGGGAATGTCGCACCAGCGCCGGTGAGATTGACGGCGGCAAAGGCGGAAACCGCCGTCAGCGAAAACGCCGCGGCGGCGATACTGGCAATAGTGGTACGCATAAGTTTCATAATCCCTCCTGTGGGATACCCAAAAGTAGTGTCGACCCGGAGTCGTGATTAATCAGAGTGTAGTGTGCAGGAGGAAAAATAGGACAGTTGAGTGACAGTAAAATGTATGTAATATGACAGTTTTATGACAAATAGCAAAATCACGCCCCATTGCGTCATTCCGGCACAGCCGAAACGCTTTCGCATCGCATATCCGGCATCGTATGCGCGGGAACAACAGGGAGACGCCCTTTCCCGCCATCCCATATTTTTATTTCCAGCGGCGGAAAATCAGCGAGGTATTGATGCCGCCGAAGGCGAAGTTATTGGACTGCACATAGTCGGTGTCGATATAACGCGGCTCGCCCATAATATAATCCAGCGCACCGCAGTCTTGCGCCGGCTGCCGCAGGTTGAGTGTGGGGGCAAACCAGCCTTCGCGCATCATTTCAATGCTCATCCAGGCTTCCAGCGCGCCGCAGGCGCCCAGAGTGTGACCGAAATAACTTTTCAGGGAAGAGATCGGCGTCGCGTCGCCGAAAACCGCCGCCGTCGCCAGACTTTCCGCCACGTCTCCGCGATCCGTCGCCGTGCCGTGCGCATTGATATAACCGATATCGCCAGCGCTCAGCCCCGCGCAGCGCAGTGAACCCTCGATACAAATCTGCATGGTTTCGCGCTGCGGCTGAGTGATATGCGCCGCATCGCAGTTGGTAAAGAACCCCACCAGCTCGGCGTAAATGGTCGCCCCGCGCGCCTGCGCATGCTCCAGCTCTTCCAGCACCAGCGTCCCGGCGCCCTCGCCGATCACCAGCCCGTCGCGCCCGGCGTCGAAAGGCGACGGCGTAGTGTGCGGGGCGTCATTGCGCTGGCTGGTGGCGAACAGGGTGTCAAACACCGCCGCCTCCGAAGGGCACAGCTCCTCCGCGCCGCCGGCGACCATCACAGTCTGGTAGCCGTGGCGAATCGCTTCCCAGGCGTAGCCAATCGCCTGGCTGCCGGAAGTACAGGCGCTGGAGGTGGGGATAACGCGGCCGCGCAGGCCGAAGAACAGCCCGGCATTCACCGCCGTGGTGTGCGGCATCATCTGTACATAGGTGGTGCCGGTAATATTATTGGTGTGTTTTTCCGTCAGCATGGTGGCGAAATCGCTCACCGGCCCGGTGCTGCCCGTCGACGAGCCGTAGGCGATGCCGGTTTCCCCGCTGGTCAATACCGGATGCTCCAGCAGACCCGCCTGTTGCAGCGCCAGCTCGGTGGCGCGCGTCGCCATCAGCGAGACGCGCCCCATGGAGCGAATGCGTTTACGGGTGTAATGCTCCGGCAGCGTGAAATCATCAATCGGCGAGCCCAACTGCGTATTCAGGCCGTCGTACACCCCCCACTCCGGCATCTTGCGTATCGCATTGCGCCCGGCGCGCAGGCCGTCTGACACGCGCTGCCAGGACTCGCCAAACGCGGTCACGCCGCCCATTCCCGTTACCACCACACGACGCATCACAGCATCCCTCCGTTAATAGAAATCACCTGACGCGTTACGTATCCGGCGATATCGGACATAAGATAACCCGCCAGCCCCGCGACCTCATCCGCCTGCCCCATGCGTTTCATGGGGATCATTTTCATCGCTTCTGCAACGGCTAGCGGCTCCATTTGAATCATGCCGGTATCGATCAATCCGGGGGCGATGCAGTTGACGGTAATTTTCCGCTTCGCCAGTTCGACGGCCAGCGCCTTGGAAGCGCCGATAATTCCGGCCTTCGCCGCGCTGTAGTTAACCTGCCCGCGGTTACCCATGATCCCGGAAACCGAGGACAGGGTAATGATGCGTCCCCCCTGGCGCAGGCCGATCATCGGCATCACGCAGGGGTGAATCACGTTATAGAAGCTATCGAGATTGGTGTGGATCACGCTGTCCCAGGCCTGGTCGTCCAACGCGGGAAAGGCGCCGTCGCTGGTGATGCCGGCATTGCTGACCACGCCGTAATAGGCGCCGTGCGCCTCGATATCCTGCCCGATAACCGCGCGGCACGCCTCCCGGTCGGCGATATCGAACCCGAGGATGCGGCCGGCGCCGTTGGCGTCGAGGATGCGGCGCAGCGTATCTTCAGCGCCGTCTCTGTCGCGGTGGTAATGCACCGCGACGGTAAAGCCATCCGCCGCCAGGCGCAGGGCAATGGCTCGACCAATCCCCTTACTGGCGCCGGTCACTAACACGCTACGCGTCATTACTCTTTTCCCTGTGCTAAAAGTTGTTTTAATTCATTGTCATCCGGCTGATAGGTATTAAGCCTGCCGGCGGCGTATTTTTCGCCGTCAATCCTGATTTCACCGTCAAAACAGCCGATCTTTTCATCACGCATCAATAGCGTCACGCTCACATCAAGCTGCGACGCGGCGGGGAAAAACGCCTGACGGCAGCGATAGCCCCGCCCGCCCAGCAGCATGCCGGGACGCGGTTTTTGACCATGGTTGCGGCGAGCGTGCCAGCCCGCCCACACCCCAATCGTCTGGGCGATGATTTCAATGCCGAACCAAGCGGGCAGATGCCCCTCGCCATCAAGAAAAAGCGCCAGAATGCCGTCGCGGCTCACCGCCACCCGGCAACGGGCGTGTTCATTATCGACGTGGATCACCTCGTCCACCAGCACCATCGGCGATTCGTGGGGCAGATAGCTCGCCGCCGGCAGATAGTCAGCCATGGGCTTTCCCCACAATCAGGCAGGCGTTATTGCCGCCAAAGGCAAAGGAGTTGGACAGAATCACAGGCCGCGCCAGTCGTCCCGACTCGCTAAGCAAACCGCAGGGCGGCAGCGTTTCATCCCGCGCGCCCTGTGAAAAATCCTGCGGCGGCAAGGGAAGTTCGCGCGTCAGCAGCAGCCAGCAGATCGCCGCCTCGCAAATACCCGCCGCGCCCAGCGTATGGCCGGTCAGGTGCTTGGTGGAACTACAGGGCACGCGCTCGCCAAAGATTGACTGCACTACTTTCGCCTCGATCCGATCGTTAAGGCGCGTCGCCGTGCCGTGCAGATTGATGTAGCCGATATCCTCGGGCCGTAGCCCGGCGTGCGCCAACGCCATGCGGATCGCCCGCGCCGCGCCTTCCCCTTCGGGATGCGGCGCCGACATATGGTGCGCATCGGAAGATTCGCCGACGCCCAGCAGCGATACGCCGTCAGGCTCGCCGCTAATCAGCATCAAGGCGGCCCCTTCGCCAATGGTAATCCCGTTGCGCCGCTCGCTGAACGGCTGGCAGCGCGTCGGCGACAGGGACTCCAGACTGTCGAAGCCGTTGAGCGGCATGCGGCTCAGCGTGTCCGCGCCGCCGACGATCGCCGCATCCGCCAGCCCGGCGTCAATCAGCCGTTTCCCGCTGATCAGCGCCCTGGCGCTGGAAGAGCAGGCGGTGGAAAGGGTATAGGCCGGGCCGTTCAGCCGCAGATAGGCGGCCAGAAAACGCGAGGGATCGCCCAGTTCCTGCTGGGCATAGCAATAGCTCGGCAGCTTACTGCTGACGTAGCGGTCGGCTTCGTCCAGACCCGAGGTGCTGGTTCCCAGGATCACGGCGACGCGATCGGCGCCGAACCGGGCGATGGCCTTATCCACCTGCGGGCGGATTTGCGCCAGCGCCGCCAGCAACAGTCGATTATTACGGCTGTCGTGCCCGGCCAGCGCCGGCGGTATCGCCGGCAAATCCGCATCGACGTTGCCGGTCCAGCACGCTTTCCCCTGCACCAGCCAGCCGCCGTCGTGGCGCATGCCCGGCGCGACGCCGCCGGCAAGGTTGTCGGCTATCTCATCCAGCGTGTTGCCCAAGGCGTTAAGCGCACCCACAGCGTTAATGTAAATCATGCTAGCCGTCCAGATGTTGAATAACGATATGGTAACCAAAGGCGAACTGCTGAACGCTGATGGGCTCACGCCGATCGTTGCGCGTCATATAGCGAATTTCCGTAATCAAATCGCCGTGATTATCCCGCAGTTGCCTGCTGTCGCCATTATCCCGTAGCGTCCAGCCGGCGGGAAGCTGTTTCTGCCATAGGGCTATCGGCCAGTGGCTGAGCATAATATCCGCCAGCACCTGGCTGGCCGGCGGCATCTGCGGCAGCACGATGGACTGCTCGGTGCGGATGCCCTGCGCGTCATAGGTCACCAGAAACAGGCGAATACCGATTGAGGAGAGCCCGACCAGAGAGAGCTGTTTGTCGTCGGCGCTTAGCATCACCAGCAGAGACTGCCGCTTGCCGCCGAAGGTTCCGGTCAACAGCTGTTGCTCATTGACGGCCGGCGTAATGCCCGGCGCGGGCAGCGTCACTTTCACCCCCGGCTTGAGCCACGCCTGCGGGCGGGTGTCGTCATGCTTGCCGGCGCAGCCGCTCAGCAACAGCGCGCCGACCAGCAATAGCCCGCATCGTAAAAATGTCATTTTCTTTTCCCTTTTGAATCAGGCAACGCCAGCGGCGCCAGCAGAAAAGCGGTAAAAATACCGCTGCACAGCACAATGCCAAAGCTGCCGATCGCCGGCGTGCTGCTGAACACCAGCATGCCGAGCGTCAACAGCGCCACGCACATCGCCAGCGTAACCGCCAGCAGCGAGGTCATCGGCGTACCGCGCGGGTTGCTGAAAAACAGCGTGTAGTTAATGCCGATGCCCAGCACCAGCACCAGGGCCAGCAATGAAAACAGGTTCAGCGTATGGCCGCTCAGCGCCAGCGCCGCCAGACCGCCGCCCAGCGACAGCAGCGAAGGCACCACGCTCAACAGCCCGCGGCGCAGCCCCAGACGCAGGACATAGCTCAGGGCAATGGCCGCCAGCGCCGCCGCCAACAGCCAGCCCAGCATCACGCGGTAAAAACCGAACAGCTCATCAAAGCTGCTTTTGCGATCAATCCACGCCACGCCGGGCAGCGTTGTCGCCAACTGGGCCAACGCGGCGCCGTCGCCGACGCCGCCGACCGGCACCAGCACCCCGCTTTTTCCCTGCGCCAGCGACAGCCACAGCAGCCGCCACCCTTCGCTTATCGGGCTGTTCAGCCAGGTTTCGGGCGTTACCGGCATCGGTTGAACATCTGGCGGCGCCGCCTCCACGCCCGCCTCGTTAAGACGCCCGATCACCGCGGGCGCCGCCGCCGCAATCAGCTGCGCGTCGTACTGCTGCTGCCGCAGCGAAGAGAGCGGCAGCAGGCGGTAGGTGGTTAACCACCCGTTCCGCTGCGCGTCGCGCAGTTTGGGCGCCAGTTGCTCCAGCCGCTGCAGGGTCTGCTGCGCGCTGTCGCCGTAGACCACAAACCAGGTTTGATCGGCGCTCTGTCCCGTCAGCGCGGTTATCTGTCTCTCCTGCTGCATTAGCGCCGCCGGCAGCGCCTGAAGCTGCGAAATATCATCGTTCACCTCCAGCCGCAGCAGCCCGGCCGCGGAGATAATCAGCAGCGCCAGCGGCAGCCCCCAGCGAAGCTTGCGGTTACGCCGCCAGGCGGCCAGCCAGCGCCCCATCGGCACCATGGCGGGAACCGGCCGTACCGGCAGGCCCCTGACCAGAAAAGGATACCAGCACACCACCGTCAGGCAGGACGCCGTCAGCCCCGTCGCCGCAAATACCGCCAACTGCCGTAAACCGGGAAACGGCGCCAGCGCCATCATCAGATAGGCGATCGCCGCCGTCCCCAGCGCCAGCAGCAAAGCGGGCAGCACTTTTCTCAGGCTCTCAAGCGCCGAAACGCTGCCGCCATGCACCATGCGCTCGGTCAGGTAGTAGAGGGTGTAATCCGCCGAAATGCCGACAATGCTGATGCTCATCACCAGCGTCATCAGATGCAGCTCGCCGAACAGCAGCAGCGTAAACACCGTTCCCGCCAGCGCGCCAATCCCCACCGACAACGCGCACAGCAGCAAAGGCCGCGGGGAGCGAAACACCGAGAAAATCAGCAGCAATACCCCCGCCACCGTCGCCGCGCCCAGGGTGGAGACATCATGCTTCGCCTGCTGGCTGGCATGGTTGCTGAACAGCACCGTACCGCGCGTCAGCACCTCGGCGGCGGGGAACCGCGCGTGAAGCGACGCCTTGAGCTCCTCGAGCTTATCCACCAGTTGGCGGTTATGCTGCATATCGAACGAACCGCCGCGCAGCTCGCCGTGCAGGAAATACCAGCTGCGGCCCTGCGCATCTTTCGCGCTCAGCCAGCCCTGCGACAGCCCCAGCCGGCTGGCGTTTTGCTGCATCGCCAGCTGCGAGCCGCGCACCAGCATCAGCGGGTCGTGACGCAGTTCGTTGCCGCTTACCCCGGCAAACGCCGAGTAAAGCTGCGCCAGCACCCAGTCCGCCTGCGCGCCGCCGCCGTTTTCCAGCCGGGCGCGCGCGGCGGGATCAACCAGCCCGTTGCGATGTTCAAATACGAACTTTCCCCATTGCTGCTGCCGATCGGCGTCAATCGGGCCTTTAACGTTTTGCAGCTCGGGAAGCGCCCGCAGCCGTTGCAGCCACCACTCGGCCACCGCCGGGTCCGCCCGCTCGCCGGACGTCACCAGCCACACCATCTGCCGGTCGAGGCGCTGCATAAACCCCTGCTGCAGTTCGGGGGGAATGGCGCCCATCGACTGCTGCGGCAGCAGCGCCAGCACGCTGCTGTTGATCTGCGCCTTCGGCAACAGATAGAGCAGCGCGGCGATCAGCGCAAGACAGCACATCCCCCAGAAAACGGCCGCCCGGCGCACCCGGTTAGAAAACGAAACTCCGCTGCTCGTCATCGCTTAACGTCCTGGGTGTGAGCCGTTGATTGCTCAGGGTAATTCTGGTCATATCGCCCTGGCGATCGTCCAGTTCAATAGCGTCGAGAAACTCGCCGCCGTTCAGCGTGATGGCGTTGAACAGCTTATCCAGCGGCGAGGTTTTCGGCGTCAGCGCCAGCCGCCATCGCCCTTGGCCGAGATCGCTGAAGCCGATGGCGAAGTTTTGCTCCAGCACGCGGCGATCGGCCTGAAACAGGGCGCGCAGCAGGTGATTGAACTGAAACATCTGCGGATTGTTTTCCGCGGTGACGATCTGCGGCGGCTGATCGTTCATCACCTGCACCATGCGCGTATCATCCAGCACCATGGTCAGGGAGAACGGCATGGCCTGGTGCCACCACAGCCCTTTGTCCTGGGCGATTAACAGCTGGCCGCTGGATTTAAGCGGTTTCGCCATGCCCTTGATGGCGCGCAGCTGGGTAAAGTCGGCGCGCACCACCGGCTGACTGCTGAACCGCCGTTGCAGCTCGTCCAGCGTGACGCCCTGCGCCGCGCCGCTCAACAGCAGTAAAACCGCAATCATTATTCGTATCATGGCGTCACTCCGAGGCGCTCAAACAAAATGGGGGGAGAAACAAAACTCAGCTCGCGGCTCCCTTCCTCCACCGCCACCTGAATCGTATAGCCGGTGGTGGTGCGCCGGCCGCTTTGCGCGTCGAAAATCTGGTAGGCGATGCGCAGACGGTTTTCCACTTCGTCGACGGTGGCCCGTACGCGAATACGCTGTTCATAGGTCAGCGCCGCGCGGTACTTCACCCGCGTATCCACCACCGGCCAGACATAGCCGGAAGCCTTCATCTCGCGGTAGCCGTAGTTGAACTTGCTGAGCAACGCCTCGCGCGCCACTTCGAAAAAGCGAAAATAGTTGCCGTGCCAGACCACGCCCATGGGATCGCAGTCATGGAAAGAGACCGTCAGTTCTACCTCATGGCTTAAACGGGGATCGTTTAACACTGTTACTCCTTTTTCCCGGCGGCCGGCCTGTTATCCGGCAGGCTCCAGAAATCAAAAAAATTAAACCAGTCGAGGGGAGACTTGAGAGCATAGTGCGCCAGGCGTTCGGCGTAGCGATCGACCGCCTGCTGCAAGGCTTGCTGGCGGGCGTCCCGCGGCAGCGCCAGGGGGTCGGCAAACGGTTCGCAGTAAACGCTCAGCGTCCGGCCTTCACGCAGCACGAACATCAGCAGTACCGGGCAGCGCAACGCCGCCGCCAGCACGAAAGGCCCCTGGGGAAAAGGCGCCTCGCGGCCGAGAAAACGGCTCCACACCACGCGCCGCGTCCCGCCGCGCTGGCGGTTGACCGCCGTGCGGTCGCCCACGATAGCCACCCACTCGCCGGCATCCAGCTTTTGTTGCAGCAATATGGCGGTGTCCGGGCCGATATCGCTGACCGGGATAAGGTTCACCCCCGCCTGCGGCGCTATCTCTTCCAGCAGCCGTTTAAAGCGCTGCGAGTTTTCGGTGAACACCAGCGCATTGATCGCCAGCCCGCTCACCTGCTGCGCCAGCGCCCGGCAGACTTCGATATCGCCAAGGTGGGACGCCAGGATCAACTGCCCGCGTTGTCGTCCCCGTTCAATGGTTTCGCGGGCGCCGGGGGCGAAATCAATCTCTTTACCCCAGCGTAAGTCCCCGCGCCAGCTGGCGATTTTATCCAGCATCGCCTGACCGAAACGCAGAAAATGGCGATAGCTGTTGAGCGGTTTAGGCAAAACCACCTCATGCCGACGCGCGTAATCGGTTACCTGTCGCAGCCACGCCTGCGACGCCTGGCGCTGCGCGCGGCCGGTAAGCCAGTAAAAGGCGATCACCGGCCAGAGAAACAGGGTAAACGCCCCGCGCCCCAGCAGCCGATAAACCGCCAGCATAAAACGCATGCCGAGCAACCCCTTGCGCTCGCCGACGCTCGACCAGTGCGTCTGGCGGCGGCGCTTCAGCAGCGCGGGGATACGCGGCAGCATGCCGAAAAACAGCCGGGCGTGCATGCGGGAGATACGCAGATTGTCGCGCAGCGCATCGAAATGAGACAACCCGTTGTGCGGATAGATCACCGCCGTCTCAACGAAGCGGCTGGGCGTTCCCGCCCAGTAAAGCCGCACCATGATTTCGGTATCGAAATCCATCCGTCGGCCCACGGGATGCCGGGCGATCAGGGACAGGGCGGCGTCGACCGGGTAGACCCGAAATCCGCACATGCTGTCCTGTAGGGAAAGCGAGAGCGTTTCAATCCACACCCAGATATGGGTGATATAGCGCCCGTAAAGGCGCGATTTCGGCACCGACTCATCGTAAACCGGCCGGCCGGAGATCAGATGGTCGGGATAACGTTTCGCCTGCGCCAGCAGCCTAGGCGCGTCCTCAATCCGGTGCTGCCCGTCGGCGTCCACCTGCAGCGCATGGCTATACCCGGCCTGCGCCGCGGCCTCCAGGCCGCGGATTACCGCTGCCCCTTTGCCGCCGTTCTGCGCCAGACGCAGCAGAACGACGCCGTCGTTTTCCGCCGCCAGCTGCTCCAGCACCCTTTGCGTCGGCGCGGCGCTGCCGTCATCGACGATGAAAATCGGCAGGGAAAGCGCCGCCAGACGCGCCATGACGTCGCGCATCATGGCGCCGTGGTTATAGCAGGGGATCACCACGCAGGGTGAGAACTGGCCATTCACTGACATGGGCTTAATCCCGGCATAATTTTATTTTTCCGCTGCTGGCGGTTCGCTCCGTCTCATCCCCCGCAATATGGTAGCTGAAAGCGAGACACTGCTTCCCGACATGCCATGTCAACGCCAGGCGCAGAGTGTTGCCGGGCAGGATCGGCTGCTGGAACTTAATGTTTTCCACCGCCGAAAACCGCCAGCCCGGCGCCAGCAGTTCAACGCCGTAATGCAGCGCCCAATCCAGCTGCGCCACGCCGGGTAGTAACGGCAGACCGTTAAAATGGCCTTTAAACCACAACAGATCCGCCGCCGCCAGCAGGGTAAGCTCGGCCCGCGGCTGCGCGATTTGCCGGGAAAGCTCAACGGGTAGCATGAAATAACGCCTGTATCTGCGGCCAGGCGCGTTTGCTCTGGCTGTTATGGGGAATAACCTCGACGACGCGCCAGAAACGCGGCATCGCCAGCGGCTCCAGCCATTGATGCAGCTGATGCCGCCATTGGCGCTTGAGCTGCGGCAGATCGGCGGCCAGCGCCGGCGAGGTCAGCACCAGCACCACGCCGATGCCGCAGCGCTCGGAGCGGGCGATCGGCAGCGCGACGGCGTCGGCGATTTCCGGCAGATCGAGCAAACGCCGCTCGATCTCGCTGAGGGAGATGCGCTTATCTTCTATTTTTACCACCCGATCGTGCCGCCCGCAGAGCTGAAAGTTCCCCGCGTCGTCAAACGCCAGCCGGTCATCCAGTTTCTGCCCCGCCGGATGCGGGATCAGCGCCGAGCGCGCCCACCAGTTATCCTGCTCGTCAGGCGATAACGACACGCCGGCGAACAGTCGCCACGGCGTGTTTTCAGCCTGACGGGAGCGCCAGGCCAGCACGCCGGTTTCCGTGCTGCCGTATATTTCATCAACCGGGGTGGCAAACCAACGCTGCGCCGCCTCGGCGTTCGTCCAGGGCAGGGCGCCGCCGGCGGAAACGATCAACCGACAGGAGGGCGGGGCGAGCGAACGGTCGATACGCCGCAAAAAAGCCGGGCTGCTGATAAAAACATAGCGCCGCTGCCGGTCCTGGGCGGTTAGCTGTTCGGTATACAGCAGTTGACGGCTGTCAAAACTCAGTCCCAGCGCCATCGGCAACCAGATGCGAAAAGTGAGTCCATACATATGCTGGTGGGTCACCGAGGCGACAACGCAACAGCCTTGCAATCGCTCCCCCCAGCATTGCGCCAGCCAGCGCGACTCCTCATCCAGACAGCGCACCGGTTTCACCACCTGCCGCGGTTTGCCGGTCGATCCGGAGGTAAAAAGCACAATGCGGGCGTCATCCGCGATCTCAGGCAGGGCGGCGTCGCTGCCTTGATCGCCGGCGGTTACCTTAAATAGGGGGCAGGACAGATTGATTGAGGCATCGGTCAGCAGGCCGTCGAATTCGTCGGCCTGCTCCTGCAGCACCGACTGCCGGCAGTGTCCGGGAATAACCGGAACCTTTCCCGCATGCAGCACCGCCAGTAACCCGATGGTAAAATGGTAACTGTCCTCAAAGCACAGCGCCCAGCGCGACTCTTTGCGGCCAAGCAGCTGCTGGCACAGTTGCGCCACCTGCCGTTTCAACATCTCCAGCGTGAAGGCGCGCGCGCCATTGCCGGCGACAATGCGCTGCGCATCGTCATCGCCGTTCAGCCAGCCGCCGATAGCCCGGGGGGTAACGCGGCTCATGCCTCTCTTCTCACCCGCTGACGTACTAGCCATTCTCCCCCCATCAATAGTCCCATCAGCAGATAGCTGACCATGCCGTTCCATAACGCCCACCAATGAACATTGCCGACCAGGCAAGTCAGCACGGCGATAGCGCCGTTAACAATAAAAAACAGGCACCAGATCTGCGTTACGCGGCGCGTATAGGCGACGGCCCGCGCCGGGAGTTCCGGCTCCCGCAAACGGGCAAGGCGCTCCACCAGCGGCATTCCTCTATACAGGGAGCCGCCAAACAGCAGCAACAGCGCGGCATTAACCGCCACCGGATACCACAATAACCATTGGCCTTCGCGCAGCAGCAAACCGGCAAGCGACAGCGCCGCCCCCGTTGCCGCCAGCAGCAGCCCCGTCCCCCTGAACAGGCGTTTATCGCCCCGCAAGGTGGCGAAGCGCAGAATAAACGTCAGCGCCAGCACCGACAGCAGCCAGCGCTGATCGGGGCGGGTAACGCTGTACCATGCCAGAAAAGGCCAGGCCAGCGTCATCAGCCAGTTCAGGCCGTTTATCAGCGTTCGCATCGCCCGCCCGCATGGTCAGCCTTCATTAATCAGGCGTTCCACCGCATCCGCCACGTCCTGTACGGTACGCACCGATTTAAAGGTTTCCGGCGAAATTTTGCGGCCGATACGCTTTTGCAGATGCACCACCATATCCACCGCGTCGATACTGTCCAGTTCAAGATCTTCATACAGGCGCGACTCCGGCTTGATGTCATCCGCCTCCAGTTCGAACAGTTTGACCAGCAAGCCGGTAATTTCCTGATAAATTTCATTTTTATCCATCATTGACTCGTTATTTTATTATCAGGCACCCACTGCGCGCTGAGTGTTAATGAAAGCGGCCAGGGTCGCAACGGAAAAAAAGTGCCGGCGCATCTCTTCGCTTTCCGCGGAAAGCACCACGCCATAGCGATTTTTTACCGCCAGCCCCAGCTCAAGGGCATCGATGGAATCCAGACCGAGACCATCGCCGAACAGCGGCGCATCGGTTTCAATTTCATCGACGCTAACGTCTTCAAGATTCAGAGATTCAATAATCATCTGTTTGATTTCAATAAATATATTTTCCATGCCTTTTCCCGAATAGTTATATTTTTTCTGGTGTTAAAGATTGTTGCAAAAGGCGATTAAGACGACGCGCAGCCAGAGGATGCGGGTCTTCCGGCGCCATAAAAGTCTTATTGCCGATGCGTTCGCGCACGCTGACCGTGAAATAGGGTTTCTCCGGCGGAATATGATACCAACGACTTTGCTTGTCCAACATCCTCTGGCTACAGCGAATGTGTACGATGCGCAAATCACAGCCGCAGCGCACGGCGATATTGGCGGCGCCGCGCTGCAACACCGGCGGCTCGCCGTAACGCGTGCGCGTGCCTTCGGGGAAAATAACGATCACATCCCCGTTGTCCAGCCTTTGCCGGCAATCGGGCAGCAGCGTCTCGGACTGGCTGTTGAGCAGGTAATTCGCCGAGCGGATAACGCCCCGAATAAAGAGATTATGCTGCAACTCGGCTTTAACCAGGCAATCCACATCCGGCATCACCGAGGCCAGCAACACATAGTCAATTAACGACGGGTGGTTGGCGACCACCAGACAGCCGCGATCGGTTTGCAAGGTTTCAATTCCGTCGATTCGGTAATCCAGTATCCCCAGCGTACGCAAGATGCGCAAAAAGAAGCGAAAACTGGCCGATATGCTGCGGCGCGCCAACTGACGGCGGCGAAGGGCGTCGCGCTGAATCAGCAGCAGATTGAACCACACCAGCGACAGCAATAAACCGCCGAGACCAAACATCACAAAGCAGCAGCCGGTCATCATTAGCCGCCATAAACGATTTAAACGTGACGATGAACGTAATACCAATGAGGACTCAGACATCGCGCCGCTCCCACTGCCAGTTGAGACGTTCACCGCGGATATTGAACGCGGACTTGCGCGCCAGAAACGCATGCAAAAACTGCAGGCTTTGTGGTAGTTCCGGCTCTTCACGCCGCGCCGCGGGCGACGATTGACAGTTGACCTCATCGCCACGACCCAACAGCAGGGCAACGGCATAAGGATAGCGAGGCATCCACGGCGCGATATGCGAATGATAAAAGTCGGGGATCGCGCCGTCGAAATCCACCAGCAGAACGTTCTGATAACCGGCCGCCTGCAGCGCCCCAGCTTCAACCAATCCCTGCTGGAAAGAGTCGATGCCGGCCGCCAGCGATGTCGATACCAGAGGCGCCGCAGCGGCAATGGTCAGGCTTCCTGCCGCCGCATTGTGAACCGACATGGCAAAATCGGTCGGGGAAATATTTTCATTGCGCGACAACGCCAGCAGAATGCGCAGATTACGTTCCAGCTCGCCGTGACGCGAGGTAAAAACAACCGCCTCGACGGACTGACGGCGCAGCAGCGCCAATCCGCAATCCACCGCCAAACGGCTGCCGCTGTTTAACCGGCGCGCCGTCATCATCGGCAACTGGCGACATTTTTCCAGCGGCCGGTCGGCGTCTATCGCCGCCGGCAGCATCGCCCAGCGCCGCCAGTCGTTGATATCGCCAAGCCCCGGCGCGCCGGCCTGCCAGTCAAGGATTGAAAAAGCGAGTTTCATACTATTGTTCTTCCGGTGTTACATAAACCAGCGGCACGCATGCCATATCACTACCATCGCTGTTTATTGCTTTTTACAGATAAGCAGGGTGTGGCCGATACCCAGGCCGTCAATCTGCTGCTCGACGACAAATCCCGCGGCGCTCAACAGCGGCAAAAAGCGCCGCGCCGCATAAAAACGGCTGGTGCCGTTGGCAAGACAGGTAAAATAGAGCGACGAGGCGTTCAGGCTGAAAGCCCCGGCCTCCCACTGCTGGCGATCCCAGAAAATCTCCAGAATACAGACGCGCGCGTCCGCTTTCATCGACCGCGCGATTTTGCGCAGAATGGCGACGATTTGCGCTTCGCCAAAACAGTCGAGAAACTGGCTCATCCACCAAATATCCGCCTCGCCCGGCAACGGACCATCCGCAAGCATATCCACCGCCACGCCGCAAATACGATCGGATTTACCTGTATCTGCAATATTTGACGTCGCCAGCGCTATCTGCTCAGGCAGATCAAGAATGGTAATCCGCACGTCGGGATCGTAGTCGCAACAGCGTAGCGCCCACTTACCGGTATTTCCCCCCACGTCGTACAGGTGCCGCGGCTTTTGCCGAAAAATATGCGGCAAGGCGGCATCGAACGCGGCATCGGAGTAAAAATGATCAAAAGCGAACCAGCTCTTTTTCGCCTGCGGCGGCAGCTGACTCAAAGCTGGATAAATAGTCGGCCACTCGCCGAAAACCTTTAATCCCGCGGGCTTATTTTTCGCCAGTGCTTCATCAAGATAAAACATCCCCTGGTAACAAACGTCCTGGGTGAAGTCCATATTGACGCGGGTCATGCGATCGTGAAGCAGGTAGTGGCCGATTTTGGACAAAAAATAGTCTTCATCGCGCTGAATGACAATGCGTCCGCTAAGGCCGACGTCCAGCAGCAGTTCAACCGCATAGCGGCTTAGCGTAGTGATATTGACGATATCATCCAGGCTTGCCCCCTGATGGCCGCACTTATCCAGAAACGCCAGAATACCGTGATTACGCAGGTTGATAGCCGCCTGAAACAGCATCGGCGCGAAAGCAATACGCTGAGCTTCGGTAATGGCGTCCAGCGCGCTGACATTATCTTTGTCATATCCGTAGGACACGATGACTTCCCTTGAGGTGGCAAATGCTACTAAGCGAAAAAACCAAAACAGCCGAATAGCGCCTATTCGGCTGGTAAAAATTATTTAATCTGCTGTCCCGCCAGTTTTAATTGAATTTCACGGTCCAGGTTATTTATCCAACGATTATAATTGCGGTGAATTTTCCCACCGCTCGCCAACAGATTCTGACTGCTGACGTAATTGATTGAATAACTGGTTGGTGAGTAATTAATACGGATATCGGCAACATGACCGCGCTGATCGATGCGGCCGTTGATAACGCCCGGCGAAACGGGCGTCATTACCCAATCACGCTCCAGACCGGCCTGAAGAATGGCCTTTCTTACCTGATCGCCGGTGTAATTTGCCGCAATCGGCTTGGCCACATTCGTCACCGGGGCGGTGCGGGCACAGCCGGTCAACGCTAAAACACAGGCAAGCCCTAAGAAAATAAGCTGTTTTTTCATAAAATCCCTATCAATTGATAAACATTGAACGGCCTAAAAGTACCGGCGCCTGATGCCAAAGGTAATAACCAGCGCATCACACAAACTATTTTACACAAAATAGATATAACCTGACAAAAGTCTGTCAGAGCCAGCCTATCAGCCGTCCTACAAAATCAGGATAGAGAGAAAACGCCATGGAATAGACAAAAAAATCCGCCCGATGGAAACCTGCTAACCGAGTCACCGACAAGCGGATTGGATTTTAACGCTACGGTTTATTCCACCGTGACCGACTTGGCCAGATTACGCGGCTGATCGACGTCGGTGCCTTTAATCAGCGCAACGTGGTAAGCCAGCAATTGCAGCGGCACGGTATAGAAAATCGGCGCAATCACCTCTTCAATGTGCGGCAACGGAATAATTTTCATATTTTCGCTGCTGGTGAAACCGGCATCCTGGTCGGCGAAGACATACAGCTCGCCGCCGCGGGCGCGCACCTCTTCAATATTGGATTTCAGTTTTTCCAGCAGTTCATTATTGGGCGCCACCACCACCACCGGCATATCCGCATCAATCAGCGCCAGCGGCCCGTGTTTCAGTTCACCGGCGGCGTAGGCTTCGGCGTGAATATAGGAGATTTCCTTCAGCTTCAGCGCCCCTTCCATGGCGATGGGATACTGATCGCCACGCCCCAGAAACAAGGCGTGATGCTTATCGGAAAAACCTTCCGCCAGCGACTCGATAAGGCTGTCCTGCGACAGCATTTGTTCGATACGCGCCGGCAGCGCCTGCAAACCGCGCACAATATTATGTTCAATCTGCGCATCCATACCCCGCAGGCGGCCGATACGCGCCACCAGCATCAACAGTACGGTCAACTGGGTGGTGAACGCCTTGGTGGAAGCCACGCCGATTTCAACGCCCGCTTTGGTCATCAGCGCCAGATCGGACTCGCGCACCAGCGAAGAACCCGCCACGTTGCAAATAGCCAGCGATCCCAGATAGCCCAGATCCTTGGACAAACGCAGCGCCGCCAGGGTGTCCGCGGTTTCTCCCGACTGCGACAGGGTAATCATCAGGCTGTTTTTACGCACCGCCGGTTGGCGATAGCGGAATTCGGAGGCGATCTCCACGTCGCACGGCACGCCCGCCAGCGCTTCAAACCAGTAACGAGACACCATGCCGGAGTTGTAAGAGGTGCCGCAGGCGATGATTTGCACATGCTCGACCTTCGCCAACAACTCATTCGCCTGCGTACCTAATTCAGAGAGATTGACCTCGCCGTGGCTGAAACGCCCTTCGAGGGTGTTCTTGATCGCCACCGGCTGCTCATAGATCTCTTTCTGCATATAGTGGCGATAGGCGCCCTTGTCGCCGGCATCGTAATTGACTTTCGACTCGATCTCTTCACGTTCGGCAAGGTTGCCGGCTTTATCAAACACGCGCACGTCGCGACGCGTAATTTCAGCGACATCGCCCTCTTCCAGGAAGATAAAGCGGCGAGTAACCGGCAGCAGCGCCAGCTGGTCGGAAGCAATAAAGTTTTCCCCCATGCCGCGGCCGATAACCAGCGGGCTACCTGAGCGCGCGGCCACCAGTACGCTCGGGTCGCGGCTATCCAGCACCACCATGCCATAGGCGCCGCGCAGCTGCGGGATAACGCGCTTGACCACCTCAACCAGCGAACCGCCCTGCTTCTGTTCGAAATGAACCAGATGCGCCACCACTTCGGTATCCGTTTCCGAAACGAAACGATAACCGCGTTCAATCATCAACTCGCGCAGCGGTTCATGGTTTTCGATAATGCCGTTATGGACGATGATAATATTTTCAGAAACGTGCGGATGCGCATTTTCCTCCGAAGGCTCGCCGTGGGTTGCCCACCGGGTATGGGCAATCCCGGTGCCGCCACGCAGCGCATGCTCTTCGGCCGCCTGGGCCAGAATCTGAACCTTTCCCAAACGCCGCAGACGGGCGACCTGCCCTTCATTGTCAACCACGGCCAGACCGGCGGAGTCGTAACCACGGTATTCAAGACGACGTAAACCTTCCAACAAAATTTCTGCAATATCACGTTGCGCAACAGCGCCTACAATTCCACACATCGATTGTATTCCTATTAAAGTGACATATTGTGTCACCGGATATGTCTTAGACCTGATTGTTCCGGTTTTTCCGGATTCCCCGAGCCTGGTAGAAAGTTGGGGATTATTATGTTTTGCCCTGCGCTTCTTATGACGATAACAAACGCAGGGCAAAACGGCCTCCGCCGCCGGCAAAGGCCGATAGCCGCTTATTTCTTCTTCAGCGGACGCCGCCAACCCGCTTTATGGTTCTGCTCTTTGCGGTTATAGACCAGATCCGCGCCATTGACGTCTTTCATCACCGTGGTGCCCGCGGCGATAGTGGCGCCCGCGGCCACCGTGACCGGCGCCACCAGTTGGCTATCCGAACCGACAAACACGTCATCGCCAATAACCGTTTTATGCTTATTGGCGCCGTCATAGTTACAGGTGATGGTTCCCGCCCCGATATTGACGCCGGCGCCGATATCGGCATCGCCCAGGTAGCTCAGATGACCGGCTTTCGAGCCTTTACCGAGACGGGCTTTTTTCATCTCGACAAAGTTGCCGACGTGCGCGCCTTGCGCCAGCTCAGCGCCGGGGCGCAAACGAGCGAACGGCCCGATGGTGCATTGCGCTTCGAGCACCGCGTCTTCCAACACCGAGTATGGACTGATTTCACAATCATCACCAATCACGCTGTTTTTTATCACGCAGCCCACGCCGATTTTAACCCGATGGCCCAGCGTAACCCGGCCTTCCACCACCACGTTGGCATCAATGGCAACATCCCGGCCGTGCAGCAGTTCCCCACGCAGATCAAAGCGTTCGGGATCGAGCAGCATCACGCCGGCCAGCAACAGGTTATCCGCCTGCTGGCGTTGATAAACCCGCTCCAGCGCCGCAAGCTGCAGGCGGTTATTCACCCCTTCCACCTCGCTCAGGCGCTCGGGATGCACCGCGACGACGCTGCGGCTTTCCGCCGCCGCCATGGCGATGATATCGGTGATGTAGTACTCGCCCTGGGCGTTATCGTTATTCAATTGGCTTAACCAACGCTGCAAATCTTTACCGTTGGCGACCAGAATGCCGGTATTGATTTCATTAATCCGCCGCTGTTCCTTGCTGGCGTCTTTATGTTCGACGATCCCGACGATCGCGCCGTTTTCACGCACGATGCGCCCGTAGCCGGCGGGATCGTCCAGCTTCACGGTAAGCAGGCCGATGCCGCCCCGCGGCTTCGACTTCAGCAGGCGCCGCAGCGTTGGCGGAGAGATCAGCGGCACATCGCCGTACAGCATCAGAATATCTTCATCAGCGCTAAAATAGGGCGCCGCCTGTTGCATGGCGTGCCCGGTTCCCAACTGCTCCGCCTGTAGCACCCAGTTCAACGCCTGATCGGACAGTTCGCTTCGCAATAAGTCGCCCCCGTGGCCGTAAACCAGATGAACATGCTGCGCGCCGACGGTCATGGCGGCGTCAATCACATGCTGAACCATCGGTTTACCCGCCAGCGGGTGCAAAACTTTAGGAAGATCGGAGTACATGCGGGTTCCCTTACCGGCAGCAAGGATAACCACACTCATAGCGCTATTCGACATAAGCATCCTGACGAGAACTGATTGGCGGACAATCAACAAGGAATAGAAAAAAGAATAGCCAAAGTGTACCGAAACTTATGCTGAAAGCGGACCGTTTTTGATGAGTTTTTTCTGAAAAGGCTGACTGAAAAATAGAGGCGGGTTAAGCGCATCGACACCCTCTATAGCTGCTTTCACCGAAACGAAAAAAGCCGGTCAGGATAAACCGACCGGCTTTTGTGTATCACGCTTTTATCCGTTACATCGTTTTTCTGGTCAGTTCGATAACCCGCAGCTTGGCAATCGCTTTGCTCAGCTCGGCGGAAGCCTGGGCATAATCCACGTCGCCGTGCGAGTTGCGGATATGATCTTCGGCTTTGCGTTTCGCTTCCAGCGCCCGCGCTTCGTCCAGATCCTGCCCGCGGATGGCGGTATCGGACAGTACGGTAACCATGTTCGGCTGCACCTCGAGGATGCCGCCGGACAGGTAGATATACTCTTCTTCACCGTGCTGTTTAACAATACGCACCATGCCGGGCTTAATGGCGGTCAGCAGAGGGGCATGTCCCGGATAAATACCCAGTTCGCCTTCGCTCCCGGTTACCTGGATTTTCTGCACCAGGCCGGAGAACATTTCCTGTTCCGCACTAACGACATCCAGATGGTAAGTCATAGCAGCCATATCACCCTCCTACAAGGCGTTACAGTTTCTTGGCTTTTTCCACTGCTTCTTCAATGGAACCAACCATGTAGAACGCCTGCTCCGGCAGGTGGTCGTATTCGCCGTCCATAATACCTTTAAAACCGCGAATGGTATCTTTCAGGGAGACGTACTTGCCCGGAGAACCGGTGAACACTTCCGCCACGAAGAAGGGCTGCGACAGGAAGCGCTGGATCTTACGAGCGCGGGATACCACCAGTTTGTCATCTTCCGACAGTTCGTCCATCCCCAGGATGGCGATGATATCTTTCAGCTCCTGGTAACGTTGCAGAATGGACTGCACGCCACGCGCCACGTCGTAGTGTTCCTGACCGACGACCAGCGGATCCAACTGACGGCTGGTGGAATCCAGCGGGTCGACCGCCGGGTAGATCCCCAGAGACGCGATCTGACGGCTCAGTACCACGGTGGCGTCCAGGTGGGCGAAGGTAGTGGCCGGCGACGGGTCGGTCAAGTCATCCGCGGGAACATAAACCGCCTGAACCGAGGTGATGGAACCGGTTTTGGTGGAAGTGATACGTTCTTGCAGCACGCCCATTTCTTCCGCCAGCGTCGGCTGGTAGCCCACCGCCGAAGGCATACGGCCCAACAGCGCGGACACTTCTGTACCGGCCAGGGTGTAGCGATAAATGTTATCGATAAACAGCAGCACGTCGCGCCCTTCATCACGGAATTTTTCCGCCATGGTCAACCCGGTCAGCGCCACGCGCAGGCGGTTGCCCGGCGGCTCGTTCATCTGCCCGTACACCAGCGATACTTTATCGATAACGTTGGATTCGGTCATTTCGTGGTAGAAGTCGTTACCTTCACGGGTACGTTCGCCCACGCCGGCAAATACCGAATAACCGGAGTGCTCGATCGCAATATTACGGATCAGCTCCATCATATTTACGGTTTTACCCACGCCGGCGCCGCCGAACAGACCGACTTTCCCGCCCTTGGCGAACGGACACATCAGGTCGATAACCTTGATGCCGGTTTCCAGCAGTTCCTGCGAGCTGGACAGTTCTTCGTAACTCGGCGCTTCACGGTGAATCGCCCAGCGGTCTTCTTCGCCGATGTCGCCTTTCATGTCGACCGGCTCGCCCAGCACGTTCATGATGCGGCCCAGGGTCGCTTTACCCACCGGGACTTCGATCGGGTGTCCCTGATTGGTTACCTTCAACCCGCGACGCAGGCCGTCGGAAGAGCCCATTGCGATACAACGAACAACGCCGCCGCCCAACTGCTGCTGTACTTCCAGCACCAGTTTTTCCGCGCCGTTCTCTACCTCAAGCGCATCGTACACTTTTGGTACCGCATCCTGCGGGAACTCGACGTCCACCACGGCGCCGATTACCTGGATAATCTTTCCAGTAGCCATCTTGAATCCTCTACGTAATTCGTAAACCTGGTTTAAACCGCGGAGGCTCCCCCGACGATTTCGGTGAGTTCCTGGGTAATGCTGGCCTGACGAGCTTTGTTGTATACCAACTGCAACTCTTTGATCAGGCTGCCGCCGTTATCGGTCGCGGCTTTCATCGCCACCATTCGCGCGGCCTGTTCACTGGCCAGGTTCTCTACGACGCCCTGATAAACCTGCGACTCCACATAGCGGCGCAGCAGGGTATCGAGCAGCGACTTGGGATCGGGTTCATACAGGTAATCCCAGGACTTTTTCTTCAACTCGCCGTCATCCGCGGGCGGTAACGGCAACAGTTGAGCAACCAGCGGTTCCTGAGACATGGTATTGATAAACCTGTTACACACGATATACAGCTTGTCCAGACGACCTTCGTCATAGGCCTGCAGCATAACTTTCACCGGCCCGATCAATTCCGACACGGAAGGGTTATCCCCCATGCCGGTGACCTGAGCGACGATATTCCCGCCCACCGAATTGAAAAAAGAGACCGCTTTGGAGCCAATCAGCGCCAAATCGACATCAACGCCTTTCTCGTTCCAGGATTTCATATCAGCCAGCAGCTTTTTGAACAAGTTAATGTTCAACCCGCCGCACAGGCCACGGTCGGTAGACACCACCAGATACCCGACGCGCTTAACGTCCCGCTCTTCCAGGTAGGGGTGTTTGTATTCCAGATTGCCCAACGCAAGGTGACCAATCACTTTGCGTATGGTTTTCGCATAAGGACGGCTGGCCGCCATACGTTCCTGCGATTTACGCATTTTGGAGGCGGCGACCATTTCCATCGCTTTGGTGATCTTTTGCGTATTCTGGACGCTTGCGATCTTACTACGTATCTCTTTTGCGCCGGCCATCTTTGCTCCTCCTCAAAGCCTTGCGGCCTGCTTTACAGCAGGCCACCGGGCGTTACCAGGACTGGGTTGCCTTAAAGGTATCGAGAATATTTTTGAACTTACCCTCGATCTCATCGTTATAAGCGCCAGACTGGTCGATTTGTTGCAGAAGTTCGCCGTGCTCGCGATCGGCATAGGCCAGCAACGCCGCTTCAAAGCCGACGACTTTCGCAATTTCAACGTCTTCAAGGTAACCGCGTTCCGCAGCGAACAGCACCAGAGACTGCTGCGCAACCGACATCGGCGCATACTGTTTCTGCTTGAGCAACTCGGTCACTTTCTGACCGTGGTTCAGCTGTTTGCGCGTTGCATCATCCAGATCGGATGCAAACTGCGAGAACGCCGCCAGTTCACGATACTGCGCCAGCGCGGTACGAATCCCCCCGGACAGCTTTTTCATGATCTTGGTCTGCGCCGCGCCGCCCACGCGGGATACGGAGATCCCCGGGTTGACTGCGGGACGAATACCGGCGTTGAACAGGTTGGATTCCAGGAAGATCTGACCGTCGGTGATCGAAATCACGTTGGTCGGAACAAACGCGGAAACGTCGCCGGCCTGGGTTTCGATAATCGGCAGCGCGGTCAGAGAACCGGTTTTACCTTTTACCTCTCCCTTGGTGAAAGTCTCAACGTAGTCGACGTTAACGCGCGCGGCCCGTTCCAGCAGACGGGAGTGCAGATAGAACACGTCCCCCGGATAGGCTTCACGGCCTGGCGGACGACGCAGCAGCAGAGAAATCTGACGATAGGCGACCGCCTGTTTGGACAGGTCGTCATAAATAATCAGCGCATCTTCGCCGCGGTCGCGGAAATATTCGCCCATGGCGCACCCGGCGTACGGCGCCAGGTATTGCAGCGCGGCGGACTCGGACGCGGTCGCCACCACCACGATGGTGTTGGCCAGCGCGCCGTGCTCTTCCAGCTTACGCACCACGTTGGAGATGGTGGAGGCTTTCTGGCCGATAGCGACGTAAACGCACTTGATGCCGGATTCGCGCTGGTTGATGATGGCGTCGATGGCCAGCGCCGTTTTACCGGTCTGACGGTCGCCGATAATCAGCTCGCGCTGACCGCGACCGATGGGGATCATGGCATCGACGGACTTATAACCTGTCTGCACCGGTTCATCGACGGACTGACGCTCGATAACGCCGGGCGCAATCGCTTCAACCGCGGAGAAACCGTCATGCTCCAGCGGGCCTTTACCATCGATCGGTGCGCCCAGGGTGTTGACCACGCGGCCCAGCAGACCGCGGCCGACCGGCACTTCCAGAATACGGCCGGTGCATTTTACCTTCATGCCTTCGGCCAGATCCGTATACGGCCCCATCACCACCGCACCAACGGAGTCGCGCTCCAGGTTCAGTGCAATCGCGTAGCGGTTGCCCGGCAGGGAAATCATCTCCCCCTGCATCACTTCGGCCAGGCCGTGAACGCGGATAATCCCGTCGCTGACGGAAACAATAGTACCTTCATTGTGAGCTTCGCTCACCACATTGAACTGAGCAATGCGCTGCTTGATCAGTTCGCTGATTTCGGTGGAATTCAGTTGCATGCTCCAGTCCCCTTAAGACTGCAAGACGTCTGCCAGACGTTCCAGACGACCGCGAATGCTGCCGTCTATCACCATATCGCCCGCGCGTATCACCACGCCGGCCATGACAGACTTATCAATTTTGCAATTCAGCTTCACTTTGCGTGACAGACGTTTTTCCATCGCCGCGGCTATCTTCGACAGCTGCTGCTCACTCAACGTACCGGCGGAAACAACATCGACTTCAACCGTCGATTCCTGCGCCGCCCGCAGTTGAACAAATTGTGCCAGCACTTCGGGAAGCACCGGTAAACGTCCGTTCTCGGCCATCACCTTGATCAGGTTCTGGCCGGCTTCATCAAGTTGATCGCCACAAACGGCAATAAACGTTTTCGCCAGTTCAATCGGCGCTATCGCACCGGAAAGCAACTCGGCAATCTGTTCGTTACGCGTGACTTCGGCCGTAAACGCCAGCATATGCTGCCAGCGATCAACCGCCTGATTCTCAACCGCAAAGTCAAAAGCTGCTTTGGCGTAGGGGCGAGCTACCGTGACAAATTCAGACATCGGCCCCTCCCTCCTTACAGTTCAGCGACCAGTTTATCAACGATGTCGCTGTTGGCAGCTTCATCCACGGAACGTTCAATAATTTTCTCGGCACCGGCAATAGCCAACATGGCGACCTGCTTACGCAACTCTTCACGAGCGCGTTTGCGTTCGGCTTCAATTTCAGCCTGCGCCTGCGCGACAATTTTGTTACGTTCAGCTTCCGCTTCCACTTTAGCTTCATCCAGGATCTGAGCGCGGCGTTTGTTTGCCTGCTCGATGAGCACCTGGGCTTCCGCTTTGGCTTTCTTCAGTTGATCCGTCGCATTGGCCTGCGCCAGGTTCAAATCTTTTTTGGCACGTTCGGCAGAAGCCAGACCGTCAGCGATTTCTTTCTGACGCTTCTCGATGGCGGCCATAATCGGCGGCCATACATACTTCATGCAGAACCAGACAAACAGGACGAACGCAATGGCCTGGCCGAGGATTGTTGCATTAATATTCACAGCACAATGCCTCTTTCAAAGTTAAATAAGTTGATGTTTCAACCCCGGCGGAAAACATCTCCGCTTAGGCCACCGCAAACATCACATACAGGCCCAGACCAACGGCAATCATCGGGATGGCGTCAACCAGACCCATGACGATAAAGAACTGTGTACGCAGCAGAGGAATCAGATCAGGCTGACGCGCAGCGCCTTCCAAGAATTTCCCACCCAGAATGCCGATACCGATCGCAGCACCGATTGCCGCCAAACCCATCATCAACGCGGCAGCCATGTACAGCAGATCCACACTCAGGTTTTCCATGACAGTCTCCAGTTTGTTTCAATTAAAACGTTATTGTGTTGAAAGAAAATCAATGCTCTTCAGATGCCATCGAGAGATAAACAACCGTCAGAACCATGAAAATAAAAGCCTGAAGCGTAATGATCAAAATGTGGAAAATGGCCCAGGGCACATTCAACAACCATTGCGACCACCACGGCAGCAAGCCGGCAATCAGGATGAAGATCAACTCACCCGCATACATGTTGCCAAACAGTCGCAAACCAAGAGAGATCGGTTTGGACAGCAGGCTGACACCTTCAAGAATCAGGTTGATAGGAATAAATACTGGATGGTTGAACGGCTGCATGGTCAGTTCCTTAACGAAACCGCCAACGCCTTTCATTTTAATGCTGTAGAACAGGACCAGGGCAAAAACGCCGAGCGCCATGGACAAGGTGATATTGACGTCCGCGGACGGCACCACGCGCAGATAGGCATGCGCCGGATCGTGGCCGAGAAGGCTATAGACGCCGGCCCACACCTGCGGCAGAAAATCGATGGGCAGCAGATCCATCAGGTTCATCAGGAAAACCCAGACGAAAATGGTCAGCGCCAGCGGCGCGATAAGTTTGCTTTTGCCATGAAACATGTCGCGCACGTTGCTGTCGACAAAGCCGACAATCAGCTCGACCGCCGTTTGCAATTTACCCGGCACGCCGCTGGTGGCGTTTTTGGCAACCCGGCGGAAGATAACCAGAAAGAGGACCCCGAGAGCGATAGAGAAAAACATCGAATCGATGTTGATCGACCAGAACCCCGTCCCCACCTGCAAGTGTGTCAGGTGATGACTGATATACTCTTGAGGAGTAGAGATTTCTCCTGATGCAGACATGATGTCTCTTACCCTTTTGTTGTTAATTACGGTAACGGTTCATTACGGCCGGCGCCACTATCTGCATAACCAACACCGCCAGATAAGTCAGGCCGAGCGGGAAAAAAGCCGCTTTGAACATCCCTAACGCCACCACCAGCAGTGCAATGGCGATCAATACCTTAAGCGCCTCGCCGATGGCAAACGACCAGGCGACGCGCCCGTCGGCAGGCGTGTGCGCCTGATGACGCAGGGCAAACAGCACAAACAGGACGTTCGGCAACCAGGCCGCCAGTCCCCCGCCTAACGCGGAAGCCCCGGCTTCAATACTGCCGGCGGCGAAGACGGCGCTCAGCAGAATAATAGCGGCCAGCTGTAGTAGCAGTAACCTTAAAGCCGCTTTTCCGCTGTAAAGGGATACAGACATGGCCTTTGCTCTCTCCGTACCTCGTACCTTCCAGAGGTGTGCTGAATGACGTATAAAACTGCCTTTATACCCTTGAGTCAAGCAGCAAAAAACGAGCAAATTATACGGGTCATACCTGCGAATTCAATCGATAAGTAGCGAAAAGGTGAACAATTATTTAAATTTCTTTCCGGAGACGCATTTCCGCCAACAATCATAATCGCACCTATGCGCGGTAATTAATTTCTAAAGCCGCCTGATATGTGATATTCCTCACATAAACGCTCTCCCGGCCCTTTATAACGGATAAGGTTATTTTTTGTCTTTAGCAAAGAAAGCTGTTTATCTTATTTAAATTCAATAAGTTAAAAACGAACAAATTAAAAACACGAAATAAACACCATTTAAACCATCTATTGACATTATTGATATTATTTTTTTCACTAAATTAACACTCGAAACAGCGAAGTTCGCCGGCGATAAATTATTTTCGCCAGTGACTATTAACCATAAAACTAACTCCGTAACCAGAAAAATCCCGCCATATGTGAAATATAAGTGAACGTTAATCGCCGAACCGCACGCCGCCGCGCCCGACATGTAAACAGACGGTAGAGGCATAATTAGTTATAATTTTTTTGATAAAACGCAAAATTAATTTGGTTTAAGCACTATCAGATGGCGTTCGCCTTCCAGTTCCGGCACCGATAAACGAATCACTCGCTCCAGCTCAACGCCCTGGGGCAACGCGGTAAGTTCTTCCGCGGGCAACACTCCTTTCAGGGCATAGAAACGGCCGGATGGTGTAGCGGGAAGATGATGACACCAATGAACCATATCCTGCAATGAAGCAAATGCCCGGCTGATAATGCCGTCGAATGGCGGCTCGGCAGGGAAATCCTCGACCCGGCTCTGTACCGGAGAAATATTCTCCAGCTGCAATTCATACTGCACCTGACGGAGAAAGCGGACCCGTTTTCCCAGGCTGTCCAGCAAGGTAAAATGCGCTGCCGGACGCACTATCGCCAAGGGGATCCCCGGTAACCCAGGCCCGGTCCCCACATCAATAAAACGTTGCCCCTGTAAATAAGACTCCACCACGATACTGTCCATAATATGGCGGACGAGCATTTGCCGCGGATCGCGCACGGAGGTCAGATTGTAGGCGTTGTTCCACTTATGCAGCATCTCAACATACTGAATCAGCAAATTTTTTTGCTTTTCTGAAAGCACAATAGCGGCGGTTTTCAGCAGATTATCAAGCGTGTTATGCACCCTAAGATCCTGGAGTTATTTATGTGAAATCGTACTGCCGGCAAGGTTGCCTCGGCTCAGGCGCTGCGGCGCAGCATTCCCTGTTTTTTCAGCCACACCAGCAGAATGGAGATGGCGGCAGGGGTGATACCGGAAATACGCGAGGCCTGGCCGATCGACGCGGGTTTGTGGTCGTTGAGCTTGGCGATCACCTCATTCGACAATCCGTTAACCTGGCGATAATCAAGCTCGACGGGCAACAGCGTATTCTCGTTACGCTGCTGTTTCTCGATTTCATCCTGCTGGCGGGCGATATAGCCTGCGTATTTGACCTGAATTTCAACCTGCTCGGCGGCCTGTTGGTCGGTCAACGCCGGCGCAAACAGCGGCAGCGCGGTCAGCTGAGCATAGTCCACTTCCGGACGGCGCAGCAGCTCTTCCCCGTTTGCTTCGCGCGACAGCGGCGTTTTCAACAGGCCGTTGACCTGCTCCAACTGCTCGGACTGCGGGTGAATACGAATATCGCGCAGGCGCTGGCGCTCTTTTTCAATGTTTTCCAGCTTTTCGTTAAAGCGCGCCCAGCGGTGGTCGTCCACCATTCCCAGTTCGCGGCCGATCTCCGTCAGACGCAGGTCAGCATTGTCTTCCCGCAGCATCAGGCGGTATTCGGCGCGCGAAGTAAACATCCGATAGGGTTCTTTGGTGCCCAGGGTGCAGAGGTCGTCCACCAGTACGCCGAGATAGGCCTGATCGCGGCGCGGCGCCCAGCCTTCCTGGTCAAAGGCCAGTCGGGCGGCGTTCAGCCCCGCCAGCATCCCCTGCGCCGCGGCCTCTTCGTAGCCGGTGGTGCCGTTAATCTGGCCGGCGAAGAACAGGCCGTGAATAAATTTGCTCTCCAGCGTGGTTTTCAAATCTCGCGGATCGAAGAAATCGTACTCGATGGCATAGCCGGGGCGAACAATGCGCGCATTTTCCATTCCGGTCATCGAACGCACGATTTGCCACTGCACGTCGAACGGCAGGCTGGTCGAAATCCCGTTGGGATAGATCTCATTGCTGGTCAGCCCTTCCGGCTCCAGAAAGATCTGATGCGAATTGCGATCGGCGAAACGCATCACTTTGTCTTCGATCGACGGACAGTAACGCGGGCCGATCCCTTCAATGATCCCGGCATACATCGGGCTGCGATCCAGGTTATTGCGGATCGCCTCATGGGTTTTTTCATTGGTATGGGTGATGTAGCACGGCATCTGCGCCGGATGCTGGCTGACCTGTCCCAGGAAGGAGAATACCGGTATGGGATTGTCGCCGTGCTGCTGCGCCAGTACGCTGAAATCAATGGTTCGGGCGTCGATACGCGGCGGCGTGCCGGTTTTAAGACGATTAACCCGCAGCGGCAGTTCACGCAGACGCCGGGCCAGCGGAATGGAAGGCGGATCGCCGGCGCGTCCGCCGCTGTAGTTATCCAGCCCGATGTGGATCTTGCCGTCGAGGAACGTTCCCACGGTCAGCACCACCGCTTTGGCGCGGAATTTTAACCCCATCTGAGTGACCGCGCCCACCACGCGATCGTTTTCCACGATAAGATCGTCCACCGCCTGTTGGAAGATCGTCAGATTGGGTTGATTTTCCAGCGCGGTGCGCACCGCCTGCCGATAGAGTACGCGATCCGCCTGTGCCCGGGTAGCGCGCACCGCGGGGCCTTTGCTGACGTTTAGTATCCTAAACTGAATGCCGGCCTGGTCGACGGCGCGGGCCATCAACCCTCCCATGGCGTCGATCTCTTTAACCAGATGCCCTTTGCCGATACCGCCGATCGCCGGGTTGCAGGACATCTGTCCCAGCGTGTCGATATTGTGCGTCAGCAAAAGGGTTTGTCGTCCCATGCGTGCCGAAGCCATAGCGGCCTCCGTTCCGGCATGGCCTCCGCCGATCACGATGACGTCAAAAGGATCTGGATAAAACATGGTACTGCTCCTCGCATTGTTGCGAATGGATAGTTGCGAAACGATCGTTGCTTGCCCTGGGGGGGAGGATTCTACTCAACTTTACCCAAACGACCAAGCGTCTTGGATCCTGGCTAATTAAAGAAAGATCTTTTTATTTAAAGATCTCTTTATTAGATCTTCTATTAGGATCGATCCTTTGTGTGGATAAGTGATTATTTATTTTAAAGATCAATATATTAATGACGATCGTTAGCTGTGAATGATCGGTGATCCCGCCGCGTATAAGCTGGGATCTGAATGGCTAGTTATGCACAGGTCAAAAAACAATCCGCGCTTGTTATAGGGATAACTACCGCTTTTACACCTGAATTGAGCATAGTTATACACATTCAAACGCTGAATATTTCGCCTTAATTGAGTAAATTAACCCAGGATCCCAGCCACTCTTCCGCCGGATCCTCGGGAATTTCGTGCTGGGTGATGTCGATCTTCAGAATATCGCCGATCCTTTTGGCGCCGAGCTGGCTTAAGATCCGATCCGCGGTGAGGATCGCGCCGCAAAAGGTATCGTACTCTTTACTGCCTATGCCGATGGCGCCGAAGCGCACCTGGGAGAGATCGGGTTTCTGCCGCTCCAGCTGTTCAAACAGCGGCTGCAGATTATCCGGCAGTTCCCCGGCGCCGTGCGTTGAGGTGACCAGCAGCCATAAACCGCTCTCCGGCAGCTCGTTCAGTTCAGGGCCGTGCAGCATCTCGCAGGAGATATTTTTCTTTTCCAGCAGTTCGGCCAGATGTTCCGCCACATATTCCGCGCTGCCCAAGGTACTGCCGCTAATTAGCGTAATGTCAGCCATACACCATCCCACCTGATAAAAGACGGGACATTGTACGCTGTGATCAGGCTGGGATCTACCTGTGGATAATAGGGGTATAAGAAAACGTATTAAGGCGCGATGGTCCGCATAATGGGGTTTTGCAGCGAGATCAGCGTCTCGGTGGACTGAATTTCATCAATGGTCTGGATCTTGTTGATAAGTACGTCTTGCAGGGAGTCGATCGAGCGGCACATAACCTTAATAAACACGCTGTAATGGCCGGTGGTGTAGTAAGCCTCCACCACCTCTTCCAGATTGTTGAGCTTTTCCAGCGCGGAGGGATAGTCTTTGGCGCTTTTCAAAATGATGCCGATAAAACAGCAGACGTCATAGCCCAGCTGTTTTGGGCTGATATCCAGGCGCGTGCCGATAATGATCCCCGCCTGCTTCATTTTTTCCACCCGCACGTGGATGGTCCCCGGGCTGACGGAAAACTGCTTCGCCAGTTCGGCATAGGGGGTGCGCGCATTGTCCATCAAGGCTGAGAGGATGCCGCGATCGAGATTATCGATCTGATAAATTTCCGCCACGTTTTCTCCTGAAATTTTTATTTACTACCGTTATAAGGCGATGGATTGGCCCTGAAAAGGCTATTAACGTAGAAGATGTTCAGTCAAGAACCCGAGTATTTATACGCTGATTCGGATGGTCCTGTCATCTTTTGGACGGCGGACGATTTTTATCGGAGGAAATGGTTAGCCGTGGCGCCAGCGCCGCATCAGGCGGCTTTTCAGCCCGGTATCGAAGCGCCAGATATGGTCGAAAATACGCATGATGCCGGGTTTGCCGTGATCGGACATCGCTACGGCGTGAAAACGATGCCCTAGCCGTTGCTGGCGCCGTTTAACCTTGTCGACCAGTTCATCGGGCAGGCGCTGGGCGATAAAATCTGAGATCACCACCGCATCGGCGTCATGCCACAGCCACTCGTCCATTTTATCCAGCAATGCCGACAGGCAGGCGCTGAGATCGGTTCCGCCGCGGAATGTCTGGCTGAGAAAGCGCACCGCCTGTTCCAGCCCGTCCGCTGAGGTCAGCTCATAGCGCACTATCCCGGTGGAAAACAGCATGATATAGCAACGGCGCTTGTCCGCCAGGGCGATACGCAGCAGCGCCAGGCAGAAGGCCTTGGCGCTGCGTTCGTTAAATCCCCCCATCGATCCCGAGGTATCGACGCAGACAATAAACGGTCCGCGCGGCTGTTGCTCATTATGCTGGTGGATAACCGGCCGCTCGGCTGCTTTTTCGCTCCAGCTTTCCCCCTGCAAACGGTAGGTGAGCAGACGATGTTCCAACAGGCGGCGATAGAACTCATATTCCAGCTCGCCGATGCCCATGGTCGCCAGCTCCGCCGGTAATAAACGCAGTATATCGTCACTCTGGTGAATGCCGCTGACCTGTTCGGGCACGGTTGCAGGTTCGCGAATCATTACGCGGAATGTTTCTTTGGGCGCATCGTGGCTGAGAATGGATTTTGTTTCCCGGCTGCGCCCCAGACGTTCCGCCAGGCGCTGCAACGCCGGCTGGCGTTGCAGAAAAGCGGCGTAATCCAGCAGGACCTGCTGGTCGCTGCGGATAAGTCGTCCGGCGCTGAGATCCCACAGCCGCCCCGCGGCTTGCTCGTTCTCGGCCAGAATCGGCTCCAGTTTGCCGCTCAGCGTAAGGCGTTGCTGCAATTCGTCCAGCAGCGCCTCCCGCTCCTGTTCCATTATCTGCTGGTGCAGGGAGAGGGTTTGCAGCGTCAGGCTCAGCCGCCAGCGTTGCAGAAACAGGGCGTGCAGGCCGCTGCTGATTTTTTGCCCCAGCTCGGGTTCCGGCTGGTGAATCAGCCGATCGGCCTGGGTCAGAAAGGGGGATTCAACCTGGTTCAACATTTCCATAATGCGCGGCAGGCGGGCGTGAAACGCCTGGCTGTCCGCCGCCTGAGCGCGTTGATAGCAGCCGAATTCGGTTTCCAGCTCCGGCGGCGCCTGAGTATTGTGCAACCGTTGCTTCAGGGCTTCTTTCCAGTCGGGCAGGTCGTTAAGCAGGGCGGATTTCAGGCCAGGGTATTTCTCGAAAAAAACCGCCAGCTGCGGCGTGGCCAGAAGCGTCACCGCCAGTTCGTCCAATAGCGCGTAATAGCGCGTTTTCGTCTATCGACAGCACTATTTCCAGTGATTCCAGCGTGATCATCGGCGCTTAATCCTGCATTGACCGCTGAATTTGTTCGGCCGCCCGCTGCAGGCTGGCTTCAATTTTCGCCAGCCATTCTGCGGGAACAAACAGACAGGGCTGATGCAGACCGAATAATCGCCGCTGTTCGCGCAGTTGAATCGTCAGCTTTTCATATTCATCGGTGAGTTCGGCCGGTAGCGTGCAGTCACGTTTTTCCGGCAGGGAAAGAATGGAAGATTGCAGGCTGATATCGCGGACGGTCAGGTGATGGCGATCGTCCACCGCCAGATCCACAGGCTGAGTAAAACCGATGCCGTTCAGCTTGCCGCGTATTTCCCCCCCTTTGTGGAGCCAGTTTTGCAGCGCGTCTTTATCCATCACCAGATGGCTGACTTCAATATCGTTAAGCACCAACGGCCGCTGCAAAACCAGACTCAGCGTATCCGCGCTCAGCGTTTCCGGCAGGGAATAATGGGATTTGCGCCCCAACCGGTGGCCGTGCCTTTCCACATAAAGCGCCTGTAACTCGCTCTGTTGCAGCTGGTATTGCTGGCGTTGCACGTTCAACTGCTGCAGGCGAAACAGCAGGTTCTTCTGCTGGTAGGCCTGTTCGGTAATCAGCTGTTCGATCTGTTGCTCGACCAGCGTCAAGGTATCGCCGTTATGCCACAGGCAGTCTTTCAGCAGAATGATATCCACCGCGGCGATGGCTTCCCGTCCGCTGAAAAACGCGCACGCCTGAAGTAAACGCAGGGCTTTTTTCCAGCGCCGGTCGGACACGTAAGGGGATTGCGGCAAGGCGTCCAGCCGCTGGCGCAGCTGATAAATCAGCTCAAAACAGTTTTCCGGCAGCGAGACGCGGTCAATATCCTTTTGCCACTGCCGGTACTCTTCATCGCTGACGCTGAGCGCGGCGCTGACGGGGTTGTCGCCCTCGCTGCCGTTATTCGCCAGCAGGGCGCGGAAATTATGTTTTTCCTGCACTCTGTCCAGCCACAGACGAATCAGCATGCGGTCATACAGCGCCTCCAGACTGCTGTCCGCTTCGGGCAGCTCGTTGGAGGCGGTGACCAGAAGACGCATGGGGATGGGGTCTTCGCTATTGCCGTTGCGGAAACGACGTTCGTTAATGGCGGTCAGCAGGGTGTTTAAAATGGCGGGACCGGCTTTCCAGATTTCATCCAGAAAGACAATCTCCGCTTCCGGCAGATAACCCGCGGTTAATCGCTGGTAACGGCCTTCCTCCTTTAACGCCTGAATAGACAACGGGCCGAAGACTTCTTCCGGGGTGGAGAAGCGCGTCATCAGATACTCAAACGCATTCGCGTGGCGAAAAGCGAATTTAATACGTCGGGCGATCATGCTTTTGGCGATCCCCGGCGGACCCAGCAGAAAAACGCTTTCTCCGCTTAGCGCGGCCAGTAAACACAGGCGGATGGCGTGCTGTCGTTCATACAGGCCATGCTCCAGGGCGTCACCGAGGCGTGAAATCCTGTCGGCCAAAGCGGCGGATTGCAGCATAGTTAATCAATCATTCCCATGGTTTCGTCGGCGGAAAAACATCTTTTTCCGCAAAAAAATAGTAATAATAAAAGGCAGATCACAGATTTTTATTAGTAGAGCGTTGCTGATTATTGACCCTTCCCGGTTGGTTAATCAATAAGCCACTTTTTACAGGATGTTTCCCGGACGATATAAAAATAGGTTTTTAGCCGTATTTGTGCATACTGGGCGTTTTTAGGCGAGTGGGCGCGGAAAAATCACTTTCTGCTAACTGGTTGATAAAAGAAGATAAAGTTTATGATCTCAGAACATAAACGTGCGCTTCCGGCCGTTACGCTGGCGGCGATAGGGGTGGTCTATGGCGATATCGGCACCAGTCCGCTTTATACGCTAAGAGAGTGTTTATCCGGGCAGTTTGGCCTTGGCGTCGAACCTGATTCGGTATTTGGTTTTCTTTCTTTAATCTTTTGGTTATTGGTTGTTGTGGTTTCGATTAAGTACCTGACCTATGTAATGCGGGCCGATAACGCCGGCGAGGGGGGGATACTTACGCTGATGTCGTTGGCCGGGCGCAATACTTCTGACCGGATGACCTCGGTGCTGGTGATTATGGGACTGATTGGCGGCAGCTTCTTTTATGGGGAAGTGGTCATTACCCCGGCGATATCGGTAATGTCCGCCATTGAGGGGATGGAAATCGCCGCGCCATCGATGGAACACTATATCGTTCCCCTGTCGATTATGGTTCTGACGCTGCTGTTTATTATTCAAAAACGCGGCACCGGCAGCGTGGGGAAATTGTTCGCCCCGGTGATGCTGGTGTGGTTTGTTACGCTGGCGATCCTCGGGGCGGACAGCATCATCGATAACCCGCAGGTGCTGCGGGCGCTAAATCCGCTGTGGGCCATCCGCTTCTTCGCCGAATACCAAACGGTGTCGTTTTTCGCGTTGGGCGCGGTGGTGCTGGCGATTACCGGCGTGGAGGCGCTGTACGCGGATATGGGGCATTTCGGCAAGTTTCCCATTCGTCTCGCCTGGTTTAGCGTGGTGCTGCCGTCGCTGGTGCTGAACTATTTCGGCCAGGGCGCCTTATTGCTAAAACATCCGGAAGCGATTAAAAACCCCTTCTTTCTGCTGGCGCCCGGTTGGGCGCTGATACCGTTAATGGTGCTGGCCACGCTGGCGACGATCATTGCATCGCAGGCGGTTATTTCCGGGGTGTTTTCACTTACGCGCCAGGCGGTTCGTCTGGGGTATCTTCCGCCGATGCGCATTGTCCACACCTCCGATATGGAATCCGGCCAGATTTATATTCCGGTGGTTAACTGGCTGTTATATATCGCGGTGGTGATAGTGATCGTCAGCTTTGAGCATTCGAGCAGCCTGGCGGCCGCGTATGGCATCGCGGTAACCGGAACCATGGTGTTGACCAGCATCCTGTTCTGTACGGTGGCGATAAAAAACTGGCACTGGCACCGCTATCTGGTTTGGATATTGCTTACCGGGCTGCTGCTTGTCGATGTGCCGATGTTTTTAGCCAACGTGGGGAAAATCCTGTCCGGCGGCTGGCTGCCGCTGATGCTGGGCACGGCGATGTTCGTCATTATGACCACCTGGAAAAGCGAACGCTTCAGGTTGCTGCGCCGCCTGCATGAACACGGCAATTCGCTGGACGCGATGATCGCCTCGCTGGAGAAATCGCCGCCGCTCAGGGTGCCGGGCACGGCTGTTTACCTGTCGCGCGCCACCCACGTTATCCCGTTCGCCCTGTTGCACAACCTGAAACACAACAAGATATTGCACCAACGGGTGGTGCTGCTGACCATGCGTAACGAAGACGCGCCTTATGTGCTCAATGCCCGGCGGGTGACGGTGGAACAGCTTTCGCCAACCTTCTGGCGGGTTATCGCCAACTACGGCTGGCGCGAAACCCCCAACGTGGAAGAGGTGTTTCACCGCTGCTGGCAGGATGGCTTGACCTGCCAGATGATGGAAACCTCGTTTTTTATGTCCAATGAATCGCTGACGATGGGGAAACGCCCCTGGTATCTGCGCATGCGCGGCAAGCTGTTTATGATGCTCAGCCGCAATGCCCTGCGGGCGGGCGATCAGTTTGAAATCCCCCCCAACCGGTTGATTGAGCTTGGTATTCAGGTGGAGATTTAAATCGTTCAACGCGCTGGGAAAGCAGCGCGTCACCAATTTACCGCGACCTTCAGACCCCCTTCCGGCCGATTGGCGAAGGTCGCCCGCATGCCGTGCAGGCGGGCGATATTATTGACAATGGAGATGCCCAAACCGCTGCCGGACTTCTCCTGTCCCGGCGGGCGAAAAAAGCGTTCGCCGACCCGCGCCAATACCGCGTCGTCGATGCCCGGCCCCTCATCGCTAACCTGTATGCATCGCGCCGTGAGCGTCAGCGTTACCGTTCCGCCCTGGTGGCTGTAGCGAATGGCGTTATCAAGCAGATTGCGAATCAGCAGCGTCAGCAGCAACGGGTGCCCCTGGCGAACGATGGGATCTTTCGGCACCTCCAGCTTCAGTTCAATGCCTGCCGCCTGCGCTTTATGGTAATGGTCGATAACCATTTGCTGCAGCAGCGCCTGTAGTTCCACCGGCTGCCGCTCGTCGGCGAACGATTCCGAGTCAAGCCGCGACAGCGTTAACAGCTGATCCACCAGCCGCGCGGCGCGATCGATTCCCTCGTCCAGATTATTCAGGGCATGGCGGCGCACGGGTTCGTCATCGTAAGCCAACTGCGCCAATTCCGTCTGCACCTTCAGCGCGGCCAGCGGGCTGCGTAATTCATGTGCGGCGTCCGCGGTAAAGCGGCGCTCGCGCAGCAGCATCTCGCCGATGCGCACGAACAGGCTGTTAAGTTCATTCACCAGCGGGCGCACTTCCTGCGGAACGGCATGGGTATCCAGCGGGGCGTCGTCCTCCGGCGGACGCCGGCGAAGCTGCGTGGCGAGGCGTTTCAGCGGCGACAGTTCGCGGGAAACCAGCCAGAACATCAACAGCAGCATAACCGGCAGGGCAAACAGCCAGGGCAGGAGGTTGGTTTTTACCAGCCCCAGCGCCATATCCTGACGGTACTCCCACTCCTGGCCTACCACCACCACATAACGATTATCCGCCGTCGCCAGCCATACCATGCGCCACCGGTCGTTATCATCGCGCAGCCTGCCGTTGGTGAAGCCGTTTTGCGCGTAGTCGAAGATAAAATCTTTGCCGTTCTCGCCGTCGTTCAGCGCCATCCGGCCGTCGCGGGTAAAAATGGCGAAGGCCAGCGCGTCGTCCTCCTGTTCCCCGCGCCTTTCGCGCACCAGGCTTTTGGTTTTCGGCAGGGAGGGGGAATCCACCTCGATTTCATCCGGATGCATGGTGGCCAGCCGCTTGGCGAACAGCATCTGCTGGGTATCGAACAGCTCGTTGATATGCTCGCGGGTTTGATGCCACGACAGGATCCCGGCGGCGCCCCAGCAAAGCAGCGTCAGCAGAACAAAACCGGCGATCAGCCGTAAACGCAGGCTGAGGCGCGTCATGGCGCCGCTCCCAGAATATAGCCGACGCCGTGCACCGTGCGGATAAATTCGCTGCCCAGTTTTTTACGCAGGTGGTGAATATGCACTTCCACGGCGTTGCTGGAAACGTCGTCGTCCCATCCGTAGAGCTTTTCTTCCAACTGCGAACGGGTCAGCACCCGCTGGGGGTTCATCAGGAACAGCTCAAGCAGCGCCAGCTCGCGGGATTTAAGCGCCACCGGTTGATTATTGCAGGTAACGGTGCGGGAACCCGGTTCAAGGGATACCGCGCCGTGGGTCAGCGTGGGCTGTAATTGACCGTGCCGGCGGCGGATTAACGCCTGCAGGCGCGCGGCAACTTCCGCCAGAGCAAAAGGTTTGCACAGATAGTCGTCGGCGCCCGACTGCAGGCCGGCAACGCGCTGTTCCAGCGCGTCCCGCGCGGTGAGGATCAATACCGGCTCATCTTGTCCGTCCTTACGCCACTGGCGCAGGATATCCAGCCCGTCTATTTCCGGCAGACTCAAATCAAGGATCGCGGCGTCATAGGGGGCGGCTTGCAGCGCGATCAGCCCGGCTTTGCCCTGCATAAACCAGTCAACGCTAAAGCCCAGCTTAATCAGTCCGGCCTTGATGCCGTCGCCAATCAGACGATCGTCTTCTATCAACAGTATTCTCATCACCGCCCACCCTATTTGTATACAATGATGTTATACGGTTTAACGCGCCGGATTGACAACCGGAAAAACCATAAACGGGTGGTGATCCACAGGATTAATAAATATAAGAGAAACTGAACTATACTTAAGATTCTGTTAAGAACATTTTGTTTAACTCGTCGCGTCAGACAAACAACGCGCAGTTTTACTGCACGACGACAAGAGATAAATAAGGAAAAGATGCTATGAAAAAGACAGCCGCTGTATTTGCTATCGCTGCGTTATGTTCCGCGCCGGTTTTCGCCGCCCAAAGCGGCGGAGGATTTTTGGACCCGAACGCCAAAACGACGCAACATCAGCCTGCCCAGGGCGGGTTTTCAAACCCTAACGGCAGCGTAACCACGGTAGCAAAAGCGAAAGATCTGAAAGATGACAGCTGGGTGACGCTGCGCGGCAACATCGAGCAGCGCGTCGGCGATGAGGATTATCTGTTCCGAGACGAGACGGGCACCATCACGGTTGAAATCGATGATAAATACTGGAACGGACAGACCATATCGCCGCAGGACAAAGTTGAACTGCAAGGCGAGCTCGACAAGGGCTTTAACTCGGCCGAGCTGGATGTCAAACAGGTGAAGAAAATCCAGTAATCGCCCGCTGATGCCCATCGTTTAAAAATCGGCAAACGGGGGATAAGGGAACCCATTCCCTGTTTCCCCTGATGCTTCGCCAACGCTTTCCATTTGATGCAACCTTTTCAGATTATTGACAAATTTCGTTATTAAGGAGAGCGTGGCGAGGGGCCGAGTATCTCAAGCTTACAGACTACTCTATAAATAATCTCGTCCGGCATTCGCCGTTTTATTTTCCCGCCAACGAAACGTTTCGATAACGATCACATTTTTGTAATCTTCTCTTTGCCTTTCCGCGTTATCTCTTTCTACAATCATCACCAGCGAAACGTTTCGCTGGCGAGATAAAGAACATGAAAAAAGCGGTATTACTACATTCTGAGGTTTCTGCGCTTATTTCCCGGCTGGGGCATACCGATCGGCTGGTTATCGGCGACGCCGGTTTACCTATCCCCGATACCACTACCCGTATCGATCTGGCGTTAACCCACAACGTGCCGACTTTTTTACAGGTGGTTGCGGCGGTAACCAGCGAGATGCAGGTCGAAGCGGCGATCCTGGCGCAGGAAATTATCGAAAAAAATCCACAACTTCATAAAGCGTTACTTGATCAGTTGAAACAACTTGAGCTGAACCAGGGAAACTCCATTGAAGTGCATTATGTCAGTCATGAAGATTTTAAGATCCAAAGCGGAAAAAGCCGGGCGGTCATTCGCAGCGGGGAATGTTCCCCGTATGCCAATGTCATCCTTTGCGCCGGCGTAACGTTCTGAGGAATCGATGCAACCTTTACTGCAACTGCAAGGAATCAATAAGGCGTTTCCCGGCGTTAAGGCGCTTTCCGGCGCCGCATTGAACGTTTACCCGGGGAAAGTCATGGCGCTGGTGGGGGAGAATGGCGCCGGCAAGTCCACCATGATGAAGGTGTTGACCGGCATCTATAACAAAGACGCCGGCAGCGTGCGTTTTCTGGGAAACGAAGTGGATTTCAGCGGTCCCAAAGCCTCCCAGGAAGCGGGGATCGGCATTATCCATCAGGAGCTTAACCTGATCCCCCAACTGACGATCGCGGAAAACATCTTTCTCGGCCGTGAATTTACCAACCGTTTTGGCCGCATCGACTGGAAAAAGATGTATCAGGAAGCGGACAAACTGCTGAAGCGGCTTAATCTGCGCTATGACAGCCGGCGCACGGTGGCGGAACTGTCGATTGGCGATCAGCAAATGGTGGAAATCGCCAAGGTGCTGAGCTTTGAATCGAAAGTCATCATTATGGATGAACCCACCGATGCTTTGACCGATACCGAAACCGCGTCGTTATTCAGCGTAATTAAAGAGCTACAGGCCGAGGGGCGCGGCATTGTCTATATTTCCCACCGTCTGAAAGAAATTTTCGAAATATGCGACGACGTCACCGTGTTCCGCGACGGTCAGTTTATCGGCGAACGCACGGTCAGTGAGCTGCAGGAAGAACGGCTGATTGAAATGATGGTGGGGCGCAAGCTTGAAGAGCAATATCCGCGCCTGAACCAGGCGCCGGGAGCGGTTCGCCTGCTGGTGAAAAATCTTTCCGGGCCGGGCGTGGATGACGTCAGCTTTACCGTACGCAAAGGGGAAATTCTTGGCGTGGCGGGGCTGATGGGCGCCGGACGCACCGAGTTGATGAAGATCCTTTACGGCGCGCTGCCGCGCACGGCGGGCTACGTGGCGCTGGACGGCCGCGAAGTGGTAACCCGCAGGCCGCAGGATGGCCTGGCGAACGGCATTGTTTATATTTCCGAAGACCGCAAACGCGACGGGCTGGTATTAGGCATGTCGGTTAAAGAGAACATGTCGTTAACCGCGCTGCGCTACTTCAGCCGTCGCGGCGGGCGGCTTAAGCATCCCGAAGAGCAGCTGGCGGTGGGCGATTTTATCCGTCTGTTCAATATCAAAACCCCGTCCATGGAACAGCCTATCGGGCTGCTGTCCGGCGGGAATCAGCAAAAAGTCGCCATCGCCCGCGGCTTGATGACCCGCCCTAACGTACTGATTCTCGATGAGCCGACGCGCGGGGTCGACGTGGGAGCGAAGAAAGAAATTTATCAGTTAATCAATCAGTTCAAACAAGAAGGGCTGAGCATCATACTGGTGTCGTCCGAAATGCCCGAAGTATTGGGAATGAGCGATCGCGTAATCGTGATGCACGAAGGTCGTTTAAGCGGTGAATTTTCCATTGAGCAAGCTACCCAGGAAGCGCTGATGGCCGCGGCCGTTGGTAAGCAATACGGCGTAAAGCAGGAGTAAGTCAGACATGAGTTCCCAATCTATCGCGGCAAAGCGCTGGTTCAGCAAAGAGTGGCTATTGGAGCAGAAATCACTGATTGCCCTGCTGATCCTTATTGCGGTGGTGTCCGCCATGAGCCCCAACTTTTTCACCCTGAACAATTTGTTCAATATTCTGCAGCAAACCTCGGTGAACGCCATTATGGCCGTGGGAATGACCCTGGTCATTCTTACCTCCGGCATCGATCTTTCCGTCGGGTCTTTGCTGGCGCTGACCGGCGCGGTCGCCGCCTCGATTGTCGGCCTTGAGGTTAATGCGCTGTTGGCGGTTTTCGGGGCGCTGGCGCTGGGCGCGCTTATCGGCGCCGGAACCGGCGTCATTGTGTCCAAAGGCAAGGTTCAGGCGTTTATCGCCACGCTGGTGATGATGCTGCTGCTGCGCGGCGTCACCATGGTTTACACCAACGGCAGCCCGATCAACACCGGCTTTTCCGATGTGGCGGACGCTTTCGGCTGGTTCGGCATCGGCCGTCCGCTAGGCATTCCGACGCCGATCTGGATTATGGCCGTGGTATTTGCGGCGGTCTGGTACATGCTGCATCACACCCGGTTAGGCCGATATATTTACGCGCTGGGCGGGAATGAGTCCGCCACCCGGCTGTCCGGCATCAGCGTGGATAAAATCAAAATCATCGTCTATTCCCTGTGCGGGCTGCTGTCCGCCCTGGCGGGAATTATCGAAGTGGCCCGTTTATCGTCGGCGCAGCCTACCGCCGGAACCGGCTACGAGCTTGACGCCATCGCCGCCGTGGTGCTGGGGGGCACCAGCCTCGCCGGCGGCAAAGGACGTATCGTCGGCACGCTGATTGGCGCGCTGATCCTTGGCTTTCTTAATAACGGACTGAATTTGTTGGGGGTTTCCTCTTACTACCAGATGATCGTCAAAGCAGTCGTCATTTTGCTGGCGGTTCTGGTGGATAACAAAAGCAGTAAATAACCTTTATTCACACAGGAATTGCGCTATGAATATGAAAAAGCTGGCTACTCTGGTTTCCGCCGTTGCGCTGAGTGCGACCGTCAGCGCGAATGCATTAGCCAAAGGTACGATTGCCCTGGTGGTATCAACATTGAACAACCCGTTCTTTGTGGCAATGAAAGACGGGGCGCAGAAGGAAGCCGACAAGCTGGGCTATAACCTGGTGGTGCTGGATTCCCAGAACAACCCGGCTAAAGAGCTGGCCAACGTTCAGGATCTGACGGTTCGCGGCACCAAAGTGTTGCTGATTAACCCCACCGACTCCGACGCGGTAGGCAACGCCATCAAGCTGGCCAATCAGGCGAAAATCCCGGTAATTACGCTCGATCGCGTGGCCAGCAGCGGTGAAGTGGTTAGTCACGTTGCTTCTGATAACGCTTTCGGCGGTAAAGTCGCCGGCGATTTTATTGCCAAAAAGGCGGGTGAAGGCGCCAAGGTCATCCAGCTGGAAGGGATTGCCGGCACCTCCGCGGCGCGTGAGCGCGGGGCGGGCTTTATAAAATCCGCCGAAAAGAACAAATTCGCCATTCTGGCCAGCCAACCCGCCGACTTCGATCGAACCAAGGGGCTGAACGTGATGCAGAACCTGTTGACCGCGCATCCTGACGTGCAGGCGGTGTTCGCCCAGAATGACGAAATGGCGCTCGGCGCGCTGCGGGCGCTGCAAACCGCAGGTAAAACCGATGTGCTGGTGGTCGGGTTTGACGGCACGGAGGACGGCGTAAAGGCCGTTGAGTCGGGTAAACTGGCGGCAACGGTGGCGCAGCGTCCCGATCAGATCGGCGTCATCGGCGTTGAAACCGCTGATAAGGCGCTGAAAGGTGAGAAAATACAGGCCATTATCCCGGTTGATCTGAAATTGGTAACCAAACAGTAAAAAAATAAAGAATAGCAGGGCGAGCGCCGCCGCACCCGCGGCGGCGCATAATAAACATGTTGGAATGCGGCGCAATGAAAACGGGCAAGCTGGTGGTGCTGGGCAGTATTAATGCTGACCATATTCTCAATCTGGAGCAGTTTCCCCGTTCCGGTGAAACGGTGATCGGGAAACAATATCGTATCGCTTTCGGCGGAAAAGGCGCCAATCAGGCGGTGGCGGCGGGCCGTAGCGGCGCGGATATCTCGTTTATCGCCTGCGTCGGCGATGATGATATCGGGGCGCGCATTCGCCGGCAGCTATCCGACGATGGTATTGATGTGTCGGCGGTGGAAGCCGTCGCCGGCGAAACCACCGGCGTGGCCTTGATTTTCGTCAACGGCGAGGCGGAGAATATGATCGCTATAAACGCCGGCGCCAATGCCGCCGTTACGCCGGACTATCTTGGCCGCCATCAGCAGCAGATTATTGATGCCTCCGCGCTGCTTATGCAGCTGGAGTCGCCGCTGGAAACCGTTATCTCGGCAGCCCGGCTGGCGCATAAACATCACACGCGCGTTATCCTTAACCCTGCGCCCGCCTGCGAACTGCCGGATGAATTGCTGGCGCTGGTCGATATGATTACTCCTAATGAGACCGAAGCTCAGCGCCTGACGGGGGTCGCCGTCGAAACGGAAGCAGACGCCGCTCGCGCCGCGCAGGTATTGCACGATAAAGGCATCGCCAACGTATTGATTACCTTGGGCAGCCGCGGCGTCTGGCTGAGTGAAAAAGGTCACGGGCAACGCATCCCCGGCTACCGGGTTCAGGCGGTGGACACCATCGCCGCCGGGGACACCTTTAACGGCGCGCTGGTCACGGCGCTGCTGGAGAACCGGCCGATGTCGTCCGCGGTTAAGTTTGCTCACGCCGCCGCCGCGATTGCCGTCACCCGTCCGGGCGCTCAGCCTTCGGTTCCGTGGCGTGAAGAGATTGATGCTTTCTTGCAAGCTCAGGGGTGACCGTTGACCACCATGAAAGACGTTGCCCGTTTAGCGGGCGTTTCCACCTCTACGGTTTCTCACGTTATCAATAATGATCGCTTTGTCAGCGATGCGATTCGCGACAAGGTGATGGCGGCCGTTGAACAGCTTAACTACGCGCCTTCGGCGCTGGCCAGAAGCCTCAAAATAAATCAGACGCAAACTATCGGCATGTTGCTGACGGCCAGCAGCAACCCTTTTTATGCCGAGGTGGTGCGCGGCGTCGAGCGCTGTTGCTATGAGCGCGGCTACAGTCTGATTCTGTGTAATACCGAGGGCGATCCCGATCGCATGAGGCGCAGTCTGGAAACGCTGCTGCAAAAGCGCGTCGATGGCGTGCTGCTGATGTGTACGGAGAGCCATCGTCCTTTGCCTGACATGGTGAGCCGCTATCCCTCCATCCCCATGGTAATGATGGACTGGGCGCCGTTTGACGGGGGAATCGACGTCATTAAAGATAACTCCCTGCTCGGCGGCGAGATGGCAACGAAATATCTTATTTCCCGCGGTTACCGGAAAATAGCCTGTATTGCGGGTCCAAAGGATAAAACCACCGCCTATAACCGCCTTGAAGGGTACCGTCAGGCGATGCAGGGCGCGAGATTGCCGATCCCCGCCGAATATGAAATCTTTGGCGATTTTGAATTTGAAACCGGTTATCGGGCCATGCGGCAGCTGTTGGCGCTGGATAACAGACCGGATGCCGTCTTTACCGGTAACGACGCCATGGCCGTGGGGGTTTATCATGCTCTGTATCTGGCCGGACTCTCCATCCCCGGAGATATGGCGGTTATCGGCTACGATGATATTGAGTTGGCCCGCTATATGTCTCCCCCGCTGACGACGATTCATCAACCCAAGGATGAACTTGGCGAATTAGCCATTGATACCTTACTGTATCGTCTGGGACACCCCGATACCGAACCGAATGTTCTGGTGCTGACGCCAGAGTTAATGGTTCGACACTCCGTTGGGTAGCGCTGCGTTTCCCCTCGCGCGTTGCCGAAAAAAAACGCACTCAGTCACTTTTTTGCATTTAGCCCTTGTAAGCCGCCGAGAACGCCCTATAATGCGCCTCCACTGACACGGCAACGGCGGCAACGCGGTTGTGATGACGGTAGGAAGCCAGGCAATAATCACTTGACTTCACAGCGGAATTGCATAACATATGCGGCCCGCGCCACGGCGTAACGTGGCACTGCTCTTTAACAATTTAATCAGACAATCTGTGTGGGCACTCACAAGACGATATCCGCAAACGATATACAAAGTCTTGAAGAGTGACTGACAGTAAATTCATTACGAATAAACAGTTATAAATTCTTTGAGCATGCTATTAACGTAGCGAATCAAACAAATCTTAAATTGAAGAGTTTGATCATGGCTCAGATTGAACGCTGGCGGCAGGCCTAACACATGCAAGTCGAGCGGTAGCACAGAGGAGCTTGCTCCTTGGGTGACGAGCGGCGGACGGGTGAGTAATGTCTGGGAAACTGCCTGATGGAGGGGGATAACTACTGGAAACGGTAGCTAATACCGCATAACCTCGCAAGAGCAAAGTGGGGGACCTTATGGCCTCACGCCATCGGATGTGCCCAGATGGGATTAGCTGGTAGGTGGGGTAAAGGCTCACCTAGGCGACGATCCCTAGCTGGTCTGAGAGGATGACCAGCCACACTGGAACTGAGACACGGTCCAGACTCCTACGGGAGGCAGCAGTGGGGAATATTGCACAATGGGGGAAACCCTGATGCAGCCATGCCGCGTGTGTGAAGAAGGCCTTCGGGTTGTAAAGCACTTTCAGCGGGGAGGAAGGCAACAAGCTTAATAATCTTGTTGATTGACGTTACCCGCAGAAGAAGCACCGGCTAACTCCGTGCCAGCAGCCGCGGTAATACGGAGGGTGCAAGCGTTAATCGGAATGACTGGGCGTAAAGCGCACGCAGGCGGTCTGTTAAGTTGGATGTGAAATCCCCGGGCTTAACCTGGGAACTGCATTCAAAACTGACAGGCTAGAGTCTCGTAGAGGGGGGTAGAATTCCAGGTGTAGCGGTGAAATGCGTAGAGATCTGGAGGAATACCGGTGGCGAAGGCGGCCCCCTGGACGAAGACTGACGCTCAGGTGCGAAAGCGTGGGGAGCAAACAGGATTAGATACCCTGGTAGTCCACGCCGTAAACGATGTCGACTTGGAGGCTGTGGTCTTGAACCGTGGCTTCCGGAGCTAACGCGTTAAGTCGACCGCCTGGGGAGTACGGCCGCAAGGTTAAAACTCAAATGAATTGACGGGGGCCCGCACAAGCGGTGGAGCATGTGGTTTAATTCGATGCAACGCGAAGAACCTTACCTACTCTTGACATCCTCAGAAGAGACTGGAGACAGTCTTGTGCCTTCGGGAACTGAGAGACAGGTGCTGCATGGCTGTCGTCAGCTCGTGTTGTGAAATGTTGGGTTAAGTCCCGCAACGAGCGCAACCCTTATCCTTTGTTGCCAGCGATTCGGTCGGGAACTCAAAGGAGACTGCCGGTGATAAACCGGAGGAAGGTGGGGATGACGTCAAGTCATCATGGCCCTTACGAGTAGGGCTACACACGTGCTACAATGGCGCATACAAAGAGAAGCGAACTTGCGAGAGTAAGCGGACCTCATAAAGTGCGTCGTAGTCCGGATTGGAGTCTGCAACTCGACTCCATGAAGTCGGAATCGCTAGTAATCGTAGATCAGAATGCTACGGTGAATACGTTCCCGGGCCTTGTACACACCGCCCGTCACACCATGGGAGTGGGTTGCAAAAGAAGTAGGTAGCTTAACCTTAGGGGGGGCGCTTACCACTTTGTGATTCATGACTGGGGTGAAGTCGTAACAAGGTAACCGTAGGGGAACCTGCGGTTGGATCACCTCCTTAAACTGAAGTGAGATATTGGAAGGTGCAGTGTCCACAACAGATTGTCTGATGAAAACAATGAGCAAGGTAACCTGCGGTAGAAGGTTGCGGACGTATCCTGAAGTGCCGTGGGGTGTGTGACTGTCCAGTGCAGTGACAAAACACAATGGCGCTCGATTTTTCTGGAAAAATCTCGCCTTTACACAAAAATAGCAACGCGAGCGTTGCGGACAATTTTTGTGTCCCCATCGTCTAGAGGCCTAGGACACTGCCCTTTCACGGCTGTAACAGGGGTTCGAATCCCCTTGGGGACGCCATCCTGATAATGAGTGAAAGACATTATCACCGAATATCGTAAAGATGACTTTAACGAGTCGTGTTTACGATATTGCTCTTTAACAATCTGGAACAAGCTGAAAATTGAAACGACGCAGCTGAACATTATCCGCGAGGGTAATGATTTTGTTGTGTCAGAGTCTCTCAAAAATTGCAATCCGAGACACTTTCGGGTTGTGAGGTTAAGCGACTAAGCGTACACGGTGGATGCCTAGGCAGTCAGAGGCGATGAAGGGCGTGCTAATCTGCGAAAAGCGTCGGCAAGGTGATATGAACCGTTACACCCGACGATACCCGAATGGGGAAACCCAGTGCAATACGTTGCACTATTTCATGGTGAATACATAGCCATGAAAGGCGAACCGGGGGAACTGAAACATCTCAGTACCCCGAGGAAAAGAAATCAACCGAGATTCCCCCAGTAGCGGCGAGCGAACGGGGAGGAGCCCAGAACCATCATCAGTTTGTGTGTCAGTGGAAGCGTCTGGAAAGTCGCGCAACAAAGGGTGATAGTCCCGTACACGAAGATGCACATGCTGTGAGTTCGATGAGTAGGGCGGGACACGAGATATCCTGTCTGAAGATGGGGGGACCATCCTCCAAGGCTAAATACTCCTGACTGACCGATAGTGAACCAGTACCGTGAGGGAAAGGCGAAAAGAACCCCGGCGAGGGGAGTGAAACAGAACCTGAAACCGTGTACGTACAAGCAGTGGGAGCCCCACCACCAAAACACTTCCGGGCCGAGAGGCGATGCGGATGTCGAGGTGACGGTTGTCATCGCGTTTTTTGCGATGAGCAACACACAAAACAAGCCGTGAGTGTTTTGGGGTGGGGTGACTGCGTACCTTTTGTATAATGGGTCAGCGACTTATATTCTGTAGCAAGGTTAACCGAATAGGGGAGCCGCAGGGAAACCGAGTCTTAACTGGGCGTCAAGTTGCAGGGTATAGACCCGAAACCCGGTGATCTAGCCATGGGCAGGTTGAAGGTTGGGTAACACTAACTGGAGGACCGAACCGACTAATGTTGAAAAATTAGCGGATGACTTGTGGCTGGGGGTGAAAGGCCAATCAAACCGGGAGATAGCTGGTTCTCCCCGAAAGCTATTTAGGTAGCGCCTCGTGAACTCATCTGCGGGGGTAGAGCACTGTTTCGACTAGGGGGTCATCCCGACTTACCAACTCGATGCAAACTGCGAATACCGTAGAATGTAATCACGGGAGACACACGGCGGGTGCTAACGTCCGTCGTGAAGAGGGAAACAACCCAGACCGCCAGCTAAGGTCCCAAAGTCATGGTTAAGTGGGAAACGATGTGGGAAGGCCCAGACAGCCAGGATGTTGGCTTAGAAGCAGCCATCATTTAAAGAAAGCGTAATAGCTCACTGGTCGAGTCGGCCTGCGCGGAAGATGTAACGGGGCTAAACCATGCACCGAAGCTGCGGCAGCGAACGTATCACTTAAAACGCTTAACGTGACGGCGAAGCCGGCACGTTCAAGCCACAAAAACGTTGAGTCGGCCTGAGCGCTGACAGACGGCAAGGCGTTTTAAGGATACGTTCGTTGGGTAGGGGAGCGTTCTGTAAGCCGTAGAAGGTGGCCTGTGAGGGCTGCTGGAGGTATCAGAAGTGCGAATGCTGACATAAGTAACGATAATGCGGGTGAAAAACCCGCACGCCGGAAGACCAAGGGTTCCTGTCCAACGTTAATCGGGGCAGGGTGAGTCGACCCCTAAGGCGAGGCCGAAAGGCGTAGTCGATGGGAAACGGGTTAATATTCCCGTACTGGTTGTTACTGCGAAGGGGGGACGGAGAAAGCTAGGTTGGCCGGGCGACGGTAGTCCCGGTTTAAGCGTGAAGGTGGGTGTTTTTGGAAAATCCGGAACACCGTTAACACTGAGGCGTGACGACGAGTCACTACGGTGACGAAGTAACCGATGCTACGCTTCCAGGAAAAGCCTCTAAGCACCAGGTAACAGTCAATCGTACCCCAAACCGACACAGGTGGTCAGGTAGAGAATACTCAGGCGCTTGAGAGAACTCGGGTGAAGGAACTAGGCAAAATGGTGCCGTAACTTCGGGAGAAGGCACGCTGGATTTGGTGAAGTCCCTTGCGGATGGAGCTGAGACCAGTCGCAGATACCAGCTGGCTGCAACTGTTTAATAAAAACACAGCACTGTGCAAACACGAAAGTGGACGTATACGGTGTGACGCCTGCCCGGTGCCGGAAGGTTAATTGATGGGGTCAGCCTTAGGGCGAAGCTCTTGATCGAAGCCCCGGTAAACGGCGGCCGTAACTATAACGGTCCTAAGGTAGCGAAATTCCTTGTCGGGTAAGTTCCGACCTGCACGAATGGCGTAATGATGGCCAGGCTGTCTCCACCCGAGACTCAGTGAAATTGAACTCGCTGTGAAGATGCAGTGTACCCGCGGCAAGACGGAAAGACCCCGTGAACCTTTACTATAGCTTGACACTGAACCTTGAGCCTTGATGTGTAGGATAGGTGGGAGGCTGTGAAGCGTGGACGCCAGTCTGCGTGGAGCCGACCTTGAAATACCACCCTTTGATGTTTGATGTTCTAACGTGGGCCCGTAATCCGGGTTGCGGACAGTGTCTGGTGGGTAGTTTGACTGGGGCGGTCTCCTCCCAAAGCGTAACGGAGGAGCACGAAGGTTAGCTAATCCTGGTCGGACATCAGGAGGTTAGTGCAAAGGCATAAGCTAGCTTGACTGCGAGAGTGACGGCTCGAGCAGGTGCGAAAGCAGGTCTTAGTGATCCGGTGGTTCTGAATGGAAGGGCCATCGCTCAACGGATAAAAGGTACTCCGGGGATAACAGGCTGATACCGCCCAAGAGTTCATATCGACGGCGGTGTTTGGCACCTCGATGTCGGCTCATCACATCCTGGGGCTGAAGTAGGTCCCAAGGGTATGGCTGTTCGCCATTTAAAGTGGTACGCGAGCTGGGTTTAGAACGTCGTGAGACAGTTCGGTCCCTATCTGCCGTGGGCGTTGGAAGATTGAGAGGGGTTGCTCCTAGTACGAGAGGACCGGAGTGAACGCACCACTGGTGTACGGGTTGTGATGCCAATTGCATTGCCCGGTAGCTAAGTGCGGAAGAGATAACCGCTGAAAGCATCTAAGCGGGAAACTTGCCTCGAGATGAGTCTTCCCTGGGACTTCGAGTCCCCTGAAGGGCCGTTGAAGACGACGACGTAGATAGGCCGGGTGTGTAAGCGCAGCGATGCGTTGAGCTGACCGGTACTAATGACCCGAGAGGCTTAACCTTACAACACCGAAGGTGTTTTGAGAGTGACTCACAATATTCAGCTTGTTGACGGATTGAAGATTAAAATGTTTGCGTATAACGCGGACATCAAACAGCGCGGAGCGCTGGCCTGAAAAGGGAACAGACAAAATCGTCGGGAACGATTTTGTACGTCGCGTAGCGACGGCCCGAAGGGCGAGTCTCAGGAAGAGACGAGAAATTTGCCTGGCGGCGATAGCGCGGTGGTCCCACCTGACCCCATGCCGAACTCAGCAGTGAAACGCCGTAGCGCCGATGGTAGTGTGGGGTCTCCCCATGTGAGAGTAGGGAACTGCCAGGCATCAAACAGAACGGAAGGCCCAGTCGCAAGACTGGGCCTTTTGTTTTGCCTGTTGTTTGTCGGTGAGGTGCTCTTCAGTAGGACAAATCCGCCGGGAGCGTTCAGAACGCCTGACTAAGCCAACGGCGGATAAAGTCGGCCACCTGCTGTGGCTGATTGATATCGAGTTGGGGTAACGTTGCGGCAAGGGGAGCGTCCGCTGCAATGGCGATAACATTGTCATCCAGCAAATCATCCAGCGATCGCCCCAACGCCTGACGAAACAGCACGATCTTGTTGATTTTCTCCTGTTTAAACCCTTCCACCAGAATAAGATCGAGTACCGAGGCATCCATCTTTTTTGCCAGATCGTGCAAATCGGGTTGCTGCCGAGTCGGCGTTTCCGTCATCAAGGCCCATCGCTGGCTGCTGACCACCATGGTTTGCTCTGCGCCGGCCTTACGCAGTTCGTAGCTGTCCTTGCCCGGCGTATCGACATCCATATTATGATGCGTGTGTTTGATAAGGCCGACCCGAATACCGTCGTTCTTAAGGATGGGAATGATTTGTTTTAGTAATGTTGTTTTACCGGTACCGCTATAAGCTGCGATGGCAAGCAGACGAGGTCGATCAGGATTCATGATGCTGCCTTTGGAGGAGTGACAAATCCTCAGGGAAATTCAGGTTACGGAATGCTGCGGGTTGATCGGCAAATGAAACGGCCGTTGCGGCAATCTGTTCCATAAAGATCATTAGCTTACGATCGCCATTAGCAAGATAATTTTCCAGTGGCTTTATCAGGCGGCGATTTATCAGCAGTAAAGTGGGATGACCGCGGCTACCGTCAGTGGCGTAAGCCGCATTTCTCCCGTTCCTTTCTTCCCATAGCCGTTTTACCAGGTCTTGCGGCAGTTCAGGCACATCGCAGGGAACGAAGACAATCCACTCTGACGTTGCGGCATGCATGCCGGTAAGTATGCCTGCCAGCGGTCCGCAAAAACCGTTTTGCAGGTCGCTTACCACCGCACAGCCGCTTTGCTGATAAACCGGAAGGTTGCGATTGGCATTGATGATGACCTTATCAACCTGTTTTTTCAGCCGCGTCAGTACATGCTGGTATAACGGTAAACCATTTAGCTCCAGCAGACCCTTATCGCAACCACCCATGCGTGTTGCCTGTCCGCCAGCCAGAATCACACCAGTGATCATTGTTCGCCCCGCCTATCCAAGCCATAGGTTAACTTCTGAAAACATTTACTGAAGACCAAGTTCTTTTCACATATTAATAAGACTGTTATTTTTGTCATTGTATTTACTTCCGAGGGTAGAAAAATGAAATGTCATCGCGTTAATGAGTTGATTGAACTGTTACATCCAGCCTGGCAAAAAGAGCCTGATTTGAATCTGGTGCAATTTTTACAAAAACTTGCACAGGGGGCCGGGTTTGAGGGGCAGTTTAGCGAGCTGACTGATGATATCCTTATTTATCATCTGAAAATGCGTGACTCGGATAAAGAACAGGTCATTCCGGGGCTTAAAAAAGATTATGAAGAGGATTTCAAAACCGCGTTACTTCGCGCCCGCGGAGTCATTAAGGACTAGTGCGGATAGGAATGGAGTCCGGCTCGCATAACCCGATATTGGCACGTATTTATCTTACATCGCATGTTACTGGCAGTGGTTGTTATGAACAGTTCGGTTTTTAATTTTCAGACGTTGTTCCCCGAGTTGATAATGGATGCGCTACTGGACGCAGGGATACGCGTGGACTCTGGCTTAACAGCGCTAAACAGTTATGAAAACCGCGTATATCAGTTTACTGATGAAGAACGGAAGCGTTTTGTTGTTAAATTCTACCGTCCGGAACGGTGGAGTACTGCGCAGATTATGGAAGAGCATACCTTTGCCCGGGAACTGGCGGAAGATGAAGTGCCGATTATTGCGCCGTTGGAGCTGAACGGCCGCACGTTGCATCTTTATGAAGGATTTCATTTTGCGGTGTTCCCGAGCGTTGGCGGGCGGCAATACGAGATGGATAATGAAGATCAGTTAGAGTGGGTCGGGCGTTTTTTAGGCCGGATTCATCAGACGGGCCGTAAGTCCTCATTTTCCGCCAGGCCGACAATCGGTTTGAATGAATATCTGCATGAACCCTATAAGCTGCTGGAGCGTTCGGCGTTAATAGCGAAAAAACATCGAGAGGCTTTTTTACGGGCGGTCAGCAAGCTGATTGATACCGTCGAGGCTTATTGGCACACCGACTGGCAGTCGCTGCGTCTGCATGGTGATTGCCATCCGGGTAATATTTTATGGCGCGACGGCCCGCTGTTCGTTGATTTGGACGATGCGCGCAACGGTCCGGCGGTACAGGATTTGTGGATGTTGCTGCACGGCGAACGCCATGAACAGCGTATTCAATTAGATATTCTGTTAGAGGCCTACAGCGAATTTATCGAATTTGAGGATCAGGAGTTGGCGTTAATTGAACCGTTACGCGCTATGCGTCAGGTTCATTATCTGGCCTGGATTATACGACGTTGGGAGGATCCCGCTTTTCCCCGCAATTTTCCCTGGATAAAGGATGGCGATTTCTGGCTTAAACAGACATCGATATTTACCGAACAGGTTAAGCTGTTGCAGGATCCTCCTCTGCAGCTCACGCCAATGTACTGATATTGAATGGAGAGAGTGTATTTTTATGAAAAAATTATGGTTTGCATTGATTGGCGTCGTTTTGGCATTCAGTGCGTCAGCGGCTGATTTTTCTAACGGCAAGCAATATGTGGAATTAGATAAGCCGGCGACTCAGGAACCCCAGGTCCTGGAGTTTTTCTCATTTTATTGCCCGCACTGTTACCAGTTTTCAGAGGTCTACCATATTCCGCAAACGGTAGAAAAGTCGCTGCCCGCCGGCACCAAAATGACCCGTTATCACGTTGATTTTCTTGGTCCTCTGGGTAAAAATCTCAGTCAGGCATGGGCGGTGGCCATTGCGCTCGGCGTTGAAGATAAAATTACCCCGTTGATGTTCGATGCCGTTCAGAAAACGCAAAGCTTGCAAAAGCCGGACGATATTCGACAGGTGTTTATTAACGCCGGCGTCAGCGCGGAAGAATACGACGGCGCATTAAATAGTTTTGTCGTGAAGTCGCTAGTGGTGCAGCAGGAAAAAGCGGCCGCGGATTTACAATTACGCGGTGTGCCCGCCATGTTCGTTAACGGGAAATATATGATCAAGAACGATGGTCTTGATACCAGTTCAATGGATGCTTACGTAAAACAGTATGCCGATGTGGTAAAATTTCTGATAGATAAAAAATAAGCTATTTATGCGATAAACCACGCTGATTATATCGGCGTGGTTTTATCCGGCCATCTCGACCGATTGTTAATAGCCGAAACTGATTTTCCATTAATATTCGATGGAATAATTTATATCCACAATTATGAATTGTCTTTTATTGGATATTGGAAATGCTGGTTTTTATTATAACTATATGAAAAAAATAAGTATATATAGAATAAACCTATCCACTGGCATCATGAAAAATTAATCACTTATTTTTATTCACAAACTTATCCACAGATTGATCTTGCGAAGATCAACGCAAAAAAGATGAATATCCTGCGTTAAGGATCGTCTCTTCCCTTCAGCTATGGCATGCTTAGCAGCATGGCAGACAACAAAGATCATAACAGGCTATGGCTCAGATTGCAGAAAACCCTTTAATTTTGGTGGACGGTTCTTCCTATTTGTACCGTGCATATCACGCGTTTCCGCCGTTGACAAATAGCGCGGGAGAGCCCACCGGCGCGATGTACGGCGTATTGAATATGCTGCGCAGCCTGCTGGTGCAATATCATCCCAGCCATGTCGCGGTGGTATTTGATGCCAAGGGAAAAACGTTTCGTGACGAGCTATTTGAGAACTATAAGTCTCATCGACCGCCGATGCCGGATGATTTGCGCGAACAGATTGAACCTTTGCATCGTATGGTAAAGGCGATGGGATTGCCGTTGCTGGCGGTTTCCGGCGTCGAGGCCGATGACGTTATCGGCACGCTAGCCCTACAGGCTGAAAAGGCGGGTATTCCGGTGCTGATCAGTACCGGTGATAAAGATATGGCCCAGTTGGTGACGCCAAACGTCACGCTAATCAACACCATGAATAATACTATTTTGGGCCCTCAGGAAGTGTGCGACAAATATGGTATTCCTCCGGAGTTGATTATCGATTTCCTGGCCTTGATGGGCGACGCTTCCGACAATATCCCCGGCGTGCCCGGCGTGGGTGAAAAAACGGCGCAGGCTTTGCTGCAAGGGCTGGGCGGTCTGGATGTGCTGTATGCGAATCTGGACAAGATTGCCGGATTGTCGTTCCGCGGCGCCAAGACCATGGCGCCGAAACTTGAGCAGAATAAAGACGTTGCTTACCTTTCCTATCAGTTGGCCACCATTAAAACGGATGTTGAACTGGATCTGACATGCGAACAGTTAACGGTGAACGAACCGGAAGTGGATGAGCTGCATGGCTTATTCACCCGCTACGAATTCAAACGCTGGTTAGCAGAGGTCGAGTCCGGTACCTGGCTGCAGGGTAAAAAAAGCCATCAGCCTGTGCAGAAAATCGTTAAAGCCGTACAGGATAGCGCGAGCGATGACGAAAGCGGCATGACGCTTTCCGCCGACGGTTATGTCACTATCCTGGATGAAAAAACGCTGTTGGAGTGGATTGAGCGTTTAAAGAAAGCCGAGGTTTTCGCTTTTGATACCGAAACCGATGGGCTGGACACCCTGACGGCCAACCTTATCGGCATGTCCTTTTCTGTGACGCCGGGCGAAGCCGCTTATCTGCCGCTGGCGCATGATTATCTGGATGCGCCGGAACAGTTGGATCGGACCTGGGTTCTGGCGCTGTTTAAACCGTTGCTGGAAGATGAGACGCTGCTCAAGGTAGGCCAGAATCTCAAGTTCGATAAAGGCGTGATGAAACGTTATGACATCGAATTACGCGGAATCGCCTTTGATACCATGCTGGAATCTTATGTTCTGGACAGCGTCGCCGGGCGTCATGATATGGATAGCCTGGCGGAGCGCTATCTGCAGCATAAAACCATTACCTTTGAGGATATCGCCGGCAAAGGCAAAAACCAGCTTACCTTTAATCAGATTGCGCTGGAGCAGGCCAGTCCTTATGCGGCGGAAGATGTCGATGTCACGCTGCATTTGCATCACAAGCTGTGGACTAAATTACAGCAGCATCCGGAACTGCGAAAAGTGTTTCAGGAAATCGATATGCCGCTGGTGCCGGTGCTATCCCGCATAGAGCGTACGGGCGTGCTGATCGATCCGCATATTCTGGCTGATCACTCCAAAGAACTCACCGTCCGTCTGGGCGAGTTGGAAACGCAGGCCTACGAACTGGCGGGCGAAGAGTTTAACCTGTCGTCAACCAAGCAGCTGCAGGGCATTCTGTATGAAAAGCAAAAGCTGCCGGTGCTGAAAAAAACGCCCAAAGGGGCGCCCTCCACCAATGAAGAGGTGCTGGCCGAACTGGCGCTGAATTATCCGCTGCCGAAGCTGATTCTTGAATATCGCGGGCTGGCAAAACTGAAGTCGACCTACACCGATAAGCTGCCGCTGATGATTAACCCGTCTACCAAACGGGTGCATACTTCTTATCATCAGGCGGTGACGGCCACCGGCCGCTTATCCTCCAGCGATCCTAACCTGCAGAATATTCCGGTGCGCAACGAGGAAGGGAGGCGTATCCGCCAGGCCTTTATTGCGCAGGAAGGGTATAGCATTGTGGCGGCCGACTATTCACAGATTGAACTGCGCATCATGGCGCATCTTTCCGGCGACAAAGGCTTGCTGAAAGCCTTCTCCGAGGGGCTGGATATCCATCGGGCGACAGCGGCGGAGGTTTTTGGACTCGCCCTTGAGAAGGTGACGTCCGAACAGCGCCGCAGCGCCAAAGCGATTAACTTCGGTCTGATTTATGGCATGAGCGCTTTTGGGCTATCGCGCCAGTTGAATATTCCGCGTAGTGAATCACAGAAGTATATGAATCTGTATTTCGAGCGTTATCCCGGCGTTCAGGAGTATATGGAGGGAACCCGCCAGCAGGCGGCGGAACAGGGCTATGTCTCGACGCTGGATGGCCGCCGTCTTTACCTGCCGGATATTCATTCACGCAACGCCATGGCCCGCAAAGGCGCCGAGCGGGCGGCGATTAACGCTCCGATGCAGGGAACCGCTGCCGATATCATCAAGAAAGCGATGATCGCTATTGATGGCTGGTTACAGCAGCAGAACAAGCCGTTAGTGAAGATGCTTATGCAGGTTCACGATGAGCTGGTCTTTGAGGTTCATAATACGGTATTGGAAGAATCCAAAAGTAAAATCAGAGAGTTAATGGAAAACTGTATGCAGCTTAACGTCCCGCTGCGGGTTGATATCGGCGCCGGGAACAACTGGGACGAGGCGCACTAAGCGTAGAGGATCAACGGGCGTCGATTTCTGTAATTAAACAACAGGATTGTGTGACGTGGTTTGACTTTGTGTAAAGCGTCGCCACTTTTCATGAAAGTAAACAACAAAAAAACTTTGTTCCGACGAAAAAATAGGGTAGAGTTAAAGACGTAGGGTACAGAGGTAAGATGTTCTATCTTTCAGACCTTTTACTTCACGTAATCGGATTTGGCTGAATATTAGCCGCCCCGGTCAGTTTTGACCGGGGCGTTTTTTATTCGTCTCATCCCTGAGACTCACCCTGCGGGCCGTCACTGCGTGACGTTGAAAAATGCTCCCGGCATTTTTTTATTCGTCATTATCCCTGAGACTCACCCTACGGGCCGTCACTGCGTGACGTTGAAAAATGCTCCCGGCATTTTTTTATTCGTCTCATCCGTGAACTCTGCGGGCCGTCACCATCCCTGATGATTACTCGATTTCCTGTGGATCTTCCTCTTCCGCCTGCGGCAACGTGCTGAACCAGCTATCGAGTTTCTGGCGCAGTTTGTCGACGCCCAATTTCTTCAGTGAAGAGAACGCTTCCACCTGAATATCACCCATAAACGGCAGTACCGCTTCGCGCACCATATTAAGTTGGGACTTGCGCGCCCCGGATGCCAGTTTGTCCGCTTTGGTCAGCAATACCAACACCGGAAGCTGCGCTTCCACCGCCCACGCAAGCATTTGCTGATCGAGATCTTTTAGCGGATGGCGAATATCCATCAGTACCACCAGCCCTTTCAGGCTATTACGTTTCTGGAGATATTCCCCTAGCGCGCGCTGCCATTTAAGCTTCATCTCTTCCGGCACTTCGGCGTAGCCATAACCGGGTAAATCCACCAGCCGAACGCCTTCAGCAACCTCAAACATGTTGATAAGCTGCGTTCTTCCCGGCGTTTTACTGGTGCGCGCCAGATTTTTTTGATTGGTCAGCGTATTCAATGCGCTGGATTTACCGGCGTTAGAGCGCCCAGCAAAGGCGACTTCAATACCGCTATCTGTTGCCAGGTGGCGAATATCCGGGGCGCTGATGACAAAATGCGTCATATGGTAGTTATATTGCTGGGTCACAATGTTTATCTCTGTCTGGATCTATGTCTGGTTGGGGATTATACCTGTAACTGATAATAAAGGCGGTTTTATCTGTACTGAAACCGTTACGTACGCGGAATAGCAAAAAGCATCATCGGTTGATGTGAGCACTTTTTTATTGCCGGGCTTTCTGCTAGATTCCGCCGCAATTACCTTCACCTATGTACCTGAGAGCAAGATGATGAACCAACCAGTTAAAGGGGCGGGTGGTAATGCCGCCCGGTCAAAAATAAAAAGAAAAACCCGTGAGGAATTGGATCGGGAAGCGCGCGATCGGAAGCGGCAGAAAAAGCATCGCGGTCGCGTAGCGGGAAGCCGTGCTCAGGAAACCGGGCCGGGGAATAACAGCGCCGCTCAACGCAAAGTCGCCGATCCGCGCATCGGCAGCAAGAAGCCGGTGGCGCTTGGTGCGCAAGCCAAGGTTGTTGCTCAACCCAAGCCTGCCGATCCGGTTGCCAAGCCCGCCGCGATATCGCCCGAAGAAGAGCTGGCGCTACTGGAAAACGACGCCCGACTGGACGAACTGCTGGATCGTCTGGATAACGGTGAAACGCTGAGCGCCCGGGATCAGTCCTGGGTGGATGAAACATTGGATCGTATCGACATCCTGATGGAGCAGCTCGGCATTGAACTGGGAGATGACGATGATGAAGCAGAGGAACAGGAAGATATGCTGCAACTTCTCAAGCGTAATAGCTCGAAAGACGATTTTTAATCGATGAAGTTGTTGTTTCCGCTGCTGGCATTACTGGTTACGTTTTATCTTTTTTGCCTGTTGGGCAAATTATGGCTGCTGTCGCAACGTAAGGCCCGCCTGCATCGTGCCGCTTTTAACCGGCGACGGATGCCGATGACGTGGAGCGGCAAAAAGCGGCGGGAGCGTTTTCTAACCTCAAAGGTGAGTCTCAGGGATGAGACGAATAAAAAATAGCGGGAGGAGTGAGCATAATGCCTGAGCAGGCTGTTGACTGGGATTTGGCCCTGATTCAAAAATATAACTATTCCGGGCCGCGTTACACCTCTTATCCCACCGCGCTGGAATTCAGCGAAGGTTATGATGAGTCCGCTTTTCGGCGGGCTATTGCGCGTTACCCGCAGCGTTCGCTGTCGTTATATATCCACATTCCGTTTTGCCATCGGCTGTGCTACTTCTGCGGCTGCAATAAGCAGGTCACGCGACAGCAGCATAAGGCGGATGAGTATCTGGATGTGCTGGAGCTGGAAATTCGTCAGCGGGCTCCGCTGTTTGCCGGACGTACGGTGACCCAGATGCACTGGGGCGGCGGTACGCCAACCTATCTTGATAAGGCGCAGATCAGCCGGCTGATGGCGCTGCTGCGTGAGCAATTTTATTTTGCGCAGCGGGCCGAGATGTCGCTGGAAGTCGATCCGCGGGAAATCGAACTGGATGTTCTCGATCACCTGCATGCCGAGGGATTTAATCGCCTCAGCATGGGGGTGCAGGATTTTAATAAGGAAGTGCAAAAGCTGGTGAATCGCGAACAGGACGAAGATTTTATCTTCGCGCTGATTGCGCGCGCCAAGTCGCTGGGATTTACCTCAACCAATATTGATCTGATTTATGGTTTGCCGAAACAGACGCCGGAGAGCTTCGCCTTTACCCTGCAACGCGTCGCTGAATTGAGCCCCCATCGCCTCAGCGTTTTTAACTACGCGCATTTGCCCAGCCTGTTTGCGGCTCAGCGGAAAATCAAAGAAGCCGATTTACCGGACGCGGAGCAAAAGCTGCAAATACTGCAGCACACCATCAGCGCCCTGACGACGGCCGGCTACCAGTTTATCGGCATGGATCACTTCGCCCGTCCCGATGATGAGCTTGCCCTTGCCCAGCGCGCCGGGAAATTACACCGTAATTTCCAGGGCTATACCACCCAGGGCGATAGCGATCTGCTGGGCATGGGCGTATCGGCGATTAGTATGATCGGCGATAGTTATGCTCAGAATCAAAAAGAGCTGAAACGCTATTATGCCCAGATCAGGGAAACGGGAAATGCACTGTGGCGGGGGTTGCCGCTGACGCAGGATGACTGCATTCGACGCGACGTTATCAAGACGCTGATTTGTAATTTCCAATTGACCTATGCGGCGATTGAGGATGACTATCAGATTGATTTTAAATCGTATTTCTCTCAGGATTTGCAACAGCTGGCGCCTTTGGCCGCCGATGGCCTGGTGGAGATAGGCGAATCCGGGATTACGGTAACGCCGAAAGGGCGTTTGCTGATCCGCAATATCTGTATGTGCTTCGACGTTTACCTGCGTAGTAAAATGGGAACGCAGCAATTTTCCCGTGTTATTTGATAAAAAAACAGCCGCTGTCTGCGGCTGTTTTTTCGATGAAACGTTAAGCCATCATTTCAGACCACGAATATGATCCGAACATTAACTAAAGAAGTTAATCAGTGCGGCGCACAGCACGGCGGCGATAGCAGCCTGCGGCGAGTGACTCGCCGCCGTGCTTATTTCAGCGCCGTGCGTCGCCACGGAAATTAATGAATCCAGCATAGTACTCCTCCCGAATCAGCGACACGATCATACTGCTGACTCGGGGCAAGTAAAGGACAAATTAGTGACAATTTCGTGCGCCAGATTGTATTTTTATCCTCTTCCGTCCCGTTAAGCGCTCGCTACGCAACATTGGCTATTCCATGCCCAGTTCTTTCAGCTTGCGGGTCAGGGTATTGCGTCCCCAGCCCAGCAAACGGGCGGCTTCCTGCTTATGACCCTGAGTATGGCGCAAGGCCGTGGTGAGCAAGGTTCTTTCCATCTCCGGCTGGGCTTCCGCCAGCAGGTTTTGATGACCGGAACGCAGCGCTCTGTCCGCCCACTGGGCCAACAGTGTCGCCCAACTGTCCGGCAGCATTTGTACCGTGGAATCGGGAGCGGTGGTTTCAAACAGTTCGGGAGGCAAATCCTGGATCAACAGCTCCTGCCCAGCGGCCATAACGGTCAACCAGCGACAGGTATTCTCTAACTGACGCACGTTGCCCGCCCAGGGCAGGCGGGTAAGCGCCGCTTCCGTTTCCGGATGCAGGTTTTTAGGCTCAACGCCCAACTCCTTTGCCGTGGCCTGTAAAAAATAGCGCGCCAAGCGAGGAATATCTTCACGGCGTTCACGCAGCGGGGGCAAATGAACGCGAATAACGTTCAACCGGTGGAAGAGGTCTTCGCGGAACTTGCCTTCCTGTACCCGTAGCTCAAGATTCTGATGCGTGGCCGCGATAATCCGCACATCGACTTTAACCGCCGCGTAGCCGCCAACCCGATAAAACTGACCGTCAGCCAGCACGCGCAGTAAACGCGTCTGAACGTCAAGCGGCATATCGCCGATTTCATCAAGAAACAGCGTCCCGCCGTCAGCCTGTTCAAACCGTCCCTGGCGGATTTGATTGGCGCCGGTAAACGCGCCTTTCTCATGGCCAAACAGTTCCGACTCAATTAAATCTTTGGGGATCGCCGCCATGTTCAAGGCGATAAACGGCGCCTTGGACCGCGGGCTGTGGCGATGCAGCGCATGGGCCACCAGTTCTTTACCGGTACCGGATTCTCCGTTAATCAGTACGCTAATGGAAGAGCGGGAAAGGCGGCCGATAATGCGGAATACATCCTGCATCGCCGGCGCTTCGCCGATGATATCCGTTGTCGGGCCGTTGATCGGCTGGCTGCGAACGGGTTGCTGTTGCTCCTGATAATGGCTGATGGCGCGCTCAACCAACGCCACCGCCTCATCAATATCGAACGGCTTGGGTAAATAATCAAAAGCCCCCTGTTGATAGGCGCTGACCGCCGCATCAAGATCGGAATGCGCGGTCATAATGATGACCGGCAGCATCGGATGCCGCTGTTTTATTTGCTGCAATAACGCCAGTCCATCCATTCCCGGCATGCGGATATCGGATAACAGTACGTCCGGCGTTTGCGTCGTCAGCGCGTGCAGAACCTGATTTCCGTTATCAAATGTGGCGCAGGTCAGGCCTGCACCAGTGAGCGCGCGTTCGAGCACCCAACGGATGGAGCTATCGTCATCGACAATCCAGACTATCCCTCGTTGCATTGTGAACCTCACTGGCGAATGGGCAGGTAAACCGAGAATTCGGTATGACCCGGCCAACTGTTAAATTCAATTTTACCGGAGTGCTGATCGATAAGGTTGCGGGCAATCGACAATCCCAGACCGGTGCCGCCTTCGCGTCCGCTTACCATCGGGTAAAACAGCGTATCCTGTAGTTGAGCGGGAATGCCGGGGCCGTCGTCTTCAATATCGACGCGTGCGGCAAGACGATAACGTACGCCGTGCAGGGTGAGCTGAAAGGCGGTGCGGGTGCGCACGGTGATGGTGCCGCCCGCTTCACCCAAAGCCTGCAACGAGTTACGGGTGATATTCAGCAGTACCTGCTCAATCTGGTCCGGGTCATGCGTCAGCTCCGGCAGACTGGGATCGTAATCTTTTACCAGCGTCACGTTGTCGGGTTTTTCTAATGAAACGAGTTTGCATACCCGTTCCGCCACCTGATGAATGCTTTGCGTGACATGCAGTCCCGGTTGCTGCGGGCCGAGCAGGCGATCCACCAGATTACGCAGGCGATCCGCCTGTTCGATGATGACTTTGGTGTATTCGGTCAGCGCCGGATCGGGCAATGCCTTGGAGAGCAGCTGCGCTGCGCCGCGCAACCCGCCAAGCGGATTCTTGATCTCGTGAGCCAACCCCCTGACCAGATCGCGGGCGGCCTGCTGTTGCGCATGCTGGAGCTGTTCCTGACTCAGGCGGCGCTGGTTATCCATCGGCGCCATTTCCAGCAGAATGAAGTTATTTTGTATCCGTTGGGCGGTAAGCGACATGATGTGCGCTTTGCCGTCGACAACAATCGTGACTTCGTTATCTGTAAAACCTTGCCCTGAATCCAGACTCTCACGCATCAAATCTATATTCAGAGAAAAATATCCCAGCAACTCCGGCAGCGGCGTACCGGACAGTTTACGCGAGCTTTGCGCCAGTAGTTGTTGTGCCGCCGGATTGGAATAATGGATAGCCAGATCGTTATCTAATAACAAGATACTGTTTATTAAAGAATTTAGGATCTGCCCAGCATCGGGCAGCGTGCCTGTTGCCATAACGCAGACTCCTGCACCCTATTGGTGCATAGTAGTGTAGATGGTGGATGTGATGCCGCAACTCCAGAACCGGTGGAGAAAAAAGCCCATCCTAAAGATGGGCTGAAAAGTTTCCACGGCAACAAAAAATTTTACCTGCCTGACGGCAACCCAAGCATCAGCACGATTGGGTTGCCGTTTTACCGTACGGCTAATCGCTGTGGCGATTAAACGCTGTAGTACAGTTCGAACTCAACCGGATGCGGCGTCATACGCACGCGGTCATTTTCCGCTTTACGCAGTTCGATATAGGCATCAATGGTGTCGTCGGTGAATACGCCGCCGCGGGTCAGGAACTCGCGATCGGCATCCAGCGCGTTCAGCGCTTCTTCCAGAGAACCGGCAACGGTTGGGATTTCACTCGCTTCTTCCGGCGGCAGATCGTACAGATTCTTATCCATCGCATCGCCAGGATGGATCTTGTTGATGATGCCGTCCAGACCGGCCATCAGCAGCGCGGAGAACGCCAGGTACGGGTTGGCGGCCGGATCCGGGAAGCGCACTTCAATACGGCGCGCTTTCGGGCTGGCAACGACCGGAATACGGATTGAGGCGGAGCGGTTACGTGCCGAGTAGGCCAGCATAACCGGCGCTTCGTAGCCTGGGACCAGACGTTTGTAAGAGTTGGTGGTCGGGTTGGCCAGCGCATTGATGGCTTTAGCGTGTTTGATGATGCCGCCGATGTAGAACAGCGCGGTTTCAGACAGACCGCCGTATTTGTCGCCGGAGAACAGGTTTGCGCCGTCCTTGGACAGCGACATATGACAGTGCATGCCGGAACCGTTGTCGCCGAACATGGGTTTCGGCATGAACGTTGCGGTTTTGCCGAAAGCATGCGCGACGTTATGAACGACGTATTTGTAAATCTGGATTTCGTCGGCTTTTTTGGTCATGGAGTTGAAGCGGGTTGCCACTTCGTTCTGACCGGCGGTGGCTACTTCGTGGTGATGCGCTTCAACAACCAGGCCCATTTCTTCCATGGTCAGACACATGGTGGAACGGATGTCCTGCGATGAATCGACCGGAGGAACCGGGAAGTAACCGCCTTTGACCGCCGGACGGTGGCCTTTGTTGCCGCCTTCGTATTCTTTGTTGGAGTTCCAGGCGCCTTCGATGTCATCAATGGTGACATGAGAGCCGGAGATGCTGCTGCCGAAGCGAACGTCGTCAAACAGGAAGAATTCAGGTTCCGGCCCAAACAGTACGGTATCGGCGATACCGGAAGAACGCAGGAAATCTTCAGCGCGTTTGGAGATGGAACGCGGATCGCGGTCGTAACCCTGCATGGTGCCCGGTTCCAGAATGTCGCAGCGGATGATCAGCGTGCTTTCTTCGTAGAAAGGATCCAGGACCGCGGTGCTGGAGTCCGGCATCAATACCATGTCGGATTCGTTAATGCCTTTCCAGCCGCCAATTGAGGAACCGTCAAACATTTTACCTTCTTCAAAGAAGTCGGCGTCAACTTGATGAGCCGGAATGGTGACGTGCTGTTCTTTGCCTTTGGTATCAGTGAAGCGTAAATCAACGAACTTCACTTCATGTTCTTTCAGCAGCGTCAAAACGTGTTCTGCGGACATACTTGCTTCTCCCGGTTGTCATTTATCGTCGTGGAACGAATATCGTTGTGGATTGATGTTATTGCTGTGAGTAGACTAAAGCTAAAAGTGTGCCAACTTTTTAAATTAGTGCAATGTGTTGCCCTTTGGGGGTTTCCCGTCAAGACGCGCTGCACCATTATAGCTGATAGCACCAAATTGGTGCTTTATTGGTAATTATATGCACTAGTATGGTGCATTGGTGGGCGCTTGTAGCGTTTTTGCACCGTGAAAGGGATCACAAAGTAAGCAGCATCAGGTTGTTTATCATAGATGCTTGTGATCTTGTTTAGTCCCTCGATTAATACGTGTACAATAGCGCGCTATTTCTAAATGCCTGAGGCAAAGCTGTGATCGAAAATTTGCGTAACATCGCCATTATTGCGCACGTTGACCATGGGAAAACCACCCTGGTCGATAAGTTGTTGCAACAATCCGGAACTTTCGGAGAACGCACTGAAGCAACCGAACGTGTAATGGACTCCAACGATTTGGAGAAAGAGCGTGGAATTACCATCCTCGCCAAAAATACCGCCATTAATTGGAAAGACTACCGCATCAACATCGTGGATACCCCGGGACACGCCGACTTCGGCGGCGAGGTTGAGCGTGTAATGTCGATGGTTGACTCGGTGCTGTTGGTTGTTGATGCGATGGATGGCCCGATGCCGCAGACTCGTTTCGTGACCAAAAAAGCATTCGCTAACGGTCTGAAGCCGATTGTGGTTATCAACAAGGTTGACCGCCCTGGCGCGCGTCCCGACTGGGTGGTCGATCAGGTGTTCGACCTGTTCGTAAACCTGGATGCAACCGACGAGCAACTCGATTTCCCTATCGTTTATGCTTCCGCGTTAAACGGTATCGCCGGTCTGGATCATAACGACATGGCCGACGACATGACGCCGCTGTTTGAAGCCATCGTCGAACACGTTGAATCACCGAAAGTCGATCGTGACGGTCCGTTGCAGATGCAAATCTCCCAGCTGGACTACAACAACTATGTCGGCGTTATCGGCATCGGCCGCATCAAACGCGGCGTGGTTAAACCTAACCAGCAGGTTACGGTTATCGACAGCGAAGGGAAAACCCGCAACGGTAAAGTCGGTAAGGTCCTGGGCCATATGGGGCTGGAACGTATCGAAGCCACCCTGGCGGAAGCGGGCGATATCATTGCCATCACCGGCCTGGGCGAACTGAATATTTCCGACACCATCTGCGATCCCGCCGCGGTTGAAGCGCTGCCGGCGCTGAGCGTGGACGAACCGACGGTAACCATGTTCTTCTGCGTCAATACCTCGCCGTTCTGCGGTAAAGAAGGGAAGTATGTGACCTCTCGTCAGATCCTTGAGCGTCTGAATAAAGAGCTGGTTCACAACGTGGCGCTGCGCGTGGAAGAGACCGAAGATGCGGATGCGTTCCGCGTGTCCGGCCGTGGCGAGCTGCACCTGTCGGTGCTGATTGAAAACATGCGCCGTGAAGGGTTTGAGCTCGCGGTATCGCGTCCGAAGGTTATCAACCGCGTTATCGACGGCCGCAACCAGGAACCGTTTGAAAACGTGACGCTGGATATCGAAGAGCAGCATCAGGGCGCCGTTATGCAAGCCATGGGCGAGCGCAAAGGTGATGTTAAGGACATGATCCCGGATGGCAAAGGCCGTATCCGTCTGGATTATCTGATCCCTGCCCGTGGTCTGATCGGTTTCCGTACCGAGTTTATGACCATGACCTCCGGCACCGGTCTGCTGTACTCCACTTTCAGCCACTACGATGACGTGCGTCCGGGTGATATCGGCCAGCGTCAGAACGGCGTGCTGATTTCCAACGGTCAGGGTAAAGCGGTGGCGTTTGCGCTGTTCGGCCTGCAGGACCGCGGCAAACTGTTCCTGGGTCACGGCGCGGAAGTGTATGAAGGCCAGATCATCGGTATTCACTCGCGTTCTAACGACCTGACGGTGAACTGTCTGACCGGTAAGAAACTGACCAACATGCGAGCCTCTGGTACGGATGAAGCAACCACGCTGGTTCCGGCAATCAAGATGTCTCTGGAACAGGCGCTGGAGTTTATCGATGACGACGAACTGGTTGAAGTAACGCCGTTGTCCGTTCGTTTGCGCAAACGCCATCTGACGGAAAACGATCGTAAGCGCGCCAACCGCGGTAGTAAAGACAGCTGATTTTTCAGTGAGTTTTATCCTATAACAGGGCGCCTTCGGGCGCCCTGCGTTTTTTCTGATATTCCACGCTTTGATCTCCCGCGCTGTTCAGTTTTACCATTTCCCGCTACAGTGAAAACCCTGCGGTTACATCAGAAGGAAGGTGCCATGCTTTATATCTTCGATTTGGGTAATGTCGTTATTGATATCGATTTCAACCGGGTGCTGGGCGTCTGGAGCAAGCTGAGCAGCGCGCCGCTGGCAACGCTGAAAGAGCGTTTTGTGATGGGCGAAACCTTTGAACAGCATGAGCGTGGCGAAATCACCGATGAAGCCTTTGCCGAACGGTTATGCCATGAAATGGGCATCTCTCTGAGTTTTGAACAGTTTTCCGCGGGATGGCAGGCCATTTTCGTCTCCTTGCGTCCTGAAGTCATCGATATCATGCGGCGGCTGCGTCAAGAAGGGCATCGGGTGGTGATCCTTTCCAACACCAACCGCCTGCATTGCGCGCATTGGCCGGTACTGTTTCCGGAGGTGGAACAGGCCGCCGATCGTCTTTATCTCTCTCAGGATATCGGTTTGCGTAAGCCTGAAGTGGCCATCTACCGCCATGTCCTGACGCAGGAAGGCGCGACGGCCGATCAAGCCGTCTTCTTTGATGATAATCCCGCGAATATCGCCGCGGCGCAGGCATTGGGCATCCACAGCATTTTGGTGACCGATCGTCAGGCGGTGCCGGATTATTTTGCCTCGCTGGCGGTGACCAGCGAGTAACCTGGGTTTATGGCGCGCTGCTGCGGTAAATCCTTCCAGAATAGTGAAAACGGGAGCGGTAACGTTCAATGATCGCGTTAATTCAGCGAGTTTCCAGCGCCAGCGTGACGGTGGAAGATAGCGTCGTCGGGAAGATCGGCAGCGGATTGCTGGTGTTGCTGGGGGTTGAGCAAGGGGATGATGAACAAAAAGCGACGCGGCTTTGCCAGCGGGTGCTGGGTTATCGGATATTCAGCGATGATAATGGCAAAATGAACCTCAATGTGCGCCAGGCGGGCGGCAGCGTACTGGTGGTATCGCAATTTACGCTGGCGGCGGATACGCAGAAAGGCATGCGGCCCGGTTTTTCCCGCGGCGCGCACCCCGCGGAGGCCGAACGCCTGTATCACTATTTCGTCGGGCAGTGCCGCGAACGGGATATGCACACCGAAACCGGGCGTTTTGCGGCGGATATGCAGGTTGCATTGGTTAATGACGGGCCGGTGACGTTCTGGCTGCAAGTGTAAAGGCGGCAACGGCCGGCCACTCTTTTTTTATGAGGCATGTTTATGTATCACCTGAGAGTACCTGAAAGCGCAGAAGAACTTGATGCGTACTATCAATTCCGTTGGGAGATGCTGCGTAAACCGCTGCACCAGCCGCTGGGCTCGGAGCGTGACGCCTACGACGCACTGGCGCATCATCAGACGGTGGTGGACGAACAGGGGCGGCTGGTGGCGATCGGCCGGCTGTCCATTAATGCCGACAACGAAGCGGCCATCCGGTTTCTGGCCGTTCACCCCGACGTACGGGGAAAAGGGCTGGGAACGCTGCTGGCGATGACGCTGGAGTCGGTGGCGCGTCAGGAAGGGGTAAAGCGCGTCGTCTGTAGCGCCCGCGAGGATACGGTGGGCTTTTTCGCCAAGCTCGGTTTTATGAATCAGGGGGAAATCTCCGCGCCGCAAACCACGCCGATACGCCATTTTTTGATGATCAAGCCGGTGGAGACGCTGGATGATATTCTGCACCGCCCCGACTGGTGCGGGCAGTTGCAGCAGGCCTGGTATAATCGCATTCCGCTCAGTGAAAAAATGGGCGTGCGGATAAGCCAGTATACCGGCCAGAAATTTATCACCACCATGCCGGAAACCGGCAACCAGAACCCCCATCATACGTTATTCGCCGGCAGCATGTTTTCTCTCGCCACCCTGACCGGCTGGGGATTGATCTGGCTGCTGCTGCGTGAAAGACATTTGGGCGGAACCATTATTCTGGCCGACGCGCATATTCGTTACAGTACGCCGGTAAGGGGCAGGCCGAGCGCCATTGCCGATCTCGGCTCGTTGAGCGGGGATTTGGATCGCCTGGCGCGGGGACGGAAAGCCAGGGTGCAGTTAAATGTGGAGCTGTACGGCGACGATAAAAAAGGCGCGCTGTTCGAGGGCGTCTATATGGTATTGCCCGCCGCGCCGAAAGCGCCGCTGGAGCAGGGCGGCTCCGAAATCAGGTGACGGCGGCCCGTCACCTGATACGGTCGGTTTACTGCGGCGTTTCCGTTACGGTGCCTTGATGTATCTGCTGCCTGATTGGCTGCCCGTCGCCGCCGACGCCCTGCAATAAGCCGTTTAGCGTCGGTTTCAACGGCGTACCGACGGCGAGTTGCCCGTTCAGCTGTAGCTGTAGATTGGCGTTGTCTGCCGAAGCCGCTGCCTGAGCGGGCCATCCCCAGCGGGTTAAAATATCCGCCGGAACGGAGCGCCCGCTCAGCGTAAGCGAAAATTCCCTGGCAGGGCGTTGATCGATCGTCGCTTTGGCCTCCAGCAGACCGTTTTGCGTAAAGGCGCTAAGGTCGGTAAGCGAGATCTGGCGGTCGTCGGCCGTTAATGCCAGCGACGGCCGGCGGACATCGACTTTATTGAAGGTCGCATCGCTGGCGTTCAGGTTCAGCGAACCGGCCCACACGCCCCACTGATGATTGCGGGCCAGCAGCAGGTCGCTGCCGTATCCGTCCAGCGCGGTAAGCTGAAAAGGGAAATCCGGATTGATATCAATCAGCAAATTACGGTTGGCGGTGAATTTTTTCACCGCCACTTCCGCCAGCCAGTCCGGCAGCGTGGTTTGCCAGCGCTGACGCCAGTCGCCAGGTAAGGTGTACTCCATGCCCGCGACGACGAATTCGTCCAGCTGCAAACGGCGATTACTGCGGTGCCAGTTGCCGTCGGTGCGCAACAAACCGCCTTCCCAGCGGGTGGTGAACTGTTTGATTTCAACCCCGTCGGGAGAGAGCGCCAGATTAACGATAGGGTCGATGAGATGCATATTGCCGTTAACGATATCGGTGGCGTTGAACGACAGTTCACCGTCATCGCTTTGCCAGTCGTCCTGTTTGAAGGTGACGTTGCGCAGCGTAACGTCGAGATCGATAAATGCCCATCCCGGCCCTTCGATACGGGCATCAATCAAATCAAAACGGGAAACGGCGACGGCGGGCAAAGCGGTGATAGGTTGCCAGAATTCCCGGATGGTTCTTGGCGTTTGCAAACGCGCCTTGCTGAGACGCAGGTTGTCGATTTGCCAGCTCCCGTCTTCCGCCCGGCTGGCGTTGCCGGTTAACTGGCCTTGCGCCACGTCCGCGCCGAAGTTGCCCAGGGTGAGCTGATTCTGATTGATTTTGCCCTGCACCAGCACCTGGCTGGCGGGGATATCATTAAGCCGCAACGAACGGGCGCTGAGTTGGAAATTCCCCTGCTTGCCTAACAGGCGCCCCGCTTCAGGCCGCCAGGGCATAATGCCGCCGTTGACCTGTTGACCGTTTAAATGCCAGTCGTCGTCCTGCGCCTGAATCGCCATGGTGCGCAGTTGCAATACGTCCGCTTCGATTGGCAGGGATGCCGCGGTCGGCGACAGATTCAGCGTACCGCCTTCCAGCTCCAGGCTGGCGAAATGGCGCGGCTCGGTTATCTGACGCGCGCTCAGCCCGGTGGAAACCTGTTTGGCGGTGAGCGTCGGCGGCTGGTTTTTATAACCAAAGATGACGTCTTGCAGCACAATACGAGCGGGCCTGGACCAGCTATGGTCGATTTTCCCCAGGGAGACCTGATAGTCCGTGTTTTGATTTACCCAATTGCCGATGCGCGCTGAAGCCCAGCCGGTTTGCAGTAATACGTATAATATTACCAGCGCCAACAATGCCAGCAGCAGTAGGGTCAACAATAATTTCCCGATAAATCTCATCGTGTCAGTCCATGCCTGTCGTCAGGGATAACTGTTTTTATGCCGCAATTACCTTTAAGGCTCAACAGATAATGCAGTTACAGACAGTAAAAAGCGACCGGTGTTGCATCGTCGGTCGCTTTTATCAACGGTTAACAGAAATTATTGACGCGGATACAAATTATTTTTCGTCGTGGGGGAAAACCAGATTCAGCACAATCGCCGTAATACCGCCGGCGGCGATGCCGGAAGAGAGCAGGGTTTTCATCCAGTCCGGCGCAAATTGCAGAATCAGCGGTTGCTGCGAAACGCCCAGCCCCACGGCCAGCGAGAGCGCGATAATCATGATGGCGCGCCGGTTCAGCGGTTCACGCGACACGATGCGCACGCCGGAGGCGGCGATGGTGCCGAACATAACGATGGTGGCGCCGCCCAGCACCGGCTCCGGAATATGCTGCACAAAGCCGCTGACCGCCGGGAACAGCCCCAGAACAATCAGCATCAGCGCCACCACAAAGCCGACGTAGCGGCTGGCGACGCCGGTAAGCTGGATAACGCCGTTATTCTGCCCGAAACAGGAGTTGGGAAAGGTATTGAATACGGCGGACAGACAGGAGTTCAGGCCGTTGGCCAGCACGCCGCCTTTCAGCCGTTTCATATACAGCGGCCCGCTGACCGGCTGCTCCGATACGTCGGAGGTCGCGGTGATATCGCCGATGGTTTCCAGCGACGTCACCATAAACACCAGCATCAGCGGGATCAACAGATTCCAGTCAAAGCCCAGACCGTAATAGAGCGGCGTCGGCACCATGATGAAGGTGTCCTGTTCGGTCGGGGCGCCGCCCGGCAGCATATCCATCAGCCAGGCGCCGAGATAGCCGACCGCCATGGCGATCACCAGGGAGGCCACGCGCAGGTATGGGTTGCGCTGGCGGTTAAGCAGGATAATAACCAACAGCACGATGCCGGCCAGCAACAGGTTTTTCGGCGCGCCGAAGGTGTTGTTGTTCATCGCCGCATAGCCGCCGCCGATGGAGGTCAGGCCGACCTGAATCAGCGACAGGCCGATGATCATCACCACAATCCCCGATACCAGCGGCGTGATAATCCGGCGGGCCAGATGCAGAAAGCGCGACAGGATGATTTCGGTAAAGGAGGCGACCATCAAGGTGCCGAACAGCGCCGCCATCATGGTGGGAACGTCCGCGCCGCCGTTTTTCAGCGCCAGACCGCCCATGATCAACGGCGTGACGAAGTTAAAGCTGGTGCCCTGAATGGACAGCAGCCCCGACCCCACCGGTCCCCAGGTTTTGATTTGCAGAATAGAGGCCAGGCCGGAGGCAAACAGCGACATGCTGATGATATGTTGCGTATCTTGCGCCGGTAAACCCAGCGCCTGGCAGATCAATAGCGCGGGGGTGATCACCGCGACAAACATCGCCAGCAGATGCTGGCTGGCGGCAAACAGGGTTTGCGCCAGCGGCGGCCTGTCTTCCAGACGATAGATTAATTCACTGCGCTTGGGCGCGGCGGGTATCTCTGTTTGCGGGGTTTCCGTGGTGGCGTCGGTCATAATATGGCGTTCCTGAAACGACAAAGAGGGCATTGTAATCATCTCTTTTGCAAAAGCAAACGTTTGCTAAATGCGCCGCCGATATGAAATTGTCTGGTTGGCGGCAACGGATGATTCAAAGCGATCACGGGCCGGATTTGGCGCTCAGGACCCCATCGTCAGGCATTGGTATAGCGGGTGCGCTCCGGCAGCCAGCGTTCAATCAACGCCTTGGCATGGTCGGGATAACGTTGGTGGAGATGGCGGGCAACGCGCTGTACCTGAGGGATCAGCGCCTGATCGCGCAGGAGATCGGCGACTTTGAATTCCGCATTGCCCGTCTGGCGCGTTCCCAATAGCTCGCCCGGTCCGCGGATTTCCAAATCGCGCTGGGCGATAACAAAACCGTCGTTGCTGTCGCGCAGTACCTGAAGCCGTTTTTGCGCCGTTTTGCTGAGCGGCGTTTTATAAAGCAGTACGCAGTGAGAGGCCACCGCGCCGCGTCCCACTCGTCCGCGCAGCTGGTGAAGCTGCGCCAGCCCCAGCCGTTCGGGGTTTTCGATAATCATCAGGCTGGCGTTCGGCACGTCGACCCCCACTTCAATCACCGTTGTCGCCACCAGCAGTTGCAGATCGCCCTGTTTAAACGCCTGCATGACGGCTTGTTTTTCCTGCGCCTTCATCCGCCCATGGACTAATCCGACGCTGATGTCGGGCAGCGCCGCTTGCAGCTCCTGACAGGTCGCTTCGGCGGCCTGTGCTTCCAGCAGATCGGACTCTTCAATCAGCGTACACACCCAATAGGCCTGCCGACCTTCCTGCCGGCAGGCGTTGTCGACCCGTTGGATGACGTCATTGCGGCGCGAGTCCGGGATGGCGACGGTGGTGACCGGCGTTCTGCCCGGCGGCAGTTCGTCGATCACCGAGGTATCCAGATCGGCGTAGGCGGTCATCGCCAGCGTGCGCGGGATGGGGGTGGCGGTCATAATCAGCTGGTGCGGGTGAAATCCCTGCTCTTCGCCTTTTTCCCACAGCGCCAGACGCTGATGCACGCCGAAGCGGTGCTGTTCGTCAATAATCACCAGCGCCAGCCCGTTGAATTTTACCTGCTGCTGGAAGATGGCGTGGGTGCCGACCACCATCGCTACCCGGCCGCCGGCGATGGCGTCCTGCTGCGCCTCCCGCGCTTTTCCTTTCTGCTTGCCGGCCAGCCAGCCGACTGCGATACCCAGCGGTTCAAACCACTGGCGAAAATTATGCGCATGCTGTTCCGCCAGCAGCTCCGTCGGCGCCATCAGCGCCACCTGTTTGCCGTTGGCGATCGCCCGCAGCGCCGCCAGCGCGGCGACCAGCGTTTTTCCTGAGCCGACGTCTCCCTGCACCAGGCGCATCATGGGGAAATTTTTGGCCATATCGGCTTCAATTTCACCCGCAACCCGCTGCTGCGCCCGCGTCGGCGAGAAAGGCAGCGCCGACAGCAAACGCCGTTTCAGGGCGTCATTGGCCGCTAACGGCAGGGCGCGGTAGCTTTGCGCGCCGGCGCGCACCGCCAGCATGCTTAAATTATGCGCCAGCAGCTCTTCCATAATCAGCCGCTGCTGCGCCGGGTGCTTACCCTGCTCCAGCTCGCCGAGCTGAACGTCGGGCGGCGGCCGGTGCAGGATATGCAGGGCTTCGGGCAGGCTGATAAGCGAACGCCCCAGCTCTTCCGGCAGCAGTTCATCGATAGGATTGGCGTCCAGCAGCGCCAGCGCCTGGTCGGTGAGCTTGCGCAGGGTTGCCTGGCGCACGCCTTCGGTGGCGGGATAAACCGGCGTCAGGGTTTCCTGCGGTTCTATTTGCGGGGTATCGCCCTGGATGCGGTATTCCGGGTGGATGATTTCCGCGCCGATTTTGCCGCGTTTAATTTCGCCATAGGCAGTGACCCGCTGGCCCGGCGCCAGACTGTTCTTCATCGCGGCGTTGAAATTGAAAAAGCGCATGGTCAGCAGGCCGCTGCCGTCGCTGATTTGGCAGGTCAGCATGCGGCGCCGGCCGAAGGTGACGTCGTGGTGCAATACCTCGCCTTCCACCGTGGCGTACATGCCGGGAAGAAGATCCCCGATGGCGTACAGCCGGGTGCGATCTTCGTAGCGCGACGGCAGGTGCAGCAATAAATCCTGCACGGTTTCCAGCCCGAGGCGGGCCAGTTTGGCCGCCTGACTGGCACCCACGCCGGCAAGCGTGCTCAGCGGTTGGGTATTCAGCAGGCGGCCTCTCATCAGCACTCCGAGGATTGCATTGACGCCCACCAGGCGCTATCGGCGACGATCTGACCGCTGCCGTCGATATAAGGGCGGGGTAAACCTTTACGTTTGGCGACGCGCGCCAGTACCGGGTAGCCGCCTTCAAACAGCAGCCGCTGCTGTTCCGCGTCGTCCAGCGGGCTCTCTTGGCGCTGATACATGCCCGCCATCTGCCGTTGGCGCTGCGCTTCATACAGAATCAAGGCGCAGGCGACGGAGACATTCAGCGACTGCACCATGCCGGTCATCGGAATGATGATATCCCGATCGGCCAGCCGTAAGGCCTCTTTGCTGATGCCGGTTTTTTCCTGCCCCAGCAAAATGCAGGTCGGGCGGGTGTAATCAATTTCGCGGAAATCGACGGACTGCGGGGAAAGATGGGTGGCCAGAATCTGCATGCCCTGCGTTTTCAGGTGGCCGACCGCGTCATGGATGGTGCGGTGCGTTTTAACCTGCACCCAGCTATTGCTGCCGGCCGCGGAAGACGCCAGCGTTTTCATTCTGCTGCCGGGCCAGACGGCATGGATCCGATGGACGCCTACCGCATCGGCGGTGCGAATAACGGCGGACACGTTGTGCGGCTTATGCACCTGCTCCATGCAGACGGTCAGATCGGGCTGGCGGCAGCTGAGCATCTCTCTGATACGCGCGTAGCGTTGCGGTGTCATAGCGGTCAGTTTCGGTTACGGTTAACTTTTATTACATCCGGCATTACACGGATTTTGCGCATAACGTTCGCCAGATGAACGCGGTCGAGCGTGGTGAGACGGATAAAGGCGCTGTATACGCGGCCGTCCCTTTCTTCCGTATTGATACTCTGGATATTTGAATTGGCGGTATTGATGGCGGCCGCCAGATTGGCCAGCGCGCCCTGGTGGTTGAACATATCCACCTTGATTTCGGCGATAAACTCCTGCTCGGTCACCTTATCCCATTCCACCGCCATAAACTTCTCCGGCTCTTTCTGGTAACCGCGAATATTGCGGCAGGATTCGTGGTGGATAACCAGACCCTTACCGGGACTGACGTGAGCGATAATCGGATCGCCCGGAATGGGGCGGCAGCATTTGGCAAACGAGACCATCACGCCGTCGGCGCCTTTAATCGGCAGTTTGCGCGGCCCGGTGTTATCCAACTGGGATTGTTCATTGAGCAGGTTTTTCGCCACCACCACGCTCATGGCGTTGCCCAGTCCGATTTCCGCCATCAGATCGTCCAGCGTGGCGAGCTTCATTCTGTCCAGCTCAAGCTGAATATTCTTGGGCGGGATATCCGACAGTTTGCGGCCGCTGCCCAGCGCATGATTCAGCAACCGCCGGCCCAGGCTGACGGAGTCGTCGCGCTTGAGGTTCTTCAGCATCTGGCGGATTTTGGCGCGCGCTCGGGAACTGACCACAAAGTTCAGCCAGGCGGCGTTCGGTCTGGCGCCCGGCGCGGTAATGATCTCCACGGTCTGTCCGCTGGTCAGCGACTGCGATAGCGGATAGGGCTGGCGGTCGACTCTGGCGCCGACGCAGGCGTGGCCGATATCGGTATGCACGGCGTAGGCGAAGTCCACCGGCGTGGCGCCGGCCGGCAACTCCACAATGCGCCCTTCCGGCGTGAAAACGTACATTTCGTCCGGAAACAGGTCGGACTTAACGCTTTCGATAAATTCGAACGAGCTGCCGGCGCTCTGCTGCAATTCCAGCAGGCTTTGCATCCAGCGCTGGGCGCGAACCTGAGCGGTGGTGCTGCTTTCGCCTTCTTTATAGGCCCAGTGCGCGGCCACGCCCATTTCCGCCATCTGGTCCATATCATCGGTGCGGATCTGCACTTCCACCGGCACGCCATGCGGACCAATCAGCGACGTATGCAGCGACTGATAGCCGTTGGCCTTGGGAATGGCGATATAGTCTTTTACCCGGCCCGGACGCGGCTTGTACAGACTGTGCACCTGGCCCAACACGCGATAACAGGTATCCAGCTCCTTGACGATCACCCGAAAGGCGTAAATATCCATAATGGAATGGAAACGCTGCTCTTTGAGGTGCATTTTGCAGTAGATGGAGTAGAGATGCTTTTCGCGGCCGCTTACCCGGCAGGCGATCCCCGCTTCGGTCAGACGTCCTTCAATCTCGGCGAGGATTTTCTGGATCATCTCTTTGCGATTACCGCGGGCGGCCTTGACCACTTCTTTGATGACGCGGTAACGGTTGGGGTAGAGCGCTTCAAAACCCAGCTCTTCCAGCTCGGTCTTGAGGTGGTGAATACCCAGCCGATGCGCCAGCGGGCTGTATATTTCCAGCGTTTCGCGGGCGATGCGGCGGCGCTTGTCCGGACGTAGCGAACCCAGCGTGCGCATATTGTGGGTACGGTCGGCCAGTTTGATCAGAATGACGCGGATATCCTGCACCATCGCCATGATCATTTTGCGGAAGTTTTCCGCCTGCGCCTCTTTCTTGTCGCGGAACTTCAGCTTGTCCAGCTTGGAAACGCCTTCCACCAGTTCGGCGACGCTCTTGCCGAAAAGCTGCTCCATGTCCTGATAGGTGGCGGGCGTATCCTCTATCACGTCGTGCAGCAGCGCGGCCATCAGCGTTTCATAGTCGAGACGCATCTCGGCCAGAATACAGGCGACGGCAACCGGATGAGTGATATAGGGTTCGCCGCTGGAGCGAGTCTGCCCCTCGTGGGCATCACGCGCGACAAGATAAGCCTGCCGTAAACGTTTAATCTGCTCTTCCGGCAGATAACGTTGAATCAGCAGATTAAGGCTTTCAAAAAGATACAAGGGCGACTCGTGGTCTGATTAACGGCGGCCTTCAGCAATCGCGGTAACCGCCTGAATTTCCGCGGCTTCCTGCTCTTGCTGCTCCTGGCGGTCACGAACGTCCAGGATCTGGGCGTTGATCAGGCCTTCTTCGATTTCCCGCAGGGCGATCACCGTGTATTTGTCGTTCTCTTCAGGAACCAGCGGATCTTTACCGCCGGTCTGGATCTGGCGGGCGCGACGAGCAGCGACCAACACCAGGTCAAAACGATTACCAATTTTCTCTACAGCGTCTTGAACAGTTACGCGTGCCATAATGTGCTACTCCACAGGGAAATAAAATGACTGGGCATCATACTGAAAGAGCCGTCAGTCTGCCAATAGTTTGGTGATTAATGCGTCATGCCGTACTTTTTGCCTGCTTAAATGCAGACGTTCAGCGCGAATAATGGTTTTCAGATCGAGCAACGCCAAATCGAAATCGTCATTAACAATCAAATAATCATATTCTGCGTAGTGTGTCATCTCGGCCACGGCCTGCGCCATACGGCGGGCTATGACTTCCTCGCTGTCCTGACCGCGGCCGCGCAGGCGGCGCGCCAGCTCTTCCTTTGACGGCGGCAAAATAAAAATGCTGCGCGCCTGCGGCATCTGGCTGCGGATTTGCTGAGCGCCCTGCCAGTCGATATCCAGAAAAACATCCACGCCGGACGCCAGCGTCTGCTCGATGGCCAGCCGGGACGTGCCGTAGTAATTGCCGAAAACTTCCGCATATTCCAGAAATTCATTTTCCCGGATCATCCGTTTGAATTCATCAACCGGGACGAAGAAGTAGTGTTCGCCGTGGTTTTCCCCCGGTCGTCTGGCCCGTGTGGTATGGGAAATCGATACCTGGGTGTCATAAAGCGGCTGCGTTTTAAATAGCGCCTGAATCAAACTTGATTTTCCAGCCCCACTGGGAGCGGAAACGATATATAACGTGCCTTGGGCCATAATTGGAGTTTTATTAATTGCAATTAATTATTGATATGGATGCAGCAAGACGTGCATTTCCTCACATTATACACGGCAATATGCCATCAGTCGCGCGGTGATAAGCGGCATCGCAGAATGTTCTACCCTTATGCCACCAGAAACGCCCGCTGCCAACCTTTTCCTGACGCTTTGCGCAACCGATTCCGGTGGTTTTTGATACCGATGAAAAACGGCCAAAAACTTTGCGGGGCGTTTTGCATTGTTGGTTTTTCTCCCTCGTCTTACGTCGGCGACCGCGCTGTACTTGCCGTGCGCGGTTCGCACTCAGGGGGGAGGTCATATGAATTGCTGGTTCACACGGTTGGTCAGCGTAATATTGGCGGGGGTGGCCGGCGGGCCGTTAAGCGCCGCGCCCGTTTGTCCTGACTGGTCGGTCGGCCGAGCCGAAAAAGAGATGCTGATGCTGCGCCAGCAACTGGAGCAATGGGATGACGCTTATTATCAGGCGGGAACCAGTGCGGTGGAGGATGAGGTTTACGACCAACTGCGCGGCCGGCTGGAGCACTGGCGGCGTTGTTTTCACCCAGCCGGGCCGGGTTTTTCCATTCGCCTGCCGGACAGCGGCAAACAGGCGCATCCGGTGGCGCATACCGGCCTGAAAAAGCTATCCGACCGCGGGCAACTGTCACGATGGATAAAACAGCATCAGGATGTCTGGATCCAGCCCAAAATTGACGGCGTGGCGGTAACGCTGGTGTATCAACAGGGAAAACTGGCGTCGGCAATCAGCCGGGGCAACGGCTGGCGAGGAGAGGACTGGACGCAAAAAGTCCTGAATATTGCGGATATCCCCAACGAACTGAGCGGGGCGCCCGCCACGCTGGTGCTACAGGGGGAGCTGTTCCTTAAGGTGGCCGGCCATCGGCAGGATCTGCAAGGCGGAATCAATGCCCGGGCGGCGGTTGCCGGGGAGATGCGCCGCCGTCAGTCTTCATCCGTTTTGCCGCGCATCGGCGTTTTTATCTGGGAGTGGCCAGACGGCCCGGCCGCGCTGCCCGAGCGCCTTGAGGGATTACGGACGATGGGGTTCGCCATGACGGCCGATTATACGCATCGCATCTCCTCGCTGGAGGAGGCCGAACGCTGGCGGGAGCGCTGGTTTCGCCATCCCTTGCCCTTTGTCACCGACGGCGTGGTGATCCGTCAGGATAAAGAACCGCAGGGGCGCTATTGGCGAAATACTCCGGCCGACTGGGCCATTGCCTGGAAATATCCGCCGGTGCGGCAGGTGGCGGAGGTTAACGGCGTTGATTTTGCCATCGGCCGTACCGGCAGGATTAGCGTGGTGCTGAGGCTCAACCCGCTGCGGCTGGATGACAAGACGGTGCGCCGGGTCAACGTGGGGTCGCTATCGCGCTGGCGGCAATGGGATGTCCTGCCCGGCGATCAGATCGCCATCAGTCTGGCCGGGCAGGGTATCCCCCGGCTGGACAAGGTGGTGTGGCGGGTTGCAGAACGCGCCGCGGTCATTCCGCCGCCGGAGGGTGATTTTCATTCTCTCAGTTGCTTTCAATACAGCCTTGCCTGTCGGCAACAGATGGTTGCACGGCTGACCTGGCTCAGCGGCGAGCACGGGCTGAATCTTAAAGGCGTCAGCGAGGGGATGTGGCGCCGCTTGACGCAACAGGGCGTATTGCGTGACGTGGCGTCATGGTTGGCGCTGAGTAGGGAACAGATACAGGACGTGAAGGGGGTTGGCATCAAGCAGGCCAATAACCTTTATGACAATTTACAGCAGGCTCGTCAGCAGCCTTTGGCGCGTTGGCTGATGGCGCTGGGTCTTCCCTTGCCGCGCTCGGCCGGGAATGTGCTGGAGGATATAAGCTGGCCGCAGTTGCAACAGCTTAGCGCGTTGCAGTGGCGGCAGTTTCCGGGGATAGGCGCCAAGCGGGCTGAAGAGATCATGGCTTTTTTGCATCATCCGGCGGTGGTTGAGCTTATTGCCTGGCTGGGTAACGAGGGAATAAAAAATATAAGGGGCGCCGCTAAGCGGTAGTGTAACGGCTTTGTCGTTATACCGACACAGGCAAAACGCGCGCTGCGGTACTGAACTCCCCCATTATGACGTTGTCCTACAGCTTCGGATAATAAATAAGTTTTGTCGGAGCATTTGACGCGATGAAGTTTGGTCCCACGTTTTCACAGCCTAAGTTATCGTTAGTCTTGGCAATATATATCGGTTTTTTCCTTAATCTTTCGGTCTTTTATCGACGGTTTGATTCTTTTTCCATCGTCACGGGCACGCAAATATCAAAATTTCTCCCGGCGATGATTGAACTGGCCGCCTGTATATTGTCTACCTTTTTTCTTATGCGCATTATTTCGCTGGGCGGGCGCTATTTTTATCGCATCGTGGCTTCGCTGCTGGTCCTTATTTCCGTCGCCGCCAGTTATTACATGAGCTTTTACAATGTAGTTATCGGCTACGGCATTATTGCCGCCGTCATGACCACGGACATTGACCTTTCCAAAGAAGTTATCGGCCTCCATTTTATTCTGTGGATGCTGGCGGTCAGCGCATTGCCCTTGTTGCTGATTTGGAAAAACGAATTACGCCATACCTTGATTGAACAGCTGAAATCGCCGGGAAAGCGCCTGTCGCCGGTGCTGATTTTACTGGCCGTCATCGCGCTGGTGTGGTTGCCGATCCGCTATATGGACCGAGCCCAGTCGGTCTCTGAAAAATTTTCCAACGTTGATTTACCCAGCTATGGCGGCGTGGTGGCGCATTCCTACTTGCCGTCAAACTGGCTTTCCGCGCTGGGGCTGTTCGCCTACACGAAATATGACGAAAGCCTGGACTCGACGAATTTGTTCGATCCCGGCAAGCACTTTACCTATGTCCCGCCCAAAGGGATTGATGACACCTACGTGGTCTTTATCATCGGTGAAACCACCCGTTGGGATCATATGGGGCTGTTGGGGTATGAGCGCGACACCACGCCCAGACTGTCGAAAGAAAAAAATCTGGTCGCCTTCCGCGGTCACTCCTGCGATACCTCGACCAAGCTTTCCATGCGCTGCATGTTTGTGCGCGAAGGCGGTACGGAAGACAACCCTCAACGTACGCTGAAGGAGCAAAATATCTTTGCGGTACTCAAGGAGCTGGGGTTTACGTCCGAGCTGTTCGCGATGCAGAGCGAGGTTTGGTTCTATAACAGTATCGAAGCTGACAACTACTCTTTTCGCGAAATGATTGCGTCGGAAAAAAGCAACGACGGCAAGTCGGTGGACGACATGCTGCTGGTGGATGAAGTTAAGGAATCGCTGGAACGTTACCCACGCGGCAAGCATCTGATTGTGCTGCATACCAAGGGGTCCCATTATCTCTATTCGATGCGTTATCCCCGCAGTTATGCCCGCTATCAGCCGGAATGCATGGGGGTGGACGCCTCCTGTTCCCGCGAGCAGCTGATTAACGCGTTTGATAACAGCGTGCTGTATACCGACAGCTTTATCGATAACGTGATTAATCAGGTGCGGGATAAAAAAGCGCTGGTCTTTTATGCCTCCGATCATGGTGAATCCATCGATGATAACCATCACCTGCATGGTACGCCGCGCCATATGGCGCCGCCGGAGCAGTTCCGATCGCCGATGATAGTCTGGGCATCGGATACATTCCTGGCCGACCCCAATAATCTTAACGCCTTCGATCGGCTCAAGGCGCAACAGCGGATAGGTAAAACGCACCGCCACGAAGAGCTGTTCGACACCATCCTGGGATGCATTGGCTATACCTCGCCGGACGGCGGCATCAACCCGAAAAACAACTGGTGCCACAAGGGAAGTTAACCAGAGTTACGCACAAAGAGGCCGTCACCTGCGGTAGTAGGCAGGTTACGGCCTCTCGGATTACAAGATATGCCTCGCCTGCGGGCATGACGGATTACGCTGTTCTTTGTCGGCGAACCTGTTTTTCGCGGCGGGTCATAGGATCCTGCCTGGAGGACGCCAGTTTCAGCGCCACGTCCGGCGTGAGGTAGCGGCCGCCCGTCGCCACGGCGCGCTTCGCGGCCGGAACCAAACTCGCCGACCACCCGCATGTTCGGCATTGAATACTTTACCAACAGCCATAATCCTTTTTCTAAAAAGGGATTGACGCCTTAATAGGGTAGCAGTAATATGCGCCCGCACTCGGTGAGTGGCGCAGCCTGGTAGCGCACTTCGTTCGGGACGAAGGGGTCGGAGGTTCGAATCCTCTCTCACCGACCAAATCGACTTTCGGTAAGCGTCAGGAATAGACGGATACAGCCGGAAAGTACCAAGAAACCCGCATCCTGACTGGATTGGCGGGTTTTTTATTGCCTGTTATCTATCGGTGTACCCCGTTTACAGCCGGGAAGTTTAGTTATACGCTTAGTTATGCCTCGCCATATAACACCCCTCTGACCATGCGCCGGGAGCATGTACCACCAATACCCGGACAACACAGATTGATATCGACACCATCAATCAAAATTACAGAAATCCACCATGCCGCGTTTCTTGCTACCGAGATTTGGCCGTGGGCTAACCAACTCCTTTCTGATGAGTCGCCCTGGTATGCGCAATGTTGGATACTTAAATTTGTATCACACCAAAATCCCCACGGCCTAACAAAGAAAAAAAACGCCACTGTTGCTTTCTACCCTGGTTGCCTGCGTTATGGGAATGTCTGCCGCTCACGCGGCGCAGACGGTCTCGTTAGGCTATGCGCAGGCGAATGTTGATGGTTTCAAAGATCTGAAAGGTGTTACCGCCAAGTACCATTATCAGGGTGATTCCGCTCTCGGTATTATTGGTTCTTTCACCTATATGGGGGCGAAAGAGGACTTTTACGATCGGGAGTTTGATTCCCACGAGCGTGATAAGGCCAAATATTACTCCCTGCTGGTAGGGCCGTCTTACCGTTTTAACGATATCGTGAGCATCTATGGTCTGGCGGGGATTGGCTACGGTAAAGTGGACTGGAAATACTCCGAGCCATTTTATAGTGAATCCGGCAGCGAAAAGAAATCCAAATTTGCCTACGGCGTGGGTGTGCAAATCGCCCCTGTTGAAAACTGGGTGATTGATGTCGGTTACGAGGGGACAAAAATATACGACTCCCGTATCGATGCTTTCAACGTTGGGGTAGGTTACCGCTTCTGATTGGCCGCCTCATCGATTAACCGGCGGGCTTTCCGGCCTGTCGGTTATCTCCCGCACTACGCCTCGTAATGCTCTCCAGCGATCGGTTGCCGTCGTCATGGCAGCGCCTGGGCGCAGGCCCAGGCCGAACTCCAGGCCCACTGAAAATTGTAGCCGCCGAGCCAGCCGGTGACATCGACCACTTCCCCGATAAAATAGAGGCCCGGTACTTTATTGGCTTCCATGGTTTTTGACGACAGCTCCCGGGTATCCACGCCGCCCAACGTGACTTCCGCCGTCCGGTAGCCTTCCGTGCCGTTGGGCTGCACCCGCCATTGGCTGATGTTTTTCTCGATTTGTAATTGCCGGGCGGCGTTCAGCTGTTTCAGCGTGACATCCGGCAATTGCCCAAGCGTTTGCAGACATTCGACCAGCCGTTTGGGGAGCCATTGCGACAGGGTATTTTTCAGGCTTTGATTGGGATGAGCCAGCCGTTCATCATTAATCAGCGCCGCCATATCCTGATTAGGCAGCAAATTAATGGTTACCCACTCGCCCGCCTGCCAATAGCTGGAGAGCTGAAGCACCGCAGGACCGGAAAGCCCCCGATGGGTAAACAGGATGTTTTCCCGGAACGTCACGCCATTTTCCGCGGTTATCACCGCCGGTACGGAGACGCCGGATAGCGTCTGCAGGTGTTCCAGCAACGGTTTATGCAGGGTAAAAGGCACCAGCGCGGCACGCGTCGGCAAGACGTTTAACCCGAATTGCCGGGCGATTTGATAACCGAACGGCGTCGCTCCCAGGCCCGGCATGGACAGGCCGCCGCTGGCAATCACCAGCGCCGGGCTATGCAGCGCCGCGCCGTTGGCCAATTGCAATATGAACGTATCGCCCGTTTTTTCCACCGCCGCCACTTCACTGCGCAAACGTAGCGCGACGTCGGCCCGCTCGCACTCCTTGAGCAGCATATCGACGATCTGCTGGGCCGAGTCATCGCAAAATAGCTGGCCGAGGGTTTTTTCGTGGTAGGCGATATGGTGGCTATTCACCAGGCTGATAAAGTCCCACTGGGTATAGCGCGCCAGGGCGGATTTACAGAAGTGGGGATTCTGGGAAAGATAAGCCGCGGGTTCGACGTACAGATTGGTAAAGTTGCAGCGCCCGCCGCCGGACATCAGAATTTTACGCCCGGGCTTTTTGCCGTTGTCGAGCAGCAGAACGCGCAATCCCCGCTGCCCCGCCTGCGCGGCACAGAACAACCCCGCCGCGCCGGCGCCGATAATGACAACGTCAAACTGTTCCACCATGATCTCTCCGGTTATGGGTTCTGGGCGTGGCTATCCAGCTATGAATGCCTGCAACCTGCGGGCGGCAAATTGTAGTGTCCGTTTCCGCCGGATGCCAGCGTAACAATTTGCGTGTTTTGGTAAAAATGTATAATTTGTTGATTTTTATATATTAAGTGAATAGATCGCCATAATTCATTACCCCCTAAGTCAAAAAAAAGTCATATTTCCCTTTTCCCCGCCCCCGCTTGTCGCAGATAATGCGCCGCGTTCATGACCACTAAATGGCCTAACGCTTATGCTACATTTATTTGCCGGACTGGATTACTACACCGGCCTGATGTTGATACTGGCTCTGTTGTTTGTATTGTTTTATGAAGCTATCAATGGCTTCCACGATACGGCCAATGCAGTCGCTACCGTTATTTATACCCGCGCCATGCGCGCGCAGTTCGCCGTCGTTATGGCGGGCGTGTTTAACTTTTTCGGCGTGCTGCTGGGGGGATTAAGCGTTGCTTACGCCATTGTCCACCTGCTTCCCACGGATTTATTGCTGAATGTGAGTTCGGCTCACGGTCTGGCGATGGTCTTTTCCATGCTGCTGGCCGCCATTATCTGGAATCTCGGGACCTGGTATTTCGGGCTTCCGGCCTCAAGTTCGCACACCTTGATCGGCGCCATCATCGGTATCGGTTTAACCAACGCTCTGCTGACCGATACCTCCGTGGTGGATGCGCTTAATGTTCCCAAGATGATCGCTATTTTCCTGTCGTTAATTTTATCGCCGATTGTGGGGATGATTATCGCCGGTCTGATGGTCTTCTTGTTGCGCCGTTTCTGGAGCAATAGTAAAAAACGCAAGCGCGTACACCTCACGCCAAGCGATCGCGAAAAGCAGGATGGCAAACGCAAACCACCGTTCTGGACGCGCACCGCGCTGATTTTATCCGCCATCGGGGTAAGTTTTTCACACGGCGCCAATGACGGTCAGAAAGGCATCGGTCTTATCATGCTGGTGCTGATTGGCGTGGCGCCCGCCGGGTTTATCGTCAATATGAACGCTTCCGGCTATGACATCAGCCGTACCCGCGATTCCGTTATCAACCTACAGGAATATTATCAGCAGCACGGTCCGGCGCTGGCGCATGTCATCGATCTGTCGCCGCCGTTAATTCCGTCACCGGAAAAAACCATTCCGGCAAATGGCAACGGCGCGGTCGAGTTCTACTGCGATAGCTCCCGCGTGATGATCGCCATCGAGCAGACTCAGAGCCTGCTGAGCAATCTGAAAAGCTACGAGCAGCTGAATGCGGACGATCGCGGCAAGGTTCGCCGGCTGCTGATGTGCATTGCCGATACCATGGATCGGATTATCAAGCTGCCGGAAACGCCGTCCGACGACAAACGCTATTTGAGCAACCTGCGTAAAGACCTGTTGCAGACTATCGAGTACGCGCCGATTTGGATCATTATCGCCGTCGCCCTCGCGCTTTCACTGGGTACGATGGTGGGCTGGAAACGGGTAGCGACCACCATCGGCGAGAAAATCGGCAAGAGAGGAATGACCTATGCGCAGGGCGTTTCGGCGCAGGTTACCGCGGCCTTGTCGATTGGCGTCGCCAGTTATACCGGGATGCCGGTTTCCACCACTCACGTGTTGTCCTCCGCGGTTGCCGGGACGATGATCGTCGATGGCGGCGGCGTGCAGAGTAAAACGGTGAAAAATATCCTGCTGGCCTGGGTGCTGACGCTGCCGGTATCGCTGCTGCTGTCCGGCACTTTGTACTGGCTGGCATTAAAACTTATTTAGCGATAAGGCTTTCTGCCGTCATAAAATATAAAAAAGGCGATGCTTAACCGGATCGCCTTTTTATTTTAAGTACCTGTTCATTATTTCAATACCAGATCAGCATCGCCACCAAACTGATAACCACCAGTCCGCACAGGGCCGTGGTGAGCAGAAACTGACCCCGCACCCTTTCACAGCGGCGCACAAACTCGGGATCGTGATGCTCAAGATAACGCTGGGCGTAGATATAGCGCACCAGTCTGATCTGTTTACTTGGCTGACCATGTGATGTGAAGAAACCGCCCCCATCCACGTATTGATACAGCAGCGGATCGCAGTCGCGCAATATCAGCAGTAATACGCGTAATGAGGAATAATATCGAGCCATATTGATGATGCAGACAACACATAAAGCCCAGAAAAGCGCAAATGTACTGATCATGCTTCCCTCCCGGTTCCCGATTGTGCTATTCGCCGGTGGCGATGGCAGTGCAGGTTTTGCCAATGACACCGCTGCGAATATTTATGCCACACGTTTTCACGTGATTTTATAGTGCGCCCGGATGACCAAATGCATCACGGTTAACCCTATGGTTATTTTCTTCCCTTGAGGATGGATCGCCCTCACTTTTATTGTAGAGGAGGAAGCTGTTTTTTTGCTACAGATACAGCAAAATCGGCGCAGTAGACAATTTTCTCTGTGGTAATGCCCTGAATTGAAGAAGAAACTGCGTGATTTGACCGCAAAAATAAGCGCTTTCCACTACACTTATCAATATCATTGACAGGATTAAAAACGGATCTTTGATGAAAGAATCAAAATGTTAGGTCGTCATAATCTGGTGTTTTCAGCCGTCGTTCGCTAAAGCGCGCCGTTGTGATCTGCTGAACATAACCATAATGCAGCGGGGTGTTATCATATAATCCGCTGTTAAGTATCAGATTGGCAGGAGAAAATCTGCTGACCCATCATTAGTCTTTACGGAAGGAGTCTTATTATGGCTTACAAACATATCCTTATTGCTGTTGACCTTTCTCCGGAAAGCAAAGTGTTAGTGGAAAAGGCGGTCTCCATGGCGAGGCCGTATAACGCGAAAGTGTCTTTAATTCATGTCGATGTGAATTATTCCGATCTCTACACCGGGCTTATCGACGTCAATCTGGGCGATATGCAGCAACGGATCTCTGAAGAAACGCAGAATGCGTTGACCGAGCTTTCTCAGAATGCCGGTTACCCTATTACCGAAACATTGAGCGGTAGCGGCGATCTCGGGCAGGTTCTGGTGGATGCCATCAAGAAATACGATATGGATTTGGTGCTCTGCGGCCACCATCAGGATTTCTGGAGCAAGCTTATGTCTTCCGCGCGTCAGCTGATTAACACGGTTCATATCGATATGCTGATTGTTCCGCTGCGGGAAGACGACGACGACGAATAAAAATCATCGCTGTCCGGCGACCTGTTCTGCTGACAAAAGGCACGGCCCGCGGGCGGTGCCTTTTGTTGTATGACAAGCAGTTTAAGGCTTACATCATAATGAAAATTAAGCACTTACCTTTTGATCAGAGTGTTAATGGCTGGTCGGCAATCATTGGCGATAAGCTGGATTATCCGCAGCAGCAGGGGAAAACCACGGCGGACTGGCTGATTATCGGCGCGGGCTACGCCGGTACCGCATTCGCCCAGCGGCTCGCCGAACAGCGTCCTGATGAACATATCGTACTGCTCGATGCGGGTGAGATCGGGGACAACGCCTCCGGGCGCAATTCCGGTTTCGCGATCGAACTGCCGCATAACATCGGCAGTTCGACCGCCGAATTGGAAAAAGCGGCCGCTTACCGGCGCCTGCTGCAATTTGGCGTCTCCCATCTGCAAGAGCGGGTGGCGCGCCATGGGATCAACTGCGACTGGAGCAGCGCCGGAAAGTATCACTGCGCGGTGAGCCCGAAATTCAACGGGCTGATCGATGCCTATGTCCGTGAGCTTGACAATCTTGGCGAAGCCTATCAGGTTGTGGAGAAGGACGCGCTTGCCCGTCGTCTCGGCACCCATTTTTATCATCGGGCCGTCTACACCCCAAACTGTATTTTGCTTAATCCCGCGGCGTTGATGCAGGGACTGGTGGCGTACCTGCCGGAAAACGTTACCGTTTACGCGAACTCACCGGCGCTGAGCATTGACGCCGGCGCGCGTATTCATGTGGAAACGCCGCACGGCGAGATCCGCGCCCGCAGGCTGATGATGGCGATCAACGGCGCGGCGCGCGGCCTGCCGCTGTTTAAAGGGCGGCTATTCGCGATAGCGACCTTCGCTACCCTGACCGAACCGCTCAATGCGCAGCAGCTCCAGCGCGTCGGCGACATGGCCGACTGGGGCGTTACGCCGGTCAATGCCCTGGCCGGCGCCACGCTGCGCTACACGCGCGATCGCCGTTTCCTGATCCGCGAGCAGGTGAATTTTACGCCGGGTCTGACCACCGGCGCGCTGGAAACCGGGCGCCATGCGCGGCGTCACGCGGCGATATTCGCCCGGATATTCCCGCAGTTGAAAGATGTGGCGATGGCGCATACCTGGTCCGGCCTGATTAGCGTTACGCGAAACGGCGCGCCGATCTGGGGACAGCTGGCGGACAATGTGTATGCCGCCGCCGGCTGCAATGGCTCGGGTCTGTCGAAACAGACCGCCGCGGGGCGTATCCTGGCCGATTTTGCGTTGGGCGAGGATAATCCGCTGATTGGCGATATGCAGTCGCTTGGGCAGGCCGGCTATTTACCGCCGCGGCCGTTTCTTGATATCGGGGTGCGGGGTTATCTGGCGAGAGAGAGATGGCGGGCGCGCAGCGAGAGGTAATGACCCTATTCTGTTTGCGCGTTCTGTGCGGCAACGACAATAAAAAACCGCCTGGTGACCTGTGAGCGGCGCTCCCGAAGGCGGCAACGCCGCGCGATTACCGCTCCAGCGGCAGATAAAAATCGAAGCGGTGGCTTTTGGTTTCCAGCATGGACTGCGCCGGCACCCCCGCCAGCGGCGGGGCGTAGTCCGGCCGTTTTACCACCACGCGTTTTTTGGCGATGCGCCGGGCGGGCGCCAGCAGTTCATCGGCGTCGTCGTCACTCCCTACCAGTGATTGAAACACCCGCATCTCTTTTTTCACCAGCGCGCTTTTTTGTCGATGGGGAAACATCGGATCGAGGTACACCACGTCGGGGAGCGGGGTGATATCCTCTAACGCGTGCAGGCTGGAGGCGTGCAGCAGCGTCAGCCGCTCGCGCAGCCACGGGCCGATCTCCGCATCCTGATAGCCGCGCCGCAATCCGTCATCCAGCAGCGCCGCCACCACGGGATTCCTCTCCAGCATGCGCACCCGACACCCTAATGAGGCGAGAACAAACGCATCGCGCCCCAGCCCCGCCGTGGCGTCGACCACATCGGGCAGGTAATCCTTTTTGATTCCGACCGCTTTGGCGACCGCTTCGCCGCGTCCGCCGCCGAAACGGCGGCGGTGCGCCATCGGCCCTGAGACGAAATCGACATAGATCGCCCCCAGGCGGGGTTCGTCCTGTTTACGCAGTTCCAGACGTTCCGGCGTCAGCGCCAGCGCCATAACGGCGCCGGGATCGGCGATCAATCCCCAGCGCTCGGCCAGCAAAGGCAAGGCGCCGCGATCGGCGCCTTCCTCGGTTAATAGGCAGATCTTCATCCTTTGCTGCCATTCATCCCTTGATACCGTAGTGGTGCAGCATGGCATCCAGCTGCGGCTCGCGGCCGCGGAAGCGTTTGAACAGTTCCATCGGCTCTTCGGATCCGCCGCGCGACAATATATTGTCCAGGAAAGACTGGCCGGTTTCGCGGTTGAATATCCCCTCTTCCTGGAAACGGGAATAGGCATCGGCCGCCAGCACGTCGGCCCACAGGTAGCTGTAATAACCCGCCGCGTAACCGCCGGCGAAGACATGGCTAAACGCGTGCGGGAAGCGTCCCCAGCTTGGACTTGGCACCACGGCGACCTGCGCTTTGACTTCCGCCAGCGTCGGCAGAATCTGCGCGCCTTTGGCGGGGTCGAATTCGGCATGCAGGCGGAAATCGAACAGCCCGAATTCGAGCTGACGCAGGATAAATAGCGCCGCCTGATAATTTTTCGCCGCCAGCATTTTATCCAGCAGTTCCCGCGGCAGCGGCGCGCCGGTTTCATAATGGCCGGAGATAAAGGCCAGCGCCTCCGGCTCCCAGCACCAGTTTTCCATAAACTGGCTCGGCAGCTCGACGGCGTCCCAGGGCACGCCGCTGATGCCGGCCACGCCCGCGGTATCAACCCGCGTCAGCATATGGTGCAGGCCGTGGCCGAACTCATGGAACAGCGTGGTGACTTCATTGTGGGTGAACAGCGCCGGTTTACCGCTGACCGGGCGGTTGAAGTTGCAGGTCAGGTAGGCCACCGGTTTTTGCAGTTCGCCGTCGCCTTTGCGCAGGTTACCGACGCAGTCGTCCATCCAGGCGCCGCCGCGTTTGTGTTCGCGGGCGTAGAGATCGAGATAGAAGCTGCCGCGCAGTTCGCCGCTTTCGTCAAACAGATCGAAGAAACGCACCTCCGGGTGCCACACATCCACGTCTTTGCGCTCTTTGGCGGTGATGCCGTAAATGCGCTTAACCACTTCGAACAGCCCTTCGACCACCCGCTGTTCCGGGAAGTAGGGGCGAAGCTGCTCGTCGCTGATGGCGTAGAGGTGCTGCTTCTGCTGTTCGCTGTAGTAGGCGATATCCCACGGCTGTAAATCCTCGACGCCGTAATGTTCTTTGGCGAAGGCGCGCAGCTGCGCCAGCTCTTCTTCCGCCTGGGGACGCGCGCGTTTGGCCAGATCGGACAGGAAGTTGATAACCTGCTGGGGATTTTCCGCCATTTTGGTGGCCAGGGATTTATGCGCATAGCTGTCGAAGCCGAGCAGTTGCGCCAGTTCATGACGCAGCGCCAGCTCTTCCGCCATGATGTCGCTGTTGTCCCATTTGCCGGCGTTCGGTCCCTGATCGGAGGCGCGGGTGGCATAGGCGCGGTACATTTCCTCGCGCAGCGCCTGATTGGAGCAATAGGTCATCACCGGGAGATAGCTGGGGATATCCAGCGTCAGCAGCCAGCCGTCCTGCTCTTTGGCTTCCGCCTGCGCTTTGGCGGCGGCCAGCGCGCTTTCCGGCAGGCCATCCAGCTCGGCGACGTCGGTTATCAGCTTGCTCCAGCCCATGGTGGCGTCCAGCACGTTGTTGCTGTAGCGGGAGCCGAGTTCGGACAGACGCGCGGCAATTTCGCCATAGCGTTTCTGTTTCTCGGGCGGCAGACCGATACCGGACAGTTCAAAATCGCGCAGCGCGTTATCGACGGCTTTCTTTTGCGCCACGCTCAGGGCGGCGTAATGCTCGCCCTCCTTCAGGCTGCGGTACGCCTGATACAGCCCGGCGTGCTGCCCGACCCAGGTGCTGTACTCGGACAGCAGCGGCAGGCACTGCTCGTAGGCGCCGCGCAGCTCCGGGCTGTTTTTTACCGCGTTCAGATGGCTAATCGGCGAGAAAATGCGACTGAGACGATCGTCGCTGTCCGCCAGCGGCTGGCAAAGGTTATCCCAGGTAAAGGGACCCGGCTGTGCAACCACGCGCTCTACGGTCTCACGGCATGTTTCCAGCGCGGATTTGACCGCCGGAACGATGTCCTCGGTTTTAATTTTGGAAAAGGGCGGCAGGGTAAATGGGGACAGTAATGGATTCGTCATAGCGCAGTCCTAATGAGGGTGGATAGCCCGATTGGCGATAAGGCTACTATAAATGGCTGATTAACCATTAAGATGAGGTCAATTATCGTTAAAATCAATGGCGGCGCGCGCGGCGGATGAATTTATCCCCGGCGGCCAGCCGTGGCGGCGCTATTGAGGCTGTTCCCTCTTACCGCCTCCGGCAACGCAGTTCACTTTTTATCGGCCAGACGGTTTATACTGATAGCGATTTTTACCCTGTATTTCTGAAATACCCAACAGCAAGAGAGTCTAATGCTAAGTTATCGCCATAGTTTTCACGCCGGCAATCATGCCGATGTGGTGAAACACACCGTTCAGAGCCTGATCATCGCCGCGCTGAAAGAGAAAGAAAAACCCTTCCTGTATCTGGATACCCATGCGGGGGCCGGGCGCTATCAGCTTAGCGGCGAACATGCGGAGCGCACCGGAGAGTATCTGGACGGCATTGCCCGAATCTGGCGGCGCGACGATATTCCCGCCGAGCTGGAACCTTACATGCAGGCGGTTCGCACCTATAATCATAACGGTCAATTGCGCTATTACCCCGGTTCGCCGCTGATTGCCCGGCAGCTGCTGCGCGAGCAGGACAAAATTCACCTGACGGAGCTGCACCCGAGCGATTTTCCGCTGCTGCGTAACGAGTTTCAGAAAGATGCCCGCTCCAAGGTGGTGCGCGGAGACGGCTACCAGCAGTTGAAGTCGCAGCTGCCGCCGCTGTCGCGCCGCGGTTTTGTGCTGATCGATCCGCCGTATGAACTGAAGACGGATTATCAGTCGGTGGTCCAGGGCATTCAGGAAGGCTACCGGCGTTTCGCCACCGGGGTGTTTGCCCTGTGGTATCCGGTGGTGCTGCGTCAGCATATCAAGCGCTTACTGAAAGATCTGCAAGCGACCGGTATCCGTAACATCCTGCAAATTGAGCTGGCGGTGTTGCCGGACAGCGATCGCCACGGCATGACGGCTTCCGGAATGATTGTGATCAATCCGCCGTGGAAGCTGAAAGCGCAAATGGAAAGCGTGCTGCCCTGGCTGCACGAGGCGCTGGTTCCGGCGGGAACCGGGCATACGCGCGTTGAGCAGGTTGTCGCGGAGTAATGTCCGGCTATTCGGCGGTTTCCCTATCGCAATCATAGGGATAACCTTTACTGGACGCCGTGCGCCGCGGTTACACTCTAGACAAATTTTTTCACCCAAGCATGGATATTCCGATGACTAAACACTATGACTACCTGGCTATTGGCGGCGGCAGCGGCGGGATTGCCTCGATTAATCGCGCGGCGATGTATGGAAAAAAATGTGCGTTGATCGAAGCAAAATATCTGGGCGGTACCTGTGTCAACGTCGGCTGCGTGCCGAAAAAAGTGATGTGGCACGCGGCGCAGATTGCCGAGGCGATCCATCAATACGGGCCTGACTACGGTTTTGATACCACGGTTAACCGCTTTGAGTGGCGTACGCTGGTCAACAACCGCAGCGCCTATATTGACCGTATTCATCACTCCTACGATAACGTGCTGGGTAAAAACAAGGTGGACGTCATTCGGGGGTTCGCCCGCTTTGTTGATGCACACAGCGTAGAGGTGAACGGTGAGAAAATCACCGCCGACCATATCCTGATCGCCACCGGCGGCCGTCCGATGCGCCCTGATTTCCCCGGCGCTGAATTCGGTATTGATTCCGACGGCTTTTTCGCGCTGGAGGCGTTGCCGAAACGTGCCGCTATCATGGGCGCCGGCTATATCGCGGTGGAAATCGCCGGCGTGATCAACGCGCTGGGTTCAGAAACGCACCTGTTTGTGCGTAAGCAAGCGCCGCTGCGCAGTTTCGATCCGCTGATTGTCGACACGCTGGTTGAAGTGATGAACAGCGAAGGGCCGACGCTGCATACCGGGTCGATCCCGCAGTCGGTGGCGAAAAATGCCGACGGGAGCCTGACGTTGACGCTGGAGAACGGCAAGACGCAAACGGTGGACTGCCTGATTTGGGCCATCGGCCGCGAGCCGGCGACGGATAACCTGAATCTGGCCGTCACCGGCGTGGAAACCGATGAGAAGGGCTATATCCGGGTGGATAAATTCCAGAATACCAACGTGCCGGGCATCTACGCGGTGGGGGACAACACCGGCGCGGTAGAACTGACGCCGGTCGCCGTGGCGGCGGGCCGCCGTCTGTCGGAGCGCCTGTTTAATAACAAACCCGATGAGCACCTGGATTACAGCAATATTCCCACCGTGGTCTTCAGCCACCCGCCCATCGGCACCGTCGGACTGACGGAGCCTCAGGCGCGTGAACGGTACGGCGACGATAAGGTGAAGGTTTACACCTCTTCTTTCACCGCCATGTACACCGCCGTGACGCAACACCATCAGCCGTGCCGCATGAAGCTGGTCTGCGTGGGCGAGGAGGAGAAGATTGTCGGCATCCACGGCATTGGTTTCGGCATGGACGAAATGCTGCAAGGGTTTGCGGTGGCGCTGAAAATGGGCGCCACCAAACAAGACTTCGACAATACCGTCGCCATTCACCCGACGGCTGCGGAAGAGTTTGTGACCATGCGTTGACGGCGTAGCCTTATATTTCTAAAAAGTCTGAAATGAGCCATATCAGGTTTAGGCAATTGCTTCACCTGGTATGGTTCAATACTGCTATCTTGCCGGCGGTCAAAACCATCCTATTCGTTCCCGTCTCCTCCGAGCCCGATCCGCGCCGGGGCGCTTGTTTCTAACCGCTAGAGCTAAAAAAATAATAACAATATTATTGAATTATGCCCAATTCATAGCAAATTTATTATGGTTTATGGCTATTCAATTGTATTTATGATATGAAGTTGTGATAATTAATTGTAAATATGCTATTGATTAAAATTATTATCATAGTAAATATACAATAGATTAGAGGGTATATAAGGTAGTAAAGGTGGTGAAAATGTGGAGTAAAGAGTTAAAAATCAAGCAAGTAGATAAGATGTTAAATGACATTGTCCACCAACGCGTGATTAAGCGGCCAAAGAAAGGGTGGATTAACCTGATTCGAACGGCTCTGGGCATGAGCACGCGTGCGCTTGGCGATCGCGTAGGTTTAAGCCAGCCACGCGTGTCTCTTATTGAAAAGGGGGAAATTGATGGTTCGATCACCCTTAGCACCTTGGAAAAAGTCGCTGAAGGCTTAGACTGCGAACTGGTCTACTACCTCGTACCGAAACAGGGGAAATCGCTCGAAGGGTTAAGGGAGCAGCAAGCTGAAAAAAAGGCATCATTCATCAATGACTATGCGGAAACCCATATGTCTCTGGAGAAGCAGCCAACCTCTGAAAGCTTCCAAACGGTCAACAAAAATAAGCTCAAGGAAGATTTGCTTAAAACGTGGCGTCGCGATTTTTGGGATATTAAATGAACGACACTATCAATGGAAACTTGCCTGATGGGGCGACGGCCCTCAGCCCGGACGACCTGGACGGACTTATTCCTGATTACATTACCACACGCGAAGACCTTAACGAGTTCGAGAAAACAAACATACAAGAAGCGCTTAACTGGGTACGCAGGCAGCGTCTGACCTGCGACCAGGTTTTGACGGTGGATTTTTGCATTAACTTGCATAAGCGGATGTTTGATGAGACCTGGCAATGGGCCGGACGGTTTAGAATTCGTGAGGTGAATATTGGCAACACTCCGCCTCACATGATATCCACGCAGGTGAGGAATGCTCTTGATAATGTTGCATATTGGGTTCAAAACAATATATTTAAAATTGATGAAATCTGCCTGAGGTTACACCGGGATATAGTGTGGATTCACCCATTCCCCAACGGTAATGGGCGTCATTCCCGTATCTTTTGCGACATACTGCGCCAGTCGTTGGGATATGAGCATTTTTCCTGGGGTAACAATAGCGGAAATTTAGCGTCGTCGGATGCGCAAAGATTGGAATATATTGCAGCCCTGAAAGAGGCGGATAGGGGTGATTACGAGCGGCTATTGAAATTCGCCACGTCAGCGTGATGAAACGTTGTTCTGCAAACCTGGCGGGATTGATAAGGAATAGCATAGCGGCAAGCAAAAGGATTAGGTCTGAGCCAATACCGATTATCCAGATTGAAAAATCGACCGGTGCGGGTGCACCAGTCGATGGCAATGGCTTAGTCCCGATCCGCCGCGTTACGCCAGGTCAAAACGATCCAGATTCATCACTTTGTTCCAGGCGGCGACGAAGTCTTGCACAAACTTCGCCTGGGCGTCCGCGCTGGCATACACTTCCGCCAGAGCGCGCAGCTGGGCGTTGGAACCGAACACCAGATCGGCGCGCGTCGCGGTCCACTTCACTTCTCCGCTGTGGCGGTCGCGTCCTTCATAGCGATTTGCGCCTGACGAAACCGCTTGCCACGTGGTGCCCATATCCAGCAGGTTGACGAAGAAATCGTTGGTCAGCGCGCCGGGTCGATGGGTGAAAATACCGTTGTCGGAGCCGTCGGCGTTGATGTTGATCGCGCGCAGACCGCCAATCAGCACAGTCAGCTCGGGCGCGGTCAGCGTCAGCAACTGCGCCTTATCGATCAGCGCCACCTCGGCGGGCGTCGTAAGTCCGGCCGCCTCGTAGTTGCGGAAGCCGTCTGCGGCCGGTTCAAGCTTGGAGAAGGCATCGACGTCCGTCTGCTCCTGCGTGGCATCGGTGCGGCCGGGCGTGAACGGCACCGTCACCGCATGACCGGCCGACTTCGCCGCCTGTTCGATGCCGGCGTTTCCCGCCAGCACGATCAGATCCGCCAGCGACACCTGTTTACCGTTGCCCGCCTCCTGATTGAAGTCGCGCTGGATGGCTTGCAAAGCACCCAGCACCCTGGCCAGTTTTTCGGGCTGGTTGACCTCCCACTCCTTCTGCGGTGACAGGCGAATGCGCGCGCCATTGGCGCCGCCGCGCTTGTCGCCGCCGCGGAAGGTGGAGGCCGAAGCCCACGCGGTGCCGACCAGTTCGGACAGGGTCAGGCCCGCCTCCAGCACTCTGGCCTTGAGTGCGGCGGCATCCGCTTCGTCAATCAGGGGATGATTGACGGCGGGCAGCGGATCCTGCCAAATCAGGTTTTCGCTGGGGACTTCCGGGCCGAGGTAGCGCGAGCGCGGCCCCATGTCGCGGTGGGTTAGTTTGAACCAGGCGCGGGCGAACGCCTCGGCAAAAGCCTGCGGATTTTCCAGGAATCGACGCGAGATTTTCTCGTAGGCCGGATCAATGCGCAGCGACAGGTCGGTCGTCAGCATAGTCGGCTTACGCTTTCTCGACGGATCGTGCGGGTCGGGAATAATCTCTTCGGCGTCCCTGGCTTCCCATTGGATCAGACCGGCCGGGCTGCGGGTCTGCACCCATTCATATTTGAATAAGTTTTCGAAGAAGTAGTTGCTCCACTGCGCCGGCGTCTGCGTCCAAATGACTTCCAGGCCGCTGCCGATGGCGTCGTTGCCGTGTCCGGTGCCGTAATCGCTCGCCCAGCCAAGGCCTTGGGCTTCCAGACCGGCCGCTTCGGGATCCGCTCCTTTATGAGATTCGGGCGCCGCGCCGTGGGTTTTGCCGAAGGTGTGTCCGCCGCCGATCAGTGCAACGGTTTCTTCGTCGTTCATCCCCATGCGGGCGAAAGTCACGCGGATGGCGTTAGCGGCGGCAACCGGATCGCCGCTGGAATTCGGGCCTTCCGGGTTGACGTAGATCAGGCCCATCTCGGTGGCGCCGAGTTTCTCATCGAGTTTGTCGGCCGGCCGGTGGGCAAGCCATGTGGTTTCGGAACCCCAGTTGACGTCCTGATCGGGTTCCCATGTGTCTTCGCGGCCGCCGCCGAAACCGAAGGTGCGGAAACCCATGGTCTCCAGCGCCACATTGCCGGTCAGGATAAAAAGGTCGGCCCAGGAGATCGCCTGGCCGTATTTCTGCTTGATCGGCCACAGCAGGCGTCGGGATTTGTCGATATTGACGTTGTCCGGCCAGGCGTTCAGCGGCGCGAAACGCTGCTGGCCTCGCCCGCCGCCGCCGCGCCCGTCCGCGGCGCGGTAGGTGCCGGCGCTGTGCCACGCCATGCGGACAAACTGCGGACCATAGTGACCAAAATCGGCAGGCCACCAATCTTGCGAGTCGGTCATCAACTTACGCAGGTCGTTCTTCAGCGCCTGGTAATCCAGCGTGTTGAATGCTGCGCGGTAATTGAACGTCGGATCCAGCGGATTCGAGCGGGATGAGTGTTGGCTCAGCAGATCGACGCGCAGTTGATTCGGCCACCAGTCGCGGTTGGTGGTGCCGGCGGCGGCACTATCTTTGCCGGCGGCGCCGTGACCAAACGGGCATTTCGCTTCGGTTGACATAATATTTCCCTACCTTTTGTTCTTGAATAATCAGTTATCGGGTCCTGTTGACGGATGATTCATCCTAGAGATTGTACGGTTATAGGTAAAGTCGAATGATATTAATGTTGTAATAGCTCTAGGCTATCAGGTCGGGGAATTGATGGTACCGGGAGCGGCAAGCTTGAAAAGAAAAACGATACGGCATCCAGACGGATGCCGCAGAAAAGGCATAAATCTCCAGCGATGCGGCGGCGCGGCCGTCGCTAAATCAGAACTCCGGCCAGAAGGGTTCTCCCAGCGTCAGCATCAGCCGGTTCGCCCAGGCAAAGAACGCCGCCGACTGCACCACATCGACAATCTCCAGCGTATCCAGCCCCTGTTCGCGCAGCCGCGCCAGATCGTTGGCGTTAACCTGCGCCGGGGTGACCGACAGGCGGGCGGTGAAATCGATAATCGCCTGCCAGCGCGGGTTCTGGCCGATGGTCAAATCGCCGCCGGGCGTTACGTCCAGCAAGCGTTGTACGTCGTCATGCTGTTTGGACAGCTGGCTGGCCTTGGCGGCGTGCACGGAAGCGCAATAAATGCAGCCGTTCACCTTGCTGGTGATGGCGGCCACCAGTTCCCGCTCTTTACGCGGCAATCCGCCGGAGGTATAGAAAATCCCCTTGTCCGTTAGCGTGCGCTGTTCCAGCACCGGCAGGTTACGCCCCAGCAGACGGAAATAATCAGAGTTGGTATGGCCGAAGCGCGCCAGAATCGCCTGTTGGTCGGCATTGAATTCCGCCAGCGGCTTGGGGGCAATCCAGGGTTCCCACTCCAATCCGGCCTGGGTAAACGCCTGCGGAGCCGCTTTTCCGCTCTGTGTGGCGGGGTGCGTATGCCAACGGCCGGCGACCGCGGCCTGTGAGTGCGGCTGGCTGACCCGCTGTCCGGCAATCAGGCGGTAGCCGCGCAGCAGCCTGCTCTGGAAGCTGACGAAAGCCACCAGCTGCGAGAGCGTAACGATATCGTCCGCCGACCAGCCCGCCTGTTCCAGCGCCCGTAGCTGAGACGCCTCCGCGCTGATGGGCGAGCGCGTCAGAAGCTCGGCGTGCGCCAGCGCCAGTTGCCGCGCCGGCGTTGATGGCGGTTCGCCGGTTTCGGCCGCTCTGGCGGCGTAAAAGCGCTGTAGCTGCTCATCCTGATGCCAGCCGCTGACTTTCTCCGTCAGCCAGAAACGCAGGGATAACGGCAGGGCTTCCTCCTCGCCGGCGGCGAAGATCGTCTCATAGCTGCCCTGAATATGGCGCGTGGCCGCTTCACGGGTCTTTCTGGCGGCGGCCAGTTCGCTGTCCGGAGCGATTTCAGCCAGCGCGTCCAGCACGTCGCGAGGCTGCGGTTTATTTTGCGCGTCGTAGGTCATATCGTCTCCTGTCCAAGCGGATTTTTCTGTTTCACGGCAGGCTGCCACCCCAGGGCGGGCGCGACCTGCGTGGCGATCAATTCAAGGGAGCGCAGGATCAGGGCGTGCGGCGGATCGATGGAGTGTACCTGAAACGACAGATCGGTCACCCGGGCCAGCGAACTGTCCGCCTGAAGGGAGGCGATAACATCCTCAGCCGTCCCGACGTGGCTGTCGAAAGAGTCGATCAGCTCGGCGACCGACCCCTGTCGTATCGGGCGGAACGCGCCGAGACGCGCGGCGGAACGGCGCAGCCCCTTTTCCGCCAGGCTTAACGCCAACTGGCGATCGTCGGCGACGAACACGCTGCGCGACCCGAGAATCCGCGGTTGCACCCCCTCCGGCAGCGCGGCCAGATAGGCGTCGATCATCTGATTCTGCAAATCCGCCAGCGTGGCGTCGGGAAAGCTCTCCGGGCGCGGCTGGGTGCGGGACAGCATCAGTCCGTCGCCCGCTTTGCCGGCGCGCACCGCGCCGTCCACCGAAAACGTCGCCTGCCAGACCCGTTGGTTGAGGTGGGCCGCTTCGGGATAGAGCTGATTGCCGTCGCCGCTTAACTGCTCCCCACTCCATGCCGCGCGCACCTGCGCCAGATAGCGGGCGAGAATCTCGCCGCGCTGCGTGCTGTCATGGCCGAAAGCGGCGAAGGAAGAGGGCGTGCCGCCGGAGCCGATACCCACCTCCAGCCGCCCGTTGCTGAGCAGATCGAGCACGGCGGTATCTTCCGCCACCCGCAGGGGGTGTTCCATAGGCAGGGTGATCACCCCGGTGCCCAGCCGGATACGCCGGGTATTGGCCGCGACGTGGGCGAGAAAAACCAGCGGCGACGGCAGCCCGCCTTCGTCCGCATGAAAGTGGTGCTGGGCCACCCAGGCGCTGTCGAATCCCAGTTGCTCGGCTTTAATGATTTGCTCGGTGGCGAGCCGGTAACGCTGTTGCGCAGAGACGTCATCGAGCAGGCGGGTGAAAAAACCCAGGCGTTTACTTGTCATCCTAACATCCTTCTTGTGTATGGTTTTCAGGCGAAAGCCGGGTGTTGCCGTCCGGGGATCGCCTCAATAAGTTCTCGGGTGTAACGGTTGGCGGGTCGGGCGAAAATCTGCTCCACCGGCCCGCACTCCACCTGTCGGCCGTGATGTAGCACCGAGACGGTGTCGGCGATCTGGCGCACCACCGCCAGATCGTGGGAAATAAACAGATAGGTCAGCCCCAGCGACTGCTGTAGTTCCGTCAACAGGCGCAGAATCTGCGCCTGTACGGTGACGTCCAGCGCGGAGACCGCTTCATCCAGCACCAGCACTTTGGGCTCCAGCACCAGCGCCCGGGCGATGGCGACACGCTGCCGCTGGCCGCCGGACAGCTCACGCGGTTTACGCGTCAGCAGCGCGGCGGGCAGGGCGACGCGCTCGAACATTTCATGCACTTTCCGCTCCCGCTGCGCCCGAGTATAGCGGTTAAAGTTGCGTAACGGTTCCTCAATGATGTCGTACAGACGCTGCGCGGGATCGAGCGAGCCGAACGGATTCTGGTATACCAACTGGATGGTCTGGCGGAACTGGCGCAGCGCTTCGCCTTTCAGCCGGGTGATATCCGTGCCGTCAATCAGGATGCGGCCCGCGCTGGGGCGCTGAAACGCGAGCAGGCTGCGGGCGGTGGTGGTTTTGCCGGAGCCGGATTCGCCGACGATGGCGTGAGTGCTTCCCCGGCCGACGCTGAATGAGATATGGTCCACCGCGCGGAAATGTTCCCCTTTGCGGCCCGCCAGCGGGAAGTCCTGCACCAGGTTTTCCACCGACACGACGATCTCGCGCTGCGCCGGCGGCGAAGGGCGTTTGACCGGGTTCAGCGACGGCACGTTGGCCAGCAGGGTGCGGGCGTACTGGCTGGCGGGCGCTTTCAGCACCGCCTGCGTCGGCCCCTGCTCCTGAATATAGCCGTGCTGGAATACCAGCAGACGGTCGGCGCGCTCGGCGGCCACCCCCAGATCGTGGGTGACGAACAATACGGCGGTGCCGTTTTCGCGCCGCAGTTCGTCCAGCAGGTCGAGAATGCGTTTTTGCACCGTGACGTCCAGCGCGCTGGTGGGCTCATCGGCGATAATCAGCGCCGGCTTCAGCGCAATGGCGATGGCGATCAGCACCCTCTGCTTCATGCCGCCGGAGAGCTCATGGGGATATTGGCGGGCGCGCAGCTCAGGCTGGCTCAGGCCGACGCGCTCCAGCAGCGCCAGCGTTTTGCGGCGCGTGGCGCGGCGATCTTCCCGCTGGTGGATACGCAGAATTTCATCCACCTGATCGCCGATGGTTTGCACCGGATTGAGGGAACTGCCGGGGTCCTGCGGGATCAGGCTGATACGCGCGCCGCGCAGGCTGTCCAGCCGCTTCTGCGGCCAGTCGGCGATATCCGTGCCGTTCAGGCGGATGGCGCCGCGCGTCAGGCGGCCGTTTTCCGCCAGCAGGCCGATCACCGCCTGGGCGGTGGTGGTTTTGCCGGAGCCGGATTCGCCCACCAGCGCGACGACCTCGCCGGCGTCGATATGAAACGAAACCCCCTCCACCACGGTTTGCTCCCCTTCATCGCCGCGGTAGGCGATGGAGACGTTGTCCAGCTCCAGCACCGGGGTACGGGAAGGGCGGCCGGTAGTTTGATTCATCGTGACGTTCTCCCGATGGACTGGCTGATACGGTTGGCGGAGAGTACCGTCAGCACCACCACCAGTCCGGGGAAGGCGCTTAGCCACCAGGCGGTGGCGATATAGTTACGGCCCTCGGCGATAAGCAAACCCCACTCCGGGGTCGGCGGCGGCGCGCCGTAGCCGAGAAAGCTGAGGGTGGAGATGGTCAGAATGGCGCTGCCGAACTGCAGGGCGGCGAAGGCGAAGACGGTGGTCAGCGAGTTGGGCAGAATATGACGCCGCAGCACGCTGAAGAAGGTTCCGCCGCTGCCGTAGGCCGCTTCAACGTAGTCGCTGTTGCGTACCCGCAGCACCTCCGAGCGCATCAGCCGGGCGAAGTTGGCCACCGAGGTGACCCCGACGGCGACGGCGGCGTTCACGGTACCGAACCCCAGCAGAATGATCACGCTCAGCGCCAGCAGCAGCACGGGAATGGAGAGCAGGGTATCGATGATGCGCATCACCAGCGTGTCCCACCAGCCGCCCACGGCACCGGCCGCCAGACCCAGCGCGCTGCCCAGTATCAATCCCAGGGCGACCGCGATCGCCGCCCCGGACAGCGAATGCACCGCGCCGTAGACCATGCGGGCATACAGATCCCGGCCGAGCTGATCGGTGCCCAGCCAGTACTCTCCGCCCGGCGCCTGCCGCTGGGCGCCGACGACGCCCTCTGTCGGACTATAGGCGGTAAACCACGCCGGGAACAGCGCCCACAGCACCACCGTCAGCAGGATCAGCCAGGCGATAACCAGCCCCGGCTGCGCCGCGTAACGCGCGACATGGCGGCTAAGGCGCGGCCATTTTCTCAATGGCGATAAGGCGATTTTCTCCAGTGAAATAATGGTCATAATGCGGCTCCGGCGGTTTTTTTCAGCCGTGGATCGAGCAGGGGATAAAGCAGATCCACTATCAGATTAACGATCACAAAAGCGGTGGCGGAGATCAGCACAATCGCCTGCAGCACGCTGCCGTCCTGATTGTTGACCGCGTCCTGCGTCAGCTGTCCCAGCCCGCTGCGGGCAAAGACCGTTTCGGTGATCAGCGCGCCGGCGATCAGCTCCCCCAGCAGCAGGCCGGCGATGGTCAGCGTCGGCAGCATGGCGTTGCGGGCGATATGGCGCCACAACACGCCGCCGCGGCTGGCGCCTTTGGCGCGGGCGACGGCGACAAACGGCTGGGTCTGCACCCGATCGATGCTGCGCATCAGCACCTGGGCCAGCGGGGCGGAAATCGGCAGCGCCAGCGTCAGCGTCGGCAGAATCAATCCTTCCCACTCGCCGGGATTAATCACCGGGATCCAGCCCAGGCGGAAAGAGAAGACCTGAATCAGCACGATGCCGAGCCAGAACGTCGGCACGGAAATAAACAGCGACGGCAAAGACTGCAGCGCGGAGCGCAGCCAGTGAAACGGCGTGAGGGTGGATAAAAAGGCGATGGCGCAGGCCAGCAGCGCGGCGGCGACAAAACCCAGCGCCGCCAGCAGCAGCGTGGAGGGGAGATTGGCGGCCAGCAGCTCGGTTACCGGCACGCCGGCCTGCAACGAGAGGCCGAAATCACCGCGCAGCACCCGCTCGATCGACTGAACGTACTGGCTGAGAAGCGGGATATCCGCCCCGTAGGCCAGGCGCAGCTGGGCGATTTGATCGGCGCTTAACCCCAGTTCGGGACTTTGAAACTTGATCAGCACCGCATCGCCGGGCAGCGCCTGCAACAGAATGAAAGATAAGGTAAACGCCGCCCATAGCACGATCAGCGCCTGAGCGATGCGTATCGCCAGATACCTGCTCATAATCTACTCCCTATCGCCAGACCCTCTTCCGAGCGGTGAAAAAGGGTCGTCGTCGTGAATTATTTATCCAGCCAGGCGTTATAGAAACTTGGCCGTCCTACCGCCTCAAAGCCAATGCCCTTGGTGGCCGGGGAACCGGCGAAAACCTGCGGCTCTTCGAAAATGGGGATGACGTAAGCCTGGTCGATCAGATAACGCTGCACCTCGCCCACCAGCGCCAGCCGTTTGCCGCGGTCGGTTTCGCTGGCGATGCCGTCCAGCAGGTTGTTCAACGTCGTATCCGTAAAGTTTTTGACCTTGTCGCTGGCGCCGCCTTTCTGCAACAGGACGTTGCGCACCGTCGGGTAATACTGGCTTTTCAGCACGTCCGGATCGGCGCGCCCCACCATGCCCGGCGCGACGCCGGTTTTCAGCGGATCGAGACTGTCGCGCGTTTTGCTGCCGGCGTCGCCCGCCAGAACGTTCAGCTTCACCCCGACCTTGGCCCACTGCTGGGAAACCACCTGCAGCGTCTCTTTATTTTGCGGCTGCGGCAGCGATTCATAGGCGGTCAGCGTCAGCGACTGCCCGTCTTTCTGCCGGATGCCCTGTGGGCCGGTTTTCCAACCGGCCTCGTCCAGCAGGCGGGAAGCCAGCGCCGGATCGAAAGTCAGCTTATCCGACAGGTCGATATGGCCGGCGGCGGTTTTCGCCAGAACGGAGGTGGCCTGCGGATAGTTGTCCGAGAACAGCGTATCAATGATCTCTTTGGTATTGGTGGCGTGGAGCAGCGCCCGGCGCACGCGGATATCGGCGACCAGCGGGTTATCCGGCCGGAAGTTGACGCTGTTGTTGACGCCGCGGGTGGCGGGGGCATAGATGCTGAAGTTGTCATCCCGCACCCGTTTTTCATCATAGGCCTGAATCTGACGGATAAAATCCGCCTGGCCTGAAATCAGCGCGCCGATGCGCACGCTGTCTTCCGGGGTCACCAGAATGGTGATGCCATCCAGATAAGGACGCCCCTGATGCTGGAATTTTACCGGCGCCCAGTTGTAGTCCCGCCGCGCGGTCAGCTTCAGTTCGCGCCCCAGCTTTTCGCTGCTCACCACGAACGGGCCGGAGCCGATAATATGCTGCGCGTTGCCCAGCTGATTGAAGTCACGCGCCAGCGTGGCGAGGGAAACCAGGCCGGAACCAATGGCCGAAGTGCCCTGCAGAAAACCCGGCGACGGTTTGCTGAAGTAAAACTTCACCGTCAGCGGATCGATCACCTCGCTGCGCTGGTAGTTATTGATAACTTCCGAAACGGGCTGGTTGAGCGCCGGATTGCCTAAGCCGTAGGTGTCGAAATTCTTGGCCACCGCGTTGGCGTCCAGCGGCGTGCCGTCGGAGAAGGTGACGCCGGGGCGGATTTTGAAGGTGTATTCAGTACTGTCGGCATTGATGCTCCAGGACTCGGCAATCCACGGTTCGATTTCCAGCGTTTGCGGGTTCTGGTAGGTCAGTTTATCGGTGATCTGATTCAGGATGCCGCCGTTGGGATAAAACCCGCCGGCCGGGGGATAAAGATTGGTGTGGGCCTGTTGCTCCAGATAGATCAGCGTGCCGCCGGTTTTCGGGGTTTCGTCCGCGGCTTGCGCCGTAACGGCGCCGCCCAGAAGTACCAATGAAGCAAAAACGCGCAGCTTCTGTTTACGATAAGAATGCAAGAAAATCGACACGATGTTGTCCCTACGTTTATATAGTTATCAGGTGAATAAATAGACGGCCAAGCCTTTGCCTGATGAGGTATTGCGGGAGGGGTTGACCGATATTTAAGGCGATACTTCCATAGGCGGCGGGAAACAGCAAAGTACAAAACCGGCATTGATTATTCAATTTTATGTAGAAAAAATGCTGTTTATGTAGAGTTGGTGTTGAGTCCGTGTTTCTGAAGTGTGTTTTTATTATTGCCGTCCATCAGGCTTATCGCGCGCCATTAATCAGCGTCCCGGATTTTGGGGGCGAGGGTGAACAAAACGTGGCTATCTTATTATGATCCCTTGTAAAATCGCTTAATCTCACGCCACCTTCCCTTAGAACGGACGACTATGCCCGCTGCCCTTAAATTAGCGCTCTGTACGGTTCTGGTATTGACGCTTTCCGGTTGCGGCACCTTGTCGAATATGTCGACCGACGAGTCGGATTTTGACCGCCGGGCGTTGGCCTGCGGTCATGATTTGCCAGGGGAGGTCGATCGCCTTGCCATTCCGTTACTCAAACGGAATACCACGCCGGGTTTGGTGGTCGGGGTGCTAACGGCCGACGGGCAAATGCGCAGTTGGGGTTATGGCGTAACGGACCGTTATCATCGCTATCCGATTACCGGCGATACCCTTTTTGCGGTGGGTTCCGTGAGTAAAGGCTTTACCGCGGAAACCACGGCGATCCTGGTAAAGCGTGGCGTATTGAAATGGGATGATACGCTTGAGCAATTGATGCCGCGCAATATCCGTTTAAGCGAGCGGGCAAAAAAGATCACCCTGCTGCAGCTGGCGACGCATACCTCCGGTTTACCACGGCAAGTGATGGATGTGCGGATGCTGAGATCGTTCGCCGAGTATCTGTTCACCGGAAACAACTTTTACGCCGCGCTGGACGATGACAGCGTACTGAACTACCTGGCGCGTTTTAATGCGCCGGCCAATCCGGTGCCTATCTATTCCAATCTCGGCTACGCCATCCTGAATTACATCCTGCGGCTGAAAACCGGCGCGCCGATCGATCGGTTGGTAAACAACCATATTATCCGGCCGCTCGGGCTGAAAAATACCAGCTTCACCCCCGGAAAATTAAAGCAATTCCCCTATCGCGCCCTCGGTCATGCGGGCGATCAGCCAAAATTCATTTTACGCGGCACGCCAATACCCGACTGGCATTTTTCTTCCAACATGATGGGCGCGGCCAGCCTCTATACCAGCGCGAATGATTTGCTGAAATTCGCTCATGCGCATCTCTACCCGACAGGCGACGCCGCGCTGGATGAAGCCATCGGCGACTCTTTGAAAACCTATTACAACCGCACCAAAGAGGCGGCCAATATTGCCTGGATTACCGATGAAATCGGCCAGCAGCATATCACTTATCAGGTGGGCTATATTGGCGGCTACTCAAGTTATATCGGCTTGGACCGCCAGCACAAGGTTGCGGTCGTGGTGCTGCAAAATAGCTTTAACTGGAACAACAACCTCGGCCATTCGCTTATTCAGCGAATCGGCAGGGCGATGGACTATCGTGGCGCGTGTCGAATGAATTGAAGGTTGGTATTTTCCCGAACGGTGGTAAAGAGATGTCCCGGCGCCGGGACATCATCCGGTGATGAGCGGTTTCCGCGGGCGCTACCCGATGGCTGCCCTTACAACGTTACGCCGCTTTTAAAGATGGCCAATTCACGAAAGTCATTAACTTCGTTGCGCGCGGGTTTGCCGTTGGCGATAGCGACAATCAGATCGATAAATGCCTGCAACAGCGTATCCATATCAACCCCATGAATCAGCCGGCCGGCGTCAAAGTCTATCCAATGGGGCTTTTTGGCCGCCAGTTCACTGTTGGTGGCCAGCTTGACCGTTGGCACAAATCCGCCATAAGGCGTGCCTCGTCCGGTACTGAACAACACCATATGGCAGCCGGCGCCCGCCAATGCGCTGGTGGCTACGGCATCGTTACCTGGAGCGCTTAACAAATTCAACCCTGCTATTTTTAACCGCTCGGCGTATTTCAAGACATCCACCACCTGACTCTGTCCGGCTTTCTGGGTACAACCCAGTGACTTTTCTTCGAGCGTGGTGATCCCCCCGGCCTTATTGCCAGGTGAGGGGTTCTCATAAATTGGCTGGTGATGGTCAATAAAGTACTGTTTAAAGTCGTTCACCATGCTGACCGTTTTATTAAATGTGCCTTTATCGCGGCAACGGCTCATTAAGATACGTTCGGCGCCGAACATTTCAGGCACTTCAGTCAGCACGGACGTTCCCCCATTGGCAATCACATAGTCAGAAAAACGTCCCAGCAACGGGTTGGCGGTAATACCGGATAATCCATCGGAACCGCCACACTCCAGACCGAACTTTAATTCGCTCAGCCGGCCCGGCTCACGCCGATCCTGCCGCATCACCTGGTATAACGCCCGTAGTAGTTCCAGCCCCGCCGCCACTTCATCCTGCTGTTGCTGGCAAACCATAAATTTTACCCGCTGCGGGTCAACGTCGCCCAGGGTGTCGCGAAAGGCATCCACCTGGTTGTTTTCGCAGCCCAGTCCGATCACCAATACGGCTCCGGCATGCGGATGACGCACCATATTCTGTAGCATAGTGCGGGTGTTTTGATGATCGTCCCCTAACTGCGAACAACCAAAAGGATGACTAAATAGATAGACGCCATCAATTCCTTCCGTATGCGGGGTAGTCTGCAAGAAACGTTGCTGGATCTGTCGGGCGATACCGTTGACGCAACCGACGGTGGGAATTATCCACAGTTCATTGCGAATGCCGACCTCGCCGTTGGCGCGGCGATACAGCTGTATGTGCCGATCCGCCAGTGGCTTGGGCAATACGCCGGCTTGCGGCTGGTAGACATAGCTGTCCAGGTCGTTTAGATTCGTTTTGGCGTTGTGTGAGTGAATATGTTCGCCCGCGGCAATCGCACTCAGCGCATGACCGATCGGCAAACCGTATTTAATGATGTTTTGCCCAGCCTGTAGCGGGCCCAGAGCGAATTTATGCCCGCGGCAGGGGCGAGGCCAGGGTAAGCCATTGGCCTGCAATCTCGATTTGCTCACCGCCGGCGAGATCGCGCAATGCGACGCCGACATTATCCAGCGGATGTATTTTTATAATACTTTTCATGGGCAACCTTAACGTTAAGCAGACAACGCCGCGCGGACTCCCAGGCTCTTGATGTCCTGCAATTGACGGGTCACCGTTTCTGGTAATTGCGGAACCGTATTTAAATCCAGCCCCCAATGGTCGCTGTCAGCCAACAGGGTTTGCACCAGCTCGCCAAGCGGTAATGTTCCGGCATCGACAGCCTGCCAGCCAGAGGAAAAGCGGGCCAGCCAGCGGGCGTCGTCCTGCAATGGATAAGACGTTTCCTGGCGCTTGCCTCGATAAAATATCAGTAGCGCAGACAGCGCGAACGTCAGCCGTGGCGGCAAGCGGTCGGTTTTCCGCTGATAAGCCAACAGCTGCGGTAAAATACGGGTACGGAATTTGGTCATGCTATTCAGCGCAATGGATAGCAGTTGATGTTGGATAAACGGGTTGCGAAAACGATTCAATACCGCCTGGGCAAAGGCGTGTAATTCTTCTGACGGTAAATCGAGCACCGGAATAATTTCCTGCGCGATGGCCTGCTCGACGAACTGACTGATTTGCGCGTCGTGCATCGCCTCGCCCACGGTATTGAGTCCCGCCAGAAAGGCCACCGGCACCAGCGCAGTATGCGCGCCGTTCAAAATCGCCACCTTGCGTTCTTTGTACGGTTTTATGTCATCGACAATACGGATATTCAGCGGGTAATCATCCAGGTGGAGTTCCTGCGTCAGCCATTGCGGTCCCTGGATCACAAACAGATAGAAATGCTCGGCGGCGTCAAGAAAGGCGTCGTGATAACCCAGGCGGTTCTCCAGCGTCGTCGCTTCATCCCGCGGATAGCCGGTTACGATACGGTCGACCAGCGTGGAGCAAAACGTATTGTGCGCGGTCAACCAGGTTTCGAAAGTCTCGCCCAATTGCCATTGCCGCGTATAGCGCAGCACCAGTTCCCGCAACGCTTCGCCGTTATAGTCAATCAGTTCACAGGGAAAAAATACCCAGCCTTTGTCTGGCGCGCCGTCAAAATAACGGAATCGCTCATAAAGCAGGCGGGTCAATTTAGCCGGGAAGCTGGCGGGTGGGGCGGCGTCAGCGCTATCCCGCGCAAGATAGCTGATACCGGATTCGGTGGTGTTGGAGAATACCCAGCGAATGTCCGGGTTATGCGCCAGAGTCAGATATTCCTCAAACTGATGGTAGACATTGATTTCACGGTTGACGGAGCGAATAACCCGCGCGTCGCTGACGCTCTCTCCCCGTTCGTTCAAACCGCGAATAAGGGTGGTATAAAGGCCGTCCTGAGTATTCAGCGAGGGAGGGGAATCGCTGTCAATCGGCCGTACAACCACGATGCCCGCGTTAAGGCCGGTATGTTCATTCAATAAATCCAATTGCCAATCGACAAAGGCGCGCAAAAAATTTCCTTCGCCAAACTGGATGATTTTATCAGGGTGACGGCGCCCGGGAAAATCGCGGCGATTCAGCGTTAACATAGCAATATCCTTAAAATTATGGCGACTTGCCGGAAGGGGGGGCCGGCGTATTATTCCGCACAGCGTGATTCAGAAATGGATCACGCCTTTGATTAGCGCGTTGTTTTTCACCACGTCCGTTTCATACACGTTGCCCAGCGTATTGAAGTCAAAATGGTGAGTGAGCATCATGTCGGCGGACAGTTTGCCCGCCGCCATTAATTGACCGACTTTGGCGAAGTCCTCGTGAGTGGCGTTACGGCTGCCCATCATGGTGGTTTCTTTTTTGTGAAAATCCGGGTCGGCAAAGCTGAGTTCGCCTTTAAACAGCCCGACAAATACAATGCTGCCGCCGTGACGGATAAGATTGACGCTGTTGTTCATGGCATATTGGTTGCCGGTGGCGTCAATGACTTTCACCGGCAACATGCCTGAGAACTGTTGGCGCAACGCCTGTTCGAATCCGCCAGCGGAGGGATCGAGCGTGGCGATATCCAGCTTCTTTTCCACATGCCGGCGGCGTTCGGCGCTGGTGTCGGCCATCACCACCTGCGCGCCGTCGGCTTTGGCAATGGCCGCCACCCCCAAACCTATCGGCCCCGCGCCCACCACCAGCACATGTTCGCCAGCCTGTAACGCCGCGCGACGCACGGCATGAGCGCTGATGGCAAAAGGCTCGATCAATGCGGCCGATACGGGCTCCACATCATCGACAATCAACAAGTTGCCGAGCGGTACGCTCAGATACTCACAGAATCCGCCGTCCTGATGAACGCCGATCACCGATATATTTTCACAGCAGTTGGTTTTACCGCTCAGACAGGAGTGACAATGATGACAAGCGACATAAGGAATAACGGCAACCCGTTGACCGATGAGTATATTGTGAGCATTATTTCCCAGCGCAACGATTTCACCGCAAATTTCATGGCCCAGTACGCGCGGGTAACTGAAAAAAGGTTGATTACCGGCCCAGGCATGAATATCGGTACCGCAAATACCCACGTTTAAAATTTTAATTAACGCCTCGTTGTCTTTAGGCGTCGGCCGTTCTCGTTGTTGGTAAACTAGCGCGGTGGGTTTCTCGCAAACCAGCGTCTTCATGGTTTTTATATTTTCCATAACAGCGTCCTCATAATAAGTGGGATCTGTTATTAAATAAAAAAACGACTTTCGGATGTGTCTTTGTGATTATTTGTGATTTAAATCTGAATATTCAGCTTTAAATTAGTTTTAAATAAATAAAAAACCAAAAGGAGCGATGATGAGCAGAACACAAAACCTTCGCCATAATGTAATTAATCAGATGATCGATGGCATCAGAAAGGGGCATATCCTTTCACCACTTCCCTCACAGGCGGCTTTGGCGGAGTTGTATAACATCAGTCGGACGACGGTGAATCACACGCTTCATTATTTGCATCAGCGGGGGGGGCTGGAAAAAGTCAATGGCAATTACCTCATTGTACGTCAACCCCATGAGGGCGATGGTTTTGACAGCGTCAGTCAACCGGTTGAAGTGCAGACGCATACCTTTGAACGGGCATTTTTCCATATGATTAATCAACGGAAATTGCGTGCGGGCGATACCTTTTCCGAGTTGCAGCTGGCTCGGGAAGTGATGGTCAGCCCGATAGTGGTGCGCGAGTTTTTATTGCGTTTTTGCCGATACAACCTGATCGAAAATATCAGCCGCGGGCAATGGCAAATGAAAAAGTTTGATAAGGAATATGCTGAAAAGCTGTTTGAACTAAGAGAACTGCTTGAAACTCATGCACTTAATAAATTCATGAATTTGCCTCCTGATGACGATCGCTGGTTACAAGCCAGGGAGTTGCTCGACCGGCACCGCCAACTGCGGGAAACCATCGGCGACAACTACCGTATGTTCTCGCAACTTGACCGGGATTTTCATACCTTGATCCTGTCAGCGGCCAATAATCCGTTTTTCAATCAGTCGATTGAGATTATCTCCGTTGTTTTCCACTTTCATTATCAATGGGACGAGAGAGACTTGAAACAACGGAATATCATCGCAACGGATGAACATATGGCGATCCTCAGCGCGCTGATTTGCCGCAACGACCTCAACGCCATGCGCGAAATGCGCCGGCACCTGGATACCGCCAAGCAATCGATGATGCATTCCATCAGCCAGTACGCTGATTAGCTGAAAAATCCGCCTGGATTAAAAGCAGATAAAAAGCATGTTAAAAGCAGATTAAAAACAGAAAAATATTAAATAACGCACGAATCTGTCACAAAAAACTCGGTGCTGATAATTACCCACCTATTCTCAAACGAAATATATTAGGTCGGTAATAAAATTAAAATTTAGCAGGAGAGTGAATGGCGTAACGGTATCTTTCAGACTGAAAATCATCAGGGCGATAAAGTCAGTAATCAGGATGAGCGTTTTCAACCATACGAGTAAATATATGGCGCATTATTGTGTTTTTTTGGAATTAAAGATTCCGCAACCGAAAATTTAATTTTATTTATAAAAAACTGACATGTTGTGATGAGTCACCAGGAAACGCAATAAATAATGGTCTTTATCTTATCGAGCGTTGCGATTACTTGCTGAATATCAAGAAGATATCAGTGATAAATCAACTGATATGCCAGGGTTGACGCGGGGTCGGTATTAATAGAGCGGTAGTGTTATTGGTAAGCTGAGTTTTATCAATTTTTATCCGAGGAATAAAATGAAAAGTAAAATAATTGAAATTGAAGTAAAAGATATTCGTTTTCCAACTTCAAGAAATCTGGACGGTTCCGATGCGATGAATGCCATTTCTGACTACTCCGCCACCTATGTAACGTTGCGGACCGACTCGGACGACGGGCTGGTCGGTAACGGTCTGACTTTTACTATCGGGCGGGGTAATGAGCTGTGCGTCGAGGCAGTCAAATCACTGTCCACGCTGTTTGTTCAGGGGCGCTATCTGGAAGACATTACCGCTAATTTTGGCCGCTACTGGCATGAGCTGGTCGCGGGCGATTGCCAGTTGCGCTGGGTTGGACCGGAAAAAGGGGTGATCCACCTCGCAACAGCGGCAATTATCAACGCCATCTGGGATCTGTGGGCGAAAAAAGAGGGTAAGCCCGTCTGGAAATTGCTGGTGGATATGTCGCCGGAAGAGGTGGTTAACTGCGTTGATTTCACCTATCTGGCCGATGTGCTGACTCCGGAAGAAGCGATCGCCATGTTGCGCAAAGTGTCGACGACGAAAGCGCAACGTGAGGAAGAAATGCAGCGCGACGGCTTCCCCGGCTACACCACCGCCGCGGGGTGGCTGGGTTATTCCGAAGAAAAAATGCGTATGCTGGCCCGCCAGGCGGTCGCCGACGGTTGGACCCACCTTAAGCAGAAAGTGGGCGCGGATATTGAACAGGATATTCGACGTGCGACAATTTTGCGCGAAGAACTGGGCTGGGACTATAAGCTGATGATGGATGCCAACCAGATCTGGAGCGTCGATCAGGCGGTGGAAAATATGCGTCGTCTGGCGAAATTCGATCCCTGGTGGATTGAGGAACCCACCAGTCCGGACGACATTTTAGGTCACGCGGCAATTCGCCGGCGTATTGCGCCCATTGGCGTCGCCACCGGCGAACATGCCCATAACCGAGTCATGTTTAAACAAATGTTCCAGGCTGGGAGCATTGACTTTTGTCAATTGGATCCTGCCCGGCTTGGCGGGTTAAATGAAGTGCTGGCCGTAGTGCTGATGGCCGCGAAATATAATGTACCTGTATGTCCGCATGGCGGCGGTGTCGGCCTGTGTCAATACTCACAGAATATCGTTTTATTTGATTATATTGCGGTATCGGCATCATTGGATAAACGCGTGCTGGAATATGTTGATCATTTGCATGAAAACTTCCTGGAGCCCATTCATATCAAACGCGGCCGTTATATGCCGCCGAAAATGCCGGGATACGGCGTAACCATGAAAGAGGCATCTGTAGCGCAGTTCGAATATCCCAACGGTACGGAATGGTGTGAGTAAGATAATAAAAATAATAAATAACAATCGGTTGAGTTTTATAAAAGCATTATTCTACCATCATAAAAATAACAGAGGAGTGGACAAATGTTACCGCACGGTAAAAGCGAAATATTATCGTTGGCAATAAAAAAGTCCGTCAGAAGATTATTACCTTTTCTGGCCTTAATGTATATTCTGGCTTATCTCGACAGGGCTAATATCGGTTTTGCGAAAGAGACTTTTCAGATTGACACCGGGTTAAGTACCGCCGCTTACGCATTTGGCGCCGGTATATTCTTTATTGGCTACGCTATATTCGAAGTGCCGAGTAATATTTTTATGTTTAAATATGGCGCCCGTATTTGGCTGGCTCGTATTATGGTGACCTGGGGAGCGATTTCGGCATTGATGATGTTTGTTGATTCTGAGCTTTCCTTCTATGTTCTGCGTTTTCTGTTGGGCGCATGTGAAGCCGGATTTATGCCGGGCGTAATGCTCTACCTGACTTTCTGGTTTCCGATTACGGTTCGGGCAAAAGTCGCCGGTTTCTTCTGGTTCGGACCGCCGCTGGCGTTTATTCTTGGCGGTCCGTTATCCGGCGGTTTGCTGGCGATGCACGGCGCCTTTGGTTTACACGGCTGGCAAATTATGTTCCTGGTCACCGGTCTGTTAACCATTCTGGTGGGGATCTGGGCTTACTTTTATCTGGACGATCGTCCGTCAGACGAACGTTGTACCTGGCTGACACCGCAAGAGCGCGATGTGCTGTGTGAAACCATGGCGACGGAAGAAAATGAAAAAGTAAATCACGGTCCGAAAGGCATTCTGCAGGCACTGCTTGATCCAAAAGTGATTTTCCTGTGTCTGATCGCATTTACCATCCAGGTTGGCTCCTACGGCATCGCTTTCTTCCTGCCGACCCAGGTTGCTCACATCATGGGCACCAAAGTAGGGTTCTGGGTAGGGGTGGTTACCGGGATCCCGTGGCTATGCGCGTTATTGGCAGCCTATTACATTCCCCATTTCTCGACCGTTATCCGTGAGCGGCGTTGGGTGGCTTCGCTGACGTTGGTTACCGGTGCGGCAGGGGTGGCGGGTTCGGGCCTGCTGGCCGGGACACCGCTGGTCGCCTTTATCGCATTGTGCATTGGCTGCGCCGGATTACTGGCCGTGCAGCCTATCTTCTGGACATTCCCTACCGGCTATTTGGGCGGAGCGGCGGCGGCATCAGGTATTGCTTTGATTAACTCGCTGGCGAATCTGGGGGGATTTGTGGCGCCAAACATCCGTGTTTGGGCCGAATCCGCATTTAACAATGACGTCGCCGGATTATATCTGCTGGGAGGGATTGCCTTTGCCGGGGCGCTGATGATCCTGGCCGTGTATCGTCTGGGAATTGGTAAGCAGGAAGATCGTGGAGATAAAGTCACGCTGAACCGGACGCAAAAAGCATAATTATTTGAAAAATAACGTTGAATAATCACTGAACCAATATCGGGGAAAGCACCTTTGTCAGATGACAAGGTGCTTTTTATGTATATTAATACCTTCAACCTTCTGTGCAGTGGTTGCTGAAGGTGTCTGATAACATGTGTAGCGCCCTAAATCACTTTTGGTTATCAATGGCTCTGTCTGATGGGGTGGTAAGGGGTTTTTGATGTCGGTAAAAGATAGGCTGCTCGCACTTTGCGTCGTGATTTTATGGGGTGTGAACTTTGTCGTGATTAAGGTTGGTTTGCAGGATATGCCGCCTTTTTTACTGGCAGGGCTGCGTTTTTCGCTGGTGGCGCTCCCCGCTATTTTCTTTTTGCCTGCGCCCCGCGTCCCTTTCCGCTGGCTGCTGGCGTACGGTATGACCATCAGTTTCGGCCAGTTCGGTTTTCTGTTCTGCGCCATCAAGCTGGGGATGCCGGCGGGTATTGCTTCGCTGGTGCTTCAGGCGCAGGCGTTTTTTACACTGCTGCTCGGCGCGATGCTGCTGTCGGAAAAACTCAAATGGAACCATATCACCGGTATGCTGGTGGCGGCGCTGGGGATAGTTTTACTGGCTGAAGGGCGGCAGGCTACACAGACGGCGTCCGGCATGACGCTGACCACGCTGCTACTCACGCTGGCCGGTGCGTTGTCCTGGGCGTTCGGTAATATCAGCAACAAGACGATCATGACTCAGAACGGTAACGTAAAAATCATGTCGCTGGTGGTATGGAGTGCGCTGATCCCCATCTTGCCTTTCTTTGCCTGTTCATGGCTGTTTGAGGGTGAAGCGATCATTTTCTCCAGCCTGGCGAATATTCAACTGCCTACCGTATTGTCGCTGTTTTATCTGGCTTTTGCCGCCACGATAGTCGGCTACGGCATATGGGGAAATTTGCTGGCGCGCTACGAAACCTGGCGCGTGGCGCCGCTCTCTTTGCTGGTGCCGGTGGCCGGTTTAATCAGTGCGGCGGTATTCCTCGACGAATCCCTCACCGCCTTACAGGTAGTCGGTGCGCTGATGATTATGCTGGGGTTGTTGATCAATGTATTTGGCGCCCGTCTGCGGTCATTGAGGCTGGTCCATAGGCGGGCGGGATAGCCCGCCATAAAAAAACGTCGGGAGCGTTTTTCAACGTCGCTTGCGACGGCCCGGAGGGTGGCGGGCAGGGATAGCCCGCCATAATCTCAGAATCTGTCATAAGTGACCGGCCCCGGATAGGGCGGCATGGGTTCTTCGCGCAGGTTGACCAGCCCTTCGGCGTGTACCTTATTGACGTGGGCCGCTATCTCCTCAAGGGGCGCGAACCAGACGCCGCCGCGCGACTGCATATATTCGATAAAGCGCACCGTTTCGTGCCAGCGGGCCAGTCGCCCGGTAACAAAGGGGTGCCACACCGCCACCACCAGTCCGCCGTACTCCCACATGGCGTCGAACTCGGCCTTATATACCCCGATCGCCTCCTGCGGCGAGCGGATCGGCATCACGTAGTCTATGTCGCTCATGTGTACGTAAGGGGGCCAGTCGTCCATCGCCCAGTGGGTGGGCAGCTCCACCAGATGTCCTTTTTTCCCGCGCAACAGGTAAGGCACGTCGTCGCCCATCAGCGAGGCATCGTACTGAAACCCTTCGTCGATCAGCAGGTCGGTGGTGGCCGGGGAAAAGTTATACAGCGGGGCGCGGAATCCCCGGGGACGTTTGCCGGTATGCCGTTCGATAATCTCAATCGACTTACGCAGCCAGAAGCGTTCTTCGGCTTCGCTCAGTTCGTTGACGTGCTCATGGATGTAACCGTGGTGACCAACTTCATGACCGTCCCTGACGATGGCCGCCACCATGTCCGGGTAGCGTTCGATGCACCATGCCGGGACAAAAAAGGTCTGCTTAAGGCCCAGTTCGCGGTACGTTTGCAGGATTCGGGGCACGCCGATCTGCGGATCGTATTGCAGCGTTGAAAGGGTGCTCACCCGCTTATAGCTGTCTGCCGGGCGTTGCAGATGGAGAAAGCTGTCCACATCCACGTCAAAGGTGATCGCCACGGCGCAGCGTGCTCCGTTGGGCCAGGGGATGGGGTTTTTGATCATACTGTGTTTTGTCGTCATACCATTGCCTGATAATAAAGGTGAAAAGGGCGCAGTGCGTTATTTCCCGCCGCGTTGATAATGTTCCCCGGCCGCCGCCGGCGGCCTGATTTTCCCGGCAAAGATAATCAGCGCGCCGATCGACGCCACATAGGGCAGCACCACGAACAATTGATAAGGTACGTCGGGATGACTGAACTGTAGCCGTAGCTGCAGCGCATCCGCCAGACCGAACAACAGACAGGCCGCCACGGCGCCGATTGGGTGCCAGCGGCCAAGTATCAGCGCGGCCAGCGCGATAAAGCCTTTGCCGGCGCTCATATGTTCGGTGAATATAAACACCTGCGACAGCACCAGATAGCAGCCGCCGAGACCGGCAATCACCCCCGACCCGACCACGCTGATAAAGCGAATGCCAAACACCGACAGACCGGCGCTGTCAACCGCCCGCGGATACTCGCCGGTGGCGCGCAGGTTCAGCCCCCAGGAAGTATGAAACAGCAACCACCAGGCCAGCGGCACCAGCGCGTACATCAGGTACACCAGAAAATCCTGATTGAACAGCAGGTTGCCGACTATCGGGATGGACGACAGACCGGGAATGGCAAAAGTGGAAAAGCCGGTCAGGCTGTCAGACGCGCCTTGCCCGCTGAAAACGATGCGCGAGAGAAAGGCGGTTATCCCGATGGCGAACATATTGATGGCAATGCCCGCCACCATCTGATTGATCGACAGCCAGACGGTCATCACCGCGAGCAGCAGGCCGGTCAGTCCGGCGGCGAACAGCCCGACCGCCAGCCCCGCCCAGGCGCTGTGGAAATAGAAGCTGCCCAGCGCCGCGCCGAAAGCCCCGCACAGCAGGCTGCCTTCCAGCGCAAGATTGAAAACGCCGGCGCGTTCCGACCAGATGCCGCCCAACGCGGCGAAGATCAGCGGGACTGACAGGCGCAACCCTGTCGAGACAATCGCAAGATAGGTGGCATCCATCATTTTTGTCCCTGGGAAGAGAGAGTGGAAGAGACGAGGGGGGCGACGGCGGCGGACGGTTTTGGCTGCCGGAGTCTCCAGATCAGGCCCGCCGCCACAAAGATGACGATCAGGCCGCGCAGGGCTTCAATCGCCGTTACATCAAGCCCGATGGCCCGCTGCATGAATTGCGCCCCGGTGCTTAACCCGGCGAGGAAAAAGGCGGACAGTGCAGCGAACAGCGGATTGAGGCTGGCCATAAACGCTACCACGATGCCATCGTAACCGTAGCCGGGACTGAACAGGTGATATAGCCGGTATTTGACGCCCACGACCTCGACGGCCCCGGCCAGTCCCGCCACCGCGCCGCCGGCGATCATGCTGCCGATGATGTGGCGGTTGATGGACATGCCAGCATAGTGCGCCGCTTTTGGGCTTTTGCCCACCGCCGCCATGGAAAAGCCGACGGTGGTGTAGCGCAATACCCAGAACGCCAGCAGACTCAGCGCGACGGCAATAAACACGCCGATATGGGTGTCGGTGTGCGGCAGAAAGATCGGCAACCACAGGCTGTCGCTGATTTCGTTGGAGTAGGGGTAAGGCGCGCCGTCCTGCATCATCGGGCCGCCGGCGAAATAGCTGACGATATTGATACCGACGTAGTTCATCAGCAGCGTCACGATCACCTCGTTGATGCCGCGGGTGGCGCGCAGATAACCAGGGATCGCGCCCCACAGCCCGCCGCCCAGCATACCGGCCAGCAGGCACAACAGCAGATGCAGCCAGGCGGGCGCCGCGGGCAGATAGAGGGCGACCGCCGCCGCCGCCAGCCCGCCTATGTAAATCTGCCCTTCGCCGCCCACGTTCAGTAGGCCGCAGCGCATCGGAATGATCACCGCCAGCCCGGCCAGCAGCATGGGGCACATTTTGATCAATGTATCGGCCAGACCGTAGTAGTCGAAAAATGCGCCCTGAAACAGCGCGCCATAGGCCTCGATAGGGTTGTGATCGGTCGCCAGAATCAGTAATGAACCGACGGCAAAGGCGGCCAGCACCGCCCACACCATGCGTAAACTATAGAACACTTGCCGCAGGTTATTCATGGTGGATGTCCTCGACGGCATCGCTGGTCATCAGCTCGCCGATACGTTCTGTGGTTGCCTCTGCCCGCGTCAGCATTCCGGTGAGCTGCCCGGCGCACATCACGCCAATGCGATCGGAAATGGCCATGATCTCATCCAGTTCGGTCGAAATATAGAGGATTGCCTTGCCCAGTTCGCGCTGTTCGCGCACCACGCGCTGTACCGCCTCGATGGCGCCGACGTCAAGCCCTTTGCAGGGCTGCATCACCACCAGCAACGCCGGATCGCATTCCACTTCACGGGCAAAGATCAATTTTTGCTGATTACCGCCGGACAGGAAGCGAACCGGCTGGTTAACCGAGTGCATACGAATATCGTATTTTTCGCACCAGCCGCGGGTGATGTCCCGGGTTTTCCGGGCGTTGATCAGCCCGCGACGGGCAAAGGGGGTACGGCGGGCGTCACGCAGCATGGCGTTTTGCCACAGGGAAAACTCCAGAACCAGGCCGGTACTGTGGCGATCTTCGGGAACATATCCTACGTTGAAACGGTGGCGGCGTTCGCCCGCGTCATAACCCAGCATCGACTCCCCTCGCACGCTGACGTCGCCGGAGGTGGGCTGGCGCAGCCCGGTGATGGTTTCGGCCAGCTCTGACTGGCCGTTGCCATCGACCCCGGCGATACCCAGTACCTCACCGGCGCGAATCTGGAACGAAATATCATGCAGCGCCTGCATACCCCGATCGTTGCGGGCGTTGAGCGCGGTTACCGCCAGCACCACCTCTCCCTGCGGCATTGGCGGCAAATCGGGCGGTTTTGTCAGGTCGCGCCCGACCATCATGCGCGACACCGCCTGTGGCGTGGTGTCGGCAATCTCCGCGTGTCCGGCGACTTTGCCCCGGCGCAGCACCGTCACCCGATCGCACACCCGGAACACCTCGTCCAGCTTATGGGTAATGAACAGCATGGTTTTTCCCATGCTGCGCAGTTTGGCCAGAATCTGCAAAAACGACGCTATCTCGTCGGGACCGAGTACGCTGCTGGGTTCGTCGAGGATCAGCACATCCACATTGCGGTAAAGCGCCTTGAGGATCTCAACCCGCTGGCGCATCCCGATAGGCAATTGCCATATCGGGTGGTCCGGGTTGATATCCAGACCAACCTGCTCACTCAGTTCGATGAGCCTGCGACGGTGTTCCGCCAGCCTGAGCCGCAGCCCGCCGGAATAGCCGAGAATGACGTTTTCCAGCACCGTCAGGTTATCCACCAGCATAAAGTGCTGGTGGATCATTCCCAGACCGCAGTCCAGCGCCTGTCTGGGGGAGGAAACCTTCAGCGGCTTGCCCGCCAGGCTGATGTGCCCGCTATCGGGCTGGTACAGACCGTACAGGATATTCATCAGCGTGGTTTTACCGGCGCCGTTTTCGCCCAGCACCGCATGGATACTGCCTTTGCTGACGTTAAGAGAAACCGTATCCAGCGCGCTGAAATCACCGAACCGCTTACTCAGGCCTTCAATGCTGAGATAGCTCATTACGGCTGTACTGCCGCGGCGGCGTTGCGTTGTTTGATCTCCTCAATCAACGCGGCGACGTCGGTTTTGGTCTGTTCTGACACCGCTTTGCCATAGCTGCCGAGACGAAACGCGGCTGGGGTTTCGAAGCCGTAGACATAGGCTTTGCCTGCCAGCGGTCCGCTTTTGGCTTGAGTCAGGATAGCCAGCAGCGCGCCGCGCATATCCAGTACCGCGGATTGCAGCAGGTTGTCCGGCCAGTCTTTCAGCGCATCATAGTAAATGCCGAAGCCCTGTTTATTTTTCTCTCTGACGGCTTGCAGGCTGCCAAGCACTGCATTATCCATGGTGGGGAACAGGGCATCCGCCTGCTGGTCGATCAGATTCAGCGCCGCTTCTTTCCCTTTGGCCAGATCGTCCCAGTCGTTGGTCCAGGCGCTGAGTACCTTGCCGTCCGGTCGCGCGGCCTTGAAGCCTTCAACGAAACCCTCGTTCAGATCGGTATAAGCTTTGATTTTCTGTGCGCCGACAAAGCCGCCGACTCCGGTTTTCGAGCTTTTACCGCCGATATAGCCAATGACATAACCCATATCCTTCATGTCAAAAGCCAGCGTGGAGACGTTGCCGCCGCTTTGGGTGCCGTTGACGATGAGAAACTGGGTGTTGGCATTGCGTTTGGCGACCCGATCGACCGCATCCTGAAATTCACCGCCGTGGCCGATTACGATGTCGTAGCCGCGGCGGGCATAATCAGACAGGGCGCGGGCCTGATCGGGCTGAGGCACTTTCTCGCTGTAAGCCACTTCAATATCCAACGCTTTGCCCGCCTGCATCACGCCCTCGTAACCGGACTGATTAAACGAGTGGTCGGTGATATTACCGGCCATCACAATGGCCACCTTCAATGGCTGGGCGCCGACCACGCCGGCGTAAGCAAGCGTTATTGAAACAGCGGCGGCGGCGACGACCCGGACGAGTGCGGCAAAAGGACGTGGGGTGGCATAGATGGTCATTTTCGTTCTCCAATTCAATGATGTTAACTTTCTTTCAAGTAACTTGAGTTTAAGTAAAGCAAATTTCATGCCTGCTTTTTGTCCATCTGCATCCCACGGGAAAATGTTTATCGACAGGCGCCGCAAGGTTGCGGCGACGGCGGGTAAAAAAACGCGTCAGACCGCGTCCTGCAAGGGTTTGTCGTCATCGGTAATTGTTGGGGGAGGGAAGAAGTAAAACGCGCTATCTTTCCTCTCCGCCGGACGGCGACCCGACGCCGCTGTGCCGAAATGGAGCAAGGCGTGCGATTTTTGCACTTAAAAAGTTCAGTATAAGACCATTTTGGCCGCTTAATGTGCAGAGGGAGAGGAACGAAGCCTGTTTTTCAGCGGGCGCGCTGGCCGTGGGACTTGCAGCGGCCAGACTAAAAGGGGAAGCATAATGCGGGTTAACGCGGCGCGTCAGCGCGATTCAGAACGTAACCGGCGTATTGACCCACAGAACGTGCGCCACCGTCTCGCCAATGTTGCAATAACCGTGGGGGATATGGCTGGGGAAATAAAAGGAATCCCCGGCGGTTAACCGATGGATTTCCTCACCCAGATACAATTCGATTTCGCCGGATAACACATACCCCATCTCTTCGCCGTGGTGCTCAATCAGACCATCGCTGGCCACACCAGGCTCGATAATGTGGATGTTGCCCTGTAACAGGCCGCCCTTATGGTTATAGGTCAGGTTTTCCAGTTCGATGCCGCCCTGCTTGTTGCGTTGCAGGAAACGTTTTCGCCGCCGTTGATCCGGTTTAAGCACCGGTGAATCCGTCACCCAGTTTTCCGCCATCAGATCTGAAATGTTGGTTTCCAGCGCACGGGCCAGCCGGTGGAGCATCGCCAGAGACGGCGTGGCGACGTCGTTTTCCAGTTTAGAGAGCAGGCTTTCAGAGCATTCCACCTTCTGCGCCAGCTGTTTTAAGGTCATTTCCTGCGCCAGACGAGCATGTCGTAGCCGCATACCAAGATTGGATAATACTGTACCGCTGGTGTCGCCGTTTTTTTTCATAACGAGTTATCGGTTGTAAAAGTGGACGCTGCCCGTCGTCGGCCTGACAACGGGCGGCATGGCTGATTAGTCCGTTACACTAAAATGAATTGCCTGAGGATTACAACCATTGATTGGCACGATGTCCTGCGGGCAGGCGGACATGACCACGATGCAGTCCAGTTCGGCGCGGATCTCGACATAGTCGCCGGCTTTGCTGACGGCGGGCAGCCAGGAAATAGTGTAATCGGGGTTAACCGGGGTATTCATCCACAGGTTCAGCGGCTGCGGCACTTCGCGGGCGCGCAGGCCGATGGCGTTGAGCGCTAGGCGCATATTATCGGCGCAACTGTCGTGATATTCGGTGATCCCCATATTGCTGTAGCGGAACAGGTCGCAGGCGGCAATCATGGTGTCGTGTACCCCCGGCGAGGTATCGGTCAGCAGCGTGCCGATGGGGCGGCGCTGGTTGGTGACCAGCACATCACCCGGTTTGGGGATGATTTTGTCGATAAATGCGCGGGTGTGCTCCATAGAAGAGAATTCGCTCAGGTCTTCGCTATTGAACAGCCAGGTATCACACACCTGACTTCCCGGGGTATTAATAATGCGGATAACCTGCCCTTTTTGCAGGCGCACGGCACGGCCACAGCGGGCAGGCACCGTATATTGCTCACCGGGAACCGGCGTGCCGTCGGCAGAAATCGGCGAGGTGGCGGTGGCATTGGTGCCCAGTGCGGTGCCGTTATCTTTTTCACAGCAGGCAGGGTAGTGGATTGTGCTCATGAATTGACTCCTGTTAATGGGTTTGCCAGTTCTGTCAGACAGCAGGCGAGGGCTCTGGCGCCAAGCCAGAGCGAATGGGGGTCGGTATATTCAGCCGGGTTGTGGCTGATACCGTTACGGCTTGGAACGAAAAACATACTGGTCGGGCAGTGCCGGGCCAGATACATTGCATCATGGAAGGCGCCGGAAACCAGTCGGCCGGTTGGAATGTCCAGCACGTCGCAGCACGCCTGTTGTTGCGCCAACAGATGACGGTCAAAGGCGACCGGCGGCTGAAACAGTGATGGCGTCACGGCGACGTCGTCTGCGGCAAGGTCGGCCATCACCACGTCAAAGCGGGCTAAAACGGCGGCGTCGGGATGGCGGAAATCGACGGTGAAGCTGACTTCGCTCGCCACGGTGTTGATGGCGTTCGGCGTCACCTGCCAGCAGCCAAAGGTTAAGCGTAGTTGATCGGCCGGCACGTCGGCCACGCCCTGCTCGATGCGATCCGCCAGGCGGCGCGCCAACGTCATGGCGTCTTTGCGGCTGCCCATCGGCGTGGTGCCGGCATGGGCGCTCTGACCGAGGCAGCGGACCTGATACCAGCGAACGCCCTGAATGCCCTGTACGGTTGCCAGCGACAGCCCGGCCTGTTCAAGCACCGGCCCTTGTTCTATATGCAGCTCGATAAATGCCGCCATCGGGTAGGTGGCGCGGCGCGGCAGGGAGGCAAAGCGGCGGTGGCAGTCGGCCAGCGCCGCGCCGACCGTCACGCCGTCCCGATCGCGGCTTTGCAGATAGTCTGCCAGACGGTCTGGATCGACAAAGGCGCTGGAGCCCATGGCGCCGGGGGCGAAGCGGCTGCCTTCCTCATTGGTCCAGACCACCACTTCCACTGGCCGCTGGGTAACGATGCCAGCTTTATTGAGCGCTGCAATGCATTCGATGCCTGCCATAACGCCGTAGCACCCATCCAGATTGCCGCCGCATGGCTGGGTATCCATGTGGCTGCCGGTGACCGCCGGCGGCAGGTCCTGCAATCCCGCACGGCGGATAAACAGGTTGGCGCAGCCATCGGTGGATACCTCGCAGCCCAGCGATTGCGCCAGATCGATTAGCCATGCTCGCGCGTCCAGATCTTCCGCGGAAAGCGCCTGACGGTTTACCCCGCCGGAGGCCAACGCGCCGAAGCGCGACAAGGCGGCCAGATTGTCGAGCAGACGTGTCTGGCTGACACAATCAGCGGCTTTTTTTGCCGGTTCACTGACCATTGACGAACTCCGATTCATTAAGTTGCAGCGGGCTTTTAAACCACGGCGCGAGAAAGGCCCGCAGGCGTTCCGTTTGCGGATTACGCAACAGCGTACCAGGCGGCCCGCTTTCCACCACGCCGCCGTCCGCCATAAAAACGATGCGCGAAGAGATATGGGCGGCGAACGACATCTCATGCGTGACCATCACCATGGTAATGCCTCTGCCCGCGAGCGCTTTTATCACGTCCAGCACTTCCTCGACCCGTTCGGGATCGAGCGCGGAGGTCGGCTCGTCCAGCAACAGCAGTTCCGGTTCCAGCGCCAGCGCACGGGCAATGCCGACGCGCTGCTGCTGCCCGCCCGACAGACGCGACGGCCAGGCATCGGCCTTTTCCGTCATCCCGACCTGCGCCAGCGCGGCGGCGGCACGTTGACGGGCCTGGTGGCGCGGCAATTTTTTCCCCAGCACCAGCGGAGCGGTGACGTTCTCCAGCACGGTCATGTGCGGCCACAGATTGAACTGTTGAAATACCATAGCCAGCGGACGACGCACTTCGGCAATCAGCGCCGGGCTGTCACGGTGTCGTGGTTCGCGCCCCGGCCCGCTGTAGCCCAACAACTGGCCTTTAATCCGGATCTCCCCTTCATCATAGGCTTCCAGAAAGTTCATGCAGCGCAGCGCGGTGGTTTTGCCCGATCCCGACGGGCCAATCAGCGTAACGATCTCGCCGACATCGACGGCCAGATTGATATTTTTCAGCACCCGGTTGCCATCAAATGATTTGCCGACATCGCGCAGTTCGATAAGGGTTTCAGCCATAGGGTTATCCTTTAAAGGTCTGCCAGCGGCTGAGCAGGTGGATACTCAGGCTGACGGCCTGCGCCAGCAGCCAGTAGCTCAGGATCAGCAAGGCATAGGGCAGGACGTAGGTATAGGTATTCGCAACGATCTGTCCGGTCGTCATGGTTAGTTCAGGCACGGTGATCACCGAGGCCACCGCGCTTTCTTTAATGGTCAGAATGAACTGATTGCCGAGCAGCGGCAGGCTGAAACGCATTGCCTGCGGCGTTTGGATATGCCAGAAACTCTGCCACGGCGAAATATTATGCGCCGCCGCCGCTTCCAACTGGCCACGGCCAATGCTCTGCCAACTGGCGCGGAAAATTTCGCCGAAATAGGCGGCGCTGTATAACGTCAGCGACAAAATGGTGGCTTCAGCGGCGCTCAACATAACGCCGACCGACGGCAGACCGAAATAGATGACCGCCAACTGCGCCAGATAAGGGGTGCCGCGAATCAGCCAGACGTAGACGCGCCACGCGGCATAGAGCGCCCGCTGCTGACGGCACGCCGCATGCAGGGCGAAACCGAGCAATGCGCCCAGCACCGCCGAACAGGCGCTGATCCACAGGGTGACGCCCATGGCGCGCAGATAGTCAGGCAGGTAGAGAAGCAGATCGTTCATGTTCTTTCCTTCACCCAGCGGCGTTCAAAATAGCGGCCCAGCAGCGCGAGCAGGCTGGTCAGCAGCAGGTAGACCAGCGCCGTGGCGATATACACCTGCAAAGGCTGATAGGTTGACGAGGCCAGTTGCTGGCCCACCCGCATCAGGTCGGTAATGGCGATAACCGACACCACGGCGGAGGCTTTCACCACGTCGATCAGTTCAGAGATCAAGGACGGCAACGTCAGGCGCAGCACCTGCGGCACCTGAATGCGCCACAGAGTCTGGCGTGAACTCAGGCCGCAGATCGCCGCCGCTTCCAACTGGCCGGACGGGATGGCGGCAAAACCGCTGCGCAGGATTTGCGACTGGTAGGCGGCGGTATTGAGCGTCAGGGCCAGAACGGCGGCGAGATAGCTGGAAATTTCCAGCCCCAGTTCGCCGGGCAGATAAAAGCACAGCAGCATCTGCGCCAGCACCGGTGTGCCGCGGAACAGGCTGACCCAGGCGTTGGCGATGTTCCGCCACAGCCGCATCGGGCTGCGTTCCATCATATGGATCCCCACGCCGACAAAAAAGCCGGCGACGATGGCGGTCAGGCACAATGATGCGGTGGTCGCCGCCCCGTTGAGCAAGTCGGGAAGCCAAGAGAGGAACAGCAGGTAAAAATCGGCCATACGTGTCCCTTACAGACTCGGCGCAGGCATTTGATCGGCTGGAACGGTCATGGTGAAGCCAAACCACTTGTCTTGCAGCGCTTTCATCGTACCGTCGCGGTTGGCTTCGGCAATGCCGTCACTGAACAGTTTTACCAACCGGGCGCTGTCTTCATCTTTACGTCCTACCCAGCCAAAATAGGTGGTCGGACCGAGCATCGGTTCAAGCGTGCTGAAGATGCCGGGGCGGCTTTTGATCAGCGGGCCAAGATTCGCCAGCGACTGGGCGACGCCGTCAAGCCGCTTGTTCGCCAGATCCGCATAGGCTTCATCAAAGGACACATACTGTTTGATTTCTTTGATGCCGGGCTTGCCCCCGGCTTTTAACTGTTCGTTGAACGACTGCAAAATTTGCAACTGACCGGATCCGGCCTGTGAGCCCACTACTTTGCCGCTGAGATCGTCCAGCGAGGCAATAGAGGTATCGCTTTCGCGCTTGAGCAAGGCGACGGTGGATTCGGCAATCGGCACGGTAAATGCAAAATGTTCTATCCGCTGCTTGTTAACGGTAACCGCCGTGACCACGAAATCGAATTTTTTGGCGTCCAGTCCCGGCAGGATCCCCTGAAACGGCAGATCGAGCTGTTTCACTTTCACGCCCGGCAGGTTTTTTTGCAAAATATGGTTCATCAGATCGACGTCGTAACCGACGATTTTGCCGTCCTGAACAAACTCAAACGGCGCATAGCGCGCTTCGGTGGCAATGGTGATGGTCTTGCCGGCGGTAATCCTGTCCAGCAGGTCGGCGCCGTGGGCAGGAAAGGCGAGGACGATGACAGCACACAGTGTAGAGGCGCAGAAAGCGGTGGCGAATTTACGAAGTATCATGGTGTTTCCCTGGTGAAAGTGACGTGCTTTTAATTCAAGTAACTTGCATGAAATTACAAAAGCATGAAGCGTGCCAGTCTGAGCGTTGGAGAAAGAAAATGCGAAATAAACAACTAACATATTGTTATTAAAAGATAATTATTGAAAACGATGACAAAGTGTCAGGGAAAAACCCTCTGCGTAGTGGGAAAGTTGATATCCTTTGTCTGATTGTAGTGCACCGTTGCACTGACGTTGTGCGGGAGGACGATGCCGATGGCCGCATCTGACCTTGACGGCAAGTTGCACCAAAACGGATCGAAACTGCACAGCTTTTGCGCTTTTACTCCTCCTTATTCACTCTCTTTTTAGCAGAAATGCCGTCTGACAGCCCTTTCCACGCCTGATAAAACTTGGCACGCCCCCTGCATTGTTATTTTCATAACATTATTTTTATAGATGACAGAAAAATAACAGCGGGGCGGAGATGGCGGAAAAAATGGAATTGATCGCAAGGATTGAAGCAAGTTTCAGCCAGCAGACGCCGAGCGGTAAACGCATTGCCGGCTGGCTGCTCACGCATATCGAACAGGTGCCGTTCGAAACAGCGGATAGCATTGCCAAAGCGACGGGAACCTCCGGCATTACCGTCGGGCGCTATTTGCGCAAGCTGGGCTATCGCAATCTGGAAGATGTCAAAAGCAGTTTGCGCGCGTCGCCGGACATGCCCTACCAGCCATGGGGCGTGATCGACCGCCTTGATTCATGGCGGCAACAGCATGCGTTATCAGACCGTTTTTCCCAGTCGCTTCAGCTTGAGCTGGATGCCATCGCCAGGGTTTATCAACTGGCGCAGAGCGAAACCTTTGCCCGGGTGAGCCGGCAGCTGGCCGAAGCGGAAGCGGTGTTTATTTTGGGCATCCAGTCCACGCGCGGTATCGCCAACGCTTTTTTCAGCCATCTGGAATACCTGCGTCCCCGCGTCAGCTATGTCGATGGGCTATCGGGTACCTGGGTGGAGTCGCTCAACTCCGAGTTTGATCGTCCTTATCTGGTGGTTACCGACACGCGCGCGTATTCCACCATCGCCCGGCAATATTGCCGCGCCGCCAGTGAGCGCGACCTGCCGCTGGCGCTGGTCACCGATATCTGGTGCCCGTGGGCGCGGGATTATCCGCTGGATCTGCTGCAAGTGCAGACCGATACCGGCCATTTCTGGGATTCGCTGGCGCCGCTCAGTTGCCTGTTCAACCTGCTGCTTTCCGCAGTCGTGGAGCGGCTCGGCGATCGTTTGGCCTCCCGTCTGGCGCTAAACCGCCAACTGCAACAGGAGTTTGGACAATTTGAACGCTAATTAGGATTTGTTATATGAATCAAGATATTGAATTGGTTGATATTGCCGCTGTTTTTCCCCAGGTGCGCATCGACATGAAATATGCCACGGCGGATAACATTACCGGCCGGACCATTTACAGCGAAAATCGCTGCTTGCTGCACCCGGACGCCGCCGAGGCCCTGGGGCGCAGCGTGGGAATCGCCGAGCTGGCGGGGGTCACGCTGCTGATTTACGACGCCTATCGTCCCAGGAAGGCGCAGGAGTATCTGTGGCTGGCCTGCCCGGACCCGCGGTATGTGATGGAGGTCTCGCTGGGCTCCAATCATAGCCGCGGCACCGCAGTGGACGTTGCGCTTTGCGACGAAAACGGCCGACTGCTGGATATGGGCACGGAATTTGATGAGATGCATGAACGCTCTCATCCTTATCACCCCGCCGTGCCGCCTACGGCGCAGCGCAATCGCCTGTTGTTGAACGCCATCATGTTCGGCGGCGGCTTTGTCGGCATCGCCAGCGAATGGTGGCACTTTGAACTGCCCGGCTCTTCGGCCTACCCGCTGTTAAGCGAGCGTTTTAGCTGCATCGCATCGCAAAACATCATCCTCCCCCATTTACTGTGAAACCAGGAGCACTGCCATGAAGATGACTAGCACAGCAGTTTCGTTGTTTCGACCGGCGCTGATCGCCGCGGCTATCGCCATAAGCGTTACGCCCGCACTGGCGGCGGTGCCGCAAGATATGTTGGTGATCGGCAAGGCCGCCGATCCGCAGACGCTCGATCCGGCGGTCACCATCGATAATAATGACTGGACGGTCACTTACCCCGCCTATCAGCGTCTGGTGCAGTATAAAACGGAAAACGGCAAAGGCTCCACGGAGGTGGAAGGGGATTTGGCCGCCGGCTGGCAGGCTTCCGCCGATGGCAAAGTCTGGACCTTTCAACTGAAGAACGATGCCAAATTTTCCGATGGCGCGCCGGTCACCGCCGAGGCGGTCAAGTTTTCGTTCGAGCGTTTGCTGAGGATTGGGCAAGGGCCGTCGGAAGCCTATCCGAAGGATTTAAACGTCGAGGTGGTCGACCCCTATACCGTGCGTTTCACGCTCAGTACGCCGTTTGCCCCCTTCCTCTATACGCTGGCCAATGCGGGTGCGGCGATCGTCAACCCGGCGGTGATAAAAGATCACGGCGCCGATGACGCCAAAGGCTGGCTGGCGGAGAACACCGCGGGCTCCGGTCCTTATATGTTACAGCGCTGGCAGAAAGGACAGCAGCTGGTGCTGGTTCCCAATCCGCACTATAACGGCGCCAAACCCGCCTTTAAACGCGTTTCGGTGAAGATCATCGGCGAGAGCGCGACGCGTCGCCTGCAGCTTTCCCGTGGCGACATCGATATTGCCGAATCACTGCCGATCGATCAGCTGGCGGCGCTGAAAAAAGAGGGAAAAGTGGCGACCAATGAATATCCGTCGCTGCGCGTAACCTATCTCTATCTCAATAACGGCAGGGCGCCGTTAAATCAGGCGGATCTGCGGCGCGCCATCTCCTGGTCGACCGATTACCCGGGCATGGTAAACGGCCTGCTCGGCGGCAACGCCAAACAGATGCGCGGCCCGATCCCGGAAGGGCTGTGGGGCTACGATGCGCAAGCCATGCAGTACGGCTTCGATGCGCAAAAGGCGCAAGCCGCCTACGACAAGGTGACCGATAAGCCATCCAGCCTGACGTTTCTCTATTCCGACAACGATGCCAACTGGGAGCCTATCGCCATCTCCACTCAGGCCAGCCTCAAAAATCTGGGCATCAACGTCAAGCTGGAGAAACTGGCCAACGCCACCATGCGCGATCGCGTCGGCAAAGGGGATTACGACATCGCCATCGGTAACTGGAGCCCCGACTTTGCCGATCCCTATATGTTTATGAACTACTGGTTCGAGTCGGATAAGAAAGGTCTGCCGGGAAACCGCGCTTTCTATGACAACAAAACCGTCGACGACCTGCTGAAGAAAGCCGTGGCGACGTCGGATCAGGCCGAGCGCAGCAAAAATTATCAGGCCGCGCAGAAGATCGTTATCGATGAGGCCGCCTATGTCTACCTGTTCCAGAAAAACTATCAGGTCGCCATCAACAAGGAAGTAAAAGGCTTTGTTTTCAATCCGATGCTGGAGCAGGTGTTTAACGTGGCGACCATGAGTAAATAAAAAAATAAGCCATACCTTTATTAAGGGCCGCCGCTGGCCCTGTTTATTCCTTGACTGGGGGCTTTAACATGACCTTGTGGAGTATTTTACGGCAGCGCTGTTGGGGACTGATGCTCGTGGTGGCGGGGGTTTGCGTCATCACCTTTATCATTTCCCACCTGATCCCCGGCGATCCGGCGCGCTTGCTGGCCGGGGATCGCGCCAGCGACGACATTGTTCAGCATATTCGCCAACAGTTGGGGCTGGATCAACCGCTGTATGTCCAGTTTTCTCGCTACGTCGGCGAGTTGCTGCACGGCAATCTGGGGACGTCCATTCGCACCGGGCGTCCGGTGCTGGAGGATTTGCGCACATTTTTTCCCGCCACGCTGGAGCTGGCCTTTTGCGCCCTGCTGCTGGCGCTGATGCTGGGCGTGCCGCTCGGCGTGCTGTCGGCGGTGTATCGCGATCGCTGGCTCGATCATCTGGTGCGTTTACTGGCGATCACCGGTATCTCCACCCCCGCATTCTGGCTGGGGTTGGGGGTGATTGTGCTGTTTTACGGCTACCTTAATGTGCTGCCCGGCGGCGGGCGTCTTGATGACTGGATCGATCCGCCGCTGCGGGTAACCGGGTTTTATACCGTCGACTCGCTGCTGGAAGGCAACGGAGAGGCGTTCTGGAACAGCCTGCAACATCTGATTCTGCCCGCGCTGACGCTGGCCTTTGTGCACCTGGGCATTGTGGCGCGTCAAATCCGCTCCGCCATGCTTGAGCAGCTCAGCGAAGATTATATTCGCACCGCGCGCGCCAGCGGTTTACCGGCCTGGCGCGTCATCCTCTGCTATGCGCTGCCCAATGCGCTGATCCCGTCGGTTACCGTTCTGGGGCTGGCCTTGGGCGATCTGCTGTACGGCGCGGTGCTGACGGAAACCGTATTTTCCTGGCCCGGCATGGGCGCTTATGTGGTCTCGTCGATTCAGGCGCTGGATTTCCCGGCGGTGATGGGCTTCGCGGTGGTGGTTTCACTGGCGTATGTGGTGGTCAATCTGGTGGTGGATCTGCTCTATTTATGGATAGACCCCCGCATTGGGCGTGGGGGGGCGGAATGATGATGTTAAGCAACGAGGCGGCGGCGCCGCGCAAAAGCGCGCGGCGACAACGCTGGGGCAAGCGCTTCTGGATGCTGAAGAGCAGCCCGCTGACGCTGGCGGGCGGCGTCATTATGCTGATCGTGCTGCTGTTGATGATCTTTTCGCCCTGGCTAACACCGCAGGATCCCAACGCCATCGATCTGGCGGCCCGTTTGCAACCGCCCTCGGCGCAGCACTGGTTCGGCACGGACGAAGTGGGGCGCGATCTGTTTAGCCGCGTGCTGATCGGCAGTCAGCTGTCGGTGGCCGCCGGTCTGGCGGTGGTGCTGTTCTCCGGCACGATCGGCTCGCTGCTGGGCTGCTTTTCCGGCGTCGTCGGCGGCTGGGTCGACGCGTTGATTATGCGCATTATGGACATCATGCTGTCGATCCCCTCGCTGGTGTTGACCATGGCGCTGGCGGCGGCGCTGGGGCCGAGTCTGTTTAATGCCATGCTGGCCATCGCCGTCGTGCGCGTTCCCTTTTATGTCCGCCTGGCGCGCGGGCAGACGCTGGTGGTGCGTCAGTTGGCCTACGTACAGGCGGCGAAAATTTTTGGCGCCACGCGCTGGCATCTGATTAGCTGGCACGTGCTGCGCAATGCGCTGCCGCCGCTGATTGTGCAGGCGTCGCTGGATATCGGCACCGCCATTCTGATGGCCGCCACGCTGGGGTTTATCGGCCTCGGCGCGCAGCAGCCGACGGCGGAGTGGGGGGCGATGGTCGCCAACGGCCGTAACTATGTGCTCGACCAGTGGTGGTATTGCACCTTCCCCGGCGTGGCGATTCTGCTTACCGCCGTCGGATTCAACCTGTTCGGCGACGGCCTGCGCGACCTGCTCGATCCGAAAAGCGGAGGACGCAACTGATGCACGACGACGTTCTGAATATCGATAATTTACAGCTGAGCTTCCCGGTGTATAACGGCGAAGTCAGCGCGCTCAATCAGGTCTCGCTGCAGGTGAAGCGCGGCGAAATTGTCGGCGTGGTCGGCGAGTCCGGTTCGGGCAAGTCGGTTACCGCCATGCTGGCCATGCGCCTGCTGACCCCCGGCAGCTATCGCGTTAACGGCGGCAGCCTTAGCGTTCTCGGTATGGATGTACTGAATGCCAGCGAAAAGCAGATGCGGCGACTGCGCGGGGCGCAAGCGGCGATGATCTTTCAGGAGCCGATGACGGCGCTCAATCCCACGCGGCGTATCGGCCGGCAGATGACCGATGTGATCCGCCAGCATCAGCCCCTCTCCCGCCAGGCGGCGGTTCAGAAAGCCATCGGGCTGCTGAATGAAATGCAGATTTCCGACGCCGCCCGAGTGATGGAGCGCTATCCCTTCGAACTGTCGGGCGGCATGCGCCAGCGGGTGATCATCGCGCTGGCTTTCTCCTGCGATCCGCAGCTGATTATCGCCGATGAGCCGACGACCGCGCTGGATGTCACCGTGCAGCGGCAGGTGTTGCGCCTGCTGCAGCGCAAAGCGCGCGCCAGCGGGACCTCGGTACTGTTTATCAGCCACGATATGGCGGTGGTGTCCCAGCTTTGCGATCGTCTGTATGTGATGTACGCGGGCGCGGTGATTGAGAGCGGCGCGACGCGGGATGTGATTTCCCGTCCCGTCCATCCTTATTCCATCGGCTTGTTGCGCTGCGCGCCGGAAGAAGCGCAGCCCCGCGCGCAGCTGCCCGCTATTCCGGGCACCGTGCCCAACCTGGCGTCGCTGCCGGTGGGCTGCGCCTTCCGCGATCGCTGCTTTGCCGCCGATGCGCGCTGCCGGCAACGGCCGGCGTTAATATCCTGCGGCGTCGGCGAACAACGCGCCGCCTGCTGGCATCCGCAACGGGGGGAGCAACATGTCTGATATCTTGCTTGAACTACAGGATGTACACGTCAATTTTCCCGCGCGCAAAAACTGGCGTGGAAAAATCACCGAACAGGTACATGCGTTAAATGGTCTGGATTTGCAAATTGTTCGCGGGGAGACTCTGGGGATTGTGGGCGAATCCGGTTGTGGCAAAAGCACGCTGGCCCAGTTATTGATGGGCATGTTAAAACCCGCCGCGGGAACGTGCTTTCGCGCCCGCAGCCCGACCTCATGGCTTGGCAGCGGGATGCAAATGGTGTTTCAGGATCCGCTTTCATCGCTGGATCCGCGCTTGCCCGTCTGGCGAATTATCACCGAACCGGTCTGGCTGCAAAAACACAACTGTGAACGGGAACGCCGGGCGTTAGCGGTGGAACTGGCGGAGCTGGTCGGCATTCGCCCGGAATATCTGGATCGTCTGCCCCACGCTTTTTCCGGGGGCCAGCGCCAGCGTATCTCGATTGCCCGCGCGCTCTCTTCACAGCCCGATATCATCGTGCTCGATGAACCCACGTCAGCGCTGGATATTTCCGTTCAGGCGCAAATTCTCAACTTGCTGGTGAAACTGCAACAGCAGCGCGCACTGACCTATGTGCTGATTTCACATAATGTGTCGGTGGTGCGCCATATGAGCGACCGCGTCGCGGTGATGTATCTCGGGCAAATCGTCGAGCTGGGCGGCGCTCAGCAGGTGCTGACCGCGCCGCGACATCCTTATACCCGGCTGCTGCTGGATTCGGTGCCGCGCGTGGGTCGTTCGCTGGACGGGGAGATTGAGGATCGTAAAGGCGAGCTGCCGGGCAACCGCGTGTTGCCGCCGGGCTGTTTTTTCCGCGAGCGCTGTCCGCTGGCCGCTGAAGGCTGCGAGCGGCGGCAGCCGATGTCATCCACGGAACAAAATGTGGCCGTTCGCTGCTGGCGCGCCGCCTGACGGGCCGCCGCCCCCGGAAAATCACGCCGCAATGCAAGGTTTCCGTTGACGCGGCAACCTTGAGCAATTGGCGTGCTATCCGCGGGGCTTATTCTGGCCGCCAAATCCACGCATAACCATTTCATCGCTTTTCGCGCTAAATACCAACTTAAGTTCCATTTTCTGGCTTGTGAGGGAGATATCTCCTATGCTGGGGCCGTTTTCCCGCCGCGGGGGGCGGCGCTGGCGGCGGGTTAGGATTAAGATGAAATCCTGGGCATAGCCGAAGAAAACAGCATTGAGGCCAAGGTCCGCTGTCTTATACTACCGGGGTTTTATCAGGCGTGCTTGCAGGGGGAATAGTTAAGCGTTTTAGCCCCATAATTAAGCCGGTTTGGTGTAACCACGGCAGCAATACGGGATTAACGGAGAAAGTGCTTGCGGCTCAGACGTTCATTAACTATTAAGCAGATGACAGCCGTGTCCGTTGTGGCGCTGGTTACCATCAGTCTGTTTATAGTGATACAGCTTTTTCACTTCGTGAATCAACGGCGTGATGATTATGCCAGGCAACTGGAGGTTATCGCTTACTCGGTACGCCAGCCGTTGACGGAAGCGGTGCTACAGGGCGAAGTGCAGCGGGCTGAAGATATTCTGAACAATTTGTTGCCCGTCGGTTTTTTAAGCCGGGCGGATGTTCTGCTGCCTGACGACTTCCAGACGCTGCACGCCAATTTCCCGACGGAACGTCCGGTGCCGCAGTGGATCGCCCGCTTTTTTAAACTGCCGATACGTATCTCGGTGCCGCTGTATTCCCCGCCGCAGACGCAATATTCGACGCCGTTGGCGCATCTGGTGCTGCAGGCCGACTCTTATCGCATGTTCCAGTTTATTGTCAGTACGTTTTCGATCATGCTGGCAACCTATCTGCTGTTGGCGCTTATTTTATCCATCGCCATTACCTGGTGCATCAATCGGCTGATGGTGTATCCATTGCGGGCGATTATTACCGAATTAAAGAATCTGCCGGCGCAGCGGATCGCCCACCATCAGCTGACGCTGCCGGCCTGGCATCAGGATGACGAGATCGGCGCGCTGGTGCGCTGCTATAACCGCAATCAGCAATTGCTGGAACAGTCGCTTTTTGCCGCGCAGTATGAGTTCGCCGATAAAACGGCCTATGTTCTCCATCTGGAGCAGTGGCTGGCGGAAAACGCGCCGTTCAGCCTTATGGTTATCGGCCTTGAACCGTTACCGGCCGATAGCGAAGGCAACGGCGTTGAGGTTTACCATACTTTGATTAATCAGCTAAAAGCGGCGGTTAATCAGCAGCAGGAAGGAAAGCGTATTTTATTGGCCCGTCTGGACCGGGATGAGTTCGCGGTGCTGGCAAGGCCGCTGGCGAGCGCGGAACAGGCGCAAGCCTGGGCGCGGAACGTTACGCTGCAAATCAATGCGCCGTTTATGCCGGCCAGCGGTCAATCATCGCCGTATTTCGCCGGCGCTGGTCTTCTCCACGTTGACCCATCGTCCGGCCAAGAGGTCAGGAGTGCGGCGCTGCTGCTTGCGCAGGCGCGTCTGGCCATGCAGCTGGCCCGCCATGAAGGGAACCACGGCATTCACGTTTTTCAGCAATAATCCCGCATCAAAGCCTGATTGTCATTTTTACCTTCCCGCCGCTGGTTAAAGCCGCGTTGCGGCCGAGCGGCGCGGCTTTAACCAGCGGCAACAACGGGATAATTCCGTATCATGTTACAAATAAATTGCATCATTGTTTAATGTTTACTATTAATGAAGCGATTCAGCTCTTATTTTTAACCTACTGTTCACAAACTAAAGTTATAAAACATATCCAGACTATTACTGCGGTGTTATTTTCCGGCGCAACCACAGGTGGTGTTTACTATACTTACTTTATCGTCCGCCTGTGTTTCCCCACCATAGGACGTGCGTATGAAAACATCTATTTTTAAAAGTCTTTATTTTCAGGTGCTTACTGCCATTACGGTAGGGATACTGTTGGGCCATTTCTATCCGGAAATCGGCGAGCAGATGAAGCCACTGGGCGATGGATTTGTAAAATTAATTAAAATGATCATCGCCCCGGTCATATTTTGTACCGTGGTGACCGGTATTGCCGGCATGGAAAGCATGAAGTCAGTGGGTAAAACCGGCGCGGCCGCCCTGCTGTATTTTGAAGTTGTCAGTACGATTGCCTTGATCATCGGCCTGATAGTGGTCAACGTGGTAAAACCAGGCGCCGGCATGAATATCGATCCCGCTTCTCTGGATGCCTCCGCCGTCGCCGTTTATACCCAGCAGGCATCGCAGCAGGGGCTGATCCCGTTCCTGCTGGATGTGATCCCTTCAAGCGCGGTAGGCGCCTTCGCCAGCGGCAATATTCTCCAGGTGCTGCTGTTTGCGGTGATGTTTGGCTTTGCGCTGCATCGGCTGGGCGAAAAAGGAAAAATGATCTTTGACGTGATCGAAAGTTTCTCCAGGGTGATTTTCGGCATCATTAATATGATCATGCGCCTGGCTCCTTTAGGCGCGTTCGGCGCCATGGCGTTCACCATCGGCAAATATGGGCTAGGGACATTGGTGCAACTGGGTCAGCTGATCGCCTGCTTCTATATAACCTGCCTGCTGTTCGTGTTCCTGGTGCTGGGCAGTATCGCCAAGGCCACCGGCTTCAGCATCCTCAAATTCATTCGCTATATCAAAGAAGAGCTGTTGATCGTGCTGGGGACCTCCTCTTCCGAATCAGTGCTGCCGCGCATGCTGGAGAAGATGGAGAAAGTCGGGTGTAAGAAATCGGTGGTCGGTCTGGTGATCCCGACGGGCTACTCGTTCAATCTTGACGGTACGTCCATCTACCTGACCATGGCGGCGGTGTTTATTGCGCAGGCGACCAACAGCCATATGGATCTCTGGCATCAGATTACCCTGCTGGTGGTTTTACTGCTCTCTTCCAAGGGGGCGGCGGGCGTTACCGGCAGCGGATTTATCGTGCTGGCCGCCACGCTCTCGGCGGTAGGCCATCTGCCGGTAGCGGGTTTGGCGTTGATTCTGGGCATTGACCGCTTTATGTCGGAAGCCCGCGCGCTGACCAACCTGATTGGCAATGGCGTGGCCACCATCGTCGTTGCGAAGTATTGCCATGAGCTGGATGCGAAGCAGATGGACGCGGTACTTTCCGGCAAGGATGATGATAACGGCGGAAAAACCACGCAGCCGACCACGCTGTCATAATCCCCGCCTGATGCTTTTGTCGTGAATCTTTCCCCATCGCGCGCTGGCGCGGTGGGGAAGGTTTGCCGGATGTGACGCCGTCCATTTCCGCATCGCCGCATGATTTATTCCCCTCTCTCCCGCAGCGGAAAACGTCTGCGCACCACCACAAAGAACAGCGGTATAAAAAAGACGGCCAGGATGGTCGCGGACAGCATGCCGCCAATCACGCCGGTGCCTACCGCATGCTGGCTGGCGGAGCCCGCGCCGTTGCTGATGGCCATCGGCAGCACGCCGAAAATAAACGCCAGCGAGGTCATCAGTATTGGCCGCAGCCGCTGACGCGACGCTTCCAGCGTCGCCTCGACCAGATCGCGCCCGCGCTGGTTCAGCTCATTGGCGAACTCGACGATCAGGATGGCGTTCTTCGCCGCCAGGCCGATAACGGTCAACAGCCCCACCTGGAAATAGACGTCGTTCTCCAATCCCCGGCCCAGGGTGGCGAGCAGCGCGCCCAGCACGCCGAGCGGCACCACCAGCATCACGGAAAAAGGTACGGTCCAGCTTTCATACAGCGCCGCCAGACACAGGAACACCACCAGTAGCGAAATGGCGTACAGCGCCGGCGTCTGCGTGCCGGTCAGCCTTTCCTGATAGGACATGCCCGACCACTCCAGGCCGAGGCCTGGCGGTAGTTTTTCCACCAGCGCTTCCATGATATCCATGGCGGTCCCGGTGCTGACGCCCGACGCGGCCTCGCCGACGATTTCCAGCGAGGAGTAGCCGTTATAACGCTCCAGACGCGGCGAATCCCTCTCCCATGAGGTTTGCGCGAAAGCGCTGAAAGGCACCATCCCGCCATCGCCGTTGCGGACATACCATTTGCCGATATCGTCCGGCTGCATGCGATATTTGGCGGCGGCCTGAACATAGACCTTTTTCACCCGTCCGCGATCGATGAAATCATTGACGTAGGTGGAGCCCCAGCCGGTTTGCAACACGTTGTTGATACTGTCGATCGACACGCCCAGCGCCTGCGCCTTGCGCTGGTCGGTATCGATTTTCAGCTGCGCGTTGTCATCCAGGCCGTTATGCCGCACCCGGGTCAGGCGCGGGTCACCGTCGGCCATGGCTAACAACTGGTCGCGCGCCTGCATAAATTGATCGTGGCCCAGCCCGGCGTGATCCTGCAATTGCATGGTAAAGCCGGCCGCGTTGCCCAGGCCGGTTATCACCGGCGGGCTGTTGGCGATAACCCGGGCCTCTTTGATGTCGCGGAAAGCCCTGGTGGCGCGCTCGATAATGGCAAAGGAGGTGTCTTGCGCTCTGGTGCGCTCGTCCCAGTCTTTCAGGCGCACAAACAGGCGGGCGACGTTCTGTCCGTTGCCGCCGGGGCCGGCGCCGACGGTGGCGAATACCGATGTGACATTCTCTTTTTCTTCGCTGAGGTAATACTGCTCGATCTTTTGCACCACTTTTAATGTCTGCTGCTGCGTCGAGCCGGGCGGCAACTGCACCTGCGTCATAAAGACGCCGCGGTCTTCCTGCGGCAGAAATGACGTCGGCAGCCGGATAAACAGCAACGCCATAATGCCGATGATGCCAAGATAAAGCAGCATCCAGCGGCCGCTGCGGCGCAGGATTCTCGCCACGCCCCGTTCATAGCGCAGCGTACCGCGGTTGAAAACGCGGTTAAACCAGCCGAAGAAGCCTTTGCGGCCGTGATGCTGGCCTTTGGGCAGGGGCTTGAGCAGGGTGGCGCACAGCGCCGGGGTGAGGATCATCGCCACCAGCACCGACAGGATCATCGATGAAACGATGGTAATGGAAAACTGGCGGTAGATTGCCCCGGTCGTCCCGCCGAAAAAGGCCATCGGGACAAAAACCGCCGACAGCACCAGCGCGATCCCCACCAGAGCGCCCTGAACCTGCCGCATCGACTTGCGCGTCGCTTCGCGTGGGGAAAGTCCTTCCTCGCTCATGACGCGCTCGACGTTTTCCACCACCACAATGGCGTCGTCCACCAGCAGGCCGATGGCCAGCACCATCGCGAACATGGTCAGGGTATTGAGGCTGAATCCGCAGGCGTAAAGCACCGCAAAGGTGCCAAGCAGCACCACCGGCACGGCGATGGTGGGGATCAGGGTGGCGCGGAAGTTCTGTAAAAACAGATACATCACCAGGAAAACCAGCAGTACCGCTTCAAACAGAGTTTTCACCACGTCAATGATGGAAGCCTTGACGAAAGGCGAGGTTTCAAAGGCGATTTTGGCTTCCAGGCCGCGGGGAAAGTAAGGCGATAGCTCCGCGATCCGGGCGCGCACCAGTTTATCCGTCTCCAGTTCGTTGGCACCGGCGGCCAGTTTTATCCCCAGGCCGGAAGCCGCCTGGCCGTTATAGCGGCTGAGAATGTCATACCTTTCCGCGCCAAGTTCGACGTCGGCGACGTCGCCCAGCGTCACCGCGGAGCCGTCGAGGTTGACGCGCAGGGTGATATCGCGAAACTGCTGCGGGGTTTGCAATAATGACTGGGCATTGATGGCGGCATTCAATGTCTGGTCATCCACCGACGGCGTTCCGCCCACCTGACCGACGGAAATCTGACTATTCTGCGACTCAATGGCGGACACCACATCTTCGGTGGTGAGCGAGTAATCGGTCAGCTTCAAGGGGTCGAGCCAGATACGCATCGCATACTGCGAGCCATAGGCGTCCACTTCGCCGACGCCGTTGATGCGGCTGAGCGGTTCCTGAATATTGCTGGCGACATAGTCCGAGATATCCTGTCTCTCCATGCTGCCGTCGGTAGAAACAAAGGCGATCATCAGGATATTGCTTTCGCCGGTTTTACTGACCGTCACCCCCTGTTGCTGCACCGCCTGCGGAAGTTTTCGCTGGGCGGATTGCAGCTGGTTCTGCACCTGCTGGCGGGCTGCATTCGGATTGGTTCCCGCTTCAAAGGTGAGCGTTATCCTTGCCTGTCCGGTATTACTGCTGTCGGAAGCCATATACATCAAATTATCCAGCCCGGTCATGCTCTGCTCGATAATCTGCGTCACGGTATTCTCAATGGTTTGGGCGGAAGCGCCGGGATAGTTGGCGCTAATCCGCACGCTGGGCGGCGCGAGGTCGGGGTATTGTTCGACGGGCAGTGAAACGATCGCCAGCGCACCGCACAGGCTGAGCAGGATTGCCAACACCCAGGCAAAGATAGGGCGATCGATAAAAAAATTCGCCATCGAAATGCAACTCCTCGGCTGTGTTGTATAGGCGGTGAACGGGCAAAGACCATTGCTGCGTTGCGCGGCGCACGTCGGCTGTAAATCACTTTAGCCGCTAACGCGCGGAGAATCGTGGAAAAATTAAGGAGAAAGTGTAAATTATCGTCGTAAAATGTCGGTCTGTGTATGCCGGTCGCAATTTATCGGCCGCATTAGCCATTATGCCGCCCCAGGCAGGGCCGCCTGTGGACGCGCGCTTTCGGCGTCGCCTTTACCCGATAAGACAGCGCGCATCATCGGGCCTGATGCCAATCTGTTTCAGCTCAATATTTCTTCTTTCCGAATATTATTTCGCCCTATGCAGTGACATAGATAAAAGCGCGTGGTCCAAGGGAATGGTACACTTCGCCTCTTTCATTTGCCGTGATGCATCCACGAGAGTGTTTGGTGGCAAACGCAAGGCCGCTGTTATGATCAACAACAATCACGTTATGTTTTGCATAGTTATTTAAGTAGGGGTTCACATGCAGGGCACCAAAATAGGTCTTTTAGTTGGTGGAGTTTTGCTGGCCGTTATCGGAGGCAGCAATGTGCAGGCTGAAACACTACAACCCGATCCTGCCTGGCTGCAGGGTAAACTTGATAATGGTTTTACCTGGCAGTTACTGACTACGCCGCAGCGTCCGGGAGACAGGGTCGAGCTACGCCTGATGGTAAATACCGGCTCGCTGGTGGAAAACGCTCAGCAAATCGGGTTTGCGCATTTTCTTCCCCGCTTGGCGTTAACGCCCGGCGATGATTTTTCGGCCGCGCAGTTGCCCTCCCTATGGCAACAACAAGATAACGCCACGCGTTCTCTGCCGCCGGCCGTCACCTCATATGATTTCACGTTTTACAACCTGAGCCTGCCGAATAACCGACCGGAACTGATGAAAGAGGCCTTAAACTGGCTGTCGGAAACCGCCGGACAGCTGGCTATCAGCGATCAACACATCCATGCAGCATTAAACCTGCCCGATCCGGTGGCGCAATTCCCGATTAATCCGCAGGATCCCGCCTGGCGTTATCGATTGAAGGGGTCCGCGCTATTGGCTCACGATCCCGGACAGGCGGTGAAACCGCCGCTAAACCCTGAACAGTTGGAGCAATTTTATAAAACCTGGTATACGCCGGACGCCATGACGCTGTATGTCGTCGGCCATGTCGATCAGCGCGGCATTGTCGATCAAATCGGTAAAGCCTTCTCATCTCTGCAGGGCAAACGCGCAGCCCCCGCGCCGGTGCCGACGCTAAGCCCGTTGCCGCCTCATGCTATCAGCCTGATAAATAACAACGTTCAGCAGGATACCTTGTCATTGGTATGGGATACGCCGTGGCACCCGATTCGCGACTCCGAGACGCTGGCCCGTTACTGGCGCAGCGATCTGGCGCGGGAAGCCCTGTTCTGGCATGTGCAGCAGGCGTTGCAAAAAAGTCAGCAGAAAGACAACAACCTGCGTTTTGACTGTAACGTGCTTTATACCCGCGCGCAGTGCGCCATTCATATGGACGTTCCAGGCATCGACAGCGTGATGCCGGGCATGACCTTTATGGCCCAGACATTGGCGGCGCTGCGGGACAACGGGCTGACGCAGCAGGAGTTTGACGCTCTGATAACGCGTAAAACGGACGAACTGGGCAAATTGTTCGCCACCTATGCCCGCACCGGCACCGATGTGCTGATGGAGCAGCGTTTGCGCTCGCAGCAGAATGGCGTGGTGGATATCGCGCCGGAGCAGTATCAGAAACTGCGGCAGCATTATCTCTCTTCGTTGACGCTGGATACGCTGAATCAGGCGTTGCACCAGCAGCTTTCACAAGAGGCCACGCTGATGCTGATACAGCAGCAGGGTGAACCGGAAGTGAATATGAAGGAACTGCAGACGGCCTATAGCCGGATAATGACGCCGGATGCCGCCGCCGCGCCGGCCGCGGCGGAAGAGGAGCCCAAACCGCAGGAGGAAGCGGCGGCGCCCGCCGCGCAATAATCTCAGGCGGCAGCCGCGCTTAGGCCGGCATCGCTTCCGGCGGGATAATCGCCCCGCGATGCTGGATAACCGTGCTGGCGGTCAGGTGGCCGCGCAGCGCGGCTTCCCGCGCGTCGCCGCCGTTCAGACGCACCGCCAGATACCCGGCGCTGAAGGAGTCGCCCGCGGCGGTGGTATCGACCACTTTCTCTTTCGGCAGCTTCACGGCGGGAACGTCGATCAATTCCCGTCCCCGTTGTGAAACGAGGCAGGCGTCGGCGCCGCGCTTGATCACGATTTCCGTTACGCCTAAACCGTGTGTCCGTTCAAGCACCGCGCCGACGGGCTGGGTGCCCCACAGCATATCTTCATCATCCAGCGTCAGAAAGGCGATATCAGTGCAGGACAACAGGTCGGTATAGGCTTGTTGCGCCTCTTCCCGGCTTTGCCACAGGCGCGGACGATAGTTGTTGTCGAAAATAACCTTACCGCCGTTGGCGCGGCAGGCGCGCAATAAGGCTAAAAGACGCTGGCGGCTTGCGCCGTTGAGGATCGCCAGGCTGATGCCGCTCAGATAGAGATACTCAAAGCGCGCCAGACGCCGGCAGATTTTTTCGGCGTCGGCGCTGTCCAGCCAGTAACGGGCGGCGGCATCGTTACGCCAGTAGTAGAACGTACGCTCGCCGCCGTCGTCGGTTTCGATAAAATATAAACCGGGCAGTTTATTTTCCAGCCGCTGGGTAAGATCGGTTTTAACCCCCTCTTTTTGCCATGCGGCAATCATCTCTTCACTGAAGCTGTCGGTGCCGAGCGCGGTAACGTAGTGCACGCCCAATGCTTCGGGCCTGACCTGGCGCGCAATATACACGGCGGTATTCAGCGTATCGCCGCCAAAGCCGCGGTTAAGATCCGTACCTTTTTGCGACAGTTCGATCATGCATTCGCCGATGACGGCGATGTTATTGGTTGTCATCACTGCTGACCTGTTTGAAAAAAGAAGACGTCGATACAACGCGGGAATCACCGTCAGTCTCAATATAACGAGACGCTGAGTCAATAGTCTTGAAATGCTGTTTTATTTTTTCATGACGGGGATCGAAAAATCAACGTCTTCCGATCCATTTTCCCCGACGAATAAAATCTGCTGGGCAGATATCGCCGGCGCGCTATTTCCGCGCCTCGTCCTGCCGTTGATTACGGTCCGTCGAGGTATCGCCTTTATAATTGGCGGTGGCAATCCAGGCGGCGCAGAATAGTGTCAGCCGGGCAAACAGATAGAAAAATGCCATCAGGCCGATAACGGAACCGAAAGCGGCCCCGGAAGGGGAGCTCGCCAGTTTAGGCAGCGCGACGGTCATGGCGAATTTAATGGCTTCGAAACCGATGGCGGCGATCAAGGTCCCGCGGAACAGCGCCTTACGTTTGGGCTTATGTCGCGGCAACACAAAGAATATCCATAAAAACAACAGGTAGTTGGCGAAAATGGAGATTGACAAGGCGATCAGGGTCAGCGCGGGGCGCAGCCATTCAATTCCCCCCAAGCCCAGCGCATTGACGATAATATCCTGCGCCGTTCCGGCGACGGATGTCAGGAACAGCGTTACGACCAGCGCCACCATCAGCCCGGTGAGAGACAGAAAATCCCGGGTATATTGAAAATAAATCTTCTCCTCATCCTGCGGGTTGCGTTCCCAGACGTCGCGCGACTGCGCGCGGATGGCCTCGCGTAAATTTCCCATCCAGCTGATGCCGGAATAAAGGGCGATAAGCAACCCGGTGATCCCGACGGTGGTGCGTTGCTGAATGGCGGTATTCACCGTATTTTTCAGCGTATTCGCCAGATTGGGGTCGCTGATGCTGTTGACGATGCGGTTAATCAACTCGGTCAGCAGGTCCGGGTTGGAGGCCAGCACAAAACCCACCGCAGCAAAGGAGACCATGAGTATCGGTATCAGCGACAGAAAGGAAAAATAGGTAATCGCCGCGCCAAACTGATTGCCCATCCGGTCATTAAAGCGTTCGCCCGCACGGATCACATGCGCCACGCTGGGAATGGCTTGAATACGTTTCACCCACCGTTGGGTCCGGGTCACGAGGGTGCGTGGCGATGACGGTTTATCTTCTGTCGGGGCCGGATGAGAATGGTGTTCCGGGTCTGCCGGTGCTGGCATTGATCTTCTCCTGCGGTCAGGGTTGCTGTGAGATTGATTATAACCAACAAGATGAGAATGTTACGGCAATTGCCGAATTACCTCTGTTTCGCTGAGTCAATCATCGCAGTGAGAGTGGACTCACGTTTAAATCCCTATATTTTATGTTGAAATGTCGGCAGGCGCTTAGCCGTTCAATAATTTACCTGCCGACGCGTATTTCATCACGCGCCTATGAAATATTCCAATAGTGATGAAACGCGGTGGTTTTACCCAGGTTATCTGACGAATTATCCAGCGTATTTTTTATCGTGATTTACCGTTTTTGAACATGGAGATAATTCAATGAGCAAAAAACCAATATCCGATCCGCAGAGCCGCCGTCATTTTCTGAAATCGACCGGCGTCGTTATCGGCGCGCTGGGGGGCGTGGCGTTATCCCGGCCGGCGCAGGCGGTGCCCGGCCCGGTGCCGATACCGCAGAAGTGGGACACCACGGTGGACGTGCTGATTGTCGGCACCGGGTTCGCCGGGCTGGCCGCCGCGATTGAGGCGCGTAACGCCAAGGCAGGCGTACTGATTATTGACAAAATGCCGCTGCTGGGGGGGAATTCCGTGCTTAACGGCGGGGATCTGGCCGCCGCGGGATCCAAAATGCAAAAGGAAGCAGGCATTCAGGATTCGCCGGAGCTGATGTATCAGGACATGATGAAAGCGGGCAACTGGCTCAATTATCCGCAACTGGCCAAAACCGTGGCTGAATATTCGGTGGAAGCCCTCGAATGGGCGCAGAGTATCGGCGCGGAGTTTAACGTCGTCAACTACCACGGCGGCCATTCGGTAAAGCGCGCGCACCAGTTGGTGCAGCGTTCCGGTTCTGGCCTGATTATGAAACAGCAGCAGAAAGCCAGGGAACTGGGCGCGGTGATTGAACAGCGCACCAAACTGCTGCGCCTGATCGTCGACCAGGATGGCAGGGTTATCGGGGCCGAAGTCAAACGGCGCTACAAATTTCCGGACGAGGACTCCGGCGCTATCGCCTACATCCGCGTCACCAAAGGCGTGGTGCTGGCATCCGGCGGGTTTTCACAAGGCGTGGCGTTACGCCAGATGTATGATCCCAGGCTGACCGAGGAGTTCACCTCCACCAATCATCCGGGGGCCACCGGCGAGGCGATTATGGCGGCCTGTATGGTGGGCGCGCTGGATACGCAGATGGACTGGATCCAACTGGGGCCCTGGACCAGCCCCGACGAACAGGGGTTCGGCTATGTCCCGCAGTTTGTGGAGCGCATCGTCGGCTACGGCCTGATGGTTGATCCCGCCAGCGGAAAACGCTTCTTCAAAGAGACGGGCAACCGTAAGGAACGCGCCGATGCGATTATCCTGCTGGGTCATCCGGCGGTGATTATCGCCGATAAAACCAATACCATGAACATGGTCGATCCGGGACAGCGGGAGGGGGCGTTGAAAAACGGATCGTTAAAAATGTTCAACACCCTGGAAGAGCTGGCGCAGGCCTATCAGATGCCGGTAGCGGCATTTACCGAACAGGTGAAACGCTGGAATTCGTTTATCGAGCAGCATAATGAACAGGATCCGGACCTTGGCTGTATGATCTTCAAGGATGCCGCGCCTAACGTCACGCCGCCGTTTTACGCCGCGCGCCTGTGGCCGCGGGTGCACCACACCATGGGCGGGCTGGCGATTAACAAGGATGCCCAGGTAATCGGCTTCGATCTCAAGCCTATCCCCGGCCTGTATGCCGCCGGTGAAACCGTCGGCGGCGTGCACGGCGCGGTGAGGCTCGGCAGCGTCGCCATGACGGACTGCATTGTTTTCGGCCGCATCGCCGGGAAAAACGCCGCGCTTACCGTGTGAGCGTGAAAGGCAGGCCGCCTGCCGGCGGCCGCCAAACGGCGATGTCGGCTATTGCGAATTCGTGCGGGGACTGGAGGCGGGATGGAATTTATTAACGTGGAAAAATTGTGCAAATTTGTGTGGGTCTTGCGCATGCAAAGACACTGTAGAATTTGACTCAAAATTACCAGTAAGGTAACGTTGGCGTATTCGTTTAAAGGCTTTCAAAAGCTGTTTAAAAGCCATTTGAAAGTTATTCAAATGATGATTTTTGAAGCTAAGCTCGTCTTATTGTATTGGGCTTGCTTTTATAAGAGGAGGTAACACAAGTGAGTAAGATGTTTGATGAATTTGATGGTTTCTAAGCCGAAGTTAACCTCTGTGAGGCGGGGCATGATAACCCCGCCTTTTTTATGGATGATGAACAATTCATGGATGATGAATAATGACTTTTGACGCAGCAATCCTTCAGATAATTAGCAATTTACTGGTGTTTTTTGGTGTGCTGGTCGCCATTTTCGCGATCATCTATACCCTAAATAATTCGAGTTGCAGGAAGGCGGCAAGGGAGGGAATCCCGATGAGCTTACTCAGGTAAGTAATTCGGGTGACTGAGCGCAGCCAACGCATCTGCGGCTTGAAGTATGACGGGTATATAACGTGCGTACTGCGAAAAAACACAGACGGCAAACTTTCTTTTTGAAAGTCGCCAGGATGTAAAGTACACCGAGTCACTTCATGTGTTGAAACAAGCTCATCGGTCTAATAAATCTTTCCGGGCTTATGTTTTTCCCTCTGATGATAAGCAGATTACTGAAGAAGATATGGACGAGCGACGTAAATTTCAGTACATCCTGAATTTTTACGAAAGGGTAGCCGTCAGCATTAGGGAGGGCATCTACGATGAAAAGATGATAAAGCGTACATCTTTTTCGACAGTCATTGAAACCTATGACATTGCAGAGCCCTTGATAAAAGCTATACGCGAAAAAATCAACTCAGAAACTACCTATCAAGAATTTGAATGGCTTGTTAAACGGTGGAAAGCAAAACCACTCGAGAAGAACTAGCGGCCTCTTTTTTACATCGATGATTCGGTAATCACTCCCCAAAAAAAAGCCCTCCATCATGGAGGGCAAAAGACAGGGATGGTGTAGAATTTATCCCTGTATATATATGAAATAAAAGGATTTATTTCTTTCAATGTCCACACGTTGACCACATCGAACAAACAAGCCCGCTTCAGCGGGCTTACTCTTCTTTAGTTACTTCCAACCGCAGGCTTTTTGTAGCGGCTTAATGGCTTCCGATAATCCCTTTAGGTCAAATGTAACCGCTGCGGAGTTTTCGTTGTACGGAGTGATCTGAGCATACATCTTTTCCGCAGACATTAAGCTCTTAATGAAATCAATTGTTCTTCCATTGTAAAAAACCGCTTTCGTGTCTGTTGATATTGACCATGTTCTGGTAACGGCTTTCTGTTTATCCAGCCTGTGCAACATCCTTGTTTCATCAAGCCCGAGATATACATCCCAATTGATGTACAGTTCTGTTTTCCTCTCGCGGCACAAAATATTCAACTCCGGCCTTACTGATCCCCCAAACGGTGATGCAAATGTTTCATTGGCACCCAATGAAACAACGACGTTTTGCGAATCATCAATTGGCGATATTTTTGTATGAACACTCCAACTCCCTTTGTTTTCTGGCGTTGGTTGGTCGCTCACCTTGCTTTTAGTAAATGTCGTCGGGAAAAACCTATCATAACAGGCAAGACGTTTTGTTCCGTTCGTCTCATCTTGGCACTGATCCCGGTCTTCCAGCTTCTGATCGTTCTTTGTATATGTCGGAGGCAGTGACTTGTCATAGCACCCAATCCGATCTATTCCACTTTCTATTTTTCTGCAATGTAGTACGCCGTCGAAATTCTTTGAGCTTGCCTTTGCTCCAACCGACAGAGCGGCAAGTGCGATACAACCAGCGGCAACATACCAAAATCCGTTTTTCATGCAATCACCCCTTTGGCCTGGTCAAAAATACAAACATCCCGATGATAATATCGCCAATTACCCATATCGTTCCGAGCATAAATAAACCTATGCCCGTCCCGATTGCTGCACCCGCTCTCTCGGCATCAGAACCGGCAGATTGAATCACTTCCCCGCTACCACCAATCCCGACAAAGGCGCTATAAATCATGAAAATATTAAACAAAATAAAGATCCATTTAACTAATTTGCCAAAGAGCGATCGAGTCGGTTTTCTTAATTGTTTCCCGCATGACGGACACTTAAATGCCGTATCGCTGACTTCCTTTTTACACTCAGAACAACTAATTAATGCCATGACATACCCCTTACGTTTTTATGCTTAACTTTACTTAATGCTTGCATTTATAAGGTGTTTATCAGAGTTTAGTCAATTGACAACACGGAAAACAAAGCCCCGAATTTTCGGGGCTTTGTTTTAGATGGCGAGGTTTAATTGATCGCGGCCGTAATGTGATGATGGAAACGCGTCTTTTGGCACAAAGTCCGGCGGCACATCCTCGCATCTGGTGCGGGCTGTAACCAGGCGTTCAACGCTGTTAAGCGTCGTGAATGTGATACTGCATTCCAGATTTTGACACTGATGATATTGACGCACTGTCATTTCACTGAGCTGGCGACTGGTACGCGTGCGCGCGACGGCGCCACAATGAGGGCAAATAAACATGATTGAATCCCCGGCGGGGTTTGACTCAATTCCATTCTAGTCACTTTCCGCTATCCAGTCAGCGATTTTTGCCTCCAACTCCAATTGTGATGTGAAGCCGTTGCCGTCAATAACGTGCTCAATGCGCGATATTATCCATTCCTGATTATCAATATCCGACTTAAAACCACTGACTGATACCGGCACTTCCGGATAGAGATCGGCCCGGCCCCGCGCCAGGGTAATAGAGAATTGCGCTGCGCCGCGTTGCAACTGCTGCCACTTCGCCGCTGCCGCGCGCCTGGCTGCTGTTTCGTTCTGATAGGTTTTCCGCAGCACGTAGACGTTCCCGTCTGCGCCCTCCATGTAATCGCCTTCGCGGCTGCTGCTTTTTTCCTGTTTCTTTTTTGTTGCCCTGGTTGTTCGCTTTTTTACGCTGACCTTTTTCTTTTTCCCAAAATTCAGATCCAGCCAATACGCTCTGACGCCGGTATAGGCATCACGATCCGCAATGCGGAAACTGTGACGATCGCCGCTTGAACGGGTGATTTCCGCTGCCGGCAATGGTTTGCCGGATGCGCTCACGCCGCCGCCTGGCAGAATAAACAGCAGGCACCCATTCTTTACCGTGGCGATGGCGCCCAGCATATCGGCCATGCGGGTTAAGAACGACATATCGCTTTCTTGTGTCTGGTCTGCGTGGTCGATCTCCAGATCCATTAGTTGCGTACTGATGTAGGGCTTAAGGCTGTAGCGGTGCGCGATAGCTGATACAACGCGCTCTACCGTCACGTCATGCCATGACACCTCGCGCTTGACGTTAAACTCGTCGCGAAAATCAGCACTTCTGGCTGTGATCTCGATAGTGTCCGGTGGCCCTGAATGCGCCACCTCATCAACAATGAAAAGCCCTTTATAGACCAGCGCTTCGCCTTTCCATCCCATTGATACTGATAACTCGGCGCCGCGTGGCGGCAGGTTAATGCGCCCGTCCGTATCGTCAACGGAAAGCGTGACCTGATCGGCCTCAAACCCCCGGTTGTCCGTCATTGAAAGCGAAATCAGCCGTTCATCCAGCAATAGCAGCGTTTTTCCGCCCATTGTGATGTTAAAGCCTGGAACCTTAACGGCTTCCGTCAGTGCGTTATCGAGATCTGAAACCCCTGATTTCAGCGTTTGCTGAATATCCGTCAAATTACTGAATGCCATTTTTCACCCCCGACGCAAATAGTTTCATGCGCGCGCGAGGCGGCAAACTGTCATTTGTTGTCGCCTGTCTGCAACAACCTTAAGCGCGTGTTTGCTTTACTGTTTTCGTGGAACATCACCCTGAACTCACTACGAGGTGGCAAACATGACTGACGCTTTTTTCCACGGCGTTCGTGTCCGCGAAAACACCGATCTGGTAACGGCCATCAATGACATTGACTCAACGGTCATTGGCATTGTGGGCGTTGCTGACGATGCAGACGCTGACACGTTCCCGCTTAATACCCCCGTACTTATCACGCGCGTAAATAACGTGCTGGGTAAAGCGGGGAAAACTGGCTCGCTTTACAAAAGCCTGAAAGCCATTTCCGACCAATGCAGCCCTAAAGTAATCGTGGTGCGCGTGGCGGAGGCAAAGGAAGGCGAGGGCAATCAAACGCAATCACAGCTTGTGATCGGCGGCACTGCGGCTGATGGCAGCTATACCGGCATGTACGCGTTTTTGACGGCGGAACAGAAAACCGGCTATCGCCCGCGCATCCTTTCCGTTCCCGACTACGACACGATAGAAGTTGCTACCCAGCTTTGCGTTATCGCGCAGAAACTGCGGGCATTCGTTTACGCTTATTGCCACGACTGCGAAACCATCGCGGAAGCGAAAGAGTACCGCACAACGCTGAACTACCGGGAAGTAATGCCAATCTGGCCCAACTTCATCGCGTATAACTCGCTGACCGGGCAAAACGAGGAATTCCCCGCGGTGGCGTATGCCTGCGGCCTGCGCGCGTCGATTGATAACACGCAGGGCTGGCACAAATCCTTGTCTAACGTTGCCGTTAACAATGTGCTGGGAATTGCAAAAGATGTGTTCTGGGCGCTGCAAGCGGAAGATTCCGACGCCAACGAACTGAACGCGCACGAAATCACCACGCTGATTAAGCGCGACGGGTTCCGGTTCTGGGGCAACCGCACCACCGATCCCGATAAAGAGTACATCTTTGAGGTGTACACCCGTACCGCGCAGATCCTGGCCGACAGCATCGCGGAGGCGCAATTCACCACCGTTGATAAACCGCTGACGCCGGCCAACGTTAAAGACGTGGTGAGCGGCATTAATGCCAAATTGCAGGCATTAGTCACTGCCGGAAAACTGATCGGTGCGGCGTGCTGGTTCGACATCGTTGATAACCCAACGACCGGGTTACGCCAGGGCAAGTGCATTGTGCGTTACAACTATACGCCGGTCCCGCCGCTGGAAGATTTGAGCCTGTATCAAACCTTCACCGATCAGTATTTTGAAACCGCTTTTTCTTCATTGGGGGGCGCGTAAATGGCCGTACCTAAAAAGCTCCGGCTGTTCACTTGTTTCGTGGATGGCGACAACTATATCGGGAAGATCCCCAGCGTGACGCTGCCGAAAGTGACGCGCAAAACGGAAGATTTTCAGGGCGGCGGGATGATTGGCGCCGCGGCTGTCGATCTCGGCCTTGACTCTGGCGCGCTTGATGCGTCGATGCAGGTCGGCGGTTTTGAGGAACAACTGATTTTGAAATACGGCGGCGATATCGACGAGCTAAAATTGCGCTTTGTCGGCGAGTTTTACACCGGCGGCACCAGTTCGATTGTCGAGGTTGAGATGCGCGGGCGCATTACGGAAATCGACGGCGGCGACTCAAAGCAGGGCGATGATACCAACCAGACTTACGCCATCAAAAACACGTACTACAAGCTGTCTATTGATGACCAGCCGCTGCTTGAGTTTGATTTGCTCAACTTCATTTACAAGCGCAACAACGAAAACCTTTACCCGGATCGTGTGCGTTCAGCGCTCGGTCTGGGCGGCTAACCCATAACGCCGGCGCCACACTTCCCGGCGGGGGCGTGGCTATGCCGGCAAACATAGTCATTGCTGACTGTTCCGGCCAACTTTCAATATTTAAATGGCGGCGCTAACCGCCAGGAGAGAAAAACATGACCGCAAAAACAATCGCGCTCACGGCGTCCATTAAGCGCAAAAGCGGCGACGTTAATCAGGTTGAAATTACCGACGCCATCAAACAGGCCGGATCGCTGCGCGGCCTGCGCCTGGGTGACGTAATCAATCTGGACTTTGACGCCGTATCAACGCTGTTAACCCGCGTCACTGCGCCGGCGCTTACCCTGCCCGAAATCGCCAGCCTGCCGACTTCCGATTTTGTTCGACTGAATGAGGCATTGGTGCCTTTTTTAGCGCCGCAGGCGCCTGCCGAACAGAGCGAGGCGGAGACGGGGGATCAGTAACCGTCCTGCTGTTTGACCGTGTGGAGGATCTGATCGCAGATATCGCCACTATTTTTCACTGGCCGCTCTCGGAAATGTACGGCATGGAGCTTTGCGAGCTGATAGCCTGGCGTGAGCGGGCGGCTGTCAGAAGTGGAGCCAATCAAGATGAAGAGCCTTGATATCCGTGTCGCATTTAGCGCCATTGATAAGTTTACCCGCCCCGTCAATGCCGCCCGTAATAGCGCGGGCGGTCTTTCTGAATCCATCAAAAAAACCCAGGCGGCGATCAAAAGCCTGGAGTCGCAAAGCACCTCTTTTCAAAAGCTGCGCAACAGCACCAACGACACCGCGCAAAAACTCAATAAGGCCCAGCGTGAAGCGGCAGGGCTAAGCCAGCGGCTGAAAGAAACCGGCACCCTGTCTGATGCGCAGCGTGCGAAACTTGACGGGTTGCGCACAAAGATAACCACGCTTTCCACCGCCTACAGTGCGCAAACAGCCAAACTCCGCGAGGTGGGGCAGGCGCTGCGCCAGCATGGCGTTACGCTTTCCAGCGGCAGCGGGGCGATTCAAAGCGCCATCCGACGCACAGAACAATACAGCCAATCCCTTGAACGAGAGCGGCGGCAACTTGCTGCCGTCACTACGGCGCGCGCTCGTTACGACAAGATGCGGCAGACGGCCGGTAACTTGCGCAGCTCTGGCACTGGCGCCGCATTGGGCGCTGCGGCTGCGGGTTATGCCGGCGGGCGCTTTCTGGCGCCGGCCGTGGGCTTTGATGAGGAAATGTCTCGCGTTCAGGCGTTAACCCGGCTGGACAAAGGCGATCAACAAATGGGAGCGCTGCGCGACCAGGCAAAGAAACTCGGCGCCGAAACGGCATTTTCTACGCGCGATGCGGCCAGCGGCCAGGCGTTCTTAGCGATGGCCGGCTTTACGCCGCAATCTATCCAAGACGCCTTGCCCGGCGTGCTTAATATGGCGCTGGCCGGCGGCATGGATCTGGGTGAAAGCGCTGATATTGGTTCTAACGTCTTGTCTCAATTTTCGCTCGATGCCAGCCAGATGGATCGGGTCAGTGACACATTGACCGCCGCATTCACCCGAACCAACACCGACCTGCGCAGTCTGGGCGATACGATGAAGTACGCCGGGCCTGTTGCATCCAAGCTGGGGATCGGCCTTGAGGATGCCGCCGCTATGGCCGGCATGCTGGCAAATAACGGCATTCGCGGCAGTGATGCCGGCACCGCGATGCGCGCCAGCCTTTCCCGACTTGCGTCACCCCCCAAAGCCGCAGCGTCGGCATTGAAAGAGCTTGGCGTGTCGGTTGCGGATGCGCAAGGCAAGATGCGCCCCATGCAGGATGTGCTGGGCGATCTGTATAAAGCCACAAAAAAATATGGCGACGTCGATCAAGTATCTTTCTTTAAAGATATTGCGGGCGAGGAAGCATTCGTCGGGCTGCAAACGCTGGTTCAATCGGCCGGCAGCGGGGCGCTTGGTAAACTCTCTGACGATCTGAAAAACTCCGGTGGTGAAGCGATAGCCGTCGCAAAGAAAATGGCAGATAACCTGAGCGGCGATCTCAAAGAACTAGACAGCGCCTGGGAAGGGTTCCGCATACAGATCGAGGAACTTATCGACGGCCCGCTGCGCGCGTTAACGCAAAGCCTGAGCAACGTTATTAACAGCATGATGGAGTGGGCGAAAGAAAACCCCAAACTTACGCAAACGTTGCTACTTGTCGGCGGCGGCGGCCTGGCGCTGACGGCGGCAATCGGCGCGACGTCGCTGGCGCTGGGGATCCTGATGGGGCCATTGGCTAAACTGCAACTTGGTTTCACTCTGTTGACTGGCGGGCGAGGCATCGGCGGTACGATCGCCATGTTCCGCACGCTCGGCGGCGTGGCGGGCAGTTCTATGACGCGGATCGGCGGCTGGTCGCAGGTGATGAAGTCGCTGGCCGCAGGATTTGGCCGTCTGCCGGGATTACTCATGCCGTTGCGCGGCATGCTGTTTGCCGCCTTCACGTCGCCGCTGTCGTCGCTTGCCGCGCTGGGTAAGGGCATCGGTATGCTGATGCTGCGTTTAACCGGGCTTCCTGCGCTGTGGGGACTGATTAGCGGCGCGGTTTCGGCGCTTGGCGTCGCCTTGTCGCTGCTTCTTAGTCCTATTGGCCTGATCGGTGCGGCGTTTGTCGCGGCCGGCCTGCTCATCTGGCGATTCTGGGAGCCGATCAAAGCATTTTTTGGCGGTTTCTTTTCCGGTGTTATGCAGTCGCTGCAACCGTTCCGCGACGCTTTCGCCTCATTGTCGCCAGTCTTTGACGCCATCGGCGCCGCTGTTTCCCGCTTGTGGGATTGGTTTAAGCAACTCTCTACCCCGATAGAATCATCCCGCGAATCACTGGAGAAATGCACCAGTGCCGGGGAGAGCTTCGGGCGCGTGCTTGGCGCTGCGCTTAATGCGCTCCTTTGGCCGTTGCAAAAACTAATGGAGGGGATCGGCTGGGTACTGGAAAAACTCGACCTGATACCCGCTGGAATGGATGCCGCTCGTCTTAAAGCGGAAAGCCTGAAAAAAGACCCTGCTATGTGGGAATGGGATCCGCAGCAGAAAAAAATGGTTCAGAAAGGGTGGAACTGGTCGCCGCTCAGCGATGGCAGCAATAAACCGCCTGCTGTCACAACCCCGGCACCGGCTCTAACGGGGGAAAGTGGCACCCAGCGGCGTCTGCAAAAAATTTCCGACAATACCAGTGGCTTGCTGGATGAAACCAAAAAGCGGATAGGGCCGGGGGATATCGTCTTTAAAAATCTTCCTCGCGCTTTCGCCGTGCAAGGTGCCTGGCAGGAAACGCGCGTCGCCGCGCAGAAAGTGCCGCGCGTTGTTTCTCAGCAGATGCAGGACATTACTACGCAACCCATCCGCCAGGGTTCCACGGCGCCCATTGCCACGTCACCCGGCGCGGCGCCATCGTTCAACTTGGTGTTTAACGATGTTGGCAAACAGGATCCGCGCGAGCTGGCGCAGCTTGTTGAACAGAAAATAAGGCAAATCCTCAACGAAAGAGAGCGCACCCGGCGCGGCGCATTCCGCGACCAGGATTAAGGAGAAAATATTATGATGATGGTATTCGGCATGTTTGTGTTTGCCCTCAAAACCGTACCGTACCAGCAATTGCAGCATTCCCAGCAGTGGCGCCACGTGAAGAATGATCGCGTCAACCGATCGGCAAGCTGGCAATATATCGGCGCTGGTGAGTCACAGATCACGCTTAGCGGCGTTCTCTACCCGGAAATCACCGGCGGCAACATGGCGCTATCGGCATTAACGACAATGGGCTACATGGGACGCCCATGGCCGCTGATTGAAGGGACGGGGAAGATTTACGGGATGTATGTTTTAACCGGATTGCAGCGCACAAACGAGGAATTAGACCGCTACGGCAACGCGAAAAAGATAGAGTTTTCTATCAGCCTGCAACGCGTCGATGAGGACTACCGCGAACGGCTGCAATCATCGTCATTCAGTGATGTGCTGACTAATATCCGCAGCGGCGCCACGGAGGCATTTAACGCGGCCAGCTCCGCGGCGGGCGGGTTGCTTTCTTGATGGGATAAAAAAGCACAGCCGGCAAAGGCTGTGCTGCACGTATCGCGCGTTTATGCTTCATATAAAATTCCTGATTACTTGGATAATTTCATATCTTGACAAGCTGCATCAATAGCTGCAATCAGTAACGCCTCTTCCGCCTTTCCCTCTTCCGATGGCTTTAATATTAATATGGGAAATCTGAACACTGCTTTATTCATTTTTTCATCGGAATAGATAGATATATATCCCTGTATTTCAGTACCACAATCAATTTTTTCATCAATTACCCCATGCGCGTTTTCATAGACTGAAACTTCACTTTTTTCATTTTCTGCGCCACACAAAAAATTAAATTTTCCTTTTATTTTCATCAGAAAATCCTCTGAAAATTAAACGTAGTTGCAAGTACGTCCTGAGCGCCCTGTACGGCCTGAAATTTCATTCCAGAAACGCTAAGGGTTACATCATTCATTGTGTTATTAACAATATTGATCCCGGAAGAACTCACATAAATAAGACACTCTCCGCTCACACCATCAAGAGTGCATGATATTGTTGCGCGCCACACTTCTCTGACTGTACTCACAGTCCCATTGCCGGCAAACGTGAATGTCCGAACATCATAGACTACTGATTTTCTTAGCGCGGCATACACTTCAACACCAAATATCCTATAGTCCCGCATATTCATATGTCGGTATGGGGCTAAATAGCTACCTGATACATCAAGTACCTGTGCGCCACCGCGCGCGACATCGCGCAAAGATAATATCTTGCCGGAATGAGTCCACATTGCTCCTTGAGTACCATTCGTAAGCGCGGTATTGCTATTGAAATATTCAAAGTTAGATGAGTGCAGCAGACCGCCGACCAGGCCGCCAAGATATCCCGATTTTATTTTAACTTTAGCAAATGCTGCTCCGTAAAAATCGTGAATAACATCCGGATACCATTTATCTACGCTTGGCTGCCTAACCCCCGTAATTATACCGCTCCATTCTCCGGAACTGAGGGTTTGACCAACTGAGAACAAAGACCCATCATTGCTTACGTCGTGATTCTCATTAATCAATACTTTAAATGTGCCTTCCGGATATTCATACAATGCCATAAGCTCAGCTGTATTCGAACCGTCTGAAACGTCCGATCCACGCTCCAACCCATTAAAGTCTGTTACATTGACGGTTAACTCAGAAAGATGCCGACCATTAAAATCAAATTGCGCGCGAATATCTGAATATTGCGCGCCATGCCGCAACAGCACTCCGCCTTTGTTGAATCCCCGAATAAAATTCACATCGACAATAGTACCTTCGGTCATCGGTGTATCATTTCCTGAGCCGTATTCGACCCATACGCCAATCCCGTCCGAACCATCCCAAAAGCCGCCGGTAATACGATTAGACGCCGACGGCCACGTTTGCGCTCTGCTAATATAGCCGCCCACGCATCCCCTCAGCCTGTCAGCATGGAAATAACTACCCCCAACCCCTTGTTTTATTACGCTTATCCACGCTGCCTTTTCTTCTCCGTGGACATGCACGCAGCGTATATTTAACCCGACCATATTCCCATTCCCGCCAATACTAAAAAGCGGTTTTGCTTCTTTATAGATTGACGGATTAGCCCATGATTTTGTTGGTCTAATTGAGCGAACTATCATATTAAGTGCCGCACCCATCCCCCAGACGCTAATCGAATCAGAAATAGCGTAATCGCCATATGCGGCAACAAAATAACTAGTTTGTGATGCGCGCAAGAAGCTGATTAGTTTGTTAAACGCCGGGAGATCATCGGTCTTACCATCACCAACAGCGCCGAACATTTCTGGCGTCAAAAAAGATATCGCGCTTTGAACCGTACCCCCTTGTGAAACGCCGATCATGCTGGCACCGACACTTGAAGCTAATTGCTGTTTTACCTCGATAACAGCATTATCAACATACGTTCGCGTCGCCAGGACAACAGACGGGTCAATTCTCAACGTTACTGCGTCGGTACTGCTGACGACAATAATCATGCGCACGGTCTGAACCCGGCCAGAACCTTCCTGCAACTTCGGTTTATAGGTTTCCGGGCAGTTCGCGATAGCGATCAGATCGTTATTATCGTCGTACAAGCCAATTTCACGGATCCAAAAACCGCCCTCGGATTCTGGTATAACCTGCTCGGCAATAATCTGGCTGTCGTTTGCCGGGTCAATGCTCAACATATTGAGCGCGGCGCGGCGTTTCTCATTAATTAACGCAGTTTGTGCCGGGTTTGGGGTTGGCAAAACACCGTCACCGTCTCCGACCGCCATCTTAGTGATATTTAATTGATTGCCCAGCGCGGCGGCATTCGCCAGCTTTGCCGTGCCGATATTTGTCAATAATGCAAAGTATGTGCTCATGCTGTTACGCTCATATTATCAATAATGTGAATCCCGGCGCTGCTATAACTTTTCCCTGTAACGCTAATCATCTCCGGCATATAGGGGTAAACCGTCAATTCATCGCCCAGGTATCCCGCCGCCGCCGCGTATGCTTCCCCTTTAACGTCAAGGCTAACGGACAGCCCCGTAAGGTGACGCGAACAGGGCTTCGCTTGTTCGATAAGTCGCTCAAGCTCCCAATACAGCTCACCCGTGATTCCCTGATCGTTAACGCCGACATCAAGTAGAAATGTCCCCGGCTCGCCGCCGTTCTGGAACCACTCGATAACACGAACGGTAAAACCGAACGGTTCGATCGCACGGCGCAAAGCCGTGATGGTTCCCTTTTTCCTGTGAACCATCCACGCCGCTTTTATTACCTGCCGTTTAGTCTGTTCCGACCAATTCTTATCCCAGCGATCAACTGACAGCGCCCACGCCAGATAGGGCAGTAAATCAATCGGGCATTTGTCCGCATTCCACAGCGTGTTTATGTCAACTGCCAGACCGCTAAGCACTTCGGCGGTTTGCGTCACGCGGCGCATAAAATCACTGGAAGAGGGCGGCAGCAGGCTATTATTCATCCGTGCCGCCCTCGCCAATAACGACAGATTCGCACCAGGCCGCTTGCGTTTCATCAATCACAATGTCAACGACCGGTTCTATCAGTTCTACGCGCTGCACGCCCTGCACGTGCAGCGCGGCCATGATCGCCGAACGTGCAACGTCACGGCCGATTTTCCCCTGCGCACTTATCCATGCCGTCAGCGCAGCCTGTGCCGCATTGTGTATCGGCTCTGATTCCGGGCCGGGGTAAAAATAAAGTAGGGCGTTGATTGAATAATTGACGATCTCGGCGCTCTGCACTGTCAACCGGTCAGCAACCGGGCGCTTATCTTCGGCTGATAACGCCGCATCAACAATTGAAAGCAACTCGGCAGATGCGGCGCCGTCGCCATCTGAAGAAAGCACAGACACAACAACCACTGCGGGCGACGGGCTGGTCGCCTTCGCGTCTTTAACTTTCCCGCTGGCGCTTTTAGCAAAATATTCGTATGCGGCCGTTGGCCCGGCCACGCTAAGCCCTTCAAATGCCGCCTGCGCTCGCAGGCGAAACGCATCATCGCTTTCCATCACTGCATCGGCTGTTTCCGTGGCTTCCGTAATGACTAATCGCTCCGTGTTCAGGTTCGCCCCCAGATTATCCAGATCGCCAGAAACCGCATGGCTTAGCATGCAGGCGGCAGCGCCGTCATTAATCCGCTGCCGCAACATCAATTCGCGGTACGTTATGACCTGCGCGATCTGGTTTAACGGCTCAGACTCCAACTCAAGCGCGGCCGTCACGGACGCTTGTTGGTCAGCAGGGAAGGCGGCGATCATGACCGCTTTTACATCCAACAAAATCGCTTCAAAATCCAGCGTCTCGATGATCTGCGGCTGGGGTAGCTGTGATAAATCAACCGTTGCCACTATTCCCCCCTTTTATCGTTATTGTTCCGCTGCTTAGTTCCATCGTTTCAGTAATCAGCCCGGTTAAATTTGCTTCTACTTTGCCGGATGCGGAATAGACTATATCTACCGCGTTCAGTGCAATCCTTGGCTCCCAGCGCGTTAACGCAATAACCGTCGCGCTCATCAGTTGCAGGCGCGTCACTTCGTTTTGCGGGGCATCAATCAAATCCGGCACGATAGAGCCGTAATCTCTGCGCATCACGCGGGATCCGATCGGCGTTGTCAGTATGTCTCGCGCTGACTGCCACAGATGATCACTATCCGTCAGCGTTCCCAGCCCGTTCGGGTTCATTCCCGTATAACGCACGCTCATTTTGTTCCCACCGTCCAGCTCGGGCCGCTCATTACTCCGCCGTGTGAATGGCTATCTACCTGCACGTCATTTGATTTAAATGCGCCGCCTGAATGATTAACGTTGCCTTTCATGTTCCCGCCCTCAGTAAACGAAAAGGTTTTCGCAACAAGATGATCGGTACACTCAACAACCGGGGTTTCCAGCGTTACACCCACTGATGCGACGATGCGCGCCGTCTTCATTCCGTTGGCTTCCAGCGCGCCGGCTCCGGCGTCATAACGCAGCGTGGCGCCGTCCGGGGCTTTGATTACCAATTCGTTGATGCTGCTACCTGGCGCCGGGTTTTCGTCGCTGTACAGACTTCCGAGGATCACGGCGGTTTCTGGGTTTCCGCCGATGCATCCCATCAGAACCTGCTCGCCAACAGAGGGCGGGATCCAGATACTGAATGCCCCGGCTCGCGTTGCTTGCCAACGCAGCCAATCCGTATTCAGTTCGCCGGAATTGACGCGGACACGCCACGAATCAACATCTATCTCTGTTACCGTGCCGACGCGCAGCACGTTACCCAGCAAGCGGAACAGTTCGGCGCTCATGACAACCTCATTGATTCAATCATCTTCTCAGCGATGATCCGCCGGTCTGCTTCGTTCAGGCCAAGCAGCACGCGGCGCGGGTAGTTAACTGATGCCGTACCGCCAACTCTGTCCCGCAAGCCGAACTGATGAACTCTTGCGATATATGCGGCTATGCCGAAAAAACCTATTGTTGCGCCAGAGGTATCTGACCTTGCGCGCAACCATCGCGACGTTCTAAGTCGCCTAAACATGTCTTGCTTTTTAGTTGCATTTTTTTTTGTCTCAGTTAAATCAATGTCTAACCATGCTGAAATATCAGATCTACGAAATGAACGCTCAGCACCTTTTGCTAGGTCATGACCGGTTACCATTTTTGCGTTATTCCGTCCCGTGGTATGACGCCAATCAACCAACTCACGCAAATCGCCGCGATACACCACTCGCAGGCGGCGATGCGTTTTTTTTATTGGGTACCGTCGCTTCTCATACTGCGACCCGTCCGGGTTCTGCTGTCGCGCAATGCGTTGCTGTTGGCTGCGGCGCACGGCGATCGCGATGGCCCTGGCCGATGCGCGGCGCCCCTGCGCGGACATTCCCGTCAGAATGCCGTTAAACACATCATCAAGCTGATGAAAAAGATCGCTATCGCTCATGCGTCAGTTCCTTTAACCATTTCACCCTCAAAGGCTGCATCCCACTCGCTGGCGCCCAGACGCGGACGAGGCTCAGCCAGGTGTTCGGCGGTCACTACGCCGCTGTCGTCGCGCGTAACAATCACCCGTTCCCATACCGGGATTTTGAAAAGAACGTCGGCGGTTTCATCGCTGGCAATATCCGCATCGAATTCAATCAGTTTGTTTTTATCGGGGTTCAGCAACAGATCGGGCTGATTAATGCGCAGCCAGTCCAGGATCGGCAACGTGAGATCGTCAATATTGCCGGGGTAGTCCATCGCAAAGACGCTGATCGGGTAGCGGTACATGAAGGAGCTATCATCGCCGGCTATTTCAATCGTTCCCTTTTCAACCCAGACGGTTACGCCCTCCGGGTTGGCTTTGCACCAACGGTTTTTCTCTGTCAGCGCCGCGCGCAATGATTCAGCTTTTAGCATTACTTTCCCCTCATTGACCCGTTTTTGCCGCATTGCTCAGTCGCTGTATGCGGCGCAAATAAAGATCGGCGATCGCCGCTTTATCATCGTTGCAAGTGTCCAGCGCATCGCTAAGCCGATCACTCCAGATTGCTATCCCGCCCCACGTTACCGGCGATTGCAGCACCGGCCGGGGCGTCGGTGCCGTCAGACTTTCCGGCATCGGCTCGTCCACTATCTTTACCGCCGGCGGCGGGGGCGTGTTTTTGCAACCCATCACTGACAGCAGCAGGCACGACAGTGTTAGCGCACGTATCGCCTTGTGTCGCAGATCGCATCTTTTCACGCCGGTTTTCCCCTTCCGCATTGCGCTTCTGTTCATTTGCCCGTATAGCCGCCAGTGCTTCTCTGGCATCGGCGCCCATCGCTCTGATCTCTTCAAGCACTGCATTCTGTTGCCTGGCGCTGACTGACAACGCCTCATTTTTGGCGCTGCTGGTTCCGCGCTGGTATGTCTGCCAGAGCAGCCCCGCAGATACCAGCGCAAGCAGGGCGGAAAGCACGATCGTTAGCTTCATTTATCTTTCTCCAACCCGCGCAAGCACCAGGCTTTAAAGTCGGTTCGTCGGTTTACTAATCCCGTCGAGCGTTTACCGGCGCTGTTAACAAAATCTGTTAGCCGTGCGCACATCTGCGGCCATTCATGCGCCTGCGCGTGCTTCCATATCGTTGTCCTTTGCTTGCGCCCCTGCCCGTTTGTAAACCACATCAAGTTAGGGCAACCCAAATTCAGCGCCGCATCCGCCATCGCTTCAAAGGGGTATTGCGGCATGGTTTCCCCTTCAAAATTGTTATTGATGCAGTTTTCCGCCCGCTGCATGTCGTTTACCCAGCGGCGCGCAATCTCTTCATTGCTGTATTCCCGCTTTTGCACGTTGCCCGTCGATCCAATTCCGACCGTCAGCACACCGGCGGGGCAGTAATAAGGCGACTGGCGGCAATCTTCCCAACTTGCGGTTTTTTGTTGCGCCTCCGGCGACGTGCGCAGCGTTCCGGGCGATAGCGTCACACCCAACGCCACTATCAGCGCAATAGAACAACGCTTAATTACGGCTTTCATCGTCAAACTCACCCTGTTTAAGAATGGAAACCGCGCGGCGTTCCGAATCATTTAAAGATCGGCTTTCGGCCTGCCGCAAAATCTGCTCAATCAATGCATTGCGGCGACGTTGCGCGCGCTCAATGCGCACGCGGTACAGCCAGGCGCGGGCGGCTGTCACAATACCGATTACCAGCCCGGCAACTGCCACCTTTTCACTGACGGTCATTACCCCGATACCTGTTACCATTGCCGACATAGCGAACGTCACCCAATCATTCAGGCGCTGCAAATCATTCAATCCCATAGCTGCACCGTTTCTTGTTCTGCGCTTTCGGTGATTTCCGGCAGCTCGATTTCTTGTCCGGCGGCGAGAAAAAGCTGATTGCTCAGGCCGGGATTAGCGGCAACAACCGTTTCGGTAACGCCTTCCGTGCGCCCGTAGTGCCGGTAACACAACTGATCGACGGTATCGCCCTGTAACGCTTTCACTTTCACTAAAACGCCTCCGCGAAATTACGCACCACGCCGATAATGTCGGAGATCGCCCAGCGTGCATCGCGCCACAGATCCGCCGCCTGCAAGGTTAATGCGCTGGCGTGCTTCTCGCCCGCGTCGCCGGTTGTATCAACATCGCGGTAGTTCTCAATAAGCAGCGCGCGGGCGATGCTGAACACCGCGCGGCGAAAGCGGTACACCTTCACGCTCTCACCGTTGATCTGAGCCGCAGGAACGAGAGCCAACGACGCATAACCCGCGCTGGCCTGGTCTGCCCGCCACTTATCCAACTGGTCGGCAACATGCGCGACCGCTTCGATCACAACGTGCTTTAGCCGGGTTGTCGTCACCGCGCCGTTAATGCGCATCTCCATGCGAACATCGCTTAGCGAGATCTCCGGCCAGAACGCGCCGGCGCTGACTTTTTCGCCGTTATCATCGGTATCAGGCACATCGTCAGCGGCGGCGGTGACGGTTCGCCCGGCAACAAGGCTCATAATCAAAGCTCCTCAAAAGGTTGGCGGTGAGCGAGTGGAGAAAAGCACAGGCTATGCCTTGCAGATCTCCTCCCGCGCCGCCAGCGCACGGGGCGCAAGTCGGTTATTCGGTTTTTCCAGTCGCAGCTTTCTTTTCTGCTACTTTGCGGGGCGTCGTTTTTCTGGTTTTCGCCGCCGTTTTGCTCGTCGTTTTACGGGCTGCGGTCTTACTCGTCGTCGTGGCCACCACAGCCGAATCTAACGATGCTTCAGCGCCGCTATCAGCAGCATTGCCCGCATCGTTTCCGGCCTCCGCATCTGCTGCTTGGCTGTTTTTCTTAACCAGTCGAGCCAGTCGCTCGATCTCTTTTTTCACCCCGGCGCCAGCATCCAGCTTTAACGCTTCGCGCAGGTATTCCAGCGCCGTCGCCTGGTCTGCCTCAGTTCCGCTACGTAGTGCAAAGGCGCGGGTTTTAAACAGCTTGGCGCGCACCTGATCCGGCATGTCTTTGCCGTCAACAATCTGGGCGACTTCATCCAGCACGGTCAGATACGTGGAGATATCGGCGCTATCGTTGGCTTTCACCTGGACAAGGATCGGATCGCAGATTTCTTCAACCAGCACAGTCGGCGCAGTGCGGTTAAAGCGATCCGGCATAGCGAGGCTGTGAGCGATCACATAGCGCCCGATGCGCACCGCCAACTGATAATCAGCGGCATCAATCGCCCATACCATCAGCGTGACAATCACTTCATCCTGTCGCCCGCTGTCACCTTCCAGCGTGCCGTCAATCCATCCCTCATATTGCGGTAGCAGTTGCTTTTTCAGCTCGGCCTTGGCCTGGTCAGATTGCACTCTGCGTAATGCACTCTGATCCATGCGCAGCCTGTGCAAAATTTGCTCATGCGCTGTGCGGGCGGTGTCCGTCAGCTCGTCGGTTTTGCCGTGGCGTTCCGCCATGACTTTTTGAAAATGTCGTTGTGCCGGTGTCAGCATTGTCCTATCCCCAAAGTGGGGCGGGCTGAGCCCGCCCGCATGCGGTTATCCGTTATTGCCCGTCGGCGGTCGCAAAAGTGATGCCGTCGATAAACGCCACGTTGCCGTAGTCCTCAATGACAAAATCATCATTTGACGATTGATAGGTCGCCACGCGGTTATATTCCGGCTCTTCTTTAATGGTTCGACGCAGCCCGCCGCGCTGGTAATACAGCGACAGGTTCTTAAACGGCGTGATCAGAATGCCGCTTACCGGGAAATACGGGGCGATAAATGTCGGCATATTGCCGACGCGCTCTTGCGCCACAATCAACTGGCCGGCCAGCATTTCGGTGTTTGGGTTGGTCTGGCTCATTGCGTTAATGGCCGGGAAATTACTGGTTGTCAGTAGGTCGCCCGCCAGGATCACTACGTTATCCGGGTTACGCTTATGCCATTCATCCATCAGGCTGTTTTTAGCGTCATAGACTGCGGCGGAAACGTTGCCATAGGTGCCTTTGGCGATGATTTTATTGTCTTCATCGCGCGAGGTTACCGTGATGCCTGAAATCCTGCGGTGCGGTGCCTCCTGACGGATTTTCTCCAGCCAGCCGATGCCGCAATCTTGCAACAGCGGATGGGCAGCGCGATCAGACGGATCGGCGTAACTGGTGCCGTTAAACCCGATCATGATGCGGTCAAGCGACATCTGGCGCGCCATCGCTGAACTGATCAGCGGTTGGAAATTTGGCTGGTGAGCCCAGGCGTCTAACTGCTCATAGCTAATGCCATAGTCATAGTTGACTTTGCGGCAGGTGTAGTTGAGCGGCTCCATGTTGCTGTTATCAGCCGGATTGCGGCGCGTCGTTGTGCTGTTGTTCACCCCGGCCATTGGGCCTTTGCTGCCAACCAGCACTTTCTGACCGATCTGCTGATTAACGCCAAATACGTTAATCAGTTTCAGGAAAGCATCACTTTCCTGCGCCGCGGCCTCCATTCGCTGCTGGCGAGTGGGATCTACAGCAAATTTTGCCGCAACGGCTGCGGGCGACACGCCATTTAACTCGGCCTGTCGCATAACGTACCGATCAAACAGTTGGCGGGTATTATTTTCCATGTTCGTTTTCTCTCGTTGTGAATATCAGTGCTGGCTTAGAAATCGGCCTGCTGCACGTTGCCGCCACCGTTTGCCGGCGGGCGCTGGCTGAAATTGCCGTCAGTGCCTTCCAACTTCTGTTTCAGCGCAGACAGATCGGCGGTCAGCTTTTCAATAACCTGCTTATCACCAGCGCGCGCCTGCTCTGCGGCGCTGAATTGGTCGCTTAAATCGGCCTGCGATTGTGCAACGACTTCAACAGCCTGATGCACCTGACTGAACCGCTCATCGTCGGTTTTTTTGCCTTTGCCCAAAATTCCCATGACGCGGTTAAACCACTGTTTACCTTCCTCGCTATGCTGGGCCGACAGTTCGATAATTTCGGCTTCGATAGCATCGGAAAACATCGGGGCTTCGGTCTGCTGATTGTTGAAGGCCATCACCTGCGCGCGTTGCTGCGCGGCAAACTTAAGGCGCTCAGTACCCAGACTTGCCGGGGTATCCGTCATTGCCAGCCCCATCACGTAGGCTTTTCCGTTGAGGGCGAATTGCGGATGAAGCTCAATGCTGGAAAAAACCTTTTGCCCGGCATCGGTCAGCTGTTTCATGCGCGCAGAGGGTTCGATCTCTGCGTAAAGTGCGGTTCGCCCCGACAATGGGCCGTCAGTAATATCCTCCGCGCTTAGGGCGGTAACATCTCCCATCGCGCCGAAATCGCTACCGGGATAGGGGGAAAGATAGTGCTCAAGGTTGACGCGGGCGCCGTACACCTCCGGGCTGTAATTTGCCGCGGCATCGCGCAGGTGTTCCGGCTTGATTTCTCGCCCATCAACCGTGGCGCCGGATACTGCAACCCTGAACTTTTTACGCGTACTCGTTTTACTTGCCATGTTTGCCTTGCCTGCTCACGAATTGTTTAGCTCCCGGTGATGATTCCATGCCACTTAAACCCTCTCAACGCCTTGTTGTTGTAGGGGAAGTGTCACAACCGGCATAGCAAGAAACTACCCGCGCGCGCGGGTTAATCTCCTCGCCATGAAACAAGGGGAGAGCGATGGCGGTTCAGGAAGCATTCATCAGACTGCGAGCACGGCAACTTTACTGGCAGGGATACCCGCCGGCGGAAATATCGCGCCTGATGGGTATCAATCAAAATACGGTTTACGCCTGGAAGAAACGCGATGAATGGGACGAAACGCCCCCGATCCAGCGTGTTACTACGTCTATTGATGCGCGTCTTGTTCAACTGACTGCGAAAGAGAAAAAGACCGGCGGCGATTTTAAAGAAATCGACCTGCTGACGCGCCAGTTAAAGAAACTGGATAACGGTACAGCGGCGACGCAGCCGAAAAAGAAAGTACGAAAGAAGCAAAATTTCTTTTCGGAAGAACAAATTGTCGCGCTGCGGGGAAAAATTCTTGATTCGCTGCACTGGCATCAGCGGGGCTGGTACGACAATCACCACCACCGCAACCGCATGCTGTTGAAGTCGCGGCAAATCGGGGCCACTTGGTATTTTGCCCGTGAAGCGCTCCTGCGTGCGTTGCGTGATGATGTGAAATATGGCTATCAGCGCAACCAAATATTTCTGTCTGCCAGCCGCCGACAGGCCTTTCAGTTCCGTAACTTCATCCGCGATGCGGCCGCCGAGGTTGACGTCGAATTAAAAGGCGGCGACATGATCAAGCTGTTCAACGGCGCCGAGCTGCATTTTCTCGGCACCTCGGCAGCGTCGGCACAGTCCTATACCGGCAACCTGTATTTTGATGAATTCTTTTGGGTAGGGCGGTTTGCCGAACTGAAAAGGGTGGCCGGCGCCATGGCAACACTTACAGGGCTGACAAGCACCTATTTTTCCACCCCGTCAGCTGAAAGCCACGAGGCTTACCCGTTCTGGACGGGGGAAGCCTTCAACAAAGGGCGCACGCAGGGCAAGCGCGTGGAGTTTGATACGACATGGAAGACGTTGAACAGCGGGGTGATGTGTCCGGATAAAACCTGGCGCCAGATCGTTACCCTGCAAGATGCCGCCGATCACGGCTGGGATCTCACCGATATTGACGAAATCCGCGAGGAAAAAAGCCCGGAAGAGTACGAACAGCTTTATAACTGTGCGTTTATTCGCGACGGCGAAGCTGCCTTTAACTACGACATGCTGCTGTCCTGTGGCGCCGATGGGTATGACGACTGGCCGGACTGGAAACCCTACGCCATGCGCCCGATGGCCGATCGCCCGGTGTGGATTGGCTACGATCCCAATGGCGCCAGCGGGAAGGGTGACAGCGGTGCCATATCCGTTAACGCGGCGCCGCTTATCGCCGGCGGCAAGTTCCGCACGATTGAAACGCAACGCATCCGGGGCCTGGAGTTTGAACAACAGGCTGCGCTGATTATCGGCATGCTCACCCGCTATAACGTGCAACACATTGGCATTGATGGGCAGGGGATTGGCGAGGCGGTTTATCAGTTGGTCAAGAAAGCTTTTCCGGCGGCTGTCTGCTATCAGTTCTCGTTAGCCAGTAAACGTGCGCTGGTACTGAAAATGCAGCAAATGGTACGCGCCGGCCGCTGGGAATATGACCGCAGCGAGCGCGATTTGATCACAGCGTTCAACTCGGTACGCAAAATTGTTACACCCGGCGGGATGATCAGCTATGACACCGACCGATCGCGCGGCGTCAGCCACGGCGATCTTGCCTGGGCAACAATGCTTGCCATTATCAACGAGCCGCTGGGCCAGGACGGCGGCAAAACCATGACGGTTATGGAGTATTAAATTGAGCACACGAAAATCAGCACGCGCCCGGCGCCAATCCGAGTCGCGAAAGGATTTAGCCGCCGAGCTGCAAAAACTCCCCGGCCTCAGCACGTTTACGTTTGATGGCCCCTGGCCGGTCAACTCATCTTATGACCTGCTGGATTCGATGTATTGCGCCGACAATGGCCGGTACTACGAGACGCCGATCAGTTGGTACGGCCTGGCCCGCCAGTTTGGGCATGCCAGCTGGCACCAGTCGGCGCTGATGTTCAAGCGCAACGTGTTAGCCGGCTGCTTTGTTCCCCACAAACTTCTGTCGCGCCAGACGTTCTCCGCCTTTGCACTGGATTGGTTTGTGTTCGGTAATGCATATCTGGAATTTAGAAAGAACATGATCGGTGGGGCGTTGGGTTTGCGTCACTCGCTGGCAAAGTACACCCGGCGCGGGTCAGATCTGGATACCTATTGGTTTATCCAATCCGGCCTACAGGATCACCAATTCAACACTGGCGACGTTTGCCATGTGATCAACCCCGACATTCACCAGGAAATCTACGGCATGCCCGAATACCTGGCGGGGTTGTTGTCCGCCAATCTGTCACACTCGGCTGACAAGTTCCGCACGTTGTATTATGACAATGGCAGCCATGCCGGTTGTATCGTGTACGTCAACAGTGCCATGGCTGACCAGGCAAGCATCGATCAACTACAGAAGACATTGACAGACACAAGGCGGGGCGGGGCATTCAAAAACATCCTGCTACATGCGCCTAACGGGGGTAAAGACTCGGTTCAGGTGCTGCCGTTCAGCCAGATATCCGCCAAGGATGAATTTCTCGGCGTCAAGACAGCCACCCGCGATGACATTCTGGCGGCGCACCGCGTGCCTCCGCAGTTGATGGGTGTGATCCCGCAGGGTAACGGCTCGTTTGGTGACGTTGAGAAGTCGGCTAAGGTGTTTGCCATTAACGAATTAACGCCGGTGATGGAAGCCATGAAACACGTTAACGACTGGCTGGGCGAGGAGGTGATCCGCTTCAACCCCTACGCGCTGCTGGATACCGACAAATAAATCATTACCGCCATGCTTCCCGTCGGCGGCGTGGCGTCCCAGGCAACATAGTCATTGCTGACTGTTCCGGTCAACGCCCCCGATAACTCCCCAGACGCTATGCATCGAGCATAGCCACAACCGATCCGTTTACCGCATCCCATGAACCCCGCGTCAGACGCAACAGGCGGCACTCTGGCGCGCTCTCTCGTCCTCGCTCGACTGATGCACCGATGAGGTGCGCGCCTCACAACGGGCGGCTCAGGCGACACCAGACCCCCTACCTAGCCCCCAAAGCGCGCGCTTACTCCCCCGCCTCGCCTGCGCGCTAAACATGCCTCTTTTTGTGCAATATCTCAGGGTAGGGAGAACCGCGCCAGCACTAGCGCGGGATGGTATTCAATGATGTGAAAAAATTGTGCAAATTTGTGCAGTGTTTTGCAGTGATTTTTACAGGAAAAATAAATCCCGCCGGAGTGGGAGATCGTTAAGCGAGCTTCATTCGTTCGTTAAGCGTTTCGACGATAAACGCATTCACTGAAACCTGGCGTTCAGCGGCGGCAATGGTCAGCCGTTCTCCGAACGATTCAGGGTAGCGGAGGGTGAACGTTTTCACTTTCTCTTCACGCTCATAGGGATCGATTCCGCTTTCCTGACAATCTGCCAGATATTCACGTAGTGAGATTTCTCCCTCACTCCTTAGCCCATCAATGCTATCGGCTACAAAGTCACAATAGCCTGATAAACCAATAAACTTACCACGAAACATGCCAATTTCAGGCACATAACTAATGATGGCCGGTTGCCCGGCAACAACCATCGTATTTGGTGTATTAAGTGCTTTAGTCATGGTTTTACCCCTATACTTTCCAACCATTCACGCAGGCTGACCAACGCGCCTTTATCAGTATCCGGTGACGGATGCGGACGATGGAATCGGGCAATGCTCCCGTTCAGAAAAAATCGTACTCTTGAGCCGCTTCCTTCCTTAATCTCACCACCTAACGCAGTGATAAGTGACTCAATATTCGACCATTTAACACCAGAGAGTACCGGCGTTTTGAAAATCTGATTCAGCGTTTCCCGCTGTTTTTTTCTCAGACTGGCTATTTTTTCCTGCATTGCCTGTTCCATGAAGTCACCTTTTGAAGTCATTATAGATATTCTTTATGTGAAGTCAAGTTGTGAAGTCAAAGTGAGCTATCTATTTTGTTTAACTCGCTCATCACCGCCAGCCGTTCCGCTGACGACATAGCCCGGTACTTCGCCGCCCATCTTTCCGCTTTACGCTTGATGCGCTGCCGATCAATGTAATCTTTACCGGCATACTTGGCGCTGTAGGCCGAGCTTTCTGGATAGTTCATCCATAGTTTTTCCGTCCTGGCCCCGCCGCGCGTCATCACTTGGAACGTAACCGATCGCCAGCCCTTTAAAAGCTCGTCATAGAGCGCTGACGGATAGCCGGAAATCATTACGCTGCAAGGAACCTGCCGCAGAATAGCGATCAAATCCCGATGATCTTCAACCGTGTATTCATGCCGATAGCGAGCGCTGCCGGTTCTGGTTTCCAGCAAATATGGCGGGTCTGCGTAAATCAGCGTGCGGCCCATCGCTTCAAGGTCATGACTTTGCAGGAAATCAACTGCATCCTCATTGATGATTCGTAGCCGCGTATCCAGCGTGTCTACAAAATCAGGATTGAACTGGCAGAACTCTTCAACGGTGATTGGGTCAATGTCAACACCAACATTCATCCGCGCGGGCGGCTTATTCAGCATGACGGCGCCACCGCCCAGATGAGTCTCAACGTACACATCATGCGGCGGCATGTTAGCGATAATTTTTTGATATGCGCCTGACGCGGCCTTGCTTCCCAAATACCCCATATTTCCCCCTTTTGGTACCACATAGCTGTTTTTATCTGTGCTGCAGCAGTGTCATTTCTGACTGTGATCGATGCCGCTGGCCAGCACAGCCATTTACGACTGTGCGGCTAGTTCCCGCAGTGCGGCGATACGTTGCAATAACGCCGCTGCTTTATCCTGATCCCCGGATTCCCGGCCGTTCAGCGGCGCGCAGTACAGGCACCCGTCAGCGCGCGCAATGTATGACCGGCCAGCAACGGCGATCGCATGGCCCATCGCCAGGCGCTGAATCTCTCCGCTGCTGATATCCCAGCCCAGCGAGCGGGCGAAATCGGCAACGCTGGCGCGCCATTCGTCCGACAGTTTGATAACCGCCTGTTTTTCATTCGCTTTAATGGGCTGACTTGTGGACGAGTGTTTGTTATGTCGCCGATCCGGCGGCTGCGATCTGAGCCTGCCTAGCAATGCGCGCCGTTCCGCGTCCGTCATCTGTTGAAAGTCGATGCTTTCTTGTTCAGACGTACCGTCAATCTCTCTATCGGTTGACTCGGAAATGTTTATTTTTTCGTCTACCGTAGAGTTATTGACAGAACTCCAAGCGTCGCCGGGGGGCGACGTAACAGCCAAAGCCCTCCCGCCGCTGGCATTGGCGCCATCGTCAACGGCCTGTTTTTTCCTGATTTTCCACTTGATCAAGCGGGTACAAATACGTGAGAGCGCGCCCAGGCGCGGAGAAAACACCCCGAATATTTTTTCTGGCGTTTCGCCGTAGGTGTTCTGCTCGTCGGCTTCTTCATAAGCGATGCGCACCGTATAGCGTTCGCGTGGGATCAGTACGCCGCCTTGCTTCTCGATGTAAGTAGCGAAACAGCCCGCATCCGCTGCCGCTAACACGGCATCCATTGCGGGATCGGCAAGCTGCGGCGCTCCGCGTTTGAATGCGCCGGTTTCTTTCTGCGCCGCGGTTAACTGGTTCGCCAGTCGGCGCAACTCGCGCCATACCGTCACCGGTGGCATGCCGAACGGCTGAAACTGCCGGATATTATGCTGGGACGCCCAGGCCATCGCATACTTTGCCGTATCGCTCAGCGGCTTACCGGTTTCATTGTCCAGCTCGCCATCCAGCGCGTAACCATCAATGTTTTTGCTGATGTACTTCGCCACGTAAGCGGTGGCGCTGCCTTTCTGTGGGTCGAGTTTCTTCGCTTTAAAGCGGGCGCCCGTATTGCGGCCCAGCTCGGCCCGATCTTCGGCAATAAAGTAATCGCGCAGAATATCGGTTATTTCCTTTCTGTCATCCGGCGGCATGAACAAAAGCACGTGCCAGTGCGGCGTAGCGTCGTGATGCGGTTCCGCAACGCGGAAGCCATACGGGCGCAGGTTGCGGCGATTGAGTGCAGACATTGCCCGCGCCCATGTTTTGCATAGATAACGCTGCCCCTGGCGCGGTGAAGTGTGATCCCATTTAGGGTTTTGATGCCCGTTCTGCGTGTTCGCGTGATAGCGAGAAGGGCAGGTGATAGTCAGAAAAATACCGGCATCGCCGCGCGCCATAGCGACCATTTCAACGCCAGCCATGCGGGTCATTAGTTCATGCCGGCGTATGGCTGGGTTACTGGTGCTGGCATAAACCATGTTTTCCAGTGATGCAATGTTGCCATCCTCATCAACCAATTCATGAGACTGGAAAAAAGCGCGGTTTTTGCGGCGCTGCTCTTGCCACTGGTTCAGCGCGTCGATGCTGACGTATGGCATCCTCTTTTTGTGGATCACGCCGATAGCGCGGAACTGGTTTTCTCTCCACTCGCAACGCAGACGCCACAACTTACGCCCCCACCATTCCGGGCTGGTAATGCGTAGAATGGCGGAGCAAATACGATTACGTGATTCGGCATCACCGATAATCACACCCCAGCACGGCGGCGTTACGCGCAGCGCCAAGATTTCCCGGCCAAGATGCCAGAAAAGAGCCTGAATATCGTCATTCGCCATTTCTTCCGGCGAGGTGTCGCCGCATTCCGTTTCAAACATTTCCGCGACACTAGCGGCAATAGTATGGCCGGCGTTGATCGCCTCCTGCTTAGTGAACTCGGCCAGGTGCGGCCAGCGGGCGCGCCAGTACATTGCCAACTCTGACGAAAAACCATCGCGCACGCTTTGCTTGGCGCGTACGGCTTCAAGACGCAGCAGGGCTTTTTTCACGGTTCCCATGAAAAAGGCGCTGACGTGTCGCGGCTCGCGGTTGGCCCGCAGCCATTCTATTTTTTGTCGGTAGGTGTCGCGGATAAAAAACGGTTGTTCGCGTAACCTGGCTTCAACGCCTTCCGGCGTTTTCATCCAGCCGCTTTGTTCTTCCAGGTATTCCGCGCGGGCTTTTTCTGCAAACTCATGCCGGATGTACAGCAAGGTGCCGTTAGGCTCTGAACGATCCAGCCTGGCGATGGCCTGATTAAAGTCTAAATCTGGCGCAGAAATGGCGCGCGCAACGAGGCGTTTTAAGTGAAGGTCAACGACAGGATGCTGTTTAACTTCCGCAGTCGGTAGGGCAGGGGAAGATCCGGCGCTCTCAGAGAAGGGAGAGATCGCCGGGCGCGGGGCATTCCAGGGATAGGCCCATTGCTGGGGCATTATTCACCCCGCCGAACGTCAAGATATGCCGCTATGAATGCTTTGGCCGCTTCCGCGTTGATCGCATTTCCGTAGGCGCGCAGTCGTCCCACTCGGCCGGCAATCCCATCAGCCATCGGGAATGTGCCGGGTTCAACTGGCCTCCACTTCCTATCCCGGCAGAAAATCCAATCTGCATCACGCCAGAAGCCGTTAACCTGCAAGGCCCGGCGATCGCCGCAAAGTCCTGTAACCTCTGCTGGTTCTTTTTCCCGCGCTGATCTTTCATGTTCAGCGCGCGGTCTGGATTCCCCGATCTGTCGTTGCTTGCCGATAACGGAGTCGGCCAGCCCGCAAGCCCTACCACATGCGCCAGCATCAACTGTCTTTTGCTGTTCGAATTTAGGCGCGTTAACGCATTCTGAGGATGATGATCCGAATCCTGCGCGCTGGTTGTCGGCCATCCCGATAACTGCGACGCCGATTGCAGATTCATTCCTCCCATCCTGCCGCTGGTTCCTGCTCCGGTTCCGTTGTTCGCTGTTGGCGTCGGCCAGCCCGTTAAGTAAGCTTGCCTCGGTAGCTGATCTATCCTCTCCTTTCCATCGCGCAGCGCTATCATTCCCGGGGTGTCTTTCCAGTCCCTTGTGGTTGGTGTTATCCAGCCCGCTAGCACACCAATAGGCGCGGTCACGGATATGCGGGGCGCCGACGCCCGCAGACGGGAACGGGACAAGCCCAAAGGCGTAGTCCATTTCTTCCAAGTCAGTTTGTACAAGGTCGAACCATGCATTTGCGTTACCGCTTGCAACCTGTTCGCCAAAGACGTGCTGAGGTCTGCACTGACGGATGAGCCAATGGAATGATGGCCACAAGTGCCGCTCGTCATCAAAACCCGTCGCCTTTGCCTGCCGCGCTGAAAGGTTGGCAAGGGCAGGATCCCGTCCAGACTGGTTTATCATCCGGCCATCCTGCGCGGCGCAGGGCGTATGACCAGACGCCGATCCCGGCAAAGAAATGGCATTGCGTGTAGTTTTTAAGGTCATCAGGTGTCACATCCTCAATTGAACGCTCGTCAACATCGCCGGGCGCAATATGGCCGGCAGCAATAAGGTTGCGCAGCCATTGGGCTGCAAAGGGATCGATCTCGTTGTAGTAGGCGGCCATTATTCACACACCCCGGCATACACACTGTTGCAAACCATCGGATCGACAGCTTCGCCCAATAAATCGAACTGGCGCCCCCCTCTGGTTGTTAACGCCCAATCTCTGTACGTTTGGATGCCGTGAGACTCGACGCTAATACACTCAATGCGCCGTTCTGCTTTTTTGGGATCGTTTGTTGATGGGAAAAACGTTGAATTTTGGCGGCGGCTACAGGCAGCAACGAGACGTTCCCACTTGGCTACTCGCTCAATCTCCTCCGGCCAGCGGCGGAATATTTCTGCCAATTCGGATTTTCTGGCTTGAATGCATGGCATGCATCCGACGCGGCTACAGCCTTGCTCGTATAGCGGATTTGGCTTGATACCGTGACGCTTTGCCAATGCGAAAACATCGGCATGCTTCCAATGAAGAATAGGGCGATAGATGCTTAGGCGAGGGCCAATATCAAAGCCGGATTCCCACTCAGATAAAAGCGCACGCGGGGCGGACTCTTCAGCGCGTACCCCTTGCCATGAGACAACCTCAAACCCTGCATCAATAATTGGTTCAACAACCTGTAAACGGATTGGCTCATGTTTTAGTTCTGTAGAGCAAAAACGCCGTTTCGTTGACGGGAAGCGGCCCTTCCACATGCACAAATCAAGAAATGGAATACCAGTGGGATGCAAGGTATCTAATGCGGTGGCGATAATATTTGCGGCCTGCTCGTCAGTAAAACCACATTCTGAAACAAGGGTGACAGGCCACTTTTCGGCAATAAATTTGCGCTTACCTTCAATGTGAGTAGAGAAATCAGCATGGACACGCCTTATTTTCCCTAGCTTGGACTCCAGATAATCCAAATACTCCATTGTCTGAGGGTGTTCATGACCCGTGTCGGCGAATGCCGGGATATGATCAGCGCCGCTCTCAATGGCTAATAGCCATTGAGCAAGACTATCCTTACCTCCTGAAACGGAAATAACGTTGATTGTGTTTGGCTCCAAGCATAGGGGATTAACAGCAAAAGGGATCATTTACTCACCCCTACATCCAGCACACCAATCAATTCCCCGGCCTTTTTGCGTGAAACCGCGGCGGCACCCAGCGAGCGGCTTACGCCAATCTCATAAAACTTGTAATTCTGGTAAATTTCGCGCGTGGCGGGGGTATCGCTATTTGAAATAACTACGGCGGCGCCAGTTTCGTAACGAACGATTCTTAGGTATTTAGCCAATGCGCGGTGGCTCTCGACGGTAAATGCTCTGTGGTGATATTGCGTGAAATTTGCCGTGTCACTGACCGGCAGGTAGGGCGGATCGCAATAGATAACGCTGCGTTCATTTATCGCTTTCGCGGCCAGCACTTTCCGAAAATCTGCCGCGATAAAACAGGTTGTGGTGTCGTTGGCCTTTTCCGCAAACAGCCTTATCTCTGCTTCCGGGAAGTAAGGTTTTTTATAGCTTCCGAACGGGACATTAAAAAAACCTGATGCGTTGTACCGGCAAATACCGTTAAAGCAATGGCGATTCAGGTATAGAAATAACGCGGCTTTTAGCATGTGTTCATCGTCAGATATGGCGTTGAACTTGTCGCGGTTGCGATAAAACTCGCTCTTGCTATTGCCGTTTTTGAATAACTCTTTTGCTGTGCTGATAAATGCCTGAGTGGCGCCCTTAGCCATCCGATATGTATTAATCAGGTCAGCGTTAATATCAGCCAGCACATAGCGGGGATAATCGGTATTCAGGAACACGGACGCGCCGCCGACAAACGGCTCAAACAGGCGATCGCCTTTCGGCAGGAGTGGCAGCAAATCGGGCAGGACGCGGGTTTTACCCCCCGCCCATTTGATGAACGGGCGGATCATTTCGGCGCCCTCTCGTTTATTACCTGGGCCAAACGTTCAATCAGCGCCGTTTGCATTGCTGCTGGTGATGATGGTTCCAACCCAGCAAAGAAATCCGCGACCTCACTGAATACCAAATCGCTTAGCGGCTTATATAGATTCTTGTCATACCTCCATTTGCCATCATCAGAAATCAATGCGCCTGCTGAAACTCCCTTTGCTGGATCATAAAAAACAGCTAGCCCCAGACGGTGAAAAAACTCTTGATTGATAGTCTTCAACAGACCGCGGGCGCTTAATTCATTCCAATCAATCCAATCACAACCGCCTATTTTTTGCGGGCGTTCCCCTTCATGGTGTAGGTTGCTCCAGACATAAGTAACCAACCCGGCCTGGTTAATCGCATCATCAAGCGCGTGATGTTTAACCCCGTCAAACATCTGCGTGCCGACGCCTTTCGCCAGCCCCAAAGCCTCAATAGCCCTGACGTCCCGCTCATTCCAATATTTCCACGGAACATCGTCAAAACTTAAACCAAATGCCGTTCTCAGAATGACGCAATCAAAAGACGGGCTTTTCGCCCACACTTTCAGCGAACCTAGATCATCGGCGTTATCTGTCAGCCAGTCGCTAAAACCGCCGAGCGCATCACGCATCGATACGGCATCATCACCGACTAGCTCGGCGCGCGCTTCGGATGGCTGGCGCAACCACCATTTGATAGTATCGCCATCCGCTACCGCGCCTTTTTCCATGTGATTCTCAAAGTCAACGCGGGTATAGAACTCTTCACCCAGGCCATAATTTTCCGGGTCAAAGAACACGGCGCCGATGGCGGCAATCGGTGCGTTAGGCTTTTTACCCAATGTTTCTAAATCAATCATGACGTTATTCATTTTTCACCCCGATAGTGTTTACTTTTCTGTTCGCTAATGCCTTGGCAATGTACGCAGAGCGACACGCCAGGAACGGCAACGCGGCGCGCTTCCGGTATTGGCGCGTCGCAGTTTTCGCAAGTAAAAGCGGATGGCGCCGCAGACTTGCGGCGGGCGGCGGCGATATGCGCATCGCGTATCATGTCTTGCTGCTCTTGCGCGGCGTCCATGTAATCAGCCATCAGATAATCTCCTGCGCCGATGACTCAAAGCGGCCCGCCTCGGCGCGCAGCAGTTCAATGATTTCCGTGGCCGAAAGCCCTTTGTTCTGCGCATGAATAGACAGCGCATCAAGACGAACGGAAAAGCCAAAATGCTGGTCTTTTTTTTCTTCCAGTTTTGCTTTTTTCAGAAGCTCGGTAAGCGCTTCATTTCCTGCCGTACTCATTTTTCTAACTTGCGCATTTCTCATCGTGATTTCCTTTTTTCAGGTAATAGAAAGCCCGGCGGGTTTACGCCATAAAAAATGGGTTTTATTACGGTTAAAGAATTAAATGTTTTGGGAATAAACTCACAACTGCCTTAAGTTTATTCATTGTCTTAATCAGCCTTGTTTTTTCGTCAGTTGTCAGTTCATTAAAATTCAAGTGATGACGCTCTTTACTGATATCTGCCAAATAAAAAATTGCAGCCAGCACGCGCATATTTTCGTGATAATCACGATCTATCTTGTCCCGCATATCATCAATAAAACGGCACATATCCTTTTCACTGTCCGACTGAAAGAATTTCCCCCTTAGCGCGGCGATGTGGTTAAGCCCGTCCGTTCTGGTGCTGATGCTCAGCGGAACGGCGCGAGCGGCTTCGGTGTTAGCCACGACGGATAACCCGCTTCGTCCAGGCGGCGGAAAACTCCGGCTGGCGCGTCATTCCTTCGCTGTACCATTGGTTGCTGTGAGTCTTAATGAACTGGTACAACGGGTAATCGAGGTAATAAAGCGCATCGGCCAGACTTTCCAGCGAGGATAAAACGCTGATCTTGCAATAGCCGTTATCACTGCCATGCTCGCGCACTTCCGCAGGCTGAAGCAGAAAGCTATTGGCCGCGTCATCGGCCGCTTGCAGCCATATTCCCGGATTGTGATTGATAGTTTCCATAATCATCACCGTTACGCGGAAAGGTTAATTAACCGCGCAAACCAGCGGCGGCGTGTTGCAGGCGGCATATAAGGTTTTTGGCGCCCAGGGAAAAAATAAACCTGGCTTGGTTTTGGCTGAATGCGGCGACCGCTCGGCAACTCCAGCCAGCCTTTATTTTCTGGCTGCGGCGCTGGTGATTGAGATATTAATAAACGCGCGATGCTAATCATTTTTAACTCCGCATAATTTATCTATGGTTTTACATGCTTCTGCCAGCGCAAAATCCAACCCGAAATAATCGCATTCGCGTGTAATTTGATAACGCTGACGGTTATATGGTTTTTTACGTGGCAACTTTAAAATAGTGAAACCACGATATAGCGACGTTTTGCTATTTAGCTGAACCAGATTCACGACGCCTCTCTTATTTATTACAGCCCCAGCCACAATAACCATGCGTCGCGCTGTTCTTTCGGGCGATTCATGAAGGCGTCACGCATAGCGCGATTGAATTCTGGGATATACACCCAATTTTCACCACGGCGCGGGTTTGGGTTTTCCGGGTTAATCCACGGAATCAGCGGCAGCTTTCCGTTATCAACCATGCCCTTTACTGCCGCTTCCGATTTCCCGATCATTTCTGCAAACTTCTGATACGGAACTGCGTCAACCGGGTGGCGAATCTCATAAACACCGTCTGCCATTGCTGGACTCCTTTTTTTCAATTATTGGAATGTGTGCCGGGGTTTTTAGCCACGCCCGGCGCGTGGCTTGTGCTATCTTTTTTCTGTCCGTTTGTTCTGGTGGGAACTATGGACAAACAACTACTCACGTAAGGAATCGGTTATGAATCATGAAGAAAAAGTTCTTTTCCTGTTTGCTCAAACCTGTACGCTTCTAAGTGGTCAGTTATCCAAGGGTGGTAAAGATACATCAAATTAACCACTGCACTTAACTGATGGTCAGTAAATTCCTTGCCCGAATTGCTGGCCTCTTTTTTCATGAACCCCAATGTATTTACAGCCAACGCTACGAGGTCGGCAGGTTCGGCCTTGACTAAAGCGCCCTCATTCTCTTTGCTCATCCGTTCACCCCTTCACCGTGTCGTGATACTCTCATTCGATCACCAATCGCTTAGGCTTGCTTTCTGTTGCTTGCTTGTGCGGTTGGTTTTTCGTGCCTCAAAAGGTTCCTACAAACAGACCTTTTGCAGGAATATAGTCTTTAACTTGGAACTTTGTCAAATGAATATGGGACAAAAAATCAGGGCGATTAGGAAGGCTGAAGGCCTTACACAAGCAAAATTCTGTGAAATCAGCGGGATGGCGCTAAGCACTTTAAAGAATTATGAGGGCGGGCACGCCGAACCCGGCATTCAATCGGTAATGCTTCTTACAAGATGTAAGCAGTTTGAAAAATACACCCTATGGCTGATGACGGATAAGACAGCGCCAGCGGCTGGGCAGATAGCACCGGCCCTCGCACACATTGGGCCAGACTCAACGCAATCCAACCACTCAGACAAACAGACTGGTTAACGCTCTATAAACATTACATTTTCACTATCTGTTATCAGGATTGTGAACTGACCGCCGGAGGGCTTTCTTATGGCAATTAAGAAGCTCGATGATGGTCAATATGAAGTGGACATACGCCCGATCGGACGCAAAGGAAAACGCATCCGGCGGAAGTTTGAGAAGAAAACGGAAGCGGTAGCTTTTGAACGCTATACGTTATCCAGAACGGATAAAAAAGAGTGGCAGCACGGCTATGGCGTTGAGCGTCGCCAGCTCAGTGAACTGGTCGAATTATGGTGGCTTTATCACGGCCAGACGTTGAAAAACGGCATGATTGAAAAGCGACACCTGAAACGTACAACTGAACAGATGGGCGACCCGGAGATCTGCCGGATAAATAAACGCGCGATACTGGAATTCCGCACGCTGCGGTTGACTGGCGGCACCAACCCGTCAACCATTAACCGCGATATGTACCGGCTTTCCGGCATGTTTTCGGCGTTGATTAAGCTGGAAGTCTATGCGGGTGATAATCCGCTAAAAGGCTTGCCGCCGCTAACTGAAAAACCGGCATCGGTCACATTCCTGGCGGAAGCGGAGATCGCGCGGCTGCTGGCAGTGCTGGAAGGCGACGCGTACAGGTTGGCGGTGTTATGCCTGAGCACCGGGGCAAGATGGGGAGAGGCCAGCGCGTTACGCGCAGGTCAGATAGTGAATCACCGGGTGACGTTTACGGAAACAAAGAACGGCAAAAATAGAACCATCCCCATTTCGGAAGAGGTGGAACGGACTATTAAAACCCGCGAAACCGGCAGGCTGTTTAAGGTTGACTATCCGGCGTTCTGTGAGCAAATCAGGGCGGTAAAGCCGGATATACCGAAAGGCCAGGCATCGCACATTTTGCGGCATACGTTTGCCAGCCACTTTGTGATGAACGGGGGAAGTCTGGTCGCGCTACAGCAGATTTTGGGTCATGCCAGCATCCAGCAGACCATGACTTACGCGCACCTGGCGCCGGACTATCTGGAAAATGCTATTACGCTCAACCCATTACGGGGAAAAATAGCCGTTTGAAAGTGTCCACATGTTGACCACATTTGCCCAAAATGGCCCGTTTTTGACCACTTTATAACCGTTTACAGTTGCTTGTGATTGCTTAATAGGTGGTTGTTTTAAAACGGTTTACCCGGAAAATCGCCAAAAAAAAGCCCTCCATCATGGAGGGCAAAAGACAGGGATGGTGTCTATGGCAAGGAAAATGGTATCTATTACTCGAACTACACTACTCACTGCTAGGGGTTACTACTCGTTCACGCCCGGTGGTTGACTTGGCGTCTGGTTAAACAGGGATATCTGCTGCTGCATCTCTTTCATGCGCTGTTGGTGTTTCTGGTCTAAAATTTCTTTCTGCTCGCTGGTCAGCAGGTTATACATCTGGTTGCGCACCCGGGTCATCTGGACCTGACGCTCAATCTGTACCTGCGTCATCCTGGTTAGCTGAGCGCGAACCGCGGCTTCATCAAATCGGTTGGCGATAACCAGCTTATGCATGGTTTCAATATCTTCGGTGTTAAACGCCGGAGCGTCCTGACGGCCCTGATGCATCAAATCGCGCATCTGCTGGCGTTGCTGAACGCTTAACTTCACACCGTCAAACATCCCCTGCTGATCGGGAATTCGTTTGATGGCCGAGTCATCCTGACAGCCATTCACAGACGTCCCCTCGACACCCGCTGCAAATGCGGTGAAAGAACTCAGCATCAGCAGTGAAGCAAGAGATAACGTTGTGGCGTGTTGCATCAATAACTCCCCGGTCGGCGTGCTGTTCTGTGAATCAATGAGCATCAGTCTAATCGTCTTGCTGCAAACATGCGTCAGAGGATGTAAAACTACGTAAAGTCATGGAATAGCGCTAATCTATGACGTATTTTGCCCCTGGAGGTAGATAAAACATGAATAAGATCCTGTTGGTTGATGACGATAGAGAGCTAACCTCTTTATTAAAAGAATTGCTCGAAATGGAAGGTTTTAACGTCGTTGTCGCCTATGACGGCGAACAGGCGTTAAACGTATTGGATAGCACGGTCGATCTGCTATTGCTGGATGTGATGATGCCGAAGAAAAACGGTATCGATACCTTAAAAGAGTTGCGCCAGCAGCATCAGACCCCGGTGATCATGTTAACCGCCCGCGGCAGCGAGCTGGACCGGGTACTGGGTCTGGAATTAGGCGCGGATGATTATCTGCCGAAACCCTTTAACGACCGCGAACTGGTGGCCCGTATCCGCGCCATTTTGCGGCGTTCCAACTGGACGGATCAGCAACAGTCCGGCGAATCCAGCGCCCCCACGGTGGAGGTTGACGGTCTGCGGCTCAATCCGGGCCGGCAGGAAGCCAGCTTTGATGAAACCGTGCTGGATCTGACCGGTACCGAATTTACGCTGCTGTATCTGCTGGCGCAGCGGCTGGGTCAGGTTGTCTCGCGTGAGCACCTGAGTCAGGAGGTGCTGGGCAAACGGCTTACGCCGTTTGACCGCGCCATCGATATGCATATCTCCAATCTGCGGCGTAAATTACCGCAGCGTAAAGATGGGTTGCCGTGGTTTAAAACCTTGCGCGGCCGAGGTTACCTGATGGTGTCTGCTGCATGATTAATAGCCTGACCGCGCGCATTTTCGCGATTTTCTGGCTGACGCTGGCGCTGGTGCTGATGTTGGTGCTGATGGTGCCGAAGCTTGATTCCCGCCAGCTCACCGCATTGCTGGAAAGCGAGCAGCGGCAAGGCATCATGCTGGAGCAGCATATCGAGGCCGATCTGGCCAACACCCCGGCCAACGATTTGCGCTGGTGGGTGAGGCTATTCTGGGTGATTGAGAAATGGGCGCCGCCGGGGCAGCGGCTGTTATTGGTGACCAGCGAAGGGCGGGTGCTCGGCGCGCAGAAAAGCGAAACGCAAATTGTGCGTAACTTTATCGGCCTGTCCAACAACGCCGATCATCCGCAAAAAAAGAAATATGGCCGCGTGGAGCTGCTGGGGCCGTTTTCCATCCGCGATGGCGAGGATAACTACCAGCTTTACCTGATCCGCCCGGCGAGCAGTTTGCAATCGGATTTTATCAACCTGTTGTTTGACCGCCCGTTGCTGCTGTTGATCTTTACCATGCTGATCAGCGCGCCCTTGTTGTTATGGCTTGCCTGGAGCCTGGCCAAGCCGGCGCGTAAACTGAAATACGCGGCGGACGAAGTCGCGCGGGGCAGCCTGCGTCAACATCCCGAGCTGGAGTCCGGACCGCAGGAGTTTCTGGCGACGGGGGTCAGTTTTAACCAGATGGTCAGTGCGCTGGATCGTATGGTCACCGCCCAGCAACGCCTGCTGTCGGATATTTCACACGAACTGCGCACTCCGCTTACCCGTCTGCAACTAGCCACCGCATTGCTGCGTAGGCGTCAGGGGGAGGGTCATGAACTCGCTCGCATCGAAACCGAGACCCAGCGGCTGGACGGCATGATTAATGACCTGCTGGTGCTGTCGCGCAATCAGCATAAGAACGAACTCACCCGCGAATTTATCCGCGCCGACGAACTGTGGGGCGACGTACTGGATGACGCCCGTTTTGAAGCGGAGCAAATGGGTAAAACGCTGGAGGTGACCTATCCGCCCGGGCCGTGGACGCTGTATGGCAATCCTTCCGCACTCGACAGCGCGCTGGAAAATATTGTCCGCAATGCGCTGCGTTATTCTCACCAGCATATCGCCGTGGCGTTTTCCGTCGATAACCAGGGTATTACCATCAAAGTGGACGATGACGGCCCCGGCGTCAGCCCGGAAGATCGCGAGCAGATCTTCCGTCCGTTTTATCGCACCGATGAAGCCCGCGATCGGGAGTCGGGCGGTACCGGGTTAGGTCTGGCCATCGTGGAAACGGCGATCTCGCAGCATAAAGGCTGGGTGAAAGCGGAAGATAGCCCGCTGGGCGGCCTGCGGCTGGTTATCTGGCTGCCGCTGGACCAGCGCTAGCATGCCGGGCTGTCGGCGCCGCAGCCGGGGGAATAGGAATCGATTTTGACGTCCCAGGCCGTTAGGCGCGGCCGCCGAAGCCGTTCTGCCGCCAGGCTTCATAGCTGATGATGGCGACGGCGTTGGACAGGTTAAGGCTGCGGCTCTCCGGCTGCATGGGGATGCGGATACGGAAGTCCGCGGCAAAGCCGTTGCGGATATCATCCGGCAGGCCGGCGGTTTCCGAACCGAACAGCAGCACGTCGCCCGGTTGGTAGGCCGGCCGATCGTAAGCTCGGCTGCCTCTGGTGGTACAGGCGAAAATGCGCCGTCCGGCGACCGCCGCCAGAAAATCCTGATAATTTTTATGGCGACTGACGCTGGCCAAATCGTGATAATCCAGCCCCGCCCGACGCAGCTTCTTCTCTTCAAAATCAAAGCCCAGCGGTTCAATCAGGTGCAGCGTGCAGCCGTTATTGGCGGCCAGACGGATGATATTGCCGGTATTGGGCGCGATTTGTGGTTCATAGAGCGCAATATGAAACATGGGATAACTTCAATGCCAGGAAAAATTCCGCCGCAGTATATAACATTCCCGGCGGGTGACCCAAAGCCTGACGGGCACATAATACAGATAACTCTGCGCGACGTTTCCGCTCGCAGCGCTTACACTGTTATTAACGGAACTGGAAATGTATGCGGTTTCGAGTAGATATACGGTTTGGCACATTCCGTGCCGTGGAGGACCCGAATGAAACACGCAATAACGTCGACGGCATTATTATTCGCCTTGTTTTCACTGCCGCTGGTTACCCGGGCCGACGCCGTGAAGGCGCCATCGGTGCAACAGCAGCAGTATGAAAATGGCATCAATAGCCAGAAGCAGTTGCAACAGCGTATGCAGCAGAATCAACAATTGCACAAACAACAGCTGAATCAACAACTACAGCAGCGCAATACCCAGCTACAGCAACAGCAAAAACAGCAATTACAGCAGGATAAGCAACGCGGCACCCAGCAAAGGATGTTGCCGCGGCAGACGCCGTAAAGCCCCCGATCGCGCCGCTATAATCGTACGCCCATCAGGGTCAGGATCAGCGGGGTGGTCAGTGCGGCGAGCGCCGTCGACAGCAGCAAGCTCGACGCCACCGGAGCGCCCAGCACGTTGAACTGGCGCGACATCAGATAGACGTTCACCCCCACTGACATTGAGCCCAGCAATACCACCGCCCGCGTCTCCGTTTCCGGCAGGTTGAGCGCGACCGCGATGCCCCAAATTACCAGCGGCTGAACCAGCAGTTTGATGGCGCAAATGGCGCTGCTGATTTGCCAGCCGTCGCGGATCTGGTATTCCGCCAGCCCCATTCCCAGGGCGATCAGCGATAGCGGCATCGCAATCTGCCCCAGCATACTCAGCGGCTGGTCGACGTAAAACGGCAGCGACAGACCTGTCAGGCTGAACGCCGTCCCGGAAATAATGCCGATAATCAACGGGTTTTTCAGCACTCCCAGCGCGGTTTTGGTAAACCCTTGCAGCGACAGCGCTCCGTTGCGCGCCCACTCCACCGATATCGTCACCAACGTCCAGAGAATCAGACCGTTAAACACCACCACCAGCGCCACGGAAGGGAGCGCCTCTTCACCCAACATCAGCGTGGCGATGGGCAGACCGAGCATGACATTGTTGGAAAAGATGCCGCTCAGCGAAAAAATGGACCCGGAAACGCCGTCCAGATGAAAAACCCGGCGCGCCACAATGCGGCCCAGTATAAAGACGATCAGGCAACTGCCGAAAAAAGCGATCAGCAGCCGGGCGTCGACCGCGGGACGTTGGGAAAAATCGCTCATCAGGCGGAATAACATGGCCGGCATCGCCACCGAGAAGACAAAGCGACTCATGCCGTCGGTAATGGCGGTCGGCCATTTTCCATAACGGATCAGGCCGTAACCCAGCGCGATCAAAACAAACAGCGGTAAAGAGAGAGAAATCTGGTGCCAGAGCGAACTGATAAATGCGGGCATGGAGCCACTTCCTTAGTAACCGGCACCAATTGCTGAAGGATGAGCATGACCAGATTTCAGCCGGCAGCAAAATCTGAGCCGATTAAATCTATCCGGTCGGTACAGATGCAGTCAACGCCCCAGTCAAGCAAAGTTTGCGCCCGTTGTGGCTGGTTCACGGTATACGCCAGAATCCGCAGTCCGGCGGCCTGCAATAACGTCACCCGTTCCGCCGTCAGCAGTTGATGGTTAAGGTGGATGGACAGGCATGCCAAACGCCGCGTCAGGGCTTGCCAGTCGTCGTCCCATTCATCCAGTAGCAGTCCGCGCGGCAACTCCGGCGCCGCCTGTTGCGCCGCTTCCAGCGCCTGAACCGAGAATGAGGACAGCAGCGGCGCCAGCGGATGGTCGGCCCACAGCCGGCGCGCGGCAAGGGCGATAAGGTGTCCGGTTTCCTGCTCGTGGCCGGTGGTTGGCTTGATCTCGATATTGGCCGCCATGCCATACTGCTTACAGCGTTTGGCGACTTCCGATAATAGCGGCAGCCGTTCGCCGGCAAACCGTTTACCGAACCAGCTTCCCGCATCCAGGCCGACCAGCTTGTCCCAGGTCAGATTGCCGGCGATGCCCCAGCCGTTGCTGGTGCGTTCAAGCCGGTCGTCATGCAGCAAAAAGATTTGATAGTCCTGCGACAGCTTGGCGTCAAACTCAATCATTTTGTGTCCGAGATCGGCACCCGCGTCGATCGCCGCCAGCGTGTTTTCCGGCGCCAGCGATCCGCCGCCGCGGTGGGCGACAATCGCCGGATAAGGCCAGGTATTTACCATTATTCCATCCGTAATCCGCTTTGCGAATCAAACCAATGCCATGATGATTCCGGCAGATGCAGCCAGAGTGTCGAATCTAGCGCCGGGCAATGTTCGTAGGAGAGGCGAACAATCACCTTTTGCGCCCCCCATTGTCCGTGCGCCAGATTATCCGCGCCCAGCAGTTCCAGCGTCGATATTTGCAACGGTATGCCGCCGGTTTCGCTCGTAGTCAACTGAATATGCTCCGGCCTTACCCCCAGCGTCAACTCGCGTCCGCGCCATTGCGGTTTCGCCGCCGGTAGCGGCAAGGCCACGCCGTCGCTCAGCTCGAACCGCGCGCCATCGTCGCTTATCCTGCCCGGCCACAGGTTCATGGCGGGCGAGCCGATAAAAGCGGCGACAAACAGCGATGCCGGACGGCGATAAATCTCCGCCGGCGCGCCAATCTGTTCGGCCACGCCTTTATTCATTACTATCACTCGCTGCGCCAGCGTCATCGCCTCAACCTGATCGTGGGTGACGTAGAGGCTGGTGGTTTTCAGACGGCGGTGTAACTGCTGTAGCTCCAGCCGCATCTGTACCCTCAGCTTGGCGTCCAGGTTTGACAGTGGTTCATCAAAGAGAAAGACCGCAGGTTCGCGCACGATGGCCCGCCCCATCGCCACTCGCTGACGCTGCCCGCCGGACAGCTCCCGCGGTTTGCGCTGCAATAGCGGCAGCAGCTCCAGAATCCGCGCCGCTTCTTCCACCTGCTGGCGAATCTGTGCTTTGCCGAAACCGCGGATTTTCAGCCCGTAGGCCATATTGTCATACACGCTCATATGGGGATAAAGCGCATAGTTCTGAAACACCATCGCAATGCCGCGATCTTTGGGCTCCAGATCGGTGACCCGCTGATTATCGATATAAATATCGCCGCTGGTGGTCCGTTCCAGCCCGGCGACCATGCGCAGCAGGGTGGATTTGCCGCAGCCGGACGGCCCGACCATCACCACAAACTCGCCGTCGGCGACGTCGAGATCGATGGGGCGGATCACCTGGTTTTTGCCGTCGTAGGATTTGGTGACGGCCTGAAATTTTAAACATGCCATAAAAAACGTCCCGTGTGTTTTTCAACGCCGCTTGCGACGGCGGGCCAGCCGCTATTTTTCACTGTCGACCAGACCGCGCACGAACCAGCGCTGCATCAACAGCACCACCAGCAGGGGCGGCAGCATGGTCAGCAGCATCGCCGCCATCACCTGATTCCACTGCGTCGCCCCGTCGCCGGAGGCGATCATGCTTTTGATCCCGGCCACCGCGGTGCCGAGATTGGCATCGGTGATAATCAGCAGCGGCCACAGATACTGGTTCCAGCCGTAGATAAAGGTGATGACGAACAGCGCCGCCAGATTGGTTTTCGACAGCGGCAGCACGATATCGAAAAAGAAGCGCAGCGGACCGGCGCCGTCGATGCGCGCCGCCTCCAGCAGCTCATCCGGCAGCGTCATAAAAAACTGCCGGAACAAAAACGTCGCCGTGGCCGACGCCATCAGCGGCAGCGTCAGCCCGGCGTAGCTGTCCATCATCTCCAGCCGGGCGATCACCTCCACCGTAGGGAAGATTCGCACTTCCACCGGCAGCATCAGCGTCAAAAAAATCATCCAGAAAAACAGGCCGCGCAGCGGAAAGCGAAAATAGACGATGGCGTAGGCGGACAACATCGATACCGTGATTTTGCCCAGGGTAATCGCCAGCGCCATCACAAAGCTGTTCAGCAACATCAGCCAGAAGGGCGTGACGCTGTTGCCGGCGCCGTGCAGCCAGATATGGCGCAGATTTTCCCACAGGTGCGCGCCGGGGATCAGCGTCATCGGCGCTTGAAACACTTGCTGATTGTCCAGCGTGGCGGCGACGAACCCGACGTACAGCGGGAACAGCACCGCGGCGATCCCGACGATCAGCATCAGGTGGCTGAAGATATCCAGTCCGCGTCGGTTCTCAATCATTGGTAGTTCACCCTCCGTTCGACAAAGCGGAACTGAATCACCGTCAACCCGATAACCAGCAGCATCAGCACCACCGACTGGGCGGCGGAGCTGGAGAGATCCAGACCGGCAAAGCCTTCGCGGTAAATTTTGTAGATAAGCGTAGTGGTGGACTGCACCGGGCCGCCGGCGGTGGCGGCGTCGATGATGGGGAAGGTATCGAAGAACGCGTACACCAGATTGATGACCAGCAGGAAAAAGCTTACCGGGGAGATCAGCGGCAGCACCAGATTGAAGAAGCGGCGTACCGGGCCGGCGCCGTCAATCGCCGCCGCTTCGATCAGCGAGCGGGGGATGGACTGCAACGCCGCCAGAAAAAACAGGAAATTATAGCTGATCTGTTTCCATACCGACGCCAGCACCACCAGAAACATCGCCTGGCCGCTGTTTTGCGCGTGATTCCATGAGTACCCCAGCAGGCCGAGAAAATGGGTAATCAGCCCCAGACCGGGGTTGAACAGAAACATCCACAGCACCGCCGCCACCGCCGGCGCGACGGCGTAGGGCAGAATAATCAGCGTCTGATACAGGCGGCTGGCGCGGATAACATAGTCCACCAGCGCCGCCAGAAACAGGGAAATCAGCAGGCCGAATCCCGCCACCAGAAAACTGAAGATCAGCGTGGTGTAAAAGGAGTCGAGATAGTAGGGGTTATCCAGCAGCTGCCTGAAATTTTCCATACCGACGAATTCGCTGGACAGCCCGAACGGATCGAGACTTTGCACCGAATACCACAGCGCCTGACCGGCCGGCCAGAGGAAAAAAATCGCGGTAATCAGTAGCTGAGGCAGCACCAGCATATAGGGCAGCCAGCTACGGCTGAAAACGGGACGGGATGATGTCATGCGTGAACTCATTAATTCTTGCACCAGGGGACGGGCCGCTTCCCTGCGGCCCGATACAACGAGGTTACTTCGTTGACTGCTCGAAGCGACGCAGCAAGGCGTTGCCGCGCGCAACGGCGCTGTCCAGCGCCTGCTGCGGGGTTTTCTTACCCGTCCACACGCTTTCCAGCTCTTCGTCCACCACGGTACGGATCTGCGGCATATTGCCCAGGCGCAGTCCTTTGGTGAACGGCAGCGGCGGCTTGTTCAGCATCTGGCGCGTGGCGATATCCGCGCCCGGATTCTTCTCGTAGAAGCCCTGCTTTTGCGTCAGTTCATATGCGGCTTGGGTGATGGGCAGATAACCGGTTTTCTGATGCCACTCGGCGGCGTTTTCCGGCTGCGCCAGGAACTGCATAAATTCGGCGACGCCTTTATAGGTGGCGGCGTCTTTGCCGTTCAGCACCCACAGGCTGGCTCCGCCGATGATGGCGTTCTGCGGCGCGCCCTGCACGTCGGCGTCATACGGCATCATACCCACGCCGTAGTCGAATTTGGCGTGCCGGCGGATATCCGCCAGCGAACCGGACGAGGCGGTGGTGATGGCGCAGTCGCCGTTGTAGAACTTCTCGGTCGGCTCATCCTTGCGCCCGAAATAGGTGAAATTCCCTTGCTTATTCATATCCTGCAAGCGCTGAATATGTTTGACCTGCGTCGGCTGGTTGAATTCCAGCACCGCGTCGCTGCCGTCGAAGCCGTTGTTTTTGCTGGCCACCGGCAGGCCGTGCCAGGCGCTGAAGTTTTCAATCTGAATCCAGCCCTGCCAGCCGCTGGCATAGCCGCATTTCATGCCTGATGAACGCAGTTTGGCGGTGTACTCGGTCAGTTGCTGCCAGGTTTTCGGCGGCTGTTCCGGGTCTAAACCGGCTTTTTTGAAGGCGTCTTTGTTGTAGTACAGCACCGGCGTGGAGCTGTTAAAGGGTTGCGATAACAGCTGACCGCTTTTGGCGTCGGTGTAATAACCGGAAACGGTGGGGACGAAAACCGACTCATCAAAATGGATGCCGGCGTCTTTAAACACTTCATACACCGGTTTGATGGCTTTGCTGGCCATCATGGTGGCGGTGCCCACTTCATAAACCTGCAAGATCGCCGGGGCGTTGCCGGCGCGATAGGCGGCGATGCCGGCGGCCAGATTCTGTTCGTAGTTGCCTTTATAGACCGGGACGATTTTTACGTCGCTGCGGGACTGGTTAAAACGGTTCGCCAGTGAGTTGACCTCTTTCCCCAGCTCGCCCTCCATTGAGTGCCAGAAAGGAATTTCGGTGGCAGCCTGGGCAGTGGCGCTGCAAACCAACGCCAATGCCACGCACGCGGCCGCTTTACGGATGTTAGGGTTAAACATGCCTGTCTCCTGCAATAGCCCAATGTTTTTTTATGCGCAGGTAACATGACATGCGCGTATGACAGAAAAATAACCGGGATATGACGGCAAGGTGACAGGCGGAATCAACGCGTGATTTCCGCCTGAAGGCGATTCTTCCGTTCTCTACTCGTCAGTCCGGAAATATTACCCTTCAGGTAAATATAGTTGTTTCGTTTATTTCGAATGTTTCTTTTTTCGTTTATTTCGATTACTCTCATCGTTAATAACCAAAAGGGTGACGATGATGACAACGATACTAACCAATTTGAACCTTCCCGACTCCCGTGAAAGTGAGCTGGCACAGCATGGACGGCAGGTACTTGCGGCGTACCTTTCAACCAAACTGGAAACGCAGCGCATCGCTATTATCGGTGATGATGAGCAGACGCATACCCTTGAACTGCCTACTTCCGCGCTGGCTGTACTGATGGATATTCTAGGCGAACTGGCTATCGGGAATACGGTGCAGGTGGTGCCCGTTCAGGCTGAACTCACCACGCAGGAGGCCGCCAATATACTGAATGTTTCGCGACCGCATATGGTAAAACTTCTGGAAGAAGGGAAACTGCCTTTCCATAAAACCGGGCGTCATCGCAGAATCCTGTTCGTCGACTTGATGGAATATAAGAAAAAGCGTGAACATGAAAGTATGGATGCGATGCAAGCGCTGACCGATCAGGCGCAGGATTTAGGGATATAGACGCGCCGCAATTACGGGAAAACGCGGTGCTCATCTTGCCGCATCTCTGCATCTGACATATGCTTAGGCATATGCCTATCTTATCGGGAGGTTAAAGTGGAACGCGTAGCTAAACTATTTAAGAATGGAAGAAACCAGGCGGTCAGATTACCTGTTGAGTTCGAATTCGATACCGATCGGGTTTACATACGCCGTGACGAAGAGGGAAATGTCATATTGTCAAAAAAGCCCGCTAAACCAGACACATGGGAAAATGTCCTGCAACTGATAAAAAAGGCCCAAGTGTCTGATACTTTTCTCACTGAGGAAGAACGTCAACAAGACCTTACAGACAGAGATCCTTTTGCTGGAGTGAAATAGTCATGTTCATGCTGGACACTAACATGGTGAGTCATTTTTTCCGGCAACAACCTCATGTCATGGCAAAGATGGTGGTTGTAAATCCTGCCCAAATCAGCATTTCCTGCATTACAGAAGCGGAATTACTCTATGGTGTCGCAAAGCGGCAAAGTAAGACATTAAAAGCTGCCGTATTAGCATTTCTGGATGCTGTGACGATTTACGATTGGGACAGCGATGCCGCTGCGTGCTATGGCAAACTGAGGGCTACCATGGAGAAGAAAGGGAAAGCCATGGGTACGCTCGATCAGTTAATTGCTGCCCATGCGCTGAGTAAAAGAACTACTCTTGTCACCAATGATCATGCTTTCTCTATGGTTCCGGGTTTAACTATCGAGGATTGGACACAGTAACTGTTTTTTCCATAGAATTACATCGAACGACCCGGTTATTCTCACTGAACTTACAATATTCTTCCCCAAAATTTAGGGCGCTATCCCGCCACCAACACCTCAACACCCATTTTCCCCAGCGCATCTTTCGCCGCTGTCGGCAGGCCGTCGTCGGTAATAACGCTGTCTAAAACCGTTAGCGGGGTGGCCAGATAGGTGGCGATGCGGCCGTATTTTGAGGTGTCGCAGAGCAGAATACGTTTGCTGCTGGCTTCCACCACCGCGCGTTTGACCGCCACTTTGTCTTCATTTGGCGTGGACAGGCCGCGCAGGCTCCACGATGAGGCGGAGATAAAGGCGATATCGATAAACAGGTTACGCAGCGCCTGCGCGGTGGCTTCGCCGACGCAGGAGCGGTTTTCCCGGCACAGCGTACCGCCGGTGTGGATCATGCGGCACTGGCTGGACTCGATAAGAAAGGCGGCGATGACAAAATCGTTGGTCACGATCAGTAAATCATCCCGGTCGGCCAGGTGGCGCGCCAGCGACAGCGTGGTGGTGCCCGCGTCCAGATAGATGCAGCTGTTGGGCGGGATCTGCCGGGCCGCCAGCAGGCCGATCGCCTCTTTCTGCTGGCTGAACATAACGGATTTATCCTGATGCGACGGCTCAATCGCCAGCCGTTCGGGCGAGCGCACGCCGCCGGAGACGCTCAGCAACAGGCCGTCCTGCTCCAGCTTTTGCACATCCCGCCGCACGGTCATATGCGACACCCTGAGCCGCTCGGTCAGTTCCGTGATGCTCACCACGCCGCGTTCGGCGATCAGCGCCAGAATCCGTTGATGACGTTCTACTGGAATCATCCCTGCTCCTATCCTGATTTGATAAATATTGTGATAACCGGTGGGTTTAAGGACGATTATTATCATAAATTCACGCCGTAAACCACGCTGCGTTTAACGCTCCGGCATTACCCCTCGCGGGAGAAAAGCATAACATCATGATTTAACATATTAATAATGAAATTCTTTTTTGCGCGGACGAACGGTAGCAGGGATTTTATCAGCTTTATGTTAATTTATGTGATAACAATCACCGTCAACGACCATCGAAGGGGTTACATTTAACACCATAGAACAAATAATCACTAAAATTAACAAGGTGACCGTTATGAAAGAAACCGCAGAGTATGCCGTAGCCGTTATCGGTCTCGGCTCCATGGGCTTCGGCGCCGCCACGTCCTGTATCAACGCCGGGCTGACCACCTATGGCGTCGATATCAACCCGCAGGCGCTGGAGCGCTTACGCCAGGCCGGCGCCGCCCGGGCCGACGAGAGCGTTGACGCCTTTGCCGACCGGCTGGATGCGGTGCTGCTGCTGGTGGTCAACGCCGCACAGGTAAACGCTATTCTGTTTGGCGAACCCGACGTCGCCGCCAAACTGCGGCCCGGCACCGCGGTGATGGTGTCCTCGACCATCTCCGCGCAGGATGCCAAAGATATTGCCCGGCGTCTGGCGCAGCATCAGCTGATCATGCTGGATGCCCCGGTATCCGGCGGCGCGGTCAAAGCCGCCGCGGGCGAGATGACGGTGATGGCGGCCGGTTCCGCTGCGGCGTTCGACAAGCTGCGGCCGGTTTTGAACGCCGTCGCCGGCAAGGTTTACCGTATCGGCGAGGAGATTGGCCTGGGCGCGACGGTCAAAATTATCCACCAGCTGCTGGCGGGCGTGCATATCGCCGCCGGGGCGGAGGCGATGGCGCTGGCCGCCCGCGCCGGTATACCGCTGGACGTGATGTATGACGTGGTCACCAACGCCGCCGGGAACTCGTGGATGTTTGAAAACCGCATGCGCCATGTGGTGGACGGCGACTATACGCCGCAATCCGCCGTCGATATCTTCGTCAAGGATCTGGGGCTGGTGACCGATACGGCCAAAGCGCTGCGCTTCCCGCTGCCGCTGGCGTCAACCGCCTTCAATATGTTTACCTTCGCCAGCAATGCCGGGTTCGGCAAGCAGGATGACAGCGCGGTAATCAAAATTTTCAGCGGCATTACCCTGCCGGAAAAACGGGAGCAAAAATGATAGCTCTGGGTGTTATTGCGGACGATTTTACCGGCGCCACCGACATTGCCAGCTTTCTGGTCGAAAACGGCCTGCCCACGGTTCAGTTGAACGGCGTGCCGCCGTCGGATTTTCAGGTCGACGCCCAGGCGGTGGTGATTAGCCTCAAGTCCCGCTCCTGCCCGGCGGAGCAGGCGGTAGCGGCATCGCTGAACGCGTTGTCCTGGCTACGTCGGCAGGGTTGCCGCCAGTTTTATTTCAAGTATTGCTCGACGTTCGACAGCACGGCCAAAGGCAATATCGGCCCGGTTACCGACGCGCTGCTGGAGGCGCTGGGCGAAACGCAAACCGTGATTTCGCCGGCGTTGCCGGTGAACGGCCGGACGGTGTATCAGGGCCATCTGTTTGTGATGGATCGGCTACTGTCCGAGTCCGGCATGCGCCATCATCCGGTGACGCCGATGACGGACAGCAATCTGCCGCGGGTGATGGAACGGCAGGCCGCCGGTCGCTGCGGGCTGGTTCCCTATCAGGTGATGGAGCAGGGCGCGGCGGCGGTGAAACGGCAGCTTGAGCAGTTAAAGCGGCAAGGCGTGCGCTACGTGGTGCTGGATACCCTGAACCAGCAGCATCTGCTGACGCAGGGCGAGGCGCTGCGCGATATGACGCTGGTTACCGGCGGCTCCGGCCTGGCTATCGGCCTTGCCCGCCAGTGGGCGCCGTCGACGCCGCAAACCGCGGCGGCCACCGCCGCCGGGATGCCGCAGCCCGGCCCCGGCGTGGTGTTGTCCGGCTCCTGTTCGGACATGACCAATAAGCAGGTCGCCCGTTACCGCGAGCAGGCGGCCAGCCGCGCCATCGACGTCGCGCGCTGCCTGCAAGGGGATGAGGCGCGGCGGGCTTATGCCCGCGAGCTCGCCGCATGGGTGGACGAACACCGCGCGGAGGCGCTCGCGCCGCTGCTGTACGCCACGGCCCCCGCGGACGATCTCGCCCGGATCCAGCAGCGCTGGGGGGCGGAGGCCAGCAGCCAGGCGGTGGAAAGCCTGTTCGCCGACGTCGCCCGCCAGCTGCGGCAGGACGGTTTTCAGCGCTTTATCATCGCCGGCGGCGAAACGTCCAGCATTGTGGTGCAAACGTTGGGCATCCATGCTTTCCATATCGGCCCGTCGATTTCGCCCGGCGTGCCCTGGATCAGATCCACCAATCATCCGCTGTCGCTGGCGTTGAAATCCGGCAATTTCGGCGATGAAGACTTTTTTGCCCGCGCGCAAAGGGAGTTCGCAGTATGAGTGAGCATGGCCGTAGGGATGAACAACAGGCGCGCGACGAGATGGTCCGACTGGGGGCCTCTTTCTTTCAACGCGGCTACGCCACCGGTTCGGCGGGCAATCTCTCGCTGCTGCTGGACGACGGCACGCTGCTGGCGACGCCGACGGGCTCTTGCCTGGGAGAGCTTGCGGCCGACCGCCTATCCAAAGTCGGCCTCGACGGCGAATGGATTTCCGGCGACAAGCCGTCGAAGGAAATCAGCTTTCATCTCGCCATCTACCGCAATAACCCGCAATGCCGGGCGATCGTTCACCTGCACAGCGCCTATCTGACGGCGCTTTCCTGTCTGGAGGGGCTGGACCCGCAGGACGCCGTCAAACCGTTCACGCCCTACGTGGTGATGCGGGTCGGCCGGGTGCCGGTCGTACCCTATTACCGTCCGGGCGATGCGCGGCTCGGCGAGGATTTGGCCAAGCTGGCCCCGCACTATCGGGCGTTTCTGTTGGCCAACCACGGTCCGGTGGTCACCGGTAAGGATTTACGGGCGGCGGCGGACAATATGGAAGAGCTGGAAGAAACCGCCAAGCTGATCTTTATTCTCGGCGACCGGCGTATTCGTTATCTCACTGCTGAAGAAATTGCTGAATTACGGAGTTAATCATGCCTAAATTTGCTGCCAATCTTTCCATGCTGTTTACCGAGGTGCCGTTTCTCGATCGTTTCAAAGCCGCGGCCGATGCCGGCTTTGAGGCGGTGGAATACCTGTTTCCCTATGAGTATCCGGCGCCGCTGCTGGCGGAAAAGCTGCGGGAAAACGGCCTGAAACAGGTGTTGTTCAATACCGCGCCCGGCAACGTCGCGGCGGGAGAGTGGGGCGTCGCCGCGCTGCCCGATCGCATCGACGATGCGCGCCGGGATATCGACAGCGCGCTGGAGTACGCGCTGGCGCTGAACTGCCCGTCGGTACTGGTGATGGCGGGAGTGGTGCCGGCCGGCGCCGATGGCGATGCCTATCGGCAAACCTTTATCGATAATCTGCGTTACGCCGCCGATAAATTTGCGCCCCACGGCGTCAATATCATGATTGAGGCGTTAAGCGCGAAGGTGAAAGAGAATTATCTGTTCGCCAGCCAGTATCAGGCGCTGGAATTGGTAAAGCTGATCGGCCGGCCGAATGTGTATATTCAGCTGGATTTTTTCCACGCGCAAATTGTGGATGGCAACCTGACGCAAATTATTCACGATCTTGACGGCCGCGTCGGGCATATTCAAATCGCCTCGGTTCCGGCAAGGCACGAACCGGACGAAGGGGAAGTTAATTATTCTTTTCTGTTTGACGAGTTGGACCGCGTGAATTATTCCGGCTGGATTGGGTGTGAGTATCATCCGCGGGATAAAACCGCGGCGGGGCTGGGGTGGGCGCAGACCTGGCTCAGGGAGGGAAAATAATATCACCCAAAAATATATAGAGACGCCAGATAAACCTTTATTAAAAAACCAAAAAAGACCGGGTTTCCGTATTATTTTCCTACGGAAATCAGGGCGCCTTTTTCTTTAAATAACGCATAAATACCCGATCGGTCTCAGTATGCGGTCAATATTGTCGCGCCGTGAAAGATGCCGGGGTATATATATTGATGAGATCATAAATATGGCTACCTCACTCCTACTCTGCATCGCCATCGCCGGGGTATTATTGCTGCTCCTGATGGTTATTAAATTTAAAATACAGCCTTTTGTGGCGCTGCTGGTGGTGAGTCTACTGGTGGCGCTGGCGACCGGTATTCCAACGGGCGAGGTCATGAAAGTGGTGACCTCCGGCATGGGCGGCATCCTCGGCTCGGTGACGATTATTATCGGCCTCGGCGCCATGCTGGGCAGAATGATTGAAGTCTCCGGCGGCGCGGAATCGCTGGCCAGACGCTTCGCCCAGCTGATGGGGCCGGGATTAATGGTGGCCGCCTTGACCAGCGCCGCTTTTATTCTGGGTATCCCGGTCTTTTTCGACGTCGGATTTATTATTCTCGCGCCGATTGTTTATGGCTTCGCGAAAGTCGCCAAGGTTTCGCCGATTAAATTCGGCCTGCCGGTGGCCGGCGTCATGCTGACGGTGCACGTCGCGCTGCCGCCGCATCCCGGTCCGGTAGCGGCGGCCGGATTGCTGAATGCGGATATCGGCTGGCTGACGATCATCGGCCTGGCGGTGTCCGTTCCCGTCGGCATCATCAGCTACTGGGTCGCCAAGGGGCTTAACCGGCGTAACTATGCGCTCTCCGTGGAGGTGCTGGAGCAGCTGCAATTGGCGAAACCGGAGCAGACCGACCCGCAGGAAGTCACCGCCTCCGCGCCGCCGGCCGGGTTGATCGCCGCGCTGATCGTCATTCCGATCATGATTATTATGCTCGGCACCGTTTCCGCCACCATCCTGCCCGCCGGCCATGGGGTACGCGACCTGATGTCGCTGGTCGGTTCCCCGGCGGTGGCGTTGCTGATCGCGCTGGCGCTGGCCTTCTGGCTGATTGCGCTGCGTCGCGGCTGGTCGCTGGAAAAAGCCGGCGGCGTGATGGGGGACGCCATGCCCGCCGCGGCGATGGTCATCATGGTGACCGGCGCGGGCGGAGTGTTCGGTAAAGTGCTGGTGGAATCCGGCATCGGCAAAGCGCTGGCGGATACCCTGACCAGCATTCATCTGCCGCTGGTGCCCGCCGCGTTTATTCTTTCTCTGGCGCTGCGCGCCTCGCAGGGCTCCGCCACCGTGGCGATTCTCACCACCTGCGGCCTGCTGAGCGAGGCCGTCAGCGGCTTGAATCAGATGCAGCTGGTGCTGGTGACGTTATCCGCCTGTTTCGGCGGGCTGGGGCTTTCCCACGTCAATGATTCCGGCTTCTGGATTGTGACCAAATATCTCGGCCTGTCCGTCGCCGACGGTCTGAGAACCTGGACCGTGCTGACCACCGTACTGGGTCTGGCCGGTTTTATCTTTACCTGGGCGCTGTGGTTTATTTTCTAAGCCCGCTGCGCGCCGGTCTGAATTCGGGTCGGCGCCGCCAGATTGCGCCGATTGCCGGTCTCTGTTTATCGATGGATAAAGTTAAATATTCCTATCCATAACAGCAACGAACAATGCTAATAAGATGATATATAAATGTAAAAATAAATAAAAATTTATGTTTTTAGTTTATTAATTTATGAAAAATAAATCATCCGATTAACTAGCCGATAAATTCCCCGAATCATTATTTTAAATAATATGCAACATATTGCCTGGCCTTACACACCCTCTTTCTGCGTCATCGTTACCTTCAAGGCGTGGTTTAAATCAACTCTCTAAGGGAAATTCAAGGATTTTTATGCATTGGTTAAAAAAAATGAGGCTCGGCACCATGCTGGGCGCCGGCTTTACGCTGGTGATTGTGATTGGTTTTCTGGTGGCGCTGTTCGGCCGCATTCAGCTGGTTTCGGTGGGGGATAACCTGAATTATCTGGCCAATACCCGCCTGATCAACCTGCTGCTGCTGCAGGAAATCAAAGACAATATGAATATCGCCGCGCAGGATATCCGCGACGGTTCGCTGTATGACGATGCCCGGCGCGTTGAAGAGAAAACCCGTAGCGTAGAGGCGATCATCAGCCGCAATAACGAGTTGTTAAAACAGCTGGATGAAAAAATGAAGCTGCAAAGATCGCGTGAGCTGCTGGCGCAATTTAATGTGGTGCGTCCCGCCTATAGCGATGCGATCAAAAAAGCGATCGATCTCCTCAATTCCGGCCAACAGGATCGCGCCCGGGAGGTGATTCTGGGCGAGGTGATCGGGGCGCAGGAAAAGGCGCTGGCTTCTTTGAGCATCATGATCAACGAGCATAAGAACGATACGGTCGCCATGTCGCAGCGTTTTATGTCCGATGCCAATGCCGCCGGCACCCTGCTGCTGATTATCACCGCCATCAGCGCCTTGCTCGGCGCGCTGATCGCCTGGGGGATCACCCGTACGGTTAGGGGGCAGTTGGGCGGCGAACCGGCTTACGCGGCGCATATTGCCCGGCAGATAGCGGAAGGCCGACTGTCTATGTCGGTCGATCTGCGCGATGGCGATAGCGGCAGCCTGCTGGCCGCCATGAACGGTATGCGCGAACATCTGCACGGCATCGTATATCAGGTGCGCGAGAGCAGTGAATCCATCTCCGTCGGCGCCAGCGAAATCGCCGCCGGCAGCACGGACCTCAGCCAGCGTACCGAAGAGCAGGCCGCCAGCCTGCAGCAAACCGCCGCCTCCATGGAGCAAATGAGTCAGGCCATCCGTCAAAATAGCGAGACGGTGCGCTCCGCCACCCGTTTGGCCCATTCCGCCAGCGACACCGCCGCCAAAGGCGGCGATGCGGTGGGCGACATCGTGCAGACCATGCAGGAGATCAGCGGCAGTTCGCGAAAAATCGGCGACATTATCAGCGTGATTGACGGCATTGCCTTCCAGACCAATATCCTGGCGCTGAATGCGGCGGTGGAAGCCGCCCGCGCCGGCGAGCAGGGGCGGGGATTTGCCGTGGTGGCGGGAGAAGTCCGTTCCCTGGCTCAGCGCTCCGCTTCCGCCGCCAAGGAAATCAAGGATCTGATTGGCGAAAGCGTCGCCACCGTGGAGAAAGGCGCGACGCTGGTCAGCGATGCGGGCGCCACCATCAATGAGCTGGTCAGGCAGGTGCGCAACGTCGCCGAGATGATCAGCGAGATTGGCTCAACCACCGAAGAGCAGGAGCATGGCATCGGCCAGATTAACGACGCTATCAACCAGCTGGATCAGGTGACGCAGCAGAATGCCGCCCTGGTGGAGGAGTCCGCCAGCGCGGCCGACAGCCTGAGCGATCAGGCCGCCAGACTGGTGGAGCTGATGAGCGTGTTCAGTATTGCGCAGGGGAATAGAACGCCTGCCGCGGCGCCGGCGTTACGCAAAGTCGCCCAGCCCAAGCTGGCGCTCTCTTCCGGCGGCGACTGGGAGCAGTTCTAACCGGTGGTGAAACCGCTGAGCGCTCAGCGGTTTCACGCCATGATTACAGCGCGCGGCGTAGCCGCGCCACCGCCTCATGCATCTGCGCTTCCGTCGCGGTGGCGAAGGAGAAACGCAGCGTCGCATAGTCCGGCGAGTCGGAGAAGAAGAATTCCCCCGGTACGAACACCACCCCCTGATTCAGCGTCTGTTTTAGCCACTCGGTGGTGTTGAACGGCTGGCGGAATCTGGCCCACAGGAACATGCCGCCTTGCGGCGGGTTAAAGCTCATCACATCCCCCAGCTCCTGCTCTACCAGGCCGGACAGCAGCCGGCTTTTTTCCTTATAGGCGTAGCGGATTTTTTCAATTTGCCGCTCCAGACGCCCCAACCCCAGATAGCACTCCGCGATGCTCTGCGACAGCGCGCTGGCGTGCAGATCCGCCGCCTGTTTGATAATGGCGACTTTATGCAGCAGCCAGTCCGGGAGGATCGCCCAGCCAAGACGCAGGCCGGGAGCCAGTATCTTGGAAAAGGTGGAGGTATAAAGCACAGGTTGCGTGGCGCCCGGCGCTTCCTGCGCCAGTTGGAACAGCGTCGGGTGGCGCTCTTCGGTAAAACGCAGCTCGCCGTACGGGTCATCCTCGATAATAACGAAGTTATGGCGTTGCGCCAGAGTAATCAGCTGCCTGCGGCGCTCGTCGCTCAGGGTGACGCCGCTGGGGTTGCCGAAATTCGGCACGATATAGACGCCTTTGATGCGCTGTTTCTGCAACAGCGCCGCCAGCTCATCCACCACCATGCCGTTTTCGTCCGAGGACACGGACATTACCTGCGCCTGCGCCAGCTCCAGGGTTTGCAGCGCGGCAAGGTAGGTGGGGCGTTCAACGACAAATACGTCGCCCGGATCGACCATCGCGCGCATGATTAAATCCAGCGCCTGCTGCGAACCCGCGGTCACCACGATCTCTTCCGCCCGCGTTTTCACGCCGCGCGTGGCGCAAAGGTCGGCGATGCGTTCGCGCAGCACGCCGCTGCCTTCGGTCAAGCCATACTGGAACGCGCTTTGCGGCTGTTCGGTAATGGCCAACCGCGTGGCCTGATTCAGACCCTCGAAATCAAACAGCGCATCCGACGGGATCCCCCCGGCCAGGGAGATAATATTATCCATCTTGCTATGCTTCAGCAGTTCGCGAATGGCGGAGCTTTTCAACTGCGCGACGCGCCGAGCCAGTAACTCTTCAGTGGCCATGTCTCTTCTTGTACCTTTTGCAGAACAGGCCGGGAAACGGCCTGATATCAATCAACCGCCCAGATAGGCTGAGCGCACCGCTTCATTCGCCAGTAACGCCGCGCCGGTGTCTTCCAGCACCACATGGCCGTTTTCCAAGACATAACCGCGGTCGGCCAGACGCAGCGCCTGATTGGCGTTTTGCTCCACCAGGAAAATGGTCATGCCCTCTTCACGCAGCTGCGCGATAGTGTCGAAAATTTGCAGGATGATAATCGGCGCCAGCCCCAGCGACGGTTCGTCCAGCAGCAACAGGCGCGGCTGGCTCATCAGCGCCCGGCCGATGGCCAGCATTTGCTGCTCGCCGCCGGACATGGTGCCGGCCCGCTGGGCGCGGCGTTCGAACAGGCGCGGAAACAGGTCGTAGACCCGTTCGATGCGCTGCTGATATTGCTCCCGCTCGGCAAAGAATCCGCCCATGGCCAGATTTTCTTCCACCGTCATACGGGAAAATACGCGGCGGCCTTCGGGAACGATGGCGATCGCCTCGCGCATAATCCGCGCGGTCTGCCAGTGGGTAATGTCTTTGCCATCAAAGATGACGGTGCCTTCGCTGGCCCGCGGATCGCCGCACAGCGTACCCAGCAAGGTGGTTTTACCGGCGCCGTTGGCGCCGATAAGGGTAACGATCTCGCCCTGTTCGATGTGCAGGCTGACCTGATGCAGCGCCTGAATTTTACCGTAATGGGCCGAGACCTGATTTAATGATAGCATAACTTTATCCTTCGCCCAGATAAGCACGGATGACATCCGGGTTATTGCGAATTTCAGTCGGGGTGCCGTGGGCCAGCGGGGTTCCCTGATTAACGACGTAAATCCGATCGGAAATCCCCATCACCAGCTTCATGTCATGTTCGATCAACAGCACGGAAACCTGATGGCGATCGCGCAGTTCCACAATCAGCTGATTCAGCTCCGCGGTTTCTTTCGGGTTCAGCCCGGCGGCGGGTTCGTCCAGCATCAGCAGTTCCGGACGGGTCACCATACAGCGGGCGATTTCCAGCCGCCGCTGCTGGCCGTAGGCCAGATTGCCCGCCTGACGGTTGGCGAGCGCCAGCAGGCCGACGCGCTCCAGCCACACCGCCGCGCGATCCTGCGCATCCGCCTCGGCGCGCCGGAAGCCCGGCGTTTTCAGCAGCCCGGCGAACACCCCGCTTTTAAGGTGCTGATGCTGCGCCACCAGCAGGTTTTCAATCACCGTCATCTCACGGAACAGGCGCACATGCTGGAACGTCCGCACCACGCCCATGCGGGCGATTTTCTGCCCGGACAAGCCTTCCAGATGCCGATCGCGCAGCAGGATGGTGCCGCCGGTGGGGCGATAGAAACCGGTCAGGCAGTTGAATACCGTGGTTTTCCCCGCGCCGTTGGGGCCGATCAGCGAGACAATTTCCCCGGCGTGAATATCCAGCTCAACGTTGTTGACCGCCAGCAGGCCGCCGAAGCGCATGGTCAGACCCCTGACCGATAATAATGGCTGCGTACTCATGCCTGCTCTTCCTTCTTACCCACCTGCAACTTCATTTGCGGACGCTTCATCGGCAGCAAACCCTGCGGGCGCCAGATCATCATCAACACCATCAGCGCGCCCAGCAGCAACATGCTGTATTCGTTCAGGTCGCGCATCAGTTCGCGCGACACCACCAGCAGCACGGCGGCGAGGATCACCGCGAACTGCGAACCCATGCCGCCCAGCACCACAATCGCCAGCACAAAAGCGGACTCGGCGAAGGTGAAGGATTCCGGGCTGACGAAGCCCTGACGGGCGGCAAACAGCGTCCCGGCGAAACCGGCGAACGCCGCGCTGATGGTGAACGCCGTCAGCTTGATGCGCGTCGGGCTCAGCCCCAGCGAGCGGCAGGCGATTTCATCGTCGCGCAGCGCTTCCCAGGCGCGGCCCAGCGGCATGCGCAGCAGGCGATTGATGACAAACAGCGTCAGCACCACCAGCAGCAGCGCCACCAGGTAGAGGAAAATAATGCGATCGCCGGGGCTATAGGTCAGGCCGAAAAAGTTATGGAAGGTGTCCCAGCCGTCGCGGGCGCTGCGGCTGAACTCCAGACCGAAGAAGGTCGGTTTGGGGATCTGGCTGATGCCGTTCGGGCCGCCGGTGATTTCGGTATTGTTCAACAGCAGAATGCGGACAATCTCCCCGAATCCCAGGGTGACGATGGCCAGATAGTCGCCGCGCAGCCGCAATACCGGGAAGCCGAGCAGGAAGCCGGACAGGGCGGCCGTCATGCCCGCCAGCGGCAGACTTTCCCAGAACCCCAGACCGTAGTAGTGGTTCAGCAGGGCGTAGGTATAGGCGCCGATGGCGTAAAAGCCGCCGTAGCCCAATACCAGCAGTCCGGACAGGCCGACGACGACGTTCAATCCCAGCCCCAGCATCACATAAATCAGCGTCAGGGTGGCGATATCCACCGTACCGCGCGACACCAGGAACGGCCAGGCGACGGCGGCGATGATCAACAGCGCCGCCAGCAATTTCTGCCGCGGCGTGCTGCCGTCAAAGCTCGGCAATACCAGCGACGGGACGGCGAATTTCTTTATGCTCTGCTGGAAGAACGGGCGGATTAACTGAAAGAAGAACACTACCACGCAGCCCGCGCCGATCCAGTACCAGCGCACCTGATCCGCCCCGCGCACCACCAGCCTGGTGCCGTCAAGCCCCAGTTGCATGCCCATGATAAATGCCGCCAGCACCAGCAGCATCAGCGCGGAAACCAACGCGTTGAACAGATTGAGCTGTTTCATACCTTCTCAACCTCCGGACGGCCCAGAATACCGGTGGGCATCACCAGCAGCACCGCGATTAACAGCGCGAACGACACCGCATCTTTGTACTCAGTGCTCAGATAGGCCGAGGTCAGCGCCTCCGCCACGCCCAGAATCAATCCGCCGATCATCGCGCCGGGAATGCTGCCTATACCGCCCAGCACCGCGGCGGTAAAGGCTTTCATCCCGGCCATAAAGCCGATATAGGGGTTAATCACGCCGTAGAACTGCCCCAGCAGCACGCCGGCCACCGCCGCCATCAATGCGCCAATCACAAAGGTCAGCGAGATCACCCGGTCGGTGCTGATGCCCAGCAGGCTGGCCATTTTCAGATCTTCAGCACAGGCGCGGCAGGCGCGTCCCATGCGCGAATAGCGAATAAACAGCGTCAGCGCCAGCATCGCCAGGAACGTCACGATCCAGATGGTCAACTGCATGGTGCTTATCGTCGCGGCGAAGCCGTTACTCTCCCCCAGCGTCCACTGTCCGGTGACCAGGCTGGGCAGGGCGACGTCGCGCGAACCCTGCGTCAGGCTGACGTAGTTTTGCAGGAAAATCGACATCCCGATGGCGGAAATCAGGGCGATCAGACGCTTGGAGGTGCGCACCGGCCGATAGGCGACGCGTTCGATGCTCCAGCCATAGGCGCTGGATATCACCACGGCGGCGATAAACGCCACGCCGATCAGCAACCAGCCGGCATCGATGCCCATCATCATCAGGGCGGCGATAACGATAAAAGAGACATAGCTGCCGATCATATAAACTTCGCCGTGGGCGAAGTTTATCATGCCGATAATGCCGTAAACCATGGTGTAGCCGATGGCGATCAGCGCATAGGTGCTGCCCAACGTCAGGCCGTTGAACATCTGCTGAAGAAAATAGAGGAACTGCTCGGACATACCTTAACCTTAAATTCTGCCCCCGCGTCTTGCGATAGCGGGGGCATGCGGTACTGAGGGATTAATACGGATTTGCTTGATTACTTCACGACGCTGGAAGTACCGTCTGCGTGCCACTCAAATACGCCAAACTCAAACCCTTTCAGGTCGCCTTTTTCATCCCAGCTTAACGGTCCCATCACGGTATCGACGGGTTTTGCCTTCAGATCGTTCGCCAGTTCTTCCGGCTCCGCGCTGCCGCTGCGCTCCATGGCGGTAGTCAGAGACTGTAATGCGGCATAGGTCGTCCAGACGAACGGACCGGTCGGGTCCAGCTTTTTCGCTTTCAGAGCATCCACCACCGGCTGGTTCGCCGGCACCTGATCGTAACGTTTCGGCAGCGTGACCAGCATGCCTTCAGACGCTTCGCCGGCGATATTGGACAGCGATGAGTTGCCCACGCCCTCCGGCCCCATAAATTTGGTGGTCATGCCGGCCTGACGGGCCTGGCGCAGAATCTGCCCCATTTCCGGGTAGTATCCGCCAAAATAAACGAAGTCCACGTTTTCTTTTTTCAAGCGCGCCACCAGCGTAGAGAAATCTTTATCGCCCGCCGTCACACCTTCAAACAGCACAACGTTCGCGCCGGCTTTTTTCAGGTTATCCTGCACCGAGCGAGCCAGACCTTCGCCGTATTGCTGTTTGTCATGCACCACGGCGATGCGCTGAGGTTTGATGGTTTCGACAATGTATTTCGCCGCGGTCGGACCCTGATCGGAGTCGAGGCCGGTGGTGCGCAGCACCAGATTATAGCCGCGGGTGGTCAGATCCGCGTTGGTGGCGGCGGGCGTAATCATGATCACGCCTTCTTCCTGGTAAATATCGGACGCCGGCTGGGTGGAGGAGGAACACAGATGGCCAATGACATAGCGGATACCGTCGTTAATCACCTTGTTGGCGACGGCGACGGCCTGTTTCGGGTCACAGGCATCATCATATTCAACGCCAACCAGTTTATTGCCGTTCACGCCGCCTTTGGCATTGATATCCGCAATGGCCTGACGGGCGCCGATGAACTCCATATCGCCATACTGCGCCACAGGACCGGACATCGCGCCGACAACCGCCACTTTGAGATCCGCCGCGTTTGCCGCCTGACCGAGTGCGATTGCCATACAGCCCATCAGCAATATTTTGCTTTTACTCAATTTCATCCGTTTTACCCCAAGTTTTATTATGAATATTGCCGGAAATTTGACTGCCTACGTCATAAGATAACCTTTTTCTTATATCTAAGAATAGGTTAGGTTTATTATTAGCAATGAATTCTAATAAGGCTTTATTTTTCATATTATTAAACAGGAATTTTATGCTGCAAATCAACTGTCGGTGGCAGGAATAAGCGAGGATGGCAGCATAAAATACCAGCCTTAAAATCCAGTATTTAATTTATATATAGTCAGTTATGCTGCTTTATGCCTTAATCAATGACGTTTTACTCGAAAAATAGGCGACGTGAAAAGCATTTTCCCTATTAACTGTAAAGAAGAAATTGCGTAACTGTTCCACTACAAGCCTACTACATTATTCTTCACTCATTACGGGGTGCCAGTAAATGAAACTAACCGTTGAGAATCTTGCTGAATTCAGTGACCAGGACAAAATTGATCTGGCGAAAATCTGGCCGCATCAGAATCTCGCGCTTCTGCAGGCGGGGCTGACGCCGGATCGCCGTATCTTTGCCGCCCGTTTTAACGATCGGCTGTTGGCCGGGGTATTAGTGGAAATCAAAGGCGAATACGCTCAACTGAGCGATATGGTCGTCCGCGCGGAGACCCGCCGCCGCGGCGTCGGCCTGTATTTGGTGGAAGAGGTGCTCAGGCAGTTACCCGGCGTCAAGGAGTGGTGGCTGGCGACGGCGGATCACGCGACGGTTAATGAAGAGGTGCTGGCGAAATTTATGCTTAGCTGCGGTTTTTCACCGGTATCCGGCGGCTGGCGCTATATAAAGAATGAAAATCAGTGAAGGCGGATAAAAACAAAACGACCGGGCAAGGGCGCCGGTCGCTTATGCTTTAATGCTGCGCTATCAGGCTTCTATCGCCATGCGCAGCTTTTTCATGGCGTTCTTTTCCAACTGCCGTACCCGCTCGGCGGAGACGCCATATTGGTCGGCCAGATCCTGCAAGGTGGATTTATTGTCGTCATCCAGCCAGCGGGCGCGAATAATATGCTGGCTGCGCTCATCCAGGCCTTTCAGGGCGTAAGTCAGTTTATCCGCCGCGTGGCCTTCCCAGTTATCCTCTTCAATGCCGTCGGCAAAATCAGACGATTTATCCTGTAGATACAGCATCGGCGACATGGCTTTGCCATCGTGGGTTTCTTCGTCCGGCGTCGGATCGAAGGTCATGTCCTGCGCGGCCATGCGCGACTCCATCTCACGCACGTCCTTGCTGGTCACGCCCAGCTCGCGGGCCACCAGCTCCACTTCGTCCTGATTAAACCAGCCGAGACGTTTTTTCGATTTGCGCAGGTTAAAAAACAGCTTCCGTTGCGCCTTGGTGGTCGCCACTTTCACGATGCGCCAGTTACGCAGAACGTACTCATGAATCTCGGCTTTAATCCAGTGCACGGCAAAAGAGACCAGACGCACGCCCACTTCGGGATTAAAACGGCGCACCGCCTTCATCAGGCCGATGTTGCCTTCCTGAATCAGGTCCGCCTGCGGCAAGCCGTAGCCGGAGTAATTACGGGCAACGTGAATAACAAAACGCAGATGCGACAGAATCAGCTGCTTGGCTGCTTCCAGATCGCCCTGATAATGCAGTCGTTCAGCCAGGGCCCGCTCCTCCTCCGCCGTCAGCATCGGATAGGCGTTGGCGGCTCTAATATAACCTTCCAGACTGCCTTGGGGTACTAGGGTGAAAGTTTGCATATCTTTGGTCATTCAACCTCTCTCGATTATGCGATGCCTCTCAGTAAGAAGACCGCTTGTGCGACCCGCCACGGACGAATCGCGATATTAACGCCGTTGCGTATCTGCGGATTATTCAGTAACCCGACATAAATTCAGACTGTGATTTTACTCACAAGTTCCTCTGATTTTATCCATTTTATTTAACATATCAAGATGAATACCCGAGGAAATCATGCGTCGGCCGAGGTGAAAAAAACGTTGCGTCCGCGGGCGTTTCCCCTGTGCGCACGGTCTGAATCACAGGGGAAGATTATAGCAAAAAAAGATTACTGTGGTGTAAAACGACGTAAATGTTGCACCGTCGCCAGCCAGGCGGCCAGCCAGCCAATCATCCCGGCGACCAGCAACAGCAGCAGGGATTCATCCCAACTCAGCCCGGTGACTTTGAAGGTGGTGCCGAACACCGAGGCGACCTGAGTGACGGCGGCGTCCAGCTTCCACACCAGCGCCTGCGACAGGATCAGCGACAGCACGGCGCCGCCGAATCCCATAACGGCGCCGCCGTTCAGGAAGGGACGCAGGATAAAGCCATCCGTCGCGCCAATCAGCTTCATGACGTTAATGGTTTCGCGGCGGCTGAAAATACTCAGGCGCACGCTGTTGCCGATAACTAAAAAGACGGCGATAACCATCAAGACGCCAATGGTCGCGGAAATCTGTCCGACCAGGCTGGTCAAGGCCACCAGCCGGGCAAACCAGCTGTCGTCCATGCGCACCTCATCCACCCCTTGCGTCGCCGCCACGCGCTCGCGCAGCGTGGTGAGGATGTCGGCGCTCTGGAAATTCATCCTGGGGGTGATAATGGCGACCGCCGGCAGCGGATTTTCTTCCAGCATATCCAGCGCGCCGCCAAAGCCGGACCAGTTGCGGAACTCGCCCATGGCGTCATTACGCGACAGATAATTGACCTTTTCGACCCCTTCTTCCGACTGAAGCCGGGTAATCACCGCCTGCGCGGCGTTATCGTCCAGGGATTTGTCCAGATAGACGGTCAACTGCGGCGTGGGATACCACTGCGCGGCCGCCTGGCTGACGTTTTTCCACACCAGATAACAGATACTCGGCAACGCCAGGGAGATCGCAATCACCATCACGGTCAACAGCGTCGCCAGGGGCTGGCGCAACATATCGGCCAGGGTATTGCTCCAGGCGTAACGCCACTGTTCCCGCCAGCCGCCGCGCAGCGATTTGGCCTTTATGGCGGTTTTTTTCAGGTTACGGGCGTTATTCGCCATGATGGTTTCCCCCGATCATGCGGCCGTCGGAGAGCGTCAGCACCCGATAATTGCGTCGGGATATCAGCCCGGTGTCATGGGTTGCCATCAGTACCGTTACGCCCACCCGGTTGAACTCTTCAAACAGGCGCAAAATGCCTTCGGACAGCACATCGTCCAGATTACCGGTCGGTTCGTCCGCCAGCAGCACGGCGGGTTTATTGACCACCGCCCGCGCAATGCCGACGCGCTGCTGCTCGCCGCCGGAGAGCTGGATAGGGTAGTTGCGGGCTTTATCCAGCAGGCCGACCTTGTCCAGCGCCGCGGAGACCCGGCGGCGGATATCTTCGCTGGTGGCGCCGGCAATGATCAGCGGCATCGCCACGTTGTCATAAACGGTACGCTCCATCAACAGATGGTGATCCTGGAAGATCATCCCGATCTGGCGGCGCAGAAACGGCACCTCGCGCTTTGTTAAGCGGCTGATATTGTGCCCGCTGAACAGAATCTGACCGGCGCTGGGGCGTTCAATCCCGCAAATCAGCTTCAGCAGGGTGCTTTTCCCCGCGCCGGAGTGGCCGGTCAGGAAGGCCATCTCCGCCGGGCGCAGATGAAAATCCACCCCCTGCAGGGCCTGACGTCCGCCGCGATACGCTTTACTGACCTGTTCAAAACGAATCATCCGTTTTTAATCCTCTCGGGCAAAAAGTGCCTCAATAAAATCGTCGGCCTTGAACGGCCGTAAATCTTCGATGCCTTCACCCACCCCGATATAGCGGATGGGAATGCCGAACTGGTCGGCGATGGCGAAAATCACCCCGCCTTTGGCGGTGCCGTCAAGCTTGGTCAGCGAGATGCCCGTCAGCCCGACGGCCTCGTTGAACAGTTTCGCCTGACTCACCGCGTTCTGTCCGGTGCTGGCGTCCAGCGTCAGCATGACTTCGTGCGGCGCGTCTTCATCCAGCTTTTTCATCACCCGCACGATCTTTTTCAGCTCTTCCATCAGATGGGCTTTGTTCTGCAGGCGACCGGCGGTGTCCGCAATCAGCACATCCACCCCGCGCGCCTTGGCGGCCTGGATGGCGTCGAAAATCACCGAGGCGGAGTCGGCCCCGGTATGCTGCGCCACCACCGCGACATTGTTGCGCTGGCCCCAGACCTGAAGCTGCTCGACCGCGGCGGCGCGGAAGGTATCTCCCGCCGCCAGCATCACCGATTTGCCCTGGGCCTGAAACTGGCGCGCCATTTTGCCGATGGTGGTGGTTTTACCCACGCCGTTCACCCCGACCATCAGGATCACGTAAGGCGTTTTGCCTTCGATATTCAGCGGCTCATCAACCTTAGCAAGGATCGTCGCCATTTCTTCTTTCAGCTTAACAAAAAGCGTATCAGCATCTTTCAGCTGTTTGCGATTGGCGTGCTCCGTCAGATTGGTGATGATCTTGCGCGTGGTTTCAACGCCCACATCGGCAATCAGCAGCTGCTCTTCCAGCTCTTCAAACAGATCATCGTCGATTTTCTTACCGCGAAACAATCCGATAAATCCTGAACCCAGATTCTGGCGGGTTTTCACCAGGCTGCGTTTCAGGCGGGCGAAGAACCCCTCTTTGGTGGGACGCTCTTGCTCGTGCGTCACCGGCGCGGCGTGTTCGACTTGCCGGCTTTCCGGTTCAGCCTCAACGACCGGCGCCGTTTCCTCAGCTAACGGTTCAATCGCCGCCGGCGCGCTATCCGCTACCGATTCCGCCGTCGGCGTGCCTTCCTGCGCCAAGGTATGTGCGGCGACATGCGGTTCTTCCGGCGGCGCCGATTCGGTCGGGGCTTCGTTTTCCCGCGCGGGGGATGCGCCGGATGCGGTTTCAGGTACGGATTCGGAGAGCCGATGGTCATCGGCGTCCGTTGCGGGTTCCGCCGCCGGCGTATCCTCGGCTTCGGGTTTATCTTGCGGTTGCTGTTGTTGTTCTTCTTCCTGTCGGCCTAATCCCAGCCAGGAAAAAAAACCGCGCTTCTTCTCTTTTGTCATGTTGCAATCGCGCTCCACGCCGCTCACTGCAGCGAATCGATAATGAAAATCAGGCTATTTTGCCTATAAACCACAAGTTTAACACTTTCCTCTCGGCAGCAACACGCAGCCGCGGGGAACAATGGCCGACAATCTCGGTAACCAGATATGTCAAAGCGACAATCCGCGACTTTTGAGGCGCGTTGCCGCAACAACGCTATCTTAACATTCCCTCAACTCCTAACCGCCGTTAGAATAGCGGCTAAATTTCTCCGGCTGTGTCGGCTGGCTTGTCCGGCACGGCAATCAATTATGTGAGCTATGGCTAAAAAAAATGCATCGTCAGCCGCCGGACAGATCCGAATCATCGGTGGTCAGTGGCGCGGCAGAAAACTCCCGGTTCCCGACAGTCCCGGCTTACGGCCCACTACCGACCGGGTGCGGGAAACCTTGTTTAACTGGCTGGCGCCCGTTATCCAGCAGTCGCGCTGCCTGGACTGTTTCGCCGGCAGCGGCGCGCTGGCTGTGGAGGCGCTATCGCGCCATGCCGCCCACGCCACGCTATTGGAAACGGAGCGCGCCGTGGCGCGTCAGTTAACGCAAAATCTGACGCTGCTGCGGGCGGAAAACGCGTTGGTCGTCAATACTGATACTTTGCACTGGCTGGCTCAGACCGGCGAGCCGTTTGACGTGGTGTTTGTCGATCCGCCGTTTCGCCGGGATTTGCTCAACCAGACGCTGACCTTGCTGGAGCGGCAAGGCTGGCTGGCGCCGGAAGCGTGGATTTACGTGGAAACCGAGGCGGAGAACAGCCATCTGACGATACCGGACGGCTGGCTGCTGCATCGTGAGAAAATCGCCGGTCAGGTGGCGTATCGTTTATATCTTCGCCAAGAGAACAAAGGGGCACGCGGTGATATGGATTAATCTGGGCCGTTTATTGATGCTGGGAGTGTGGGGGTTTTTGATCGTTAACCTGATCCACCCTTTTCCCCGGCCGCTGAATATTTTTATGACGGTGGCGATGGCGTTTACCATTCTAATGCATGGTTTCCAACTGCTGCTGTTAAAGTCCAGCCAGCCGAAAGAGAACCCATCGCTGACCTGGGGGCAGCAGGCGCGCATTTTTCTGTTTGGCGTATTTGAACTACTCGCCTGGCAGAGCAAGCAGCCTAAACCGCCAAAGAAGTGATCGCCCTATCCCGGCGGGCGCCCGGATCATGGCGTCAGCCGGTATCAGCGTTCGGAGCGGGTTACCGAGGCGTCAGTTTTTTTTGCCGGGAAGGTAGGGGAAATGCGTAACGTTATCGCCCAGCTCGGAAATCCGGGCGCTGCCCTTTTCAGTGACGGCGTCGATGCGGATCACCGCCTGTAAGGGAATGAAGCTGCGGCTGACGCCGGAAAATTCGGTTTTCAGCTTTTCGGTGGAGGGGTCGACCAGTAGCGTTGATTGGCTGTCGAAGACGAAATCGGCGATCTCAATAAAGCCAAACAGATTGCTGGGGACCAATTCACGCACGTAAAGCTGGTAGTTTTTACCATTATTCATAAACTGAATACGATAAAGCGCGGGTTCATTGCTCATTCAACCATACTCTCCTTCAACATATTTTATGTGCCGATCAACAAACCAAACGGGCCGATAACATAGCATGAAGCATCGCTATGCGCATCTGCCGCACCCGATGTTGTTTATCTTCCTCACAATCCCCTACACTGAATAAATAAAGGTTGGAGAGAGATAAGCTGATGCCGGGTTTCCTTCTATCCGCCCTGTCTTGTAGAGAATAAGGACAATTTATGCTTTGGTCGTTTATCGCCGTGCTCTTTTCCGGCTGGCTGTATGTTGATGCCAGCTATCGTGGTCCGGTATGGCAGCGCTGGCTGTTTAAACCCGTTACCTTATTATTGCTGCTGGCGCTGGCGTGGCAAACGCCGCTGCTGAGCGCGCCGGGCTATCTGATCGTGATTGGACTGCTGGCCTCGCTGGTTGCCGATACCCTGCTGTTGCTGCCGACGCAGCGCATTCTCTATGCTTTCGGCGCCTACTTTCTCGCGCATCTGCTGTATACCGTCAGCTTTTTCACCAGCCAGATAACGCTCACTTTCTTCTGGCCGCTGGCGCTGGCGCTGATCGTTCTGGCGGCGGTGCTGATAGTGATTATCTGGAGCCGCCTGGATACGCAGCGCTGGCCGGTGTGCGCGTTCATCATTATGACCACGCTGATGGTCTGGGTGGCCGGCGAGCGTTATTTTGCCCTCGGCACGGACTATAATTTCTCGTTGCTGACCGGCAGCGCGCTGCTGTTTATCGCCCATGCGGCCTGGCTTATTCATCATTATCGGATCAATTTCCGCGCCCATCAGGCGGTGGTGGCGGCCTGCTATTTCGGCGGCCATTTCCTGATCGTTCGTTCGCTCTATTTTTAATCCCGAACGGGAGAGCGAATCGCTGGATTAGCCTGATACGAGGGTGTAAAGTCGGCGATGAGAATCACTATCATCAACTCGGGAGGAAGATATGCATTCTCATCAGCATCACCAGCACGGCGCTGAAAAATCGGCCTGCTGCCATAAGCACGCCCGCCAATCCTCACGGGCTGAAAAAAGCTGCTGTGCGGTAAAGCGCGCATCGGGCGCCGTCGCCAATACCGGCCGCGGACCGGAGCGGAGCGGGGCGGAAAGCGGCGATAATGCCGATTCGGACGATCCCGACGGCGGCGATGGCGACCGACCCGCCGGGCATCAACGTTTCAGTTGGAAAGTCAGCGGGATGGATTGCCCCAGCTGCGCGCGCAAAGTTGAAAATGCCGTAAAAAATCTCACCGGGATAGAGCAGGCCAAGGTACTGTTCGCCACCGAAAAACTGGTCGTCGATGCCCGCCGCGACGTACGAGACCAGGTCCAATACGCCGTTAAGCAAGCCGGTTTTACTTTGCAGGATATCATTCCGCAAACGCCCCTTTTTCCTGATTCGCGCCGTTTTATCGATGAATACGGCTTCCTGGCGCTGTTCGCCTTGCTGGCGGCGGCAAGCTGGGGACTTTCGCTGGTTAGCGAGTCCGGCGGGCGCATCGCTTTTATCGCCACCACGCTGGTCGGGCTGGTGCCGATCCTGAAAAAAGCGTGGCGGCTTATCCGCTCCGGCACCCCTTTCGCCATTGAAACCCTGATGAGCGTGGCCGCGGTCGGCGCATTACTGATTGGCGCCGCCACGGAAGCCACGGTCGTGCTGCTGCTCTTTATGCTGGGCGAGCAGTTGGAGTCCTACGCCGCCCACCGCGCCCGGCGAGGGGTCAGCGCCTTAATGGCGTTGATCCCCGAAGAGGCCACGGTGGTCAGAAATGAACGCCGCGTTCGCGTGCCGATCGCCGAGCTGTTACCCGGCGATATTATTGAAGTCGCCCCCGGCGACCGGCTGCCGGCCGACGCCGTATTGCTGACCGTCGGCGCCAGTTTTGACGAAAGCGCGCTGACCGGGGAGTCGGTGCCGGTTGAACGGGGTCGGGACGAGAAGGTGGCGGCGGGCTGTCTGTGCGTCGACCGGATGGTGCAACTGCGGGTGGTTTCAGCGCCGGGCAATAGCGCGATCGACCGTATTCTGCAATTGATCGAACAGGCGGAAGAGCGCCGGGCGCCGATAGAGCGCTTCCTCGATCGTTTCAGCCGTTACTACACGCCGGCCGTTATGCTGCTGTCGTTGCTGGTTATTCTGATTCCGCCGCTATTGCTGGCGCAGCCCTGGCAGGAGTGGATTTACCGCGGGTTGACGCTGTTGCTGATCGGCTGTCCCTGCGCGCTGGTGATATCCACCCCGGCGGCGGTCGCTTCCGGCCTTGCCGCGGCGACCCGCCAGGGGGCGCTGATTAAGGGCGGCGCGGCGCTGGAGTCGCTGGGCGGCATCCGTACCGTCGCCTTTGATAAAACCGGCACGCTGACCGAAGGCAAACCGCAGGTTACGGATATTGTGCCCGCCGCCGGCGTCAGCGAGGCCGCTCTGCTGGCGCGTACCGCGGCGGTGGAATCAGGTTCGCGCCATCCGCTGGCGAAAGCCATCGTGCAGCGGGCGCTGGAAGCGAGCGCTTTTCTGCCCGTCGCGGAGCAGCGCCGGATGCTGGCGGGCATCGGCGTGGCGGGGACGGTCGCCGGTAAACGCCTTCAGGTCAGCTCCCCGGCCGGGCTGGCGGCAGGCACGCTGGATGCCGACTGGCGGCAACGCGTCGATGCCTTGGAAAATGAAGGGAAAACGGTGGTGGTGGTGCAGGAGGAGAGCCGCGTGCTCGGTTTGCTGGCGCTGCGGGATACGCTGCGCAGCGATGCGCCATTGGCGCTGAGTCGGCTTAAGACGCTGAATATCCGCTGCGTGATGCTGACCGGGGACAACCCGCGGGCCGCCGCGGCCATCGCCGGCGAGCTGGGCATTGATTTCCGCGCCGGTTTGCTGCCGGCGGATAAAGTGACGGCCATCGGCGAACTTAATCGGCAACGTCCCACCGCCATGGTGGGGGACGGCATTAACGACGCCCCGGCGATGAAAGCGGCGACCATCGGCATCGCCATGGGCAGCGGCACGGACGTGGCGCTGGAAACCGCCGACGCCGCCTTGACCCACAGCCGTCTGGACGGGTTGGCCGCGATGATCCGGCTGTCGCGGGCGACGAACCGCAATATTCGCCAGAATGTCGCCATCGCCCTGGGGCTGAAAGCGCTGTTTCTGATCACCAGCATTATGGGCATTACCGGGCTGTGGCTGGCGGTGCTGGCGGACTCCGGCGCCACGGCGCTGGTTACCGCCAACGCGCTGCGCTTGCTGAAGAAACGGGATGGTTAAAGGCGCTCAAGTTGTCGGCAAAGCTCCGGGCTTTGCCGGCATGCGGCGCTTATCCCCCTTTGCGCAGCAAATACCGATACGGCAATTGCTCGGTGACCTGCGCCAGCAGTTCGTGTTCCATATAACGGCAGAAACCGGGAATATCGCGGGTGGTCGCCGGGTCGTCCGCCAGCACCAGCAGCGTTTGCCCGGTCGCCATCTGGCGTACCGCTTTGCGTACCATCATCACGGGTTCCGGGCAGCGCAGTCCCTGGGCGTCAAGGGTTATGTCGGGATTGGCGAAGGGATCGGTCATCAGGGCTCTCGGTGATAGATGGCAATAAAAACCGCCATAGTTTACGCCGGGGATTTTTCGGCGCAAGCCGCGACAACGTTTGCGTAAAAAACAACCATTGCATTGCCGGAGCAAATGCGTATTATGCGCCGCTAGCGGCGGCCCGGAAGGGCGGCGGCTAAAAAGAGCAGGACGTTTCTTGGGTTCCCTCACCCCAATAACCAAAAAGGTCGCATATATGTATGATTTTACTCCCCGGCAGCGGCTTGCGGCGCTGATCTGGCTTGCGTTGTTTCATATTCTGATCATTACCTCCAGTAATTATCTGGTACAGCTTCCGGTGTCGATTTTGGGTTTTCATACCACCTGGGGCGCTTTCACTTTTCCGTTTATTTTTCTGGCCACCGATCTGACCGTGAGAATCTTCGGCGCCCCGCTGGCGCGGCGTATCATTCTGACCGTGATGGTGCCCGCCCTGCTGATCTCCTATCTGGTGTCGGCCCTGTTTTATCAGGGGTCGTGGCAGTCATTCGGCGCGCTGGGGCAGCTCAATATCATCGTGGCCCGCATCGCCTGCGCCAGCTTTATGGCGTACGTGCTGGGGCAGATTCTGGATGTGCACGTTTTCAACCGGCTGCGGCGGCGCAACGCCTGGTGGGTGGCCCCGGCGGTATCCACCGTCTTTGGCAACCTCTGCGATACGCTGGCCTTTTTCTTTATCGCCTTTTATCGCAGCAGCGATCCTTTTATGGCCGCGAACTGGATTGAAATCGCCCTGGTGGACTACACTTTCAAGCTGCTGATCAGCCTGCTTTTCTTCCTGCCGATGTATGGCGTTATGCTGAATATGGTGCTGAAACGCCTGAGCGAACAGCAGCCCGGCACGCTTTATCGGCCCGCGGCGAGCCGCCGCTAGGCCGGTATCGCACTAAAGACGGCCGCAAACTGGCTGTTTTTACCGATCGAATAGCGTGCGATAATGTTTTATCCGTTCCAATAAAAAGAGAAAGGGAACCATAATGCCGAATGTAGTGAAATACCTCGCAATGAGCGTGTTGGTTGTTATGCTTGCCGCCTGCGACGGCGATGCGAAAGACGCCGCGCCGGCGCAGGATAAGCCGGCGGCGGAAGCGGCGGCCGGTCAGAATATTGAGTTGCTGTCCGGCAAGGTCGCCTTTACCCTGCCGGCCGATATGAGCGATCAAAGCGGTAAACTGGGTACTCAGGCCAATAATATGCACGTTTACGCCAACGCCAGCGGGCAAAAGGCGGCGATCGTGATTCTGGGCGATAACACCACCGAAGAGTTATCGGTGCTGACGCAGCGTCTGGAAGATCAGCAGCGCACGCGTGACGCCAATCTCCAGGTGGTGACCAACAAAACCATCGAGGTGGACGGGCAGAAACTGCAACAGCTGGACAGCATTATCACCAGCAGCGGCCAGCAGGCTTATTCCTCGGTGGTGCTGGGCAAGGTGGACGATCGTCTGCTGACGCTGCAAATTACGCTGCCGGCGGATAACCAGCAGCAGGCGCAGGCCGAAGCGGAAAGCATTATTCAGACGCTGAAGCTGAAATAGCCGTATCCCCTTTATCTTTCAGGCCGCAGGGCTATCCTGCCGCCTGAAACCCATGGGGGAAACGCCGACTGGAAAAAACGCCGCTGGATGGCGCGTGATACTTGTCCGATAATTGGCGCTTCGCGTAATCCCCTCACCGAGCCGATTTGCGCATTCTTTTATTTTAACTTTTGATATCAATATCATGACCCGTTCTCCCCGATCGACCGCTTGGCTGCGCGTCGTCAGCCTTGCGCTGGCCGCGTTTATTTTTAACACCGCTGAATTTGTCCCCGTCGCCTTACTGTCCGATATCTCCGCCAGCTTTGCGATGAGCGCCGCGCAGGTGGGGTTAATCATCACCATCTATGCCTGGGTGGTGGGCGTCATGTCGCTGCCCTGTATGCTGCTTTCCAGCAATATGGAGCGTAAGCGGCTGTTGATTAAAATTTTTATTCTGTTTGTCGCCAGCAATCTGTTATCCGGCCTGGCGTGGAACTTTTGGGTATTGGTGATCGCCCGTATCGGCGTGGCGCTGTCCCACGCGGTTTTCTGGTCGATAACGGCATCGCTGGCGGTGCGTCTGGCGCCCAGGGATAAAAAAGCGCAGGCGTTGAGCCTGCTGGCGACGGGAACCGCGCTGGCGATGGTGCTGGGCCTGCCTTTGGGCCGGGTGATCGGCCAGTATTTAGGCTGGCGCGTCACTTTTTCGATTATTGGCGCGGTTGCCGCTGTGGTTATGCTGGTGATGATGAAACTGCTGCCCGAGCTGCCCAGCAGTCATGCCGGTTCGCTAAAAAGCGTGCCGGAGCTGTTTAAACGGCCGGCGCTGCTCTGCGTCTACGGTTTGACGGTGGTGGTGGTCACCGCCCATTTTACCGCTTACAGCTACATCGAACCCTTTGTGCAAAAGGTGGCGTTGATGAGCGACGGCTTTATCACCGCGCTGCTGCTGCTGTTCGGCGGCGCCGGGATCCTCGGCAGCATGCTGTTCAGCCGCTATAGCAACAAATATCCGGCGGGATTTTTGATCGCCGCCATCGCGTTATTGTTCTTGTGCCTGCTGCTGTTATTGCCGCTTTCCTTCGGTCGCGCCAGCCTGTCGCTGGTATGCTTCGTCTGGGGCGTGGCGATTATGGCCATCGGTCTGAGTATGCAGGTCAAAGTCCTGACGTTGGCCCCCGATGCGACGGACGTCGCCATGGCGCTGTTTTCCGGCATTTATAATGTCGGCATCGGCGGCGGCGCGTTGCTCGGCAATCAGGTGATTACCCGCCTGAACCTGACGGAAATCGGTTTTATTGGCGCCGCGCTGGCGCTGATCGCGCTGGGATGGTGTATTTTTATTTTCAGGCGTTATGCTCAAGCTTTAGACAATACGGTTATCGACTGATTGCCGGTTTTCAGGTGAGGGGGGTTATGGGTTCACAGTATGCGCGTCTGATTACCCTGGCGGCGGTTGGGGCGACAACCGTCGCGCTCCTGTTGTTTATGATGAAACTGTTTGCCTGGTGGTACACCGGGTCGGTGAGCCTGCTGGCGTCGCTGGTGGATTCCCTGGTGGATATCGCCGCGTCGCTGGTGAATCTCCTGGTGGTGCGCTACTCGCTGCAGCCGGCGGATCCCGAACATACGTTCGGCCACGGCAAGGCGGAGTCTCTGGCGGCGCTGGCGCAGAGCATGTTTATTTCCGGTTCCGCCCTGTTTCTTATTTTGACCGGCTTACAGCATACGATGACCCCCCGGACGTTGCATGCGCCGGAGGTGGGGATAGGGGTGACGGTTATCGCTTTAGCGTCAACCCTGTCGCTGGTGGCATTGCAGCGCTGGGTGGTGAAACGCACCGGGAGCCAGGCGGTGCGGGCGGATATGCTGCACTACCAGTCCGACCTGCTGATGAACGGCGCGATTCTGGCGGCGCTGGTATTAAGCTGGCGGGGCGTGACCCAAGCCGATGCGCTGTTTGCGCTGGGTATCGGGGTTTATATTCTGTACAGCGCGCTGCGCATGGGCTACCTGGCCGTGCAGTCGCTGCTGGATCGCGCGTTGCCGGATAATGAGCGCGACGCTATCGTCAATATTATCTCCGGCTGGCCGGGCATCAGCGGCGCGCACGCTTTGCGCACCCGCCGCGCCGGGCCTACCCGCTTTATCCAGCTTCATCTGGAGATGGATGACGCGCTGCCCCTGGTGCAATCGCATCAGATTGCCGACGATCTGGAGCAGGCGTTGCTCAGGGAATTCCCCGGTTCTGATATTATTATCCATCAGGATCCGGTTTCTTCGGTGCCTGAAGAGCAAAGAGGGCTATTGAACGTGTAGTCCGGCGCGGGTCCGGCGGCGATGCCCCGGCGGTTTATGGGTGAAACAGCATGGATCGCGAAAATTACAGCATAATTTTGCCTGACCTGAATCAATTCAGCCGCCGGTATTTGTTATAATATGCCTCTATTAAAAATTTAGAGGGATGCCGTCGACAAAACAGGCGACGGTCCATTGGCGATAGAAAAATCCTGCGAAATTACATCTACAAGTCCAGAGGTTGTCATGATTAAAAGAATCGGAGTATTGACGAGTGGTGGTGATGCACCCGGTATGAATGCGGCAATTCGCGGTGTGGTACGTGCTGCGCTGACGGAAGGGTTGGAGGTTTTCGGCATTTATGACGGCTATCTGGGGTTGTATGAAAATCGGATGGAGCAGTTGGATCGCTATAGCGTGTCGGACGTCATCAACCGTGGCGGTACTTTCCTCGGGTCGGCGCGTTTTCCTGAATTCCGCGAAGAAGAAGTGCGCGAAGTCGCCGTGCAGAACATGAAGGACCAGGGGCTTGACGCCCTGGTGGTTATCGGCGGCGACGGTTCCTATATGGGGGCCAAGCGCCTGACGGAAATGGGTTTTCCCTGTATCGGCCTGCCCGGCACCATTGATAACGACGTGGCGGGCACCGACTACACCATCGGTTATTTCACCGCGCTGGAAACGGTACTGGAAGCGATTGACCGCCTGCGTGACACCTCTTCATCGCACCAGCGTATTTCCATCGTGGAAGTGATGGGGCGCCACTGCGGCGATTTGACGCTGGCGGCGGCGATTGCCGGCGGCTGTGAGTTTATCGTGCTGCCGGAAGTGCCGTTCAGCCCGAAAGATCTGGTGAGCGAGATTCAGGCCGGTATTGATAAAGGCAAGAAACACGCCATTGTGGCGATCACCGAGCATATTTGCGATATCGGCGAGCTGGCCAAGTATATCCAGCAGGAAACCGGCCGCGATACGCGCGCCACGGTGCTGGGGCATATTCAGCGCGGCGGCTCTCCGGTGGCCTATGACCGTATTCTGGCCTCCCGCATGGGCGCGTATTCGATAGAGCTGCTGTTGCAGGGCTACGGCGGCCGCTGCGTCGGTATCCAGAATGAAAAGCTGGTGCACCATGACATTATCGACGCCATTGAGAACATGAAGCGCCCCTTCAAGGGCGACTGGCTGGAAACGGCGAAGAAGCTGTTCTGATCCCGCGCTACGCTTTCGCCTGAAATCTCGTACCATCCCGCTATTGCCAGCGGGATTTTTAACGTCTTGATTTTGCCGATCGTCGGGAGAGCATCGCGCAGCCCGGCGGCGGTATATAACTGAAAGATATATAAAAAAGGCATTTATTATTTTTTACCGGCGTTCAAAGCTGTTAGCCTGCAAATTACCCTTTCTCTCCTTAATGGTTTTGTCCATTCGCCGCTATGAATATCGATCTTCGCCAGTTGCGCCACTTTATCGCCCTGATTGAGCATCGCAATTTCACGTCGGCGGCGCAGGCGACGAAACTTTCCCAGTCCGCGTTCAGCCGCAGTATCCAGTCGCTGGAACAATCCATCGGCGCTCGCCTGATCGACCGCAATAACCAACTGGAGCCTACCCCCAAGGGGTTGATCGTACTGGAACACGCGCGCCGCCTGATTAATCAGACCCACGATCTGTTCAACGACGTGCAGCAGTTCAATGGCAAAGAGGCCGGAGAGGTGCACTTTGGCTGCGGTCCCGCGCCGGCGGCCTGGCTGATGCCGCAGGTGATCGGCGCCTTTTCCCGCCAGTATCCCAAGGCGAGGATGGTATTTCGCGTCGATAACTGGCAGGCGCTGGGCCATCGGCTGACGGCGGAAGAGCTGGCGTTTATCGTGGCGGATACGCGCAACTTTGAATTCGACGCCCGCTATCAGGTGCAGCCGCTGAGCCAGCACCGCTGGGGATTCTGCTGCCGCGAAGGGCACCCTTTGGCGGCGTTCGACGAGATCACCGTCGACCAGCTGTTCGCTTACCCGCTGGCGGCCACCATTCGTCCGCCCAATCTCCATCGCGCGCTGGTGCAGCTCAGCGGCAAGCAGGACATTCGCACCAGCATCGAGTGTGAAAACGGCTATAGCCTGCTGGACGTGGTGCGCCATTCGGACGCCATCGGCACCACCAACCATTTCCACATCCCGAAGCAGCATGGCATACATATGTTGAAAATCGCCGGTCTGGATGACGACGCCGACGAGTTTTATACCCACTACGGCATCATCTATCTGGCGGACGCCCGCCTGCCGCTGCTGTCGCGCAAACTGATTGAAACCTTCACGCAGGTCGATCATGACCTGCATGGTTCCACGGCGTCGCTATAACGGCGTAACGCTGAAATCGCTGATCGCCTGCCGCGAATACACGGTGCGGAAACCGAAATGGCCCGGCGCGGGCGCCGCCGGATACGCGGCGCGAAAATAGAGGGCGTCATCCACCAGAAAACGGGTTTCGTGGCGATCGACCTCAATAACCACCTGATAACGATGATTGGGCCGCAGCAGATGGTCGGCGTCGGTATATTCTCCCAGCAGCGCGCGTTCCCCCTGTCCGTTGTAGTAACGAAAGCGCGTGGTGCTGTTCCAGTTGCCGCCCATGCCGACGTAGTACAAATCCAGATTGTCGTACTCGCTTAGCCGACCGTGGCGCGTAAAGAGATCGCTATGGGCCGGATCGCGCGCCGCCCAGAACTGGTTGAGATCGGACAGGCGATCGTGTGGTCCGCCGGCCACCAGCACTTCACGCACAAAGGCGATGCGGTAGGCGCCGGAAAGCGGCGCGTCCAGCCAGAGCGTCAGCCCGGCGGCGCTCTCCAGCGTCAGGCGTTCGTCATCGGCCCGGATGGCGGTGCGCTGGGGATCTTCCTGCTCCACCCGCCAGCGCAGGGGCTGACCGCGCGGGTCGGTCGACCAGGTGAGCGCGTAGCGGTGCGGATCCTCCGCCGCCTCGCGCTCGTCATCCGCGCCGGCCGGATGCGTTTCCTGGAGTGAAGACAATAGGGTGGTGCTTTCAGTGCAACCTGAATACGTCATTTTGATGTCCTGTTTACTCTCCGCCTGCCCGGCGGAATCAATGTGAGGAAGGGATATCGTCCGATAAGGCCAGCAAGGCGATGGCCGCCAGCCCCCACTGCGCCACGGCGTTTGTCGCCAGATTGGCCGCGATGGCGCTGTCCGAATGTTTGTCGATTAACGAGTCGACCACGGCCTCGTCAATCGGATAGAGCGCCTCGGGCGGCGCAATGCGCCGCAGCGCTGTGCCCGGATTGGCAATGCCGCCGCCGCCGTCGTTGAACTCGCTCCAGGCCCGCTGCGCCAGCGCCCGATCGCGCAGACGCCAGGCGGCGAAGGCGGTCAGCCGGGCGTGGCCCTGCGCCAGATTCAATTTCTTCACCGGTTTGCCGACAAAGGCGCTTAACGCGACGGGGTCATTGTATAGCCGGCAGTAATCCAGCCAGGCGCGGGTAAAGGCAGGGTCCGGCAGTATCTCAAGCAGTTCGCCGGCGATCTCCGCCAGACCGAATACGGCGCTCAGGTGGGAGATAACAACCTGGTCCGGCGGCGCGGGGGAAAAGCGGCCGCTGTCCGGATCGATTTCGGCGACGCCGGTGAAAAAGCCGTGCGGCTGGGCGGCGATGGTTTGCATGCTATTCAGCAGGCGGTCGCGCATCGCCGGATCGCCGTGCCGCTCCCAGGCGGTCAGCCAGGCCGCGGCCACGGCGCCCCAGTCGGTGCCGAAATAGAGGCTGACGTGCTGCGTCGCGGCGGGCAGGGTCTGTCCGATCTTGCGGCCGGGCACCACGTCGCGCAGGGCGCGCACGCCTTCGATCTGCTCATCCATCAGTTCGCCGATGCGCTCATCGGCGGTGAGGTAGTAGAGAAAACGGCGGTTGGCCGCGGTGGAGATCCTAAGCTGTTTGGCGCTGTCTCCCCAGTGGCGCACGTTGTGCCGCGAGCCCAAGGGGCGGAAGCGCCCTATATGGTAAACGTCCACCTCGCCGGTATGGCGGGTCATGGCCTCCGCCATGCGAAACGCCTCCGCCCGGCCGCTGTGCAGGAAGTAGTGCCACAGCCACAGGTCGGTGCTGAGCTCCGAGTTATCCCAGGCGTAGCCCCCGACGTCGTAACGCCAGACGTGACGGTCGCTGTCATAGGTGTGCATCACGTCGCCAAAGTCCCAGAAGCCGTACCATTTGCGTTGTTCCACCTCCTGGCGATAGAAATCGAAATACCAGGCCAGCTGGTTTTCCAACTGCGCGCGTTGCGGCGTGGAGGCTGAGGCCGGAGCCCATAGCGGGCCGAACGCCCTGGCGCGGGACAGATCCTGCGCCTGCGCCACCAGCAGCGGGGGTTGTTGCATTCGCTGCGCCAGCGCGACGAAACCGGCGTTGTCCGGCGTGGCGGAGAGGATATCGATAAACAGCTCGCTGGTGCGCGCCACGCCGAGCGGCGAGGTAAAGCCGGGTTCGTAATCCTCGTAGGTGATCTCCAGCCCTTCGCGCTGCGCGGCGAAGGTATTCTGCCCCAGGCCGTCGTGGTAGAAGCGCATATCCATCGGCTCCGCCGTGGGCGACCACAGCCATAGCGTCACCGTCGCCAGGCTGGTATGGGCGTTATTAATCTCCAGGCAGGCCGGGTAGCTCTGCCAGAAGTTGCGGATGCCGAAAGCCACGCCGCCCTGCGGCGTGCCCAGATAGCCGACGCCCGCCGCCCGATCGCCGGTGGCGGACAGCAGCCAGCCTTGCCCCTCTTTGGTCCGTTTGTGGATCTGAAAGCCATCGGGGTGATGCTGCGTCAGCCGATAGCTGCCGAACGCCGGGATATGATGCAGCCGTTTCCCCACCGCCGGGGGAAATTCCGCTACCGGCGGCGTCGTTTTGCCGCTCAGCTGCGCGTCGATAACGGCGGCGCCGGCATTGCGGCGCAGCCCGGTAAGGCCGCGCACCGCTTCCCGGAACACGCCGCCCCGATCGGAGGCGAAGCGCACATGGCGATCGTGCAGCTCCCCCTGCAAGGGAACGTCGAACGCCAGCCCCAATCCCTTCAGACTCTGGTCGGGATCGTCGTGGTCATAGATCAGGGTATGCACCACGCGCAGCGACGCGGAGTCGGCGTAGCCATACAGCCGAATCACGAACGGGATGCGCGCGATGCCCTGCCGTTGGCGATGGTGATGGGCGCCGCGCAGCGCGATGACCGTGCGTTGCGGCCCGCGCTGCTCCACCGTCACCGTCTCGACCTGGCCCTGGTACTCATCCAGCGTCAGCACCGTATCGCTCTCTGCGCCGGCCTGCATGCGTAGCACCAGCCGCCCCTGCGTCAGCGCCAGCCGCCGGTCCTGCCAGATTTCCTCAATCAGGTGGGGGCCGGATTTGGGGATCAGGCAGCGGATACGGCCGGTATCCACCATCCATCCGCGATCGTTCTCGCTGACCATTTCCTCAGCGGGGGCGGACGCGGGCGGGGCGGGCCGCAGCGTCAGCTTTTCGCCGGGAGGCTGCCGGCCCCCCAGCGCGTGGGCCGACCACTTGATGGAGCCGTCGGGCCAGCGGGCCAGGGGCCAGCTTTGCAGCGCATAGGCGCGCTGCTGCCCGTCGCTCAACCGGAAGTCGCTGTCGCCGCGCACCTGTCCTTGCGGCCAGGGAACCCCCCAGGTGACGCCGGCGAAAGAACGCGGAGCCTGCCCGTCCAGCCAGCGCAGGCGCACCTGCGGCGCCGTGGCGGCGGGCGCGCTGTGCTCGATGGGGGCCGCCGCCGCGCTTTTCCATAGCGGCGCCGACAGCGCCAGCAACGTGCCGTCGCGCAGAAAACGCCGGCGTGAATAGGAGATCTTGCTCATCAAATCAGCCCTTGAAATCGTAACCGAAGGTCACGCCGAAGGTACGCGGTTCGCCCAATACGCCGTACGCCGAGCCGTAGTCGCCGGACTTGGTGGTGCGGTAGTAGGTTTTATCCAGCGCGTTTTTCAGCCACAGCGACAGATGCCAGCCGTTGCCGCCCTGTTTGCCGCTCAGGCCGGTCGACAGATTGAGTACGCCATAGGCGGATTTGCGGGTGAACTCGGAGTTATCCACCGTGCCGTAGGCGGCGCTGCGCCACGCCCATTGCCCGGAAACAAAGGCTTGCAGATTATACGGCGTCTCCCATTCATAGCGTACGCGGGTGTTGTAGCTCAGACGCGGAGAGTTGAACACTCGCTGGCCGCTAAGGTCGCAGGTGGCGGGCGCGCCGGCCAGCAGCGAGACTTCCGCCGGGCATCTGGCGTTGGTGAAGTTAAGATAACGCGCATCCAGCAAGGTGCCGTTCAGACTGACGGTCAGTCCGTCGATCGGCCGTAGCGCCAGCTGCGACTCCACGCCGCGCGAACGGATTTTCCCGGCGTTGATCAGATAGCTGCTGAGGGTTTCTTCATCATAGGCGGTGGTCTGGAAGTCGGTGACTTCGCTCCAGAACAGCGCGGTGTTCCATTCCACCTTACGTTGCAGCCAGTGGGTTTTCACCCCCAGCTCCGCCGCCCGGGTTTTCTCCGGTTTGATGTACAGCGAGTCCAGCCCCGCCTTTTGCGCGGCGCCGGAGGAGATGTTCAGCCCGCCGGATTTTTCCCCGTAGCCCAGGGTAAGATAGGGAACGATGTTCGGAGTGGCGAACCAGTTCAGGTTCACCATGGCGGACGGCAGGTTATTGGTTTGCTCCAGCAGACCGGAGTCAAAATCGTTTTTGTTGATACGGCGGAACGATCCTTCTTTCTTCTCGCGGGTATGACGCAGCCCGACCGTCACGTCCAGCGTATCCGTAGCGTGCCAGGTGGCGCGTCCGTAGGTGGAGAACAGCGTGTCGTCCAGCGCGCCGAAGCGCTGAACGAATTTTCCGGTATTTCCCGTCGAGCCGTACCAGTCGGTGACCTGACTGCCGTCGTAGTAATAGTCGTGGGCGAAGGTATCGAGGTTTTCTCCCCAGTAATCGACGCCCAGCGTGTAATCCAGCGCGCCGTTTTTCGGCGAATCCAGCCAGAAGCGCTGCGACCAGGTACGGTCGCGCACGTCCGCGCCGCTGTTGCGGTACAGGGGGATGCTCAGGCCGTCGGCGGTTTTGGGCAGCATGCGGAAATAGCGTAGCGACGAAAGGGAGTGCAGGTGGAAGCCGTTGGCGAGCCGCCAGTTGGCTTCCACCGCGCCGCCGCCCTGGGTAACGCGATTGGAGCCTTCGTCGTCCAGCGCCACCTGGCGCCCCTTGACCACATTCACGCCCAACGCCGAGGCGCGCGCGTGAAACAGATCGACGCCGCCCACTTCGTGACTGTCGATCAACGTCATCACCGGACGGTTGGTGGCGTTGCTGTAGTCGCCGATAATACGCAGGTTGAAAGCGTCATTGGGCTGATACAGCAGTTGGCCGCGTACGCCGTTGCTGGTGCTGCCGCCCAGCTTATGACCGTTCTCCACGTTGGTGACGTAGCCGCCTTTTTCGGTGCGGGAAAGGTTGATGCGCCCGGCCCAGCTGTCGCTCAAGGCGCCGGACGCCATCAGTCTGGATTGCAGATAACCGCGCTGCCCCACCGACTGGCTGATTGAAAATTCCGGTCTGAACGTGGGTTTGCGGGTGCGGATATCCACCGCGCCCCCGGTGGTGTTAAAGCCGTACAGCATCCCCTGCGGGCCTTTCAGCACGCTGGCGCTTTCGATATCCAGCAGGTCGTTGGAGAGCATTCCCGGACGGGAGAGATAGACGCCGTCCTGAAAAAGGCCGACGCTGCTCGGCATGCCGATATTGATTTCGCTGCCGCCGCCATCGCCGATGCCGCGGATGGTGACGCGGGTATCCATCGCGTCTACCGCCGCGATGTCGATGCCGGTCACCGCCTGGGACAGATCCTCAAAACGATACAGGCGCTCCTCTTCCAGCGTTTGTCCGTCGATGACCGCCGCCAGCGTGGTCGGCGGCTGCGCCTGGGGCCGCTGGGCGCTCACCTTCACCCGCTTGAGCTGCACCGCGGAACCGGGCGTTGATGGCGCGCCGTTTTTATTATCGACGGCGGTTGACGTTTGCGCCGACTGCGCATGCGCCGATAGGGTTAAAGCGCAGCTCATTAAGGCCGGGTGCAGCCATAAATTACGTTTTTTAAAGTTCATGTGCAGTTCCGCATTTAATTAAAAAAGGCCCGCCCGTTGCCGTGAAATTCACGGCAATAATAGGTAAAAAATAATATCGGGAAGAGTGGGTCAGCGTATGGCGTTCAGATAGGAATCATCCAGCCATTGGTCCACGTCGAAAGGTTGCCGAATCAGGCGAACCTCGTGGGCCAGTTTCACCGCCCGTTTTAATTTCGCCACATAGTCGGAGTCCCATTTCGGAGACAGTCGCTCCGATAATGGCGGTAAGGTATCCCATTCGGCGCGTAATATGTTTTCCGGGTAACCGGATTGGGTCGCCAATAATTGAATAAAGGCGTCCTTGTTTTTTTCCGCGCTGCCCCAGGCCGCCGCTTCACGCTGTACTTTGACCAAACGCCGGAGAATATCCTCATTGCCCTGGGCGAATTTCTCATCCACCAGCAGAAAACCACTTAGCTGCCCCGCGCCCTGTAAATCGCGGCTGGAAAGCGGGATCTCCGCCAGCCCTTTATCGCGCAGCGAGAGGATGTTGCTGCCGCCCCAGGTGGCGTCAATTTGTCCGGCGGCCAACGCCGCGCTGGCCGCCGCGAAGTCAAGGTTGATGATTTTGATATCGGACGCTTTCAGCCCCTGGGAGTCCAGGGCGTTGACGAAGGAAAGCTCGGCCGCCGTGCCGCGAAACAGTCCCACCCGTTTACCCTTTAAATCAGCCAGTTGATGAATGCCGGAACCCCTGGCGACGCCCATATAGTGGTTTATGCCGCGCGCCGCCACCGCGATGACCCGCGTGTCCAACCCGCGGGAGCGGCCGATAATGCTGGCCAGATCGCCGAGGTAGGCCACATCCACCTGGTGGTTGCCGAACGCCTCGTTGATAACCGGGCCCGCGCCTTTGATAAAGGTCCAGCGAATGCTGATGCCGTCTTTGCCGAACTCGCGCTCCAGCAGCTTCTGGCTATAAATCACGTCAATCAGCCCGCCGCCGCTGGGCTGCGTGCCCGCGCCGATATCCGGCGCGGCGATGCGAATTTCACTGATGGCCGCCGCCGTGCCGAACCACAATATACCGATGGTCAGCAGCCCGGTGAACAACGTTTTGCGCCCTAAAGTCATCATGGTATTTTTACCCGCCGTTATGGTGTTTTTCGAATATATTTATTTTTTAACCGCTTTATTTTCTCGAACCCTGTGATGTTGCTGCAACACAACATTTAAACGGTGAAAAATAAACTGACTAATACAAAAAAAGCATTATCATTTTTATTAATTAGCTAAACCAGCGCTCATCGTTATATTTAACCGGTATGCAGTAAACGAAAAAAAACTATTCCAACTATGCATTAGCCTGAATGGAATTATTGCCCGTAAGCTGAACGCACCATAAATATTATCGCACGAGAGAGCTTCCCATTACGGTCAAATAAATAACTGAATAAGGGTATATCGATATGCATATACATAATTTGACTTTATTGGATGGGATAGAAAAATCGGATAAACGAATTAATGCTGTCAGGAGTAATAACATCATGACGGAATTACTGTATGCGGGAGACGCCGCGGAGTCCCGGCCCCGTTCCCCGCAGGCGACTCAGGCTGTCCGCTCCCTTGGCGATTTTGCTTTGCAGCGATTGAACGCGATACGTCCGTCCCGGCCGCAGTATTGGCTGGCGGCGATATTGACCCTGACGCTGCACGCCGCCGCGCTTTCTCTGCTCAATCGTCCGGCGACGCTGCCCGTGACGGCGCCGCCGCGTCCGCAGCCCGTCAGCGTGGAGCTGGTCGCCGCCGTCCCGCAAGAGACGGCGCCCGAGGTGGTCGAACCGGCGGCGCCAAGCGAACCGGAACCGCCGCCGCCGGAAACCAAAACGGTGGATGAGAACGCCTTGCTGCCTCCGGTCGTGGAGAAAAAGCCGCCGCCCGTGGCGAAAAAAAAGGTAGCGGTGAAAAAGCGCCAGCCGACGCCCAAACCGCCGGCGGAACCCAAACCGGCATTGGCCTCGGCGCCGTCGGCGGCGACGCCTTCTCCGGCCGCGGCGCCAGCGCCGCTCACGCCGCCGCTGGCGAACGCCGACTACCTGCATAACCCTGCGCCGCCTTATCCGGATGTGGCGATCAGCCGGGGCCATGAGGGAACCGTGCTGCTCAATGTGCAGGTGCGCGCCGACGGCAGGGTGCAAACCATTCGTATTCAAAAATCAAGCGGCTATTCGGCGCTGGACAATGCGGCCAGAGACACGGTGCTGCGCTGGTCTTTCGTCCCGGCCCGCCGCGGTAATCAGGCCGTCAGCGGCTGGGTAATCGTCCCTATCGATTTTTCGCTTAATTCATGAGGTACTCGTTATGACGCTCGGACATATTGAACTGGTCTCCCCGGAGGGGGCGGTTATTCTGCTTTTGCTGCTTTTCTCCGTGTTGACCTGGATGCTTGGGTTGCTGAAATGGGGGCAATACCGGCGTTTGCGGCGCCGCGACCAACGCTTCCGCGCCGCTTTCTGGCGGCAGGAAGATCTGAGTCAGACGCTGTCCAACACCGCCAGCCAGCCCGGCTCTCTCGCCAACCTGGCGCAGGCGGCGCTCAGCGCTCCGGAACGTATCCGCGGTAATCTGGCCGCCGCCATCCATCTGCCCGATCGGGTGGAGCGGGCGCTGCAGCAACAAATCCAGCGCGAACGCCGTTCGCTGGAAAGCGGGCTGGCGGTCCTGGCCAGTATCGGCAGCACCTCGCCGTTTATCGGCCTTTTCGGCACCGTGTGGGGCATTATGGCGGCCTTGCAGGAGATTGGCCTGACCGGCTCCGCCAGCCTCGATACGGTGGCTGGCCCCATCGGCAATGCGCTGATCGCCACCGGGATCGGCATCGCCGTCGCCGTACCGGCGGTGCTGATCTACAACTATTTTCTGCGCCGACTCAAGCTCGCCGTGGCGGAAATGGATGATTTCGCCCACGATATTTACAGCGTGATGCAGGCGCATGATTTTCAAATAAACGACGAACCGTCGGCGGCGCCGTTTGCGGTGAAAAACATCCGGGAGGTGGTGTGATATGGCTTTCACTTCCCGCAACGATGACGATGTGATGTGCGAAATGAACATCACGCCGCTGGTGGACGTCATGCTGGTGCTGCTGGTGGTGTTTATCGTCACGGCGCCGATGCTGACCAACGCCATTCCGATCCAGTTACCCAAAACCGCGGCGGTGGCGCCGGCCGATCGCAGCGACCCCATCGTGATCAGCATCGACGGCGAACAGCAGGTGTTTATCAATAAAGAGCTGCTTGACCGTGAACAGCTGATCCCCCGCCTGCAACAGGCCAGGGCCGCCGACGATAGCCTGGCGGTGCAGGTGCAGGCGGATAAAGAGGCCAGTTACGGCACGGTCGCGGCGTTGCTGGCCGATGTGGAGCAGGCGGGCATTACGCGCCTGTCCCTGCTGACGCAGAAATAATGTTGCCGGGTAGGTCGGATGCCATGATGCCCAAATCCGCTGCGCGCAGCGCCGCTCCGCTGCTGTCCGCCGCCGCGGCGGGCTACGTCTCTCTGGTGGTGCCGCTGCTGCTGCTGGCGTGGTGGTGGCTTGCCAGCCGGCTCGGGTGGATGTCGGAGCAAATTCTGCCCTCGCCGGTGGCGGTGGCGGCAAGCGCGCGGGCATTTATCCCCGAAGAGCTGATTCATCAACTGCCCATCAGCCTGCTGCGGCTGGCGATCGGTCTGGGCGGCGGCATCGCGGTCGGGATGCTGCTCGGCAGCCTGTTTGGTCTGAGCCGTCGTCTGCATGCGCTGTTTATGCCGCTGTTCACCGTTATCGCGCAGATCCCCACCCTGGCCTGGATCCCGCTGTTTATGCTGGCGCTGGGCATCGGCGAAGCGCTGAAGCTGGTGATTCTGGTGAAATCCGTCACCGTGCCCGTCACGCTGTACACCTGCGCGGGTATTCAGCAGACGCCGCAGAAGTTGCATGAAATGGCGCGCAGCCTGCGCCTGCCGCCGACGGCGTTCCTGCGCCTGCTGATTATCCCGGCGATGCTGCCCTACGTGATGACCGGCATCCGGCTGGCCTTTTCACAGGGCTGGGTCTCGCTGATGGCGGTGGAGCTGCTGGCTTCCAGCGAAGGTCTGGGCTACCTGCTGGTGCAAAGCCGCCAGCTGTTTATGCTGGATCTGGTGTTTGTCTGTATTCTGGTTATCGGCCTGTTCGGTTTTGCCGGAGAGCGCTTGTTGCTGTGGCTGGAACGGCGCTGGGTAGACTGGCCGGCGCCGGTACTGGGCCGCGACGCGATGACCTTCCCGCTTTCCAGCCTGTCCCTGACGCCGTGGATCGTGCCGCTGCTGCTGATCGGCTGCTGGCAGATAAGCGGCGATCGCGGCTGGGTCAACGCCGTCTTTCTCCCGGCGCCGGATCGCGTCGTGGAGACGCTATTCGCCGGGCTGGCCGACGGCGACCTGCTGACCGACCTGACAGCCAGTCTGGCGCGCTCCCTGCAAGGGTTTGCGTTGGGCAGCGCGGCGGGCGTGCTGGTTGGCGCCTGGCTCGGCGGCTGGCGCCTGGCCGACAGGCTGTTGAATCCGCTATTGTCCGCGCTGCGCAGCGTGGCGATTTTTGCCTGGCTGCCGCTTATCACCGCCTGGTTCGGTCTGGACGACACCGCCAAAGTGGTGTTTATCGCCGTCGCCGCTTTCTTTCCGGTGCTGCTGGCGACCCGGCAGGGCATCGCCCAACTGCCGCCCACGCTACAGGAAGTGGCGCGTATGCTGCGCTTGCGTCCGCTGCAAAAGCTGCGAATGCTGGTGCTGCCCAGCATGCTGCCTTCCCTCTTTTCCGGTCTGCGGCTGGCGCTGATGCACGCCTGGACCGGCGCCATCGGCGCGGAATATTTCATTCCTTCGGGCGCAGGGCTTGGCGGCATGATGATTCGCGCCCAGCAGTTGCTGGAGTCCGAGCGGATTATCGCCGGCGTGGTGCTGATTGCCGTCGTCGCCGCGATTTTTTCCCGCGTTATCACCCTGTCTGAACGCTATCTGACCGGCTGGCGTTTTAAGTAACCGCCAATGGAGAATCCATGTCCCTGCAATTTCAGCATATTAGCAAACGGTTTACGGTGAATGGCGCGTCTCTGACGGCGCTGCAAGAGATTAATCTGGCGCTGCGCGCCGGCGAACTGGTCGCCATCATCGGCGCCAGCGGCTGCGGAAAATCGACGATTTTGCGTTTGGCGGCGGGCCTGGAGGAAGCGGAGCAGGGGACGATCCTGCTGGGCGATCGCCCGGTGCAGGGCATTCCCGCCGACGTCAGCCTGGTGTTTCAGGAACCGCGATTGTTTCCCTGGCTCACCGTGACGGACAATATCCGGCTCGGCATGCTCAATCTCGGCCTCTCTGCGGCGGAGATGGCTGGGCGGATCGCCCACTATTTGCGGATGATGGGGCTGGAAGGGTTTGCCGACGCCTTGCCGCACCAGCTTTCGGGCGGGATGGCGCAGCGCGTCGCCATTGCCCGGGGACTGGCGACGCGCCCGAAAATCCTGTTGCTGGACGAACCCTTCGGCGCGTTGGACGCGATCACTAAACAGCAGCTGCAGCAGCGGCTGGCCGATATTCGCCGGCAAACCGACCTGACTATTCTGCTGGTCACGCACGATGTGGAAGAGGCGGTCTTTCTGGCCGACCGCGTGGTGGTGATGTCTCCCCGACCGGGGCGGATCAGCGCTATCCTGCCGGTGAACCTCCCTTATCCGCGAGAGCGCACCAGCCAGGCGCTGCTGACGCAGCGCCAGATCCTGAGCGAGGCCTTGAGTCGGGCGGAGACCGCAATCGAGGCGTAGCCATCTCCTTGGTTAGCTATGGAAAGCGCAGGTAAATCCTGAAGTTAATGACACCCCCACTCCGGCATAATTATCCCCGTGGGCGTTGAGGACTCTCCATAAATCTCGGGAAGGAATGTCTGTAAGCACAGCGAGGGTTTCGTGCGCACTAACCTCAGTCGATTTTTGCCACCGTCGCAGCACGCGCCCGACACGAGGCGGCTCAGTCGCCGCCGCCCCGTGACCCCGGGCTTTTCGCGAAATCGCGTCGCTACGCGATGCCTTCGGCGTTCGTGACCGCTGGTCGGGCCGCCATTGACGCGCTCCCGGCGCGGCACTGGCTTTCGCGGCGTCCGTGCCGCTCACCCGGCGGCCACGCCCACCTCAGCGCGATTTTTTACGCGAAGGAAAATACTAAAAAAACAACATCATGCCGTCACCGGCTCCCGCTGAACGCTTCCCGCCGCTTGAAAGCTATTGGGTGATTTGCTTACCGATGAGTCATCATAGCGAATCATGGTCATTAACTGGCATAATGCGCCGGTCATTTCGGTGAATACCGTACTCAGGTATTTCAGTTCGGGCATCGGATGCCTTGTTGACCTAAACTCGTTATGGTCGCTCCCGTCAGGGACCGACGCGTGACAGTGCTCACTGCCGATATCCGCCTGGCGCAAAGAGGGCGGGTATAAATAGCTATTATTGAGGTTTTCGCATGACAAAAGTTACCGTTGCCGCAACGCAAATGGCGTGCTCCTGGGATCTGCCCAGGAATATTGAGAATGCCGAAAAGCTGGTGCGACAAGCGCATGCCAAAGGGGCGCAGATGATCCTGATTCAGGAGCTGTTTGCCGCGCCCTATTTCTGTATCGATCAGAGCCCGGAACACTACGTTCTGGCGCAGGAGCTGGAAACCAGTCCGCTGATTAAACATTTCTCCGCGCTGGCGGCCGAACTGGAAGTGGTTCTGCCGCTGAGCTTTTTCGAGCGCGCCAATAATGCTTACTACAACTCGCTGGTGGTGATCGACGCCGACGGTTCGGTGCTCGATCTGTATCGCAAAACCCATATTCCCAACGGCCCGGCGTATCAGGAGAAGCAGTTCTTTATCCCCGGCGACAGCGGTTTTAAAGTCTGGCAGACGCGCTATGCGAAAATCGGCGTCGGCATTTGCTGGGATCAGTGGTTCCCGGAAACAGCGCGTTGCCTGGCATTGCAGGGCGCGGAGCTGATTTTCTATCCGACGGCGATCGGTTCCGAACCGGCTTATCCCGATATCGACAGTCAGCCGCACTGGACGCGGGTTCAGCAGGGCCACGCCGCCGCCAATCTGGTGCCGGTGATTGCCTCCAACCGCATCGGCACCGAAGCCAGTAAATATATCGACGGTCTGGAAATGACCTTTTACGGCTCCTCTTTCATCGCCGATCAAACCGGGGCGCTGGTGGCGCAGGCCAACAAAACCGACGAAACCGTACTGGTGCATACCTTTGATCTGGACGCCATCGCCGCGCAGCGCGCGTCCTGGGGACTGTTCCGCGATCGCCGCCCTGAGATGTACGGCGCGATCGCCAGTTCTGACGGCAAGACCCGGAGATAATCGATGTCACAATTGACCACGCCGCATCAGGATGGCTTTGCGATGCCCGCCGAATGGGCGCCGCAGGAAGCCGTGTGGATGCTTTGGCCCTATCGCCGGGACAACTGGCGCGATGAGGCGCTGCCGGCGCAGAAAACCTTTGCCGCGGTGGCCGAGGCCATCGCACGGCAAACCCCGGTGATCATGGGCGTGCCGGCCCGTTATCTGGATGAAGCCAAACGTATTATGCCGGCGAACGTCACGCTGGTTGAAATGGAGAGCGACGACGCCTGGATGCGCGATACCGGCCCGACGATGGTGCTCAATCAGGCGGGCGAGCGCCGCGGCATTGACTGGCGGTTTAACGCCTGGGGCGGTGAACTCGGCGGTCTGTATGAGGACTGGCGCCAGGATGAAAAGGTGGCCGCTCAGGTGCTCTCCTATCATGGCGATGCACGCTACGCCGCGCCCTTGGTGCTTGAAGGCGGTTCAATCCATACCGACGGCGAAGGGACGCTGCTGACCACGGCGGAGTGCCTGCTGAATCCCAATCGCAACCCGCAGCTGAGCAAAGCGCGGATCGAGCAGTTGATGCATGATTATCTGGGCGTCTCGACGATTATCTGGCTTGCGGAGGGGGTTTATAACGACGAAACCGACGGGCATATCGACAATATGTGCTGTTTTGTCCGCCCCGGCGAAGTGGCGCTGCACTGGACGGATGATGAAAACGACCCGCAATATCCCCGGTCGGCGGCGGCCTACGAGGTGTTGTCCGCCGCCCGCGATGCGCGGGGTCGTCAACTGAAAATCTGGAAGCTGCCGGCGCCCGGCCCGCTGTATGCCACGCCGCAAGAGACGCGGGGCGTGGATGCGGGAAATGCGATTGAGCGTAATGCCGGGGCGCGCTTGGCGGGGTCGTACGTGAATTTCCTGATCAGCAACCGGCAGATTATTTTCCCGCTGTTGGACGAACGTACCGATGATATTGCCCGCGACCTGTTACAGCAGATGTTTCCGGACTATACGATACGCGGCGTGCCCGCCCGCGAAATCCTGCTGGGGGGCGGTAATATTCACTGTATTACCCAGCAAATTCCGGCGGTGAGATAAAGCGGAAAGCGTTATTGATAACCCCTCCCGGCCTCCCCCTTGTCAGGGGGAGGAGCATTCTCCCTCCCCTGCGAAGGGGAGGGCCGGGGTGGGGTAAGAACCCAGGAAGATAGCGGACTTAGCCGCGTTTGGCTTGCGCCGCCGCTTTAACGATCACCGCGAAAGCATCGGCTTTCAGCGAGGCGCCGCCCACCAGCGCGCCGTCGATATCCGGCTGAGTGAACAGTTCCGCCGCGTTGGAGGCGTTAACGGAGCCGCCGTACTGAATAATAACCTGTTCAGCAACGGCCTTATCCTGCTTGGCGATATGATCGCGGATAAATTTGTGCACCGCCTGAGCCTGAGCCGGAGTGGCCGACTTGCCGGTACCGATAGCCCAGATGGGTTCGTAGGCGATGACCGCGTTTTCAAACGCTTTGGCGCCCAGCGTATTCAGCACCGCGTCCAGTTGACGCGCGCAGACGGCTTCAGTCTGTCCGGCTTCATTTTCCGCTTCGCTTTCACCGATGCACAGTACCGGAATCAAGCCCGCTTCTTTCAGTACGCCGAATTTTTTAGCAATGAACTCATCGCTTTCTTTGTGATAAGTGCGGCGTTCCGAGTGGCCGATAATAATGTATTTCGCACCGATATCTTTCAGCATGGCGGCAGAGGTTTCACCGGTATAGGCGCCGGAAAGATTGACGTCTACGTTTTGCGCGCCCAGGTGGATACGGCTGCCGGCCAGTTGATGATTAGCCTGATCCAGATAGATCGCCGGCGGGGCGATGGCGATGCCGCAGCCGTCAACCGCACTCAGTTCATGACGCAGGCCGCTAATCAGCTCATTGACCATAGTGGTGCTGCCGTTCAGTTTCCAGTTACCCATAACTAATGGATGTCGCATTTTTTTTCCTCCAGGCGGAATAGCGAATGAATCAAAATCTTACTGCCTATCCGACAGTCTGACCTACTGGTAGTATAAAGACGAAACGTTGCCGTGGCTTGGTTTTTCATCATTAATTGCCGCATTGATCAGGGTTCGGATAGCGTTAGCTTAATCGGTTCAACAGCAAAAGTTAGTCCCTTTTCGCTGTTATCCGCCACAACATAGCGCAAAGCGCCCTCGGTTTGCTGGTAAAAATGCTGTCCTTTGCCTTTTGTCAGCAATTCGGCGATTTTTTTGATGCTCTGTTCCTCCGTCAACGACGGAATAAAAGCCCGCAACAGCGCCGCCATATAGTTGACGGCCTGCGCGCGCCGGGCTTCCGTTTCCGTCTCTTCCGGCTGTGGGACCCAGGTAACTTGCAGCGTTTTGATTTTACCCGTCCCTTTCTCCAACGCCGTTGAAGCATACAGCCGATCGTTGATTTTACTGGCGGCACGGGTCAACTGACCGGCGCTGTGGCCGCTATCGACCACGCGGAATTCGCTAATCGGCAGCGTCGGATTGCTCAGGTTGTAACGCGTACGAAACTGCACGATCGTTTCGTCGAACGTAGGCGCGCCCGCCAGCAGATAGGGGGCGGCAACCGGCGTTTTCGGCGGAAAAGTCGGATCGGACCGTGCGCCGGGAAGATACAGCGTCAGTGCCGACAGGGTAAACAGAAGCGCCAGGTTTTTTCTTGTCATGGGTACATTTATCAGATGAAGGTTAAATTGAGCCAATGGCGGCGAATAACGACGATACGTCTGATTAAAGCGGCATTCGCTGGTTATTGTCAAAATTCGCAGAAAGATTGCCGGCGCGCCATCCTGTTGGGGTAAAATCGGCCCGAATTGACATGCGGGGTTCGGTAGGTGTAGGTAATGACGCTACAGCAATGGTGTTTCTCGTTTAAAGGCCGTATCGGCCGTCGTGATTTCTGGATTTGGCTTGGCATCTGGCTGGCGCTGATGCTGCTGCTGTTCACCCTGGCCGGCCTGAACTGGCTGGATACGCAATCCACCGCTTTCGCTCTGGTGGCGTTGCTGTGGCCGACGGCGGCGATAGTGGTGAAGCGTCTGCACGATCGTAATAAAAGCGGCTGGTGGGCGCTGCTGTTAATCGTGGCGTGGATTCTGGCGGCCGGCAACTGGTATATGCTGCCGGCCATCTGGCAGTGGGGCATCGGCCGTTTTCTCCCCATCCTTATCTGCGTGATGGTATTTCTCGACTGCGGCGTTTTTGTCGGCACGTCCGGAGACAATCGCTTTGGGCCGCAAGCGGAACCGGTTAGGTTCCGCCCCTGAATGTTTATCACCAGTAGTGCTCGCTGGTGATATGACCGGGCCTGCGGCGCAGGTGCTTGGTCATTTGCCGCTCTTCTTTCAGTAGTTGCTGGGTATCGCGTACCATCTGCGGGTTGCCGCACAGCATGATATGGCTGGTCGCGGCATCCATCGGCAATCCCACCGCAGCCTCAAGCGCGCCGTTGGCGATCAGCGCGGGGATGCGGCCGGTCAATGAGCCGGCATTTTCTTCCCGGCTGGTTACCGTTTGAATCTGCAACTGACCGGGGTAGCGTTGTTGCAGTTGCTGCATTAGCGGTAAATAGCTCAGGTCGCGGGCAAAGCGGGCGGCATGAACCAGCACGATGTTTTTAAAGCGCGCCAGATCGTTGCCTTCCTGCAGAATGGAGAGATAAGGGCCGATCGCCGTGCCGGTGGCCAGCATCCACAGGGTTTCGCATTGCGGGATCTCCTCCAGCACAAAAAATCCGGCGGCGTCTTTGGTCACCAGGACTTCATCGTCAGGGCGCAGCACATGTAAACGGGGGCTTAATTTCCCTTCCGGAACGTTAATCAGATAGAACTCAAGATTAGGGTCGCTGGGCGCGTTGACATAGGAATAGGCGCGCTGCACGCGCTCGCCGTTCACCTCCAGCGCCAGTTTGGCATACTGTCCGGCGGTGAAGGGCGCGGTGGGAGCATGAATTCGAATGCTAAATAGACTCTCCGTCCAGTTTTCTACCTGAATAACTTTACCCGTTACCCACTCAGCCATCGTTCTGTGCTCCTGTATCCGCTTGAAGTTCAACGCCTGGCCATTTTTACGTTGCGCCAGGACGACCGTTAAATCGACCGCCCCTAAGATACGCCAATTATTAACAATTGTGAAACAATCAGTCGGTTAAAACGGCATAGCCAACCGGCGGATTACAGCAGGAAGTCATGTAAGGCCCGATCTTTGCGATCGAGGTAATGCGTGGACTGGATGCGGCGGATGGTGCGTGACTTACCGCGGATCAGCAGTGTCTCCGTGGTGGCGATATTGCCGCGGCGCGCGATCCCTTCCAGCAGATCGCCCTTGGTGATGCCGGTTGCCGAGAAGATCACGTTGTCATTACGCGCCATCTCGCCGAGCGGCAACACTTTCCCGGCCTCGATACCCATTTCCCGGCAGCGCGCCAGCTCATCTTCGCCGATGCGGCGGTTTTCTTCGCTGTCGCCTTTAACCTGATGGCGCGCCAGCAGGCGGCCCTGCATATCGCCGTCGAGCGCTCTGATCACCGCCGCGGAGATAACGCCTTCCGGCGCGCCGCCGATGCCGTACAGCACGTCGACTTCGCTGTCCGGCATGCAGGTAAGAATGGAGGCGGCGACGTCGCCGTCGGGAATGGCGAACACCTTCACGCCCAACTGCTGCATCTCGGCAATCACCGCGTCATGACGCGGTTTGGCCAGGGTAATCACCGTTAACCGGCTGAGCGGTTTGTTCATCTTGCGGGCGATATTGCGCAGGTTTTCCGCCAGCGGGAGCTGCAGGTCGATAATGCCTTTGGCTTCAGGACCGACGATCAGTTTTTCCATATACATGTCGGGGGCGTGCAGAAAAGCCCCTTTTTCGCCGACCGCCAGCACCGCCAGCGCGTTGGCCTGCCCCATGGCGGTCATGCGCGTGCCTTCGATGGGATCGACGGCGATATCCACCGCGTCGCCCCGGCCGGTGCCGACCTGCTCGCCGATATACAGCATCGGCGCTTCATCGATTTCGCCTTCGCCGATGACGATCCGGCCGTTGATATCGACCTGATTGAGCATAATTCGCATAGCCTGCACCGCCGCATTGTCAGCGGCGTTTTTGTCGCCGCGGCCTAACCATTTATAGCCTGCCAGCGCGGCCGCCTCGGTGACGCGCGAGAATTCGATGGCTAATTCACGTTTCATGGATACCTGTCTGTTATTGAACCGGAAAGGGAGTTTGTGGGCGGGGATTTTATCACACCCGAAGGCGGGGAGCGTAAATGGCAAGAAACGGATCGCTCCTGACGCGTATCAGCTCGGTTTCATCCGCCCGCCCTTTTTCGTCAATGGGGTCGGGTGCCGGAACGTGCCGCCTGAACGGCACGGACCATAATAATCAACGCTGGGTAAGGCTTTTCCCGGCATGGGAAATGACGGGTTTTTCCTGCCCGGGAGCGCGGACCCGGGTCATGATTACCACCGACAGCAGCAGCGCGGCGGCCATAAAACTGTATGACATACTTGGATTGCCGGTAATGCCATTCAGATAACCGACCAGCCAGACCCCCAGGAAGGCGCCCAGCGCGCCGAAGCTATTGATTAACCCGATGGATACGCCGGAGACGTTTTTCGGCAGCAGTTCAGGGATCAGCGCGAAGAACGGTCCGTAAGGCGCATACATGCAGGCCGCGGCAACGACAAGCAGGGCATAAGAGATCCAGAAGTGCTGATTTCCGATGGTATAAGAGGTGAAAAACGCCGCGGAGGCGATCAGCATCGATCAGCATGGTGACGGCGACGACAGCCAGCCGACGGAGACGATATCCATGGCGGCGGCGGATTTAATGATTGATGGCATCCACATCATGAAACCATAGACGCCGATACTCCACAAGGCATGTACCGCGCAGAGCATAATCACATTGCGGGCATTACCGCCGCCTCAACCACGCCGAGTATAAAGCGGATCGCCATCAGCATGGCGATATTGTTGACCATCCCCGTCGCCGCCGCGCAAAGACCCCATAAAATCAGGCTGAAAAATATTAATTTCCGCACGCTACGCTTGACGGCATATATGGCCCCTGGCATCTGAAAGAAAAAATAACCCAGGAAAAAAGTGCCCCAATTAAAGAAGACGTTCCTTTGGTGATCCCTAAATCGACTTCAATGCCAGAGGCGGCGGAAAATCCATAATTAGCCCGATCGAGATAGGCCAGACTATAGGTAATAAATATGATGGGCATTAGATACCACCAACGTCGAACCGCTAATTTTTTAATTGTCATCATGGTTACCTGTTTAATTTAAAAAATATTCTTATACCCGTCATACTTCAAGCTGCAGCTGCGTTGGCTGCATTACTCGGCCCTTCCCTGGGCCTCGCCCCGTTGGGGCCGCTGCAAGCAGCGTTCAAATCTGCTCCAGGCAGATTTGTCAGTCACCCGAATCACTTACCTGAGTATGCTCATCGGGATTAATGAGAGACATCCTGTCTCTCACCGGAGGCCAGCCGTTGGCTGGTCAAATTCGTTCCCGACGAATTTGTCCTTCCCTTGCCGCCTTCCTGCAACTCGAATTATTTAGGGTATATTGGGTATGGATAGAAAAGATCGGTAGATTTTTAAAATTAAAAATCCACAAACAAGTATCTGGTTTTTATTTTCAGTAATGCTCTTTATGAAATGCTTATATAATAAATAACGCTGCCCGACGAGGCGTTATTAATCCCCATTTCACTCGTCAAAAATAATATCTTTCCTGTTATTAACCGATGTAAATATGAGACCTTTTTTCAGGCTTTATGTTTGTGACCCAGCCCACTGTAAATAATGTTAACAAAAGATGTTACCGGTAACGTGATCGGCTCTGCAATTATCCTGCCGGCAGGGGGCCGTCAGGTGGAAAAATTTAGGGAGGAGGGGGCGCAACGGTAACGGCCGCCGTTTTAGCGCTGGTAAAGCGTGCGCCGGATGGGCGTGGGAAAACGGGCGCGACAGGCGCGCCCGGCGGGGATTACTCGTCGTGCTCTTCCCATTCACGGGCGCGGGCGACGGCTTTTTGCCAGCCTTTGTAACGGAAGTTGCGTTCAACCGTTTCGATACTGGGGCGGAATTCACGTTCAATGGTGGCTTTGCTTTTCACCTCATCCAGATCGTTCCAGAATCCGGTCGCCAGACCGGCCAGGAAGGCGGCGCCCAGCGCGGTCACTTCACGTACTTCCGGGCGCTCAACGCGGGTGCCGAGAATATCGGACTGGAATTGCATCAGGAAGTTGTTGGCGACGGCGCCGCCATCGACGCGCAGCGCCTTCAGGCGGGTATCCGCGTCCGCCTGCATGGCGTCCAGTACGTCGCGGGTCTGGTAGGCGATGGATTCCAGCGTGGCGCGGATAATGTGGTTGGCGTTGACGCCGCGGGTCAGGCCGAAGATCGCGCCGCGGGCATACGGGTCCCAGTAGGGGGCGCCAAGCCCGGTAAAGGCGGGAACCACATACACGCCGTTGGTATCCTTGACTTTGGTGGCGAAGTATTCCGAATCCATCGATTCGCCAATCAGCTTCAGCTCATCGCGCAGCCACTGGATGGAGGCGCCGCCGACGAAGACGGAACCTTCCAGGGCGTAATTGACTTCACCGCGCGGTCCGCAGGCAATGGTGGTCAGCAGGCCGTGTTTTGAAAGCACGGCTTCGGTGCCGGTGTTCATCAGCAGGAAGCAGCCGGTGCCGTAGGTATTTTTCGCCATCCCCGGCTGAACGCAAAGCTGACCGTACAGCGCCGCCTGCTGATCGCCGGCGATGCCGGCAATCGGAATGCGCGTGCCGCCTTTACCGCCGATATTGGTTTGTCCGTAAATTTCCGAGGAGGCGCGCACTTCGGGCAGCATGGCGCGCGGAATATCCAGCGCCTGCAACATGCGCTCATCCCATTCAAGGGTATGGATATTGAACAGCATGGTGCGGGAGGCGTTGGTGTAATCGGTAACGTGGACGCGTCCCTGGGTCATTTTCCAAATCAGCCAGGTATCCACGGTGCCGAACAGTAATTCGCCGCGCTGAGCCCGCTCGCGCGAGCCCTCAACGTGGTCGAGAATCCACTTCACCTTGGTGCCGGAGAAATAGGGGTCGATCACCAAGCCGGTGGTGTCGCGGATATACTGCTCCAGGCCGTCTTTCTTCAGCTTTTCGCAGATCTCCGCCGTGCGGCGGCACTGCCAGACAATGGCGTTGTAAATCGGTTTGCCGGTGTCTTTCTCCCACACGATGGCGGTTTCGCGCTGGTTGGTGATGCCGATGCCCGCGACTTCGTCGGAATTGATATCGGCTTTGGCCAGCACTTCCACCAGCGTGGAGCTTTGCGAAGCCCAGATTTCCATCGGGTCGTGTTCTACCCAACCCGCTTTCGGATAAATTTGGCTGAACTCGCGCTGTGAAACGCTGACGATGTTGGCATCGTGATCCAGTACTACGGCGCGGGAGCTGGTGGTGCCCTGATCGAGAGCGACTATGTACTTTTTTTCCGGGGTCATAAATTCAATCCTGTCATTGTTATCCGTAAAAGGTAATCACCGTGACGTTATATCTAACGGGTCTCGTTGCCTATGGTCGTTTCGTTGCTGGCTTCGCAAACATCACAAGGCAGATTGCGGCCAATCAAGGCGCGGTAGGCAAATGCTCCCAGGCAGGCGCCTACGATGGGGCCGAAAATGGGCACCAGGAAGTAAGGGATCTCGCGCCCGCCGGTGAAGGCGACGTCACCCCAGCCCGCAAGAAACGCAAACAGCTTCGGGCCAAAGTCGCGTGCCGGGTTCAGCGCAAAGCCGGTGAGCGGCCCCATGGATGCGCCAATGACGGCGATTAAAATACCGATCAGTAAGGGTGCCAGCGGCCCGCGCGGGATACCGTTGCCATCGTCGGTCAGCGCCAGAATCAGTCCCATCAGGATAGAGGTAATCACGATTTCAATCAGGAAAGCCTGCATGACGGAAATCTGTGGATGTGGGTAAGTAGAGAAGGTACCGGCGAGGTTCAGGCTTTCCACACTGCCGCGCACCATATTATGCGTCTGTTCAAAATCCACGAACAAATTGTAATACAGAGTATATACCAGTGCCGCGGCGCAGAAAGCTCCAGCTAGCTGAGCCAGAATGTAGGGGGCGACTTTGCGGCGATCAAAACAGGCAAACAGCCACAGGGCGATAGTGACTGCCGGGTTGAGGTGAGCGCCGGAGATAGCGGAGGTCAGGTAGATGGCCATCGCCACCCCCAAGCCCCAGATGATGCTGATTTCCCATTGCCCGAAGCTTGCTCCTGCTACTTTGAGCGCGGCGACACAGCCGATGCCGAAGAATATCATCAGGCCGGTGCCCAGGAATTCGGCAATACACTGGCCTTTTAGGGTAGGACTTTTTAATTGGCTCATAATTATTTTCCTGATGGCTAGGGTACAGAGTGGCGGATCTTGCAAGGGAACCGGAATACAGCGTCCTTTGCTTTTTTGCTTTGAATGTATTTGTGATGTGAATTTATCGTTAATGTTCGAAAACGAGAAATATCGAAATCAAAATGTGTGTTGTTCGTCAAAGAAATGAGCGTATTCGCTTGATGGATTGCCGTTTGGTGGTTGGTAACGCACTCCTTATGTTAAATGATAGGTTAAATTTATTAACTTAACTCATAAAGTCCGTTAAGGCTGTTTTTCAGTTTGTGCCGATAGTGGCGGCGAAGAAAAGGTGTCAGACTTGGCGTTGTGGGGGATGTCTGCTAGACAGAAATTCATTGGCTACATACAATTCCGCTATGGTCGCTGTTATCAGAGCAGTTTCGCCATCAGGTTACGTCTATAGGCGTATTAAACGACGGGCGCCGCGTCAGGTGTGCGATCGCGTAGCGGCCGCAGCCGCGGTGGGTCGGCGTGAACCGAATTTATGCCTTGCGATTAAAAGGGGTTTGAAGAATGTCATTTGAAGTGTTTGAAAAGCTGGAAGCAAAAGTTCAGCAAGCCATTGATACTATTACTTTGTTGCAAATGGAAATTGAAGAGCTGAAAGAGAAAAACAACGCCCTGTCGCAAGAGGCGCAGGCGACGGCAGGTTCCCGCGAAGCGCTGGTGCGCGAGAACGAACAGCTGAAAGAAGAACAGGCGGTATGGCAGGAGCGCCTGCGCGCGCTGTTAGGGAAAATGGAAGAGGTCTAAGCGCATCCATCCCATACCGAGATAGGCTGCGGGTCTTGCAGAAAAGGGCGATAATTCGCCCTTTTCACCACCGAACGGGGAGTTATTCAATATCCAGCGGATCTTCCGCCAGAATGATTCCGGTGTTGTCAGCGTAGAGATGATCGCCGGAGAAGAACGTCACGCCGCCGAAATTAACCCGGATATCGCTTTCGCCAACGCCTTCTCCGACCGCGCCGCCCGGGATCGCGGCCATCGCCTGGATGCCGATATCCAGCTCAGCCAGATCGTCCACCTGACGCACGGCGCCGTAGACGACGATGCCTTCCCATTCGTTCTGGGTCGCCAGCCTGGCCAGCGCGGCGTCGATTAACGCACGGCGCACCGACCCGCCGCCGTCGATCAGCAGCACGCGCCCGCTGCCGTTTTCTTCCAGCAGGTCATAAAGCAGGCCGTTATCCTCAAAACATTTCACCGTGGTGATTTTCCCACCAAATGAAGTACGCCCGCCAAAATTGGAGAACAGAGGTTCGACAACGTTAACCTCTTCGTGATAGATATCGCACAGTTCGGAAGTATCGTATTTCATAGGATTGACGTCAGTTTGCCGCTGGGGGTAATGAGTATATCCCTTTCTGACGGATGTTGGCAAAATCATCAAATGTTAGCTTGATACGCATCAGTAAACCGTTGCGTACCTTGCGCCCTTCCTATATCAGCTCAGCATGACGCCCACGGCAAACAGAAGATTGGTCAGCAGAGCGCCTTTGACGGTTTTTTCCAGCATCGGGCGCATGCTGAACGCGCTGCTTTCGCGCAGCACGTAAATGGCCTGTTTGAGCAGCAAAGGCAGCGTCAGGATAAACAGCCAGCCGGCCAGGCTGTGCAGATAGAGTATGGCGAACAGCCCGAGGCAAACCGGCGCCAGCAGCAGCAGCACGGTGTGATAGCAGCGGGCCTTTTGCGATCCCAGACGCACCGCCAGGGTATTTTTCCCGCTGATGCGGTCGTGGTCGATATCGCGCAGGTTGTTGATATTCAGCACCGCGGTGGCCAGCAGGCCGCAGGCGGTGGCCGGCAGCAGGACGATGCTGTCGAAATGGCCCGTTTGCAGGTAGTAGGAACCGGCCACGCTCAGCCAGCCAAAGAATATCAGCACCGAGATGTCGCCCAGCCCGATATAGCCGTAAGGCTTGTTGCCGACGGTATAGGTAATGGCGGCCAGAATAGCCAGTAATCCCAGGATCAGAAAGCCGATGATATCGGTTGGTTTTTCACAGGCGGCAATCACCAGCGACACGCCGGAAATAATGGTCAGGGCAACGGTCGCTATCAGCGCGTTTCTTAGCTGCGGCAGGGTAATGGCGCCGGTCTGGATCCCGCGCAGCGGACCGATACGCTCCGCAGTGTCGCTGCCTTTTACCGCATCCCCATAGTCATTCGCCAAATTGGACAGAATCTGCAGTAATCCGGCGGTAAGCAAAGCCAGTAAAGCGATCCCTGGCTTAAAACTGCTGTGCCAGCCTGCAATCGCCGAACCGGTGACGATAGAGGCGAAAGCTAATGGCAACGTCTTGGGACGCAAACTGTCCAGCCAGGCTTTGGTCTTGCTGTTATGGGTTGATAAGGTCATGGTGTGCTTCAATTTTTATTGTTTATGAATAATAAAAAGTTTTGGTAACGGTAGCGCCATAAACACAAACGGGAGGCCAGAGCCTCCCGTTTAACGGTTAACAGGACGTCCGTGAAAACGGATTATAAGATAAATCGGCTCAGATCTTCATCTGCTACTAATTCATCCAGGTGATTACGTACGTAATCTGCGTCAATGGTAACGTTTTGACCGCTCATTTCGCTGGCATCGTAAGAGATATCTTCAATCAAACGCTCCAGTACGGTATGCAGACGACGGGCGCCGATATTCTCGGTTCGCTCGTTGACTTGCCATGCCGCTTCCGCAATCCGCCGGATTCCGTCGGCGGAGAATTCGATGCTGACACCTTCCGTTGCCATCAATGCCTTGTATTGCTCGGTCAATGATGCGCTTGGCTCCGTCAGGATACGCTCAAAATCTTCCGTCGTCAGCGCCTGTAATTCAACGCGAATGGGTAAACGTCCCTGCAATTCCGGGATCAGGTCCGACGGACTGGCAACCTGGAACGCGCCGGAGGCGATAAACAGGATGTGATCGGTTTTGACCATACCGTGCTTGGTCGAAACGGTGCAGCCTTCCACCAGGGGCAGCAGGTCGCGCTGAACCCCTTCGCGGGACACGTCCGGGCCGGAGGTTTCGCCGCGCTTACAGATTTTGTCGATCTCATCGATAAACACGATGCCGTGCTGCTCGACGGACTCGATCGCCCGCTGCTTCAGCTCTTCCGGGTTAACCAGTTTGGCGGCTTCTTCTTCAACCAGCAGCTTAAAGGCTTCTTTGATTTTCACCTTGCGGGCTTTCTGTTTCTGCCCCGCCAGGTTCTGAAACATGGATTGCAGCTGGTTGGTCATCTCTTCCATGCCCGGCGGCGCCATGATTTCGACGCCGACCGGCGCGGCGGCCAGATCGATCTCGATTTCTTTATCGTCCAGTTGGCCTTCACGCAGCTTCTTGCGAAACGCCTGGCGCGTGGGCGAAGGTTCCTGATGCTCTTCAGGCTGTCCCCAGTTGTTTTTGGCCGGGGGGATCAGAACGTCAAGGATCCGCTCTTCCGCCAGCTCTTCGGCCCGATGACGGTTCTTCTCAATGGATTGCTGCCGCACCATTTTTATCGCCGAATCGGTCAAATCACGGATGATCGAGTCAACTTCCTTACCGACATAGCCGACTTCGGTAAATTTGGTGGCCTCAACCTTGATGAACGGCGCATTGGCCAGCTTGGCCAGACGGCGGGCGATTTCGGTCTTACCCACGCCGGTAGGGCCGATCATCAGAATATTTTTCGGCGTGACTTCATGGCGCAGAGCTTCTTCCAACTGCATGCGCCGCCAGCGGTTGCGCAGCGCGATGGCCACCGCTCGTTTGGCGTTGTGCTGACCGATGATATAGCTATCAAGTTCGCTGACTATCTCGCGCGGGGTCATTTCAGACATGGTTGATCCTTACGCCTTGGAGGCTAATTCTTCAATCGTGTGGAACTGGTTGGTGTAGATACAGATATCGCCGGCAATACCTAACGATTTCTCGACAATATCCCGTGCGCTTAACTCGGTATTTTCCAGCAACGCGCGAGCGGCGGCCTGAGCGTAAGGACCGCCGGAACCGATGGCGATCAAATCATTTTCCGGCTGCACGACATCGCCGTTGCCGGTAATAATCAGCGACGCATTTTCATCGGCCACGGCCAGCAACGCCTCCAGACGACGCAGCATACGGTCGGTACGCCAGTCCTTCGCCAGTTCCACCGCGGCTTTCACCAGATGGCCCTGATGCATTTCCAGCTTGCGCTCAAATAGCTCGAACAGTGTGAAGGCATCGGCCGTACCGCCGGCAAAGCCTGCGATAACGCGCTCGTTATACAGGCGGCGTACTTTACGCACGTTGCCTTTCATCACGGTATTTCCCAGCGTAGCCTGCCCATCGCCGCCAATGACCACATGGCCGTTGCGGCGTACACTTACAATTGTTGTCACGAGTAAGTCCCCGTTACCGAAAAAGAAGGCCCCCGCGTTCAGCGGGGCATATTGTTTTATAGATGGGGCAGGGTGTGGGGTTTTTCAACCCCCACTGGCAAGCGGGATACAGCTGGAAGTGCCGATCTCTCTGAGACGCTGCAGCATTTTGTCGGCGGCGGCGCGGTTGGAATAGGGGCCAAGCATGATGCGGTTCCACCCGCCGTTGGAGGTAATACGGCTTTCAATACCGGCAAAAGCCAGCTGCGCCCTTACCGACTCGGCCGGCTCCATGCTTTTGAATGACCCGCACTGCACAATCCAGCGTTGCGTTTTTTCCGCTTTAGGCGCCTGCGGCTGTTTGGCCGCTTCCTGCCTGGGCGCTGCCGGCGTCGCTGGCGGCGCCCGCGTGACCGGCGGCGTAACCGGCTGTGTTTGCGCCGGCGGGGTGATGGTGACCGCCGAGCGCGGCACCTGGGTCTGATCGTTGTAAGGCACCTCGGAGAGCTGCGTCGGCTGGCGGCGCATATCGGACTGCATCTGTTCCAGCAGTTGGCGTTGTTCGTCGGTCAGCTGTACCGGCGACCGGATTTCCCCCCCGGCGGAGGGTTCGGTCGGCGCAGGAACGCCAAGCTGACGGTTTTCCAGCTCTTTAATGTAACGCCAGCGTTCTTCCGGCTTAGGAGGCAACCCGTTCCCTTTCCCGGTACTTTGGCGTGGCAATACCGGCGACTCCTCCGGTGTGTTATGGGCGATAAAATACAACCCGCCGGCAAAGGTGACTAAAACGGCGACAGCCAACGCTATCATGGTCTTAGACGTTCCTGACGCGTTGCTTTTTCTCCGGCCGGTTGTCTTTTTCCGGCGGGTGCCCGAGCGCCCCCGGCTGACATAGTCTCTTTGTGCCACTGTCTTTTCGCTGTGAATTGAATAAAGTAATCAGGAGGACATGTTACTGAACCCTAAAATATTTGACCAGCACCAGAAGTCTTAAAGCCTGTTGCGGGAATAATTCAGCGCCGCGGTACTGTCGCGAATAACCAGTTCACTGGCCAGCAGCCGGGAGCCGGTGTGTACCCGGTGGCCGTGTAGCTGCTCTAGTAGCAGCAGCATCGCTTCGCGTCCGATCTGATAACGCGGTTGCGCCACCGTGGTCAATGGCGGCCAGCAGTACCGGGCTTGCTCGATATCGTCAAAACCGACCACGGATAGGTCGCGCGGTATATCCAGCCCGATTTTTTTGGCATGCGCAAGCACGCCAAGCGCCATGATGTCGTTATGACAAAAAATGGCGCTGGGAGGCTGTGGGTGTTTCATCAGCGCCGTTAAGCCGTTTGCCCCGGTTTCATAAGTAAAATCGCCGCGGATAATGTATTGGTTATCAATGGTGATGCCGCTGCGCCGCAACGCCTGAACATACCCCTGCAGGCGGTATTGGCTCAGGGGCATATGTTCCGGCCCGGCAATACAGGCGATACGCTGATGGCCCAACTGATGCAGATAGTGCACCGCCTCAAATGCGGCCGTCAGATTATCAATATGTACCGTCGGCAACTCCAGCTCCGGTGAAAACTCATTGGCCATCACCATCGGCGGCAGGCTGCGCTGCTCTTCTTTCCCGGCGTCGAACGGCAGGTCGGACCCCAGCAGCAGCATACCGTCAATCTGTTTGGTAATGATTAAATCGACAAAAGTTTTCTCTTTCTGCCGCTGGTGGGCGCAGTCGCCAATCAGTACCAGATAGCCGTGTTCGGCCGCGGTTTCTTCGATCCCTCTGAACAGCTCGGAAAAATAGGGATCGCAGATGTCCGGTACAATGGCCAGGATGGTTCGTGATTCATTGCGCCTGAGGTTTCGGACCAGGGAATGGGGCGAATATCCCACGGCAATAACCGCTTGTTCGACTTTCTTGCGTGTCGTCGCGGATACTTTTTCCGGATTCATCAAGGTACGCGATACGGTGGCGGTCGACACGCCGGCCTTGTCCGCCACGTCTTTCATCGTTGCCGTGGCGACTTCTTTTTTCTGCTCCAACGCTTTTCTCCTTGCGTCAGCGTAAACTGGCGCTATCAGCCAGGGTTATCTGATTTACCTTGCGGGCTGCGGTTTCCGGCCGTCATTTATCAATGGCGGTACGCAATGACGATGTTTTTCAGAATACCGCCTCCGCGCACAGTCTTAACAGATTGAGCGCAATTTTTATTGCTTAATTTGCATAGAAACTGTGACAGATGTCAGTTTCTCGACGCGGTTCGCAACCACGGCGGCGGATGCGCTAACTGTCCGTTGGATCAACGTCCAGCACCCACTTTACCTTGCGCGACTGCGGCAGCGTGCCGATCAACGGTATTGAGGTTCTGACCAGGCGTTGCAACAACGCTCTTGAGGGATGCTGCAGCAGCAACTGCCAGCGGAAGCGGCCCGCGCGTTTGGGCTGCAATGCCGGCACCGGACCAAGCAGCCAGAGCGATTCGTCGCGCAGCGGGCTGCTCTCCAGCAGGTTCCTCAGCTGTTGCAGGAACAGCGACGCCTGCTGATTATCATGGTCGTCGGCGCGAAACAGGATGTGGCTGGTGTAGGGCGGCAGAAAAACGCTTTGTCTCTCTTTTAACGTTTGGCTGGCGAAGGCGTCGTAGCCCTGTTGCAGCAGGATTTGCAATAAAGGATGCTCAGGATGATGGGTCTGCAACACCACTTCTCCCGCCTTTCCCGCCCGGCCGGCGCGCCCTGAAACCTGGGTATAGAGTTGGGCGAAACGCTCGGCGGCGCGAAAATCGGCGGAGAACAGCGAGCTGTCGACATCCAGCAGCGCGACCAGCGTTACATTGGGAAAGTGGTGGCCTTTCGCCAGCATCTGCGTACCGATAAGGATGCGGGCGCCGCCCTGTCTGACCTGGGAAAGCTGCTGTTCCAGCGCCCCCTTGCGGCTGGTGGTATCGCGATCGATGCGCGTTATCGGTATGCCCGCAAACAGCGGTTCCAGTACCTGTTCCAGCCGCTCCGTCCCCATTCCCACCGGCACCAGATTGGTGGAGCCGCATTGCGGGCACTGATGCGGCACCGGGCGGTGGCTGTCGCAATGATGGCAACTGAGTATCTGCTGATGCTGGTGCAGGGTGTAATAGTGATCGCAGCGCGGGCACTCCGCAATCCAGCCGCACTCGTGGCACATCACCACCGGGGCGAAGCCGCGGCGGTTGAGGAACAAAATCACCTGATTATCCTGCGCCAGATGATGGCGGATGCGGGCGATAAGCGGTTGCGATAACCCGGCGGTAAGCGGCTGACCCTTTAGATCAAGCAGGTGCTGGCTGGCCAGCCTGGCGTTTCCCGGCCGTTTACTGAGCTTCAACTGCCGGTATTTGCCCGTCTGGACGTTATACAGCGTTTCCAGCGCCGGGGTGGCCGTGCCCATGACGATGGGAATATTTTCCTCTCTGGCGCGGAATACCGCCAGGTCGCGCGCATGATAACGCCAGCCTTCCTGCTGTTTGTATGAGCTGTCGTGCTCCTCGTCGATGACGATCAGGCCCAGCCGGGCAAAGGGGGTAAACAGGGCCGAACGGGTGCCGATGACGATGGCCGTCTCGCCCGCGCGGGCGCTCAGCCAGACGGCAAGCCGTTCGCTGTCATTGAGGCCGGAATGCAGCACGTCGACCGGCGCATTGAAACGCTCGCGAAAGCGGGCGATGGTCTGCGGCGTCAGGCCGATCTCCGGCACCAGGACCAAGGCCTGTTTGCCCTGCGCCAATACGTTCTCCAGCACGCTGAGATACACTTCCGTTTTTCCCGAGCCGGTAATCCCCGCCAGCAGCCAGGCGGCAAAGTGCTGGTCTTCGCTGCGAATCGCCCCGACGGCGGTGGCCTGTTCGGTATTCAGACGCAGGCGCTCGGTGGAGATGCTGAAATCTTTACGCCAGTCGCGCACCGTTTGTCTGGCGGCGGTTAAATCGCACAGTCCCTTTTTGCGCAGGGTCTGCAGCGCGGCTTCCGTCAGGCCGGTTTCGCTCACCTGATGGCGGTAAAGCGGCGCCTGAAGCAACGCCGCCATCGTCTGCTGCTGTTTCGGCGCGCGCTTCAGCGCGTCCAGCGGGGTCGCCTTGCCCTGTTCCGTGGCGAACCATTGCCACAGCGGCGCGCGGTGCGCCGGCTTGCCCTGGCGCAGCAAGATGGGTAAGGCATGGAACAGCACTTCCCCGATCGGGTAGTGATAGTAGTCCACCGCCCACAGCAGAATGCGCCACAGGCTGGGGGGAAACAGCGGCTGCTCGTCGAGTACGGCATGCAGCGGTTTTAGCTGCGCCAACGGCAGTTCGCTGGATTCGCTGAGGGCGGCGATAATACCGATGGCCTTGCGGTTGCCGAAAGAGACGCTGACGCGCACGCCAACCTGAGGCTTAACGCCCGCGGGGAGTATATAATCGAATGTTCGTGCTAATGGCACGGGGAGCGCGACCTGAGCGACAGACATGACTTCTCCGGCAGGGTTCAGAAAATGGCGATTTTAACCAACCGCGGCATGGGCGTGAAATAATACCAGGCGCTAGTGTACATGCTGCGCACGATAATGTGTGGATGCGATTGCATCGGCTGGTTGGATTCTGTATGATTCGCCGCCATTATACTGCGTGGTATAATGGTTGATTGACTCAACTTCTTACTCAACTTTCGTGTGGTGTCTGGCGGAACAGGGCTGGATAGCGACACGGCCTTAACAGAGGTTTCCCATGAAAAAAGGTATTCACCCGAATTATGCAGAAGTTACGGCAACGTGCTCTTGCGGTAACGTCATCAAAACCCATTCTACCGTGGGTCACGACCTGAACCTGGACGTCTGTGGCGAATGCCACCCGTTCTACACCGGTAAGCAGCGTGATGTTGCAACGGGTGGTCGTGTCGATCGCTTCAACAAGCGTTTCAGCGTACCGGGCAGTAAAAAATAAGCGTTACCGGTCGGCTGTAAGACAACAAAGGCACCCCAGGGTGCCTTTGTTGGTTTATCACCCGCCGGTACGACTTCTCATAACAACGTCCCGCCCGACCATCAATATTCCCAGGTATCCGGGTCGATCCCCATCTCCCGCATGATGATTTTGGCCGCTTCCGGAATTTCGTCGCTGCGCTCTTTACGAAGATCCTGATCGTTTGGCAACGGCTGGCCGGTGAATGCGTGCAAAAAAGCCTCGCACAGCAGTTCGCTGTTGGTGGCGTGACGCAGGTTATTAACCTGACGCCGGGTCCGCTCGTCAGTCAGTATCTTCAATACTTTCAGCGGAATAGAGACAGTAATTTTTTTAACCTGTTCGCTTTTTTTACCGTGTTCAGCGTAAGGGCTGACATACTCGCCGTTCCACTCAGCCATGGGATACCTTAAAATTAATCGTGATGAAGACAGAATCTGTCATGAAATAGCACAATTCTAGCGGTTATTATGCTGATGCTCAATCTATACGCAAAGAAGTTTAGAAGTCTAGATGTATTGACGGCTAACTCAACTGGGTTTACTCTTTAGTTCCTACTTTCAGCTTCCAGCCAGGAAAAGAGCAGATGACGCGTAAACAGGCTACCATCGCAGTGCGCAGCGGATTAAATAATGACGAGCAATACGGCTGCGTTGTCCCCCCCATTCATCTTTCCAGTACCTATAACTTCACCGGATTTAATCAGCCAAGAGCGCACGACTACTCTCGCCGGGGCAACCCTACCCGCGATGTCGTTCAGCGCGCGCTGGCCGAACTGGAAGGCGGTGCGGACGCGGTGATGACCAGCAGCGGCATGTCGGCCATTATGCTGGTGTGCACGGTCTTTCTTCGTCCCGGCGATCTGCTGGTTGCGCCGCATGATTGCTACGGCGGCAGCTACCGCCTGTTCGACAGCCTGAACAAACGCGGCGCCTTTCGCGTCAGGTTTGTCGACCAGGGGGATGAAGCGGCGCTCAACGCGGCGCTGGAAGAGAAACCCAAACTGGTGCTGGTGGAAAGCCCCAGCAATCCTCTGCTGCGGGTGGTGGATATCGCGGCCATTTGCCAGGCGGCGCGAGCGGCGGGGGCCGTCAGTGTGGTGGATAACACCTTCCTGAGCCCCGCCTTGCAGCAACCGCTGGCGCTGGGCGCGGATCTGGTGGTTCACTCCTGTACCAAGTATCTGAACGGCCATTCCGACGTGGTCGCCGGGGCGGTGATTGCCCGCGATAGGGAAACGGCGACGGAGCTGGCCTGGTGGGCGAACAATATTGGCGTCACCGGCGCGGCGTTTGACAGCTATCTGCTGCTGCGCGGTCTGCGCACTCTGTCTCCGCGTATGGCCGCTGCGCAGAAAAATGCGCTACAGTTGGTGGAGTATTTACAGCAACAGCCACTGGTGAAAAAATTATTTCACCCTTCACTGCCGCAGAATCCCGGCCATGAGATTGCCCGCCGCCAGCAATCCGGGTTTGGCGCCATGCTCAGTTTTGAGCTGGACGGCGATGAAGATACCCTGCGCCGTTTCCTGGAATCGCTGGAGTTCTTTACCCTGGCGGAGTCGCTGGGCGGAGTGGAAAGCCTGATTTCCCATGCGGCGACGATGACGCATGCCGGTATGGCGCCGGAAGCGCGCGCCGCCGCCGGGATTTCTGAAACGTTACTGCGTATTTCAACCGGTATTGAAGATGGCGACGATCTGGTTGCCGATCTGGATCGCGCATTTCAGGCCGCAGCGAAGAGGTAAGAATGAGTGCATCAGGAGTAGCGGGAACCTTAACCGGGCGGCAGCTGCATAAGTTTGGCGGCAGCAGTCTGGCTGACGTGAAGTGTTACCAGCGCGTTGCCGGAATTATGGCCGAGCACAGCCACCCCGGCGATTTGATGGTGGTTTCCGCCGCCGGCGGCACCACTAACCAGCTCATCAGCTGGCTAAAGCTGAGTCAAAGCGATCGGCTTTCCGCGCATCAGGTTCAGCAGGCGCTGCGTCGCTATCAAAGCGACTTGATTGCCGGGCTGCTGCCTCCTGACGCGGCCGAGCCGCTGACCACCCAGCTTATCCGCGATCTGGAACGGTTGGCCGCGCTGCTGGATGGCAATATCACCGACGCCGTATATGCCGAAGTCGTCGGCCACGGCGAGATCTGGTCGGCCCGTCTGATGTCCGCGCTGCTTAACCAGCTGGATATGCAATCTTCCTGGCTGGATGCGCGTGACTTTCTGCGCGCCGAGCGGGCGGCGCAGCCCCAGGTGGACGAGGGCCGCTCCTGGCCGCTGCTGCAACAGTGTCTGGCGCAGCACGCCGGTCAGCGCCTGGTGGTCACCGGTTTTATCTGCCGTAACGAGGCGGGCGAATCGGTGCTGCTGGGGCGCAACGGCAGCGACTATTCCGCCACCCAGATCGGCGCCTTGGCGGGCGTTGAACGCGTGACCATCTGGAGCGACGTCGCCGGGGTGTATAGCGCCGACCCGCGCAAAGTCAAAGATGCCTGCCTGCTGCCGCTGTTACGGCTGGATGAAGCCAGCGAACTGGCGCGCCTGGCCGCGCCGGTGCTGCATACCCGCACCTTGCAGCCGGTATCCGGCAGTGATATCGATCTGCAACTGCGCTGCAGTTATCAGCCTGAACAGGGTTCTACGCGTATTGAGCGCGTGCTGGCGTCCGGCACTGGCGCCAAAATCGTCACCAGCCACGACGACGTCTGTCTGATTGACGTTCAGGTGCCGACGGAACACGACTTCCCGCTGCTACAGAAAGAGATCGAACAATTGCTGAATCGCGCGCAGATAAAACCGCTGGCGGTCGGCGTTCACCACGATCGTAATCTGCTGCAGTTGTGCTATACCTCCGAGGTGGTGGACAGCGCCTGGAAATTACTCAACCAGGCCGCTTTGCCCGTGCAGTTGAGCATGCGCGAAGATCTGGTGCTGGTGGCGATGGTGGGGGCCGGCGTCTGCAAGAATCCGCTACACAGCCACCGTTTCTACCAACAGCTGAAAGATCAGCCGACGGAGTTTATCTGGCATTCCGAAGATAACATCAGCCTGGTGGCGGTGTTGCGCGTCGGGCCGACGGAACACCTGATCCGCGGGTTGCATCACTCGCTGTTCCGCGCCGAAAAACGCATCGGCCTGGTGCTGTTCGGCAAAGGGAATATCGGTTCCCGCTGGCTGGAGCTGTTTGCCCGCGAGCAAACGAATATTTCCGCCCGCACCGGCTTTGAGTTTGTTCTCGCCGGGGTGGTGGACAGCACCCGCAGTCTGCTGAATTACGACGGTCTGGATGCCAGCAGGGCGTTGGCCTTTTTCGACGATGAAGCGCAGGAGCGTGACGGCGAAGATCTGTTCCTGTGGATGCGCGCCCACCCGTTTGATGATTTGGTGGTGCTGGATGTGACCGCCAGCGAATCGGTCGCTGATTTGTATCTTGATTTCGCCAGCTACGGTTTTCATGTGATTAGCGCCAATAAGCTGGCGGGGGCTTCCGGCGGCAATAACTATCGCCAGATCCGCGACGCTTTCGCCAAAACGGGCCGCCACTGGTTATATAACGCCACCGTCGGCGCCGGTTTGCCGGTGAACTTCGCCGTGCGGGATCTGCGGGAAAGCGGCGACGCTATTCTGTCCATCAGCGGTATTTTCTCCGGCACGCTGTCGTGGCTGTTCCTGCAATTCGACGGTACGGTCCCGTTTACCGAGCTGGTGGATCAGGCCTGTCAGCAAGGGCTGACGGAACCGGATCCGCGCGTTGATCTGTCCGGGCAGGACGTGATGCGCAAGCTGGTGATCCTGGCTCGCGAGGCCGGGTATGAAATCGAACCAAGCCAGGTGCGTGTTGAATCGCTGGTGCCGGCTGGCTGTGAACAAGGTTCCGTCGATCAATTCTTTGAGAACGGCGAACCGCTGAACGAGCAGATGTTGCAGAGGCTGGAAGCCGCTCAGGAGATGGGGCTGGTGCTGCGGCACGTCGCCCGTTTTGACAGTAACGGCAAAGCGCGCGTCGGCGTTGAGGCCGTCCGGCCCGATCACCCGCTGGCATCATTATTGCCGTGCGATAATGTGTTCGCCATCGAAAGCCGCTGGTATCGGGATAACCCGCTGGTGATCCGCGGTCCGGGAGCCGGACGGGATGTGACCGCCGGAGCCATCCAGTCGGATTTAAATCGTCTGGCGCAACTGCTTTAAAATGAATGCTGACGGTCGGCAACGCGTGTTTCGGCACCGTTGCGCCGTCGCCCGCCTGTTACGTTTTGCCGCATCATGAATTTCTCTCATATTACATGAGTAATCATCACCGCCTCCGGTGGTTAAAAACGTTGACTCATCAGGCGGATTGCGTCATTTTTTATATAGACGTCTAAACGTATAGACGTTTATGAATGATAACAATAGCAACGGTTGATGGGGTAGCAGGATGAGTTTTTTTCACGCAAATCAGCGGGAAGCGCTGAATCAAAGCCTGGCGGAATTGCAGGGACAGATTAATGTTTCATTTGAATTTTTCCCACCGCGCACCAGTGAGATGGAAGAAACGCTGTGGAACTCCATTGACCGTCTGAGCAGCCTTAAACCGAAGTTCGTTTCCGTTACCTACGGGGCGAATTCAGGTGAACGCGATCGTACTCACAGCATCATCAAGACGATTAAAGAACGCACCGGGTTGGAAGCGGCTCCCCATCTTACCTGTATCGATGCTTCCCGCGACCATCTGCGCGAAATCGCCCAGGATTACTGGCGGAGCGGTATTCGTCATATCGTCGCGCTGCGCGGTGATTTGCCGGCCGGCGGCGGTAAACCCGACATGTATGCGGCCGATCTGGTCTCTCTGTTAAAAGAAGTCGGCGACTTTGATATTTCCGTCGCCGCCTATCCTGAAGTGCATCCGGAAGCAAAAAGCGCCCAGGCTGATCTGATCAATCTGAAGCGTAAAATTGACGCCGGCGCCAACCGGGCGATCACCCAGTTCTTTTTTGATGTGGAAAGCTACCTGCGTTTTCGCGATCGCTGTGTTTCAACCGGTATTGACGTCGAGATCGTTCCCGGCATTCTGCCGGTTTCCAATTTCAGGCAATTGCAGCGTTTCGCCACCATGACCAATGTTCGCGTGCCGAACTGGATGACGGCAATGTTCGACGGCCTGGATAACGATCCAGAGACGCGCAAAATGGTCGGCGCCGCCATTGCCATGGATATGGTGAAAATCCTCAGTCGTGAAGGGGTAAAAGACTTCCACTTCTACACCCTCAACCGTGCTGAACTGAGCTACGCGATTTGCCATACTCTGGGCGTGCGCCCTGCCGTAGTCTGATCGGCAGCGCTAGAAACCCCGCCGCCGCGGGGTTTGAGGTTGCTGACAAAGTCGCCTGCAAGTCGGCGATACCCGGGCCTACCGTACCGAGGGGCGCTCCGGCGGCTTACGCCGCTACGGCCCCTCGCCACGCTCTCCCTAATAACGAGCTTTGTCAATGGTCTGAAACCCCGCCGCCGCGGGGTTTTCGATCTTATTGCTCAAGCTTCGCCATCTTCCCCATCAAGTCGCCGGATAAAACCGCCCTCTGTTTCTGCGGCATTCAACGCCGGGTTTTTCATCGGCATATTGGCGAATTCTCTATTCCCACTGCGGAGGAATACGATATTGTCTGCGTATCGATCCGCTTTCCGGCATTCATCACAAATGTGTCGTTAACCGGGAGACACAAAATGCTATCAACGCCAAATTGCTTGAATACGCCCGTTAACTCGTTATAGCGTGGCAGATGGCTGAAAGCGCAGGCTGATAAACATGGACTCGACCTATTAATAGTAAAGATGTTGTTTTACTTAGGTAGAAATAAATAGATAAGCGCGGTGAGATATATTGTTCATTTTGGTTATTGATAGTAAATGTCTATCGTTGTTATTCTATCTATCGTTGTTTGCTATCACAATAAGGAGAATAATAAATGAATATTCGGGATCTGGAGTATCTGGTGGCGTTAGCGGAACATCGTCATTTTCGGCGTGCCGCGGATTCTTGCCACGTTAGTCAGCCAACGCTCAGTGGACAAATCCGCAAGCTGGAAGATGAGTTAGGCGTTATGCTGCTGGAGCGGACCAGTAGAAAGGTGCTGTTTACTCAGGCGGGTTTATTGCTGGTTGAACAGGCGCGCACCGTATTACGCGAAGTCAAGGTATTGAAAGAGATGGCCAGCCAGCAGGGAGAAACCATGTCAGGGCCGCTGCATATCGGCCTGATCCCGACGGTGGGACCTTACCTGTTGCCGCAAATCATTCCCATGCTGCACCGCACCTTCCCCAAGCTTGAAATGTATCTGCATGAAGCACAGACCAATCAGCTGTTGGCACAGTTGGACAGCGGCAAGCTGGATTGCGCCATTTTGGCGTTGGTGAAAGAGTCTGAAGCCTTTATCGAAGTCCCCTTGTTTGACGAACCGATGAGACTAGCGATTTATCAGGGGCATCCCTGGGCCAACCGCGAGCAGGTGGCGATGGCCGACCTGTCCGGAGAGAAATTGCTGATGCTGGAAGACGGACACTGCCTGCGCGATCAGGCGTTGGGGTTCTGTTTCCAGGCCGGAGCGGACGAGGACACGCATTTTCGCGCCACCAGTCTGGAAACGCTGCGCAATATGGTGGCGGCGGGCAGCGGCATCACGTTATTGCCGGCGCTGGCGGTGCCCCATGAACGTGAGCGTGACGGCGTCTGCTATCTGCCCTGCTACAAACCGGAACCGAAGCGCACCGTCGCTCTGGTTTACCGCCCCGGCTCGCCGCTGCGCGGGCGCTACGAGCAACTGGCCGATACCATCCGCGAGCATATGCAGGTCCACATGGAAACCGCATCAGAACAGGCGGTTTAACCCATTTAGCGCGGCAACCCGGTAGGCTTCCGCCATGGTTGGGTAATTGAAGGTGGTATTAATGAAGTATTCGATAGTATTACCTTCACCTTTCTGCTCCATAATCGCTTGCCCGATATGAATAATCTCCGCCGCGCGCTCACCGAAACAGTGAATGCCCAGAATCTGTTTCGTCTCGCGGTGGAATAAGATCTTCAGGCTTCCCACGTTCATGCCGACAATCTGCGCGCGCGCCAGGTGTTTGAACTGCGCCCGCCCCACCTCATAGGGAACTTTCATTGCCGTGAGTTGCTGCTCGGTTTTCCCCACGGAGCTGATTTCAGGAATGGTGTAAATCCCGGTGGGAATATCTTCGATCAAATGGGCGTTGGCATCGCCTTTGATGATGGCCTGTGCGGCGAGGCGGCCCTGATCGTAAGCCGCGGAAGCCAGACTGGGGTAGCCAATAACGTCGCCGACGGCGTAAATATGCGCCAGCTCGGTCTGGTACAGGCTGTTGACGTTAAGTTGTCCGCGGCTGTCGGTACTCAGGCCGATCTGTTCCAGACCGAGCGTTTCGGTATTGCCGGTGCGGCCGTTGGCGTACAGCAGACAATCAGCCTTCATCTTTTTACCGGACTTGAGGTTGACGATAACGCCGTCTTCCACCCCCTCAATGCTTTCAAACTCTTCGTTATGGCGGATCACCACGCCGTTATTCCAGAAGTGATAGGACAGGGCGTCCGACATCTCCTGATCGAGGAAAGCCAGCAGGCGATCGCGGGTATTGATAAGATCAACCTTGACGTTAAGGCCGCGGAAAATGGACGCGTACTCACAGCCAATCACCCCGGCGCCATAGATAATCACATGTCTGGGTTCGTGGTCGAGTTGCAGGATGGAGTCGCTGTCGTAAATGCGGGGGTGGTCAAAATCGACCGCTGCGGGGTGGTAAGGGCGTGAGCCGCTGGCAATGATGATATTGGCCGCGGTCAGCGTGTCGTGGGTATTGTCGGGATAATGCACCGCAAGGGTATGGGCGTCGATAAAGCGGGCCTCGCCGGAGAACAACTCGCACTGGTTACGTTCATAAAACCCCTGGCGCATCTGGGTTTGCTGGCCGATTACGCTGTCGGCGTGGCGCAGGATATCGGAAAAGGAGGAACTGATAATGCGGGCGTTATCGCTGTAGAGCGGGTTCTGGTTAAATTCAATAATACGGCTGACGGCATGGCGAAGCGCTTTGGAAGGGATGGTTCCCCAATGGGTGCAACCGCCGCCAACATTATAGTGCCGTTCAATCACCGCTATTTTGGCGCCCTGTTTGGACAATCCCATGGCGGCGCCTTCGCCCCCCGGGCCGGAACCGATAACGATGGCATCATAATCGAATTGCTGTTGTAGGGTCATAATCGGATAACCTGTTTGTACAAAACAATAACGTGATTGTAACACCTCCCGTGAGGGATCCCAATCACCCCGGTATTATCACATTTTTAATATGGCAAACTTTGTCCCGCTATATTGACAATAAAGTTTGCTATAGTGCCTTTCTGGAAAGGAGAGCAGATGATTTGGGCAGGATAATGGGTGTCAGAGCACAACAAAAAGAACGGACGCGTCGTTCCCTTATCGAGGCGGCGTTCAGCCAGTTAAGCGCTGAGCGCAGTTTTGCCAGCCTGAGTTTACGTGAAGTCGCCCGGGAAGCCGGTATCGCGCCGACCTCTTTTTACCGCCACTTCCGTGACGTGGATGAACTGGGGCTGACGATGGTGGATGAAAGCGGGCTAATGCTGCGCCAACTGATGCGTCAGGCGCGGCAGCGCATTGCCAAAAGCGGCAGCGTAATAAAAACCTCTGTCTCGACCTTTATGGAATTTATTGGCAATAACCCGAATGCTTTCAGATTGTTACTGCGTGAGCGCTCAGGCACTTCCGCTGCTTTCCGTGCCGCGGTCGCGCGTGAGATTCAGCATTTTATCGCCGAACTGGCGGATTATCTGGAAGTTGAAAATCATATCCCGCGCAGTTTTGCGGAAGCGCAGTCGGAAGCGATGGTGACCATCGTTTTCAGCGCCGGGGCGGAAGCGCTGGATGTCGGTCCGGAACGGCGAAGACAGCTGGAAGAGCGATTGGTATTGCAACTGCGCATGATTTCCAAAGGCGCCTATTACTGGTACCGCAAAGAGCAGGACAATCGTTCGGGCGCAGGGTGAATTTTAGATATATACAGGTATGAGAAGAGAAAAGGCATGACAGAACAATCCTATCATCGGGAAAAAGGTACGCTGCTCCTGGCGCTGGCCGCGGGCCTGTCGGTTAATGGCTCATTCGCCGCGTTGTTTAGCGCCACCGTTCCCTTTTCGATATTCCCACTGCTTGCGCTGATTTTATCCGTCTATTGCCTGCACCAGCGCTATATGAACCACAGCATGTCCGAGGGCACGCCTCTGCTGGCGGCGGCCTGTTTTCTGCTGGGGTTGCTGCTTTACAGCGCCATTGTCCGCGTCGAGTACCCCGCCATCGGCTCAAACTTCGTGCCCTCGATTCTCTGCGTGGCATTGGTATTCTGGATCGGCTTGAAGCTGAAGGCCCGAAAATCCGTCAAAGAGAGCGATACTCCCGAAGCATAAGGCGCCACTGCCGCTGCGACACAGGCTACCGATGCCGCTCCAGCAGCACCCCGCACTCCATGTGATGGGTGTAGGGAAACTGGTCAAACAGCGCCAGCCGGCTGATTTGATGCGTTTCCGTCAGCGTTTGCAGATTATCACACAGCGTTTCCGGGTTGCAGGAAATATAGAGAATGCGCGGATAAGCCTGCGCCAGCGTGACCGTTTCCACGTCCAGCCCGCCGCGCGGGGGATCGACGAAAATGGTTTCGCAGCGATAGCCCGTCAGGTCGATGCCCTGTAAGCGCTTGAATTGACGCACGCCGTTGATGGCCTGGGTAAATTCTTCCGCCGCCATACGAATAATCTGTACGTTATCAATATGATTGGCCGCAATGTTGTATTGCGCGGCCGCCACCGAGGGCTTGGCGATTTCCGTCGCCAGCACGCGATCGAAATTGCGCGCCAGCGCCAGTGAGAAGTTGCCGTTGCCGCAGTACAGTTCCAGCAAATCCCCTGTTGAATCTTGCGTTGCGTCCAGCGCCCACTCCAGCATATGGATATTCACCGCCGCGTTGGGCTGGGTGAAGCTGTTTTCAACCTGACGGTAAATCATCTCGCGCCCGGCGACGGGCAGGCATTCGTCAACGTAATCCCGCTCCAGGCAAATCTTGGTTTTGGTCGCCCGGCCAATCAGCTGCAGCGCAAACCCCTGCGCGCGCAACGCATCGCGCAGGGCGACGGCATGCCGCCGCCACTCTTCATCCAGTGGACGGTGATAGAGCAGGGAAACCACCGCCTCGCCGCTCAGCGTCGACAGGTAGTCAATCTGGAACAGCTTGCGCCGCAGGACAGGATTGGGGCGCAGCGCCTCGATCAATGCCGGCATCAGCCGGTTTATCAGTTCACTGGCCGCGGGAAAGCTATCGACGCGAATACGCTGTTTGGTCTGCTGATCAAACATGATGTGATAGATATCGTCACCGTCGTGCCAGATACGAAACTCGGCGCGCATGCGGTAATGCTGAACGGGCGAGCGGAAAACCACTGGCTCAGGCGCCCCGAACGGCGCCATCATCCCGCGCAGACGTTCAGTTTTCTGAGCAAGCTGGTCGTCGTATCGATCAATGGGCAGGCATTCTGGCGTCATGGTTTTCTCGTCTTAACGGCATCTAAAAGGACTTTATTGGCCGGGAATTGTAGGGAATCCGGCCGGGATGTCCAGTTTTGTCGCGCGATCGCCCGGCAATGGAAATGGCAGTCTAGACATCTGCATAAGGCGATCGTAGCATGATTGTCCGGCCTCGCAGCATGAGTTAAAAGGGAATCCAGTGCAAATCTGGAGCTGACGCGCAGCGGTAAGGGTAGCCCGGACGATAGCATATATGCAGACACTGTCATTAATGATGGGAAGTCATCGTCCTATTGTTGTTACGAATAGCTGTCGGAAACAAAAGTAACAACGGCCCCAAGCCCGAAGACCTGCCGGTATAACGTCGCAACGACCATGATCATCGCGTGCTATTCATCATGGTAATGCGGCATCCTTATATATGGTTTGGATGCTCGACTCATGTTTAATAAAACCATGCTGCTGACAGCGCTCTCTGTCACAGCTTTTTCCGCCTGGGCGCAAGACAATAATTCACAGCAAGAGAATGCCGATGAACTGATCGTTACGGCGAACCGGTTCTCTCAGCCCGTTTCCTCCGTTCTCGCTCCAATCGATATCGTTACCCGTGACGATATCGAGCGTTGGCAGGCGAAAAGCCTGACTGATGTAATGCGTCGTCTGCCCGGGGTGGATATTGCGCAGAATGGGGGGCGCGGGCAGTCAAGTTCAATGTTTATCCGCGGGACCAATTCAAGCCATGTACTTGTCTTGATTGACGGTATTCGTATGGCTTCTCCGGGTGTTACCGGTAGTGTGGATTTCAATCAGATTCCGCTGTCATTGATCCAGCGTATCGAGTACATCCGCGGACCTCGCTCAGCCGTTTATGGCTCTGACGCCATCGGGGGAGTCATCAACATTATTACCGAACACGGCCAGGACGGCGGAAGGTTAAACGCCGGCTATGGTTCACATGCTTACCAAAACTATGACGGCGCCGTGCGCGGGCATGTGGGCGACGATACTATCGTCAGCGTGGCGGGAAGTTATGAAGCAACCCGTGGATTCAATGTGTATCCTTCCTCGCCGTCGATAATTGATAGGGATAACGATGGCTATCGCAGCAAATCCTTCTGGGGCATGCTTGAGCAGCGTTTTTCCGAGAACGCCTCCGGCTTTTTCCGTGCTTATGGCTATGATAACAATACGGATTATGACCTCGCCTCCGCCTATCCGGGTAATGATAAGCGTTATTTGAATACGCGAAATTATGATGCCGGATTGAAATTTAACGAGGGAATATATTCCGGTCAGTTAATCGCCAGTTACCAAACGTATGACGACCTGAATTTCAACGATTTAATCGGGAAATATAACGGCACGATTACGCAGATTGAACAACGTAGCCTGCAGTGGGGCAATGTGTTCAATCTCGGAAACGGCAGCTTGAGCGTCGGGGCTGACTGGCGTAATGAACGGGCTCAACCGGGTGGCACATCCGCATATACGCGAGCCCAGAGTCGCGATAACACCGGTGTATATCTTACTACTCAGCAACAGTTTGGTTCCGTAACGCTGGAAGGTTCGGTTCGGGGCGATGACAATCAACAGTATGGCCGACACGGTACCTGGCAGACAGGTGCGGCATGGGAGTTTGTTGAAGGCTATCGGGTTATCGGTTCTTATGGTACAGCGTTTAAAGCACCAACGTTTGACAAGATATATGACACGGCGTACTCGCAAGGAAACGCCAATTTATCGCCTGAAGAAAGCAAACAGTGGGGAATTGGGCTGGAGGGGCTGAGCGGTCCTGTGAACTGGCGCGTTTTCGGATATCGTAATGAAGTTGATAATCTCATCAACTATCGCTCCATCAGCGCGACAACGGGCACATACGACAATATTGGCAAAGCGGTGATGACGGGAGCGGAATTTACCGCGACCTACGATACAGAGTGGTTGTCGCATAATGTCACTCTGGAATATCTGGACGCCAAGGATAAAACCACCAACAAAGCGTTGGCCCGACGCGCTCACAAGAAGGCAAAATACGAGCTTTCCACTACGTGGGACAAGGTAAATTGGTCTCTGACATGGATATATCAGGGTTCGCGTCCCGATACCAATTATGATGTTTTTCCCGCTCAACCCGTAACGCTGGGAGGGTATAGTACGTGGGATCTCGCCGCCTCATATCCCGTCACCTCTCAGCTAACGGTTCGTGGTAGAATCGCCAACCTGTTTGATAAAGATTATGAGACGGCATATGGCTACCGTACGGCAGGGCGAGAATACTATCTCACCGGAAGTTATATCTTCTGACCTGCCATCCCGTCCCACGGTTCTGGTGTTTGACTCCGGCGTGGGCGGGCTGTCTATTTATGATGAGATCCGGCAGTTATTGCCGGATCTCCACTATATCTACGCATTTGATAACGAGGCTTTTCCCTACGGCGAAAAACCGCAGCAGTTTATTATCGAGCGCGTCGTCAAGATTGTTAGCGCCATTCAGCAGCACCACCAGCTGTCGCTGGTGGTGATTGCCTGCAACACCGCAAGCACCATTTCTCTTCCTGCCTTGCGTGAACGTTTCACTTTTCCGGTGGTAGGGGTGGTGCCGGCAATTAAGCCCGCGGCGAAGCTAACGCGTAACGGCGTTGTCGGCCTGCTGGCAACCCGCGCCACCGTGCAGCGCTCCTATACCCATGAACTGATTGCCCGCTTTGCAAATGATTGCCGGATATTATCACTCGGCTCTGCTGAACTGGTTGAACTGGCCGAGGCAAAGTTGCAGGGGGAAACCATCGCGACCGAAGATCTGCAAAAAATCTTGCGGCCATGGCTGCGGCTGGCGGAACCGCCAGACACGGTGGTGCTGGGGTGTACGCATTTTCCTTTATTAGCGCAGGAACTGCGCCTGGCGCTGCCGGATGGCACCCGGCTGGTGGATTCGGGTTCGGCCATTGCCAGAAGAACGGCATGGCTGGTCGCCAATTTTGAACCGGCGCACCTTTCAACGGAAAAGAATCTGGTTTATTGCCTGGCGATTACGCCGAAAGTTGCCACGCTCTGGCCGGTATTACAGCGTTATGGGTTCTATTCGCTGGAAAAACTACCGCTTTAATACGGTTATGGGTAAATAGTAGGCGCTTGATTATTTTTTTGCATTTAGCCCTTGTAAGCCGCTGAGAACGCCCTATAATGCGCCTCCACTGACAGGGCAACGGCGGCAACGCGGTTGTGATGACGGTAGGAAGCCAGGCAATAATCACTTGACTTCACAGCGGAATTGCATAACATATGCGGCCCGCGCCACAGCGTAACGTGGCACTGCTCTTTAACAATTTAATCAGACAATCTGTGTGGGCACTCACAAGACGATATCCGCAAACGATATAAAAAGTCTTGAAGAGTGACTGACAGTAAATTCATTACGAATAAACAGTTATAAATTCTTTGAGCATGCTATTAACTTAGCGAATCAAACAAATCTTAAATTGAAGAGTTTGATCATGGCTCAGATTGAACGCTGGCGGCAGGCCTAACACATGCAAGTCGAGCGGTAGCACAGGGGAGCTTGCTCCTTGGGTGACGAGCGGCGGACGGGTGAGTAATGTCTGGGAAACTGCCTGATGGAGGGGGATAACTACTGGAAACGGTAGCTAATACCGCATAACCTCGCAAGAGCAAAGTGGGGGACCTTATGGCCTCACGCCATCGGATGTGCCCAGATGGGATTAGCTGGTAGGTGGGGTAAAGGCTCACCTAGGCGACGATCCCTAGCTGGTCTGAGAGGATGACCAGCCACACTGGAACTGAGACACGGTCCAGACTCCTACGGGAGGCAGCAGTGGGGAATATTGCACAATGGGGGAAACCCTGATGCAGCCATGCCGCGTGTGTGAAGAAGGCCTTCGGGTTGTAAAGCACTTTCAGCGGGGAGGAAGGCAACAAGCTTAATAATCTTGTTGATTGACGTTACCCGCAGAAGAAGCACCGGCTAACTCCGTGCCAGCAGCCGCGGTAATACGGAGGGTGCAAGCGTTAATCGGAATGACTGGGCGTAAAGCGCACGCAGGCGGTCTGTTAAGTTGGATGTGAAATCCCCGGGCTTAACCTGGGAACTGCATTCAAAACTGACAGGCTAGAGTCTCGTAGAGGGGGGTAGAATTCCAGGTGTAGCGGTGAAATGCGTAGAGATCTGGAGGAATACCGGTGGCGAAGGCGGCCCCCTGGACGAAGACTGACGCTCAGGTGCGAAAGCGTGGGGAGCAAACAGGATTAGATACCCTGGTAGTCCACGCCGTAAACGATGTCGACTTGGAGGCTGTGGTCTTGAACCGTGGCTTCCGGAGCTAACGCGTTAAGTCGACCGCCTGGGGAGTACGGCCGCAAGGTTAAAACTCAAATGAATTGACGGGGGCCCGCACAAGCGGTGGAGCATGTGGTTTAATTCGATGCAACGCGAAGAACCTTACCTACTCTTGACATCCTCAGAAGAGACTGGAGACAGTCTTGTGCCTTCGGGAACTGAGAGACAGGTGCTGCATGGCTGTCGTCAGCTCGTGTTGTGAAATGTTGGGTTAAGTCCCGCAACGAGCGCAACCCTTATCCTTTGTTGCCAGCGATTCGGTCGGGAACTCAAAGGAGACTGCCGGTGATAAACCGGAGGAAGGTGGGGATGACGTCAAGTCATCATGGCCCTTACGAGTAGGGCTACACACGTGCTACAATGGCGCATACAAAGAGAAGCGAACTTGCGAGAGTAAGCGGACCTCATAAAGTGCGTCGTAGTCCGGATTGGAGTCTGCAACTCGACTCCATGAAGTCGGAATCGCTAGTAATCGTAGATCAGAATGCTACGGTGAATACGTTCCCGGGCCTTGTACACACCGCCCGTCACACCATGGGAGTGGGTTGCAAAAGAAGTAGGTAGCTTAACCTTAGGGGGGGCGCTTACCACTTTGTGATTCATGACTGGGGTGAAGTCGTAACAAGGTAACCGTAGGGGAACCTGCGGTTGGATCACCTCCTTAAACTGAAGTGAGATATTGGAAGGTGCAGTGTCCACAACAGATTGTCTGATGAAAATAACGAGCAAGGCATTACCTCAAGGTGAGGGCGGCGACAGCTAAGCAGGTCGCTTGATTGTGTTGTGTAAACATCGCGCCCTTACCCGAAATTATCGAATCATTGATTCGATAAGCAGATTTCGGGTCCCCATCGTCTAGAGGCCTAGGACACTGCCCTTTCACGGCTGTAACAGGGGTTCGAATCCCCTTGGGGACGCCATCCTGATAATGAGTGAAAGACATTATCACCGAATATCGTAAAGATGACTTTAACGAGTCGTGTTTACGATATTGCTCTTTAACAATCCGGAACAAGCTGAAAATTGAAACGACGCAGCTGAACATTACCCGCGAGGGTAATGATTTTGTTGTGTCAGAGTCTCTCAAAAATTGCAATCCGAGACACTTTCGGGTTGTGAGGTTAAGCGACTAAGCGTACACGGTGGATGCCTAGGCAGTCAGAGGCGATGAAGGGCGTGCTAATCTGCGAAAAGCGTCGGCAAGGTGATATGAACCGTTACACCCGACGATACCCGAATGGGGAAACCCAGTGCAATACGTTGCACTATTTCATGGTGAATACATAGCCATGAAAGGCGAACCGGGGGAACTGAAACATCTCAGTACCCCGAGGAAAAGAAATCAACCGAGATTCCCCCAGTAGCGGCGAGCGAACGGGGAGGAGCCCAGAACCATCATCAGTTTGTGTGTCAGTGGAAGCGTCTGGAAAGTCGCGCAACAAAGGGTGATAGTCCCGTACACGAAGATGCACATGCTGTGAGTTCGATGAGTAGGGCGGGACACGAGATATCCTGTCTGAAGATGGGGGGACCATCCTCCAAGGCTAAATACTCCTGACTGACCGATAGTGAACCAGTACCGTGAGGGAAAGGCGAAAAGAACCCCGGCGAGGGGAGTGAAACAGAACCTGAAACCGTGTACGTACAAGCAGTGGGAGCCTTGATTTATCAGGGTGACTGCGTACCTTTTGTATAATGGGTCAGCGACTTATATTCTGTAGCAAGGTTAACCGCATAGGGGAGCCGTAGGGAAACCGAGTCTTAACTGGGCGTCAAGTTGCAGGGTATAGACCCGAAACCCGGTGATCTAGCCATGGGCAGGTTGAAGGTTGGGTAACACTAACTGGAGGACCGAACCGACTAATGTTGAAAAATTAGCGGATGACTTGTGGCTGGGGGTGAAAGGCCAATCAAACCGGGAGATAGCTGGTTCTCCCCGAAAGCTATTTAGGTAGCGCCTCGTGAACTCATCTGCGGGGGTAGAGCACTGTTTCGACTAGGGGGTCATCCCGACTTACCAACTCGATGCAAACTGCGAATACCGTAGAATGTAATCACGGGAGACACACGGCGGGTGCTAACGTCCGTCGTGAAGAGGGAAACAACCCAGACCGCCAGCTAAGGTCCCAAAGTCATGGTTAAGTGGGAAACGATGTGGGAAGGCCCAGACAGCCAGGATGTTGGCTTAGAAGCAGCCATCATTTAAAGAAAGCGTAATAGCTCACTGGTCGAGTCGGCCTGCGCGGAAGATGTAACGGGGCTAAACCATGCACCGAAGCTGCGGCAGCGAACGTATCACTTAAAACGCTTAACGTGACGGCGAAGCCGGCACGTTCAAGCCACAAAAACGTTGAGTCGGCCTGAGCGCTGACAGACGGCAAGGCGTTTTAAGGATACGTTCGTTGGGTAGGGGAGCGTTCTGTAAGCCGTAGAAGGTGGCCTGTGAGGGCTGCTGGAGGTATCAGAAGTGCGAATGCTGACATAAGTAACGATAATGCGGGTGAAAAACCCGCACGCCGGAAGACCAAGGGTTCCTGTCCAACGTTAATCGGGGCAGGGTGAGTCGACCCCTAAGGCGAGGCCGAAAGGCGTAGTCGATGGGAAACGGGTTAATATTCCCGTACTGGTTGTTACTGCGAAGGGGGGACGGAGAAAGCTAGGTTGGCCGGGCGACGGTAGTCCCGGTTTAAGCGTGAAGGTGGGTGTTTTTGGAAAATCCGGAACACCGTTAACACTGAGGCGTGACGACGAGTCACTACGGTGACGAAGTAACCGATGCTACGCTTCCAGGAAAAGCCTCTAAGCACCAGGTAACAGTCAATCGTACCCCAAACCGACACAGGTGGTCAGGTAGAGAATACTCAGGCGCTTGAGAGAACTCGGGTGAAGGAACTAGGCAAAATGGTGCCGTAACTTCGGGAGAAGGCACGCTGGATTTGGTGAAGTCCCTTGCGGATGGAGCTGAGACCAGTCGCAGATACCAGCTGGCTGCAACTGTTTAATAAAAACACAGCACTGTGCAAACACGAAAGTGGACGTATACGGTGTGACGCCTGCCCGGTGCCGGAAGGTTAATTGATGGGGTCAGCCTTAGGGCGAAGCTCTTGATCGAAGCCCCGGTAAACGGCGGCCGTAACTATAACGGTCCTAAGGTAGCGAAATTCCTTGTCGGGTAAGTTCCGACCTGCACGAATGGCGTAATGATGGCCAGGCTGTCTCCACCCGAGACTCAGTGAAATTGAACTCGCTGTGAAGATGCAGTGTACCCGCGGCAAGACGGAAAGACCCCGTGAACCTTTACTATAGCTTGACACTGAACCTTGAGCCTTGATGTGTAGGATAGGTGGGAGGCTGTGAAGCGTGGACGCCAGTCTGCGTGGAGCCGACCTTGAAATACCACCCTTTGATGTTTGATGTTCTAACGTGGGCCCGTAATCCGGGTTGCGGACAGTGTCTGGTGGGTAGTTTGACTGGGGCGGTCTCCTCCCAAAGCGTAACGGAGGAGCACGAAGGTTAGCTAATCCTGGTCGGACATCAGGAGGTTAGTGCAAAGGCATAAGCTAGCTTGACTGCGAGAGTGACGGCTCGAGCAGGTGCGAAAGCAGGTCTTAGTGATCCGGTGGTTCTGAATGGAAGGGCCATCGCTCAACGGATAAAAGGTACTCCGGGGATAACAGGCTGATACCGCCCAAGAGTTCATATCGACGGCGGTGTTTGGCACCTCGATGTCGGCTCATCACATCCTGGGGCTGAAGTAGGTCCCAAGGGTATGGCTGTTCGCCATTTAAAGTGGTACGCGAGCTGGGTTTAGAACGTCGTGAGACAGTTCGGTCCCTATCTGCCGTGGGCGTTGGAAGATTGAGAGGGGTTGCTCCTAGTACGAGAGGACCGGAGTGAACGCACCACTGGTGTACGGGTTGTGATGCCAATTGCATTGCCCGGTAGCTAAGTGCGGAAGAGATAACCGCTGAAAGCATCTAAGCGGGAAACTTGCCTCGAGATGAGTCTTCCCTGGGACTTCGAGTCCCCTGAAGGGCCGTTGAAGACGACGACGTAGATAGGCCGGGTGTGTAAGCGCAGCGATGCGTTGAGCTGACCGGTACTAATGACCCGAGAGGCTTAACCTTACAACACCGAAGGTGTTTTGAGAGTGACTCACAATATTCAGCTTGTTGACGGATTGAAGATTAAAATGTTTGCGTATAACGCGGACATCAAACAGCGCGGAGCGCTGGCCTGAAAAGGGAACAGACAAAATCGTCGGGAACGATTTTGTACGTCGCGTAGCGACGGCCCGAAGGGCGAGTCTCAGGAAGAGACGAGAAATTTGCCTGGCGGCGATAGCGCGGTGGTCCCACCTGACCCCATGCCGAACTCAGCAGTGAAACGCCGTAGCGCCGATGGTAGTGTGGGGTCTCCCCATGTGAGAGTAGGGAACTGCCAGGCATCAAACAGAACGGAAGGCCCAGTCGCAAGACTGGGCCTTTTGTTTTGCCTGTTGTTTGTCGGTAAGGTGCTCTTCAGTAGGACAAATCCGCCGGGAGCGGATTTGAACGGTGCGCAGCACCGGCCCGAAGGGCGGCCCACAGGGACGTGGGCCGTAAACTGCCAGGCATCAAACAAGTAGAAAGCCTCATGCGAAAGCATGGGGCTTTTTGCGTTGTGGAATGACGATGAATCGCGGTCGTTATTAAGATAAAACCACGCTACCATCCACTCTGGATCAGGTAGACTATGGCAATATCTGAGCTAAAGAGTACTCATACTATGACGAATAGTGTCATATCGCTAAAACCATATCATACCTTCGCATTACCTGTTTTCGCGTCGCAAGTCACCGTTGCCGATACGCAAGCGCAACTCATTGCTGGATGGCGTACAGCCCGTTTATCGCAACGCCCTGTTTTGCTGTTGGGGGAAGGAAGTAATATTCTTTTCCTGGAAGACTTTGCCGGAACGGTCCTGCTTAATCGTGTTAAAGGTATTGATGTTAAGGAAAATGCTGATGGATGGCATCTTCATATCGGCGCCGGTGAAAATTGGCACCGTCTGGTGCAGTACTCGCTCGAATTGGGGATGGCGGGTTTAGAGAATCTTGCGTTGATCCCAGGATGCGTTGGCTCCGCACCAATACAGAATATTGGTGCCTATGGCGTAGAGCTGAAGAGCGTATGTGAGTATGTCGATTTGTTAGATCTGAACCTTGGCACAGTAAAACGTCTTACTGCTTCCGAGTGCCAATTTGGTTACCGGGAAAGTATATTCAAACATCAATACAGGGATGGATTTGTCATCACCGCCGTTGGCTTGTTTTTGCATAAAAACTGGAATCCGGTATTAGGCTACGGTGATTTGAATAAGCTGGATGCGGCTACGGCCACACCTCGGCAAATATTCGATATGGTTTGCCATATGCGGCGTAGTAAATTGCCGGATCCAGCGGTTACCGGGAATGCGGGCAGTTTCTTTAAAAACCCGGTTATTACGGCGGAGCATGCTGCTGATATTTTGCAAAAATACCCAAGCGCTCCCCATTATTTACAACCAGATGGTCAGATAAAGCTGGCGGCCGGGTGGTTGATAGATCAGTGCCGCTTAAAAGGTTTTCAGGTGGGCGGCGCAGCGGTACACGACCAACAGGCACTAGTGCTGATTAATAAAGGCAACGCGACCAGCCAGGATATCGTCAATCTGGCACGCCATGTCCGCGGCCAGGTGGCTGAACGATTTGGTATCTGGCTGGAGCCAGAAGTTCGTTTTATTGCCGCCACTGGAGAGGTGGATGCTGTCGGGGTGTTATCATGAAGGATATTAAAGTTCCTCTCAGATTAATCAAGGTTCTGTCTGACGGCGGGTTTTACTCAGGGGAAGTACTGGGTGGAATGATGGGGATGAGCCGGGCGGCGATTAATAAACATATTCAGACTATCCGGGAGTGGGGGATAGATGTTTTTACCGTTACCGGGAAAGGATATTGCCTACCCGCACCGATGCAACTGCTGGATGAGAAACAGATCCTCGGCGCCTTGCCGGACGGTGGCGTCACGGTTTTGCCTGTGGTTGACTCAACCAATCAATATCTTCTGGACAGGTTGAATTCGTTATCCTGCGGGGATGCCTGTATTGCGGAGTACCAGCAGTCTGGGCGCGGTCGCCGGGGGCGTCAGTGGTTTTCTCCCTTTGGCGCCAATCTTTATTTATCACTGTATTGGCGTTTGGAACAAGGCCCGGCGGCGGCGGTCGGCGTCAGTCTGGTCATTGGGATCGTGATGGCCGAGGTGCTGCATAAGCTCGGCGCTGACGGGGTTCGTGTCAAATGGCCGAACGATCTCTATCTCAACGATCGCAAGCTGGCCGGTATTCTGGTTGAGTTAACGGGAAAAACCGGTGACGCGGCGCATTTGGTCATTGGTGTCGGTATCAATTTACGGATGCGTGAGCCTGCAGATAGAGTGATCGATCAGGGTTGGATCAACCTTCAGGAAGCGGGGATCGACGTCGATCGTAATACGCTGAGCGCGACGCTGATTTCAGAGCTTAGACGCGCGTTAGCCACCTTCGAGCAACAGGGGCTGGCGCCGTTTATTTCCCGATGGGAGCAGTTGGATAATTATTTTAACCGTCCGGTCAAATTGCTTATTGGTAATAGAGAAATACATGGGATTGAGCGAGGCATTGATAATCAGGGAGCGTTGTTACTGGAGAGTGATGGTGAATTGACACAGTATATTGGCGGAGAAATTTCGTTAAGAGGATTATAAAATAAGGGGGTGTTACTACCATCCCCTTATTTAAAGCGCCCATTTACTTCCTCAAACGGACGTATTCCACGGCATGATTGGCGCTTTTTGTCATAATAAGACTGGCTCTTTCACGCGTTGGCAGAATATTTTGCTTTAAATTAAGCCCGTTTATCTCTCGCCAAAGCTGTGAGGCGATATCGATGGCTTCTTGCTCCGGCAGCCTGGCGTAATTGTGAAAATAGGAGCTTGGATTGGAAAAGGCGCCCTGGCGGAATTTCAGGAAACGGTTGATATACCAGCTTTTTAATAGCTCTTCCGGCGCATCGACATAAATTGAAAAATCAACGAAGTCAGAGACAAAAACTCTGTGCGGGTCATGGGGATAATCCATGCCGCTCTGTAATACGTTTAACCCTTCCAATATCAAAATATCAGGCTGCTGTAGTACCTTATGGTGATTTGGCACAATATCATAGATTAGATGTGAATAAATCGGTGCTGTGACCCTGTCTGCGCCTGACTTAATAGCGGAAACAAAGTTCACCAAACTATGCATATCATAAGACTGGGGAAAGCCCTTTTTCTTCATCAGATTGCGATCTTTTAAAACTTTATTCGGATGAAGAAAGCCGTCGGTGGTGATGAGCTCCACGCTGCGATGTTCAGGCCAACGGCTGAGTAACGCCTGCAATACGCGCGCCGTGGTGCTTTTGCCGACGGCTACGCTGCCTGCAATACTGATGATATAAGGGATCTTCTGGCCATCAGTTCCCAGAAACTGCTCTAAGACCGCCTGTCGGCGCAGGTTTGAGTTGATATAGAAGTTAAGCAGGCGGGACAAGGGCAAATAAATTTCAGCGACTTCATCCAAGGATAGATCTTCATTAATCCCTTTCAGCTTGACTATCTCTTCTTCCGTCAGCGTTAGTGGGACAGAATCGCGCAAGGCGGCCCATTGGCGGCGATCAAATTGCAGATATGGCGTAGCCAAAGATTGCTCTCTATTTCTCATAAGTCTGATTCTGCCTGCTTATACAGGTAAGAAAGGGGATTTCAGCCCACCGATAAACGAGCAGCATAGTATAATCCGCTCGCCTCAGGCCGTAGAACCTTTTCTTGGTGTAATAGTTTTGATTAGGGGCAGGTTAACACTTTGCCGGTGAGAAAAAGAAGAGAAAATCAGTTTGCTACCCGGTGTCCCTAATAAAGTGACGCCGGGGATGGGCGTTAGCTGGCAAGCGCCCGCTCTACGTGATTCACCGCGAAGAGGCGCTTATAATAAATCGCGGTGGGGTGGTAATAGCCATCGGGCGTGCTGGCATAGTCGGGAAGTTCGCCTAAGTAGCGGTATCCCAGCGAGCGATAGAAGATCTCCGCAGGAGAGCCCGCCTGCGTATCCAGATAAAGTAACCCGCGTTGCTGCTGGAGGGCGGCCTTTTCCAGGTTTTGCATCAATCGCCTGCCGATGCCCATTCTCCTTGTCCGGCTGTGTACCAGCAATTTTTGGATCTCGGCTCGATTCTGTCCGTTGGATTTTTGACAGAGTTCTAACTGCACACTTCCGACCACTCCCTCCGCGTCGCGGGCGATCCACAGCATGCGCTCACCTTTGGCGATCGACGGGCGTAAGCCGTGAAAATAACTCTCCGCTGCCTCATGGGATAACGGGGTCTGAAATCCAACAGAGGCTCCTTTGGCGACCGCATCTATCAATAGATTGGCAAGCTCGCCGCGATAGACTGGCAGAGTGGCGACATTGAGGGATACGATTTTCATGATGAGTCTCCAGGCCGGTGAACATGCTTCAGATAAAGCAAAATTCGTTCCAATCAGCGATAACCGGCCGGATATGGGGAATCGCGGGCGTGGCGGTCAAAAAAAATGCATTCAGGCGGGGCGATTATCACTGTTTTGGTGCAACGGACCGGGTTGATATTTTATCCTTCAGCTATCCTGTGTTCGCCAGATTAGGCGTTTCTTTAGGCTAATTATTATTGCCGGTGTGGATCCAGGTTCAAATTTGGATAAAATCTAAGCGATAGTGCGTTTTGGGCAATTTTTTTGTTGCATAGGTCGTTCGGTCTACCTAGAATGCGCAGCACTTGATGCCGGCTTAGCTCAGTAGGTAGAGCAACTGACTTGTAATCAGTAGGTCGCCAGTTCGATTCCGGCAGCCGGCACCATCAAGTAGACAATCAGGTGGGGTTCCCGAGCGGCCAAAGGGAGCAGACTGTAAATCTGCCGTCACAGACTTCGAAGGTTCGAATCCTTCCCCCACCACCAAATTCAAGCCATGAAAAATGGCTGAACCGATGTGATAAGCAGCTTGTATCACGTTGGAGAAGGTGAGAACCTTCGACAGATTCAATCCTGGCGACAGGATAAAATCGATACGGTATGTAATACTAAGCCGGATCGAAGAATGCGGAGGGTAACGTTATTCTCCAATTTCAAAATCTACAGAAAAATCAGGTAGCCGAGTTCCAGGATGCGGGCATCGTATAATGGCTATTACCTCAGCCTTCCAAGCTGATGATGTGGGTTCGATTCCCACTGCCCGCTCCAAAGATGTGCTGATATAGCTCAGTTGGTAGAGCGCACCCTTGGTAAGGGTGAGGTCGGCAGTTCGAATCTGCCTATCAGCACCACTTCTTTATTCTTCCTCCTGATTTCTTTCTGTTAAAAAATTCAGCAAGCAAACCGCTTGGTTGATGTGGTGATACCACCGATTTATCCGTGTCTTAGAGGGACTATCGATGTCTAAAGAAAAATTTGAACGTACAAAACCGCACGTTAACGTCGGTACTATCGGCCACGTTGACCATGGTAAAACAACGCTGACTGCGGCTATCACCTCCGTGCTGGCTAAAACCTACGGCGGTTCCGCCCGCGCATTCGACCAGATCGATAACGCGCCGGAAGAAAAAGCCCGTGGTATCACCATCAACACCTCTCACGTTGAATACGATACCCCGACTCGCCACTACGCGCACGTTGACTGCCCGGGACACGCCGACTATGTGAAAAACATGATCACCGGCGCCGCGCAGATGGACGGCGCGATCCTGGTTGTTGCCGCCACTGACGGCCCGATGCCGCAGACCCGTGAGCACATCCTGCTGGGTCGCCAGGTAGGCGTTCCTTACATCATCGTGTTCCTGAACAAATGCGACATGGTTGATGATGAAGAGCTGCTGGAACTGGTTGAGATGGAAGTGCGCGAACTGCTGTCTCAGTACGACTTCCCGGGCGACGATACTCCAATCGTGCGTGGTTCCGCGCTGAAAGCGCTGGAAGGCGAAGCCGAGTGGGAAGCGAAAATCATCGAACTGGCCGGTCACCTGGATACCTACATCCCGGAACCTGAGCGTGCCATCGACAAGCCGTTCCTGCTGCCTATCGAAGACGTCTTCTCCATCTCCGGTCGCGGTACCGTTGTGACCGGTCGCGTAGAGCGCGGCATCGTCAAAGTCGGTGAAGAAGTTGAAATCGTCGGCATCAAAGATACCGCGAAATCCACCTGTACCGGCGTTGAAATGTTCCGCAAACTGCTGGACGAAGGCCGTGCGGGCGAGAACGTGGGCGTTCTGCTGCGCGGTATCAAGCGTGAAGAGATCGAACGCGGTCAGGTACTGGCTAAACCGGGCTCTATCAAACCTCACACTCAGTTCGAGTCTGAAGTTTATATCCTGTCCAAAGACGAAGGCGGCCGTCATACTCCGTTCTTCAAAGGCTACCGTCCGCAGTTCTACTTCCGTACCACTGACGTAACGGGCACCATCGAACTGCCGGAAGGCGTGGAAATGGTTATGCCGGGCGACAACGTCAAAATGGTCGTTACCCTGATCCACCCCATCGCGATGGACGACGGTCTGCGTTTCGCCATCCGTGAAGGCGGTCGTACCGTAGGCGCGGGCGTTGTTGCTAAAGTTATCGCTTAATTGCGGATAACGTTTGACGCGACACGCGATAAAAGGGCATCATTTGATGCCCTTTTTCTACGCTGTCATGCGGTAGAACCTATCTCATCAGCGATTATCGAATATAATCATTGGTGAGATAGGCTCTGTAGATACGGCGTAAATACCGAATTATTCGTTTACAGAACATCTTTCGGTTTGGTTTGCCCTGCGTTGCGGGGCAAAGTTATTTGTCTGAATCATTGTGACGGGTTGGTTTATGAGTGCGAATACCGAAGCTCAGGGGAGCGGGCGTGGCCTGGAAGCGATTAAGTGGCTGGTCGTAGCCGTATTGCTGGTAGTTGCGATTGTCGGCAACTATTACTACCGCGAGTTTAGCCTGCCGCTGCGCGCATTGGCGGTTGTTGTCCTGATTGCCGCCGCTGGTGGCGTGGCATTGCTGACCGCCAAAGGCAAAGCGACAGTGACGTTTGCTCGTGAAGCCCGTACCGAAGTACGCAAAGTCATTTGGCCGACTCGTCAGGAAACGTTACACACCACGTTAATCGTTGCCGCGGTTACTGCCGTGATGTCACTGATTTTGTGGGGGCTGGATGGTATTCTGGTCCGATTGGTATCGTTTATCACTGGCCTGAGGTTCTAAGATGTCTGAAGCCCCAAAAAAACGTTGGTACGTCGTTCAGGCGTTTTCCGGTTTTGAAGGCCGCGTGGCTCAGTCGCTGCGTGAGCATATCAAATTACATAACATGGAAGAGCTGTTCGGCGACGTCATGGTGCCGACGGAAGAAGTGGTTGAAATTCGCGGCGGCCAGCGCCGCAAAAGCGAACGTAAATTCTTCCCCGGTTACGTACTGGTACAGATGGTGATGGAAGATGCGAGCTGGCACCTGGTGCGCAGCGTGCCGCGCGTGATGGGTTTTATCGGCGGTACGTCCGACCGTCCGGCGCCGATCAGCGACAAAGAAGTTGACGCCATCATGAATCGCCTTCAGCAGGCGGGTGATAAGCCGCGTCCGAAAACCCTGTTTGAACCGGGTGAAATGGTGCGCGTCAGCGACGGCCCGTTCGCCGACTTCAACGGCGTGGTGGAAGAAGTGGATTACGAAAAAAGCCGCCTGAAAGTCTCCGTTTCGATCTTTGGTCGCGCCACCCCGGTGGAACTCGACTTCAGCCAGGTGGATAAAGGCTAAACATTTATCCGCATCGCTGAAACTGCCGCTTGTCTCTGGCGCGAAATTAATCTACAATTTCGCGCCTTTTGTTTTTAGGGTGCCTGACGGCATCTGAAACGTATTAAACCACGGGGAGCCTTTTGCAAGGCGCTATTACCCATTCGAGGAAAGTAAAATGGCCAAGAAAGTACAAGCCTACGTCAAGCTGCAGGTTGCGGCTGGTATGGCTAACCCGAGTCCACCGGTAGGTCCGGCTCTGGGTCAGCAGGGTGTCAACATCATGGAATTCTGTAAGGCGTTCAATGCTAAAACTGAAAGCATTGAAAAAGGCCTGCCGATCCCGGTTGTTATTACCGTTTATTCTGACCGTTCTTTCACCTTCGTTACCAAAACGCCTCCGGCAGCCGTGCTGTTGAAGAAAGCGGCGGGTATCAAGTCTGGTTCCGGCAAGCCGAACAAAGACAAAGTAGGTAAAGTGACGAGTGCTCAGATTCGTGAAATCGCAGAGACCAAAGCTGCGGACATGACTGGTTCTGACGTGGAAGCCATGGCGCGCTCCATCGAAGGCACTGCTCGTTCCATGGGCCTGGTAGTGGAGGGTTAATAAATGGCTAAGCTGACCAAGCGCATGCGCGTGATCCGTGACAAAGTTGATGCAACTAAACAGTACGACATCAACGAAGCTGTTGCCCTGCTCAAAGAGCTGGCCACTGCTAAATTCGTAGAAAGCGTGGACGTAGCCGTTAATCTCGGCATCGACGCGCGTAAATCCGACCAAAACGTTCGCGGCGCCACCGTTCTGCCGCACGGCACCGGTCGTTCCGTTCGCGTTGCCGTCTTCACCCAGGGCGCAAACGCCGAAGCCGCCAAAGCTGCCGGCGCTGAACTGGTGGGTATGGAAGATCTGGCCGATCAGATCAAGAAAGGCGAAATGAACTTCGACGTGGTTATCGCATCTCCGGATGCCATGCGCGTTGTCGGCCAGTTGGGCCAGGTTCTGGGGCCGCGCGGCCTGATGCCAAACCCGAAAGTTGGCACCGTAACCCCTAACGTTGCCGAAGCGGTTAAAAACGCCAAAGCGGGTCAGGTGCGTTATCGTAACGACAAAAACGGCATCATCCATACCACTATCGGTAAGGTTGATTTCGACTCAGACAAACTGAAGGAAAACCTGGAGTCTCTGCTGGTTGCGCTGAAAAAAGCCAAACCGTCTCAGGCGAAAGGCGTGTACATCAAGAAAGTCAGCCTGTCCACTACGATGGGTGCCGGCGTGGCGATCGACCAGAGCGGTCTGAACGCAGTCGCTGTCTGATAGCTTTTGTTTCGCTTTACTCGGGCGTGTGATTTACCTATAATCTTACGCCCGTTGTTCCGTTAGCGGAATGAAAGAAGAATTTTCGGTTGGAGCCTGGCCTATCCAGGCCTCCGTCCAAGACCGCAGGCGTCTTGCGAGAGACTTAATTTTCCTGCGTAGACGGTGACAGAGCCTGAAGAAATTTTTTATTATTTATACAAATAGTTAAAGAATGGTCTTTGCTGGATTCTGCTCACCGTGTTTCAACGCTTATTTCCGTTTTGGCGATAAGTGAAGTGAGTTCCGGAGGTTTCCTCCGGCTAAATCCAGGAGCAAAAGCTAATGGCATTAAATCTTCAAGACAAACAAGCGATTGTTGCTGAAGTCAGCGAAGTGGCCAAAGGCGCGCTGTCTGCGGTTGTTGCGGATTCCCGTGGCGTGACCGTGGATAAAATGACTGAACTGCGTAAAGCAGGTCGTGAAGCCGGCGTTTATATGCGTGTTGTACGCAACACGTTGATTCGCCGCGCTGTTGAAGGGACTCCTTTCGAGTGCCTGAAAGACACGTTTGTCGGTCCGACCTTGATTGCATTCTCTACTGAACATCCAGGCGCTGCCGCCCGTTTATTCAAAGAGTTCGCGAAAGCGAATGCAAAATTCGAGGTTAAAGCTGCGGCCTTTGAAGGTGAGTTTATCTCTGCGGCTCAAATTGACCGCTTGGCAACGCTGCCTACTTACGACGAAGCAATCGCACGCCTGATGGCAACCATGAAAGAAGCCTCTGCAGGCAAACTGGTTCGCACTCTGGCTGCACTGCGCGATCAGAAAGAAGCGGCTTAACCGCCTTTCTTTTCCCGACGTTATGCTTGCGTATAAACTATTTCTGAATTTTAGGAACACTTGTTATGTCTATCACTAAAGAACAAATCCTTGAAGGCGTTGCAGCTCTGACTGTAATGGAAATCGTTGAACTGATCTCCGCCATGGAAGAAAAATTCGGCGTTTCCGCCGCCGCCGCCGTAGCTGTTGCTGCCGGCCCGGCTGAAGCCGTTGAAGAAAAAACCGAGTTCGACGTTGTGCTGAAAGCTATCGGCGCTAACAAAGTTGCCGTTATCAAGGCAGTACGTGGCGCAACCGGTCTGGGCCTGAAAGAAGCCAAAGACCTGGTTGAATCCGCTCCGGCCGCTCTGAAAGAAGGTATCAGCAAAGATGACGCCGAAACTCTGAAGAAAGCACTGGAAGAAGCTGGCGCTGAAGTTGAAGTTAAATAAGCCATCTTTCCAGGTTGCAGCCTGATTTATCAGGCTGATGGCTGGTGACTTTTTAGTCACCAGCCTTTTTGCTCTGTAGGGCATCAATGGGGTTTCACACTATTCAGCCATTGATTCACCCCAATATCTTTTTCTATTGACGACTTAATATACTGCTTCCCTGTCTGGGTTCCCTGCCCGAGCAAGAGCAATGAAATGGTTTAAGAGTAATAGAAAGAGGTATTACGGAAAGGTCTCCATTTCCGACAAAACGTAAATAGTGTTGCATGACCTGTCCTTGTCAGGACGGACAGAGTAGTTCGACTTTTCAGCGAGCTGAGGAACCCTATGGTTTACTCCTATACCGAGAAAAAACGCATTCGTAAGGATTTTGGCAAGCGTCCGCAGGTGCTTGACATACCTTATCTCCTTTCTATCCAGCTTGACTCGTTCCAGAAGTTCATCGAGCAAGATCCGGAAGGTCAGTACGGTCTGGAAGCAGCATTCCGTTCTGTTTTCCCCATACAAAGCTATAGCGGCAATTCAGAGCTGCAATACGTTAGCTATCGCCTGGGCGAGCCGGTATTTGACGTTAAAGAGTGTCAAATCCGTGGCGTGACTTTTTCCGCGCCGCTGCGCGTCAAATTGCGCCTGGTGATTTACGAGCGTGAAGCGCCTGAAGGCACCGTTAAAGACATCAAAGAGCAAGAAGTCTACATGGGCGAAATTCCGCTCATGACCGACAACGGCACCTTTGTGATCAACGGTACTGAGCGTGTTATCGTTTCTCAGCTGCACCGCAGTCCGGGCGTATTCTTCGACAGCGACAAGGGTAAAACCCACTCTTCAGGTAAGGTGCTGTATAACGCACGTATTATTCCTTACCGTGGTTCCTGGCTGGATTTCGAATTCGATCCGAAAGATAACCTGTTCGTCCGTATCGACCGCCGCCGCAAACTGCCGGCGACCATTATCCTGCGCGCGCTGGGTTACTCCACCGAACAGATTCTGGATTTGTTCTTCGACAAGATTGTCTATGAAATCAATGGCAATAAGTTGCAGATGGATCTGGTTCCTGAACGCCTGCGCGGTGAAACGGCCTCTTTCGACATTGAAGCGGAAGGCAAGGTTTACGTTGAAAAAGGCCGCCGCATCACTGCCCGTCATATCCGCCAGTTGGAGAAAGACGGCATTGAGCGTATCGAAGTGCCGGTTGAATATATCGTCGGTAAAGTGCTGTCCAAAGATTATATCGATGAGAGCACCGGCGAACTGATTGGCGCGGCGAATATGGAGCTGTCGCTGGATCTGCTGGCGAAGCTTAGCCAGTCCGGCCACAAACGGATTGAAACCCTGTTCACCAACGATCTGGATCACGGTCCGTATATATCGGAAACCGTGCGTGTCGATCCGTCAAGCGATCGCCTGAGCGCGCTGGTGGAGATTTACCGCATGATGCGTCCCGGCGAGCCGCCGACGCGTGAAGCCGCGGAAACGCTGTTCGAGAACCTGTTCTTCTCCGAAGATCGCTATGACCTGTCCGCGGTCGGTCGGATGAAGTTCAACCGTTCCCTGCTGCGCGACGAGATCGAAGGTTCCGGTATCCTGAGCAAAGAAGACATCATCGAAGTGATGAAGAAGCTCATCGATATCCGTAACGGCAAGGGCGAAGTGGATGATATCGACCACCTCGGCAACCGTCGTATCCGTTCCGTCGGCGAAATGGCGGAAAACCAGTTCCGCGTCGGTCTGGTGCGCGTAGAGCGTGCGGTGAAAGAGCGTCTTTCCCTGGGCGACCTCGACACCCTGATGCCGCAGGATATGATCAACGCCAAGCCGATTTCGGCGGCGGTGAAAGAGTTCTTCGGTTCCAGCCAGCTGTCGCAGTTTATGGACCAGAACAACCCGCTGTCCGAGATTACGCACAAACGTCGTATCTCCGCACTGGGCCCGGGCGGTCTGACCCGCGAGCGCGCCGGCTTTGAAGTTCGAGACGTACACCCGACCCACTATGGTCGCGTATGTCCTATCGAAACGCCGGAAGGTCCGAACATCGGTCTGATCAACTCCCTGTCCGTGTACGCGCAGACCAACGAGTATGGCTTCCTGGAAACCCCGTATCGCCGCGTGCGCGACAATGTGGTAACCGATGAAATCCATTACCTGTCGGCAATTGAGGAAGGCAACTTCGTTATCGCCCAGGCGAACACCAACCTGGACGAAGAAGGCCACTTCATCGATGAGCTGGTAACCTGCCGTAACAAAGGCGAGTCCAGCCTGTTCAGCCGCGATCAGGTCGAATATATGGACGTATCCACCCAGCAGGTGGTATCCGTCGGGGCGTCGCTGATTCCCTTCCTGGAACACGATGACGCCAACCGCGCCTTGATGGGTGCGAACATGCAACGTCAGGCCGTTCCGACCCTGCGCGCCGACAAGCCGCTGGTGGGTACCGGCATGGAGCGTGCGGTTGCGGTCGACTCCGGGGTTACCGCGGTCGCGAAACGCGGCGGCACCGTGCAGTATGTCGATGCGTCGCGTATCGTGATCCGCGTTAACGACGACGAGATGTATCCGGGCGAAGCCGGGATCGACATCTACAACCTGACCAAATACACCCGTTCCAACCAGAACACCTGCATCAGCCAGATGCCGTGCGTGTCGCTGGGCGAACCGGTTGAGCGCGGCGACGTGCTGGCAGACGGCCCGTCCACCGATCTGGGTGAACTGGCGCTGGGTCAGAACATGCGCGTGGCGTTCATGCCGTGGAACGGTTACAACTTCGAAGACTCCATCCTCGTCTCCGAGCGCGTGGTGCAGGAAGACCGTTTCACCACCATCCACATTCAGGAACTGGCCTGCGTGTCGCGCGACACCAAGCTGGGGCCTGAAGAGATCACCGCGGATATCCCGAACGTGGGCGAAGCGGCGCTATCCAAACTGGATGAGTCCGGCATCGTTTATATCGGTGCGGAAGTGACCGGCGGCGATATTCTGGTAGGCAAGGTCACGCCGAAAGGCGAAACCCAGCTGACCCCGGAAGAGAAGCTGTTGCGCGCCATCTTCGGCGAGAAGGCCTCCGACGTTAAGGACTCCTCGCTGCGGGTGCCGAACGGCGTTTCCGGTACGGTTATCGACGTACAGGTCTTTACCCGCGACGGCGTGGAAAAAGACAAACGCGCGCTGGAAATCGAAGAGATGCAGCTCAAGCAGGCCAAGAAAGACCTGACCGAAGAGCTGCAAATCCTGGAAGCCGGTCTGTTTGCCCGTATCCATGCGGTGCTGGTTTCCGGCGGCGTGGAAGCGGACAAACTGGACAAACTGCCGCGCGAGCGCTGGCTGGAACTGGGTCTGACTGATGAAGAGAAACAGAATCAGCTGGAACAGTTGGCCGAACAGTACGACGAACTGAAGCACGAGTTTGAGAAAAAACTCGAAGCCAAGCGCCGTAAAATCACCCAGGGCGACGATCTGGCGCCGGGCGTGCTGAAAATCGTCAAGGTGTATCTGGCCGTTAAGCGTCAGATTCAACCGGGCGACAAGATGGCCGGCCGTCACGGGAACAAGGGCGTTATCTCCAAGATCAACCCGATCGAAGATATGCCTTACGATGAGAACGGCGTGCCGGTCGACATCGTGCTGAACCCGCTGGGCGTACCGTCGCGTATGAACATCGGTCAGATTCTGGAAACCCACCTGGGTATGGCGGCGAAAGGCATCGGCGACAAGATCAACGCCATGCTGAAGCGGCACGAAGAAGTGACCAAGCTGCGCGAGTTCATCCAGAAAGCGTACGATCTGGGCGACGATGTGCGTCAGAAGGTTGACCTGAGCACTTTCTCCGACGAAGAAGTTCTGCGTCTGGCTGAGAACCTGAAGAAGGGCATGCCGATTGCAACGCCGGTATTCGACGGTGCAAAAGAGAAAGAGATCAAGGAACTGCTGCAGATGGGCGGTATCCCGACCTCCGGTCAGATCACGTTGTTTGACGGCCGTACCGGCGAGCAGTTTGAGCGCCAGGTTACCGTCGGCTATATGTATATGCTGAAGTTGAACCACTTGGTCGACGACAAGATGCACGCCCGTTCCACCGGTTCTTACAGCCTGGTCACTCAGCAGCCGCTGGGTGGTAAGGCGCAGTTCGGTGGTCAGCGCTTCGGTGAGATGGAAGTGTGGGCGCTGGAAGCTTACGGCGCAGCCTATACCCTGCAGGAAATGCTGACGGTTAAATCCGATGACGTGAACGGCCGTACCAAGATGTATAAAAACATCGTGGATGGCAATCATCAGATGGAACCGGGCATGCCGGAATCCTTCAACGTACTGTTGAAAGAAATCCGCTCGCTGGGTATCAACATCGAGCTGGAAGAAGAGTAATTCCAGCCCGTTGTATCGCTGGCATTCGTCATAGGGGCACCTGAACTTTGTTTTTTAACAACAGGGTTTAGGTGTCTAGCAGGTCTAACTCCGACAGGAGCCAATCCGTGAAAGACTTATTAAAGTTTCTGAAAGCGCAAACTAAAACCGAAGAGTTTGATGCGATCAAAATTGCTCTGGCCTCGCCAGACATGATCCGTTCGTGGTCTTTTGGTGAAGTTAAAAAGCCAGAAACCATTAACTACCGTACGTTCAAACCGGAACGCGACGGCCTTTTTTGCGCCCGTATCTTTGGGCCGGTAAAAGACTACGAGTGCTTGTGCGGTAAGTATAAGCGCTTGAAACACCGTGGTGTTATCTGTGAGAAATGCGGCGTTGAAGTGACCCAGACCAAAGTACGCCGCGAGCGTATGGGCCACATCGAGCTGGCGTCTCCCACCGCGCATATCTGGTTCCTGAAATCGCTGCCGTCGCGCATCGGTCTGCTGCTGGACATGCCGCTGCGCGATATCGAACGCGTGCTGTACTTCGAATCTTACGTGGTGGTCGAAGGCGGCATGACCAATCTGGAACGTCGTCAGATCCTGACCGAAGAGCAGTATCTGGACGCGCTGGAAGAGTTCGGCGACGAATTCGACGCCAAAATGGGCGCCGAAGCGGTTCAGGCCCTGTTGAAAAACATGGACCTGGAACAGGAGTGCGAACAGCTGCGCGAAGAGTTGAATGAAACCAACTCCGAAACCAAGCGCAAGAAGCTGACCAAGCGTATCAAGCTGCTGGAAGCGTTCGTACAGTCCGGCAACAAGCCGGAGTGGATGATCCTCACCGTGCTGCCGGTACTGCCGCCGGATCTGCGTCCGCTGGTGCCGCTGGACGGCGGTCGTTTTGCGACCTCCGACCTGAACGATCTTTATCGTCGCGTCATCAACCGTAACAACCGTTTGAAACGCCTGCTGGATCTGGCCGCGCCCGACATCATCGTACGTAACGAAAAACGTATGCTGCAGGAAGCGGTCGACGCCCTGCTGGATAACGGTCGTCGCGGTCGTGCGATCACCGGTTCCAACAAGCGTCCGCTGAAATCGCTGGCCGATATGATCAAAGGTAAGCAGGGTCGTTTCCGTCAGAACCTGCTGGGTAAACGCGTCGACTACTCCGGTCGTTCGGTTATCACCGTTGGTCCGTACCTTAGGTTGCATCAATGCGGTCTGCCGAAGAAAATGGCGCTGGAGCTGTTCAAACCCTTTATCTACGGCAAGCTGGAGCTGCGTGGCCTGGCCACCACCATCAAAGCCGCCAAGAAGATGGTTGAACGCGAAGAGGCCGTGGTATGGGATATCCTGGACGAAGTGATTCGCGAACACCCGGTGCTGCTGAACCGTGCGCCGACGCTGCACCGTTTGGGTATCCAGGCGTTCGAACCGGTACTGATCGAAGGTAAGGCGATTCAGCTGCACCCGCTGGTCTGCGCCGCCTATAACGCCGACTTCGACGGCGACCAGATGGCCGTTCACGTACCGCTGACGCTGGAAGCCCAGCTGGAAGCGCGTGCGCTGATGATGTCCACCAACAACATTCTGTCGCCGGCGAACGGCGAGCCCATCATCGTACCTTCGCAGGACGTGGTGTTGGGTCTGTATTACATGACCCGCGACTGCGTCAACGCCAAAGGCGAAGGCATGGTGCTGACCGGGCCGAAAGAAGCGGAGCGCGTCTACCGCGCCGGTCTGGCCTCGCTGCATGCGCGCGTCAAAGTGCGTATTACGGAAGAGATCAAAAGCATCGAAGGCGACGTTACGCATCAGACCAGCATTATCGATACCACCGTCGGTCGGGCGATTCTGTGGATGATCGTACCGAAAGGTTTGCCGTACTCGATCGTTAACCAGCCGCTGGGCAAAAAAGCCATCTCCAAAATGCTCAACACCTGTTATCGCATTTTGGGCCTGAAGCCGACGGTTATCTTCGCCGACCAGATCATGTATACCGGTTTTGCCTACGCGGCGCGCTCCGGCGCCTCCGTCGGTATCGACGACATGGTTATCCCGGAGAAAAAAGCCGGGATCATCGAAGAAGCCGAAACCGAAGTGGCCGAGATTCAGGAGCAGTTTCAATCCGGTCTGGTTACCGCCGGCGAACGCTACAACAAGGTTATCGATATCTGGGCCGCGGCCAACGAACGCGTCGCCAAGGCGATGATGGAAAACCTGTCGGTTGAAGACGTGGTTAACCGTGACGGCGTGGTTGAGCAGCAGGTTTCCTTCAACAGCATCTTTATGATGGCCGACTCCGGCGCGCGTGGTTCCGCGGCGCAGATTCGTCAGCTGGCGGGGATGCGTGGCCTGATGGCGAAGCCGGACGGTTCCATTATCGAAACGCCGATCACCGCGAACTTCCGTGAGGGTCTGAACGTACTCCAGTACTTCATCTCCACGCACGGTGCGCGTAAAGGTCTGGCGGATACCGCGCTGAAAACCGCGAACTCCGGTTATCTGACCCGTCGTCTGGTTGACGTGGCGCAGGATTTGGTGGTCACCGAGGACGATTGCGGTACCCACGAAGGCATCATGATGACGCCGGTTATCGAGGGCGGCGACGTTAAAGAGCCGCTGCGTGAGCGCGTTCTGGGCCGTGTAACGGCTGAAGACGTTATCAAGCCGGGTACGGCGGATATTCTGGTGCCGCGCAACACCCTGCTCAACGAGCAATGGTGTGACCTGCTGGAAGAAAACTCCGTCGATGCGGTGAAAGTCCGCTCCGTCGTAAGTTGTGAAACCGACTTCGGCGTGTGCGCCAAGTGCTACGGTCGCGACCTGGCGCGCGGTCACCTGATTAACAAAGGTGAAGCCATCGGGGTTATCGCCGCGCAGTCTATCGGCGAACCGGGCACCCAGCTGACCATGCGTACCTTCCACATCGGTGGTGCGGCATCGCGTGCGGCGGCCGAGTCCAGCATTCAGGTGAAAAACAAAGGTAGCCTGAAACTGAACAACGCCAAGTTCGTGGTCAACAGCAACGATAAGCTGGTGATTACCTCGCGTAACACCGAGCTGAAGCTGATCGACGAATTCGGCCGTACCAAAGAGAGCTATAAAGTGCCTTACGGTGCGGTGATGGCGAAAGGCGACGGCGCCGAAGTCAACGGCGGCGAAACCGTAGCCAACTGGGATCCGCACACCATGCCGGTTATCACCGAAGTGGGCGGTAACATTCGCTTCACGGACATGGTTGACGGCCAGACGATCACCCGTCAGACCGACGAACTGACCGGTTTGTCCTCCATCGTGGTTCTGGACAGCGCGGAGCGTACCGGTAGCGGTAAAGATCTGCGTCCGGCGCTGAAAATCGTCGATGACAAAGGCGAAGACGTATTGATCCCGGGCACCGATATGCCTGCTCAATACTTCCTGCCGGGTAAAGCGATTGTGCAGCTGGAAGATGGCGTGAAGATCAGCGCGGGCGACACCCTGGCGCGTATTCCGCAGGAATCCGGCGGTACCAAGGATATTACCGGTGGTCTGCCGCGCGTTGCCGACCTGTTTGAAGCCCGTCGTCCGAAAGAGCCGGCGATTCTGGCTGAGATCAGCGGCATCATCTCCTTCGGTAAGGAAACCAAAGGCAAGCGTCGTCTGGTGATTTCTCCGCTGGATGGCAGCGACGCCTACGAAGAGATGATTCCGAAATGGCGTCAGCTCAACGTGTTTGAAGGTGAACGCGTAGAACGCGGCGACGTGGTTTCCGACGGTCCGGAATCCCCGCACGATATCCTGCGTTTGCGTGGCGTACATGCGGTAACGCGTTACATCACCAACGAAGTTCAGGAAGTTTACCGTCTGCAGGGCGTTAAGATTAACGATAAACACATCGAAGTTATCGTTCGTCAGATGTTGCGTAAAGGCACCATCGTCAGCGCCGGCGGCACGGAGTTCCTGGAAGGCGAGCAGGCGGAAATGTCTCGCGTCAAGATTGCCAACCGTCAGTTGGAAGCGGATGGCAAGATCCCGGCAACCTACAGCCGCGATCTGCTGGGTATTACCAAGGCATCTCTGGCGACCGAGTCCTTCATTTCCGCGGCATCGTTCCAGGAAACCACCCGCGTGCTTACTGAAGCGGCGGTGGCCGGTAAACGTGATGAACTGCGCGGGCTGAAAGAGAACGTTATCGTAGGTCGTTTGATCCCGGCGGGTACCGGTTATGCGTACCACCAGGATCGTATGCGTCGCCGTCAGGCAGGCGAGGCGCCGGTCGCGCCTCAGGTGAGTGCTGATGAAGCCTCCGCCAACCTGGCCGAACTGCTTAACGCCGGCTTCGGTAACAGCGACGACGAGTAATATCGTCGTCAAGCACCGTATACAACCGCCCCTCCGGGGCGGTTAAGTCGCTGAAAGCCCCGGCCGTCAAAGCCGGGGTTTTTTTATGGCGTGCCATTCTTGGCCGCCCTTCTTGCGGGCCGTCGTCGCGGCGACGTCAAAAACTTATGTAGGGGCGCCCTGACGGGCCACCGTAAACGGCGTTAAAAAACGCTCCCGGCGTTTTTTTCTCTCGGAAGATTTTTGTTATATCAGACAGCGAGACTGACATGGATTCCTCGACAACTTCAATACCAACACCGGCGGCTAAGGATGCCGCGCCCGTTGCGCCCGGACGCGCCAGAAGAGCGGCATGGGGCAGTTTTATCGGCGCGGTGGTGGATTGGTATGACTTTTTGCTCTACGGCATTGTTGCCGCGTTGGTGTTTAATATTGAGTTTTTCCCGCAGATAAGCCCGACCATGGGTACGCTGGCGGCGTTTGGTACTTTTGGCGTGGGTTTCTTGTTCCGACCGCTGGGCGGTATCGTGTTCGGCCATTATGGCGACAAGCTGGGCCGCAAACGCATGCTGATGATCACCGTCTGGACGATGGGGCTGTCGACCGCGCTGATTGGCCTGTTGCCCACTTTTGACAGCATTGGCTGGTGGGCGCCGGTACTGCTGGTGACGCTGCGCGCCATCCAGGGGTTCGCGGTCGGGGGGGAATGGGGCGGCGCCGCTTTGCTGGCGGTGGAGAACGCGCCTAAAAAGAAAAAAGCCTTCTACAGCAGCGGCGTGCAGGTGGGATACGGCGTGGGGCTATTGCTGGCGACGGGGTCGATTTCACTGGTCAGTCACCATACCACGGATGCCGATTTTATCAGCTGGGGCTGGCGGCTGCCGTTTTTATTCAGCGTGGTGCTGGTTGCCATCGCCTGGTGGATCCGCTCCGGGATGGAAGAATCGCTGGAGTTCGAGGCCAACAAGAAGTTACGGGAAAGAACGCAAAAAATCCGCTCGTTTCCGATCGTTGAAGCGCTGCGCAAGCATCCCAAGGCATTTTTGCTGATTATCGCCCTGCGGCTGGGGGAACTGTTGACGATGTATATCGTCACGGCGTTCGCGCTCAACTACTCCACCGCCAATCTGGGGATGTCGCGGGAGTTCTTTCTGCATATCAGCCTGCTGGTGGGCGGGATAAGCTGCCTGTCCATTCCTCTCTTCGCCCGTCTGGCCGACAGTTTCGGCCGGCGGCGGATTTACGTCACCGGCGCGCTGATCGGCGCCGCCAGCGCCTTTCCCTTCTTTATGGCGCTGGAAGCGCACGCCAGCCTGTGGATCCTGTTTTTTGCCATCATGCTGGCCAACGTGGCGCACGATATGATCGTCAGCGTACAGCAGCCTATGTTTACCGAACTGTTCGGCACCGCGTATCGCTATAGCGGCGCGGGGGTGGGCTATCAGGTGGCTAGCGTGGTCGGCGGCGGTTTCACCCCGTTTATCGCGGTACTGCTGGTGGAGTTTTTGGGCGGTTCCTGGCACGGCGTGGCGACTTACCTCGCCGTGGGTTGCCTGTTGTCGGCGATTGTCGGGATGCGCATGAAGCCGCAAACGCTGGACTGAGTGTAGCAAAGCCGATGCCGGTGGTGGACGCCGGTATCGGCCTAATGGGCGCGTTTTCTCAGCGGAAACGGTCGATATCTTCACGCTTAAGCCCGATATCTTTTAACCTTTCGTCACTCATTCTCCGTAACGCCTGCCGCGTTTTCTCTTTCAGCCGCCACGCTTGCCATTTCCGGTAGGGCAGAATAACCATTAACCGCCATAGTGATAGGCCGGACCAACGCTGCGAACCGTCTGCTTGATGTTTCATTTTTGCCCCCTTACCCGATTGCGAAGCACTATCATGCGAGGGAAGGCAGGTATAATACAGATGCAGAAAATGAATTTATTTAACATACAGATTGCGTAATATTGCATCTGAATGCTATTTTTTAGCGCAATCTGTACTGGTTATGATGGTATTCACCCCGGGAAATAATACTTATGACGCGTTACCAATATCTTGCTTCGCTGTTGGAACAACGGATAGAACAAGGCTTATACCAGGGCGGCGAACGTCTGCCGTCCGTCCGGGCGCTGAGTTCGGAGCACGGGGTGAGCATCAGCACCGTGCAGCAGGCTTATCATCTGCTGGAGGCGCGTCAGCTTATTATGCCGCAGCCGCGTTCGGGATATTTTGTCGCGCCGCGCAAGGCGACGCCGCCGATGCCCGGTCTGACCCGTCCGGCCCAGCGCCCGGTGGAGATCACCCAGTGGGAGTCGGTGCTGGAGCTGTTCAACAACGCGCCGGCGTGCAATACGTTCAATTTTGGCGGCGGCACGCCGGACATCAGCCAATCGACGATGAAGCCGCTGTGGAAAGCGCTGACCCGGCTCTGCCAGCATCAGGATCAGCGGGTGCTCAATTACGGCAATATACATGGCGCCCCGGAGCTGCGCGCGCAGGTGGCCCGTCTGGCGCTGGACAGCGGCTGCCAGCTTACCGAGGATGATATCGTGATTACCACCGGCTGCCAGGAAGCGCTGTTTACCGCGGTGCGGGCGGTATGCCAGCCGGGGGATATCGTGGCGCTGGAGTCCCCCACCTTTCCCGGCACGCTGCAAATCCTGCGCGGTTTGGGGATTAAGGTGATAGAGATCCCAACCTGCGCGATCACCGGGATCAGCCTGGACGCGCTGAAGCTGGCGCTGGAACAGTGGCCGATCAAGGCGCTGCTGCTGGTGCCGACCTGCAACAACCCGCTGGGGTTCTGCATGCCCGACGAGGAAAAACAGGCGCTGGTCACGCTGGCCCAGCAGTTTGATCTGGCGATTATTGAAGACGATGCCTACGGCGAACTGGTTTACGACTATCCCCGCGCCAGAACCATCAAGTCTTTCGATGAGGACGGCCGGGTATTGCTGTGCAGCTCTTTTTCCAAAACGCTGGCGCCGGGGTTGCGCGTTGGCTGGATAGCGCCGGGGCGTTATCTGGAGCGGGTGATTCATACCAAATACATCAGCACCGGCTATACGGTGACGCATACGCAGCTGGCGGTGGCCGAATTTATCCGCCTGGGCCATTATCAGCCCCATCTGCGGCGTATGCGGATGCAATATAAATATAATCGTGACGACTTTACCTGCTGGATCCGCCACTATTTTCCCTGTGGGATCTGCGTCAGCCGTCCGCAGGGCGGGTTCCTGATGTGGATTGAACTGCCGGAATCTTTTGACTCGCTGCGGCTCAACCGCGAGGTGCGCAAGGCCGGCATCCAGATTGCCGCCGGATCGCTGTTTTCCGCCTCGGGGAAATACCGCAACTGCCTGCGGCTGAATTACGCCTTGCCGTTCACCGACGAAACGGGCACCGGGCTGCGCATCCTGGGAGAAACGGTCAGCCGGATGATGGCCGACCATTAATCGCCGCCTCAGGTAAGGGTCGATGCGGTTTTATGGCGCGCTCCTGCCCAAATAGCCGTCCCAGTCCTTCCATACCGGCTGCAATCCGGCTTGCCTGATCACCTGGGCGACCTCTTCCGGCCGGCGGGCGTCGTGCGGCGCGAACTGTTCCAGTTCGGGGTGGTCGTCGGCATAGCCGCCCGGCTGGGTTTTGGAAAAGGCGCTGACGTTGTTTATCGCGATGGGAACCGCATGATCGCGGAAGAACGGCGACTCGCGGGTGGAGAGCGACAGCTCGATATCCGGCGACAGCAGGCGGAAGGCGCAGATCACCTGCATCAGTTGGGCTTCATCCATCAGCGAGGCGGGCTGGATGCCTCCCGCGCAGGGACGCAGGCGGGGGAAGGAGACGGAATAGCGGCTCTGCCAGTAGGTTTGCTGCAGGTGCAGCAGGTGTTCCGCCACCATATAGCAGTCGGTTCGCCAACTGTCGGACAGACCGATAAGCGCCCCCAGTCCGATCTTGTCGATCCCCGCGCGGCCAAGACGATCCGGCGTCGCCAGCCGCCAATGGAAGTCCTGCTTCTGCCCGCGCAGATGGTGCTGCCGGTAGGTCGCCGGATGATAGGTTTCCTGATACACCATCACCCCGTCCAGCCCCAGGGTTTTCAGTTCCGCGTACTCTTCCTGCGCCAATGGCTGCACCTCGATCATCAGCGCGCTGAAGTGCGGGCGAATCAGCGGGAAGACGCGGCGAAAGTAGTCCATGCCCACTTTGCGCTGATGCTCTCCGGTCACCAGCAGCAGGCTATCGAAGCCCAGCTCCTTGATCGCGGCGCATTCGCGCAGGATTTCCGCGTCGTCCAGCGTCTTGCGCTTGATGTGGTTGCTCATGGAGAAACCGCAGTAGGTACAGTCGTTGGAACACAGGTTGGACAGGTATAAGGGAACGTAGAAGCCGACCGTATTGCCGAAGCGCTGGCGGGTGAGCTGCTGCGCCCGCTGCGCCAGCGGTTCCAGATAAGGGGCGGCGGCGGGGGAGATCAGCGCCATAAAGTCTTCGCGGTCCGGGCGGGCGGCGCCGAGCGCGCGCTCCACGTCGCGTGAGGTTTTGCTATTGATCCTCAGGGTGAGGTCGTCCCAGTCGAGCCGCTGCCAGACGGTTTGAAAGTCGTTTTCCATCAGGCGGCTCCTTGCGTTTGCTGGCGCAGGAAGCCGGTCAGCGGGCTGGTGGCGCTGGCGATGTACTGTTTATTGCCCAGTCCGGCCTGCTGCGCCAGCGCTCCGGCTTCAATGGCGATCCTGAAGGCCTGCGCCATTTTGACCGGATCGCGGGCGACGGCGATGGCGGTATTGACCAGCACCGCGTCGGCCCCCATCTCCAGCGCTTCCGCGGCGTGGCTGGGGGCGCCGATCCCCGCGTCGACGACTACGGGAACGCGGGCCTGTTCAATAATGATGCGCAGAAAATCACGGGTTTGCAGCCCCTGGTTGGAGCCAATCGGCGCGCCCAGCGGCATGACGGCGGCGCAGCCCGCTTCCTCCAGCCGTTTACACAGCACCGGGTCGGCGCCGCAGTAGGGCAGTACGACAAATCCCTCTTTCACCAGTTGCTCGGCGGCCTTCAGCGTTTCAATCGGGTCGGGGAGCAGGTATTTCATATCGGGGTGAATTTCCAGTTTCACCCAGTGAGTGCCCAGCGCTTCACGCGCCAGATGCGCGGCGAACACCGCCTCATCGGCCGTTTTGGCCCCGGAGGTATTCGGCAGCAGCCTGATGCCAAGCTGGCGCAGCGGAGCGAGAATGGCGTCGCTGCCGGCTTTCAGGTCAACGCGTTTCATCGCCATGGTGACCAGCTGCGAGCCGGAGGCGCGTAGTGCGTCCAGCATAATTTCGGGGGTGGCGAATTTTCCGGTGCCGCTCAGCAGCCGGGATGTAAAAGTGGTATCGGCAATGTGCAGCATGTCATCCTCCCGCTATTGCCTGAAAAAGCAGAATATCATCCCCGTCCGCAACCTGACGTTCGGTCCAGGCGTCACGCGGGATAATGGTTTGGTTGATAGCCACCGCCGTGCCGGGCTGGAGACGGTTTACCCGGCTCAGCAGCGCTTCAACCGTTATCGACTCGGTGAGTTCGATGATCTCGTCATTTAAGGTGATGTTCATGCCGGGCTTCCGCAGACCGGGCAGTGCGCCGCCCGGGTGAGTTGCAGGGTGTTCCAGCTTTGCTGCTTGCCGTCAAACAGCCGCAGCTTGCCGCTCAGGGCCGAGGGCAGTCCGGCCAGCAGCTTGATGGCCTCCAGCGCCTGCAGCGTGCCGATTACCCCGACCACCGGGCCGAGCACGCCCGCCGTGCGGCAGTTGCGCTGCGGCTCCGTCGCCTCGGGATAGAGGCAGGCGTAGCAGCCGTGGGCGTAGGGGGGCGTCAGTACCAGCAATTGTCCGCTGAAGCCGACGGCGCTGCCGCTGATCAGCGGCTTGCCGGCGCGGATACAGGCGGCGTTCACCGCATGGCGGGTTTGCATATTATCGCTGCAGTCCAGCACCAGGTCGGCGCGGTTGACGGCGCGCCGCAGCGCCTCGCCGTTCAGCCTTTCGGTAAGGGCAATCGCCTCCGACTGCGGATTTAACGCCTGAAGCTGCCGCTGCGCCAACGCGGCTTTGGGTTTTCCGGTATCGCCGGTGCGATACAGAATCTGCCGTTGCAGGTTGCTGATATGCAGCGCGTCGTCATCGGCGAGCAGCAGGGTGCCGACGCCGGCGGCGGCCAGATAGAGCGAGGCCGGCGCGCCCAGGCCGCCAAGCCCCACCAGCAGCACGCTGGCGGCTTTCAGCTTCTCCTGGCCTTCCGGGCCGATATCCTCCAGCATCAGCTGACGGCTGTAACGCATAAATTCCTGATCGCTAAGTCCGGCTGGGCTGGTGTGGTGGTTCGCGCTCATCTCACGCCTCCCGTCCTTCAATCATGCGCAGCAAGGTTGCCGTAGCCTGGCGCCAGTCCGGCGCCTGGGTAATGGCGCTGACCACGGCGATGCCGCCCACGCCCGTCGCCAGCACCGCCGGCGCCCGGTCGATGCTGATACCGCCGATGGCGACGGTGGGAAAACGATCGCCCAGCGTTTGCAGATGGCGGGCCAGTTCGGCCACGCCTTGCGGCGCGGAAGGCATGTCTTTGGTTTGGGTGGGGAAGATATGGCCGAGGGCGATATAGGACGGATTGATGGCCGCCGCCCGCGCCAGCTCCGCGTCATCGTGAGTGGATACGCCGAGGCGCAGCCCCGCCCGCCGAATAGCGGCGAGATCGGCGCCGTCCAGATCCTCCTGCCCCAGATGCACGCCATAGGCCTGATGTTTCACCGCCAGCCGCCAGTAGTCGTTGATAAACAGCCGCGCCTGATATTGGCGGCCCAGGGCGATGGCGCGGATAATATCCGCTTCCACCTGCTCGTCGGGCAGGTCTTTAATGCGCAGCTGAATGGTTTTGACGCCCGCGCTAAGCAGGCGCTCAATCCACTCGACGCTGTCCACCACCGGGTAGAGGCCGAGCCGCTGCGCGGTGGGAGGAAACGGCGCGGCGATTGGCGATGCCGCCGTCTGAGATAAAGTCATTTGTTCTCCTCCGTTTGCAGGCTGGCGGCGCTGTGGTACAGCTCGCCGCCGCGGGCGCGAAAGGCTTCGGACATGTGCGTCATTCCCACTTCAATGGGCTGCGCCGCGGCTTGCTGTTGTGCCGCGTAATCGCGCACTTCCTGGGAAATTTTCATCGAGCAGAACTTCGGCCCGCACATGGAGCAGAAGTGGGCTATTTTGCCGGACTCCTGCGGCAGGGTTTCATCGTGGTAGGCGCGGGCGGTTTCGGGGTCGAGCGCCAGATTGAACTGATCCTCCCAGCGGAATTCGAAACGCGCCTTGGACATGGCGTTATCGCGGATCTGCGCGCCGGGATGGCCTTTCGCCAGGTCGGCGGCGTGGGCGGCGATTTTGTAGGTAATCAGCCCCTGTTTGACGTCTTCCTTATTCGGCAGCCCCAGGTGTTCTTTCGGGGTGACGTAACAGAGCATGGCGCAGCCGAACCAGCCGATCATCGCCGCGCCGATGCCGGAGGTGAAGTGGTCGTAACCGGGGGCGATATCGGTGGTCAGCGGGCCCAGCGTATAGAACGGCGCTTCGTGGCAGTGCTCCAGCTCTTCGGTCATATTGCGGCGGATCATCTGCATCGGCACATGGCCGGGACCTTCGATCATCACCTGCACATCGTACTCCCAGGCGATTTTGGTCAGTTCTCCCAGCGTATGCAGTTCGGCGAACTGCGCTTCATCGTTGGCGTCCTGAATCGATCCGGGGCGCAGACCGTCGCCCAGCGACAGCGCGACGTCATAGGCGGCGCAGATTTCGCAGATGTCGCGGAAGTGCTCATACAGGAAGCTCTCTTTATGATGCGACAGGCACCACTTGGCCATGATTGAACCGCCGCGCGACACGATGCCGGTCAGCCGTTTGGCGGTCATCGGCACATAGCGCAGCAGCACGCCGGCGTGGATGGTGAAATAGTCGACGCCCTGTTCCGCCTGTTCCAGCAGAGTGTCGCGGAACATTTCCCAGTTCAGGTTTTCCGCTACGCCGTTGACTTTTTCCAGCGCCTGATAGATGGGCACCGTACCGATGGGCACAGGACTGTTGCGCAGGATCCACTCGCGGGTTTCGTGAATATAGCGTCCGGTGGAGAGGTCCATAACGGTGTCCGCGCCCCAGCGGGTGGACCACACCAGCTTTTCCACCTCTTCTTCAATCGAGGAGGTGACGGCGGAGTTGCCGATATTGGCGTTCACCTTCACCAGAAAATTGCGGCCGATAATCATCGGTTCGGATTCCGGGTGATTGATATTCGACGGAATGATGGCGCGCCCGGCGGCCACTTCCTGACGCACGAACTCCGGAGTGATGTTCTCCGGCAGGCGGGCGCCAAACCCCTCGCCGGGATGCTGCTGGCGCAACACCTCGCCGCGGATGCGCTCGCGGCCCATATTTTCGCGGATGGCGATAAACTCCATTTCCGGGGTGATGATGCCCTGGCGCGCATAGTGCAGCTGGGTCACGCATTTGCCCGGTTTAGCGCGCAGCGGACGCGGCAGGTGTTCGAAGCGCAGATGATCCAGTCCGGCATCCGCCAGGCGCTGCTGGGTAAAATCCGAACTGACGGCGGCGAGCGTGGCGCTATCGTTACGCTCGGCGATCCAGTTGGCGCGCAGTCTGGCTAATCCGACGCGCACGTCCGGGCGCGACGCCGGATCGCCGTACGGACCGGCGGTGTCGTACACCGGGATCGGCTCGTTGGGCTGGTATTGCGGATCGTCCTTGCCGCCGCCGACTAACGTCGGGCTAAGCTGGATTTCGCGCATCGGCACGCGAATATCGTCGCGTGAGCCGGTGAGATAAATGCGCCGCGAGTTGGGAAACGCCATCCCCTGCAGCGTATCAATAAACTGCTGGGCGGCCGCGCGCTGGTCGCGACGACTGGTTTTGGGCGGTCGGGATGATGATGTTTTGGTAGACATAGCAAGTTCCTGTGATGCGTAAAGGGAAAATTGCTTGTCTGGAGCTCGGAGGGAGTAATAACGCTAGGTATGCCGGAGCGATTGATGCAGGTCTCAATCAGGCACATTACTCTTGTTCCCTTCGCGGGTATTAACCCGATCAGGTTCCGCGGATCCCGAATTAACGGTCTCAGCCTGCGCATTTTCTTTTCTTGCTTAACACTCAAGAAACGGAAACGCGCTAGGCACTCCGACAAGATAGCCCTACTATTAACGGGCTGATTACAACGGTGACACTTTATGACGCCAGCACGGGCATGTCAAAGCAAGGAAGGCGCATCTGCCTGGATAAACCAGATGCTGAATGGTAACAATATGATAATAAAAAGATATTAATTATCAAAAATCAGCCGGATAACATTGTCTTCCAGCGTGAAACGTTCGGCCAGGGTTTCGCCCACGCGGGACAGCGCCTGCTGGAATTCAATACAGTTTTCATCATCGATGGAGGTCGCCAAATGACCGTCATAAGACGCCATAATCTGCTCTGTGTTGCTTTTTAATGCTTCATCAAGCTGGTTGAAATACGCCTTTTTCTGTTCGCCGAGGACGGCGGCTTCCGGCAATATCCGCTCGTAAACGTGGAAGTGGCCGATCGACAGATAATCGACCAGATTATGGCAAAATTCATCCAGCGCTTTTTCATCCAGCGGGGAGAGCTTTTCTTTGTTCGGCTTAATGCCAACCAGATGGTAGTAAGCAATCAGCAGCTGCTTACGCGCTTGTAGCCATTGGTCGATTAACGCATTATTGCCACCGACGAGGTCAGTCAGGCTTTGTAACTGGTTTAGCATTGTTGGCTCCGTGAATGGTAAAAAATAACCGTAAGTTATGAAAGTTATCTCATCACCCATAGTGGTAAAATGCCAGTGAAGTGATAGTGGAGCAATAGAAAAGATATGGAACAAACGCTAAAAGGTGACGAAACCGGATGGTGGGTGATCAGTCACGCAAACCAGATATGGCTCCCTGAGGGGGAATTGCCGCAGGGAACGGCGTCCAACTGGTCCTTACAGGGGCAGAGCGCCCGACTGATCGGCGAATGGCAGGGGCAGCCCGTCCGGCTGGTCTGCCAGAATCGGGATAGCGGCATGGCATCCGTCCGTCAGCTACTCGACCGGGAAGTCGGTCTTTTTCAAATGGCGGGGCGCGGCGTACAGCTGGCGGAATTTTACCGCGCCCATCGATTCTGCGGCTACTGCGGCCATGAAATGGTGCGCAGTAAAACCGAGCTGGCCTGCCTGTGCCGCCACTGCAAGGAGCGTTATTACCCGCAGATCGCCCCCTGTATCATCGTGGCGATCCGACGCGGCGACGAGATTCTGCTGGCCCAGCACAACCGTCATCGCGGCAATATGTATACGGTGCTGGCCGGGTTCGTCGAGCTGGGCGAAACCCTGGAGCAGACGGTGGCCCGCGAGGTGATGGAAGAAAGCCATATCCGGATCAAGAACCTGCGCTATATCAGCTCCCAGCCCTGGCCTTTCCCGCACTCGCTGATGATGGCCTTTATGGCGGACTATGCGGGGGGCGACATTCAGCACGATCCCGCCGAACTGCGCGACGCCGCCTGGTTCCGCTATGACCAACTGCCCATTTTACCGCCGCCGGGCACGGTGGCGCGCCGCCTGATCGAAGATACGATTGCGCTGTGCCGCGCGTCTCATGAGCACGGTTAGCCAACATGTTACCATCGGGCGCGATAACCCTACGCCGCGGGATAACGACGAAAGGAAAACAGCATGACTGATCTGAAAAACGATCGCTATTTACGGGCCTTGTCGCGCCAGCCGGTTGATGCGACGCCGGTATGGATGATGCGTCAGGCGGGGCGCTACCTGCCGGAATACAAGGCGATCCGCGCTCAGGCGGGCGATTTCATGGCGCTGTGTAAAAACGCGGATCTGGCCTGCGAGGTCACCTTGCAACCGCTGCGGCGCTACGAACTCGACGCGGCGATCCTGTTTTCAGATATCCTGACCATTCCCGATGCGATGGGCCTGGGACTCTATTTTGAAACGGGCGAAGGCCCGCGCTTTCACTCCCCTATTGCCTGCCATGCCGATGTCGTCAAGCTGCCGGTTCCCGATCCGGAGCAGGAACTGGTTTACGTGATGAATGCGGTGCGCACCATCCGCAAAAACCTGGCCGGCGCGGTGCCGCTGATCGGTTTTTCCGGCAGCCCCTGGACGTTGGCGACCTATATGGTGGAAGGCGGCGGCAGCAAAGCCTTCACCATGATTAAAAAAATGATGTTTGCCGAGCCGAAAACGCTGCATCTACTGCTGGATAAGCTGGCGGACAGCGTCATTCTCTATCTGAATGCGCAGATCCGCGCCGGGGCGCAGGCGGTGATGGTATTCGACACCTGGGGCGGCGTGCTCAGCGGCCGGGATTATCGCCAGTTTTCCCTGCATTATATGCACAAGATCGTTGACGGCCTGCGGCGGGAAAACGACGGGCGCCGCGTTCCCGTCACCCTGTTTACTAAGGGCGGCGGCCAGTGGCTGGAAGCGATGGCGGAAACCGGCTGCGACGCGCTGGGGCTGGACTGGACCACCGACATTGCCGATGCGCGCCGCCGCGTCGGCGAGAAAGTCGCCCTGCAGGGCAATATGGATCCGTCTATGCTATATGCGCCGCCGGCGCGTATCGAGCAGGAAGTGGCGTCGATTCTGGCGGGGTTCGGGCACGGCAACGGCCATGTGTTCAATCTGGGGCATGGTATCCATCAGGATGTGCCGCCGGAGCACGCCGGCGCCTTTGTGGAGGCGGTGCACCAGCTATCCCGCGCTTACCATCAATAGGGGGACCGGTGATTGATACCCAAGGGTTGCGCGCGGAGCAACTGACGCGCGCCGCGGAAATTGTTCGTTACGACGATCTGCCTTTCGAGCAGCCGGATTTTATCGCCGGCGCCGACGTGGGCTTTGAGCAGGACGGCGCGATAACCCGCGCGGTCATCGCCGTGCTGCGCTATCCGTCGCTGGAATTGGTGGAATACAAGATTGCGCGGGTTGGTACGACCATGCCGTATATCCCCGGTTTTCTTTCCTTTCGGGAATGCCCGGGCCTGCTGGCCGCCTGGGGGATGCTGGAGCAAAAGCCGGATTTGTTATTTGTTGACGGACATGGTATTTCACATCCGCGCCGGCTTGGCGTGGCCAGCCATTTCGGCCTGCTGGTGAATGTGCCGACGATCGGCGTGGCGAAAAGCCGTCTGTGCGGACATTTCGCGCCGTTATCGGATCAGGTGGGCAGCCGGGAGCCGCTGCTGGATAAAGGCGAGCAGATTGGCTGGGTATGGCGCAGCAAGGCGCGCTGTAACCCGCTGTTCGTGGCCACCGGCCATCGCGTCGGTCTGGATAGCGCCCTGCTGTGGGTGCAACGCTGCATGCGCGGCTACCGTCTGCCGGAGCCCACTCGCTGGGCCGACGCGGTGGCATCCGACCGGGCGGCGTTTCAACGCTGGCAACAGCAGATGTTGTGAGCAAAATTTTAAGAATACAGGCATAGGGCGCGGTGATAATTTCAGGTACACTGCCGCCCATTGCCTCTACATGAGCATAAAATAACAGATGTTACGTAACCCGATTCATTTGCGTTTGGAAAAGCTCGGAAGCTGGCAGCATGTCACCTTTATGGCATGCCTTTGCGAACGTATGTACCCGAATTATCATGAGTTTTGTCAGCAAACCGGGTTTGGCGACGCTATGGTTTATCGCCGTATTCTCGATCTGGTTTGGGAAACGCTGGTGGTCAAAGACGCGAAAGTCAATTTCGACAGCCAGTTGGAAAAATTAGAAGAGGCAATTCCTGCGGCTGATGACTATGATATTTATGGTGTCTACCCGGCGATTGACGCCTCTATCGCCCTGGGCGAGCTGATCCATTCCCGCCTTAGCGGCGAAACGCTGGAACATGCGATTGCCATCAGCGAGGCGTCTATCCGCACGGTCGCCATGCTCGAAATGACGCAGGCCGGTAGAGAAATGACCGATGACGAGCTCAAGGTTCTGCCGGCAATTGAAGACGAGTGGGATATCCAATGGGAGATTTTCCGCCTGTTGGCCGCCTGCGAAGAGCGTGATATCGAGCTGATTAAAGGGCTCCGCGCTGACCTGCGAGAGGCCGGAAGCAGTAATATTGGTATAAATTTACAGCAATAACGCAATAAAACGTGATTTAAGGCCTGAAATGGCCTGTCTTAAGGCTTCACATCCGCACCCTGTCTGGTCTACATTTGGGGGGCGTAATAAAAGTGGCTGTCGGTGCGTATATGCAGGAGAGTGCTGTTATGGCATATCCGTCGCACTCGATGCTTAGCAAGCGATAAACACACTGTAAGGATAACTTATGAATAAGACTCAACTGATTGATGTAATTGCGGACAAAGCTGATCTTTCCAAAGTACAGGCGAAAGCGGCACTTGAATCAACTCTGGCGGCGATTACTGAGTCTCTGAAAGAAGGTGATGCAGTACAATTGGTTGGTTTTGGTACGTTTAAGGTAAACCATCGTAACGAGCGCACTGGCCGCAATCCACAAACTGGTAAAGAAATCAAAATTGCTGCAGCCAACGTGCCAGCGTTTGTTTCTGGCAAGGCGCTGAAAGACGCTGTTAAATAAGCCATGCCGGTTAAGAGTTCAAGCAGGGGGGCGTTTTCGCCCCTTTTGCTTTTACTGCGTTGGTTGGGCATTAGCGCCGCGCTGGCGCTGCTCGTCGCCTGTGGCAGCCATACCCCGTCTCCGCCGGTCTTCGCCAGCGGTTATCTTTCCGATCGCGGCGTGGTTCGCCTGTGGCGTAAAGATGACGCCCAGCACAACACCACCCGGCTGATTGTGGTGTATAACCCGCTGCAGGGCGATAACACGGTAGTCACCCGCTACCTGTATCAGCAGGACAAGATACGGGAAATCAAAAGAATGCTGGAATTACAGAAAGACGACGCCGAGATACGTTTTGCGCAAGATGGAACGGTCAGCTTTATGCAACGGCAGCTGGCGCAAAGGCGAGAGTCAATCTCCGATGACGAACTGGCGCTCTATCAGTGGGATGCCAAACGCCTGCTGGAGCTCAGCGAGGTGCTTCAGGCCGGTAAGGTGGTACTGAAACAGGGAACCTGGCAGAACGGTCGGGTGGTCACCTGCGATGGGCAGCAAACCCGCCCCGACTTTGACTCGGCCTCACAGGGATGGATTGACAAGCAGAAACAGCCATTGGTCAGCGTTGCGTGGCTGGAGGCGCCGGAAGGCACGCAGCTGTTACTGGCGGACCAGGGGAATTTCTGCCGTTGGGAAGCGGAGGCCGGTAGGCTGTAATCCGCCACCGGGTCGAGGCGCGATAACGGCCGCGCGGCTAATCCATCGTTTCGCGCAGCATAAAAACCCCGGATTGCTCCGGGCCGCACGGTTCTCAGGCTTGTTCCCGCTCAATGGCGCGATAGCCGATATCTTGGCGATAAAAACACCCTTGCCATTGAATGTCCGCCGCCAGTTCATACGCTCGTTTCTGGGCCTCCGCCACCGTATTGCCTAATGCCGTTACGCACAATACGCGCCCGCCGTTGGTAACGACATTCTCGCCGTCCATTTTGGTGCCGGCGTGAAACACTTTACCGTCTCCGGCATCCTGCCGGGGCAGACCGGAAATAACATCGCCGGTGTGGTAATCGGCCGGATATCCGCCCGCGGCCAGCACCACGCCAAGGGCAGGTCGCTCATCCCATAGCGAATCCTGCTCGTTCAGTTTACCGTCGCAGGCCGCCAGACATAGCTCAACCAGGTCGGAACGCAGACGCAGCATAATCGGCTGGGTTTCCGGATCGCCAAAGCGGCAGTTGAATTCAATCACCTTGGGTTGACCATCGGCGGCAATCATCAGTCCGGCGTACAGAAAACCGGTATAGACATTGCCCTCGGCGGCCATGCCGTTGACCGTCGGCCAAATCACCCGCTCCATGATGCGCTGGTGGATCTCATCGGTTACCACCGGGGCGGGGGAGTAGGCTCCCATACCGCCGGTATTCGGGCCGGTATCCTGGTCGCCTACGCGCTTGTGGTCCTGGCTGGTGGCCATCGGCAGCACATTTTTCCCATCCACCATGACGATAAAGCTGGCTTCCTCACCGTCCAGGAACTCTTCCACCACGATACGGTGCCCCGCATCGCCAAATGCGTTGCCCGCCAGCATATCCTGGATGGCGTCTTCCGCTTCCTGCAGCGTCATGGCGACGATGACGCCTTTGCCCGCCGCCAGCCCGTCCGCTTTGATAACGATTGGCGCGCCCTGCGCACGCACGTACGCCAAAGCCGGCTCAACTTCGGTAAAGTTCTGATATTCAGCCGTCGGAATATTGTGCCGGGCAAGGAAGTCCTTGGTAAAGGCTTTGGAACCTTCCAGCTGCGCCGCTGCCTGCGTCGGGCCGAAAATCGTCAGTCCCGCGGCGCGAAAGGCATCGACCACGCCAATCACCAGCGGCGCTTCCGGTCCGACGATGGTCAGGCCGATGTGGTTTTCCTGGGCGAAAGCGACTAACCCCGGTATATCGGTTGCCGCGATATCGACGTTTGTCAGCGTCGGCTCCAGTGCGCTTCCCGCGTTACCCGGCGCCACATAGACGCGGTCCGTCAGCGGAGACTGGGCGGCTTTCCAGGCCAGCGCATGTTCGCGCCCGCCATTGCCAATAATTAAAATATTCATCTCGGTCGGTTCCTGGATTAATGGCGGAAGTGGCGCATATCGGTAAAGATCATCGCGATGCCGTGTTCGTTGGCGGCGGCAATGACTTCATCGTCACGGATAGATCCGCCCGGTTGGATCACGCAGGTAATGCCTACGGCCGCCGCGGCGTCAATGCCGTCGCGGAAGGGGAAGAATGCGTCGGACGCCATGGCTGAACCTTTGACCTCCAGCCCTTCGTCAGCGGCCTTGATACCGGCAATTTTGGCGGAGTAGACGCGGCTCATCTGGCCGGCGCCGATGCCGATGGTCATATTGTCGCGGGCGTAGACAATGGCGTTGGATTTTACGAACTTGGCCACCTTCCAGCAGAACAGCGCATCGCGCAGTTCCTGTTCGTTGGGCTGACGCTCGGTCACCACGCGCAGTTGCGATGCATCGACCATGCCCAGATCGCGCTCCTGTACCAACAGACCGCCGTTTACGCGCTTAAAGTCCAAACCGGGAACGCGTTGTTGCCATGCGCCGCTGATCAGAACACGCACGTTTTGTTTGGCCGCGGTAACTTTTAACGCGGCGTCGCTGACGGATGGCGCAATAATCACCTCGACAAACTGACGGCTGACGATCGCCTGTGCCGTCTCTTCGTCCAGCTCGCGGTTGAAAGCGATGATGCCGCCGAAAGCAGAGGTCGGGTCGGTTTGGTAGGCGCGCTCATAGGCGTCGAGAATCGAGTCGCCAATCGCCACGCCGCAGGGGTTGGCATGTTTGACGATGACGCAGGTGGCTTCGGTGAACTCTTTTACACACTCCAGCGCGGCGTCGGTGTCGGCGATATTGTTATAAGACAGCGCTTTGCCTTGTAATTGCCGCGAAGTGGCGACGGACGCTTCCGTTACGTTTTCTTCTATGTAGAAAGCCGCCTGCTGGTGGCTGTTTTCACCGTAGCGCATATCCTGTTTTTTAACGTAGTTCAGATTCAGCGTGCGCGGGAAACGGCCTGACGGTTTATCCGTTTCGCCATAATACGGCGGCACCAGCGAACCAAAGTAGTTGGCAATCATGCTGTCATAGGCCGCGGTGTGCTCAAATGCCTTGATAGCCAGATCGAAACGGGTTTCGTAAGTCAGCGAACCGCCGTTGGCGTCGATTTCACTAATAATGCTCTCGTAGTCGCCGCTCTTGACCACGATGGCGACGTCTTTATGGTTTTTGGCCGCGGAGCGCACCATGGTAGGCCCGCCGATATCGATATTTTCGATGGCGTCTTCCAGCGTGCAGTTTTCACGGGCGACGGTCTGGGCGAAGGGATAGAGATTCACCACAACCATATCGATCGGCTGGATATCGTGTTGGGCCATAACGGCGTCATCCTGGCCGCGTCGGCCGAGAATGCCGCCATGGACTTTGGGGTGCAGGGTTTTAACGCGTCCGTCCATCATTTCCGGGAAGCCGGTGTAGTCCGATACCTCGGTGACCGCCAAGCCGGCATCGGCCAGCAAACGGGCGGTTCCGCCGGTTGAAAGAAGCTCAACGCCACGTTGGGACAGAGCCTGAGCAAATTCGACAATACCCGCTTTGTCAGAAACGCTGAGCAAAGCGCGGCGGATAGGACGACGTTGTTGCATGATGATGTTATCCCTTGGATTTGATAATCATTGAAGAGCGGTACGTGAATATCGTCTTTTATGACGCATGATGGCGAGATAAAGAGAAATATTCAGTTAGCGTTCACAGAAATACGCTGGTTTTAACGCGGGAGAATTGTAGCGAAAACGTTTGCGTGATGCTCGTCAAATTTTGATCATATCCCGCTCTGTGGATAACTTTGTGTAAAAAAGGGTATAAGGCCGGGTTTTGCTGTGGAATGCAGCAATCGACCATTTTTATGCGAAATACCTGTTGCGGCCTGCGCAGAACGCCCTATAATGCGCCTCCACTGACAGGGCAACGGCGGCAACGCGGTTGTGATGACGGTAGGAAGCCAGGCAATAATCACTTGACTTCACAGCGGAATTGCATAACATATGCGGCCCGCGCCACGGCGTAACGTGGCACTGCTCTTTAACAATTTAATCAGACAATCTGTGTGGGCACTCACAAGACGATATCCGCAAACGATATAAAAAGTCTTGAAGAGTGACTGACAGTAAATTCATTACGAATAAACAGTTATAAATTCTTTGAGCATGCTATTAACTTAGCGAATCAAACAAATCTTAAATTGAAGAGTTTGATCATGGCTCAGATTGAACGCTGGCGGCAGGCCTAACACATGCAAGTCGAGCGGTAGCACAGGGGAGCTTGCTCCTTGGGTGACGAGCGGCGGACGGGTGAGTAATGTCTGGGAAACTGCCTGATGGAGGGGGATAACTACTGGAAACGGTAGCTAATACCGCATAACCTCGCAAGAGCAAAGTGGGGGACCTTATGGCCTCACGCCATCGGATGTGCCCAGATGGGATTAGCTGGTAGGTGGGGTAAAGGCTCACCTAGGCGACGATCCCTAGCTGGTCTGAGAGGATGACCAGCCACACTGGAACTGAGACACGGTCCAGACTCCTACGGGAGGCAGCAGTGGGGAATATTGCACAATGGGGGAAACCCTGATGCAGCCATGCCGCGTGTGTGAAGAAGGCCTTCGGGTTGTAAAGCACTTTCAGCGGGGAGGAAGGCAACAAGCTTAATAATCTTGTTGATTGACGTTACCCGCAGAAGAAGCACCGGCTAACTCCGTGCCAGCAGCCGCGGTAATACGGAGGGTGCAAGCGTTAATCGGAATGACTGGGCGTAAAGCGCACGCAGGCGGTCTGTTAAGTTGGATGTGAAATCCCCGGGCTTAACCTGGGAACTGCATTCAAAACTGACAGGCTAGAGTCTCGTAGAGGGGGGTAGAATTCCAGGTGTAGCGGTGAAATGCGTAGAGATCTGGAGGAATACCGGTGGCGAAGGCGGCCCCCTGGACGAAGACTGACGCTCAGGTGCGAAAGCGTGGGGAGCAAACAGGATTAGATACCCTGGTAGTCCACGCCGTAAACGATGTCGACTTGGAGGCTGTGGTCTTGAACCGTGGCTTCCGGAGCTAACGCGTTAAGTCGACCGCCTGGGGAGTACGGCCGCAAGGTTAAAACTCAAATGAATTGACGGGGGCCCGCACAAGCGGTGGAGCATGTGGTTTAATTCGATGCAACGCGAAGAACCTTACCTACTCTTGACATCCTCAGAAGAGACTGGAGACAGTCTTGTGCCTTCGGGAACTGAGAGACAGGTGCTGCATGGCTGTCGTCAGCTCGTGTTGTGAAATGTTGGGTTAAGTCCCGCAACGAGCGCAACCCTTATCCTTTGTTGCCAGCGATTCGGTCGGGAACTCAAAGGAGACTGCCGGTGATAAACCGGAGGAAGGTGGGGATGACGTCAAGTCATCATGGCCCTTACGAGTAGGGCTACACACGTGCTACAATGGCGCATACAAAGAGAAGCGAACTTGCGAGAGTAAGCGGACCTCATAAAGTGCGTCGTAGTCCGGATTGGAGTCTGCAACTCGACTCCATGAAGTCGGAATCGCTAGTAATCGTAGATCAGAATGCTACGGTGAATACGTTCCCGGGCCTTGTACACACCGCCCGTCACACCATGGGAGTGGGTTGCAAAAGAAGTAGGTAGCTTAACCTTAGGGGGGGCGCTTACCACTTTGTGATTCATGACTGGGGTGAAGTCGTAACAAGGTAACCGTAGGGGAACCTGCGGTTGGATCACCTCCTTAAACTGAAGTGAGATATTGGAAGGTGCAGTGTCCACAACAGATTGTCTGATGAAAACAATGAGCAAGGTAACCTGCGGTAGAAGGTTGCGGACGTATCCTGAAGTGCCGTGGGGTGTGTGACTGTCCAGTGCAGTGACAAAACACAATGGCGCTCGATTTTTCTGGAAAAATCTCGCCTTTACACAAAAATAGCAACGCGAGCGTTGCGGACAATTTTTGTGTCCCCATCGTCTAGAGGCCTAGGACACTGCCCTTTCACGGCTGTAACAGGGGTTCGAATCCCCTTGGGGACGCCATCCTGATAATGAGTGAAAGACATTATCACCGAATATCGTAAAGATGACTTTAACGAGTCGTGTTTACGATATTGCTCTTTAACAATCTGGAACAAGCTGAAAATTGAAACGACGCAGCTGAACATTATCCGCGAGGGTAATGATTTTGTTGTGTCAGAGTCTCTCAAAAATTGCAATCCGAGACACTTTCGGGTTGTGAGGTTAAGCGACTAAGCGTACACGGTGGATGCCTAGGCAGTCAGAGGCGATGAAGGGCGTGCTAATCTGCGAAAAGCGTCGGCAAGGTGATATGAACCGTTACACCCGACGATACCCGAATGGGGAAACCCAGTGCAATACGTTGCACTATTTCATGGTGAATACATAGCCATGAAAGGCGAACCGGGGGAACTGAAACATCTCAGTACCCCGAGGAAAAGAAATCAACCGAGATTCCCCCAGTAGCGGCGAGCGAACGGGGAGGAGCCCAGAACCATCATCAGTTTGTGTGTCAGTGGAAGCGTCTGGAAAGTCGCGCAACAAAGGGTGATAGTCCCGTACACGAAGATGCACATGCTGTGAGTTCGATGAGTAGGGCGGGACACGAGATATCCTGTCTGAAGATGGGGGGACCATCCTCCAAGGCTAAATACTCCTGACTGACCGATAGTGAACCAGTACCGTGAGGGAAAGGCGAAAAGAACCCCGGCGAGGGGAGTGAAACAGAACCTGAAACCGTGTACGTACAAGCAGTGGGAGCCCCACCACCAAAACACTTCCGGGCCGAAAGGCGATGCGGATGTCGAGGTGACGGTTGTCATCGCGTTTTTTGCGATGAGCAACACACAAAACAAGCAGCGAGTGTTTTGGGGTGGGGTGACTGCGTACCTTTTGTATAATGGGTCAGCGACTTATATTCTGTAGCAAGGTTAACCGCATAGGGGAGCCGTAGGGAAACCGAGTCTTAACTGGGCGTCAAGTTGCAGGGTATAGACCCGAAACCCGGTGATCTAGCCATGGGCAGGTTGAAGGTTGGGTAACACTAACTGGAGGACCGAACCGACTAATGTTGAAAAATTAGCGGATGACTTGTGGCTGGGGGTGAAAGGCCAATCAAACCGGGAGATAGCTGGTTCTCCCCGAAAGCTATTTAGGTAGCGCCTCGTGAACTCATCTGCGGGGGTAGAGCACTGTTTCGACTAGGGGGTCATCCCGACTTACCAACTCGATGCAAACTGCGAATACCGTAGAATGTAATCACGGGAGACACACGGCGGGTGCTAACGTCCGTCGTGAAGAGGGAAACAACCCAGACCGCCAGCTAAGGTCCCAAAGTCATGGTTAAGTGGGAAACGATGTGGGAAGGCCCAGACAGCCAGGATGTTGGCTTAGAAGCAGCCATCATTTAAAGAAAGCGTAATAGCTCACTGGTCGAGTCGGCCTGCGCGGAAGATGTAACGGGGCTAAACCATGCACCGAAGCTGCGGCAGCGAACGTATCACTTAAAACGCTTAACGTGACGGCGAAGCCGGCACGTTCAAGCCACAAAAACGTTGAGTCGGCCTGAGCGCTGACAGACGGCAAGGCGTTTTAAGGATACGTTCGTTGGGTAGGGGAGCGTTCTGTAAGCCGTAGAAGGTGGCCTGTGAGGGCTGCTGGAGGTATCAGAAGTGCGAATGCTGACATAAGTAACGATAATGCGGGTGAAAAACCCGCACGCCGGAAGACCAAGGGTTCCTGTCCAACGTTAATCGGGGCAGGGTGAGTCGACCCCTAAGGCGAGGCCGAAAGGCGTAGTCGATGGGAAACGGGTTAATATTCCCGTACTGGTTGTTACTGCGAAGGGGGGACGGAGAAAGCTAGGTTGGCCGGGCGACGGTAGTCCCGGTTTAAGCGTGAAGGTGGGTGTTTTTGGAAAATCCGGAACACCGTTAACACTGAGGCGTGACGACGAGTCACTACGGTGACGAAGTAACCGATGCTACGCTTCCAGGAAAAGCCTCTAAGCACCAGGTAACAGTCAATCGTACCCCAAACCGACACAGGTGGTCAGGTAGAGAATACTCAGGCGCTTGAGAGAACTCGGGTGAAGGAACTAGGCAAAATGGTGCCGTAACTTCGGGAGAAGGCACGCTGGATTTGGTGAAGTCCCTTGCGGATGGAGCTGAGACCAGTCGCAGATACCAGCTGGCTGCAACTGTTTAATAAAAACACAGCACTGTGCAAACACGAAAGTGGACGTATACGGTGTGACGCCTGCCCGGTGCCGGAAGGTTAATTGATGGGGTCAGCCTTAGGGCGAAGCTCTTGATCGAAGCCCCGGTAAACGGCGGCCGTAACTATAACGGTCCTAAGGTAGCGAAATTCCTTGTCGGGTAAGTTCCGACCTGCACGAATGGCGTAATGATGGCCAGGCTGTCTCCACCCGAGACTCAGTGAAATTGAACTCGCTGTGAAGATGCAGTGTACCCGCGGCAAGACGGAAAGACCCCGTGAACCTTTACTATAGCTTGACACTGAACCTTGAGCCTTGATGTGTAGGATAGGTGGGAGGCTGTGAAGCGTGGACGCCAGTCTGCGTGGAGCCGACCTTGAAATACCACCCTTTGATGTTTGATGTTCTAACGTGGGCCCGTAATCCGGGTTGCGGACAGTGTCTGGTGGGTAGTTTGACTGGGGCGGTCTCCTCCCAAAGCGTAACGGAGGAGCACGAAGGTTAGCTAATCCTGGTCGGACATCAGGAGGTTAGTGCAAAGGCATAAGCTAGCTTGACTGCGAGAGTGACGGCTCGAGCAGGTGCGAAAGCAGGTCTTAGTGATCCGGTGGTTCTGAATGGAAGGGCCATCGCTCAACGGATAAAAGGTACTCCGGGGATAACAGGCTGATACCGCCCAAGAGTTCATATCGACGGCGGTGTTTGGCACCTCGATGTCGGCTCATCACATCCTGGGGCTGAAGTAGGTCCCAAGGGTATGGCTGTTCGCCATTTAAAGTGGTACGCGAGCTGGGTTTAGAACGTCGTGAGACAGTTCGGTCCCTATCTGCCGTGGGCGTTGGAAGATTGAGAGGGGTTGCTCCTAGTACGAGAGGACCGGAGTGAACGCACCACTGGTGTACGGGTTGTGATGCCAATTGCATTGCCCGGTAGCTAAGTGCGGAAGAGATAACCGCTGAAAGCATCTAAGCGGGAAACTTGCCTCGAGATGAGTCTTCCCTGGGACTTCGAGTCCCCTGAAGGGCCGTTGAAGACGACGACGTAGATAGGCCGGGTGTGTAAGCGCAGCGATGCGTTGAGCTGACCGGTACTAATGACCCGAGAGGCTTAACCTTACAACACCGAAGGTGTTTTGAGAGTGACTCACAATAATCAGCTTGTTGACGGATTGAAGATTAAAATGTTTGCGTATAACGCGGACATCAAACAGCGCGGAGCGCTGGCCTGAAAAGGGAACAGACAAAATCGTCGGGAACGATTTTGTACGTCGCGTAGCGACGGCCCGAAGGGCGAGTCTCAGGAAGAGACGAGAAATTTGCCTGGCGGCGATAGCGCGGTGGTCCCACCTGACCCCATGCCGAACTCAGCAGTGAAACGCCGTAGCGCCGATGGTAGTGTGGGGTCTCCCCATGTGAGAGTAGGGAACTGCCAGGCATCAAACAGAACGGAAGGCCCAGTCGCAAGACTGGGCCTTTTGTTTTGCCTGTTGTTTGTCGGTGAGGTGCTCTTCAGTAGGACAAATCCGCCGGGAGCGGATTTGAACGGTGCGCAGCACCGGCCCGAAGGGCGGCCCACAGGGACGTGGGCCGTAAACTGCCAGGTGTGTGTCAACCGGCTGCGTTGACCACCTGCGCTACCGCTTTGGTAAACTGCGCCATTCCCTGTTCGATATCCTCGGGGGCAATGACCAGTGAAGGTACGAAACGAATCACATTTGGGCCCGCCATCAATACCATTACGCCATGTTGTGCCGCTGCTGCCAGAAACTCGCCCGCCCGACCATGCCATTGCGGCGTAAGCTCTGCCCCCAGCAATAATCCCATGCCGCGGATCTGCTCAAAGATACCGTACTGCTGGTTGATCTTTTCCAACGCCCCGACAAACTGGTTATGACGCTCCGCTACGCCCGACAGTACCTGCGGCGTATTGATGGTATCCAGCGCCGCTTCCGCAACCGCACAGGCCAGCGGGTTGCCGCCATAGGTCGTGCCGTGTACGCCGACGGTCATTACCGAGGCGATCTCCTCCGTGGTGAGCATGGCGCTGATGGGGAAGCCGCCGCCCAAGGCTTTGGCGGTGGTGAGAATATCCGGCGTAATGCCGTAATGCATATAAGTAAACAGCTTACCGGTACGGCCCATCCCGGACTGGACTTCATCAAACACCAGCAGCGCCTGATATTGATCGCACAGTTCACGCACGCCTTGCAGGAATTCCGGGGTGGCCGGCGTAATGCCGCCCTCTCCCTGAACGGGCTCCAATACCACGGCGCAGGTATGATCGTCCATCACCGCTTTGACCGCCGCCAGGTCATTAAAAGGAACGTGCACGATATCGGCGGGCTTCGGCCCGAAGCCATCGGCATATTTAGCCTGACCGCCGATGGAAACGGTAAACAGCGTCCGTCCGTGAAAGGCGTTATAAAACGCAATGATTTTGGTTTTATACGGGCTGTGACGCTTAATCGCGTAGTGGCGCGCCAGCTTGAAAGCCGCTTCGTTTGCTTCGGCGCCGGAATTGACAAAAAATACCCGATCGGCAAACGTCGCATTAATCAGCTTACTGGCCAAGCGTAGTGCAGGCTCATTGGTGAAGATATTACTGGTATGCCACAGCTTTTCTCCCTGCTGTTGCAGCGCGGCTACCAGCGCCGGATGACAGTGGCCAAGCGCGGTAACGGCGATACCACCGGAGAAATCAATGTATTCTCGTCCTTGCTGATCCCACACCCGGCTTCCTTTACCTTTTACCGGTATAAACTGCGCTGGTGCATAAACCGGCAAAATAACTTTGTCGTGAGTTTCCCGCGTTACTGCTTTTTTATCCGTTGCCATCTGCTTATATGCTCCGATATCAACAACTTTAAGTGAAAATATAATCAATAAATATGCATAAAAAATCAGTTTTAGACAATGTTAAACCGCCCGGAAAGAAAATTATTTCCTATCTCACTCTATTTTAAGAAAATTATCTAAAAGCTGGTGTCCTTGCTGGCTGAGAATACTTTCCGGATGAAACTGAACGCCTTCTAATGGTAGTGAACGGTGCCGAATCCCCATGATTTCATCATGCTTGCCGTCACGTTCACTCCAGGCGGTAACCTCGAAGCAGTCTGCCAGGGACGCCGGTTCAATCACCAGCGAGTGGTAGCGTGTTACCGTCAGCGGCTGCGACAGCCCGGCAAAAACCCCCGTATTATTGTGTTGGATAACCGAGGTTTTGCCGTGCATTACCTGGCGAGCACGGATGATTCGCGCACCGAATGCCTGTCCCATCGCCTGATGACCAAGACATACGCCAAGGATGGGCAACCTGCCGGCAAAATGGCGGATGGCCGCCAGAGAAATACCCGCGCCATCCGGCGTACAGGGGCCGGGAGAAATAACTAGCCGCGACGGCGATAGCCGTTCGATATCATCCAGCTTTATTTCATCATTACGCTTGACCAGTACTTCAGCGCCCAGCTCGCAAAAATACTGATACAGATTGTAGGTAAAGGAGTCATAGTTATCGATCAGTAACAACATGTATCACCCAATATTGTAATTCTTACGTTCAACTTATGGCGCTGGAGCGGATTTTATCATCGAACCGCGCGAGGGTATCGGCCTATAAATCGGCGGGGCGGGTGGCAGATATAGTTTAAGAACCGGCTGCAGACGCTAATGCAGCGTCTGCGCGTCAATAGAAGGGCAAAGATAATGTAAAGGGTGCGCCACCCGTCCGGGATCAATGCACGATATGGCGCTGGTAATACTTTTCGAGCCTCACCTGCAACTGGCTTAGCACCGTGCTGAACATCAGATAAATCAGCGCGGCCTCGATATAAAGAATCAGCGGTTCGTAGGTGACGGAAACAATACGCTGTGCGGATAAAAACATTTCCGGAACCGTAATGACGGCGGCAAGCGAGGTATCTTTGATTAAGGAAATAAAGGTGTTGGATAACGGGGGTAATGAAACGAACACCGACTGTGGAAATATTACCCAGCGAATCGCCTGAGCGCCGTTCATGCCCAGGGAATACGCCGCGCTCCATTGGCCTCGCGGTACCGATAATATCGCCCCGCGGACGATTTCCGAGCTGTATGCGCCAACGCTGATGGTGAACCCGATTAACGCGGCAGGGAAAGCATCCAGGGTGATACCCGCGCTGGGAAGCCCGTAAAAGATGAGAAATAACTGAACCAGCAGCGGTGTTCCACGGATAACCCAGACATAAAAGTCGCCGATCCATTTCAATGGCTTCGGACCATAGAGGCGGATCAGGGCGACAATCACCCCCACGGCCAGACCGAAAATAAAGGAAAGAATCGCCAGGGGAACGGTAAATTTTAATCCTGCGGACAGCAGACTCCAGAAAGAGTCTGCCATAAGCTCTAGCCAGGGCGGCATGAAAAATGACTCCGCTAACAGGGATATTATTGAGATACATCCTGACCGAAGTAGCGCACGGCTATCGTTTTATAGGTGCCGTCGGCTTTGATTTCATCCAATGCTTTATTCAGCGCCTCCACCAGCTGCGGCTGGTTTTTGCGTACCAAAATAGCAGAAGGTTCGCCGGTAGGCGCGGTGGCAATAACTTTGACTTTCGCGTCTGGCTTCTGCTTTTTGAAATCAAGGTAAGACAGGTTGTCGTTCAATGTGGCGTCGGCACGGCCGCTGAGCACCAAATCCAGAGACTGGTTGAATCCATCGGTAGGCACAATCTCCGCGCCGTGGCTGGTGGCCAGCTTCGCGTAGTTGCTGGTCAGGCTTTGCGCCGATTTTTTGCCTTTCAGATCGCTGAAGTTTTGGATGGTGGCGTTATCGGCCTGGGTGATAAGCACCGCTTTCGAGTCGATATAAGGTTTGGAGAAGTCGTATTTAACCTGACGCTCTTTAGTGATGCCGACCTGATTGATGACGACATCGTAGCGTTTGGCGTCCACGCCGGCGATTAGCCCGTCCCAGCGACCTTCGATAAACTGCGCCTTGACGCCCAGTTTTTCGGCGACCGCGCGGCCAATATCCACATCAAACCCCACCAGTTGACCCGATTTATCGTGGTAGGTGTAGGGGGCGTAGGTGCCTTCCGTACCGATTTTAATCACCCCGGCGGACTTGATGGCGCCGAGGTCATCCTGCGCCTGTGCCAAGACGCTCGTTGCGAACAGTGCGCCAGTCAGTATAGCGAAATGTAATTTCTTCATTATGGTTCCTGTGGGTAATGGGCATCATATGGCTTATAACTTTTATTGATAATGAATCTACGCCAGAAGGTTTATTTTGATAAATTACATTGCGTGATGGGTTATATCAGAACTGAATATAGTCATTTTGCCCTTTAGGCGACGCCGGCGGCGCGCAGAGCATGCAGCGGCATACGCTTATTCATCGTCATCCCCCACCACAATGACATTAATGTTCTTAGCCCTTAACTCAGTCAGGTAGTCCGGATTGATATCTTTGTCTGTAATCAGAATATCCACCGCGCTTAGCTCGCAGACCACATTGGGGCTTTTGCGGCCAAACTTGGACGAGTCCACCAGCAGGATAATCTGTTGCGCGGCGCGGCACATTGCCTGACTGACGGCGTGCAGTTCATTGTAGGTGGTGACGCCTGCATTCAGGTCGACGCCGTCGGCGCCGATAAACAGCTTGTCAAAACTGAAATGGGAAAAAGCGGTTTCCGCCAGACTGCCGTGAAACGAGGCCGAGGTTTTGCGATAGGTGCCGCCCGGCATCAGGATGGTTTGATCGTTATCCAGTTCAACCAGCTCATTAACAATGCTCAGGCTGTTGGTCATAACGGTAATATTGTTGAATTGCGTCAGCCACGGCACCATTTGCAGCACGGTGCTGCCCGCATCGAATATCAGCGAGTCGCCGTCATTAATCAGCGCCGCGGCCGCGTGGGCAATCTGTTTTTTCTTCTTGGTATTAATGTGTGTTTTACGGTCGATGGGCTGATCGCCTTCTTCCCGGCTGGGCATCACGCCGCCATAAGTACGGATAACCGCGCCTTCTTCTTCCAGCGCGGTTAAATCCTTACGGATTGTTGTGCCCGTGGTGCTGAAACGGCCGGCAAGCGTCTCCACGGACGTTTTGCCATGCGTGCGCAGATATTCCAGGATCGCCGCCTGACGTTGTTTAGGTTTCATTGCGATATCCATCCGATAGATCATTTTAACGCTTTCCTTTACGAAACTTGGCGCAGGGAAATGCTGCCAAATGAAAGGAAATATCTTTTAAAATGAAAATATCATGATTTCGCTTCAATCGCCAACGAAAGCGCGGCGCGGCAAGCCGATTCTATGGGAAAGATCACATTTGGCGCCAGTTGCGTTCTCTTTAATCCTATCCATTCTTTTATTCGCTGCGGCCGGGCAAAGACCGTAAATCCGCGCATGATAAAAGCGTCGCATACCCGTTCCTGCTCATCAAACGCCAGCGCCACGAGCACTCTGGCGTTAAACCTTCCGGCGGCGCGGCCTACGCCAACCGTGTTTCCCTGGCGGTACAACGCGTCAAACGCCTGATTGAAACGACGCAATTGCCGCCAGCCCAGCGCAATTTGTAACAGCCATGCGCATACCGCAAAGGTAATCAATAATGCTGCCGGGCTCATCGTTCACCTCCAGTTCCCCGGCATCGCGCCGGGGATAGCGTATTCAGAACATGACCTGCCCGCCGGTAATATTGATCGACTGGCCGGTACAGTAAGAGGCTTTATCACTGGCATAGTACAGTAACGTGTTCAGCACATCCTGATAGTCGCAGCCCCGCTTGAGCGGCACTTTATCAATATAGTACTGCTCCACCTCTTCCGGCCGGATGCCCAGTTTCTCGGCATACTGCGGCAATAATGACTGGAACATCGGCGATTTCAGCAAATTGCCCAGCATGAGCGAGTGGACGGTAATACCGAACTCCGCCAGATCCAGCGCCAGCGACTGAGTCAGCCCAACCCCGCCGAACTTGGCCGCGCTATAGCCGGAATTGTGCTTACTGCCGACTTTCCCTGATTTGGAGTTAATCTGGATAATGCGCCCGGCGATGCCGTCGCGGATCATCAGCTTGGCAAACTCGCGGGCGCACAGGAAATATCCCACCAGATTCACCTGTAAAGACAAATCAAAATCGTTGAGCCGGAACTGCGTAATGGGGGCCGCCTTGGCCATCCCTGCGCTATAGACCAAAAGATTGACCTGACCGAATCGCGCGTCAACCGCTCGCGCCAACCGTTCAACCTGTACTTCATCCGTGGCGTCAGTGCCAAAGCCGCAGGCGCATTCGGCGCCGTAGCGAGCATTGATCGTTTCCGCTACCTGCATGGCGTGTTGAGCATTTAAATCAACGACCGCAACCTGATAACCCGCTTCCGCCAGGCCTTCACACAGGAACGCACCGAGGGTCTGTCCGCCGCCGATGACTACCGCAACCTGTTTCATATGCATTTCCCCACCTGATATTTAAGAAAAAATCGTTAATTTACCGCCGACTTGGATATCTGTCGGCGGCTTACCTGCAACGTGCAGCGAGCCGGGAAATTCTGCTTCGGCAGCGCCGTCAAAGCGGATGGTGATATGACCCAGTTCACGCAGATTCTGCGTCGCAACCGAGCCTACCGCGGTAATCGGATAGGCCCTGTCCGAAAGCATCAGCGTGTCCCCTGCGCGTAGTTCGCCGTGCAGATCGCCATGCTGGTGGATAAAGCAGAATGATTCGATGTCTTCGGGGGCCCCTTCACGAAAGGTGATCATCATGTCTTCGGTCAATGCCTCCGCCGCGTTGTCGCCAATACGGGTAAATATGGTTTGAAAAACCGTGTTCATACCGACTCCCAAAACGGTTATTGGTAGATAAAACCGGATACTACCCAGGCCAGCAGCACGGTCGGCGCGCCGGTAAGAAAGCGGCCCACCAGTACGGAAGGCACTCCGACGCGCACGGTGTCCTGTTTCGCTTCCGCCAGCGACAGGCCGACAGGGATGAAGTCACAGGCGGCCTGCGCGTTTATGGCGAACAGGGCGGGCAGCGCCAGAGCGGGAGGAATATTTCCCAGCCCGATCTGCACGCCGACCAGCACCCCGATCACCTGGGCAATCACCGCGCCCGGCCCCAGAAAAGGAGAAAGCAGGGGGAATGAACAAATCAACGCCAGCGTGACCAAGCCGATCGGGCTGTTTGCCAACGGCGTCAGGCTGTGCGCAATCATATCGCCTAGCCCCGAGGCCATAATGATACCGATCAGCGCCGCGACGAACGCCATAAACGGCAGAATAGTCTTCAATACCGTATCAATGGTTTCCCGACCGGCCTGGAAAAATACGGCGACCACCGAACCCATGCCCATACCGACCTTGGCCAGCAGCCCGTCGCTCTGTTCGGTGATTTTTTTGCTGCTGTCGTAATCCCGGCCAAGGCCGGCGGATGCGGCGGCGACGGCGGTTTTTTCCGCCGCGGAAGGGATGGCGGCGGGCGTTGCCGACGCGGTTTCCACTCGTTGTATGTTTTTTTCCCGCACGCCGGATACGTAAATATCTTCCACAATAAACTGCGCCAGCGGGCCGGACCGGCCGGTCGAATGGATGTTGACCGTCGGGATGCAGCGTTTGGGATAAATCCCGCAGCGCAGCGTGCCGCCGCAGTCAATCACCGCTATGCCGATCTCTTCTGCCGGCGGCTCGCCGTCTTTAAAGCCATCCACGGCCGGCCAGCCGGTCAGTTCGCTCAGGCGATCGACAATTGCCGGACGCGTCCCCGCGGTGATATAGACAATTTTCTTGCCCGGCACCGCTTCGATCAGCAGCGGACCGCCCCAGCCGCTTTCGCCTCTTTCAATACGAATCACGTTGCTCATAATGGTTTTCCCCGTTAAAGCTGAACCTGACGGTCAAGCTGGATGCGCATTTTGCGTTCAAATAACGTGGTGGTCAGGTCCGTGACCCAGCCGCGGAAAAAGTTGCTCACCATCCCCACCAGCAGGTAGCTAACCGCCAGCGGGCCCAGCGGCAGACCGAGCGTCGTCAGGCCGCTGGCGATCCCGAGGTAGACGAACAGCTCCCCAGGATTGATATGCGGGAACAGGCCATTCATGGAGTGACAGCTATAAGACGCGGCGGCGTAGTAGCTCGGCTTGTACTTCTCCGGCATAAAGCGGCCCAGACTTAACGTCATGGGATTGCAAAAGACGAATGTGCCGATAACCGGCAACAGCATATAGCGGGAGAGCGGGTTCCCCGCGCAGCGTTGGGCCAGACGTTCGATGCGTTCCTGACCGACAAACACGATCAGCGCATTCATAATAACGAGCAGGCTAATCAGCAAAGGAAGTATGCCGGTCACCATGCCGACAAAAACTTCCCCTCCTTTCTGAAACAGGCCGATGAACCACTCAGCCCCATGGGTGATGACGTCTATCATATAGCGCTCCTGTTTCCTCTGGTTGATGCCGCAAGACACTAAACCGCGTGTTGTTTTGTTTACGTGCTATCAAAATATATCCAAATATGTTTTTTAAATTTTAAATTGATCACATTTTGAAAGTTATTTCGTTCAGTATGAAACATAAATGGGGAATGATTGTTGAACGCATTCTGTGGAGGAAGAGATCTATGAAGATTTATCTCGATACGGCGGATATCACCGCCATTGAACGACTGGCGCGTATCTTGCCGCTGGCCGGCGTCACGACGAACCCGAGCATTGTCGCTGCGGCGGGTAAGCCGCTGCATGAACTGTTGCCGGCGTTGCATCAGGTACTGGAGGGAAAAGGGGAGCTCTTTGCTCAGGTGATCGCCCACCGGGCAGAGGATATGGTTAAAGAGGCTTTGCTGATGCGGCAATACGTTGACGATTTGATTATCAAAGTTCCCGCTACCGCAGAGGGGCTGGCGGCGATGAAAATCTTACGCCGCGAGGGCATTCCGGTGCTGGGGACCGCCATCTACGGTGCGGCGCAGGGGCTGTTCGCCGCCCTGGCGGGCGCCAGATACGTGGCGCCTTATGTCAATCGGCTCGATGCGCAAGGCGGCGACGGGGTTCAGACGGTGCGCGATTTGCAAAAGCTACTGACGTTGCATGCCCCATTCGCGGGCGTACTGGCGGCAAGTTTCAAAACCCCGCGTCAGGCGTTGGCATGTATGCTGGCGGGATGTCAGGCGGTCACGCTGCCGGTTGATGTGGCGGAACAGTTTATCAACACACCGGCGGTGCAGGCGGCGATAGAAAAATTTGATGCTGACTGGCAGGGGGCTTTTGGCGGTATGAGGCTATAAGCAGGTAAAAGCTTTCATAATAAAAGAAACTCCCGGCCTGAAGGCGCGGCGGACAGCATGGCGATAATGAAAAATATAATCAAATGAGATATGTTCTTTTTTATCGGCAACAATTGTTTTGAGGCGGTGCGATACGCTTGCGCGGTCGTTTTTCCCCAAATTCAAACAGTATGGCAGGGAGATTTATGAACGCCGCCGAGACGGTTGCTACTCCGCGAGTGCTGGTGGTGGACGACCATCGCAAGATCCGCGAGCCTTTGGCTGTTTACCTGCGCCGCTATGCGTTTGATGTGCGCACCGCCGAGAATGCGGCGGCGATGTGGCTGATTTTAAAACAACAGCCGATCGATATTGTCATCCTGGACGTGATGCTCCCCGACGGGGATGGTATGGAACTGTGCCGCCAGCTTCACCGGCGTTTTAATATGCCGGTCATCCTTCTGACGGCGCGCGACGCCATGGACGACCGTGTCCGGGGGTTGGATCTGGGGGCGGATGACTATGTCGTCAAGCCGTTTGAACCTCGCGAACTGGTGGCGCGCATCCATAGCGTTCTGCGTCGTCTGGGGGCGGGCCGCGCGGCCGACGCGGTGCAACGCGATGACAAAGCGCTGCTCATGTACTGTTTCGCCGGCTTGCGGTTTATGCCGGCGACGGGCGTACTCAGCGACGCCAACGGCGTCGGCGTGCAATTAAGTACGATGGAAAGGCGCCTGCTGTGGGCCTTTCTGCAATACCCCAATGCGGTGTTGAGTCGCGACCGGCTGATCGACCTGTGCGTTCGCCCCGGCAACGATGTTTTCGATCGGGCAATCGATCGGCAGGTCAGTCGCCTGCGGAGTAAGCTCGCGCATTTCCTGCACGATAGCGAATTGTTGATTACCGTCTGGGGCAGTGGTTACCTGCTGGCGTCCGACGTGAGCGTACACCCGCTATGAGCTGGCTGCCCAGGCGTATGGCCAACCAGTTGGCGCTGCTGCTGGTGCTGGCGTTGGCGGCGTCGAATCTTATCGCCATGGCTTACGTCCAGCTTACCGGGGCTTTGCTCCACCCGGTATCACGCACCCTCGCGCTGGAGCGCTTGACCATTGCCTATCAGGCCGCTCACCGCTTATCGCTCTCTGACGCCGACCAACTGCTGGTTTCCATGAACGCCAATGACGCCCGCTTCTGGATTGACGCTCATCCCGAAATTACGCCTTTCGACATGCGGAAAGAGGAGCGTCGCTTGATCGCGGATCTGAGCTCGCGGCTGCCTGCGGCAGCGGACATAAGTATTGTCATGCAGCTCGAACGTACTGACGGCGGACTGGCGCGCGGCCACCTTTTCAGCCCGATTCGTTGGGATCCGCTGCGGCTTCGCACCAGCATCCGGCTGCCTGACGGGCGCTACCTCAATGGGGTGCAACATCCGCTTCAGGCATACGAATGGAGCCGTTTACTCTCCTATTCGCTGCCCGTGACCAGCGTACCGGTGTTGTTGATTGTCGTGTTTTTCATGCGGCGGGTGGTGCATCCCGTCAAGGCGCTGGCCGCGGCGACCGAACGGATTAGCCGGGGGGAGCGGATGGCGCCGTTGCCTTTGTCCGGGCCCCTGGAAGCGCGCGAGCTGACCCAGGCATTCAACGTGATGCAGGAACGGATTGCCCGTCACATCGAGGGACGTACCCGCATGCTTGCCGCCGTCAGCCACGATCTCAATACGCCCATCACCGAGCTGCGTTTGCAGGTGGAGTTGCTGGAGGCCGGCCCGCCCCGCGACGACATGCTGGAAAGCCTGAACGAATTGAGCGCCATGGTGCGTGAAACCCTTAACTTCGTGCGCGGTGACGCCATGCAGGAGCAAACGAGCAGTCTGTCGCTCACCGCCATGCTTGACGAGTTGGTCCGGCGATATCGCACCATGGGACGGCGGGTGCAATGGGCGGGCGCCGAACAGATTGAGATCCGCTGTCGTCCTCTGGCGCTCAAGCGCGCGCTGACCAATTTAATCGATAATGCGTTGATCCACGCGGGCGACGCCACGCTTAGCCTCCAGCGCGGGCCTGAGGGCGTTTGTATTGAAGTGCTCGATCACGGCCCGGGGATTGCGCCTTGCGCTCTTGAGCAGGCTTTCGAACCTTTTGTGCAACTGAACCCGCTCCCGGAGCGCGACGGTGCGGGGATCGGCGCCGGGATGGGATTAGGGCTGTCCATCGCCCGCGCCTGTATTCATGCGCACGGCGGCGAGCTGATCCTGGAGAATCGCCCGCCCGCCGGGTTGTGCGCCGTCGTGAGGTTGCCGCCCGGTTAGAAAGCGATGGTGGTGCCGAACCAGAACGTGCGCCCGTAATTGACCGTACCGTAAGTTTCGTCATCCAGACGCTTGTCGTTCAGATTGTAAATCGCCGCATTGAGCGCCACGGCGCGGGTTAGCTGATAAGAGCCGCCGATGTCCGCCGTGGTGTAAGCCGGCGACGGTTCATTATTGATGGTATTCCCGAACTCTTTACCATAGTAGTTCACCGCCGCCCAGGCCTGAGCCCGATCGGAAATATCCCAGTCAGCCCGCAGGTTGGCCTTGTTCTTGGGAGTCAGGGCCAGAGGTGCGCCGGCATTCGCTCCGCTTCTCTGCTCCGAGTCGGTATAGGTAAAGTTGCCTTTCAGCGCCAGCGAGGGGACGATCTGCCAGCGTCCGTTAAGCTCCACGCCTCTGATCACCGCCTTGTCGATGTTGATGCGATCCATGATGATGTACCCGTTCCAACGTTCGTCCGTGGTCAGCGTCGAGAGCTTATCCTTGAAGTCGTTGTAGAAAACCGTGGCGCCGGCCGAGAGATCGTCGCGGTTTGACCATAAGGCCGAGAGCTCATAGTTGGTGCTGGTTTCAGGCTTAAGGTCCGAGTTGCCGAACATCACATAGGTGTTGCGCCGCAGTACGGCGTAATCATCGATGACCGCCCGCAGTTCGGGCGCTTTAAAGCCTCTGGCGACGCCGCCTTTGACGGTCCATTCATCATTCAGGCGCCATACTCCGTAGATCCGCGGATTGAAATGACTGCCGTATTGCTCGTGGTGATCCAGGCGCAGGCCGGTGGTGAGCGCGAAGCTGTCGGTGAGCCGCCACTCATCCTCCGCGAACAGGGCTTTCTGCACCACTTCAAATTTATAGTTTTTCCGATCGTTGAGACCCTGGTTCCAGTCTTTGAGCGTGCTCTGATTCCATTGCACCCCGGCGGTGGAAATATGGTAATCGGTCGGAGCGACCAGCTTGGCATCGAACACGGTGTTCTTGATTTCAGGTTTGCGGCCCAGCACATCCGCCTGTCTGGCGGTGGCAACGCCCTCACGACTGGTTTTTTCCTGTGACAGCGAGACGGTCGAGGTCGCCCAGCTCCAGCGCCCCTCATGGGAAACCGACCAGTGATCGCGGTTGTTCTTCTGCTCGCGCGTGGCCCAGTTGGGGCTGGTGCCTTCGCCGTTCTTCAGCCGGGTGACGCCGCCTTGCAGTAGAATGTCGTGGTCGGCCGTGGGTGTGAAGGCCAGACGCGCGGTCAGGTCTTTATGATCGGCCTTGGTAAAGCCGTTGGTGGTTTGTACGTCGTCGTCGCCCTGACGGTTCAGATAGCGTCCCCACACCTGCAAGCCCAGCAGATCCTGGGCGAGAGGGCCGCTGAGGTAAAACTGGGTCTGGTTCGCGTTGCCCTGGTCGCTGTGCTGACGGGCTGAATAATCATAAGAAACCGAACCGCCCCATTGGCGGGAGACTTTGCGCGTAATCACGTTGATCACGCCGCCGATGGCGTCCGAGCCGTAGAGTGAAGACATGGGGCCGCGGATCACTTCGATACGTTCAATGGCGGCGGCGGGCGGCACGAAGCTTTGCTCATACCCGGCGTTGCCGTTAACGCGGGAATCGCGCCCGCTCTGGCGTTTTCCATCCACCATCAGTAACGTGTAATCGGCGGGCATGCCGCGGATGGAGATATCGGTTTCATTGGCGCCGCCGTTGACAACGACCCCTTCCACATCACGCACCGCGTCGCCCAGATTCTGGATAGAACGCTTACGCAGATCTTCGCCTTTTATTACCGTGATAGAGGCGGGAGCGTCCTCCTGGCTTTGTTCATAACCGGCGGCGGTGACCACCAGCGTTTCCGGTTCCGTTGCGGCGTTCAGGGTGCCGGTTTGTTCTTCGGCATAGGCGGCGACAGGGCAGAACAAAGCGAGTTTAACGATAACGGCCAGCGACCGTCGGTGAAAGCGGGGTTGCATGATGGAAAATGTCTCCTGAAATTTACACTGAATGCAAATCATACGCATCCGCATTATTAAAGGTTGGACAAGGTGTGACAGACGGGAATGGGTAGACGGAAAGAACGGGAGTGATTGGGTCGACCAGGCGAGAGCGCGGTAAACAAAAAGCGCCCGTCGTTGCCGACAAGCGCCTTTAAAATCAACTAGATACGCTGATGAATCAGTTCATGCCGTATTTTTTCAATTTCTTACGCAGGGTGCCGCGGTTGATGCCCATCATCAGGGCGGCGCGGGTTTGATTGCCGCGGGTGTATTGCATCACCATGTCCAACAGGGGTTGTTCAACTTCGGCCAATACCAGCTCATACAGGTCACTCACGTCCTGACCATTCAATTGGGCAAAATAGTTTTTCAGGGCCTGTTTAACCGAGTCGCGCAGGGGTTTTTGGGTTACCTGTGCCTGAGAGTTTACGGTGGAAACGGTCAGTACGTCAGAATTCACGCGTTGTTCGAACATAGTTCTGTCAGCTCTTTTTCTGTTTACGCAAGATTTTCAAAGTATGCCTCCAACGCCTCCAGCTGCTCGCTGGCATCCTCTATGGCGTTGAATGTGCGCCTAAACTGGTCGTTTGGGGCGTTCTCCCGGAGATACCAGGATACGTGCTTACGAGCTATACGAAATCCCTTGCCTGGACCATAAAAGTCGTGCAATTCCCGTATATGCTTGATCAACAAGCGCTTGACCTCTGCCAATGGCATCGGTGCTAGCAACTCCCCGGTGTCCAGATAATGCTGGATTTCCCGAAAGATCCAGGGTCTTCCCTGAGCGGCCCGTCCTATCATCAGGGCGTCTGCCCCGGTGTAATCTAGAACCGCTCTGGCTTTATGCGGGGAAGTCACGTCGCCATTCGCAATAATGGGAATGGAAACGGCCTGCTTAACTGTCCGAATGCTGTCGTATTCCGCCGAACCATTGAACAGGCACGCACGCGTGCGTCCGTGAATGGTCAGGGCCTGAATCCCACAGCTTTCAGCCAATCTGGCAATCTCTACACAGTTACGGTGCTCTGGCGCCCAGCCGGTGCGGATTTTCAGCGTTACCGGCACGTCTACCGCTTTCACTACCGCCGAGAGGATTCGTTTTACCAAATCCGGGTACTGCAACAACGCAGACCCTGCCATCTTGCGGTTCACCTTCTTGGCCGGACAACCCATATTAATGTCGATGATCTGCGCGCCGAAATCGGTATTGAATTTCGCCGCCACCGCCATTTCATCCGGGTCACAGCCGGCAATTTGCACGGCCCTGATCCCTGGCTCATCGCTATGCACCATACGCAAACGCGATTTATCCGAACGCCAGACTTCCGGATTGGAAATCAGCATTTCGGACACGGCCATTCCAGCGCCCATCGTGTGACAGAGTGCTCTGAATGGGCGATCGCTGATACCGGCCATCGGCGCTGCTATCAAACGATTGGTAAGCTGAAATTGTCCAATGCGCATAGACAAAGAGTGACCATACTGTGTCTGCAAGGGCGCGTATATTACGCATTTTTCACCTGATATGAAAGGCCAAACTTTGACCAATTAGCCGGCGGCGATCAAAGAAAACGCCATTCAGCGTGTGGCGAGAAAATATTATCTATATTTAACAATAGGTTTTAAATATTTATGCGTTATTTTTGTTCGGGAAAATATTCGGGCGGCTGCGCAATTTATCTGTAATATGCGGTGATTGAAGCAGGAGTTACATTGATATCCGCCATTTGCAGGGGATTGCGTTGTTAATAAACCAAGAACAGGAATAAACTTTATGCACCATAAGGCGGCAAACGCGCCCCCGGTGCGGCGCTGGCTTTTGCCGCGTCCGTGCGGCGCCACGTCCGCCTCAGCGCGATTTTTTACGCGCGGGAAAACCCAAAATAAGCGGGATACGCGAAAGTTACTTACGTACGCCGGTAATGCGGCACCACTCTTCTTTTTCCGCCACCGGGTCAAGCCGGAATTTGTCCTGATAGGCTTCGGCGACGCCGGCGGCCTGCGTCGCCAGCACGCCCGACAGACCGAGGCGCCCGCCGGTTTTCGGCAGATCGCTGATTAGTGGCGCCAGCTCACGCAGCGGGCCGGCCAGAATATTGGCGACCACCACGTCGGCGCCGAGGTCGGCCGGCTGGTCCTGCGGCAGATAGAGCTCCAGGCGCTCGGACACGCCGTTGCGCCGGGCGTTGTCGCGGCTGGCCTGAATCGCCTGCGGGTCGATGTCGATGCCGATGGCGCGGGCGGCGCCCAGCTTTAGCGCCGCGATGGCCAAGATGCCGGAACCGCAGCCGAAGTCGATAAGGGTTTTGCCCTGTAAATCCAGCCCGTCCAGCCATTGCAGGCAGAGCGCGGTGGTGGGGTGGGTGCCGGTGCCGAAAGCCAGGCCCGGATCGAGCATCACGTTCACCGCCGTCGGGTCGGGAATATCGCGCCAGCTCGGGCAGATCCACAGCCGTTCGCCGAAACGCATCGGGTGGAAGTTATCCATCCATTCGCGCTCCCAGTCCTTATCTTCCAACTGCTCTATTTTATGCTGAAACCCGGCGCCCAGCAGCGGCTCCTGCTCCAGCGCGGCGATAACGTCCGCCATCTCGGTCTCCGCGTCATATAAACCGATAACGTCGGTATCGCCCCACAGGCGGGTTTCTCCGGGCAGCGGCTCGAATACCGGCGTATCGTGGGTATCCTGAAACGTCACGGACACCGCGCCGCTCTCAATCAGCGCGTCGCCCAATTGTTCGGCATGGCTGCCGGAAGTATTGATTTTCAGTTGAATCCACGGCATAGCAGTCTCTATTACATTTAAAGTGAAGTGGGTGCGGTCGCCGGTTCAGGCAGGCTGTGCCCAAAGCGGTTGCCGATAATAAACGCCAGCAGGCTTAGCGTCAGCGCCGGCACGATAGGGTGAAAGCCCGCCAGATGAAGATCGAAACTGGCCAGCAGCGTATAGCTGCATGCGCCGCTGAACATGGCGCTTAACGCGCCCGTGGCGTTGGCGCGTTCCCAATAAAGGCCGAGCACCAGCGGCCACAGGAACACGGCTTCCAGCCCGCCGAACGCCAGCAGGTTTAGCCAGATAATCATCTCCGGCGGGCGCCAGGAGGCCAGCAGCACCAATAACCCCAATAGCAGGGTCGTCATGCTGGAAAGGCGCTTGATGCGCCGTTCATTGCGCATTTGCTGCGGGCGCACGCTGAGGTAAAGATCTTTGATTATCGTGGCGGAGGCCTGCAGCAGGTGCGCGTTGATATTGGACATGATAGCCGCCATCGGCGCGGCGAGAAATATACCCGCGGCCAGCGGGGGCAGCACGGAAACCATCAGCGCCGGCAGCACTTGATCCGGTATGGTCAGGTCGGGCATCACCGCTCGGCCCAGCGCGCCCGCCAGATGCATGCCCAGCATCAGAATGCCGATCACGATGGTGCCGATAATAATGCCGCGGTGCAGCGCCTGGCTGTCGCGGTAGGAGATGCAGCGCACGGCGGTGTTGGGCAGGCCGATAACCCCGAAACAGACCAGCACCCAGAAAGAGGCCATAAAAGGCATCGACAGGATCTGATCGCTGCCCTGCGGGGTGACCAGCGCGGGGTCGATCTGCTGCAGTTTGTCCACCGCGCTGTGCAGGCCGCCGGCGGCGTGGATAACGCCCACCAGCAGGATCACCGTGCCCAGCAGCATGACGATGCCCTGCATGGCGTCGTTCAGCACGCTGGCGCGGAAGCCGCCGAACGCGGTATAGAGCGCGATGGTCACGCCGAAAATCAGCAGGCCGATATCGTAGGGGATGTTGGCCGCGGTCTCCAGCAGGCGCGCGCCGCCAATAAACTGCACCGCCATGGCGCCGATAAAGGCGACCAGCAGGCTAATGCTGGCGAACCATACCAGCAGCCGACTGCCGTAGCGGGCGAACAGCATATCGTTGAGGGTAATCGCATTATAACGTCTTGCCAGAATGGCGAATTTTTTCCCCAGAATGCCCAGCGACAACAGCATGGTGGGAAGCTGGATCATGGAGAGCAATACCCAGCCCAGCCCGTACTTGTAGGCCGCCCCCGGTCCGCCGATAAATGAACTGGCGCTGACGTAGGTGCCGATAAGGGTCATCGCCAGCACGAAGCCGCCCATTGAGCGCCCGCCGAGGAAATACTCGTTGAGAAAGTTGCCCGCCTGGCGGCGGCGATAGGCGTATACCGAGAGCCCGAAAACCAGCAGCAGGTAGCCCAGCAGCGGCAGAAGTACCTCATTTTGCATCGTCATTCTCCAGTGAGATATCGCGGAAAACGACGCGAACCATCAGCCAGCACAGTAGGGTGAAAACAAGCGGCAGCAGCAGGCAGGCCATTTCAAACCAGTGAGGGAGGCCGGTAATGCCCTGAGCGCTGTCAGGCAGGTAAGCAGTGAGAATCCAGGCTATCAGGTAAGCCAGCGTCAGGCCCATCGCCCAGCGGGCTTCCCGATGAGCCTGAAGAAAACGCGTATCCATTTTTCCCCCAGATAAGCTGGTGTTGATAGTGCGAAACCGGGAATTTTACGGCATGCGGTCGATTTGCCCAGTCCGAATTGACAGAAAAGCAAAAAGGCCGGTTTTCACCGACCTTTTACCGACATAAAACCGCAGATTTACTGCAAACCGAGTTTCTTCTCCAGATAGTGGATATTGGTGCCACCTTTCTGGAAGTTCTCATCGTTCATGATCTTCATCTGCAGATCGACGTTGGTTTTGATCCCGTCGATAATCAGCTCCGCCAGCGCGTTCTTCATGCGCGAAATAGCCACTTCGCGGGTTTCGCCGTAGGTGATCAATTTGCCGATCATGGAATCGTAGTACGGCGGCACGGTATAGCCGGCGTAAATATGGGATTCCCAACGCACGCCGAAGCCGCCCGGCGCGTGAAAACGGGTAATTTTACCCGGACTCGGCAGAAAGCTGTTCGGATCTTCGGCGTTGATACGGCATTCCACCGCGTGACCGCGCACCTGAACGTCTTCCTGCCGGATGGATAACGGTTGGCCCGCCGCAATGCGCAGCTGCTCTTTGATCAGATCCACCCCGGTAATCATTTCGGTTACCGGATGCTCCACCTGAATACGGGTGTTCATCTCGATAAAGTAGAACTCGCCGTTTTCGTACAGGAATTCAAAGGTGCCCGCGCCGCGATAATTGATATCGATACAGGCTTTCGCGCAGCGATCGCCGATAAAACGGCGCTGTTCGGCGGTGATGCCCGGCGCCGGCGCTTCTTCCACCACTTTCTGGTGACGGCGCTGCATGGAGCAGTCGCGCTCGGCCAGATAAATGGCGTTGCCCTGACCGTCGGCCAATACCTGAATTTCCACGTGACGCGGGTTTTCCAGATATTTTTCCATATAGACCATATCGTTATTAAAAGCCGCCTTGGCTTCCGCACGGGTCATATTGATGGACTGTTCCAGCTCTTTATCGCTGCGCACCACGCGCATGCCGCGGCCGCCGCCGCCGCCGGAGGCTTTGATGATCACCGGGTAGCCGATGCGTTTGGCGAAGGCGCGGTTTTTATCCATATCGCCGTCCAGCGGGCCGTCGGAACCCGGCACGCAAGGAACACCGGCTTTTTTCATAGCGTTGATGGCGGACACTTTATCGCCCATCAGGCGAATGGTGTCGGCGCGCGGGCCAATGAAAATAAAGCCGGAACGCTCGACCTGCTCGGCGAAATCGGCATTTTCGGACAGGAAACCGTAGCCAGGGTGAATGGCGTCGGAAGCGGTGATTTCCGCCGCGGAAATGATCGCCGGGATGTTCAGGTAGCTTTTGGTGGACGGCGCCGGACCGATGCACACGGTTTCATCCGCCAGCAGCACATGTTTCAGATCGCGATCCGCGCTGGAGTGAACGGCAACGGTTTTGATACCCAGCTCTTTGCAGGCACGCAAAATACGCAGCGCGATCTCTCCGCGGTTAGCGATAACGATTTTATCTAGCATGGTAAGCCTCGTTATTCGATGACAACCAGTGGCTCGTCAAATTCAACCGGTTGGCCGTTGTCGACAAGGATCGCTTTGACCACGCCCGCTTTGTCGGCTTCGATTTGGTTCATCATTTTCATGGCTTCGACAATGCACAGCGTGTCGCCGACATTCACCTGCTGGCCGACTTCGACAAATGCTTTGGCATCGGGGCTGGGGGTGCGGTAGAACGTACCGACCATGGGAGAGCGAACGATGTGCCCGCTGATGGCGGCCGGTGCGGCCGTGGTTTCCGCCGCGGCCGCCGCCGGCGCGACGGCGGCGGCCAGCGCCGGTTGCTGTTGCAGCATTGGCGCGTAGGCCTGTTGCATCATCGGGTAGCTTGGCGTTGCCGGGGCACGACTGATACGTACTGATTCTTCACCTTCGGAAATTTCCAGTTCGGCGATGCCGGACTCTTCAACCAGTTCGATCAGTTTCTTGATTTTACGAATATCCATGGATGTGGTTCCGTACTCTTCTGTTTAATTGGAAGTTGACAGGCGTGTTACCGCCGTCTGTAAAGCATGGTTATAACCCTCTGCCCCGAAGCCGCAAATCACCCCTACAGCGATATCGGACAGGTAGGAGTGATGGCGGAAAGCTTCACGCGCATGCACGTTGGACAGATGAATTTCGATAAACGGGATATCAACCGCCAACAGAGCGTCACGCAGCGCAACGCTGGTATGGGTAAACGCCGCCGGGTTGATCAAAATAAAATCCGTGTTTCCTCTGGCCTGATGAATTCTGTCGATCAGAACATGTTCCGCATTGGACTGCAGATGGGAAAATTGCACATTCAGCACCTGCGCCTGCGTTTCCAGATTGCTGACTATCTGCGTCAGCGTGGTTTTGCCGTACTTATCCGGCTCGCGCGTACCCAGCAGATTCAGGTTAGGGCCATTCAAAAGCAAAATGTGAAACTTGTCAGCCATTATGCTGCTATCTCCCGCGATTCGCCCGGATTGCAAAAACAGTGTCGCACAAAATAGCGCGAAGCTATGCGTTTGTCACCTTTCCAACGCAAATTGTCGGCTGCCGGGAAACAAAGTCGTGCATTATAACCATTTCGCCGCAATTAGCAGCCAAATACTGGTCTTATCTGCGGAGATATTCCAGCAGTATCCGTAAATCGTCGGTGAAACAGCCGGTGCTTGCCGCGCTCGGCTTCACACCGGTCCTGGCTTTTAACGCCACCATCGGCGAAATTTTTTATAACGCGACAATAACAATATCAGGGCCGCCAGCGCATATAAAACCGGCTGGGGCGAGAGCGTTTTGACTGACCAAAGATAGTGGATTGGCGCCAGAATGGCGACCAGATAGACCAGGTTATGCAGTTTTTGCCAGCGGGATCCCATCTTGCGCATCACCCTCTGCGGCGATGTCAGCGCCAGAGCGAATAAAATCAGCCAGCTAATCATTCCCAGCGTTAAATAGGGGCGGCGAAGCAACTCTTCTCCCAGCAAACCCAGATGGCTTATCCCGAGTTCCAGCAACGCGTAACTCGCCAGATGCAAGGTCGCCCAGGCAAAACACCATAGCCCGACCAGACGTCGGCAGCGGATAAGCAGCGGTTGCCTGCCGTAACGAGCCAGCGGCGTGAGCAGCAGCGTGGCGAGCAACAGCTTCAGCGCCATGCGGCCGGTAAAATGCTGAATATCTTTCGCCGGATCGGCGCTCAGCCATCCCTGATCGACCGCCAGTATCAGCCATGGCAACGGTAAAAAAGCCGCCAGATGGATAATGATCTTCAGCCAGGTTATGTGTTGCATGGTCAGCCGCATTCAGACGTTATCTCCTAAATCGGCGCTACTGCGCCGCCGCCGGTCAAAAGTTGTCCCGCAGGTTCAGACCCCGATACAGCGATGCCACCTGCTCGGCATAGCCATTGAACAGCAGGGTCGGCTGCCGTTGCACATCCAGAATACCGCCGGCGCCGATAACGCGTTCGGTCGCCTGCGACCAGCGCGGATGATCCACGTGCGGGTTGACGTTGGCGTAAAAGCCATATTCATTGGGCGCCGCCAGATTCCAGGTGCACGGCGGACGCTCGCGGGTGAAGCGGATATGCACGATGGATTTGATGTTTTTAAAGCCGTATTTCCACGGCGCGATCAATCTGACCGGCGCGCCGTTCTGCGGCGGCAGCGTTTTGCCGTAAACGCCGACGGTGAGCAGCGCAAGCGGGTGCAGCGCCTCATCCAGCCGCAAGCCTTCGACATAAGGGTAGTCGAGGCCGCCCCCCATAAAGCGGTCTTTCTGTCCCGGCATCTGTTCGGGATCGTAGAGCGTCTGAAAGGCGATATAGCGGGCATGGCCGGTGGGGTCGGCAAATTTAATCAGCTTCGCCAGCTCAAACCCGATCCAGGGGACCACCATCGACCAGGCCTCGACGCAGCGCAGGCGATAAATTCTCTCCTCCAGCGGAAAGCGCTTAAGCAGGTCGTCGATATCCAGCGTGATGGGTTTGGCGACCTCGCCGTCGATGCGGATTTTCCAGCTTTCCGTCCGCAACCCGCCGGCATTGGCCGCCGGATCGCCCTTATCCAGCCCGAATTCATAGAAATTGTTATAACCGGTGACCTTATCTTCCGGCGTGAGCGGCAGGTCGGGACGCCAATCCGCCGGTTGGGTAAATGACAGCGCTTTGCCCGGCGGCGCCTTGGGGCGGTCGTTGTCGCCTTTAAACCAGGCGAGCAGATCCGCCTGCGCGGAGAATGGCAACGACAGCGCCGCCGTGGTGATGCCCAGCGCCTTTAATACGCGGCGGCGCTGGAGGAACACGCTCTCCGGCGTGACGTCCGCCTCGGTCAGCTGGCGATTTTTATGCAGGCGATTTTTATACATGTGGAACTCCCGCCGATGGTTATTGCCGGCGATAATGATGGTGTGCCAATAACTTATTTATAGATGAATTGCGTGGGGAACAGCGGCGACGAACGGTAAATACTTTTTTGCAGGGTGTTACGAACATAAATAACGGGCCGCCGCCGACGGCGGCCCGAGCGGCGGGTAGCCCAGGTTAGCGGATGCGTACCAGCGTACGGCCCGTCACCTTGTTGTCCAGCAGCGCGGCTGCGGCGGCGGGGACGTCCGACAGCGCGATTTCATGTGTCGCCTGCCGGTAGAAGGTCTCCGGCAGCAATTCCGCCAGCCGTTTCCAGGCCAGTTCGCGGCGCGGCAGCGGCGCCATCACCGAGTCTACCCCCTGCAAGCGGACGTTACGCAGGATAAACGGCATCACCGTGGCCGGCAGCGCGATGCCGCCGGCCAGGCCGCAGGCGGCAACGGTGGCGTTGTAACCCATCTGCGCCAGCAAGGTTGCCAGCACCTTATCGCCGACGGTGTCGATCGCCCCCGCCCAACGCTGTTTCTCCAACGGCCGGGCGTCGGCGCTGAATTCGCTGCGTTCCAGCACCTGTTTCGCCCCCAGCTGTTGCAGATAGCCGGCGTTCTCGGCGCGGCCGCTGACGGCGGCGACCCGGTAGCCCAGCGCGGAAAGCAGGGCCACCGCCGTGCTGCCGACGCCGCCGCTGGCGCCGGTCACCACCACGTCGCCGCTTTGCGGCGTAACGCCGCCCTCTTCCAGCGCCATCACGCATAGCATGGCGGTGAAGCCGGCGGTGCCTATCGCCATGGCTTTTCTGGCATCCAGCCCGGACGGCAGGGCCACCAGCCAGTCGCTTTTCACCCGCGCCAGCTCGGCCAGACCGCCCCAGTGATTTTCACCCACGCCCCATCCGGTAAGAATCACCGATTGCCCGGGCTGAAAACGCTCACTGTCGCAGTGGCGGACCGTTCCGGCGAAGTCGATGCCGGGAACCATTGGAAACTGGCGAATGATCTTACCCCTACCGGTGATGGCCAGCGCATCCTTATAATTGATGCCGGACCAGCTGATATCAACCGTCACATCACCGGCGGGCAGTTGATCCGTATCGAGTTCACGGATCTGCGGCTGAATGAGTCCGTTTAGCTGTTCGAGTACTAAAGCCTGCATGTATGCTCTCCTGTGGCAGGAAAATGTATCGAATCGTATAGCGACTATATTTGTAACAGGTAGTATGCGAACTGATAAAAAACAACAAACCCGCAGAATCAGTAATAGGACGCAGGGATGGGATTTACGACCAGATTCTCCAAACTTATGGCGCTGTTGACGGCATTGGCGGTTTTCTTGCTGCTTTGCAGCAGTATCTTCAGTCTCTTCCATTATAGCCAGCAGAGAACGGCGCTGCAGCTAAGAGAGGTGGCGGCCAGCATCGATCAGGCGCTTTTGGTGCAATCGCCGGAGAATATCAGATTCTGGCTGCCGGCGATGATGAAAACCGCCGGCGTGGTGGCGCTGGAGATCCGCAATCCCGACTCAACGCTGTATGCGGTGCGGCTGTCCGAGGCCGACGATCGCCGTAGCTACGGATACCATCATCGCCGTCTCCTGCTGATGCATCATCTGGATATGGTGGTTGATGCGACTTACGTCAATCCGCTGTTCGGCATGCTGCGCTTTTTTATCTCGACGCTATCGGTGCTGCTGGCGATTTGCCTGATGGCGCTGGTGCTGTATCTGTCGATTCGCTGGCTACGGCGGCAAACCGCCGGACAGAAAGAGCTTGAGGCGCGGGCCAGACGTATTCTGAACGGGGAGCGCGAGTCGGTTATGCATGGCTCGGCGAGCGAGTGGCCGGTGAACGCCAGCGGCGCCATCGATCAACTGCTGGCCGATCTGGTTGAAGCCCGTGAGGAGCGCAGCCGGGTCGATACCTTGATCCGCGCTTTCGCCGCGCAGGATGCGGAAACCGGATTGAGCAATCGCCTGTTTTTTGATAATCAACTGACGACGCAGTTGGAAGATATCGAAAATGTCGGCACCCATGGCATGGTGATGATGATTCGCCTGCCAGATTTTGAAACCTTGCAGGAAACCCATGGCTTTGGCGGGGCGATCCAGGAATACAGCTTTACGCTGGTGAATTTGCTGTCGACATTTGTGATGCGTTACCCGTCGGCGCTGCTGGCGCGCTATTACCATAGCGATTTCACGGTGTTATTACCCCATTGCACGCTGAAGGAAGCGGATAATATTGCGGCGCAGCTGGTGAAAGCCGTTGATATCCTGCCCGTTACGCCGTTGATCGATCGCGAGGATATGATCCATATCGGCATTTGCGCCTATCGCAGCGGACAAAGTCCCGAGCAGGTGATGGAAAGCGTGGAGGACGCCACGCGCAATGCGGTGTTGCAGGGTGGCAATGGCTGGTGCGTATTTGACCGGCAGGTGCCGGACAAAGGGCGCGGCAGTGTGAAATGGCGCACGCTGCTGGAGCAGACGCTGGCGCGCGGCGGGCCGAGGCTGTATCAGAAACCGGCGGTGACCCGGGAAGGCGCGGTGCATCATCGGGAAATGATGACCCGTATCTATGACGGCACGCAGGAGCTGCTGGCGGCCGAGTATATGCCGCTGGTGCAGCAACTGGGCCTGTGCGTCAGCTACGACCGGCAACTGGTTGCGCGCATCGTCGCGCTATCGGCCAACTGGCCCGATGAAACCCTGGCGATGCCGGTTAGCGTGGACTCGCTTTTACAGAAGACATTTCTGTGCTGGCTGCAGGAAACGTTGCTGCAATATCCTAAAAAGCAACGACAATGCATTTTATTTGAACTTGCGGAGGCAGACGTCTGTCAATATATCGGCCGTTTGCGTCCGGCGCTGAATCTTATCCTGGGGCTGGGATGCCGGCTGGCGGTTACCCAGGCGGGATTGACGCTGGTCAGTACGACCTATATCAAGTCATTGCAGGTGGAAATCATCAAGCTTCATCCGGGCCTGGTGCGCAGCCTTGAACGCCGTCCGGAAAATCAGTTATTTGTGCAAAGCCTGACGGAAGCCTGTAAGGGAACGCAAACCAAGGTTTTTGCCGCCGGCGTGCGCACCAAAGAAGAGTGGCGCACGTTATTGGATAAGGGCGTTTACGGCGGACAGGGCGATTTTTTTGCCGCGTCGGTGCCGGTGAGTCATGAGCTGAAAAAATATTCACCGCACTATCGCGTTTAGTGTAAAAGTCCTGTTCGAATTGACGTAGAATGAGTCGGCTTTTGTTTTAGTTAGTGTGCGCTTACATTAGCTGTAATCCGATTAAATGTGAGATTTTATGTCCTGTGTTAGTGCTATTCCGTCGGGCGGAGAGTGATAATCTGCCTTGCCGTCCGGAGAAAAGGCGTTTCGCGTCCTATTTCTCTGCAAGACCGACGTTGCGCAACACAGACTTTTTTTCACCGAAGCAGAGCGTTTTAGTGCCTTGTCGCTGCTTCGTGTGGTTGGTAAAGTAGGCGGATTTATTTTTCGCCCCCAGCTTGCAGGATTATCCTTTCGTTATGTTTAAGAAATTTCGTGGCATGTTTTCCAACGACTTGTCCATCGACCTGGGTACCGCCAATACCCTGATTTATGTTAAAGGGCAGGGCATCGTACTGAATGAACCCTCGGTGGTCGCTATTCGCCAGGATCGTGCCGGTTCTCCGAAAAGCGTCGCCGCCGTAGGCCATGACGCTAAACAGATGCTGGGCCGTACGCCCGGTAATATCGCCGCCATTCGCCCGATGAAGGACGGCGTGATTGCGGATTTCTTCGTGACTGAAAAAATGTTGCAGCACTTTATCAAGCAGGTGCACAGCAACAGTTTTATGCGTCCGAGCCCGCGGGTGCTGGTGTGCGTGCCCGTCGGCGCCACGCAGGTGGAGCGCCGGGCGATTCGCGAATCGGCGCAGGGCGCCGGCGCGCGCGAAGTGTTCCTGATTGAAGAACCGATGGCGGCGGCGATTGGCGCGGGCTTGCCGGTCTCCGAAGCCACCGGTTCCATGGTGGTGGATATCGGCGGCGGCACCACCGAAGTCGCGGTGATTTCACTCAACGGCGTGGTGTATTCTTCGTCCGTGCGTATCGGCGGCGACCGCTTTGATGAGGCGATTATCAACTATGTTCGCCGTAACTACGGTTCGCTGATCGGTGAAGCGACGGCGGAGCGCATCAAGCATGAGATCGGTTCGGCGTATCCGGGCGATGAGGTGCTGGAAATTGAGGTTCGCGGCCGTAATCTCGCCGAAGGCGTACCGCGCGGCTTTAACCTGAACTCCAATGAGATTCTGGAAGCCTTGCAGGAACCGCTTACGGGTATTGTCAGCGCGGTGATGGTGGCGTTGGAACAGTGTCCGCCGGAGCTGGCTTCCGATATTTCCGAACGCGGCATGGTGCTGACCGGCGGAGGCGCGCTGCTACGCAATCTGGACCGCCTGCTGATGGAAGAGACCGGCATCCCGGTGGTAGTGGCTGAAGATCCGTTAACCTGCGTGGCGCGTGGCGGCGGTAAAGCGTTGGAAATGATCGACATGCACGGCGGCGATTTGTTCAGCGAAGAATAATTCGTTCGGGAAAGGGGGGCCGTATGGGGGAAAGCGCAGGTTTTTCATCCCGCACGGCGGCCCCTTTTTTTATGCCGCCCCGCGCGACGTTGAAAATCGCGCCGGGCGATTTATTATGGCGGGCTATCCCTGCCCGCCACCCTGAGGGCCGTCGCAAGCGACGTTGAAAATCGCTCCAGGCGATTTTTTATGGCGGGCTATCCCTGCCCGCCACCCTGCGGGCCGTCGCAAGCGACGTTGAAAATCGCTCCAGGCGATTTATTGCTGCTGTCGAGGAAAGGAATACGCAAATTTTATGAAGCCGATTTTTAGCAGGGGACCTTCCCTGCAACTGCGACTTTTTCTTGCTGTCGTCACCGCGATTTTGGTGATTATTGCTGACAGTCGGCTCGGTGCGTTCGTTAAAATCAGAACCTACATGGATACCGCCGTCAGCCCTTTCTATTTTCTGGCCAATGGCCCGCGCCAAATGCTGGATAACATGTCTGAATCTCTGGCCAGTCGTGAACAGCTGGGACTGGAAAATAACGCGCTGCGCCAGGAGCTGCTGATGAAAAACAGCGACCTGCTGCTATTGGGGCAACTGAAGCAAGAGAACGCCCGCCTGCGCGAACTGCTGGGTTCTCCGCTGCGCCAGGATGAGCAAAAGATGGTGACCCAGGTGATCTCCGCCGGAACCGATCCCTACAGCGACCAGGTCGTCATTGATAAAGGCCGGGTAAACGGCGTGTATGAAGGCCAGCCGGTCATCAGCGACAAGGGCGTGGTCGGCCAGGTGATTGCGGTCGGGCAGTTTACCAGCCGGGTTTTACTGATTTGCGATGTTTCCCATGCATTGCCGATCCAGGTGCTGCGTAATGATATCCGGGTGATTGCCGCCGGCAATAGCTGTACCGAAGACCTGCAGTTGGAGCACCTGCCTAATAATACCGATATTCGCGTCGGCGATGTGCTGGTGACGTCGGGGCTGGGAGGCCGTTTCCCGGAAGGCTATCCTGTCGCGGTGGTGTCGTCGGTCGCCATCGATACCCAACGGGCCTATACGGTGATACGGGCGCGCCCGACCGCCGGCTTGCAGCGTTTGCGCTACCTGTTGCTGCTGTGGGGCGTGGACAGAAATGCCAGCACGGCTTTACCGCCGGCGGAAGTTCACCGCGTCGCCAATGAGCGGTTGATGCAGATGATGCCGCAGGTATTGCCTTCGCCTGACGATATGGGGCCGCCGCCGGCTGACGATCCTGCCGCCGCGCAGCCGGGAGTACGCTGATGGATCGCTACCGTCGTCATGGCAACTGGATTATCTGGCTCTCTTTTCTGATCGCGATGGCATTGCAGATTATGCCGTGGCCGGAACAGATTTACGCTTATCGCCCTTCCTGGCTGACGCTGTTCCTGATTTACTGGGTGATGGCGCTGCCGCACCGGGTTAACGTGGGAACCGGGTTTGTGCTGGGCATGATTATGGATCTGATTTTGGGATCCACATTGGGCGTGCGGGCGCTGGGTTTAAGTATTATCGCTTATCTGGTGTCGTTTAAATTCCAGCTGTTCCGTAATATGGCGCTATGGCAGCAGGCATTAATCGTCATACTGCTTTCGTTGCTGATGGATTTGATTGTGTTCTGGGCGGAGTTTCTGGTAATTAACATCGCCTTTCGTCCGGAAGCCTTCTGGAATAGCGTGGTCGATGGTGTGCTCTGGCCGTGGCTGTTTCTGCTGATGCGTAAAATACGCCGTCAGTTTACCGTGCAATAAGGCTGGCCCATGCATCAACTGTATCTGGCTTCCTCTTCCCCCCGTCGCCGGGAACTGCTCGCGCTGCTCGACATCCCTTTTGCGCAGCTGAGCGTGGCGGTGGAAGAACGGCGTTTGCCCCATGAGGCGGCGGAAACCTATGTCCGCCGCCTGGCGCATGAGAAAGCGGCGGCGGGCGTACTGGCCGCCCCGGCGGATTTGCCGGTGCTGGGCGCGGATACTATTGTGGTATTAAACGGACAGGTGCTGGAAAAACCACGCGATGAGGCTCACGCCGCCCGGATGCTGGCGCAGCTTTCCGGGCAGCGTCACCAGGTGATGACATCCGTGGCGCTGGCCGACAGGCGCGATATGTTAAGTGGTCTGGTGGTGACCGAGGTCGTATTTCGCCCGCTTTCCCGTCAGGATATCGATAGTTATATCGCCAGCGGCGAGCCGATGGATAAAGCCGGATCTTATGGCATTCAGGGCAAAGGCGGTTGTTTTGTCAAATCGATAAAGGGAAGTTACCACGCGGTGGTAGGATTGCCGCTGGTGGAAACATATGAGTTGTTCGGTAATTTTGCTGCGCTGCGGATTGCGAGAGGAAAACATGACTGCTGAGTTACTGGTGAACGTCACCCCGTCGGAAACGCGGGTTGCCTATATTGATGGCGGTATATTGCAGGAAATCCACATTGAGCGTGAAGCCAGGCGCGGCATCGTCGGTAATATCTATAAAGGCCGGGTGAGCCGGGTATTGCCGGGTATGCAGGCGGCGTTTGTGGATATCGGTCTGGATAAGGCGGCGTTCCTGCACGCGTCCGATATTATGCCGCACACCGAGTGCGTCGCCGGCGACGAACAGAAAAACTTTCATGTGCGCGATATTGCCGAACTGGTGCGTCAGGGACAGGATCTGATGGTGCAGGTGGTGAAGGATCCGCTGGGCACCAAGGGCGCCCGTCTGACCACGGATATCACCTTGCCGTCGCGCTATCTGGTGTTTATGCCGGGAGCGTCGCACGTCGGCGTTTCGCAGCGCATTGAAAGCGAGGCCGAGCGCGAGCGTCTCAAGAAAACCGTCGCCGACTATTGCGACGAGCACGGCGGGTTTATTATCCGCACCGCCGCGGAAGGGATCGGCGAGGAGGAGCTTTCCCAGGACGCGGCGTTTCTCAAGCGCCTGTGGACCAAGGTCATGGAGCGTAAAAAACGTAACCAGACCAAATATCGGCTCTATGGCGAAGTTGCCTTGGCGCAGCGCATCCTGCGCGATTTCGCCGGCGCGGAGCTGGACCGTATCCGAGTGGACTCCAGGCTGACCTATGATTCTCTGCTGGAATTTACCGCGGAATATATTCCGGAAATGACCAATAAGCTGGAACATTACGTCGGCACGCAGCCCATCTTTGATCTGTTCGATGTGGAAAATGAAATTCAGCGGGCGCTGGACAGAAAGGTCGAATTGAAATCCGGCGGTTACCTGATTATCGATCAGACCGAAGCCATGACCACCATCGATATCAATACCGGGGCATTCGTCGGCCACCGCAATCTGGACGAAACCATCTTCAATACCAATATCGAAGCGACCCAGGCGGTGGCCCGCCAGCTTCGGTTGCGCAATCTCGGCGGCATTATCATCATCGATTTTATCGATATGAACAACGAAGATCACCGGCGCCGCGTACTGCACTCTCTGGAGCAGGCATTAAGTAAAGATCGGGTAAAAACCAGTATTAATGGTTTCTCTCAACTAGGATTAGTGGAGATGACCCGTAAGCGCACCCGTGAGAGTATAGAACACGTATTGTGTCATGAGTGCCCGACTTGTCGTGGGCGGGGAATGGTGAAAACGGTGGAAAGCGTCTGTTACGAGATTATGCGGGAGATAGTGCGCGTCCATCACGCTTATGATACCGATCGCTTCCTGGTCTACGCCTCTCCGGCGGTGGGGGAAGCGCTGAAAAGCGAAGAATCGCACGCGCTGGCCGAGGTTGAAATTTTTGTCGGCAAACAGGTCAGAGTGCAGATTGAACCCCTGTACAGCCAGGAACAGTTCGACGTGGTCATGATGTAAGTTTGCCTGCAACCCGCTTCACCAATGGGGCGCTTTTCGGGCGCGCTTATGGTTGAACGGCATACTCCGCACACCCCCAGATGAAAGCGGCTTTCGCGAAAACAAGGAGAAATACGTGAGGCGATTGCCCGGAATATTACTAGCGACGGGCGCCACTCTTATTGTGATTGTTGCGCTGTTAGTCAGCGGTTTAAGATTGGTGCTGCCACAGCTCGATCACTTCCGGCCACGGCTGGTGGCGTGGACGCAGTCCGTTGCCGGGGTTCCGCTGGAAATCGGCTCGCTGAAAGGACGCTGGGAATCTTTCGGCCCCACGCTGGAAATCAAAGATTTTCACGCTTCCCTGCCGGAGTCGGAGTGGCGGGCCGAACGTATTACGCTGGCGCTGGACGTGTGGCAATCATTGCTGCACTGGCGCTGGCAGTTCCGCGATCTCACCTTCTATCAGCTACGGCTCGATCTCAATACCACGCTCTCCGGGCAGCGTCAGGGCGATGACCTGATGACCTCGGGGAGGCTGAACGATCTTTTTCTGCGCCAGTTCGATCACTTCGATCTGCGCGACAGCCATATCTCTTTTCTTACGCCATCCGGCGCCCGCGCCGAATTCAGCATTCCGCAGCTTACCTGGCTGAACGCCGACAAACGCCATCGGGCTGAGGGGCTGATCAGCCTGTCGAGCTTTAACGGCCAGCACGGCGTAGTGCAGATGCGGATGGATTTGGACGATGATCAGGGGGTGCTCAATAACGGCACGCTTTACCTGCAGGCCGACAATATCGATATGAAGCCCTGGTTCAGCCGCTGGATGAAGAACAACACCGGGTTGGAAAGCGCGGACTTCAGCCTGGCGGCCTGGCTTGACGTGCGCAAGGGCGATATTTATGGCGGAGATGTGTTTCTCAATCAGGGAACGGCGACCTGGGGAGAAGGCGAAGACGCCCATCGCCTGGACGTCGACGATACGGTTTTGCATATCGGCCGTCAGGAAAATGGCTGGCGGCTTGCCGTGCCGGAGCTAAATCTGGCCACGGATGGCGTCCCCTGGCCAAAAGGCCAATTTTCCGCGCTTTGGCTGCCGCAGAATACCCAGTTGCTGGGGCCGGATAGTCAGGAGGAATTACGCCTGCGCGCCAGCAATCTGGATCTGGCGCGTTTGGGCGCGCTGTTGCCGCTGTTGTCCACCACCACGCCGCTATTAAAGGAACGCTGGAAACAGCTGCAACCACAGGGCCGGCTTAGCACGCTGGCGGTGGATATTCCTCTGCAACAGCCGGAGAAGAGCCGTTTTCAGGCCCGCTGGCATGACGTGAGCTGGCAGGCGTGGCAACGGTTGCCGGGAATGGATCACTTTTCCGGTTCCGTGAGCGGCAGCGTCGAGCGCGGGCAGGTGGATTTGCATCTGGCCGAGAGCACGCTGCCGAACAACGGGACTTTCCGGGCGCCGCTGGAAATCAGTCAGGCCGGCGGCGTGCTTGACTGGCGTTACGACGGTCAGGGATGGGAGCTATGGAGTCACGGGCTGGACGTTCAGGCCAGGTCGCTGTGGATCAACGGCGATTTTCATTATCGGCAGCCCGCCAAGGGCGAACCCAGGCTGGATCTGCTGGCGGGGCTGCGTTTGACGGACGCCGCGGACGCCTGGCGTTATTATCCCGAACCCCTGATGGGAAAAGAACTGGTGGATTATCTGAGCGGGGCGCTGAAGAGCGGACGGGTGGATAACGGCACGCTGATACTGGCGGGTAATCCGCAGCGTTTTCCCTTCTCCCACAGGGAAGGGCAGTTTGAAGTCTGGGCGCCGGTGAAGAATTCCACCTTTGAGTTTCAGCCGGGTTGGCCGGCGTTAACGCCGCTGGATATCAATCTCGATTTCGCCAATAACGGCTTATGGATGCTGGCGCCGCAGGCCTGGCTGGGGAAAGTGGAAGGCAGGAATATCAGCGCGGCGATCCCTGATTATCAGCAGGAACGGCTGTTGGTCGCGGGCGAGTTAAACGGTCCCGGCCCGGAAGTGGGCAACTACTTCCGGCAAACGCCGCTGAAATCTTCGCTGGGAGCCGCGCTGGAGGAGTTACAGCTTGGCGGGCCGGTGCGGGGGACGCTGAATCTGGACATTCCGCTGGCCGGCGGAGAAGTCCGGGCCGGCGGCGATATCGTATTGAATAACAACAGCCTTTACATTAAGCCGTTATCCAGCACGCTAAAAAATCTGACCGGCAGGTTCCGCTACGACAATGGCAATCTGCGCAGTGAAACCCTGCGGGCGAATTGGCTGGATCAGCCAATAACGGTGGATTTCACCACCGAAGAGCAGGAGCGGGCCTATCAGGTGAATGTAGGGTTGCAGGGGGCGTGGCAGCCGTCCCGTTTCCCCGGCATGCCGGCGCCGTTAGGGCAACAGATATCCGGCGTCGCGGATTGGCGCAGCAGCGTGTCGGTGAGTCTGCCTTATCAGGGCGTTCCAAAGTATGAGGTTGATCTACAGGCGGACTTAAGCAAAGTGAGCAGTCACTTACCCAGCCCGTTGGATAAGCCTGCCGGGGAGAGTTTGCCTTTGCAGGTGAAGGCCAAAGGCGATCTGCACGGCTTCACTCTGCACGGTAACCTGGGCAAGGATAACGGGTTCAACAGCCAGTGGTTGCTGAAAGGCGATACGGTGACGCTGGCGCGCGCCAACTGGCGAAAAGGGAGCGGTTTACCGCCGTTACCGTCGGCGTCGGCGCTGATTTTCGACCTTCCCGCGCTGGATGGCGAACGCTGGCTTGGGCTGTTGCCCTCTGCGAGCTCGTCGCTGAACGTCGATAGCGCCGCCAGCCGTTTCCGCCTTCCGGCAGAAGTCACTTTGCGTACGCCGCAGCTCCAACTGCTGGGGCAGCAATGGCACGATCTGTCGATTATCAGCAAGAATACCCTGGGCGGCAGCGAGGTGCGGGCCCGGGGGCGTGAAATCGACGCGACGCTGGATATACCGCGGCGCGGCGTGTGGCGCAGCGATATCCGCTACCTTTACTACAACCCGCAGTGGAAAGGTAATGAGGCGACCAACCCGGTGGCGCTGGCTGAGAAAAAATCGCCGTTGAGCGACGTGAGCATGAATTTTGAGAATTGGCCCGCATTGCAGATAAACTGTCGTCAATGCTGGTTTGTCGGGCAGAATTTCGGTCATATTCAGGCAAGGCTGCAGCCGGAAAAAGAGAAACTGACCTTAAGCGACGGCATTATCGATACGGGTAAAGCCCGTCTGACGGTGAACGGCAGCTGGCAGGACAACCCGCAGGGGGCGCGCACCGCGCTGAAGGGGCGGGTATCGGGCGAAAGCCTGGTGCAGAATGCCGATTGGTTCGGCATCGATACGCCGCTGCGCGCCGGGTCTTTCGCCGTCGATTACGATCTTTATTGGCGCGGCACGCCCTGGGCGCCGGATATCGCCAGCCTGAGCGGCATACTGCATACGCGGATAGGTAAAGGTGAAATTGCCGATGTGGGGACGGGACAGGCGGGACAGTTACTGCGCCTGATAAGCTTCGACGCCCTGCTGCGTAAACTCCGGCTTGATTTTAGCGACACCTTCGGCAGCGGTTTCTACTTTGATTCCATTCGCAGCACGGCATGGATTAAAGACGGCGTGCTGCATACCGATGACATGCTGGTCGACGGACTGGAAGCGGATATCGCCATGAAAGGCGACGTCGACCTGGTAAAACGCCAGGTCAATATGGACGTGACCGTGGCGCCGGAAATCTCCGCCACGGTGGGCGTGGCGACGGCATTTGCCGTGAACCCGGTGGTGGGGGCCGCCGTATTTGCCGCCAGCAAGGTGCTGGCGCCGTTATGGAACAAGATTTCGCTGATCCGCTACCAGATTTCCGGTAGTCTCGATCAGCCGAAGATTCAGGAAGTGCAGCGTGAACCGAGCCGGAAGAAAGGCGAGTAGCGGCAGCCTGGCCGGCGCGCCGCGTTCACCCGATTTCATCTAATAAAGAGTGAAAAAATATGAGTCTGTCTTTTGTCAGTGAGCAATTACTCACCGCAAACAAGTTGAATCTTCAGGACCTTTCTTCTGTGCTGGAGCTGTTAAATGAACGTCGTCTGGATTACGGCGACCTCTATTTCCAGTCCAGCTATCATGAGTCCTGGGTGCTGGAAGACCGCATCATTAAGAACGGCTCCTATAATATCGATCAGGGGGTGGGGATCCGCGCCGTCAACGGTGAAAAAACCGGTTTTGCCTATGCCGATCAGATCACGCTGAACGCGCTGCACCAAAGCGCTCAGGCTGCGCGCAGCATCGTGCGCGAACAGGGAGCGGGCACGGCCCATACGCTGGGCGAGGTGTCTCACCGCGCGCTTTATCCGCAGTTTAACCCGTTGGACAGCCTAAGCCGCGAAGATAAGATCGCCCTGCTGCAGCGCGCCGACGCCGTGGCCCGGGCCGCCGACGCTCGGGTGCAGGAAGTCACCGTCAGCCTGACCGGTGTGTATGAGTTGGTGCTGGTGGCCGCCACCGACGGTACGCTGGCGGCGGATGTTCGCCCGCTGGTTCGCCTCTCCGTCAGCGTACTGGTGGAAGCGGACGGCAAGCGCGAGCGCGGCTCCAGCGGCGGTGGCTCGCGCGGCGGCTATGACTATTTCTGGGAAACGGACGAGGGCGAAGCCCGGGTGGAAGCCTGGGCGAAGGAAGCGGTGCGCATGGCGTTGGTCAATCTGTCGGCGGTGGCGGCCCCGGCAGGATCCATGCCGGTGGTGCTGGGCGCCGGCTGGCCGGGAGTACTGCTGCATGAAGCGGTCGGTCACGGTCTGGAAGGGGATTTCAACCGCCGCGGCACCTCGGTATTCAGCGGCCAGATGGGCAAGCTGGTGGCCTCCGAGCTTTGCACCGTGGTTGACGACGGTACGCTGGCCGGCCGTCGCGGCTCGCTGGCGATGGATGACGAAGGGGTGCCGGGACAATATAACGTATTGATCGAAAACGGGATCCTGAAAGGCTATATGCAGGATAAACTCAATGCTCGCCTGATGGGCGCGGCGCCGACCGGCAACGGCCGCCGTGAATCCTATGCCCATTTGCCGATGCCGCGCATGACCAATACCTATATGCTGGCCGGGAAGTCCACGCCGGAAGAGATTATCGCCAGCGTCGAGTACGGCCTGTATGCGCCGAATTTTGGCGGCGGCCAGGTGGATATTACCTCCGGCAAATTCGTCTTTTCCACTTCGGAAGCCTATTTGATCGAGAACGGGCGCATCACCAGCCCGGTGAAAGGGGCGACGCTGATTGGTTCCGGCATTGAGGCGATGCAGCAGATCTCAATGGTGGGCAACGATCTGGCGCTGGATAAAGGGGTCGGCGTGTGCGGCAAAGAGGGGCAAAGCCTGCCCGTCGGCGTGGGCCAGCCGACGCTGAAGCTGGAAAGCCTGACCGTGGGCGGCACGGCGTAAGGCGGCGACAGATTTGCCGGAAGCATATTTGCATGGCATGTATGCGGGGACGCTAGGAAAGTGTCCCTCTATGGCCTCCCGGTATCATAGGCCGGTGTATCTCAGTCTTACCGGCGACGCCGTTCTCAAACTGGCGGCGGCTTATTCGCCGGTTTCCGCCAGCTCACGCAAATACTGAAAAATCTGCCGCGTGGATTTTGGCGGTTTATTGGCCGCTTTCTCTTTTTGCGCGTTGCGCACCAGCGAACGCAGCTGCTGGCGATCGGCAGAAGGGTAGAGCGCCAGAATATCGGGGATGGCGTCATCGCCTTCCGCCACCAGACGGTCGCGCAGCAGCTCCAGCTTGTGAAACAGCACCACCTGCTGGTTGTGGCGGTTCTTCAGCTTGTCCAATGCGGACTGAATCGGTTCCGGATCGCGGGCCCGCAGCATTTTGCCGATTAGCTGTAACTGGCGGCGGCGACCTTCCTTCTTGATGCGCTGCGCCAGTTCGATGGCGGCGCGCAGATCGTCATCCAGCGGGATCTTCTCCAACGCGTTTTTACCCAGTTCAACCAGTTCCGCGCCCAGATCTTTCAGCGCTTCGGCGTCACGTTTAATCTCGCTTTTGCTGACCCAGATAATTTCATCGTCGTCGTCATGGTTATTGTCCGGGACCTCATCAAGCCAGTCTTCGGGTTTGTCGTTCATGGTTGGCTCCATAAAAAATTTTCGGGAGTTACAACGCATAGCGTTGGCCCGTATAAAAAAGAGGCCGATACTAACAGGTTTGAGCTTTGGGCGAAATTGTCCGCGTATGCCGTTTGGCCATCCTGCCAGTTGTTACTGCTTTACTGCTCCTAGGCCGCCATCGCCGCTGCCCAGCAGATATAGGCGCAACAGCCTCTCTTCGCGTATGAGGTGCAGGATGATAACGGTGTTTTCATCGTTTCTGTAGAAAACCCGGCAGGGACTGCAAACCACCTCGCGGTAGACGGAATTCGGCAGTTCAGGCGGTTCGCGGTCCGATTGCGGGAAACGCTCCAGGCGCTCTACTTTGGCGAATACTTTCCGCACCAGCGAACTGGCCGCCATCGGGTTATCCAGGGCGACGTATTCCGCAATTTCGTTCAATTGGTCGAGCGCCGGTTCCGTCCAGACTATTTGAGCCATTTCTGCAGGCGTTCCCTGGCCTGGGCATGGGAGACGGTGCGCTGCTCCAGCACGGCCCTTTCGCCTTTGGACAGCGCTTCCAGCAGCGTCAGGCGGCGTTGCATGAATTCATAATCTTCCACGTCGACAAGATATGCGGATGGCTGGCCGTGTTCGGTAATCAGGATCGCCTCTTTGGACTCACGCAGATCCGCAAGGATTCTGGTCGCCTGCCGTTTCAGGTTGGTCACCAATTCTACTTTCATGGTTGCCTCCGATAGCGAAAGTGATACTAAAGTATCACTCATGCCTGGCGGCGTCCATCGCGGCGAAAGGCGCGCTTCCCCGGAGATTCTGTTAGACTCAGCGGCATGGTGTTTTCTTACTCATTATGGCAGAACGATGACAATAATCACTCAGGTTGCACAACAGCGTAAAGCGCTGGAACAGGCTGTCGCACAGGCGCTGGAGCTGGCGCGTGCGGGTTCGGATGCGGCGGAAGTCGCGGTGTCGAAAACGACGGGGATTGGCGTTAGCACCCGTTATGGTGAGGTGGAAAACGTTGAATTCAACAGCGACGGCGCGCTGGGGATTACGGTGTATCACCAGCAGCGCAAGGGCAGCGCGTCATCGACCGATCTCAGCCCGGACGCCATTGCCCGCACCGTGCAGGCCGCGCTGGATATCGCCCGCTATACCTCGGTCGATCCGTTCGCCGGCCCGGCGGATAAAGACCTGCTGGCGTTCGACGCGCCGGATCTGGATCTGTTTCATCCGTCGGAGCTGGATGCGGAGCGGGGGATTGAACTGGCGGCCCGCGCGGAACAGGCCGCGCTGCAGGCAGATAAGCGTATCACCAATACCGAAGGCGGCAGCTTTAACAGCCACTATGGGATTAAGGTTTTCGGCAACAGCCACGGTATGCTGCAAAGCTACTGTTCCAGCCGCCACTCCATGTCCAGCAGCGTGATCGCCGAAGTGAACGGCGATATGGAGCGCGACTACGCCTACACCATCGGCCGCTCGCTGGATGAATTGCGTACGCCGGAATGGGTCGGCGCGGAGTGCGCGCGCCGCACCCTATCCCGTTTGTCGCCGCGCAAGCTGCCGACCATGCGGGCGCCGGTGCTGTTTTCCGCCGAAGTGGCGACCGGGCTGTTCGGTCATCTGGTAGGCGCCATCAGCGGCGGCAGCGTGTACCGTAAATCCACCTTCCTGCTGGATAAGCTCGGTCGGCAGATCCTGCCCGAGTGGCTGACGATTGAAGAGTTGCCGCACCTGCGCAAAGGGCTGGCGTCAACGCCGTTCGACAGCGAAGGGGTGCGCACCCGGCAGCGGGAAATCGTCAAAGACGGCGTATTGCAAACCTGGCTGCTGACCAGCTACTCCGCCCGCAAGCTGGGGATGAAGAGCACCGGCCATGCCGGCGGCATTCATAACTGGCGTATTGCCGGACAAGGGCTGGATTTTGACGCTTTGCTCCGCCAGATGGGCAAGGGATTACTGGTGACCGAATTAATGGGCCAGGGCGTGAGCGGCGTTACCGGGGATTATTCTCGCGGCGCCTCGGGTTTTTGGGTGGAAAACGGTGAAATCCAGTATCCGGTCAGCGAGATTACCATCGCCGGCAATCTGCAAGAGATGTTGCGCAATATCGTCACGGTCGGGGATGACATTGAAACCCGCAGTAATATCCAGTGCGGTTCGGTGCTGCTGCCGGAGATGAAAATCGCCGGAGAGTAGAGCGGGAGGCGTCAGGCCGGAGAGCGGCGTTTATTCTTCGTCGAATCCGGCTTCGAATAGCGCGATCACCGCGGCCAGCGCCTGCGTTTCATCCGGGCCGCTCGCTTCCACTTCGATAAGACGGCCTTTGGCCGAGTCCAGCATCAGCATGGCGATCACGCTGCTGGCCTCGGCTTCGGTGCCGCTGTCGTTGCGCAGCATCACCTCGGCGTTGAAGCTTTGCACCAGCTCGAACAGTTTCATGGCGGGCCGGGCATGCATACCCAGCCTGTTTTTGATTTCCACGGTGTGCCGAACGGTCATGACGGCTTGCGTTTTTCCAGCGTGCGGTGGCGTGACTGCACGTTTTTGCCGCGCGAGCGAAAGTAGTCGGCCAGCTGTTCCGCAACGTAAACGGAACGATGTTTGCCCCCGGTACAGCCAATCGCCACCGTCAGGTAGCTGCGGTTATTGGTTTCCAGCATCGGCAGCCACAGTTCCAGATAGCTGCGGGTCTGATAAATAAAATTATGCACTTCGGTATGGCGGTCGAGAAAGGCCGCCACCGGTTTGTCCAGACCGGTCATCGGGCGCAATTTCGGGTCCCAGTGGGGGTTGGGCAGAAAACGCACGTCAAACACGTAGTCGGCGTCGATGGGGATGCCATGCTTGTAGCCGAAAGACTCGAACACCATCGTCAGTTCTCGTTCCCGTTTGCCGAGCAGACGGGTACGCAGCATTTCAGCCAGCTCGTGCACCGACATTTCGGAGGTGTCGATGATCAGATCGGCGCGTGAACGCAGCGGCTCCAGCAGATCGTTTTCCTGATCGATGGCGCTTTCCAGCGACAGATTCTTGCTGGACAGCGGGTGCAGACGGCGGGTATCGCTGTAACGGCGGATCAGCGTATTGCGATCGGCATCCAGAAACAGCAACTGCGGCGCGAAGCTTTGCGGCAACTGGACCATGGCGTGCTCAAAGATTTCCGGCGACTCCGGCATATTGCGCACGTCGATGCTGACCGCCGCAGAGATATTGCGCTCAGCCAGCGTAGCGGCCAATTCCGGCAGCAGAACCACAGGAAGGTTGTCTACACAGTAGAATCCCATATCTTCCAGCGCGCGCAGGGCTACGGATTTTCCTGAACCCGAGCGACCACTGACGATCATCAGCACCATCTGGCGATTCCCCCCTGGCAACGTGATGGCGACCTGTCGCTGCCATTGTTTTGATCATGATTGTTTGCACAATGAATGGTAGGAAAACGGTGATTCCCGATCGTGCCGCCATTGCTCATCATCACCACCTGATTTAACCGGCTTCCGTCATAATCTGATACAGCGCTTCATCGCTTTGCGCGGCGCGCAGACGCCGGCAAACGGTTTTATCGGCCAGTCGCCTGGCGATCAGCGATAGCGTATGTAAATGGGTTTTACATTGTTCTGCCGGAACCAGCAAGGCAAAAAGCAAATCAACGGCTTGGTTGTCAACGGCGTCGAACGCGATAGGCTGTTCCAACTGGATAAATACCCCGACCGCGCCCAGGGCGTTGTCGTCCTCGAGCTTGCCATGCGGAATGGCGATGCCGTTGCCGATGCCGGTACTGCCCATGCGTTCCCGCGCGAGGAGGGCGTCAAAGATAATCTGCGAAGACAGATTAAGCTGCCGGGCCGCCAGTTCGCTGATAATTTCCAATGCCCGTTTTTTACTTTGGCAGTGGACGGAACTTCGGGTGCACTCGGGACGTAGCACGGTGCTGAGCTGCAAAACGGGATCGTTGTTCATTTTATCTTCACTTGACGACGCTTCCACTTCCGGTGAGCCCGGCCCGGGTATTTTATGGGCCGGGTCTGTTCCCCGCCCGTTCGGGCAGGGAGAAAAATCAGTGCTGTTTAAGCTTATCCTTGTGCTTGTTTAGCTGTCGGGCCAGTTTATCGATCAGCAAATCAATGGCGGCGTACATATCTTCCGCTTCTGATGTGGCATGCAGCTCTCCGCCGTTAACGTGCAGCGTGGCATCGGCGATTTGTTGTACTTTCTCCACTTTAAGTACCACGTTAACCAGATTAATACGGTCGAAGTATTGCTCTAATTTGGCGAACTTGGTATTCACGAAATCGCGCAGCGGCGGCGTAATTTCGATGTGGTGTCCGGTAATGTTTAGCTGCATAGCGTCTTCCTTCTAGTTGAGATCAAACCAGCTGTTTACGCTGATTTGATGGTGGGATAGATAAAGACTCTCGGTATTTCGCCACCGTACGCCGCGCCACGATGATGCCCTGATCGGAGAGCAGCGTGGTGAGCTTACTGTCGCTTAAAGGTTTGGCGGGGTTTTCCGCAGCGATTAACTTTTTCACCAGCGCCCGGATGGCGGTCGACGAGGCTTCGCCCCCGCTGTCGGTATTCACATGGCTGGAGAAGAAATATTTTAGTTCAAAAATGCCGCGCGGACTGTGCAGAAACTTCTGCGTGGTGACGCGGGAAATGGTGGATTCGTGCATATCCACAACCTGGGCGATATCGGCCAGCACCATCGGCTTCATAAATTCTTCCCCCCGCTCGAAAAAGTCTTGCTGCTGTTCGACAATGCAGCGGGTGACTTTGAGCAGGGTATCATTACGGCTTTCCAGGCTTTTTATCAGCCAACGGGCTTCCTGCAAATGGCTGCGGATAAACTGACCGTCGCTGTCGCTGCGCGTGCTGTTGCCCAACGCGGCATACTGCTGATTAATCTGCAACCGGGGAACGCTGTCGCTATTCAATTCGACCACCCAGTGTCCCTGAATTTTGCGCACCAACACGTCGGGGATCACATATTCCGACTCCCCGGTGTTGATTGACTGCCCCGGACGGGGGTCGAGAGACTGAATCAGCGCCAACGCTTCCTTCAGTATCTCTTCTTTCAGTCGGGTGGCGCGGATAAGGCTGCGGAAATCATGATTCGCCAGCAGGTCGAGATGGTCGCTGACAATCAGCCGTGCCTCGCCAAGCCGGGGGGTATCGTCGGCAAACTGCGAAAGCTGAACCAGCAGACAATCGCGCAGATCGCGCGCGGCGACGCCAATGGGATCAAAGCGTTGTACCCGCTTGAGCACCGCCTCCACTTCGTCCAGCGTGACGCTTTCATCGCCGATGCTGTCGAGAATGTCTTCCAGCGGCACGGTGAGATAGCCGGTGTTGTCCACGGCGTCGACGATGGAGGTGGCGATGGCCGCGTCGGTATCCGAAAACGGCGTCAGCTCCACCTGCCACATCAGGTAATCCTGCAGGGTCTGGGTGGTTTCACCCTGGTAGATCGGCAGTTCCTCGTCCCGATAGTCGGTGCCGGTGCCGGAAGGCGTGCCGGCGGAATAAATTTCGTCCCAGGTGGCGTCGAGCGGCAACTCCTCCGGCATATCCTTGTGCTCAAGCGCTTCACCGGTATCCAGCGAATCGCTGTCGACGGTCTCGAATGACTCTATTTCTTCGTGGGTGTCCGTTTGCTCAAGCAACGGATTGCTTTCCAGCGCCAGTTGAATCTCTTGTTGCAGTTCAAGCGTGGACAGTTGCAGCAGGCGTATGGCCTGCTGTAGCTGTGGAGTCATGGCCAGTTGCTGGCTAAGCCTGAGTTGCAAACCTTGCTTCATGTAGCGCCGACGTCCTTACTTACCATATCGTTCAATGAAAAATCCTACCCTATCAGAGTCGGAAGCCTTCGCCCAGATAGACGCGCTTGACCTGTTCGTCGGCCAGTATCTCTGTGGGGGAACCGTGAGCGATTAAATGTCCCTGACTGACGATATAGGCGCGTTCACAGACGTCCAGCGTTTCGCGGACGTTATGATCGGTAATCAACACGCCCAGTCCGCTGTCGCGCAGATGCTCGATTATTTTTTTGATATCAATCACCGAAATGGGATCGACGCCGGCAAAAGGCTCATCCAGCAGGATGAATTTGGGATTCGCCGCCAGCGCGCGGGCAATTTCCACCCGACGCCTTTCCCCGCCGGACAGGGATTGTCCCAGACTATCGCGCAAATGAATAATATGGAATTCTTCCATCAGCTCGTTGGCGCGGTCTTCCTGCTGCTCCGAGGTCAGATCCTTGCGGATCTGCAGTATCGCCATCAGATTGTCATACACGCTCAACCGGCGGAAGATGGACGCTTCCTGGGGTAAGTAGCCGATTCCCCTCAGCGCGCGATCGTGCAGGGGCAGCAGGCTGATATCTTCGTCATCAATCACGATCCTCCCTTCATCGCGTTGCACAATCCCCACCACCATATAGAACGTGGTGGTTTTCCCGGCGCCGTTGGGGCCCAACAGGCCGACAATCTCGCCGGAATTGACGGTCAGGCTGACATTTTTCACGACCTTACGGCCTTTATACGCCTTGGCCAGATTTTCTGCGATTAATGTTGCCATAAATTATTCAGTGACTCGTGGTTGCGGTTGCTGAGCAGGGGAGGATTGCCCCTTGTTATCTTTCTGCTGAAGCTGCGAGGGGACCAATACCGTCGTCACGCGTTTGCCTTTATCGCTGAACGCCTCCATCTGCTGCTGCTTCACCAGATAGGTGATTCGGTCGCCTTTAACGTTGCTGTCCAACTGCTCCAGATAGGCATTGCCGGTCAGCGTCAGAAAATCCCTGTCCAGCTCGTAGCGGATTTTCTGGGCGTGGCCTTTCACCGGCTTGCCGTTGTCCTGCATTTGGTAAAACGTGACCGGGTTGCCGTAGCCTTCGACCACCTCTCTGCCTTGCTCGCCCTGCGGACGTATCACCACCACCTTATCGGCCTTCACCTCGATGGTGCCCTGCCTGACCACCACGTTGCCGGTGAAGGTCACGGTGTTGCCTTGCATATCAAGAGACTGCTGGGCGGAATCGATATGAATGGGCTGCTCGCTGTCCCCGGTTACGGCGAAAGCCGGAATGCTGAAGGCGAACAGCGAGCTGGCGAACAGGGCATGACGCATCGGGTTATTTGTGTTGAATTTCATAAGAAGTTTTTACCTTTTCGATCAACTCGGCTCTCTTTTCACGCAGATTACCACGCATTTTCATCCCGTTAGAGGTGAAACTGGCGCCGTACAGCGTGACTTCATCGTCGGAGGAGACGTCCTGCGTCACCAGATTAACCTGGGCATTGTCCGTTTTTATCCGCTCCAGCTGTGAGTCATTGGTCAGACTGTTGACCTCGACGTGACCGTACAGATAGAGCATTTTATCTTTGGTCAGCTTGGCGCGATCGGCGCGCACCGACCAGGTGGCGGTACCCTGTTCGTTGAACAGCGTGGCGACCGGGGCGGTAAACCAGCTCAGTTGCTCGTCATTGAAATATTCCGCTTTGTCGGAAATCAGTCGGTAACTCAGCTTCCCGGCGGGGCTGTAAACCCGCGTCGCGGTTTTCTCGCTGGTGTAAACCGGCACGGCGTTATCCTGATTATCAGGCGGGGGCGCCGCGTCGCGATCGGCGAAATTCCAGCCGATCAGAACGAGAGCCAGCAGTGCCAGCAAGGCTGTCAGCCAACGCTTTGTTTTACTCATATCGACAACCCTTTGGCATGCTCCAGCTTATTCTGTGAGAACAGAATTAAATCGCAAAGTTCACGTACCGCGCCGCGTCCGCCGGCGATGCGGGTGACATAGTCGGCGCGCGGCAACAGCAGCGGATGCGCGTCGGCGACGGCGACGCTTAAGCCCACCTGGGCCATTACCGGCCAGTCGATCAGATCGTCGCCGATATAGGCGACCTGGTCGGCCGTCAGCGACAGTTTATCCAACAGATCGTTGAAGGCCAAAATCTTGTCCGATTGCCCCTGATAAAGGTGGGCGATCCCCAATGTCTTACAGCGATCGACGAGCATATTGGCGGTGCGGCCGGTAATGATGGCGACTTCAATACCTGACGTCAGCAAACAGCGAATACCGTAGCCATCCCGGACGTTGAACGTTTTCAGCTCCTCGCCCTGATTGCCCATGTAAATCAGGCCGTCGGACAGTACGCCGTCAACGTCGCAGATCAACAAACGAACATCGCGGGCCTTATCCAGCACCTGCCGATCGACAGGTCCGTAACAGGTATCGGTTTGCGCCCTGATTTTACTCATGCATGTCTCTCTCTTACCCTACAGTATTTAACGCGCCGTGCGTGATTTGTTAACCGCCGTGATGTATCACACCACGCCGGCGCGCAGCATATCGTGCATATGAACGATGCCGACCAGACGATCGTCCTCCGCCACCAGCAGCGAGGTAATATGGCGTGATTGCATCAGGTTCAGGGCATCCACCGCCAGCGTTTGCGGCGTTACGCGAATACCGCCCGCGGTCATCACATCAGCAATTCGCGCGCTGTTCAAGTCAATCCCCATATCGAAAATCCGCCGCAGGTCGCCATCGGTGAAGATGCCCTGGATTTTCATATCCGCGCCGCAGATTACCGTCATCCCCAGATTTTTGCGCGTAATTTCCACCAGCGCGTCGCGCAGGGAGGCGTCATGGGCGACGTGCGGGATCTCGTCGCCGGCGTGCATGATATCGCTGACGCGCAGCAGAAGCTTGCGACCCAGCGCGCCGCCGGGGTGGGATAGGGCGAAATCTTCGGCGGTAAAGCCGCGCGCCTGTAGCAGCGCGACGGCCAGCGCATCCCCCATCACCAGCGTGGCGGTGGTGCTGCTGGTCGGCGCGAGCCCGAGCGGGCAGGCTTCCTGCGGAACACGAACGCACAGATGGATATCGGCGGCTTTTCCCATGGTGCTTTCGGGGTTGCCGGTCATGCAGATCAGGAACACCTGCAGACGTTTCAGTACCGGGATCAGCGCCAGAATCTCATGGGATTCGCCGGAGTTGGAAATGGCGATCACGATATCGTGCGGGGTAACCATGCCCAGATCGCCGTGGCTGGCCTCGCCCGGATGAACGAAGAAGGCCGGCGTGCCGGTACTGGCGAAGGTGGCGGCCATTTTGCGGCCGATATGGCCGGATTTCCCCATGCCCATCACCACCACCTTCCCCCGGCAGTGGAATATTTTTTCGCCGGCCCGGGTGAAGTTGTCGTCAATGTACTGGTCCAGCTGCGCCAGCCCGTCGCGTTCAATCTTCAGTACCTGCTTGCCGGCCTGCTGAAAATCAAAACCGGGCTGTAGTTCAAAATGTGACATACCTGGATAATCCTGCTTGTTTTGATGTTCCGGTTAAAGGTTCCGCCGTTCTGCTCAGGAAAAAAGGAATAACGTCGCCAGGTAGGCGACGAAAGCGCATAGCAACAAAGCGCCCGCGCCTTGTCCGATGCGGCGTTTCCGGCTGAGGCACAGCGCCGTCAACAGCGCGCTGGCGCCCAGCATGACCCAATAATCGCGCTGGAAGGCGAGCGGGTTGAGTACGCCCGGCGAAAGCAGCGCCGGCACGCCCAGAACGATGGCGATATTAAAAACATTGGAGCCGATAAGATTGCCCAGCGCAATATCATCTTCTTTTTTCAGGGTGCCGACAATGGCGGTCGCCAGCTCCGGCAAACTGGTGCCGACCGCCAGCACGGTCAGGCCGACGGTCAGTTCGCTGATATAAAAATGGCGGGCGATCACCGTGGCGTTATCGATCACCATGCGGGCGGCCATGGGTAAAATAATCAAGCCGAGAATAAGCCATAGCACGGCCACCGTCTGGTTGCTGTCTTCCTGCGGCAATTCCGCCAACTGTTCCCGGGTCAGGCTGTCGACGCCGTCCTGCTGCGCCTGGCGCGCCATTCTGATCATCAGCAGGATAAAGAGTCCGGCGGCGACCAGCAGCAGCGCGCCGTCGGCGCGGCTTAGATAGCTATCATGCAGTAAAAAACCGCACAAAACGGTGACCAGCAGCATAGGCGGGAACTCCCGGCGCAATAGGGCGGAGTGTACCGTCAAAGGGCGAATCAGCGCCGCGCTGCCGAGAATTAACAGAATATTGGCAATATTGGAGCCCAGCACGTTGCCGACCGCCATATCGATCTGGTCGCTTAGCGCAGCCGTGACCGAGACGATTAATTCCGGCAGGGAGGTGCCGAAGCCGACGATGGTCATGCCGATAATCAGCGGCGGGATGCCAAAAGTACGCGCGAGAACCGCCGCGCCGTAGACCAGGCGATCGGCGCCGTAGACCAGCAATACTAAACCAACAATCAAGAGTACTGTCGCAAAGAGCATGCGGCGTCCTTTATAAGGTATAATCACCCGTTGATAAACCAGCCGTTACGGACGAATTTTGCCCAAAGAGGGTGCTTTTCATGATTAGCGCTAATTCTGACCGCGCGGGGCGGAAAAGTAAAACCTGCGGCGGCTTTGTTTCGCCTCTTTGGACAAGAACTTACCGTAATTTTTTGTAAAATTCGCACCTTGAGCGAGTACAACCGTTAGGCTTTACGGATGAGTTCACAGGACGGTTATCCGTCAAAAATGGGCGATCGTATGCAACACGCTGATCGGTAAGGAATATAAGATCATGGACCCTAAGGTTACCAATTTGGTCGAAATCCGCGGCCTGAGCTTTCGACGCGGCAAACGACAGATTTTTACAGATATCACGCTGAATGTTCCTAAAGGCAAGGTTACCGCGATTATGGGGCCTTCCGGTATCGGTAAAACCACGCTGCTGCGTTTGATTGGCGGGCAGTTACAGCCGGATAGCGGTGAAATCTGGTTTGATGGCGACAATATCCCGACGTTATCGCGTTCGGCGCTGTATGAAGCGCGTAAAAAGATGAGCATGCTGTTTCAGTCCGGCGCGTTATTTACCGACCTGAACGTATTTGATAATGTCGCCTGGCCGCTGCGCGAGCACAGCCGTTTGCCGGAGCCGCTGTTGCGCAGCACGGTGATGATGAAGCTTGAAGCCGTGGGGCTGCGCGGGGCCGCCAACCTTATGCCCGCCGAGCTTTCCGGCGGCATGGCGCGCCGCGCCGCGCTGGCGCGGGCCATTGCGCTTGACCCGCAGTTGATCATGTTCGATGAACCTTTCGTCGGGCAGGATCCGATAACCATGGGAACGCTGGTAAAGCTGATTGATGAACTGAATCACGCGCTGGGGGTCACCTGTATCGTGGTTTCCCACGATGTGCCGGAGGTGATGAGCATCGCCGATTACGCTTACATCGTGGCCGACCAGCATGTGGTGGCGGAGGGAACGGCGGCGCAGTTGCAGGCCAACGACGACTCCCGCGTACGCCAGTTTCTGGACGGTATCGCCGATGGGCCGGTGCCTTTCCGTTTGCCGGCGGGTGACTATAAAACCGCGCTGTTAGGTTCCGCAGGGGGTTAAATAATTCATGTTACTACAGGCGTTGGCGTCGCTGGGACGTCAGGGAATTTCTACCTGCGCTTCTTTTGGCCGTGCCGGACTGATGCTGTTTAACGCATTGGTGGGCAAGCCTGAATTCAGGAAACAGTGGCCGCTGCTTATCAAACAGCTTTACGGCGTGGGGGTACAGTCGCTGCTGATCATTATGGTGTCCGGCCTGTTTATCGGTATGGTTCTGGGGCTGCAGGGCTATCTGGTGCTGACGACCTACAGCGCCGAGGCCAGCCTGGGGATGATGGTCGCCCTGTCTTTGCTGCGCGAACTCGGCCCGGTAGTGACGGCGCTGTTGTTTGCCGGGCGGGCGGGGTCGGCGCTGACGGCGGAGATCGGCCTGATGAAGGCCACCGAGCAGCTTTCCAGTATGGAAATGATGGCCGTGGACCCGCTAAGACGCGTGGTCGCCCCGCGATTCTGGGCGGGATTGATCAGTATGCCGCTGCTGGCGATCATCTTTGTCGCGGTCGGCATCTGGGGCGGGTCGCTGGTCGGCGTCGACTGGAAAGGCATAGACGGCGGTTTTTTCTGGTCCGCCATGCAGGGGGCCGTCGAGTGGCGGCAGGACCTACTGAACTGCGTGATTAAAAGTATCGTGTTCGCCATTACCGTGACCTGGATAGCGCTGTTTAACGGTTATGACGCGATCCCGACTTCGGAAGGGATCAGCCGTGCAACGACCCGTACCGTGGTGCATTCATCGTTGGCGGTATTGGGATTGGATTTTGTGCTGACAGCACTGATGTTTGGGAACTGAGTCGATGCAAACAAAGAAAAGTGAAATTTGGGTTGGCGCATTTATGCTGATTGCGCTGTGCGCCATCATCTTTTTGTGTCTGAAAGTGGCCGATATCAAGTCGATCGGCAACCAGCCGACGTATCGTTTGTACGCGACGTTTGACAATATCGGCGGGCTGAAAGCCCGTTCGCCGGTCAGAATCGGCGGCGTGGTGATAGGAAGAGTGGCGGATATTTCGCTGGATGAGAAGACCTACCTTCCCCGCGTGGCGCTGGATATTGAGCAGCGTTACGACCATATTCCCGATACCAGCTCGCTGGCCATCCGCACCTCCGGTCTGCTGGGCGAGCAGTATCTGGCGTTGAACGTCGGTTTCGAGGATGAAGAGATGGGCACCTCGATATTGCAAGACGGCGGGGTTATTCAGGACACCAAGTCAGCCATGGTGCTGGAAGACCTCATCGGCCAATTCTTATATAGAAGCGGCGGCAATAGCGAAGATAATGCCGGTCAGGGGAACGCCGCGCCGGCAACGGGTTCCGCGGCGACGCCCGAGCCTGCGGGCCAATCTGCGACTTCACATCCATAAGAGGATAGCTGTATGTTTAAACGTTTACTAATGGTGGCTCTGCTGGTGGTTGCGCCGTTGGCCAACGCCGTGGATCAAACCAACCCTTATCGTTTGATGAGCGAGGCGGCGCAAAAAACCTTTGACCGCCTGAAAACCGAACAGCCGCGCATCAGACAAAATCCGGACTATCTGCGCAACGTGGTGCGTGAAGAACTGCTGCCGTACGTACAGATCAGATATGCCGGCGCGCTGGTCCTCGGCCGCTATTACAAAGACGCCACGCCCGCTCAGCGCGATGCCTACTTCAAAGCGTTTGAAGCCTATCTGGAGCAGGCCTACGGCCAGGCCCTGGCGTTATATCACGGGCAAATCTATCAGATCGCCCCCGATCAACCGCTGGGCGACGCCAATATTATTTCTATCCGCGTCACCATTATCGATCAAGGCGGCCGTCCGCCGGTGCGCCTTGATTTCCAGTGGCGTAAAAACAGCCAGTCCGGCAACTGGCAGGCGTATGACATGATTGCGGAAGGCGTCAGCATGATCACCACCAAGCAGAATGAATGGGCGGCAACGCTGCGTCAAAAAGGCGTGGACGGCCTGACCCAGCAGCTGCAAGCCGCAGCGGAACGAAAGATTACGCTGGATCAGCAAAACTGATCCGGATAAACCACACTGGGCTGGGTAAGAAAAATGGCTAATGCACTGAGCTGGCAGTCGCAGCAATCGACGCTGCTTGTCGCCGGCGCGCTGGATCGGGAAACGCTGTCGCCGCTGTGGCGGCAGCGCGACAAGCTGCTGGCGGACAAAACGACGCTGGATGTGTCCGGGCTGGATCGCGTTGATTCCTCCGGTCTGGCGCTGCTGATTCATTTTTACCACCAGCGGTTGCAGCAGGGCGTCGAACTGAAAATCATCGGGGCGGGGGATCGGTTAAAAACGCTGATAGCCTTGTATAACCTGAATGAAATCATCCCCGTGTCTTAAGCGGCATAAATTTGTATCGATAACGCGCTGTCCGAATCCCCTTAAAAAATCGCCAGGCGCGATTTTTTAAGGGGATTTCTCTGTTTAAGATAGCGCCGTATTCATCTAAGATACCACCCTGTTTATCATCCCCCTGACATAGAAATCGAGAGCGATGGAAAATAATGAAATTAAAGATGTGCTGATAAACGCATTGGCACTCCAGGAAGCCCATGTATCCGGCGATGGCAGCCATTTTCAGGTCATCGTGGTGGGTGAGCAGTTCGCCGGAATGAGTCGGGTGAAGAAGCAGCAAACCGTTTATGCCCCGCTGATGGAGTACATCGCGGATAACCGCATTCACGCCCTGTCGATCAAGGCTTATACGCCGGAAGAATGGCAGCGCGATCGCAAGCTTAACGGTTTTTAAGCCTGTGGTTATGTGATATCGCAAGATTGAATTTGAAACATTGAGAAACAGCCGCTATGGATAAATTTCGTGTGCAGGGGCCGACCCGGCTTACCGGTGAAGTCACCATTTCCGGAGCAAAAAACGCCGCTCTCCCCATCCTGTTTGCTGCCTTGCTCGCGGAAGAGCCGGTAGAGATCCAGAATGTGCCGAAGCTGAAAGATATTGATACCACGATGAAGCTGCTCAGCCAACTGGGGGCGCGCGTTGAACGTAATGGTTCGGTGCACGTCGACGCCAGCGCGGTCGATGTATTCTGCGCGCCTTATGATTTGGTGAAAACCATGCGCGCCTCCATCTGGGCGCTGGGGCCGTTGGTGGCGCGTTTCGGACAGGGCCAGGTTTCATTGCCGGGCGGATGCGCCATCGGCGCGCGCCCGGTTGATTTGCATATCAACGGACTGGAACAGCTGGGGGCGACAATCGCCCTGGAAGAGGGCTACGTCAAGGCCTCGGTGGACGGCCGTCTGCAAGGCGCGCATATCGTTATGGATAAAGTCAGCGTGGGCGCCACGGTGACCATCATGAGCGCGGCGACGCTGGCCGAAGGAACGACCATTATTGAAAATGCGGCCCGAGAGCCGGAAATTGTCGATACGGCAAACTTCCTGAACACGCTGGGAGCGAAAATCAGCGGCGCGGGCAGCGATAAAATCACCGTTGAAGGCGTGGCGCGTTTGGGCGGCGGCGTATACCGCGTGCTGCCGGACCGTATAGAAACCGGAACCTTCCTGGTCGCCGCGGCGATTTCCGGCGGTAAAGTGCTCTGCCGCCACACCCGCCCCGATACGCTGGATGCGGTACTGGCGAAGCTGCGCGAAGCCGGTGCGGATATCGAAACCGGCGAGGATTGGATTAGCCTTGATATGCAGGGCCGGCGTCCGAAAGCGGTGACCATCCGTACCGCGCCGCATCCCGGTTTTCCGACGGACATGCAGGCGCAGTTCAGCCTGTTGAATCTGGTGGCGGAAGGCACCGGCGTTATCACCGAAACGATTTTTGAAAACCGCTTTATGCATGTGCCGGAGCTGATCCGCATGGGGGCTCAGGCGGAAATCGAAAGCAACACGGTGATTTGCCACGGCGTGGCAAAGCTATCCGGCGCCCAGGTGATGGCGACGGATTTGCGCGCGTCGGCCAGTCTGGTGCTGGCGGGCTGTATTGCCGAGGGGGTGACGGTGGTCGATCGCATCTATCATATCGATCGCGGCTACGAGCGTATCGAAGATAAGCTACGGGCGCTGGGCGCCAATATCGGGCGCGTCAAAGCCGGCGAATAAGCGGCGCGGACCGGGCGGTAGTCCTACCGCCCGGTTAGTTGACCGGAAACTCCTGAATCGTCATATTCAAGGTTATCGATTTTTTATCGCGTTCGATGGTAACGGGGATCACGGTGCCCGGACGTAACTCCGCCACCTGATCCATGGTTTCAATCACCGAGCGGGCCGGTTTATTGTTGACGCTCAATAAAATATCATCAACCTGAATCCCCGCTTGATCCGCCGGTCCGCCCGGAACGACCGTTTTGACCAGAATCCCGCTCAGCCTTCCCTGTCCGAAGCCTTTGCTGTCGATGTTTTCCATCTGTACTCCGTTGACGCCGATATAACCGCGGATTACCCGGCCGTCACGGATAAGCTTGTCCATCACTTTGGTTGCCAGGGCGATGGGGATCGCAAAGCTGATGCCCTCCGGCGTTTCCCCGTCGCTGCTTTTATCAAAAGAGAGCGTATTGATGCCGACCAGTTCACCCAGCGTATTCACCAGCGCGCCGCCGGAGTTGCCGCGATTGATGGAGGCGTCGGTTTGCAGCAGGTTTTGACGGCCGTTCTGGCGATTATCCTCCCCGGCGGCGCTAAGCCCGACGCGGCCGGTGGCGCTGATAATCCCCTGGGTGATGGTTTGTCCCAGATTGTAGGGATTGCCGATGGCCATCACCACGTCGCCGATGTGCGCCGTGCGCTGCGGATTGATCGGAATAACCGGCAAATTGGTGCCGTCAATGCGTAATACGGCCAGATCGGTCAGGGTGTCCGAACCGACGACCATCGCCTCATAGAGTCGGCCGTCCTGCAGGGCGACCAGAATCTGCTGCGCGTTGTTAATCACGTGCCTGTTGGTCAGAATATAACCCTGTTCATTCATAATGACGCCGGAGCCGAGGGTGCGGATTTCGAGCTCGTTCTGCTGGTCCTGATTGGGAACCCGGTTATACACATTGACCACCGCCGGCGCGGCGCGGCGCACCCCCTGATAGTAGCTTAGCGGCGCATCTTCCGGCGCGTAGTCATTACTCTCACCGTTGTTAAACCATGGGGTATTGGGTCGCAGTCCGGGAAGTGCGACCAACAGAATGCCGGCAACGATCAGACCAAACAGCGCGGAACGGAGTAACTTAACAAGCATGGGCGTGTTTACTGTAAAAAGAGTATGCAGGTGAGAATATCATGAGACGATCGGACAAGGCATAGCGCCCTGTCCGATTTTTTACCGCGGGCTTACCGGCTGCCGCCTTTCGGGGCGCCGGTTTGGTGAAATGATTAACGCAATAGCAGGTAAATCGTTTCGTCGCCCCGCACGATGTTCAGCGCCAGCACGGCAGGTTTCGCCTCCAGAACCTTACGCAACTGGGTGATGTTTTCCACCCGCTCACGGTTGACGCCGATGATGATATCGCCCTTCTGCAGGCCAATCTGCGCCGCGGGCGAATCTTTGGCGACGTTATCAATCTGTACGCCTTTGCTGCCGTCTTTCAACTGCCCGTTGGTCAGGGAGGCGCCCTGTAGCGCCGGGTACAGGGTTTCCGCGTTGGTTGTGGCGGAGGCGCTGTTATCCAAAATCACGGAAACTTCCTGGCGTTTACCCTCGCGCAGCAGGCCTATCTTCACGGTTTTTCCCGGCGCGGTGGTGCCTATCTTGGCGCGCAGTTCGGCAAAGCTGTTGATCGGTTTTCCGTCCAGCGAGGTGAGGACATCGCCCGCCTTGATCCCTGCTTTCGCGGCGGCGGATTGCGGCAGCACTTCACTGACGAACGCGCCGCGCTGCGCGTCGACCTTGAAGGCTTTCGCCATTTCGGCGGTCATTTCGCTGCCTTTAATGCCCAGCACGCCGCGTTTCACCTCGCCGAACTCAACCAGTTGCTGCGCCAGGTTTTGCGCCATATTGCTGGGAATGGCGAAGCCGATGCCGATGTTTCCGCCCCCAGGGGCCAGAATAGCGGTATTAATGCCGATCAGTTCGCCGTTCAGGTTAACCAATGCGCCGCCGGAGTTACCGCGATTGATGGAGGCATCGGTCTGTATGAAGTTTTCCAACCCTTCCAGATTCAGCCCGCTGCGGCCCAGCGCCGAGATGATGCCGGAGGTGGCCGTTTGCCCCAGGCCGAACGGGTTCCCCACGGCGACGGCAAAATCGCCCACGCGCAGTTGGTCGGAGTCGGCCATTTTGATCTCCACCAGATTTTTGGCGTCGTTCAGTTGCAGCAGGGCAATATCGCTCTGTTCGTCGCGACCGATCAATTTCGCCTCGTATTCGCGTCCGTCATTCAGCTGTACGCGAATTTTATCCGCATTATTAATTACGTGATTATTGGTCAGGACGTAACCTTTCGCGGCGTCGATAATGACGCCCGAGCCCAGTCCTTCAAAGGGACGGGAGCTTTGTTTATCTGTCGGGAGATTGGGGCCGAAGAAGAACTTGAACTCTTCGGGGATACGCTGGCGTTGCACCCGGGTTCCTTCGATATGCACGCTGACCACCGCGGGCAACACTTTTTCCAGCATGGGCGCCAGGCTGGGAAGCTGCTGCTGCCCGGGAACCACTGCGGGCAACGCGGCGTTGGCGGCCGGTAACGATGACAGGGTTAAGCTTATGCTCATTGCCAGTGCACTAAATAATAAAGATTTTTTCTTCATTGTTGATTAACTCTCTCACGACCAGCTGATGAATAAAATGATGATATATAAACTTAAACACTCGGTGAAGAGTCAGAGTGGCGATCGGTGTGTAAAGTTCACTGATATTTCGTCAGTAGATTGTAACTATAGCCTACGCCGTCGATTTTTCTGGAGGGGGAGTCGAGCGAAAAACGTGAGGCTTGATGAGGCCTCACACCATAAGCAATCGCTTTTACTTGCGGACGGGAGGCTCGCCGCGCAGCAGGCCGGAGGCGCCGTCGGAGTAGTCGCGCGGCGGCATATCGACCGGGGCCTGATCGTTATCCGCTTCCGCCTCGGTTAGGCGATAGTTAAACGGGTTATCCTGGCCGGGAATATCCGGCAGCAGACTACTGGAGCTTTTGGCCATGTGTTGGTAAAGCTGACGGTAATCATTCGCCATATTATCCAGCAGCTCCGCGCTACGGGAAAAATGTCCGACCAGCTCCTGACGATACTCTTCCAGTTCGGCTTTGCTCTTCTCCAGTTCGTGCTGCAGCGCCTGTTGTTGGCGCAGCTTACGATTGCCAAAACGCATGGCGACGGCACCAATGATAATACCGGCGACTAAACCAATCAGCGCATACTCCCAAGTCATAAGGACTCCTATTTTGACTTCGTTGTTCCGTAGGGTTTTTCACTTAATAATAGTCACTATAACCGCTAACCTTGTCCGAGTGGAATCCTGAAGCGCGATGGCTTAGGGTAATGTTGGCCGATATCTGGCATGAAGGTGGTTAACTGCTACGATTACGACTCAAATCGACGGCAACGCGCAACAAAACACGATTAAATTTTTTCTCAGGGATTGCGATCATTATGCAGCAAACAACACCGTTGGCGCTTTACCGGCAAGCGCTGTCAGCCGGGGAATATCAGCCCGACGAAGTACAGCATCAAACCGTGGCGCGCTTGGAGACCATCCATCAGGCATTGTGCGAGCGCGCGGCGCGCTCCGCCGGCGGGCAGGGAAAATGGCGCGCGTGGCTGGGATTAAGCGATAAACGCGTCGCGGATCCGGTTCAAGGGCTATATATGTGGGGCGGCGTGGGGCGCGGCAAAACCTGGCTGATGGACCTGTTTTTCCACAGTTTGCCGACGGAGCGAAAACTGCGGCTGCACTTTCACCGCTTTATGCTGCGGGTGCACCAGGAACTGAACCAGCTCCAGGGGCTGGAAAACCCGCTGGAAAAGGTCGCCGATGGCTTTAAAGCCGAAACGGACGTGCTCTGTTTCGATGAGTTTTTCGTCAGCGACATTACGGACGCCATGCTGTTGGCCGAGTTGCTGCGCGCGCTGTTTTCCCGCGGCATCACCCTGGTGGCCACCTCGAACATTCCGCCGGACGAACTGTATCGCAACGGCCTACAGCGGGCGCGTTTTCTACCGGCGATTGAACTGATCAAGCAGCATTGCGAAGTGCGTAACGTCGACGCGGGGATTGATTACCGCTTACGGACGCTGACGCAGGCCCATCTCTATCTGACGCCGCTTGGCGCGCAGACGGAAGCGACGATGCGGCAGATGTTTACCCGCCTGTCGGGGCAGCCGTGGGTGACGCCGGGCCCGGTCCTGGAGATAAATCATCACCCTTTGCCCACCCTGGGCGCGAGCGAGGGCGTGCTGGCCGTCGACTTCACCACGCTGTGCGCACAGGCGCGCAGCCAGAACGATTACATCGTCTTGTCGCGCCTTTATCACAGCGTACTGCTGCACAACGTTACGGCGATGGGCGGCGCGGAGGAGAATACCGCCCGCCGTTTTCTGGCGCTGGTGGATGAGTTTTACGAGCGGCGGATTAAACTGGTTATCTCCGCGCAGGTATCCATGTTCGAGCTTTATCAGGGAGAGCGCCTGAAGTTTGAGTACCAGCGCTGTTTATCGCGTCTGCAGGAAATGCAGAGCGAGGAGTATCTGCGCCAGCAGCATCTGGCGTAAAAGGGCGGCGGTTTTTCCCGCTCCGGCGACGAAAAAGGTCGATCTTTGTCGGCGACTTCTCTATAATCCTGCGACCCCACGTTACAACAAAGTTTTTTTCCCAAAAACTTTATAGTGCCGGCAATGGCTATTCGAAGGGGTAGGTTTGCTGGACTTGATGGTCGTGTGAGCCTCGACTGTTTTTAGCGTTTAGGTGAACACCTGCGTGTAACTAATTATTGGGTAAGCTTTTAATGAAAACTTTTACAGCTAAACCAGAAACCGTAAAACGCGACTGGTACGTTGTTGACGCGAGCGGTAAGACCTTGGGTCGCCTCGCAACTGAACTGGCTAGTCGCCTGCGCGGCAAGCATAAAGCGGAATACACTCCGCACGTTGATACGGGTGATTACATCATCGTCCTGAACGCAGATAAAGTTGCCGTAACCGGTAACAAGCGTACTGACAAGATTTATTACCACCACACCGGCCACATCGGTGGTATCAAACAAGCGACCTTTGAAGAGATGATTGCCCGCCGTCCTGAGCGCGTGATTGAAATCGCGGTTAAAGGCATGCTGCCGAAGGGCCCGCTGGGTCGTGCCATGTTCCGTAAGCTGAAAGTTTACGCGGGCACCGAGCACAATCACGCGGCACAGCAACCGCAAGTTCTGGACATTTAATCGGGATTATAGGCAATGGCTGAAAATCAATACTACGGCACTGGTCGCCGCAAAAGCTCCGCCGCTCGCGTGTTTATCAAACCGGGCAGCGGTAATATCGTTATCAACCAGCGTAGTCTGGAACAGTACTTCGGTCGTGAAACTGCCCGCATGGTAGTTCGTCAGCCGCTGGAACTGGTCGACATGGTTGGTAAATTCGACCTGTACATCACCGTTAAGGGTGGTGGTATCTCCGGTCAGGCCGGGGCGATCCGTCATGGTATCACCCGCGCGCTGATGGAGTATGATGAGTCTCTGCGTGGCGAACTGCGTAAGGCAGGCTTCGTGACTCGCGATGCTCGTAAGGTTGAACGTAAGAAAGTCGGTCTGCGTAAAGCACGCCGCCGTCCTCAGTTCTCCAAGCGTTAATTTCCTGCTGCGTTGCAGCGAAATCAATGCGAAAAACCCGGTGCTGGTCGCCGGGTTTTTTTATGGCGGGCTATCCCTGCCCGCCACCCTTTGGGCCGTCGCGGGGCGACGTTTAAAATCGCTCCGGCGATTTTTTATGGCGGACCGGGATAGCCCACAGGCGATACGCGTTGAAAAAATAATCTTTATTTTCCGTGGGTTAACGATGAGGTTGCGCTTATATCCCCACAGAACGAACAAAATCTGATAAACTAACCGACACTTTTGTGCCTGTTTCCCAGCGAGTCGCTTTTTCCGATATCGAGCGACAAAACCGCAGAATATTGGCTCGCAGAACATTAGCAGATCGGTTATTCGCCGTATTTTCTCGATAAACTTGGAGGTTTTCATGGCTGTCGCTGCCAACAAACGTTCGGTAATGACGCTGTTTTCTGGTCCGTCCGACATTTTTAGCCATCAGGTCCGCATCGTACTGGCGGAAAAAGGGGTGAGTGTCGAGATTGAGCAGGTAGACCTGGATAATCTGCCTCAGGATCTTATTGACCTCAATCCTTATGGTTCGGTTCCGACGCTGGTCGATCGGGAACTGACGCTCTATGAATCACGGATTATCATGGAGTATCTGGATGAACGTTTTCCTCATCCGCCGCTGATGCCCGTCTATCCGGTGGCGCGCGGCAACAGCCGTCTGATGATGCACCGCATTGAGAACGACTGGTATTCTCTGCTGAAGAAAATCATACAGGGCAGCGCTCAGGACGCGGATAGCGCTCGTAAACAGTTGCGTGAAGAACTGCTGGCGGTTGCGCCTGTGTTCAACGAAGCGCCTTACTTTATGAGCGAAGAGTTCAGCCTGGTGGATTGTTATCTGGCCCCGCTGTTATGGCGCCTGCCGCAATTAGGCATTGAATTGAGCGGTTCTGGTGCGAAAGAATTGAAAGGCTACATGACGCGCGTATTTGAGCGTGATGCGTTTCTCGCTTCCCTGACGGAAGCAGAACGTGAAATGCGTTTGCAAACCAGAGGTTAAACAACATGGCGTTGTCTCAACTGTCTCCGCGTCGTCCGTATCTGTTGCGGGCTTTTTATGACTGGCTGCTGGATAACCAGTTGACGCCTCATCTGGTGGTCGATATTACTCTGCCGGGTGTTATGGTCCCGATGGAATTTGCCCGCGACGGGCAGATTGTGCTGAATATCGCACCCCGAGCCGTTGGCGGTCTTGAGTTGGCTGATGACAGCGTGCGCTTTAACGCCCGTTTCGGCGGCGTGCCGCGTCAGGTGTCTGTACCCATGGCGGCGGTGTTGGCGATTTACGCCCGGGAGAACGGCGCCGGCACGATGTTTGAGCCTGAGCCCGCCTATGAATCGACGGGCGAACTCGACGATTTTCAGGATGAGGACGTCACGGCCAGTACGGTGATGTCGATCGTCGACAATAATCCGGACGCATCGGATGAAAATGATAATCCCGATGACGATCCGCCGCAGCCTCCCAAGGGAAGAAGACCGTCACTGCGGGTGGTTAAATAAGTCCCTGATTTATTAAGGGCACACTGACAGTGCCCTTTTTCATGTCTCATGAGATACTGAAAAATCATAACCATCAGAAAAATAATCTTTAGTTGATACTCAACCAACTTCCAAACTCTCAATAATATTTTGGGTATAAAACTCGATGTCCGGTATTTCTTTCGCTAACAATCCAGATAATTCATGTAATAAAGCAGCCAGTTTAGCCACGCCTTTCTGCGTACTTTTCTTCTGGTTTTTATGCATAACCATATAAACCACTCTACTGGGCGGATGACAGTTTTGAGCCAGACGAAAGGATACGCATCCGTGCTGTTTTTGGGCAAATAAAGCCGTAGAACTGGGGACAATAGCCCAGTCTGTTCCATGTGATAATAAGTTCATGATCAGATGACCGTTATCAAACTGAGCATTAAAACCATGAATACGCCCAAACCCTTGCATATGCCAGCGTTCAAAATCCTCATCCCAGCGGACATAATACTCATCTTTAACCTGAAGTTGCTCAAGCTTAACTTCTTCTTTTCCCGCCAGAATAGAGCTTGGAAGACACAACCCGACCATAGGCTCACTGTATAGTTTAAAACTCATGGTGTTTTGAGATTTCAAATCCGAGAAAGAGAACCCAACATCAATTATTCGTTTTTCAATCAAACCAAAAATATCGATAGAGTGCGTTGTCACGATTTTCACATTCATTTTGCTTTCATGGTTAATAAGCGCTCGGTAAAGAGGAGTAAAGATTGCGAAATTAATACTATTGAGACATCCTATTGTAATGTTTATTCTCGATTCATTGGATTTTATCGTTTCTATTTCCAGAAAAAAGTCATACCATTTCTCAGCAATCTCAAGGAAAGAACTACCTGCCTCTGTCAGTTTTATTTCTCTTATACCCTTATTTCGCTCAAATAGATCAAATCCTAATTCATTTTCAAGTACCTGTAATCTTTTTGTTACAGTGGATTGAGCAACAAAAAGTTCCTCGGCCGATTTATTGATACTCCCTGCTTTTACAATGGTTAAAAATGTTTTTAGTAAGATAGCATTCATTTCTCCACCTGCATATATTCCAATAATTGATATTTAATATTTATTATTTTCTCTTTACACAAAAAGGCCTGACAATTAAATATGTCACTACCTTAATTCACCAATAATTAATTTCTCTTATTTTTATTGGGTATAAAGTAAATAAATTTCATTTTTTAGAAGTGCGTCACATTTTTAATTGGGTAAAATCGGAGTGTTTATGTCAAATAATGGATTTCAGATTAAAAAATATTTTAATAGACCACAAAAATATTTGATAGATGAGTTCAAGAAACTACCAGCGGCAAATATCGGCGACGTCATGAATCGTCAGTTCTGCCTGAGCAATAAAATCAGGCCGCTGAATGACTTAAAACTCGCAGGTCCGGCCTTTACGGTCAATTTGCGTAGTGGGGATAACCTTCTGTTTTACAAGGCTATTGGAATGGCTTCTCCAGGTGATGTTATTGTGGTAAATGGGCAAGGTGGTGAAAAAAATGCGCTGATGGGAGAACTCATGCTGCGCTGGGCGATGAAAAAAGGCATTGCAGGGATCATTATCAACGGTATGGTTCGTGATCTGGATTTTATTCAACAATCACCTATTTCGGTATTTGCTTTAGGGGCAACCCCTGCCGGTCCTTTTAAAGATGGTCCTGGAGAGATTAATTTCCCTATTTCTATCGATGGTGTTGTTATCACTCCGGGGGACATGATCGTTGCAGACCTTGATGGTGCTGTCGTCGTCAGGCAGAATGACCTTGAATCCGTATTAGAAAAAACAAAATACGTTACAGAAAAAGAAGAAAATATCAAAACCCAGATAGAAAATGACGAATGGGATATGTCGTGGGTGGATGAAAAACTTTTGGAAAAAAACTGTATTTATCTTTGATGGGAAAAACAATGAATAGCACAAATAATAAACCAGGGCGTTTTCGCTGGGTCATTGCATCACTTATCTTTTGCGTTTATACCGTAGCTGCTGCTGACAGAGCAAATATCGGTGTTGTGTTACCCTTTATCCGATCTGATTTTCATATGTCCAATACTGAAGCGGGAGCACTGGCCAGTCTTTTTCTGTTGGCCTATGCCATAGCACAAATACCTAGTGGTTTCCTCTATGCTAAATTTGGCGTGAGAAAGATATTTTCAATATCAATGATATTGACTTCGCTGGCGACGTGCTTTGTTGGTTTCTCTACCTCAATTCTGGGGTTAAAAGTATCGAGGTTTATATTGGGCCTGGCGGAAGGTCCCTTACCCATAGGTATTACGTCAACCATTAATCGTTGGTTCCCGGCCTCAGAAAAAGGACTGGTCACAGCAATCTTTTTATCAGCGGCGAAATTTGGCCCGGTCCTTGTTCCTCCGTTATGTGCCATCATTATCTATCACTACAGTTGGCATTACGTTTTCTATTTCTTTGCCATTCCGGGCCTGTTTCTTTCCGTCATCTGGTATTTAATCGTTACCAATTCACCACGAGAAAGTAAATTTTGCTCGCCGGAAGAATTAGATATCATTGAAGAGAAAATCCCTACCGGAAAAGTCATAGCACACACGCAAAAATCGCGGCCTATCTATGCCAACGAAAAATCATTCAAATTATTAGACAGGATAATCCGTACTAAAGAAGTTCCGTTGATCAGTACCAAAAAAGAAATCTTTAAATCATGGAATGTACTTGGCAGCATGCTCGGCTACTTTTTCATGATGGGCATCGTGAACGTTTTGCTGGCATGGATCCCAACCTATTTAATGAATGAGAAAGGCTTCTCGGTAATGAAAATGGGGATGCTTGCATCCGCTCCCTGGATTGGCGCCGTGATCGGTAACCTGTTGGGTGGATGGTGCTCGGACAGACTGCTAAACAAACGCAGAAAACCTTTGATGATGGCCTCCGCCATTGCAACCGTGGTCATGATGATAACGCTGATCAACGCACCAGATAATCCCATTATCCTTGGAGGACTGCTGTTGTTAACCGGTATCCTGTTCAACCTGGGTTTCTCCGCCTACATGGTTTATCCCATGGCGCTCACAACCAAAGAGGTGTTTCCTATTGCCGGTTCCATTATCAACACTGGAGGACAACTGGGTGGAGCGGCATGTCCTCTAATTGCGGGACTTCTGCTGGATAACTTCAGTTGGGGTTATGTATTCGGTTTTATGGCTATCTGCTCGTTTCTGTGCTTGCTGGTGCTAATGACCATCAACGAACCGATACAGACCAAGGCAACACTCTGACGAGGTTGACCACGATAAGAGGAGTTCCGCCGGCGTTAGCGTAAGCGGTGGGAAGCGGTCCGTCCGTTATGCGTTATGACGGACCGCGCATGGTTAAGAAGATAGCGTGCGGTGAGGCGTTAAACGTCGTGAGGCAGGACTATTTCTTTTTCCCGGCAAACGCGTGCAGCGTTTCATTTTCCAGGCGATAGCGAATCCATTCGTTCTGGGGCGTCGCGCCGATGCTGCGGTAAAAATCGATCGCCGGCTGATTCCAGTCGAGTACGCACCATTCCAGACGGCCGCAGTTACGTTCCGCGGCCAGCCATGCGATATGACGCAGCAGGGTTTTGCCTATCCCTTTTCCCCGGCGGTCCGGCGTGACGTACAGGTCTTCAAGGTAGATGCCATTGCGCCCCAGCCAGGTGGAATAGCTGGTAAAAAATACCGCGTAGCCCACCGGGACGCCATCCGCCTCGCCTATCAGGGCTTCGGTTTTACTGTCCAGAGCGAATAAGCTGTCTTCGATGCCTTGTTGGTCGGTAACCACTTCATGGCGCGCTTTTTCGTAAATAGCCAGTTCGGTAATCATGGCGAGGATGATTCCAGCGTCTTTTTTTTCTGCGTTGCGGATGGTGACGTTCATTATTTTTCCGTTCTGTATCAGTGAAGAAGATACAGCATACACAATATGCTACGGCCGTTCAGCCTGTAAAAAATGCGTTGGCGCAGGCACGGTCAGTTCGGTTTTCGATAATGGCGTCTGCGGAAATACCGATTGAAAATTGATCATCATCTTAAAATCCGGCGACGGGAAAAGATGAGTATACCGCATGTGCTATAACTGAGACTGACATTAGACGATGAGCGCCGTCCTGTGCGGAGGTGTCAGGCATTTCAGGCGGGATCCGACCGCGCGAGGAGTGGGAAAAGCTGGAATGAAAGGAGAACAGCCGGGCTGGTGACGCCCGGCTGTGGGTAAAGTATATACCCTAAATAATTCGAGTTGCAGGAAGGCGGCAAGGGAAGGACAAATTCGTCGGGAACGAATTTGTCCAGCCAACGGCTGGCCTCCGGTGAGAGACAGGATGTCTCTCATTTAATCCCGATGAGCTTACACAGATAAGTGATTCGGGTGACTGCCAAATCTGCCTGGAGCAGATTTGAACGCTGCTTGCAGCGGCCCCAGGGGGCGGGGCCCACGGAGGGGCCGAGTAATGCAGCCAACGCATCTGCAGCTTGAAGTATGACGGGTATAGGTTAAGCGATTAACTGAATACCATACCGCCGTCGATCAGCAAGGACTGCCCCGTCATATAGTCGGAATCGGGGCCTGCCAGATAGGCGACGCAGGCGGCGACGTCTTCCGGTTCGGAGAGGCGTCCCAGGGTGATGCGTTTGGCAAATTCGGCGGTGCCGTAGCCCGCGGGTTTTCCCGCTGATTCGGAGATTTTACGGTCGATCTCTTCCCACATCGGCGTTTTTACAATTCCCGGGCAGAAGCCGTTCACGGTAATGCCCAGCGGCGCCAGATCGCGCGCGGCGGATTGCGTCAGACCGCGCACGGCAAATTTGCTGGAGCTGTATACCGCCAGTTCCGGGTTGCCAACGTGACCCGCCTGAGAACAGGCGTTAATGATTTTTCCGCCGTGCCCGAGGGATTTAAACGCCTCGACCGCGGCCTGGATGCCCCAGATAACCCCTTTAACGTTGATGTTATACACCCGGTCGACAATTTCCGGGGTAATGTCTTCAATAAGCGTGGAAGGCGCAATCCCTGCGTTGTTGACGATGACGTTGAAGTCGCCGAATTTTTTCTGGGTCTCTGCGACTGCCGCAAAAACCGCGTCCCGATCGGCAACGTCAGCCTTAAGGGCGATAGCCTGGCCGCCGCCTTGCTCAATCTCTTGCGCCACGTTACGGGCGGTATCCATGTTGTAGTCAACCACGGCGATGGAAAAGCCGTCTTTCGCCAGTCTAAGCGCAATAGCGCGGCCAATCCCCTGACCTGCGCCAGTAATAAGCGCTACTTTAACCGTCATGTTATCTCCTAATTTTAAATTTCCAATAATATCAACGTGCAAGCACGTAACAATGGTAGACGCTTAGCGGGATTTTGCCAGGCGGGATGGGGAATTAGCAGAGATTATCGGCGGAGCGCGATGCTGCCCGGACCGACAAATCCGGTCCGGGCAAGGGGAGTCAGACTTCCAGGAAGTCCAAAATGCCTGCGGCGGCTTTGCGCCCTTCGGCAATGGCGGTCACCACCAGGTCCGAGCCGCGTACGGCATCGCCGCCGGCAAAGATTTTCGGGTTGCTGGTCTGGAACGCGTTATCGCTGTTTTCCGGGGCGATGATGCGGCCCTGACCATCCAGTTCGACGTCGTGTTCGGCCAGCCACGCCATCTTGTGAGGACGGAAGCCGAAAGCCATTATCACCGCATCCGCTTCCAGCACGTGCTCCGAACCGGCGACGATTTCAGGACGGCGGCGCCCGTTGGCATCGGGCGCGCCCAACTCGGTGCGCGCCATTCTGACGCCGCACACGCTGCCGGCTTCGTTAATTTCAATGCTCAGCGGCTGCAGGTTGAATTTGAATTCTACCCCTTCCTCCCGCGAGTTTTTCACTTCGCGCTTGGAGCCCGGCATGTTCTCTTCATCGCGGCGATAGGCGCAGATAACGTGCGTCGCGCCCTGGCGAATCGAGGTCCGCACGCAGTCCATCGCGGTATCGCCGCCGCCCAGCACCACCACGCGTTTGCCTTGCATGGTGACGTAAGGTTCTTCGAATGAGGCTTCGAAGCCCATAAGCTGCTTGGTATTGGCGATCAGAAACGGCAGAGCGTCATAGACGCCCGGCGCTTCTTCGTTTTCCAGCCCGCCGCGCATGGATTGATAGGTCCCGACGCCGAGGAACACCGAATCGAACTCATCCAGCAGATCTTTCATCCGCACGTCTTTACCCACTTCGGTGTTCAGGCGGAATTCGATGCCCATGCCGCTGAAGATTTCACGGCGCTTGACCATCACTTCTTTTTCCAGCTTGAACGCCGGGATGCCGAAGGTCAGCAGGCCGCCAATCTCAGGATGGCGATCGAACACCACAGCCTGTACGCCGTTGCGCGCCAGTACGTCGGCACAGGCCAGGCCGGCGGGGCCTGCGCCGATAATCGCCACGCGTTTACCGGTGGATTGAACGCCGGACATATCCGGCTTCCAGCCCATTTCCAGCGCCTTGTCGTTGATATAGCGTTCGATATTGCCGATGGTGACCGCGCCGAATTCGTCATTCAGCGTACAGGAACCTTCGCACAGGCGATCCTGCGGGCACACCCGGCCGCACACTTCCGGCAGGCTGTTGGTCTGATGCGACAGTTCCGCCGCTTCGATAATCCGTCCTTCATTCGCCAGCTTCAGCCAGTTGGGAATATAGTTATGAACCGGGCATTTCCATTCGCAGTAAGGGTTGCCGCAGGACAGGCAGCGATCGGCCTGTGCCTTGGACTGGCTCTCCGAGAACGGTTCGTAAATTTCTACAAATTCAATTTTACGAATTTTCAGCGGTTTTTTGGGCGGATCAACGCGCTGTAAATCGATAAATTGATAAACATTCTGACTCATGATGACCTCTTACTGCGCCTGAACCCGCAGCTCGGCTGCGGAACGGCTACGGTGACCCAACAATGCCTTCACATCACTTGACTTCGGTTTCACCAGAGCAAATTTGGATGCCCATGCCGGCCAGTTAGCGAGGATCTCTTCTGCGCGTTGCGAACCGGTATGCTGCACATGCTCGGTAATCAGGCCGCGCAAATGTTCTTCATGAATAGCCAGTTGTTCTACATCCAGCACTTCCACCAGTTCCGGGTTGACGCGTTTGCGGAATTCGCCGTCCTCGTCAAGAACGTAAGCGAACCCGCCGGTCATGCCCGCGCCAAAGTTGACGCCGGTACGGCCCAGTACACAGACGATGCCGCCGGTCATGTATTCGCAGCCGTTGTCGCCGATGCCTTCCACCACGGTGATGGTGCCGGAGTTGCGTACCGCGAAACGTTCGCCCGCCCGGCCGGCTGCAAACAGCTTGCCGCCGGTGGCGCCATACAGACAGGTGTTGCCGATGATGCTGGCTTCATGGCTGCGGAAAGCGGAGCCCACCGGAGGACGCACGGCAATGCTGCCGCCCGCCATCCCTTTGCCGACGTAGTCGTTGGCGTCGCCGGTCAGCGTCAGTTCGACGCCGCCCGCATTCCACACGCCGAAGCTCTGCCCGGCAGTGCCGGAGAAGTAGGCTTTGATCGGATCGCTCGCCAGCCCCTGATCGCCATACTGCGCGGCAATCGCGCCGGACAGGGTGGCGCCGACGGAACGGTCGGTGTTGCGGATGTCAAAGTAGAGCGCTTTGCTTTGCCGCGCTTCCACGTATGGCTGCGCCTGCGCCAACAGATCCTTGTTCAGCAGCCCCTTGTCGAATGACGGGTTGCTTTCAGTGCAGTACGGCGTCTTGCCCGGCTGCGGCGCCGCGGTTTGCAGCAGAGGCGACAGATCCAGCTTGTTTTGCTTGGCGGTGAAGCCATCCAGCTCCACCAGCAGATCGGTGCGGCCGATCAAATCCACCAGGCGGCTTACGCCCAGTTCCGCCATCAGCGTGCGGGTTTCGTGCGCGATAAAGCGGAAGTAGTTGGCGACCAGCTCCGGCAGCCCGTGATAGTGGTCGCGCCGCAGTTTTTCGTCCTGGGTGGCGACGCCGGTGGCGCAGTTGTTCAGGTGGCAGATACGCAGGTATTTGCAGCCCAGCGCCACCATCGGTCCGGTGCCGAAGCCGAAGCTTTCCGCCCCCAGGATCGCCGCCTTGATGATATCCAGCCCGGTTTTTAGACCGCCGTCCACCTGCAGACGGATTTTATGGCGCAGACCGTTGGCCACCAGCGCCTGCTGGGTTTCCACCAGGCCCAGCTCCCACGGACAGCCGGCGTATTTCACCGAGGTCAGCGGACTGGCGCCGGTGCCGCCGTCGTAACCGGCGATGGTGATCAGGTCGGCATAGGCTTTGGCTACGCCGGTGGCGATGGTGCCGACGCCCGGCTCGGAAACCAGCTTGACCGAGATCATCGCCTGCGGATTGATCTGTTTCAGATCGAAAATCAGCTGCGCCAAATCTTCGATCGAATAGATATCATGGTGCGGCGGCGGCGAAATCAAGGTCACGCCCGGCACCGAGTAGCGCAGTCTGGCGATGTACGGCGTAACCTTATCGCCGGGCAGTTGGCCGCCTTCGCCGGGCTTGGCGCCCTGCGCCACTTTAATCTGAATCACGTCGGCGTTGACCAGATAGGCCGGGGTGACGCCGAAACGGCCGGACGCCACCTGCTTGATACGGGAAACCTTGTTGGTGCCGTAGCGCGCCGGATCTTCCCCGCCTTCGCCGGAGTTGGAGAAACCGCCGAGTCCGTTCATCGCTTCAGCCAGTGACTCATGCGCTTCAGGGCTGAGGGCGCCGATGGACATCGCCGCGGTATCGAAGCGTTTGTACATTTCCGTCGCCGGCTCCACCTCGTCGATAGAGATGGCGGCGCCCGCCTGCGGCTTCAGCGCCAGCAGGTCGCGCAGGGTGGCGGGCTGACGTTGGTTGACCAGACGGGAATAGTGCTCGTAATCGGCGTAGTCGCCGCTTTTCACCGCCTTTTGCAGCGTGGTGACCACATCCGGGTTATAGGCGTGATATTCGCCGCCGTGGACGAATTTCAGCAGGCCGCCCTGATCCAGCGTCTTGCGTTTCAGCCAGGCGCGTTTGGACAGGTTCAGCAGATCCTGCTCGAAATCGCTGAAGTTGGCGCCGCTGATGCGGCTGACCACGCCCTGAAAGCAGAGGGACGAGACGTCCTGATGCAGGCCGACGGCTTCGAACAGTTTGGCGCAACGGTAGGAGGCGACGGTGGATATGCCCATTTTGGACATGATCTTGTACAGCCCTTTGTTGATGCCGTTACGATAGTTGAGCATCACCGCGCGATACGCTTTTTCAATGGTGTGGTTATCGACCATCTTCGCCAGCGTTTCGTAGGCGAGATAAGGGTAAATCGCCGTGGCGCCGAAGCCGAGCAGCACCGCGAAATGGTGCGGATCGCGCGCGCTGGCGGTTTCAACGATGATGTTGGCGTCGCAGCGCAGGCTCTTTTCCACCAGACGGCGCTGAATGGCGCCGACGGCCATCGGCGCCGGCACCGGCAGGCGTTGCGCGGAGATGCCGCGGTCGGAAAGCACCAGTAGCACCGCGCCGTCGCGCACCTTGTGCTCCGCCTCGTCGCACAGCTTTTCAACGCGCTGTTGCAGCGTTTGCCGTTGCGGTTCGAACGTCAGGTCCAGCGTATCCGCGCGGTAGTGTTGCTGATCCTGCGAGATCAGTTGGGTGAAATCGGAGTAAAGCAGGATCGGCGATTTAAAGCTCAGACGGTGAGCCTGGCCTTCCGCTTCACAGAAGACGTTCATTTCGCGACCGATACAGGTGGCCAGCGACATCACATGCGCTTCGCGCAGCGGATCGATGGGCGGGTTGGTCACCTGGGCGAACTGCTGGCGGAAATAGTCATAAATAATGCGCGGACGGCTGGAAAGCACGGCGAACGGCGTGTCGTCGCCCATCGAACCGGTGGCTTCCTGACCGTTTTCACCCAGCACGCGCAGGATCTGATCCAGCTCTTCGGCGCTGTAGCCGAACTGCTTCTGATAGGTTTCCAGCAGGGTATCGTCAAATTCGCGGCTGCCGACCTGGTCGTCCGGCAGGTCTTCAAACGGCACCAGACGCTGGACGTTTTTCTCCATCCACTCTTTATACGGGTGACGGCTTTTAAGGTCGTCATCGGTTTCGGCCGAATGCAGAATGCGCCCGTGGCGGGTATCGATAACCATCAGTTCGCCCGGTCCGACGCGGCCTTTTTCCACCACCTCATCCGGCTGATAATCCCAGATGCCCACTTCGGAGGCGCAGGTGATCAGTTTGTCTTTGGTGATGACGTAGCGCGCCGGACGCAGGCCGTTGCGGTCCAGGTTACAGGCGGCGTAGCGCCCGTCGGACATCACGATGCCCGCCGGACCGTCCCACGGCTCCATATGCATGGAGTTGAAGTCAAAGAAGGCGCGCAGCTCCGGATCCATATCCGGGTTATTCTGCCAGGCCGGCGGCACCAGCAGGCGCATGGCGCGGATGATGTCCATCCCGCCGCTGAGAAACAGTTCCAGCATGTTATCCAGCGAGCTGGAGTCGGAACCGGTTTCGTTGACGAACGGCGCGGCGTCCTGCAGGTCGGGGATCAGCGGGGTTTTGAATTTGTAAGCGCGCGCGCGCGCCCATTGGCGGTTGCCGGCGATGGTGTTGATCTCGCCGTTGTGCGCCAGATAGCGGAACGGCTGCGCCAGCGGCCAGCGCGGCACCGTGTTGGTGGAGAAACGCTGGTGGAACAGGCAGATTGCCGATTCCAGGCGCAGATCCGCCAGATCGAGATAGAAGCGCGGCAGATCCGCCGGCATGCACAGGCCTTTATAGATCGTCACCAGATTGGAGAAGCTGCAAACGTAGAATTCTTTGTCTTCAATCCGTTTTTCGATGCGGCGACGCGCCATAAACAAACGGCGTTCCATATCGCTTTGCAGCCAGCCGGCCGGGGCGTTGACGAAGATTTGCTCAATACGCGGCAACGAGGAAAGGGCGATTTCGCCCAAAACGTCCGGGTTGGTCGGCACTTCGCGCCAGCCAAGCACCGACAGCGTTTCGTTTTGCAGCTCTTCTTCCACAATCCGGCGGGCGGCGCGGGCCAGATCCTCATCCTGATTGAGAAACATCATGCCGACGGAGTAATTTTTGGCTAAGCGCCAGCCGCGCTCTTCCGCCACCAGGCGGAAAAAACGATCGGGTTTTTGCAGCAATAGGCCGCAGCCGTCGCCGGTCTTGCCGTCAGCAAGGATCGCGCCACGGTGCTGCATGCGGGCCAGTGCGTGGATTGCGGTACGCACGACTTTATGGCTCGGCTCGCCTTCTATATGGGCGATTAGGCCAAAACCACAGTTGTCTCTCTCTTGGGATGCATCGTACAACATAATAGTGAACCTCCCCGGGCTCTGTGTGACTCTCACAACCTACTGCGAGAAAGCACCTTGGCGTCGAGCTGCGTATACCTGCCGCTCTCTTCTTCGGCCTCTCGTGACGGTCTCACAAGTGGTAAATGACTTGTTTGTAGAGGGAGTCTTCATTTACTGCATAAATATGACGAGTCAGGGACTCATCGGGAAAGCTTCCAGCGGATGTCCAAATTAGCGAGAAAGCCTGTTCAGGTCAAATAACAGTGCAAAATGTGCCGGCATGGGATAATTTTTAGTTATACCTATGAAAGTTAATGATTTTTTTAGCTAAAGTATACTGATTAACAGCTATCGGATGGGGGCGTAGTGTGAGCTGTATCACTATTGCCATATCACAATATCTCCGCTACATGCTGCAATTTTTCTTATTTTCGGAATCTTATACTGCTTTGACCGATTTTTTTGATTTATGCCACTGTTTTTCATTTTTACGTCATCTTTTAATGAAAGCGCGCAGTCGGATAAGAAAAATTAATTATCGCAAATATGCGTTTATTTTCACTAAAAGCGAATAATCATTCATTTTAACTGCCGGCGGGGATTGATCGGCGTCATCGCGGCGCTGGGGCTGACGGAGTAGGCTGCTCTTCCTCAAGAGGGCTAATCAGAATATGCAATTACAAAAATTAATCAATATGTTTGGTGGAAATCTTCAGCGCCGCTATGGAGAAAAGATCCATAAGCTCACGCTGCACGGCGGTTTTAGCTGCCCGAACCGCGACGGCACGCTGGGGCGGGGAGGCTGTACGTTTTGTAATGTCGCTTCGTTTGCCGATGAACAGATGCAGCAGCGCAGCATTGCCCAGCAGTTGGCCGCGCAGGCCGGCAAAGTTAAACGGGCAAAGCGTTATCTGGCTTATTTTCAGGCTTATACCAGCACCTATGCCGAAGTTCAGGTGCTGGAAAATATGTATCGGGCGGCGCTGGATCAGGCGGATATGGTGGGGCTGTGCGTCGGCACCCGGCCGGACTGCGTGCCGGACGCGGTGCTCGATTTGCTATCCGGCTATCATGAGCGCGGCTATGAGGTGTGGCTGGAACTGGGCCTGCAGAGCGCCAGCGACAAAACGCTGCGCCGCATTAATCGCGGGCATGATTTCGCCAGCTATCAGCAGACGGCGCGTCGCGCCCGCCAGCGCGGCCTGAAGGTGTGCTGCCACCTGATCGTCGGTCTGCCGGGCGAGGATGCGCAGCGTTGCTTATCCACGCTCGACCGCGTGGTGGAAACCGGCGTGGAAGGCATCAAGCTGCATCCGCTGCATATCGTGGAGGGCAGTATTATGGCCAAAGCCTGGCGGGCGGGCAGATTATCCGCGCTGGCGCTGGAAGAGTATGTGACGACCGCCGGCGAGATGATCCGCCGTACGCCGCCGGAGATTGTCTATCATCGCATTTCCGCCAGCGCCCGCCGCCCGACGTTGCTGGCACCGCTGTGGTGTGAAAATCGCTGGACCGGCATGGTCGAGCTGGATCGCTATTTACAGCTCCACGGCGTCCAGGGATCGGCGCTGGGCACGCCTTATCTGTACCGTGATAATTAGCGCCGCCCGGTAAAATGCGCCGTTGGCGGACGATGTGGCGAATCTGCCGCAACCGGCACCGCGCCGGCGGTCATTTTACGATATGATTCGCTGGTTCGTGACTAAGGAAACCGCTATGAAGCAAATCCGCCTGTTGGCTCAGTACTATGTTGATTTAATGGTAAAACTGGGGCTTGTCCGTTTTTCACTGCTGCTGGCTTCGGTACTGGTGCTGCTGGCGATGGTGGTGCAGATGGCCGTCACTCTGCTGCTCAGCGGGGAAGTGGAGAATATCGATGTCGTTCGTTCGGTATTTTTCGGGCTGCTGATTACCCCGTGGGCGGTTTATTTTCTCTCCGTCGTGGTGGAGCAGTTGGAGGAGTCGCGCCAGCGGCTGGCGAAGCTGGTGGCGAAACTGGAAGAGATGCGCCACCGGGATCTGGAGCTGAACGAACAGCTACAGGAAAATATCGCCCAGCTTAATCAGGAAATCGCCGATCGCATCAAATCGGAAGAGGCGCGCCTGCTGGTGGTCAGCAAGCTGAAAGAAGAGATGGCCCGTCGCGAGCAGGCGCAGGTGGAGCTGGAACAGCAGTCCGCGTTGTTGCGCTCTTTCCTTGATGCTTCTCCCGACCTGGTCTATTACCGCAATGAAAATAAAGAGTTTTCCGGCTGCAACCGCGCCATGGAACTGCTGGTGGGTAAAAGCCAGAAACAGCTTGTCGGCCTGACGCCGAAGGATGTCTATGCGCCGGATATCGCCGAGAAGGTGATGGAAACGGACGAAAAAGTGTTCCGTCACAACGTGTCGCTGACCTATGAACAGTGGCTGGTGTATCCCGACGGCCGTAAAGCCTGTTTTGAGCTACGCAAGGTGCCCTTTTACGATCGCATGGGCAAACGCCACGGGCTGATGGGTTTCGGACGCGATATAACGGAGCGTAAGCGTTACCAGGACGCGCTAGAGAGCGCCAGCAGGGAGAAGAGCACTTTTATTTCAACCATCAGCCACGAACTGCGTACGCCGCTTAACGGCATTGTCGGGTTAAGCCGTATCCTGCTGGATACGCAGCTTGATGCGGAACAGCTGAGGTATTTAAAAACCATTCATGTCAGCGCCATCACGCTGGGCAATATTTTTAACGATGTGATTGAAATGGACAAACAGGAGCGCCGCAAGGTGCAGTTGGATAACCAGCCGATAGATTTCACCGGTTTTCTGGTCGATCTGGAGAATTTGGGCGGATTGCTGGCTCAGCCCAAGGGACTGAAGCTGATAGTGGAACCGCACCAGCCGCTGCCGCAAAAAATCATTACCGACGGTACGCGTCTGCGGCAGATCTTGTGGAACCTGCTCAGCAACGCGGTGAAATTCACCCCGCAGGGAAAAATCGTGGTGCGCGTATGGCATGAGCAAGGCGACCGTCTGCGCTTCGAGGTCGAGGATTCCGGCATGGGGATCCCGGCGGATGAATTGGAAAAAATCTTCGCCATGTACTATCAGGTGAAGGACCAGCACGGCGGCAAACCGGCCACCGGAACCGGCATCGGTCTGTCGGTATCGAAACGTCTGGCGCAAAATATGGGCGGCGACATCCAGGTCGCCAGCGTTCAGGGCAAAGGTTCCTGCTTCACCCTGACGGTTACGGCGCCAGGCTTGGAAGGGGCCGGCGGCAATCAGGATGCGGATGATGAGATGCCGCTGCCGGCGCTGCACGTTCTGCTGGTGGAGGATATTGAGCTGAATGTGGTGGTGGCGCGCTCGGTGCTGGAAAAACTGGGCAGCAGCGTGGACGTGGCGATGACCGGGCAGGAAGCGCTGGATATGTTCGATCCCGATGAGTTCGACCTGGCGTTGCTGGATATTCAACTGCCGGATATGACCGGGCTGGACGTGGCGCGCCAGATACGCCGACGCTACGCCGACCGCGCCCTGCCGCCGCTGGTGGCGTTAACCGCCAACGTGCTGAAAGATAAAAAAGAGTATCTGGATGCCGGTATGGATGACGTGCTGAGTAAACCGCTGTCGGTGCCGGCGTTGACCTCGGTTATCAAACAGTATTGGGATCATCAAACCGCGCGTGCCGATGAGCCGGTGACTGAAAAAGGTGGCGAAATGGTTAACGAGGACCTGCTGGACATTGCGATGCTGGAACAGTACCTGGATTTGGTCGGGCCCAAACTGATTCACCAAAGCCTGGATATGTTCGAAAAAATGATGCCGGGCTATCTGGCTATTCTTGATTCCAACATGACGGCGCGCGATCAGAAAGGCATTACCGAAGAGGGGCACAAGATTAAAGGGGCGGCGGGATCGGTGGGGCTGCGTCATCTGCAACAGGTTGCCCAGCAGATACAGACGCCGACATTGCCGGCCTGGTGGGATAACGTCCAGGAATGGATCGACGAGCTTAAACACGACTGGCGTCATGACGTTCAGGTGCTGCGGGATTGGGTGGCCGAGGCGGAAAAAAACCGATGACGCTTATGACGAGTAAAAAAATATCGGGAGTGTTTTTTAACGCCGCTTGCGGCGGCCCGCAGGACGAGTTTCATGGATGAGACGAGTAAAAAAAAATGACCCCGACCGAGGCCGGGGTGCGCGAATTATGCGCCAACACCAGGGAAAACGGGCACCTGCATCTTAGATATCAGGGGTCGTGAACTCGCAAGTGCGGATACTCTTTACTTTATCAATCTTACATCTTCATCAAGCAACAAAATAGCAAAAGCAGAAAAGTATGTTACAAGAATCATTAAAATGTGTGATGTAGATTAGTGTTTGTCAATTAAAAAAATCAATTAGTTGATGTAATGAAATGGGGAAAAGATGATGAAAAGAGTCGGTGTTGTCCTGAGCGGGTGTGGTGTTTATGACGGTTCGGAGATTCATGAGGCCGTGCTGACGCTACTGGCGCTGGACAGGGCGGGAGCGCAAACGGTTTGCTTTGCGCCGGATAAACCGCAATTCCATGTGGTTAATCATCTGACAGGTGATGTAACCAATGAGAATCGCAACATTTTAGTTGAATCGGCGCGCATCGCCAGGGGAAAAATCCAGCCGCTTTCGGAGGCGGATGCGCAACAACTGGATGCGTTGATCGTGCCCGGCGGTTTTGGTTCGGCTAAAAATTTAAGCGACCTTGCTACCCAGGGGGCCGCATGTCAGATTGATGAAAATCTGAAATTACTCACTCAGGAAATTTATAAGCAAAGCAAACCAATTGGTTTTATTTGCATCAGCCCCGCGCTGCTGCCGAAGTTGTTGGGGGAAGCGGTCAGAATTACCATTGGTAATGATATGGATATTGCTGAAACTATTGAAGAAATGGGAGGGATCCATGTGATCTGCCCGGTCGATGATATCGTAGTGGACGCCGAACACAAAATTATCACCACGCCCGCCTACATGCTTGCCGGCTCAATCAGCGAAGCGGCAAAAGGGATTGATAAGCTGGTGGAGCGCGTACTGGATTTTATTGAATGAGCTCAAGTCGACGCCGCAGCGGGCTGCTGAGCGGTATTAAACGCCTGGTTATTCGCGTCCTGCTGGCCGTGGCGGGTTGCTGGCTGGCGGGGATCGTGCTGTTTTCTTTTCTGCCGGTTCCGTTTTCCGCGGTGATGGCGGAGCGTCAGATCAGCGCCTGGCTGAACGGTGATTTTACCTACGTGGCGCATTCGGACTGGGTCGCCATGGATGAGATTGCCCCGGTGATGGCGCTGGCGGTGATCGCCGCCGAAGATCAGCGCTTCCCTCAGCACTGGGGACTTGATCTTGAGGCCATCAGCTCCGCGCTGAAACATAACGAGCGTAATACGCAACGGCTCCGAGGGGCCTCCACGCTCTCGCAGCAGACGGTGAAAAATCTGTTTCTGTGGGACGGGCGCAGCTGGCTGCGCAAAGCGCTCGAAGCCGGGATTACCACCGGGGTTGAACTGGTGTGGAGCAAACGGCGGATCCTGACGGTCTATCTCAATATTGCCGAGTTCGGTCCCGGTATTTTTGGCGTGGAAGCCGCCGCGAGGCGTTATTTCAACAAACCCGCCAGCAGGCTGACGGCCAGCGAAGCGGCTTTGCTGGCGGCGGTGTTGCCGAATCCCATCCGTTTTCGCGTGAACGCGCCGTCCGGGTATGTGGTGCAACGTCAGCAGTGGATTTTACGCCAGATGCGTCAGATCGGCGGCGAAAGCTTTCTGAGGGCGAACCGGTTAGACTGAACCGGTCGCTGCCGCGCGAGGCATCCCGCCGCCATCCCCCGGCTATGGGAGCATGGCGGCGAGGTGCGCTTATTGCAGATAGGTAAAGGCGGTGGTGACGTGTTTTACGCCGCTGACCTTGCTGGCGATCTCCGCCGCCGATGCGCCTTCGCGCTGGGTAACCAGCCCGAGCAGGAACACTTCGCCGTTTTCGGTGGTGACTTTCACATTGGAAGATTTAACCGTGTCGCTCGCCAGGATCTGCGAACGCACCTTGGTGGTGATCCAGGTATCCATTGACGCGGTGCCCAGCGAGACCGGGTTGCCCTGGCGTATTTCATTATAAACTTCGGCCGCGCCTTCCACTCCAAGCGCAATCTGTTTCGCACGGTTGGCGAGTTCCGAGTTGGGAGATTGCCCGGTCAGCAGCACTTTCCCCTGATAAGCGGTGGCGATAATGCGCGCGTCTTTCTTTAGTTGCGCATCTTTGCTCAGCGCATTGGTTACGCGGATTTCCAGCGTACCGTCGTCGACCTGCGTCCCCACCGTACGGGGATCGGTGGCGCTTTTGGTGGCGACCGCGGCGCTGCCGACAACTACCGCGCCGACACAGCCTTGTAATAAGAGGGCGATAGACAGCACGGCAAATGCAGAACTTATCCTCATGTAGTGCTCCTTAATCGTTCTGGTGTGGAAAAAGTGTATTATCAATTAAATCGCACAGGCAGTTAACCGTTAGCATGTGCATTTCCTGAATACGGGCGCTGCGGTGTGAGGGAATGCGGATCTCCACATCCTGCGGACCGAGCAGCCCGGCCAACTCGCCGCCATCGTAGCCGGTCAGCGCTACAATGGTCATATCTCTGGTTACCGCCGCTTCTACCGCTTTTACTATGTCACGGCTATTTCCGCGCGTTGATATCGCCAGCAATACGTCGCCGGTTTGTCCCAGCGCCCGCACCTGCTTGGCGTAGATTTCCTCATGCAGCCGATCGTTGGCGATCGCAGTTAAGACCACGTTATCGGCATTAAGTGCTATGGCCGGCAGGCTGGGGCGTTCGGCCTCAAAGCGATTAATCATGCTGGCGGCAAAATGCTGGGAATTGGCGGCTGAGGTGCCGTTGCCGCAACACAGAATTTTATTGCCGTTCAGCAGACTCTGCACCAGCGCCACCGCGCCGCGGGAGATGGCATCCGGCAAGGCTTCCGCAGCAGCGATCTGCGTTTGAATACTCTCTGTAAAACAAATTTTTATTCTATCCAGCACGTTGAGTTAACCTACTTTAATTAGCGTCCATTAATAAACAACCTAGGCAGCCGGTCGATAGCCTGGTTCTGCAATATTCGCGGTCTGTCGCCGGGATCGCGCGGCGTCGGCTCCGCAATGTATCATCCTTGCGCGCTAAAGGCGTTGGGGATCCAGGTAAACTGATTTCCGGTGATGGCGAGCACGTCGAAACGGCAGTCCACCGTATCAAAGCTCGCTCCCCGCTGCGCCAGCCAGACGGCGGCGACATGGAGCAGGCGCCGCTGTTTCTGCCGGGTAACGCTGGCCGCCGCGCCCCCGAAGTCGGCATTGCGCCGGTAGCGCACTTCCACAAATACCCAGGTTTGCCTATCGCGCATGATCAAATCCAGCTCGCCGCCGCGCAACGTTACATTGGCGGCGGCGAAGGTCAGGCCGGCGCCTTCAAGGTAGCGCCGTGCCTGCCGTTCATAATCCGCGCCCGTCGCGCGCCGGTTCAGGATGCCGGCACCAACTGTCCCTGACGATATTGCAGCCAGGTCATTTGCCGGTTAATCACGCAGTCGGACGTCGAGCTCAGCACGCCTGTGGCGCCGGCCACCTGGTGACCGGGGATCTGGCGCATTTCGCCAAACCGGCTGGATAGGGTCCAGGCGTCCATTCCCATGGCGTACAGGCGCACCAGCGAATAATCATTTTTAAACTGGCTGGTTACCTGCTGCATCAGCGCCGGATTGGCGCCCGCCAACAGCGGGATCTCGCTGAACTGCAACCCTTCCATTTCCAGCCGGAAATCAGGCCCGCTGCCGGCCTGGAAACTGCGCGAGCTGGCATACAGCGCCGGGCGTGAGCGCGATGTGGTGCGCATATCGATCATCGGTTTGATCAATGTCAGCTCATCGGGGGTGGCGATGATATAAACGGCGTCAATATTGCCGCTTATCGAGGAGTTCACCGTCGGCTCTATCTGTGCCGGAATGGTCAGGTCGCCCACGGTAACCCCCGATGACGCCTGCGGCGGCGTTATATTGACCGGCTGGCCGCTCAGGCTTAGACCCGCGCCGCTGTTGATGGCTTGTTTTAGCTCAAAAGCGCTGCCGAAACGCTGCTGCAACAGGCTGCCGCCGCCTTGCTGGCTCCAGGCCTGCGCGAAGGCGTTGACGACGCGATCGCCGAGGGCGCCGCGCGGCACCAGCAGCAAGGGCTGCTGTTTACCCTGCTGCTGAATAAACTTCGCGGCATCCCTGGCTTCATCTTCCGGCGCCAGGGCGAAATAGCAGATATTGGGACTGTTCTGCACATGTTCCGGCTGATTGAGCGCCAGAATATTCAGCGGAGAGTGGCTGGCGGGCAGTTGTTCCACTTCGTTTTTCAATAGCGGCCCGATAACCAGGGACGCGCCGTCCTGCTGCGCCTGGGTCAACAGGTCAGCCAACGGCTGTGATGAGGTATCATACACTTTTACCGGCAGCGAACTGGGCTGCGGAGGCTGCGCGGCGGCGACGGCATTAACGTCGCTGCTGTATTCCTCGGGTGGTTGACCGTCCTGACCGCTTTGTTCATCCACCTCATTAGTCTCCGCAACGGCGTTTTGCTCCGGGAGCGCGTTGGGCTGAACGTCGCTCTCCGCCGGCGCGGTTTGCGCCAGCGTCGCCAGGCCGTTTTTGGCCGCGTTAAACCCTTGCTGGATAGCATTGGCGAACACCTGCGCCTGACCATTCAACGGTAGCAGCAGAGCAATGCCGCCGGCCGGCGGCTGCTGGAAATCAACCACCTGACTTAGCTGCGTCGGCAGCGTTTTGGTCGCCGGATGGCGCGGATAGTGGGTTTGCCAGTCCTGAAGCGCCGCTTTTAGCTGGTCGGTCGACTGGCGGTTGTTCTGATAGGTATTAAGCAGATCGATCCAGCCCTGCAGAATATTTTCATTGGCGTTGATCAGTAATGAACCCGACTCCTGCGGCGTCATCTGCACCAGCGCCAGCCAGGTCTGATCGAGATTGGTCTGATGGGCGTCGCCCTGCAACAGCGGTTCCTGAGCGATATAGGCGCGCAGCAATGTGATGGACGGACGTCCCTGATTCGCCTTGATTTGCGCCTCATGGTAGCGCAACTGCTGCTGAGTGGAGAGGGCGTCGACGTCCAGTTGGCTCAAGGCGGCATTCGCGCCGTCCGTATTGCTTTGCGCCGCCGACAGCTCCGCGCGCAGCAATTGCCGTTCCTGCCGCTGAGACGCGCTTAGTGCGGCCGGTAATGCGCTAAACTGCTGCTCGGCCTGCGGTACTTTGCCTTCGCGCAATAAGGCACGAATAGCAAGTAATTGCCAGTCAGCCTTGTTATTATCGCCGCTCTGCTGCATCTGTTGCAGATAATAATCGGATGAAGCATCGGCCCTGCCTTGAACTTCGGGGGGCGGGCTCTGCGGCGCCTGACCCGGACAGCCTGCAAGAAACAGCGCCGCCAACAGGACGGGAATAATGCGCCCTGCCTGGGTACGGACGAAAAGAAAGGAAAGCATACTGTATCCAATGATTTTTTTTAAAGATGCTCAATATTAAATCGGCAACCCGGATGAAACAATGAATCAAGACCAACAAGCAGATATTTCTGCATCCACCCTTTACATTGTCCCCACGCCGATTGGCAATCTGGGCGATATCACCCAACGCGCGCTCGGCGTGTTGCGGCGTGTCGACCTGATTGCCGCAGAGGATACCCGTCATACCGGCCTGTTGTTACAACATTTTGCCATTAATGCGCGGCTGTTCGCATTACACGATCATAACGAACAGCAAAAAGCGGAGGCGCTATTGGCGAAGTTGCAGGCGGGGCAAAGCATTGCGCTGGTGTCCGACGCCGGAACGCCCTTGATTAACGACCCCGGTTATCACCTGGTGCGCCGCTGTCGCGAAGCGGGGATCCGGGTTGTCCCGCTGCCGGGAGCCTGTGCGGCGATTACCGCGCTTTCAGCCGCGGGGCTGCCTTCCGATCGCTTCTGCTATGAAGGTTTTCTGCCGGCGAAAACCAAGGCGCGGACGGATACGCTGCGCGGGCTGCTGGAAGAGCCCAGGACCCTGATTTTTTATGAGTCGACGCACCGCTTATTGGACAGTTTGCAGGACATGAGCGACGTGCTGGGGCCGCAACGCTATGTGGTGCTGGCGCGCGAAATCACCAAAACCTGGGAATCCATTTACGGCGCGCCGGTGGGAGAACTGCTGGCCTGGGTGAAAGAGGATGAAAATCGCCGCAAGGGCGAGATGGTGCTGATTGTGGAAGGCCATAAAGCGGATAGCGCGGCGCTGCCGGCCGAGGCGTTGCGTACGTTATCCCTGCTGCAACGGGAGCTGCCGTTGAAAAAGGCCGCCGCGTTAGCCGCGGAAATCCACGGCGTAAAGAAGAATGCGCTGTATAAGTACGCACTCGACCAGCAGCAAGGGTGACACATAAGGTAAAACACTATACAATCCGCGCCGGAGTTGACCAGACAGTCGCCGCTTCGCTGCCGTCCCTTTCGGGGGAGACAGGCGGAGGGGAGGAAAGTCCGGGCTCCATAGGGCAGGGTGCCAGGTAACGCCTGGGAGGCGCAAGCCTACGACAAGTGCAACAGAGAGCAGACCGCCGATGGCCCGCGAAAGCGGGATCAGGTAAGGGTGAAAGGGTGCGGTAAGAGCGCACCGCGCGGCTGGCAACAGTTCGCGGCACGGTAAACTCCACCCGGAGCAAGGCCAAATAGGGGTTCACATGGTACGGCCCGTACTGAACCCGGGTAGGCTGCTTGAGCCAGTGAGCGATTGCTGGCCTAGATGAATGACTGTCCACGACAGAACCCGGCTTAACGGTCGACTCCCTTAATTTTGTGAAACCCCGCTGCGGCGGGGTTGCTGCCTGTGTGAACAGGCAATAAAGATGAATGACTGTCCACGACGTTTTTCATGAAAGAAAGCGGCTTAACGGTCGACTCCCTTAATTTTTTATACGGCCAACGCGTATTTCACCATTCGCGTTGGCCGTTTTTTTATGGCGTGCTTTCTGCCCGCTACCTATTCTCTTCAAATTTATTGATGCTCTTCATCACGGATATCCGACTTTTTTCGGCGCGCTAAAGGCGTAAAGTAGCCCCATAACGTGCTGCGGCACGACGCTGATGACCTAAGGATATTTTTATGAACCACACTTCCCGGATGCCTGCACTGTTCCTCGGCCATGGTAGCCCGATGAACGTGTTGGAAAATAATCCCTATACCCAGGCATGGCAGGCGTTAGGAGAAAAGTTGCCGCGTCCCAAAGCTATCGTGGCGGTTTCCGCCCACTGGTATACCCGCGGCACGGCGGTGACGGCGATGGAAAAACCCCGCACGATCCATGATTTCGGCGGTTTTCCCCAGGCGTTGTTTGATACGCAGTATCCGGCGCCTGGCTCGCCCGAGCTGGCCGAAAAAATTCAACGGCTGCTGGCGCCGATCCCGGTGGCGGCGGACGGCGGCGAATGGGGTCTGGATCACGGCGCCTGGGGCGTGCTGATAAAAATGTATCCGCAGGCGGATATCCCCGTGGTGCAGCTGAGCGTCGACGGCACGCAGCCTGCCGGGTATCACTACCAACTGGGGCGTAAACTGGCGGCGTTGCGGGATGAGGGCATCATGATCGTCGCCAGCGGCAACGTAGTGCATAACCTGCGGATGGTCAAATGGGACGGGGAAGCGAAACCCTATCCCTGGGCGGTTTCGTTCAATCAGTTTGTACTAGATAACCTAACCTATCAGGGAGACAATCATCCGCTGATCAACTTTATGCAGCATGAGGGCGCGGCATTATCCAACCCGACGCCGGATCACTATCTGCCGTTGCTGTATGTGCTGGGAAGCTGGGATGGCAAAGAGGCCATCGGCATCCCGGTCGACGGCATTGAAATGGGATCGCTGAGTATGCTGTCGGTGCAGGTGGGATAAAATATAGTGCTGAGGCACGGTCTGAAAACCGTGCCCTTTTACCGTCAATCCACAATAGTATGCGGGTAGAAACGCGATAGATCCTGGGTGATCAACTCGCGGTCTTCACGGACGCCGATGCCGCAGGGCTGATCGTTTACCAGCCAGCTGCCAATCAGCGTATAGCTATCGCTAAATTTGGGCAACGGATGATACTGCTGGATGATTTTGCCCTCTTCGCCGTATGGCCCGCCCACCGCGGCGATTTCCCTGCCATTTTCCACGATTTGAATATTGGCGCCTTCACGGGAAAACAACGGCTTGATGACGTAATTCTCCAGCGCAGGGTGTTCATCCTCGGTGAAATAGGCGGGGAGCAGGTTCGGGTGGTTGGGGAACATTTCCCACAGCATCGGCAGCAGCGCCTTATTGGAGATAATGCTTTTCCAGGCGGGTTCCAGCCAGCGCACGCCGGCGTCCTCCAGCTTGGTGGAGAATATCTCGCGCAGCATGAATTCCCACGGATAGAGCTTGAACAGGTTACTGATGACCTGGTTTTCCAGATCGGTGAACTGGCCTTTTTCGCCGAGGCCGATTTCTTCCATATACAGGAATTCACTCGGCAGACCGGCTTCCAGCGCGCAATCCTGCAGGTATTGCACCGTACCGCGATCTTCTTGCGTATCCTGACAGCAGGCGAAATGCAGCAGGCCGAAGCCGTGGTTCAGTTTAAGATCTTCAAAACGTTCGATCAGCTTTTCCTGGATGCTGTTGTACTGATCGGCGGTTTGCGGCAACTGCCCGGCCTTGATTTGATCTTCCAGCCACAGCCATTGGAAAAATGCCGCCTCGTAGAGCGATGTCGGCGTATCGGCGTTATTTTCCAGCAGTTTGGCCGGCGTCTGGCCGTCATAAGCCAGATCGAGGCGGGAATAGAGCGACGGCTGGTTGGTGCGCCAGGAGTTTCTGACAAATTCCCAGGTGTGTTTGGGGATGCGGAATTTTGCCAGCAGCGCTTCGCTGTTAACGACCTTTTCCACCACCTGCAAGCACATCTGGTGCAGCTCCGCGGTGGTATCTTCCAACTCTTCAATCTGGGCGAGGGTAAACTGATAATACGCCTCTTCACTCCAGTAGGGTTCGCCGTACATGGTGTGAAAACGGAAGCCGAATTCAGTGGCTTTCTCACGCCAGTCGGGGCGTTCCTTAATTTCAATCCGCTTCATTAAATAGATCCTCAGCCACCCATACTACGGGAAGAGCTGGAACTGGCGTTGCTGCGCTGCATGCTGGTCTGTTTGGCGACGGTTTCGCCAAATCCGCCGCGGGTAACGGTGGTGGTGGTGGCCGGTTTGGGAGCCAGCGCCGTTTTCGGTACGTTGATGCTGCGGCCGGTCGTCGCGTTGCCGTAATTTTTACCGCTGGCATCGACAAACTTGCCGTTGGCCGGGCTGGTCGGGGATTTCGAGGTAAACAGCGGCTGCTGCGCGAAACCTGAGCCGCCCATCATCCGGCCCATCATGTAGCCGGCCATCAGCGGCATCCAGAAGCCGCCGCTCTGCTGGGATTCAGCGGCCGCGCCTGTGCCTACCCCGGCCTGTGCGGGCGCTGGCGCCTGAGTACACTGCGCTTCGCCGAACTCGGCGACGCAGTCTTCGCGGGTGGCGTATTTCGGCGCGGTTTTTTCCGCCTCTTTCAGCGCGTTATTGTATGCCGTGGTGCATTGCGCGCTCATGGACGGATTGGCGCTTGAGCAGTCGTCGGCGTTCTGATACAGCGAAACCGTTTCATCGGCTTGCTCACAGCCGGCCAGTACGAATACCGTACTGACCGCTAGCGCGATGGGCGCCAAACGATAGGTTCGCCACCCTTTGCGGAAAGTTTCCTGATTGATATTTTTGGTGCGTTTCATCGTGTTAATCCCAGAGAAAAGACATCATGCCCAATTGTTAACAATTGCGCTTAAGAATAGGGGAAGGCTGCGTGAATTTAAAGCACCAATGGCGGTAACCGAGCCACTCTTTACGTTGCTATACATTCAGTTGTGCGGCGCTTCGCTTTATCTGACCGGCAGCGCCCCGGAGGAGGAAAAGGGGAACAACATGTTCCCCTGGCGTGGATTACCGCAGCAACCCGGCCGATGCCGTCGTGGTGCCGGCCAGCGGCGCGGCGCCGTTCTCGTCGGCGACCGGCGGCGTGGTCGACACCGGCTGGCCTAACGCGGCATTCAGCGCTTGCAGATCGCTTTCATTCAACGTGCCCAGCGCTGATTTGATGTTTAGCTGATTAATCAGGTAATCATAACGGGCGCTGGAAAGTTGCTGTTTGGCGTTGTATAGCGTCGTCGTGGCATCCAGTACGTCGACAATGGTTCGCGTACCGACCTGATAGCCGGCTTCCATCGCGTCCAGGGAACTTTGCGCGGAAACTTCAGCCTGTTTATAGGCGTTGATGCTGCTGACGGACGCTAAAATGTTATTAAACGAAGAGCGCACGGTCTGAACGACGGAACGATGGGCGCTCTCCAGCAGTTCACTGGCGCTGACAAAACTGTGCTGGGCTTGTTTCACCTGCGAACTGGTCGCTCCGCCGCTATACAGCGGCAGGTTAAAGCTGACGCCAACCTGGTTTTGGCCTATGTTACGGTCGGTATATGAGCTGCCGCGGGCGTTGGAACCAGAGTAGCTGGTATCGCTTACGCTGCTGGAGGCGGTCAGATCCAGCGTCGGCATATGTCCTGTCTGAGCATAACGGATTTGCTCACGCGCCAAATCCTGGCTCAGGCGGGCGGACAACAGACTCAGGTTGCGGTTTTCCGCCTGTTTCAACAGATCGTTGACCCCTCCCGGCTTCTGCGTCGAAAAACGGTTGATGTCCAGACCCGCCAACTGCGGGTAAAAATTACCGCTGACCTGACGCAGAACTTCCAGATAGTTATCCAGCGTATTGCGGGCCAGCACTTCGTTGGCAAGAACGTTATCGTATTCGGCGCGAGCGTTCTGTACGTCGGTAATGGCGACCAGACCGACATTAAAACGCTGAGTAGTCTGGTCCAGTTGGCGATAAATAGCCTGTTTCTGCGCGCTGACATAAGACAGGGAATCAATGGCGCGCAGTACGTTGAAATAGGCGGTGGCCGTATCCAGGATAAGCGTTTGCTGGGCCGTCTGATAGGTGACGTCTTCAATGCCGGCCTGCTTTTCCTGCAAGGTCAGCGCGCGCCATTTAGACATATCGAACAGCGTCTGGGTTAACTGTAATGATGCGCTTTTAACATCATTGTTAATGCCGTTGTTATCTCGAAAACCATCGGTATAGGTGTAATCCGCGCCTAAGCCCAATTGTGGCAACAACGGACTGCGTGCTTCATTGATTTTTTCAAACGCGGCATCACGGGTGGCTGCTGAGCTACGTAAGTCTGGATTCGAGTTTTTAGCTTGTTGGTATACCTGTAGCAGGTTTTCCGCCTGACTCATTAAACTAAAACCGCCCAGGCTCAAACCAATAAGAAGAGGGAGCAATTTCTTCATTTGCGTTCCTTGTTGTACAGCAATGTCGCTATGATAGCGCTGTCTATAGACGAATGGTTTTCGATTCTATCAGAATCTGCCAATAGAATAAGGTAACTGAACGTGCCATATTTCCTGAAATTTTCCCGATTAGGCGAGTCCCCGCGCCAGGGGAAAATTCCAAGCTTATCTAAATCTACCACAATCAACAGCGAGTATGATGACGGGGATTTTCGCCATACAATAATGATGGATTCCACCAATATCCGCTACAGGAGTTGAATCATGGTGTCTTCAGTATCCAGTCAGGTTACCTTTAGTAAAGATGATGTAGAAATTATTGCACGAGATGAATTATACAAAGGTTTTTTTTCACTGGTGCGCTATCGTTTCCGTCATCGACTGTTTAATGGTGAAATGAGTGAAGAAGTCAGCCGCGAGATCTTCGAACGCGGACACGCGGTTGTCCTGTTGCCGTATGATCCGCTGCGCGACGAGGTGGTGCTGGCTGAACAGATCCGCATTGCCGCCTATGACACCAGCGTCTCCCCCTGGCTGCTTGAACTGGTGGCGGGCATGATTGAACCGGGCGAGAGTCTGGAGCAGGTGGCGCGCCGGGAAGCGCAGGAAGAAGCGGGACTGGTCGTCGGCCGCTGCCGGCCAATCGTCAGCTATCTTGCCAGCCCCGGCGGCACCAGCGAACGTCTGACCGTTATGGTGGGCGAGGTGGATGCCCGCACCGCGGCAGGCATTCATGGCCTGGCGGAGGAAAATGAAGATATCCGGGTGCATGTGGTCAGCCGTGAACAGGCTTATCAGTGGGTTGAGGATGGGATTATCGATAACGCGGCGTCCGTCATTGCCTTGCAATGGTTGGCGTTGCACCATGAAAAACTGAGAAACGAGTGGGTGGATTGAATTTATGAAGCGTTATACCCCGGATTTCCCGGCAATGATGAGGCTATGCGAAACCAATTTCATGCAATTACGGCGTTTGCTGCCCCGTATAGACGAAGTCGGTGAAACCGCGGTTTATCACGTTAATAATGCCGTCTATCGCTTAACCATTCTTGAATCAACCCGTTACACCTCTTTGGTCAAGATTCAGCAGATTGCGCCGGCGGTAAGCTACTGGAGCCTGCCGATGATGACGGTCAGGCTGTATCATGACGCGCTGGTTGCGGAAGTGTGTGCCAGTCAGCAGATCTTTCGCTTCAAAGCACGTTATGATTACCCGAATAAGAAGTTACACCAACGTGACGAAAAGCATCAAATTAATCAGTTTCTTGCTGATTGGCTAAAATATTGTTTGGCGTATGGTTCGATGTCGATCCCGGTTTGTTAGACAGATTTAAGTAACCAAGGACACCATCATTTGGAAAGCCTGTTGACACTTCCTGTGGCGCATGGGGCCAGAATCAGGATTTTACAAATAACGGATACCCATCTTTTTGCCGGCGAGCATGAAACGCTGCTGGGTATTAACACATACCGCAGTTATCACGCGGTGCTGGATGCCATACAGGCTCAGCAATATGCGTTTGATTTAATCGTCGCGACGGGCGATTTGGCGCAGGACCACTCGCTGGAAGCCTATCGCCATTTTTCCCGCGGGATCAGGCGGTTGTCCGCGCCCTGCGTGTGGTTGCCGGGTAATCATGATTTTCAGCCGGCGATGGTGGATGCGCTGGCGGAGGCGGGAATTGCGCCGTCCAAGCATGTGCTGCTGGGGGATAAGTGGCAGACTATTCTGCTGGATAGCCAGGTTTTCGGCGTGCCCCACGGCGAGTTGAGCGATTATCAGCTCGAATGGCTGGAACGCACTCTGCAAAGCCAGCCGGATCGCTATACGCTGCTATTATTGCACCATCATCCTCATCCTTCGGGCTGTAATTGGCTGGACCAGCACAGCCTGCGCAATGCGCATAGTCTGGCGGCGATACTGGCCCGTTACCCGCGGGTGAATACCATTCTTTGCGGACATATTCACCAGGAACTCGATCTCGGCTGGCATGGCCGTCGTCTGCTGGCAACGCCCTCCACCTGCGTTCAGTTCAAACCCCATTGCACCAGTTTCGCCATTGACGACGTGGCGCCCGGCTGGCGTTATCTGGATTTAATGCCGGACGGCCAGCTGGAAACCGAGGTGTTTCGTCTGCAGGGCAATGAATTCTTGCCGGATATGAATTCGGACGGTTATTAATGCCGACTTTACTCTATCTGCACGGTTTCAACAGCACGCCCAATTCGGCAAAAGCCACGGCGCTGAAAGCGTGGCTGGTGGTTCATCATCCCGCGATTGAAATGCTGACGCCGCAGCTTCCGCCCTACCCGGATGAAGCGGCCGAGCTGATGGAGTCGCTGGTGCTGGCGCATGCGGGTCGCCCGCTGGGCATTGTCGGTTCTTCGCTCGGCGGTTATTATGCCACCTGGCTATCCCAGTGTTTCACCTTGCCCGCCGTCGTGGTGAATCCCGCCGTGCGGCCGTTTGAACTGCTGCTCGACCATCTGGGGGAGTATCAGAACCCCTACACGGGCGAGCAATATGTGCTAGAGTCGCGGCACGTTTACGATCTCAAGGTCATGCAGGTTGAGCCGCTGGAGTCGCCTGATTTGCTGTGGCTGCTGTTGCAGACCGGCGATGAAGTGCTGGATTATCGTCAGGCCGTCGCTTATTACACCTCCTGCCGCCAGACGGTGGAATCAGGGGGCAATCATGCCTTTGTCGGATTTGAGCACTTTTTTTCGCCCATCGTGAATTTTCTGGGGCTCGCGACCGACTGATCGACAGGGGGCCGATGACGATGATGGCGACAGTGCGAAAATGAACCTTGCCCGCCATTCGTTCGTGAATGACGCACCAGCGGTATAGTTCACCACTTATTCATTTAAAACAACGAATTAAATCAAACCATGACGCAATCAAGTTATAACGCCGATGCGATTGAAGTACTCAGCGGACTGGAACCGGTGCGCCGTCGCCCGGGAATGTACACCGACACCTCTCGTCCCAACCATTTAGGGCAAGAAGTGATAGACAACAGCATCGATGAGGCATTGGCCGGGCATGCGCGCCGTATTGATGTGATTTTGCACGCCGACCAGTCATTGGAAGTGATTGATGACGGCCGCGGGATGCCGGTGGATATCCACCCTGAAGAGGGCGTCCCGGCGGTTGAGCTGATTCTGTGCCGCCTGCACGCGGGCGGTAAATTCTCCAATAAAAACTATCAGTTTTCGGGCGGCCTGCACGGCGTGGGGATCTCGGTGGTCAACGCGCTCTCTTCGCGGGTGGAAGTGACGGTGCGGCGCGACGGTCAGGTGTACGACATGGCGTTTGAGAATGGCGACAAAGTGCAGGATCTTACCGTCACCGGCGCCTGCGGCCGCCGCAACACCGGCACCCGCGTTCATTTCTGGCCGGATGAAAAATTCTTCGACAGCCCGCGTTTTTCCGTTTCCCGCCTGACGCATCTGCTAAAAGCCAAGGCGGTGTTGTGTCCCGGCGTCGAAATCGTTTTTAAAGATAAGGTCAATAATACCGAGCAGCGCTGGTGCTATCAGGACGGGCTGAACGATTACCTGTGCGAAGCGGTGAATGGCTTGATCACCCTGCCGGAAAAACCGTTTCTGGGGGCGATTGCCGGCGACACCGAAGCGGTGGACTGGGCGCTGCTGTGGCTGCCGGAAGGGGGAGAGTTACTGACCGAAAGCTACGTCAACCTGATCCCCACCCCGATGGGCGGCACGCACGTTAACGGTTTGCGCCAGGGCCTGCTGGACGCCATGCGCGAGTTCTGCGAGTTCCGCAATATTCTGCCGCGCGGCGTAAAGCTGAGCGCCGACGATATCTGGGAGCGCTGTGCCTATGTGCTGTCGGTCAAGATGCAGGATCCGCAGTTCGCCGGGCAAACCAAGGAGCGTCTCTCTTCACGCCAGTGCGCGGCCTTTGTTTCCGGCGTGGTGAAAGATGCGTTCAGCCTGTGGCTGAACCAGAATATCCAGGCGGCGGAACAGCTGGCCGAACTGGCTATCGCCAGCGCCCAGCGCCGCATGCGCGCGGCCAAAAAAGTGGTGCGCAAAAAGCTGACCAGCGGCCCCGCGCTGCCCGGCAAGCTGGCGGACTGCACCTCGCAGGATCTTAACCGCACCGAACTGTTTCTGGTGGAAGGGGACTCGGCGGGCGGCTCCGCCAAGCAGGCGCGGGAGCGTGAATTTCAGGCGATTATGCCGCTGAAGGGCAAGATCCTGAATACCTGGGAAGTCTCTTCCGATGAGGTGCTGGCCTCCCAGGAAGTGCACGATATTTCGGTGGCCATCGGCATTGATCCCGACAGCGACGACTTAAGCCAGCTCCGTTACGGCAAGATTTGCATCCTGGCGGATGCGGACTCCGACGGCCTACACATCGCCACGCTGCTGTGCGCCCTGTTCGTGCGCCATTTCCGCTCGGTGGTGAAGGGCGGCCATGTCTATGTGGCGATGCCGCCGCTGTACCGCATCGATCTCGGCAAAGAGGTGTATTACGCGCTGGATGAAGAGGAAAAAGCGGGCGTGCTGGAGCAGCTCAAGCGTAAAAAGGGCAAACCCAACGTGCAGCGCTTTAAAGGACTGGGTGAAATGAACCCGCTGCAGCTGCGGGAAACCACGCTCGATCCCAATACCCGCCGGCTGGTGCAGCTGACGATTAACGATGAAGATATCGACCAGACGATGGCGATGATGGATATGCTACTGGCGAAAAAGCGGGCGGAAGATCGGCGCAACTGGCTGCAGGAGAAAGGCGACCGGGCGGAGATCGAAGTATAACCCGCCTGTTTTCCGCTTGAGACGGTACGCCGCCGCGGCGGCGATCGGTTTTCCGCTCGTCGCCGGAATTGGCGGCGCGCAGGGTTCGCTATATTTTATTTAAGACTAACCATAGGAGAAATACTGCTTTTACATCCGCATTCTTTTTAAGAAAAATAATCGTATAATTTATTATTATATTTTTATTATGTCTTTGCGCTCTATTGCGAAGATTGGCTAATTCGATCCTGTTTTTAATGCGGAATAGCTTCTATGTACAATCAGAGCATCGATTCCGGCTCAGGGAATAAATATCTGGCGAGATTAATTATTCTCAAGGCCTTATTTTCCCATTCCCGATGGAAGCCGTTACTGTCCTGGCTCATCCCCTTTCTATTATTCCTGCTTTGGGAATATGCCTGCCGCTCCGCTTGGATAATGCCCGAAATATTGCCTGCGCCGAGTAAGGTTTTTTCCGCGGCGGTGGATTTATTCCGCGACGGCACCTTGCAGCGCGACCTGCTGGTCAGCATGTCGCGTGCGGCTATCGGATGGGGTATCGGCGCGGCCGTCGGTTTCTCGTTGGGACTGGCGGTGGGATTTTCCATTATCGTCGGCGTTCTTCTCGACAGAACGATTCAAATGATGCGCGCCATTCCGTTTCTGGCGATGCTTCCGCTGGTTATCGTATGGTTCGGCGTGGGCGAGGAGCAGAAAATATTCATGGTGGCGCTGGGCGTCAGTTTTCCTATGTATATCAATACTACGTTAGGCATCAGGCAGATTGATCCCAAGCTGTTTGAGCTGGCGAAGGTGCAGAAATTAAGCGCGTTCACCACCATCCGACGCATCGTTTTCCCGGCGGCGCTTCCCTCTATTTTAACCGGCGTCCGCTACTCCCTCGCCACCGCGTGGCTGGCGCTGGTGATTGCGGAAACCGTCGGCGCCAGCAGCGGCATCGGTTTTCTGGCCGTGGACGCGCGCGAGTTCCTGCAGACGGATATTATCGTACTGACGATAGTTATTTACGCGCTTATCGGCATGAGCGCCGACGCCGTCGCCAGAGCGCTGGAGCGCCATTTTCTTGCCTGGCATGCGAATTACGCGGCGGATAAAAGCTAATGGCGGGATCAGCCGTGCCGCAGCCTTCGCCGGCGGTGTCCATCCGCCACCTGGTGAAAGCCTACGGCGAAAAGGTGGTGTTGAACCGCATCAACCTGACGCTGATGAAAGGGGAATTCGTCGCCTTGCTGGGGGAAAGCGGCTGTGGAAAAACCACCCTGCTGCGGGCGATAGCCGGTCTGGATAGGGTGCAAAGCGGCGAAATCAGCGTGGCTGGTTCTCCCGCCGTCGTTTTTCAGGAACACCGCCTGCTGCCCTGGGAAGCGCTATGGCGCAATGTCTCGCTGGGCATGAACGGCGCCGACAGGCGGGAGATAAAGCGCAAAGCGGCGCTGGCGCTGGAAGAGGTCGGCCTGGGCGACCGTTTGACCGACTGGCCGAGAAACCTCTCCGGGGGGCAGGCGCAGCGCGTGGCGATTGCCAGAGCCTTTATCCAGGAGCCGCAGATACTGTTGCTGGACGAACCTTTCGCGTCTCTGGACGCCTTAACCCGTATCAAGATGCATTTGCTGCTCAAAACGTTAATCCGCAAACATCAGCCGGGCGTGCTGCTGGTTACGCACGACGTTGACGAAGCGATTACACTGGCCGATCGGATATTAATTATGAAAAACGGCCGTATCGATAGCGAATATTGGGTTAATGAATATGGCGACAGAACGGTTATCCATAACAAGCTGCTGGCGGAATTAGGCGTATCGCTTAACTGACCGCCCGGTATATTGCAGCCTGTGCGTATTTATGACGCCGGGCGCTTTATTGCCACTGCGGCGCCGGGAATAAAAAGGGTTTCGTTATCGGTTTAATTTTTCAGGGGAAATATATGGCGCAGTTGCAACGAAAGTTAACAATAACCGGCTTCGGCATGATATTGGCAATGGTGGGCGCAATGTTGGCGCCGTTATACGCCAATGCGGATAATCAGTCGGAGCAGAACAAGACGGTGAGGCTGACCTATGCCCGGGGCGGAGGAAATATCACGCTGCTGGCCAAAGAGCGCGGAGAGCTGGATAAACGCCTGGCGTCGCAGGGCATTCGCGTGGAGTGGGTCGGTCCCTTTCCCGGCCACGCTCAGTCGATTCAGGCGGTAGTGGGGCGTTCGGCGGATTTCAGCTTCGGCGGCTCGACCACGCCGGGGGTGGCCGCCATTCTGGCCGGTTCGCCGGTGGCGTTTACGCAATTCTATATCTATCTGCCCAGAACCTCCGCCATTATCGCCAAAGACGACTCCGGCATTAACAAGTTCGAGGATCTGATCGGCAAAACGGTCGCCGTTAACCGTTCCGGCCTGGGAGAGGTGCTATTTGTCGCCGCGCTGGAAAAACACAATATCGATCGCGATAAAATCAAAACGGTTTATCTGAACGCAGCGGACGCGGCGGCGGCGCTGGGCGCCGGCAAAGTGGACGCCTGGTCATGGTGGAGCCCGGCGATCGATATCGCGCGGCAGAACTACAAAGCGCACAACGTGTTTGAAGAAAAGGATCTGGACGCGCTTTATGACTTCAACTCCTTCCTGGTGCATAAAGACTTTGCCCGGCAACATCCCGATATTGTGAAAGCCGTCGGCGAGGCCTTTGCCGCTGAAGGCGAATGGGCGAGCGCGCATCCGCAGGAGGTGGAGGCGGTCAGCCAGAAAGCGGGGAAATACAGCGATGAAATCAAGAATTACTTTATTTCTCTCAACCGAAGCTACCGGTTCTTCAAACCGAACGATGAGGACTTTCTTAAACAGTTCCAGTTCGCCGCGGACTGGCTGACAAAACACCGTATTTTACAGGAAAAAGTCAACGTTAAAGAGTATGTGATCCATGAGTAATGAGCGCGCATTATCCTATATCGATAGCGAACAGACTCTGGCGCTGCTGCGCTCGGAGAGCGAGTTCGCGTTTATCGACCTGCGGGAAGAGGGGGAGTTCAGCCGGGCCCAGCCTTATCTGGCGGTGAATATCCCCTTGTCGGAGCTGGAGGTGAACGTCGCGCGTCTGGTGCCGAACCGCCGGGCGCCCGTCGTCCTGTTTGATGCCGACAAAGGGCTGGCGCCAACGGCGTACCGGCGGCTGGCGGCGAAAGGCTACGAAGATATCGTCGCGGTGAAGGGCGATTTGGCCGCCTGGCTGCGGGCCGGCGGCGAACTGTTTCGTGACGTCAACGTGCCTTCGAAAGCGTTCGGCGAGTGGGTCGCGCACTATGCCAATACGCCGATGATTACGGCGCAAGCGTTACAGGAACGCATCGGCAATGGCGACAATATCGTCATTCTCGATGCCAGGCCGTTTTCCGAATATCAGGTGATGACGATACCCGGTTCGATCAGCGCTCCCGGCGCGGAGCTTGTCTTGCGCGCCGCGGAGTTGGTCAGGGATGAGGACACGACGATCGTGGTGAACTGCGCGGGCCGGACGCGCTCGATTATCGGCGCGCAGTCGCTGATTAATTCCGGGCTGTTCAAGCATGTCGTCGCGCTGCGTAACGGCACCATCGGCTGGCTGATCGCCGGTTTTCAGCTGGAATACGGCGCCTGCCGCAGGGCGCCGGAGCGGGTCGGCGCGGAGAACCTGCGCAAAGCGCGCGCCGCCGCCGAGTCCCTGGCGCAACGGGCGGGAGCGCGTTTTATCACCCGCGACGAGCTGCGGGCGTGGCGGGCGGAGTCGGATGCCCGCAGCTTGTTCTGCTTCGACGTGCGCAGCCCGGAAGAGTATCGGCTCGTCAGGGCCGAAGGATTCCGGCACGCCCCCGGAGGGCAGCTGGTGCAGGCGACGGACGAATATATCGGCATCCGCAACGCCCGTATCGTCTTGGCCGACGATGACGGCGTGCGCGCGGCGATCGCCGCCTCCTGGCTGCGCCAGATGGGCTGGAAAGACGTCGCCGTGCTGGCCGGCGGGCTGGCGGCGGATTTGAAACCCGCCGTCGCGCTGCCGGAGACGGCGCCGGCGACGGCCGCTTCGACCGTTACGCCGGAAACGCTGTCTCGTTGGCTGGAGCAGGACAAAACGGCGGTCATCGATTTATCGCGCAGCAGCGCCTATGCCAAAGGCCACGTCCCCGGCGCCCTGTTCTGTCCGGGGATTTATCTGCCGCAGCTGCTGCCCGCGCTTTCCGGCGCGGAGAATCTGGTTCTGACCTCCGCCGATGGAGAGTTGGCGCGGGCGACGTTGCCTGAACTTAAACGCCTGACCGACAAACGCTGCTTTGCGCTTGCGGGGGGAACGCGCGGCTGGCGCGAGGCCCGCCTTCCGCTGGAGCAGGGGTTCGGTTTTACCCTGATTCCGGTTGATGACGTTTATAAACGGCCCTACGAGGGCGTTGATAGTCCGAAATCGGCCATGCAGGGGTACATCGACTGGGAATTGCAGCTGGTGGAGCAACTGAAGCGGGACGGCATCGCGAAATTCAATCTTGTCGGCCATTAACGGACAGCTGTTTATGTCATATAACGCGCTAAACGGGGCGAAAAAGCCCCGCGATAAGCTGGTCTCTCTCGGTGAACTGGCCGCCCGCATTGCCGACGGCTCGTCGCTGGCCGTGGGGGGAACCTGTCTGCATCGTGCGCCGTTCGCCTTGATCCGCGAGTTGATCCGGCAGCGGCGGCAGAATATCGAACTGATCAAACAATCGCCGGGATACGATATCGACATTCTTTGCCGCGCGGGCGTGGCGACCAAAGCGCGCTGCGGTATCGTGGCGATGGAAGGGAATTTCGGTCTGGCGCCCTGGTATCGCCGCGCGGTGGAAACGGGCCGTTTGGCGTTGGAAGAGCACGCCTGCGCCACCTTGACGGCGGGGCTGCGGGCCGCCGCGTTTGGCGTGCCGTTTCAGCCGGTGGCGGGGGTGCATGGTTCCGATCTGGCGGCGCTCAATCAATGGGTCGCGCTGCCCGATCCCTATGGATCCGGCGAAACCACCTGGGTTATCCCGCGCATCAAGCCTGACGTGGCGGTGATACACGTCGCCGAAGCGACGCGCTATGGCGACGGCCGGGTATTCGGCACCGCGAACTGGGACCATCTGATTTCAAGGGCCGCGGGGCGCGTACTGCTGACGGCGGAAAAGCTGGTGGAAGAAGAAGCCTTTGCGGCGCGCCCGGAACTGACGCTGATCCCGCATTTTCTGGTCGAGGCCGTCGCCGTGGTGCCGCGGGGCGGCTGGCCGGGGTCGTGCTGGCCCTATTATCCGCTGGATAGTCCGGCGATAGAAGGTTATCTGGCGCAGCGGGACGCGTCGTTCCTGCAACAGCATCTGGATATGGCGCCGGAGGCGTCTCAGGAAAGCGTGGAGTAGTGTGATGAGCCTCTCTTTTTCGCCGTTTTCATTTCTGGTCATCAATCTGGCCAGGTTTATCCGGCCCGATGAAATTACCTTCTCCGGGGTGAACTCTTCGGTCGCCATGCTGGCATGTCTGCTGGCCAAAAAAAGCTACGCCTTTGACTTCACCTATATCAATGTCGCCGGCGGCGTCGATCCTTCGCCCTCTTTCGTGCCGCTATCCAGCTCCGACCCGGTGCTGGCGGAAGGCTCGCGCGCGATTTTCGCCAACGAGGATTTCTATGACCTGTGCGCCAGAGGCGCATTGGATCTCTGCTTTCTGGGGGCGGCGCAGGTGGATGGCCAAGGCAATACCAACGTGTCCTGTATCGGCGACTGGCACGCGCCCAAGGTGCGTCTGCCGGGGGGCGGGGGCGCGGCGGTTATGCTGCCGACCGCCAGACGCTCGGTGACGTGGCGCACCGAGCACTCTCCCCGCACGCTGGTCGACAAGTTGGATTTCACCACCGCCAGCGGCGGCGTCAGCGGTCTGGTCACCCCGGCGGCGGTGTTTGAAAAGCGGCGCGGCCGGCTGGCGCTGAAATACCGGCACCCGGCGAAAAGCATCGAACAGATTATCGCCATGACCGGATTCGCCTTTGATTATGCCGCCGCCGAGCCGGCGCCGTTGCCGACGCGCGCGGAGCGGCAGGCGCTGCGCGAACTGGATGCCGACGGCCGTTTTGCGGCGGATCTGAATCTGCATATTGATAAATAAATTATGCTGAATGGTAACGACATGCCTTCCACCGAGGGAGAAACCGTGGATTTTCTGCGCAGCATCCGTCCCCATGCGCTAGCCGGGCGCACGGCGTTTATCGTTCCCGCCCCGCGGCCTGAAGAGGCGCGGCACGTCAGCTATGATGATTTTTATCAGCGGGTCAGCGCCTATGCCGCGGGCGCCGACAGATTGCTGCGTCCCGGATTCGCACCGGGGGAGGCGCGGTTTGTCGGTATTCGGCTGCCGCGATCGGTCGACGGCATCGCCCTGTTCCTGGGGCTGATGGAGGCGGGGTTCTGCCCGAGCTTTATGGAGCCGCGGGTTTCCTGGCCGGTCATCGCCGAGCGCATGGCTGCGGTGGTGATGAAGGTGCTGGTAACGGACGAGGACGATGTCGGCGTGCCGGAAGGCGTGCGCGTTTATCGCTCGTCGGCCCTGCTAAGCCGGGAGCGGCGGCAAGAACAGGATGTTTCCGCCGGTTCGGGCGATGAGCCGGCCATGTTGCTGTTTACCTCGGGCAGCACGGGCAATCCCAAGGGAATTGTGCTGTCGCATCGCAATCTGCGCAATAATGCGCGCGGCGTTATCGCCGTGACGCGCATTACCCCGGCCGATCGGTTGCTGCATCTGATGCCGCTGCACCATACCAACGGTGTGAATAACCAGATTATCGCGCCGCTGCTGCAAGGGGCGACGGTGATTCTGGCCGACAGGTTCCGGGCGGAACGGGTGCCGTCATGGCTGTCGGACTACGCCGTAACCTATATGACCGGGGTGCCGACCATCTATTCGCGCGTGCTGGCGGTGGTAAAGGCGCTTCCGCACCCTCTGGACGTTAAATCGTTGCGCTTTTTGCGCTGTGGTTCGGCGCTGCTGGCGGAGTCGCTGCATCGGGATATCGAGGCGGCGTTCGGTGTGGAACTGCTGGTTTCCTACGGATTGTCCGAAGCGACCTGTACTTCGACCATGAATCCGCCCGGCGGCAGAAAGATCGGTACGGTGGGGCAAACGCTGCCGGGGCAGCAGGTTGCCCTGTTCAGCCCCGGCGGTTGGAATGCGGCGGCGGAGGGGGAAATCTGCATTCGCGGCGATTCGCTGATGCGCGGCTATGTCGGCTCGGACGGCGCGCCAAGCCCGATAGAGTGCGGTTGGCTGCGCACCGGGGATATCGGCCGCTTTGATGGGGAGGGCTTTTTAACCATCACCGGACGGCTGAAAAATCTGATCGTCAGAGGCGGGGAAAATATCTCGCCGGAGCTTATCGAAAATATCCTGCTGAAACATCCGGCGGTCCGCAACTGCTGTGTTGTCGGCCGCCATTGCGCGGATCTGGGCGAGGTGCCGGTCGCGTTTGTCGAACCCGTGCCGGGCGACGCGCCGGACGAACGGGAGCTCGATAACCATATCAAAGCGTTTCTGCCGGCCAGCCATGCGCCGGCCGGTTATTATTGGCTGGAAAAACTGCCGGAAAACGCGGTGGGGAAAATCGATCGCAAGCAACTGAGATCCCGTCTGGGGTGAGGCAGGCGCAGGGCGTCAGGGCTATGCCCTGACGCCGGTCGGGATTAGAAATCCACGTTGACGCCAAGCTGGAAGCTGCGGCCGGGGGAGACGGCCAACTGCTGATTGTAATAGTTGATATCACTGGCGCTGTTGCTGGTAGGCGCCTCTATATTGCGGCTGGTTTGATAATCCCAGTATTTGCGATCGGTCAGGTTGTAGATGCCGCCGCTAAGCCTCACGTTTTTGGATACGCGATAGTAAGCGGTCAGATCTACCAGAGCGTAGCCCGGAACATGCATGAAAGTATAATCGTCAGAACCCAGGCTGTTTCCGCTGGAAGGGAGCTTACGACCCGCTGCATAGGTGGCGGTTTTGCCTTTATTGAAGGTGGCGATCAGCGCGGCGCCATAGGTGTTGGACGGATCATCGTAGGCAACGCCCACCACGGCTTTTTGCGGCGTCACCGAGTCTAGAGCGACATAGGAGTCACCGCTGGCGCTGGATTTTGATGCCCCTTCGGTATAGCCGTAGGCCAGACGGGCGCTGAAGCCATTCGCCTGTTCAAACCAGGTGCCGAGGTTGAATTTTGCGCTGATCTCGCCGCCGTAGATATAGGCTTTATCGCGGTTCTCCGTCAGATAAAGAATGCTGAGACTACTCGGCACGTTGGCGAACAGGGCGGGATTATCGGCGCGGCGATAGTAACCGTTGGCGATAAAGTTATTGTAATCGCTGTAGAAGGCCGACGCGCTCAGCGTGACCCCTTCCACAATCTGGCCTTTCAGTCCCAGTTCATAGTTATCGCTGGTTTCGGTTTTCAGGTCCGGATCGCTCAGCACGGCGTAGCTACTTGAGGTGCCGAAATAGCCGAGAGCCCAGGAACCATACAATTGCCCGTCAGTGGGAAACTGGGCGCCGCGCCGGTATTGAACGTAGGCCAGCAAATCGGGCGTGAGGTGGTACTGGAAAGCGATGGATGGCATAACCTGTCCATCGGCATTGGTGCCGTACATGCTGGTTGCTTCATCCGAAGTCACATTGCCATTGGTGTTGGTAAACAGATTGGAGGCGTTCTTCGGTTCAGCGTGCTGCCAGGCGAAGCGTACCCCCGGTACTATCGAGAAGTCGCGGCCGGCCAGCTCCCAGGTGATCTTATCCTGTACGAAAGCCCCCAGATTGATAATCTCGCTATCCGCCTGTGGCCGCCCCAGATCGATATTCAGGCCGCTCGCTGTCAGATTTTCCGCGGTGAACGGACGTTCTGTTTTCGACTGACGGGCATTGAAACCGTAGCTGATACTGTGGTTGCGCCACTCCTTGGCGGCCTTGCTTTCCAGGCCAAAGCTGTTGGTATCATAGTTGCTCCAGACGGAAGTCGGCGCGGAAGCGTCCGTGACGGTGTAGTCGTGCGCTTCGGTCTGGGTATAGAACAGTTTGGTATTCAGGCTGTCGAACAGCGAGAAATCTTCCGGCGTATAGAGATCCGCCAGACTGAACCCCCAGCGGCGGGTCTGACTGTCCTGATATGAGGTACTGCCATCGAGTGTAGAAACACCCGATGCGCTCATGTTCCAGGTCGGAAAATCGGCGTGATTGGTTTTGTGGTAATAATCGACGGTGGCGGTAAGCTGATGCGCATCAGTCGCTTGCCAGATACCGGAGGCCAGTACCGCGTTGGAGTGCCAGTTGGCCGGGGTGCTGTCGATGGTGGCATCGCTGTGGTTTTCGGTTTCGTTGCCGTCGCGGCGGCTGACGACGATGACGCCGCGCAGATCGTCGTCTCCGCCGGCGGCGGTAATGCCGTTGTGGAAGCTGCGGTCGGTGGAATCATACCCCGCCTGATAGCCGAAATAGCTGTGCTTGTCGGCATGCAGGTAATCATTGGCGGATTTCGGCTTGAAAGAGACCGAGCCGCCCAGGGCGTTATTACTGTTGGCGACCGACGTGGCGCCGGATTCGATCTCCACCGAACCGTACAGATAGGGGTCGAGATAATCGCCGCGGCCGATGCCGGTGCTGCCCGTCTGGCGGCGGCCGCTGACCGTGGATGTTCCGCGATCGGTGGAACTGGGCAGTTCCACCCCATCGATATCGATGGAGACCCGGTTGTTTTCCAGACCGCGAATATTGTAACCGCTGGCGCCGCCGCGATCGTAGTTGCTTTTGCCGGCGCTGACGCCGCTGGTGACGCCCGGCGCGCTGATCAGCGGCTGGTAGCGCATAATGTTGCTGAAATTATTACCGCCCTCTTTCTGCATATCGCCGGCGGTGATGGTCGTCTTGGTGCCGGCTTCTTTCTCGACTTTGGGAGAATAAACCGTCATCACGTCATCAGTTGGTCTAGACTCGTCGGCCGTATTGGCTTTAGCCGACGTTGGGTTATCGGCGGCAGCGCTGTTTAGCGCCGTACCGGTTAATATCCCGGTGAGAATGATTTTTCTGAGATTCTTATTGATTAACATAATGATGCTCTGTTGATGGGCGGCTTTCCGGTCGGCGCTACAGGGAACGGATTGCTGGCAATAGACTCCAGCAGAAATTGAAATCCGTGTTTAGTAGCAACATAAAACTATCGCAATGATAATCGTTATCAAAAAATAAAAGTTATCATTCGCGTTTTCAATTGTGATTTTATTAAGAACTCTTAATGAAGATGTCATATCGCCGTCATTCCCGGCCATTAAGTCAAACGGCCTTTAACGTCGCGGGTCTTTGTTCTCTGTGACAGAGGCCGGGCGGATAAGGTACTATTCCCGCCGAACATACCGCTGTGCGGCGCGTTGAAGAGAGCATTAATCGCGCCGCGATGTGAGGAAATGAGATAAATGAGCGAGATGACGCATGACGGCGCGGAAAGCCTGGCGCTGCACACGTTTACTGAAAATGCGTACCTGAACTACTCCATGTACGTCATCATGGACCGGGCGTTGCCGTTTATCGGTGATGGGTTGAAGCCGGTGCAGCGCCGCATTGTCTATGCCATGTCGGAGCTGGGCCTGAATTCCAGCGCCAAGTTTAAAAAATCCGCCCGTACCGTGGGCGACGTATTGGGTAAATATCATCCGCACGGCGACAGCGCCTGTTACGAAGCGATGGTGTTAATGGCGCAGCCGTTCTCTTACCGCTATCCGCTGGTGGACGGCCAGGGAAACTGGGGGGCGCCGGACGATCCGAAATCGTTCGCGGCGATGCGTTATACCGAATCCCGGCTGTCCAAATACGCCGAGCTGCTGCTTAACGAGCTGGGGCAGGGCACGGTCGACTATGTGCCGAACTTCGACGGCACGTTGCAGGAGCCGAAAATGCTGCCTGCCCGTCTGCCGAATATTCTGCTTAACGGCACCACCGGCATCGCCGTCGGGATGGCGACCGACATCCCGCCGCACAATATCCGCGAAATCGCCGCCGCCGCAGTGGCGTTAATCGATAAGCCCGGCGCCACGCTGGAGGATTTGTTGCAGCACGTTCAGGGGCCGGATTTCCCCACCGAAGCGGAAATCATTACCCCGCGCGATGAAGTGCGTAAAATTTACCAGAACGGGCGCGGTTCGGTGCGTATGCGCGCCATCTGGAAGAAAGAGGATGGCGAAGCGGTGATCACCGCGCTGCCGCATCAGGTTTCCGGCGCCAAGGTGCTGGAGCAGATCGCCAGCCAGATGCGCGCCAAAAAGCTGCCGATGATTGAAGACCTGCGCGATGAGTCGGACCACGAAAATCCCACCCGTTTAGTGCTGGTGCCGCGCTCCAACCGCATCGATCTGGATCAGGTGATGAACCATTTGTTCGCCACCACCGATCTGGAAAAAAGCTACCGCATCAATATGAATATGATCGGTCTGGATGGTCGTCCCGCCGTTAAAGGGCTGGTTGAAATCCTGACCGAATGGCTGGTATTCCGTCGTGATACCGTGCGCCGCCGCTTGAACTACCGGCTGGAGAAAGTGCTTAAACGCCTGCATATTCTGGAAGGGTTGCTGATTGCGTTCCTCAATATCGATGAAGTGATCCACATCATCCGTACGGAAGACGAGCCGAAGCCGGTATTGATGCGCCAGTTCAGCCTGAGCGAAACCCAGGCCGAAGCGATTCTGGAACTGAAATTACGCCATCTGGCCAAGCTGGAAGAGATGAAAATCCGCGGCGAGCAGGACGATCTGGCGAAAGAGCGCGACCATTTGCAGGCCCTGCTGGCATCCGAGCGTAAGCTGAGCAACCTGCTGAAAAAGGAAATTCAGGCGGACGCCCAGACCTACGGCGACGAGCGCCGCTCGCCGCTGAAGGAGCGCGCTGAAGCGAAAGCGATGAGCGAGCATGATTTCGTGCCTTCGGAGCCGGTCACCATCGTGCTGTCGGAGATGGGTTGGGTACGCAGCGCCAAAGGGCATGATATCGATCCGTCCGGGCTGAGTTATAAAGCCGGCGACAGCTTCCGCTCCGCCGCCCGGGGCAAAACCAATCAGCCGGTGGTATTTATTGACTCGACCGGCCGCAGCTATGCGCTCGATCCGCTGACGCTGCCTTCGGCGCGCGGACAGGGCGAACCGTTAACCGGCAAGCTGACGCCTCCGCCGGGGGCGACCGTCGAGCAGGTGCTGATGGCCGCGGACGATCAGCCCTTGCTGATGGCGTCCGACGCCGGCTACGGGTTTGTCTGCACCTTTAACGATCTGGTGGCGCGCAACCGCGCCGGCAAAGCGATTATCACCCTGCCGGACAACGCCAAGGTGCTGCCGCCCCTGGAGATCAACGGGGACGACAATACGCTGCTGGCGATCACCGCGGCGGGCCGGATGCTGCTGTTCCCGGTTTCCGACCTGCCGCAGCTGTCGAAAGGGAAAGGCAATAAAATTATCTCTATTTCGTCGGCGGACTTCGCCAGCGGCAAGGATCGCCTGACCTGGCTATTGCTGCTGCCGCCGCAGGCGTCGGTGACGCTGTACTTCGGTAAACGCAAACTGGTTCTGCGCGCCAACGAGCTGCAGAAATATCAGTCCGAGCGCGGACGGAAAGGCACCTTGCTGCGCGGCCTGCAGCGTATCGATCGCATTGATGTCGATGCGCCGAAACGACCGGGCGACGGCAGTAGCGAAGAGTAAATCATCCACGCCGGGGGAACAGGCGGCCTCCTGTTCCCCGTTTTGCCCGCTCCCGGCGGTTTTTGTCCGTTGAATGGATCGCTATCCAGCCAGCAAAAAAAACCATTATGTTTTATAGCGACGTCGCTATAGCCACTAGCGTTACTGAAAGGTATATACTAGCGGCGGCAGTTGGCTAATGAGGTTGTTATGTTATTCATTCTTCGTTTTATCGTGGTGATTCTATTTTCGCTGCTGATCTGTATTTTTGGCTCCATTTACTGTCTTTTCAGTCCTAAAAATCCACGCCATGTGGCGACGTTCGGTCATATGTTCGGGCGTCTGTCCAGGCTGTTCGGCCTGAAGGTCGAGGTGCGGAGCCCGCCAGAGGCGGCGCATTACGGCAAATGTATCTATATCGCCAATCACCAGAATAATTACGATATGGTCACCGCATCAAACGCGGTGCAGCCGCGTACGATCACCGTGGGCAAGAAAAGCCTGCTGTGGATCCCTTTCTTCGGTCCGCTGTACTGGCTGACGGGCAATCTGCTGATTGACCGCGACAACCGGGCCAAAGCGCACGGCACCATCGCCCAGGTGGTCAAGCACATCAAAGAGAACAATATCTCGATCTGGATGTTCCCGGAAGGCACGCGCAGCCGCGGGCGCGGGCTGCTGCCGTTTAAAACCGGCGCCTTTCATGCCGCCATCAGCGCGGAAGTGCCGATCGTGCCGATTTGCGTTTCCACCACCAGCAATAAGGTGAAGCTGAACCGCTGGAATAACGGCCATGTGATTGTGGAAATGTTGCCGCCGATCGATACCCGTTCCTACACTAAAGAGCAGGTACGTGAATTGGCGGCGCACTGTCATGATCTGATGGCCGCCAAACTGGCGCAGCTGGACGCCGAAGTCGCCGGACGTGAAGCGGCGGAAAAAAAATAAACCGCAACGTGACAACCCGACGGCCGCGGGGATAATGCATCCGGCCGCGCTGCCGGCAGTTTAAATTTATTTCTTTACCTTCCGCTTTTTGGTTCGGAAGCTACATTTTGCATACGGTTTAACAGGTTTACGGAGCAACTATGTCACTCAGCCGGCGTCAGTTTATTCAGGCATCGGGTTTTGCGTTGTATGCGGGGAGCCGGCCCCTGTCGGCGAGAGCAGGCGGTACGCCAACGGCATTGCCGATCCCCCCTTTGCTGGAGTCGCGCCGAGGACAGCCGCTGTTTCTGACGATGCAACAGGCCCACTGGGCTTTCAGCGGCGAGCGTAAAACGCCGGTCTGGGGCATTAACGGGCGTTATCTGGGGCCGACGGTGCGCGTGTTTGACGGGGACGACGTCAAGCTGATTTACAGCAACCGGCTCACTGAACCGGTATCCATGACCATCGGCGGCTTACAGGTTTCCGGTTCGCTGATGGGCGGCGCGTCGCGCATTATATCGCCGGGTATGGACTGGTCGCCGGTATTGCCGATCCGCCAGCCTTCGGCCACCTGCTGGTATCACGCCAATACGCCGAATCGCATGGCGCCGCACGTTTACAACGGGCTGGCGGGGCTGTGGCTGGTGGAAGACAGCATCAGTAGATCCTTGCCGCTGCCCAATCACTATGGCGTGGACGATTTTCCGCTGATTATTCAGGATAAACGTCTGGATAACTTTGGCGCGCCGGTTTACGACCCGCCGGGCAGCGGAGGTTTTGTCGGCGATATATTGCTGGTCAACGGCGTGCAGAATCCCTATGTCGAGGTGTCCCGCGGCTGGGTGCGCTTACGGCTGGTCAACGCCTCGAACGCCCGCCGCTATATCATGCGCCTGAGCGACGGCCGCCCGATCCACGTTATCGCCAGCGATCAGGGGTTGCTGCCGGCGCCGATGGCCGTCAGTCAGATCTCGCTGGCGCCGGGCGAACGGCGGGAGATCCTGATCGATATGTCCCAGGGGGATGAGGCGACGCTGACCGCCGGCGAGTCCGCCGGGATTATGGATCGCCTGCGCGGGTTGTTCGAGCCGTCCGGCATATTGATTTCGACGCAGATATTAACGCTTAAACCCACGGGGCTATTACCTCTGGTGACCGATAACCTGCCGATGCGTCTGCTGGCGGATAACATTATCGAAGGCAGTATCAGCCGCACCCGCGAGTTCCGTCTGGGCGATAGCCTGCCGGGCATTAACGGGGCGATGTGGGATATGACGCGCACCGACGTGCAGACGCAGCCGGGCCGCTGCGAGCGCTGGCTTATCCATGCGGATACTCCCCAGCCCTTCCATATTCAAGGGGTGAAGTTTCTGGTGCGCAGCGTCAACGGCGGGGCGGTGCCGGTGGAGGACAGCGGCTGGAAGGATACGGTTTGGGTGGATAGCGACGTAGAGCTGCTGGTTTATTTCACCCAGCCGTCGTCAGCGGCTTTCCCTTTTCTGTATTACAGCCAAACGCTGGAAATGGCCGATCGCGGTTCGACCGGGCAGCTTGTCGTGCAGTCGCCGGTTTAAGGCCGGCCTGCCGGACGGCGACCGGTTACGGGTGCCGGGAAACGGGGAAGCGCCGGCGCAGGGTATCCCAGTCCGGCGCGGCGGCAGCGCCCTGACCGGCCACCACGCAGGCCGCCACCTTATTGGCCAGATCGACGGCATCCCGCAGCGGCCAGTTCGCCGACAGGCCTGCCAGCAGGCCGCCGCTATGCGCGTCGCCGGCGCCGATGGTATCCACCACCGTTACCGGGTAGGGCGCCACGGCGGTCGGTTCGCCGTCGGCGGGACAAATCCACGCCCCTTGCTTATCCAGGCGGCAAATCAGCGTTAAACCGCTGCGCCGGGCGTAGCGCAGCGCCTGTGAAACCGGGTCGCCTTCGCCGCATAGCCGTTTGGTTTCATCGCGATTCAAGGTCAGGACGGTATTGCTGCCGGCCAGCGCGCTGATAAAATCCGCCGGGATCAGCGGTAAACGCGGGCCGAAATCAATCAGCTTTTGCGTCGTCTGCGCCAGCGCCCACTCGCGCAGCGCCTGGCCGCCGGCGCCGAACAGTTCGTAACCGTTGAGGTACAGCAACGCATGGTCGGGCGGCGCCAGCCGTTGCAGCATTTCCCGGCTACAGTGCGCTTCACAGCCGGTAATACCGATAAAGGTCCGCTCGCCGTCAGGCTCGGTCAGCGCCAGGCACCAGCCGTTATCCATCTCCGTATGGCGCATCAACACCGGCAGATTCATCTGCGCCATGGCGGCGGCAACGGCTTTTCCCCACGGCCCGTTGCCCACCGGCATGCCGTTGATTATCGGCACGTTGAGGCGGTGCAGGGTGCGGGCCACGTTAAAGGCGCAGCCGCCAATCTGCCGGCCGAGATCTTTCCCCTCAATATCTTCCCCGCTGCGCGGCAGTCGCGGAAGCGCCAGCAGCATATCGCCGCAGGCGCCGCCGACCACCACCACCGGACGTTCGGGCGCAAACGGCGTCATACCCGTTTCTCTTGAGGTTTAACCAGCAGATAAAGCCAGTAGGCGACCAGGCTGACGCCGAACGCGACAAACAGCCCCAGGCTGGAATCGGCGAAAATACCCAGCGCCAGCGGTCCGTCGATAAAGCCGGTTTTTGTCACCATCAGGCCGGATATGGCGCCCAGCAGCCAGCAAAACAGCGGACCCCAGCGTACGCCGCGGTTTTTGCCGTTCAGGCCGAAAAGCGCGTCCTGGTCATAGCCATAGTGGCGGCGAATCAGCAGGTAATCGAGGATAAACATCGCCGACCAGGGGCCGAGCAACAAACCGCAGAAAATCAGAAAAGAGATAAAGGGCGTCAGGAAATCGCCGGAAATAAACAGCACGTAGACGGCGATGGCGACCACCAGCACGGCGTCGAGAGCCACCGCCACCGGCTGGCGCAGTTTCACGCCGATGGTCAGCAGGTTAAGGCCGGCGGAATACAGGCTTAATACCGCGATGGTGACGATGCCCGCCGTGGCGGTCAACAGATAGGGCACCGACATCCAGGGCGGCAGCACCGTGCCAATCAGCGCAATCGGGTTGGCCGAACTGGCGAGCTCCGGCAACTGGGACGACAGCAGAATACCGGCCAGCATCAGCAGTACCAACGGCAAGACCGCGCCGCCGACGACGGCGGCAAACACGCGGCCGCGGCCGGACGACGGATTCTGATAGCGGCTGTAATCCGCGCCGGCGATAGTCCAGCCTACGCCTGTGCCGGCGGCAATCACCGAAACGGCGGGCAAAAATCCGCTTAACCAGTCGCCGGACGGCAGCGACAGCACCTTATGCCACGGGGTATTGAACAGAATATAAATCACCACCACCAGCGTCATGGTGCCGAAAATACGGGTGATCCAGCTTTGCAGCAGGACCAGCGTATTTTGTCCCAGGATGCTGACGGCAATCGTCAGGCCGCCAAAAAGCAGCAGGCAAACGGCGGTCAGCGAGTGGCTGCCGCTTAACCCTATGGCTTCAAACAGCGCGGACAGCGTCAAGGTGCCGGTAATCAGGTTTACCGCCTCCCAGCCCATCAGGTTGAACCAGCTGAATGCCGTGGGCGCGATATTGCCTTTAACGCCGAAAATCGTGCGCGAGAGCGTCAGCGTGGCGGTGCGGCCGATTTGACCGGCAAATGACGTGAAACCGACCAGCGCGAAGCTGACCACGCCGAGAATGGCGGCAAGGATTGATTGGATAAAGGAAAGGCCGAACGACACGATAATGGCGCCGTAGACAATGCCGAGGATACCGATATTAGCCGCGCACCAGATCCAGAATAATTCCAGCGGCCTGCCGGTGCGCTCGGCTTCCGGCACCAAATCGATACCGGTGCTTTCGACTTTCCATACTTTTTTTTGCGGTTGCGTCGCGAGGTTTTGCCGTGCTTCACCCATATTGGCATGCTCCTTTTCCATATCGGCTCTCAGCGTAATATAAAGCTTAGTCGGCGCCGGCGGTTCCGGCAGGTGTGATTTTTTTCTATTAATGTCATGGCGTGGTGGATACGCCGGTTTAATGCGTAATGTCGGCAGGTTCACCGGCGATATTATTATCGGGGGCGGGCGGGATGTTCTCGAACCGACCAAAATAGGGACGAACCGGCTCCTGCGTCCATCACTCCGATGGCATCCTCGTTGCGTCGCCGACGGCCCGCAGGTAAAAGCGAACCGGGATGGCGCACGAGGATTTGTAGTTGTTGGTCATTAATGACCCTGGTGTTGGCTCTTGCTTTACCAGAGTACGAAAACTAAACGAGTCACGCAAGGCCAATGTAATGCCTTTATGATGCCAATCCAAGTCCTGATAAATTTTGTGCCGCGTTTTGAATCCGATTTAGTATTTATGTTTAACAATTGCGTATGCTGGAAGCAACGTAAGACAATGAAAAGGCTGCGGTATGCAGGAATTGCTTCTTTGGGTGCGCGCCAGGCTGGCCGAACCGTCTTCAGCACCTCGTTATATGCAACTTGCCGCGCTGCTTGAGTCGGCTATCGACCAGCGCAAAACGCTGGCCGGCCAATTTTTACCTGCGGAAAGATTGATCGCTCAGCAAATCGGGTTGTCCCGCGTTACGGTTTCCCGCGCTTTGGCATTGCTGGAAGCGAAAGCCCTGATTGTGCGTCAGCAAGGCGTCGGCACCAGAGTCTGTCAGAATTTAAATTATTCTCTGGATAAAGATGAGGCGGGTTTTACCGCATTGGTTCTGCAACTGGGCGGAGCGGCAGGCAATCTGTGGCTGGAAAGGCGCAGGAAAAAACTTCCCGCCGTTATCGCCGAGGAGATGTCATTGCCAAAAGATACCCTGGTCACCCACCTGCGGCGGATTCGGTTGATTAATGAGCAGCCGACGTCGCTGGAAACCACCTGGATCCCGCTGGCGCTGTTACCGGAACCGGAACAGCTGGAACACTCTCTGTATCAATACTGGGCGGCGCGCAATATCTACCCGGATAAAAAACGCTATCGGCTAAAAGCGGTGGCGTCGCCGGCGGACGTTGCCGGGCATCTCGGCGTACCGGTAGGGGCGCCGTTGATGTTAAGCCGCCAGCATACCTATAACGCGCAGGGCGAGCTGCTGGAATACAGCGAAATATACTGCCGCAGCGATGTGTATGAGTTTCAGGTAACGGATTGAGCGCCGTGGGTAAAATATCGCCGGCAGGGCCGGCGAGGGGGCGTCACTCTTTTTCCTGCGTATCGGGATTGGGGCCCAGACGTTTGCCGCTGTCCAGTTTCGCTATCTCGCCCAGTTCATCCTTATCCAGGCGAAAATCGAACACGTTGAAATTTTCTCTGATGCGCGCCGGGGTAACGGATTTCGGGATGACCACCAGCCCGTTATCCAGATGCCAGCGGATAACGATTTGCGCGGGGGTTTTATCATACTTCACCGCCAGTTTTCGGATAATCGGCCGATCGAATACTCCCGCGCCGCCTTGCGCCAGCGGGCTCCAGGACTCGGTCTGAATACGGTGGGTGGCGTTCCAGGTATGAAGCTGGCGCTGTTGGAAGAGCGGATGCAGCTCAATTTGATTGATAACCGGCCACACGCCGGTGTCATCTTTCAGCCGTTGCAGGTGTTGGGTGTGGAAATTACTGACGCCGATGCTTTTTACCAGCCCCTGCTGCTGTAGTTTAATCAGCCCGCGCCAGGCCTCCACATAAGTGTCCTGCCGCGGTAGCGGCCAGTGAATAAGATAAAGATCCAGGTAGTCCAGTTGCAGTTTTCGCAGACTCTCTTCTAACGCCCGCTGCGGCTCTTTCTGATCGCTGTTCCACAGCTTGCTGGTAATAAACAGCTCTTCACGCGGCAACTCAACGGATTGCAATGCCTGGCCGACGCCCTGTTCATTTTTATAAATGGCGGCGGTATCGATGGCGCGATAACCCGTTTTTAATGCTTCGGTGACGGCGATCACCGTTTCTTCGTTACTCGCCTGCCAGACACCAAGGCCCAACTGGGGGATGATATTGCCGTCAGCCAGTTTAAGTTTGGGTTGCGTCATATCACTCTCCTTTTTTAATTGTTAATCAGCGATTAACGGAGCGGCCGGCCCGTTACCGATGCGGCCGATGCGATATCGGTTCCGCACCCTACCGGGCAGATCGATTAATTATAGTAGAGAAACGGACGATTGTTTCGCGGGCTAAGGAATATGCCCCGGGACGCTAAAGCCGCATTGCGAGGGGAAGGATTTAGCCGTTATCTGCGCCGGACGAGGGGATCAGGCGGCGGAGTGTTTCTTGCGCCATACCATAACCAGCATGCCGATTAATCCGCTGACCAACAGCACGACGGGCAGAAGAATCAATGCCGTCATCACCTGATTTTCATAGCGCTTTATCAGCGGAATGTGGCTCATGCTGTAGCCGAGGGTGACGATGCCGCCGACCCAGAGGAAACCGCTGAGCCAGTTGAATATCTGAAAGCGCGTATTGCTTAGCCCGGAAATACCCGCGATGGTGGGCAACAGCGTACGGATAAAGGCCAGAAAACGACCGATCAACAGCGCCACCAGTCCGTGACGGTAGAACAGGTGATAAGCCCGCTGATGATAGTGGGCGGGCAACTGCAACAGCCAGCTTTTCACCAACCGTGTATCGCCCAGCCAGCGGCCCTGAAGATAGCTGAACCAGCATCCGAGGCTTGCCGCCACCGTCAGCAGCAGCAGGGTGGGTATAAAACTCATCACGCCCTTGGCGATCATGGCTCCGGTCAGCAGCAGCAGGCTGTCGCCGGGAAGAAAAGAGGCGGGCAGCAAACCGTTTTCCAAAAACAGGGTGGTAAACAAGATACCGTAAACCACCCAGATGACATGAGGATCGGCCAGCGCGCTGAAATCCTGCTGCCATAGCGCCTGAATAATGTCGTGAACCACACTCATATTACGTCCTGCCAGATACCCTGAAAAAAGATAAAGAAACAAAATGCACGACCCTACGTGCTTGATACGCCGATGGCAGCGCGGGGCTAATTGATTTTTTTAAGATAAAATGCTTATTAGGATAATCGTTAAGTTAGGGTAAAGCGGTATCGGTCAACAAAATACCTTATCATAATACACGCTTTACCCATCGCCGATGCTGTTAAATCAAGTAGATGCCTGGCGGTTCATCACACTTCCTTGATCCGGTTAAAGCCGCTGGTCAGATCGTCGATTAAATCGTCGCAGTCTTCAAGTCCAATATGTAACCGAATCAACGTGCCGCTGAAATCCACGCCGCCCGCCGGACGGATCGACGCCAGATCGTCCGGCTGGTTGGCCAGAATCAGCGATTCAAAGCCGCCCCATGAATACGCCATACTGAAGTGTTCAAAGTTATCCAGATAGTGAGCCAGCTGCGTTTTGCTCAGTTTGTCTTTTAATACAAATGAGAACAGGCCGTTGCTTCCTTTAAAATCACGCACGTAGAATTCATGCCCTTTGCATTCCGGCAGCGCGGGGTGATTGACCACCGCCACTTCGGGGCGTGCAGATAACCATTTGGCGATGCGGATGCTGCTTTCCTGATGCTGCTTAAGCCGGATCCCCAGCGTACGCAGGCCGCGGCTGGCGACATAGGCGGTATCGGCATCCACCATTTGCCCCATCAGATACGAATGCTCGCGTAGCTGGACCCAGCAGCGCTCGTTCGCCACCGCCGTACCCAGCATGGCATCGGAGTGGCCGACAATATACTTGGTGCCGGACTGCACCGAGATATCGACCCCGAACTCCAGCGCTTTGAACAGCACGCCCGCCGCCCAGGTGTTATCCATGATGATCACGATTTCCGGATTGATGCGGCGAACGGCCTGCACAATCGCCGGGACATCCTGTACTTCCATGGTGATTGAGCCGGGCGATTCAAGAAAAACGACCTTGGTGTTTGGCTGTATAAGCTCGCTGATGCCGGCGCCGATAAACGGATCAAAATAGCTGGTACTGATATTCATCTTACTCAGAACTGTATTACAGAAGCCCTGAGTGGGTTCATAGACGGAGCCGGTCACCAGCAGATGGTCGCCCGCCGCCACGAAAGAAAGGATCGCATTGGCAATCGCCGCCGCGCCGCAAGGGTATAGCGCACAGCCCGCGCCGCCTTCCAGTTCGACCATCGCTTCCTGCAAAGAAAAATGCGTCAATGTGCCGCGGCGGCCGTAGAATAACGCGCCCCTGGCCCGATTGATGGCGGCGTGCTTCTTCTCCTCGACGGTATCGAATACCAGAGAGGAAGCCCGCTGAATGACGGGATTGACCGATCCCTGGGTGAATTTTTTGCTGCGCCCCGCGCTGACCAATACTGTTGCCGTTTTCTTGCTTGTCATAACCGATATCACCTTTATCTTTTTTTGGCCGCACCGGGCGATTAACGCCGGGATGACCCCGCTTACCTGATACTTTTATTATTCAATACCTTTGGCCGTTCGATTCACGCTGATAGTTGATGCCGCACTTGCTACGTTACCACGGCTTAAGCCGCCTGTGGACGGGCTTTTCTGATTGAAGGGAAAAATAGCGGTGGGGTTTATCTTCTAAAGCTGGTAAGGCACGATCACGCCTGACTCGGGGGCAAAGTCTTTTGGGTTGCGAGAAATCAGCGTCCTGGCGTTTACCTGAGCCGTCGCCCATACGATCGCATCAGGTAATTTTATTTTGGTTTCATGGCGGATTATAACGGCGCGTTCAGATACTTCATCGGTCACTGGCAGTAACAAAAACTGTGCTAAAAACTGGCGAGTCCGTGTTTCTTGCTCCTGGGGCATTTTTTTTGCGCTGACCATCACTTCCATCCAGGTAATAACGCTGATGGCCGGTTTGTGGCTAAATTTTTCAAGGGTGTTTTTCGCCTGCGCAATACCGTTTAAATAATCAATCAGGATATTGGTATCAAACAGGACCGATTGAGCCATCATTCCCACTCCTCGCGGAGCTGATTTTCATAATCAACCCCGTCGATGTTCTTGTCTCTCCACAAGCCAAACGCGTTGTTATTGCCATCCGCGCGATTATTTGCCAGATAGCCGGCCAGGGCTTGTCTGATTATCTCGGCCCGCGCCACGCGGCGAATGGCTTTCAGGTTATCCAACTGTCGGAGATCTTCTTCAGGTAAATCGATGACGATACGCGGCATCGGCATGGCCTCCCAAATGATGTTTGATATACGCATCATATATCAAAGCGCTGTTTTTTACTATGGAAAAAATGGTGACTGCGCTTGCCGGGCGCCGCTCACCGGGCGCGTTACAGCAGGATATTGCCGAGAATAAAGCCGAAGATGACCGACAGCGAAATGGTCAGCACGCCGGGTATCAGAAACGAGTGGTTGAACACATATTTCCCGATGCGGGTCGAACCGGTGTCATCCATTTCCACCGCCGCCAGCAAGGTCGGGTAGGTCGGCAAGACGAACAGGGCGGAAACGGCGGCGAACGACGCGACGGCGGTTACCGGCGAAACTCCGAGCAGCAGCGCCGCGGGCATCAGCGCCTTGGCGGTGGCGGCCTGTGAATAGAGCAGCATGGCGGCAAAAAACAGCACTACGGCCAGCATCCACGGGTAGCTTTGCAACAGCCTTCCGGCGGTTTCCTGAATGTCGCTAATATGCGCCTTGACGAAAGTATCTCCCAGCCAGGCGACGCCCATCACGCAGACGCAGGCGCTCATCCCCGAACGGAAGGTACTGGCCGTGAGCACTTTCGCGGTATCGATTTTACCGCTAAGGCAGATCAGCGTGGCGATGGTCAGCATAAACACCACGATGGCCTCATTGCGCGGCAATACCGGGTTGGCGATCAATTTGATGTTATCGCTGATCGCCGTGGCGTAAAGCACCACGGCGATAATGCCGATCAGGAACAGCAGCACCGACGTCTTGGCGCCGGGTTTTATCTCCTGCGTATTGATATTGCCTACGGCGACATCGCCTTTTCTCAAACGCTCCTGATAAATTTCATCATCTTTCAGCTCTTTGCCCAGAAAATTGGTGATGACGGCGGCCAGCAGGACGGCGGTCAGCGTGGTCGGAATGCAAATACCCAACAGCGTCAGATAACCGATGCCGTAGGGTTCCAGAATACCGGCGACAAACACCACCGCGGCGGAAATCGGCGAGGCAGTAATCGCCACCTGCGAAGCCACCACGGCGATCGACAGCGGGCGTGAAGGCCTTATCCCCTGTTCCTTGGCCACCGCCGCGATAACCGGCAGCGTCGAGAAGGCGGTATGCCCCGTACCGGCCAGCAGGGTCATAAAATAGGTCACCAACGGGGCCAGAAAAGTGACGTATTTAGGGTGCCGGCGCAGCAGTTTTTCCGCCAGGCTGACAAGATAATCCATGCCGCCCGCCACCTGCATGGCGGCGATGGCGGCGATCACCGCCATGATGATTTCGATAACATCGAACGGGATCGCCCCCGGTTTGATATGAAAACCCAGTGTGAGAATCAGGACGCCCAGGCCTCCGGCGAAGCCGATGCCTATGCCTCCGAGCCGCGCCCCCAAATAGATGGCGAACAGCACAACGATGAGTTCCGGGATCAGCATATAATGCTCCTTAAGACAATGTGATATACCCGCCGTCTTTGGCGTTGCAGGAGTGCGGGCCGCGCCCGATCGCCGATCTGATTCAGCGCTTCAGGATTCGTCCGGTTATCGCCTCTCTGCATCTCGAAAGCGGTTGGGTATAGCTATTGTTTTGATTTTTATTATTTTTCATTTATGGGATGACGGCACATGGCGTGGATAACCATGTGCCTGACCGTTGTTATTGCAATAGGGTGATTAAACGGATTCTTTGTCGTCGGTGTAGCGTTTGGCTTTATAGGCCGGATGCATCAGGTTTTGGATGGAGAAGATGTCGTCCAGTTGCTCTACGGTGAGCAGGCCGCGCTCCAGCACCACTTCACGTACGCTTTTCCCGGTTTCCGCACAGATCTTGCCGACGATATCGCCGTTATGGTGGCCGATAAACGGGTTCAGGTAGGTCACGATACCGATGGAGTTAAAGACATACGCTTCGCACACCTCTTTATTGGCGGTAATGCCGTTGACGCATTTCTCCAGCAGGTTGTAGCAGGCGTTGGTCAGAATATGGGTTGACTCGAACATGGCCTGCCCAATCACCGGTTCCATCACGTTCAGTTGGAGCTGGCCCGCTTCCGCGGCCATGGTAACGCAGGTGTCGTTGCCGATAACCTTGAAGCACACCTGATTCACCACTTCCGGCACCACCGGGTTAACCTTCGCCGGCATAATGGAGGAGCCCGCCTGCAACTCCGCAGGTTGATTTCGTTCAAACCGGCGCGCGGGCCGGAAGAGAGCAGACGCAGGTCGTTACAGATTTTCGACATCTTGACCGCCAGGCGCTTGAGCGAACTGTGAACCATCACGTAGGCGCCGCAGTCGGAGGTGGCCTCAATCAGGTCTTCGGCCGGAATACACGGCAGACCGCTGACTTCCGCCAGCCGCTGTACCGCCAGTTGCTGATAGCCGTCCGGGGTGTTCAGCCTGGTGCCGATCGCCGTTGCTCCCAGGTTGACTTCCAATAGTAATTCCGCGGTACGCAGCAGGTTTTTGTTTTCTTCTTTCAGTAACACATTGAAGGCGTGGAACTCTTGTCCCAACGTCATGGGAACCGCATCCTGAAGCTGGGTTCGCCCCATTTTCAATACGTTGGCAAATTCTTTGGCTTTGCGTTCAAAGCCGTCGCCAAGCAGCGTTAGCGCATCAATCAGTTTCAAAATGGCTGCATAAACGGCGATACGGAATCCGGTGGGGTAAGCGTCGTTGGTCGATTGGCATTTATTCAGATGATCGTTTGGATTCAGGTACTGGTATTCGCCTTTCCGGTGTCCCATCAATTCCAGGCCGATATTGGCCAACACCTCGTTGGTGTTCATGTTTACCGAGGTGCCGGCGCCGCCTTGATAGACGTCAATCGGGAATTGATCCATGCATTTGCCGTTATTCAACACCTCATCACAGGCCTGGATGATAACATCGGCAATTTTCCGCGGGATGGTCTGCAGCTCCTTGTTCGCCAGTGCAGCGGCTTTTTTAACCATTACCATGCCGCGCACAAATTCCGGGATATCGCTTATTTTGCTGTTGCTGATATAAAAGTTTTCAATGGCCCGTAGCGTATGAACGCCGTAATACGCATTAGCGGGAACTTCACGCGTGCCTAACAGATCTTCTTCTATACGGATGTTATTTGACATAACCATTATCCTTTATTGCATTGGACTATATTTCAAATATTGAGCCGATAATTAACGCCGGTGGAAAATACGGCTTGCTTATTTTTAAGACGATGTTCGACCATCACGATTTTTAGCAATCATGATCGAGAAATATTTTTCAGGAGGATTAATCCCCAATAAGAGCATCGCAACGCGCTTATTTCATAAAGCTATTTTACCTACACGGACGGCGCCTCTCCTCATTGCCGAAAACCTTATCGACGCGCTATTCCACATCCTCTGAATTAATAGACACCAACTTTTCGATGCCCCGATTCAGGTTCTTCAGTTTCGGAATAAATACGGTCTTGATGATTTCATGAGTCACATCGCATGCTTCGTCAAAAAAAGCGCTGTACTCGTCACGATGCCCGACAATATAAAGCGAACGTTTAATATTCAGCTGCTCCGGCATATGCGTCAGAACCTGCCGGGAATAGGTTTCCGATTGTAAAAAACTGATGGGGCTGGTAACGGCCCAGCCGATTCCCGCCGCCACCATGGAGGTTAAGGTATCCGCATTATCAAATTCGAGCATATTGGGAACGCGAATATCGATTCTGCGCAGATAGCGCTCAATCTGCATGCCAATCTGTGAATTGCGATTAAACCTCACCAGCGGCAACGCGGCGGACAGCTCGCGAATATCCTCGATGGTTTTTATGCGTTGGCGATATTCCGGAGGAGTAATAATAAAATAGCCTTCGGTAAACAGCCGGTAGCGCACCACGCTGTCCGTATCCATCAACGGATCGCTGGTCACGATAAGATCCAGTTCGCGCCGCATCAGGGCTTCCCCTTGCTGCGGGCTTAATCCGGTACGGATCAGCAACTGCGATGAACTGCTTAGCAGCCGTTTGGTGAATACCGAACCGCAGGTGATGGCGAAAGAGTCAACCAGACCGATGCGCAGGTCGGGTTTGATGCCGCGCCCCGCCTCCAGAACTTGCGCTTTCAGGTTGGCGATCTCTTCGGTAAGCACCTCGCCCCGGTTTTTTAACGCAATACCATAGGGCGTCAACACAAAAGGGCGTCTGCCCCGGTTGACCAGCATAACGCCAAAATCATCCTCCAATAACCTGATTGTTTGCGAGACCGCTGACGGCGTCAGCCCTAACCGCGTGGCGGCCGCGGTCATGCTTCCCGCTTCAGCCACCGTCACGAAGACGTGGACTGCATACATATCAATCGACTTATTGGCTGACATTGTTCATTTGACCATTTGATATTGCCTACGGTGCAAGGGCGCTGGATTGTTGAAACACTTAAGTAAACATGCAGTTTAACCCATAATGCATTGCCGGTAGGCTTGCTGACTGACGCCATCTTAGTCATCCAATCCTGGAAAAAATGCAGTGCGTGTCACTGATTAATTTTTTCTTATAACTAGGTGTAGCTACGCTGAAGGTAGCGTAGGCGGAAAAAATCAGCTCGCGTCATAAAAATACATGAAATATAGCAACTTAATGATTTTAAATGAGATTAATATGAGTTTTGTGGGTTTTTTTCTGATGCCGGACTGAAAGCGGTTTTGTGGCGACAAAAGCGTACCGACTTTTTTTGTTCGCTGGATCATCGGCGCCTGCTGCGTTAACGTTGCTCGGCTTTCCTCCTCATACTCAGGGATAAGATGTCACATTACCGCGTTTCCGGGCTGCGCCCGCTTTGTCTGATGGCGTTGCTGACGCTGGCCGGGTGCTCGAGCCAGACCTCGCAGAAACCGGCGCCGCGCCCGGTGGATGTCAAAGCCCGGCTGGTGCAACTGATGCCGGCCAATGTCGGCGATCGTCAGGGCTGGGCGACGGATATTGCCGCGGCTTTTAGCGCCCAGGCCATCGATCCCAGCGATGAAAACCTGTGCTCGGTGCTGGCGGTCACCGAACAGGAATCGACGTTCAAGGCCGATCCGCAGGTGCCGGGCCTGGCGAAAATCGCCTGGCAGGAGATCGATCGCCGGGCGGAAAAACTGCATATCCCGCCTTTTCTGGTGCGCACCGCGCTGTTGATCAAATCTCCCAACGGCAAGAGTTACAGCGAACGGCTGGACAAGGTGCGCAGTGAAAAAGAGCTGAGCGCCATTTTTGACGATTTCATCAACATGGTGCCGATGGGGCAAAAACTGTTCGGCCGCCTGAACCCGGTGCATACCGGCGGGCCGATGCAGGTGAGCATTGCGTTCGCCGAAGCCAACGCCAAAAACTACCCCTATCAGGTTGACGGTTCCATCCGCCGCGAAGTATTCAGCCGCCGCGGGGGAATGTATTTCGGCATTATGCACCTGCTGGGTTATCCGGCGAATTATTCCCGTTCCCTCTATCGTTTTGCCGATTTTAATGCCGGCTGGTACGCCAGCCGCAATGCGGCATTCCAGCGCGCCGTCAGCCGGTTAAGCGGCATTCCGCTGGCGCTGGATGGCGATTTGATCAATCACGGCTCCGATAAAGCGGGAGCGACCGAACGGGCGGTACGTTCGCTCGGCAAACGTCTGGATATGAGCGATGCCGCGATCCGCCGGGCGCTGGAGAAGGGGGATAGCCTGGCGTTTGAAAAAACCGGGCTGTATGAACGGGTCTATGCGCTGGCCGATAAATCGGCGCGGGAGAGGGCGCCGCGTGAAATCCTGCCGGGCATCGCGCTGGAAAGCCCGAAAATCACCCGCAAACTGACCACGGCGTGGTTCGCCAAGCGGGTGGATGAGCGTCGCCTGCGTTGTATGGGTAGGGGGAGATAGGCTGATGGCGCTGGCTAACAAAAGGTTGCAGCTACTTGCTTAAAATGGACAATGGATCTTCAGATTATTTATTTTCCCATTAATGAAACTGATAAATTTAATTGAGTGACAGAGCTTGCAATGGATGCTGATTCTTTAAGGTTTGCGGCGTACTGGCGTAATTCGCTGGCTGACGCCGAGTCGGGGCTGGGCGCCTTTGAGCGAAAGAATGTTGATATTTTTACGCAGTGGTCCGCCGTAGATATCGACGCCGGCCAGCTTGATGAAGATAGCGTAAATGCGTTTTTTAGCGATGAAGACCAAGAGGTAAAAACGGTAGAGGTTGTTCTGCGCCCAAAAGTCTATTTTCGCTTATTGCAGCACGGGCAAGAGCGTATTGCGAGCGCTCCCGCCGTCGTCACTCCTCTGGTCACTTCCGCCCTGCTGAGCCGCGCTGGCTATCTGTACCCGACTCCCGCCACTTCCATTCCCCGGGACTTGCTTGAACCCCTGCCGAAAGGGACGTTTTCTCTGGGAGAGGTGGCGCAATTCGATAGATATAAGACGACCCACACCTCAGTATCCATAAAATATAATGAGATTCCTGACGAGGAGTCCGAATCAGAGGCGCAGCGGGAAGCGCGTCAGGAGCGCTATCTGTGGCAGTGGCGTCACTATCTGGAAGATTGCGACCAATTACTGGAGGTTGTGGCCGGGGAGTGGATAACCAATCACCCGCAATATGAAGCGGCGCAATACGGCTATGTTGTTAAAAAGACGCAGCCCCAGGGGGCGGCCAAACATATCCTCGCCCTTTACGATCATCTGCCGATCGGCAAACCGGACTCCCCGCTTTTTAAGCGTTTTGCTTCACAGAAACTTTATTCGACCGAGCCTCTGCTCCAGTCAGGAGATAAATTTGTCGGACGGCTTGGGTATTGCGGAGAAAAATTCCCGCTGGCAACCGCTCAGCGAGATGCGTTAAGCCATTTTATCAATATCGATCACGGCGATATTCTGGCGGTTAACGGCCCGCCGGGAACGGGAAAAACCACCCTGGTGCTGTCAATTATCGCTACGCTCTGGGCCAGGGCGGCGCTGGAAAAAGGCGAGCCTCCGGTTATTCTCGCCATGTCGACGAATAATCAGGCGGTAACCAATATTATCGAGGCATTCGGAAAAGATTTTTCCGTGGGCGCGGGTTGTATGGCTGGGCGCTGGTTGCCCGAAATCAAAAGCTTTGGCGCATATTTCCCATCCCGCAACAGAAAAGATGAGGCGAATAAAAAATATCAGACGGAGGATTTCTTCAATCACGTTGAATTGAAGGAGTACCTTGAGGACGCGGAGGAGTATTATCTGGATAAGGCCAGAGCCGCTTTCCCCGGTCAGGAACATTATTCGCCAGACATTGTTGTTGAGTTATTACACCGACAGTTAACCAGCCAGTCCGATAAACTGACAAAAATCCAGACGGCATGGGATACATTAAGCCGGATTAGGCAACAACGGATACAAATAGCTGGCAATATAGAACAGTATATTGCAGATAAATCCACAATATTATCGGGTTTGAAAAAGGAACTTGAAACACTTAAGTCGGCGGAAAAAAGCTGGAGGCAATATCTTAATGATGAGTCGCTAATTTTCTCTTTTTTCTCATGGATACCGGCGGTCCGAACCAAACGGTGGCACCGCATCAGGTTTTTTATCGACAACTTGCCGTGCAAGGCGTTTTCCAGAAAAGAGTGGACGGATCCTGAAGAGATCGGCGGGTATATAAGCGACCTGATCGGCTCCGCTGAGAAGGAGTGCGCCGAGCTTGGTCAACGGCTAGCTTCGGCCGCAGAGATTGTGGCGCAAGAAACTGCCGCCGTTAAGGCGTGGCGCGCTATCGCCGGGCAACTGGGATATGAAGGAGAGGAGGAGCTGGATTTTGCTCAGGCGGATGCGCTGGCAGATATGCAAATTCGCTTCCCCGCCTTCCTGTTGACGACCCATTACTGGGAGGGGCGTTGGCTGATGGATATGGCGAATATTGGCAATCTTCATGAAGAAAAAAGGAAAAACGGCCGTAGAACGGTAATTCCGCGCTGGTATCGCCGTATGAAACTCACCCCCTGCGTGGTGATGACTTGCTATATGTTGCCGAGGCAAATGCAAGTGAGCGAATATCGAGGGCAGAAGGGATTCGAAACTGATTATCTGTATGATTTTGCGGATCTGTTGATTGTTGACGAGGCCGGGCAGGTGCTCCCTGAAGTGGCCGCTGCGTCATTTTCCCTGGCTAAAAAGGCATTGGTGATAGGTGATACTGAGCAGATTGCGCCGATTTGGAATGTTACGCCGACGATTGATATCGGGAATATGCTTTCAGAGGGCATTCTGGCGGGTGAAAGCAAGGAAGAACTGCAGCGACAATATGCGCTGATTACTCATAGCGCTAAAAGTGCCGCTGCCGGCAGCGTAATGAAAGTCGCCCAGTGCGCTTCGCGATATCAATATGATCCCGAACTGGCGCGGGGAATGTATTTATATGAACATCGCCGCTGTTTTGACAATATTATTGGCTACTGCAATGAACTTTGTTATCACGGAAAATTGCTCCCTATGAGAGGCAACAAGGATGATAATTTATTTCCTGTTATGGGCTATTTGCATATTGACGGCAAGGGTGAAACCGCGAATGGGGGGAGCTGCTATAATGTGCTTGAGGCAGAGACTATCGCCGCCTGGGTGATGGAAAATAAAGAAAAGATCGAGAACGACTACCACAAATCTATTTATGAGGTCATCGGGGTTGTGACGCCTTTTAGCGCTCAGGTTGCGTCTATCAGACAGGCTTTCGAAAAACTCGGACTTTGGAACGCAAGTGACGAAAACGGTATCACTATCGGTACGGTGCATTCTCTTCAAGGGGCTGAGCGAGCCATTGTTATATTCTCCCCGGTCTATTCTAAACATGAAGATGGCGGGTTTATCGATAGTGATAACAGCATGTTGAATGTTGCTATTTCCCGGGCAAAAGATAGTTTTCTGGTCTTTGGCGATATGGATCTGTTCGAGGTTCAGCCGCCATCCTCTCCTCGCGGATTACTGGCTAAATATCTGTTTTCGTCGGAAAATAATGCGTTATATTTTGCATCTAAGGAACGAAATGATTTAAAAAGTTCCGAGACGCAAATTTATACGCTTCATGGCGCCGCACAGCACGACGACTTTCTGCATCAGGCGTTCAAACAGGCAGGAGCAAGCATTACCATCGTTTCCCCCTGGTTAAGCTGGCAAAAACTGGAGCAGACCGGATTTCTGGATGCTATGTCGCAGGCATGTCGGCGCGGTATTGAAGTGACTGTCGTCACTGACCGGAGTTTCAATACTGAAGATAGCGATTATGAAAAAAGAAAACAGAAAAAACTGAGTCTGAATGTCTCTTTAGCGGCGTTGCAAGCCATGGGAATTAAGACCAGGCTGGTAACGCGCGTTCATAGTAAAATCGTTATCGGGGACGCGGGGCTGTTGTGTGTTGGCTCTTTCAACTGGTTCAGCGCGACACGGGACGCGCGCTATGAGCGTTACGATACCTCGCTGGTCTATCGCGGGCAAAACCTTGGCGAAGAGATTTCCGCAATCCATAGCAGCCTGGATAAGCGTTTAATTTAATCCACATCAGAATGGCTCACGACACGCCCGGCGTCGACATCGGCAAGTCCTTTCAGGACCATCTGATGGCGTCGTTCCCTGGCCTCAATCATTGCGGTCAACGCTTCTTTAATCACCCAGCTTTTAGATCTGTCCAACTCAATAGCCAGATTTTCTAGCGCAGCGGCAAGCTCTGCTGGGATCTGGGCGCTGATCGTCTGTTTAGCGGATGCTCCCATAAACATCACCTTTTAATAAATAAAATAGCATGGTTTTATTGGTGTCTCTACCATCGGGCAATTACAGCATCCTTGCTGTGCCATGGAGAAATACGGACGTGGCGGGACTTAATCGTCATATGCTAAACGTACAGACACACAGTGGTGTCCGCATTCGATTTCGGCGCATTGATAACCTGCCCGGGGCCTGCCAGGCCCCGGGCGGAGTGTTAACGGGTAAATATCCTTAAGGTGCGGAGCTAAAAAACTCACCGAATTTCACCGCCAGCCAGCCCACCGGCGTGGTGGCTCCTCCAACGATATTGGTAATTTCAGACATCCCTTCCGGCACTGGAATATTGGAATTTACCGCCGCTTGGGTGTACTCCTTCGAAATATCCGTCCCGACGTACAAAATACAGGTGACTACCAGCGTGCCGGTAATGAACATGCGGAACATATTTCGCTTACAGAATGGTGTCACCATCGCCAGCAGGAACATGAGTGAGGCCAGATCGACAAACGGCAGCACGCGGTTACCCGGTAAAATAATGGACAGCACCACCGCCATCGGGATTAACAGCAGCCCGGTTGCCAGTACGGAAGGCTCACCAATCAATAACGCCGTATCCATACCGATGTAGAAATCGCGACCGGGGAATTTGGCTTTCAGTTTCGCTTCGGCGGCATCGCGGACGATCAGCAGTCCCTGCACCAGAATCTCGATCATTTTCGGCAGCAGCAGCATGGCGGCGGAGACCTTAATCGCCAGTGAAACCGCAGCCGAAACGTCGTATCCGGCAAGGAACGCCAGCAGCAGTCCCAGCACAAAACCTAACGTCAGCGGTTCACCAAATACGCCGAACTTTTTATTAATACTTTCCGGGTCGAAATTAATTTTATTGATCAGCGGGATCTTATCAATAATGTAATTACAGGCAATACCAAACGGCACGTAGGTTATACAGGTAAGATGAGGGAATGAGATCCCTTTAAGATTATAATTTTTTTGTAAATAGGGAGCGGTTAAATCCGCTGCCAGCAAGGTTAAGACAAATATGCCGAAGGTGATCCCAACAGAAAGCCAATAATTCCCGGTTCCGGCGTACACCACCGAACCCATAATCAGGAATATCCAGTAGTTAAAAATATCGATATTCACCGTTTTGGTTAATTTGAGCAACAGCATGGCGAGGTTGATGACGATAAAACCGACCACCACCGGCAGCATTAGCGGCGAGCCCCAGCCGATAGTGGAAGCGGTGGGCCATCCGGTATCAACCACCGTCAGTTGCAGGCCGATGCGCTCTACCATTGCCTGTGATGCCGGGCCGAGGTTGGTCAGCAGCAGACCAATCACCAGACCGACCCCTTCAAAACCGATACCGACCAGCATTCCGGCTTTAAATGCCGTTCCGATTTTTACCCCAAAGCAAAGTGCGATAATAAAGAATATTACTGGCATCATTACTGATGCCCCCAGACTAATAATGCTGTTGATAATATCCATAATAATTCCTTAAAAAGGAGGGCGAATTGGGCACGAGCGAACCCGTGCCCAATGGGCCGTATAAAAACCTTTAATGGCTCTTTTTAATATTTAACTGAGTTTCTTAAGTAGGATCTCAGAAAATAGTTTGGGTGAATTACTGAAGGCGTCAATAGTACTCCCCGCGATGTGCGGCGTAATGGTGACGTTATTCAGCGTATAAAAAGCGCTATCATCAGGCAGCGGTTCATCGTCAAAAGTATCCAATGCGGCGCCCATGATTTTTCCGGCTTGCAGCGCCGCAATCAGATCGCCTTCATTGATTAACCCGGAGCGTGCCGTGTTCACAATAATGGCGCTGTCTTTCATTAGCTCAAAATGATGCGCGTTGATCAGGTTTTCGGTTTCCGGCGTCAAACGAGCATGCAGCGATACAACATCGGCACGCTGTACCAGCTCGTCCAGCGAGTCGACTTTTTCATAGCGCTCATGACTGGAGACGTATTTATCGTAAAAGATAATCTCGGCGCCAAAGCCGCTGAGAAAACCAGCAACCAGCTGTGCAATATGCCCCAGCCCTACCAGACCGACCACTTTATCGCCCAGCTCCGGAATAGCCTGATGGTTAGGGCTATCCTTGCGCCAGTATTTGTCGCGTAGCGCGTCATGCGAGCGGGCGATATTGCGCATTTCCGCAAGGACCATCCCGACGGTAAATTCCGCAACGCTGCGGGCATTACGCCCTGGCGTGTTCATCACCTCAATACCGCGCGCTTTCGCCACCTCCTGATTGACGTTTTCCACGCCGCCGCGCAGCACGCCAACGTATTTTAACTTCGGCAGCTTATCCAGTACCTCCGTGTTAACCGGCGCGAACTGGGTGATCAGTATCTCAACGTCGTCGGCGCCCTGGAGCAGGGAGTCGGGTAACGCAACGGCCTCCGCGCCTTCCTGCTCAACCCGCAGATTATCCTCCTGCAGCTTTTCGATAGATTGGTGTGACCATTCGCGAACTTCAACCTCGATACCTTTATCTCTGAGCGCCTTCAGGCCTGCGTCCATCATCGCTGCATTGATAAAAAGATCGGCAATCGCCAGACATTTCATAGTGATTCTCCATAGATTAACGCATCAACATACCGCCGGTGACATCCAGAGTCGCTCCCGTCATATAGCTGGTTTTAGGAGAAACCATGAAGACCCCGATGTCGGCAATTTCATGAGGCTGGGCCATCCGACCCACCGGAATGCGGCTAACGTAATAGTCAGGATTCTGTTCAATGTTTTTACGGATCATCGCGGTATCCATAATCCCGACGGCGATGTTGTTGACATTGATTTTCTGTTTGGCGACTTCCCGTGCCAGCGAGATAGAAAACGCCACCAGGCCCGCTTTGCTTGCCGCATAGTGCGCATGACCGGTCGTGGAGCCGTGGAATGCCGCCTGCGACGTAATGTTCAGAATGCTGCCCGCCTGATCTTTCTGCAGGCAGTGGTTCACAAACAGCTGGCTTAAGTGGAAGACCGCTTTCAGGTTCACGTTCATTACCCGATCCCAGTCTTGCGGAGTAATCTCGGTGACGTAGCCGCTCAGCCAGATCCCGGCGTTGTTCACCAGAATGTCGGCTTTCCCCAGCCTTTCGATACAGGTTGCGAACAGATTCTCCCGGCTCCGTTCATCGGAAAGATCGGTTTTCACCGCGATGACCTCGACGTCAGCCGCGGACTTCACCGTTTCAACCAACTGCTCCGGGCACTCTTCGTCATGCATATACGTGAAACAGACGTTGACCCCTTCTTTCGCCAGCGAAAGGACAAACTCTTTGCCCAGTCCTGTCGCGCCGCCGGTAACAATGGCCGTACGGTTTTTTAAATTCAGATCCATTTTTTCCTCACTTAATGCGTGATGTAGTTGCTGCAGCTTTTCCACGGAGACTGCATTTCAGATAACAGGTTTTTGTAGAGCTGGTATTTGTCCTGATACACCTGGTGATTGGCCGGATTCGGGGTCACGGTGCGCGAGACGTGCACCATTTCATTCGAGGCGGCGAATACATCGTCAAACCAGCCGACCATCACTGCGGCGGTCATCGCGGTTCCCAGTGTGCCGTGCTCTTTGACGTCGACAATCTCCAGCGTGGACTGGAAGATATCGGCAAACACCTGCAGCCAGACCGGAGAGTTGGTGACCCCGCCCGCGATACGAATGGTGCTGCTTAAATTCGGGTTGATATTGCGTAAACGCTCGGTGTGATAGAGGTGGCTGAAGGCCACGCCTTCGTAAATCGCCCGCAGGAAATGCGCTTTTTTATGGAAACTGTTTACGCCAATAAAGCCCGCCGACGCATCGGGAATCGTGTTGGAACCAAACACGAACGGGAAGAACAGCAGATGGCTTTCATCAGGCGTGGTGGAGGAGATCAGCGTATTGCACAGATCATACACGGATGAGCCCTGCGTAGCGGCGGCCTCCCGGTTGCTCTCCATAAAGTTATTAATAAACCACTCCAGGTTACTGGCGGAGGTCGGACTGGCCTCGGTGATCAGCCATTTGCCGTCAATCGGGTAGATTGAGGTCATAAACAGATCTTTGTCGATAACCGGATGGTCGGTGACGTACTCGTTGATGCTCCAGGTGCCGGTGATGACCGCTAGCTTGTCGAGGCTGTTGATGCCGGAAGCGATTGACGACGCCGAGATATCAAACACACCGCCAGAAACCGGCGTTCCGGCGCGTAACCCAGTCTGACGAGCCACTTCGCCGGTTACCTTGCCGCAGCAATCAGTGGAAAGCTTGATGGGCGGTAACTTGTCACGCAGATCGGCGAGACCCCACCATGCCAGCAGCGCGTCGTCGTAATCGCGATCGCGTACGTTGATCAGGTTAGTTCCCGAAATATCGGTAAGTTCGAGGAAAGCCTCGCCAGTCAGGTAGAAACGGATCAGGTCTTTCACCATAAAAATGTAGCGCGCTTTTTGCAGCGTTTCGGGTTCGTTGTCCTTCAGCCATGCCAGCAGGGCGATAGGTTGTCCGGCCCAGATGGACTGCATGGTTTTCGGCAGAATGTCGGAAAGAAACTCCGGCGAGTTTTGCCACTTCTCCACGTACTCTTTTGCCCGGCTGTCGGTAGAGATAATGCCGTTACGCACGGGATTGCCGACCTCATCGACCAGATACAGCCCGTTACCGTGGCCAGTAACGGCAATGCCTTTAATCTGGCTGGCGTCGATCCCCGACTGCTCAATCGCCTTTTTGATCACCTCGACGTTTGCCGCCCACAGTTCGTTAATATCGCGTTCGGTTTGGTATTCCCTGGGTGTTAGCATCTGCGTGGATTTCGACGCGATGGCGACCACGTGACCGTCGCGATCGTAGATTGCCGCCTTGGTGACGGTTCCGCCATTGTCGATGCCCATTACGAATTCATCTTTCATTACCGTGGACTCCTTATTTGTTACCATAAGCCGGGTTCGCTGGTGGTGATCCCTTTAAATCCGGCATGGAATATTTTTTCTACAAGGTATTTCCGCTTAACAAAGCCTCCGGCGATGAATATCACGTCAAAGCCTTTTAAATTTCGGCTAATCAATTCCAGACACTGGCAGGCATATTCAGCAGGTAAGATTTCTATTGCGTCCGGTGGGTTATGTTTAACAATATCGATTGACTGGTCCAGTGAGCGAGAATCGATAAGTAAAACCCGAAAAATTGTCAACAATCCCTCTTTTTTGGCATATCGTAGGGCCGAGAGATTGGAAGAAATAACACCATCAACCTTGTAATAGCTTTTCAGCAAATTGATTCCCGCCTGGTCCGGCTTAAACCCACCGAGTAATTCCAGATGGACCAATACCTTCTTGCCGCTTTGATGGCATTTACCAATCAGAGACTGCAGGTTGCCGATATTAGCTTCGGACAACAGAACATATTCCGATGGGCAAGATAATGCCTGCTCAAAGTGTTTATATTTTCTGACTGAAGGAATGATGGCGTTATTTAAAAACATATTAATATCCGATGTTATTTAGCCACATAGAGGCTGTATGCATCTTCCGCTGTAGCGTTTTCATGGATGATGGCATTCAGACCTGCTACCACTTTTTCTGGCTGTGGATCCTGCGTAATGTTGCGACCCACCGCCACCCCTTTTGCGCCGACCTGCATGCAGTGTTGGACAAACTTAAAGTAACCGTCGATACCGGTTTTTGGCCCGCCGAGCGCAAGAACCGGCACCCTGGCCGCTTCAACGATCAGCTGATCATCTGCGGTACCGGTAAAACGTGTTTTAATAACGTCAGCGCCCAGTTCTACGGCCGCTCTGGCCGATGCGGCGATAATGGCCGGGTTGTTTGAGTCATCGCTGGTAACGGGATAACCGTACGGGAGAGACTCGACAATCAGCGGTACATTCCAGCGGTCAGTCGCCTGCGCCAGTTGCATCGCCATGATGTGCGTTTTCTCTTCGTTGAATGCGCCGGGGAAAGTCATGCAGACCACGCCTTCAGCAGCCACTTTCAGCGCATCTTCGACGGAAAAAACGGGAGTAGTATCGGGAACCGTATTATCAAAAATACTGACCGTGCTATCGACGCGTAATACGACGGGAACGCTATTTAATGATTCACGGAAATTTTTCAACATGCCATAGGTAACCAGAGCACAATCCAGGCCTCGTTCAACCAGAGCAGGAAGCTGGTTTATCGTATTATCAATACCATTTGTTTTCGTCGAAAAATAGTAGCCATCCAGCGCTAACGTAACGGATTTACCATCTTTTGCGAAAATCCTGGAGAGACGACGTTCTTTAGACATTTTTTACTCCTTAGATAGAAAAAACAAAAAAAGCCCTCAGAGACTCGCGTCTCTGAGGGCTTTCTATTCACGTACCCTTATGATAATGGTTCAGGAATCCAAATCATTATCAAATAAATTTTTTAGCATTCTGAGAGGGGCTTAAATTCTGTTTAATTTAAATCCGTTCTCTTGCTTGATTAAATTACTAGCACGCCATTAATCCTTCTGTCCAGCCAGAAAACTGAAATTGAGATATTCATCACATCATTTTACGCAGGCGAATTTCAGGAAATAAATGCGATTTGGGCTAACATCCGATTGATAAAAAAGCGTTTGTTAGGTTCGTTCTGATATTCATTATTTTTGTGTTTTTCCAGCTGGTGTAGTGCTATTTTTCTCGTCGTGCTCTGGCGCTCCGTCAGCGATACTTCAGGGTAATTCCCGAACAACGTCATCGCCAATATTTTGAGCCGTTCGGGGTAATACCATGCCGTCACCATCAGTTTTGCTTCAGGTTGGGCTGTACGAACCTGATCTTGCCCAGCAACGGTGGACACTGCCTTAAGCGAGATTTCTTTCCTCAAATTGCACCGGGCTTAGCCCGCCGTTGGCACTATGCCGTCGGTGCCGATTGTAGTCTATCTCGATATACTCAAATACCGCCGATTTCATCTCCTCCCGCGTGTTGAATCTCTCACCGTGGATTAGCTCCACTTTCAGGCTGTGGAAGACGCTTTCCGCACAGGCGTTATCGTAGCAACAGCCCTTCGCGCTCATACTGCATATCAGTCCATTGTCTTTGATAACACCCTGATAATCATAGGAACAATACTGGCTCCCTCTGTCAGAGTGAACTATCACGCCTCGCGGCATCTTTAGCCGCCACAGCGCCATTTTCAGCGTATTGCACGCCAGCTCCGCTGTCATTCGTTCCGACATCGACCAACCCACCACCCGACGCGAATACAGGTCGATAACCACCACCAGATACAGCCAGCCTTCCTCTGTCCACAGGTAGGTGATATCCCCAACGTACTTCTGGTCCGGCCCCGTGGCACTGAAGTCCTGTTGCAACAGGTTCGGCGCCACCGGCAGGTTATGCCGGCTGTTTGTCGTGGCTTTGAATTTGCGCGCCGCTCTGGCCCGTAATCCCTGACGTCGCAGACTGTCCGCCACCGTTTTACGGTTCCAGCCATGGCCGGCTTCACGCAACTCCTGCGTCAGACGGGGCGCGCCATAGCGCTGTTTTGCCTGTATAAAAACTTGCGCCACCCACTCATCACACTGCTGGCGGCGCATCTGCCGCGGCGAAGGGGATTGCCGGCGCTTCAGCCACGCATACCAGCCGCTGCGCGAGACACGCAACACCCGGGCCAGGCTTTTCACTGAGAATGCCGCCTGATGTTGGTGTATAAAACCGTACTTCACTTCAGGCGTCTGGCGAAGTACGTGGCCGCCTTTTGGAGAATGGCCAACTCCTCATCCCGCTCGGCCAGTTGACGCTTGAGGCGGGCGATTTCTGTTGCCTGTTGCTGCTCACGCTCAGAGGTGGAGCCCTGCTGACGTTGTTTACTGCGCCAGGCGTAGAGTTGAGAGTCGTGCAGGCCGAGCTCCCGGGCGGCTTTGGCCACGCCGATGCGATCAGCCAGCGCCAGCGCCTGCTGGCGAAACTCCGGGGTATATTGATTACGGGATGTCTTCTTCACAGATTTTGCTTGCGTCATGGTTCACCTTGTTAACGATTTTACTCGCTTAACAGCGTGTCCACTATTCGTGGGTAAGATCACGTTTAGCATCGGTGCTAAACGTCCCGGCCTGCTATTTCTATACGGTGGAAGACGATCTGGCAGAAATGATACTTGGATATTATGAGTCGCAGGGAAAATCATCCACATAAGAAAAATGAGCGCCAGCCCCTCCCCAAAAAGGGGCTGGCGCGGTATGAAATACTCTCAAAAATTAAAATATCCTTCTAATAAAAATAAATAATTTATTTGTAGTTCCACAATATAAATTCATAACCTCTATGCAATGTTAACATCTCTTTATTAACAGTAACCTGCCAAAGAAATACTCCATTTTTTTGATTGAATTTTTTCCCTTGCAGAATAGTATGCCCTTTATTTATATTCCTGAATTTAATAAGTTCATCATATTCAGATTTAAAATCCCCGCCATTAATTAAAAATTCCTTTTTCATAAAAGAGATTTCGTCATTTAAAGATAAATATTTATCAAGCTTTAAAAGTTCTTTTTTCAATAAATCAATATTACCATATAATAAAAAATAACAATAGCAATGTAGTTTGTCAGACAAAAGAATAAGCCTAGCAATATCTTTTTTTATCTCATTCACAAGGTTATTATTGTAAAATGAAGTCCGCTTAACTTCCAAAAGAGAATCTATCTCCCTATTTGGTTTATAAATAACAAAATCAGTCGATTTTTCTTTCCCCTTAACGTTGATGCCTAAAATCTTGGAGAATTTAAACTCTCTTTCAAATAATTCTGGCGCTGGCAATTCTACACAAAAAAACTTACTAATTTGATCTTGTATAGATAGTTCACTAATATCCTCTTCATTATCTATAGAATGTTCATACCGAAACGCTGATAGTCTTTCAGGTAGTTGTTCAACAATTTTTTTGGTCCAACGACGGATACTATAACCTTGCCAATTACCCAGTTCATCAACATCATATTTAGCGTAGTCTATCTTCAATTCTACCTTATTTAAATCTAATTCAGCATCATCAGGCAAAACTTCAGAGATAGTAAATCCAGTTTCTTTAAAAAATAAATTATCATTAATCCCAAACCAATTGGGATATCCATTATTACTCATTTTTACAATAGCCAAGTGTTTTCTTCCACTATATACTGAGAATGTTTCAGGGTAATTTTCCACCCATACTATTTTGGAAAAAGACTCTACTAAATCAATTCGTAGCGAAGAAAATCTAGACTTATATTTCCGTGGGGAAATGAAAGAAAGTAATTTATCAAATAAATTAGCATCGCTGTCCCACCATCTATGAATACATAGATGGGAACATATATCATCTCCCTCAATGTGTTTATTAGCGATATCATAAAATAATTTTTTCGCTATGGTTTCAACTGCATTTGTTACAGATGTACCGTAATAATTAATATATTGACTACAAACAATAACTAGAGGTTTATCACGAGCCGCTCTTATCAGTCTTATATGGCATCTACCTCGGCTACCATGAAATCCTGTGAAACGAAAATGTAAGTCCTTTAACATTGAATACTCCTTCACTATATTCTTTTAAACTCATACGGCACCACATACTCATCCCGATTGGCATCCAGATAACCCGCCCACCATTGCAGCATCAGCCTGCGCTCATCCAGATGTTCCGCCTTGTGGATGTAAGCAGCACGAACGCCATTACGTTCCTGATAGCTCATTTGCCGCTCTACCTCATCCCGTGACCACTGGCCGGACTCAACTAGTGCGCTACAGGCCATCGTGCGGAAACCGTGTCCACATACTTCGGTGGTGGTGTCGTAGCCCATTACCCGCAATGCATTGTTGACGGTGTTTTCACTCATCGGTTTGGTTGGCCGGTGATCGCCGGGGAAGATCAGTTCATGAGCGCCGCTGATGGCCTTAATCTCTTCCAGCAGCGCCAAAGCCTGTTGGGATAACGGCACCAGATGTTCAGAGCGCATCTTTGCGCCACGCTGTGAGTGCTTCACGCCGGGGATGGCTTCGCGTTCAGCCGGTATCGTCCATATGGCGCGTTTAAAATCGATTTCCGGCCAGCGGGCAAAACGTAGCTCACTGGAGCGGATGAAAACGTACAGAGTAAGTTTTAACGCCAGTCTGGTTAACGCCCGCCCTTTGTGGCGTTCAATCCTTGCCAGAAAATCCGGCAGTTTGTTCAGCTTCAACGCAGGCCGGTGGGTGGCTTTTGGGGAGGCTATCGCCCCGGAGAGATCTTGCGCAGGGTTGCGCTCTATCAGATCGTTCTGCACCGCGTAACGCATGATATCGGTGACGCGCTGGCGCAGCCGCGATGCTAAATCAAGATGGCCGTTTTGTTCCACGGTTTTAAGCGGTTCAAGCAGGTCTTTGGTTTTCAGGTCGGCGATATGGCGATGCCCAATAGCAGGCAGAATATTACGTTCCATATCGCGCCATACTCGTCCGGCGTGCGTTTCCGACCATCGGTTTTGACTAATGTTTCGATGCCAGTCTTGCGCGACCTTCGCAAAGGTATTCAACGCCTCTTGCGCCTGCTCTTTCTCTTCTTCACGCTTTTCCGTTGGGTGGATGCCCTCCAACAGCAGCAATCGCACCTCGTCACGCTTCTCTCTGGCCTTCGCCAGCGAGGTCAGCGGATAGGCACCGAACGCAATCCGGCTTTCCTTACCTGCAAAGCGGTATTTGAGATACCAGCGCTTAGAGCCGTTAGGACTCACCAAAAGATACAGGCCGTGCGCGTCCGCGAGTTTGTAGGCTTTCTCGCGAGGCCTGGCGGTACGGGCAACAATGTCAGTCAGCGCCATAATTGGGGGTCAACTCATAATCGAAGTGAATTGACCCTCATCTTGACCCCCAAATCATTTGGATGTCAATGGACGAAAAAAGACCACTGTGGATAAAACAGACAAAATCGCAGAAAGGAGCGTGAAATAAAAATCGTTATTTTATAGATAGATATAGGCGTCTCTGGACGATTACGGACATAAAAAAAGCCACCCTGAGGTGACTTGATTTTCATACGATGGTGCCGAAGGCCGGACTCGAACAACGAAATAATTATTTAATTTTAGTAAGTTAGTTAGAAATCCTTTCAATCGAGGCCCCCAAAAAGGCCCCCAATTTGTTAAGCAGGGGTAACGCCAACCTGTTTCTACGCTGAATCTAGCACTGGTCAAACCAGATTGCGAGGACTTTTTCAGCGCCATTTTAAAACTGGTAGCGATGTCAAACGAAGCCCATCGAACACTCATTCCCAGTCATGATTGCGGACCTGACTTTCATAGAGGATGCCGTCAGTGTTGCTATTAGCCCATAGACCAAAGGCATCATTATCACTACTGGCACGATTATCTGCAAGATAGCCAGACAAGGCTTGCCTGATTAACTCTGCCCGGGAGAGATGGCGAATAGCGGCCAAATTATCCCATTGCCGGAGATCTTCTTCAGGTAAATCGATCACGATGCGGGTCATCAGCGCCCTCTCCCGGATGATTCTTCATGGACATCATTATCGATCACAATAGTGCATCGATCCACTTATTTTATTAGCATAATAAACGGCTGACCGATGACATAGGCAATGCCTTTCATCATGAACTTATATAAATAAAACATGACACCTAAGGATCTAAACAGGCGAATTGATAGAATCTGAGTAAAATATCAAAAAAGAAAGCTGTCTGGTTTAGCTGAGTTGAAAAACCCGGAACAGCCAACTATCAAAATATTTGACATTGAAATGAAGGTTGAATAGAAGCAGGCAAGTATCTAGAAAAAACAAGCCACCGGGGGCATACTTGCGCAGAGGTCGCACCGGGGGTCTACAAGAATGATATTAACCTTTCCTAGTTGTTTAGTCAACACAGGGTATTGCATATAGAAGGAGCACAAATTGGCCAATAAAAGGCTTCCTGAATTGGGCGCAGAGGGTTTGAAACAGATCATTTCTTGCTTTTCAAGACCTCGGTTAAGTAAATATCTTAAGGTAACAAATAATAATGAATTAAAATCATTAAAATTATATGTAATTAATACGAAGATTAGTTCGGCATTATTTTCAGATATTCATTATATAGAAATTACTCTTCTGAAATTATCGCTTTAACTGGTTTGTACTTTCCAGAACCCCAGTTTTTCCAACTAAAGGTTAAAACCCGGACACTGTTGACGGATGATGTCGATACCGATCTCCTCGGCAATTATCGGACCATGGACCGTTTTACTGTACGTTCCAGGCGCGAAGGTTCGAAGAATGCGTTTAGACGGCGCGATGGTAGGATGATTGTTAATATCTTCAGGCGTGTTGAACTGGTTACGAATAGCTGCGAGAGTATGCCGAACATCGTCACTCCATCCGTCCAGAACGTACTCAAACTTTCCCACATCAGAAAATAGCAGCGCTTCGAACTCATGTAGCTGGACATAAGAAAGAATAAAGCGTCGTTCAATATTTACATCCATGCTCAACCCTTCAACAACCGCGTTTTCCAATTGCGACGCTGTACGACCCTCAGCGTCATGGAAACCTAATAATCGACAAACGTCGTAATACGATCGGTCTCATGGTACTGGTGTCGCATAAAATTGACCAGACGCTGTACGGTGATCCGACCGCCACGATGATTTCCGGAGAGGGCTTGTAATATTGTTGGGTAAAAATAAAAGCTCCCGTCATTTAGATACGGAGCCACACAGGTTGGAATAAACTTAACTTCCCTCTGCCCTTCACAGACGACGCACTCGCGCATCATGAGGAGACCCCCACAGGTTTATTCAGCCAGATCTCAGAAATCTGGTATTCATCATCCAGCCATTGCTGGTACTGTTCTCTCGGCAGATTGTGCAGCGTCGTCGCGCCGTCTTCGGCACTGGTGACTATGATGTTTTCCAGTTCAAATCAGTCCAACATGTAAGGCGACTTCCTCGCGATAATAGCTGATGGTTCTTGGGGACGCGTTTCATCATTTCCGACACAAGTGTAATGGCGTTCGGATGCAGATCAAGTTCAGACTCATCGAAAAACAAAATATCCGGCAGGCGAGTTTCAGGCAGGCTTAACAGTGTCAGCAGGTAGAACAGACGTAATGAACCATCAGATGTAAGATGCGAGCCGAAGACCTTATCGCTGAATTTGCTTTTCCAGCATAGCAAAACTTTCCCGGCAACTGGTTCAAGAACGAAGTTACCCAGCGTCGGGAAAACGCGCTAGATCTGGCGTACAATCATGCGATAACGTGGCAGATCATTTTCCTGTAAATCAAACAGCACAGCGGCCAAATTTCTGCCGTCCGAACGTAAGCGCGTGGAAACAGAGATGTCCCAACACTGATGAATTGAGGCATTGGCGGACGTATCGTGGACACTGGTAGTGTGTAGCACTGCTTTAGCAGGTGTGCACGACCTAAATGGGCAATGTGCGGCACTATATGAAACATCTTTCCTATTAACCTTCACCTTGTTATTTTATAACAAATAGATGAGGGAACTATGAAGACTACATTATTTAAAGATTTCACATTTGAGGCAGCACACAATCTACCACATGTCCCCGATGGTCATAAATGTGGAAGACTCCATGGACACTCCTTTGTTGTTCGCCTCGAAATCACTGGTGAGGTGGACAAACACACCGGATGGATTATCGATTTTGCAGAATTGAAAGCCATTTTTAAAACCACTCTGGATCGCCTCGATCACTACTATCTCAATGATATTCCTGGTCTGGAGAACCCAACCAGCGAAGTACTGGCTGAATGGATATGGAATCAGGTTAAACCGCAACTCCCTATCCTGAGCGCTATTACCGTTAAGGAAACCTGCACTGCGGGTTGTACTTATCGCGGTGAATAGCCCGCGACTGAAGTGACTGGTGGCGTGTTCACGCCACCTAAAATTTTTTTACCAATACTCTTTCAGATAACTACGAATGCAGTCCAGCATGCTGGTGCTGCCTTTGCCGGAAGGTTGCAGGAAAGGCTTTTCCCCGCGCTCTTCTTTTATAGCGTAATAAGCAGAGTGTTTAGAACTTAGCCAGGCAAAGACAAATACATCTGCATCTTTAGCCAATGAACGCAGCATGGTCGAGCCGCCTTTATCGTTGTTGAGGCGAATATCAGCCTGAGGGTAATCGGCAAGTAGTTGTTGTTTCACGCGCTGCGCTACCGACTCGGTCAATGTATAAATGCCTACCACCTTGTGATTCAGTGTTGCTCCTGCACGTACCTCATCTGCTCTCTCTTCACCGCCCTCTGCGATCTGCGGAGGAACTTCACAGGCAAGGCCGCTCTCTTCGGCAAACTGAGCCAACAGGTTCCACTGCAGCTCACTATAGCGGGCTGGGTTACTGTAAAACATGCTGAGTACCAGATTGAATAATCGCTCCCTGGCAGGTTGGTCAGCAGTAGGGTGGATCAAGAACAGTTCCAGCATATCCAGCCAAGCGCTGGCGCTGGCCGTCCCGGAACTCTCGATTATCATCTGCAGGTTTTCTATCAGCTCGCGATAGTCATGCGCATTACTATCGCCCGCTAAATAGCCACGAGCCAAATCGCAGGCGGTGAAGATATCTTCGCGTGAGCTGTTGTCGTCCAGCGCCAGTTGTTGCAGCAACGCCAGCCGAACGGACTGCCATGAAGCACTGGTCTGATGGTTATCCAGCCACTCCAGCAGCACCGGAATGGCATCGCGCAACACCATGCTGGCGCGGCTGTTGCTTTTATCCAGCAGCGAAACAAATGCCTCGGGCTGGAAAGCAGCGGCGGACCATTGGTGGCTGGCCTGTTCTACTGCCTCAATCGCGCCCGGCCACTGCGGGTTATTCAGCACTTCCTGCAGCCAGTCCTGCCAGTTATCCAGCCCAGCTGTATCCTGTTTTGTACGTGTGGCAGGCAGCAGCAGCTGTAGCGCTGTGTAGTAACGCTGGAAGGTCGGTTTTGCCAGCAGCAGGTCACGCTCCTGTTGTGCCAGCCGTTGCAGGTAGCCGACGGCCTTCATTGCCGCTTCTGCGCTGCCCACTGCCCAGGCACATTTTAAAGCAATAGCTACACCGCGTACGCTGACTGGCAGCAACACCAGTTCTTCCAGCACGCTTTCAGGATATTCGTCGGCCCGAGCAATCAGATCGTCTGTGGTAGCTGCTGTTGTGACAGGCACTGTCACGGCGGGAAGGGCTGCGAGCAACTGGGTGACCCATAGGCGGTCATCATCCGTTGCTTCTTTCATGCCGGCAACCAGTTGCTGAGCCTGCTCCGTCAGCCGGGCCGGATCGCTCTGAGTGTCAGAAAGCAGCCACAGCAGGGTACTTTTAACCGCCGCCGGCGTGTTAATGCCCTGGGTGACCTGAAACAGGCGCGGTACGCTCTTCGCCAGCGAATTGCTGAAGGCCAGGCGTTGCGCGGCAATGTCGTTATCCTGCTCATATTCAAGCAACAGTTGCTGATACAAGACCACCATAACTTCTTCGGCCAGTACCAGCGGATGCGGCACATCCAGTACCTGGCGCAGCTCGGTAGAGTCGAGCAGGCTTTTGGCATCTCCTTCCTGCGCCAGGCAACGCAGTTCGATAAATAGCTCGTTGATATGGCCGATGCCGCCTGCATCACGCAGTTCCTGCAGGTAGAAACGCGTCTGCGGCACATCACGGCGGCGCAGAGCGGCGCGGATATCACGCAGAATACGGCCACGCGGGCGCAGAAGAGTGAGGTGGCGGCTCGGGCGGCTGGCGAGTTGCTGGCGCAGGCGCTCAATGCCGTTGAAAATCTCCGGGATACTTGACTGCGAAAGCGAGCTGAATTTATACACGCTGTCGCCATAGTGGTCGATCAGCGCTTTTTCCACCGGGTCGCTCGGATCCAGCATCGTACGCTGGCGGTTAAAGTCGGACCACGAGGTGCCGACGTGCGCATCTATCAGCTCGCGCAGTTCCGCATAGTTCCGCTCCTCATCGGCCACTGCATACCAGGTGACTTTATCGTTGCTGCCCTTCACTACGCGAGGCAGGATCACCGGGAAACGTCCGTTGCGGACATCGTCAAGCCAGGGGGTCAGCCGCCGTAAGGTTGACGCTTCCAGCAGGCCGCCCGTGATTTTTTCCCAGGAGATAATATTTTTTTCCCTATGGAAAAAGGTGCGCAGGAACTGCTCGCTGTCAGAGTTGTTCATTGCACACCTCCCTGTACCGGTTGGTAAAAGTCGTTAAACGCCAGCAACGCCTGCATGATGGCGGTTTTGTTTGTGGTCAGGTTGATCTGTTCGTCGTTGATCACGATCCCGCCGATCGTCAGGTTCATCGATCCGCTTAGGAAGAAATGATCACCGAGGAACCCTTTGGTATGCAGCACCTCTTTCTGGCCGATGAACAGGTTATCCAGCATGCCGTAGTTGGCGACGCGTTCGGTTAACTGGCGGATAAAACGTGCGTTATGCTGGGTCTCGTTGGTCATCACCTTCAGCGTGCCGCCGTTGGCGACCGCGCGCGCCAGCAGTTCTGAGGTCTGTACCTGGCGCTGCCCCCAAGCAGGTTCGAGGTAGTCGAAACGGCCGGCACGGTTATCCAGCAAGTCGAGGTCGGTGATCCACGGCGAGACAATCCATAGCTCCGCGCTGGGCTGGGCGATCTCAGCTACCAGCAAGGAGCTGAGCACATCCATAACTTCACTCTGACGCGAGGTTCTGGATTTAAAGATACGACGGGTATTCATTGAATCGCCTCCGGAATTTCAATCATGGCGAAGGTGTCATTATTGTGACGGCGCAAGGCGCTGACGCGCGGGTAGAAGAACAGCCCGTACATTTCCACCGGGATGACCAGCAGAGTGGAGATGGCCTCATTCAGCGCATCGCCCTGTTCGGCCAGCAACTCGCATTTGCCGTTATTCTCCAGATGCTGTTGGCACTGCTGCATCCAGTCTGGCTGACTGAGCACCACCTGAGCACAGCGGTGCTGTACCACGTGGGCCAGCAGCAGGCGCTCGGTCGGCCCGGCAAAGCTGTAAGGGTTGTACCAGGTCAGCCAGCTATCACGGATGGTATGACCGCGTGGCCACAGCAGACCATTGCATGTATTGAAACGCCAGCTCTCCAGGTTGTGCTGCCCCAGGCTGGCCCGTCGCAGTTGCTGGTCGAGCGCGCTGGACTGGCTACGGGTAAAGGCATAGACGCGCTGCGGCAGTTCAATACCCAACCGCTGCTCCTGCTGTCGCCACTCCTGGTGCAGTTGCAGTAAAAAGGCGTCACTGCTGGCATCTGTCCCCGGCCGTAACAGGCGGGTGTTGATCGCCGACAGGAAGCTGTGACTGGTCATAAAACCGCTGCGCTGTAGCTCGCCCAACAGGTTACGCTGCGCCTGGACCTGGCTGGCATGGTTACTGGCAAGGCGCATCTCGTTCATATGCGCGGGCAGAGATGATGCCGGGCTTGCCAAGTTTTGCAGTAGGTGCCAGACGTTATTGTCCATCGTTTCGTAGTTGCCGGGGCTGAGGTTGAAGTTCAGCAGTTCGAAGAATCGGCGCGGATCTTCACGGTAAATCTGCTGGATCTTCTCGATAATACCGCCGCCGCCGACGGTGGTTTCAGACAGCCAGATCTCGCGCTGATCTGGCGCCAGCAGTATAGTGCGCACCGGCCCACTGTTGAGGTCGAGGATTAGGTCGTTATCGTCGGCGTCCGGACACAACTGCATGGCGGTTTGCAGCAGCGCCGCGCCCAGCGTGTTGGTGAAATTGAGGGTGAGCCACTCCAGCCAACTGTTCTCCAGCGGTTGCCACAGCAATTCCACCCAGTCGGCAATTTTTGCCATCACAGGGGCCTGGGACAGCAGTTCACGCAAACTTTGCTGTAGATCCTGCTCGACCTCTGCGCCGGTCTGCGCATCATACAGCGTCTGGAAGATGCGTGCCGGAACGTCAAGCAGGGCAATCCCCGCGCTGTTGTGTTGCAGTGCGCGAAACGCTTGCTCCAGCGTGCAATTTTTCAATACAGCTTCGCTGCCGATGCCTGCCAGAACGGTTTCTGCCAGCCAGTCGCCGAGGAAAGGATTAACGCTGATGGCCTCGTCGTGGCTGACTTCATACAGGAAGCGCGCCGTGCGCAGTCCAGCCATCAGTTCACGGTTGTTGCTGATGCTGGCGAGGTCAAAATTGGGTAGCCGACACTGGAATTTTACCGCATCCACCCACAACGAAAAGCCAAACGCAACGGGTTCGCCCTGGTGTTCAAATTTGAAATCAATCTGCAGGTCTTCGCGCTGGTCGCTGAATTTAATATTGGCGCGTGAGCCGGTGGCGAAGCGCACGGCTTCGATCGGGCAGTGCTGCTGATGGGTGTAAAATTCAACCTGCTGGAAAATGTTCTGCCAGACGTTATTAGATGGTACGTCCGCTGGGATGCCGCTCTGAGGAGGACGGATCTCTGTGTGCCAGGTTAGAAACGCGTTTGAGGTTTCACTCAGTTTAAAGTCATCCGGCGGCGTGCTGGCCGTCACTTCCCAGGCGCGGAAGCAGGGGATAGTCTGCATGCCGCCGCGTATGGTGATATAGCCATCCGGCATGGGTTCGCGTTTATCTGGCGGGCAGTAGTCGTCAATAGGGAAGGGATGCGCGCCGTCTTTCAGATCGAGGTTTTCCGGCACAACCCAGTGGCGTTCGCGAATGTTTTTGAAGGCAAAGCGCTTGCTGATGCGGCCCGGGGCGAAATCTTTCATCCCCTGCAAAATCGGCATGCTGTGCGCTTCAGGCCCCTGACCGGCTTCATCCGGCAGGTTAACCTGCAACTCCGGTAGGCAGAGATCGTTAAACAACGCGGACGGAATAAAGTCCGGCATCGGCGTGCTTTTGCGGCAGTTATCGGTCTGCTCAACACCAAGGCGGGACCAGTTGGATCGCAGCCTTCTCAGTACCGTAGGCAGGAACGCGGTCATAATCGCGCGCGGTGGTTGCCACAATAAGGACTGCAACAAGTCATTGTCCTTAATCCCCAGCGCTTCAGCTAGCCATGCGTTAAATGTCTGCTGAGTTTTCTGGGTGTCCAGCAGGTCTTCAATCAGCTCGGCCAGCTTTGACTGAGCTTTAGATGGCTTACCTTTGTCCTGCGGAACTGACAGGTCATCCCAGATACCTCGATTCCACTGATTGAGATACTCATTGCGGCTGGAGAGCCAGTCCATAGTGGCGAAGGCCGCCTGCATACGCAGTACGTAGCTGTTGCCGACCGGCAACTGGCGCGCTTTCAGCACCGGTTCAAATAGGTTTTCGTAGCACTGAAATGCCATGCGGTCGCGACCGTAGTCGGACAGCACCACTACGGTCCACGGGCGCATGGCGCGCTGACGCCCGGCGCGCCCTTTACGCTGCAGAAACTGGGCGTTATCACGTGGCGCTTTATGCTGAATAACGGCACCGACGTCCGGGTCGTTAAAGCCGACCTCCAGTGACGCGGTAGCGACAATCAGGTCCGCAGCGTGGTCAACGCCGGCATCCTGCGAAGAGGTGCGCTTAACATTGCTTCGGTCAGCTGAGTCTAGGGTATGGCCGATCATTTTGGCCAGCGGCCACTGCTGACCAAAGGTAAATTTTTCGTCATTCGGCGCATCGCCGCGCAGCATCGCTAGCGGTTCTTTATTAGCATTGATATTGCCGTTTGAGTAACGGCCTTCGGCATCCAGCAGTTGGAAGTAGAGGCGGTTAATGACGTCCATATCATCGGTAAAAACAAAGCTCCGTGTGCCGTACATGCCGTTGCTGACCGGCGCTGCGGCGTTGTCGAGCATACGTCTGGTGAGCATGGAGGCCTGAATGGTGGTGGACAGCAGGCTAGAGCGGGAAGCCGGGTCGCCGCGTAGCGCCAGCATATACTCCGCGCCTTCCGTCTCCATATCGTCCTCAGTCGGGCTGACTTCCGCCACAAGGCGCTCTTCCAGCCCGGTTAACGAAGCCATAAAGCGCGTCGCTTGCTCCAGGGTTGCGGACAGCCCAACAAAGTGCGGTGTTGCGCCGGATAGATGCCGCCAGCGGCGGATCAGCATACCGTTCTGTGCGCCACTGACGCCGGAATAGGTGTGTACTTCATCGAGCAACATCATCGACGGCGGGACGACATTTTTGCCTATGCCAAACAGTGATGCCAGAAATGGGTTGCCCATATGTTTATTCAGCATCTCGGTGCTGGTGAACAGAATGTCAGGCAGTTCGACCCTCATGCGCTTACGCGTCAGGATCACTTCGTCAGGCTCGATGGTCTGGCTACAGTTGTCGCAGCGCAGGCGCTCAATGCTGTTTTCAAGATCGGCGGTGCGCCAGACCATTTTGCCGCGGCAGATCTCTGTCGGGCAGGGAATATACTGGCAGGCCATGCCGTCGCGATGCCGGCTCCAGGCACTTTTCATGTAGTCGCGATAAATCGCGTCTTTATTCAGCGGCACCATGCCGAATAGCGCGGCGATCCGCACCTTGCGCACGCCCTTTTCTACCAGTTCACCGTTCAGTTTGCGCGTCTGCCGCAGCGTTTCGATAAACTGGTCCTTCAGCAGTTCGTTGCGCGGGTAGATAGCCAGCGCCTTAACCGCATCTTTTCTTTTGGCGACCAGTTCGCTGCCGATAAAGGTCAAAGCAGGCAGATAGAACGCCAGCGTTTTACCGGTCCCGGTCCCGGCGCACACAATGGTGGCGGTTGAACGGTGCTGGCTCTGCTGCACGCCGCGCAGCACGTTTATACAGGCATCCTGCTGAAAGCGCGCCAGGTTGTACATTCCGCTCGAGTGGCTGATCAGTGCCGACAGTAGCTGGCGGTGGGTAGGGGTAAAACCGGCTGTTTCATCAAGCTGCTGCAGAACCTCAGCGGCCTGCAGGTTGCGTAGCGGGTATTTGCGCTGTCGGCGCAGGAAGCGATAGTCGGACACCAGTGTCGGCGCGGTACGCCAGTTATCACCCCGGCCGTGCTTGGGAAACATCTGGCGCAACTGGCTGTAAAGCCGCACTGACTCCGCCATGCGGGTACGGAACACGGAGGCACCGTTCTGCTGGTGGCGCAGCAACAATCCGCGATCGATCATAACTTTCGCTACGCCAAAGCTGGTAAGGCCGCTGGCGTCGAGGGGGTGGTTTTGTAATACCCGAGTGATAATGTTGCTGAGCTCGGTCTGGCTGAAAAAACCCTGAGTGTTACCCCAGGTGAGCAGAACCGACTCCTGCGATTCCAGCTCATCGAGTGCGGCGCGAATAATCTGTTCCATTGAACTACGACTCCTTACAGGCGCTTAATACAATAGCGCGTCGGGTCATCTTCGTTAGCCAACCAACTGAGCACATTGGGCGTTAGCATATTGAGCGAAGCACCTTGCCCGGCCACAGCTTTGAGGAAGAGATTGACTTCTTCCGGCACATCCAAGTTGAGCGCCTCGCGCTGCACGCAGAGTTGCTCATGCAGTGCAATCACCGCCTCAAATTCCTCACGATTTTTTGGCAATATACGGCAACTGTTGGTGAACCGAGCAGCCAAGTCGCTATAGTTCTGTTGTACTTTTCTTTGTTCTTGCTGATGCGCCAAAGTGCTGAACAGCTTCTGATCCACTTCCCACTGCGCTTTTAACGTGCGGGTATAATGGCGCCAGGCAGTGCTGGTGTGATTACTGAGTTCACTGGCTAAGCGATCAATTTCTTGGATTAGCAGAGCTAATTCCTGAGCTTGAGCAACATCGTATGTATACGCCTCGTACTGCTGAAGAAAGGCCGCCAGCGAGGCCTGTGGATGGCCAAATGTCTCGCGGTCAAACAAGCCAACAATAGGTTCACCACTCTTACTATCGCAGACTTCTCGCAACAGCAAATAGCTGGTGAGGATCTGCGCCAGTTTTTTCGCGGGCACATCGATTTTTCGCGCCACCTGCAGCAGACTGTCACGTATATCCTGAGCTTTTTCCAGTTGCTGATGGCGCTCAAGCTGCATTTTGAATTCGCTGCTGCGCCGTGCAAAAACGCTGATCTCTTCCGGCGCGCTGGCTGTTACCGCTTCACTGATGCTTGCTTCACTCATGCTAAGTTCTTCTCCAGTTGCGTTAACTGCTCAGTTAGCTTGGTCAGGGTCTGCGCGATCTCGTTTTCGGCACCTTCAATCTGCTCGCCTCCCTCATCGTGGTGACGCTGCTGCAGATAGTTGCCGGTGGCGTCTTCAAACTTGCTCCAGGCCTCCAGCAGCAGCCGAAATGCCTCATACTGCTTGCCGTTGACGGCGAGGATTTCTCTCATCAGCACCTGAGGGTTATCGGCAGGTAGCGTCAGTTTCTCCAGCTGTCTGATCAGGTTTTTGAGCTCAGGCTCTTTCCAGCCCTTCAACAGTTTCAGCAGAACTGGTACTGTTTCATCCGCCGGGCGCACCGCGTCCGAGCTGTTCGCCAGTTCGATGATCTCCCTCATCGTGTCGCAGATATTTACCGTTGCCAGAGTGGCGGTGTTGCTGTCACTCAGGCGTTCAGTAATGCCCTCCTGAGTCTTTAGTAGCAACGTACGGTAGCCACTTAGTTTGTTTTTGACTTCGTGGATCTTGCCTGGTTGTTTCCCGGCGACGATTTGCTGGCTCTTGGCGGCTTCCACCAACATTAATCCGTTGATGGCATAAGGTTGACCACGGTTTTTTTTTGCCGCAGTGAGCGCGATTAAGCGCTCACGCAGTTTCTGATGGTCATTGATCACGGCGGCTCGTGCCTGGGTTAAGAACTCATCCAGCAGTGGATGACTATTGTCTGCGGGATGCTGTTCGGTTAAAAGAGCCTGCACCAGAGTGGTCGAGACTGGAGACGATAATCCATCCTGACCGAGAAATGCACCACTTAACTGTAGGTCTTTGACAATACTGAAAAGCTCCTCGCGTTCTTCATGCAATACGTTGAGTTTGAACTCGGATTCAATGCCATCAAAAAAGCTATGGTAGGCCGCATAGTCTATTTCACTGCCATCGTAGGCCCAACTCTGGTAGTAGTCGAAACGCACCATTGCTAGGCAGGCGCTGTATAACTCGGGCGTATCTTCTATTTCGATAAGTGGACGGGACTGTTTAGTCACCAGTACTCGTGGCAGGCGGACCCGCCCTACTATTGTTGCTGAGCTGGCCGTGAGTGAAATATCCAATAACTCGGTTGACCAGTCGATTCGCGAAAACAAAGTTTCAAGGATTAACTTACGTAGCTGAAGGGCTTTTTTCTGTTCGAGATTTCCACCCTGATTCCATTTTTCCAGCGTCGCTTTCCAGTTAACAATTACTTGATCTTCTGAATTGTTATCTTCTTCAATCTCAACTACGTCACTTACTTCATGTTTGTCGTTATCATCATCAACTGTATTACCGCCCTGATCGTTACTCAGCAATGCCGCTGCATGCGATAGACCGAACTCTCTACAAATGTCGGAATTTAGCCCTGTCAGACTTGCACTATTACCGCCCCATACCGCCAGAAGCGAATTGACTCGTTCAGGCTGGCTAATACCCTCCACACGCACGCGCAACTGCAGTTCCTGGTTGCAAACAATGCTTTCATACTTTGACGGCGGAAACTTTCCGTTCAGGTAACTCTGGCGGTAGTACTTCAGCGGCTCGCGCAGGATCTCACGAAGAATATTGCGCGGAATATAAACCAGCCCTTGATCTTTGACTCTGCAGTGGCGTTCAACCAACTGCCCAATAGCTGCCGGATTAAACGGAAACAGCGGATGCCCATAACTGCTGCAACCAAAACTGGCCAGCACGGGCGCAGCAGATTCATTTTCCAGTATTTCCTGATCCTGCCATACCGGGATATCTCGATAGCGCTGACCGTCCTGCTGGTGGTGATATTTTTCCAGCGCAACAGCCCCATGTCGGGCGGCGTTAAGATAGCGACCACAGAAGTCGACAACGCGTTTTTTCAGTGCGGCATCGCTTTCGGTGGCGTGCTGCTGCTGGATCACCCATTCATAGCGGGCACGGGTGCCCAACGTATTGCGGTGGCGTTTAAAGCTGTCGTGGCCCTCGGTCACTGCAATAATCGAATGCAGGGTACACAATACCCTTTTGCCTTCGTACTCTTCTTCTTCCAGCAGGCAGTCGATCAGCACATCCTCAATCGCTGAGGTGGCAGCCAGATCTTCCACCAGCAGGATCAGGCTCCGACCTTCTGCCAAGAGCTGACTGCGGATCATACGCATCAGCTCCTGGAAGCTGGCCCGGTTAAAGCTGAACAGTTCTCCGAAGGTGTCTCCCAGTGCCTGTGGGATCACCTCGTTGACAACCCGAGCAGCTGATTGTTTTTTTTCATCACTAGTAAGTAACTGCTGATTGACCAGATAAGGCAGCACTGCCGGTGAAACCTGCCTGAGGTTCAGGCTGCTAAAGGTGAAGTCCTCTGCAGACATCTCATAGCGCAGGTTGGCAATGCTGTCGTTGTCAGCACCCTGGCAGAAACGCAGCGCTATATTGTTCAGGCAGGCGTCAGGTGCGGTGAAATATTGGGTCATCACGCTGTCAAAAAACAGCGCGGGAAGACAGGTTGATGCGGCGTGTTGCTGGATATCTTTCAACTGCTGTCTTCTGCTTTCGTCCAGCTGAATTTTTCCCATCTGTGCCCGCTGAAGCTCCTCCGGGACGGCTGCGAATGCAGCGTTCAGCGCCTGTCGCAGTTTGAGAGCGATATGTTCAGCAACGTTTTCAGGGATCAGTTGCTGCCCGACCCCATTAACCTTCTCGCGGATCCTCTGATACTCTTTACCCTCAAGACCGTCAAGGATGGTGGTGAGTACACGCGGCAGCGAAGCATTTTTCGGAATGCGGATGATGTGGTAGCTCGCGCGATCTTCCCGGCGTTTGAGCTGTGCATGGACCCAGCGCACCAGGTGGGATTTCCCCACGCCAGAGGCACCAATCAACGGCAGTGGGCGATTGTGATCCAGCAGAAAGTCCAGCAATGCGCTCTCTCGGACCTGTGTGACCTTCCCACTATGGAATTCGATGCGATCGAGGCGCATCGGTTCATGCACCGCCAGCAACTGACTGTCAGCCAGAGATTCAGCTTCGGTCAGGATGCAGGCGGTAACATTCTCTACGTCAGGCCAGTAGCTCTGTAATTGTGGCATCAGTAGGCTCCCGTCCGTGTCAAGGTGAGGTGGGTTACAGTACGCAACACACTGCCTTTTATTCCTGTTAACTGCATTGCGCCACTGGCGTCAGCCTTCTCATCCATATTGATTATCCCAGATAGCTGAAGCCGTAGCAGTGCACGCGACAGCGATGTCGACAGGCGATCTGCGCTAAGCGGTTGCCACCCCTTCCGGCTGATGCGCTCTTCGACTTGTTGGCGATAGCTACCGCCGTCCAGCACCGGTAACGCTCGATTAAGACGTTGTAGCACTTCAGCGATAGACAGTTGTTCACCGAGTTGCATCAGAAACGGCAGCTCTTCACGGATAGCATTAGTGGGGTCGATAGCATAGCTTTCGCGGGTGATCTGCTGAACAAAGCCCAGCCAACTGAGATATGCAGGAACCACTGGCGCTTCGTTAGAGCTGTTGATACGAAAATCAGGCAGTAAATGATTTACCAACTGCTCCAAATTGCGCTTACTGATCTCGGGGTTGTGATAGACATCTAGCGCCAGCAACAATGCAGCCAGAAGGGTGAGATCGACGGCACGCTCATCGCGTGAGTTCAAGTCTCGGTTGTTCTCCACGGCCTGCAAGCAACGGCGTGCGGCCTGGCGCAGGGGCATATCTTTTGTGCTGAAATAGCTCGTATTGAAGCTGATTTCAGTCGTGTTGCTACCGGGTTCTTCCTTTAGTAATCCTAAGTCTAACCACGCATTTAGTTCTTTTGGCGCTTTCCCGCTCGCATTTTCTGAATCGCCGGTTTGCAACGCTGCCGGTGCGCAGAGCGCCATCAATTTTTCACGCGGTAACGTGTTTTTTGGGCTGACTTTCAGCACCTGATAAAATGCGACCAACACGGCATACTGACTGCCGCCGTGGGCGTTATTGATAATCGACACAGTCTAGTTTCCTTTGAAGTTGTTCGAGGGTGATCCAATTGTGATTATCGAGGTGAACGTAGTACGCCCCGCGGGAGTGACAGGGATCAGGCATATCATGGGGGATAAGCGTCAGTTGCAGCGGGGCCGGGCTGAACGGCGGCAGGTAGCCATTGCGACACGTCTCTGCCGCCGGCAACACCAGTTCTGCCAGATCACCCATGACATCATTATCCGCTACTGATTCGCCGCTTTCTGGCAACTCTTCACTCAGCAGGGTAAGGCGTTCACCAAGGGGAATAGCGGAGAACACACTGTACAGCAGCTCACTTTCTGCCCTGACTCGCTGGATAATGCCGGCTCGATGCAACTGCACCAGCAGCGTCGCAACGGTCTGATACCAGCCCTCAAGTTCCCACTCATCGCCGATCACCGGTTTGTAAGTAATGAAGCAACTTGAGTACGGCAGGCCGCTCAGCGCCTGCCAGCGGCCCAACGCATGCTGCGCCGCCGATGCTGTCGGGTTCAGCAACAACGGCGGCGGGATCAAATAGTCGCTGTTAAGCATCTGACGATCGCGACAGGCAGGACAGCCGCCACAAGCATGGCCTGGGATAAATTCTGTCAGGGAGTAGAGATCCACCAGCGTCTCGCACAGTGGCCTTCGCAGTGGCGCCTGAAGCCAGTTGATTAGCGCATTATGGTTAGCCGTTGCTGCTTCAAGCGTCTTTTCACGGGAGGGGATAATGCGTGTTTTCCACAGTTCTTCTCCGGTATGGTTACTGATCATGATGCGTACCACCAGCGAGCTCTCGTTCTGTCGGATGATTTGCTCTTTTGCCGATTCATAGCGTCTGACATCAGCAAACAAATTTTTATCTGGTGGGTTTTGCAGTTCGGTATCCAGTTCCAGCACGCCTGCTCGCACCATCATGAGGACTGTACGTAGGTTCCAAAATTTATTTTTTTTGCTACGAAAATTAAGGCCGTTACGGATCCTCTCTATATCAATACGATACAGATTGTCGCCCAAAGATTCGGCCCTGCTCCATAGCTTTTTCCAGCGTTCCAGCCCCAACTCAAGACCAATCAACTTTTGTGAGGACAGGTATTCTGCCTGGCTGATGTCCTGATGACTGTAAATCAGCAGTGAGGTACAGGCATAGCCATCGCGACCGCCACGCCCCACTTCCTGATAGAAACGATCCATGTTTTCCGGCACGGTAGCGTGGATCACTGTACGCACGTCGTTTTTATCCATGCCTACGCCGAATGCCGATGTAGCAATCATGATATCCAGCTGATTCTTATCCCATTTTCTGAGCAGACTCTGGCGTGTATCATCCGGTGTATCACCGGTAAATGTTGCAAAACGTTGGTACCCCTGCAAACGAAGCAACTGCGCCCACTCTTCTGCCTCTCTCGGTTGCGTCACATAGAGGATCAGTGGGCGCGGCGCATGCGCCAGCGACTGCAGTACTTTATCCCGTTTGTCGCTAGGGTTTGTCGCCTGATAACACCAGTAAGAAGGTTCCGGGCGAAGATGGTTGGCGTGAACTTCCGTCATCTGCTGGTCGAAAGTGTCGCGCAGGGTTTTGCGGCTGGCTTCAGTAATGGTGGCGCTCATTAACAGTGTGGAGCACGCTGGATGATGCGCTGCACGGCTGATGCGTTTCAGACCACGGATCAATCCGCCGAGTTGCTGGAAGTGTGGACGAAAGCCATTACCCCAAGTAGCGACAATATGCGCTTCATCAACAATGACATGACGCAAGCCCCCCTGTTTTGCGGCTTCAAACAATGCGAACTGCAGTGAACTACAGGTCGCTTCGGGAGAGGTGACAATTAGTCGCTGCTCACCTGCGCGGACACGCGCGTACGTATCGTATTTATCCTGTACCGGTAAACCGCTATACCAGGCGGTGACTGATTCTGGTTTATTCCCTGCTTCAGTCAGCAACTCCCCGAAACGGCTAGCTAACTCCATCACCAACGCAGTTGTCGGGGCAATTAGCAGGCATAATGCTCCTTGCGGCGGAGCCGTTAACATCAGCGCCTGCGCCACCAGTGTCTTCCCAGTGCCGGTGGGCAAATTCACCAGCAGTGTACTGCCTGGCGGAGCAAACAGGGCCCGGCGTACCGCATCACGCTGTCCCGGTGCCTGATAGTGGGTATAGTTGTCCTGTCTGAAGTAACGACGCAGGACATAGTCCATAGGTATACGGGTGTCCTGACGGCATAATTGCTGCTCGTCACAGGCAAGAAAAGGCATGTTGCCCTGTTCAAGCCACTGCGGACTCCATGCAGACCCAACTCTCAGCAGAAAGCTCTGCCTTATCCGATGACAACGGATCCCGCAAGCCTCCCACTCCTCCTGTTCTGGCCAACCGGCGTGGCTGTCATCCGGGACGGTCAGTTCGTTATCGCTGTGGTGGGCATATTTTTCTCGGCATAGCCAGTCACGAATCAACGCCCGGCGATCGAGTCGCCCGGCGGATGTTTCGGGCAGCAGACACTCTCTCAGCGCTGAGCAAACCCCTAAGTGATCAATCAGTTGTGCCAGCTTCATCCGATTTGTGGGTCCTTGTGAAGTAGGGCTTCTGACGCGATAATTAACGCGCGCGTCGCCAGGCAGGTCATCTTCAACTGTGCAATGCCCTGGCGCAGTATCTGCCCGGTCTCCTGCTGGTCAGCGTGGTGCAGCGCGGCGCTGCTCAGATAATGTTCCAGACGGCTTAAGCTGAGAGCCTGTTGCGTGGCGAACTGTTCCACCGCCAGTCGTTGGGCAATGCTATAGCTATCGTTACACCAGTTGCGCCACTCTTTGGCGCTTAAACAGTGGGCAATCTGCGCCCAGCGCTGCTCATTCAGGTTAAGGTGGCGTCCGCCGCGCTTCAGCGGGGAATAGGGCTCATTCAATATAGTCATCACGTCTGCATCGGTGATCAGCTCGCCGGCTTGGTTCAGCCAAAAGGTAATGGTTTCCGGCGGCATCAGATGGTCGGCCAGGCGCTGCTGCGCCGGGGTGTTGACGTTGGCTTCAATCAGGAAATCGTAGCGGAAAAATATTTTTTGCTCATCGCCCATGCCGGGTGTGATGCGCAGAACTGCGCTGGCAATGCCGCGCTCTTCAAAATCCAGCAGTCGCAGGATAGCATCATGGAAAGGTTCGCCAAGGCGCGCCGGGCGGATTTTGCCCTGGGTGGTATCTGCGCGGTTGTAGCTCAGTGGCCAGGTCATAGGCGAACTTCCGCCAGGTTTGTTTAGATCAAAGCCTAGCAGGCAGTGTTTTTGTAAGCGCTGCGGGCTGACTAAGGTGCCCGTCGCCCAGTCCCCCGGGTTGAAGCGGTAGCGGAAAGCCGCCGGGATTTCTTCATCTGGGATAAAATCGAAGCGCAACACTTTACCCATCAGATTACGAGCGCAGCGGCGGAATTCCTCTTCATGCTCATCGATCTCCGCCAGTGCATCGGCGTACTCTCTGGCTTCGATGATATCGCCATCGATTTGCAGCAGGACTTCCTGCATTTCGATTCGCTGTTTTTCTAATGCCAGGCGGCCATTTTCACCAGCCAGACGCACGCTGAGTTGCATCATGCTCTCTTCACCCAGCGGGTAAAGATGGGCGCTAAGCCACTGTAACTCCTCATCAACCAGGTATTGCAGGCTGGCAATCGACTCCTCAAAGACGTCGAAAACCTCGTTAAGGATGATAAGCCACTGGTTTTGCAGATCGTCAGCCTCACTAACCAGCGCCATACTGAGGATGGTGGTCGCATTCTCATTCGCGCAGTAACGGTTTAGTCGTCCAAGGCGCTGTTCCATACGGTTAGGCGACAGTAACAGGTCGTAATGCAGTGCAATTTTGCGCCCACCATGCAGATTAACCCCTTCTTCAGCCTGGCGATCGCACACTAGGATCTGGCATTTACGTTCGTTACCAAAACGCACTTCTTTATCGGGGTTATGGCGCTGTATTTTGCCAATGAATGGCATCATCAGGTCGGTAAATACCTGGTCGGCTACCCATGGCTGGTCACAGAACACCACAATATATGGGATCTCTCTGGCGTTACTACCCAGAAGTGTTTCCAATACTTCAATTAAGCGCTGACGTTTGCTATCACGCTCCATTTTACAGCGGTCTATCAGCTCAAGCAGGATATCCTTCTCGCCATCAAACAGCGGATGCTGCAACAGCGCAAGCTGTGATTCGCTGTAGAGGAAGCCCTGCGCGGCACTTAGCGTCTGTTGCTGTAAGCGACAAGTTGCGAGCCGAGCCAGCAGTTCTGGCGTAGCGATAGCGGCTTCAAACAGTAACTGATAAATTGCAGCCAGCGTCGGGTCCTGTGGATGCATCATTACTGCCGATTCGCGCCAGGCGATCATCATGTCGTTGCTAGATTTCGCCGTGGTGTATTTTTTTAGCGACAGGCCGGACAAACCAGGCATCAGGACGCTGATACCGCGGTTGCTGCGGCGGTTGCGCAGCAGGCGATGATGCAGACGGTAACGGTTACCGATGTAATGGCGGATTTTATTGATCAGCAGGTCGCGCGTCTCAGTCCGCAGCGGTTGCATCATGTCTAAATGGGGAAGCAATTGTGTAGCCATCCCATTCAGTATCTCATCCTCAGGAAATAGTCTGATCAACGCTTCCAGATTCTCTTCCAGCGTCATGTTATCGTTATCACAGTTAAACGCGTAGAACAGTGCACCTATCTCTTCGCGTTGCTGGATACGCTGCTGAAATTTCTGCAAGCCAGTGTCAGTCAGCGGGTAATTTTTAGCATCCAGCAGATGCAACATGGCGAGGAAGTTCTTTTCATTGCCAGTTATGGGTGTCGCCGATAGCAGCAATAGTTTTTCGCTTTGCTGCGCCATGTGGTTCACGCTGGCATACTGCTGCTCATGCTCTGCGTCCCATGCCAAGGCACCGACCTGATGTGCTTCGTCAATCACCAACATATCGGGGCGAAACGGCAGGGGGTTCTCCGCGCAAAAGGCAGCCATATCAATAATATGGATCGACTCATTCAGCAGTTCCTCCAGGTGAAAACGTGCGGAAAGTTCCTGCTGCCACTGGCGGTGTAGAACCCTGGGCGCCACGATCACCACGCAGTGGGTGAACTGATTTTCCATGACGTGTTGGCGCACGATCAGCCCGGCTTCGATGGTTTTTCCGAGGCCGACTTCATCCGCCAGCAGATAGCGCTGGATGGGATCAGATAACACCCGACGTGCGACGGCCAACTGGTATGGTTCAAGTTCAATACTGGACGACAGCGCAGAGGTGATCCCGGCGCAGGCGTTGCGCTGTTTCAGCATCTGATGCTGATAAGCCAGGCGGGCATCCTGCCAGAAGGGAGTATAGGTAATGCGCTCGGCCAGAAGGGCGGCGGCATCGCTGATGGGACGATCCCACCGAACAAAGATGTCATTTAAGCTGATGTCTTCCTGCTGCTTATTAGGAAAATGCAGGCGCACACCGCCCGGAACAGCACCAATAACACGCGCAATCTGCCAGTGGGCAAGTTCGTAGTCGTAACGATATACCAGACTTTCCGCATAGAGTTCGGCTTTTTTAAGATATTTTATTTCGACAGTTTGCTCTATACCTTGATAATTTACTGGAGAGTCAAAATACTGAATAAGCGCATCATCATGATTAATGCGAATGAGTCTGCCAATTCCATAAGGCGAGTAAACGAGATCGCCTGCTTCAAGGGGCATATATCCATCCATAAGTTTTAGCTATTCGTAACGGAATTTTTTAACTTATTGAAATTATTTATTTATTTTTTAAGGAAGTGAAAAGTATAACGCTATTAACTATAAGGATAATGTCATACATTGCTGCCCTTCCTGATAACTGTCAAGAAAGTTAATCATTTGTTGTTAATTTTTAGATATAGATATAACAGAGGGAGCTAAAACTGTGTTTTGCTTCTTTGTTTATCAAAAGGGGGTTTAATGGTTTTTAACTATTTTCGAGAATCAAGTAGGGGGCGGACTTACTCCCACCGTCCTCTCTCACCACCATACGTACGGTTCCGTATACGGCGGTTCATTTACAACGCTGGAACTGTTTGTGCAACTCCAGCAGCGATAACAGTCCTGCACGCTCAAAGGCTTTCTTCGGCAGTGTTTGATTCATATGACTTACCCCCCACTTTCCACCAGTGCCCGCGTTGGTTCGTCGCCGATATCCATGCCCTTTCCTCATTCAGATCGCCTTTCATTAGCATTCTTGCCCATTTGTACGGCTTTTTCCAATGCCGCCACATCAGGTAACGCAGTTTGCGACTTACTCAGCCGTCCAGTTCTTCCATGCACTTGATATCAGAGCATTCCATACAACCGTATTTGGCTTTCCAATTGTAGTAACTGGTTTCCGACCCACCGTTTTCGCGGCACACATCCTTCACATGTCGGGCACCTTCAACTTCTTTCAGGACCCGCAAGATCTGAGATTCGGTGAAACGCGCTTTCTTCATGATGAGCCTCCGTTGGTTGTATTTTAACCAGGGAACTCCATTAAGCGGTAAGACTAAATTTAGGGGGACTACAGGACGACTGGGGACTGGACAAGTTATCGGCGCGCCAATCATCGGATCTGCTGGAAGTAATGGAAGATCGCTACGGCGAAGGCAGCACGGTGATCGTCAGCCAATTACCGGTCAGCGAGTGGTACAAAATGATCAGTAATCCGACGGTAGCCGACGCCCTGATGGATCGGCTAATGCACAATGGACATCGGATAGAACTGAAGGGTGAATCGATGAGAAAACTGGCGCAAACCGATCACATAGGGTAGAAAAGAAGAGAGAAAAAGCGCGCGGGAAAAGAGCGATCGGAATCACCGAAATCAATGGTCGGAATCACCGTAATACGCAAGTACTTCATCTTTGCTTTAGCCAGCGCTAAGCATCAGGCCCTGTACGCAGTAACGGCCTGGCGGAGAGATTTGATTTATCCTGCCGGTAAAGGAGTTGGATCGATGCTTAATGCGTTTATCGCGCACGCACTTCAGACCACCGCTGTTACCTCATAAAAAAGGGGCGTAGCCCCTTTTTAACCTAGATATTCGCATTCACGGTGCGAGTATAATTGCTGACTAGATAATTGGTTACTAACGCTATATCCTTCGACAGGTTCTGCAATTCATTCCATTTACGGGTGATGCGCTGCCCGTCGATATCTGTGCCGAAGTCCCAGACGCCACTACTCCAGGCGCAAAGCGGTTTAATAATATTTAGTTCATCTACAAAACGTTTCATCGGAGGGATTTCGCTCCAGCCAGGTTCGCCGGTATACTCCTGATGAACCTGGTCGATTTCGTCCATCAGGCTGCCCAACGCCATTATACCTACACCATGCAGCAGACGGGAGTAGCGTGGCTTTTTATCCCAGTCATTAGTAAAGACAATCTCAACTGCAGACCAGAAGTTATTCAACAACTTCACCATTTTCGCCTCATCCCCCAGTCCAGTGGCAGGGTCACGAAAGCGGTAAAGCGCTCCTTCTCGCAGACTAGCATCTATCATTTTGATCATTGAATTATCAGCGATGACACCATCTGGATTGGTTGCCATTTTGATACGGCCAGCAAGTGGGCTTTCACCAAAGTTAAGACGCTGAGTCAGCAGGGAAGGGAATTTTCGTACCTGTAAATCTGAAGGCAGACGACCATGAGTGTGTGGTGCCAGTTCATACAGCAACGTTTTTGGTAGCGGTTTAGTAGAGTTAACCAGCATAAACTGCTCACGTTGCTCTTCAGCGTCGTTAGCAATAAAAGCCGAAACGGGCATCATAAACGATTCGATATCCGCGTCGCGCAAAGCTGCTGTGCGTTGTTGCCCATCAACAATAAAACCAGGTTTTTCGTAATCTTCCTCTTCGGAATAAGGGATCACTAAGTGCCCCATATCACCACCCGCAGTCATCGACTCAAAACGGACGCGCTTATCAAAAGCGATAATGACCGGGTTAGGTATCATGGGGTTGGAACTTTCAATATAGCGTTGGATCTCCCGAATATGATTGCGAACTTCTGGGCGCTGATATCCAACTAAGCTTTCTTCACCACGACGGATTCGCGAAATCGCAGCAATTTTACTAATATCTTTACCCTCAATCGCGAGACTGTACAACTGCCTTTCCTCCCCTTGTCTGATACGCAAGGCAGGAACACGATACTCACTCATGATAATTCCTCTGAGCGTGATGACAATGTGCGCTGTAAACGACTGTACAGCACCTGAATGTTGTGAAAACCACGACGCCGGTTACGTTCAGCACCGCGAAAAATAATGACATTTATACCAATTGCTTTACAGATATTACATTGGCATTGCTTCCAAGGACGATCGCTTAGCGTCCGCATGTAGTCAACACGGATTTTCTCTGCTTCTTTCTCTCCGGCATGCAGTCGCTCGTATGCCAAAATCGCATCAAGCGTTTGTGATAGTGACATCGCCCCTTTGTCGTATTCGAAGAGAGCATGCATCGCATTTTTCTCTAAATTACGTGCCAGATCCTGATCAACTAGGCCGGATTTGATTTTGCGACTTAGGCTCGGGTTAGCATCAAACTGCGGAACGCGAACAGCAGTGTAGGCGGGACCATCAGGCGTGTGATAGTTGTTTTTACGATCCTTAAACGCCTGCTGAAGCGGTGTAGTAGAATCGATGCTAGTGACACCCAACCTGATAAAATCAGCAAAACTCTCCGGACGCGCAATGCCAAGCAGGTGTACCTGCGTATCGCTCTTCAATAGCGGCTTGATTTCTTCCAGCGTTTCCAGGATCTGTGCCGTTTTTAGGGGAACCATACCCCCCATGGTGATATTTTTATACCCCATGGCCAGCAGTGCTTTAACAGACTGCCGATAAGAATGCTTACTCCAACCATGAGCGACACCAAAGGGCTGAAAACAACTTCTTTTTGCTTTCGTCAGAAAGTCCTGAGCCAAAGTCAAGGTGATATCCTGGCGACGGCAGCATTCAGCCAGAACATCACCGCTAAAAAATTCACCAGGTTTTTCATATCCAAAGACAATATGATCTAGTGAGACACCGTAGTTAAAGCGGGATGTCTCGTAAAACTCGATGACTTCTTCGACACGGTAAGGTGGCACTTCCTGATTGACGTAAGTAAATGCACCGCAGTCACCCATCGTCTCCATTCTATCCGGCAATCGAAAAAAGTGCTTCATACCATTACGGAAATAACGTAATCGCTGAGCGCGTGTATATTTACTTTCACCGCCACCAAGGCCATCAACTACTGCTTTTGAAACCAGCATCCCATCGTAAGGATGGGGAAAAACTTCGTGTGGATAATGGTCATCACGCTGGCGTACGCGATGCTCATTGCGCGTTTCACGTACGAAGTCGAAACTTGGATCGATAAAATCCTGACTATCAGGGAAAAAGTATTTTAGCTTCGACAACCTGCTCTCCTGCGACGCCTCTGCATAGCCTCAAAAAAAGCGAGATTCTACCACAAAACTCTAGCCTAGACATTAGGCATTGCTAGCAGTAACAGCCTGAAACAAAGTGCGAAAACGTTTCTCTTCAAAACTGTTGCCTGAATCACGAAAAGCACGCAATGCCTTCGTTGCGCTGATTCCTGGTTGTTGCTGTAAAAGGTCAAAAATATATTTTTTCACTTCATCAGGATTACGCTTTATCCCTTGAATCACTTTACGCTCTGGCAAGAAATTAAATTCCCGCGACAATTCTTGAGAAAGAATACTTAAATCATCTCGCTGATAGGATGTAAAATATCTTATAACATGCTGAGCTAGTTTTATATTAAGCATCAACATATTGCAATTCAACCACTCGGCTATACGATTATCACTTTTTAAGAGATACTCTTTCAATCTAAAATTTATTTTTTTTGATGTGATAATTAAAAGCTGTTTGTGCGACACATCCAAGTATTCCAGACCATTAATAATATCAAGCTCAATAGCATTAATATAATCAGGAGACCCACAAATAATAAAATACTCCTGTGGTTTCTTTTTCATCAATTCCGTTATCGATGTCGGATGATCAGATTTGAAAGCAGATCTTTCGGTAATTTCTTTCCACCATGTCCTATGAAAGGCCTTCCCAGAATAATCCTTTGAATACAAGGGGATGGACTCTTGATAACCTGTAGCAAATGTCGCCTGATAAGGCACAACCTTGTCTTTACTATGTAGAAGACCAAGCCCTGCAGAGAGAACCCATAAATCAATAGGATATTTTTTATATATGGCTTTCGCAGTTGCCCAATGTCCACCTTTGTAAAGATCTTCAACATAAATGGATGCTGATTTTGAAAGCGCTTCTTTTGAGGCGCTACACCAAGAATGAATAAGTACATTCGAAAATGTTTTTCCAGACGAATAGTCACTTAAATTCAGTGAATTATAGCTATCACCATGTTTTCCATTCGTGCATGTAGTTATCAGATTGATATGGTTCACAACCTACCCTCAAAAAATTCTTCGTAGCAAAGCTACCGCAGAAAAGGGGTCGTTGCAAGAAACGCATTCTTCATCCCTGAAAAAACTTTCAGGGATGGGCTATCAATGATGAACGTATTCGAAATACTCATCCCGCACATTCACACAGTGAGGACATCTCCTCAACAATCCCTTCTCCTCTAGTTGCAGGCAAAAGCTTCTACACTCATCAAGAAAATGTTGACTATATGGATAATTTACATTTGAAATCAATGCCCTAGCTAGAGTATCGTAGCTAAATCCTCCTGTAGAGCGTGATATAATAGCCATAGCTACCTGCGTATCGAAAGATTGCATGATGTACCCCATGATGGTCAGCATATATGATTTATAAAAAATTATTGAAACTTTTGCAAGCATCCTTTTTTACTTTTGGGCTTTATGTTTTGCTTTCTTTTAGGAATATTATTTATATAAGTCTATAAGAAATTTTTTACTCATCGAAAAATTTAGAAAGCAAACGACCATTTTATACTGCATATTGTCCTCTCAGCATCAACATCTACTATTCTGAATACAAAAAACAATTCGAAAAATCCTAAGGACTTACACTATTCGCATCCAGAAAATCAACCCGCCACCACAATCCAGCAACAAGTTTTCTTTCGCAGCAACCGCAATATCTGTTACCCCAAGTGATCAATCAAACCTCAAACTTTTGGGTTCAACCAAGATACCTTTCGTAAAGATCCTCCGCGATGCACAAATTGCCTTGAAATATATTAACAAGCTAACCACTAGAAATAAATAACGTGGATACTATTGAGATTGCTTGCCATGGATTGCCACGCTTTGGGGACAGTCCAACTATAGGTCAGAAGTGTTCACGATCCTAAGGCAGTCCAGTAAAGGTGTTTTAAATTTTTCGCTAATGGGATTAAAATACTATAAAAATTATCACTTTTAGTCAAATAAATTTTCCGATGAGAATGTCATGAAAATTAAATTGAATGAAAACCACTAAAAATTTTACTCGTCAATTAATATGGAGATATCTTGAATATAGTTGGATTGGAAAAAACTTGATGGAAAATTATTTTAATAAGATTTTTAAATTTGGTTGTAACGCAAAGTGTTATAAACTCATAGCAGTCAAAAATCAGGCTATTCAGATCTCACTCTTATTTATTATTATCTGATAAGCTTTTTATTGACTTTTATTAGAAGAACAATCTCTGAGGTACCTAATGAACTTATCTTGATGCAAGATGAGTGAATATTATTAGATCGCTTAATAAATAAATTATCAACGGACTGCCAGAAAACCGTCACAATTACGCCATCTTATTGAGGGTAAAAATACTCCTCCCGGTAATAAAGTGATTTGACGAGGGGCATGGTTGATTTAATGCTACTCAGGATGAGTATGGAATAGCCAAAAAATAGTTTTGAGTAATTGCCAGACTGACGATATGCCTTCTTACCGCCCCAAATACACAGCCGTGATCTGAGTACGCTCATGCCCCAGCTCTCGGCTTATGGTCTGGCGTGCGTTCGCATCCTGGGTACGCTCCGAGGATGATAGCATGTGGCTAGACTTGCCACCTGCCGCCGGAGCTGGCCATCCCGTCAATGCCTGATATCGGGCCTGGGCGTAATGATGTCGCAGTCCATGCATATGACCCAGCCCTGCCGCTTTACATTGACCGTCATAAACATGGCGCTGCTGTATATAGGTTTTATATGCTGGTATCAGCGAACCCGCGCCAGCCAATCTATGCGACTGATCGAGCACGTCTCGTTGCTCAGCAGTGATTATAGGTATCGTTCGTTCACGCCCGCCCTTGGTCCATGTTCTCTTGAGAACGAGACAATCCCCACGGTCAGCATAGCCGGGTCGGAACTTGATGGACTCCTCGCGGCGCAGACCAAAGGCCTTTTGCAAAAGCAGGCTCATGCGTACATAGGGATCATTCACTTTATCCAAACTATCACCTAAGTCACACGCCTTGTTCTCGCTGGCGACAAATCGCCGCTCAGGGATACCCAGTTGCGTATTATCTGCTGGGATAACACCGGCCTTGCCGACCTTCTCGGCCCACCATCGCAAATGCGCCAGGCGATTTTTGAGGGTGCCTGCTGATAATCCTTCGCCCTGCCAACGCTCCAGTAATACCGCGACATGCTTACCCTTAAGCGATGTTGCCCGCATCTGCCTAAATCCCGCCTCGCGTAGCTGGCGGCTGACCAGGGTCAGTGACCGCATCCGATCGGCTTGCGTCGCATGGCTGCCATCGCGATTTCGCTGGCAAAGCTGTCGCAGCGTATAGGTGAGATCATCCATCGATATCTCCTGTTTAACCGAGTATTTTTTGTCCTGAGCTAAAAAAGGTGAGTGTTATTGCCAACTCGCTAAAGCGAGATCCCCGAAGGGCATGGGCCAGGTGCTCAGATCACCTGTTACCTCGAATGAGGCCGCCGTCCCGCTTCCTGTGGGAAGACCAGACGGTGTTTACCGCAAGGAATAGCGATACAAACAATTTGGATAATGACCTCCTATGAAGTGATGAGAATAAGATGGGCGGTTACGCCAGATAGACATTTATAACGTCGAACTGAAACGACAAAAGAAGCGCAGGTAGGCGCGATGTGATGATGGCTGGGTATATCAATCCAGGGATAAGTCAGGCTTCCCCATGGGTAGGGACGGCGCGCAAAGTTGAGCCGAAACACGCCAGGGATGGGCAACCGGGTGGGTACGGCATCGGTGAAGTGGCAACTTCAGCCGATGTGGCGCTTATTGCCCTGCGCCAAGTATCCCGGCATCTAAACCTGCCGGTGGGTTATGGTTATGCCAGCATGTCAGGGCATCATCATGTGCGCAGCATGAAATAGGATACGGCGCCAACCCGCATTGTTGCTGCAATTATCAGGGCCGTCACTGCGGCGTGCAGTGACGGCCCATGGCGTCGCATCGGAGCCGTGCAAAGCGAAAAGGATCAGCGGCAGGAATGCGCATTACCCCGTCTGTTGCACTGACGCGGCCTTCGGCCTTGTCGGCTACCTGCGCAGGACGACATGGTGCTCATGCCGCGCCTGCGCAGGCAGCTTGAATGTAAAGCCCATGCGACGGCATCCAAAGAAATTGCCCGACAATCAGGAAAAATTCGCGCGAAGTGGGAGTCAATGGCGGGCGCGCAAGCCGCAGCGGAGCGCAGCCGTAGGCGAGCACTGAACGGGTGAGCACCCGGCGCAGCGCACCATTGACGCCCATATAGCGCATCAGCCTATAACTGGGTGCAGGGGATGTTCGTCCCCTGCACCCCTGCCCTTCGGCGAGAACGGCGTTCCAAGAGGCGGAGCCTCTTGGTCTAGGCCGCAGGCCGCGAAGGCATGGCGGGCATCAGGCAGGGTGGGTCCGCCACCCCTTGGCCTGCATCACCTGAGCGGCAAGGTCTCCGGCGTTCACCGGCATGTTCAGCATCTTGCGGATGTCTGCGATATGCGCGAGCGCGGTTTCGCGTGATGCGAGTTTAGGGGCTGGCTCCTGGCGAATTTCGGCGCGTTGGATTGTCGCCATCATGCAGGGAGCAGCCTGTTGCGCATGGCTGGCCGGTTGTGTGGCCTTGCGGCCTGCCCATAAGCGAAACTCGCCGGCAAGCACCCGCCTGACCAGGCCGAAGAAGTAAGCGATGACGTTGCGCACGGTGCCGCTCTGGCTGCGTGCCTGCAATTCATCCAGCACGTCCTGGCGATACTGGGGCGGCAGCCGATGCAAGGCCGCCTGCACATCGTTTTGCTGCTCAGCCTTGGCACTGCCCAGGCAAGGCGGCAATGCTACTGGCGGTGACACCGGACCGGCCTCGCCGTGCGCGCGTGCACGGTACGTACGTTCTTTTTTATTTAAATACTTACTATACGTACTATCTTGCTTGGGAGTTGTCTGCTGGGCAGAGTCGGTCTGCTGCGGACCTGCTGTGGTGCTGATGGAATCTCCGGATGCAGGCGCTTGTGCTGTGTTTTCATCTTCCCGGACAGGAGGCATGCGTGGTGCCGGCGGCTCATCATCATCGCTGCCTTGGTCTTCGGCATGGGTCGGGGCCGCGGTGGGCGCGTGTTCAAGCGTCTTCTTGATGTACATGGCGACGCGATCGACCTGATTATTTTCGTGGCCGATGGACGTTTGCAGAAGCTCCGGGAGGCCTGCATCGAGCGCGCACGCCTGATGGAAGGTCAGCGTGCTTTCATGGACTTGATACAGCTCGCTGAGGACATGGCCGGTCATGGGGTCCCGATGCTGCCCCACCAGGCTGATCCAGCCAGTGAGCCGCAATACTACGAGGACGCGCCAGGCCGTCTCATAGCCAGCGCGCTGCCCTAACGGCGTGGAGGTTAGATAGCGTCGCAATTGCCCCAGGCTCGTCAACGGGCTAAGACCCTCCGCCGCACGCAGCATGCGCAAAACTTGCCAGCCGTTACGCTCCAGGGGCGTGAGACGGGTATCGAGCATAAGTGCGGTCGGCGTGGTAAACAGGGTATCGTGCTCTTGTGTGTTGTGGTGGTCATGATGGTGTGCCATAAGAAGTCTCCGGGATTGGGGCCACAGCGGTCCGTTGCCCCGTATCTCATCGCAGGCTTATCCACTCGTCAGCCAACAATGCGGTCTACACCACAACCGTGTTGATCGGTTTGCGGCCATGCTGGGATCGCCATCCGGCTTGGTTTATGATCCCGGCACCCCCTGTTGTCGGTACAACTGAGGTGACTTCCCGCGCGCGATTCCTGCTAGAGCCAGTCCGTTAAGCGGGTCAAAATGTCTGGATCATCAGGGGGCTAATACACCCTGTGCCTAGCGTTTGAAACCTTCGCGCTGGCTTCAAACCCCTTTGCAGCTCTTATTTAATCTAGATGAATAACAAGGAGGAACCTATGCGTCTTATCGTCACCCCAACCCCTAGTACAGAAGATATCCAAGATATCCGCCAGCCGCTGTTCAATTTCAATCGTCAACATATCGGTAGCGTTGATCGCTTACCATTAGCGGTGTTTACTCACGATGATGCCGGTAACAAGGTGGCAGGACTGATAGGTAATACTTTTGGTAACTGGCTGGATATTGATTATCTCTGGGTTGACGAGAGCCTGCGGGGTGAAGGAATGGGTAGCAAACTGATGCAGGCAGCAGAGCAAGAAGCTGTGGCACGCGGTTGCCTCTATGCCCGGGTAGATACACTGAGCTTCCAGGCGCGCCCATTCTATGAAAAACAGGGCTATCAGTTGCAGATGACCCTGAACGATATTCCAGAGCACCACCAGTGGTACTTTTTCACAAAGCCGCTTACAGCCTGAGAGGATTGGCTAAAATTTGAATAGCCTCAACGATAAAAAAGACCCCACCAATGAACTGATCCCAAGCGGTTGGAACGGATGCCAACGCGCAGGGACAGCTCACTCGTGGGGCCTGGTTATGACAAAGACCACTAAGCGAATATAAGACGCTTAATAGGGGGATGCTCACGGTGCTCCGCTTGCCACAGATCGTATGCCGCCTGCGCAGCCAGATAGACGCGTGCAGAACCAATACCCGCCAGCTCCAGACGGTAAGCCAGATCCGCGGTGATCGCGGCATGACAATTCAACACAGTAGACAACTGTCCGCGTGAATAACCGATATGCCGCGCCAGCGCAGAGACCGTCAGGCCAATGGCGGGCAAGACGTCTTCGCGCAGCGATTCCCCCGGATGGGGGGGGTTATACATCGGCATCATGGGCCTCCTTAGTGATAATCAAGATAATCGATCAATTCGACGTCACCCTCGACAAAGCGAAATGTCACACGCCAGTTGCCTGAGACGCTGGCCGACCAGAAGCCTTTGCGCTTGCCCTTCAAGGGATGCAAGCCAAAGCCGGGTATATCACCTGGCGCACCGGCGTAGTCCAGATACATCAACAAACGCCGCAGGCGTGGGATATGGTCGGGACGTACACCCGACTGATCGCCGCGCTCATATAAAACCTGCAACCCCTTGTGCTTGAAGCTCCGGATCATATCGCCTCCATTGTAAGGTATCTCCTTACACTTTTCAAGTTACTCAGGGCTGGCACTTTCACAACAGCGACCTGTTTTTGAAAGCGCAGTGCAGAGGAATCGAGGGGAATAATCATAAATTCTCCTTGAGGATATGCCAGCACCGTCATACTGATGACGGAACAGCAAAGGTCCCAGAATGTAGGATAAAAACAGAGAGCATCAGTACCGGATGGGTACTTCGTCCTCGAATTGATGCTGAGCGGACTGGACCGGTCGTTGTGGAAACCACGCCGCAGCCTTGAAGACCGGGGCTGCCTGGGCTGTGCTGACAACGTCAGCAACAACGACGTAAATTTGACTCATCCTGTGTCGGTTCTCACCTAACAATAGGAACGACGCGGTACCCGCTTTCTTGGAAAGCTCGCTGGCTTGTATTGTTTGCGGTGAATCAGCTTTGTATCATGAGGCCGGTGCGTGATGGCCTAGGGCGATGGGGTGGATGTCTAGAAGAATGGATAAGCTGGCCTACTACTGGCTGCTCACTGTCGAAGGCAAAATTATTCGCCCCCAGCAAGCGAATCGGGAGGAATGAGACTCTCCCGTCACGGTAGTGATCCCTAAACTCAGTGGGCTCTCACTATACATTTAAATATTCAACCCATATCAGAATGTTGTTACTGCAGTGTTTAACGGGTGCGTTGCTGGATTGGGTCAAAAAACATCTTCCAGAGATGCTCAGCCATTCCTTCGTTGGTAAGCAATGAATCTCTTGCATTGCTGTAGCCAAAGCCCATCAGAGCACGAAAGCCTAGGGTCTGCCCATTATCAGCAATACTCAGGCTTTCATTAAAGCTATTATGGGTCACACCGCTTTGGCTGTAGCAGATATCTCCCAATCCCATATGACGACTGCCACGCCAGATACCACACTGACCAACTTTGCTACCGTTAATATAAACTGCGCAAGTAAAGGAATCTACGTCAGGTTGATGGAAATCAACGTCTAACCCGGCATGGCGCTTTTTAAGTTCGGCAAGTGAGTTTTCAAAATAATGTGTGACGTACTCAAAACCTTCACGGTAGGCGCGATCTTTATCGAGGTCCGTAAAGCTCTTCGGCAGAGCAAGATTGCCAGAACGCGGCGTAAAAATAATATCAGATGTCTGAAACACTGAATGCGTGGTGGCCGGAGAATGGACATTCACACCCTGTTGCGGCTTTTTCACTTCCATATTAGTAATGGCCCGTGTAACGGCGCCGACGACCTGAACATAGCCCTCGTCATGGCTGGCAAATTTAGTGATTGGTTTACCGTCTATAGTAGCCGCGAGAATGCTTCCAAACGGCAACGAGTGCCAGGCACACTCCCTCAAAATCACCGGAATCACCACCGCCTCACCACGCTTATGACGCTCAAGCGCCTTAGACATCTCAACCTGATAACAATAATCTGAAGCAATGAAATCGCTGCTAATCAGCAGCAAAATGATATCAGCTTCGGCAAAATACTGGTCAATCTGACGTTCAAACTCTTGCCCAGGAGCAATGCGTCGATCGTGCCATGTAGTGATCTTCCCTGTTCTCTTCAGGGGTGACAGATGCTTTTCAAGTTCATTGCGTAATGCTTCATCCGCATGGGAATAGGAAAAAACAAGGCTGGTCATAATGTTGAAATGCTCCAGAGGTATAACTGTCAATTACGGCTATTTTGCCACTGTGGTGGAAAAAAATCACAATTGTCGATAGCAAAGGCAAAATGTGTATTGTCATAAAGTTATCACCAGCAGTTTCGCGTATCATAGCGTGATTTGTTAACCCCCAATAGTGGAGTCGTGGCCCTACCCCAATATCCTGATACAGCCAAAACTGGAAATCCGGCATGATAAAACCATTCCGTTGACGGGGCGATGCCGATGGAAAAGTCCCGTTACACCGAGTAACAGAATGCATTTGCACTGTATCAGCCCCCTGATGTTCCATACACCTATGCCGGCTTAGGGAAATGTCTTTAAACTTAAAGCCTGAAGTGCTCGAGCACCTTGGGGCAGCCCATTGTGAGTTTATTTAAACTCATACGGCACCACGTACCCCTCCCTATTCGCATCCAGATAATCCGCCCACCATTGCACCATCAGCTTACGCTCTTCAATATGCTCGGCCCGATGGATATAAGCCGCCCTGACCCCGCTGCGCTCCTGGTGGCTCATCTGCCGCTCCACCGCATCCCGTGACCACAGGCCCGACTCCACCAACGCGCTACAGGCCATGGTGCGAAAGCCATGCCCACATACTTCGGTCTTGGTATCGTATCCCATGGTCCGCAGCGCCTTATTAACGGTGTTTTCACTCATCGGCTTTTTAGGATCATGGTCGCCCGGGAATACCAGCGTCTGGTTATCACCGCATAGCGCCCTAATCCGCTTAAGCAATACCACCGCCTGGCGTGACAACGGCACCAGGTGCGGCGTATGCATCTTAGAACCGCGCTGGGAGAACTTCACCCCCTCAATAGGCTCGCGTTCTGCCGGCAGGGTCCACATCGCCCGTTTCAGGTCAATTTCCTGCCAGCGGGCAAAACGTAGTTCGCTGGAGCGGATAAAGATCACCAGCGCCAATTGCACCGCCAGCCTCGTTAATTTCCTGCCGCCATAATCATCCAGACGTTCTAAGAAATCCGGCAATTGTTCCAACTGCAATGCGGGATGATGATTTGCCTTGCGGGTGGCAATCGCGCCGACCAAATCCTGGGCAGGGTTATAGTCAATCAAGCCGTTCTGCATGGCGTAGCGCATTACGCCGGTGACCCGCTGTTGTAACCGGGAGGCCACATCCAGTTTCCCGGTCGCCTCTACCGCTTTTAACGGCTCCAGTAAATCACGTATTTTCAACTCGGTAATATCGCGATCGCCCAGGGCCGGGAAGAGGTAGACCTCAAGGTAATGCATCACTCTGGCGGCATGGTCCACCGACCAGCGTTGGTTGCTGGCATGCCAGTCGCGGGCCACCGAGGCAAAGGTATTCGCCGGCGCATTGGCCAGCTTTTCTTCTTTGCGCTTTTCGGCGGGATCGAGGCCATCTGCCAGTAAAACGCGGGCTTTTTCGCGCAGTTCACGGGCCTTGGCTAAACCAATAAGCGGATAAGCGCCGAAGGAGAGTTTTTTTTCTTTACCCTGGTAGCGATATTTAAGCTGCCATAATTTCGACCCGGCCGGTTTTACCAGCAGATATAGACCGTGGGCATCGCTGAGCTTGTAGGGTTTTTCGAGCGGTTTGGCGTTGTGGGCAGCGCGATCTGATAAAGGCATTTTGGGGGCCTCGTGTAAATCGAACCGAAAGAGCCCCCATTAAAGCCCCCAAATGGACCGGATGTCAATGGATGAAAAACGACCAGTATGGAAGAGGGAGAAATCGACGAGTCAGAAAGGAGTGAAATATTTTCTTTATTTAACAGACGACTATGGAACTCAGTGGAAGATTATGGACACAAAAAAAGCCACCCTTGGGTGACCTGATTGTGTACTAATGGTGCCGAAGGCCGGACTCGAACCGGCACGTATTTCTACGGTTGATTTTGAATCAACTGCGTCTACCGATTTCGCCACTTCGGCACGAAGAGGTATGCGGAAAACGGGTGCATTATACCGTTTGCCGACTTGCGCGCAACTTTAATCCGCCCGCCGTTGGGTCAAGTGCTGAAAAAATCATCTTTGGCACAAGGCGTTATCGCGTTTTCAACGCGGGGGAGAGGCGTCGGGCCGCGCTGCAACCTGCCTGCCAATGCAAAGTCACTGAAGCGATAACCGTTCAGTGACTTTGCCGGTTCGGGCCTAGCGGCGTTTCAGCAGCAACACCACGCTGACGACCAGGAACGCGGCGCTTGGCAATATGGCGCCCAATACCGGCGGTATGCCGTATACCAGGCTGAGCGGGCGGAAGATTTCATTCAGCACATAGAACAGGAAACCAAAGCTGATGCCGATGACGATGCGGGTCCCGGCGGATACGCTGCGCAGCGGGCCAAAGATGAAGGATACCGCCATCAGCATCATCACCGCGACCGATATCGGGGAGAATATCTTGCTCCACATATTCAGTTGATAACGACTGGCTTCCTGTCCGCTTTGTTTGAGGTAGTCGGCGTAGTCACGCAGTCCGCGGATGGAAAGCGAATTCGGTTCGAGCGCCGCCACGCCGAGTTTGTCGGGCGTCAGGTTGGTTTTCCATTCGCCGCTCAGGGTTTGGCTGCCGCCGATCTGTTTGCCGTCGCTCAGATCGGACTCATCCACCTGGGTGAGTTTCCATACGCCGTCCTCAAACGAAGCCGATGCCGCGTAGCGCACGGATAGCAGCTTGTTTTCCTTGTCGAAATGGTAGATGTTGACCCCGGAAATTTCGTTATCGCCGATCACGCGCTCGATAAAGATGAAGTCGTTGCCGTCTTTGGCCCACAGGCCGTTTTGCGTGGAGATCATCGAGCCGCCGGAAACCATCTGGGAGCGGTAGTTACGCGCCATCTGTTCGCCCTTTGGCGAGACCCATTCCCCAATCGCCATGGTCAGCAGCACCAGGGGAATCGCCGTTTTCATCACCGATCCGGCGATTTGCAGTCGGGTAAATCCCGATGCCTGCATCACCACCAGTTCGCTGCGCGTGGCCAACGTTCCCAGCCCCAACAGGGCGCCGAGCAGCGCGGCCATCGGGAAGAAGATTTCGATATCTTTCGGCACGCTGAGCAGCGTGTAGAGCCCGGCGCCGAATACCGAATAGTTCCCCTGTCCGACCTTGCGCAACTGGTCGACGAATTTGATGATGCCCGACAGGGAGACCAGCATAAACAGCGTCATCATGATGGTGGTAAGAATCGTTTTACCGATATAGCGGTCCAGTACGCCAAACATCAGAACGCCCTCTTCAGTATCAAACGAGAACGGAGCCGGCGCATCGGCACCGTATCCCAGACGTTCAGCAGTACGGCAATGCCGAGGTAGGCCAGGTTGACCAACCATGTCCATATCATCGGATCGATTTTGCCTTTGCCGGCGTTGGAACGAATGCTGCTTTGCAGCAGGAAGAAAATCAGGTACAGCAGCATGGCGGGCAGCATGCTCAGGACTCTGCCCTGGCGCGGATTGACCACGCTCAGCGGCACGACTATCAGCGCCATGATCAGCACCGACAGAATCAGCGTCAGGCGCCAGTGAAACTCTGCTCTGGCGTCGTGATCGTCCGAACGCCACAGCGTACGCATATTCATCTGTTCCGCGTCGCTGTTATCCAGCGTGACGGACTGATGGCCGATAACGGCCTGATAGTTGGTGAAATCCGTGATGCGAAAGTCACGCAGCAGGGCGGTGCCCTCATAGCGGGAACCGTTGTCCAGCGTCACCACCTGGGAACCGTCGCCGTCCTGAGAGATGCGTCCGCGGTCGGCCACCACTACGGAAGGTCGGGCGTTGCCGCTGGGCCGCAGCTGCGCCAGAAAAACGTGTTCAAAGGTCTGGCCGCTGACGTTGCCGACAAACAGCACCGAGCTGCCGCCCTGAGTGGACTGGAACTGGCCTTCCACCAGCGTGGCCATGCCGGGATTGGCTCGCGCCTCGGCCAGAACTTCTTCCTGATGACGCGACGACCAGGGGCTGAGCCACAGCGCATTGATGGTGGCCATCGCCGCCGTCAGCAGTCCCAGCACCACGGCGGCCTTCAGCAATACGCGTTTGCCGATGCCGCAGGCGTGCATCACCGTGATCTCACTTTCAGCATACAGGCGGCCGAACGTCATCAATAATCCAAGAAATAAACTTAATGGCAGAATGAGCTGCGCCATCTCTGGCACGCCCAATCCCAACAGGGAGATAACCAAATTTGTCGGAATGTCGCCGTCAACCGCGGCGCCCAGTATCCGCACTAATTTCTGGCAAAAGAAAATCAGTAACAGAATGAAAAGGATGGCCAGTTGGCTTTTGATTGTTTCCCGTACCAGATATCGAATGATGATCACGCTTGATTACGCCTGTGAAAACTTGTCTTTTTGCAGGAAAGTCGATAGTTTCTTCGCTAACTCGCCATTTATACTCATTTGTGGCAACCTTTCGTAGCTAAAACTGTATTACAACATACTGTGTTGGCGCTGTTGTATCAGAACCTGCTTATAGTCATCGAAGCAGATTCGTTACGTCGTTAAGATTAACACAGGTTATGTTAACGCAACGGCGGGAAAGTATTACGGAGTGTCACATTCTAGCCGTTGATGCCGTCTTTGTCTTTAAGATTCAGGAGAGTACATGGAGTTCAGCGTAAAAAGCGGTAGCCCGGAAAAACAACGCAGTGCATGCATTGTCGTCGGCGTGTTTGAACCGCGTCGCCTGTCCCCGATTGCCGAACAGCTGGATAAAATCAGCGACGGCTATATCAGCGCGCTGCTTCGCCGCGGTGAACTGGAAGGCAAAGTAGGTCAATCATTGCTATTGCACCATGTACCCAACATCCTGTCGGAACGCATTTTGCTGATTGGCTGCGGCAAAGAGCGTGAACTGGACGAACGGCAGTACAAACAGGTGATTCAGAAAACCATCAACTCGCTGAATGAAACCGGTTCAATGGAAGCGGTCTGTTTTCTGACCGAACTGCACGTGAAAGGCCGCAATACCTACTGGAAAGTGCGTCAGGCGGTCGAAACCGCGAAAGAGTCGCTCTATACCTTTGATCAGCTTAAGAGTAATAAGGTCGAGCTGCGTCGTCCGCTGCGTAAAATGGTGTTCAACGTGCCGACGCGCCGCGAGCTGACCGGCGGCGAGCGCGCCATTCAGCACGGCCTGGCTATCGCCGCCGGCATCAAGGCGGCGAAAGACCTCGGCAATATGCCGCCCAATATCTGCAATGCGGCGTATCTGGCGTCACAGGCGCGTCAACTGGCCGATACCTACAGCCAGAACATTATTACCCGGGTGATTGGCGAGCAACAGATGAAAACGCTGGGTATGAACGCCTATCTGGCGGTCGGCCAGGGTTCGCAGAATGAATCATTAATGTCCGTCATTGAATATAAAGGCGATCCCTCGGCGGATGCCCGGCCGATTGTGCTGGTCGGCAAGGGGCTGACGTTTGATTCCGGCGGCGTATCCATCAAGCCCGCCGACAGCATGGACGAAATGAAATATGATATGTGCGGCGCCGCCACGGTTTACGGCGTGATGCGCATGGCGGCGGAGCTGGCGCTGCCGCTGAATATCGTCGGCGTGCTGGCCGGCTGTGAAAATATGGTCGACGGGCGTTCCTACCGTCCGGGCGATGTGCTGACCACCATGTCCGGCCAGACGGTGGAAGTGCTGAATACCGATGCCGAAGGCCGTCTGGTGCTGTGCGATGCGCTCACCTACGTTGAACGTTACGAACCCGACGTGGTTATCGACGTCGCCACGCTGACCGGAGCCTGCGTGATTGCGCTGGGCCACCACCTTACCGGGCTGATGTCGAACCATAATCCGCTGGCGCACGAGCTGCTGGGCGCGTCCGAGCAGTCCGGCGATCGGGCGTGGCGTCTGCCGTTAACCGATGAGTTCCAGGAGCAGCTGGAATCCAATTTCGCCGATATGGCCAACATCGGCGGCCGGCCCGGCGGCGCGATTACCGCGGGTTGCTTCCTGTCGCGTTTTACGCGCAAATACAACTGGGCGCATCTGGATATCGCCGGTACGGCGTGGCGTTCAGGCAAGGCCAAAGGCGCGACCGGTCGTCCGGTGGCGCTGTTGTCGCAGTTTCTGCTCAATCGCGCCGGGCTGAACGACGTGGAATGATGGTAATCTGTCAGGCACAGTAAACCGCGCCTGAATAAACCAGTTATACCGGGCCGGGATATCCGGCCCTTATCAATAGTGTAAATAATGAAAAACGCAACGTTCTATCTTCTCGAACACGACGACAAAAGCGGTGAGCTCAGCGCCCATGAGGCGTTGGCATGCGATGTGGCGGCGGAACGTTGGCGCGCGGGAAAGCGGGTATTGATCGCCTGCGAAAACGAGCAGCAGGCCGTGCGCCTGGATGAAGCGCTGTGGCAGCGCGATCCCCATTCGTTTGTGCCGCACAATCTGGCGGGCGAGGGGCCGCGTCAGGGGGCGCCGGTCGAACTGGCCTGGCCCGAGCGGCGGGGAAACGCCCCACGGGATCTGCTGATCAGCCTGTTGCCGTATTTCGCAGATTTTGCCACCGCTTTCCATGAAGTGATAGACTTTGTCCCTTACGAAGAATCCCTGAAACAGTTGGCGCGCGACCGTTATAAAGCCTATCGCGGCGTCGGCTTTCATTTGACCACGGCCAAATCGCCAACCCACTGAATTTTGAGCATAATGGAAACGAAATATAACCCGCAAGATATCGAGCAGCCGCTCTACGAGCGCTGGGAACAACAAGGCTATTTCAAGCCGAACGGCGATACCAGCAAAGAAAGCTTCAGTATCATGATCCCGCCGCCCAACGTCACCGGCAGCTTGCATATGGGCCATGCTTTCCAGCAAACCATTATGGATACGCTGATCCGCTATCAGCGTATGCAGGGGAAAAACACCCTGTGGCAGGCGGGCACCGACCACGCCGGTATCGCCACCCAGATGGTGGTGGAGCGCAAGATCGCGGCGGAAGAGGGTAAAACCCGCCATGATTACGGCCGCGAAGGGTTTATCAATAAAATCTGGCAGTGGAAGGCCGAGTCCGGCGGCACCATTACCCGCCAGATGCGCCGTCTGGGCAACTCCGTCGACTGGGAGCGCGAGCGCTTTACCATGGACGAAGGTCTGTCCAACGCGGTGAAGGAAGTGTTCGTCCGCCTGTATAAAGAAGATCTGATTTATCGCGGCAAGCGCCTGGTGAACTGGGATCCGAAGCTGCGCACCGCCATTTCCGACCTGGAAGTGGAAAACCGCCAATCGAAAGGCTCCATGTGGCACCTGCGCTACCCGCTGGCCGACGGCGCTAAAACCGCCGATGGTAAAGACTATCTGGTGGTGGCCACCACCCGTCCGGAAACCGTGCTGGGCGATACCGGCGTGGCGGTGAACCCGGAAGATCCGCGCTATAAGGATCTGATCGGCAAGGAAGTGATCCTGCCGCTGGTGGGGCGTCGCATCCGGATCGTCGGCGACGAACACGCGGATATGGCAAAAGGCACCGGCTGCGTGAAGATCACCCCGGCCCACGACTTTAACGACTATGAAGTGGGTAAACGCCACCAGCTACCGATGATCAACATTCTGACCTTTGACGGCGATATCCGTCAGCAGGCCGAAGTGTTTGATACCAACGGCGAAGCCAGCACCGCATACAGCAGCGATATTCCGCCGGCGTTTCGCGGTCTGGAGCGCTTTGCCGCGCGTAAAGCCGTGGTGGCGGCCTTTGAGGATCTCGGCCTGCTGGAAGAGATCAAGGCGCACGACCTGACGGTGCCGTACGGCGACCGCGGCGGCGTGGTGATTGAGCCGATGCTGACCGATCAGTGGTACGTGCGGGCGGCGGTGCTGGCCAAACCGGCGGTGGAAGCGGTTGAGGACGGCCGTATCCAGTTTGTGCCCAAGCAGTACGAAAACATGTACTTCAGCTGGATGCGCGACATTCAGGACTGGTGTATTTCCCGCCAGCTGTGGTGGGGGCACCGCATTCCGGCCTGGTACGACGCCGAAGGCAAGGTTTACGTCGGCCGCGACGAAGCGGAAGTGCGCCGCGAAAACAATCTGGCTGACGACGTGGCGCTGAATCAGGACGAAGACGTACTGGACACCTGGTTCTCCTCCGGGCTGTGGACATTCTCCACGCTGGGCTGGCCGGAACAGACGCCGGATCTGAAAGCTTTCCACCCGAGCAGCGTGATGGTCAGCGGCTTCGACATTATCTTCTTCTGGATTGCCCGCATGATCATGCTGACCATGCACTTTATCAAGGATGAAGACGGCAAGCCGCAGGTGCCGTTCCACACGGTCTACATGACGGGGCTGATCCGTGATGAAGAAGGGCAGAAGATGTCCAAGTCCAAAGGCAACGTGATCGACCCCCTGGATATGGTGGACGGGATTTCGCTGCAAGCCCTGCTGGAAAAACGCACCGGCAATATGATGCAGCCGCAGCTGGCGGAAAAAATCCGCAAGCGTACCGAAAAGCAGTTCCCGAACGGCATCGAACCGCACGGCACCGACGCGCTGCGCTTTACCCTGGCGGCGCTGGCCTCGACCGGGCGCGATATCAACTGGGATATGAAACGCCTGGAAGGTTACCGCAACTTCTGTAACAAGCTGTGGAACGCCAGCCGTTTCGTGCTGATGAATACCGAAGGTCAGGATTGCGGCTTTAACGGCGCAGATAAAGTCTTGTCGCTGGCCGACCGCTGGATCCTGGCCGAATTCAACCGTACGGTTAAAGCCTACCGCGAAGCGCTGGACAGCTATCGTTTCGATATCGCCGCCAATATTCTGTATGAGTTCACCTGGAACCAGTTCTGCGACTGGTATCTGGAACTGGCGAAGCCGGTGATGAACGGCGGAACGGCGGCGGAGCTGCGCGGTACGCGCCATACGCTGGTGAACGTGCTGGAAGCCTTGCTGCGTCTGGCGCACCCGATCATTCCATTTATCACCGAAACCATCTGGCAGCGGGTGAAAGCGCTGAAAGGCATTAGCGCCGACACCATCATGTTGCAGCCTTTCCCCGAGTTCGACGCCGCGCAGGAAGATACCCAGGCGCTGAACGATCTGGAATGGATCAAACAGGCGATTATCGCCGTGCGTAATATCCGTGCGGAAATGAATATCGCGCCGGGGAAACCGCTGGAGCTGCTGTTACGCGGCGCCAGCGCCGAGGCGACGCGCCGGGTGGAGGAGAACCGCGGTTTTATTCAGACGCTGGCGCGTCTGGCAAGCATTACGCTGTTGCCGGCGGGCGATAAAGGTCCGGTGTCGGTGACCAAGCTGGTGGAAGGCGCCGAGCTTTTGATCCCGATGGCGGGGTTGATTGACAAAGCGGCGGAGCTGGAGCGTCTGGCAAAAGAAGTGGCCAGAATCGAAACTGAAATCGGCCGCATCGAAAGCAAGCTGTCCAACGAAGGTTTTGTGGCGCGCGCGCCGCAAGCCGTGGTGGCGAAAGAGCGTGAAAAGCTCGACGGTTATGCGGCAGCAAAAGCGAAATTGCTCGAACAGCAGGCCACCATCGCCGCGCTGTAATGCGTAGAGGATTTTCTTCACCGCAGTCGGTCAAAACGCCCGATGTTACGCATCGGGCGTTTGGGCGCTGACAGATTTAGGGCCGCTAACCGCCATGCGCGCAGCGGCTTCTCTCCATGGCCGCCAGGCTCTCCGGCTATTTGTTATTATTTATCTTTTATGCGATTACCAGTAATGCAAATGCTTAATTCAATCATGTAATGGCGTAAAAAAAATAGTTCCACAAGCATAAATAATAATGAGAACGACTATCAATTCGCTCAGGGTTTGATATTATTTCAGGCTGATTTCTTGTGTCATTAGTGATGGATTAATGGTGGAGGCACAGCGTGAATACGGCTGTCAGTAGCATTACCCAACAGGTATCATCAGCCTGGCAAAAAAAACGTTGCGCGTTCAGCGCACTTTTCCGCAGCGTGCTGGTTGCCCTGCTGTTGACTGCGGGGCTCGGCGGGCATACGTTTGCGGCGCCTGCTACAACCCCATTGTCAGATGGAAATGCCGGCGATGCCGCAACATCGTCCGCTCCCGCAACGCAGGAAGCGCCCGCAACGCAGGAAGCGCCCGCCACGCAAGTTGAACCGGCTGCGCCTGCAACCCCTGCAACCCCTGCAACGCAGGATCCCGCTTCATCTCTCGCCTTGCCGCCTAGCGCCGCGCCGGGTACCAATAACCTGATGACCACGGACTTGTCCGTTTGGGGCATGTATCAGCATGCCGACCTGGTGGTGAAAACGGTGATGGTCGGCCTGCTGCTGGCTTCGGTCATTACCTGGGCGATCTTCTTCAGTAAAAGCGTGGAGCTGGCGGGCGCCAAGCGTCGCGCCCGTCGTGAATATCTGGCGCTGGAACAGGCCAAAACGCTGGGGGATGCCGTAGATGCGGCGGAGGCGTTCAAGAACGGGGGCGTGGCGAAGCAATTGCTGACGGATGCGCTGAATGAACTGGAGCTGTCCGAACGTTCCGACGATAACAACGGGATTAAAGAGCGTACGGCTTTTCGCCTGGAACGCCGCGTTGCCGCCACCGGCCGCCATATGGGGCGCGGTAATGGTTATCTGGCGACGGTCGGCGCGGTGGCGCCGTTTATCGGGTTGTTCGGCACCGTATGGGGCATCATGAACAGCTTTATCGGCATCGCGCAAACGCAAACCACCAATCTGGCAGTCGTCGCGCCGGGCATCGCCGAGGCGTTGCTGGCGACGGCTATCGGCCTGGTCGCCGCTATCCCGGCGGTGGTTATTTATAACATCTTTGCCCGCTGGATTACGGGATATAAAGCGCTGGTGGGCGATGTCGCCGCCCAGGTGCTGCTGCTGTTAAGTCGTGACCTTGATGTGGCGGCCAGCAACGACAACCGGGCCTCTTCATCGGCGCAAAAACTGCGGGCGGGATAAGTCATGGCCATGCATTTAAACGATGATGTGAGCGAAAACGGCGAAATGCACGATATCAACGTGACGCCGTTTATCGATGTCATGCTGGTTCTGCTGATTATCTTTATGGTGGCCGCGCCGCTGGCGACGGTGGACGTTCGCGTTGATTTGCCCGCTTCGTCCGCCGCGCCGCAGCCGCGCCCTGAAAAGCCGGTCTACCTGACGGTGAAAGCCGATAAGCAATTATATGTTGGCGATGACGTGGTAAGCGAAGAGTCGCTGGCGCAGGCGCTGGACGCCACCACCAGCGGCAATAAAGAAACCACCATCTTCTTTCAGGCGGATAAAAGCGTGGATTATGAAACCATGATGAGAGTGATGGATGCGCTACGCAAAGCCGGATATCTCAAGGTGGGGCTGGTGGGCGCGGAGTCGGCGGCTAAATAGTCATCATGCGCGTTTTCCTGACTCACTGACGTGAGTCAGGGTGCCGCCAGTGGATATGCATTGGCGGAATATAGCGCTTAGCCTGCGTCAGCGCGCGTTCTTCGATCAACGTGGTAATCATCTCAAAGCTGTTTCCCGCCAGACTTTCACTGTCCTGGGCAATGGTGTCGATTTTCAACGGCAGGCAGTCGAACAGATAGTGATCGTCAAAGCTGCACAGCCGGATATCGCTCTCCATCAGGTTATGCTGGTTCAGGTAACGCAACACCCCTTCCAACAGGCCGCAGGCGGCGGTAAACAGCGCTTTGGGCGGCCGGCCCAGCTCGGCGCAGAGCTGGGCGAACATTTCATAACCTGAGCTGGGATGATAATTGCCGTGAATAATCCATTCAGGCCGACACTCGATACCCGCGCGTTGTAATCCCAACTGAAAGCCGGCCAGACGGTCTCGGGTAGGAGAAATGCGCGATTGACCGCCAATAAAATAGAACTCGTCGCCGTGCTGGCGGGCGATGCGCTCGACCAGCGTCGCGGTCGACTCTATCGACTCGGTGATCACCAGCGGCAGGTCGGACTCGCCAATCACCCGGTCAAACTGAATAACGGGCAGTTGCTGATTGATTTTCTGGTATTCGGCATCGCTGAGCATACTGGATGCGACGATCAGCCCGTCCACCTGGCGCTGTATCAGGCTGTTGACGGCCATCATCTCCTGACTGGCGTTCTCGTCCGTACAGGCGATAAGAAGCTGCAGCCCCGCTTCGCGGCACAGCATTTCCAGGTCGCGCGAGATAACGGCAAAACCATAGTTGGTCATTTCCGGCACCACCAGCCCCAGCGTATTGCTGCGCGACGAACGCAGGGAGCGGGCATGGATGCTGGGCTGATAGCGCTGCTCGCGGGCGACGGCCAGAATGCGATCGCGGGTGGCATCGGAAACGCGGAACTCTTTACCGCGGCCGTTCAGCACCAGGCTCGCAGTGGATTTCGATACCCCCGCGAGTGCTGCGATGTCGCTGATTGTTATGCGTTTAGTTTGTTTCACCGCGGGATCGGTCCGCTGTCAGAGAAAAGGGGCGTCATTTTATCACGGATGGCGCCAACAGCCAGTGCTGCAATGCCAATCTTCCCGGTCCGCTGAACGTAATGGCGGCGTCGCCGTCGGGGAAATAGCTGGCGGACATCACGGCTGCGCCTTCATTGATAAAAATCTCGATACTGGAGCGATCGCACAATATCTGTAGCTGGTGCAATTCTCCGCGCCAGTAGCGATGTTCCGGTTCGCCGGTGCGGCGGTTATGCCGGCTCAGGGTCAGGCATTCGCCGTTCCAGCACAGCACCATCAGGGAAGCGATGTTGAGCTGGAATTCGCCCTTAACGGTCAAGGCGATTTCGGCGCTGTTCACCGGCAACGGCGGCGCATAGTCGGCGACGCCTTGCCATGCAAAGTGCTGCGTTCGCAGCTGTTGCAGTTCGCGCACCGGCTGTTGATAGAGCTTACCTTCACGCAGCGTCAGCTCCCGCGGGCAGGTCATGGTATGGATCCAGCCATGGGCGATCGTCGGCGCAAAAAACTCGTCCTTATCGGGAATGGCCATCCAGCCAAACAGCAAACGTCGTCCGTCCTCGCTTGATGTTGTTTGCGGCGCGTAAAACTCAAAGCCAAGATCCAGTTCGTTGAATCCATGGTGCGGATAGTCGCCGCTTTGATAATTCAGCGTCCCGACCAGGTAACCGGCCTGGAAGGTGTTCAGATAGCGCTCTTCTTGCGCGGGTACGCCCTGCGGGCAGCAGATTAAGACATCCTGTCCGTTCAGCCTGAATAAATCCGGGCATTCCCACATGTAGCCGAAATCCCCCAGTCCGCCAAGGCGCGAACCGGCGATTTCGGAAATTTTATTCCAGCGGCGCAAATCGCCGGAGCGATACAGTAGCACCTTACCCTGGAGCTGCTTATCCTGCGCTCCCAGCACCATGTACCAGCGGCCATCGTGCTTCCAGACTTTCGGGTCGCGTACATGCCCGGTATAGCCTTCGGGCAGCGTCAGTACCGGACCCAGTTTGTCATACTCGCCGTCGGCGTTTTCCCTGGCCAGGCACTGGAATGCGCTGCGCGAGCCGTCGGCGTATTTCACATTGCCGGTGTAAATCAGGGTAATCGCGCCATTATCAACCACGGCGGAACCGGAATAGCAGCCGTGCGTCTCATAGCTTTCGCTGGGCACCAGCGCAACGGGTTCGTGTCGCCAGCTCACCAGGTCGGGCGAGCTCCAGTGCCCCCAGAATTTTGCGCCGTGGGCGCAGGCTAAAGGATTCCACTGATAAAACAGATGGTAACGCCCGTTATGATGAATAAAGCCATTCGGGTCGTTGAGTAGCCCGACGTTTGGCGACAGGTGCCAATGCGGACGGTGAGGATCGTCGCCGACGCGGGCCTGATTAGACATCAGAGCGTGCGCCATGCGTTTTAACAGGTGGGTTTCCATAATTATGTGTTATCCGTTTTATATTTCAGCAGGAATGAAATGATAAACGCCGCGCCAAAGGCAATGAGCATACCAATCAGATAGCTAAGCATAGAACCAGCCTGGACGATCGCCAATCCCGGAAAGCCCGTCAATCCTACCGCCGTCATACTGACGTGATTGAAGACCACCCAGGCGCCGCCCAGCGCGCCGCCGGCCAGCGCGGCCAGAAACGGTTTTACAAAGCGCAGGTTGATACCGAATATCGCCGCTTCGGTGATGCCGAGCAGTGCGGAAAACGAGGAGGGGATAACGATCGCCTTGATCTTCACATCCTTGGTTTTGAAATACACCGCCAGACAGGCGCCGCCTTGCGCCACGTTGGCCATCGCCCAAATCGGCAGCAGGAAGTTCACGCCGATGTTGGGATTGCCCAGCAAACCGGCTTCAATGGCGTGGAAACTGTGATGCACGCCGGTGATGACAATGGCGGAGTAAAGCCCGCCGAACAGCAGCCCGGCCAGCCAGCCGGCGTGGGTGATCAGGGTGCTCAGGACGAAGGAAATAGCGTCGCCCAGCATACGGCCCGCCGGGCCGATGATCAACAAGGCGATAAAGCCGGAAATGACCACGGTCAGAAATGGGGTAATGATGATATCCAGCGCATCGGGCACCACTTTACGCAGGCGCTTTTCCACCATGCTCATAAACCATACGGCCAGCAGCACCGGAAATACCGTGCCCTGATAACCCACCATAGCGATATCCAGACCGAACAGGCTCATGGTCTGGAAACCGCCGGCGACCCCCCAGGCGTTGGTGAGGGCGGGGTGGGTGAGGATGCCGCCCAGCGTGGCGCCGAGATAGGGGTTGCCGCCAAATTCCCGCGCCGCGGTGAAGCCGATAAGAATGGGCAGGATGATAAAGGCGGCGGAACTGAACATATCCAGCATAATGAAAATCGCGCTGCCGGCATCGGCCCAGCCATAGGTTTTAATCAACCCGAGCAGCCCCATCAGCAGGCCGGATGCCACGATCGCCGGAATAATGGGCACAAAAATGTTTGACAGCAGACGCGCCAGACGTTGCAGCGGGTTCAATTTTTGGGCGGCTAGAGAGGCGGCCTCGGACTTGCTGGATTCACTGATACCCGCGGCTTTGATAAATTCGGCATAGACTTTATTTACCAGGCCGGTGCCGAAAATTATCTGAATTTGCCCGGCGTTATGAAAGCAGCCTTTGACCCCTTCGACATTCTCAATCGCTTTTTTGTCGGCCAGACTATCGTCGTTAAGCACCAGACGCAAACGGGTAGCGCAGTGGGCGGCGCTGGCGATATTTTCTTTTCCGCCCAACAGGGGGATAAGTGCTGTCGCTGTGGCGTTAATATCCATTTTATTCCTCATTTATTATTGGGATACGCGGTATCCTCAGCGCCGGTCACCGGTTTAGGTAACCGGCGCGATGATGCTATCCGGCTATCAGAACCAGGTTTCCATCTGAACGCCAAAGTTCCACTCGCCGCCCGCTTTAAAGCCGGTGGTGCCAAAGGTGTCGGAGTTATCGCTGGTGTAGTTATCCAGACGTTTGTCCCAGTCCATGTAGCTGGCGAATACACGCAGTTCCGGGCGGCTGAAAATATTGGCGATATCACCCACTTTGAAGGTGGGCGCGAAGGTCAGCTTATAGAAGCCGCCGCTGACCTGATTGAATCTTCTGTCGCTGCCATCGACTCTTATCGTATAGCCTTGAGGGTCGAGATCCATATACTGGTAGCTGGCTTCATAAGCCAGGGCAAAGTTTTCGGTGATTTCCTGAACCAGACGGGTGTTGAAGGTTATCCATTTATAGCTGTCGCCCTCGACGTAGCGATCCTGACTGGCCTGAGCAAGAATAGAAGGGGCGAACGTCCAGTTTTTACTCAATGGCGTGGCGCCGTAAACAGCCAGACGCCAGGTATCAGCCTCATTGCTCAGGTTACCGTCCGAACCGACATTCTTGACTTCCGCGCCTAAACCGTGACCGTAGAGAATCGCCACCTTCGAGCTACCTTCACGCAGCCCATAGAAGCTGTCGCCATGCCAGGCGGCCATAGCATGATAGCCTTTATCGCCGGCATTGGTATTGGTGACGGCATTGGCACTGTTGCTTGCCGTGTTTTCGCGCGCATCGTTGTTTTTCGCTTTTAACCCGCTCAACATAAACTGGAAAGGACCCACATAGTTATTGGCGGTCAGGACGTAGTTTTTAATATCGTTGTCCAGCGCGGTGATTTCACCCAGGCTGCGGCCGTAAAGGGAAAAGTTGCTTTTGAAGCTGTCCGTCCACTTCACGTCATAGATCCCGCCGCCGGTGCCGGCCATAAAGATCACGTCGATGTCCAACTCATGAATATCAAAGTTATCGCGATCAAAGCGTTTACCCGCCCACAGCGTGCTGTCTTGCCATATACCGGTGAAGGTCGGCAGCGAGCCTAACTCGACAAAAGCCTCGCGCACGTTGAGATCGCTGCTATCCGCGGTCCAGTCGTTATAGGTGCGCTGGCCGTCGGCCATCATCACCTTGAAACGGGTGGTGGCGCCGTTATCCAGTTTTTGTTTGTGCTCCAGTTTCAGTTCGAGGTAGGTGTCGTCCTCATTGCCCAGTCGGCCGACATGCCCGCCGGTTTGACCGGCGGGGGTCATACCCGGCCCGATATCGGTTTTGGAACTGGTGCTGGAATCATTGATGGAGAGGCCTGAACGGGCATAGGCATGAAATTCGAAACCATCCGCGGACGATTTTTTGTTGGCCAAATCGGTGGTGCGCTGTTCAACCTGTTGGGTTTTTTGTTCGGTTTGTGCGGTTCGGGTTGCGAGTTGCCGTGTTTGTGTTTCCGCCGCCTCAGCCCGCGCCTCGGCGGCCGAGGCTCTGGCTTCGGCCTGTTGCAGCCGCTGTTCCAGCGCATTCAGACGGGCTTCGATGCTGTCGGAACTGGCGGCGGAAGCATAGAGGGGGGCTGAGAGTAATAATCCTATTGTTATAGCGAGTCGGGTTGGTTTCATTTTTTGTTCTCTTCTTGTTCTTGGGGCACTTTTATTGGCTAAAAATCCGTTTTTGCTAAAATGCTAAACCGATTTTTCAGAAGAGAAAATAAAGGCGGGCAATCGGGTTGGCAAGGGGTTTTACTAACCCGATTCTGTAACTGTGATCCTAACGACAAATTATCCGCATCAACCTGCGGCGACAGCGCGATCAGCGTCCGGTTAGTGAAGTTGAGTGGATCTGTTGGGCGTAAGGCAGGGCGGTCATGGCGCCTTTAGCGGTTGTGGCGAGCGCGCCGCACAGTTGGGCCTGTTCGATCACTTTTTCCCATGACGGTGCTTGCGGGAAGTCGTCGTATTCGGCTAAACCGCGCAGTAACCCGGCGACAAAAGCGTCGCCCGCGCCGGTGGTATCGACCGGCGTTACGTAAGGCGCGGTAAAATGGCGCGGCTGTCGGCGGTCATGCAGCCATACGCCCTCACTGCCTAGCGTAACCAACAGCAGTTTGGTCGGATATCGCCTGATAAGCCAGTCGATACCTGGTTCGACATTGTCGATGCCGCTAAGAAAGGCCAGTTCGTCCCGCGATAGTTTTACCACATCCGCCAGTGACAGCGCCTGCTCCAGACAATCTCTCAATTCCTGTTCGTCGGACCACAAATCCTCGCGAATATTGGGATCGAAACTGACCCACCCGTTTACGGCTTTTATTTGCCGCATCGCCTCAAGGGCCGTGCCGCGTGAAGGCTCCTGCGACAAGGCTATCGAACACAGATGCAGCCATTCACCCTCTTTGAACCGGGGCAGATCGCCCGGTTGTATAAACAGATCGGCGCTGGGGCGCACCATAAACGTGAATGAACGTTCGCCGGAAGGATCCAGGCTGACAACCACGGTGGAGGTCCGATGAGCGGCGTCCCGCACCATGTAATGCGTATCGACCTGTTCCCGATCCAGCACGTCCCGCAGAAAATGACCGAAGACGTCGTCGCCTACGCGGCCGATAAAGGCGCTGCGGCCTCCCAGCCTGGCGATGCCGACGGCGACATTGGCGGGCGCTCCTCCAGGACATTTGAGATAACGCTCTGAGTCTTCCGGGATGAGATCGACCACCGCATCGCCCATCACCCAAATTTTATGTGCCATAAAATTACTCTTGTCAGGGATATTAAGACTGTTTGCTAACATAGAAGAATCGGTTTAGCTACGCAATGTCATTCATTGGAATGATATTGCGCGCCATTAAAAAAGGCACTTTTACCTCATTCGGCAGGTTGAAAAAATATATGCGGCCTTCATCCCAATCCGCGCCCCGACAGACTAAATAAAGCGACAGCCCGTCCGATACCTAAAGAGCGCGGCCGGATTATTACGGTTGCGAGCAGGATTAATGGCATAAGGAGAAAGAAATGAGCCACCCCGCCCCTTTTCGGATTTCCCACGGTGCGTAATTACAATCTGCTTTGGGGTCTGTGGGCTGTATGGGCCCTGGCGGTTATTGCCTGGCTTATGGATATCCACAAAGATTCCCCGCTTCAGACCTATGGCCTGGTTTTGGCCGTTGTGCTCGGCGCCGGCGCGCTGATGGCGTTTTTTTATAAAGTTAACAGGAGTCACCCGATGTTTTCATTTGATAAAAACAAAAAATCTGCGGCAGAACCACAAGAGCGTAGCGCATTAAACAGCCCGACTGAGCTGGTTAATTCGGTAAGCCCTGTGCGGGTCAGGAAAGACGCCTTTATTTCTCAAGGGGCGCGCATGGAAGGCAAACTGGCGGCGGACGGCGATATTACCGTGGAAGGCGAGATCGAAGGCGACGTGTGCTGTAATAATACCATCAAGGTGGAACATAGCGGTAAAGTGACAGGTGAATTAACCTCGCAACAGATTATTATCAACGGCCGGGTTGAAGGCCGCATTTACGCCGGCAGTGTAACCATATTGGCGCAGGGGAAAGTGGTGGGGGATATTTTCTCGGATGAACTATCCATCGAGAAAGGCGGTGTCTTCACCGGTAAGTCAAATCCGCTGCAAGCGGAGCAGCGCGCTCAGGAAGCGCTCGCTTGCGCGGAAAAAGCCGACGGCCCGACTGAAAACGAAAACGTCATGGCGCTGGTTGAGAATGATCCGTTGGCATAATTAAGCGGGTGGAATCGCAGCGGGGTGAATGCGGATGGTGAATAATCAAGCGGTATGCCGGCGTTATTTTCGTTATTGGGGAAAGGCCCGTCAATCGCCGGATTCGCCGGGCGGAGACGATTATCATCTGTTGCCTTATCATGGTCTTGATGTGGCGGCCTGCGGCTATTGGTTATTAAAGAAAAATTATTTTCAGGCCAATAACATATTCTCTGAACTTGAATTAGAGAATGAAGACGTAGCGCTGTGGTTTGCCTATTTTCTGGCGTGGCATGATATCGGGAAATTCGCCCGCGGCTTTCAGCGGAAATATTTCAATCCTGACTCGCCACTGGTGCAAAATAAGGGACAGGCCGACTCCGCGCGGCATGACTCATTGGGATTCTGGCTGTGGGAAAATCGCCAGGATATTCCAGCGATTTTTCCCTTTGAGGAGATATTCGGAATCGCAGAGAAAGCGTTGGATATCTGGCTGAACATCATAACCGGTCACCACGGCAAGCCGCCGGAGCGCGATGTCAAAGGAAAACTCGCGTTTCATCAGGATGATTATCTGGCAGTTAAAGATTATCTCCATGATTTATCCTCTGTTTTCCCCGAGATTTCCTCGTTGCCCGCCTGCTTTGCCGATAAAGCCTGGTTATCGACGTTGAAGCAACAGAGTTGGGCGCTGGCCGGGCTGACCGTTCTTGCAGACTGGCTGGGATCGCGCCGGCAGGATTTTCACTATCGCAGTGACCCGATGTCGCTGAGCGATTATTGGCAGCAGCATGCGTTACCGACGGCGGAAAAGGTCGTCTCGCGTTTACCGCGCACGCCGGCCCCCGCGCCTTTTCAACACATACGGCAGTTATTTCCGTTTATTCAGCAGCCGACACCGCTGCAACAGCAGGCGCTTGAAGCGGATATTTCCGTTGCCGGGCCACAGCTTTTCATTCTGGAAGACGTCACCGGCGCGGGGAAAACCGAAGCCGCGATGATATTGGCGCATCGGCTGATGGCGCAGCAAAAAGGCGGCGGCATTTATGTGGCCTTGCCGACGATGGCGACGGCCAACGCCATGTATCAAAGATTGGCTGCGGCATACCGGGCGCTGTATCAGCCGGAGCAAAATCCGTCGCTGATATTGGCGCACGGTGCGCGCCATATGTCGCATACCTTCACTCAATCGCTGTGGGACGGCGAAAGTCAGGGGCAGACGCAGTACGGCAAAGATGAGAATAGCGCCAGCAAGGACTGCAATATCTGGTTTGCCGATTCGCGTAAGAAAGCGCTGCTGGCGGATGTCGGGGTGGGTACGCTCGATCAGGCATTGATGGCGGTGATGCCGTTCCGTCACCAGTCGCTGCGTGTGCTGGGGTTGCGGCATAAGATCCTTATTCTGGATGAAATCCACGCCTATGACGCCTATATGAGTAAGCTGATCGAACATCTGATCGGTTTCCACGCCCGGCAGGGGGGCAGCGCGATCGTGCTGACGGCGACCCTGCCGCTCAGCCTGCGCGAAAGGCTGACGCGGGCTTTTGCGCAGGGCATGGCATGTGAAGCCGCATGGCAGCCCGATCCCGATGCGCGTTATCCGTGGTTCACCCAGCTTAACCGGCAGGGATTGCGGGAAAGCGCGCTGGACACACGACCGGCAGTGAAGCGTGAGGTGAAAATCGGCTGGCTGACCGCCAGAGAACAAGGGATTGCGCTGATCAAGGCGTCGATAGCGGCCGGACAATCAATATGCTGGATCAGAAACACCGTGGATGACGCCATTGCGGTCTACCGCCAACTGCTGGCGCAAGGCGTGGCGGAGGACGATATCCTGCTGTTTCACAGCCGTTTCGCCTTTTGCGATCGCATGGCGATTGAAGAGCGGGCGTTAAGCTGGTTCGGTAAAGAGAGCACGCCCGCGCAGCGTTCAGGCAAAGTGCTGATTGCTACGCAGGTGGTGGAACAGTCGCTGGATATTGATGTGGATAATATGATTAGCGATTTAGCGCCGATTGATTTACTGATCCAGCGCGCCGGGCGTTTACAGCGGCATATTCGTTATCTCGACGGCCGCCGGAAAAATGCACGGGATAACGCACCGTTGACCGATGAGCGCCCCGCGGCCGTGCTGTATGTCTTGGCGCCGGAATGGCAGCCGGAGGCCGACGCCGACTGGCTGGGCGCTGAACTGCGCAACAGCGGCTATGTGTATCCCGACCACGCGGCGCTATGGCGCACGCAGGCTATCCTGCGTGAACGCGGGGCAATCAGGATGCCGGAAGATGCCCGAACCTTGATTAACGGCGTTTATGAAGAGCAGATCGTCGTGCCCGCCGCGCTGGAGGCGATCGCCAATAAGGTGCTGGGGGAGCGGTACGGCCAGCGGTCGATAGCCGGGCAGTTATCGCTGGCGTTGGTACATGGCTACTGCGCCAGGTCCAGCGAGTCGGGTTGGAGCGATGCGGTGGAGATCTCCACCCGGTTGGGGGAAAACACGCTGGATCTCTATCTGGCTCGGATGGCGGAGAAAGAGAGCGATTTGCCACTGCCTTACGCTCCGCCGGAAGAATTTGCCTGGGAGAAAAGCCGTTTGCAGGTGCGGGAAAGCTGGTGGCTGAAATATAAAAAATCGCTGCCGGTGCTGGAGGGCGAGGCGCTGGAGCGGTTTCGTCAGCAGCTACATCGGCCTGCGGCGCAAGTCCTGCTGTTGAAAGCGGGTGAAAGCGACGCCTTTTATAGTAAAACGGTAGGGCTGAGTATTGAGGATAGGTGATCGAATCCAAAGTACGGTATAGCAGAATGATGCCTTTAGTTGCCGTTGCAGTCATGTCATTGTACAATGTTTTGACTACGAGGGGGTAATTATGCGAACAGTAAGCTACAGCGAAGCCAGACAGAATCTGTCAGCGACGATGGTTAAAACGGTAGAGGACAACGCGCCGATACTGATCACTCGTCAGAACGGTGAAGCATGCGTTTTGATGTCACTTGAAGAATACAATTCATTGGAAGAGACTGCTTATCTGCTGCGCTCACCAGCGAATGCCAGAAGATTAATGAATTCGATAGAGAGTCTGAAAGGCGGAAAGGGCACTGAAAGGGATATCATTGAGTGAAGCTGACATGGTCGGAAGAGGCCTGGGAAGACTATCTCTACTGGCAGGACACCGATAAGCGCACGGTCAAAAAGATCAACGAGCTTTTAAAGGATGCCTGCCGTACACCTTTTGAGGGGAAAGGAAAGCCTGAGCCTCTGAAACACCATCTTGCGGGTTTTTGGTCGAGACGCATTACCGCAGAGCATCGTCTGGTCTATGCCGTTAACGAAGATGCGTTGCTGATCGCGGCCTGCCGCTATCATTACTGATTATCAACACACCCCGGCCCAGGGCGCGCAATTACTGCCACCACCGTGTTCCCCGCGCCAGCGGGGATAAACCCCCTATAAACCCCCTATAAACCCCCTATAAACCCCCGATCCCCTGAAAATAATAAAATCACGGCGAAGCTTGAGAATAGCGATTAGCAAGGCAAGCTCTGCAGTAATAAGCCATCCCTCACCTCTAAACGCGCTTTCCGGCAAAAAATCTTGATCCGCCGCATGCCGGCGTTATTTCGGTCAGCGGCGTTATTGCGGTCCGCGTATAATTCCGCACCCATTTCCCGGTTAAGCGGCCCGCAGGCGTTAGCCGGGGCATTTTCCGACAACGAAGAATTTCTATGCCGACCAGCCTGATCCAGCCCGAACGAACCCTGTTCTCGTACCCGCGTTATTGGGCCGAGTGTTACGGCACCGCGCCGTTTTTTCCCATGTCGCGCCGGGAGATGGAGAAACTGGGGTGGGATAGCTGCGATGTGATCGTGGTGACCGGCGACGCCTATGTCGATCATCCGAGTTTTGGCATGGCGATCGTCGGGCGGCTGCTGGAAGCGCAGGGGTTTCGCGTCGGTATCATCGCGCAGCCTGACTGGACGTCGAAAAACGATTTTATGCGTCTCGGCAAGCCCAATCTGTTTTTCGGCGTCACCGCCGGGAATATGGATTCGATGATTAACCGCTATACCGCTGACCGCAAGTTACGTCATGACGACGCCTATACTCCCGGCAATATCGGCGGGAAAAGGCCGGATCGCGCGACGCTGGCGTATAGCCAGCGCTGTAAGGAAGCCTATAACGATGTTCCGGTGATCCTCGGCGGCATTGAGGCCAGCCTGCGGCGCATCGCCCACTATGATTACTGGTCCGATACCGTGCGGCGCTCGGTGCTGGTGGACGCCAAGGCGGACATGCTGATCTACGGCAACGGCGAGCGGCCGCTGGCGGAGGTGGCGCACCGGCTGGCGGCGGGTGAGCCGATAAGCGCTATCCACGATGTGCGCAATACCGCGGTGATGCGTAAAACGGCGCTGGTCGGCTGGACGGGGGTTGACTCCACCCGGCTCGATAAGCCCGGCCGCATCGAACCGATTATCAATCCCTACGGCGAGGATTTGCCCTGCTCCGAGGGGGAGGTTCCCGCGGCGCAGGCGGCTCAGCCGATTACCGTGCGGGTGCCCAGACCCAAGCCGTGGGAAAAAACCTACGTGCTGTTGCCGTCATTTGAAAAAGTAAAAGGCGATAAGGTGATGTACGCCCATGCGTCGCGGATATTACATCATGAAACCAATCCCGGCTGCGCCAGGGCATTGATGCAAAAGCACGGCGACCGTTACGTGTGGATTAATCCGCCGGCGATCCCGCTCTCTACCGAGGAGATGGACGCGGTGTTCGCGCTGCCGTTTCAGCGCGTTCCGCATCCTTCCTACGGTAAGGCGGTGATTGCGGCCTACGATATGATCCGCTTTTCGATCAATATCATGCGCGGCTGTTACGGCGGCTGTTCCTTCTGTTCGATCACCGAGCACGAGGGGCGGATTATCCAGAGCCGCTCGGAAGCGTCCATCGTCAAAGAGATCGAAGAGATCCGCGATAACGTGCCGGGTTTTACCGGCGTGATCTCCGATCTGGGCGGCCCGACGGCGAATATGTATATGCTGCGCTGCCAGTCGCCGCGCGCCGAGCAGAGCTGCCGGCGGGCTTCCTGCGTTTATCCGGCAATCTGTCCGCATATGGATACCAACCATGAGCCGACCATTAAACTTTACCGGCGCGCACGCGGCCTGAAAGGGATCAAGAAAATCCTTATCGCTTCCGGCGTCCGTTACGATCTGGCGGTGGAAGATCCGCGCTATATCAAGGAGCTGGCCGAACATCACGTCGGGGGATATCTGAAGATCGCCCCGGAACACACCGAAGCCGGGCCGCTGTCGAAAATGATGAAGCCCGGAATGGGCAGCTATCACCGTTTCAAGCAGCTTTTTGACGATTATTCGCAACAGGCGGGAAAACAGCAGTATCTGATCCCCTATTTTATCGCCGCGCATCCGGGCACCCGGGATGAGGATATGGTCAATCTGGCGCTGTGGCTGAAAGAGAACCGTTTCCGATTGGATCAGGTGCAAAACTTTTATCCTTCCCCGCTGGCGAACGCCACCACCATGTATTACAGCGGCAAGAATCCGCTCGGCAAGGTGGATTACAAGAGCGAGGACGTGGTGGTGCCGCGGGGCGAGCGCCAGCGCCGGCTGCATAAGGCGCTGCTGCGCTATCACGATCCGGCGAACTGGCCGCTGATCCGCGACGCCCTGAGCGCCATGGGGATGAATCGGCTGATCGGCAACCGGCCCGGCTGTCTGATCCCCGCCGCCGCGCCGGGAGAACGCGCGGGAGCCGGGGCAAAGGGCGTCGGCCGCCCCGCGCTGACACGCTTTACCGCGCCGCCCGCCGTCGATAAATCCGTCGCTAAAAAAGCGGCGCCGGGCGGTAAAAATAGCGCAGCCGCTAAGCATTCCGCTCAAAAACCGGCTAAGCGGGATAAAAAACCGCGTTAAGATCGCGATGGCGCGGAAACCGGCATCCTGCTCAGGGTGACGCCCCAGAAAACCAACGCCGACAGGCTGACGGCGGCGCCGAGCAGGCAGACCCCCGCCCAGCCGGCGGAGGCATAAACCATGGTCGCCGCCATCGCGCCCAGTCCGCTGCCAACGCTGTAAAACAGCATATAACACCCCACCAACCGGCTATGGGCATCCGGGCGGGTGTTGAAAATCATGTTTTGGTTAGCGACGTGAACTGCCTGAGCGCCGAGATCCAGCGCGATAATGCCGATGGTCAACGCATACAGCGAATAGGAAGTCAGCCCCAGCGGCAGCCACGCCGCCAGCAGCAATAACAGGGCGCCTCCGCTGACCCATTGCCCCCGCCCTTTGTCCGCCCAGTCGCCCGCCTTGACGGCGGCCAGCGCGCCGAGTATGCCTACCAAACCAAAGGCGCCGATGGCGGTGTGGGAAAGATAATAAGGCGCGGCGCTCAGCGGCAATACCAGCGCGCTCCAGAAGATGTTCAGGGCGGCGAACATCAGTAAAGCGATGACGCCGCGTATCTGCAACGTGCGCTCCTCGCGCAGCAATGCCAGCATAGAGAGCAGCATCGCCGGATAGGATGAGCGCCGCGCCGGCCGGGCCTGATGCGGCAGCGCGCGCCACAGCGCGACGGCCAGCAATAGCATCAGCAGGGCGGAAAAGAGATACACGCCGCGCCAGCCCGCTAAGTCGGCGATAATACCCGCCATAACGCGCGCCAGCAGCAGCCCGATCACCACGCCGCCCTGCGCCGCGCCGACAACGCGTCCGCGCTCCTGTGGCGCCGCCGCGGTCGCGGCATAGGCGATCAGCCCTTGGGTCATTGCGGTGCCCAGCATTCCTACGGCCAGCATGCCGGCCAGTAAATAAAGCGGCGTGGTCGCCAGTGCCACCGCGATCAGCGCCGCCGTCAGGGCGCCAAGCTGGGCTAACATTAAATGGCGCCGGTTGACGAGATCGCCCAACGGCACCAGCAGCAGTAACGCCAGCGCGCAGCCGACCTGGGTGGCGGTCATGACGCCGCCGATCGCCGCGGTGCCGATGCCGAAATCCGCCGACAGCGCGTCTAACAGCGGCTGCGCATAATAGACGTTCGCCACGCTTAGCCCGCAGGCGGCGGCCAGTAAAAGAACCATCAGCCGCGGCATGGGGGCAGGCAGGGTTGAGACGGCGATACGGTTTTCTGTGGTCATGATACTATTCCGCATAACGATGAGTTTCAAAATGCAACTGATTGCAGCCTAGTGATAGTGGTTTTAAAATGCAACTAGAAATTATGGCGCCAGTGAAAAATCAGCCGGCTGGCGCAGGGTCTGATAAGACGGAAACGGGATAAGAGACCGATGGTGAAACGCAAAAGTATGAAAGAGGATGCGTGCCCGGTGGCGCGTGCGCTGGATGTGGTCGGCGATCGGTGGTCGATGCTGATTATTCGCGATGCGTTCGACGATCGTCGGCGTTTCGGCGATTTTCAGCGTAGTCTGGGGGTGGCGCGCAATATTCTTACCGATCGTCTGCGCCGTCTGGTGGAAGAGGATATTCTGGCGGTGCGGCCGGCGTCCGACGGCTCGGCCTATCAGGAATATGTGCTGACCCCCAAAGGCGCTCAGCTTTTCCCGCTGGTGGTGGTGCTGCGCCAGTGGGGAGAGCGGCATCTGTTTGAACAGGGTGAAGCGCACTCCCGACTGCTGGAGCGGCAAACCGGCAAGCCCCTGCCGGCGATGACGCCCCGCTCCGCCGAAGGGCGTGTACTGGCGTCGCAGGATACCTATGTTCAGAAGGTTAACTGAAATGCCCACGTACGGCAGGAGGACAGGTGGAAACAGAAAACGACCTTAAAGCTATCTCCCGTTATCTGAAGAAGCTGCACGTACTGACGCTGTGCGTGGGCGATAATTCGGATTTATGGTGCGCCAGTTGCTTCTACACTTATGACGAACTACAGGTGGCTTTTTATCTGATGACCGAGCCGCACACGCGTCATGGCGAGCTGATGTCGCGGCAGCCGCGGGTCGCCGGGGCGGTCAGCGGCCAGCCGAAAAGCGTTATGCTGATTAAAGGGGTGCAGTTCCGCGCGCAGGCCGAGTTATTGCAAGGGGAGGACGAGCAGCAGGCGCGGGCGCGGTATAACGCGCGTTTCCCGGTCGCCAGAGCCTCCGCGGCGCCGCTGTGGCGCTTGCGGCTGACCGAACTGAAAATGACGGACAACGCGCTGGGTTTTGGGAAGAAACGCTATTGGCAACGAACCGGGCATGACGCCATGATATTAAAAACATAGATAAACACAGGAGAATATATGAGCCGGGTATTGCTATTAGGGGCGACGGGACTGGTAGGCAATGAACTGTTGCAGCTTTTAAAGGCCAATCACCGGGTTGAAACGATTTACGCGCCCACCCGTAAGCCGTTGCCTCCTGCCGAAAAAGTGGTGAATCCCCACAACGCCGATCTTGCCGCGGCGCTTTCTCAACTGACTTCCCCCATTGATATCGCCTTTTGCTGTCTGGGATCGACGCTGAAGGCCGCGGGGAGTAAACAGGCGTTCCGCTATGTGGATTACACGCTGGTGGTGGAGGGGGCGAAAACCGCGCTGGCATTGGGGGCGAAACATCTGCTGGTGGTCAGTGCGCTTAACGCCAATGCGACGTCGCCCTTCTTTTATTCGCGAGTCAAAGGCGCGGCCGAGAAGTCCCTGCGCCAGCAGGGATGGCAACATCTGACCCTGGCCCGCCCCTCGCTGCTTGTGGGGGAAAGGGAAAACTATCGTCCTCTGGAGAGTCTGATCGCGCCGCTCTTTCGCTTTTTTCCGGCGAAATGGCGGGCGATAGAGGGGAAAACCGTGGCGCAGGCCTTATTGAATCAGGCGTTTTCTCCGCAGCCGAAAGCGAAAGTGGCGGTGTTGGAGTCCGACCAACTGCGTACGCTGGCCAGGCGGACAACGCCTATGTAGCCGCGGTACGGCTATCAGCGCAGGTAGTGGATAACCTGATTGCTGCTGCCGCGCCAGATTAACGCCGGATCTTTGAGATCCTGAACGAATTTGCCGTCCACCAGCACATTGATCAGGGACACCACCTGCCGCTGTTCCTCGGTCAGCTCCGCCAGAACATAGCCCGTCCACAGCCAGATATCCTTGCCGGGGCATTCCGCGCGCACTCGTTTTACCAGGCGCAGAACGTCGGGTACGTTCTGCGGATGGAGCGGATCGCCGCCGGACAGGGTGATGCCCTGCCGGGGGATCTCTGTGTCCTGGAGGTCGGCGATGATCCGCTCCTCCAGCTCCGCAGTAAACGGCCGGCCGGAATTAAGCCGCCAGGTGCTTTTGTTGTAGCAGCCGGGGCATTGATGCACGCACCCGGAAACAAACAGGGTGCAGCGCGTTCCGGGGCCGTTGACCACGTCAACGGGGTAATACTGGTGGTAATTCATCTGCGTAAAGGCCGTGTGATAAGGGGTAAGGCCGCGTTTTAGCGCGGCCCGGCGCGGTTAACCCAACTGCCCGTTGCCCAGGTGTTTGATGCGCCGTTTAACCTCTTCCTGTTTGCCGGCGTTGAACGGCCGGGCGTCCGGGCTGCCGAGATAGCCGCACACCCGACGGGTGACGGAGACGCGGGCCGAGTCGTGATTGCCGCATTTCGGGCAGGTGAATCCCTTGCTGGTACACTCGAATTCACCAGTGAAGCCGCATTCGTAGCACTCGTCGATCGGCGTGTTGGTGCCGTAATAAGGTACGTGGCGGTAGCTGTAATCCCACACGTCTTCCAGCGCTTTCAGGTTATGTTGCAGGTTCGGGTATTCGCCGTAGCAGATGAACCCCCCGTTGGCCAGCGGCGGGTAGGGGGCTTCAAAATCGATTTTTTGGTACGGATTGACCTTCTTCTCCACGTCCAGATGGAAGCTGTTGGTGTAGTAGCCTTTATCCGTTACGCCCGGAATAATGCCGAACTCGGCGGTATCCAGCCGGCAGAAGCGGTCGCACAGGTTTTCGCTCGGCGTACTGTACAGGCTGAAGCCGTAGCCGGTTTCTTTTTTCCACTGCTCGGTGGCGGCTTTCAGACGGGCGACGATGGCGACGGCTTTTTCACGCAGTTGCGCATTATCGAAGACATGAACCTCATTGCCGAACAGCGCGTTAATGGTCTCATGCAGCCCGATGTAGCCCAGCGAAATAGAGGCGCGGCCGTTCTTGAAGATATCCGCAATGTTGTCGTCCGCTTTTAAGCGCACGCCGCAGGCGCCTTCCATATACAGAATCGGCGCCACGCGGGCCTTCACATTTTCCAGCCGGGCGATACGCGTCATCAGCGCCTTTTTCGATAACGCCAGGCGCTGGTCGAGCAGCGCCCAGAAACGGTTTTCATCCCCGTTGGCTTCCAGCGCGATCCGCGGCAGATTGAGGCTGATCACCCCCAGATTGTTGCGGCCGTCATGGATTTGTTCGCCGTCCTCTTCGTAGACGCTAAGGAAACTGCGGCAGCCCATCGGCGTTTTGAATGACCCGGTGACTTCAACCACCTGTTCGTAATTCAGAATATCGGGATACATGCGCTTGCTGGCGCATTCCAGCGCCAGTTGCTTGATATCGTAATTCGCGTCGGCAGGCTTGTGGTTCAGCCCGTCGCGAATGGCGAACACCAGTTTGGGGAACACCGCCGTTTTATGGTTTTTCCCCAGCCCGGCGATGCGGTTGCGCAGAATGGACTCCTGGATCAGCCGGGATTCCCAACTGGTGCCGAGCCCAAAGCCGAAGGTGACGAACGGCGTCTGGCCGTTGGCGGTATGCAGCGTATTCACCTCATATTCCAGCGACTGGAAAGCGTCGTAGCACTCTTTTTGCGTCCGGGTACGGGCATAGCCTTCCGCATCGGGAATGTGCCATTCCCGCGCCACGTCCTGATGTTTTTTATGGCTGGCGGTGACGAACGGCGCCAGAATTTCATCAATACGGTTAATGGTGGTGCCGCCGTAAATATGGCTGGCGACCTGGGCGATAATCTGCGCGGTGACCGCCGTGGCGGTGGAAATCGATTTCGGCGGCTCGATTTCCGCGTTCCCCATTTTAAATCCCTTGGTCAGCATGCCGCCCAGATCGATAAGCATGCAGTTGAACATCGGGAAGAAGGGGGAGTAATCGAGATCGTGATAGTGAATCTCGCCGCGTTCATGGGCAAGCACCACGTCGCGCGGCAGAATGTACTGTTTGGCATAGTGCTTGGCGACGATCCCCGCCAGCAGATCGCGCTGGGTGGGAATGACTTTACTGTCTTTGTTGGCGTTTTCGTTCAGCAACGCCATATTGCTCTGCTCCACCAGCCCGCGGATCTCCTGATTCAGCCGGCCGTGACGCTCGCGCGCGACGTCGCGATCGTGGCGATATTCAATATAGGTACGCGCCAATTGTTTGTATTTGCCGGACATCAACAGGTTTTCGACCGCATTCTGAATGTCCCGAATGTCTACGCGTCGTTTATCCTGCATTTGTTGAGCGACTGCACAGGCTACGGTTGCACAGTAGTCCGCGTCGTCGATACCGGCGGCCTGCGCCGCTCGCTCGACGGCTTCTTTGATGCGTACTTCATCAAAAGGTACCTGGCAGCCATCCCGTTTAATCACTACTGGTTTCACGTTTTTTTCCTCAGTCAATGTTATCCACAGGGGGAAACCGCGGCGCGCAAGGGCTGCGGATGATATTGTGGATTAGCACTATATATAGTTCATACTTTACATGATAGACACTATATATTGAATTTTGTGCCTGCGTATCACCATTTTTTTGACGTAGAGCAAAGAAAATCGAGTGTCGTAGATAATTCACACTTGTGCAAAAAATAACAATAAAAAGCCGGGAATTTGCTAAGCCCTGGCGCGCGCGGCATCGCATCGTGCGGCGATGTTTTGGCTATAAAGGCATCTAGACATCCAAACGTTTTTTCACTAAGGTGAGCGCACCGTTTTTCAGTTCGCGCAACGGGCTATACGCATGGCGTAACGGGTTTCGATGTCGGACGGCGGAATAGGGCGGGCGTACGCTGCTGTTGCAGGCATAAATCTTAAATGGATTTACCGCAGCGAAGAAGAAAAAAGCCATCGGCAACGGTGGGATAACGATAAGGAATAAATATCATGAATCGTCGTCATTTTATCAAGGGCGCCTGCGCTGTCTCCGTCGCCGCCGCGACCGCCGGCTGGCCTCTGGGCTATGCGTGGGGAGCGGAAGGCAACGACGCCCCGCGGAAAGGCGGGCATCTGATTATCGGGGTGGACAACGCCTCCAGCACCGACCGTCTCGACCCCGCTTTCTGGTTTGAAACCTATATGTATTTCGTCGGCTCCCAGCTGTTTAACAACCTGGTCGAAGTTGACGAAAAGGGCGAGCTGATCCCGTCGCTGGCGGAGTCCTGGTCCAGCGCGGAGGGCGGCCGCACCTGGATCCTGAACATCCGTTCCGGGGTGCAGTTCCACGATGGGCGCACGCTGACGGCGAAAGACGTGGTCTACTCCCTCAATCACCACCGCGGCGAGCAGTCCAGCTCATCGGTAAAAGGCTATCTGGACCCGGTCACCTCGCTGGAAGCGACCGGCGCCCATGAGGTCACCATTCGCCTGAGCGAACCGAACGTGGAGTTTATCGCGCTGCTGAGCGACGTTCACTTCGCCATTACCGCGGAAAATGAATCCTTTGATAAAGGCATCGGCACCGGGGCCTTTATTCTGGAGAGCTTCCAGCCGGGGGTGCGAACGCTGGTTAAACGCAACCCGAATCACTGGAACAGCGAACGCGGCCACGTGGATTCGGTGGAAACGCTGGCGATGAACGACTCCACCGCCCGCGTGGCGGCGCTGGTGAGCGGCTCGGCGCACATTATCAACCGCGTCAATCCGCGCGTTGTCAGCCGCATCGAAAGGATGCCCAACCTGCAACTGTTGCGTACGCGCGACGGCTTTATTTTCACCTTCCCCGGACTGGGCAACGTGGCGCCGTTCGATTCGCCGGACGGCCGTCTGGCGCTGAAATACGCCATCGATCGCCAGCAAATCGTCGATACCGTGCTGGGCGGTTACGCCAGCGTCGCCAACGACAACCCGATTTTTCCGTCGAACCGCTATTTCGCCAAAGACATTCCGCAGCGTCCTTACGATCCGGAAAAAGCCCGGTTTCACTGGCAAAAAGCGGGCTTCAAAGGTCCGCTGGTGCTGTCGGTGGCGGATGCCGGTTTTCCCGGCGCGGTGGATGCCGGCCAGCTCTATCAGGCCTCCGCGCAGCGCGCCGGCATTCCGCTGACGGTGGAGCGCGTGCCGGACGATGCCTTTTGGGACAACGTCTGGATGAAGAAACCGTTCGTCTCTTCCAACTGGTCGATGCGCCCGACGGCGGATGCGCTGTTATCCCTGGTGTTTACCAGCAAGGCGCCGTGGAACGAATCGCTGTGGCATGAGCCGGCGTTTGATCAACTGGTGCAGGCGGCGCGCGGTGAACAGAACGAGGACAAACGCCGGCAGATTTACCACGATATTCAGGTGATGCTGGTGGAAAAAGGCAGCGAAATCATCCCGCTGTATGCCGATACGCTGGATGCCTGCAACAATAAGGTCAAAGGTTTCCACGCCATCCCCGGCTTCCCGCTAAGCGGTAACCGCGCCGCCGAAAAAGTATGGCTGGCGAGTTGAAAACGGGTGATGCGACGGTGATGTCAGGTAGTCCGCGGTTTTTAATTTCCCGCTCTCCGCTGGGGCTGATGATTGCCCGCCGGCTGCTGGCGGGCGTGGCGATGCTCGCGGTGGTGTCGGTGCTGATCTTCGCCGGCATTCAACTGCTGCCGGGCAACCCGGCCACGGCGATCCTGGGCCAGTCCGCCACGCCGGAAGCGGTGAACGCGCTTAATGCGCAGTTGGGATTGGACCAGCCGGCGCTATCGCGCTACTTTTCCTGGCTGGGCGGGATAGCGCGGGGCGATTTCGGGCAGAGCTTTACCAGCCGGCAAAGCATTGCTCCGGCGCTGGCCTACCGCCTGGAGAATTCGCTGTTTCTGGCGGGGTGGACGGCGGTCATCGCCGTGCCGCTGGCGCTGCTGATTGGCTTTATCTCCGTGCGCTATCAGGGCGGCTGGCTGGATCAACTGCTGAATATCTTTACCCGCACGGCGGTGGCGCTGCCGGAATTTTTCTCCGGCTATCTGCTTATCCTGGTGTTCTCCATCACCCTGATGTGGTTGCCCAGCAACAGCAACGTCAGCGCCGGCATGCCGCTGTCATCCCGGCTGACGGCGATAGTCCTGCCTGGCGTCACCCTGCTGCTGGCGGTGCTGGGGCATATGAGCAATATGACCCGCGCGGCGCTGATTAACGCCCAGAGCGCCGCCTATGTCGATACCGCCTTGCTGAAAGGCCTGACGCCCTCCGCCATCCTGCTGCGCCATGTCCTGCCGAACGCCTGGGGGCCGATCATCAACGTGATCGTACTGAATCTGGCTTACCTGATGGTCGGCGTGGTGATTGTGGAAAACGTCTTCGTTTACGCCGGACTGGGGCAGTATATGGTCGACAGCATCAGCAAGCGCGATATGCCGGTGATTCAGGGCTGCGCGCTGGTGCTGGCGGCGATTTATATCTTGTTGAATCTCCTGGCGGACGTGGTGGCGCTGATCGCCAATCCCCGTCTGCGTCATGCCCGTTGATCCCCCGAATGGAATCAGCCCAACGAAGAATAGAGTGCAATATGCAAACAAAAGGGGAGCCTGCCGCATGCCCGCGCTAAAACCTTCCGCGCTGCTCGGTCTGTTGGGGCTGGGTGTTTTTATTCTGCTGGCGCTGCTGGCGCCCTGGATTGCGCCCTATCCGGCCGATCAGGTGGTGGGCGGTCCCTGGATCGGCCCGACGGAACAGGCGCCGCTTGGAACGGACAATCTGGGGCGGGATCTGTTTTCCCGCCTGATCTGGGGAACCCGCACGTCGCTGACGGTAACCGCGCTGGCGGCGCTGCTGGCGTTTCTACTCGGCACGCTGCTGGGGTTTCTGGCCGGCGTATGCGGCGGCTGGGCGGATCAGCTGATTTCCCGCGTCAACGACGTGCTGATGGCGATCCCGACGTTGATTCTGGCGCTGGTGGTGCTGGCGCTGCTGCCGAAAAACACCGCCATCATCATTGTGGTGCTCGGCGTGCTTGAAGCCACGCGGGTGCTGCGCGTGGCCCGTTCGCTGGCGGTGGATATCGCCGCGCAGGAGTTTATCGAGGTCGCCCGCATGCGCGGCGAGTCCATGCGCTGGATCCTGTGGCGCGAAATCCTGCCTAACGCGGCCACCACGCTGGTGGCGGAGTTCGCCATGCGCTTTATTTTCATCCTGCTGTTTCTCTCCGCGCTGTCGTTTCTCGGCATGGGGATCCAGCCGCCCACGGCGGACTGGGGCGGTCTGGCGCGGGATAATAAGGACGGCATTCTGTTCGGCGTCTGGGCGGCGCTGGTGCCGGGGGCGGCGATTGCGCTGCTGGCGGTATCGCTGAACCTGGTGGCGGACTGGCTGCTCAGCCGCAACGCGCGTAGCTGGCGGGGAGGCCGTCATGGCTGATTTATTGCGGGTGGAACACCTTCAGGTGGCGGCCGACGATCGGACGCTGGTGGACGATATCTCCTTCAACCTGCGCAAAGGGGAGGTGCTGGGGCTGATTGGCGAGTCCGGCGCCGGAAAATCCACCATCGGGCAGGCCATTCTCGGCCATTGCCGCCACGGCATGCGCATTCGGCAAGGGCACATCTGGTTTGCGGATAGCGACCTGGCGGCCTTGTCCGAGCGGCAACTGCGCAAGGTGCGCGGCCGGCGCATCGCGTACGTGGCCCAGTCCGCCAGCGCGGCGTTTAATCCGGCGCGCAGGATCGGCGAACAGGTGATCGAGGCGGCGGTGCTCCACCGGGCGTTGACGCGCCGGCAGGCGACCGAACGGGCGCTGGAATTGTTCGCCCGGCTCTCCCTGCCGGACCCGGCGGCGTTTTTCCGCCGTTATCCGCATCAGGTATCGGGCGGCCAGCTCCAGCGGGCGATGATCGCCATGGCCCTTATCGCCGGGCCGGATCTGATCATTTTTGACGAGCCGACCACCGCGCTGGACGTCACCACGCAGCTGGGCGTATTGCAGGCGATAGCGGACATTATTCGCCTGACCGGCGTCGCCGCGCTCTATATCAGCCACGATCTGGCGGTGGTGGCGCAGCTTAGCGACAGGATCATGGTGTTGCGCGGCGGACGGCAGGTGGAAATCGGCGCCACCGCGCAGATTCTGGCCCAGCCGACGCAAGACTATACCCGCCAGTTGCTGCTGGCGCGGGGGGAGCCCAAAGCGCCGCGGCCGCCGTCGGACGATATCGTGCTGGATATTCGGCGCGTCAGCGCCAGCTATGGCCGGCAGCCGGTGCTCGAAGCGGTATCCCTGCAACTGATCCGCGGCCGGACGCTGGCGGTGATCGGCGAGTCCGGTTCGGGGAAATCGACGCTGGGCCGCGCGGTGTGCGGGCTGCTGGCGCCGGAGAACGGCGACGTCGTTTTGCAGGGCGAGTCTCTGCCGCCGCGCCTGGCGCAGCGTACCCGCCGCCATTTTCAGGCGGTGCAGATGATTCATCAGCATCCCGATACGGCGCTGAATCCGCGTTTGACCGTCGGGGTGCAGATTGAGCGCGCGATAGCCTGCCTGACGGATTTGCCCGTCGGCCAACGCGGCGCGCGGGTGCGGGATTTACTACAGCGGGTCGGCTTACCCGCCGCGCTTGCCGGGCGCTATCCCGGCGCGCTTTCCGGCGGCCAGAAACAGCGGGTGTGCATCGCCCGCGCGCTGGCGGCGGAGCCTGAGCTGATCGTGTGCGACGAGCCGACGTCGGCGCTCGATCCGCTGGTGGCGCGCGATGTGCTGGCGCTATTGCGGCAGATCCAGCGGGAAACCGGGGTGGCTTACCTGTTTATCACCCACGACCTTCACGTGGTGCGCGAAGTGGCGGACAGCGTGGCGGTGCTGCGCCACGGCCGGATCGTCCGTCAGGGCCCGGTGGCGGAGACATTATCGCCGCCGCTGGACGACTATACGCGGCAGCTGCTGATCGCCGTGCCGGAGATGCGCTGCGGCTGGCTGCGGGAGGTTAGCGCCGCCAAGGCGTAACCTATTGATGACTATTTTATATCCGGAAACGGCGGCAGTTGGCGAAAGGTATTCAGCAACCCTTCCGACCACGCCTTGCGGATTTGGATGAAATAGGGGTTGTTTTCGGTAATACGCTGCTGTTCGCCGGTGTCAAAGCTGTTTGCCCGGTAGATCATCACGTCGAGCGGCAGCCCCACCGACAGGTTGCTGCGCAGGGTGGAGTCAATGGAGATTAGCGCGCAGCACATGGCCTGCTCCAGCGGCGTATCCATGCTCAGCACCCGATCGATAATCGGTTTGCCGTACTTGCTTTCGCCGATCTGGAAATAGGGCGTGTCGTCGGTGGCTTCGATAAAGTTGCCTTCAGGATAGATATGGAACAGCCTGGGCGCCTCGCCGGCGATCTGACCGCCCAATAGCAGATTGCAGCCGAAATTGGTGTTGCTGCCGCTCTGCTGAGCCTGGCTGTCGCGGTGGATCACTTCACGCACCGTTTCTCCCAACAGCATGGCGGCGTGGTACATGGTGCCGGCCTGTAGCAGATTGGGCGTTTCCTGCGCCTCGATGCGGGCGCTGAGCAGGCTGATGATACTCTGGGTGGTGGCCAGATTCCCGGCGCACTGGATCACCAGTACGCGTTGATTATCTTCATGAAAGATATGAAGTTTTTTAAACGTTGAAATGTGGTCGACGCCGGCATTGGTGCGGGAATCCGAAGCAAATACCAAACCGTCAGACAGACGCATGGCCACACAGTACGTCATAAAGCACCTTTTCGTTAAAATCTACTGTTGCTGCTGTATCTGCTGTTGGCGTTCGAACAGACGTACTTCAGCCTCGGAAAACATCTCTTCACACCCGCCGCCCAGCCGCGAGCCGCGCACAGGGCAGGCGTCCAGATAGTCCATGCCCACCGCCAGCCACAGATGCTGATGGAGCAAACGGGTGTTATTGGTAATATCAAATCCCTGCCAGCGATCGCGCAGCCAGACTTCCGCCCAGGCGTGCATGGCCACATGCTGCGTATCCTGGCTATAAACATAACCGCTGACATAGCGGGCCGGGATATTCAGGCTGCGGCAGCAGGCCAGAAAGACGTGGGTATGATCCTGACACACCCCTTTCTGCATGGCGAACGCCTGCGCCGCGGTGTCCTGAACCTGCGTGGCGCCGGGAGTATACGGCATTTTCAGCTGTAATTCCGCCATCAGCGTGTTCAGGCTCTCTTCCGGCTCCTGCGGCCGGTAATAGCGCTGCGCAAAGGCGCGGATGCTGCCATCCGCTTCCGTCAGCGGCGTGGCGCGCAGGAACACCAGCGGCGACAGGGTATCCGCTGCGCCGCCGTCATAGGACTGTTCTGCGTTATCGGCGATTTCCACCACGCCTTGAGCGTGGATGGTGATGTCGTGATGCGGAACGTCCAGAGTCATCACATGCAGCACATTGCCGTAGGCGTCGGTGGTGGCGACGGCCGAGGCGGGAAGCGTCAGCTTCCACTCCCGGATCTGCTGGCGGGCCGAGTTCTTGGGGGTCAGGCGCAGGTACTGGGTGCTGAATTTCACTTCCTCATCATAGTGATAGTGGGTCAGGTGGTTGATGGTCAGTTTCATAGCGCCTCCAGATAAGTATGACGGATGCTGTCGGCCAATTCATTGATCTTGCTGATAAACTCATTCAGGTAGGCTTCCAGACCCTTGGCCAGGATGTCGTCAAGGGTGCTGAAGCGCAGCTCCACGCGCAGCAGATGGGCCAGGCGGTGAGGCACCTTGGCCCGCTGGCTGCCGATGGTTTCCAACTGTTGCACCAGATCGTCGATACAGGCGTGCAGCGAGCGCGGCACATCCCCCCGCAGCACCAGTAATTCGGTCACGGTTTCCCGGCTGATCGGCTGGCGATAGATGCTATGGTAGGCTTCGCGGGCGCTGACGGCCCGCAGCAGCGTATCCAGCCGGTAATATTCGCGTACCGGATCGGGGTCGCTATTCAACTGCCGATCTTTCAGGCTGAGCAGCTGCGCGGTGGCGTAGGCGCGTTCGATCAGGGTGCCGAGGCGAATAAAGCACTGGGCGTCGTTGCGCAGCAGAGTGCCGAACATCGCGCCGCGAAACAGATGCGCGCGCTCTTTCACCCAGTCGAAGAACGCGTCGATGCCGATTTTATCCACCCCCTGATCGTGCAGGCTGCGGATATCGATACGGGTGGTGTTAATGCATTCCCAGACTTCGGAAGAGAGGCTGCCGCGCACGGCATGGGCGTTGTTCCAGGCCATTTCGATACAGTTGTAGATGCTGCTGGGATTTTGGCTGTCCAGCGCGAAAAAGTTCAGCAGGTTGTTCATGGAGAAAAGGGCGTAGCGCTGCTGGAACAGCTCGTGGGTGTAGGTCAGATTCAGCGGCAGCGCCAGGTCGCGCTGCTGCTGGCTGTGGCGCGGCATCATGGATAATTTATAGGTGACGTCCAGCACCCGGGCCAGGCTTTCCGCCCGTTCCAGATAGCGGGCCATCCAATAGAGTTCACTGGCTGTGCGGCTTAACATTATTCCTCCTCCTCCATGACCCAGGTATCTTTGGTGCCGCCGCCCTGCGACGAGTTGACCACCAGCGAGCCTTCCGTCAGCGCCACGCGGGTTAATCCGCCGGGTATCAGACGGATCTCTTCCCCCGACAGCGCGAACGGACGCAGATCGATATGGCGGGGGGCCAGTCCGTCCTCCACAAAGGTGGGGCAGGTGGAGAGCGCCAGCGTCTCCTGGGCGATGTAATTGTACGGATTGGCCTGCAGCCGCCGGCGGAAGTCCTCAATCTGCTGGCGCGTCGCCCTGGGGCCGACCAGCATGCCGTATCCCCCCGCGCCGTGAACTTCCTTCACCACCATGCTGTCCAGATTGCCGAGGACATAGCTGAGCGCCTGCGGATCGCGGCACTGCCAGGTGGGGATATTACCCAGAATCGGCTCTTCGGAGAGGTAGAAGCGGATCATCTCCGGTACGTAAGGGTAGATGGACTTATCATCCGCCACGCCGGTGCCGATGGCGTTGGCCAGCACCACGCCGCCGGCGCGGTACACCGACAGCAGGCCGGGAACGCCGAGCATGGAGTCGGCGCGGAACGCCAGCGGATCGAGGAAGGCGTCATCCACGCGCCGGTAAATAACGTCCACCCGGCAGGGGCCTTCGGTGGTGCGCATATACACGGCGCCCGCTTTTACGAACAGATCGGCGCTTTCCACCAGCTCCACGCCCATCTGTTGCGCCAGAAAACTGTGTTCAAAATAGGCGCTGTTAAACCGTCCCGGCGTCATCACCACCACGGTCGGGTCGTCGACCGGGGTGCTTTCACGCAGCGTTTGCAGCAGGTAGCTGGGGTAGCGTTCGACCGGCGCAATATGCTGGCTGGCGAACAGGTCCGGGTACAGCCGCATCATCATTTTGCGGTTTTCCAGCATGTAGGACACGCCGGACGGGGTGCGCAGGTTGTCTTCCAGTACGTAATAGCGGCCATCGCTGTTGCGCACCATATCGATGCCGGTGATATGGGCATAGATATTGTTATGCAGATCCACACCCTGCATACAGGGCTGATATTGATCGTTGGCCAGCACCTGTTCGCTGGGAATAATGCCGGCCCTGAGAATATGCTGCTGGTGATAGATATCGTACAGAAAGGCGTTCAGCGCCTGCACCCGCTGGCGGATGCCGCTATCGAGCAGGCGCCATTCATGGGCGGGAATAATGCGCGGCACGCTGTCGAAAGGAATTAAACGCTCGGTGCCGCCTTCTTCGCCATAGACGTTAAAGGTGATGCCGACGCGATGAAACAGCAGTTCGGCCTGCTCCTTTTTCTGCCTGATCGCCTGCTGGTCGGTTTGTTGCAGCCATTGCCAATAGGAGTCGTAGTGCCGGCGCTGTTCGCCTGCCACGGAAAGCATCTCGTCATAGTAAGACGGTGTCGGAAGCGTCATTTTTATCATTGTCATCCCCTGCATCACGCTTAATAGCGATAATAGTGCAATGCATAAAATGCGCCATTTTGACAAAGGGCGTCCGCGCCATTATTTGGCGCAAAATGTCGCACTCTATTGGGGCGACGCCTTGGGGCCTGCACCGTGGCGGCTCGCCGGCGTATAAAAAATCGCCGGGAGCGATTTTAAACGCCGCTTGCGGCGGCCCACAGGGTGGCGGGCAGGAAAGCCCGCCATAAAAAATCGCCGGGAGCGATTTTAAACGCCGCTTGCGGCGGCCCACAGGGTGGCGGGCAGGAAAGCCCGCCATAAAAAAGACGCAGCCGAACGGCGCGTCTATTGAGGTTTATGACCGATGATCGGGCTTAGCGGCGTACGGCGATCGCTTCAATCTCGATTTTCACATCTTTGGGCAGGCGCGCCACTTCCACGCAGGAGCGCGCCGGGAAAGGGGCGTTGTGCTCGGTAAAGAAGGCTTCATAGGCCGCATTGAGGGTGGTGAAATCGTTCAGGTCTTTAACGAATACCGTGGTTTTCACAATATCGGAAACTTGCAGACCGGCGGCTTCTACAATGGCTTGCACATTACTCAGCGACTGGCGCGTCTGGGCGGTAATGTCATCGGCGACCAGACCGGTTTTCGGGTCAAGCGGGATCTGGCCGGAGGTGAAGATAAGGCTGCCGAGATCGACGCCTTGTACATAAGGGCCGATGGCGGCCGGAGCCTGTTCGGTGCTGATAGAGCGTGACATAATATCTCCTGATTGGGGGTAAAAGGATACGGACGACGCCATTATTCAAAAAAGCCCCGCGTCAGGCAATGGCCGTAAGCGGGGCGATGAAAGAAAGCCTGTCTAGCGATCCTGCAGAACGGCGCGGCGCTCGAACTCTTTTTCGCAGTATTTGCACTTCAGATGCACGTCGCCTTCACGCTGTTTGACGCTGAACGAGGATGACACCGGTTCGCTGCGGCTGATGCAGTTGCTGTTGGGGCAGGTTAATACGTCGTCGATATGGTCGGGCAGCGTCGGCGCCAGCTTACGCACCACGTCGTAGTCATCAATCTGGTTCACGGTGGCCTGCGGCGCATACATCGCCAACTGGTTCGCCTGCTGCTCGGTGAGGAACACATTTTCGATTTTGATTAAATCTTTGCGGCCAAGCTGGTTGGAGGGCAGATTCAGCCCGATGGTCACGCGCTGGTCCGTGGCGGTCAGCTTGAACAGAGTCAGCAGCTTAAAACCCACTTGGGCGGGAATATGATCGATAACCGTGCCGCGCCGGATGGCTTCTACCTGTAATTTATTATCGTGAGTCATGACTATTCCTCTCTCTTACGCAACCAGTTCGCGATTCAGTACCAGCGCCAGCAAAGCCTGACGGGCGTAAATGCCGTTTCCCGCCTGCTGGAAATAGTAAGCGTAGGGGGTTTTATCCACATCGATGGTGATTTCGTCAATGCGCGGCAGCGGATGCAGCACTTTCAGGTTATCGCGCGCGCTGTTCAGGTCGGCGGCGCGCAGCACGAACTGCGACTTGATGTTGATATATTCCGACGGATCCAGCCGCTCTTTCTGTACCCGCGTCATATACAGAATGTCGAGGTCGGAAACGACCTCCTCGATGCCGTTGTGCAGGCTGTAGGGAATATTTTTTTCTTCCAGCATGGCCAGAATGTAGTCCGGCATCGCCAGCGCATCCGGAGCGATAAAATAAAAGCGGTTGCCGTCGAATTTCGCCAGCGCCTGGGTGAGCGAGTGCACGGTACGGCCGTATTTCAGGTCGCCCACCATGGCGATATTGATATTGCTCAGGCGGCCCTGGGTTTCCTGAATGGTAAACAGGTCGAGCAGCGTTTGCGACGGGTGCTGGTTAGCGCCGTCGCCGGCGTTAAGCACCGGCACGCCGGAGGAAAATTCGGCGGCGAGGCGGGATGCCCCCTCCTGCGGGTGGCGCATAACGATGGCGTCGACGTACTGGCTGATAACCGAGATGGTGTCGGCCAGCGTTTCGCCTTTCTTGCCCAGCGAGGTGTTGCTGCTGTCGGCAAAACCCACCACCGAAGCTCCCAGCCGGTGCATTGCGGTTTCAAAGGAGAGGCGCGTGCGCGTCGAGGCCTCGAAAAAACAGCTGGCAATCACTTTGTGCTTTAACAGCTCCGGCTGCGGGTCGGCTTTCAGGCTGGCGGCCACCCGCAATGCCAGCTCCAGTTCCTCTCGGCTAAGGTCGTTAATTGAAATGACGTGTTTTTGATAAAGCGGATTGACCATTTTTGTTTTTCTCCCCACGGTTAGGTCCGGTAAACGGCGCTGTTGTCTGGTTCGCCATAAACGACAGGCAAAAAAAAACCCCTCATCGAGGGGCTTTTCATCAACGAGCGGTCAAGCAACGGAAAGGAAAAAGCCGTCTGCCTGCCGGATGGCAGTTGCGGTTGATAACCAGCATGAGCAGCGGGTTTTTTCGTTATGCAGCAGTGCATGTTCCCTCCCGGCAAATTGTCGGAAATTATACGCGCCGATGAGGCTAATTCAAGCGGAAAAGTTGATTTTTTACTCATGGCAATCGATTGCGAAGTGAATATTCCCTGCGCTAAGCGGCGGCAAAATAACAGCATAAAATCCCGCTCACCTTTTCAGGATAACGCACTGGCGGGCAACGGGTTTACAGGGTATAACCTTGGGTGAGATTAGGTTTATAAAACACGGTTTCATTCTAAAACGGGGATAATCATGATCACTGGCAATATCCATCATCTTGAACTGGTTCCTTATCTGCCCGTAAAACTGCGCGACGCCATCGAATACGTTAAGCGCAACATTACGGCGGTTACGCCGCTGGGCAAGCATGATATCGACGGAGATAACGCCTTCGTGCTGATTTCCAACGACAGCACCGAGGCGCTGGAACAGCGCCGCGCCGAGTACCACGGCAAATATCTGGATATTCAGATTGTGCTGACGGGCGTGGAAGGGATGACGTTCAGCAACCTGCCGGCGGGTAAAGCGGACGTCGACTGGCTGGCGGATAAAGATATCGCCTTTTTACCGGCGGGCGAGCAGGAAAAACAGCTGGTGCTACAACCGGGCGACTTCGTGGTCTTTTTCCCCGGCGAAGTACACAAGCCGCTGTGCGCCGTGGGGGAGCCCGCGCCGGTGCGCAAAGCGGTGGTGAAGATCGACGCGTCGCTGGTGCGCTGACTGTTTTCTCCTCCCCGGCGAAGGCTGTCTCTTATACACAAATCCAAGGAACCTCTAGAGGCCATGTGTATTCTGGTCTTGGGTTCATTCTTGGTTCTTTGTTCTTTGTTTTTTGCTTTTCGTCGGCGTAAGAAATCACGCTGAGGTGGACGACCCCGCGAATGCGCCGCAGGGAAGCGGCGCAAGCCAGTGCCGCGTCGGACAAAAACGCCGGGAGCGTTTTTGAACAGCGCTTGCGCTGGCCCGGTAGGGCGAGTCTCAGGGATGAGACGAGTATTCCGTCACTGGCGGTTCGGGAAAGGGGGCGACCGCCGAAGGCATCGCGTCAGCGACGTGATTTCAGCCACAAGCCCGGGTCCGGAGGGTGGTGGCGCTTGAACCACCCTGCGTCGGGCGCGTGCTGCGACATAGCAGAGAAATGACGGCCTTCTAGCGCACGAAATAGCGCTGAACTCACATATACCGTTAACAGTATATGTGACTAAGAGACAGCCGGCGAAGGGGAGGAGGCCGGGGGGCGCTAATCCTGGCTTAGCGTCGCCACCATCACCGCTTTAATGGTGTGCATGCGGTTTTCCGCCTGATCGAACACGATGCTGTGCGCGGACTCGAACACCTCGTCCGTGACCTCCATTCCGCCCTGTAGTCCGTACTGCTCGGCCATTTGTTTGCCGAGCGTGGTCTGGTCGTCATGGAACGCCGGCAGGCAGTGGAGGAATTTCACCTGGGGATTACCGGTGGCGGCGATCATCGCCATATTCACCTGATAAGGTTTCAGCAGCGTAATGCGCTCCAGCCAGGTCTCCTTGGGTTCGCCCATCGAGACCCACACGTCGCTATAGATATAGTCGACCCCCGCCACGCCCGCGGCGATATCCTCCGTCAGCGTAATGCCGCCGCCGGTCCGTTTTGCCGCCGCCTGACATTCCGCCACCAATCCCGCTTCCGGCCAGCAGGCTTCGGGCGCCACCAGACGCAAATCCAGCCCGGTGAGGGCGGCCGCCTCCAGCATGGTATTGCCCATATTGTTGCGGGCGTCGCCGACGTAGGCGAGCTTTATGGACGACAGCGCCCTGGCGGGTAAATGCTCCTGCATGGTCAGTAGATCCGCCAGCAACTGCGTCGGGTGGAATTCGTCCGTCAGCCCGTTCCACACCGGGACGCCGGCATATTGCGCCAGCGTTTCCACAATCTGCTGGCCGTAGCCGCGATACTGGATGCCGTCGTACATGCGGCCCAAAACGCGCGCGGTATCCTTGATGGACTCCTTATGCCCGATTTGACTGCCGCTTGGCGCCAGGTAGGTCACCTGCGCCCCCTGGTCGTACGCAGCAACTTCGAAAGAGCAACGGGTGCGGGTCGAATCTTTTTCGAAGATGAGTGCGATATTTTTGCCCGACAGGCGGCGAACTTCGGCAGCGTTTTTTTTATCGGTTTTCAACTGCGCCGACAGGGCTAAAAGAGCGGTAATTTCTACTGGCGTAAAATCCATTAATCTTAAAAAATGACGCTTGTAAAACGGGTTCATGAGGCATATCTCCATGCGGCTCAACGCTAAATGTTGAATTAAAATTCACTTTATATGTGTAATTATTCAATTTCAAGTGTCGGCGGCAAACTTTATGGTGGAGACGGGCGCGACGCTGTGGGAGAATGCCGCAATATTACGCCGATTAATGAGGATAGAGGCATGGCCAACCGCGAATTGCTGGAAGAACAACGTGAAGAGACACGCCTGATCATCGAAGAGTTGCTGGATGACGGCAGCGACCCGGAGGCGCTCTATACCATTGAGCACCATTTCTCCGCCGAGAAGTTCGAGGTGCTGGAAAAGGTCGCCGTGGAAGCGTTCAAACTGGGTTATGAAGTGACGGATGCGGAAGAGCTTGAAGTGGAAGACGGGATTTTACTGATGTGCTGCGACGCCATCAGCGAAGTGGCGTTGAACGCGGAGCTGATCGACGCGCAGGTGGAACAGCTTTTGACGCTGGCCGAGCGTTACGGCGTCAACTATGACGGCTGGGGCACCTATTTTGAGGATGGCGAAGACGGTGAAGAGGGGAACGACGAGGATTTTTACGACGAAGATGACGACGGAAAACGTCATTAATCGCCACGTTCCGCCTTATGCAACGCTGCGGGGGGGGAAACCGCCCGCGGTCGTCGGCGGGCCGCGCCTCCTTCCCGGCGCGGTCGCAAAGCCGGCCGCTGATTACAGCACTTTCAGCATGGTCACTTCGCAATCGGTATGGCCGGTATGCCCCATGGAATGGGGAATATGTTCAAACCCCAGTGATTCATACAGCCGGATGGCGCTGGTCAAATGGCCGGTGGTCTCCAGATAGCAGCGGCGAAAACCCCGCCTGCGGGCGAAATCCAGCGCCTGTATGGCCAACTGCCTGGCCAGGCCTTTGCCGCGCAGAACCGGTAAAAAATACATTTTTTGTAGTTCACACACATCTTCATCACCGTCTACCAGTGGGGCGATACCGCCGCCGCCAACGACTTCACCTTCATATTCCAGTACCCAATAGGCGCTGGCCGGCTGATTGTATAGTTCAAACAGGTGGTCCAGGTCGGGGTCGGATACCGTGTAGCCTTTGTCGGCCGTCAAACCGAATTCGGCGGAAACAAGGCGGATAACGCGGGCAATCGCCGCATTGTCTTGTACCGTAATCGGACGAATTCGATAGTTGGCGGGAGTACCGGTTGTCATGATATTTGCTCTTGTCTTTACGGTATCGGGGTTCGCATGAGTGCTGGCGATTGTAATACCATTTAATCCCAATTTGATGCAATGACCGATTGCTGATGTTGGGGGCGGGTTAACCGTAATGGATTGCCGGTAGTGCGTTGGTGGACTGGCGCAAGACGATATGAGCCCGCAGTGATGGCGTTGCATGAAATGGAACGCCGTTATCAGATGGTCAGCGGCGATGTTTTGGCAAAAGTGTCAGGGGGGATGTCGGAGATATGATTATTTTAAATAATTGCATGTATAAAATTTTGTCATAAATAAAAATATTGGGTAATAATATTTTTTTATTATTAATATTTCTGGTTTGTTGGGATCTGTTTATAATAAATATTCACATCAGCACTCTTATATTCCACTCTTGCCAAAGCGTTTTTTTATGATGGCCGCATAGCCTCTTGACCAGCGATTCAGGATGCTCAAGGTATTCACTTCCTTAATGTATACCCGCCATACTTCAAGCTGCATGTACGTTGGTTTTTTATTTAGGCTATATTTGCCCTTTGTCTGATATCTGCGTGAATAAGATTCTTCTTATTTCTGAACGGCTATTTTCAGTGTGGAATTGTAACTAATAATTTAATGTGATGGTGTGAAAATAATAACAGGGATTGTTTATTTTTTTATTTTTTCAATAAAATCAATTTTTTTAAATAAAAAGCCCCATGCGGGAACCGACTTTTTATGTTATTTCCTGTTAACGGTTCCTTTACCCTTCTTTGCAATAATGGCGAATGCGGCCACGCCGGTTGAGCCGTCGCAGATCGATAATCGGCAGATCAACCAGCAGCAAATCAATCAGCAGGAACGGCAACGGGCGCAGGAGCGTCAATTGACGCCGCAGGCGCCGGATGTCCGCCTACAGCCTCCCGGCGCTTTCCTGACCCGTCTGCATTTCCCGGTGGAAATGACCCGGTGCTTCCCGATCAAAAAAGTCGAACTGCAAGGTACTCAGGATTTCCCCGGCTGGCTGCCGTTGCAGCGGCTGGCCGATCAGGCGGTGGACCATTGTCTGGGCGCGAAAGGGATCAATTTGCTGATGAGCGCCTTGCAGAACCGCCTGATCGATCACGGATATGGCGGGCAGCGCGCTCTCAACGCTGGCGGCGGGACTGGCGGGCGGTCTTGCCGGAGACAGCACTTCGGGCGCATTGGCCGGCTCTTGTCATGGGTAGTAAGGCCATAGTGACAAATTCAGTGACGAAAGGAAAAGAGCAGTTGATCGCGGTGGGAGTATCCGCTGGGCTTAAGCTGTGGGCTGGGCGGTTTTTTACCGCCGTTGGGGGGAAATGCCGTTCGCCATGTTTTTTTAGCTACCTTGGCCGATTGGAGGCGACGTTTATTACGATCTGACATTAGCAGGGGTAACCGGAATGACTAATGTCAGCGGCAGAAGGCGCGGTTATGATCCCTACAGCGAACGCGGCCGACACGACAAACGCTTTAATGCGGGATTGGACGCCGCCGCCGGAAGGAGAGATTGGTAAATCGTAAACCGACGGCTGGTACGGAGTTAAATGGGTGATGGGCATGATTTATGTTTAATTTTCCTGCGCCAAATCATAATTTTTGAAGCGATAATGAGTATCATTTGTCAGATCGTGTGGGTAAAATATAGGCGGTTTTACTTCACTTTTTCGCGCTTCGGTGCTTTCTGGTAAATGGATCATTACTATGCCTGGATTGAAAGATGTTACTCGTGATGGGAAAAGAAAATCCCATCGGCTCATTACCTCACTGTTACTCTGCTTATCCCCCCTGTTCGCCGCTCCTGTTATCGCACAGGAACCCCAGTCTCTGACTTTCGCCAATTTCCGCGACACCCGCGATCTCAACCCGCATATTTACTCCGGCGAGATCTGGGCGCAGAACATGCTGTATGAATCGCTGGTGAAAGTGACGCCGCAGGGCATTGAGCCCTGGCTGGCTGAAAAATGGGAAACCTCGGCGGACGGCAAGGTGTATACCTTTACGCTGCGTTCCGATGTGAAATTCAGCGACGGGGTGGCATTCACCGCCCAAACGGCGAAACAGAACATTGATGCGATACTGGCTAACCGCGAACGGCATGGCTGGCTGGAGATGGTGCGAATCATCGACAAAGTGGAAGCAATGGATGAACGTCGCTTGCGCTTTACGTTGAAAGAGCCTTATTACCCTTTACTGATCGAGCTGGCGGTTACCCGTCCGATGCGTTTTATTTCACCCGCGGCAATGAAGGAGGGGGGAACGAAGCAGGGGGTTAACGGCTATATCGGCACCGGCCCTTACGTGCTGAGCGGGCATAAAACCGACGAGTACGCGATATTCACCCTCAATCCGCTTTACTGGGGGGAAAAGCCGAAGCTGGAAAAGGTGGTGATGAAGGTCATTCCCGATACGCAAACCCGTTTGCTGGCCTTGCAGAAGGGGGAAATCGAGCTGATCTACGGTAAAAACATGATCGATGCCGATGCGTTCGCCCAACTGAGTAAAGATAAAAAATTCGCTACGAAACTATCTGAGCCGGTTTCGACCCGCATGTTGTTGATTAATACGACGGCGGAAAACCTGAAAGATGTGCGCGTGCGTCAGGCGTTGCAGCACGCGGTGAATAAAGTCGATATCGCCGACGGGATTTTTAACGGCAGCGAGGTGCCGGCGGATACCCTGCTGGCGAAAAACGTGCCGTACGGCAATATCGATCTGCAACCTTATGCCTACGACCTTGAGCAGGCTAAAAAGCTGCTGGATGCGGCGGGCTGGCAGCAGAAAAGCGGGCAAGCCTGGCGCCAGAAAGAGGGTAAGCCGTTATCCATCGGTATTTATTACGACAGTAATACCGCTTCGCAGAAAGTTATCGCCGAGTATCTGCAAAGCGAGTTCGCCGAGCTGGGCATTGAGCTCAGGCTGTATGGCGAAGAGGAACAGGCTTATCGCGACCGGCAGAAAGCCGGCAATTTCGATATCGTGTTTAATATTTCCTGGGGCACGCCTTACGATCCGCAGTCATTCCTCTCCGGCATGAAACTGCCGGTCTACGGCGACTATGCGGCTCAACAGGGGCTAACGCAGAAAAAGCAGATCGACGGCAGCATTGCGCATGCGCTGGTCACTACCGATGAAAAGGAACGTCAGGAATTATATCGCTATGTACTGACCACCTTGCATGAAGAAGCGGTTTATATTCCGCTGACCTATGAGCGTAACCGGGCGGTGTATGTGAAGAGCCTGCAAGGCGTGGATTTCAATCCATCACAGTTTGAGATCCCGTTTGATCGCATGTATCGCGATTAACCGGCGGGTAAGCGGTCTGACAAGACAGTGAAAGTATAGGTTGCCGTGTGAAAAGATATCTTTGTCGCCGTTTGCTGCTGACGTTGCCGATTTTGCTGGGGATCTCATTCCTCTCATTTTTGTTATTGAATCTGGTGCCGGCCGACCCGGCGGAAGTCGCCCTGCGGGTGAATGAAATTATCCCGACGCCGGAGTCCATCGCGGAGATGCGTTTGCAGTTGGGGCTGGATCGCCCCTTTCTGCTGCGCTATCTCTATTGGCTGTATGACGCCGTGCGGCTGGATTTTGGCTATTCCTACATCAATAACCGACTGGTGCTGGACGAGATCGCCCGCTGTTTGCCGGCGACGCTGGCGTTGGCCGCGCTGGCGCTGGCCATTATCCTGTGCGTCAGCGTGCCGCTGGGAGTGTTGAGCGCAGTGTTTAAAGACAGCGTTTTCGACCGCCTGGTGCGCACGCTGGTGTTTCTGGGAACGGCGATGCCCAGCTATTGGCTGGGGCTGCTGCTTATCTGGTGGTTTGCGCTGTCATGGGATTTGCTGCCCACCAGCGGCAGCGGCACCTTTTCACATATCATTCTGCCCGCCGTCACCCTCTCCATGGTTTACGTGGCGATTTATATCCGCCTGATCCGCAACAATATGCTGGAAAATATGCAGCAGTACTATGTGTATTACGCGCGGACCCGCGGGCTGACGGAAAAAAGCATTATCCTGCGCCACGTACTGAAAAACTCGCTGCACAGCAGTATTACCGCGCTGGGAATGAGCATTCCGCAACTGCTGGCCGGAACGGTGATTATCGAAAATATCTTTGCCTGGCCGGGGGTGGGACGGTTATGCATTTCGGCTATTTTCAACCGCGATTATCCGGTGATTCAGGCTTATATCCTGATGATGGGCGTGCTGTTTGTGATCTGCAATCTGTTGGTGGATATCATTCAGCGCTGGATGGACCCCGCTCTGCGGCAAGAGGGATAATATGCTGTTTTCGCACAAACTGTTGCGCGATAAAGTCGCGCTGCTCTGCCTATTGACCATCGCGGTGGTGGTGGCCGTCGGTATTTTCGCCCCGTGGCTGGCGCCCAACGATCCCAACAAAATCAATATCGCCCGCAAATACGCCGACTTCGGCGCGCGTTTCCCGCTGGGCTCCGATCATCTGGGGCGCTGCGTGTTATCGCGCCTGATGTTTGGCGTGCGCACCACGCTTTTTCTGGCGCTGCTCACCATGGCGATCACCATCGTGATTGGTTGCCTGTTCGGTTTTTTATCCGGCTATTTTCGCGGGCGGCTGGATGAGATTATGATGCGCTGCTGCGATGTCATGCTGTCGTTTCCCAGCCAGATTATGATCCTGGCGATCGTCGGTATCCTGGGCGTGGGGATCTTTAACGTGATCCTGGCCAATATCCTGGTGAAGTGGGCGTGGTATACCCGCATGATCCGCGGGATCGTGATCAAACACAGCCAGAAAAACTATATCCTGTTTTCGCGGGCCAGCGGCACCCCTCTGGGGTTTATCCTGCGGCGCCACCTGTTGCCGAATGCGCTGGCGGAGATCGTGGTGCTGGCGACGCTGGATACCGGCTGGGTGATCCTGAATATCTCCGCGCTGTCGTTTCTCGGGCTGGGCGTACAGGCGCCGACGGCCGAGTGGGGCACGATGCTGAGTGAAGCGCAGAAAGTGATGATGAGCCACCCGACGCAAATGCTGGCGCCGGGGCTGGCGATTCTGGTGGTGGTGGCGGTATTTAATCTGTTGGGCGACTGTCTGCGCGATGCGCTGGACCCTAGGGAGTCTCACCGATGAGCGATCTGTTACGGGTGGAAAATTTGCGGGTCGGGCTGGCGTCCGGGGGGCGCGATCTGCTGCATGATATTTCGTTTACCCTGCCGTGCCACGCCTGTCTGGGCATCGTCGGCGAAAGCGGCAGCGGCAAAAGCCTGACCTGCCGCGCGCTGATGGGGCTGCTGGGCGGGCAGTTTACCCGGTCGGGGCTGGCCTGGCTGGACGGCGCGGATCTGCTGGCGCAGGACGCGGAAGCGATGCGCCGTCTGCGGGGGAAAACCATCGGTATGATCCTGCAACATCCGATGAGCGCCTTCGATCCCTTGCAGACGCTTGGCAGCCAGATGGTGGAGACCTTTCGCGCGCATCTGCCGTTGAATCAGCGCGATGCGCGCGGTATGGCGTTGGAGATGATGCAGCGGGTCCGGCTGCGCGACGTGGCGTTGCTGTTTGATAAATACCCCAGCCAGATCAGCGGCGGCATGCTGCAACGGATGATGATCGCCATTGCGTTGGCGCTAGAGCCGCAACTGCTTATTGCCGATGAGCCCACCACCGCGCTCGACTCGGTAACCCAGTACGACATTATGGAGGAGTTCCGCGCGATACGTGAACGCCTGGGCACCACCATGGTGTTTATTTCGCACGATTTCGGCGTGGTAAACCGCATTGCCGACCGGGTGCTGGTGATGCATCAGGGGCGGGCGGTGGAGCAGGGCGATGTGCGGCAGGTGCTGCGCCGGCCTCAACATCAGCATACCCGCTATCTGGTGGCGTCGCGCCAGGCATTGCAGCAACGTTATCAGATATTGGTCAATCCGCCGCACCAGGGGCCGGAAAGCGTGAGCCAGGAGCAAGTCGGTGAGCATATTGGTTGAAGTGAACAACGTGCATCATGGCTACCGCGCCCAGGACGGCGGCGGCGCATGGCAGCCGGTGCTGCATGGCGTGTCGTTCGACGTACGGGCGGGGGAGTGCCTGGGGATTATCGGCGAGAGCGGCAGCGGCAAAAGCACCCTGGGACGCATTTTGCTGGGGCTGGAGGCGCCGAAAAGCGGACAGGTCAAACTGGGCGGCCAGCCGTTGTATGCGCCGCTGCGCTTCTGGCGGTCGCGCGGTAAAAAGCGTATGCGCGTCAGCGCGGTTTTTCAGGATTACACCTCGTCGGCCAATCCCTTTATGAACGTGCTGCATATCCTGTCCGAGCCGTTGCTGGTGCGCGGCGGCGTCCGGCGTGACGAGGTGCGGCGGCAGGTCGTTGGGCTGCTGGATCAGGTCGGGCTGACGGCGGAGGTGTGCGAGCGTTTCCCGCATCAGCTCAGCGGCGGACAGATGCAGCGCGTCTGTATCGCCCGCGCCATTGCCGGCAAGCCGGATTTTATGGTGCTGGACGAGGCGGTCAGCGCGCTGGATGTGACCGTGCAGGTGCAGATCCTCGATTTGCTGGCGGACCTGCGCCAGCAACTGGGGCTGACCTATCTGTTTATCAGCCACGATCTGACGGCGATTACCTATCTGTGTCAGCGGGTCATTTTTCTTCAGCAGGGGCGCGTGATTGAACGGGTGGATGATATGACGACGCTGGGGCAGGTACGGCACCCTTATGCCCGGCATCTGTTACAGGCGGTGATGGCGTTTTAAGTTGAGATCGGCGCGTCTTCCCGGCGGCAACGCCCGCCTGGTTTCAGCTCCTTCGGCAGCTATGGTGTAACGTAAAGCCATAATGTATAGTGCAATTTTTATCCTAAGAATAATCCGAAAAGCGCCAGGGAGTAGACGCTATGAAATTGCAAACACGCATCATGTTGCTGTGCGGTACCACGCTGTTGGGATTGATTATACTGTCGGCCGTGGCCTTGAACACGCTGTACCAGTCGATGATGAAAGAGCGCGTCAGTCAGCTTTCGACCCTGGTGGAGCTGGCCCATGCCGCCGCGCAGAAGGCCTACGATCTTGAAAAGGCGGGCCAGTTTTCGCCTGAAGCGGCGCAGACCGAGGCCAAACGGGCCATCGGCAGCTTTCATCAGGGCGATCGCTATTTCTTCGTGCGCGGCTTCACCAACGATATCAACTACGTCCATCCCAATCCCAAGCGGGTGGGCATCGTCGACGCCAAGGGCGGCAAAGAGGCCGGAGAGCGTTATCGCGCGGCCTTGCAGGGCAACACCATCGGCACGGTGATAGCTCACGGCACGCGTCCGGGGGCCACTGATACCGTTGAGAAGCTATACGCGATTATCAAATTCGAGCCCTGGGACTGGACCATCGGCTATGGCGACTATATCGATGATATCCAGCAGGCTTTCTGGCGCAACGCCATTATTCTGCTGTCTATCGGCGTGGCGTTGCTGCTGGTGATTTCGGCGCTGGCGTGGAACATGCTGCGCACGCTGCTGCGCCAACTGGGCGGCGAACCGCAGTACGCGGTCGAGGTGGTCAGGCAAATCGCCGACGGCAATCTGGTGGTGGACGTGCAGACCCGCGCCGGAGACCAGACCAGCATCCTGTATGCCATCCGCGCCATGCGCGATAACCTCTCGCATCTGGTGAGCCAGGTGCGCGGCAGCACCAACTCCATCGCCACCGCCTCGCAGCAAATCGCCTCCGGCAACGAAGACCTGTCGTCGCGCACCGAATCGCAGGCCAGCGCGCTGGAGCAGACGGCGGCGGCGATGGAAGAGCTGACGGCGACCGTGCAGCAGAACGCCGAGAACGCGCGCCATGCCAACGAACTGGCGGTGTCCGCCTCGGACGTGGCGCTGCGCGGCGGCTCGGTGGTGAAGCAGGTGGTGGATACCATGGACTCTATCGACGTCTCCTCGCGTAAAATAGTGGACATCACCGGCGTTATCAACGGCATTGCGTTTCAGACCAACATTCTGGCGTTGAACGCGGCGGTAGAGGCGGCGCGCGCGGGCGAACAAGGCCGGGGTTTCGCGGTGGTGGCGAGCGAAGTGCGTACGCTGGCGCAGCGCTCCGCGTCGGCGGCGAAAGAGATCAAAAACCTGATCGATGACTCGGTATCCAAAGTCGGCGAGGGCACGGAACTGGTGAAGCGCGCCGGTGATACCATGAGCGAGATCGTCGAGAGCGTGCAACGCGTCACCACGATGGTGGGCGAGATCAGCTCGGCCAGCTCGGAACAGAGCGCGGGGATAGAGCAGGTGAATCTGGCGGTTTCCCAGATGGATCAGAGCACCGAGCAGAACGCGGCGCTGGTGCAACAGGCGCTGGCGGCGGCGAAGTCGCTGAGCGATCAGGCGCAGGAGCTGTCGCGCACGGTGGATAAGTTCCACGTCAACGACTCCGCCGGCTATCACGAATCCGCCGGTTATCTGCCTGCGGCGGCGCAGTAGCGCGCTTCCGACGCCGGATGGAAAACCGCACGCTTCCCGGTCGGGCGGCCGACCTTGAAGCGTGCGGTGCTTGCTATTCCAGATAAAAAACCGATTCAAGTTCCTCGCTTACCGGGCTGTTGTCCGCATTGGCGGGCATCACCTCGGTCATATACCGCCACCAGCGCTGACATACCTCCGTCTGCGCCACGGCGTTCCAGCGCGCTTCGGACTCGATTTCAACATAGCCGAATAATAGATTACGCTGTTTATCCAGAAAGATGCTGTAGCGATGCGCGCCGTGGGCTTTCAGCACCGCGGCCAGCTCCGGCCAGACAGGGTTGTGCCGCTGCCGGTACTCGGCGTGGCGGCCGGGGAAAACGGACATCACAAAGGCTTTACGCAACATGGCTGTTTCTCCTGTTCGTCGCGGCAATGCCGCCGGGTTTTACGGCGCCACGCGCACGAGGCTGCCATCGGCGTCACGCCGAAACGAGGGCGATAAGTTCCTCGGTGGAAACGGTGCAAACCGGTGAGGATTGCCTGTTCCAGCGCGGGCAGCTCCCAGACGTAATAGTTGTCCTGTAAAATCAGCTGATTACTGAAGCTGTGAATTTCCTTCAGCGCCAGATGCTGCCTCGTGGTCTGAAACGTGGCCGGCATTACCCGCCTGCTCGAGGCGCCGAGATCCACCGCCACGATATTCTTCACCGCCATAGCCGTATCCCCTTTCTGTTTAATGAGAACGAGTGTAAGGATTCTCCGCATTCGCAACCTTTCGGTGAGTGCCATCTGACAGGGGGGATTGGCAAAACGGCAAAGCTGGCTGTGAATTGGCTCACAATCCCGAGGATTGCGAGGATGCTGTTGTGATCCGCCAGCGATATTTTAAGGTTCGCCATGCGGCAAATGGCTACTATTGAGTAACGGGTTGGCGAGAGTCTGGCTGGAGTAACAACTGAAATGACGCCACTACGTGGTGATGAATTTTTTGCTTCGCTGGCGCCCAATTCGCTGCGCCAGCAGGCATTTCCCGATGAGGGCCATAATTATCCCGCGGGCTAGCTCACCGTCGACAGCAGCAGCCGCGTATAGGGATGCTGCGGCTGGTTGAAGATCTGCTCCACGTCGCCGGTTTCGACGATTTCGCCGTCTTTCATCACCGCGATGTGATGGCTCATATGCTGCACCACGCCGAGATCGTGGGAGATAAACAGCATGGTAAGCCGCAGCTGACGCTGTAGCGCCACCAGCAGATCCAGCACCTGCGCCTGGGTGGTGACGTCCAGCGCGGAAACCGGCTCGTCGCAGATCAGCAGATCCGGTTCCGAGGCCAGCGCCTGGGCGATGGACACCCGCTGCCGCTGACCGCCGGAGAGCGCGGTCGGGCGGCGCGTCAGCAGGTCCGGCGTCAGCCCGACCAGCGTCAGCAGGGTCAGGATGCGCCGTTGCCGATCCGCCTGGCTGAGATCGCGGCGTAACCGCAGCGGCTGCCGGAGGATCTGCGCCACGGTGAATTGCGGATCGAACGAACCGAGCGGATCCTGGGTGATGGTCTGAATGCGGGCGCGCAGCGGGCGGCGTTCACGCTCCGGCAGCGCGCTCCAGGGGCCGTCCGCCAGCCATACCTCGCCGCTATCCGGTTTCTGCAAGGCCAGAATGACTTTCCCCAGGGTGGTTTTGCCCGAACCGGACTCGCCGACGATGCCCAGCGTTTCACCGCGTTTTACTTCCAGCGATACCTGATTGACGGCATGCATACGGCTGCCGTCAGGGCGGGTAAAAGAGACCGATACCCGATCCGCTTTCAGCGCCACCTCCGAAGCCGTTTCGCCTTGGGCGCGTAGTGACGACAAGATCCCGGAGGGCAGATCGCGCAGCGGATTCTCGCCCGCCAGCCAGTTGCCGCGCGTGGCCGCGGTGGGGATCGCCGCCAGCAGGCGGCGGGTATAAGGGTGCTGCGGCGCGGCAAGCACCTGGCGGGCGGAGCCGGACTCCACCAGTTCGCCTTTCTGCATGACGATAACCCGGTCCGCCACCTGCGAGACCACCGCCAGATCGTGGGTGATCAGCAGCACGCCGTGACCGGCCTGCGCCAGGGCGGTAAACACCGTCAGCACCTGCTTTTGCACCGTGGCGTCCAGCGCGGTGGTGGGTTCGTCGGCAATCAACAGCTGCGGACCGCCCGCCAGCGCGGAAGCGATAAGCGCCCGCTGGCGCAAGCCGCCGGAGAGTTCATGCGGATACTGGGCGGCGCGGTTGGCCGGGTCGGGAATGCCCGCCTGTTCCAGCAGCGCCGCCACCCGCCCGGCGACCTCCGAGCGCGGCGCCAGCCGATGGGTGAGGATCGGTTCCGCCACTTCCTGGCCGATCCTGCGCAGCGGATCGAGCGAGACCAGCGCATCCTGCAGGATAAAGCCGATCTCGCGGCCGCGGATGCTACGCCAGTCGCGATCGGTCAGGTAGCGCAGATCGCAGCGGCTGCCGTCATGGCGCAGCAGATCGAGTGCAGTGGCGCGCACGTCGGCATGTTCGCCCGCCAGCCCGACCAGCGCGCGCGCGGTAACCGATTTCCCGGAACCCGATTCGCCGACCAGCGCCAGAATTTCACCGGGATTAACCTGAAAACCGAGGTTTTTCACCGACTCCACCGGGCCGTGCGGAGAGGGAAAGCTAACGTGCAGACTCTCCACCCGCAGCAGCGGTTGCGCGGGGTGTTGTTTTGTTTGGGATGTCATTATGCGCCGCCTTTTGCCACGATGGATTGCAACCGGCGCCCCAGCAGGGTGATGGCGATGACGGAAAGGGCGATCATGCTGGCCGGCAGCAGGCTGACCCAGGGCGCGCTGTCCAGGAAGTTGCGGCCGTCGGACAGCAGCGCTCCCCACTCCGCGGTGGGCGGCGTCACGCCCAGCCCCAGGAAGCTCAGCGCGGAGGCCGCCAGCACCGCCTGACCGATGCCGATGGTCGCCAGGATCAGCAGCGGACGCACGGTGTTGGGAACGATGTGGCGCAGAATGATGTACAGCGGCGATTCTCCCAGCGCAACGGCGTGCTCGACGTAGCCGGAGAGCTTGACCTGCAATACCTGCGAGCGCACCAGCCGGGCGTAGCCCGCGATGCCGGCCAGCCCGACGGCCAGCAGCGTATTCTCCGGACCGCGTCCCAGCACGGCGATGGCCAGCAGCGCCAGCAGCAGGTCGGGAAAGGCGAGCAGGATGTCCAGCAGGCGTACCAGCAACTGACGCAGCGCCCGCGGCGCCAGCGCCGCCGCCGTCCCCAGCAGGATGCCGCCCGTACAGGCGAGCAGGGTGGCGCCGACGCCGATGGTCAGCGACAGCGAGGTGCCGTGGACCACGCGGGCGAACACGTCACGGCCAAGCTGATCGGTGCCGAACCAGTGGCGCGGGCCCGGGGGCTGCAACACCGCCGCGAAATCCATGTCGTTCGGGGTGTAACGGGTAAACAGCGTCGGAAAGAACACCGCCAGCAGCAGCAGCACGACGATCAGCGCCGGCAGCAGCGTACCCGCCGCCAGCCAGGGATTGCGGTAAACCGCCGCCGGCCTGCGCGGCAGCAGCACGGGATCACTGCTCATGGGGCAACTCCTTTTTCCTCAGGCGCGGATCGATCAGCAGGTACAGCGCGTCGATCAGCAGATTGATCGCCACGAACAGAAAGGCGGAGAACATCACCAGCCCCAGCACCAGCGGCATGTCGCGGTTTTCGATGGCCAGCAGGGTAATCTGGCCGATGCCGGCGCGCCCGAATACCGTCTCCGTCAGGATCGAACCGCCCAGCACGCCGGCCATCAGCGTACCGGTCAGCGTGGAGATCGCCAGCGCGCCGTGGCGCAGGGCGTGACGCAGCCGCAGCGCGGTCTCGCCGACGCCGCGCGTGCGCACCGTCAGGGCGAAGGGCTGCGACAGCGCCTCTTCCAGGCCGTCCCGCAGCACCTGGCTGAACACCGCCATTAGCGGCAGGCTCAGGGTGATCACCGGCAGCACCAGCGCGGCGATGCCGTCGTTGCCGGTAATCGGGAACCACTGGAGCTTGAAGCTGAACAGGGTGAGCAGCAGGATGCCGATCCAGTACACCGGGGTGCTGAGCAGGATCAGTTCCAGTCCGGAGAGCAGGCGGCGCAGGCGGTGCCGCCGCCCGGCGGTGGCCAGCGCGTTGACGATCGCCAGAGTCAGGGCCAGCAGCAGCGCGCTGAGCGCCAGCGGCACGGTTTCCTTCAGTGCGCCGGCGATCACCGTCGCCACCGGCTGACGAAACTGGTAGCTGTCGCCCAGATCGCCGCTCAGCGCCTGCCCGCAGTAGCGCAGGTATTGCATCCACAGCGGCTGGTCGAGGCCGAACTGCTGCACCAGCTCGGCGCGGAACGTCTCGTCCACCACGGCGTCGCCGCCGCCGATAATAATCGACACCGGATCGCCCGGAATCAGCTTGACGGCGATGAACGACAGCGTCGCCGCGCCCCACAGCACGGCGACGATGGTGAACAGGCGTTGGCCGGCGGCGCGCAGGTTAGCGGCTAATCCAGGCATCGTAGAAGTTCGGTTTGGCGTTGGTGGCCCAGTTGACGCCGTGCACTTTCTTCGACAGCCCCAACTGGTATGCCGGGACGTACAGCGGCACCACGTAGGCCTGTTCGATCACTTCACGCTGCACTTCATGGTACAGGCGCTTGCGTTCCTCGTCACCGGCGCCCACTGCGCGGATCAGTTTGTCGTCCAGCGTGTTTACGCGGGCGTGGTTGTTGCCCTGCGGCGGGATATAGGCGGAGTGGAACACGGTGCGCAGAATGTCCGGCTCGGGACGCACGAAGAAGTTGGAGGCGATGTCGTAATCGCCGGAGGCGGTGCGGCTGGAGAAGATGCCCGAATCTACCGGATCGAGCTTGAGATCGAACCCGGTCTGTTTGACCTGGAATTGCACCGCCTGAAACAGGGCTACATCGGCCGATTCCACATTGTTGGCGACGTAAATAAAGCGCGCGGTCAGGCGTTTGCCGTCTTTGGTACGGTAACCCTGGGCGTCCTTCGTCGACCAGCCGGCCTCATCCAGCAGGCGATTGGCCTTGTTCGTATCGAATCCCCAGGTGGAGGCGATGGCTGGATCATAGTACAGCGTGGAGGGGCCGAGAACGTTGTCCGCCGCTTTCAGCGTGCCGAAGAAGGTAGCCTTGACCGCCGCCGGGCCGTCCACCGAGCTTTGGAACGCCTGGCGCACCTTGACGTCCTGGAAGGGTCCCTGCGCAATGTTGAGGTAGAGCACGCGGTTGACGCCGGGGTTTTCGTAGGAGACTACCTGCAATTTGCCGTTTTTCAGCACCTGCGCGTGGTTGACCGGCGGAATAGCGTCGATGGCATGCACCTGTCCGCTGTTGAGCGCGCCCAGCCGCACCGCGGCTTCCGGCAGGAACTTGAATTCGATGCCGTCCAGATAAGCCGGACCCTGATGGGTGGCGTAGCCCGGCCCCCAATTATAATCGGCGCGTTTGCTCAGCTTGCTGCCGCTGCCTTTGACAAAGGAGTCGAGAATAAACGGCCCGGATCCCACCACCGTATTGCTGGTGTTGGGGGTGTTCTTCAGGTAGGTCGGCGACTGAATGCCCAGGTAGGGCAGGCTCAGCCCCTGCAACAGCGGCGCGAACGCTTCCTTGTAGCGCAAAACCACCGTGTAGTCGTCCGGGGTTTCGACGGCCTCGACCGGTCCCAGCAACGATTTGGAGTACGGGGAGATGGTCTTCGGATCCAGAATGCGGTCGAAGTTGTATTTCACCGCCGCCGCGTCCAGCTTGGTGCCGTCGCTGAAGGTTACATCCTTGCGCAAATGGAAAGTGTAGACCTTGCGATCGTCGCTGATTTCCCAGCGCTCCGCCAACCAGGGGGTAAAGCTGTTGTCTTCCGCCTGGCCGACCAGCGAGTCGAGAACGTTGCGCGTGACCACCGCGGCGACGGAATAGGCGGTGGTGTGGGGATCGATGGTTGGGGTATCGCTGCCCAGCCCGACGTTGAGTATGCCGCCCTGAACCGGTTTTTCGCTATTGTCGGCGCTCCATGCGCTGGGGCTGAAGGCAAAAAGCAGGGATAAAGCGCCTGCGGTGAGAAGTTTAGCCGATGGAAACCGCGCTGCTGATGATTTTTTTTCCATTCCCTGAGTCCTTGAAATTTACGTTAACCCATTTTATGTGTTGTAAATGTAGGGAGGTCGCGTCAAGGAGTAAAAGCACAAAAAATACTTTTTAATGCAAAAAAAGCATATAGCAACAACGGTAGTACCGGCGGGAAGCGAGTTGAAACGGCTAGGTTCGGCGGGAGGATAAAAACGGCCGCCTGTGGATAAGGCGGCCGGTATGGCGGAGCAGGAGAAATCAGCGCGTGGCTTCAGCCGCGGCGACTTCAGGATCCGGCGCATGAGTAATACGGTTGCGTATATCGCGACGGACGATTTCCACCAGCCAGAAGCAGAACATATGGCCGAAAAGCTCAGAGAAATGCTCGGCGAACGGCTGATCCCAGGGTGCCGGAACGGTGCCGAACAGCGGCAGCAGGAAAACGTGGAATACAATGTGGAGCACCAGACCGTAAAAGGCGCCCTGCCAGAGTTTGATTTTGGGATTAAACTCGGCGATGACGCAATAGAGCACGGCAAAGGTAATAGAAAAACCAAAGTGCATGATAAAGCTCATGATTGGTCTGGCGTTGCCATTATACAGATAGGTAATGTGCGACAGTTCATAGGACATGCCGAGCTGTTGCAGTAACTCCTGCGGAGGGTTGGTCACATCCCGCAGCGGCGTTCTTGGCGGAAAAGGAATTTCCCAGCCAAACTTGGCCAGGGCGCAAACGAGGCCGGCAATTATCCCGACGAGTATTGCTAACAGGATTTTTTCCTTTGTGGTTCGTAACTGCATACTATTCTCCCTTAATAACCTGGTAACAGGTTTAATTTCGTACGAATTCTGTACGGAATTAAATCCAGTCAAGCATCACGTTGTTTAATTAATAGAGTGACCGATGGAAATGGAGCAAGAACCAATCCACGTTTACCGTCAACAACGCTGTTATCTAGCGGGATCGGCTCTTATGCGACGATGATAATACACCTATCGACAAACATGATCGATTTTATATTGCTGATATAACGGAAGATAATGTGAAAATAATGATGCCGGATATCGAGATGAGAGTTATTTGTTGTTTCAAAATGTATACTTATGTAAATATTTATTTTAAAAATGAAACTAGCAAGGCTAATTATTTAGCATTATACCGATTTAAAATAATAGTTTTGCTAACTAAATTAAATAAGCATATGCGACGAGCGTGGTTAATCTTTGCGCTCTGAATAAATAATAACCCTGCATCGGCTGCGTGTTTCAGCGTATATATTATTTATCGGGCGATAAAATAACCGAGCGCTGATTCGCATATCTCGAATTGCCGCGTATCTGTCCTCAGCCAGCCTTAGCTGGGAGGCCGTGAAGGTTCCGGCGCTCCCATACGCGTCTATTGACCGAGGGCGCGCAGCATGGTGCGCATCTTGGCTTCTATTTCCAGCCATTCGGCGGCGGGGTCGGAATCGGCGACGATACCGGCGCCGGCATACAACTGAATATGTTGCTGCTGGCTGATGCCGCAGCGAATGGTTACCGCCCATTCGCCATTTCCTTCGTCATCGCTCCACCCCACGATTCCGCCAAAAACGCCGCGTTCAAAAGGTTCCAGCTCGCTAATCAACCGGCGGGCTTTTTCCTTTGGCACGCCGCACAGGGCGGGGGTCGGGTGTAACAGGCCGGCCAGCGACAGCGACTGGCTATTGTCGGCTTTCAGCTCTCCCGCTATCGGGCTGGCCAAATGCCAGAGGTTGGGCGTCGGCAATAGTTCAGGCTGTGGCGGGATGCTGAGGGAAGAGCAGTAGCCCGCCAGCGTTTGGCGAATTTCTTCTATCACCAACTGGTGTTCGTGACGATCCTTGCGCGATGTCAGCAGCCGATCGCGGCTATCCCGATCCTGCCGTTCATCGGCGGCGCGTTTGGCGGTGCCTGCCAGCGGCGTGCTCCAGATTGAACGCCCCTGTTGCCGCAGCAGCAGTTCAGGGCTGGCGCCAAACAAATAGCGCTTTTCTGCCAGGGGTAAATGAAAGTAGTAGCCGTTTGGGTTCTGCTCGGCCAGCGTTGCCAGCAGGGCGATGGTATTCAGCGGATGCTCGACCTGTACTGACTGCAGGCGCGATAAGACGATTTTTTGTAATTCCCCTTGGCGTATGGCGTTTACGGCGCTTTCCACCATGGCGAGAAAATATTCCCGCTGCGGGTGTGGTTGCTGGTCGACGATGCGCAGCGGCGTTTGCGGCGTCGCGCTCAGTTTCTGTTTGAATGCTTCACGCGACAAAAAATGACAGGCGTGAGGAATATACAGTGATGACGGTTGACGCACATCAAAGGGGATGGCGCCCACCACGATCGGACGTGTTATGCCGGCAAGACGCGCCTGTTCGAACCCATGCGCCACTTTTTGGCACAACGCGGACGGATCGGACGCGGGCCAGGTTAAGGTTTTAAATACGCCTTCGGTATAAAGGCTGCGAAATGCGGACGAAAACAAGAAACTGTGGTGATGAAATGGCGTTCCCATACTCTCTCTTCCTTTTGTCGTGAAGCACTGAAATAAACGCGACTATTATTTCGGCGTATACATTCATTCCCAGGCAGTTTTTTGTGTATATAGGTATGATATTTTGAGTAATGTTTATATTAAATTATTCTATGACGATTTACTCGCTCGCCAAAATTTAATTTGCGCGCTAATGAATTTATGAATAATGTTTTCGTATAATGACGCAATGAAATTTTCATCGACATGATGTTCTTTTGCCCAGCGCCGGCGCTCATCCAGCATGGACTCCACGCGCTCCGGCGCTGAAATGCTGGCTTCGTCGGGCTTAAAGCGGCTGGCCGAATAGACATAATCCAGGCGCTGCAGGAAAAGAGTAAATATCTGCTTATCTATTGTGTCAATGCCTTCTCTTACGTCTTGTAAGTTACGGCAATCTTTGGGCTTTAGCATAAATGTACTTTCCTTTAATCAACCACTGTTGGTACCGCATCAACATGCTGGTATTACTTATGCGAAAAATGAAATTAAATTTACTTGCGAATTGCGCGGCAAGATAATAAATCCGCCGACCCTGAAGATAATATATTGAGAAAAATTATCCTGTAAATATATTATTTTTATGGCTGGTTATATCATGATAAATAACCAACTCACTCTCTCCTTGGCTACCATAAACTTTGTGGATATCCTGCTGCGTATGCGGCGTAGGCTATGCTTAATTTTGCTACCGGTGGCCGACGCCGAACGTCTCCCGCCTTTTATCGGACGGTGGAGACGACGGCGATGCCGGAGCGGCGTCCGGTTTATCCGCTTTATTCAAAAGGAGAATGGTCATGTCGCAAACAGATCGAATCAATCGCCGCATTGTGCTGGCCTCACGTCCGCACGGTGCGCCCACGCAGGATAATTTTCGTCTGGAGCAGCAGCCGATCCCGGAGATAAAAGAGGGGGAGGTCCTGCTGCGCACGGTTTTTCTGTCGCTCGACCCCTATATGCGCGGGCGCATGAGCGACGCGCCTTCTTACGCCAAACCGGTCGAACTGGGAGAAGTCATGGTAGGGGCGACGGTCAGCCGGGTCGCGGCCTCGAAACACCCGGATTATCGCCCGGGCGACTGGGTGCAGGCCTACAGCGGCTGGCAGGACTATGCCGTTTCCGACGGCCGGGCGTTAACCAATCTGGGTCAGTCCCCTGAACATCCCTCTTGTGCGCTGGGCGTGCTGGGTATGCCGGGGTTTACCGCTTATATGGGGCTGATGGATATCGGGCAGCCCAAAGCGGGGGAAACGCTAGTGGTGGCGGCGGCAACCGGCCCGGTGGGGGCGACGGTCGGACAGCTCGGAAAACTGCAAGGGTGCCGTGTGGTGGGTGTTGCCGGCGGGGCGGAGAAGTGCCGCTATGCGGTTGAGGTGCTGGGATTTGATGACTGTATCGATCACCGCGCGACGGATTTTGCCGACCAGCTCAAGGCCGCCTGTCCTGACGGCATCGATATCTATTACGAAAACGTGGGCGGCAAGGTGTTCGATGCGGTGCTGCCGCTGCTCAATACCTCTGCCCGCGTACCGCTATGCGGACTGGTCGCCAGCTACAATGCCACCGGCCTGCCCGACGGGCCGGATCGCCTGCCGCTGCTGATGGGGAGCTTGCTGAAAAAGCGTATACGCATGCAGGGATTCATTATTTTTGATGACTATGGCCCTCGGTTCGATGAATTCTGGCAAGCCGTTTCTCCGTGGGTGGCGCAAGGCAAAATCAAATACCGGGAAGACGTGGTGGACGGGCTGGAAAATGCCGTGGAGGCGTTTTCCGGGCTGTTGCAGGGGCGCAATTTCGGCAAACTGGTGGTGCGGGCGGGGGCCGACACGTAGGGCATTACTCGTTATCGAGGTGGTGCGGGTATGGCTGCGCGGGCATGTTCTTCACCCCGCCGCTTCGCTTATTTTCCATGGTCCCTGCGGCAGTAGGCAGGGACCAGCCTTATCCAACTGCCCGGTGCGGCTACTTGCTTACATCCAGCCAGTCGGGTAAATCGTTCAACCCCATCGCCTGGCGCACCAGCGTCGGCTTAACGCCAGGCAGATTATCCGCCAATATCAGGCCGACGTCGCGCAGCAGTTTTTTAGCCGGATTGTCGCCGTCAAACAGCTCGCGAAAGCCCTGCATGCCGGCGAGCATAAGCGCCGCGCTGTGTTTACGCCTGCGTTCATAGCGCCGCAGATAGAGATGTCGGCCGATATCTTTGCCCTGCGCTTGCAGGCGTTTCAGCTCGGAAATCAATTCCGCCACGTCCATAAAACCCAGGTTGACGCCCTGACCCGCCAGAGGATGAATGGTGTGCGCGGCATCGCCGATCAGCACCAGCCGATGGGCGGCGAAACTGCGCGCATAGCGCCCCGTCAGCGGAAAGGTCTGCCGCTCGCTTTCCAGCTCGCACCGCCCCAGCCGCGTATCGAACGCCACCGCCAACTGCTGGTTGAACTCCCTGACGGGTAGCTCCAGCATGGCCTGGGCATGATTCGGCGGCAGCGACCAGACGATCGAACTGAGGTGCGGATCGCCGAGCGGCAGAAACGCCAGAATGCCGTCGCCGTGAAATACCTGACGCGCCACCGATTCATGCGGCGCTGCGGTGCGGATGCTGGCGACCAGCGCATGATGCCCGTAGTCCCAGAAGGTCAGCGGAATATCAGCGTGGCGGCGCAGCCAGGAGTGCGCGCCGTCCGCGCCGACCATCAACCGGGCGGTAAGCATGCTGTCATCCTGCAGGGTGATAAAGGCTTCGTTTTCCCCCCAGGCCACCTGTTTCAGCGTCGCGGGCGCCAGCAGCGTAACGTCGCTCAGCTGAGCGGCGCGCTGCCACAGCGCCTGGCGGATGACCGGGTTTTCAATAATATGCCCCAGATGGGAAAAACCGAACTCTTCGCCGCTGAAGCCGATCTTGCCAAAGCTGTCTTTATCCCACACCTGCATGGCGTTGTAGGGGCTGACGCGCAGCGCCAGCAGATTTTCCCACACGCCCAGATGGCGCAGCAGACATTCGCTGGCGGCGTTGATGGCGGACACCCGCAGCGCATACGCTTGCTCCAGCGGGCGGATCTCGGCCGGGTGCTGTTCCAGCACCGCGATGCGCAGGCCGCTGCCCTGCAAACCGCAGGCCAGCGCCAGACCGACCATGCCGCCGCCGGCGATAACCACATCGAATGATTGCATATAGCTTTTCCCTGTTGTGTCCGGTTAACGTTCCACCCAGCCCAGCGTACGCCGGGCCAGGGCATCGCGCATCATCGGCAGATTATTCATGGCCGCCAGCCCCAGATTGCGGCCGATTTCCAACGCGGTGTAGCGGTTGGCGAAAAGCCTGACCAGACCGTCGGTGATCGCCACCGTGGTCTGCTGGTCTGGCTGGCGACGCTGCTGATAACGGCTGAGGACGGCATAGCCGCCCGGATCCTGCCGGTTGTCGACGGCCTCGACGATGGTTTCCGCCAGGGACATCACGTCCCGCAGGCCCAGATTGAAGCCTTGCCCGGCGATCGGGTGCAGCGTCTGCGCCGCATTGCCCACCAGCGCCAGCCGGTGGTGAATATGCCGGTTGGCGGTCAGTAAGCGTAGCGGATAGCTGTGGCGTTCACCAATATGGGTAAAGGCGCCCAGACGCCAGCCAAAGGCCAACTGTAGCCGCCGACGGAATTCGGCCTCGCTCCAGCCGTCGACCTCGGCCTGCCGGTTTTGCTCATGACACCACACCAGCGCGCTGCGCCCCTGGCTCATCGGCAGCAGCGCCAGCGGTCCGTGCGGCGTAAAACGTTCAAAGGCGCGGCCCTGGTGCGGCTGCGAGGTGGTGACGTTGGCGATAACGGCGATCTGACCGTACTCCTGCTGCTGCCACTGAACGCCGCAGGATTGCGCCAGCCTGGAGTGCGAACCGTCGGCGGCCACCAGCAACCGTCCGGTCAGCTGCGTAGCGTTATCCAGCGTTAAGGTGGCGTCGGTCTGAGTGCGGGTGACCGCCACCACCTGCGCCGGGCAGTGCAGACGCACGCCGGGAGCCTGTTGCAACAGCGAGAACAGGCGCCGTCCCGCCGCGTGCAGCTCCATCACCTGGCCCAGCGCCGGAACGCGGTAGTCGGAGGCGTTCAGGTTGACAAAGCAGGCGTGGCCGCGGTCGCTGACGTGGATGTGGGATATCGCCGAGGCGCAGTCCGCCAGCGCCTGCCAGATGCCGATATTTTCCAACTGCCGACAGGTGCCTTCCGCCAGGGCTATCGCTCGTGCATCAAATCCCGGATGCCGGCGATCGAGGGGCGACTTCGCTTCGACCAGTTCAACCGGCACCTTTCCTTGCGAAAGGGTGGATATCGCCAGCGCCAGCGTCGCGCCGGCCATGCCGCCGCCGACAATCATTACCGTCATGCGTTGTTATCCTGATTGTGATTGCAGATTATCGCCGCCCCGCGCCTTGGGAAGCCATTATGCGCCGGCTTGCGCCATCAGGGCTTCAATGGCATCGGCGTCTTTGACCACGCCGGCGGTGAGATTTTCGTTGCCGTCCGCGGTGATCGCGATGTCATCTTCAATACGGATGCCGATGCCCCGGTACTGCTGGGGGACGTTGGCGTCGGGGGCGATATACAGGCCCGGTTCCACTGTCAGCACCATGCCGGGCTCAAGCGGACGGCCGCGATCGCTTGAACCGTAATCGCCTACGTCGTGCACGTCCAGCCCAAGCCAGTGGCCCAGCCCGTGCATAAAGAACTGGCGGTGCGCCTGTTCCGCTATCAGCGGTTCGACTTCGCCTTTCATGATACCCAGTTCGATCAGCCCGCTCACCATAACCCGCACCACTTGCTCATTGACTTCGCGGATGCTGCGGCCCGGCACGAACAGTTCCAGCGCCTTAAGCTGAGAACGCAGCACAATGTCATAGATGGCGCGCTGCGCCGCGCTGAACGTGCCGTTGACCGGGAAGGTGCGGGTAATGTCGCCGGCATAGCCCTGATATTCGCACCCGGCGTCAATCAGCACCAGATCGCCGTCGCGCATCCGGGTTTCATTCTCGGTGTAGTGCAGGATACAGGCGTTATCGCCGCTGCCGACGATAGTGTTGTAAGAAGGATAGCGCGCGCCGTGGCGGGTAAATTCGTGGTGAATTTCTCCCTCAAGCTGATACTCGAACATGCCGGGGCGGCAGGCCTGCATCGCCCGCGTATGCGCCAGCGCGCTGATTTCGCCGGCGCGGCGCAGCAGGTTGATTTCCGCCGGCGATTTAAACAGCCGCATCTCATGGACCCACGGCCGCCAGTCCGTCAGCGTCGGCGGGGCGATGTACCCCAGGCGCGAGCCCTGGCGCAGCCTGTCCAACGCCGCGAACACCAGATTATCGGCGTGGGCGTACTGTCCCTGGGCGTGATAGATCACGTCCAGTCCGTTCAGCAGAACGGGCAACTGGGTATTGATTTCATCGAAGGGCAGCGCCCGATCGATGCCAAGCGCCGCCGGCGCGGCTTCCTGCCCGAGACGACGGCCAAACCAGATTTCGGCCGTCAGGTCGCGAACCCGGTTGAAAATCACGCTGTGATGATGTTTCTCATCGCTTTTAACCAACAGCAGCACGGCCTCCGGTTCGTTAAAACCGGTGAAATACCAGAAGTCGCTGTTTTGGCGGTAGGGATAATCGCTGTCGGCATTGCGCGTCGCTTCGGGGGCGGAAAAAATAATCGCCGCGCTGGCGGGCGCCATTTTCTCCAGCAGCGTCTGGCGACGGCGAAGGAACTCTTGTTGATTCATCTCCTGCTCCTGAAAATATTCCGCTCTGTTCACCATCCCGCGCGTGGGTATGCGAGTAGCGATGAAATCAATGCAGCGTCGGTTTTTGCCGTTGCGGCGCGATAACCGGCGGGCTCATAAATTCGTTATGGCACAGGATGGCGGAGACGCGGACATATTCGATCACTTCCTCAAGGGATTGCTCCAGCTCTTCCTGATCTTCATCCTCGTCATAGCCGAGCTGGGCGATGTTGCGTAAATCATCAATGGCTTCTTTCAGTTCGCCCCGCGTTTTGTTCAGCCGCGGCTGAACCACGCCCAACCCCAGCAGAAAGTGGTTGACCCAGCCTGACAGCGCGTCGGCCCGGTCAAACACCGTCACCGACTCGTCGTTATCGTCCGGCAGAAAAAGCTGAAACATAAAACCCTCGTCTTCCAACGTTTCCCGCGTGGTCTGATACAGGTGCTGAAGGGGCTGGGACAGCGTCTGCGGAAAGGCCATCCCTTCGTTGGTCAGCTCAAAAACCAGCGTTCTCCAACTGTCGTCATGGTTGCCGCCGCACAGCATGCCGCTGATCAAACCGTGCATTTCAGCGGCGGTCAGGGCGATCTGCTGCTGGTGTAGCAGCTGGTCCAGGGCTTCATAGCCTGGAAACGTATTCTCTATGGACATGCGCATTCGTCATCGTTGGCAGGATTAGTTCGTGTTATGCTACCACCAAGCTCGGGGGGTATACCAGAAAGGGCTTGTATCTTATATTTTGGATATATATAGTGACGCCCGCTTTGACTGGCCGCGGCCAGACGGCGCAGGTTTTATCCCAAGCGGGCGCGAAAACGAAATAAGGCAGGAAGGGTATGTCTGCACAACCGGTAGATATTCAGATTTTTGGCCGATCGTTAAGAGTCAATTGTCCGCCAGAGCAACAGGAAGCGTTGAATCAGGCTGCGGAAGATCTTAACCAACGGTTGCAAGATCTTAAAGTTCGTACCAGAGTCACCAACACCGAGCAGTTGGTGTTTATCGCCGCGCTGAACGTGTGCCATGAACTGGCGCAGGAGCGGGGAAAAACCCGCGACTATGCCGCCAACATGGAGCAGCGTATCCGTATGCTGCAACAGACTATCGAACAGGCGTTGCTGGAGCAGGGCCGCATCACCGATCGTCCGGGCGCGCAGTTTGAGTAACCTCGGGTTTTGACAAAAGTCGGGTGTTTTTACGCGATAAGACGTGCTAAGGTTTATAGCGAGTAACGAATAAAATTTCTCTGAGATGTTTGTCAGCGGGCCAGTCCCCTGAGCCGATATTTCAAACCAATAGAATGTAACGCTCCGTGGTTGGTGAGCATGCTCGGTTCGTCCGAGAAGCCTTAAGACTGCGACGTTATGTTCACCTTGAACCAAGGGTTCAAGGGTTACAGCCTGCGGCGGCATCTCGGAGATTCCCTTTCTTTCACCTGCGATTGTTCGCGGTTATCGCCCCCATTTTTATGCAGCCGATTCCATCATCCACAGCGCCGCTCTCTTCAGCCCAGCTTCGCCGGCAAATTCGTCGCGATGTGCGGCAACGCCGTCGTCAGCTCAGCGCGGAGCAGCAGGCATTGTTCGCTCAGCAGGCGTTGGCGCGGGCGTTGACGCATCGGAAAATAGAGCAGGCTGACAGTATCGCGGTGTTTTTATCATTTGACGGCGAACTGGATACGCAGCCGCTGATTCAGCAGTTCTGGCAACGGGGCAAACGGGTTTATCTGCCGGCGTTGCATCCGTTCAGCGCCGGGAATTTGCTGTTTCTGCGCTACGAACCCGATAGCGAACTCGTGCTGAACCGGCTGAAAATTCTCGAGCCCCGCCTGGATGTGCGGCGGGTATTGCCCCTGCAACGGCTGGACGTGCTGCTGACCCCGCTGGTGGCGTTTGACCGGCAGGGGCAGCGGCTGGGGATGGGCGGCGGTTTCTATGACCGCACCTTGCGCCACTGGCCGCGGGGCGGGCCCTATCCCATCGGTCTGGCGCATGATTGCCAGCAGGTCGACCGGCTGCCGGTGGAAAGCTGGGACATCCCGCTGCCGGAAATCATCACCCCTTCGCGCTGTTGGCGCTGGTGAGCTCGTGCCGCAGCATTTGCTGCACCAGCTCAACGCAGCGCAGAAAACGCGAGTCGTAGTCTGATTCTTCCACGTGGACATAACGGATGCCGTTCTCTACCAGCATTTTTTTCAGCAGATTCTGAAACTCCGCGCGCGCGGTTGCGCTGCCCAGACTGCGTAAGCCGTCCGCCACCCACGGCGTGTTGTTTTCCAACAGAATCACCAGATCAAAACGATATTCATCAATAAGCGCCTGAACGAACGGATGTTCGCGCCCTTCGTATTTTTTGCAAAACGCCTGGGTGGTAACGAAGTCGGTATCGATAAAGGCCACTTTATTGGCGTATTTAACCGCGAAATCGATGTACTGCGCCTGCCCGAGGGCGATTTTGTCGTAATCGGAATATTGCAGGGCCATTTCATCGCCGCCCAGATGGGAAAACACGTAATCACGGCCGTATTCCCAGGCGCTGGTGGTGTTGAAGATATTCGCCAGCTTGTTGACCAGCGTGGATTTGCCGCTGGATTCGCCGCCGAGAACGGCCACGGTGCGCACAAAGAAAGGTTTAACTTCGGTGGGGATATACTCCCAGTAGCGGAAGGGGTCGTGGCGGATCTGCGAACCGCTGATGCTCATAAATGAACGCTGCGGATCCACCAATACCGTCTCGATGCCCAGTTGTTCACGGTATTGCGGCGCATCCTGTTCTTCACTGGTATAGACGAAATTCGGTTCGATGCCTTTTTGCCGCATAAAGGCGTGAATGCCTTTGCTCCATACGTCCCAGCCGTGCGGATACGGCTCCATGCCCTGTTCGTTAAAGGCATGGATGCGGATATTTTTCTGATATTTAAAGGTTTGCAACAGCCAGCGCAGGCGATCGCTGACCGTCGGCTGCTGCGACATGGAACTATTGTCAAACAGCAGCCGGTCGCGCGGTTCGTCATAGCCCAGAATAACGTGCAGTTCGTCCACCTGGCTGCAGGCGCGCTGGATAAGATAGATGTGCCCGGTGTGCAGGGGGTAGAACTTGCCGAATACCACGCCAATCTTTTTTTCGTGGCGCGGGAATTCCAGTCCGAGAAAACGGTGCAGCGCTTCAAGCTTCTGCGCGCTGGGGCTTTTGATCTTGGCGTTAAGCAACTGGCTGAGATAGCCCTTGGTCATCTCCGTCGCATCGGCGACCTGCTGCAAGGTACATCCCTTTTGCCGGATGGCGGATTTCAGATAATCGAATGGCGACATAGTCCGACGCTCCTGTTTAGTGTACTAAACAAGATACCACAGCGCGCCGGATGCGTGGCGGAATTTACAGCTCATCAAGGATATCCAGCGCGTCGGCCAGTTTTTTGACGCCGAAAACCTGCATATTGGCCGGCGGTTTTTTCGGCATGTTGGCGTGCGGCACGATGGCGCGTTTAAAGCCGTGCTTGGCCGCTTCCGCGATACGCTCCTGGCCGCTGGGCACCGGGCGGATCTCCCCCGCCAGCCCCACCTCGCCGAACACCACCAGATCCTGCGGCAGCGGGCGATCGCGCAGGCTGGAGACCAGCGACAGCAGCAGCGCCAGATCGGCGCTGGTTTCCGTCACCTTGACGCCGCCGACCACGTTGACGAACACGTCCTGATCGGACATCTGCAGGCCGCCGTGGCGGTGCAGTACCGCCAGCAAAATGGCCAGCCGGTTTTGCTCCAGCCCCACCGCCACCCGCCGCGGGTTGGCCATCATCGACTGGTCCACCAGCGCCTGAATCTCCACCAGCAGCGGGCGCGTGCCTTCCCACACCACCATCACCGAACTGCCGGAGGTGATTTCGTCGCCGCGGCTGAGGAAAATGGCGGACGGATTGCTGATTTCACGCAGCCCCTGTTCGGTCATGGCGAACACGCCCAGCTCGTTGACCGCGCCGAAACGGTTTTTATGGCTGCGCAGGGTGCGAAAACGGGAGTCGGCGTCGCCGTCCAGCAGCACGGAACAGTCGATGCAGTGCTCCAGCACTTTCGGGCCGGCCAGCGAACCGTCTTTGGTGACGTGGCCGACCATAATGATGGCCACGCCGCGCGTCTTGGCGAAGCGGGTCAGATAGGCGGCGGTTTCCCGCACCTGCGCCACGCTGCCGGGAGACGACTGGATATCGGCCAGGTGCATCACCTGAATGGAGTCGATCACCATCAGCTTCGGCTGTTCCTGTTCGGCGATCAGGCAAATCTGTTCGATGCTGGTTTCGGAAAGCATATTCAGGTTGTGGGCGGGCAAACCGAGGCGGTGCGCGCGCATCGCCACCTGCTGCAACGACTCCTCCCCCGTCACGTACAGGGTTTTCATCTGTTCGGACAGTTTGCACAGCGTTTGCAGCAGCAGGGTGCTTTTACCCGCGCCGGGGCTGCCGCCGATCAGAATGGCGCTGCCCGGCACCACGCCGCCGCCCAGCACCCGGTCGAACTCCTGAAAACCGGTGGAAAAGCGCGGCAACGCCTCCAGGCTGATTTCCGACAGCTTTTGCACCCGGCTGACGCCCGCGCTCTCGCCGGCGTAGCCCGTCAGGCGATCGGATCGCGAAGAGGAGGAGGCCGCCGCCAGACGAACTTCGGTAATGGTGTTCCAGGCGTGACAGGCGCTGCACTGTCCCTGCCAGCGTGGGTAATCTGCTCTGCATTCATTACATACGAAAGCGCGTTTGACTGCTTTTGCCACGGATCACCTCGCTTGAATTAGCGTTTTTCGTGTCTCATGCTGCCGCTGAGGATGCACAGCACGCCGGTCAGGTCGGCATGACGAATGGTGACGGCCGACTGTTCGTTGACTTTCGGTTTGGCATGATAGGCGATGCCCAGGCCGGAGGCTTTGATCATCAGCAGATCGTTGGCGCCGTCGCCGATGGCCACCGTCTGCTGCGGGGGAATCTCCAGTTTCTCCGCCAGTTGGCGCAGCGTGGCGGCTTTGTATTTGGCGTCGATAATCGGCCCGACGACTTCGCCGGTCAGTTTACCGTCCCGCACGCCCATCTCGTTGGCGACGGCGGCGACCAGGCCCAGTTCGTCGCGCAGATAATCGGCGAAATAGGTAAATCCGCCGGAGGCGATGGCGATGTGCCAGCCGGCCGCCTGAAGCTGCGCGACCATATCGGTCAGCCCCGGCATTAGCGGCAGGGTTTGGCGAACTTGATGCAGAATATGCGCATCGGCGCCTTTCAAGGTGCCCACCCGCTGGCGCAGGCTGGCGGCAAAGTCCAGCTCGCCGCGCATCGCCCGTTCGGTCACTTCGGCCACCAAATCGCCGGTGCCCGCCAGTTTGGCGATTTCGTCGATGCATTCAATCTGAATCGCGGTGGAGTCCATATCCATCACCAGCAAACCCGGCGACCGCAGGGTGGGGGCGTTGCGCATGGGGGCAACGTCCATATTCAGTTCATGCGCCAGCTTGCTCGCCCGCGGCGTCAGCGTGCCCGCCAGCCGCACCACCTGATAATCCCCCACGCTCCACGCGCTGACAATCACCATCGCCGCGCCCAGTCGACGCTGATAGCGGGCCAGCAAATTCTTGTCCAGCACGTCGCTGTACAGCACCCAGCCGCTATCCCCGGCGCGGTAATCGAGCGGCATCACTTCATCGCCGCTCAGCGACAGCGGCAGTCCGGGCCAATGGTTAATCTCGTCCGGGAGATCACGATAGGTCAGACTATTCGTCATGGGGCAGATCCTCTACTGGCGGTAATGATATGACTGGGTACAATATGTTCGGCGCGTGTACGTATCCGGCAGCCACAAAGATATCGGTCGCAAAACAGGGCAACAAGCTATCCTATCGTCAACGCTTCTGGCAACATAAAGTATCCAAAACGCGTAAGGATTATCATGGTTCGGGCCCGGATAAAATTCCGCCTTCATCGTACAGCCATTGTGCTGATTTGCTTAACTCTGCTGGTGATATTGATGCAGGGGGCGTCCTATTTCAGCCTGAGCCACCAGATGGCGCGCTCCGAGCAGGTTGAAGAGCTGGCGCGCACCTTGACCAGACAGGTCGCCTACTCCCTGTCGCCGCTGATGGAAAGCGCCGCCGACGACAGCCAGAAAATTCATGACATCCTCAGGCAACTCACCGATCATAGCCGCATTCTGGATGCCGGCATTTATCAGCAGGACGGTTCGCTGCTGGCCCGCGCCGGCGAGCAGGTTCCACTCCGGGACCGGCTGGCGCTGGATGGTAACCGGGTCGGCAGCTACTTTAATCATCAACTGGTGCAGCCGATCGAGGGGAAAGACGGCCCGATAGGGTTTCTGCGCGTTACCCTCGATACGCATGTGCTGGCGACGGAAGCGAAGCAGGTGGATAACACCACCAATATTCTGCGTTTAATGATCCTGCTGTCGCTGGCCATCGGCATCATTCTGACCCGCACCCTGCTGCAGAACCGCCGCACCCGCTGGCAGCAGTCGCCCTATCTGCTCACCGCCGGCACGCCGGTAAAGGAGGATGACGGCGCGGAGGATGAAGCCGGCGCGGATGGCGACGGGCGGGGAAAGAAGGAAGGTTAGTGGCTCAATGCCGGTATTTTCAGTCAGATATCAGAGGAATAACACGGTCATGCACGGTATGTTAAGCGTTATTGTTCGTAGAATAGTTGTCATCATATGCGGTGTATTGCTGGCCGTTATCGCCATAGGTTGCGATAACAACGAGGTTTCCTCTCCTTCATCCGTTCAGCCGCAACCTGACGGTTGGCCGCGCACCTTCCAGACGCTCAAGGGGCCGCTGACGTTACCCCGTCCGCCGCAGCGCATTGTCTCAACCAGCGTGACGATTACCGGTTCTCTGTTGGCGATAAACGCGCCGGTTATCGGCTCAGGCGCCACCAGTCCCAATGTATCCGTCGCCGATGGCCGGGGTTTTTTCTCCCAGTGGAGTAAAGTGGCCGCGGAGCGCGGCGTGAAGCCGCTTTATATTACTGAACCCAATGCGGAGGCGGTTGCCGCGGTCGCGCCCGATCTGATTGTTATCGCGGCTACCGGCGGAGATTCAGCGTTGAAGTTGTACGATCAACTGGCGGCCATTGCTCCGACGCTGGTGATCGACTACGGCGATAAAAGCTGGCAGCAGTTGTCCCGGCAATTGGGTGATATCACCGGGCATAAAGCGGATGCCGAGAGGGCGATCGCGCAGTTTGAACAACGGGTGCAGGCGGTAAAACAGGCAATTACCTTGCCGCCGCAGCCGGTCTCTGCTCTGGTCTACTACGAGGACGGGCGCGGGGCGAATATCTGGACCAAGGCATCGGCTCAGGGGCAGTTGCTGAGCGAACTCGGTTTTCAGCTCGCCACCCTGCCGGAGGGGGTAAAAACCGAGACCAAGCAGGGTAAGCGCCAGGATATTGTGCAGATTTCCGGTGAAAATATGGCGGATAGCCTGAACGGTAAAAGCCTGCTGCTGTTTTCCGCCGATGACAGCCTTATCCGCGAAGTGATGGCGAATCCGTTCCTCAGTCACCTGGAACCTGTGATAAACCATCATATCTGGGCGATGGGAACAGATACCTTCCGGCTGGACTATTACAGCGCCAGCAATATGCTCGGCAATATTGAGCGATATTTTGCCAAGTCCTAGATTGCCTCCACGGTTATCCGTGGGGGCAATAACGGCGATTCGCGGTGCAGTGAACGGGAGATCAGGGCTGGCCGGCTGGTTCTGTGTCCGCGTCGGAAGATGGCCTGTCCGTTTCGTGCAATAAGGCCGGATCGCCCAGGGTACAATGACGCAACGGGCGTATGCAGGCGGCCAGCAGCATGCACAATAGCGCGGCTGCGGCGCCGAATGACAGAATGCTCATCGCCGGCGTTAATACTTTTCCCATCATTCCCAGCCCTAAAGCGCCGATTGAATCTCCCGTCACATCCTGCGCGGTTCCCAGACTGTTTACCCGTCCCAGCAGGTGATCCGGGGTATGGCTTTGGATCAGGGTAAACTGCAGCAACGAGGTAATCGCGTTCAGGTAGCCATAGCATACCAGCGCGAACAGGGCAGGTATGATATTGCCCGCCAGCCCGAGCGAAGCCACGGACAGAAACGCGCCCACGGCGCACCCCAGCAGGATGCGGCCCGGCCGCTGCACCCGCGAAACCCAGCCGCTGGTGAAAGCTCCCATCATGGCGCCCAGAGGGACCGCGGAATACATTAGTCCGATGGCGGATGGCCCGGCATGATATACGTCGCCGGCCAGCGCGGGGAAGAGTACGCGCATGGCGCCCACGATGCTCACCAGCATACCAATCAGCACCACGCTGCCGACGATTTTATGCGCACAGACAAATTTTATCCCGCTTGCCAGCGCGCGCAGCGGATGTTCCGGCTGCTGCTGTTCCGGCTTCATGGTCGGCAGACGCACCAGCGGGAGCAGTGTGGCCAATGTCCCTACTGCGGCCACGGCAAAATTCCAGCCCACGCCGCCAGCCACAATAATGACCCCGCCCAGCGCCGGCGACAGAATGGCGCCGAGTCTGACGGTCAGCATGCTCAGCGCGCCGGCGGCGGGAAGGTTCTTTCGTCCCACCAACAGCGGGATTACCGCCATCAGCGCCGTCATGCCCAACGCGCCGAAAAAACCATCCCAGGCGGCCAGCACATACAGCGCGATCAGCGACGGCGCGTCGGCAAAGGCATTGATACTCAGCGCGACAAAACCCAGCCCGCAGGTTCCCCGGGCGAACAGGATCAGCTTGCGGCGATCGAAACGATCCGCCAGTACGCCCCCCAGTATCAACCCCGCGAACATGCCGACGCCGTCCAGGGCGACGGCAATCCCCACCTGAAGCGTGGAGCCCGTCATGTTTTGGATCTGTACGGGCACCCCGACGGCCAGCATGCCAAGCGCGAATACCGATAACATACGGGCAACGAAGATCGCCCGGAAATGCCTATTGTTTTTCAGCAAGCTGAAATCAAGCAGGATGGATGATTTAGCCATGGTTTTCCCTGCAAAGGAGGATTAGTAAGCGGTCCGGCGAATCAGCCGGGTGTCAATCCGGCAAACACAAGGTATATGTCAATGTATTTGATGAAAAAGTCATGCTACCATAGCTTGGCTTCAACGTTAATGATAATAATAATCATATACATTTAAATTGGTTAAGAGGGCTATAATCGGAGATGTCACATCATCCGACACACCATGATGCCGTACGCCCGGCCCCCTTTTTTCTCCAGCGCGGCCGTTTGCGGCGTCTGTCCGGGGTGGCGATCGCGCTGGGCGTTATTGCGCTGGCCGCTGTCGCCAGCCTGATGCTGGGCGCCAAGTCTATTCCTCCGCAAACCGTTTGGTTAAGCCTGACGGGGCAGCTTGCCAACGCCGACAGCACCATCATTCTGAATGCCCGTCTGCCGCGCACGCTGGCGGGGATTATTGTCGGCATGGCGCTGGGGGGCGCCGGCGCGGTAATACAGGCGCTGACCCGTAATCCGCTGGCGGATCCCGGTATTCTGGGCGTCAACGCCGGCGCCAGTTTCGCCATTGTGCTGGGCATTACCCTGTTCGGCATTACCGGCATGGCGTCCTGGCTCGGCTTTGCCTGGGGCGGCGTGCTGGTGACCAGTATTGTGGTGTGGATTATCGGTACGTTGAGCGGCGGGCGTATTAATCCTGTCCGGCTGACGCTCGCCGGCGTTGCGTTAAGCGCGGTATTAACCGGCATCACCTCTTCCATTTCATTGCTTAATCCACAGGCGTTTGATCAACTGCGTATCTGGGAAGCCGGTACGCTGGACGTTCGTTCCATGCACAATATCGCGCTGGCCACCCCGACCATTATCCTTGGCTGCATACTGGCCCTGATGGCCGCCCGCTCGCTGAATACCCTCAGCATGGGGGAAGATATCGCCGCCGCGCTGGGAACCAACGTCATTCTGGTTCGCTGTCTGGCGATGCTGGCGATTATGCTGCTGTGCGGCTCCGCCACCGCGCTGGTCGGCCCCATCGGTTTTGTCGGTCTGATGATCCCGCATATCGCGCGCTGGTGGGCGGGATCGGATCAGCGCTGGATCCTGATTTACTCCCTGCTGTTCGCGCCCATTCTGCTGCTCTGTGCGGATATTGCCGGACGCCTGTTGGTTCCGGGCGAACTGCGGGTTTCCATTGTTACCGCCTTTATTGGCGCGCCAGTACTGATTTGGCTGGTGCGCCAACGTAAAGCCTGAGGAAAATATGATCACCAGAACGCTCAGCCTTAGTGCGCCTTTCGGGCTGATAAGCGGTCGGTTCTCCCGCCGCGTAATATGGATTAACGGCATATTGCTCATCGCCAGTACGTTGCTGGTTATTCTGGCCGTCAGTCTCGGCACCCTGCAATTATCGCCGTTCGATATCTGGCAGGCGTTGACCGGCAAGGGAGAACCGGGCACCGTCACCGTCGTCACCCAGTGGCGCACTCCGCGGGCGGTTATGGCTTTGCTTCTGGGCGCGGCCCTCGGGGTCAGCGGAGCGATTTTTCAGTCCATTATACGCAACCCGCTGGGCAGCCCGGATATTATCGGCTTCAGCAGCGGGGCTTATACCGGCGCCTTAGTCACCATTATTTTACTAAATGGCGGCTACTACGAGATCGCCAGCGGGGCGGTGACCGGCGGCGTCATTACCGCGGCGGCGGTCTATCTGCTGGCATGGCGAGAGGGCATAGTGGGATTTCGCCTGATTATCGTCGGTATTGCGATTAGCGCGATACTGGCGGCCTTTAATACCTGGCTGATCATTACCGGATCGCTGGAGAGCGCCATGACCGCCGCGCTGTGGGGAACGGGGTCATTAAACGGCGTGACCTGGGCCAAAGGGCAGCCCGCCGTGGCGATTATTCCCATCGCCATCGCGGCGGCGCTGCTGATGGGAAAGCGTTTGCAACTGCTGGAAATGGGGGATGACAGCGCGCGATCGCTGGGGGTTAATGCGGAAGCCAGCAGGCTGTGGCTCATGCTGTTCGGCGTTATCCTGACCGCCGTGGTGACGGCGACGGCCGGTCCCATCTCCTTTATTGCGCTGGCGGCGCCGCAAATCGCCCGTCGTTTAATGCGGGCCAGTTCAGTACCGTTATTTTCATCAGCCATGATCGGGGCCATTTTGCTGTTGTCGGCTGATATTGTCGCCCAGCACGCCTTTGCCGGAGTACAGCTCCCGGTGGGGGCGGTCACCGTCAGCATCGGGGGCATTTACCTGATCTGGCTGCTGGTTCGTGAATCACGTCGTTAACCGTTAAAAGAGTGAAATAGTCATGACGCATTTTCTTCACGCATCGAATCTGACTCTGGGGTATGACAAAAAAATCATTGCCGAGGATCTGAGCGTCACGATTCCCGACAACCAATTCAGCGTGATTATCGGTCCCAATGCCTGCGGCAAATCCACGTTGTTAAGGGCGCTATGCCGGCTGCTGAAACCGCTGGCGGGCGAAGTATTGCTGGATGGTAAAAACATCCAGCGTATACCGACCAAAGCGCTGGCTAGGCAGATCGGCCTGCTGCCGCAGCAGGCGATTGTTCCGGATAATATTACGGTGGCCGACCTGGTGGCGCGCGGCCGTTATCCCCATCAGACGCTGTTGCGCCAATGGAGCCAGGCGGACAAGGATGCGGTGGAGCAGGCGATGGTCGCCACCAACGTCAGCGATCTCGCCGAGCGCAGCGTGGATGAGTTATCCGGCGGTCAGCGCCAGCGCGTATGGATCGCCATGGTGCTGGCCCAGCAGACTCCGTTGCTGCTGCTGGATGAACCGACAACCTGGCTGGATATCGCTCATCAGATTGAACTGCTCGATCTTTTTCGTACGCTTAATCAGCAGCATGGGCGAACGCTGATCGCCGTGCTGCACGATCTCAATCAGGCGTGCCGCTATGCGGATCACCTGATTGTGCTGAGTGCGGGACAGGTGGTGACCCAGGGAAAACCTGCCGATATCATCAGCAGCGGACTGGTGAAGCAGGTATTCGGCATGTCATGCGTAATTATTGACGATCCGGTATCCCATACGCCGTTGATTGTGCCCTGCGGACGTTATCACCCGGTCCCTTAAGGCCGGGCGATAAACGTCGCTCCTCTCCTTTATCGTGCAAGCTGCGGGTAGTCTGACAACAGGCGGCTCAACTGCGGTCCCAGATGCGTCAATGACGCCGGCGACAGAATATCGGCGTGTTCGCAAGGCTGCGGATAGGTCGTCAGCGCGCCGACGTAGGGCGCCCAGGCTGCCGACACATCCATTCCCGCCGGCAGCGTGTGTGTGGCGATAAACAGCGTGGCCACACCCGCGTAATGAGGTGTGGCGGCGTCCGACAGTAAACGCACCGCATCCTTATAGTTGGCAACGATACTGTTGAACATCGCTGCTTTCTCAGCCCGCAACTGCGGATCAGACTCTTCTTCCGTCGCCGCCATAAAGGCGGCCTGTTCATGCGCCACCTCCTGACGGGCCTCCTCTTCGCTGGGACCGGTCCAGTCCTGCCCTTCCGGCGGATAGGTATCCAGCAGACCAAGGAACGCCACCGATTGTCCCGCCTGTTGTAGCCGCGCGGCGATCCCCTGCGCTAGCGTGCCGCCCAGCGAATATCCCAGCAGGAAGTACGGGCCTTCCGGCTGAATGCGACGGATGGCGTCCAGATGATGCTCGCACATCGCCGCCACATCGTTACAACGGGCGATAACCCCTTGCGGTCGCGGCGATTGCAGCCCGACTATCGGATACTTGCCGTCAAGGTAACGCAGCAACCCCGCATACTGCCAGGCAAAACCGGAGGCCGGATGCAGGCAGAACAGTACCGGGCCTGTGCCCGCGCGCAACGGCATGGTTTCGCCAATCCCCCGACTTTCCGCCGAATCGGCGCTCTGTTGCCCGTCGAGCAACGCCGCGATTTTTTCAACGCTGCGGGCCGCCATAATCTGGCCGACGCTCAGCGGCTGATGCAGACGACGACGGATTTCCGCCGTCAGGCGCATCGCCAGCAGCGAGTGTCCCCCCAGCGCAAAGAAATCCTCATCGGCAAACACCGTATCCCGTTCGAGAATCTCGGCAAACAGGGAAGCCAGTAAGCGCTCGGTGTCGGACGCCGGTACGCGGCCGCTCTCCCGTCGCATTTGCGGATCCGGCAATGCCTTCCGGTCCAGTTTACCGTTGGCGCTGAGGGGAAATTCGCTCATCGGTACATAGCAGACCGGCAGCATATGTGCGGGCAACTGCTGCGTCAGCGCCTGATGCAGGTCATCGGTATCCAGCGCGACGCCCGCTTGCGGGATGATCCAGGCGACCAGTTGACGCGCATCGGCGCCAGCCAGCGAGGCCTGTCCCAGGTTACGGGCGCACACCACCGCCTGCATGACGCCCGGCTGCGCCAGCAAGGTCTGTTCAATTTCTCCCAGTTCAATGCGCTGGCCGCGGATTTTCAACTGGTCGTCGCTGCGCCCGAGGTATTCCACTGCGCCATCGTCAAGCCAGCGGGCGATATCCCCGGTGCGATACATTCGTTCCCCCTCGGCGAACGGGTCGGCCACAAACCGGGCGGCCGTCAGATCGGGGCGGCGCAGATAGCCCTGCGCCAACTGAATACCGCAGAGATATAAGTCGCCGGCCACACCCACCGGCACCGGGCGCAGATAGCCGTCCAGAATACGCAGTTGGGTATTCCACACCGGTAGACCGATCGGAACGCCGGGCGCATGAATGCGCGTCAGCGCTGCGCCGGAGGCAGGCTGATAGGTGACGTCGACCGCGGCTTCCGTCGGGCCGTACAAATTGTGCAGCGGCGCGGCGATCGAGGACTGGTAGCTGAGCGCCAGCTCTCGTGAAAGCGCCTCGCCGCTACAGAATACCCGCCGCAGGCTGGTACAGCCGATCTGCTGACGCGATGCCAGCGCACTCACCCAGGCTGCCAGCATGGAGGGCACGAAATGCAGCGTGGTGACCGCATAATCGTCGATCAGCTGCCGCAGCGCATCGGGATCGCGGTGCGCCTCCGGCGGCGCCATCACCAGACTTGCGCCGGTCATCAACGGCCAGAAGAACTCCCATACCGATACGTCAAAGCTACAGGGGGTTTTTTGCAACACCACGTCGTCGTCGGTAAGGCGGTAGCTGTCCTGCATCCACCACAGGCGATTGACAATGGCCTGATGGCTGACCACCACCCCTTTGGGGCGCCCGGTAGAGCCGGAGGTGTAGATAACGTAGGCGGCCTGCCTTGGATCGACCCTGATGTCGGGCGCGGTCGGTTGCCGGCGTTCATCGGCCAGGCGATCCAGCAGTAGCAGAGGAGCCAACGGCGCAAAACGGGTTTGCAGCCCGCTTTCCGTGATGATCAGGCGCGGGCTGGCATCGTCCACCATCAGCGCCAGCCGTTCGTCGGGGTAGCCGGTATCCAGCGGCAGCCATGCGGCGCCGGCTTCCAGAATAGCCTGCAGCGACAGGCTAAGGCGCACCGAGCGCGGCAGGGCGACCGCCACGATATCCCCCGGCCGCACGCCGGCGGCGATCAGGCGTTCCGCCAGCAGTTGTACCTGAGTCCGCATCTGGCGGTAGGTCAACCGGTGCTCGCGATCCAGCAGCGCCACGCGATCCGGCGTACGACGGGCCTGTTCGTCCACCGCCTGGTGCAGCGTGCCTGGCGGCACATGATGCGCGGTCCCATTTACCGCGGCGATCAGCGCTTGCTCTTCCGGCGTCTGTAGCCGCCAGGCGCCGAGCGGTAAATCCGTCTGCCGAACCAGTTGTTCCAGCAACAGCATCAGCCGCTGCGCCAGACGTTGCGGGTGCGCTACGCTGTCGCGATACTCCATCAGCAGACGCAGACGTTCGCCCGGCAGCACCAGCAGGGTCAGCGGATAGTGGGTATAGCCCCGGTTATTGATGTGGCTACAGCGCAGCGCCGTTTTTTCGTCGTCGGCAATAGCGTGATCGGGATAATTTTCCACCACCAGTAATGTATCAAACAGCGTGCCCGCGCCGGCCAGTTGCTGGATTTCTCCCAACCCCAGATTGTCGTATTCAATCAGTTGAATTTGCCGGGACTGTAGCTCGGCAAGCTGGCTGAGTAACGGCCGATCGGGGGAAAAGGTTACGCGTACCGGCAGCGTATTGCTGAACAGCCCGACATGCTGCTCCAGCCCGTCTATCTGACCAAAACGGCCCGATACCGGTGAGCCGAAGATCACATCGTTAAATCCGCTGTAGCTGCTGAGCAGCACGCCCCAGACCCCCTGCATCAGGGTATTGAGCGTCAGGCCGTACCGCCGGCAGAGCTGCGTCAATTCCTGTTCCAGCCGGGGTTCCGGCAGCAGTTCCAGTTCATGAACCGCGCCGTCGTGCGGTTGTTCGCCAAACAGCAGCGTCGGCCTGACGCCGTGCAGCGCCTCGCGCCAGCGCTGACGGGCGGTGTCGGCGTTCCGATCCGCCAATTGGCGGACGACCTGCGGGTAGCTTACCCGGTGCGCTGCCAGCGCGGTTTCACCCTGCTGCAGGATGGTGAACAGATCGTGCAGCAATATCGGCGTCGACCAGCCATCCACCACCAGATGATGGGCATTGAGAAACAGCGTATGGCGGGATGATTCGCCATGTCGTACCAGTAACGCATGCAGCATGGCGTGCGGCTGGCGGAACAGATCGCGCGCCAGTTCGCTTTTCTCCAGCGCCAGCAGCGCGTCGGTTTCAGCCTGGGGAGACAGGGCGGGCAGCGCTTGCTCATCAAACGGCCAGTAGGTTTCGTCATCGCGCAATAGCGGCAGCAGTTGCAGCGGCGTCTGAGTCAGCTCGGTATCGAAACGCGCCGTCAGTTGCGGATGGCGGCGGACGACGGTTTCCAGCGCCTGTCTGAGCTGGGCGCTGTCCAGTGCGCCGTGCAGGGACAAGCGCGTTACGGAGTTATAGCTGCCGGCACTGTCCGCAAGCTGGGCATGGAACAATAAACCCTGTTGCAGCGGCAAAACCGGCAATACCGCGGCCAGCGGGCCGTGAACCTGCCGCAGCCGCAGCAGTTGGTCATCCGTTACTCCTTCCTGCATCACTTCCGCCGCCACCAGCGTATCCGCCGCTTGCGCCGGATGCCGGCGGGCAAAGTCCGCCAGCCTCTCCACGGCCTGCGCCAGATGCTGATGAAGCGCGTCGATATCCTGTTCGGTGAAGATGCCGTCGGCCCATCCCCAATGAACGGCCAGACGCGGCGCGGGCGACTGTTCATCGACAAAGATATTGATTTCCAGCGCGTAGCCGAGCGGCGTGTGGCCGTCCTGCGCCACCGCGAACGCGTCACGGAAACGGCGCTCCGTGCGCTGCGGCGTCCACAGCGCGTTTCCGCCGCTGAAGCGCCCCAGGTAGTTGAACAGAATTTCAGGCGCATGTTGGCGCGCCAGCGTCGGCAGCGGGTTGGCAGCGGTGTCGTCCAGGTAACGCAACATGCCGTAGCCAATGCCGCGATCCGGGATGGCCCGCACTACGCGTTTTACCGCCCGCACCACCTGCCATGGCGTATCGGCCGTGGTTGCCGGCCAGGCCATCTGTACGGGATATTCCGCCGTCAGCCAGCCAAGGGTACGGGAGAGATCCACGCTATTCGCCACGTCCGCCCGGCCGTGCGATTCAAGCATCACGCGCAATTGCGATACGCCGTAATAGCGCTGGCAGGCAAGTCCCAGCGCGGCGAGCAGCATCTCTTCCGTTCCCGCCCGGTAACGTTGCGGCAGCGATGTCAGCAGCGCCGTGGTAGGCGCGGCATCAAGCAATAGTCGTTTTTCCCGCTGCGCCTGTTGGCGATCCTGCGCGGCATCCAACGGTCTTTGCCCCAATAAAGGGAGCGGCGCCTGCAACATTGACTGCCATAACGGCAATTCGGCCTGGCGTCGCGGAAGATCCTCCAGCAGCCAGGACGACCAGTCATGCAGCGATGCCGTTTCCGGCGTCAGAGCGATGGCCTGTCCGGCCATGGCCGCTTCCGCCGCCTGCTGTAACGCGGGCAGCAGGATGCGCCATGACACGCCATCCACCACCAGATGGTGTATGACCATCACCAGACCGCACGACTGGTTTTCCCGCTGTAATAACACGGCGTGCATCATCAGACCCGCCGCCGGTTGCAGTTTTTCCAGCGCCGCGTCAAAGGCGCGTTCGGCGCTGGCGGCGAGATCGTCAGCGATTTGCCGCACTTCACAGCGTGACGGCAGGGTAACCGGCGGTTGTTCGCCGACGATCAGGCGATCGTCCCGGGTAAAGGCCGCCAGCGCCGGATGCGTAGCGCTCAGCGCCGCCAGCGCCTGTTCCAGATGCGCTTGCTGTAAGGCCGCCGGGACACGCAGGAAGACGCCGTGAGCAAAGCGTCGGTTGATACCCTGTTCGGCGAACCAGCGTAATATGGGTAAACCGTCAATCGGGCCGCGCTGCGGGGAGCGGGGCGCGCGCGACGGCGTTGACAGCGGCTCCATGACCGACGCCATGCGTGCCGGGGTACGCTGGGCGAAAATATCCCTCGGACGTAATTGCCAGCCCGCCCGCCGCAGCAGCGTGCCTAGTCCCATGGCGGAAATGCTGTCGCCGCCGGACGCAAAGAAGTCGTCGTCGGCTCCGATACGCTCCAGTCCCAGTAGCGCGGCAATGGACTGACAAATCAATATCTCCTGTTCGCCTTGCGCATCCCGGCTCTGGTGCGGCTGTGCCGGCTGAGGGGCAGGCAGCGCCTGGCGATCGATCTTGCCGTTCACCGTCAGGGGGAGCTCTTCCAACACCACCAATACCGACGGCACCATATAATCCGGCAATTGCGCGGCCAACTGTTCCAGCAGGCGCGATGAGATGTCCGGTTGTTCGCGCAGCGCGGCGTCGGGCACGGAACAATAACCGATTAAACGGTGGGTCGCCCCGACGGATTCGGCGATCGCCACGGCGGTGCTGACTTGCGGCAAGGCGACCAGCGCATTTTCCACTTCGCCCAATTCAACGCGAAAACCGCGGATTTTAATCTGATGATCGACCCGGCCGATAAAAGCCAGTTGTCCGTCACTGCGCCAGCGCATCAAATCCCCGGTGCGATACATCACCTCGCCGGGGCGGAACGGATTGGCCACAAAGCGGGTGGCGGTCAGATCCGGACGGCGCAGATAGCCGCGCGCGATGCCCGGTCCGGAAATATATAGCTCTCCCGCCACGCCGGGCGGCACCGGCTGTAAACGGTGATCCAGCAACCAGACATCGGTATTGGCCACCGGCCGGCCGATAACCGGCTGCGCGGCGGTCTGGATAGCGGCGCCCAACGTATCGATGGTGTATTCCGACGGCCCGTAATAGTTATGGATCGCCATATCCGACTGTTGCCGCATCAGTTGCCATAGCCGCGGGGTGGCGGCCTCGCCGCCAATCATAATGAAACCGGGTTTGGGCGTGCCCGGCTCCAGCAGTCCGCTGTCGATCATCTGAGAAAAGAAAGAGGGGGTAACGTCCATCAGGTCGACGGGTGTCTGATGCAGATGCTGCACCAGCGCCCAGGCGTCGCGCCGCAGTTCCTCGTTAAAAATATACAGCTCGCAGCCCAGGATCAGACAGAATAGCGGCTCCCAGGATGAGTCAAAGGAGAAAGAGGCGGTATGGCCCGCGCGCAGGCGACGGCCGTAGCGGCGGGAAAAGGTTTCCATCGCCGGACCGAACAGGAAAGCGGCGTGCGACGCCAGCAGATTCAGTAATCCGCCGTGGGTGCTCATTACCCCTTTGGGCCGTCCGGTAGAACCGGAGGTATAAATCATGTAGGCCAGATGCTCGCCGCGTAGCGCTTCCCGGCGTTCCGCGTCTCTCACCGGGGCTGACGACATCTCACGGCACGCGGCCTGCGCATCGGCATCATCCAGACAGAGCGTCTGCGGCAGGGCCGGCATCCGTTCGGCGACCGTACGGTGGGTCAGCAAGAGCGCCGGCCGGGCATCCTCGCACATCAGCGCCAGACGTTCACGGGGATAATCCAGATCCAGCGGCATATAGGCAGCGCCGCTGGCCAGTACGCCGAAGATCGCCACCAGTGAGTCCGTTGAACGGGGAATACCGACGGCAACCACATCTTCGGCGCCCAGCCCGCGCGCGATCAGTACGCGCGCCAGTTGCATGACACGGTCGGCGAGTTCCCGGTAGCTCAGGCTGGCCTCGCCGCAACGGACCGCCACGGCGTCCGGCTGTTTTTCCACCTGGTGCAGCAGTCTGTCCACCACGGATACAGCGCCGGTCGGCATCGCCAGACGCGGTCCGCAGGCCCAGAGCGCCATACGCCGCTGTTCATCGTCACTGACCACAGAGAAGCGGCTGATAGGCTGGCGGGGCTGTTGCAGCAGCTGTTTCAGCAGGTAAGCAATGCGTTCCGCGTGCCATTGCAGGGTTTGCGCATTATAACGGCCGGGGTTTGCCGCCAGCGTCAGATGCAGCTTGCCATCACCAATGCCCAGCTCAAACTCCAGATCGTCCACCGGCCCCATCGCCAGCGTATGGGTAATTGCCGTGGTGCCGTCCAGCTTTAGCGCCGCGTTATACACTTTAAAGTTGATGACCGGTCCGTACAGCCCTTCGCTGCTGCCCACCCGGCCGAGATCGCGGCGCAGCTGCTCCGCTTCGTAACGCTGATGGCGGCGCACGGTCTTGATTTCGTCAAGCAACGCCTGGGTCACCTCGGCCAGCGTTATGTCCGGGCGCAGCGTTAACTGGAGCGGCAGTACGTTCACCACCGGGCCGATCGCGCACAGCGCCGCCGAGCCCATACGGCGCATAAAAGGGAATCCTACGGACAGGCGCGGCGAACCGCTCATGCGATACAGATAGATATACAGCGCCGCCATAACGATTTCCGCCGGTTCGGCCCGCGCTAAATCCTCATCCGCGTTAAGCGCCTCAAACGGCGACACGGCCAGGTTCAACCTGTGGTGCAGCGTTCGCGCGCCCTGCGGCACCGGGCTACAGACTTCGCCGGCCAGTGAAACCGGGGCCGGTAAATCGCGGGCATGTTCTTGCCAGAATGCCGCCGCCCGCCGACAGGATGCGGAAGACTGCCATGCCTGATATTCGTCCACCACCTGGCTGAACGGGGTAAAGGGCGTATCGCCGGGGGATTGGCCGTTACGCCGGGCATTGTAAATATCCACGATGCGTCGGGTCAGCGCATCAAAACTGAAACCGTCCAGCATCAGATGATGGAAACGCTGATACCAGAACCAGCGCTCCGGCTGTGCGGATACCCGCATGAGCACCTGGCGGTAAAGCGGGCGCGCGCCATCGGCGGGCAGATCGCTTGCCAGATCGTCCTGTATTAACGCATGGGCGGCGTTTTCGCCTTCCTCGCTGACGTCCAGCCATTCCGGCGCATTGACCTGCGGCGCCTGCACGCGGCGGGGAAGTCGCTGAACCGGCGTATCCGATTCACTCAGGCAGAAGCGGGCATGTACCGTATCGGCTTCAGACAGTCCCTGACGTATTGCCGCGTCCAGACAATCCCTATCCACCGGGCCGCACAGTTCAATAACGTGGGCGACGGTAAAAGCATTACGCTGGGCGGCTATCTGCTCGGCGAACCAGATACCGGGTTGGGCCGCCACCAGGGGCAGTTCCTGAAAATCCGCCTGTATCTCAGGCGCTAATCCTGTTTCTGACACGGTGTTTTCCTTGCTTGGCAAATGGGAAAGGCAGCACCCGGCGGGTTACTGCATTTGGCATTGTGCTTAAGATGCGGCGCGCAGACTGGCGGGGCGCATATCGAGCCAGTGTTTTTCAGTATATTCAATACATGCCGCGCGGGAGTGCGGCCCGTATACGCTCTCCCAGCCTGCCGGCAGCACGGCAAACGCCGGCCATAAGCTGTACTGCTGCTGCTCGTTGATCAGCACAAAAAATGTAAGGCTGTCGTCATCAAAAGGGTTCAACTGTTCCTGACTCATCGCGTTCACCTGTCAATTCATGGTCTGTTGGTGTGATGCCGCCGGACAATAGCCAGCGGCATCCGTCAATTAATCCGCCTCGCCAGCACAGCGAGTCGTGCCCGCCGTCATACACCCGATAGTTCACCTGGTGGCCGGCGGCAATCAGCGCCTGATACATTTGTTGATTTACCATGTTGATATCGTCTTCACGCTTCCCTGCTTCCTGAAAGACGGTCAGCGGCGATTGGCTGCCGGCGCCTTGCCTAACCTGCTTGATCAGCCAGCCAACGTCATGCTCCGGACGGCGGGCTGCGGGCGTAAGGCTTTTTATATTCGGCCACCAGAAAGAGCCCGACTGGGTAAGTACCCGGCCAAAGCGTTGCGGCCAGAACAGGCCGGCGTAAAGTGCGGACAACCCGCCGTAGCTCTGTCCCGATACCACGGTGCGATCGGGATCGTCGCTAAAGGCGGCATACCGTGCCGCCAGCGGCAGCAGTTCCTCCTGTACCGCCAACCAGAAATCCGCATTGCAGGTCAGTTCCCGCTCGCGGTATTGCATGTCGATCACGTCAACGAATAACCACACCGCCGCTGGCAGGCGTCCAGCGGCCGTTTCTGCATCCAGCGCGGAAAACAGCGGAAGCTGTTGCGCCCATTTCTGACCATCCAGCACGATCACCAGCGGACGTGACGTCTCTGTCTCGCTGAAGCCTGTGGTATACAGCCAGATGCGCCGTTGATTCCCCAGTCGTTCGCTTTGCCACGGGAAAAGTCGCAGCCGCCGGGGATCCGGTTGCGGAGCCGCGCCGCTGTCCCACTGTCGCCATGCCTGCTGAGCAGGCGCAGCGGGCATATGAGCGGGGGAAAGGACGTTTCCCCAATGGGCGCTGTAAGGTTTCAACGGATTCAGGGGATCGGCAATGGCATAAGCAAACAGCGAGCACCACCATTCACGCTGTTGCCGGCTGCGCTGTTCCTCATCGCCATAAAATTCTGGCGGTAGCTGTTCGCGGGTGACGGGGATTAGGTTGTAGCTGCCGCGCCATTGCGCTTCGATAGTCAGCGACCAGTGCCAGACGTCGGTGCCGGACAAACGTTGCATGCTTTGCGGCGTAACGCTGTGATGATCGGTAACGCCATTGATATCAATATAAACCTGCTGAATGGCGGAACGATGTTCGTCACCAGCCGGGTCGCGCCAGAAAAAAGTTATGCAAACCTGTTTTTCATTCCAGATTTCCACTAAGGGTGTGCCGATTCCGGCTATCTGCCGCCACCAGAGATAGTCCCCTGCCGACGCGGATGAGAGAAACGCAGTGGCAGTTCCAGGTGGTTGTTTTTTAAGCATTAAAACCTCTCGGAGATTTTCGTTACGTTTACGTTCCTTACCTTTTCATGACATAAGCGATAAGGTGACGCGGTTGCTTTACAATTTCTGACGTTAACGCGAATAATATTGAGATTCATTTACATTTGCAATAATATGTCGATCTCTCTTCCCGCTGAGAGAACATTAAGAGCTATTTATATGATTGTTTTAAATCATAATATTCCACGCGAAAACCGGTTGTTACTTAGTGGGGATAAGGTGTGCTCCGGCCTTTGCGGTGGTTTAAGAAGCTCAAATCATCTTGAGTGAACTTACGACAAGGCTGTTTTTTGAAGGGATGAATCTATGTTTAAAACGACCAAGAAACCGTTAGCATGTCTCATTAATTTCCGTGTTGATAATCACCGTATACCGCTGGCTATTGTTTCTACTTTGCTGATATCGCCGCTGGTCCATGCCGCCACGACTGACGCTGCAACAACCGGCGGTAATGACACCATCGTCGTTACGGCAGGCGATAATGCGGAAAGCGTTACCGCGCCGTTGAAAGGCATCGTCGCCAAAGCAAGCGCCGCCGGGACGAAAACCAGCACGCCATTAATCAAAACCCCGCAAACCATTAGCGTCGTCACGCGCGACCAGATGGACGCCCAGGCGGTTTCCTCGGTATCGGACGCGTTGAGTTATTCCAGCGGCGCCTTTACCAACTACCGTGGTTCGTCCAATCGCAATGATGAGGTGGTGGTGCGCGGCTTTCGCTTTGCACCTAAATTTCTGGACGGCTTAAGCTACGGACTGAGCGGGCAGGGTGCTGCGTTAGGAACTTTTGATCCCTGGCTGCTGGAGCGGGTGGAACTGGTGCATGGTCCGGCTTCGGTGCTGTACGGTCAGGTCAACCCCGGCGGATTGGTCAGCATGACCAGCAAGCGCCCGACGGCGCAGGATATCCGCAAGGTGAAGTTTAGCGGCGGTAATCAGCATCTGGCGGAGGCGGCATTTGATTTCGGCGGCGCGCTGAATGACGATCAATCTCTGCTCTACCGTCTGAATGGAATTGCCAGTACTAAACATGAATTCATCAAGGATTCTAAACGGGAACGTGTTGCCATCGCCCCGGCGCTGACCTGGCTACCTAATGCCGATACCAGTTTTACCCTGCTGACCAGCTATCAGAACGACCCGAAAGCCGGATACCGTAATTTCCTGCCAATATACGGTACCGTTAAGGAGAGCGTTGCTGGTTATATTCCTTACGATATGAACGTTAGCGAACCGAGCTATAATCAGTCGAAACGGGAACAGACGGCAATTGGCTATATTTTCGATCACACCATTAACGATGTATTTTCGTTCCAGCAGAATGTGCGTTACTCGCGGTTGGATGAAACCTATAGATATCTGGTTTATACCACGGGCAGCGAGACATATACCGATACCATTTTGGGGCGCCGTCCTGCAAAAGAGCAAACCAAGGTTGATGAGCTTGGGCTGGATAACCAGTTGAAAGCACAGTTCTATACTGGACAGATCAAGCACAGCGCCATCGGAGGTCTGGATTATAAGTGGCAAAACCGCGATTATAAATATTGGCGGCTCTCTTGCGACAAGTGTTCATTTGACTGGGCCAACCCGGTTTACGGCATTACGATTGGCGAGTTGCCGTTATTTGATAGTACCAAGAAAAAGCTCGATCAGGTGGGCGTCTACTTGCAGGATCAACTGGAGTGGAATAACTGGAATCTGCTCCTGTCCGGCCGCCATGACTGGAGCGAGGTGCGCACGCTGGACCGTACCAACAACACTACCGAGCAGCAAAACGATAGCAAATTCACCGGCCGTACCGGTCTGCTATACGCCTTTGATAACGGTATTTCTCCCTATATCAGCTACAGTACATCGTTCGAACCAAACCTGAGTTCCGGTGCACCGGGTTCCGATCCCTTTAAGCCCACTACCGGCGAACAGAAGGAAGTCGGGGTGAAATTTCAACCCAAAGACAGCAACACGCTATTAACCCTTTCGCTGTTTGATATTACCCAGGAAAATATTACTTCTTATAACAGTGTGACTCAGTACAACGAGCAGATTGGTAAAGTACGTTCCAAAGGACTGGAAACCGAAATCCGTTCTCAATTGACGCCGGAAATCAGTCTGATGGTGGCCTATAGCTATACCGATGCCGAAACGAAAGAAAGTGTCAGTAACAACAATCCTGCGGGCAAGACACCAGCAGCCATTCCGAAGCATAGCGCATCCGCCTGGGGCAGTTACAGTTTCCTGAGCGGCGCGCTGAAGGGGATTACCGTCGGCACCGGGGTGCGCTATATCGGCACCAGCTACGGCGATAATGCGGAGAATTTCACTGTGCCAGCCTATACCCTGTATGACGCCATGGCGCGTTACGATCTGGGCGCAGCGTCGTCCAGGTTGAAAGGGGCGGAGGTGCAGCTTAACGTCAATAATCTGAGCGACAAACATTATGTGGCGTCATGTAGCGGCGCTACGGCCTGCTTCTATGGCGTAGGCCGTAGCATTATCGCCAGCGTCAGCTATAGCTGGTGATTCCTGGCAAGCACACCGGGCGGCGGACGTTGTCGCCCGGTATCCGTTAACGTCAGCCAAAGAACGTATTCATTAACGCAATCCCCTTGTTAACAGAAATAATAATCCCATCAACCGGTTATTATTCAACGAACATAAGGAATATATCTTGTCTACGCTATCTGCCACACCTCCACATCTGGATGTCAGCGAACTGCAGAACGACGATTTTCTTTTTCTGTCGCCGGGTAAAAGCCTGCATGCGCGCGGGTGTTATGCGGCGCTGGACTGTCCGGTGGATAGTGGCGCGGCGCTTGACGGCCATTTTCAGCAGCAATTGCGTCAGCTTTTCGCCCGGGCGCAGCGCGATGGAATAGCCAACCCGCTGATCGTCGGGGCTATCCCGTTTGACAAAAGAAAACCCGCCAGCCTGTTTGTTCCCCAAGACAGCCGCTGGTTTTCGCGTGATGCCCTGGCGGATATTGCGTTGAAAGAAGAACCGCTGCGCATCCGGCAACTGCATCAGATCCCCGCCCATGACGTTTTCTGTTGGATGGTGTCCGCCGGCGTCAATGCCACTCGTAGCGGCGCGCTGAATAAGGTGGTGCTTTCGCGTCTGTTGGAGATTGAAACCGATCGCCCGCTGAATTCCATACATCTGCTGCTGTTGCTCAATCGGCAAAATCCCGGAAGTTATAATTTCCATGTGCCGCTGGCGCAGGGGGCGCTGCTGGGGGCCAGCCCGGAACTGCTGCTGCGCCAGCAGGGCAAGGTGGTGACTTCACAACCGCTGGCCGGCTCGGCCCGGCGCAGTGACGACCCGGCGGAAAACCGTCGTTTGCAGCAGTCGCTGATGCGTTCAGATAAAGATCGCCATGAACACCGGTTAGTCATCGATACGATGCGGCAGACGCTGGCTTCCCGCTGCCGCGCCTTGCAGATACCGGAAACGCCGTCACTGCTGGCGACGCCTGTGCTGTGGCATCTGGCGACCAAAATTACCGCCGAGGTCGACGATGCGCGGGAAAACGCACTCTCTATGGCCTGTCTTCTCCATCCCACCCCGGCGCTGTGCGGTACGCCGTTCCAGGCGGCGCGTTCCCTGATCGCCTCCCTGGAACCCTTCGATCGCGGGCTGTTCGGCGGCATCGTCGGCTGGTGCGATGCGCGGGGCAACGGCGAGTGGGTGGTCACCATCCGCTGCGGCGAAGTACGTGACAACCGGGTGACGCTGTTTGCCGGCGCCGGCATCGTGCCGGATTCGCAGCCGGTTTCCGAATGGAACGAAACCGGCGTGAAGCTGAGCACCATGCTCAACGCCTTTGGGATAACCAACGATCGGGAGTGTGTCGCATGAACATTGAATTCAACCGCTGGCCTGCAGCGCTGGAGCAGCGCTATCGTGAGCGCGGCTATTGGACCGACCGGCCGCTGGGCGATATTCTCAGCCGCCACAAAGACAACGATGCGCTGGCGCTGATCGACGGCGATCGCCGTTTCAGCTATCGCCAGCTAAACCACAGCGTCAACCGCCTGGCGGGCGCGCTGACGCGGCGCGGCGTGCGGCGCGGACAAACGGCGCTGGTGCAGTTGGGGAATATCGCCGAATTTTACCAGACCTATTTCGCCTTGCTGCGTATTGGCGTGGTGCCGGTGAACGCGCTGTTCAACCATCAGCGCAGTGAATTGAGCGCCTATGCGCAGCAGATCGCGCCGGCGTTGCTGATCGCCGATCGCGGCCATGAGCTGTTCCAGGACGATAGGTTTATTGCGACGCTGCAACAGAGTCACCCTTCTTTACAACAGATCATACTGCGCGGCGACGGCGATCCTGAGCGCGATTTGCACCATCTGCTGCAGGAAAGCGGGGATGATAATCTTTCCTCGCCGACGCCGCCGGACGAGGTGGCGTTTTTCCAACTATCCGGCGGCAGCACCGGCACGCCGAAACTGATTCCCCGTACCCATAACGATTACTACTACAGTATCCGCGCCAGCGTGGATATTTGCCGTTTTGACGCCCAAACCCGCTACCTGTGCGCCCTGCCGGCCGCCCATAACTACCCGCTGAGTTCGCCGGGCGCGCTGGGCGTGTTCTATGCCGGGGGAACGGTGGTGATGGCGAGCGACCCCAGCGCGACCCACTGTTTCCCGCTGATTGAACGGCATCGGGTTAACGTTACGGCGCTGGTGCCGCCGGCGGTAAGCCTATGGCTGGAGGCGGTCGCGCTGGCCGGGCAGCGCACGGCGCTGCACAGCCTGGAATTATTACAGGTCGGCGGCGCGCGGCTGAGCGAAGCGCTGGCCCGGCGCATTCCCGCCGAACTGGGATGCCGGCTCCAGCAGGTGTTCGGCATGGCGGAAGGGCTGGTGAACTACACCCGTCTGGACGACGACGATGAGCGTATTTTCACCACCCAGGGGCGTCCCATCAGTACAGATGACGAAGTCTGGGTGGCCGATGCCGCTGGCAACCCTCAACCGCGCGGACAGGCAGGGCGCCTGATGACCCGCGGCCCCTACACCTTTCGGGGCTATTACCGCAGTCCGCAGCATAACCGGCAGGTATTTGATGAACAGGGTTTCTACTGCTCCGGCGATGTGGTGATCCAGCGCGAGGACGGCTACTTGCAGGTGGTGGGGCGGGAGAAAGATCAGATTAACCGCGGCGGCGAAAAGATTGCCGCCGAGGAGATTGAAAACCTGCTTTTACGCCATCCTCAGGTGATCAACGCCGCGCTGGTGGCGATTCCCGATCCGATGATGGGGGAAAAGAGCTGCGCTTTCGTCGTTTGCCGGGAAGCGATCAAATCCGTGGCGCTGCGCCGTCATCTGCGCGAGCAGGGCATTGCCGATTACAAATTGCCGGATCGTTTTGCAAGCCTGCCTGCGTTACCGGAAACGCCGGTGGGTAAAGTTGATAAACAGCGTTTGCGCGAGATGGCGCAGCAGCTTATCCCGCAGGAGAGTCATCCATGAGTATTCCCAAACTGAATAGCTACCCTCTGCCGTCGGCGGACGCGCTGCCCGACAACAAGGTGAACTGGCCGCTGGAAACGGCGCGGGCGGCGTTGCTTATCCACGATATGCAGCGCTATTTTCTTAATTTCTGGGGGGAGAACAGCCCGCTGACCGCCCGGCTTATCGACAATATAGCGCGCCTGAAAAAGTTTTGCCGTCAGCACGGCATTCCGGTGTTCTACACCGCCCAGCCGAATAATCAGAGCGCCGCCGACCGGGCGTTGTTGAACGATATGTGGGGGCCGGGGCTGAATAACTATCCCGAACAGCAGAACATCACCGACGCCCTGACGCCGGAGGGCGCGGATACCGTGCTGGTGAAATGGCGCTATAGCGCGTTTTTGCGCACCGACCTGGAACAACGGCTGCGCGACGCCGGTCGCGATCAACTGATTATATGCGGCGTTTACGCCCATATCGGCTGCCTTACCACGGCCAACGATGCTTTTATGCGCGATATTAAGCCCTTTATGGTGGCCGACGCGCTGGCCGATTTCTCCCTGGAGGAGCATATGATGGCCCTGCGCTATGGCGCCGGCCGCTGCGCCCGGGTGGTCGCCACCGACCAACTGGTAGCGGATGAACCCGCTGCGCAAGGGTACGGAAAATTCCGTCTGCGGGCGGAGCTGTTGCCGCTTCTGGATGAGGATTGCGGCGAGGTGGACGATGACGAAAACCTGCTGGATTACGGGCTGGACTCCGTACGCATCATGTCGCTGGCGGCGCGCTGGCGTCAGCAGGGCCACGATGTGGATTTCGTGGCCCTGGTAAAACGCCCGACCATCACCCACTGGCTGACATTGCTGGCGCAGCCGCAGCGGGAGGAAGCATGAGCGCCCGCTTTGATTTCAGCGGCAAACAGGTATGGGTAACCGGCGCCGGTCGCGGTATCGGCTATGAAACGGCGTGCCGCTTCGTAGAGGCGGGGGCCGGGGTGGTGGGGTTTGATCTGGCGTTCCCGGATACGGCATTGCCTTTTACCCCCTGCCAACTGGATATTCGCGACGCCGCCGCCGTTGCCGAGCGTTGCGGCGCGCTGCTGTCGCAAACGCCGCGGCTGGATGTGCTGGTCAACGGCGCCGGTATTCTGCGTATGGGGGCGACGGAAAAGCTTAGTCAGCAGGACTGGCAGGATTGCCTGGCGGTCAACGCGGGCGGCGTATTCAATCTGTTGCAGGCGGCGATCCCGCAGTTTCAGCGCCAGCGCGCCGGGGCCATTGTGACGGTGGCGTCCAATGCCGCGCACGTTCCCCGCGTGGGCATGGCCGCCTACTGCGCGTCCAAGGCGGCGGTGCGCAGCCTGTGTCTGACCGCGGGGCTTGAACTGGCGCCGTATGGCGTGCGCTGCAATCTGATCTCGCCGGGCTCGACGGACACCCCCATGCTGCGCGGCATGTGGGCGTCGCCGGCGGGGGAGCAGTCCACCATCGACGGTTTTCCCGAGCAGTTCAAACTGGGTATTCCGCTGGGGAAAATCGCCCGTCCGCAGGATATCGCCGACGCCATTTTGTTTATGGCGTCCGATGTTGCCGGCCATATCACGCTACAGGATATCGTTATTGACGGCGGCGCTACTCTGGGCGCCTGAACCGACGCCGCCGCGCACGTCATAAGCCCGGCCTTTGTCGTCAACCTTGTCGCCGTTGCGGCGGCGTGAAGCCGCCCTGCGCGTTGTCCACGCAGGGCGCAATTTCCGCCGCTTGCAGTTCACTGATTGTGTATCACCGTTAAATCAGGGAAAATACCCGGCTTACGATTTAATTCCCGCTTCGCCTGACGCTGACATCGGTATGATTTTGACTTGATGCCGACGCCGGGTGGCTAACAGAAGAAACCTGAAAATCATGTCTCCAAGTGAATACGCCCGCGAAGTCGCGAAAAGACGAACTTTCGCCATCATTTCCCACCCCGACGCCGGTAAAACCACCATTACGGAAAAAGTGTTGCTGTTCGGGCAGGCGATCCAGACCGCCGGTACGGTAAAAGGGCGTGGTTCGAGCCAGCATGCGAAGTCCGACTGGATGGAGATGGAAAAACAGCGCGGTATCTCCATTACCACTTCGGTGATGCAGTTTCCCTATCATGACTGTCTGGTCAATCTGCTGGATACCCCGGGGCATGAAGACTTCTCCGAGGATACCTACCGTACGCTGACGGCGGTGGACTGCTGTCTGATGGTGATTGATGCGGCGAAAGGGGTGGAAGATCGTACCCGTAAGCTGATGGAGGTAACGCGCCTGCGCGATACGCCGATCCTGACGTTTATGAACAAGCTGGACCGCGATATCCGCGACCCGATGGAAGTGCTGGATGAGGTGGAAAGCGAGCTGAAGATCGCCTGCGCCCCCATCACCTGGCCGATTGGCTGCGGCAAGTTGTTCAAAGGGGTTTATCACCTCTATAAAGACGAGACCTATCTTTACCAGAGCGGTAAAGGCCATACGATTCAGGAAGTGCGCATCGTAAAAGGGCTGGATAACCCGGATCTGGACGCGGCGGTGGGTGAAGATCTGGCGCAGCAACTGCGTGAAGAGCTGGAGCTGGTGCAAGGGGCATCCCATGAGTTTGAGCTGGATGCTTTCCTGTCCGGCGATCTGACGCCGGTGTTTTTCGGTACCGCGCTGGGCAACTTCGGCGTCGACCATATGCTGGATGGGCTGGTCGCCTGGGCGCCGGCGCCGATGCCGCGTAAAACCGATACGCGCCAAGTAGTGGCGGCCGAGGAAAAATTCACCGGTTTCGTGTTTAAAATTCAGGCCAATATGGACCCGAAACACCGTGACCGGGTGGCGTTTATGCGCGTGGTGTCCGGCAGGTATGAGAAAGGGATGAGGCTGCGTCAGGTGCGTACCGGCAAAGACGTGGTGATTTCCGATGCGCTGACCTTTATGGCGGGCGACCGTTCTCACGTTGAAGAGGCCTATCCCGGCGATATCATCGGCTTGCATAACCACGGCACCATCCAGATTGGAGATACCTTTACCCAGGGCGAAGAGATGAAATTTACCGGTATCCCGAACTTTGCGCCTGAGCTGTTCCGCCGCATACGCCTGCGCGATCCGTTGAAACAGAAGCAGTTGCTGAAAGGCCTGGTACAGCTGTCCGAAGAGGGGGCGGTGCAGGTATTCCGTCCGCTGACCAATAACGATCTTATCGTCGGCGCGGTAGGGGTATTGCAGTTTGACGTGGTGGTCGCCCGCCTGAAGAGCGAATACAACGTGGAAGCGCTTTATGAATCCGTCAATGTCTCCACCGCGCGCTGGGTCGAGTGCGCCGATGTGAAAAAGTTTGAGGAGTTCAAACGCAAGAACGAACAGCATCTGGCGTTGGACGGCGGCGACAATCTGGCTTATATCGCGCCGACGCTGGTCAATCTTAACCTGACGCGGGAACGTTACCCTGAAGTCGAGTTCCATAAAACGCGCGAACATTAATCCGCGCTGTATAAATCTCACGCCGTTTGGCGTGAGATTTGAACACCCGGCCGGGTCATGAATAAATCATGGCTGGTGCGGGTGTTTTTTTCAATTTATGATTATTTATCATCTGGTTCTCTCTATCGTCAACGCATGTTATGCCTGAAGAGCATGCCACAGACAAATCTGAATTCCCCTGGGTTGCGCCTCTTTTATCGATATTCCCCTGTGATTTTGACCATAGTGGTCTATAGTTAACAACGTGTTAAGTGTTTTAGTTTGTTTAACTGTTGACGAGATCTAAGGTGGTTCATTGTTTTATTTTTATATGAATTAACAATGTATTGCTCCGTTTTTTATCATTTAAATGACATAAACGACGAGCAATAAGTTAACAAGCATAACGGCAATATTCTGAATAGCATTCGTAATCACCGCGTTAACGTGGACCGCGCCGCCATGCGTCGGGCACATAAAAACATAAAGGGAAGAAATCGATGAAAAAGACCAAATTTACACAGTCACTGCTGGTGGTCGTACTGGGTTCTATTCTGGCTGGCGGTAGTGCGCTGGCGGAAGATACGGTGGGACAAAAAATACAGCGTATAGCAAGTACTACTGGTGAAAAAATCGATAGTTCCGCGGACAAAGCGTCCGGCTATGTAAGCGACAGCGCAACCACGGCCAAGGTAAAAAGCGCGCTGCTGGAAGATAAGGCCATCAAAAGCGGCGATATCTCCGTGGCCACCACTAACGGGGTGGTTACCCTGAGCGGCTTCGTCAGCAGCCAGGAGGTCTCGGCCCACGCGGTGCAAATCGCCGGCAGCGTGGAAGGGGTGAAGTCTGTCAGCGACAAGCTGCAGGTTAAAGACAGTGCGTCGCAGTCTGTCGGCGCCTATGCCGATGATGCGGTAATCACCAGTTCGATCAAAGCGAAGCTGCTGGCGGACGACATCGTCCCTTCCCGTAAAGTGAAGGTGGAAACCCATGCGGGCGTGGTACAGCTTAGCGGTACCGTCGACAATCAGGCTCAGGCAGAACGCGCTGAAAGCGTCTCCAAAGCGGTCGACGGCGTTAAAAGCGTCAAAAATGATTTGACGATCAAGTCGTAACGTCAGGCAAGGGGCAGAGTTGTCCGCTCTGGCCGGATAACCTGCCATAACCGGTAAAAAACAGCACCAACCACCGTGTGGATACGCAATCCGGATGTTTTTCGATTGCCGTCACGATTTTCAGTTTTCTGGTAAGGAGAGCGTATGTTTCGTTGGGGTATTATCTTTTTAGTGATTGCGTTGATTGCCGCGGCACTGGGGTTTGGTGGCTTGGCAGGGACGGCAGCGGGAGCGGCTAAAATCGTCTTTGTTGTCGGGATTATTCTGTTCCTGGTGAGTCTGTTCGCCGGTCGAAAACGACCGTAGCCAGATTCCTGATAACCTCAGGCGCTGGTGGTAAGATAAATAACGCCAAAGGCTGAAAATAGGACGGTCACACCATGTGGCTGTCATATTTATCCGGCATACTGTGTTGATGGTATTTGCTTAACTTCGAACGTTTATCAGGAGGGGTATGATGAATAGTGACATCGCTGTTGGCAAATGGAAACAGTGGAAAGGGAATTTCTGGTCCCTATGGGCCGAATGGTTTGACAGTGACTGCGCCTGGCTGGAAGGAAACCACGGTTATTTATCCGGCGTACTGCAAGAAGGTTACGGAAAAGAGCACGAAAAGGTATCCTCGGAGAAGACGGTTTTACACTGAGGGTAAATAGCTTGGAAACGCGTATTTTTGTTGCCGGTTTGCTGGCGGCAGCGAAGGATGTGCCGCGACAGATCGATTATCCCTGTCAAGTTTATGGCGCTTGAGCCTATGCTTACCGCACCCCCCGCCATACCTCATCATTTTATTGATACCCACTGCCATTTCGATTTTCCGCCGTTTAGCGATCGTGAGCTGACAAGCCTGCGTCTGGCTGCAGAAGCGGGTGTCGAACGTATTATTATTCCTGCCGTTGCGGCGCGCTACTTTGAACGCGTGCTGGCGTTGGCCGCTAACCATCCGCCCCTCTATGCCGCCCTTGGGTTGCATCCGCTGTATATTGCCGATCACCGCGACGCAGACCTGGAGCTGCTGGAAGACCGCCTGCGGCAAAGTCCGGCCAGGCTGACGGCCGTGGGAGAGATTGGGCTGGATCTGTATATGCCGGAGCCGCAGTTTGAGCGGCAGTGCGCGCTGCTTGGCGCTCAGCTTAAGCTGGCGCAGCGCTACGATCTTCCGGTTATTCTGCACTCGCGGCGCAGCCACGATCGGCTGGCGCAATTATTGCGCCGTAGCGAGGTGCCGCGCACCGGCGTGATCCACGGTTTTTCCGGCAGCCTGGAACAGGCGCAGGCTTTTATCCGCCTCGGCTATTATATCGGCGTCGGCGGCACCATTACCTATCCGCGGGCCAACAAGACGCGTCAGGCGATCGCCCGTTTGCCCCTCGCCAGTTTGTTGCTGGAAACCGATGCGCCGGATATGCCGGTTTGCGGCTACCAGGGAGAACCAAACCGCCCGGAGCGGATAAACCAGGTTTTTCAGTCGCTGTGCCGGTTAAGGCCCGAACCCGCCGTTGATATCGCGGCCGCGATGTATCACAACACCTGCCGACTGTTCGCATTGCCGCCGCACAGGTAGCGCAGTTCGGCCTGCTAATTGTTTTCAAGACGCTTTCTGTCACTACGCATTGCGAAATAGCCAACGTTAATTCTTATAATAGTGATAAAAATGTGATGAAGATCACTATTATATGTTTTCGGTTGTTCGGTGTTGTATGAATTTGTGACATAAATTGGCCTCTGTTCAGATCCTGCCTTTATAATCGGCTCCACCGATAGAGGCCGTTTCCGGTCTTGTCGGGCTATCGGTTGCTTGTTTTTATGGCGATTGATGGTAATCACCGTTTTTGGTCGGCAAAAAATTATTGTTATCTCGCGCTAAAGGGAACTTCACATGCAACTCTTTATGAGTCTCATCGGCATGGCGGCACTGGTATTATTTGCAGTCCTGCTTTCCAGCAATCGGAAAGCCATCAGTCTGCGCACGGTACTGGGCGCTTTCCTTCTTCAGATCGGTATTGGCGCATTGGTGTTATATGTTCCGTTAGGACGCCGGGTGCTGGGCGGCATGACGGAAGGGGTGGCGAACGTCATTTCCTATGGCAATCAGGGCGTATCTTTTATGTTCGGCGGCCTGGTTTCTGACAAAATGTTCGAAGTATTTGGCGGCGGCGGATTTGTTTTTGCGCTTCGCGTACTGCCTATTATCGTTTTCTTCTCATCGCTTATCGCCGTGCTCTATTACATGGGCGTGATGCAATGGGTGATTCGGCTGCTTGGCGGCGGGCTACAGAAATTGCTGGGTACGTCGCGCACCGAATCACTTTCCGCCACGGCGAATATTTTCGTCGGTCAGACGGAGGCGCCCTTGGTGGTTCGTCCGTATATCGCCAATATGACCCAGTCGGAATTATTCGCCGTGATGTGCGGCGGTCTGGCATCCATCGCCGGTTCCGTCATGGCTGGCTATGCGCAGATGGGGGTGCCGTTGGAATACCTGATCGCGGCTTCCTTTATGGCGGCTCCCGGCGGTCTGTTGTTTGCGAAACTGATGGTGCCGGAAACCGAGAATACCCATGACCGCGATGAAATCAGCGGGTTTGTCGATGCGGAAGACAAACCGGCCAACGTTATCGACGCCGCTGCCAGCGGGGCGGCTTCCGGTATGCAGCTGGCGCTGAACGTGGGCGCCATGCTGCTGGCGTTTATCGCTTTGATCGCCTTGCTTAACGGTATTCTCGGCGGCGTCGGCGGTTGGTTTAACTACCCGCAGCTGTCGCTGGAGCTGATTTTAGGCTGGCTGTTTGCGCCCGTCGCGTTTTTGATCGGCGTGCCCTGGGATGAAGCGGTGCAGGCCGGCTCATTTATCGGCCAGAAGCTGATCGTCAACGAGTTTGTCGCCTACATGAACTTCAGCGAATATCTGAAAGCGGACGACGTGGTCGCCGCCGCCGGCTTGCAGGTGTTATCCGATCAAACCAAGGCGATTATTTCATTCGCACTTTGTGGGTTTGCTAACCTGTCATCGATAGCTATCCTTATTGGAGGATTGGGCAGTATGGCGCCGAACCGGCGTCAGGATATTGCCAGGTTTGGTTTGAAAGCGGTAACCGCGGGTACGCTTTCCAACCTGATGAGTGCCAGCATCGCAGGGTTTTTTTTAGCATTGTAACGGTGCTTGGTTAAGTGATGATGGGCGGGAGTCGCCCATCATTCATGGATGGTTAAGGTGCTGGATCGCCCGGGGAGTAATTCTCCTTCAAGAGTAAAGTGACATGCTTTCTGTTTTTATTGATGATGTTGAATGGATAACGTTCCCGCAGGCAAAGGATGGCGCCATTTATCCTGGTTTTTGCGCCCGCAGTCATTTCCGTTTATCAGCTTATACCGACGAGCTGTTTACCGCGGCTGATATGCCATTTTCTGATGAGCTGGCGCGTTCCGTGCCGAAACGGCGCGCCGAGTTTCTGGCCGGCCGCTGTTTGGCTAAACAGGTGCTGGTCAAGCTGGGGCACCCGAATTTTGTTCTGTCCAGCGCTAAGGATCGGTCACCGCAATGGCCGGAAAATATCGCCGGCTCCTTAAGTCATAATACGGATAGCGTATTGTGTGCCGCGCATATCCGCAGTCCCGAGCTTTCCGGCGTTGGGGTGGATATCGAGACGTTTATGTCGGCGAAACGCGCCGAGTCGCTGTGGCCGGGCATTGTGGACGAAGATGAGTATCACTGGCTACGCGCCCAGGCTGATGAGTTTCGCTGTTTGTTGACGTTAAGTTTTTCCGCTAAAGAGAGTCTGTTTAAGGCGTTGTATCCGCAGGTTAAGCGCTATTTCGATTTTGTGGATGCAAGAATGGTCGCGCTGGATAGCGTCAGCCAGGCCTTTGAGCTGGAGCTACTGACCGATTTAACGCCGCAGTGCTATGCGGGGCGCCGTTTCCGTGGGACCTACCTGAAAAGAGAGCACGATGTAACGACCTTTCTGTGCTGTTAAAAGGGGGGCGCAAAAACGAACGGCGGCAGGCGGTACGGCATGTTCCGACACGGCCTTTCTCTTGCGGGGGGGACTTACACCAGCGCGGATACCCACCACACGCGGCCAATAACGGCCAGTTCGCCGTTGATGATCTGCTTCTTGGTCACCACCTCGTCTTCATAGAGCGGGTTGTAAGAACGCACGATGATGCTGCCATCCGGCCGCTTGATCAGCGCCTTGACGCGTTGCAGTTCACCCATGCGGATGGCGTACATTTTGCCATCGCGGATTTGCCTGTCCGACAGGTTGACGGCGACTTTATCGCCGTCCGACAGCTTGGGCTCCATACTGTCGCCCATCACGGTAACCACGCGGGTATCTTCCACCTGAATACCAAGCCGTCTTAACGTATGGGCGCGAAAGGGAAGAGCGTACACTTCGTCTTCATCAATATCATATGCGCCCCCTCCGGCCGATAGCCTGACACCCAACAATGGAACCTCCACAAATTCGTCATCATCATTATCAATGCTCTCCCACTCGGTAACATGCAGGCGGGAGGCCTTGAAATTACTGCTTTCCGGTTTCGGCTGGCCAATGCCGTTGAGCAACCAGTCCAGTGAATAACCCGTTTTTTCATTGATGGCCTGAGCGGATTCACGGCTCAGCGTTCCACGTTTCAACCAGTTATTCACTGTCTGGGGTGAGGTACCCACGATTTCGGCCAAATCCTTTTGCTTCATTCCCTCTTCGCGCATCAGATAGCGCAGGCGCTCGGTTAGCTCTGTCATTTTCACCAACTTAAAAATAAACACTGTGTGGATTTATTCGTTGTATTGTTGATTTCAGTTGACTATAGTCTGCTTTACAGATAATAAAATCAACAAAAAAATGACTGAATTTTGACTTCCAGAGCAGCAGGGAACAGTGACGGGATGGCCGCGTACCGCGGCCGTGCGACATAATTTAACGGTAAGATCGAAAGGAAAGACCTTATGGAACGTAAACCGACACTACGTCCGTTGCGAGAACGGCCAGGCTGCCTGCGCCGGCCTGCTATATGGAGGTATCGCGATGAAGATTGAATATGCGCTAAGCTTGTGCGGCCCGAAGTCAGCCTCATCAATGTTTACCTGTCGGGAAGCGCCGCCGCCGTCCGTTTACCGGGCGCAAGACGGCGGCGGGCCCGTCAGCCGGGCCAGGAGCGGCAGCACCGCTTCACGGGGATCGCGGGATGGATACAGCGAGATTTTGCTGGCGCTGGGAGTGGTTCAATCACATGAGGCATTGGGGCTTAGCCTTATTTTTGCCAAGTACAACAAAGATGCCGCAGAAAAGCGCAAGGCGGTAGAAGGGATTGCCCGTATCGGCATGAAACGGGCGCCAAAGCTGGTGGCGATAGCCGCCGGACGCCAGATGGCGAACTGTATACTGTTGCTGGCGAAAATGGCGGTGGAGGAGTACGGCAGGACCGCGGACGATCCGCAAGCCCGCTGCCGTTGCCGGGGACGGGGAAAAGTGACCGATCTTGTCGCCTCGCGCGTAGCGGGGACGACAATAGAGAAAGTCTGCCCGCGCTGCGGCGGCAGCGGTATGAAACCGGTAAAATCCGCGACGGCATATAAAGTGATTAAAGCGCTGGTGCCTGAGTTAACGCAGCGCACATGGTCACGAAATTGGAAGATATTTTATGACTCTCTTATTACCCAGTGTTATCAGGAAGCTATGGCGGCAGAAAAACTATTTTCCCTGATTACCTCGCCGCAACAATAAAGCGCGAGAGATAAAATTAAAATTTTTTTAAATTAATACTTGCACTCTTGTCCAAAACTGGCTAGATTTATTTCCATAATGGCGATGTAGTGATTGGCACATCGAACAATAAACATATTATCAAGCCTGCCGCGAGCAGGCTTTTTTTATTTTAGCCCCGGGTAACTCCGGGGCTTTTTTATTAGTGGCGGTTTTATGAGAAATTTCCTATTGGCTTAATCCATTCTGGAGGGACGGATAAATATGCAAAATAATTTCTTCAGCTGGGCAGGAATTTATGAATTAATACACGCCTGGTGGCGCGGAGATGTTCCCGCCGGTGGTGTACTGCTGTCCATTTTTATCGCCATATTACGCGTGGCGTACGTCGGCGGAAGCTGTCAGCGCATGTTGCTGGAGGGCGCGCTGTGCGGGGCGTTGACCCTAACGGCGGTGGCGTCGCTGGAGTATTATTCGCTGCCCAAAACGCTGGTGCCGGCGTTGGGGGGCATGATCGGGTTTATCGGCGTCGAACAGCTTCGTCGCGGGATATTGCGGTTTTTCAATGACCGTATCGGGAATGATGAAAAAACCAGGAAATAAACTTATCAGGTAATTCTGGTTACTTTATGAGTTATTTTATTATAGCTATTTTTTTGACTTTTTATAAAGGAGGTGTGGACGCTGGATTATTTGATAAACGTGATATAAAGTGATTTTTTATGTTGTTGAATTCCCATGATGAATATATCCCGTTATATTGACGGGAGGGGCGTTGCGTGCCTGTTATCATGTGAAAATTATCCAATTAAAAGAAAGCGGTAGCCAGAAAATAAAATCTATTGATCTGGCCCGCTTTTATTTTTTATAAAGAGAGAAATATTATGAGTGAACTATATCAAGCTAAAAGTGAAACAAGAAGCACCATTACCAGTTCCCTTAAAGGAATTCAGCCGTACAAGCCGACAAAGGCGACAATCTGGTCGCGGGCCGATGCGCTGAAGGTCAATGAATACGACCCGACCACCACCCAACCGCTGGTCAGCGGGGATTTCCCGGTGATGAGCGATGAAGTGTTTATCTGGGACACCATGCCGCTGCGCGATATTGACGGCAATATCGCCTCGGTTAACGGCTGGTCGGTGATTTTCACCCTGACCGCCGACCGTAACCCGACTGCGCCGGAGTATCAGGACGAACAGGGCAATTACGATATCACCCTCGACTGGAACGATCGCCACGGCCGGGCAAAAATGTACTTCTGGTATTCACGCACCGGCAAAGACTGGATCATAGGCGGTCGCGTAATGGCCGAAGGGGTGTCGCCGACCGCGCGCGAATGGGCCGGTACGCCGGTTCTGTTGAACGAACGCGGCGAAATTGACCTGTATTACACCGCCGTAACGCCGGGCGCGACCGTCGTCAAAGTGCGCGGTCGCGTAGTGACCACGGAAAACGGCGTGGAAATGGTAGGCTTTAAAAAGGTGAAAAGTCTGTTTGAGGCGGATGGCAAAATGTACCAGACCGAAAGCCAAAACCCGTACTGGGCTTTCCGCGATCCCTGCCCGTTCCGCGATCCGAAAAGCGGCAAGCTGTATATGTTGTTTGAAGGCAACGTTGCCGGGGAGCGTGGCTCGCACGTGGTCGGTCCCGACGAACTGGGCGATGTGCCGCCGGGCTACGAGGATGCCGGTAATTCCCACTTCCAAACGGGCTGCATCGGTATTGCGGTGTGCCGCGACGAGGATGGGGATGACTGGGAACTGCTGCCGCCGTTGATTACCGCCGTCGGCGTTAACGACCAGACCGAACGTCCGCACTTTGTTTTCCAGGACGGAAAATATTATCTGTTCACCATCAGCCATAAGTTTACCTATGGCGACGGTCTCACCGGGCCCGACGGCGTGTACGGGTTCGTCAGTGAAAACCTGTTCGGGCCTTACGTGCCGCTGAATGGTTCTGGCCTGGTGCTGGGGAATCCCCCTTCACAGCCTTACCAGACCTACTCGCACTACGTTATGCCCAACGGTCTGGTGACGTCCTTCATTGATTCGGTGCCGACGGGTGAAGACAGCTATCGTATCGGAGGAACCGAAGCTCCCACGGTATTGATCAAACTGAAAGGCGCACAGACCTTCGTGCTGGAAGAGTTCGATTATGGTTATATTCCCCCAATGATTGATGTTAAGGTGGAATAATCATCACCAGGGGCGGCCGGCGCCGCCCCTGGTGTAAGGTTGTTGGATATAACCAGAAGCAGTACTGGATAGTAGCCAGACTTAGAAACTTACTTTGCCGCCGATATAAGGCCCGTCAATCAGACGTTCATTGGCGCGGGAATTTTTTCCATCCATACCGATATAACGGTAACCGGCTTTCAACGTTAGCGGGCTGGCCGGCGACCAGTTGAATCCGGCATCCGCATCCACATAGTTTTTAGCGCTATTGCTTAATTGGCGCGGCGCGTTATGGGCGCCATTATCCTATCGAATGAGTGCTATCATAGTCCCACCTCTGTCGGGTATTGCCTGGACGGGATAAATAGAGGGAGTTTCTACCGCCAACTGTCCGGGCTGCATTAATTTGAGCTCAGGCAATGAGCAAAGGAACAACAGACAGTGACGCTCCATTCGGCATGTTGTTGGGGTACGCGCCGGGCGGCGTAGCGATTTATTCATCGAACTACAGAAGTTTGGACCGGCAAAATATGCCGGGCGACGTCTCGTTTCGCAGCTATATCGACAACGAATATATGGGGCATAAGTGGCAGTGCGTCGAGTTCGCCCGCCGTTTTCTGTTTTTGAACCATGGCTTCGTCTTTACCGACGTCGGCATGGCGTATGAAATCTTCTCTCTGCGTTTTTTGCGCCAGGTCGTTAATGACAATATCCTGCCTTTACAGTCCTTTGCCAACGGTTCTCTATGCCCGCCGGTAGCCGGCGCGCTGCTGATCTGGCAAAAAGGCGGCGAATTTTACCAGACGGGCCACGTGGCGGTAATCACCCAACTGGTGGGCAATATCAACCAGGATCCCTATCAATATTTCACTATCACCGAATGCGCCGAGCAGGAACCGGTCAAGGCGACCAATGAGCTGCATCTGATGTATTTGCACGCCACCGATAAGGTGATGAAAGATGACGATTTGCTGGCGCTTTTTGATATCCCCAAAATTCTCTGGCCGCGTTTACGGCTCTCCTGGCAGCGGCGCCGGCACGATATGATCACCGGGCGCACGGACTTCTGCATGGATGAGCGCGGTCTGAAAGTCTATGAATACAATGCCGATTCCGCTTCCTGCCACACTGAAGGCGGGCTGATCCTCGAACAGTGGGCCCGTCAGGGATATCCCGGCAAAGGGCATAACCCAGCGGAAGAGTTGCTCGGAGAACTGACCGGCGCGTGGAAGCACAGCCTGGCGCGGCCTTTTGTCCACATCATGCAGGACAAGGATCTGGAAGAGAATTACCACGCCGGGTTTATGCAACGCGCCCTGACGCTGGCCGGCTGGTTAACTGCGTCTGGAAAACCTGGGCCTGGGAGACCGTTATTGAACAGGTGCGCGAGGTCAGCGCGGCCGAATTCGCGGCGGTGCCGATCCGTACCGGCCATCCGGATAATGAGGTACGGCTGATCGACGTGCTGATGCGTCCCGAAGTGATGGTCTTTGAGCCGCTGTGGACGGCGATCCCCGGTAATAAAGCGATTCTGCCGGTGCTGTGGTCGCTGTTCCCGCATCATCGCTATCTGCTGGATACCGATTTTGCGGTGAACGAAGAGCTGGCGAAAACCGGTTATGCGATCAAGCCGATTTCCGGGCGCTGCGGGAGCAACATTGATCTGGTCAGCCACCACGATGAAGTGCTGGATAAGACTTCCGGCAAGTTCGTCAATCGGAAAAATATCTACCAGCAGCTGTGGTGTCTGCCTAATGTCGCCGGGAAGTACATTCAGGTCTGTACCTTTACCGTCGGCGGCAATTATGGCGGCGCCAACCAACGCACATTCGAAAAACGCGGTTATTCCGATGCGTTTAATGCACAGATAGTACAGGGGATTTTCGACTATTGCGGCGCGCCGGTGGCGACCGCTGAAATTCTGCTGATGCCGGAGCTGAAAACACCGGACGCCTGTCTGGAGGCGGCGCGTAATATTGGAGACGTTATTTTTCGGTAATAGTAATAGATGTATTGCTGGTGACATTTCAGAGGGAAATTAATGAGATTTAAGCCCGTTGGTAATGACAAAACGAAATGCGGGAGAACAACTTATTCTGCGATTCACTATATAACATTGCCGCTGCTAAATAGTTCTTGTCGCAAGTTTCATTTTCCATCAATTTATCACGACAACCTGGATTCTTTCACGTTCAGCTGCGCAAGGCGCTGCTGAACTACTGCCAGTTCTCTTCGCGCTATCCCAGTTATCTGGCCGGCGAGAATCCCAATACGTTCAATCCGGCTTTTTCCAACGGTTCCATCATGGACATAGGTTTTTACTGCCTGGCCTTTGCCGTCGCTTTGTGGAGGAGACTGAGCAGAGTGCTGGCAAGCGCTACCCTGCTGGGTTGACGGACTTGGCAGCGTAATTCTGGACTATGGTGATTTCTATGTAACCATCATCCACTCTAAAGTTAGCCACACGGCCATTGCTAGCGAAATCCAGGGAGAAGAGGGTGAGCACTTATCCGAATGTCAACGTGTTACCCTTGTCATGAGAGACGGTAGCCGGTGTGAACTCGGTCAATCGCCTATGGTGTCTGAGGCGGAAACTTTTGCCTCACTGGTAAATTCGCGTAACGTTGAACATCCAGGGTTGGAGCATTCACGGATCGTGGCAGAACTACTGACGGAAATTCGTCGTCAGACCGGGGTGGTCTTCCCCACCGACCATGTCAGGTGAGGGCGACGTTGCGGAAGTTGATTGCTAGGGGGAAATATGAACGCCGAAGGTTTAGCCTCATCGAGGTTTCCTGCAATGCCTGAAGATGTCATTGCTGCCATAAATGTCATCGCCTCTTGGCTTGCTGTTGATGATTTTTCTTCTCGTCGAGATAAAATAATTGCTGACGCCATTATTTTGGCCGGTAATGAGGTATTAACCACCATCGACGGCGCTTGTTTATTGGCGAAAAAGCATGATATTCCTCTGATTCTTTCCGGCGGTATTGGTCACTCCACTCCTTTACTTGCCGCGGCTATTGAAAAGCATCCTCGTTATCGAGAGATAGATACTGGTAATCTGCGTTCAGAAGCCGCCTTTTTTTATGATATTGCAACCAGATTTTGGGATTTGCCCGATAAACGGATTTTTCTGGAAGATACCTCACGTAATACGGGTGAAAATGCGAAATTCACGCGCGCGTTGTTAGAAAAGATACAATTAAAACCGCAGCATATTGTTCTTATTCAAGATCCCTTATTACAGCGCCGGACTTACGCCACGTTTTGCCATGTATGGTCGGATGCGGTCAAAACTTCACATTAACCATTTCAGTTTTGCTGATATTTACAACGTTCATCGCCATATACTATAGATGAGTATACATTGACATGTAATATATACTCATCTATAGTATATTAGGCGCAAACATGAGGTAAAAAGATGCCCAGTACTCCGGAAGAAAAAAAGAAGATCCTTACCCGGGTCCGCCGTATTCGCGGCCAGATTGATGCCTTGGAAAGAGCGCTGGAGAATGGCGCTGAATGCCGTGCCGTTCTCCAGCAGATAGCTGCTGTCCGTGGTGCGGCTAACGGCCTGATGGCTGAGGTGCTTGAGAGCCACATACGGGAAACCTTTGACCAGAATGACAGTTACAGCCACGAAGTCAGTAAATCTGTTGACGATACCATTGAACTGGTCCGTGCCTATCTCAAATAACTGATACCGTTACCAGATTGAGGAGAAACAGTCCATGAAATCACGTGCCGCCGTTGCATTTGCACCAGGCAAGCCCTTGGAAATTGTTGAAATTGATGTTGCGCCACCCAAAAAAGGTGAGGTGCTGATTAAAAATACCCACACAGGCGTCTGCCATACCGATGCTTTTACCCTTTCCGGAAATGACCCTGAAGGCGTCTTTCCGGTGGTCCTCGGGCACGAAGGGGCCGGAATTGTTGTTGAAGTGGGAGAAAGTGTCACCAGCGTTAAGCCGGGTGACCATGTTATTCCGCTTTACACCGCCGAATGCGGGGAATGTGAGTTCTGTCAGTCCGGAAAAACCAATCTCTGTGTGTCAGTTCGTGAGACCCAGGGCAAAGGCCTGATGCCTGATGGCACAACCCGTTTTTCTTACAACGGTCAGCCGCTCTACCACTATATGGGATGCTCGACCTTCAGTGAATACACCGTAGTGGCTGAGGTCTCCTTGGCTAAGATTAATCCAGAGGCAAATCATGAGCATGTCTGCCTGCTGGGCTGTGGTGTGACCACAGGTATTGGCGCTGTCCACAATACGGCAAAAGTGCAGCCGGGTGACTCCGTTGCCATTTTTGGTCTTGGCGCAATAGGCCTAGCTGTAGTCCAAGGGGCTCGTCAGGCGAAAGCTGGACGTATCATCGCTATCGATACCAACCCGGAAAAATTTAACCTGGCCAGACAGTTCGGCGCCACTGACTGCATTAACCCGAATGACCATAATAAACCCATCAAAGATGTTCTTCTGGATATCAACAAGTGGGGTATCGACCATACCTTTGAATGTATCGGTAACGTCAACGTTATGCGTGCCGCGCTGGAAAGCGCTCACCGGGGATGGGGGCAGTCCGTAGTTATCGGTGTAGCTGGTGCTGGCAAAGAAATTTCCACACGCCCGTTCCAACTGGTAACAGGTAGAGTCTGGAAAGGCTCTGCTTTCGGGGGAGTGAAAGGCCGTACACAACTACCTGGCATGGTTGAGGATGCCATGAAAGGCGACATCGAGCTTGAACCGTTTGTGACACATACGATGAAGCTGGATCAAATTAATGACGCTTTTGAGTTGATGCATGAAGGCAAATCTATCCGGACGGTTATTCATTACTGAGTTCCGCCGGGTTCTGAATACACCACAACTGAAGGAAGTTAACTATGGCAACACCTGTAATTTCTGGCGACGGCATTTTTTCGCATGTGTTCATAGGCGCGTCCGATGTCGAAAAATCCTCAGTATTCTACGATGCCGTTCTTGGTACTCTTGACATCAAAAATCTCGGACCTTTCGGCAATGGCTGGGTACTTTATGGCCGCGAAAAACCGGCATTCATTATCGCGCGACCGGGCAACGGTGAAGTGCCCACCGGCAATGGCGTGACGATCGGCTTCGCTGCCGCCAGTCCGGAAGAGGTTGATGCATTCCATGCCGCTGGTCTTGCGCATGGTGGTACTGACGAGGGTCTCCCTGGTCCTCGCGACCATTTGCCTGGTGCCTATGCTGCCTATCTGCGTGATCCGGCCGGTAACAAAATCACGGCCTACACGTTTATCTGACTTTTATTTGTCCTGCTTCCTCCCCTGACTCCGGTCAGGGGGATTAACCGTGAGACAATGGATGATGGAACTCATTGAACAGCATGCCAGCTTTGGTGGCTGGCAAAACGTGTAGCGGCATTATTCACATACATTGAATTGTGAAATGAATGTCGGCGTGTATCTCCCTCTCAAAGCAGAAGCAGAAAAACCGCCGGTACTGTACTGGCTTTCAGGTCTGACCTGCACCGAGCAGAATTTCATCACCAAGTCTGGTGTGCAGCGTTAGCATCGCGCCGTTTTTTGCCACGCATAACCAGGACAGCCTTGCGCTGGTTATGCAGAGCGAACCGTTGCGCGCGGCACGCACCTGGGTGGGGCAGCTTTACGGACTCGGAGGTCATATTACTTATTCGCTATTGCAAACCGGCTTTCGTGTATGCAAATACCTGCCTTATAGCCCGCTCGACAAGTCGTTGCCGTACTAATCCTGACGCCATTCACTGATGGTTTTCCTGGCATGACTGACGTCGCTGAACCAGTGTTCATTCAGGCATTCATCGCGAAAGCGTCCGTTAAAACTCTCAATAAATCCGTTCTGTGTCGGCTTGCCGGGCTGGATAAGCCGCAGCTCCACGCCATGCTCATAAGCCCACTGGTCAAGTGCTCTGCAAGTAAACTCCGGCCCCTGGTCAGTTCTTATCGTAGCCGGATAGCCGCGCAACAGCGCAATGCTGTCCAGAATACGCGTGACCTGCACGCCTGAAATCCCAAAGGCAACAGTGACCGTCAGGCATTCCTTCGTGAAGTCATCCACGCAGGTAAGGCACTTGATCCTGCGACCGGTGGCCAATGCGTCCATGACGAAATCCATCGACCAGGTCAGATTGGGCGCCGCCGGGCGGAGCAGCGGCAGGTCGACAGGGACAAACCTGTGAGCCTGCAGGCACGACGTGCGACAGACCGGTCGCATCACACATCAACACCACAGCTTCGCGCTTCTGGTTTGTCGTCAGTACTTTCGCCCAAGAGCCACCTGAAGCGCCTCCTTATCCAGCATGGCTTCGGCAAGCAGCTTCTTGAGTCTGGCGTTCTCTTCCTCAAGCGACTTCAGGCGCTTAACCTCAGGCACCTCCATACCGCCATACTTCTTACGCCAGGTGTAAAACGTGGCGTCGGAAATGGCATGCTTACGGCAGAGTTCACGGGCAGAAACCCCGGCTTCAGCCTCGCGGAGAATACTGATGATCTGTTGGTCGGAAAAACGCTTCTTCATGGGGATGTCCTCATGTGGCTTATGAAGACATTACTAACATCGGGGTGTACTAATCAACGGGGAGCAGGTCAGATACACCAGACCATCATTTCCAGAGGAAGGCGGCGTTTGCGCAGGGTGACCGTGCCGGACTCAGCAAGGCAAAGGCATTTATTACTGTCTTTAATTTTTTTTTATAAATACACTTTTTAGGTTTGATTCATCTATTGTGATGGTGTTTTTTTGATAATAAGCTCTCCTTGCCTCCTCTCGGAAGGAGAGCTTATTAAAGTATAAAATTTCTTATTATTATTCAATAGCGTTATCCGCTTTTCATTTTTTCGCTTAATGACTGTGTGCAGGTATGTTTTTCTCATCATGAGAAATACTTGAACCGAGTTTTGGAGCTGTTGCGTTAACCAATACTGCCGCATTTCCGAATATTCCTCCGTTTAATAGCTCTTGATGTGCATATGGTATTTCATCAAAACGGAATACTTTATTCATGGTGGGTATGATCTTTTTTTGATTAACGAGATGAAGAAACTCATTACATTCTCGGATATTGGCGTAGTGAGAACCTTGTATTCTTTTCTGGTGCATCCATAAATGGCGCACGTCAAAGTCACAATTATAGCCAGAGGTTCCTCCCACCGTAACTACCATGCCAGAGTGATCGCAGATTTGCAGTGATGTCGGGAAAGTATCTTGCCCGGAATGTTCAATAACCAGTTTGGGCAGTTCTTTTTTTCCTAAGGCTTTGAAGAAGTCACGTCTGAAATTGGCGAATGCTCTGGACCATGACGCATGTTCATCCGATGTGACATCGGGAAGCCGGCCAAAATGTGAGTATTTTTTCCTGACAATATATCCCACTGCGCCCAGATTGCGAACATACTCTCCTTTCTCTTCGCTTGAGACAACGGCGACGGGAAGTCCGCCTAGAGCCCGCACGATTTGTACCGATAACGATCCTAAACCGCCAGCGGCTCCCCATATGAGAACGGGATCTCCTGGCCTTACGTTATTTGGCGTCCAGTGTGTGAGCTGTTTGTAGGCCGTGGGACCATTGAGCATCAGGGTCGCGCTCTCTTCCCAGGTCAGAAAATCAGGCTTGGGAAAGCATTGATAGTCTTCTACGATGGTGAATTCTGCAAAAGATCCGTAATTTTTTTCATAGCCGTAAATTTCCTGGCTACGGGTAAACATCGGATCGTTCGAGAGGCGTGATTCAATCGACGTCGCATCATAGACCGAGCAGGAGACCACAACTGGATCACCGATACTAATGTGACTGACATTATGACCAACAGCATAAACAATACCTGCCGCTTCTGAACCGCCAATATGAAACGGCTCGGCATCTTTGTTCCTTTTACGGCGGGCTGAGATAACATCGACAGGTTTTCCTAATGCCGCCCAAACATTATTATAATTCAATCCTGCAGCCATCACCTTAATAAGAACCTGATTCGGCGATAGTTTCGGAATACTGACAGTTTCCTGTTGAATTGCATTAATAGGTTCGCCATAACGTTCTGGGCGGATCAGATAAGCTTTCATATCTTGAGGAACTAAATAATTTGTTGTCATACTGAACTCCTTCTCGAAGCGAATAAATCTATTAATCTGTTGTTACACCAGATCGAATTGGTGGCATAAATAACCTGTAAAACGCCATTGCTGGCGTTTTACTAATACGCTTAAATAGAACTTTTCAGTTGAATGTTAGTTAGCACTCTGTCATGGTTTTATCTCAGTTGCCTTACTCTTTAAAACAATGCCTGTTCCTGTGGCGCAAACGCCACCACGTGCGCTGATTAATGTGGCTGAAACAAACGCGACGTTGTTATTTTTGTTATCAATGCGTGCCTCTATTCTGCATGGTTTTTTACGGATGATACGTAAAATTTTTACTGAAAGTTCAATTACTCCCGCAGGTTCTCGACCAAGAGCATTAAAACCACATAAGCCTATCGCTGATTCCAGAGCAGCACTGATTACGGCACCATTCATACCAAGCGAAGTCAGTACGCCAAAGCCTCCTTGATGGCAGGGGTTATTGTCATTTATTTCCATAACAATGGCATCGCCCTTTATTTCAATAATGCTAAATCCCAATACTTGGAATAAAGTAGATCCATTGAAAAAAGAGGCTAGGTCATTTTCAGACATATCATTCTCCTGCTTAAAGTTAGCTTTACAGATGATTTTTTATAAATAAAAATATTTTTCATTCACTTTTAATATATTCATTCTTTCGGTTCTTTCTCATTGCCTATTGTGTTATCCGATTTTTCTTCTGTTTCGCAAAGCAAATCAGATAGGTTTTTTGCAGTATGAACCGCATATTCTGTTAACAGTTCAAAATGACTCCCCGGTGTGATGATGCTTTTCACCAGATTTGGCCATTCATTTGCCCACTGTTCCGGTTGTGCTGACGCGGGATAATCTTTGGCTTGAAGCATCACCGTTGGTGTTTTTAGGTGTGTAGGCATCCACTGTCGACCGAATAATTCGAGGTACCAGGCCATCGCCATGACTGAGGTGTCCTCATCCGACCAAAATTCGCCTTTGGCCGCAAACCATGTGCGCAGTACATCGGCCATTGCGGTTTCATTCATGGCTGATGGTGGAAAGCTGTCGATTAATACAACCGCTTTGGGCTGCCGACCGCGAGACTCCAACTGGTGGGCTGCTGCATGGGCGACGAGTCCGCCAGTAGAGAAACCGACCAGTGTAAAATCGCGCTCCGATACGCTTCTCTCTATTGCCGTTGCCAGCGCCGCCGCCGCCGCGTAGTCTGTGGCTGGCAAGGGTTCGCCATGATATCCGGGTAACGGTACGGTCAGCGTACTATATTGATCGCTCAAAGCTGAGCTTAAGCGCTGATAAGTTAAATTGGCAGCGGCGGGAATGAATGAGTTAAGGCAAACCAACAGCGGCTTTTCCCGATCATTACGCAGCCATATTGTCTCCGGCGCATGCTGTTCATGCTGTTGATGCGAAAAGTGCTCGCGTAGGCGCGCCGCGCCGGCTAACACACTTAGTCCTTCCTGGGTCAGGTTTTCTTGTACTGCTTGTCGTAGCAGGTGGTAGAACCTGCCGGAGTCTTTCTTCGCATCGGTACGCACTTCTGTTGAGACGGTATGCTTTTCCCCGATCAACATATTCAGTAAGTATTGTGCAAGCACCTGCGGCGTAGGATGATCGAAAATTGCCGTAGCAGGAATGCGGACACCAAGTGTTAGTGATAATCGGCTTCCCATTTCCACTGAGGTGAGGGAGTCAAAGCCAAGCGTGATGAATTCTATATCAGTTCTTATGGATTTAGGATCCGAATGGTCCAGCACTTCACCTGCGTATTGAATTATTAATTTAAGCAGATAAGGCAACCGCTCTTTTTCTAGCATATCCGCAATTTGTAGTGATGAACCGACGTCGCTCCTGGACGCTGTGCGACGAGGGAGCGCCTCCGACAAGAGCGGTATGTTGCCTTGCTCGCGCAGCGCTTCCAGATTCAAACGCGCAGGTATTAGTAGCGGCGGATGATTCGTCACGTGTGTGCCAACAACGGTATCAAGATAGGCCAAGCCTTGCGAGCGGGAAAGTGGGATTTGGCCCGTTGCGATAATATGCTGTATATCCTCATCTCCAAGCTGTTCTCCCATTTCCGAGCGTTCGGCCCACATCCCCCAGGCCATTGAGGTCGCAGGAAGACCTTGATGGTGCCGATGGTACGCCAATGCGTCCAAGAAGGCGTTGGCGGCAGCGTAGTTGCCTTGCCCTTTTTGCGGAAGAATACTGACCGCGGAAGAATAGAGAACGAATGCTGCAAGCTCGTGATGGCGAGTGAGCCGATGAAGACACCAGGCGGACACGGCTTTAGACAGTAAAACGCTATCTATCTGCTCTGCGTTCATTGTCTTTAATGTTGCCGTGTCTATGCTTCCTGCCGTGTGAATGATAGCGGTGAGGGGATGTGCTGTCGGTATGGCGTCAAGCAGCGATGCCACCGCTGACATATCGGCGATATCACAAGCGACAATAGTCACCTGTGCGTCAAGCTCGGCGAGGTCTTTTAATAACGCATTGGCACCCGGAGCGGTTTTACCTCGTCGACTGGCAAGAAGCAGGTGGCGAATGCCGTGATGCTCAACCAGATGTTTCGCGATGACTTTTCCCAGTGCACCCGTACCGCCGGTAATCAGCACAGTGCCGTCAGGGTTAAGGTTACGGCACTGATTTTCTGGTCGGTCGGCGTGGCCGTAAGCAGTAAAGTCACCATCGCCAACGGCTTTCAACAGTCGTGGTGCGAGAATTTTCCCCTCGCGCAACGACAGTTGAGGTTCATGGGACAGCGCGTTAATCGCGGTGTTTATCAAATGCAATGATGCATTTTCTACCTCATTGATATCAAGCAGGAAAAATCGGCCTGGATATTCAAGCTGCGCGGTGCGAACCAATCCCCACAGTGGAGATTGTGAGAGATTAGGGACATTTTCTCCATCGTTTGTCGCTATCGCACCTTGCGTTACCACAAGGAGGGGAACGTCAGTGGTTCGGTGATCGTTAATCCACGCTTGCAGTGCATTGAGTACACAGTGCGTAGGGCTATGATCGATAAACTCAGAGGTATCGTCGCCATCCGGTGCGATAAATACGGCGATCTCATCCTGCTGAGGTGAGAAAGCCGCCAGCACTTGATGAATATCGTCGTCATACGCACTGGTGGTGTCGTACTCTTTTATGAGGCTGGAGAATCGGTCCACTTGCTTGTTTTGCGGAACAATCCAGCGAATTTTCGGCTTCGTGTTGGATGAATCGGGTTTAATTTCACGCCATTCCAGATGGTAAAACGGAGGGCGCGATGGCTCAATACGTGAGGGGGGGGACGATTTCAGTACGATGGCGTCAACGACGGCGACGGCTCGCCCGGTATCATCAGCGAGCCGTAGAGAATATTCGCGGTAACCCAGGGAGGAGGATGTCAAGGGTTTACGCACCAGATGTCCTCGCAGGCGTTGCACATTCTTGGCGTAAGGTCGCAGTCCGCTGATGTAGAACAGGAGACGGGGTTGATTGTTTTCCGTTTCTACGTCGAGTTTCTCGATCAATGCCGCCTGCATACCCGCATCCAGTATGGTTGGGTGCAGGATGAAATCCCCTGCCTGCTCTCCCTGAATCGGGGCCAATGTCGCCTCGACATATAGGTTGTTGTCATGTTCCCAGACGTTGGTCAGTTGTTGGAACGATTCACCCAACACTACGCCTTGTTCGGCAAGTTGTTCATAGAGAGGGCTGAAATCGACCTGCTTGGCATCCGCTGGCGGCCAGTTCGGTGAGCGTAGATCCGTCCATTCCGGGGGCGTACTGTGGTCTGGCACTAGATAGCACGTCGCATAGCGTTGCCAGATAGGCATCTGGTCATGCGTCTGTTCGGGACTGGATAGATAGAAATAGGCGTCGGCCTGACGTCCGCCATTTGCCTCCGGTTCGCCGATACGCAATTGAATATGGGCGGGAACCTGTTTCTCAATAGGTAAAATGGTTTGTAGGGTGAGATCGTCCAGGCGTTGACAGCCAATAAGCTCGCCGACGTAAAGCATGAGTTCGGCGGTTACGGTTCCCGCCACTGCGGCGACATCGCCAACGACGTGTTCCAAGAGCCACGGCTGCTTCGCCGCATCCAGCAGGCCAGTGAAAACCCAGCCTTGTTCACCGGCTAGTCGGATTCCTGCATGCAGGAATGGGTGATTAACCGCAAAGAGTCCGCCGTCGAACGTTGGCCGCGCCGACGGTGCCTGCAACCAATAGCGTCGATGCTGGAATGGATAGGTCGGCAACGGCACGGTCAGTGTCTGAACGAGCAATTTCCTCCAGTCCAGCGGTTTTCCTTGCGCGTAAAGTTTGGCCAACGCGGCAAAGAAGGGGCGACACTCATCCCGATCTTTACGCAAGGAGGCAATCCACGCCGTGCTTGGGATGCCGCTAGATTCACGGGTCGTACTGGCTCGACCCAGAGCCGTTAACACACCATCAGGGCCGATTTCCAGCGCGGCGACGATATTGTGTGTCTCAAGCCATTGGACCGCTGCGTCGAATCGCACCGCACAGCGTGCCTGATTAGCCCAATATTCAACAGAACACGCCTGTTCATTGGTCAGACGTTGACCGGTAACCGTTGAAACAATCGGAATGGCAGGAGCCTGAAACGACAGTGCTGACAGCGTTCGGCGTAAGGTATCAACGATGCTATCAATGTGGGGAGAATGAAATGCGTGGCTGGTTCTTAAACGATGTGTGCGGTAGCCGCGCGACTGCCACTGCTCGGCTATACTGAGTACAGTATTCGTATCACCGGAGATGACTACAGAAGATGGCGCATTAATCGCGGCGATCGAGACGCATGCTTCATATCCTTGCAACGACGGTAAAACCTCCGTCTCGCTGGCTTCAATGGCGACCATCGCGCCGTCTACAGTAATGGATTCCATTAGCCGTCCGCGCGTAGCAACGAATGTCGCGGCATCAGCCAGCGTGAATACGCCAGCAATATAGGCGGCGGTGATCTCGCCAATAGAGTGGCCGCTCAGGACATCAGGCTGCACACCGAGATGCATGACTGTCCGGCATAAAGCGGTCTCAAACGCGAACAAGGCTGCCTGGGTAAAATCAGTGCGATCCAGTAGCAAGGCATCTGCACTGCTCTTTTCTGCGAACATCACTGTTTTAAGCGGTTGCGGCAGCAGGGGATCGAGATACCTGCAGACTTCGTCGAGCGTTTGAGCGAATACTGGGGACATATGGTATAGACCCTGTCCCATTGTTGGCCATTGCGCGCCTTGCCCAGTAAAAAGGAACGCGACGTTACCCGACGGGGAGCGGACACCCTGAATAACACCGGGGGCGTAGTGATTGGCTGCCAGTTCCTCCAGTGCGTTGAGCGCATTTTTGCTATCTTCTGCGGTAATGACGGCGCGATAATCAAAATGGCTACGGGTGGTCGCTAGCGAATAGGCGATAGCGGTGAGGTCCGGCTCCTCGTCTGTGTTCTGGGTAATCCATGTGTGTAGTTGCTTAGCCTGGGCGCACAGTCCTGCTGGTGAAGTCGCTGACAACGGCAGTGCGATGCCGGGAGCGGCGAACGCGCTTGTCGGTGCGGTCTCTTCTGCTAGAGGCGTAAGCGGCGGAGCTTCTTCAAGAATGATGTGGGTGTTAGTACCGGAAAAACCAAATGATGATACTGCTGCACGTTTGGGGCGTCTGGTATCGGGCCAGTCGCGCGCCATGTTAAGTAGTTTAACGTTGCCACGCGACCACTCTATTTTACTGGACGGTGTCTCAGCATGTAGCGTTTTGGGTAATCGCCCATGTTGGAGAGCCATCACCATTTTAATGATACTGGCGACGCCAGCGGCAAGCTGGACATGGCCGATGTTGGATTTCAGTGAGCCAAGCCAGAGTGGTTGATCGTCCGAACGGTGTTTGCCGTAGGTGTTGAGCAGCGCATGTGCCTCAATGGGATCGCCAAGCGTGGTGCCTGTGCCGTGTGCTTCTACAACATCAATGTCGGAGAAGGTCAATTCCGCATTCTTCAGCGCCTGACGGATGACCTGTTCCTGTGCAGGACCGCTTGGCGCAGTTAGCCCGTTGCTGGCGCCATCCTGATTAATCGCGCTTCCTCGAATCACGGCCAGCACGTTATGTCCAGACCGTAAGGCATCGGAGAGCTTTTCCAGCAAAATTAGCCCGATGCCTTCAGAAAAACCGGTGCCGTCGGCATGGTCAGAAAAGGCTTTACACCTTCCGTCAGCGGCAAGACCGCCCTGACGGGTGAACTCGGCGAAGACCTCAGGAGAGGCCATAATCGTCGCGCCGCCTGCAAGGGCTAGTGAACACTCGCCGTTCCTCAAGGAGTGAATGGCCTGATGGATCGCGGTAAGAGACGAGGAGCAAGCGGTGTCCACCGTAATGGCCGGACCGTTCAGCCCTAACGCGTAAGCAATGCGCCCAGAACTGATGCTGCTCAGACTGCCTTGTAACCGATAACCGTCGGCGGCGGGGTTGCGCCGCTCGATATCGCTGAGATAGCCGTTGTGCGTGGCACCGATAAAAACGCCGGTCTGGCTGTTTTTTAACGTGGCGGGAACGATACCGGCACGTTCTAGAACCTCCCAACTCACTTCAAGTAGTAAGCGTTGTTGAGGGTCCATCGCCAGTGCTTCACGGTCGGATATCTTAAAGAAACCGGCATCGAAACCTGCAGCATCTTCTAGAAAACCACCTCTCCAGGTGTTGGCGATGGCCCTGAGTTCCGGGTTTTGTTCAAATAAGGTATCCACGTTCCATCCCCGATCGGCGGGAAAGGAATCAATAGCCTCTTCGCCATCGGAAAGGCGTTGCCAAAGCTGTTCGGGAGAGTGGATGCCGTCGGGTAAGCGGCAGCCCATTGAAATAATGGCGATAGGCTCATGTGCCGCTTGGGTCAAATTCTGGTTACTCTGTTTCAACTGTTCGTTCTGCAAAAGGCTGTGACGTAACGCATCCATCAGACGTTGCTCGGTGGTTCCCTGGTCAACGCCAGTATTTTTCGCTGCGTTATTGTTTTTTCCGTGTGTCATAGTGCGTTGTCCTTGTCAGATAGGGCCATAGACACCAACTCATCTATACTGGCGAATTCGATATCGGTTAACTGAACATTTCTCGGGGCTTTTTCCACGGGGACGGTGCCGTCGGCTATCTGAATTAATTTTTCCAGCAAGCCGGCATCACGCAAACTGGCAAGCGGGATGCCAGCAATACGTTCACGAACGTACAACTCATTTTCTTCCGTTATCGTTTCGTTCATCGTCATGTCCAGCCCGGAGAACAGTTCCGCATCGAGATATTCAGCCAGCGCGACTGGGGTGGGGTAGTCATACGTCATCGTCGCCGGCAGACGCAGGCCGGAAATAGCCGACAGGCGGTTACGTAACTCCAGCGCCATAAGTGAGTCGATGCCGCTCTCTTTAAATGACTGCTCGGGTACGAGAAGCGAACCGTTATCAAGGCCAAGGATACCTGCGATGTTATCGACAATGGTGACTTGTAGCTGCTTTAGCCGTGCGCCGGGTTCCAATGGAGACAGAGACTGGCGCAAATCGGGCGCTTTTTCTCCGCCGGATGACGCCCGACGCGCAAGCGCAGGTCCTGCCAACCGTTCAAATAACGGGTGGAGACGCCCAGACTGCATATTTTTACGTAACATCTGCGGGTTCAATGGTGCGGCGGTATAGACGGCATAAGGCAATGCCAATGCTGCATCGATCATCGCATTCCCGTGTTCCGGCGTGATAGGGGCGAGACCGGTACGCGCGATACGCGCGTTGTCAGTCTCGCTGAGCCGACTCGATAGCTCGGTGACGGGTTGCCACCAACCCCAGGCGAGGGAGGTGGCGCACAATCCCTCACGGCGGCGGTTGTGCGCCAGCGTGTCTAGCGCTTTGTTCGCGGCCGAGTAGTTTCCTTGCCCTGGGCTACCTAATGTACCCGCGCTGGATGAGTAGAGAACGAAAGCCGCGAGATCGTCAGTACGAGTTTTTTGGTGCAAGTGCCAGACTGCGTCGATTTTTGGTGAGAATACCGTATCAAGGCTCTCTGCTGTCAGATTGGCGATGGTGGCGTCAGCCAGTACGCCTGCGGTGTGGAACACGCCAGTCAACGGATGTGCGTCAGGGATTGCTGCGAGCAGTTTATCCAGCGCAAGAGGATCGGTGGTGTCACAGGCGACAATTTCGACCGTTGCGCCCATGTTTTCCAGTTTCGCTTTCAATTGTGCTGCACCGTCAGCGCGAGCGCCGCGACGGCTGGCGAGAATCAGGTTTTTGACCTGATGCGCCTCTACCAGATGGTGTGCGAGTAGTCCAGCCAGTGTTCCCGTTCCCCCGGTAATCAACACGGTTCCGTCAGGATTGAGTGGTTGAGAGAAGGTCAAAACAACTTTGCCGGTATGTCGCCCTTGCTGCATTAAGCGGAAGGCTTGTATCGCCTCTCTGATATCAAATGCGGTGATCGGCAACGGTGCCAGTGAACCTGCACGCATCAGAGATAATAGCGTGGTCAACATCTCTGCTGTCTGTTTAGGGGAGCTGTCTGGTCGGTCAAGGTAGTGATAAGTCAGGTCGGTAGGAAAATTCTCGCGAATATCGGTTTTACCTAGTTCGATAAAGCGACCTCCCGATGCCATTAGCGACATTGACGCGTCGATAAACTCGCCGGTAAGAGAGTTGAGTACCACGTCAATACCTTTGCCAGTAAGCTGCGGACGGAATTTCCCGGTGAATTCAAGGTTGCGTGAGCTGGCAATATGATCGCCGGCGATACCGAGTTGGCGCAGAATCGGCCACTTGTCAGGATGCGCGGTGGCGAACACTTCCGCCCCCAAATGATGCGCCAATTGAATGGCTGCCTGACCGACGCCGCCCGCCGCCGCGTGAATCAAAACACGTTCTCCCTTACGCAACGAGGCGAGTTGCGTAAGCGCATAATAGGCGGTGAGAAAGGCGATGGGGACGCCGGCGGCTTGCGCGAAAGTCCAGTTTTCTGGCAGGTGGAAAGTTGTCGTCTGATTGGCGATAACCGTCGGCCCAAACGCGCCTTCGGTCAGTACCATCACCCGATCGCCTATATTGAAGTCTTTTACGTCCGGCCCGACTTCCGTAATGACGCCAGCGGCTTCCGTGCCGAATTCATGCTGAGGCGCGATGAGTCCCAGCGCGCACACGACATCATAGAAATTAACGCCGGCCGCACGCACGCTAAGTCGGATCTGTCCTCTGCCCAGTGGCGCGTTGGCTTCAGGGGCGGGTTTTAACATAAGGTTGTCGAGATTCCCAGTATCCGAAATGTCCAGGCGCCACAGCGCACTATCGGAGGGCGGCGTTAGCAGCCCGGTTTTCACCGTTCTGGCCAAATGTGGAATGAGCAGTTGTCCTTGGCGCTGCGCCAACTGTGGACGATCGCTTGCCAGCGCCGCGCTGAGTAGCCCGGTGTCGGTGAGAGGGCTGTCGGTATCAAGTAGCACGATGCGGCCGGGGTTCTCGTTCTGAGCTGAGTGCAGCAATGCCCACGCAGCGCTATGCGCTACATCCAAACACTCATGGGATGCATGTTCTGTTGCTCGGCGCGTGATCACCAGCAGGGTGGTGTTGGCCAGGCGTTCATCAGACAGCCAGAGTTGGAGTTGTTCGATAACCTGTTCACATAGCGAGCGGGTCGTGTAAGGGGGATTATCCGTCTTCGCCGAATCGCTGACCGGTAACGGCCAAACCAGTACCGTCGGCAGCGTGGATGACGTCAGTCCCGCACTTAACGCGCGTAGCGATTCATAGCGAACGGCGATATCCAGTGGACTGGTGCCATCGAGATCGCTTTCAAGCAATCCCCAACTGGCAGTAGCAGGGGCTTCTTTTACTTTAGATGCGCTGGGTAAAGGACTCCATGTCGTGCGCAGTAGATCGTATTCAGGCTGGATGCGTAACTGGTTACGTAGCTTGTCTCGCGTGGTTTCCCGTAAATTGAGCGTCTCAATCGAAATCACCGTTTCGCCAGTCTCATCAGTGGCAATCAGGCTGATGTTATCGTTTGTTTTCAAATTTAAGCGGGCGCGTAACTGGCGTGGCTGTTTGTCAGCCAACGTAATGCCGCTCAGTGCGAATGGCAGCCGTAGCGTTGTTGCATCGTCATCTTCGCTATCGGGCAGCGCGATGGTATGCAGCACGGTATCGAGCAGCGCAGGGTGTAGGAGATGTCCGTTCGTCGATAGCTCTTCAGGCAGACTGGCTTCGGCATACACGCTATCGCCGTGGCGCCAGGCTGCACTCAGCCCTTTAAACGCTGCGCCATATTCATACCCGGCCGCGGAGAGCCGTTGATGAAGACGGGTGAGATCCAACGGTTCGGCGCCGGCGGGCGGCCAGTCCACATTGTCAAACGGGCGTTCCTGTTTTGAGACGCCGCGCTGTAATAACGCGTTGGCGTATAGCGTCCACTCGGTGGCATCCAACGCCTCATCGTTATGGAGCCGGGCATGGATTGTGACAGCGCGCAGCGCTTGCTCATCAATTCGCCCGACTCTGAGCTGCAGATCCAACTCACCCTGTTCAGGCAGCACCAGCGGCGCTTGTATCACCAGTTCTGCGATCCTGTGGTGGTCCGTCAGTAACGCGGCATAGCTCACCATATCCAGATAAGCGGTTCCGGGAACCAGTGCAACGCCGGTCGCAGCGTGATCCGCAAGCCAGGGCTGGCTGGAGAGTCCGATTCGTCCTGTCAGCAGAACGCCTTCGTCGTCTGGCAAGTCGATGATCGCGTTTAACAGTGCATGTTCCGTCGGGCGTTGTCCAACGGTGACGACATTGCTGGCGGTGGGAGGTGTTAGCCAGTAATGACGATGCTCGAAAGGATAGGTCGGAATGTCTACGAGACTGGCATCGGGGTGAAGTGCTCGCCAGTTGATGCTGTGTCCACTGACGTACAAATGTGCCATTGCCTGCGTCAGACATTCAACAGCGGACTTATTGCGCTGCATTGAGCCGACGATCGTCGCCGTATTGTCTGTTGTTTCTTCGAGTGCGGGCAGCAATACCGCATGCGGGCTGCACTCTAAAAAGGTCACTTTGCCGTTTTTGCTCAATGCAGATACTGTGTTGAAAAAATGTACCGGGTGGCATAGATTGTCGCACCAGTATTTGGCACCGAGCGTCGTGCCATCGAGTGGGGCGTCAGACACATGGCCGCCCACAGTGCTGTAAAAAGGAATGCGAGTGGCATTGGGCTTCACACTGGAAAATAGCTCCATCAGAATGGGGCGCAGTGTGTCGAGTTGCGGCGAGTGGCCTGCGACATCGACTGCAATCCGTTTAGCGCGAACCCGCGCTTTTTTACAACGTTGGAGCAGTGTCTCGATGGAACGGGTATCGCCTGAAACCACAGTTGATGTCGGACTATTGAAGACGGCGAGGGTAATTTCTCCCTCATCTGGAGAAAGGAAAGCGCGGGTCTGCTCTTCGGAAAGGCCGAGCGTGGCCATTGCGCCGTGTCCTGACTGGCTAAGCATCAGCCTTGAGCGTAACGCTACGATCCGGATCGCATCTTGTAGCGACAGGGCGCTCGCGATATAGGCGGCGGCGATTTCGCCCTGAGAGTGCCCCACGACGGCGTGCGGCGTAAATCCGAAAGATTGCCAGAGGCGAGCGAGTGCGGTCATCACGGCGAAAAGCGCGGGCTGTACGACGTCAACGCGGTCTAAAGGCGGAGTTCCGGGGTTGCCGCGCAGAACGTCAATCAGTGACCAATCGACATAGGCACGAAGCGCGCTATCAACCTCGTCGATAGCCTGCCGGTAAACAGAAAAGTTATTATACAGTTCCATCCCCATTTCAGGCCATTGTGACCCTTGTCCAGGGAAAACAAAGAACAGTTTTCCAGATTCGTTGGCCGGTGAGGTTCCGACGGTTAGTGCCGAATCATCCTGCATATTTTCAAGAGCTTGCAATCCTTTTACTAACGCTTCTTTTGACTGACCCCTGACGGCGGCGCGGTAGGGGAATTGGCTGCGTGAAATGCCGAGCGAGTAACCCACATTAATGGGATCAATCTCGTGGTTGCTCGCTAGATACTCCCGTAGTTGCGCTGCTTTTTTGCGTAGCGCAGTGTCGGTTTTTGCAGCAATTGGCCAGAGCATTTCCTGTGGTGCAGAGACAGCGACGGCATTTGCGTGGTCAATGGGATCTCTCGGAGGTTGTTCCACAATGAGATGACTATTGGTGCCGGAGACGCCGAATGAAGAGATTGCTGCGCGATAGGGCCGATCGCCGACTTGCGGCCAGGGCTGTGAGGCTGAAAGTAGTTTTATCGCACCGCTTGACCAGTCGACTTCGTGAGACGGTTCAGTGATGTGCAGACTGCGCGGCAGCATGTTATGACGGAAAGCCATTAGCATCTTGATCAGCCCGGCAACCCCAGCGGCGGCTTGCGTATGCCCGATGTTGGATTTGATTGACCCCAGGAGTAACGGCTGTTCGGCTGAGCGTTGACGGCCATAGGTTGCCATCAGCGCATTCGCTTCGATAGGATCGCCAAGACGAGTGCCCGTACCGTGCGCTTCGACGACATCGACATCTTGCGACTTAAGACCCGCGTTAGCCAGCGCATGGCGAATGACCTTTTGTTGAGCGGATCCATTAGGAGCGGTCAGCCCGTTAGAAGCACCGTCCTGATTCACTGCGCTACCGCGGATAACGCCCAATACCTTATGCCCGTTCGCCTGAGCCTGAGAGAGCGGCTCCAGCAGTAACATACCAATGCCTTCCGATAGCCCCACACCATCCGCTGACGTGGAGAAGGCTTTGCATCGACCATCCGGTGCGAGCACGCGTTGTTGAGAAAAATCGATGAGTACACCTGGCGTCGGCATAATAGTAATACCGCCCGCTAACGCTAATTTACAGTCATTGCTGCGGAGCGCTTCACAGGCGGTATGAATGGCAACTAACGACGAGGAGCACGCGGTATCAATTGTGACTGCCGGTCCATGCAGGCCAAGGCTATAGGCTACTCTGCCAGACGCCACACAGGTGGCGGTGCCCATGTAGCCGTAGCCTGAAACGTCCTCTGAGGCATGTTGAATCTGGGAGCCATATTCTGTCGCCATGATGCCAGCATATATCCCGGTATTCGAACCATATAGGCCTGATGGATCGATGCCCGCGCGTTCAATGGCCTCCCACGAGACTTCAAGCAGAAGCCGTTGTTGGGGCTCCAATGTTAAGGCTTCTCGTGGTGAGATACCGAAGAATCCGGCGTCAAATAGCGGTGCTTCATATAAAAAACCACTGGTACGGGTAGATATTTTACCGAATTTGCCTGCCTCCGGATCATACAGTTTATTGACATCCCATCCACGATCCGACGGGTAATCACCGATGGCATCGCGCTCGTTCACGAGCAGATCCCACAGTGCTTCAGGACTGTTTACATTTCCAGGATAACGGCATGCCATACCAATGATTGCAATAGGTTCGTCGTGATGGCGCGTCTCCTGCGCTTCCTGTCCATCATCGGATGACGATAGGCCAAGTTCTTGTCTCAGATATTCACTTAATGCTCGTGGTGTGGGGTGGTCGTAAACGAGCGTGGAGGGAAGTTCTATTCCCGTCGCAATGGATAGCCCTCGTGAGAACTCGACTACGGTCAACGAGGTAAAGCCAATATCACGAAACGCCTGCATGTCCGAGGAAAAGGTTTCGCCTAGCAGTGTTTCAACTTCACGTGATACGAGTCCCAGTAGTATGTCGTACTGTTCAGACGGCGAGCGATTTCCCAGCGCGACTCGATCGATGTCGTCGTTTAGCGTGGTACTTACTGAATTAGCTGAAAGTGAAGAGGTCGCTCCGGCAACGGACGAGGCTTCCTCCACACCGGCCAGTGCTGCGTAATAGCCGTCTGCTTGCTGTGGAAGCAGTTGAGTGAATACGCTTGTCCAATCAATTGACGCGCCGTTGATAAATGCGTGAGCGAGGGAATAAAGTAAACTCTCTTTGTCATTTTTCCGACGATCGAGCGTGGAGATAGCTGCGCCTTTAACGCCAGCGGCGCGCAGATGTTCTTCAATGATGGAGGTCAGAACTGGGTGTGGACTGACTTCAATAAAAAGGCGATGTCCGTCGTTGATTAAGGCTCGAATACTGTTTTCAAACAAAACAGTCTCCCGCAGGATGCGATACCAGTAGTCTGGCTGGAAATCTTCGGCACTGTAACGTGCGCCAGCAACAGAGGAATAGTAGACAGCATGTGCTGAAGAGAGAATATTGCGAGGTGCCTGCGCTATTACTGCGGCTTTCACTATGTCCACCTGAGGAGAGTGCCCTGCAACCTCTCCTCCTGGTACTTTCCAGGCCCAGAATCCTGCTTTAGTTAGTTTGTCGAGCAGGGCGTTAGTATCTGTTGTAGCACCGCTTAATGTGACGCTTTTATTGCTGTTGATAGCGGCAACGGCCAGTCGATCTCCCCACTCTTTGAGTAATGGCGCGATATCGTCAACGGAGGCCGCTACCGATATCATCGCACCTTGTCCCTCAATGTTTGAAAGCTCTTTTCCCCACAGTGTAACGAGTTTGGTTGCGTCTTCCTGGCTTAAATAGCCAGCGGAATAGGCGGCTGATGCTTCGCCGACGGAATGTCCGACCACGGCTGCTTCACGGATGCCAAAAGCTCTCCATACATCCGCGAGCGCGGAGGATATCGTAAACTGTATTGGCTGGATTTGTTTCAGACGTGAGAAAGGCTCACTGGCAGCGAGCGCATCTGCTGGATTCCAGCCAAGGTTGGCCTGAAATATCTCACCGCTTTTATCCGCGCTTTGACGATAAGCGGGGAGTACGTTGAGTAATTCTGAGGTCATTCCTTGCCACAATGGGCCTTGCCCGGAGAAAACCAGTACCGGGTTTATACCTGCACCGGCATTCCCTGTTAAAACATTGCGCGCTGCTCGTCCCTGCGAGAGTGACATTAGCCCTTTGAGGTATCCGGCTTTATCTGTGGCGAAGATGGCACTACGCATTTCAGCATGTGGAATGGTGAATTGATGCAGGCAAAATGTCGTGAATTCATCGTCGGGTAAGGATTCAAGCTTGCGTAGCCAATGTTCGGCTACGCTAGTGAGTGCAGACTCGGATTCACCAGAGAGAATAAGTGGCAGGTTTAAGGCATCCATATGTGAACTCCTTTATTTAGTGGCGACGTTTTGGCGAGCGGTTTTTCTCCACCCCATTTCTGAAGCAGAGTGCAGTGCGATGAGCTTAGGTTGTTCACTGCGAAGCAGAGTTTTGCCGAGTTGGCGTCGAATCTCTCCTTCACTCAGTGAAGCATCGTGGCAATAGACATCTAGTGTGAATTCCACGCCTCCTGCTTCAGGGGCGTCGTTGTGTACCCACGCTTCTGCACGGGACACTCCTGCAATGGTTTCTGCTATTTCACAGACCGATTTCAAACACACTTTTTCGCCGCGGCTCATGACATAGGTTGGGTTGCGCTGTTTAAAGAAGAGATAGCCGTCCTCATCAATGGTGAAGCGATCGCCAGTATGAATAATGCGGCGCTCTCCCTTGCATGGTGTATCAATACCTTCATCTATATTCCGGATTCGTCGAATCATTCCGGTATAGGTTTCGACGATGAGCTCGCCATCCTTATCGCTGGGGTTATCTTTGTGCAGGTAAACGTTAACCTCAGGAAAAGGCTTGCCAACGGACGCATATTTATCGGGAGATGAGCGGTGTGCAGCCAGTGTTGCAACACGCGGTCCCGCCTGAGTCAGGCCATAGGTGAGATACAGTTCAATCCCAGGGTTACGGGATAACACAGCTTCAACTAAACTGGCTGGGAGCGCGTCTCCGCCGATGGTTAATCGGCGTAATGGCGCGGGGAGCGTCCCTGAACCGGATTGCAGCCACGCATTAACCATTGTCGGCGTAATGGATGATTGGGTTATTTGGTAGGTTTCAATCGTTCGTTCATAGTTGCCAGGCGTAAAGGGCGGTCCGGCAATAATGGCCGTATTCCCCAGTGCAAAAGAGGAGAGTAGCTGCGCGACGAAAGCATACGAATAGTACATTGGTAGATTGATCAATATCCGATCTTCCGCTCGTTGTTCAACGGCTTGTGCATGATTACGCGCATTACGAAATAGATCGTCGATATGAAATAAGCAGCCGCTAAAAATGCCGGACGTTCCCGACGTGAGAAGGATGACCTCGCCATGTTGGTAGCGACGTTCTCTGGGGATATCTAATCGAATCAACTGACCAGACTGTGCCAGAGCCTGCGCGGGGTGGGTTTGTGCCAGCCCCGGAGGAAGGTGTAATGCGATCAAGTTCCTGGCGCCAACTACCTGCGCAATACGATAAATACGAGACGCTGGCGCAGAGGACGGTAAGAGTACGGGAACCGCGCCAATTTCCAGCAGGGCGAAAATGATTACGGCGAATTGCACGCTATTTGGAATTGCCAGCATTACAGGAGTGCCGGGTTCAATCCCATTTGTACGAAGACTTTTTACCAGATCGTTGAACACCAATGATGGCGCATCATGCGTATTGACATCGACCTGAATAAGACGATCCAGAAAGTGCTTAGCGGAATTGGGCGTTATTGTGGGTTGGGGCATCATTTATGTTCCCCTCCACTCTGAGTGACGACAACACTATGAATGTGATGACCTGACTCGTCGACATGATGATCGGTAATGATGACGTGAGTCGCTGAACCCTCATCCAGCCAGATCTGCGCTAATGCTGTGGCATAGATTTGCATGTTGTCTGATGGCATGCTCCAGACGATACTCGGGCCGCTAAATCGTAGAAACTGTGACGGAAGGCCGATGACCATCCCTGGACAAGCTCCGGAAAAACGCAGTGGTGAAAGATGTCCTGAAGGGAGCGTTGCGGAAATGTCGTGTATCGTCTTGAGTGTACAATGGTCGCTAATAGCGATGTGTCCCACCGATGAGCATGCCGATGTGATGACATCGCGGTGCTCAATGATAGCTTGCTCAACAGCTTCAAGAACAAGCCATGATAAAGGGTCAGCATAAAGCGATGCTTTTTGTGCAGGTTTATAGGTGGATAGATCAGCCGCGCTAGCCATCCCTTGACCCACGATCTTGAGGGGTTGCTCGGTTACTGTTTCGACATTTTTCATCGTGCTGCACTCCCTGCACTTTGGAAAACCAGGCAAGTGTTAAATCCGCCAAACCCAAGCGTTATGCTTAGCCCGGCTGTTGCTAAACAAGGAATGTTGTTTTGAGGAGCGATAGGTAAATTGAGATCGCTAATGGGTTCGCGCAAGCCATGAATTGGGGGAAGACGCTGTGTTCTTAATGCCTGTAGCACGACGATAGCTTCAATCGCTCCCGTTGCGCCAAGCGTGTGCCCAAACGCTCCTTTTGTTGCAAATAGCGTCGGTGGGTTCGGTAGAGAGGCAAAAAATGCAGAGTAAGCTTTTGCCTCTACGGTGTCGTTAACCTGTGTCCCTGTACCATGAGCGTTAATAATGGAAACATCTTCCGATTTTAAGCCTGCGCTATTGAGCGCTCGCTCTACGGTAAGCATCACATTTTGCCCTGATAAATCGGGCGAGACTGCGCTGGCGGCATCGTTTGCCGAGCCGGCGCCAGCGAGAACGCCATAAGGCTTGGCGCCACGACGCTTGGCGTGCTCTTCAGACTCCAGTATCAGAAATGCAGCGCCTTCACCGAGAACGGTGCCGTTGTGGCTGATATCGAACGCATGTAAGCCATCGGTAGACATTGTGCCTAGACGCGAATGGCTAAGTCGTTTCCCTTGCGTGAGAATATCCGCTCCCCCGCATACGCATATTTCGGTCAGGCCGGCCTTAATAAAGTTCAGTCCTGTTAAAATGGCATCGGATCCGGCTGAACAAGCGGTACTTACTGTTACTGGAGGTTTAATGCAACCGACGGCTTTAACCGCTTGTGTTGACCATTCTGATAACGAGAGGGTATCGGGTGAGTCTAAATGATGGCCATAGCTGGTCCCTAAAACAGGGATAATATCTGGATAATTCGCAGGAATAGAAGCATCCTCAAGCGCTTTGCGTAAGGTTTTTACTGTTAATACATGTTGACGTTTTGCTCCCTCCCATTCCAAAGGGATGTCTGGAATGGGAGAGGCAAGGTTACTGCGTAGCGATAATGTGGAATCCAGCTCGGTTATACCGGAAAGGCCCTCTAGCAGATGCTGCCAGACAGTGGGTATTTCATCACCTAATGCCGTAGACCAGGCCATACCTGTAACCCAAACAGGAGAGTGGTGATTTACCATAACTGTTCCCCTAACGTGGATATATTCTCGCGTACCAGCGAGCCTTTTAGCATTCCGACGGTTTGACCCGCGACTTCTGCTTTGCAGGAAAACGTTAAGAATTTATCGCGCAAACTTTCGCAATTGAGTTGGAAAATGATTTGGTCGCCGGGTACAACCACTCGCGTAAAGCGAGATTTAATTGAACCGACTAGGGTTATTTCATCATCCGTCAGCGGTGAGGTTGAAAGTTGAAATAAAATAATGGCTGATTGTGATATGGCCTGAATCATATGACTTGCCGGAAAAATAGCGCGCTCCGGAAAATGACCTGCAATGGAATCTGTCTGGCCTGACACAGCCATAAGTGTTTTAATATAATTTCCAGGTTCGTAATCAAGAACACGATCAAGGTATACCATAGGATGTCGGTGCCTTAGCCACCCTTTAAGTTCCGTGAATCCCATCATACTTGGCTGACGTTTATTTTCGTCTTGGGACTGAATACTCATTGCTTTTCTCCCTGATGATTGGCACTTTGGGTTAAATCCGAAATCAAATTCGTTAATGTCTGAATTGAGTCGAAATATTGAGGGGTGAAGTATTCATCTTCAATTTTGATGTTGAAGGCATATTCACATTGAGCCCGTAATTCACTGAAGCCCAGAGAGTCTAAGCCCAAACCATCACGCATATTAATCTCTGTTTTAATGTCTGAACGAGGAATGCTAATAAAGAGATCGTCGATTAGAATCCCGATAATGGTATTTTCTATATTTTTCAAAATAATATCTCCTTCGGTAAGTGCTTTTTACAGGTTGATTACCATCTGTAATTTCTATTTATGATGTGTGACGGAATATGAGTTATCTCTAACGTTAAAGTATATTTCTGCCTGATTCTTCAATGAGTTATATTCATTTGATAGTCTCCTGCGGCTGATTTTTCCTGTGACTGCTATAGGTGTTTTTCTTATGAAAATATACTCTGAAGGGTGTTTGTAATGGGAGAGATGGTCTGATAAGTAGGCTATTATATTTTCTGCGTCGGGTGAGCAATCCTTTTTCATTTGAATTAATGCAATAATACGTTCACCAGCGAAGGAATCAGGGATACTAAAGACGACTGCATCGGCAATGCCGTCATGTTGAATGAGTGTCTGTTCAATTTCTATCGGGTATACCGGGTAGCCTTCTATTTTTATTTGGTCTTTTTCTCTCCCAAGAAAAAAAAAGCTTCCGTCATTACTTTTCCGAACAATATCGCCTGTAGCGAGCCATCGATCATTAGGAAAACGATCAATATCATTTCCATTCCAGATACCTATGGTTCTTGCCGGAGAGCGAATGAAAAGTTCCCCATTATCTGATTGAGTATCATTTATTTTAATTTCTACGCCAGGAAGGGGCCAACCGATAGAGGGATTGTCGATAGCACAAAGATCGTGGTGGTATACCACAGGCCCCCCTAGTTCTGTCTGTCCATAAGAGCTTTGAAGACGAGATCCAAAGTATTCAAAAAATTTCTTGCTTAATTCTGTTGCGCAGGAATCTCCGCCCGCAACACAAACCGTTTCGCTGAGATCGAGTGATGTGTTTTTTTGATCTACTATATTAATAATACTTTGGAAATTTGATGGTGTGCCTGCAATCCATGCTGGTTTGGTTTCTTTTAAAGTTTCTATAATATTGTTTATGTCAGATTCTGAGAGTAATAATACTGAATAGCCCTTGTGAAGAGCGGCTAGGGTGATAAGTATGCTCCATGGGCTGATGAGATCGACTAAGCTAAGAATTACGGGGCAGGCTTCACCAGCTTTGGATGGTTTGGGATTTATTGTTTTTTTTGTTAAGTTTATTGCTTCAATTAGTGTTTTTTGTGAATAAACAATGCCTTTAGGCGTTCCTGTCGTTCCTGACGTATAAAATATAGAGGCAAGTGTATCCGTGGTGATATTCTCTGCTGGGTCTTCATAAGATAGAAGACTCATGTTTTCCTTGGTATGAATAAGATTTGTTTCATTTTTTTTATCTATGTCAATAATCCATTTTTTTTCAAGGCTTTTACATGATTCAATCTCTTTTTTTGCTTCATTAAATCTAGTTATATCACCAATATATGCACGTGATGAGCTATGTTGAATTAAATTCTTTACTTCTTTTGGTGATAATTTTAGGCTGAGGGGAACAAAGATGGCCCCAACTTTCAGGCAAGCATAATATGCAGCTATAAGTTCAATGCTGTTACCCATGTGGATAGAAATTCGATCTCCCTGTTTTATTTTCTCACTCTTTAATTCTGTCTCTATCCACTGGATTAATATAAGTAAATCATAAAATGATATATCACGATTCTTTGATTTTACGGCTGTTTCATTTGAATGAAGAAGTGCATGTTTTCTAAAGGATGAAAAAGTATTCATAACGATTCCCATATGCTTCATATAGCAGGATTGTGAAATTTGTGATTGAATATCTTTTCCATAGTTATAAATGAGGTTTAGTGGCTTAAAAATGGGAAAATAGTTGTTGTTATTATTCCTTTTTCTCATGTTCTTTTTTGGGATTATTCTCATAGTGTTAAGATTTGGGGTAAGGTATTGCTAGGGCCTATTAATTGGGAGGGTAATGGAGATGAATAAATGGACTGGGTCAATGACCTCCTTATTGACGCATTAAAGTTTTTGAAATCAATTAGTAAGCAACAATCTTTCACTTTAGCTGTGAGTGAGCTATTTGCTTCACAAGATACTATTAGTTAGTAGGCGTATTAATATCGTTAAGGTTTTTTTTGGGGGGGGAATATCGTAAATGTCAAAAAAAATTTTAACTAAAAAATATAAATTTTTTGTTAATAAATTTTTCCGTGTATTTGAAAAGCCAGGAAAAACATGCGAAGGTATCCACTGCGGTGGAATAATATTAAATATAAATAATCCATAAACTTAACTCTGTGCGCCAGTTAATTTATGTTTTGAACAAGTATAAGGGACAATCTGGATTGTCAATAGTCACTGTTGAAACTAGGATTTTTAATGGAGATAAATAAATGGACTGGGCTAATATTCCCCCTCTTTACGCATTAAAGGCTTTTGAGTCAGCAGCTAGGCACCAATCTTTCACTTTAGCTGCGAGTGAGTTATTTATTTCACAAAGTGCTATTAGCAAGCATATAAATACTGTCGAGGTTTTTTTTGGGAAAAAACTTTTCTATCGCAAAGGTCCAAAGGTTTTTTTAACTAAAGAAGGTGAATATTTTGCTAATGAACTTCTCTGTGCATTTGAAACACTAGGAAAAGCCTGCGAAAGTATCCATCGCGAGGGAGTAGTGTTAAATATAAATAGTCCATACACTTTTTCTGTACGCCAGTTCATTCCTGTTTTGAATAAGTATAAGGGGCAATCTGGATTACCAATAGTTAATATTGAAACTGTTAGTGATGATTTTTTTCATTCACTTGTTAATTTAAAGGGGTGTGATGCAATAGTTAAATATGGAGATGATAAGTTTTCTAATGAATGGGATTGTACCTTGCTTTCATCGGAATGTTTAACTGCTTTGGTGTCTCCCAAATTGTTACATCTTTTTGAAAGTAAAAATAGAATCCTAATTGATCTTATTTATGTTAAAGCAAGAGAGGTCGATTGGATTTTTTGGTGCGAAGAGGCTTGTTTGAAAAATCGGTTTAAGATTCTGAATAAATATGAGTTTGAATCAATAGACTCAGCGATCAATGCTGTGCTAAAAGGATTGGGGATAGCGGTTATTGATATTGGCATGGTTTTTGATGAATTAATGGAAGGGGCTCTGTTAAGTCCATTTAAATGTGCGTTTCCTTCTGGTAAAGGATATTATTTTTTGAAGGGTGATAATCATTCTAATGATATATCTTCGTTGTTAGAGTGTGTGAGACTTGAACTTTCAGGTAGGGGAGCAGGGTTTTGTTTTAATGATAAATGCACTATGAATAATTATAATTGTAGAATGGTAACGGCAGGAAGTATTGTTGGTAATATGATTAAATGATTTTTTTAGCCGTTGTTAGGTGGTTTTTCAGTATGCTGAACATTAATTTTTTTAATAGACTATTTTCTATCTACAAGGGGTTATTTGATTCAAGTTAAAGGATAACCTCTTGTTGTTCATTATATGTTTTTAGTATGGTCGGCATTAAATTTTTGGTTCTAAAAATTTACAGAGTGAATAATTGGTTTTTAATGGCAACAAAGTAGATTAGCCCCATAGATCACCAGACACTTCGCCTCTCTTAAAATAAGAGGTAGTCTTGGAACTATGTTTAACGCCAGTCAGAATAATAAGATGGTTGAAGTGTTATCAGGACCTGAGCGGCGTCGGCGTCGTACACCGCAGGAAAAAATTGCCATTATTCAGCAGACTATGGAACCCGGTATGACCGTGTCTCATGTCGCGCGCCTGCATGGCATCAATGCAAACCAGATATTCAAATGGCGCAAGCAATATGAAGACGGTTCGCTGACGGCTGTTGCATCAGGCGAGGAAGTGGTGCCGGCCTCCGAGCTCGCTGCCGCCAATAAGCAAATCCGCGAGCTCCAGCGCCTTCTGGGCAAAAAGACGATGGAAGCCGAGATCCTTAAAGAGGCCGTGGAGTTCGGTCGGGCAAAAAATGGATTGCGCATGCGCCCTTGTTGCCCGGGGACGACGACTAACCGACGTCTGCCGGAGTATTGGTGTGTCGCGTGCGCAACTGAGCATCAGGGTTCACCGGCCATCTGACTGGCAGGATCACAGACGGCAGCCCCGTTCTGACGATACCACCGTATTGTCCCGGATAAACATGGCGGTGGCTGACCTGCCGACGTATGGTTATCGCCGTGTGTGGGCGCTGCTGCGACGGGAGTCAGAGCGGGACGGCCTGCCTGTGGTTAATGCGAAGCGGGTGTATCGCATTATGAGAACACATAATCTGCTTCTTGAACGTAAACCCGCTGATCCTTGCCGTAAGCGGGCCCATAAGGGGCGCGTAGCAGTAGCTGAAAGTAACCGGCGCTGGTGCTCAGATGGCTTTGAGTTCCGCTGTGATAATGGCGAAAAGCTGCGGGTGACCTTCGCGCAGGACTGCTGCGACAGGGAGAGCATTGACTGGGCAGCGAGCACCGGAGGCTATGACAAAGAAACGGTGCAGGATGTCATGTTGGGTGCGGTGGAAAAACGCTTCGGAAGGCAGTTGCCAACAGAGTCGCTGGAGTGGCTGACGGATAACGGTTCAGCCTACAGGGCTCATGAAACGCGGGCGTTCGCCCGGTTGCTGGGACTGGAGCCTTGCACGACAGCAGTGCGAAGCCCGGAAAGCAACGGCATAGCAGAAAACTTCGTGAAGACGATAAAACGGGACTACATCAGCATCATGCCGAAACCGTACAGCCAGGCAGCGGTGATGAATCTGGCGGTGGCGTTCAGTCATTACAACGAACATCATCCGCATAGTGCACTGGGATATCGCTCACCACGGGAATATATACGCAGGAAGTTATCGCAACCGTAAGAGAGCAAAAACGTCTGGATATATAGGGTCAAATCCACCATCGTTGAAGCAAGAACATTTTCTTTTGGTAATCCAAGTGACTCCAAAAATTGCTCGAACCGATTAAAATCGGTTGAGACGAGTTGCCCTTGTGTTTGTGTGCTAATTATTTCATTTGTGCCCATTTTTATCCTGATTTTTTGTATGGTTTAATTACTTAGCTGTGTGCTAACTGGTTATTCGGATGTATTTGATCTTTTCCAAATATTGCCGATAGGCTAAATCAGAGATCTGGTTGGGAAGAAATTACATATTCTGATACTTTAAATTTAAATATATTAAAGATTATTTGACCATTGATTATGTACTTTCAGTACAACTTCCGCAAAATTATCATCAACCGTATAAAAATAACATTCCGGCACATTAAGCACCTTAGCAAATGCGCACATCATTTCAAATGTTGGGCGGTGTATTCCGCTTTCATATTGGGATATGCGTGATCGTGCAGTGGCTTCTTCAATGCCAGCCAGTACGCCTAGCTTTTCTTGAGTGAGATTTGCTTGTAAACGAGCTGTTTTAAGGCGAATGGGCAACATGATGACACCATCAATAAGGATATTGATAGCATGTTTAGCATTACTTAACATCGTAGTTGTTTAGACTATCTGAACAAATGATGTTTAATGTGAGGCGACAAAATAAGGATCATGGAGATGATTGATAAGGATTGGCACCCGGCAGATATCATCGCCGGGTTAAGAAAGAAGGGAACAACACTGGCAGCCGTTTCCCGAGAGGCGGGGTTAGCTTCTTCCACGTTGGCAAACGCGTTAACAAAAACACTGGCCGAAAGGTGAAAAGCTGATTGCGGAAGCGCTGGGGGTTTCACCCGCCGAAATCTGGCCTTCCCGTTACCGCAAATCAGAAGATCGGTAAAGTAAAACAGGATCTCCCGAACCGTTATCGACCTAGGTCGGTAACGGTTCGGGAGAAGGCAAGCGAAGCGCGACAGTTTATTTTTGTTGTTCGCCCCATTCTCTCACCCCATGACTTCGCCCCATGGTATGGGGCAAGTATATGTGCCGAGCACGTGAGGCGAATGCGGTGGCAGCAATGCAGCCCTGTGCCGGAAAATACATTTCCCGGCACAAAGCGGCGTGCGCCAGTTCATGCGGGCTGGACGCCCTTATTGCCTGGCACATGGGGGTAATGTCGTGGCTGGACGCCACGCCAAAACCCCCAACGTCAACGGCGGCACACCGTCGCGCGCTACGCGCGACCAACCCATTTAAAGCAGCGTTTCCCGTTATTTCGCACCGAGCTTGCGAGAAAGAGAAATAACAGGCTAAAACGCGCGTCTTAAAGGGGTTGGTCGCGCCTCGCTACCGGCTTGTGGCCGGAGACTTAGCTGCGACGGTGTGCGGGGCAAGCCCCCCAAATAAACCGACGCGTGGGCGCGTCTTTTTGCTCGCTGGGGCGGCAAAATTTATTCGGCTCCCCCCGGCCTGCTCGGTTCCCCTTGGGGGCGAACGCTCGCGGGTGGGTTCGGGTGGCGCAAATTAGCCATTTCTACGAAATGGAATTTACTCGCCTCACGCCACTTTTCAATTCCTGAATGACACAGGAATTGAAAAGCCATAAAAACACGTCCGGTACGTTGGTATGGTTTCTGCCATGTCGAAAGAAACGTTCTGTAATACTTGAATTATCCAGATCTTCATCTATATACATTATGAGTCATTTGTTGTGTTAATGGCCCATTAATTGATTACTCTGACATTATTAATATTTTAAAAGGAGAAAAGAATGTCTAAATCAGACTGGGACTTTGTAAACAAAGATCAAGACTATGAATTAAATGATCTTTTAAGCAAGCATGGCTATCGCGAGACAGCAGCAAACAGAACATTGTTAAAAAATAATCTTCCTTCAAATACAAAACACGGAGATGTTAAAAACATCATTCATAAAATTAAAGGGTTAGAGAAAAAATAATTTTTAAAAATTATATAAGCCGTTACAGAGTAATATTTTGCAGCGGCTTATTCTATTTCCATCGGTGCATCAGTCTGGCTCAGGCAACCTTAATCGGCTTCTCAAAGCGATAAGCCGGGATGAATTGATGCTGGCAGGCATCGAGATAATCTGACCACCATTGCATCATCTGTGTGCGTTCGTCGAGGTGCTCCGCTTTGTGAATATAGGCAGCGCGAACGTGGTTGCGTTCCTGATGGCTCATCTGCCGCTCCACGGCATCTTTTGACCAGCGACCTGATTCAATCAACGCGCTACAGGCCATTGTGCGGAAACCGTGGCCGCAGATGTCCATCTGTGTGTCATAGCCCATCGAGCGCAGCGCCTTATTGATGGTGTTCTCGCTCATTGGCTTACGTGGATCGTGATCGCCGGGAAAGAGCAAATCCCCGTTCCCGGACAACTGTTTTAGCTGTTTCAGCACCGTTACGGCCTGTTTTGACAGCGGCACCAGATGCGGCGTTTTCATTTTTGCGCCGCGCTCTGAGTGACGCATGCCCGTAATGGGCTCCCGCTGTGCGGGAAGTGTCCACATGGCGTTATCCAGATCGATCTCTGCCCAACGGGCAAAACGCAATTCACTGGAGCGGATAAAGATCAGCAAATTAAGTTACTGCCGGCTTTGTTAGTAGTCTGCCGGAATAGCCTTCGATTCTTTCCAGTAGTTCCGGCAATTTTTCCAGCGGCAGGGCAGGGTAATGGTTTTTCGGTGGTGGGGTGATAGCGCCGCAGAGGTCATTGGCCGGGTTGCTGGCAATCAACCCCTCCTGTACGGCGTAACGCATGATGACAGTCGTGCGTTGCTGTATCCGTGCCGCTGTTTCCAGACAACCCTTTTTCTCTGCCACCCGCAGCGGGACCAGCAGGTCGGCGGTTTTCAGGTCGGTGACAAGGGCATTACCGATGAGCGGGAAAACGTGCAGCTCCAGTGAACGCAAAACTTTGGCGGCGTGTGCCTCACTCCAGCGAATGTTCGCGGCCACCCACTGACGGGAGACGGTCTCAAAGGTATTGCCGTTTTTTCTCGCCTGTTTGTTCTGCTGTTTCTTCACACCGGGATCGTCCCCGGTGCGAAGTACCGAACGGGCTTCTTCGCGTAATTTACGGGCCGTTGCCAGCGAAGTAGTGGGGTAAGCACCAAACGCCAGCTTTTTCTCTTTGCCGCCGAAGCGGTATTTGAGATGCCAGAGTTTAGAACCGTTGGGTTTAATCAGCAGGTACAGACCCTGCGCGTCGCTGAGTTTGTAAGGTTTATCGAACGGCTTGGCGTTGCGGATGGCGGTATCTGTCAGAGGCATGGTGGGGGCTCCATAGTTTATCGAACCGGCAGGCCCCCAATTAAGCCCCCAAAAACTACGGATGTCAAAAAATCTGGTAGTACCTGTTGGTACTCCAGATTCTTATCAACTTACTGATTTTTCAACGTTCCCGGACGCATAAGGACATCCTGAAACTAAATTTTGGTGCCCGGACTCGGGATCATTCAGCTTTCTATTAAGTTGAAATACAGCATAAAATTTAACCGTGACTGTTGTCAAGACCCGTAGATTGACCCGTATTTTGGCTTTTAGATCAATCTAATAGCTCCATACACGAGAAAAAACGTCCGGTTCGTTCCTTCGGTTCGGTTCCCAATGTCACCTGTAAATCGTAATGGGATAAGCTCTACTCGAACTGTATAATTACTCTCCATAATAGGGACGGGCGGAGGATAACATTATGTCAGTAGAAAAAGACGTTTCTGCTAAACATGTGGCATTAAATTTACGTACCGATCCCGATGAACAAGCCGTTACTGAGGAGGCGTTGATTGATCAGCGCATCATCATGGCAAATCCTGAAGCCTATCAGGAATTCCTCGCCCGTCTGGGTCAGGCTCCCTCCCCAAATGCCGCGCTGCGCAAAATCATGCAAACGCCTGCGCCGTGGGAACAGAAAAAATAATATCCGCCACTGAACCGCTTCACGCCGGATTGGTCGGCTCATGCGAACAGGGGCCTGAATGCGCCCTCTAATTTGTTGTATTGTCTTTCCCTTTGACCAATAGGGAAGACAATAATAGTGAAAAAACGTATCAAAAAGATGCTGTTAGGTAAGGCGCTGGATAAGTATTTTTCAACGGTATCTCGACATAAGCGAGGACAATTGCAGGAGTTTTACCGGATAAATGTCATTAAGCGCTCACTATTGGTTGAGCGGAATATGGATGAAATATCATCAGTTGATATCGCCGAATATCGAGATAGCAGGCTCTCTCAGGTTAATCCACGTACAAAAAAACCTATCAGTGCTAATACGGTCCGTCTCGAAATGGCACTACTGTCCGCGATGTACAACCTAGCAAAAGTTGAGTGGGGGACATGCACGGGTAATCCCGTAGAACACGTAAGAAAACCCGCCGTTTTTTCTGGCCGAACTCGAAGGCTCACATCTCAGGAGGAGCGACGTATTACCCGTTATTTTAAAGATAAAAACCCAGAGGTATTGGCTATTTTCCGGTTGGCCATCGAGACGGCAATGCGGCAGGGTGAAATATTGTCATTACGCTGGGAGCATATTGATCTTCGTCTTGGGATCGCACATTTGCCACTCACGAAAAATGGCTCGGCACGTGATGTGCCTTTATCTTCAAAGGCTAGGCAGGTGCTGAAAGATATCTATGTCTCAGGATGTCATGGAACGGGCAGGGTATTTACTTACTCTTCAAGCGGCTTCAAAAGTGCCTGGCGTACTGCATTACAGGTTATGGCGATAGAAGATCTTCATTTTCATGACCTGAGGCATGAAGCGATTAGCCGGTTATTCGAGTTGGGGACTTTAAACGTCATGGAGATAGCCGCGATATCAGGACATAAGTCGATGAATATGCTTAAAAGATATACTCATCTTAGCGCGGCGCATCTTGTGAGTAACCTTGATGCCAGTAAAAAACAAGCCCAGAAACTGGCTTCGATATTTATCCCTTATCCAGCAGATATTGAGACTAATAGTAATGGTCAGGTGACGATGACATTCTCTGATTTTGATGATTTATCTGTTACAGCTTCTACATATGATGATGCGCTTAAAGTGGCCTCTGTTGAACTGCTTAGATTTCAGGCGATCGCTGCAAAGAATGGCGAGCGGCTTCCCCCACCTGGTCATATTTCGGTAAACATGACTGAACGCGTTCTAATCAACCCGCTTTAAATCTAAACTGGCGATATTGATTCGATATCGCCGTTTTTTGACGCAGATTGCAGGCTTTGCTGACCTGCTGACCTGCTGACCTGCTGACCTGCTGACCTGCTGACCTGCTGACCTGCTGACCTGCTGACCTGCTGACCTGCTGACCTGCTGACCTGCTGACCTGCTGACCTGCTGACCTGCTGGCTAAAGCCGGTGTCTCAGTACGCTAACTCTGCCGGAAGCATGCTGTTTTCGACGCCACTTTTTACATATCACACTGATAATCCGGTGCGGAATCAGGCAGAATCAGCAGGCATCCTCTTTCTGAAGTGCTAAATTAAGTTTTACGATCGAATCAATCACCCGTAACATCCATATGTTATGTACAACAATCACTAAAACACACCGGATTATCAGTATGGCAAATGAACGTATTACTGAGCATAGCTCTGAGCAGAAAGAAAATGCTGAATCGAGTTACAGTATTGATGCTCTGGCCGAGCGCAAACAGGATGAGTTTTGTTCACCACTTTCCGATATCAGCAACGACCTTTTTGAGATCCCGATCACTACCCCGAATTTCCGCATCGAACTGGCTGGTCAGCTTGCCGAATTGGTTCCTGAAGCTGTTGCTGATGGCAAGCTGGATATTGAAAAACTCCGCGAGCTGCTAGCCGATGATGTGGCTGATAGTAACGAGCGTTTTGGCTTGTTCTGGCCGGGGAAAAAGCGCGCGCTGCGTGCCGCACAAGCACCGACTACTGCAACACTGAAACCAGACTTGGCCAACTCAAAAGACTGGGACACGACGCAGAACGTGTTTATCGAGGGAGACAACCTTGAAGTACTGAAGATCCTGCAACGACACTATCACAACAAGGTCAAGCTGATTTATATCGACCCGCCTTACAACACAGGCAAGGATTTTGTTTATCCCGATAACTACAAGGAGGGGCTGGACAGTTATCTGGAGTGGACGCGTCAGGTGAATGAGGAAGGTAAGAAAGTTTCCACCAACAGCGAGACCGAAGGGCGTTATCACTCCAACTGGCTGAACATGATGTACCCGCGCCTGAAGTTAGCACGTAATTTGCTTACCGATGATGGCGTGATTTTTATTTCGATTATGATCATGAACAAGACAACCTAAAGAAGTTGTGCAATGAAGTTTTTGGTGAAAGCAATTTTCTTGCAACACTTGTTTGGGATAGAAACAGAAAAAACGACGCGAAATATTTTTCTGTTGGTCACGAATACATGCTGGTATATGCAAGAAGCATTTCTGTATTAAAAGAATACGAGATCATTTTTCGTGGTGAAAAAGATGGCGTTGATGAATTACGCTCTTTATTCGATAAACTCCACTCCAATTACAAAGATGATTGGCCCTCTATCAGACAAGAACTTTTGGCATTTTACCGCTCAATTCCCGATGACGATGCAAGAGCTCCTCTGAAACGATACACGAAGGTTGACGAAAAAGGCCCGTATCGAGATGACGGAAACATTAATTGGCCGGGAGGTGGTGGCCCTACCTACGAAGTTTTACATCCGACCACAAATCGTCCATGCAAATTGCCAACCAGTGGTTGGCGTTACCCAACACCTGCCCGCTTCTGGGAAGAAGTGGAAAACGGAAAAATTGTCTTTGGCAAAGATGAAACAACGGTTCCCCGTGTACGAACGAATATCTTCGATAGTTTCGACCAAGTAATGGCAAGCGTTCATTACAGCTATGCACAAACAGCAGCGAATGAGTTCAATGCGCTTTTTGACAGCAAACGGGTATTCGAGAATCCAAAGCCGATAGGGGACTTGCGTCGTTTGATTGCTTATACAACATCGAAGGACGACATCATCCTTGATTTCTTCGCCGGCAGTGCTACCACCGCCCACGCTGTAATGCAGCTCAACGCCGAGGACAACGGCAAGCGTCGTTTCATCATGGTGCAACTGCCCGAACCTACTCCTGAAGCTTCAGAAGCTCGTAAGGCAGATTTTGCCACTATCGCTGATATCTCCCGTAAGCGCATTGAACTAGCGGGCGAGAAAATAAAATCCGATTTTGCAGAAAGCCAAGTGGATACCGGCTTTCGCGCCTACAAACTGGCGGACACCAATTTCACCAAATGGCGCGTCACCAGCGATATCGAGCCTGATAAGCTAACCCAACATTTGCTCGACCTGCGCGACAGCAGCACTGATGAGGCCAGTCCTGACGACCTGCTCACCGAGCTGCTGCTGAAACTCGGCTATTCGTTGAGCGAACACCTCAGTACACAAGTTATCGCCGGGCTGGACATCCATGCCATCGCTGGTGATGCCGACAAGCCGCGTCTGCTGGCCTACTTAAACGAGCGAACAAAACCCAAACTGGAACAATTGCGGGAATTGGTAAATGCCGAACCTACGCGCTTGATCGTTCTGGAAGATGCCTTCCACGGCGACGACGAACTGAAAACCAATATTGCTCAATATGCCAGAAGCAAAGGTATTGAGCTGAGGACGGCGTGATGAACAGTCATTCTCAAAATACAGGCTTCCAATTTGATTCGCATCAGCAATATCAGCTTGATGCCATCAATGCCGTGGTGGATTTGTTCGATGGTCAGCCAAAGGATGCCGACAAGATCGCGATTGCCTTGCGTGGCAGCGTTGCCAGTCGGGAAGGTGAGCTGGATTTAGGCATTGAACAGGAGATTGGTGCTATCGGCAATAATCTGGTACTGGATGAAGGCACTATCCTTGCTAACTTACAAACAGTACAGGATCGCAACGGGCTGGAGGTAAGCGAAAAACTGGTTGATGACAAACTGGATTTCGACATCGAAATGGAGACTGGTACGGGTAAAACTTACGTTTATCTGCGCACTATTTTCGAACTGGCAAAGAAATATGGCTTCACCAAGTTTATCGTCCTGGTTCCCAGCGTCGCCATCCGTGAAGGGGTGAACACCAGTATTCGTCTGATGCGCGAGCACTTCCGCAGCCTCTATCCGGCGCAGCCTTTCGATGCGAATGTCTACAGCGGCGACAAGGCTGAGGAAGTACAGGCCTTTGCTACTGCGACCAACGTGCAAATACTGGTGATGACGATCGATGCGATACGCGGTAACAAGAATACGCGCATCATTCACCAGCAGCGCGACAAACTCAATGGCTTGCGTCCTCTGGATTACCTGAAAGGCACGCATCCCGTGGTTATCATGGATGAACCACAGAATATGGAATCACTGTTATCGCAGTCCGCAGTGGGCGAGCTCGATCCCGTATTTACGCTGCGCTACTCGGCCACGCATAAGCAGCGGAGAAATCTGGTCTATCGGCTCGATCCGGTTGACGCGCACGATCTCGGTTTGGTGAAGCAGATCGTAGTGGCTGAAGTCGCACAGCACGGTGCGGATGTTGCGCCTTACGTCAAGTTGCTGGAAGTGAAAGACACGAAAGCCGCGAAACTTGAACTGGCTTGCCGCAAGGCGGATGGCTCTATCGCACGTCGTAGCAAAAAGGTCAAGCCGCACCAGGAGTTGTCAGACGTCACGGGAAATCCTGCTTATACAGGTTGGCGTATTAATGCTTTGAGCATTGCCGCTTTCGGTACGCCTGCCAGTATTGAACTGACGCCGAATGGAAACCTGTTATGCGAAGGTGAATCCCTGGGGGGCGCAACGGGCGCGATTTACAAGGAGATGATTCGGGAAACCGTGCGCGAGCATTTGCGCAAGGAAGCGATGTTGCGCCCGAAGGGGATTAAAGTATTGAGTCTGTTTTTCGTCGACAAGGTGGCGAGTTTTCTCGGCGACGGGGTGAACAACGAAGACGCAAACGGCGAGTTCACGAAGTGGTTCGATGAGGTGTTCAGGGAAGAGCGTAGCAAGTCTGGCGTCTACCAAACATTGCTGCCGCAGGATCCTTGCGAATTACGGCGGGCGTATTTTTCCCAACTGAAAACGCGTGTTGGCACGACCTTTGTGGATTCGTCAGGCACAACGGCCAAAGATGACGACGCCTACAAACTCATTATGCAAGACAAGCAGCGTCTGCTGGACGACGCAGAACCCGTACGCTTCATCTTTAGCCATTCCGCACTGCGCGAGGGCTGGGACAACCCTAACGTGTTTCAGATTTGTACGCTGCGTGAAATGGGTGCGGAAACGGAACGTCGGCAAACGTTGGGACGTGGTCTGCGCTTGCCAGTGGCGAAAACAGTAAAAGGCTATGAGCGTGTTACCGACCGCAGCGTTGCACAACTCACCGTGGTGGCTAATGAGTCTTATGCGACGTTCGCTCAGAACCTGCAAGCTGAATACAGGGAGGCGGGCGTAGCCATCGGACAGGTACGACCTAATGAATTTGCCAAGTTGATGAAGAGGGATCCTCATGGTGCGATGACCGATGACATGCTGGGGTTCAAGACATCTTCTGCCATATTCAAACATCTGGAAAACGCAGGGTTCATTGAGGATGGTAAGACAACTTCCATGTTTCTGCCGGATGCAGCAGGATTCTCATTACATTTGCCTGCCGAGTTCAGATCCTACGAATCAGATATTATCGGGTGCATCCTTAATGCGGGTATCGAGAAATATGTGAAACCTGTAAGCATGCGGGCCAAGCGTAAATTCAACAAAGAGCTCTACGCCTCGCCGGATTTTGAGAGGCTTTGGCGTGCTATCAGCCAGAAAACTACTTATCGAGTGACAGTTAAACACCCTATGCTGATTGAGGCGTGCATAAAAGCGATCAAGGCTGAACCCAAAATCCAGCCGTTACGTATTGATGTCACACGTGCGGGTGTCAGGGTGCTGCGTGGCGGCACGCAAGGGCAAGAACTGAGTGCACGAACTGTCGACCTCAAAGGCAGCTATGACCTGCCGGACATTATCGGTGAGTTGCAGCAAGGTACGTCTCTTACGCGCAAGACGCTGGTGGATATTCTCACCGGTAGTGGCCGGCTGGACGAGTTCATTGCCAATCCGAACGACTTTATGGCGATGGTACTCCGTTGCGTAGAGGGTGAACTACAGCGCGTCATTGTCGAAGGCGTTCAGTATGAAAAGATCGGCGGCTCCATCTATGAACTCCGCGAGTTGCAAGCCGACGGCCTTGCCGAAAAGGATTTCTTCAAAGAGCATCTGTACCGCGTCGAACACCCCGAGAAAACCGATTTTGATTACGTCGTGTTTGATGGCGGGCCGGACAGCCCAGAGCGAAAGTTCGCAGAGTTTCTCGATCACCGCGAGGATATTAGGCTGTTTATGAAACTACCGCCAAGATTCCAGATTGACACGCCGGTTGGCCCTTATAACCCGGACTGGGCCATCATCAAATCCGAAGACGGCGAGGATCGGATCTATATGGTGCGTGAAACCAAGAGCACCATGGATGAACAAAAAAGGAGACCATCCGAAAATGCCAAAATCAAGTCTGCCGAGGCACACTTCAGAGAAATTGGCATCGAGTATGCGGTTTCAGTACCTGAACAGTGGAATATTTGACTGTCGGCTGTAGCGGCATAGGCCTTGAGTGAGGGAAGCGGCGTGTTCAGAGCGGTACTTTCCACGATGTTCCAGCACATTCTGACGGCACGCTCACGAAATTCAGGGGAGTATCAGTATCACTTTTTCATGGAGTTCAACGAGTTCAATAATGCGGAAGAAGCAAATCGTTATCTTTTCCAGTCGTTTAATATGTGTTCGCAGATTAAGATTATGTCGCCATTCTCACAACGACCAACAACGAAAGATTTATGTTTAACGATAGAGACTGTCTCTATGCGCAACCTTCTGAATGATGCATAATCATACAGCCTGTCAAGGATATTGGCGTCAAACAGGCATGAACATTAAACAATAGCTCCATCATATACGTCAAAACAATAAAGGATATTTATATGACGATTAAAAAACGCATTAAATTTGCGTCACTAGCAGCAATCACACTGGCCCTCTCGGCAATATCGCAAGGCGCTGTCGCAGGCACAGCCTCTTACAGCAGCGATGTTGCAATGCCAACGATTTATTCCAAGAACTTCTGGTATAACGTCCCCTCCCGAGTGATAGGTGCTCCTAGCCAACGCCACTATTACCACCGTGCGGTATCGATGGGGATATCAATTTCCACGCCCAACTGGCCTCAGAGTTCTGCTGTGCAATGATGGTGGTACCAAATGTTTCGATGTGACTACTGTGGGGTCTGGTACGGTTAACTTTGATGGTGAGAGTGTAAGCGCTAACACGCCAGTCCGTTTCTATGCTCGCGTGGATGGAACCGGAACCATGTCACCTCTTATTGGAGAACAAGGCCAATTTCGTAGTGAATTATAAGTATTGATAAAACGGATCGAGGGTCGCTTTTTGCCCTCGCTCCAAAATGCACTATTTTGACTTCAACTGACTGCTTGTTCGATCGATCCAGTGGCTTCGAGATAGCTTTTCGATTGCTGATTTGTAAAATCAAACATTTTGGCAAGAATTTCTGTCGCTGGCGTACCCTTGGCTTTTTCCGTTTCGTAGATTGCCCTGCGTTGTGCATCTATGGCCGACGCCTCTCTGGAAAAATTTTCCTTAAAATCTTCATCAATAATACGCCCTGTGGAAGAGAGCTTATTCACGGGGCCGGAAATGCCTGACGCAAGTTGATCACTGATGTCGAAAAGAATAGCGCTGGAAACATAGGCCATGTCATATGCCAACTTCTCGGCACTTGCCGAATCTAAGGTTGCAACACGCAAAGTCTCTTCTTGAGCCAAGGTCCGCCCTTGAGTGGAAGCGCCTTCCGCGTTTGACATTTTTTTTGCCGCATCTGAAATCGTCACTTTGTCAGTTTGACTCGCCACCGTCTGAGTGCGCAACAAATCTGCAAACACTCCTTGTGGTGAATCTTCATTCTGTTTTGAAGCCGTCGACCGGCCAATGCCAGCCCAAGCCTCGGTACTAATACCCGAGATATTCATCGTAACCTCCTAAGAAAAAATCCATTATTTTCTATCAATCCAACGACAGAGGAATTTTTACGCCGTAAGAATTATGTGCCGCAACTGCTACAACGAACATATTTCAACGCAATCCAACAACATAATTATTGCCGCAGGAAAATCCATGTACCATATTCCCTGACTTCATTAACAGTAACCGCTACGCATAAAAGTGCAAATAAAACATTCCCATCAAACCAGAATTATTTCAAATTACTTATGATTTACAAATTAAATTGTAAATGAAAACTTTACGCTATAAATTATACTAACTCGAAGATAGCTATATCAATCATCGAGTTTGAATGTGAAATTCGCTTCAATTCATGGAATCGAGGTTACCACCCGACCATAAGCTCCAACGACCAGACTGACAAAAAATACGTCATGATGACAGAAAATGCCATGTACCAATTTTGGCACAACGGATGAAGACACCATTGGCGCGGAAGTTATGCTCATGAAGCAAGACGAAGGATTCGTTTGCCTACAAAACATCACACAGGCATACAATACAGGCACGTCCATCACGCCAGTGCTGCGTGACATTTCGCTGTGTATTCCAGAGGGACAAAGCTGTTCTATTGTGGGCGCATCCGGTTCAGGTAAAAGCACCCTGCTCAACCTTATAGGTTTGTTGGATCAGCCCATCTCGGGACGTCTTTTCCTCGCGGGTCAAGATATGACACAGTCCACCGTCAATGCCCGTGCCGAGATGCGTAACCTACGTATCGGCTTTATCTTCCAGAATTTCAACCTGCTTCCCCGGCTTAATGCGTTGGACAACGTGGCATTACCACTGCTCTATCGGGGTGTATCGCGCCAAGCTGCACGCCAAGCGGCGCTTACAAAACTGGCGCTGGTTGGCCTTTCTGACCGGATCCACCATCGGCCAGCTGATTTATCAGGTGGTCAACGTCAGCGCGTGGCGATAGCCCGCGCATTGGTGGGTAATCCTGCCTTACTACTTGCCGACGAACCCACCGGCAACCTAGATAGCCAGACCTCCAGTGACATCCTTGAGTTGCTGCTTGTGTTGAACCGCGAACGTGGAACTACGCTGGTTCTGGTCACGCATGACTACAGTATTGCCAAACGCATGGCCCGCTGCATTCAGGTATGCGATGGTCGCATCCAGGAAGCGACGCATGCATGATTCTAGAACACCCAATTACGGCATGACTCCGCTACAGATGCTGTATGAGCCACTAAATAACTTACGTTTGCTGGGGCGGCGTACCTTGTTGGCCTTGCTGGGTATTGCTATGGGGTGTGCAGCCGTGGTGGCCCTGCTGAACATTGGATACAATGCTCAGAACGAGGCCATAAGCGTGTTTCGTGGTATGGGCAGCAATCTATTAGTTGCCAGCGTTCAACCCCATATCGGCCGTCATAAAGCACGACCATCGCTCCCTGCGGAGCTGGATATTGCCGCTTTGCGTCAGGAACTGCCTGGCATACAAGCTGCTGCTGCGTTAATCCCGAGCAGTACCAGCGCACGTGTGCATGGACGCACCATCAATACCATAGTTATTGGTAGTGGAGCGGAACTTCCGGCTGTCATGAGTATGACGCTTGCAAAAGGCCGCTTTCTGAGTGATTTCGATGCCCGTAATACTTATCCGTTCTGGGAGCCAATGTAGAGGCCAGATGGCGCGAGCAAGGTGTTCCTGTAAACTTGGGCAGCCATATCCAGCTTGGTGGTTATCTGTTCGAGGTCGTCGGCATCCTGCAATCTCAGGGTCACAATCCGTTACTGCCGGTATCGGTAGACGACGCCATTTGGGTGCCCATTACCGGGATGCGCCGAGTACTTTCTTCTCCTCAGATTTCCACAATCGTGGCCAGTTGCCGTGACAGTGACATCCTGACCGATGTCGCATCCAGGTTGCGGGTTTGGCTGATTGACAGAATACCGGGCGTTGATATCAACATGCAGATCCCCCTGCAATTGCTCGATGGTATCGCCCAGCAATCGCGCATGTTCTCATGGCTACTTGCAGGACTAGGGGGAATATCACTGCTGGTAGGTGGGATCGGCGTAATGAATGTGATGGTGATGAATGTGTCGGAGCGCCGTCGAGAAATCGGTGTGCGCATGGCCCTGGGGGCACGTCCTAGGGATATCGCTATCCTCTTTCTTCTGGAGGCCATAGTTCTTGCGGCAGTTGGCGCATTGTTTGGCGCTACGATTGGCTTGGGTATGGCTTGGCTGTTTGTCTATTTCTCCGACTGGTCAAGCTTTGTGCTATCAGCATCTGCGCTTCCGTTGGGCATAGGCAGCGCTATCGTTATCGGGTTGTTCTTCGGGCTGTCGCCTGCCATTACGGCTGCACGTCTGGAGCCTGTGGAGGCGCTGCGAGATGAGTAGGTTGTCCTTTCTGGCTCTATTCCTGATGACAATTCTTAGCGTAGCGAAGGGACATGCGGAGACACTCCTGAATCCATCTCAAGCCTCCCGGATCAATGCAAGCGGCCATACCGATGCCAAAATTTCACTTAATACCGAAATCATTGACCTGACATTGAGTGATACCATCTATCTGGGACTGCGTAACAACCGTGCCATCCGCAGTGCCTATCTGGACCGTATAGCGCAAAAATTCGATCTGAGAGTGGCCGAGGACCGCTTCACGCCTAAGCTAATGTTTTCGGGCAGTTACCTGTCAACGCGCAACCAGGCAGATCGTTATAAGCAAGGCAATCTGACCCCGACATCAACCATGCTGACGCCTTATGGTACCCACTTCAGCTTGAGCTGGACCTACCGACATACAGATGCCAATCAGGCGGGATTGTCACGCAACGACGGCGCAAATATCACCGTCATTCAGCCTTTGTTGCGTGGAGTGGGAAAAGAGATTGCCACTGCACCGGTACGCCTTGCTCGGCTGACCGAGCAAGTCAATCGGTTGAACTTGAAATCCACTCTTTCGCAGACAATCACGCAGATCATTGCGTTGTACCGCGAACTACTACAGGCGCAGGAACAGTTGAAAATCGCGTGGGATGCTCTGGATCGCGCACGCCAGTTGGTAGAGGTTAACCGGGCCATGATCGCTGCAGGCCGCATGGCTGAGTTCGAGATTGTGCAGACAGAGGCTGAAGTCGCTTCTCAGGAACTCGCGTACGAACAAGCCCGCAACCAACTGGATATGGCGCGCTTGGCATTGCTGCAACTGTTGGCCTTGGATCTGCACTCACCAATTGTGGCGACCGATGCGTTGCAAGCACAGCGTGTGGAAGTTCAGGTTGCTAGGGCGTTACAACAAGCGCAAGCGTCCCAGCCTAACTATCTGATTCAGCTTATCGCTGGCGAGCAGGCTGCCATCAATCTAGCAGTTGCACGCAATGATAGGCTGTGGGACGTTTCTCTTGTGGGGGGCGCTAGTCAGGTACGCGACAGAACGGCCTTGGGGGGAGCGTCTCACACCTGGGATAACTATGTCGGTGTACAGGTGAAAATCCCCATTGGTGATATGAGCACACGACAAGCTGAGGTACAGGCACTGGTCAATGTGCGCAATCAAGATATCCAACTGACCGAAGCCCATCAGCAATTGGAACGCGATGTTACCAATGCTGTACGCGACATCGGTACACGATGGCGACAGTTTGAGATCGCTCAACGCGTCCGCGACTTGTCGCGCCGCAAGCTGGAGATCGAACGGGAAAAACTCACCGTAGGGCGCTCCAGCAACTTCCAGGTACTGAGTTTTGAGAATGACCTGCTCAATGCTGAAAATGCCCGGCTCAATGCCCTCATCAGCTACCTGAACGCCCAGTCCGAACTCGATCTGACGTTGGGCACTACTCTGCAAAGCTGGAATATCTCGCTCAATGACTAAAGATCGCATCACGAACAAAACAATGGCTCTATCCCACCGCCACTTTCTATTACTGCCACTACTGATACCAGTAGCTATAGCCGTTGGTCTACTGCTGGTGTGCCCTTGGGCTGATTCGCCTACGCCCTCTTCTGCACGGGAACAATGGATATCCGTTCAGCCGCAAGTGCTGGAAAACCGGCTTGGTCTTATCGGGCGCATTCAGGCCGTGCAACAGAAAATACTGACCGCCCCTTTTGACTCCTTTATCAGTGAAGTGCTGACCCACGAAGGGCAGCAGGTCGAATCCGGACAGATGCTTCTACGCCTGGACACAGCACAGGTCGACATCCAATTACGGCAAGCCCGGATCGAACTGCTAAAGGCCAAGCGGGAAGCAAGACAATTGCAAAACTGGGATAGTAGCATTGACGTTTTGCGGGCACGACGGGGAGTGCAGTCTGCCCACGCTACGTTGAGCAATACCCAGGCTAATCTTAGTGACACGCGAGCACTCTTTGAACGAGGTATCGTCGCTCGCATAGAAGTAGAAACTCTTGCACAGCAGGAAAAAAACCAGCAGCAGGATTTACTGGCTGCAAAGGAAGAGCTTCGAACGGTGGAAGCACGAGGCACAGGCGAAGAGCTCCGGATCGCTGAAATGAATCTGATCAACGCTCAGGCTCACTATCAAGCTGTGTCGGCGCAGCGCGAGGAACAAGAGTTAAGAGCCCCCTTTGCAGGTGTAGTGATGCGTCCCGTTGCGCCGGATAGTGGCAAAGCCATAGTTGTGCAGCCAGGACAGCAAGTCAGCCAAGGCACCCCACTGTTTGTGGTAGCAGGTCTGAATCGTCTTCAAGTGCTCACACAGGTTGAAGAAACCGACTTGTACCAGCTTAAAGTAGGTATGCCAGTACAAATCACTGGAGATGGTTTTTCAGGGCTGATACTAAGAGGAAATGTCACTAGCATTGGCATGCAAAGCAATGCCGCAGAAAGTCAGGGTGCTTACTACGATGTAGTGGTTGAAATGGATAGGTCTCTGCCGGAGAGCAGACAGGACATTCGCCTAGGTATGAGTGCTCACCTGCAAGTGATTTTGCATCGCAACGAGAATGGCTTCGCTGTTCCAGTTGAAGCTCTATCCTACGGAGAAGATGGAAAAGCATATATACTCTGGCGTCCCACATCCGGCGAACCAATGCAAAAGGTTGCTGTTACGCCGGGCAAGGCCGTAGCCCAAGGAGTGGAAGTGTCAGGGATAGATGCAGGAGAAATATTGGTGCCGCGCACTCATCCAGATAATCTGACTTCCATCGAACCGATGAGCATCAATCTGGAATCTCACTGAGTGGCAAATAAGCGAAGGCTCCAGCCTGATGGCGTCTTCATCCATGGTAGCCATTCCCGGTGAAGTAATTTGTTTTGTGGTTTCTCATTTACTGGAAGAAGAGATACTGCCTTACGAATTATTGACCAGTCTTTATTTTCAACCTAGATAAACAGGTATCGGTCTTTAATTTTTTTTGGTTGCGATACCAATTTTTTGCAGTCTAAATATAATGTAAGCTTTCCATGTTTTATCGCTTTTATATCACCTTCTATATATGAATAATCGGGAGATCTTTTTTAGTGATTGGTAACATTAACTTAAATACTTTTAATCTTTTTCTATTTATTGAATAACCATGTCCAAAATTTTTTTTGGACAGTGATGTGGCGAGAAATATAAAGTAATATAAATTTATTTAAGTTGTTTTTCGGAGTTAATTCAGCAACGTGGCTGTCTAACAAATAATTAGCTGGCTGATAATATGAGATGCCTGCACCACCACCATCGTTTTTTAGCGTTAAGCTATTTCCTCGATACGGTTTTTTTGATTGTAATGCAAAATAGTTATACCCATTATCGTTTTTTTTCGGAAACTAATGGAATAAGTCCAGGCTGTATGTTTGGCATGTTACTTTGATCACCTTTTACAAAATAAAATAATTCTGATAAGTTAAATGCCCTCCACTCAATATTATTATCCGAACTTAATTTATTTTTCTCCCTTTCCATACGGCTTTTGTATCCTGTTTGACTATTCTTTAATAGAAAGTTGGTTGTTTGGCCACATATCCACAGGTAAATAAGCCAGTGAGCCAGCGCTCACCGAAAGTGCTGTACGCATCCGAAAGATTATCCGACGCCATTTGGCCTTGACAGAGCCGAGTGGAACCGCTTCTCAGGTAAACGTTGGGATAAGCGTCCATTATTTTTCGTTGTTATGGGGCTGTGGGGGTTATATATTGAACTGGTGCCCAACTTTGGTCAGGGGCCAGTTTTACAATCCATAGGGTAACGTTTTTGATGTGATTGTTGCGCCGCCTTGTTCATTTGTAGAATTGCGACCATCTGGTTTCGAACCTTGGCGTCTTTTGATCTTAAGTGCTCCCCCCGTGAATAATAATGTTTATTATTATATTGTGAGCTTAAAATGTGTTTATAATAAATGTATTAATTCGATATTGTTTGAAGTGTCGACTGTAATACTCTTACTCTTTTTAAAAAAGAAATGGAAGGCTGGGTGAATAATTACTTAATTCTAAGAACTAAGTACAAAACGCGCGTTTAACTCACGCAAAACTGGAAAGTATTCATACAAGGCACGCCAAACTGCTGGAAAATATTCGGAACTTTAACTTTTTTAGTATTGAGTGCGGCAAACGACTCATGTGTAACAACAACGACTCCGATGGATTTTGCTTTGACGATGATCCACGGATCGGCTTTTGCTAAAAAGTTATCACGATTACTAGCGTTATAATCGCCCGTCATGACGGCCTGAACAACCTCAGTGAAAATCTGCTGAATGTTGGCATCATCATTGCTGATGAAATGAGCTGGGCGTGCTTTTGCCCATTCCGACAATTCGTCATTGCCGTCTTTCAGTTCCCGGCCAATCATATCTACACTGGCAATTGTACACTGCTGAAATTGAAGATCGAGCCAGTCTCAGTAAGCAGGGCATATATCCATTTCGTAATACTGATTTTTGGCCTGAATATAAGTATTTGCATCCAGCAGATATCTCATATACCAAGCTCCTTAGCGAAGTCAGAAATTTTAGCTGGTTTAATACCATCAAGAAGCACACTGCCATCCCTTAGTAAAAGCTGACCGCTCAATGCCTGTGCTACCACCGCACGGGAAAATGGCTGGCTGATCTGCGCCCTTTTCGTTTTGTAATAAGTCGGGCCGCCTTTACCACTTTTCTCTCGCTCCAACCATGCAGCTTTTAACTCAGCAATAAAGTGGTCGTAGTCGTCATACTGAATAAATCCCAGAGTTAACGCACGGCGGGCCAGCACCCAGTGACTGACCCGGAAATGCCGTTCCAAATGAGGGAGGTTTCCTGCCACAACTCAAGATCGCGTTGCCAGAGGTGGCTGAATTCTTCAGCAGGAACTAATAACTCAGCCGCGACTGCGTTACATAAAACTTCTTCTCTGCGGGACGTGCGGCTATCACAATCAGAGATACCGGACTGCCCAATCCATATATGGCACAGCTCATGGATTAGGGTAAATAAGCGAGCGCCGGGGGCGTCAGCATGATTGATGAAAATAACTGGCGCATACTCATCAGTAATGGCAAAGCCGCGGAATTCCTCAACCAAAAGAGGACGAGTGAAGTGGCCTAAGTTTGCCTGCCGCATGACTAAAATACCGAGGGATTCAATGCGATTAATCAGATCCCGGTAGTGATCATCACTGTTGCCGCGTTCGGGATACAGACCAATCCCGAGTGCCCCTCTGATATCCTCAACGAGGATGTTGACATCAGTACGGGCAGAAAAACGCCCGACAAAGGGATTAGGCTCTGCCAGTTGTTGTTTCAGATACTCCCTGTACCATTCCTGACGCTGAAGCATGAGCTTAACCAAATCCAGCAGTTCCGCACTGGGCTGGCTAACCGGTTTACCCTCAAGCGTTCTTAAATCGGGGATCGGAAGCGTTTCAACGGGAGGCTTTAATAAAAACAGATAACCAAAAGGGACATGGGCTTTATCCGCGAACTGCATGGCCTGATTAAATGTCAGCGCTTGCTTGCCGGACTCCCACTTCAACAGACGTTCTTCATCGATCGTAAGCTTATGGGCAAATTCAGACACAGAACAACCGGAACGCTCACGCGCCCAGATCAGCATTTCTGTGTTGATGTTTGCAGTGGCCATAACACGATTCCCGGTGATTTTGTCTGTCATTACCGAATTATGGTGGGCTGGGCGGGGGCACCGCAAGGTGCGCCGGTTCCAGTATGGCCGGTAAGACCAACTCCGTTCAGTCCACCACCCGTAAGGTTGGTCTCTTAGGTGGTGGTTTAAACATCACATACTGGAGGCTGCCTTATGACTGCAACCCTCAACCAGACTCACCCATTACTTACAGTTCCTTTTAGTGCCGCCACGGATTTCACCGTACTGGCAGACTGTTGCGAGAAACTCGCAGAGACTCAGGCAGAAAGCTACGATCCGGCGCTAAAAATGGCACTGTGCGGAAGGCTCGCCGCCGCGCTTTCGCTGTTAAAACCGGGCCTGCGCGATCCCATTCCGTCCCATCTTATCGACAGCCTGACCGTTGATACGCTGCCCAAAAACTCACCCCGTTTTGCCCCAGATGCGGATACGCTTTGCGATTACTGTTTTACCCTGACTCAGCTTTTGCTTTGCCGGATGTTTCCGCCACAAGCGGAAGAACAATTGTGCTGGCTCCTGGCGGAACTGGTTGATTACTTTGCCGCTGAATTGAAAGCTCCGCGCTGGATACGCACCGCTGACGGCGTGAAATGCATTGATGAGGTGACCGCATGAACCAACAGGACTGGCATCCCGCTGATATTATTGCGGCGCTGAAAAAGCGCGGAACGTCGATGGCAGCGGTTTCGCGTAATGCAGGGCTAGCCTCTTCCACGCTGGCGAATGCGCTGACAAAACACTGGCCCAAAGGGGAAAGGCTGATTGCTGAAGCGCTGGGCGTCGAGCCTGAGCAAATCTGGCCTTCTCGCTACCATTGATGTTCCACCGGCGCAGATCAAATACAGGTTCTGCGCCGTTTCCTGTTTATCTGATTGCCAAAAAATCAACCAATAATCCTTTAAAAGGGAAAAACAGTTTTCTCTTATCTGCACCTTTGCTGAGCAGTAATATCCCTCCGGCACAAAATGCTTCATGATCTGCAAGAAGCGCCTGATATCTCAGGATGGTCGCCTTTACCGGCATCAACCTTTGAAAATGCCGGACCGCATTGCGGTTAAGGTCATCTTCTACTCTGCTTCACCTTCCCACTGTTTCTGAGGCCTACGCCGCAAAGCGACAACACATTTGCACGGCATTTAATGAATGGCCGGAATACGCCTTTAGTTTCCCGGTAAAGAGGAATGCATTTCGCCTGGTGCGACTTCAGACTCTTCATTATCGCTTTGCACCTATATAGGCTTTACACTATATTAATAAGGAGGTCCCGTGTGGACGATTAAAACAACGGACATATTTGACGGCTGGTTCAGTTCACTCAGTACCATCGATCGAACCAACGTGCTGGCATCGCTTATCGTTCTGCGGCAAAAAGGGCCGGGTTTGCCCAGACCTTATGCCGATACGATTAAAGGCTCTCGCTACAGCAACATGAAAGAACTACGCGTTCAGAGCCGGGGCGATCCGATACGGGTGTTTTTCGCCTTCGATCCTTACCGAACCGGCATTCTGCTTTGCGGCGGTAACAAGGTCGGCAATGAAAAACGTTTTTATGACCAGATGATCCCGGTTGCTGACCGGGAATTCACGAATTATCTGAAGACATTAGATGATAAGGAGTAACGCGATGGGCAGAACGCTCGAACAGCTTCTTGCGGATGAAAAACCGGAAGTCGTGGCCGACGCTCAGGCGATGGCGGCGGACATCCTGCTCAACATCCACCTTGCCGAACTGCGTGAGATAGTGCAAAAAACGCAGGTGGAAATAGCACAGGCTCTGGGCATCAGGCAGCCTACCGTTGCCGGTATGGAAAAACCGGGGCGCGATCTGAAACTGTCCACGCTTAAACGTTACGTTGAGGCGACCGGCGGCAAACTGCGCCTTGATGTTGAACTGCCGGATGGTTCTCACTACGGATTTGTACTGTAAACACTGACGCTCCATGAAACGGAGCGTCAACCCCGTTATAACGGGCAGCGGCCCGCATTGCCGTAAGGCTTTGCTGCCGCGTGACCGCTATCTTGCACCAGCATTTTAATTTTCAACCACTGCGCCAGTCCAGTGCGTCACTTTAACCGCGTAGAGCGGGAAAGTGACGCACCAGTGCCTTTTGACTGCACCAGACAATTCAACTGCGCCAACACGCGCCGGAATTCTGACACCGTGATTCAACCCACTTTCACTCACAGGAGAACTTGAACCGATACCGGAGGGGGATCAGGACGATCCGGGGGATAACCAGCTAACGCTGGCGGCTGCTCAGAGAGCACAACCGAAGCCCCACAACACCTCAACGGCTGCCGCCCCGGCGCTCAGGTATCGTTCGCAGCCCGACCACCATTCAGGGCTATCGGCCTATGCGCCGGGGAAGGTCGTATCTGTTTTGGATTTTGCGGCAATCATGAAAAGGGGAAAGAGAATATGGGCATTCTGGAGCAGGAAATGAAAACGCTGGCGCGGCGGGCGGGCGGCAGTCATAAAACCGTTCACGACCGTATGGCGCTGGCGCAGCGATTCTGTATCCGTTTGCTGGGGCAGAATGTACAGATCCGGCGGGTGGAGCAACTGAAAGCGCGGCATATCGAAGGCTATATCCGGGAGCGGTTGGAACAGGGCATAACGAAACGTAGCTTGCAAAACGAGTTGGCGGCGATCCGCTGTTTGCTGGAGCAGGCCGGGCGTGATCGGTTAGCAGCCAGTGAACGGCTGTCCAATAAATCGCTCGGCTTATCCGGCGCATCCCGTAACGGCATCCGGCAGGCCATTACTACGGAGCATTACCGGCAGGCGCTGGAAACCGCTCGCGGAAGAGACGCCGGGATGGCGGCGGCACTGGAACTATCAAGGTTGATGGGATTGCGCTCTCAGGAAGCAGTGCAGTGCGCGCAATCGCTCAGGACGTGGAAACAGGTGCTGGAACGTGGTGCAATCCGGCTCGCCGTGGTTTTTGGCACCAAAGGCGGACGGCCTCGCGAAACGGTAATTCTGGATGCTGGCGCAGTCAGAAAAGCGCTGGAAAATGCGTTAGCTGTGGCGGAACAACGCAACGGCAGGCTGATTGATAAGCCCGATCTGAAAAGCGCGATGAAATACTGGCACGGTCAGGCGTCGCGTATCGGCTTGACCGGCGCATATTCCCCGCATTCATTGCGCTACGCCTGGGCGCAGGATGCCATTCGCCATTACCTGGCGCAGAGATTCAGTGAAAAAGAGGCTCTGGCATTGGTCGCGATGGATTTAGGCCACGGCGACGGGCGTGGGCGTTATGTGGCGCAGGTTTATGGGCGTTGAAACGATGGGGCATTCTTGTCTCTGGTGCAGTCAAAAGGAAAAGGGCGCAAGGATAAAGGGTAAAGGAAAGCTAAGGGTAACAGCGCCAAACCGGAAAGGGCCAAAGGGCTGAAAAGGTCGTGATTGGCGCAGTTCGATGTTCGTTCGACAATGCTTTGGTGCAGAGCTGCGACTTTCTGGCAACAGGAATCTGGTTCAGTTGGCCGGAATACGGGTTCTGGCGCAGTATCGTGTCGGCAGAAAATCAGCCTGTGGTGCAGATTTTTTATAATAGCTATGACGATAAGTTTTCCTTTAAAAATTTCCCGTATTGATAGGTAACGACCTAAAAATATTCTGCCGGAATAATTTTAGGCGTTTCCCGATTGTTCGTTAAAAATACGAAGGTAAAACCTTTCAGAAACAAAGAGGCAGATCCCTCGCATCGGGATCTGCTCCTGTCAGAGAATTAACCGTCAGGCTGTACCCGCGGCCTTATGCTGTCGCGCATAAATATATGGCGCGACATATCCTTCGCGGCTGACGTCCAGATAATCCGACCACCATTGCATCATTTCGATTCTGGCTTCCAGATGCTCTGCTTTATGCACATAAGCCGCCCGCACGCCGTTGCGCTCTTTGTGGCTCATCTGCCGCTCAATGGCGTCTTTTGACCAGCGGCCGGACTCGTTCAGGGCGCTACAGGCCATTGTCCTGAAGCCGTGGCCGCACACCTCGGTTTTGGTGTCATAGCCAATCACGCGCAGCGCCTTGTTGATGGTGTTTTCACTCATTGGTTTGTTCAGGGTATGTGCGCCCGGAAAAACAAAGACCGATTCGCCGGAAAGCGCCTGAATCTGTTTCAGCAGGGCGACCGCCTGCCGCGACAGCGGCACCAGATGTTCATCCTTCATTTTTGCTCCACGCTCTGAGAACCGCACGCCGTTTACGGCCTCGCGCTGGGCGGGCACGCTCCAGATATGGGCTTTCAGATTGAACTCATCCCAACGAGCGAGCCGCAATTCGCTGGATCGCAGAAAAACATGCAGATTCAGTTCCAGCGCCAAACGGGTCAGCATCCGGCCTTTGTAGCTATCCATCTTCTCCAGTAGTTCAGGCAGGCGTTTCAGCGGCAGGGCGGGGTGATGTTGGGTCACCACCGGGGTCACGACACCATCCAAATCGTAAGCCGGATTATATTTGATTACGCCCTGTTGTACGGCGTGGCGCATGATTTTGGTCAGATGCTGGCGCACCCGCCCGGCGACGTCATGCACGCCTTTATCGTCGATGGTTTTAACCAACTGTGCCAGATGTCGGGTCTCAATCAGAGCGATATCCATCGCGCCGATAGTAGGGAAAACGTAGCGTTTCAGGCAGGTAAGAATTTTATCGGCGTGAGCGTCCGACCAGAGCTTAAGGCAACTGGTGTGCCATGCGGTGGCGATGTACTGAAAGGTGCGGGATTCATCAACGGCGGTGTTATCCGTTTTGCGCACCAGGGAAGGGCTGATGCCGGACGCCAGCAGCTTACGCGCCGCGTCGCGCTTTTCACGGGCTTCCGCCAGTGTAGTTTGCGGGTAGGGGCCAAAGGCCAGACGGTTTTCCTTACCGCCGAAGCGATAGCGGAAATACCATAGTTTAGCGCCGCTGGTGGATACCGTCAGGTACAGACCTTGCGAATCGGTAAGTTTGTAGGATTTTGCGAGAGGTTTGGCTGCGCGGATTTTACTGTCATTCAGGGCCATAGATGGGTCTCTCCGTTTCATCGAACTGAAAGACCCGCAATCTGACCCCAAATTTTCCGGATACGAAGGGATAAATCAAAACGCATCGGGAAAGATTTTTACGCCAACTTATTGAATTACATGCACATAGGGATTTGTAAGGAGGCATAAAAAAGGAAAGGTGGTGCCCGGACTCGGAATCGAACCAAGGACACGAGGATTTTCAATCCTCTCTTTGTAAGCAAGTTAATATATCGCAGTGTGTAGAGTACCGTAGACCCTGTACGCATCGAATAATTTATTCGAGTGTACACATGGAAAATATCGTTACTAAAGCCACTGAAGCTTCCGTCAGTACCCGGCCGCAAATCGTCCCTATGGTCTCAACCAAAGGCGGCGAAGGAAAATCGACACAAAGTGCCAACCTCGCCGGTTTTCTGGCGGATGCGGGCAAAAAGACTCTCCTCATTGATGGTGATCACTCTCAACCTACAGCAAGTAGTATATTCGCCCTGGAATACGAGGCGCCCAGCGGCCTGTACGAATTGTTGATGAAGTCAGTCGATCTCAATCAGCCTGAGTATATCGTTTCACGGTCTGTTATCCCAAATCTGGACATTATTGTCTCTAACGATCCGCATGACCGCCTGTCTTCTGCCATGCTTCACGCGCCTGATGGTCGCATGCGTCTGCGCAATGTGCTGCAGCATCCTCTGTTTCAGGGCTATGACGTCATTATCATCGATTCTAAAGGTGCGGCTTCAGTGATGTTAGAACTCATATTGCTGGCCAGCACTGAATTTGCCGTCGGAGTGATTAAACCTATACTGCCGGACACTCGTGAGTTCCTGCGTGGTACGTTGGGATTGATGGAAGGGCTATTACCGTTGACTTGCTACGGTATTTTGTTGCCACACATTCGTATTCTGACAAACTGCATGGAGTTCACGAACCTTGACCAGCAAACGCTGGAAAGCCTGAACAACATTATCGCCAACGGCCTATACACTCGTGCAGATCAATTCAACGTATCTCTCCTCGATACACTTATTCCCAAATTAGAAATCTACAAAATGGGCCATGCCTGTGGTCAGCCGGTTCACCGTCTTGAAAGAACGACGACTCGCACATCCACTCAGGCTGCCGCCGTCACTATGCATAGTTTGGCCTGCGAGTTGTTTCCGCAGTGGAAAGAACAATTTGACGACGTTCTCTCCAGGGAGGTTCGCGTATGACTCGGAATCTAATTTGGCGGGCTGTCGCTTATTCAATTAACACCTGTAAATTCCAGGAAGAAGTTTATGTTTTCGTCGATGCGCCGGATAGGGAAACAGCGAAAGAGAGGATTTACGAGCGGCTGTCCGAGGAGTGGAAAATTAGCAAAGCGAGTCAGTGGGATGATAAGCCGGCGCGCATCGAATTTCATAATCTCTGTGATGAGAAAGAATTACGCGATATGGCCCTGGGGACGCAAGTACCTCCAGGTATGCCGTTGCTTGAGAGTGGCTGGGGGGGAAGGAGGGCAATTTATGATACGAAGCCTCTGATTCTGGTCGCATCACCACGCCTGCGTGAAGTGCTGGAAAGTGCGTTGCGGGAGGTGCTGGCATGAGCAGAACCGTGTTAGAACAAACCGTAAACGTACCTTATTCCGCTGATGCCGAGCAAGCTGTGATCGGCGGGTTGATGCTGGATAACGGTCGCTGGGATGATGTGCTGCCGCTGATCCGGGATACCGATTTTTATCTGCCGGCACACCGCCGGATTTTTCAGGCGATGGTGCAACTTATGGCCAGCCAGCAGCCAATCGATCTGATTACTTTATCCGATTCGTTGGAGCAAAACACAGCTCTTGAATCGGTTGGTGGATTTGCCTATCTGGCTGAAATGGCGAAAAACACGCCGAGTGCGGCCAACATTGTTGCCTATGCCAATATTGTTGCTGAGCGCAGCAGGCTGCGTGGACTTCTCCAATTAGGGCGTGAATTAAGCGCCGAAGCAGTAGTTTCCCGTGCCGATGCGGCCGTACTGACCGAACGGGCGGAACAGCAATTGTTCCAACTGTCAGAACAGACACAAACACAGCAAAATGTGAGTCTGATTGCCGGTCTTGAATCGCTGGCCAGTCATCTGGAAATGGTTAACGGTGGTAATGGCATTACCGGAACGCCGACCGGTTTCGCCAGACTGGATGCGATTACCTGTGGCTTGCAGGGGGGCGACCTCATTTTACTCGCTGCACGTCCTTCCATGGGGAAAACCTCTCTGGGTCTCTCATTCTGCGCCGGCGCACTTCGAGACTCCAGTAAGCCGGCATTTTGTTTTAGCCTTGAGATGCCGAGAGCGCAGTTGCTGCAACGACTTGTTTCGATGCTGGGACGGGTAGCGTTAGCGCGGCTGCGCAGTGGTCAACTGGATGATGAAGACTGGGCGCGGATCAGCCAGGCTGTCGCGGAAATGACGCCCTGGGAAGATCGCTTAATCATTGATGATGAAAGCTACCAGACGCCGGCCTTGCTGCGTTCACGCGCACGACGCTATACCCGCCTTTATGGCAGGCCGGGCCTCATCATGGTGGACTATCTGCAACTGATGCGTTGCCCAGGTCAGGAAAACCGTACGCAGGAAATCTCTGAAATTTCACGCAGTCTTAAAGCGCTGGCCAAAGAGCTGGACTGCCCGGTGGTAGCGTTGTCTCAACTGAACCGTCAATTGGAGAGCCGAGCGGATAAACGTCCATTTAACGGCGACCTTCGTGATTCTGGCGCGCTGGAGCAGGATGCTGACGTCATTGCTTTTGTTTACCGCGACGAGGTGTATAACGCCGATACGCAGGATATGGGTATTGCCGAAATCATCATTGGCAAACAGCGCCAGGGAGCTACAGGCACCATCCGCGTTAAGTTTGAAGGGCAATATACCGCTTTCAGCGATCTTCCTGACGGGCAATATGTTGGCGCAGGGAGGGCATGAGCATGGCGCGTTCAAAAAACAAGGTACTCGATCTGAGCAGCGCATTATTGCAACAGGGTAAAACCGCGTTGGGTACCCATCCTGAAACAACAGCTGTCACACCGATCTCTGTTAATGAAATACCGATGGTGCTGACTTTAGACGAACTGACGCCCAACCCTGATAACCCTCGGACTGGCCCTAACCCTAAATATAAGGAAATCAAAGCCTCTATCCTAGCCAGAGGGCTGGATACTGTGCCCAAAGTTACCCGAGACCCAGAATCTGATTCACCCACGTATATGTTCAGTGATGGTGGCAACACCCGCTACCAAATCCTATCTGAACTGTGGCAAGAAACCGGGGACGAGCGGTTTTATCGTATCCTCTGTGTTTTCAAACCATGGCCGGGCCGTCTGTCATGCCTCATTGGACACCTAGCCGAAAACGATAAACGTGGCGATTTGAGCTTTATCGAAAAAGCGTTTGGTATAAAAGCAGCACGGGCAATATATGAGGAACTATTATCAAGACCTGTCACGCTAAGAGAGCTTTCATCCCTGCTGGCAGATGAAGGGTATCCAGTGCATAACTCCAGCATAAGTCGCATGGAGGATGCGGTGAAATATCTTTATCCTTTTATGCCTGTTCTGCTTAAGTCTGGGTTGGGGGCGCCACAAATCAGGTCGTTACTTTCCTTGCGTCGAGACTCAGAAAAAACTTGGAAGTTGTTCGCCAATGATGTTTCTGCATTAAGCACCTTTGATGAAGTGTTTGGTGACGTTTGCCGTCATTTCGATGATCCAGAGGTGTATTCACTGGATATGTTCCGTGATGAATTGATCGGTACTCTCCTGAAAGCATTGCCACATCCCTCTCTCAACTATGACCGGTGGCTACTTGAACTCGATCCCAAAGAACAAAATCGTCGTATGCATCTGGGGGCGCCGACGCAACTCCCTGTACAACCTACAGTAAATGATAGTCTTTTGCCGTCAAGTGAATACTTGCAGGAAGATGGTATTGAGTTACTTCCATCTGCCCCAGAACAAGAGGATGACTTGAATGCTCCTGCCACGCTGGCCAGCGCGCTATTTGATTCAGACAACGAGCCGACTGACACTACGGAAGACGGACCTGAGGGCAAATCCACCCCCTCCTTCGATAATCCACGTGTAGAAACCCAGCCCGATTTATATGGTGCATTATCGGTACTGTCCGGTGATATCGAAAATCCCTCTGCATCTGAAAGCTTTAACGGTGAATCATCAGTGGAGACGTTGGTTCAGCCCGATGCGGCTAGTCAGATGACAACTGGAGCACAACAGGAAAATACCGTTAATTCTGACGTAGCTTTTGCTGATGTAGGTCTGGAACCGGTTGGAGCCATCTGGCCCATTCCAACACTGCAGGATGATATTGAACATCTGCAGGTAATGACGTTCCGTCTGGTTTTCGAACTGGCCGAAGTCGCGGGGTGCGAAACTGAAATTAAGGCTGACAGATCCGGATTGTACGCGGCCGGCTATGCGCTGGCCGCTCGGCATCTGGCGGCCGGGCGTATTGAACAACCTTCCCCTTTTACTGTTTTTCTGCTCTCTCTTGCCGGCGCCGACAACACCGACCATGACGGTTGTTCACTGGGTGATGTGTTAATCGGATCGGAGAGAGCTGCTGACTTACCGCTGCTTGACGACATTCACGCCGTCAAGCTGATGCGCCTTATGCGGGTTATGCGTCGTCTGCGCGAGCTGCAGCGTGACGTGGCTGCAACAGAGGAGAATGACTGATGAGCTCTTCACAACGACAAGAACGCCTGGTGAAACTGGTTCGTAAACTTCTTGAGCTGGCTCGTAGCAACAGCAATGCCCATGAGGCTGGTCTGGCGTTGGCCCGGGCGCAAAAACTGATGGAAAAATACGGTATCAGCGAGCTGGATGCGAGTCTTTCATCAATACAGCTGGCCCCAAGTCAGGGGGCGCCGTCAGAGGCTAAGAGCAAGCTCCCCGAGTGGATGTCCAGTCTGGCATGGGCCGTTTGCCATGCCTTTGGGTGCCGCCTGTATTTCTCCTGGCGAGAAACCCCGTCCGGGTATCGCCGTAATGTGACGTTCTATGGCTTTAGCGGACGCCCGGCTATTGCCGCGTATGCGTTTGATGTGCTTAGCCGTCAGTTGAAAGATGCCACTTCAGCCTATTTGAAAATCCAGAACAAGCGTTTGAAACTGACTACGCGCCGTGCGCGAGCGGAGCAGTTTCGGGCCGGATGGGTTCTGGGCGTTCGGCAGGTCATTACAACGTTTCGGGTTTCTGAACAGGAGCACCAGTTGATGGTGTCATGGATGGAAAATCAGAGAATGGGCGAGTTACAAACACGCGCACTCAAGACATGTCGCGGTGACGATATTGCCCGACGGCAGGGGTATGAAGCCGGACAGAATGCCCGTTTGCATCACGGTGTACAGGGAACCGGGCCTGCCGCGCTTGGTCATCGCCGGGAGGTTCAGTGATGCGCATTCAATTATCGCCAACGGGTAACCCTTCCCTGGCTCCTGTTTTTCTGACCTGCTTATCTTACCGCTTTATTTTTTTGCCATTCACTGCTTTGAGCCCGGTGGCTGAATATCTGGGGGGGAACCAACGATGAGTAACAGCTTATCTCAGGCGACCAACAGCTTGTTAACGCAGTTGGTTATGGAGTTGAAGTCCGGCTATATACGCCGTTGTGAGTCTCTGGGACTGACCACAGAGGAAATGCAACTGCTGCATGGTTTAACTGTTGAAGATCTGCATTATCTGCTGAACAGCCCAGTATCGGTACTGACATTTCAAATCCACCATGAAAACTTCTCATTGATGCTGCAGCATGCGCGTCGCGAGCAACAACGCATGCAACGTATTGACCGTGCCCTGGCGCTGGGTGGTTCTATTGAGATGATGCAGCACTATTTTGGGTTGACGACGGTTGAAGTCGCCGCGCGTCGGCGTATGACCGGTATCAGTATCCGCCAGGGGCGTTGCGCCGCACTCAGTGATGAAGAAAATGCGACGCTGTGGCGCCAGTGGCAAAAGTCAGGCATTGACGATCCCTCAAGCGCGGATGGTCTGGATGTCATGATGCTGGCCGCCGAGCAAATGGATGTGTCACTCACGGCTGTGTGGCACGCGGTACGCGGCTTCGATGTGCCTCATACCAACACGGCCAAAAAAGCCATTCAGGCGGTTCGTAATCGTGCCGAGAGAGGAACGGTGAGGAGGCCGGCATGAAGCCCATGATCTTGATGCCCGGTTTGCAGGCCCCTCGTTCTGCGCCGCCATCTTGCCAGAAAAAAGCGAAAGCGCTGGTTCAGCAGTTTCGCCGCGGCGAGCGGAATTACAAAAATATCCATGTAAAAGGTAAGCACGCCCCCGGGCGTGCCTGGATAAAGATTAATGTCGGGGCCGCCTGGCGGCTGTTAAGCCGTAACAGTGGCGCAGACTGGGAGTTACTCACCCACGAACGCTATAACAATGAAATTTGGAAGTGACGACATTCACCCTGTGCCTGGGTACCGGGTACAGGACTGAGTGCCTTTAGCTATGTGCAGCATTGCCTGCACGATTGCAGTTTGACTCCTTCGCCATATTTGTTGGCACAGGGCGCGTGATTAAGGATCCGCTAAATCCATGACTACAACTCGAATACCTGATGATAGCCTGATCTCCTTTACACTGGCGCAAATGAATGCCCGAATGGCGGAGCGAATAAACGCGGAAAAACACACGGGTAGCGCCGATGTTACGAATCTGCGTAGTGGCCTGCTCTATATGGGCAATGTGCATGATTCCATACCCCGCCGATTATTGTTGGACACGCGTTTATCGCCACTGGATAAAACAGCGTGGATAATGATCCGTCTGTATGCGCAACAGAATCAGGGGGCCGTATTTCCGACTTATGATGAATTACAGTTGCAGCTTGCTTCTCCATTTAACGGCAAAGCATCCCGTGAGACCGTTAGTCGCGTTTTGTTGATGTTACGCCTTACCGGCTGGCTCAGCCTGTGTCGCCGTGTTCGTGATGACAAAGGTCGAGTCCGGGGAAACATCTATGCGCAACACGATGAACCATTATCCGCCCGTGATGCTGAGACATTAGATCCGACCTGGCTTGATACGCTGGCTGCGGCCTGTGAGCATAAAAACCGCACAGTGAATCAAACGGCCTGGTCAGTGCTGTCCGATATCCAACATGACCCGACAATGCGTCATCAGCATTCGCAGATGGCGGCGATTGTTGAACGATTGGGTGCGCCGCAAACGCCACAGCAAATGGCGAACCGAGTGCCCCTCAGGGAGCCTATTTCCTATGGTTCTATAACCGAACCCGGTAATAATACCCCCGGTTCGGATGCCGAACTCAGTCAATTTAAGCGCAGTTCGGATACCGAACTCAGTCATGAAACGGGTAATGAAATACAGAGTTCGTTTTCCGAACTCATTCTGGAATCAGTTACTTACAAGGATTCAACCAAACCGAACTGTAACGTACGTAATTTCACACACAGTGTGAATAAAAAAACGTACGTACCAGAACTACCAGCCGAACTGCAACGCAGCATGGCTGAGGATGATCGCCGGCAGATCACCGCTCAGCTTTGCGCATTGCCTGCTGAGGCTGCCCGGCAAGTGTTGGATAGCCTTGTTCAGACGATGGTCAGAGGAAACCTGAATAACCCGACTGCCTGGCTGCTGACGGTGATAAAACGCGCCCGGAACGGGGAATTGTTCACAGCAGGAAAATCTTCCCACCCGGTTAAACCTGAAGCAATACGTTCGACTCTACGCCCGGTGCCCATGTCAACATCAACGCAACCCGTTTGTCCTCAAGCAGCTTCACGAGAATATGTCAGTGGTGTTGTGGCCAAATTACGTCAGGAAATGGCACGAGCCAAAATTAGAAAATGAGTGGGTTTTGGTACGGTTGTATAAAAAACGACCTTGCTGGCAGTGCCAGCAAGATTAAAAAATGAGCACTGTGCTCAGAAAAGCTTCCCGTTCATTGCGTTTTGGAACTGGCGAGCTTAATTTGTTCTGTTTTATGCTATGCCAGAACGGGCGTATTGCCAGTTGATCAGTTGGCGGAGAGTTTGAAGGCGATTCTTCCCGGAATAGACAGCCGGGGATCTATTTTCTCTCAGAACGAGAAAAGCCACCCTAAGGTGGCTTTTCCGATACTAACTTATACGCACGGGTCCGAAGAAATCCGCGCCTTGATGTGGAAAATCTATCAGTATTCGGTGGGCACGTCAACTTTGTTCCAACCTAAGAGCCTGGGAGGGCAGAATGCAGTTGGAAGATTATATCTCAGCCGAGCGGCTAAAAATTTACGCCGATGTGCTGAAACTTAAGCCTGGTGAAGAGCTGGGAGGATATAACTGGAACAAGGCAATTGCCAGTGCAATGCAGCCACTTATGCAGTGTCTTGAAGTGACGCTGCGCAATGCCATCGATCACAGCATTCGCCATCATCCTATGCCCGGGGCTGTGGGACATTGGCGCACGGATGCCAACTGGATCTTTGATTTGCCCCGTTATATTGGTGATAAGGTCTGGATCCGTCAGGGAAAACGATTTAAGAAAAATGCCCGTGGTCAGATTATTCATCGTGACGGAAAGCCTGTTTATGACAGAACAGCCTGGGAAGAAGATTGCATTCGCAAGGTATCAAAGCGGATCAGAGATGCAGGTAAACAACCCACTGCGGAACGGGTGATTTCTGGACTGGATTTTGGTTTCTGGACCAATTTCCTGACGAGTAATTATAATGAGCCCCGAAACCGTTCGCTGCTGTGGCCTCAGTTGCTACCGGAGGTCTTCCCTGGTGCACCAGCCAGAACGGGACGTTATATTCTGGAAAAAAAATTTACTCGTATCCGTGATCTGCGTAATCGTCTTGCCCACCATGAAGCCATCTGGAAATTTCAGGAAGAAAATCCACTTACCGGCGCGCCAGATTATAACCGACCGGTGTACGGACTGAATGCTTCACTACAACTGCTACGCAGAGCCTGGAACGATATGCTGGAGGCACTGTACTGGCTCAGCCCGGGACGGCATTCCGCATTCCTGGCTGAAGGCCACCATATTCGTTTTGAAACGCTGGCTACTCAGGAGGGGCTGCTTAGTTTCATTAGTCGCAAACAACTGGCGAACGGCCTGAATATCAGACGGAGTAAAGAAGTCAGAAGATTGTTACGGGGGCTCAGCCAGCAAAAGATCGTAAGACTGACAAATCGTACACGTATCATTGCCATTATTGGTCCTGATTTTATCCGTATGTGAGCTCAGATTCTGCCTTTGGTGGCTATTTCACCAGCCTGCGGAGCCTGTGATCTGCAATGTACTGAATAGAACTAGTATCTTGTATCACTCAGGATATTTATTGGTGGTTAAAAAACGACCTTGCTGGCAGTGCCAGCAAGATTAAAAAATGAGCATATTGCCTTCTAGACTCTTTCTTTGCGCACCAAAAAGCGTTTTGGATAGTCGTGCAGGTCGCAGGTTTTTCCGGCCTGCTACTGCGGGATACTGAACTAAATACGTATCTTGTATCACTCAGGATACTCATTGGTGGTTAAAAAGTGAGCTTGTTGGCAGTGCCAACAAGATTAAAAAATGAGCACATTGCCTTCTGGACTCTTTCTTCACACACCAAAAAGCGTTTTGGATAGTCGTGCAGGTCGCAGGTTTTCCGGCCTGCTACTGCAGGATACTGAACCAAATACACATCTCATATCACACAGTATATTCATCGGTGGTTAAAAAGTGAGCTTGCTGGCAGTGCCAGCAAGATTAAAAAATAAACACCCCGCCTTTTACACTTTCTCTTCACAAACCAAAAAGAGTTTTGAATTGCTGCTTTCTGGCCCTGCCGAGACTATTTCAAGCCAAACATACTCTCAGCAGACAGAAGGATGCTCAAGATGGCAGATACAGCAAACAATTCTCCAGACACTTCCGCACGGGGAAAGGCGGGGGCACTGAAGTCGACTTTAACAGTTCAACTGCATACCCAATATGCCATCCTTTTATGGGAAGGCCGTCAACGTCAGAAAGAGTCAAAAAAACCTCAAATAGTTAGCATGCCCCAGGTCATCGCCAGGGCAGGTAAAATCAATGCCGATTCGGATAGTGACAACCCGTACGCCGACGACGCGATGTTGTTATTGGAGCAGGCGATAGAGCGAGGAACCGCACGGTTACAAAAGGCCGTTGCTGAGCTTGAAAACACCTTATCCGATTTGCCGGGTCAGATCACGATGTCCGATGTTTACTCCGTTTCGCCTTTAAATATCGGTGTATTCAGCCGAACTCCCCTGGGTTACCGTTGTGTCTGGCTACTGGTTGGTTTCGATCAGCTTGCGATGAAAGCTTTCCAGGCCTGGCATTACGGTTTGATTTCACGTCAGAAACGCGATGATTTGCTGAGTAAGGGAGGGCACTGGGTTCGGCAGGTATACGGGGTGGTACAACAATATCATTCTGTCAGCGTGACCCGCGATGATATTCGTCTACAAACGCCAGCCGGTCTTGAGGCTATCAAACGGTTAGGTGAACCGGATGCAGATATCTTAACGGGTGTGAAACGTTCAACGTTCTCCCCGCCGTTACGTAATCCTGTCACTGTCTCCGCTGATTCTTCCTCTGATAAAGGAGGCAATGCATGAGCCCTTACAAGAAAGCGTTAATGCCTGCTCTATTTTGCACGGCGCTGATTTTAAGCGGTTGCGCCGGTAGCGACCTCGCTGCGTGGAATCAAAAAATCAGTGATGCCGCCCATTCGCTGGCCGGCGGCAGTGCTAATAGTGCTAATGACAGTGACATGCCATGGATGACCAAAGCCGGAAACACCGGCCCGCGTCAAAATGTGCTCCATGTTTATACCCTTCCCGTGGATGTTGATACTGCCGCGGCCCGCCTCAAAAGCCATTATCAGTTTATCTCGTCAGATGAACTGGAAAGTTTGCGTAAGCGTGATCAGTACGGTGACTGGAGTGCCGGCTCTGTCGATGAAGCCCACTCTGTATGGTCAGCGGTAAAGGGCAGCTACTATAAAATGGGGCAGGAATGGAAAGGAAGCGATCGCCTGGTGCTGGAAGTCGAGAAATCCGGTGCCGGCAGTCGTTTGAAGGTGACTTACAGTTCCCCGGATAGTTCGCATCTGACCGATGCGTATTTGGGGCGCTTAATGAAGCAGCTGCAGCAGGTTGCTAACGGTCAGGTGAGCTGACTGGAGGCGATCAGATGCAACTCTATCTCTGTGAGAAACCGTCCCAGGGTAAGGATATCGGCGCCATCCTTGGGGCGACCCAACGTAAGCAGGGTTATCTTGCCGGCCCCGGAGTCATTGTTACCTGGGCTGTAGGGCATCTATTAGAGCAGGCTCAACCTGAGACCTACGGTGAACAGTACGGCAACCCATGGCGCGAGTCCGTACTGCCCATCGTGCCGACGCAGTGGAAAATGACCGTTAAAAAAGATACGGCGGATCAGTTTGCCGTTGTCAGGTCACTTCTGAAGCAAGTGGACTCCGTGGTCATCGCCACTGATGCCGATCGGGAAGGCGAGGTCATCGCCCGCGAGCTGCTGGAGTATTGTCACTTTACGGGGGCCGTACAGCGGCTCTGGTTATCCGCGCTGGATGAGGCGAGTATTCGCCAGGCACTGGCGAATAAGCTGCCTGGTGAAAAGACGGCGGCGCTTTACCATGCCGGCATGGCGCGAGCGCGGGCTGACTGGATGACGGGAATGAACCTGACCCGGCTTTATACCCTGAAAGCCCGGGAACAAGGGTATGGCGAGGTCTTGTCGATCGGCCGGGTGCAGACGCCCGCGTTGGCGCTGGTCGTGAACCGTGACCGTGAAATTGCCAGTTTTGTGTCAAAACCGCACTGGCAGGTACAGGCTATGTTGCAGAAGGAGGGGATCAATTTCCCTGCCAACTGGGTGCCCGCCGCCAACTACTGTGACGAGGAGAAACGCTGTATTCAGCAAAATGTGGCGCAGGCCGTGCTGCAACTTTGCCAGCAAACGGGTAGCGCCCTGATTCTTGATCTGGGGACGGAACGCAAGAAAGAGTCTGCCCCTCTGGCCTTTGATCTGGGTACACTGCAGCAGGTCTGCTCTCGCCAATGGGGAATGAGCGCAAACCAGGTATTGAGCATTGCTCAATCGTTGTATGAAACCCACAAAGCGACAACCTATCCCCGCACCGATTGCGGTTATCTGCCGACGTCAATGCGTGAAGAAATCCCACAGGTTTTCAATGCCATTACGCGAACGGATCCCACACTGAGTGCGACAGTGGCTAAACTCGATACAGGTTTCGTTTCACGGATCTGGAACGATAAGAAAATCACCGCTCACCACGGTATTATTCCTACAAAACAGCCGTTCGACCTGAGTAAGTTGTCTGCCGATGAGCTCAGGGTCTACCAACTGATACGCCAGCATTACCTGGCACAGTTCCTGCCGTTCCATGAAGTCGATGTAACTGAAGCAACCTTCAATATTGGCGGCCAACTGTTTCGTACCCGCGGTAAGGTTGAGATCGTAGCAGGCTGGAAAGCGTTGTTTCAGCATGAAGGCAGTGAATCGAAGGAGAATGACGATGATGAGGCCCGTCTCCCGACACTTGTTAAAGGACAGTCCTGTGCCGTAGCCGGCGCTGAACTTAAAACCCTGCAAACAAAGCCGCCGGCGCACTTCACTGATGGAACGTTGATTGCGGCGATGAAAAATGCAGCTGCATTCGTCAGCGATCCTCAACTTAAGAAAATTTTGAAAGAGAATGCCGGATTGGGAACTGAAGCGACGCGAGCCGCTATCCTGGAAACGCTATTCAAGCGGGGATACCTGGAGAAAAAAGGAAAATTCTTGTTCTCCACACCGATTGCCGGCGAGTTGATTGATGCCCTGCCGGCGGCGCTGACAAATCCGGGTATGACGGCGCTATGGGAACAGGCGTTGGATGAGATTGCCCAGGGGCAGATGACGCTGGAAACGTTTATGTCGCGGCAGGCACAGTGGACGGGGCATCTGGTCGAGAAAGGTAAAACGCAGGCGGTGAAGTTCACTGCGCCGCCATCTCCTCCTTGCCCTGTCTGTGGCGGAGCGATGCGCCGGCGTGCGGGCAAGAAAGGCAGTGGCGCTTTTTGGGGATGTATCAATTACCCAACCTGCCAGGGTATTGTCAATATTGGGACTAAAACCAACCGTAACGGTAAACGATATAAAGGGAAAACAGCGGCTAAAAATAAAGCAACCGCATCGGAGTAAGAGATTGCCTGATGTATATGGTGGAAACTTTTGCTAAGGTGAACTGGCTTTGATGCAGGGTACCCCGTGACTGCGGTGGTAGGAAAATTCTTCCATGGTTTTTTTCTACTTCAGTCCGGTCAGCGGCCTCCACACTCAGGTTGGTTGACAAGGCGCATGCGACTCCGTGAAAAACGCGCCGGGACACTAGGTTCCTCCCCGGAGTCTGTTTGATTATATGAAAGGTTAAGGTACCGACCCCAGGGCGTTGATTTTCGGATCAACGCCGTTTTTATTTTTATCGCCCGCAAAACTTATTATTAACGTTGACACTCACATAACTTGCATTAAAAATGAACAGGCTTACTTGTTGTCTTCGGACAACCAGCCAATGCTTCCGCACTCTGTGAGAAGCGCCTTCGGGTGAGTGCCAACCAATGTTTCAGCGGTCTGTGAGAAACGCCTTCGGGCGATCGCGAATATCCTTGTAGCCTGAAAGAGGATGCCCTTGTGGTGGTAACTCCGTTTAACCTTTGAGAACGGGGATCACTCAACAGTGATGAAGGTCCATTTCACAATCCAGACTGTCTGCATTGACGTACGACTTTGCAGACTCCCGACGGGAAACACTTTTCCCGTCGGGGAAGGTGTCTTTCTCCGTCACCGAATCTACACTCCATGGAGAAAACATCATGTCTCAAGCGCAAAACACGTCCAACAAAACTGAATATTTCAACCTGACCATTAAAGGAATGGGGTATCTCAGCAATGTTCGCCAGGTCAATGGTTCTAACGGCACCTTTATCAGCTGTGTCATCAACGGACTTTCTGGTCCGACCGATAACGCCAGTTATACGCGTTTCGATGTCACGGTCGCCGGTAAAGAAGCCAGCAGCCTAATCAATCGTTGTCAAAAGTCGGTTGATGAAGACAAAAAAGTCCTGATTGGGTTTGTGCTCAGCAACCTGAAAACGGACATTTTTACGCTCAACAGCGGTGAACATGCCGGTGAACAACGTGTCAGTCTGAAAGCCCGCCTGATCAAGGTCGATTGGATCAAAATCGGCCAGGAGAAGGTTTATCAGGCTGAGAAATCTGACTCCACGCCGCCTCAGCAAGGTTCTGCTCAGCAACAATACGCAGAAAACTCCTTCTGATAACGCCCTCTACGCCCCGCATGTTCTCGGGGCGTTTTTCCCTTTCTTATTCCCTATGAGGATTCGATTATGGCGTCTCGCGGCGTAAATAAAGTCATTCTTGTCGGTTTTCTTGGTCAGGATCCTGAAATCCGTTACCTGCCAGCCGGTAGTGCAGTAGCAACATTGTCACTGGCCACTTCCGAAACCTGGCGTGATAAACAATCTGGTGAGCAGAAGGAAAAAACGGAATGGCACCGTGTTGTGCTGTTCGGCAAACTGGCTGAAATTGCCGGTGAGTACCTGCGTAAAGGGTCACAGGTCTATATCGAAGGCCAGCTCCAGACCCGTAAATGGCAGGATCAGAGTGGTCAGGACCGCTATTCAACCGAAGTCGTGGTCAGTATGGGGGGAACGATGCAGATGTTGGGCGGTCGTTCCCAGTCAGCAAACTCTGGTCAACGTGCTCAGGGAGGATGGGGACAGCCCCAGCAGCCAACGCACAGCGGTTCCGCGCCTCAACAGCCTCAATCCCAATCAGGAGGAAATGAGCCTCCGATTGATTTTGAAGATGATATTCCGTTCCTTGGGTTTGGTTACGGAATAGCGAAATCAGCTATTCATGCTCTTTGATTGTCAGGAGATCACTATGCCGACAATTCTCAGAGTGGACGGTTTTCGCTTTTACTTTTACAGCCATGAACCGAATGAGCCTGCGCATGTCCATATTGATAAGGGTAATGCAACGGCTAAAATATGGTTACATGATGGCAGTGTTGCGCGTAGTGTGGGGTTTGCTTCACATGAACTGCGCGTGCTACAACGTTTGGTCGCTGAACACCAGACACTTTTACAGGAGGCCTGGAATGCTTACTTTGCGCAATGAGAACGATCTGCGTGTAATGAACGTCCATATCGATGATGATCGTCTGACGGTCGATTTGATGGATGGCCGTTCCATTTCAGTCCCTCTGGCCTGGTATCCTCGTCTCGCGGCCGGCACTCAGGCTCAACGTGAAAACTGGGAGCTATGTGGTGCGGGTTTAGGCATACACTGGCCAGATCTGGATGAGGATTTAAGTACGGAAGGACTGCTGTTAGGAGCGAGAGGCGTTAATCGTTCCCCCTCTTTAACGTAGTCCCTTTATTTTAATCCTCTTCACCTAACAAAACGCTGACCTTCGGGTTGGCGTTTTTTTTTGTTTTGCAAAAAGAGTTGTTAATTGAGGGCGGTGGGCGGTAACCGCACAGTGACACCTGTCAATTGTCACTGAACAGGAAACCATCCGGATGAAAAAAACACTCGTCATCACTTCCCTGGCGGCCATCATGCTGACAGGGTGCGCCCCCCGGCAACCTTTGCAACAACGTGATGTTTCATCAGTCACGCCGCCTGTCACCGTTACCCGTAATGTGCAACCGGTTAGCCCGGATGTTTATGCCCGGGCGCCGGAAGTGGTTCGTTATGACCGCTATTTACTGGTTAGCACCGATCCTGCTTCCGTCCAGCGCGATCCGCTCTCCCAGATTATCGATATTCGCATCCCGGCGTCGGTTAAACCGACGGTGGCGGATGCCTTGCGTTATGCCCTGCGCCAGTCGGGATACTCGCTGTGCGCCACGGGGCCGGCAAACGGTGTGCTGTACCGACAGGCTCTGCCGGCTGTTCAGTACCAATTAGGGCCAATGCGTTTACGTACCGCGTTGCAGGTACTGGCGGGGCCCGCGTGGCAGCTTGACGTGGACGATGTACAGCGTGTCGTTTGCCACAGCCTGCGCGACGGGTACCAATTGCCGGCCACGCAGCTGCCGCCGGCGACGGTTGTCTCTTCCCCGATCAGCGCACCAGCGACGTCTATTGCGCCGCCGCCAGTAAAACCCGTACCGGCAACGGCAGGATGGCTGAAAAAATGACAGAACAAAAGGAACACATGCCCCGGATGACCGCGCCTCAAAAAGGTCTCCTTCGCAGCAAAACATTCTGGGGACTCACCGGAGGCGCATTGATTGTCCTCATGATGGGCATGGCAGGCAGTCATGCGCTTAAGGGCGTTAATCAACGCGTTGCACAACTGGAGCAGGCTCAGAGAAACCTGTCGCCACAAGACGATGTAACGTCTTTACGCAACACGCTGGGGGCGCAACAGCAGCAAGTCGCCATGTTGGAAAGCCGCCAGGCGCAATTCGAGAGGAAACTTGCGGCAATCATCAGTAACGCAGCACTGCCGCAGCAGTTGCAGGCGCAACTGGAGGCTCAGCAAGCGGATTTGAACGCTTTGAAAGATGACCTCGCCGCATACAAAAAGTCGGCGTCATCAGCCCCGACACCAACGACTGATACCCCGGCAAGCTCAACTGGCGCATCGACAAAACCCTCAACATCCGTCCCCGCCGCGCCGTCTGCGACGGCCAAAATCATCCCAAAGCATCCGGCTACGCCGATTAAATCGCCTGCACGAGCAGCAGTACGCGTGGCGCGAAAAGCGCCTTTTGTGCTGACGGGGATTGAGCGGCGAGGTACTGCCGCATTCGCCGCTGTGGCACCGCTGGAGTTCAGTGATTTATCCCAGGTGCGTTTAATTGGCGAGGGGGAGTCAGTATCGGGTTGGCAGTTGGTCAGCTCCGGGATTGGGCAGGCTACATTCCGCGTGAATGGCCGTCTGCAGACACTCAACGTGCAGTGAGGAATGTTAGATGAGACCAAAAAACACGGTTTTTATCCTGTCGGTACTGATTCTGACCTGTGGTTCGGCTCACGCCAGGATCCAGACTGTAAACAGTCAGGGACAGGATGTTTCCAGGCAGGAAACCGCGCAAAGCACTTCTCAGGATATCCAGAAACAGGCCAGCCAGTGGGGGCTGAATGCCGAGGATTACCAGCGATACCAACAATTAATGGATGGCCCCCGCGGTATGCAGTCACCCGGGCTCGATCCATTAACGGCGTTGGGCATTGAGGCACGAACTGACACTGAACGAAAAAAATATGCCGAACAATGGGTCAGGCAAGAATTTGCCCGTACCGAGAAGGAACTGAAGTTTCAGCGGGAGGTGGATGCCGCCTGGCAACGCCTGGGGGTATTGTCGGTAAACATGGGGAATGCGGCGGGGATTGCGCATGATACCGGCGGCCGTCTGGCCCTGTTTGTTAAGGCTAAGGATTGCGTCCCGTGCGATGCGCGTCTGGCGGCGGTTCTGGCGGACAACCGACCTGTCGATATTTACCTGGTCGACAGCCATGGCAACGACAGTTTGCTGCGTGACTGGGCCAGGGAGCATCACATTCCCGTTGATAAGGTGCGCGCGCGCCAAATTACGCTCAATCATGACGGTGGCCGCTGGATGAAATTCGGCAACGGCCTGATGCCGGTTGTGTTGCAACAGGGGGAAAACGGATGGACTATTGCCGCGTTCTGACCCTGGCGCTGTCAGTGGGGTGTGGGTTACCGGTTTGCGGACAGGCCGCTATCGCACAAGATATCCCGGCCGGTTACCGCGAAGTGGCTATGCGCCACGGAGTGCCGGCGGAATCGCTCTATTCGGTGGCGCTGGCTGAAACCTCGATGGCGCCCAAAAGCATTTCCTCTGTTACCCGGGGAGCCGGCCAGCCTCCTTCGGTCGAACGTCCCTGGCCATGGACCATCAATGTCGCCGGGAAAGGTTACCGATATGCCAGCCGTCTGCAGGCCTGGGAAGCCCTGCAGAGTTTCCTGAAAACGCATCCGCGTAAACGCATTGATGTCGGCATTGCCCAGGTAAACCTGGGCTGGAATGGTCACCATTTTACGTCGACCTGGGAGGCATTTGACCCTTATACCAACCTCAACGCTGCCGCGAGCATTCTGCGAGAGTGCTATGACCGTAATCCGGGGAGTTGGCTGGCGGCTGCTGGCTGCTATCACCATCCCGCCGGCGGCGCCCCTGCCGCCCGTTACAAATCCATCGTGAAGACCAAGCTGGCACGGATTAACGCCGGAACGACGGCTCCCGCCATCGTGACCCGTACGACGACAATGCCGGTGCAGACCGCGGCGTTGACCTGGATAGAGCCACGGAGCCAATAATTATGCGTAAAGTGAATTTTCTGTTGTTCGGATTGAACCTGGTGACGGCCACAGCGTTAGCCAATTTGAACGTCATTGCCGATGTAGGGGGTGATGATGCCGCACCCTATTTTGAGGGGATCAATCGCCAGGACGTGCGGCCTTCTCCCCCTGTGGAACCGCCGCTCCCGTTGTCTGCGCCTGAAACGGAAACGGCGATGTTGCCAGTGATCACGCCGGAGCTGACTCCGGGGAACGTCGCCTCACGACCGCTGAATCTACCGGGCATCGGCGCCTTGTTTATTGTGGGGGATGACGCCGCCTCCCGTGCCTGGCTGCAGGCAAATGCGAAAAGCCTGAAGTCCCGCCGTGCCGCCGGATTGGTGGTGAACGTCAGCCACTTTCCGGGGCTTCAGTCACTGCGTGAAATGGCCCCCGGAGTGCCTATGGCGCCGGCGTCAGGCGGTGAGCTGGCGCGCCGTTTGCAGTTTAGCCATTATCCGGTGCTTATCACGGACTCCGGGTTGTCGCAGCAGGTGACCCCATGATGCCGGCGCCACACCTGACCGCTGAATTGATGGCCAATCCATTGCTGACGACGCTGTTGGTCGGGTTGTTTATCGGGGTTATGGTGACGCTGAATCTGCGCGGTTGCCAAAAGGTCAGCGCAAGGCGTCACCGTCGTTACAGGGCAAAGGCTGAGCGGGTGATTCAGCGTTTGCCGCAATTATCTGGCGATGCGCAACGCCTGGCTTACCTGCGTAAAATCAACCCCTATGTGTTTGAAGAGTTGTTATTGCTCGCTTTTGAGCGCCAGGGATATCCGATCGTTCGCAATGCTTCATACAGTGGCGACGGCGGGCTCGACGGGCAGGTGTTTATCGCCGGTCAGCGTTACCTCATCCAGGCCAAACGTTACGGTAAAACGATCACCCCGGCCCATATTCAGCAGTTCGGGGCGTTGTTGCTGCGAGAATGCTGCGGCGGCTTCTTTATCCATACCGGACGCACCGGCGAACTCAGTCGGTCATTATTGCGCGCCCATCCTCAAGTTCAGCTGATAAGCGGGCAGCGCCTGCTGGATCTGCTGAATGGTAAAGCGTCCTGGGATGAGGTTTCCTTCACCCCTTTTAAATCCCAACGGAGTCAATCCGATGCGTCTTCCCTTTAATCTGTTGCCGGTGCAGTGCCGGTATGGATGGAGAAAAAAACGATGAGTAATCGCCATGTGATGGAAGCGCTGCTGCGTCCTGCGGTGGAACTCAATACGGCAATTGTCGCCGGCGCCGCTGCCGGGATTTGTTTTGTGGCGCCCTGGTCGGTGGCATTGGCGCCGTCGGTCAGTTATGTCACCGCCAGTGGCTTCGCAGTTCTGTCGGTTATTCGGGCTCGTCAGGGCATGAAAGTGATCCGTTACCGCCGTAATCTGCGCCGCTTGCCCCGTTATGTCATGACCAGCGCGCAGATCCCCGTCAGCCGGCAACGGCTTTTCCTTGGCAAAGGTTTTCGCTGGCAACAGAAACATACCCAGCGCTTGATGGATACGCGCCGACCGGAAGTAGAGAAGTATGTCCTGCCGCCAAAACTTTATCAGATGGCGCGGCGTCTGGAACTGCAAACCGAATACAACATGCCGTGGTTGTCCCGGTTGCTACGAACCGATTCGCCGCTGAATCCGGTCCGGCCTTTACCGCCGGTGGGGGGCAATCCGGCAATCCATGGCATTGAGCCGGATGAGCTCGACGTCTCGATGCCGCTTGGTGAACGTGTCGGCCACTCCCTGGTACTGGGCACGACGCGAGTCGGTAAAACCCGCCTGGCTGAACTGCTGATCTCCCAGGACATCCGCCGCGGCGATATCACCATCGTGTTCGACCCAAAAGGCGATGCGGACCTGTTACGCCGAGTTTGGGCTGAGGCCCACCGCGCCGGTCGAGGGGATGAGTTGTATATATTTCATCTTGGGTGGCCGGATATCTCTGCACGTTATAACGCGGTCGGCAGGTTTGAGCGTGTTTCGGAAGTGGCGGGCCGAATTTCCGGGCAGTTAAGTGGGGAGGGGAACAGCGCCGCGTTCCGCGAGTTTGCCTGGCGGTTCGTCAATATCGTTGCCCGCGCCCTGGTCGCTCTGGGCCAACGCCCTGACTACACCCTGATCACCCGTTATGTGAATAACATTAATGAACTTTACGAGACCTATGCGCATAAGGTTATCGAGGAACGGATGCCGGCGCTACTGCAGCAGATTGATAACAGCCTGCAGGTGCTGACGGAAGATGATGTGCCGCGCAACATGCAGGGCCAGCCGAACGCGATAAAAATCATGGCGGTGGAAATGGCGTTGAGCTCTGACATTGGCAAGCAATTGTATGATCCCATCCTGGATGGTTTGCGCTCGGCCGTACGTTATGACCGCACATACTTTGACAAAATCGTCGCTTCATTGCTGCCGTTGCTGGAGAAGTTGACGACCGGCAAAACCGCTGAATTGTTGGCGCCCGATTATACGAACATGGCCGATCCGCGACCTATTTTTGACTGGGAGCAGGTCATCCGCAAGCGCGGCATTGTTTATGTCGGATTGGATGCGTTGTCCGATGGCGTGGTGGCCTCCGCTGTCGGTAACAGCATGTTCGCTGATCTGGTATCCGTGGCCGGCCATATCTATAAACACGGTATGCATGGCGGACTGCCAACCCGAGCCGACGGCAAGCTGCCGATAAACCTGCATTGTGACGAGTTCAATGAATTGATGGGGGAAGAGTTTATCCCGCTAATCAATAAGGGCGGCGGCGCCGGTATTCAGGTGACAGCCTATACGCAAACCGAGTCAGACATCGAGGCTCGTATCGGCAGTGCGGCCAAAGCGGCCCAGGTCACCGGTAACTTCAATACTTTGATTATGTTGCGCGTGCGTGAGCAGCGGACGGCTCAGTTACTGACATCACAATTGCCGGAGGTGGAGGTGTATACCAAAACCCTGGTATCCGGTCATGCAGACACCGCTGATGTTGAGAAAGGGCAGGATTTTACTTCCAGCACCCAGGATCGTGTCAGCACAGTGAAGACGCCGTTACTGGCGCCGGCTGATGTGATTAATCTGCCCAAAGGCCAGGCGTTTGCTCTGCTGGAAGGCGGGCAGTTATGGAAAATCCGCATGCCTTTGCCCAGCGGCGACGGTGATGATGTGCTGATGCCCGCTAACCTGCAGAAAATTGCCGAGGAGATGAGGCGTAACTACCGGACCAGTGAGTCCTGGTGGTCGGCAAGTCAGATCATGCCGGATACGGTAGGGAGAACGCATGTCGCAAACGGATAATACTCAGCCACAGCAACCTGTGCCGCCGCGAAAACACGGATTGATTTACAACGTGTTGTGGGGCTGGCCCTGGACATTGATTGGGATGTTCCTGGCTTCGCTCTTTGTGAGTCTGGTGATCGAATATGTCGGCATGGTGTTCTTCTGGTCAGAGCTGGGTGCGTCGCACAGTGAGGCGGTGATGCATACGGAAATAGGGTATTTGTCATCGGAATTTACCCGCAGCCTGCTGTTGTCGGAACCGTCGATCACCCTGGTTCGCTGGATCAGCGCGGCCTATCAGTGGGCATTTGTCGACAGCGGCTTTCTGGCGTGGATCCATCGCGCTTATGAGACACAAGCGCACAGCCAGAACGCGATAGCCAGAGAACTGAACAACTGGAGTGGTCAACTGGCTAATTCTTTGCAGGATTTCCTGCTGGCGGGCATGTATGTCACGGTGATCGCCCTGGTCCGGGTCACGATACTGGTGCTCTCTATTCCGCTGTTTGTGTTGGTGGTGCTGGTTGCATTGACCGAAGGGATGGGGCGGCGTGATATTCGGCGTTACGGCGCCGGGTATGAATCGAGCTTTGTGTATCACCATGCGAAACGGATGGTGAAACCCGCTGTTTACATCCCCTGCATGCTGTATCTGTCCTGGCCAGCGGCGGTGTATCCCAACCTGCTGTTGTTGCCGGCAGCGATTCTGTTGGGGATCGCGGTGACTGTGACCACCGCATCTTTCAAAAAATACCTCTGATCTCAGGCTGTTATTCGGGCTGGACGGCGACGTGCAAAACTTGTTTTTGTGCGCCGCCGTCAGCAGACAAGCGCGAAAAGCGGCGCGTCAGTGGTTGTGTAATCGCATTACTCCATAATAGGTGTCGACCAGCCCTCAGTAATCGGAAAATAAAGCGTAGAGCAACTTCCAGATTTTGATCCCAAAGCGAGACTCGTGTATAGCTAATCAATATGATTTGTTCTCCGTGTCAAAAACTTTGAGGCTGTCAAGCACAGTCTCTGAGACACGCAACGCTTCTTTTTTTATCATTTCTGTGAGTAGATCAGCATCTGTAAAATCTGGTGATTCGACAAGTATCGTCTCCAAAACACTGTATTGAGGCATTTCGGTACGTTCGGCATTCCACTGACTGTTCTTTAGCTTGCTCCAATACGCTTTTTGGACAGTTGCATTTTGCCCCATCAACCACAACTCGAAGCGTAGGGCCTTATGGTTCAGGACAATGCCAAAGCGTAGCTTCCGTTCTCGCAAATAACCATCAAAGAACGGAAAGTAGGTAAAGTCCATATATCCCGGTGATACGTTCCCACAAGAGAACTTATCGGTAAGGCTACTTGTGAAATACACTTTTAGGTGCATCACATACCGCAGTAGATATTGATATGCTTTCTGGATATCCCCTTGTTCAAGTTGAACTTTGTATATGGCGATACTTTTATCTATATTTTGTATATCACTGTTAATGTTAGTCGCAGAAGATGTGTCGAGTATTTGGTGCTTATTTTCGTCAATCATGGTTCCATCCCATCGTCTTTGGCAGGCTGTTACTTGAGCGATTTCGTTAGCAGAAAGTTGCTAGGGCGGCAGCCCAGCTTAGCATGCTTTATTTTCCGTTTTTGAGATGAGCCCATACAGTTTTTCCCCGAAAATTATCAAAAACCCATAAAGAGTTATCCGCTGACCTTCCTCGCCTGATACCGCACTCTAACAGCACCCTAAATCACTAAGGAGTGCTCGTATGCCTATCCCCGTTGTGACCCTTCGTGTCGGCGTCGGCTGTGTGCTGGGCCTGACTCTGCTGACTGCGCTGCCAGCCCTGGCATCTGAAAAGGACGAGCTGGCGTCTGCCCAGCGCATGCTGATTCAGGTGCAGTCGGCGCTGGAGCGTGCTCGTGTCGCCGCTGTTCAGGCGGATCCGTCGGAACAAGGCCGTTTTTACTTTGACTATCAACGCGCCACGTCCGACCTCAAAACCATCAATGCCGGTATCGATCGCTACCTGGAGCCGTCCCGTGCGCAACCGCGCGACGTCGGCGCTGTTGCCGGCAAGTACCGCCGGGAGCGCCCCTGATGGCCATGAGTAGCGCACAGGAGCAGGCCTTCAACGCCGCCAGCGGCGGAGTTGAAATCAATATCCTTTCGTTGATTTGCATCGGCGGGTTACTGGCGACGCTGTTCTTGTGGGCGGCTTGGGCATTGGTTGATGTCTGGCAAGGGTGGAGTAACGAGAACGTGCGTAACAGCGCGCTGATTCATTTCGGCGTCAGGCTCGTTCTTTTGTTGGTTATCTCAACCTGGATGTTCGCCAGTTGAATGTGTTGTTTTTTCTTATCGTAAAAGGAATCTCTTATGAACGCTGTTGTAGGTCTTTTTCGTCATCTTTCCGCGCGGCTGGTGGTGGCGACGTCACTGTTGTATGCCGCTGTCCAACCGGCACAGGCCGCATTACCCACTGTTGAAGCGCCGTCTACCGGCAGTGGCGGTGGTCTGATGTCAACCATCAAAGGCTATTTCCAGGATGGGATCGTCGTCATTGGCCTGGTTGCCGCCGCGGTGGCCTTCCTTATCGTCGCCAATGCGGCCATTCACACCTTTGCGGAAGTTCGTGACGGTAAAGCGAACTGGGCCAAATTTGGCGCCATCGTGCTGGTCGGTGTCGTGTTGTTGGTCATCGTTATCTGGCTGGTTGGCAAATCTGCCGAAATTCTGTTCTGAGGTCGCAGACGATGCAGACTATCCGTTTTTTACCCGATCGCCTCAACGCTGAACCGGTGGTTTTCCGGGGATTTACCACCCCGGAGATGGGGCTGGCGGCGCTGGCCGGTGTGGGACTGGGTCTGCTTGTGTCGCTGCCGTTTCTTCCGCTTGCCGGCTGGGTCGTTGTCCCCACCGGCATGCTGGTGATGCCACTCCTTGTCATCTGGTTTGGTGGCAGCCGGCTGACGCGCCTCAAGCGCGGTAAACCGGAGAACTATATCTGGCAGCGTCTCGAGGAGCGCAAACGTCGCATAGGGTGGGGCGACCCCACCCTCATTATCGACAAACAAGGCTGGTCGTTGCGGCGCAGCCGAGTGGTTAAGAGGTCAACATGAGCCGTTTCCGTCATGCGGTAAAAAACCGTGACCAGCATATTCTCACGTTGCGTATAGCCTGCGGCGTGCTGGTCTTCTTCGTTCTGGTGGCCAGCGTCGGCTGGATGCGGGTGCCGGATAATCTCACCATCCATAATCCTCCTGACTTGCGCAGCGGCTCTACCCGCGCCTGGTGGGAAATACCGCCCTCCACGGTGTACAGCTTCGCATTCTATATTTTCCAGCAACTCAATGCCTGGCCGAAAAACGGCGAGGTAGATTACCCGGCAAAAATTAACACGCTCTCTGCCTACCTGACGCCATCGTGCGAACGTTTCCTGCAGGCGGATGCGAAAAAACGCAGTGATAACGGCGAGTTGACCGGCAGGACGCGTGTGGTGTTCGAAATCCCGGAACATGGCTACAACGGGCGCTATAACCAGGATCCGGTAACGGTCGAGGGACGGGACAACTGGATTGTGCGCCTTGATCTGGTGGCCGATGAGTCGTTTGCCGGGGAGCCGGTGAAGCGCGCGCTGACACGCTATCCGCTGAAAATTGTTCGCTGGGAAGGCGATCCGGAACGTAATGAGTTTGGTATGGCGCTGGATTGCTACGACGGTATCCCACAGCGCCTGGCCGTCGCACCGCAAGAACCCGCGCCGGAGAAGAAAGGAGTGTTCCAATGATCAACGTACGTGTATTGGCGCTTGCCCTTGGTTTATTACCGCTGACGGCGACGTTTATCGCACCGGCTGCCCATGCGGATGAGTTGATGAAGTGGGAGCGTATTCCTCTGCCAATCCCGCTGGCCGTGGGTAAGGAGCGGGTATTGTTCGTCGATAAAAATGTGCGCGTGGGTTTCCCGCCGGCGCTGAACGATAAGTTACGCGTGCAAAGCAGCGGTGGCGCGGTATATCTGAAAGCCGACAGCGCCTTTCCGCAAACCCGGCTGCAGTTGCAGGACGTGGAGAGTGGTGAATTCATTCTCCTTGATGTTACTGCCGAAGAAAATGGCCCCACCGAGCCGGTGCGTCTTGTTTACAGCGGCGATGTAACATCGGTCAGCAGTGATAAAGACAATGCCGTCGCCACTGGCGAAGAAAGTTCGACTCCCGGCGCTGATAACGGTACCCAGACGAAACGCAAGCCGGTGAAATATAACGCCCCGCTTCCGATTGTGCTGACACGCTATGCGGCGCAAAGCCTGTACGGTCCTGTGCGAACGGTTGAAGCGGTACCGGGTATTCATCCGGTTAACCCTCACCTGCCAAAACGTATCACCACGCTGTACCCGTCAGAGCCGGTGGCGGTCACGCCGCTGGGAGGATGGGGGATTGGCCGTCGCAATGTCGTCGCGCTCAAGGTGCAAAACACCGCCAGCCGCAAGATCGTTTTGGATCCACGCAACCTGCAGGGACAGTTTGTGACGGCGACATTCCAGCACCGCTTCCTCGGTCCGGTCGGCACGCCGGAGGACACGACTACGCTGTATCTGGTCACGGCCGGGCGTCCGGACGGCGCTTTTGTTGCCGAGCCAACCGTTGTGCGTAAAACGGTGAAGAAAGGAGGCGATCATGGCGAGCGTTAAATCCAATATGCTGCCCAAGGTGATAGTGGTCGGGGTACTGGCGGCTGCGATTGTTGTCGGGCTGAAAAGCTGCGGTGGTAACAAATCACCCGAAAAAAACCAGCACGATCAAAGTGTGCTGGCCAACTTATCTCCCGAAGAACTGCATGCGCTGGGGGTTGAAGGCGATACCCCGGAGGACACGCTACGCACCCTGGTCGGTACGTTACGCACCACGCGTACTCAGCAGGCGGAGTTGCAGAAAAATATCGATAATGTCCTGAAAGAAAACGAGGAATTGCGCAAGCGTAATCAGAATGTTTCGGGTCAGGTGAGCGAGGCGGTTGCCGGGTTCCAGAAACAGGCACTGCAGCGTCAGCAGCAGCTCCAGCAGGAGCAGCAGACTCTGATGGGTAAAATTCAGAGTCTGACCGATCAGTTGGCCAACAATAAGGATAAGAAGAAAAACGACTCAGATATCCCGTTAGGGCTGGGGCTGGACGGAATGGGTGCCAGTGATGGGCGCGCCGAACCTGGACAGGACGGCCTGATGTGGGTGAACCCCAAAGATCAGCAAGAACCCGATCCGCGCAATACCAACAGTGCGAAAGAAGGGCCTCAGTTCCCGACCTCTTTCCTGGCTGATAATGCTTTAACCCGTCAAAAAGCCGCGTATGAGCAGCAGGTAAAGGGCCACACCCATGAAAAAGGGGAGGAGGAGAACGCTGAGCCGGTATATACCCTGCCGGAGAATGCCACATTGGTGGGTAGCCGCGCGATGACCGCGCTGTTGGGACGGGTGCCAATCAACGGTACGGTCACCGATCCCTACCCGTTTAAATTGCTTATTGGCAAAGACAACCTGACGGCCAACGGCATTGAACTGCCGGACGTCGAAGGTGCCGTCGTATCAGGCACCGCCAGCGGCGACTGGACGCTGTCCTGTGTGCGTGGCCAGGTCAACAGCATTACGTTCGTGTTTGCGGATGGCACGATTCGTACGTTGCCGAAAGCCAACGCCAATACCGGCAGCAATAACAGCGGCGGCGCTGGCAACGGCAAGGATGTAAGCACCAATGCCGGTATTGGCTGGATCTCGGATGACAATGGTATCCCGTGTATTGGTGGCGAACGTAAGTCCAATGCCTCGACCTACCTGCCTACCATTGCTGCCCTTTCCGGCGCCAGCGCCGCCGGTGACGCATTCAGTCAGGGGCAGTACACCTCGCAAAATAACGTCAACGGTATCACCTCCACCATGACGGGCAGTGCCGGCCAGGCTGTTCTGGGCAAGGCGCTGTCCGGCAGTATGAAAGAAACGGCCGACTGGGTGCGTGAGCGTTACGGGATGATGTTTGATGCCATTTATGTGCCTCCGGGTCAGAAGCTGGCTATCCATATTACCCGTCAACTGGCGATCGATTTTGAGACCCAGGGACGTAAGGTGCGTTATGACGACTTCAGTCTGCCGGACTCCGGCACGCCAGGCGGACTGGATTAACGAGGAGAATGCCATGTTTTCTATCCGGTACATGTTGTTTGTTTTGGTTGTTTCTTTGCTGTGTGTCGTGGTCATTGATGGGTTGTTTCGGAGGTACGTTAAACATGCGTAAACGATATTTATCAGCCATATTTCTTATGCTTGCGAGTGGTCTGGTGCTTCAGGGGTGTTCCACATCGAAAGAAGAAATGCTGCCAGCGGGCGACAGCACGATGCTGGAATTGTGGCAGGGAGAAGATGGTGGCGGCTCCACGCGCCATGCGGTGGCCGCCCGGGACAGCCTGCGGCGTCCGCTTACGGAGAACGAGCAGCAGTCAACCCTGACAGACGATCGCAGCTACAGCCGTACGCAGGAAAATGAAATCAGCCAGCAGTTCCCGCGGCTGCCGAATCCCGACCTGGTGATGTACGTGTTCCCGCATCTTGCGGACGGTAACGCGCCGGTGCCGGGGTACAGCACCGTATTCCCGTTCTACAGCCAGGTGCAATATGCGATGCCGGGTGAGCGGACGGAGGCCTACTGATGCGATTTCCTCTGTTTGATCAAAAGCGCCTGATACGAAAAAGTCCGGCGCTTCCCGCTGATGATACGACCGGCCCGCTCACTTCCGCTGAGGAAGGTGTTTCCCTGATCGTCGCCGGGCGAGAGGCGCTGACGCGATCGGGAAAAATGACGATTGATGATGAAAAGCAGTTGTATCACGCCAATCCATCCATCATTGATTATCTGCCCTGGGCGGAATTTTTAGATCGCGAGCAATGTATTTTGCTCGATGACGGCGTTTCCGTGGGCGCGGTATTTGATGTCACGCCTGTGGCGACAGAAGGGCGTACTGACGACCGCCTTGAGCAGATGCGCGACACGGTCGAGGATGCGCTGCAGGATTCGTTCGATGAACATGACGAAAACCCCTGGGTGGTACAGTTTTTCTGCCAGGATGAAAACAATGTCGAGGCCTATATCGACCGGCTCAGAGCCTACGTTAAACCCCATGCACAGGGCAGTAAATTGTCCGAGTCCTGGCTAAGAGAGACAGAGCGACATCTGCGTGGGATTGCCCGTCCGGAGGGGCTGTTTAAAGATACGCTTATCACCGATCAGCCATGGCGGGGCCAGCAGCGGCGCACCCGCATGGTGATCTATCGCTGGATTGGAAAAAATAACGCGGATCCGATGCCGCCAATCGCGATGCTCGATCAGGCCTGTGAACGTGTCACCGGCGCCCTCGCCGGCGCCGGTGTCATCTGCGTGCGGCAGAACGGGGCGCAGGTCCATGACTGGCTGTTTCGTCATTTTAATCCGAGTCCGGACTGGGTGAGTAAAGAGACCCTGTACCGGGAGGCGGCCTATTTTGACCGTCGTGATACACCGGAAGGCGAGATGCCGGTGATGAACGATTTTGCTGAAACATTATGGTTTACGCCGCCGCGGTCCGATCCGGACAACGGTGTCTGGTGGTTCGATAATCAGGCGCATTGCGCCATTCCGGTCGAGAAATTGCGCCGCCCGCCGGAGCCGGGCACGATCACCGGGGAAATGAAACGCGGTGAGAAGAAAATCAATGCGCTGATGGATTTGTTCCCGGAAGGGACGATGGTGTGTATGACCATCGTGGTGCAGCCGCAGGATACGCTGGAGAACGATTTCAACAAGCTGTCTAAGAATGCTGTCGGCGAAAATACCGAGTCCGGGCGCGTGCGTCAGGATGTGGCGCAGGTGAAGGAATACCTGGGCAATCGCCACAAATTGTACCGCGCCGGCATCACGTTCCTGCTGCGAGCCGGCGACCTGAATGCACTCAACCACAAACGCGTGGAACTGACTAACGTGTTGCTCGGCGCCGGCCTGCAGCCCATTCGTCCCGAATTTGACGTGGCGCCCCTCAATACCTATTTGCGGGCGCTGCCGATGTGTTTTAACCCGGAGACGGACAAAAAACACTGGTATACCCGCCTGACCTGGGTACAACACCTGGCTGGCTTGTTGCCGGTAACCGGGCGTGAGACCGGTACCGGCAACCCGGGGATGAGCTTTTTCAACCGTGGCGGCGATACGCTGACGGTCGACCCGCTGAACAAGCACGATCGCAGTCAGAATGCGCACATGTTGTATTTCGGTCCGACCGGCGCCGGGAAATCCGCGACGCTGTGCGCGGTAATGTCTCAATTGATGGCGATACACCGTCCACGTTTGTTTATTGCGGAAGCGGGCAACAGTTTTGGGCTGCTCGCCGATTATTATGAAAACCAGGGGCTCAGCGTCAATAAAGTGAGCATCAAACCGGGTAGCGGCGTGTCACTGCCGCCGTTCACCTATGCACATAAATTGGTTGAAGAAACCGCCCTGAACCTGGATGAAAACGATCTGCCGGATCTTGATGCTGACGACGAAGATGAGGACAAGCGTGATTACCTGGGCGAAATGGAAATTTCGGCGCGCATGATGATCACCGGTGGGGATGAGAAGGAAGAGGCTGAACTGAAACGCGCCGACCGCGCGATGATCCGTGAAGCATTGCTGATGGCGGCACGCCAGACGTATGAAGAGGGGCGTCAAATGTTGCCGACCGACCTGCAGAAGGCGCTGTATGACATCTCCAAAGATGACGGCAACGATGTGCGTAATGCGCAACGGCGGGCAAAAGCCGCCGAAATGGCGGAATCGCTGGGGATGTTCACACAGACAGGCAGCTTTGAAGCCGAACTGTTCAATCGTGAAGGCAGCCTGTGGCCGGAGGCGGATGTGACGCTGATCGACCTGGGCCATCTGGCGCGGGAAGGCTATGAAGCACAAATGGCGCTGACCATGGTGAGCCTGACCAACACCATCAACAACATTGCCGAACGAGACCAGTACTCGGAGCGGGATATCGTGTTTGCCGTGGATGAAGCGCACATCGTGACGGTGAACCCGCTGTTGGCGCCGTACATGACCAAAATCGTCAAAATGTGGCGTAAGCTCGGCGCGTGGCTGTGGCTGGCCACGCAGAACCTGAAAGACTTCCCGGACATCGCCGAGAAGATGCTGAACATGGCGGAATGGTGGGTTTGTCTGACGATGCCGCCGGAAGAGGTCAACGATATCGCCCGATTCAAGGCGCTGACGGATGAACAAAAGGCGGTATTGCTGTCCGCCAGTAAACTGTCCGGCTGCTATACCGAAGGGGTGATACTGTCGAAAAAAGTGGAGGCGCTGTTCCGGGCTGTCCCGCCCAGCCTGTACCTGGCACTGGGTATGACCGAAAAAGAGGAAAAAGCTGAGCGTCGCGCGCTGATGCAAAAATTTGGCTGCAGTGAGCTGGAAGCCGCCCGCAAAGTGGCGCAAAAGCTTGACCGCCTGCGCGGGTTGCTGACAGACGAGGGGGAAGAGGCTGCATGATGACACTGAAATACCCCGCTCTCGCTGTTCGTCCGCATAACCTGTATCGGGAGCCGTCTCTGTTTACCCTGCCGCCCCAGGGGGGGGCCAGTATCAGTGAAACCGATGCCCGGGCGCTGGATGTATTTTGTCAGGCTATCCGCGATCGGCTGTCGGGGCCGGTCTCATTGACCGCGCACCCTCATCGGATTGGAAGTCGCACCAGTGTGGCGCTGCATCTGGAAGGCCGTCTGGGGCGGTGCATCGATGTCCTGATAACGGTGACCGGCAATACCCTGTGGCCACAGCCTGAGGAATACAGCCATCCACGCTGGTACATCACCGTCCCGGATGCGGCCGACGTGGTGTATCTGCTGCTCCATCTGAGTGATATGTGCGAGCGATTTCAGGTGAATTAGTGCTTGGGTGTACTTTATTTCTGATAGCGATTTGAATGTTATAGAGTTCGTTGCACCGGCCTGATGGCCGGTTTTTTTTACTGGCAATGTCCCGCAGTGGCGGGCATCGGCTTTCTATCCGTCGAAAGGCACATCGATTGTTATTGAATCGCCCCTGATAGTTGTACTGGCTCATACTCATGCTTAATCCGTGACATATTTCTACTTTGGGTTCAATTAGGTCCGACTGTCAGTTCAGGGCGTGAAGCGGACGTTGCTCAAATAAAAGCATTTGATTAGCCATTCCTATTTCTGAATGTCAATCAAAGGGCTCTTCCTCTGTCGGTCATTTTCGATACGATGAGAAAACAAAAAATGGCACAGGCTCAAAGGTAATGGCACCTCATGGGGCTATGTTAAAATGAGCAGAATACTTACAGACCCTATGGGATGAATCGTTGCTAAATTTGCAGGTTGTTACTATTTTAAAGAGGTTCAGAAATTAAGGAAGCTATAAACCTAATGATCGGAACAGCCCTTCAGAATGCCTTTCGCATAAGATCATTTGTAATCAATGGAATGCAGGTCTACGCGGCCAGAGTTTTGTGACCTTTTCCGGTCAGTTGCTGTGCCTGTGGTACATTATGATGAGATTCAAACGTAACTCTTACTCGTCATGAGCACTCTGAAAGATCTGCACTCGTCCTCGATCACTTGCTTCAGTCATGACTGTGCATCGAGCATTATAAGCAAAAACAGCCCTTAGAGGGCTGTTATCTGATATAGGCTTATTTTGTGTTCACGCTTTTATTGAAGTTCGCGGATGAGTGCTTTTTCGAGTGACTCTTCTTGAAACATTGACGCAATCATCATGCATAACGTTTGAGTAAAAACATCACTGTTATGCCCTTGTTGTACCGCGCATGATTTCAGAGCCATGAGCAGCCCTTTTCCTGTGCTGTCATCTGCTGAATCTTTTCTTGCTCGGTATGAATCTAGGATGGATGTTAGACTTTCAACATGAAAATACTCATCGCCAATCCTATTTGTCAGGGTTGAGTTTGGGCTTAAATAAAGATGCTCTCTAAGATATTTTTCCAAACTTTTCACTGGGAGGAATTTTATATTTTGCTTTGGTATTAATGAATCTCCATTGGAGTCTGTTTTTTTAAATTTAGCATCAAAAAGAACCTCGATGTCACCATCAAGTATAGAAATTGTTTTGCAGGAGTGACCGGCCAATTTAGAGATATTAATCTCTCTCTGCAACTCAATAACTTTCTCCCATCCACCGCAAGGTATAGTTCTGATCAACTTGGCTGAATTAAGTTGATTTCTTGAGATTATCGAATCAACAATTTTCTTCGCAAGTTCATCCTCAAGCAAAATTATAAAATCAAAGCCATCTGGTTCATATATACTCCTTGAAGCATATATAGGATAGCAAGGGTTGGTAACTTCAACAGAACCATCCCCCCCTCGCTCAAGGAAATAGATGTTGTCCTTTCTTATTGCACTAAGTATTTGGATACTGTGTGTGGAGAAATATATGCAAAGATTATGCTTTGAACTAATTTCATTTAGAAATTTTATAAGCCTAACCTGAGCGGAAGGATGAAGTGCTAAATCTACTTCATCTAACAAAAGAAGTGTGATCTCATTTGAATGAGATGAGTAATCTATCCTCCTTTTAATATATGATAGCAAGCCAATCATTAAAAACTCACCTGTAGACATCTTGTACTGATGGACTCGATGACCACCAATATCCATAAGGTATGGTGGACTATTGAATCCTAAAGATTCAGCATGCTTTGCATTTTTAACTTTTTTCAAGCCATTATAAAACCCAGAGTCACCTTTTAAAATACTTCCCAAGTTATGACAAACAAAATCGGATGCTGGACATAGATCTGCGTCAACTAACTTATATATTGCATGTATTTTCTTTTTGTCCGCATCAATAAATCTATTGCCGTAAATTATAGATGCTTCATATATGCCAGAAAAAAACAGTTCCCCGCCACTTCTAACTTTAGCCCGCCACTGACCCGATTGTTTATGCCACGAATTAATAACATTTCCGTAGCTATATTCAACCTCAGTACTAGAATCTCCATCCTTCGCAAAATAGCTTATTAACGCAGAGCGGTAAACCAACTTAGCCATGACATTAAAGAAAGTGCTTTTACCAACGCCATTAATTCCAGATATTGCATAAACCCCCTTTTTTAGATTTAGTGAAATGTCTAGTTTTTTTATGGTCCTAAGGTTTTTTATCTTTATTTTTAGTAAATCCATTTCAAGCTCCTTTTTTAGTCTATAGTATTTATTTTTACTTGTGAAATATTACTCAGTGTTTAAGTGTCTTTCACTATATTCATTAATCTTCCTAACACCTCCTTTACTAACTTTACCTGATCTGCTTCCTTTCTATTAGCATACAGATACAGAGTAATTAGTAGCCAAACCATTACTATCTGACGCTTTGCCACAATTGGCGAACTTCGCTTATTGCCGACTGTCAGGTTTAATCGTGCTCTAGCACAGAATACTGCCAGATCAAGTCTAAGCCAATACAGATCATTGTGTTAACACCAAGCGATTTTGTCGTACTTTAATTACCACGCGATTCTGTCGTAGTCGCTAATTACCAAGGGAAATTGACGGTTAATCGATAACCGTGCTCTTTGAGTGTTTTTTGTACACTTGAGGAACGCTAAAGATGATCACGTTGAACTCCAAAGCCTTGACCGTGGATGTCATTGCAAAAGTGGCTGAGCGTAAAATCACTGTTGCCAATGCTGCTAAGCTCCTCAATAAATCCAGACGTACCATTGAACGTTATCTCCAGCGTTATCGAGACAAGGGGCTCCAGTTTGTTGTTCATGGCAACGCCGGGAGTGAACCTGCGAATAAAACGCCGGATACAGTAAAGCAACAGGTTCAGGCGCTTATCCGTGAAAAATACTATGACCTGAATTTGCTACATCTCGCCGAAATGCTGGAAACCAATGAACATATTGTAGTGAAGCGTGAAACATTGAGAAAATGGGCACACGATATTCATCATGTAAAACGTGCAAAGCGCAGGCGAAGTCGGGTTCACAAACGCAGGGAGCGAATGGAAGCGCCAGGATTGATGCTGCAAATGGATGGCAGCACGCACCGTTGGTTTGGCAATAACAAATCCTGTCTGATTGCGATGATTGATGATGCCAACAGCGATATCCACGCTGAATTCTTCCCGTCAGAAACCACCGCAGGCTGCCTGAAAGTCATGCGCTCCGTCATTGAGAGGTACGGCGTGTTTAAGACGTTGTTCGTTGACCGGGCGGTGGCCCCAAACGCTGCAACTTCTCCCAGATGCAGCGGGCCTGTGAGGAGTTGGGTATCGAAATCATCTTTGCCAGTTCACCACAGGGCAAAGGGCGTATCGAACGTGCCCTTGATACCCTGCAAGACCGACTCATACCGGAGCTGAGGCTGCACAACATTATTGATATGGCGGGCGCTAACAGCCACCTTCAGCATGTGTTTATACCGCAGTTCTGGCGCAAGCAACTGACCGTTAAAACAAGAACAGCAGCCACCGAATATACGCCGTTGTCCAGGCACATTAACCTTGATGATATCTGCATTACCAAGGTTTATCGTAAAATCCGTAATGACCATACGTTCAGTTGCGGCAATAAATTCTATTTCATCGAATCACCGATAAAACACTCCATAGCGCACCAGAAAATTGAAATCAGACAAGGCAAAAATGAACAGTTCAGTGCTTACTTTGCCGGCAGACAATTACAGGTGTCAGAGGTTACGGAGCCCGTTAAAACATCCATGGAAGATATCGACGTCCAGAAAAAGCTAGATGTACTGGCCCTGGCTGACAAGCTTGGCAATTTTGCCGAAGCATCATGCTTGAGCGGCGTGTCTCGCGATACAAATTACCGCCACAGGCGACTTCTAAAAGAAGGTGGAAGCAACGCACTTAAACGGCAAGAGACGCCTAATCTGAGGCATAAAAACTGCACAGAGCTCAGCATTGAGAATACGGTTGTGCAATTCTCCATTGAGTATCCTCATCTGGGTCAACAAAAAGTCGCTCTGAAGGTGAAGGCTGAGTACGGTATGGACATCAGCCCCGGAGGGGTTCGTAGTATCTGGCTTCGCCAAAACATGAACACGACTGCTTTACGTGTCGCCAGAGCAAAATCTATACAACAAACAGCCTGATGTCTGTTTGATTGATAGAGCAATGAGGTGTTGGTAATCTGGTTGCGTCAAAATCGCCTGGTAATTATACCGTCAGTACCCCTTGGTAATCACATTAATCCAAATTATCATTTGGTGCTAAAAAATTTTCACAATCCAATAAAGACTTCTTTGCTGCCTTATTGAGCTCCCCATAGCACCCTGTGTGAATTCTATCCACACAGGAGTGCAGGCCATGAAAATCAGCACGTTGCTGACGTTGTTCCCACTGCTGATGCCGGCATCGGTGCTTGCCGACACAGTGCTCTATACCGATTCCCATCATCCCCCGACGGATAGCGATGCGTCTGTCGCCGTCATTTACCTTGACGGACCGGACCAACTACAGGCGCAGATCTTCGGCGAGCTTCCTTCCGATCCCGCTCTGGCAGAGCGTCAGGCGAAAGCGGTACTTCAATCCCCACAATGGCAGGCGCAGGAAGAGCAACTGGCGACGGTTTACCGTGCCGTTGTTCGCGCCTGGGAGCTGGGTGTGAAAAAGGTACCTGCGGTGGTATTTGATGATCAGGACGTGGTGTATGGCACGGCCGATATTGCACGCGCCAGGGCGCTGCGCATCCAGGCTCAGGGAGGACAGTAATATGCAATTTACTCATCTCCATTCGATCCTCGGGCAACGACCAAATCAACCCCATCTTAACCTCAAGTCTCTCAGTGTGGCCATCATGCTGTCCGCAGCCAGCGTGCCTGCCGTTAATGCTTCGCTGAACAGCGCCCGGATTATTGCCAGCGCCGTATCACAGTCCTGTATCAGTTGGCGCGTGTCCGGTATTTGTTACTGGCTGCTGTGTACGCCATTTGGTTGTAAGGTGCGTACCTCCGTTAAGGTGACCCACTTTATTCCGGAAGCCGTCGTGTCTTCTTATAACGCCCCTGGCGGAAATCCGTGGCAGGAAATGGCTTTCGTTAGCCAGAGCGCCGGCGGTCTGGAGAACACCGTCACCAACGCGCTGAGTGGCTTGTCTGCCGGCGGCGGCAATAACGAGCAGAAAGCACCGGGGCAACGTAAAACCAATCTGCATTTCAAGTATGCCGATGCCATTGGCCATCCGGCGACGTCATTAATCGGCGGCAGTATCCCCGGCTATTCGTGCAACAGTGCGGCGACGCCGTTCGTTCCCTATTTTCTCAGCACGCTGGATAGCCTGGTATGGCGTACCGGCATGCCGGAGTCACTGTATCCGGAAGCCCTGGTCCCCGGGCAACGCGAGGTCGGCAGTCAGGCTGCCGGTAACATGTGGGGGAACGTCTATCCCCGCTCGGGGTTCGTGACGCAGGTCGATGATGACAAGGCCGGTGCTCTGGTGGCACAGCGGGTGGCCGACATTATCACCCGTTCGGGACAACCCCATGTTTACCAGCCCCTGATTGGCCATCGCTCCGCTGGCTACTGGCCGCCGGATGCAGTTCAGGAAAACACTGGTACCCAAAACCACAAATGGCAGCGTCTTTCCCCGCAGCTCAGCCAGTCCTGCGCCGTGTTTCCTGACGGAGACCACACACCCGCGACTGATGCCAATGCCGCTTTTGCCCTGTGGCAACCCTACAGTTGCTGCCAGCGACGCGGTCAGACGTTCCTGTACAGCACGAATTTTTGATGAGGTAACGAATAATGCAGAAAACGGAAAAAAATCAGTTTTCCAGGAGGCGATACCGCGCCCTGTCTTTGATGGTGACCGGAAGTCTGCTCATGACCGGCACTACGGGCAGTAGGAACGTATTCGCTGATGATAATGACACGCTATTCGGGGTGTCATTGCCCCAGGTAAATGAAAGCAATATGGGCTATGGACTGAACTCCAGCGGAGCCGTTTCGGACAAATTGTTCTACTCCCTGGGCGGCGGTTCGGTGATTTCTCAGCCGGCGACGCGCAGCAATATGCAGCGTCTCGGTATGAATCTGGGCTGGAGCTCGGATTTGATGTGCGGCAACTTTGACTTGAAGACCACGGTCGGCAACCAGCTTAACGGCGTTACCTCCGGTTTCAAGAACCTGATGAGTGAGGTTATCCAGGGGGCAACGGGGGCGGTGGCCAGCCTGCCGGCGATGATTATCCAGCGCGCCAACCCGGGTTTGTATGAAATGCTCACCAACGGGGTATTACAGGGTGGTGTCGCGTTCGATAAGGCTCAGTTGAACTGTCAGAACCTCTCCAAACGCATGATGGACATGGCCGATACCGGTAGCTGGAGCCAGGCGGCCGCGATGGAAGAGGCCAAAAGCCTGGTCAACGGCGGTGATGCGGATGCGGTACGTTCAATGAACGCCACCGAAAAGGTGACCGGGGAATCCGGGCAGACCTGGATCGGCGGCCAGAAGCGCGGCGGTGCCGGGCAACCCTCTATCAAGCCGACGCATGACCTGGCCGCAGCCGGCTACAACATGATGAACGGGCAGGCCGTAACGAGTACTTCCAGCGTCACGGGCAGCAGTTGCACCGGCGGGGCCTGCGCCAAATATGCCAATAGCGAAGAAGCGGCTGCCGCGGTCGTGAAAGTGCTGGGGGATGCCTCGCTGCGTACCTGCAAGGACGCCAACGCATGCACCAGTGGTGACAGCACGGAACAGCCGGGCAGCACCGTGGCCGGCACCGGCTTTGCGCCGATGCTGGAAGACGCCACCAAAACCAATAATGAGCAGTTGGCCAAACTGGTTAACGGAACAGAAAAGCCCAATGCGACCAACCTGGCAAAGCTCAAAACCGGTAGCCTGGCGGTCACCGCCGGCGTTATCAAAGCACTGCAGCGAGATCCGGATAATGCGGCGTTAGTCGGCCGTCTGGCCAGCGAACTGGCGATGGCGGATACCATCGAAACGGCCTTCATCATGCGCCGAATGATCACCACCGGGATGTCGGAGCCGAACGCAGCCGCATTGAAAACCGCCATGGAGGAAGGTGGGCGTCGTATCGAGGCGCTGGACAGAGAAATTGCCGCACTGAAAAACGAGATGGAAATGAAACGTGAAATCTCCCGTAACGCGGTATTGACCATCATTGAGCGTGAGAACAACCGCGTCGAAACCAACCCGCAGCGCCAGTCTACCGACAGTCTGGATACCAAATTTAATCGGCTGGCCGTGCCGGAAAGCGACCAGTAGCCGAGGGGATACATTGTGATGAACGAAACAAAGAAGAATACGTTGTCGCCCCGACGGGACGGCAAATTCAGCCACCGGGCAAAGCGTGTTCTGCAACTGCTGGGCACGATGGTGGCCATGATGGCGATTGCCCTGGTGATAGCGCACTGGGGCATTAATCACCCAACTGATAGCGCCGCGTTGCGAAACTGGATGCAAAGCACTCGTTACGGCTGGCTGGTCTGGCGTTTGGCGCTTTACGCCGCGCTGGCCTGGGGATTTTGGAAAATCTGGCATTCTCCGGGCTGCAAACCGGCATACAGGGGACCACTGAAACGTATGGCGATCGCATGCGCGTTGTTCGCGCTGGTCTGTGAATACTCCCTCTTTGGCGGAGGGTTGCCGTTATGATGACCAACAGCTATCTCGAATACTTTCTGACGCTGCTCGGCTGGCTGATCAACAATGGCTTGTGGGAGTTGCTGGTCAGCACTGGATTATTCGTGCTGCCGTTACTGTTCAGGGTTGTCGGCATCTGGCTGAAAGTACGTGAAGAAGGCGATGACGAAGGTAACAAAGGGATGCTGTCCCTGCCGCGCATCGAGAACCTGCTTTATGTCGCTTTCTTTGTGATGATCGCCTGCTGCTTGCCGCTGATCAACGTCAGCCTGGACACGATCAAATATGACAGCAGCCGGGCATCGACCTGTGGTACCTGGACACCGAAAAAACCGGCGGACACCGGGTATGCCAATATTGTATCGAGCATGAATGGCCAGGCGGCGAAGGTGCCGGTGTGGTGGTTGGTGGTGCATAAGCTCTCCAAAGGGATCACCCAGGCGGCGGTGGCCAGCATTCCGTGCCGACCGGATTTGCGGCAGGTGCGTTTTGAAGTTCAGCATAGCCGGGTGAACAATCCGGCTCTGGCCAGAGAACTGCAGGACTTTACCAATGATTGTTACTCTCTGGCGCTTTACACCTGGCAGAACCGTGACCAGGGGCAGACAACGGATAAAGCGACATTGCGTGATATTGAATGGCTGGGCTCCGGTACATTCCTGAATGGGGGCTATTACGCGAACCTGCAGTCAAAAATGCCGCGGGCAAGTTTTCCCTGGAACGATTCACGGGACAGTGGCCGGCCGAACACCGGCCGTGGCGGATATCCGACCTGCAGCGAATGGTGGTCAACGGCCGATACTGGCCTGCAAGCCCGTGTATTGAAGCAGGTTGATCCTGACGTCATGTTGCGGATGTCTGCGGCCGTTAAGATGATCGGAGAATCCACGGCCGATTATAAAGAAATGGTGGTTCGTTGGCTGGTGAGCCCGCAGAGCCTGACTGTGTCACAGGGAGGGCATGCCTATGCCGGTTACGGTGGTAATGCGGATTTTACTAATGATAACGCCATGACTCGCCTGGCCGCCCTTGGTGGCACATCGTTGGGAAGCCTGGCCGCTTTCCCTGCGTTTGATGCTATGCGTCAGGCTTTACCCATGGTGCAGGCTGTGCTGTTGATGGCTATCTATGTGATGCTCCCGTTAATCCTGGCGTTTGCGGCGTATGAGTACAAGACCGTGATTACGGTGACGTTTGTGCTCTTCGCACTTAACTTCCTGACCTTCTGGTGGGAGTTAGCTCGCTGGCTAGACAGTTGGCTTATGGAAGCGCTCTACAGTTCGAGCACACACGATCGCTGGAACCTCGCAGGATTTCAGAACACGACAGACGATATCATCATGAACCTGGTGATGGGGACGATGTTTATCGTGCTGCCGGCATTATGGCTTGGCGCTTTATCATGGGCTGGGGTTAGGGTTGGTGATTCCCTCACCAGTGCAATGAAAACTGGAGTATCGAAACCACAAGAAACCGGTGGTAGTGGAGTTGATTCCCTGAAGAAAGCCGCGAGATTATAAAGTGAAACTAATCAGCGAGGTATTCTGTACCTCGCTTAGTCCAAGCGTTCTGATGTGATGTCATCGGAACCTGAATAATAGCCATGCCCTTCCTGACCGTACCTATACCCTGGTCCTGTTTTTTCCGTATCGTCATAAAATTCAGCTTCATCAGCCGTTGCCTGGGATGAACCTGGATTTTGGATAATACATGCAACGGCAAAGATTAACAGGAAACATGCCGCTATGATAAGGCTACCAAACGCTATTGTGCTGATAAAAAAGGCAATAAATATAATGATTGGAGCATGTCCTATCCATGGCGGGAGATGCTTTTTATTGGCCCAGGTGACACAGCGTTCATCCCAGTGCAAAACGCTACCTTTTACTTTCTTCCAAAGCCGCGCAATGCGGGCTCCGCGCTGGTAAGCGTGCTGCTGTTTTGTCTGGTTCATTATCCCTCCTGGATACGGTGTTGGTGTAGAAATTGAGTCAACTATAGCTTAAATAACAACCAATTTCTATTCGCTCGGTTTCACCAGTTCTGAAGGCCCCAAGCGTTTATGTTGCAAGCATCGTACTACTCGATATTCATACGTTTTAAGGGTACGCTGCTACGTAAGCGTCCAGCCCGTACCGACTTTCCGAACCTGAAATATCTGACAGGATAGTGTCCACCAAATTTAGCGGACACCATTTATGACATCACCCGTAGCCAAACGCCCCAGACGCCCAAACTTTCCCCTTGAGTTCAAGCTCAAAGTGGTTGAGCTCTCTTATCAGCCGGGGCCTCTGTTGCCCAGGTAGCCCGCAAGTACGGCATTAACGACAATCTGTTGTTCAAATGGCGTCAACGCTGGCGTGAAGGGGCATTGTGCCCGCCGGGGCAAACACTTCTCCCCCAGCCAGCGGCGCTGCTGCCCATTGAAGTCATACCGGAACCGGCATCATCGGAAGAGACTCACGCCTTGCCCCCGGCGACACCCTCGCTCGCCAGCGCCGCATCCTGCCGCGTCGAGTTCCGCCACGGCAATATGACGCTGGAGAACCTATCGCCGGAGTTGCTGTCCGTCCTTACCCGTGAGCTGACCGGGAGGGCGCGATGATATCTCTCCCGTCAGGCACCCGCATCTGGCTGATCGCCGGCGCCACCGACATGCGCAAGTCCTTCAACGGATTGGGCGAGCAGATACAGAGCACACTGGACGACGACCCGCACGCCGACCACCTGTTCATCTTCCGGGGGCGCCGGGGCGATATAGTGAAGGTCCTCTGGGCCGATGCGGACGGGCTGTGCCTGTTCACCAAACGGCTGGAGGAAGGCCAGTTCGTCTGGCCCACCGTCCGCGACGGCAAAATCTCCATCACCCGCGCCCAGTTGGCGATGCTGCTCGATAAACTGGATGCTGGCCCGCTCGCTGATGGGTAATGGCCTCAACTTTGCGGCAAATGCGGCGCTGGTACGCGGTGTCGGTGCATTCTTAGGGCCAATTGGTTGGATCGCTTCCGGCGCATGGCTGGCGGTAGAAATTGCAGGCCCTGCGTTTCGTAAGACGGTTCCGGCGATCGTACATATCGCGATGCTGCGTCAGAACGTATTAAAACGCCTGACTATCAGCGTAGTGGGAGATGGTTCCGTCGGCAAAGATGCGCTCTTTAAAAGCGTATTCGGTGTTGATACCGGCAATATCAATCCTATTGCTGGCTCTACATCCGATACTAAGGTGTATGACCTTGGGCACACAGGTACTATTAAACTTATTAACTTCCCTGGATTTCACGACGTGCGTTCCGAGGTCAATGACTTGGTGAATGATAATATCAAGCATACCGATCTGTTCCTGCTGGTGGTAGACGTCAACCGTGGTGTGTCAGGTCATGACGTGCAGACACTGGAGAAGTTAAAGGCGGAGGGCAAGCCTGTGTTGGTCTGTCTGAACAAGGTGGATATGCTGCGCCCGAATGATAAAGATAGAATGGTTCATGTCGCCAAAACACGCCTGCAGAACCCCTATGTGATTGAAACGGCCTTTGACCCTGATCCGCGCTTGTCGCAGGATGGTCCGATTGGCACACAGGTCGTGTTTGAATGGGTGGTAAATCAGTTAGAGGCGCAGGGTAAAGAGACCGCGCACCTGAAAGCCGAGCAGAAATAACGTCGATATAACTAAACCAGGGGCATGCCCTGGTTTAGTTATTTTCTTCGGACTCAAAAGAACGCAACAGCGCACTCGCTTTGCCATAGCTGAATTTTGTGCCGTAATGATGGTAAGCATGAGGAGTCAGGGTATAGCATGTTACTGCGTTGCTCGGATTAACAATCCCGACGTACTGAGTTATTGTTGTCTCATCCATTATCCAGAATCGCATTACTCAAGATTTTTACGATGTCCCTGTCCGGGAGCTAGAGCGGTGGAGCTAGGTATTAAGCAAGCACAGCCTTGACATTTAGAGATAATTTTGAACAAAAGAAGACCTCCTTGTACTATACCGACAAAACATTGTACTCACTACGGACAACAAACATGAGTGAGCAAATAATGACCATCAAGGATGTCGCGTCGTACCTCAAGCTCAACGAGCGTACTGTCTATCGCATGGCCACAGCAGCAAAGATCCCTGCGTTTAAAGTGGACATCTCGTGGCGTTTCAAGAAAGAAGAGATAGATACCTGGATAACGCAGCAACACAACCAAATATCAAGTAAAAATGAGATCTAACCATGCTAGGACTGAAGTTACGTGAGGAATTTTCCGGTCGTCGTATCAAAGGAACGATGATCGAAATGCATAACCGGAATGGCACTGGTGCGCTCGATAAGTCTGCAAGTGAATTTCTGAAAATCACTTACCCCTCAATCGACATGCTCAAGACCGTGGAAGCGGTACAAGCTGGCCGGGCTGAGCCTGTTGTAATTATCGGTGCGCGGGGCCAAGGTAAATCACACCTTATGGCCGCACTGTCACATATGCATCAGGATAAGGATGCAACAGTAAACTGGTTGAATGACTGGTCTGCCCGACTGAAAAACCCAGACATTGCGAACCTTAAGTTACAGTATGGCATGCATGTCATTACCGAAAGCTTACATTTGCAACGCTATAAGCATGTATGGGATGTTCTGTTCGACCAGCATCCGCACGGCAACATCATCAAAGCCAAGTGGGAAGTGCACGGTACCGAGGTGCCGAGTTATGATCTGATTCTGGAAATGGCAGAGAATAAACCATTCATCCTTATTCTGGATGAATTCCAGACGTGGTTTGAAGGCTTAACTAACTCCAACCAGTACAAGCGCAAGACTTGGGCATTTAACTTCATCCAAATTCTATCGGAAATATCTGAAAAGCACCCTGAACTTCTGACGCTTGTGGTATCTGTGCGCGAAGGTAACTCCGACGCGGCGCAGCAGCTGTTCCGCGTAAATCCAGTGCGGATCGATTTTAAAGGGCCAGAAGCCAAACGAGACAGACAGCGCTTGTTGCTCTATCGGATCTTCGAAAACAGGATGAACATCCCAGAATCTGATATTGCCTCTCTGATTAAAACACACGTGGATGAATTTCTGCGTTTAAGTCATATCTCAGGCTCTGAGCATGAAAAACACAGACTGCAATTCATTGAGGCTTGGCCATACTCGCCAAGACTTCTGCAATTGCTGGATGATCAGGTGCTTATCGCAACCGAAACTCAAGAGACACGTGATCTCTTGCGTATTCTGGTGGATGTCTTTAAGGAGTCAGGTGACGACACGGCCATACTCACACCAGCGAACTTCAGCTTAACCAGTGAAAAATCAGGCGTTACCTCACTACTGGATTCGGTAGCAAGTCAGCTGCATAGGGATTTGCGTGAGAATGCACTGCGCAATCTTGAAGCTGTTAAAAACGGTGTACCTACTGCTCAGGTGCCGCATCTTGAGTCTATTCTTTCAGCTCTCTGGCTTCGTTCTTTGTCATTGGAAAATCATGCCGGTGCTGAACCGTCAGAACTGCAGCTGGATATTACCGAGCGCAAAGCGATAGATGACAACTTGTTTGCCGCCGAGCTTGCAGTAATCGAGGACAACAGCTTCAACATTCACCGCCAAGCCAACCGTTTGGTGTTCAAGAATGAGGTGAATCCACAGGCCAAGCTGTTAGCACATGCTAAAAACGACAAGCTTTTTCAAAAGGATGAAGATGTAGAACATCTTGCCAAAGAGATTCGTTATGCCCTAGTTGGAGAGGGCAATCAGTCGAGTATCTATCGAACTATTGTATTGAAGAAACAGTGGCGCACTGCGCCATGGTCGGACATTGAAGAAAAAGACCATCCTCAGCATTGGGATAACCGTATTCCAGTGATTGTTATGCCCAAAGCATCGCTGGATAACAAAGAGCTGGGTGAATGGCTGAAGATCCATGTGGCCAAAGCAAGAAACACCGTGCGCTTTTTGCTGCCACGTGTGGGTACTGGCGATATTTTTTACGACAAGTCTATGCTGGTATTAGCACGTGCAGTTTATCTCGCTAGCGATTGGAAAAATTCAGAGCGTGAGTACGCTCAATTGCATCTGAAGTACCAGAAGGAACTGCGTGAGCAGTTGCAATCCCGCTTTGATCGTTTTGCAGTCTTGGTAGTGTGGAATTTCGCAGACCCATCTCAATGCGAGTTTGAGATTTCACAGCACGGCGCAGAAGGGTTACAGATCCTCGAAAAACTGGATGAGAAAATCCGCAGCGAGCTGTTTATTCCCGAAGAATTCGACACTATGCTGCTTGATGCCGCAACGAATAGCCGCAGCGTGGCTGACCTCATCGACCAGCTGAAAGAGCCAGCCCCAAAAGGTGCAGAAAGCATTCCTTGGCTGGGTGAAACAGCCGTTAAAGAACGCATTGGCCGAGCTTGTGCAGAAGGCAAAATTGCTATTAATGCCAAAGGCAGTCTGTACGAGAAAAAGCCGTCAGAAACCACAGAAGATGCTTGGTTGCGAGTACGTGGAAAACTGGGCAGCGGTAAAGATTTGGAAGATACAACACTGCACCTGCCCGGAGGCTCTGTAGGCTCAGGCGGTTCAGTCCCTGTTCAGCCTGTTCCCGGCATGCCAGAAGAATTCACCACCGGTGGTGTTAACGAGCCACCCGTAGGCTCAGGCAATAGCAGCACAGCATCCGGTACCACACCAACACCAGGATCGCTTTTCGGTGGTTCAAGTGGGGGAGGCGTTGCTCACCACAGTGCGCAAAATACCTCGACACTGAGCCTGCTCGGCAAGCTGGAGCAATGGGGAATTAACAAAGGCAGTAAGGTGAAGGACGTTAAGTTATCCACCTCACAGCTCACTGGAGCGCAATTAGAGCATCTGCTGAAAAACTTACCGGATGGTGTTACTTACTCTCTGGATCTGGATAAAGAACAATAATCGACGAGCGAAAGCATATGGATAAGTCACTGATCGCTGATATACACCGACTGCCCGCACAGGAAGTATGGCCGAAAATTTTTTCGGCTCTCTGGCCCCTGTTTGCGGAACCTATCAGACAGGATCTGGCGGATGCAAAAACAACCGAACGGGACAGAGCCATCAAACCATTGGATGATGTGTTGGCAGGCAGTGCCTGGGATTTGTGGGCGTCATTCGAGAGTGCATCACCAAAAACAGCAGATGCCCTGAAAGCATTCTGGCAACGCCATACAACACCGAAAGCCATCCTGATTCTCGATGCGTTATCGCTCCGCGAAGCGCCATGGATAATCGAAGGTGCGCAGCGGCGGGGCTACACCATTCACAGTGCCCGTGCCACAGCCTCTGAGCTACCAGGTGATACTACGCCGTTTGCCAGAGCAATCGGGTTTGGACAGCGTACTAAATTGCAAAACAACCAGGGGCATAGTGCTGCGTTCCCTGAGGCCTTCACAGAATCCACCGACCTGCCATGGGTGGATTGTGCATCCCTGATCAAGGCTGATCCCAACATTATCTTCTGGCATCACTGGCCTGATGAACGTATGCACCACCTGGCTGAACAGGGGGCTGGTTACCGGGTGTTGGCTAAAGAAGCCGCAGCTGTATTAATTGGCGATGAATTCTGGACTTTCATCGACAAACTTGCCACAGGTCGTCGTCTGGTTATTACTGCTGACCATGGGTATTCAAATCCTGCGTTGTTTCCTGATGTTTACCCGGAAGACCAAAAAGCCTATCTAAAAGGGCAATTTAAGTCTGGTCGTAATAACGAAATTAAAGACGCAAAAACCGAACAACATTGGGTTCCGCCATTATCTCAGGTACTGACGACGCAGCATGGCAACTGGAACATTGTGCTGGGCCGCAAAAAATGGCGTTCACAAGGCGGCTACCCAAGCCTTGCCCATGGTGGGCTGAGCCTGTTAGAAGTGGCTGTACCCTTTGTCGAACTGTCGAAACCGAATAATTAATGGTCAGCATTCTGTGCTGGCCTTTGGATAAGTAATTTTATGGCATCTAACAAAACGAAAGCAGAACTGACAGAAGAATTGGTGGCAGAAGCCGTTAGTGCCGGTAAAAAAGCACAACTGGAATCGGTCGATTTTTCTGACCCCAATCGCCCTTTAACCTGTCTTGAAATTGATTTTCCGATTCTGCCGATTAACCAGATTGCGCAGATTGAAGGTAATGCAGGCAAACCCATCTACCAGATGAGTAAGTGGTGGGCACGTCGCCGTTCCAGTGTATTCCGCTCTATGTTGATTGCGGCTGCTACCAAAGCGCCCGATGAACCATCAGAATCTGCCAAATTAGTTTGGGACAACTATTACGCCAATCACCAGAACAACCAAGCGTTCAGACAATTGAAAGTGGCTGATATTTTCATGGGAGGCGGTACCACATTGGTGGAAGGTGCTCGGCTCGGCATGCAGATGACCGGCAACGATCTCAACCCGGTTGCCTGGCTGGTTGTAAAGAACGAATTAGCTGATGTCGATCTGGATGAGGTGAACAAACTATTTGATCACGTCGAACATGAAGTAAAACCCCAGGTCATGCCGTTTTACGCCTGTGAAGGCCCTGATGGCGAAAAAGGCAAATGGACACAGCGTTCTACTGGCAAAGTCATGGGCAATGATTTTGATCCACTGGCTCTGACACCTGAAGAGCGCAAAGATTACGCATACGAAGGCCCGGAGGTCATTTATACCTTCTGGGCTAAGCATGGCCCTTGTGCTGCTCCCGGATGCGGTCACCGTACTCCATTGATGACATCCCCAGTGGTAGCGGTCAAATCTCTATCGGTTAAAACTTGGCAAGGTGTTGAATGCCAACACTGCGGATCAAGCTTTGATATTGAGCGCCAGGAAGCCCGCATGGCTCCTAATGTTCCGCTGGTCGTAACCGATTCAGAAGCTCCTTACGCCATTATGGACAACGCTGGCAACTACCAATGCCCTCATTGCCAGCATCCGTATCGTGATGAAGCTGCGGCGCAAAAAGGCGAATCCCCGCGTTTACTTAAGAAGATGAGTAAAAATAAAAAGATTGATTTGTCTCTCCTTGTTCATCCTGATTGGCTGAAAGGTTCTTCAAAGGCTGACGATACAGGAATATTTGGCGGCACCACCTTAAGCGAAGTTGAAGCAACGCAGCGTTGGAATCTACACAGAACAAAGACACTGAAACTGCTTGAAGTGCGCGGTAAATTGCCTGAAGAAATTATTTGTCCGGATTCAGGGTTGGTAATAAACACTCAGCAAGGCACCATTCCTAAGAAATCTAATTTCACTTGTCAGGAAAGTACATGTGGTCGTCAGCAAGATGTACTCGACAGCATCAAAGCTTCTGGCCAAACAGGCCCGATGGCTGCTTACGTATTGCAGTGTTATTCACCTAGCCGTAATGCAGCAGGTGCTCCTTACAATGGCCGCTACTTTGCTCCAACTGACAGCAATGCTGCCAAGCGACAAAATTTGGCGGTATCTGAGTGGGAGAAAAGGAAAAATTCGGATTTGCGAGGTTATTGGCCCGAATCAGAATTGCCCTATGGATTTATGACACACCACTTGCAAGGCGGCGTTCCCAATCATGGTTTTACGCACTGGAACACTATGTTTAACCCGCTTCAGCTTCTGATTCATGCGCAAATTCTCAAGGCCATTAATATATCTCATGGCTTCAGCGACACCAGTAAAGAAATAGTTTTAGGTGCATTTCAGCAGTATCTTCGCAATCAGAACATGTTTTGCTTTTGGAATCCTCAGCGGGACACCCCTGAGCCCATGTTTAGCAATAATAATTATCATCCCAAATCAACAGTGATTGAAAACTCGGTTTTTTCAGATCTTGGTCGTGGAAACTGGTCATCCTGCCGGGCAAACACTCTGAAAGGTCTAGAGTGGTGCAAACAGCCATGGGAAACCGTATCTAACGAGATGCTGAGCAATATGTCCGACGAGATCGGCAAATTGGTCAGCGGGAAAAGCTCCAAAACCATGCCAAATGACCCTGTGTTACCGGGTACCTTAGTAACCTGTGGTTCATCGACGGAATTAAAACAGTATGCTGATCAATCGTATGATCTCGTAATTACTGATCCACCATTTGGTGGTCTGCTGCACTACGCTGAGTTAGCGGATTTCTTCTATGTGTGGCTACGTCTGTTGTTGAAAGATAAATACCCTGAGGTTTACGCAGGGGAATACACGCCAAAAACGCTGGAAGCTGTTTCTAACAGAGCGCGCCATCCAGATGACCCAGATGCGTTCTATAAGCGTCTGCTGACCGAATGTTGGCGGGAGGCGAATCGTCTGTTGAAACCGGGGGGCATTTTGGCTTTTACCTTCCATCACAGCGAAGATGAGCCATGGGTTGATGTATTAGAAAGCTTGTTCGACGCGGGCTATTACCTTGAAGCAACCTATCCTATTCGCAGCGATGAAACCAAGGGCAAAGGTGAGTTTGGCTCCAAGACTATTGAATACGACATCATTCATGTATGCCGCAAGCGTACCGAAGCACCCAGCAAAATCAGCTGGGCGCGCCTGCGTCGCAAGATTCTCGCCGATGTGCGTCAGCTACAAGGCTTGTTAGAACATCACCAGTCAAAAGGTTTGCCAGTAGCAGATATTCAGGTCATCAAGCGCGGTAAAGCTTTGGAATATTTCTCACGCCACTATGGCCAGGTGTATGTTGAGGAAGGCCGCGAATTCACGGTTAACGAAGCGTTGGTAGGGATTAACCAAATTCTGGATGACCAATCAGAATCAGAATCGGGCGGTACCCCGGTAGTGTGTGAGCCAAACACCCGCCAATTCCTGCGTATTTTTGCACACCAACCCTCAGTAGAACGCGATCAGATGCAGAAATTCCTACGCGGTAGTGGTATAGCGCCTTCTACTTTTGTCGCTTTGGGCTGGGCCACTGAAACCACTCGTCCAAAGGCATTTCATTGGCGCTCGCCACTAGAATTCGCGCAAGAACGAATGACCAGCAATCGCAGTGTGAGCCGTGACTTCGATCAGGCGATGTTGCTTGTTGGTGCCTGTTACCCGGAAAGCGGCATCAACACCAAGAAAATTCTAGATGAAGACTTTAAGCCTCACCCCGCATTAGGGAACCTATTGGATTGGCTTGTTCACAACGGAGCCGACTCTTCTATGCGCAATGCCTGTACTTTGGCAAGGCAATTGTTTAATAGATGGGAAGCAGATCATCAGCAGATTATGCAGGCACAAATATCATTGTTTGGTATGGAAGATGAAGTATGAGCGATGTTCTGACCAACGATAAATGGAAACGACGCGGTATCTCAGTGCTCTGGTGTGGCAAAACTTTGGCTGAACTAAATGCTGCTAGCCAGGTTATCAGCCTTCGTCAATTCATCAGCTACTACGAAGCGGGCTGGCCGGATGATATGCCACTGCTAAATGACGATGGCTTATACGTCGCAGGGTTGGACGTAGCAGTAGACGCTTTATCGCCAGGAGATGCACTGGAATGGCTGGAGTCAGAGATTTACGAAATGATCTACGACTTCCAGAACCATGCTGATGCGGCGTTGATTTTCTGGATGCCAGATCAGGGCCGCTGGAAGGAAGATCTGACCACCAGTACCTACCACTGGTGCTTGGCTGGTAAATACGATGCTCAGATGTTTCCGTTAGGGCAATGCATCTGGAACGGTGCACAGAAAGATGTGCGCCGTATTGAATCCTCCTCAGGTGGAAAAACTAACGAATGGCTGGGTTTATACCTAGAGCGGATCAGCTAATAGGGGTAGCCATGAATTTTCAACCCGGTGAACGTGTCAGTCATTATGAATTTGGCCAGGGTGTTGTTATCTCAGCTGCGGGCGGTTACGCCCGTGTCTTTTTTCCCCAAGGTGAGCGGCAGGTGCCTTTCAGCACCTTGGTGGCAGCACTCAGTCATAATGAGCGCGTGGTGGCCAGTATTGGCAAACATGCAGATAGCGACACGAAAGCGTGGCTTTCCTGGAAGGCGCATGAATTACCGCTTCAGGATTCAGCCAGCTCACTGACTTCGGCCAAGATTGATTTGCTACCCCATCAGGTGGTGCTGACTCATAGGGTTGCCTGTGCAAGCCCGCGTCGTTTTCTGATTGCCGATGAAGTGGGATTAGGAAAAACTATTGAAACCGCATTGGTTCTGAGGGAGTTGGCCAGTCGTGGTGAGCTGAACCGGGCGTTGATGGTTGTTCCGGCGGGTCTGGTTAACAACTGGCACCGCGAGCTGAATGAAGTTTTCAATTTAAACTTTGAAGTCTTCGGGCACGAAGGTGATGTCAGCGACCGCCGCAGTAATGCGTTTGCGAAGCATAATCTGCTAATTGCCAGTATCGATACCTTAAAGCGCCCGGCGAGAATCAAGAAAATACTCGAGGCACCCCGTTGGGACTTAATCGTTTTTGATGAAGCGCATCACTGTACTGCATATAAGCAAGGTGGCAAAACGCGCAAGACCCAGAACTACAAACTGGCGGAAGCCTTGCGCGATCACAGTAGAGATATGATTCTGCTGTCAGCCACACCACACCAGGGCGATCATTTCCGTTTCTGGAAGCTGATTGATTTACTTGACCCCACGTTGTTTTCCAGTGAAACCGAGATGGTGGAAGAGCGTCACCGCTTGAATCCGATTATTTTTCGCCGCACCAAAGCCGATGCCTGCAAAGCTGATGGTTCCACGCTGTTCGCTAGGCGCTGGGTTCATACCGAAGCTTTTTCGATGTCAGAGCAAGAGCGCGATTTCTATAACGCCTTGAATGAGTACTTGCGCGACGGTTTTGCTCTGGCGAAGAAGCAAGGCGGGAAAGGAACTGCGTTGGGCTTTGTAATGACGATCTTCCAAAAGATTGCAGCGTCCAGCTTTGCTGCCGTGCATCGCACCTTGAGGCGAAGACTTTTGGCCCTGACTGTTCATGAGGGCTTAATGCACGATGAGAATCTCGATATCGACGCCAGAGACATTGCGTTTAACGAGGCAAAAGAACAAATTCGCGTCGAATTTGATTTTGGCAATGATCGTCTGTCTGACCTTGAGATCGACCGCATACTGAATGATATCAAGCGTCGTCTGCTCAAAAAGATCAATGAAGAGCAGTTGGCCGCTGTATCCGATACTTTTTCCGATGAGCTGGAAACTGCCGCCGCTGAAGATGCGGCCATGGATGCTGTGGCGTACGCGCTACCAGAAGAGCGGTTCCGCATTAAAGAACTACTGGGGCTGTTCCCTTCAGCCCGAGAAACTAAAGTAGATAAGCTCATTGGAGCTTTGGGTGTGCTGTGGCAGCAAAACCCAGAGGAACGCATTGTGATATTTGCCACCTATCTGGGTACGGTGGAAATGCTGGGTGAGCAGATTGAAAAGGCATACCCAGGCCAAGGCGTTGTTGTGCTGAAAGGTGGCGATCACGGAAGTAAGCTCGCGGCGGAAAAGCGTTTCAAGCAAGCGAATGGCCCTCGTGTGATGATCTGTACAGCAGCCGGTCGGGAAGGTATCAACCTGCAACATGCACGGGTGTTGTTTAACTTTGACCTGCCGTGGAACCCAATGGATATGGAACAGCGCATTGGCCGTATTCACCGCTATGGGCAGCGTGATACGGCACAGGTTTATAACCTCGTTCTGGGTGACACCATTGAAGGTCGCATTTTCCTGCTGCTTGATGAAAAGCTGGAGGAGATTGCCAAGGCGCTTGGCAAAGTGGATGAGAAGGGTCAGGTGGAAGAAGATCTTCGATCACAGATCCTCGGCCAATTATCGGAGCAGGTTAACTATCAGCAACTTTACTCGCAGGCACTGCAAGACCCTGAGCTGAAGCGTACCCGGCTGGAGCTTGAGGCGGCCATGGATAATGCCCGCCATGCTAAGGATGCGGTATTCGAACTATTCCAGGATCTGGATGGTTTCAGTTTGGATGACTATGTACAACTTTCAGATACCGGGAAATCCATAGATGACCTGATCAGGTTTATGCAGAAGGCGTTACCATACGAAGGTGAAGCCATTGAGATTCGCGGACAAAAGCAATTTGCCTTGGTAAAAGATGGTTTCGAACAAATGCTATTTACCACGGATCGGGAAGAAGCAACCAATTCAGAAAAATTGCATTTGGTTGGTTTGGATCATCCAGTGATTGCAGAACTGCTCGACAAATACCGCAATCTTGATCCTGAATACCTTAGTTTCTATTCCAGTGAGCTGAATTCTGGTGAAACCGTTTCTGTGTGGGAAGTAAGGGCTGCCAACGAAAAAGGACATAATATTCACTCTATCATGAAACTTGCTGTCGATGGAGATGGTAACCGAATACCTCATTTAGAAAAGCAAATAGATACCGTGTTTAAAGCTAAGGGGAAGAACAGCGCTCACGGAGTGGATTCGCATAAAATTGAAGCTGTCTTGGAGCGTGAACTTCATCACCGGAATATCGTGAAACCTGAGCAGTCATATTCAGCCAAGCTGATCGGTTTAGCATGTGGTTGATTTGATGAAAATCGTTTCGGAACAGTTGGTGACAAAATTGAGCTTTTGTCACCAGTCAGATGCTAGCCTATGGACAAAATGGAAATAGCCTGTAATGCAGAGAAATCCTGGCCTAAAGCCATCGCCACCAGTGGTGAAGGTTACGGGTGAAGCGGCACCGGTGGTTTTCTGGCAACCAACTATGGATAGTTACCGGAAAAATACAGATCGCTGGAATCCATTCATACTGAAGTTGGTAACAACAAACGTGGAGCAAAAAATCATTACTGGCGAGAGATCATGCCGTGGCGTGAGAGGACGTGCAGCAGCAATAATGGCTTATGTGGCGCACGCTGTTCGCCTTTGCGCCAAATAGTAATATTTGATATCGCTTGCTTTAGGGTTTTGTCAGAGGTCATTGCGTTGGAGAATCCATGAGCACATGTTTGCGATGATGCTCGCAACTATATGTACATTCAAGGCATTATTGCAGACATCCTTTTTGTCTGGCGGCTTTGTACCTGGCAGATGGAATTCTGATAACACGGTAAAAAATACAACGACCAACCAGTCCTAAGCGGGCTGGTTGGTCTTTTTAATATAAACATCAACCGAGAAATAAAGGCATTCAACTCATTTGTATTAGTGTATACGGTCTGCTCGGGACATGCCGCCTCAACGGAATCGATCCAGAGGCTTACCTGCGCTATATCCTCAGCGTGCTGCCGGAATGGCCCGTCAACAAAGTGGCTGAACTGCTGCCGTGGAACGTGGTTCTGCCTGACTGATCAGCGTCAACACGGCGCTCGATGTGCGCTTACGCTGCTACAGCAATAAAGCCAAAATTTTCATTTTAGCTGAACAATCTAATCTTGGATGGTGATTATAATATGTACAACATGGATAAGAAGATAAAACCGCCTAAATCAATTTATAGTCATTATGTATTGTTTGTCTTTTTGGCCTTGTCTTTATTGTGCCCTCCCGACGCTAAAATCCTACCATTATTCATCTTTATAATAATGCTGATGATTATTTCAATGTTTATGTTTCCTCGATTCTGGATTATAAATAATGTATCTGGGGTTGGCACGAATAGAAGAAAAAGAAAGAGAAAATTGAGTAGATATAACAAGTCTCTTGTATTGATGTATGTGGCAGGAGTGACAATGCTGCCTTTCTTATTTCTTACGGAAGTTGTAGGCTATTATAATGTTGCGGTTTCATTTCTTATTTTTTCTATCTCTGCAATGTTTATTTCAGCTTACTTTTATATATCTAACTCGAATGGGTATTTCGAAAAAGATAAAGGGAGAATAATTTGGGTGGCTCGGCTTATCTCAATTTTTATCGCCTATTGTATACTTTCTTGGGCGAGAAGTTCCACAATGAATTATATGGATTTGACGTATGGTGACGCTTCATCTCGAACTATAATATATGCTTATTTTATTATCGTAATGATTGTTTTGTCCTTTGTTTTTTCTGGTTTTATTTATATTTTTGTGACTCTATTTGAAAATAAAGTGATTGAGAAAGAATTTAATGTGACTGGTGGTAAAAAGACCATTAAGCTATGTGTAAAATACGATTCAATACCTGTTGCTATTCCTTTAGTCTTATTGATTATCACTATTGGTGCTTGTTATTTGAAACATCATGTAGTTGTTGATACCTATGTCATTAGGCAATCTATAGAATTTGATTCTTCCGAGGGGTTCTATTGCGGTGGCGGATATAAAACATTTGGGAGTGACAAAGAAACAAGGTTTATTAAAGTTTCGGATAATGATTACAGAGCGTTTGTTTTTGATGGCTACAATGTAAGTTCATATCGTTTGTCATGCCTGGATTCATATCCTTATTATAAAATAAGTTATATTTTAAGTAAGGCTGAAAGTATAAGGGTACAAATGAAACTTGATGAGCTTAATGATGATTTAAATCATATTATTAAAGTGAAAAGATGAGTTTTCATTCATCATATCTATGGCTGAATAAACCAATCATGCCTCTTGACGAATGGGAACTGCCTAATAAATAGATGTGTGGGCAACAGCGATTGACGACGATCGCCATGATCGCTTAAGCTAGCCGCGTTGTACTGTCGTCCCCGGACGACCATCCAATGTCTCAGCGCTCTGTGAGAGGCGCCTTCGGGTGAGTGCCATCCAATGTTTCAGCGGTCTGTGAGAAACGCCTTCGGGTGATCGCAAAATCCTCCTGGCCTGGAAGAGGATGCCTTAGTGGCGGTAACTCCGTTTACCCTTTGAGAACGGAGATCACGACAGTGATGAAGGTTCATTAATGACTAATCTGTTCCCGTTCAGGGACAGTTCCTCACACTATAAACGTATGTATTTACGTCTCTTAGCAGAGAAGCCCGTCACGACGCGTTTCACTGTTTCAACGCTTTGATTATTTTATCTTTTATGACGTCTTGCTGACGAGGCAACCTTTGAACGAACGTATAAAGCCAATGGGTACATTTGGCTGCTTGCGTGAGTCTCATTGGGAGCAGAGGAGTGCGCGTCACTTGTGAAGTGGCGAAGACACTACCAAGTGACGCGCGCAGCGCACAACGTCTCAACCCACGCACGACGTGGTTTTCAACGTTTTAGTACCATCTGACCAACACGTAGTCTGTGTCGGTACGGTCTTAAACTTACATTCACTTCAACGTAACTACGACGGAAACAACCGTTTTGAACGTTTCATTATCTATAAGGAGGAAATCGACTCGGTATCGATGGCGACACTACGAACAGTAGTGTTGGAGGCAGCTTGACGAATGTCAGCTCTGCATAAGCAGCAAACAGGTCAGAGACCTGAGGTGCCTCGCAAGAACTCAACATTTCGCCGCCCCGATGCACAGATACCAGTCGAGACGCAGGAAGCGCAAAAGTAACCGTGTCGTCGGGGTTGAAATGTGGAATACCGATCTGCCTGCTTTTGCGAAAGTTGGGGGATGTGTGTTCCTTATGGAGATATTGCGATGTCCAGATTCAGTAAACAACTCGGCAAACAGCTTGTCACACTCGCCCGCCAGGGACGAGGGAGTTTTAAAACCGTCGCTGACCGTTCCAGAATTGCCGACCGTTTTTCTGAGCGCTTGGCAAAGTTAAATATTCAGATTAGGGATGTAAAACACATCAAGACGTCTCATATTGAGAAATATATTCATAGTCGTCAGGCTGAGAATATATCGCTTCGCACGTTGCAAAATGAAATGTCAGCGGTACGTTCAATCATGGCTGCGGCGGGTAGAAATAAGCTGGCCGACCCAAATCATGAAAAATTGAGTAACCAGGCGTTGGGTATTTCCGGTGCAAACCGTGATGGAACGAAAACACCAATAACGGATGAGAAGCTGGCGGCGGTCATCAACCACTCATTAAAAAAAGATGAGGGCGTTGCAATAGCAGTTCAATTGGCTCGCTATTTAGGTTTGAGAACTGAAGAAATCGTCCAGTCGGCAAAATCATTAAAAACGTGGAAGCAGTCTTTGATTAATGGTAACGAACGAGTTCGGGTTGTTTTCGGGACCAAGGGCGGACGTCCACGGGAAACAACCGTGTTCAATCGAGAGAAAGTTTTTTCTATTTTAGATGCAGCGATAAAATACTGTGATGAAAATAATGGGAAGCTGATTGATAAGCCATCTTTACACACTGCAATTGAACGTTATCGAAATATCGTTCGTGAGGCGGGGATGGTCGGTAAAGATGCTCCTCATAGTTTACGTTATGCTTATTCACGTGATGCCGTAAGTTTTCATGTTAAAAATGGAATGAGTCGGGCAGAGGCTGAAGCATTAGTATCCATGGATTTGGGGCACGGCGATGGGCGAGGGCGTTATATCAAACAGGTTTATTTTAGAGGTGATGTGGATTAAATACACTGCAACTACTATGTTAACAGTTAATCAATTCAGATTGCTCTGTGTCAATAACATATGATGAATACGTGTGTGAAGATATTTTCTGAGTTATTAATTTTTTTTAAAATTTTCGCCGCAGCTCAATCGGGGCTGCGGCTTTTTTATTTCTTTAACTTGTCGATAAATCGATTTAACACCTTGAATAGGATAAGCGTGATCCATCACTTTGAAGTGAAATACGATTTTATGTAACAGCATCATCTTGCCGAAGATAATCAAACGCGGTATCTTTTACCCGCACCTGCAAAATCAGGTGCCGGGATTAGCCTCCTGAAAAACTTCACTGACGACACAAGGCGCGTCTGCGCTTTTTTTGTGTCGTGCGTTCGGCTACGTTTCAATGGTGGGCCGGGCGGGGGCATCAAAAGATGCGCCGGTGTCAGTGAGGCCGGTAAGGCTAACCCCGTCCGGTTCCACCACCCATGAGATTAGCCTCTCTGGTGGTGGGTATAATCTGTTACTCATTGGAGGTTGCCTCATGGCTCAAACCCTCACCCGGATTTACCCCCGATTTACCATTCCTTCCCGCTTTTGCGAATGTTTCACTGAAAGCTTTGAAGAGGTGCCTGCATGAATCAACAGGACTGGCATCCCGCCGATATTATTGCGGCGTTGAAAAAACAGGGGACTTCGCTGGCGGCGGTTTCGCGTAAAGCAGGGCTGGCCTCTTCTACGTTGGCGAATACTCTCACCAGGCACTGGCCCAAAGGGGAAAAGCTGATTGCGGAAGAACTGGGTGTTTCGCCTGAGGAAATCTGGCCTTCCCGTTACTGCAAGCCAGATAGCCGTTAGGGACGATTTGCAAACTGTTGGGCCGTCTTTACTAATGGTTATGATTGATGTAGCCGCCGCAGCTCACACAGGGCTGCGGCTTTTTATCGCTTCTGATTTGTCGGTAAATCGTCTTGACAGAGCCCTCATGTGGTCTGAAAATAAACAGGCTTACTTGTTGTCTTCGGACAACCAGCCAATGCCTCAGCACTCTGTGAGAGGCGCCTTCGGGTGAGTGCCATCCAATGTTTCAGCGATCTGTGAGAAACGCCTTCGGCGATCGCGAATATCCTTGTAGCCTGAAAGAGGAAGCCCCAGTGGCGGTAACCCTGTTTAGCCTTTGAGAACAGGGATCACTTAACGGTGATGAAGGTAGTTTCAGACTCTATGCACGAAATTGATGTGATTGTGGTTGTCACAATCCAGTCCCCCGGGGAATACCTTCCCCCTGGGCAAGTGTTTCCCTTCTTTATTGGAGAAACACCATGCCGGCTTTTACGTATTCAGTTGTTTCTGATTTGTTCTCAACCCTGCAGCGTGTCAAATCGACCGTCCAGCGAATATCACTTCGTATGACGCCCGCCGCGCTTTAGTCGCTGGTACGTCAATGAAGCAGGTAATTTTGCCGCTCGTGCGCATGTTATCTGCCAGACTGCGTTATCGCTTTTAAAACGGTCATTTTACTCACTAATACCCTGACGGGATTTACTTCCGTTCAGGGGGTAAATCCCGCTTTAAAGAGGATTTACCGATGAATACCCCAATTAACTTCCGTACTAATGTTTTTGACCTGAAAACGTCCCTGGATGTGCTTTTCTACCTTTGCGCGATTGAAGGCGAGCTGTATACCGCAAGAGCCTGTCGTCGGCTCGGACTTCGTCAGGAACGGGAAGCACCTCATGAGCTGACCGATCTGGAAAATACTGTTATTAGCGTCGGCGAAACTTTCGGTTTCTTCCTGTATTACCTGAAGCGGGATGTCCTGCCGGAACTTTCTGAGAGCGGTCGGGAAGTGTTGAGCAACCTGCACCGTCTGGGTAACGAAGTCCACGCAGAGGCGTGGGCATGGAGCTTGTCCAACGGCAAAATTAACGGCGAGGGCGACGAAGCCATTGCGGTGCTCGGCTTCTGAGTCTGAGAATGACGATGTTGCGGCTATGCCTCCGCGCAGATTCGGCGGCATAGCGTGTGTTTTTATTCACCCGGCAGGGGACTCCCTGTGAGGGAGCTTCTGTCATTTTACCTAGAGGCCAGTCTGCTTTGCAGTTGGCTTACCCATCGGGAAATACCTTCCCGATGGGACGGGTGTTTCCCGTTTTTACAGGAGAAACACCATGCATACCTTTTCACTGCGTTACTTACGCCCAACTTTTCGCGTCACCGAAAAATTGCGTTCGCTCTGGTGCCGAATAAACCCGGCACTGGAAGGCGTAATTGAAGGGGAGTGGAAACATACCGCTATGGGCGATCTGAGCTTTAGGGCCAGAGCTTTCCCACTGCCATCTGGTGGTTGGGGGGCGTCAATCATCTCTCGTTCTGGATTCCATGCCGGGAAGTACCGTTTTTCTATCCGGCCATTGACAGCAGGAACGGCTTCAGTGGTGTTTCGTACTCAAAGGGAGGCAATGGCGGCGGCAATGATTCTGGCCGAACATCTTGCTTCACTTCGTTATCGTTACCATTAAAGCGTTTGGTTTTCTGTAACGACTGACCCTGACGGGGATTTATTCCCGTCCGGGGGATAAATCCCCCTTCATTTCTTCCTGGAGGATTTATTCATGAGCGCGTTATCTTTCAACCCCACGGTTGAACCCATCACTTACACCATTGAGCAGGTGAATACTGTTGCCCCTCACGATTGGCAAAATTTTGTGCTGGCAGTGACGGACACATTTTGGAAATTACCCTCTGTTTTGCGTCCGTATGATGGGCAGCACAGGGCACTGACTGATGCCTCTGGTCTGTTCCCTGACGCTGGCGTTCTGGTCTTTTCAGGCGAAACTGATGCTGAACACCGACCGGATGTCATTACTGTCGAACGTATACGTAGCAACAACACACTTTGCGTTCAGGAATTTACCCCGCAGCATCAACCCTATGATTTTTTTAGTCGGCTTGTCATGGTGCTGTTGCACAGTCTCTGCCGAAATAATTTTCGGGTGCATTCCTCTGCCGGCGAAGCCAGTTGGTCTATGCCGTTACGTTGGCTGAACCGGAATCTGGGCTGGCCTGTGTTATCGGCTCCGCTTTCACCGTCTTCCGTGACAGTGATGGCGGGCTCTGTAGACGAGCTTTTACTTACTTTTCTGTCCGATCCGAAGCGTTCTCTGAATAAAGACGATTGGCGGATCCTGACTGAAACCGAACATCGTTTGTATCAACTAAAAGCGGAAAGTTTTTACGAATACTGATGACTTTACGGCTTTGAGCTAAACACCCCTGCGCCTTTAAGGCGTTAATCCCCGGAGGGAGCTTTCCTTCCCGGGAAGCTGTCTCCGTTATTGAAGGAGACAAACATGTTGCATTTTAACCCTGCGGAATTGCGTCCGGTCGTCGAGGAAACTTTGGCTAACCAGTGTGAGTTGTTGCTGGTCAAGGATCAGGGGATTTACCTGATGTCGGCGGAGGGAGCGTGGCGAAAAGATGGTCATATCAAGTATCTGGTTTATGCGGATGGCTGCAATCCTGAAAAGGATGAGGACTGGTACGATACTGCCTGTGAATTTGCCGGTGGTGATGATTTTTGCGAGCACCTCAAACTGGATGCAAAGGCTGCTGAACGAATACTGTCTGAAGGCAATCAGTTACGGATACATTTACTCAAAGAGGAACTCATCATTCATGTTGCTCCTGTTGAGTGGGTATGCGTTGCTGATTACCGTCGAATGGCGGCGCGTCTGTTGCAACAGGCTAACGTCCATTATCCGGCATGTGTCGGTAAATCGGAACTGAAACGCTGGCGTAACAGCGCCATCAACTTGCTGGGAACGGCTTGCTACACCGCTTGCAAACGGGCTAAACCGCGCGATCGGGAAGAGTTCCAGGCCGCTTTCAGGTTACTGAAACAACGCATTGACTCGGTCAACGCGCTAGGGGCGATACGTTACCCCGCTTGCTAACCCTTTTTCTGTCCCCCAGGGCGTATTCTTCGCCACCAGGGGAGGAATGCGCCTTTTTTTATGAGGAGCACTCCATGAAAAAAACATCACGTCAGTTCACTCAATCTCGTGGCGACCGTCCGGATCTGTATCAGCAGGTGACGGACAAAATCATTGTGGCCATAGAGAATGGAACCTTGCCCTGGCGTAAGCCATGGCGAACCAATCAGCGCCGTATTTCTTCGCATGCCGCCATGCCGTGTAACGGCACGACCGGTTATCTCTACAGCGGCGTCAATGTATTGCTGTTATGGATAGCTGCTGCTGAGAAGGGCTATGAGGCTAATCGCTGGTTAACCTACAAACAGGCGCAAGCCGTCGGTGGCCATGTGCGCGCAGGCGAGAGCGCGACACTGGCCGTGGTATTCAAACCCTGGGATAAACAGGTGGAAGATGCCGACGGTAAGCCGCAACTGGACGACGACGGGAACCCGCTGAAAATGCGAATACCCATGCTGAAACCCCTGTATCTGTTTAACGTCGCCCAGTGTGATGACCTCCCGGATTGCGTTGTCGGCGAACCGCCGGCAGATGCTCCGGAACAGGATGTCACGCGGGTTGATGGGAAAGTTCAGGAACAGGTTAATACGATGGTTGAAGCCTGTGGCGTTCAATTTGACCGGATTTACCAGGACAAGGCGTTTTACTCACCGGGCCGCGACCAGATTGTTTTGCCGCAGGTTCGGCAGTTTCGAACCGAGGCGGACTACTGGTCAACGTTGCTGCATGAACTGGTACACAGTACCGGTCATGCCAAACGGCTTAATCGTGAGGGGATCACCTTAACTTCGCGCCGGTTCGGCGATCCGCTTTATGCGTTTGAAGAACTGGTGGCCGAGCTGGGCAGCGCTTTTTTATGTGCGCAGTTGGGGCTCTTCGGTCATGTCCAGCACGACAGTTACCTTGAGTCCTGGCTTAAGGTGCTGCATGAGGATAAACGTGCGATTTTTCGTGCCAGCAAACAGGCAAGGGAGGCATCCGAGTTTCTGTTAACGCCTCTGGCCGAAGCAGAAATGGGGACGACTGAATCCGCGGTGGCGGCATGAGAGAGGCATCATGATGAATCATGAACAACAAATCTGGCAATCCACTGCCGGCATGCTTCTGGCCAAATATTTTGGCCTGACGTTAAACGATACCGAGCTGTGTGAAGACGATTGCGTTATTGCTTTAGATGAGGCCGGGATACGGCCATTTGAGGCGATCAACACCCTGGTGGACAAGTACCACCTTGAACGCATTGATTCCACTGACTATCAGCCACTATCACCCTATATCCGTGAAGCCGACGAGTTGAAGGTTATCCTGGCGGCGGAAGAGGAATACAGCTAACAGAGAGAAAGGCGTAATCAGCCTGACTGTCATGATTTAACACCTGACCCATAGGGGGAGACATTCCCCTATGGGGGAACTCCCTCTTTTTCTTGTAAAGAAGAGGAGAACTACCATGTCGAACTGGTGCAACAATCGTTTGATTATCACTGGCCAATCCGTGTTTGTGGATGAGGTGCAAAAATGGGCCAATGGCCATCTGGTGCCTGATTATCGTCATGCCATTTTGCAGAGCTGCCGCCTGTTTTTGGCAGGTTGCGCCGGCATATTGAAGCCGGCGACGGTAAAGCCCGGTATCTATGAACCCTATCCAGGATTACTGGCGCATCCTGGCGTGGCATCGCCGCAGAATCTGGCCTTTGAACAATGGATTGGGTTGCTGAAAGCGGATGTGCCGTTAACGACAGAGAACATTCGACTGATTGAACGTCTTTATCGACAGTCAGGCATCGATGCGGTGAAGTGGGAAAATATCCCGGCCGTAGCGCAGGATCGTATTGCGGATGTGCTCACCCGTCAGTATGCGGACTGGTTTGGCATCGTCGGCATCAGCCCCGTTATTGATGCCGGCAATTGCTGGGAACGTCTGGGCATGATGCCTGAGTATACCGCCCCGTGCGATATGCTGATGCTGATACCGACACGTTTGGCCACTGAACTGAATGGTTCTGGGGATCTGTTACGGAACGTGTCGACAACGCCCGGGCTTTATGGCCGCCAGTACGGGGTTGAATGGCCATGTGGGCATAACGTCGGCTGCGTTCGTGACGGTATCAACACGTTAACGGTGCATTTCGACTCTCCGTGGTATCCGCCGGCAGGCGAAGTTATCGGGATATTATCAGAGCAGTTTAGTTGCCAGGTCGAGCATGCCTGGTTTATGCCGGATGCGGAACGCAGTGGCTATGACTGTTACGACCGTGGTGAACATGTTGATGGTGGACGAATAGAGCCTGAAGGTGAGGTTGTGTACATGACCTATGCAGACAAGGATTCAGTGCCGCTTTCGTCAAATGCAACTGCCAGTTAACCGTCATCTATTTCGTTTAAATTAACCTGTGGCCACCGCTGACAACGGTGGCCTTTTTACCCGTTGGGGAACATTGTTTCCCTGACGGGATACGTGTTCCCTTTTTTGTGGAGAGCACGTATGAACGGCGTTATTAACCATGAAAAGGCTTTTGTTTCTCTTTTTAACCAGACTGCGCGGTACCATAAGCGCCACAAGGTATTCGAAGATTTTGTCAGTTGCAGCGTGATTGCGCTGGAGAACCGTCTTTGCTTCAGCCAAAAGCGGGAGGACAAATATATGCGAATAATCAGTGGCTATGAAAAAACGGATGTGAGTCTTCTGGCGCAACTGCTTGCCCATGTGGTTAACGGCTTGCAAACAGGGTTCTGTGACTTCCTCGGCCGGGTGTTTATGCAGTTGGAACTGGGCGACAAATACCGCGGCCAGTTTTTTACGCCGTGGGAAATTTCACTCATGATGGCAAAAATTCAGTTGGGCGATGTGAATAAGGTGTTTAAGCAGCGCCCCTTTATCACGCTCAGTGAGCCTGCATGCGGAGCGGGTTGCATGGTATTGGCCTATGCCGATGTTCTTAACCAGGCAGGTTACGCTTCGCACCGTTACCTGTGGGTTTCCGCGACGGATGTTGATCCACTGGCGGCTGGAATGGCCTACATACAGTTGTCGCTTTGTGGAGTAGCGGGTGAAGTCGTGATTGGGAACAGCCTTAACGATGAGCGTCGTCGGATCCTCTACACGCCCGGACATTATCTGGGGAACTGGACACATCGGTTACAGTCAAGACGGGAAAGTATTGCCTGACTCAGGGCAATAAACGCTATCTTTGTGCCGGCCTGTTGGCCGGTTTTTTTTTATTTTAGGCCGTATGATTTCGTCTGTTTTATCAGACAGTTCACCGGTGTTTTCGGTCAGTCGATGTCGTAGGCATTAAGCCTGCCTGAAAATAATCTTTTCTTTCCGGGAAAAGGTTTTTCTGTGGCGAACGTCGTAACGACCCGCGCAGCATAACGCCCGTCATGATTTTACGGAGTGCTGCTGATGTCCTATTCTGATACGCCTGAACAGGCCGCCGTCATCGGCTGGTCCGGACACCGCCTGGTGGTCAGGGCCTTTGCCGGCACAGGGAAAACCTCGACCCTGGTGCGTTTTGCGTTGGCCAACCCTGAACGCAGGATGCTCTATCTCGCCTATAACCGGGCGGTCAGGGATGAAGCCGAGCAAAAATTCCCGTTCAACGTGGAATGCAAAACATCACATCAATTGGCCTGGCCCAATTTTGGCCGTCACTACCAACACCGGTTGACCGGGAATCTGCGCATCACTGACGTTGCCCGACAGCTCAATACCCGCCACTGGCCGCTGGCACGAGCGGCTATCATCACGTTCAATGCCTTCCTCTGTAGTGGCGATACCGGGTTTGGGCATCAACACTTACCGAGCGACGAGGCACGCAGTGGATTGTCCGACGGAAAGATATTAGCGGCGGCGCAGCGGCTCTGGCACGAGTCTGCCCGACCAGATGGACATTTTCCTGTCACCCATGACGTCTATCTTAAGCTGTACCAGCTCTCGCGACCCGACTTCTCGACGCGCTGGCATACCGTGTTGTTCGATGAAGGGCAGGATGCAAACCCGGTGACGCAGTCGCTGGTACTGACACAGCGCTGCAACGTGGTGCTGGTCGGCGATCGTCATCAACAGATTTACCGGTTTCGCGGCGCCGAAAATGCGCTCGATGCGCCGCAACTGGCTGATGCGGATCAACTTTGCCTGACCCACAGTTTTCGGTTTGGCCCGGCGGTGGCCGGCGTGGCGAATATGCTGCTGGCCCGCCAGGGGGAAACGCTGGCCGTGGTGGGTAACGGGGGCAGTGATAACGTCGTGGCGCATTTGCCCAAAGACGCCGGGCAGGAGCATGTCGCCATCTTGAGCCGTACCATTGCCGGCGTCATCGGCGCGGCGCTGCAGGCCAGTCTGGCAGGGAAGAAAGTGTATTGGGTGGGCGGCATCGCCGGCTACAAAACGGAGGAAATGGAAGATTTGTACTGGTTCTCGGCCGATATGCCGGAACGCATGCAATCGCCACAGCTGGCGCGGGAATATCGCAATTTTGACGAGTTTGAAGCCGTGGCCAGAGCCACCAAAGATGCCGACATGAATCAGGCATTGCGGTTGCTTGATCGGTATTTCCCCCTGCCACAAAAGCTACAGGTAATGCGTGAGCATGCGGTGACGAATGAAAATCAGGCACAGGTCACCGTTTCAACGGCACATCGCAGCAAGGGGCTGGAGTGGCCGGTGGTGGTGCTGGATGAGGATTTTGCCGATATCACCGATCCGTTGATGGCAGAGTGCGAGCGCACAGATGAAACCAATTTGCTGTATGTGGCGGTGACGCGCGCCCGGCAAACGCTGGTGATCAATACGTTGCTGCAGGCGCTTATGGCCGAAGAGCGTGATACTGCCGGGGAGACGTCATGCTGAAAGCCATCAGGGCGTTACTGGTTGGCAGCCGGGTGGCACCGGCAAAATCTGTGCTTCAGTCTTCATCTCCGGCATGCCCCGCAGGCTATTTTATGCCGGTATCCGCCGGACAACTGTTGAACCCGATATCCCGTAAACAATGCCTGCAACAGCTATGGGAAAGCAGTGCATTACCTGGAGACCTCTACAGGCAATTTTATCTGCAGCCCCTGGAGCATTTGGTAACGCTGATGCAATCGTTGCCGGCGACGCAACAAGGGGAGTATGCCGGAGAGGGCGGGCTGGCGGAGGTCACCCTGCAGACGACGACTTTTGCCGTACGCCTGGCCAGGGGGCATATGCTTCCCCCCGGTGCCGCGCCGGAAGATCAGTCCGCCCAGAATGTACTGTGGAATGCCGTCATTTTTTACGCCGCCCTTTGTCGTTACCTGCCAGCCCTCAGCCAAATTGAAGGCGAGCTGCTGAGCGGCCGGCCCTGGTTGCCCGGTCTCACCGTACCGGGTGAACCATACCGTTTTCGTTTCAGGGTTAAGCCGCCAGAGCCGGTACTGACGACAAGTCAGAGTGCGTTGATCGCCGCACGTCTGGTGCCGTCGGATGCCATTGCCTGGCTGTCGACGCTGCCGGCGGCCGCCCAGGCACTCATAATGATTGTTGCACGTCAGCCCAGCCCATTACCGGTGATTGATGAGATTGTCCGGGAAGCCGTTCGGCAGGCGCGAGGGGCGAGTCTGTTGCCTGCCTTACCGTCGGGGAGCGTGGCTATCGTTTCACCGGTACCACTGCAAACGGTCACTGCCGCCGCCGGGCCATTGGCCCCGCCGGAGGATTTGCAAAGCACGGTCAGTGCCTTACCGACGGTAGAGGCGCGGTCAGTAGAAAGCGGGCCTGCGGCAGAGGTGAGCAAAACGCCAACAGCCGATGTGTTGCTGAGCTCCGCACTGGATGAACCCGTTAATGATAAACCGCTGGCTGAAATGGTTGTGGCGCCGGAACCGGTTGCCGGCACTGAAGAGGATATGGAGACCTTATTGTCACTGATGGCGGTGAAGGTGTCTGCACAGGTGCCGGCGCACCCAAAAAATCAGGAAGAGGTTCCTTCGCCTAAAGATAGCCACACCCCGGTGCCGGATATGCCTGATGTAACGGAAAAATTTGCTGACTTATCCGATCAAACAGCCAGGCCTGAAATTGAACCGTTACCGCCAGCCGAGCCCCTGGACATTGCCGCGAGCGCCGGTGGGACAACGCCCGCGCCAGAGGATCAAATGCCGCCGTTTGGTGACCCGTCCTCAGAAAATAAACCGGGAGAGCATTTTTGGGAATGGTTAAGTGAAGGACTTAATTCAGGCGAGATCGAGGTCAATACGGCAGGGGCGAGGGTCCATTTTGTTTCTGGTTTTGTCTTCATCACCGTACCCGGTATTTTTTATCTTTATCTGAAACAGCAAGGACTGGATGGCAATCAGCGCGAAGCCCTCCAGGAGGACTTTGAACGTCTGGAAAAACACCGTCGGGTCAAAGGGAAACGTTTTTATTTTGCTCATCTGTATGAAAGCGCCGATGGCTCGGGCCCTTATAAACGAACTAAAGGCTACCTCATTAAAGCGAGTTTGCTCTTTCGCGGAAAAAATGTACCTGACGATAGCAAGATGCTGGTTATCCCCTGACTGGAATTATCTGTGGCCTGGGGAGCCGGGCGTTCGCTGTATGTCTGTTAAACAAGAGGGATGTCAATCATGAATAAGGAACGGTTAATGAGCTGGGATGCACTGCTTGATGAATACTTTTTCTCCAAACCATTGCGACCGGATACTGAAAATAGCTATCGGCGCGTGGTCGCGGTGTTTCGGAAATTCATCGGCCATGACAGGTTGCCTGACGAAGTGACTCACCGTGACTTGCTTTTATGGCGCAGGGACATGCTGGGAAGAGGTTTAACGACCAGCACCTGGAATAATAAGGTGCGTCATTTACGGGCGCTTTACAACCAGGGGATCAAGAAAAAATGGCTCATTATCGGGGAAAATCCGCTCAATGAAACACAGGTGCCATTAGGGAGCAAACGAAAGAAAATCCTGAGTCGTGACCAACTGGTCAGGGTGAACCTGGTTCTGGGGGAATTTGAAGTAAAAGAAAAGCGCCGGGAGAGAGAAGACCGGCCTTGCGCGCTTTATCCTGTGTGGTATTGGCGGACAGTGATTGATGTGTTGCGTTCGACCGGTATGCGGCAAAACCAGTTGTTGCACATACGTCTGATGGACGTCGATCTGGAGGCCAATGCCATTCTACTGTGCAGAGAGGGGAGTAAAACTCATCGTGAGTGGCGGGTTCCTGTTGTCAGTTTTGTCCGCGAGCGTGTGCGGATACTGGTTGAACGCGCTATAGCGCAAGGCGCCGAACGCGAAAACTACCTGTTTGATGTGGCAAGATTCCTGAATCCATCAGGCGAAGTCGGCCCCGAACCGGCGATACAGCCTGTTCGTTCGTTTTTCACCAGACTGACAAAGGAGTGTGGTTTTAAGGTGAGCCCTCACCGATTCAGGCATACCCTGGCGACAGAAATGATGAAGTCGCCCGATCGCAATCTGGCGCTGGTCAAAGGGTTGCTGGGGCATCGGAGCGTCAGTACCACAATGGAATACGTCGAGTTGGATTTGGCGATCACCGGGCAGGCACTGGAGGAGGAATTGTCGCTGTATATGGATGTCATTCCGGCGGGCGAGGTAGAAACCAGTCACGCCTTGACATAACTTTAACGAACTGTAAGAATTACCAGCGATCGAGAAAAGGACGCCTGCAGCAACAGGCATCCTTTTTGAGAGGAACCTAATCATTAACATCGAGTGTACAGGTCTTAAAAAACACTGCGATATTAACTTTCCGGTTCCATTTTTTCCGCCCGTCAAAGGATTTCTCCTCTAACCAGCGTGCTTTGATGCAGAATTAGTGGTGCCCGGACTCGGAATCGAACCAAGGACACGAGGATTTTCAATCCTCTGCTCTACCGACTGAGCTATCCGGGCAACGGGGCGCATTAAACCGTATTGCCTGCGCGTCGTCAACGGGTTTGTGAGTGAAAGAGCGGAAAACCCGACTGACTGCCGACTTTTCAGCCAGCGTTCGGGAGGCGCCGCGCATTGCGCCGGATATCAGGTCAGGGCGCCATTTTTGCGGCAGAGTGAAAAGCGCAGTACGTCTTCGGCCAGCCGCCGTGCGGTGGCAATGTTGGAAGCCTGGCGCTTTACCAGCAGCCGGCTTAAGCAGCCCTCCAGAATAAGTTCCATCTGCTGCGCCACCATTTCCGGATCGTCCGTTTCCAACGCCTCCAGTAAATCGCGCGTATAGCGATAAGACTCCTGCTTTTGCTGTTCCGCAATTTGGTGAATGGGATGGTCAACGTCGGGAAAGAAGCTACAGGCGGCAATAAAGAGGCAGCCAGGGTAACGCTGTTGCTTTACCGCATCATGCAGGACCTGATATCGCGCCAGAAGTTTTTGCTCAATGCTTTTCGTGTCGTCCAGCAGGAGCTGTCGCCGCCAGACGTCGACCTGCTGGCTGTGATGGCGCAGGCTGTCATAAAGCAGGGCTTCGCGGTCGGGCCAGAAAGGCAGGAGTTCCGCTACCGGAACATCCATTTTCTTCGCCAGCATCTCCAGCGTGGTCATTGCGAAGCCGTGCTGCTCCAGCAGAGTGAGCGCATGTTCAAGAACCTCTTCCCGTTGCATTGGGTCTCCTCCAGAAGAGCGGTGGCCAGATAAATAGTGTCGTTTAAGGAGCGAACTTCTGCAAATGCGCGCGAAACTTCTCCGCGTCCATAAAACCGGTCACCCGCGAGCCGGGGATCTCTTTACCCTGCGCGTCAAAAAATAAAATCGTCGGCAACCCCAACACCTGCAGTCGTTGCAGCAGCGTATTCTGTTCCGCCCTGTTGGCGGTGACATCAGCCTGTAATAGCGACATGCGCGATAAATGACGTTGCACGTCGCTGTCGCTGAAGGTGTATTTTTCAAACTCTTTACAGGCCACGCACCAGTCAGCGTAAAGATCGAGCATGACGGGGCGATGACTCTCAGCCAGCGCCTTGTCCAGTCCGGCAATATTGGTTACCGGAATGAAATTGAGGGCGGAAGAGGCGTGTTGCCGTTCAGAACCCGTGGGAGGGAATACCCACTCCTGCAACGGCCGGGCGGCGATTAACGCCCCCGCCAACAGCAGCAGTTGAACAACCCGCATTCCCCGTTTTCGGCTGCGCAAGCTCAGGGTAAACGCCCAGCCGAAGAAGGCGACGCCGAGCAGGCTCCATAGCCTTATTCCCCAGCTTTCGCCCAGTATGCGTTCCAGCAGAAAGACGGGCAGCGCCAGAATGACGAAGCCGAACGCTTCTTTGACGTATTGCATCCACGGACCGCTGCGTGGCAACAGGCGATTGCCGAACAGGGTGATTGCAATCAGCGGCAGCCCCATCCCTAAAGCATACAGATACAGCGTACCGCCCCCCGCCAGCGGATTGCCGCTTTGCGCAATATAAAGCAGGATCGCGCTGAGCGGCGCGGTGGTACAGGGGGAACAAATCAGTCCTGCCAGCGCGCCCATGCTGAAAACGCCGGTCAGAGAACCGCTCTGTTGACGATTATTCCATTCAGCCAGTCTGGTTTGCACGGCGGACGGCAGTTGCAAGGTATACAGACCGAACATCGCCAGCGCCAGCGTGATAAACAGCGCCGACAGAGCAATCAAGACGTAAGGATGTTGCAGCGCCGCCTGAAAACGCAGCCCGGCGGCGGAGACAATTAGCCCCAGCAACGTATAGGTCAGCGCCATGCCCTGCACGTAGGTCATCGACAGCCAAAAGGTTCGCCGGGGCGGGAGCGGCGCTTTTCTGCCGAGCACCAGAGCGGATATCAGCGGATACATCGGCAGCACGCAAGGGGTAAAGGCGACGCCAATGCCAATTAGCAGCGCCCACCAGGGCGAGAAGGGCAGCGGGTTGGGGACGGAATCTGCGGATGCGGTTGGGGAAATCTGCCGTAGCGGGATAACCCGGGTTTCCGGCGGATAGCAGAATCCGGCATCGGCGCAGCCCTGATAGGTGACGGTTACCGTGGCATTTTCATGCGCCTGAAGCAGTGGAATAGCCAGCGCCAATTGCTGTGTAAAAATGAAAACCTCGCCGAAAAACTCGTCCCGATGGCTGATTCCCGGCGGTAAATCGACGTTGCCGAGCACGGCATTGTCGCTTTCCAGTTTGATCTGCTGGCGATAGAGATAATAGCCGGGCGGTATCTCCCAGCGTACGATCAGCTGGTTTTTCCGCTGTTGGAAATCGAAGGCGAAAGCCCGATCGACGGGTAAAAACTGCGTATGCCGGTTACCGCCAATCGCGTCTTGAGCGAACGGCGCGGCCGTGGCGGTGATAGCGCCGCATGTTGCCCAAACCAGGAAAATCAGCGTAAAGATGCGTTGAGCCATGTCAGATAATCGCTATCACCGCCCAGTACCGGCAACACCAGCAGCTCCGGGGTTTGATAAGGGTGGTGTTGTTTCAGGTGATCCAGCAAAGCCTGCTGATGTGAGGCGTCGCTTTTGATCAGCATCTGTACTTCGGATTGCTGCTCCAGCCTGCCTTGCCAATAATAAAGCGAGCGGGCGCCGGGAAAGAGGGTGACGCAGGCGGCCAGCGGAACCGCCAGTAAGGAGACGGCAAGCCGTTGCGCGCAAGTCTCGTCAGGCGCGGTACAGAGTATGACGACGGCGTCGCAGGCTGGGCTGTCGGACATCGCGGCCTCGGTTTCAGGTAAACATGCGGACACTATACCTTGCTTTGCGGCATAAGGGGAATGATGCGGATCGGCGCGGCCGGCCGATCCGTTTGCGGGTTACCGCTCTCTTTGCGCCGATAAAGCCGACGCGCCTGGTGGCGATTTTAGGAAATATCGTTCTCGTCGGTGTAGCGTTTGGCTTTATACGCCGGCTGCATCAGGTTCTGAGTAGAGAAAATATCATCCAGTTCAGATTCGGTCAGCAGACCGCGCTCCAGCACCACTTCACGTACGCTTTTCCCGGTTTCCGCACAGATCTTGCCGACGATATCGCCGTTATGGTGGCCGATAAACGGGTTCAGGTAGGTCACGATACCGATGGAGTTAAAGACATACGCTTCGCACACCTCTTTATTGGCGGTAATGCCGTTGACGCATTTCTCCAGCAGGTTGTAGCAGGCGTTGGTCAGAATATGGGTTGACTCGAACATGGCCTGCCCAATCACCGGTTCCATCACGTTCAGTTGGAGCTGGCCCGCTTCCGCGGCCATGGTAACGCAGGTGTCGTTGCCGATAACCTTGAAGCACACCTGATTCACCACTTCCGGCACCACCGGGTTAACCTTCGCCGGCATAATGGAGGAGCCCGCCTGCAACTCCGCAGGTTGATTTCGTTCAAACCGGCGCGCGGGCCGGAAGAGAGCAGACGCAGGTCGTTACAGATTTTCGACATCTTGACCGCCAGGCGCTTGAGCGAACTGTGAACCATCACGTAGGCGCCGCAGTCGGAGGTGGCCTCAATCAGGTCTTCGGCCGGAATACACGGCAGACCGCTGACTTCCGCCAGCCGCTGTACCGCCAGTTGCTGATAGCCGTCCGGGGTGTTCAGCCTGGTGCCGATCGCCGTTGCTCCCAGGTTGACTTCCAATAGTAATTCCGCGGTACGCAGCAGGTTTTTGTTTTCTTCTTTCAGTAACACATTGAAGGCGTGGAACTCTTGTCCCAACGTCATGGGAACCGCATCCTGAAGCTGGGTTCGCCCCATTTTCAATACGTTGGCAAATTCTTTGGCTTTGCGTTCAAAGCCGTCGCCAAGCAGCGTTAGCGCATCAATCAGTTTCAAAATGGCTGCATAAACGGCGATACGGAATCCGGTGGGGTAAGCGTCGTTGGTCGATTGGCATTTATTCAGATGATCGTTTGGATTCAGGTACTGGTATTCGCCTTTCCGGTGTCCCATCAATTCCAGGCCGATATTGGCCAACACCTCGTTGGTGTTCATGTTTACCGAGGTGCCGGCGCCGCCTTGATAGACGTCAATCGGGAATTGATCCATGCATTTGCCGTTATTCAACACCTCATCACAGGCCTGGATGATAACATCGGCAATTTTCCGCGGGATGGTCTGCAGCTCCTTGTTCGCCAGTGCAGCGGCTTTTTTAACCATTACCATGCCGCGCACAAATTCCGGGATATCGCTTATTTTGCTGTTGCTGATATAAAAGTTTTCAATGGCCCGTAGGGTATGTACGCCGTAATAAGCCTCTGCGGGAACTTCTTTAGTACCTAACAGGTCTTCTTCAATACGAACATTATCTGACATGATAGCCTTCTATTATTCTGCTGCTGACCAGCACCAAAGTGAAATTATTGTACGATCACAGGCAACGGTCGCAGAATGTTTAACCATAACTGCATCCGTTGTCATGATGATATTCTGTAAGTCGAAAAAAAATAGTAGCCGGATCACTATCCGTCCCGTCGTTTGCACGCAGTCAAACGAACTGTGATAGTCATCACGCGTCACTATTTTAAGATAATAAATGGCTCTGCCATGGCTTGAAAATAGTCAATCGCGCTACCATCTCGGTAGATTATAATGTGTAGTGCGGTGATGCCTGGTCATATTTGTTTTCAATAACATAATTTGTTTACAACAGCCGCGTTTGTTTTTAACAGCATGCGTTTCAAAAACAGGAGAGTCAGGTGCGCTGGTTACCGTTGCTATTAATTTTTCTTTTCGTTTACATAGAGATATCGCTGTTTATTCAGGTGGCGGAGGTACTCGGCGTGGCGATGACCCTGTTGCTGGTGATCTTTACTTCTTGCGTCGGCGTATCGCTGGTGCGTAACCAGGGCATGAAAACCATCGTCCAGATGCAGCAGAAAATGGCCTTGGGTGAAAGTCCGGCCGCCGAGATGGTCAAAAGCGTGTCGCTGGTGCTGGCGGGCTTCCTGCTGCTGATCCCGGGATTTTTCACCGATTTCCTCGGGCTGCTGCTGTTGCTGCCGCCGGTACAAAAGCGGTTAACCCTCCGGTTGATGCCCCACTTGCACATTTGGCGTTCCGGTCCCGGCGCTCCTCCTTCCTCCGGCGGCAATACGTTTGAAGGCGAATACCAGCGTAAAGACGACGGTCGTAGAAATATTGAGCAGCGGGATGAAAAAGACGATCGCTGAGCGAGGTGATGAATCGAAGAGTAAACAAGGATTATCACATTGATAATCCTTGTTTTTTTATTTATTGATAACAAAAAAACGCAACTTGACGCAAAAAAAATAAATTTCCTCCCTTGAAGGGATAGGAAACGCCCCCACTTAGAACACCACAAGGTCGGATATGAGGGCATATCCGGCGTTTATCCCAAAACTGATATGGACTTTCTCAAAGGAGAGCTATCAATGAAAATTCGTCCATTGCATGACCGCGTGATCGTCAAGCGCAAAGAAGTTGAGTCCAAATCTGCTGGCGGCATCGTTCTGACCGGCTCCGCCGCAGGTAAATCTACCCGTGGCGAAGTACTGGCCATCGGCCATGGCCGCATCCTGGAAAACGGTGAAGTGAAACCTCTGGATGTGAAAGTAGGCGACATCGTTATTTTCAATGATGGCTACGGCGTGAAGGCAGAGAAGATCGACAACGATGAAGTGTTGATCATGTCCGAAAGCGACATTCTGGCAATTGTTGAAGCGTAATTGCGCGTAACTCATCTGAACTGAACGAATTTAAGGGAAATACACCAATGGCAGCTAAAGACGTAAAATTCGGTAATGACGCTCGCGTAAAAATGCTGCGCGGCGTAAATGTACTGGCTGATGCAGTGAAGGTTACCCTGGGCCCGAAAGGCCGCAACGTTGTGTTGGATAAATCCTTCGGTGCACCCACTATTACTAAAGACGGCGTGTCCGTTGCGCGTGAAATCGAACTGGAAGACAAGTTCGAAAACATGGGCGCGCAGATGGTGAAAGAAGTTGCCTCCAAAGCGAACGACGCGGCCGGCGACGGTACCACCACCGCCACCGTACTGGCTCAGTCGATCATCACTGAAGGCCTGAAAGCGGTTGCCGCGGGCATGAACCCGATGGATTTGAAACGCGGTATCGATAAAGCCGTTATCGCCGCCGTTGAAGAATTGAAAAAGCAATCCGTACCCTGTTCGGATTCCAAAGCCATCGCTCAGGTGGGCACCATCTCCGCCAACTCCGACGAAACCGTGGGTAAACTGATTGCTCAGGCGATGGAGAAAGTGGGTAAAGAAGGCGTTATCACCGTTGAAGAAGGTTCCGGCCTGCAGGACGAACTGGACGTGGTTGAAGGTATGCAGTTTGACCGCGGCTACCTGTCCCCTTACTTCATCAACAAACCGGAAACCGGCTCCGTTGAGCTGGAAAGCCCGTTCATCCTGCTGGCTGACAAGAAAATCTCCAACATCCGCGAAATGTTGCCGGTGCTGGAAGCGGTTGCCAAAGCCGGCAAGCCGCTGCTGATCGTGGCGGAAGACGTTGAAGGCGAAGCGCTGGCGACGCTGGTGGTCAACACCATGCGCGGCATCGTGAAAGTGGCCGCGGTTAAAGCGCCTGGTTTCGGCGATCGCCGTAAAGCCATGTTGCAGGATATCGCCATCCTGACCGGCGGTACCGTTATCTCTGAAGAGATCGGTCTGGAGCTGGAAAAAACCACGCTGGAAGATCTGGGTCAGGCAAAACGCGTTGTTATCAACAAAGACACCACCATCATCATCGATGGCGTGGGTGACGAAGGCGCCATTCAGGGCCGTGTTACTCAGATCCGCCAGCAGATTGAAGACGCGACGTCCGACTACGACAAAGAAAAACTGCAGGAGCGCGTGGCTAAACTGGCCGGCGGCGTAGCCGTTATCAAAGTTGGCGCGGCGACTGAAGTTGAAATGAAAGAGAAAAAAGCCCGCGTTGAAGACGCCCTGCACGCTACCCGCGCCGCAGTGGAAGAAGGCGTGGTCGCCGGCGGCGGCGTGGCGCTGATTCGTGCCGCTTCTTCTATCAGCGCGGCCGGCCTGAAAGGCGACAACGAAGACCAGAACGTGGGCATCAAAGTTGCGCTGCGCGCCATGGAGTCTCCGCTGCGTCAGATCGTGGTCAATGCCGGTGAAGAAGCCTCGGTGATCGCCAACAACGTTAAAGCGGGCGAAGGCAGCTACGGCTATAACGCCTACACCGAAGAGTACGGCGATATGATCGGCATGGGTATCCTGGATCCGACCAAAGTTACCCGTTCCGCTCTGCAATACGCCGCATCCATCGCCGGCCTGATGATCACCACTGAATGTATGGTGACCGACCTGCCGAAAGAAGATAAAGCCGATTTAGGCGCTGCCGGCGGTATGGGCGGCATGGGTGGTATGGGCGGCATGATGTAATACCGCGTCACCGCCATGGGGCTGACGTTCCGTGGCGGATTGGTCGGGTTTAGCGTCATTTCTCCCGCAAAAGGCACTGTCTGGCTGATTATCGCCGGCCGGTGCCTTTTCTATTTGCGTAACCCGCCTGCCTCCGATTATTTTCCCGAGCGCTATGCCGTTTCGTAACGCCTTTCCTCCGCGGAAAATTGCAAAAATGTTACCGTATCAGGTATCAATTGGTTTAGAGCGTGTTATCAGGGCGCTATTCTGCGCTACAATATGAGACGTTTACTTTATTCACCAAGCAACCCTGAGTGGAGTAGGGATAATGTCCTATAATGCGCAAATTTCCCTGCACACTGTTGAATGGTTTAGCGAACATCCCGCAATGATGCCTGCGCACATCGGGGATTGGCTGATGGAAACCGCATCAATGACGCAGCGTCTCGACGGCTATTGCGACCGCCTGACGGTGACTGTCCGCAATGAGCGTTTTATCCCTCCGCAGGCGTTGCAGGACGAGCGCGCGCATCTGCCCGTCAGTGAACGTTATTGGCTGCGTGAAGTCATGCTTTATGGCGACGGGCGTCCCTGGCTGTTTGGCCGCACCCTGATACCCCAACAAACGCTGGACGATGCGGGCGCCGCGCTGATGAACATCGGCAACGTACCGCTGGGGCGCTACCTGTTTCAGCATGATGCCCTGACGCGTGACTATATCCATACCGGACGCGGCGAAGGTTTGTGGGCGCGTCGTTCCCGTTTGCGTCTTTCCGGCCATCCACTGTTGTTGACCGAGCTGTTTTTACCACAGGCGCCGCTTTATTTTATGGATAGCCGTGAAGGCTAGCCGGCAATTTAGGAGATTAATACGTTGGAAAGAAGTGTAACCGCGGGGAAGTGGCTGGCTTACTGTCGGTTGATGCGTATTGATAAGCCGATAGGCTCTCTGCTGCTGCTATGGCCGACGTTATGGGCGCTATGGCTGGCCGGGCGTGGAACGCCTGAACCGTGGACATTGCTGGTTTTCGTCGCCGGCGTCTTTTTAATGCGGGCGGCGGGCTGCGTCATCAATGATTATGCCGATCGCCATTTTGACGGGCACGTAAAGCGCACGGCCTCGCGCCCGCTGCCCAGCGGCATGGTTAGCGAGCAGTCGGCCAAGGTGCTGTTTGTGGTGCTGGTGCTGCTGGCGTTCGGCCTGGTTCTGACGTTGAACATGATGGCCATCTGGCTTTCCGTCGCCGCGCTGGCGCTGGCGTGGATCTACCCGTTTATGAAGCGCGTCAGCCACCTGCCCCAGTTTGTTCTGGGGGCGGCGTTCGGCTGGTCTATACCGATGGCGTACGCTGCGGTGAGCGAGTCTCTGCCCGCAACCTGCTGGATGATGTTTCTGGCTTATGTCTGCTGGACGGTGGCTTACGACACCCAGTATGCGATGGTGGACCGCGACGATGATCTCAAGATCGGCATCAAATCCACCGCTATCCTATTCGGCCGTTTTGACACCTTGATTATCGGCCTGCTGCAGTTGGTCATGCTGTCGCTGCTGGCGGCGATGGGGTATATGGCGGCGTTGGGGACGGTATTTTATCTGGCCCTGCTGGTCGCCGCCGCGCTGTTTGTCTACCAGCAGAAGTTGATTGCCGGACGCGAGCGGGACGCCTGTTTCCGGGCCTTCAAGAATAATAACTATGTCGGCATGACGCTGTTTGTCGGCGTGTTGTGCGGTCTGTAAATGGAGAGAAAGGCGGCGAAAGCGCCGCCTTTCTTTTTAGGCATTACGCCGCGGGAGAACTCTCTTCGTTTGTCGGCTTTTCGCTGTCGGCCACCGCCAGCACCGGCGTACTGGCGCTCTCGATGGTCAATCTGACTTCCGGGGTGATTAAATCGCCCAGTATATTGTAGATCTCCAGAATATCCCGCTGCGCCGCCTCGCTGCTATCCGTGATGTAGCCTTCGCTGCGCAGGGTGGCGACCAGGGTGGAAAACACCGCTTTGTCGAAGAACTCAGGCGCGTTGATACCGTGCAGAACCGACAGCCGCTGCGCCATATTGCGGCTCTCTTTTTCCAGCGCTCCGCGATTGATGCCCGGATTTGATCCCAGCAATGACAGCGTAATCGCATAGCGTTGCAAGGTTTCACGCACCCCGGCCGCTAACAGCTGTAGCGTACGGATGCGCGCGGGGTTGATAAGCAACTCATCCTCTTTGGCGCTCAGCAGCTGTTGCCGCGTCAGTTCCGCCGTCAGAGCGGACAACGCCTCCGGCAGCTGTTCCTGGCTGTAATGCAGGAATAGTTCCGCCTGAAGCAGGGGATAAACCAGCGTAATCTGGCGGATCAGTTCGCCCAGGGTAATGCGGCGATGGTGGATCGCCATACTGGCAATAAGCGACGGCAGGATCAGCAGATGCTGAATATTATTGCGGTAATAGGTCATCAGCACCGCCTGTTCCCGCGGCAGAATAATGATGTCGCCGATATTGTCTTTTTCGACTTCAAATTTATCCATACTCAACGCGTGTTCCAGCAACTCATCCGGCGTCTTTTTAGGGACGGTGATATCTTTATGGTAAGGAACGTTGCGCAGCAGTTGCAGATAGCAGTCCAGCTGTTCGTGCATTTGCTCTCGGGTAAGGGAGCGCTGGCGAGAAGCCAGTAGCGCCGTTGAACAGAGGTTCATGGCATTGGCGGCGGCGGCGTTGTTGATGCGCACCATGATATCCATCGCGATATCCTGCACCGTCGGCGATAACCAGCTTGGGCGCTGGGCTTCAATCGGGTCGATGGCCTCGCGCCATTGCGGCACGTGCTGATTCAGATAGGCGGTCAATGGCAGCGGATCGCCGAAGTTCACATAACCCTGTCCGAGGTTACGCAGCTTACGCAGACCGCGCACCATCTGGATAAATCCTTCTTTCTCTTTCGTCGCGCCGCGCAGCTCTTTCGCATAGGTGCCGACTTCCATAACATGCTCGTAGCCCACATAGATGGGCACCAGCGTAATGGGGCGCGTGCCGCCGCGCAGCATGGCCTGGATGGTCATGGCCAGCGTACCGGTTTTCGGTTCCAGCAGTCGTCCGGTGCGTGAGCGTCCGCCTTCGACGAAATATTCGACGGAGTAGCCGCGGGCAAATAGCTCGCCCAGATATTCGCGGAAAATGGTGGAGTACAGCTTATTGCCTTTGAACGTACGGCGAATAAAGAAGGCTCCCAATTTGCGGAAGATCGGACCGGCAGGCCAGAAATTGAGATTGATCCCCGCGGCGATGTGCGGCGGAACCAGCCCCTGGTGGTAGAGCACGTAGGAAAGCAGCAGATAGTCCATATGGCTGCGGTGGCAGGGCACATAAACGATTTCATGCCCGTCCTGCGCCAGTTGACGCACGCGTTCGGCGTTATGGACGTTAATGCCTTGATAGAGGCGGTTCCAGGTCCAGCTTAATACGCGATCCGATAAGCGCACGGCTTCGTAGGAAAAGTCGGCGGCGATCTCTTCCATCAGGGCAATGGCGTTTTGCTGCGCCCGCTCATGGGAGAGCTTCTTGCTGCGCGCCTCGTCATCAATGGCTTTTTTGATCGCTTTGGAATTAAGCAGTTTATTAAACAGCTCCTGACGCACCGGAAGGCGCGGGCCCACCGCGGCCAGACGCAGGCGTGAGAAGTGCATGCGGGCGACGCGGGCGAGCTTGTGGGCAATGGTTTTATCCGTGCCGTGCTCGGTTGCCATATAGCGCAGCGATACCGGACTGGAGAAACGGACAAAGCTGTCCCGCCCCAGCCACAGTACGGCAAAAAATTTCTCGATACCGTTAAGCAGCCGCAAATGCGGCGTAGCAGGACTTTGCCCTTCGCGGCCGGGAGAGCGACCGAACATCACGGATACCGGCACCATCTGCACGTCCAGTTCAGGGTTGCCCTGGTGCAGATCCAGATAGTCGTGAAACAGTTTTACCGATTTCTGTTTCGGAACGTAGTAGCGGAAAACCCGCGGCCCGTCATTAATGAAAACATGACTGGGCAGCCGCACGCCGCCGATATCCACCGGTTGTAGCGGATCCGGCAGACCTAGCGCCTGACATTTTGCCCTGAGCGTCAGTAAATCCGCCTGCGAATTGTAAGGCAATACATAGAGAACCGGGCGCGAGGGATCCAACCTCAGTTCAGCCACGGGATCTGTGGGTATGACCTTACTTTTCACTAATAGTTTGAGTGGGAAATTCAGTAAGTTATAGTAAATTTTACGCCAACCTGACATAACAACTTGAAGCCTCTTGTTAGCAATGCGTCGCAAGGATACCAGAAACTGCGCTGGAGATCTGTTGTGATGAGACAACGGTTGCGCGTTAAAATGCGACCGATCGCTGATAAATAATTGGAGAAGGAATGAATAAGGCAACGGGGATGACCCGGATAATCAAGGCAACCGGCTATTCCCTGCAGGGATTGAAGCAGGCATGGCGACATGAGGCGGCGTTCCGTCAGGAAACCTGGCTGACGATTGTCGGGGCGATCGTCGCCTGTCTGCTGCCGGTTACCCTGGTTGAAAAACTGCTGCTTATCGGCTCGGTGGTATTGATCGTGCTATTTGAGCTGGCTAACAGCGCGATTGAAGCGGTGGTCGATCGTATCGGCCTTGAGCATCATGAGCTATCCGGCCGGGCAAAGGACATGGGCTCGGCCGCGGTGCTGGTCGCCATTCTGTTGGCTGCGGTGGTGTGGGGCAGCATCCTTTGGCAGAATTTTGCATAAGGGATTGCATAAATTAATAAAAAACCGTGGTTTACTCATATCTTCGGTTCCCAATTATTGATTACCTGTATATACTCACAGCAAGACTGTATAAACAACCAGGGGGCGGAATGAAAGCATTAACAGCCAGACAGCAGCAGGTTTATGACCTGATCCGCGATCATCTTGCACAGACCGGTATGCCGCCGACACGCGCGGAAATTGCCCAGCAGCTGGGATTTCGGTCACCAAATGCCGCCGAGGAGCATTTAAAGGCATTGGCGCGCAAAGGCGTCATTGAAATGGTATCCGGCGCGTCGCGCGGTATTCGCCTGCTGATGGAAGAAGAGGCCGGCATTCCGTTGATTGGCCGCGTTGCGGCGGGTGAGCCGCTGCTGGCTCAGCAGCATATCGAGTGTCACTATCAGGTTGACCCGTCCATGTTCAAACCAAGCGCCGACTTCCTGCTGCGCGTGAGTGGAATGTCGATGAAAGATATCGGTATTATGGATGGTGATTTGCTGGCGGTACATAAAACGCAGGACGTCCGTAACGGACAGGTGGTGGTGGCCCGAATTGAAGATGAGGTCACGGTAAAACGCTTGAAAAAACAAGGTAGTATCGTACATCTTCTGGCTGAAAACGAAGAGTTTTCCCCTATTGTCGTCGACCTGCGGCAACAGAATTTCTCTATTGAAGGGCTGGCGGTCGGCGTTATTCGCAACGGCGACTGGAGCTGATTTCACGTCTTTGACTAGCCGGTAACACTGTTTGTTCTGATATTTCTCAGCTACCGCCTCGGTTTCGGGGCGATGTCATTTAAATATTTCCCTTATCATCTGTATTTCAGTGAGTTGTCTGTATATCGGCGCCTTCTGCCCTCCCGCTCTTATTGAGCACGCTCATCACCGTATATTTAGTTACATTCAGGCAGTTAACTATAGCAATACAGCTATCCTCTGTTTCCCTTATGTTTTTTAATTGTTTTGCTGTAAAAAGTTAATTACTCGGTGTCAAACTCCGCTTTAAAAACATAATGCGAAATTATTGTCTATAATTTCTATTAAGGTAAGCACATTTGTCGATATTGGTTGATGGGTCATCGTGAACAATTGAAAACTTACAGGAAGTTTATGATGGCGCTTACTGAAATGATTGATCCGGAACTGACGACAAGAGGCATAGGCAGCCGGTTAGCGTATGCCGATCTGAACCCAAGATTGGAGATATATATTATGAATAAAGACCAAGCTGGCGGAAACTGGAAGCAGTTTAAAGGTAAAGCAAAAGAACAGTGGGGGAAATTGACTGATGATGACATAACGGTCATTGAAGGCAAACGTGATCAACTGGTTGGTAAAATCCAGGAACGCTATGGTTACGAGCAAGAAAAAGCAGAGAAAGAAGTAAATGACTGGGAAAGTCGTCACAAATACCACTGGTAACTCAGGTTCGTCTTACCAGGGGATACCCCGGCCAGCCCTTACGAGCGATCGTGAGGGCTATCGTTTTTTGATGGGAATCGTGTGGTCGTGATCGCAATATTTGGGCTGTTTACAGGATGCCACTTCCTGACAGTCCTCACATAATCCATGTGCTTCAATAATACTATGGCGCAAGGTGAATCCTGCCTGTTGTGCCAACTGACGCAGTCTGTCTTCTACGCCTTTTGTCTGGCGTTCGGTGACCAGGCCACAGCGATCGCAGATAAACAGCGCTGAAGTATGGTTGTGATTTTCGATGTGGTGGCAAAGCACATAGCTGTTGTTTGACTCCACCCGATGAATAAATCCCTGCTCCAGCAGAAAATCCAATGCGCGGTAAACCGTCGGGGGTTTGGCTTGCGGTTCGGATAGGCGCAGCAGATCGAGCAGATCGTATGCGCTGATCGCTGCGGACTGCTGCGCCATCAGGCGTAACACTTCCAACCGCTGTGGCGTCAAACGTACGCCGCGGTGCTGACAAATCTGTTCAGCCTGGGCAAGTAGTTTGTCCTGATTGGTTGAATCCATTGCCATATCACCCTGACGTATAAAGGAACCAAGCCGATATCTTACCACGGCTGCAAGAAAAGGCAGAACCGGTGACGTTCACCAGCCGGTAAAGATGGATAGCGAAAACTTAAACCACCAAATCAATCAGCAAAGCGCGCAGCGGCGTCTCAGCCTGAATGGTCAGCCCGCTTTCCTGGCGGATAAACGCGCCATCGCCACAGCTTAGCCTGTCGCCATCATGCCTGTTACCGCTAACCGCCGCCGAGCCGTGCAACAACTGGAAATAAGCCTGATTGCCATTCAGTTTAATGGTCTGTCGCTCATTTCCCTGTAGCGCCAGATGATGGATCCACACCTGCTGACGCAGTTGCAGACTGTTTTGCTCCCCCTCCGGCGAGGCCAGTAAACTGAGTCCGGTTTTATGCAGCGTCAACCGTTGCTGCGGGCTGTTTTCCCGCGTCGGGCAGGCATCCAGCCACAGCTGCATACGCGTCAGTGGTTGGTTCGCGCTGATATTGTGTTCGCTGTAGCTGGCGTTGGGTTGCGTCGCCAGCAGCAGCACATCCCCTGTTTGGGCGTGGATATGATGGCCGCGGCTATCGCGGTACTCCGCCTCGCCCTGCAGAATGATATTCAGGATGTCGACGCGCGGGTAAGTGCGCGGCTGGAACGAAGCGCCCGGCGCCAGCACTTCCTGATTCAGCACCCTCAGCGATGCATAACCCAGCAGTTGCGGGTCGAAGTAATGGCCGAAAGAGAAAGTATAGCGCGCCTGCAACCAGCCATAGTCGGCTTGACCGCACTGTTCTGCCGATCTTTTTATGATCATGGTGGTAAGCCCGGATAATTATTTCTTAAACAGATAGTAATTGTGTGGACGCTCGATTGTTAGCTAGTTAATCTGGTGGGTATGTTCAAAATTACTGAATGAGTGCCAACATGTCCAAAGAACGAGCATTGACATTGGAAGCCTTGAGAGTCATGGATGCGATTGACCGTCGGGGAAGTTTTGCCGCCGCGGCGGATGAGCTGGGGCGCGTACCTTCAGCCCTGAGCTATACCATGCAAAAGCTGGAAGAAGAGCTGGATGTGGTGTTATTCGATCGCTCCGGACATCGCACAAAATTCACCAATGTGGGTCGTATGCTGCTGGAACGCGGGCGCATCCTGCTGGAAGCCGCCGATAAGCTTACCACCGATGCCGAAGCGCTGGCCCGCGGCTGGGAAACCCATCTGACCATCGTCGTCGAGGCGCTGATCCCGACCACCAAACTCTTTCCGCTGCTGGATAAATTGTCGCAGAAGGCCAACACCCAGGTTTCACTTTTGACGGAGGTATTGGCCGGCGCCTGGGAGCGCCTGGAGCAGGGGCGGGCGGATATCGTTATTGCGCCGGATATGCATTTTCGCGCCTCTTCCGAAGTGAACACCCGCAAGCTGTATACCATGAAAAACGTTTATGTCGCCAGCCCCGACCATCCGATACATCAGGAGCCGGAGCCGCTTTCCGAGGTGACCAGGGTGAAATACCGCGGGATTGCCGTGGCGGACACCGCCCGCGAGCGCCCGGTATTGACCGTGCAACTGCTGGACAAGCAGCAGCGTCTGACCCTCAGCTCGCTTGATGATAAACGCCGCGCCTTGCTGGCCGGGCTGGGGGTGGCGACCATGCCTTATCCGATGGTGGCGCAGGATATCGCCGAAGGCCGCCTGCGCGTCGTCGGCCCCGAGTACTCGCTGGAAAGCCAGATTATTATGGCCTGGCGGCGCGACAGTATGGGCGAGGCGAAGTCCTGGTTTTTACGCGAAATCCCCAAGCTGCTGCATCAGTCCTGAGTTTTTCCGCGCCTGATACAGAAAAGGCGCGATAGCTCGCGCCTTAAGCCATGGGAAAAGCTTGTTATTGGGGAGAGCGTGGCGAGGGATCCGGGTATCTCAGGCTTACGGGCGACTTTGTCAGCCGGTTACTCGCTTATTGCCGGAGCAAACTGCCTATCCCGCCCGTGGGGGCTATCCAGATCCTGAACCGGCCCGACGGATATCACGCCGTGCGGATTGATGGTGCGGTGGCTGCGATAGTAGTGGTGGCGAATATGCGCCAGATTGACGGTATCCGCCACGCCGGTCAACTGGTAGATATCGCGTAAAAAACCGTACAACTGCGGATAATCGCTTAAGCGGTATTTATCGCACTTAAAATGGGTGTGATAAGCCGGGTCAAAGCGTATCAGCGTCGTCCACAGGCGCAAGTCCGCTTCGGTCAGGCGATCGCCGGTCAGGTAACGCTGGCGTCCGAGAATCGATTCCAGCCGGGATAACGCGGCGAACAGGGCGTTGACGGCGGAGTCATAGGCGGGCTGGCTGGTGGCGAAACCGGCTTTATATACGCCGTTGTTAACCTGATCGTAGATCCAGCCGTTCAGTTCATCAATCTGGGCGCGCAGCGCCGGCGCATAGTAATCTCCCGGCTTGGCTCCGATGTTGTCAAAGGCGCTATTGAACATGCGGATAATATCGGCCGACTCGTTACTGACTATCGTATGCCGTTCGGTGTCCCATAGTACCGGAACGGTAACGCGTCCGCTGTAGCCGGGGTCGGCGTGCAGATAGAGCTGATAGAGAAACTCATGCTGATACAGCGCATCCCCGGTGGTGTCCTGGAAATCGGTATCGAATGTCCAGCCGTGGTCGAGCATTAACGGATGAACGACGGAAACGGTAATATGGTTTTCCAGTCCTTTCAACCGGCGCATTAACAGGGTGCGGTGCGCCCAGGGGCAGGCAAGGGAAACATACAGATGATAGCGACCTGACTCGGCCTGAAAGCCGCCGTCGCCGGTGATTCCCGGTTCGCCGTCAGGGGTAACCCAGTTCCGGAAATGTGACTCCGAACGTTTAAAATGACCGCTGGTAGATTTGGTTTCATACCAGGTATCGTGCCATACGCCGTCAACCAGTTGTCCCATAAATCCTCCCGTTGATTAAACCATGCAGAACGACGACGGTTGATGCCGCCGCCCTTTTTAATGACTAATAGTACAGGGGAAAACTCCCGGTGTTACCATTTTTTATTCAGGATGCGGTCAATGCTGTAGGCGCCGGGCCCCGTAACGGCCAGTAATAGGTAGCCGCCAGCGATGGTCAGGTTTTTCAGGAACATGATCTGGTTGACGCCTTCGGCGAAATTGGTGTGGAAAAGCAGCGCCGTCAGCAGCGTAAAGCCGGCGGTAAACAGCGCAACGGTTCGGGTCAGCAGACCAAACAGGATTGCCAGACCGCCGCCCAGTTCCAGCAAAATCGTCAGCGGCAGCAGGAAAGTCGGAACACCCATGGCCTGCATATATTGTTGCGTGCCGGCATAGGCATCACCCAGTTTTCCATAACCCGCCACGATAAATAGAATCGGCATTAAAATTCGCGCAACCAACAGGGCAGTGCTTTCTAAATTTTTCATCATCTCTCCAATATGTTTTTCACTGACATTCATGATCTGACGTGGGGTAGGTGCAGGGAATTATTGAAAATATTTCCTGATATCAGCCTATGGAACAGATAGTATAGAGAGATGAATTCGGGCGCCAGCGAGTAAAACTGTTGGTTTTTTTCAGAAAAATTGATGTTCATATCGAGCTGCATAGCGTAGCGCCAGACGGTGAAAGGCGGAATCTGGCGATGGGGTAGAGAAAGTTAGCGCAGGGAAAAGGTTTTGCGGAAAAGCCTGACGGTTCCCCACAGCCCGACTGCGCGGCGCGCCCAGCGGATCATTCGGCTTGGGTGGCGTACGCCATAAAAGGCGATAAGGCCGGAACCGACAACCCAGTATTTCCGCCATTGCAGCAGGTTGTGCCAGTAGCGGTCATAGGGAGCTGTTGCTTCCAGCCAGTGTTTTTTCGCCGCCGATAAATCCAGCCTTTGCTGCTGGATTTTCCGTAAAAGCCGGGTTTTTTCTTCGTCGCGTGGTTGATGACTCATTTTGATTCATCCTCCAGCAGCGTCCGATCGGTTGCCAGCTCTTTGCGAGTAGCCTTTAGCAGGGTGGATCTCCGCACCTTCAGCAGCGTCCAGATGCCGCCAATGACGGCCAGCCCAAGCAGGGTCGCGGTAATGCATCCCAGCGCAAACAGGCGATATTGGGGCTCGATTCCCCATATAATCAATGCAATCAGGCTCATTAGACCAAATGTGGCGAAAAGCAGCGTCAATCCGGCCATTATCAGCAACTGAATCAGATTGGTTTTCTCTTCTTCCAGTTCGATAACGGCCAGACGGACCCGTGTTTCCACCATATTGACGATAATGGTGATGATGCGTTGAACTGAAGCTATAGCCCCGCTGGCGGGGCCTTGTCGTTGTTTATCCGTCATAATGATCGGGATAATTAACGGCGGGAAAGCAGGACGCCAAGCACCACACCCACCGCGGCACCGATACCAACGCCGGTCCACGGATTTTCACGCACATAATCGTCGGCATATCCCACCGCTTCACGAGTCTGGGAGGCGATTTTCTCACCGGTATCGCTCAGGCGGGAACGGGTTTCTTTCAGTGCCGTTTCTGCTTTGCTGCGCAGTTTGTCCAGTTCTGCTTTGGATTTGTCGCTGGAGGTGCTTAATACTTCTTCCAGCGTATCCGCCAGCGATTTTAATTCAGTGCGTAAATACTCGGAGTTCTGATCTTTAGCCATATTGAATAACCCTTATTTGTCGTCATAAAGCAGGAATTTTAACTATAGCTTAAGTTTCAATTTATGCTTGTTAAACTGCGCCCGGAAAATTCTGATAACTTATTGTAAGTTTTAGTAATTTACTATCCGGTTATAAAATGAGCGATGCAAGCGGCGGTGAAACGACTTATAACGGCCGCCGTTCGGGCTAATTATTTTTTTCCACCGCCTGCAGTTCCTGTTTCGCTTCAGCCAGTTTTTGCTCGCGTTTGAGGATTTTCTGCGGATCGCCGTCGCGTTTGCTTTCGTCCAGATCGCGTTGGCGTTCAGCCACTTCCGCACGTTTTTCCGCAATTTTGTTCTGATGTTCGGCGGCCAGCTTTTCATCGGTGCAGTGTGATTTCACCCCATCCAGCGCGCGCTGCAACCCGGCGATTCGCTGCTGATTGCCGTGGTTGCGGGCGTGGTCGATCTGGCGCTCAATTTCCTGCTGTTTTTGCAAACAGCCGCCCTGGCTATTGGCGGCCTGAGCCGTGGCGCCGGCCGAGAACGCCAATAGAACTGCCATAACAATATGATGTAGTTTCAATTTATTATCCCAGTTTAGATTGTTTTTGCGTCAGCTTTTGCTGCCAGTAGGGCGCGGGTTTGGCGGCCTGCTGCGTAGTGATATTTGCTTTGGGCAAGGAGACGCGCAATACGTTTCTGGCTTCAACGCTCTGCTCGGGAGAAACCAAACGCACGACAAGGCTGTCCTGCGCGGGGGTGATGCTCTTTATGGCGATACCGTGTTCGTTCAATCGCTGATAAATATAGAAGCCGTCAGGCAGCGCAGCGCCGTGATAGAGCGGCTTGATATGCAGCATCGCCTCATTCTGGGAGCGGCCCGGCGACAGCGTCAGCGCCAGAAGCGGCAGCGTCACCAGCAGCAGTATGCGCCATATTTTTTTGCGGTAAAACCGGCGGATTGACACCGTTAATTTCCTTTTTCTGCGTTAGCGGTACGCTTTTTACGCCAAAGTACGAATAGTGATCCAAACAGGCCGATAAACAACAGCGCCAGCGGCAGCATCATCAGGAAAAACATCAGTTCGTCTTCATATTTCAGAAATACGCGGGTTTTCCCCAACGCGAAACCGAGCGAAACCAGAATCAATACCCACAATAGCCCACTCATCCAGTTAAAGAACTGAAAACGGGCGTTGTTTAAGCCTGACAGGCCGGCGATCGTTGGTAATAGTGTACGAACAAATGCCAGAAAGCGCCCGATTAATAGCGCGGAAAGTCCGTGTCGATGGAAAAGCTGATGCGCGCGCTGGTGATAGTGGGCGGGTAAATGCGACAGCCAGCTTTGTACTATTCGCGTATTGCCCAGCCATTTCCCCTGAATATAGCTGACCCAGCATCCCAGACTGGCCGCCGTCGTCAGCAGGACGATGGTAAAGGGGAAATTCATCGTGCCCTTGGCCACCAGTACGCCAACCAGGATAAGTAAGCTGTCGCCGGGCAGGAAAGCGGCGGGCAGCAGGCCATTTTCCAGAAAAAGGATTAAGAACAGCAATAGATAGATGGTCCACACCAGTTTGGGATCGGCTAAAACATCAAAATCCTGGTGCCAGAGTGCGTTTAACAGTTCTTTAATAATATCCATCCGCTATTCCTAATACAGCTGTATTTCATTTAACCCATGGCGATATAAGCGCTTCCGGTCATGACAAAGGTGAATACGGTTCATCAGGCGGCCCATTCCAGCGACGTTTCTTGAAAGATAATATCTGTTTGCTGCCATACCGATGATAATGCCGGCGTCCGGGGGCCTCCGATCGCGTTTCTGCATACCTGACAGATATTCGCTTAAAACCCTCTGGTTATGGATTGTCTGCCACTGACGCGTTTTACGACCAAAGCTGCGAATTATGCGTAAAAAAACGCTCTAACTGTAACAAAACAGGCGGTATTGAGATAGAAAAATATCATGGCGACCAGGTTGATTTTAGGCGTGTTATGGCACAAATAGTGGTGTTTCCGCCATATTTTACACTCGCTGACAGAAATCGACGCTTTTTGACTCTTTGTCCCGGTTCAGGAAGCGGGGCGAGGCCGCGCTAAAACGTCATAAGGGCTTGCTGATATTTATCTGGTCCAGGTGGACGACCGGGTTGTCCGCAAACATATAGCGATCCACATTGAATTCAAAATCGTCGGTGGTGGCGCGGAACAGCATTTGTTTGGTGTTCTCCAGATGCTGCCACATGGCGAGCTTGGCCGCATAAGGGTCTTTACGAATCAGCGCCTTCAGGATCTTATCGTGGTCGTCGCACCAGTTTTCAATCGATTTGTCGTCAATATGTTCCTGCAGTTTACGCCAGTATGGGTTGTGAATGCGCTGGCTCCACATTTTTTCGACGATGGTCGCCATCGCCGAGTTTTGGGTGGCCAGCGCCACCTGCACATGAAATTGCAAATCCCAGTGTGAATCGCGGAAGCGGTCTTCCTGGCGGGCATGTTCCTGAATTTCCATCAATTGCACGATATCCTGCCGGGTAACCTGGGTAGCGGCGAATTCGGCGATATTGCTTTCAATCAGCTGACGGGCCTGCAGGAGTTCAAACGGACCGACGGTGGCGAATTCGACGTCATCATTATGGATTACCAGGTTTTTTCGCTGGTTGGAAACCACGTGAATACCGGAGCCTTTACGGACTTCAACGTATCCTTCCACTTCCAGCATAATGATCGCTTCGCGCACCACGGTGCGGCTGACATTCATTTCTTCGGCGATATAGCGTTCCGCCGGCAGCTTTTCGCCAACCTGATAAACGCCGCTTTCGATACGCAGCTTCAATTCCGCGGCAAGCTGCCGGTATAGACGCCGGGTTTCTGTGAGTTCCATGATACCTGCTCTTAGATAGATAACGGTCCATGTGCGATGTCAGGGTCTGGTGCCCTGTCTCGCCAATCTTTGGGAGTGATCTGTTATACCACCTAATGACCGCCGCCACCAAGGTTTGGGGCGCAGTTATACGCCATTGCCGCTGATTCGCCTGAATAGCGTTTATATTCTTCCGTTTGTGGGTTTTTTGAGATCCTGGCCTCACTAATGGTATGAGATATCAAGCATAATTGGTGTGATATCTTTAAGAAACAAATTCATTTTCCGCACCGGTCGCACGGTAAGGACGAAAAATATGTCTCAGTTTCTCAGCGAAGACTTCCTGTTGGATAGCCCGTTTGCCCGCCGGTTATATTACGACTATGCCGCCAGTCAGCCCATATTTGACTATCATTGCCATTTACCGCCGCAGCAGATAGCGGAAAATTACCGCTTTAAAAATCTGTATGACATCTGGTTGAAGGGCGATCACTATAAGTGGCGGGCGATGCGCGCCAACGGCGTTGCCGAGCGTTTTTGCACTGGGGACGCCAGCGATTGGGAAAAGTTTGCGGCCTGGGCGGCGACCGTTCCCCATACTATCGGCAACCCGCTGTATCACTGGACGCATCTGGAGCTGCGCCGTCCGTTCGGCATTACCGGCACGCTGTTGTCCCCTTCAACCGCCAAAGATATCTGGCAGCGCGGCAACGCCCTGCTGGAGCGTGACGACTTCACGGCGCGCGGCATTATGCGGCAAATGAACGTGAAAATGGTGGGCACCACCGACGATCCCCTTGACGATCTGCGCCACCATAAGGCCATCGCCCAGGACGGCAGCTTCGCCGTTAAAGTGCTGCCCAGCTGGCGCCCGGACAACGCGTTTAATATCGAAGCGGAAGGCTTTGCTGATTATATGCGGCGCCTGGAGGCGGTATCCGATACGGCCATTACCCGTTTCGGCGATCTGTGCGCCGCGCTGAAAAAACGCATGGACCACTTTGCCGCGCACGGTTGCAAGGTATCCGACCATGCGCTGGACGTGGTGATGTACGGCGAAGCGGATGAGGCGACGCTGGATGCGATCCTCTCCCGCCGGCTGAGCGGCGTGCAGCCGACGCCACAAGAGGCGGCCCAGTTTAAAACCGCCGTGCTGCTGTTTCTGGGCGGTGAATACCACCGTCGCGAATGGGTGCAGCAGTACCATATCGGCGCGTTGCGCAACAATAATAGCCGCCAGCTGCGGCTTCTCGGGCCGGATACCGGCTTTGACTCCATCAACGATCGGCCTCTGGCTCAACCGCTTTCCCGCCTGCTGGACGCGCAGGCAAAAAACGATAACCTGCCGAAAACCATCCTTTACTGCCTGAATCCGCGTGATAACGAAGTGATCGCCACCATGGCGGGCAACTTCCAGGGGGAAGGTATGCCGGGCAAGATGCAGTTTGGTTCGGGCTGGTGGTTTAACGATCAGAAGGACGGCATGCAGCGTCAACTGACCCAACTGGCGCAGTTGGGGCTGTTGAGCCGCTTCGTCGGGATGCTGACGGACAGCCGCAGCTTTCTGTCTTATACCCGCCATGAGTATTTCCGGCGCATTCTGTGCCAGATGATCGGGCGCTGGGTGGAGGAGGGCGAAGCGCCCGCCGACCTGCCGCTGTTGGGCGAAATGGTGAAAAACGTCTGTTTCGCCAACGCTGAAAAGTATTTCGCCATTGAGCTGTAAACCCTGAGCGGGCTGCATGTCATCCAGCGGTGTGATTTCAGGTAAGGATGACGGCGGCATCGCATCCGCCGCATCCCGTATGCGAGCGCTCTCCCGAGCTAGCCTGTTAATGCAAACGTTAAACCGTCATCACTTCCCCGGTCGCCGGCATCCCGACCGGGTCATTCAATTTGGCGAAGGCAATTTCCTGCGCGCCTTTATCGACTGGCATCTGGACCTGCTGAATGAACATACCGATCTGGATGCGGGGATCGTGGTGGTGCGCCCGCGAGATGCCGACTCCCCGTCCGCGCTGAACGGAGAGGATGGTTTATACACCACCCTCGTTCGCGGCCTGAATGAACAGGGCGAAGCGGTGCGCGAATCGCGGCTGATCCGCTCCGTCAACCGTGAAATCAATACCTATCGTCAGTTTGACGAGTATCTGGTGCCCAAAAGCGAACTGGCGCAAAAAAAGGCGCATTGGACCGATTTTGACGCCGGCCGTTTGATTCACGGCATGACGATGGATGAACTGCTGGCGCGGTTTGTCGATTTGATCGTCGAGATTGCCGATGGTAAAGCGGCTAAAAATGAAATTAATGACTTCCGTGAATTGGCAATATTTAAAAGTGGCGTAACATTGTAAACTTTCCGCGCTCTTATTAAAATAAAACGGCGTTCCATTATTGTGGCGCCGTTTTGCTTTTCCATGGTCGTTTATTTTAAGGCAGGGATCAATGGCGTATTACTGGTTTGCCCAGTCGGTGGGGGTATTGGCTTTTCTGGTCGGTATTACTCTGTTTTTTAATCGCGACGAGCGTAAATTTAAGCTACAGCTCTCGGTTTACACCCTGGTTATCGGCTGTCACTTTTTTATGATGGGCGCGAATGCGGCGGGGAGCAGTGCGATGCTGAATTCCGCCCGTACGCTGATATCGATTAAAACGCATAATATCGCCGTGATGTTCGTGTTTATTGCTTTGACGCTGGCGCTCGGCCTGCCCGGTATACGGCATATGGTGGAACTGCTGCCGATAGTGGGAACGGTCGCCAGCACCTGGGCGCTGTTTCGGACGTCCGGTTTAACCACACGCAGTGTAATGTGGTGCTCTACCGCCTGCTGGGTAACGCATAATATCTGGCTGGGGTCGATTGGCGGCTCGCTGATTGAAGGCAGTTTCCTGCTGATGAATGGTTTTAACATCATCCGTTTCCGGCGGATGCAGAAACGCGGGATCGATCCGTTTAAGGTGGAGAAGAAAAAGGCGGGCAAGGCATAACACCATGTGGTCGATCCCTGTTATTCCCGCCTTGGCGGGGATAACAGGGATAACGCCGGGTTACAGCATATTCAGCCGTTCCTGTTTCGCCAGCTTGTCGTCTTCCGCCTGGCAAACCGCGGCGATAAAAATCACGTCCGTTGAGGAGTTGACCGCGGTTTCCGCGGAGTCCTGCAATACGCCGATGATAAAGCCGACGGCCACCACCTGCATGGCGATGTCGTTTGAGATGCCGAACATGCTGCACGCCAGCGGGATCAGCAGCAGCGAACCGCCGGCGACGCCGGACGCGCCGCAGGCGCAGAGCGACGCCACCACGCTGAGCAGCAGCGCGGTGGGCAGATCGACATGGATGCCCAGCGTATTGGCCGCCGCCATGGTCAGCACGGTGATGGTAATGGCCGCGCCCGCCATATTGATGGTGGCGCCCAGCGGAATGGCGACGGAATAGGTGTCTTCATCCAGATTCAGTTTACGGCACAGTTCCATGTTCACCGGAATATTGGCGGCGGAGCTACGGGTGAAAAAGGCGGTTACGCCGCTTTCACGCAGGCAGCGCAATACCAGCGGATAAGGATTGCGGCGCGTCTTCCAGTAGACGATCAGGGGATTGACGCCCAGCGCCACCAGCAGCATCCCGCCGATCAGCACCATCAGCAGATGGGCATAGCCCCACAGTGCGCCAAAACCGGTTTCGGCCAGCGTGGCGGCAACCAGACCAAAAATCCCCAGGGGCGCGAAGCGGATCACCACGCGCACAATAAAGGTGACCGCATCGGACGCATCGGTAATCAGGGTTTTGGTGCTAGCAGCGGAATGGCGGAACGCTATCCCCAATCCGACGGCCCACACCAGAATACCGATATAGTTGGCGTTCAGCAGCGCATGGATCGGGTTGGCGATGATACTCATCAATAGCCCCTCCAGCACTTCCACAATACCTGAGGGCGGCGTAATGTCTTCCGCCTGCGCGCTGAGCGCCAGCGTGGAAGGAAAGAGGGTGCTCAGCACCACGGCGATCAGCGCCGCCGAGAACGTGCCGATCATATAAAGCATCAGCACCGGACGAATGTTGGTTTTCTGCCCCTGCTGATGACTGGCGATGGAGGCCATGACCAGCACCAGAACCAGCACCGGCGCCACGGCCTTGAGGGCGCCGACGAACAATGTGCCCAGCAAACCGGCGGCAATCGCGGCTTTGGTCGACACCGACGCCAGAATAATCCCGGCAACCAGCCCCAGTAGTATCTGTTGAACCAGACTACCGCGAGTAATGTACTGCAAAAAACGTGACTGTTGATTTTCCATAGTATTGACGGCGCGGCCGTTTCCGTTGAGTGATTGTGTTTTACAGATGCGAAACCTCTGGCGGGCAGGACGCCGGATTTCTTTCTATTCCGTAACGAAATATGTTTGCGCGTGTCAGTATATGAGAAAATTATACCAGGAGAAGAGGCGGCGGCACTTTTTCTGCTATGGGGCGGGGTTTTTTATGGCGGGCGTCCTGCCCGCCACCCTAGCGGGCCGTCGCAAACGACGTTGAAAAACGCTCCCGGCGTTTTTTTATCGGCGGGGGGAGGATTGCCGTACGGCATAAACGCCGTACGGCAAGAGCGGAAAAGCGGCGCGGTTACCGCCCCGCGCGGCGGTTGACCCAGATGTTGACCAGCAGGGTGACGGCCAGAATTCCGGCAACGACGCCCAGCGAAATGGCGATGGGAATATGGAACAGGTCAATCAGCAGCATCTTGATACCGATGAAAATCAGGATGACGGCCAGACCGTATTTCAGCAGGGAGAAACGTTCCGCCACGCCCGCCAGCAGGAAGTACATGGCGCGCAGACCCAAAATGGCGAACAGGTTGGACGTCAGGACGATAAAGGGATCGGTCGTCACGGCGAAGATGGCCGGGATGCTGTCGACGGCGAAAATGACGTCGCTGATTTCCACCAGTATCAGCACCAGAAACAGCGGCGTTGCATAGAGTACGCCGCTGCGACGAACAAAGAATTTGTCGTTTTCAATGTTGTCGGTCATGCGCAGATGTCCGCGCAGCCAGCGCACCAGCGGCTTATCGCCGATGGCGCCGTCATCCTCTTTCGCCAGCGCCATTTTGATGCCGGTAAACAGCAGAAACGCGCCGAATACGTACAGCAGCCATTGGAACTGGGTCACCAGCCAACTGCCGCCAAACACCATCAGCGTGCGCAGAACGATGGCGCCTAGTACGCCGTAAATCAGCACCCGGCGCTGATATTGCGGCGGCACCGAGAAATAGCTGAACAGCATCAGCCAGACGAACACGTTATCGACGGCGAGGGCTTTTTCGATCAGATAACCGGTCAGGAAGGCCAGCGCCTGCGTATTGGCGACTTCACGCCCCAGGGTGCCGTCCAGATACCACCAGAAACCGGCGTTGAACAGCAGGGATAGCGTCACCCAGACAACCGACCATACGGCGGCTTGTTTAAAGGTCATCACCGTCGAACCTTTGCGCCCTTGATAGAGCAGGTCGACGGCCAGCATGATGATAACAATGGCAGCAAAGCTGCCCCATAGCCACGGCGTGCCAATGGTATGCATAGCAATTTCCTTTGAATAAAAACTAAAACGGCCAACGTCGGAAGACGCTGGCCGCTAATCATTATAGCTGCAAATGCACCTCGCCTCCCGGCAAGGTCTCACTTACAACGTTAATGCGGTAATCTGCTTAAGGTTGCCCGGTAACCGGATGCATTTTCCCAACCTCTTGAATCTGGCGGGTATGGCACCGTAATGACGATTGACCGGCGGAAAAGTTACTCCCCTTTGCTGCCACAAAAGATAGGTGAAAAGTTGATCCCGGTCAAATAAATATCGTCATGATAGCGGAGACGGCGTTTCGCCCTGCCCGGACGCGCGGGAAAGCGCGCGGATTAGTTACTGTTAAGGGATGGATAACGAGGCCGATTGCCTGTCCGTCTGAGAAAAGCATTTACTGGCGCGTGATTTTAAGGGATAAACAGCGCAAATTTTGTGATTCAGGAGGGAGAATGAGCCAACTCGAACTGGAAACGCGTAATCTGACGCTGGTGCGTTATCCTCCGGTAGCCGATAACACGGCGCTGCAGGCGTGGGAGGCGGCGGATGAGTTTCTGCTGCGGGAGCTTTCATCCGCGGAAACGGCGCCCGGTCCCCGCCTGATTTTTAATGACGCTTTCGGGGCGTTGGCCTGCGGGTTGCAGGTTCAGTCGCCGGTCAGCATCAGCGATTCGTATATGAGCCAACTGGCGACGCGGCATAATCTGGCGCTGAACGGTTTTGCTCCGGAGTCGGTGGAACTGCTGGACAGCCTGGCGGATTTGCCCGCGGCGCCTGCATTGGCGGTGATAAAAATTCCGAAAACCATGGCGCTGTTGGAGTATCAGCTGCGTATGCTGCGCAAGGTGGCGACGCCGCAAACCCGCATTATCGCCGGCGCCAAAGCCCGGGACATCCATACGTCGACGCTACAGCTGTTCGAGCGCATTCTGGGGCCGACGAAAACCTCGCTGGCCTGGAAAAAAGCGCGTCTGATCCACTGTGAGGTTGCAGATTTAAAGGTGAGTGAGCAGCCACTAACCACTGAATGGGATCTGGAAGATTTCGGGTATCGCATTCACAACCACGCCAATGTTTTTTCGCGCGGCGGGCTGGATATCGGCGCTCGTTTCTTTATGCAGCATTTGCCTCGGCAACTGGACGGTAAAATCGTCGATTTAGGCTGCGGCAACGGCGTTATCGGGCTGGCGGCGTTATCCGCCAACCCGGATGCTTTCGTCAGCTTCTTTGATGAATCCTATATGGCGATAGCTTCCAGCCGGATGAACGTTGCGATTAATTGCCCGCAGGATCGGGAGCGCTGTGGTTTTGCCGTTAATCACGGACTGTCCGGCGTGGCGCGCGACAGCTTGCAGGCGGTATTGTGTAACCCTCCGTTCCATCAGCAGCAGGCCGTTACCGATAATATCGCCTGGCAAATGTTTCTTGATTCCCGCCGCTGCCTTCAGGTCGGCGGCGAGTTGCGTATCGTCGGCAACCGCCATCTGGATTACTTCCACAAGCTTAAACGTCTGTTTGGCAACGCGGAGCTGATCGCCGGCAACGCCAAGTTTGTGGTGCTGCGGGCGGTGAAAAGGGCGGCGGCAAAGTAAACCGGGGTCAGATGCCTAATGCCAGCCGGGTGGCTTGTTCTATCGCCCGGCGCGCATCCAGCTCCAGGGCGACGTCGGCGCCGCCAATCAGATGCACCCGCCGCCCGGCCGCTTGCAGCGGTAGGTAAAGCTCGCGGCACGGCTCCTGGCCGGCGCAGATGATGACGTTATCCACCGGCAGGCAGCGCGCTTGCCCCTGATGCACAATGTGCAATCCATCATCATCAATGCGTTGATAGCGCACGCTCTCCAGCATAGTCACCCCGTGGCGCAGTAAACTGGTTCGATGGATCCAGCCGGTGGTTTTACCCAGATTGGCGCCGGGTTTTCCTGCTTTACGCTGCAATAAGGTTATCTCCCGGCGTTGGGGAAGCGTATGAGCGTGGTTGCCCAGCAGGCCGCCTCTATGGCGCAGCCGGCGGTCGATGCCCCATTCGGCATAAAAGTCGGCCTGTGGCGGCTGGCTGAGATAGTGGGCGGTATCGAAACCGATGCCGCCGGCGCCGATAATGGCCACCCGCCGCCCGACCGGTTTTTTATCACGCAGCACGTCCAGATAGCTTAACGTCATGGGGTGATCGATCCCATCAATCGCCGGTATGCGCGGCATGATGCCGCTGGCCAGGATCACCTCGTCGAAATCGGCCAGGTCGTCCACGCCGGCGCGTACTCCCAGCCTTAGCGTCACCTTATTTAACGCCAGTTGGCGGCGGTAATAACGCAGAGTCTGGTTAAATTCGTCTTTGCCGGGGATTTGTCGCGCCAGATCGAACTGCCCGCCGATGTGCGCGGCGGATTCAAACAGCGTGACCCGGTGGCCGCGCCCGGCGGCGTTCACCGCAAACGCCATACCGGCCGGGCCGGCGCCCACCACGGCTAGCCGTTTCGCGACTTGCGCCGGCGTCAGCGGCAAAACGGTTTCGTGACAGGCGCGCGGGTTTACCAGACAAGAGGTCAGCTCGCCGATAAAGATCCGATCCAGACAGGCCTGGTTACAGCCAATGCAGGTGTTGATTTCATCAGCGTGGCCTGCCGCGGCCTTGTTCACCAGCTCCGCATCGGCCAGAAAGGGGCGCGCCATCGAAATCATATCGGCGCAGCCGGCGGCGAGTAGCTGTTCCGCCACGGCGGGATCGTTGATGCGATTGGCGGCAATTAACGGAATGCCGACTTTTCCCATCAGCCGTTGGGTTACCCAGCCAAAGGCGCCGCGCGGCACCAGGGTGGCTACGGTGGGGATGCGGGCTTCATGCCAGCCGATGCCGGTATTGATCAGGTTGGCGCCAGCGCTTTCCACGGCCTGCGCCAACTGCTCAATCTCCTGCCAGCTTGATCCGTCGGCGACTAGATCGAGCATCGACAAACGATAGATGATGATAAACGCGGGGCCGGTTATCCGACGCACCGCCCGGACGATCTCCAGTGCAAAACGGCTGCGGCGTTGAAAATCGCCGCCCCATTCGTCGTCACGCCGGTTGGTGCGGGCGACCAGAAACTGGTTAATCAGGTAGCCTTCCGAACCCATAATTTCCACGCCGTCGTAGCCCGCCCGCCGGGCCAGCGCGGCGCAACGGGCAAAATCAGCGATGGTCCGCTCAATCTCTTGCCGGTTCATGGCCAGTGGCACAAACGGACTGATGGGCGCCTGAAGCGCGGAAGGCGCCAGCGGCTGCGGCTGGTAGCTGTAGCGACCGGCATGGAGAATTTGCAGGGCGATCTTTCCTCCCGCCGCGTGAACCGCCTGCGTCAGCGCCCGGTGGTGGGCAAGCTGCGACGCATCGTGCAGCGACGCCCCGCCTTTTACCACCGCGCCTTTGGGGTTGGGCGCGATACCGCCGGTGACAATCAGGCCCACGCCGCCCAGCGCCCGTTCGCGGTAGAAGGCCGACAGCCTTTGCGTACCGTCGGGATGCTCCTCCAGACCGGTATGCATCGAACCCATAACGACCCGGTTCTTTAGCGTGGTGAATCCCAGATCGAGCGGCGAAAACAGATTAGGGTAGGCAGCCATTGCAATCTCCGGCATACAGGCGCAGCGGATAAAAGGGCACAACTGGTCTGATGAGTTCTTGCCATAAAGCTAGCTGTATTTGGCTAAATTGTGAAATTTATGTTTATTTATTGTGACTAATATCATTGTCATTGGCAGGGGAAAACGCAGCGTTGCATTAATAAGCGGCCGGATTGTTTGTTGTCGGGCCGGTGTGCCATTATAATTCGCTGGATTAGCAGGCGAAGGAATCTCTATGTGGGTTGAAGAGTTGCAGACACGGCTGGACGGGGCGTTTCAGGAACTGGAGCACAGCGTTCGGCGACAACAGCAGATCTGGCGGCGTGATTATCAGCAGTTGGAGCAGTTGCTGGCGCAGTCCAGACAGCGGGAAGCGCAGCTTGGCGAGCAAATTGAGCAGCTTGTCGCCAAGCTGAACGCCATGGATAGCTCGCCGGCGCGCAATCCGCTGCTGCAGAAAGTCAAAGTCATCAGCGCACATATTGATGCGCTGGCAAAAGACGCGGCGGATTTTGTCCGCTCGCTGCCCTGACCCTCCAGCGGATTGGATGCGCGACAGGTGAAGCCGTGCGCTATCTCACGCAATGTTTAACGCAATGCTACCGATTCCTTACACATTTCTCCCGTCTTCTCCACATTTTCCGGAAATATGAAGTTATTCCTTGCAGATATTTACCGTTGCTCTAATTAACTGAAGTAGTCGGGCCTATACTTCCTTTCGACAGAACGACAACGGTCGTTAATGCGTTAATCTGAGAGAAGGATAAATTATGCGTAAATTCACAGCACTGCTGGTGGCTTCTTCCTTGGCACTGGGAATGACGGGTATTGCTCATGCGAATGACGCGCCCAAAGGTCATGGTCATCCGGAAGCAAGAATATCGAAAGACGGAAAAGGCCCCCGCGGTCCGCACCATGAGGCGCTGTTCAAAGAGCTGAACCTGACCGAGGCCCAGAAACAGCAGGTGAAAGAGATTTTGCGGGCTTCTCATGACGATGCGCGTAAATCCATATTGGAGGAACGCCGTGAAATCCACAGTCTGATCGCCTCCGATACTTTTGACGCGGCAAAGGCGCAGGCGCAGTTGGATAAGGCAGACGCCGCTCGCAAGGCGCAGCAGCTGAGCAGACTGGAAACCCAGAATAAGATTTATAATATTCTGACGCCTGAGCAGAAGAAACAGTACAACGACAATTTCGAAAAGCGTCTGACTCAATTGCCAAAACCGGACGCTAAACCCTTGCCGGCTGAGTAAGCAACCGCATAACCCTTAAGACCGCCGGATTTATTCATCGCTGCTGGTTATCGTCGCGGTGGGTAGGTTCGGCGGTTTTATCTTATTTCTGGGCGAAACCTGGATAAAACAGTGCGCCACACGCTGTTTTATCCAGGTTTTTTTGCTTTTTTTCCAGTCGGCCAGCTGGCACCAAGCAAGATGATGTGGTAAATACTGACGCCGCCACTCTCTCCGGCAACCCGCCGCGAGCGGACTTTTTACCGCATAGCAGGAATGGCGGTCTGATAACGAATCGATTGACACAACCGATCAATAATCCATAATCGATCTGAATAAACGTTTATAAAATAAACGTACCCGATGTCATGATGATAGTGAATTTCAAGCAATAATAATGACATCAGGGAAAGCCAAGCCCGCCATGTGCGGGCTTTTTTGCGCCTGCCATAGAACGCGCTCAGAGGTTCAGTAAAGCGCGCCGACCACGCACACACCAGCCACACCCCGATCGCCATGTCACGCCCCTCAGACGTAGCCCGCGCAGGGCAAGGTCTGCGGCGAGGTAACAGAGACAGATTGAAAGCGAAATTTTCCGATACCCAAGGTGGGATTATTTAAATGGCGGCTATCGTTACAAGGTAAGGGGCGAGGATATGGAGTGAGCACAAAACAGACGATAAACACTATATTACCCCTGCAAAATATCCCCGGCCTATCCCCGAAAAAACAAAGGAGCCACGCGATTGACGTAACTCCTTGAAATTCTGGTGGCCCCTGTTGGGTTTGAACCAACGACCAATCGATTATGAGTCATAAAATCGGCATGTTTCTAATCGTTCGCTATTGACGCTTATTGTATTTTTAATTTTTTATAATCAATAAGTTATGAAGTTATTTTCGTTTCTGGTTGGTTGTCTCGTTTCCCCATTGTACTATCCTTACCTGACCCATTACCTGACCCAAAATGGGCGTTGGGTCAGGTAACGCTTATCCTTAGAAAGGTAACCTCAATGGCCGCTAATCTTACCAAGACTGCTATACGTGGTTTGAAGACAAAAAGCACGTCGTATTACGTGTGGAGCAACAGCGCTCAGCGCAGTACCGGCAGGCTTGGCGTCAAAGTTCAGCCTTCAGGCAGCAAGGTTTTTTATTTCCGTTACTACGTTGAGAAAGGGAAAAAGAGAGATTCATTCAGTTAGGCATCTGGCCTGAGATAAAACTGGTGACGGCCAATGAGCTGGCGAAAAAGTATGGTGCCTGGCTTGTTGAAGGAAAAGATCCCCAGCAAGAGCTTGAGCAACAACGCCTGGCCGAGCAGCACATCATGCAGCTTCACGTTCGCAGGGATCGTTTAAAGAACTGGTGCATGGCTACGTTAACAAGATGAAGCTCGACAATAAGCGGACCTGAGCCGATGTTCTGAAGCGTCTTGAAAAAGAGTGCTATTCTGTCATTCCTCGCGAAACCAAAGCGAAGGATGTCACACCTCTACAGATCAAAACCATTCTCTCAAGCATTATCCAGCGGTCCATGCAAACCGAATTCGTTCCTACCTGATGGCGGCATTTAACTGCGGTCTGAAAGCCGATAACGATCCGATGAATACCAGTGTGGGTATCACGTTTGGCCTTGAAGTTAACCCTGTGTCGGCAATACCGAAGCAGTCTTCGGCGGAAAAAGTGGGTGATACATGGTTAACGCTGGAAGAGCTTCGTTTTGTCATGGAGCAGTTCGGGCAACCAACGTTGGGCCGTTGATGCAGCATCTTATCCGCTTCTGCGTTTATGCTGGCGGGCAACGTCCGTTTGAAATGATTGCCAGCCAGTGGAGCACGATTGACTGGCAGCAAAAGACGTTACTGGTTATAGCCGATGTATCGAAAAACAAGCGTGAACACCTGACCACGCTGACTGAATCGGCACTACAGGAATTAGCCTTAGTGAAAGAGCTCACTAAGGATAGTAACAGTTCCTACATCTTCCCACTTTCGACAAACGGTGAGCGCCCAGTGCGCACCGACAGCCTGGCGCGTTCTATCATGTATTTAATCCTGAGTTTAAAGTTTTCACAGCGCGAGATTTACGTCGCACCTGTAAAACGCTGATGGGGGGAGGCGGGGAGCAGCAAAGAGATCCGTGACCGTATCCAGAATCACGCTTTGAACGACGTCAGCTCGAAGCACTATGACCGTTATGATTACCTGACAGAAAAGCGCAGGTCGCTTGAGATCTGGGATGATCGGGTTAACAACTATCAACGGCAGCAGGGAAATAACGTTGTGAACTTGTTTGGGTGGAGGTAAGAGCTTGTCAAAATATGAGCTTAATTCAGCAGAAGAGCGGTATCAGCCGGGCTCTGGTGACCTGGTGCTTGCTAATAAACTGGGGATCATTGATGAACAGGAAATGGAGGCGCTGGAGTCTGGCCTACTGCTAATGCTTTATGAACAGCTATTTATCGAAGGCCAGCCGCCTGCGGCGCTGGCTTTTGAGCACATCAATGGGTGGCATCGCCAATGGTTGGGGAATGTGTATGACTGGGCAGGAAGATTACGCAATGCCAACCTGACTAAAGACGGTTTTCAGTTTGCCGCTGCCGACAGGATTCCGCTTCTTCTTGATGGTTTCGAGAAGCAGTATCTTTCCCGGTCTGGTGAGCTGAAATCCCTGGCTCGTCCTGAGCTGGTTCGTTATCTGGCTGAATGCCATGTGGAATTTATTTTGATCCATCCATTCAGAGAAGGTAACGGGCGTTTGTCGCGACTGCTTTGCGATGTACTGTCGGTTCTGGCGGGAAAGGGCTTGTTGGATTACAGCTTATGGGATGAGCATAAGGCTTTTTACTTCAAGGCAATACAAGCAGGCGTATCAGGGAACTACAGTCCCATGATGCAACTGGTGGGCGACATCTTGCCAGATTAACGAGCGAGGCCAACGGCTTTCGCCTGCGCCTGATTTTTTTTGAGTTGTTGCTCAATTTTTTGCACAGAAACACCGGTTTCGATTGCGGTTGAGCTGGCAACGGCGCGGTAGATTTGCATTTTAGTGATCTGATTGTGTACGGTTTTTTTTGTCATGGGGAAAGCCTCGTTGTTTCAGTCCTGATTCTAGTTCGGATAGGGTGGGCTAGCAAGTCTGTTATTTGTTGGTTGTTACTAAGGGGAACTTGGGTTTCTCATGGGATTAATCAGATGCACCGAGATTTCCAGATCTTGCTAAAAGTACTGATTAATTATTAAGTTACGTGTAAAATATGCGCGCTAACTACTCTATAGTTTTAGGGGAAAGATATGGCGCAAGATTTTTACTCTCTGGAGGAAATGGCCCCTCGCTTTGGTGTGGATGCTGATGTGTTCATTAAGGCGTGGCTTGACGAAAGGCTGCCTCTTTACATTCACTTCGGTAGCGATAGTCTACCCTGTACGATCAGGCGTTGCATTCCGATGCAACTACATGAATATGCTAGAGATGATATCCTCTACGGTCGTGATCTCCGCTCAGGTCTCCAGGCCATCATCCGCCCAGTAACAGCGCATGGTAATAAATTAGCAAACAGAAGGGCTATCTATCTCTCGCCTGCATGGCGGTATTTGTGAATAGGCTCACCTGTTTGGGTATGTACAGCAAGAACTGGATAGACAAAGGGGCCTTGACCACTGGGATCAGTAGCCTGTGCATATTCATCGTCGGTTTTAGGCAGATTGTTCTCGGGGCACAAATAAAAAATCATCGGTGCGCGAATACTGAACTCACGTGGTTCGAGTATGTAGTCCCGCTTAATCACCTCCTGCTGCGCCTTGCTTAGAGCTGGGTTGACAATAAAACGTACAGGGATCGCGATCTCCCACGCAGTGTCTTCACGCGGTGGGGCTGCCGCTGGGACAATCAGTTCCGGTAAGCCCAGAAATCGCGCCAAAACAAAGTCCTTAAACGTCGAACTGCCCCAGTCATAGGCACGTACATGCTGACGCCCATTGACGGTGATAATAACCGTAGGGGTCAGTGTACGGGACGTGCCTTCCGGGTTTTCCATTGACGCATAGGCCACTTGCACCTGGCCCCGCTGCTCGATCGCTGACAAAAAAATTGCCAGTGTGCGGCTATGCACTGCGCGATGTATGAGTGGAATTTCCTGCGCGTGAGCCGTTTGTGGCGATTGAAACTCGGCCGTCGCACGCCATATTAGGTCGTTGTCTCCCAGCAAAACAGGCACAAATGTCGCACTGGGAAAATATCCCTTTCGGCCACCTCCCTGCTCGAAAGCATTACCTGGCGCTACCTCAAGGTAGGTTCGTAAGTCGGTACGGGCTTGCTGCGCTGAGACACCAAACTCTTCAGCAATCATGCGTGAAGTGACTTTTCGCTCCCACAGTAGCTGGCGCTCGATATAGCGCAAGCGCAACCACTGTGCGTGGCTGAGGGATGTTTTGTGTTTCTCAAGAAACGTTGAGTAATACATACCAGTTTTGTTTTGTCTTTGCGGGTTAATTATTGGCGATCCGATGTATGGATTCAGTATAGTAGGTGAACTGCTTCAAAACAAATAACATTGCCACTTTAAAAATTTAGGCAAAGTTTCTTTGTATAAATTGTTTTTCCGTACTATAGTGGCCCTGTTACTTAGGGAGAATGCTATGTCGCTAGAGTTTTTGGAGCAGGCTCGTAATGAATCTATGGCACGCCGCGAGCTGACTATTCAGTCTCATGCATTGCTGGTCGTGCGGACTCTGGATTCAATCTATCGCATCCTACAGCGCAATCCGTGGGAAGGCGTCGAGCTTGATGCGCTGGCGGCTATCATGCATCTCTTTGACGCCATGCTTTATTATGCTGACCGCGAGCGCCAACCCGGTATGACGCGGAAAGAAGCGGAGTTATGCCTGGTTGGGCACCTCAATGAAGCATATCCGGGACAAGAAGCCTCGGTCTACGCGCAGGTTGCCAGCAAGATTTTTGCAGCGATTAAAGACCCTTTCCGTCTCCGTTATTACGACTTCACGCAACGAACGCATTCCGAAGAACAGATAGTCCGTCTGGTCCGCTACGACCAGCTATCCGGCTCAGATGAAATTCTCTGGTCACTGACCGATGAAGGAATGCTGTTCTATACCCTCCGTTTGGATGAAACGCCGATTGAACGCGCGGCTATTCTGGCCTGGCGCACGTTAAAAACCATCCGTCGCGGTGAGATCGACAAGGCAGTGCATCAGATTCAGTCAACTCAGAGGCAACTGGAGCAATATCTGATTGGGATGCGGATGAAAGTACGCGCCGCTCAGTCTGGTGATTTGAGTGCATCCTATGCGCGGGATATTCGTCCGGTACTTAATGACTCCTTTGATAAGACTGGGGAAGTGCTGGAGCATATTCGGACCACGATGTCGGCGATTACGGAAATGCTCGTTGATGGACGCTCAGAATTACACCCCGATAAATTAAATAAGCTGCGTAATGCGCAAGAGATTTTTGCCGATGTCTGCATTTTTACTCAGCGCTATCAAGACTGCTTACATGATGTGAACAAAGATTTTGAGCGAGCTCGCCTGAAACTCATTATTCCCAGAGATAACACCCTTTTTCGTGAAACGCTGGAAAAAGGTGCACTCAAACCCTTGCTGTTACATTCCCCCGACACTGTCGAAAAGGAAATAGATGATCTCATCACACGCGCGCTGGCTCCCCGAAGTCAGGATGATGATCGACACATCCTGTTTGACCTTGAGGCGCTGTTGAACCTCTATCTTGATAGATTTGAACAAGCGCTGCCCCATGAGATACAGGACCCTACCGACCAGCCCGTAGCTATTGAAACCAACCTGTGTGGGATCCCTGAGTCTGTCATTAAGAAATGCAGCGATTGGGTGAGTGACCGGTTGAAGAATCGGGGGCATGTGAGCTTTAGAGATGTTTTCGACGCCTATGAGTGCGACGAATTGTCCGAACAAGAACAACAGGTTTGTTTACTTCATATTGGCAGTGTGGCGGCTAACAGTGATCCCACAATAGAGGTGGAGATAAGCGGCGACGCTATCGAAACAGCGCGATGGTGGGCTAGCAATTTAAAACTGTTAACGATCGCTCCCGTACACCCCGTTGAGGAGTAGTTATGTCCGACAACACGCATCAACAAGCTAAACGCTACGCCGAGATTGCCACACAGGCAATTATGAACTCACTGGGATACAAAATGGGAGATGAGCCGATCCAACGTGCGCTAGACCTGCAAGGTGATGCCCTGTTTGCTGAAATTATCCGTGGCGTCGCGGCAGGCATGAAATTGCGGTACCTCGGGATTCATGAGTCGTACGGGGTATTACTGGCAGCAGATGGCCGAGGCCCATTTGCTTCGTCTTTAGGTTGGCTGAACAAGCGCCTGCTGCCAGAAATAACGGGGGAGCAGTTGAGTAAAGAACGCAAAGAGCAGCGACTGTTTGCAGGCTTAACCCTGATTGCGCTGCTGGCCGAGCTGTTTCCAACCCCGGACACGGTTCGTGTCGAATTCGGTCAGAGTAGTGCCATTAATGCTGCCTCGGTAGTGGCCAGGCTCAATGATGTTGCCGACCAGGTAATTGCACAACGCAAGGTCGAGGGCGACGATACCGTCGACGGTCTACTAACGGTGGCCAGGTTTGTGCAGGAAGAACGCATTCCTCGCATTCACGACGAAAAGGTGGGTCGTGTCTCGAGTATTCGCTCACAAACAGAAATGGCGACGCGCTGGATACAGTTGCTTCAGGAGGAAGGTTTTCTGGCCGAAGACAGCAGTCTGTCGGGTGAGTCCGACTGGTATCCGACCCAAAAGCTCAAACACTATCTGCGCCATACCGGTATCGAAGAGACGGTGCGTTTTGTGACGAGCATCAGTCCAGCCACAGAAGATCGGTCGTTAGATCTAGTTGAAAGCGATATCGCTGCATTAGTAGGCACCCCGAGGTTCCCTCCGGTCAATGAACGTCCTGCCCCCACTGGAACCTCAGATACGCAACGCTTGCTGGAGATTTAAATATGTGGCTGATTAAACGGGTTTATATAGATGGCGCAGGCCATGAAGAAGCCTTCTACAAAGACCTCACGCTGGACTATATTGGCCTGTCTCAAGCGGTCGATAGTCCTGCTATTGAACGGCAGCGCTCGCCCGTCAGGAATGCGAAGGTGGTGACCAGTACCTATCAGCAGCTTGTTAATGGGGGCGGTAAGTCAACCTACATCGCACTGCTGTTATCGATTTTTGAGCCCTCCGTTAGTGATTTCACCCAATACCTGGCTAACCGTCGGCAAAGTGAATACCACTACCGCAATTACTTCTATAAAGAGCTCTCTGTTATCCTGGTAGAGATGGTCAATGAATCAGGCCAAACGTTATTACTGGGGCATGCTCATCAGCGCAATGGGGATGATGTTGACCGCACGCTGTTTATTTGTGATGAGCCTGACTCCCTGTTGGGGGCGCCGTTTGACGAAGTCCCTTCTTATTCCCGCGCGGAACGCGATTCTGAGCTACGTTCCTACGCTAATAGCCTGCACAGCTTCGAAAGCTGGCTTAATCTCAAAGCGGGCAGCGAGGGGGGGATGCACTGGCGCAAAACCTCCAGGCAGAGCGAATGGCGCGCATTTTTGCTGGAACAACAAATCAACGTTGATCTCATCAAAACAATGGTGACCTTCAACTCCGAAGAAGGTGGCCTGACCCGTTTTATTGAATACAAAACTGAGCATGATTTCCTTGGTGCGTTCTTTGCCTGCACCATGTCTAAAGATGCAACTGAGCGGCTGCGGGAACTGGTAGCGCATGAAGTTGAACGTCAGGGAGAGCTAGAAGGGATCCGTCGTAACGAGTCATTTCTAAAGGACGTGCTGGCTAACTGGCAGACGTTTCTTGAACCCGCCAAACAACTGGAAAGCACTCAGACGCAGCAGCAACTGTTGGATGACGGCTTCCGCGAATCAATGCGCGATCTCACAGCTTTTATTGGGGAAGCTCAGATTGAACAGATACAGCTAGAAGATGACACGGGAAACTTGCAAAAACACATTGACCAGAAGGGGTTTTTGCTTGAACTGTTGGGCAAGCGCAGAGCGCTGCTTGAATATGATCTCGCACAGCATCAGCTCAACAAACAAAAAACTAGGGTCGACGCGCTTAAAGATGAAGCCGATGCCAATCAACGTCAAATTGAGATTACTCGTACCGCTATAGACTACAAAGCTTATGCGAAGGCTCTGGATGCATACCGTCAGGCAGACGAAGATCTGAAGGTATTCCAAAGTGAAACGGAAAGGCCACTGCAGGTGATTTTTGAACGTACTGCTGGCGAGGCCTTGGGCGTATTAGGGTGGGCAATCAACAGGCATCGCCAGCAGGAGGCGAAGCTTGCGGAAGAGCAGGGGCAGATAAGCAAGGAAAGTAATGCCCTTAGACAGTCATACGACAAACTACAAAAGACGCTGGGCGGCCTGGAGGCGGATCGTGACAGATATAAAAGAGACAAACGCCAGGGCGAATCGCAACGGGAAAAACTATGTGAAGTTGGGTTGATCCAAAAGGGAGAAACGCCTGGTGCTGCTCAATACCGACTGGAATTAACCTTACATGATGCGCAGCAGAGTGAAGAGCTGGCTAATACTGCCCATTATCAGAAAGAGCAGGCGCTGGAAGCGCAGCAGAATGTAGTGACAAATGCGTTAGTTGAGCAAAGTAAGGCCCAGCAGACGTGCACTCAAGCAGATCTAAAGCACCAGTCGGCAATGGATAGCGCGCAGGGTTTAGTAAAAACCTATCAAACACTACCAGCGTCAACGCAACATGATCTTGACGTTGAGGACATAAATTGGCACAGCGAGCGGTGCGGATTACAGCTCGAGAAGGTATTAAATGCGAATGCTCAAACGCTGAATGGAATGAAACAGCGCTTACTGCAAGCACAGCACGAACTGGAAGAGTTAAAACTGACGGGGCATGAACTGGTCACTAAGCAGAACAATCAGGCGCTTGAAGCGTTCTATGCGTCGGGCATTGCACGGGATAAGCTCTGGGCATTTCCCCACTATCTGGCCTCTGTTTTCCACGATGAGGCGGAGAGTATCGCTGCAGTGATCGATCATGATCCAGGCCGTTACCTGAGCCTAGTCGCACTCGACGATGCAACTTTTGAGTTAGTCCACAAAATCAGTGAGAAACTGTCCTGGAAGAAAGCGCCTATTGCTGTTTATCTGCTGGATGAAGCACAGGATCTCCGCAGAGAAACGCCTGAATTGGTGCAGGTCGTCCTCTCAAACCCCGATAAACACGGTTATAGCAAGGCCGCTTACGAAGCCCGGTTGCAAGAGTTGGAGAACGCTGTAGCGTCGCAGGAGACCTGTGTGAAGGCTGCGGAGGGCGCCTTTAATATACTGGAATCTTTCAGGGGGGACTGGCGTTTGCATTACGATCAGTATGGTAAACATTGGGCAAAACTGGTTGACCACCGCGAGCAGGCCCGCTTAATGTTGGAAAATGCTGATGTAGCACTTAAGCAGGCGGAGCATTATGCGCAAACACTGCGCGACGAGAAAGCGGATGCTCTGGCGCGGTTAAATAGTGCCCAACAGCAAAAAATTCAGGCCGAAAAAGCACATGATAAACTGAGCCGTTTTGTTGAAATGGAATGGGCGAAGCGTGAAACGGCGATAATGAAACTGGAACAGCTAGCCGAGCAGATTCAGCGAAGCGAGGAGACTCTTGTTAACCTGAGGGAGGCGCAAGAGCGGCAGAAAGAGCTCGCGGATAACAAGCGCGCCGAACAAACCTATATCAGTATCCAGATTAGCGAATGGAACAAACTATGCAACGAGCCGTTCTATTCAGAGATTACGGCGACTGAAGGTATGGAAGGACGAAGCCCCAAAGATGCCCATGAGAAGGCTGCTCAGGCGTTCAAACAATTACTCGAAGCAGCCAACGGTGATCAGGTAACCGCCCTCAAGCAACAACGGAAAGATGCTGAACAGGCACAATGTTACGCCTCTGAGCGTTTGACAGCTCAACCCATCTACAGTGCATATCCGGATGAGGTAAAAGCGGCGGCTATCAATGAGCTAGCGGTAATTAACAACAGCATCGCACGCCTTAACGAACAGCAGAAACAATTCACGCAGAATCTAATTAACTCGCAGGTAACTCTGCAAAATTTGTCCCAAAATTGCGCGAATGCCCGCAACGCGCTTGATGAGGACTTTGTGTGGGAAGAGAAACCCGTCGAGATAGAGGCAATCCAAACGTCTTTGGCTGAAATCGCCAACAGCCTCCATGAAACTGAATACCAGCTCAAACTCCAACTGGAGCAAAAAACGCTGCTGTTGAAAAAGATTGAAAATGTGAAAGAACGACTACAGAACGCCAAAACAGCTCAGGCGACGATCCAGTCCATCACTCCGAGTTCTGCGGCGGGTCTGCCTGGCAGGATTCTGAGTATCACTGAGTATGCTGACGCGCTGAGTAGGCAATGCCAAATGTACGCAAGCCTAAAAGAAACGCTTAAACAGCAAAATATACGTGTCGCTACGGTCTGGGGACACTTCCGCAAAAGAATCGAAGAAGAGTTGGTCAAGGATCCAGATATCCGAGCCAGTCAGGAATACTTACGACAGTTGGACTCAATCGCAACTTATCATGAAGTTCTGGGCGATTTGGACAGGGTCGGTACAGGGATCACGCAGGTATTCGAAGCGGTGCAGGACAGCTTGGAACAATTCCAGCGTTCGATTGAACTGACTGTCACCCATCTGACTGCACATCTGGAGGGGGCGATTAAACTCCTCAAGCGCGCGATGTCGGTCAAAATTCCTGATGACTGCCCTGTACTGCCTGGTCGCCCCATTATCAAAATGACTGACCGGTTCCGTGATGTCACCGCTGATCTCAGGGGGTTTGCCAGTAGCCGCTTACAGCAGTGGATAGCCCGAGGGCAGGTACCCCGTGCGCCAAACCGGGACGCCTTGACAGCAGATTTGGTTCAGTCGGTATTTGGTGAAGGGGAGCTGGAAGTTCGTCTGCTGAAGACGAATGCCAGTCGTCCACAATGGACTCCTGTCACCCGGCTCGAAGGCTCAGGTGGGCAGCGCCTCACATCTGCCTTTTTGCTGTTTGTGACGGTCGGCAAAGTGCGTGAATACGATACGGGTATTTCAAGTGCAGGATTCTTACTGGCCGACAACCCGTTGGGTAAATCGAATGCTGATGACTTGATGCGAATTCAAACCCAAATGGCCAGGGCTTATAAAATCCAGCTCATCTACTTGACTGGCATCTCGGATGAAAACGCCCAGTCGATGTTTGATAACCATCTCTTCCTGAACAAAGTTCAGAAACTGAGGCGGCGCGATCTGGTAACCGTTGATAAAGAACGCCACGCCCTGTGGTCGGCTTCCCTGGTTGCTAAGCCAAAGTTCGAGTCAGTCTTTTAAGGTAGGTATGGTATGAGTAGCGTAATGATCTGGCTATCCCGGCTGGAGTCGACAGCAAATAAGCACCGTCTTGCCGCCGGTAAGGCCGTCCGAACAGTTAAAGCCAATGCGGTTCTGGATGAGGTATTAGGAGCACATAGCCAAGAGGCTTTGCGCCAGGATGTTCCAGGTTTACTGAGTCAGGCCGTTACGCAACTGCTTGAAGGGGACTGGCGGGCTCAGCCTAAGCATAAAGCTAGCTGGCATCGCTACTGGCGGGGTATGAACCTACCAAATATTTTTGTTTACGAAGGTGCCATCGTCCCTACGAAAACTGCATCAGAAATAGCCTGGCATCCTTGGTTGGCGCAACGTATTACAGGGCAACTGACACTGCCAATCAAGGCACGTTTACAGCAGTTGAATACATATCTCTTTCACCAAACTAAGGGCGACAAGCCACTCTTTCCGGGCTTGCTCGGACACCGTGAGCGGTCTCTGCTAATATTTGGTGATGAAAAAGCACTGGATTCCATGCCGCCTGACGGCTGGAAGCATGTCACACTGACTTTGGCTGATATGGGCGCGTTTCGACGTGCTCCGCCTTTACCGTATGAGTCATCAGGTTGCCGCGATCTTCCGGCTATTATTGTTGAAAACTCTGATGTGTATTATCGACTTTGCCAACTTAATCGAGTTCAGACTCACTGGTCACTGGTTATTTATGGCGCGGGTAACAAAGTGTCAGGCCAAGCAGAGTGCGTGTCACAACTTCTCAAGGTCGAACAGGTAAAACAACTGCTCTATTTTGGCGATTTGGATGTGGCGGGCTTAAAAATCGCCCATCAGCTGCACTGTAAGCTACTTAGCGATTACGATATCAGCCTGCAATTGGATGGGTGGCTCTATGATGAGCTGATCTTAAATTGCTGGGTGACGCCTGAAGGAAATGCCAACAGCGAACGGTTTGATTTTGAGTCGCTGTGTGGTTGGATGCCGCGCTTTGTTTTACGAGAAATGAAGATGCTGCTCGCGACCCATCAGCGTCTGCCTCAAGAGGGGGTGGCATCTTTGGGTTTGGTCATATAGCCTGGTGCTTTTTGTATGCCCGTCTCATGGGGAGCGCTCACCAAACAGGAAGACCCTCATGCTAATTAAAACTGTATTGTTGCTCCCAAGTTGCAAACCCTCGTATATTCGTTTCACGAGAGCCGCCACGATTTAATCGATGCCTGACCGTTTTTCCAGAAGATACTGGCAACGGATTGACACCACAAAGTGCTGCTAGTGCGGCTTCGCTTTTCAGGCGGACCGGATTATCACCTGCCACTATCAGCGATGTTGCTATAGTCTGAGAGACTACGCCAAATTGTCTGCATAGGTTGCTAATATATTCTTGGGTTAATTAATCCAAGGACTCGTCCAGCTCAGCTAGTTCTTTCGAAGCGTTCAGAATTCTGTGTCACGATAAAATCATTACAGCGTAATTACGTTATTCAGTCGCCCGTCAAAATAAATGGCTAACTGTGACAATGTCAAATTCCAGTTCTGGATAGGCATTGTCCATTTCTCCTGCGCATTCATCAGCCCTAGATAAAGTAGCTTTAACAGGCTGTTTTCGTTAGGGAATGCGCCTTTTTTTTCGTCAACTTTCTGAACTGCCGATGCACCGACTCAATGGCGTTGGTGGTATAAATGACCTTGCGAATATCGGATGGATAGCTGAAGTACGCCGACAGATTGTCCCATTTCCGACGCCATGACTGGATAACCACCGGGTACTGCTGACCCCATCGGGCTTCAAGCTCATCCAGCGCGGTTTCCGCCGCCGCTTTCGATACCGCGCGGTAAACCGGCTTCAGGTCGGCCATAAACGCTTTGTGGTGCTTCGACGCCACATATTTGATGGAATTGCGTATCTGATGGATGATGCACAACTGCACAACTGCACTTCGGTCTGCGGGTAAATGCTGTTTATCGCTTCCGGGAAACGGTGTGGCCCATCATTGGTGAACTGGTCAAGAAGTCTATGGGGCTGTAACTTTCACTGTTTGGCTGTCTTTAAAGGTCGCTTATGCGGCCCTATTTTGTGTTTGTGCTTTCGGTATCGTTTGGAAATTTTATAAACATTATAAGAAGGCGCTAAAGATATTCATTAACGCCTTTGGTGGAATAGATATTAAGTCGACCGTTTCATGCTGTAAATATTAAAAATAAAATGAAAAGGATGCTTTCTATTTATCGACTTTAACAAAGTGGTAAAGAGAGCAAATTATTATTCCACTTTCCATCTGCATACGTTCGTATATATTTTTTCCTACCGTTTCCGGGATCAACTACACCTACGTCTGCGCGATTACCATTACTGTCAGAAACATAGAAAGTGTGTTGTTTACTTTCTATTGTATTTATTACTTGGGCTACAGTCCATTTGCTACCTTATGGGGTAAATTGGGGGCTGCCCACATGAGTAATATGTTCGTGAACTGCATTAGTGTCTGAGAGGGTAATGCAAGTAATACGTACATCGACTATAAAACAACTCCTTTTTGCTGTGAAATAATGAGTTGAAACCAGTGATGCTTCTTACCATTGATAATTATTAGCATGATTAAGGTTGCCCGTACGCTATCTATGCAAAACATAAGTGAGCCCGACTGCTAATAACACTGCTATGAGCGGAGATATTCCCCCCGTAGCGAATGCCGTAAACAGCACAGCAACAGCTTGTGCACGCTTAGATAGCAGGTCTGAGCCCATAACAGAGTCGATCATTTGACCTCCATCATGGTTCCTACCGTCTCTTGATGAGTTGGGAGTAAGAGTTCAGACCCGTGGCACTTTTATCTTTAAAAGCAGTTACTCCGGCTGCCACGACCCAACTGCACGTTTAGGCTTTTGGCCAAATCGTTACTAGCTTATACCTATTGCGAGTATCCTATAGGTATCCTAGATAATGAAGATAACTCACGTTTTTTTGTAAGTTATTGAAATTCTGGTGGCCCCTGTTGGGTTTGAACCAACGACCAATCGATTATGAGTCGACTGCTCTAACCACTGAGCTAAGGGGCCGGACGGGCGACGATTATACGGTAATGTGCGGGGAAAGGTCTATAGCTGTTCGGCCGGATGTCTGTTTTCTATGCAGGATAGCTTGTTGTTATTATTGTTAGATTTTGCGATAACGGCGGAAAGCACGCCATAAAGGGGAAGTTATGTTCACGGATATTCTGGCAACCAACCTGCAGGTCGTTTTCTGCGGCATCAATCCGGGATTATCGACCGCTCATCATGGTTATCATTTCGCCAATCCGAATAACCGGTTCTGGAAAGTGATCCATCAGGCCGGATTCACCGAGCGTTTGCTTAAGCCGGAAGAGGAGCGGCATCTGTTGGATACCGGATGCGGCATTACCATGCTGGTGGATCGGGCAACGGTGGAAGCGACCGAATTGAAAAGGAATGAGCTTTTGCAGGGCGGTGAAGCCGTTATTGAAAAGATAAAGCGCTACCAGCCGCGGGCGCTTGCCGTATTGGGCAAGCAGGCGTTCAGTCAGGCTTTCGGTATCAAGAAGGTGGCGTGGGGGCGTCAGGCGTTGACCATCGGCAAAACGCAGGTTTGGGTACTGCCGAACCCCAGCGGACTAAATCGCGCGACGCTGGAGTCGCTGGTGGCGTCTTATCGGGCGTTGCACCAGGCGCTACATATAAAAAAATAACCCCGGCAGGCCCGGGGTTATTTCAGCGATGTAAGCATTGAGAAATGGATTAGTCATCCAGGAAGCTGCGCAGCACTTCCGAGCGGCTCGGGTGACGCAGTTTACGCAGCGCTTTCGCCTCGATCTGACGAATACGTTCACGGGTCACGTCAAACTGCTTGCCGACTTCTTCCAGCGTATGGTCGGTGTTCATGTCGATGCCGAAGCGCATACGCAGCACTTTCGCCTCGCGCGCGGTTAAACCGGCCAGTACGTCGTGCGTCGCTGAACGCAGGCTTTCCGAGGTGGCGGAATCCAGCGGCAGTTCCAGCGTGGTGTCTTCGATAAAGTCGCCCAGATGCGAATCTTCATCATCGCCGATCGGGGTTTCCATCGAAATCGGCTCTTTGGCGATCTTCAGCACCTTGCGGATTTTGTCTTCCGGCATCAGCATGCGTTCGGCCAGCTCTTCCGGCGTCGGCTCGCGGCCCATTTCCTGCAGCATCTGGCGTGAAATACGGTTGAGCTTGTTGATGGTCTCAATCATATGCACCGGAATACGGATGGTGCGCGCCTGGTCGGCGATGGAACGGGTAATGGCCTGACGGATCCACCAGGTGGCATAGGTTGAGAACTTATAGCCGCGGCGATATTCAAACTTGTCCACGGCTTTCATCAGGCCGATATTGCCTTCCTGAATCAGGTCGAGGAACTGCAGCCCGCGGTTGGTGTATTTCTTGGCGATGGAAATAACCAGACGCAGGTTGGCTTCAACCATCTCTTTTTTGGCGCGGCGGGCCTTCGCCTCGCCAATCGACATGCGACGGTTGATATCTTTAACCTGTTCAATGGTTAAACCGGTCTCTTCTTCGACCTGGTGCAATTTCTGCAGGCTGCGCTTGACGTCGTCTTCAACCTCATGCAGCTTTTCAGACCACGGCTTGGACATGGCAATGGCGGCGATAAACCAAGAGTCATTGGTTTCGTTGCCGGAGAACAGCGTGACGAAGTTTTTCTTCGGCATTTTACATTGTTCCACGCACAGCTTCATGATCAGCCGTTCCTGAGTGCGCACGCGATCCATCATGGATCGCATGCTGTTGACCAGGAAATCAAACTGTTTAGGCACCAGACGGAACTGTTTAAAGACTTCGGACAGATTCAGAATTTCCTGGGCCGATTTTGCGTGGCTGCGGCCGTTGGCCTTGATCACCTGACGGGTGGTTTCATATTGCTCGCGCAGGTCGTTGAACTTCTGACGCGCCAGTTCCGGATCGATGCTGTTATCGTCGTCGCTGTCGTCGTCATCTTCCTCTTCTTCGTCATCCTCTATTTCTTTGCTGGAGAGCTCGGAACCGACGTGGGTCGCGGTTGGCGCGATATCCTCTTCGGCGTTGGGATCGACAAAGCCGGTGATCAGATCGGACAGACGGCTTTCGCCCGCCTCGACGCGATCGTACTGTTCCAACAGGTAAGTGATCGCTTCCGGATATTCGGCGACGGAGCACTGCACCTGGTTGATACCGTCTTCGATACGCTTGGCGATATCGATCTCGCCTTCGCGAGTCAGCAGTTCGACGGTACCCATTTCACGCATATACATACGCACCGGATCGGTGGTGCGGCCGATTTCGGACTCAACGCTGGATAACACCTGAGCAGCAGCCTCCGCCGCGTCTTCGTCTGCGTCATTGGTATTTTCTGCCAGCAACAGATCATCGGCATCCGGCGCTTCTTCCATCACCTGGATGCCCATGTCGTTAATCATCTGGATGATGTCTTCGATCTGGTCGGAGTCGATGATATCTTCCGGCAGATGGTCATTGACCTCAGCATAGGTCAGGTAGCCTTGCTCCTTACCACGGGTGACAAGTAGCTTTAGCTGTGACTGCGGGTTTTGCTCCATAAGACGGTATCCACACTTCAGAGTATTTGGGTTGGTGTCGGTCGGCGTAGTTCGCCAACAATAGCATTTAGGGTGTTTTTTCTTATCGCCGCGGCCCCTGTAGCGGCACTTTGCAGGGCTCTACCCTGCTATTTATCGGCAATTAAGCCTCGGTAATCAGTTTTTTCTGGTTAAAGCCAGTTGCAACGACCAAAGTTCTTTTCTCTCTTTGGCGTTAAGCCCGTGGGTTCTCTCACGGGCGATTAATGTTTCCTGACGTTGTTTCAGCAGTTGATCGTAGAGTTCCGCCAGGCTTATCCTGAACTTATCGTCCAGTTCATCCTCTTCGATCATATGGTTCCAGGAAGCCATGGTTTCAAGCTGTTTGCGGTATTTACTGTCGCGGTATTTCTCAAGCAGCAGACCCATACTCATTCCGGGGCTGGCGTTGCAGGTTTTTACCAAATCCCGAAACAGCGACAGGCCGGCCACTTTGCTTTCTTCTATGTCTTCCAGCGCCAGTTCAGGCACTTCTGCTGAAAGTCTAGGGTTCTGAACTAAAAGCCCTATAAGTATACGCATAGTTGTGACTTTTAGCTGGGGCGGCTGGTAGGGCTGAGCATGATCGGCCACTTTTGGCAACAGCCTGTCCAACTGGCTGTCATCCAGAATCCCCAGTTTATTGCCCAACTGCTGGCGCAAATACAAGCGTAGCGTTTCACCGGGCACTTGACCAATCAAGGGCAGCGCCAGTGAACTGAGCTTGGTCCGCCCATCAGGCGAACTCATGTCTACCTGCTGTTGCAAGGTTTCAAACAGAAACTGCGACAGGGGTAACGCCTGCTCCATGCGCTGTTCAAAAAGGACTTTGCCTTCTTTACGCACCAGCGTGTCGGGGTCTTCACCATCCGGCAGAAACATAAAGCGCAGTTGGCGGCCGTCGTTCAAATAGGGTAACGCCGTTTCCAGTGCTCGCCATGCGGCTTCCCGTCCGGCCCGATCGCCGTCGTAACAGCAGACGACCTGATCGGTGACGCGAAAGAGTAGCTGAATATGGTCGGCGGTGGTGGAGGTTCCCAGCGACGCAACCGCGTAATCAATACCAAACTGCGCCAGGGCAACCACATCCATATACCCTTCAACCACCAGTAATCGCTTAAGTTCCGGGTGGTTTTGCTGCGCTTCATACAGGCCGTAGAGCTGGCGGCCTTTATGGAAGATTTCAGTTTCCGGCGAGTTCAGATATTTCGGCACGCTATCGCCTAATACCCGTCCCCCAAAGGCGATAACCCGTCCCCGTTTATCCCGGATAGGGAACATCACCCGTTCACGAAAACGATCGTAGCTGCGGCCCTGATCGTTAGTCACCAACATGCCGGCATCGTTCAATGCGCTGCGATCGTCATTATTGCGTCCGAAACGCTTTAAGGCGTTATCCCAGCCTGGCGGCGCGAAACCGATGGCGAAATGGCTAATCACCTCGGCGCTCAGGCCGCGCTGTTGCAGATAATGCAATGCCGGAGCGCCGGTCGCTTGACTCAGCATTTGCTGATAGAACGAACTCAGTTTTTCCATCAGCGCATACAGGCTTTGTCGTTGATGGCGCTCAAGCTGGGTTGGCCCGGTGCCGGTTTCATATGGCACTTCAAGGCCGTAGATGGTGGCGAGTTCTTCAATGCTTTCAACGAACTCGAGACGATCGTAATTCATTAAAAAGTCGATGGCGTTGCCGTGAGCGCCACAGCCAAAGCAATGGTAGAACTGTTTGTCGCCATTTACGGTGAATGAAGGGGTTTTTTCGTGGTGAAACGGACAGCACGCATGATAATTCTTGCCCTGCTTTTTCAGTTTGACGCGCGCGTCGATAAGATCGACGATGTCGGTGCGAGCCAGCAGGTCATTGATAAATACGCGTGGAATTCGTCCAGCCATAAGCCCCTGTTTCTTAAACTTATAAACGACAGCTTATAAACGACAACAAGCCGCGCATTCCTTTCGGAAATGCACGGCCTTCGTATGCAACTACTAAGTCTGCGGATTAATCACGCGGTGGAGGAAGAACCTCCGGAAAATCAATACAGACGAGTGCGGCGTGCGTTTTCTCGAGCCAGTTTCTTCGCGTGACGTTTTACTGCGGACGCTTTAGCGCGCTTACGCTCGGTAGTCGGTTTTTCATAAAACTCACGACGACGAACTTCAGCCAAAACACCCGCTTTCTCGCAGGAACGCTTGAAGCGACGCAGAGCTACGTCGAACGGCTCGTTTTCACGTACTTTAATTACCGGCATGTGCCTCTCACCTCAATAAATTCGGTTTGCCGCTGGCCTTGTGCCAGCCTTTTCAAAATGGTGCGGAATTCTACTGCAAACAGGGCGCCCTTGTAAAGGGGCAGGACGATCATAAAACGCGCAGCCTTCGCCGGCGCAGAAACCGGGAGGCTTATGGTAGACTATCCGCCGCATGAAGCATGCCGCAGATCATTGACATCGACAAAGCTCGTTATTAGGGAGAGCGTACCGAGGGGCCGTAGCGGCGCAAGCCGCCGACAAATTTGCCGGGAGCAAATTTGAACAGCATTTATGCTGGCCCACCAGGGTGGGACACAAGGATGTGTCCCATAATAGCCCCTCGGTACGGTAGGCCCGGGTATCTCAGGCTTACAGGCAACTTTGTCAGTAACCTCCCGCATATTAATGCGGGCTTGTCCCTAATAAAAGTAGGAACCGCAATGCGCGTATTGGGTATTGAAACATCCTGTGATGAAACCGGCGTGGCCATCTATGACACGCAGGCCGGTTTACTCGCTAATCAGTTGTACAGCCAGGTAAAACTCCACGCCGATTACGGGGGCGTCGTTCCCGAACTGGCTTCGCGCGATCACGTGCGTAAAACGGTGCCGCTGATCCAGGCGGCGCTGCGTGAAGCGGATTTAACCGCCGGCGACATTGACGGCGTGGCCTATACCGCCGGTCCCGGACTGGCGGGCGCGTTGCTGGTCGGGGCGACGGTAGGGCGCGCGCTGGCCTTCGCCTGGAACGTGCCGGCGGTGGCGGTGCACCATATGGAAGGGCATCTGCTGGCGCCGATGCTGGAAGACAATCCGCCCGAGTTTCCTTTTGTGGCGTTACTGGTTTCCGGCGGCCATACGCAGCTTATCAGCGTGACCGGGATTGGCGAGTATCGGCTGCTGGGCGAATCAATCGATGATGCCGCGGGCGAAGCGTTCGATAAAACCGCCAAGTTGCTGGGGCTGGATTATCCGGGCGGGCCGATGCTGTCAAAAATGGCGCAGGCCGGCGACGCCGCGCGTTTTACCTTCCCGCGTCCCATGACCGATCGCCCCGGGCTGGATTTCAGCTTCTCCGGTTTGAAAACCTCTGCCGCCAACACTATCCGCAATAACGGCGATGATGAACAAACCCGGGCGGACATCGCCCGCGCTTTCGAAGATGCCGTGGTGGATACGCTGGCGATTAAATGCCGTCGCGCGCTGGATGAAACGGGGTTCAAAAGGCTGGTGATGGCGGGCGGGGTGAGTGCCAACCGTACGCTGCGTCAGCGTCTGGGCGAGATGATGGCAAAACGGGGCGGGGCGGTGTTTTATGCCCGGCCGGAATTTTGCACCGACAATGGCGCGATGATCGCCTACGCGGGAACGGTTCGCCTGCAACAGGGTGAAAGCCGGGAACTCGGCATCAGCGTGCGCCCGCGTTGGCCTCTGGCCGAATTGCCCGCCCTTTGAACGGGTAATCATCGGTAGCCGGCGTTACTGGCGATAACGGCTTTACGTATGGCGGGCTATCCCTTGCCCGTCGGTTATTGCCGTCGGGCTAGAGTTCCTGCTCGAACAATACCAGAATCGCCTCGTAGAGCTGCTTAACGCTGAATCCTCTGGCTGGGGTGGTGAAGATGGTATCGTCGCCGGCGATGGTGCCGAGGATCCCTTCTGATTTACCCAAGGAGTCCAGCAGGCGGGCAATCAGCTGCGCCGCGCCGGGACTGGTGTGGATAACCACCACGGAATCATTGAAGTCGACGTCCAACACCAGGTTTTTGAGCGGACTGGTGGTGGTGGGCACGCCCAGTTCGGTTGGCAGACAGTAAACCATTTCCATTTTGGCGTTACGGGTACGCACGGCGCCAAACTTGGTTAACATGCGGGAGACTTTGGACTGATTGATGTTTTCAAATCCGTCTTCCTGCAAAGCCTGGACGATCTCGCTCTGAGAACTGAACTTTTCTTCTTTCAGCAGCGCCTTGAACGCTTTAACTAAGTCTTCCTGTTTTGTCGAGTTACGCATTCCGCACCGGATTCATATGGTTATCTGTGGCGTTATTATGCAGATTAGTGAATTTTTATGCAACTATGCTGCCTATTATATCGCCAATCGGCGCTGTTGACGGTTCAAAAAATCGCCGCTTGCGGCGGCCCGCAGGGGGGCGGGCAAGGGATAGTCCGCCATAACAAAACTATCTCTGCGGCGTGTCTGAAAAATGCGTCATACGTCACATAAAGGTGAATTAAATGTTATCAAAATGATGTTATTTAGCTACTCTCGATCGGTGTACTATCGCTCCCAGGTTAACCGATCATAAATGCGCGCTGCATTATTAGTCCAAATGCTCATTAACTTTACTTACCTTTCTAATTAATAGCGTTTTTTGGTTTATTATTATAGACATAGGGTGTTTTCAGTCTTTAGGCAACTATTTTCGCTGACGGTAAGTAAATACGCTTTGTTTTTCTTCTGATGTTTATTCTATAACTAAATGAATTAACGGCATTTTTGTACTTTACGATAATAAGGAGTTTAGGATGAAAGTTGCAGTTCTTGGTGCGGCAGGCGGCATTGGTCAGGCCCTTGCGCTCCTCCTCAAAACCCAGCTTCCTTCAGGTTCAGAATTATCTCTCTATGACATCGCGCCGGTAACCCCGGGCGTTGCGGTCGATCTGAGCCATATTCCTACCGCGGTCAGAATCAAGGGCTATAGCGGCGAAGACGCCACGCCTGCTCTGGTCGGCGCGGATATCGTGCTGATATCCGCCGGCGTCGCCCGTAAGCCGGGTATGGACCGTTCGGACTTATTCAACGTCAATGCGGGTATCGTTCGTAACCTGGTTGAGCAAATTGCCCGTACCAGTCCGCAAGCCTGTATCGGCATTATCACCAACCCGGTCAATACGACCGTTGCCATTGCGGCCGAAGTGCTTAAGAAGGCCGGCGTTTACGACAAAAATAAACTGTTCGGCGTAACCACGCTGGATATCATCCGCTCTAATACCTTTGTTGCCGAACTCAAAGGCAAGCAACCGGAAGATGTCAACGTCCCCGTCATCGGCGGGCACTCCGGCGTGACCATTCTTCCCCTGTTGTCGCAAATCCCCGGCGTGAGCTTCAGCGAGCAGGAAGTGGCGGATCTGACCAAACGTATCCAGAATGCGGGCACCGAAGTCGTTGAAGCGAAAGCAGGCGGCGGATCCGCAACCTTGTCGATGGGGCTGGCGGCCGCTCGATTCGGCCTGTCTCTGGTCCGGGCGCTACAAGGGGAAAATGGCGTGGTCGAATGCGCCTATGTGGAAAGCGATGGCCAATATGCCCGCTTCTTCGCCCAGCCGGTCCTGCTGGGTAAAAACGGTATTGTTGAACGCAAAGAGATCGGTACGCTGAGTGCGTTTGAGCAAGCGGCGCTTAAAAATATGTTGGATACGCTGAATCAGGATATCGAATTAGGCGAGTCTTTTGTCAAAGGTTAATCAGCGCGTAAAATTTAGTGGGCTTGGAATTTCGTGATACGAGTAGTCAGAGCCGGAGATTTTACCTCCGGCTTTTTTACTTATTGGGGCCGAATAAGTTTTTTTCTGTCAATAAGCTGGTTGGTTTCCGGATCATAATATCGGCTCGGCCAGATCTCTGATGGATGGATCCCCAACGCATCGGCTATTAACCACTCCCCTTTCGGCCATGGACGCGATAGTGCATTGGCCAACGTTGATGAACTTAATCCGGCAGCACGTGATACCGCAGCCAGCGTCGTGCCTTTTTTGCGCAAAGCGGCAATGATATCAGCGGGATGCCAGTCATGTTTCCTTAAAGTCATAATCCTTCCTTTTATTGCTATAAGACGACTGTGTATTAGTGGTATAAATAACGAATGTTAGTTATATGCCAGGCTAACGTGTTACCATTATTTGGAAATAATATAGCATCAATTTTCTATTAATTTCTCAATTAATTTCCAAATGAGTCCGTTTTTGTTAGGAATGGCACTATCAGGATGAAAGGCGATGAAAAAAGAGTGGTTTGCTACCAGCGAACTGGTTGGCATTGGCGGCCTTCCGAAAACAAGACAGGGATTGAACAAGCGTGCTCGTGAAGACGGATGGGAAAAGCGCCGTCGTAAAGGCGTTCAGGGAAGAGGGGTGGAATATTCCCTTCACAGCCTGCCCGGACCGGTGAAACAATCGTTGTTGCAGGAGAGCGAGTCTCCGGATTATGCGCCTCTGCAGCCCGCCAGCCAAGCCATCTGGATGCAGATTTACCACCAGCTTTCAGATAAAGAGAGAGATGACCTGATTGCCTACGTTCTTCGCGTCGGCGTATCGACCATGCTGTGCCAGCTTGGGCTTACGGTGACGGAAGCGCAGTCCGACGCGCCGACCGACGTCGAATAACCCGCCGTTTCGCCAGTGCCATCCGCCTTTGCCGCCATGATGGTATTTTCCCGGTGTTTCCATTATTTTTCCTTCCTCTCTTTATGCCGCCCTGTCGGCATTTATCGTAATTCCCGATCTATTATGTGAACCAATAACAGGATAAAGTTAGATGTTTAGGTAATTATGGTTTATTATTTGGAAACGATTAGGGCGGCCGGTGAAATTGCCCGGGGAATAAACAAGGGAGTGATGGGTATGGATAAAGAGTGGTTTGCAACCAATGAATTGACCGGCGTTGGCGGGTTGCCTAAAACGCCGCAAGGATTAAACAAACGGGCGCGTGAGGATGGTTGGGAGAAGCGCAGGCGCAAAGGCGTCCAGGGGCGCGGCGTCGAGTATTCCATTCGCAGTTTGCCGCAGGAAGTGAGAAAGTCGCTGTTGCTGAAAGAGCGCGCGGTAGCGGAATATCAAACCAGACAAGAACCGACGTTACTGGCGTCATGGATACATATTTTCCAGCAGCTTTCGGAAAGCGAGCAGTCCAGGCTGATTAATTTTATCCTGCGCGAAGGCGCATTGGCTATGCTGTCCCGTCTGGAAAATACCGCGGATGACCAGACGGCATAATGATTAGCTGGCAGGCAACGCGGTCAGAAATCTCGTTGCACCGCTAAATGAGCGAGGCCTTCAAGCGCCGAGCGGAAAGGGGTATCCGGTAATGGCCGTAGCGCATCAATCGCTTTATCGGCCTCTTCTTCCGCGCGTTGACGGGTATAGCTGAGCGAGCCGCACTGCTGCATGGCGGCAAGTACCGGTTCAAGCAGGTGGCGTCCGTTGCCTTCTTCTATCGCCTGACGAATCATGGCGCTCTGTTCGGCGTTGCCATGATGCATCGCATGCAGCAAAGGCAAGGTGGGTTTGCCTTCATTGAGATCGTCGCCGGTATTTTTACCCAGCGTTTTGCCGTCGGCGTTGTAATCGAGTAAATCATCAATAAGCTGGAAAGCGGTTCCCAGATAGCGGCCGTAATCCCGTAATGCTTTTTCCTGCCCGGAGGTCGCGCCGGCCAGAATCGCCGATGATTGGGCGGCGGCTTCAAACAGGCGCGCGGTTTTGCTGTAAATCACCCGCATATAGCTTTCTTCAGTGATGTTGGGATCGTTACAGTTCATCAACTGCAGCACTTCCCCTTCGGCAATCACGTTGACGGCTTCCGACATTAGCGCCAGTACGCGTAGCGACTCCAGACTGGTCATCATCTGAAAGGCGCGGGTGTAGATAAAATCGCCGACCAGTACGCTGGCGGCGTTGCCGAACGCAGCGTTGGCCGTCGCTTTACCGCGGCGCATATCGGACTCGTCCACCACGTCATCGTGCAATAGCGTGGCGGTATGAATGAATTCGATCAACGCGGCCACGGTGATGTGCTTGCGTCCCTCATAGGAGAGCGCTCTGGCGGCGAGTACCGCAATCATCGGTCTGATACGCTTACCGCCGCCGCTGATGATATAGTGGCCGAGTTGGTTAATGAGAACGACATCCGAGTTCAGTTGCTCAAGAATTATTTCATTAACGGCTGTCATGTCATGAGTGGTTAACGCTGTGATTTTTTCTAGATTCATTGTTTGCGCCAGCTAATTTCTTCAGCATTGCCGTAAATAAGATTGCTGTTTTATATCGGCATGTGATGGAACTTGTTGAGCCGATTGTACTGGAAAAATGAGAGAGATAAACGGCAGTTGATATGTTGTATTCTTTTTCTTCACATCGCTCGATTCTGCACTTGTCATCCTCAGGTTTTTTGCGTAGAATTCGCGCCCTATTGTGAATATTTATAGCGCGCTCTGGATAATCATACGTTGAGTGCGCGGAAAGCGGAGTTTTTTATGTACGCAGTTTTCCAAAGTGGTGGTAAACAACACCGAGTAAGCGAAGGTCAAACCGTTCGCTTGGAAAAGCTGGACATCGCAACCGGTGAAGCTATTGAGTTTGATCAGGTTCTGATGGTTGCCAATGGTGAAGAAATCAAAATCGGCGTTCCTTTCGTCGATGGCGGTAAGATCAAAGCTGAAGTTGTTGCTCACGGTCGCGGCGAGAAAGTTAAGATTGTTAAGTTTCGTCGTCGTAAACACTACCGTAAGCAAGCGGGCCATCGTCAGTGGTTCACTGACGTGAAAATCACCGGCATCAGCGCTTAAGATTTAGGAGAGCGGATTAATGGCACACAAGAAAGCTGGCGGTTCAACTCGTAACGGCCGTGATTCAGAAAGCAAACGCCTGGGCGTAAAACGTTTCGGCGGCGAAGCGGTATTAGCCGGCAGCATCATCGTTCGTCAGCGCGGGACCAAATTCCACGCCGGCAGCAACGTAGGCTGCGGTAAAGACCACACGCTGTTCGCTTTGTCTGACGGTAAAGTTCAGTTCGAAGTGAAAGGCCCGAAAAACCGTAAATATATCAGTATCGTTGCTGAATAATTTTTCGCGTTAGGCCTCAAGGACATAAGCCCCGCAATTCGTTGCGGGGCTTTTTACATTCCGCTTCCTGGTCCTCAGCCGAGACGAGCATGAATACTAAACAACAGACGGGCATCGGCCTCAGTCTGGCGCTGACCACGGCGATCTGCTGGGGCGCGCTGCCCATCGCCATGAAGCAGGTGCTGGTGGTGATGGAGCCGTACACCATCGTTTGGTATCGATTTCTCATCGCCTCCGTTGGGCTGGGGATGGTGTTGTTTTCACGCCGCCAATTGCCGCCGCTGCAGGTTTTCCGGCGCCCTCGGTGGTGGATTTTGTTGTTGATAGCCACCTATGGCTTACTGGGAAACTTCGTCTTTTTCAGTTCGTCGCTGCAATATCTGAGTCCGACCGCGTCTCAGGTTATCGGCCAGCTTTCACCGGTCGGCATGATGTTCGCCAGCGTACTCATCTTAAAAGAAAAGATGCGGATTACGCAGGTTATCGGCGCCGTGATGCTGGTTTGCGGACTGGTGCTGTTTTTTAACGCCAGCCTGATTGAAATTTTCACCCGCCTGACCGATTACACCCTGGGGGTGCTGCTGGGCGTTTGCGCCGCCGCGGTGTGGGTGACCTATGGCGTGGCGCAGAAGGTGCTGTTGCGCCGCCTGACGTCGCAGCAGATTCTGTTCCTGCTGTACGTGCTGTGCGTTCTGTCCATCACGCCGTTTGCCCGCCCGGCGGTTATTCTGCAACTCAACGGCTGGCAGCTTATCTGTCTGCTGTTTTGCGGCGCCAATACGCTGATAGGTTATGGCGCGCTGGCGGAGGCCATGGCGCGTTGGCAGGCCGCTCAGGTAAGCGCGGTGATTACGCTCACGCCGTTATTCACCTTGCTCTTTTCCAGCTTGCTGGCATGGGCTTGGCCAACGTTTTTTGCCGCGCCGCCGCTGAATGTTGTGGGGTATACTGGGGCGTTCGTGGTCGTTGCGGGGGCCATGTTTTCCGCTATCGGGCACCGTTTTTTCCCCGGAAGAAAGGATCCCGCTTCGGTGATGGCGCCCAAATAGGTGCGGCGCCCGGACCAGTCAGACAATAGGGAACAGCGGCGGTCCGCGACAGGCGGTTTTGACATCCCATCTGTACTGTTTATTTTTAATACAGATGAAAATATTGCGCTAAGCGGGTACAATTCGCCCCTTTGCCGGAGCAGGTTCTGGCGCGTCGATTTTTAATGGTGGTGGGTAAAAGATGCTACAGCCATTAAAATCAAAATGTTACGCCAAAAAGAGCCAATAAACAGCCTAAAACAAGTAGATATGCTCTATTGGTTTTTTGCGGAGAGAATTCATGAAGTTTGTAGATGAAGCCACCATTCTGGTGGTGGCGGGTGATGGCGGTAATGGCTGCGTAAGCTTCCGCCGTGAAAAATATATTCCCAATGGCGGCCCTGACGGCGGCGACGGCGGCGACGGCGGCGACGTCTATTTGCTGGCGGATGAAAACCTGAATACCCTGATTGACTACCGCTTTGAAAAGTCGTTCCGCGCGGAACGCGGACAAAACGGACAGAGCCGTGACTGTACCGGGAAACGCGGTAAGGACATCACCATCAAAGTGCCGGTCGGCACCAGGGTGCTGGATCAGGGAACGGGCGAAGTGCTGGGCGATATGACGCGCCATCAGCAGAAACTGATGGTCGCCAAAGGCGGCTGGCACGGACTGGGCAACTCCCGCTTTAAATCTTCCGTCAACCGCGCGCCGCGCCAGAAAACCAACGGTACGCCGGGCGAAGAGCGCGAACTGATGCTGGAACTGCTGCTGCTGGCGGATGTGGGCATGCTGGGGCTGCCCAACGCCGGTAAATCCACCTTTATCCGCGCCGTTTCGGCCGCCAAGCCGAAAGTGGCGGATTACCCGTTTACCACGCTGGTGCCAAGCCTCGGCGTGGTGCGCATGGACAGCGAACAAAGCTTTGTGGTCGCCGATATCCCCGGCTTGATTGAAGGGGCGTCTGACGGGGCCGGTTTGGGCATTCGTTTTCTGAAGCATCTGGAGCGCTGCCGCGTGCTGCTGCACCTGGTCGACCTGGCGCCGATTGACGAGTCCGATCCGGTGGAAAACGCCAAGGTGATCGTCAATGAATTGCAGCAATACAGCGCCGCGTTGGCTGAAAAACCGCGTTGGTTGGTGTTCAATAAAGTCGATTTGCTGGATAAAGCCGAAGCCGCAGCGCGCGCTAAAGAAATCGCCGCGGCGCTGGGCTGGGAAGATAAGTATTACCTGATTTCCGCCGCTAACCGCGAAGGCGTGAACGCGCTGTGCTGGGATGTGATGAACTTCCTCAAGGTTCAGCCGAAAACCATGGCCGTCGAAGAGAGCGCGCCGGAGAAAGTCGAATTCATGTGGGATGACTATCACCGTGAGCAACTGGCGGCGGCGGAAAGCGAAGCTGAAGACGACTGGGATGATGACTGGGACGACGAAGACGAGGAAGGCGTCGAAACCGTTTATCAGCGCTAACCAAGCCGGCGTTTATTCCTTGCCGCAGGAATAAACGCCCTTGCCGGTCCCGCTCTCAGCTTTGGGCGCGGGATGATGCGTAATCCAGTGGTCGGCGATCTCCTGACGGGTGCAGATCCACACCTTTTCATGCCGCTGGATATAATCCAGAAAACGCTGCAGGGCGCGAAAACGTCCCGGGCGCCCCAACAGCCGGCAGTGCATTCCGACCGACATCATTTTCGGTACGCTTTCTCCCTCTTCATACAGCACGTCGAAACTGTCTTTCAGATAGGTATAAAACTGCTCCGCGGTGTTGAATCCCTGCGGCGTGGCGAAACGCATATCGTTGGTTTCCAGCGTATAGGGAATAATCAGATGCGGTTTGCGACGGCCGTCCCGGCAGGCAACGCGGGTCCAGAACGGCAGGTCGTCGCCGTAGTAGTCGCTGTCATAGCTGAAGCCGCCCTGTTCGACCACCAGCCTGCGGGTGTTGGGGCTGTCGCGGCCGGTATACCAGCCTGTCGGCGCAAGGCCGAACAGGTCGGTAAAGATATCGATCGCTTTTTGCATATGCCGGCGCTCGGTTTCCTCATCCATGCCCTGATAGTGGATCCAGCGCCAGCCGTGGCTGACCACGTCGTAGCCGGCCGCTTTTATCGCCGCCACAATTTCCGGGTGGCGCGCCAGCGCCATGGCGACGCCGAACACCGTCAGCGGTAAACCGCGCTTGACGAATTCGTTATGAATGCGCCAGAAGCCGGCGCGGGAACCGTATTCGTACAGCGAGTCCATCGACATATGGCGATCCGGGTAGCTGGCGGCGCCGATGATATCGGAAAGAAACTGTTCGGAACCGGCGTCGCCGTGTAATACGTTATTCTCCGCGCCCTCTTCGTAGTTCAGCACGAACTGCACGGCGATGCGTGCGCCTCCTGGCCAGGCGGCATGGGGCGGTTGGCCCGCATAGCCGCGCAGGTCGCGCGGGTAGTCGCGGTTAAAATCGTAGGTTTCTTCTGCCGTCTGGTTATTCATGATTATCGTCCTGATTCAGAGAGCTAAAAGCGCCGGTCAGCGTTTTTCGGCGCGGCGACGCCAAATCGCCGTGTTTACTGGTGGACAGCCCCAGCGCCAGCAGCGACTCGACCATCTTGACCGCGGCGCCTACGCCGTCAATCACCGGCATACGCAGTTCGTACGTCAGTTCCCGCGCCAGATCGGCCATGCCGCCGCAGCCCAGCACGATGGCGCCGCTGCCGTCCTGCCGTTTTGCCTGTATACAATATTCGCGCACTTTCTGCTGCGCATAACCGCTGCCGTCTTCCAGCGCCAACACCGGCAGGTCGATGGCGTGCAGCGCCGCGCAGTGGTGTTCGAAGCCATATTGCCTGAGCAGGTGACGGGCGATGATCAAGGTGCGCGGCAGCGTCGTGACGATGGAAAAGCGGGTGGCGACCAGAGTGGCCATATGCATCGCCGCTTCCGCAATGCCGACCACCGGCCCCTGAGCCAGTTCCCGCGCCGCAAGCAGACCGGGATCGCCAAAGCAGGCGATAACGTGACCGCTGACGCCCTGCGCCCGTCCGGCTTTGATCTGTTCCAGCACGCCGACCGCGGCGACGGCCTCGTCAAAGTGGCTTTCAATCGAGGGCACGCCCTGGGCTGGCGACACCGCGACGATCTCGCTGTTCGGCGATGCGGCAGCCCGAGCGGCGCGGGCGATGGTTTCGGTCATCGGTAGGCTGGTGTTGGGGTTGATGACCTGGATAAGGTGTTTTTCCATGCTAACGATCCCGTAGATTGGCAAACAGGCGGGCGAAATCCGGCAGCGTTTCGCCGCTGCGCTCAAAATGCAGCGTGGCGAGGATATGTTCAAAGTGGTGGCGCAGCGCCTCGGTCAGCGGCTGTAGCGCCTTTTCCCGCAATAGGACGATCAGACGATCGTGATCGTCGCAGCGGCAGCCCTGTTGCCAGGGAACGCCATAGGCGGCGACCACCAGCGAAGAGCGCTGGCTCAGGCGCGTGACCATTTCCGTCAGCACCTGATTGCCGGAAATCGCCTGCAACTGAATATGAAAGGCGGCGGAGAGGCGGATGGCCGCCGGTCCGTCGAGGTCGTGATGCGCCTGCTGTTCCTGCCGGTTCAGCTTCTCCAGCGCCACCAGATGCGTTGACTGGCAGTGGGCGATAACCGCGGGGAGATTGGCGCATTCAATCAGCGACCGAGTGTGGAAAATATCCCGCGCTTCTTCCACGCCGGGCGTGGCGACCTGCGCACCACGTTTGGGCGTCAGGGTGATCATTTGCACTGCCGCGAGGCGTTGCAGCACTTTACGGATGCCGGTACGGCTCACGCCAAACACCTCGGAGAGCGCCTCTTCCGGCAGCTTGCTGCCCGGCGGCAATTGATGTTCCACGATGGCGGCCATCAACGCCTGATAGATGGGTTCGTCTTTATCATTCAAGTCGGAGGCCGCTTTCAGGCCAATTTCGCTCTTCATTACCTACTCCGGTAAACGCCAATGCATGTGTGAATCGTATACATTAAAAATAGTTTTTGTATACAAAAAGATTAATTTGGCCTGGATCCTGCAATACCCGAATTGTGTACAGGGTTACTTTATTAAATTCAGAGGAGCAGGTTTCATGCCAAATAGTCAACCTATCGATGCGGCGTCGGCATCCGAAGCCAACGCAAACTACAGCCCGCGGCTGTGTAATGACGATCTCGCCCCGACGCGCAATCAGAACTGGAACTGGTACAACATCTTTTCTTTCTGGATGTCCGATGTACACAGTATGGGAGGGTACGTGGTGGCGGCCAGCTTTTTCACTCTCGGACTGGCCAGTTGGCAGGTATTGCTGTGTTTGCTGCTGGGAATTTGTATTGTGCAACTGTGCGCCAATCTGGTGGCCAAACCCAGCCAGATGGCAGGCGTGCCCTACGCGGTCATTTGCCGTCAGGCTTTTGGCGTCTTTGGCGCCAATATTCCCGCGGTGATCCGCGGATTGATCGCCTTTGCCTGGTACGGCATCCAAACCTATCTGGCCGCTAACGCGCTGATGCTGGTGGCGCTGAAATTCTGGCCGGCGCTGACGCCCATGACCCAGGTATCATGGCTCGGGCTATCTCAGCTTGGCTGGCTGTGCTTCGGTATTATGTGGTTATTGCAGGCGATGGTGTTCTGGCACGGCATGAGCGCCATCAAGCGCTTTATTGATATCGCCGGGCCGGCGGTATATGTGGTGATGCTGGCGCTGGCCGGCTGGATTGTATACCAGACCGGTTTTGACGGTATCTCCTTTACGCTGAGCAGCAAACAGCTGAGCGGCGGCGAACAGGCGTTCCAGATGCTGACGGCGACCGCGCTGGTGGTGTCTTACTTCTCCGGGCCGCTGCTGAATTTTGGCGATTTCGCGCGTTATGGCAAAAACATGGGGGAAATCCGTCGCGGCAACCGCTGGGGACTGCCGTTTAATTTCCTGCTGTTCTCCATCGTGACGGTGGTGATTGTTTCCGGCACCCAATCGCTGTTCGGCAAAATGATGACCGATCCGATTGAAACCGTCAGCCACGTCGGCAGCGATCTGGCGGTGGCGATTGGGCTGCTGACCATGATTATCGCCACCATCGGCATCAATATCGTGGCGAACTTCGTTTCTCCCGCATTTGACTTTTCCAACTGCTCGCCGCAGAACATCAGCTTCCGCACCGGAGGCATGATTGCCGCGGTGGGATCGGTACTGTTAACGCCGTGGAACCTGTTTAATTCTCCCGAACTGATTCACTACACGCTGGATGTGCTCGGATCTTTTATCGGTCCGCTGTTCGGCATCCTGCTGGCGGATTTTTATCTAATCAAACGCGGCCGGGTGGCGGTGGACGACCTGTTCAACGCCACGCCGCAAGGCCGCTACTGGTATCGCGGGGGCTTCAATCCGAAGGCCATCTCGGCGCTGTTGCCGTCGGTGGCGATTTGCCTGGTCATCAGCTTTATTCCGTCGCTGCACGCGGTGGCGAATTTCAGCTGGTTTATCGGCGCGGCGCTGTCGGCGGGATGCTACCGCTGGATTGCCCGTGACGAGCGGGCGGGCGCGGTCGCCGGGCGCTATCGCCGCCGGGAGATGGCGATGCAGAAAGAGTAAGACGGGCATTCGGGCGGGCGGAGTTTGATGGCGGGGGAGGCCATCAAACTCGCGATGCGATTCAGTTGTTCTGATAAATATCTTTGTATAAGCGGCTTTCAAAACGTACCAGCGGAACGCGGCGCGAACGCTGATCTTCCGGAGGAACGGCATAGCCGGACAGAAACTGTACGAAAGCCATGCGCTGGCCGCTGGCGGTGGTGATAAATCCGGCCAGATTATAAACCCCTTGCAGCGCGCCGGTTTTGGCGGAAACCTTACCGTTTACGCCCGCTTCATGCAATCCGCCCCGATACCGTAAGGTGCCGTCGTACCCGGCGAGGGGCAACATCTTAATATAATTGAGTTCGCCGTCGTGCTGGGCGATATACTGCAACGCCTGCATCATGGTCGCCGGCGATATCAGGTTATGGCGGGACAGACCGGAGCCGTCAACAACAATGCTGTTACCCAAATCGACGCCGGCCTTCTGGCGCAATACCTGGCGGACGGCATCGGCGCCGGCGCGCCAGGTGCCGGGAACCTTGAAGCGCTCATGGCCGATGGTGCGGAAAACGGTATCGGCGATCATGTTGTCGGACTTCTTCAGCATCACGGTCAGCAGGTCGCTCAGCGGCGCGGACTGGGTTTGCGCCAGTACGCTGCCCGCGGGGCCGGGCTGAGTCTGACGGCGCAGGCTGCCCTTGATGCCGATATCGGCCTGCAACAGTTCGTCTTTGACGATCGCCCCGGCATAGCTGGCGCCGTCCTGAATGGCGAAAGCCAGCGGTAGCGGATCGGCGCGTTGCGGCAGGCAGCCGGTGAGCGTAAAGCGGTTCAGCTCGCCGGGGACCACGTCCAGTTCGCAGTATTGTGCGTCAGGAGAGCCCTTGGCCAGCGTACGAACCTCGCTGATCATTTGTACCGGATAATAGGACGCGACGCGGATAAACGCGTTGTCGCCGGCGTTGGGCGCGCTATAGAGCGAAATGGAAAAACAGTTGCGGTCGACGATCGCCGCTGACGGCGGAGCGCTGAAGCATTGCGTCATATCGTTCCAGGGCCAGCCGGGCGCCTTGTCGTGGCTGGCGAAAACCGAGGTGTCGATCATGATATCCCCGGAGATTTCCCGCACGCCGCGCTTTTTCAATTCCTGCACCATGTTGCGTATTTGCTGGCGCTTCAGGGTGGGGTCGCCGCTAAAGCGGACGATCAGATTGCCGCGCAATATGCCGCTCGTCACCGGACCGTGGCTTTCCATCGTGGTGATAAAACGATAATCTGGACCCAACTGAAGGAGTGCGGCCAGCGCGGTCAGTACCTTTTGCGTGCTGGCGGGCAGCGCCATCTGTTGACTGTTAAAGGCCATTGCCGGCGTGGTGGCGCCAACCTTTTGCACCAGCAGCGCCAGATTGGCGCCATCGGGTAAATACTGGGTATGTTCTTCGACCGTCGCTGCATTGGCATGCAGAACAAAAGCGCAGGCAAGTCCGGAAATAATCGATGAAAAACGCATAATCTCAGCTAACAACAGGGTAACGTGTGGTCATACTACGGCGCAATAAGGTCTAAAGTAAACGATGACCCCCATGGAACTCTGGGTTAAAATACGTATCAAAATGCAAAATCGTTGCTGGCCTGGAAAATTTGTTCCGGGGCTGGTTACTTTTGTTTAATTGCCGCAAACGCCGGCATGTACATCCCATAGCGTTCAATCCGCCGCAAGCCAAGGTTCGGGCGGTTTGAAAGATAGAGTAGAACTCCGTCGTATTTGATTATTAACGCGTCAGGATGACGATTATTTGAGTCGTACGGATTTTTTAGAGGTATAGACAATTATGAAACAATTTCCGATGACGTTGCGTGGCGCCGAAAAATTACGCGAAGAGCTGGATTTTTTAAAGAGCGTGCGCCGGCCTGAAATTATTGCCGCGATTGCTGAAGCCCGCGAGCACGGCGACCTGAAAGAAAACGCCGAATACCACGCCGCGCGCGAACAGCAGGGCTTTTGCGAAGGGCGTATCCGCGATATTGAAGCCAAGCTTTCCAATGCGCAGGTGATTGACGTGACGAAAATGTCCGCCACCGGACGCGTCATTTTCGGCGCCACCGTCAAGGTTATCAATCTGGATACCGAAGAAGAACAGACTTACCGCATCGTTGGCGATGACGAGGCTGATTTTAAGCAGAATCTGATTTCGGTGAACTCGCCTATCGCCCGCGGTCTTATCGGCAAAGAGCCGGATGACATTGTGGTGATCCAGACGCCGGGCGGCAACGTGGAGTACGAAATCCTCAGCGTTGACTATCTGTAAACGTTGCTGTTTTGCTGATTAAAACAGCAAAGTTTGTAAAGAAAGGAAAAAGGCCGCTTGCGGCCTTTTCTCTAACGGGCAGGCGTGGCACCTTTCCGTTAAAACTGCGTATCCTGAAATAAAAAGTGTTATCGTGGCAACACGATTTTACGTTCTTTCGCCGGACGATACAGCACCAGGGTGTGGCCGATAACCTGAACGTTACCGGCCCCGGTTTCGCGTATAATGGCATCAATAATCAGGGTCTTGGTTTCGCGGTCTTCGCTCGCGACTTTCACTTTGATCAGTTCGTGATGTTCCAATGCTTGTTCGATCTCAGCCAGAACACCTTCGGTGAGGCCGTTATTGCCCAGCATGACGACCGGTTTTAACGGATGGGCCAGACCTTTCAGGTGCTGTTTTTGTTTATTGCTTAGGTTCATTGTCTTTTTTGCTTAGGTTGGGATTGAAAACGGTTCATTCTACCGCCATCTCATCATTATAACCAATTTGGCGTTACGGATTGGCTGTATGCGAGAAGTTTCCGCTTACCGGATAGCGCTTTACAGAGAATAGTTGGAAAACAGATGGCTAATAAAAAGCGTTCTGCAAGCTCCAGTCGCTGGTTGCAGGAACACTTTAGCGATAAATATGTGCAACAGGCGCAGAAAAAGGGGCTCCGCTCCCGCGCTTGGTTTAAACTTGATGAAATACAGCAGAGCGACAAACTGTTTAAACCCGGCATGACGGTGGTTGATTTGGGCGCCGCCCCAGGCGGATGGTCGCAGTATGTGGTGACGCAGATTGGTGGTAAGGGGCGTATTATCGCCTGTGATATTTTGCCGATGGATCCTATTGTTGGCGTCGATTTCCTGCAAGGGGATTTTCGTGATGAAGTCGTTCTTAAAGCCCTTCTTGAAAGGGTGGGGGACGACAAGGTTCAGGTGGTGATGTCTGACATGGCGCCGAACATGAGCGGTACACCAGCAGTTGATATTCCGAAGTCGATGTATCTGGTTGAATTAGCACTTGATATGTGTCGGGATGTCTTAGCGCCAGGTGGTAGTTTTCTGGTTAAAGTGTTTCAGGGAGAAGGTTTTGACGAATACCTGCGGGAAATTCGCTCCCTGTTTACGAAGGTCAAGATTCGTAAGCCAGACGCTTCGCGTGCCAGGTCGCGTGAAGTGTATATCGTAGCGACAGGGCGCAAACTGTAGTACCCTAACGCTGTTTTTTAACACAGTTGTAATATGAGGTTAATCCCTTGAGTGACATGGCGAAAAACCTGATTCTCTGGTTGGTCATCGCAGTTGTGCTGATGTCCGTTTTCCAGAGCTTTGGGCCCAGCGAGTCGAATGGCCGTAGGGTGGATTATTCAACCTTCTTGACTGAAGTGAATCAGGATCAGGTCCGCGAAGCACGTATTAACGGGCGTGAGATCAGTGTTATCAAAAAAGATAGCAACCGATACACGACTTATATTCCTGTCAACGATCCCAAGCTGCTGGATAACCTGCTAACGAAGAATGTGAAAGTGGTTGGCGAGCCGCCGGAAGAGCCGAGCTTGCTGGCTTCAATCTTTATTTCCTGGTTCCCGATGCTGTTGCTGATCGGCGTCTGGATCTTCTTTATGCGTCAAATGCAGGGCGGCGGCGGTAAAGGCGCCATGTCCTTTGGCAAGAGCAAAGCGCGGATGCTGACGGAAGATCAGATCAAAACCACCTTTGCCGACGTTGCCGGCTGTGACGAAGCAAAAGAAGAAGTCAGCGAACTGGTCGAATATCTGCGTGAACCCAGCCGTTTCCAGAAGCTGGGCGGCAAGATACCGAAAGGTATTCTGATGGTCGGGCCGCCGGGGACCGGTAAAACCCTGCTGGCCAAAGCGATTGCCGGCGAAGCGAAAGTGCCCTTCTTCACCATCTCCGGTTCGGACTTCGTCGAAATGTTTGTCGGCGTGGGCGCGTCCCGCGTACGCGACATGTTTGAGCAGGCGAAGAAAGCCGCTCCCTGCATCATCTTTATCGATGAAATCGATGCGGTGGGCCGTCAGCGCGGCGCCGGTCTGGGCGGCGGTCACGACGAACGTGAACAGACTCTGAACCAGATGCTGGTTGAGATGGATGGTTTTGAAGGCAATGAAGGCATTATCGTGATCGCCGCAACCAACCGTCCCGACGTGCTTGACCCCGCGTTGCTGCGTCCCGGCCGTTTTGACCGCCAGGTGGTGGTGGGGCTGCCGGATGTGCGCGGCCGCGAGCAGATCCTGAAAGTGCATATGCGCCGGGTGCCGCTCTCCCCGGATATTGACGCATCGGTTATCGCCCGCGGTACGCCGGGCTTCTCCGGCGCCGATTTGGCCAACCTGGTCAACGAAGCGGCGCTGTTCGCCGCGCGCGGCAACAAGCGCGTGGTGTCGATGGTCGAGTTTGAAAAAGCCAAAGACAAGATCATGATGGGGGCTGAACGCCGCTCCATGGTGATGACGGAACAGCAGAAAGAGTCCACCGCCTATCACGAAGCGGGCCATGCGATTATCGGTCGCCTGGTGCCGGAACACGATCCGGTGCATAAAGTGACCATTATCCCGCGCGGCCGCGCACTGGGCGTGACGTTCTTCCTGCCGGAAGGGGACGCCATCAGCGCCAGCCGTCAGAAGCTGGAAAGCCAGATTTCCACTCTGTACGGCGGCCGTCTGGCGGAAGAGATTATCTACGGCGTGGAAAAAGTGTCTACCGGGGCGTCGAATGACATCAAGGTCGCCACTTCCATTGCGCGCAACATGGTTACGCAGTGGGGCTTCTCGGAAAAACTCGGTCCGCTGCTGTATGCGGAAGAGGACGGCGAGGTGTTCCTGGGCCGTTCCGTCGCCAAAGCCAAACATATGTCTGACGAAACGGCGCGTATCATCGATCAGGAAGTCAAATCGCTGATTGAGCGCAACTACCAGCGTGCGCGCGAGTTGCTGATGGCGAATATGGACATCCTGCATTCAATGAAAGATGCGCTGATGAAATATGAAACCATTGATGCGCCGCAGATTGACGATTTGATGTCGCGTAAAGAGGTTCGCCCGCCGGCGGGCTGGGAAGAGCAAAGCTCGGATAGTAATTCCGGCAATGGCGGCACACCCAAGGCGCCGACGCCGGTTGATGAGCCCCACACGCCGAATCCGGGTGGCACGATGTCCGAGCAAAAATAAATTTGCCGGTGTTTAGTATTGCCCGTTGTTATTCCTGTAAAACCCCGGACTTGTCCGGGGTTTTTTACTGAATGGCCCGCGGGATAGGTTTTAGAAGAGAGCAACGATTTTGAGGGAAAAATCATGCAACTGATCGCCAGAGGGTCGACCCTGGATCTTTCTTGTCCCCAGGTGATGGGCATTCTCAACGTCACTCCCGATTCATTTTCCGACGGCGGCAAACATAACACGCTGGATGCGGCGCTGTTTCATGCCCAGGAGATGATCGCCGCCGGCGCCACGCTGATTGATATCGGCGGAGAGTCCACCCGCCCGGGTGCGGATGAAGTCAGTACGCAAGAGGAACTGGAGCGCGTGATCCCGGTCGTTGAGGCGTTGGCCCGGCGTTTTGACGCATGGATTTCCGTCGATACCTCCAAGCCTGAGGTCATCACGGCTGCGGCGCAAGCGGGCGCTCACTTGATTAACGACATTCGCTCTTTGCAAGAGCCGGGGGCTTTGGCCGCCGCCGCCGCGACCGGTCTGCCGGTTTGCCTGATGCATATGCAGGGATTGCCAAAAACCATGCAGCACAACCCGCACTACGATGACCTGATGGCGGAAGTGGGGGCGTTTTTGCAGCGGCAGATCGATCGCTGCGTGAACGGTAATATTCCGAAAAGTCGTCTCTTGCTGGATCCCGGGTTCGGATTTGGTAAAAATCTGGCTGATAATTATCAGCTTCTTGCACGCCTGGGCGAATTACACCGTTTCGGATTGCCCCTGCTGGTCGGAATGTCGAGAAAATCGATGATCGGACAACTGCTCAAGGTCCCTCCCGCGCAGCGGGTTCAGGGCAGCGTGGCCTGTGCGGTGATCGCGGCGATGCAAGGCGCGCAAATTATTCGCGTTCATGACGTAAAAGAAACGGTAGATGCGATGCGCATTGTGGAAGCCACTCTTTCAGCGAAGGAATAAAAACTATTATGAGTAACCGTAAATATTTTGGCACTGACGGCGTGCGGGGAAAGGTGGGCGACAGCCCGATCACCCCCGATTTTGTGCTGAAGCTGGGTTGGGCCGCGGGCAAGGTTTTGGCGCGACACGGTTCGCGTAAAATCATCATCGGCAAGGATACCCGCATTTCCGGTTACATGCTGGAGTCCGCGTTAGAAGCCGGGCTGGCCGCGGCGGGATTGTCCGCCTCTTTTACCGGTCCGATGCCGACGCCGGCCGTCGCGTATCTGACGCGCACCTTCAGAGCGGAAGCCGGTATCGTTATTTCCGCTTCGCACAACCCTTACTATGATAACGGCATTAAATTCTTCTCTATCGACGGCACCAAATTGCCCGATGAGGTGGAGGAGGCGATCGAAGCCGAATTGGAAAAACCGCTGACGTGTGTGGAATCGGCTGAGCTGGGCAAGGCAAACCGTATTGTCGACGCAGCCGGGCGCTATATCGAATTCTGCAAGGGAACCTTCCCCAGCGAGCTGAACCTTAACGGCCTGAAAATAGTGGTCGACTGCGCGAATGGCGCAACCTATCACATCGCTCCCAGCGTATTGCGCGAACTGGGCGCTAACGTGATTTCCATTGGCTGCGCGCCGGACGGCATGAACATCAATGAAGCGTGCGGCGCGACCGACGTCAGGCAGCTACAGGCGCGCGTGGTGGCGGAAAAAGCCGATGTCGGGCTGGCGTTTGACGGCGACGGAGACCGGCTGATTATGGTCGACCACTTGGGCAACAAAGTCGATGGCGATCAGATCCTGTATATCATCGCCCGCGAAGGTTTGCGCCAGGGCCAGCTGCGCGGCGGCGCGGTCGGAACCCTGATGAGCAATATGGGACTGGAGCTGGCATTGAAGCAGTTGGGCATTCCGTTTGCGCGCGCCAAAGTCGGCGATCGCTATGTACTGGAAACCATGCAGGCGAAAGGCTGGCGTATCGGCGCCGAAAACTCCGGCCATGTTATTCTGCTGGATAAAACCACCACGGGCGACGGCATTATCGCCGGGTTGCAAGTGCTTACCGCGATAGTCAGAAACCATATGAGCCTGTATGACTTGTGCAGCGGCATGAAGCTATTCCCGCAAATTCTGGTTAACGTCCGTTTCTCGGGTGAAAATGACCCGCTTGAGGACAAAAGGGTGCAACAGATCACCCAGGACGTGGAGCAAGAGCTGACCGGCCGGGGGCGGGTATTACTGAGAAAATCAGGCACCGAGCCGCTTATTCGCGTTATGGTCGAAGGCGAGAATGAGGCGACGGTGATTGAGCTGGCTAATCGCATCGCCGACGCGGTAAAAGCGGTGGATTAACGACGGTTAAACCCGCTCAGCATCGCCAGCGGAGCGAGGATGACGAAAGAGCCGCTCTTTTTTTCTTCAATCAGCAAACGGCGGCTAAATTACCCTTGCGTACGCTACAGCCTTTGGTTAGTATTCAGACCCGCTTGGCAAGGGATGAAGGTATTCATTCGACCAGGCGGACTATACGCGGCGTTGCCGCAAGAATTTAAAATCTCCATCAATGATGGGGAAAACGGTTACAGGTACAACTATGTACGAAGCTCTTTTGGTGATTTTCCTGTTGATAGCGATCGGGCTGGTTGCCTTGATTATGCTGCAGCAAGGTAAAGGTGCTGATATGGGAGCCTCGTTCGGAGCAGGTGCTTCTGCCACTTTGTTCGGTTCGAGCGGCTCCGGGAATTTCATGACTCGCATGACGGCGGTATTGGCGACGCTGTTCTTCATTATCAGTCTGGTGCTGGGTAACATGAGTTCGCTGCAGAGTAGTAACCGAGGCGGCGGGGCATGGGATAATCTGAGCCAGCCTGAGAAAGCGGAGCAGAGCACCACGCCTGCCGCGCCTTCGGCACCTGCAAGCGATATTCCAAAGTAATCGTTGTAAAAGTAGTTTTGACAGCAGTGCCAGCCACTGCTGTTGCATAGCAGTTATTGTGATGCCGAGGTGGTGGAATTGGTAGACACGCTACCTTGAGGTGGTAGTGCCCGATTGGGCTTACGGGTTCAAGTCCCGTCCTCGGTACCAATACAAAATCAATAGACGTCAATGGACGTCTATTTTTTTATCTCAACCCCACGGATTTACCGACTTTCCCTTCTGTTGTTACTCTCCCGACGTCAACCTGATTCAACCCACATCAACATGCTGGCGAGTATATATCTGAGTATATATTTTGGCGCTATGATGTCTTATATACTTCAACCCTCACCGCAAGCACATGCGAGGACATTGATAATGGCCCTGACAGATATAAAAGTGCGTTCTGCAAAACCAGAAGAAAAAGAGTATTCGTTGACGGACGGTGACGGCATGTTCCTGCTGGTTCATCCCAATGGTTCCAAATACTGGCGGCTGCGATTTCGTTTTGCCGGTAAGCAACACCTGATGGCGCTGGGCGTCTATCCCGAAATTTCCCTTTCAGATGCGCGTCAGAAACGCGATGAGGCGAGAAAGCTGGTCGCGGCAGGCATCGACCCACGTGAGCACAAGAAAGCGGCGCAGGCCGAGCTACAGGATGCGGCCAAAACGTTTGAAGCGGTAGCCAGAGCCTGGCATGCCGATAACAAAAAATGGTCGGAACTGCACAGCGAACGTATCCTGAAGGGGTTAGTTGAACATATCTTTCCCTATATCGGTAAAAGACCTATTGCGGATCTGAGGACAAAAGATCTGTTACCGCCTATTAAAGCGGTAGAACGTTCGGGACGGCTGGAGGTTGCCACACGCCTGAAGCAGCGTGTCACGGCTATCATGACCTATGCGGTACAGAATGGCCTGATTGACTATAACCCGGCGCAGGACATGGCTGGTGCAGAAGTCATGCATCGACCCGCCTTGCCGCTTAATCGTTTCTCTGAGCTTCTGGCGAAGATTGATGGATATAAAGGACGGGAAGTTTACCAAATTAGTCATTAACCTTGCGCTTCTGCTTTTTATCCGTTCCAGTGAACTGCGCTTTGCCCGATGGCCGGAAATCGATTTCGAGAATGCCATATGGACGATCCCCCCAGAACGTAAACCGATTCCCGGTGTGAAGTTTTCTGAACGCGGTTCAAAAATGCACACGCCGCATCTGGTGCCGTTAAGTCGTCAGGCGTTGGCGATCCTCAAGAAAATACGGGAAATCAGTGGTCACTGTGAACTGGTCTTTATTGGCGATCATTAAATGAGCCATCAGGAGCGTAACGGTGTCCGGGCAGCGTATATCCACAAGGCGGAACATCTGGACGAGCGTAAGCTGATGCTGCAATGGTGGGCGGATTTTCTGGATGCGAATCGGGAGAGGGCGGTGAGTCCGTTTGATTTTGGGAAAATAAATGGCAGGGGCGGGGAAGAGTAATAAAAAGTGCTTAGCTATAATGGACATCCAGACCTCCATGCGTCTGGATGTCTTTATTTTTGAGGTAGTGACTGTTTTTATTTTTTTGTCGAAACCGTCGGTGGCATAGGGGTGCCAAATTTATTTTTTTATGGGCTATGGCAACGCATCAAAATCCTTCAATCCGTTTTTCTCATATGGATTACCGATCCAGCGTGCTGTCGGCCTGAACTCCTCGCTGACCAGGCTTTTCCCCGGTTCGTAGAAGTCGTGGCTTAGCCCCGCTAAATCTGCCCAGGTATGGATGAGATGGGCGATACTGTATTTTCGGTCAACATCCGTAGTGTACTGATGGGGATGGCTTTTTTGCCATTCGGGCGACAGCCACAAAATAAACGGAACAGTGTACATGGCGCGGGTTGGCGCTCCCTCGTTACGACCCAGCACGTTATGTGGCGGGGTTTCATACACATCCTCGCCGTGGTCGGAGAAATAAAGCAGAAAACCGTTGGGCTTATGGCGGGCAAAGGTTTCGATCAGGCTGCTGACAACAAAATCGTTATACAGCACGGCATTGTCATAACTGTTATAAGTCTCCGCCTGCTGGTCACTTAACGTGGCGGGAATGCCTTTCCGATCATTGAAGCGCGCAAAGCTTTCCGGGTAGCGGTACAGGTATTTCATATGCGTCCCGAGCAGATGAACCACAATAAATTTTTTCTCTGCCGGATCGCGTAATACCTCATCAAAGGGTGCCAGAACCACATCGTCATACTGTCGGGAACTCTGTGTACGCTGGTTATTCAGATAAAACTGTCGGTCGGTCTGCTGCGAGAAAACCGTTAGCATGGTATTGCGTTTGGTGATGGTTTGCTGATTGGTGATCCAGAATGTTTTATACCCGGCCTGTTTCATCATGTTCATTAACGATGGTTGGGTCAGGTAACGATCCGGCTGTTGCTGGTCGGCAAAGGTCAGCGCCTGCTGCAACAACTCGATGGTATAAGGTCTCGGCGCTATCACGTCGTTGAATACCACCAAATTAGGAGCGGTTTTACGCAATGCGTCGAGGCGGGGCGTAGTGGGGCGGGGATAGCCGTATAGGCTCATCCGGGTGCGGGTGGTGGATTCGCCGATGACCAGCACCAGCGTGCGGGGAATATCGCCGTTGGCGTCTTTCAGATTCGGCAAGGGCGGTAAAGCAGCGTTCTGTTGCAACAGGGATTCCATGCTGGCGAGTTGGTGCAGGTATTCCAGATAGCTGCCGACAAATTGCCACGGCGCGGTGGTACCCATGCGTCCGGCAAGGTAGGCAACGGCTTCTTCTCCCGGAAGATGCTGCTTTATCATTTTTTTATGGACGGGTACGCCAAACAGTACTGTGAGAATGACTAATGCGGAAACGAGGCGATAACGTACCGGTAGCCAGACCGGGCGTGTCCGGGTCCACAGATAAACAGCGGCAGCGGTATACAGCAGAATAGCGGCAATCAGCTTAAAGCTGAGATACTGGCTGGCGTATTCCCCGGCTTCTGTGGTATTGGACTCAAATATCACAAACAGTACGCTTTGGGAAAACTCCTGCCCGTATATCAGGTAATAGCCCAGTGCAACGCAGGCCGTTGCCCACAGGATAATACCGAGCACTGCGGTAAAATAACGCGTCTGACGCGGAAAGAAAAATATCGGGATGAGCCATAGTAGGCTGTACAGCAACGCATCCCTTAATCCGTTAAATCCGCTGTGTCCGGAAAACAGAATAACCAGTTGCAGCGTGCATGAGAAATACCAGAAAAACAGCAAAAGCCATGTAAGGGATGACCATGAAAACTTATCCCTGACGGAAGAAATGCGCATTTTCTTATTATTCCTGTTGTGAGTTAATTAATACCTAAGAGAGATAGAATGGTTGCAGCATCACGTAATAATTATTTAAATTTTCACGGCGATTAACCTGAAAGCGTTATGCCATATTCATGCATCAGCATTTTTTCAAAATCATTAAAGCGGCGGGATAGTTTTTGTCTGGCGAAAAACTCGGAATAATAAGCCAGAGGAAATAAATTTGCGCACCCAAGATTATCGATAATAATTAAATCCCCCTCATCCTGATTTCTTAATCTATACAGGATGTTGTAAGGTTTCAACGTCATGGTGACGATGGCATGCTGTTCTGCCAGTGCTTTCATGCGGTCGTAAGCCTGAGATATTCCCGTCTTATATTTTTCACTCAGCGTTTTTTCTGATAAGTAATACGACAGCGTTTTTGATACTTCTCCGCTGTAGTCTTTTATCAGATCAAAAACATAGCCCAGTCCCAGATTGGTTTTATCCGTGCCGTGATATTGTGCTATGACTTGCTCTGAAAATATCTTGTTGGCAATCTTTTTATAGTATTTAATTTCCCTGATGGTTTCCCGATTATATTCTCCGTTTAAATGCACCTTGATACATTTTTCCGGCATTAATGGATGGCGATAGCATGCCCTGTGTTGGCCTTGAGATATTAGAAGACTGACGTCAAGATAAATTATTGTCATTCAAGTTAATTATATTAATAGTTGAGTTTTACCGCTGGTTAAACCCTCGGCATATCGATATTGATGTTTTCCGCACCATTGCTAATTAAATGGCGGCTCGATAATCTGAAAGATTTTTTATTTTGTTATTCATTTATATAAAAACACCTATAATGAGAAGGTTCTCGAAGATATATCCCGATTTTCCCTCAGGGATTTTTGTTGTTACTCTTGCAATAGCGTTAAAACAATTTCCGACTGCTGGTTGGCCTGAGATAACATGGAAACGGTTGTCTGTTGCAGAATTTGAGCTCTGACCATCGCAGATATCTCGGCGGCATAATCCGCGTCCGTAATACGGGAACGGGCGGCGCTAATCGCCTCGGTTGTATTCGTCTGAACATTCATCACTGACTCCAGACGGTTTTCCATTGCGCCCAGACTACTGCGTTTTTCATCCACCAGGGCGATGGCGTTATCAATTACGGCCAATGGGTTTTCAGGATTACGCAGTCTAATTCCTTCTCCCACTTCGGAGATGTTAATGACGGTCTGATTAGTACTGGCATCGGTATAAGCGGTGTAATTCATTTCATAATAGATTTGAACTTCCCCACTGCCGTTTATTGTTTTGAGCAAAAGGCTATTATCTGCCTGACTGACGATTGTCGCGCTTTTATAGCCTGATACGCCGTCATCGGATATGTTCATGACATAATTCCCATCAGCGTCTTCTGTCAATACGTTGCTATATTGATTACCTTCGCTATCGGTATAATTGACAACGACATTATCTGAGTCAATTGTGATGCTGGACGTGCCGCTCACACTGGCGACATCAGAAAATGTGTTAATTGCCGTACCACTACTTGCCACAATATCGACCTGCACATCGGTGCCGTCAGTCTTTACGGTAACCGCAGCATTATAGTATTGATAGTTTCCCGAGCCATCATCGACTTCAAGAATATACTGGCTGCCCTGCTGTAATAATCTGGCGTTCTCCGAATCAATGGTATTCCCATTACTGTCTGTAAATGACAATGTTGCGGTAGTAATATCCTGGTCATCAATTCGTGTCACCGGCGTGTAAAGTTCGGACGACGCAACTGCCCGGATAGTCGCCGTGCTATTTCCTGTCGCCGTATCATGCGATGCAGTATAAGCCGCCAGATAATAAACCGGCTTTCCCTGTTCATCCTGCGCCTGAATATAATACCGGTTGTTACTGCCGCTACGTACAAATGTCGGCGAGGTTAATGGACTGTCCGGATAATAATAACTTGTCGTAGTCGTAGTGCTGTCCAGAATAATATTTGAGGCCGCGCCCGTTAGCGTATTTTCATCATACACTTCTCCACTGATGCCGCTGATCACCAGATCAGTCAGCCCAAGTTCGTCAACGCTGAATCCCGGCGGAGAAAAATCCAGCGATAGGGTTTCGCCATCGTTCGCGCCAACCTGTATATCCACCTGACCTGAACTGCCATCAAGCAGGGTCAGGCTGTTATAGCTGGTTTGGGAAGTCAGGCGATCTATCTCTTTCAAATTCATGTTGATTTCAGCCTGGATAGCATCCGATTGTTCCTGGCTATAGGTTCCATTCAACCCCTGAACGGTAAGTTCACGTATATGCTGTAGACGACTATTGATTTCGTCCAGCGTGCCTTCCGCCGTCTGAAGCAGGGAAATGCCGTCATTTGCGTTGTTCTTTGCCTGGGAGAGTCCATGGTACTGGCTGGTCATCCGGTTAGAGATTGCCTGACCCGCAGCGTCATCCTTTGCACTGTTGATGCGTATACCAGAAGCCAGACGTTCAATCGCCTGACTCAGGCTGCTGGATGATTTACCCTGCTGATTAAGAATCGTTAAATAGAGGGTATTAACCGGGATCATAGGACACCTGTTCAGAGGTTATAAAAATATCTGGTTTCTTTTTGGCACTGGCCGCGATGCCATTATTTCGCAGCGAATGCAATTATTACCGGATTGATACGATTATCTGTTCAGCACTATTCTTCGGCATCCTCTTTACCATCACGTAAAGCGACAATGCCTAAATATAAACAAATAGGAATTGTTTTACGGTACGCGGGACCTTGAAGATCGAATGCAAGCCATGCGCCGGAAAGAACCCAAACGGCTGGCCCCAGGGCATTTATCCAGGGGTTTCTCTTCATTATTTCTTTTACCAGTACCTTGGCTGCCTCGCGTCCAATAATTTGCGTAATCAGACTGACGATGATGGTTTCAATTATCCCCAACGTGATCTTTTGACCAAGTACTTTAAGGAGGATCGGCAATACGAGGACTTTCCCGCTGGATTTCAAATGAGTCAAGATCAGCTCTCTGTCCGCCTCATCAAGTCCCATAGTTTTAAATGAACGTGATAATTCTTCAGGGGTTTTGCTGATAAGCTCTTTTTCAACCACTGCATACACAAGACGCTCAAGCAGAGACTCTGTCGACCCACCGTGTTTTATTTTTACTTTTAGTTTATTACATGCATCTTCGACAATTTCCCTGGCTTCGGTGCCGCCATTACCCTGAAGAAGTTTTCTCTTCAAGTAGGCAATATCAGATGAACCATAGTATTTAATTTGGCTGTCTATCAGATTGACTAACTGAGTTTTTGAGTTGGCATTGTGTTTACTTTCAGCCAGTAAATTTTTTCTGCGCTTATCATTCGTAAATGAAACATAACTATCAAGGATCTCCGACAGGTATTTGAAATCATCGTCTGTGCATTTATTAATAATCGTTTTCACAGGAGGCTCCTGATTCATATTTTCATTATCCAAAGCGGTTCGTTGCCGCCAGCAATCGGCGTAACGGTTTATGGTTTGGATTTTCGTCTGATAAAGAACACGCCATCCCCCTTCCCAAGAATGGGAATAAATCTTTTAAACACATGTGGTTATGAGTGTTTTAAGAAATATCCTATCCGTGTTTTTGATCAAAAGATAATCGTTTTTATAGATCGATTCGATCCTATCGATCGGTGATAACGATCGAACGCTCATTGTTAGTGGTATTTGTAAGAGGTTGAAAATCAAGCTAACGGTAAGTGGACCAGTTACTGACACAGGCAAAGAATACATAATCCTCAATTTGTGAGAACAGAATAGGATGGTGCTTCCTCCACTGCTGAAGAAAGTCGTCGATACCATATGCCGGTTTACCTACCAGAGAGAGAATGTCATTCGCGCCATATCCCTTAATCAGGCCATGCCAGCAGATTAATGTCAGTTGTTCTGTTACACCGGGGATAATGCAAGATAGTGTTAACTGTTGCAGAGCGTGGCTTAGCTCATCTTGCCGCATGCGGTTGCACTCGCTTAGCAGAATGTCGGTCAATGGATGAAGCAGGTTAACAGTTTGGATTTTCCCAGGCGGATAAGACGCATCCAGGCATGGGCCATTTGGGAATCTCTACTGGATTTTGTGTAAATGCCTTTTCTCAGAAGTGACCGTCCAGACGATCGCCGAGCTCCTTGCCGACCTGTTCCCAGCTCCGCCGGTATTCGGAAGGGCTGGTTCCTCCCCAGCGGAGAAAGGCCCGCCGGAAGCTGCGGTCATCGGCAAACCCCAGGTTTTCGGCAATTGCTGAGATACTCATACCGTGCCGCAACATGCGGCGGGCCTCGGTCAGGCGCACCTCGCGCGACAGAACGGAGTAGCTGACGCCTTCGCGATCGAGGAGTCGGGCCAGCGTACGGCGGCTGATGCCGAGCAGCCGCGCCAAATCCTCGGACGATCTGACTTCGTCCAAATGTGCGCTTAAAAACTGGAGGGTACTCTGCCTGCGCAGCGTATCCCCGGCCAGAACCTCTTCAAGAAGCCGCGCCAGCCTGGCTCGCAGGCCGCTATCGATGAACGGCATGGGATGGTCGAGCCATTGCCGGCTGAATTCGATTTGGGCGATATCCTCGTCGAAATAGACCGGACAGCCGAAATAATGCTCCAACGCCGACTTGGAAATGCCGCCAGAGCGTGTAAATCGCACCGCGTCGGCGATTCGCATGCCCGGCGTCTTGGAGCGGGCTACCGCGAAGCAATTGACAAAATGGAAATGCTCGAACGCCGTGCGAAACTCGGGATCATAGAACTTGGGAATATGCAGCAAGCTCATACCGCCGTCGCCCCGGCTTTCCGGCACGGCATTCCACGGTGTGCGGAAATGACCGGCGCAAAAGCGGATGCCTGCTTTGCAGTCGCTTAGCGCCATTGCCGCCATGCCGGAGGTGCCGAAACTGGCGAAATTGATGCGCGACGCATGATCGAACAGCAGTTCCGCCCTGTCGCCTATCAGCCACAAATATTCGAAAACCTGGCGTAGTTCCATATAGGATACGGTCGCGGCCGGCCAGTCTCCCCGCATCAGGTCGATGCCGAGATCCCGTTGCAGCCCTTTGACCGGGCTATTTTGCTCCTGCGCCGCCAGCAGCAGGCCGGAGACCTGAAACAGCGTGAACTCCCGGTCATGTATGCCGATACAGCGTGGATTCGTGGATGGCGATCTGCCGCTTCGCTCCCTCTCTGCGGCGATGAAAGGCATGCTGCGGGACTGGCACGAATTGTCCGTCGGCGGATATTTCATGGGTCGGTTCATTTCCCTGCATGTCCTTTTATCAGCGATCGGGAAATCTGAATCTAAGCCAGGCGGCCGGCCGGTGACAAGCCGATAAAATATCTAAATTAATGCAATATTTATCTATACATGACACGGATTGTCCTTCTGAACCTCCCGCCCCGCATTGAATAATAGCCCCTAATCCGGATGCGCCGCGATCGCATCCCATGACCTCCTTTTACCCGTCGCGAGCCGTGCGAACGGTCAACCTAGGAAGCTGATTGCCATGACCATCCCGCAGGAGAAAACGCTGACCGACACCTTTGACGCCGCGCCGCCGGTTGCCGGGGGCTGGCAAAACAACAGCCATGCGCAGTTGACCCTGATATGGCTGCTGGGCATCGTCTGTGTGCTGGACGCCATGATCATCGCATCACTACTGACGCCGATCAAAGCGGAGTTCGGCTTCACCGACGAACAGATCGGGCGTCTGTCCTCGATGTTTACGCTGGCGGGACTTATCGGCGCGCCGATCTTCGGCGTGCTGGCCAACCGTTTCGGGCGCAAGCCGGTGTTGCTGGCCGGGATAGCCATCTGGAGCCTGTCGTCAATCGCCACCGGCTTTGCCGTCGGCTTTCTCGGCCTGCTGTTCTGGCGCGTCGCCACCGGTTTCGGCGAAGCGGCCTACAACTCGCTCGCACCGAGCTGGCTGGCCGACCTCTATCGTCCGCGCTGGCGCAATCTGGTGTTCTCACTGTACATGCTGAAAAACAAGATCGGCACGGCCGCCGCGCTGGCGCTCGGCGGATGGCTGGCGACCGAATACGGCTGGCGCACCGCTTTCTTTGTCGCCGGGTTGCCCGGGTTATTGCTCGCGTTCCTGCTGCTGTGGGTCAGGGAGCCGGCCATCGGCGCGCACGACGATGTCAGAGGCGCCTCCCTTGCCGCCGTCAAACCCGGCGTGCGCGAGAGTCTGGCGGTCTTCCGCTATCCCGGCTACATCCTGCATTCGCTGGCGCTGCTGTTCTTCTTTATCGCCATGTCGGTGCAGATCTGGATCCCGGCCTATCTGCATCGCGTCTTCGATCTCAGCAACCAGCAGGCTTCCGACTTTCTTGCCCAGGTTCTGCTCTATACCTTGCCGGTGGGCCTGATCGGCGGCTATTTTTCCAGCGTGGCGCTGCGGCCTTTCCGCTGGGGCTTTCCCGCTTTCCTGGCGACCACCTCGCTGCTGGCTTGCGCGGCTTTCGCCACCGCCTACGGCAGCCGGGATCTGACGTTCACTCGGGCCTGCATCGCCGCCGGGATCGCCCTCTTCGGCTTCAGCGCCGGCACCCTGACGACGCTTATCGTCGAAACGGTGCCGCCTTATCTGCGCAACAGCGCGACCGCGTGGTCCATCGTGCTGACCTCGGGCATCGCCGGCATTGTCGGTCCGGAACTCGTCGGGCGCCTGTCCGACGCCCATACCCTGGCCGTGGCGGTATTCGTGGCGCCGGCCGGTTATGCCATCGCCGGACTGTTGTGGATCATTCTCGCCATCTGGCTCGGGCGTTATATGCAGGAACCTGCCTGACGGCCGGCGCGCCGCCGCTTTGGCTGGTTTGCCGGCCCCGAAACAATTTAACCCACTTTCACCAACGCAGATATTCCCGGAGGACGCTATGCAGCATCAGCCCCGAATCGTTCGCTTTAAAAAAACATCCGGCGCGGCCCTCGTCGCCGGCGCATTCTTCGCCACCATATCCGTCGCCGCGCCGGCGCAGGAAACCGAGCACAATGAACAGCTCGCCCCGGTGATCGTCACCGCGCCCCGGCGCGCCGAGAGTCTGCAGAAGGTCCCCGCGGCGATCAGCGTGGTCAGCAGCGAGGAGATTGAGGAGGGCGATCTGCGAAGTACGAAGGATGTCGCCAAGTTCATCCCCGGCGCGCAGGGCTGGAACACCGAAAGCCGCGCCCGCCCGCGCTTCTTTATCCGCGGCGTGGGCTCCAACGAGGCCACCAACAATGCGGTCAATCCGATCGGCTTTTATGCCGACGAAGTGTATTACAACAACAATCTGTTCACCGGCACGCCGCTGTTCGACCTGCAGCGGGTCGAAGTGCTGCGCGGCCCGCAGGGCACCCTGTGGGGTAAGAACACCACCGGCGGCGCCTTCCACTTCATTTCGCGCAAGCCGGCTTTCGAGACTGACGGCAATGCAAAGCTGCAGTTCGGCAACCTGGATTCCAGACTGTTTCAGGGCGCCATCGGCGGGGGACTCGTAGACGATGTTCTGGCCGGCCGGGCCGCGTTGCATTATGAGGAACGCGGCGGTCTGGCGAAGAACACCACCACCGGCAACGACGTCGGCGACTATGAAGATTTTGCCGGACGCTTCCAGTTGCTGGCGCTTCTCTCACCCGAACTCGACGCACTGCTCAACGTACACATACGCCGGCTCGACGGAACGCAAAATCCGTGGTATTCGGTTACCCGCAACGGCGCGCCGGACGTCAACGGCTACGTTGCCCCGATCGGCGACGGTAACGGCGACCGCGAGCATGTCGCCTACAATTTCGACCTGCCGCTCGAGGTCGAGACCGAAGGCGCCAGCCTCACTTTCAACTGGGATATCGACGGCTTCACGCTGACCTCGGTAACGGCGTTCGACCACGGCCGGCGCAGCGGACTGGTGGATGGCGACTACACGCCATACGAGTATGCGACCGGCGGCGGCTCACGCTCCTATTCGCGCAATAAAGTGACGCAGAGGAGCCAGGAGTTGCGTCTTGTTTCGCCGCCCGAGGAGCGTTTTACCTGGATCGCCGGGACCTACCTGTTCCGCGACGACAACGAATCCTACAGCGCGAGCGCCAAGCTCACCGGCGATGCCGCCACTCAGTCCTTCAACGCGACCGCCTTCGAGCAGGACACCACCAGCGCCGCGCTGTTCGGCAGCGTCGGCTTTCAGTTCACCGAACGGTTCAAACTCAGCGGCGGCCTGCGCCATACCTATGAAAAAAGCGGCATCGACCTGACGACGTTATACGCCGCCGGCGCCTCGCCCTACGTCGTCAACGGCAACTGGTGGTCGCCGGGCGCGCTGGAGAATGCCGGACTGTCGACGTACTATTCGACCGGCGGGCGGATCAAAAAAAGCTGGTCCAACCTCGGCTACGACATCACCCCCGAGTATCAGATTGACGACAACCAACTGGTTTATTTCCGCCACGCCAGCGGCTTCCGTTCCGGCAACTACAACACTTACATTACCCCCAACGGCGTGTCGGGCGTATCGCAATTCTCGGTTGTCGATCCGGAGAAGCTGAAATCGTATGAAATCGGCTATAAAAGCGCCTGGCTGAACCAGCGTCTGGTTTTCAACGCCGCCGCCTACCACTATGACTATAAAAACATGCAACTGGTGGTCAACCAGGTGCTGAACAACATTTTCTATCCCACGCTGATGAACGCGGGTTCAGGCGAGGTCGACGGCATCGAGCTTGAAGCCGCCTTCCAACTTACCGAATCGCTGCGCCTGCGCGCCAACCTGAGCCGGCTGCGCACCGAGTTCGATGAACTGCTGGCCGGCGGCAGGAACTACAAGGGCTACGGCTTCGCCCGCGTGCCGCAGACGACCGCGCTGCTCGGCATCGACTACCGTACGCCGCTGGCCGGCGGCACGCTGGCGCTCGGCACCGACTGGAGCTACACCAGCAAACATCACTTCAACGTCACCGACGACAGCGACCTTTACGCCTTACAGCAGGCGTACTGGCTGGGCAGCGTCCACGCCAGCTATACGCTACCGGGCGACCAGGTGATCATCGGCGCCTACGTCAACAACGTGACCGACAGGCGCTACAAGAATCAGGCGATGCTCTATCAGGGGGGCACCGACGCCACCAACGGCCACTATCCGACCGGCTACGGCGATCCGCGCACCTTCGGCGTCAGCCTGGCCTACAGATTCTGAGCGACATCAAACATCCATTCCATATTGACCGGGAGAATGACATGGTAACGGTATTTCCGGAAAAAACCGTCGAACAGAGCCACGACGGCGCTTTCGTGCGGCAGGGCAACGTCTTCACGCAACGTTTCGGCCATGGGCCGGGACAACTGCCGGTGGAGGGAGGCCGCTATCGCCTGATCGTATCCACCGGCTGCGGCTGGTCGCGCCGTCAACTGATCGTGCGCCGTCTGCTGGGACTGGAACAGGCGATCTCGGTCGGCTATGTAAAAACACGCGGCGATGACGGCTGGGAGTTCGACGGCCAGCCCGGCGGGGTGGACGAGGTGTTCAAGGTGGCCCGCCTCAATGAACTGTATCGGCGCGCGCTGCCGGGCTACGACCGGCGAGGCACGGTGCCGGCCCTGGCGGAGGCGGCGACCGGGCGCGTGGTCGCCAACGATTACCACACCTTAAGCATCGATCTGGAAACCGCGTGGGCGCCGCTACATCGCCAGGGCGCGCCGGATCTCTATCCACGGGCTTTGCGCTCGCAGATCGACCTGCTTAACCAACAGATATTCGATGACATCAACAACGGCCCCTACAAGGTGTTGTTCGCCACCGCCATCGATGCCGCGGCGGCGGCCAAAACGGTGTTCGAGGCCCGCCTGGCCGATCTGGACTTCCGCCTGCAAAGCCGACGCTATCTATTCGGCGAGCAACTGACCGACGCCGATGTCCGTTTGTTCGTGACCCTGGCCTCTTTCGATACCAACTATCGGCCGAATTTCCCAACCGAACTCGGCCCCGCCAGGCGCATCATCGATTTCCCCCACCTGTGGGCCTATGCGCGCGATCTGTTCCAGACGCCCGGCTTCACCGACGAACACGAGCAGGTCAGTCTGGGGCTGCTGCCGAACCCAAACGGTAAGTACCGGCGCGGCTTCAGGGACGAGATAACGCCGGACGAAGATCCGTTGGCGCCCTGGCTGGCGCCGCATGGGCGCGAGTCCCTGCGCGGTGCGGCGCTGAGTTCGGGGCCGGGGGCGGCCGGTACGGCTGGATTGTGGCGCTGGGGCGATCCGGCGGCGGTGTAAACCATAAAACAATAGGAGAACCCATGAGCAGCATCAAACATCGCCCCTGTCTGGATACCCTGCGCGGATTCCATCCGCCATCCGCGGCAGGCCAACCCGACGGCCGGTTGACCAATCTGGCGCTTAACGAGAACAGCCTGGGCTACTCGCCGCGCGTGGCGCAGGCGCTGGCGGCGTCGGCGGCGCGCGGCGAAGCCTCACGCTATCCGGATAGCTTCTGTAGCGCCTTGCGCCACAAACTGGCGCACCGCCACGCTCTCGAAGCGGAGCGGTTTCTGTTCGGCAATGGCATCTTCGAGATCCTGTCGCTGATCGGTTCGGTGTTCGTCGGCGAAAACGACGAGGTCGTCATCCCGGAACCTTCTTTCGGCTGGTACGCTGTCGCCAGCAGAGTAAGCGGCGGACGCATCGTAGCGATTCCCCTGCGGGAATATGCCATCGATCTTGACGCGGTCGCGGCGGCCATCGGTCCGCGCACACGGCTGGTCTGGCTGTGCAATCCCCATAACCCGATGGGCACCATCGTGGCCGACGGCGGGCTGCGGGCATTTCTCGAACGCGTGCCGCCGGACGTCGCGGTGGTGCTCGACGAAGCCTATGGCGAGTATGCCGCGAGCGAGGACTTCCCGGACGGGATCGCCCTCACTCGCCGCTATCCCAACCTGATCGTACTGCGTACCTTCTCTAAAGCCTATGGTCTGGCTGGCCTGCGTATCGGCTACGCGATCGCCGACGCGGCGACGATAGCGCTGCTGCACAAGGTCAAGACCCCGCCCAATGTGAACCATCTGGCGCAGATCGCCGCCGTCGCCGCGTTGGACGACGAGGCGTTTCTCGCACGTTCGGTCGCCGCCGTACGGCAGGGGCTAAGCGACTACTACGCCTGCTGCGACGCGCTGGGGCTGGGCTATATTCCCAGCTTCGCCAATTTCCTGATGATCAATCTCGACCGCGACGGCGATGAGACGGCGCAGCAATTCCTGGATGCCGGCATCGTACTGCGCTCGGGACGCGAAAGCGGATTGCCGCAATGGATCCGCGTCACCATCGGCAACGACGAGGAAAACCTCCGCGTTTTCGCCGTGCTGCGGCGTCTTGCCGCGGACCATCGCTTATAAGAGGAAAGCATCATGGAAATCATCCGTGTGACTGAGACCTGGCAACTGGCCGCGGTGCATTATCTGCGCATCCAGGTGGCCTTGAGCCTGGCTATTCCGCTGGCGGGGGAAATCGACGAGACGCCGGGAGATCGGGTCGATTACCTGTTGATTACGGACGGCACGCTGCCGGTTGCCACCGGCCGACTGCGCCATTATGAAAGCCAGGCCAAGTTCGAACGCATCACCGTCGCGGTCGACCGCCAGGGGCAGGGTATCGGCCGCCTGTTGATGCAGGGGCTGGAAGCATGGGCTTACGAGCTTGGTCTGCGCCGGGCGCTGGTCACGGGCAAGCTGGAGGTGCGTGACTTTTACCTGAAGCTGGGCTACGTCACGGACGGGGCGGTGACGCAAACCGGGCTCTTTCCGCTGGTGCGCCTTACCAAGGAACTGGCCTGAATCCGTATGACGCGCAAACTTCCCGCCAAGAGTTTGAGTGAACGGCTGCCCGGTCTGGCGTTCATGGTCTTGCTGCATCTGGCGCTGGGCTGGGCGCTGCTCAACGGTCTGGCGCGCAAGGCGGTCGATCAGGTTTTCAAGGAACCGCTGGAGGTGGCGCTGATCGAAGAACCCAAGCCGGTGGTTATGGAACCGCCACCGTCGCCGGAACCGCCACCGTCGCCGTCGCCGCCCGCGCCGCCGCCGCCCAAACCGCCGCCGCCCAAACCGCCGCGCCCCAGAGCTGCCTACGTGCCGCCGCCCGAGGTGGTCTCGGCCGCCCCGGCCATTGTCACCGTGCAATCGGCGCCGCCCAGGTCGGTCACGGCGCCTGCGCCCGCCGTGGCCATCGGCATGGCCTGTCCCAACCATATCCGCGTACGCGCCAGCGTGCCCTATCCCAGCCGCGCCATGCGCCGGGGCCTGGAAGGACAGGTTGTCGCCGAGTTTACCGTCAGCGCCGGCGGCGTCATTGAGAACGTGCGCATCGCCAGTTCCAGCAACGCCGTCTTCAACGACGTCGTGCTACAGGCCGTGAGGCGCTTCCAATGCGTCGGCCAGAGGTCGGCGGTGCGGGTACGCGTACCGTTTGAATTTACCCTTAACTGAGCGCCCGGCCTTGTTAGCGCATTCACTGCCGTATTTTTGATATGGAGAACCCTATGCTCACATCTTTGTCTTTTACCTATCGCCTGCTGGCCGCGCTGCTGGTCCTGAGCGGGCTGCTCGCCCCGCTGGGCGGCGCCCTGGCGCAGGAGAGCGCCGCGCCGGCCGAACAGGCCGCAGACAGCGCCGCACCTGCGTCAGCCGCGCCGGTGATACCAACCGCATCAAGCGCCGCCGCCGCCGCGCTACCCGAACCTCCGGCCGCGCCGCATTCCGCCACGCCCCCAGGTCCGCAACCGGTCGCAACCGACAATCCTTACGGTATTACGGCCATTTGGCAACAGGGTGACTGGGTATCCAGCGGCACTTTGCTTATCCTGGCGCTTATGTCGGCGGCAAGTTGGTACGTTATCGTCGTCAAGCTTATCGAACAAAGCCGTCTGCGCCACCGCTCCCGTCAGGTCAAACGCAGCTTCTGGCGGCAAGACGACGTGCGCCAGGCCAGCGCGCAACTCAAGCGCGGCAGCGAATTCCGCTTCGTCGCCGATGCCGGTCTCATCGCTCATCAGCAATATACGGGCGAACTCACCCGGGAGGTGGATCGCAACACCTGGCTAAGCCAATCCATCGGCGAGGCCGTCGACGCCGTGGGCGAGCGCCTGCAGGGCGGTTTGGCCGTGCTGGCCACGGTTGGCTCCACCGCCCCGTTTATTGGTCTGTTCGGCACCGTCTGGGGCATTTACCATGCGCTCACCGCCATCGGTATCGCCGGCCAGGCCAGTATCGATAAAGTCGCGGGCCCGGTGGGGGAGGCGCTGATCATGACCGCCATCGGCCTGGCCGTGGCCGTACCCGCCGTACTCGGCTACAACTGGCTGGTGCGGCGCAACAAGGCGGCCCTCGACGACGTGCGCGGCTTCGGCAGCGAACTGCACACCGTGCTGCTGGGCGGCCAGTCGGCGGCCAGTCTGGGAGGACGCTGACATGGCGATGAACGTCGGTCAGGAGCGCGCGGACGATCTCGTCTCGGCCATCAATACCACGCCGCTGGTGGACGTGATGCTGGTGCTGTTGATCATCTTCCTGATCACCATTCCGGTGGCGACGCATACCGTGCCGATAACACTGCCGAAGCTGAATAATCAGCCGCGCGAGACCGCGCCGGAGAACGTCAATCTTTCGGTCGCCGGAGACGGCGCGCTGTACTGGAACGGCGAACCGGTGGCCGGGCTGGAGGCGTTGCTGGCGCGGTTCAAGGGCATTTCGCAAAGCGAGCCGCAGCCCGCCATCCACATTCACGGCGACGCAGCGGCCAGTTATGAACCGGTCGGCCGGGTGGTGCTGGCGGCGCAGCGTGCGGGCATCCGCAGGCTGAGCTTTATCACCGAGCCGCAAGGGAAGCAGTGAGGAAAACGATGGCGCTCAAGAGAGGAAAAAAACAGGCGCAACCGCAGGTGATGATGGAGATCAACACCACGCCGCTGATCGATGTGATGCTGGTGTTGCTGATCATGCTGATTATCACCATTCCGGCGCAGCTGCATTCGGTGGATCTGAACCTGCCGACGGCGCGACAGAATCCCCCGCCGCAGGAGGAGGAGCCGCAGGTAGTGCGCATCAGCATCGAAGCGGACAACATTATTCGCTGGGACGATGAGACGGTAACGCCTGATGCGCTGGAACAGAAGCTGCGGCTTGCGGCGGCGCAGGCGCGGCAGCCGGAGTTGCATATCCGGGCGGATCGGGCCGCCATCTACCGCCAGGTGGTGGCGGTGATGGCCGCGGTGCAGCGCCACAGGCTTACCCGGATCGGACTGGTCGGGCTGGAGCGGTTCGAGCACTAAACCAGGACGAATCGCTTCGGCGCCCGCGAGGGCCGGGAAAACGTAACGCGCCAGTTGCGCTTTCCCGGCCGTGGCTTATCAGCCTTGTTTCAGCGGGCGGGTTGGCTGCCGGGTCATATCTATGAGTGATTTTAATGAATAGTGTGGTTAATGTTTATCAGCGAAAGTAAAAGCGGGCTTTGATTTCTTCCCGCATCATGGGTATCATGCTGCGCACGTTTGGCGTTCTGGCTTACGGGTACAAATAGCAGTAAGGGCAGATTGCAATACGGATTTGATTGATGCCTTTATGTGTCAATACAATAGGTTGAATACGCAAGCCCCATCCTCATACCAATCCCAGAGATAACTTGCTTTTTAACGGTTGTCGGCGTAGTATTTGCCACGATTTCGGACGCGGGGTGGAGCAGCATGGTAGCTCGTCGGGCTCATAACCCGAAGGTCGTCGGTTCAAATCCGGCCCCCGCAACCACTTAACTTTCCTGGTAGGGTTTTTTTTCAAACGGGCTGTTTGGTAAGTCTCGGTCGCTTTCACAGTCGTTTTTGAAAGAATCCTTAACCGAAAGTTAGGCCGCGCTGTTTGGCGGTAATAGGGTCCAGTTGCATAAAGCCCCGATATATCGGGGTTTTTTGTTATTTGGTAACAGAATTACTGGGCTATTAGGCCCTTTTTTTATGTCTTGGGGGTGGGCTTGTCCACGTTAGAGCAAAAATTAACAGAGATGATTTCAGCACCGGTCGAAGCATTAGGCTATGAATTGGTCGGTATTGAGTTCATCCGGGGTCGCCAATCGACGCTGCGTATCTATATCGATAGTGAAGATGGCATCACTGTTGATGATTGTGCTGATGTCAGCCACCAGGTCAGTGCGGTATTGGATGTTGAAGATCCCATCACTGTCGCTTACAACCTGGAGGTATCCTCTCCGGGTCTTGAGCGTCCATTGTTCACGGCAGAGCATTATGTGCGTTTCATTGGTGAAGAGGTGACGGTGGTGCTGCGTATGGCAGTCCAGAATCGCCGTAAATGGTTGGGTGTCATCAAAGCCGTTGAGGGCGAGATGATCACCATAACAGTGGAAGGAAAAGACGAAGTGTTCGCGCTGAGCAACATCCAGAAAGCGAACCTGGTACCCCACTTTTAAAGTTTGGATGAGGCAACTAGGATGAATAAAGAGATTCTGGCTGTTGTTGAAGCAGTTTCCAACGAAAAAGCCCTCCCGCGTGAGAAGATTTTTGAAGCGCTGGAAACCGCGCTGGCGACAGCAACCAAGAAAAAATATGAGCAGGAAATTGATGTTCGCGTCAGTATCGACCGTAAAACCGGTGATTTCGATACTTTCCGCCGCTGGCTGGTGGTGAACGAGGTTACCCAGCCAACGCGCGAAATTACGCTGGATGCGGCGCAGTTTGAAGATCCTGCTCTTGATGTCGGCGATTATGTCGAAGATCAGATCGAGTCCGTCACCTTTGACCGTATTACCACGCAAACCGCCAAACAGGTTATCGTACAGAAAGTCCGCGAAGCCGAGCGCGCCATGGTTGTCGATCAGTTCCGCCAACAGGAAGGCGAGATTGTTACCGGTGTGGTGAAGAAAGTTAACCGTGATAATATCTCTCTGGATTTGGGTAATAACGCCGAAGCGGTCATCGGCCGTGAAGATATGTTGCCGCGGGAAAACTTCCGCCCCGGCGATCGCATCCGCGGCGTGCTGTATGCCGTTCGCCCCGAAGCCCGCGGCGCTCAACTGTTCGTCAGCCGTTCCCGCCCGGAAATGCTGATTGAGCTTTTCCGTATTGAGGTGCCGGAAATCGGCGAAGAGGTCATTGAGATCAAGGCCGCCGCCCGCGATCCCGGTTCCCGGGCGAAAATTGCGGTAAAAACCAACGACAAGCGCATCGATCCGGTCGGCGCCTGCGTAGGCATGCGCGGCGCGCGCGTTCAGGCGGTATCCAGCGAGCTTGGCGGCGAGCGCATTGATATTATCCTGTGGGATGATAATCCCGCGCAGTTTGTTATCAATGCCATGGCCCCGGCCGATGTGGTTTCCATCGTGGTTGACGAAGATACCTGTACGATGGACATCGCCGTCGAGTCCAGCAATCTGGCCCAGGCGATTGGTCGCAACGGCCAGAACGTGCGTCTGGCTTCCCAACTGCTGAAACAGCATCGTTCAGACGACCGTTGGGAACTGAACGTCATGACCGTGGAAGACCTTCAGGCCAAACATCAGGCCGAGGCGCATGCCGCCATCGATGTCTTTACCAAGCATCTGGATATCGATGAAGAGTTCGCCACCGTGCTGGTCGAAGAAGGTTTCTCCTCGCTTGAAGAGCTGGCCTATGTGCCAATCAAAGAGCTGCTGGCAATTGACGGTCTTGATGAAGAGACGGTGGAAGCATTGCGTGAGCGGGCCAAGGCGGCGTTAACCACGCTGGCGTTGGCGCAGGAAGAAAGTCGCGGTGACGACCAACCCGCAGACGATTTGCTCAGTTTACCTGGTCTGTCGCGTGAATTGGCATTTAAGCTGGCAGCACGCGGTATTTGCACGCTGGAAGATCTTGCTGAGCAGGGCGTTGACGACCTGACGGATATCGAAGGGCTTAATGATGAAAAAGCCGGCGAGCTGATTATGGCCGCCCGTAATATCTGTTGGTTTGGCGACGACAACGAATAACGAACTGTAGCAGGAAAGGAACAGCATGACAGATGTAACCTTAAAATCGCTGGCCACAGAGATTCAGACTCCGGTTGACCGCCTGATACAGCAGTTTGCTGATGCGGGAATTACCAAGTCCGCAGCAGATTCTGTGACTCAGCATGAAAAAGAAACCTTATTGGCGCATCTGAACCGTGAGCGCGGAAGTGCGCCAGGTAAGTTGACACTACAGCGTAAAACGCGTAGCACGTTAAATATTCCCAGCACCGGCGGCAAGAGTAAGTCAGTGCAGATCGAAGTCCGCAAGAAACGCACTTATGTAAAACGCGATCCTCTGGATGCCCAACAGGCGGAAGAGGAAGAGCATGCACGGCGTGAAGCGGAAGAACAGGCACAACGCGTTGCTGAAGAGCAGGCTAAACGCGAGGCTGAAGAAAAAGCCCGCCGCGAGGCCGCTGAGAAAGCGAAACGTGCTGCCGACGAGCAAGCCAAACGTGAGGCCGCCGAAATAGCTAAGCGTGACGTAGCGGAAAAAGAAAAAGTGACCAATCAACAAAACGATAGCATTACCAAGCCTGCCCAGGCCGAAAAAGCCCGCCGGGAAGCCGAAGCCGCGGAACTGAAACGTAAAGCTGAAGAAGCCGCTCGCGTTAAGGTTGAGGAAGAAGCGCGACGTATCGCGGAAGAAGCCCGTCGTATGGCGGAAGAAAATGCCGGCCGTTGGGAAGCGGAAAGCGCCGCCAAACCCGAAGAGTCAGCCGATTATCATGTGACGACCTCTCATCACGCCCGTCAAGCGGAAGATGAAAGCGATCGCCAGGTTGAAGGCGAGCGTCGTACCCGCACCCGCGCCGCCAAAACCACCAAACAGAAGAAAGGCAACCGCCAGTCCGAATCGAAAGCGGACCGTGAAGAGGCGCGCGCCGTTACCCGTAAAGGCAAGCGTAAGCCAAGTACGCTGCAGCAGAGTTTCAACAAGCCTGCCCAGGCGGTCAACCGCGATGTGGTGATCGGTGAAACGGTGACCGTTGCCGAACTGGCCAACAAGATGGCGGTGAAAGGCTCTCAGGTCATCAAAACGATGATGAAACTGGGCGCCATGGCGACGATTAACCAGGTTATCGATCAGGAAACCGCACAGCTGGTGGCGGAAGAAATGGGCCACAAGGTCATCCTGCGTCGTGAAAACGAACTGGAAGAAGCGGTAATGAGCGACCGCGATACCGGCGCCTCCGCCGTATCGCGCGCGCCGGTGGTGACCATCATGGGGCACGTCGACCATGGTAAAACCTCGCTGCTGGACTATATCCGTTCAACCAAAGTCGCCGCCGGCGAAGCGGGCGGCATTACCCAGCATATCGGCGCCTACCACGTTGAAACCGATAACGGCATGATCACCTTCCTGGATACCCCCGGACACGCCGCGTTTACCGCGATGCGCGCCCGCGGCGCCCAGGCGACGGATATCGTGGTGCTGGTCGTCGCGGCGGATGACGGCGTGATGCCGCAGACCATCGAAGCTATCCAGCACGCCAAAGCGGCCCAGGTGCCGGTGGTTGTCGCGGTAAACAAAATCGATAAGCCGGAAGCCGATCCCGATCGGGTGAAAACCGAGCTGTCCCAGTACGGCGTGATGCCGGAAGAGTGGGGCGGCGAATCGCAGTTTGTGCACGTATCGGCCAAAGCCGGCACCGGCATCGACGAACTGCTGGACGCCATTTTGCTGCAGGCCGAAGTGCTGGAGCTGAAGGCAATCCGCAGCGGTATGGCCAGCGGGGTGGTGATTGAATCCTTCCTGGATAAAGGCCGCGGCCCGGTCGCCACCGTGCTGGTGCGCGAAGGTACGCTGAACAAAGGCGATATCGTGCTGTGCGGCTTTGAATACGGCCGGGTTCGCGCGATGCGCGACGAACTGGGGCGTGAAATCACCGAAGCCGGCCCGTCGATTCCGGTGGAAATCCTCGGCTTGTCCGGCGTGCCGGCGGCGGGCGATGAAGCGACCGTGGTGCGTGACGAGAAGAAAGCCCGCGAAGTGGCGCTGTATCGTCAGGGCAAATTCCGTGAGGTCAAGCTGGCTCGCCAGCAGAAATCCAAACTGGAAAACATGTTTGCCAACATGACGGAAGGTGAAGTTTCCGAGCTGAATATCGTGCTGAAGTCCGACGTTCAGGGGTCTTGTGAAGCCATCTCCGATTCGCTGCAAAAACTGTCCACCGACGAAGTGAAAGTGAAGATCGTCGGTTCCGGCGTGGGCGGCATCACGGAAACGGATGCCACGCTGGCGGCCGCGTCGAACGCGATTATCCTTGGCTTTAACGTGCGTGCCGATGCCTCCGCCCGCCGCGTTGTGGAAGCTGAAAGTCTGGATCTGCGCTACTATTCCGTCATCTACGATTTGATCGATGAAGTCAAACAGGCGATGAGCGGTATGCTGGCGCCGGAATACAAACAGGAAATCATCGGCCTGGCGGAAGTACGCGATGTGTTCAAATCACCGAAATTCGGCGCCATCGCCGGCTGTATGGTGACGGAAGGCGTGGTTAAACGTCATAACAAGATTCGCGTACTGCGTGAAAACGTGGTCATCTACGAAGGCGAGCTGGAGTCGCTGCGTCGCTTTAAGGATGACGTCAACGAAGTGCGCAACGGCATGGAATGCGGTATCGGCGTGAAGAACTACAATGACGTTCGCGCCGGCGACGTGATTGAAGTCTTTGAAACGATCGAGATCAAACGCACGATCGCTTAAGTCGGCGTTAAGCGATGCGATAAGTTACTTATGGGGGGCCTTGCGCCCCCCGATTTTTACTTGAGGATTTCAACATGGCAAAAGAATTCAGCCGCACCCAGCGCGTGTCGCAGGAAATGCAAAAAGAAATCGCCATTATTATTCAACGGGAAGTGAAAGATCCGCGCATCGGTATGGCGACGGTATCCGGCGTTGAAGTTTCACGCGATCTGGCTTACGCCAAAGTTTTTGTGACCCTTCTCAACGATAATGAGCCGGAGCAGGTGAAGACCGCGCTGAAGGCGTTGCAGGACGCCTCGGGCTTTATCCGCGTGCTGCTGGGAAAAGCGATGCGCCTGCGCGTCGTTCCCGAATTGACGTTTTCCTACGACAACTCGCTGGTAGAAGGGATGCGCATGTCCAACCTGGTTACCAACGTGGTCCGGAATGACGCGGCGCGTCGTTCTACCTCGGGTGAAGACCAGGAGGATTAATGAGTCGTCCTCGTCGCCGCGGCCGTGACGTACACGGCGTATTGTTATTGGATAAGTCGCAGGGCATGTCTTCCAATGACGTATTGCAGAAAGTAAAGCGGATCTTTAACGCCAATAAGGCGGGCCATACCGGCGCGCTGGATCCGCTGGCGACCGGCATGCTGCCGATCTGCCTGGGAGAGGCCACCAAGTTTTCGCAGTACCTGCTGGATTCGGATAAGCGCTATCGGGTGATCGCCCGGCTGGGACAGCGCACGGACACCTCGGATGCGGACGGCATCCTGATTGCGCAGCGGCCGGTCGGTTTTTCGGCGGCGCAGTTGGAACGGGCGCTGGACGGCTTTCGCGGCACCACGCTGCAGGTGCCTTCAATGTATTCCGCTTTGAAGTATCAGGGGCGTCCGCTGTACGAGTATGCCCGTCAGGGGCAGACGGTTGCGCGCGAGGCGCGCGAAATCACCGTGTATGAGTTGCAGTTTATCCGCTGGGAAGGGGATGAGCTGGAGCTGGAAATACACTGTTCGAAAGGCACCTACATTCGCACCATCATCGATGATCTGGGCGAGAGGCTGGGTTGCGGCGCGCACGTTATTTATCTGCGCCGGCTGCAGGTTGCGACCTACCCGGTTGAGAAAATGGTGACGCTGGAGCAGTTGAATGTGCTGCTGGAACAGGCGCAGGCCGAGGAGCGTGCGCCGGCCCTGAGTCTTGACCCCCTGCTGATGCCGATGGAAAGTCCGGTGATGATTTTCCCCGAGGTGAACTTATTGCCCGTGGTGGCCGGTTATCTCAAGCAGGGCCAGCCGGTGCAGGCGGCAAACGCCCCGTTGAACGGCATGGTGCGCATCACCGAAGGCGAAGCGCGCAAGTTCATCGGCATGGGTGAAATCGACGGCGACGGACGCGTCGCTCCCCGCCGTTTGGTGGTCGAGTATTAGGAATAAGTCAAATCGTTGTCGCCTTGCTATCGCAAGATGCTGAGAGTAGAATAGCGCGGCTTGACTATTAGGTGGCTGAATTAGAGATCGGCGCCTGTTTTTTTATCTATAATGTTTGGAGTATTACTATGTCTCTAAGTGTTGAAGCGAAAGCGAAAATCGTTGCGGAATTTGGTCGTGGCACTAACGACAGTGGCTCTACCGAAGTTCAGGTTGCTTTGCTGACCGCGCAGATCAACCATCTGCAGGGTCACTTTGCCGAGCACAAAAAAGATCACCACAGCCGTCGTGGTCTGCTGCGTATGGTTTCTCAGCGCCGTAAGCTGCTGGACTACCTGAAGCGTAAAGATGTGGCACGTTACACCAGTCTGATCGAGCGTCTGGGTCTGCGTCGCTAAGTCTTCCGGGTTTCGGTGGGAAGGGGCCTCTTTGGGCCCCTTTCTTCTAGGATGCGCCGGTAAGAAAGGGTAATGTAGTATTGTTTTAATTATGATCTTTCATTGCAGAGGTTCGCGCGGCTAATGAGAGGCTTTATCTGCATGGGCAGGGTAAAGGTTGTCATTAGTCGTGAGGATGTAGTGCAAAGATCGGAGATTTATCGACGCGTCTATGCTGAATAAGCGTGATGCGCCCTAGTTAAGGATATTACTTTGTTGAATCCGATCGTTCGTAAATTTCAATATGGTCAGCATACCGTCACTTTAGAAACCGGTATGATGGCTCGACAAGCCACCGCTGCCGTTATGGTCAGCATAGATGATACCGCGGTATTCGTTACCGTCGTCGGCGCCAAACAGGCTAAACCCGGTCAGGGATTCTTCCCGCTGACCGTTAACTACCAGGAACGCACCTACGCCGCCGGACGTATTCCTGGCGGCTTCTTCCGTCGCGAAGGCCGTCCGAGCGAAGGCGAAACTCTGATTTCCCGCCTGATTGACCGTCCTATTCGTCCGCTGTTCCCGGAAGGCTTCCTGAATGAAGTTCAGGTTATCGCCACCGTGGTTTCCGTTAACCCGCAGGTTAGCCCCGATATCGTGGCGATGATCGGCGCCTCCGCCGCGCTGAGCCTGTCCGGCATTCCGTTCGGCGGGCCGATCGGCGCGGCGCGCGTCGGTTACCTGAACGATCAGTACGTGCTGAACCCGACCACCGACGAACTGAAAGAGAGCCGTCTGGATCTGGTGGTCGCCGGTACCGAAGGCGCTGTGCTGATGGTGGAATCCGAAGCGGACCTGTTAAGCGAAGAGCAAATGCTGGGCGCCGTGGTCTTCGGCCATGAGCAACAGCAGGTCGTTATCGAAAACATCAATGCGCTGGTTGCCGAAGCCGGTAAACCGAAGTGGGAATGGCACGCGCCGGAAGTTAACGCTTCCCTGCAGCAGCGTGTGGAAGCTCTGTCCGAAGCGCGCCTGGGCGATGCGTACCGCATCACCGAAAAACAGGAACGCTACGCGCAGGTTGATGCCATCAAGGCTGACGTTGCCGCGGCGCTATTGGCGGAAGATGAAACGCTGGACGCTGGCGAAATCCAAGACATCCTGGGCAGCGTAGAGAAAAACGTGGTTCGTAGCCGCGTGCTGCGCGGCGAGCCGCGTATCGACGGTCGCGAAAAAGACATGATCCGCGGTCTGGACGTGCGCACCGGCGTATTGCCGCGTACCCACGGCTCCGCGCTGTTCACCCGCGGGGAAACTCAGGCTCTGGTTACCGCCACGCTGGGTACCGAGCGTGATGCGCAGAACATCGACGAACTGACCGGCGAACGTACCGATCGCTTCCTGCTGCACTATAACTTCCCTCCGTACTCCGTTGGCGAGACCGGTATGGTGGGGTCGCCGAAGCGCCGTGAAATCGGCCACGGCCGTCTGGCGAAACGCGGCGTGCTGGCGGTGATGCCGAAAGCCAACGAATTCCCGTACACCGTACGCGTGGTTTCCGAAATTACCGAATCCAACGGCTCTTCTTCCATGGCCTCGGTCTGCGGCGCTTCTCTGGCGCTGATGGATGCGGGCGTGCCGATTAAAGCGGCCGTCGCCGGCATTGCGATGGGGCTGGTGAAAGAAGGCGGCAACTTTGTCGTGCTGTCCGATATTCTTGGTGATGAAGATCACCTGGGCGATATGGACTTCAAAGTGGCCGGCAGCCGTGAAGGTATCACCGCGTTGCAGATGGATATTAAAATCGAAGGCATTACCCGTGAAATCATGCAGGTTGCCTTGAACCAGGCCAAAGGCGCCCGTCTGCACATTCTGGGCGTGATGGAACAGGCGATCAGCACGCCGCGCGGCGATATTTCCGAATTCGCGCCGCGTATCCATACCATCAAGATCAGCACCGACAAGATCAAGGATGTGATTGGTAAAGGCGGTTCGGTTATCCGTGCGCTGACCGAGGAAACCGGCACTACCATCGAGATTGAAGACGACGGTACGGTGAAGATTGCCTCCACCGACGGTGAAAAAGCCAAACACGCGATTCGCCGTATCGAAGAGATCACCGCTGAAATCGAAGTGGGCCGCATCTATCAGGGTAAAGTGACGCGCATCGTCGACTTCGGCGCTTTTGTCGCCATCGGCGGCGGCAAGGAAGGCCTGGTGCATATTTCTCAGATCGCCGATAAGCGCGTTGAGAAAGTGACCGACTACCTGCAAATGGGTCAGGAAGTACCGGTCAAGGTACTGGAAGTCGACCGTCAGGGACGCGTGCGTTTAAGCATTAAAGAAGCAAATGCTCAACCTCAGGAAGCGGCCGTAGCGCCTTCTGAAGGTGAATAACTGTTAAAAAAAGCAGTACGGCTCCTTACAATGTAAGGAGCCGTGATCGTAAGGAGCGGATGTCCTTATACTGAGCTGACCGGGACAGGATGTTCATCCAATGTTTGTCTTCGGGAGTGGGAAATGAAGCCTTTCTTGCGCTGGTGTTATGTTGCGACAGCACTCATGCTGGCAGGATGCAGCAACACGGATTGGCGTAAAGACGCGGTATTGGCAATTCCATTACAGCCTACTTTGCAGCAGGAAGTAATCCTGGCGCGCATGGAACAGATCCTTGCCAGCCGGGCATTAACCGATGATGAGCGAGCACAGCTATTATATGAGCGCGGAGTGCTGTATGATAGCCTCGGGTTGAGGGCGTTGGCGCGAAATGATTTTTCACAAGCGCTGGCGATTCGCCCTGATATTCCAGAGGTTTTTAACTATCTGGGTATCTATTTAACGCAGGCAGGCAATTTTGATGCTGCCTATGAAGCGTTTGATTCTGTACTAGAGCTTGATCCAACTTACAATTACGCGCGTTTAAACCGGGGCATCGCTTTGTACTATGGCGGTCGTTACCTGTTAGCGCATGATGATCTGCTGGCGTTTTATCGAGACGATCCAAATGATCCTTTCCGTTCGTTGTGGCTGTATCTGGTGGAGCGAGAAATCAATCCGCAGACGGCCGAATTAGCGTTGCAGAAACGCTATGACGAGGCGCAGAGAGGACCGTGGGGATGGAATATTGTCGAATTCTACCTGAACGCAATCAGCGAAAAAGTGCTGATGGCGCGTTTGCAGGAAGAAGCAACGGATAACACTTCGCTCGCTGAGCATCTCAGTGAAACTGACTTCTATTTAGGTAAGCACTACCTAAGTCTGGGGGACAAGAACACCGCTTCGGCGCTGTTCAAGCTGACGGTTGCCAACAATGTCCATAATTTTGTTGAGCACCGCTATGCATTGTTGGAATTGGCGCTATTAGGCCAAGAGCAAGACGACCTATCAGGATCGGACCAGCAATAGCTGACGAACAACTATTTCAGCCTGAAAAAACTTCGGTTGTCACCTGTTACGGGTGAGGGCTTTTTTGTTCGCTTTTTAATCCAATTTGAGCCGGTTCACACTTTTCAATGAAAATGACTGAAAATTTTCTCGACGAGTTATGTAGACTGGCCGCCATTTATGAGGCACGTGTACATGACTGAGTTTGAAACCACTTTTGCTGAGTTGGGGCTGTCTGCTCCAATCATTAATGCCCTTACCGATCTGGGCTACGAAAAACCATCGCCAATTCAGGCGGAATGTATTCCTCACCTGCTGAGCGGTCGCGATGTGCTGGGTATGGCACAGACCGGCAGCGGTAAAACCGCGGCGTTTGCGCTGCCGCTGCTCAACAATCTTAAACCCGAGCTGAAAGCGCCGCAGATGCTGGTGCTGGCGCCGACCCGCGAACTGGCGGTGCAGGTTGCCGAAGCCTGTAATGATTTTGCCAAACATATGCACGGCGTGAGCGTGGTGGCCCTGTACGGCGGCCAGCGTTACGACGTACAGCTGCGCGCGTTGCGCGGCGGCGCGCAGATCGTGGTCGGTACGCCGGGACGTCTGCTGGATCACCTGAAGCGCGGCACGCTGAATTTGTCCAACCTGAGCGGCCTGGTGCTGGATGAAGCCGATGAAATGCTGCGTATGGGCTTTATTGACGATGTGGAAAACATCATGGCCCAGATCCCGGCGGAACATCAGACCGCGCTGTTCTCCGCGACGATGCCGGAAGCGATCCGCCGTATTACGCGCCGCTTTATGAAAGATCCGCAGGAAGTGCGCATTCAGTCCAGCATTACCACCCGTCCGGATATCAGCCAGAGCTACTGGACGGTTTCCGGCATGCGTAAAAATGAGGCGCTGGTTCGCTTCCTGGAATCCGAGGATTTTGACGCGGCGATTATTTTCGTGCGCACCAAAAACGCCACGCTGGAAGTGGCCGAAGCGCTGGAGCGCAGCGGCTACAACAGCGCCGCGCTAAACGGCGATATGAATCAGGCGCTGCGCGAGCAGACGCTGGAACGTCTGAAAGACGGTCGTCTGGATATTCTGATCGCCACCGACGTGGCCGCCCGCGGTCTGGACGTCGAACGCATCAGCCTGGTGGTCAACTACGACATTCCGATGGATTCCGAGTCTTATGTCCACCGTATCGGTCGTACCGGCCGCGCCGGTCGCGCCGGTCGCGCGCTGCTGTTTGTGGAAAACCGCGAACGCCGTCTGCTGCGCAACATTGAACACACCATGAAGCTGACCATTCCGGAAGTTGAACTGCCGAATGCCGAACTGCTGGGACAGCGCCGTCTGGCGAAGTTTGCCGCCAAGGTGCAGCAACAGCTGGAAAGCAGCGATCTGGATATGTACCGCGCGCTGCTGGCTAAATTGCAGCCGCAGGAAGAGCTGGATATCGAAACCCTGGCCGCGGCGTTGCTGAAAATGGCGCAGGGCGAACGTCCGCTGATTCTGCCGCCGGATCCGGTATTCGATCGTCGTCCGCGTCGTGAATTCCGCGATCGTGACGATGCGCGCGGCGACCGCCGTCGCGAGCCGCGCGAAAGCCGTGATGGCGATCGTCCGCCGCGCCGTGAACGTCGCGATGCGGGCGATATGGAACTGTATCGTATTGAAGTGGGCCGTGATGACGGCGTGGAAGTTCGCCACATCGTGGGGGCGATTGCCAACGAAGGCGATATCAGCAGCCGCTATATCGGCAACATCAAGCTGTTTGCCTCCCACTCGACGATTGAGTTGCCGAAAGGGATGCCGGGTGATTTGTTATCTCACTTTACCCGTACCCGCATTCTGAACAAACCGTTGAACATGCAGTTACTGGGCGATGCCCAGCCGCATGAACGTGGCAACGGCGGCGAACGCCGTGGCGGTCGTCCCGCGGGCGCCGCGCCTCGTCGTTCCTACAGTAACGGCGAACGCCGCGAAGGGAACGGCGGCGAGCGTCGTGAACGCACCTTCAACCGTGATGCCGCGCCGCGCGCTCCGCGCCGTCGTCCGGCTGATGCTTAATGGCGTGTTACACCAGGAAATAAAATATCTTTGCTGTAGATATTTAATCGCCTGATATTTTGCTATAAGCGACAAAACGGCCCTGTTCCATGGCCGTTTTTTTTATGTTTTTTTTTCCGACCATGGTGAACGGGTCTGCGAAACACCGCCACATTATGTTTAGGGAGTGATAGATCGGCGCTAACCAACCGGGGCCATGCAGCTCATCTCTTTCTTCCCGGCTATAGCGGCCTATCCTGCCGAACGCCGATGGCGATCTCGAACGATCGCAAGCGCGCCTGATGGTCGAAAATCTGGCCGTTGATCATTACTTCATCCGCCTGCGTTTCGCGCAGCAAACTCTGCAAACCATGGCGGACTTTCGCCCGATCGCCGACGATCGACAGACGTAATGTTTGCTCCACGCCGAACTGCTCCGCCGGGGACCAGAATGCATCCATATCTTCCACCGGCGCGGGCAGCGGGCCGGGCGTGCCGCGGCGCAGGTTGATGAACTGCTGCTGCATCGAGGTAAACAGAAAGCGGGCGTCGCGGTCGCTGTCGGCGGCGACCACGTTAACGCACGCCATGGCATAGGGTTTGGCGTGCGCTGCCGAGGGTTGAAAGGTTTCACGATAAACCTGCAGCGCCTGCAACAGCATATCGGGAGCGAAGTGGGCGGCAAAGGCGAAAGGCAGCCCTAAAGAGGCGGCCAGCTGCGCGCTGTATAAACTGGAACCCAGCAGCCAGACGGGAACGCCTAACCCCTGGCCGGGCACGGCCTGAACCGCCTGTCCCGGCCGCACGTCGGCGAAGTAGCGTTGCAGTTCCTGTACGTCTTGGGGGAAATCGTCGATTTCGGCGTTCAGGTGCCGCCGCAGCGCCAACATGGTTCTCTGATCGGTGCCCGGCGCCCGGCCGAGACCGAGATCGATGCGGCCGGGATAGAGCGACTCCAGCGTGCCGAACTGTTCGGCAATCACCAACGGGGCGTGATTCGGCAGCATCACGCCGCCGGAGCCGAGGCGGATACGCTGCGTGCCCGACGCCAGATAGCCAATCAGCACCGAGGTGGCGGCGCTGGCGATCCCGGTCATATTATGGTGTTCCGCCAGCCAGTAACGGTGGTAGCCCCAGTTTTCAGCGTGTTGCGCCAACTCCAGCGAGTGGCTGAAGGCATCCCGCGCCGTAAGCCCGACCGGTATCGGCGCCAGATCCAGAACAGAAAAGGGGACGGACTGAAGATCAACGGACATAGCGAAAGCTCACTTTATCAGGTTCCAGATAGGTTTGAGTATTGCGCCGTTTGGCGCAATTTGACACCCCGGAGCGGAATTTAGCGTTATCAACCGGCTGAGCGGAAGGCGCATCGACGCGAAGTAAAATCGTCATACAGTTTTATATTTAAACCGGGAGTCGGTATCGCGCTACAATGTAACCGGTTTGTTTTCAATGTTGGTTAATTGTTTTTATATAATGGCGGAGAGGCGTGCCGCGGAGCGCAATGAAGGGTTCCGCGCAGGATAAGCCTGGAGTTGATAAGTGAACAAAAAGACGCGATTTACGTTGTTGCTGATGGTGGTGGTCATTACGCTGACCGTGCTATTCAGGGCCAATAATCAGGATATCCTGCTACAGGGCGAAGTGGATGCGCCGGAGGTGATTGTGGCTTCCAAAACCTCCGGGCGGGTGACGGAGCATCATGTGCGGCGCGGTGATGAAGTGAAGTCCGGACAACTGTTGATTTCTCTGGAAAATGCCGAGTTGATCGCCCAGCAGCGCGCGGCGGAAGCCGCCAGAGATCAGGCGAAAGCGCTGTTGGAGCAGTCGGAACACGGCACCCGGGAAGAGAGTATTCGTAATTTGCGGGCCACGCTGGCCCAGGCGCAGGCGGAATACCGCCAGGCGCAGCATGAGTATGACCGTCAGAGCAATATCGCCACCAAAGGCTACGCCTCGGCCTCGGCGCTGGACAGCGCCCGGCAGGCGCGAGATAGCGCCTGGCAGCAGGTACAGGCCGCACAGGCCAGTCTGGATCAGGGCTTGCACGGCGACAGGCCTGAGCAACGGGCGAATTATGCCGCCGCCCTGCGTCAGGCCGAGCAGCAGTTACAGGAAATCAACGTCCTGGTGGATGAACTGCAGGTGAGGGCGCCGGTGGATGGCGAGGTCGGGCCGATCCCGGCGGAGGTGGGGGTGCTGTTCAACGCCGCCAGTCCGCTGATCACGCTGGTACGCGTACCGCAGTCCTGGTTCGTGTTTAATCTGCGTGAGGATATTCTGGCCGGCGTGCGCAAAGGTGACCGCATCGCCCTGCGCGTCCCGGCGTTGAATAACCGGATGATCGACGCCGAGGTGCGTTATATCGCGCCGTTGGGCGACTACGCCACCAAGCGCGCCACGCGGGCGACGGGCGATTTCGATCTGAAGACCTTTGAGGTGCGGCTGTACCCGCTACAGCCGCAGGAAGGACTGAGACCGGGAATGAGCGCGCTATGGCAGTGGCAAGAGTAACCGCCGCCTGGCGCGGTTTCAGCGCCTCATTCCGCCTGGAGGTGCGCACGGCGCTGCGCAGCCCGGTGGTGCACTGGCTGGGCTGGTGCTTCCCCGTGCTGCTGTTTATTCTGCTTGGCAGCATTTTTTCCGTCGGCACGATGCAGGATTTGCCGGTGTCGGCGATCGATAACGATCACAGCACGCTGTCCCGCGATCTGATCCGTAAGCTGGATGCCGGATCCCACGCCCGCATCGTGCCGGTTTCCGGCGGTCTGGAAGAGGCGCTGCAGCGATTACGCAGCGCGCAGGATTACGGCCTGCTCTATATTCCGGTGGATTTTGAAGCGCAGGTGCTGGCGGGGCGGCAACCCAGGGTGATTTTCTATTACAACGCGCTGTTTTATGGCGCCGGGCTCTATTCCACGCAGGATTTCAGCACGCTGATGGCGGAATTCAACGACCGCTATCGCGGCATTATCGCCGCGCAGTCCGGCGATACTCTGCCGGCGCTGGCCGACGTCGGCATGGCGTACGGCAGTCTGTTCAACGCCAGCGGCAGCTACGTTTACTACCAGCAGTTCGCCGCCACCATTCATTTGATACAGCTGTTTGCCGTCACCTGTATGATCTACGTGCTGGAACGCAGCAAAGATATCGTCAACCGCCGCCCTTTTGCGCCGGCCATGCTGGGAAAACTGGCCCCTTACACCCTGTGTTACACTCTGTTGCTGCTGGTTGAAATGGCCGTCCTGGTATGGGTTTCCGATGCGCATATAAACGGTAATCCGCTGTATATGCTGCTGGTGGGGTTTTTCTATGTGATGGCGGCGCAGAGCATCGGCGTGCTGCTGTTTACCTTTACCCGCACGGCGTTGACCGCCTATACCATGATGGGGATCATCGTCAGTATCGCGCTGACGTTTTCCGGTCTGGCGGTGCCCGAACTTTCCATGCCGCTGCCGGCGCGGATTATTGCGCAAATCGAGCCGTTGACGCACGCGCTGTACGCGATGTTCGATATCTTCCTGCGCCAGGTATCGCTCTTCGCGATCCTCGGGGTGTGCTGCCTGCTGTCGCTCTATCCGCTGGCGACGGGCCTGCTGGTGCGCAACCGTCTTTATCAGCGCTTAAGCCGGCGGGAGGAAGGGCCGTGAAAAGTTACTGGCGGACGTTCAGCCGGGTGCTGATGGGGATGCTGGAACGTCCCATGTGGATGATGTTGCTGGCGTCGCTCTGTGTGATGAGTCTGGTTTACGCCAATCACACGGTGTGGGATTTGCCGGTGGCGGTGATCGATCAGGATCACAGTAGCGCCAGTCGGCAACTGAGCCGCGAGCTGGACGCCAGCTCGAAAATCGCGGTAAAGCGTTACAGTAATCTGCCGGAGGCGCAGCGCGATCTGCTGCGGCGCCAGCTGTTTGCCGTGATTATTCTGCCGCCGAATCTGGAAAAAAAGATCCTGGCCGGCGAGACCGTTACCATCCCCGCCTACGGCGATGCCACCAATCGTCTGGCGAACGGGCAGATTCAGCAGGACGTGCTGGCCGCCTGGCAGCAACTGCTGGCGGACTATAACCGGGAGCAGCTGTTGCGCAGCGGGTTTAGCGAACGGCAGGCCGAGGTGGTGCTGATGCCGGTGGTGGGGCAGACGCGGGGGCTGTTTAATCCCGGCGTCAGTTTTGCGGCGATCGTTTTCCCCGGTCTGTTGGTGATGCTGTTGCAGCACTCCCTGCTGATTGCCTGCGTGCGGGTGAGCATTGCGTTGAAAAGTTCCCCGCAGGGCAAACCCTCTATACCGGTTTACCTCGGCGGCCTGTCGGCGCTGCTGCCGATCTGGCTTTTTCTGTCGATCGTGCTGTTTGTGCTGTGGCCCTGGGTGCTGGGCTACCGGCAGACGGCGAATATCGCGGAAATTCTGCTGCTGACGTTTCCTTTTCTGCTGGCGGTGCTGGGGCTGGGCAAGCTGCTGACGGAGTGCCTGCGGCGCGTGGAAATGATTTATCTGACGTTATCGTTTATCACCATGCCGGTGTTTTACCTTTCCGGCACCACCTGGCCGGTACAGTCGATGCCGGGCTGGGTACGGGCGATTTCATCCATGCTGCCTTCAACCTGGGCGACTCGGGCCATCGCCGGCGTTAACCAGATGAATCTGCCGCTGAGCGAGGTGGGGCGCGACGTGGTGATGCTGCTGGCGCTGGGCATGGTTTATACCCTGCTCGGCATTGGGGTGGGTCTGCTGCATAACACCGCGCAGTTGCGCCGGCTGTTGCGCCGGCGGGCCTGATTTGGGCCCGGCAGCGCAACAGCCCGAATCTTACGGCACCAGCTCCAGCCCGGCGACCCGGCGCCAGTAGCCGTTGCAGTCGGCGTTTTTTTCCAGCGCCAGCGGCGCCTGACCCTTTTCGTTGGCGCGGAAAGCGTCGACCATCGCCAGCGTATCCATCCCCTGCGGCGACAGACGCACGATATCCACCAGTCCGGCCATGCCGGGGAGTTCGTTGCCCAGGTTATAGCAGTAGCCGCTCTGCGTCTGGATGCCGTTGAGCACGAACACCTGCTGATCTTCCTGAGACAGCACCTTGCGCCCCTGCGGGTAATGGATGCAGCAGGTTTCGCACTCATCCTTGGCGCGGTTTTCCGAACGGGCGGTAAAGCAGCGGGCGGAATACGCCAGCGGTAGATGGCCGTAGCTCAGCACTTCAACCTCAAACTGGTTGCGGAACCCCAACTCGTCGCACTGGTTAAGCAGGTTTTGCAGCCAGTCGCGGGACAGTTCGACCGGCATACACCAGCGCATCATGCCCTGTTTGCTCAGCAGGCGCAGGGTATAGGCGTTATAGCAATTGAGGGCGTGTCCGGCGACAAACGGCAGATGGCGATCGGCCGCCATATTGACGGCGCCGAGATCGTTCGCTTCCAGCAGGAAGTCGCCGTTTTCCACGTAGCGTTTCAGCTCGTTCAGCTCCGACGGCGCCTGGAGCAACGCCAGTGTGGAAATAACCACCTGTTTGCCGCTGGCGGCGAGCTGCCGGGCGAGCTCGAGCCAGTCGGCGACTTTCATCGCCCGCCGCTTGCTGCAAACGGTTTCGCCAAGATAGACAATGTCCGCGCCGCTGTGCGCCGCGGCCTGATAGAACACGGCGATATCGTCTTTGGGCCAGTAGTAGAGGATGGCGCCCAGTGCATATTTCATCTTGTCTCCTGCTACTGCCATTTGCGGTGATAGGCGCCCAGCGTGGTTTGCGTGCCTTCCGCCACGGCGCCGAGGGTATCCATCCACTCCTGCGTCGGGCTGAATGCGGCGGGGTCGGCGACGCAGCGGTCAATCGCCTGCCGCCAGACGCGGGTGATCTGGCTGACATAGGCGGGACTGCGCTGGCGCCCTTCTATTTTTACCGACGCGATATTGGCCGCCAGCAGTTCGGGCAGCAGTTCCAGCGTATTCAGGCTGGTGGGCTCTTCGAGCACGTGATAGCGCTGCCCGTCCACCAGATAGCGTCCCTTGCATAGCGTCGGGTAGCCGGCGTTTTCATCATCCTGATAGCGGTCGATCAGCACGTTATTCAGGCGCGACTCCATCCCGCGCGCGGTTTGCTGCCAGCGCACAAAGCGCGCCGGCGAGCAGGCGCCCACCGTATTCGGCGACTCGCCGGTCAGGTAAGAGGAAAGATAGCAGCGCCCTTCCGCCATAATGCACAGGCTGCCGAAAGCAAACACTTCCAGCGGAACCGGGCTGGTGCGCGCCAGCTGTTTTACCTGATGGATGGAAAGCACCCGGGGCAGCACGATACGCGAGACGTCAAAGTGGCGCTGGTAAAAATGAATCGCCTCGGTATTGGTGGCGGAAGCCTGCACCGAGACGTGTCGTTCAATCTCGGGGTAGCGACGCGCGGCGTATTCCAGCATCGCCAGATCGGCCAGGATCAGCGCGTCCGCGCCGGTTTGCGCCGCCATATCCACGGCGCGCTCCCAGCGCTGGTAACCGTCCGGGTGGGCAAAGGTATTGATGGCGATATGCAGTTTGCGCCGGTGACGGTGCACGTAATCGCGGGCTTCCTGCAGTTTCTTGTCGGTAAAGTTGAGTCCGGCGAAGTGGCGGGCGTTGGTGTCGTCTTTCAGGCCGATATAGACCGCGTCCGCGCCATTGTCGATAGCGGCTTTCAGTGCCGGAAGGTTTCCGGCGGGGCAAAGCAGTTCCATACACTTTCCTTCATTAATCAAAGCACTCGAACGCGCCGAGGCGATCAATGATGTTGGTGGATCAATGAAATTTTTATCAGTCGATAAATATTTTTAACAATAGATGATGTTAATTAAGCCGTCAGCGCAGGACTTTGATTTAAACCAGCTAATCGTGTAATGAACGGCTAAGCCTTGCATCCGCGCTGTCGGCAGCGGTGAAGAACCGGCTAAATTATTGACATAGACCTCGGCTGCTTTGGCGCGATGTGGCAAAATGAGTGCAGATTATCTGAACCGTCGGATTGCTTTAAGAGGAGTACGCCAGTGTTGGAAAAACTACGGGCGCGGATTGTGCGTCAAGGGCCGGGCTTATTGGGCAAGCCATTAAAGTTCACTCCTTTTGCCATACGGCGTCAGGTTCTGGAACAAATGTTGCGCTGGCAGTTTCGCCAGGCGCTGGAAGAGGGCGAACTGGCGTTTCTGGAAGGTCGCTGGTTGAGGATAGAGGTGCGGGACGTCGGGCTGCGGTGGTTTATGACGCTGCGCGATAACCGGCTGGCGGTGAGCGATGAGGAAACGGCGGATGTCAGCTTCAGCGCCGATGCCAACGATCTTGTGCTGATCGCGGCGCGTAAGGAAGATCCCGACACGCTGTTTTTCCAGCGCCGTTTGCGCATCGAGGGCGATACCGAACTCGGGCTGTACGTAAAAAACCTGATGGACGCCATCGAGCTGGAAGCCATGCCCGCGCCGCTGCGCATTGGGCTGCTGCAACTGGCTGATTTTGTCGAAGCGGGGCTGCGGGAGGGCGTGGTGCAATCGACCGATCACGCGCCCGCTTCATGTTAGTGCGCGTTGAAATTCCGGTGGATGCCGCAGGGATCGACAGTCTGTTGCGGCGGTCGTTTCCGACCGACGCCGAAGCCGAGCTGGTTCATCAATTGCGCGAAGACGGTCAGCTGACGCTGGGGATCGTGGCGACGGATGATGAGGGCGGGGTGGTGGGATACGCCGCTTTCAGCCCGGTGCTGCTCGAAGGGGAAGACCGCCAGTGGGTGGCGCTGGCGCCGCTGGCGGTGGAGGAAAGCCTGCGCCGCCGGGGGATTGGTCAGCAGTTGGTGTACGAGGGGTTGGATGCGCTGAATGAGTTCGGCTACACCGCCGTGGTGGTACTCGGCGATCCGGCCTACTATGGCCGTTTTGGCTTTGTTTCCGCCGCGCAGCAACAGCTGCACTGCCGCTGGCCGGAGGGCGCCGCGGCTTTTCAGGTTTATCCGCTGACGGATAACCATTTTGAAGGCGCGAGCGGATTAGTGGAGTATGCCGAGCCCTTCCATCGTTTTCTGGCATAGGCCATCGGACAACGACGCAGGCTGGTCGCGCACCAGCCTCTCTTTCTGGCCTTTGCTCAACTGCTTGATGCGGTACTCCAGCTTTAACGCACTTGAGCGGCTGCCCGCCGGACACTGGAACACCAGCGTCAACGCGCCTTTTCCCCGCAATGCCTTCGCGCCTTTTCCCGCCTGATGCTGAGCCACACGGCGCGCCACATCGGTGGTAATGCCGGTGTAGAGCAGGCCGCTTGTCGTACGCAGCATATACAGATACCAGCAGGGGTCGGCGGGGCGTTCGGTCATGGCATGGTTATCACTCATGGTTATCGCTGTTGTTGCATCGGGTCCCGGCATTTTACGGTGACGGGCGACGGGTGTCGATGCTCGCCGACCGGCGCTGCGTTATACTCAGTTTCAGTACCCATGAGTCAGGGGCGGAGAAGAGATGTCGCAAATACCACAAACATACGGATCGCATTCTCACGTTTTTGACGCCGGCAATCCTCTGGCGGAAAGGAACACCCGATATGCCGCATTGTTGACTGCGGTGATGATGGTGGCGGAAATCGTCGGTGGATGGTACTTCAACTCCATGGCGCTGCTGGCGGATGGTTGGCATATGAGTTCGCACGCGCTGGCGCTGGGACTGTCGGTGATGGCTTACGCCGCGGCCCGGCGGCTGGCGGCGGACCGCCGTTTTACCTTCGGCACCTGGAAGATCGAAGTCCTGGGCGGATTTACCAGCGCCATTTTGCTGGTGCTCGTCGCCATCGTGATGCTGTACGAGTCGGTAGAGCGGCTATTTTATCCGGCCGCCATTCAATACAATCAGGCCATTGCGCTTGCCGTGGGCGGGCTGCTGGTTAACCTGGCCTGCGCCTGGCTGCTGCGCGGCCACCATGACCACCATGACCACCATGACCATCATGACCATCATGACCATCATGCTCACGGCGATCGTGCCGCACATCATCAGCATATGCATCATCAACATAGGCATCAAGATCGCCACGCAGACCATGATCATGCCGCATCGGGCCATCACCACGCCCATGAGCCGCCAGCGCATGAAAGGCATCAGGATCTGAATCTGCGCTCGGCCTACCTTCACGTGATTGCCGATGCGGCAACCTCCGTTCTGGCGATTGCGGCGCTGATCGGCGGCAAGCTCTGGGGCGCCGCCTGGCTGGATCCGGTTATGGGCATGGTGGGCGCGGGGCTTGTTGCCGTGTGGGCCTACGGGTTGATTCGCCAGACGAGCCGCGTTTTGCTGGATGCCGAAATGGATGCGCCGGTGGTGAACGAAATCCGGGAGGTTATTACCGCCAGTCCCATTGCCGCCGAACTTACCGATTTGCACGTATGGCGGGTGGGAACGGCTAAATACGCCTGTATCCTGAGTTTGACCACCGCTCAGCCGGTCAGCCCGGATTATTACAAGCTGCGTCTGGCGGCGCATAAAGGGCTGGTTCATATCACGGTGGAAATCAACGTCGCCGGCGGGGGATAGCCGCAACCTATAATTGGCGCAATAAATCAGGAATAGTGCATTATATGTGTCCCAGATCACATATAATCTCACCCTATTACATCATTGTTACATTAAGTGTGAATGGCAACGCAAAATAGCCCGGCGCGGCATGGTCAAATACCCATGATGTTATCCAATATCTACCTAGCCATAATCCCTCGCCGGTCGGACCGGCTGACCAGTTGGAGAGTTGTATGACAATGTTAACCGCTGTGGCGCAACGCGCGCTGGAGCTGATGGATTTAACCACCCTTAACGATGACGATAGCGATGAGAAAGTGACGGCGCTGTGCCGGCAGGCGAACAGCCCGGCGGGCAAAACGGCCGCTATCTGTATCTATCCGCGCTTTATTCCGCTGGCGCGCAAGGTACTGCGCGAGCAGGGAGCCCCGGAGATCCGTATTGCCACCGTAACCAATTTCCCCCACGGCAACGACGACATCGCTATCGCGCTGGCGGAAACCAACGCGGCGATTGCCTACGGCGCGGATGAAGTGGATGTGGTCTTCCCTTACCGTTCATTGATCGCCGGCGACGCGCAAATCGGGTTTGATCTGGTGCGGGCGTGTAAAACGGCCTGCGAGGCGGCCAATGTGCTGCTGAAAGTGATTATTGAAACCGGAGAATTGCAACAGGACGCGCTGATTCGCCAGGCCAGCGAGATCGCCATTGACGCCGGCGCCGATTTTATCAAAACCTCCACCGGCAAAATCGCGGTCAACGCCACGCCGCACAGCGCGGAAATCATGCTGCGGGCGATTCGTGATAAAGGCGTGGGCGAACGAGTGGGATTCAAGGCGGCGGGCGGCGTGCGCACCGCGGCGGAGGCGGCAATCTATCTGCAACTGGCCGATGAGATTATGGGACCGGAGTGGGTTAACGCGCGGCATTTCCGCTTCGGGGCATCAAGTTTGCTGGCCAATCTGCTGTCGGCGTTGGGCCATCAGTCAACGGTCCGGCACGGCGGTTATTGAGCGCGCGCCACCAGCGATTGCAAAATATAAACGGTGCTTTTATTCACTCATCAGGAGAGCATGCTTTGTTTCTGGTTCAGGAAATCATTCGCAAGAAACGTGACGGCAATCCCTTGAGCGACGAAGAGATCCGCTTCTTTGTTAACGGCATCCGCGATAACACGGTGTCGGAAGGGCAAATCGCCGCGCTGGCGATGACCATCTACTTCCATGATATGTCGATGGCGGAGCGCGTTTCCCTGACGCTGGCGATGCGCGACTCCGGCACGGTGCTTGACTGGAAGCGCCTGAATTTGAACGGGCCGCTGGTGGATAAACATTCGACCGGAGGCGTAGGGGATGTGACCTCGCTGATGCTGGGGCCGATGGTCGCCGCCTGCGGAGGATACGTTCCGATGATCTCCGGGCGCGGGCTGAGTCATACCGGCGGCACGCTGGATAAGCTGGAATCCATTCCCGGGCTGGATATTTTCCCGGATGACGCCGCTTTCCGGCGCATCATCCAGCAGGTCGGCGTGGCGATTATCGGCCAGACCAGCTCGCTGGCGCCGGCGGATAAGCGTTTTTACGCCACGCGCGACATTACCGCCACGGTGGATTCGATACCGCTGATCACCGCCTCCATTCTGGCGAAAAAACTGGCTGAAGGGCTGGATGCGCTGGTGATGGATGTCAAGGTGGGTTCCGGCGCCTTTATGCCGACCTATGCGCTTTCGGAGCAGTTGGCGCAGGCGATCGTCGGGGTCGCCAATCATGCGGGGTGCCGCGCCAGCGCGCTGCTGACCGATATGAATCAGGTGCTGGCCTCCAGCGCCGGCAATGCGCTGGAGGTGCGCGAGGCGGTGCGTTTCCTTACCGGGGAGCATCGCAACCCGCGGCTATATGAGGTGACGATGGCGCTGTGCGAAGAGATGCTGCTGGCCGGCGGGCTGGCCGACTGCGCCGCGGACGCCCGCGCCCAGATGCAAAGGGTGCTGGATAACGGCCAGGCGGCGGAGGTGTTCGGCCGGATGGTGGCGGCGCAGCGCGGTCCCGCCGATTTTGTCGATCATTATGCGCGCTATTTGCCGGCCGCCACGTTAAGCAAGCCGGTTTTTGCCGACCATGACGGCATTGTGACCGCCATGGATACCCGGGCGCTGGGCATGGCGGTGGTGACGCTGGGGGGCGGACGCCGCCAGGCCGGCGATGTCATTGATTACAGCGTGGGGCTGAATGAGGTGGTTCGCCTGGGAGAGCGCGTCGACGGCCAGCGGCCGCTGGCGGTGATCCACGCCAATACGGAAGCGCAATGGCGGCAGGCGGCGAACGACGTGCGCGCGGCGATCGCTGTGGGCGAGCAAGCGGCGCCGACAACGCCGGTTATCTATCGCCGCATGAACGCGGACGAGGTGTGATCTCTATTTTCCAACGCCGACAGGCTGTGCCTGCCGCGTGTAACAATGCAGGAGATAAATAATGAAACGTGCCTATATTATGGTGCTCGACTCGTTTGGCATCGGCAGCAGCGCCGATGCGGAGCGCTTTGGCGACGCTGGTTCGGATACGCTGGGCCATATTGCCCAGGCCTGCGCGGCGGGCAAGGCCGACCAGGGGCGCGAAGGGCCGCTGCATTTGCCCAACCTGAGCCGCTTGGGGCTGGGAAAAGCGGCCGAGGAGTCCACCGGCGCTTTTCCTGCGGGTCTGGATCCGCAGGCGGATATTATCGGCGCCTACGCGTACGCCAGTGAAATTTCCTCAGGCAAGGATACCCCGTCAGGCCACTGGGAAATCGCCGGGGTGCCGGTGCTGTTCGACTGGGGCTATTTCAAGGATGAAGAAAACAGCTTTCCGCAGGAACTGCTGGATAAGCTGGTGCAACGCGCCAATCTGCCGGGCTATCTGGGCAACTGCCACTCTTCCGGCACGGTGATCCTGGATAAGCTGGGCGAAGAGCATATGAAAACCGGCAAGCCGATTTTCTACACCTCCGCCGACTCCGTATTCCAGATTGCCTGTCACGAAGAGACGTTCGGTTTGGAGAAACTCTACGAGCTGTGTGAGATTGCCCGCGAAGAGTTGACCGCCGGCGGTTACAACATCGGCCGGGTGATTGCCCGTCCGTTCGTCGGCGATAAGCCCGGCGACTTCCAGCGCACCGGCAACCGGCACGATCTGGCCGTGGAGCCGCCGGCGCCGACCATCCTGAAAAAGCTGGTGGAAGAACAGGGCGGCGAGGTGGTGTCGGTGGGCAAGATTGCCGATATTTATGCGCAGGTCGGTATTACTCAAAAAGTGAAGGCCACGGGAATTGACGCGCTTTACGATGCGACCCTGCGGGAAATGGACAAAGCGGGAGATAACACCATCGTATTTACCAACTTCGTCGATTTTGACTCATCCTACGGCCATCGCCGGGACGTGGCGGGATATGCCGCCGCGCTGGAGCTGTTCGATCGTCGCCTGCCGGAAATGCTCTCGCGGGTGACCGGGGATGACATCCTGATCCTCACCGCCGACCACGGTTGCGACCCGACCTGGCACGGCACCGACCATACCCGCGAAAATGTGCCGGTGCTGATTTACGGCCCGAAAGTGAAACCCGGTTCCTACGGGCACCGCGATACGTTTGCGGATATCGGCCAGACGGTGGCGAAGTATTTCGGGTTATCGGCGATGGATTACGGCAAGTCGATATTGTAAAACGCTTACCGCGGCCCCCTCCCGGCTTCCCCCTTGCCAGGGCGGGCGTTCTCCCTCCCCTGCGAAGGGGAGGGCCGGGGTGGGGTCGGGTCAAACGATTGCTGAACTTACGTCGCGCCTGGCGCGACAGGTGTTTTTAACCTTGCGCCTGCTGGAGCGCGAGTGATTTTATGTTGATTAATAAGGAATAAAAGCATGGCTACGCCACATATTAATGCGGAAAGGGGTGATTTTGCGGACGTGGTACTGATGCCGGGCGACCCGCTGCGCGCAAAGTATATCGCCGAAACCTTTCTGGAAAATGCCCGCGAAGTCAACAATGTGCGCGGCATGTTGGGTTTCACCGGCACCTATAAAGGCCGCAAGATTTCGGTGATGGGCCACGGCATGGGGATCCCCTCCTGCTCCATCTATGCGAAAGAGCTGATCACCGAGTTCGGCGTGCAGAAAATCATCCGCGTTGGCTCGTGCGGCGCGGTGCGCGGCGACGTAAAACTGCGCGACGTGGTGATTGGCATGGGCGCCTGCACCGACTCCAAGGTAAATCGCCTGCGCTTTAAAGACCATGACTACGCCGCCATCGCGGATTTCGACATGGTGCGTAACGCCGTGGATGCCGCCAAAGCCCAAGGTGTGAACGTGCGCGTCGGCAATCTTTTCTCCGCCGACCTGTTCTATACGCCGGACCCGCAAATGTTCGACGTGATGGAAAAGTACGGCATTCTGGGCGTGGAGATGGAAGCCGCCGGCATTTACGGCGTGGCGGCGGAGTTCGGCGCCAGGGCGCTGGCTATCTGCACTGTCTCCGACCATATCCGCTCCGGCGAACAAACCACCGCCGAAGAACGCCAGACCACGTTTAACGAGATGATCGAAATCGCACTGGAATCCGTTCTGCTGGGCGATAGCGAGTAATCCGGCCGTACCCGCCCTGCCGGCCGGCTATCGGTGGCAGGGCGTTAGACAAAAGTGCTTCTCGAACCGGGCGCACACCGCGGGCCGATGGCTCGCGGCCAGCACGATCGTCCCGGCAGCGACAGCCGCTGCTGCTCGCCGCCGGACAACTGCCACAGGATAACGATAAAGGAGAAAAAGCGGGCGATGTTTTTCAACAGCGACAGCAGCAGTTCCAGGCTTTGCTCAATCAACAGCCGGATATCCTCGGCGATGCGCTGATCGGGGTTATCCGGTTCGCCGCGCAGGCTGAGCCGGTAGTGGGCGCCATGGGTCAGCCATAGCCGTTCAAAAATGCCGCGTCATATCCTGGCGGCGGCCCATTTTGCCGGGCTTTATTTCTCCCGGTTATCAGGAAAGTCGATCCCGGTAAAAAAGTTTGCAGGGAAATTATTATGTCGCTTGCAATAATTGCAATCATTCGCATAATCGCGAAAGCAAATAATTATTATTTATATTTAACTTTCCCCGGAACCCCCCATGACAATTTCAGAAATATCCAAACAGGCGGTAATTCCCCGCAGCGCGCCGACGCTGCTTGCGTTGCTGATCGGCGCGGCCGCCGCCGGCGTCGCCATGCCGCTGGCGGCGGAGACCTCCGCTTCCGCGCCGCAGCCTGGCGCATCGGGCAGTAAAGACACCATCACGGTTATCGCCAAACCGGAAGATAATTTCCGTTCCGGCGGCGATGAGCTGGTTCCCGCGTATCTGGACGGCCAAATCGCCAATGGCGGACGGGTGGGGTTTCTGGGGCAGCAAAACGCGCGCGACGTGCCGTTTAACGTCATCAGCTATACCGATAAGATGATCCTTTCGCAGCAGGCGGAAACGCTGGCCGACGTGGTGAAGAATGACGCCTCGATCCAAACGCTGAAAGGCTACGGCAATTTTATGGAAACCTATCGCATTCGCGGTTTTGTGATGGACGGCGACGATATCACCTTCGGCGGTCTGTACGGCGTAATGCCGCGTCAGATGGTTTCCACCAATATGATCGAGCGGGTGGAAGTGTTTAAGGGCGCGAATGCCTTTGTTAACGGCGTGTCCGGCGGCGGCGTAGGCAGCGGCGTCGGCGGTTCGGTCAACGTAGAGCCGAAGCACGCCGCCGACGATGCGCTGACGCGCGCGACCGTTGACTATGAATCCAGAGGCAAGGTGGGCGGCGCGTTGGACGTCGGCCGGCGTTTTGGCGATAACAATGCGTTCGGCGTGCGCGTCAACGTCTTGCACCGCGAAGGGGAGAGCGCCATCCACAACCAGAAAGAGCGCATGTCGCTGGCCTCCGTCGGGCTGGATTATCGCGGCGATCGTTTCCGCACCTCGCTGGACGCCGGCTACCAGCATCAGTCCGTTCACGGCGGGCGCATCGGCGTCGGGGTCGGCAGCGCCACCCGCATTCCGGAGGCGCCGGACGCCACGCTGAACTCCAGTCCCAGTTGGGTTTATACCGATCTGAAAACCACCTTCGGCATGTGGCGCGGCGAATATGACGTGGCCGATAACTGGACGATTTATTCCGGGGTCGGCAGCAGTCGCGCGGATGAAGAAGGGAATTACGCCTCGCCGACGTTAAGCGACAATAACGGCAACGCAACGTTGTCCCGGTTAAGCGTCCCTCTGGAGCGCGATACCTTCTCCGGCATGTTGGGTATTCGCGGGCAGTTTGATACCGGTTTTATCAAGCATAAGGTCAATCTGGGCTATTCAGGCGTGTACACGAGAAACAAGACGGCTTATACCATGTCTGAGTCCGTCGGGCCGACGAATATCTACCGTCCGGGCGACATCGGGTATCCACCAACAGAATGGGCGGATGGCGATATGAATAACCCGAACGTGCGCGCCCGGATCAGAAGCTCGGGTATCGCCTTGTCCGACACGCTGTCGGTGTTGGACGATAAAGTGGCTTTGACGCTCGGTCTGCGGCGGCAGGAAGTGATGGTGCGTAACTATGATTATGATGGCGTCGAAGAGAGGGACAGCGCTTTTAACCGCACCAAGGTAACGCCAGCCTACGGTCTGGTGGTTAAACCGTGGCAACATATTTCGCTGTACGCCAACCATATCGAGGCGCTGTCGCCAGGAAAAACCGCGCCGTATAATGCGGCGAATGTCGGCCAGGTAACCGGAATTTATGTCGCCAAACAAAACGAAGTGGGCGTGAAATTTGATTACCAACGCGTAGGCGGGTCATTGGCACTGTTTGAAATAGAAAGGCCGAATGAGTATATCGATAGCCAAACGGGCAACTACGGCCTATTTGGCGAGCGCCGCCATCGAGGGATGGAGTTGAACGTCTTCGGCGAGCCGACGTTCGGCCTGCGCCTGAACGGCAGTGCCACCTGGATTGCGGCGCAGCAGACGAAAACGCAGGACGGCAACAACGACGGCAAGGATGTTATCGGCGTACCGCGTTATCAGCTGGTCTTGGGGGCGGAATACGATATCAAACCGCTGGAAGGGCTGACGGCGACGGGCACGGTGATCCGCTCCGGTTCGCAATACGCCAACCAGGATAATACCCTGAAGCTGAAGCCCTGGACGCGACTGGATCTCGGCGTGCGCTACAGTATGCCGCTAAACGACCAGACGCTGACCTGGCGCGCCAATATCGAAAACGTCACCAATGAGAACTACTGGTCATCCGTCAATGATGACGGCACCTATCTTTACCAGGGCGACCCGCGTTCGCTGAAGCTGTCGATGTCGATCGATTTCTAAATCGTCGCCACCCCCTCCCGGCCTCCCCCTTGTCAGGGGGAGGAGCCAACTCCCTCCCCTGTGAAGGGGAGGGTCGGGGTGGGGTGAAACACTACAGGCGACGCCTGCCGCCACCCCCTCCCGGCCTCCCCCTTGTTAGGGCTATCTCTTATACACAAATCCAAGGAACCTCTAGAGGCCATGTGTATTCTGGTCTTGGGTTCATTCTTGGTTCTTTGTTCTTTGTTCTTTGCTTTTCGTCGGCGTAAGAAATCACGCTGAGGTGGACGCCCCCGCGAATGCGCCGCAGGGAAGCGGCGCATTCGCGGGGGCGTCCGCCGAAGGCATCGCGTCAGCGACGTGATTTCAGCCACAGCCCGGGTCCGGAGGGTGGTGGCGCTTGAACCACCCTGCGTCGGGCGCGTGCTGCGACATAGCAGAGAAATGACGGCCTTCTAGCGCACGAAATAGCGCTGAACTCACATATACCGTTAACAGTAAATATGTGACTAAGAGACAGCTTGTTAGGGGGAGGAGCTAAAACGTTACCCCAGCGGCAGCGCCATAATTACGGCGTCTTCACGGCCGGCGGCGGTGGGGTAGTAGTCGCGCCGCAGCGATACCTCGTTAAATCCCAGGCTTTCGTACAGCGCTAGCGCCGGTTGGTTCGAGGCGCGTGCCTCCAGCCACAGCGTAACAATGCCGCGTTGCTCCAGCTCGTTAATCACATGCTCCAGCAACTGGCGGCCAAAACCGCGGCGCTGGTGGTCCGGGTGAACGGCAAGGTTGAACAGCGTGGCTTCGTCCAGCACCACCTGGGTGATGGCGTAAGCCGCCATCTGCCCGTTATGGCTCAGCTTGAGGTTGAAATAACGTTCGCCCTGATTGCCGGCAAAGGTTTTTACCGTCCAGGGAAAGGCGTGGCTGGCTTGTTCAATCTGAAAGGCTTGCGCCAGATCGGCTGGCGTCAGGGGTGATATCACATTCATGTTTACAAATCTGCTGCCAGAGCGCCCGTTTGGCGTCGGCGTTGTGGTAAAGCTCGGCCAGCGCCGGGCTGGTGAGTTGAACGCCTTGCAGCGCCAGCGGTTGATCAACGCCCAGGCGCCAACTGTGGCAGCGGGCGTCGTCGGGGAGCATCACCACCTGCTGCGGCGTCAGGGTGAACGTCTGCTCGGGCGTCAGCGCCAGGCTGCGCAGCACGTCGGCCAGCAGCGGATCGTCGTCGGCCGGCGGTTCGGATGACACGATAACCAGACGCGCCTGAGCGGGCAGACTGACGGCGATTTCACCCTGCAACACCGCCGGGCGCTTTAGCGTCCACTGCGTAATACCCAGTTGTTGTAGCAGCCAGTCACGTCTTGATGCCATGCTTTATCCCGTGCGGATCGCGTTTGTGCCGTCTATGCTAGCAAACCCGTCCGACATGCGCCAACATCGCTGCAACTTCGGGGATGAAGAGTATATAATCCCCGCTCAATTATTAAGGAGCTTCCGCCTGATGTCCGCATTAACCCCAGCCAGTGAAGTCATACTGCGCCATAGCGACGAATTTATCCCCCGCCGGGTCCTGTTTGCCGGTGATTTACAAGACACCTTGCCCGCGCAGTTCGACGCCGCCGCCGTGCGCGTCCACGCCACCCAGTTTCATCACTGGCAGCAACTGCAGCGCTCGCTGGAGGATAATATTCACTACGGCCTGCTGGCGGATGCCGCGCTGGCGGTGGATTGCGATACGCTGATCTACTACTGGCCGAAGAGTAAACAGGAAGCGGAGTTTCAGCTGTTTAACCTACTGTCGCTGCTGCCGGTCGGTTGTGAAATCTTTGTGGTGGGGGAAAACCGCAGCGGCGTACGCAGCGCGGAAAATATGCTGGCCGAGGTCGCGCCGTTAACCAAAATCGACAGCGCCCGGCGCTGCGGGCTGTACCACGGACGGATTGAAAAACAGACTACCTTCGACCTGGCGGAATGGTGGGAAGAGTATGTGATTGACGGCGTGACCGTGAAGGCGCTGCCCGGCGTATTCAGCCGCGACGGGCTGGATCCGGGCAGTCAACTGCTGCTTTCCACCTTTGAGCCGCACATGAAAGGCAAAGTGCTGGATATCGCCTGCGGCGCCGGCGTGCTGGCCGCGGTGCTGGCGCAGCGGTCGCCGAAACTCCGCCTGACGCTCAGCGACGTCAGCGCCGGGGCGCTGGCCTCAAGCCGGGCGACGCTGGCGGCGAATCAGCTTGAAGGGGAGGTTATCGCCAGTAACGTGTACTCGGAGATTAACGGCCGCTTCGACCTGATCGTCTCCAATCCGCCGTTCCACGACGGTTTGCAAACCAGTCTGCAGGCGGTGGAAATGCTGATCCGCGGCGCGGTGGCCCATCTGCCGATCGGCGGGCAGCTGCGCATCGTCGCCAATGCGTTTCTGCCTTATCCGGCGCTGCTGGATGCGGCGTTCGGCAGCCACGAGGTGCTGGCACAAACCGGGCGTTTCAAGGTCTATCAGGCGACGGTCGGCCGTCCGCCGCGCGCCGCCAAAGGCCGCCGCTAAGCCTTAGCGATCGAGCGTCGCCATTCCCTCGGCGCTGTAGCGTTCCCCCGCCGCGGCATTGAAAGGAAAGATGGCTTCGATCGCCGCCAGCTCTTCCTCGCTCAGGGCGACGTCCAGCGCGCCGATGTTCTCCTCCAGATAGCGGCGGCGTTTGGTTCCCGGGATCGGCACAATATGCTCTCCCTGCGCCAGAACCCAGGCCAGCGCCAGCTGTGAGGGCGCCACGCCTTTTTCCTTAGCCAACTGATTCACCTTGTCCACCAATTGCCGGTTTTTGGCAAAGTTATCTCCGGCAAAACGTGGGTTGCTACGGCGGAAATCATCGGCGGCCAGGTCGTCCGGGCTGCGGATGGCACCGGTAAGAAAACCGCGGCCCAACGGGCTGTAGGGCACGAACCCGATGCCAAGACGCCGGCAGGCGGGCAGGATGTCGGTTTCCACATCCCGCGTCCATAGCGAGTATTCGCTCTGCAGGGCGGTGATGGGATGCACCCGATGAGCGCGTTCCAGCGTTTCGGCGGAGGCCTCGCTCAGGCCGATATAGCGAATTTTCCCTTCCTTGACCAGGTCGGCCAGGGTTCCGACGCTCTCTTCAATCGGCACCGTCGGGTCGACGCGATGCTGATAGTAGAGGTCAATCACCTCTACGCCCAGCCGCGACAGGCTGCCCTCAATCGCCCGGCGGATGTACTCCGGCTTGCCGCTGACGCCTCGCAGATCGGGGTCGGTCGGATCGCGCAGAATGCCGAACTTGGTGGCCAGGAAAACCTGCTGGCGTTTTCCCTTGATGGCTTTGCCGACCAACTGCTCATTGGTATGGGGACCGTACATATCCGCGGTGTCAAGCAGCGTTATGCCTAACTCCAATGCTCGGTGCAGCGTGGCGATGGCCTCTTTTTCATCCTGAGCGGTGGAGTAAAAATCGCTCATTCCCATGCAGCCTAGCCCAAGCGCGGAAACCGACGGGCCGTTAAGACCTAGTTGACGTTGTTGCATCCTGTCGTCCTCATGTGGGGGTGGAAAGCCGGATCAGTGTGGTTGTTTATTGGATAAAGATAAATAACCCATTTCATGCAACACTATTCAAAAATCAACAACAATGGGGGCGTGATGGATCAGATTCAGGCGATGCGCATCTTTGTGCGTATCGCGGAACTGGGGAGCTTTAGCCGCGCGGCCGAAATGCTGTCTTTGCCGCGCCGGATTAGGGCTGATTCAGGCGCCGCGCCACAGTTTGCGGCGCTGGCTGGACAGCGGCGAACTGGTTGAAATTCTTAAGGATACGCCGCCGCCGGATATGCCGCTGTATGTGATGTATCCGCCGGGGCGTTTCCTTGCTCCGCGCATCCGGGTATTTATCGAATGGCTGAATGAACGCTTTGCCCGGCCATTGTCATCCTGAAGGTGATGAATTTTGCAGCAACCCCCGCATTTCGGAGGAAATAATCATTGACCTTGACGCTAAAACCTCTAGAATTCGCCTCCGTGGTGGCACTGCGTAAGGCAGTGTTGCTGGATTGCGAAGGTGGCGGAATTGGTAGACGCGCTAGCTTCAGGTGTTAGTGCCTTAACGGGCGTGAGGGTTCAAGTCCCTCTCTTCGCACCACATCGCCACGATTGTGTTTCATAGTAATGTGCCGCACAATAACTGTAACTGTGCTTCACGGTAAATTCGTATCGCAAACATTGCGAAGGTGGCGGAATTGGTAGACGCGCTAGCTTCAGGTGTTAGTGTCTTAACGGACGTGAGGGTTCAAGTCCCTCTCTTCGCACCATGCGGTGGTACGGGTCGGTCGGCGGCGCAAATTAAGCTTTACCTGTGCGAAGGTGGCGGAATTGGTAGACGCGCTAGCTTCAGGTGTTAGTGCCTTAACGGGCGTGAGGGTTCAAGTCCCTCTCTTCGCACCACTTCTCTGTTAATCTTTTTCCCTCTTTGATTATTTACCCGCTTATCCCAGCGTTAAATTAAACGCCAGGGACATAGCCGCCACTCCGCCAGCCAATGCAATGCAGGACGGCAAAAGCAAATAGTGTCGCAGACGGTGATGAAATAACATTGCCAGCGTCGCCAACAGGGCGACGGCGATAATCATTTTCAGATGCATCAGGTTAAGATCAAGCGCGGCCAGTAACGGCATGACGGCGCAGGGCAATAATACCCCCCAGGCGCTCGACAGCTGTTTTCCCATACACCAGCTAACGCCCCATAAACCGCATGCGGTAATCATCGCTGTCAGCATTTCATATCCGCCAAGAATGATAATGATAACCAATAGCATATAATAATTTATATCAATTACCACTCTTTTGGCGGCGCTTTGTCAGCAGCAGGCGGCGAGGAAATAGTCAGCCGGCCCGCCGCTGACTGCGCGACAACTGCACCATATTCATGACGATCGGCGTATGCTCGTGCTGGCGCCAGACCATGATGATCTGGGTAGTCAGGCGGATATCTTCTATGGCGTGATAGGACACATTGCCTATTTTGATGCAGGAGAGCGACTCGGGAATGATGGCGATGCCGAAGCCCGCCGACACCATGCCGATGGTGGCCGTTAGCTGCGGCGCCTGCTGGCTAAGCCGGGGTTCGTAGCCGGATAAATAGCAGGCGCGAATAATCATATCGTGTAATCCGGGACAAATTTCCTGCGGGAAGGTGATCAACGATTCCTGTTTCAGCTCGCTCAAATGGATGCGTTTTTTGTTATTCAGCGCGTGATCGGCGGGCAGCACCAGTTTCATCGGCTCCTCGGCCAGAAACTCGCTATTGAATTCGCGGCCGATATTGCACGGCAGACGAAGAAAGGCGACGTCGATATTTCTGTTGTGCAGTTCGGTAAGCAACTGCGGAGGATTATCCGTCCGCGGGCTTAACGACACATTCGGATAGCGCTGGCAATAGGCGTGTAGTAGCCGTAGCACCACCGGATGAAAAGAGGCGGATGAGGAAAAACCGACGTTGAAATTCCCTTCTTCTCCCCTGGCGATGCTTCTGGCGCGGTCAACGGCGGCATCGGTCAGTTTCAGGATCTGGCTGGCATCTTCATATAACACTTTTCCCGCTTCCGTCATTTCAACGCCGCGCGTCAGCCGTTTGAATAACGGCGTGCCTATTTCATGTTCAAGTTTTTTGATTTGCTGGCTGAGCGGCGGCTGCGATATGCCCAGGCTTTCCGCCGCGTGCGTGAAATGCCGGGCCTCGGCGACGGCAACAAAGTAGCGCAGGTAACGAAATTCCATTAGCGGGCTCCATATTTTTCAGATCTTCAAATGACGAGGTTTGTATATTGGAACTTTGTCTATGTTGGCGTCAATCTTTAAGAATGAGTTAGAAACATTTAAGTAATAACCCATCGAAAGAGAAAGCATATGAAAGAAGATAGTGGCGTAAATCCTTGCGTGGAAGAGATCGCAACCTATGCGCTTCAACATCGGCAGCACCATCCGGAGTGCGTTATTTATCAAACATCACTAATGAGTGGTTTAATCAATGGCGTGTACGAAGGTAGCCGGACGATGGAGGAGTTATTGCAGTATGGCGACTTTGGATTAGGAACGTTTAACAATCTGGACGGCGAACTGGTAGCCTTCAACCGCCTTATTTTCCAACTGCGCTCTGACGGCAGCGCGCGGGCGGCCAAGCCGCACCAGAAGACCCCTTTCGCGGTGATGACGTTTTTCCGCCCGACGGAAGAAGTCCATTTCAACAGTCCGATTGGTCGTCACCGTCTGCACCAGAAAATAGATAGCCTGGTGGGTACGGATAATCTGTTTTGCGCCCTGCGCATCGACGGCCGTTTCAAGTACGTTGAAACCCGTACCGTGCCGCGCCAGAAACGCCCGTATAAACCGATGCTGGAAGCCATCGCCCGGCAGCCGACGTTCCATTTTGAACATTGTCAGGGAAGCGTCATCGGTTTTCGCAGTCCGGCCTATACGCAGGGCATCAACGTTGCCGGCTATCATGAGCATTTTATTACCGACGATCGCCAGGGAGGAGGACACATCCTTGATTATGAGATGGAACGCGGCGTTCTGACGTTTGGGGTTATCTCCAAACTGATTATCGACCTGCCGCAGGATCGGGATTTTCTCAGCGCGGATCTGTCACCTGAAAATCTCGATAGCGCTATCCAGGCAGTGGAAAGTTAAGCAACGGTAGAATACGCAACATCTCAGAGGAGTGAGGCAATGGAAAATTCAACAGGTCAGCAGAGCTGGAACTGTGGCGCAGCCCTGGTGGTGAAACATCTGGAGCAGCAGGGGGTGCAATATGTATTTGGTATTCCGGGAGCAAAAATCGATCGCGTTTTTGATGCCCTGGAAGACTCGCCGATTCAAACCATCCCGGTGCGCCATGAAGCCAACGGCGCTTTTATGGCGGCGGCAATCGGACGACTGAGCGGTAAAGCCGGCGTGACGCTGGTGACCTCCGGGCCGGGCTGCTGTAATCTGGTGACCGGACTGGCGACCGCCACCTCGGAGGGCGACCCCCTGGTAGCCATCGGCGGCGCGGTGAAACGCGCGGAGAGCCTTAAGCTGACGCATCAAAGCCTGGACACCGTCAGCCTGTTCCAGCCGGTAACCAAATTCAGCGCGGAGGTCAGGGCCTCGTCGGCGATTTCCGAAGTGCTGGCGAACGCTTTCCGCGCCGCGGAAACGGGACACCCCGGCGCCTCTTTCATCAGCCTGCCCCAGGATATCATCAACGATCCGGTGACCAGCGCCGTACTGGTCCGCCCCGATCTGCCCGCGCTGAACGGCGCGCCCCAGGCGGAGATCGACAAGGTCGCGCGGATGATCCAGCGGGCCAAAAATCCTGTTTTGCTGCTGGGATTGATGGCGAGCCAGCCGAAAACCGCCGAGGCGCTACGCCGCTTGCTGCATCAAAGCCAACTGCCGGTAACCAGCACCTATCAGGCCGCCGGCGCCGTTGACCAGCAAAGTTTCGACCATTTCGCCGGGCGCGTCGGCCTGTTCAATAATCAGACGGGCGATAAGCTGCTGCAGCAGGCCGATCTGATTATTACGGTCGGCTACAGCCCGGTGGAGTATGACCCGGTATTGTGGAACAGCGGCAAAGCGGCGCTGGTGCATATCGACGTGCTGCCCGCCAGTATCGACAGCGCCTATCTGCCCGACGTGGAGCTGATTGGCGATATCACCACCACCGTCGATGCTCTGGCCGGCTGTATCCGTGCGCCGTTGGCCCTTTCGCCGCAGACGCAGGCTATTCTGCGCGACCTCTGTCAGCAACGGCGCGATCTGGCGACGCGCGGCATGAATATGCGCGGCTTTGCGATCCATCCGCTGCGGCTGGTGCGGGCGATGCAGGATATCGTCAACCATGACGTCACGCTGTGCGTCGATATGGGCAGTTTCCATATCTGGCTGGCGCGCTATCTGTACAGCTTCCGGGCGCGGCAGGTGCTGATGACCAACGGTCAGCAAACGATGGGCGTCGCGTTGCCGTGGGCGATTGCCGCGTCGCTGATTCACCCCGGTCAGAAAGTGATTTCGGTTTCAGGGGACGGCGGCTTTATGCAGTCCAGTATGGAGCTTGAAACCGCCGTGCGTCTGAACAGCAATGTGCTGCATATTATCTGGGTGGATAACGCCTATAACATGGTCGAGATCCAGGAAGAGAAAAAGTATCACCGCTCTTCCGGCGTCAAATTTGGGCCGATCGATTTTAAAGCCTATGCGGATGCGTTCGGCGCGCAAGGCTTTGCGGTCGAAGCGGAGGACGAGCTGGTGAGTAAATTGCGCCAGGCGATGGATGTTCAGGGGCCGGCGGTGATCGCCATTCCGGTGGACTATTCCGACAATCAGCGTTTGATGGAAGATCTGAATATCAGCCAGCTTATCTAGCCCTGCGCGTTGGGCGCCGGCCGGTCCCGACGGCGGAGGCATTAACGGGAAGCGCGCGGTTTGTCATTAGCGATAAACCCGGATACTATTGGCAATAGTTATCATTTCGTTTCCCGTTTATTCGCCTACCCTAGCGGAACCGCCTATGCCAACCGTCAAAAATATCGTCAGCACCGTTGCGCACCCGGCGTTTTCCGGCGGCGACCGGCGGCTGGCCGCCGAGTTAAACGCGTTGCTGCGCCGCTATCGCCCGCACTGTCTGGATAGCGTCAAGTTCGGCGAGGTTCCCCCGGAGGGGGCCATGACGCTCGCCGAGTGGTCGCGGCCCGAGGCGTTTCAGCGGCTGGTGCGGCGCTACGGTAATGAGCTGTATCGGCAACATCCGGACAAGCCGCATGAGGAAAAGCCGCTGCAATCATTATGGGCGCAGTGGTATTTCGGGCTGCTGGTGCCGCCGTTGATGCTGGTATCGCTGAAACACGTCGTGCTGCTGGACTGCTCTCCGAGCCGGATATATGTCGAATTCCACGCCAGTAAAGGACACCCGGCGGTGTTTTATATCGCGCCGCAGGCGCTGGCGCCGGAAATGGCCGGCGACTCGCCGCGGGCGCGGCTGGAGCGGTTGCTGCATCAGCATATCGCGCCGGTCATCAACACGCTGGATAGCTTCGGCGCGCTTAACGCCCGGCTTACCTGGAATAATACCGGCTATCTTATGCACTGGTTTTTGGGGGAGATGGCGCCGCTGATAGCGCCGGACCAACTCGGCCAGCTGCGCCACGATCTGTTCTTTTCCCGTTCACTGCTGGACGGCGGTGAAAATCCCCTCTATCGCACCATTATTCCCCGCGGCGGCCTTATGCGGCGCCGCAGCTGTTGCCAACGCTACCGTATTCCCGATGTCGCCCGCTGCGGGGACTGTACACTGAACGAAGTTTAATACCATCGGCGGCCGGGATGGTTTACGCTTTCAGACGTGCGGTCCGCGTTGAAAACGGGCGGCGAAACGGCAAACGGGAAGGGACATTAGCATGCTGATCGGCTCCGTCAGGCGAATGATTAAACGCGCGGTGATTATTGTAGCGGTAGCGGCGATAACGCTGCTGGCCATCCGTATTTATGATACGCAGCGCGGGCCGGCGCTGGCGCCCTGGCACACCTTTGTGCCGGATGAACTGTCGGCGGAGGAGCTTGACCGGGCGGACTGGCCGGCTTATCTGCGCGCGGAAGAGACCATTTTCCAGCAGATCAACCAGCATGTCACCCAGGAGCTGGACGAGGACGAACAACGGCCCATTAACCGTTATTTTGCCGGCAGCCCGGTGTATCCGGGCAAGTTTCAGCATGACTGGAATCGTTCCTACCAGCTGATGCCGGACGGCGCGCCGAAAGGCGCGGTGGTGCTATTGCATGGATTAACGGATTCTCCTTATAGCCTGCGGCATATCGCGCGGCTTTATCGCCAGCGCGGTTTTGTGGTGGTCGGCATTCGTCTGCCCGCTCACGGTACGGTTCCCGGCGCGCTGACGGATATTCACTGGGAAGACTGGCTGGCGGCCACCCGTCTGGCGGTGCGTGAGGCCGGCCGCTATCTGGCGCAGGATTCGGGTAAGCCGTTACCGCTGCATATGGTGGGGTTTTCCAATGGCGGGGCGCTGGCGCTGAAATACGCCCTGGATGCGCTGGACGATCCTGCGCTGAGCCGTCCTGAGCGGCTGATACTGATTTCGCCGATGATCGGCGTTACCAACTACGCCCGCTTTGCCGGTCTCGCCGGGCTGCCCGCGCTCTTTCCCGCGTTCGCCAAAGCGGCATGGCTGGGCATTTTGCCGGAATTCAACCCGTTCAAATACAATTCGTTTCCGGTTAACGGCGCGCGGCAGTCCTGGCTGTTGACCCATGAGTTGCAGCGTCAGCTGACCCGCAAAGCGCAAAACCAGGCGCTGGCGGGCTTGCCTCCGGTGCTGACCTTTCAGTCGGTGATGGATTTCACCGTGAGCACGCGGGCGGTGGTGTCGTCATTTTATAATCTGTTGCCGGCCAATGGCAGCCAACTGGTGCTGTTTGACGTCAACCGCACGATTAACTTCGGCCCTTTACTGCGTGATTCGGCCAACGGCGCCGTTAGTCAGCTACTGCCCGCCGCGCCGCGCCATTATGACACCACGGTAATCACCAATGCCGCCCCGGACAGCGCCCATGCCGTCGCCTTTGATGTAAAAGCCGGAACGGAGCGGGAGTATTCCCGCGATCTGGGCATCGACTATCCGCCGGATATTTACTCGCTATCGCACGTTGCGCTGCCATTCCCGGATAGCGACTCTCTTTACGGACGTTTCTCGCAAAATCCCCGCGAGTTCGGCCTGCCGCTGGGGATGATCGCCGCCCGCGGCGAACGCTCGGTGCTGGTGGTGGATCTGGACACGCTGCTGCGTCTCTCCTCCAATCCGTTTTTCCCCTATCTGATACAGCGTATTGAACAGGGGTTGCCGCAGTAGTCGAGGGAGGAGCGAAACGCGGCGGCTTTTTGATTGAAATAATCTAATTTCAGCGCTTTTTTCGCATTATTTTAACTAATGTATGGCGCTTTTTTTTGCGCCCACTGCTGATCTGCTCGGCCATTTTTCATATCAATCATTCGCTAATCCTCCCTTATTACATAATATTTATGCTTTATATTTAGCTATATTTGGACTATCTGACTGTTTATAGCCCTTGTGTCATCCTGCTTTTCAGGTGGTTGCCATATAGTTTAACTTATGTCTGTGGGGATAGTTTAACCCGCGCTTCAGTGGTAAGTTCATTGGCAGGATATCGTTTGCGCGGCGTTTTTTACCGCCTGAGCGCAATGCACCGCACAGAGGAAAAAGATGGCAAAGCAGACTCCGTTGTATCAGCAGCACCTGGCGGACGGCGCCAAAATAGTGGATTTTCACGGTTGGATGATGCCGCTGCATTACGGCTCCCAGCTTGATGAGCACCATATCGTGCGGCGCGACGCCGGCATGTTCGATGTGTCCCATATGACCATCGTGGATTTGCACGGCGTGCGAACCCGCGAATTTCTGCGCTACCTGCTGGCGAACGACGTGGCGAAGCTCACCCAGCCGGGCAAGGCGCTCTATACCGGCATGTTGAATGCGTCCGGCGGCGTGATTGACGATCTGATCGTCTATTTTCTGGCGGAAGACTATTTCCGGCTGGTGGTGAATTCGGCCACCCGCGACAAAGATCTGGCCTGGATCGCCCGGCACGCCGAACCGTTTATGCTGGATATCCGCGTGCGGGACGATCTGGCGCTGGTGGCGGTTCAGGGACCGCAGGCGCAGCAAAAGGCGCAGCGCTTGCTGAATGACGCCCAGCGTGAGCAGGTCGCGGGCATGAAGCCCTTTTTCGGCGTGCAGGCCGATGACTTTTTCATCGCCACGACCGGCTATACCGGCGAGGCGGGCTATGAAATCGCGCTGCCGCGGGAGCAGGCGGTCGGCCTCTGGCAGCGGCTGTTGTCCGAGGGCGTCAAGCCTTGCGGCCTGGGGGCGCGTGACACTTTGCGGCTGGAGGCCGGGATGAATCTTTACGGTCAGGATATGGACGAAGGCATTTCGCCGCTGGCCGCCAATATGGGCTGGACCATCGTCTGGCAGCCTGAGGATCGTCAGTTTATCGGCCGCGAGGCGCTGGAGCGCCAACGGGAAAAAGGCACCGAGCAGTTGGTCGGGCTGGTGCTGACGGAAAAAGGCGTATTGCGTAATGGTCTGCCGGTGCGCTTTACTGATGGCGACGGCGTGATGCGGGAAGGAGTCATTACCAGCGGCTCTTTTTCCCCTACGCTGGGGCTGAGTATCGCGCTGGCGCGCGTCCCGGTCGGCATCGGCAAACAGGCGATTGTGCAGATCCGCAACCGCGAACTCCCTGTGCATGTCACCAAACCCGGTTTTGTCCGTGGCGGAAAACCCGTTTTCAGTATTAACTGATGATTCAGTATTCATCAACCGGCCGGTTTTAACCGTTTTGTGAAGGAAAGGAGAGAGTGGCAATGAGCGATGTACCAGCAGAACTAAAATATACTGCTTCCCATGAGTGGGTATTGTCCGAAGGCGAAGGCGTATATAGCGTTGGCATCACCGAACACGCGCAGGAGTTATTGGGCGATATGGTGTTTATCGATTTGCCGGAGGTCGGCACCATCGTCGCCGCGGGCGATGACTGCGCCGTCGCCGAGTCGGTCAAGGCGGCTTCCGATATCTATGCGCCGATCAGCGGTGAAATTATCGAAGTCAATGACGAGTTGGAAAACGCCCCCGAGCTGGTTAACAGCGCCCCCTATACCGATGGCTGGCTGTTCCGTATCCGCTCGTCCGACGAGTCCGACCTGGATGAACTGCTTGATGCCGAGGGATATCAGGCGACGCTGGAAGAAGACGAATAATGCCGGCGCCCGGACTCTGCCGAGCCGGGCGTTTTATTTTGTGTGATGCAGGAAATTTTCGTAATGACCCAGACTCTCAGTCAGCTTGAATATAACGGCGCTTTTGTTGAACGCCATATCGGTCCCTCCGCCGGCCAGCGCCGGCATATGCTGGCGGCGGTCGGCGCGGCGTCGCTCGATGAGTTAATCCGCCAGATTGTGCCCGCCGATATCCAGTTGCCCAGTCCGCCGGCGGTGGGCGACGCGGCGACGGAGTATCAGGCGTTGGCGGAACTGAAGGATATCGCCGGCCGGAATCAGCGCTACAAAAGCTATATCGGCATGGGCTACGGCGCGGTGCTGATGCCGCCGGTGATTTTGCGCAACGTGCTGGAAAATCCGGGTTGGTACACCGCCTACACGCCGTATCAGCCGGAGGTGTCGCAGGGGCGTCTGGAGGCATTACTTAATTTTCAGCAGGTGACGCAGGATTTAACCGGTCTGGAACTGGCGTCCGCCTCGTTGCTGGATGAAGCCACGGCGGCGGCTGAAGCCATGGCGATGGCCAAACGCATCAGCAAGCTGAAGCAGGCCGACCGTTTCTTTGTCGCCGATGACGTTCACCCGCAAACGCTGGACGTGGTGCGCACGCGCGCCCAGACCTTCGGCTTCGAGGTGGTGGTGGGCAAGGCGCAAGAGGCGCTGGCGGATGACGCGGTGTTCGGCGTGTTATTGCAACAGGCGGGGACCGGCGGCGAACTGCATGATTACCGCGATCTGATGGCCGAACTGAAGCAGCGCAAGGTCATCAGCTGCGTCGCCGCCGATATCATGGCGCTGGTGCTGTTGAGCGCGCCGGGCAAACAGGGCGCGGATATCGTCTTCGGTTCCGCCCAGCGCTTTGGTGTGCCGATGGGCTACGGCGGGCCGCATGCCGCGTTCTTCGCCTGTCGGGACGAATACAAACGCGCCATGCCGGGGCGGATTATCGGCGTGTCGCGCGACGCCGCGGGCAATACCGCTTTGCGTATGGCGATGCAGACCCGCGAGCAGCATATCCGCCGCGAGAAAGCCAACTCCAATATCTGCACCTCGCAGGTGCTGCTGGCCAATATCGCCAGCCTGTACGCCGTATTCCACGGCCCGCAAGGGTTGCGGCGCATCGCCGGGCGCATCCATCGGCTGACGGATATTTTGGCGCTCGGGCTGCGGCGGGGCGGACTGACGCTGCGCCACCACAGCTGGTTCGACACCCTGACCGTTGAGGTGGAGGACAAAGAGGCGGTATTGAGCCGGGCGCTAAGCTTTGGCGTCAACCTGCGCGCCGATCTTGACGGCGCGGTGGGGATTTCGCTGGATGAAGCCACCGATCGGGAAGACGTGCTGACGCTGTTTTCCATCCTGCTGGGATACGCCCACGGGCTGGATATCGATGCGCTCGATGCGGCGGTCGGCCGACAGGCGGCGTCGATTCCCGCCGCTTTGCAACGGGATGACGCCATTCTTTGCCACCCGGTGTTTAACCGCTATCACAGCGAAACCGAGATGATGCGCTATCTGCATCGTCTGGAACGCAAGGATCTGGCGCTCAATCAGGCGATGATCCCGCTGGGGTCCTGCACCATGAAGCTCAACGCCGCCGCGGAAATGCTGCCGATTACCTGGCCGGAATTCGCCGAACTGCATCCGTTCTGTCCGCCTGAGCAGGCGCAGGGCTACCACAAGATGATCGAACAACTTGCCGGTTGGCTGGTGCAACTGACGGGTTACGACGCGGTGTGCATGCAGCCTAACTCCGGCGCGCAGGGAGAATACGCCGGGTTGCTGGCGATCCGGCGTTATCACCACAGCCGCAACGAATCCGCCCGCGACGTCTGCCTGATCCCCAGTTCGGCGCATGGCACCAATCCGGCGTCGGCGCAGATGGCGGGGATGAGCGTGGTGGTGGTGGCCTGCGACAAGCACGGCAACATCGACCTGCACGATCTGCGGGAAAAGGCGCGCTCGGCGGGCGAACGGCTGTCCTGCATTATGGTGACCTATCCGTCCACCCACGGCGTGTATGAGGAAACTATCCGCGAGGTGTGCCAGATCGTGCATCAGTTCGGCGGCCAGGTGTATCTGGACGGCGCCAATATGAATGCGCAGGTTGGCATTACCTCGCCGGGCTATATCGGCGCCGACGTTTCCCATCTCAATCTGCATAAAACCTTCTGCATTCCGCACGGCGGCGGCGGTCCGGGCATGGGACCGATCGGGGTAAAAGCCCATCTGGCGCCGTTTGTGCCGGGGCACCAGGTGGTCAAAATCGACGGTATGCTGACCGGGCAGGGCGCGGTATCCGCCGCGCCGTTCGGCAGCGCCTCCATCCTGCCCATCAGTTGGATGTATATCCGCATGATGGGCGCGGAAGGGCTGAAACAGGCGAGCCAGATGGCGATCCTCAACGCCAACTACATCGCGGCGCGGCTACAGTCGGCGTATCCGGTGCTGTATAGCGGACGGGACGGGCGCGTCGCCCATGAATGCATTCTGGATATCCGTCCGCTAAAGGAGCGCAGCGGCATTAGCGAAATGGATATCGCCAAACGGCTGATTGATTACGGTTTTCACGCCCCCACCATGTCATTCCCGGTGGCCGGTACACTGATGGTCGAACCCACAGAGTCGGAAAGTCAGGCCGAGCTGGATCGGTTTATCGACGCCATGTTGGCGATTCGCGCGGAGATCGATCGCGTGGTTAACGGCGAGTGGCCGCTGGAAGATAATCCGCTGGTGAACGCCCCGCACACCCAGGACGAATTGGCCGCGGAGTGGCCGCATCCCTACAGCCGCGAGCTGGCGGTATTCCCGGCGGGCAGCGAAAACAAATACTGGCCGACGGTAAAACGGCTGGACGATGTCTACGGCGACCGTCATCTGTTCTGTTCCTGCGTGCCGCTGGAGGATTACCGGTAACCGGCCTTATCACCCCGTCGTGTCACGGGCGGGGTGATGGCTATGCGGCCAAGATGCATTCCCCGGCGAAATACCCTCGGGCGTCGATACGGCAAATTGATTAGCATTCTTATTATTAATAAGAAAAATATTCTCTCACAAAGAAACTGTCACTGAACTGTCTCCCCGCTGACATATCGTCCCTTTATGGTGATCTCTGGTGTTTTACTCTTAGTGACTGATGCGTTATGCGTGCAAAATATTTTCCTTATCTGGTGCTGTTGCCAACGCTGATTTTTCTGTTCGCCTTTACCTATTTCCCGCTGCTGCGTTCGGCTATCGACAGTCTCTATGACACCCGGATGAACGCAGGCCAGCCACAGTTCGTCGGGCTGGACAATATGGCGCGCCTGCTGCGGGATACGGTGTTCTGGCAGGCGCTGTGGAACAATGTGCTGTATATCCTGCTGACCGTGATCCCCGGGGTGCTGCTGGCCTTGCTGCTGGCGGTGGTGCTGTGGGAAAACACCCCCGTCAACCGCTGGCTGCGCACCGCCTTTTTCTTTCCGATGATTGTGCCGCTGGTCAGCGCGGCGACGCTGTGGCTGTTTATCTTTATGCCGGGACTGGGTCTGCTGGATTACTATCTGGCGAAAATTTTCGGCCCGATGAACAATAACTACCTGGGCATGAGCGATACGGCGTTGGCGGCGGTGAGCGTCATCGGCATCTGGAAATTCGCCGGTTACTACATGCTGTTTTTCCTCGCCGGATTGCAGTCTGTTTCCACCTCGGCGCGCGAAGCCGCCATTATGGAAGGGGCGTCGAAACGGCAGGTCTTTTTCCATATTACCCTGCCGCTGCTGCGGCCGACCATCGCCTTTGTCGTCACCATCGCCTTTATTTACGCCATTACCCAGATCGACCACGTGGCGGTGATGACGCGCGGCGGGCCGAACAACGCCACCAACGTGCTGCTGTATTACATTCAGGATCTGGCGAACGATACCCACGATCTCGGCAAGGCCTCCGCCGCCACCTTTCTCACGCTGCTGCTGCTGTTCGCGTTCTCGGTGCTGAACCTGCGGGTGCTGGAAAAAGGCGCGCACTATGAGCGCTGAGCGTTTCCGCCCGCTGCGGGCGACCAGCCGCCTGACGCTGCCGCTGCTGTTGATCTGCGCCGCGCTGCTGTGGATCAGCCCCTTTCTGTGGATGCTGTCGTCGTCCGTCAGCACCGGCAGTTTTGGCGCGGATATGGCTTCACTGCTGCCCCGTTTTCCGCTGACGCTGGATAACTTCCGCGAGGCGTGGAGCAGCGCCGACTGGCCGCGCCTGTACGCCAACACGCTGATTTTCGCGCTGGGCACCTTTGTGGTGCAGTTGGCGACCATCACCACCGCCGGATATATCTTCGCCTACCACCAGTTTCGCGGCAAAACCCTGCTGTTCTACCTGCTGCTGATCCAACTGATGATCATGCCGGTGGTAATGATGGTGCCGAACATGATGACGCTGAAACAGCTGGGCCTGCTCAATACCCTGACCGGGGTGATGATGCCCTATTTTGCCTCGGCGTTCGGCGTATTCCTGATGCGCCAGGCGTTTCTCAATATTTCCAAAGAAATTGAAGAGGCGGCGCTGATGGAGGGCTGCCGCTGGTGGCAGGTTGTGTTCCACGTACTGATCCCCATGACCTGGCCGTCGATTCTGGCTTTCGCCACCGTCAGCATCACCTACCACTGGAACGAATACCTGTGGCCGCTGATGGTGCTCAACGACCCGGATAAACAGGTGCTGACCATCGGTCTGGTGTCGTTCGCCATGGGCGCGGAGTCCGGCGGGCAGTGGGGGCTGATTTGCGCCGGTACGCTGCTGGTGTGTTTGCCGCTGATGCTGGCGTTCGTGCTGTTCCAAAAACAGTTTCTGAGTAGTTTTGGTTTTTCGGGTATCAAGTAGGAGAAACGCCATGTTGCTGGCACAGATTTCCGATCTGCATTTTCGCAGTGAGGGGCGCAAGTTATATGAATTTATTGATGTTAACGGTCAGAATGCGCAGGTGGTCAGTCAGCTGAACGCGCTGACGGAGCGGCCGGACGCGGTGGTGGTGAGCGGCGATATCGTCAACTGCGGCTGCCCGCGGGAGTATCAGGTGGCGCGCCGCGTGCTGCAGATGCTGGACTATCCGCTCTACGTGATCCCGGGCAATCACGACGACAAACACCATTTTCTCGACGCCATGCGTCCGCTGTGCCCGCAGCTGGGGAACGACGCGGAAAATATCCGCTATGTGGTGGACGACTTCCCGCTACGGCTGTTGTTTATCGACAGCAGTTTGACCGGGCAGTCGAAAGGCTGGCTGACGCCGGCGACGCTTGACTGGCTGGAGCAGCAGCTAACGGCACATCAGGAGCGGGAAAGCGCGATCTTCATGCACCATCCGCCGCTGCCGCTGGGGTCGGCGCAGATGGATCCCATCGCCTGCGAAAACGGCCGTGAAATATTGCAGTTGATCGAGCGCTTCCCGCAGCTGACGCGGGTGTTCTGCGGCCATAACCATCGTTTGATCGTTACCCAATATCGGCAGGCGATCGTCGCCACCGTGCCGGGCACGGTGCATCAGGTGCCCTATTTTCATCATGACGACGCGCCTTACTACAATCTCGAACCGGCCTCTTTCGTTATGCACCGCCACGTTCCGCTTACCGGTCTGGTCAGCTACTGCCAGTCGCTGGCGCCGTTTGCCGGTCCTTATCGCTACGATCCGCGGATCAGCTGCCCGGTGGATGAGCCATGGCTGTGATTCGGTTACGCAATATCAGCAAGCGGTTCGAACAGACCCCGGCGTTGCAATCGCTGTCGCTGGATATCGCCGCCGGGGAATTTCTGGTGCTGGTCGGTCCGTCCGGCTGCGGCAAAAGCACCCTGTTGCGTATGCTGGCGGGTTTGGAGAGCGTCAGCGAGGGGCAAATTCTGCTCGGCGCGGAAGATATCACCGGCTGGAGCCCGAAGCAGCGTAATTTTTCGCTGATCTTTCAGAACTACGCGCTGTTTCCCCACCTGACCGTGGAGCAGAACATCACCTTCGGCATGCGTATGCGCGGCGAGCCGAAAGCGGAGTATCCGGAGCGGGTGCGCCGGGTCGCCGGGCTGTTGCAGCTTGAAGATCTGCTGAGCCGCAAGCCGGGAAAACTCTCCGGCGGCCAGCGTCAGCGGGTGGCGATGGCGCGGGCGATTGTCCGCAATCCGCGCCTGTTTCTGATGGATGAGCCGCTGTCCAACCTGGACGCCCGGCTGCGCAGCGACGTGCGCGACGGGATTATGGCGCTGCATCGGCAGTTGCAAACCACCACCGTTTACGTCACCCACGATCAGATTGAGGCCATGACCATGGCCGATCGCATCGCCGTGCTGGATCGGGGCGAATTGCAGCAGGTAGGCACGCCCGAACAGCTGTATGCCCATCCCGCCAACGTGTTTGTGGCGGGATTTATCGGCACCCCGACGATGAATATGATCTCGTTGCCCTGCGCGTCGGGGCAGGCCGTACTGCTCGATCAACACATAGCTCTGCCGGAAACGGACGAAACCCGCGCGTTGACGACGGTGCTGCTGGGCATTCGCCCGGAACATATTACCGAGCAGGGCGCGGCGGCGGGGCGGGTGCAACTGCCGGCCACGGTGACGCAGCGCGAGCTGTTTGGCGCGGAATACCTGATGCAGGTGGATACCCCGCTGGGCGCGTTGCGCTACCGGCGCGCCAATCGCCAGGGCGTGCCGGCGGTCGGCGCCGCGCTGACGCTGAGCTTTTCGCTACAGGATTGTCATTGGTTTTCCGGGCGCACCGCCCGTAATTTATCCCAGGAGAAAAAACATGCGTAAGTACCGTGTCGTGGCGCTGGCCGTCGCGCTGCTCAGTGCGAGCCAGGCGCTGGCCAGACAGAGTATCGACTTTATGTTTCCCGCGCCGGTGGACGGCAAGCTGACGATGGAAATGAAACGGATCATTAGCGACTACAACGCGTCGCAGGACGGGGTGGAGGTGCGTGGCATTTTTACCGGCGGCTACGACACCACCAAGGTAAAGGCCGAAGCCGCCGCGAAGGCGGGGGATCCGCCCGCGCTGGTGATCATGTCGGCCAACTTCACCGCCGATCTGGTTATCAAGGATCAGATCCTGCCGATGGATGAGCTGTTTAAATACGGCGACGGGCAAGCCACGCCGTTTCTGAGCGAAAATTTCTGGCCGGCGCTGCATCAGAACGCGCAGGTGATGGGGGTGACCTACGCCATTCCGTTCCACAACTCCACGCCGATCCTGTACTACAACGAGACTCTGCTGAAGCAGGCCGGATTCGACCAGCCGCCGCAGACCTGGGACGAGGTGGTCGCGGTAGCCAAAAAACTGACCGATCCGGCCAAAGGGCAGTGGGGTATTATGATCCCCTCCACCAACGATGATTACGGCGGCTGGATGCTCTCTTCCCTGACGCGCGCCAACGGCGGCGCTTACTATAACGCCGACTATCCCGGTGAAGTCTATTACAACACCGCCTCCACCAAAGGGGCGTTGCAGTTCTGGCGCGACCTGGTTTATCGCCACAAGGTGATGCCCGCCGGCGTACTTAATTCCAAGCAGATCAGCGCCGCGTTCTTCTCCGGCAAGCTGGGCATGGCGATGCTCAGTACCGGGGCGTTGGGCTTTATGCGCGAGAACACCAAAGATTTTCCGCTGGGCGTGGCGATGATGCCGGAGAAAGAGCGCCGCAGCGTAACCATCGGCGGCGCCAGCCTGGTGAGTTTTAAAGGCATTTCCGAAGAACAGAAGAAAGCCGCCTGGCAGTTTCTGAGCTATCTGGTCAGCCCGGAAGTGAACGGAAGCTGGAGCCGCTTCACCGGCTATTTCGCCCCGCGCATGGCCGCCTACGATCTGCCGGAGATGAAAAACTATCTGGCGCAGGATCCGCGGGCGAAAACGGCGCTGTCGCAGTTGCAGTACGCCCATCCGTGGTACGCCACCTACGAGACCGTCGCCGTGCGTAAGGCGATGGAAAATCAGCTGGCGGCCTTGCTTAACGATCCCGCCGCCAAGGTGGATGACGCCGCGGCCCGCGCCCAGCAGGAGGCGGACGGCATTATGAAGCCGTATGTGGAGAGGACGGCGCTGAAGCAGGCGGAATAGGGCGGCTCAAACGCCGCTTGCCCTATGAACCCAGACCGGTGGCTGAAATTATGGCGGCAACGGCAAAACCCGTGAATAGGTTACAGCAGCCAGCCCTTGTCCTGCGCGTCTTGCAGATGCTGTTTCAGGTGCCGCCACAGCTCCGGGTTAATCCCGGCGATAAACTCGGCGCGGCCCAGAACCTGATCCAGCCGGATGCCGTTCTCCACCCAGCTTTGACCCTGATTGTGCAGGTTCATCAGTACCGGCAGCACGCGATCGAGCATCAGGGCAAATTGGGCGTCGGCGGTTTCGCCCGCTTCGTATTCCAGCCACAGCTGGTGGAACCGTTGGCGCTGCGGTTCCGGCAGCAGGCCGAAAATCCGCGCGGCGGCCAGCGCTTCCTGAGCCTGTACCGCGGCGCGGGCGGGCAGGTCGTAAACCATGACGTCGCCGGCATCGATTTCGACGATATCGTGAATCAGCGCCATTTGAATAACGCGGTTGATATCGACCTCTTTCCCGGTGTATGGCGCCAGGCTCATGGCGGCGACGGCAAAATGCCAGCTGTGCTCGGCGGAGTCCTCATGGCGCGGGCTGCCAATAATTTTTGAACGGCGCTGCACGCTTTTCAGCTTGTCGATTTCCATCAGAAAAGCGATCACCTCGGTCAGTGAACCGAAATCGAGAACGGCGGGAGCAAACGACATGGGAACAACCTCTTTCAGTTAAAACGGGTAAGTGATTACAGGCGCGGAAAGCGTCAAAACGATAGTTATCAAAGCAGGATATCGCTTCACAATAGGTGAGCTTTAAAAGTGGGTAATTGTAGGGGAAGTAACCGGAGATTTATACGCATGATTGCGGTTAAAAGCGAAATGTAATGTCAGGTAATTATTTTAGCTTACAAGTGTACACTGAAACTATTCTCGTCTAAGCTGCTCAAAGGTTACGCATGCGGCGCGTTAACCTCTGTTTTATCGGGCCTTAGCGGCCGGTGTTATTGATAAGTAAGGGCAACATGTCAAAGAATTTGTGGGAGTCGGGATACTCGGTGGCGGAGGAGATCGCCAACAGCATCAGCCACGGAATCGGCCTGGTTTTCGGTATTGTCGGTCTGGTGTTGCTGTTGGTGCAGGCGGTGAATAATGGCGCGGATGGCGTGGCCATCACCAGCTACAGCCTGTACGGCGGCAGTATTATTCTCTTGTTTCTGGCTTCGACGCTTTACCATGCCATTCCTTCGCCGCGCGCCAAGCACTGGCTGAAGAAGTTTGATCACTGCGCGATTTACCTGCTAATTGCCGGCACCTATACGCCTTTCCTGCTGGTGGGGCTTAATTCGCCGCTGGCCCAGGGGCTGATGGTGGTTATCTGGAGTATGGCGCTGCTGGGGGTGATCTTTAAGCTGGCGTTTGCCCACCGTTTTGAAGCGCTCTCGCTGATCACCTATCTGGTGATGGGGTGGTTATCGTTAGTGGTGATCTATCAACTGGCGATGACATTGTCCATTACCGGCATCACGCTGCTGGCCGTCGGCGGCGCGATTTATACGCTGGGGGTGATCTTTTACGCCTGCAATCGCATTCCCTACAACCACGCTATCTGGCACGGTTTTGTGCTGGGCGGCAGCGTCTGCCACTTTCTGGCGATTTATCTGTACGTGTAAGTTCGGTAACGGCTGACGAACGACGTTTTATTCTATCGCACAGGCTTTACCAAGCCGTGATTCCTTGCCAGCAGCTCGCAGCTGTCATATAACCCGACAAAAGATTAAGCTGCACTATGAGGGCGGTGGGTCACATCGCCACGGCCATCCAGCAAACCTTCAACGGAAATGTCTTCGTCAAGCTTGTCCCAGTGGATTCCACGAGGACTCAACTCATAGCTATTCCGCTCCGCTTCCGTTGCATGCAACAACCGGGGAAACCAGGCTAACGGTACGCCAAGGGTTCGGGCATCACTAAGCTCTACCCACATATTAAATTCATCGAAATGAATCTTCTTAGCTGAAATAGTCACTCCAGGCCTCCAGAAATGACGCTTTATTAGTATCAATAATCTCAGATAGCTCCTTCAATACCCGGGCATTAAACCCGTCATTTCGAGCAAGTTTAACCTCTGGCGTTAGCCAGAATTTGGCCTCGGCTTCTGAGTTCCTTACATGAATATGCGCTGGTTCCTGAGGATTGCCCTCATTCGAGTAGAAGAAAAACGTAAAACCTCTGAATCTCAGTATCACAGGCATGGGCGTCCCTTTCATTACTCTGGATTATGATGAATAAAAATGCGCCAGTCAAAGTCTGGCGCACAGGTTACGCAATGGCATAAAGCATGGCTGGGAACGCTTAAATCAAGCGGGCAAACGGCCAGTCATCTGAAAGGGCATTCAGCCTTCAACAACATAAGGCAGTGGCTGGATCGTCAGTTTGCCGTCGGCATCGTCGCGCACGCGCAGGGCGCTGCCGGCCTCCAGATCGTTGTTCAGCACCGCCTGCACCCAGACGCTTTCATCCCGCAAGCGGCAGGCCGCCAGCACGGTGCCGGTGCGGCGCCAGTTTTCCCCCAGCTGTAATTCAAGATCCTCCCCGGCTTCGGGAACCCGGCTTGCCTGTCCGGCCAGCCAGTAGAGCGCCCGCTTGTTGGCGCCCCGGTACTTGGCGCGGGCGACCATTTCCTGCCCTGCGTAGCATCCCTTGCTGAAGCTTATCCCATTTAATGCCTGTAAATTAGCCGCTTGCGGGATGAACTGCGCGCTGTTTTCGCTGTCAATGATCGGCACACCAGATTCAATATCCAAGGCCAGCCATTGGCGGCTATCATTTAGTTCGGTCTGGCCTGCCAGACGTTGCAGCAGCGTTGCGCATTGTTCCGCGTCCAGCACCAGCAGGAAACGCTCCGCCGGGTGCGAAAAATGGAGCAGGGTGGCGCCCTGATGTTGAACCACCGGATGCCCGGCGTCCGGCAGAACAGCGAAAATCGGCTGCAGGCGTTCGCGGATCTGCGCGCCGGCGGCACCCAGCAGAATGACATCGTCGTCTGCCGCTATCGTGGTTTTGGAAAAAACGGCGTATTTTTTCAGCTCGTTGAGTTGGGTATCGCGCAGGTTGCGCCGTTCGATAAAGGCGAAACCTTCCCCGCGCTGGAACAGGCGCAGGCCGCTCCACATTTTTCCCTTGGCGTCGCAGTGCGCGCAGAGTACATGCTGGTCGGCGGGCAGCGCATCCACATCGGCGGTGACCTGTCCCTGAAGGTACTTGACGGTATCGGGGCCGCTCAAGGCGACCAGCGCCCAGTCATCAAGCGAAATCAGCGTCGCGGGTAACTGGGCGGAGGCGAACGGTGGTTGTGAGGCGAAAGCGGGTTGAGGAGCCATAGTATTATCCTGCTGCTTTGGGCAATAAGCGAATGGTCTAATGGTAAAAGAGCGCCCGGGGTTTGCAAGCGGTTATTGTGCGAGGGGCATCGTAAGCCTGCGTTATGGCGGTCAACCGACCGCTAAAATATGTCAAAGTGTTACTATTGGTTGAACATTCGCAGCGTAAATAGGGTTACACTGATAGTCAGCATCGATAAACAAGGTGGTATAAGCATGGAAATCGATAATAAATCACGCATTCACTGGGCATGTCGGCGGGGTATGCGTGAGTTGGATATTTCTATCATGCCTTTTTTTGAGCATGAGTATGATGCGCTAAGCGATGGCGACAAACGGACGTTCGTCCGCCTGCTGCAGTGTGACGATCCGGATCTGTTTAACTGGCTGATGAATCACGGTGAACCGCAAGATCAGGATCTGAAACGTATGATCTCCCTTATCCAGACGCGAAATAAAGCCCGTGGCCCAGTGGCAATGTGACCTTCGCGTTTCCTGGCGTATGCAGCTGTTCTCACTGGTTGTACACGGATTACTGGTTTTACTGATACTGCTGGCTCCCTGGCCCGATAGCTATACCGCGCTTTGGCTGGGGCTGGTGACGCTGGTGGTGTTCGGTTTTATCCGCAGCCAGCGCAACATCAAGGTTCGCCAGGGGGAGATTGCTCTGCGCGGAGCAACGCACCTGCGCTGGCAGCAGCGGGACTGGCAGATTATCAAACGTCCGTGGGTGCTGAAGAGCGGCATTCTGCTGTCGCTGAAATCGATGGATGGTAAAGAACGGCAGCGTCTGTGGCTGGCGTCGGACAGCATGGGAAACGACGAGTGGCGCCATCTGCGCCAATTGCTGTTGCAGCAGAGAAATTGACGGCAATGATTTACGCGGCTTAGCGCAGCGGGTATCTTACGCGCCATTCAACAAGAGAGAAGCCGATGACCACGCCCAAAGATAACCATGCCGCGCAGAAAAACAGGCTGCACCCTCGTAACCGCCACGGCGGTCGCTATGATTTTACCGCGCTGAAGCAAATCCATCCGGCGCTGATACCTTTCGTTAAGGTGAATGCTTACGGTGACGAGTCGGTGGATTTCTCCGACCCGCAGGCCGTCAAGGTGCTGAATCAGGCGCTGTTGCACCATTTCTACCAGATTGAACACTGGATTATTCCGGACGGTTTTCTCTGTCCGCCGGTGCCCGGCCGGGCGGATTACCTTCATCATCTGGCCGATCTGCTGGCGGAGGATAATCAATCCGTGGTGCCGCGCGGAGCGTCGGTGCTGGACGTTGGCTGCGGCGCCAACTGCATTTATCCGTTGATCGGCCATCGTGAATATGGCTGGCGTTTTACCGGCAGCGAAATTAATCCGCAGGCGATGCAGGCGGCCAATGCCACCATCGAGGCGAACCCCGGCCTGAATCGGGCCATTCGTTTACGCCGCCAGAAAAACAGCAAAGCGATTCTTACCGGTATTATTCATAAGAACGAAATTTTCGACGCCGTGCTGTGTAATCCGCCGTTCCACGCTTCCGCCGCCGAGGCGCGTCAGGGGTCGCAGCGCAAGCTGCATAATCTTGGCCTGGATAAAAACTCGCCGCTCAACTTCGGCGGCCGGCAGGAAGAGCTGTGGTGCGAAGGCGGGGAAACCGCATTTATCAGTCAGATGATTAACGAGAGCGCCGGCTTTGCCCGCCAGTGCCTGTGGTTCACCTCGCTGGTGTCGCGTAAAGAAAACCTGCCCGAGCTGTATCGGGCGCTGGAAAACGTCGGCACGGAGAAAGTCGCGACCATCAATATGGCGCAGGGGCAGAAACAGAGCCGCTTTGTGGCCTGGAGCTTTTTTGACGCGTCCGCGCGCGCAAAATGGTGGTTACAGAAACGATAACGGCGTTTAGAGCAGCGGTTCCATTTCCAGCAAAATCTGTTCGCACCATTGCTCAATGCGCTCGTCGCTGAGATCGTACTGATTGACCTCATCCAGCGCCAGGCCGACAAACTGTTTGCCATCGGCGGCGAGCGGTTTCGGACTGGTGAACTCGTAGCTTTCCGTCGGCCAGTAGCCGATAAATTTCACCCCCAGCGGCTGTAGTTGAGCGTGCAGCATCCCCAGCGCGTCCAGAAACCATTCGCCGTATCCCAACTGATCGCCCATGCCGTACAGCGCCACGATCTTGCCGCTCAGGTTCAGCGTGGGCAACTGCGTCCAGACGGCCTCCCAGTCTTCCTGAAGTTCGCCGAAATCCCAGGTGGGAATGCCCAGAATCAATATGCCGTACTCTTCCATCCGTTGCGGGGAGACATCTTTGACGTTGTGCAGATCCACCAGATCCTCACCCAGGATGTCGCGGATTTTTTCTGCCGCCATTTCGGTATAGCAGGTGCTGGAGCCGTAAAACAGACCAATTTTCATAGGCGTCGGAGGTGTCGTTTCAGATCGATGTAAATGATGAGTCGCAAGCGGGTATTCTAGAATGACCGGCCGGGGAAAGAAAGGCGCGGTGAAGGCCGCAGCCTTCACCGCTTTGCTCCGGCTTAGTCAAGAGACTGATGGCGCGTCTCTTTAGTCAGCAGTAGTGCAATCAGCGTCAGCGACGCCATCGCCGCCAGATAAACCCCCACGTAGAACAGACCGTAAGTGACGGTCAGCCAGGTGGCGATATAGGGCGCGACGGACGCACCGAGAATGGACGAGACGTTATAAGAGAAAGAAGCCCCGGTATAGCGCACTTCCGTCGGGAACAGCTCCGGCAGCAGCGCGCCCATCGGGCCGAACGTCAGCCCCATCATGCCCATGCCGCAGATCAGGAAGGCCATCACCAGAGTCTGATTGCCGGAACCCAGCATCGACGGGAACAGCATGGCGAACAGCAGCATCAGGCAGGTCACGGTAATCATGGTTTTACGCCGCCCGAAAGCATCGGCCAGATAGCCCGACAGCGGGATGATAACGGCGAAAGCGATCACCGCGATCATCAGCATCCACAGGAAAGCGTTGCGCGAAAAGCCCAGCCCGTTCGGCGCCGGCGTGGTGCCGTAGGTCATGGAGTAGACGGTCATGATATAGAACAGCGTGTAGGTCGCCAGCATGATGAAGGTGCCGAGGATGGTGGCTTTCATATGTTTGCCGAGCAGCGTCCCGATGGGAATGCGCACCTGTTTGCCCGCTTTGGCGACTTTGGCGAATACCGGCGTTTCATGCAGGGAGACGCGCACGTACAGGCCGATCAGCACCAGTACGGCGGAGAAAATAAAGGGTACGCGCCAGCCCCACTGCATAAATTGTTCATCGGTCAGCAGCCAGGAAAGCAGCAGGAAAGTGCCGTTGGCGAAGAAGAAGCCGATCGGCGCGCCGAGCTGCGGGAATGAACCGTACAGCGCGCGTTTATGCGCCGGGGCGTTCTCGGTCGCCAGCAGCGCCGCGCCGCCCCATTCGCCGCCCAGCCCCAGACCCTGGCCGAAACGGGCCAGCGCCAGCAGGATGGGAGCAAGGATGCCGATGGTTTCATAGCTGGGCAACAGGCCGATCAGCACCGTTGAAATGCCCATGGTCAGCAATGACGCCACCAGCGTGACCTTGCGACCGGCGCGGTCGCCGAAATGACCAAAGACCGCCGAGCCGATCGGCCGGGCGATAAAGGCTATCGCAAAGGTCGCCAGCGACTGTAGCGTGGCCGCGGCCGGGTCGCCCTGCGGGAAGAAAATATGTGGAAACACCAGCACGGCGGCGGTGGCGTAAATATAGAAATCAAAAAATTCAATCGCGGTTCCCACCAGAGAGGCAATGATAACTTTACCTCTGGAATTTACCGGCGGAGCGTCGGCCTCGGCGTCGATAGCGGGAGTGATGGTGGCTTGCATGGTAATTCATTCATCTTTTTCAACAACACGAACGACTATTCTATGCATAGAAAAAAGCGCTTTTCAACGGAGATTCCGTGGGGAGATAACGGGACGAAAACCGGCGCGTGGAGCCTATTCCGACATATCCGCAATACGTAAAATATAATCTTATCGTATGATGTTTTTACCAGAGAATGTTATGGCGATGTCAGATATAACGGGATAAGTGAGATCCGGTAATCGCTGCGATTATTCGTCGCGATCGCCACGGTGATTAGCGCCTTAGCGGATTGCTCAGGCATAATAGCGGTTCATCAGTGAAAGGGGACGGCGCGATGCACGAGCAGGATCAGGCATTTATTGAGCAATTTCTCGATGCGCTGTGGCTGGAGCGTAACCTGGCGGAAAATACGCTGGCCTCTTACCGCCTGGATTTACGCTCGCTGGCAGAGTGGCTGGCGCATCACGATAGCGGCCTGCTCAGAGCGCAGGCCGGCGATCTGCAATCTTTCCTGGCCGAGCGCCTGGAAGGCGGCTATAAGGCAAGCAGTTCGGCGCGTTTGTTAAGCGCCATGCGCCGGCTGTTCCAGTACCTTTACCGGGAAAAAATCCGCGGTGACGATCCCAGCGCGGTATTGTCATCCCCCAAGCTGCCGCAGCGTTTGCCGAAAGATTTGAGCGAGGCTCAGGTTGAAGCGCTGCTGCGCGCCCCCAACGTCGATCAGCCGCTGGAATTGCGCGATAAAGCCATGCTTGAGGTATTGTATGCCACCGGGCTGCGCGTTTCCGAACTGGTGGGGCTGACGATTAGCGATGTCAGCCTGCGTCAGGGGGTGGTGCGGGTGGTCGGGAAAGGCGATAAAGAACGGCTGGTGCCGCTGGGCGAAGAAGCGGTGTACTGGATCGAGCAATATCTGGAGTATGGGCGGCCGTGGTTACTTAACGGGCGCGCGCTGGATGTGATGTTTCCCAGCAACCGCGCGCAGCAGATGACGCGTCAGACCTTCTGGCATCGTATCAAGCACTATGCGATTCTGGCGTCGATCGATAGCGAAAAACTTTCTCCGCATGTGCTGCGTCATGCGTTCGCCACCCATTTATTGAACCACGGCGCGGACTTACGGGTGGTGCAGATGTTGCTGGGACACAGCGATCTTTCCACGACGCAGATTTATACCCATGTGGCGACGGAACGTCTGAAACAACTCCATCAGCTGCATCATCCGCGGGCGTAACGGCCGTCACCGGCGTGTCGGTCGGCAGCGGATTACCACGGCGGATTAGGCGATAAACCGAAACAGGATTGATGAAATGAAAAAAGGGTTACTACTACTTTCTCTATTGGCGGCAACGGCTGCCGGTTTTGCCCACGCCGACGATGCGGCGATAAAACAGACCATGACCCGCCTGGGGATGCCGGCTGCCGAGATACAGCCGTCGCCGCTTTCCGGCATGAAAACCGTGCTGACGGACAGCGGCGCGTTTTATATCAGCGACGACGGCAAGCATCTTATACAAGGCCCGTTGTACGACGTCGGCGGCAAAGCGCCGCTCAACGTGACCAATCAGCTGCTGAAGGGAAAAATGGATGCGCTGCGGGAGCAGATGATCGTCTACCAAGCCCCACAGGAAAAACATGTGATCACGGTATTTACCGATATCACCTGCGGTTATTGCCACAAGCTGCACGAGCAGATGAAAGATTACAACGCGCTGGGTATTACCGTGCGTTATCTGGCCTTTCCGCGTCAGGGGCTGAACTCGCAGGCCGAAAAGGATATGCAGTCCATCTGGTGCGTGGCGAACCGCAACAAGGCGTTTGATGACGCGCTGAAAGGCGAAGAGATTTCCCCCGCTACCTGCAAAACCCCTATCGCCGCTCACTATCAGCTTGGCGTGCAGTTTGGCGTACAGGGAACCCCGGCCATCGTACTGGAAGATGGCACGGTGGTGGCCGGCTATCAGGGGCCGAAAGAGATGCTGGCGATGCTGGACGCGCACAACGCGTCGCTGAAGACGGGTGGTTGATTACACTGTGGAACTGATAACCCAACTGCGCCGGCGTCCGCTGGCGGAGGATAGTGATTTACCGGCGACTTTGTCGCCGCTGTTGCGCCGCCTGTACGCGCAGCGCGGCGTCAGAGGCGCGCAGGAGCTGGAGCGCAGCCTGCGCGGTCTGCTGGACTACCGTCTGTTGAACGGCATCGATGAGGCGGTCGATTTTCTGCGGCGGGCGCTGGCGGATCGGCGCTGCATGGTGATCGTCGGCGATTTCGACGCCGACGGCGCCACCAGCACCGCGCTGACGGTGCTGGCGCTGCGCGGCATGGGCGGCGTTAACGTGAAATATCTGGTGCCGAACCGTTTTGAGGATGGCTACGGGTTAAGCCCGGAAGTGGTCGCGCAGGCCGCCGAGCTGGGCGCCGAGGTTATCGTCACGGTAGATAACGGTATTTCCTCCCATGCCGGGGTGGAGGAGGCGCACAGGCGCGGCATCGCGGTGCTGGTGACCGACCACCATCTGCCGGGAGAAACCCTGCCCGCCGCCGATGCCATGATTAACCCCAACCTGCGCGACTGCGCCTTTCCGTCGAAAGCGCTGGCGGGCGTCGGCGTCGCATTTTATCTGATGATGGCGCTGTGCGTGCGCCTGCGGGAGAGCGGCTGGTTTACCGAACAAGGGCTGGCGGAGCCGAAGCTGGCCGAACTGCTGGACCTGGTGGCGTTGGGCACGGTGGCGGACGTGGTGCCGCTGGATGCCAACAACCGCATTCTGGTGGCGCAGGGGCTGAGCCGCATTCGCGCCGGAAGGTGCCGGCCCGGCATCCGGGCGCTGCTGGAAGTGGCGAACCGCGAAGCGGGTCAACTGGTCGCCGGCGATCTGGGTTTCGCGCTGGGGCCGCGGCTTAACGCCGCCGGACGGCTGGATGATATGTCGGTCGGGGTGGCGCTGTTGCTCAGTGACGATATCGTGCAGGCGCGCATGCTGGCCAGCGATCTGGACGCCCTGAATCAGACGCGCCGTGAAATCGAACAAGGAATGCAGGTTGAAGCGCTGCGCCTGTGCGAAACGCTGGAGCAAAGCCGCGACGCGCTGCCCTACGGGTTGGCGATGTACCATCCGGAATGGCATCAAGGGGTGGTGGGCATTCTAGCGTCGCGCATCAAGGATCGCTTTCACCGACCTGTGATCGCCTTTGCCCCGGCGGGGGACGGCATGCTGAAGGGGTCGGGACGCTCCATCGCCGGGCTGCACCTGCGCGATGCGCTGGAGCGGCTGGATACGCGCTATCCGGGGATGATGGACAAGTTCGGCGGCCATGCGATGGCGGCGGGACTCACGCTGCAAGAGACGCAGTTTGAGCCTTTCCGCCAGCGCTTTGGCGAACTGGTGGGCGAATGGCTGGATGCCTCGCAGCTGGAAGGCGTGGTTTGGTCGGACGGCGAACTGGCGCTGCCGGAGCTGTGTCTGTCCACGGCGGAGATGCTGCGCGACGCCGGGCCGTGGGGACAGGCTTTTCCCGAACCGACTTTCGACGGACGGTTTCGCATTCTGCAACAGCGGCTGGTGGGTGAGCGTCACCTGAAAGTGATGGTGGAACCGCTAAACGGCGGCCCGCTGCTGGACGGCATCGCCTTTAACATCGATACCAGCATATGGCCGGACAGCAGCGTGCGCGAAGCGGAGCTGGCCTATAAGCTGGACGTCAACGAGTTTCGCGGCAAGCGTTCGGTGCAACTGCTGATCCAGCACCTGTGGCCGCTGTAACCTGGCTGACGAAAGAGTATAAAACGCGCGTTTAATCCGCTAGAATGGCGGGTTTACATCATTCCGTTGTCAACGACTTAACGTAAGAAATAAAAATCATGTTTGAAATTAATCCGGTAAAAAACCGCATTCAGGACCTGTCGGAGCGTACGGCCGTCCTTAGGGGGTATCTTTGACTACGATGCCAAGAAAGAACGCCTCGAAGAAGTAAACGCCGAACTGGAGCAGCCTGACGTCTGGAACGAGCCGGAACGCGCGCAGGCGCTGGGTAAAGAGCGCTCCTCGCTGGAAGCCATCGTCGACACCATCGATCAGATGACGCAGGGACTGGAGGATGTCGCCGGCCTGCTGGAACTGGCGGTGGAAGAAGACGACGAAGACACCTTCAATGAAACCGCGGCCGAACTGGACGCGCTGGAAAATAAACTGGGTCAGCTCGAATTTCGCCGCATGTTCTCCGGCGAGTATGATAGCGCGGACTGCTATCTGGATATTCAGGCGGGTTCCGGCGGCACCGAAGCCCAGGACTGGGCCAGCATGCTGGTGCGGATGTACCTGCGCTGGGCGGAAGCCAAAGGGTTCAAAACCGAAATTATCGAAGAGTCCGACGGCGAAGTGGCCGGCACCAAATCCGCCACCATCAAGATTATGGGCGACTACGCCTTTGGCTGGCTGCGCACCGAAACCGGCGTCCATCGCCTGGTGCGTAAAAGTCCGTTCGACTCCGGCGGCCGCCGTCATACCTCGTTCAGTTCCGCTTTCGTCTATCCCGAAGTGGATGACGATATCGATATCGAAATCAACCCGGCCGACCTGCGTATTGACGTTTATCGCGCCTCGGGCGCCGGCGGTCAGCACGTAAACCGGACCGAATCCGCGGTGCGTATTACCCATCTTCCGACCAATATCGTCACCCAGTGCCAGAATGACCGCTCCCAGCACAAAAACAAAGATCAGGCGATGAAACAGCTGAAAGCCAAGCTGTACGAGTTTGAGATGCAAAAGAAAAACGCTGAGAAGCAGGTGATGGAAGACAACAAGTCGGATATCGGCTGGGGCAGCCAGATTCGCTCCTATGTGCTGGATGATTCGCGCATCAAGGATTTACGCACCGGGGTGGAGACACGCAACACCCAGGCGGTGCTGGATGGCGATCTGGACAAATTTATTGAAGCAAGTTTAAAAGCGGGATTATAAGGAATTCACATGGCTGAATCACAATCACAGGGTGCCGATCAGGCGCAGGATCTTAATAACGAACTGAAAGCGCGCCGTGAAAAGCTGGTGACGCTGCGTGAGCACGGCATCGCGTTTCCCAATGATTTCCGCCGCGACAGCACCTCCGATCGCCTGCACGCCGACTACGACGGCAAAGAAAACGAAGAGCTGGAAGCGCTGAACATCGAAGTGACCGTAGCCGGCCGCATGATGACCCGCCGCATTATGGGCAAAGCCTCTTTCGTCACGCTGCAGGACGTGGGCGGGCGTATTCAGCTGTACGTTTCCCGCGACGATCTGGCGGAAGGCGTCTACAACGAGCAGTTCAAAAAGTGGGATTTGGGCGACATTCTCGGCGCGCGCGGCAAGCTGTTCAAAACCAAAACCGGCGAGCTTTCGGTGCACTGTACCGAACTGCGCTTGCTGACCAAGGCCCTGCGTCCGCTGCCGGATAAATTCCACGGCCTGGCCGATCAGGAAACCCGTTACCGTCAGCGCTACCTGGATCTGATCGCCAATGAAGAATCCCGCCATACTTTCCGTATCCGCTCCCAGGTGATGGCGGCGATCCGCCGCTTTATGGTCGACCACGGTTTTATGGAAGTGGAAACGCCGATGATGCAGGTGATCCCCGGCGGCGCGGCGGCGCGTCCGTTTGTAACCCATCACAATGCGCTGGATATCGATATGTATCTGCGTATTGCGCCGGAGCTGTATTTGAAACGCCTGGTGGTGGGCGGTTTTGAACGGGTGTTTGAAATCAACCGCAACTTCCGCAATGAGGGCATCTCCCCGCGCCATAACCCCGAGTTCACCATGATGGAGCTTTATATGGCCTATGCCGACTATAAAGATCTTATCGTGTTGACGGAAACGCTGTTCCGCACTCTGACGCAGGACGTGCTGGGCACCACGACCATCGAATATGGCGATCAGACCTTCGATTTCGGCAAGCCGTTTGCCAAGCTGACCATGCGCGAAGCCATCTGCACATACCGCCCGGAAACCAACGTCGCCGATTTGGACGATTTGGCGAAAGCCACGGCGATTGCCGAGTCGTTGGGCATTAAAATCGAGAAGAGCTGGGGGCTGGGGCGCATCGTCACCGAGATCTTTGAAGAGACGGCGGAAAGCAATCTGATTCAGCCGACCTTTATTACCGAATACCCGGCGGAAGTCTCTCCGCTGGCGCGCCGTAACGATCGGAACCCGGAAATCACCGATCGCTTCGAGTTCTTTATCGGCGGTCGGGAAATCGGCAACGGTTTCTCCGAGCTGAACGACGCGGAAGATCAGGCGGAGCGTTTCGCCCAGCAGGTCAGCGCCAAAGACGCCGGCGACGACGAAGCCATGTTCTACGACGAAGACTACGTCACCGCGCTGGAGCATGGTTTGCCGCCGACCGCCGGTCTGGGCATTGGCATCGACCGTATGATTATGCTGTTCACCAACAGCCACACCATCCGCGACGTGATTCTGTTCCCGGCGATGCGCCCGCAGAAGTAACGCGCGGCCACGTTGGCTGAAATAAAAAACCGGCGCCTTGGGCGCCGGTTTTTTTTACCGCCTGATTGGGGGAATCGCGATTAGCCGCCCCATACTTCGTCGGCGATTTCTTTAACCAGCGCGATCTTGGCCCATTGCTGCTGTTCCGTCAGCGCATTGCCTTCTTCAGTCGACGCGAAACCGCATTGGGTGCTTAAACACAGGCGTTCAAGCGGGAGATAGCGGGTTGCCTCTTTAATACGCGCGATAACCGCCTGTTTATCTTCAAGCTCGCCGATTTTGGATGAAATCAGTCCCAATACGACCTGCTTGTCGCCGGAAACTTCCGCCAGGGGAGAAAAATCGCCGGCACGCTCGGTATCGAATTCAAGGTAGTAGGCGGCAACGTTTTCTTTTCCAAACAGGATACCGGCGATAGGTTGATAACCGCCGCTCGCCGCCCAGGTCGAGCGATAGTTGCCGCGGCAAACGTGCGTCGCCAGCGCCAGATCTTGCGGCGCGCCGGCAATCGCCGCGTTGTTGACCTCCAGCAGCAGCTCCGCCAGTTCCTGAACGTTATCGCTGATGACGGTATGATCGGCGTGTTGAGCACAACCACACGCGCCTTCTTCTTTAACGGCGACGCCGGCGTTGTTATAACGCGCGTCCACCATCATGCCCCATGTGCAATCATCGAGCTGTAGGCTGCGGCAGCCGGCCGCATACACTTCACGAATAAAGGTCTGATAGGCGGCGGCGATATCCGCGACCAGATCGCTCTGGCGGGGATAGTATTTCAGCGTGCTCTCCCGGTTATCCGGCCGGTATAGCTCTTTCAGAAACTGGGCGGGAGCGGGGATCGTGAGACGAGGAACGATGCCGCCTTCGGCGAACGTCAGCAGAAAGCGAAAATGATCGATGAAAGGATGATTGTCGCCGCTGATTTTGCCGGTCAACCTGGCGGTTTCGGGACGAGTTTCCGTACCGGCGAAATTGTAACCACGCGACAAACTCGCCTTTTCAACGCCGTTCAGCCCCCACATGAAATCCAGATGCCACCAACTGCGACGGAATTCGCCGTCCGTGATGACTTGGAGACCGGCCGCCTTCTGTTTGGCGACCAATTCGCTGATGGCCTTATCTTCAACGCGTTTTAATTCGTCATGATCGATCTCGCCCTTGGTATATTGCGCGCGCGCCGCATGCAAATAATCCGGACGCAAATAACTGCCGACAACGTCGGCGCGAAATGGGGGGGTAACGGTTTTCAGGTTTTCCATCGCTGATCTCTTTTTTTCGTGGGAACCACATTTTTTATACAACTTTTGAAAATACCATGTCTGAATCGCGTGGGGATATGAAAGAAATTCAACATACCGAGGAAAAGTGAAAAAAATGCACGATCGGACGGCTGACCCGTTTCGCTGCATGCGCCATCAACGTTTTAACGCGTTGTCATATGAGTTGATTGATTATTCTACCAGCAGTTTTCCGGGGTTTTTACTTGCCCGGCAACGGGATAACGCTATAATGCCAGGCGCATCTCCGGCGCGAGTGTAGTTCAATGGTAGAACGAGAGCTTCCCAAGCTCTATACGAGGGTTCGATTCCCTTCACTCGCTCCAAGTTCTCTTCTCTGTATATCTCCTGAACTCAATAAAATCAATGCTAACAGGCTTTTATTGGCCTCTTCGCGTCATGTTGCGAAAAACGACTTCTATTTCCCTACGGGAGTGGTACAGCTCTGCGGCCACCTTTGCCGGATAGCGTTCAGCGCCCCAGTTCAGCGCAGTCTGCCGAAACAACCTCAACAGGAAGGTGTTCCGCAAAATGCTAAGCGGAAGGTGGCGGCAGCAAAGGCTGAGCATTAAAACTGAGCAGGTAATCGAGTAGTGGCATAGAAAAACGGCTCCCTATTTATGGAAGCCGTTATATTGCCGCAGTCTAAGAATCGATCAACCGATCCTTAACTGATCGGCAAAGTAATCCTTTAACAATGCTAAACAGGGTGTCAGGGATATAGATACGATATCTCTCGCGAATCGTCCTCATTATTACCGCCTATGGGTCATACCGGCGCTTTTGATCTGTTTTTTATTTACTATTTGTTTATAAGCATATTTCTATAACCTGTCGTCTATACGTCGCCATCGTTAATGCTGCTTTTATTATCGCTATCTTAACATTATGGAGAAAATGTGAGGATTTTTAGCCTATATATACAATGATAATAATTATTATTATCATAAGTGTTCGCTTACAATGGTGTACATAAATGGGGATAACTTTAATGAGCGTAACAACTAATTACATTAAGCGACCATTGGCCGTACTATTGGCAGGTATTTTGGGCAGCCATGCCTACGCGGCGGAAGAGACGCAGCAGGAAGACGTCATGGTTGTGCAGGCAACGGCCGAGGAAGCGCTGAAGCAGCAGCCGGGTGTCTCCATTATCACCAAAGAAGATATCGAAAAACAGCCGCCGGTTAACGACCTGTCGGATCTTATCCGCAAAATGCCCGGCGTCAACCTGACCGGCAATAGCGCCACCGGCCAGCGCGGTAATAACCGCCAGATCGATATTCGCGGCATGGGGCCGGAAAATACCCTGATCCTGATCGACGGCAAGCCGGTCACTTCGCGCAATTCCGTACGCTATGGCTGGCGCGGCGAACGCGACACTCGCGGCGATACCAACTGGGTGCCGGTGGAAATGGTGGAGCGCATTGAAGTGCTGCGCGGCCCGGCCGCCGCGCGCTACGGTTCCGGCGCCGCCGGCGGCGTGGTGAATATCATTACCAAACGCCCCACCAACGACTGGCACGGCTCGCTTTCCCTGTACACCAACCAGCCGGAAGACTCGAAAGAAGGCGATACCCGGCGCGCCAACTTCAGCCTGAGCGGTCCGCTGATCGACGATGTGCTGACCATGCGCCTGTACGGCAATATCAATAGAACCGACGCCGACGCCGATGATATCAATAATGCGCAGAACGGTTCCTACGCCGCCGGACGCGAAGGGGTGCGCAACAAGGATATCAATACGCTGCTGTCATGGAAGATCAATCCTCAGCAAATCCTGGACTTTGAATATGGCTACAGCCGTCAGGGTAATATCTACGCCGGGGATACCCAGCTCAGTAACGGCAACATCTCTCCCAACGGCTTGGTGGAGTCACTGTACGGTCAGGAAACCAACCGTATGTATCGCCAGACCTACGGCGTTACCCATAACGGCATTTGGGATTGGGGCCAGTCGCGTCTGGGCCTCTACTATGAGAAGACCAATAATACGCGGCTACCGGAAGGAACGACGGGCCGAGTCGAGGGGATGATTAACGATGGTTCCGAATATAAGACCAGTCGGCTGGAAAACTATAAGGCCAACGGCGAATTAAATATTCCGTTCCATCTGCTGGCGGAACAGACCGCCACCTTTGGTGCCGAGTGGAATCGCGAAGAGCTGAACGATCCGGCATCGATACAGGCTACCAGCGTAGTGGATGAAATTGGTAATCCCGCGAATATAGGCGGCGTATCAGGGGATCCGAGTACGCGTAAATCCAAAAACAGCGCAGAACTGAGCGCGCTCTATTTCGAGGATAATATCGAGGCGGCTCCGGGCACCAATATCATTCCCGGCCTGCGCCTCGACTATCACAACAAATTCGGCAGCAACTGGAGTCCCAGCCTGAACGCATCCCAGGAACTGGGCGACTACTTCAAGCTGAAAGCGGGGATCGCTAGGGTATTCAAGGCGCCTAACCTGTATCAGTCCACGGAAGGATATTTGCTGGCGACGCGTGGTAACGGCTGCCCGATCGGCTTATCAAGATGTTATCTGATTGGCAATGACGATCTGAAGCCGGAAATCAGCGTCAACAAGGAAATCGGCCTGTCATTTAGCAACAATGGATATGATGCTGGTATCACCTATTTTCGCAACGATTATAAAAACAAGATCGTCTCCGGTACGGAGGTCATCGGTAATACATATACCTCTGAAGGTACTGGTAACGTCCTGCAATGGGAAAACGGCGGCAAGGCGGTGGTGGAAGGGCTGGAAGCCAATCTGACGGTGCCGGTGCTGCGTGATACGCTGAACTGGCGCACTAACGCCACCTATATGATCGAATCCAAAAATAAAGACACCGGCAACCCGCTGTCGGTGATCCCCAAATATACCGTTAACACCATGCTGGACTGGCAGGTAACCGAAGATCTTTCCGCCAACGTGGCCTGGACCATGTACGGCCGCCAGAAACCGCGCCAGAATGCGGAAACCGTCAGCGATGTCAGCAACCTGTCCGACAAAGAAATCGGCGCCTACTCCGTGGTGGGATTTGACGTGAACTATAACGTGACGAAAAACGTGCGGCTTAACGCGGGCGTCAGCAATCTGCTGGATAAACGTGTTTATCGTGAAAACGAGGGCGCATCGACCTACAACGAACCGGGCCGCGCCTACCACGCCAGCGTAACCTACAACTTCTGATCGTATTGCTTTAATCGCCATGCCCGGCTTTGCCGGGCAATATCCTCAAGCTCGCAACGCTATCTCTTTCTGCATATCGGCTGATTGTCTATGTCTTTAAGGGAGGTAGACGCTTTATCAAAAGTGTATGATCGAAGTTAACAACATACAGAATAAGTAGCATATCGAATAGATAAAAATGATTTCTATCGCATAACCCATTGAATTGAGGGTATTATCGCATGGAATTTAAAGATTACTATGCTGCATTGGAAGTAGACCCGTCCGCCGATCTGAAAACGATCAAAACGGCCTATCGCAGGCTGGCGCGTAAATATCACCCCGATGTCAGCTCGGAACAGAATGCGGAAAGCAAGTTCAAGGAAGTTGCCGAAGCCTATGAGGTGCTGAAAGACAGCGAGCGCCGCGCCGAATACGATGAGCTTAGGCTGCACCGCAACGATCCCCGCTTTTCCGAACCGCCGCCGAACTATGGCGGTCGCGAGCAGGCCTGGCAGGGTTCTTCGCCAGGCGGCACGCATGATTTTTCCGATTTCTTTGAAGCCATTTTTGGCGCTCGCGCCGGAGCGGGACAGCGAGCTTCCGCGCATGCTCCCCACCGCGGTCGCGGCCAGGATTTCGAAATGGAAGTGCCCCTGTTTTTAGAGGAGACGCTGGTCGAGCAAACGCGACCGATTTCCTATCGTTTGCCGGTTTATGACGAGCTGGGTCGCCAGACGAAAGAAATAACCAAAACGTTGAATGTGAAAATTCCGGCGGGCGTCGGAAATGGCGAACGTATCCGTTTGAAAGGACAGGGGAGCGCCGGCGTCGGCGGCGGGCCGAACGGTGATTTATTTCTGATTATCCGCATTGCTCCGCATCCGCTGTTTGATATTGACGGTCACGACCTGCATATCGTGGTGCCGCTGGCTCCCTGGGAAGCTGCATTGGGCGCCACTATCGAAGTGCCGACCCTGACGGGCAAGATTGCGCTGACGGTGCCGCCCGGCAGCCAGAGTGGCAAGCGGTTGCGGATTAAGGGTAAAGGGTTGGTCGGCAAGAAAGGGGAGGGCGATATGTACGCCACCCTGAAAGTGGTTATGCCCCCGAAACCGGATGAAAAGGCCAGCGCCCTGTGGAAACAGTTGGCCGAGCAGGCTGCGTTTAATCCTCGGGATGGATGGGAGTAAATATGATGGCTGCAGAAATGACATTTACCGTGGTGGAACTGTGTCAGTCAGTAAATATCTCTCAGGACGAGCTGATTGAAGTCGTCGGGCTGGGCGTTATTGCGCCGTTGGAGCCGGATAAACCACGCTGGGTTTTTGATTATGATGCGGTGAGCTGCCTGCGCCGCGCACGGCGGCTACAGGCCGAGCTGGATCTGGACTGGTCGGGCATTGCAATGACGCTGACCTTGCTGGATAGAATCGACGAACTCAAGAAAGAGAATGAGCAGTTGCGCCGGCATCTTGATCGCTTTTTGCTCTCGTCATAAGGCGTTAACGGGGGCTGAAATATTTACCGTTCAGCCCCGGCAGCATCAACCCCATTTACGCGGATAATGCCTTACTCTGGCAAATATACTCATACAGGCGCTGCGTATCGTCTTTCGCGCACAGACGCGTGCCTTGGTTCAGCGTCGCCGCTGTCCCGGCGGCGACGCCATAGCGCACCATATCGCCCAGTCCGGCGCCGGCAGCCAGCTTTAATGCCATGGCGCCGACCATGCTGTCCCCCGCGCCGACGGTGCTCATTTTCTTCACCGGCGGCGGAACGGCCTGGATGCAGTCTTTACGGTCGATTGCCAATGCTCCCTGTGGACCCAGCGACACCACCACTCGCTCAGCCGCGCCGTTGCGCACCAGTTCAGCCGCCGCGTTATAGACGTCATCCGGGCTTTCCAGCGGGTGTCCAATCAGGGCCGACAGCTCATTCTGATTAGGTTTCACCAGCGCCAGTCCCCCCAGTTGCAGGCAGGCTTGCAGTGCGGCGCCGGAGCTATCGACGATACAGCTTAACCCGCCGCCCTGGGCCTGTTTCACCAGATGGGCCAGCTTCTCGACGTCGCAACCGGGCGGCAGGCTGCCGCTGATGACCAATAGCGAACCCGCGGGGATCTTCAATATCAGTTCGGCCAACTGGTTGAACTCGCTTGCCGCCAGCCTGGCGCCGGGCATCACAAAACGGAACTGTTCAGCGCTATTATCGGCGTGAACGTGCAGGTTCTGCCGCGTCCAGTCCTGCGTGTGCAGCGTTTCGGTGGCGACGCCTTCCTGTTCGAGCAACTCGGCCAGGTGCTCGCCGGTAGGACCGCCAATCGGAAAAATTGCCCGGGCTTCTCCCCCCAGATGGACAACGGCCCGGGCAACATTAATGCCGCCGCCTCCGGGTTCGAACACCGGAGCCGTGCAGCGTAGTTTTCCTTCAGGGTAAATTCTAGGCGTGGTTGTGGCGCAATCCAGAGAAGGGGCAAGGGTGAGCGTAAAAATCTGCGGCATAATGTGTCCTCCATTTAGATTTATTAATATACCCGTCATACTTCAAGCTGCAGATGCGTTGGCTGCATTACTCGGCCCCTCCCTGGGCCTCGCCCCGTTGGGGCCGCTGCAAGCAGCGTTCAAATCTGCTCCAGGCAGATTTGTCAGTCACCCGAATCATTTACCTGTGTAAGCTCATCGGGATTAAATGAGAGACATCCTGTCTCTCACCGGAGGCCAGCCGTTCGCTGGTCAAATTCGTTCCCGATGAATTTGTCCTTCCCTTGCCGCTTTCCTGCAACTCGAATTATTTAGGGTATATATATATTTGATTTTAATGGTATTTAATATTATTCACTAGGCTCGATCCTGTTTGATGAAGAGGCGTTCCGTCAGCCGTTTTACCCGCGAGAGGCGTTATGCGGATTAATTGATTATGGAGGAAAAACGCTTAAGTCTCCTGCAGATTGCAGTATGACGGGTATGTTCTGATTGAACAGCAGCGGATAGCGAACGGCAGACCGTAGAAAGAAACGATTTTCACATCATGTGCGCCATGGCGGTCACATGTTGGCTTGTGTTGGCAATTCCGGTAAGTTATCAAGCAGGTATGTCGGGTAAATGTTTCCTTGCATCCCCTCTATTCCGCAGCGTTTCAAATACTCATATTCTGCATAGTCTTGTACGCCGTCAATAATGACGCCGCGGCAGAATTTTTTTATATTTTTCACCAGCACCGGGAAAATATGATCTTTGCTGCTTTTCATTATCTCTAAATAGAAATTTTTATCCAATTTGATATAGCTGAAAACATACTGGGTAACGGCAAAGAGGCTGGCGTTGCCTTTGCCCAAATCATTCAGCCAGAGCGGATAACGTTCGTGCAATTTCGCCAGCAGCGGATTGTGCTTCCCATCGTTAAGATTTGGAAATAATTCATCTATTTTCAGATGGATAAAGGGGGATTTATCCAGTAAATCACTCAGGTAGCGATCCCGTAGTAGAAAAGTCGCCGTGACGAAATCGATATTTACGGTTACCAGAATATCGTTATCAATGAAGTATGACCGTTTTTCTGAAATACATTCCAGTTGTTCAATCAATAAGATTTGCTTTTCCGACGAGCTCATGGCCTGAATGCGTTTTTCGGTACTCAGCCATCCATCCTTATCCCGGGCAAGCAATTCCATGGCGAACATTTTGTACTGGCAATTATAAATAGGCTGGGTAACATAGTATCTTCTGTCATTTAATTTTAATACTGAATCGACCATCTTCCGACTTCCTGTTGACGAAGGTGTGGGGCATTATTGATCGATCAGTAAAACTGATCAATATGTGATTATCGATTGCTTATAATGATTAATTGGCCGATCGATCAGGCTTATTTGATAGGTTAGGCCGTTGAGTGATATAGGAAAAATTTTGAGCGATACAGAAAGAGCTCAGGGAGCTATTTGCAATAAAATATTATTTATCAATATGTAATTTCACCAAGCGGAAATTTTTTCCGTTGAACTGTCATGCTGCGGACTCTGCTGAAACAGTTTATGGCTTGCGGCCTAGATGTATTTAAAAAAATAATTCGACTGCGAAGTTTCAGCGTGACGCTAAACAATTGTACAGGCAGTTTGGTCGACTTCTGATGCCGTCAATCCTATGTACGCAACGCTTTACTACCCGGCGCAAAAGTGACCGCCAGGTTGTCTGGCCGATGGGCGGCGGCGACAGGGAACAGGGCGATTTCCCGCCATTGCGATGGCACGATAATAGTCATTATCTATGCAACCTTCGTTTTCTCACTTTCCGTTTTTTGATTAATTTATCTTTATTTATATTTTTACGGTATTTTATGAAGGAATAAATAGTAATTAAAATTGATGCTAATAATATGATCGGTAGGCTCATTTTTTTAATATTGGCAAATCATCTAATCTATAGCTTGGGTAAATATTCCCTTGCATTCCATCTATGCCGCAAGCCTTTAAAAGAAAATATTCTGAATGGTTTTGTACTCCCTCTATAATGACGCCATGGCAGTATTTTTTAATATTGGATATCATTACAGGAAAGGTATATTTCTTTTCGCTTCTTATCATTTCCCAGTAAAAATGCTTATCCAGTTTGACGTAGCTAAATGTAGACTGGCTGAGCGCATAAATATTGGCGTTTCCGCTGCCAAAGTCGTCCAGCCAAAGCGGGTAACGTTCATAGAGTTTCGTAAGCAGTGGATTACGTCGCCCATCACTAAGATTTGGGAAGTTTTCGCTTATTTCCAGACGAATAAAGGGTAATTTATCCAATAAATTTCTGCTATAAGAATCCCGGGACAAAAACGTCGCCATGGCGAAATCAATGTTTACCGATAGAAGTATGCTGTTATCTATAAAATAGCATTGCTTTTCTGTAATAGATTCCAACTGATCCATCAGTAATGCCTGCTTTTCAGATGAACTCATTTGCTGAATGTATTTTTCCGAATATAGCCCCTGGTCATTAAAACGAGTAAGCAGTTCCATCGCGAATAGCCGGTTCTGGCAACTATAGATGGGTTCCATAACATAGTGCTTCTTAGCATATGAGATTGACTTCACGGCCATCATAATTCCCTCTTTGGCTCCGTTTTGAGCATTATTGATCGATCGGTAAAAACGATCAATATAAATGTATTAACCGGATAAAACGATTGATTTATCGATCAATCCTGGCTATTTGATAGGTTAAACCTTTGATCATTTTGAATTATTTTGGCAGAGGCTGATTACGGCCTGATTTCTCAGCGTCTAACCGGCACGCTGATAAGTTTGAAGGGTTCGCTGGTACGGGTTGAAGCCGGCACCGTTCTAACACTAACCTCGGATATCGCCACTGAGAGTATCGGCGAGATGGTTATGACCAATATTAACGACGCCTGATGGGGAAATGGATTATTTAAAAGTAAAGCGATAGTTATCATAAATATGGGTGATATTTCTTTCTGCATTATCCCGATCTCCGCACGGTATGCGAATCTGAATGGTCATTGACTGTGTTGACGGGCATCCAGGATTTTTGCAAGAAAGGCTTGCTATAAAAATTCGTTCGTGCGTTAATAGCTTCAACGGCCTGGAATACAGACCTATTTATGAAAGACATTGTAATTAAGTGGTTCCTAGTTCAAGCGATGCACCCAGTCTCTTATCCGACGAATTTCCTTCTTATAAGTGCCCATAAGTAATCACTGTGACAGACCATCTTCGCCCTATAGTGGCTATCTAAATATATAAAGGAAATTATCTATGTCTAATAAAATGACTGGATTGGTAAAATGGTTTGACGCTGGTAAAGGTTTTGGTTTCATCACCCCGACTGACGGCAGCAAAGACGTATTCGTTCACTTCTCCGCCATCCAAGGCCAGGGTAACGACTACAAAAGCCTGGACGAAGGCCAGAAAGTGGAATTCAGCGTTGAAAGCGGCCAGAAAGGCCCATCAGCAGTGAATGTTTCCGTAATCTAATGGTCTTCCGCCGATGATAACCTGGCCTGGTTTTAGCGCTTTCGCCCGGTTCATCGCTGAAAATGCCTGATTATGCTTTAAGCCCCGCAGATATTCTGAGGGGCTTAATTATTTTACTCCTATATTCTGAATCGAGTATCATGCTTGCAGCTGTTGCCGATTGGCGGCTGGACTCGAGCGCTTTCCCACACCCCTCCAGACCTGCTTTCCATACTTTGGCTTTAACCATAGCGATTAGGGCGATTTCATGTAATTCGGCAACTATTGTACGGTAGATAGTGTCATAGTCGATGTAACGCGCAGGGTGATTTTTTATGCGGTACGCGCTTTGACCACATACAGATGAGTCTCATGAGAATTAAACAAAAATTTACCAGGGCTTTACTCCATCCTCGCTACTGGATCACATGGTTCGGTCTCGGCATCCTGTTTCTGCTGGTTCAACTTCCCTATCCGCTGCTGATGAAAATCGGCAGCAGCGTCGGTCGTTTTTCCCGTTTTTTTCTTAAACGCAGAGTGGCGATTGCCCGGCGTAACCTTGAACTTTGCTTTCCCGCTATTGCCGCCGCAGAGCGGGAAGCGATGATCGTCAATAATTTCTCCTCGCTGGGTATGGCGCTGGTGGAAACGGGTATGGCCTGGTTTTGGTCGGATCGCCGTGTTCGCCACTGGTTTGATGTGTCGGGACTGGAAAATTTGCAGCAAGCCTGCGCCAAAGATCGCGGGGTGATGGTGATTGGCATCCACTTTATGTCGCTGGAACTGGGCGGCAGAGCGATGGGGCTGTGCCAGCCGATGATGGCGATGTATCGGCCGCATAACAATAAAGTGATGGAGCTGGTACAAACCTGGGGGCGCACCCGTTCCAACAAGGTAATGATCGATCGTAAGGATCTGCGCGGCATGGCTCGCGCTCTGAAAGGCGGCGAAGCCGTATGGTTTGCTCCGGATCAGGACTACGGTCCGAAAGGCAGCGTTTTTGCGCCGTTTTTCGCCGTGAAGAAAGCGGCGACTACCAGCGGCACTTTTACCATTGCGCGTTTAGCCAAGCCGGCGATGGTCACCACGGTGCTTATCCGCAAGCCCGACGCTTCCGGGTATAAGCTGGTGATTCAGCCTGAGTTGCAGGATTATCCGTATCATGACGAGCAACAAGCCGCCTGTTATATGAATAAAGTGATAGAAAAGGAAATCATGCGGGCGCCGGAGCAGTATCTTTGGCTGCATCGCCGTTTCAAAACCCGCCCCAGCGGGGAAGTCTCGCTGTATGCCTGAGAGGGTTGTTTGCTGCACGGTACTCTGGCGCTTGCCGTTATAGCGGGGCGGGCGCCAGAGCGACGCATCGGTAATCTGGCCGGGCGGCAATCACCCGGTACGATTAACGGAAAATGGCGAGGGGGTTGCTACCGCAGTAGGTTTTGCCCAGCGCTTTTAATAGTTTATTGATTTTACGGACAACACTCATCTTTATCCTCTTCACGCTTGCTGCTCTCAGAGGTTGAAAGTACCAAAACTTACGTTGATGTTTTCAAACACGGCGACGATTTTGTTCAGCAGTTTCATTTTGCAGATTCCTCGTTGGCGAATTTATTTTTGTGATTCTCATCACGTTTTAAAGCATACGCGCGTTGGTATGGCTGGTCAATTTTTTTTGTGAGGTAAATCACAAAAAATGAATAATGAGTTTGTTTGAAATAAACTACCGTTTCGATTTATCCTATCCCATCAAAAACCTTTCCCCATTGGCTGTTTCTCTCCCGACTTTCTGCCGACGTCGTTTTTTATCGGTGGAATGGCTGACGCATGATTATGCAGCAACTATAGGTAAATAGTGTTGATTAGCAGTTGAAATGGACGCCGGGGAAGCAGGATAATCGTTTGCTTCGCATAATCTGGCACAATTTTGTGGTTTTGCATCGCACGGGGTAATCGTTTGCTTGCACTGCCCTATGGTTCATGGTGTGTCGACTTGTACTGATTATGCCCGGTGCAAGGCCGGGGGAACAGAACCGCCTTTACCTTAAATGATGACATCTCAGGGGATACCACCATGTCAAATACCACTCGTCGGGCTGATAGCGCGCTTGATGCATTTTTTAAAATAACGCAGCGCGGAAGCAGCGTGCGCCAGGAAGTGTTGGCGGGGTTAACCACCTTTCTGGCCATGGTTTACTCGGTTATCGTTGTACCGGGCATGATGGGTAAAGCGGGTTTCCCTCCGGCCGCGGTGTTTGTCGCCACCTGTCTGGTGGCCGGATTCGGTTCATTACTGATGGGATTGTGGGCCAATCTGCCGTTGGCTATCGGTTGCGCCATCTCTCTTACCGCCTTCACGGCCTTTAGCCTGGTATTGGGTCAGCAGATTAGCATTCCGGTCGCGTTGGGGGCGATTTTTCTGATGGGGGTTCTGTTCACTCTCATTTCCGCCACCGGGATCCGTACCTGGATCCTGCGCAATCTCCCGCTCGGGGTGGCGCACGGCACCGGGATCGGCATCGGTCTGTTTCTATTGATTATTGCCGCCAACGGCATCGGTCTGGTGATTAAAAATCCGATTGACGGTCTGCCGGTTGCGCTGGGCGATTTTACTTCTTTCCCGGTTATCATGGCGTTGCTGGGGCTGGCGGCCACCATCGGGTTGGAAAAGCGTCGTGTTCCGGGCGGCATTTTGCTGGTGATCGTCGCCATTTCCATTATCGGTCTGATCTTCGATCCAAACGTGAATTATCAGGGCTGGTTTGCCTGGCCGAGTCTAAGCGGCGAAGACGGTACTTCATTGATTTTCAGTCTGGATATCATGGGCGCATTGCAGCCGGTGATATTGCCCAGCGTGCTGGCATTGGTGATGACGGCGGTATTTGATGCGACCGGCACTATCCGCGCGGTTGCCGGTCAGGCGAATTTGCTGGATAAGGACGGTCAAATCGTCAACGGCGGTAAAGCGCTGACCTCCGACTCCGTCAGCAGTATCCTTTCCAGCCTGGTCGGCACCTCTCCGGCGGCGGTCTATATTGAGTCCGCCGCGGGTACGGCGGCCGGTGGTAAAACCGGTCTGACCGCAACGGTAGTCGGCGTGTTGTTCCTGCTGATTCTGTTCCTGTCGCCGCTCTCTTATCTGGTTCCCGGCTATGCGACCGCGCCGGCGCTGATGTATGTCGGTTTGTTGATGCTGGGCAATGTGACCAAGCTGAACTTTGACGATTTCGTCGATGCGATGTCGGGTCTGGTGTGCGCGGTATTTATCGTGCTGACCTGTAATATTGTGACCGGTATTATGCTGGGTTTTGGTTCGCTGGTTCTGGGGCGTATTTTTTCCGGCGAATGGCGCAAGCTGAATATCGGCACCGTGCTTATCGCCATTGCGCTGGTGGTGTTCTACGCCGGCGGCTGGGCGCTCTAAGCGGCTTGGCGTTCGAGGGGGCGTCGCCCCCTCGAACGACGACGAATTCGCCATCTCCGCACTATCGTCAATCCGACGCTTTTCGCCAGTTGGAACCGCATTTTTCTTCCTGTCCGTAATCTTCCCGTTTTGTACTGAGACTTCATCTGCCCCCGGTTGAAGTCGGGCGTGTGAAAATGCGAAAAAAATGAATTTTTCCCCCTCGGAAAGGCATTTTAATGCCAGAATAAATGCGTTGAATATCAGGCGGGATAACCCGTCTTTTTCTATTGCAGGAGAGAGTCTAAGGAAAGCATGGAAATCTTTTTTACTATTCTTATTTTGACCTTGGTGGTTTCTCTATCAGGGGTGGTGACACGAATTTTACCTTTTCAGATACCTCTCCCATTAATGCAAATCGCCGTTGGCGCCGTGCTTGCCATCCCTCAGTTTGGTTTGCACGTTGATTTCAATCCCGAGCTGTTTATGGTGCTGTTTATTCCGCCGCTGCTGTTTGCCGACGGTTGGAAGACGCCGACCCGTGAATTCCTGCATTACGGGCGTGAAATTATCGGTCTGGCGCTGGTTCTGGTGTTGATTACCGTGGTGGGCGTCGGCTACTTCATCTATTGGATGGCGCCGGGCATGCCGCTGATTGCCGCTTTCGCGCTGGCCGCGGTGCTGTCCCCGACCGATGCCGTCGCGCTGTCCGGCATCGTGGGTGAAGGTCGAATCCCGAAAAAGCTGATGGGTATCCTTCAGGGCGAAGCATTGATGAACGATGCCTCCGGCCTGGTATCGCTGAAGTTTGCCGTCGCCATTGCCATGGGCACCATGGTGTTCACGGTTTCGGGCGCGACGCTGGCGTTTATCAAAGTCGCGCTGGGCGGGCTGTTGGCCGGTGTGGCGGTGACCTGGATTTATAGTAAATCATTGCGTCTTCTCAGCCGCTGGAGCGGCAATGACGCCGCGACCCAAATTGTTTTACTGCTGCTGTTGCCCTTCGCGGCCTATCTGATTGCCGAACACATCGGGGTTTCAGGTATCCTGGCGGCGGTCGCCTCCGGGATGACCATCAGCCAAGCCGGCGTGATCCGCAACGCGCCGCTGACGATGCGGCTGCGGGCGAACGGCGTCTGGTCGATGCTGGAGTTTGTGTTTAACGGCATGGTGTTCATTATGCTGGGGCTGCAATTGCCGGGCATTCTGGAAACCTCGATTACCCAGGCGGAGCTGGATCCGACGGTGGAAACCTGGATGCTGTTTACCGATATCGCCATCATCTATGCCGCGCTGTTGCTGCTGCGTTTCAGCTGGCTATGGGTAATGAAAAGATACAGCCTGCATATTCAGAAAAAGAAGCCGATGGTGTTTGCCGAGTTCACGACGCGCGAACTGTGGATCGCCTCTTTCGCCGGCGTACGCGGCGCCATTACGCTGGCCGGCGTACTGTCCATCCCTCTATTGCTGACCGACGGCACGGCTTTTCCGTCTCGTTACCAACTGGTGTTTATCGCCACCGGCGTCATTCTGTTTTCCCTGCTGTGCGGCGTATTGGCGCTGCCGTTACTGCTGCGCGGAATTGTGGTGGCCGATAAAGCGGCTTACGCCAAAGAGGAGCGCATGGCGCGCAGCTCAATGGCCGAAGTGGCGATTAACAGTCTGCATAAAATGGAAGAGCGTCTGGCGGCCGATCGTGAAGAGAATATTGACGAGCAGGTGCTGAAAGAGGTCAGCGCCAGGGTGATTGGCAATTTACGCCGGCAGGTGACCGGGCAGAGCGACATGGACCACAGCCTGATGATTGAAAATCTGGAGCGGCGTTTCCGGCTGACGGCGCTGAATTCGGAACGTGCCGAACTGTATCACCTGCGCGCCACCCGGCAAATCAGCAACGAAACGCTGCAAAAGATGCTGCGGGAACTGGATCTGCTGGAAGCCGTGCTGAGCGAACACGAGTAACATCGGCGTATCTAATACCCGTATTTTATTGATCTTTTCCCTTTTCTGTTAATCCCCATCGCTCAGGCGGCGGGGATCTTTTCTAAATCCTTACATACCGAATCGCCCTGTGCGATTGTAAATGGCTTGTCACCAAATGATAATGATTGTTATTATCCAGCTAATAATGCTCAGATGATACTTTCTGCCTATGCCGTTTGCGGCGGGCGTGAAGAATTGGCGTACCGCTATGGGCGTCTGAAATAATAAATGGGTATGTCATTTTCTTTGTTGTTGGGTATTACCCATAAAAGAAATATGTGAATAGCGACATTTTAGCAGGGGAAAGTTATGCGCGTACTGGTGGTTGATGATGATTCCGTTCTGTGCCATTGGTTAGGCTCTAAATTACATTCACACGGTCATTCTTGTCGTATGGTCCACGATGGCGCACATGCATTAAAAGCGATAAAAGATGAGGTTTATGATGTGGTGCTGCTGGACAGGATGCTGCCGATTATGGACGGCTTTAGCGTCTTGCGTGAATTACAGGGATCGCGTCACCCGCCTATTATGTTGCTTTCCGCATTAGACCGGGACGTTGATCGGGTGATGGGATTGGAGCTTGGCGCGGAAGATTATCTTGGCAAACCTTTTAATTTTAATGAATTAAGATTGCGTCTGGATATTATGGCGCGGCGTGGTAAACGCCATGCCGATAATTCCTCGGTTCTGACGTTTGAAGATCTGCAGCTCGACCGTCTGCAACGGGTCGCCTGGCGCGGCGGTCAGCGTATCGACCTGACGGATAAAGAAATCAAGCTATTGATTATACTCATGGAAAATCCCGGCCAGGCGATTACCCGTACCATGCTGCTGGAGCGCGTATGGGGTTATCATTTCGATCCGCAGACCAATTTGATTGATGTCCATATGTCGAAACTGCGGGCGAAAATTGATAAAGGTTTCCCGCGGCCGTTAATTAAAACCCTAAGAGCGATGGGTTATGCGTTGGGTTCTGTTGACAAGGATAGAACGGATGCCGGCAGCTACACTGAATAAAATAAAAATAAAGAAGCTGGGACGCCGCTGGCAGCTAAAAATAAAACACTGGCAATTAGTGGGGGCAAGCCAATATCCTGGCTTTGTCTGTACCGCTAATTTCCGGCAGGCGATCACCATTGTTTTTTTATTCTTATTAATGATGTTGATGAGTATTGTCGGCTTCAGTTCATTAAGCGAGACGTTAATCAGAACGCATGTGCGCGAAGTTATTCTGGGTAATATTTATGATTATTCCATGCAGTCGCGTTTAACCAGCGCCGACAGTCTGATTGCGCAACTTCGCCAGGATAATTTGGCGGAGAATGATGAACTACCGCTATTTCTGGTGACGGATAAAAGCGGCAATATTCTTTACCACAATCATCCGCTAAAAAATTTGCACAGCACCGACTGCAATATGGACGTGGCGTGTCTGAAAAATATCCTTTCCGGCAACAACGATCCGAACCTGATTGGTTTATCCGTCATGCTGAATGACGGCGGGATACTGTTTACCGCCTATAACATCCGGCCCATGCTGGAGCGGGTAAGAACCATCCCGCTGGTGGCGGGAGCCGGGCTGTTCGTCGTGCTGCTGTTCTGCCTGTTGGTCAGCCGTCATTTCAGCCTGCAGAGTTTACGCAGCGTGGAGCAAATTCGTAGCGCGCTGCACCGCTACAGCACCGGCGAGCAGCAGGTCAGGATGCCGCTGTCGCCCTACGGCGACGACTTTGACAGCCTGAGCGCGGAGATCAACCAGAATCTGGAACGCATTGAACGCCTGATGGAGCAGGTGCGCAGTACCTCCAGCCATATCGCCCACGAGCTGCGCACGCCGTTGACCCACCTGCAAAACCGGTTATTTAATTTGACCGAGCGCAGCGGTCTGGATGCCGACATCCGTGATGAGCTGAACCTGGCGGCGGGGGAAGTGCATAAGGTTCTGGCGCTGTTCCGTACGGTGATGCGGATTGGCGAAATCGAGAGCGGGCGCTGTATCCATCAGTTCGAACAGATTGAGGCGCGGCGGTTGCTGGCCGAGGTCAACGAATACTATCAGCCATTGGCGGAAGAGCGTGGCTGCCGTTTGTTGCTGGAGATTAATGCCGGCATCCAGCTGTTTGGCGATCGGGCGCTGTTATTTCAGGCGCTGGCCAATCTGGTGGAGAATGCGCTGAAGTATGCCGCTGAGGGTAAAGAGATCACCCTGGGCGTGAAGCTCTATCAGGGCTGGATCGCGCTGAGCGTTGCCGATCGCGGGCCGGGCATCCCGCCGGTGCAGCATGAGAAAGCGCTACAGCGTTTTCAGCGGCTGGATACCCGGCCGCCTCAGTCTGGCTATGGGCTGGGCCTGTCATTGGTGAAAGCGATCGCGGATCTGCACGGCGGCAAGCTGTGTCTCGAGTCCGCCAATCCGGGGCTGACGGTCTATTTATGCCTTAAACGTTGTTAAATCCGTACCAATATCCCTGTAAAAAAACGGTAAATACCGCATCGCCATTCCTGGCGTATGGTTATATTACTATTTGATTTATATTGATAATTTTCCGTATGGAAAGATTAACGAATATTAATATACTGCTTCTTGTTGTTCTTGATAATAAGTCTCATTATTGATGCTGTTAGCATCATGGCTCCCGTTATTCGCCATGATTCCTTTGGCTGCGGATAAGAGATTCTCCCCATGAATAATATGAAAACCAAACTGCGCGCTTTTCTACGTGATGAAAGCGGTGTGACGGCAATCGAATACGGCATTCTGGCGGCGGCGATGGCGGCGGCTATCGGCGCTATTTTCGGCAGCGACGGGATCTTTGTGCAGGCGCTGAATGAAAAGTTCAGCGAAATCGCCGACCAGATTACCGGCGCAGGCACCAGCGGTTCCGGCACGTCGGGAACGGCGAAATAAGTCCAGTGGCGGCGTATTACGCGCACTGGCTGCAAACGGCATTACTGGCGGGATGTTTGCTGTGGTGCATCGGCACCGACCTGCTGGCGCGCAAAATCCCCAATCAGGCGATATTGATTTTATTGGCGGGCTGGTTGTTGTTCCGTCTGCTGGATGTGCTGCAAGCCGGCGGGCCGGATATGCCGCAGCTATGGCAGGCGCTGTGGGCGTTGCCGGGCGCGGCGCTTGTTCTGGTTGTCGGTTTCCTGCTTTTCCTCACCGGCAGGCTTGGCGCCGGCGATGTGAAGCTGATAAGCGTGTTATGTCTGTGGGTGGGATATGGACACCAGATCGTCTTCGTCATGATCACCGCGCTGGCGGGGGGCGTGCTGGCGCTGGGGCTGCCCCTGCTCAATACCGTACCGACGGCGGTCGCCATGGGTATTCAAACCACCAACCGGATATTTAAAAGCCGGTTACCCATACCGCCCGCGTTGCCCGCCGATCTTTTGCAGGGGATCCCTTACGGGGTAGCCATTGCATTCGGCGCGATGTACGTCCTGATTTTCCCCTTGTTTTAGTTTTTTCGCCGTTTTTAAGACGCGCACGCAGGGTAAGGTAAGTTGCATGAAAGTTAACTCTACATATGTACTGGCAGGGGCGTTAATCCTGGCAGGGATTATTGCGCTGCTGGTGCGCGGTCATTTGTCGTCCCCCCGGCCCGCTCCACCGCAGGCCGTGGTAAAAGCGCCGGAGCAAATTGCTGTTCTGGTCGCCGCCAAAGATCTGCATCCCGGCGATTTTCTCGACGCCTCCTCGCTGCGCTGGCAGGTGACGGCAGAGCCGGTATCCCGCACGTTTAATTTCATTCGCGGCAAAGACAGCCAGACGCTGCTGCTGGGCGCCACGCTGCGCGAAACGGTGACCGAAGGCACGCCGCTCACCAGCAATGTGGTGGTGAAGCCCAATGAGCCGGGTTTCGTCGCCGCCGTATTGCGTAAGGGGATGCGCGCAATCTCTATTCCCACGAATGCGGTGGCGAGTAACGCCGGTCTGGTGGCGGCGGGCGATCGGGTGGACATCATTCTCAGCCTGAAAAAAGACGAACAGCCGGAGTTGCAGGCAAGCCGCACGCAAGCGATCGCGTTACCTCTGCTGGCATCGCAAACCATCGTGCGCGATTTACGCGTTCTGGCGTTGAACAATCAGACCGATACCGACGTTCGCCCCCGGCAGGACGTAGTGCTGGAAGATAGCGGCGAGACGGATGCCTCAACCCGTAGCCGCGCCTCTGCCGCCAACAATCGGCCGCGTACCGTCAGTTACCAGACGGTAACGGTCGAGGTCACACCGCAACAGGCCGAGGTGCTGGCGGTGGCGAAAGAGGTCGGCATGCTGCATCTGGCGTTACGCAGCGCAACGCCGGACGAACAGGAAGATCTTGGTCAGGATACGGCGCGGCGGGTAACCACGCTCTCGCAAAGCACCAGCATCTATAACGGCCTGTCCGGCAGCGGCCATCAGGTCAAGGTGTTCCGGGGCGCGCAGAAAGACGTACTGACGTTCCCCTCCCGATAGGGCGGAACTATTCACCCGGCAGCCTGTGAATAACCTGAAGGTTGCTCATGGAACAAATAAAGCCCATTACGGAAATTAGTAAATGACGATGTTTTCCTTGTTTTTGAAATCGGACTTCTGGGATACCGGCAAACGATTGCTGGCCGCCTGCTGGCTCGCCATGCTGATGCCTGTGACAGTTTGCGCCGCGGGCATTTCCGAAGTCGCGGAAACCAACGTGGTGCATATGACGGTGCATCAAGGGCGTTTATTGCAACTGGATGGCTTGCCGGACAGCGTACTGGTGGCCGATCCGGAGATCGCCAGTTTTGAACTGCCTTCTCCGGGCAATCTGTTTATCTATGCCAAGAGCGTGGGCAGCACCACGCTGTATGCAATGGATGAAAACGGCAATGTCATCAATGCCATCCGCATCGTTTCCGAACACGACCTGAAAGCCCTGAGAGAGCGCCTGAAACGGGAATTCCCGGCGGCGGATATCCAACTGGAAGCCGGCATCCCCAGCGGCGTTATCGTGCGCGGCAGCGTCGATACCCCGCAGGATGCCAAACGGGTGATTGACAGCGTACAGGCTTATATCGCCGCCTCTTCCTCCTCCCCGTCCGGCGGCGGTGGAGGCGGCGGACAGGGGCTGCCCGGCAGCAGCGAAACGTCCGGCAAAGTCATCAACCAGCTAAAAATCAAAACCCCGTCGCAAATCAATATTCGCGTACGGGTGGTGGAAGTATCGCGCAATCTGACGCACGAACTGGGCTTCAACTGGGACGCCTCGCTTAACCGGGGCAGCGCCAACTTTGGTCTGGGTACCGGTACGGTGAGCGGCTTTTTTGATTCCAGCACCGGCGCCTTTACCGGCGTGGAGGGCAGCAGCTTCTTCGGCGCCAATGTCGGCGGCGGCGAAGGGTCGCTCAGCGGGCTGCTGTCCGCCATGAACAAACAGGGCATGGCGTCGATACTGGCGGAACCGAACCTGACCGCCATGTCCGGCGAAACCGCCGCCTTTGCCGCCGGCGGCGAAGTGCCGGTGGTCATCATTACCAATAACAACGTCAATATCGACTACAAATCGTACGGCGTGATCCTGCGCATGACGCCGACGCTGCTCTCCGCCAACCGCATCAGCCTGCATATCGCGCCGGAAGTCAGCGAATTGACCTCGGTCGGTTCCGTGCAACTGGAAGGGGGATCGACCATTCCCGCGCTGACCGTACGCCGCGCCGATACCACGGTGGAACTGGCCAGCGGGCAGAGTTTTGCGCTGGCGGGCATGTTGCGCAGCGCCAACAGCCAGACGGTGACCGGCGTGCCGGGTTTAAGCAGCATCCCGGTTATCGGTCGGGCATTTGAAAATGAATCAACAAGTCATGAGGAAACCGAACTGGTGATTATCGCCACCGCCTATGTGGTGGAGCCGGTGAACGCGGGCGATCTTCAGACGCCGGGGCAGGGGGTCAAAACGCTGGACTCGGTGATGCCAAGCTACGGCGCCGTGGGCTACCTCTACTGAACCTGATGAAGTAACGGTGAAAAAATGAATAACCAACACAACGCAATGCAATCGTCAGCCGGCCCGCTATTGCGCCTGACGCTCTGCGCCGTCTGTTTGCTGCTGGCGGCCTGCGGCGATCGTTCGGTGAACAGCCAGCGTATGCAGCGTTACCAGCAGCCGGCGCTGGCGCCGATCGAAGTCCGTCCTTCCTCGTTGGCGGTCACGCTACAGGTGGCGGCCAATGGGCGCGGCTTTACCCCGGAATCGCTCAGGCAGCTCAACGTGATGCTCAAAGATCAGGGGCGGCTCTCCAAACAGACGCTGACGCTGATCCCGCGCAGCGTGCGCGGCGAACAGATGGCCGGACGGCTGGCCGGCGTATTGAAAAATGCCGGCGCCGATGCGCGCAAAGTGAAACAGATGCGTATCTCTTCCGCCGCCGGCCAGTCCGGCGATCTGGAGGTGATCTCCGAAGCGCTGGCGGTAAAAACCACCCGCTGCCAGGTGAACGACCCGGATTTGCTGATGGTGAAACCCTTTGAGGGCATGGGCTATCTGGGCTGCGCCACGCAAAACAATCTGGCGCTGATGGTGGCGGAACCGCGGGATTTGATTCAGGCGAAAACCCTGGATGACGCGGACGGCGTGGCGGCGGTCAACAGCATCGAACGTTATCACGCCAATGACGTGACCGATCTTATCGATATTGATTTTGATGAAGACTAAGGGAGCGGCAGCCAATGAGTGAAATTCCCCTGGTCGACAACGAAGAAACGAGCGCGCCGCTGGTGGCGTTTGTCCATGCCGGAGATGAGGCGGTCGATCTGCGCGACCAGTTTACCCGCCTGAAACAGCAGGATGTGCCGGTGATGGCGGGCGGCATCGCCGCGGCGCGTAAGTGGTGCGAGCAAAATGTTCCGCCGCGCATCCTGCTGGTGGATTTGGAAGGCGTCCACTGGCCATTGCCCGAGCTGGAAGGGTTGCTCGGCATCTGCGGCCCCACGACGCAGGCTATCGCCATCGGCAAAGAGCAGGATGTCGGTCTGTACCGGGCGCTGTTACAACTCGGCGTGGTGGACTATCTGCTCAAGCCGTTCACGCTGGATCTGCTGGCGGCGACGCTGGCGAAGTGCGAAGGCCGGCAGGCCGGGCCGGAGTACGCGCGCATGGGGCGCACCATCGCGGTGGTCGGCGCCAGCGGCGGTAGCGGCGGCAGTACGGTCGCCATGGGCCTGAGCAGGCTGCTGTCCGGCGAGCGTCATTTGCCGGTGGCGCTGGTGGATTTCGACCGCCGCAACGGCGTTCAACTGCTGTTGCAGGGGCAAAGCGCCGACGCCGGGCTGGCCGCGGTGCTGGCGACGCAGGAGCTGGATACCCGGCTGTTGCAGCGTTCCATGCTGCGTATCGACTCCCGTTTGCATTTGCTGGCGCAGAAACCCGAACTGGGCGAATTAAGCCCGGTGGAGGTGGATAACGTGCTGAATCTCGGCGGCGCGCTGTGCCGCATGTTTAATCAGGTTATCTGGGATTTACCCGGCAGCTACCCGCCGGGCGCGCTGGATGTGCTCACCTATGCGGATCTGCGCATCATCGTCACCGAACTGACGCTTCAGGACGCGCGCAATGTCCGGCGCGTACTGCATGAAATCGGCGATGAAAGCGAAGGACAGCGGCTGCTGCTGGTGCATAACCAAAGCCGCTTTACCGGGACGCCGCCGCTCAGCCGCGAGCAGTTCGAGCAATTCACCGGCCGCAGGATCGACGCCGTGCTGCCGAACGCCGGTCATGCGCTGGCGCAAAGCTTAACGCTGGGGGCGCTGAATTTTGCGCTGGCGCCCGCTTTCCAACAGGGTTTACGCCAACTGGCCGATCTGGCGTGCGGCGTGCGCGCCAGGCCGGTGGAAAAACGCTGGTTTTCACGCTGGCTGAAGCGGGCGTGATGGCTGTCATAAAGGGTTAACAGATTATGCTGATTCGTAGAAATAACCAGCAAAAAGGCGAGGCGCATAAAAATACGCCCCAACCCGCCGCCAATGTGACCGAACTGAAAGCGCGTCCGCCGGTTGAAAGCCGGGCGCAGCCTGCGGCGAGCGCCCCAGCGGCATCGACGCCGGCCGCGCGCCAGGCGGATAGTCGCACCGGCCAGCGGCGTTTGATCCGCGCGCAGCTCTACGATCAGATCGATGCCGGCAAAGCCGCCATGATGGGGCGCGACAAGCTGCTGGTGCAGATTGAAACCGTGATCCGCCGTATTTGCGACGAACAGCGTTTGCAGCTTTCCCGTCAGGAAGAAGAAGCTATCGCGGCGGAAATGCTGGACGAGATGACCGGTATCGGTCCGATCCAGCAGTTGCTGGCGGACGATACGGTCAACGACATTCTGGTGAACGGCGCCCATCAGGTGTTCGTCGAGCGTTTTGGCAAGCTGGAACTTTCGCCGATCACCTTTATCGATGAAGAGCATGTCTTCAATACCGCCCAGCGTATCGCGGCGGCGGTCGGGCGGCGTATCGACGAGGCCAGCCCGATGGTGGACGCCCGTTTGCCGGACGGCAGCCGCGTCAATGTGATCACCTATCCGCTGGCCATCGACGGCACCACTATCTCCATTCGTAAATTCATGCGCCGCAACCTGTCGCTGGAAGCGCTGGCGGAAAGCCGCTGTATGTCGTACGCCATGGCCGATGTGCTGAATAAGGCGATGCAGGCGCGGATTAACGTGATTGTCTCCGGCGGTACCGGGGCCGGTAAAACCACGCTGCTCAATGCGCTGTCGCAAAAAATCGGCAGCGACGAACGCATCATCACCATTGAGGACGCCGCCGAACTGCAATTACAGCAGGAGCATGTGATCCGGCTGGAAACCCGCCCGGTCAGCGCCGAAGGCACCGGCCGTATCGACCAGCGCGATTTGATGCGCAATGCCCTGCGTATGCGTCCCGATCGCATCATCCTCGGCGAAGTGCGCGGCGGCGAAAGTTTCGACATGTTGCAGGCGATGAACACCGGTCACGACGGTTCGCTGTGTACCGTTCACGCCAACACCTCGCGTGATTCGATCCAGCGTCTGGAAAATATGGTGATGATGGCCAGCATGCAACTGCCGCTGCTGGCGATCCGCCGCCAGATCGCCAGCGCGGTACATCTGATCGTGCAGATCGAGCGTATGCGCGACGGGGTGCGCCGCGTGGTGTCGATCACCGAAGTCTGCGGCATGGAAAACGAGGTGATCCAGCTACAGGATCTGTTCACTTTCCAGATCACCGGCAAGGATGCGCAGGGCATGCTGACCGGCGACTACATCCAGCACATCCAGCGCCCGCAGTTCTACAGCGACAAAGCGCATCTGTTTGATGCGCCGTGATCGACCGAGGAGACGCCGATGACCGACTTACGCCTCAATCTGATTACGCTGCTGGTGTTTTGCTGCGTACTGCTGCTGTGTTTCGCCTGTTATGCCTGGCAAAAAGCGCGTCAGCGCCGCGCCCGGCGTGAACAGCGCTGGCAGCGGATTTTAGCGGAGGTGGAGCCGCGGCCGGCGCAACCGCTCTCCGGTTCCATTCTGCGCGATGAGATCAAAACGCCGCTGATGAACGTGCCGCTGCTGGGGCGCTGGCTGGCCGGGATCTGGTCGCAACTGGCGTTTATCGGCTGGAAAAAGAACCTGCGCCAGCGGGCGCTGATTCTGGCGGCGCTGTGCCTGACGCTGGGTATGATCCTCGGGCAAAGAACGCTGCTGCCGCTGACGCTGGGGCTGGTTTTCGCGCTGCTGCTGTTTATCGCTATCGGAACCTTGCTGTTTCGTTCCGCGCTGCAAAAACACCTGAAAGCCTTACGTGAAAGTCTGCCGGAAGCCATTGACGCCATTACCCGCAGCTGCCGGGCGGGGGTGCCGGTGGCGAATACTTTTGCGATTGTGGCGGAGCATCTCACCGGGCCGCTGGCCAATGAATTTAAAACCATCGACCACTGGCTGAAGCTGGGCATTCCGCTGCGTCAGGTGATCCAGACCTCGGCGGGCCGGGTGCCGATGGCGGAGTATCGTTTCTTCGTGGTGATCCTGATTATTAACCAGGAAGCCGGCGGGCGGCTGGGAGAAACGCTGGAGCGGCTATCCGCCACCCTGCGCGCGCGCCGCGAGCTACAGCTTAAGGTGCAGTCGAAAACCTCGGAAGCGCGGGCATCGGCCAAAATTGTGGCGGCGCTGTTCCCCTGCTGTCTGGCCTATCTGTATATGCGTTCCCCGGACGATTTCAGCTTTTTGTTTTCCGATCCGGTGGGGACAACGGTGCTGATTTACGCCCTGTGCAGCGTCACGCTCGGCATGCTGGTGACGCATTTTATGGTCAAGCGGATAAGCTAAGGGCGGGGGAGAAACCAAGATGACGATGTTTAGCGATCCCTTATTGCTGCTGGCGCTGGGGCTGATTGGCGCGGGGCTCTATCTTGCCCGTTTCCACAATAGCCAGCGGCGCTACAAACAATTGGCGGAGCGGATGCAGGCGCATTTGCCCGCCGCCCCTATAGGGGCGGCCTCTCAGGATACTATCCTGAGAGGCCAGGGAACAACAATAACTCCCTGGATGGAAAAAATTCTTTTACCGATAGCGCAACAGGGCTATCGCCTCTCCGGATCCGATCGGGATCGTCTTAACTTACGCCGCCTGCTTGATCTGGCCGGGTTCCGCCGTAACGAAGCGTTGGGCTGGCTGGTGATGGGTAAATTCGCAGTGGGATTGCTGTGCGCCGTGGCGCTGGTGCAGGGCTGGCTGCCGCCTGCCGATCGGCTGGGCCTGACCGGTATTGCCGCCGGGCTGATTGGCTTTTTCGTCGGTACGCTGCTGCCGGAAGGGTGGCTGAAATGGCGGGCCGCCGGCCGGGGAGAGAAGCTGGCGCGGGCGGTGCCGGACGCGCTGGATCTGATGGTGGTCTGCGCCGAGGCCGGCTTGCCGATCGGCCGGGTGTTGCAGGTGGTATCGAAAGAGCTGGGGCTGTCGTCGCCGGAAATGGCCGATGAGCTGCACTATACCGCCGCCGAGTTGCAGATCCTCTCCGATCGCACGCTGGCCATGATGCATCTGGCGGAAAGAACCCGGGTCGCGGAAATAGAAAGCATGGTCGCCACGCTGATTCAGGCCGAACGCTATGGTACGCCGCTGTCGCAGGCGTTACGCACCATCGCCGACGAAAGCCGGAAAACACTGCTGCTGGGGCTGGAAGAGAAAGCGGGCAAATTGCCGGCGCAGCTCAGCGTGCCGCTGATGGCGCTGATCCTGCCGCCGATTATCGCCATTATGGCCTCGCCGGCGCTGGTGCGGGTGATTCGGTTGCTGACGCAGTAAAGCGCTTTTCCCGGCACATTGCTTCCACGCAATTGCCTCTCACTCAATTGGCCGTAACTAGAAAGGTAACAACGAATGAAGTTTTCGACGATGGTCGCTCTGATGGCAAAACAGAGACGCAGTCTGCCGCTGCCGGCGTTGCTGGTCATGAGCGTGCTGCTGGCGGGATGCGCCGGCTCCACGGCGATTAAAGGCACCAAGGACGAGGGGCTGCGTCTGGCGCGTTTACTGCGCGATCAGGGCCGCATCGAAGCGGCGACGGAAGTCTATGCCCGTCTCGACAGCCGCGGGGAACTGCAAGGCGATGAACTGCTGGAATATGCCAGCGTGGCGGCGACGGTGCGTCCGCCGCAGCAGGCGCTGGAGCTGTACGGCCGCGCCCGGCAGGCGCTGGGCGGCGGCGACGGGCTGAAACCGCAGGAAGCGCTGGCCATTTGTTTAGGCATGGGGCGGGCGCAGCTGGCGCTGGGGCGTCATGCGATGGCGCAGAAAGATTTTGCCTGTGCGCTGCAGGCGCGGCCGGATAGCGCGGGCGCCCTCAACGGCATGGGGGTGGTGATGGAGGCGGCCGGCAGGCACGGCGAAGCGCGCCAGCTGTTTGAAAAGGCGCTGCACGTCAACCCGGCGGATGTGGCGGCGATGAACAACCTGGCGCTTTCCTGGCTGGTGAGCGGGGAGGCGGATAAAGCCATCGGCCTGCTGCGTTCGGTGGAGGACAACAACGCCAACGGCAAGCTGAATCTGGCGCTGGCCTACCTCTACGCCGATCGTCAGGAGGAGGCGCGCAGCACGCTGGCCGCCATCGCGCAGCCGCAGCGTATTGACGAACTGATGGCGGCGCTCAACCAGCGTCTGCAACAGATGCGTCAGGACAATAGCCGCGGCGAAACGCTGCTGTTGTCCAGCCGTCAGCGTTTGCAACTTAGCAGCCCCGAGTGATGAAGATGCGCTGGCGTAACGATCTGGATTGGCGCGGCACGCGCGGCGCGATCGCCGTAGAAGTGGCGTTTCTGGTGCCGGTGGTGCTGGTCGGGGTGATGATGCTGTTCGAACTGGCGCGCATCGGGCTGGTGATTGCCGTCGGCAGCGCGGCGCTGGATAAGGCGGTGCAGACATTTCGTCTCGACGATCTGAACAACAGCAGCGCCTCTGCGATGGGAACGGATCTGAAAGAGCGGATGATCGGCGCCTCGTATGGCTATCTGCAAGAGGATGACTTAACCGTCAGCGTGTTGCATTTCGATAGTCTGAGCCAGCTTGGCGGGCTGGAAATCTCTTCCGACGAGGATGACGGCGCCGTGTCGGATACGCTGCCCGTCTGGTCGGTCACGGTACAGATAAAAAAGGCGTTTCTGACCCCGTTGCCGGAAGTGCTGACGCTGGGCGACACCTTCCGCTATCAGTACAAACACGTTTTCGGCACGGAGCTGCACAGTGAAGAGTAACCGCCTGGCGCTGCTGCGCCGCTTTTGCCGCGCCGGACGGGGGTCCGTCGCGGTGGAAACGGCGCTGGCGCTGCCCATCGTGCTGGCGGTAGGCACGCTGTGCGCGGATATCTATACCGTCGGGTTGGAACGGGAAAGGCTGGAGCAGCGGGCCGGCGCCATCGTCTCCATTCTCGGCATGCAGCAGGAACTGACGCAAGAGGGGCTGCAAGGCCTGCTGGACAGTGTGCTGCCGGAGGAAGGGCTGGGTAATTACCAGTTGCTGATCAGCAATGTGCGTCAGACCGGGGCGCTGTACTGGCAGCTTGAGCGCGGCAATGCGGACGATCTGTGTACCGATAATCAGGCCGGTTACGGCGAAACCTATCCGGGCGATTTACCGGAAAAAGAGACGGAAGACGGCAAAGAGGACATTTCCATGGTGGTGGTGGAACTGTGCCGCGAAGGCAAAGACATCAGCCTGCTAGGCGGGCTGTCGCTGAGCAACCTGCTGCACGTTACCTCGGTAAATCGCGTGGCGAGGGGCGTTATCGCGCTGGATGAAACATTAATGCAGGAAGCGGGAATGCCGGAAGAAGATGATGAATAGTGTCTATCGAACCCTAAGCGCGCTGATGAGCGGCGGGCGGAGAGCCGCCGGCCGCTTTCTGCGCCAGGAGCGCGGCGCGGGAGCCGTTTTCTATGTGCTGGGCACCATGGCCCTGCTGGTCAGCGCCGCCTTTATCGTCGATACCTCGACCTCAACCGGCGATGCGACGCAAATCAAGCGCGCCACCGACGCGGCGGCGCTGGCGGTGGGGCACCAGGCGGTTATCAGCGGCAATGAAAATAGAGAGTACGACCAGGAGCAGATGCAGGAACTGGCGTTCGACTACGTCAAGGCCAATCTGGGGTTGAACGGCAAGCTGGCCGAACAGCTGACGCTCGACAAGGTAAGCGTCAGCGAAGGACGCAGCGATAATGATTATCCGACCTATACCGTGACCGCCAGCTTTACCACCGCGCCCGAACTGCTCCAGTTGGCGGAGTCCGAACAGCAGGTTTACTCCACCGTCGAGGTGTTGAACCGTTCGACGGAGGTGGCGCTGATCCTGCCCAACACCGCGAAAGAGAACAGCGCCAATCTGGCCGCCCTGCGCCGCATCGGCAACGAATTCGCGGAAAACCTGATCGGCGGGCGCGAAAACATCTGGCTGGCGCTGGTGCCCCATAGTCAGGCCGTCAGCGTCTATGACGCCGATCAGAGCGAGCGCATCCGCCAGTGGGCCGAATCGGGCGCGCTCAATCCGGTGGAACTCACCTCCCTGTTTCAGTCGGGCTACGGCAGTCTGGCCGATCGCCGCATGCCCGATCGCCGTTACAACCTGCTATGCATGTACCGTGGGTTGAACCGGGGCGACAATTACTTCTGGGATGAGGAACCGGCCGGGCAGTTCCGTATCTACTACCGCTACGACAGCAATGTTTCGAACGCCTACGAGAGCTACTCCATCTCCTGGGTCGGGCCGAACCCGAATTTCGGTCAGGCCACCGGCGCCAACGACACGCGCTCTCTGGTGGTTGACATGGGCTGTCCCTACGCGCCGCTGCTGCCGCTGACCAACGATCTGGACAAGATCGCCGGGCGGCTCGACGAGATGCGCACCGGTTTTAATGTCAACTACGCCATCGCCATCGGCTGGGCGGCAATGGCGCTGGCGCCTAACTTCCGCGGCAGCGCCGGCTGGGGGCTGGACGACGAACTGCCCAAAGATTTCGACGAGGGCAACGCACGGCGCACCAAGGCCATCGTGATGCTGGTCAACTCCAGCGACATGCTGTGGTTCGACAGCGATTCCTACAACGCGTACGTGGGTAAACCCATTGATGGCTGTAGCGCAGGGACGACGACGGCGAACGACGGCTGTTCTGACGAACAGTTGATTACCGAGCGCTTCGCCAATCTGTGCACCAGCTTCCGTGAGCGCAATATCCGTTTCTTTCTGGTGGTGACCGGCAACGACGAGGCGGAGAACGAATCGAACAACGAAACCATCGCCAGCGCCTCGGCGTTCCGCGAGGTCGCCGATGCGGGGTTGGGGGGCTGCGCCGAGAAAAGCGCCGATCTCACCTATTACCACGGCGCCGATTTCGTCGCGTCGGAAAGCAAGATCAGGGATCGCCTGAGTGAAATTACTGACGAACTGCATCAGAAAAGCGGTTTCGTCCGACTGATTGAGTAACGGCCCATGTGCCCTTTGACTGACAGGATATGACACCATGACCTATTCCCGCTCCGCTTCGCGCGCGAAACATCGGCGCCTTCCTCAACAGGCATGGGCGCTGGAGCCGCGTATGATGTTCGACGCCGCCGCCGTTGCCACGGCGGAAGCCGTCGTGGCCGCCACCGACAGCGCGCCCGGCGTCACCGCCAGCGGCGCCGAAGCCACGATCGGCATTGATGACGGCTCAGCCGCGCAGTCGGTGGATCTGTTCAGCGGCGTCACCGTCTTTACCGACGGCGCCGGCCAGGAGCTGACGGATCTGACGATCACCGTGAGCAGCAGCGGCAGTAATCAGGCGCTGGTGATCGACGGCAGCGCCATCGTACTGCAAGCCACGACGACGCCCGGCACCACGGCGGACAACGGCTACACTTATTCAGTATCGGTCAGCGGCGACAGTACCACCATTACGCTCAGCATAGCTTCGTCGGGCACTGACGCCGGCTATACCGCCGCCGGCGCGGCCAGCCTGATCGACGGCATCGCCTACCGGACGCTGGACGACACGGTGGAAAGCGGCACCGTCACGGTAACGCTGGAAAGTCTGAGCGATGACGGCGGCGACACGGCGCAACTGGGCATCAGCTCCACCATCGCCATCACCAGCAATATCAATGTCGCACCGGTGATAGCCGATAACGGCGCGCTTGAAGCCGCCGAGTCCTTCACCATCGACGATCTCGGCGACAGCACGGAAGTGGTTTACTCCAGCGACGGCAGCTACGCTTACGCCGCCGGAGACGGCGCGATTTCGGTGTTCTCCGTCGACGACACGGGGCGGCTGACTCTGGCGCAGACGCTGACCGGCATCACCGATCTGGGCAGCGTCAGCGAGATGGCGATCAGTGCGGACGGCAGATCGATCTACGCTATTGACGGCGGCGGCAGCGTTTATGTTTTCAGCGTTGCCGACGACGGCGCGCTCAGCTTTGTCTCGGCCGTCGATACCGGCAACGGCGATGCAAGCGGCGGACTGGCGATCTCGGAAGACGGCGCCTGGGTCTACGTGGGTACTCAATGGAACGGCGTGGCGAGATTTAGCCGCGACCTCAGCACCGGCGCGCTTACCTACGTGGACCGGGTGCCGGGCGAAGACGGTAGTATCTACAGCAACAGTCGCAACGGCGTGATCGCCACCGCCGGCGACTATCTCTATGTTATCTACACCTCCGGCAGCCACGCCATCCTGGTCTACCAGCTTAACGACGACGGCACCCTGAGCACCGTGGCTACCCTGCTTACCGGCGACAGCGGCTACAGCGCCGTGGACTATAGTCTGGCAGTGTCTGACGACGGCCAGAACCTGTACGTCGCCAATCCAGACACAGGCGGAGTCGCGATCTATCAGTTCAGCGGCAGCGCACTCACTCGGCTTTCTACCCTCACCGTCGACGGCGTAGCGAGCATCGCGCTGAGCGACGACGGCAGTCAGCTTTACGCCGCCGCGTATGATGGCACGATCGGAATTTATACGGTCGCCGGCAACGGCACCCTGACCCTGAGCGGCAGCCTGGCCGGCGGCACCGGCGGCAGCGATATCGCAGTGTCCGGCGACGGCCTGTCGATTCTGGTGGCCGGCGGCGGCGTGAGCCGCTACAGCGGCGCGCAGACCCTGGTTCTGGGCGAGGCGCTGACCTTCGCCGGCGGCCTGACGCTGAAAGACAGCAACTATGATGCGCTCAGCGGCGGCGCGGGCAACTATAACGGCGCCAGCCTCAGCGTCAGCGCCAGCGTCGAGGGCGGCAGCTTCGGTTTTGCCGACGGCGGCGGGCTGAGCTACGCCAACGGCGTGATCTCCCTGGACGGCAGCGCCATCGCCACCCTTGGCGTGAGCGGCGGTGTGCTGAGCGTGACCTTCACCGCCGACGCCAGCACCGCCGTGGCGAATCAGGTGCTGCGCCAGCTCACCTATAGTAACGCCAGCGCCACGGCCGGCAGCTTTATCCAGCTCAGCGTGATCGCCAGCGACGCGGCGCTGGCCGGCAGCGCCGTGGCGCTCACTTTGCGCGTCAATGCCGTGCCGCAGGTCAACACCGACGCCGCCACCGGCTATGTGCTGGACGGCGCCACCAGCGAAACCGCCTACAGCTTCACCCTGTTCGCCGGCCTGTTCGGCGACGCCGACGGCGACAACCTGAACTGGAGCGTCGACGGCCTGCCCGACGGCCTTACATTCGACGCCGCGACCCGAACTATCTCCGGCGCGGCCACCGAGACCGGCGCGTTCTCCCTTACCGTCACGGTCACCGACGCCTCCGGAGCCTCGGCTTCTTTGGCGCTGGATCTGGCGGTCGAGCAGATCGCCAACCGCGCCCCGGCGGTTAATGAAGACGCCGCGACCACCCTGGATCCGGCTACCGAGGACAGGGTCTATAGCACCACGCTGGATCCTGACTTGTTCAGCGACGCGGACAGCGTCTACAACGGCGACAGCCTGAGCTGGAGCGTCAGCGGGCTGCCGGACGGCCTGACCTTCGATGCCGCCACCCTGACCCTCTCCGGCACGTCCGGCACGGTGGGGGATTACACCGTGATCGTAACGGCCACCGACCAGTCGGGCGCCAGCGCCAGCGCTGAATTGACGCTGCGGGTGATCACCACGGTCGAGGCGGATAACAGCGCGCCGGCGCTGACGGCCGACGCCAGCACCCTGACTTACAGCAGCGACGGTTCGCTCAGCGGTTTCAGCAAGTACGTCAACAGCATCACGCTGTCCGGCGACGGCGGCACACTGTTGATCGCCGCCAGCGACAATAACAACGGCAACGGTACCAGCTACCTGTATGTTTACAGCCGCGATACCGCCAGCGGCGAGCTGACCCTCGTGCAGACCTTCACCCAGGGCACGACCGACGATGGCGACGCCAGCAACGGCATTGAGCTTGACGGCTTGTCGGGCATCACCTCCGTGGCCTATTCCAGCGACGGCAGCCTGCTCTACCTGTCCGGGTACTCTTCCACCGGCAGCGCCAGCACCTATTCGATTAGCGTTTTCAGCGTCGGTGACGACGGTGCGTTAGTTCTGGTTGGTCAAGTGGCCGATATCGCCGAGAAAGTGCTACAGATCGCCGTCGCGGAAAACAGCGGTACGCTCTACGCCCTCTCCGCCTCCACCGTCTATGCCTATAGCACCGACGGCGACGGCGCGCTCACGGCGATCGGCGCCTATACGCCTGACAATGGCTTCGGCACCGCCGTCGCTATGCAGATCGACGACGACGGCACCGTCTACGTGCTGAGCGGCGGACGACTGACCATCTACACCGCCGCCGCCGCCGATGGCGGCCTGGACTACGCCGGCCAGTTGACGCGCAGCGGCACCACGCTGACCTGGACCGAGGCCGACGGTACCGCCGCCACGGCGGGCGCCGTCAGCAATGGCAACGCTTTCAATGGCGCCAACGCGTTCGTCGTTTCCGACGCCGGCTACATCTACCTTACGACCAGCAACGGCTTTCTGACCACGCTGCAATACGACAGTGCGACCAACACCCTGACGCTGACCAACGCCCAGGATGCCTTCAGTCCGCTGGGGCAATATCCGCATGGCATCGCCATTTCCGGGGACGGAACGACCCTCTACGTCGGCAGCGCCGCCAGCACCAAAATGGCTATTTACACCGTCGGCGAGGATGGCGTGCCGACGCTTTCAAACACGGTCACGATGGCCAGCGCCGTATCGCGGCTGGTCGTCAGCGATGACGGCCGCTTCATCTACGGCGGCAAGAATCTGTATTTTTCCCCCGGCCTCAGCATGGTGGGAGCCAGCGGCATGTCCGTGGCCTACTCTGAACTTGGCACCATCACTCCCGCCGCCAGCATCACCTTGTCTGACAGTGATTACGACGCACTCAATGGCGGCAGCGGTAACTATAACGGCGCGACCATTACCTTGGTACGCGCCGATGGCGCCAATGCCGACGATACCTACGGCTTTACCGACGCCAACGGCCTGACGCTGGCCGATGGCGTGATCTACCTTGACGGCAGCGCCATCGCCAACGTCGCCAACGCAGACGGCACGCTGACCATCACCTTCACCGCCGACGTCAGCACCGCCACCGCCAATCGGGTGCTGCAGCAGATTACCTACAGCAACGCCAGCAGCAACCCCGGCGGCAGCATTACGCTCAGGCTGTCGGTGACGGATCGGTACAGCGCCGGTTCGACCGACATCCAGCTCGCGGTTACGCAGATCAACGACGCGCCGGTACTGGAGGCCAGCGGGCAGGACGTTACCTATACCAGCGGCGGCAACGGCGTGAAGCTGTTCAAGGATATCGCCGTATCGGCCGGGGAAGACGATCAGGCTATTAGCAGCCTTACCCTGACCGTTTCCGGTCTGGCAGACGCCGCAAGGGAAGTGCTGGTCATCGGCGGCTCCTACGTGACGCTGGTCGACGGCGCCAATGTCAGCGGCTCGGTTTCGGTGGACGTGGTGGAGAGCGACGGCAGCATCAATACTTACAGCTACTCTGTGACGGCGTCGGTCAGCGTAACGGACGGCGTCGCCACCGTCACGGTCAGCAGCAACGGCGGGTTGCCGGCGGAGCTGGCCACGACGCTGGTCAAAAACATCGCCTATATCAACACCTCAGCCAGTTATTCCGCCGATCCGACAGTCGGCGATCGCGTCATCGCCCTGACGGCCATTCAGGACAACGGCGGCACCAGCGACGGCGGCATAGACACCACCGCGCTTTCAATCAGTTCCACGGTTACCGTCAGCCTGATCAACGCCGCGCCCACGGTCACGGCCACCGACGCCGAGGCCCGCTATGTCGAAAATGGCGATGCGGCGGCGTTGTTCAATCAGGTTGCGGTATCGACGGGCGAACCGGGGCAGGCCATTACCAACGTTGAGCTGACCGTGTCCGGCCTGAGCGACGGCGCAAGCGAAGTGCTGGTCATCGACGGCGTCAGCGTTCCCCTGACGGCGGAAGCCAGCGGGGAAACCGCCAACGGTTATATATACTACGTTTCCCTTGAGGGCGACGCCGCCACGGTATACCTCTACAGCAGCGACGGCATCGCCGCGGCCGACGCCGCCGCGCTGATCGCCGGGCTGGCCTACGCCAACCTGAGCGACGATCCCACGGCGGGCACGCGCACCGTCACGCTGACCTCCATTCAGGATGACGGCGGCACGGCCAACGGCGGCGCCGATACCGCGTTACTCGCCATTGCGGCGAGCGTGACGGTGGCGGCGGTGAACGACGCGCCGATCGTCAGCGCCACGGCGGCGCAGGTCATTTACGCCACTTCCGGCAGCAGCGCCGCGCTGTTCAGCGAGGTCGCCATCTCGACGGTGGAAAGCGCTCAGACCCTCTCGGCCATCGCCTTTACCGTCTCCGGCCTGCTCGACGGCGGCAGCGAGACGCTCATCGTCTCCGGCACGCGCATTGCGCTGGTCGACGGCAGCGGCACGCTCGGCAACGGCTACGCTTATACCGTGACGCTCGACGGCGATAGCGCCACGGTGACCCTCACCAGCGCCGACGGCATCGCCGCCGCCGACGCCGTCACGCTGATCGAGCAGACAAGCTACGCCAACCTCAGCAATGCCCAGAGCGCCGGCGAACGCATCATCAGCCTTAGCCTGCGGGACAGCGGCGGCCAGGACGACGGCGGCTTTGATACCACCACGCTGGAAGCGCTCGCTTCCATTGACGTGGTGAACAACTCGGCGCCCGAGCTTGGCGCCAGCGCCGATTACACCAGCCTGGAGGCGGCCGCCAGCCTGACCGCCATCAGCGGCCTTGCCGATATCGCCGCCGGCACGCTGACGGCGGGGGGCGATTATCTGTATGTCATCGACAGCAGCGGCAATATCGCCATTTTTAGCCGCAACACCAACACCGGCGAACTGGCGCTGTTGCAGACTCAGGAGAGCGGCGTCTTATCCGCTTCGCGCATTGAAGTCAGCGGCGACGGCGGCACGGTCTATATTCTTGGCGCTGGCGGGGATAGCGTCACGCTCTTCAGCCGTGACGGCGCCGACGGCGGCCTGACGCTACTACAGACGCTGACCACGGAAAACGTCGTCGATCTGACGATGTCCGCTGACGGCGGCGCCCTGTATGTGGTGGATGGCAACTACTCCGGCCTGCTGGTTTACAGCCGCGACGCCGACAGCGGCCAGTATGCGCTGAGCCAGTCCATCAGCGCTTCCACCGACAGCGAACCCTATCTGTTTACCGCCGTCGGTATTGAAGTGGTGGGCGACTATGTGTATGTGGTCACCGATCCGGCCGCTGAGTCGGTCGCCAACACCCTGATCGTCTATCAACGCGCGGCGGACGGTACGCTCGGCGCCGTCGCCTGGCTGCGCGACGGCGCCGACGCGGGCGAAAGCGCCGTCGATATGCCGAGTCCGCTGGCCGTCTCCGTCGCTAGCGACGGCGGCACGATTTATGTGGCCAGCGAGAACGGCGTGGCCGCGTTCAGCTTTGACGCCGCCAGCGGCGCGCTGAGTTATCTCGGTGCGGTCGGCGGCTTGTCCGGCGTTACCGACATCGCCTTATCCAGTGATGACGACACGCTGTATCTCACCCATGCGGACGGCAGCCTCAGCCGCTACAACGCCGACGGCGGCGCGCTGACGCTGGTCGATACGTTCACCGGCGTTGACGTGGCGGCGCTGGCGGGCGCCCTGAACGTGGCTACCGGCGCCCACGGCGCGGTGGCGGTGATTGGCGGCGGCGGTGTGGTCAGCCTCAAAGATACGCTGACGGAAATCGCCATCGATTACACCGAGCAGGGAACGGTACTGCTCGCCGGGGTTATTACGCTGAGCGACGCCGACTACGACGCGCTGGCCGACGGCGCTGGCAACTACAACGGCGCGGTCATTACCCTGGCGCGTGACGGCGGCGCCAGCGGCGACGATGGCTATGGCTTCGTTGACGGCAACGGCCTGACGCTGGCGGACGGCACGCTCTATCTGGACGGCGCGGCTATCGCCGCCTTCACCGACGACGACGGTACGCTGACGCTGACCTTTACCGCGGATGTGACCACCGCTGTCGCCAATCGGGTGCTGCAACAGATTAACTACACCAATGCCAGCGACGATCCGGACGCCGGCGTGAGCCTGCGGCTGACCGTGACCGACGTCTATGGCGCCAGCGGCAGCGTCACCCTGGCGCTGAGCGTCGCCGAAATCAACGACGCGCCGCTGCTGAGCGCCGCCGCCGCCAACGCCGTCTACACCGAAGGCGGCGACGCCGCCGTGCTGTTCAGCGACGCGGTTGTCTCCCCCGTGGAGGCCGGTCAGACGATTAGCGCCCTGACGCTAAGCGTTTCCGGCCTGAGCGACGGTTCAAACGAGACGCTGACCATCGACGGCACCGTCATTGCGCTGGTCGCCGGTTCCGGCGTTACCGCCAATGGCTACGCCTACAGCGTGTCGGTCAACGACGGCATCGCCAGCGTGGTGATTGCCGGCGAGTCTGGCATTTCCGCCGCGGATACCGCCGCGCTGGTCAATAGTCTCGCTTACGCCAACGCCAGCGACGATCCCACAGTCGGTACGCGCGCCGTGACGCTGACCGCCATTCAGGATAACGGCGGTACGGCCGACGGCGGCGCGGATACCACGACGCTCGCCGTCTCCGCCACCGTCGCCGTCGCGGCGGTCAACAATGCGCCGACGCTGACCGCCATCCCGGCGGATACCGGTTATACCGAAGGTGATAACGCCGTCGGCCTGTTTAGCGAGACGCTCATCTCTACCGTGGAATCCGGCCAGGCTATCGCCAGTCTGACGCTTACCGTCTCCGGTGTGAGCGACGGTTCGAGCGAGACGCTGACCGTCGACGGCACCGTGATTGCGCTGGTCGCCGGTTCCGGCGTTACCGCCAATGGCTATGCCTACGGCGTTTCGCTAAGCGACGGCAGCGCCACCGTGGTCATCTCCAGCACGGCGGGCATTGCCGTTGCCGACGCCGCCAGCCTTGTCGACGGTCTGGCTTATGCCAACACCAGTGAAGACCCGACGGCCGGCGCGCGCACCGTTACGCTGAGCGCGATACAGGACAATGGCGGCGGCCCCGACGGCACGGCGCTTGCTATTGCCGCCACCGTCAGCGTGGTTGCAGTCAACGACGCGCCGACGCTGACGACGACGCCTGCCGACGCCACCTATGCGGCCAGCGGCGACGCCGCGCCGCTGTTCGGCGATACGGCGGTTTCCACGCCGGAAGCGGGGCAGTCGATTGCCGCGCTGACGCTGACCGTCTCCGGCGTGGTCGATGCCGTCGAGCGTCTGAATATCGACGGTAGCTGGGTGACGCTGGCCGATGGTGTGAGCGTAACCACCGCAAGCGGCTTGTCCGTGACGGTCGCGCTTGATGAGGGTACGGCCACGCTGGTTATCGCCAGCGGCGACGGGCTCGGCGCGGCTGCCGCTCAGACGCTGATCGACGGCCTGACTTACGCCAATGCCAGCGGCGCCGTCTCCGGCGGCGAGCGCATCGTCAGCCTGATTGCGGTGCGGGACAACGGCGGCGCCGAGGCTGGCGGTCAGGACACCAGCGCCTTGTCGATCGCCGCCACGGTGAATGTGGTCAACAGCGCGCCGCAGGCGACCGATGCCGAGATCGCCCTGCCTGCGGCTACCCGCGGCGTCGAGTATCTCGTCACGCTGCCGGACGAACTGTTTACCGACGCCGACGGCGACAGCCTGAGCTGGAGCATTGAAGGACTGCCGGACGGGTTGAGCTTCGACGCCGATACGCTGACCATCAGCGGCACGCCGCTCGCCACCGGCAGCGTGCAACTGGTGCTGACGGCGCGCGACGCGCTGGGCGCCGCCGCCAGCAGAGAAATTTCGCTGCTGGTTAATCAGCATTCGGCTTCGCCGGTGGTTCTGCCTGAGTTCGATGCGTTCGGCATGATGGCAAGCTGGCGGGAAGATCTGGAGCGGCGCGACGCGCCCCGGACGGAGGGCTTCGCCCGACCGGCGGCCCGGCCAACGCCGTCTGCGTCCGGCCCGGCGGCAGAGACTGCGCCGCCGGCGGGCGATGCATTGTCGACCTCAAACTATCCGCTGGTGAACGGGAAAATGGACTACGCCGCAACCCCTTGGCAGTTGGACCCTATTATGGAAACGCTGATGCCGGAGCTGGAAAAAGTGGACTTTTCAGCGACGCGCGGGGCTAACGCGGCGGCGGAAAATGTGCCGTCTGGGTTACGCTCGCCGCTGGCGGAGGGCGTGGAGGGCAAGGCCGCTTTCTCCGCGCAACTGCAACAGGAGCAGGCGGGGTTCGACCAGTTACTGGCCGCATTGAATCAGTTGGCGGAAAAAAACGCTTCGCCCGCGGAGTAACGTAAATTTTGCGCAGCATAAATAACAATATCAACACACAACATTGGATGGGGAGAACCCTGGTGAATCAGCACATAGCAAAACTCTGGGATAGCAAACAAAAGTCCGCCGGTTCCCAGGCTCTGAAATTGGCGGTAACCCTGGCCTGTCTGGGGCTGGCCGGGTGTGCGGTAAAGCCTGAACCTGTGACGACGGAACAACAGGTTCAACAGGCGCTGAGCGATCGGACGCTGATGTTCGCCAATCAGGAACCGGTACGCGGCACCATCACGCTGGATGAATCCATTGCCCGCGCGCTGAAATACAACCTGCAACAGCGAGTGGCGCTGATGGAACAGGCGATGGAGGATAACCTGATCGGCGTCGCCAGCCTGGATATGCTGCCCAAACTGGCGGCGCGGGCCGGGTTGCAAACGCGCAACAACGTGGCCGGCTCCAGCAGCGAATCGGTGACCACCGGCGAACAGTCGCTGGAAGCCTCCACCAGTCAGGATAAAACCCTGCGCACGGCGGATCTGTCGCTGAGCTGGAACGTATTGGATTTCGGCATCAGCTATTTCAACGCCAAGATGCAGGCGAACAAATCGTTGGCCGCCGAAGAGCGCCGCCGTCGCGTGGTGGCCGATATTACCCGTCAGGTGCGCACCGCCTATTGGGAAGCGGCTACCGCCCAGCGTTTGCAGCCGGAGGTGACGGCGGCGCTGGTCGACGCGCGCCAGGCGCTGGAATATGCCCGCCAAACCGAGCGACAGCGTCTGCTGGCGCCGGTGGAAGCCCTGCGTTTCCAGAAAAATATGCTGGAAATGGTGCGCCAGCTTGAGATCGTCGACAGCGATCTGGTGATGGCCAAATCTCGTCTGGCTTCGCTGATGAACTTACCGCCCGCCAGCAAATTTGATGTATCCGTCCCCAGCGAAAGTAGTCTGGTGGCGCCGAAAATGGCCTACACCCTCGACGATCTGGAAAATTTCTCGATGGTGAAACGGCCCGAAGTGCGCGAAGAGAGCTATCTGGCGCGTAATTCGGTGCTGGAAACCCGTAAATCGCTGCTGCGGCTGTTGCCGGGCGTGTCGCTGTTCGCCGGCATCAACGGCGACAGCAACAGCTATCTGGTGAACCGCCAGTGGGCCAGCGCCGGATTGCAGGTCAGCGGCAACCTGTTGAATGTGCTCTCCTGGTCGCCGGTGAAGCGTGCCGGGGAGGCGAATGAAGAGCTGGCGGAAGCGCGGCGCCAGGCGCTGCGTATGGCGGTGCTGACTCAGGTGAACGTCGCCTGGCAGGAGTATCAGCAGAGTACGCGCATGTTCAGCCGCTATCAGGAACTGGCGCGCATTCAGCGCGGCATCCTGAATCAGACCGAGCTCAGCGTGCGCAATCAGGCGGCGACGCAGATGGAACAGGTGCGCGTCAGCACGGAAACCATCCTCACCACCCGCGCGCGCGACCGCAGCTTTGCCGACGTACAGAACGCGCTGGGCGCGGTGTATCAGGCCGCCGGTCTGGATGTGCTGCCCGATAACGTCAGCGATACCAGTCTGGCGGCATTGAGCAACACCATCGCCCGCAGCACCAGCAATATCGAAACCGGCGGCGTGCCGGTGCCGCGTCTGTCGCTGGCCGTCCCGGCCGCGGTGGCGGCAACGGCGCAGCCGGCGATCGCGCAGCCTGTCGCCGTCGCGGCAACGCCCGCCGCCATCGTCGGGAAACCCTACCGCACGGTAAACACCGATATGTGGGATAACCTGCAATCGTTGCAAGCCGGGGGCTCCCACTGATGAAGGCGCAGCGGTTTCTGCTGGCCGGGGCGTTGCTGACGCCCCTGTGGGCGCAGGCGGCCGGTGACGGCGATATTCGCGTTCAGCTCAGCGCGTTGCGTTACACCACGCTTTCCAGCGAAATTGCCGGTAAAGTGACGGATATTGCGGTAAAAGAGGGCGAACACTTCAAACAGGGCGATACGCTGCTGACCTTTGACTGCACGGTACTGAAGGAAAAACTGAACTATTCCGCCGCCGCCGAAAATGCCGCCCGTAAAAAACTGGCCATAGCCAACCGGTTGGATAAGCTCAATTCGATCAGCCTGTCGGAAGTGGATCAGGCGCGTTCGGCGGTGTCCATGGCGCAGGCGGAAAGCGGCGTCAACCGCGCCATGCTGCAACGCTGCGCCATCAAAGCGCCGTTCTCCGGCCGGGTGACGGAAAGCAAAGTGAAGCGCTGGGAGTCGGTGCCGGAAGGTAAGGAACTGCTGTCGATTTACGATGACAGCGCCTTCGAGCTGGAAATGATCGTCCCGTCCCGCTGGCTGGCGTGGTTAAAGCAGGGCGATGCCTTTCAGGTGACGCTGGATGAAACCGGGCTGAGCTATCCGGCTGAAATCAGCCGCATCTCTTCGGCGGTGGAGCCGGTCAGCCAGTCGGTCAAAGTGTTTGGGCGCATCACCCAATCCACCGCCGGACTGCTGCCGGGGATGAGCGGGGTGGCGCAGATTGCCCCGCCCGCGGCAGGCGTCGGCGCGCCATGAGCCAAACCCTGAGCGAGCAGGATAGCCGGTTGGCGCTGCTGGCCGAGCTATTGCAGTTGCAAAGCCGCGCCAGAGCGCGGGAAACGCAGGAAGAGCTGGCGTTTTTAATCGTTAATGACACGCACAATCTGGTGAAATATCGTCAGGCGCTGCTGTGGGACTGTGAAAAACAGCGGCTGCGCGCCGCTTCCGGGCTGGCGGCGATTGATCCTAACGCGCCCTTTTGCAGCGAGTTCAGCCGCCTGTGCCGCCAGTGGCAGCAGGAACAACGGCAGACCCAGTCGTTACGCTGGCTGGATCTGCCGGCCAGCGACCAGTTGCTGTGGCAGGAACATCTGCCGGAGTTTTTATTGTGGCTGCCTTTGCGGCGTCCGCAAGGGGAAACGCCGCTGGTGCTGATCCTGGCGCGCGACCGCGCGTGGCAACCCGCCGAACGGGTGCTGCTGGAGAAGCTGGCCGACGCCTATTCCCACGCCTGGATTGGTTTAGGCAAAAATCGGCGGGCTAAAACCGACGTCCGCCCCAATCGCCGCCGCCTGATCCTGGCGGGCGCGGTCGCGCTGTCGCTGCTTATGCTGCTGCCGGTGCGCCAGTCGGTACTGGCGCCGGCGGAGATCGTGGCGCACCGTCCGGTGATGGTGCGGGCGCCGGTGGCCGGGGTGGTGGACGATATTCTGGTGCGCCCCAATCAGCAGATCGCGGCCAATCAACCGCTGGTGCGGCTGGATGCCCGCGAACTGGAAAACCGTCTGGAGTCGGCGCGGCAGATGTTCGCCACCGCCGATGCGCAGTACCGGCAGGCGCAGCAACAGGCGCTGTTCGACGCTAATAGCAAAGCCAGCCTGGCGGTACTGCAAAGCCGGCGGGAGCAGGCGCAGAGCGAGATGGATTTTCTGCAACGGCAGTTGGAACGCATGCAACTGGTTTCGCCACGCGACGGGGTGGCGATCTTTGACGACGCCAGCGACTGGATCGGACGCTCGGTGGCGGTTGGCGAACGTATCATGATGATTGCCGATCCGCACGATGTCGAACTGGAGATCCAACTGCCCGCCGCCGACGCCATCGCGCTGGAGAAGGGCGCTGATGTGCGGCTGTTCCTGAACGTGGCCCCAAACTCGGCGCAGCCGGCGCGGCTGGAGCTGATCGGCTACCGCTCCGCTCCCACGCCGGACAATATTATGGCCTATCGGCTGCGCGCCCGCTTTACCCAGGACGATCCGCTACTGCGCGTGGGGTTGAAAGGCACGGCGAAACTGTACGGTCAGCGCACGGTGCTGATTGTCTATCTGCTGCGTAAGCCGCTGGCGACGCTGCGCGTGTGGCTGGGCGTGTGACGATGCCGGGTCTGTCCGCGTCAGCCGTCAACGACATGAACCCGCGTCCGGCGCCTCCCCGGCTTAGCCCGTTGCGGGATGAGTTGATCCTGCATGCCGGACCCGCCAACCGCGACGGATCGCCAAGCTGGACGCTGGAGGATCCGTTGCGCGGCCTGTTTTTCCGCATCGGCTGGGCGGAAATGGCGATGCTGTCGCGCTGGTCGCTGGGGGAGGCGGCGAAAATTGTGGCGCAGGTGAACCAGACGTTGCCGCTGACTATCGACGATAGCGACGTGCACTATTTCAGCCGCTTTTTGCAGGCCAACAGCCTGACGCGGGCATCGGGCGATGAGGCGCTGGCGCAGTTTGGCCGACAGTTGGCGGCGACACAGACCTCGGTGTGGCGCAAGCTGCTAAAGAATTATCTGTTTTTCCGCATTCCGCTGTGGCATCCGGATCGCTTTCTGCAACGTACCCTGCCGTGGGCGGCGCCGTTTTTCAGCCGGTTTTTTTTAACGCTGACGCTGATGGCGGCGCTGCTGGGTCTGTTTCTGGCCGGGCGTCAGTGGGAAACTTTCAAGCATACTTTTCTGCATTTTTTTACCCTGGAAGGGGCGTCGCTGGCCGGGCTGACGCTGGTATTTACCAAGATCCTGCATGAGCTGGGACACGCCTATACCTGTAAACGCTTCGGCGCTAAAGTCGCCGCCATGGGCGTGGCCTTTCTAGTGATGATGCCGGTGCTGTATACCGATACCTCCGGCTCATGGAAACTGACCCGCCGCCGCCAGCGGATGGCGATCGGCGCCGCCGGCATGGCGGCCGAACTGACGCTGGCGGCCTGGGCGACGCTGGCCTGGAGCTTCCTGCCGGACGGCATGCTGCGCAGTGCGGCCTTTATGCTGGCCACCACCACCTGGATTATGACGCTGGCGATCAACCTCAGTCCGTTGATGCGTTTTGACGGCTATTTTCTGCTGTCGGACTGGCTTCAGATCCCTAACCTGCAAAACCGCGGCTTCGCCATCGGCCGCTGGCAAATGCGCGAATGGCTGTTCGGGCTGGGGGATGAAGCGCCGGAATCCTTTCCCCGCTGGCTACGGCGCACGCTGGCGGGTTACGCTTTCTGTACGTGGATCTACCGTTTCTTTCTGTTTACCGGTATCGCCATACTGGTCTATCACATGGCGTTCAAACTGCTGGGGATGCTGCTGTTCGCCGTTGAAATCGGCTATTTTGTGGTGATGCCGGTGGTGAATGAACTGCGTGAATGGAGTAAACGCCGTAAGGATTATCGTATGAACCGGAATATGATCGTGACGCTGACCTCAGGCTGCGTATTGCTGCTGCTGTTGGCGATCCCCTGGCAGAGCAGCGTGTATGCGCCGGCGCTGCTGCGCGCCGAACAGCAAAGCAGCCTCTATATGCCGCTGCCCGCCATGATTGACCGTATTGATGTTGAAGTCGGTCAACCGGTTGAGGCCGGTCAGGTGCTATTTACGCTGTCGGCCGACGCGCTTTTACATGAACAGCGGCAGTTGGAGCGGCAAATCTCTACGCTGAACTGGCAGGGGGCGTTTCAGGTATTCAATAAAGAAGCGGCGGCCGAACACCTGCGGGTGAAGCAGGAACGAGACGCCGCCCGGCAAAAGCTGGGCGTGCTGCAACGCCAGTCGGCGCAATTGACGGTGCGCGCGCCGATAAGCGGCGTGGTGGCGGATATGGCGGTGCCGCTGGCAGCCGGAGAGTGGCTGGCGCAGGGAGAATGGCTGGCGGTGATTGCCAAACCGGGCGGCGGGCTGGTGGAGGCCTTCGTGTCGGAAAAAGACTGGCAGAGGCTGCGAACGGGCGGCCGGGGTCATTTTTATCCTCGTGACGTCGGTAGTGCCGCGCTGCCTGTCACTATTGCGGATATCGACCATACCGCCACCCGCGATTTGAGCGCCGTGCCGGAGCTGGCCTCGACCTACGGCGGCGATATCGCCACGCTGAGCGACGCGCAGCGCAAACTGCATCCTGAGCAGGCGGTTTACCGGGTGCTGCTGCGGCTGCCCGACGGCGGCCGCGGCCAGCGTCAGGTTTTACCCGGTACGGTGGTAATGGACGGCGAAGCGCAAAGCCTGCTGGCGCGCGGCTGGAAGGTGGTCTCGGCGGTATTGATACGTGAAGTGTCGTTTTAGTCATTATTCTGACTATGCGCCATTGACGTATACCGGGGTAGACTCTAAGCGTGATTTATTTTTATACAGTCTCTGCTTCCCACATTCGACTACCCAGAGTATGGGCCAAATGAATGAGATGATTGACGGTAAGCGTAAACCAGCGGCACAGACCATTGTGACCTCGGTTCAGGTAAAGGCTATTCGCCACATAACGGGACTTTCTCAAACCAAGTTTGCCAAATTGATCGATGTTAACGTTGCAACGCTCCAGAACTGGGAACAGGGGCGTAGAGATCCTACCGGGCCGGCAAAAGCCTTGTTGCGTGCTATTAAGCGGGATCCTGAACACGTTATATCGGCTCTGGCCGCTGGTCGTTAACCCTGTAATGACCAGGCCAGCGGGTTGCGGGATAACATTTTACTATCGGTTATACTCAGGCACTCGCCCAGCGGCGCGGTGCTCTATCGCAACACGGAAACCCGATTATTCGTCGCCGGATGATATTAATTGCCGCATCTCGTCGGCGGAAAGTTTGGTGATCCGCTGAACGCGATCGCTTTCCATTCCGCTTTGCAGTAGTTCGCGAGCGATATTCCGCGCGCTGGTTTTCATACCTTCTTCAAATCCGATCTGCTTCAGTTGCTGAGCGATGGTCATGAGTTCCTCCCGATCCGCTGACTGCGGCTCAGCCACTGTTTTAATAAAATCTGCTGGTCTGGATGTGTTGCCGCTTTTCACAATATAAAGCAGTAACGCTCTTTTCTGTGTCGGGGTTACTTCCAATCCGTTGATAAATGGCGTCATTCATCGTGAGTCTCCAGTAATTTTAGGCCGGACACGTGATTTCAGATTGAGTCTCCTGCTAAAGCCGGTGTGAGGTTTAGCGGGAGGCGTTGCAGGCTGGGTCGGATGGTTATTGGGGACGGGGACGGGCGCTCATAGCCTGTTTTTCTTCCAGCAGTTTTTCGACCACGCCGGGATCGGCCAGCGTTGAGGTGTCCCCCAGGTTGCTGGTGTCTCCGGCGGCGATTTTGCGCAGAATACGGCGCATGATCTTACCCGATCGCGTTTTCGGCAACGAGTCGGTCCAGTGGAGGATGTCGGGGGTGGCAATCGGGCCGATCTCTTTACGTACCCAGTTGCGAACTTCCTGATACAGCGCGCTGGACGGTTCTTCGCCGTGATTCAGCGTGATATAGGCATAAATCGCCTGACCTTTCAGACTGTGCGGGATGCCCACCACCGCCGCTTCGGCGATTTTGGGATGAGCCACCAGCGCGGATTCGATTTCCGCCGTTCCCAGCCGATGGCCGGATACGTTCAGCACGTCATCGACGCGTCCGGTGATCCAGTAGTAGCCGTCTTCGTCGCGGCGGGCGCCGTCGCCGCTGAAGTACATGCCTTTAAAGGTGGAAAAATAGGTTTGCTCAAACCGATCGTGATCGCCGAACAGGGTGCGCGCCTGGCCGGGCCAGGAGTCGGTAATCACCAGATTGCCCTCGCTCGCTCCTTCCTGCGGATTACCCAGATTATCCACCAGCGCCGGCTGAACGCCGAAGAAAGGGTAGGTCGCCGAACCCGCCTTGGCCTCAATCGCGCCGGGCAGCGGGGTGATCATAAAACCGCCGGTTTCCGTTTGCCACCAGGTATCGACGATCGGACATTTGCCGTTGCCGATCTTGTTGAAATACCACTCCCAGGCTTCCGGATTGATCGGCTCGCCGACGGAACCCATGATTTTCAGCGAAGCGCGCGAGGTGCCGGCAATGGCCTTGTCGCCTTCCGCCATCAGGGCGCGGATCGCCGTGGGGGCGGTGTAGAGAATATTAACCTGATGTTTATCGACCACCTGCGCCATGCGCCGGGCATCCGGCCAGTTGGGCACGCCTTCGAACATCAGAGTAATGGCGCCGCAGGCCAGCGGGCCGTACAGCAGATAGCTGTGGCCGGTGATCCAGCCGACGTCGGCGGTGCACCAATAGATATCGCCCGGATGATAGTCAAAAACGTATTTGAAAGTCAGCGCGGCATACACCAGATAGCCGCCGGTGGTATGCAGCACCCCTTTGGGTTTGCCGGTGGAGCCGGAGGTATAGAGGATAAACAGCGGATCTTCCGCATTTATCTCCGCCGGTGGACAGCGATCGTCCGCCTGTTCGATCAGATCGTGCCACCAGAGGTCGCGGCCGGCTTGCCATTCCCCCTGTTTGCCGGTGCGATGGAAAACGATAACGTTGGCGATGGTTTTGACGCCCGGATTTTTCAGCGCTTCATCGATATTTTTCTTGAGCGGGATAACGCGTCCGGCGCGGATGCCCTCATCGGCGGTAATCACCAGTCTGGCGCTGGAGTCGATAATGCGCCCGGCGATGGCTTCCGGGGAAAAGCCGCCGAAGATCACCGAGTGAACGGCGCCGATGCGGGCGCAGGCCAGCATGGCCACCGCCGCTTCCGGCACCATCGGCATATAGATGGCGACCACGTCGCCTTTTTTTATTCCCAGTGATTTCAGTACATTAGAGAAGCGACACACCGACTGGTAAAGCTCGCGGTAGGTAACCTTTTTGCTTTCTTTGGCATCGTCGCCTTCCCAGATTATCGCCGTCTGATCGCCGCGTTCGGCCAGATGACGGTCGAGACAGTTGGCCGCCACGTTTAGCGTACCGTCTTCAAACCAGCGAATCCGAATATGACCGGGATCAAATGATGTGTTTTTTACCAGATGATAAGGTTTCATCCAATCAACAATTTTTCCCTGCTCACGCCAGAAAGCGGCAGGATCGTCAATGGAATGTCGATACATCTGCTGATATTGGTCGGCGTTTATCAGGGCATTTTCCGCAATGGCGGCTGGTATGGCATGTTTATGATGTTGAGTCATGTGTACTTCTCCTTAAACATGTTAAGGATATGTCAACAAATAGTTAATTGTAGTAATCCCGCAACATTTGTTTCTTTTTTGAGCGATGGATCACGCAATGGGCGAAAAGAGATAAGAAATGACTTAAATAATCCCTGAATGTGCAGGAAATAAGTAAATAGACGCGCAAGTCGTCCTACATCAATAGATATATATGTCACAATTAGGAGAATTATAAGAATTATTATCTATAGTACAATGAGAACAACGATCAATTTATTGTTTTCAATAGATATTATCTATTGTTATTCTTACTTTGATCGTCTTTTACGATCAAACGGCATAAAGATCTCTCTTATTCCGCCGATAGTGACAATACTGTTTCAGGTATATTTTTACCCGTCATCGCTATTTGGATTTATCTGATTATCAACATGCAGATAAGTATGGATAATCGGCGGCGCGAGGCGATGTGCTGAGCAAAACGCCGTTCTTTCGGCCAGCAGCAGAAGCAAAGCGTTTGTCCATCAGACCTAAAAAAGCGAATTGTTATATTTTTGTTTTTTATTCAGTAACATTCGGTTTCTAAAACTAAACACTTAGATAATTACACTATGCCGGCGAATCGGCGCGGGTTGAATGCTTATCAACGGGTTACTGCGGGCTACAGCTTGCCTGACAGCGCTTGATGGTGTCTTCTACATAGCATGAGGCAGAGGGAATAATGAGTCTGATATTTGGCCGAAATGAGATCATAGGTATGCTTAGCCAACCCGTTCAGAATGAACGGCGGGCTGCCGCGGTGATTGACGAGAAGTGTAAGGTGGTTTGCGCCAATTCTGCTTTTAATGCCCATTTTGGACTGCGTTCCGAAATGAGCACGCCAGTTTCTATTGACGATGTACTGCCGATTAATGTGAAGTTCGCTTATCAAGACTTCATCACTGATTCCAGCGTCTTAAGTACGCGCGTGGTTTCAGGCCTGCTGTCCGACGGCTTTACCCGCAAGCAACTGGGTACGCTCTCTTTCTCTAAATTGAATGTTGAAAATCGTGTGTTGTCCTTATTGATCCTGAATCAGGAGCCGATGGAATCACCCGCAAACCTGGCTAGTTAAACGCCCGGTATGCGGTGTGAACTGGTCTGCTTCGGACTGTTGGCGTCCACCCTACTCAGGGTGGCGGTTGTTTATTTCCAACTGCATTTACTTTATAAAAAATAATGGAATGACCCTCCGTTATTGGTTGCCGGTCTATTTTTCCGCTTCATTGTTTAATTGAGCTGGTTGTGCTATCTGATTTATTTTTATTGACCGGTTTCTTAATGTGAAAAAATGATATTCGATATATTTCAATATGCTGGCCGCTATTATTCTTATGCTATTGGCTATATAAGGAAACCGTAAGGCAATTGTAAGGAAATCGCAAGGAAACCGTAAGGAAATGGTAGGGCGGCTTGTTGATAAAGAGAACGGGACGCGTCTCCTGACGGAGTGATAACCGGTGAGGTCAAAACCCGCTGGTGTTTCTGCGGTAAAACGCTAAGAATGACGGCTTAAAACGTCGGTTTTGACATATTAGCATTGGTTTTACACACGGGACGTCATCATGCAGTTACTGAATCTGAAACAAGCCCGTTTTTTGAGCTTTTTCTTTATTATGGGGGGCCTGTTGCTGTTGTTGCCCCTGCGTCTGTTAACCTGTTTTATCGCCGGTTTTCTTGTTTATGAAATCGTTAATCTGCTGACGCCTTATTTTCAAAAAGTGATCAGCGGCAAGCGCGCCCGTTGGATGGTGGTGGCGATTATCAGCACATTGGTGGTTAGTTTGCTGAGTCTGCTTTTCGGTAGCCTGGTGGGGTTGCTGATGCAGGAAATGAAAGACACCACGGCATTTAATACGCGCATCGCCTATATCCTTAACGACATCCAGCAGCAGTTGATGCTGTTTTTACCGGGATATTTGCCGGTCAGCGTGGAAGAACTGCAACACGAGTTTTTACAATGGGTTCAACAGCATATCGCGATCTTGCAAAACATGGGGAAAAGTTTCCTGCATGGTTTCGTCACTATGCTGATTGGTATGGTGCTGGGGGCGATTATCTCTCTATACAATGTGGAGAGCGATACGGAAAAGCCGCTGCTGAAAGCGGAATTGCTGCGTCGGGTATCGCTGTTGTCCGCTTCATTTCGCAACATTGTTTTCGCTCAGGTAAAAATTTCCGCGGTAAATACCGTGCTGTCGGCCATTTTTATTCTTGGCGCATTTCCCTCTTTCGGCATTCATCTGCCTTTCTCGAAAACGCTGGTGGTGCTGACCTTTGTTTTCGGTTTATTGCCGGTCATCGGGAACCTGATTTCGAATGCTATCGTGTTTATCTCCGCCTTATCCATTTCCCTGCCCATCGCCTTGATCGCCCTGGTGTATCTGATGCTGATCCACAAGCTCGAATACTTCCTGAATGCGCAGATTGTCGGCACCAGAATTAAAGCGCACGCCTGGGAAATCCTGCTGGCGATGCTGGTATTTGAAGCGGCGTTCGGTTTATCCGGCGTTATCGCCGCACCGATTTATTACGCCTATCTGAAAAGTGAGCTAAAAGAAGCGGCGCTGATTTGATGATTCGTCCGGGTAGGTTGCAAAATGGCGTCCGTGCCATTTTTCATTGGGCGGGTAAATCAAGAACGATCGGCGCTGGATTCTGACGCCGCGGCATCCGTTTCCTGCGCCACAGGGGCTGCTGCGTCAGGGGTTGCCGTTTCCGGCGTGACAAGGGCGTCCGGATTCACCGTTTCCGGCGCCGCGACGGACTCAACCGGCAGCGTCGGCGCGCTTTCTTCAATCAGGCCGTTAATCTTGAGCGGCATACCGGAGCGCTCCTGCAGCGCCTTGTCAAGATCGCTCTGGTTGACGCTGGCATCGGCCACCACTTTACCCACCGCGGGGGTGATGGTGAGCGGCGCCGGCGCATCGGAGTTAAACTCTTCCACGGTACGCGACAGCGGGTGGTGGACTTCCACATAGCGCGAACCGTCCGGCTCCACCGTCGCTTTTATCGGCTCGTTGATAAACTGCACACGGGTGCCGACCGGGACGTGATCGAACAGATATTTGATGTCATCCGCCCGCAGGCGGACACAACCGTGGCTGACGCGCAGGCCGATGCCGAAATTGGCGTTGGTGCCGTGAATGGCGTACAGCCGGCCGACATACAGAGCGTAAAGGCCCATCGGGTTATCCGGGCCGGCCGGGAAAACTTTCTGCAAGGTTTCCCCGCGGGCGGCATATTCCGCATGCATGGCGGCGGTCGGCGTCCAGGTCGGGCCGGCCTTTTTCCGCTGCACGGAGGTGACCCAGTTAATCGGCGTATCCTTACCTAACTCGCCGATACCGATCGGCAGCACCACCACGGTTTTGCTGCCTTTCGGGTAGTAATACAGACGCATTTCCGCGCTGTTAATCACGATGCCTTCGCGCGGCGCGTCCGGCAGAATCAACTGATGGGGAATGGTCAGGGTGCTGCCCGGCGTGGGCAGATAGGCGTCAACCCCCGGGTTGGCTTCCATCATATTGCTCAACCCCATCTGGAACTGGGCGGCAAAATGCTCCAACGGCAACGTACTGTCCGTCGGGATGGTAAATTCCAGGTTTTCGCCCACCAGCCGGCTGTTGGGCGCCGGCAGAGGATAGACAACGGCAAAGGCGGCCTGGCTGAATGCCGTCACAGCCACAACGAAAGTTAGGATCGCGCGAATACTCATTTTCATGTCTTTATTGAGTGGTAGATGCCATACCAGAAATGGTGACTCTGGTTTATTCCCGGTCCATAGGACCGGATGCGCATTATATGTGCAGAACGGCGTAAGAGGGAATCAACATGTGTAACTAATCACACTTTTTTGCAACCCGTAGGGATGTACTTACTTATTGTTGATATCGAAAAAAACACGGCGATATTCCATCACCATGTATTAAATAAAACGGCTAAGAAATGCCTGGGTACGCGGATGCTGCGGATTGAACAGCATATCTTCCGGCTTGCCCTGTTCCACCACCACGCCCTGATCCATGAAAACCACCCGGTCCGCGGCTTCCCTGGCAAAACCGATTTCATGCGTAACCACAATCATGGTTAACCCCTGCAACGCCAGGTCTTTCATGGTGGATAAAACTTCTCCCACCAGTTCGGGGTCCAGTGCGGAGGTGGGTTCGTCAAACAGCATCAGTTTGGGACGGATGGCCAGCGCCCGCGCGATGGCGACGCGCTGCTGTTGTCCGCCGGACAGATGGTGGGGATAGGCGTCCGCTTTATGGCTGAGCCCGACGCGCTCAAGCAGATCCAGCGCATAGGCCCGCGCTTGCTGACGGTTTTTCTTATGGACGCCAATCGGCGCTTCAATGATGTTTTGCAGCACGGTCATGTGGGGATAAAGGTTAAATTGCTGAAAAACCATTCCAATCTCGCTGCGCTGCCGGGCGATCTCACGGGGTGACAACGGATAGAGTTTCTCTCCCCGCAGTTGATAACCGATCTGTTCGTCACCCATCATGATATAGCCTTCATCCATCTCTTCCAGATGGTTGATACAGCGCAGGAAGGTCGATTTTCCTGAACCGGATGGTCCCAGTACCACCACCACCTCACCGGTGTAAACGTCTAAATCAATCCCGCGCAGAACGTGGTTATCAGCAAAGTATTTATGGACGTTACGCGCGCTTATCAGCGGCCGATCGCCGGTCAGAACGGTTTCCCCGGCGCAGAGATGATGAAGTCTATTCATGGGGTTGGTCCTTGCCGATCGCATCATTCAACATATTCGCTTTTGCCGCCGCGCTGCGGCGGGTTTCCGACGCCGGACGACGAACGCCGCGCGAATAGTAACGTTCAATGGCGGATTGGCCGATATTCAGCAGCGACGTGATAAATAAATACCAGATAACTGCGACCATCAGCATCGGGATCACTTCAAACGTACGGTTATAGATAGCCTGTACCGAGTAGAGCAGATCGCCCATCGCTATCACGCTGACCAGCGACGTCGCTTTAATCATACTGATCAACTGGTTGCCGGTCGGCGGCACGATGGCGCGCATCGCCTGGGGAATGATGATCCGTCGCAGCGCGCGGCTGCGGCTCATGCCAAAGGCCTGGGTGGTTTCCACCTGGCCATTATCCACGGATAACAGCCCGCCGCGGATGATTTCCGCCATATAGGCGGCTTCGTTCAGCGCCAGACCGGCAATCGCCGCCGTCAGCGGCGTGATCAGGTCATTGGTGTTCCAGCTTACCCACTCCGCACCGAACGGGATGCCCAGCGATACGCGGGGAAAAAGGGTGGAGAGGTTGTACCAGAAAATCAGCTGCACCAGTAGCGGCGTACCACGGAAAAACCAGATATAGAGGCCGGAAAGTCCGCTCAGCAGTACATTCGTAGACAGCCGGGCTACCGCCAGCAGCAGACCGAGCGCCACGCCGATCGCCATGGAAACCACCGTCAGTCCCAGGGTAACGCTTAAGCCTTCCATAATTGTTTTTTCAGTGAACCACTGATAAACCACCGGCCACTCAAAGTTTTTATTGGTGCTGACTGACCATATAACATAAGCCGCGATAATCAGCGTGAACGCCCACGACAGCCGCTGTCTGAAGCGGCCGGGCGCCTGGGCTCTGGCAACGTTTCTCAGCGCATCCACAGTAGAAAAAACCCCTTGTTGTTGACGTTATGGCCCATAACCGCCGCGTTACTGTTTTCCCGCCAGGTTAATACCCGGCGCCGGCAGCATGTTTCCTTGCAGATGCCATTTTTTCATGATGGCGGCGTAGGTGCCGTTATCGAACAACTGCTGATAGGCTTCCAGGACGATGGGCGCCAGCGGGGAATCTTTGGCGAAAACAGAACCTTGATACAGGTCGTTAAAGCCATTGTGCTGACCGGTGCCGGCCAGCTCCAACTGCCCGTTGGTCTGTTCAACAAAGTAGGTGAGCGGCGCCTGTGAAGAGAAGAAGGCGTCGGCCCGCCCTGAACGGACTGACAGAATAGACGTAGGCTGATCGGCATAAGACTGGATGGTCACCGCCGGTTTTCCCGCATCGGTACAGGCTTTCGACTGTTTTACAATCACCTGTTCCGCCGAGCCGCCGGACATCACGGCAACGCGTTTGCCGCAGGTATCTTCCAGCGAGTTGATTTTTTCCGGGTTGCCGGAACGCACGGCAAACACCACGAATTCGCGCACGAAATCGACGAAATCATTCTTTTCCTGACGCGCCGGGAAATCGCCGATCGGCCCGATGCCGAACTGATAACGGCCTGACTGGATACCGCTCAGCAGGCTGGATAGGCCGCTGACGGAGGCGTGCTCAATCTTGACGCCCAGAATTTCACCTAATGCCTTTGCCAGATCGGCGCTGGCGCCATCCAGCGAGTGTGTCCCGCTGACGATTTCATACGGAGGAAAGGAGCCATTGTTCACCGCCTTAAGCACGCCGGCCTTTTTGATATCGTCCGGTAGACGGGCATGCAGATCTTTATTTACCTGCTGGGGAGCAATCTTCGGCGCCTCTGCGGCAAACACGCCGGCGGAAAAGAGTAATCCGGTTAGCAGGGCCGTCCGCCCTAAACGTTTTATTTTCATTGCTCAATCTCCTTCGCCCTGATGAAAAGCAGGCGGCGTGTGGCGTTGATATGAATAGAATAAAAAGCGGCTGTTACTCGTTCGGCAGACGCGGCGTAGCAAAACGGCGGTTATCCAGTGAGGGCAAGACTTCCCGCGCATAGGAAAGACGTGCAGGATCCACATCGGCGTAGACCAGCGCCGGGGTTTCCGGCGCCTGAACCACCACCACGCCCAACGGATCGACCACCATGCTGTTGCCGATATTTCTCACGCCGCATTCGCCAACCGCCACGACATAGGCGGTATTCTCCAGCGCGCGGGCGCGAACCAGCAGTTCCCAATGAGACTCTTTCAGCGGCCCTTTGACCCAGGCGGCCGGCAGCACCAGCACCTGAGCGCCATCCAACGCCAAACGGCGGGCCAGTTCGGGGAAACGCACGTCATAACAGGTCATCAGGCCGACTTTCAGTCCGGCAACGTCGACCAGCGGTGGTACTTCATCGCCGGGGGTGACGTTTTCCGACTCCTGCATGGAGAACGCATCGTACAGATGCAATTTCTTGTACTGGGAGATGATTTCGCCGTCGCGCATGGCAATCAGCACGTTCCACACTTTGTCTGCGCCGTTCGGCACATGAATGCTCATCATGGTGGTCATCCGGCTGCCTTTGCTGGCCGCCAGCAATTGGCTGACGAAAGGGCCGTCCAGCGGCTGGGCGGCGGTCAACACCAGTTGGGGATTGGTGATATCCCGCGCTAATACGCCTTCCGGCAGCACCAGCAGGTCGGCGCCTGCCTGTTGCGCGTCCGACATCAGCTTCAGCGCGGTGACGACGTTGTTTTGCCATTCGCGATCCACGGCAAACTGGCCAAGTGCGACTTTCATATTAATCCCTCTTGTCTATAGGCGAAAAAGAGCACGCCCACGGGAACAACGCTTCCGGGGTCAGACGCTGCGCCGTGATCCCCTGTTCATATAGCTCACTGGCGAAATCGGCGATCATGGTTTTATTGATGGCAAAGCCATTGTCGTTCCAGTGAACGGGTAAATCCTGAGTGGTTCGGCGCAGATCGTCCAACAGCCAGGGAGTGGTATCGGCATATTTGATGCGCTTGCCCATCCACACCTTATATGATTGGTCGATGACCTCGCTGAGCGCCTGTGGCAGCCAGGGATGTTCAGCCGCCAGCGCGGGCTTTATCGCCAGCACATGCATGCCCGGCACATAGCCGACCTGGTGGAAATAGTCGATTTCCGCCTGACGAAAATCAGGTTGCAACTGTCGTAAGCCGGAGTTGCCGTTAAAAAATCCGTCCGGCATGAACGGCGTGAAGATGGCGTCCAGACCGCCGCTCTTCAGCAGAGTGATCAGCGGCTGCTCGCCCGGCGCGGCTTCTATGCGACCCGGCCGGCCGAACCCTCCCAGGCGATCGACGATCGGATGCGCCTCCGTCAGGCGGCCGACATACCAGTAGGCGTCGTCATTGCCGATGCCTTCACGGCGCAGCAGTGCGCGCGTCCAGGTGTTGCCGGAGTCCTGCCAGCCCGTCAGGCCGATCTTCTTACCCGCCAACTGCGACAGCCCGGTCAGCGGACTGTCCTGCTTGGTCAGAATGCAGCGCTGGCGGAAACCCCGCATCAGAAAGTGCGGCAGGGCGACTAAGCTTTCATCGCCGTGAGCACGGCTTTGCGCATAGCGGCTGAATGACACCTCTCCCGCATCATATTGGCTGCTGGTCGCCAGGTTATCCGGCAGCGTACCGACCCGATCTATTTTTAACTCAAACCCTTCAGGTTTTATATCGCCCAAGGCGAGTGGGGTGAAATAATCCCAATCCCTCACTGCCAGTCTGATTGTGATAGTCAACGTTAGTGATTCCCTGCTGAAGGAGCGAGCTAACTCGCATATAACAAATATGTCTGATATTTGCACAGAATGTGCGTTTTTTTGATACTAGATCGATGTTCGTACATGTACAATAATATTTTTGTTATTGTACAAAATATTGTTTATGGCTAAATCAATCGATACCCACTGGCTGGCGGCGCAGCTACACAATCACAGTATCCGCGGCATTGCGATGGATATGTCGGCGCTTATCGGGGCCGGAAAAATTGCAATTGGCAGTCAACTGCCGCCGGTGAGGGAACTGGCCGACGCGCTGGGCGTGAGTCCGGCGACGATTTCCGCCGCCTGGAGCCAACTGCGGCGACAGAAAGTGATTGCGGGACGCGGCAGAACGGGTATGTGGGTCTATGGTCAGCAGGCGTCGCCCCGCCCGGAGCGTTTTGAGAAGATCGGCAACTTTGGCGATGCCATCATTGCCGACCTCACCTTGTCAGCGCCCGACCCCGCCTTGTTGCCGGATCTGGGCGAGGCGCTTTTGTATGGCGCTCAGGTTAAGAATTTAAATAGCTATCAGCGCACACCGATCATTGCCGAACTTGAGGAGCAACTGCGCAAAAACTGGCCGTATGCGGCGGAGGCGTTTATGACGTCTGACGGCGGGTTTGACGGCGTGAATCTGACATTGCAGACGCTGATCTTTCCCGGATCCACGGTGGTGATTGAAAGCCCGACCGCGGCGCGGCTGCTGGATTTGCTGGATCATATCGGCATCAACATCATTCAGGTTGCATGTGATGAGCAGGGGCCGGTCGTGGAGGCGCTGAGGCAGGCGTTGCAGCATAAGCCCGCCGCGTTTATCTATCAGCCAAGAACCCATTCGCATACCGGCTATTCGGTGAGCCCGGCGCGCATGGCGGCGATGGCCGCGCTGTTCGTCAACAGCCCGATGACGATGATTATTGAAGACGACGGCGTCGGTGAAATCTCGTCCCACCCGGCGCTGAGTATGGGGGCGTACTATCCGGCGCAGACCATTTATGTTCGTTCCTATTCCAAAGCCTACGGCCCCGATCTGCGTATGGCCGCGCTGTCTGGTTCGGCGGAAATCATCGGCAAGATTCAGTCCTTTCGTAATTTCGGCGCCGGCTGGAGCAGCCGTATATTACAGGGCGCGCTGGCTTTTCTGCTCGCCGATGAGAAAACGCACCAGGGGATTGAACATGCCCGCCAGGTTTATCACCAGCGGCGTCAATGGCTGGCGGATGCGCTGGCGCGGCGGGGGATCTACGTGCCGGAAAATGACAGTCTGTGTATCTGGCTGCCGGTGCCGTCGGAGCGCTATGCGTTGATCACCATGGCCGCCCATGGCGTCGCCGTGCAGCCGGGAGAGCGTTTCGGTATGAAAAACGGACATTATGTGCGGCTCAGTATTTCGCAGTTGCAGGAATCGCTAATAGAGACGATTGCGGAGGCGGTAAGTCAGATTTATCGCTAATGGCCGTTCGTCCCGGCAATCGGTTAACCCTTTATTTATCATTTACGTATTCGACCCCTTTTAACCTAATAGGTTAATTAAGGAGAAATAATATGAAATGCCCTAACTGCGGCGGTGCCGAACTGGTACAGGGAGCAAAAGATGTGCCCTACTCATTTCGCGGGAAAAAAACCATGTTGCCGGCCGTAGAGGGGCTGCACTGTCCGATCTGTAATGAAGTCACGATGAGCAAGGACGAGTCTGCGTCGTACCTGGCAAAAGTCGTTGCTTTCAAAAATTCGGTTATCAAAGAAACAATTGAACCGGCGTACATTAGTCGTGTTCGTAAAAAGCGGAAGCGCGCTGGCGGGAATGGATTTGCGGGTTAGCGCTTTGACATTAATGACCCTTCCCGGCCTCCCCTGCGAAGGGGAGGGTTGGGGTGGGGTTAGAACCCTGTCGCAAAGGATATCCGTATGGCTATCCTCTCATTACTCCTGCGGATTTTTCTCCGCTTTACCCGCCATCATGGTCAGAAAATCATAACGGCGGCGCAGATCCACTTCGGCCTCTTCATACAGCAGCGCCGTTTCTTCCGGCATCAGGCTGTTCAGGCGGCGGAAACGCTGCTCGTGCAGCAGGGTTTCGCTCAGGCTGGTTGACGGCGGCCGGGAGTCCGTCACCAGCGCCGGTTTGCCTTCTTCGGTACGACGCGGATCGAAGCGGTAGAGCGGCCAGAAGCCGGTGGCGGTCAACTGGCGCATCTGGTCGTGGCTGAACGCCAGATCATAGCCGTGCTCTTCGCAGGGGCTGTAGGCGATAATCAGCGACGGACCCGGCCAGGCCTCGGCCTCCTGAATGGCTTTCACCGTCTGGTTTAACTGTGCGCCCAGCGATATCTGCGCCACATAAACGTGGCCGTACATCATCACGCTAATGCCGAGATCTTTACGCGCCTTGCGTTTGCCTTTCTCACCGAACTTGGTCACCGCGCCCAGCGGGGTGGCCTTAGACTGCTGCCCGCCGGTATTGGAGTAGCACTGGGTATCCAGCACCAGCACGTTAACGTTTTCGCTCAGGCTCATGACGTGATCCAGACCGCCGTAGCCGATGTCGTAAGCCCAGCCGTCGCCGCCAATCAGCCAGATGGATTTATCCACCAGATGATCCGCGGCGGCGGCCAGCGCGGCGGCCTTGTCGCCGCCGATAGTCGCCAACAGGGTTCGCAGTTGCTCAATCTGCTGACGGCGCAGTTCCGGGGCGATGGCCTCTTCCTGCAACGCCGCCACCAAATCGGCCGGCAACCGCGGCGCCAGGTCGTGCAGTAAACGCACGGCGCGCTGGCGATGCTGGTCGACGCTCAGGCGGAAACCCAGCCCGAACTCGGCGTTATCCTCAAACAGGGAGTTGGCCCAGGCCGGGCCGCGGCCGTTGGCGTCGGTGGTCCACGGCGTGGTGGGCAGGTTGCCGCCGTAAATGGACGAACAGCCGGTGGCGTTGGCCACCAGCAGACGATCGCCATACAGCTGCGTCAGCAGTTTGATATACGGCGTTTCGCCGCAGCCGGAGCAGGCGCCGGAATATTCAAACAGCGGTGAAATCAGCTGCGAAGTGCGGATATCGATACGTTCCAGCCTGGAGCGGTCGATTTCCGGCAGAGTCATAAAGAAGTCGAAGTGCTCTTTTTCGACCGCCAGATTATCCAGCCGGGATTCCATATTGATGGCTTTGATCGTCGGATCCTGGCGATCTTTCGCCGGGCAGACTTCCACGCACAGGTTACAGCCGGTGCAGTCTTCCGGCGCCACCTGCAACACATATTTCTGGCCGCGCATATCGCGGGCTTTGACATCCAGCGACTGCAGCGACGCCGGCGCGTATTCCATTGCCTCGGCCGGCACCACCTTGGCGCGGATGGCGGAGTGCGGGCAGGCGGCGACGCAGTGGTTGCACTGGGTACACAACTGCGGCTGCCACAGCGGGATCGCCTCGGCGATATTACGTTTTTCCCACTTGGTGGTGCCGGTCGGCCAGGTGCCGTCGGGCGGCAGGGCGGAAACCGGCAGGGTATCGCCTAATCCGGCCAGCATGGCGGCGGTCACCGTTTTCACAAAGTCGGGGGCGGCGTCGGAAACCACCGGCGGCCGCTGCGGGCTGTGCGCATTGACCGCTTCCAGCGGCACGGCGGCCAGGGCCTCCAGCGTGGCGTTCAGCGCCCGCCAGTTGCGTTCAACCAGCTCCTGGCCTTTGCTGCCGTAGCTTTTGGCGATCGCCGTGCGCAGTTTTTCCACCGCCTCTTCGCCCGGCAGGATCTGCGACAGGTGAAAGAACGCCATCTGCATCACGGTATTAATGCGCGCGCCCAACTGGCATTCGCGGGCGATTTTCGCCGCGTTGATACAGTAAACCCGCGCCTGACGCTGGTTTAAGCCGGCCTGTACTTCCTGCGGCAGGCGATGCCACAAATCGTCGCTGGCGTAAGGGGCGTTAATCAGAAATACGCCGCCGGGCTTCAGCCGCTCGACCATGCTGTACTTGTCGATAAACTGCCACTGGTGACAGGCGACGAAATCCGCCTGATCGATCAGGTACGCGGAGTTGATGGGGTGAGGGCCGACGCGCATATGGGATACGGTCAGGCTGCCGGCCTTTTTGGAGTCGTAGACAAAGTAGCCCTGCACGAACATCGGGGTGGCGTCGCCGACGATTTTAATCGAGTTTTTGGCGGCCGATACCGTACCGTCGCTGCCCAGCCCGTAGAACAGCGCTTCCAGCGAGGCGCTGCCCGGCAGATGCTCGATGGGCAGCGGCAGCGACAGGTTGGTCACATCATCGTAGATACCAACCGTGAAGCGCGACCGCGGGTTAGCAATCGCTAACTCATTGAAAACGGCCTGTACGCACTGCGGGGTGAACTCCTTGGACGACAGACCGTAACGTCCGCCGATGACGCGGGGCATCTGTGGGCGCTCACCGTTGGTGAACGCCTCGGCCAGCGAGGTCATCACGTCCAGATAGAGCGGCTCCGCCAGCGCGCCTGGTTCCTTGGTGCGATCCAGCACGGCGATGTTTTGCGCCGTCTGCGGAATAACCGCCAGCAAATGCCTGGCTGAAAACGGACGATACAGGCGAATCTTGACCACGCCGACCTTTTCACCGCGCGTCAGCAGCGTATCGACCACTTCTTCAACGGTGCCGACGCCGGACCCCATCAGCACGATAACCCGGGTGGCTTCGGGATGGCCGTAGTACTCAAACGGCCGGTACTGCCGCCCGGTGACGTCGGCGAAGTCGTTCATCGCCTGTTCAACGTGCCGGCAGGCGGCGTTATACCAGGGGTTGGCGGCTTCGCGCGCCTGGAAGAAGGTATCCGGGTTGGAGGCGGTGCCGCGGATCACCGGATGTTCGGGTGTAAGCGCTCGCTCACGATGCGCATCAATCGCCTGCCGGGGCAGCAGCCGGCGCAGCGCGTCATCGCTTAGCGGTTCAATCTTGTTGATTTCATGCGACGTGCGGAAACCGTCGAAAAAGTGGATAAACGGCAATCGGCTGTTCAGGCTGGCTATCTGCGCGATCAGGGCGAAATCCTGCGCTTCCTGCACGTTGCTGGCGCAGAGCATGGCGCAGCCGGTCTGGCGTACGGCCATTACGTCGGAGTGGTCGCAGAAAATGGACAGCGCGTGGGTCGCCACCGTACGGGCGGCCACGTGCAGCACAAAAGGCGTCAGTTCGCCGGCCAGTTTATACAACGAGGGGATCATCAGCAGCAATCCCTGCGACGAGGTAAAGGTGGTCGCCAGAGAGCCGGTTTGCAACGCGCCGTGCACGGCGGCTATCGCCCCGCCTTCCGACTGCATTTCAACCACGCGCGGCGTGTCTCCCCATATATTCTTTCCTCCGTCGCTCGACCAGGCCGCCGCCTGCTCGGCCATGGTGGAACTGGGCGTAATAGGATAGATGGCGATGACTTCGTTTGTCCGCCAGGCGACAGAAGCGACTGTGTTGTTACCGTCGGTGGTGATCATGGCTTGGCCTTTTTGCTCACAGAATGAAATTCGATTTTTTATTTGGGGAATTATCGCATCTCAAAGAACGAAGAGAATGACTCAATGTTGGCGGAGTTGTTTCAAACTATTTTTAATATTTGCGCATATTATACACCGGTAGCGGGTAATTGCCGTCTCCTGAGCATTTTCAGCGCAAGCGGGCGAAAAGACGCGTGATTTCAGATAAGTAATGGGCAGGTGCCGCCGATTTCCTGCTGAAAACGGCTAACGAAATTGAGCAGCCTCGGTGAAAACGCCGAGGACTCATGGCCGACGATCAGACTGATATCCCATTTCATGCCGCTGTCCAACAGGGGAATACACACCATGTCCTCACGTAACAAAGGACGGGCCAGCCCTTCGACAAACACAAAAACGCCTTTGTTCAGCGTGACCAAATCATGATCTGGTTATAGCGGGTGACGGACGCTTTCAGTCGTTTGGGATCGACAGCGATATTTTTGGCCAGATCGTCCAGCGAGCTGGCCTTCATGACCTTGGCGCTGCCCGCGCTGATGGCGTTGTCGATCTCTTTTTTCACATTGGTGAGTTTCTTCATCACCGGAATAATGACGCCCATCCCGGTTCTGACGCCCTGTTTTTCCAGCCAGCGGATCGTGGCGGCGGATTCCTCCAGATACCTTTTCACCAGCGCGGGATTCACCCGGTAGGACTGATTGAACTCCATTGCGGTGCGGTAGGCCTCCTCGGCGGTTATGGCGACTGAGTTTTTACGGGTTTGGTCGGTGTTGACGCCAAAGAGTCCTTCGGCAAAGTTGGAACTGCCGCCGTCTATCGCCTGTTTTTCCAGTGCAATGACTTTCAGTCCGGCTTCCGCCGCCGACACCGCGGCTGACACGCCGAATCCGACGACGACAACGTCGGTTTCCATTTTGCGCTCTTGCGCGTAGCTGAGGGAGAGGCTGAAGATGAAAAGAAAGCAACCGATAGCGGTATTTTTTCTTAATCTGCTCATAGTGTTGTCTTCCTGTTATGGTAAGGGGATACCTAATCCTCGTGCTGTTTTCTGGTGATATCGCCTGCATGTTGTATGATGAGAGAGAGTCCTGATGCAGCCGGATAAACGGTCTGGACGCGTCCAAATGACTATCCGCCCTGATATCGGTACGGCTTCCGGGGGATAACAAGAGGTGGTTTCACTATAACCATCTGAGATATATTGGAAAAAAACCTTTATTTGTGGTTGCTACAACCTCAGGTTGTGGCGAGCCGGAGCCGGACAGGTTTCCCGGTTGTGGTAAATGGACGGTTGGCGGGGATTGAGGAGAAGCTCCCGTTGATCAAGGAGCCAAACGTTGGCGAATGAAATAAAAGATAAGCTGATCGCGGTGGTGGCGTCGCTACATGAACAGGGCATGACCCCGGAACAGGCGCTTGAGCATATCCTTCAGGCGTGGGGCGGTTCGGCGCAGGATATTTCCCTCATTTCCGTGATTACTCCCGGGATGATTGCCGATGTGCTCCATTCGGTGTATCAGGATGCGATTTCCGCCCGGCAAGTCGCCATTATTTTGCAGCAACTGGGTTATGACCGACAGGCCATCGCCGATACGCTGCGCGGACTTTTCCCCGAGCTTGCGCGCGCAAGCGGCGGAGCGGCAGGGACTTAATGACGCCGCCGCATCAGCCCGCGGAAGAGTCGTTCCCCCCGGCGTGTTAGTGCCATACTTGTCTCAACGCGCAGCAAGGGCGAATGTCCGGCAGCGGGAGGTGAGAAATTGATGTATCGCGCCATCAGTGGGGATGACTATCGGAAAATATTCGTCGTCGGCGATATCCACGGCTGCCACCAGCTATTGCTGGATGCGCTGGCCGCCCGGCAATTCAATCGCCAGACCGATCTGCTGATCTCGGTGGGCGATCTGATCGATCGCGGGCCCGAAAGCATGGCCTGCCTGGCGTTGCTGGATGCCCCCTGGTTTACCGCCGTGTGCGGCAATCATGAGCAAATGGCGCGTGAGGCGCTGAATGAGGACAACGGCTGGTTGTGGTCGCGCAATGGCGGTTCCTGGTATGCCGCGCTCAATCAAGCGGATCAACCATTAGCGGCGCGGCGGATAGCCCGTACGGCGCGGTTGCCGCTGGTTATCGAGGTGAACATCGGCGGCCGCCGCTATGTGATTGCTCATGCGGATTATCCGTCGGATAACTATGCGTTCGGCAAGGCGGTCGATGCGGATGAGCTGGTCTGGGGGCGAACCCGCATCACCCGAGCCATGGCGGGGAAGGGCCAGCGCATCGCCGGCGCGCATCTGCTTATCTTCGGCCATACGCCGCTTCACAAACCCCTGATATTTTTTAACCAGCTCTACATCGATACCGGCGCGGTATTCGGCGGCCCGCTGACGTTAATCGAACTGCGCTGAAGGTAAATAACGCCGCCGGCGCCGCAACTATCGGGCTACATTTTCTTTACCACCGCTTATTGCTGGTATTACTCTGACGATATGGTGTTGGGATAAAGCCGTATCCTGACGTTTTACATCATCAAGGGGCTATGCAATGAAACTTTTTATCTATGAACACTGTCCGTTTTGCGTCAGGGCCAGAATGATTTTCGGGCTAAAGGAGATTCCGTTTGAACTGTCCGTCCTTATGGAGGGAGACGTTGCAACCCCGACGCGTATGGTCGGACGTAAGGTGGCGCCTATTCTGCAAAAAGACGATGGCGGCTTTATGCCGGAAAGTATGGATATCGTTCACTATATCGATAGCCTGAAAGCGCCTTTAATTGCGGATAAACCCGTCGATCCCGCGATTGAAGCCTGGTGCCAGGCCACCTCCGGCGCGGTTTTCAAACTGGCGGTGCCGCGTTTCACCAGGGCTGATTTTAAAGAACTCGCTACCGGGGAAGCCCGCACGGCTTACCGGCAACGGGAAGAAAAAGCCTTCGGCGACCTGAACGCGCTGCTGGCCGACACCCCCGCGCTGCTATCCCAGGTTCAGCAACAGCTCGTGCAGCTTGAGCAGTTGCTGGCGCATAAACGGGATATCTCCACCAGCGATTTTATTCTGTTCCCCATCCTCCGCTCACTGACCCTTGTGCAAGGCGTTGGCTTCGGTCCGAACGTCGCCGCTTATATCGAGCGCGTCGCCGGCGCGAGCGACGTTGATCTGCTGACCGCTCAGGCGATGTGAACAACAGGCCGCCAAGCCTTTGGCGTGCTAAGGATGCGCCTTAAAATCCAGTTTGCGGGCGAAACCATCGTCAAAAAAATATGCCGCGGAGGGCGATGCTTCGGCTTCCAGCGCTTGCTTGCGCAATGAAAGCTGGTGTTCATAAGGGTCAATATCTTTTACCAGCAGGACGCGGACCGCTGTACGGCGTTGCCAAAGTGACTTCGGGATAAGGCCCGAAAATCAGTTTGGCGCGCTTTTTGGTTAAAGGCCGGTAGTCGCGCATCTGCCAGACCTTCCTGCCGCTGCTTTTAATTAGCAGTTGCAGACCGTCGCCGTCATGCAGTGTGTAATCCGCATCCTGTGGCTTGGCGGCTTTGATCTCCGTATCGGTGAGGCGTTTTGTTAACCGTGCCATAGATACCTCCATCATTTAGGTACCCATTGGATGGGTACTTGCCTTTCGGGTACCTAAAAGTTGTGGAAGTCACAGGATCGCCATAGTATCCGCACCCAGCAGACGTAAAAAAAACCGCAGGGCTTGCGCCATGCGGTTTTTTCATACTTCACCGGCCTTATCTGGTAATAACCGGTGTCTAAATTGGTGGAGCTGGGGGGATTTGAACCCCCGTCCGGAATTACTCTACCGTCGGCACTACATGCTTAGTCTAGTCTTTACATTCGCCGGCCAACTGCGGACAGACACGCCATTGACAAACTAGCCTGATTGAATTTAACGCTTCAGCCCCAGGCAGGACATCCACGCGATCTCTTTTGGGTTTGACCTCTCTTGATCCCCGTCCTAAGAGCGGAGGCTAGGGAGAGAGGGCTCTTAGCAGGTTATTAAGCTGCTAGGGCGTAGTTTTCGTCGTTTGCGACTATTTTTTTGCGGCTTTTTACGAGGCCAACCGCCCCTCGGCATGCACCTTGGGCTTTGCAAATCCCGTCGAATCCAGAATCAGCCCCCAAGAAACTGTCGCCAGTATACCAGAACTTATATCACTTAAGCCACCGGCTTAGCGGTTTGCGTTCTTCATGATACGGGCTTTGTCTAATTTCCATTCACGCTCTTTGATGTCATCACGCTTGTCGTGATCTTTCTTGCCTTTCGCTACGCCAATTTTGACTTTGCTCCAGGCGTTTTTCCAGTACATTGATAGGGCCACCACGGTGTAGCCTTCACGGCTGACGCGCCCTATCAGAGAATCGAGTTCCCGTTTGTTGAGTAACAGTTTACGTGTACGCGTCGGGTCACAGACAACATGTGAAGAGGCAACGTTAAGCGGCGTGATGGTGGCGCCAAACAGATACGCTTCGCCGCTTATAAATGTTACGTAGCTGTCGCTGATATTGGCTTTGCCCGCACGCAGTGATTTTACTTCCCAACCTTGCAACGAAAGACCGGCCTCAAATTCTTCTTCAATGAAGTACTCGTGGCGGGCGCGTTTGTTTTGCGCAATGGTGGCGGAGCCGGGTTTGTACGCTTTTTTCTTTGTCATAGTGCCGTCATTATACCGGATGTAAAAGGGAATGAAATCCCCGCCATGCGTCTGCGCTATTGTTAATGATATTGTGCGATAGTGCGCGCAGAATTTTTATCTGTCGGCATATCGGTGCTATTATTTTGCGCGTTTTATGAATCACGGAAAATTGTATGCCCAAAATAAGTCGTTCTGCTCTGGTGCCGTTCAGCGCGGAACAGATGTACCGGTTGGTTAATGATGTCTCTTCGTATCCTGCTTTTTTACCGGGTTGTACCGGTAGCCGGGTGCTGTCTGCTACGCCGGACGAAATGACCGCCGCCGTTGATGTTTCCAAAGCGGGGATCCGCAAGACATTTACCACGCGCAATACCCTGACCAATAACCAGAATATTAATATGCAACTGGTAGGTGGGCCTTTTCGTCAACTAAGCGGCGACTGGCATTTCACACCGCTGAGCAATGATGCCTGCAAGGTGGAACTGCACCTTGATTTTGAATTCACCAATGCGATGATTGAAATCGCTTTCGGCAAAGTTTTCAAAGAGATGGCGGGAAATATGGTGCAGGCGTTCACGCAGCGCGCCAAAGAGGTTTACAGTGCCTGATATCCGCGTGGAGGTGGTTTATGCGTTACCGGAACGGCAATATTTGCGCACGGTAACGTTAGCGCAAGGCAGCTCGGTCGAACAGGCGATTGCGGCATCCGGTCTGCTGGAGCTACGGGCAGACATTGATCTGCAGAGCAACAAGGTCGGTATCTACAGCAGAACGGTAAAACTGAGCGATATTCTTAACGATGGCGATCGCGTCGAGATCTACCGCCCGCTGATTGCCGACCCGAAAGAGCTGCGTCGACAGCGCGCCGAGCGCGCAAAAAAATAAGGCGCCCGGCGCCAGATTAATTCAGCGCGGCTTTGTTATCGATATTGGTTAATACGCCGCCGCTATTAAACGTCAGCGTCAGGGTTTGTTGTTTTACGGACTCATGACCAGGCTGTTGGCGGAATACGTAAAACCAGGTATCGCTGCCGAAGGGATCCTGCATCATCGGCGTTCCCAGTGTGTAAGCGACCTGCTGTTTGGTCATTCCGGTATGAATTTTGGCGACATCGCCCGGCGCCAGATAGTTTCCCTGATTGATGTCTGGCCGATAAACCACTTTCTCTAACGTGGAACAGCCGGCAGTCAGCATAACAACCACCGCAGCGACGACGGTCAGCGTTTTACAGCGCATAGTGATTATATTCCTTAAGGGCATAGGTTGACGATGATAATAGACCTTGCCTGAATTGAAAACCTGCAAGACCCCAGTATGACCCCGGGAAAGCAAAAAAGTTGGGATTTTTTGATATAGCGGGCTATCTCTTCGGACGGTTTAAAATATGGGGACGGGGAATGACTGGCCCCGTCCGTGGGGCGTGGGTTTACGCGGCCAACAGTTCTTTGGCGTTCGCCAGGGTATTTTTGGTCACGGCGCTGCCGCCTAGCAGGCGCGCCAGTTCCTGTAACCGGGCGCGTTTGTCCAGCGGTTGCATCAGCGTTTCCGTTTCCGCGCCGTCGGTCTGTTTGCTGACGAAGAAGTGCTGATGACCGCAGCCCGCGACCTGAGGCAGGTGGGTGACGCACATCACCTGTGTCGATTCGCCGAGCTGGCGCAGCATTTTGCCGACAATCGCCGCGGTCGGGCCGCTGATCCCCACGTCGACCTCATCAAAGATCAGCGCCGGTGTATCCATTTTTCTCGCGGTAATAACTTGAATGATCAGCGCGATACGGGAAAGTTCCCCGCCTGACGCCACCTTGGACAACGGCTGATGCGGTTGGCCGGGATTGGTGGTGACGCAAAACTCAATGCTGTCCGCGCCGCTGGCCGTTAAATGCTCGGGGGTAAACTTTACCTCAATGGTGAAGCGCCCGTGCGGCATCGCCAGATCGTGCATATTGGCGGTGATGAGCTGAGCCAGTTCACCGGCGTGATGCTGCCGACGAACGTGCAATTGCTCGGCGATATGCAGCGCCTGTTGATGATATTCGCTTACGGCGCGACTCAGGGCGTGGTGATCGTTTTCCTGCTGATCCAGTAGCTGCTGCTCTTCCAATAGCTGTTGATGGAGTGTCGGCAACCCTTCCGGCGGCACATGATGTTTACGCGCCAGCGATAACTGGCGGGATAGCCGTTGCTCAAGTTCGTATAGCCGGATCGGATCGAGATCCATTTGTTCGCTGTAGTGGCGCAGCTCATCGTTGGCTTCGCTGATTTGGATCCCCGCTTCCTCCAGCATGGAAAGTACGCCGGACAGCTTATCGTCCATGGCGACCAACTCGCCGAGCCGATGCTTGACGCCGTGCAGCATGCCGAGCATGTTTTGCTCTTCGTCATCGCTGAGCAGCTGTAACGTCTGCTGGCTAAGCGCCAGTAGCTGTCCGCTGTTCGCCAGACGCTTGTACTCGGCGTCAATCTGTTCGTATTCGCCGGGCTGGGGGGCAAACTCGTTCAGCTCTTTCAACTGGTATTGCAGCAGCTCGCGTCGCGCCTCCCGCTCGATGGCGGCCTGCTGCAACTGCGCCAGCGCCCGGCAGCTCTGGTGCCACTGCTGCCAGATTTGCCGCATGGCGCCAAGCAACAGGGGTTCATCCGCGTAGGCATCCAGCAGATGTTTCTGGTGGTCGGGTCTGAGCAGTAATTGATGGGCGTGCTGGCCGTGCAGTTGAATCAGATGCTGGCCGAGTTCGCGCAGTTGCGAGAGCGGCACCGCGGTGCCGTTGATAAAACCGCGGGAGCGGCCGTCGGCGCCAATCACCCGGCGTAACAGACACTCATTGCCGTCATCCAACTGGTTTTGTTCCAGCCACCGGCGGGCGGCGAGCGTATCGGCCAGCGAGAAACGGGCGCAGATATCCGCGCGGGCGGCTTCCGGCCTTACCATGCTGGCGTCGGAACGGTTTCCCAGACACAGGCCGAGAGCATCAATCGCAATGGATTTACCGGCGCCGGTTTCCCCGGTGATGACGCTCATTCCTGACTGAAAATCTATTTCCAATTCGCGCACGATGGCGAAGTTACTGATAGTGAGTTGCGCCAGCATGATAATTTCCTGTATGTAATAACAAGGTGTAATTGCATACAGTATAAACTGGTTTTATATACAGTAAAGCAGTGAGTGAAAATTTTAGAATAATTTTTTAGACCAGCCGAGTTTTGTGCTTAATGTATTGAAGTAACTGTAATTTTCAGGATGTATCAGGTTAAGGCAGTATTCGCTGCGGCGAATCAGCACCTCTTCCTTTTGCTGTATCGGCAGTGAAATCTGGCTGTCGCAGCTGATCTCCAGATCGCTGGTGATATGGGAAAATTTTAACCGGATGGTGCTGCTGCTGTTGATGACCAGCGGCCGGGCCGAGAGCGTATGGGGAAACATCGGCACGATGGCGATGGCATCCAGCGAGGGCGTGAGGATCGGGCCGCCGCCGGATAGTGAATAGGCGGTAGAGCCGGTCGGCGTGGAGATAATCAGTCCGTCCGAACGTTGCGAGAAGGCAAAGTTGTTATCGATATAGACTTCAAATTCGATCATGTGCGCCACTTTGCCGGGATGCAGCACCACTTCATTAATGGCGGTGCTAATGCTGCTGGGCTGATCGGCACGGCAGATATGCGCTTCCAGCATAAAGCGGCGTTCGCTCAGATAACGGCCGTTCAATACTTCGGATAACTGCTGCTGCGCGTGGTCGGGATCCAGATCGGTCAGGAATCCGAGATTGCCGCGGTTAACGCCGATAACCTGAATGTCATAGCGCGATAATACCCGCGCCGCCCCCAGCATATTGCCGTCGCCGCCAACCACTACCGCCAGATCGGCCTGTTGCCCGATATCGGCCAGGCTGGCGGTACGGGCATCCTTCAGGTTCAGATCGCGGGCGATCTGCTGTTCAATCAATACCGAATAACCTTTGCCGGTCAGCCAATGATAGAGCATTTCGTGGGTCGCCAGCGCGGTGGGATGGCGCGGGTGGCCGACTATGCCAATGCAATTAAACGGTTTATTCATTGCTGTCGTTATCCTCAGCGTGATGTGCCCGGAGCGGGTTGCAGCCAATATGTGACTGATTCCCTTGAATCCCCGGTTTTGATCCCCATAATAAGCAACTAGCGGGATTAATGCTAAAACGCGGAGAATTTCATGAGTAGTAAAGAACAGAATACGCCCGACGAGCAAGTCTTGGATCAAACGGAGACGGCAAAAGGGCAACAAGCGGAAGCCGAGTCGGGCTCGACCGACCCGCGTGATGAGCGTATCGCCGAGTTGACGGCGCAATTGAACGAGCTGCAACAGCGTGAGCGCGATAATGTACTGCGCGCCCGCGCCGAAGCCGACAATATCCGTCGCCGGGCGGAAATGGACGTCGAAAAGGCGCATAAGTTCGCCGTCGAGAAGTTCGCCAGCGAAATGTTGCCGGTGATTGACAACCTTGAACGTGCGCTGGATACGGCTGATAAATCCAACGAGGCGCTGGCGCCGGTGATTGAAGGCGTCGAACTGACGCTCAAATCGCTGCTGGATGCGGTGCGCAAGTTCGGTATCGAAGTGATTGAAGAGGTTAACGTTCCCTTTAACCCGGAAGTCCACCAGGCGATGACGATGCTGGAATCAGCCGATCATCAGCCTAATCACGTAATGCTGGTGATGCAAAAAGGCTACACGTTGAACGGACGTTTGCTGCGCCCGGCGATGGTGGCGGTATCTAAAGCGAAAGAGTGATTGGGTTTTATTCAATTTACCTTGCTGCAAACCCCATGCTCCGGCGTGGGGTTTTTTGTTTATACTGTATTAATGTTGATTGATATAAAAAGGTGTTTTTTATTTTCTGTATGAATCATCATCTTAGGCTATCAGAAGAATCGGCACTGCCGCTATAAATGCGCTTGATAATCATTATCGTTTATGTAAGGGTAGTAAAACAACAGCGTTAGAAGGGGCATATTATGCCGGATAGCCGTGTCGTCGAGTCAGCCAGCCGTAGATCGAGAAAGATAAAGCTTTCTTTGATGGGACCGGCCTTTATCGCGGCGATCGGTTACATCGATCCGGGTAACTTTGCGACCAATATCCAGTCCGGCGCCGCCTATGGCTATACCCTGCTGTGGGTGGTGGTCTGGGCCAATATCATGGCGATGCTGATCCAATTGCTGTCGGCCAAGCTGGGAATCGCCACCGGTAAAAACCTGGCTGAACTGATTCGCGATCGTTTTCCGCGGCCCGTGGTCTGGGCCTACTGGGTGCAAGCGGAGATTATCGCCATGGCCACCGATCTGGCTGAATTTATCGGGGCGGCCATCGGTTTTAAACTGCTGCTGGGGGTCTCTCTGCTTGAGGGCGCCATCCTGACCGGTATCGCCACCTTTCTGATTCTCATGCTGCAAAGTCGCGGGCAGAAGCCGCTGGAAATGGTGATTGGCGGCCTGTTGCTGTTTGTGGCGGCGGCCTACATCGTCGAGCTGGTATTTTCGCGTCCGGAAATGGCGGCGCTGGCCAAAGGGATGGCGCTCCCCAGCCTGCCGACGTCCGACGCCGTCTTTCTGGCGGCGGGCGTGCTGGGCGCAACCATCATGCCTCATGTTATTTACCTGCATTCTTCCCTGACGCAGCGCGAGGGTAAACATACCCGCGCGCAACGTTATGCGGCAACTAAAGTGGACGTGGCGATAGCCATGACGATAGCCGGGTTCGTCAATCTGGCGATGATGGCGACGGCCGCCGCGGCGTTCCATTTTAGCGGCAATCAGGATATTGCCGATCTGGATCGCGCCTATCTGACGCTGGAACCGTTATTGGGCCAGGCGGCGGCGACCATTTTCGGCCTGAGCCTGGTGGCGGCGGGACTCTCCTCGACCGTGGTCGGCACGCTGGCCGGGCAGGTGGTGATGCAGGGTTTTGTTCATTTCCATATTCCGCTGTGGGTTCGGCGTACCGTGACCATGCTACCCTCCTTTGTCGTTATCTGGTCGGGGATGGATCCCACCCGGGTGCTGGTGCTGAGCCAGGTGGTGCTGAGCTTCGGTATCGCGCTGGCGCTGGTTCCTTTGCTCTCATTTACCGGTAACCGGGAATTAATGGGGAGCATGGTAAACGGCCGTCTGGTGCAAAATAGCGGAAAAGCGATTGTTTTTATTGTCGTGGCGCTCAATGCTTATCTGCTCGTCAGTACGGCTTTCGGGCTATGACGCTACGTGCATTCCGCTACGTAGCGTCTTATCATCGGACACTGATTCTTCCTTGTTAGGGTTCCGTTATGTCGTCGCCAATTACCATTATCGAAAAGAAACTGTTGTCCGACCACTGGTTTATTCTTCATAAATATATCTATGATTTAAAAAGAAAAAACGGCGGCGTGGTACGCCAGATCCGCGAAGTGTACGACCGCGGAGACGGGGCGACCATCCTGATGTATAACCGCGAGAAGGGCACCGTCATTCTGACGCGCCAGTTCCGTATTCCCACCTATCTGAATGGCAATGAAAGCGGCATGCTGCTGGAAGCCTGCGCCGGTTTGCTGGACGACCATTCCCCCGAAGAGTGCATTCGCAACGAGGCGGTAGAGGAAACCGGCTATACGATCGGCAAGGTCGAAAAGCTGTTTGACGCCTATATGTCGCCCGGCGGCGTGACGGAACGGGTGCACTTCTTTGCCGCCGAGTACGATGAATCCCTGCGGGAAAACGCCGGAGGGGGCGTAGAGGATGAAGATATCGAGGTGCTGGAACTGCCTTTCGCGCAGGCGATGGACATGGTGAAAGACGGCCGTATCAAGGACGCGAAAACCATTATGCTGTTGCAGCATGCCTATATTGAGGGCTGGTTCGCCGAATGGGGAGTCGCCGGACGTTAACCGGCGGCATGAGCGACAACCCGCGTCGGCGGCAAAATCGAGTTGTAAATTAATTATATTAATTATATTAAGCGAAATTAAATCCCGCTTTTTGCCGCCCTTCAAAGTTTAACAAACCACACACATTATACTGGCCCCTTGTAATCTCATTAATTCTCCATAATGAAAATAGGTAAAGGGTGTAACAATGGACGATCAATTGAAACAGAGCGCATTGGATTTTCATCAGTTTCCGGTTCCAGGGAAAATTCAGGTTTCGCCGACGAAACCGTTGGCTACCCAGCGCGATCTGGCGCTGGCCTATTCTCCCGGCGTCGCGGCCCCTTGTCTTGAAATTGCCGAGGATCCGCTGGCCGCCTATAAATATACCGCGCGCGGGAATCTGGTGGCGGTGATCTCCAACGGCACCGCCGTGCTCGGCCTCGGTAATATCGGGGCGCTGGCCGGCAAGCCGGTGATGGAAGGCAAGGGCGTTCTATTTAAGAAGTTCTCCGGTATTGATGTATTCGATATTGAAGTGGACGAATTGGATCCAGATAAATTGATCGACGTTGTCGCCGCGCTGGAGCCGACGTTTGGCGGCATCAATCTGGAAGATATCAAGGCGCCGGAATGCTTCTATATTGAGAAAAAACTGCGTGAGCGCATGAAAATCCCGGTGTTCCACGACGACCAGCACGGCACCGCCATTATCTGTACCGCCGCGGTGCTGAACGGTCTGCGCGTGGTGGAGAAAAACATTTCCGATGTGCGTCTGGTGGTTTCCGGCGCCGGCGCGGCATCCATTGCCTGTCTGAATCTGCTGGTGGCGCTGGGACTTCAGAAACATAACATTGTCGTCTGTGATTCGCGCGGGGTGATTTATCAAGGCCGCGATGAAAATATGGAAGAAACCAAAGCGGCCTACGCCATTGAGGATAACGGCACGCGCAAGCTGGCGGACGTGATCCCCGACGCCGATATTTTCCTCGGCTGTTCCGGTCCGGGGGTATTGACGTCGGAGATGGTGAAAACCATGGCGCCGCGCCCGCTGATCCTGGCGCTGGCCAACCCTGAGCCGGAAATCCTGCCGCCGCTGGCGAAAGAAGTGCGCCCGGACGCCATTATCTGCACCGGCCGTTCGGACTATCCGAATCAGGTGAACAATGTGCTGTGTTTCCCGTTCATCTTCCGCGGCGCGCTGGATGTGGGCGCCACCACCATCAATGAAGAGATGAAGCTGGCGTGTGTGCATGCCATCGCCAATCTGGCGCTGGCGGAACAGAGCGAAGTGGTGGCTTCCGCCTATGGCGATCAGGACCTGTCGTTCGGGCCGGAGTATCTGATTCCGAAACCGTTCGATCCGCGTCTGATTATCAAAATCGCGCCGGCGGTGGCGAAAGCGGCGATGGAGTCCGGCGTGGCGACGCGGCCGATCGAGGATTTCGACGCCTATATCGAGAAACTCACCCAGTTCGTCTATAAAACCAACCTGTTTATGAAGCCGATTTTCTCCCAGGCGCGTCAGCAGCCGCGCCGCGTGGTGCTGGCCGAAGGGGAAGATCCGCGCGTACTGCATGCGACGCAGGAACTGGTGACCCTGGGGCTGGCGTTCCCGATATTGATCGGCCGCCCGAACGTTATCGAAATGCGTTTGCAGAAGCTGGGCCTGCAACTGACCATCGGCAAAGATTTTGAGGTGGTGAATAACGAATCCGACCCGCGCTTCAAAGAGTACTGGAGCGAATATTTCGAGATCATGAAGCGCCGCGGCATATCGCAGGAAAAGGCGCAGCGCGAGGTTATCGGCAATCCGACCCTGATCGGTTCCATTATGGTGCTGCGCGGCGAGGCGGATGCGCTGATCTGCGGCACCATCGGCACCTACGAAGAGCATTTCGACGTGGTGGAGAGAGTGTTCGGCTACCGCGAGGGCGTGCACGTGGCCGGCGCGATGAACGCGCTGATGCTGCCGAGCGGGAATACGTTTATTGCCGATACCTACGTCAACTCCGATCCTACGCCGGAGCAACTGGCCGAAATTACTCTGATGGCGGCGGACACCGTGCGTCGTTTCGGCATTGAGCCGAAGGTCGCCCTGTTGTCGCATTCGAGCTTCGGCACTTCTGATTCGCCCACCGCGCAGAAAATGCGCGCCACCCTGGCGCTGGTGAACAAACTGGCGCCGGAGCTGGAAGTCGACGGCGAGATGCACGGCGACGCCGCGCTGGTGGAAGCGATCCGCCGCGAGCAGATGCCGGACAGCCCGCTGAAAGGGTCGGCCAATATCCTGATTATGCCGAATATGGAAGCGGCGCGTATCAGCTATAACCTGCTGCGCGTGTCGTCCTCGGAAGGCGTAACGGTCGGGCCGGTGCTGATGGGCGTGTCCAAACCAGTGCATATCCTGACGCCTATCGCCTCGGTGCGCCGTATCGTCAACATGGTGGCGCTGGCGGTGGTTGAGGCGCAAACCCAGCCGCTGTAATCTGCCTGAGCTAAAAAAGCCCGCGGGAGTATGCGCTCCGGCGGGCTTTTTTTATCTTGCCTTAGGTGGCTTGCCGCAGCCATTTATCCAGCTCGTTGGCGAACTGCTGGCGGTCGCGCTGATTGAGGGTCGCGGGCCCGCCGGTTTGTATGCCGCTGGCGCGCATGGTATCCATAAAATCGCGCATATTCAGCCGTTCGCGGATGGTGTCCGGGGTATATCGCTCGCCGCGCGGATTCAGCGCCACGCCGCCTTTTTCGATCACTTCCGCCGCCAGCGGGATATCGCTGGTGACCACCAGGTCGCCCGCTTCAACCCGGCGCACGATTTCGTTATCCGCGACGTCAAAACCGGCGGCCACGCGCAGAGTGCGGATAAAGCGCGACGGCGGTACTTTTAATGCTTGATTGGCCACCAGGGTGGTTTGCGTCGCCGTTCTTTCCGCGGCGCGGAACAGCACCTCTTTGATCACGTTGGGGCAGGCGTCGGCATCGACCCAAATCTGCATTACTCGGTTACTCCGCTGTTGTTGTCGTCAAGCCAATCCCTGACGGGTAAAAAGTCCCGGTACAGCGCTGCTTCCGGGCTGTCGGGTTGTGGTTGATACTGATATTCCCAGCGCGCCAGCGGCGGCATGGACATTAAAATCGACTCGGTGCGCCCGCCGCTTTGCAGCCCGAACAGCGTACCGCGATCCCATACCAGATTGAACTCCACATAGCGCCCGCGGCGATAAAGCTGAAATTCGCGCTCGCGCTCGCCCCACGGCAGGTTTTTGCGCCGCTCGACAATCGGCAGATAGGCCGGCGCAAATCCGTTGCCGACGGCGCGGATAAAGGCGAAGCAGGTCGCGAAATCGGGCGTATTCAGATCGTCGAAGAACAAGCCGCCGATGCCCCGGGCTTCGTTACGGTGCCTGAGATAAAAATAGTCGTCGCACCATTTCTTATAGCGCGGATAAACGTCCGCGCCGAAAGGCCGGCACAGATCGCGCGCGGTCTGATGCCAGTGCACCGCGTCTTCCCTGAAACCATAAAACGGCGTCAAATCGAAGCCGCCGCCGAACCACCATACCGCTTCTTCGCCCGGTTTTTCGGCAATGAAAAAGCGTACGTTGGCGTGAGCGGTGGGAACGTAGGGATTTTGCGGATGAATAACCAGCGAGACGCCCATCGCCTGATAGCTGCGTCCTGCCAGTTCGGGGCGGTGCGCGCTGGCTGACGGCGGCAATGCGCCGCCGGTGACGTGGGAAAAGTTGACGCCGGCGCGTTCGAATACCTTTCCGCCGGATAATATCCGGCTGCGTCCGCCGCCGCCTTCCGCGCGCGGCCAGAGGTCTTCATCAAAGTTCGCGGCGCCATCCGCGGCGGCGAGCTGTCGGCAGAGATCGTCCTGCAACGCGCGCAGAAAGGATGTTACCGCCTGAATGTTCGGCATAGGCTAACGTTCTCGTGTCCTGGGTCGCTAAAGGCGCTCAGTATAACGATTATTGCCGCCTAATAAATAATATCCCCGTCGCTGAACTTACCGGGGAATTTCCATGGCCCATGCGCAATTTGATATTGCGTCTGACAAAAATCACGCGATAATCAGACCTTACCTAATTGCACAGTGGTAAACGTGATGGAAATCCGCATATTCCGGCAAGATGACTTTGAAGAAGTGATCACCCTTTGGGAACGCTGCGATTTGCTGCGCCCGTGGAACGATCCCGAAATGGACATTGAACGCAAGCTGAACCACGGTGCCGATCTGTTTCTGGTGGCGGAAGTCGGCGGCGAAGTGGTCGGCTCCGTTATGGGCGGCTATGACGGCCATCGCGGCTCGGCCTATTATCTCGGCGTGCATCCGGATTTCCGCGGCCGGGGCATCGCCAATGCGCTGATCAGCCGCCTGGAGAAGAAACTCATCGCCCGCGGCTGCCCCAAAATCAACCTGATGGTGCGTGAAGATAACGACGCGGTGATCGGCATGTATGAAAAGCTGGATTATGAAATCGCCGACATCGTCACGCTGGGAAAACGGCTGATTGAGGATCAGGAGTACTGATCCGCTGCCCGATGCGCATCTTCTTATCAATGGCCCAGGGTGACTGGGCCTTCCCGCATTATTAAGCCCGATTATCCGCCGTTGTACGGCACTTTCCGGCGCTCTTGTACTCCAATCCACATCGGAATATAACGGCTGGAAAGCAAGGCCGCCCAATATTGAGGAGTAAATATCATGAGATTTCGCCCGCTGTTGCTGGGATTACCGCTGATACTGGCCGGTTGCGGTTCCACGTCTGGTTTTTCCTGGTCCAGCCTGTCGCCGTTTAACTGGTTCGGCTCTTCGCTTCAGGTGTCGGACGCCGGCGTCGGCGATATCAATGCCGGAACGCCATTGTCCGAACCGGTGTTGCACAAAGCGCTGAACGGCAATTATCGCCTGCGCAGCGGAATGGGCACGGCAAACGGTCAACTGGTGGCGTTTTATCAGGCGCTGGACGGCAAAGAGGTGAAGCTGACGATCAGCGGACAGCCGAATAGCAACGTCCGGAAAGTGGAAGTGATGGATGCGGCCATCGACAGCGCGTGGGGCGTGAAGATCGGCGATGCCTTCAGCGACTCATACAGCAAGGCGTTCGGCGCATGTCAGCCGGGGCAGGGCGACGATGCGCAAAGCGTCGAATGTGCGGCGCCGCAGAGCAAACACGTCAGCTACCTGTTTTCCGGCGACTGGAACGGCCCTGAAGGGTTGATGCCTCCTGACGATATCCTCAAAACATGGCGGGTGAGCAAGATCGTCTGGCATGCGCAGGCCCGCGACTGATCGCCTTGCCGGTGTCGCATCAGCGGCAGCAAGGGTTCCCGGTCAAAAAACGATCTCCATAAGGCGCGAAGGTGGCGTCTGTGACGATTTTGCGTTTAAGCAAAGTAAAAACCTCATTTCTTCCGGTATGATAGCGATGCTGCGCGGACGGAATCGCAGCTAATTCCATCATAAATAACAACAAAGAAGCATGCTTAGATTGAGGAAGCACAGATGACACCTATTCAGAGCGGTATTTTGCCGGAGCATCGCCGTTTTGCCATTTTTATGGAAGCCATGGTCCAGGGGGAATTTGATGCCATCAGGCAGGGATGCAAAAAGTTTTGTCAGGCATTGATCGAACTGCAACAGCAATTTCCCGATGCCGGCCTGGGCGCGGTGCTGGCGTTTGGCAGCGACGTGTGGCGCGATCTGGATTGCCGGAATTCCGCGCGGCAACTCAAGTCTTTTACGCCGTTAGGCAAAGGGCTGGCGCCCGCCACCCAGCGCGACCTGCTGATTCATATCCAGTCATTACGCCACGACGTGAATTTCAGCCTGGCGCAGGCGGCGCTGGCCGCTTTTGGCGGCGCCATCCATGTGGAAGAGGAAATTCACGGCTTCCGCGGGGTTGAGGACCGCGATCTGAGCGGTTTTGTCGACGGGACGGAAAACCCGCAGGGCGATGCCCGCCGCGGCGTAGCGATCATTCCCGACGACCAGCCGGATGCCGGGGGCAGCTATGTCTTTACCCAGCGCTGGGAGCACAATCTCAAGCAGTGGCAGCGCTTTAGCGTTGAACAGCAACAGCAGATTATCGGCCGCACCAAGCAGGATAACGAAGAGCTTTCTTCCGAACAGCGTCCGGTTACCTCGCACGTCAGCCGCGTTGATTTAAAAGAAGACGGCGAGGGGTTGAAGATTCTGCGCCAGAGCCTGCCCTACGGCACGGCCAGCGGCAAGCACGGGCTTTATTTCATCGCCTACTGCGCCAGCCTGCACAATATCGAGCAGCAGCTGCTGAGCATGTTTGGCGAACGGGACGGCAAACGGGACGATATGCTGCGTTTCACCCGCGCGGTGAGCGGCAGCTACTTCTTCGCCCCGTCGCTGGAGCGCCTGCTGGCGCTGTAATCCCGGCCCAGTCGCTCCCGCAGGCGATTTGTTTTTTTAAGGTTTTCCTTCGCGTAAAAAATCGCGCTGAGGTGGGCGTGACCGCCGGGTGAGCGGCACGGACGCCGCGAAAGCCAGTGCCGCGCCGGACAAAAACGCGGGGAGCGTTTTTGAACAGCACTTGTGCTGGCCCGTTAGGGCGAGTCCCATGGATGGGACGAGTATCCCGCGTCAATGGCGGCCCGACCAGCGGTCACGAACGCCGAAGGCATCGCGTAGCGACGACACCATTTTGCAACGCAAAATGGAACAACGCTTGCGTTGGCCCGTAGGGTGAACCCCAACGGGGTTCATCATTTCGCGAAAAGCCCGGGGTCATGGGGCGGCGGCGCCTGAGCCGCCCCATGTCGGGCGCGTGCTTCGACGGTCGCAGAAATCGACTGAGGTTAGTGCGCACGAAACCCTCACTGCGCTTACAGACATTCCTTTCCCTGAGTTGTGGGGACCCTCCGGGCCGTCGCAAGCGACGTTAAAAATTGCTCCCGGCAATTTTTTATGCGTTTTGGTGCTTAAAAATCCCGAAATATTCTATATAAATTGCCTGGCCCGACCCCAACCTGCACATACACTGGTCTCTTAAAAAACGATTCCGACAATAACTCTGGCAGGAAAAAATGATGAATAAAAAACCGATAACAAACTGGTTGGTAAAGGGTTCTCTGGCGCTGTCATTACTGTTGGGCGGGCAGGGATATGTCTCCGCCACCGAGATTTTAAACAGTTCCTATGATGTTTCCCGGGAGCTGTTCGCCGCGTTAAATCCGGGGTTTGAAAAGCAGTGGCTGGCGCAGCACCCGAACGATCCGCTGACCATCAAGCAATCCCATGCCGGTTCCTCCAAACAGGCGCTGGCTATTCTGCAAGGACTGAAAGCGGATGTGGTCACTTACAATCAGGTGACCGACGTGCAGATCCTGCACGATCGCGGGCAGTTGATCCCCGCCGACTGGCAGAGCCGCTTACCGAATAACAGCTCTCCGTTCTACTCGACCATGGCTTTTCTGGTGCGTAAAGGTAATCCGAAAGGAATTCATGACTGGAGCGATCTGGTGCGCGACGACGTTAAGCTGATTTTCCCTAACCCCAAAACGTCCGGCAACGCCCGTTACACCTATCTGGCGGCCTGGGGCGCCACCAGTCAGGCCAACGGCGGGGATGAGGCGAAAACCCGCGACTGGATAAAACGTTTTCTGGCCAATGTGGCGGTGTTTGATACCGGCGGCCGCGGCGCGACCACCACCTTTGTCGAGCGTCAGCTCGGCGATGTGCTGATCAGCTTTGAGTCGGAGGTGAATAATATTCGCCAGCAGTACGGCGTGGAGAACTATGAGGTTATCGTGCCGAAGGTGAATGTGCGCGCCGAATTCCCGGTAGCCTGGATCGACAAGAACGTTGCCGGCAACGGCACCGAGCAGGCGGCCAAGGAATATTTGAATTACCTCTACAGCCCGGAAGCGCAGCAGATAATCGCCGATTTTTACTATCGGGTGAACAACCCGGCGCTGATGCAAACGCTGCAATCCCGTTTTCCCGCTACCAAACTGTTCCAGGTGGAAGATCAGTTCGGCCCCTGGCCGCAAGTGATGAAAACCCATTTTGAAACCGGCGGCGAGCTGGATAAATTGCTGGCGGCCGGTCGCCAATAATGCCTTCCGTAGCAAGTAAGCGGGTGCTGCCGGGATTCGCGCTGAGTCTGGGCAGCAGTTTGCTGTTTATCTGTTTGATTCTGTTATTACCGCTGAGCGCGCTGGCGATGCAACTGGCGGATATGAGCTGGGCGCGGTATTGGGCGGTGATCTCCTATCCGCAGGTTGTCGCCGCCTATAAAGTTACCTTGTTGTCGGCGGGGGTCGCCACGCTATTCAATGCCGGCTTCGGCCTGCTGATGGCCTGGATCCTGACGCGTTATCGCTTTCCCGGACGCGCGCTGCTGGACGGCCTGATGGATTTGCCCTTTGCGCTGCCCACCGCCGTGGCCGGGCTGACGCTGGCCGCGCTGTTTTCAACCACAGGCTGGTATGGAGCCTGGCTGGCGGAATACGGCATCAAGGTCGCCTATACCTGGCTGGGGATTACGGTGGCGATGGCGTTCACCAGCATTCCTTTTGTGGTGCGCACCGTGCAGCCGGTGCTGGAGGATCTCGGGCCGGAATATGAAGAGGCGGCGCAAACGCTGGGGGCGAATCGCTGGCAGTGCTTTCGCTACGTGATTCTACCGGAATTGACCCCGGCGCTGTTAACCGGCACCGCGCTGTCGCTGGCCCGCAGTCTGGGGGAGTTCGGCGCCGTCATTTTTATTGCCGGCAATATGGCCTGGCAGACGGAGGTGATCTCTCTGATGATCTTTATGCGTCTCCAGGAGTTTGATTTTCCGGCCGCCAGCGCGATTGCCTCCGTGGTGCTGGCGGCCTCTTTGCTGCTATTGTTCGCCATCAACGTAGTGCAAAACCGTTTTGGCCAGCGAACCCGGAGCGTTTAAATGGCCGATCTTTCCACCGTGACTCAGCAACCGAAGCGTCCCGCCCGCCCGTCGCGCAACTGGGGAAAATGGGCGCTGATTACGCTGGGGGCGATATTATCGCTGATTATGCTGGTCATTCCGCTGCTATCGATTTTCGCCGCCGCTTTCTCGCAGGGGGTCGGCGGCGTATGGCGTAACCTGAGCGATCCCGACATGCTGCATGCGATAGGCCTCACGCTGCTGGTGGTGGCGATCGCCGTGCCGGTCAATCTGGTATTCGGCACGCTGCTGGCCTGGCTGGTGACGCGCTTTCAGTTTCCGGGGCGGCAGCTGTTGCTGACGCTGATCGACATCCCCTTCGCCGTTTCGCCGGTGGTGGCCGGCCTGCTGTATCTGTTATTTTACAGCACCAACGGGGCGGTCGGCGGCTGGCTGGATGCGCATGGGGTGCAACTGATGTTCGCCTGGCCGGGTATCGCCCTGGTCTCCATCTTTGTTACCTGCCCGTTTATGGTCAGGGAACTGGTGCCGGTGATGATGAATCAGGGCAGCCAGGAGGAGGAAGCCGCGGTGCTGCTCGGCGCGTCGGGCTGGCAAATGTTCTGCAAGGTGACGCTGCCGAATATCCGCTGGGCGCTGCTGTATGGCGTGGTATTGACCAATGCGCGGGCTATCGGCGAATTTGGCGCGGTGTCGGTGGTTTCAGGGGCGATCCGCGGCGAAACCTACACCTTGCCGTTGCAGGTGGAACTGCTGCATCAGGACTATAACACCGTCGGCGCCTTTACCGCCGCGGCGTTACTCACGGTGATGGCGATACTGACGCTGTTCGTCAAAAGCGCGTTACAGTGGCGCGTTGCCCGGCAGCTGGCGCGCGGGCGGGAAAATCGTCCGCCCGATCAACATTAACGTTTACCGCCGATGATGGGGTTTTTTTTTAGGGTTTAACTCGTGACGACGCTTGAACATTGTATTGGTAATACGCCGCTGGTGAAATTGCAGCGTTTGACGCAGGGAACGGACAGCGAGGTGTGGCTGAAACTGGAAGGGAACAATCCGGCCGGGTCGGTAAAAGATCGCGCGGCGCTGTCGATGATCCATCAGGCGGAGCTGCGCGGGGAGATTACTCCGGGCGACACGCTGATTGAGGCGACCAGCGGCAACACCGGGATTGCGCTGGCGATGATCGCGGCGGCCAAGGGCTACCGGCTGAAGCTGCTGATGCCGGAAAACATGAGCCACGAGCGCCAGGCGGCGATGCGCGCCTACGGCGCGGAGCTGGTGTTGGTCAGCCGGGAGGCGGGCATGGAGGGCGCGCGCGATGTGGCGCGAGCAATGGCGCTGGCCGGCGAGGGCAAAAACCTCGATCAGTTTAATAACCCGGATAATTCCCTCGCCCATTTTTTGACTACCGGACCGGAAATCTGGCGGCAGACGTCAGGTAAATTAACGCATTTTGTCTCCAGCATGGGCACCACCGGCACCATTTCCGGCGTCAGCCGTTACCTGAAAGCGCAGCGCGGCGAGATTGTCACGGTGGGGATGCAGCCCGCCGCAGGCAGCCATATTCCCGGCATCCGCCGCTGGGCGGCGGACTATATGCCGGGCATTTTCCGCGCCGACCTGGTGGACCGCACGTTGGATGTGTCTCAGGCGGAGGCGGAAGAAACGCTGCGTCGGCTGGCGCGCCGGGAAGGTATTTTCTGCGGCGTCAGCTCCGGCGGCGCGGTAGCGGGCGCGCTGCGCCTTGCGGCGCAAAATCCCGGCAGCCTGATCGTGGCGATCGCCTGCGACCGCGGCGATCGCTATTTATCCACCGGCGTGTTTGATTAGGCCGGACGGCGCCGCTACTCCCGCTCCAGCGCGTGGATCGGTTCCATTTGCGCCGCGCGCCGCGCCGGGAAGAAGCCGAAGATGATGCCGATCAGGCTGGCGCACAGGAAGGCGGCGATAATCGACCCGCTGGAGTAAACCATGGTGAAGTTGGTGCTGAATTCGGCGAATACCACCCCCACCGCCAGCGACAGCATCACCCCCAGCGTTCCGCCGAACAGGCAGACCAGCACCGCTTCAATCAAAAACTGTTGCATGATGTCGCTGGTTCTGGCGCCGACCGCCATGCGTACGCCAATTTCCCGCGTTCGCTCGGTGACGGAAACCAGCATGATGTTCATTACGCCGATGCCGCCGACCAGCAGCGAGATCAGGGCGATCATGGAGACCAGCAACGTCATGGTGGAGGTGGTTTTCTCAATGGTCTGGCGAATGCTGTCGGTGTTCATGACAAAAAAGTCTTTGGTGCCATGGCGCTGCGTCAGCACTTGGGTAATGCCCTGTTCGGCGACGCTCAGATCGACGTCGTCGTTTACCCGCACGGTAATGCTTTTCAGATATGACTGGCCTATCATGCGCTTCATCGCCGTGGTATAGGGCACCCAGACGTTCAGGTTTTCATCGCTGCCGAATCCGGACTGGCTTTTACTGACGACGCCGATAATCCGGCTCGGCATCGAGTCGAGTAAAATCACCTGACCGATGGGATCCTCGCCGTTGGCGAAGAGCTTATCGCGGGTGTTTTTATCAATGACGGCGTCCTGCACCAGGTTGGTCACGCTGCTGGCCGGGAAGGTGATGCCCTGGTCAAGCTGGTAACCGCGTACGGTAAAGAACTGTTCGCCGACCCCGGTGACGTTCGCCGAAACGGCGATATTGCGGTAGCGCAGCGTGATGCTGGTGGATACCGAAGGGGTGACGCTATGCACATAAGGCTGCTGGGCCAGCGGCGAAATATCGGTGGCGCGCAGCGTCTGAATCGCGCTGGAGCGCATGTCCCCGAAGTCTTTGCCGGGGAAAATCTCCAGCGTACTGGTGCCCATGGCGCTGATATTCGCCAGCACCTGCTGCTGCGAGCCTTTTCCCAAGGCCACCACGGACACCACCGACGCGATGCCGATAATGATCCCCAGCATGGTCAGAAAGGTTCTCATGCGCTGCGCATTCATCGCCAGCAGGGCCATTTTAAACGCATCGATAAAGCGGTCCCTGGCCTGATTAAGCGCTGATATCGCCGCCGGCGGCGCGACGGGCAAAGGCGGGGGCGGCGTCGGTGATGATTTTACCTGGCGATCGGCGATGATCTCGCCGTCGCGGATCTCGATAATGCGCTGGGCAAACTCCGCGATTTGCATATCATGGGTCACAATCACCACCGTGTGCCCCTGGGCGTGCAGATCGTTAAGGATGCCGAGGACATCATTGCCGCTGTGGGTATCCAGCGCGCCGGTGGGCTCGTCGGCTAGTATGACGCTGCCGCCGTTCATCAGCGCCCGGGCGATGCTGACCCGCTGCTGCTGCCCGCCGGAAAGCTGGCTGGGGCGGTAGTTCAGCCGTTCCTCCAGCCCCAGCCGGCCCAGCAGCTCCGCCGCCCTTTGCCGCCGCGCCTGACGCGCTTTCCCCGCATAGATGGCGGGAACCTCCACGTTGCCCAGCGCGGAGAGATCGCCCAGCAGATGGTAGCGCTGGAAGATAAAACCGAAATTTTCGCGGCGCAGCTGCGCCAGCCGGTCGCCGCTTAGCGTGCGCACCGACTGGCCGGCGACCTGATAGTCGCCGTCCGACGGTTTATCCAGACACCCCAGTATGTTCATCAGCGTCGATTTTCCCGATCCCGACGCGCCCACAATGGCGACCATTTCCCCGCTGTCGATGGTCAAATTGATATCTTTCAGCACCGTAACGGTTTGTTCGCCGTTAATAAAACGGCGGGTGACGTTATGCAGCGCGAGTAAGGGTTGCGACATGATTACAGCCCCATAGGCGGGCCGGGTCGGCGCGTGGTCGTGGTATTGCCCGACTGCCGGCTGACGATAACGTGCTCGCCTACGCTGACGCCGGCGCGCAGTTGGGTATATACGTTATCGTTAAGACCGACGGTGACCGCTCTGGATTCAATTTTCCCCTGGCGGTTGACCACCTGAACATAGTGGATGCCGTCCTGGTGGGTTAAGGCGGTGGCGGGAACCACTATCGCGTTTTTGACGGATGACAGCAGGATGTAGACCTGCGCGGTCATGGAGATGCGCAATACCCCGTCGGCGTTATTGACGTCGAACAGGCCGTTGTAATAGATGGCGCTGCTGGACGAGGTACTGCTGGTGCTGCTGGAAGATGACGAGGAGGTGGTGTCGTCGTCAATCGAGTCCGGGGCGGGTTCAATGTCGCGCAGCGTTGCCTGATAGCGCCGCTCGGGTTCGCCGAGGATGCTGAACCATACCGGCATGCCGGTCTTGATTTTAACGATGTCCGCTTCGGATATCTGCGCCTTGATGGTCATGGTATTCAGATTGGCGACCTTGGCGATGGTGGGGGTGCTTTGCGCCGCGTTGACCGTTTGCCCCGCCTCCACCGGCAGCGAAACGATGGTGCCGTCCATGGGGGAAAGAATTTTGGTATAGCCCAGATTGACCTGGGCGGTGTTCACGGCAATCTGCGCCTGAACGATTTGCGCGTCCAGGGCGTCAATATCGGCTTTTGTCGCATCCAGCGTCGCTTTGGCGCTGTCGTAATCCGCCTGGGCGCCGACGCCGCGTTTCATCAGCATCTGCTGCCGCTGCCACGCGAGTTGGTCATTGCGCAGCGTGGCGAGCTTGGCGGCCCGTTGCGCCTGTACGTTTTTCAAGGCGGCTTCGCTGTTTTTCAACGCGTTCTGCTGGGTCAGATCGTCAATTTCCGCCAGCAACTGCCCTTGGGTGACGTTATCTCCCAGCGCCACGTGCAGCGCTTTTATCTGCCCCGAGACCTGCGCGCCGACGCTAACCTGCTTTTGCGCCTCAATGGTGCCGTCCGCCAGAACCGTTTCTTCCATATCGCGCGCTTCAGCGGTCGCGGTGATGTAGTTTACGCCTGGATCGGATGGCGATAAAAACAGATAAACCAGCACGGCGGCAAGCACAACGCCAACCGCCACGGTAATGTTACGGGTTGTCATGAATCGTAATGGCATCAGGAGAATGCGTCCTTAAATCTGCAGCGGGGCAAGGATAAAAAACAGCAACGGGTAATTTACTCCGAGTATGACAAGGAATGGGTAATCTTTAGTCAAAGAAAGGGTAAGGATTGCGTAAATTAGGCTGCTAAAATCAGTGTCAAGCCTGAGAATGCAACGATATCCGTGAATGGAGACAGAGTATGAAAATTTTACTGGTCGATGACGACGTGGAACTGGGCAATATGCTTTGCGAATATCTGAACGCCGAAGGGTTTGCGACATCCAGGGTACTGACCGGCAAAGAGGGGATCGATGGCGCGATGTCGGGGGAATACACCGCGATTATCCTGGATATCATGCTGCCGGACATGAGCGGTATCGACGTCTTGCGGCAGATAAGAAAAAACCAGCAGTTGCCGGTGATTATGCTCACGGCCAAGGGCGACAATATCGACCGCGTTATCGGGCTGGAAATGGGCGCCGATGATTACATGCCGAAACCCTGTTACCCGCGTGAACTGGTGGCCCGGCTTAGGGCGGTGCTGCGCCGTTATGACGACCGGCCGAGTAAAAAGCTGGATGAGAGCATAGCTTCATACGGCGAGCTGGTGCTTAATCCGTCGACCCGCAGCAGCGAGTGGCGGGGGCAGCCTTTCGATCTCACCGCATCGGAGTTCAATTTACTGGAGTTGCTGCTCCGTTCACCGGAACGGGTGGTATCAAAAGATGAGCTTTCGGAAAAGTGCCTCGGACGCCGCCGCGAGGCCTACGATCGCAGCGTGGACGTGCACGTCAGCAATATCCGCCAGAAGCTCGGCGCGCTGGATGGCAACGAACTGACCATTGAAACGGTGCGCAGCGTGGGATATCGGATTCGTTAATGATGATACGCGGGCGGCTGTTCTGGACGATATTACTGGGGTTCTGGCTGACGTTTATCGTAATGTCTCAACTCCTATGGCTGGCGTTTTCCTTGTACGGCGAGCGGCATAAGCCGCTGGAAGAGGAGGTGGTCACGCGTATTGCAACCATGCAGACGACCACTGCCGCCGCGGCGTTGCAACTGGGAGGATTAGCTGAGCTGAACCGCGTAATGGCGCAATGGCCGGAAAAAGAGCGACGCTATCTCGCGGTAACCTCGTTATCGCCGTCATTGCCCGATGGGGAGATTGCGGCGCCTAAAGGCGAACCGCCGGACGTTCATCCGCTAAAGCAGGTGAGCGGGCCGGAGGGAGAGCGGTATCAGATCGGTTTTAATGTCAATCAGCTGCGTGACGAGTTCCGTCCCAACCGGCCGCTGTTGATTCTCAATATTCCCTCCCCGTTGTTCTGGATCGCCGGTCTGGGCGGGCTGCTTTTCAGCTGGCTGTTGGCATGGCATCTGGTGTGGCCGCTTAATCAGCTGCGCGGCGGTTTCGAGCGCGTGGCGCAGGGCGATCTTGCGGTGCGTCTGCTGCCGGCGATGCGCAAACGGCATGATGAAATCAGCGAGGTGGCGCGTGACTTCGACTCGATGGTCGAACGGTTGGAGATATTGGTCAGCACCAGAGAACAGCTGCTGCACGATGTTTCCCACGAGTTGCGTTCTCCTCTGGCCCGGCTGCAGCTGGCTATCGGGTTGGCGCGCCAGAACGCCGGCAATACGGAAAGCTCGCTATCGCGCATAGAGCGCGAGGCGGCCCGTATGGACAAGATGATTGGCGAACTGCTGGCATTATCACGCACACAAAATGCCGATGTTGACGAAGAGTATTTTGATTTGCTGGGGCTGGTAACCGCGGTGGTCAACGATGCGCGCTATGAGGCGCAGGTTCCCGGCGTTGAAATTCTGCTGCAGGCGGATGACGGCATCGATCACACCGTGAAGGGCAATGCCGAACTGATGCGTCGGGCGATCGACAATATTGTGCGTAATGCGTTGCGTTTTTCCTCACGGGCGCAGCAGGTTCAGGTTTCACTGAGCGGCGACGAGCATGAATGGACTATCCGCGTGGCCGATCAGGGGCCCGGCGTAGAGAAAAGTAAGCTATCCAGCATTTTTGATCCCTTTATCCGCATTAAATCACCGCTTTCCGGCAAAGGATACGGGTTGGGGTTGGCTATCGCCCGTAGAGTGGTGCAGGCGCACGGCGGGCATATTGAAGCGGAAAACGGGGCGCAGGGCGGGCTGGTTATCTGTCTGCTTATTCCGCGCTGGAAATAACGCAGGCGAGTCTTTCAACGTCGCTTGCGGCGGCCTGAAAGGTGGCGTGCCCGCCATAAAAAAACGGCGCCCTTGTGAACGCCGTTTTCAAACCATCGAAGACGATATGGTTTATTTCTTAATACGGATAACCGGCGTTTCACCCACAACTACGGTGCCGTTCAGCTTAATCAATTCCTTGATTTCATCCATATTGGAGATAACCACAGGGGTCAGAGTGGACTTGGCTTTCTCTTCCAGCAAAGGCAGATCGAACTCGATAATCAGATCGCCTTTCTTGACGCGCTGGCCTTCTTCGGCGATGCGTTTGAAACCCTCGCCTTTCAGTTCGACGGTATCGATACCAAAGTGAACGAATAATTCGATACCGCTATCGGATTCGATAGAAAAAGCATGGTTGGTTTCAAAGATTTTACCGATAGTGCCATCTACCGGAGCGACGATTTTGTTACCCGTAGGTTTAATGGCAATACCGTCGCCGACGATTTTTTCAGCAAATACGACATCCGGCACATCTTCAATATTGACGATTTCGCCGGACAACGGGGCAATGATTTCGATGTTGCCGGTGTCTTTTTTGTCATCAGAAACCAGAGATTTCAATTTATCGAACAAACCCATGATCTTCTCCTAAGCATTAATATTGGGCCAGCATGTGGATCAGCAGAGCGTTTTTTCTTTAATGAATCGGCTCACCAGGTTACTCAACTCTTGTGCTGTCGGTTGGGATAACGCCTGTTCCGCCAGCGCCTTCGCATCCCCGTAATTTGCGTTACGGATAATTTTCTTGATGCTCGGGATAGAGATTGCACTCATGCTGAATTCGTCCAGACCCATTCCCAATAACAGTAGTGTAGCACGTTCGTCACCAGCGAGCTCACCACACATTCCTGTCCATTTACCTTCGGCATGGGATGCGTCAATCACCTGTTTAATCAGGGTCAATACTGCTGGGGACATCGGGTTGTAGAGATGAGAAATCAGCTCATTACCGCGATCAACTGCCAGAGTATACTGAGTTAAGTCATTTGTCCCAATACTAAAGAAGTCAACTTCTTTCGCCAGATGATGAGCAATGGCCGCCGCCGCCGGCGTTTCAACCATTACGCCCACTTCGATGGACTCATCAAAGGCTTTGCCTTCTTCCCGCAACTGCGCTTTCAGTATCTCCAGTTCCGCTTTCAGTTCGCGAACTTCTTCAACGGAGATGATCATGGGGAACATGATGCGAAGTTTGCCGAAACTGGAAGCTCGCAGGATGGCGCGCAGCTGGGCGTGAAGGATCTCTTTGCGATCCAGACAGATACGGATCGCCCGCCAGCCCAGAAAAGGATTCTCTTCCTTTGGCAGATTCATATAAGGCAGATCTTTATCGCCGCCGATATCCATCGTACGGACGATCACCGCCTGAGCGCCAACGGCTTCGGCAACGGCTTTATAGGCCTGGAACTGCTCTTCCTCTGTCGGCAGGGCATCACGATCCATAAACAGGAATTCAGTACGGTACAGACCAACGCCTTCGGCGCCGTTACGTTCGGCGCCGCCGACATCGCGCACGGTTCCGATATTGGCGCAAACCTCTACCTGATGGCCGTCCAGCGTGACGGCGGGCAGATCCTTCAGTTTGGCGAGTTCGTGCTTTTCAGTGAGGTATTGCTGCTGAACGGCTTTTAATTCATCGATAACTTCAGCGGAGGGGTTCTGGTAGATTTTGTTATTTACCGCATCCAGAATCAGATAATCGCCGTTTTTAACCTGTTTGGTGACGTCCGTGGTGCCGACAATCGCCGGTAATTCCAGCGAGCGGGCCATGATGGAGGTATGGGACGTACGGCCGCCGATATCGGTAATAAAGCCCAGCACCTTGTCCAGATTGAGCTGCGCGGTTTCGGAGGGGGTCAGGTCGGTGGCGACCAGAATGACTTCTTCTTCGATATCGCCCAGATCGACGATGTTCATATCAAGAATGTTTTTCAGCAGGCGTTTGCCGATATCGCGCATGTCCGCGGCGCGTTCTTTCAGATATTCATCGTCAAGCTCTTCCAACGCCTTCGCCTGGTTTTCAATCACTGAAAATGCGGCGGCGTCGGCGGAAGCGTGTTCTTCTTTAATCAGGGCTATGATTTCCTGCTCGAACTCTTCATCTTCGAGCAACATGATGTGGCCTTCGAAGATGGCTTCTTTCTCTGCGCCCAGCGTTTTACCCGCTTTGTTCTTGATGGCTTCCAGCTGTTTTGCGGCCTTGGCCCGACCAGTCAGAAAACGTTCAACTTCGTGCTCTACTTGATCCGCAGAGATTTTTTTCCGGTTGATGACTATTTCATCATCTTTTAGTAATAGCGCCTTACCAAAAGCGATACCCGGTGATACTAATATGCCTGAAATCATAACCCTACCTTACTCGATTCTGATGTTCACTAAAAAAGCCCGCCTGTTACTCAAGCTCTGCCATCAGTTTAACCAGATGTTCCACGGCTTTTTGTTCGTCTTCACCTTCTGCAGCGATAGTAACCACGGTGCCCTGAGTTAAACCGAGAGTCTGTAGCTTAAACAGGCTTTTGGCGCTGGCGCTTTTACCGTTGGACGTTACGGTGATTTCAGAAGCAAAACCTTTGGCTTCCTTGACAAACTGAGCAGCAGGACGAGTATGCAGGCCATTCGGTGCGGTAATAGTCACTTCTTGCTGGAACATTCTGTTTTCCCCAACTTATGGATTAAATTGATGTTGTGGAACTAAAGCTTAGTGTATCCACTTAACTTTAGCCTGTGTGGTTAGCACCTGATTATGTTACAGGGGCAGGCCGGGATGCGGCAAGGAAACGGCGAAAAGTATTTCCTGAATAAAATACCACCAAATATCGCCTGATTCTCAAATCATTGCTTGAACTCAACAAGCAAAACGATGATACAGCCATTTTTGCACCGGTTAAATCGATTCAGCGTTCAGCGGCTTTTTTTTGCGGGTATTAATTTCACGCATCAAAATAATTGTCCGGTTAAATACTAGACCTGACGCAGAAAAGCAATCCATCTATGCTGTAAAATTTGAACCAGGCCACAAAAAAGCACTAAAAAAAGCACCTGAACAGGTGCTTTTTTAACATTTAATTTACTTGCCGTGGTGCAGAGAAAAAAAGAATTTATTGTTGCAGTTCCTGCTCGGTAAACAGGTCCGCAAAAAGCGCCGTACTCAGGTAGCGTTCGCCGGAAGACGGCAGGACAACAACGATGGTTTTATCCTCGAATTCTTTTTCTTTAAGCAGATTCAACGCGGCTGCAACTGCGGCGCCCGAAGAGATCCCGGCTAAAATGCCTTCTTCTTCCATTAAACGGCGGGCGGTGCTGATAGCGTCTTCGTTAGTTATTTTTTCTACCCGATCGACCAACTTGAGATCGAGGTTATCAGGAATAAATCCGGCGCCGATCCCCTGAATTTTGTGTGGGCCTGGTTTCAGCTCTTCACCCGCCAGCGCCTGGCTGATAACCGGCGAATCAAACGGTTCTACCGCCACGCTGGTGATAGCCTTGCCCTTGGTGTTTTTAATGTAACGGCTAACGCCGGTCAACGTACCGCCGGTACCTACGCCGGCAATAAAGACGTCGACTTTGCCGTCGGTATCTTCCCAGATTTCCGGCCCGGTGGTTTTTTCGTGAATTTCCGGGTTGGCCGGGTTACTGAACTGCTGTAACAGCAGAAAGCGCTGCGGATCGCTGGCGACAATCTCTTCCGCCTTGGCGATAGCGCCCTTCATGCCTTTCGCGCCTTCGGTCAGCACCAGTTTGGCGCCCAGCGCTTTCAACAGTTTGCGACGTTCGATACTCATGGTTTCCGGCATGGTCAGCGTCAGCTTATAACCACGGGCGGCGGCCACATAGGCCAACGCGATGCCGGTATTGCCGCTGGTTGGCTCAACCAGTTCGACGCCTTCTTTCAGCACGCCGCGTTTTTCCGCATCCCAAATCAGGTTGGAACCGATACGGCACTTAACACTAAAACTGGGATTGCGTGATTCAACCTTGACCAGAATGCGTCCGTTGCCGATACGGTTCAGACGAACCAACGGCGTATGGCCGATTGTAAAAGAATTGTCTTCGTAGATCTTGCTCATAGCCTGTCCTTATAACTGTATGAAATTTTTGCGAACATTAAAGAGAATACCCGTTCATACTTTTCAGTGAAGTAAAGAATTGCTATATCGTTATGTTCTTAGGAAATATCTTTTCATTACAATAGAAAGCATCGGTTCATGTGCGTCAGATCTCACAACTGTTTTCGCTGCGTGGCGGAAAGATGGCGGTAGCGATCAACCCACTGCGCCGTGGCGCCGCAAACCGCGACCGGCATAATCACCAGATTCAGGAAAGGAATCAGCGTAAACAGACCGATCAGCGCGCCAAATTGCATGTTGGCGACTTTATGCTGGCGCAACGCCTGGCGCATGGCGGGAAAGTCGACCTTATGATTATCGAAAGGATAGTCGCAGTACTGAATGGCCAGCATCCAGGCGCTGAACAGAAACCATAGCACGGGCGCGACGGTTTGACCGATGCCCGGTATAAAGTAGAGCAAAAACAGAAACAGGGCGCGCGGCAGATAATAGGCCAGTTTCTGCACCTCGCGCTTCATGATGCGGGGAACGTCTTTGGCAATACTCAGGATGCCGGCGTCGGGCAGCGACTGGCCGGTCAGGCGCGCTTCCAACTGTTCCGCCAGCAGGCCGTTAAAAGGGGCGGCGATAAAATTGGTGAGCGTGCTGAACAGATAGCCGAAAACCAACACCACGGAGAGCACGGCGATCGGCCAGATAAGGTAGCTAAGCCACTGCAGCCACGTCGGAATGTGGTTCATAAGCTGTGGTATCCAATCGCCGAGGCGGGTGAAGAGCCACCAGAAAGCTCCTCCCATCAGTAAAATATTCACCAGCAGGGGCAGGATGACAAAACGCCGGATGCCTGGCAGTGAGATCAGCCGCCATCCCGCAAGAAAATAGTGTATGCCGCCGTGTGGTTTGGCAACCGGTTTGGAATGAAGCATGGGTAATGTTCTCAGTCGTCTATTATTCGTGATTGCATCATATCGGGATGATTTTAGACTGACCAGTCTGCATTTGGATGAAAAAACAGCAAAAAAATGCGTTGTATCCATCTTTCTTGTCATAATGTACCGTGCAGACTTGCACTTGTGTACGCAGGCAAATAGAGTTAGTGATATATAAGTATTTGCCGTGGTGGCAATGTATTGAAACAATTGGGATAGCAATGATGCAGGACTTGCGTCTGATATTAATCGTCGTTGGCGCGATCGCTATAATAGCGCTGTTACTGCACGGCTTGTGGACTAGCCGTAAAGAGCGTTCGTCCCTTTTTCGTGATCGCCCGGTTAAACGTTTTAAAAATGAGCGTGATGAAACGCCGCTTGACGATCTCGACGAAGGCGTCGGCGAAGTTCGGGTAAAAAGCTCTCGTTCGCAGAATGAGCCTTCCCTCGGTAGTTATGATGAAAAGGAAGAGGCGCGTCCCGCAGCCAAATCGCCGTTTGGCAAGACGCCTGCGCAACCAGGTTCCGCCTACGATCCGCTGTTGGACGAAGCCACGCCGATTGACTCCCCGCGTACCCAGCCTCGCGGCGACGATCGTCCCAAGGTTGTTGAACCGAAACTGGATTTTCCGCCGCGGGAAACCTCCGCATTCTCCGACGATTTCCCGCCCGCGGATAATTCCCATAAGGAAACAGCATCAACCGCCGACCACGCTCAGCCTCCTGCCGCGGAGTCGGTTCAAAACGAACAGCCGAAAGAGGCCGTTCTGGTGCTGCACGTCGCCGCGCATCAGGGCGGGGTTATCGGCGGCGAGCTGCTGCTGCAAAGCGTGCTGCAGTCAGGGTTCCAGTTCGGCGAGATGAATATTTTCCACCGTCACGTCAACCCGGCCGGAGCCGGGCCGGTATTGTTCAGCTTGGCCAATATGGTGAAACCCGGTTCATTTAACCCGGACGAGATGTCCGAATTTTCCACCCCCGGCGTTTCCATGTTTATGATGGTGCCTTCATACGGCGATGCCGGGCAGAATTTTAAGCTGATGTTACAGTCGGCGCAGCGTATTGCCGACGATGTCGGCGGTGTGGTTCTGGACGATGAACGCAGAATGATGACGCCGCAGAAAGTCGAATCTTACAAAGCGCGTATCCGGGACGTATTGAAAGTCAATACCTGATGGCGCGACTGGCTGACAGTGATAAAAAACCTCCGTTCGTGGAGGTTTTTTTATTGATTTTCACGTACTGCAGGTTGAAAGATGAGTGAAGCAAAGGGACTAAAACAGGATCTGGGGCTGATACAGGGCATCGGCCTGCTTGCTACTTCGTTGCTGGGAACCGGCGTCTTTGCGGTGCCGGCGCTGGTGGCGCAAATCGCTCAGCAGGATAGTTTGTGGGCCTGGCCGCTGTTAATGCTTTTTGTGTTCCCTATCGCCGTTGGGTTTGCGGCGCTGGGGCAGCGTTTCCCCAACGCCGGCGGCGTCGCCCATTTCGTCAATCTGGCTTTTGGCACTCGCCTGGCTAGGGTTTCCGGTTGGCTGTTTCTTTCAGTGATCCCGCTGGGGCTGCCGGCGGCGCTGCAGATTGCCGCTGGTTTCTGGCAGGCGGCGTTTGGCTGGAGCGCATCAGGGTTGCTGCTGGTGCAATTGCTGACGCTGGTGGGCATTTGGCTGCTCGGGCTGCGTAGCGCGGGTTCCAGCGCCAATATCCAGGTCATCATCGCCATGCTGGTGGTCGGCCTGGTGGCGGCCATCTGGTGGCGGGGGGATATTACGCCAAGCCATATTCCCTGGCCGTCGGCCGGCGAACTCTCCTGGAGCAATACCTTTAGCGCGCTGGCGGTGATGTTCTGGTGTTTTGTCGGTCTGGAGGCCTTCGCCCATCTGGCGACGGAGTTCCGGGTGCCTGAACGCGATTTCCCCCGGGCATTGCTGATCGGCATGCTGCTGGCGGGGGCGGTTTACTGGGGATGCACCGTCGCCGTTTTGCACTTTCATGTCTATGGCGACGGCTGGGCGGCCACGGCTTCATTACCGCGGATTGTGGTGCGGCTGTTCGGCGAGCACGCGCTGTGGATCGCCTGCATTGTCGGGTATCTGGCCTGCTTTGCCGGCGTGAATATCTATACGCAGGGTTTTGCCCGGCTGGTGTGGTCGCAGGCGCCGAAGGGCAGTTCGCTGGCGAAACTCTCCGTCGGGCGGGCGCCGGCCAATGCGCTGTCGGCCGTGGTGATATGCTGTTTAATCAGCTGCCTGCTTATTTACTGGCTGGTGTTGCCGCTGGACCTGCTGATTGTGTATGCGAACGGGATTTTTGTTTTGATCTATCTGCTGTGCATGCTTGCCGGGTGGCGTTTGCTGCAAGGGCGGGCCAGGGTGATGGCGATGATTGGCAGCCTGCTTTGCTGCGTGCTGCTATTGATGATCGGTTGGAAATCCCTATATGCGCTAACCATGCTGGCGCTGCTGTGGATTTTTCTGCCGCGGCGACAAGCCAAATTTGTCGCTGATTGATGCAACGCCTCCGGACCAAGGCGAGAGGCGTTGATTACCGGATGGCTTATGCGTTTTCGCCGTCTGGGGCGGCGGCGGGTTTTTCCGCGGCGGGAAATTGCGCTTCCAGCTCGGTCAGGCGTTGCTCCAGCCGGGCGATTTTCTCGCGAGTGCGCAGCAGCACCTGGGTCTGGACGTCGAACTCTTCACGATTTACCAAATCAAGCCGGCTGAATTGCGCCTGTAATACCTGACGGATTTTCTTCTCTACGTCATCGCCCAATTCCCGGATACCTTTCGGCATGGACTCATGCACCTGACGGGCGATCTGCTCAATCTTTTTCGGGTCAATCATGGCGCTTTCCTGATTCTGTTATAGATAGGAGTAAGTGTAATGCGAGTTGGGGAAGGGATAAACCAAAACCCGCTTTACATTGCAATTATTCAGCGCTGCGATGTCACAATTCCTGTTGCCGATCAATTGCCCTGTCACTTTATTAGCGTTATAGTAAATCCGCTTATTCTCAGGGCGGGGTGTAATTCCCCACCGGCGGTAAACCAGGCGTATATTCCGTATACGTGCTGGAAGCCCGCGAGCGCTCATGGTTGGTTTGCCAGCAACAATGGTTGGTTTTTCCCGCGTGAGGTCAGCAGATCCGGTGTAATCCCGGAGCCGACGGTTAGAGTCCGGATGGGAGAGAGTAACGATACCTGTCGGGTGTGATGCCCGCTCGCGTTATTTTTGTTAGTCATTGCCATGCAGCCAGTGGTAATGGTTACTCCTCAAGTTCGCCCTGATTCTGGTAATCCATATTAACATTGAGGTTTTTTTACCATGAATCAGACATTACTTTCTGAATTTGGCAATCCGGTTGAACGTGTGGAACGCGCACTTGACGCGCTGCGTGAAGGTCGTGGCGTATTGGTGTTGGATGATGAAGATCGCGAAAACGAAGGCGATATCATTTTTGCGGCGGAAAATATGACCGTGGAACAAATGGCGCTGACCATCCGCCACGGCAGCGGCATTGTTTGCCTGTGCCTGACGGAAGAGCGTCGTCAACAGCTGGAATTGCCGATGATGGTGACGCACAACTCCAGTCATTATCAGACGGCGTTCACCATTACTATCGAAGCGGCCAACGGCGTCACCACCGGGGTTTCCGCCGCCGATCGCCTCACCACCATCCGTGCGGCAATCGCCGATGACGCCAAACCGAGCGATTTGAATCACCCGGGGCACGTTTTCCCGCTGCGCGCCCAGCCGGGCGGCGTATTAACCCGCGGCGGACATACCGAGGCGTCCGTTGATTTGGCCAGGCTGGCCGGTCTGAAGCCCGCCGGCGTACTGTGCGAACTGACCAACGATGACGGCTCCATGGCGCACGCGCCGGAAGTGATCGCCTTTGGTAGAAAACATAATATGCCGGTGCTGACGATTGAGGATCTGGTGGCTTATCGCCAGGCGGCGGAACGCAAGGCAAGCTGATTTTTAGACGGGCATACCGCAAGGGCCGATATTATCGGCCCTTTGTTCCTTATAGCGCCGCTATGCTTTTCTTGCCAGCAGCGTGGCAAAACGCAGTTTTATTCTGTTACCGTTCACGTCGGTTTTGTGCAACTCGCCGATATCTTCGTTATATTTGATAATCTCCCAGTCCGCATAATAATTTTTCAGTTCGCCTTCTTTAAAGGTGAAAGAAAACGGTAGCGGGCAAGGGTAGTCATCGGTCGACATGGCCGCAATAATCAGATTATATCCGCCGTCCGCGGTGCTCTCCTGCATATTGCGAATGATGTGCGGAATACGGTCGCTCTCCAGAAACATCAACACCACGGTGGAGAGAATAAAATCGTATCGATCTTTTATTTCCGCCAGGTTGATATTGTAGATACCGACCTGAATATTCTTCAGATCTTCGCTTTTGATGATCTCATTTAACGAATAAATACTTTGCTCGTTTTTGTCATAGGCGGTGACGTCAAAGCCGCGCAGATTCAAATACAGGGCGTTACGTCCGCCGCCGCAGCCTAAATCCAGCGTTTTGCAGGGCTTGATAACCTGCACGGCGTGAACGACCTCGGAATGGGTACGGGTGAGCGCGTATTTTTTATGGTAGAAATCTTCCGCGCTACAGAAAAAACTCAGCTGACATTGCAGATCGTCGGAAAAGGAAACGATGCGGTGCCATGCCTGCGGTTCCACCAGCGGCGGTGGGTTTTGCGCCGAGAAATGAAAGGTTTCTTTGGTTTCACCGTTGTCGAGCAACAGCGCAAACGTCATCTCTCCCTGCAGGATGGCGAGCCGGGCCCAGGTGCCTTCCTGGGTATTATGCTTTTCCTGAAAGGCCGCCGGGAGCGTAGCGCTGTTCCATTGCGGTATTTTTTTATAACAAATGAGATCTTGCATGGTTACCTCGGTGGATAGGTTTATTGCCGTATTCTATAAAGCTGCGCACAGGCTGACCAGAAAAATGTATTTTAAATGCATCTTATATTACCGGCGAGATATGGAATCACTTTCGCTGCGGCAAGCGCGGAGATGTTTCCAACCAGGTTGATTGGGGGGAATTAAGATACAAATACCCCGGCGTATGCCGGGATTGCTGACAAAATCGCCTGTAAGTCGGCGATACCCGGGCCTACCGTACCGAGGGGCGCTCCGGCGGCTTACGCCGCTACGGCCCCTCGCCACGCTCTCCCTAATAACGAGCTTTGTCAATGGTCTGAAATACCCCGGCGTATGCCGGGGTATTCCGTGATCGCTATGGGCGTTTAACTACATTTTGCGCATTGAGAAGACTGGATTATCTGGTAGAAATCGTTGCCTTTATCATCAACCAGAATAAAGGCCGGGAAGTCTTCCACTTCAATCTTCCAGATCGCTTCCATACCCAGTTCTGGGTATTCCACGCAGGTCAGGCTCTTGATGCTGTTCTGCGCCAGAATGGCCGCCGGGCCGCCGATGCTGCCGAGATAGAAACCGCCGTGTTTGTGGCAGGCATCGGTCACCTGCTGGCTGCGGTTGCCTTTCGCCAGCATGATCATGCTGCCGCCGTTGGCTTGCAGCAGGTCCACGTAGGAGTCCATGCGTCCGGCCGTTGTCGGGCCTAATGAACCGGAAGCGTAACCGGCGGGGGTTTTCGCCGGACCGGCGTAGTAGATTGGGTGATCCTTAACGTACTGCGGCAGGCCTTCGCCGTTATCCAGACGCTCTTTCAGTTTGGCATGGGCAATGTCGCGACCGACGATGATGGTGCCCGTCAGGGAAAGGCGGGTGGACACCGGGTATTGCGACAGCTCTTTTAAAATTTCCGGCATCGGGCGATTGAGGTCGATCTTGATCGCATCGCCTTCACCCGCCTGACGCAGCTCTTCAGGAATATATTTACCCGGATTGTGTTCAAGCTGCTCCAGCCAAACCCCTTTGCGGTTGATTTTCCCTTTGATATTGCGGTCAGCCGAACAGGAGACGCCCATCCCGACCGGGCAGGACGCGCCGTGACGCGGCAGGCGGATAACGCGCACATCGTGGGCGAAATATTTACCGCCGAACTGCGCGCCCAGGCCGAAATCGCGCGCGGTTTGCAGCAGTTCCTGCTCCAGTGCGATATCGCGGAATGCCTGGCCGTGTTCATTACCTTCGGTGGGCAGTTCATCGTAATATTTGGTCGACGCCAGCTTCACGGTTTTGAGCGTGGTTTCGGCAGAGGTGCCGCCGACGACAAAGGCGATATGGTACGGCGGACAGGCGGCCGTACCCAGCGAGCGCATTTTATCCAGCAAAAAGGATTTCAATTTCTCAGGGTTCAGCAGCGCCTTGGTTTCCTGATACAGATAGGTTTTGTTGGCGGAACCGCCGCCTTTGCTGACGAACAGGAATTTATACTCTTCGCCCTCGGTGCTGTAGAGATCGATCTGCGCCGGCAGATTGGTGCCGGTATTGACCTCTTTGTACATATCCAGCGCGGCATTCTGCGAGTAGCGCAGGTTATCTTCGGTGAATGTGTTGTAAACGCCGTGGGACAACGCTGCGGCATCATTGGCACCGGTCCACACCCGCTGGCCTTTCTTGCCGACGATAATCGCCGTGCCGGTATCCTGACAGGTCGGCAGAATGCCTTTGGCGGCAATTTCAGAGTTGCGCAGAAATTGCAGCGCCACGTATTTGTCGTTCTCGCTGGCTTCCGGGTCGTGAAGAATGCTGGCGACCTGCTGCTGATGAGAAGGGCGAAGAAGGAAGGAAGCATCATGGAAGGCTTGCTGGGCGAGCAGGGTCAGCCCTTCCGGTTCGATTTTCAGGATGTCCTGGCCTTCAAACTGCGTAACGGAAACAAAGTCGCTGCTAAGAAGGCGATATTCGGTGTCATCCTTACTTAGTGGAAAAGGATCTTGGTAATAAAAGGGTTTAGTCGACATTTTTTTCTCACTTGCGTTTGCATTATTAGTGGGTTTATATCCTGCATGATTCTAATAACCTTCGCATAAGGCTTGACTGGCGGCATACGCATCGGGCACAAATGCAAAAGCAATAATCCCTATAATAGTAGGGTTTTACGCCGGGTAGAACCACTTTGCTGCATCACATAATTGGCAAGAAAATCGGGAAAATACTTTTTATTTACAACCTCATGGGAAAAGTAAAATCATTGTAATGAAATAGCTTTAATTAGCGGGATTAGATGTGTTAAGTAATTTATTTAAATTACTTAATTAAAATAATGAGGGGTTTGGGCAAAATAAGGCGTTAATGTACGCGGTTAATTTTTTAAATCTATTGCCTAAGCGCAAAATAATATAAGCGAAACGCAGCGAAGTCGCCATTGCAGCGTTGCGCTTTATTGTTTTACGGGCGTGATTTTGCCGGTGAAATAGCGGCTACGTCCTGCTGAGCCAGCAGGTTATCTATCATCCATAAGCCCGCCGGGCCGGGCGGATGGGGTTTAGACCAGGCGATATCCACTTCAATCAACTGCGGCCAGCCGGCGACGGGCAGCTCAACCAAAAGCCGGTGGCCGAATTGTGAAACCAGCCAGCGCGGCAGGATGCTCCAGCCGAAACCCTGTTCCGCCATCTCCAGCAGCATAAGATAGGAGGGCGCCGACCAGACGGCGCCTTCAGCCTGCATCCTGTCGCCGCGTTTATAGGTGTTGAGATAAAGCTGGCGCGCGGTGGCAAGCTGGCTGCGGGTGACGTTTTTTTCCGCCGCCAGCGGATGGGTAGCCGCAACGAATACCGCCATTTCTGTTTTTATCTGCGATCGGGAAACCGCGATGTCCGGCGGATAAGCGGGTTGCGCCCGCACCAGCCCGACGTGTGCGCGCTGTGATTGCAGCAAATCAATCACATCGTCATCTTCGGCAATCAGGCATTCAAACTCAATATCGGGAAAGCGCTGTGCGAAGCGTTGCAGTACCGGTTCGTAATGCATGGTTTTCCAGGTATCGGACAGCACAAAGGTCAGCCGGGGTTCAATATTGTCGGCCAGCCGGATCGCCAGTTCATCCAGCGCATCGCTGGCGGCAAGTATTGCCTGCACGTAGGTCAGTATTTTTTTGCCCGCCGACGTTAATGTGGGTTGATGCTTGGCGCGGTCGAACAGCGTCAGCCCCAAATCCGCTTCCAGATTGGCGATGGCGCTACTGACGGTGGATTGGCTTTTATGCAGATGCCGCGCCGCCGCTGAAAATGAACCGGTATTAACGGCGGCGATAAAGGCCAGCAAGGATTCAGGGGAGTAGCGCATATCTCACTCTATCGCTTTTATCGATGGATTCTAATTTTATTCTATCAGTTAATACGATGAAGATGGCCGGATTCAGCCAAAAGAGAGGAATAAACGACAAAGAGGGGTCGTTACGAATGAAGATGATAAAAAGTGAATACGCTATGCAAAAGAAAACGCTGCGCGAACGCATTTTTCATGCGCTGGGATTTGAAATTATTGCCCTGCTGATTTGCGCGCCTGTCGGGGCCTGGGTGCTGAATAAGCCGCTATTTGATATCGGGGCGCTGGCGCTTTTGTTATCCAGCGTGGCGATGATCTGGAACATGATTTATAACGCGATATTTGACGGGCTTTGGCCCGCCGACCGGGTTAAACGGCGTCTGCCGCTGCGGATGGCGCATGCGCTGGGATTTGAGGGCGGATTTATTTTTATCGGCCTGCCGCTGGCGGCATGGATGCTGAATATTACGCTGTGGCAAGCGCTGGTGGTCGAGATCGGTTTTTTCCTGTTCTTCCTGCCTTATACCGTGGCATATAACTGGTGCTACGATATTCTGCGCGGGCGCATTATTCGCCGGCGCGCTATCAACGCCTGCCGCATGTCGGCGCATTCCCGCCTGCGCTGACGCTCGCGCGCCGGCGGGATGTACGGCCGCAAGCCGCGGCGTCAGCGTTTCTGCCGCCATGTCGCTTTAACTTCCTGATACGCCGGCAGCGACGGAGCGCGCCATAAATACCATGAGGCTACGGTACGGTAGGGCCGGCAGGAATGGCTCAGCTCATGCAGCGCCCGCCGGGTCGGCGTTTCCCGCAGTCGGTAAACATAGCGCAGCCCTTGCTTAATTCCCAGATCGTCCAGCGGCATAATGTCGGTGCGTTCAAGGGAGTAAATCAGAAACATTTCTACCGTCCAGCGGCCGATGCCTTTTAGCGCGCAGAGCCGTTCGATAAGGATTTCGTCATCCATCGTCAGCGCCTGTTCCAGGGTAGGCACCGTTCCGTTAAGCGCGCCCTGCGCAATAGCGCGCAGCGTTTCGGCTTTCCGGGCGGAAAAGCCGCACTGTCTCAGAGTTTCGTTGGAACAACCGGCTATTTGCGCCGCGCTGGGAAAGGTTTGCTCCATGTACTGATGCAGTCGCAGCAGCCTGGCTATCATCGAATCGCCAGCTTTGGCGGTGAGCTGCTGGTAGGCCACGGCGCGAATCAACGCCTCATAGGGTTCCCGGTGCGGCGCCGTTTGATGACGGCAGTCGCCGATTTGTGCTATCAACTCGGCCCACCGGTCATTAATCGCGCTGAGATGTTCCCTGGCCTGACGGTCAAAATTCCGCTGCTGCTCGAATATCATAAAGGTGTTTACCTGCCCGGTGATAAAATTAAGCGTCAGAAAACCGAGCATAAGCGATTGTATGGCGATCGGCTATGTTATATGCGGCATCAGGCGGGAGGCGGAATTAAAAAGCAAGATTCGGGCCTGTTGGCGATGTTTTTTCATCTTATGGTGGTAGCCGTCTTTTAATCAGGTTTTACTGCTCTATTACGCGGGAGGTGAAAAATGAAATCCGGCGATAACCCTCAGGATGACGATGCGCGCTGGCTGGCGGTGCTCACGCGGGATAAGGCGGCGGATGGCGGCTTTATTTATGCGGTGAAAACCACCGGCGTGTATTGCTCCCCGTCCTGCGCCTCACGCCGACCGAAGCGTGAAAATGTGCTGTTTTTCGCCTCCGCCGACCAGGCGCAGGCGGCGGGATTCCGCCCCTGCAAGCGTTGCCGTCAGGGCAGGCTATCGCGGGAGGCGCAGCAGGCGGAACAGATTACCCGCGCCTGCCGGATGATCGAGCAGATCGCGAAGCCCCCGGCGCTGCATGCGCTGGCGCAGGCGGTGGGGCTGAGTCCTTTCCATTTTCACCGTTTGTTCAAGGCGATAACCGGCGTGACGCCCAGGCAGTATGCCAATGCCCACCGCCAACGGCAGGTGCGGCAACAGCTGGCGAAAAACGACGCCGTTACCGCCGTGATATTGGATAACGGCTATAGCGCCGCCGGGCGTTTCTACGCCGCCAGCGATGCGCAGCTGGGCATGACGCCGAAAACCTTTCAACATAAAGGACGGGGCATGACGATATATTTTGCCGTTGGCGCCTGTTCGCTGGGAGATATTCTGGTGGCGGAAAGCGAACGGGGGATTTGCGCCATCCTGTTAGGCGAAGATCCTCAGCAACTGGTCGAGGAGTTGCAGGAGATGTTCGCCAACGCGCAACTGGTGGGCGGGGATGCGGCGTTTGAACGGCGGGTGGCGCAGGTCGTCGGCTTTGTCGATGCGCCGGAAATCGGACTGGCGTTGCCGCTGGATATCCGGGGAACCGCCTTTCAGCAGCGGGTGTGGCAGGCGCTGCGCGATATTCCGATCGGGGAAACCGCCAGCTACAGCGATATCGCCGCCAGGATCGGTTCTCCCGCCGCGGTGCGGGCGGTGGCGGGGGCCTGTGCGGCGAACCGGCTGGCGGTGGCGATCCCCTGTCATCGGGTGGTACGCCACGACGGTTCGTTGTCGGGCTATCGCTGGGGAGTGGCGCGCAAAAGCGCGCTGTTAAACAAAGAAGCCTTGGCAAAAGCAGCGGGGGAGCCGGCGCGTCATGAATCTTGATTTATTTGCGCAGGAAGAACCGAGACGCTGGACGGAGTCGCTGGCGCCCGGCGCGGTTATCCTGCGGGGATTTGTTCAGCAGCAGGCCGCGGACCTGATGGCGGCGGTCAACGCCGTTGCCGCGCGGGCGCCGTTCCGCCATATGACGACGCCGGGCGGCTATACCATGTCGGTCGCCATGAGCAACTGCGGGCCGTTAGGCTGGGTGACGGATGAAACCGGCTATCGCTATTCTCCCGTTGATCCGCTCGGCGGGAAGCCGTGGCCGGCTATGCCGGAAATCTTTTCTCAACTGGCGAAAAAAGCTGCCGCTGAAGCCGGTTTTGTCGATTTTGAACCCGATGCCTGTCTGATTAATCGTTATGAGGTCGGCGCCCGGTTGTCGCTGCATCAGGATAAGGACGAACATGATCGCCGGCAGCCCATCGTCTCTTTCTCCCTGGGATTAAGCGCCGTGTTCTTGTTTGGCGGCATGGCGCGTAACGATCGGGTACGGCGTTTGCCGCTGACGCACGGCGATGTGGTGGTGTGGGGCGGGGCGTCCCGGCTGCGCTATCACGGCATTTCGCCGCTGAAAGGCGGTTCGGTGCCTTCGTACCTGCCGGGGGAATATCGTTTTAATCTGACGTTTCGTAAAGCGGGAGCCTGAACCGTTAATGGTTATCTGCCGTGAATAAAATGATGGCCGTCGTCTTCATTCAGATGCTTGAATACCAGACAGCAAATCGGTAATCCAATGCCAAGCAATAAAAATAAGAGGCTAAAGCTACTTACGTTAAAGATCGTTTCAAATTGAGACAGAAAGCGTAATACCGGAAAGGTGAGCGTCATACTGACCATCACCGAGATTAATTGCGCCATGGTCAGCAGGTTATTGCCGCTATTATACGTTGAATTGCTCAGGTTGCTGAACGCCAGGGTATTTTCTGCGGAATGCAGCGTTGAGATCAATATTCCCAGAATAGTGGCGATGATGCCGATCTGCATCATTGATTTTTCCTGTACCGCAAAACTCATGGCAAGAATAAATAGCGAGGTAAACGCGGTGGTCGTCATTAGCAGCCTGCGGTAGCCGGCGCGTTTAATCATTGGCTCGAAAAGCACTTTTGACAGCAGCGCGCCGCTAGAAAAAAGCAGCAGGATCGTGCTGGTTTCCACCGGTTTGCAGTCCAACGTCGTTTGCAACATCAATGAGAGCACCACGGGCGTGGACGACAGTAGCACCCGGGTTAAAATTCCGCCAAAGATACCGATGGAGAAGGTTTTTATTTCAAATAGCGACGAGGGAAATAACGTCTCTCTTTTGGTGATATCCCTTTTGAAATAAAGAAACGCCAAACCGGTTCCGGATAAGCAGAGCAAGATGGCGACAGGTGTGGGAATAATATTTTTAGGCATGGCCGTGAGCGTGAATGCGGCCAGAAACAGCATTAATACCAGCAATACCAGCCCGTAAGGATCGGCCTGGCGCTCCACGCCGACCGCTTCGTCGGGAATATGATTTTTCGCCAAAAAAAGACAGATAAAAGACAGCGGGATATTGGCTATAAAAATAATCCGCCATGAAAACAGATTAACCAGAAAACTGCCTAATACCGGACCAATCATGGTGCCCAATAAACCGAGCAGGGTAATCCGGTTGAGAAATATCAGTTTCATGGCCTGCGGCGTGGTTCTTAATATCACGGTTCTGATGATCGGCAGCATCAGCGCGCCGCCGATTCCCTGAATAAAACGAAAGACGCTCAGGCTGATAATGGAATGCGCCGTTACGCACAACAGCGACCCCAGCATAAATATGCCGATAGCCAGCAGATAGGTTTTCTTTTCGCCTAAATGCTCAGACAGCCAGCCATTGACCGGAGTGAAAGCCACCACGGTGATGACGTAGGAAATTACGATCATTTCCATACGCAGCACCGGTTGATGCAGGGAGTCGGCGATGGCCGGAATGGCGATATACAGCATGGTGGTATCCAGGGATTGCATAAAAAAAGTGATGGATGCAATCCAGAATAGGACCCATGGCGTATTCATCGGCTTAGGCCACCGTCATTTGTCCGGCATAGAGCACGAACATGCGCAGCAGGAAAACGCCCAGCAGGCTTAACGCCGCCATCGCCGCGAGACTGCCTCTGCCTGGTTCCCGCTTTTTACGCATAAAGCTGGCGATTAACGGAACGGCAATCCCCAGCCCGATGATGCCGATCCAGAACACGCCGCCCCAGAAGCCGGTAAGCGCGGTATGCGCCGCCACCGTTTTTTGCCCGCCGCCCAGAAACAGGCCGACAAAGAAGGCGAACAGCAGAAACACTTCGGCATAGATAACCGGATTCTCTATTTTATGAATAAAGTGCATGGTGGCGGTATTACCGGAGGCGCTACGGCTGATGGCGTTGGCCAGCATCGCAACCGCAATGCCGGAGGTGGTGCCGGACGCCAAGAACAATACCGGTAACACCGGGTTGTTTAACAGCGGGAACGATTTCAGCGCGGAGAGTAGGAAACCGGTATAGCAGCCGAGCAGCACGGCCAGCACCAGCAGCGTTTTTTCAATCAGCCCGGCTTTACCGGCAATCACGCCGGTGATTTTTTGCGCCAGCGCGGTGAGCGCCGGACGACGGATTTTGCTTTCAATCAGGCGGAGTAAAGGCTCGCGGTAGAGGTTGATAATCCACAAGGCGATGACCACAAAATAGACCTGAAATAACATTACCCCGAGCGACATAATGGAGGTAGGGCTGTAGAACACCATCAGATACCAGAATGTCAGAGGACGGGTGAGGTGAAAAATCAGAATCAGCAGACCGATAATAACGGCCAGCGGGGCGACGATCGCCGTCGACTTTATAACGTTGTTGCCGCCGTTATATTCGGCGGGCGCATAGTATTTAATCAAAATCGACAGCGACACCATTCCCGCGGAGATGCCCACCAGCAACAGATAAATGGCGATGGGCCAGTCCCATACCAGGGTGTCGAAATGGAAGGCGTTAAGCATTGTCTATTTCTCCCCGTCTGCCCGGTACGCGATAAAGTTGTGGTTCGGTGCCAAGATAAACTTTTGACCGATAGGTTGAATTACTCTTGATCATTTTCGAGATATCGCTATCGGGATCGTTCAGATCGCCGAACACCAGGGCTTTGGTCGGGCATATTTCAACGCAGGCGGGCTGTTTCCCCGCGGCCAGATTGGTTTCCCGGCAAAAGTTGCATTTGTCCGCCGTTTTGCTGACCGGATTAATGAAACGCACATGATACGGACAGGCGGCGATGCAGTAGCGGCAGCCGACGCAGCGTTTATCATTGACGTCGACGATTCCGGTTAACGCATCTTTAAATGAGGCTCCGGTCGGACATACGGAGACGCAAGGCGGGTTTTCGCAGTGCTGACAGGATTTGCGGAAATATTGCTTGAATGCCCGGGTCTTCCCCTCGGCCGGGAGATCGACGGTTTTAAGTATTTCCAGCCGGGTCACGCCGTCCGGCACGCTGTTGGTGGTTTTACAGGCGCCGATGCAGGCATTGCAGCCAATGCAGCGTTGCTCATTGTGCAGCAGACCATATTTGACGGCGGTGGATTTGGCGGTTTTCGCGGGTTCATCCGTAGTTTGCGCCAGCGCCAGGCTGGAATTCCCGGTTACAACAATAGCGCTTCCCATGTAAGCGATAAAACGACGACGAGAGAATTCTTCCATAACATAACCTTCACATTGAAACTGCAGCCTTTCTGAAAGCGGTACCGATATCAAAAATCGTCGTGATAGGCTTTTGGCGGATTCGCGTCATCATGACGGTAAACGAGATAATCCTACGCCATGCAACAAAAAACCTATGGGGAAAGTGGTACCGATTTGGCATCAGAGGTAAATTTTTGACTTAAAATATTCCGGTTCCGATAGCTTACTTACCCGTATCCATATTCTTTTTATTGTTTTTATTTGACCATAGGGCCAAGGGTATAGTTGTGCTCTTAGTCACATTTATTTCTTTGTATATCTATATAAAACTCATCTCAATCTATTATAAGGAGCTGTTATTTAGATAAGTCACTTGGCTGTTCAATTCTATAGGGGCTGAATAATCTGCAACATAATGAATCGCTTTTGGCAAATGATTTGTCGTTGTATTGGCATTTGTTAATGCGACCCCCAATGAGGTAATTGATTTGTGATCTGGTAAGCATTTATTTCAGTCAATCGAGACGTGATCGGAAATTGATTTATCCCGTTAAAAACCGTAAGCGCCGTAAAAGCGCTAACGCCGATCGTAATATTGCAAAAATGTTAATTCGCCATCAGGGTTTCAGGTGTTTATCGGAAAACGGATTGTTCTTCCGTCGCCAAAAGCCCGGTGGGATATGACATCGCCATCGTCCGCCATTCATTGAACCCGATGACATAAGTGTGAAGTGACTCAATGTATCTCTCTTTATATACTTGTATGGTAGTTGGTGTAGAGGGCGTTAGCGATCACCAGTAGAGAAGGATAGGTAAAGTGAAAATTGTCAGCGCAGAAGTATTTGTGACTTGCCCGGGGCGTAACTTCGTCACCTTGAAAATCACCACGGACAGCGGAGTGACCGGTATCGGCGATGCGACGCTTAACGGTCGTGAACTGTCGGTCGCTTCTTATCTACAGGATCATATTTGCCCGCAATTGATTGGGCGTGATGCGCAACAGATTGAAGATATCTGGCAGTATTTTTATAAAGGCGCCTATTGGCGTCGCGGTCCGGTGACCATGTCGGCCATTTCAGCCGTGGATATGGCGCTATGGGATATCAAAGGCAAAGCGGCCAATATGCCGCTTTATCAACTGCTGGGCGGCGCATCGCGCACCGGCGTGATGGTTTATTGCCATACCACCGGCCGCACCATCGATGAAGTGCTGGATGATTACGCCAAACACCGCGATATGGGATTTAAAGCGATTCGCGTGCAGTGCGGCGTGCCCGGTATGGAAACCACCTACGGGATGGCGAAAGGCAAAGGCCTGGCCTATGAGCCGGCAACCAAGGGCGACTGGCCGGAAGAGCAACTGTGGTCGACGGAAAAATATCTCGATTTCACCCCGAAACTGTTTGCGGCGGTGCGTGACAAATTTGGCTTCGCGGAACATCTGCTGCACGACATGCATCACCGCCTGACGCCGATAGAAGCCGCGCGCTTCGGCAAGAGCATCGAAGATTACCGCCTGTTCTGGATGGAAGATCCCACCCCGGCGGAAAACCAGGAGTGTTTCCGCCTGATTCGGCAGCATACGGTTACGCCGATTGCCGTCGGGGAAGTCTTTAACAGCATTTGGGACTGCAAGCAGCTGATTGAAGAGCAGCTAATCGACTATATCCGCACCACGATTACTCATACGGGCGGCATTACCGGTATGCGGCGGATTGCCGACTTTGCCTCTTTATATCAGGTGCGCACCGGCTCGCACGGCCCGTCCGATCTGTCGCCGATTTGCATGGCGGCGGCGCTGCATTTCGATCTCTGGGTACCCAACTTCGGCGTACAGGAATATATGGGCTATTCCGAACAGATGCTGGAAGTGTTCCCCCATAGCTGGGTGTTTGACAAGGGTTATATGCACCCCGGCGATAAACCGGGACTGGGCATCGAGTTTGATGAAAAGCTGGCCGCCAAATACCCCTATGAACCCGCCTATCTGCCGGTCGCGCGCCTGGAAGACGGCACACTGTGGAATTGGTAAAGGAACCTGTTATGAAAAGCGTGGTGATAAAACAGCCGAATGAGTTGGCGATCGAGCAACGAGACGTGCCTCGACCGGCCAAAGGCGATGTCAGGGTCAAGGTGGCGTTGGCCGGAATTTGCGGTTCGGATAGCCATATTTATCGCGGTCACAATCCTTTCGCCAAATACCCGCGGGTAATCGGTCATGAGTTTTTTGGCGTCATTGACGCCGTCGGCGAAGGCGTGGATACCTCGCGTATCGGTGAAAGAGTGTCTGTTGATCCCGTGGTCAGCTGCGGACGCTGTTACCCTTGTTCCGTCGGTAAACCAAACGTCTGTACGTCTTTAGTGGTGCTGGGCGTGCATCGCGATGGCGGGTTTAGCGAGTACAGTGTGGTGCCGGATAAAAATGCGTACCCTATTCCGGATGATATAGCGGATGAATTTGCGGTAATGGTAGAGCCTTTCACCATTTCTGCCAATGTCGCCGCCCAGGTTAAGCCAACGCAAAGGGATATTGCCCTGATTTACGGCGCTGGGCCGATGGGGCTGACCTCCGTTCAGGTTTTAAAAGGGGTTTATCAGGTAAAAGAGGTTATTGTCGTCGATCGCATCCCCGAACGTCTAGCTATGGCGCAGCGTTGCGGGGCGGATAAAGTGATTAATAACGCTTCACTGTCATTAAAAGATGAATTGGACAAGCTGAAAATCAAACCAACGTTGATTATTGACGCGGCCTGCCATCCGTCAATTTTATCAGAGGCGATAGCCATAGCCTCTCCCGCCGCGCGCATCGCGATTATGGGCTTTTCCAGCGACCCCTGTCAGATAACCCAACAGGGTATTACCAGCAAAGAGCTCTCTATTTTCTCTTCAAGGCTTAATGCGAATAAATTTCCGCTGGTTATTGAATGGCTGCAAAAGAAAAAGATCGATCCGTTAAAATTAATCACCCACCGATTTGATTATCAACAGGTGGTGGAAGCGATTGATATATTCGAAAAGGATAAAAAAAGCTGCTGCAAGGTATTACTGAAGTTTGACCGTTAGTTAGGTTAATAACTGTCTGTGCCAGGCAGCAATATGATTTATTCAATTGGAGATAACGACTGAACTATAAAATATCGTCAATTTTATTCTAACAATTATCTTCCTCTGTATCGCCCTAAGCCTTATTTGCCAAGGCTTAGACAAGTTGTCGCACAATTTAACGTTATTGTGCGGCTGTGCTATGCGCATAACTACAAACCGTAGAGAGTATAAAGATGAACAACAAACAAATAGATACCGGGCAGCATAAGCCTGTGCGGAGTACGACCGACCTGGTAAAAGCGGCCGTATCCGGATGGTTGGGCACTGCTTTGGAATTTATGGATTTTCAGTTGTACTCGTTAGGCGCCGCGCTGGTGTTTCATGAAATATTTTTCCCTGAACAGTCGGCGGCCATGGCGTTAATTCTGGCTATGGGAACATACGGCGCTGGCTATGTGGCGCGTATCGTCGGCGCTTTTATCTTCGGTAGAATGGGGGATGCGGTAGGCCGGAAGAAAGTGCTGTTTATTACCATCACCATGATGGGGATCTGTACGACATTAATCGGTGTGTTACCCACCTACGCCCAGATCGGTATTTTTGCGCCGATCCTGCTGGTGACATTGCGTATCGTCCAGGGGTTGGGCGCGGGCGCGGAGATATCCGGCGCCGGGACGATGCTGGCCGAATATGCGCCAAAAGGTAAGCGCGGCATAATTTCCTCCCTGGTGGCGATGGGCACCAACTGCGGGACGCTCAGCGCGACGGCGATATGGGCCGTTATGTTCTTTGCCCTCGACAGAGAAGAGTTATTGGCGTGGGGCTGGCGTATTCCTTTCCTGGCCAGCGTCGTGGTGATGCTGTTTGCCATCTGGCTGCGGTTGAATCTGAAAGAGAGTCCGGTGTTTGAAAAAGTGAATAACGAGGCTGCCGAAGATCATTCATTATCAAATAGCGTTAGCGTGCAAAATGAACCGAAATCCCTACTGGAAATGTTTAACAGCAAGTCTTTCTGGCTGGCAACCGGATTACGCTTCGGGCAAGCCGGTAATTCGGGGCTGATTCAGACATTCCTGGCGGGATATTTGGTACAGACGCTGTTATTCGATAAATATATTCCCACCGACGCACTGATGATCAGCTCTATTATCGGCTTTATCACCATTCCGTTACTAGGCTGGCTCTCCGATAAAATTGGCCGCCGTACGCCTTATATCATTCTGAATATCTCGGCGATTTTGTTGGCGTATCCTATGCTCTCAATTATCGTGGATAAAAATACCGACGTTAATATCATTATTACCTGCATTATTGTTATTCATAATTTCGCCGTATTAGGCCTGTTCGCTCTGGAAAATATCACCATGGCGGAAATTTTCGGCGCGCGGAATCGCTTCACTCAAATGGCTATTTCCAAAGAGACCGGCGGTTTGGTCGCCGTTGGGTTCGGTCCCGTCCTGGCCGGTATTTTCTGCAATATCACCGGCTCATGGTGGCCGATTGCGGTGATGGTCATCGTCTATTCGCTGATAGGGTTGTTCTCGGCCATTTGCATGCCTGAAGTAAAAGATCGTGATTTGGACGAGCTGGAAGACGCGGCGTAAACGTCTTTATGTACCGATAATTAAATGATTATTGGCAATATTCGGCAAAATATTAAATGAGACTCTTGCGATGAATCTTTCACCAAGCAATCTTCACCGGCTGTCCCAGGGAACGATTATCCCTGAATATGACCGCAAGTTACTGAAAACCCGCATCGTGCATCTTGGTTTCGGCGCTTTCCACCGGGCTCATCAGGCGGTTTATGCCGACCAGTTGGCCGCCGGGCACGGCAGCGACTGGGGGTATTGCGAAGTTAACCTGATCGGCGGCGAGCGGCAAATTGCCGATCTGCGGCAGCAGGATTTACTCTATTCGGTGTGCGAAATGAGCGGCAGCCACTGGCATGGCCGTATTGTGGGGGTGGTGCGCCAGGCTCTTCATGGCGAAGCGGACGGGATTGACCGCGTGCTGACCGCGATGACGCAGCCGGATATTGCCATTGTCTCGCTGACGGTGACGGAGAAAGGGTATTGCTACCTGCCGTCAACCGCATCCATTGATACCAATCACCCGTTGATTCAGCACGATCTGGCTCATCCGCGGCAACCCCGCTCCGCGCCCGGCGCGATTGTTGAAGCGCTGCGGCTACGGCGGGACAAATCCCTCAAGCCGTTTACGGTGATGTCCTGCGACAATATGCCGAATAACGGCAGCGTCACCCGCAATGTGGTTCTCGCACTGGCGCAGGCGCAGGATGCCGCCCTGGCAACGTGGATAGCGGACAATGTCAGCTTTCCTTCCACCATGGTGGATAGGATTGTTCCCGCCGTTACGCCGGAGACGCTGGAGAAGATCGCGCAGGTTATCGGCGGGATTCAGGATCCGGTGGGGATCGCCTGCGAACCCTTCAGACAATGGGTAATTGAAGATAATTTCGTCGCCGGACGTCCCGCATGGGAGAAGGTTGGCGCCGAACTGGTGACGGACGTCCTGCCTTACGAAGAAATGAAGCTGCGCATGCTCAACGGCAGCCACTCCTTTCTGGCTTACCTCGGTTATCTGGCCGGCTATCAGTATATTGATGAGTGTATGCAGGATAGCGACTATGTCCGGGCTGCGCGCCGGCTTATGCTGGATGAGCAGGCCACTACGCTGCACGTCGAGAATGTCGATCTGGCGGCCTATGCCGAATCCTTGCTGGAGCGCTATCGCAATACCGGGCTGAAACACCGCACCTGGCAAATCGCCATGGACGGAACATTGAAGCTGCCGCAACGTATGCTGGATTCCATTCGCGTCCATCTGGCCAGGGGCGAGTCTTTCGATCTGCTGGCGTTAGGGGTGGCGGGGTGGATGCGTTACGTCGGCGGCGTGGACGACCGGGGGCAACCCATCGACATCAGCGATCCGCTGCGGGAAAAACTGGCGCAGCTGGTGGCGCAGAGTGAGGACGGGCAGGGCAGAGTCCGGGCGTTATTAAGCCTGCGCGACGTATTCGGCAACGATTTGCCGGACAACCCCGTTTTTATGCAACAGGTCGCTGAGGCTTATCGGTTATTGCAGACCCATGGCGCCAAAAAGTCCGTCGCTCTGGTGTTACAGAAGAAAAATAGACGCTGAGTTAATCATTCGGCGGCCGAAAATGAACATCATGCGCGCCATACTGCCGGCAACAGTATGGCGCATTCCGATAATGATGATGAAAACCGTACCGCCAGCATAAATATTTGTCGTATAACGCCAGATTTTACCGGGAAAAGAAGATAGATACGGCCTTAAGTATGCATGTATCATAATCAATAACTATTCTGAGTAAAAAAGCGGCTGTATGGACACTCCTTTTCAGATCAACAACAATGAACCTGTAAACCAGCAAATTTACCGCGTGTTGCGTAAAGACATCGTGGAATGCATCATTCCGCCGGGTAAGCTGCTGTCCGAAAAAGAGATATCAATGCGTTTTGCGGTGTCTCGCCAGCCGGTGAGAGAGGCGTTTATCAAGCTGGCCGAAGCCGGACTGGTGCAGATACTGCCGCAGCGCGGCACCTTCGTGATGAAAATTTCTGAAAAACGGGTGGCCGACGCCCGTTTTATTCGTCAGGCGCTGGAGTGCGCCATCGTTCGCCGCGCGGCGGAAACGGTTACCGACGAGCAATTATTAATGCTGGAACATAACCTGCGCCGCCAGGAACTGGCCGCGCAAAATGAACGGATGCGCGAGTTTCTCAGCCTTGACGACAGTTTTCATCAGTATTTAACCCAGATTGCACGGTGTCCGCTGGCGTGGGAAACCATTGAGTCGATTAAAGCGACCATGGACAGAGTCCGTTTCCTCAGTTTAAGCCAGGTCTCCCCGCCGGAGAGCCTTATTGAGCAACATTATCTTATTTTCAATGGGTTGAAGGCCCGCGATCCCGATGCTGCCGAGCAGGCGATTGGCGCGCACTTACAGGAATTGATTTACTCGATTACGCCCATCGCCCAGCAGAACGGCGATTGGTTCGAGCAACCGTGAGCCGTGGCGCTTACGGGGGAAATAAAAAAGTCATGCGGGAAACACAATATCGGGCGACAGAACGACGCCCGAATAATCAAAGCCATGCGTGATAAAAACCCTCTGTTCTGAAAATCAGGAACGGCCGAGACGCATCAGCTCCTGAGGGGCAAAGTACCCATTAACGCCTTTTAGTTCAACGCACTTGGCGCGCCGGACTTCTTCACGTTTCAGATTATCCGCATGAATGGCCGCAATGGTGCCGATCAGGCGTGAATCGCTTTGCATAACGCGGCAGCCGGGATCGAGCGGATTTCTATATCTGTCATACGCCTTGTACACACTAACCTCCTTCGTTTGACGATAAAAACCGCACCGATCTTATTGCTCTTAAAAAGTCATCACCAGCGGATTGCGGTTTTTATAGAAAATCCGTCTATCAACCCCGGCGCTATTAACAGGCTTTGCTAAAAAATAAGATATAGACCAACATTTTATCTTGGCGACAATATTGTGTTAACACCGGCGGCGTTACAGCCGGTCCGCAATCGCTCTTCCCAAGGTTTCCGTATTGCCGCTGCCGCCGAGATCGCGGGTGAGCGGCGCGGTCTGCGGGCCCTGAGACAATACGCTTTCAATGGCGTGCAATACCGCCGCGCCGGCCTGCGCATAGCCCAGATGCTCCAGCATCATCGCGCCGCACCATATCTGGCCGATAGGGTTGGCCAACCCTTTGCCGGCGATATCCGGGGCGGAGCCATGAACGGGTTCGAACAGGCTGGGGAAATGGCGCTCCGGGTTGATGTTGGCGGAAGGGGCGATGCCAATCGTGCCGGTACAGGCCGGTCCCAGATCCGACAGGATATCACCGAATAAATTGCTGGCGACCACCACGTCAAACCAGTCCGGGTGCAGGACAAAATTGGCGGTCAGAATATCGATATGGAATTTATCGACCTTGATCTGCGGATACTGTTTCGCCATTTCCGCCACCCGGCTATCCCAGTATGGCATGGTGATGGCGATACCGTTCGATTTCGTGGCGGAGGTCAGGTGTTTTTTCGGGCGCTTCATCGCCAGTTCATAGGCAAACTTGAGGATGCGATCGACCCCTACGCGCGTCATCACCGTTTCCTGAATAACGATTTCCCGAGCGGTGCCGGCAAACATGGTTCCGCCGACGCTGGAATATTCGCCTTCGGTGTTCTCCCGCACCACGTAGAAATCAATATCGCCTGGTTTGCGCCCGGCAAGCGGCGCTTTGACGCCGGGCATTAACCGGCACGGGCGCAGGTTGACGTACTGATCGAACTCCCGGCGGAATTGCAGCAGCGAGCCCCACAAAGAAACATGATCCGGCACGATTTCAGGCCAGCCCACCGCGCCGAAATAGATCGCGTCATAATTTTTCAGGGTGGAGAACCAGTCATCCGGCAGCATTTTTCCATGCTTGAGATAGTAGTCGGCGCTGGAGAAATCGAACCAGTCCCAGCGTATGTCGATACCGAACTTTTCCGCCGCCCGTTGGATTACGCGCACGCCTTCGGGCATCACTTCTTTACCTATGCCATCACCGGGTATTACGGCGATGCTGTGTTGTTTTACCGCCATCAGAGGTTCCTTGTTGCTATGCGAGGGTTTAATTGAGTGTATTTCTTTGGTAAATGGTGAACAATTAGCCTAAATGGCAAGTTACTGTTGAATTTAAGAGAAGAATCCATGTCATCGGTTAACGATCTATTCTTTTTCAGCCGTATTGCATCGTTAGGCAGCCTGACGGCGGTGGCCCGCGAGCTTGGACTTTCCCTGCCCGCGGTCAGCAAAAGGCTGACGCAGTTGGAAAAGCGGCTTGGCGTGCAGCTGATACAACGCACCACCCGACGTTTGGACCTGACGGTGGAAGGTATTCTTTATGCCGAAGGGGCGGCGCCGATACTGAAAGAAATCAGCGAACTGGAAAGCGCCGTCGCCAGAAATCAGCGTTCGCTGTGCGGCAAGATGACGGTGAATGCCTCCTTTGGTTTTGGCCGCCGCCACATTGCGCCGCTGATTTCCTCTTTTTCACGGCTGCACCCCGGCCTTGAAGTGCAGCTCCAGCTCTCCAGCCAGCCGGTCAACATGCTCGACGCCGGAATCGATATTGATATCCGCGTGGGGAAACCGCCCGATTCGCGTTTGATTGCGCGGAAATTGCTGGATAATCCCCGGGTGCTGTGCGCGTCGCCGGCCTATATTGCCCGCGCCGGCACCCCGAAGACGGTGGCCGAACTGTCCGAACATAACTGTATGGTGCTGCGGCAGTTTGAAAGCGATTATTCATTATGGCGTTTCTACCAGGACGGCAAGGAATTTACCCATAAAGTCTGCGGCAGCCTGTCGAGTAATGATGGCGAAGTGATTATGTGCTACGCGCTTGATGGACACGGCATTATTTTGCGCTCGTTCTGGGACGTCAGAGATTATCTCGCGCGCGGCGAACTGGCGGCGCTATTGACCGATTTCGCCACCCCGGCGGCGGATATCCACGCGGTTTACCAGCAGCGCCGACACGTACCGGCGAGAATTATTGCGTTTATTGATTATTTAACCGAGCATTTGGGGTAAATGCCCCTGTTTCCTGAAGCCGCACTCTTATGCTATAGGGTGCGGCCCTGTTTAATGTTCAGCCGAAAATCATATCCTGCGGGCTTTAATCACCCAATACAGCATACTGGCCGCCAACAGTGAGTTAAGCGCCGGGATCCCCCATTCTATGGCGAAGCCTACCACGGCGCCGACAATACTCGCGGCGATGGCCGCCCAGCCGATCAACGGCGTATCGGCGATTTCCGGGAGTTTGCCTTCTTTTCTGCTCGCGGCGAGCAATTGCCGATGAGTCCCTAAAATATAATAGTCGACCAGCATGATGCCGATAATCGGCGGGAACAACACGCCAAGCAGGGTAAGAAAATCCACGAATCTATCTAAAATACCCATCACGGAAAGAGAGGTGCCAATAAACCCAATTACCAAGGTGATCGACATATAGCTGAGTTTTCTGCCGGTCATGCCTTCTATGGCGTTGGCAATGCCCAGCGATGACGAATAAAGATTGATGTCGTTGATTCTCAAGGTGGAAAAAATAACCGCGATCAGCCCGATTCCCCCGGCGGTTTGCGACATGATGGTCACCACGTCGGCGGTATTCAGCGCCCGGGCAATTAATATCGCCAAACCATTGACGATGAATTCCCCCACGATGATCGACATAATGGTGATCCAGAAAACGTGGTTGCCTTTTTGGGAGTAGCGGGTCATATCGGGGGTAATTAAACTGGCCACAATACAGCCGCCGACCACCATTGTGGCCCCGGCGCTGATGGAAATGGCCGCGCCGGTGGGAGCGGAACGCAGTAATTCGGCAATATTGTGCCCGCTGAGGGTCATAACGGAGATGTAGCCGACAATAAGGATAAACAGCGGAACGGCTATTTTCGCGGTAAATTTTAATGCCTTGAAGCCAAAGGCGACCAGAATCGTCAACGCGGCGCCGGACAGGGCGGCCGACCAGCCGAAGCCTAACCTGTCGTCGAGGGCGAAGTTGAGGGCTTTGGCAAATACGGCGTTTTGCACGCCGAACCAGCCTAACAGGCTGACGGCAATCACTACGCCGATCAATACGGAACCAACGCGTCCGAAGCCGCACCATCTGGCCAGCAGGCTGCCGGATAATCCTTCTTTCATGCCCGCATAGCCAAGGCCCAAGGTTACTACCCCGAAAATCGCGCTGCCGATAAAAATCGATATAAAGGCATCGCGTAGTGTCATCGCGTTGCCCAGTACGGCGCCTAACATAAATTGATCCAGCGCGGTCAGCATCCCTATATGGACCAATGCCACATTAAAAAAGGGCAGCCGTACATTCATCGGCACCCGGCTGACCGGATAATCATCTATTCTTTCCATCTGAATATATTCCTTATATTTAAATAAATTGAATGCCTTTCTCTATGAGTGAATTGGGAAGGTAATTATCCAGTCCCAGATGATGGCAAAACGCTTCAAATTGATTCAACGAATGGACGTTCGCCTTTTGATACATGCTATATACCCTGTTCTCAATGGTTTTATATGAAACGTTCATTTTTTTGGCGATCTCTTTATTGCTAAACCTTTGCAATATCAGAAAAACAATATCAAGTTCAGACTTGGTGAAAATGTTGGTGGTTAATTCGGTGTTCAACGTGGTGGGCTTTTTGTGGTTAATATAAACCAAAGGAGACAGCGTATTAAGCGGCCTGGCGTTCCACATGGTTGCGATGCAAATCCGCTCTGCATTAAAGATGGGGATTTTCTCGCTAATGAACGGCGTTAGCGTTTTTTTGCCATACCAATAGTGGGTTTCGATAACGGTAACGCGCTGTGCGCTATTTTCCGTACGGCGGTCATGCTCTTGCAAGTCATCGGATAACTCAGCCCAATCGGCAGGAAACTCATCATCAAACTTCCCCTCGATATCAAAATTCAGGGGAGTGTTGGTATAAAGATATGCCGCTTTATTCATATAAATATGTCAGGATTTCAAGTCTTTGATACCCCAGGGCTCATTCAAGCACTCCATCATGGTAATAAGACTGCGGATATAATCATTTATACTTTTAGGCGACGATGGCATCCTGCCCTCCTTTTAGGCTAATGCTGACTCAGCGGATCGATTTAGCTAAATAGTGCCGCGTGTGCTTGTGGGCATATCCCGGCAGGTTTCCGTATTCGCGATACCCCAGTTTTTCGTAAAAGCCCCGCGCCTGAAAACTGAAGGTATCGACATAGGCCAGATGGCAACCGCGTTTGAGCGCTTCCTCTTCGGCTTTTTTCATCAGTTGGCTGCCTAATCCGGTTTTCCTGTGTTGCTCGCTGACCCACAGATATTGAACTTCAAGCCCTCCCCACCAGGTTCTGGCCACCAGACCGGCCACGATGGCGCCGGTATCGTCTCTGAAATTTAAAAATAACGGGTGAATATCGACGGCGTCATATTTTTCATTGTGTTTCCACAGACTTTGAATAACGAAGTCTTGTTCACTTTGATACGGCTTGTCGGTAACATTTAAATTCATTTATTATTCGCATCCTTATTATTGATATATTAAATTATCTCTTCAAATTTCAGAATTGGCTAATAACATAAATATTTTTCTGAAACAAGAGGGATTTCCCCCCGTTCTCACGATCGCGTATTGCGCTATGGTAAGCAGCGCTATGAATATAAAGATCGAGCTATTTATATAATGTCAGATTAACCGGGGCGTGTGAATAATGTCCTTCACCAGGGGAATATTTTCAGATGGGACAACAACGGGATGCCGTGTCGCCTAATCTCATGCCTTCGTTGACTATATCAATCAGCTGAACGCCAAGGAGAAATTGTTAATAACGACAGCCGCGTCCCATTAGGCGCCCAGGCAGCCTGCTCAGCTGCGAGGACGATCAAATGCCGATCTATTCTGGAGTGCAAGTTGCGGCGCGCATTGTTCGCCGTTTCGTACGGACTGTCCGCTACTGTCCGGCTAATCAGCGATCAATTTCGGTGCTAATATCGTTGTTGTCGGCACATCAAGAGAGTGACAGCCAAAAGAGGGGCCCGGCCATGACCGTATTCCGTGATGCAGTATTTCCTGCCGGGCGCCAAGCCCTGTACGAACGCAACCGCTATTCGCCCGCCGTGCGCTCGAACGGTTTTCTTTTCGTTTCGGGCCAGGTCGGCAGCCGGGATGATGGCTCGCCGGAGCCAGAACTGGAAGCACAGATCCGGCTTGCTTTCGACAACCTCAACTCGGTGCTTGAGGCTGCCGGCTGCAGCTTCGATGACGTGGTCGATGTCGCCCTGTTTGTTGTTGATCCTCAATCCACGCTCGACACCGTCTGGAAGGTGCTGCCGGAATACTGGGGCGATGCGCCATATCCAGCTCTGACGGGGGTTGGCGTCACATGGCTTTATGGCTTCCAGTTCGAGATCAAGGTGATCGCACGCCTGCCTGAAAGTACGAATAAGCCAGCCTGATCCTCCTCGCTGCCAAGGTCTTCAGGAGAGATCAAGGGCTGCGGGTACGGACGGCAAAGAGTACGCTGTTATGACTCACGAACTGGCAAGTATACCTGTCCGCTCCTTGGGAGCTATGTTTTGTGATGCCTCGCAGTATCGTATTCAGATAAAGGCAGCAATAGATTTCCTCATTGACGGAATTTAAAGCGTCTTTGTAAGTATCCCGCTAAACCGAGCCATTTATTTTTAGAGGTCTTTTGGCTCGTTGGTGTTACCTAATTTCGGGGGAGGAGGGAATGTGATGCGAACATTCAGGATCTCTCTTAAATCCCCAAAAACATAAGATTAATAGCATCCTTGATCTCATCCGCGTAGTCGCCGAGATCCGCAATCACTTCACCTATGACTTCAGCGGGAACGCTCGATAGTTCAGTGGTCATCAGCCGATAATTTTCGCCGTTGATGTGGAGTCGAGGGAACAGTGTCTCATTCACTTTCTCAGACAGGTGATGCGCTTCTATAAGCGGAATGACCATACGCCGCTTTGGCGTTTCGACAATATCACTTTGCACATCGACAAACATTTTGTAGTGACTGGCGCGTTTGTATTGATAAACAATGAATTGCATGATGATTACCAGTTCCTGTTTTCATCAGCAAAGCAGCCATTCTGTGCGATAAATCTGGCGACTTCTTCCATCCCTTCGCGGTTTTCCTTCTTCCACTCCTCAGCCTTTATACGGCGGGCTTCCTTGCCAATGACGTCATTTACCAGACCAGAAATGTTAACTCCGGCAGCACTCAGAACCTGATAATTGTCTTTGTCCACGGTAACGCTAACGCGGTGTTTCATGATAGAGATCCTCATTTATGCATACTGTGAGTATATACTCCAAGTGATTATTCAGCAATTAACCAAGAGGTAGCGTTGTATTCCGGGGTGCGCGACTAGTCAGTAGTCTGGCAGGTTTGATAGACAATCACGCGCAGCGCCTTGTTGACGGTGTTTTCACTCATTGGTTTGTTCAGAGTATGTGCGCCCGGAAAAACGAAGACCGATTCGCCGGAAAGCGCCTGAATCTGTTTCAGCAGGGCGACCGCCTGCCGCGACAGCGGCACCAGATGTTCATCCTTCATTTTTGCTCCACGCTCTGAGAACCGCACGCCGTTTACGGCTTCGCGCCGGGCGGGCACGCTCCAGATATGCGCTTTCAGGTTGAACTCATCCCAACGAGCGAGCCGCAATTCGCTGGATCGCAGAAAAACATGCAGATTCAGTTCCAGCGCCAAACGGGTCAGCATCCGGCCTTTGTAGCTATCCATCTTCTCCAGTAGTTCAGGCAGGCGTTTCAGCGGCAGGGCGGGGTGATGTTGGGTCACCACCGGGGTCACGACACCATCCAAATCGTAAGCCGGATTATATTTGATTACGCCCTGCTGGACGGCGTGGCGCATGATTTTGGTCAGATGCTGGCGTACCCGTCCGGCGACGTCATGCACGCCTTTATCGTCGATGGTTTTAACCAATTGTGCCAGATGTCGGGTCTCAATCAGAGCGATATCCATCGCACCGATCGCGGGGAAAACGTAGCGTTTCAGGCAGGTGAGGATCTTATCGGCGTGAGCGTCCGACCAGAGCTTAAGGCAACTGGTGTGCCATGCGGTGGCGATGTACTGAAAGGTGCGGGATTCATCAACGGCGGTGTTATCCGTTTTGCGCACCAGGGAAGGGCAGAGGCCGGACGCCAGCAGCTTACGCGCCGCGTCGCGCTTTTCACGGGCTTCCGCCAGTGTAGTTTGCGGGTAGGGGCCAAAGGCCAGACGGTTTTCCTTACCGCCGAAGCGATAGCGGAAATACCATAACTTAGCGCCGCTGGTGGATACCGTCAGGTACAGACCTTGCGAATCGGAAAGTTTGTAGGATTTTGCGCGGGATTTGGCAGCGCGGATTTTACTGTCATTCAGGGCCATGTGAGGGTCTCCTTCGTTCATCGAACTGAACGACCCGCAATCTGACCCCAAATTTTCCGGATACGAAGGGATAAATCAAAACGCATCGGGAAAGATTTTTACGCCAACTTATTGAATTACATACACATGGAAATTTATAAAGAGGCATAAAAAAGGAAAGGTGGCGGACTCGGAATCATATCCACGATTAACATGCTGTTTGTTATTGGTTTAATTGCGAAATTCTTGAAACAGAGCCCCCACTAAAGCCCCCATAAAAAATCGCTTTGTTTTTGTGATGGTTGTCACGAGGAATCGGTGTTTAAGGGGAGAGGCTTCGTTATGTGTGGAGTCAGGTCCACACATAACGGTCTGAGGTCCACATATAGTGGTGTTAAACGAAGAGACGACATGTGAATTAGGTGTTTTTGAGATAATGTATTGAAATGGATATGATTAGTTTATTGATTTAATTTGTATTTTTATTATTTTTTTGAGATATCGTCAGAACTCAGTTGAGATAATTAAACATCATGGCTTAATTCAATCTCTCTGAACCAGAGCTAAAAGTAATGCTCCAGAACCCTCTTCAGTTTGTTCACCGCCGCCGTAAATTTAGCCGCATTTTTAGCGTTCAGCGCCCATAAGTTACGCTGTTTCCAGCGAATGGCGGGGAGATACTGAATATCAGGATAGCGATACAGCGACCAGTCAGGGGTGTTTTGCTTATAGCTGAGTAAGAACTGTTGATCCTGAGTGGTAAAATGAGATTTCAACGCCTGCGGCAGCAATGTCGTTACCGACAGAAGTGATTCCAGAGAGGTTTCCTGCTGCGTCATGCCCGAAAATTCCTGTTGGTACAGCGTGGCGATCCGCCCCGTGTCCCAGTTTGGGGCCAGCAGTTCGGCTATGGGGCGGGGATGACCTGCCAGATAACAAAGAAAACCGTCAAAGATCTCGCGCGTGAGACCCGGTTTCTTCAGCATATTCAGTACGTCAAACAGATCGCGTGGATGCTGGCGATCGAATGCGGCGCAGATTTTTCCACCGTAGAGATCCGCCAGAGAGACGACATTCATGGTGGTGAAGCCATATTCCATTTCCACCTGCCCACACACCGGCATTTCTGCCGGAGGCAACAGCAATCCACGCCAGACCGGACTGACTTCAATCTTTATCTGCGCATAAGCGGCGTTAACGATAATGCGTTTTTCATCGGCTTTATTATCCTGCCGAATTGCGGTGAGCCCCCGCGTGCTATTCAGAGATTCGGTAATACGCCTCAATGCATCGTCGATGGCAGCGAGATCGGTATCGCGGTCCATGAAGGTCTTATAAACCAGATCGATATCTACCGATAGGCGAGGGAAGTCCTGCACAAATAAATTAATTGCCGTACCGCCTTTTAAAGCGAAACAGGATTCTTTCGCTACATGCGGCAGGGCAGTCATCAACAGTTTGACCTGTCGGGCGTAAATATCACGTTGATCCATCTTCGACTCCTTTCGGTTCAAATTCCTTGGGAACGGTGATCTGGTAATCCGGCTCCAGCCAGCCGCCGGGGACGATTTGCCGCTTTCCTGTCCCGGTATCTACACCACTCTGATCGAGATACTGGAAATAAGGATGTCCGTTGCGTTGCGCAAGGTAGAGCACCACCCGGTTGGTTTTCACCGAATGACTGGCAGAGAGCAGCGTCTGTAACTTACGCGGGCTGAGAAGGTTTAGCCCCTGAAACAGGGCGTCGGCATGTTCAAACGAGATATGCGCAGGAACGCCGCTGGCGATTTCATACGCGGCAAGTTCCGGGCAACTGCCCATTACTCGCCGATCGCCGATTTTCAGTTCTGTAGTGAATGGTGTTACATCAGCGGACAGGCCCGACGTATATAACGTGATAAAGGTGGCGGATTGTTTAAAGGTGGCGAACCATCCCGGTAGCTTGACGTAAGCCGGGAGCGTGAGCCAGACCTTTGGCCTGCCCGGTTCGGCATAGTGAGCATGGCCCTGTAGCGCAAGACTGGTCAGCCCTGCCACCCGTACCGGTTTTTCCCACTGAGTTTGCAGACAGGAAACCGCATCGACCCAGTCGGGTTCGCGACCCGTCCGACAGTAAACACCATGCGCTACCCGCCTGAGCCAGCCGTTCTGTACATAGCGGTAAGAGAGCTTACGATCTATGCCGTTGCGGCTAAGCCATGACTGGAGCAACACCTGACCGGGTAGAGTGTTTCGCATCAGCCAGTTTAGATAGTTTGTCAAGTGTCGCCTCTGGATCGACGAAAAACTAAATTATTAAACCAATATATTATGTGACAATGTACAGATGCAATATTTGGTTTAATTATTTTCGTAAAAGTCGATTAAAGAGCGACATTAAAGATAAAATATAAACGAATGTTCTATGTGGCAGGATGATATCCGATTAATGAAATATCATATTACCAGTTTGACATGGTTAACTGTCAGTGTGGCGTCCATCTCTTCAGACCAAGCTGGAGCAGCTACCATTACTCGTCTGTCGCTCTGATCATTGTGCATAAATACTTTCTGAACTTGAATAATGACCCATCACTGATGTATAGAGCAAAGGAGAGTGCCGCGTTACTTATTCCATAACGCCTTATGTACTTTTCCGGTCTGGTGATACTCAGCCACCAGATCGATAAACTCTTTAAAGTCTCTATTCTCTTCCACCAGCCGGTTAACAGATTGCCAGTCGATGCTGGTCCGCTCGCGCGCCGGGATCAGCGTCTGGCTATTGCCCGGATCCTGTGGGTTAAGCAGGATCACCCCAATGCCGTGCAGCGCGCACAGCATCTGAAGCTCTCGCTCAACGCCACGCTGCTTATCTTCGTTAATCTCGGTGGCGACCAGATAGCCAAAGTGCGCCCAGCTTGAATTGCTCACTGCCTGAAAGAAACATTCGCGCACGTTGCTACGGTTAAGCTGTCGTTTTACTTCAAATGACCACAGGCGGGTTAAACGCCCTTCACTATGGCGGACACAGTTTTGCACCACCGTATCCCAGCCCTTATCAAGAGGCTGCAACGCAACAATATCGGGATAAAGCCAGTGGTTGGCCCCTAAGCCTTTGTTGTTGCTTGAGCGCTTCTCATCGATACGGCGGCAGAGTAAATCCTCTTCTTCAGAGAGATACTCAATCAGCAACGGATAAAGCGCATGTTCAGATAAACTCACCGTTTCTGCCGAAGGTACCGGGGTGGTATCAGAAGGCAATTGCACCTGAGCATCGTCCGCAGGCTCGCCTCCCCAATAAAACAGCCTCGGTCGGGGCTTATCACGCGTCATCACTAACGGACACATGGCTTTTGCCTTCACGGTGCGGCTACCGCCTACCTCTGCCGTTATCTGGCTCAAAAAAGCGTCATCGCTGGCAAAACGCGGATTTTTACGTTTTTCAGCCAACTCATCCGCATAGATTTCGATGATTTTTTGCGCCAGTTGACGAGCAGTAAATTGCTCATCAGGATTCGCCTGTAATACGTTGATAATCATTTGGGGACGACTGGTCATGGACACGCCTGTAAGAGCCACATTCAACGCAGGCAGCGCTGATGTCTTGGGTTAATAACTCCTGTAAAGGTACACAGTTTACCGTTACAGGGTAGAAGAGCCAAGATCGGTGTCATCTTGCATAACATTTTCGAAATGATGGTTGAATCTCACTTTCATTGTGAGAACGATCGCTGTAACTTCAACTGGTTAACACTACTCTACATGATATTACGAAAAACACGATAGCACCCTCTTGCCGTTTATTCCCTGTCGCGGTATCTTTTACCCGCACCTGCAAAATCAGGTGCCGGGATTGGAACCCCGATGAACCTCACTGGCGACGAGACGCCAACGCGTCTTTTTTTATGTCGCGCGTTTAGCTACACCCAAATTATGGTGGGCTGGGCGGGGGCACCGCAAGGTGCGCCGGTTTCAGTGAGGCCGGTAGTTCCAACCCCGTTCAGTCCACCACCCTGAGATTGGAACCTCTGGTGGTGGTTATAAGTTAACTTCTCACTGGAGGCTGCCATTATGGCTACAACCCTCAACCAGACTCACCCGTTACTTACCCACCCTTTTAATGCCGATACAGATTTTACCGTGCTGGCCGAGCATTGTGAAAAGTGCGCAGATACTCAGGCGGAATGCTACGATCCGGCGCTGAAGATGGCTCTCTGCGGTCGGCTTGCCGCCGGTCTTGCGCTGCTGAAACCGGGCCTAAGCGATCCCATTCCGCCTCACCTGATAGACAGCCTGACCGTTGATACCTTGCCCACAAATTCTCCCCGTTTTGCCCCCGATGCGGATACGCTTTGCGATTACTGTTTTACCCTGACTCAACTTCTGCTTTGCCGGATGTTTCCACCACAAGCGGAAGAACAATTGCGTTGGCTTCTGGCGGAACTGGTTGATTACTTTGCTGCTGAACTGAAAGCCCCGCGCTGGATACGTACCGCCGACGGTGTGAAATGTATTAATGAGGAGGCTGCATGAATCGACAGGATTGGCATCCCGCCGATATTATTGCGGCGCTGAAAAAGCGGGGAACGTCGCTGGCGGCGGTTTCGCGTAACGCGGGGCTAGCCTCTTCCACGCTGGCGAATGCGTTGACAAAACACTGGCCCAAGGGAGAACGGCTGATTGCGGAAGCGTTGGGTGTTGCGCCTGCGGAAATCTGGCCTTTCCGTTACCGCAAGCCAGAGGAGCACTAAAGTAAAAAATATCTCCCGTCCCGTTATCGGTGAACGCGGATAACGGGACGGGAGAAGGCAAGCGAAGCGCGGCAGTTTGTCACTCATAAAATGACTAAAAAACCAACAAACAACTCTATAAAAGCAAAAAACAGTTTTCCCTTTCTGCCTTGTTGCCACGGGTGTAAGTTTTCGCCTGCACAAAATGCTTCACGACCTGAGAGAAGCGCCTGATGAATCAGGATGGTCAATCCCTTACCGGCGGCTACCTTTGTAAACCGCCGGGCCATCCTACCGATGGTTAAGGTCATCCTTCACTCTCTGCTCCAATCTATAAGCGGCGTGACGGGCTGCTGTCAGACTTCGCTGCCGCGTGGCCGCAATCTTGCACCAAAATTTCAATTTTCAATCACTGAGCCAGTCCAGTGCGTCACTTTAACCGCGCCAAGCGGGAAAGTGACGCACCAGCTCCTTTTGACTGCACCAGACAATTCAACTGCGCCAACGCACGGCGGGATTCTGACACCTTAACTAAACCCACTTTCACTCACAGGAGAACTTGAACCGATACCGGAGGGGGATCAGGACGATCCGGGGGATAACCCGCGCAAGCGGGCGGCTGCTCAGAGAGCACCACCGAAGCCCCGCAACACCTCAACGGCTGCCGCCCCGGCGCTCAGGTATCGTTCGCAGCCCGACAAAAATCAGGGGCTATCGGCCTATGCGCCGGGGAAGGTTGTATCTGTTTTGGATTTTGCGGCAATCATGAAAAGTGGACATGCAAAAATGAGTCTTTTGGAGCAGGAAATGAAAACGCTGGCGCGGCTGGCGGGCGGCAGTCATAAAACCGTTCATGACCGTATGGCGCTGGCGCAGCGATTTTGTGAGCGCTTACTGGCGCAAAATGTGCAGATCCGGCGGGTGGAGCAACTGAAAGCCCGACATATTGAAAGCTACGTTCGTGAACGGTTGGAACAGGGTATAACGAAACGCAGCCTGCAAAACGAAATGGCAGCGCTCCGCTGTCTGCTGAAGCAGGCCGGGCGTGATCGGTTGGCTGCCAGTGAACGGCTATCTAATAAATCGCTCGGCTTATCCGGCGCATCCCGCAACGGTACTCGGCAGGCCATCACGGCGGAGCATTATTGGCAGGTGCTGGAAACCATTCGTGCAAAAGACGCGGGCATGGCTGCGGTGTTGGAGCTTTCAAGGTTGATGGGATTGCGCTCTCAGGAAGCAGTGCAGTGTGCGCAATCGCTTAGGACATGGAAACAGGCGCTGGAGCGTGATGAAACCCGGCTGACCATCGTTTTCGGCACCAAAGGCGGACGGCCTCGCGAAACGGTAATTCTGGATGCTGGCGCAGTCAGAAAAGCGCTGGAAAATGCGTTAGCTGTGGCGGAACAACGCAACGGCAGGCTGATTGATAAGCCCGATCTGAAAAGCGCGATGAAATACTGGCACGGTCAGGCGTCGCGTATCGGCTTGACCGGCGCATATTCCCCGCATTCATTGCGCTACGCCTGGGCGCAGGATGCCATTCGCCATTACCTGGCGCAGAGATTCAGTGAAAAAGAGGCTCTGGCATTGGTCGCGATGGATTTAGGCCACGGCGACGGGCGTGGGCGTTATGTGGCGCAGGTTTATGGGCGTTGAAACGATGGGGCATTCTTGTCTCTGGTGCAGCGAAAGGGAAAAGGAAGGCTAAGGGTAACAGCGCCAAACCGGAAAGGGCCAAAGGGCTGAAAAGGTCGTGATTGGCGCAGTTCGATGTTCGTTCGACAATGCTTTGGTGCAGAGCTGCGACTTTCTGGCAACAGGAATCTGGTTCAGTTGGCCGGAATACGGGTTCTGGCGCAGTATCGTGTCGGCAGAAAATCAGCCTGTGGTGCAGATTTTTTATCGTCGCAATGACGATAAGCTATACCTCAAAAATTTCCCTTATTGATAGGTAACGACCTAAAAATATTCTGCCGGAATAATTTTAGGCGTTTCCCGATTGATCGTTAAAAATAAGAAGGTAAAACCTTTTAGAAAGCAAAGAAGCAGATCCCTCGCATCAGGATCTGCTTTTGTCAGAGAATTAACCGTTAGGCTGTACCAGAGGCTTTATGCTGTCGCGCATAAATATATGGTGCGACGTAGCCCTCACGGTTGACGTCCAGATAATCCGACCACCACTGCATCATTTCGATTCTGGCTTCCAGATGCTCCGCTTTATGCACATAAGCCGCCCGCACGCCGTTGCGTTCTTTGTGGCTCATCTGCCGCTCGATGGCATCCTTTGACCAGCGTCCGGACTCGTTCAAGGCGCTACAGGCCATGGTCCTGAAGCCGTGGCCGCAGATTTCGGTTTTGGTGTCATAGCCAATCACGCGCAGCGCCTTGTTGATGGTGTTTTCACTCATCGGCTTGTTCAGGGTATGCGCGCCCGGAAAAACGAAGACCGACTCACCGGAAATCGCCTGAATCTGTTTCAGCAGGGTGACCGCTTGCCGTGACAGCGGCACCAGATGTTCATCCTTCATCTTTGCGCCACGCTCTGAGAATCGCACGCCGTCTACCGCTTCGCGCTGGGCGGGCACGCTCCAGATATGCGCTTTCAGATTGAATTCATCCCAGCGAGCAAAACGCAGTTCGCTGGAGCGCAGAAAAACATGCAGATTCAGTTCCAGCGCCAGACGGGTCAGCATCTGGCCTTTGTAGTTGTCAATCTTCGCCAGCAGTTCAGGCAGGCGTTTCAGCGGCAGGGCGGGGTGGTGTTGGGTCACAACCGGGGGCACGACGCCGTCCAAATCGTAAGCCGGATTGTATTTGATTACGCCCTGCTGTACCGCGTGGCGCATGATTTTGGTCAGATGCTGGCGTACCCGCCCGGCGACGTCATGCACGCCTTTATCGTCGATGGTTTTAACCAACTGCGCCAGATGCCGGGTCTCAATCAGAGCGATATCCATCGCACCGATCGCGGGGAAAACGTAGCGTTTCAGGCAGGTGAGGATCTTATCGGCGTGAGCGTCCGACCAGAGCTTAAGGCAACTGGTGTGCCATGTGGTGGCGATGTACTGAAAGGTGCGGGATTCATCAACGGCGGTGTTATCCGTTTTGCGGATCAAGGAAGGGCAGAGGCCGGACGCCAGCAGCTTACGCGCCGCGTCGCGCTTTTCACGGGCTTCCGCCAACGTAATCTGAGGATAGCGGCCAAAGGCCAGACGGTTTTCCTTACCGCCGAAGCGATAGCGGAAATACCATAGCTTAGCGCCGCTGGCGGATACCGTCAGGTACAGACCTTGCGAATCGGTAAGTTTGTAGGATTTTGCGCGGGATTTGGCTGCGCGGATTTTACTGTCATTCAGGGCCATGTGAGGGTCTCCTTCGTTCATCGAACTGAACGACCCGCAATCTGACCCCAAATTTTCCGGATACGAAGGGATAAATCAAAACGCATCGGGAAAGATTTTTACGCCAACTTATTGAATTACATGCACATAGGAATTGATAAGGAGGCATAAAAAAGGAAAGGTGGTGCCCGGACTCGGAATCGAACCAAGGACACGAGGATTTTCAATCCTCTGCTCTACCGACTGAGCTATCCGGGCAACGGGGCGAATTAAACCGTATTGGCCGGGCGTCGTCAACGGGTTTCTGTCACAAAGCCGCATGCCTGCTCTATTTTCAGGCAATAATGGCGTCAGGTTTTGTTCGCCCGTTTGCCAGTGGGTGCGGTTATGGTTTTTCCTGGCAGTGGCGCCTTTTGCCGCCATGCCCGGCTTGGATACAAAATTGGGGCCGGGCGTTTCTTGAATTTGATGAAAAAGAATGCCAATATTGCGCGGTTTTTAACTTTCAGTTCATTTGAACGCTCTGTTCATCTGTGGTTAACGGGGGCTGCTGATATGTCGGATTCATTGCTCATGGTGCCGGATTACCGCACCGGATCTTTGATGATGTCGCGCTATGCCGCCCGTTTCAGCCGCCTCTCTTCGTCTCTTCGATTATCCTCCTTCGCCACCATGCGGTGAGGCGTTCGTACGCTCACTGTTAGGCATGATTAAAAATAGAGTTTTACTCTGATTTTACTGATGTCTATCGGATGGTGCTGGCTCCAGTTTATCCATTCTTCACCTACAGTTATGGCTGTAGGGATCGTGCGCTTGGCGTTATCGATCGGGCATTGTGATTGGTCGGGATTGTTATCCCTGCGCCGTGTCTTCCGGGCACGTACACTCATCCTTAACCGTTTGGGTTTGGTTAAATGAAACAGTTAAAAATTGCGGCTAATGCGGCGCTTGCCGGCCGTTTAATCACGGCGCGTGAAATTGTTGCGCTAAGTCAGACCGACTTTACCGATGTGGCGGCCGTGGTGGTCTCTATTGAGGAAGCGCGCAGCGGGATCCTGTCGTTATTGCACCATACCGGTTTTACCATTCCGACTTTCGTCGTACCGAATAATGACGCGGACTCCCCGTCCGATATATTACCGGTCGGCAGCGCGTGGTTGCCGCTGGACGACGCCGGCGAGCATGCCGCCATGCTGGAAAGCGCGGCGCAGGCGTATCAGGATACGATGCTGCCGCCGTTTTTCGATACCCTGATCAAGTATGTCGATATGGCGAACACCACCTTCGCCTGCCCGGGGCATCAGGGGGGGCAGTTTTTCCGTAAGCACCCGGCAGGGCGGCAGTTTTTTGATTTTTACGGCGAAAATATTTTCCGTTCGGATATTTGCAATGCCGATGTCAAGTTGGGCGACCTGCTGATCCACGAGGGCGCGGCCAAGAAAGCGCAGAAATTCGCCGCCCGCGTGTTCAATGCGGACAAAACCTATTTTGTGCTGAACGGCACCTCCGCCGCCAATAAAGTGGTGACCAATGCGCTCCTGACCCGCGGCGATTTGGTGTTGTTCGATCGCAACAATCATAAATCCAATCATCACGGCGCACTGATCCAGGCCGGGGCAACGCCGGTTTATCTGGAAACGGTACGCAACCCTTTCGGCTTTATCGGCGGGATCGATGCGCACTGTTTCAATGAAGCCTATTTACGTCGGCTGGTGAGAGAAGTCGCGCCGCAACGCGCCGATGAGCCGCGTCCGTTTCGTCTGGCGGTGATCCAGCTCGGCACCTATGACGGTACGATCTATAACGCGCGTCAGGTGGTTGATAGCATCGGCCACCTGTGCGACTACATCCTGTTTGATTCCGCCTGGGTGGGGTACGAACAGTTTATTCCGATGATGGAGCAGTGCTCGCCGCTGTTGCTGGATCTGAATGAAAACGATCCGGGTATTTTTGTCACCCAATCGGTGCATAAACAGCAGGCGGGATTTTCGCAGACTTCGCAGATACATAAGAAAGATACCCACATCAAAGGGCAGCGGCGTTTCTGCAACCATAAGCGCTTTAACAATGCGTTTATGCTGCACGCTTCCACCAGCCCCTTCTACCCGCTGTTCGCCGCGCTGGATGTCAATGCCAAAATGCATGAGGGCACCAGCGGACGTCGCCTGTGGCTGGAGTGTGTGAAAACCGGTATCGAGGCGCGTAAACAGCTGCTGGCGCGCTGTGATTTGATTCAGCCGTTTGTGCCGCCCAGGGTCGCGGGGATCCCCTGGCAGGATCACGACACGGAGATTATCGCCCATGATGTGCGCTTCTTTAATTTTGAGCCGGGTGAAAGGTGGCACGCCTTTGACGGCTATGCTCAGGACCAGTATTTTATCGACCCCTGCAAGCTGCTGTTAACCACGCCGGGCATTGATGCGGCCAGCGGCGAATATACCGACTTCGGCATTCCGGCGACCATTCTGGCGAACTACCTGCGCGAGCACGGCATCATCCCTGAAAAGTGCGATCTGAACTCGATCCTGTTCCTGCTGACGCCGGCGGAAGACAGCATCAAAATGCAGCGCCTGGTTGAGGCCATCGTCTATTTCGAGCAGCTTATTGCTCGGGACGCGCCCTTGAGCGAGGTTCTGCCGAGTCTGTATCAGAAATATGAACGGCGCTATCAGGGCTACACGCTGCGTCGGCTGTGTCAGGAGATGCATGATTTTTACGCCGGCCACAAGGTAAAAGACCTGCAAAAAGCGATGTTCCGTAAAGACACGTTCCCGCCGGCGGAGATGTTGCCGCAGGAGGCAAACAGCGCCTTTGTGCGCGGCAATATTGAGCTGGTGCCCATTGCCGGGGCCGCGGGCCGCATCGCGGCGGAAGGCGCCTTGCCTTATCCGCCGGGCGTGCTGTGCGTGGTGCCGGGGGAAGTGTGGGGCGGGGCGGTGCAGCGTTATTTTCTGGCGCTGGAAGCCGGGATCAACCTGCTGCCGGGGTTTTCGCCCGAACTGCAAGGGGTTTACAGCGTCGCGGAGGAAAACGGCGCTAAACGTCTTTATGGCTACGTGATCGAGCGATAAAAACAGCAGGCCCGGGGAACCGGGCCTGCTGATCTCCGCTGCGCCATCAGGCGGCGGCCGACTCCTGCTCCCGCGCTTTAGGCAGCACCGTTTGCGGGATTTTTACATTCACCGGCAGTGATGCCGATAGCGGCGAAGATTTCCCAATAGTGCATGTAGAGCGCCACCGCGCTGATATCCACGATACCTGCTATCGCCCAGTCGAGGAAATCCATCCAGCCTGCCGCGTAAGAGGCTTTTTCACTTAAAAATTCAGTGGTATAGGCGATGAATCTGCCTCTGTCGGCCGGTTTTACCCGCTTTTCTTTTGTCCGTTGATATTGGCTGAGGAGGCCGCCGCCAGCAGGGTTTCTATTTCCGCCAGGCCGGCGGCATAGGGCGCGCGCATACGCAGATTGGATTCTCCGCCCGGGCTCTGCACCACCACCGCCTTGGCATGGCTGAAACGACGGAAACCGTGGATGCCGTGGTAGGCGCCAATTCCCGATGCTCCCACGCCGCCGAATGGCACGCTCTCGACCGAGGCGTGGGTCATCACGTCGTTGATCACCAGCGCGCCGGAGGTGGTGCGTTCGCCGAACCGCTGTTGACGCAGCGGATCCTGACCGAAGTAATAGGCGGCCAGCGGACGCGGATGCGCATTGATATAGTCCAGCGCTTCGTCAACGTGGCGATAAGTCTTGATCGGCAGAACCGGACCGAATATTTCCTCCTGCATCACCAGCATCTCATCGGTGACGTCGAACACCAGCGTCGGCGCCATCTTGCGGGTTTGCGCATCGGCGTTGACTTCGTTTTCCGGTTCCAGCCCGATGACCGTGGCGCCCTTGGCGCGCGCATCGTCCAGCAGACCCTGGAGGCGCTGGAAATGGCGATCGCTGACGATTGCGGTGTAGTCCGGGTTGCCCTGTAGCGTCGGGAAGGTCCGGGCGATGAAACGGCGGGCGTGTTGCTCAAAAGCATCGCGGGCGCCTTCAGGCAGCATGACGTAGTCGGGAGAAATACAGATCTGACCGGCATTGAAGGTCTTGATCGTCAGCACTCGCTCGGCGGCTACCTGCACATCGGCATCGGTATCGAGCACCACCGGCGACTTGCCGCCCAGCTCCAGCGTCACCGGCACCAGGTTTTCGGCCGCGGCGCGCATCACATGGCGGCCGACGCCGGTGCTGCCGGTGAATACCAGATGGTCGAAAGCCTGCGCGCTGAAGGCCGCGCCCACGTCGGCATCGCCGAGCACCGTGGTCAGCTCCAGCGGATCGAAATAGCGGGCAATCAGTTCGGCCAGCAGTTCAGCGGTACGCGGGGTCAGCTCGGACGGCTTGATCAACGCGCGGTTGCCGGCGGCAAATACCCCCGCCAGCGGGCTGAAAGCCAGGTTGAGCGGAAAGTTCCACGGGCTGATGATGCCGACCACGCCCAAGGGCTGGTACTGTACGCGGGCCTGCATTCCAGGGGCCGGGGCCGGCTGTTCGTCGGCCTGCATCCATTGCTGCAGATTTTCCGCGGCGTACTGCAACGCATCGACGGCAGACAATACGTCGGCCAACAGGCTCTGATAGGGGCTGCGATGACCATAGTCGGCGCCGATCGCCGCCGCCAGTTCCCGGTGGTGCCGGGTAAGCAGTTGCGCGGCGCGGGTCAGACGGTCGCGGCGTAACTCGGCGCTGGCCGGACCGTCCTGAATGTGCGCCTGTTTCATCGCGGCTACGGCTGCGGCCAGCGTTGCCGCGGTAATGGGAGAGTTCATTATTGACTCCAAAAAGTATTGAAAAGGGAAAGGGTCGCTCAAGACAGCTGGTTGATTAAGGCTTCGGCCACCGCTTCGGAACTGGCGGGGTTCTGCCCGGTAATCAAATGACCGTCGATGACGACGTGGGGCTGCCAGTCGGCGCCTTTCTCATACCGGCCGCCCTGACGCTTGAATTCGTCTTCAATCAGGAACGGCACCACATTGCTCAGTTGCACCGCCTCTTCCTCACTGTTGGAGAAGCCGGTAACCTTGCGCCCTTTAACCAGGGGCTGACCGTCGGCGGCGCGCACGCGGCGCAGTGCGCCCGGCGCGTGGCAGACCAGCCCGAAAGGCTTACCGGCGCGATTGAAAGCTTCAATCAGCGCGATCGAGTCGGCGTCTTCAGCCAGATCCCACAGCGGGCCGTGGCCGCCGGGATAAAATACGGCGTCAAAATCGGCTTCGCGCACGTCGGCCAGTTTACCGGTGTTGGCCAGCGCCCGTTGCGCCTGCGGATCCTTACGGAAACGCTCGGTGGCGGCGGTCTGCGCTTCCGGTTCGTCGCTTTTGGGATCCAGCGGCGGTTGACCGCCCAGCGGCGAAACCAGCGTCAGATTTGCGCCGGCGTCCTTGAACACGTAGTAAGGGGCGGCGAATTCCTCCAGCCAGAAACCGGTTTTCTTGCCGGTATCGCCAAGGCGGTCGTGTGAGGTGAGAACAATCAAAATATTCATATCAACAATTCCTTGGGGGGTGAATTTCACTGAGCAGCATCAAGGCGAGCGGGTGTCAGCCACGCTGCCCGTCGCGGTGAGCAGTAATTCGGTGGTCGCTAACGCTTGCCGCAACGGCGCCGGGTCTTGATTCAGTTTAGACAGTAGGGCGGAGCCCAGCCAGAGCTGGTACAACATCTGAGCAGTAGCCAGCGGCGCCTGCGCCGAGCGCAGCGAGCCGTCGCGCTGGCCGTCCGCCACCGTTGCTGCAATGCGCGCCACCAGCCGCGTTACGCCATCGCACAGGATCAGGCGCATGTCCTCGGACAGGTCGGCGATTTCGGCGGCGAGCTTGACCACCAGGCACTGCTCGGCCCAGCCGCCCAGCAGCGGATCGTCGATCCATGCCGTCCAATAGCGCATCAGGCGCTCGCGCCCGCTGCCGGCGTCCGGCGCCAGCAACAGCTCCAGGCGCTGTTGATAATCGCTGACGTACTGCTCCAGCAGTTCGCAGCCAAATTGTTCCTTGGACGCGAAGTAGTGATAGAACGAACCTTTGGGCACGTTGCAGGCGTCGAGTATTTCCTTCAGACCCACCCCGATAAACCCCTTGCGCAGCACCAGCTTGCGACCGATGTCGAGGATATGTTGGCGGGTGAGTTCAGCTTTGCGTGTCGTTTTCATGCGCCTACTCTAACTTGTTAATAGACCGGTCGTCTATAAAAAATTACTGGTTTGTCCGGTTCGCCAGTGCTGAAGACTTAAGCAGAAGAAAGGCTATCCTGGAAAATAAAAGGTACTGAATAGCGTTTCAGGTCGCGCGTGGCGTGCGCTCTCAGTAAAAAGACGCTGTTTGTTTATCTTTATAAATACGGAGTGTCTTGTAATGAAATCTGCATTTATCATTTTTATCTGGGGCTGGCTGGTGTGTTTTCCTGCGCTGGCTTCTCAGTCAGTGGGATACCGGCATCTTGATTTGGCCGACGGAAAGAACGGGCGCGCGCTTAGCGTGGCGGTGCTGTATCCGACGGCGGCGATCGGGGAAAGCGAATCGCTTGGCGAAAATCCCGCGTTCTTCGGCGTGCCGGTGATTAAGCAGGCACGGCCGCAGGCCGGTTTACATCCTTTAGTGATTCTTTCCCACGGCTATGGCGGAAGTTGGCGCAATCAGCTTTGGCTGGCCCACGCGCTGGCGCAAAAAGGGTATGTGGTGGCGGCGCCGAACCATCCCGGCACGACTTTTATGGATATGAATCCGGCGGTAGCGGCCGAGCTCTGGCTGCGTCCCAACGATATCAGCCGGGTGATTACCGCTTTGCAGGAAAAACCGGATATCGCAGGGAATACGGCATCCGATCGGGTTGCCGTCGTCGGGCATTCACTGGGCGGGTGGACGGCGTTAGCCATTGCCGGGGCGCGTTTTAACGCTGAGCAGTTTGAAAAAGATTGCCTGACACATGCGCAACTCGCTTCCTGTAAGATCTATCAGGCGATGGGCGTAGGGAAAGGCGCCACCGCGAGGGCGCAGCTTGGCGAATCCGCGCGGGACAAACGGATTACCGCGGCGGTTTCACTGGATCTGGGACTGGCAAGAGGGTTTACCCCGGCGAGCCTGGCCGCCGTGACGTTGCCCGTGTTGATTATCGCCGCCGGTGTTCCCGATCCCGTTCTTCCGGCCTCGCTTGAATCACAGTATCTGATGAAGTTTCTGCCGGAAAAAACGTCCCAATATTGGGAAGTCGCCGCGGCCACGCATTTCAGCTTTATGCAACTTTGCAAGCCGGGGGCGGTAGATCTCATCAATGCGTCAGAGCCGGGTGAAGGCATTATCTGCACGGATGGCGCAGCGGGCTCCCGTGAGGCTATTCATCTTGCGCTGATCGAGAAGATCGACGGCTTTCTGGCGCAGGCATGGCAACGGAAGTAGCGGATGCTGATGAAGCGTTGGCGCGTCGCCACTGGCTGGGGCTTATCCCCGTGGATTTCAAAAACTCTCGATTGAAGTTTGATTTTGTCTGAAAACCGCAGGCCAGCATGATATCGGTGATACGTGAATCCGTCTGGCTGAGCAATCGCCTCGCTTCATCAATACGGTAGCCATTCATTACCTGAGAGATATTGCGCCCGTGGACGCGATTAATGGCTTCCGAAATTTTCCTGGCGGGTATGCCCATCCGCCTTGCCAGGCGTTGGAGCGTCATATTTGGGTCGGTGTAGAGGTTATTGATGCGGATAAATTGATCCAGCTTATCGGCCAGCGTCCGGTCGTCGGGGCTGGCTGGAGGTACTGCGGAAATGCCTCGTCCTGTCGCTGATATTACCGTCGGGGCGGCATTCCTGGTCACTATCAGAAACGTCAGAACCATCAGCGTGGCGATATGGGCGACGGCGATAATCTGCGGCGCCCGCCGACCGCCAAACATACCCAAATCAAGCGCGATGGCGATATCCGCCATGCCGGAGAGGATAAAGTAAACGCCGGCCAGAAACGTCGTCTTCTGCCATAAAGGCTGGTCAGATGACGAGCCGCGTGCCGCGTAAATCAGCGCGATGCCATAGCCGCCGTAAATCATCACCAGTGATAAATCGAGTAGGTTCGTTTTCATTATCGCCAGAACCGCGACGAGGGCCACTGGCAGCAGATGCCAGAAGCGGCATACGTTTTGCGTCCGGTCAGATTCAGCCGATGTCATGCATAGCCAAAACAGCGGAGGTATTGCGGAGGCGGCGATCGGCTGCAAAAAAGGGGGCGGCGCAAGCGATGTTCCCCAGCGTAATCCGCACAGGGTGATGGCCAGACAGCTGGTTGCGACAAACGCGGTTGCTGTTCTTGCGGCGCGTTTTTTGCCGTTTAAACGTCGAAAGCGCAAAAACAGTACCATCAACAGGAACGCGGTAATAAAAGGCAATGGTATCGCAGGCATGCCAGTCCTTTGATAAGCGGTGATATAATGATGCCGAGCCTGCGGATAATGATGCCGCAGGCTCGGCCGATATTGCCGGCGGTTACGCGCTAGCGGCGATAATTTTTCTGCGCGGTATTCACTTTGTACAGATAACGCCGCGACTCGCCGGACGGATGTTTGGTGGTCAGCGTGTCGTATACCTCGCCCGGCGACATATTGTTGATAACGCTTACCGCGCGGCTTCTGTCGCTGGAGAACACCCGCAGTACGCTGCCCGCGCCCCCGTTATAGGCGGTGATCACGGCATAGCGGCGCGAGGTGGGGTTGTTGATGCCGGCCAGATAACTGTTCTTCAGAATCGACAGATAGGCGGTGCCCGCATCAATGTTGTTTTCCGGATCGAACAGATAGCTGCGGCTCGGCTGCCCCCATTTTCCTTTCATTTTGAACACGTCGCGGCCGGCGCTGTGCTGTACCACCTGCATCAGTCCCAGAGCGTCGGAACGGCTTACCGCATAGGGGTTGAAGCTGGATTCCGTCTGCATGATGGCCAGGATAAGCGACTCTTCAATGCCATAGCGCTCGGCGGCCTTACGCACCAGCGGCAGGTATTTGTGCGCGCGTTGGTCCAGATGGTTGGGAACCAGCTGAATGGTGACGGACCAGATAACGTGCAGCCCGGAAGTGCGTCTCTGCAGCCGGTTTTGCAGCAGATAATCGGCAAAGCTGGCGGCGCGGCCTTCCCAGCGGATGGCCTGGCCGGTGTTGTCCAGCACCTGGCCGTACAGCATCGGCTCCCGGCTGATCTGGATGTCGTTGGCGTCGGAATAGAGGTCGGTGTTGGTGGCGTCGTCACCCATCAGCAGAGTGGTGATAATCGCCTGGCGCAGGCTGGCGGTGGAGTCCGTCGGCGCAATGGTTTCAATGGTGATGGTGCCGGCATCGAAGTTGATGTGGCTGCGGGTCTGATATTGATCGGTATATTTTACGTAGTCTTTCGGCCCGGCAATCAGCACCTCGTTTATGCCCCAGATATTCTCGATATTGTGGGCGAATTGCCCCATCAGAATATCAAAAGCGTTGGTATCCTTGATAAATTCTTCATTGTCGGTGCTGCTTTTGTTTCCTGAACAGGAAACCAGTAACGGTGCGATAACCAGCAGAGCTAAAATTTTCTTCATATAATAAAGCCGTGTCGGGAATAAGGACGCAAAAGGGCCGTCAGGCCCTGCAATATCAATGACTCGGAGGCGTATAGCCTTCGATATGTACGTCCTTACCTTCAAACAGGAACTTGATCATTTCCTGTTCCAGCAGCTTGCGATCTTCGACGTTCATCATGCTGAGTTTCTTTTCGTTAATCAGCATGGTTTGCTTGGTTTGCCACTGCGCCCAGGCTTCTTTGGATATTTCGTTATAGATGCGTTTGCCCAGTTCGCCCGGATAGAGCTGAAAGTCCTGCCCTTCGGCTTCGCGCTGTAAAAAAGTACAAAAAATCGTTCTGCTCATGCTTCTTCCTCATCAATGGCGCAGGAATTCAATAGTGTCGGTTGTGGTCGGGCTAACTCGCGCAGTAGGCGCTCGACCGGGGCAGCCAGTCCGACGGAAGGCGGCTGCGCTAAGTTATACCAGAGACCCGCGCCTTCATCCATGCAGGAGTGTTGTTGTGAGACATTCAGCCATAACGGCACGATATCCAAATGAAAATGGCTAAACGTGTGGCGGAAAGCCACCAGCTGTTGCAATCCGTCAGCGTTCAGACCACGGTGTTGCAGCCAGAGTTCCAACTCGCCGCGTTCGTCGAATTGCGGAAAGCAGAATAGCCCGCCCCACAGGCCGACGGCGGGGCGCTGCCGCAGCCATATTTTGCCGCCCTGTTGCAGCAGTAAAAACCAGGTGGTTTTTTCCGGCAGCGTCTGTTTGGGTTTCTTGCCGGGATACCGCGCCCAGCTGTGATCGGCGTAGGCCGCGCAGCCGGTATTGAGCGGGCAAAGCTCGCATTTGGGGCGGCTGCGGGTGCACACCATGGCGCCCAGATCCATCATCGCCTGATTAAACCGGCCGACGTCCTGCGCCGGAGTGACATCTTCGCTGATGGCCCACAGCTTTTTTTCCACCTCATTCTTGCCCGGCCAGCCGTCCACCGCGTAGCAGCGGGCGAGCACGCGCTTTACGTTGCCGTCGAGAATGGGGTAATGCTGCCCCAGCGACAGCGAGAGTATGGCGCCGGCGGTGGAACGCCCGACGCCCGGCAGGTCCGCCACCTCGTCGAAGGTAACCGGGAATTCGCCGCCGTGCCGGGCGACGATGGTCTGTGCCGCCTTGTGCAGATTACGGGCGCGGGCGTAATAGCCCAGCCCGGTCCACAGGTGCAGCACTTCGTCCAGCGGCGCGGCGGCCAGCGCTTTCACGTCCGGGAAGCGGGAAATAAAGCGTTGGAAATAGGGAATAACCGTGGTGACCTGCGTTTGTTGCAACATCACTTCGGACAGCCATACTTTATACGGCGTTTTCTCAAGCTGCCACGGCAGGGTTTTGCGGCCATAGCGTTGGTACCAGTTCAGCACCTGGTGCGCGAACCGTTGCGCTTGCATCATAAAAGGGATCACTATCCGGCAGGTAGAAAGTCTGACTGCGATTCCAGCACAGAGTGAATGAGCTGTAAACCGGAACTTTCCGAGGCGGCGCACTTGCTAAACCGCAGTATCCTTGCATAATGCGCGTTTCCTTAACGAAATCGGACAGACGGTAAACACTCTTTATGATTAATAACGTCATCTCTCCGGAATTTGATGAAAACGGACGCCCGCTGCGCCGTATCCGCAGTTTTGTTCGCCGTCAGGGGCGGTTGACCAACGGACAACAGCAGGCGCTGGATAACTACTGGCCGGTGATGGGCGTGGAGTACCAGTCTGAACCGCTGGATATGGCGGTGCTGTTTGGCCGTGATGCACCGCTGGTGCTGGAGATCGGCTTCGGGATGGGGGCGTCGCTGGTGACCATGGCGCAGCAGCATCCCGAGCAGAACTTCCTGGGGATTGAAGTGCATCTGCCCGGCGTCGGCGCCTGCCTCTCTTCCGCGCAGGAAGCGGGGATCGACAACCTGCGCGTGATGTGTCACGACGCGGTGGAAGTGCTGGAAACCATGATCCCCGATGGCGCATTGTCGATGGTGCAGCTGTTTTTCCCCGATCCGTGGCACAAGGCGCGCCACAACAAGCGCCGTATCGTGCAGACGCCGTTTGTCGAACTGGTGCTGGGCAAGCTGAAGGTAGGCGGGGTGTTTCATATGGCGACGGATTGGGAACCTTATGCGCAGCATATGCTCGAAGTGATGAGCGCCGTCGCGGCATATCGCAATCTTTCCGATAATAATGACTACGTTGCGCGGCCGGAATCACGTCCGCTGACAAAATTTGAAGTTCGCGGCCAGCGTTTAGGGCATGGTGTTTGGGATCTGATGTTTGAGAGGGTGAAATAATGGCGCAGGCTCGTAGCCGTCGTTTACGTAAAAAACTACACATTGATGAATTTCAGGAACTGGGATTTTCCGTCAGCTGGCGTTTCCCGGAGGGAACCGACGTTGCGGATATCGACCGTATGATGGACAAGTTCGTCGATGACGTGATTGAACCTAACGGTCTGGCGTTCGAAGGCAGCGGTTATCTGCACTGGCAGGGGTTGATCTGTCTGCAGAAGATTGGCCACTGCACCGACGAACACCGCCAACTGGTCGGCCGCTGGCTGGAAGAGCAGCAACTGACGGAGGTTAACGTCAGTGATTTGTTCGACATCTGGTGGGATTTGCCCGAGGATCTGATCTAAATCCCGCTGCGGCTGGGTCGCCTTGTCGTGACTCAGCCGTTTTCGCCCGTTCAGCGGGCGGAATGCTCCCTCATCCCCGCGGCCGTGGTGGTTTCCCTCAGGAGAAAATATGTTGCGTAAAATGACTTTGGGTTTATTGATGTTGCTGTCCTGGCAGGTTCAGGCCGCGTATCAGTGTAACGTTAATCCGCAGGACGATATTATCATCAGCCCGCAGCATGTGCAGGTGGTGGGCGCCAGCGGCGATTTGCAGATTTCGCCCGAGGGCGACATCGTGCGCAACGGCGCGCCGTTAACCCTCAACGCCGGGCAGCGCCAGCAAGCCAAAGCCTATCAGGCAGACCTGCGTCAACAGCTGCCGTGGATCGATCAGGGCGCGCAGCAGCATCTTGAAAAGGCGCGCGTGGCGTTGGATGGCGTTATCGTGCGGGAGCTGGGCAGCGACAGCAACGTCCGCAATCGGCTGACCACGCTGAACGGCCAGCTGAAACAGCAGATGAACCGCGTTATCGAGCATCGCAGCGACGGCCTGACGTTTCACCATCAGGCGATCAAGCAGGTAGAGCAGGACGGCAAGCAGATCGTCGAGCAGAGCATGGGCGGCGTGCTGCAGGACAGCCTGAATGAAATGGGCGTAAAGCAGATGACCAGCGGCGGCAATCCGCTCCAGGCGATGATGGGCAACCTCGGCGGTCTGCAGAAAGCCATTCAGACCGAATGGAACAATCAGGAAATGGCGTTTCAGAACTTCGGCGACGAGGTGTGCGGCCGGGTTACTTCGCTGGAGAATCAGCGTAAAAGCTTGCTGCAAACGCTGAAGTAATTACCCCCGTTATGCCCGCGGATACTGTGTTGAGCATCCGTGGTTAAGTCGCTCTCCTCCATCAAGCCCTGGCTCTCTCTCGTCATGCCCGCGCAGGCGGGCATCTCCGCAACGCCGAGCAGAAATCCCCGCCTACTGCCGGGGATAACGATGGTGGCATTCGGAAAGATATAGCGAAATCCAACGGGTTGTCGATTAAGGCGCCGGAATGGTAAAACGGCGGTGAATCGCTTCCAGTTCGTCCAGTATTTCCTGATCCAGGGTGAGTTCCAGACTGGCGAGGTTGGTTTGCAACTGCGCTACCGAGGTGGCGCCCAGCAGGGTGGTGGCGACGAACGGCTGCTGGCGGACGAAGGCCAGGGCCATCTGCGCCGCATCCAGGCCGTGTTTCTGCGCCAGCGCCACGTACTCGGCGATAGCCTGTTCGGTATGCGGCGCGCTGTAGCGCACAAACCGGCTGAACAGCGTATTCCGCGCGCCGGCGGGCCTGGCGCCGTTCAGGTATTTGCCGGTCAGCGTACCGAATGCCAGCGCCGAATAGGCCAGCAGCTCAACCCCTTCATGCTGGCTGATTTCCGCCAGACCGACTTCAAAGCCCCGGTTCAGCAGACTGTAAGGATTCTGAATGGAAACGATGCGCGGCAGATCGTGTTTTTCCGCCAGATGCAGATAGCGCATCACTCCCCACGGGGTTTCGTTGGACACGCCGATATAGCGGATTTTCCCGGCGCGCACCTGCTCATTCAGCGCCTCCAGCGTTTCCAGCAAGGTTACGGCGGGTTTTTCGTCGGTATATTGATAGCCCAGTTTACCGAAACAGTTGGTTTGCCGCTGCGGCCAGTGCAGTTGATACAGATCGATGTAGTCGGTGTTCAGCCGAGTCAGGCTGGCGTCCAGCGCGTCACGGATATTTTTGCGATCCAGCGCCTGCTGCGACCGGATCCCGCTGTCATTGCCGCGCGTCGGCCCGGCGACTTTGCTTGCCAGTATCAGTTTTTCCCGTCCGCCGCGGGATTTCAGCCAGGAGCCGATATAGCTTTCGGTTAATCCCTGGGTTTCCGGGCGCGGCGGCACCGGGTACAGTTCTGCTGTGTCAATCAGGTTAACACCTGCGGCAATGGCGTGATCCAATTGGGCATGAGCGTCAGCTTCGCTGTTTTGTTCGCCAAAGGTCATGGTGCCGAGGCCCAGAACACTCACTTCTAAAGAACTATGTGGAATACGGTGATATAGCATTGCCAGCTTCCTTTATGTCTGAGAATTGCGGATAAGCAGGCAAACGCCCGCTTATCTGAATTTGACTATAACCAAGCCGGGTCATGTGGGGAAGCGTCTTTATTGCATAGCGGTGGCGGGGACGTGCCCGCCGGATGTCCGAAGTGAAGAATCAGCGCTCGATGATTTGCGATATCTCATTGGTGTTAATCTGTTTTTTATTGCCCTGTTCGTCCACGTAGCTGAGCAATCCGGTTTCTTCATCCAACTCCGGCTTACCCTGCGTCAGCAGCATCTGCCCGTCCTTGGTGGCCATGACATAGTGGCTGGAACAGCCGCCGAGGGTGAATAATAACGCCAGCATAACCGCCATTTTTATCTGTACTTTCATCGTCTCTAACCTGTTTTAGACCGCAAAATTAAGGCTCATTAATCACTCTAGCAAATAGCCGGCAAGGATGATGTAAGAATAATGGAGAAAATTGCTCATAAATCAGCGTAGCCCGCGAGGGGGTCACTCGGTGGTTTTGGCTTTTTTTCCGCGCAGCAGATTCAGCGTTTCCACCGCCATGGAGAAGAACATCGCGAAGTAGATGTAGCCTTTCGGCACATGAATTTCGACGCTTTCCAGGATCAAGGTGAAACCGACCAATATCAGGAATGACAGCGCCAGCATTTTGACTGACGGATGCCGTTCAACAAATTCGCCGATCGCCCTGGCGGAGAACATCATCACGCCCACGGCGATAATCACCGCCGCCATCATGATAAACAGATGATCGGAAAGGCCGACCGCGGTAATCACCGAATCCAGGCTGAAGATAATATCCAGCAGCATGATCTGTACGATCGCCCCAAAAAACGAATGCACCTGCGAGACGTGATCTTCCGAGCCGCCCTCCACCGTTTCGTGAATTTCCCTGCTCGACTTCCAGATCAGGAACAGTCCGCCGAAAAACAGAATCAGGTCGCGCAGGGAAATGTCATTGCCTAATACGCTAAACAAAGGGTTTGTCAGACGGATAACCCAGGCGATAGAGGCCAGTAACCCCAGACGCATCAGCATGGCGCCCATAAGGCCAATCCGCCGTGCTTTATTTTGCTGGGCTTTGGGGAGTTTGGCGACGACCAGCGACAGGAAAATAATGTTGTCGATACCAAGAACGACTTCCAGAATAGTCAACGTTCCCAGTGCCAACCAGGCATTCGGATCAACAATCCAATCAAACATTGTATCAATGCACCTTAAACGAAATGTAAACGATATTATACGCCGCCATATTAGCGTGCAGGCAAGCGAAAGTGTGGCTGGTTATAGCAGAAAATGGCGCGCCAACAGGGGGGCGGTAAAGGTTTTCTTTAAGTAGAATCCACGGGGTAAGGTGAGAATCGGCTGCCCAAACTCACCAATCGCTTCCGTCAGGGCGCGGCTATTGGCTGCTTTGGGGCGTAATTGTAGCACTTCGCCATGGCGAGCGGTGATACTTTCAACCCGGCCGAGGACGATCAGATCCATCAGTTCTTCCCAGTCGCGGCGCAACTGCTCTTCCTCTTCCCGGCTGGGGCTCCAGATAAGCGGGGCGCCAATCCGCCGTGCGCCCAAAGGGATATGCCGCGAGCCTTCCACCGGGACCCACAATACCCGCGCCAGTTTGTGCCGTACGTGGCTGCTTTCCCAGGTGACGCCGCTGTTGCCGGTGAGCGGGGCGACGCAGACGAAAGTGGTTTCCAGCGGTTTGCCCTGCTCGTCGATGGGAATGGTTTTCAACTCGATACCGATATCGGCGAAATCCTGCTCGGGCTTACTGCCTGCGCTGGCGCCCAGAAAACGCTCCAGCAGTGTGCCAATCCAGCCTTTATCCCGTTTCAAATTCGCCGGCAGCGGCAGTTGCGCGATCGCCGCCAGTTCAGCCAGATCGTAACCGGCAAGCGACCGGGCCCGCAGCAACAGTTCCTGTTCACTATGCGGCGGCGTAGTGAAAACGGATGGTGAATTCATAGGTTATATAGCCTGATTTTTTCCGTTCAAAAAAAAGACAACGGGCGAAAAACATTACCGCACGGTCGGAGAACTTGTTTAAGGAATCAATAATAGCATGATTCATAGCGGTTTTTCCGAATGAGATCCTGTCGGCGGAATCTTATTTCGTAAACTGTGCACCTGTAGACGCCAACAATGAACAGGATCTTACACCAGGTTATCCACAGATTTCTTGGATAACCGGCATAAAGATGCATTACTGGTTTGATTTACAGCCTTGACGCGGGGCGGTTTTGCTGTTTCTGCCGGTTTTTTGTCTGATGTGCTGTCAGTCTCTGTGGATAAAATCGGCATAGAACGATCTTTCGCCAGCGTTAAGGCGGGAATAATTCCGTCAGGATTCTTTACGGTGATTTTGTGGTTGAAAAACTAATTAACATCATGAAAATAAAATTTATTTATTTAGATCTTAAAGGAGGGGGCTTCACGGCCGGTAACAGGTTCCACTTACTTTTTCATGGGTTCTGCACAAAGATGTCCACAGAAATAGTGAATAAGCCGCCGGGATCGGCTTTTACATGTTTATAACTTTGATGTTATCTGTGGGTTATCGAGACTTTATTAGAAGGGATATGGCTCCAAGCAGTAGTTTACCGTCTGCCGGGAGTGTGAAACAATCAGCTCATCTTTGCATTTAAAGTCTATTGAGGTAGTCCGGTGATCGATGATGATGGCTACCGCCCGAATGTTGGTATCGTAATTTGTAATCGGCAGGGACAGGTCTTGTGGGCTCGTCGCTACGGCCAGCACTCCTGGCAGTTTCCTCAGGGGGGAATTAATCCCGGCGAAAATGCGGAACAGGCGATGTACCGTGAACTGTTCGAGGAAGTGGGGTTAAGGAAAAAAGATGTGCGTATCCTGGCATCTACCCGCAACTGGTTGCGCTATAAATTACCAAAACGTTTGGTGCGTTGGGATACAAAACCGGTATGTATCGGCCAAAAGCAAAAATGGTTTCTGCTACAGTTAATGTGCAATGAGTCAGAGATCAATATGCAAAGCAGCGGTACGCCTGAATTCGACGGCTGGCGCTGGGTCAGTTACTGGTATCCGGTACGTCAGGTGGTATCTTTCAAGCGTGACGTTTATCGTCGGGTGATGAAAGAGTTTATCAGCCCGGTGATACAACTTCAGGAGCATAGCGCGGCTCGGACGGCGCTGCCGCCCGGCGTCCGGCGAAAGAGAGGGTAAATCAGGCACATCATGCTTACGCGCCTGCGAGAAATTGTCGAAAAAGTAGCGGCGGCGGCCCGCCTTGATGATGCGCTGGATATTCTGGTGAATGAAATCTGCCAGGCGATGGATACGGAAGTCTGTTCCATCTATCTGGCTGACCACCAGCACCAATGCTACTACCTGATGGCCACGCGCGGATTGACAAAACCGCGCGGACGTACCGTCACGCTGGCGTTCGGCCAGGGCGTGGTCGGTCTGGTGGGCCAGCGGGCGGAACCGATTAATCTGGCGGATGCCCGCACCCACCCCAGTTTCAAATATATTCCCGCCGTAAAGGAACAGCATTTCCGCTCTTTTCTCGGGGTGCCCGTTATCCATCGCCGCCAGCTGCTGGGGGTGTTGGTGGTGCAGCAGCGCGAACACCGGCAGTTTGATAAAAACGAAGAGTCGTTCATGGTGACGCTGGCGACGCAGCTGGCGGCCATACTTTCCTTGTCGCAGATTAAAACGCTGTTCGGGCAATTCCGTCAGGCACGCGTTAAAGCGCTGGCGGCATCGCCCGGCGTGGCGATCGCCCCCGGCTGGCGGGATTGCAGCCAGCCTTCTCTGGATCAGGTCTTTCCCGCTTCAAGTCTGGACAGCGAACGGGAGCGCGTCCGGCTAACCCAGGCGTTGGAGGAAGCCACCGCGGAGTTCCGCCGTTTCAGCAAACGCTTCGGCGCCGGCGCGCAAAAAGAGAGCGCGGCCATTTTTGATCTCTATTCCCACCTGCTTAATGATGCCCGCTTGAAGCGCGAACTGTTTCAGGAAGTAGACGCCGGCAACGCCGCGCAATGGGCGGTCAAGCTGGTGATTGAGCGTTTTGCGGCGCGGTTCTCCAGCCTGCAGGATACCTATCTGCGCGAGCGGGCCGGCGATTTCCGCGCCCTCGGGCAGCGGCTGTTATTCCATCTCGACGATAACGCGCCCAGCCTCGGACGGTGGCCCGAACGCTTTATTCTGGTTGCCGATGAACTGACGGCGACGCTGCTGGCGGAATTGCCTGCGGAGCGGCTGGCGGGGGTGGTGGTCTACGACGGCGCGGCAAATTCTCATGCCGCCATTCTGGTGCGCGCGATGGGGATCCCGACCCTGGTCGGCGCGGATATTCAGCCTGAGCTGCTTCATCAGCGCACGCTGATTATCGACGGCTATCGCGGCGAGCTATTGGTGGATCCCGAACCGCTATTGGTGCAGGAATATCAGCGTCTGCTGATTGAAGAAAATGCGCTCACCCGCCTGGCGGAAGATGACATGGCCCGCCCGGCGGTGCTGAAAAGCGGCGAACGCATGCAGGTGATGCTGAACGCCGGGTTAAGCGCGGAGCATGATAAAAATATTATAAATCAGGTGGACGGCATCGGTCTGTATCGAACCGAATTCCCCTTTATGCTGCAGAGCGGCTTCCCGTCCGAAGATGAGCAAACGGCGCAATATCAAAGCATGTTGCAGCTCTATCCCGCGGGGCAGGTCATATTGCGTACCTTGGATATCGGCGCCGACAAGCCATTGCCGTATCTGCCCATCAATGAAGAGAACCCCAGCCTTGGCTGGCGCGGTATCCGTATTACTCTCGATCAGCCGGAAATATTTCTTATTCAGATACGCGCCATGCTGCGGGCGAACGCCCATAGCGGCAATCTGCATATTCTGCTGCCGATGGTGAGCAGTCTGGATGAGATCGATGAGTCACGCCGCCTGATCGACCAGGCCGCGGGCGAAGTCGCGGAACAGCTGGGGTCCCCGCAGCCCCGGCCGCGCATCGGCATTATGATCGAAGTGCCGTCGATGATTTTTATGCTGCCGCATCTGGTCGGACGCGTTGATTTTGTTTCCGTCGGCACCAACGATCTGACCCAGTATTTGCTGGCGGTGGACCGTAACAACACCCACGTCGCTTCCCTATATGACAGCCTGCATCCGGCGATGCTACAGGTGCTGAATACTATCGCCGCCGAGTGCCGGCGCCACGATATCGCGGTTTCCGTGTGCGGCGAGATGGCGGGGGAACCGCTGGGTGCGCTGGTGCTGACCGGGCTGGGGTATCGCACGCTCAGTATGAACGGCCGCAGCGTGGCGCGCATTAAATACCTGCTGCGCCAGATTGCTTTACCCGAGGCGCAGACGCTGGTCGGACAACTGTTGAAAGCCCCGAACGCCGGTGAAGTGCGCCGGCGCGCCGCCATCTTTGCCGAAGAGCGCGGACTGGGAGGGCTGATCCGCGGCGGACGTTAATATTGTTTACAGAACTTTTCCCGTCCGGATAACCAACGGATTCGGTGCGTTATGTTATGATCCGCCCCCGCGGTCGGCGGGAAAACGCCCTGTCTTGACCGATCGATAGCCCCTGGCCGGGGACAATACAACAAAATATGTGGTGAACGATGACGACGAGCTATCTGGCGTTTCCTCAGTTTGATCCGGTGATCTTTTCAATTGGCCCAGTGGCTTTGCACTGGTATGGGCTGATGTATTTGGTTGGGTTTGTGTTTGCCATGTGGCTGGCGGTGCGTCGCGCCAACAAACCGGGTAGCGGCTGGACGAAAGACGAAGTCGAAAACCTGTTGTATATGGGCTTTCTCGGGGTATTTATCGGCGGCCGCCTGGGCTATGTGCTGTTCTATGCGTTGCCGTCCTTTGTGGAAAATCCGCTCTATTTATTTAAAGTCTGGGATGGAGGCATGTCATTCCACGGTGGTCTGATCGGCGTGATCTGCGTCATGTTGTGGTTCGCCCGGCGCACCAAACGGCATTTCTTCCAGGTGGCTGATTTTATCGCGCCGTTAATCCCTTTTGGCCTGGGGGCCGGTCGTCTGGGCAACTTTATCAACGGCGAGCTTTGGGGCCGCGTCACCACCGATACGCCATGGGCGATGTTATTCCCCGGCTCACGCGGCGAAGATCTGGCGCTGGCGGCCGGCAATCCGCAATGGCAGGCCATTTTCAACCAGTACGGCATGCTGCCGCGCCATCCCTCACAGCTGTATCAGATGGCGCTTGAGGGCATCGCGCTGTTTATCATATTGAATTTGTTTATCCGCAAACCGCGCCCGATGGGCAGCGTTTCCGGGCTGTTCCTGATCGGCTACGGCGTTTTCCGTATCATCGCGGAATTTTTCCGCCAGCCTGATGCGCAACTGGGGTTATTCAGCAATATCTTCAGCATGGGGCAAATTCTGTCGATACCGATGGTCGTCGCCGGGGTGCTGATGATGGTCTGGGCCTATCGCCGTCAGCCCGCGCAGCGATAATCGCCGGCCGTCATTCTTTAATATTCGTGGTGAGGTAGTATGAAACAGTATCTGGATCTGATGAAAAAAGTGCTCGAGGAAGGGACGCCGAAAGCCGATCGCACCGGCACCGGCACCCTGTCGATTTTCGGTCATCAGATGCGTTTCAATTTACAGCAGGGTTTTCCGCTGGTAACCACCAAGCGCTGCCATCTGCGTTCGATCATTCATGAGCTGCTGTGGTTCCTCAACGGTGATACCAACGTGGCTTATCTGCATGACAACAAAGTGAGTATTTGGGACGAATGGGCGGATGAAAACGGCGATCTCGGTCCGGTCTACGGCAAACAATGGCGCGCCTGGGGCGCGGCCGACGGGCGTCAGATCGATCAACTGAAAAATGTGCTGACCCAGTTGAATCAGGATCCCGACTCCCGGCGCATCATCGTTTCCGCCTGGAATGTGGGGGAGCTGGACAAGATGGCGCTGGCGCCGTGCCATGCCTTTTTCCAGTTCTACGTTGCCGACGGCAAATTATCCTGCCAGCTTTATCAGCGCTCGTGCGACGTGTTCCTCGGTTTGCCTTTCAATATCGCCAGCTATGCCTTACTGGTGCATATGGTGGCGCAGCAGTGCGACCTGGAAGTCGGGGACTTCGTCTGGACGGGCGGGGATACCCACCTCTACAACAACCATATGGAACAGACGCATCTGCAACTGAGCCGCGAACCGCGCCCCTTGCCGAAGCTGGTGATTAAACGCCGTCCCGATACGCTGTTTGACTACCGTTTTGAAGACTTTGAAATCGAAGGCTACGATCCGCATCCGCCGATTAAAGCGCCGGTGGCGATCTGAAGTTGATTGAGTGACTGGGCGCCTGCGCCGCCTTGGCTCGTTGACAAAATTCGGCTATTCGCCATTAATGACCCCCTCCCGGCCTCCCTCTTGTCAGGGGGAGGAGCTGACTCCCTCCCCTGCGACTGTCTCCTAGTCACATATTTACTGTTAACGGTATATGTGAGTTCAGCGCTATTTCGTGCGCTAGAAGGGCGTCATTTCTCTGCTATGTCGCAGCACGCGCCCGACGCAGGGTGGTTCAAGCGCCACCACCCTCCGGACCCGGGCTAGTGGCTGAAATCACGTCGCTGACGCGATGCCTTCGGCGGTCGCCCCCTGTCCCGAACCGCCAGTGACGGAATACTCGTCTCATCCCTGAGACTCGCCCTACCGGGCCAGCGCAAGCGCTGTTCAAAAACGCTCCCGGCGTTTTTGTCCGACGCGGCACTGGCTTGCGCCGCTTCCCTGCGGCGCATTCGCGGGGTCGTCCACCTCAGCGTGATTTCTTACGCCGACGAAAAGCAAAAAACAAAGAACCAAGAATGACCCCAAGACCAGAATACACATGGCCTCTAGAGGTTCCTTGGATTTGTGTATAAGAGACAGCCCCTGCGAAGGGGAGGGCTGGGGTGGGGTAACTACCTGGTTCCTCAGCAGAATCAGGGTTGCTCCCCGCATCTTTCCCCCTCCGTTGCATGGTTGCGCGCAAACATTGCGTATCTTCTCGTATAACGCCGTTAATCCCCTATCGTTATTCAATAAAATCCCCACACTGGCGGTATGAAAACGGCTATTCGACAATCGCGGGGGGTAACCTTGCTTGAATTATTGGCGGTTCTGACGATAGCGGCGCTGCTGGCCGGCGGCGGTCTGCACGCCTGGACGGGGTATCAACAGGCGCTGCGGCTGGAGCAGGGCGCGCGGCAGTTGCTGGATTTTTTAAGCCGGGTGCAGACCAACGCCGATTGGCGTAATGAAACCCGCACGGCGCGGCTTATACGGCAGGGTGAATACTGGTGCCTGAACGACGCGGCGGACGATCGCGCAATAAAAAGCTGCGCGGAACAGAACCCCCGCCAGTTTACGCGCGCCAATAAAGATCTCTCCGTCTCGGCGTTTACCAGCGATACCCTGACTTTTTACGGCTTACGCAATACGGCGCAGGCCGGGCATATTACGCTGGCGAACGCCGCCGGAAAACTGCGCCTGGTGATCTCGGCGCGCGGGCGCCTGCGTCTGTGCAGCGAGGACCGGCAGGTGCTGGCGATCCCGCTATGTTGAACCGAGGGCAACGGGGATTCACGCTGGCGGAGACGTTGCTGGCGCTCAGTCTGGGCAGCCTGATTATGCTGTCGGCGGCGCAGCTCTATCCGCTGCTGCGCGCGCAAAGCCAGAACAGCGCCCACTATTTCCGCCTGGATCAGGTGCTCGGGCAGGCGGTATCCGGGATTGAAAAGGATCTCCGCCGGGCGGGGTTCTGCGCCGGTGAATGCCGGGGGCGCGCCGTCAGCATCGGCAACTATCCGGGCGAGGCGGCGCAAAGCTGCCTTAATGTGTCATACGATCTGAACCGCAACGGCGTTTGGGACGGCGGCGAGCGGCAGGACGGCGAATCTTTCGGCTATCGTTTGCGCGCCGGCGCCCTGGAAGTGCAGCGGGGAACGCATGGCTGTCAGGGCGATCGCTGGGAAAAACGCTTTGATCCGCAGGAAGTGACGATCGCGCAGTTTCGTATACAAGCGCTGAGCGATCGCCCGGGCGCGGTGCTGTATCAGCTGCAACTGGCGGGCTACTGGACGAAACGGCCGTCTATCGGCCGGCAAATCACCCGCTTGATCGTGGGGCGTAATCAATGAACAAGGCATGGCAGTCCGGCGGCGGTACGTTGACGATGGTGATGCTGCTCTCCATCGTCGGGCTGCTGTTGCTGTCCGGCCTGCAGCGTCAGCTTGATGCGGCGATACGGACGGGGAGCGATGAGCGCCACTATCTACACGCGTTTAATCAGGCGTTATCCTCGCTGAACTGGGGAATGAGCCTGCGCTGGCGCGACGCGGAGCAGGGTTGGCAGTGTCAGGCGCTGGCGCCGGAATCGTTGCGCGCCTGTCTGAAAAAGGCGTCCGGCGGGGAGGAATGGCTATTGCGCGGCGAGGGACGGCTCCCGGCGCAGCCGCGTCCGCTGGCGCTGTACCGCAGAGTGATATTCTTAACGCCGGTGTCGGAGGATGTTACCCTGCAGTCCTTGTCCCAAGGCTGGCTGGATTTTTGTCCGGATAAGGAAAGCTCCCGCTGTGCCGATGCGCAATAGGGCGCTCCGCAGCCGGCCGTTTCAGCAGCGCGGCTTCAGCCTGCCGGAAACGCTGGCGGCGGCGCTCCTGTTTGCGATATCGCTGCTCGGGCTGTTGCAATACCATCAGGTTTTGCTGCAATCGTTCCAGCATCAATGGCAGCAGCGTCAGGCATGGCGGCTGGCTGCTCAGCAACTGGAAGCCTATGAAGCCGGAATGAAGTACCATGCAATGGTTCCGCCGCCGGAAAGCGGATGGCGATTCACTCTGTCGGAACAGGCGCAGGGGGCGGGATGCCGCAGGGTGACGGCCACCTCGACCACGCCGCGACACTACCAGGCGCGGCTCATCCGCTGGTTTTGTCCGGCAGCGTGAAGTATGACGGATCTATACTGGTGACTGTCGCCAATCCGTTCTACTCTGATTTGATTTATCTATTCGACGTAAAGGCTATGGAGAAATGCATGCGTAGGCAGTTTGTCTGGATTAGCGGGTGGTTGTTGTTATTTATTTTCTGGCTTCCGTTGAGCTGGGCGGAAACCGGTTGGCAGCCGCTGGCGCAAACCATTCATAAAAGCGACAAGGATCCGCGCCAGTATCAGGCGATAAAACTGGATAACGGCATGACGGTGCTGCTGGTTTCCGATGCGCAGGCGACGAAATCCCTGGCCTCGCTGGCGTTGCCGGTAGGGTCGCTGGACGATCCCGCCAGCCAGCTGGGGCTGGCGCATTATCTTGAGCATATGGTGTTGATGGGCTCCAAACGCTATCCGCAGCCGGAGGCTCTGTCCGAATTTCTGAAAAAGCACGGCGGCAGCCACAATGCCAGCACCGCGTCTTACCGCACGGCGTATTATCTGGAAGTGGAAAATGATGCGCTGCAACCGGCGGTTGACCGTCTGGCGGACGCCATCGCCGCGCCTTTGCTCGATCCGATCAACGCCGACCGCGAACGGCACGCGGTGAATGCGGAGATGACCATGGCCCGTTCCCGCGACGGCCATCGCATGGCGCAGGTGGGAGCGGAAACCTTGAATCCGGCGCATCCCAGCTCGCGATTCTCCGGCGGCAATCTCGACACCCTGAGCGACAAGCCCGGCAGCAAGCTGCACGACGAACTGGTGAAGTTTTATCAGCGCTATTACTCCGCCAATCTGATGAAAGGGGTGATTTACAGCAACCGGCCTTTACCGGAGCTGGCCGCGCTGGCGGCGAGCACCTTCGGGCGCATCGCCAATCATGACGCCGACGTGCCGCCGATTACCGTCCCGGTAGCCACCGAAGCGCAGCGCGGTATCATCATCCACTACGTTCCGGCACAGCCGCGCAAACAGCTGCGCATTGAATTCCGGGTGGATAACAACAGCCAGGCATTTCGCAGCAAAACGGATACCTATATCGGCTATCTGATCGGCAACCGCAGCCAGAACACGCTATCTGACTGGTTGCAGAAAGAGGGGCTGGTGGAGTCCATCGGCGCCGGTTCCGACCCGGTTATCGATCGCAACGGCGGCATTTTCGCCATTTCGGCCTCGTTAACGGATAAAGGTCTGGCGCGGCGCGATGAGGTTATCGCGGCAATCTTCAATTACCTGCAGCTGTTGCGCCGGGAAGGCATCCAGCAGCGCTATTTCGATGAAATCGCCAACGTGCTGGATCTGGATTTCCGCTACCCCTCCATCAGCCGCGATATGGACTATATCGAATGGCTGGTGGATACCATGCTGCGGGTGCCGGTGGAACATACGCTGGATGCGGTATATCTGGCCGATCGCTACGATCCGCAAGCCATTGCCGCGCGGCTGGATGAGATGCGTCCGCAGAACGCCCGTATCTGGCTGATCGGTCCGAATGAACCGCACAACAAGGTGGCCTATTTTGTCGATGCGCCTTATCAGGTGGACAGCGTGCCCGCCGCCACCTTTGCCCGGTGGGAAACACTGGGACGGAAAATTTCACTGACGCTCCCCGCGGTCAACCCCTATATTCCGGATGATTTTTCCCTGATTAAACCGGATACTGGCGTTACCCATCCGCAAGTGTTGCTGCAACAGCCGGGATTGCGGGTGCTGTATATGCCCAGCCGCTACTTCGCCGATGAGCCCAGGGCCGATATCACCTTGTTTTTACGCAATCAAGAAGCCCGCAACAGCGCCCGCAATCAGGTTCTGTTCGCCCTGAACGACTATCTGGCCGGTCTGGCGCTGGATGAGTTGAGCTATCAGGCGTCGGTGGGCGGCATCAGCTTCTCCACCAGCAGCAATGACGGACTGACCATCAAGGCCAACGGCTACACGCAGCGCCTGCCTCAGCTTCTGCTGGCGCTGGTGGAGGGCTATACCTCTTTCTCCTCGACGGAAGAGCAGCTGCAGCAGGCGAAGTCCTGGTATGCGCAGCAACTGGAGGCGGCGGAAAAAGGGAAAGCGTTTGAACTGGCCATTCAGCCGATCCAGGCGCTGTCGCAGGTGCCCTATACCGAACGCGCCGAGCGGCGCGATTTGCTGCCGGAGATTACGCTGCGGGACATTGTGCAGTACCGCAAAACGCTGCTGCAACAGGCGGCGCCGGAAATGCTGGTGGTGGGGAATTTGCCGCCGCAACGGGTAACGGAACTGGCGCAGACGCTAAAAGCCCGCCTGAACTGCGGCGGAGAAATCCTGTGGCGCAGCGATGACGTGCGAATTGATAAAACGCAGCGGGCCAACCTGCAGCGGCCCGGCGGCAGCAGCGATTCCGCGCTGGCCTCGGTATATGTGCCGACGGGCTACGGCGAAATTCAGGGCATGGCCTATAGCTCGGTGCTGGGGCAGATTATTCAGCCCTGGTTCTACAGCCAGCTAAGAACGGAAGAGCAGCTCGGCTACGCGGTATTCGCTTTCCCGATCTCCGTCGGGCGGCAATGGGGGATCGGTTTCCTGCTGCAAAGCAACAGTAAACAACCGGCCTATCTGTATCAGCGCTATCAGGATTTCTATCAGAAAGCGCAGGCGCGGCTGCGGGCGATGAGCGCCGACGAGTTCGCCCAGTACAAACAGGGGGTGATTAATGAACTGAGCCAGCGCCCGCAAACGCTGGATGAAGAGGCGAGGCGTTTTCTTAACGATCTGCAGCGGGAAAATTTCAGCTTTGACACCCGCGAAAAGCTGATCGCCACCATCAAGCCGCTGACGGTGCAACAGCTGGCCGATTACTTCAGTCAGGCGCTGAAGCCGCAGGGGCTGGCGGTGTTGTCGCAAATTTCCGGCAATCATCACGGCAAGGCGGAGTATGCCGCGCCGCAGGGGTGGCATACCTATCCTGACACCTCCTCGTTGCAGAAAACGCTGCCGTTGCAAAAAGCGCCGGCGAGATAAATCACTATGGCTTTGACGAACGACAATGCCCTGCAGCCCGGAATGATGGTGATTCACGGCAATCATTCCGAAGTGCTGCGCGACGTGCTGGTCTCATGGATGTCCGCCCACCCTCTGCCGGCGCTCGATAATGAGGTCATTCTGGTACAGAGCAACGGCATCGGACAATGGCTGAAGCTGGCATTGGCGCGCGACGCGGACGACGGCGGCTGCGGCGTGGCTGCGGCGCTGGATATCCAACTGCCGGCGCGCTTTTTCTGGCAGGTCTATCGGGCCGTGCTGGGGCGCGAGCGGGTGCCCGACTCCTCGCCGTTCGACAAGCCCCTGCTGATCTGGCGGCTGATGCGCCTGCTGCCGTCGTTGCTGGCGCAGCCGGCGTTTGCCCCGCTGGCGCGTTTTCTGCAACAGGATGACGACCGGCGCAAGCTTTATCAGCTCTCCGAACGGCTGGCCGATTTGTTCGACCAGTATCAGGTGTACCGCTCCGACTGGCTGGCCGACTGGGCAAGCGGCAATGACGTGCTGAATACCAGCCGTCGCGGCCGGGAGCCTTTGCCGGAAGAGCAGAGCTGGCAGCCATTGCTGTGGCGCGCATTGCTGGACGACGCCGGGGAAGCGCTGTCGGAAACCAGCCGGGCGGCGCTGCACCAGCGTTTTCTGGCGCAGGCGGAACAGCGGGGCGATGATGAACGGCCTGCGGGCCTGCCGGCGCGCGTCGTTGTGTTCGGTATCTCCTCTCTGCCGCAGCAGGCGCTGGAGGTGCTGGCGGCCATCGGGCGCTGGACCCAGGTGTTTATGTGCGTGCACAACCCGTGCGAACACTATTGGGGCAATATCATTGCCGACAAGGATTTGCTGCGCGCCGAGCGCATTCGCCAGCAGCGCAAACCGGGCATGCCTGAAGTCATCGCCGAAGAGGAGCTGCACCAGCATGCGCATCCGCTGCTGGCGGCGTGGGGAAAACAGGGGCGGGATTATATCGGCCTGCTGGATGAATACGACCAGCGCGAACGGTATGAATCGCTGCTGCTGCCGGAGATAGCCCGTATCGACCTGTTTGAGGAAAACGGCGGGGATACGCTGCTGCACCAGTTGCAGGATGATATCCGCGAGCTGCGCCCGCTGGCGGAAAGCCGGGCGCTGTGGCCGGCGGCCGACCTCCCGCGCGATCGGTCGATCCGCTTTCATATTACCCATAGTCCGCAGCGCGAGGTGGAAGCGTTGCACGATCAACTGCTGGCGGCGTTTGCCGCGGACGCCACTCTGCGTCCGCGCGACATCATCGTGATGGTGCCCGATATCAATGGCTACGCCCCGCATATTCAGGCGGTATTCGGCCTGACGGACTATCAGGATGTGCGTTATATCCCCTTCAGCGTAGCCGATCGCGGGGCGCGTCAGAACAGCCTGCTGCTGGGAGCCCTGGAGCGTTTGTTGAATTTGCCGCAGTCGCGCTTCGCGGTAAGCGATCTGCTCGATCTGCTCGACGTGCCCGCCCTACGGCAGCGTTTTGCCATTAGCGAAGAGCGGCTGCCGCTGCTGCAACGCTGGATCCGCTCGGCCAACGTGCGCTGGGGATTGCATGCGGAGCAGCGGCAAAGCCTGGATTTACCGCAGGCGCCGGCGCAAAACAGCTGGTTCTTCGGCCTGCGCCGCATGCTGCTGGGGTATGCGGTGGGCGGCGGCGAGGCGTGGCGGGACATTGAGCCGCTGGACGAAGTCGGCGGGCTTGACGCGGCGCTGGCCGGGCAGCTGGCGCGCTTTCTTAACAGCCTGGAACAGGCCTGGAGAATGCTGTGCCGGACGGCGACCCCGATAGAGTGGGGCGAGCGCCTGCGCGATCTGCTGGCGATGTTTTTCGTCGCCGATGACGGCGACGAGGGCTTTATTCTGTGGCAACTGGAGGACGGCCTGCAAAACTGGCTGGACGCCTGCGAAAGCGTGGCGCTGGAGCAAAGCCTGCCGCTGTCGGTGGTGCGGGAGCACTGGCTGGGGCTGTTTGCGCAACCGGGGATGACCCAGCCGTTTTTCGGCGGCGCGGTGACCTTCGCCACCCTGATGCCGATGCGCGCCATCCCTTTCCGCCACGTTTGCCTGCTGGGGATGAATGACGGCGACTATCCGCGCAACCGCATCCCGCTCGATTTCGATCTGATGGGGCGGGACTATCGCCCCGGCGATCGCTCGCGCCGCGAGGACGATCGCTATCTGTTCCTCGAAGCGCTGCTGTCGGCGCGCGAGCGGCTGTATATCAGTTGGGTGGGGCGCAGCATTCACGACAACGCCGAGCGTCCGCCGTCGGTGCTGGTGGCGCAGCTGCGCGATCATCTCGCCGCCGGCTGGCGGCAACAGGGCGGCGGCGATCTGCTCGCCGCGCTGACGGTGGAGCACCGTCTGCAGCCGTTCAACCAGGATTACTTTACCGCCGATAGCCCGCTGTTCAGCTACGCGCGCGAATGGCGCGCCGGCTTGCTGCCGGAAGCGCCGCGGGAAAGCGAAACGCAGGACTTGGCGGACTATCAGCAGGAGGGGGCGCTGACGCTGCGTCAACTGGCTGACTTTTTACGTAATCCGGTGCGCAGCTTCTTCCGCCAGCGGCTGAATATTTACTTCGAGCTGGAGGACTCGGCGAGCAACGATCAGGAACCCTTCGCCATCGATGCGCTGGAAAACTGGCGCCTGCAGGACGAGCTGATTCAGGTGCAGAAAGAGGCGGTGCAGCGCGGCATGCCGCGTGAACCGGCGTTGCAACAACAGCTGGAGCGCATCGCCCGCCGCGGCGAGCTGGCGCCGGGCGGGTTTTCCCGCGTACTGGAACAGACGCTGGCCGAGCCGATGGAAGATATCTTCGCCCGCTATGCGCAGGAACTGGCGCGCTGGCCCCATTCGCTGCCGGCGGAACAGCTGGTGTTGAACGATGCGCCGCTTGAAGACTGGCTGGGTGAGTTACGCCGCGATGATGACGGCAGACGTTGCCGGCTGGTGTTGGAAAGCAGCGGCCTGATGGATGAGAAAAAGCGCAGCTACCGCTGGGAGAGGCTGCCGCCCTTCTGGGTGACGCATCTGGCCGGGCATCTTGGCGGAGAAGCGATGTCCAGCGTGATTGTCGGTAAAAACGGCACCGTCCATCTGGCGCCGCTTGAGATTGAGCAGGCGCGGCAATACTGGCAGGCGTTGATCGCCGCCTGGCGCGAGGGGATGCGGCGTCCGCTGCCGCTGGCGGCGAAAACCGGCTTCTGCTGGCTGGATCGCGGCGGCGAGCCGACAACGCCGCCGGACAGCGAGGCGGGCGGCGCGGCGCGCGCCTGCTATGAAGATCACGACCCGCAGAATAACAAATTCGCCGAACTGGGCGACAACCCCTACCTGTCGCGCGCCTGGCCGAGCTTTGCCGCGTTGTGGGCGGAGGGCGAATTCGCCCAATGGACGCAACGGCTGCTCGCTCCGCTGTACCACAGCGTAAAGGCGAACTCGGCCCGTAGCCGTCAAGGAGCCCGCGAATGAACGCCCAAACCATGCCTTCCCCGCTGGATGTGCTGAATTTCCCGCTGAGCGGCAGCCGTCTGATCGAGGCCAGCGCCGGCACCGGCAAAACCTTCACCATCGCCATGCTGTATGTGCGCCTGGTGCTGGGGCACGGCGGCGAGCGGGCCTTTGCGCGCCCCCTGACCCCGCCGGAAATTCTGGTGGTCACCTTTACCGATGCGGCCACCAAAGAGCTGCGCGACCGCATCCGCGCCCGGTTGACGGAAGCCGCCGGTTATTTCCAGCGCTCGCCGCAGGAGGTGGCGCCGCGACCGGCGAACGAGGATTTACTGCATGACCTACGGGCGGAATACCCGCCGGAACAGTGGTCGGGCTGCGCGCGCAAGCTGCAGCTGGCGGCCGAGTGGATGGACGAAGCCGCGGTATCCACCATTCACGGCTGGTGTAACCGCATGCTGGGCGAGCACGCGTTCGACAGCGACAGCCTGTTTAGTCAAACGCTGGAAACCGACCAGAGCGAACTGCTGCTGGAGGTGGTGCGCGACTATTGGCGCACCTTCTTTTTCCCCCTCGACGTCAAGGATATCGCCGCGTTGCGCAACTGGTGGAGCGAGCCGGACGCGCTTTACCGCAGCCTGAAGCCGCTGCTGGAACACGTGGATTTGCTGGGCGCCGTCACGCCGCCGCAGCAGGTGTTTGCGCAGGCGCGCGAGGAAAAAGCGCGGGAGCTGGCGGCGCTGAAAAGCGGCTGGGACGTCTGGTGCGGGGAACTGCGCACCCTGCTGGAAGACGCCGTGGCCGCCAAAGTGGTCGACGGGCGCAAACTTCGGGCGAGCTATTTCCTGCCCTGGCTGGAAAAATTGCAGGCCTGGGCGAACGGCGCGGACGACACGCTGGATATCGGCGCCGGCTGGACGCGCCTGACGCCGGCCGGGCTGCGCGAATGCTGGAAACAGGGCCAGCCGCCCGATCACCCGGCGCTGACGGCGATGGAAACCCTGCCGGAAAAATTGAAAAACCTGCCGGACGCCCGCGGCGGCGTCTTGCGGCACGCCTGCCGCTGGGTCGCCGCGCGTTTTCAGCAGGAGCAGCAACGGCGGGCGCAGATGGGATTCAACGACCTGCTGGTCCGGCTGGATGCGGCGCTGAGCAGCGAGAACGGCCCGCGGCTGGCGCAGATGATCCGCCAGCAGTTCCCGCTGGCGATGATCGATGAGTTTCAGGATACCGACCCGCTGCAATATCGCATTTTCGACGCCGTTTACCGGGTGAAGGAAAACGACGCGCAGTACGGCCTGATCCTGATCGGCGATCCCAAGCAGGCGATTTACGCCTTCCGCGGCGCAGATATTTTTACCTACCTGCGGGCGCGGCGCGATACCGCCGGCCGGCACTACACGCTGACCACCAACTTCCGCTCCACGCGGGCGATGATCGACGCCGTCAATCAGGTGTTTTCCCTGGCGGAGTCGCGTTCGCAGGGCGCCGGGGCTTTTCTGTTCCGCCGCGGCGACGGGGAAAATCAGGTGCCGTTTACGGCGGTGCGGGCCAAAGGACGGGATGAACGCTGGCTGGTGGAGGATGCCGAAGCCGGCGCCATGACGTTCCAGTGCGTTGACGAGCCGGAGCCGCTGTCGAAAACGGATTACCGGCGGCGAATGGCGGCGGCCTGCGCCGATGAAATCGTGCGGCTGCTGCGTTTGGGGCAACAACGCCAGGCCGGTTTTGCGGCGCCGGGAAACGATCTTCTGCCGGTACGTCCCGGCGATATGGCGGTGCTGGTCAACACCGGCCGCGAGGCGCAGGCGGTGCGGGACGAACTGAAAGCGCGCGGCGTACGCAGCGTCTATCTCTCGGATAAGGAGTCCGTCTTCGCCAGCCCGCAGGCCGGCGAACTGCAATACTGGCTGGCGGCCTGCGCCGAACCGGAAAACGACCGCCTGCTGCGCGCGGCGCTGGGCACCGCCACGCTGGGGCTGAGCTGGCCGCAGCTCGACAGGCTTAACCACGACGAACAGGAGTGGGAGAGCCGGGTAGAACAGTTTCAGCGCTATCAGAAATGCTGGCGCAAACAGGGCGTGTTACCGATGCTGCGCCGGCTGATGTGGGAGTTCGACGTTCCGCGCCGCCTGTTGTCCGCCAATGACTCGCGCGCGCTGACCGATCTGCTGCACCTGTCGGAACTGTTGCAGCAGGCCGGCGGGCAGTTGGACGGCGATCATGCGCTGATTCGCTATCTGGCCGAACAGCGGCGGGATGAGAATCAGGGCGGCGATGCGCGCAAGCTGCGGCTGGAAAGCGACGCGGCGCTGGTAAAAGTGGTGACGGTGCATAAATCCAAGGGGCTGGAGTATCCGCTGGTTTTCCTGCCTTTCGCCTGCTCGTTCCGCGCGGTGAGCGCTAAGGACTCGCCGCTGAAATGGCACGACGATCAGGGGAATCTGCGGCTGTCCCTGAACGGCAGCGAAGCGCAGCTGCAGCTGGCCGAGCGTGAGCGTCTGGGCGAAGACCTGCGTAAGTTCTACGTGGCGCTGACCCGGGCCCGCTATGCCATATGGCTGGGAATGGCGTGGCTGAAAGGGGCGGAGAACAGCGCCGCCGGCTATCTGCTCAACGCCGGGGAGACGGTGGAGCCGGCGCAGCTGGCGGATCTATTGCTGGAGCGCTACGGCGCGACCGCCGAGGTGCGGCAACTGGCGCCATCGGAAACGCAGGTTTACCGCGGTGAAGAGCATGCACTGGCGCTCGCCGCCGAGCCGGCGCTGCCGGATATCCGCAGCCATCGCTGGCGCATTACCAGCTATTCCGGGCTGAAAATCGCCCCGCAGGGCAGCTACGTCGACGCGGACGCCGTCGCCGCGCCGTCGCCGGAAGTACAGAGCGCGGCGCAGGAGACGTTCAGCGAAGCGCGGGAGGTCGGCGCGAGTTTAACGCTGCCGGCGGCGGGCAACGATCTGTACGGCTTTCCGCGCGGCGCGGCGCCGGGCAATTTTCTCCATGCGCTGCTGGAGTGGGCCGGGCAGGAGGGGTTTGCCGCTCTGGCGCAGGATCGCCCGCGGGTCGAGGATCAGGTGGCGCGCCGCTGTAACCGCCGCGGCTGGCAGCACTGGATCCCGACGCTGACGGATTGGTTGCTGGCCTTGATCAACCAGCCGCTGCCGATGCCGGCGCATAAAGATGACCATGCCGCCGGCGCGATGACGCTGGCCGGATTGAACCAATCACAGTATCAGGTTGAAATGGAGTTCTGGTTCTCGCTCAGCCAGGTGCATACCCAGCGGCTGGACGGTTACGTCAGGGCCGCGACGCTGGACGGCGCGCCGCGCGCGACGCTATTGCCGGATGAACTGAACGGCATGTTGAAAGGGTTTATCGATCTGGTGTTTGAGCATCAGGGGCGCTATTACGTATTGGATTACAAGTCCAACTGGCTGGGGGCGGAAGCCGCCGATTACGACGAGGCGAACATGGCGCGCGCGATGCTCGATCACCGCTACGATCTGCAACTGACGCTGTACCTGTTCGCGCTCCATCGCCTGCTGAAGTCCCGCCTGGCGGATTACGACTACGATCGTCACGTCGGCGGCGCGTTGTATCTGTTTCTGCGCGGCGGCCAGGCCGTGAGCCGCGGCGTTTGCCCCCAGCGCCCGGATAAATCCCTGATTGAGTCGCTGGAACGGCTGTTTAGCGCCGATAAGGCGGCCAAGGTATGAAAATGACCAACGAGAGCGTATTCGCGTTACTGGATCGGTGGGTTGAGTGCGGCTGGCTGCGCGAGCTGGATCGCTCACTGGCGCTGTTTCTGCAACAGGAATCCGCGGACGCTGACCCGTTGCTGCTGCTGGGCGCGGCGCTGGTCAGCTACCAGTTGGGGCGCGGGCACGTCTGCCTCGATTTATCGGCGGCGTTGAACGACAGCGCTTTCGCGCTGGCGCTGCCGCCGGAGGGCGATCGCGGCAACGACCATATTCCGCCGCCGGCGCAGGCGCTGGCGGGCGTGTCGCTGGAAAACTGGCTGGCGGCGCTGCGGCGACATCCCCTGCTGGTGGCGGAGGCGGCGGGAAATACGCCGCTGGTCTTGCGCGGCCACCGCCTATATCTGCGCCGCTACTGGCAGTATGAGCAGGACGTGCGCACGGCGATAGAGCAGCGCCTGGCGCAGGGCGCCAGCTGGCGCGCCGAGCTGCCGCGCGCCACGCTGCGTCGTTTGCTAAGCCTGTTGTTTAAGGGAAATAACGGCGGGCGCACCGACTGGCAAAAGTTGGCCTGCGCGCTGGCGGCGGGCAGCGGGTTCAGTATTATCACCGGCGGTCCGGGGACCGGTAAAACCACCACGGTGGTGAAGCTGCTGGCGTTGTTGCAGGCGCTGGCGCTGGAAACCCGCGGGCAGCCGCTGCGTATCCGCCTGGCGGCGCCCACCGGCAAGGCGGCGGCGCGCCTTAACGAATCCATCGCCGGGGCGATGGCGCATCTGCCGCTGGCGGAGCTGGGGGTCGAGCTGCAGGATATCGACGGCAAAGTGGTGACCCTGCACCGCCTGCTGGGCAGCCGCCCGGATACCCGCCATTTCCGTCATCATGCCGGGCATCCGTTGATGCTGGATGTGCTGGTGGTGGATGAAGCATCAATGGTGGATCTGGAGATGATGGCCGCGCTGCTGGCGGCCATGCCCGAGCACGCCCGCCTGATCCTGCTGGGCGACAAGGATCAACTGGCGTCGGTGGAAGCCGGGGCGCTGCTGGGAGAGCTGTGCCGGCGCGCCGCCGAGGGGCACTATCTGCCGCAGACGCGGGACTGGCTGCTGGAGGTGGCCGCAGCGGCGCCGGACGAGGCGATGATCGACCCGCGGGGGAGCGAGCTCGATCAGGCGATCGCCATGCTGCGTTACAGCCACCGTTTTGGCGCCGACAGCGGTATCGGGCAGTTGGCGACGGCGGTCAATCAGGGCGACGGTCAGGCGCTGGCGCGCCTCTGGCAACGGGATTACCCCGATCTGGCGCGCCTGACCCTGGATCCCGGCGACGCGGGCGCCTGGCGACGCTGGGTGATCGATGGCGCCGCCGATGCTTTCGCGCCGCGGGCGGGCATCGCGCCGCCGGTGGGCTACGGCCACTATCTGCGGGTGATGGCGGCCGAACGGCCGGATTCGCGGGCGCCGCAGGCGGCGTTCGACGCCTGGGCCGCCGCGGTGCTGGAGGCCTTCGGCCGGTTCCAACTGCTCTGCGCCCTGCGTCGCGGGACCTGGGGCGTGGAAGGATTGAACGCGCGTATCGCCGAACTGCTGTTTGACGCCGGGCTGCTGGGCGCGTGGCGCAACTGGTATCCGGGACGGCCGGTGCTGGTGACCCGCAATGATTACGGACAGAAACTGATGAACGGCGATATCGGCATCGCGCTGGAGGTGCCTCAGCGGCTGCCCGACGGCGGGCAAAAGGCGGGCATCCGCGTGGCGTTTCCCGCCGGCGACGGTTCGGGGGCGATCCGCTGGATATTGCCGGGACGTCTGCCGTCGGTGGAGACGGTGTTCGCCATGACGGTGCATAAGTCGCAAGGTTCGGAGTTCGCCCATACCGCGCTGTTGTTGCCGGACAATCTAAGCCCGATTCTGACTCGGGAGCTTATCTATACCGGCATCACCCGCGCCCGCCACTGGTTTAGCCTGGGCGGCGGAGAGCGGCACGATAGGGTATTGACCGACGCGGTGAGCCGGCGGGTATTGCGCTCCGGCGGATTGCTGCTCGATTAGCCGGCCGCGCAACGGCTGCCGGCTTCAGACCAGATCCAACACCAGTATTTTTGAGCGGCGACGATAGTTGTATAGCTCCTGTTTTTTCTTCGGCAGCACTTCCACTTCCGCGAGTAAAAAACCGCGCTCCTGGAACCAGTGAATACTGTGGGTGGTCAGGACGAAAAGTTTTTTCAGCCCTTGCTGACGCGCCTGGGCGGCGATTTTCTGCAGCAGCATATCGCCGCGCGAGGAACTGCGATAGTCCGGATGCACCGCGACACAGGCCATCTCGCCGATGCTCTCTTCCGGGAAAGGGTAGAGCGCGGCGCAGGCGATGGTCAGGTTGTCGCGCACCACGACGGTAAACTTGTCGATCTCCATTTCCAACTGCTCGCGGGAGCGCCTGACCAGAATGCCCTGCTGTTCCAGCGGGCGGATCAGCTCCAGAATGCCGCCGATATCGTTGATAGTGGCGCGGCGTACCTGTTCGGCGCTTTCCATCACGATCTGCGTGCCGATGCCATCGCGGGAAAACAGTTCCTGGAGCAATGCGCCGTCTTCCCGATAGCTGATCAGATGACTGCGGCGTACGCCGCAGCGGCAGGCTTTGACCGCGCCGCGCAAAAATCTGACGGTGCCGGACTGGTAATCCCCTGCCTGCTCCATGGCTTCAATGCGCTGCTGGGCGTCATCCGGGAATAGCTCGGAAATGATCTTGCCGTCTTCATTAATCACCCCCTGCGAAGAGCAGAAGCCGATCATTTTCTCCGCCTTCAGCTTGATCGCCAACTGGGTAGCGACTTCCTCCGAGGTCAGATTAAAGCTCTCCCCGGTGACGGAAACCGCCACCGGGCCGAGCAGAACAATCGCTCCGCTGTCCAACTGGCGGTGCAGGGCATCTTCGTCAATACGGCGGATACGCCCGCTGTGGCAGTAGTCGACGCCGTCGTCCACGCCGAGGGGCTGGGCGATGATAAAGTTTCCGCTGACGACATTAATGTGCGCGCCCTGTAGCGGGGTATTGTTCAGACTCATGGAGAGCCGGGCGGTGATATCCAGTTGCAGCATCCCGGCGGCCTGCTTGACCAGCTCCAGCGTGGTCCGGTCGGTGATGCGGATATTCTTGTGATAGCGTGGTTCGTAGTGATGCGTGGTCAGGTTACTGTCAATCTGGGGGCGCGCGCCGTACACCACCACCAGCTTAATCCCCAGACTATGCAGCAGCCCGATATCGTTAATGATACTGGCGAAGTTTTCATTCTCAATGGCCTCGCCGCCCAGCATAATGACAAAAGTTTTGCCACGGTGGGCATTGATATAGGGAACCGAGTGGCGGAAGCCTTCCACCAGTTCTGTACTACGCTCCTTCACTGTGACTCCTGTTTGCATTTTTATTCGTAATTTCTGTATTTTTATTCTTTATCAGGCAAAACGCAAGGGGTAAGTAACCGGCGAAATAGGGGAGGGATAAATTAAGAATTTCCCCTAACGGGCCTGAAATATAGGGTGCGTAATGCATAAAAATGATTTTTGAATGACATAGGGATGGAGATTGGTTAAAGTTTTCGAAATTTTTAGCGCTCTGTTTTGCGCATTCGCCAACGACACAGTAATCAGATCGGAGTTGCATGTCTTATTCGAATCACAATCTGACTCGGCGGCGCCTGTTGCAAAGCGCCGCGGCAACCTGGCTGTTAAGTGTAAGCGGTATCGGCATGGCCGCCGCCGCGCAGGTGATCGCCGTGCGCGTCTGGCCTTCCTCTTCCTATACCCGCGTCACGCTGGAATCAAATCTTGCGCTCAAGTATAAGCAGTTCACCCTCGGCAACCCGGATCGCATCGTGGTGGATATCGAAAATATCCACCTGAATAGCGTGTTGAAGAGTATCTCCAGCCAGTTTCAGCAGAACGATCCCTTGATTAAAACTGCCCGCATCGGCCAGTTTGATAAAAATACCGTGCGTCTGGTGCTGGAGCTAAAACAGGGGACAGACGCCAAACTGTTTACCCTGAGCCCGGTCGCCGAGTTCCGGCATCGTCTGGTGATGGATCTCTACCCTCTGGCCGGCCGTTATGATAATGCGGAAGATCCGTTGCTGGCGCTGCTGGAGGATTACAACAAGGGCGATCTGGAGCGGACGCTGCCGGCGGAGGCGCCGCAGCAGGGCAAAGCCGGGCGCGACCGTCCTCTGGTGGTTATGCTCGATCCCGGTCACGGCGGCGAAGACCCCGGCGCTATCGGCAAGAATAAAACCCGCGAAAAGGATATCGTACTGCAAATCGCCCGTCGGCTGCGCGCGTTGATCGAACGCGAACCCAAGATGAAAGTGTATATGACGCGCAATGAAGACGTGTTTATTCCGCTGCGCGTGCGGGTGGCCAAAGCGCGCAAGCAGCGGGCCGACCTGTTTATTTCTATTCATGCGGATGCGTTCACCAACCGCGCGGCCAGAGGTTCGTCGGTATTCGCGCTGTCGAAGAAAGGGGCGACCAGCAGCGCCGCAAGCTTTCTGGCGCAGACGCAGAACGAATCGGATTTGATCGGCGGGGTCAGCATGAGCGGCGATCGCTATCTCGACCACACCATGTTTGATCTGGTCCAGACCGTGACCATTAACGACAGCCTGAAGTTCGGCGGGGAAATATTGACCCGGCTAGGCAAGGTGAACCGGTTGCATAAGAACCGCGTCGATCAGGCCGGATTTGCGGTGCTGAAAGCGCCGGACATCCCTTCGGTGCTGGTGGAAACGGCTTTTATCAGCAATATTGAAGAAGAGCGCAAATTGCGCACTAGCCGCTTTCAGCAGCAGGTGGCCGAATCCATTTTCGCCGGCATTAAAGCCTATTTCGACAGCCAGGCGCGGAGGTAGCGCGCAAGCGACAGCCCGCAGGGTGACCGCCAGGGATCGCAAGGCACAAAAAAACACCCGTCAGGGTGTTCTTGTTATGCCGATAATCAATTGGTTGCGGGGGCCGGATTTGAACCGACGACCTTCGGGTTATGAGCCCGACGAGCTACCGGGCTGCTCCACCCCGCGTCCGTCTTGATATCGTACTGCTTTTGATGGTCTATTCACATCAATTGGTTGCGGGGGCCGGATTTGAACCGACGACCTTCGGGTTATGAGCCCGACGAGCTACCAGGCTGCTCCACCCCGCGTCCGTGGATGCGCACTATACTCCCCATCCGTTTCTATGCAACCTATTTCTGTGAAAAATATGCCATAACCCGCGCAGGTGTTGAATTTACCGCCTGATGGATTATTTTTTAAACGTTATGGGGGGCTATACTGTGCGGTGCGGCGTTTTTTTATGGCGGGCTATCCCTACCCGCCACCCTGCGGGCCGCCGTATCCGGCGTTAAAAATTGCTCCTGCAATTTTTTATGGCGGGCGCCGTTTCTTTCTCTATAGGTGTTTGTTATCGTTCGGCGGTGGATCCGTCGATGTCATAAAGAGAGCGCAAAGAAGATGAGAGGATGTTGGGGAAAATACTTGCTGACCGGTATCGTCATCGCCATTCTGGCCGGGTGCCAATCCAAACCTACCGATCGCGGGCAGCAATATAAGGATGGACACCTCAACCAGCCTTTGGAACTGGTGAATGAGCCGAATGCCGCGGGCAAACCGGTCAACGCCAGGGATTTCGTCACCCAGGTCTCCGAAATCAGATCCGCATCGCCGAGTCTGTATACCCGCAACAACAATACCTTTGCGGCCATCGAACGCTGGATGATGTCGGGCGCCGATACCCGGGAACTGAGCCAATTCGGTCTCAGCGCCTGGCAGATGGAGGGGGTGGACAACTTCGGCAACGTGCAGTTCACCGGCTATTACACCCCGGTGCTGCAAGCCCGCCATACCCGTCAGGGAGAGTTCCGCTATCCGCTGTATGCTATGCCTTCCCGCGGCAAGAAAAACCGCCGCCTGCCGGATCGGGCGTCAATTTATTCCGGCGCGTTGGACGAGAGACTGATTCTGGCATGGTCCAACTCGCTGGTGGATAACTTTATGATGGAAGTGCAGGGCAGCGCCTATATTGATTTCGGCGACGGCCGCCCGCTGACGTTCTTCGGCTATGCCGGCAAGAACGGCCATGCCTACCGCAGTATCGGCAAGGTGTTGATCGACCGCGGGGAAGTGGCGCGGGAAGAGATGTCGATGCAGGCGATCCGTCAATGGGCCGAACGGCACTCCGAGTACGAAGTCCGCGAACTGCTGGAACAGAATCCCTCCTTTGTGTTCTTTAAACCGATGATGACGTCGCCGGTGAAGGGGGCGAGCGCCGTACCGCTGGTGGCCAAGGCCTCGGTGGCCTCCGATCGCTCGCTGATCCCCGCCGGCACGGCGCTGCTGGCGGAGGTGCCTTTACTGGATAATGAAGGGAAGTTCACCGGCAAATACGAGATGCGTCTGATGGTGGCGCTGGATGTCGGCGGGGCGATCAAAGGCCAGCACTTCGATATTTATCAGGGCATCGGACATGAAGCCGGTCACGCGGCGGGATTCTATAACCACTATGGCCGGGTATGGGTATTGAAAAATACCCAAAGCGGCGGGACTTTGTTCAGTGCTTCGCAAGGTAACCCGGCAAGGAATGCCGCTGCTTCAGGCGCATTGTTGGTCAGCAATCCACCGAATTGATTATCCCGCGCTGAGTTTTTAACGGCGGCCACAACGGCGGCAGCCGTTAAAAGCGATTAAAACGGAAGCCTAATCACCCCCGAAAGCCGTATTTGGCGCTTAATCCCAGCTCGTTGACAATGCGCACGCCGCTTTGCAGCGCCTCGCCCCGCAAATCCCGCAGCGGCCGGCGCAGGCTGCCTGCCGGCAAGCCGACCGCCTTCATCAGCGATTTTACCGCCACCGGGTTGATCGCCGAATAGGTATAGTGCAGCAGCGGCAGTAGATGCTGATAGGCCGCGCGAAAGCGTTCCGCATCGGCGCCGTCTTTCCACGGCCGAGAGATCTCCGCCAACTCCGCCGGGGCGATGTTGCCGGTCATATTGGCGGTGCCGTGCCCGCCCAGCGACATGGTCGGCACCACCAGACCGAGGTTCGGCGAGTCGCAGCACATGACGGAAACGTCCGGATTGCCCGCCAGAACCTGGGCGACCTGACCGACGCGCGTGGTGGACTCTTTATGAATCACGTAGTTCGGGTGCTTAAAGATGCGCAGCAGCGAGCTCCAGTGCAAATCGGTTTTCACCCGCGGCGGATTATTATAGATCCCTAACGGCAGGTCGGTGGCGTCGGCAATCTCCAGAAAGTAGTTTTCGATGTCGCTTTCGCTGGCGCATATGTAAGCCGGCGCGGCGATAATGGCGCCGTCCGCGCCGTTATCCCTGGCGTAGCGCACGTAATCAATGGTGGTATCGGTATTATTGCCGGTGCAGCCGTAGAAAAGCTTCATTCTATCAGTGCCGTATTGCGCGGTGCGGCGGATAATCTCTTTTCGCTCTTCAGCGGAAAGCATGGAGACTTCCCCGGTCGACCCCATGATCAACACGGCGGCGGTGCCGTGGTCTTCCTGAAATTTCAATAAGGTTTCAAACGCCCCGAAGTCGACGCTGCCGTCTTCGTTGAATGGGGTTATCAGGGCGACGAACGACCCGGTGATTTTTTCTCTACTCATTTCTCTTTCCTGCCTGTTTAGTCATATACCCGTCATACTTCAAGCTGCAGATGCGTTGGCTGCGCTCAGTCACCCGAATCACTTACTTTAGTAAGCTCATCGGGATTGAATGAGAGACATCCTGTCTCTAACCGGAGGCCAGCCGTTGGCTGGTCAAATTCGTTCCCGACGAATTTGTCCTTCCCTTGCCGCCTTCCTGCAACTCGAATTATTTAGGGTATATACGGATAAATATGCATCAGGATTGCAGCGGCTCGGCGATAAAGCCCGCCTCGACAAAACGTAATAGATGCGCCAGAACGCGATCGTCGTCGCTGTTGTCGCACAGCCCTTTGGATAGCAGCGCCAGACGGCCGGAGCGCGGATCCGCATCGGTCAGGACGTGCATCGCCGCGCCGCGGGCGAATTCATAGCGCCAGATAATCTCCTCGCGGGATAATTCGGGCAGCGCGCGGGAAAACGCATCGATAAAACGATGAGCCGTGTGATCGAACTGGGCGGAAAGCAGGGCGGTCACCCCCAGCCCCGGCGTGGCGCGCAGATGTTGCAGCAGACGAACCACGATGCGTCCGCCGTCGGGGGTGCGGGCCGTCTTGACCAGCGGGCGCAACAGCGCATCCAGCAGCGCGGCGACGGGCGGGATAGCGCCGTAAGTCTGCTCCACCTCATCCAGCAGGCGCGTTCTTACCTCATTCAACGGACCGAGAACCGCATCCAGCACGGCGCGCAGCAACCCATCCTTGGAGCCGAAGTAATAATTCACCGCCGCCAGATTGACGTTGGTGGCTTCGGTAATTTCACGAATGGTCGTCAGTTCGCTGCCTTTGCAGGCAAAGATGGTGATCGCTTCACGCAGGATGCGTTGCTTGATGTCCGCCTCTTGCTCTTGGCTCTGTTGGTTGGTTTTCACTAAAGCCACCATGATTCATCCTTTTCGTATTGTGGTTTAAGCCGGCCGCAGTTCCTGATAGACCAGCGTCGCCCAGTAGCGGATACCCAATGGAATCAACGCATCGTTAAAGTCGTAGTGCGGGGTGTGCAGATGGCGCACCTCTGCGTCGTCTTCGCCGCTGTTTCCCAGCATCATAAAAGCGCCGGGACGCTGTTCCAGCATGTAGGAAAAATCCTCCGCCCCCAACAGCGGGGTCATCGCCGTGTCGACCTGCTCGGCGCCTACAACCTGTGCGGCGGCGGCGATCGCCAGCTCGGTGACCCGGGCATCGTTAATCAGCGGGGGATACTGATGCTGGTAGCTCACCTCCGCCGTGGCGCCAAAGCCCTGGGCGGCGTGGTGCGCCAGTTCGCGCAGGCGCGTTTCCAGCAACTGGCGGATTGCCGGGGAGTAGCTGCGTCCGGTTCCTTTCAGCCTCACCCGATCGGGGATCACGTTGGGGGCATTGATATCGCCGCCCTGAATATGGCCGATGCTCAGTACGGCGGCTTCCATCGCCGGAACGTTGCGGCTGATAATGGTTTGCAGGCCGAGCATAAACTGCGCGGCGGGCAGCGTGGGGTCGATGGATAAATGCGCCCCTGAGCCGCCGTGCCCGCCGGTGCCGTGAAAGGTTACCTGCCAGACGTCGCTGGCCGCCAGCATCGGGCCGCTGCGAATGGAAAAGCGGCCGGCGGCGACGCCGGGCTTATTGTGCAGGCCAAACAGTCGGTCGCAGGGAAAGCGCGTCAGCAGGCCGTCGTTCAGCATGGCGGGCGCGCCGCCCAACCCTTCCTCCGCCGGTTGAAAAATAAAATGCACCGTGCCGGCGAAATCCGGGTGCTGCGCCAGATAGCGCGCGGCGCCGAGCAACATGGCGGTGTGGCCGTCGTGGCCGCAGGCGTGCATTTTTCCCGCATGGACCGACGCATAAGGCAGGCCGGTTTTTTCGCTGATGTACAGCGCATCCATATCCGCCCGCAGGCCGATGCTCCCTGAACCGGGGTAGCGGCCGCGCAGCGTGGCGACCACGCCGGTTCCGCCGATGCCGGTGGCGACGGAAAGTCCCCAGGCCGTCAGTTTTTCCGCCACCAGTTGAGCGGTGGCGAACTCTTCAAAGCCAATTTCCGGGTGCTGGTGAATATGGTGACGAATGGCGATCAGCTCCGGTAAAAAGCGCCGAACGGCCGATTCCATCTCCTCTTGATCAACAAGGGGAAGGGTTGAGTCTGTCATTACGCGTTTCCTATGTTTGCCGGCGTTTAAAACGTGCCCGGATAGCTGCCGCCGTCGATAAGCAGATTTTGTCCGGTGATATAGCCCGCCTGCGCCGCGCACAGAAAAGCGCAGGCGGCGCCGAACTCCTCCGGGCGGCCATAGCGTTTCGCGGTATTGGCGGCGGCCCGCTCGCGCTGGATCTCGGCGAAGTCCCGGCCGGTTTGTTCCGACAGCGAGCGGATGTGTTGCCACTGCCCCTCGGTGTCGAAAATCCCCGGCAGAATATTATTAATGGTCACGTTGCGCTCAACGACCGTACGGGACAGGCCGGCGACAAACCCGGTCAGCCCTGAACGGGCGCTGTTGGATAATCCCAGTTCAAGCTGGGGAGTTTTCACGCTGCGGGAGGTAATATTGACGATGCGGCCGAAACCGCGTTCGTTCATGCCGTCGACGGTCAGCCGGATCATCTCGATCGGCCCCAGCATCATGCTGTCGAGCGCCGCCAGCCAGTGTTCGCGCTGCCAGTGGCGGAAATCCCCCGGCGTCGGCCCGCTGGCGTTATTAATCAAAATATCGGGCCGGGGGCAGGCTTCCAGCGCGGCCTGGCGCCCGGCTTCGGTGGTAATGTCGGCGACGACGGCGGCCGGGCGGTTGCCGGTCTGCTGATAAATGTCCTGCCGGGCGTCCTGCAGGGCGCTCCCGCTGCGCGCCAGCAGCGTCACCTCGACCCCCTCCCGCGCCAGCTGCAATGCGGCGGCTTTGCCCAGCCCCCGGCTCGCGCCCCATACCAGCGCTTTTTTCCCCTGAATGCCAAGATCCATATGATTAAACCTCTTGAGTTAGTCGTTCGCCCACCGTCGGCGCGGCGTTGGGGGCAATTCGCCGTTGGCTCCGCGTGGTTTCCCGTTGTCCGCTCGGCACCGCGTCGATCAATTTGCGGGTGTAAGGGTGCTGCGGCTGGTGCCAGATACTGTAATGGTCGCCGCTTTCCACGCAGCGCCCGTCTTGCATCACCATCACCCGGTCGGCGATATAGCGCACCACGGCGAGATCGTGAGAAATAAACAGCAGCGACAGCCCCATTTCGTTCTTCAGTTCAACCAGCAGGTTGAGGATTTGCGCCTGAATCGAGACATCGAGGGCGGAAACGGGCTCATCGCAAATCACCAGTGACGGGCGCACCACCAGCGCCCTGGCGATGCCGATGCGCTGGCGCTGGCCGCCGGAAAATTCATGCGGATAGCGCTCCAGGCTGCTTTGCGGCAGCCCGACGCGTTCAATAATGTCGCGGATCGCCCGCCGGCGCTCGGCGCGGTTGCCGAGACCGTGCACGATCAGCGGAGTTTCAAGAATATGGCCGATATCGTGGCGCGGATTAAGCGAGGCGTAGGGATCCTGAAACACCATTTGCACCTGACGGCGCAGCGCTTTCAGGCGTGATTCTTTCAGACGGGTGATCTCCTGGCCGTCAAGAATGATCTGGCCTTGCGCCGGCGGCAGCAGGCGCAGGATGGTTTTCGACAGGGTGGACTTGCCGCAGCCGGACTCGCCCACCAGACCGAGGGTTTCACCGGGATAGATATCCAGCGAGACATCGTCCACGGCGGCGACGGCGCCCTGCGGCGTCGGATATTCGGTGCGGATATGGCGCAGCGACAGCAACGGCCGGCCGCTGCGATCCGGAATGCGTTCGGGCAGCGGCGGCGGGGTGAACAGGGAGAACGCGGTTTCATCGCCCTGCGTGTGGTGGCGGATCTCCGCCAGCCGCGCGGTGTGGTAATGCGCTTCCCCCTCCATATGCAGCGAAGTGGCCAGCAGCCCCTGGGTGTAGCGGTGCGCGGGGGCGTCGAACAGCTGCGCCGTCGGCGCTTCCTCCACTTTTTGCCCGGCGTACATCACGGCAACGCGGTCGGCCCACTGCGCCACCAGACCGAGATCGTGGGTGATCAGCAGCAGACTCATGGAAAGCTCATGGCGCAGATTATCCAGCAGTTCCAGAATTTGCGCCTGAATGGTGACGTCCAGCGCGGTGGTCGGCTCATCGGCGATCAACAGTCGCGGCTGGCAGGCGACCGCCATAGCGATCATCACCCGCTGACGCTGCCCGCCGGACAGGTTGTGCGGGAAATCGTCCACGCGGCGAGAGGGGGCGGGAATTTTTACCAGATCCAGCAGTTCGACGGCTCTGGCCCGCGCGGCGGCGGCGGACAGGTTTTCGTGCACCTGCAGGGTTTCGCTGATCTGCCGGCCGATGGATAACACCGGGTTGAGCGAGGTCATCGGCTCCTGAAAGATCATCGAGATGGCGTTGCCGCGCAGTTGGCGCATCTGGCGGTCGGGCAGCGTGAGCAGCTCCCGGTCTTCGAACAGAATGCGCCCGCTGATGCGGCCGGGTTCGGACACCAGCCGCATCAGCGCCAGCGCGGTGGCGGATTTGCCGCAGCCCGACTCGCCCACCAGCGCCAGCGTCTCGCCGGCGTTGATGGTCAGATTCAGCCCGCGCACGGCCTGATGCCCCGGAAAGGCGACGCGTAAATCCTGGATCTCCAGCAGCGGCTTCATACGTCTCTCCCCCGCAGGCGCGGATTCAAGGCGTCGTTCAGGGCGTCGCCCACCAGATTCAGCGACAGCACGGTCAGCACCAATACGGTGCCGGGCAGCACGGTGAGAAACCACTCGGTGCGCAGTGACTCGCGGCCGGCGCCGATCATGCTGCCCCAGCTCACCCGGTTCGGATCGCCAAAGCCGAGAAACGACAGCGCCGATTCGATCAGAATGGCCGACGCCACCATTACCGATGTGGTGACGATAATCGAGGGCAGGGCGTTGGGCAGCATCTCCTGAAAAATAATGCGCAGGCTGGAAAATCCCTGGCTGCGCGCGGCCATAACAAAATCGCTTTCCCGCAGCGAGCGGAATTCGGAACGCACCAGACGGGCGATGGTCGGCCATGACGCAATCCCGATAGCCACGGAAATCAGCCCGACGGAAGGGCTGCCGATGGCGACCAGCACCACCACCAGCAGAAAGGTCGGGAAGGTCTGGAACAGTTCGGTAATGTGCACCAGCACATCGTCTATCCGCCCGCCGAAATAGCCGGCGAGGGCGCCCACCAGGGTGCCGATCAGCAGGCTGACGATCACCGCGGAGAAACCGATCTGCAGCGAGACCTGCGAGCCATGGACGATGCCGGCGGCGACGTTCCGCCCCAGCGAGTCGGTTCCCAGCGGAAACTGGGCGTCCTCTCCCGGCCACAAAAAGGGCTGGGCCGCCATATCCAGCGGATCGCCGGGATAGATAAGCGACGCGCAGGCGGCCATCAGGAAAACGGTAAGCAGTAACAGTAAACCGCACATCCCCGCCGGATTGCGGATAAAGGCGCGGATTTCCGGCGAGGGGCGCCAGGGCGTTTTCAATGGCTTGGCCGCCGCGGCCCCGTTCCCCTCGGGGGCGATTTTGTCAGGGACAATGTTATTCATAATCAGCGAACCTTAATACGCGGGTCGAGCCAGGATTGCAGTAAGTCCACCAGCACATTCGCCAGAATGACCAGAAACGCCGACAGCAGCAGCACGCCAAGCAGCACGTTGAAATCGCGCGCCATCACGGCTTCCAGCGCCAGGCGTCCCAGCCCCGGCCAACTGAATACGGTTTCCACCACGGCGGCGCCGCCCAGCAGGTTGCCGAAATGCATGCCGGCCACGGTGGTGATGGGCAGCAGGGCGCAGCGTAAAACGTGGCGAACGGTGACCAGCAACGGCGCCAGTCCTTTGGCATGGGCGGTGCGCACAAAATCCTGCCGGGCGATTTCCAGCATCGCCGCGCGGGTCAGGCGCGCATAGATGGCGATAAAAAAGCTGCTGAGCGCCACTATCGGCAGGACGGCATGCCGCAGCATGTCCTGGAGGTGCGCCCAGCCGGTCAGATTGGCGCCGATGGTCAGGTTCCCCCCGCTCGGCAGCCAGTCGAGGTGGACGGAAAACAGGATCAGGGCCATCAGGCCAATCCAGAATCCGGGGGTGGAATAGAGCAGCAGCGCCACTAGCGAGAGCACCCGGTCGGGCCATTTCCCCGCCCATACCGCCATAACGGCGCCGAGCAGAATGCCGACCACGATAGCCACCAGTTGCGAGAGCAACATCAGGAACAGCGTGCCGGGCAGGCGGGACATAATCAGCTCCATCACCGGCGCGTTGTAACGCGGCGAAAAGCCGAGGCTGAACTGCGCCAGGTTGCTCAGGTAGGCGTACAGCTGTTGCAGAATGGGCAGATCGAGGCCGAACTGGGTGCGCATATGGGCCATGGTGGCTTCGGTCGCGCTTCCCGACTCGCCGGCCAGTACGTCGACCGCATCCCCCGGCACCAGTTGCAGCAGGAAAAACACCAGAATGACGATGCCGATCGCCGTCGGCAGCGCGTGGAGCAGCGTGCGTCGCAATACGCGCCCGATTCGTTCTAATCTATTCATCACACACCTTTATAAGACTCCCCCCTGCGGCAGCGGGGAGCATCGTCTTACTGATCCAGCCACACTTCGGCCAGGCTGCCGTTTACCCCCTGAATATCGGTCAGGTGGTTGTGTACCCGCTTGTTGTAAATGGTCAGGCGTTTAATCTGCAGCAGGTTAAGGTCCGGCAGCTCGACTTCGACGATGCGCTGGAACTGTTTATACAATTCGGCGCGTTTGGCCGGATCGATCTCCACTGCGGCCTGTTCCAGTAAACGGTCCACTTCCGGGTTGTGGTAGTGAGATCCGTTGCCGAAGGGTACGCCGGGCTTAAAGGCCTGCGACCAGTAAAGACGTTGCACGCCTACCGCCGGATCGAACAGGTTGGAAATGGAGTGGTTGGTAAAATCAAAGTCTCGATCGGTGTAAACGCGCTTGATATAAGTGGCGAAATCCTGTGAGCGAATGGTGACGTCGATACCGACTTTCGCCAGAGCGGATTTAACGTATTCGGCCACGCGCTTAAAGCCGTCGCCGTAAGGCAGGTAGTCGTGGGTCAGCTTAAAGCGGATGCCGTTCGCCTGTTTGGGGAAGCCCGCCTCGTCCAGCAGGGCATTGGCCTTGGCGATATCGAAACCATAGGGGGACGGCGTGCTGTCATGGAATTGCGCCAGCTCCGGGGTAATCGGCGTCGGCGAGTTTACCGCGTAGCCATACCACACCACGTTTTTCAGTACGTCGCGGTTAATGCTGTGGGCGATCGCCTGGCGAACTTTCAGGTGTTTCAGGTAGCTATTATCCAGATTGAATTCGATACGGGTTTGCGTCGGCCCGTAGCCATAGCCGCCGGTTTCAATACCCAGCTTGCTGCTTTTCTCGATGCGTCCTATTTCGCTTAACGGCACCGGCGATTCGCTGCCGAGGTCGAGCGCGCCGGTTTCAAACGCAATGGTGCGCGTGGCGGCGTCGGGAATAAATTTCACCACCAGCTTATCGATATAGGGTTTGGGCTGATCCCAATATTCCGGGTTGCGTTCGTAAATGATATGGCTGCCGCGCACCCACTCCTTAAAGACGTAGGGGCCGGTGCCGACCGGCGCGGTATTGTGCGGATTGCTGCGAATATCGGTTCCTTCATAAAGATGCTTCGGCACGATGGGCGCTTCATTCGCCGAGAAAGCGCTCAATAAATAGGGCGCCGGCTGCGACAGTTCAACCACCGCGGTATGGGGATCGGGGGTTTTCACGTCGGCGACGCTGGCGAATGTTCCCTGGCCGCGTGAATTATATTGTCTGACCGCCAGTATGGAGAAAGCGACGTCCGCGGAGGTGAAATCCTTGCCGTCGTGCCATTTCACGCCCTGGCGCAGATGAAAGGTATACTGTTTGCCGTCCGGGCTGATCGACCAACTGGTGGCCAGTGCGGGAAGCGGTTTCAGGTCGAAATCATAATTAAGCAACCCTTCGATGACCTTGGAATTTACCTTGAGAATGGGGCCGGCGGTATTGACCAGCGTGGTCAGTACCGGCGGTTCCGGCTCGACCAGAAAATTAAGGGTTCCGCCGCGTTTGGGCGTGGGGTCTGCTGCCTGGCCGTGTAGACTGAATAGCGAAGAAGCTATTACTAATATTGATAAAAGAGCATGTTTTTTCATCTTTCCCATCCGTATCGGAGCGTGGATTCTGCGTTTTTATTTTCTAGCGGAACCCTATCCTGACGCCTGTTTTAAACAAACGTTTAAATTCGTATAAGCAATGTTGAATTACGCATAAATCGTTGAGGATTTGGAGGATTGGGGAAGGCGCGGATTCACGCTATTATATAGCCTGCTATTTACTACCCTGAGGTCGTCATGTCGATTAAACGTTATCCACACCTGGCTCACTGGGGCGCGTTTACCGCCGTTGTTGAAGACGGAAAATTGATTGGCTGCGAGCCATTCGCGGGCGACCCTTCACCTTCCCCGATGCTCGACTCCATTGTCCCGCTGGTCTATTCGGAGCGCCGCATCCGGCGGCCAGCGGTGCGCCGTTCCTGGTTGCAGCAGCGTGAAAAGAGCGATGGTTCGCTGCGCGGCAAAGAAGACTTCGTCGAGGTCGACTGGGACGTGGCGCTCGACCTGGTGGCGGAGGAAAACCGCCGCATCCGCGATCGCTACGGCGCCGACGGGCTGTTTGCCGGTTCCTACGGCTGGTCTTCCGCCGGACGCTTTCACCATGCCCGCTCCCAGGTGCGCCGGTTTTACTTTTCCGGCGGCGGCGCGGTGGATCAGTTGGGCAACTACAGCTGGGGATCGGCGCAGTTTTTCCTGCCGTATGTGATCGGCACCTTCCATCCGCTGACCGGCAAGGTGACCGAGTGGCGCAGCGTCGCCGAACACTGCGATATTTTTCTCGCCTTTGGCGGCCTGGCGCTGAAAAACGCCCAGGTGGCCTCCGGCGGCGCGGGGCACCATACGCTGCAGCCGGCGCTGGAAAAGCTGGTGGCGAAGGGTATTCCGGTGATCAATATCAGCCCGATGCGCGATGACTGCCCGGCGTTCGTCAATGCGGAGTGGATCCCTATCCGCCCGAATACCGATGTCGCGCTGATGCTGGCGCTGGGGTATGAGATTCAGCGCCTGGGGGCTGACGACAAGGATTTCCTGCAACGTTACTGCGTTGGCTACGAGCAACTGACGGATTACCTTGGCGGCCGTAGCGACGGCACGGCGAAAACGCCGGCCTGGGCCAGCGCCATTACCGGCATTCCGGCGGCGCGCATCGAGCGGCTGGCGCGGCAATTGATCGGCGTGCGCAGCTTTATCACCTGCTCCTACTCCGTTCAGCGGGCGCATCGGGGCGAACAGCCTTATTGGATGATGATCGCTCTGTCGTCGATGCTGGGGCAGGTCGGGCTGCCGGGCGGCGGTTTCTCGTTCGGCCACGGCTCAATGAACAGCGTCGGCAACGAACGTATCGCCACCCCGGCGCCGGCGTCGCCTTCCCATCCGAATGCCGGGCGGTCGATCCCGGTGGCGCGCATCGCCGATATGCTGTTGCATCCCGGTCAGCCCTATACGTTTCAGGGGGAAACGCATCACTACCCCGATATCCATTTGATTCACTGGGCCGGGGGCAATCCTTTCCATCATCACCAGCAGTTGAACCGGCTGGTGGAGGGGTGGAGCAAGCCCGACACGGTGGTGGTGCAGGATATCGTCTGGACGCCGGCGGCGCGGATGGCGGATATCGTGCTGCCGGTGACCACCACTCTGGAGCGCAACGATATCGGCGGCTCTTCCCGCGATCGCTTTATTTTCGCCATGCATCAGGCCATCGCCCCGCGGCATCAGGCGCGCCATGATTTCGACATCTTCAGCGAACTGGCGGAGCGGCTGGGCTATGGGGATGTTTTCACCCAAAACCGCAGCGAGCGGGAGTGGCTGACCACGCTCTATGACGAGTGCCGCGCCAGACAGCAAGAGGCCGCGCAATCCTGGCCGTCGTTTGACGAGTTCTGGCGGCAAGGGCACGTCGAGATCCCGATGGACGACAAGCCGTTCGTCTTCTTTGAGGATTTCCGCCGCGATCCGCAGCAGCATGCGCTGCAAACGCCCAGCGGTAAAATCGAACTGTTCAGTTCCACCATCGCCGGGTACGACTACCCCGACTTTGCGCCGCATCCCGAATGGCGGCCGCCGGTTGAATGGCTGGGGGCGTCGGCCACGCAAACCTGGCCGCTGCACTTTATTTCCATTCAGCCTGGCGATCGGCTGCACAGCCAGCTGGCGACGACGCCGCAGGTCGAAGCGAATAAAACCGCGGGCCGGGAGACGCTCTATATGCATCCGCAGGATGCGGCGGCGCGCGGCATAAACGAGGGTTTCCAGGTGGAAGTCAGCAACGATCGCGGGCGTATTTACGCCGGCGTGCGGATCACCGACGGCGTGACGCCGGGGGTGGTGATTATGGCTACCGGCGCCTGGTTCGATCCTGGTTTCGGACAAAAAGAGTGGCACCCGGTCGAGCAGTCGGGGAACGCGAACGTGCTGACGCTGGATATAGGCACCTCCTCCTTGACGCAGGGGCCGAACGCCATGAGCTGCCTGGTGGAGGTGGCGCCGGTTTAGGGGTATCCTGTGGCGTTTTTATTTTCCCGATTTAAAGGTTGGCAGCAATGAGTACGCAATTATCCGAAGCCTATCTACAGCGTTTCGGCGGCACCGCGCGTTTATACGGTCGGCAGGCGCTGGCGCTGTTTTCTCAGGCGCATGTCTGCGTGATAGGCATCGGCGGGGTGGGGTCATGGGCGGCGGAAGCGCTGGCCCGCACCGGCATCGGCGCCATCACCCTGATTGATATGGATGACGTGTGCGTCAGTAACACCAACCGGCAGATCCATGCGCTGCGCCAGCATACCGGGCAGGCGAAAACCGAGGTGATGGCCGAACGCATTCTGGCCATCAATCCTGAATGCAGGGTGACCTGCGTGGATGATTTTATCAGCGCCGAGAATGTCGCGGCGCTGCTCGACGGCGATTTCAGCTACGTGATCGACGCGATTGACAGCGTGCGCCCCAAAGCCGCGCTGCTCTCCTACTGCCGGCGTTACAAGATCCCGGTGGTGACCACGGGGGGCGCCGGCGGACAGATTGATCCGACGCGTATCGCGGTGGCCGATCTGGCAAAAACCATTCAGGATCCGCTGGCGGCCAAACTGCGCGAGCGGCTGAAGCACGACTTTAACGTGGTGAAAAACAGCAAGGGCAAGCTGGGGATAGACTGCGTGTTTTCCAGCGAGCAGCTGGTTTATCCGCAGCCCGACGGCTCGGTGTGCGCCTCGCGCGGCAGCGCCGAGGGGGTAAAACGCATGGACTGCGCCTCCGGTTTCGGCGCCGCGACCATGGTGACGGCGACGTTCGGTTTTGTTGCCGTTTCCCATGCGCTGAAGAAGATGATGGCGAAAGAGGCGCGCCGGTCAGGGGCCTAATCCTTGCCGTTCCATCCGTGTTTTTGGCGTCGGCCGGCGTAAAAATCAGCCCTGTTCCGCAATCGCCCGCACCCTGGCGGCCAGCGCCGCCAGGCCGCTGGAGCGGGAGGCGCTGAGCTGCGCGCGCAGTCCCAGGGCGTCGAACAGCGCCAGCGGATCTTCCTTAAGCAGCTGATCGGCGGTTTTTCCTTCCACTGCGGTGAGCAACACTGCCAGCAGCCCGCGCACAATGCGCCCGTCGCTGTCGCCGTAAAAGTGCAGCGTGCCGTCTTCCTGACGTTGATAACCCAGCCACACCTGATTTTCGCAGCCGGTCAGCGCGATATCTTCGCTTTTTAACCTTTCCGGCAGGACGGGAAGCTGTTTGGCCAGTAAAATAAGCTGCCGGTAGCGTTCCTCCCATGAACGACAGGCGTCGAAACGCGTTTTCAGGTCGGCGGCGCTAATCTGGCGGCCGAACGGATGAGGGGCGAGTGTTATCGTCATGGTGATAGCGTTTAATCCGTGAGTAATTCAAGCGCCGTGCCGACGGCGGCAATCAGCGCATCGATATCCTGCTGATTATTATAGGGCGCAAACGACGCGCGCAGCGTACCGTTGACGCCGAGCGCGGCCATCAACGGCTGGGCGCAATGATGGCCGGCCCGCAGCGCCACACCGCTCTCGGCCAGCAGCGTCACCAGATCGCTATGGTGAACGCCGGCGAAATCGAAAGAGAGCACGCTCGAATCAGCGCAGCGGAAACTGCGAAAGCCGGGGAATTGCGCCAGCTGATTTTCCGCCTGTCGGGTCAGGTTCCGGCTGTACCGTTCCGCCGCCGGCCAATCCTGTTGCGACAGCCACTGCAACGCGGCGGACAAACCGAGAACGCCGGCGATATGGGGCGTACCCGCCTCAAACCGCTGGGGGATCGCCTGGGGCGTAAATCCGTCAAAGGAAACCTGGGTCATCATTTTGCCGCCGCCCTGCCATGGGGTCATGCTTTCCAGCAGGGCCGTTTTGCCATACAGCACGCCGAGGCCGGTGGGCGCATACAGCTTGTGGGCGGAAAAAGCGTAAAAATCAATATCCAGCGCCTGAACATCGGGCGGGCTGTGCGCTATGCCCTGCGCGCCGTCCACCATCACCGCCGCGCCGTAGCCGTGTGCCAGCTGAATGGCTTTTGCCAGATCGGGCATGCCGCCGGTGACGTTGGACATCTGCCCCAACGCCAGCAGGCGGGTTCTGGGGTTGAGCAAATCGGCGAGCCGGTCGATATCCGGCAATAGATCGGCGCCGATGGGCAGTTTCACCACGCGCGCGCCGGTTTGCTGCGCCACCATCAGCCAGGGGATCAGGTTGGCGTGGTGTTCCGCTTCGCTGACCAGAATCTCATCCCCCGCCCGCAGCCGCGGACGCGCGTAGCTTTGCGCCACCAGATTGATTGCCTCGGTGGTGCCTTTGGTCCAGATGACGGCGCGCGGGTCCGCCGCATGAATAAGCGCGGCGACCTGCTGCCGCGTATGCTCAAAACGCTCTGTTAGCCGCAGCGCGGCGCGGTGCTGGCTGCGATGAACCGTGCCGCTTCCCTGGCGATAAAACTGTTGTACGGCGTCAATAACCGGCTGCGGCTTTAATGTGGTGGCAGCACTGTCAAGGTACACGCCCGGCTGGATAAGCGCGGGGAAATGCTGGCGGAAAATTGTGGCGTTAAACCGTGTCATGAGCGTCCTCTTGTGGGAGTCAGATCCTGTCTCATTTTGATGGGGGAAACAAGTTTAGGACGATGCTTAGCGCCACTTTGTGGAAAAATTGATAAACCTTGCTATGCTTTAAAATGTTAATGTTCAGAGTTTCATGATGTATAGGGTTGATTGGAAAATATTTTTATCCATTGGGAGTTAATTATGAAGAATAAAATCTCTATTTTTGCCGCTATCGTAATGGCGTTTTCTCTGGCCGCCTGTTCCAGTAATTATGTTATTCATACCGACGACGGGCGCACCATCGTTGCCGACGGCAAACCTAAAGTTGATGATGATACCGGCCTGATTAGCTATACTGACGCCTACGGTCAGAATCAGCAGCTTAACCGCGCCAATGTTAAAGAAATCGTTGAAGCGAAGTAGTTATTATGGTTATAAAAATCGCCGGGAGCGATTTTAAACGACGCCCTGCGACGGCCTGAAAGAGGTGGCGGGCAGGATAGCCCGCCATAAAAAATCGCCGGGAGCGATTTTAAACGTCGCCCTGCGACGGCCCGAAGGGTGGCGGGCAGGATAGCCCGCCATAAAAAAAGCACCGCATCCGCGGTGCTACATAAAATCACTATGGACAGACAGGATAAATGTACAGGAAGTGAAAAGGTAGCCCGGCTACCCTGTCCGCAAAGGCAGACAAATGAATCGCAAACACAACATCACAACCACCAGCCAAAAGCACCTCAGGTCACCCCTCCGCACTTTTCTTTCCGGCTCAGGAAGTTGCGCTAATATAGGTATTTGCTGGTACATCCTCAACGGACAATTTATAATGCCTCGGATTACAAAATCTAATAGATAAATATATGGGATAAGCGCCATATTTATCGGTCAATAAAAGAATTTCATTCATGTCAAAACGTTTACCTCCGCTTAATTCTCTGCGGGTATTTGATGCGGCGGCCCGGCACCTGAGCTTTACTAAAGCGGCGGAGGAGCTGTTCGTTACGCAAGCGGCGGTCAGTCATCAGATTAAGTCTCTGGAGGATTTTCTGGGGCTGAAACTGTTTCGCCGGCGTAACCGCTCATTGCTGCTTACGGAAGAGGGGCAAAGTTACTATCTTGATATTAAAGAAATCTTTTCCTCACTCAAAGAAGCGACCCGTAAATTACAATCCCGCAGCGCCAAAGGCGCGCTGACCGTCAGTCTGCTTCCGAGCTTTGCCATTCACTGGCTGGTTCCGCGCCTTTCGAGTTTTAATGCGGACTATCCGGGCATTGACGTGCGCATTCAGGCGGTGGATCGTGACGAGGATCGCCTGTCGGACGATGTGGACGTCGCCATCTTTTACGGTCGCGGCAATTGGCCGGGGCTGAGGGTGGATAAACTGTATGCCGAGTATCTGCTGCCAGTCTGCTCGCCGGCGCTGCTGACCGGAAATCATCCGTTGAAAACCCCGGCGGATCTGGTTGCGCATACGCTGCTGCACGATGCCTCGCGCCGTGACTGGCTGGCTTATACCCGCCAGCTCGGCGTACAGATTAACGTGCAGCAAGGCCCGATCTTCAGCCACAGCGCGATGGTATTACAGGCGGCGATCCACGGGCAGGGTGTGGCGCTGGCGAACAACGTGATGGCGCAGACGGAGATTGAAGCCGGGAGACTGGTTTGTCCTTTTAATGATGTGCTGGTAAGTAAAAATGCTTTTTATCTGGTATGTCATGACAGTCAGGCGGAACTGGGTAAAATAGCCGCCTTTCGGCATTGGATTCTGGCTCGGGCGGCCGGCGAGCAGGAAAAATTCCGTTTCCGTTACGATAACGGTACGCGCTGAGGCCGCTGGTGGACGGGTCTTGGCTTCACAGACCGATTGAATTGGATTTCAACAATGAATAGTCGTTTTATGCTGGTGTTTTCCGCCATCAGCGGTTTTATTTTCGTCGCCCTGGGGGCATTTGGTTCTCATGTGTTAAGTAAAACGCTGGGGCCGGCGGAGCTGGACTGGTTACGGACCGGGCTGGAGTATCAGGCGTTTCATACGCTGGCGATTCTGGCGTTGTCTGTTTCTATGTATCAGCGCCCCAATCTGTGGTTTTACTGGAGCAGCCTGTTTCTGGCATTGGGTACGGTGTTGTTCAGCGGCAGTTTGTATTGCCTGGCGCTTTCGCATCTGGAGCTGTGGGTTTATGTTACGCCGCTTGGCGGGTTCTGTTTTCTGGTTGGGTGGTTGTTGATGTTGGTTGGCGCGTTGCGTCTGAAGAGAAAGGCTGAACGCCATGAATAAAGTTATTTTGTACTGCCGTCCCGGTTTTGAAAAAGAGTGCGCGGCGGAAATAACCGAAAAAGCGGCGCATCATAACGCCTATGGTTTTGCCCGGGTAAAGGATAACAGCGGGTATGTGATATTCGAGTGTTACCAGCATGAGGACGCCGAGCGGCTGATAAAAGAGCTACCGTTTCATGAACTGATTTTTGTCCGCCAGATGTTTATCGGCGGCGATCTGTTGCGCGACCTGCCGCCGGAAGATCGCATCACGCCCATTGTCGGTATGCTGACCGGCGCCGTTGAACGCGCCGGCGAACTGCGGGTGGAAGTGCCGGATACCAATGAAAGCAAAGAGCTGATGAAGTTCTGCCGCAAGTTTACCGTACCTTTACGCGCCGCGCTGCGCAAAAGCGGCATTCTGCTTGAGCGTGAAAAGGCTGAACGGCCGGTGCTGCATGTGCTGTTTATTGCCCCCGGCTGCTGTTACGTCGGCTATTCCTACAGTAATAACCATTCCCCCTTCTATATGGGGATCCCGCGCCTGAAATTTCCGTCCGAGGCCCCCAGCCGTTCAACCCTGAAGCTCGAAGAGGCGTTTCACGTCTTTATTCCCGCCGATGAATGGGATGAGCGTCTTGGCAGCGGCATGTATGCGGTCGATCTGGGAGCCTGTCCCGGCGGCTGGACATATCAGTTGGTGCGGCGCAGCATGATGGTGCACGCCGTGGATAACGGCCCGATGGCGCCGAGCCTGATGGATACCGGGCAGGTTATTCATCATCAGACCGATGGTTTTCGTTTTGAGCCGCCGCGCAACAACGTTTACTGGCTGGTGTGCGATATGGTGGAAAAGCCGGCCAAGGTTACCAGTCTGATCGCCGACTGGCTGGTTAAAGGCTGGTGCCGGGAAGCGATATTCAACCTGAAACTGCCGATGAAAAAACGCTATGAGGAAGTTTCGCAGAACCTGGCGTTACTCCGCGAGCGGCTGGAGGAAAACGGCATTAATGCGGAAGTTCATGCCAAACAGCTCTACCACGACCGCGAAGAAGTGACGGTGCACGCCCGCCGTTTCTGGGCCGCGGTGCCGGGCCGGCGCGATGAGCGGTAGCATTCGCCAGGGGCGGCGGAAATGGGGCATTTTTGCGGGAACGACGGGAGAGTCGGGATTAAGGATTTTGCGGCGGCAACCGTAACTGCTGAAGATTGCCGTCCAGCGTCAGATCCCGGCTGAGCGTCGCCACCCGGCGGCTGATAAAGGCCATTTCCCGCTGCTGTTCCAGTTTGGCGCGCCATTTTTCCGCTACGTTTTCCAGTTGCTGATAAAGCGCGTCCAGACTTCCCGCCTGTTGCAGCAACAGCACCGCGCTTTTGGGGCCAATCCCGCTGACGCCGGGAATTTTACTGCTGCTGATGCCGGCCAGTCCCCAATAATCCGTAAGCTGCTGCGGCAGTACGCCAAACTCCTGTTGTACAAAAGGCAGATCCAGCCAGCGCTTCTGGAAGTAATCTCTGATTTGGATGGTCGGCGCCAGTAGCTGACAGTAACCTTTGTCGGTGGAGACAATGGTTGCCTGATGTCCGGACGCCGCCACTTTGCTGGCCAGCGTCGCCGCCAGATCGTCGGCTTCGTTGCCGGGCGAATGCCAACTGGCGACGCCCATCGCGGCAAATGCGGCTTTGATTTGCGGCAGTTCCTGTTTGAGGTTCTCCGGCATCGGCGAGCGCCCGGCTTTGTAGTCGGGTAAAATCCGATGGCGCCAGCTGGCGCTGCGATCTTCATCGTCAAATACCGCGACGGCGTGGCTCGGCTGGCTGTGTTGCAGCAACTGGCCCAGCGCATGCTGACAGGCCGTGATGCAGGGCGAGCCTTGTACCGCATGGATCCGCCGTATCAGGTTAAGCGCATCGACAATCAGCAAATGTACGGGCATGGGCGGCTTCCTGGTGATGTCCCTTGTCTGCGGGGAAGGTGCGTTTCCCCGCGTTGGCGTCAAGCAGACGGCTAAGCGCAGATCTCGTAGCAGGGAATATAGGCGCTGCCGGGCAGTTTCATGCGCTGCTGCGCCACGAAGCCCTGTAGCAACCTATCCATGCTTTTCATCATCAGCGGGTCGCCATGGAGTTTATAGGGGCCTTGCTGTTCAATGGCCTGAATGCCGACCTCCTTAACGTTTCCGGCGACGATGCCGGAGAAGGCGCGCCGCAGCGCCGCAGCCAATTCTTCCGCCGGTTGGTCGGGATGCAGGTTAAGGTTGGCCATATTTTCATGGCTGGGATTGAACGGCAATTGCAAGTCCGGCGCAATGCGCAACGACCAGTTAAAGCTGTATGCGTCGCCGGTATGGCGGCGGCTTTCCTTGACCAACGGCATCGCTTTTTTCATCTGACGAGCGACTTCCGCCGCGTTATCAATCACGATGGAGTAGTAACGGCGCGCCTGGCGCCCCAGGGTGCCGATAATAAACTCATCCAGTACGCGGAAATAATCGGCGCTCTCTTCCGGCCCGGTGAGGATGATCGGCAACACCTGTTCGCTGTTCTCCGGATTCATCATAATCCCCAGCAGATAGAGGAACTCTTCCGCCGTACCGACGCCGCCGGGGAAAATAATGATGCCGTGGCCGATTCGCACAAAGGCTTCCAGCCGTTTTTCAATATCCGGCATGATAATCAGCTCATTCACCAGCGGGTTAGGCGGCTCCGCGGCGATGATGGAGGGTTCCGTCATACCGATAAAACGCCCGTCTTTATAACGTTGCTGAGCATGCCCGACGGCGGCGCCTTTCATCGGCGCTTCCATGGCTCCGGGGCCGCAGCCGGTACAGATGTTCAGCTCGCGCAGGCCGAGCTGGCTGCCTACTTTACGGGCGTAGAGATATTCGGTTTCATTGATGGAGTGTCCGCCCCAGCACACCACCATATTCGGTTCTTCGCCAACGTGAAGCGCTCTGGCATTACGCAAAATAGAGAAAACCAGATTGGTGATATGGGAGGAGTTTTCCAGATTCAGGTTGTAGTAGCGGCCGGCGTCGGCGATTTGCCCGTTAACAAATAGTATGTCGCGCAGCACGGCGAACAGGTTGGCCTGCAGCGAACGGATAATATAGCCGTCGACAAAGGCTTCCTCCGGCGGGTTAACCAGCTCCAGTTTGACGCCGCGTTCACGGCGCAGCACGTTAATATCAAAGTTCTCATAACGGGAAAGCAGCTCTTTGCTGTTATCCGTCTGGCTGCCGGAATTCAATACCGCCAGGGAACAGTTGCGAAACAAGCGGTAGAGATCGCTGCTGGCGGAGCTTTTCAGCATATCCACTTCCAACTGCGATAACAGATCCATAGACCCTAACGGGCTAATATGTGTAATCAATGTTGCTCCTTAAAATGCAGTAAAATCCGCTGAGGACGGCGATCGATTTTTTCTTGATATCCCACCTTAGCGTGCCGCTATCATTTTTTCCAATCATCACCGCAGCCGGAGACGAAAGTTGCGTAACGCTACGCATTTATTGCCGAGGCAGTCGTCCGGTCGCCGGGGTGAAAGGGGCATTGCTGCGCCACGGATTGATGTCCAGTCCGCCACGGCGCGTGTAGCGGGCGTAAACGCTAAGCTGTTGCGGCCGACAGTAATGCATCAGATCGTTAAAAATCCGCTCGACGCATTGTTCGTGAAACTCATTGTGATGGCGGAATGACACGATATAACGCAGCAGCGACTCCCGATTAATGCGTTTCCCCCGGTAGCGAATCTGGACCGAGCCCCAATCCGGCTGATGGGTAATCAGACAGTTGGATTTCAGCAGATGACTGACCAGCGTTTCCTCCACCCAGGTTTCATCCTGCGCGTTTGCCGCCAGATAGTCGGCGTTGAATGCATAGTTGTCGATGCGAATATTCTGATCGTCGATACATTCGCCATGAAAGGCGGCGATAGGCCGGCCTTCCAGTTCACCGAGTCTGAACAGCGTTACCTTGACCTGGCCTTGCGCGCATTGGGCAAGATCGTCGATTAGCGTGGCGCGCACGCGCTCCCAACTGTCGAATACGGTTTGGTTGAAGCTGTTGAGGTAAAGTTTAAAACTTTTCGATTCAATCAGATTCAGGCTGGCGGCATCCAGATGCATTTCACCCACGGCGACCTGAGGAACGCCGTTTTGGTTAAGCCAGGAAAGCTCATACAGCGTCCAGATATCCGCGCCGTGAAACGGCAGTTTCTGCGGCAGGATGCCGAGCGGTTCACGGTTCAGACTGCGGGGAACGGGTTGTAATAAACCGGCATCGTAGCGATCGTGATAAGGTGTTGGTTTTCCCAGCGTCAGCCCGCTCAGGGCCTGATGCTTGTCGTAAGCGGACATGCTGTTGCCTTGATGTAAAAGATAGGATATTGGCGAGTAGTGTAACCCGACTAACAGAATGATGAGAAAAATTATGGATTATGAGGTAACTCAGGCATTGGCGGCCTTTACCCGGCGCTATGTCGACTTATGGCGGCAGGAAACCGGCCAGCCGCCCTCCAGCGAGGCGTTATACGGGGTTCCTTCCCCTTGTATTACCGCCAGCCGGGAAGATGCGGTTTACTGGTTGCCGCAGCCGTTTTTACCCGCGGCGGCGCTGGACGGCGTCGAACGGGCGCTGGATATCAGCCTGCATCCGGATATCCATGCGTTTTATACCGCGCAGTACGCCGGCGATATGGCGGCGCGCTTCGGCGCGGTCGCGTGCGTTTTGCTGCAGGTCTGGAGCGAGGAGGATTTTTCCCGCATGCAGGAGAATCTGATCGGCCATCTGCTGACGCAAAAGCGCTTAAAACTGCCCCCGACCCTGTTTCTGGCGACAACCGACTCTGCAATGACGATGATTTCGCTCGCCAATATTTCCGGTGAAGTGATTCTGGAGGAGTTTGGCACCCGAAAACATCAGGTGCTGGCCCCGACGCTGGCGGATTTTCTCTCTGGTCTGCGCCCGTTGATAAGCTAATCATTAATCGTGTTTCACTTTTTGTCGTGTGAGATATCTCTTACATTTTCTGTGAGAGATCTCTCATCTTTTATATGTAAGTTAGCAGGCCTGTTTATTTTGTCATTATTAATTAGTTGGTTAAGTTTATTTGTTTTCTTTTTTCGCCGCGGCGATTGATAAACATTGTTATTTTCCCCTTGCTGAAAGGAAACAATTAATACATCTTATTACTTAAATTGGTAACCGGTTACACTGGGTTTGATGATAGTCATCGGTCATGATGAATGATTTATCAGGTTCTGTTTTAAGGGAGAAATAAGTTTCAGGAAGAAACCGGGACACCTCCAGGAAGGAGACTGAGAGCCGCACGGGAAGTGGCGGTGGGGCTGGAGCCTGATGGGATTGAGTCATGGACGATACAGGATGGATAAGTCAGGAAGAAAGTCGGACGCCAGCAGGGATTGTCGGTCAGGAAGACCGCCAGGGAAAAGTTTTCAGGGATGAGCAGGGACGCAACGGTGTAGCGGGATAGCTATAAAACGAACCGGGGGTACTGAGCAATCAGTACCCCCATTTTTTTATGGCGGGCAATCCTGCCCGCCACCCTGCGGGCCGTCGCGGGGCGACGTTTAAAAACGCTCCCGGCGTTTTTTTATGGCGGGCCATCCCTGCTTGCTACCCTGCGGGCTGAGGAATCCCCACAAATTTGGGGAAGGAATGTCTGTAAGCGCAGTGGGGATTTCGTGCGCACTAACCTCAGTCGATTTCTGCGACCATCGCAGCACGCGCCCGACACGGGGGGCTCAGGCGCCAGCCCCCCGTGACCCCAGGCTTTTCGCGAAAATCGCGTCGCTACGCGATGCCTTCGGCGTTCGTGACCGCTGGTCGGGCCGCCATTGACGCGCTCCCGGCGCGGCACTGGCTTTCGCGGCGTCCGTGCCGCTCACCCGGCGGTCACGCCCACCTCAGCGCGATTTTTTACGCGAAGGAAAAACTTTAAAAAACAACACGCTGCTATTTAAGAGGATCTATCAAATAATACTTAATTATTTTCTGGGGATTCCTCAGCCCTGCGGGCCGTCGCAGGGCGACGTTTAAAAACGCTCCCGGCGTTTTTTTACCGAATACGTTTAGCAAAATGCGCATATTGGGCGAGACTGATATCAATGCTATGCTTTGCCGCCAACCACAACAGGCTTCAGCCGTGAGAGACCGCATGAGTTTAGAGAGCCGGGTTCGTCAGTCGCTGATCGACATCGAACGCGTATTAAAAAACAGCCCTTTCTGGCAGACCTCCCCCCCGGAAGCCTCCGCCTTCGCCAGCGTCGAGCCGTTCTGTATCGATACCATGCGGGCGGAGCAGTGGCTGCAGTGGGTACTGTTGCCGCGTATGCACGCCTTGCTTGACGGCGGCGCCCCCTTGCCGACCGAATTTTCCCTACTGCCCTATTTTGAAGAGGCGCTGGAAGGCGTTCCATCCGATCTTGAACCGATTTTGACGCAGATTGGACAGCTCGACGCTCTGTTTGCCCATCGCCGGAATTCCCCTGATGAACGCCACGATGCTTGAGATCGTTTACCAGGATGAGCATCTGGTGGCGGTCAATAAGCCGGCTGGTTGGCTGGTCCATCGCAGCTGGCTGGATCGTAAAGAGAAAGTGGTGGTGATGCAGACGGTGCGCGATCAGATTGGTCGGCATGTCTATACCGTCCATCGTTTGGACCGGCCGACATCCGGCGTGCTTTTACTGGCGCTGTCCAGCGACGTGGCCAGGCTGTTGTCGCAACAGTTTGAGCAGCATCGGGTGCGGAAAACCTATCACGCCGTGGTGCGCGGCTATGTGCTGGATGATGGGGTGGTCGATTACGCTCTGACGGAGGAACTGGACAAAATAGCGGATAAACTAGCCAATCCTGATAAGGCGCCGCAGCCCGCGGTGAGCCATTATCGCGCGCTGGCGCGGGTTGAAATGCCGGTGGCCATCGGCCGCTACCCGACGTCGCGCTACAGCCTGCTTGAACTGACGCCGCAAACGGGGCGCAAACATCAGCTGCGCCGTCATATGTCGCACCTTCACCATCCGATTATCGGCGACAGCGCCCACGGCGATCTGCGGCAGAACAGAGGCATGGGGACGCATTTCGCCTGCGGCAGGATGATGTTGCATGCAAGCCGACTGAATTTGACTCACCCGGCGAGCGGCGAGGCATTAACGTTGCAGGCGCGTTGGGATGCGCCGTGGCAGGGGGTAATGGCGCAATTTGGCTGGCAGGGGATTCTCCCTGAGTTTGAAAAGGTTGAGTTTCCTGCGGCGTCGGGTCAGGATAGCGGGCATTTCATCAGGTCTTAAATAAAATTGGAGTTACAAATCATGGCGCAGATTGGTATTTTTGTTGGCTCGGTCTACGGCAACGCGGTGCTGGTAGCCGAAGAAGCGGAAAATATCCTCAGAGAACGCGGACATGAGGTTAACGTTTTTGAGGATGCGTCGCTGGAGTCATGGCTGAGCTACCTTGAGCACTATATTCTGGTGGTGACCTCAACCACGGGCCAGGGACAGCTTCCTGACTCGATCGCGCCCCTGTATACCGCTTTACGCGAGCAGGGGGGCTATCAGCCGCAGCTGCGCTATGGATTGATCGCGCTGGGCGACAGCAGCTATGAGAATTTCTGCGGCGGTGGGCATCAGTTTGACGCGCTGTTGCGGGAAATCGGCGCCAAGCGCATCGGCGACGTACTGGAAATCGATGCGATTGAGCATCCTGAACCGGAAGTGGTTTCCTGCCCGTGGGTAGAGCAGTGGGCGGAGTCGGTCGAGGCGCAAGGGCAGTAAGCTGCATACAAAACGGGAGCGCGAGGCTCCCCGTTCAGACCATTGACAAGCCCGTTATTAGGGAGAGCGTGGCGAGGGGCCGTAGCGGCGTAAGCCGCCGGAGCGCCCCTCGGTACGGTAGGCCCGGGTATCTCAGGCTTACAGACGACTTTGTCAGCAACCTCCGTTTTACATTGTCCCGCGGCCTGGCCGTCAGCGATTTTTAGTCAGCTTCTCCAAATCGGCTTCGATCTCGGCGATTTTGTTCGATACCACGCCTTCCAGATGGCGCAGATCGTCAAGGATCTTGCGTTTCAAATCGACTTCCACCTGCTCGTGCTGACAGATTTGATCGAGCTCCTCAATCACATAGCGCAGATTGGGGCTGATTTCGTTGATCTCTTTGTAAGCCTGACCGGAATTGTCCGCCATGATGGTTTTACGCTGACGCGGATATTTGAATTTTACGCTTTTGGCGAAAAACTCCCCCTTATCCTTGCGAAAGTATATTTTCAGAATGTCGTTGCTGGCTTCCTGACGCAGACTATAGCGATCGATATCATCCGGGTTGCTGATACCCAGGCTTTTCAGATTGTCATACATGGCGCGGCCTTTTTTGGTTTTAAAATACGTCAATGATTATAGGGAGAAGCGACCGGGTTTATCTGTGATTGTTCACAATTTTTTGTGCGCTGGCACGCCACAAAAAACTTCCGGGAGAGGTTTTTGACGTCGCCTTGGCGACGACCCGAAGGGTGGCGGCCATGGATGGCACGCCACAAAAAAAAGCGGGTTGGATAAACCCGCCGGCTTCGCCTGTTAGTCGATGGTGCGCAATAACTCGTTGATTCCCACTTTGGCGCGGGTTTTCGCGTCCACTTTTTTAACGATAACCGCGCAATACAGACTGTGGCTGCCATCTTTCGAGGGCAGGTTGCCGGAGACAACCACGGAACCCGCCGGTACGCGGCCGTAGTGGATCTCGCCGGTTTCACGGTCATAAATCCTCGTGCTCTGGCTGATAAATACGCCCATGGAAATCACCGAACCTTCTTCAACGATCACCCCTTCGACCACTTCCGAACGCGCGCCGATAAAGCAGTTGTCTTCGATGATGGTCGGGTTGGCCTGTAAGGGTTCCAGAACGCCGCCGATGCCGACGCCGCCGGACAGGTGCACGTTTTTACCAATCTGCGCGCAGGAACCCACCGTTACCCAGGTATCGACCATGGTGCCTTCATCGACATAGGCGCCGATGTTGACGTAAGAAGGCATCAGCACGGTGTTGCGGGCGATAAAGGCCCCCCGGCGCACGCTGGCCGGCGGCGCCACGCGGATACCGTCGCGTTGGAAGCGCGCTTCATCGTAATCGGCGAATTTCATCGGAACCTTGTCGAAAAAGCGCGTTTCCGCCCCTTCGATAAGCTGGTTATCGTTAATGCGGAAAGAGAGCAGCACGGCTTTTTTCAGCCATTGATGGGTGACCCACTGGCCGTCGATTTTTTCTGCAACACGCAGCGCGCCATTGTCCAGCAGGGCGATGGCCTCATTGACCGCCCCGCGGGTAATGGCGTCTGCATTGGCGGGGGTAATCTCGGCGCGGCGCTCGAAAGCATTTTCGATAACGTTCTGTAGTTGTTGATGCATCCTGTTTTCTCTTTCCTGATTGTGAAAATTAACTCAATGGTACTTTATCGTTTGGGTTAAGGGCTTCTGTCAACCGTTGTTGCAATTTAACGCGCAATTCCGGTTTTAGCGCCCGTCTCTCGCTGTCGGCGAGAATAAACAAGTCCTCCACCCGTTCGCCGATGGTGGAAATACGCGCGCCGTGCAGCGACAGATTAAGGTCGGCGAAAATTTCGCCGATACGGGCCAGCAGCCCCGGTTGATCGAGGGCGCTAAGCTCCATATAGCTGCGTCTGTCCGTATGGGTCGGCAAAAAGCTCACCTCGGTCGGTACGCTGAAGTGACGTAGCTTCGGCGACGAGCGGCGGGCGCGCGGATGCTGATAGTCACGCTGCGTCAGCGCCTGCTCAAGGGCGTAACGCGTGGTTTCGTGACGATCCTGCGCCAGCGGGCTGCCGTCCGGCTCCAGGACGATAAAGGTATCCATCGCCATGCCGTCGCGGCTGGTGAAGATTTGCGCATCGTGCACGCTGAGGTTGCGGCGATCCAGTTCGCCGGCCACCGTGGCGAACAGATAGGGCCGGTCCTGGCAGCGGATAAAAATTTCCGTGCCGCCCCGGCTGGCCTGATGGCTGATCAGTACCAGCGGTTTACTGCTGTCGTGCTCCAGCAGGTGGCGGGCGTGCCAGGCCAACTGATTGGGGGAATGGCGCAGGAAATAGTCGGCCCGGCAGCGGCCCCAGATATTATGCAGCGCCTCTTCATCGATATTGTCCATACGCAGCAGAGCCAGCGCCTGTAAGCGGTGGTGGCGCACGCGTTCGCGCACGTCCGGGGTATTCTGCATCCCCCGGCGCAGCTGTTTTTCCGTGGCGAAATAGAGCTCGCGCAACAGACTCTGTTTCCAACTGTTCCACAGGGTTTCGTTAGTGGCGCAGATGTCCGCGACGGTCAGACTGACCAGATAGCGCAAGCGGGTTTCGCTCTGCATTTCCGTGGCGAACTGCTGAATCACGGTCGGGTCCTGAATATCGCGGCGCTGGGCGGTAACGGACATCAGCAGATGGTGGCGCACCAGCCAGGAAACCAGCTGCGCTTCACGCAGGTTCAGTCCGTGCAGCGTGGCGAACTCCAGCGCATCCTGGGCGCCGAGTTCGGAATGATCGCCCCCGCGCCCTTTGGCGATATCGTGAAACAGGGCGGCGAGCAGCAGCAGTTCCGGCTGCGGCAGACGCGGGTAGAGCTCCACGCACAGCGGGTGGCGCGTTCGGGTTTCCTCATCGGCGAAGCTTTCCAGCTTCAGCAATACCCGGATGGTGTGCTCATCGACGGTGTAGGCGTGGAACAAATCGAACTGCATTTGCCCGACGATGTTGCCCCATTGCGGTATATAGGCCGACAGCACGCTGTGGCGATGCATGGGGAGCAGCGCGCGGCTTACCGCATGCGGGTGGCGCAGGATGTTCATAAACAGCTGCCGCGCCTCCGGGATGGCGCATAGCGGGCCGGCGAGATGGCGCCGCGCGTGACGCAACTGGCGCAGGGTGGTGGAATAAATCCCCGCGATGTCGCGGCTGCGCACCATCTGGTAAAACATGCGCATGATGGCTTCCGGCTTATGGATGAACAACGTGCTGTCGCGTAGATCGATCAGGTTGCCGCGCAGCTGAAATTCATCATCGATCGTCCGGGGTTTTTCGTTCGGCTCCAGCGCCAGAATCGCTTCGTCGAACAGTTGCAGCAGCATCTGGTTCAGTTCGCTGACGCGATGGGTCACCCGGTAGAAGTCTTTCATCATCCGCTCTACCGGCGCATTGCCTGCGCCCTGATATTGCAGAAGCTGCGCCACGTTGAGCTGACGGTCGAACAGCAGGCGGTTGTCGTAGCGCGGCAGCAGCAAATGCAAGGCAAAGCGGATACGCCACAGAAAGCTCTGGCATTCATTTAGCTCCTTGCGCTCCGTTTCCGTCAGGAAACCGAAACCGACCATTTCGTCAAGGGAGGTGGCGCCGAAGTGGCGGCGGGCCACCCACAACAGCGTATGAATGTCGCGCAATCCGCCGGGGCTGCTTTTGATATCGGGTTCGAGGTTGTAGCTGGTGCCGTGGTAACGCTTGTGACGCTCTTGCTGTTCGGCGATTTTTGCCGGGAAAAAGGTCGCCGAGGGCCAGAAGTCTTCGCTGAATACCTGTTTTTGCAGATTGAGGAACAGCGCCACGTCGCCGCAGATCATGCGGGATTCAATCAGGTTGGTGGCGACCGAGATGTCCGCGCGTCCTTCCTGCAAACACTCTTCCAGCGTTCTGACGCTGTGGCCGACTTCAAGCTTGAGATCCCACAGCTGGGTAATGAATGCGCCCACGCGCTGTGAGTGCTGCTCGCTGAGCTTCTCCTGGCTCAGCACCAGAACGTCGATATCCGACAGCGGATGCAGTTCGCCGCGCCCGTAGCCGCCAACGGCGACCAGCGCCGTTTGCGGCACGTTTTCAAAACCGTAAAAAAGCCACAGCCGTTGCAGCAAATGGTCGATGAACTGCGTTCTGGCGTCGATAAGCGTTTCCGCACTGACGCCCGAGGTAAACTCGGTCGCCAGCCAGCCTTGAAATTGTTCCAATTGCTGTTTCAGCACCCGGCAATTCAGCATCTCGTCGCGGTAAGTAAGTGGCGAATCAGGAGGCGGAGCAACCGCGGGGGATGGTGCGAGAATATCTGGCGGAAGGTTTTTTTGCATCATATGCGCAGCCCATAACAAATTGCCGTGAGTGGTGACAACGACGGAACCGACAAAAGGGTCGTCCCCGCGCCCTGCGTCATCTCCGCAGATCCCCGCCTTCGCGGGGAGGGATCTCAGACAACGCAGGGTCGTCAGTGAAAACGGATCCCTGCCTACCGCCGCAGGGACGACGGGATAGCCAGTCTTTGTCGGTAACCTTCACCGGCTCGATATTATGCCTGATGAGTGATGATGTTAGGGATGGTGTCATCTTTCCGCAATGTCATTATTTCGCAGCCGTTGTCGGTTACCACAATAGTGTGTTCGTACTGCGCCGACAAGCTGCGATCTTTGGTTTTTACCGTCCAGCCGTCTTTCATGGTGCGGATGCGGAAATCGCCGGCGTTGACCATCGGTTCAATGGTGAAAGCCATACCGGGCTGTAAAACCACGCCGCCGTCGTCCGCGTCATAGTGCAGCACCTGCGGTTCTTCATGGAACCCTTCGCCAATACCGTGGCCGCAGTATTCACGTACCACCGAGAAGTCGTGCGATTCAACGTATTGCTGGATCGCTTTGCCCAGCGCGCGCAGGCGGATTCCGGGTTTCACCATCTTCAACGCCAGATAAAGGCTTTCCTGGGTGATGCGGCACAGGCGTTCGCCCAGGATGGTAGGTTTGCCGGCGATAAACATTTTCGAGGTGTCGCCATGAAAACCATTTTTGATCACCGTAACGTCGATATTGACGATATCGCCGTCTTTGAGAATTTTCTCTTCGCTGGGAATGCCGTGGCATACCACTTCGTTGATTGAGATGCACACGGATTTGGGGAAGCCGTGGTATCCCAGAGAGGCGGAAACGGCCTGCTGTTTATTGATGATGTGATCGTGGCAGATTCTGTCCAGTTCGGCGGTACTGACGCCCGGTACAACATAAGGTTCGATGATTTCCAATACTTCGGCGGCCAGGCGTCCGGCCACGCGCATTTTTTCGATATCTTCAGGGGTTTTTATTGATATTGCCATTGAATAATGTCCGCAGGTGTCGCATTGAACGACGAAATTAAGGTTGCTCGGTAAGTAATAACGTATGTTATCAGCCCTGCTATCGGCTTGCCAAATGATGATTATGAAACGCCGCGGCGGGAATAACAAAAGTTGGTGTCCAGGCGGGAATTATGGTATAAAGCGCGCCGATGATCCGACCGGGTGTTTCTGCGTACCGTTCGGCTGAATCAACTAAACTCACTTTGTGTATATAACACACACGTGTCGGCACATTCGCCGGGGTGCTCCAAAGGTTTTCAACCCGCGGGGTCGGCGCAATGGGACACGTGGAGGCTTAACCCCATACTTAATTTACAGAGGTAATCATGGCAACTGTTTCCATGCGCGACATGCTCAAGGCTGGCGCCCACTTTGGTCACCAGACCCGTTACTGGAACCCGAAAATGAAGCCGTTCATCTTCGGTGCGCGTAACAAGGTGCATATCATCAACCTTGAGAAAACCGTACCGTTGTTCAACGATGCGCTGGCTGAGCTGAGCAAAATTGCTTCTCGCAAGGGCAAAATTCTGTTCGTCGGTACCAAACGCGCAGCAAGCGAAGCGGTAAAAGAAGCTGCTGACAGCTGCGATCAGTTCTTCGTGAACCATCGCTGGCTGGGCGGTATGCTGACTAACTGGAAAACCGTTCGTCAGTCCATCAAACGTTTGAAAGATCTGGAAACGCAATCCCAGGACGGTACTTTCGACAAACTGACCAAGAAAGAAGCGCTGATGCGCACCCGCGAACTGGACAAGCTGGAAAACAGCCTGGGCGGTATCAAGGATATGGGCGGTTTGCCGGACGCGCTGTTCGTTGTTGACGCCGATCATGAACATATCGCCATCAAAGAAGCCAACAACCTGGGTATCCCGGTGTTCGCTATCGTTGATACCAACTCCGATCCGGATGGCGTTGACTTTATCATCCCCGGTAACGATGACGCCATCCGTGCAGTGAATCTGTACCTGAGCGCCGTTGCGACCGCCGTTCGCGAAGGCCGTTCTCAGGATCTGGCTGAACAAGCGGAAGAAGGCTTGGTAGAAGCTGAATAATAAGGCTGGCTCTGTGAGCCCTTATTAACCAGGTATTGACATATGTTGGTTAGGGGGCCTGTTAAGGCCCCCTTTTTACTTATCTCCCCCGCGAGATAACCGAGGAAAAGATAATGGCTGAAATTACCGCTGCCCTGGTAAAAGAACTGCGTGAGCGTACTGGCGCAGGCATGATGGAATGTAAGAAAGCGCTGGTTGAAGCGAATGGCGACATCGAGCTGGCTATCGACAACATGCGTAAGTCCGGCCAGGCGAAAGCCGCCAAGAAAGCCGGCCGCGTGGCTGCTGAAGGCATCATCCTGACCAAAATTTCCGCAGACGGCAAATACGGCGTCATCGTTGAACTGAACTGTGAAACCGACTTCGTCGCCAAAGACGCCGGCTTCAAGGCTTTCGGTGAAGAAGTGGTTAGCGCGGCGCTGAACGATCGCATCGCCGACGTTGACGCGCTGAAAGCGAAATTTGAAGAACAGCGCACCGCGCTGGTGGCGAAAATTGGTGAAAACATCAATATTCGTCGTATCGCGGTTCTGGAAGGCGACGTGCTGGGTTCTTACCTGCACGGCGCGCGCATCGGCGTCGTTGTTGCCGCTACCGGCGCGGATGAAGAGCTGATCAAGCACATCGCCATGCATATCGCCGCCAGCAAACCCGAATACGTTAAAGCCGACGATGTTCCGGCCGACGTGGTGGCTCGCGAGCACCAGATCCAGCTGGATATCGCCATGCAATCCGGCAAGCCGCGTGAAATCGCGGAAAAAATGGTCGAAGGCCGTATGCGTAAATTCACCGGTGAAATCTCCCTGACCGGTCAGCATTTCGTGATGGACCCGAGCAAAACCGTCGGCGATCTGCTGAAAGAGCACAAAGCCGACGTAACCAGCTTCATCCGCTTTGAAGTGGGTGAAGGTATTGAGAAAGCCGAAGTCGACTTTGCCGCTGAAGTTGCGGCAATGAGCAAGCAATCTTAATATAAAAAAAGGAGCCGCCGGTTGGCGGTTCCTTTTTATCCAGCCAAAATAATTTCAGTGCATTTGTGGGTGTTCACATTCTGGTGAACAGCGATAAGTGCGACAGTAGCAACTCCCAATACTACGATGACAGCCTGTAGGATAAGAACACCATGGCAACCAATGCAAAACCCGTATATCAACGAATCCTGCTTAAGCTGAGCGGCGAAGCTCTGCAGGGAACCGATGGTTTTGGTATCGATGCGAGCATTCTGGATCGCATGGCTCAGGAAGTGAAAGAACTGGTTGAGTTGGGTATCCAGGTCGGTGTGGTCATCGGCGGTGGCAACCTGTTTCGCGGCGCTGGTCTGGCCAAAGCAGGGATGAACCGCGTTGTGGGCGACCATATGGGGATGCTGGCGACCGTCATGAATGGCCTGGCGATGCGTGATGCGCTGCACCGCGCCTATGTAAACGCCCGTCTGATGTCGGCGATCCCGCTGAACGGCGTGTGTGATAATTACAGCTGGGCGGAAGCGATCAGCCTGTTGCGCAATAACCGGGTGGTGATTTTCTCCGCGGGCACCGGTAATCCTTTCTTTACCACCGATTCGGCAGCCTGCCTGCGCGGTATCGAAATTGAAGCCGACGTGGTGCTGAAAGCGACGAAGGTGGACGGCGTTTATTCCGCCGATCCGGTGCAGGATCCCTCCGCGGTATTGTATGAAACGCTGAACTATCAGGAAGTGTTGGAGCGCGAGCTGAAAGTGATGGATTTAGCCGCCTTTACGCTGGCGCGCGACCACAACCTGCCTATCCGGGTTTTCAATATGAACAAGCCCGGCGCGCTGCGCCGCGTGGTCATGGGTGAGAAAGAAGGGACGTTGATCAGTAATAACGGATAACCCTAAAAATAGGGTAATATTCTCCCCTGATAACAAAAGATAGCCAGCTCGCGCTGGTACAGGCCATCGACAAAGCCCGTTATTAGGGAGAGCGTGGCGAGGGGCCGTAGCGGCGTAAGCCGCCGGAGCGCCCCTCGGTACGGTAGGCCCGGGTATCTCAGGCATACAGGCGACTTTGTCAGCAACCTCAGCCAGCTCGCGCTGGTATTAATTATTCACCGGGTCATGCGCTGCCATGCCCCGTCAGGCAACCAGCTTTCAAGGGTTCACAACGTGATTAATGAAATCAGAAAAGATGCTGAAACGCGCATGGAAAAATGCGTAGAGTCTTTCAAAAACCAGATCAGCAAAATTCGTACCGGCCGCGCATCGCCCAGCATTCTTGACGGTATTCAGGTCGAATATTACGGCAGCGCCACGCCGCTGCGCCAGTTGGCCAACGTGGTGGTGGAAGATTCCCGCACCCTGGCGATTACCGTATTCGATCGTTCGCTCGGCCCGGCGGTTGAGAAAGCGATCATGTCTTCCGATCTCGGTCTGAATCCTTCGTCCGCGGGGGCGGTCATTCGCGTGCCTCTGCCGGCGTTGACGGAAGAGCGCCGTAAAGATCTGATCAAGGTGGTGCGCGGCGAAGCGGAGCAGGGACGGGTATCGGTACGTAACGTGCGCCGTGACGCCAACGATAAGCTGAAAGCACAGCTGAAAGACAAAGCGATCAGCGAAGATGAAGAGCGCCGTGCCCAGGACGAGGTTCAGAAACTGACCGATATCTACATCAAAAAAGTGGATGCCGCCCTGGCGGAGAAAGAAACGGAACTGATGGATTTCTAATCGGCTCGCTTGAGGCGTCGCGGGAAAGTGAGGGTGCCGCCGGCATCAGCCTTGCCGCGGCGCTTTGTTTTTGGTGAATGGTTTTTTGATGTTCTATAAATCTATTGCAGCAGGTCATCCTTGTTGGCGATTATTTGCGATAAACAATATAGACACGTTAGGGCAATCGTCTCAGACTAGTCTGCTTTCCTGTCATCACATCCCATTATCCAGAGCATTTTAATGAAGCAACTGACTATTCTTGGCTCGACCGGTTCTATTGGCGTCAGTTCGCTGGCGGTGATTAAGGCGAATCCAGACAAATTTGCGGTAAAGGCATTAGCGGCGGGGCGCAACGTCGAGCGCATGCTGGAGCAGTGCTTAACTTTTCGTCCGGCCTACGCCTCAATGGCGGATGAAGCCAGCGCCAGATTGTTGCGTCAGCGGCTGGCGCAACACGGGTGCCGGACGGAAGTCCTGTCCGGGGAACGGGCGGCGTGCGAACTGGCCGCGCTGGATGATGTGGATCAGGTGATGGCGGCCATCGTCGGCGCGGCGGGCCTGCCGCCGACGCTGGCCGCCATCCGCGCGGGCAAACAGGTTTTACTGGCGAACAAAGAGTCGCTGGTGACCTGCGGACGCCTGTTTATGGATGCGGTGACGCAAAGCGGCGCGCAGCTGTTGCCCATCGATAGCGAACATAATGCGATTTTTCAGAGTTTACCTGAGCAAATTCAGCGTCAGTTAGGCTACTCTTCTTTAGAACGGTATGGCGTTGAGCGTATTATACTCACCGGATCCGGCGGGCCGTTTCGCGAAACGCCGGTGGCGACGTTAGCCGGCATGACGCCCGATCAGGCCTGTGCGCACCCCAACTGGTCGATGGGCCGCAAGATTTCAGTGGATTCCGCCACCATGATGAACAAAGGGCTGGAGTACATTGAGGCGCGCTGGCTGTTTAATGCATCCGCCGAGCAGATGGAAGTGATTATCCATCCCCAGTCGGTGATTCATTCCATGGTGCGCTATGTCGACGGCAGCGTGCTGGCGCAGCTGGGATCGCCGGATATGCGTACGCCGATTGCCCACGCCATGGCGTATCCCGAGCGCGTGGCGTCGGGAGTAAAGGCATTGGATTTCTGCCGGTTGGGCGCGCTGACGTTTTCCGCCCCCGACTATGCGCGCTATCCCTGTTTACAACTGGCTATTGATGCTTGTAATCACGGTCAGGCGGCGACCACGGCGCTAAATGCCGCCAATGAAATCGCGGTCGCCGCCTTTTTACAATTACAGATTCGTTTCACCGATATTGCTGCGGTTAATCAGCAGGTGATCGAGCAACTGACATTGCCGGAGCCGGTAAGCGTGGATGAAGTTCTCTTTATCGACCTTTGGGCCAGGCAGGCTGCAACACGGACGCTGGGCATGGTGCGCCATAGGTAAATTCACATGGCACGATTTGTTCATGTGTGGTTGAGATGGTATAGTCTGCGCCACTCGACGCCCGGCCGGGTGATGCTTCCTGGCCGGTGGTGAAGTTAAGCCGTGATCGTTCACGGCTTTTTTGCGCTGACAGAGTCTGGTGTTACGGAAGGTCTGTTGTATTTCTTGCTTGAGGATATAAGTACGCGTTATGCCGTCCGATAATCAAAAAAGTGCTGATAATCTGCCATTCGCCGTGCCTCGGCATGTCGCCATCATTATGGATGGGAACGGCCGCTGGGCGAAAAATCGGGGTAGACTGCGGATTTTCGGACATCAGGCCGGTGTTAAATCGGTACGCCGGGCGGTAAGTTTTGCCGTCAGCCATGAACTTGACGCGTTAACCCTTTATGCGTTCAGCAGTGAAAACTGGAACCGTCCCGCGCAAGAGGTCACCGCCCTGATGGAGCTGTTTGTCCGGGCGCTGGACAGCGAAGTCAAAAGCCTGCATAAACACAACGTTCGCTTATGCGTTATCGGCGATATCAGCCGTTTCAGTCTGCGTTTACAAGAGCGCATCCGCCGTTCGGAAGAGCTGACGAAAAATAATCAGGGTCTGACGCTGAATATTGCCGCGAATTATGGCGGCCGTTGGGATATTATTCAGGGAGTACGGCGGCTTGCCGAGCAGGTACAGGAAGGAACATTGCGCCCTGATAGTATTGATGAAGCGTCATTGTGCCAATATATTTGCCTGAATGAACTGGCGCCGGTTGATTTGGTGATCCGCACCGGCGGCGAACATCGGATAAGTAACTTCCTGCTGTGGCAAATCGCTTATGCCGAGCTCTACTTTACCGATGTCCTTTGGCCTGATTTCGATGAACAAGTCTTTGAAGGTGCGCTGAATGCATTTGCACAACGCGAGCGTCGCTTCGGGGGAACAACACCTATCGATGCGGATGCATCCTAGGGGGAACTTTTGCTGAAGTATCGCCTGATTACTGCTTTAATTTTAATTCCGATCGTTATCGCAGCGCTGTTTTTGTTGTCCCCGGTGGGCTTTATTCTGGTCACGCTTGCCGTTTGCATGCTGGCTGCCTGGGAATGGGGGCAGCTTGCCGGGTTCGCCTCATACGGCCAACGGCTGTGGTTGGCTATTCTGTGCGGCTTTTTGTTGGTGCTGATGTTGCTGACGCTGCCGGCATACCGTTATACGATCCATGTACCGCAAATTAGCGCCGCGCTCTGGGTTTCTCTCGCCTGGTGGGTTATCGCGCTGTTTCTGGTTCTGTTCTATCCCGCTTCCGCGGCCTTATGGCGCTGTTCCCGCGTTCTGCGGCTGCTGTTCGGGGTAGTGACCATCGTGCCATTTTTCTGGGGAATGGTCGCGCTTCGCCAGTATAACTATGATATCAATCCCTTTATCGGCGCGTGGTGGCTGCTGTACGTCATGCTTCTGGTGTGGGGAGCTGACAGCGGCGCTTATCTGTTCGGCAAACTGTTCGGCAAGCGTAAACTTGCGCCAAAAGTATCTCCGGGGAAAACCTGGGAAGGGCTTATCGGCGGGTTGATAACCTCGGCGGCGCTCTCTTTGCTATTCAGCCGCTATGCGCCGCTGGCGATTGCGCCGGCAACGCTGCTGGTCTGTTCCGTTGTCGCCGCGCTGGCTTCTGTACTGGGTGATCTGACCGAAAGTATGTTTAAACGCGAGGCGGGCATTAAAGACAGCAGCCATTTGATCCCCGGGCACGGCGGCGTGCTCGACCGTATTGATAGCCTGACAGCCGCCGTACCGGTGTTTTCCTGTCTGATGCTGTTGATGTTTAAGGCCGTTTAGGATGAGGCGTTAGGGATTATTTATGATGAATTTCCTCTGGAGCCTGGCCGCATTTATCATCGCACTGGGTGTGTTGATCACCGTGCATGAGTTCGGCCACTTCTGGGTGGCTCGTCGCTGCGGCGTAAAGGTTGAACGTTTTTCCGTCGGCTTCGGCCGGGCGCTATGGCGCCGTCGTGATAAACTCGGCACTGAATACGTTATCGCCTTAATTCCGCTGGGCGGTTATGTCAAAATGCTCGACGAGCGCGTCGATACCGTGGCGCCGGAATTTCGTCATCAATCATTTAATAGCAAGACGGTCTGGCAGCGTGCCGCTATCGTCAGCGCGGGACCCGTCGCCAATTTCCTGTTGGCCATCGTCGTCTATTGGCTGGTGTTTATTATCGGGGTACCCGGCGTTCGTCCGGTGGTGGGGGAAATATTGCCCGATTCCATCGCCGCGCAGGCTGAAATATCAGCCGGGATTGAACTAAAGTCGGTTGACGGTATCGAAACGCCTGATTGGGATACGGCGCGTCTGGCGCTGATTGGCAAAATCGGCGACGATGAAGTGGTGCTGGGCACGGCGCCCTTCGGCGCCGGCCAGTCCGCCCGGATAGCGCACAAAACGCTGGATCTGCGCAACTGGCAGTTTGAGCCGGATAAACAGGATCCCGTTACCTCGCTGGGGATGGTTCCCCGGGGGCCGCAGGTTGAGGCGGTACTCACCCAGGTACAACCGGGGTCGGCGGCGGAAAAAGCGGGTTTACAAGCCGGGGACAGGATCGTTAAAGTCGGCGGAGAGGTTTTAACCCACTGGAACGTTTTTGTTACCGCCGTGCGCGATAATCCCGGCCGGGACATCGCGCTGGAGGTGGAGCGGGGCGGGATAACCTTGCCTTTGACGTTGACGCCCGTGGGCAAATCCGTCGGCAATGGCAGAGTTGAAGGACTGGCGGGAGTGATGCCCAGCGTGGCGCCGCTTCCTGAGGAATACCGAACGGTACGTCAGTATGGGCCGTTTAGCGCCATCTATCAGGCGACGGACAAAACCTGGCAACTGATGAAGTTGACCGTCAGTATGTTGGTAAAACTGGTTACGGGTGATGTTAAGCTGAATAACCTGAGCGGTCCGATTTCGATTGCTCAGGGGGCGGGAATGTCGGCGGATTACGGATTGATCTATTATCTGATGTTTCTGGCGTTAATCAGCGTCAATCTGGGGATTATCAATCTGTTCCCATTGCCGGTGCTGGATGGTGGACACCTGCTCTTTCTGGCGGTCGAAAAACTGCAGGGCAGGCCGGTTTCTGAGCGTGTGCAGGACGTTAGCTACCGCATTGGTACAGTATTGCTGATGTTGTTAATGGGACTCGCACTTTTCAATGATTTCTCCCGCCTGTAGGCGTGGGATTAGGTTAGGAAAAACGCATAACAACGATGGCGATGAAAAAGTTGCTCATAGCGTCGCTGCTGTTCAGCAGCGCCACCGTATACGGTGCAGACGGGTTCGTAGTGAAGGACATTCATTTCGAGGGCCTGCAACGGGTTGCCGTCGGAGCGGCATTACTCAGTATGCCAGTCCGTGTTGGTGATACCGTCAGTGATGATGATATCGGTAATACCATCCGTGCTTTGTTCGCTACCGGAAATTTTGAGGATGTCCGCGTCCTGCGCGACGGCGAAACGCTGATTGTGCAGGTCAAGGAGCGCCCGACGATCGCCAGCATGACGTTTTCCGGCAACAAGTCGGTGAAAGACGACATGCTGAAAGAGAATCTGGAAGCTTCCGGCGTGCGGGTGGGCGAGGCGCTGGACCGTACCGCGCTTTCCACCATCGAGAAAGGGTTGGAGGATTTCTACTATAGCGTCGGTAAATACAGCGCCTCGGTAAAGGCCGTCGTCACGCCGCTGCCGCGTAACCGCGTCGATCTGAAGCTGGTGTTTACCGAAGGGGTCTCCGCCAAGATTCAGCAAATCAATATCGTCGGCAACAAGGCATTCAGCTCCGACGAGTTGATTTCGCGTTTCCAACTGCGGGATGAAGTACCGTGGTGGAACGTGGTCGGCGATCGCAAATATCAGAAGCAGAAGCTGTCCGGCGACCTCGAAACGCTGCGCAGTTTTTATCTGGATCGCGGCTATGCCCGCTTTAACATCGATTCCACCCAGGTCAGCCTGACGCCCGATAAAAAGGGCATCTACATTACCATCAACCTGACGGAAGGCGATCAATACAAACTTTCCGGCGTTGCCGTCAGGGGGAACCTGGCCGGCCATTCCGCGGAAATCGAAGGGCTGACGAAAATCGAGCCGGGCGAACTGTATAACGGCGCCAAGGTTACCCGCATGGAAGAGGATATCAAGAAGCTGCTGGGCCGTTACGGCTACGCTTATCCGCGCGTGGTGACCCAGCCAGAAATCAATGACGCCGACAAAAGCGTCAGGCTTGATATCAACGTTGATGCCGGTAATAGGTTCTATGTTCGACGCATCCGTTTCGACGGTAACGATACCTCCAAAGATTCCGTGCTGCGCCGTGAAATGCGCCAGATGGAAGGCGGCTGGCTGGGCAACGATCTGGTTGAACAGGGTAAAGAGCGTCTGAATCGGTTAGGGTACTTTGAAAGCGTCGATGTGGAAACGCAGCGCGTTCCCGGCACCGCCGACCAGGTCGACGTGACCTATAAGGTCAAAGAGCGCAACACCGGGACATTCAACTTCGGCGTGGGCTTCGGGACGGAAAGCGGCGTCAGCTTCCAGGCCGGCGTGCAGCAGGATAACTGGTTGGGTACCGGGAATTCCGTTGGCATCAGCGGGACGCGAAACGACTACCAGACCTACGTCGAGCTCTCTCTGACCGACCCGTACTTCACGGTGGACGGCGTCAGCCTAGGCGGTCGTATCTTCTACAACAAGTTTGAAGCGTACGACGCGGATCTGTCCGACTATACCAATACCAGCTACGGTATCGGCAGTACCCTGGGCTTCCCGATAAACGAGAACAACTCGCTGCGTCTGGGAGTGGATTACGTCCATAACGACCTGTCGGATATGAGGCCGCAGGTGGCGATGTGGCGCTATCTGGATTCGGTCGGCGTCAAACCGGAAGTAGTTGGCGAAAGCGATAAATCCAGTGCGGACTTCAGCGCCAACGATTTCTTCCTCAATACCGGCTGGAGCTACAATAATCTGGACCGCGGCTACTTCCCGACCTCGGGCACCCGTGCGTCGGCCAACGCCAAAGTCACCATTCCTGGTTCAGACAACGAATACTACAAACTGACGTTTGATTCGGCCAGCTACTTCCCGCTGAGCGAAAACCGTAACTGGGTGCTGATGGGGCGTGCCCGCGCCGGTTACGCCGACGGTCTGGGGGGCAAGGAAGTGCCGTTCTACGATAACTTCTATGCCGGCGGTTCGAGCACCGTGCGTGGCTTCCAGTCCAATACCATTGGGCCTAAGGCGGCGTACTATAAATGCCCGACGGCGTCATTACCGGGCTCTTATGCGAATTGCCCGATCGATGCGGACAATCTGGACGACGCGGTGGGCGGTAACGCCATGGCGGTATTGAGCGCGGAACTGATTGTGCCGACGCCGTTTATCAGCGAGAAGTATGCCAACTCGGTGCGTACCTCGTTCTTTATCGACGGCGGTACGGTATGGGATACCAACTGGGAAAACACCCAGGCAACCATTGATGCGGGTGTCCCTGATTATGGCAAGGCCGACAATTTCCGCGTTTCCAGCGGCATCGCCCTGCAATGGATGTCGCCGCTTGGGCCGCTGGTCTTCTCCTATGCCCAGCCGGTTAAAAAGTACGATGGGGATAAGTCGGAGCAGTTCCAGTTTAATATCGGCAAAACCTGGTAAGGCGGCGTCGGTAAACGTATGTAAGACAAGTCGCATGGCGGGCATGGTCTGTGCATCAATGCCATGACGCTATGCACATCAACGTGTTAAGACACAAACGGTTAGGTTGAGGAGTTTATAGTGAAAAAGTGGTTGTGTGCCGCAGGCCTCGGATTAGCATTGGCTGCTTCAGCCAGCGTTCAGGCCGCTGACAAGATTGCCGTCGTTAACGTATCCAGCATTTTCCAACAGTTGCCGCAGCGTGAAACGGTAGCTCGTCAACTGGAAAACGAGTTCAAAGGCCGCGCTTCTGAATTGCAATCATTGGAAAAAGATTTGCAAACCAAAATGCAGCGTCTGCAACGTGATAGCTCTACCATGAAAGCGAGCGATCGCAATAAAATGGAAAAAGACATCATGACGCAGCGCGAGCAGTTCTCCACTAAAGCGCAGGCATTTGATCAGGACAATCGCCGTCGCCAGATGGAAGAGCGCAACAAAATCCTGAGTCGTATTCAGGATGCGGTAAAATCCGTTGCCAGCAAAGAAGGCTATGATGTGGTGATCGATGCTAACGCGGTAGCCTATGCCGCCAATGCCAAAGACATTACCGCCGACGTGCTGAAACAGGTTAAATAATACATGTATTCGATTCGACTGGATGCTTTGGCACAGCAGTTGGATGCGCAATTACACGGTGATGGCAGCGTTGTCATCACCGGCGTTGCTTCTATGCATTCAGCAAAGTCCGGACAGATTACGTTTCTGTCCGACAGCCGCTATCGTCAGCAACTGGCGGAAACCCAGGCTTCCGCGGTGGTGCTGACGGAGGCGGATCTGCCTTATTGCCAGGCAGCGGCGCTGGTAGTTAAAAATCCTTATCTTACCTATGCGCGTATGGCGCAACTTATGGATACTACTCCGGCCCCGGCCAGCGATATCGCGCCCAGCGCGGTTATCGCCGCGGATGCCGTTCTGGGGCGGCAGGTCGCCGTCGGCGCCAACGCCGTCATCGAAGCCGGCGCGCGGCTGGGTGATGGCGTAAGCATCGGGGCGGGCTGTTTTATCGGTAAAAATGCGCGTATCGGCGCCGGCACCCGTCTGTGGGCGAACGTAACGGTGTACCACAACGTTGAAATCGGCCAACAGTGCCTGATTCAATCGGGCGCGGTTATCGGCTCCGACGGTTTTGGCTATGCCAACGATCGCGGCAACTGGATCAAGATCCCGCAATTGGGCACGGTGAGAATCGGCGATCGGGTGGAAATCGGCGCCAGCACCACCATCGATCGCGGCGCGCTGGATGATACGATAGTCGGCAATGGGGTGATTATCGATAATCAATGTCAGATTGCTCACAACGTGGTGATTGGCGACAATACGGCCGTTGCCGGCGGCGTCATTATGGCCGGCAGCCTGAAAATCGGGCGTTATTGTATGATTGGCGGCGCCAGTGTGATCAATGGCCACATGGAGATCTGCGATAAAGTCACGGTGACGGGAATGGGCATGGTTATGAGACCAATTACCGAACCTGGGGTATACTCTTCTGGCATTCCTTTGCAGCCCAATAAAGTTTGGCGCAAGACCGCCGCGTTGGTGATGAATATTGACGATATAAGCAAGCGGTTAAAAGCCGTTGAGCGAAAAATTGATAAAAGCTAGCCACCGGCGTTTTGTCTGATTAGGTGAAAACGCATAGTCCGGACGTAAACGAAAAGTTCGGGTGTGAGAAAATAGTGCTTGGTTATTGAATAGCGTTTCGCGCACCTGTGCACTAATCCTTATTTGCGGCCTGCCTGAAGATCCCCCTTTTGGGGTCTGAGCAGGCCGTGTTGTTGATGGCATCAGTTTTATGGACAGGAAGAGTATTTTGACTACTGACACTCATACTCTGCATATTGAAGAGATCTTAGAATTATTACCTCACCGGTTTCCGTTTTTACTGGTTGACCGCGTGCTGGATTTCGAAAAAGGAAAGTTTTTACGGGCGGTGAAAAATGTCTCTTTCAATGAGCCCTTCTTTCAGGGACATTTCCCGGGCAAACCTATCTTCCCCGGAGTGCTGATTCTGGAAGCCATGGCGCAGGCCACGGGCATTCTGGCGTTTAAAAGCGTCGGCAGGCTGGAGCCGGGGGAACTGTATTACTTTGCGGCCATTGACGAGGCGCGCTTTAAACGCCCCGTACAGCCGGGGGATCAAATGATCCTTGAGGTCGAATTTATCAAAGAGCGTCGCGGCGTTGCACGCTTTAAGGGTGTCGCCAAAGTCGATGGTGAAATAGCCTGTGAAGCGTCAATGATGTGTGCTCGTCGTCGGGAGGCCTGATAACGTGATTGATCAAACCGCCTTTGTTCATCCCAGCTCCATCGTTGAAGATGGCGCTATCATTGGCGCCAATGTGCATATTGGCCCATTCTGCTACATCGGTTCTCAGGTCGAGATCGGTGCGGGTACTGTTCTGAAGTCGCACGTTGTGGTTAACGGCATCACCAAGATTGGCCGCGACAACGAAATCTATCAGTTCGCCTCGATTGGCGAAGTGAATCAGGATCTGAAGTACGCAGGAGAGCCGACTCGCGTTGAGGTCGGCGATCGTAACCGTATACGCGAGAGCGTCACTATTCATCGTGGCACCGAGCAAGGCGGTGGGTTGACCAAAGTCGGCAGCGATAATCTGCTGATGATCAACACCCATATCGCCCATGACTGCGTGATTGGCGATCGTTGTATCCTGGCCAATAACGCCACGCTGGGCGGGCACGTCTCCGTTGATGATTTCGCCATCATCGGCGGTATGACGGCGGTGCATCAATTCTGCATCATCGGCGCGCACGTCATGGTCGGCGGATGTTCCGGCGTGGCGCAGGATGTGCCTCCCTACGTGATTGCGCAGGGGAATCACGCCACGCCGTTCGGTCTGAACATCGAAGGGTTGAAGCGCCGCGGTTTCGAGAAAGAGACCCAGCACGCCATCCGTAACGCCTACAAGCTGATTTACCGCAGCGGTAAAACGCTGGACGAGGTAAAACCGGAAATCGAAGCGCTGGCGGCCGCTCACCCGGCGGTGCAGGCATTCCTCGATTTCTTTGCCCGTTCTACCCGCGGCATCATTCGTTAATTCATGCCGCCGCGTCCTTTGGTTATCGGACTGGTCGCCGGGGAAACCTCCGGCGACATTCTCGGCGCCGGCCTGATTCGGGCGCTGAAAGCGCAGGCGCCGGATGCCCGTTTCGTCGGCGTCGCCGGGCCGCGTATGCAGGCCGAAGGCTGCGAAGCCTGGTACGAAATGGAAGAGCTGGCGGTGATGGGCATCGTGGAGGTGCTTGAACGCCTGCCGCGTTTGCTTAAAATTCGTCGGGACTTGACGCAGCGCTTTAGCGAACTGCGGCCTGACGTTTTTGTCGGCATTGATGCGCCGGATTTCAACATCACGCTGGAAGGTCGGCTGAAACGGCGCGGCATCAGCACCATTCACTATGTCAGCCCGTCCGTTTGGGCCTGGCGGCAAAAACGCGTTTTCAAAATAGGCAAAGCGACCGATCTGGTGCTGGCCTTTCTTCCTTTTGAAAAAGCGTTTTACGATCGTTTCAACGTGCCTTGCCGTTTTATCGGCCATACGATGGCGGACGCCATGCCCCTGCATCCGGATAAGCAGGCGGCCAGAGCGGCGCTCGGCATCCCCGACGGCAGTCTCTGTCTGGCGCTGCTCCCCGGCAGCCGCGGCGCCGAGGTGGAGATGCTCAGCGCCGATTTTCTGCACACCGCCCGGCTGCTGCGCCAGCGTTTCCCCGCGCTGGAAATCGTCGTTCCGCTGGTCAACGGCAAGCGTCGCGAGCAGTTTGAACGGATAAAAAACAGCGTGGCGCCTGATTTACCGCTGCATATACTGGACGGGCGCGCGCGCGAAGCGATGATCGCCAGCGACGCCGCGCTGCTGGCCTCCGGCACCGCCGCGCTGGAGTGCATGCTGGCCAAATGCCCGATGGTGGTGGGTTATCGTATGAAACCGTTCACCTTCTGGCTGGCGCAGCGATTGGTGAAAACGCCCTGGGTCTCCCTGCCCAATCTGCTGGCCGGGCGCGAACTGGTCAGCGAACTGCTGCAGACCGACTGCACGCCGGATAAACTGGCGGCGGCGCTGCTGCCCTGGCTGGCCGATGAAAGCAAAACCGCCGCGCTGCAGGCCACTTTTATGGAGTTGCACCAGCAGATTCGCTGCAATGCCGACGAACAGGCGGCGCAGGCCGTATTGGAATTAGTGAAATCATGAGCGAGACCTTTACTTACCCGCCGGCGTACTGCCGTATCGCCGGGGTTGATGAAGTGGGGCGCGGCCCGTTGGTGGGCGCCGTCGTCACCGCCGCGGTGATCCTCGATCCCGCCCGGCCGATTATCGGTCTGGCGGATTCAAAACAGCTGAGTGAGAAACGCCGGCTGGCGCTGTATGATGAAATAAAGGAAAAAGCGCTTTCCTGGAGTCTTGGCCGGGCGGAGCCTGAGGAAATAGACCGCTTGAACATCCTGCACGCCACCATGCTGGCGATGCAGCGGGCCGTGGCCGGGCTGGCGCTGACGCCCGATTTGGTGTTGATCGACGGGAATCGCTGTCCTGCCTTGCCGATACCGGCGCAGGCGGTGGTGAAAGGGGATAGCCGCGTGGCGGAGATCAGCGCGGCCTCCATTATGGCGAAGGTGACGCGCGACAGCGAGATGGTGGCGCTGGATAAACTTTTCCCCGCCTACGGTTTCGCGCAGCACAAAGGCTATCCCACCGCTTTTCATCTCGAGAAGCTGGCGGCTTTGGGCGCCACCGCGTTTCACCGCCGGAGTTTTGCTCCGGTGAAACGGGCGCTGGGACTGGCGTAATCATCATTAACCCTCAGCGCGGCCGCGTGCGGCGTTGACTAATCGATAAATTCTGGGATCTGGCGATGGCCGAACCACGTTTTGTTCACCTGCGTGTTCACAGTGACTATTCCATGATCGACGGGCTGGCGAAGGTCGGGCCGCTGGTAAAGAAAGCGGCGTCGCTGGGCATGCCGGCGCTGGCGATTACCGATTTCACCAACCTGTGCGGGCTGGTGAAGTTTTATGGCGGCGCGCATGGCGCCGGCATCAAGCCGATTATCGGCGCGGATGTCTACGTCGCCAGCGAAGAATTGGGCGATGAACTCGCTCATCTCACGCTGTTGGCGATGGATAATGAAGGCTACCAGAATCTGACGCTGCTGATTTCCCATGCTTATCAACGCGGCTACGGGGCCGAGGGTCCGACGATAGATCGCCACTGGCTGATTGAGAAAAATAGCGGATTGCTGCTGCTCTCCGGCGGCCGCAACGGCGACGTCGGCAAGTTTATGCTGCGCGGCAATCAGACGCAGGCCGAACAGTGCCTGGCGTTCTATCAGCAATATTTCCCCGATCGTTATTACCTGGAGCTGATCCGCACCGGGCGCCCGGATGAAGAAAGCTATCTGCACGCCGCCGTGGAACTGGCGACCAGATACGGCCTGCCGGTGGTGGCGACCAACGACGTCCGCTTTATCAGCGAAGAGGATTTCGACGCCCACGAAATCCGCGTCGCCATCCACGACGGTTATACGCTTGACGATCCCAAACGGCCGCGCAACTACAGTCCGCAGCAATATATGCGCACCGAAGAGGAGATGTGCCAGCTGTTTGCCGATATCCCCGAGGGATTGGCCAACAGCGTCGAAATCGCCAAACGTTGCAACGTGACCATCCGCCTGGGCGAATACTTCCTGCCGCAATTCCCGACCGGGGATATGACCACGGAAGATTATCTGGTCAAACGGGCGAAAGAAGGGCTGGAAGAGCGTCTGGAATTCCTGTTTCCCGATCCGCAAGAGCGGGCGCAGAAACGCCTGGAATATGATGAACGCCTGGATATCGAGCTGCAAGTCATCAACCAGATGGGCTTCCCCGGCTACTTCCTGATCGTGATGGAGTTTATCCAGTGGTCCAAGGATAACAATGTGCCCGTCGGTCCTGGGCGCGGGTCGGGCGCCGGTTCGCTGGTGGCCTACTCGCTGAAGATCACCGATCTGGACCCTCTGCAGTTTGACCTGCTGTTCGAACGCTTCCTCAACCCCGAGCGCGTCTCCATGCCGGACTTCGACGTCGACTTCTGCATGGAAAAGCGCGACCTGGTTATCGATCACGTCGCCGATATGTACGGCCGCGACGCGGTATCGCAGATTATTACCTTCGGCACCATGGCCGCCAAAGCGGTGATCCGCGACGTGGGCCGGGTGCTGGGCCATCCTTACGGTTTTGTCGATCGCATTTCCAAACTGGTGCCGCCCGACCCGGGGATGACGCTGGAAAAAGCCTTTGCGGCGGAACCGCAGCTGCCTGAAATCTACGAGGCGGATGAAGAGGTCAAGGCGCTAATTGATATGGCGCGCAAGCTGGAAGGCGTAACGCGCAACGCCGGCAAACACGCCGGCGGGGTGGTTATCTCCCCCACCAAAATCACCGACTTCGCCCCGCTGTACTGCGATGCGGAAGGCAACCATCCGGTCACCCAGTTTGATAAAAGCGACGTCGAATATGCCGGGCTGGTGAAGTTCGACTTCCTCGGCCTGCGTACGCTGACCATCATCGACTGGGCGCTGGAGATGATTAACGCGCGCCGGGCGAAGCAGGGTCAGGAGCCGATAGATATCGCCTCCATTCCGCTGGATGACAAGAAGAGTTTCGACATGCTGCAACGCTCGGAAACCACGGCGGTGTTCCAGCTTGAATCGCGCGGCATGAAGGACCTGATCAAACGCCTGAAGCCCGACTGCTTTGAAGATATGATCGCGCTGGTGGCGCTGTTCCGCCCCGGTCCGCTGCAGTCCGGCATGGTGGATAACTTTATCGACCGCAAACACGGGCGCGAGGCCATCTCCTATCCGGATATCGAGTGGCAGCACGAATCGCTGAAACCGGTGCTGGAGCCGACCTACGGCATTATCCTGTATCAGGAACAGGTAATGCAGATCGCCCAGGTGCTGGCGGGCTATACCCTGGGCGGCGCGGATATGCTGCGTCGCGCCATGGGTAAAAAGAACCCGGTCGAAATGGCCAAGCAGCGCGGCGGTTTTGAAGACGGCGCGAAGTCGCGCGGGGTGGACGGCGAACTGGCGATCAAAATCTTCGACCTGGTGGAGAAATTCGCCGGCTACGGATTTAACAAATCGCACTCCGCCGCCTATGCGCTGGTCTCCTACCAGACTCTGTGGCTGAAGGCGCACTATCCGGCCGAGTTTATGGCGGCGGTGATGACCGCCGATATGGACAACACCGATAAAGTGGTCGGGCTGGTGGACGAATGCTGGCGCATGGGGCTGAAAATCCTGCCGCCGGACATCAACAGCGGTCTTTATCATTTCCACGTCAACGACGACGGCGAGATCGTTTACGGCATCGGGGCGATCAAGGGCGTCGGCGAAGGGCCGATTGAAGCGATTATCGAAGCGCGTAATCAAGACGGCTATTTCAAAGAGCTGTTTGATCTGTGCGCCCGTACCGATATCAAGAAACTGAACCGCCGGGTGCTGGAAAAGCTGATTATGTCCGGGGCGTTCGACCGCCTGGGGCCGCATCGCGCCGCGCTGATGAACTCGCTGGGCGATGCGCTGAAGGCCGCCGATCAGCACGCCAAGGCGGAAGCCATCGGCCAGGTGGATATGTTTGGCGTGCTGGCCGATGCGCCCGAACAGGTCGAACAGTCCTACAGTACGGTTGCGCCCTGGCCGGAACAGGTGGTGCTGGACGGTGAGCGGGAAACGCTGGGGCTCTACCTGACCGGCCATCCGATCACCCAGTACCTTAAGGAGATCGAACGTTACGCCGGCGGCGTGCGTTTGAAAGATATGCACCCGACGGAACGGGGCAAAATGACCACTGCCGTGGGCCTGGTACTGGCCGCCAGGGTAATGGTCACCAAGCGGGGAAACCGCATTGGCGTTTGTACTCTGGACGATCGTTCCGGTCGTCTGGAAATCATGCTGTTCACCGATGCGCTGGAGAAATATCAGCATTTACTGGAAAAAGACCGTATCCTGATCGCCAGCGGGCAGGTCAGCTTTGACGACTTCAGCGGCGGGCTTAAAATGACCGTCCGGGAGTTGATGGATATTAGCGAAGCGCGGGAAAAATATGCGCGCGGACTTGCTATCTCGCTGACTGACAGGCAAATTGATGACCAACTATTAAACCGTCTCCGCCAATCGCTGGAACCTCATCGATCGGGGACGATCCCGGTGAATCTCTATTACCAGCGTGAAGATGCGCGCGCCCGGTTGCGTTTCGGCGCGGCATGGCGCATAACGCCGACGGATGCGTTGCTGAACGATCTGCGCACGTTAGTAGGTAATGAACAGGTGGAACTGGAATTTGACTAATATAGGAATACTATGAGTCTGAATTTTCTTGATTTTGAGCAGCCGATTGCAGAGTTGGAAGCGAAAATTGACTCGCTGACCGCAGTCAGCCGTCAAGACGAAAAATTGGATATTAACCTGGACGAAGAAGTCCAGCGCCTGCGCGAGAAGAGCGTTGAGCTGACGCGCAAGATTTTCTCCGATCTGGGCGCCTGGCAAGTCGCCCAGTTGGCGCGTCATCCGCAGCGTCCGTATACGCTGGATTACATCAGGCACATTTTTAGCGACTTTGACGAATTGGCGGGCGATCGCGCCTATGCCGACGATAAAGCGATAGTGGGTGGGATTGCGCGTCTCAACGGGCGTCCGGTGATGATCATCGGCCATCAGAAGGGACGGGAAACCAAGGAAAAGATCCGCCGCAACTTCGGCATGCCGGCGCCGGAAGGGTATCGTAAAGCGCTGCGTCTGATGGAGATGGCCGAACGTTTCAAAATGCCGATCATCACCTTTATCGATACGCCGGGCGCTTATCCGGGCGTCGGCGCCGAAGAGCGCGGGCAGTCGGAAGCCATTGCGCGCAACCTGCGTGAAATGTCCGCCCTGCGCGTGCCCATCGTCTGCACCGTGATCGGCGAAGGCGGCTCCGGCGGCGCGCTGGCCATCGGCGTGGGCGACAAGGTCAATATGCTGCAGTACAGCACCTATTCGGTGATTTCGCCGGAAGGGTGCGCCTCCATTCTGTGGAAAAGCGCGGACAAGGCGCCGCTGGCCGCGGAAGCGATGGGCATCACCGCGCCGCGTCTGAAAGAGCTGAAAATGATTGATAGCGTGATCCCGGAACCGCTGGGCTCGGCGTACCGCAATATCGATGCGATGTCCGCCTCGCTGAAAGCGCAATTGCTGTCCGATCTTGAGGAACTGGATGCGCTGAGCGAAGAAGAGCTGCTCAACCGCCGCTACCAGCGCCTGATGAACTACGGCTATTGCTGATTTAGTTATCGTGGCGTCTGTAAAAGTCCGCTGTCAGCAATGAGAGCGGACTTTTTGCTATTATCGGACGGCTGACGCCGCGCCGTCGGCGTTAAATCCCGGATAAGTCAGACGGCAGCCTGACCCGTTAAGCAATAATAAAAGTGGGAACCATGCTAAAACTCATTGATATTCATCATATTGCTATCATTGCTTCCGACTACGAACGCAGTAAGGCGTTCTATTGCGATGTGTTGGGTTTTTCCCTGATCAATGAGGTCTATCGGGCGGAGCGGGACTCCTGGAAAGGCGATTTGGCGTTAAATGAACGTTACCTGATTGAGCTGTTTTCTTTCCCCGCGCCGCCGCCGCGGGTCAGCCGGCCGGAGGCGTGCGGTCTGCGGCATCTGGCCTTTGCGGTTGAGGATGTGGGACAGGCCATTGCCGCGCTGACGCAGGCCGGCGTGGAATGTGAACCGATTCGCATCGATGCCGAAACGCAGCGGCGGTTTACTTTTTTGCGCGATCCCGATGGATTGCCCCTGGAACTGTATGAACGATGAAGCGTTGAACCCTGCCGCCTCCGACGACGCGCTGCTTGCCGCGCTGGCGTCGCAAACCGCGGGGCATCGGCGATTCCTGGTGGCGTACAGCGGCGGGCTGGATTCCAGCGTGCTGCTGCATCTGCTGGTGAGGCTGCGTCAAGAGCGCCAGCTGGATATCCGCGCGGCTTACGTACATCACGGTTTAAACCCGCTGGCGGAGAACTGGGCCGAACACTGCCGCCGCCAGTGCCGGCAATGGCGGGTGCCCTTTGTCCGGCTGGCGGTGACGGTGGCGGCGCAAAACGGCGGGATTGAGGCGGCGGCGCGCGAGGCGCGCTACCGGGCGTTGCAAACGCACCTGCGGGACGATGAGATGTTGCTTACCGCGCAGCATCTTGACGATCAAAGCGAAACGTTTTTACTGGCGCTTAAACGCGGCAGCGGCCCGGCGGGGCTGTCGGCGATGGCTGCCAGCGCGGCGTTGGGCGAACACAGGCTGCTGCGCCCGCTGCTGGAGTTTACCCGGCAACGGTTGGAGCAGTATGCGCGCCATCATCAGCTGGAGTGGGTTGAGGACGACAGCAATCAGGATGAGCGCTTCGATCGCAATTTTCTGCGTCATCGGGTATTGCCGCTGTTAACGCGGCGCTGGCCGCATTTCCCCGCGGCGGCGGCGCGCAGCGCGCGGCTTTGCGCCGAGCAGGAACAGCTGCTGGACGAACTGCTGGCGGAATCACTGCGGGAACTGCGCCGGCCGGACGGCGCGCTGAGCATCGAGGGGTTGCTGCCGCTGAGTCCGCTACGCCGCTTTGCGCTGCTGCGCCGCTGGCTGGCCGGGGAGAACGCGCCGATGCCGTCCCGCGAACAGCTGCAGCGGCTGTGGGACGAGGTGGCCGTCAGCCGTCAGGATGCCGAGCCGGTATTGCAGCTTGGTCGGCGGCAAATCCGCCGTTTTCGTCAGCATCTTTACCTCTTGCCTTTGCTGCCGACGGTGAAAGGCCGCGTCGTGCCGTGGTCATCGTTCACTACTCCGCTGACGCTGCCGGAGGGGTTGGGGCGACTCTCTGTGGCGGATAAGGGTACGGCGGTGCGGGCGCCGACGGACGGCGAACGGGTCAGCGTCAGGTTTGGCGCCGCCGGCGTGGTGTATGCGGCGGGGCGGCGACACGGCCGGCCAATCAAGAAGCTGTGGCAGGAGCTGGCGGTGCCGCCGTGGTGGCGCGATCGCACGCCGCTGCTGTTTTACGACGAGCAACTGATTGCGGCGGTCGGGCGGTTTGTTACCTGGGAGGGGCAGCCGAAAGAGGGGGAGCCGGTGTGGCATATCGCCTGGCGCGAAGGCGGCTAAAACGCAAACGGACAACGCAGGGTTGTCCGTTTAAGCGCCAAGCCGACAGAGGCAGGCTAGGATTCGCTGACCACCACTTTTCCTATTTCCGGGTGGCTGAAGCTGACGATGTGGTCGAGGCGAAGTTCGCGCGTGGCGCCGGACTCCTCGACCACCAGATATTCGACGTGTTTGCGTAAGATCAGGTCACTGGCTTTACCGGTAACGATTTCACCGCTACGCAGCTCCAGCGTCAGCGTGAGATTCTGCTGGCAGGTGGCTTCCAGATTTTCGTAATCATCACAATTGATGGGTTGATATTCGTTACTCATTGACATAATCGCTCACCAATAAGTTAGCGGCGGCATAAGCCGCCTGTTCCCTGACAGAGGAGGGCAAATCGCCATTGGCGGCGATACCGTCCAGGGTTTTCAATACACAACCCAGCGCGTCGGGTATATAGCCCAGATCGCCGCTGGCGATCTCTGAGTATAAGCGGCGTACCAATTCACTGTATTCTTGCACTATATATCCTCCCTTGAAAGCTTAACCCGGTAGACATTCATGCTTTATCATTTACGACACCTGATGCTGTAAAGCCTACGAAGATAAACTCTATTTATCAAACCGACTATAGCATAGGCTCCGGCAGGATATCAGTATTACTCTGGGGCCTAATCTGTCGGTTACGTGGCGCATATCACCTTTACTGTGATGATAGGGGCAACTCAAGTACACTAGTACGAAATAGACTTGAGGTCACAGATGGCATTAAAAGCAACGGTTTATAAGGCGGCGGTGAATATTGCGGATATGGATCGCCATTTTTTCCATGACGTCAATCTGACCCTCGCCCGGCACCCCTCGGAAACGGATCAGCGCATGATGCTGCGTTTGTTGGCGTGGATCTGCCACGCGGATGAAAATCTGCGTTTTACCAAGGGGTTGAGCGCCGACGATGAGCCGGAGATCTGGCTACGAGACGACACGCTGCAGCTGCGGTTGTGGATCGAACTGGGGCTGCCGGATGAAAAGCGGCTGAAAAAAGCCTGCGGCCAGTCCCGCTCGGTGGTGCTGTACGCCTACAGCGAACGCGCCGCGCAGGTGTGGCGGCAGAACGTCGCGGGCAAGCTGGCCGGGTATCCGAATCTGACCATCCGTTTTCTGGACGATAGGCAACTGGCCCTGCTGACGGCGCTCGCGCAGCGCAATATGGCGCTACAGGCGACGCTGCAGGAAGGGACCATCTGGTTATCGGATGATAAGAATAGTCTTGAAATTTCCTTTGCCGAGTGGCAAATCGCCGCAGCGGAGGGATGATCGCCGGTAACGTTCTTTTTCCCGGACGCTGGCTGCGACCTGATGGCGCCGGCGATGGATATAATAAGCAAATCAATTTGGCAGGAGGGTAAGGGTGAAAAAACTGGCTATCGGTGTGCTGCTGATCTCGGTGATCTCCGCGCTGATTGGGTGTCATACGCGTTCGCGGATTCAGGAAGCGCAGCTGCAGCCGATGGCGCAAAGCTATCGCGGCGTTTTGCCTTGCGCGGATTGCGCAGGGATTGATACCTCGCTGTTTCTGGACCAGGACGGCACCTTTATCCTGAAAGAGCATTACCAGACAACGCGCGCCGGGCAGACGACCTTTGCGGAACAGGGGCAATGGCAGCGCACGGCGGATAAACTGGTGCTGACCGACAGCCAGGGTGAAAAACGCTATTTCCGCCCGACGGATAACGGGCTGGAGATGCTCGATCGACAGGGCGTGCCGATCCAGTCCGGCAATTCCTATCGGCTGACCGCCGCCGACGGGGCGTTATGATCGGGCCGGATCGCAATAGGCGCGGCGGGCGCGGAGAAAGCAGCGCCCTGGCGCTTACAGCATCTTCTTCAACTGATACAGCCAGTCCAGCGCCTGACGCGGCGTGAGCGCGTCGGGGTCGATGGATTCCAGCGCCTCAAGCGCCGGGGAGGGCTCGTCATTGGCCAGCAGCGCCAGCTGCGCGCCGTCGATATGGCTGGATGAGGCGTTATTGGAGAGCGTTTCCAGCTCTTTAAGCTTCTGACGCGCGCGCTTGATGACGTCTTTCGGCACCCCCGCCAATGCGGCCACCGCCAGGCCGTAGCTCTTACTGGCCGCGCCGTCCTGTACGCTGTGCATAAAGGCGATGGTGTCGCCGTGCTCCAGCGCATCCAGATGAACGTTCACCACGCCTTCCATTTTTTCCGGCAGATTGGTCAGCTCGAAATAATGGGTGGCGAACAGCGTCATGGCCTTGATGCGATTCGCCAGATTCTCGGCGCAGGCCCAGGCCAGGGACAAACCGTCGTAGGTTGAGGTGCCGCGCCCGATTTCATCCATCAGCACCAGACTGTTTTCCGTGGCGTTGTGCAGGATGTTGGCCGTTTCGGTCATCTCCACCATAAAGGTCGAGCGTCCGGAAGCCAGATCGTCCGCCGCGCCGACGCGGGTGAAAATCCTGTCCACCGGACCGATGGTCGCCCGGTCGGCCGGTACGAAGCAGCCGATGTGCGCCATCAGTACGATCAGCGCCGCCTGACGCATATAGGTGCTTTTCCCGCCCATATTGGGGCCGGTGATAATCAGCATGCGGCGCTGCGGCGACAGCGACAGCGGGTTGGAAATAAAGGGTTCGCTAAGCACTCGTTCCACCACCGGGTGGCGGCCGCCGCTGATTTTGATGCCGGGTCTGTCGCTGAGCGTCGGGCACACGTAGTTCAGCGTGTCGGCACGCTCCGCCAGGTTCGCCAGCACGTCCAGTTCGGCCAGGGCGGCGGCGCTCTGCTGCAGATCCGCCAGATGAGGCAGCAGCAAATCGAAGAGTTCGTCATAGAGCGCTTTTTCCAGCGCCAGCGCCTTGCCTTTGGAGGTCAGCACCTTATCTTCGTACTCTTTCAGCTCGGGGATGATATAGCGCTCGGCGTTTTTCAGCGTTTGGCGACGAACGTAGTGGATCGGCACCAGATGGCTCTGGCCGCGGCTGACCTGAATGTAATAGCCGTGAACGCCGTTAAACCCGACCTTCAGCGTATCCAGCCCCAGCTTTTCTCGCTCGCGGATTTCCAGCCGCTCCAGATAATCGCTGGCGCCGTCGGCCAGCGCGCGCCATTCGTCCAGTTCGGCATTGTAGCCCGGGGCAATCACGCCGCCGTCGCGCACCAGCACCGGCGGCGCCTCGACGACGGCCCGTTCAAGCAGATCCCGCAGCTCGTCGAACTGCCCAATTTGCTCGACCAGGCGGCGGATAGCGTCGCTTTCCAGCGGGGCCAGTTGCGCCCGGATATCCGGAAATTGCTGAAAGGCGTGCCGCATGCGCGCTAAATCGCGCGGGCGGGCGGAACGCAGCGCCAGACGCGCCAGAATACGCTCCAGATCGCCCACCTGCCGCAGGTAGGGCTGCAATTCCGGCGTAATATCCCGCAGCGCCGCTATCGCCTGCTGGCGTTGCGTCAGGGCGGCGATGTCCCGGCTGGGCATATGGATCCAGCGTTTCAGCATCCGGCTGCCCATCGCGGTCACGGTGCAGTCAAGGACGGCCGCCAGCGTATTTTCCGTACCGCCGGACAGATTTTGCGTCAGTTCCAGATTGCGCCGCGTGGCGGCATCCATAATGATGCCGTCCTGCTGCCGTTCCATGGTAATGCCGCGAATATGCGGCAGGGAGGTGCGCTGGGTATCCTTGGCGTATTGCAGCAGACAGCCCGCGGCGCGCAGCGCGAATTTGGCCTGCTCGACGCCGAAGCCGTTGAGATCCCGGGTGCCGAACTGCAGATTGAGTTGCTGGCGGGCGGTATCTAGCTCGAACTCCCACAGCGGACGGCGGCGTAAACCGTGGCGCTGCTCAATCAACGACATCGATTCAAACGACTCGGGGTAGAGCAGTTCGGCCGGATTGGTGCGCTGTAATTCGGCGGCCATGGTTTCGCTATCGGCCGGTTCGGTGACCCGGAAACGTCCGGAGCTGATATCCAGCGTGGCGTAGCCGAAGCCGCGGCCGTCTTGCCAGATCGCCGCGAGAAGATTGTCCTGTTTTTCCTGCAGCAGCGCTTCATCGCTGATGGTGCCGGGGGTGACGATACGCACCACCTTACGCTCCACCGGCCCTTTGCTGGCGGCCGGATCGCCGATCTGTTCGCAAATGGCGACCGACTCGCCCAACTGCACCAGCTTGGCCAGATAGTTCTCGACGGCATGGTGCGGCACGCCGGCCATGGGAATAGGCTCTCCGGCGGAGGCGCCGCGTTTGGTCAGCGAGATATCAAGCAGCTGCGACGCCCGTTTGGCATCGTCATAAAACAGCTCGTAAAAGTCGCCCATGCGATAGAACAGCAGAATTTCCGGATGTTGCGCCTTGAGCTTGAAATACTGCTGCATCATGGGCGTGTGGTTATCGAGATTGTCAGTGGTTTTCATGCGGTTTTGTTTTATAGTCCATTGAATTTAAAGTTAATTATGATTTTTGTTATTCTCATTAAGTATCACGTCATCTCACAAAATATCGTAAAAACTCACTTTTAAGTGTAGGTAAAAATGTAGGTTGGTATGCAAACTATGGTATAATGAGCTTGTTTAAATAGACAACCTACACTTTTGCTGAAGTTCGAAAACAGCATCAGTATATCAATCAAGCTGGTCATAATAACGGAGCGCGTATGACAGGAAAACAGGCCGGAAAACCGTTATCGTCCAAAGCTATCGAAATGATGAAGCCAGCGGACAAAGATAAAGCTGATATCGGCGAAAACCGGGGTCTGAGAGTCTCCTGTGGGGCGACGGGTATTAAGACCTTTTTCTATCGCTATACTAGCCCAGTGACCCACAAACTGACACAGGTAAAAATTGGAAGCTTCCCGCAAACTACGCTTGCAATGGCTCGTATGAAATTGCAGGAATTGAAGCAAATCAGGAATGAAGGGCGCTGCCCTGCAACAGAATTAAGAGAGAAAAAGCAAAAACAGATCGAAGAAAGCCAGAAACAGCCAACCCCTGTTCTCACTGTACAGGGATTGGTCGAGCTTTATTTGACGGAGCGAATTGAAGATCGTAAAAGCACGGAGGGTAAAATCATCCCCGGAGCGCGTAAGAAGAAAGGGCAAATGGAAGTGCGCCGCATTTTGCAGAATGATGCGGTTGCTATAATAGGGGATAAGATCGCTGCCGAAGTGACGCGTAAGGATATTATCGATCTGGTCAATATCGTGCTTGCACGCGGCGCCAATGTTCAGGCCGGACATTTATTGCGAGAGCTATCTTCTGCCTATGAATTCGCTATTGGCTTAGGCCGTTTCGATGATAGCTTTGCCAATCCGGCGCTGTTGGCGAAATCCAGTCTGCGGCAGACTAAAATCAAGCTGACTTGTAATCGTGGAACACGTGTTCTGAGCGAGAAAGAACTGGCTAAGTTTTTGCGTTGGCTCCCCGGCTCCGCATTTACATCGTCAACCAAGAATGTATTGCGCCTCACGCTATGGACCGGGTGCCGAACCGGGGAAGTGTGTCCTATCGCTTGGGAAGACGTCGATCTTGATAAAGGCACTATTCATCTGCGAGAAACTAAAACTGGTGTGGAACGTGATGTTCAGCTTCCTTCTCAGGCCATAGCGTTCCTTAAAATGTTGCGTCTGACTTCAGATAAGTATCTGTTCCCCTCACAACTTACCCGTTTGCCCATCCAGCAAAAATACCTTACCGAACAAACATGGCGTTTGCGGCAGGACGGACAAATGCTGGATATCCCCCACTGGACGCCTCATGATTTGCGGCGCACTGTCCGTACAGGACTATCGCGTTTGCAGTGTCCGAATGAGGTGGCAGAGGCGATTCTGGGCCACACCCGCGGTGGGATCGAGGGGGTCTATAATCTGTATACGTATGATGCTGAATGCAAGAAGTGGTTGCAGATTTGGGCGGATTATATGGATGGTTTGGTTAATTAACTGGTTAGACGTTGAGTTGTTATTTCTTTTTTAATAATTTATTGGTTTAAATGTTATTTGTAATTTTGTCTTTTTATCTTTTTATCTTTTTATCTTTTTATCTTTTTATCTTTTTATCTTTTTATTGTACTCCTCGCTGTACTCATCTTTGACTTTACTTGTATTACTAATGCGAAGGTTGGCTTTCATTGCGGTCAGTGGCTATTTGCTCAATGCTGGTTTAGCTGATGATTCATGTGTGATCGTTCAGGTATTCACATCACTGATAGGAGAGACCTCGCCCAGGAACAGTTCATTACACAGGTTCGATTTGCCCACATTAGTTTTACCCATAATGCCAATCACCGGTTCGTGGTGCGACAGTTTGTGAATATGTTGGTTTCAAGTCTGACGCCACATGTCAGTGTTTCCGTCGGCAGTACTTAATGAGGCACATCATCAGGATGTGCCTGTTCGCAGAACTCCTCTATTCTTTTTTAGCGCATAATTGTGATTTTTAACCACTAATTATGAGATAACTGACACCTCCTGTCAGTTTGTAGGTGTAACATGAAGCCCAAATTCTGACCGAGATTTGATTATGGATAATTCTTCACGGCATGAGCGTTTGGCAAATCGTATCGCGCTGATTTTATTGAAGCTGTTTAAGGATGGTGCGGTTTCGCGTCGTGAGTTAGCAAGCCGCTTTAAGGTTACGGAGAGAACCATTTATCGTGATCTAAATCGCCTGGGAGAGTTTGTCACGTGCTCTAAAGATGGGATCTATCGTATCAGCATGCAAAATGAGGCAGAAGACAAACTGCCTTCGTTAGATAGTCTGGGTGAAAAAACGGGCCTGAGGGAATTACTGCCGTTATCAGGGGATGGTTCGTTACGAAATATACTCACGGCGATTGAATATAAGCGAATAAAAATATTGCCCCTCCCTCCAGAAACATTGAACTCTGAGCTACAGAAGAACACATTTTCCAGTCTGGACAAAGCCATTAAAGAGAGTTTGGTTTGCGTTATTCACTATAAAGGAAAATCCAGGACTCTCCATCCATACCGTTTAATGAATTTAAAAGGAGTATGGTATCTGGCGGCAACAGATACTGAATTGATGATTAAAGCCTTTCGGGTGAGTGCGATTGAGTGGCTGGATATCAAAAAAACAACGTTTACCCCAGACAGTGATATCCATGACTATCTTGATAGCGAAGACGACGCCTGGTTCAGTATGAACAAAATGGAAGTCACGGTTGAAGTGCTTCCCGATATTGCCCACTATTTTGAGCGGCGAAACATATTGCCGCAGCAAAAAATCATCAGCAAATCACCGGATGGCAAGTTAATTGTCACAACGCGAATTGCACATCGGGAACAACTCTTTTCTACGCTGCGATTCTGGTTGCCTAATGTGCGAATCGTATCGCCCGAGACTGAAGCTAATGCGTTTGTGGTGCAACTTTCTCAGTATATTTCCCAACTTACTCAATAAAATGACCTTGTAACCGATAATGTTTTCCAGAATAACGCCTAAGGATGCACCATGATGCATGATCGCAAAAAAGCTGTAACGCAGTCGATTAGCCTCTGTCCAATCTGGCCAATACAGGCTGCCGAAAAAATTGGACGAATGGTTGGTGAAATAAACCAGGCTAACAATATTATGTCAACCATCTCCTCCACGGCGCAAAACAACGCCATAAAAGGCGGTTTTGCTGCGGAAACCTGGCATGCAGAATCCTTCAATCTTGATGCCATTCTAAAAGATAAAGATGTACGCGCTTTTACGGACCAGTTTAAGAATACCCCGCTGGGGAAAAATCATCAGGTTCATGACATCGTAGTGATGAAGGGTGATGAGCAGTTAGTGGGCGCACAGCTTAAATATTTCCGCAATGCCGACGAGACGCAAAAAGCCTTCCGTTCCACCAAAGACGGCGTTCATCAGTATCAGCACAGCGATGTATTTATCGGTCCGGTAGATCAAATTGATGGGATCAAGGATTCAGCCCAGCGTACCGTACTTAAAAACCAACAAACGCGTCCGGCTGTGTCTGAGGTGGCAGAAAAAGTGCGTGATAAAACTGCCGGATCCATTGAGGCAGAGGGTGTTAAATCAACGCCGCTCAGCAAACGCGAGGCGGAGGCTGTGGGGGCAGGTACACAATCGGGTAAAGATCTGCACGATAAAATGCAGACCGGATATCTCAATAAAGCGACCATCCAACAAAGCGTGCGCGCTGCGGGTTCTGCGGCTGTGATCACCACCGTAATTGCGGGCAGCATCAATACATTCCAGTATGTTCGACAGGTGAGAAATGGAGAAATTACGGCCGAACAAGCCACCATCCAGATCCTGCAAAATACGGTAATTGCCGCCGGGGATAGCGCGCTGAAAGCTGGGGTTGCCACCGCGAGCGTCAGCATTGCCGCGCGTTCCTTGCCCGGTTTGTTCGCGGGTACCGTTTTTAAACGCAGCCTTGCCAATGGCGGTATCGCGGGGACTGCCGTGTGTGCGGTGGAAGTGGTGCAAAACGTAGTGCTGTTTGCAGCAGGGAAAATCACGGCACAGGAACTCGAGTCTCGCACGGGAAAAGGCCTGTTCCAAACGGGGGCCGGTGTTGCAGGAGCATCCATAGGTGCGGCTGTGGGAGCTCCCGGTGGACCTGTTGGCATGTTGGTGGGAAGCCTCATCGGCGGCTTAGTCACTACGCTGGCGATGAATATTGCGCTGGATAATCACATCGAGAAAAATTTCGAGCTTACCCTCGCTAATACCGAGCAGGTGGTGAGTAATAGCCAAGTGATGCACGATGCATTGGGTTATCTGCATCAATCCCAAATATATTACGCCGACTTCCATAAAGGACTTTATTTATCTGAAAAACATTTTTCCAGCCAGATAAAAACTATGGAAGCGCAAAGTATTCGCTTAAGAAATAAAATTAATAATCTGTAAGGAACTAAAATGACTGATATGACTGTTGCGCAGCAACAAGAGATTTTTCATCAACCACTGGAGGGGATGGAGCTAAAAGCTGTTACTGATTTGGTCAGGCAGCACAAAGCGAACTCAGCACTTACGCAGCAACTGGCGTTGGACGCCTCAAAGCTGATTTCCAGCAGCCAAGCTCGATTACAAAATCAGATAGGTAGTGGTTTTTTTAAACGATTTTGGGGGGCTGTCAGCGGTAAAAATACTGAGAATCAGTTATTGAATCAGTCAGATGCTTTGCAGATGCAGCGGTTTGCATGGCACTATTTGATGCAACTCCAGCAGCAAAACTTAATCAATTCCCAGAGTATTGCCATTATTCGCAATAATTTGGGGACCATGAACGAATATATCATTGAAACGCGGGATTTTCTCGAACAGGCAATTGATAAAATCAACTGCCGCCTGGTACATGTGGAAAATAACACCCGATTTAATAACTGGTCGTTAGATATTGAAGCGAATAAGCGTCGCTATAAATCCTACCCGGGTACCATTCTGGTGTTAAGCTTGGCCTATGATTTTATGCGCAGGCATCAGGATGCTGAGCTGGTGGCGGCAGATATCAATTATCTGATCGTGACGCTTGAAAAGTTAGGTGTCAACTGTGATGAAGAAGTGCGCCTGCTAGATTTCATTATTGAGCTTATAGATCAGATAGATATTATCGGTATCGATCGCTACCGTTCGCTCATCGAACTTTCGGTGGATGATTATGAAATTGACTCCCACTTTATTCAGAACAATATCTCAGGCATTGGTTTTAACGCGCTCTATTTTCTCTCGGAACAATATGAAACGATCGTCTCTCTGATTGACGACGACGCGCTGTGCAACAGCGATGAAGCTCGTGAAAAGCTGATTTCCAGACTTTTTGGTGAAGCCTTCTCCAGCTTATCAACCATCTACAGCATCCGTGATCTGATAAGCGAAGTGATCGGTGGCAGTTTGGTGACTATCGATATTTATCGGGATATTAATGGATTAAATGCTATTGCAATTGAGGATATGCAGGATGATTCTGCTGAGAAGTTGACTCTGGTTTCAGCATTGCCGGATATTCGTCAGCACTGTTTTCTGGACGCCACAGACAGCGAAGATAAAAAATCTCTCTATCTGCTTTTACTCGCGCTGAGTATTGAAAATTCCGCATCACTGAGTAAGCAAGGGTATGAGTTTCTAGCGCTTTTGGGGGAATATGCCGGCAGTCCTGCGGTGGTTGACGAAATTACCAACCTTGCAGACAGCCCTTATAAATACCAGGAATATCAGCAGGTAATGTTGGAACTGCTTAGTAATGATAGCGCGCGTTACACCTGGCTTCTCGATGCGTTCTTTCTGCTAATGCTATGTGGTAAGAACATTGAAAACCCACAGGTTATGCGTTTGCTTAGTAGCCTTAAGCCTGTGCAGTTTAAGGAGAGTTTCCCCTACATGCTGGCGCTGCTTCAAGAAAATGACGAAGCGAAGTTGCTCACCAGCGCAGCGAAACTGGTTCCGTTGACGCAGGGATGGAATAATATCTTTCGCTATCGCGAGGTGCAATTTAAAAATCAATTCTCGGAAGTGATCAAGCAGCTTTATGCCGCTAGCAATGCGTCTACTATGCTTGGTTTTGATCTGCTGAAAGTGACGGATAAAGCTGGCGATTACAGCTTTTACATGGGGTCGTTTGATGATGAAAGCTTCCTGAGTAAAGTGGGTTCCGCTGTTGGTGGATCAGCCTGTGCTCTGGGGAGAAAATCCTGCGTTTCACTCCTGAATGATTTTCGTAAAAAGGCCCGCGATTTCCTCTCGACAAACTCCTCAGTCTTGAGCAAGGCCAACGGTATAATCTCCCGCTGGGAGTTACCGACCTTTAAATACGACGATCAAATCAGTTATTCCGATTATGAATTGGATAACTCTGCAGAAAATGAAGACTGGTATAACCAACTCAGTGATTATCAGGAGCAAATTGATGATGCATTAACTGCTTTCTCAAACGCATGTTCTGATGCTGCCGAACAGCTTGAACTGTTTGCACGTAGTGAGTTTGACCGGTCTGTCATTCGTATTAAAGAGCAGAAACATATCGAGTGGTTGCAGCAGAAGGAGTTGGAAAAACTCGATAAACAATCTGTTACGATAGTGAAAGGTGGCAGAGAGCTGCGTTTTCGGATCGAATGGCAGGATATTGAAAATCCACCCTGCGATCCGGAAAAAATTCGTCACGTCAAAACGGATGGGCATGTCTGGTTACTCGTTGATACTGATGAATGTTTCTATCGTAGTGAGGATCGACTGAACTGGCATGTCGTTAACCCTGATCCGTCAGAAAAAATACGTTATGTAAGTAAGATTATAATTGTGGAGGGTATCTGGGTGATGTTCTCCGGCTCCGATTCCGGATTCTATTATTCCAACGATGCTGTGAATTGGCAGAAAAGCCAGTTCCCGGATGTATCTAATAACTGGAAGTTCAGTTTTACCGAGGATCTTGTTTATTTTAACCATCTTTGGTTGTGGCGATTTAAGGAACGTAAGGATTATCAGTATAAAGAGGAAGGTTTTTTCTTCGACTCGACGAAAACATTGACTTACGACAAGCCGGTTATTTTCTGTACCGACAGCCTTGATGCGAAATGGCACCGATACGAAGACGCGCCGAATTACAGCGAAGGGATTGAAATGGAGCGTCTTTGTGCGCTGCCGGGTATCGATTGCTTGTTGGCATTCTGTAAATACGACAATTTATACACATCAGTGAAGAAACGTCCTAAATCAGATCCTATTATTGAGTATCACGTGCCAGGTAAAAGTTGGCGATCTTGCACCTGGAACAGTGAGAAGGAGTTCTATAGTGATATTCTGATATCTCGGATGAATGATATGCTAATGTGTTTTTACTCCCGCTATCTGCTGACTTCCGATAAAGGATATGAGTGGAAACGGCATACCAGCGAACTGCGCGTAGCCGACTGTTTTCACCTGTCGGAGATCAGCTTGTTCCCGTCCAGCTATAATCGGCAGGTGATTTATCTGAGCCAGGACGGTGTTGATTTCAAAGAGCTGATGCTCGATGAGGGAAGCTGGCAATGTCTTGTGGCGAACGAACAAGGATTGTTGAGTGTCTATTCGCCGAATTCTCACGAAACATTCCTGCGACTCGGGACCTATATTTGGCAGTCTTAGGAAGAAGTACGATTCACCGAACACCAGATCATCGCCGTTTTGAAGTCCGTTGAAGCCGGGCGTACCGTAAAAGATGTCTGCCGCGAAGCGGGCATATCCGAGGCCTCGTACTACAACTGGAAAGCGAAGTTTGGCGGTATGGAAGCCTCTGATATCAAAAAGATGAAAGATCTTGAAGACGAAAATCGGCGACTGAAACAGGTGTTTGCCGATCTGAGTCTGGAGTGCCGAGCACATCAAAGATGTTATCGAAAAAAAGCTTTAAAATCAGCGATAAAGCGTGAGCTCGTCAATTAGCGCCATCAGCCGGCATCCACCCAGTTGGACAGCAACGCCCGGCTCAGCTCCACGCCCTGACGGGCGAAGATTTCGCTCTGGCGATACAGCGGCGTATGCTCGCCGTATCTGGACGTCAGCATGCGGGCCAGCAGCCCCGGCCCGGCGATGCCCCGGTCAATCGGGCGTGACGGCGCGGGCGCCTCCACGATGCAGTCGCACTTCACGCTCGCCTTTTTCACCCGGATGGTGCGGATGACTTTCAGCGAGCTGGCGATCAGCTCCAACTGCTCGGCGCTGACCTCGCCTAGAGCGTTCATGTTGCCGCCGCACTCCGGGCTCCAGCCGGTGTATCTCACGCGGCAGGTTTTCAGGCAGCGGGCGGTGACTCCGGGACGCCCTCGCAACCGCCGGGCTCTCCTCCCGGCCGCCGGGGCGGGCGTTTCCCTGCTTGCGCCGTTCCGGGGGCGTTTCGGCCTGCTCCGCCTGTCGGCGCAGCTTTTCGGAACGGGTGCCGTACAGTATCCGATTCAGCTTCTCGACCTGCACCCGCAGCCGCTCAATTTTCTGCGCGTCCTGCCGGGCTTTCTCTTCGGCACGAGCCAGCGCCGCGCGCAGGTGCGCCTCAGTCTCTTCAAGGTCACTGATGCGGGCTTCCAGCGTGGACAGGCGGGTGATGAGTGCGTCAAGATTCATGGCCCCATTTTATCATGTGGCCATGCGGTTTTTACAACATTGTCAGTGAGTTAAGGCGGGATGTTTTTGGCTGATGCCAGTCCAGCTTATCGAGCCGCATCGCCAGTTGGGAACGGGTGATGCCGACTTTGCCGTCGCGAACGGCGGGCCAGATGAACTGGCCTTCCTCCAGCCGTTTGGTAAACAGGCACAGGCCGTCCGCATCGGCCCAGAGGATTTTCACTGTATCGCCCCGGCGGCCGCGGAAGATGAACAGGTGGCCGGAGAATGGGTCGTCCTCCAGCGCGTGCTGTATCTGCTCGCCCAGCCCGTTGAATGATTTGCGCATGTCGGTGGCACCGGCGACCAGCCAGATTCTGGTGCCTGACGGGAGCGATATCATGACGCTCTCCCGGTCAGCTCACGGATAAGGACAGCCAGCAGCTCCGGCGACGGGTTATCCAGCGTCATGTTGCCGTGGCGGAACTCGACACGGCAGGATGTGGCGCTGGCGAGCCCGGCAGATGCCGGGGGCAAGGCGTGAGTCTCTTCTGATAACGCCGGTTCCGGTATCACTTCAACGGGCAGCAGTGCCGGGGAAGATGAGGGAGTGATTGTCGCGGGCAGGCGTCGGGAGACAGGACCTTCCTTCTGCCAGAGTCGTAACCATCTAAAGATGAGGTTATAGGCAACGCCGTTCTCACGGGCAATTTGAGCGATGTTAGCACCGGGCCGCGAGGCCAGTTCCACGATGTGAAGTTTGAAGTCATTGGAATAGACCGGGCGGGATTGGGTACGCCAGTTAGCGGATTTTTCCATCAACAGAACTCACTCTAAATTAGACTGAGCTCTAACCTACCTGTCCCGGCGTTCAGATAACAGGCGGCCCTGGCTGTACGCTTACCGTTCCTCCGTTGGGCGATCGGTAAGTATACGATTGCACAAAGCCGACAGGGGAGCGAAGTCGTCATAACGCAATTTAAACATCTACGCCCCCTTTCAAAAGGACCTCAAAGTCTGCACCACTCAAGTCAGGAGTAGCGCAGAGCATATCTCTGGCCAATGCACGTCGACGCTGCAGAAGGTCATCCAGAGTTTCTTCAAATGTGGTTATTTCAGTGTCCCTCACCGTCGGATAATAGACATACACATCTTTAGTTTGTCCAATTCGGTACGCCCGGTCTGTTGCCTGATCTTCTTTGGCTGGGTTCCAGCAACGAGTGAAATGGATAACATGATTGGCTTTCTGGACGTTAACACCGAATCCAACTGCAACCGTAGAAAGAATAATCACTCCAAAACCTGACTGAGACTGAAAATCATCGATCAGCCGCTGACGACTATTCTGACTACTACTTTTAGTGCTGGTATCGCCGTTAATAATGACTGGACGGAAACCAAACTTCTGATAGATCGCATGTTGAAGTTCACGCTGTAAATCTCGAAGTTCAGTAAAAATAATGACCTTATCTTGCGTGGTGTGCTTTATTTCTTCGAGTATTTTTAACAGCCAGTTAAGCTTAGGTGAGTTATCACGAAAACGTGGCTCTGGATTAACTACTGCAGGGTGTGCGCAAATGAGTTTCAATCGGTGTAACAAACCTAACATACCTGCTCCGGCCTGCTGCATTCCTTCGCTCAATGCTTGCTGCTGTTGCCAATTTGCAACAGACGAAAGGTAGAGCTGTTTTTGCACGCCGGACAACGTCAATTGTTTGCAGCTTTCCACTTCAATTTTCTGAGGCAAATCACGCGCAACTTCTTCTTTGGTTCGGCGTAAAGTCTGGGGTTCTATCAGCGCCCGCAAACGCTCCAGTCGTTCCGTATCGCGGCCAGCGTCGTTCTCAATAGGACGAACATAATGCTTACCAAATTCATTTAGTGACCCTAATAATCCAGGCTGGGCAAAATCAAATAAGCTCCACAGGTCAACAAGTGTGTTTTCGACGGGCGTACCGGTACACGCCACTTTAAACCTTGCTTGTACCGCGTTGGCAGCATGTGTGATTAACGCTGCTGGATTTTTTATTTTTTGTGCCTCATCGCACACCATAATGGACCATGGCTGGCGTGCCAGAGAAAACTCTTGATCGCGAAGCGTTTCGTAAGTCGTCAGAATGATTTTCGCCTCACCTTGCCAGCCAGGTTTAAGCAGATTTTTGATTCCCTGAAACTGCAGATGAGCAGGAATAGCCTGTTTAGGGTATTTCACCGCTTTGATCGTCTCACCATACAATTTCAACACGGGAATACCCGCAGTGTAGAAGAAGTTGTCCAGCTCACGTTCCCAGTTATCTAAAAGAGAGACAGGGGCAACAATAAGACTTGGCGGTTCCTGCGGAAATTTTTCAATAAACCAGACCAAGAAACTCAAAATTTGCAGCGTTTTCCCCAGCCCCATATCATCCGCCAACAGGCAACCCGCAGTTTCCTCAGGTGAACTAAGGAAAAGTTGCTGGAGCCAGGCAACGCCTTCACGTTGATGATCTTTGAGTCGGATATGTTCTTTCAGACTCAGAGGAATTTCAGGTTCTGCATGACGCGCATTGAGGAGTGAATCGCGGCGCTGTTTGATGTAGGCCGCTTCTTCAATATTCTGCTCAATTTTGAGTACAGCTCGGGCCGCTTTATCTACAACTTTATCTTGAGATTCATTTTCAGCGCTCTGCTGTTTTTCCCAGTTCTTACTGAAGGTTTTGGCTGCATCCAGCGGTAATTCGCTGTCATTCCATGGTGTGGTGATATGTGTTTCACCTGCGGCTTCTGCCTGAGCAATACTCTCCTGAAGTTCACCGAAATGGTGAAGATTTTCAGGTTGCCAGCCAGCCAGTGTTTCGACTGAAAATGCGGAGAAATCGATGTCATCAGGAAGCCAGTTCTCACTCTGCGCTTTGGTTAGCCAAGGAGAGGAAATTTTTTCAAATTCACCAATGCCAATCACCCGATCGCCATACTTCTCAATATCCAGCACATCGCTAAATTCTTTTCCTTCAATTTCTTGCTGCCAGCGTGTAAGTAGAGCCTGACAATCGAGCCACTGTTGTTCGGTGAACTGGCTTAACTCAAGTTCGTAACCTTGCCAGGAGCCTGCAGGCATCTGTGCTGCAACGCTAATACCGAGTTGCTGTATAAATTTTTCAAGCTCCCAGGGGGCTGAGAACACAAAAGTGACCTCTGGCTGGGGAACTGGTGAAACTGGTTCAAGTACCAGCGTCACTTCCTCGATTTTATTCTCAGCATTCTGTTGGGGTATCAACCTGAAATGATGGAAGAAAATCCTAGCATCAAACAACGCCTGCTCATGTTCTTCGGGGGCAATAACATTGGCGGCATCTTCGCCCAAAAATGTATAGGGATTGCGAACAAAAGAAAGCGCTTCGCTTCCGGCCACTCGACGACCAGGGATCGAATGTATTGAGTTTAGGACTTCTTTCACTTCGGGAGGGATGATGACGTGGCTAAGTTCGCCATTCTCACCAGGGATACGATAGCTATCATGAACCTGCGAATTCTTGTCAAAACTGTCTAGCCAGTTAGCTGGCTGGTCCTCGAAATGGGGCTCAATTTCGATAACAGCAGTATCAGCAACCGTTGATTTACGCAGACGTAATGACAATGAAGTTGGTTTGACGACATGTGTTTTTTCTAAATAATCATCAAATTTTGCTGCGGCTTGTTTTGCACATTTGCGGATAGCGGCCCATCCCAGTTGGTTAGTGGTTTCTCCTGGGATCTGATTTTGCTGTGCGCTGAGTTGTTCTGTTGCCTGTAAGAGTGCCCAATTTTCCCGCGATACCAAATGTTGCTGGTTTTCATGGGTTAAAATGGCACCGGTACGACTGAAACGGATCGGCTTGCGGGCTGGAAGCGTGACCCATTCAGCAATCCAGACGCGAAAATCACGGTCACTTAATGCACCACGTGAACTCAGGCTTGCGCGTAAAGGCAGTATCTCAGGTACACCGATAAGAGGCAGGCTGCTGGCATGTTCCTCATCCTCCAGCAGGCGATACAATGCATCCCAACTCAACAACCACCGGTCTGTAAGTGATATCAGATAGTCTTCTTCAGCCAGTTGTTCAAGCCAGGATGCCAATGCCCAAAGTTGCGAATCATCAACCAGCGATAGCGGAAAGCTGAGTCCGTTTTCCTCAACCTGGTATTTATTCTTTAGGTGGCGTTCTATTTGCTGACGGTTTCCCGTCAGTTTACTTAACAGGCGTTTCAGCATTATTTGATCCAGTAACGATGCGGTTCTTTAGCCACAGGCGCAAAGCCTAGTCGTAACAACTCTCTTTCTATGGTGTCGTCTGGTGTATTGAGCTGTACGGCCAGCACGCCACCTTTTTGTCGATTATCGCTGACGACACATGAAGTCCCTTCAACCAAGCGCTGTATAGCCGTATCACGCAACGGATTGATAATTTTAATGGCAGACAGAGAGGCTGGAGGGGCTGTTTTCTTATCGACAAACTTAACGGGTTCTTCCGCCATCCACCGAATACCCAACTTGCGCAGCTCATCGTCATATTTCAACATCCAGCCAGTTATCCGTACTTTGTTATACCCCTTAGCACGAGGTGCATGAGGCATTCTGAGTACGCAGCGTCCCTGGTCTTTTAGATGAATGTTAATATCAAGCGTGCGTGATTCAGGATTAAATGGCGCGTGACCTATTCTATAGGCGTACATCGCATTTCCTGTCCCGGAAAACTCAACGAACAGATAATCGTTGATCTGCATAATCATGGCATTATCAAAGCTACGTCCACCTCGTAAGTAGCTCAGTCGTCCCTTATTCTCGTCGCGGAATTTCACAAAGTCGCTACCACGATCTTGCCAGGCATCAGTCCCCATGACGATACGAGTAAATCCCATCTGATTGGCGAAACGAAGCCAGTAGTGCAATCGTGCCTGATCGACATCGCCATTACCGCGCAAGAGTTCAAAGAAATGTGTCAGGTCTTGTTTTGCCAGCCATCCCCGTACCATCGCAGCGACCGGCTCGGCGACATACTGGTGCCACTTATTTTGCTGGCTTTTCAGTTGGGGATTATCCCAGTATTCCAGCGCAGCCTGCTTCAGCGCTGAATGTGCCTGATCGCGATAGATAGAATGGTAATAGCGAGTCAGGGTCGCAGTCATTATATCGTCACGAAAACGTACCCATTGCGCAGCCAGACCTAACAACCAGCTAAGTTTGTCCAGAAACAGAGGATCATCAAGAGTATCCAATTGTGCTAAAAGAACAGTGAAAATGCGTTTCCACAACCAACTACTATCGGGGATTTGCGCAATTTTCTCTAATGCTGAAAGTGAGTTTCTTTCGCCTGACAGTAACTGCGTGGATATCACGCCTCCAGCTTGTGGGGTAAAAATGTCATGATAAAACTCAATGGTTTTCATCCATGATTTTTCTCGTCGTATCGCGGCTTTCACCACGAAGTACCCTTGGGCGATATGCCCACGCAATACGCACCAGTGCGGGTTTGTCTCGGGTGATTCATGCTGGTAAGCAAAATAGCTTGAACAAAGTGCCGCCCAATCCTTGCGTTTTAACGCGTTAGATTCCAACCGCGTCTTGATAGCGTTGTCGACCTCAGGAAAAAATACATCATCCTCCAGCAGGATTGGCTGGTCAGGATATGACGGATCGTTATCGGCAAGACCGTAAAATACCATCCGCCACTCTCGTTCCGTGAGTTCTTCCGCCAGACGAAGACGACGCAGGGCCGCTAGCCGCATTTCTTGAGGCGGTAAGGGGATTCTTTCTGCTTTATCAAACCGTTTTTCCATATCTAGAGCAGCGGAGGCCAACTTATGGAAATCATTACGTAGATAATGGTCATCCCGTTGACTGGAAGAAAGCCTAGCGGCAATACGTTGAGAAAGAGAATTGAGTGCAGGCGTCATTGGGGCATTACCAACTGACAAACTTCTTTATTAACTACAAGGGGAAAATCCACCTCATCGGCCTTATCTCGTTTATCTTTAAGCCCGAAGAACTGCATACGTAACTCGACGCGACGACTAGCTTCTTTGCTTTCCTTGGCATTATTGAAGGAGACGCCACCTGCAAGGAAAAGTTTACGAATTTGGATCTGTTGTTCTGCAGAAAGACCTTTTTGCAGTGGGCTGCGGCTATCAAGCAGACTACACATCACCCATTCAGAGCGCTGTAGGGAGAGATGTAAGTTATACAGATATGAGCCATCAGTGTCGGTAAACCCTTCAATGACGATTTGCTTAAACCACTTTTTGCCCTCTTCACTGTCGGCAGCTTCCAGCACCAGCGGAACAACATCCTGGAGTGCTTTTTGCCCTTCAGCATTCAGGAAAAAACGGTTGTGATCGAAACGCCCGGCTTCGCCAAAACTGATGCGGTTATCGTGGCAATCTACAACGATAGTTTTATTCACGTTGCGGGCATGTAATTCCAAGCGCTCACACAATTTGGATATATCCTGCCCCCTTGTTTTTTCCCCCTGCTCCACACGTTGAATGCGCTGTGTAACAGAACTCAGCGACGCCACCATAACGACCAGAAATAACACCATCATAGCCGTCATCAGGTCGGCATAGGAAATCCAGAATGGTTTCTCCGCCTCATCGCTGCGGCGTTTTTTAACGCCAAATGCGTTTCCAAACATCAGCTGTCACCCCTCACGCACGCACGCGTGACAGAACATCGTCAAGCTCGCTGACGCTTTCTCCAATCTGTTCAACAGAACCGGCGAGCAGATTGGAAGCTTTCGCCATTTCTACATCAAGTTTACCCAGTGTTTTATCCAGACTACGTGAAACACCTTCAGAGAAGTCTTCAAACCCTTTCCCTAGCACGTCACTGACATTTTCCATAAAAGCCTGTGCTTCCCGGTTATAGCTCTGCAGACGTTCACCGTGCTGTTTAAGATCGGCAATAAATTGGTTACGCGTGGTTTGTTCAGACTGTGTATTAGCGGCGAGTAATTCCAGCATAGCAATGGATTTGCTAACGACTTCCCGATTGTTACGATAATCGGCCACTACAGATGTAAGTTCGCTGGTGGCAAGAGAGAGCGATGAACCCGCCGATTGCGCTTTATTCAGTACATCAGCAGTGAGGTGATTTGCTTCCGATACCCGATCGCCTGCGTGTTCAAAGCGTTCAGCTGCAACACGCATTTTGTCCGCGCCATTTTGCATATCCTGAATCTGTCGGTTGGTTTGTTCCGCAAATAGGCGAAGTGTTTCAGTCGTTCCCTGATGTTGGCTGGCAACAGTTTCGATCAGTTGTTTAATCTGATCGTCTACCTCACTCATCACTCGCTGCGTCTGTTCGTGCAAGGACTGTTGATTCGCTTGCTGATTCGCTGAAATCTGTTGCTGACCCTTATCGATCTGTCCAAACAAGCTACCCAACTGTTCACCAAGCGCCTCGACAGAGGCCGCCATTTTTTCCATTGTGGCACTCTGTCCCTGCTGCACCGAGTTTTGGATGGCTTCAATAAAGGCGGCCATATGCTCTGCCTGTGCTTTTTCTCGCGCTTCGCTATCGGCGAACATTTTCTCCAGTTGGCGAGCCATACGCTCACCGGCCCCTTCACCTTCTGCGCCAATCTTAGCCACTGAAGCCTGAAGGCTGGTGAGCATGTCATTCATGCCAGCCTGCATAGCTTGCTGACCAGATTTCATCTCTGATAACAGTTGCTCGATAAGTTGTGCACTCCCTTGGCGGGAATCGTCGCTCACCTGACGCATGTCCTGTAATAACGTGGCGAAACCGTTTTGCATTGTCTGAATCGCGCCAACAGTTTGCCCCATCATTTCATTAAGATTAGTGAACTGCTGGCCAAAGGTGGTGTCGAGTTTCGCCATAAATGCCGTCAGCACATCCTGAAGCATGTTCTGCACCATACCGCTTTGATCGCCACTGGCCGTCTGCACGGCACCGGCAATTTTATCCAGAGGCGACTTCAGACTGTTTTCAATCGCACCACTGACTTGCTCGGCAAATTGTGCGCCTGATTCGCGGTAAGTGGTGCTTAACGTATTAGCCAGACGTTCATTTTCGGCTTTCTGGTTTTCGGTTAGTTGCAGCAACATATCGCGGAGATCGGTAACCAGGCTCTCTTTCAGATGACGTGCCTGGGTCGCACTTTCGTTACTGGATTTTACCAATGAGGCGAGGTACTCCTCGCCAACGCCGCTGTCATAAAGGGAGTCCAGAGCAGCAGTGAATTTTTCCAGATATTTGTAGCACTTGGCGATGCATAGCTTTTCCAACCAGGTGACAAGAATGGAGGCAAAAATAGCGAACGCAGATCCCAAGAAAGCATACAACACATCGTGCAGCAGATTATTGACACTACTGGTGACTTGTTCTGGTGTGCTGGGATCGAAGTGGTTGAGACCAATCATCAGACCATAGAAGGTGCCGATAATCCCCACACCGGTCAGAATTCCGGGCAGGTGTTTGAAGAATTCGGTGTTTAAAGGAATATCGATCAATTGTTGCTCAGAGAAGAAACTGGCACTCGGTGCAGTGGCGCGAATACGAAGGATTTTTTCTTCCCCGTTACTCAGTTCACGCTGCGGGTGCAACGATTCTTCGAACTCATTCCACGCGTGCCTGAGTCCAGGCCGCTGAAACAGGTTCTTAAGATGTTCAAGCTGGGCCTCTGGAGCATTGTTTTCAATGCTGATAATTGATTGTGTGTATTTTTTAAGGCCATTCACAATTCTAATGGCTCTGATCAAATAAAAGTAAATAAAGCAGACGACTGCAAAGCTAACGAGACCGATAACAGTGACAGGCACCCAATGGGGTTCCACAGACGTAAGTGTCACTAAGAGGGAATTAAGCCAGGACATTGTTTTATCCGTTTAATATATTAATCTGTGATCAGAGTTACCATCGACAACATTCTGATTACCTTTAATCAAAATTTATACGCTGCAATGGTCGTTACCGCATCGCGAGCCCTCAATGGCTCCTGCCGTTCAAGGAATGAATGATAAAAGTAGGATAAACAAGCGAAACGGTGATCTAGTTTCCTCTTTTTTACCCTTCAAAAGCAAACTTCTTCACTCGGTGTCGTTTGTAATCGTATCCGTTCCGGTTATCATTTTGCGCAATGCATTCCAAAACTGAATTTGCGATATGGCATGGTTGCTCTTTCGCTGCGATCTACCCCGAGGATTTTCATGAATAACGCTGAACAACAGTTTCTTAACGAGCTGGATAACAAATTCTGGAAAGCTGCCGACAAACTGCGTTCCAACATGGACGCCGCCAACTACAAGCATGTGGTTCTGGGGCTGATCTTCCTGAAGTATGTTTCCGATGCCTTTGAAGCACGCCAGCAAGAGCTGACCACTTTATTCCGCAATGTAGGTAACCCGGACAACATCTACGCTATGTCGCATGACGATTACGACTCCGACGAAGACTACGCACAGGCTATTCAGGATGAGCTGGAAGTCGAAGATTACTATACCGAGAAAAACGTCTTCTGGGTGCCTAAAGCTGCACGCTGGGAAACGCTGAAAAATAAAGCCATGTTGCCGATCGGTACAGTGCTGTGGGTGGATGAAAACACTGGGCTTGACGTCAAACTGCGCTCCGTTTCCTGGCTGGTGGATAACGCGTTAGATGAAATTGAAAAAACCAACCCGAAGCTGAAAGGTATTCTGAACCGCATCAGCCAGTACCAACTGGGTAACGAGGTGCTGACAGGGCTGATTAACACCTTCTCTGACGCCAACTTTAGTAACCCGGAATATAACGGTGAAAAGCTCAGCTTAAAAAGCAAAGATATCCTCGGGCACGTGTACGAATATTTCCTCGGCCAGTTTGCGCTGGCGGAAGGCAAGCAAGGTGGTCAGTACTACACGCCCAAAAGCATCGTGACCCTGATTGTCGAAATGCTGCAACCCTACAACGGGCGGGTGTACGACCCGGCGATGGGTTCCGGCGGGTTCTTTGTTTCCAGCGATCGCTTTATTGAAGAACACGCAGGCGAAAAGAATTACAACGCTGCCGAACAGAAACGCAATATTTCCGTCTACGGCCAGGAGTCAAATCCAACCACCTGGAAGCTGGCGGCAATGAACATGGCGATCCGTGGCATCGACTTTAACTTCGGCAGCAAAAACGCCGATACACTGTTGGATGACCAGCACCCGGACTTGCGCGCCGACTTCGTCATGGCCAACCCGCCGTTCAATATGAAGGAGTGGTGGAGCACGAAGCTGGAAAAAGACGTGCGCTGGAAATACGGCACTCCGCCCCAAGGCAACGCCAACTTTGCCTGGATGCAGCATATGATCCATCATCTGGCACCGAAAGGTTCGATGGCGCTGCTGCTGGCCAACGGTTCAATGAGTTCCAACACTAATAACGAAGGCGAGATCCGTCGGAAGTTGATCGAATCCGATCTGGTGGAGTGCATGGTTGCGCTACCGGGTCAGCTGTTTACCAACACCCAAATCCCCGCCTGTATCTGGTTGCTGACCAAAGATAAATCTGGCGGCAACGGTAAAGCACACCGCAAAGGTGAAGTGCTATTTATTGATGCGCGCCAGATTGGCTATATGAAAGATCGTGTACTGCGTGATTTCACTCGCGAGGATATCGCAAAAATTGCCGATACCTTCCACGCCTGGCAGGCCGATAAAGGCTATGAAGACGAAGCTGGGTTCTGCTTCTCTGCAACAATTGACGATATTCAGAAAAATGACTTTGTGCTTACTCCTGGGCGCTATGTCGGTGCTGCTGAGCAAGAAGAAGACGATGAGCCGTTTGCTGAGAAGATGGCGCGACTGACGGCGCAGCTTAAAGATCAGTTGGAAGAGAGCGCGACGCTGGAAACGCAGATTAAGGCGAATCTGGGGGGGCTGGGCTATGACTTCTGACTTTTATAACACCACTATTGGTGAACAAATTACTTTACAAAGAGGATTTGATATCACCAAAAAAGAGCAAAAAGAAGGGCGAATTCCGGTGGTTTCATCCGGAGGGGTATCAAGCTATCACAATGTAGCTAAAGTCAGTGGCCCAGGCGTTATATTAGGACGAAAAGGAACTCTTGGTACGGTCTTTTTTATAGAAGAAGACTACTGGCCCCATGATACAACTCTTTGGGTTAAAGATTTTAAAGGGAACAATCCATCCTTTGTTTATTATTTTTTCAAAAATATAAGTAAACAATTGAAAAGCATGGATGTTGGGGCTGCGAACCCTGCACTAAATCGAAACCACGTTCATCCTCTGGAAATTACTTGGCCTCGTAATGAGGTTCAAGACCATATCTCTAAAATTTTATCATCTCTTGATAAGAAAATTAAAAACAATGATCGAGTAAACCAAACTCTCGAAAAAATGGCGCAAGCCCTGTTCAAAAGCTGGTTTGTCGATTTTGAACCGGTAAAAGCCAAAATGGCAGTGCTGGATGCGGGCGGTTCGCAGGAAGATGCGACACTTGCCGCCATGACGGCGATTTCTGGTAAAGAGACTGATGCGCTGATGGTTTTTGAGCGTGAACATCCTGAGCAATATGTCGAGTTAAAAGCCACGGCAGAACTGTTTCCGTCTGCGATGCAGAAGAGTGAGTTGGGGATTCCGGATGGATGGAGTCTTGGTCCATTGAGTAACATTGCCATTTTTGCTAACGGGAAAGTAGATGTCTCCTCTCTGACACCTGAAACATATATATCTACTGAAAATATGCTGGAAAACCGAGCGGGGATTTCTACAGCCACTTCATTCCCATCAGTAAATAGTGTTCCAAGTTTTAGAACTGGACATGTTCTGATTTCCAATATTCGTCCTTATTTTAAAAAAATTTGGTTAGCTCGTTATAGCGGTGGCCGTTCGGCGGATGTATTAGCCTTTGAAGCACGAGATGCTGTAACTGTAGAGTATATTTACAACCTCCTTTATCAAGAGTCATTCTTTGATTTCATGATGCTGACATCTAAAGGAGTGAAAATGCCTCGTGGTGATAAAACGGCGATTATGGCGTGGCAATGTATTTGCCCTGATAAGAAGATTTCTGATGCTTTTTCAAAGGCAGTTGGTAAGTATTATTCATTCATTGAAATAAACAATACACAGAATAAAACGTTAACCCAATTCCGTGACACTCTCCTCCCCAAACTCCTCTCGGGCGAAATCACCCTGCCGGAAGCCGAGCAGGCAGTCAAAGAGGTGGAACATGTATAAAGTCGATACACCGACCAACAGCCTGCACTCCCTACAAGAAGTCTCTTTCAGCAGTCTTGGTTTTACTGAGCGCTATCATTTACAAGAATGGCTGGCGAAAAACCCGCAGGCGCTGACCCGCGACAACGACGATGAACTGCTGATTATTCAGAAAGAGTTCGCTGGTTTTGACGACACCAAAGAGCGTCTTGACCTGCTGGCGATCGATAAACAGCGCAATCTGGTAATTATCGAAAATAAACTCGATGACTCCGGGCGCGACGTTATCTGGCAGGCGCTAAAATACGCGGGCTATTGCGCTAATCTGCGTAAAGATCAAATCCTGGAAATTTTCCAACTCTATCTCGATAAATATGATCCGGAAGAAACTCGCCCAGCTGCCGAGGTGATGGCGGAATTTTTGGAGTGTGAAAGCCTGGACGAAGTGCAAATCAATCAGAGCCGTACACAGCGGGTGATGATGGTGGCAGCCAACTTCCGTAAGGAAGTGACCAATACCGCCCTGTGGTTGATGCAGTTTGGTCTGCGAGTACAGTGCTTTAAGGTCAAACCATATAAATTTAATGACGAGGTGTTTGTCGATATCCGCCAGGTGATCCCAACACCGGAAGCGGAATCTTACATGATCGGCATGGCACAGAAAGAGGCTGAAGAGCAGTCAGCCAGCGGCGAACTGAAAACCCGGCATCAGTTGCGTAAAGCCTTTTGGACCAAAATGCTCGAACGCCTGAAAGCCAGCACGTGTACGTTGTATAACAATATCAGCCCCTCTACCGACCACTGGCTCAGTGCTGGGTCTGGTATTAGTGCGGTGTCGTATAACTTGATTTTCAGTAAAAAAGAGATTCGCGTCGAGCTATGGATTGCCAAAGCCTCTGCGGAGAGCAATACCTTTGCGTTTAATTGGCTGTATGAGCGTAAAGAGATGATTGATAGCACCTTCGGCCATGCGCTTAAGTGGGAACCTTTACCAGGTAAAAAATCCTGCCGTATCTCTTTCGCCACGTTTGCGACTAGCCTTGATGAGAGCAATTGGTCAGCGATGATCGACTGGCTGTTGGTAAACCTGACTGCGTTTGAAAAAGCACTCGATCCCTTTATTGCCCCGCTGAATATTGCGCTCAAAGCTATTTCAAACACGCCGGAAGATACGGAAGAATTTGAGACAGGGGAAGCCTGATGCTGAGCGAAGACGATTTAGAACAGCAAAGCCTTCAATGGTTTGCTGAAATGGGCTGGGAAGTATTGCACGGACCGGATATTGCGCCAGATGGCGGCAATCCGCTGCGTGCTTCGTTCCATGATGTTTTTTTGCGTCCGGTGTTACTGGAACAGTTGCAAAAGATTAACCCACATCTCCCGGTTGCCGTGTTGGATGAGGTAATACTGCGTATCGCTCATGCGCAAAGCCCGGATCTGGTCGTCAGTAACAAAACCTTCCATCACCTGCTGCTAGACGGCGTGCCGGTGCAGTATAAACAGGGCGATAAGATTATCCACGATAAAGCCCTACTGATGGATTTCAACTACGCGAAGCATAACCGCTTTACAGTGGTGAATCAGGTCGCCATCCAGGGAACTAAGCAGGTACGTCGCCCGGATGTCATCGGTTATATCAACGGTCTGCCCGTCGCTGTCATTGAACTGAAAAGCCCGATTGATGCTAATGCCGATATCTGGGCAGCATTTAATCAGTTGCAAACCTACAAAAACGAACTCAGCGATCTGTTTATCTGCAATGAAGCGCTGGTGATCAGCGATGGCTACAATGCTCGTATCGGTTCTCTCACAGCAAACGAAGAACGTTTCCTGCCGTGGAAAACCTTAACTAATGAAGATGACAAGCCGCTGTTTGAGTGGCAGCTTGAAACGATAGTGAAAGGGTTCTTTAATCGCGAACTGCTGCTCGACTACATTCGTTATTTCATTTTGTTTGAAACCGACGGTAATCGACTGATTAAAAAAATTGCCGCTTATCATCAGTTCCATGCCGTTCGGGAAGCGGTGGCGGCAACGATTGTGGCCTCTACCGGTAAACACTTGCAACTGCGTAGCAACATCACGCCAGGGAGTAAAAAAGCGGGCGTGGTATGGCACACCCAGGGCTCAGGTAAGAGCATTTCAATGTGCTGCTATGCAGGGAAATTGCTGCAACAAGCAGAAATGAACAACCCAACCATCGTGGTGGTGACCGATCGTAACGATCTAGACGGGCAACTGTATGCCACGTTCTGCCAGGCGCAGGATCTGCTGAAGCAGGAGCCATTGCAGGCGAACGACCGCGATCAGCTCCGCGAAATGCTTAATGCCCGTGAATCAGGCGGGATTATTTTTACCACTGTGCAAAAATTTGCCCCGCTGGACGGAGAACAGACACACCCAGTGCTCAACCTGCGCAGTAATATCGTCGTCATTTCCGATGAAGCGCACCGCAGTCAGTATGGCCTTAGCGCCACGTTGAACCGAGAAACAGGCGCTTATAAGTACGGTTACGCCAAACATATGCGCGACGCGTTACCCAATGCGTCGTTTATGGGTTTTACCGGAACCCCAGTTTCTTCCGAAGATAAAGATACCCGAGCGGTGTTTGGTGATTACGTCTCAATCTACGATATTCAGGATGCCGTGGAAGATGGCGCAACCGTGCCTATCTATTATGAATCTCGTCTGGCAAAACTCGATCTCAACCACGAAGAGCTAGAAACGCTGTCTAATCAAGTGGATGAGTTAGTTGAAGATGAAGAGGTTGCGCAAAAAGAGAAAACCAAAGGGGACTGGAGCCGCCTGGAAAAACTGGTCGGTTCTGAGCCGCGCATCAATCAGGTAGCCGCTGATTTGGTTCAACATTTCGAGGCGCGTAATGCCACAATGAACGGTAAAGCGATGATTGTGGCCATGAGCCGTGAAATATGCGTAAAACTATATGATGCCTTAGTAGCATTACGCCCGAAATGGCACAGCAAAGACGTCGAAAAAGGTGAAATAAAAATCATCATGACCGGCTCCGCTGCCGACAAAGAACATCTCCAGGCACACATCTACAATAAGCAAACCCAAAAACGCCTCGAAGCACGTTTCAAAGATCTCAACGATCCGCTGAAACTGGTGATTGTGCGCGATATGTGGCTTACCGGATTTGATGCCCCATGCTGCCACACTATGTATATAGACAAACCGATGCGTGGGCATAACCTGATGCAAGCCATTGCCCGCGTCAACCGCGTCTTCAAAGATAAACCGGGCGGTTTAGTGGTGGATTACATCGGTATCGCCAATGAACTGAAACAGGCGTTAAAAACCTATACCGATTCAAAAGGTAAAGGGCAGACTACCGTCGATGCTCATGAAGCGTTCGCCATCCTGCTTGAAAAACTGGATGTGATCCACGGCATGTTTGCCAAAACGCCGACAGCCGCCGGGTTTGATTACACCGGTTTTGAAGAGATGCCTCAACGGTTTTTACTTAAAGCAGCAGATTACGTGCTGGGTCTTGATGATGGTAAGAAGCGCTTTTTCGATGTCGTGCTGGCGATGAACAAAGCCTGGTCGCTTTGCAGTACACTGGATGAAGCCAAACCATTGCAAAAAGAGATAGCGTTTCTGTCGGCGGTGAAAGTGGCGATCATTAAACTAACAACCACCGATAAAAAATTCAGTCAGTCAGAGAAAAACACGCTTCTTGGTAAGATCCTCGATAACGCCATTATTGCGACGGGCGTGGATGATGTGTTTGCGCTGGCTGGGTTGGATAAGCCGAATATTGGATTATTATCAGACGAGTTTCTGGAAGAAGTGCGTGAAATGCCGCAGCGCAATCTGGCCGTAGAGTTGCTGGAGAAACTGTTGAACGATGGCATTCATGCCCGCACCAAAAACAATGTGGTACAAGAGAAGAAATATTCAGAGCGCCTGAAAGCCGTACTGCTCAAATACAATAATCGCGCCATTGAAACTGCGCAGGTGATTGAAGAATTGATCCAGATGGCGAAAGAGTTTCAGCAAGCGATGGCGCGTGATGAAGCGCTGGGACTAAACCCAGACGAGATCGCGTTCTACGATGCGCTGGCGGAAAACGAAAGCGCGGTACGAGAGTTGGGTGATGACGTTCTTAAGAAACTGGCGATCGAAGTCACGCAAAAATTGCGTCAATCCACAACCGTTGACTGGCAGGTACGTGAAAGCGTCCGGGCGCGGTTGCGTATCCTTGTGCGTCAGACGCTGCGTAAATATAAGTATCCGCCAGATAAAACACCTCATGCGATAGAGTTGATCCTGAAACAGGCTGAGGTTGTTTCAAATAGCTGGACGGTTTGAGGTCAATCATTCCAGTTTCCCAAAATAAAAAGGGTATGAGAAGATATTTAGTAAACGTTAAATAAGCAGCACACTGATAAATATAAAGTCCTGACTCATGACTTATTGGTATTTAATTCGGGTGCTTTTGACACTGAAATTTACCGGAATTTTCAGCTCCGCGGATAATTATTTTAATGTCGAAAATGAGAGGCGTAGAGAATTATTCAATGTCATTATGTCAGGCAGTTTTTTGGCAGTTATTCCCAACATAATAGCATCGCTGTTTACCTTCAATTCTGCCGGAAAATGTTTGATTTTCGAACCACTAAGATTCATTTCCCCGGTGACGGAAAATATGTCCGGTAGTTGTCTGATATACGAATATGTCCAGAAAAAATGCTTCCGGATAAAACGGATGTTATTCGGCCATTTCCCATGATATGTATTAAGAAAGACACTGGACATGAACTGAGTGCTTCTCGGAATACGTATACGGGGAGATTTGCCAACGTCAATCGAACCAACAGCTATGGGTAAGATATAAAAATTATCCTGAAATACGATATTCGGGGACAGTTTGTTTGTCTGCGTAACCTTAACTTTTCCATGAAAGCGAAGATTAGCCGGGATCCTCAGCCATTTTCCAGATTCTGCGTCGAAATTCACGTTTCCGTAAATATCCGTGAATTTACCGCTTCTTTCCCAGTGACAGCCTGATGCTTTCAGATAGAGCCAGAATGGGGACAGACGTTTTAACCTGCGTTTTTTATTACACATGATATCCCTGGTGTTGAAATTTTTGAATGTTCCAGAATGTAATGACATAATAAATTTCTCTTTTTCAGAATATTTTGTTCTGGAGTTTTCGGCCATCATCCTTGATTCAAAATAAAATAGTTATGACTGTAACTGATAAAATTCCGTTTTTTCTGTGTATTGAAAATTACCTTGTATCTTTTTGGCCTTTAGCCATGTTAATTCCTTCCGTGCAAGAATGCGCAGTAATTACCAGCTATTGTTAGGGTTAAAGAAAATTGAATCCACATAGGTATGTCCGCCAGCTTGCAAGTCAGAGACCAATTCCTTAACTTTTTCTATATCAGAGGCCGGGGTAAAATTCTCGCTATTACTTTGCAGTGGCTGAAATTGTGAGGTATTTATACGAATGAGCCGCACAAAAGCAGGTTCTCCCGAATTCAGGTACTTGCCTATGATATCAATGGTTAACACCTGATTACGTAGTGCCGTCTTTCCGCCACGTATACTTATGCGAACGCCAGGATTGTTGAGGATATAATACTGGCTACAGACATAATCGGTTAGTGGCATACTAATATATCCGCTTTCGGTCGGTGCTACTACAGTATACCCTTCAGTACCACCAAGGTATGATCCTGGAAAGGCTGGGTCATGGTTTAAGCATTTTGCTGACGCACCAGTGGAAACTAACAGAATCAGTGGAATTAAAAATTTCATATAACCGCCCCACAAAATAACAGGTCGTTTCGCATGTTAATATCCTCATGTAGATCTGTTTTATTATGTGAATGCCACTGAGTCAGTTAGAAAACACCAACTCAAGATCGCCCTGAAAATGATCTACCATCCCATTTTCACGCCATATGCCTTTGGCGATATGGCAGGATGAGTCTATGGTAAGTTCCAGTATCGACATCGTAAAACTGTGGTCGGAATGTCCGGAATAAGTGATATTCCCCTGTCCGTGATAAATACCATCAAGTCTGACCATCCTTATTTCTCCTGAATATGGGCCGTAAGGACAATTGCCCGATATTTTTGCTACGATGTCACCACAGACGGTCAGTGTAAATGTTTCAAATCTGAACTCACTGCCATCATCTAAAAAACAATCACCACAAAATGTTCTGGTACGATTTATCATTTTGACTACCTAAATATGAGAATATGTCGGTGTGGGCGTCTATATTCCGCTTTGCCGTCTTCGTTACGATAAAAGCACACGGCGAGTGATGCAATGTTATTTCTTGCTGGCTGTATAGACGCCATCAATGGCGTTTTCCGCGCCTACGCCACAGAACCCAAATGGGATTAAACTGAGTACCGTCCATTGGTCGTCTGAGCGGCCTTTAATCAGCACCATGGTCTTTTTGTCTGGTGACAGATACATCCATGATAATCCAGTGTCTGTACCCGCCCAAAATGGCGCTTCGCCGCTGATTTCACAGACGCCGGGTATATCGTTAATAGCCGGCCCGTTACCGATGACCTCGAATTTAATCGGCGCAGTAGACTGACTGCTCATTTCAATGGTCATCGTTGCATTTTCACTGGACAGATGGAGCGGGGCGGAGATTGCCAGCGGAGAGAACAATGCAGTAGCCAATAACAGAGGTTTCATATAAAGAAGCTCCTTTTTTCCTTGTGGTAATTTCAACGCATCATGGGGGGCGTCACCGCTTTCCCTGATGAAAAAAGGGCGCAGTTTTACCTGCTACTGCACCCGGATATTTTTAGTGATTTTGTGAAACTCCAGCGGTCGCCGGGTGGTATAGAAATAGGCCACATTGAACGCCGATTTTTTATGGTTCCCTTTTCCCAATGAGGGCCAGTTACGAAATGAGTCCAGTTGTTCTTCGGTCCATGGCGTGCTGGAGAAATCAAACAGTACCAGTAAGGATTTACCGTCATACTTCATCAATTTTTTGATTTCCGTGCTGTTGACGGTCGCGGAGATAACTGACCGGGCGGCGGTTGGGCGTCTGACAGCAAACTCGACGGCCACGTCATCAATGATGAAATCAATGTAACCATCACCGCGTACCGTACCCGGCAGTTTGCTTTTGACTTCCGGTGTCACCTGGTCGGCAAACCAGCCGAGTAGGTAGCAGCGCACCAGCGGCAGCAATTCCCTTTCACTGCATTCATTCAGATGCAATGTCCTGACAAAATCCTTCCGGTAGAGCGACGAGAACAGATATTCAAAACTCTCTACCACCTGAAGCACCGTAGTACTCATTCCTGCTTCCCTTTCGGCTTTTTATCAAGGTAACGGCTGGGCCAGAGTTCTTCCGGCGTCATATCCAATGCCTGGGCAATGAGTTCCTCAGCACGCGGATAGCGCCGCTCAAAGGCGTTATTGAGTGTTCGCGCCGCAAGCCCCTGTTCACGGGAAAGTTGCGAAAGCGATAGGCCGCGTTTATGCAGCGCCGCGACGATATCGGCACGGTGCCAGTCCCGTGGACTTCCTTTGCTTCGCTTTTTTTGCGATGCTGATGAGTTATTCACTGTATTAACTCCGTTGAATTAGTACATGGATATTAAAAGCGAATAAAAAGAACTTATCAAGTTCCTTTTAATGATGTTTTTGTTCTTTTTCGCAACGTATTGATATCTGGTGAAATTTTTATGACCAAAAATACGAACAGCAGCACTGAATCTGCGATGTCCGCGGGGCAGGTTATCGACGGACAAACGTGGCTGACCGCAGAAGAATTTGTCGGAATGGAAGGGATGCCGGGAACGGCTAAAGGCGCGCGTCTGCGTCTGGAGAAACTGGCGGAACTGCATCCCGAAATCAAACGCAAGCGGACGCGGGGAAAAGGGTTTGTGTACCACATCAGCGCGGCGGGAATGTCGCTGAAAAGCGAGCGCGAGGCTGTTCAGTTGACGGTGGATGAAAAGCTGAATCTCTGGATACAGCTTTTCAAAACCATGAGCCCGTCGTCACGAGACAAACTGCTGCAACAGGCATTAAATCAAGTGGCGGAAGATTTGTCAGCCGTTCAGAAAATTGCAGTGGATGATGAATAATATCACTGCAACCATCTGATAAATAAATGGTTTCTTATTGAAATTATTTTACATGTTACTATTATTTTGATATAATACCAACATTGGCACATATATATTTTTGTATGTGCCATCATATAAATACACCATTACCCATTATTTTTTGTTTATTTCCTGCTGCTCAGGAGGATGGTGTGTGCTTTTTTGTGACTATATAATCATTGAAATAAAAATGAGTATTATATTATTTAGAATAAATGGGGTTTGTTATTTAATGAGTTAAATCTCTACGTTTTAATATGTGCTTTTATTTTTAAATAAATAATCGGAGTTAATGATGAACCGTAAAATGACGATACATCAGTCAGGGCTGCGTTTGTCTGTCAGTCAGGCTTTCCTTAATATTTTGTACGACGTATTACCGCCACATCCCGATATTCCCTCGGCTACCCTTATTCATTTTCGTGACCCGAAATACACGGCTGAACAGGGCGGCTTTCATCCGGTTGAGATACGGCTGCTTTCCCGCCCGGATGGATGGCATTTCGACTACCTGACGGACTTTAGTTATGTGGGCGGACCGTGGCCTGAACTGGAAAAGGAATTGGATATCAGTTGGCGTCATCCCTATGTCTGGCACTATTTAATGGGAGATATTGATGCAGAAGAGGGCAGTGCGCTGTTTGAACTTTGGCAGCGTAACTTTATCCGCTACTGGAAAATGAAGATTTACACCGTTTCCGTTCATCAGGAACGCTGATTACCGAAGTTAACAACACGCGCGCAAAAATATATTCATGACGTCATGAGCAACAATAGAGTGGCTCATAAAAATGAAACAACAAAATACCTTAATATTAAAACCTGCCGTGCAGGGAACGCTGGACAGTCTGTGCGGAATATATAGCGTCGTCAATATGCTGTACTGGCTCTATGGACCGAGAATCAAACGCCTTACGCTGTTTCGCGCACTGGTTCACCACCTTCACGAACACCATGATATTGCAGAGTGTCTGACTAATGGCATGGACACACCAGTAGTAGACTGCATGCTAAATTTTCTGCAATCCAGCCGCTATCGGCGCTACCCCATCACCGTTCACCGTCCTTTTATACGTAAGCCCGTGCGCACAGCACATTCCATTTTAATGCAGTGCCAGCAGTGGCTATCCGAACGGCCAGGGCGTGTGGTTCTGCTTAGTGACCAATATCACTGGTCAGTACTCATCCGTATGGACAGCAACTGGTTGTATTTTTTTGACAGCAGCACCCACCGACGCATCCGCCGCCAGCGCTGGTCGCTGGGTGAAGAGGCGGGGACGCATCAACTGTTTTGTGACGCCATTTACTTCATTGCGCGGGAGGAGCCACACGATGACGGCCGCTAAACATGCACTGATTGAACAAGCAAGGAAACTGCTTAGGGCTACTGTCCGCCGCGGACGCCAAATAACATCGCCCGATGAAGTGAGAGACTTTCTGTTGTTCACGTTGGCGCTACGCGAACAGGAAGTGTTTGGACTGGTGCTGCTGGACAACCAGAACCGGGTATTGCTGTGGCGTGAGCTGTTTCAAGGCACGATAAGCTATACCCCGGTCTATCCGCGCGAAGTAGTGAAACTGGCGCTGAATCATAACGCCGCCGCTGTCATTTTCGCGCATTATGTGGTGCGGAACATAATGCGCGTTATGTGCCCCATTTTATTATGTTCCCTCGAAGTATTATCGTGGCCTAGGAGAATGATTACCGGCCAAATGATGGACACATAACGATGTTCTGCCGGGATCGGTTATCTTTCACCCTTCGTCAGAAGGATGATTGTTCTGACGCTGGATGGCCAATATGACCATCCAGTATCTCAGTTTTCTACAGTGACGACAGCCAGGCCAGCATGGCGGCATCGTCTTGCCATGCTGATTTACGTGGCACGCTTGACGCTACGGGATCGCACAACTTTAGCGCTTCGGCTTTCATATGCAGAGTGATCTCAGCATAGCGATTGGTTGTCTCCAAATTGACGTGCCCCAGCCAACCCCGAATGACATTGACCTCAACCCCAGCTTCAAGAAGATGAACCGCTGTGGTGTGCCGAAACACATGGGGAGTGACCCGAATCGAATATATGGCGTTGTTCGAGGCCGCCGCCCATAGCCCGCCATAGTGGCGAATGCGCTTGTAGATGCCAAAACGGGTCATCGGAGCCTGAGTCGCGCCGATAAACACCGGCATCTCCGGCGACAGGTTCGTACCTCGTTCGCTGAGCAGGATCTGCAACGCCCTGGCGGTTTGACTCCAGAGCGGGCAGGTTCGCCACTTCGCTCCTTTTCCCAACAACCTGACGCGTGCGGGCGACTGTAAATCGAGTTGACCGAGCTTTAGCTGCGCGATTTCCGAAACACGAGCTCCCGTGTTGTACAACAGCATCAACAGTGCGCGATCCCTCGCTGAAAGCCGATGACCGGCCGGAATGCAGGCAAACATGGCCTCGACCTCATCGCGCTTCAGGAACGCCATCTCCGGTCGCGGGCAGCGCTTCATGGGAATGGCCGCGACCCGGGCGCTGGCCGGCAACATCTCAGGAACCGTCCGGCCGAGATACTCGTAAAATACATGTAGCGCGGTCAGGCGTTGATTACGGGTGCTGATGGCGTTGCCACGTTCAACCTCCATGGCATTCAGGAAAGCCAGTACAACGGGGTAGTCCAGATGCTCCAGTTCCAGTTTACTGACGCCAAGTCGACCGGCATCGGCCGCGAAGATCAGGAACAGGCGAAGACTGTCCCGATAGCTGCGGATCGTACTTGCTTGCAGCCCTTTGTGCCGGGGCAGGTACTCCAGGAAGTAGCGGTGAATAACCGCAGGAAGGTTCTGTTGCTTCATTGTGATCCTCCTTCAGACAACGCCGGGGCGATGGACTCAAAACGCTGGTTGGCCGCGTCGAGCAGTTCGCTGGTGATGGTGAGGTACACTGCCGTGCTGGTCGGGTTCAGGTGCCCCAAAAAGGTGGATAAGTGATGTAGCCGATCGGCGGGGGCGATCCCCTGCCGATACCAGTTCAGCAGGGTCCGTACCGCGAATGAATGCCGCAGTCCATGGACATGTGGACCGAAGACACCGGTTGGTACAGCCAGAGCGAGTGGCGGTAACAGATCGTCCCGAAAGGTATTACGAATGCTGTTCGTGCTGATGGGGGTGCGGTCATTCCAGGAAAACATATAATGAGCTCCGGTGCCGGGATAGCCTCGCTGCTCACGCTGAGTCTGGTAGGCGTGTAGTCTGGCTGACAGCCTGGGACCAAAGGGTACCAGCCGATCCTTGCCGAACTTGGTATCGCGGATCTCCAGAAGGTCACGTTCCCAGTCGACATCGCCCCATTGCAAACAGGCGACTTCGCTCACCCGTAGCCCAAGCCCGGCGAGCAATGCAAAAATCATCTCATAGGTGGCGCCTCGCAGTTGCGCGCGTGCGTTATCCGGCAATGTCCCGGCCAGCGCCAGCAGGCGCCTGATCGTCTCGGGTGAGAACAGATAAGGAAGTCGGCGTGCGGTCTGGGGATGAGTCCCTGACCTCAACGGAGAAGAGGCGAGGAACTGCTGACAGACGATCCAGTCGAACAGCCGCCGGACATATCCCAGCAGGTTGTTGTAGCTGCGGGGGTTGGTTCGATAGCGCGAATCCAGAAATGCCTGTAGGCACTCGCCATCAATCGCGTTGATACTGTCGATGCCGCAGTCATCAAGGTACCGATCGAGCAGTCGTAGCTGACGATCTTCACAGGAGAATTTACACCCCACGGCGCGCTTGACCCGCAGGTACTGTTCGATGTGAGGAGCCAGAGGGCTATGAAAGCCATTCCAGTAGGTAGTCATAGCATCTCCTCCCCTTGACCGGTGACGATCTCCCTCAGTTTATGCACCGCCACTTTGCCGTAAACCAGGGTTGATGCTGGGTCGCGGTGGCCCACGTAATCGCCAATGGTCTTGAAGGGCAGGCCGGCTTCCACGAGATGTTGTACGCAGGCGTGGCGCAGCGTGTGAGAGCCTGCGCGTGCCACCGGGATGCCAATGTCGCGCATGCGATCGCCGGTCATGGATGAAACTCGCCAGTGCTGTATAGGAGTATAGGGCGACTTGACGGTGAGGAAAACCTGGCGATGGTCGACATCGGCGCGTCGAACTTGCAGATAATCGATGACCGCCTCTCCCACGGTCGCTGAAAGCGGATAGCGGGTCGAATGACCGCCTTTGCGCATCGGAATGCTGATCTGATTATGTATCCAGTCAAAATCGTCCAGACTCAGGGCGACGATCTCTCTGGCGCGCAGCCCATAACTGGCCAGCAATGTCAGAATGGCGTAGTCGCGTTTGCCCAGTTCCGAACGGCGGTCGATGCTGAGTAACAATCGTTCGACGTCCGTCCACCCAATGGCGCGAGGAAGGGAAGCCTGCCGGTAGACGCGACCACGAGGCACACAATGTACGAGGTCAATGGAGAGGATGCCCTCGCGGTACAAATAGCGAAGGAAGACGCGCAATGCGCACGCGCTATTGAGCATGCCGGACTTGTGCAGCGTCCTGGCCCGTTCTTCGATGAACCCGTTGATGTCGGCGGGCATCAGTGCTGACAATATAACGCCGCCCCTCTCCAGATAGGCTTCGAACGGTCGCAGAGTATAGGTGTAGCCGTGCAACGTGGCTTGACGCAATCCCTTCTCGTTGAGCAGAAAAGGGAAAAAACCAGGAACTGAAGCGGCGAACGGCATATCAGGCCGGTTGTCAGGGCGCGAGTAGTCGGGCAAGGCCAGACAGAGCATCCGCTCCACTGGAACACGGCTCTGCGTAACGACAATGGCGCGATCCTGTGCGCTCTTGCACCAGCCGCTATGGCTGGACTTCCAGTAAGCGACAAAGGCCTCGACATGATCGGGCAGTTCTTCCAACCGGCTAACCCCCCTGGCAATCACGAAGTTGTTGAAGTGTCCGAGCGCACGAACATGTTGCCGGGCGGAGCCGTGACTGGTGTGCCGTTCGTGGAGCCATTGCGCATAACGTTCGATCTGCGGTCCGAGCCACAAGGCCTGGATGTGGTCAATGGTTTTGAATGACCGGAAGTAATGTTCCAACATGATAACCATCCTTCTGAAAAAGTTGATGGAATGTCATGCTGGACCAGACTTGCGATTATGTGCCGTGAGAAAGATCAGAAATCCTTAATCCATGCAGCTGCGAATATACCCTGGCACATAATAAAGTAGGGCACATAAGGTGCATAACCATCCGTCGGGCAGTACGGAAGCCAGCCAGCAGGATATCAACATCACGCACTCGCTCCAGAAGGCATTAGCGCTGATAGACGTGCGGGTACTGGATCATTTCATCGTTGCCGGAGACCGAACGGTCTCAATGGCAGAGAGCGGGCTACTTCGTGCTGACTTGGTTTAATGTGTATTAATGGAGGCTGTATGCCGCAGCAACGTAAAAAAACATCATCACGCCCAGCTATCAACCCCGCCAGCGTCTGGCTGGACGGACTGGCTCCGACCGGGCGGCGCAGTATGCGCTCCCTGCTGAATCTCAGCGCCGCCATACTCCGGCACAACGCCACCGCAGACAGCTACAACTGGACCGCACTGCGCTATGTCCATGTGGCAACTCTTCGCGCCATGTTGCCGGAGCAAGGCTATGCAGTGGCGACCGTCAACATGGTACTGGCGGCACTGAAAGGCGTGGCGCAGACGGCCTTCAATCTCGGCCTGATGGATGCGGACGCACTGGCACGTATACGGGCTGTAAAGGTTGTCCGGGGAGACAGTGAACACACCGGACGCGCCCTGAGCCGGGAAGAGGTGCGACTGTTACTGGACGCCACAAAAGTCCATCCCCATAAAACCCGCCAGAAAAGGGATCGGGCGATACTGCTGACGCTGTGCGGGGCCGGGCTACGGGCTGGGGAACTGGTAGCGCTACAGGCAGGAGATTATGATCCCGCGACAGGAACGCTGACTGTCCGACAGGGCAAAGGACGTAAAAATCGCTCTGTCATGATGGCTCCGATGGTCGGGAGGGCATTGGCGGCATGGATAAGAATCAGCGCTGGCCACGATTGTCTGTTTTGCCGTATACACCGCAGTGGCAGTATCACAGGTCAGACACTGACCACTGCCGGGCTGACAGGAATACTTCGACAGCTACAGGAAACCGCGCAGATTCAGCCGTTCACGCCTCATGACCTGCGCCGCACGTTTATCACCCGGCTGCTGGAACAGGGCGCAGACCTGAACATTGTGCGTCAGCTTGCCGGACACAGCGATATCAGCACGACTGCGCTCTATGACCGGCGTTCAGCAACGATACTGACTTGCGCTTCGTCGGCGTTGCGGTTTTAAAGCTACAGCGCCATCTGTAAATCACCGATAGCACTTGCACCCTAATAATCGGAAGAGTCGTTGACTTTCTTCATCAGTTTGCCAACGCTTTCAGCATCCCGATATAGGGAAACATCATCTTCCTGCCATTTTCTTTTTTCCAGTGAAATAGTTCCATCTTCATTCTTTGTCGGGACTTCATCTCCACGTTTATTCATTATTGCAACGATCTCCTTATCTCTCATTTCCTCGACAAACTGCATTTCCCAGATTTCACCATATTTCTCATAAATATATTCTGCAATTTTGCCTGAGCGGGGCATGATATAACTGATGTAATACTGATTAACCAGTTCGGCTATAGTCACACTCCGTTCACGTGTGCCAGGACGATAGTTACCGGTCAGCTTTTCCGTAACCTGATCCAGTCTTTTTTTATTAGCCTCTGACATGTGTAACGTAACGGCTTTACCAAATTCTTTTTCGAGTTTTTCCCTTCGAACTGACTGCCTTTGAGCTTCTGATTTGGGGGCCGAGCCTTTTATCTTGTTTTTATCTTTTGCCATTTTTTATGCCTCTGACTGACGTTAAGGTTTTTGTCATCTGAGACTTAGCTTACACCTGAAACGGTCACGTGACTGTCGTGATTGTCACAAAAATCACACTATCCCTAATGAGGATGAATTTCACCAAAAAGGTAAATTGTCACGACCGTCACGTGACCGTTGTGACTGTTCTGTAATTTTGTGGCTAAAACGGGTCATTTTTTCCAAAAAATAGTCGCTGTAATCGTTGTTGTAAATCGCCCACGTTGCCGTTCATCCCGAACGGCTCTTCGTGGAGCAACATAAAATGAATAGCTGCAAACTTATCAATCTTAAAACCGTTCTCGATATCTACCCTGTATCTCGCGCTTCGCTTTACCGCCAAATCAAAGCGGGCAAGTTCCCTGAACCTGTCCAGATTGGTGCCCGTCGTGTTGCGTGGCGACTGAAAGAGGTTGAGGCACACATCAGTGAACTGCAAAAAGTGGCACTCGCAAAATAGTGAGCATCTATAAGCCTCATATAACCCCCAACCTACCCACTATAACTGGTAGCTCATTAATCAGAGGTAATAGCAGTGAGATCCCGTATATATCCGGGGGGACTGCTATTGCCCGTTGCTGGCTTAAACAAGCCGGGAGCCGACAATGAAAAAAGCGAAAAATACGTACGATAGTAAACGCGTGGACAGTCTGAAAAATATAGTTCGGTTGGTGCGAAATAGCGCCGGAAACCTCTGTTACGGCCACATTGATAAAATGTCATGGGTAACAGATCTTGGCAGTGAACAAAATAAAGTGCTGATTGAACGTCTGAATACCCTGAAATCAGGTAGCGGCTATCTCATCAAATGCCGTCCTGCGGGTAAGAAAGAATGTGATGATCTCTACCGCTCTGTCATGGAGATCCGGCTTGCTGACAAACGCTCTGTGCATCCGGTGTTGATGATGATCTACTTTTCGCCCACAAGTAAGAATCGTGGCGTGATGCGTATGGAGTTCAGCCCACAGCACTACTCACCTGTGCAGATCACTGATCTGTTCCTGTGGCTGGGACGCAAGGGACGCCTCGGAAAATATCTGTACCGGGGGCTGCGTAGCGCATGGGTGACAACCATCCATTACGCGCTGGATGTGGTGGGGATGCAGTTTCATGACTATCTGATCGGCCTTAAAAAAATGCATGGGGGTGAATACTATGACCTGCACGGCCCGGAAGAAGGGCTGCGGCTCGGTTTAAGCACGTTGGTTGCCTCCGTCTATGCCAAGGTTAATGCGCCGTCTCTCAGTGTCGAGGAGCGTTATGCTGCGGCATTGCTGACGCTGGAGGAAAGCCAGCTTGAGCATTTCCTGCGTCTGGAATTGCGCTTCTCGCCTGGTAAACAGAAGCTGATGCTGCGCAATCTGTCGCATATGACCAATCTGGTATCCCGTCTGGCATTCTGGCACCGGGATATGCTTGAGGATAAGGGGCTGGACCCTGATTTCGTTAAACGGCTCGGAGAAATGCCCGTTCCAGATGCCCGCGCGAAGTTTCGTCCTGCCAGTAAGTTGAACGGCAAGGCTGTCAGCGCCACCCAAAAAGCCGCTAAGAAACGCGTGGATAAACGCATGAAAGAGCATCGCGTGACGCTATTTGACGCAGAGGCCATCTGGGGTCTGTTACCGTCAGTACTGGCGAAATTGGGTATTTTGGCGCAACCGCAGTACTGGGAGTACAACAACCGCCAGAAATGGCTTGAGTATCGCGGGAAATAAGCCAGTCAGGAGACTCAGCGGCACGGAAGCCGCTATATGCATGTCACGCGGTCAACAAAAAAATGTATCAGATGGAGATGGTGACAGGCAGTAGCCTGAGGCAAGCCTCCACACAGGTCATATATGCGTTGTATGGCTATAGTATGGGGATACAAGTATTAGCTAATTCCACGAATTCACTCCAGACATTCATCCACAGATATCCCTCATCCCCTGGGGCACATTTTTACTGATTTTGTGTTTTTAATTTAGCCCATAAATAAGTGGGGCTAGAGAATATGTTTTTTGTGCATGCGTAATTAATTGTGCTGTATCTGCTGTTTGTAAACAGTGTTGAATTAATAAATGGAGCACAATGAAATGAAAGCCTATTGTACAAAGAATAATATTCTCGTTACAGAAAGAACGCTCAAGATATTCAGGAAAGCCATTTTTAGCGTTCCCTTTGATGATAATTGCGATGGAAGATGTAAACCCACTTATTACATATCGATAGCCATCCTTATACAGCATCTTATATGCAGCGCAACAGCAAGTCGAAATACTTGTAAAAAAGCTCGTTTTAAAGGTAACGGTAAATGGACATGTTCTGTCCCTTTCCCATACTCTCTCGGTGAGAGCGTTGCCCCTGCGGTTTTTAAGCAGTCACGCGAGCTTCCCTTTGAGAGGGCGCTGGAAAAGCTGGAAGCGGCAAAACTTATCAAAATCATCAGGCATGACGCCGCGAAGCATAAATGCCGTGAGTTTGCACTCTCAAAGCGACTGCTGGAAGCATTGTTTCCAGGGGATCGCAAGGAATATCTACAACGTAAAGATCGCTACAGCTATCTGACCGATATTTATGATAAACGGCAGGAGCCTTTGACACTGGAAGAGCTGGTTGCGCTGGCATCCATTCAGAAGCCTGTCGTTTGTCATCAGGTATCAAAGCGTAAAATACCGGATACGGCCTTCAGGGAGCGGGTTAAGCAGGTCTATGACCAGCTTGACTACTTGCATATCAATCTTGATGCATTGAGGGATTACTGCAATGCGCATCCAACTTCCGTCAATATGATGTATTACCATAATTTTATTAGCCATCTCTGCGATGTGGGGGTGAAAGCCATCAGTATCAGTCCGTTGATTGTGGCTTATCCCCAGTCGTACAAAACCGCCCGTCTGGGGGGGCGTTCGTTTGAGGTGGGTAAAGGGTTTCAGTACCTTCCGAAAGGGATGAAATGGGCGTGTCTGGCGAAAGGATATAACTACGATATTAAAAGCAGTCAACTGGAGATCCTGCGGCATGAGCTTGTACGCATTGGCGTGTCGCCCAAAAATATGAAACGTCTTGAAACCAGCTATATCAGTAAAAAACTGGGGGTTGATGAAGATGATGTTAAAAGCTTTCGTTTTTCGACCATTTTCAACGCCGGTTCGGTAAGTCTGTCGTTTCAAAGCGTGACCAGAAAACGTCTGAACAAACAACTGGGAGAAGCTGAGGCTGGCAGGGTGCTGACTCGCTGGAAAAAGCTGATGGAGCCGTTAAAGGAGAATCTTAAACGCCTTATTGAGGATTACCTTTCATCCGGCAATACCAACCGCTATGGGCTTTGCGTCAGAAGTTCGGTGGGACAGAATTTTAACTGTACATGGAAAAATGTCCGGAAAGCGAAAAAATGGCAAACCTCGCAGATGCGCCGAAAGCTGCTTGCGCATATGTTACAGGGGCTGGAAAGTCGCGCCATCTACGATTATGTTGCCAGCCACAACGGAGTGTGCGCACTGGAGCATGATGGTTTTGTCAGTTTGAGCAAACTGTCTGATGATGACTGGAAACACCCGTACCTGCGCATTGTGCTGAAAAACGAAGCACAGGAGTAAAATCGGTGGCATCAATGTCAGAGGATAAAAAACAGAATGAATTGATTAATTTTCTTTAATCTAGTAGGTTGTTGTTGAAACTATTTCTCGAATATATTCTGTATTTCTACCTCTAAAGGATACTGTGATGCTTGAGAAGTTAGAGCTAACCAAAAATGCACAATTTTATATTTCCAAGGGGGGTGAACCCCTACCTCCAATAGAAGATTTATTTATCCTTGATATATTGAATGCATCTGATGATAATGTTGAGCCTGAATCCCCATATATATAAAATAAATTTAGAATTCAAAAGCACTTAATTGATAAAGATATCCATTATTTATATTCAGTTAGAGTATTTCCCACGATCAGGCCAGTTTACTTCATTGGGAAAGACGAAGGCGAGCTTGGATTATATGACAGGATTCATGCGTTTATTATTATTTTTGAATTCGAAAATAATATCGGCATAATCAAAAAAATCTGTTCTAATATATCTGAAAAAAATGAGAAAAACTTTGATCTGATTACCAACACAATGATAGCTGAGACTTTCAATGATTCCGATGTTTCTTTCCAAAGAATATCTTTAAGAAACATGACGGTATCGGACAAAGCAATAAGACAGAGATCTTATGAGGCACCGGATTTAAAGGGCACATTCTCGGTTGCTTCATTGTAAAAAAAGACCTCATGCGTAGAGTTACGTAGCCCTTGATGATGATTTTTTATATTTGAATCAAAATAACACTAAGTGTACAATATAAATGTACACTTCAGGAGACACATCATGCGTACTTACACCTCAACTCAGGCTCGGGCCAATATCTCAGAAGTACTGGATGTCGCCACCCAGGGTGAACCGGTTGAAATCACCCGCAGAGATGGCAGTTCCGCAGTGGTTATCAGCAAGGCTGAATTCGAGACATACCAGAATGCTAAACTGGATGCCGAGTTCGATGTGATTATGCAACGCCACGGTCATACTGTAGAGGCGCTGACAAACCGATGATATGGGTCAGCGCTCAGGAAGTTATCGCTTTCCATGACTGTATATTGCAACGGTTTCCCGGCGTTGCCGGCATGCCGGACTCCGGCAGAGCGGAAGCACTCATCTATCGGGTGCAAAACCGCACACACTATGAAGGCGTTACAGATGTTTTTGAGCTCGCCGCCACCTACTGGGTCGCTATCGCTCGTGGACACATTTTTAATGATGGTAATAAGCGCACTGCGTTTTTTGTTACCATGACGTTTCTCTACCGCAACGGTATCAGTATCCGTGATACCGACAATACGCTGGAAAACTTAACGGTAGAGGCAGCAACAGGCGAGAAAACCGTTGACCAGTTAGCGCGGTCTTTACGGGACTTAGTGGACAATGTTACCCCAACGCGTTGAGCACCTTCAACCTTTCAGGAACTATTATGAGCGGCTATAAAAAAATACAGGTGTCTTATGCCAAGCCGTCCCGCGCAGATATCGCTCGTTCTGTTGCGACCTCGACAGCACTTGAGACAAGGCAGTCCTCCAGCCAAATCGAAGCTTCGCTTAAAATTCTACGCAACAAGTTTGCACATCTTCGCCTGGCTGATTAGCCGTGCCTGCCCTTTGCTAAATCATTACTCAGCCAGTGGCGATGCAAGTCGCATGTCTACCTTTTATCGCTGGGGCGATTACTTTCAATGTTGACATCTTGTCAGCTTAATAGTTTATTATTTTATGTATTATTGCACCAGTGGTGAATGTATGGCATCAAAATTAAACTGGCTTTTGCAGAATACCGATCCCGGTTCTCTGGTGGTACAGTCCTGGCTGACAGAGTACGGCATCAGCCCTTCTTTGGCGCATAAGTACACCCAAAGTAACTGGCTGCGAAAATTGCGTGCCGGAGTGTATGTTCGGGTAGGACGTGAACCGGAGTGGAGTGATGCTGTGTTATGCCTGCAAAATCAGTTATCAATCCCAGTACATTTGGCCGGGCTGACCAGTCTTGTTTATCAGGGGCGTTCCCATTATCTCCAGCTTAAACAGCAACGTATCTGGTTGTATGTCGGAGAGAAGGCGGCGTTGCCAAAGTGGTTTAGGGAGTTTCCCGGCGTTGAGTGGCTGTTGCTATCTAATCAGAAGTTGTCGCAGCTTGACGAGAAGTATCTGATAGAAGTCGAGATTAAAGGTAAAGCGTTAAAAGCCAGCGTACCTGAACTGGCGGCTTACGAGCTGGCAGATGCTGTGCCAAGATGTATCACTTTTGAGCATGCCGCCGAGCTTTTTCAGGGATTAGTTAATCTGAGTCCGCGTAAGGTGGAAATGCTTCTTCGTGCCAGCCGGGCAGTGCAGACCAATCGTTTATACCTTTTTTTAGCCGATTACTATGCACATCCCTGGGTCAAACGGATCGATAAAAACAACATTGATTTAGGAGCCGGAAAACGACAGATAGTAGCCGGTGGTAAGTTGGATAAGCAGTATCAGATCACCGTACCCGGAAAGTTTATTAATGATGGGTTATCACATGGATAAAAATTCACCGTATTACCGGCAGGTTGCATTATTGATGCGAGCACTGCCGCTTGTGGCAACAGAGCGCTGTTTTGCATTAAAAGGCGGAACGGCGATTAACTTGTTCGTTCGTGATTTTCCCCGCTTATCGGTTGATATCGATTTGGCTTACATCCCGCTGGAAAGTAGGAATGAGGCTTTGCCAAACGTTCGCGCTGCATTGAACCGTATTGCCGAAATACTGCAACAACAAGCCGATATTTCGGCGGTGCTGCAAACGAATAACCCTGATGAAATGCGCATTGTGGTTTCTTCTCAGGAGGCACAGATAAAGATTGAGGTATCGCCTGTTGCGCGAGGTACGTTGTATCCTCCTAAGGAGCGTGACGTTGTTGACGCAGTAGAGGATGAATTCGGTTTTGCTACCATTCAGGTTGTCTCCCTTGCCGACCTTTATGGTGGTAAGCTTTGTGCCGCCATGGACAGGCAGCATCCCCGGGATTTTTATGACGTCAAAATGCTACTCGAAACGCAGGGTATTGATCGCCACATCTTTAATGGTTTCATCGCTTATCTGCTGGGACACCCACGCCCATTATCAGAGGTACTAAATCCCCGCTGGAAAGATATTTCTGAGCTATATGCGCATGAATTTAACGGAATGACATTCGATGAGGTCTCTCTGGAAGAACTCAATGCGATACCCAAATTAATGGTTACTGCTCTCAAAGTACAATTCACGCAGCGGGACTATGATTTTTTGATGTCTTTCAAAAGTGGTCAACCAGATTGGAGTCTCGCTCCTGAAGACCAAATTAAGCATTTACCGGCGGTGAAATGGAAGTTGCAAAATATCGGTCGAATGCAAAAAGAAAAGCATATTCAGGCGCTGGCGAAGCTTGAAGGGGTGCTTGTTGGGTGGCTGAGGTAGTTTAGTATTTTACCTTTATATTCACTCTGAGTGTAACTAAATGGTATTTCGTAAACTGCATGCGATAATCCATCAACGTACTATAGGGTAGTAACAACAGATAAATCAATTAGTTAGTAAAGTGTAGGTTAAAACGTAGGTTTTCCTGATTTCATCAAAATAACCATTAAATATCAATGAGAACACACCAATGCATCATCGGCGTATGGCTGGCAAGGTCCTTGTCAATCGACTGATTCATATTGATTTTACTCGGTTTTTCACTCTATCTGTTAGCTCGAAAGGCGCGGGAAAAATGGTCGAGCCTTATCTTATCACCGACACCCCAGGTTATTCACCTGTATGAGGCGGGATGAAAATCAGCGCAACGGCGAATATACAGGATTCGGCGGCGGATTGATTGCGGCGGAGGCCGCGCACACGGCGGTAAAGCACCACAGGACGTTATCAGAGCCGCGATGGAAAATGTATCTGATTTTGCGAATATTGATCGGGCGCGCGAAGCTGCTCGCAACTTTGTCGAGGTAAAGTGTTAGCGTCCTTGCGCCAGGTACTGCGCCATTTCCTCTTCCGGCCCCATCCCCCCGCCGGTCGCCCATACCAGATGCATGGCGTTATTTTACTGCTCAGCGCTGAATGCGTGCATCCGCCGGTAATCCGTCGAGGCGCAAACGCGCTGAGGTCCGGCCATGCCTGCCAGCGCCGACGGCTCCAGGCGAATGCCTTCTTCCTGCGCCATGTCATACATGGTTTGATCGTCCAGGGTATAGAGTCCGTCAAGAAGCCGCTCCATTGCCCTGCCGACAAAACCCGAAGCGCGGTCTACAGCCAGGCCGTCTGCGGCCGTCAGGTTATCGATGTCAATTTCCTGTACGGAAAGTGGGCGATTAATGCGGTCATATTGGCGTTTTTCATCGTATGCCTCGTTGCGCTTAGATAATAAAAGAAAGCAGGAATGTGCCGGCCAGTGCAACAACCGAAGCGACAATTGCCGTCGCGCCAACATGGTAAAGCACCACAGTTAGCCTCTGTCTAGTGTTCCGGTACCAGGCAAATCGCCCATCTTTCAGATAAGGATCTCGCCTGAGATTAGCCGTCTTATATTGGTATTCAACACAGAGAAGGTCATGAAGAATCTGGTCAAAGTAAAATCGGCTAGTCGTGTTTCTTCTGAAAAAATCGTTCTTTCTGTTGCAACCTCTACGGCCATTGAAACCGGTCAGTCATCGGCGGATATAGAAGCTTCTTTATAAGAGAAACGGCTAAAGTATGCCTATCTTAATCTTGCCGTTTAATTGTTTTTTAGCGCCTGACGAACCCAATATTTCATAGGCCGATAATCCATATTCGCGCCGGCATGGATGGCGGATATGTATTGGCTTTTGTTTACGACCTTTCCCTGATTTCTGGGGATTCCTCAGCGCTCCGGGGCCGGTAAACCGCGCCGAAGGCGTCTGGTTTACCGGCCTAATCCGCCTATTTTCCCTGAAAAAACGGCATAAACGCCGATTTTAATCTATATAAATCATGGAGGGCGCCGCGTCAGCGGCGGCCGGCAGTCGGTTTTGTATGGACGCAGGTCTTGTTGATATCGCGGACCGCCTAGGGCAGTGGATAGAGGATATATGGAATATTACGGTTTAGTGTTAATCAAGTTCGTCATCGGCTTTTGCATTGTCATCATGCATCTCAATCTTTCAGGAAAAACCCAGCTATCGCAAATGACGCCGGTTGATTTCATCGGCAATTTCGTGCTGGGGGGGATTATCGGCGGGGTGATATACAGCGACAGCATTCCGCTGCATCAATATGTGGTGGTGCTATTTATCGGCGTCGTGCTGATATCGTCGCTGAATGCCGTGAGTAAGCATGTGCATTTGTTTCGCGCCATAGCCATCGGCAATCCACTGCCTATCGTGAAAAAAGGGCGCTTTCTGATGGATAATATTCTGCACAAGAAAAATAAAATCGATATTTTAAATATCGCTTCACAGCTGCATGCGCAGGGAATCAATGCCTTTCAGCAGGTAACCTATGCCCAAATAGAGCCCGGCGGGCAGTTGACCGTGGTTTGCGATAACGCGAAAATGCCGTCGGTTATTGTTATGAAAGACGGCAAAGTCAGGCCGGAAGAGCTGAAACAGATAGAAAAGGAGCGGGACTGGCTGGAAAAAGAGCTGAAGCGCCACGATCTGGAGGCGGAGGATATCTTTATCGCCGAGTTCTGGGATGGAAAAGTGATGTTTATCCTGCGCGACGGCACCATAGTGAAGTGATACGGCGCTCGGGCGGAGGGGCCGATAGCCGGGAGCGCCGCAATCGGCCGCGTTGCCATTCGAATCACTCCGGCTTACAAGGCCGCCTGTGCCAGCCGCCGTCCGGGCACCGCATCCAGCAGTTCGCACGTATAGGTTTCGCCCGGAGAACCGAACACCTGGGTTGCCGGTCCCTGCTCAATCACGCGTCCTTGGCGCAGAACCACGATGTGGTGCGCCACTGCGGCAACCACCGCCAAATCATGCGAAACCAGTACGTAGCTCACGCCGAGTTCGCGCTGCAGTTCTCCCAGAAGCTCGAGAATCTGGGCTTGCACCGAGACGTCTAGCGCCGATACCGGTTCGTCAAGAAACAGCAATTCGGGTTTTAACGCCAGCGCGCGTGCAATGGCCACACGCTGGCGCTGGCCGCCGGAGAGTTCGCGCGGCAAGCGATTGAGCATGGCGCGCGGCAGTTGTACCTGGTCGATCAGACTTCTGGCCTCGTTCTCCAGGGCGGCCCCCTTGAGAAGACCGAAGGCGCGCAAAGGTTCGACGATGCTTTCAAAGATAGTCAGACGCGGGTCGAGGGAAGCATAGGGGTTTTGCTGTACCAGTTGCATGCGCCTGCGCAATGGCCGAAACTCCGACCAGCTCAGGCGCGAAAGATCGGTGGCGCCGTCGAATATGACCCTGCCTGCGCTCGCCTGCTCCAGTCCAAGAGCGATACGCAGCGTCGTAGTCTTGCCCGAACCCGACTCGCCTACGATAGCCAATGTTTGCCCGGCGGCAACGCTAAAGGATACCGCGTCCAGAGCCTGGAAATGACTCGCCTGACCGCGCGCGCCGGGTAACCTGAACACTTTGCCCACTCCGTCGAAACGCAGTATTTCGCGCGCGGGCAAGGCTTGCGAAGCAGGGCGCGGCGGCACATTCAACACCGGCGCCGCCTGCAACAGCATGCGGGTATAGTCGTGCGCGGGCGCGGCCAGCACGGTGGCGGGATCCCCCTGCTCCATAATTCGTCCGCCCTGCATGATTAGCACGCGGTCGGCACGGTCGGCTGCAACGCCCAAATCATGGGTAATGATGAGCATAGAGATGCCCTGGCTGCGCACCAGCGTCTCCAGATGGTCGAGAATGCGGCGTTGCACCGTGACGTCAAGCGCCGAGGTCGGTTCGTCCGCAATCAGCAGCCGAGGCCGCCCGGCGAGGGCGATGGCGATCAGTACCCGTTGGCGTTGACCGCCTGAAAGCTCGTGCGGATACTGGCGGGCGCGCAATATGGGCTGATCCAAACCGACCTGTTCAAGCAATTCCAGCACGTCGGCATCAAGCGCCCGACCTCGCGAGCCGCGAACGCGCCGGACAACTTCGCCGATTTGCCGGCCAATCCGCATGGTTGGGTTGAGCGCCACCATCGGATCCTGGGGAACCAGACCGACGGTACGGCCGCGCAGCTGTCGCCAGCGAGTCTCGGAGAAATGCGTAACATCCTCGCCCGCAATGGTGATGTTTCCCCCGGTAATGCGCGCGTTGCCCGCCAGCAGTCCCATAAGCGCGCCGGCCAGCGTAGACTTGCCGGAACCAGACTCGCCGACAATGGCGACGGTCTCGCCGGGAAATATCGACAGACTGACGTTATTCACGGCTCTGACATCCCGGGTTTGAACCTGATACTTTACGTACAGATTTTCCACCGTCACTAGCGGCTGGTTCGGGCGGCTCATCGCTGCAGTTCCTCCAGAGTTTTAGCTATGTGGTTGAGGCTGAACACCACCAGCGCAACGAACAACCCGGGGAGCAAAGAAACCCACGGAGCGGTCATCAGATAACCGCGTCCTTCGGAAATCAGCGTACCCCATTCGGCAGCCGGCGGCTGGGCGCCGAAACCGAGAAAGCTCAAAGCCGCAACCGCCAGCACGGCGCCGCCGAATTCGAGAATAATCAACACCGCAACAGGTGCGCAGGAGTTCGGTAAAATATGCCTCCAGACAATCATCAACCAACCGGCGCCGCAAAGGCGCGCGGCTTCCACGAAAGGAAGGGCCTTGACCTTTAGCACCTCCGAGCGAGTGGTTCTGGCAAATGCAGGGATGCTTCCCACGCCGACGGCGATAGCCACCTGGAGGGTGCCGAAACCTATTGCGGTCACAATTGCCAAGGCCAGGAGAAGAGAGGGAATGGCCAAAGTCACATCGACTATCCTCATCAGCGCGGCATCAACCTTTCCCCCTGAAAACCCCGAAAAAATCCCTAGCAGCAGCCCAACTACCGCGGCGATCAGGATCGCGAGAGCGGTTGCCTGAATGGTCAACTTTGAGCCGTAAAGCACCCGGGTGAAGAGATCGCGCCCGACGTGGTCCGTGCCGAAAAGATGTTCCCACGAAGGCGGCAGGATTTTGTTGGCCGGAGAGGTGGCGAAGGGATCGTGGCTGGTAAACCAACCCGGGAAAACGGCCGCGGCGATGACGAAAAGAATAAACAGTATCGCCATACCGAGTCCCGGTCGCCGAATCAGCAGCCCGATGGCGTGAGCCAGCCTTGCCCGCCAGATTTCCGGCCGTGTGGCGTCGTCGTCCCACTCGTTGGCGTCATCAACCAGTCGCGGGCGTGAATTTACTTCACTGCTATTCATGTGACTTTCTCGACGTGGCGTATGCGGGGATCGATGACAAGATAGAGCAAATCGACTATCAGGTTCGTCACCACAAAGGCGGTTGCCGCAATCACCACGATGGCCAGAACGACGGGAACGTCCTGAGCCAGTACGGCTTCCTGGGCCAGTCTGCCGATTCCCACCCGCGAAAACACGGTCTCGGTGGTTACCGCTCCGGTAACGGTTGCGCCGATCAGCAGTCCCAGAATGGTGAGCGTGGGAAGGGCCGCATTTTTGAGCGCGTGCCTGGTGTAAACCGCAAAATGGGATATCCCCTTCGCCTTCGCGGTCTGGATGTAAGGCTCTTTGAGCGTGTCATTCAAACTGCGGATTAGCACCTGCGCCAGTACCGCCGCCGATGGCAGCGCCATGGTAATGCTGGGCAGAATCAGGGTTTTCCATCCATCTGAACCGCTTGAGGGAAGCCACCCCAAACCGAATGCGACAACTTGAATCAGCAGCAGACCGACCCAGAATGACGGAAGCGAAACGCCAAGGACCGGCAGGCGGCTTAGGAAAATCTTTAGCGGCTTCCACTGCACATAAGTCGCCGCAATCGCAACGCTCAATCCGAGCACCAGGGCGAAAACCACCGAAACAGCGCCAAGTAGCGCAGTGCTTGGCAGCCGGGAAAAGACGATCTCGTTAACCGACTGGCTTTTGGTGGCCGAGATTCCGAAGTCTCCCTGCAAAATACCCGCCAGGTGTGATAAATACTGCTCTATCGGGCCTTTATCCAGCCCGTAGTATTCTTTGACTCTCTGTAGCTCCTGAGGGGAAAGCGCGTCTATCTGGAGATCGTTGGTGGCAAGTAAATACACCAGCGTATCGCCCGGCAGAACATACAGTATGATATACGACGCCGTGTAAGCCAGCCACAGGACTAGAATGGCCTGCATGATCCGTCTAACGATATAGCCAGTCATTACTTTTCGATCCAGATGTCATTGACGTGGAGAAAGCTTTCTCCGCTGAATTTCACCCCGTGAACCCTGGAACCGATAGCCGCCTGCTGGGTACGCGCGAAAATCGGGAAATAGGCGTTTTCCTGCAAAATAAAGTCCTGCACATCCTTATAGATAGCCTTGCGCGCCGCCGGATCCGCTTCGGCCAGCCCCTTGTCCAGAAGTTCTTGCAGTTTCGACTGCGCCTGCGCGGTAAAACGATTTTTTGACACGGCGGATCCCGAATAACGAACGTCCGCGTGGGATTGGATCACCGCAGGATCGCCGCGCGTCAGGACCCCGCGTTGCAAATCGTAATTGCCGGAGACATAACGGGCATTAGCCTCGCCTGCCGTCACCGGCTGCAAAATCAATTCAAAACCCACTTGCCTGACCTGATCCTGAATCAGAACATCTCCCGGTTTTTCCTCGGTAAGCGGATAGACAACCGTCAGTTTTTTCCCGTCGCGATAGCGATAACCGTCGCCGGCGACCAACCAGCCGGCCTTTTCAAGGATCTCCGCCGCATCCTGCGGATCGTGGGTCAAACTCTCAGACTGGGATTGATAATATAACGTTGACGGCTCCAGAACGCCTTCGGCCACCGGGAAATGTTTTCCATAAATAGTCGCCGCGTAGCTTTTCCGATCAATGGCTTTCTGGAAAGCCTGCCGAACTGCCGCATTGGAAAACGGCCGGTCATAATTTACATTGGGATATAAACTCTCGGTTATACCCGGAATAGAGCGCTGAATTATATTTAGTCCTTTGCCGGTAATGTAGTTGTAATCTTCATTGGTGAACGGATCTCTGGGCCAGGCGATGTCGACTTCCCCTGAAATCACGCTTCCGACCCGGTTGCTGCTCTCCGGAATATAACGCACGATAATTTCATCCAGATACGCATCTCCTTTATTTTCACTAACCGCGGACGGCCATGCGTAGCCTTCACGTTTTTTCAGAACAATGCGTTCCTCCGGCGAGTACTCCGTTAAAATAAAAGGACCGGAGCCGATGAGCTTTCCAAGATTCCGTTCCCGTATCGTGCTGTTTTTGTATGTGGCCGGGGCTAAAATTCCCAGATTGGTGGTAGACGTCGCCTGTAGGAAAGCGGCGTTGGGAACGCTGAAATTGACCTTTATGGTGTATTCATCAACAACTTCCGAGGAAACGTAGCCATCAATGTAGGATTTGCCGAAAGCGGTCGGAAGATCCTTGAGCAGCGCGATATTGGCGTCGAACGAGAGTTTCACCGCCTCGGCGTTGAACTTTTCGCCGTTGCTGAACGTAACGTCGTCACGCAGATAAAATATGTATTGCGTGGCGTCATTATTTAATTCCCAGCGGGTGGCCAACCAGGGAATAATTTCCCCGCTTTGCGGGTCTTGGTCGGTAAGTTGATCCACCACCGCCCTTAACACCGAACGGTGCTCAATCCAGTAGACCTGAAACGGGTCGAGGCTGACCAGAGCGGTGTTGTCGCTGCGAAAGGCAATCTTCAGGGTTCCGCCGCGCTGGATCTCGGCCGACTGCGCCTGCGCCGGGAGGGATAGGCCGCCGACAAGCCCGAAAGCCAGGATGGCGGCGGCCAGAATGGCGCCGGAAAGGCGATTGAAATCACGTCTGGTGAAATTCATTACTCACTCCTGTCACGTCCGATGTCATGCGCCCTTTCGCTGTCAGGTCTCGGCGATCCCATTCCATCGCCGACGGCAGCGTATAAATGCAGGCTAACGTTGATTTGCAGAAATAAAAAATATCTTTATTCTTGATATTTAATGGAATCTTGGAGGTAAACGTTTTTGGATGCAAACAAGAAAATCGGATAAATAATTGTATTTTTCGTCTATTGACGGGCTTTGTTGAATAAATCGACCCCTTAATCACCCTGATAATCAGAACGTTATCGTTCTCCGTTCTCTGGCCGGCGGGGAAAAGAATAAAGCGCTGGCTACTCACCGTGGCAATAAAACGTTAAAATGTATGTTGCTGGTTATGCCATCTTTGATTTTATTGGATTTTTATATAAATTTTATTCTTTTCGGGAATTTTATAATGCAACAGCTACCTAATTGTCCTAAATGTCACTCTGAGTACACCTGGCAGGATAATGAGTTATTGAATTGCCCTGAGTGCGGACATGTATGGGCAATGGACGGCGATTCGGCCGCTCAGGAGGAAGGACTGACCGTCAGGGACGCCAATGGCAATCTGCTGGCGGATGGAGACACGGTGACGGTAGTTAAGGATCTGAAAGTAAAGGGAAGTTCCTCAACGCTGAAAATCGGCACCCGGGTTAAAGGCATTCGTCTCGTCGAAGGCGATCATAATATTGATTGCAAGATTGACGGTTTTGGCGCCATGAAGCTGAAATCCGAGTTTGTGAAGAAAAACTGACGGTAGCGCGCGGCGCCCTGACGTCAGGGCGCATGGCGCCGCTGTTATCGCGTCAGGCAATGCTGGCCGCAGCCGCTATTCTTTTCTTATCTTAATCTGCTTATACGGACACCCAATGCGTCATTTGGCTACTCTCTTTTCACTGATTGTTCTGCTCTCAGCCTGTAGCAGTAAGCCTGCTCCTCCGCCACCTCCCGTCCCCGCCCCCGCCCAGGGGAATCCTTTTAAGGGCGGCGGCTTTCTGCTTGAGCCCGCGCAGTCGGAGCATCTGCCGCGGGGCGATTTTGCCTTTAATCCGGCGACCGGCCGCTTTGTGGACAAAATGGTGAGCGAGCACGGCTTCGATCGCCGACAGTTGCATGACGTTCTGGCCCAGGCGCGGCGGCTGGACTGGGTGCTGCGCCTGATGGACAGGCAGGCGCCGACCTCACGCCCTCCGTCCGGTCCTAATGGCGCCTGGATCCGCTATCGCAGCCAGTTCATCACGCCGGATAACGTGCAAAACGGCGTGCTTTTCTGGAATCAGCATCAGGATGCGCTGCAGCGCGCCTGGGAAGTATACGGCGTACCTCCGGAGATTATCGTCGGCATTATCGGCGTTGAGACCCGCTGGGGACGCGTATTGGGCAAGACGCGTATTATTGATGCGCTGGCGACGCTGGCGTTCGACTATCCGCGCCGCGCCGACTATTTTACCGGCGAGCTGGAAACCTTCCTGCTGATGGCCCGCAATGAGGGGAATGACCCGCTCAGCCTGCGCGGTTCCTACGCCGGCGCGATGGGCTACGGTCAGTTTATGCCCTCGTCGTTTAAAAACTATGCGGTGGATTTTGACGGCAACGGCCATATCAACCTGTGGGATCCGGTGGACGCCATCGGCAGCGTGGCCAACTACTTCAAGGGGCACGGCTGGGTCAACGGGGGCATTGTGGCCGTGCCGGCCGCCGGTCAGGCGCCGTCGCTGGAGCATGGCTTCAACACGCGCTACTCCCTCGCCGCGTTGCAGGCCGCCGGCCTGCGGCCGCAGAGCTCGCTGGGCGGTTACCAGGAGGCCAGCCTGCTGCGGCTTGATATCGGCAGCGGATACCAATACTGGTACGGTTTGCCCAATTTTTACACCATCACCCGTTACAACCACAGTACCCACTACGCGATGGCGGTATGGCAGTTGGGTGAAGCGGTGGGCCGGGCGCGGCAGGGCGGCGCCTACTGATATTCCACCCGGTTTCGGCCCCGATTTTTTGCCTTGTAGAGCGCGGCGTCCGCCGCGCCGTAAAGCGTATCAAAGCCGGTTGTCTGCGGCGCCCAACTGACGCCGAAGCTGGCCGTCACCACCTGCTGAGGCAACGCATCCAGCGGCGCGTCATTCAGGCTGAAATGGAGACGTTCGGCGATAGAGACGGCCTGTTCGAGGATAAAGCCATCAAGCAGAATGGTGAACTCTTCGCCGCCCACCCGACCGATACTGCCGAGTCCTTTGAGCACCTCCCGCACCCGTGAGGTTAACGCGCATATCACGGCATCCCCGGTTGGGTGGCCGTAGGCGTCATTTATCCGCTTGAAATGGTCGATGTCCAGCACGATAAGCGCCGCCTGATTGCGTTGCAGCGTTTGATTGATACGCTCAATGATTGCCCCACGGTTGTAAACGTCGGTCAGAGGATCGTGGCTGGCTTTGTATTCCAGCTCAATCGCCAGCCTATTTAATTGCGCGTTCAGGCGGTTTAACTCTTTTTCCGCGCGGTCGCTGCGGGAAATCAGCCGGTGTGATTCGCGCACCAGACGCTGGTAATGTTCAGTCAGCGCCAGCAGGGTGTCGCGGTAAACCTCCGCCGGCATGTTTTGCTGGTTGGCGACATTGCGCGCCGCGAGCAGGATGTCGTATTCCGGCGTGAACAGCTCAAACGCAGTCATAGATGATTACTCCAGAATATGGCTGTGGAAGTCGAGCGCCGGAAAGTCGATATGCAGCTCTTCACCGAACTCTTCCGCGATATCGTCGTCCTTGTCGTAATACCAGTGCAACGCAATCGTGAGGGCGTGTTGCGCCGCCTGATTCAGCGTGTCGAACAGGCTGAACAGCATTTTGGTGCTGGAACTGTTGAAATAAACCAGCGAGACATGAATTTCGATGGCGGGCGGCGGGTTTTGAGCGAGGAAATCGTTTGCCTGCGCGGCATCGTTTTCCACGGTTAGCAGATGGAGGTAATCCTGTATTTTTGCAATCAGCGGGCGGTAAAACGCCGCCGCATTTTCAGGATAAGACTCGCCTGACAGGGAGAGCCGATAAGTATCGAAGTAAAAATCGACGGCCGGGGTACAGGGCGTTCCTGCGATGTGTAGATTGTCCATATTCATAATGTTTGCCATTTCAAATGATAGCCTTCAGATAAAACGTCGACAGCCCCGTTGATGCGTCAGCCCGAAAAGTGAACTGGAGAGGTTCGCTGGCGTCGCGCGCGACGGTCAGCAAACCCATATCGGCCCCTTTGCTCCAGGGCGGTGTTTCATCGCGCAGGGAGGCTTTATAGGCGAGCTTGATTTCATCGAGCGTCATATAACGTAATGGTTCCAGACGCCCGCGCAGTTTTTCAATATCCTCGGGGTGGACTTGATTTGCGCAAAGTAAGAAATATTTCCCATTTTCATAGCCGATACACACGGAGCCGTGGCGAACCTCATTGGATTGATCGAGGAGAGCCAAATGGGCCGCGGAGTATCGGGTGATGTTCTGTACCATTTCGATAAAGGCGGAAAACAGCTTGCGGCGGATACCCGCGGGAACCTGTTTTTTTTCCAACTGCAACCGCATCGTTTCCGCCAGGGAGCTGATGATGTTTTGCGAAAAATAACCGACGTAATACAGCGTAATGTCCCGCTGGCTGGTCGCGTCGAAAAAACCGGCGTATTTACTATCTGGCGTCATTTTGCATCACCTGGTGGTAAAAACGTTGCGCGCGCAAATGTCGGTCGATGTCTGAAAGCCCAAAAAGTCAGATCGTCCCGTCTGACCTGATTGCCCTGATAAGACAGGTGTTGCTGTGATAACAGGCTGGAGAATTCTTGCATCGGCTTATCCTGATAGCGCAGCAGCAGCTCTTGCAGCCGGCGTTTGCCAAACATAACCTGCCGCTCACCGCCGATTTGATCGGTCAGTCCGTCGGTGGTGGTGAAAAAGAGATCGCCGGCATCCAGGCTTAGCTGATGGCCGGGCCAGGCGTAATCGTAGGGCGTATCGGTATAACCTACGCCCATGCGGTCGGAGGGGAGTATGCACAGCTGCTCGGTCTGCTGTTTCAGCATAAATGCGCACATGCGGGCGCCTGCCCAGGCAAGCGTGCTGTGGGCGGTATCGCAAAAGATCAGGATGACATCGCAGCCGTCGTTGGAGGAGGGGCGCCGCTCCTTGTCGCACTGTCCCAGCGTATCCTTGATATGGCGGTTGATTGCCTGTAGCAACAGGGCCGGCGTTTCCGGCCCGTGCAACGTCAGCGCCTGCTCCAGCGCCGAGGCGAAAATCAGGGTCATAAAAGCGCCGGGAACGCCGTGTCCGGTACAGTCCGCGACGCAGGCGAGCCAGCCATGGCGATAAGTTTTGAAGTAATAGCAGTCGCCGCCGACGCAGTCGCGCGGTTCCCATACCAGGCACCAGTCGCTCAGCGAGCCGGACATCGACTGACGCGAGGTGGCGAGCATGGCTTCCTGGATTACTCTGGCGTATTCGATGCTTTGCATAATCTGCTGGTGCTGCTGCGAATGCATATCGGAAACCGCCTTTATCAGGTCGATCCCCAGACCGATGCCGATATAGCGTCCGTTTTCCGTAATGATGAAACCGTCGGTCAGCGACTTATCTCCGCTGATAACGGTTTGGGCCGCGACGTCATTCAACGATGTCTCGGCATCGACAATCAGCGGATTTTTATCCATAAAAGCGATGCAGCTCTTTTTATCGTACAGCTCATGGAAAAACGGGCGGGACATCTGGGACATAAAGATATGGCGGTTGATCAGCCCGAAAGGCCGGCCGTTCTCCACTACCGGCAGGCTAACCAACTCCTTGTGTTTGCTGAATATATCCAGCACCTCGGCGTTATTGATATCCGGGGAGACGTCGGGCGTCGAAATGCATAGAGCCAGCGCTTTGGGCGGACCCCAAATACCTTGCTGAGCGCGTGAAACAGCGGTGGAAGTCATGATTGTCCTGGTCAGCTAATCGTCCTTGGTACAAAAAATAAACGATGTTAATGACCGAATTATGACATGGCGCGCGGCAGGGGGAGTCCGACGCCTGTCGCTGGCCGACTATTCGCTCTCCAGCACCTGATTCATCACCTGCGTTTGCCAGTCGAAATAAGGGTTGAAGGTCAGGCGGACGTGGGTTTTGCCCTCTTCCTGATAGCCCCAGTCCGAATACCATAGCTGGTTTCTGTCCTGGCAGATCTGCCGGCTGGCCGGCGTTTGCCCGTTGGCGCAGACGATGATCGAGCCTGACTCGCCGTACTGTTTATTATCCGGCGAAAACAGTATCGACATATGGGAGAACTGGCTGATGCGCCACTCGGGCAAATAGTCGCTGCGGGTCAGCACGCGCGGCGAGCGCGCGCCCGCGGGCCGGTCGCCATACCAGATCAGCCTGCTGTGCGGGTTGGTGAATTTACGCTCGAATAGCTCAAGCAGGTAGGGGGTGTCCAGCACCGAGTCATGCTCGGTGAGCACCATCAGTACCGGTTTGTCGTAGGCGGTTTGGGCCAGCAGCCTGCGCACGGCGGCGCTGGAATGGTAAAACTGGGCGAAACCGTTGGTCGGCACCACCATATAACGCGTTATCAACTGCTGCGGATAACCGGGCCGGGGTGTGAGTATCCAGTCTCTAAAGACGGAAAGCAGCGGCGTGAGGAAATCGTACCGTTCGTCGGATTTTATCGCCGGTGAAAACAGCAGCAACCCATTAATTTCCGGGTGATTCAGCGCATATTCCAAAACCAGATTTCCGCCGGTGGAAAAGCCGCCCAGATAGACCTCATCCACGTCATGGCGCAGAATGGCCGTCTGCTCGGCGACCACTCTGCGCCAATCGTCGACGGTGATATGCAGCAGATCCGCCGGGCGGGTGCCGTGCCCCGGCAGCAGCACGGTTCTGACCAGAAAGCCCTGCTGCGCCAGCCGCGGCATAATGTCGTTGAATGAACCGGGAGAATCCCCCAGCCCGTGAACCAGCAAAATTCCCTTGTCCGGCTTGCCGGGCGGGCGCATTTCCTGCGGCGTATTCCAGGCCAGCTCAAGGTTTTTATCGGCGCTCTGAAAGGCGCGGTGCTGCGCAACCCAGCGGGCGGTCTCCTGCTGATAGCGGGCAAAGGTCGTTTGCCCAAGCGGTGTAATGTCATGCTGCCTGCCCGCGCAGCCTGACAGGATAAGCAGGCCGGCGACGACGCTCAGGCCGGAGAGTGTTTTCATAAAAATCGCCGCCAAGGCGGCGGCCCGTAAGGGGGGTTGAAACGACAACGTTTTGTCCTGCAACTTGAATTATTTAGGGGATATGAGAATTATTCTTGATATCAATTCCCGTCCGATTACACTGCGTGCGATTCCCACCATTATCGAGAAAAGAATGCTATCGAGCTGCTGCTATTGCTGATGGCGGCGACATTGGGTTCGCAACTGGCATTGACGACGCCGGGGCGCCATTTTGTTTATCGCCTGCGCGGACAGTTTATTAAACGCATTCTGGATACCAATATCGCGCGCATAGAACAGATTGGCAATGCGCAACTGCTTGCCTGCCCGTCCAGCGACATTCGTAATATCACCCTGGCGTTTGTCCGCCTGCCCGAGCTGGTGCAGGGCATCGTGCTAACTTACCGATTTCCATCTCTTCGGACAAATGATCGGGCCGCAGGGCGCCGCGCGCGACCAGGCAAGTCAGGGTGCCGGCGCGCAGATCAAACGATGAACGGAAAGGATAACATTAACCTATGTCAATGATTTTATAGCCAAAGCTATACAGCCGCCGAGCTCTGGGGCATGATAAGCGCCGATGTCGGCCAGTCTCGGCCGACAGGCAGGATATTATTTATCACTCACCGGCAGCCTTCGAGCAGAGGCCTGCCGTTTAAACATATTGGGTCGGATAGGTATGAAAAGGATATTTAGTTCGCTGTTTGTGTTCGTTTTGGTCTGTTTTCCCGCCCTGGCGAGTGCGGCGGAAAACCTGCCCAACGTGGTGATTCTGGCGACCGGGGGGACCATCGCCGGTTCCGCCGCCGCCAACACGCAAACCACGGGTTATAAAGCCGGCGCATTGGGCGTGGATACGCTGATCAATGCGGTGCCGGAACTGAAAACGCTCGCCAATATTAGCGGCGAGCAGGTCGCCAATATCGGCAGCGAGAACATGACCGCCGACGTTTTGCTGAAGCTGAGCAAAAGAGTCAACGAACTGCTGGCCCGCGACGATGTGGACGGCGTGGTGATCACCCACGGTACGGACACGCTCGACGAGTCTCCCTACTTTATGAACCTGACGGTAAAAAGCGACAAACCGGTGGTTTTCGCCGCGGCGATGCGCCCGGCGACCTCAATCAGCGCCGACGGCCCGATGAACCTGTACGGCGCGGTTAAAGTGGCGGCGGATAAAAATGCCCGTGGCCGCGGTGTGATGGTGGTGCTGAACGACCGTATCGGTTCCGCCCGTTTTATCAGCAAAACCAACGCCTCTACGCTGGATACCTTTAAAGCGCCGGAAGAGGGCTACCTTGGCGTGATTATCGGCGATAAAATCTATTTCCAGAATCGCCTGGATAAAATTCATACCACCCGTTCGGTATTCGACGTAAGCAACCTGGAAAAACTGCCGGCGGTGGATATTATCTACGGTTATCAGGACGACCCGGAATATATGTATGACGCAGCCATCGCGCACGGCGTGAAAGGCATCGTCTATGCCGGCATGGGCGCAGGCAGCGTGTCTAAACGCAGCGGTGCCGGTATTCGCAAAGCGGAAGGCAAAGGTATCGTCGTGGTTCGCGCCAGCCGCACCGGCAGCGGTATCGTGCCGCCGGATGCTTCCCAGCCCGGACTGGTCGCCGATTCGCTGAACCCGGCCAAATCACGCATTCTGCTGATGCTGGCGCTGACCAAAACCAGCAATCCGGCGGTGATTCAGGAATATTTCCACACCTACTGATATTTGTGGCTGGTGGATAGCATAGCCCCGTGATTTATTGCGGGGTTTTTTCTTCTATAAGCGGATTTTATATTCGCGAATTTTACCGGTATGATTCATCCTTCGAATAAATATGAGTAACCCGCCGGCAGAACCACGCCGTTCAGAACGGGCCTGACGAAAACAAGGATACGTCATTAAATGACACAGCCCATTTTTATGGTTGGAGCCAGAGGTTGTGGTAAAACCACCGTAGGAAGCCGACTGGCGCAGGCATTAGGATACGAGTTTATCGATACCGACCTTTTTATGCAGCAGAGCGGCAGGATGACGGTTGCCGAGATCGTGGCGCAAGAAGGGTGGCAGGGTTTTCGTCAGCGGGAAAGCCGGGTATTGCAGGAAGTGACCGCCTGCCGTCGCGTGGTCGCCACCGGCGGCGGCATCGTGCTGTCGGCGTTGAACCGGCGGTTTATGGGCGACAAGGGCTCGGTTGTTTATTTGCACGCGCCGGCCGAATTACTGGCCCGGCGTCTGGAGGCCAGCCCGCTGGACCATCAGCGCCCGACCCTTACCGGGCGGCCGATCGCCGAGGAAATGGCCGACGTGCTGGCCGCCCGCGAGGCGCTCTACCGCGAGGTGGCTCACCACGTCATCGATGCGACGCAGGATCCGACGATCATCGTGGAGAATGTGATGCGGATGCTGCGTTTATCGGCAGCCTAATCCTTCCCGCGGTGCAGTGTTTTCCCTTGACTGGTAAAATAATCGCCGGTCGATGCTACCGACAACGCACTTTCATTGAATAGATAGTGACAGCGGCTTATTGCAGCTTTTAAGATGAATTTTCCTGATTTTTTCCAACTTATAGGTGCCGCTCTATGTTGAAGGTAAACGAGTATTTTGCAGGGAAAGTGAAATCCATTGGTTTTGACAGCGGCAGTATCGGGCGTGCCAGCGTCGGGGTCATGGACGCCGGAGAGTACACCTTCGGCACCGGTCAGCCGGAAGAGATGACGGTGATCAGCGGGGCGCTGAAGGTCTTGTTGCCGGGCGCCCCTGACTGGCAGGTTTTTATGCCCGGCGAGTCGTTTTTCGTTCCGGCGCAGAGTGAATTCAACTTACAGGTGGCGGAGTCTTCCGCCTATTTTTGTAAATACCTGTAGCTTCTCATTATTTATACCTAAATACGAAGCGGTTTTGCGTTGATTAACGCCAAGCCGCTTTTTTAATATAAGCGCGCAGCGCGACGCTGTTTTTAAATAGCTTTTTCTTATGCATGGAAACGGATTTTATCTGCTGAAAATATGGCGTTTTTTGATAAGGTGATAAATTATTCTATATAAATCAATTGGATAATTCTTGTTCTGGCGTTAAGTCCGCTGGATCCCACCACTCTTTTTCTCTTTCATTATCCTGATAACCCTCGGCCGTGCCCGGCGGGTGAACTCAAGTTTTATTTTATGGTGCCGTTATGACTCTCATTACTTTCCTGCGCCGGGAGCTTTCCTATGCTGAAAACGACACGCGCCCGAATTTTGGCGGCCTGTACGACCATTGTGGTGCTTTCTCTCATCATTAATACTTTTCTTAATCACACCATCGCCAATAACGCTAACGAGGAGTCTATCGACAGTATGCTGCATGCGGTGGCCGCCAGTCACGGCATGGCGATTGGCGAGTGGGTGGAATCCAATACGCGGATGATTACCTCGCTGCACGACGGCGTGCTGGCGGATGAGGATCCGGTGCCGCTATTTAAGCAGATCGCCGCCGCGGGCGGCTTTATTAATGTTTATATGGGATACGAGAATAAAACGGCGAAATTTTCCGACGCCGTCGGCATCCCCGCCGATTACGACCCGACGGTTCGCCCCTGGTATCAACAGGCGGTGAAGGAGGGCAAACCGATTGTCACCGCGCCCTATATCGATGTATCCACCAAAGAGCTGATTGTTTCTTTCGCGGTCCCGGTGTTGGACGGCAACAGGGTCAAGGGGGTGACCGGCAGTGATTTGACGATGCAGAGCGTGATTGAAAACGTGAAGTCAATCAATCCTACCCCTGCCAGCTTTGGCGTATTGATAGCGCAGGACGGCACGATTATCGCCCACCCGGATGAAAGCCTTACCTTGAAAAACATCGCCGAGATTGCGCCGGGTATTAGTCTGTCCGCGCTGCTGACGGCCGCGCATCCGCTTGCCGTTGATGTTGCCGGGGCGGCGAAGCTGGCGCTCGCCCAGCCTATCCGCGGTACGAACTGGTATGTCCTGGTGGCGCTGGATAAAGCGGAGGCCACCGCGGGCATGCGCTCTCTGCTGCTTACCTCGGTGGGTACGCTGCTGGCGATCGCCGTACTCGGCGCGCTGGTGTTGGGGGTACTGGTGACATCGACGTTGCGGCGTTTGCTGCTGATTCGCGATGCGATGGACGATATCAGCAACGGTAACAACGACCTAACGCGGCGCCTGCCTGATGACGGGCATGATGAGGTGGCGCAGATCGCGCGTTCGTTCAATATCTTTATCGACAAGCTCGGCCAGGTGATGATTCAGATCCGCGATATCAGCGCCTCGCTACAGCTGGCGGCGAATGAAATATCGGCCGGCAATAATGACCTATCGTCGCGCACTGAGTCCGCGGCTTCCAGCATCCAGCAAACGGCCGCCGCGCTGGAGCAGATTTCCGCCGGGGTCACGCAGTCCGCGGGCTCTGCGCGGCAGGTGAATGACAAAGCCCTGCTGCTGGCGAAAGACGCGGGCAGCGGCGGAAAAGTGGTCTCGGACGTGATAGCGACGATGGACGATATCGTGGTCGCGTCGGGTAAAATCGGCGACATTATCGGCGTGATTGACGGCATCGCCTTCCAGACCAATATTCTGGCGCTGAACGCGGCGGTGGAAGCGGCGCGCGCCGGCGAGCAAGGGCGCGGTTTCGCCGTGGTGGCGGGGGAAGTGCGCAATCTGGCGCAGCGCAGCGCGCAGGCGGCGAAAGAGATTAAAACGCTGATTGAGTCTACGGTCGCCGGCGTCACCTCCGGTTCGGTTCAGGTTCGCCAGGCCGGCAATACCATGAATGAAATTGTTGGCGGCGTCTCGACGGTAACCTCGGTGATGTCTGAAATCACCCATGCGGCGGATGAGCAGATGCGCGGCATCAATGAAATCAACCAGGCGGTGGCGCAGTTGGATTCAATGGTGCAACAGAATGCGGCGCTGGTTCAGGAGTCGGCCGCCGCATCCGCGGCGTTGCAGTCCCAGGCTGAAGACCTGAGCGCGGCGGTAGGGCACTTCCGCGTGTAATCAGCCTGCCCGCCGCGGCGAGGGCGGCGGCGAGCGCACGGCATAAACGCCGAGGCTAGCGCTGAGCCTCGCCGCCCAGGGCTTCAATCAGGTTGGCGATCAGCGCCGCCAGTTCGGCGGTCATCAAAATAAAGTCGGCGTCGAAGCGCTGAGCGAAATCATCCCGATCGATATCATCGTTTTGTTCGCGCAACGTATCGGAGAACTTCAGCCGTTTCAGCGAACCGTCGTCCGACAGCACCAACTGTACCCGTTCCTGCCAGTCCAGCGCCAGTTTGGTGACCAGCTTGCCCGCTTCGATATGTACCGCGATTTCGTCGCTTACCAGATCCTGTTTTTTGCAGCGGATCACGCCGCCGTCTTCCAGAATCGCTTTCAGCTCGGCTTCATCCTGTAGGGCGAAACCGGCGGGAGGAGTACCGGAACGCACCCATTCGGTCAACGTCAGCTCGATGGGATTTTCCATCGTCAACGGCACCACCGGCAGCGAGCCGAGGGTTTTGCGCAACAGCGCCAGGGTGTCTTCCGCTTTCTTGGCGCTGGCGGCATCCACCATGATCAGGCCGTTGACGGTATCGATCCATAACCAGATTTGGCTGAAGCGACTAAACGCGCGCGGCAGCAGGCTGTGCAGCACCTCGTCTTTCAAGGCGTCTTTTTCGGTTTTTTTCAGCTTGCGGTGCTGTTCCGCCTCCAGCCGCTCTATTTTGGCCTGCAACGCCTGCTTAATCACCGGCGAAGGCAGGATCTTCTCCTCTTTGCGGGCGCAGATAACAATCTGTCCGTTAACCGCGTGCGTTAAGGCATCGCTGTGGGAGCCCATCGGCGACGCCCAGCCGCTTTTCATCATGTCCTGACTGCCGCACGGCGTGAAGGCAAAGGCGCTTAACTGTTTTTCCATCTCATCCGCCGACAGGACGACGTCGCGGTTCAGGCGGTAAATCATTAAATTTTTAAACCACAGCATGGTGTTATCCCTGACTGGGCGCGCAGGCTTGCACGCGGGTTCATTAATGCAGCGCGCATGATAACGAATTCGGCCGGGCGATGCAGAACAAAATCAGCTTATCCCCGTCATACTTCAGGGCGCATGCGCGTCGGCCGAGGCCTGAACTAAAGCGCAAATTCCGGCGCCAGCCGGCTGATGCCCAGGCCGTTAACCTTGGCGACCTTAATCTGTACGGCAATGCGTTCTTTCATCGCTTCGACGTGGCTAATGACGCCGATGGTTTTACCGCCGGCGTTGAGGTTATCGAGGGCGTCCAGCGCGGCGTCCAGCGTTTCCGCATCCAGGGTGCCGAAGCCCTCGTCGAGAAACAGCGAGTCGATGCTGGTTTTATTGCTCACCAGATCGGAGAGCGCCAGCGCCAATGCCAGGCTGACCAGAAAACTTTCCCCGCCGGAAAGCGTGCGGGTATCCCGCAGCGCGTCGGCCTGCCAGGTATCCACGATCTGTAGCTTCAACTCGTCATTGGTCTGGCGCTGCAACAGATAACGGCCGTGCAGACGGACAAGCTGCCGGTTGGCCAGATACACCAGATGATCCAGCGTCAGTCCCTGGGCGAATTTGCGGAACTTATCGCCTTTCTGGGAGCCGATCAGCTCGTTCAGACAGCTCCAGTCGTCATAGTGCCGCTGGCTTTGGTCGATTTCCGCCAGCAGCGCCTGCTGATTCTGGCGGTGGCGCTGGTCGGCGGTTAATTGCTGGCGCATTTCCCCCTGCTGCTGAAGATTGCTTTTCAGCGTTTCATTTAATTCGCCCAGCCTGTGTTGCACCCAGGGCAGGGCGGCTTCCGCCGCCAGCGTTTGCGGGCGCTGTTGCCGATGGGCGGTCAGAAGCCGCTCCGCCTGTTGATACAGCGCGGTCGCCTGTTGCCATTGCTGATGCAGTTTTTCTTTGCGCTCGCGCAGTTCGTTATGCTCGCGTTCATCCAGCAAGGCGCGTTGAAATGCCTCTTCATCCGCGAAAACGCTGTGTTGCAACGCCTGGGCGAAATCCTGCTCTGCCTGCTGGCGCAGCGCGGCGACGCGGGTCTGTTGCTGCTGTACGCCGGTTAATTCTCCGGTCAGGCGGTCCAGCGACGACTCCGCCTGCTGGCGTTGCGCCTGAATTTCCCGGCCGGCCTGTTCGCACTGCCGGCTTTTTTCACGCAGTTGGGCGCTGACTTCCGCCGTCGATTTATCACCGAAAAGCTGTTGCCGCTGCCGTTGGGATTCCTCCAGCGCGTTGGCGTGCGACAGCAGCTGTCGCCGTAACGCCAACAGCTGCTGTTCGCCAAGCTCGATGGTTTTGGTCAGATGCTGACGCTCCGCTTCCAGCGCCGCAGCGGCGTTCGATAGCTGCTGCTGTTCCTGCTCTGCCTCTTTCCAGACCCGCCACTCTTCGGCGCGTTGCGCCAGCCAGGTCTCCTGTTGCGCCGTCTCCGGCACGCCAAGGGAGAAATCCGCCAGCGTTTTTTCCATTTCCTGCCGATGCTGTTCCTGCTGCTCCGCGCTCTGTTGCTGCGCTTGCCGCAGCTCGGAGAGGGCATTCTTCAGCGTTTGCCGCTGTTGGGTGTTCAGCGCTATCTGCTGCTCCGTCTGTTGCAGCAGGGTATTTGCATTGGTCAGTGAATCCTTACTTTCCTGCCGTTGCCGTTGGGCCTGCTCGCGCAGCGCAATCTGCCGTTGAATCTGCTGTTCCTGGGTTTCGCACTGCGCCAGCCACGCGGTTAATTCGGCGAATTGCTCGGGGGCGTAATCCCCCGGTAAGCGCTCACTGACCTCGCGCCACTGTTGCAGTAACGTCTGATATTCCTCATCCATGCGGCCGCGATCGTGCTGCAACTGGTCAAGCTGTTGTTGCAATGCCGCCAGTTGCGCCTCGACGTGCGCCAGCGCGCTTTCTGACTGGCCGACCTCCTGGCTCAGTCGTAGCAGACGTTGTTCGGTTTCCGAGGTCTGCAGCGCCTGATAGCGTTCGACCGCCGGGTGGTGCGTCGAGCCGCACAGTGGGCATGCTTCGCCCGGCCGTAGCCGCCGCCTTTCCTCTTCCAGCTTTACAATGCGTATTTCCAACTGATGATTTTTATCCACCTCGGCCAGATGCTGACGGCGCAGCTCAAGCTCCGTACTTTGCCGTTGCCGCTGTTCCTGCAACCGGCCGCGCTGTTCCTGTAGCTGCGTTTGCCGGGTTGCCGACTGCTCCCTGCGCGAACCGAGCTGCCGGAACAGCTCTCCGAGGGTGGCCAGGCGCTGGCGATCGGGCCGCCGGGCGATGGACTGGTTAAGCTGCTGGTACAGATCGCTAATCGGCTGCCGGTCGTCCGCTTCCTGCAACGCCTGCTGATGCTGGTCGAACTGTTGCTGAGCATGGCTGACCGCGCCGTGCTGTCCGCCGCGCTGGGCGGTCAGTTTGTCCGCTTCCAGATTCAGCTGTTCCGCCTGTTGCTCATAGCGCGCCTGTTTTTGGCGCAGGTTCGCCAGCTCCTCAACCAACTGCCGTTGCCGCTGAAACTGTGCGCGCCACAGCGAAAGGTATTCCCCCCAGCGTTGATGATGAGGGTGCCGCCGGCGATAGTCGTGGATCTGCTCCAGCCGTTGCTTGGCGGACTGGCGCTGCCGCTCCGCTTGTTCCAGCTTGCGGCGATCCTCCTGCTGGCGCGCCTGCGTTTGCTCCAGTTCCTGCTGCTGTTTGTCCCGCTGCTGGCGCAGGGTGTTGATCTGGTGATCCAGCGGAATGATGCGTTCGCCGATCAGCGTCTCCTGCTGCTGGCGGTAGTCGGCTTGCCGGCGCTGTTCTTGCTGTGTTTTATCCTCTTGCCGGCGCAGCGCCAGCAGGACGCTCTCCTGGGTTAGCCGATGTTGCGTCAGGCCGTCGAGCTGCTTTTGCAGCGCCGCGGACTCGGCGTGGTAACGGTCCCGCTCCTGCTGGAGCGGCCTGAGTTTTTCCGCCGGTTCGCTTTGCGTCAGGCGTTCGAGCGCCGGCTGCGCCTGGCGCATGTCCTCCTCCGCCGCGACGAGCCGTTCTTTGCCGGCCGTCAGCGCTTGCTGATGTTGAGCGAGTTGTTCAAACCAGCGCTGATAAGTTAGCGCTTGCTCTCGCTCGCTAATCAGCGCCTGCTCCCGTTGCGTTAACGATGACAGCTGCGCCTCCAACTGCCGGCGCTGTTCGTCATTCAGCAGTTCGATTCCCGCCGCGCGCGCCTGCAGGGTATCCAGGGCGATTCTGGCCTGTTTGTGCCGGTCGAAAACGCGCTCGGAAATCAGCCCGTATATATCCGTGCCGGTCAGTTCCTCCAGCAGTTCGGCGCGCTCGTTGGCGTCCGCATTCAGAAAGGCGGCGAATTGCCCCTGCGATAACATCATCGAGCGGGTAAAGCGGCCGAAATCCAGCCCGGTGATGGCGGCGGTCATCTCCAGTTTTTCGGTCAGCTTTTCACACAGGATCGTGCCGTCATCCATGCGCGCCAGTTCGGCTTTCGGCGTTTGCAGGTTGCCGTCCGGGGAGTTTCTGGCCCGGCGCTGGCTCCAGAAGGCGCGGTAACCGACGCCTTTGACCTCGAACTCCACTTCGGCCAGGCACTCCGCCGTGTTGCGGGTCATCAGCTCATTCTGGCTGGCGGAAATGTTTTTCAGCCGCGGCGTCGCGTGATACAGCGCCAGGCAGATGGCGTCGAGCAGCGTGGTTTTCCCCGCGCCGGTGGGGCCGGTAATGGCGAACAGGCCGTTGCTGGCAAAGGGCTCGCGAGTGAAATCAATTTTCCATTCCCCTTTCAGGGCATTGAGGTTTTTTAACCGCAGGCTGAGTATTTTCATGCGCCGTGCTCGCTATTTTCCAATTCATCCATAACCTGATCGAACAGCGTGCGTACGCGCTGCTGACGGCTTTCTTCCAGATCGGCGGCGCTCGCCAGCCGGCGTTCGAAAACCTCGTGCACCGTCAACTCGTTCAGCGTCTCTTTCTGCTGGCGGACTATCGCCTGCAGGTGCTGTTCGCGGGCGCGGCGCAACAGCAGCACTTCGACGGGTAAACCGTCGGTCAGCGCCTGAATGCGTTTCTGCATATCGCTCAGATAATCCTGCGTGGTGATTTCAATATCCAGCCACACCGGCTTTTCGCCCTGATAGTCGCTGAAGGCGGCCAACTGCCGTTCTATTTCCGCCAGATCGCCTTTGATAAGGCGCATCGGCTGGGTGACCGGCACCGGGAGCGCCTCTACCGTCGGCGGGCCGCCCGGCGCCAAATCCACCAGATAAACCGATTTCCGGCTGCTTAATTCATCAAAGCTCAGCGGAATGGGGGAGCCGCTGTAGTAAATGGGCGCGCTTTTCGTTACCCGCTGCGGGCGGTGAATATGGCCGAGGGCGATATAGTCCGCCGGTGGAAAAGCCTGCGCCGGAAACGCATCCAGCGTACCGATATAGATATCGCGTACGGAATCGGAGGCGGTGACGCCGACGGTGGTCAGGTGCCCGGTGGCGATGATGGGCAGCGGCAGCCCCAGAATATCGCGCTGCCGGCAGGCCGACTGGTAACACTGGCGGTAATGCGTGGTGATGGCGTCCAGCAAGGCCTGCTGTTTTTCATCTCCGGATTGCCCGGCCTGGCTGGCGATCAGATCGCGCGGGCGTAAAAAAGGGATGGCGCACAGCAGGGCAGCGGGCTGATTCCGGCGGTTTTCCAGCACCAGCACCTGTTTGTCGACGTCGCCGTCGACGCTGGCGATAACCCGGGTATTGAGGCAGGCCAGTAGATCCCGCGATTCGTTCAGCGTGGCGACAGAATCATGGTTACCTCCCAGCACCACCAGCCGGCAGCCGGTGCGCTGCATATCGACCACAAAGCGGTAGTACATTTCCCGCGCATAGCTCGGCGGCGAACCGTTATCAAAGATATCCCCTGCTACTATTACCGCATCCGCCTGCTGCTGTTCGACCTGTTCCAGCAGCCAGTGCAGAAAAGCCTGATGTTCGGCCGCCCGGCTTTTGGTGTAAAAATACTGCCCCAGATGCCAGTCGGCGGTGTGGATAATACGCATGGAACTCCCTGAACGGCATGTAATCGCAATGCGCTTGATTATAAACAGCCATCGGGGCAGTGTCGTGGCGAAAACCGAAAGTTTGGAAAGCGGCTCGAAAATGCGTCGGACTGTTATTGTGCGGGATTGAAAAAATGCTTTTAATAAATCTGTCACAAAACTGACGCATAATGCCTCCCGCATGCAACGGCGACGATGATTAATGGCAGGATTAATGATGGCTAGACGCATATTGGTCGTGGAAGATGAAGCACCGATTCGGGAAATGGTATGCTTCGTACTGGAGCAGAATGGTTATCAGCCAGTCGAGGCCGAAGATTATGACAGCGCGGTAACGCAACTGTCGGAGCCTTTTCCAGAGCTGGTGCTGCTGGACTGGATGCTGCCGGGCGGTTCGGGTCTGCAGTTTATCAAGCATATGAAACGCGAGGCGCTTACCCGCGATATACCGGTCATGATGCTGACCGCGCGCGGCGAAGAGGAGGACCGCGTGCGCGGGCTGGAAGTCGGCGCGGATGATTACATTACCAAGCCGTTTTCCCCCAAGGAACTGGTGGCGCGCATTAAGGCGGTGATGCGCCGCATTTCGCCGATGGCGGTTGAAGAGGTGATTGAAATGCGCGGATTGAGCCTCGATCCCTCCTCCCACCGGGTGACGACGGAAGAGCTCGCGCTGGATATGGGGCCCACGGAATTTAAACTGCTGCATTTCTTTATGACGCATCCTGAGCGGGTTTACAGCCGCGAGCAGTTGCTGAATCATGTGTGGGGCACTAACGTTTATGTTGAAGATCGTACCGTTGATGTGCATATCCGCCGCTTGCGCAAGGCGCTGGAAACCAGCGGGCATGATAAAATGGTGCAGACCGTTCGGGGAACGGGGTATCGTTTTTCAACGCGTTATTGAAGGTCGTCGTAGCGGAGAAACATTAACGTGCTAGAACCTCTCTCATGGAAAAGGCTGGCGCTGGAGCTGGCTTTTTTTTGTCTGCCCGCGCTGTTACTGGGATTGATCTTCGGCTATCTGCCCTGGTTTCTGTTAGCCGCCGTTCTGGCGGCGCTGTGCTGGAATTTTTATAACCAGCTTAAACTCTCCTACTGGCTTTGGGTCGATCGCAGCATGACCCCGCCGCCCGGACGCTGGAGCTGGGAACCGCTGTTCTACGGTCTTTATCAGATGCAACTGCGCAACCGGCGGCGGCGGCGCGAGCTGGCGTTGTTGATTAAGCGTTTTCGCAGCGGCGCCGAATCCTTGCCGGATGCGCTGGTGATCACCACCGAAGAGGGCGCCATTTTCTGGTGTAATCATCTGGCGCAACACCTGCTCAGTTTCCGCTGGCCGGAAGATAACGGGCAGAATATCCTCAACCTGCTGCGTTATCCCGAATTCGCCGACTATATGAAAAGGCGGGATTTCAGCCGTCCGCTAACGCTGCAGCTAAATAACGCCCACCACGTTGAATTCCGCGTGATGCCCTATTCGGAAGGGCAACTGCTGATGGTGGCGCGCGATATTACGCAGATGCACCAGTTGGAAGGCGCCAGACGCAACTTTTTCGCCAATGTGAGCCATGAGCTGCGTACCCCGCTGACGGTATTGCAGGGCTATCTGGAGATGATGCAGGATGAAACGCTGGACAACGCCCTGCGCAGCAAGGCGCTGAATACCATGCAGGAGCAGACGCGGCGTATGGACGGACTGGTAAAACAGCTGCTGACGTTATCGCGTATCGAAGCGGCGGCGGCGATCGATCTGAACGAGAAGGTGGATATGCCGCTGATGCTGCGCGTCTTGCAGCGTGAAGCCCAGGCGCTGAGTCAGGATCGCCACGAGCTGGTTTTTCGGGTGAATGAGCGGCTGCAGATTTTCGGCAACGAAGAACAGCTGCGCAGCGCGGTTTCCAATTTGGTCTACAATGCCGTTAACCATACGCCGCCGGGCACGCGCATTGAGGTTTGCTGGCAGAAAACGCCGCAGGGCGCGCAGTTTCAGGTGAGCGACAACGGGGCGGGGATCGCCGCTGAACATCTGCCGCGCCTGACGGAGCGCTTTTATCGCGTCGATAAGGCGCGTTCGCGCCAGACCGGCGGCAGCGGGTTAGGACTGGCGATTGTCAAACACGCGCTCAGCCACCATGATTCCCGGCTGGAGATCCTCAGTGAGGAGGGAGCCGGTTCCCGCTTTGTGTTTACGCTGCCTAATCGGCTGATTGCGCCTGCCTCCGCGGCTGAAAATACCGTGAAACCCTCAGCCTGACGGAGGCGGACGCCATTGCTCAACCTTGAGCCGGGGGGTTGGGCATAAACTTGAAATTTATTCAATCACGGTGAAAATTCTTCAATTGCCGGGGAACAGGGCGCGTGGCAGCATACGGGGAATTTAGACGTCCAGATGTCTGAATAGTTGCCGTCGGTGACTATCACGCACGCTGTCCATTATTCCACTATTTCGCCGCCATCGCCCATCAGGGCGCGGGCCGGCAACCAGGAGCGACCATGGCTAAAACACTTCCCCCATTCCGTGCCGACGTCGTCGGCAGTTTGCTGCGCCCGGCGGCAATCAAGCAGGCCCGCTTGCAGTATCAGTCCGGTAAGATTGATGCGTTGCAGCTGCGGCAAATAGAAGATCGGGAAATTCTGCGAGTTGTCGAGCGGCAGCGCGAAACGGGCCTGCAGGTGGTGACGGATGGCGAGTTGCGCCGCAGCTGGTGGCATTTTGACTTTTTTGCCGAGCTGAACGGCGTTGAACGCTATGAAGCTGATCAGGGGATTCAGTTCAACGGTATTCAGACCAAGTCGCTGGGCATTAAAGTGACGGGGAAAGTGGGCTTTAATCCACATCACCCGATGCTGGAGGATTTCCACTATCTGAACGGCATTGCAGGGGATGCGGTGGCGAAAATAACCATTCCCAGCCCCAGCGTGCTGCATTTCCGCGGCGGACGTAAAGCGATAGACAGCACGGTATACCCGGATCTGGCGGACTATTTCAACGATCTGGCGCAAACCTGGCGCGACGCGATCCACGCATTTTATGATGCAGGCTGCCGCTATCTGCAACTGGATGACACCGTATGGGCCTATTTGTGCTCGGACGACCAAAAGCGCCAGATCCGCGAGCGCGGCGAAGATCCCGAGCAACTGGTGAGTACCTACGCCGCGGTGCTGAACAAGGCGCTGGCGGATAAGCCGGCCGATCTGGTGATTGGGCTGCACGTATGCCGCGGTAATTTCCGCTCTACCTGGATTTCGGAAGGCGGGTACGAACCCGTGGCGAAAACGTTGTTTGGCGAAGTGAATGTGGATGCTTTTTTCCTGGAGTACGACACGGAGCGCGCCGGGGGTTTTGAGCCGTTGCGCTTTATCAAGCCGGGTCATCAACAGGTGGTGCTCGGACTGATTACCACTAAAAACGGCGAGTTGGAAAATGCGCAAAGCGTTCAGGAGCGTATTGAGGAAGCGGCGAAATTCGTCGATATCGGCCAGCTTTGCCTTAGCCCGCAGTGCGGCTTCGCCTCCACCGAAGAGGGCAACAGCCTGACGGAAGAGCAGCAGTGGAATAAGCTGAGGCTGGTGGTCGATATCGCCGATCGGGTTTGGTGATCGTCTCGTTTTTATACTGAAAATCGTCCGCGCCGGTTCGTCTGAATCGGCGTTTTTTTATGGCGGGCTGTCTCTGCCCGCCACCTTTCAGGCCGTCGCGGCCGGCGATTTTTTATCTCATAAGTTTATTCTATGGCTTCATCATGCATTTTTTATGAATTTTATGCAGTTTATTGCAATGTATCGCCTTGAAATGCACAAATCATGTATCAGGTAATTTGCGATAGCTAATATTATCTGTTGTTATTGTTGTTTAATTTAGTTGAAAACTCTGGTTTTTCGATGCCGGCTTGTCTTTTAGCGCTATAAACGTTCTAATTGCCCCCCAATATGGCTGTGCGCCAAAAGAATACTCCTATAAATTTGCACTCCGTCTTTGTCCTGGCTTATGGACGGTGGTTGCGACACGGTTTTTTCTTCTTCTTATCGATTTATACAGGCAACGCGACATAACTATGAGTCATCGTTTAACGTCCAAAGATATCATGGCATTAGGTTTTATGACCTTTGCCCTGTTTGTCGGCGCGGGGAATATCATTTTCCCGCCGATGGTGGGTTTACTGGCGGGCGAACACGTCTGGATGGCCGCGGTCGGCTTTCTGATTACCGCGGTGGGGCTGCCGGTGCTGACCGTCGTGGCGCTGGCGCGCGTCGGCGGCGGTATTGACGCGTTAAGCTCCCCGATCGGCAAAAAGGCGGGGTTGGTATTGGCGACCGTCTGCTATCTGGCGGTTGGTCCGCTGTTCGCCACGCCGCGTACGGCCACGGTCTCGTTTGAGGTCGGGCTGGCGCCGCTGGTGGGAAACGCCGCTTCTCCGTTGCTGATTTATAGCCTGATCTACTTTGCGATTGTCATCGCGGTTTCGTTATACCCCGGAAAACTGCTGGATACGGTAGGGCATGTGCTGGCGCCGCTGAAAATCGCCGCCCTCGCGGTACTGGGCGTCGCCGCGGTGCTGTGGCCGGCCGGTTCCCCCATCCAGGCGACGGAAACCTACCAGCATGTGCCATTCTCCAACGGTTTTGTGAACGGCTATCTCACCATGGATACGCTGGGCGCGATGGTGTTCGGTATCGTTATCGTTAACGCCGCCCGTTCGCGCGGCGTTGAGAGCGCCAGGCTGCTGACGCGCTACACCATATGGGCGGTGCTGATTGCCGGCATCGGCCTGACGCTGGTCTACCTGAGTCTGTTCCAGTTGGGCGCCTCCAGCGGCGCTTTGGTGCCGGAGGCTTCCAACGGAGCTGAAATTCTGCATGCCTACGTCCAGCACACGTTCGGCGGCCTGGGCAGCAGTTTTCTGGCGTTGCTGATATTTATCGCCTGTATGGTAACGGCGGTCGGTCTGACCTGCGCCTGTGCGGAGTTCTTCGCGCAGTATCTGCCGCTCTCATACCGTACGCTGGTCTTTGTGCTGGGCGGTTTCTCCATGGTGGTGTCCAACCTTGGTTTAAGCCACCTGATTCAGCTCTCCGTCCCGGTGCTGACGGCAATCTACCCCCCCTGCATCATTCTGGTATTGCTGAGCTTTACGCGCTCCTGGTGGAATAACAATTCGCGTATTGTGGCGCCCGTTATGCTGGTCAGCCTGTTGTTCGGCCTGATTGATGGTATAAAATCGTCGGCCTTCAACGCGCTGTTGCCGGAGTGGAGCCTGCGCCTGCCGCTGAGCGAGCAGGGGCTGGCCTGGCTGCCGCCATCGTTGGTGGTTTTGCTGGCGGCGGCGATTTACGACCGGTTGGGTACTCATCAGGAAGCCAGAGTACATCAATAACGCGGTCAATGTGGGATGTATGCGCCACAGGCGATAGCCTGTGGTTTTTCTTTTTCAACAGGTTGCTTATCTATGGAACAACAATCCGCCAGGCTTAAGCGTGGGCTAAGTACGCGGCATATCCGTTTTATCGCCCTGGGTTCGGCGATCGGAACCGGTCTTTTTTATGGTTCGGCCAACGCCATTCAGATGGCCGGGCCCAGTGTTCTGCTGGCTTACCTGATCGGCGGCGTCGTGGCTTATATCATTATGCGGGCGCTGGGCGAAATGTCGGTGCATAACCCGCAGTCCAGCTCTTTTTCCCGCTATGCGCAGGATTACCTCGGGCCGCTGGCGGGCTATATCACCGGCTGGACCTACTGCTTCGAGATGCTAATTGTCGCCATTGCCGATGTCACCGCATTCGGCATTTATATGGGCGTGTGGTTCCCGGCGGTTCCCCACTGGATCTGGGTGCTGAGCGTGGTGCTGATCATCGGCGCTATTAACCTGATGAATGTGAAAGTCTTCGGCGAGCTGGAGTTCTGGCTCTCTTTCTTCAAGGTCGCCACCATCATTATCATGATCGTCGCCGGGATCGGCATTATCGTCTGGGGCATCGGCAACGGCGGCGAGCCCACCGGCATTCATAACCTGTGGACCAACGGCGGGTTCTTCAGTAACGGCGTGATGGGGATGATCCTCTCGTTGCAGATGGTGATGTTTGCTTACGGCGGGGTGGAAATTATTGGTATTACCGCCGGCGAAGCCAAGGATCCGCAAAAATCCATTCCCCGGGCCATCAATTCCGTTCCCTGGCGCATTCTGGTGTTCTATGTGGGTACGCTGTTTGTGATCATGTCGATCTACCCCTGGAACCAGGTCGGCACCCACGGCAGCCCCTTTGTGCTGACGTTCCAGCATCTGGGGATTACCGCCGCCGCCGGCATCCTGAATTTTGTGGTGATCACCGCCTCGCTGTCGGCGATTAACAGCGATGTGTTCGGCGTCGGCCGCATGCTGCACGGCATGGCCGAACAGGGCCATGCGCCGCAAATCTTTACCCGCCTTTCCCGGCGCGGGATCCCGTGGGTAACGGTGGTGGTGATGATGACGGCGCTGCTGGTGGCGGTATATCTGAACTACATCATGCCGGGCAAAGTCTTTCTGGTTATCGCCTCGCTGGCGACTTTCGCCACCGTTTGGGTATGGATCATGATCCTGTGCTCGCAAATCGCTTTCCGCCGCCGCCTGAGCCGCGATGAAGTGAAGTCGCTGGCTTTCCCGTTGCGCGGCGGTACGGCGACCTCGCTGTGCGCCATCATTTTCCTGGTGTTTATTATTGGTTTAATCGGCTACTTCCCGGCCACGCGGGTTTCGCTTTATGTCGGCGTTATCTGGATTGTCTTGCTGCTGGCGGGCTATCAGCTCAAGACGCGCCGTCAGCGGCGGTAGGGTGAGCATACGGGGATAAAGGTTTTATCCCCGTTTTACTTTCCGCGGGCGGTTGTTTAACGGACTGAAGTCACCTGCCGCGTCAGCGCCTGCATATCATATCCGGTCGGCGTCTGATGCACGCGCAACTCGAACTCCGGCATAACGGCGAAGATATGGTCGAAAATGTCCGCCTGTATGCTTTCGTACTCCACCCAGGCGGTGGTATTGGTAAAGGCGTAAATTTCCAGCGGTAAGCCTTCCGGCGTCGGCGCCAACTGGCGCACCATCAGCGTCATGCCTTTATGAATCCCCGGATGCGTGCGCAGATAAGCCTGAAGATAGGCGCGGAACGTCCCCAGATTGGTCAGCCGGCGTCCGTTGAGCGGGGAGGAGAGATCGGCGCCGTCCTGCGCATTATGCTGTTGCAATTCGCTGGTTTTGTGCGCGATATACGGCGAGAGCAGCCTGCTGCGCAGCAGCCGCTGTTGTTCGTCTTCGGTCATAAAATGTACGCTGGTGGTATCGATATTGACGCTGCGCTTGATGCGTCGGCCGCCCGATTCCGACATGGCGCGCCAGTTTTTGAAAGAGTCCGATATCAGGGCGTAGGTAGGGATGGTGGTGATGGTATTGTCCCAGTTTTTGACTTTAACCGTGGTCAAGCCGATATCGATTACCGCGCCGTCGGCGCCGTATTTCGGCATTTCCAGCCAGTCCCCCAGCAACAGCATATTATTGACCGAGAGCTGGATACCTGCCACCAACCCCATAATCGGATCTTTGAAAACCAGCATCAGGACTGCGGTCATCGCCCCCAGACCGCTGATCAGAATCAACGGCGATTTTCCTATCAGCAGCGACACCACCATAATGCCGATCACGATGGTGGCGATCAGCTTCAGGCTTTGAAATATTCCCCGCAGCGGCAGTTGGTTGGCGATTTTCGAACGCGATGAAACGCTCAGCAAGATATCAAGCAGCGAAAATAGCGCCAGCAAAGCGAAAATCATGATCCAGACCTGAGAACAGATCACCAGGGCTTCACGGGTTTCACTGTGCGACGGCAGCCACAGCACCACCTGAATATTGAGAATAATGCCCTGTAGCAGAAAGGCCAGACGATTAAACAGATTATGCTGCGTTAAAGCCTGCTTCCAATCGGGGACGCCGACGTTATCCGCTTTGGTTGACGAACGTAATACCACTCTTTTTAACACCACCTGATGAAGAATCAGATGGATGACGGCTGAAATCAGCAATATCAGCCCCAGAACAATCAGTAGCGCAATCATGCCAGCCTGTTGCATTCCCGCGTTTTCCAGCCACAGCGCAAGATTTTGTTGCATGCGTTTCCTCTTTTGTATGCCGGCAAACCGGTCGGCGGTGTTGATGGTGCGTACCGTTAAGGCTAAAGATTTTGGGTGCGGTCCGTCAATTTTTGTTTTTAGCGCCTGAAGGGGGTGACAATAGCAGGAAAAGAGCGGTAACCGGGGGATATAAAAAAGCCAGCGGCCCTGGGTCGCTGGCTTAGGGGGAAGTACGGCGCGATTACAGCTTGTCGGCGTTTTCCGACAGGTATTTCGCTACGCCGTCCGGCGACGCGCCCATGCCGGATTTGCCTTTTTCCCACTGGGCCGGGCACACTTCGCCGTGCTCTTCGTGGAATTGCAGCGCGTCGACCATGCGCAGCATCTCATCAATATTGCGGCCCAGCGGCAGATCGTTCACCACCTGATGACGCACAATGCCCTCTTTGTCGATCAGGAAAGATCCGCGCAGCGCCACGCCGGCATCCGGGTGTTCGATGCCGTAGGCTTTCTGGATTTCGCGTTTAACGTCGGCAACCATCGCATATTTCACTTCGCCGATGCCGCCTTTGGCGACCGGGGTTTGACGCCAGGCGTTATGCACGAACTCGGAGTCGAAAGAGACGCCGACCACTTCAACGCCGCGCTGCTGGAATTCGGCATAACGGTGATCGAAAGCGATCAGCTCCGACGGGCAGACAAAGGTAAAATCCATCGGCCAGAAGAAGATCACCGCCGCTTTACCGGCGATATGTTTTTTCAGGTTGAAGTTTTCAACGATTTCGCCGCTGCCGAGAACGGCCGCGGCGGTGAAGTCAGGCGCTTGACGAGTGACCAGAACCATAATTACTCCTGTAATTTGTCGTTAATGGTGGAGTGATGTACAAAACAGCAGTAAGTATAGGGATTTTAGCGCGGCGAATACAGGCAAAGAGACCAATCGATGAGATAGTTTTTACCTATTGAACCAATAGGGCATATATATCATAGCCCGGCATTAACCCTTATCATTGTAAGGATAAGCGGCGACGGAAAGATGACGATAAACCCGCCGGTTTACAGTCGTTGTGTTTGCGCCAGCGCCATCATCCGCGGATAGAATTGCCAGAAAAGCGTTTCAAATTGCGCATAGTTTTGCTCGATATCGCCGAACGAACCGGAAAGCGCCGCCAGCTTAGGCCGCCGAATCGACATTCTGTGCAGCACATCGGCAATAAACGGCAGTTCCGCATAGCGTTCCAGCCAGCGTTCCGACCACAAATAACGATTCAGATGCTGAAAGCGATCGGGTGTTTGCGCCAGATGCGGCGTAATTTGCCCCTGCGCCTGACTGACAAAGGAGGAGAGCGATATCCGCGGCTCCAGCCGTTGCCAGTGGCGGGCGAGAAAATGATCCCATAACACATCCAGCGTAATCGGCGCGACGCGGCGGTAGTCGGCGCTGAAACGCCGGCGCGCCTGTTTTACCTCCGGCAGGCTGTCGGTCAGGGAATCGACCCGGCGATGCAGACGAATACCCGCAACGATATCGGCGGGGTAGCTGTCCTGGGGATTGCCGCGGACGAAATCCGCCATCAGATTGCCTAACGGCGAACTGTCGGCCAGCGCGGCCAGGTGGAGGTGAGCAAGAAAATTCATGGCGACAGTATAATGCATTGCGTCCTCCGCGCGCTTATTTCTTGCAGCCTGCCGCTTGCGGCTCTAGACTAGGCCGCCCTTTTTTAACGTATTAACCAGCTAAGTGAATTGTCATGCGCGTTGCCGATTTTTCGTTTGAACTTCCCGAATCATTGATTGCCCACTATCCGCAGGCGCAGCGCAGCGGTTGCCGGCTATTGTCGCTGGAGGGGCCGACGGGAAAGGTGACGCACGAGGTGTTTACCGATTTGCTGAATAAGCTGGATGCGGGCGATCTGCTGGTGTTCAACGATACGCGGGTGATCCCCGCGCGGCTGTTCGGGCGCAAGGCCAGCGGCGGCAAGCTGGAGGTGCTGGTGGAGCGGGTGCTGGATGAACGCCGGGTGCTGGCCCACGTGCGCGCGTCGAAAGCGCCAAAGCCCGGAACCGAGCTGCTGCTGGGCGATGACGAGAGCGTCAGGGCGACGATGGCGGCCCGTCATGACGCATTGTTTGAACTGCATTTCGACGACTCCCGCGACGTATTGTCGATTCTGAACGCCATCGGCCATATTCCGCTGCCGCCTTATATCGACCGGCCGGACGAAGAGGCAGACCGCGAGCTCTATCAGACGGTTTACAGCCAGCGTCCGGGCGCGGTGGCCGCGCCGACGGCCGGTTTGCATTTTGATGAACCCATGCTGGCGGCGCTGCGTGAAAAGGGCGTGGAAATGGCGTTCGTCACCCTGCACGTCGGGGCCGGAACCTTTCAGCCGGTGCGGGTGGAGTCGATAGAAGATCATGTGATGCACGCCGAATATGCCGAGGTGCCGCAGGCGGTGGTTGACGCGGTGCTGGCCTGTAAGGCGCGCGGAAACCGGGTGGTGGCGGTCGGCACCACCTCGGTGCGTTCGCTGGAAAGCGCCGCGCAGGCCAGCAAGGATGCGCTGATTGCGCCGTTTTTCGGCGACACGCGGATCTTTATCTATCCCGGCTATCGCTACCGGATTATCGATGCGCTGGTGACCAACTTTCACCTGCCCGAATCCACGCTGATTATGCTGGTGTCGGCGTTTGCCGGCTATCGGCACACCCTGTCCGCCTACCGGCAGGCGGTGGCCGAGCAATACCGCTTTTTCAGCTATGGCGATGCGATGTTTATTACCCGCAACCCCGCGGCCGAGCAGGAGCAAGCCGGATAGTTTCCCGGCCGGACCGTCCATACGCGCCGCAGACCAGGCTCTGTCAGGCGTTCATTTGATATTATCAACATCAACATCGGACTGTTTTTCCGATGCTGGAGGTTAAGTGAAGTACGAACTGCAAACAACCGACGGCCGGGCGCGGCGCGGCAGACTGATTTTTGAACGCGGCGTGGTGGAAACCCCGGCGTTTATGCCGGTGGGCACCTACGGCACGGTAAAAGGGATGACGCCGGAAGAAGTAAAAGAGAGCGGCGCGCAGATCCTGCTGGGCAATACCTTTCACCTGTGGCTGCGTCCCGGCCAGGAAATTATGAAATTGCACGGCGACCTGCATGGTTTCATGCAGTGGCACGGGCCGATCCTCACCGACTCCGGCGGTTTCCAGGTGTTCAGCCTGGGGGATATCCGCAAGATCACCGAAGAGGGCGTACATTTCCGTAACCCCATCAACGGCGACGCCATTTTCCTCAGCCCGGAAAAATCGATGGAAATCCAGTACGATCTGGGCTCGGACGTGGTGATGATCTTTGACGAATGCACCCCTTACCCCGCCGACTGGGACTATGCCAAGCGCTCGATGGAGATGTCCCTGCGCTGGGCGAAGCGTAGCCGTCAGCGTTTTGACGAACTGAATAATAACAATGCCCTGTTCGGCATTATTCAAGGCGGTGTTTACGAAGATTTACGTGACGTATCGGTAAAAGGGCTGGTAGACATTGGCTTTGATGGGTACGCTGTGGGCGGTTTAGCGGTTGGCGAGCCGAAAGAGGACATGCACCGTATTCTGGAGCACGTCTGTCCGCAGATCCCGGCGGATAAGCCGCGCTACCTGATGGGCGTCGGCAAGCCGGAGGATTTGGTGGAAGGCGTGCGGCGCGGCATTGATATGTTTGACTGCGTGATGCCGACGCGCAACGCGCGCAACGGTCATCTGTTCGTCACCGACGGCGTGGTGAAAATCCGCAACGCGCAGCATAAGGACGATGTGAGCCCGCTTGACGAGCATTGTGATTGCTACACCTGTCGCAATTATAGCCGCGCCTACTTGCATCATCTTGACCGTTGCAACGAAATACTCGGGGCGCGACTCAATACCATCCATAATTTGCGTTATTATCAACGTTTGATGGCGGGTTTACGTCAGGCTATCGAAGAGGGTAAATTAGAGCACTTTGTGGTGGATTTTTACCAACGGATAGGCAAACCGATACCGCCGCTTGCTGAAAAAACGTTGCTGACAGTAACTGACCGCCAGCTTTGAAATGTGTTTTTATATTATTCACTGTTGTAACGTTGATAGCCTATCTTTCGATAGCTTATCTTTTTGACAAAAAAGAGGAAATTTAAATGAGTCTTTTTATCTCCGATGCTGTAGCAGCGACTGGCGCTCCGGCTCAGGGAAGCCCGTACTCTCTGGTTATCATGCTGGCCGTTTTCGGTCTGATTTTCTACTTTATGATCCTGCGTCCGCAGCAGAAACGCGCCAAGGAACATAAAAAATTAATGGATTCCATCACCAAGGGTGATGAGGTTCTGACCACCGGCGGTCTGGTCGGGCGGGTGACGAAAGTGTCTGAAACCGGCTACATCGCCATTGCGTTGAATGACACCAATGAAGTGGTTATCAAACGTGATTTCGTGGCTTCCGTACTGCCGAAGGGCACGATTAAGGCCCTGTAATTTTTGATTTTCCCGAAGGGAACTGCCGTGTTAAACCGTTATCCTTTGTGGAAGTACCTGACGCTGATCGTGGCTTTGCTCATCGGTCTGCTCTATGCGCTTCCTAACCTGTATGGTGAGGATCCGGCGGTACAAGTTACTGGCGCGCGGGGAACCGCCGCCAGCGAAACGACGCTGATCCAAGTCCAGAATGTATTAAAAGAGCAAAATATCACCAGTAAGTCGATTGCATTGGAAAACGGTGCGATTCTGGCTCGCTTCTCCAACCCGGACGTTCAGATCCGTGCTCGTGAAGCTCTCCTCACTGAACTGGGCGACAAATTTGTTGTGGCGCTCAACCTGGCTCCGGCCACCCCGACCTGGCTGCGCGTCCTGGGCGCGGAACCGATGAAGCTGGGGTTAGACCTGCGCGGCGGCGTTCACTTCCTGATGGAAGTGGATATGGATACCGCATTGGGCAAGCTGCAGGAACAGACCCTGGATTCCCTGCGCAGCGATCTGCGCGAGAAAAACATCCCTTACGCCGCGGTGCGTAAAACCGAAAACTACGGCGTCGAAGTGCGTTTCCGCGACGCTCAGACCCGGGATGAAGGCGTGAGTTATCTGACCAGCCGCCACCGCGATCTGGTGTTCAGCGCCAGCGGCGGCAATCTGCTGCGCGCGGTGATGAGCAACGAGCGCCTGCGCGAAGCGCGCGAATATGCGGTGCAGCAAAACATCAATATCCTGCGTAACCGCGTCAACCAACTGGGCGTTGCCGAACCGCTGGTGCAGCGTCAGGGCGCCGACCGTATCGTCGTCGAACTGCCGGGGATTCAGGATACCGCGCGCGCCAAGGAAATTCTGGGCGCCACGGCCACGCTGGAGTTCCGCCTGGTGAACAGCGACGCCGACGCCACCGCGGCGGCCAACGGCCGCGTACCGGGCGATTCCGAAGTGAAGAACATGCGCGACGGCGCGCCGGTGGTGCTGTATAAGCGCGTTATTCTGACCGGCGACCACATCACCGACTCCACGTCGAGCACCGATGAATACAACCGTCCGCAGGTGAATATTTCACTGGACAGCGCCGGCGGCAACACCATGTCCAACTTCACCAAGGACAGCATCGGCAAGTTGATGGCGACGCTGTTCGTTGAATACAAGGACAGCGGCAAGAAAGACGCCAACGGCCGGGCGATCCTGGAGAAGCAGGAAGAGGTGATCAACGTGGCGACGATTCAGTCGCGTCTGGGCAACAGCTTCCGCATTACCGGCATCGACAACCCGAACGAAGCGCGTCAGCTTTCCCTGCTGCTGCGCGCCGGCGCGCTGATTGCGCCGATCCAGATTGTGGAAGAGCGCACCATCGGCCCGACGCTGGGGATGCAGAATATTACCCAGGGTCTGGAAGCCTGCCTGTGGGGCCTGGTCGCCTCCATCGTTTTTATGGTGGTCTATTACCGTAAATTCGGGGTGATCGCCACCACCGCGCTGATCGCCAACCTGGTGATGATCGTCGGCGTGATGTCGCTGCTGCCGGGGGCGACGCTGACCATGCCGGGCATTGCCGGCATCGTGCTGACGCTGGCGGTGGCGGTCGATGCCAACGTACTGATAAACGAGCGTATTAAAGAAGAGCTGAGAAACGGACGCAGCGTCCAGCAGGCGATTCACGAAGGTTATAAAGGCGCATTCTCCAGTATTGTGGATGCCAACCTGACTACCCTGATTACCGCCATTATCCTGTACGCTGTCGGTACCGGTTCGATTAAAGGCTTTGCCATCACCACGGCGATTGGGGTAGCCACCTCAATGTTTACGGCGATTGTCGGTACTCGTGCCATCGTCAACCTGCTTTACGGCGGCAAACGCATTAACAAGCTGTCTATCTGAGGAGTGCGTTGTGGCACAGGATTATACTGTTGAACAACTGAACTACGGACGCCGGGTCCACGACTTTATGCGTTGGGATAACGTCGCGTTTTTGATTTCAGGAACGCTGCTGATCCTCTCGCTGATCGTGATGGGCGTACGGGGCTTTAACTGGGGATTGGACTTCACCGGGGGGACGGTGATTGAGATCAATCTTGAAAAACCTGCCGATCTGGATCTGATCCGTGATTCATTGCAGAACGCCGGGTTTCACGATCCGCTGATCCAGAACTTCGGCAGCAGCCGCGACGTGATGGTACGTATGTCGCCGAACGTCGGCACCTCCGGCCAGGAGCTCGGCAACCGCGTATTAAGCGTTATCAATCAGGGCACCGAGCAACAGGCGACGGTAAAACGCATCGAGTTCGTCGGTCCCAGCGTGGGGAGCGATCTGGCCCAGGCGGGCGGCATGGCCCTGCTGAGCGCGCTGATCTGTATCCTGATTTACGTCGGTTTCCGCTTCGAATGGCGGCTGGCGCTGGGGGCGGTTATCGCGCTGGCGCATGACGTGGTGATCACCATGGGGGTGCTGTCTCTTTTCAGGATAGAGATCGACCTGACTATTGTGGCGTCGCTAATGTCGGTCATCGGCTACTCGCTGAACGACAGCATCGTAGTCTCCGACCGTATCCGCGAGAATTTCCGTAAAATTCGCCGCGGCACGCCTTATGAGATCATGAACGTCTCGCTGACGCAAACCCTGAGCCGCACCATTATGACGTCGGCGACCACCCTGGTGGTGGTGCTGATGCTGTATATCTTCGGCGGCGCGATGCTGGCGGGATTCTCGCTGGCGATGCTGATCGGCGTATCGATCGGTACGGTGTCATCCATCTACGTGGCTTCCGCGCTGGCGCTGAAGCTGGGGATGAAACGCGAGCATCTGCTGGTGCAGAAGGTGGAGAAAGAGGGCGCCGATCAGCCTTCGATTCTGCCTTAAGCCTGCGTTATGCGATAATAAAAAACCCCATTCGTTGGGGTTTTTTTATGGCGGGCCGTCGCAGGCGACGTTGAAAATCGCTCCCGGCGATTTTTTATGACGGGCTATCCTGCCCGTCACCCTGCGGGCCGTCGCAGGCGACGTTGAAAAACGCTCCCGGCGTTTTTTTATGACGCGGGAGAACCGGATCAGGGCGCTTCGATAGCGGCAACGGGCGGCGGCGTCCGCTCCTGGCCGACAATATGATACAAACGAACGAATCCTAGCTGCTCGGGAGAGAGTCCACTAAGGCGCAGTTCAATCACCGTCTCGGCTTTCGGCAGCAGCGAAGGTGAAAAGACGAAGGCCTGCGTCTGAATATCTCGGGGCAGCGGCTTGCCGGTAACGGGATCGATTTGTCCCCAATCGAGCCGGGCGCTGAATGCGGACAGGCGGGCCGCATCTAGGGTGCGGATATGCAGCAGCGCGCGGCTGCCGTTGGCCTCGCTCTCGATATCGCTGAGCGATACGCCAAGCTGGCCGATATCGCTCTGCAAGATCGCGCGGCTTTGGGCGACGGGCAGTAAATAAACGCCGGAAGTGGATTGCGCGTTCAGCGCGTTTTGCTGTTCCAGCGCCGTCGCCTGATTGGTCAGGGTTTGTAGCTGCTGATTTAACTGACCCAGTTGATGTTGCAACTGCGGCATCTGGCGCTGTTGCGCGCAGCCGGCCAGAAAAACCAAAGCCGGTAAAATAGCCAGCACAGGGTGGCGGGTTATCATTGCTGTTTCCCCTTTGATGTTTTGCTTATTGTTCCTGCAATCTCCCTTGTTGACAGTGTAGCCGCGATTATGCGCCTGTCATAGGCGGGCGGAATTTTTTCATGCCGCGCCGGAAGGGATGCGGATCGGTTCGCAACAATGCGCTGGAGTTTGGGTTACGCTGTCGATTCAGGGTAAACTGTCGCTATGTTAAGGATTACCGCTCAGGACGCATTATGCATTGCCCATTTTGTTCCGCCGTTGACACTAAAGTCATTGATTCCCGCCTGGTTGGCGAAGGTTCGCAGGTACGCCGTCGGCGGCAGTGCCTGGTCTGCAATGAACGCTTTACCACCTTTGAAGTGGCGGAACTGGTTATGCCCCGAGTGGTGAAAAGCAACGATGTGCGCGAACCCTTTAATGAAGATAAATTGCGCAGCGGCATGCTTAAGGCGCTGGAGAAAAGGCCGGTCAGCGCTGATGACGTGGAGATGGCGATCAATCATATCAAATCTCAGCTGCGCGCCACCGGCGAGCGCGAGGTGATGGCGAAAATGGTGGGCAATCTGGTGATGGATGCGCTGAAGAAACTGGATAAGGTGGCCTATATCCGCTTTGCGTCGGTGTACCGCAGCTTTGAGGATATCCGCGAGTTCGGCGAAGAGATTGCCCGTCTTCAGGATTAAGCATGATGTGGCGGCGCAATCGCCGCGGACTAAGAGGGGCAGGGAATGGTCGGTCCACAGGGCGAATTAACACTTCCGCAGGATGAAACCTATATGGCGCGGGCGCTTGAGCTGGCGCGCCGCGGACGCTTTACCACCGCGCCCAATCCAAATGTCGGCTGCGTGATCGTCCGGGATGGCGAGGTCGTCGGCGAGGGATACCATTTTCGCGCCGGCGAACCCCATGCCGAAGTTCACGCGTTGCGTATGGCCGGCGAGCGGGCGCGCGGCGCCACCGCGTATGTCACGCTGGAGCCATGCAGCCATCATGGCCGAACCCCGCCCTGCGCCGACGCGCTGGCGGCGGCGGGGGTGTCGCGCGTCGTCGTCGCCATGCAGGACCCCAATCCGCAGGTGGCGGGGCGCGGGCTGCATCGCCTGCAACAGGCGGGCATTGCGGTGAGCCATGGGTTGATGACGGCGGAAGCGGAGAAGCTCAACCGCGGCTTTCTTAAACGTATGCGCACCGGTTTTCCTTATGTACAGCTGAAAATGGCCGCCTCGCTGGATGGGCGCACGGCGATGGCGTCCGGGGAAAGCCAGTGGATCACCTCTGCGCAGGCCCGGCAGGACGTACAGCGCTTTCGGGCGCAGAGCGCGGCCATTCTGAGCAGCGGCGCCACGGTATTGGCGGACGATCCCTCGCTAACGGTTCGCTGGCGGGAGCTGGATGCCGACACGCAGCGCAATTACGCCGCTGCGGATGTCCGCCAGCCGGTGCGCGTTATCGTTGACGGCCGGCGGCGCGTTACGCCGCAGCACCGCATCATTGCGCAGCCGGGGCAAACCTGGCTGGCGCATACGGGCAGCGATGAACGGACGTGGCCGGAAACGGTCAAACAGCTGAGTTTGCCGCAGCACGCTGGCGGGATCGATCTGGTTGCGCTGATGATGGTGCTGGGCAAGCGGCAGATTAACTCCGTCTGGGTGGAGGCCGGCGCCACTCTGGCGGGGGCGCTGTTAAAGGCCGGCGTGGTCGATGAGCTGATTGTGTATCTCGCGCCGAAGCTTTTGGGGGATAATGCCCGCGGGCTTTGCGTTCTGCCGGGGCTGAACCGGCTGTCCCAGGCTCCCGAGTTCGAAATAAGCGATGTACGCCAGATAGGGCCGGATTTGCGGCTGCGGCTCAAGCCGCAAAACGGGTCATCGGGCGCCTGATGGGCGTCCGACAAAACCGCATACGCAACCGGAAGAATATGATAGAATCCGCCCCCCTGCGGGGTATAAAGACCAGACAAAGGAAAGCTATGAACGTTATTGAAGGTGTTGTTGCTACTCCTGATGCCCGCGTGGCGATTGCGATTGCTCGTTTTAACCATTTTATCAACGACAGCCTGCTGGACGGCGCGATTGACGCATTAAAGCGCATCGGTCAGGTTAAAGACGAGAATATTACCGTTGTTTGGGTTCCCGGCGCCTACGAGCTGCCGTTAGCCGTTCGTGCGCTGACCAAGAGCACGCAAAACGGCGGTTATGACGCGGTGGTCGCGCTGGGAACGGTCATCCGCGGTGGAACCGCCCATTTTGAGTTTGTTGCCGGCGAATGCAGTTCCGGTTTGTCTCGTATCGCCGTGGATAGTGAAGTGCCCGTCGCTTTCGGGGTACTGACCACGGAAAGCATCGAGCAGGCGATTGAACGCGCCGGCACCAAAGCGGGTAATAAAGGCGCAGAAGCCGCCCTGACCGCGCTGGAAATGATTAACGTATTAAAAGCCATTAAGTAAGGGGAATTTCGTGAAACCTGCTGCTCGTCGCCGCGCCCGTGAATGTGCGGTTCAAGCGCTATATTCCTGGCAGTTGTCTAACAATGATATTGCCGATATTGAACACCAATTCCTGAGCGAGCAGGATGTCAAAGATGTCGACATCACCTATTTTCGCGAGCTGCTGGCCGGTGTCGCCACTCAGGCAGAGACGCTGGATCGGCTGATGGCGCCTTTCCTGTCCCGTCAGCTTGATGAACTGGGGCAGGTTGAAAGAGCCATTCTGCGCTTGGCGATATTTGAGCTGAGCAAACGCGATGATGTTCCCTACAAGGTAGCCATTAACGAAGCCATCGAACTGGCCAAGGTATTTGGCGCCGAAGATAGCCATAAGTTTGTCAATGGCGTACTCGACAAAGCCGCGCCTTCGGTGCGCAAGGGTAAGAAATAAATCAGTCAGGGCCGGATATCCGGCCCTGATCTTTTGAATTAAACGCTGGCTGGAAAGGTTATGGTTAAAGGTGAGTTTGACCTTATTGCCCGCTATTTCAATCGGGTTGGAAGTTCACGCCGGGATGTTGCGTTGGGTATCGGCGACGATTGCGCGCTGCTGGCGGTCGCGGAGAAACAATTACTGGCGGTGAGCACCGATACGCTGGTGTCCGGCGTGCATTTTCTGCCCGACATCCATCCCGCCGATCTGGGTTACAAATCACTGGCGGTCAACTTGAGCGATTTGGCGGCCATGGGCGCCGATCCCGCCTGGCTCTCCCTGGCGATTACCCTACCCGAAAATAACGCCGACTGGCTGTCGGCCTATAGCGATAGCCTGTTCGCGTTGCTGGATTATTACGGCATGCAGTTAATCGGCGGCGATACCACCCGCGGTCCCCTCAGCCTCACGCTGACCATTTACGGCCTGGTTCCCGCCGGGCGCGCCTTGACCCGCGGCGGCGCCAAAATCGGCGACTGGATTTATGTCACCGGCTCGCTGGGCGACAGCGCCGCCGGCCTGGCGATCTTGCAGAATACGCTGCGCATTGACGATGACGACGCCCGCCGGGCGTTGGCGCAGCGGCATCTGCGTCCGCAGCCGCGGATCTTGCAGGGGCAGGCGCTGCGTGATTTGGCCAGTTCGGCGATTGATCTTTCCGACGGCCTGATTTCCGATCTGCAACACGTACTCAAGGCCAGCGAATGCGGCGCGCGCCTCAATCTGGACGCCATTCCTTATTCTCACTGGCTGCGCGATCGCGTGGACGAAGAACAGGCGCTGCGCTGGGCGCTGTCGGGCGGGGAAGATTATGAACTGTGCTTTACCGTACCTGAAATCAACCGCGGCGCTTTGGATATCGCCTTAGGGCATCTGGGCGCCGCCTATACCTGTATCGGGCAGGTCGGACCCGCGTCGGAAGGGTTGCGTTTCTTGCGCGGCGCAAAAGAGGTTGAACTGAACTGGAAGGGATATGACCATTTTGGCGGGTAAGACTCAGGTGGCGCAAACGGCGAAAAGCCGACTGCGGTTACGCAACCCATGGCACCTGCTGGCGACGGGGTTCGGCAGCGGTCTGTCGCCCTGGATGCCCGGCACGGCGGGGTCGCTGGCGGCGATCCCGCTGTGGTATGCGATGTCGTTTCTTCCCCTGGAGCTCTATTCGCTGCTGGTGATGTTCAGCATCTGCATCGGCGTCTATCTGTGCCATCAGACGGCGAAAGATATGGGAGTCCACGACCACGGCAGCATCGTCTGGGACGAATTCGTCGGCATGTGGATTACCCTGATGGCATTACCGGTGAACGAGTGGCCGTGGGTCGCCGCCGGATTTGTGGTATTTCGCTGCCTGGATATCTGGAAACCCTGGCCGATCCGCTGGTTCGATCGCAATGTGTATGGCGGCATGGGGATTATGATTGACGATATCGCGGCGGGTGTGATTTCCGCGGGGATTATTTACCTGATTGGGCACCATTGGCCGCTATTCTGATCTGAACGACATAAAATACCGGGGCCTTGCGCCCCGGTCATAACCCAATTCACGCCAGCCACCGCGCAATGCTGCTTTCAATGCCCGCCGCGTCCAGGCCGATATCGCTGCGTATCTCTTCCTGACCGCCCTGGGGAATAAATTTATCCGGCAGGCCGAGATTGAGCACCGAAATCGCGATTCGTTTTGCCATCAGCAGTTCGTTCACGCCGCTGCCGGCGCCGCCCATCACCGCGTTCTCTTCCAGCGTCACCAGCGCGTGGTGACTGCTCGCCAGTTCCAGAATCAGCGCCTCATCCAGCGGTTTGACGAAACGCATATCCACCAGCGTGGCATTGAGCTTATCCGCCGCCTTTTGCGCTTCCGGCAGTAGCGTGCCGAAGTTGAGGATGGCGATATCGTCGCCCTGACGCCGCACCACGCCTTTGCCGATCGGCAGTTCGGCCAGCGGCGCCAAATCGGCGCCGCTGCCGTTACCGCGCGGATAGCGCACCGCCGCCGGCCCTTTCTGATAGAGGTAGCCGGTGTGCAGCATCTGGCGGCACTCGTTTTCGTCGCTTGGCGTCATAATCACCATATTGGGAATGCAGCGTAAAAACGACAGGTCGAACGCGCCCTGATGCGTCTGCCCGTCGGCGCCGACTATGCCGCCGCGATCGATGGCGAACAGCACGGGCAGGTTTTGAATGGCGACGTCGTGGATCACCTGATCGTAGGCGCGCTGCAAAAAGGTGGAGTAGATAGCGACGACGGGGCGGTAACCGCCGACGGCCAGGCCGGCGGCGAAGGTCACCGCATGCTGTTCGGCAATCGCCACGTCAAAATATTGCTGCGGGTATTCGCGCGAAAACTGCACCATGCCGGACCCTTCGCGCATGGCGGGGGTGATGGCCATCAGCTTGCTGTCTTTGGCGGCGGTTTCCCGTAGCCACTGGCCGAAAATCTTGGAGTAGGTGGGCAGCGCGCCGTCTTTGCTTTTCGGCAGCGTGCCGCTGGCGGGGTCGAATTTGGGCACCGCGTGCCAGCTTATCGGGTCCAGCTCCGCCGGCGCATAGCCTTTCCCTTTTTTGGTCATGATATGCAGCAGCTGCGGGCCTTTCAGGCTGCGCATATTTTTCAGCGTCTGCGCCAGCGCCTGCACGTCATGGCCGTCGACCGGGCCGATATAGTTGAAGCCCAGCTCTTCGAACATGGTGCCGGGAACCACCATCCCTTTCAGGTGTTCTTCGGTGCGTCTGACCAGCTCCTTGATCGGCGGCAGGCCGGACAACACCTTTTTGCCCCCTTCGCGCAGGCTGGCGTAAAGTTTGCCCGACAGCAACTGGGCGAGATGGTTATTCAGTGCGCCGACGTTTTCCGATATCGACATCTCATTGTCGTTCAGCACCACCAGCAGGTCGGATTTGATATCGCCGGCGTGGTTCATGGCTTCAAACGCCATGCCCGCGGTGATGGCGCCGTCGCCGATTACGCATACGGTGCGGCGGCCTTTCCCTTCGCGTTCGGCGGCCACCGCCATGCCCAGCCCGGCGCTGATGGAGGTGGAGGAGTGGCCGACGCTCAATACGTCATATTCGCTTTCATCCCGCCATGGGAAAGGGTGCAGGCCGCCCTTCTGGCGGATGGTGGCAATGCGGTCGCGGCGGCCGGTAAGGATCTTGTGCGGATAGGCCTGATGGCCGACGTCCCACACCAGATGATCGAACGGGGTGTTGTAGACATAGTGCAGCGCGACCGTCAGCTCGACGGTGCCGAGCCCGGAGGCAAAGTGCCCGCTTGAGCGGCTTACGCTGTCCAGCAGATATTGACGAAGTTCGTCACACAGCTTCGGCAGGGTTTCTTTCGGTAGCAGACGTAATTCTTCCGGGGTTTCCACTAACGACAATGTAGGGTATTTCGCGGTATCAAAACTCATGAGAGACTCATTCTGAGATTTTATTTATTACGCTCGACGATAAAACTCGCCAGCGCTTGTAATGGCGCAATATTAAGTGGTTCCCGGCTGGATGTGGCTAAATCATCCAGCGCCGCCAGCGACTGCCGGTAAAGATCCCAGGTTTTTTCCCGGGCGCGCTCTAACCCCAGTAAACCGGGGTAGGTGCTTTTTCCCAACTGCTGATCGGCGCCCTGACGTTTACCCGTGGTGGCGCTGTCGCCGACCACATCCAGAATATCGTCCTGCACCTGGAAGGCCAGACCGATGGCGTCGGCATAGCGATCGAGATAGGGCAGCCCGGCCCGGCCCGGTTCACCGGCAGCCAGCGCCCCCAGCCTGATCGCCGCGCGGATCAACGCGCCGGTTTTATGGCGGTGAATTTGCTCCAGCGCCGCCAGATCGACCTGATGGCCTTCGGCCGCCAGATCCAGCGCCTGACCGCCGCACATGCCGGCCACGCCGCTGGCCTGCGCCAGTTCGGATAGCATCGCCAGTCGGGAGCGCTCCGTTACCAAGGGCATCGGCGCGTCGGACAAAATGGAGAACGCCAGGGTTTGCAGGGCGTCTCCGGCCAGAATGGCGCTGGCTTCGCCAAACTTGATATGGCAGGTCGGCTGGCCGCGGCGCAGGTCGTCATTGTCCATCGCCGGGAGATCGTCGTGGATTAACGAATAGGCATGAATGCATTCCACCGCGGCGGCGGGCGCATCCAGACTTTCCAGCGGCATGCCGAACAGTTCGCCCGTAGTATAAACCAGGAACGGACGCAGCCGCTTGCCGCCCAACAGTGACCCATAACCCATGGCGTTGACCAGTGGACTACTCTGAAAGGGCAGCGCGGAGATAAACTGGCTTAATACGCGATTGGCGCGCTGATGGCGGGCGTGCAATTGTGCAGAGAAATCCGTCATGGCTATTCACTGTCCGGGGTAAAAGGCGACAACGGCGCATCGGGTTCGTCGCTCAGCAGAATCTGTACCCGCTGCTCCGCCTGCTGCAGCTTTTGCTGGCCCTGACGCGCAAGCCGTACGCCATGTTCGAATTCATTCAGCGCCTCTTCCAACGGCAGTTCGCCGGATTCAAGACGGGCAACGATTTTTTCCAGTTCGCTCAGAGAGCTTTCAAAACTCACCGGCGGTTCGGTTTTTTTGGGCATAATTCAGAATCCTGGTTGATACGCCGTTGCTTTATCACGGCATGGCGCTATTTGCGGCGGCGCGCCAATGAATGCCGCCGCAATTATACGGTTAAAGCGCAGGGTAAATCTTCATCCCTTCGTTGCCTGACCGTTGCCGCAACGCCAATTACTTTGGGGATGGATGATGATATACTCCGCGCCCTGGATGCTATCGGTAAAATCATCCCTGTGCGGCCGATTTTACCGATAACGTGATTTTAGCGCTCAGGGTAAATTTATTTACGCCTTTCTGACCAAGTAACGACAGCCACCATGAAGTTTATCATTAAACTGTTCCCGGAAATCACCATCAAGAGCCAATCCGTGCGATTGCGCTTTATCAAGATTCTGACCGGCAACATTCGCAACGTATTAAAACACCATGATGAAACGCTGGCGGTTGTCCGTCACTGGGATCACATCGAAGTCCGCGCCAAAGACGAGAACCAGCGCGAGACTATTCGCGACGCGCTGACGCGCATCCCCGGCATCCACCATATTCTTGATGTTGAAGATCGTGGCTACGCCGATGTTCATGACATCTTCGAGCAAACGCTGGCGCTGTACCGCGAACAGCTGCAAGGCAAAACATTCTGCGTGCGCGTAAAGCGCCGCGGTAAGCATGAGTTTAGCTCGCAGGACGTAGAACGCTATGTCGGCGGCGGTTTGAATCAGCATATCGCCGGCGCACGGGTAAAACTTACCTCGCCGCAGGTTACCGTTCATCTGGAGATCGACCAGAATCGGCTGCTGCTGATTAACGGCCGCTACGAAGGGATTGGCGGTTTCCCCATCGGTACGCAGGAAGACGTGCTGTCGCTGATCTCCGGCGGCTTTGACTCCGGCGTCTCCAGCTATATGCTGATGCGCCGCGGCTGCCGGGTGCATTACTGCTTCTTCAATCTGGGCGGCGCGGCGCATGAAATCGGCGTCAAGCAGGTGGCGTATTATCTGTGGAACCGCTTCGGCAGCTCGCACCGGGTGCGTTTTATCGCCATTGATTTTGAGCCGGTGGTGGGCGAGATCCTGGAAAAAATCGATGACGGGCAAATGGGCGTGGTGCTCAAACGTATGATGGTGCGCGCGGCTTCCCAAATGGCCGAGCGCTACGGCGTGCAGGCGCTGGTCACCGGCGAAGCGCTGGGGCAGGTTTCCAGCCAGACGCTGACCAACCTGCGCCTGATTGATAACGCCTCCGACACGCTGATTCTGCGTCCGCTGATTTCTCATGACAAAGAGCACATCATCAAGCTGGCGCGTGAGCTGGGAACGGAAGATTTCGCCAAGACGATGCCGGAATACTGCGGGGTAATTTCCAAAAGCCCGACGGTCAAAGCGGTGAAAGCCAAAATCGAGCACGAAGAGAGCCGGTTCGATTTCACTATTCTCGATCGCGTGGTCGGCGAAGCGCGCAATATCGATATTCGCGAGATCGCCGAGCAAACCCGCCAGGAAGTGGCGGAAGTGGAAACGGTGGCGGCGTTTGCGCCGACGGATATCCTGCTGGATATCCGCGCGCCGGACGAGCAGGAAGAAAAACCGCTGACGCTGGCGCAGGCCGAAATCAAATCCTTGCCCTTCTACAAATTGAGCACCCAGTTTGGCGACCTGGATCAGAACAAAACCTATCTGCTCTACTGCGAACGCGGCGTGATGAGCCGTTTGCAGGCGCTCTACCTGCGCGAGCAGGGCTTCAGCAATGTGAAAGTGTACCGCCCGTAGTCGCGGTAATCGGCCCCGGCCTGGCGAGCGGGGCTTTCTCTTCTTTTATGAACGATAGAGCTTCAGGCATTTCACCCGATTTTCATAGGCTTCAAGTCGCTGCTTAAGCTGCCCTTTATTTTTGGCGGCGACGCAGTGCAGCAGCACATTAAGCGCGCTGGCCAAACCGCCGGTGGACTCCAGGATCAATCCGGTTTTGGTGGTCATGGTCACGATATAGGGTGTATTCATATACTTGGCGATGCCGTACTCATCGGTAAACACCACCAGATCGGCGTTTTCCTTGATGCATTCATTGGCGAAAGAGACGCCGGCCTCGGCGTAGGGCGCAATGTCGATTAAAATGACGCAGCAATGTTTTTCATAGCTATCCAGCCACTGGCCCAGCACGCCGCTGTATAAGTCGAGGAATTCAACGTCGGAGCGCACCAGCGACAGGCGATTTGAGAAGTCCTCCGCCATGCCGCGGATGGTCTGAAAGCCGCAGATAAATACTTTCTCCGCGTTGCATACGCGCTCGACGATATCCCGCCAGTGCTGGCTGCCAAGCTGTTCCCAGAATTTAACCAGCGCGTCGATCTCTTTATTGAGGTGGATGGTCAGGTCATCCGATTGCTCAACCCGCTCCAGCAGCGTGGTATTCAGCAGCGACTGCACCCGCACGTCGTCGCGCAGGTCCTCTTTCAGTCCCTGTAATCCTTTATAGCCCAGGCGGCGCAGAAAGCGGCTGACGGTATTAGGGCTGACGCCGCTTTTTTGGGCAAGGGTTGCACCATTTTCAAACGCAATCCCTTCCAGATTGGCCTGGATATAGGCCCACAGGGTGCGTTCCGCCGGCGTCAACCTGCCGTCCAGACTCTCAATTCTTTCTGTAATCATGCGCTTACCCGATTGATTTTTTGACATTAAAATACCATTTATTTAATTTTAGGTAATTAAATACCATTTGTTGAGCGCCAATGGCATAAAGATTGCAAACGTATATCTGAAGACATAAATATGTCATAAATCCCGCTGATAGCAAGAATGAACCGGTAATTCCATCCTGATGCTATCAGCCGTGCAATCAGGCGCCCGTCTTATCGGGGATGCTTTCCGGCAGGCGCCACTCGACGGAGAGTCAACATGTCTATTCGCGTTGCAAAAGCCGCCAAGGGCGTCTGTTTATCTCTGCTGGCCTCAGCCATGCTGACCAGCCTGCCGGCGCGGGCTGCGGGTGAATTACGGCTGTATAACTGGGGCGATTATATTAACCCGGCGGTATTGACGGCGTTTACCAAAGAAACCGGCATCAGCGTAAAGCTGGATACCTATGGCAATAATGAAGAGATGCTGGCCAAAATTCAGGCGGGCGCCAGCGGTTACGATATCGTTTTTCCCTCCGTCCATATGCAGGACGTGATGGCGACGCTCAAGCTGCTGGAAAAAACCGATATCAATCAGGCGGCGGACTTCGGCAATATCGACCCGCAGTTTTTGCGCGCCAAAACCGATCCCAAAGGGGAATACTGCCTGCCGTACGCCTGGGGCACCGTCGGCATTTTTTACAATAAAAATAAGGTGGATAAACCCATCACCTCCTGGCGCGATTTTTTTGCCGAAGCCGAGCGGGGCAAAAAAGTGATCATGCTGGACGATATGCGTGAAACGCTCAGCGTCGGGCTTATCGTCAATAATAAATCGGTCAATACCCATAGCGGCGAGGATTTAAAGCAGGCGGCCGACTGGCTGACGGCGAAAAAACCCCTGGTGTCGGCCTTCACCTACGAAAGTATTCCGCTGGTGCAGTCCGGGGATGTGGCCGCCGCGCATTATTTCGTCGGCGCGCTGATGTATGTCTCGCAGGACCCGGATAATCTCGCCTATGTGATCCCTGAAGAGGGGGCCACCATGTATCAGGAAAATATGTGCGTACTGCACAGCGCCCCGAATAAAGAGAACGCCAAAAAGTTTATGGAGTTTTTTCTTAAGCCGGATATTGCGGCGATGAATACCGCGCAGCAAATGAACGGCACCCCCAATCGTAAAGCGATTGATTTATTGCCGGCGAGCTTAAAAAACAATCCCGCCGCCAATCCGCCCGCCGACGTTCGCGCCCGGCTGCAGATATTTGAGGATCTGGGACAATATCTGCGCCAATACGACCGGGTGTGGACGCGCTTCCGCAGCGCGAATTAATGCGGCTGATTATTTATCCTGGCGATTTTTTTACTGACGCTTGCCGGAGTTATTATGAATGAGAGTCATAACTTCCGTTCGGTTGTTGCTTTAAACAACGCGGTCAAATATTACCGGACTCCGAAAGGGGGGAGGGTAAAAGCGCTGGATGGCATTAATTTGCAGGTGCGGGATAATGAATTCGTCACCCTGCTGGGACCGTCCGGCTGCGGCAAAACCACCTTGCTGAGAATTATCAGCGGCTTTGAATCGCTGGACAGCGGCGAGTTGCGGATTCTGGGGAAAACCGCCAATGAAACGCCGGCCCATCAGCGGCCGGTCAATACCGTATTTCAGAGCTATGCGCTATTTCCGCATCTGAACGTCGCCGATAACGTGGGCTACGGACTGGACGTGCAGGGGGTGCTGCGCAGCGAGCGCAATCGCCGGGTGGCGGAAACCCTTGAACTGGTGGGCATGCAGGGGATGGAAAAACGCAGGCCCGCGCAGCTTTCGGGGGGGCAGCAGCAGCGCGTGGCCCTGGCCAGAGCCATCGTCAATCGGCCGACCCTGTTGCTGCTGGACGAGCCGCTCTCCGCGCTGGATCGTAATTTGCGCCAAAGCATGCAACTTGAGTTAAAACGCCTGCAAAGCGAGCTGAAAATCGCTTTTATTTTCGTCACCCACGATCAGGAAGAAGCGTTGACCATGTCGGATCGCATCATCGTGCTCAACGGCGGGAAAATACAGCAAAATGGCGATCCGAGCGCCATTTACGACCAGCCGGCTAACCATTTCGTCGCCGGTTTTATTGGCGAAAGCAACCTTATCGACGTATCTATTACGGATATCGCCGCCCATCATCTGGTATTGACCACGCCCGACGGCGATCTGTTTAGCGCCGTAAAACAGGCCGGCGCCGGCTATCAACTGGGGCAGTGCTGGCAGCTATTATTGCGCCCGCAGCACTTTGTGTTGCAAAAGAACGACGATGTGGAGACGCAATACGCCAGAATTGACGGCATAGTGCGGCAGGTCATTTTTATGGGTAAGGATATCGAGATTATTTTCAAGGCGGGGCAACATGAATCGCTCAAGGTTTCGATTGGCAATCGTTCCCTGACCACGCCGCATTTATTCAAACCGGGAGATGCTATTACGCTGTGGTATGACATCGCGTCCTGTCACTTATTACCTTATCGGGAAGCGTGCGCATGTTGACATTGGCGGCCGCGAAAAAGTTAAGGTTAATCGGATTATTATCGCCGATCACGCTGCTGTTGAGCCTGTTCTTTCTGGTGCCGTTGGCCATTATGGTGACGTTCAGTTTTTTAACGCCGGGATTATATGGCGGCGTCGAATGGAGCCTGTATCCGGATAATTATGGCCGCATCCTGGGCTGGGCCGATGGGGTATTTGAGGATTTCGATATTCTGTATCTGAAAATCATTGCCACCTCCATCCGCATTGCGCTAATCAGCGTGGTGATATCACTGCTGGTCTGCTATCCGATTGCCTTTTGGGTGAGCGGCAAATCGCTAAAAGTGCGTAATTTTTTATTATTCCTGATTACGCTGCCTTTTTTCGCCAGCCTGGTGGTGCGCCTGTATGCCTGGGTACTGATTCTGCGGCCCACCGGCTTCCTGAATTATATTTTGCAGAGTCTGGGGCTTATTCAGCAGCCGCTTAATCTGATCTATACCGAGACGGCGGTATTAATCGGCATGGTTTACGTTTATATCCCTTTTATGTTTTTGCCGGTTTACGCCAGCGTGGAAAAGATCGATCGCAGTCTGATTTACGCATCCTATGACTTAGGCGCCAACCAGTGGAAAACATTCTGGCGTATTACCTTCCCGTTAACGCTGCCGGGAATTATTGCCGGTTCGGTGATGGTTTTTATCCCGGTGCTGGGCAACTTTATCATTCCTTCATTGCTGGGCGGCGCCAGGGTAATTATGGTGGGCGGCCTGGTCGAACAGCAATTCCTCTCCGCCCGCAACTGGCCTTTCGGCGCGGCGATCTCCATGCTGTTGATGCTGATGGTGTTATGCGTACTGCTGGTTAATTTTTATCTTTCCCAGCGTCGCGCCGCGGCTGATTCAGCGAGTCGGATGACATAGGATAAAATATGAAAAAACGCTTTTTATCTCGCCTGGCGCAGTGGTCATTGGATCTCTACGGCCTGGGGTTTTTTATCTTTCTTTATTGTCCGGTGTTATTGATCGTAATTTATTCGTTTAACGCCAATCCGATTAATATGATGATCTGGCAGGGGTTCAGTTTTGACTGGTATCGCTCATTGTTTGGCTTGGATAACCGGTTAAACGAAAGCGCGCTCTATATCGATTCCACCGGCCAGTTACTGCAGGCGCTGAAAAACAGCCTGATTGTCTCGCTGAGCACCACCGTCATCTCAACGTTAATCGGGACGGTAACGGCACTGGCGCTGGCGCGATATCGCTTCAGGCTGCAGGGGTTTTATCGGCTGATGCTCTATATCCCGATGATGATGCCGGATATCGTGCTGGGCATTGCGTTATTAATCTTTTTTGTTTATGTCGGCATTCCCCTGGGAAAGCTGTCGATTATTATCGGCCACTGTACTTTTCTCTGCAGCTACGTATTTCTTATCGTCAGCGCCCGGCTGGCGGGTATGGATTCCCGGCTGGAAGAAGCCTCGGCGGATTTGGGCGCCACGCCGTGGATCACCTTCAGGCGTATTACCCTGCCGATGATCCTGCCCGGCGTTATCGGCGGGGCGTTGCTGGCCTTTATTATTTCCCTGGACGATCTGGTGATCACCTATTTTATTTCCGGCGTTGACGCCACGACGCTGCCGGTACAGATATACGGCATGATAAGACGCGGCATCAAACCGGAGATCAATGCGATTGCCACGTTATTAATTCTTGGCTCCTTAGCGATAGCGGCCGTCGGGCTGTATATAAGAAGCCGGCGTGTAGATGATTAAAGGAAGTCATTTATGTCAAAAACAAGAGCGCGTCAGTTAGGATTACGCTTCGACGGTCCAACGGGCGACCATAACGCGATTACCGACGTGCCGGGGGTGATGGTCGGCTACCGGACCATCAATGGCGTCAGCAGCGACGGAAAACAGATTAAAACCGGCGTTACCGCGCTGTTGCCGCGCGGTTATCAACGCGAGCCGCAGCCGGTGTGGGCGGGCTGTCATGCCCTTAACGGCAATGGCGAGATGACGGGAACGCACTGGATTAAGGACGGAGGCTATTTCGTTGGGCCTATCTGCCTGACCAATACGCACTCAACCGGCACCGTGCATCAGGCCGCGGTGCGCTGGATGATTGAGCAATACCGTGAAATCTGGGAACGGCACCATATCTGGGCGATGCCGGTGGTCGCCGAAACCTATGATGGCGTGATTAACGATATCAACGGCTTGCATGTTACGGTCGACGATGCCCTGGCGGCACTGAACTCCGCCCATAGCGGCCCCCTGGCCGAAGGCAACGTGGGCGGCGGGAACGGGATGATTTGCTACGGCTTTAAAGGCGGCACCGGGACCTCGTCGCGCCGCTTTTGTATCGACGGTGAAGAATACACCCTGGGCGCGCTGGTGCAGGCGAATTACGGGCAGCGTTCGTGGTTTTCTCTGTTTGGCGTTCCGCTGGGGACCATGCTGGATGCCGAACTGCCGGAGGCGCTGCGGCAGGAGCGCGGTTCAATTATCGTTATCCTGGCGACCGATGCGCCGATGATGCCCCATCAGCTACAGCGTTTGGCCCGGCGCGCCGGGCTGGGCATATCGCAGTCCGGCAGCCCCGGCGGCAATAACTCCGGGGATATCTTTCTGGCGTTCAGCACCGCCAACGCCGCTCCGCTGCCGCAGGTGGCGCCGGCGCATCAATCTTTTCGCTACCTGAACGACGAGTGTTTCGACCCGATCTATTTGGCGGCGGTGGCAAGCACCCATGAGGCGGTGATTAACGCCATGCTGGCGGCGGAAGACGCCGCCATGCAAAAACCGCAGGGGATCTGCAAGGCCATCGACCCGCAGGCGCTCTATACCCTGCTGCAAGCGGCGAATCCGCTGGCGGTCCGCCAGGCGTCGGCGTCCCCGCAGGGCGGCAATCAGTCCTGATAATTGTAGATGCCGGGCGGCAGAATCAACTGCGCCGCCACCTCCGCCGCTTTCGCCTTGCCCAGCAGCAGGTCAATCAGCTTCAGGGCGAAATCCATACTGGTGCCCGGTCCCTGGGTGGTCAGCAGGCTGACGCGCGGATCGTACACCACGCGTTTTTCCAGCCATTTTTCCGGCGCGATCTTATCGCGCAGCGCGGGATAGCCGGTCATATTGCCGATGGGGAAAAGCTGGTGATATTCCAGCACCAGCGCCGGGGTGGCGCACATCGCCGCGACGATTTTCCCTTCCTGATGCGCCTGGCGGATACACTCCACCAGCACCGGGCTGTCGCGGAAGCATTCGGCGCCCTGTAATCCGCCGGGCAGCACCAGGGCGTCGAAATGGCGATCCGCCACCGCCACCAGCGGGGCGTCGGCCAGCAGCCTGACGCCGCGGGAGCAGGTGATTTCAAGGTCGCCGTCACCGGCGACGCTGGCAAGGGTAACCTGAATGCCCGCTCTGACCAGCAGGTCGATGGTGGTGACCGCTTCGGTTTCCTCGCTACCAGGAGCCAGACATACCAGCACTGATGCGCTCATACTCGTTTTCCTTATGCTTGATGGCCTCAAACAGACGGCTGTTTTCGGGGACGGCCAAGCCGTGGATACGCGCCCGCCGCAGCAGGTAACCGGTGATATAGTCAATCTCGGTATGACGTTGCGCCATAACGTCCTGCAGCATGGAAGAGGTATTGGCCGCGGTGTTGTGAATGATTTGATTAACGTAGATCAGCAGGCTGTCCGCCGAGGTGTGGAAACCTTCCCGTTCCATCACCGCGGCGATTTCCTGACAAAGGGAGATAAGCTGCTGCGGGTAAGTGAGCAATTCTCCGTTGGTGCATTGATGGATAACCGTTAAGGGATTAATCACGCAGTTGGCCGCCAGCTTCAGCCAGCAGGTGGCGGAGATATCGTTATGCCAGGCCACGTCGGGCAGTGCCTGATGCAGTATTTCGGCAAAATGGCTTGGCGCGTCATGGTTATTGCCGATCGCGCCGATATGGGTGGTCCCGGCGGCGGTATGCACCACGGTGGTGGCATCGCGCCGCGCCGCGTGGGTGGTGATGCCCAAAATCAGCGGTTGCCGCAGCGGCGGCAACTCCTCGCGCGCGCCCATGCCGTTATGCAGCAGCAAAATAGTGCAGGCGGGGTTCAACTTCGGCAGCAGGTTGCGCACGGTATCGGAAACCTGCCAGGCCTTTAGGGTGACCAGCAATAACTCGCTATGCGCCAGATGGTCGGGGTCGTTGGCGGTCAAATTGAGGTTGCTGTGCCGCCCGTCCAACCGGGTGACATTGACCGGGCAAAAAGGTTGCGGAATACGTAACCACCCCTGAACGTCGTGGCCTTGCCGGTGCAGGGCGGCGAGCCACAGCTGCCCGATAGCGCCGCAACCGAGAACGGTTATTTTCATAGGATTCTCCCTTTATTGGCTCGGGAATGGCTGCTTTTGCACCACGGGATGCGTATCCATATAGCAGACTAATTAATTGTAACGGAGTCACTTCAGAGCGCAATAACGCTGGCGTCGAGGCGCATTTTGTGACCTGCCATACCTGGCGGGCCGTCGCGGGGCGACGACAAAAACTTACGGAGGGCGTCCGGCCCTCCGCCCTGACGGGCCGCCGCAAGCGGCGTTAAAAAACGCTTCAGGCGTTTTTTCTCCCGGAAGTTTTTTTATTTATCGTAAAGGAGCGGTTATTATGCTCGTCAGCCAAATTTGTCAGGAGACCGATTATGCCATCTTTCGATATTGTTTCGGAAATTGATATGCAGGAAGTGCGCAATGCGGTGGAAAACGCCACCCGTGAGCTGGGCACCCGTTGGGATTTTCGCAATGTGCCGGCTAGTTTTGAACTGAATGAAAAATCACAAAGCATCAAAGCCGCCAGCGAGTCGGATTTTCAGGTTCAGCAACTGATCGATATCCTGCGTGAAAAACTGTTGAAGCGCGGCATTGAAGGGGGCGCGCTGGAGATCCCGGAAGAGATGGATCACAGCGGCAAAACCTACAGCGTTGACGCTAAACTGAAGCAGGGCATTGAAACCGCGCTGGCGAAAAAAATCGTCAAGCTGATTAAAGACAGCAAACTGAAAGTGCAGGCGCAGATTCAGGGCGAGCAGGTGCGGGTGACCGGGAAATCCCGCGATGACCTGCAAGGGGCCATGGCCCTGGTGCGCGGCGCGGACCTGGGGCAGCCTTTCCAGTTCACCAACTTCCGCGATTAATCCCCAGGGCGCGGCGTCGCATAACCGCGCCGCAGAGCGCCGGGACGCATGGCGATCTCCGGTTGCAGCCGTGCCGCGCGCTACCGCTCCTGCGCCGACGCCAGTACCGCGTGCAGCAACACGTTGGCGCCTTTTTCACTCCACCCGGGCAAGATATTCTCCGCTTCGTTATGGCTGACGCCCGCCACGCAGGGGATAAAAATCATCGCGGTGGGCGCCGCCCGGTTGATATAGCAAGCGTCATGTCCGGCGCCGGACACCATCTCCCGGCTGGCGTAATTCAGCCTGTCCGCCGCCTGACGCACCTGCGCGACGCAGTGCGCATCAAAGCTTATCGGCGCATAGTCGAAAATGCGGCGCAGATCGGCGGTCAGTTGGCGATCGGCCAGCTTTTCCATCGCCCGCTGCAGTTCCTGTTCCATGGCTAGCAGCGCCGCCTGCTCAGGGTGGCGGAACTCCACGCTGCAAAACACCCGCGCCGGCACCACATTGCGCGAATTGGGGGTGATTTGCGCCATGCCGACGGTGGCGCGGCCGTCGGGCGAGAAATCATGACCGATGCGCTCGACGGCGCTCACCAGTTCGGCGAAACCGCACAGCGCGTCGCGCCGGCGCGCCATCGGCGTGGTTCCCGCGTGGGCGGCGAATCCGTCAATGGCGACCTCGTACCAGCGCTGTCCCTGCGCGCCGTAAACCACGCCGATGTCCAGCCCCTCGGCTTCCAGGATCGGCCCTTGTTCAATATGCAGTTCGTAACAGGCGTGCAGCGGAAACGCCTCGGCCGGTTGCGTGCCGGCGTAGCCGATGGCCCGCAGCGCCTGCGTTACCGTCACGCCGTCGCTGTCGCTGCGCGCCAGGGCGAATTCCGGCGTGAAAACCCCGGCCCAGACGCCGGAGGCGAGCATCGCCGGCGCGAAGCGGGCGCCCTCTTCGTTGGTCCAGTTCACCAGCTCAATGGCGCGTTCGGTTTCGATGCCGTGGTCGTTAAGGGTGCGCAGTGCCTCAAGGCCGGCGAGCACCCCGTAGATACCGTCAAAGCGGCCGCCAAGCGGCTGGGAATCGACGTGAGAACCGGTCAATACCGGAGCCAGGGCCGGATTGCGTCCCGGACGACGCATAAACATATTGCCGAGCCGGTCCACCCGGCAGGAAAAACCGGCCTCTTCCGCCCAGCCGCGCAGCAGGTCGCGCGCCTGTTTATCCTCTTCGCTCAGCGCCAGGCGGGTGACGCCGCCGTTGGCGGTGGCGCCGTAGCGCGCCATGGTTTCCAGCGTATGCCACAGGCGCTGAGCGTTGATTTGCAGCGTGCTCATTGTTTTTCTTCCTTTTTTTTCACCCGATAACGGAAGTCGCAGCGCGCCGCGCCGCACATGATGGTGGTGGTGCGTCGCAGTTCCACCTCCGGCGCGTAGCCGACGATAAATTTCTCATCGCGCGCGCAGGAGAGCAGGTGGCCGATCTCTCCCAGTCCCATCTGGTGATACATCTCGGCGTAGCGACAGCGGGTGACATCGTAGTCGTAGCGTTGCTCGTCGCTGTCGATCACCCGGACCTCCAGCGCGTCGTCTTTTTCCCACAGATACTGCAATGCGATAAAGCTTTGCAAATCCGCGCCCTCCGGCTCCCGGCTGGCGAACTCGCGTCCGGCGTCAATGGCGGCCTGTTCGATGGCCTCGCCGATGATCGCCTGGGCGCGGGCCTTGCCCACTTCCCGCACCAGAACCTGATAGATCGGTTTGATGATTTCCGCCTCGATGCGGCGGCGGGCCAGAATACCCGGCTCGTTTTGCTTACAGCTCATCGCATTGCCTCATTTCGTTACCGCTTTACGTCAACTTATTGCCGGCTGCCGCCCAATACCGTTTGCGGCTGCCATTTGCCGTCCACGACTTTATAGACCGTGAACGACGGGTTTTGCAGATTGCCTTCGCCGTCAAAAGCGATGACGCCGGTGACGCCCTGATGCGAGATCGCGCGCAGTTTGGGCAGATAATCGGCGGCGTCGGCGGAGTCGGCCTGGCGGATGGCGGCGATCAACGTCTGGGTGGCGTCATAGGCGAACGGGGCGTGCAGTTCGATATGGGTGTGATAGCGGTCGCGGTAAGCCTGTTCAAAGGCTTTCCCGCCCGGCATCTGCTCCACCGGTAGGCCCGGCTCCAGCGCCACCACCCCTTCGCCTTCCTTCTGCGCCAGTTGCAGGAAGGTCTGGCTGACGAAACCGCCCGCGCCCATCAGCGTAGCGTTGATGCCCAGCTGTTTGATGCGCCTGGCCAGCGGCGCGGCCTGGCTGTCTACGCCGCCAAAGAAGATAAGATCGACGTTTTTACTGCGGATCGCCGTCAGTACGGCGCTGAAATCGACCGTTTTATCATCCACATACTGGCGATCGACGATCTTTACCCCCTGAGACTCCAGCGATTTGACGAACTCGTCCGCCAGTCCCTGCCCGAAGGCGGTGCGATCGTCGATAACCGCGACGCGGCTTGCTTTCAATACCTGCACCGCGTACTGCCCGGCATAGTTGCCGCCGTCGTCGTCATGCCCCATCACCCGGAAACTGGTGTCGAAACCTTGCCGGGTGTAGGCATGTCCGGTGGCGACCGGCGCCACCTGGGCGATGCCGGCATCGTGATAAATACGCGCCGCCGGAATGCTGGTGCCGGTGTTCCAGTGGCCGACCACGCCCGCTACGCCGCTGTCCACCAGCCGCTGCGCCACCGCCACGGCGGTACGCGGATCGGATTGATCGTCCTCCGACTGCAGCTTGAAGGTGACGGCCTTGCCGCCGATACGCGGTTTTTGCCGGTTAACGTCATCGATGGCCAACTGGGCGCCGTTTTCCAGATCCTTGCCGATGCGCGCCGACGGTCCGGTAAGCGGTCCGGCAAGGCCGATGACCACGGTTTCGTCCGCCGCCGCAGCGGGCGCGGCGGCCGACAGTCCAAGCAGCATCAGCGCCGCCGGAATCATGCTTAAGGTTGCTGTTTTCATAGGTAGTCCTTGATGTTGGTCGTAGAAACGGGCTATTCGCCCAGGTAAATCTGTTGGATCGTCGGGTCGTTGAGCAGGTCGGCGGAGTTGCCGCTGTGGGCGATAACTCCGCTGTCCAGCACCCAGGCGCGATCGGTCGCCTCCAGCGCCAGCCGGGCGTTCTGCTCGATCAGCAACAGCGTCACGCCATCCGCCCGCAGCGAACGGATCACCTCAAAGATGTTTTCCACCATCAGCGGCGCCAGCCCCATGGACGGCTCGTCGAGGATCAGCAGGCGGGGGCGGCTGAGCAGCGCGCGGGCCAGCGCCAGCATCTGCTGTTCGCCGCCGGAAAGCAGGCCGCCGGGCTGGTGTCGGCGCTCGCCAAGCCGTGGGAAACGCGCAAAAACTTTTTCGATTTCATGGCCGACCCGCGCGTTATCGCGCCGTAGCCAGGCGCCCATATGCAGGTTTTCCAGCACCGTCAGGCGCTGAAAGATGCCGCGTCCTTCCGGCACCATCACCAACCCCTGGCGCAGCAACTGCTCCGGCGGACATTTCTGATGGCGGGCATCCTGCCCGCGGTAAATGACGGAACCGGTGTAAGGCTGCAGTCCGGCCAGCGCCCGCACGATGGAGCTTTTACCCGCGCCGTTGGCACCGATAAGCGTCACCTGTTCGCCTGCGCGGATGGTGAAATCAATCTGTTTCACCGCCTGAATACCGCCGTAATTCACGCCAAGCCGTTCTACCTGCAACAAAACGTCAGACATGGGCATGGCCTCCGAGGTAGGCTTTGATCACCGCCGGATGGCGGCGCACCGTCTGCGGATCGCCCTCGGCGATGACGCTGCCGTAATCCAGTACGCTGATGCGGTCGCACAGTCCCATCACCAGCTTGACGTCGTGCTCGATGAGCAGAATGGTTTTTCCGTCGTCGCGGATGCGCGCCAGCAGCGCCTGTAGCGCCACTTTTTCGCCGGCGTTCATACCGGCGGCGGGCTCGTCGAGCGCCAGCAGTTTGGGGTCGGTGGCCAGGGCGCGGGCGATTTCCAGGCGGCGCTGATGACCGTAGGCCAGATCGCGGGCGCGGTAGTGGGCGAATTGGGCGATGCCGACATAGTCCATCCAGTAATGGGCCAGTTCGCGGGTTTCCCGCTCTTCGGCGCGGGCGCGGCGGTGGCGGCTGACGGCCGCCCATACGCCGTTGCGGGTGCGCGCATGGCGTCCCACCATCACGTTTTCCAGCGCGCTCATCTCATTGAACAGCCGCAGGTTCTGGAAGGTGCGGGCGATGCCGGCCCGGGTGACCTTTTCGATGGACCGCGGGTTGTAGGGCTTCTCTTCCAGCATAAAGCTGCCGCCGTCGGCCTGATACAAGCCGGTGATTAGGTTGAAACAGGTGGTTTTTCCGGCGCCGTTGGGACCGATCAAACCGTAGATCTCATGCCGTTCGACGCTTAGAGAAACGTCGTTTACCGCCACCAGCCCGCCGAAGCGTTTGCTGAGGTGACGAATGGACAACAGCGTCATGCTTTCCCCTCCCCATGACGGGCGGGCCACAGTCCCGCCGGGCGGAACAGCATCACCAGCACCAGCGCCAGACCGTAAAACAGCTGGCGCAGGATTTCCGGGTCGATGACTACCGCGCCGAACAGCGACTGTTGCAGCGGCGCGGCATGGCTGCGCAGGAACTCCGGCAGCGCCGAGAGCAGGATGGCGCCGACAATCACCCCCGGAATATGTCCCATCCCGCCGAGCACCACCATCGCCAGTACGGCGATGGACTCGTGCAGCGTGAAGGACTCCGGGGAGACGAAGCCCTGAAAGGAGGCGAACAGCGTACCCGCCACGCCGCCGAAAGCGGCGCCGATGGCAAAGGCGAGCAGCTTGTAATTACGCGCGTTGATGCCCATGGCGCGCGCGGCGTCCTCATCTTCCCGGATGGCGGCCCAGGCAAGCCCCACGCGGGAATGCTGCAGGCGTAGGGAGATAAAAATAATGGCGATGACTATCGCCGCGAGCAGGTAGTACCACAGGTACAGCGCCGGAATGTTGACGCCGAACAGCTGGTGGACGCCGCTGAATTTGACGCCGAACAGCGACAGGGTATCGATGCCGGAAATCCCTTTCGGTCCGTTGGTGATATTGATCGGACGATCGAGATTGCGCATCAGGATGCGGATAATTTCGCCGAAACCGAGGGTGACGATGGCCAGATAATCGCCGCGCAGGCGCAGCGTGGGCGCCCCCAGCGCTATGCCGCACAGCGCCGCCAGCGCGGCGGAGAGCGGCAGCAGCAGGAGGATGGAAAAGTGCAGCCCGTGCGGGAAATAGTGCAACAGCAGCGGAAACGCGCCGACGAGATGAGGCGACGCCAGCAGCGCGGCCAGATAGGCGCCCACGGCGTAGAAGGCGATAAAGCCCATATCCAGCAGACCGGTAAAGCCCACCACGATATTCAGCCCCAGCGCCAGCATGATATACAGCAGGGTGAAGTCGATCACCCGCACCCAGTAGTTGCCGCCCAGGCCGCCGGCCACCCAGGGTGCGACGAGCAGCGCGGCGATAAACAGCGCCAGGCCGAGATGCAGCCGGCGTCGCGCCGTGGCGCGGGCAGGGCGGCCGCCATTAAAGGTTGTTTCGCTCATCGTCGCTCCTATACGCGGTTGGCCAGCCGCTCGCCGAGCAGGCCGGACGGGCGGAATACCAGCACCAGGATCAGCACCATAAAGGCAAAGACGTCCTGATAGTTGCTGCCGAACGCGCCGTTGGTGAGTTCACCGAGATAACCGGCGCCCAGGGATTCGATGATGCCAAGCAATAGTCCGCCGAGCATCGCCCCGCGCAGGTTGCCGATGCCGCCCAGGATGGCGGCGGTAAAGGCTTTGATGCCGGGGAGAAAACCCATCGAAAAGCCGGCGTTGCCGTAGTTGCTGGCCATCATCACGCCCGCCAGCGCGGCGAACACGCCGCCGATGGCGAAGGTGAGGGTAATGACGCGGTTGGGGTTAACGCCCATCAGGCTGGCGACCTGCGGATTTTCCGCCGTGGCGCGCATGGCGCGCCCCAGACGGCTGTGTTCCACCAGCAGCAACAGCGCGACCATGACCGCCAGCGCCAGGGCGACGGTAACCAGCCCGGTGACGGTAATCACCGCCGGCGGGTGTAGCGCGTCGCCAGCCGTCACCGCAATCGGGTCCATGGGGAGAATCTGCGGAAACATCAACGGATTGCGTGACCAGATCAGCATGGCGAAGGTTTGCAGCAGCAGCGACACGCCAATCCCGCTGATCAACGGCGCCAGGCGCGGGGCATGCCGCAAGCGGCGATAGGCGAAGCGTTCTATCGCCGCGGCGACCAGCGCGCAGACCGTCATCGCCGCCAGCAGGGAGAGCGCCAGCGCCAGCAGCGGCGGCATGGCCGGCGCGTACTGTTCCAGCAGGCGCAGGCCGGAGAGCGTGGTCAGCGCGCCGACCATCAGAATATCGCCGTGGGCGAAATTGATAATGCGTAGAATGCCGTACACCATGGTGTAGCCCAGCGCGACAAGCGCGTAGATACTGCCGAGCATCACGCCATTAATCAGTTGTTGCAGTAGAGTATCCACATGGTTATCCGCCAGGTTCACATCGCCCGCTTACCATCCAATATCTGAATTAAACTGTGAAATACGCAAAAAACATTTCTTATAATAAAAGTGTGGACAAATAACTAATTGAAAATTAATGATTAATAATCTATGGTGTGATTATTTCACCGATGAAAAATTCAACAGATGAATAAAATAGAACAATTGCCGCAGGGCGGATTAGGCGAGGACGGCCGCCTGCCCAACGATCCGCCGCTGCGGGCGGTGCGGGTTTTTGAAGCTATCGCCCGGCTGGGAAGCATTACCGCGGCGGCGCGGGAGCTGAACATTTCTCCCTCGGCGGTCAGCCACCAGTTGAAGACGCTGGAGACCTTTCTGCAAATGCCGTTGACGGAGCGTCAGGGGCGGCGGCTGATGCTGAGGAATGAAGGACGCGAATACTATCGCTCGATTCGTTCCGCGTTTACCGTGCTGCGCCAGGCTACCGAACATGTGCTGGAGCACGCCCAGTCCCGCCAGGTGACCATCAGCCTGATCCCGCTGTTCGGCATGGGCTGGTTTATCCCGCGGCTGCCGGACTTTCTGCGCGCCAATCCGCAAACCGATATCAACGTGGTCTACGCCAACCATCGCAATTACCTGAGCGATGCCTCCGATATGTCGATCCGCTTCGGCGGCGGGCAGTGGGGGGGATATCGCAGCGAGAAGCTGGTGTCCGGCAGGATGGTGCCGGTTTGCAGCCGCGAATTTCTGCGCATCCACGGCCATATCGACGAACCGGAACAGCTGTTGCAGTTGCCGCTGCTGCACGATGAGGAGCGCTCAACCTGGATGCAGTGGTTTCAGGCGCAGAACGTCAGGCGTCCGCCGCGCAGCACCGGGCCGCTATTTGAAGACGGCCTGCTGACGCTGGCGGGGCTTCAGGCCGGACTGGGATGCGCGTTGATGCGCGAACCGCTGATTGAGCGCTTTCTGCACGGCGGCGAACTGGTGAAACTGTTCGATCTGCCGATTGAAGACGGACGAGATTACCACCTGTGCGTCCGGCAGGACATCGAGATGTCGGCGGACGGCAAATTGCTGCAACGCTGGTTGCAAGAGCAGGCGGGCGTTAGCGGATAGCCGGTCGCACCGAGCGGGCCGCAGTGGCTATGGCCGGGCGACCAGCTCTTCCAACTGCCGTCTGCTGATTTTCTTATTATCGATTTTGACGTAGGCGCTGTGCTCGTCGGGAACGATAATCACCTCCGCCACGCCGGGCTGGGCGTGTATTTTCTCTTCGAGGTCGCGGTTATTTAATGCGGAATCGGAGAGTGTGATTCTCAGGCTGCTGAGGTAGGGCGGCTCGCGCATGGTGAAGCCGACCAGCAGCCACAGCGCGGCGATGCCTGCGCCCGCCGCGAATACCGTTGCCGGGCCGTAATGTTCGAACAGCGCGCCTCCCAGACTGCCGCCGATAGCCACGCCGAGAAACTGGGTGGTGGAGTAAACGCCCAGCGCGGTTCCCTTGTATCCGGCGGGGGATTCTTTGCTGATCAGCGATGGCAGCAGGGCTTCCATCACGTTAAACGCCAGAAAGAACAGCTGCACGCCGGCAATAATCTGCCAGAGCTGATTGCCCGCCGCCCACAGCGTCAGCTCGGCGGCGATAAGCACCAGGATGCAGCCGACGAACACCTGCTTCATGCGCCGTTTCAACTCGGCGAAGATAATGAACGGCACCACGCCGGCGAAGGAAACCAGCATGGTGACAAGATAGACTTTCCAGTGATCCTGCGGCGCCAGCCCTGCCTGTTCCATTACGCGCGGCAGCGCCACGAAGCTCGACATCAGCAGAATATGCAGACTCATAATGCCGAAATTCAGCTTCAGCAGGCGGCTATTGGCTAAAACCTTGCGCAAACCGCCGCGCACGATGGCCGATTCCCGATTTAGCACATGCGCCGGAGCCGCCGGGATCATGGTCAGGGTAATTACGATCCCCATCAACGACAGAACGGTAATGCCCCAGAACAGCGCCTGTAAACCAAAAGCATGGGTAACGATGGGGCCTGCCACCATGGCGATGGCAAAGGTGACGCCGAAGCTGACGCCGATAAACGCCATCGCTTTGGTACGGTTTTGTTCGCGGGTGAGATCGGAGAGCAAGGCCATCACCGCGGCGGAAATAGCGCCCGAACCCTGTAGCGCCCGGCCGAGAATAATGCCCCAGATGGAGTCGCTGAGCGCGGCGATAACGCTGCCCGCGGCAAAAATCAGCAATCCGCCGACGATTAACGGTTTTCTGCCGATGCGATCCGACATGAGTCCGAAGGGGATCTGAAAAACCGCCTGCATCAGGCCGTAAATGCCGATAGCGATGCCGATAAGCGATTCGCTGGCGCCCTGCAATGCCATGCCGTAGGTGGTCAGCACCGGCAGCACCATAAACATGCCGAGCATGCGCAGCGAAAATACCGTACCCAGGCCCCATGTCGCCCGCAGCTCGCCGGGGGTCATTTTGTTGTCGTTCATTAATACCTCTGGAAAACCGTCGGCGCTATTCTAGTGCGTTATTCGCCGTTGCGTAAACGACAGGTTATTGCGTGATTTGCCATTGATGCCCGAGGAGTCACAGTCACCGAAAGTATGCTGGATTGGCTCCCTCCCCTGTGAAGGGGAGGGTTGGAGTGGGGTAAAAGCCGGAAGGTTTGGTTGCTCGGCGCGCCGTGATTAACGCAAATAGGTCAGCAGGGCTTCCCGCGCCGGCGCGATGGAGTCGACGGACATCATCACGCTCAGCGAGGTAATGGCGACAATGGAAAACATAAACAGCTTTTTCGCCCATACCCGGTCGTCATTGGCGTTTTTATAGCCTGACAACGCCATCCCCAGCCACCACACGCTGACCGCCGCGGCGACCACCAGATATTTGTAACCGGCGTAGCCGCCGAGAGACAGCATCAGGGTGGCGACCATAAACGCCAGAATATATAGCGTGATATGGTTCTTCGCCACGGAAATGCCTTTTACCACCGGCAGCACCGGAATATTGGCGGCCTGGTAATCCTTAAAGCGGAAAATGGCGATCGCGTAAGAGTGGGGCATCTGCCACAGGCTGAAAATCAGCAGCAAAATCAATGCTCCCGCATCAAACTGATTGCTGACGGCGCAGTAGCCGATAACCGGCGGCGCGGCGCCGGACAGGCTGCCGATCAGCGTGCCGTAAACCGAATGACGCTTCATATACAGGCTGTAAACGCCGACGTAAACCACGAAGCCCATCACCGCCAGCCACATGGCCAGCGGATTGGCGGCGATATACAGCAGCGCGAAGCCGGCAATACCCAGCAGAGAAGCGTAAACAAGGGTTACCTTCAGTGAGATCAGTCCCCTTACCAGAACCCGATTCTTGGTTCTCTCCATTTTTTTGTCGATATCGCGGTCGATAACGTTGTTGAATACGCAACCCGACGCAACCACCAGCGATACCCCAAACAGCGTGGAAAGAAACAGCGGGTAATCAATGCTGCCTTGCGCGGCGAGGAGAAATCCGCCGATAACAGAAATCAGATTACCGAAAATAATTCCCGGTTTGGTGACTTGCAGGTATTTAATCATCTTTTACGGCTCGGTTACTGGATCATCATGTTGGCGTGCGTGTTCCACATAATCCATATGGAACCGGCAACGACAATGGCGATAATCAGGACGGTAAACACAAGGGCCACCACGTTCCAGCGCTCTTCCGAGGCGGTGCTCAGATGCAGGAAGTACACCAGATGAACCAGAATCTGGATAACCGCACATCCCACGACGGTCAGTATGATGACGTTATGCGAGGCTGAACCGGCCATTACCATCGCAAAAGGGATCACGGTCAGGATAACGGACAGAACAAAACCTGTCAGGTAGGATTTGACGCTACCGTGGCTGGCGCCTGCATGATCGGTTGTTGAATGACTCATTACATCGCCCCCAGCAGATAAACAACGGTGAAGACACAAATCCATACCACGTCCAGGAAGTGCCAGAACAGGCTCAGGCACATCAGACGGGTTTTATTGACGGCGGTCAGTCCGCGACCGGCGACCTGCACCATCATAATGACAAGCCAGATCAGGCCGGCGGTAACGTGGACGCCGTGCGTGCCGACCAGCGCAAAGAACGCCGACAGGAAAGCGCTGCGATCCGGGCCGAAACCTTCGGCAATCAGGTGATGGAATTCATAGATTTCCATGGTGATAAACGCCAGACCGAACAGGAAGGTCAGCCCCAGCCAGAGGTTAACCTGCGACTTGTCGCCCTTGTTCATGGCGATCATCGCCATGCCGTAGGTAATACTGCTGAACAGCAGGACGAAGGTTTCCACCAACACGAAGGGCAATTCGAAAATGTCCTTCCCCGTCGGACCGCCCGCGGTACCATTAACCAGCACGGCATAGGTTGCGAACAGAGACGCAAAGAGTATGCAGTCGCTCATCAGGTAGATCCAGAAACCGAATACCTTGGTGGCTCCCGCATCGTGGTGCCCATGCTCGGCATGGGCTGCGCTATGGTTAGTCAGAGTTTCAGTTGACATGTTTCAGACCTGCTTTGCTGATTTGATCAAAATTCTGATTCTCGATTTTTTCGATTTCTTTAACCGGAACGTAGTAGTCAACGTCCTGATTAAAACTGTGCACGATCCAGGTCACGACCATTCCGGCAAAGCCGATAATCGCCAGCCACCAGATATGCCAAATCATGGCAAAGCCGAATACCAGACTGAAGGCGGAAATAATGACGCCCGCACCGGTATTTTTCGGCATATGAATCTCTTCATAGCCAGCAGGTTTCCGGTAGGCCTCGCCTTTCTCCTTGGCATCCCAGAATGCATCGCGATCGTCAACGAGCGGCACGGTGGCGAAGTTATAGAACGGCGCCGGAGACGAGGTGGACCATTCCAGCGTACGGCCGTCCCACGGGTCGCCCGTCAGGTCGCGGTTCTGGTGGCGATCGCGGATACTGACGTAGAACTGCATCACCTGGCACAGCACGCCGATACCGATCAGCAGCGCACCGACGGAAGCCACCACCAGCAGTGAATGGAACTCCGGGTTGATCTGCTGACCTAAGCGACGGGTCATACCCATAAAGCCCAGCACGTAGAGCGGCATAAAGGCAACGAAGAAGCCGATGATCCAGAACCAGAACGCGCGTTTACCCCAGGTTTCGTTCAGGGTGAAGCCGAAGGCTTTCGGGAACCAGTAAGTGATGCCGGCAAAGCAGCCGAACACTACGCCGCCGATGATCACATTATGGAAATGGGCGATCAGGAACAGGCTGTTATGCAACACGAAGTTGGCGCCCGGCACCGCCAGCAACACCCCCGTCATCCCGCCGATGGAGAAGGTGACGATAAAGCCGATTGACCACAGCATGGTGGAGTGAGACTGAATGCGGCCCTGATACATGGTGAACAGCCAGTTGAATATTTTCACCCCGGTGGGGATGGAAATAATCATCGTGGCGATACCGAAGAATGCGTTGACGTTGGCGCCCGAGCCCATGGTAAAGAAATGGTGCAACCAAACGACGAACGACAGTATGGTAATGGCGATAGTCGCCCACACCAGCGAGGTGTAGCCAAACAGGCGTTTTTTACAGAATGTGGCGACCACTTCCGAATAGATACCGAATACCGGCAGTACCAGAATATAAACCTCAGGATGACCCCAGGCCCAGATCAGGTTGATGTACATCATCATGTTGCCGCCCATATCGTTGGTAAAGAAATGGGTGCCGAGGTAACGGTCCAGCGTCAGCAGCGCGATGGTTACGGTCAGTATCGGGAATGCGGCGATAATCAGTACGTTGGTGCACAGCGCCGTCCAGGTAAAGACCGGCATTTTCATCAGCGACATGCCCGGCGCGCGCATTTTCATAATGGTGGCGAAGAAATTGACGCCGGTCAGCGTGGTGCCCAGACCGGATATCTGCAAACTCCATATCCAGTAATCGACCCCGACGCCGGGGCTGTACTCCTTGCCGGAGAGCGGCGGATAAGCCACCCAGCCCGTCTGGGCGAATTCGCCTACGCCGAGAGAGATGTTGATCAGAATCACCCCGGCCACGAACAGCCAGAAACTCAACGAGTTCAGGAAAGGGAAGGCGACGTCGCGGGCGCCGATTTGCAAAGGAACCGCCAGGTTCATCAACCCCACCACAAACGGCGTCGCCACGAAGAAAATCATGATCACGCCGTGCGCGGTAAAGATCTGATCGTAGTGGTGGGCGTTGAGGAAGCCGGCTTCGCCGGCGGAGGCCAGAACCTGTTGACCACGCATCATGATGGCATCGGCAAAACCGCGCAGCATCATCACCAGAGCGACGATGACATACATAATGCCGATCTTTTTATGGTCTACGGAGGTGAACCATTCCGTCCATAACCATTTCCATTTACCGAAATAGGTTATTGCCGCCAGCAGCGCCAGGCCGCCGACGATGATCCCCGCCACGGTAACCATGATAATGGGTTCATGATACGGAATTGCATCGAGTGTAAGTTTTCCGAACATCGTATTATCCCTCGGCTCCTTGGTGCGAGCTATGCTCGCCCATGTTCATACCCTCATCGTGCCGCATGTTTTCATCGTGTTTTATGCCTTCACCATGATGCTGCATGTTCATGTCGTGGCCTGTGAATTTGAGAATGATTTTTCTAAACAAATCCGGTTGAACGCTAGAGAAATATTCCACTGGATGGTATTCACTCGGCTGAGCCAGCTTATTGAACTCATCCATGCTGTTGAGCGTTTTGGACGAGGCGCGAACGTTCGCCACCCACTGGTCGAACTCCTGCTGGCTTGGCGTGGCGATGGCGGTAAACTTCATGCCGGAAAAGCCTTTTCCGCTGTAGGCGCCGGATATACCGTCATATTTTCCCGCTTCATTGGCAATCAGATGCAGCTTGGTCTGCATACCGGCCATAGCATAGATTTGCCCGCCGAGACGAGGGATGAAAAACGAGTTCATCACGGAATCGGAGGTGATCTTGAATGCAACCGGCACGTTTGCCGGGAAAGCAAGCTCGTTAACGCTGGCGATGCCCAGGTCCGGGTAGACGAACAGCCATTTCCAGTCAAGGGAAATCACTTCGACATTGACGGGTTTAACGTCTGATTCCAAAGGCTTGTAAGGATCAAGCGAATGGGTCGTCTTCCAGGTAATCGCGGCAAGAATAACGATTATGATTATTGGCACTGTCCAGACAACGGCTTCGATCTTGTTGGAGTGGGACCAATTGGGAGTGTACTTTGCCTTCTCATTGGAAGCTCTGAACTTCCAGGCGAAAGCGATGGCCATGATAATGACGGGAACAACAACGATCAGCATCAGGCCGATGGCCGTCAGTATTAACGATCGTTGCTCCAACCCGACCTGTCCTTTGGGATTCATCAATGCCATATCGCAGCCGCTGAGCAATGCTGTAGCTGCAAATAAAGACAACATCCCAAAAATTCTATTGTATTTCCTGAGTCTCATCTAGCGACCTCAATTACAAGGGCTCTATTGTCATTTTACGCGAGCGGGCATTTTACGGGAAGGTTACTGTACTGTAAACATGATTAAGGCTATGTCAGTCGGTTGTTGCTGCTTTTGGCATTGAATGTCACAAAGACAGCGGTAAATAAAAAATGACATTTAAAAACAGGTAATTATCGTTTTACCCAGGCAAAAGTATGGATTGATAATAAAAAATTACAACCCTTAACGACTTTTATTTTCCAGCGAGCAGAAATTTTTGCTACAGAGCACACTTGGCTCAAAAAACAAAATTATTTCGTACCAAATGTTTGCGCTGTGAAATAAATCATTTCCTTACCAGACTATTAAGAAAAAAATAATTTAATAAGGGGATAACAGCGCATAATAAGGCGCTGTTATCCCCTTGGCCGTCGCTCAGTTGGCGGGGGGGCGCAGCGAGAGATAATCCAGCAGGCTGCCCAGCACAATGCCCAGCAGCGCCAGTCCGCCCCCCGCCATCAGCAGGTAATCGGCCAGCAGCGGCAGGGCCGTCCACTCCATGGCATTGGTTGCCAGCAGCGCCAGCCACAGCCCCAGCAGGCACGAACCGACGGCGAGCGTGCGCAACGCCGCGGCGTAATAGCGGGGAAAGGTGTTGCGCAACAGAAACGCGTCGGTTTTTTGCGTGTATTCCAGCGTCCCGCGGCAGACCGCTAGAAGAAACAGGCCCGGCAAGGCGGCGGCGATGGAGAACAGATAAAACCACGCCCAGCCGTGCGCTTCGACAAACCAGCCGGCGATGGGGCCGACATACACCCGTCCCACCGCGGAAAGGGCCGAAAGCAAGGCAAACTGCGTCGCGGAAAAAGATTTGTGGCACAGCGTCATTAATAGCGCCACGAACGCCGCAGTTCCCATCCCGCCGCACAGGTTTTCCAGAAAAACGGCGCCGGCCATGGTGAACATATTTTTATCGGTGATGGCCAACAGCCAGTAGCCGGCGTTGGAAACCGCCTGCAGAATGCCGAACAGCATCAACGCCCTGAACAAGGTCAGCCGCTGCATCAGCAATCCGCCATAAACCGCGCCGACAATGGTGGCGAACAACCCCAGCGTTTTGTTGACCAGGCCAACGTCGCCGGCGTTAAAGCCGACGCCGCGAATAAGGAAGGTGGTGGTCAAACTGACGGCGAAAGCGTCGCCTAATTTGTACAGCACGATCAACAGTAAAATCAGCCAGGCGTTGTTGCGGCCGAAAAAGTCGCGTAAGGGCGCAACGATGGCCTGTTCCATGGTGCGGGGAGCGGGATGGCTGTTATGCGGCTCCGGCGCCAGCAGGGTGGAAAACACGCCGATGAGCATTAATCCCGCCATCAGCCAGTACGTCGCCTGCCAGCCCAATAACCGGTCGGCCATCCACAGGGCAAGGCCGCCCGAGACCAGCATGGCCAGCCGATAGCCCAATACCGAAACCGCGGCCCCGGTTCCGCGCTCTTTGGGGGGGAGCAGGTCGGTTTTGTAGGCATCAAAAACGATATCCTGCGAGGCCGAGCAGAAAGCCACCAGCACCGCCAGCGCGGCCAGCCACCACAGGTGGTCCGCCGGATTCATAAACCCCATGGCGATAATCGCTCCACCCAGCGAGAGCTGGCTGAGCAGCAGCCATCCCCGGCGCCGGCCGAGAAAAGGCGGGGTATAGCGATCCATCAGCGGCGACCACAGAAATTTGAATACGTACGCCTGACCGACCAAAGAGAAAAATCCGATGGTTTTCAGGTCGACATTTTCCACCGTCATCCAGGCTTGCAGCGTGCCGGAGGTTAACGCCAGCGGTAAACCGGAGGCAAAACCCAGCAACAGCAGGAACAGTGAATTACGCTGGCTGAACAGATTTACGATACGACTAAGCATGAAAGGTCCTTTCCCTTGCTCCGAAGAGCAAAGGAAGCGGAATAAAAAGATTAACGGGCGTTTTCTTTAATAAAGGTACTGACGCTGGTGTCTTGCGCCATCTCGTTGATCACATCGGCCAGCACCGTGTTGACGGCGTTGGTAATATTCTGATTATTCGCGGTGAAAGCGCCCTGGACGCTGTAGGTCGCCCGATAGTTTTTCACCTGTTTATTGCCGTTGTTGGCCTGCGCGAGAATAGAGATATCGGCCTTGGTGGTGATGCTGTAGCGCAGGTTGCCTTCGGATACGTCAGCATACAGGTTGTTGACCACGATCTGTAAAGCCACCGGGCCGCCGGTGCCGATCATATAGCCACGGGCGGTCATCTGTTTTTCCAGCGCCTCCTGCAACAGGAAACGCAGGTCGCGTGATGGCGTCAGGGTAATCAGCTGTCCGTCGCGGTTAACCTTCGCCAGCGCCTGGTCGGCGCGCTGGTCGGCGCCGTTGATGCTGATGGTGATGCCCATCAGCGTCGGATCCTGCGCGGGCAGGCCGATCTGCGGCGTAATATTGAGGGTATTACTCTTGGTTGCGCAACCTGCAAGCAACAATACGGCCAGAAGCGGGAAAAATAGTTTTTTCAACATGGGTATTTTCTCGGTAATGATTAGGGTGGTGAGCTGATAAAATTTGCTGATATCATATCATCGCCGCGGTCCGGGGAAAGAGCGAGTGGCGGTAAATTGTTCTGAAATTTGTCTTTTTCATGTCATTGCGCGGGCAGAAATCGCTTTTCATCACTTCCGCGCCGCCGAAAATTTGACATTGCATTGCTGTTTATTAGCTATCGGCAGCCGCGTCGCAGGGCTATAACAGTTTGAAAAACAGCTAAGATTGAAGGGTGCAGGGGCATGTCAAGCCGCCTGCGATGCCGAGCTGATAGCGAACTTTTCCAAAGCCGAAAGGGTAGCCGTATGATGCGTAAAACGATAGAAGAAAAATTGCGTGTGGAATTCGAACCGCTCCACCTGGAGGTAATAGATGAGAGCTATCGTCACAATGTGCCCGCGGGCTCGGAAAGCCATTTCAAGGTGGTGATCGTCAGCGAGCGGTTTGCGGGGGAGCGGGTGTTGGGGCGCCACCGGGCCATTTACGCCATACTGGCCGCGGAATTGGCGAGTACGGTGCACGCCCTGGCGCTGCATACCTACACGGTAAAGGAGTGGGGGAGTTTGCATAATAGCGTGCCATCCTCCCCGCCCTGCGGCGGCGCCGGCATCACCTCGTAATCATCGCTATAACCCGTTGCGCAACGGGTTATTGATATAAAGTGCGTATGCCCCGTTGAATAGTCCGCCCGCCGTCCTCGACTCATCCTATCTATATCGCTATAATGCCGCGTCTATTTTTCCGGAATGTATTCGGGACGCTTCTGACTACAGGGAACAGGGCTGGCAACAACATGACGGCCGTCCCGGTTCTGTGAGGCTTTTTTCAACCAGGCGCCTCCCGGCACGGGTCGAAAGGGCTTTGCTGTTGTGAGAATAGTTTTGGGGTTGACCGAGCACTGTGATTTTTTGAGGTAACAAGATGCAAGTTTCTGTTGAAACCACTCAAGGCCTTGGGCGCCGTGTAACGATTACCGTGGCTGCCGACAGCATTGAGAGTGCGGTTAAGAGCGAGCTGGTCAACGTGGCCAAAAAAGTACGTATTGACGGTTTTCGCAAAGGCAAAGTGCCGATGAATATTGTTGCTCAGCGTTATGGTGCCTCCGTGCGTCAGGATGTGCTGGGCGATTTGATGCAGCGTAATTTCGTTGATGCCATCATCAAGGAAAAGATTAACCCGGTCGGCGCGCCGAACTACGTTCCGGGCGAATACAAACTGGGCGAAGACTTCACTTACTCCGTTGAGTTTGAAGTCTATCCGGAAGTGGAACTGAAAGCGCTGGACGCCATCGAAGTCGAAAAGCCGGTGGTTGAAGTCACCGAAGCCGATGTCGACGGCATGCTGGAAACGCTGCGTAAGCAACAGGCTACCTGGAAAGAAACCGATCGCGCCGCCGCGGCGGAAGATCGCGTGACCATCGATTTCACCGGTTCCATCGACGGTGAAGAGTTCGAAGGCGGTAAAGCGTCCGATTTCGTGCTGGCGATGGGCCAGAGCCGCATGATCCCGGGTTTTGAGGACGGCGTCGTCGGCCACAAGGCCGGTGAAGAATTCACCATCGACGTCAACTTCCCGGAAGACTACCACGCGGAAAACCTGAAAGGTAAAGCGGCCAAATTCGCCATCGTCCTGAAGAAAGTGGAAGAGCGCGAGCTGCCTGAGCTGACCGAAGAGTTTATCAAGCGTTTCGGCGTGGAAGACGGGACTCAGGAAGGCCTGCGCGCCGAAGTTCGCAAGAATATGGAGCGCGAGCTGAAAGGCGCGGTGCGTAACCGGGTAAAAACCCAGGTTCTCGACGGCCTGGTCAAGGCAAATGAAATCGACGTTCCCGCCGCGCTGATCGACGGCGAAATTGACGTTCTGCGCCGTCAGGCCGCGCAGCGTTTCGGCGGCAACGAAAAGCAGGCGCTGGAACTGCCGCGCGAACTGTTCGAAGAACAGGCCAGGCGTCGCGTGGTTGTCGGCCTGTTGCTGGGCGAAGTGATCAGCACCAACGAGCTGAAAGCTGACGAAGAACGGGTTAAAGCGTTGATCGAAGAGATGGCTTCCGCGTATGAAGATCCGCAGGAAGTCATCGAATTCTACAGCAAGAACAAAGAGCTGCTGAATAATATGCGTAACGTCGCCTTGGAAGAACAGGCGGTTGAAGCGCTGCTCGCCAATGCCAAAGTGGTTGAGAAATCCGTCAGTTTCAATGAATTGATGAATCAGACGCAGACAACAGCGGCATAAGCAGCGTTCCGCTGCCGTATCCGGGAGCGTCGTTTCCCGGTCAACAAAGCCCGTGGCCTTCCGGCTCGGGCTTTTTTATATTTGCCTGGTATCGGTAACCATCAGTTGGCCAGTTGGCGGTAAAACGCGATGGCTTAAACTGCACTACTATAAAAGAGCGGGTAAAAGCCGGCTGCTGATAACGCTTTAATATAAAACAATCGATAGTGTAAGCTTGAAAAGCGGAACGGCTACCCCCAGTAAGTGAACAGAGAAGTCCGTCATCCAGGGAACTCTGGTGAATCCTGTTGTCCCACAGATGAGCGAACCAATGCATGAGCATGGTCATCGTCATTTATCTCAAGTAGAATCGGGTAATAACGGTGCGGACGTATTTTATCTAGGAGACGTGAATGTCATACAGTGGCGAACAAGAAACACAAGCACCCCACATGGCCCTGGTGCCGATGGTGGTTGAGCAAACCTCGCGTGGGGAGCGTTCTTACGATATCTATTCCCGTCTGCTGAAAGAACGGATAATCTTCCTGACCGGCCAGGTGGAAGATTATATGGCGAACCTGATTGTGGCGCAGATGCTGTTTCTGGAAGCCGAAAATCCGGAAAAAGACATTTTCCTTTACATTAACTCTCCGGGGGGCGTGATTACCGCCGGGATGTCCATCTACGACACCATGCAGTTTATCAAGCCGGACGTCAGCACCATCTGTATGGGACAGGCTTGCTCCATGGGGTCGTTCCTGCTGGCGGCGGGCGCGAAAGGCAAACGTATCTGCCTGCCCAACTCACGGGTAATGATTCACCAGCCGCTGGGGGGATTCCAGGGGCAGGCGACGGATATTGAAATTCACGCCAAAGAGATATTGAAAGTAAAAGCCAGAATGAATGAATTGCTGGCGAAACATACGGGTCAGCCTCTTGAAGTGATAGAAAGAGACACGGAGCGCGACCGTTTCCTCTCCGCCAACGAGGCGGTAGACTACGGCCTGGTGGATTCCGTATTCACTAATCGTGCATGACGCTCCGCTATGTTGGCGGTTAATAGTGGCTGGAAAAGCAGTGTTCGACCGATGGTCTGCGGTGCGATTTTTTTTGCGCGTATTGGCTATAATATCGGCGTTTGCTGTAGCGATATTGCTGTGGCTGGCCTGCGGGCAAAAGACTAAGAAGAGGTTTGACTCATGACAGATAAGCGCAAAGACGGTTCAGGGAAGTTGCTGTACTGTTCTTTCTGCGGCAAAAGCCAGCATGAAGTACGCAAGCTGATTGCCGGGCCGTCAGTGTATATCTGCGATGAATGTGTTGACTTGTGTAACGACATTATTCGCGAAGAAATTAAAGAAGTGTCTCCGCATCGCGAGCGCAGCGCGTTGCCGACGCCGCATGAGATCCGTCGCCATCTCGACGACTATGTCATCGGCCAGGAACAGGCCAAGAAAGTGCTGGCCGTCGCGGTATACAACCACTATAAGCGCTTACGCAACGGCGACGTCGCCAGCAACGGCATTGAACTGGGCAAAAGCAACATTCTGCTCATCGGCCCGACCGGCAGCGGTAAAACCCTGCTGGCTGAAACCCTGGCGCGTTTTCTGGACGTGCCGTTCACCATGGCGGATGCCACCACCCTGACCGAAGCGGGTTATGTGGGCGAGGACGTCGAGAACATCATCCAGAAACTGCTGCAGAAGTGTGATTACGACGTGCAGAAAGCGCAGCGCGGGATTGTTTATATCGATGAAATCGACAAAATTTCACGCAAGTCCGACAACCCGTCTATCACCCGCGACGTGTCCGGCGAAGGCGTCCAGCAGGCGCTGCTGAAGCTGATCGAAGGCACCATCGCCGCCGTTCCGCCGCAGGGCGGACGCAAGCATCCGCAGCAGGAGTTTTTGCAGGTGGACACCTCCAAGATCCTCTTTATTTGCGGCGGCGCTTTTGCCGGTCTGGATAAGGTCATCGAGCAGCGCACCGACACCGGGCGCGGCATCGGTTTTGGAGCGACGGTAAAAGGCAGCGCTGAAAAAGCGACGGAAGGCGAGCTGCTGGGCCAGGTTGAGCCGGGCGATCTGATTAAATTCGGTCTGATCCCTGAATTTATCGGTCGTTTGCCGGTGGTGGCAACCTTGAGGGAACTGAGCGAAGACGCGCTGATCCAGATTCTGCGCGAGCCGAAAAACGCGCTGACCAAGCAGTATCAGGCGTTGTTCAACCTGGAAGGCGTCGATCTGGAGTTTCGTGACGAGGCCCTGACCGCTATCGCCAAAAAAGCGATGGCGCGTAAAACCGGCGCCCGCGGTCTGCGCTCAATCGTGGAAGCCGCATTGCTGGAAACCATGTACGATCTGCCGTCGCTGGAGAGCGTTGATAAGGTCGTTATTGATGAGTCGGTGATTGCCGGCCAGTCTGAGCCTCTGCTGATCTACGGCAAGCCGGAAGCGCAGCAGGCCTCCGGCGAATAATTAGCCAAACAAACCGTCATGCAAGACAAAAATGGGGGATTTTATCCCCCATTCGCTTTTACGCGGGTACTGGTCGTTGAATGTAAGATATTTATCCCCATATACTCGAATACCTATTTGGTGAAACCCGTGAAGATCGCGTTTCACGAGATTCCCTTAACCTGGCGGAAACGAAACTAAGAGAGAGCTCTATGAACCCTGAGCGTTCCGAACGCATTGAAATCCCCGTATTGCCGCTGCGCGATGTGGTGGTTTATCCGCACATGGTGATTCCGTTGTTTGTTGGTCGGGAGAAGTCAATTCGGTGCCTTGAAGCCGCGATGGATCATGATAAAAAGATCATGCTGGTGGCGCAGAAAGAGGCCTCAACGGATGAGCCAAGCATTAACGATCTTTTCTCGGTAGGGACGGTAGCCTCGATTCTTCAAATGCTGAAACTGCCGGACGGCACGGTGAAAGTGCTGGTCGAAGGTTTGCAGCGCGCGCGTATTACCACATTGTCCGACAGCGGCGAACATTTCGCCGCGCAGGCGGAGTATCTGGATTCCCCGGCCATTGACGAGCGTGAGCAGGAAGTATTGATGCGCACGGCGATCAATCAGTTCGAGGGATATATCAAGCTGAACAAAAAGATCCCGCCTGAAGTCCTGACGTCGCTCAACAGCATTGAAGACGCCGCGCGCCTGGCGGATACCATCGCCGCGCATATGCCGCTGAAATTGACGGATAAGCAGTCCGTACTCGAAATGTCCGATATTACCGAGCGGTTAGAGTATCTGATGGCGATGATGGAATCCGAAATTGACCTGTTGCAGGTTGAGAAGCGGATCCGCGGTCGCGTCAAGAAGCAGATGGAAAAAAGCCAGCGCGAGTACTATCTGAATGAGCAAATGAAGGCGATTCAGAAAGAACTCGGCGAAATGGATGATGCGCCGGATGAACATGAAGCGCTGAAGCGCAAGATTGAAGCGGCAAAAATGCCCAAGGAAGCGCGCGAAAAAACCGAAGCGGAACTGCAAAAGCTGAAGATGATGTCGCCGATGTCCGCTGAGGCCACCGTGGTGCGCAGCTATATTGACTGGATGGTGCAGGTTCCCTGGAATGCCCGCAGCAAAGTGAAGAAAGACCTGCTCAAGGCGCAGGAAATGCTGGATACCGATCATTACGGCCTTGAGCGCGTGAAGGAACGCATTCTGGAGTATCTGGCGGTGCAGAGCCGGGTCAGCAAGATCAAAGGGCCTATCCTGTGTCTGGTGGGGCCGCCGGGGGTGGGGAAAACCTCGCTGGGGCAGTCCATCGCCAAAGCCACCGGACGCCAGTACGTGCGTATGGCGTTGGGCGGGGTGCGCGACGAGGCGGAAATCCGCGGTCACCGCCGCACCTATATCGGTTCCATGCCGGGCAAGCTGATCCAGAAGATGGCGAAGGTCGGGGTGAAAAACCCGCTGTTCCTGTTGGACGAAATCGACAAGATGTCCTCCGATATGCGCGGCGATCCCGCGTCGGCGTTGCTGGAGGTGCTCGATCCGGAACAGAACGTGGCGTTTAACGATCACTATCTGGAAGTGGATTACGACCTGTCGGACGTGATGTTTGTCGCCACCTCCAACTCGATGAATATTCCGGCTCCGCTGCTCGACCGTATGGAGGTGATCCGTCTTTCCGGCTATACCGAAGACGAAAAGCTGAACATCGCCAAGCAGCACCTGTTGCCGAAACAGATTGAACGCAACGCGTTGAAGAAAAGCGAGCTGTCGGTGGAGGACAGCGCGATTGTCGGCATTATCCGCTATTACACCCGTGAAGCCGGGGTGCGTAATCTGGAGCGCGAAATCTCCAAGCTGTGCCGCAAAGCGGTAAAAACGCTGTTGATGGATAAATCCGTCAAACACATCCGGATAACGGGCGATAACCTTAAGGATTTCCTTGGGGTACAGCGTTTCGACTACGGCCGGGCGGACGAAGAAAACCGCGTCGGCCAGGTCACCGGCCTGGCGTGGACGGAAGTGGGCGGCGACCTGCTGACCATCGAAACGGCCTGCGTACCGGGTAAAGGCAAACTGACCTACACCGGTTCGCTGGGTGAAGTGATGCAGGAATCGATTCAGGCGGCGCTTACCGTGGTGCGCGCCAGAGCCGAGAAGCTGGGTATCAATGCGGATTTCTATGAAAAACGCGATATTCACGTTCACGTTCCTGAAGGGGCGACGCCGAAAGACGGTCCCAGCGCGGGGATTGCGATGTGTACCGCGCTGGTCTCCTGTTTGACGGGGAATCCGGTACGCGCCGACGTGGCGATGACAGGCGAAATCACCTTGCGGGGGTTGGTGCTGCCCATCGGCGGCCTGAAAGAGAAGCTGCTGGCGGCGCATCGCGGCGGCATCAAAACGGTATTGATACCGGATGACAACAAGCGCGATCTGGAAGAGATCCCGCAAAATGTGATTGCCGATCTGGATATCCATCCGGTGAAGCGCATTGAGGAAGTTCTGGCGTTAGCGTTGGTGAATGCGCCCTATGGCATGCAGGTGGTTAGCGCCACCGCCAAGGCAAAATAGTGACCTATCGCATAAACCCTTGAGAAAATCAGCGCTGGTAAGTTAAATCGTGCTTGCCAGCCTTTTTTTGTACCGCTAAGTTAGAGCACTGTTGGTTTTAGCGGTAATTTGCTAAGGTCTGACAGGATTGATATAAAGTTGGGTGTCGTGTTTTGGGAAATTTCAGCGCGACCGTAGAATTCCAGAGGGGATGAGAGAGTGAACAAGTCACAATTGATCGACAAAATTGCCGCAGATGCTGACATTTCCAAAGCGGCGGCAGGGCGTGTGTTAGATGCGATTATTGGTTCCGTTACCGAGTCTCTGAAAGAAGGGGACGATGTTGCTTTGGTTGGTTTTGGTACTTTCTCAGTGCGTGAACGCGCTGCGCGTACCGGCCGCAACCCGCAAACGGGTAAAGAAATCAGCATTCCGGCAGCTAAAGTACCCGGTTTCCGTGCTGGTAAGACACTGAAAGACGCCGTTAACTGATTATTCCGTCACCGGTTTTGCGGGCAACACGCCGTGTTGCCAAACATTACCTGACGCAACGATATTGGTAAGGTAAGATACGGGGCGCATCATTTTATGATGTGCCTTTTTTTATCGGGGGCAATTCAGGTTACTATTGTCAGACCAAGTTTAAACGCGCCCTGACCTTGTTTGTGGGCTTTACAATCAAGGGAAGCTTGGCTTAGGCCGGCGCGGGGAGTGTCACCCATTCTACAGCGGAGTGTTGTCACATTATGATGGACAATTTACGCGCGGCCGCTAATAACGTCGTGCTGAAAATTATTCTAGCCTTGATTATCGCATCATTCGTTTTAACCGGCGTCGGCGACTATCTTATCGGCGGTTCCGGAGACTATGCGGCAAAGGTTAACGGGCAGGAAATTACCCGGGCTCAGCTTGAGCAGGCCGTACAGAACGAGCGCAGTCGCCAGCAGGAGGCGCTGGGTGAGAATTTTTCTCTGCTGGCGAGCAATGACGGCTATATGCAGCAGCTGCGCAGACAGTCTCTCGCGCAGCTGATTGATGAAGCCCTGCTGGATCAGTATGCCGACAAACTGGGACTGAATATCAGCGATGAGCAAGTCAAGCAGGCGATTTTTGCCGTCCCGGCATTTCAAACCGACAATCGTTTCGATAATGAAAAATACCTGGCTCAGGTTCGTCGCCTGGGGCTGACGCCGGATGCGTACGCGCAGCTGTTGCGCAAGCAACTGACCTCACAGCAGCTTATTCGCGGGTTTGGCAATACCGAGTTCCTTTTGCCGCAGGAGATCGACAATCTGGTGAAACTGGCGGCGCAGGATCGGGTCGTCCGCCTGGCGACGATTGATATTTCCGCCAGAGCCGGGGCGCAAAACGTTTCCGATGACGAAGTCCGCAGCTATTACGAGCAGAATCAGGCGCGTTTCCTGGCGCCGGAAGCGTTCAAGGTCAGCTATATCACCCTCGACGCGGCGGCCATAATGGATAAAGTCACCGTCACCGATGCGGACATCGACGATTTTTATGAAAAAAATAAAAATGATTACACTCAGCCCGAGCGCAAAAAATTCAGCGTTATTCAGGTGAAAACCGAAGCCGATGCGCAGTCGGTGCTGGATGCCCTGAAACAGGGCGCGGATTTTGCCGCGCTGGCGCAGGAAAAGTCGACGGATGTCATCTCGCGCCGCAATGGCGGTGATTTGGGCTGGATGGATGAAAATTCCACCATTGACGAGCTTAAGCAGGCCGGGCTGACGGAAAAAGGGCAGCTATCCGCGGCGATAAAATCCTCCGTGGGATATTTGATCGTGCGCCTTGACGATATTCAACCGCAGCAGGTTAAGCCGCTGAGTGAAGTCCGCGATGATATTGCCGCCAAAGTGAAGCATGAAAAAGCGCAGGACGACTATTACGCGCTGCAGCAAAAAGTCAGCGAAGCCGCCAGCAACGACAACGAGTCTCTGGCTTCCGCCGAAGAGGCCGCCGGTGTGAAAGCAACGCAGACCGACTGGTTTACCCGTGAGCAGGTTCCCGCGGTATTGAATTTCCAGCCGGCCACACAGGCCATTTTTGATGGCGGATTGGCGGGTGAGAACGGTGAGCCGGGAAGTAACTCCGATGTGATCAACGTCGATGGCGATCGCGCTTTCGTGATTCGCATCACCGATCATAAGGCGGAAAGCACCCGACCGCTGGATCAGGTACGCGACCAGGTGATAGAGACGGTGAAACGTCAGAAAGCGGAACAGCAGGCGCGGGTAGAGGCGGAAAAGATTCTGGCTGCACTGAAACAAGGTAAGGATGAGGCGTTGAAAGCCGCCAATCTGAGCTTCGGCGAGCCAAAAACCCTCTCATCCGTATCTCAGGGCGATGCCATGGCGGAGTCCATTTTCGCCCTGCCGCATCCCCAGGACAAAGATAAGCCGTCTTACGGCATTTCTCAGGACCAGGTCGGCAACGTGGTTTTGGTGGCGCTGGACAGCGTTACGCCGCATCAACTGACCGAGCAACAGCAAACGCAGTTTGCCAATCAGATCCAGCAAAGTTCCGTTGGTTCGCTGTTTGACGCCTTGCTAAGCAGTTTGCGTAGCGAAGCCAAAATCAAGATGGGCGGCGCGGCTCAGGAACAGCAATGAGTTACGCATAAATTTGCAAATTGCTGCAACGGGAAAAGGCCGCTTTCGCGGCCTTTTCCACATTCCGCCAAAGCCATTTGCGATGCCGTCCCGCCTGCGGCAAGGTAGCCATGCTGTCAAACACATGGAGGAAACAGCATGAGAAAGTCAGGAGTGAAGGCGCTTTGCGTGATCGTTGGGTTGAGTCTGGTCGGGCTGTCGCCGTTGGTTCAGGCGGCTGCGCCAACGGAAAACGCCGGGGGAGCGGCGCAGTCGGCGCCGGTGGCGCAAAAGACGGAAAAAGCGCTGCTTCCCGCGGCGGATGAAGATGAAGTAAGCATTAATTTGGCGACCGCGCAGGAGTTGGCGGAGGCGATGAACGGCGTCGGCATTAAAAAAGCTGAGGCAATCGTCAATTATCGTCAACAAAACGGTCCTTTCACCCAGATAGAGCAGTTGCAGGAAGTGCCGGGGATTGGCGCGGCTTTACTGGAGCGTAATCTGTCGCGCTTGAAATTGTGATGCTTTTCGCAACCGGGTGGTGAAACAAGCTACCGGTTGCGAACCTTCAGCTAGGCTGGATCTCAGAACCTATAGGCTGTTCGAGTCTTCCGTCGCAGGAGTAGGGATTTATGCAGACTTTCATCACCGTGCGTGGTTACCACATCGATGTTTACCAGCACGTTAATAACGCTCGTTATCTCGAGTTTCTGGAAGAGGCGCGTTGGCAATGGCTGCAGAAGTCGGCGCTTTTCGACTGGATGACGAGCCACCGTATCGCTTTTGTGGTGGTGAATATCAATATCAACTATCGCCAACCGGCGGTGTTGGGGGATGAACTGCGTATTGACGGCATATTGCTGAAGATCGGCGCCAGAAGCGGGACCATCAGCCAGACCGTTACTCGCGTCGCCGATAACGCTATTATCGCGGATGCGACGCTGACGTTTGTCTGCATCGATCTTGTCAGTCAACGGGCCTTGCCGCTGGAAGGGCCGCTGCTGGAGCACCTGGACGCTATCCGTCAGGCGTAGGCCGGGTGGTCTGGCGGTGTGGCGTGCTGCTATTGCAGGCCGCTTTTCTGTTTGAGCGCCGCCATAACGCCCGCGGGATCGCGGCGGTACTGTTCGAGTCCGTTGGCGCGCAGACGACAGGCGGCGCACTGGCCGCAACCCTCGCCTTTAATCCCGTTGTAGCAGGTCAACGTGTGGTCGCGAACGGTTTCCAACTGCTGGTAATAGTCCGCCAGCGCCCAGGTTTCCGCCTTGTTGAGCCACATCAGCGGCGTAACGAAACGGATATCGCGCGCAGTGCCCAGTACCACGGCATGATTCAATGCCTTGATAAATTCATCGCGACAGTCGGGGTAGCCGGAAAAATCCGTTTCGCACACGCCGGTGATCACCGCCTGCGCGCCAACCTGATAGGCATAGATGGCGGCCAGCGTCAGGAACAGGATATTCCTCCCCGGTACAAAGGTGCTGGGCAGCCCTTGCGACTCGCTATCATAGTCAGGGACGGGAATGTTTTCACGCGTCAGGCTGCTGGCGGCCAGTTCATTCAGCAGGCCGGCGTCCAGCACCTTATGCGCGGTGGCGCCAAGTCGCCGCGCCAGCGCTCTGGCGATATCGATTTCCGCGCGGTGACGTTGACCGTAATCGAAGGTAATACAGTGAACGTCATCATACTGTTTCAGGGCCTGGATCAGGCAGGTTGTGGAGTCTTGTCCACCGCTAAAAACGACGACAGCACGCTTCATTTTTCATTCACCTTGACGCATTCGGGCCTCAATGCGGACAGGATGCCCCGAGGCGTAAAGCCGCTATGTTACCTGAAAAACCGTCGCCGTTCAGCGGGTAATGTCGCTCACGCCGTCCTGGATTGCGCGGCGGGACGGCATGCTGCTCCGCTATGCAAAATGTCCAGATAAGGGGTGAGATCGCCGATGTTATTTGCCACCCAGTCGCTGTGGTAATAAGTATCCAGATAACGTTCGCCGCTGTCGCACAGCAGCGTAACAATGGCGCCCTGTTTACCCTGGGCCTTCATCTGTTTCGCCAGTTGCAGCATGCCCCAGACGTTGGTGCCGGTGGATGCGCCGACTTTGCGACCCAGAATGCCTTCCAGCCAGTAGAGGGTGGCGATGCTGGCCGCATCGGGAACGCGCATCATGCCGTCAATGACGTCGGGAATAAATGAGGGTTCCGCCCGCGGGCGGCCGATACCTTCAATACGACTGGCGCATTTGCCGGTAATGGCGCGATCGCGCCGTTGATAGCAGTCGTAGAAAACGGAGTTTTCCGGATCGACCACCACCAGTTGGGTATTCAGTCCCTGATAGCGGATATAGCGCCCCAGGGTGGCGGAGGTGCCGCCGGTTCCCGCGCCCATCACAATGTAGTCTGGAACGGCATAGGGTTCCCGCGACATCTGGCGATAAATACTGTCGGCGATATTATTGTTGCCGCGCCAGTCGGTTGCCCGTTCGGCATAGGTGAACTGATCCATATAATGGCCGTTAAGCTTCTTGGCCAACTGCTCGGATGCCGCATAGATCTGCCCGGCCTGTTCGACGAAATGACAACTGCCGCCATAAAAAGCGATTTGTTCTATTTTTCGTCTGGCGGTGCAGGCGGGCATAACGGCGATAAAGGGTAATCCCAGCAGGCGGGCGAAATAAGCCTCTGATACCGCGGTGCTGCCGGATGAAGCCTCGACGATCGGCGTCCCTTCTTTTATCCAGCCGTTGCATAGGCCGTAGAGGAATAGAGAGCGGGCCAGGCGGTGTTTCAGGCTGCCGCTGGGGTGGGTGCTTTCGTCTTTTAAATAGCAGTAAATCCCTGGATACTCCGCCAAGGTCAGCCGAATAAGGTGCGTATCGGCCGAACGTTGAAAATCGGCTTCTATGGCGCGGATAGCATTTTTTACCCAGGTGTTGGTCATGATTCGTTCCGTTTTGACGATAATGACGGTTAGCTTAGCGAGTTTTTCGGGAAAAAAGATTGCTTTTTTATCTCCAAATGGGGGAAATTGGAGAAAAGTTTTCTATGGTATGGCGCTATGATAGATAAAATAGATCGCACGCTATTGGGGTTACTGCAACAGGACTGTACGCTTTCCCTGCAAACGCTGGCCGAGTCGGTGAATCTGACCTCGACGCCCTGCTGGAAAAGGCTGAAGAGGCTGGAAGAAGAGGGCTATATCCGCGGTCGGGTGGCGCTGCTGGATAACGAGCGTCTGGGATTGGGGCTGACCGCCTTTGTGCTACTGAAAACTCAGCAGCACAACAGCGTCTGGTATCAAACCTTTACCAGCGTGGTGTCGGAAATGCCCGAAGTATTGTCTTTCTATCGCATGGCCGGAGAGTATGATTATCTGATGCAGGTGCAGGTCGCTGATATGAAAAGCTATGATGATTTTTATAAGCGGCTGGTAAACGGCATTCCCGGGTTGGTGGACGTGACGTCCAGCTTCGCCATGGAGCGCATCAAGTACACCACCGCGCTGCCGTTATCATTGTAATTCATCAACCATCGGCTTTCTGTATAATCATTTTTCCGGGTTCATTCACCCCTCTGAATATTGGAATCAAAACTGCGTGAGACTGTTTGCTCAACTAGGCTGGTTTTTTCGTCGTGAATGGCGGCGCTATATCGGCGCGGTGGCATTGCTAATCGTGATTGCTGTTTTGCAACTGCTCCCTCCCAGACTGGTTGGCGTGGTGGTCGATGGCGTCACGCAACGCAATATGCCCACGGCCGAGATGATGCAGTGGATCGGCGTTATGCTGCTGACCGCGGTGATGGTTTATCTGCTGCGGTGCGTCTGGCGGGTGTTGCTGTTTGGCGCGGCCTATCAATTGGCGGTCGAACTGCGCGAAGATTTTTATCGTCAGCTCAGCCGTCAGCATCCCGCTTTCTATTTACGCCACCGTACCGGCGATTTGATGGCCCGCGCCACCAATGATGTGGACCGCGTGGTGTTCGCCGCCGGCGAAGGGGTGCTGACGCTGGTCGATTCACTGGTGATGGGGTGCGCCGTGCTGGTGGTCATGTGTACCCAGATAAGCTGGCAACTGACGTTGCTGGCGCTGCTGCCGATGCCGGTTATGGCGCTGATTATCAAACATTATGGTACGCAGCTGCACCAGCGTTTTAGATTGGCTCAGGCGGCATTTTCCTCGCTGAACGATCAGGCCCAGGAAGGACTGACCAGCATTCGAATGATTAAATCGTTTGGTCTGGAAGACTATCAGTCGGCGCGTTTTGCGCAGGTTGCGGCGGATGCGGGCGCCAAAAATATGTACGTCGCCCGGGTTGATGCGCGTTTTGACCCCACCATTTACATCGCCATCGGGTTGTCGCATATGCTGGCCATCGGCGGCGGCAGTTGGATGGTGATCAACGGTTCGTTGACGTTGGGGACATTGACCAGTTTTGTTATGTACCTTGGGTTGATGATATGGCCGATGCTGGCGTTGGCCTGGATGTTCAATATCGTCGAGCGCGGAAGCGCCGCGTATGGCCGTATTCGCCAACTGTTGGCGGAGGAGCCAGTCGTGAGGGACGGCACGCAATCTTTGCCGGCCGAGCGTGGCGCGCTAGAGGTTAATATTGATGCGTTTCATTACCCTGAGAGTCCGCGCGGGGTACTGAAAGATCTGCGCTTTACGCTCAAGCCGGGGAAGGTGCTGGGGCTGTGCGGGCCTACCGGTTCCGGCAAAAGTACGCTGCTGGCGCTTATTCTTCGCCACTTCGATATTGAGTCGGGGGATATTCGCTATCACAACCTCCCCTTGTCGCACATTCAGCTGGATGAACTGCGTCACCGTTTTGCCGTCGTGGGGCAAACCCCTTTCCTGTTTTCCGATACCGCCGCCCGCAATATCGCCCTGGGACGGCCCGACGCTACCCGGCAGCAGATAGAGCAGGCCGCCCGGCTTGCCAGCGTGCACGAGGATATTCTGCGCTTGCCGCAGGGATATGACACCGAAGTGGGGGAGCGCGGCGTTATGCTGTCCGGCGGTCAGAAGCAGCGTATCGCCATCGCCCGGGCGCTGTTGCTTGACGCGGAAATTCTGATTCTGGATGACGCCTTGTCCGCCGTTGACGGGCGAACGGAGCATCGCATTCTGCGCAATCTTAAGCAGTGGGGCGGACAGCGAACGTTGATTATCAGCGCCCATCGGCTCTCCGCGTTAACGGAGGCGGACGAGATCCTGGTCCTGCAGCACGGACATGCCATCCAGCGCGGCGGCCATCGCGAGCTGGTGGCGCAATCCGGCTGGTATCGGGATATGTACCGTTATCAACAGTTGGAAGCCGCGCTGGATGACGCGTCGCCGGCCGAAGGGGAAAAGGATGAATAGCCCGCGCAAGCTCTGGCCGACGTTAAAACGGCTGCTGGCCTATGGCTCACCGTGGCGCAAGCCGTTGGCGCAGGGCGTCGTGATGCTCTGGGTGGCCGCCGCCGCCGAGGTTTCCGGCCCGGTTTTGGTGAGTTACTTCATCGACCATCTGGTGGCGCAGGGGGAGTTTCCGCTGGCGTTGGCGGCGGGACTGGCCTCGGCTTATCTGCTGTTGCAGATTTTGGCGGCGGCGCTGCACTATTTCCAGCGGCTATTGTTTAACCGGGTGGCGGTCGGGGTGGTGCAGCAGCTGCGTATCGACGTTATGGATGCGGCGTTGCGTCAGCCGCTCAGTACTTTTGATACCCAGCCGGTAGGTCAGCTGATATCGCGCGTCACCAACGACACCGAGGTGGTGAAGGATCTTTACGTCATGGTGGTGTCGACGGCCTTGCGCAGCGCGGCGCTGATTAGCGCCATGCTGGTGGCGATGTTCAGCCTGGATTGGCGGATGGCGCTGGTGGCCCTGACTATTTTCCCGGCGGTGCTGATCGTTATGCTGATCTATCAGCGTTACAGTACGCCGATTGTGCGTCGGGTACGCAGCCATCTGGCGGATATCAACGACGGCTTCAATGAAGTTATCAACGGCATGGGCGTGATTCAGCAATTTCGCCAGCAGGCCCGATTTGGCGAACGGCTGGGCGGCGCCAGCCGGGAGCATTATCGGGCGCGCATGCAGACGCTGCGCCTTGACGGGTTCCTGTTACGCCCGTTGCTCAGCCTGTTTTCCGCCATGGTGCTATGCGGTCTGTTACTGCAATTTGGTTTTAGCGCCGTGGGATCGGTCGGCGTCGGCGTGCTGTATGCGTTTATCAATTACCTGGGGCGTCTAAATGAACCGCTAATTGAACTGACCACTCAGCAGTCCATGCTGCAGCAGGCGGTGGTGGCCGGCGAGCGCATCTTTGAGCTGATGGACGGCGTGAAGCAAGGCTACGGCGGCGATGGGCGTATGCTTACTCAGGGGGGCGTGGAGATCGACGACGTCTCCTTCTCTTATGGTAGCGGCAAAAACGTCTTGCAACATATTTCCCTGACTATCCCCGCGCGGGGGTTCGTGGCGCTGGTAGGGCATACCGGCAGCGGCAAAAGCACCCTGGCCAATCTGCTGATGGGGTATTATTCGCCGGATAAAGGCGAAATTCGTCTGGATGGACGTCCGCTGCAAACCTTGTCGCATCAGGTATTGCGCCAGAATGTCGCCATGGTGCAGCAGGATCCGGTGGTGCTGGCCGAATCCATGTATACCAACGTCACACTGGGCCGCGATATCGGCGAAGAGGAAGTATGGCGGGTGCTTGATATTGTGCAGCTATCCGAATTGGTGCGTTCGTTCCCCGAGGGGCTGCATACCCGCATTGGGGAGCAGGGAAACACTTTGTCCGCCGGGCAGAAGCAGCTACTGGCGATCGCCAGAGTGCTGGTGCAAACCCCCAGGATCCTGATATTGGATGAAGCCACGGCGAATATTGATTCCGGTACGGAACAGGCGGTGCAGAAAGCGCTGAGCATTATCCGCGACCAAACGACGCTGATCGTCATCGCTCACCGGCTATCGACGATCGTTGAGGCCGACGCCATTATGGTGCTCCACCACGGACAGATCGTCGAACGGGGCACCCATGAGCAGTTGCTGCGTCGGCAGGGGCGTTATTATCAGATGTATCAGCTGCAGCTGGCGGGAGAAGAACTGGCGGTTACGCTGACTAATGAGTCCGTGGTTGTACCGTGACCGGATGCACTCATAAGCACAAGCGAAAAGCAGAGGCAGCCGGTTGCTTCGCACCATCACCAAGCATATTCATGCGGTTTTTCGTCTTCATGCACTGAAATTACGCGCAATGCACTATATTGGTGCGTTGCGCGCCCCGCTTTTTTGGTTTTTTTTCCCCATAGATGATTTTTCACCCGGTTAACCGACCTGAACCGCGTTCTTTGCGCTGATATCCATGGGATAAATCATTTATGGCACACCCTTTGCTTTATTTAGCGCGTGAAGATAATCCGAAATGAGAGTAATCCGAGATAGCGGCGGGCGAAAGCCTGAACTTAACGGTTAGGGGGATGATGAATGAAACTGGTTACTGTGGTGATAAAACCATTCAAGCTGGAGGATGTGCGTGAGGCCTTGTCTTCCATTGGCATTCAGGGACTTACCGTCACTGAAGTGAAGGGGTTTGGACGTCAGAAAGGGCATGCCGAGCTGTATCGCGGTGCGGAATACAGCGTTAATTTTTTGCCGAAAGTGAAAATCGATATTGCGATTGCCGATGATCAACTGGACGAAGTCATTGATGTCATCAGCAAAGCGGCCTATACCGGAAAAATTGGTGACGGTAAGATTTTTGTTGCTGAGTTACAAAGGGTTATTCGTATTCGTACTGGCGAAACTGACGAAGCCGCACTTTAACACCTGGCTTAGATGCGTAAATAGGGATGGATGAAAATGAAAAAACTTGTCTCCTCATTGGGTCTTGGTGTGGCTGCTTTGCTCCCGTCTTGGGCGATGGCCGCGGCACCAACGATCGATAAAGCGGATAATGCTTTTATTATGATTTGTACCGCGCTGGTACTTTTTATGACTATACCTGGAATCGCGCTGTTTTATGGCGGTTTGATTCGCGCCAAGAACGTCCTTTCCATGCTGTCACAGGTAATAATTTCTTTTGCACTGGTGTGTATTTTATGGGTCGTCTACGGCTATAGCCTGGCCTTTAGCGAAGGTAACGCTTTCTTCGGCGGTTTTGCCAACTTCCTGCTGAAGGGAATTGCCGTTGATTCGATTACCGGTACATTTTATCAGTACGTGCATGTGGCTTATCAGGCTTCTTTCGCCTGCATCACCGTGGCGCTGATTGTGGGAGCCATCGCCGAGCGTATCCGTTTTTCCGCGGTGCTGATCTTCGTCGCGCTGTGGCTGACGTTCTCTTACCTGCCGATGACCCATATGGTGTGGGGCGGCGGCTATCTGGCCGCTGACGGCGCGCTGGACTTCGCCGGCGGTACGGTGGTGCATATCAACGCCGCGGTTGCCGGTCTGGTCGGCGCCTACCTGTTGGGCAAACGTGCCGGTTTCGGTAAAGAAGCGCTGAAGCCGCACAATCTGCCGATGGTGTTTATCGGTACGGCGATCCTGTATATCGGTTGGTTCGGCTTTAACGCCGGTTCCGCCGGTGCGGCAAATGAGATTGCCGGTCTGGCTTTCCTGAATACGGTGGTGGCGACCGCCGCGGCGATCCTGGCATGGGTTGCCGGCGAGTGGCTGGTTCGCGGTAAGCCTTCGCTGCTGGGTGCCTGTTCGGGCTGTATCGCCGGCCTGGTCGCCATTACTCCTGCCGCAGGGACGGTGGGCGTCGGCGGGGCGTTGATTATTGGCCTGGCCGGTGGTTTTGCCGGCCTGTGGGGCGTAACCGTACTGAAAAGATGGCTGCGCGTTGATGACCCCTGCGATGTGTTCGGCGTTCACGGCGTCTGCGGTATCGTAGGTTGTATTCTGACCGGCGTATTCAGCTCCGCTTCTCTGGGGGGGACGGGGTATGCGGAAGGCGTGACCATGGCTCACCAGGTTTGGGTACAGCTGTTCAGCGTTATTGTCTGCTTCGTATGGTCCGGCGTGGCGGCTTTCATCGCTTTCAAAGTGGCCGATCTGGTTGTTGGACTGCGCGTACCGGAAGAGCAGGAGCGCGAAGGTCTGGACGTCAACAGCCATGGCGAGAATGCTTACAACCAGTAAGTAGTGTGAATATATATTGATCGGCAGGGCGCAGGATAATCTCCGCGCCCTGTTTTTTATGACGGGCTGTCCTGCCCGTCACCCTACGGGCCGTCGCAAACGACGTTGAAAATCGCTCCCGGCGATTTTTTATGACGGGCTGTCCTGCCCGTCACCCTACGGGCCGTCGCAAACGACGTTGAAAATCGCTCCCGGCGATTTTTTATGACGGGCTGTCCTATTTGCCCGCGGAGAGGCGGCGCATAACGCCTTCCTGTACGCTGGAAGCGACCAGTACGCCTTCACGGGTATAAAACTGTCCGCGCACAAACCCCCGGGCTCCCGAGGCGGAAGTGCTTTCCACGCTATACAGCAGCCAGTCATCGAGACGGCATGGGCGATGAAACCACATCGAGTGATCGATGGTGGCAACCTGAATACCCGGTTCGAGAAAGGCGATGCCGTGCGGCTGTAATGCGGTTAACAGAAAATTGCAGTCGGATGTATAGCCAAGCAGATATTGATGCACGCGTTCATCGTCCGGCAACGGGCCGTTGGCGCGGCACCAGACATGTCGTATCGGTTCTTCCACTTTTCCTTGCAGCGGGTTATGAAATTTTACCGGGCGCATCTCAATGGCTCTCGGCTGGGTGAACTTATCACGAAACTGCGGCGGCAGCAGGTGCGCCATGCTTTGAGCAATATCCTGCTCCGATCTGAGCTCTTCCGGCGGGGTAACCACCGGCATCACATTTTGATGTTCTAAGCCCTCTTCATGGCTCTGGAATGAGGCCGTCATATAGAAAATCGGCTTGCCATTCTGGATGGCGTTGACCCGGCGCGCGCTGAAACTATTGCCGTCGCGCAGATTTTCCACATCATAAATAATGGGTTTGCGGCTATCGCCCGGTAACAGAAAGTAGCTGTGAAATGAATGGATGCCGCGCTCCGTCGGCACGGTCTGTTTGGCCGCTGACAGCGACTGGCTCACCACTTGTCCGCCAAAGACCTGGCGCAGTCCTAAATCATCGCTTTGTCCCCGGAATAATCCTTCCTCGATTTTTTCCAGATTAAGGAGGTCGAGAAGGTTTTTTAATGCCTGGCTCATACTGTCGGCCTCATTGGTTACACGTTATTTAGAAAGTGAAAACCCATTACGCATTTTAAATGGGGGCTAACGGGTTGATATAAGTAATTTAAATCATAAACCAGGAAAATATCAGAATTTTGTACCATCATTATTCTATTAAGTAACCCATACTACTTATACCCTTTATTTTTCAGGTTGCAGGTGTGTTCCCGGTCACTGGGGGGGTATTTGATTGCTGTCTTCCCGCACCCTGAAGTATGACGGGTATATTGGGTATAGCGAAGTCGGTTTCTTTGATACCGGCATTCCGACAATAATAAAAGGAGACTGATCGCATGAAATTATGGCATATCGCAGGTGGAATCATGGTATCGATGGCGTTGACCGCCTGTGCGGAGAAGAGTGATTATGGCGTTTCTCCTCATACCGGCGCACCGGTAACCTCCACTTCCGCTCAGCATACAACCATATCTCAGCCGGCCGTTACCGGGACGGTGAATATTCGTCAGCGCATCGCCTTACCGGCTAATGCGGTGGTAACGGTGACGGTGTCCGATGCGTCGCTGGCGGATGCGCCTTCAAAAGTGATTGCCCAGCGAGTAACTCGTACCGAGGGGAAACAGGCGCCTTTCCAGTTTGTGTTGCCGTATAATCCGGCCGATATCCAACCTAAAGCGCGTATTTTACTCAGCGCGGCCGTGGCGATAGATAACCGAGTAGTGCTGGTGACGGAGAATGTTTTACCGGTTATCACCAATGGCGTGAATAATGCCGATCTGGTCCTGGTACCGGTACCTTCCGTGCCTTTACCTGCGCACAACTCGGCGCCATTGTCGTCGGAACCGCCGTCGATAACGCCATCACAACCGGTTCAATCCTCCTGGTGATTTATCCAAACGGTACGCACCGCGATTTTACGGCGCGTACCGCCAACGGAACCTGTCAAGATCGATTCTCCCCTCTCGGGTAAAGCTCACTCCTTCAGCCCGTAACGCTGATTTCTGGCGCTGATGGTCGCCGCCGACCAGCGATATCTCGCCTTTGCGGTTTATCACCCGGTGCCAGGGGAGTTTACTGTCCTCGGGCAAACGTTTTAGTACTCCGCCGACCTGTCTCGATGCCCGAGGAGAGCCGGTCAGCAGCGCCACATCGCCATAGGTCGCCACTTTCCCGTAAGGAATAGCGGCCACGATTTGAAAAACGCGTTGGCGAAAAGCGTCATTTTCCCCTGTCATCCAAGGATTCCTGTATTCAATTGATGTAAAAACCTATAGTGGCATAGCGGGCTGAGCAAGAAAACAACGTTCAGACGGCGTTAGCTTGCAATTGGCCTGTCCATCACCCATAATGCCCGTCGCTTCGTTGTAACGAATGTTTGGCGGGGCACTGTCAATGGGGGCCCTGTCGGTTCTCCCGCAACACTACCCTGTGGACTCGGTCAGGTCCGGAAGGAAGCAGCCGCAGCAGGAGACGTGTGTGCCGGGATGTAGCTGGCAGGGCCTCCACCAATTTCTACCCGCGATTCACTCTGCAAGCCATTCCTGCAACTCGATTTATTTGGGGTATATCTGTTTTATTGCTGATTGGGGATAAGATATATCGATTTAATAATCTTTATAAAAAAACAGTATTCTAATTATTTCTTTTATCAGAAATACAGTTTGTTACAAATTTGCTTTATTCAATCGTTAAAAAGACAATAAAAACAAAGGCCGATAATGTTATCGGCGCAATGTATTTTTTATACCAGTGGTTATGTGCTTTACGTCAAAAATTAACGGACGTATTTCCATACAGCGGTAGGGACTTTATCATAAAGTTTGTTCATCGTCAGTTCTGCCAGACGATGATCCGCTGCGGAATAGAACATCTCCAGTTCATCGTTAGAGAGCTCATACTTATTTTTCTCTATAACGCGTTCCAGCGTGTCAATGGTTGTGCATTTACGCAAACGCATCAAATAATCGATTTTTTTCATGTTGGCCTTTATGCGAACAGTACCTGGTGGTTAATAAATATAAGATAAATTATTGCTTAAGTTTTAGCAGGCGTACAGATGTTCCCTTCTGAGAACATTCCGAATAATCTTTTTTTAGATTTCTGCCATCCGCGCAGCTCGGCATCATTGATACCGTAGTTGCTAAATAGTACGTAGGTATCATCTAAATACTGTTCAACCTGCTGAGAAAGCTCGCTTTCATTAGGATACTTTATTTTAAATGTGAGAATAAATGTAGCTATATGCTCAATAAGTTCATTTAACTGGAGGTTGATCGCAGATGTTGGGTCATTGACCCAGCAGTGACTGCTATCGCCTAACGTTGCAACGCTTTCATCGCATAGATTTTCACATAAGAATCTGAGTTGGGCAATATCATAATGTTTGGGTGTGTACTCATCCATATCAATCCCTCCGTTAAGCCGTTATTCAGTAACGCCTGGCAGACAGGCAGACTGACAAAACTCATAAGAGAATAGTCTTGACCATGCTTCTACAATCATGGTGTCTACAAGCAAGATTTCAACGTCTGGGATTTCGACAACCACAATTTAGCCTGCAATGGTTTTTGCACCTCCCGATATCACAGAATATCTTTTGGTTTTAATCAAAACAAGTAACGCCTATGGCATGGCGCACCGATGCAGGTTACGCCGCACTGTATATAACTATAGCAAAAGAGCCGCTAAGGTTCGCGAACATTAGAGGAGGTTTTTCGCGCTATTTGTGATGATTAAATCACAAAACTTTTCGGTAAGGGAATAGTGAATGAGTAATATTGTATTATACCCGTCATACTTCAAGCTGCAGGTGCGTTGGCTGCATTACTCGGCCCCTCCCTGGGCCTCGCCCGTAAAGGGCCAACGCTCTGCGCTGTTCAAAACGATAACGTTTTGTCCTGCAACTCGAATGGATTAGCCTTTTTTCTTTTTCCTGCCCTGTACGGCGTTAAAGCGCGGGTTGGTTTTACATATTACGTAGATACGTCCGCGGCGACGTACCACGATGCAGTCTTTATGGCGGTTTTTCGCCGAGCGCAACGAACTAAGCACCTGCATTTGAATCTCCTCGCTTGTTTATTTGAAGAAATGGCCAAAACGCTGCTGAAAGCGCGCGGTGCTGCCCTCTTTAGCATACTCTTTCTGTTTCCCGGTGTAGTAAGGATGGGAAGCAGAAGAAACATCAATGGTGACGTAGGGATAACTCACGCCTTCCAATTCGATCGTGCGCTCGGTTTTAATGGTTGAACCGATCCTGTAATAGGTATCGGCGCTGGTATCATGAAATACCACGCTCCTGTAGTCAGGATGAATGCCTGTTTTCATATCGCCTCATTTGTTATGTTATAACATATCCTAATGTTGCGCTTTTTTATTGTGAAGATCAACCATGATATTTATAGGATCGGGGGGGGGGGAGGGGCAGAGCATGGGCTGCGCGAGGTATGCAATAGGGGGAAGGGGAGGAAAAGGCCGCGGTTGCGGCCTTTTCAAATAGAGAACGGATTAGCGATGCTCTATATGCTGATCAGGTTGTTCCGCATCTTCGTTTTTCTTGCCGAAGCGGCGGCGGACCACCACGAAGAATACCGGAACGAAGAAGATAGCCAGCACGGTTGCGGTAATCATCCCGCCCATTACGCCGGTACCAACGGCGTTCTGCGCGCCGGAACCTGCGCCAGAGCTGATAACCAGCGGCACAACCCCGAGGATAAAGGCCAGGGAGGTCATCAGGATGGGACGCAAACGCATGCGCACCGCATCCAGCGTCGCCTCGATCAGGCCTTTTCCTTCTTTCTCCATCAGGTCCTTGGCGAATTCGACGATCAGTATGGCGTTCTTCGCCGATAACCCAATGGTTGTCAGCATGCCCACCTTAAAGTAGACGTCGTTTTCCAGCCCGCGCATGGAGGCGGCAACCACTGCGCCCAGAATCCCCAGCGGCACGACCAGCATGACCGAGAAGGGAATCGACCAGCTTTCATACAGCGCGGCCAGACACAGGAACACCACAATCAGCGAGATGGTATACAGCGCCGGAGCCTGGTTACCGGACAGCCGTTCCTGATAGGACATGCCGGTCCATTCATAGCCAATGCCCTGCGGCAGCTTGGTGACAAACTCTTCCATCAGCGCCATGGCTTCACCGGTACTTTTACCCGGCGTGGGTTCCCCTTGAATCTGCATGGATGGCTGGCCGTTATAGCGTTCCAGACGCGGCGAGCCGTATTCCCAGTGGCTTTGCGAGAACGAGGAGAACGGCACCATCTGGCCGTTGCTGCCGCGTACATACCAGTTTTTGATATCGTCGGGTAACATACGGAATGGCGCGTCGCCCTGTACGTAGACTTTTTTCACCCGGCCGCGGTCGATAAAGTCATTCACATAGGTACCACCCAGCGCCGTCGCCAGCGTAGCGTTGATATCCGACAGGGCAACGCCAAGCGCCTCGGCTTTTTCCTTATCGACATCGAGCCGGAACTGCGGGGTATCTTCCATGCCGTTGGGACGTACCTGCACCAGCGTATCCGGCCGCTGAGCGGCCATGCCCAGCAGTTGGTTACGCGCCTCGGTAAGTTTTTCATGCCCCAGGTTGGCCTGGTCGATAAGCTGGAAGTCAAAGCCTGTCGCCGTGCCCAGCTCGACAATCGCCGGGATGTTGGCGGCAATAACGATACTTTCCTTGATCTGGCTGAAGGCGGCGTTGGCCCGGGCCGCAATAGCGGCAACCTTATTCTCCGAGCCGCTACGCTCGCCCCAATCTTTCAGACTGACGAACGCCAGGCCAGAGTTCTGACCGCGTCCGGCAAAACCGAAGCCATTGACGGAAAACACCGATTGAACCGTCTCTTTCTCATTATCCAGATAGTGCCTGGTTATCCTATCCAGCACTTTCTGGGTATTTTCCTGCGTCCCTCCAGCCGGCAATTGCACGATGTTGAGCAAAACGCCCTGATCTTCATCCGGCAGGAAGGAGCTGGGCAGACGCATAAACAGGAACGCCAGGCCGACGACAATCAGCAGATAGAGCAACAGATAGCGACCGGTACTGCGCAGAATGTTGCCGATGCTGTCGGTATAGTGGTGCGTACTTTTCTCGAACAGGTTGTTAAACCAGCCAAAGAATCCGGTTTTGGCGCCGTGATCGCCTTTGGCGATTGGTTTTAGCAGCGTGGCGCAGAGCGCCGGCGTTAAAATCAACGCCACCAGCACCGACAGCACCATCGCGGAAACAATGGTGATGGAGAACTGACGGTAGATGGCGCCGGTTGAACCGCCGGTGAACGCCATCGGCACAAATACCGCCGAAAGGACCAGCGCGATACCGACTAATGCGCCCTGTATCTGCCCCATCGATTTTCTGGTGGCTTCTTTGGGCGGCAGCCCTTCCTCCACCATCACACGCTCGACGTTTTCCACCACCACAATGGCGTCATCCACCAGCAGCCCGATCGCCAGGACCATCGCAAACATGGTTAGCGTATTGATGGAATAGCCGAATACCGACAGGATGGCGAACGTCCCCAACAGTACGACAGGTACGGCAATGGTTGGGATCAGGGTGGCGCGAAAGTTCTGCAGGAACAGATACATCACCAGGAACACCAGCACAATGGCTTCCACCAGCGTTTTCACCACTTCGTTAATGGAGATTTGCACGAAAGGCGTGGTGTCATAGGGGTAAACCACTTTCAGTCCGCTCGGGAAGAACTCCTGCAGGCGAGAGAACTCGGCTTTTACCGCTGAAGCGGTATTCAGCGCGTTGGCGCCGGTCGCCAGTTTAATCCCGATACCGGCGGCTGGCTGGCCGTTGTAGCGCGCAATGATGTCGTAGCTTTCACCGCCAAGCTCGACGCGCGCCACGTCTTTCAGGCGTACCTGCGAACCGTCGGCGTTAACCTTCAGTAAAATGTTGGAAAACTCTTCCGGTGATTGCAAGCGCGTCTGCGCGATGATCGAGGCATTCAACTGCTGGCCGGCGACCGGCGGCGAACCGCCCAACTGACCGGCGGCAATCTGGTTGTTTTGTACGGTAATGGCCGTGGTGACATCACCGGTGGTCAGTTGATAGTTGTTCAGCTTGTTCGGATCCAGCCAGATACGCATGGCGTACTGAGCGCCGAACAGTTGGGCATCGCCGACGCCGTTGATACGGCTGATGGGATCCAGCACATTGGCGGCCGTATAGTCGGCAATATCCTGCTGGGTCATTTTGCCATCCTCGCTGATGAAGGCGGCGATCATCAGGAAGCTGCTGCTGGATTTCTGAACACTGACGCCCTGCTGCTGAACTTCCTGCGGCAGTAAAGGCATTGCCAACTGGAGCTTGTTCTGTACCTGAACCTGCGCGATATCAGGATCGGTTTCCGCCTCAAAGGTCAGCGTAAGCTGAACCGTACCTGATGAGTCGCTACTGGAGGACATATACATCAGGTTATCGATACCGTTCATATTCTGTTCGATAACCTGCGTTACCGAGTCTTGCAGCGTTGAGGCATCCGCCCCTGGATAGGTTGCCGTAATTTCAATCGCTGGGGGAGCGATTGTCGGGTATTGCGCGACAGGCAAATTCACAATCGCCAACGCGCCGGCCAACATCACCACGATGGCGATTACCCATGCAAAAATGGGTCGATCTATAAAAAACTTAGCCATGAATTACCGGCTCCTGTTAAGACTTCGCGGGTTCAGCCTGAGACTGCTGTGGCTGCTCGTTATCTTGAGCGACTTCTTTTCCTGTTACCTGAATACCGGGTTGAATCTTTTGCAAACCGGTCACAATGATGCGATCGCCGGCTTTCAAACCGTCGGTGACGAGCCATTTATTACCCACAGCTTTTGATGTGGTCACGTTGCGAGCCTCAACCTTATCACCTTCACCAATGACCATTGCGGTTGCCTCGCCGCGCGCATTACGGGTAATGCCCATTTGTGGAGCCAGCAATGCGTCGTCTTTCACGCCGGAATCCAGGCGAGCTCGGACAAACATGCCGGGTAAAATATCGTGTTGCGGGTTAGGGAAAATCGCCCTCAGGGTGATAGAGCCGGTGGTTTCATCCACGGTGACATCGGAAAATTCCAATGTGCCGGACTGCGCATATTCAGAACCGTTATCCAGCAGCAGGCGAACGTTGGCTTTGCCTTCGCTTTGTTTCAGCGTGCCGTCTTCCAGTTCTTTTTTCAGGCGCAGGAAGTCATTGCTTGATTGGGTTACATCGACGTAAATCGGATCGAGTTGTTGTACTGTGGTTAACGCCGTGGTCTGGCCGGTGGAAACCAGCGCGCCTTCCGTTACCGTTGATTTTCCCACCCGGCCGGATATCGGCGCGTTGACTTTGGTGTAGGCAAGATTGATTTGCGCATTATCCACCGCGGCCTGGGCGGCCTGAACGCTGGCGTCGGCCTGACGCAACGTGGCGACGGCCTGATCGTAATCCTGTTTGCTGATGTAATTGGTTCCCAGCAGCGGTTTATAGCGGTTAACCGTCAGGCGGGCGATTTCGGCGCTTGCCTGAGCCTGGGCCAGTGAACCTTTGGCGCTATTGTAATCGGCCTGATAGGGCGCCGGATCGATTTGATACAGCGATGAACCCGCCTGGACGTCACTGCCCTCGGTAAAATTGCGCTTGAGAATAATACCGCCGACCTGAGGGCGGACTTCCGCGATACGATAAGCGTTGGTGCGTCCTGGCAAATCGGTCGTCACATTGAGAGTTTGCGCTTTCAGCGTTACGATGCCGACTTCGGGGGGCTGTTGTTGCGCCCCTGCCTGTTGTTCACTATTATCACATCCCGCGAGAATTAAGCCGCCAGAAAGCATCAGAACTGCCGCCAGAGGCGTTAGCCCTCTGTTTTTGTTCATAGATAAACCTCAAGTGTCCGATTTGAAATTGACCAATGGATCACGCGTTTTAAAACCCATTGCTGCGCTAATCTTATGTTGATGCTATGTTACATACATACTCGAATGTATGTAAATCATCCTTTGTTTCAAATACAACGATATGGCACGAAAAACCAAACAACAGGCTCAGGAAACCCGACAACAGATACTGGATGCTGCGTTGAGAGTGTTCTCAGAGCACGGCGTGTCCGCAACATCGCTGGCTGACATTGCCGCCGCCTCAGGGGTAACCCGCGGCGCTATTTACTGGCATTTTAAAAATAAAGCCGAACTGTTTGACGAAATATGGATCCAGGCCGAGTTGAAACTCAGTCAGTTCGAATTAGAGTATCAAACAAAATTTCCTGATAATCCACTCCATGTGATGCGTGAGCTGTTGATTTATATGCTCCGTTCAACGGTGAATGATAATCAGTGGCGGTTGATGATGGAGATTGTATTTCATAAATGCGAGTTTGTTGGTGAAATGCTACCCTCTTTCAACGCCCGCAAAGAGCTTTATTTCGGCTGCTACTCCGATATTGAAAGCCATTTAATGCGCTGTATTCGCATGGGATTGCTGCCCGAGGATATTCAACCCCGTCGGGCCGCCGTCGCGCTGCGTGCTTATTTTTCCGGCCTGATGGAAAACTGGTTGTTTATGCCGGAAAGCTTCGATCTCGCGCGGGACGCCCCGATACTGGTTGATTCCTTTATCGATATGCTGCGCTTCAGCGCGTCGTTTCGCCAGTCCGCGTCAATGGAAGCCTATTCGGTAAGAAGAGGGGAGGGGTGATTCTCCGTGCCGGACGGGCCTCCTAGTCGACCGCGTCGCCTTTTTCCCGCCGCGCTTTTTGCTGCAAGTCTTTACGCACAATCTCCAGGGCGGCCAGCGCCACCAGCGGGTCGATGTGGTTATCCTCCAGCAGCATAATCAGATCGACCGCCAGCTTGATTTCCGGAGCCGCATTTTCCAGTGACATTTCGCCCCCTTTCAGGCTTGTATAGATATAGCAGAGAATAAAAAGAACCCGCCGGAGTTTACAATCCCTGCTCCCGGCGTTCAATTACTCGCTCCAGGCGAGACAAGGCCTGGCGGCATCGGGTCAGCCGTCCTTCCAGCGCCGCCAGCTCTTTTTGCAGGCGTTGCCGCTCGCCCGGTCGAGTTTCAGCGTTCAGCAAGCTTTCCCGGTCGTGGATCATGGACAGCAAGCGCCGCTCATAGTCCTGGTGTTCGGCCAGTTTATGGTAAAGATCCGGCGATGGCGTTGCCGTCGCCCGCTCCTGACGTCGCAGAGACTGCGTCGCCAGTTCGCGTTGCAGCGCCGTGATTTGTCTCACCAGTTTATCGGCCATAAACGCCACCCGATCGGAATGTTGATCGGCGACCAACTGCCTGATGGATTGCAGATTCTGCTCAACCTCATGGAAATAATCTTTCAACCGTGTGCCATAGCTGCTGAACAACTGACGATCGAAGCGTGATTGCGCCACTGGCTTATCCGCCAGCGGCGCGATCGCTTTCGCCAGCGTGTCGATTTGTTGTTCAAGCACCAGCAGCAGTTTGTGGGTATTCACTCTGTTCCCTATACCTATATTGGCTTGTCTAAGCCGATAGCCTAGCTTGCCCGGGAATAACGTCCGACACAACTTATTCACCGGGATATGCAGATTTCCGCAGCGCCATTAACAGACGACCAATGTTGATGATAGAGTGTGGTTGGCGGGGTGCGCTTTATTTACCCATTAACAGCGGACAGACAAAAAGGTGAATATGTATCGCGCGTTGCTGATTGTCATAGGGTGGGTGGCCGTCGTTCTGGCAACGTTGGGCGTGGTATTGCCTTTGTTGCCGACCACGCCCTTTTTATTGTTGGCCGCCTGGTGTTTTGCCCATTCGTCGCCGCGTTTCCATCATTGGCTGCTGTATCGTTCCTGGTTCGGGGGATATTTGCGTCACTGGCAGCGATACCGGGCTTTGCCGCCCGGCGCGAAATGGAAAGCGGTTATGGTTATTTTATTGACTTTTGCTCTCTCCCTCTGGCTGGTTAAAATCAACTGGGTTAGAGTCTTGTTATTGGTGATCCTGGCGATTTTGCTGACGTTTATGCTTCGTCTGCCGGTGGTGGATGACCATAAAAAAATACGCTGAGATCGTGGGGACGTGTTGCATTTATCGGCCAGTTTGACTAGATTTGAGCGTTTTCGTGCGCGGACCGCCACTTTTCCTGTTTTGAAAACCGCCGTTACCGTCGGATATTGGCGGAAGGATGGGCGGGAAGCGGCCGGCATTGGTATGAGCAGAACGTTTTATCAGGCACAGAGATGATGACCGCAACGGCGCAACAACAAGAATTGATTAAAAACAGTATCAAAAGCATTCCCGATTATCCGAAGCCGGGCATACTGTTCCGTGACGTAACCAGCCTGCTGGAAGATCCGACGGCGTATGCCGCCAGTATTGATATGCTGGCGAAGCGCTATCGTAATACGGGGATTACCAAGGTGGTGGGAACTGAAGCGCGCGGCTTTCTGTTTGGCGCGCCGGTTGCATTGGCGTTGGGCGTCGGATTTGTTCCGGTGCGTAAACCGGGCAAATTGCCGCGTCCGATCATCAGCGAAAGCTACGAACTGGAATATGGTTCGGATAGCCTGGAAATTCATGCGGATGCGATTAACGCCAAGGATAACGTCCTGGTTATCGACGATCTGCTGGCAACGGGCGGAACGGTAGAGGCCACGGTAAAACTGATCCGTCGTCTCGGCGGCGCGGTAACCGACGCCGCATTCGTTATCAATCTGTTCGATCTGGGCGGCGCGCAGCGCCTGGAAGCGATGGGCGTAACCTGCCATAGCCTGGTCGACTTCCCCGGTCATTAATCACAACGGTCTCGCCGATAACCGCGCGGCTGTGTTAGCATGGCCTCCTCAATAACTCGACTGTTGCGGTATTGATGAGCTATCAGGTTCTTGCCCGTAAGTGGCGTCCCCAAACCTTTGCTGATGTCGTCGGTCAGGAGCATGTCCTGACCGCCTTAGCCAATGGCCTTTCTTTAGGCAGAATTCATCACGCCTATCTGTTTTCCGGTACGCGCGGCGTCGGCAAAACCACCATCGCCCGCCTGCTGGCGAAAGGACTCAACTGTGAAAACGGCGTAACGGCGACGCCCTGCGGTAAGTGCGATAATTGCCGTGAAATCGAACAAGGCCGCTTTGTGGATTTGATCGAAATCGATGCCGCTTCCCGCACCAAGGTCGAGGATACCCGCGACCTGCTGGACAACGTGCAGTATGCCCCGGCGCGCGGGCGTTTCAAGGTATACCTGATCGATGAAGTGCATATGCTGTCGCGCCACAGTTTTAATGCGCTGCTGAAAACGCTGGAAGAGCCGCCGCCGCACGTAAAATTCCTGCTGGCGACCACCGATCCGCAAAAGCTGCCGGTGACGATCCTGTCGCGCTGCTTGCAGTTTCACCTTAAGGCGCTGGATGTTGAACAGATCCGCGCCCATTTAGAACGCGTTTTGCACGCCGAGCAACTGGAGAGCGAGCCAAGGGCGCTGCAACTGCTGGCCCGCGCCGCCGACGGCAGCCTGCGCGATGCGCTCAGCCTCGCCGATCAGGCGATCGCCATGGGGCAGGGGCAGGTGACGACGGCCTCGGTCAGCCAGATGCTGGGAACCCTGGACGACGAGCAACCGCTGGCGATCATTGAAGCGCTGGTGCAGGCCGACGGCGCGCGCGTGATGTCTTTGCTCGATCAGGCGGCGGCGCGCGGCGTCGACTGGGAGTCGCTGCTGGTTGAAACCCTGACGCTATTGCATCGCATTGCGATGGTTCAACTGCTGCCGGCCGCGCTGAGCAATGATTATGCGGCGGTTGAAGCCCGCCTGCGGGATCTGGCCCGCACTCTGCCGCCGGCGGACTTGCAGCTCTACTACCAGACATTGCTGATTGGCCGCAAAGAGCTCTCTTATGCGCCGGATCGCCGTATGGGCGTGGAAATGACGCTGCTGCGCGCGCTGGCCTTTCATCCCCAGCAGATTATTGAAACGCCGGTAACGCCGGCTGAGGTGCCGCCGCAGTCCGCGCCGGCGGCTAACCCGGCGTTAGCCGCCGGGCGGCAGGAAAGCGCGCCGGAGCCGTCCTCGCCTTCCGCCGCTGAACCGCCTGAGCCGCAACCGCCGGCCGATGACGGGCTTTCCGACGCCACGTCGCAGCTGTTGCAGGCACGCAGCCAACTGTTGCGTAAGCAGGGGGCGACCCCGCCAAAAAAAACTGAGCCGGCGGCGTTAAATAAAACGCGGCCGGCGAATTCGGCACTTGAGCGTTTAGCCTCGGTGACCGAGCTCAGCATGCAGCGCAAAAGCGCGGCAGACGGCGCATCGGCCGCGGCAAAGAAACCGGAAGCCTATCGCTGGCGGGCGCAGAACAAGGTGGAGGACGTCAAAACCGATGTCGCCACGCCGAAAGCGCTGCGTTCGGCGCTGGAGCATGAAAAAACGCCCGAACTGGCGGCGCGCCTGGCGCAAGAGGCGATGGAGCGCGATGAGTGGGCGGCGGAAATCAATCGCCTGCCGTTGCCGAAACTGGTGCAACAGCTGGCGTTAAATGCGTTCAGGGAGTGCCCGCAGGCCGGTAAAATACAGCTACATCTGCGCTCTGCCCAGCGCCATCTCAACTCGCCGGCGGCGCAGCAAACCCTGACGGAAGCCTTGACGGCGCACTATGGCCGCGCCATCGAGCTGTCGGTGATCGAAGACGACAACCCGGCGGTGCTGACGCCGCTGGAGTGGCGCCAGGCAATTTATGAAGAAAAGCTGGCGCAGGCGCGCCAGTCGATTATGGCTGATAATACGATTCAAACGCTGCGGCGTTTCTTTGATGCGGAACTGGACGAAGAGAGTATCCGCCCTGTTTAACCGCTGCGTGTGCGCAGCCCGACGTGAGATAGAGAGAAAACTATGTTTGGTAAAGGTGGAATTGGCAATCTGATGAAGCAGGCCCAGCAGATGCAGGAAAAAATGCAGCAGATGCAGGAAGAGATTGCAAATCTGGAAGTCACCGGCGAATCGGGCGCGGGGCTGGTCAAAATCACCATCAACGGCGCGCACAACTGCCGCCGGGTGGAGATCGATCCCAGCCTGATGGAGGACGACAAAGAGATGCTGGAGGACCTGATCGCCGCGGCGTTCAACGATGCCGCCCGTCGCGTTGCTGAAACGCAGAAGGAAAAAATGGCGTCGGTTTCCAGCGGCATGCAGTTGCCGCCGGGTTTTAAGATGCCGTTCTGATGCAAACCAGTCCGCTTCTTGAATCGTTGATGGAGGCGCTGCGCTGTTTACCGGGCGTCGGACCGAAGTCCGCCCAGCGTATGGCGTTTCAGCTGTTGCAGCGCGACCGCAGCGGGGGAATGCGTTTGGCGCAGGCGCTGACCCGCGCGATGTCTGAAATCGGTCACTGTGCGGATTGCCGCACCTTTACCGAACAGGAGGTGTGTTCGATCTGCTCGAACCCCAGGCGCCAGCAAAACGGTCAAATCTGCGTGGTGGAAAGCCCGGCGGATATCCACGCCGTCGAGCAGACCGGGCAGTTTGCCGGGCGTTACTTCGTGCTGATGGGGCATCTGTCGCCGCTGGACGGCATCGGCCCGGATGATATCGGGCTGGGGCGGCTGGAAGAGCGGCTGCAAAGCGAGTCCGTCAGCGAAGTGATTCTGGCCACCAACCCGACGGTGGAGGGCGACGCGACGGCCAACTATATTGCCGAACTGTGCGCGCAGTACGGCGTGATGGCCAGCCGCATCGCGCACGGCGTGCCAGTCGGCGGCGAACTGGAAATGGTGGACGGCACCACATTGTCCCATTCGCTGGCCGGGCGTCAGCCTTTCCGGTTTTAATTCTTATAGCCGCTGTTTGGCGGCTACCTCCTGATGTTTCTTATCCGTTTATCGCTTGTTTTAATGCGTTTCAGTCTCCCGCCAACAGATCAACTTCTCGTCGAATTGAAGCCGTTATTATATTTTTTCGACGTTAAACGCCTTTTCTTCCTGAGAAATGCGGGTATTTGACGTTCTGTGATCCTTTTCTCCTTTCAAGATGCCGGATATGGACAAAAGCGTTTTTTGAACGCATAGTTGCCTTGAATAATAAATCCATTGTGAATATATATTCATAATCGGTAGTATCCCGGCGAAAAGCGAACGTAACCGTGCGATCTTATGTGTTGTAAGCGCGGTTTATCTATAACTGTCGAACGCCGTCGTGACGGGCCATGGTAGTGGGATGACGAATACATTCAACAAAACAGCCCCTGGCAAAGAGTTGTTTGCACGCCATGCCATTAATGCTACTTACCTTTTAACAAGGCGAGAGAATATGGATTACCCGAAACTGGCTCAAACTATACTGAAAGAAATAGGCGGCAATGACAATATCGTCAGCGTTATGCATTGCGCTACCCGACTGCGTTTTCAATTGAAGGATGAAGCGCTTCCAATCAAAGAACGTCTTGAAGCCATCCAAGGCGTTTTAACGGTAATCTACAGTGGTGGGCAGGTTCAGCTTGTTATTGGCGAACATGTTAATAAGGTTTATCTGGAGTTACAGAAAGGAATAACGTCTTTGGCGCCGCCAGAACCTATCCCGGTAAAAAAAGGCAATCTATTTGAAGCGTTTGTTGGCATTATTTCCGGCGTTTTTCTGCCCGTACTGGGGGTGATTGCCGCGTCAGGGATATTGAAAGGATTTCTGACCGCGGCGCTGATCACCGGGTTGATGAATAAGGATGAAGGCACTTATCAGATTCTTTTTGTTGCTTCTGACGCCATGTTTTATTTTATGCCCGTTATTTTAGGATTTTCAGCCGGGAAAACATTTAATACCAACCCGTACATTACCGCGACCATCGGCGCGGCATTGGTGTACCCGGCTGTTATCCAGCTTCATCAGGCGGGAACGCCTTTAAGCTTTCTACATCTTCCGGTCATGTTAATGAACTATGTGCAGTCGGTGATCCCTATTATTATCGCTGCCTGGTTTACCGCCCGACTGGATCGCCTGCTGCAAAGAGTTATTCCGGTGAATCTCCAGCTTATTTTTGTTCCTTTTTTCCTGCTGATTATTGTCATACCTGCGACGCTGCTGGCTATTGGTCCGATCTCTATCTACGCCAGTAAGTTGCTTGCAGATGGATCGCTGGCGCTTTATCACTTAAGCCCGGTTGTTGCGGGATTCCTGCTGGCGGGCATCTGGCAGATTGCGGTGATTTTCGGACTGCATTGGGCCTTTATTCCTATCTTTATTAACAACATTGCCGTTTATGGCTTTGATCCCATCAATGCGTTGCTGTATTGCACCGTCTTTGCTCAGACCGGTGCCGCGCTTGCCGTCGCCATTAAAACACGTCAAACCGAGCTGAAATCTATCGCCTATACCGCCTCGTTATCCGGCTTTCTCGGCATTACCGAACCCGCTATCTATGGCGTTAATTTACCCTCGAGAAAACCTTTCATTATGGCTTCTATCGGTTCAGCGGCCGGCGGAGCCGTTGCCGGATTCTTCAGCGCCAAAATGTTTGGCGGGTTTGCAACCGGCGGGGTGTTCGGTATTCCGATGTTTATTAGCGCAGAAGGCGCGGACTGGGGTTTCTACGGTTTTTGTATTTCACTTTTTGTCGCATTTTTAGTGGCCTCTTTGCTGACCATCACCATCGGTTATAAAAATAATCCGGTTGCGCTATTCAATAAAAGTGGTTCAGCGTCTTGAGGAGAAAACGGCATGTTAAGTATTCATAAAAACGGAAAAGCGTTTCTTCATCATGGCAAGCCGTTTTTTTATCTGGCGGATACGGTATGGAGTGCTTTCACCAATATCCGCGAGGAAGAGTGGGAATATTATCTCGATTATCGCAAACGGCAGGGGTTCACGGTATTACAGATAAATATCTTGCCGCAGTGGGACAGAAGCAAAGGGCGTGAGCACCTTCATCCTTATATACAGAACGACGATGGTTATGATTTTACCATGTGCAATGCGGCTTATTTTCAACATGCCGAGCACATGGTAAAACTGGCGACGGAAAAAGGATTCGTCGTGGCGTTGGTATTATTGTGGTGTTCATATGTTCCTGATACCTGGGCGGATAAATTACGAAGAACGGTCGTGATGCCGAAAGATTGCGTTGAGTCTTATGTAGAAACCGTCGATCGCTACTTCTCAAAATATCACCCGATCTATATGGTCAGCGGCGATACGGATTTCGAATCCGACGATATTATCGACTACTATGAAATCGCCTTGAACAAGGTTAAGGCGCTGGCGCCGGAGAGCCTGGCTACGCTGCATATCCGGGGACGTCTGGATACCATCCCGTCACGGCTGGAAGAGAACCCTAATCTTGATTTCTGGTGCTATCAGTCCGGGCATAATGCGCAATTTCAATCGACGGCCTATACGTTGGCGCAATGTTTTTCCGCCAAAATACCGCCTAAACCCGTCATTAATTCCGAGCCTTGTTATGAAATGATCAGCTATAGCCGCCAGCAATATGGCCGCTTTACCCGTTTTGACGTGCGTCGAGCCGCATGGCAGAGCATTTTGTCGGGGGCGGGCGCAGGGGTCAGCTATGGCGCGCACGGTATCTGGAACTGGCATGAAAAAGGTCTTAGTTACGGTGTCGCGCTGGGGGAAGGTTTTTTATCTCCCTATTTATGGCGAGAGGCGATTCATTTTCCCGCAGCCTGGGACTATTCGTTTATTAAGGATTTTATTTCTCAGCATGGGCTATTTGACCTGTCGCCATTCGCAGGACTGATTGATGCGCCGGCTGAAATCAGGGCCGCGCGCCAGAAAAATACATTACTGGTTTATATGCCTTTTAATATCGAATTGTCTCTGAGACCGGAGATGAAGGTAGAACGTATCAGCGTGATTGAACTGGAAAGCCGGCGTACCATGTCGCTTGACGCCACCTTGGCGGATGAGCGGATGCATTTGCCTATGCATGCCTTTCAGGGCGACTGCCTGTACGTGATATCCGGTAACTGAACTAGGCCAGGAGGTTGTTTATGGCGCCGTACGCGAAGCCGCGGTCGTTTTCGGGTGCGGCGTTTGCCTTATAACATATTGGAAATGCCGCGTTAGCCCTTGAAATTATCGCGGCTTATCCCCACTTCATGCTCATCGCCAATGTAATCAGCCTGAATAATATTAGGATTGAGGTAAGCAATAATGAGTATGAAAGGCCAAGAAACCCGCGGATTCCAGTCTGAAGTAAAGCAACTGCTGCACTTGATGATCCATTCACTCTATTCCAACAAAGAAATCTTTCTGCGTGAACTGATCTCCAATGCCTCCGATGCGGCGGACAAATTACGTTTTCGCGCGCTCTCCTCGCCTGAATTATACGAGGGCGACGGTGAGCTGCGCGTGCGTGTTGCCACCGATAAGGAAAAACGCACGCTGACCATTTCCGACAACGGCATCGGGATGAGCCGCGATGAGGTGATCGATAACCTCGGCACCATCGCCAAATCCGGCACCAAGTCATTTCTGGAATCGCTGGGTTCCGATCAGGTAAAAGACAGCCAGTTGATCGGTCAGTTCGGGGTGGGGTTCTACTCCGCCTTTATCGTCGCCGATAAAGTGACCGTGCGCACCCGCGCCGCGGGCGCCGCCGCCGATCGGGGCGTGTTCTGGGAATCCGCCGGTGAAGGGGATTACACCATTGCCGACATCACCAAAGAAGATCGCGGCACCGAAATCACCCTGCACCTGCGCGAGGGCGAAGATGAGTTCCTCGATGACTGGCGCGTCCGTTCCATCATCAGCAAATACTCCGACCATATCGCTTTGCCGGTGGAAATCGAGTCCCGCCAGGAGAGCGAGGAAGAGGACAGCGAAGCCACGGTGAGCTGGGAAAAGATTAACAAGGCGCAGGCGCTGTGGACGCGCAGCAAATCCGAAATCAGCGATGAAGAATATACCGAATTCTATAAGCATATCGCCCATGACTTTACCGATCCGCTGACCTGGAGCCACAACCGGGTGGAGGGGAAACAGGAATATACCAGCCTGCTGTACATTCCCGCCCAGGCGCCGTGGGATATGTGGAACCGCGACCATAAGCACGGTCTGAAACTTTATGTGCAGCGCGTGTTTATCATGGATGACGCGGAACAGTTTATGCCCAACTACCTGCGCTTCGTGCGCGGCCTGATTGATTCCAATGACCTGCCGCTCAACGTTTCCCGCGAAATTCTGCAAGACAGCCGCGTTACCCAGAATCTGCGCAATGCGCTGACCAAGCGCGTCTTGCAGATGCTGGAAAAACTGGCGCAGGACGATAAGGACAAATATCAGACGTTCTGGCAGCAGTTCGGCCTGGTGCTGAAAGAGGGGCCGGCGGAAGATGGCGGCAACCGGGAAGCCATCGCCAAGCTGCTGCGTTTTGCCACCACCCATTCGGATAGCTCGGCGCAGACCGTTTCGCTGGAAGAGTACGTCGGCCGTATGGTGGAAGGGCAGGAGAAAATCTATTACATCACCGCCGACAGCTATGCCGCGGCGAAGAGCAGCCCGCATCTGGAGCTGTTCCGCAAGAAAGGCATTGAGGTGCTGCTGCTCTCTGATCGCATCGACGAATGGATGATGAGCTACCTGACGGAGTTCGACGGTAAGCACTTCCAGTCCGTCAGCAAAGCGGATGAGGCGCTGGACAAGCTGGCGGATGAAGAAACCGATGCGCAGAAAGAAGCGGAAAAAGCGCTGGAGCCTTTCGTTGAGCGCGTAAAAACGCTGCTGGGCGATCGGGTGAAAGAGGTTCGTCTGACCCACCGTTTGACGGATACGCCGGCGATTGTCACCACCGACGCCAACGAAATGAGCACCCAGATGGCGAAACTCTTCGCCGCCGCCGGGCAACAGGCGCCGGAAGTGAAGTATATTTTTGAACTTAACCCGGATCATGCGCTGGTCAGGCGCGCCTCCGACGTGAGCGACGACGCGCAGTTCGCCGAGTGGGTTGAACTGCTGCTGGATCAGGCTTTGCTGGCCGAGCGCGGTACGCTGGACGATCCGAACCAGTTTATCCGCCGCATGAATCAGTTACTGAGCGCCTGATGTTGCTCTGAGTCTGTGCCGCACAACCCCCCCGATGCATGCGGGAGGGTTGTGATCCTGCGGTAAAGAACATATTTCACAAAGAGAAATATTGCTTCCGCCAAGATAAAAAAATCGACCATCCCCGCATAAATCCGTGCGCCATCGAAAAATGTCTGCCGCATTCGCCAGAGATTGCATGATTTAAATCACACTTTGATGACTCTTTATCCTCTCAACCAGCCATTAACCCGCCGTCAGGCCTACTATTCAATGGATCCCGCTATTTTCTTTTTTTATAGCGGGCGTCCTTGCCCGCCACCTTTCAGGCCGTCGCAAGCGACGTTGAAAAACGCTCCCGGCGTTTTTTTATGGCGGGCGTCCTTGCCCGCCACCTTTCAGGCCGTCGCAAGCGACGTTGAAAAACGCTCCCGGCGTTTTTTTAATAGGGGAAATAACATTTCCTCAACGAGGAGAGTGAATAATGTCATTAAAAATGAAGGCGTTGTTTTGTCTGCCTTTACTGTTGCCGTTTTCAACAGAAACCCTGGCCGGCGGTGATAATTTTGCCTTGGAGCAGGTCGTGGTATTTAGCCGCCACGGTCTGCGGGCGCCATTGGCAAGCCCGAGCAGTACCCTCGGCAAAATGACGCCGGACGCCTGGCCGCAATGGGATACTCCCAGCAGCTATCTGACTACCCGCGGCGGCGCGCTGGAAGCTTTCTTCGGCCACTATTTCAGCGAATGGCTGGTGGATAACCGCCTGTTGACCGCTGATAGCTGTCCGACGGAAAAGGAGGTGCGTTTTTACGCCAACAGCCTGCAACGCACCATCGCCACCGCCCAATACTTCGCCGTAGGGGCGTTTCCGGGCTGTATCGTTCCGGTGGAACATAAAGAAAAATTAGGCACGATGGATGCGACCTTTAATCCGATTATCCGCGACGGTAGCGCGGACTTTAAGCAGCGGGCCATTGATTCAATCAATAAAACGGCCGGTGGTAAAGGCCTTGAGGGCCTGAATGAGAGGCTGAAGCCAACCTACCAGCAGATGGCGCAGGTGATCCGCTATGCTGAATCGGCAAATTGTAAAGACGATAAACAGTGCGATCTCACGGCTCAGCCAACCACGGTGAAAATTGTTGCCGATCAGGAACCCGGCGTCTCCGGCCCGTTAAGAACCGGCACCTCCATTTCGGATGCGTTTATTCTGCAATATTATGAAGGCGCGCCGATCGAGAACGTCGGCTGGGGCAGAATCAAAGACAACCAGCAGTTCGAATCGTTGGTGTCGATCAAGGAGTACTATAACAGCGTGGTGTTCAGCGCCCCGGTGGTCGCCAAAGAAGTCTCGGTGAATCTGGTGAAAGAACTGGAGCGTTCATTCGGCGAGAACACGCCGAAATTTACTTTCCTGGTGGGACATGACTCCAACGTCGCGTCGCTGTTTTCAGCATTGGGCGTCAAACCCTACAAATTGCCGCATCAGTTTGAAACCACGCCGATCGGCGGCAAAGTGGTATTCGAGCGCTGGAAAGACAAGAGCAGCGGCGCGTCGCTGCTGAAAATGGAATATGTCTATCAATCCACCGATCAGATCAGAACCCTGGCGCAGCTTAATCGGGCCAATCCGCCGCAGCGCGTCACGCTTGAACTGCAAGGGTGCCCGGTCAACGCCGACGGTTTCTGCCCGTTCAATGACTTTGAAAAAGTGTTGACCGGCTTGACCGGTAAATAATAAGCCTTATGACGGCGGCCCCACGGTTGCCGTCATCGCCTGCGGAGATGAGGAATAAGGGTATTCAACGGGTATTCCGCCCGTTTGCCGTCGCCCCAAAACGTCGGTGATGAGGTTTTCTGACCGTTGACGACAGGCTGAAACGAGCCCGTTCCTTGAGGATAAACGCCTGGAATGGTATGGTTTAGCGCTTTTCAAATTTATTTTATAAATACTCTATAGCAAGGGGATTTACGCAATGCGTATTATTCTGCTGGGCGCTCCGGGCGCAGGCAAAGGTACTCAGGCTCAATTCATCATGGAAAAATACGGTATTCCGCAGATTTCCACCGGCGACATGCTGCGTGCGGCGGTAAAAGCCGGCAGCGAATTGGGCAAGCAGGCCAAGGAAATCATGGATGCCGGCAAGCTGGTCACTGATGAACTGGTTATTGCGCTGGTAAAAGAGCGCATCGCTCAGGACGATTGCCGCAACGGTTTCCTGCTGGATGGCTTCCCGCGTACCATTCCCCAGGCTGACGCCATGAAAGAGGCGGGCATCGACGTGGATTATGTTATCGAGTTTGCGGTTCCCGACGAACTGATTGTCGATCGCATCGTCGGGCGTCGGGTGCATCCCGCTTCCGGGCGTGTCTACCATGTGAAATTTAATCCGCCGCGGGTGGAAGGCAAAGACGACGTAACCGGTGAAGATCTGGTTACTCGCAAAGACGATCAGGAAGAGACGGTGCGCAAACGTCTGGTGGAGTATCATCAGCAGACCGCGCCGCTGGTGGCTTACTACCAGAAGGAAGCGGATGCCGGCAATACCCGCTGCTTCAAGGTGGAAGGTACGCGCCAGGTAGCGGAAGTGCGCGCCGAGCTGGAAAAGATCCTGGGTTAATTCCCGACGGTTTATAATAGTACCGCCAGGCGATCGCCTGGCATTTTTTTGCCCGTTACGGCATGTCGGCAGCACTCCCCCTGTTTTTCCTATTGGTGGCATCGGTTTTATCCCGGCTATCTTGCCGTTTTTATGCGGCGTTTTTCGCTACAATAGACAGTCTGATACCTAGATACGGAGCGGGAAGTGGAAGCCTGCCGCTCCATAAGAGGAAGGTTGTGATGACGCAACAGAAGTACGGCGTGCTGATGGTGAACTTAGGCACTCCCGATGCACCCACCCCGCGGGCGGTGAAACGCTATCTGGCTGAATTCCTGAGCGATCGGCGGGTGGTTGATACCTCACGGCTGCTGTGGTGGCCGCTATTGCGCGGCGTTATTTTACCTATCCGCTCGCCGCGCGTGGCGAAGCTCTACCAGTCGGTGTGGATGGAGGGAGGTTCGCCGCTGCTGGTGATTAGCCGCCGCCAGCAACAGGCGTTGGCGGCCCGCATGGCGGATGTTCCGGTTGAACTGGGGATGAGCTATGGCTCTCCCAGCCTGCATTCGGCGCTGGATAAATTGTTGGCGCAGGGGGTCACGCAACTGGTGGTGTTGCCGCTCTATCCGCAATATTCCTGCTCGACGACCGCCGCCGTCTGGGACGGGCTGGCCAGGCTGTTGCGGCAATACCGCCGTTTGCCCGCCATCCGTTTTATTCGCGATTATGCGCAACACCCGGCTTATATCTCCGCGTTGCAATCCCGCGTAGAGCGGGCGTTTGCCGAACAGGGGGAGCCGGACCGGCTGGTGCTTTCTTACCACGGCATTCCGGCACGCTATGCCAGCGAGGGGGATGACTACCCGCTGCGCTGTATGGCGACCTCCAGGGCGCTGGTGGCGGCGTTAGGCTTGCCTGAAGAGAAGGTGCTGGTGACCTTTCAGTCGCGTTTTGGACGTGAGCCCTGGCTGACGCCCTATACGGACGAGACGATGAAAGGCCTGCCGGCGCAGGGCGTTAAGCATATTCAGGTTATGTGTCCCGGCTTTGCGGCGGACTGTCTGGAAACGCTGGAAGAGATTCAGGAGCAGAACAGAGAGATATTCCTGCACGCGGGCGGTGAGAAATTTACCTATATTCCGGCGTTAAACGACGATCCGCTGCATATCGATCTGCTGGAACAACTGGTGACAAAAGCGGAGTAGGCGAAAAGAGCAGGCGGGCAACGCCCGCCTCAGACCATTGACAAAGCTCGTTATTAGGGAGAGCGTGGCGAGGGGCCGTAGCGGCGTAAGCCGCCGGAGCGCCCCTCGGTACGGTAGGCCCGGGTATCGCCGACTTACAGGCGACTTTGTCAGCAACCTCAGGCGGGCGACGCCCGCCTGATAAGGATTAGATTGGGCACTCCTGCGGCGTCGCCGGCGTTTCTTCAAGCTTGAGCAAGGTAATCATGCTGTTGGCGATCTCCCGTTCGCCCATCACCACCTGATTGGCGCCGTGCTCGGTGATATAGGCGACTTCGTCGTCATAATGCGCGCGGGCGATAATTTCCAGGTCGGACCTTCTTTCACGCGCCGCCGCGACGATTTCACCGGCTTCATAGCCGTTGGGGATGGTCAGCAACAGCCAGCGGGCGCAGTCCAGACGGGCGATCTCCATAATCTCCGGTTTGGTGGCGTTGCCGAGCACCGCCTTAATGCCCTGCTCACGTAATGCATCGACGCGCGCGCGGGAGTTTTCCACCACCACCACCGGGATACCCGCCTGATGAAGTTTGGCGCCGATCAGGCTGCCGACGCGTCCGTAGCCGACCAGCAGCGCGTGGTTGCACATATCGACGGGGATCTGTTTCTCTTCTTCGATCGCTTCTTCCACGATCTGTTCTTCAATGGTTTCATTTTTCGCCAGATAGCGTTCGAGCATGGTAAAGAGCAGCGGGTTAAGCATGATGGAAAGGATGGCGCCCGCCAGCACCAGGCTGCGCCCCTCTTCGGACAGCAATCCCAAGGCGATGCCCAGCCCGGCGAGAATAAAGGCGAATTCGCCGATTTGCGCCAGGCTGGCGGAAATGGTCAGCGCCGTGCGCTTCGAGTGGCCGAAGAGTCGCACCAGCAGAAATGCGGCGGCGGATTTACCAAAGACGATAATCGCCAGGGTAACCAGCACCGCCAGCGGATCGTTGATCAGAATCATCGGGTCGAACAGCATGCCGACGGAAACGAAGAACAGCACCGCGAACGCATCGCGCAGCGGCAGCGTATCATGCGCGGCGCGCTGACTTAGCTCGGATTCGTTCAACACCACGCCGGCAAAGAACGCGCCCAGCGCAAAGGAAACGTCAAACAGTTTCACCGCTCCGAAAGCGATTCCCAGCGCCATGGCCAGCACCGCCAGCGTAAATAGCTCACGCGAACCGGTGCTGGCGCTTTTTGCCAGCACCCAAGGCACCAGGCGGCGCCCGACGACAATCATCAGGGTGATAAAGGCGATGACTTTACCGATGGTCCAGGCCAGATCGCGCAGCAGTTTACCTGTGTCGGCATGTTCCGCGCCAATCATATCGCCAAAGGCGGGCAGCAGTACCAGCGTCAGCACCATGGCCAGATCTTCGACAATCAGCCAGCCGATGGCGATTTGGCCGCGCTGGCTGTCAATCAGCTGACGCTCTTCCAGCGCGCGCAATAACACCACGGTACTGGCGGTGGAAAGGCAGAGGCCGAACACCAGACCGCTCGCCAGGCTCCAGCCCAGCAGGGCGGAAAGCCCCATCCCGAGCAGCGTTGCCACGGCAATCTGCGCAATCGCGCCGGGAATGGCGATCGATTTAACCGCCATCAGGTCTTTTAGGGAGAAATGCAAGCCAACACCAAACATCAACAGAATGACCCCGAGCTCGGCCAACTCTGAAGCCAGCGAGGTATCGGCGACAAATCCCGGGGTAAAAGGTCCGACAAGCACACCGGCGGCCAGATAACCGACAAGAGGGGAAATGCGCAGGCGATTTGCCAAAATACCGAGCAGAAAGGCGAGAACCAGCCCTCCGGCGATCGTTGAAATTAGAGGTGTTGCAACATGCATCCCGACTCCTTTTGCCATGTATGAAAAGTGAATGAGCGGACTTCTGGTATAAATTCTATTGCATATAGAGAAATGTTGCTTGGGTAAAACAGGTATTCTACCAAAAATGTTAGCTTACCAGCATATTTCCATGGTAACACAGATTTACGGACGGTTTCTCCGGATAAGCATTGATAAACATGCGTAATTATCGCTATAAAGCCTGCTTCTTGGTCAGTATACCTTATGATTTCTTTCCTTGTTTAGTAAAAAAACGCTGTCCGTCAGTCGAAGACTATAGAAAATAGGGAATAAAACGCATATTAACGGATTATTCCGATGAAACATCCATATTATGAGGAATTCGTTACAGTGCGAAGACAGCCGGGCAAACCGGACGGGGCTGTGTTCCTGACGATATGTATCTATTATACAATGCTGACGACAGGGAGGAGGCGGCTGCACGCTTTGCGTATAGCGCGTTGTCGGCATGTTCTGATAACGCTCTCTGGTGGAATATTTAAAATAAACGGGGATTTTTTCTGATGCGTTTTTCAACAAAAATACTGGGCTGTACTTTGGCGATATCGCTGGCGCTGGCGCTGGCGCCGTTTGGGACCATGGCCTGGGAAAAAGATAAGACGTACGCCATCACCATACTGCACACCAACGATCATCACGGCCATTTTTGGCACAACGAACACGGCGAATATGGGCTGGCCGCGCAGAAAACGCTGGTTGATCAAATTCGTCAGGAGGTTGCCGCCAACGGCGGAAGCCTACTGCTGCTTTCCGGCGGGGATATTAATACCGGGGTTCCCGAATCGGATTTACAGGATGCCGAACCCGATTTCCGCGGCATGAACATGGTGGGTTATGATGCGATGGCGCTGGGTAATCATGAATTCGATAATCCGCTCAGCGTGCTGAGACAGCAGGAAAAATGGGCGCATTTCCCCCTGCTGTCGGCCAATATTTATCAAAAAAGCACCAATAAACGTTTATTCAAACCCTATGCGCTGTTTGATAAACAAGGCGTCAAAATTGCGGTTATCGGCCTGACCACCGACGATACGGCCAAATTAGGCAATCCCGAATATTTCACCGATATCGAATTTCGTCAGCCCGCCGCGGAAGTGAAGCAGGTTGTCGAGGCGTTGCGCGGTAATGAAAAACCCGATGTCATTATTGCCGCAACCCATATGGGGCACTATGACGACGGCAGGCACGGTTCAAACGCGCCGGGCGATGTGGAAATGGCGCGTAGCCTGCCGGCGGGGTATCTGGATATGATCGTCGGCGGCCATTCGCAGGATCCGGTCTGTATGGCCGGCGAGAATAAGAAACAGGTGGACTATGTGCCGGGTACGCCTTGCGCGCCCGATCGCCAAAACGGAATCTGGATCGTTCAGGCCTATGAGTGGGGAAAATATGTCGGCCGGGCGGATTTCACCTTCCGCAACGGAGAACTGGCGCTGCGGCATTATCAGCTGATCCCGGTAAACCTGAAGAAAAAAGTCGCCACAGAGGATGGCAAGACGGAGCGTGTTTTCTATACGCATGAAATCAAACAGGACTCGTCGGTGCTGAAAATGTTGACGCCGTTCCAGGAAAAAGGGCAGGCGCAGCTGGATGTCAAACTGGGGAGCGTCGAAGGAAAACTGGAAGGCGATCGTAATCAGGTCCGTTTCCACCAGACCAATCTGGCGCGGGTACTGCTGACAGCCCAGCGTGAGCGCGCCAATGCGGATTTTTCCGTCATGAGCGGCGGCGGCATCCGTGATTCCATTGAATCCGGTGATATCACCTATAAAAGCGTGCTGCAAGTGCAGCCGTTCGCCAACACGCTGGTCTATGTGGATATGACCGGCAGCGAGGTCGAAAAATACCTGGCCGTGGTGGCGAATAAAGAGGTGGACTCCGGCGCCTATGCGCAATTCCTTAACGTTAGCCTGACGGCGGACGGCAAAGGCGTGCGGGATATTAAAATCAACGGCGAGCCATTGCAGGCGGATAAGGTCTACCGCATGTCGACGTTGAATTTTAACGCCATGGGCGGCGACGGGTATCCGCGGATTGATAACCTGCCGAGCTATGTGAATACCGGCTTTATCGATGCGGAGGTGCTGAAACAGTACATCGAGAAGCATTCCCCGCTGGATGCCGCCGCGTATCAGCCCAAGGGCGAGATTGTCTATAAATAGCCGTTGGTCTGAGACTGAGGTTGCTCAAAGTCGCCTGTAAGTCGGCGATACCCGGGCCTACCGTACCGAGGGGCCATTATGGGACACATCCTTGTGTCCCACCCTGCGGGCCAGCATAAATGCAGTTCAAATTTGCTCCTGGCAAATTTGTCGGCGGCTTACGCCGCTACGGCCCCTCGCCACGCTCTCCCTAATAACAGGCTTTGTCAATGGTCTGAGACTGCGCTTTGCGCAGTCTCAGATTGCGGACGAACCGCAGAGAATGTCTTTCTGGTGGGGGGGTAACTTATTGATTTTTTTTACTTTAGCTTTTTAGGTGGGATTAAATACAATAATTTCTGTAGAACTTTAATATTCTGGGGTGAGTAAAATCCGATATGCCAAAACCATCAAGTACGCGCTGAAAAGTGGCTTCGGACATGTCTGCTCGTGGTATTAGCTCGCCACTCTGTTGTCGAGAAATGACATTTGGAACTTTCCAAATAATTGCATCTGCATAATAAACGTAACTATCATGTCGAATAAAATCATGATCCCCAGACCGCAAAATGCATGCAGGATCATGATGAACTGGTGGTGGGTATATCGTGGTTATATTGACAACCAAGATACAATCACACCCATTTATCGCATAATAAACAGGATCATTACAAATGATATGAAGATGGTTAGACCCACCAACAGGGGCCAATATATACCCGTCATACTTCAAGCTGCAGGTGCGTTGGCTTTCCTCACTCACCCCGGTCACTTACTGGTGTAAGCTCCCGGGGATTCGTTGCGTCGCCGCCTTCCTGCAACTCGAATTATTTAGGGTATAGTGCCTTTTCTGTATGGTAGGTATTGGGTCATGATAATTGATGGCTAAATTCTTGAACGGCATTGCGTTCACGCATTCTTTCGATTAGTGCGTTAGCTTCTGCTTCTGTTTTTCCTCCAGCCATAAAAATATCTTTTGGGCTAATCGGAACAGAAGAACCATGCGGATTTTGCCATTCTGCACACATCTTGTGAGTAAGATCGCACAATTCAAAACGCTTGTACCCACCAAACTCTGAAAATACCTTATCCAATATTCTCAAGTCGGCCCTACTCAATTCATCAAATGCCTCATCGTCATCCAGACCGCGAACTTGTTTCTTGATTGATACCTCGTAATCCTTTTCCCCCGCAATCCATTCGTTCCATGGCGATTCATCTTGCGGGCTTCCTGATTTTAACAGGTCATAGGTTTTCGAGAGCACAGGTCCATTATCCATGGACACTGCGCGATCGCCAGTCATAGAGTAGCCGTATGTCAGCATGTACTCTCGATCGGCCAAGTACAACAATTTCATGAGTTTGATGTATGCCATGCGTCCGCCGCGCTTGAGCAGCAGGTAACCAGCCATTTGAGCGGTTTTATTTTCGCTGAACACATTCATTCAACCTCCAAAACAATAACCAAAAAGGTAATTGTGTATACATTATGAGTACTAGCAATGCCGTAGTCAATTAACCCGCAGCGCGACAGGCCTTACATAAAACCCTATAAAACCAATCATCGTCAGACTTCCATGTCTTCTGTAGTAGATCTTTAATCTTTTCGTTGCCGCGTGTGATTTCGTCTCTCTGTTAACTGTATTTATATACAGTATCTTATTATAAGAGACGAGGAACGGTTTCCGCAATAAAGTATTTACAATTATTTATGAATCAATGGATTGCGAGTTCATCAAACCCGGCTTAAACCATTTTCCGTCCCGGCCAGAAGCTGTACAGCAGCAACGCGATGGCGAATGTCGCCGGCGCGGAAAACGATTGCAGCGCGGCGTTGCCGTGCATCAGCACGATGCCCGCGGCGACGCTTACAAACCAGGCGCTGAGTCCGCGCGGGCTGAAGGTCTGCTCGGTATGCGGCGGCGTCCGGCCGGCGAAAAAAATATGCCCCAGCGCCACGCCGACCCATGCCACCACAAACACGCCCTGATAGGCCAGCGCCTGTAGGATATAGGCGAAAATATCCGCCAGCATCAGCAGGTACACTACCGCGCCGACGATGCACGCCCAGACGATCTTACGAGCGCGGATGCGCAACAAACGGTCGAAGAACACCTGCATATTCACCGTCGCCAGATAATAATTGGCGGTGTTGATGCGCGTCTGGGTGACCCAGACAAACAGCAATCCCCATAGCCCCAGCAGGTTCAGGATCGCCACCACTACCGCGACTTCGCTCACCTCGCCCTGCGGTTCAAGGCTGCTGACCAGATAAATACCGGCCACGCCGTTCAGCAGGAAGGTGATCAGGTAGAATGGCATGCCGAAGTTGAATTGCGCATGATAATTGATGTCTTGCTGTTTACCGAAGCGGGCATAGTCGAAGGTATACATCATCAGGATCCATACCCCCATATAGTAGGTGAAGCAGTTCCACCAGCCGTAAGCCGGCGGCGACTCCGGTCCGAAATCCAGCCATTGCGGCTGATAGCCATAATGGTTAATCGCCACCAGTACGGTTAGCAACAGGCCCGCCAGATAGAAGGGCAGCAAAACGCCGTTAAACTTGTCCAGCCAGTGCTGTACGCTGCCGAAAATCAGCGGCACGCTGTATAACACCACGATCAGCGCCGCCCAATAATAGGCTAACTGGGGGAAAAGATGATGGATGGCATAGGCGATGACCGCCCCTTCAAACACCGCGTAGTAGATGGCGGTGGAGAAGAAAATCAGCGTGGCCAGCGCCGAACCAAGACGTCCGAACAGCAGATTGGAAAACAACGCCACCGATAAACCGCTGCGAATGGCGAAACGGCTAATCGCCCCGTTTACCAGCCCGTAGCTGATTATCGACAGGATCATGCCGATAATGGCGTTTTTAGCGCCATAGCTCAACGCCAGCGACGCCCCGACCACGATATAGAAAATGGCGCTGCAGACGGCCCACCAGGCCATCGTCAGGGAGAATTTGCCCATCCGCTCCGCGTCGCTGACCGCTTCGGCGGCCGTGACATTCTGCGAACCTTCAATTTGAGATAAATCAGCCATCGTAAACCTCCGGAAAGCAGGCGATGCCTTGCCGGACGGCAGAGGCGGCCTGATTGCGATCGTCGATATCAAGGGCGGGCAACCCCGCCGTTCCGGCATAGCCAAAAGCGACGGGAGAGACGTCCGGCCCGTGTGGGTTTAGTTCACCAACAAATGTTCCAGCCGCGCCAGGCGCTGACGGTAGCGCCATCGCGCCTCCAGCGCGTCTTCCAGCGAGATCGCCTCAAAGCGAACGCGATAATTGGGCTGTAGCTGGCCGACAAGATCCAAATCGGCGGCGATCACCGTTCCCAGCGTCATATAACCGCCGCCGGAAACCGCATCGCGCAGCAGGACAATCGGTTCCAGTCCGCCGGGCACCTGCACCGAACCAATCGGATAGCAGGCATCGACGATATTGGATGGGTCCGATCCCGCGCCAAACGGCGGCGTACGCGGCTGGAAGGCCAGCGGACTTCCGCCTTTCAGCCGATAGCCGATGCGGTCCGCTTCGGTTCCCACCGACCAGTCATCGGCAAAAAACTGCGTCACCGCTTGTGAAGTGAGGCGATGGATATACAGGCCGGGCACCATGCGCAGCGAGACGTCCTTACCGAACGCCGGCAGACAATCTGCGGGTACGGTGGTTCCCGGTTTGGCTTTGCCGCCGGGCGCCCCTACGGGAAGTAGGTCATCCGCCGCCAGACGGCGTCCCTGATGCCCCCCCAGCGCGCCCAGGGTATAAGTCGAACGGCTTCCCAGCGCCAGGGGCACCTCGATACCGCCGGCGACGGCCAGATAGCTGCGGCAACCCGCGGCGGCATAACCGAAACGCAGTATCTGTCCCGCCTTGACGCTAAAGGCGGTATGCATGGGCATCTCCGCGCCGTCCAACTGCGGCTGCATGCTCGCTCCGCACAGGGCCACCACCCCCGCGCCGCTAAACTCCAGCTCCGGCCCCAGCAGCGTGATTTCCAGCACCGCGGCGGATGCGGGATTTCCCACCAGCAGATTCGCCATACGCAGCGAATACTGGTCGAGCCCGCCGGAAGGCGGAATGCCGAGATGGTAATAGCCTTCGCGTCCCGTATCCTGCACGGAGGTCGCCAGCCCGGGTTTGAGAACCTTAATCTGCATACAGCACCTCCTGGAGATATTTTTTATAGCCGACGGGGTCGGCGGCGAATTTATCCGCTTCGAAGGTTACGGGCCGGATGCGCAGGCTGAAGGCGCCGGCCTCGACCGCCTGTACATCCCTCTCATAGCGCTGGCGGTCGATGGGCTTGAACTGCACGATGTCCCCGGCGCGGAAAAACACCAGCGATTCGCGTAAATAGTCCAACTGTTGCTGCGGGTCGTAAATGGGGGCGGGGGTGACGCCGAATAACTGATAGCCGCCGGCGCCGCGCACCGAATAAATACAGCCGAAGCAGCCGCCGTGTCCCAGCGACAGGCGCGGCGTATCGGTGCGCGGGCGCAGATATTTGGGCACCTGAAGCTGCTTTTCCCGTTCGACCATCTGAAACATAAACGGCAGACCGGCGACGAATCCGACCATCGACACAAACCACGGCGTTGCGCTATGGGCCTCGATAAATCCGGCGATATCCTGATAACCATTGATGCTGGCGGCGTACTCCAGATCGGTGGCGTCGGGATCCTGATGGCGATCGCGAAAGCGCATCAGCGTTTCATGCGTCCAGGGATCGTTGTACAGCACCGGAATTTCAATGATGCGCGTTTCGAGCCGGTTAACCGTTTGCGCCTGACTTTCCTCCTGCTGCACCACCTCCAGCAGCGCCTGCGGCGCAACCACATCCGGATTGAAACGGATCTGAAAAGAGGCGTTAGCCAGGCAAATATCCAGGATGCCGGGGATCGCCCGCCGTTCGAGGGCGCGGGTAATCGCCAGCCCGCGAAAGAACGCGGACAGCGACATGGCCTGATCAATTTCGGCGAAAAGGTGCTCATCGCCGCCAAAGCTGTAACGAATTGCGCTATTTTCCATCTCAGGCCTCCCGGGAAAGCGGCGTCTTGGCCGGCGCGCGTTCTATTAACCACGCCTCCAGCGCGTTGGTGTCGAACCGTCCGGCCTGCAGGCGCGGATCGGCTATCAGCCACTGATGCAGAGACTGGGTGGTCGTGATCCCCGTCAGGCGGAGCTGGCGCAGCGCCAGCTCCGCGCGCGCCAGCATTTGCCGGCGATCGCCGCCGTGAATCACCAGTTTCGCCAGCAGGGAATCGTAGTAGGGCGGGATGCGGTAACCGCTGAACAGGTGGCTGTCGATACGGACCCCATCCCCCTGCGGCCAGACCAGCTTTTCCACCATGCCGGGGCAGGGGAAAAAATTGCGCTCAGGATCCTCGGCGTTGATGCGCATCTCGCAGGCGTTGCCGCTGAGAGTAATATCCTGCTGGCGCAGGCTGAGTTTTTCGCCCTGCGCGATGCGCAGCATCCATTGCACCAGGTCGATTCCGGTGACCATCTCGCTCACCGGATGCTCCACCTGAATACGGGTGTTCATTTCAATGAAATAGAATTCACCGCTCTCCTCATCAAACAGGTATTCCAGCGTTCCCGCCCCGCGATACCCCAGCTGCCGCGCCAGTTGCAGGGCGCTATGGCAAATGGCCTGGCGCTGAACGGGGGAGAGCGCCGGCGAGGGCGCCTCTTCAAATATTTTCTGGCGCCGTCGCTGTAATGAGCATTCCCGCTCATACAGATGTACAACCCGTTCGCCGTCGCCGAGTATCTGCACCTCAATGTGCCGCGCATGCTGAATAAAACGTTCCAGATAGACGTCGCCGCAGCCAAATGCGGCGTTGGACTCGCTGCGGGCGATGGGAAAATCACGCGCCAGCTCCGCCGCGTCGGCGGCAATACGGATGCCCCGACCGCCGCCGCCGGCCGCTGCTTTAATCAGCAGCGGATAACCGATCTCTTGCGCGCAGCGCAGCGCTTCATCGATGTCGCTCAGCGCGGCGGCGGAACCGGGCACCACCGGAACGCCGGCCGCCTGCGCGGTGCGCCTGGCGACGGCTTTGTCTCCCATCATGCGGATGGTGTGCGGCGTCGGGCCGACGAACAGCAGCCCGGCCTCTTCAACCGCCTGGGCGAAGTCGGCGTTTTCCGACAGAAAACCATATCCCGGATGAATGGCGTTGGCGCCGAAGCGGCGGGCGCCCGCAAGCAGCGCATCGCTATTCAGGTAGCTTTGGTCGGCGCGGGCCGGACCGAGAATGCAGACCTCATCGGCCAGGCGGGCGGGCAAAGAATCGGCATCCGCTTCACTGCATGCCGCCACGGTAGGGATCCCCAGGCTTTTAGCCGCATGGATAATACGTACCGCTATTTCACCACGATTGGCGATAAGTAATTTGGTTATCGGCATTTTCATCTCCCCTGCGCAGAAAAACGTTATTGTGGTATTTATGTATTCGTTTTTATGATGGCTATTACCTGCCCTGGCTCGACAGCCTCGCCGTTGCCGATGTTAAATGAAATTAATTGCCCGGCCTGCTCTGCATAAACTTCGCTGAATTGCTTCATGACCTCAATTAATCCAATGACGGTGTTTTCAGTAACAATATCTTTTTCCTGGATAAAAACGGCCGCATCCGGCGCGGGTTGCCGATAAAAAATACCGGGTAGAGGGGAGCACACCTCATATTCTTTCATCTCAAACTCTCCTTATATTATTAAGATGTGGGATAAGAAATTATTCTGACTGGGGATTTAACATTAATATCGGCGTCATTAAGCCGTTCGCGCGTGCTCTTGATTAATGCCTGCGCCCCTGGGGTATCGCTGTGAATACAGACTGAATCAAACGCCACGGGAATATCGTCGCCTTCAACGGTACGCACTTTCCCTTCCCGGCAGGCGCGTAATACTTTCTGCGCCACCTGCTCGGGATCGAGCGGATTGACCCGGCGCACAAAGACGATCGATCCGCTGCGGTCATACTCTCTGTCGCCATAAAACTCACAAATAACAGGGTGTTGTAGCTTTGTCGCCGCCTGCCACAGCGCGGAGCCGTGCAGGCAGTACAGCAATAAATCGGGGGACAGCGCATGTAACGTGGCCGCAAATAGCTGCGCGGCGGCCCGATCCCGCGCCAGGTGCATATACAGTGCGCCGTGCGGTTTTATATGCTGTAGCGGCACCTGATGCAGGCTGGCGAATTCGCGCAACGCGCCTAATTGATAAATAATGTCATTAGTCAACTCCTGCGGCGTAATATTAATATGCCGTCGTCCGAATCCCACCAAATCACGAAATCCGGGATGGGCGCCAATCGCTACGCCATGATATTTCGCTAATTCAATTGTCTGGCTTATGGTATTGGGATCGCCGGCGTGAAAACCGGCGGCAATATTGGCGGAACTTATATAAGGCATAATTTCTTTATCGACATTATCGCCTATTGCCCAAGAGCCGAAATTCTCACCCATATCGGAATTCAGATCGATTTCATGTTTCATAACTATTTCTTATTTGTGATGTCTTTGTTTAAAAATAATATAGAGTGAATTTTTTCCATTCGGAAAGACGTATTTTCAGATGGATGAATATCTGAAAAACAGAACGCTGCAACAATAAGAGAAAGATATGATTACACTACGTCAGGTTCGGTATTTCGTGGCGACCGCCGAGATGGGGCAAATATCCCAGGCGGCCATCCATTTGAATATTTCACAGTCGGCGGTGACCGCGGCGATCCAGGAACTGGAAAACATGCTGGGGAAACCGCTGTTTCTGCGCTCGGTCCACGGTATGACGCTGACCGAAAGCGGCAGCTACTTTCTCAATCATGCCTATTCCATTCTGCGCAGCGTTGATGACGCGATGATGTTGCCGCTCACGGATAATCGCACCAAAGGGGCGCTGAACATCGCGGCCAGCTACACGGTAATGGGGTACTTTTTGCCGTTTCACCTGCAACGCCTGGCCTACGGCTTTCCGCATATCACCATCAATCTGAATGAACGGGAACGCAGCGACATCGAGCAGGGGCTGATCGACCGCTCCTTGGATATCTCGCTGGTGTTGACCGCCAATCTCACCCACCCGGAAATCACCGCGGAAAAGTTGTTTAACTCCGAGCGACGGCTATGGCTGCCCAGCCGCCACCCGCTGTGTGAAAAACCGCAGGTGAGTCTGGCCGATGTGGCGCAAGAACCCTTTATCATGCTGACGGTGGATGAGGCGGATCACAGCGCCATGCGCTATTGGGAACTGAGCGGATATCGTCCGCGCATTATGCTGCGCACCAGCTCGGTGGAAGCGGTGCGCAGCATGGTGGCGAACGGTCTGGGCGTGGCGATTTTATCCGATCTGGTTTACCGGCCGTGGTCGCTGGAAGGGCGGCGTATCGAAACCCGTTCCCTGAAAGATGCCGTGCATCCGATGAGCGTCGGGCTGGCCTGGCATCGTGACGCGGTATTCACCCCGCCGATGCAGGCTATTCGCGAATATTTCCGCAACGCCTTTCTGACGCCGCAGCTTAACGTTTCACGGCGCTGACAGCCCGGCGTTTTTTTCTCCAACCGTTCACCGGGCGATTCCAACCGCTTAGCTCGCTATTTTACCGGCTGGCGAAATCCTCCCCCTGCACGCGCGTGCGATAACGTAATGTGCTGCAACCTGACCATTTCCATTTATCCGAATACAACGCGCGACGGATGAATCCGACGATCGACGCCAGCGCACTATTTTTTTAATAAACATCAAAATCAAACGATTACGGCTTTTAATTTTAATGAAGGATGTCTTATGAAGAGCAGTACCTTTCTTAAACACATCCCCTGGGTAATCCTCGGGATCATCGGGGCGGCTTGTCTGGGTGTGGTTGCGCTACGCCGCGGCGAGCATGTCAGCGCGTTATGGATTATCGTCGCTTCCGTTGCCGTCTATCTGGTGGCCTACCGCTACTACAGCCTGTATATCGCCGAGAAAGTGATGCGGCTGGATCCCACCAGGGCGACGCCGGCGGTGGTGAATAACGACGGTCTCAACTACGTTCCGACCAACCGCAACGTGTTGTTCGGGCACCACTTCGCGGCCATCGCCGGCGCGGGTCCGTTGGTCGGCCCGGTTCTGGCGGCGCAGGTCGGCTATCTGCCGGGTACGCTGTGGCTGCTGGGCGGCGTAGTGCTGGCCGGCGCGGTGCAGGACTTTATGGTGCTGTTCCTGTCTACCCGACGCAACGGCGCGTCGCTGGGGGAAATGGTCAAGAAAGAGCTGGGGCCGGTGCCGGGCACCATCGCCCTGTTCGGCTGTTTCCTGATCATGATTATTATTCTGGCCGTTCTGGCGCTGATTGTGGTGAAAGCCCTGGCGGAAAGCCCGTGGGGCGTGTTTACCGTGTGCTCCACGGTGCCGATCGCGCTGTTTATGGGCATCTATATGCGCTTTATCCGCCCCGGTCGCGTGGGCGAGGTATCGGTGATCGGTATCGTGCTGCTGGTGCTGTCCATCTGGTTTGGCGGCGTGGTGGCCCATGACCCGTACTGGGGACCGGCGCTGACCTTTAAAGATACCACCATCACCTTTACGCTGATCGGCTATGCGTTTATTTCCGCTCTGCTGCCGGTATGGCTGATCCTGGCGCCGCGCGACTATCTGGCTACCTTCCTGAAAATCGGGGTGATTGTCGGTCTGGCCATCGGTATCGTGATCCTCAATCCGGATCTGAAAATGCCGGCGGTAACACAGTTTATCGACGGCACCGGTCCGGTGTGGAAGGGTACGCTGTTCCCGTTCCTGTTTATCACCATCGCCTGCGGCGCGGTTTCCGGCTTCCACGCGCTGATCGCCTCCGGCACTACGCCGAAACTGCTGGCTAACGAAAACGACGCCCGTTTCATCGGCTATGGCGCGATGCTGATGGAGTCCTTCGTGGCGGTCATGGCGCTGGTGGCGGCCTCTATCATCGAGCCGGGTCTGTACTTCGCGATGAACACCCCGCCGGCGGCGCTGGGCATTACCATGCCGGATCTGCACCGTCTGGGCACGGCGGATGCGCCGATGATCCTGGCGCAACTGCAGGATGTCTCCGCGCACGCGGCGGCGGCGGTCAGCTCCTGGGGCTTCGTGATTTCTCCCGAGCAGATCCTGCAAACGGCGAAAGATATCGGCGAGCCTTCCGTTCTCAACCGCGCCGGCGGCGCGCCGACGCTGGCGGTGGGTATTGCGCACGTATTCCACCAGATCATTCCGGGCGCCGACATGGGCTTCTGGTATCACTTCGGCATCCTGTTTGAGGCGCTGTTCATTCTGACCGCGCTGGATGCGGGCACCCGCGCCGGACGCTTTATGCTGCAGGATCTGCTGGGCAACTTCGTGCCGTTCCTGAAGAAAACCGACTCGCTGATCGCCGGCGTGATCGGCACCGCCGGTTGCGTCGGGCTGTGGGGCTACCTGCTGTATCAGGGCGTGGTGGATCCGCTGGGCGGCGTGAAGAGCCTGTGGCCGCTGTTCGGCATCTCCAACCAGATGCTGGCCGCCGTGGCGCTGGTGCTGGGCACCGTTATCCTGATCAAGATGAAACGCGCGCAGTACGTTTGGGTGACGCTGGTGCCGGCTGTCTGGCTGCTTATCTGCACCACCTGGGCGCTGGGTCTGAAACTGTTCAGCGACAACCCGCAGTTGGAAGGCTTCTTCTATATGGCCAACATGTTCAAAGGCAAAATCGCCGAAGGCGGCGCCGACCTGAGCGCGCAGCAGATTGCCAACATGAACCATATCGTGACCAACAACTACACCAACGCCGGTCTGAGCATCCTGTTCCTGATCGTGGTCTACAGCATCATCGCGTACGGTTTCAAAGCGGCGCTGGCGGCCCGCAAGAACCCCGAACGCACCGACCAGGAAACGCCTTATGTTCCGGTTCCGGAAGGCGGCGTGAAGCTCTCTTCCGGCCACTAAGCCGGCGATATCGCCCGTCGGATTTCGCGAGGTCGCCGACACGACCGAGTAATGAAAGATGACGGGTATAAATACCCCGTATAATATATAAATGTTATGCGGGGTATTTTTTATAAAGCGGCCGATGGCCCGGAGGTAATTTATGTTCGGTAATCTGGGAAAGGCGGGCAAATATTTAGGCCAGGCGGCGCGTATGCTGGTGGGTATGCCAGACTACGATACCTATGTGACGCATATGCAGACCAATCATCCGGATAAGCCGATGATGACTTACGAAGAATTTTTCCGCGAGCGCCAGCAGGCGCGCTACGGCGGAGATGGCAAAGGCGGGATGCGCTGCTGTTAACCAATCGGAATCCGTTATGACTCAACCACTTTACGTCACCATTCTGACCGGCTTTCTCGGCGCCGGTAAAACCACCTTGTTGCGCCATATTCTCAATGCCGATCACGGTTACAAAATTGCCGTGATTGAAAACGAATTCGGCGAAGTACCGATCGATAACGCGCTGATCGGCGAGCGGGCCAGCCAGATCACCACGCTGAGCAACGGCTGTATCTGCTGTACGCAATCCAATGAGCTGGAGGATGCGCTGCTTGATCTTTTGGACGGCGTGGATAACGGCGCGCTGGATTTCGATCACCTGATTATCGAATGCACCGGCATGGCCGATCCGGGGCCGGTGGCGCAGACATTTTTCTCCCATGAGGTGATTTGCCAGCGCTTTGTGCTGGATGGGATTATCACCCTGGTGGATGCGGTACACGCCCGGCAGCAGCTCGATCAATTCACTATCGCCCAGGCGCAGATTGGCTATGCCGACCGTATTCTGCTGACCAAAACCGATATTGCCGGCGAAGACGACGCCCTGATTCAGCGTCTGCAGCGCATCAATGCCCGGGCGCCGCTTTATCTGGCGGTAAACGGGGAAATCGACCTAAGCCTGTTATTCAATATCGAAGGCTTTATGCTTAACGACCGGCTGGCGCTGAATGCGCCGGTCTTTCGCTTTATCGCCCCGGCGCAAAACAACGTTCAGTCCATCGCGATTTCTTTCTCTACCCCGGTAGAGCTCGGCGCGGTGTCCGATCTGATGGAAAGTTTCCTGGTGAACTACGCCGATAATCTATTGCGTTACAAAGGCATACTGGCGATTAAGGACGACTCGCGCCGTCTGCTGTTTCAGGGGGTGCAGCGGCTGTACAGCGCCGACTGGGATCGCGAATGGCGCGCGGACGAAGCCAGAGAAAGCGTACTGGTGTTTATCGGCAGGGATCTGCCCGAGCAGGAAATCCGCGAGGGGTTCGCCCGGCTGACGGCGCACTGATTGTCGGACTCTTTTTAGCGGCGGGTGATGCGCCCGCCGCCGTTATGCCCGCCTGCGCGAGGCGGCATCTCAAACAGCAATCATCCATCCTGTTTGGCGATATCCGCAAAGGTCGCTTGCAGCAGGGCGGCCAGGTCGTTTGCCGCCAGCTCGATATCCAGTCCGCGCTTGCCGCCGGAAATAAAAATGGTCTCGAACCGCTGCGCCGTTTCGTCAATCACCGTCGGCAAGCGTTTTTTCTGCCCCAGCGGGCTGATGCCTCCCACCAGATAACCGGTTACCCGCTGAGCAATGGCCGGATCGGCCATATCGGCTTTTTTGGCCGCCAGGGCGCGCGCCACTTTCTTTAAATCCAGCATCCCGGCGACCGGGGTCACCGCCACGGCAAGATTCCTGGCGTCGCCGTTCAGCGCCACCAGCAGCGTTTTGTAGACCTGTTGTTTATTCAGCCCCAGCTTTTGGGCCGCTTCCTCGCCGAAATTGGTTTCATCGCTGTCGTGATGGTAGCTGTGTAACCGAAAGTCGATGTTGTTTTTCTCAAGCAGTTTGATTGCGGGTGTCATGATTCAAATATCCTTACGGGCGCGATACGTCGCTCAATTTTCCTGTAATAACTCGGGCAGATTGTTATCACCATATAAATGCAGGGCGCCGACCGCAACCACATAGTTTCCCGGCGGCAGCGCCTGGAGTTGCCGTTGCCAGCGGCGGTTGCGCTGGTTCATCAGCAGGTCGGTCATTTCATTGCTGAAGATGGCGGGAATTTTCGGGGTCAGTTTGCCGGGTTTGCTGTCCAGCCACCAGCCCATCATGGTTTGCAGCAGGCGGGCGTTGATGTGCCAGTGCCTGATGGTATCCTCCAATAGCGGCAGACCGCCCTGCGGCAGCTGTTGCAACAAATCGACCTGCGTTTGCTGCCCCTCAAGCTCAATAACGTTCAGCCCCTGCGCCTTGGCGGCGTTTATCAACTGATAGTCGATACCGTAATCCGGGCGCAGCCCCAGCACCTGCGCCTGACGGGCCTGGAGCATCAGCGCCGCCTGCCAGGCGGGCAGGCGATCGATAAGATTTTCGCTGAAAGAGAGCGTTTGGCAGATTTGCCGTAGCTGAGCGTAATCCGCCGCGGCGAGGCGTTCCGCCAAGGGGGAGTCAGACTCGGTATGGGCAAAAGGCGAAGCGGAATCGGCGATATCGGCTTCGACAATCAGCGCCGTGGCCCTTTTTAGCTGTTTAAGCAACTCATCGGGCAGGGGGGCCATATCCATACTGCCCATATGAATACTGCCGACCAGATGGAGCTGGCGCTGGTCCGCCAACTGGACGTCCACCGCCGGATAGGCGTAAGTTAGCGGCGAGATAAACCCGAAAAAAGTCGCCATTCTGCGCAGCAGTTGCCCCATAGATCCTGTCTCCTGATATCAACAGGTCTATGCTAAACGCTAAACGGGATAAGTTGTACCGCTATTCGGCTGAAAAATGCTTATCCCCCGGCCTTACGCTTTCGGCTTGAAACGCAGCAGGCGGTTGGCGTTGCCGACCACTGGACGACAGTGGCATCGCCGGGGCGTCATTGATGCCGTCGCCAATCATCGCTTACCATCGCGCGGAGAAAGTCTTTTTCTTTGAGGGATGGGAGAAAAATGCGGTATTAAAGCGTGGAAAGGAGATACCTGATGATGTATTGGCTGCCTTTAAAATTGCATCAGCGGTATTTAAAAACAAATCCGCTGCCGACATTGAAACTGATGCCGCGCGCGATAAATGCGTCGTGACCTGTGAGATAAATGGCGGCGAAAAATTTTGCAGTATATGAGAAACAATTTCACTTTTTCACCTCAACCCTTTACCGTATTACTGCTCTGGCAAAATCCAGAGCCGGGGATTTGCAGCCCCGAACTGTGACCCATCAGTGAATTATTCAACTGATGCGCCTGTGCTCGCCTCAATGGCGGTTCAGGCAGGGGCGGAGAAATCCGCGCCGGGTGGTCACATGCCGGTACTGCAAACCCTGTCTGAATCGCCACCAGGAAGGGGAGCAGTGAATATGACTATACAGCACAACGACTGGCATCCGGCCGACATCATCGCCGCTTTACGCAAGAAAGGAACCACGCTTGCCGCCGTTTCGCGGGCGGCAGGATTGAGTTCTTCCACTTTGGCAAACGCGCTTTTGCGGCCCTGGCCTAAAGGCGAATTATTGATCGCCAATGCGCTTGGCATTCCCCCATCGGAGATCTGGCCCAATCGATATTACGATACTAACGGATGTCCTATATCCAGAGTAATCAGAGATCGAGGCCACAAGCCTGCCGCGTAGTGATTTTTTAATCGTACTGCCGCCGTGACTGAATTTGAGTTGATTGTTAGCGGGGCTGGTTCGGTTTCATGAACCGGTCCTGACGCTCGTTATCGTCAGTTCGGTATCCGCGCCTTGAGGTTTGATCTTACCCAGCAATAATCCCCTCTCATTAATTCCCTTGTGATCGATTTCACTGTTCCATCAAGCAATTTAAAGAAAGTCAAAAAGCTGACGATATCATTACGATAAACTTACATGCACAGCTACTCTAGGGGTAAGCAAAGGGAAAATGGATTATCCGCTCAGCTTCAGATGGACCGCACGTCATGAAGAGTTCTGCGTTACAGAGAATATCTTTCTGGAACACACACTGAAAATAAAAGGCGTGTACAAACAGTGGAAGCCTTGGTGGTTCAAAAAAGGGAAAACCTTCATCGTTACATGTGATATTTTCGCCGAAAATTTTGCCACGATGCCGCGTAGAGGCTTTTGCTCAGTGGGGGCATATTCCTATGCAGACTGCCGGTTACCCAATGAAATGCGCATAGGGAGATACTGTAGTATTGCCCAGGGCGTTACGTTTATGGGAACTCAGCACCCCACCGACAGATTCACGACCAACCCAATAACATACCATGATGATTTTGCCAGACTATCCGGTATGCGACACCGGGATTGCTTCAACGAAAATTTGCCGCTTCCCAGCATCGGTCACGATGTTTGGATTGGTGGCAACGTCGTGCTAAAGGGCGGCATAACGATTGGTAATGGAGCCGTTATTGGCGCTAACGCGGTTGTCACCAAAGACGTCCCTCCTTACGCGATTGTCGCTGGTGTACCTGCAAAGATCATTCGGTTCAGATTTGAAAAAGACGTTATTCACAAACTGCAAGAACTGGCATGGTGGGACTACAAAACAGCGGATATTCCTGCCGATGAAACCAAGAATATCCATGCGTTTATCGATAAGCTGGAGGAAAGAATTAATCACGGCGATATCATTAAACATTCGTACAAAAAGATAAATTTATCAAAAGTTTTTAAAGAGCTTGGTTAACATGTTATAGGCTCTCACCAGAGAGCCATCTTATTAAATGTCGTACACCATAATCGTAAGCATATCCACACGCAGTGCTTCGTCCGTATTGTTATCTACAACATTAAAACTAATTGTTTTGGTATTAACCTGTTCAGCATTAATTACCATCGCATGGTTATCAGTAGCCAACGTTCGGGTGCCATAGGTATTGTTATAGGTATATACATCACTGGTCGATGAAGCCATGATAGGTACGTTTTTTGACGATAATGCATTGCTGAGTGTCATAAGGTACGCAAATGTAACGTTTGCAACGGTACTGACGTGTCCATCGAAAGAGCAACCAACTTCTCTATAAATGAAACCGCCCAGACGGAATGTTTTTGTTGACCCTGTGGTAACACCGTGTGAGGGATAATTAATACGAATAGTCGTATCTTTTGTGTCGCTTGCCGGCGCGCTTACTGACGTAACGACAAATTTTCCCACCGGTTGATATCGTGACGATGTGGCAGACTGATCGAGCAGCAACAATTTCGTTTCGCCTGTCTCAATAAAACGGCCTCGAGAATTAAAAGAGAATGTGGCTTCCAACGTAGACGCATCGATCGCCTTAAATGATACCTCATCTAATCGATGAACTGACGTCTGTAACAACGCAACCAGTTTTAATCCCAGTCCCGCTCCAACATCAATATCTTTTGTGCCATCAAATGCTACACCGTTAATCTTGCGTGCAGCCGCCAGCTTGGTAGCGGCAGCGGCAGTCCCCGCCGCAGGCAACGCGCCGATGTTTGCCGGGGTAAGAGAAATATTCGCCGTCCCATCGAATGCCACACCATTGATGGTACGTGCTGTAGCAAGTTTGGTAGCAGCGGCAGCAGTTCCCGCAGCAGGCAAGGCTCCTACATCGGCGGCAGTGGGTTTATAACCAGTGTGATAAACCTGGTTACCTTTATAGTACAAACCCACACCATTTAGCTTCATAAGATCCACGGTGGCGGTCGGAGACTCTAATGAACCGGTAAATGCCTGCCACAGAAAATAATCGCCATCGCCATTCGGTAAGTCATCCCCCACTTTGAAATAGAGCGAACTATGTGCTGGTGAAGCAGTACTGCGGTCGGTGAAACCTATTTGCCCGTAGTCATTTACCCCCTTCCATGAAATACGCGCTGATGCAGACATATCTCCGCCAGTGGTTGCCAATGCGCCGATATTTGCAGGGGTTAAACTAATATCGCTGGTGCCGTCAAACGCTACACCGTTAATCTTGCGCGCGGAGGCAAATTTGGTCGCCGCCGCTGCCGTTCCCGCCGCAGGCAGCGCCCCCACATTAGCCGGTGTCAGCGTGATATCCGCCGTACCATCGAACGCCACTCCGGCTATTTTCCGGGCCATGGATAATTTGGTGGCCGCCGCCGCCGTCCCACCGGCTGGTAACGCACCGATATCCGCCGCCGTGGGTTTATTATTGGGGCTGTAGACGCGCTGACCTTTTTCCTGAAGTACGGAGGCATTTGCGGTATGACCGAATTCGATATCCCCTGTAGCTAGGTTAATTCGAAGTGGCCGCAAGCTATTGAAGGCTCCGCTAGCCGCATCCTTATTGGTCAGCAGGATATAAAAACCGCTTCCGTCATTACGAAAAATAGCACCGTATCCGCCATAAATAAGGCGTAATGCATCGGCTACCGTCGAAATCAGGTTACCGGTCAATGTGCCGCCCGCGATAGGTAACGCACCCACGTTAGCTGGATTGATTGCGATATCCGCCGTGCCATCAAACGTCACGCCGGCGATTTTTCTCGCGGCGGCTAATTTAGTGGCCGCTGCCGCCGTGGCGGTTTTCCCTAAATAGCGTCCATCGCCAATAGTGATATCGGGAATATCGCTGGCCCCTGAGCCTACCGTGCGTGTAGCTGCGGATTTTAACCCGACGTTCGCCATAAATTTGACTTTGTCGGGAATGTCCGCGCCGTTTTGCGCTTTATCCAGCTTTTCCGCCAGCTTATTCAGCACGGTGGAACTGAAATTCGGATCATCTCCCAGCGCGGCGGCCAATTCTTTTAGTGTATCCAGCGCCCCCGGCGAGCCATTAACCAATGCGGCTATCGCGGCCATCACATAGGCCGTAGTGGCGATCTGTGCATTATTGACTCCCGCCGCCGCCGTCGGCGCTGTCGGTGTTCCCGTTAATGCAGGGCTGGCTTTCGGCGCGTACTGCGTATGCGGATCGGCGGCTTTAATATGCGATTGCAGGTTTTCTCCGGTACTTTCCACTTCCTTCTTCAGATAGGCGGTACGGTCGGCCAGTTGCTCCGCCTGTCGGTTGGATACCCCGCCGGGGCCGCCGACTACCGGGTCTGAGGTCTCCAGTTGGTAGATACCGTCAATCCATTCCTGTTTTTCCGGCAAGTTCGCCATACTTATGCACTCCCGTGGTTATAGTTACCGTCATACGATGCGGTTTCGTTGTAGCGAATAGGAACGCCCCAATATTCCAGACTGGCCAACTGGCAGCGTGCGGGGGCGATCATCTCAAGGGTATTGCGCAGCATCTGCGCCTGATCGTTAGTGATGGGCTGTTGAAGCAACACCCGGTAGACCGGCCATTGGGTTTTATCGCCATAGACCATATGGCCGTTGTAACTGCGGACGCCGTCGTAGTTGAGCCGTCCGATATGCTCGATCAGTTCGACTTCGCCGAACCCCAGGCTACGGATCACCTCGCGTACCGCCCACGGCGTACCTTTATAACGGTGCATCTCAATGGCCGATTTAATCATGGCCCGGCGCGCATCTTCGGATTCCGCCAGTTGCCAGCCGTCTTCGGTCAGCGAGAACTGTTCGGCCAGCGAATCCAGCGCGCTGCTGTCGACGATATCGACCAGATAGACCATCAGCGCTTCCAGCTTCAGCGCGTCAAAGCGGTCGATGAGCGACGCCAGCGACCGGAAGCTGACGTCGGCGGCCAGCGGAGGAGGAAGCAGCACGTCACTCATCGGCGACTCCGGCAATGGTGACGGTGACGCCGGTACAAAGGGCAAGTTGCCAGTCATCCAGCACCGTTAATCCGGGGGATAACAGCTCGACGCTATAGATGCCATCGATCGATAACGCGGCGATAATCTGGCTGGGGACGATATCTTGCCCCAGCGTTGCGCGGCGGTTTTCCGCCCAGTCGGCGGCTACCCGTTCAGCTTCCTGTTTGACAGGCAATGCCTGAACATTGCGTTTAAGCGTCAGCCGGGCATGGAGCCTATACTCCACCGCAACGGGCGCTTTGGCGGCCACCGTATCGGTCAGCGGTCGCACTTTCTCATCCGAACAGACGCTTTCCACCTGCGCCAATAGCGCGGTATCGGGCAACCCGCCAGACAGCAGCGGATAGAGATGAACGATGCCCGGTTCAGCCCTGACCACCGCCACATCGACAATATCCGGGTGCGCGCTCAGTGCGTGATAGCGATACGCCAATCTTGAACCCGCCGTGCTGAAAGACTCCGGAGCCAGTTGAATGCGTTCCCGTAGCCGCTCGTCGCTTTCTTCTTCCGCACCGCCGGAACTGGCGACGGTGTTGACCACCGTGAAATCGACATCAGCAATATCATCGAGCAGGGTGCTGACCTGCGCCGGTTGCCAGTTATTCCCGGCGGTGCCGGTTTGCGTACAGGTGGCGCTAATGGTCGCACTCAGCGCTCCCGCGTTCATCAGCACGTCGCCATCGGTAGCAAACACAATGCTGTCTGAAGCGCTGACGCGCGTTCCGGCCGGAATCAGCGTATCCGTCAGTAGTGCGGCTTCAATGCTGAAAAGCAGCGTGGTTTGCGCCGCCTGAGCCGCCAGCCGGTAAGTGCCGACCAGTTCGCCGAGGTAATCGAGCATCGGCGCGCGGGAATAGCGCACCAGATTCTGTTTCGCCGCTTCCTGAATGCCGCTGCGCAGCAGCATTTCCCGGTAGGCGATCAGGTCGATCAGTAAGCGCTCCGCCTGCGCTGGATAGAGTGTTTTTCCGCTATCGGCTTCATATTTGGCGATCATCTCGGCGGTGATCGCCTCGGCGTCACGCGCAATAAAGATCGGTTCTTCAGTTACCGCCATAACACCTCCGTGGCCTGCAATACGCCGCTGGTGGTTTCCCAGCTCACGCGCAGCGTCATCTGCTCGCCGCTGATAAGCGGTTTGACCGCCAGTAATTTGCAACGCGGCTCCCAGCGCTTGATGGCCTCAACCGCTTCACGCACCACATGCGGAACGGCCCGGTCGATGGGATAGTCGATGTAGCGATGCAAATTGCTGCCGAATTCGGGACGATGGGGATCGCTGCCGCGCGGCGTGCGCAGAATGATGTGGATGGCCTGCGTAATATCGGCGACCCCCTCGACGAGTTCGCCGGGGCGTTGCAGGGCCGGTTGCCAGAAAACAGAGTGAGTATTCATGGGGGGCAGTATCGCCCCCGGAAGGATTGGCCGATATTAAAGGGAGTTAAAAAGGAGAAACCCGGAATTAGCGCCCGTTTTCCGCCACCTTCGTCCATAGGTAATTGCAGAAAGCGCTACAGGCAACCAGCATAAATTTGGCGTCGGCAAAAGAAGGTGTGATATCGCCATCAATAAAAGCATGGCGAATACCGCCGCTATCACAGGTATAGCCGTACAGATTTGAAAATGCACTTTTCAGGCTGGGATGCAGGCTGATAGCGGTTTCAATTTGTTTTAGACCTTTACCCAGTGTACCTTTCGAGTCGCCAGAGATAGCATTGCATACTGACTCAACGGCGGAAATCGACTCTTTGATGGAGTTACGGTAGTCAGGCTGTTTACGGTCGGAGAGTAGTTCTAATGCTCGCTGAAGATGCGATTTTGCCGATTGTGAACTATTGCCAATAGCATCTTCAATGGCCTCAATTTCCAAATTGTCGGTTATTTCGACGATTTCTTCATCTATTAAGCGATAAGCCGCATTTTCCTTTTCCAACACATAATTGCATGATGATGATAAGGAAGCACGCCACTCATCTGGAATGTTTTGAAGGGTAAATTCAAAAAAATCATACAACTCCCACCATTCCATCTCGAAAAAAAAGTCCCGTATAATTTCATGTGCATCCTTTGAGGATCTATAGGGGTCGTAATGAAATGCAGGTATTTTATCTACTGGTAGTTTAAAAAAATGAATCCATATCTTTTTAATTGTAATCTCAAGTTTTTCTCTTGAAAAAGATCCATCTGACCATTTATCCCAAACTGCAATTTGTAATACATTCCAAAGTCCAATACGCAACTCATTATCCATTGATTCACGCTGAATGGCTTTCTGCATCGGGCGGATTCCCATCCGCTGAGAAAAAGACGGCATATGCTCACCTGAAAAGTAGATAATATTCAGTGAGTATGATGATTCGAGTTGCCGCCCTTGTCCATGATCTTACCACCGGCATCGATATCGCCCTCAACGCTGACATTCCCTTGAATAATCGCCGCCGCGCCATCACCGCCAGATCCCGCCATACCGCCCTGATAGGTGAATTTGCCTTTAACCAGCAGATTGCCCGTCACTTCCGTTTCCGGTGTGTCAATAACAGCTTTTTGCGTTTTGACCGTCACGTCCGTGCCGCAGGTAATCACGATATGCTCGATACCACCGTTAATCGTCAGCGTGTGGGTTAGGCGGTCGTAGTAAAACGCCGCGCTGTCCGCATAGGTCACGCCGCGTGCGTCCGGGTTATTGATGGGCGGCGTATCGACGCTGGAATAGACCGCGCCCAGGATCACGCCGTCTTCGCCGTTGGCGTCCAGCAGCACGACAACCTGCTCACCGACGTCGGGCAGCCAGTAGTCCTTATTGTTCTGGGTATTGTGTTGCAGCACGTCCAGCCAGTTGGTGCGAAGGTTATCGCATTCAGGCAGGCGAACGCGGGCGCGGACGTTCTTTGGGTCAACGGCGCTGATAGTGCCTACCTGGCGGGATACGCTCATTTTTTCTTTTCCCTGGTGACGGTTTCAGTGGTGCCGTCCGGTTTATACACCGTTAATTTCTGCGTTTTACTGCGCGTCGATTTGCCGGTGGTGACCGGGCCGCGTGCAATCTCGATCTCAGTGATATAACCGCCGCTGCGGTCAAACGAATGCCGGGCGGAGGTGATCAGCCAGTGACCCGACAGTTGACCGAATTTCACCAACTCGATTTTGTTGCCGGCGATGAGCTGCGGCGTACCCATCAGGCTTATCGAACCGGTCTGCTGGTACTCGTTATGCCCATCCAGCGCCGCATCGGCTTTAAGCTGCGCGCTGTCTTTGTCCGCTGCGCGGCTGTTAAGCTTCAGCGTATCCGCACTGGTGGCCTTGCCACCGCTTTTCGTCGTGGTCGTCGTACTGCCGTCCGCCTCATACACCACCAGTTTCTTATCGCTGGCTTTCTGATGCTTGACCTTTGCCGACTTGTACACGCGATTGATGGTGTCGCGCAGCGAATAGCGGGCCACGTCCTGCGGCGTCAGTTGCCTGACGGGATCGAGCTGGCGCAGCGTGGCCAGATGCGAGAACACCAGTTGATCGCTGACCACCTTGACCGCATAGCCGTACTCGCTCGCCAGCCGCTTAAGAAAGCCGACGTCGGTTTCGGCATATTGGGTTACGCGATCAATCTTTACCGGCTCGATGCCGCCGATCAGTTTCAGGTCGTGCTTTTTGGCTATCCGGCTGGCGATAGCGGCCAACGTGGTGTTTTCAAAACCCCTGCTGGATTTGGTACGCAGCGCCGAGTTCACCGACGCGGCCACGCCGCGAATCGATACCGTTGACGGCGGCCCACCGACTTCGATTTCATCGATAGAGAAAGTACCGCAGGACAGCAGTTTTTCTCCGCTGTAGCCCAGCTTCAGCGTCAACGTATCGCCTTTGCCCGGATACCATTTATCCAGCCAGCGACCGTCGCTATCCTCCAGTTCGACGTCGATGGTGTCCGATTCCGACTTGATATTGTCGCTATAGCTGACGCGGGTGACATAGGGCGCGATATCGCTGGTGATATCCTGTTGCAGATACCACAGAGAAAAGATCGGCTGAAGTACCCCGGAAATACCCGGAGAAAGATTAGCCTGCTGAATTAACGTAGCCACGGCGCGCTCTCCTCGGCAGTCACCGCCTCATCCGCTGCAATCAGCGGGATCAGCAGCACGATACCGGAAGGCAACACCGGCGTGATGGCTACATGCGGATTGGAGGCGATTATCCGGTTATACCCTAATGGATCGCCGTAATAATGGTTGGCCAGCAGATCCCAGCGCTCGCCCATTTTGGTTACATGCTCAATGTACATCACACCCTCCGCGTGGCAATCGCCGCCGTTATCTGGCTCAGCGTTGGTGAAACGTTGGTAAGTAAGGTGCCAGCAGAACTGAACTGGCCGGAAACGCTGTTCAATGCGCTGGCAATATTGCGGCTGTCGACGTTCGCCAGGGAATCACGCGCCGCGTTAACAAAGTCGGTTGCCTGATTGGTTGCTCTGGCGACGTGAATAGCATCGGGAAAGGTTGCGGTGATGGCGCTCAGCGCGGGAACCGACGCGGCTAATGGCGTGGCAACGCCGCTGATTTGCGTTAACAGACCGGGAACGCGGGTCAGCGCAATCGCCGGGTTGGACGCCATTTTTTGCACCATGCGCACCGTACTGGCGGCAGTTTGCAGTGCCGACTGGGCTTTTTTGGCGTTACTCACGGCATCGCGCACCGACTGCGCCAGTCCGCTGGGTTTGGTCACTGAGCCGGTGACAACTCCGCTACCCGGAACGGTGCTTTTAATCGCGGAGGGAACCTGCGGGCTTTTCGGATCGCCAGTATATTCGCGCAATGTGACTTCCGCCGTCATAGCCATCACATTGCCGGACGCATCCGTCTGCTGGCTGCTGGCCGTCACCGCCGTCACCACGAACCAGCCGCGATAATCGCCGTTGCCAAACACCAGCGCCAGCGCCTGATGCGCCCGCATGGCGCGACGCAGTCGGGCCAGTTCGCTATCCGGCGTACAGTACATGCTGTGGAATACCAGGCTAATGCGAAACTCATCCAGTTGCTCACCGATAAACTGTAAGCCCGGTTTACCTTCAATACGGCTATGTTCAGCATAATCGACGCCAAAGGTGGACTCGAAGCCGTCCCAATAGGTGATTAACTCAAACTCAATATCTCCGAGAACGGCAAACATCAGGCATACCCCCGGCGTTGTTGTTGCGTCATGATGCGCTCCAGCATTTTTTCCAATTCGTGCAGACTGAGATTCAATGCGTTGGCGATTTCCGGCGTTGAAGCGGATCTTTTACCATCCATATAAATGTTGGGCGAAAACGTCACCCGAATACCGCCGCTGGCGTTGCCCGCCTGATGGCCAGCACGACGGCCGACAACCGTATTTTCCGTTCCTGTGGGCAACTCCGGGACTTCCGGTAAGGCTTTCGCTGTCGTTCTGGCGCGTAACGAAGGTAATGGCGGTAGTGCCGGCAAGCTGATTTTAGGCACGGTGGGAATCAGCGCCCGCGCCAATTGCAGTCCCGCCTGTGCCGCCTGCGGCGTGGTACGGCTAATGCCAATAGCGGCTCCCTGCACGATATTGGCGCCGAATCCCATAAACACGCGGCTGGGCGAATGGATACCGAGCTTGTCGGCAAACCAGCCGGAGATATTGTTCCCCAATTCGGACACGCTGGCTTTGGCGGCTTGCCATCTATTACGGATACCGTTAACCAGCCCGCTGATAATATTGCCGCCGAACTCGGTGAATTTATTCGGCATATCAATGCCGAAATATTTCATCACTCCGGCAAAGACTTTATAAAACAGTCCCAGCGGCGACCAGTTAATGATTAAGCGAGACACGCCGCCGATACCGCCGCTAAAGGCGGTGCGGATATCGTTCCAGCGCGCCCGGAACCAGTTGCTGATCGGCCCCCAGTAGCGGTAAATCAGGTATGCGCCTACGGCGATGCCGGTGATTAGCAGGCCGATGGGATTCAGCATTAACGCCCGTCCCAGTATCAGCACGGCGCGACCGACTAGGGTAATGCCGCGCAATAATGTGCCGCCCAGTAAGCGCCCCAGTAGCGCTGCTCCCCGGCCCAACCATGCCAGACCGTTGCCCGCCAGGCGTAGACCGCTCATCAGACCGCTGCTCAAGGCGCGGGTCAGGGACGTGACGCCGTTGGCGATACCAGCCAGACGCCCCCCCACGCTGAGCGCCGAGCGCAGAAGCATAAATTTTGACTGAACCAGTACCGCGCCTTTCCACAGGTCGGTAAACCCGGAGAGCAACAGGTTTCCACCCAGCTTTGCGACAATAGTCGCCCCCTTGAACGCCACCAGACCGGCCGCCACCTGGGCGACCGTGCTCACGATTTCCGGGTTTGCCGTGATCCATTTTCCCGCCGCGTCCAGGAATGGGATAATCGCATCGCTCCACGCGACCAGCGTTGGTCGCAGCGACTCGCCGATGGAGAGCGCCATATCGGCGACACCGACGCCAACCCGACGCCAGCGTGCTTCTAACGTGTCGTTCTGCTTGGCAAAATCAGTATCCAGTGACTTTTGCGCTTCCGGACTGTTCATCTCATTTTTGTTCGATTCGTATTTGCCCCAATTCTGGCGCATCGAAACCAGGTGGTTTACGGTCTGAATATCCGTAAATACCTCTGCCATCCCGAACGACTCAAACAGTTTCTGCTGCGCTTCTTTGTCTCCCACCTTGCCCGCGGCTTCCCACTGAGTGACGAATGCCTTACCTTTATTGTCGATAAAGCGATTAGCGATCATCAGGGACGATTCGTACTGCGAGTACCCCTGCGATACGTAGTTGCTCATCGATTTCTGGTAGTCGATTCCCGCCTTGTTGTACTTCTGGATGGTGTCCGAGCGGCCCATCGCCGCCAGCCAGTTGTTCATGTTGGTGACCGCCTCTTCCGAGGAACCGGCGCCTTTTGCGGCCTCCAGACTGGAGATGATCTGAGTGATGGCCTCTTTTCCGGTGATCCCTCTGGCCGCGAATGCCTTCGACAGCCCCGGCAGGGCTTTCGCCATGTCCTTCATCTCAAACGAGCCAGTCTTCGCCCCCGCCGCAGCCATGGCAAAGGCTTCTGCAATTTCTTTCGGACTGGAAATCCCGAGCGAGTCGCTGAAGGCAAAGGTCATTTTGGCCAGATCTTCCATGTCGGCCTTAGTGGCCGTGGCCGCTTTACCCAGCATGCCTGAAAGCTGCGATGCCTGGTTGGCATTCATACCGTCGGCAACCAACTGATTCACCCCGGCCAGCATGGCCTCCTGGGTCTGATTGGTTTGCAGCGATGACTGGCGGATAGCCGCGCCGATTGTCTTCTCATCTTCGGAGTTCAGGTTCCCGGTAACGGCGATATCCCGCAGCCCGGACTCAAATCGGGAATACTGGGTGACGGAGCTGACAAGCGGGGCAGCCACCGTTCTGGCCATTGCATAAGTTTCAACGCCTTTGCCGTAGAGACTCATTCGATTAGCCCGTAGGGCATCGCTTTTTGCAGAAATAGACGACAGGCGTTGCTGCTGACGCTGAAGTTGTTCCATCGTGCGGCCAACGCGCAGCAAATCACTATTCATACGCCGGGCGGCGGTGCCGCCAATATGCCCATAGCGCTCCATTGCCTGCGTTAGGCCGGTCTGTCGTTCCTGCAAACGGCGGGTAGTTTCATTAAGGGAATCCAACGTGCGACGCGTGCCGGCAATGGCCGAACGGAACGCCCCGGATACAGCCCCGCCGATGATTACGCCTATGGAAAATTCAGTGGCCACGATTTATACTCCTGACATTATCGCAACGGAGTTACGGATATGGAAAAATCACTGACTGTTTATGGATGGATGATCATGACCCTGTTTGGCGGTGCCTATATTGGGGCCATCGTCGCCTGGACGATCTATAGCATCCACAACAGCGATCCCCTGGCATGGGTGCTAATGATCGGCGGCGGCGTTGTTGCAATCACCATTGTTGCCGCGCTCATAGCCTGGCTGATACAGCCGCTCATCGTTGTAAGCGGCATGATCTTTGGTGGCGTAGGTTCTTTGCTGAGTTATCTCATCCGCCGCTATCGCCGTTCTCACGCTTAATCTGCGTGCTGGCCGTCTCCAGCCAGCACTCAAACTCCTCCAGATCCAGCTCGTTCAACTCACTCGGTTGAAACCGAAACCACCTCGCCAGCAACCCCTGCGCCTGAATCAAGGTTTTCGGATGATGCAGCCACCCCGGTAAGTTGCTGAAATCGTTTTTGCAACGCCAGATAGTCGGCCAGGTCCATGTTATCCAGATCTTCCGGCGGCAGAACGCTGGCGCGGGCGATCAACAGATCGTCCCAGTCGGCGGGGTTATCACTGATTTTGCGCACCGCTTTCAGGTCCTTGACCTGCAAACGGCGCAGATTGAGGGAGTCAATGCGAATACCGGCAGCGGTGGTAAACGGAATGGATAGCGGAAAGGATTGTTCTGACATCATGTGCTCCTGAATGTGGGAAAGTAAGATTTCAGGAACAGTATGAAAAGCGGGAACGAATACGACTATTAAAGGGATTTAAAGAAAGGGAGAGATCGCCGTCTCTCCCTAATGAACCAGCAGACACGCCGGTTTATCCGCCGATATTGCTGCGGTAATCGGTCAACTGGTCGACTCCGCCGACGCGGAAAATATTGGCCAGATAGTCCAGCTCCAGCAGCTCTTCGCCATCCAGCACCTGTTTCAGATAGGAACAGGTGAAGCCGCTGGAGAACTCGGCGTTTTCATGCTGTTTGAAGGTGCCGAGCGGGTTCTTCTTAAACATAATGGTCAGGTAGGTAACCAGCGGGATCTCGTCAATACGCCCCTGAGAACTGTAGCGCTCGACGCTGGAGCGGCACTGCAACGCCAGCGTCTTATAGGGGTTGGCCGCGCCGAGCATGGCGTCACGGTAGAACGAGTTCCACTTAATCTCGCCTTCCAGCTTGTCGAATCCGGCGGGCAGTTCGACCTTACCCACCATGCCCAGCGCTTTATGCTCCTGCATAATCATGCTGACGTCCGGCAACTTCACTTCCTCCGCCCGCCCCAGCAGGTTCACCCCGTCAATATAGATATTGGCATTGGTGATACGGTTCACTTCAATTTTCCCGGCCATCAGCTATTGCCCTCCAACGTAACCAGATATTCGGAGGTGATCTCCGTCTCAAACGTCAGCCGCTCTAACGGTGGCGGCGGCGTGTATTTGTAGCTCAGCAGCAGGTGGCCCGCCGCCAGTTCGGTCTCTTCGTTGCGCGCCGGGTCGTACCAGCATTTGAAGCCCAGCAACGCGCCGTCGCCGATCAGTTTGCGGCCATAGCTGTTGACCGATTCGGTCAGCGCGTCAATCAGCGCCTGGCTGATCGGCATATCGATATATTGCTGGCTGAAGTAGCGGATGGATTCGTTAATTACATCGCCGGTGCGGCGCACATTCTCGAAATTCCGCATATGGGTGACGGTCGGCCATGCGGCGCAGCGGTTGCCCCACAGACGCAACCCGGAGCCATAAGAGTTGAATACCGTGGTGATACCTTGCTCGTTCAGTAGGTTCACTTCGCTATTCGGGTCGTCGATCATCGCCGATAGCTGACGCTCCACGCCGGTGATACCCAGCAGTTCCTGATTGGATGACGACCACCAGAAGCCTTTCTCCAGATCGACCTTTGCCCGCAGTCCTGCGGCTCGTTGACTGAGCGGCTCCAGCCGTTCGGCGTTGGTTTGCGCGTCGTACACTTTGACGTGCGGATAACACAGTCGCACGCGGTCCGAACTGGTGTTGAAATTGATAACGCCTTGTGGCCCACGCCCCTCCAACACCTGCGCAAATGTGGTGCCGATGGGCGCATCGACATAAGTGATGGCATCCAGTTTTTCCGCCAGCGCAATCAGTTCCACGCTGACGCTGTTCTGCGTACAAAACACCGGGGCGATCAGGATTTTGGCGAAGAAGCCGAACTGGTTGTAAGTGTCGTGCAACAGCTTCATGCCGGTACGATTACCCGCCGCGTTGAGCGCTCCGATAATATCCGCCGCTGTAACCTTGGTCGGATCGGCATAATCGTAACTGGCCAGCACCGCCTCATCCGTGGGGATGTTGTTGTTCAGGCGGGTGATAACCCCGGTTTGTGCATCGAGCCGGTAATCCGTATCAGCGACATAAGGCGTGGTTTCCGCCGACTGACGCAATACCAGATTAGCCACCGCGCGATGAATCAACTGCGCTTTGCCGGTCGCGGCGGCAAACGTCACGATGGCATTATCGACATGGGTTTTATGCACTTCCGGGTCGAGCACGTTGATCACCAGCACCGTTCCCGCGCCGTGGTCATAAATGGCATCCAGCGCCTGCGGGATGGTAAAGCCGCTGTATTGGCTGCCGAACTGCGCCGCGTCCTTTTCCGACAGACACAAGGTAACCTCATTGACCGGCCCCATTGGCGCAGTGCCGATCAGGCCGATCACGGCGGATTTGACGGTTTTCACCGGGCGTGCGCCGTTTTCCACCTCGGTGGTTTCCACGCCGTGTAAGTAGTTAGCTGCCACTGTTCACCTCCGTTTTATCCTCGGTGGCGACAGCTTTGCGGCGCGAGGTCGCTACAGCCGTGACGTCAGGCTCGGCGTGCAAGTGCTTGAGCGCCACTAGCGTTTTGACGTAGTCGTGCGCCTCCGGTAGCTCAACGATACTATCGGGCCACAGCAGCACCTCGGTGCCGTCGGCCAGCGTCACGCCGCTGGCCGGGCCGGTATAACGGTATTTCATCATTCGCTTTCCTCATAGTTGACGATGGTCAGGAATGGCCCATCGGGTAAATCAGTGTCCTCAATCAGGACGGACTCGGTGGCAAAATCCAGCGCGTACTGCCATAACCCGCCGACATTGCCGAGAAACACGTCCCGCACCAGCCAGATTTTGCGGCGACAGTTCGGGGGCTGATAGCCGCATAACACCCGGCGTACGATATCCAGTACCGCCACCGCGCCCTGACGCCCATTTAACTGGCGAAACACCACAGTGGCATTGAGGGTGACGGTATGGGATTGCATCACCGCGCCGATATCTTCCGGCTTGCCGAAGCGGGAGCCGGGATAGCTCACCAGTACCGCGCCCACTGGGTGATTCAGCCTGAAATCGGCGGGGTTCTCTGGGAAATATTCAATCAACAGCGTGGGCAGTTTTTCTTTCAGGCGGGCGACCACCGCCTCGATAACCGGATTGACGTCCATCAGTATTTCTCCAGTAGGCCGCTGTTGCCGCCAAAGGTGGCCCGCCGCGCCCGGACTCGAAACTCGCCGGACTCCGGCGCATCCGTTCCGGTGGACGGCAGGCCCAGCGTCAGCTTCGCATCGCGGACGCCCTCCAGTTGGCGCAATGCCGTTTTGCAGTCATCCTTTACCGTATCGGGCATCGCGCCTTCCGGGCGACGGGCATATAGCCGGTAGCGAGTTAGCGTGACCGCGATATCGCGCAGAACAGTGGGGATCTCCGCCAGCGGCAGGGTGTAACGCCCCCGCAGATGGGCGTCGATTAACTCATCGGCGTAGCGAATGGCCCCGTTGACGACGTCGACATTGACGGAAACAGAAGCGTCAAATGAGATCATCTCATTCGTCAGTTGAATCAGCGTCGTTTCCGGCACCTGCTCCAGTACATCCGCCAGCGTGCAGTACATCGTTATACCCCGCGCAAAATACGGATGATGTCGCCTTCGGCGGTGGCTTCATCCAGCGCGAATCCATTAGAGATGCCTGCCGGTTCCGTTTCTGTTGCCGCTACCTGCTCAATGGCCCGCCCATCGGAGTCAGATTGAACGGTTTTTCCTCGCCCCACGACGGCTCCGGCTTCCACCGCGATAATGCCCAGCACATTGACCGGCACCGCATCGCCCGCCGCACCATCCACTTCGGCGACGCCCAGCGCGATAGCGCCCGCCTGACAGGGGGCGTTATCCGCCCCGACAAAATGCTGCTGCGTTAATGCGGCGAGCGCCACCACCGTGGTGGTGAGGATCGTTTGCTGTGTTGCTGCCATGATGCCCCCGTTATTTCAGGATGTTGGTAATGAGATATCCGGCATCGCCGCCGACTACCGCGACTTTGTAGATATCGGTGAAGCGCGCATAAGAGACCTTGCCGCCAACGCCCGGATATTTGTCGGCCACCGGCATTCCTTTGCGACGGAAGGTGTAGCCAAACGACGGTTCGTTTTCGTCTGAGCTGTCGACGCCCGGCTGTGGCGGGGAAACGTAGTGCAACATCAGGTTGTCGGCCCAGATATCCGATGTGTCTTTCCTCTCTGACTCCGAGGCAACCGGCTCGCCAATCACCACTTTCTGGATCTGGAAAATGTCCTGCAAAATTTCCGGCGTAATGCGCTTGCGTTCGTTAGCGCCGATTTGCGCCTGGATCGCCGGGTGATAGCGCAATACCGACATCACGCTGGCGCCCATCGTCATCACATTAGGACGCAACCCGGTGGCATTACGCACAGCCTCAATGCCCGCCTCAATAACGGCAACCGGCTCGCCTTTGCCGCCTGCCCAGCGCTCCGCCGCCGCCAGCGATCGCTTCGCTTTGGCCAGATAGACTTTCGGATCTTGCGCCAACCGCGCGGCGTACAGTTCACGCTTCAAATTGACGCCGTTAGTGGCGCGGCGGATAGCCTTAGCCTCTTCGTTGAACAACGATTCCGCCTGTTCGCGGTAGTCCACCGGCGCAGCCAGATCGTGCTCGTTGAGCACCAGATCCATGGTGCTGGATTTCTCGCGCAGCAATACGTTGCTCTCCGCGCCCACGGCCCGCGCGGTGTCATACTCGACAAACGCGCCTTTACCGAACAGTGGCACCACTATGCCTTCTTTCTCCACCTGCACGATGGGGAACAGAATTTCGCCGATAAACGCGGCGTTCTTGTAACCCCGAGCCACGCTGGTCAACACCGGGTCGACGACGCGTTTACCTTTTAAATAGTCAGACATGATTTTTCCTTTTACGGTTACGGGTAGACGCCGTTACAGGCAGCGGGCGACGGCGGCGTCGTAGCTGATGCCTTCTTTCTTCGCCAGTTCAGTGGCTTTCTTGTGAAGCGCCAGCCGTTCCGGGTCGGCTTCGGCAAACTCAGCCGATACCGGCGCGTCAGTTGGCGTGACGCGCTCTTTGGTGGCATGCTCGGCAAAATTCAGTACCGGCGCAGTGCCGCCTAATAGCGCTTTGAAAGCGCTGGCCAACGGTTTTTTCACCTCGCCTTCGGCAAATTCAACCGGCGCGTCGCCTTTGGACACTTCATCCAATAGGGCAACCACCACGGACTTCGCCGCCGGGATCAGCTTACCGTCGCTTACCAGCTTCTCGGCAAAGGCCACATTGCCGGTGTGAATAGTCTCTTGTTTACGTTTGGCGTCATCGGCGAGCCGCGCCGCCGCCTCCGCTTTCAGCCGGGCGTTTTCGGCCTGAATGGCGTCAATTTCTTCTTTGGTCACGGTGGACTCCTCCTGGGATGGTACGGATGTTACGGGGGCCGGCTCCTGAAACGCCGGGCCGGATTGAGATGGGATGTCGTCGCGTGTAGCCTCATCGCGCAGCGTGTCCAACTGCCATGACGGCAACACGTTGTCGGCTTCTTCCAGACCGAATTTGCTGATAATGAAGTCGCGCAAACGGCTAAACAGACTGGCGCTGGTCATCATTCCCCAATCGGCGAACTCCACCACGCCTTGTTCCCGTTCGCCGAATGCCACCTGTCGCAGCCCTTTAATCGATGGCGGCTGCGCGCCCAGAAAACCGACATGGCGCAGATAGAGCGTGCCGGGCTTCGGGTTATTGGGCGAATCAGGGAGATAGAATGAGGCGGAGATTTTCTTATAGCGCCCGGCGTCCACCAGTTCGGCGAACTGCGGATCGACCTGTTTGGGTTCAGCCAGCAGATCGCCGCCGGTGGTTGAAAGCGAGGCTACCCAACCATAGGCGGGCGCATCCGCTTGCGGATGGCCGATCACCATCGGCGCTTCATGCACCGCCGGATCATAGGCGGCGGCGCAGGCCGCTAAATCGGCTGGCGTGAACGGCAGTTTAGTGCCGTGCATATCGGTATGGGTGCCGGATTTAAAAATGTGGAGTGGCATAACACTGTCCCGGTTTGGAAAACTCCAGTCAGTGTCGGGGAACAAAGGGAAAGCGGCTTTTAATCCAGTTTAGAAAAAACTTATGCGGTGACGATGTCGGGCAGGAAACGGAACGCGGCTGTAAAGCCTTTATAAAGGCAATCTGGCCGCTTTTCGCGGCTGGCGGCACATCGACTTAGCTGTGCCGCCTGAAATCAACGCCGCGCCGCAGATTCAAGATGGCGCTGAATGTTGTCCAGCACAGAACGCGACGCCTCCGGCTGTAGGTTGCCGTCCTCATCCATCGGCAGATACGGGCGAGCGGGCAACACCACGGATTCATCACGTCCGGCTTTGCCGCCGAATTGGTGGATAGCGCCGTAAACAGTATTGGTGCCGACCATCGCGTGGCTGGCGTCATAATCCGTTGACACCGAACCTTGTAGCCTGCCTTTGTCACGTAGCGTCTGGCCGTCCCTATCTTCCGCCGCCTGCGACACAATCCACTGCGGTCGTCCACCCTCGTCAAAATTGATATCGGTTTCCGCCTGCAACGTCCCGGCAATCTTACGCATGGCGGGCGTCATATCCGTCGCCGCACTCTCCAGCGCCCGCAGACCGCGCTGTAACTCTCTGTCGTTAATCGTAATATTTACGCTACTCATGACTTTAGTTCCTGTTTAGCCAGGGATGAGAGGTTTCCCTGATAACGAGCCAAATCCGGGCGATAGGATGCGCCCGGCGCATATGACCAGCCGATATCGGTAGACACTTTCGTCGTGCCGGTATTGAACGTGGCCACCTGCTGCATTTCGCCGGTTTTCTCCGATACCAGCTTCAATTCCCAGCCCATTGCCTTGATGGAGCTGGCTATCTTCAGCCCGCGTCGCTCGATATCCTGCTGGCTCAGAGCGATCACGCTACAACGGCAGCGCCAGCCGTTCGGCGGGTAGAACGCCTGCCAGAACGGGTCATCCAGCCGGAATACCATGCCATGCAGCGCCAGATGGCTTTTCCGCGTGTGGTTATCGCGAATAGCGCTGTACATGCCGTAGGGACGATCGTCGATATTTTCCATCTGCGCCGCCCAGCGTCCGCTGCTGTACAACACCGACATATTGGTGCGAAAGATGGTATCCAGCCGCCACCGGCTACCCTGCTGGACGGTGATCGGTTCGCCGGTTACCGGGTCGGTGGTATCACGCGGCCCCCACCAGCCTTTCTTCTGCAACACCGGCTCCAGTTCTTTATGAAACCAGCGGTCGGTCTTCCCTTCGTCCAGCGTTTCCTGTAGGGCGCGGCGGATATCCTCCAGAATATCCAGCCGAGTCACCTTAGCGACGGTAAAGGCGCGGGCGTGCGCATCCTGCCAGACTTCTTCCCAGTCCCAGCTAATGGCATAGCCCTTTGACTGGAGGTAGCCGATAGCCCGCTTCGGCGGCAGCGTCATGCAGTACGCCAGTTCAGTCGCTGTCGCGCTCATGCAGCCGCCCCCAGATATTGGCTACGAACAGGATGCGCGCCAGCCGCTCTTGCAGGTCGTCGGCTTTCATCTGCGGATACAGTTCCGCCAGTTCGCCCAGCAGATCGCCGGGGCGAACGCCGGACTGGACGCGCTCAAACAACGGAACCAGCACCGACTCCAGCGCGGCATCCAATGCGCCGCCGTTTATCACAATATCCAGCGCTTCATCCAGCATATCCTGTGCCTTCAGGTCGGCATCGACCGCCTCGGCAAACGCCAGCGATTGGCCGGGCGCATCCTGCTGCGGCGTCTCGTCGATATCGCCGTCCTGAAGCTGGTACTCGCGCTTCCAGTATTGCGGGGTGAATTTAACACCGGCGCGGCTTAGCTTTTCGTCGCGCGTGGCCTGTACCTCATCCACCGATTCCTGTTCCCACAGGCGATAAACCGGGGCGACAACGTTATTGCCGAAATTAAGATCGACTACCCAGCGTATCAGTTGATTGACGGCGCTTGCCACAATGTCGGCATCGCCGTCGCGGATATCGTCGGTGACTTCCAGCCCGGCCTGCGCAGAGGCTTTGTTCGCCGTAGCCTCGGTAGTCTGGTTCTGCCCCAGCAATGCGATGGCGATTTCACTGCGCGACAGGGTGATCAGGTTCTGGTAAATCTCGCTGCTATCGGCCTTGCCTGCCGCTTCTTTGATATCGATGGAGGAGTCATCGGGAATGGCGGCGACCGCATCCTCGATCATCGACTCCATCGAATCCAGCAGGTTGTCGATCTCGCCCTGCGACGTGCCGCGTGGATGTTTGCCAATCACCCACGGCGAACCGTATTTCTCGGCAAAGCGCACCCAGAATTTCATACCGCCTTTCTTAAAAGTGACCGGCCAGAAACACATCGAAAGATCGGGGAAGCCATAGGGATTGTCGTAGCTGGCATCCTGACGCGGCACCAGGAACTTGAATTCCGGCACCGCTTCCCCTTCGAACCCGCTGTCACGGGCGCGAAAGCGCAGCCGGTTGTCGGTATCGAACTGGAACCAATCGGCAGGCTTGCCCACGATGTCGTCAACTAGCCAGCTTGTCCCGGTACGCCGCCACATCACCTCGCAGGGTTGATAGCCATACAGCACCGCGTCGGTCATCTCGCCGATAATGCGGGACATATCCAGGTCGGCCAGCATATCACGCACAATATTGAACACCCGGACGGGTGAGCTACCGCGTTCGAGGCCGCGCTCCAGACCTTTCACCGCCGCTTTACGGCGACGAATACAGCCGCCGACCAGCGGGTCGGTGCGCAGCTCGCGGTAGATTTTGATATCCCGACCCTGCGCTTTGAGGATGGGATCGGGATTGGGCAGATACATCCCCAGCCCGTAGAAATCGATGGAGCGGCTGCGCGAGGCAATCTGTTCCGTCAGCGATTTCTCCGACTCGGCGAAACTGACAAACTCGGTGGGGGAAACCCAGAGTCCACGCGCCATTAGTAACCCTCCAGTAAACGTGCAGACTGGCGACGCCTGCGGGAATTGACGGTGACCGGGCCTTTGTTCAGTTCACGGCTGGCGAAATAGGCCAGAGCCAGCCCGATAGCCGCGTCACCGTGCCGCTGACCACCGTCCGCTTTGGCTTTGGTACGGGTGTCCGGGACGCGCGGAACGCCTTTAATCACCTGCACGGCGCGTAAGTCGGTCAGGGTATCTTCATCTTTGGGGATGGCTTCCAGCGTGCCATCCTCCAGCGCCGCTTTAACCGGCGGCATATTGTCCCGATACCAGCCCTCGCTCAGCATCACCTGTTGGACGCGACTGGCACCATAGCGCTGCATGGCGTACTCGGCCAGATAAGCGCCGTTGCCGCGTGCGTCGAACGCCGCCCCCATCAGCCGGGGCAAACCGTCCATCAGGAACCAGGTGATCTGTTCCTGCTGTTTAAAGGGGACGTTGCGCAGCTCCAGCACGAACGGCACCCGGCGCGTCAGGTTCTTTTGCTGTATCAGGGGAAAATCAATGGACAGGTCACCACTGCGGCCAAAGTCGCGCCCCAGATAAGACATTGACTCTTTGGGCAATGTCTCCAGCAGCGGTTTCAGATGGGTTTCCAGCCAGTCCTGCGTTTCGCTTTCGCGCACCCCATCCGGCTTCATTTCATAACCCGGCGGGCAGGTAAAACGCAGTATCGGCGTATCCGCCGACATCCGTGATTCAATCAACGCGCGGGATAGCCAGGCTCCGCCGGAATGGGCCGGGATACAATCCAGTTCTTCCGTCGCACCGTCGCCGTAGAACTTATAGACGCCGTCCATCCATTGTTGTTCAGCTTCAACTGACCATGCTCGCCCGGTGCGCAGGCAGACGCGGCGGAACAGCCCCTCGGCCACCGCATCACGAAAGGCAATACGCTGCACGCTGCCCTGTCGGCGTCCTGCGCGAATATCGTTAAGTAACGTGTTAAATGGATTCTCCGAACCGTTATGGGTAGAGATCACCCGTACCTTGCCGCCCCAGATCAACATCGCCAGTGCCGCCTTCAGCAGCTCGTCCAGTTGCTCATGGAACGCGGCCTCATCCACCACGATAATTCCCTGACGTCCACGCAGGTTGGACGGGCGACTGGAGAGCGCCACCACCCGAAACCCGGAATCCGGGAACTTGATGGTATAGGTCTTGATATGCTTGTCGTCTTCGTCCTCCTCCCAGAAACCTTCCTCAATTTCGCTGGCCGCATAGTTGAACGCCCGCGCCCACATGGCGCATGCCTGGATATATTCAATCGTCATATCCTGGTTGTAGGCGATGTAGTAGACATTCATCCCGCCAGCGGCGGCGGATGATGCCGCCGTCAGCACATCATCAGAGGCTTCCGCCCAGGTGATACCGGTGCGGCGGCTTTTCTCGATCACTTTCAGCGGAGAGTCATCCGCCACCCAGCGCTGCTGATAGGGCATCAGCGCCACCGGCGCATCCAGCAAAGAGGTATCGGGCAGAACGGGGGCAAGATTTCCAGATGATTTGGTCATAAGGCGATCCCCAGAATTTCCCGCCGCAGCGCCTGTACGGCATCGGTAGACAATCCTCCTTTGCGGGCGATCTTCTCGGCATTGCTGGCCGCTTGCTGCGCCTTGGTTCTGACTTCAGCCTGAAACTTCTTCAGATTGACGCTGGCCCGCGACAGGGTGGCGACGTTCCTGGCCACCTTCGACAGCAGCGCCACGCGCTCTTGCGGGTCGATTTCCCCCTCATCGGCTTCCTGCAACTGGACGATACTTTCGAACAGCTCGGTCTGGATCAGCGCAATCACCGCCTCCGAGCGGGCGTCCTGATCGTCCGCAGCGCCTTCGGTCAGCATGCGGGCAGCTTCGGTGGCGGCCCGGATAGCGCCGAAACGGCGTTCAATTTTCTGGCCGTAACGATGAATAGCCGATTTACTGATCACGTAGCCTTGCTCACGCAGCAGGCTCTCCAGCTCGGCATAACCGCTAAAGCCGGACTCTGTCAGCGCCCGCTCCAGCCAGCGGCGGGCGTCTTCCGGCAGTTTGTCGATAGTGCTGCGACGAGCCATCATTCGCTCCAGTATTTTTCAGGGCGGGCGATACCGGGGCCGCACTCCACTGTGTATTCCACCAGATCGACGCCCAGCCGGGTCAGATCGGCAAACCAGATGCCGCTGGGCTGTTTGACCAGATCAATCATTTTGCGGTCGGCCAGATAATCCAGCTCGCGCCGCAGCTCCAGCGCGGTGGTATCCGGGTAAATCGCCCGCATCACATCCAGCAAAAAAGCCTCATTCGAGGTATAAGGCCGCGCCTTATTGAGCGTCACCATTAAATTCCAGCGCATCGACTCGCGGCGCACCCGTAACATATCCACCATCATTGCCTCCCGCGCTGTTGCACCAGTTCCAGTTTGTTATAAAGCGCGTCCAGCTTGGCTTCGATCACAGTCTGGCCGCGCACGTAATCTTCGCGCCGTACATAGTTGAGCGGCAGATCGGCCTTCAGCGCCATCAGGTCACGCTCTAACCCGGTCAGGCTGCCATTGAACTCGCGCAGGCTGTTTTCCAGCGTATCCACCAGTTCGGTCTGCCGTTTTTCCAACTGGGAGAAAAACATTTTGGCGATGGTAAACACAAAGCCGAGAAACCCCAGCAGCAAGCCCACCAGTTGCCAGAACTCCACTTCCATTTTCATTGTTGTAATCCTTCGATGTAATCCAGCAGGCCGTTCACCTGCGCGGCTAATTGTTGGCTGCGCTCACCGGCGTCGGCGCTGTGGGCAAGGATGTCGCGCTGGGTGATGCCGGAGTCGCGTAGCCGGGGGTTAACGGCCTCAGCGGTGGTGGACGTACCGCCAACCCTGCCGACAGCGGCGGCAGAGCCTGTTTCAGAGTCGGTTGATAATCCGTAGGCGGCGTTGTATTGCTGCACGAAACCAGCAGTAAACACGCACTGCACAGGGTGAGACTTGCCTTGCTCGTCAATCCAGCGTTGGGTGACATCATCAATTCTCCGTTTCAGATTTTCATTCTGCTGACGCAACGAGGCCGTTTGGCTGAGGTAGCGCTGTTCCGCTTTATTGGCGGTGTTTACCTGCTGTTGGTAGCGCTGCTGCCAGGCCAGCAAAGCGACATTTTCCCGCTCGGCGTGCCGGTGAATCTGCCGGGCAAAATCCGCCTGAAGTGAAGCCAGCGCCGCCTTGCTTTCGGCTTGCTGTTTTTCCAGCGCGGTCTTGCCGTCCAATTCCGCCGAGGTAAATCCGCGCCGATAGCCGTGCTGATGAATCAGCCACAGCGCAAATAGCGCGGCGGCAATCCATAACAGCGGTTTCCACGGCAGGGTTTTAAGCAGGTTCAGCACAGCTACGGCCTCCCCAGGTCAGATAGCGCGGCGCTAATTCCAGCAGGATGCGCTGCGGATAGTGGCGGTTTTCGCGCCAGTTGGCCTTGCTGCGCCCGGCGTTGACGGCGGCGACATGACCGAACCAGCGCTGACGATCTAACCCGCGCTGCGCCGCCAGCTTTTGATCGCGCTGGACCCAGCCCAGCCCGCCGTTATAACCGGATAACGTCATTGCCATGCGCTGGCAGTCGTCAGCAGCATTAACTCTCTGCCAAATCCAGCGGTCATAACGGGTCAGCGCCCGAATAGCCCACGCCGGATTAAACGGTTGATTGGCTTTCAGTTCCGGCATAAGTTGGCTGATCCATTCGGATGTAGATGGCATAAACTGCGCCAGCCCTTGTGCGCCAACGGGCGATACCGCACGCGCATTCCAGCCGGACTCCTGATGGAGCTGCGCGGCGAAATCCGCTACCGGGGCATTCAACCCCCAGTCCAGACGAGCGTTACGGATCAGATCGTTGCGGTATTGCTGAGCGGCGGCGGGCGGCTGGGCGGCATCACTGTCAAACGTGCCTACGAGCAACAGGAACAACAGTAAAAACAGCAGACCGGAACCCGATCCGTTGTGACGAATTCGGCTTGCCATATCACAGCCCCGTCGCCACGGCCAGACAGACCGCCGCCACAATGATGGCGCGACGGATCAGCGCGGCGGCGAATACCCGCTGGTAACCGTCTTTGACCGGGTACTCGCCTTGCTCCATCCGTTCAGGCTCATGCACCAGATACTGCGCCAGCCCGGCTTTAGGGAATAACGAACGATCCAGCCAGTAACCGAGCACGGCGGCCAATGTAATCAGTGAGATTTTGTAGATAACCACGGGAAGCTGTTGCGGCGATACCAGCGCTATAGCGACCAGCAGCAAAACAGCGGTGATTTGCCAGCCCAGCAGGCGTTTGATTCGAATGTTAAGGTTCATGAACTGTCTCCTGTGAAGTGAGTGGAGACATCATTACCGGGATAGCGCGGCGGGGATTTTAAACGGCGTTAATAGTGGGGGCCGTGGCGTAACGGCAGTATGGCGGGGAAAAGAGCGGCCCGTCAGATGCGTCAACATCCGCCGAGCCGTCAACACACAGATACGACCTGTGAGTCAACCAAGGCTCTCCCGTTCTCGAGAACAGGAAAAGCCTACCGTATTTTCGATAAACGAAAAAGGCTTACAGATAATGAAAGAGCAATCTTTGCCCATCGTGCCGTGGATCGGTGGCAAACGTCGTTTGGCAAAACATATCCTGCCGTTATTCCCCACCCATACATGCTATGTCGAACCGTTCTGCGGTGCGGCAGCTCTGTATTTTCTCAAACACCCTAGCAAGACTGAAGTGATCAACGATATCAACGGCGAACTAGTGAACCTTTATCGGGTAGTGAAACACCACCTGGAAGAATTTGTGCGCCAGTTCAAATGGGCATTGATCAGCCGACAAATCTATAAATGGCTACGGGACACGCCGCAAGAAACCTTGACCGATATCCAGCGTGCCGCCCGATTCTATTACCTGCAAAAGCAGGCGTTCGGCGGCAAGGTTGCCGATCACACCTTTGGTACCTCAACCACCAGTGCGCCGCGTTTTAATCTACTAAGGATTGAGGAAGAGTTATCGATGGCCCATCTGCGGCTGGCCCGCACCATTATCGAACACCTCGACTGGGCGGAATGCATCCGCCGCTATGACCGTCCGCATACGCTGTTCTATTGCGACCCGCCGTACTGGGGAACGGAGGGCTACGGCGTGGCGTTTGGGCTGGAGAACTATGCCCGCATGGCGGAGCTGGCGCGCGGCATCAAAGGGAAGATGATTATTTCGGTAAACGATATCCCGGCAATGCGCGAGGCCTTTTCCGGGATGCGAATGGAAAGCGTGGATATCCGCTATAACCTGACTGTAAGCGGCAAAACCGCGCCACGGCGGGAGTTGGTGGTTTGTAGTTTTTGACGAAAACAGAATGACAAAATTAGTTATTTCATTTTGTCATTCCATTACTTCAAATTGAGCGAATCGCATATTGTAAACCAAGTCCTAAAGCCTGGCTGACCAGTGAGCTAAGCGCTTTACGGCCTTCAGCGTTTACTGCTGCCACAATCCGTTCACCTAAAGGTGAATTTAGACTTTGAGGGACAGCCTTTAAAACTTCTAATCCCTTGGCCGTCAGAACAACATTGTGGCATCCTCCACTACTACGAGCACCGACGATATAGCCACTCATTAAAAGCCAGTCAATTGAATCGAGAAAGAAAATCTCATCCTCTGCAGATGTTCCTATTTCTTGGGAATTTGATGCCAAAAATTCTTTACCAAGAATATCATCCGTAAAAAGATCCCTTTTCAACGGAAACGATTCATATAATTTTGCGAAAATAATACCAACCAGTTCATTAAATTTTTCTATGTTTGAATTTGTCATAACAACCTCATGATTTATAATTAAAAATCAATGTTTAGGTTAGCTTCCTGCAATCGGGCAACTCCACTCGGTCTTATCATCCGGCTTAAACACCATCAGACATCCTGGGCGCGGTGGTTTATTATCTTTCGTCGGAGGTAAGATTTCTATCGGCTTAGATTTCGGCGGTGCGGTTTTAATGTCTTTCAAACACTCGGATGCACTCATTTGATATGCCTGATAGACGGATTCAATTCTCTGCAACGCAGGCGCGATTTTCTGCGGATCGTTCGAGGTGAGGTCTTTAACCGAGCTTACCTGTTCAGACCACCAGCTTTGCGCATTAGAGCCAGCCATCTGACAAGAGCTATAAAGCTGAATCACATCCTGAGATAAAAAACGTTTTCCCTCATGTCCTATTTGTCTGAATAGACGTCCATAATTCGGGAAATCGTAAGCTGCCCAGTCATTTTTCTGCTGAACATTCTCTATGGTTTCAGCAATTTTCTTCAGATAGTTTTTTGCTGTATCAATTCGTTCTGCATTCGGCATTTGAGCGAAATCATAAGGCGTATAGGTCAAATCGTCTGGATAGAAATATACCCAGTAGTCGCTATCGGGCAGAACATTTTTATGATCAAACAAGGTCGCCTGACAGGCGCTTTTGGGGATTTTTATTCCTGTGCGGTCATCATTGATTTCAATGAAGCAGTTATGACCAGTGGCGACATATTCAGCAGGAATGCTGGCATTATCAGGGATGTGAAATTTGATGGTTAAGAAGCGGTTATTCTCAATGGCTTTTTCCTGAAATTGCTCAGAGTATTTATCAAGACCAGGAAGTAAATGACGGATGGCGGGTAATAATTGATTGATGATGGGATCATCGGTTGTTATTGAGAACGTTGGGACAGGCGCTTTTTCCGGTTCAGTTTGTACACTGTTTTCTGGCTCGTCTCCACATCCAGCTAACATCAGTACCATAGGGATGGCAAATCTTAATTTGTGCATAACCAATATCCTTATCTAAATAAAAAAGACGTAAAAAATCCCAGCAGGAAAACGCCAATAAATACTTTAGGATGAGTTTTTATAAGTTCTTGCCAATCCACCTGTTTGGCCTGTATAGGCTCTGGTTGACAGTGCGGCAGTTCATCGCCATCAAAATGATCAAACGCTATCTGAAGCTGTTCACGGGATAAATCATTCAGGGTTTTAGTACCAAATCTCCTCAGGCAAAACCTGTCGCGCTCCATAACTTTATCAGTTGTCAACCGCAGGATCTCTCCCACCAAACGCCGACATTCCCGCGCTTGCTTTGCATCTGCCAGTCGCTGTAACAGATACTCCTCAGCCTTATGATATTTTCTGGTTGTAATGTTATGAATGCTGGGAACATCAATATGGGCATGAACCGCCCGCCAGAGGTCTTTTTTAGATTCACCGCTAACAGCAATAATATCATCCAGCAATTGGTGCAGGCGTTGGCGTTGAGCCTGAAGCAACGGCTCATCGTCGGATGCCATATCCGACGGAGGGGTATGTATATTAATAATATCTCTGGATGAAAACTGCCCCTGAGCCGTTCCATTGAATTCCTGGCGCATCCTGCCTCCTTATCGCTGTGTGTTACTCATCCTATTTATTTTTTTTATTACTTATTACGCCGTTATTAACGATCTTATTACCGGCAAATTGGCCGTTAATATCACCATGGAAAACCTGAGAAGCTCCTTGTGGTACAGAGCCTGCCGTTAATGCTGCCAGCACAGCAGACTTAACGGCTAACGGTGCTGCTCGATAGTTGTTAATCAGTTCCAATTCATCATCAGGTAAAGCTGCACTGGCTCTAACTCCAGTGACAACATATTGAACATCCAAACCAAATTTTGCTAATGCTGCCAAATATGAAGCGTCAGGAAAACGTTCACCTTTTTCATAGTTTAGCTGGGTGAGTTTTTTCACGCCGCCGATCTCTCCCATAGCCGGTTGGCTTAGACCTAACCGCTCACGTTCTTCTCGCAGCCGCTCTCCAATATATTTTTGCATACCCTTCTCTATTGACTGGTATAAATTTATATACCATAATCTATCACGTATTCTACAAACATCATTGCATAACCGGAGGCCGTAGCATGACACCCGAACAAGTTAAAAGCCGCTTTCAGCAGCGCGGTATGACCGTCACTCAGTGGGCGCAGGAGAACGGTTACTCCCGCGAGGCGGTCTATCGCGTATTGAACGGCATCACTAAGGCTAAGTACGGACAGGCGCATGAAATCGCCGTCAAACTCGGCCTGAAACCTACCGCCCGTGCAGCCTGATATCTATCAGCCTGCGTAACAGATTATCACATATCGCAAAAAGGGGAATGTGACATGAAACCCAGCACATTAAAAGCCGGTATGCGCGTACTGCTTCACCCCAGCCTCGGCCTGCCAGGAGCGTTTCGCGCCACCGTTATCCGCCGTACACCACGCACATACGGGCGTCATGCTCTCACTGTTGTTCGGGTTGATGAATTTGCCGGACTGAATGGCCCTGGCGATAACGGCGATGTACACCTTTCCGACTATGAAGTCTCCCGACTGTTACACCCATTGGAGGCCTCAGCGTGATGAGCAAACCCAATGTTTCCAGCGCGGGCACACGCATTCTGCGCGTTCTCAAGGCGCTGCGCGGCCATACCCTCAACGGCGTATCAAACGGTGAACTGGCGGCTGCGCTGGACGATTCTCCGGCCAACGTTAACCGGGCGCTGAATACCCTGATTGAAGAAGGGTTGGCGCAGAAACTGGATAACGGGCGCTTTGCGCTGAGTATGCAGACTCTGCAAATCGCTCAGGCGCACGCTAACGAGATCGCTCGTGCGCAAGACCGTATTAACGAAATGAACCAACGCCTGCTGGCTGGCAGTCGTTAAGGATAAAAAATGGCACGTACAAAATCACAATCTGTTGAATTAATGGAAGATGCGCCGTTAGCGGGGGATCTGAACATCAAGCTCAATGCGCTGACCGAGCACCGTATGCAGGTAATGGATCAGTTTGGCGACGGCCTGCCGTATGAGCGTGATCGCATCGTGCATGAAACCCGGTTCTATATGGCGCAAAGCGCGGAAGCCATGCTGGAGGCGGGTAAGCGGTTGGTTATTCTCAAAGAGAATGAACCGCATGGTGAGTTTATTGAAATCGTTGAATCGCAACTGTCGCTATCGAAGCGTACGGCGCAAGTCATGATGCAGGCTTCCCTTAAGTATCTATCACCCAAATTGGAACCAAAAGCGCAGGCGCTTGCGCTTTTGGGCAAAACCAAGCTGTTTGAACTGATGACCGAAAGTGATGACGAACTCATCGAACTGGCCGAAGGCGGCACCGTTGCAGGCATGACGCTCGACGATATCGATCGCATGACCAGCCGAGAACTGAAAACCGCTCTGCGCGAAGCCCGCGAAACTCACGCCGCCCAACAGCGTGTGCTGACCGACAAGAATCAGAAGATCGACGACCTTTCCACCAAGCTGGAAAAAAAATCCCGTATCCAGCCGCCAGCCCCCAATCAGGAAGCGGAAAAGCTGCGTAAAGAGGTCAGCGCTATCGCGTTTGAAGCGGAAGCGGCGATCACCGCCAAACTGCACACCGCCTTTTCAACATTGACCACTTTTACTTCCGAAAACGAGGTCGAGCCGCCTTACGACTTTATGGCCGGTTTGGTGTGCCAGATTGAGCGGGCGTTACACCGTGTTCGTGAAGTTTTTGACCTTGAGGCCGCGCCTACCGGCAGCGAACGTCCGGCATGGCTGGATGCCCCGGAACCCCAGATTCAGCGCACTGACGCATAAGGGGCTGCCATGAGTGCCGCCCTGACGGAAAGATTAGTGGCCGTGGCCCGCACAGCACGACAGGCCGGGCATGGTGAACGCGGCGCTATCTATGATGCCGCTTGTATGGAACTGGGATTATCCCGCGCCACGCTGCTGCGCAAGTTAAAGGAGGTTGCGGTGACTGACAAACGTAAAAAACGTACCGATGCCGGACAAAGCGCCTTAACGCGTGATGAGGCGGCAATGATTTCCGCCACGCTGATGGAGGCGACGCGTAAAAATGGTAAGCGGCTGTATTCCATCGCCGACGCGGTGGAAACCCTACGGGCAAATGACATGATCACCGCTGGCCGCATGGTTTCAGAAACCGGCGAGTTTCTGCCGCTTTCTGAAACCGCCATCAGCCGCGCACTACGCAATTACGGCCTGCATCCCGATCAGTTAAACCAGCCCGCGCCGGTGACCGAGCTGGCCAGCCTGCACCCTAACCATGTATGGGAAATCGACGCCTCGCTCTGCACCCTTTATTACCTGAGCAACGGTCACAAAGGGCTGCAAGTCATGGACAGCGCCCGTTTCTATAAGAATAAACCGGCCAATCTGGCGCGCATCACCAGCGACCGTGTCTGGAGCTATGAAATCACTGACCATACTAGCGGCTGGATCTATGTCGAGTATGTGATGGGCGCGGAATCGGGCGAAAACCTGTGCTCGGTATTGATTAACGCCATGCAGGAACGCGGCGGCGCGGACGTGTTGCACGGCGTGCCAAAGCTGCTGTACCTCGATCCCGGTTCCGCCAACACCGCTGGCATGACGAAAAATCTATGCCGTGCGTTGGGTATTGAACTGATAGCGCATAAAGCCCATGCCGCCCGTTCTACCGGTAGCGTGGAAAAGGCGCGTGACATTATCGAACGCAAGCTGGAACCGGGCCTGAAGTTTCAGCCGGTTTACAGTCTGGAAGAACTGAACACGCTGGCGCAGAAATGGCGTTCTCACTTTAACGCCACCGCCGTTCACAGCCGCCACGGCAGACCCCGTACCGACGTCTGGCTGACAATCACCACCAAACAGTTGATAAAAGCGCCATCGGTTGAGATATGCCGCGAACTGGCAGTGGCCACGCCGGAAGAGCGCAAGGTCACGCCGAAGCTGCGCGTGTCGTTCCGGGGCATTGAATACGATGTGTCTACCGTACCCGGCGTAATGGTCGGCGAGAAGTTACTGATTACCCGCAATCCGTGGCGTACCGATGCCGCGCAAGTGGTACTGACAGGTGAAGACGGCCACGACACATTCTTCTTGGTCGATGAAGTCACCAAAAATGAATTTGGCTTTGCCGACTCTGCCGCAGTGATCGGCGAACGTTACAAATCGCATGCCGATACGCCAGCCCAAACCGCAACCAAAGAAATTGAACAGTTGGTTACAGGAACGGATAACGCGACGGATGCAGCAGCGGTACGTAAAGCGAAAGCGCTGCCGTTCGGCGGCAAACTCGACCCGTATAAGCATATCGACGACAACACGCTGCCAACCTTTATGCCGCGTCGCGGTCGGGTATCCGAGGTACGCGGCCCGCGTGTTGAACAGCGTCCGTTAACCCACGTCGAAGCCGCCAAAGCGTTACGTGAACAGTTTGCGGCACGTAACCAGACCTGGACGGCAGACCACTACCGCCAGTTAAGCGCGCTGTACCCGAATGGCGTTCAGGAGGCGCGACTGGACGAGGTCGCGGATGCGCTGCTGACGCCGGTTTCCGGCAACGCTATCAACATCGTCAACGGTAACTAGGGGGTAAACATGCTGATACTGAAACAACAGTTAAAGCAAGCGCGACTGTCGCAGGCGGTGGTCGCCAGAAACATTTCCGTGTCAGAGGCCACGCTGGCACAGATTGTTAATCATGACCAGTGGCCACGCACCAACGCCGGGGAAGTTCGCCAGCGTCTGACGGCCTTGCTGTCGGCTCATGGCATTGAAACACAACGTAGTTTTGACGCTGTACAGGACTCCCTTACAGCGGAAACCACAGACCTCAATACGGAGGAGAATATGTTACTTAAAAAGCAGGTGTTATTTCCCGCAACAAAAAAGGCATTCGGGCTGTTCCGCGATCCGTTCGCCGACGATGCGATGCAAGGCAGTGAAGACGTGTTCACGACGCCGGATATCCGCTATGTGCGCGAGGCGCTGTACCAGACCGCGAAGCACGGTGGGTTTATGGCGGTCATCGGCGAGTCTGGTGCGGGTAAGTCCACGCTGCGCCGCGACCTGATTGACCGCATCAACCGCGAGAATGCGCCGGTTATCGTTATCGAACCCTACATCATTGCGATGGAGGATAACGATGTTAAAGGCAAAACCCTGAAAGCGGCATCCATCGCTGAGGCGATCATCAATACCATCGCCCCGTTGGAAGGCGTCAAGCGTTCGCAGGAGGCGCGTTACCGCCAATTGCATCGGGTGCTGAAAGAGAGCAGCAACGCCGGGTATAACCACGTTCTTATCATTGAAGAGGCTCACAGCCTGCCGATCCCCACGCTCAAGCACTTAAAAAGATTCTTTGAGTTAGAAAGCGGGTTTAAGAAGCTGCTTTCCATCGTCTTGATCGGCCAGCCGGAACTGGCGGTGAAACTCTCGGAACGCAATATGGAAGTGCGTGAAGTTGTCCAGCGCTGTGAGGTTGTCGAACTGCTGCCGCTGGACAACAGCCTGGAAGCGTTTCTGACTTTCAAAGTGGAGCGTACCGGCAAGAAGCTGGCTGACGTGATGGATGGCAGCGCCATTGATGCTATCCGCGCCCGTCTCAGCAATCAGGTTGGCGGACGTAAGAATGTCGTCAGCCTGCTGTACCCGTTGGCCGTCTCCAATCTGGTGATTGCCGCCATGAATCTGGCCGCTGAAATAGGTGTGCCGGTGGTGAATGCGGACGTGGTTAAGGGAGTTTAATGATGAAAGCTATCCCGAATATTAATCAGCAGTTGGCCGACCTACATCTGGCGATGGCCTCATTGCAGGCAATCAATGCAACTGTTCAGAGCGTAATGATATGCGGCAAGCAACCGGTTATCCGCATCGCCAGAAACGGGCATTGCGAGAAATTAATTGAAAAAGGACAAGCCAATTATATCCATGTGGGCTGTGGCAGCACCGGACTCTTTCGTCAGGGCGTATTTGAGCAATATGGTTGCCGCATTATCTGGTCTGAATCGCTATTACATTAAAGGGGAATAATACCAAATAACTAAATACTAATAACCACTCATCAAACGACTACCAGCAGGTAATTAAAAATGGCAAAGGCAAAAAAGCGGCTTAAAGCTGCGGCGGCCCCGTACGCTGCGCAGACGAAAGAAGAAGTTATTTCCGGCATTAAACGGCTCGGTGATATTCAACGGGAATTAACCCGCGTTGAAACCGAGATGAATGATCAGATCGCGACAGTAACCGAGTACCACTCCCCGGTTATCGAACAACTGAAAGCCAAACGTGATGAGTTACAAGGTGGCATCCAGACCTGGTGCGAAGCCAACCGCAACGAACTTACCAATGGCGGCAAAGTGAAAACGGCGAACCTGACGACAGGCGAAGTACAGTGGCGCAATCGTCCCCCGTCCTGCGTAATTCGCGGGACAGAAACCGTTATCGAATTATTAAAACGCCTAAAGCTGGATCGTTTTATTCGCGTCAAGGAGGAAATTAATAAAGACGCGATCCTGAATGAACCAGTGGCGGTGAAAAATATTCCCGGCATCACCATTAAAAAAGATATCGAGGATTTCGCCATTATTCCGTTTGAACAAGAGGTGGAATAAATGGGACTGAAATGCATGGCGTGCAAAAAAGAAATCGAATATCTGAACCCGGAACAGTCAGACATTACCGAAAATGCGGTTGATGGCGGTTGGGTGGTCGATTTGATTCTGTCCTGTCCATGTTGCGGACAGAAATACAACGTCTTTATTCCTACTGGCGATTTTCACCTGTTAGCTGAAGATTTATGCGGCAAATATGGGAGTGGCTCATGATTATCGGTTTTGTATTGCTGGTATCAGCCTGCGATTCCGGTTTCTGCGAGGCGTTGCCTGTTTCAGACGACATTTATCTGAACCGGGAGTCGTGCCAGTTAGTAATGGATATCGTCCATGAACGCCGCCCGGATGCCGTACTGATATGCGGCGAAGTCCAGCGGGATGAAAGCGAGAGTGAAGATGAATAAACCTCAGTTGATCAAACTTATCCATATCGCAAAACGCGATCTACGACTAGACGATGAAACTTATCGCCAGTTGCTGACTACGACAACCGGTAAAACCTCAACGCGGGACATGACAGTCCCGCAGTTAGATAACGTGCTGAAGGCGATGAAAAAACGAGGGTTTAAAATTAAGTCTGCAAAAAAGGCTAATAGTACTCGCCCATTGGATGATGCTCCCCAGTCCAGGAAAGTCCGTTCTTTATGGCTTGAAATGGCCGACGCTGGCATCATTCGTGACCGTTCTGAAGCAGCGCTGGCGCGTTGGATAAAGCGTGAAACCGGCGTTGATAGTCTGCAATGGCTGAGTTCAGAACAGGCCAGCAGCATCATTGAAAAGCTGAAACAGTGGCAACGCCGAGCGAGGAAAACAGCATGAGCAATGATACCAATAGCTTTCGCAGTAAAGGCCCTGAACTGCTGGTCGAACTGGCTCAGCATACTGCCAGTACCATCAAAGAGGTAGTCGAGATCGACACCGACATAGCCGACCAAATTGGCGAGGCGGTAGCCAACCGTATGATGCAGGTCTGGGGCGGTCAGAACGTCTACTTTCCGATGGGGATGGCATGGAAAGTTAGCCAGCGTGACCTAGAAATATTTCACGAGTTCAACGGCAGGAATCATCACGAACTGGCGCGTAAATTTGGCGTCTCGCTACAATGGGTTTACAGCGTCGTCAAGCGTGTCAGAAAGGAAGAACTGGATAGGATGCAGGGCAAGCTGTTTGATGGTGAACCTGATGATGAGCCGACGCCGGTGGAGTAAAATCAAACAGGCTGAACGACAAATTTCTTAATTTTTTGTCCGGCCTGTTTTTTTTACATACTGTAAGAGAATTACAATTACCATCTTGTTTCTTCCCAGTTCACCCCACTTAGTCCCACAATTATCTCGCAGACTCTGTATTATTTATCTCACTTCTAATCATGAAACAGACCTTAAAAATAAAGAGCTTGTTGAGGTGAAAAATGGTTGATAAACGATTGTTAAATATACAGCGCATGATCCTGAGGCAACATGCCGCCGGTACTGCCAGCGACGCCGATCTTGATGCTATCAACCGTCTGGTGGCCGAGAGTATCAAGAAGGAATCACGCGCCGGCATGGACGCTGCGCGAGTGCGCGCGATCCGTGAACGTGAAAAAATTAGCCAAAGCCAACTTGCCAACATCATCAATATGTCGGCCAACAGCGTGCAAAAATGGGAGCGCGGAGTAAGCACACCGACAGGCGCAGCATTGCGAATGCTTGAGGTCATTGAGAGAAAAGGGTTAAGCGCCATTCTCTGATAAATTTGGGAGGACCGCTAGGGATGGCAGGTTACAAAAAACTTCCAGGAGAAGTTTTTGACGTCGCGTAGCGATGGCCCGGAAGGGTGACCGCCAGGGATGGCAGGTCACAAAAAACTTCCAGGAGAAGTTTTTGACGTCGCGCAGCGATGGCCCGGAAGGGTGACCGCCAGGGATGCCAGGTCACAAAAAAAACCGCTCTCGCCGGTAAAACCATTCGTTTCTACGAAAAGATAGCTGTCTCACACTAGTTGGCCGTGTGAAATTTTATAATCCCGATTGCCACGGGAGATATAAACTTAAAAGAATAACCAGTATGACACTATCTGATATCACTACTTTTTTTAATAACGCCAACCAGTTAATTTTTTCACATAAGATTATCATCAGCTTGCGATCTTTTTTTCCTAATACCATGCGTAGCAAAATGATATTTCTGGCCGTGTTTATGGTTTTTCTCCCTACCTTAATCATGGCTTATATTGTTGAGATGCAGGGAAAAGATGCGTTGCTGCGGGAAAAAGAACATAAGCTTTATGCTGTTACCCATCTCCTGGATGATGCGTTGGGCGATAAATTAGAACGGTTCGCCACGTTGCCCCGGGAAGCGCGTATTCGTGCCCTTAATCGGCAGTTGTCGGCGGTTACCGATAAAATAACCCAGGCATTTGTGAATGTTGGCGCCGGATATTACAGCAGGCAGTTAGACGCTATTATCACTTATGCTCCGCAGGCGAAATATGGTAATACCGTTGGTTCGGCCATTTCATCCGATCATCCGGGCCGGCAGGTGATGTCGACAGGGGAGCCATTAATTAAGTCGGGTTTTCAGGTCAGGGGACACATTATGAATGCCATGCTGCCGATTATTCGGCATGGCGAGGTCATTGGTTATATTTGGGCGAATGAACTCTCTAATGATATTGAAAAACAGGCATGGGCAATGGATGTCAGTATTATTACGGTTATTAGTATCGGTCTGATAATCAGCCTTTTTCTTATTATCAGTTTTTCCCGTCGTCTTACCCGTGACGTAGATTTAATTGCCGCGGGTTTAAGTCAGCTGCCGACTGGTTTAAAAACGCAGCTGCCGCCGCTGCGCGGTGAAATGGGGCGCATTGCCGACAGCATTAATACCTTATCCCGCGATCTGCGTGAAGCCCGGACGCTGAATGAGTTAATTATTGAGAGCGCGGCGGACGGGGTTATCAGTATTGATAATTACGGCAAAATAACCATGTGTAATCCGGCAGCGCAGGAGATCTCGGGATACCGGCATGAGGAACTGATAGGGAAGCATTATAAATCGGTTTTTGATAAAGAGGGCTTTAAAAGCCCGGTGCTGGATACGCTGACGCACGGCGTGGGGCATGTCGGGGTCGAACTGGATTACCCGGCGAAAGAGAAAATATTGCATATCAAAGCCAGCAGTAGCCAGTTGAGGAACGCTGAGGGAGAAATTATTGGCGCACTGGTGATTTTTACCGATCTTACCGCACAAAAACGGATGCAAAAGCAGATTGAACGGGCGGAGCGGCTGGCAACGTTAGGCGAACTGATGGCCGGGGTAGCTCATGAGGTGCGTAATCCGCTAACGGCAATCAGTGGCTTTGTACAATATTTGAAAGAGGGGGAGAGAGAAGCTCAACGGGTTGAATATATCAATATTATTCTCAAGGAAGTGCGTTCGATTAATAATGTCATACAGCAACTACTCGATTTTGCCCGTCCTCATCCCCACTGTTATCAACGTATTTCCATTAATCCGCTTATTCGCGAAACGCTGGTGTTGGTGCATACGCACGGCATGGACAACCGGGTCAATTTCACTATTACGCTGGATGAAACATTGCCGGATATGGAAGCCGACGCCGAATTGCTAAAGCAGGTGATACTGAATTTAATGATTAACGCCGTTCAGGCGATCCCGGCGCGCGGCGAGATTACGGTATCCACCCGGCAATGTGGCGATGACAAATTACAGATAAAAATCCGCGATAGTGGAACCGGGATCAGCCCTGACGTGATGAAAAAAATATTCACGCCATTTTTTACCACCAAACCCGCTGGCACCGGGCTGGGGTTGGCGATTGCCCAGCGTATTATCGCTGCCCACAATGGCGACATTACCATTGAAAGCCAGCCGCAATATGGCACCACGGTCACGCTGATCCTCCCCATTCAAAGTAGTAACAGGAGTCTGCAATGACCCAGTCCTATCGTATTCTTATTGTGGATGATGAGGAGAGTGTCCGCCGCATGCTGACGGCGGTGTTTTCCTATGAAGGCCACCAGGTTATCTGTGCCGGGGACGGACAGCGGGCCATTACGCTTTACCAGGAACAACTGCCCGACATTGTGCTGATGGATATCCGCATGCCCAATATCAGCGGTATTGATGCGCTGAAACATATGAGAGCCATCCAGCAGGATATCCCCATTATTCTGATGACGGCTTACGCCGCGGTGGAAACGGCGGTGGAAGCATTGCGGCTGGGGGCGTTTGATTACGTGATAAAGCCGTTTGAACTGGATGAATTAAAGCTGTTAATGAGCCGGGCGTTACAGCTGCGGGATATGAAACAGGAAATTAATTTACTGCATCGCGAGTTGTCGGAGAGCTATACCTGGGATCGCATTCTGACCAATAACCCTAAAATGATGGAGTTATGCCGCGATATCGCCAAAGTCGCCCAAAGTAACGCCACGGTGTTGATTACCGGCGAGAGCGGGACCGGCAAAGAGCTTATTCATTACAATAGCGCCAGGGCCAATGGGCCTTTCATCAGGGTAAACTGCGGCGCTTTGCCCGAGTCGCTGCTGGAAAGCGAACTGTTCGGCCATGAGAAAGGCGCGTTTACCGGCGCGCAAATGCAAAGGCAAGGGCTGTTTGAGCGTGCGCACTGCGGAACCCTGCTGTTGGATGAGATTGGCGAGATGCCCCATAACCTTCAGGTCAAACTGTTGCGTGTTCTGCAGGAGCGGGAATTTGAAAGGCTGGGCGGCAGTCAGACGATTAAAACCGATATCCGTATTGTGGCGGCAACCAATCGAAATCTGTCTGCAATGATTGAAAGCGGGGAGTTTCGGCGCGACCTGTTTTATCGCTTAAACGTAATGCATTTATCCGCGCTTCCTCTCAGAGAAAGGCCGGAGGATATCGCGTTGCTGTCGCAGCATTTTCTACATAAATTCAGCGCGGAGAATGGTAAGGAAATCATTGGACTGGATATCAGCGCCATTGTTGCGCTTGAAAAATACGGTTGGCCGGGAAATGTCCGTGAACTGGAAAATGCCATTGAGCGGGCAGTGATTATGAGCACCGGATTTATGATTTTCTCTGACGACTTACCGGAACAGGTGCAACAGATAACAAACGACGTCCCGCCGGACGAAGCAGTCGATGCTATTGAGGCAGACGGACAGAATCTGAAAGAACGGCTGAAGTCCTACGAACGGGAATTAATTTTAAAAGCGTTACATAATAATCAGGGTAACCGGGTGAAAACGGCAAAAATATTGGGTATCAGTCGGCGGGCGTTAATTTATAAATTACAGGAATATGGTATTGAGTAGAAAATAACGCGATAAATAATTGTGGTTAAATATTAAGGTCATTCAATGATGGAATGACCTTTTTTTCATGTGATCTGTCTCACTAAAATAGCCCCTGGGTGTGCAAAATTATGTGCGCAGGTCTGACGTTTATTTTCACTTTCAACGATGGGTTTGTTTTATTTATTAATTTTTTACTCCTTTAATTTCATTGTGTTGCGATTTTTTATTTTCATGAAAAAATTGGCCTGTGCCTTGCACTCCCTGGTCGAATCCATTTTTTATTGGATATATACCAAGGAGTCATAATGAAAGATAAAAGAATAAAACCCTCTCAGATTTCCCAATATTTTCATGACGGCATGTCAATCATGGTCGGCGGCTTTATGGGAATCGGCACCCCGCCACGGCTGATTGATGCACTGCTCGATTCCGGCGTAAAAGATCTGACGCTGATTTGTAATGATACGGCTTTTGTGGATACCGGCATCGGTCCGTTAATTACCAACGGACGCGTGAAAAAAGTTATTGCCTCCCATATCGGCACTAATCCTGAAACGGGACGCCGGATGATTTCCGGGGAAATTGATGTCGAACTGGTTCCTCAGGGAACGCTGACTGAACGTATACGCTGCGGCGGCGCCGGGTTGGGCGGGGTGTTGACGCCGACCGGCGTCGGCACCGTGGTTGAAGAGGGAAAACAAAAAATTACCCAAGACGGCGTCGCCTACCTGCTGGAGCTGCCGCTGCGCGCCGATCTGGCTTTAATTCAGGCCCACACGGCCGACCTGTTCGGCAACCTTACCTATCAACTCACCGCCCGTAATTTTAATCCTCTTATCGCACTGGCGGCCGATAGGGTCATCGCCGAACCTGATGTGCTGGTCAATGTCGGTGAAATCTCACCCGATATTGTTGTCACCCCCGGCGCGCTCATTAATCACATCGTCGTTCCTATGGAGGCTGACGCATGAATAACAAGACACTCATTGCTCAACGCGTAGCGCAGGAATTACAGGATGGCGACATTGTGAATCTGGGGATTGGGTTGCCAACGCTGGTTGCCAATTACTTGCCTGCGGAGGTGGATATCACTCTGCAGTCTGAAAATGGTTTTCTGGGGCTGGGAGCGATAGGAGAACCTCACCCCAATCTGGTTAATGCCGGCGGACAGCCGTGCGGCATGGTTCCGGGCGCGGCGATGTTTGACAGCGCTTTTTCCTTTGCCCTGATCCGCGGCGGCCACGTTGATGTCAGCGTACTCGGCGGATTACAGGTCGATCGCCACGCGAATCTGGCGAACTGGATGGTGCCGGGAAAAATGGTGCCCGGCATGGGCGGCGCAATGGACCTGGTAACCGGGGCGCGCAAAGTCATTATCGCCATGGAACACTGTGCCAAAGATGGCTCGTCCAAACTGTTGGAGCACTGCACATTACCGCTGACCGCTAAAAATGTCGTGGACATGGTGGTGACGGAGCTAGGTGTGTTCGTGTTCGCCAACGGTCAGCTTATGCTGACTGAATTGGCGCCGGGCGTGGCGTTGGAGACGGTAAAAGAGAAAACGGCCGCCCGGTTTACCGTCGCTGACGAACTGAAGGTCATGCCGGTTGTGGCGGATGGGGCCGCATCATGATCGGAAAAATTTCCCGGGCCATGACAACCATTGTCAGCCGTTATCTACCCGATCCGCTTATTTTTGCGATGCTGCTGACCATTTTGACGTTCGTCATCGGGCTATTACTCACGCCGCATACGCCGATGGATATGGTGAACATGTGGGGAAGCGGGTTCTGGAATCTGCTCGGCTTCGCTATGCAGATGGCGCTGATCATTGTTACCGGTCATGCACTGGCCAGCTCATCACCGGTTAAGCGGGTACTGAAGAACACGGCTTCATTGGCGAAAACGCCGGTTCAGGGCGTGATGCTGGTCACTTTCTTCGGACTGGTCGCCTGTGTGATCAACTGGGGATTCGGGTTAATTGTCGGGGCGATGTTTGCCCGTGAAGTGGCCCGCCGGGTGCCCGGTTCCGACTATCCGCTGCTGATCGCCTGCGCCTACATCGGTTTCCTTTCCTGGGGCGGCGGTTTTTCGGGATCGATGCCATTACTGGCGGCGACGCCGGGCAATCCGGTTGAGCATATTGCCGGCATTATTCCGATCGGTGAAACCCTGCTGACCGGTTATAACTTCTTCATCACTATCGGACTGATTGTGGTGATGCCTTTTGTAACCAGAATGATGATGCCGAAACCGGAAAAGGTGATCGCCATCGATCCCGCGTTGTTGGAAGAAGAGCCTGATTTTCAAAAGAAATTGCCGGCGGACGCCTCAATTGCGGAGAAGATGGAGGAAAGCCGGATTATCACGCTGATTATCTGCGCCCTGGGCGTGTCTTATCTCGGCATGTACTTCTGGAAAAACGGTTTCAACATCACGATCAACACCGTCAACCTGATGTTCCTGATCGGCGGCATGTTGCTGCATAAAACGCCGATGGCGTATATGCGCGCGATTTCAGCCGCCGCACGCAGTACCGCCGGTATTCTGGTGCAGTTTCCTTTCTATGCCGGTATCCAGCTCATGATGGAGCACTCCGGCCTCGGCGGCATGATAACCGAATGGTTCATCAATATCGCCAACAAAGACACTTTCCCCATCATGACGTTTTTCAGCTCCGCGCTGATTAACTTTGCCGTGCCTTCCGGCGGCGGACACTGGGTGATTCAGGGGCCGTTCGTCATCCCCGCCGCCCAGGCCCTGGGGGCCGATTTGGGTAAAGCCACCATGGCTATCGCCTATGGAGAACAGTGGATGAATATGGCTCAACCCTTTTGGGCGCTGCCCGCACTGGCCATTGCCGGGCTGGGCGTGCGCGACATTATGGGGTATTGCGTCACCGCCTTGCTGTTCTCCGGCGTCATTTTTGTCATCGGCCTCGCGCTGTTCTGACCCTCATCATAAGGAATATAAATCATGAATAACGCAGTTATTGTCAGCGCCGCCCGTACGGCGGTAGGCAGTTTTAATGGCGGGTTGGCCACGTTGCCGGCCACGGAACTGGGCGCCATCGTGATACGCGAGGCAATCCGCCGCGCCGGAATTGAAGCGAACGTGATTGACGAAGTCATTATGGGCAACGTTTTACAGGCGGGGCTGGGGCAGAATCCGGCGCGTCAGGCCGCGTTAAAAGCCGGTCTCGCCAATGAAATCAGTTCGTTTACCGTAAACAAAGTCTGCGGTTCCGGCCTGAAAAGCGTGGCGCTGGCCGCGCAGGCTATCCGCGCCGGGGATGCGCAGGTCGTGCTGGCCGGCGGAATGGAGAGTATGAGCCAGGCGCCCTATCTGCTCGACGGCAAGGCCCGCTGGGGATACCGTCTCGGAAACGGCACGCTTCAGGACGTTATTCTGCAGGACGGTCTGCTGTGCGCCGTTAATGGCTACCATATGGGGATTACGGCCGAGAACGTGGCGACGAAGTACCATATCACTCGCGCACAGCAGGATAACGCCGCGCTGGCTTCCCAGCAAAAGGCGGCCGCCGCGATAGGGAGCGGCGCCTTTGCGGCGGAAATCACTCCGGTGGTGATCAAAGGCCGGAAAGGCGACGTCATTTTTGCTACCGATGAACACCTCCGCGCCGACACCACGCTGGAGAAGCTGACCGCGTTACGTCCGGCATTTGATAAAAATGGTTCGGTAACCGCGGGCAATGCTTCAGGCATCAACGATGGCGCCGCCGCGCTGATGGTGATGTCTGAACGGCGCGCCGGCGAGCTGGGACTGAAACCGCTGGCCCGCATCCGTGGCTACGCCAGCGGCGGAGTCGCACCGGAGCTGATGGGAATGGGGCCGGTGCCGGCAACCCGCAACGTACTGAAAAACACCGGCTTGACGCTGGCGGATATCGATCTGATTGAAGCGAATGAAGCGTTTGCCGCCCAGTTTCTGGCAGTGGGGAAGGAGCTGGGTTTTGACGAAGAAAAAGTGAACGTGAACGGTGGCGCCATCGCACTGGGACACCCGATTGGCGCCAGCGGCGCCCGTATTCTGGTGACGCTGCTGCATGCCATGCAAGCCAGAGACAAAACGCTGGGGTTGGCGACGCTATGTATTGGCGGTGGTCAGGGAACGGCCATGATTGTCGAACGTCTTTAAGTAGCAAGCTGGCGGGTGAGTCGCCAAGGGAGCCACTGGTTCAGGCGTGCTATTCGCACGCCTGAGCGATACCGGAACTGCCAACTCGGGGATTATGGGGTAACCGGGCGCACATGCAAGGTGATGCCTTCAACGGCGACGACTTCAATGTGCGTGCCGACGACCAGATCCTGTTGCGCTTTCACCCGCCAGGTGCTGTCGCCAATCCTGACGCGCCCGAAACCGTCCACCACGGGTTCGCTCAGCGTGGCGCGCAGCCCGACCAGTTGCTGCCCGCGCTGATTCAGCGTCGACGGCGGGCGGGCAAGCGTGCGTTTGCGCAGCCAGTACCACCACAGCAGGGCGGTGATAATGGTCAGCAGCGCGAAGGCAATGCCCTGCCACGGCCATCCTATCGGCGTCAGCCAGACCAGTAACCCCACCGCTACCGCGGAAATCCCGCTCCACAGCAGATAGCCGCTGGCGCCCAGCATCTCGGCCGCCAGCAGCAGACCGCCGAGCGACAGCCAGAACCAGTGCGCATTTTCCATCACCAGTTCAATATCCATTATTGACTCCGTTTGTCCTGGCTATCCTTAATCAGTTCGGTAATGCCGCCGATAGCGCCCATCAGGTTGCTGGCTTCCAGCGGCATCATGATGACCTTGCTGTTGTTGGATGAGCCGATTTGTTGCAGCGCGTCGGTATATTTCTGGGCCACGAAATAGTTGATGGCCTGAATATTGCCCGCGGCGATCGCCTCGGAGACCATTTTGGTGGCCTGCGCTTCGGCTTCCGCCGCACGTTCACGCGCTTCCGCTTCTAAAAAGGCGGACTGACGCTGGCCTTCCGCTTTCAGGATCTGCGACTGTTTCTCTCCCTCGGCGCGCAGAATGGCGGCCTGGCGAACCCCTTCGGCCTCAAGAATATCGGCGCGTTTGTTACGTTCCGCCTTCATCTGAGCATTCATCGCCGCAATCAGCTCGGCCGGCGGGCGCACATCGCGGATTTCGATACGGGTGATTTTAACGCCCCAGGGGTTGGTGGCCTCATCGACGATATGCAGTAGCCGGCTGTTAATGCTATCGCGCTGGGAGAGCATTTCGTCCAGCTCCATCGAACCCAGCACCGTACGGAAGTTGGTCATGGTCAGGTTGACGATCGCCTGCTCCAGATTGCTGACTTCATAAGCGGCGCGCGCCGGATCGATAACCTGGATAAAACAGACCGCGTCGATGGCCACATTGGCGTTGTCGCGTGAAATGACCTCCTGTGACGGGATATCCAGCACCTGTTCCATCATATTGATTTTACGGCCGACGCGATCCATAAACGGCACCACCAGATTCAGCCCCGGCATTAATGTTTTGGTATAGCGGCCGAAGCGTTCGACGGTCCATTGATAGCCCTGCGGGACGATTTTGATGCCTGACCAGACAAGGATCAGCGCAACAAAGATCAAAATAGGGATGACGGTAAGCATTATCTAAAACCTCCTGATTGTTTTATCTGCCGTTAGTGTAACCCAAGCGTAGCCGGAATCAGTTGGCTCTGTGGTTATTTCCCACCGTTTTGTCGCCTTTGGCATCCTTTGCGGCGTTAGCGCAAAATTCCGTTCAATGAATTGCCTGACAAGTTTGATAAGTTTGTCGTATTAGACAAGTTTGGAAAGTTTTTGCTACGGTGATGCTGCGCAATCGATTGACTTAATTCTTGGTCTATATCCGGCGATGCATCCGTGCTGTGGCAATGGCGTCTCTGGGAATGCTGTTAATCAGGAGTATGTGATGAACCTTTCACCTGCAATAAACAAGTCACCGCCGACCGCTCTCGCGTCGCCTCCGGTAGCTATCTCGATGAGAGGCGTAAAAAAGCAGTTTCTGGATCACGATGAAAACGTGGTGGATGTGATTAAAGATATCTCGATTGATATTTATCACCGGGAATTTATCAGTATCGTCGGTCCCAGCGGATGCGGCAAGAGCACCATGTTCAATATGATTGCCGGCCTGTTGACGCCCACCGCCGGCGAGATCCAGGTATTCGACCAATATTACGCCATGCCCAAGAAAGGCCGGGTGGGCTATATGCTGCAAAAGGATCTGCTGTTTCCCTGGCGCACCATCCTCGATAACGTCTGCCTGGGGCTGGAAATCAGCGAAGTGCCGAAGAAAGAGCGCCATGAACGGGCCATGGACTACCTGTTGAAATATGGTCTGGGGGATTTCGCCCATGCCTATCCGTCCACGCTCTCCGGCGGGATGCGCCAGAGAGCGGCGCTGATCCGTACGTTGGTGACCGACCCTGACATCATTCTGCTCGATGAGCCTTTCTCCGCGCTGGATTATCAGACCCGGCTGGTGCTGGAAGAGGAGATCCTGTCAATCCTTAATGAATTCGGCAAAACGGTGGTGCTGATCACGCACGATATCGGCGAAGCCATCTCCATGTCCGATCGCATCGTGGTGATGTCGCAGCGGCCGACGTGGAATAAAAAAACCTATGAAGTCGGCCTGGCCAAACAACACGGTTCCGCCATGGGCGCCCGCAAAGATGCGCGCTATCAACAGTTTTTCGATGCGATATGGGCTGATATGGATATTCAGCTGGGAGGTCGGCCATGAACATACCCGTTACCGCGGCGGATAAGACGCGTTCCAACCTGTCGGCGGCGAACCGTCGGCGCAAAAAGAAATGTCTGTCGTTGCTCAAAGATAATAGCTGGCGGGCGCTGATCCTTATCGCGATGGTGGCGCTGTGGCAGTACGGCGTGGATACCGGCATGGTCAATGCCTTTCTGATGGGATCTCCGGCGGGGATCTGGCATGAGTTTGTTCGTTTGCTGGCTAACGGCGAACTGCTGACCAATACCTATTTCACGGTGTACGCGACGGTGATCGGCTTTGTGCTCGGTAGCCTGCTGGGGTCATTGTCCGGGCTGCTGCTGTGGTTTTCACCTATGCTGGCGCGCATTCTCGATCCGTTCTTTATCGCCCTGAACGGACTGCCGAAAATTGCGCTGGCCCCCATCATTATTATCTGGTTCGGCTCCGGGCTGTTTTCCAAAATCGCCCTGGCGTTTATCGCCACCTACATCGTTGCGCTATTGTCGGCATGGCAGGGAACACATCAGATTGACGCCAGCCAGGTGAATTTGATGCGTTCGCTCGGCGCCAACAAGAACCAGATTTTCCGTAAGGTGGTGATCCCGTCCACGCTGCCGTGGATCATCTCCGCTTTCCGTCTGAATATCGGTTTCGCGCTGATTGCCGATATCGGCGGGGAATTTATCTCCTCGGATTACGGCCTGGGAAAAATGATTTTCGTCGCCGGCAACCTGTTCAACCTCAACGTGGTATGGGTCGGCGTCTTTACCTTGTTGTTCGTCGCTATCGTGCTTTATCTGCTGGTTATCCAGCTACAGCGCTGGCTGCTGCCCTGGGAGCGCCAGTCCGATAATCGTTAGTCATGCCGTTTGCCTGTTTCATAATCATTAGCCGAAGGAATTCACCGATGAATAAAATTGTTTCATGGCTGTGCGCCGCTCTCTTTACTCTGGGGTCTGCCGGCGGTTTTGCCGCTGATGGCAAGGCCGATCGCGTGCTGGTAACCGAAGCGTTTCACTCGCTGCTGTATCTGCCGGTCTATGTGGCGAAACATCAGGGAATCTTCGCTCAGAACCAGATCGATGTGGCGACCATTCGCTCGGCCGGCTCCGGCCCCACCGCGCTGGCGGCGGTGCTGTCCGGCGAGGCGCAGTTCTCGGTTCACGGTCCCGAACATGTGGGATTCGCCCAGCAGAAAGGCGGTAAAGCCAAAGCCGTCAGCGCCGTCGCCAACAGCGCGCCGGTGTGGATACTGGCCAAGCCGGATTTTACCTTTAATTCGCCCGCCGATCTGAAGGGAAAACGGTTGGTTTCCGGGCTGGCGCCCGGCACCTCCAACACGCTGTTGCTGCGTTTACTACAGCAACAGGGGTTGGATCCCAAGAAAGACGTCACGATTAACGAAGTGCAAAATGGCTCGGAGCTGGGGCCGTTGCTGGCCGGGAGAGCGGATGCGGCGGTGGTTTATGAGCCGCAGGCGGATCAGGGCGTAGGGCAGGGGCTGAAGGTGATTTACGACTTTACCCGCGACTACCCCGAATATGCGTTCTCCACCATCAATACTTCGGAGAAAACCATCACCGACAATCCGCAGTTGGTCGCGCGTTTCGTCAAATCCATCAACGAATCTCTGGCTTTTATTCACCAGCACCCGGATGAAGCGAAAAAGGTGGCCCGTCTGGAGTTTGCTTCCCTGGACAGCAAGGTGGTGGACGCGGCGGTACAGCGCATGATCGACAGCAATGTCTATCCCAACGACGCGGTTATTTCACCTTTGGCATTCAGCACCGCGATCGACATCCAGAAATTCGTCGGCAATATCACGCAGGATATGCCTTATGAACAGATTGTTGACGGTCAGTTCGCCAGCAAACCCTGATAATGAGAGGCGTTATGAAAAATGTGTTGGACCATTCGCCTTTTGCCACCATTGCCGCCACCCGGCGGCTATTGGCGGCACGCAAAGTCTCTCCGGGAGAGTTGCTGCGTCATTTTCTGGCGCGCATTGACGAGCGGGATACTCAGATCAAGGCCTGGCGCTATCTCGATCGCGACGGCGCCAAACGGCGGGCGGCGGAGCTGGATAGGCAGATGACGGCGATTGCCTGCAAGCCGGCGCTATTTGGCATTCCCTATGGCGCCAAGGATATCTTCCATACGCGCGGATTGCCCACCGAAGGCGGTTCTAAAGTCCGTCAGGGAATGATCTCCAGCGAGAACGCCAGCGTTATCGATCGGCTGGATAAGATGGGAGCGCTGTTGCTGGGCAAGCTGACCACGACGGAGTTCGCCAATTTGGGCACGCCGCCCGAAACCGGCAACGCCTGGAATCCGCAGCATACGCCCGGTGGTTCAAGCAGCGGTTCCGCGGCGGCGCTTGGCGCGCGTATGGCGCTGATGACGCTGGGGACGCAGACGGCCGGATCGCTGTCCCGTCCGGCGGCGTTTAACGGCGTCACCGTGCTTAAGGCGACCTATGGGCGCATTAGCAAGGCCGGCGTCATCCCCGCGAGCTGGTCGCTGGATCACGTCGGCGCCTTTACTCATACCGTTGAGGATGCCGTGCTGGTGTATAACGCGCTGTCGGGCCCCGATCCGCGGGATGAGACGACGCAGAACCAGCCTTACACGCCGCTGCAATTAAGGGAGAAGCACGATTATACTGTCGGCATCGTGGAACATCCGTGGTTTGCCGACGTGGATGACGAGATCGGCGTGGCCTGCCGGCAGGCGATGGACGAACTGGCCGGACGCGGCGTTCGGCTGCGACGCATCGAGTTGCCGGAGAGTTTTGCCGCGGCCTGTCAGGCGCATCAGATCGTGATGCAGGCCGAATGCGCGGCCTATCACCGCACCACGTTTCTGCAAACGCCGGCGCTATTCGGCGCTTATTTACAGGAGTTCCTGCAACAGGGGCTGGCTATTTCCGCCCATGAGTATTTGCAGGCCCAGCAGACGCGGGCCCGTTACCGCTCTGAACTGGCGCAATTGTTTGAGCAGGCGGATATTCTGATGACGCCGGCCACGCCGACGCTGGCGCCTTATAGCCTGGAACTTACCGGTTCGCCGGCGTTTAATATGCCGTTCACCAACGCCGGTGTGCCGACGCTGGCGCTGCCGGTGGGTTTTTCCCGCTCGGGATTGCCTATCGGCATGCAGTGGGTCGCCCGGCACGGTAATGAACAGGCGCTGGTGGATCTGGGGTTGTACTATCAGCAGATGACCGATTGGCATGCCTGTTTACCGCCGGTATGCCAGCAATGAAAATAAGCCGCCAGCGACGTTGAAAAATGCTCCGGGCATTTTTTTATGACGGGCTATCCCTGCCCGTCACCCTGGGGGCCGCCGCTAGCGGCGTTGAAAAATGCTCCTGGCATTTTTTTTAAGCGCACGGTTTGTGCGTGTACTCTTTTCCGGTTAACCAGGATGGCGTGTTATGTACGATAAGTTATTGACGGTTTCCGATGCGGCGAAAATGCTGGGGATCTCCGCCAGCACCCTGAGACGGCTGGAGGAAAATGGCGAGGTGAAAACCTATGGCCTCAAGGTGGTTTACACCCCCGGCGGCCAACGCCGCTATCTGGCCGATGAAATCCAGCGCATTTATTCACAGACCGGGTTTGCCAGTAAAATCGGCTTTGGCTCGAAGGCGGCCGTTCTGATTCGCGACGTGACCTATGCCTTTATGGATTCGGGCTCCACGCTGGCGATTAATACGCCGTTTAATAAAACCGCGCTGCGCCAGTTGCTGGAATTGGCCAGGCGACATCAAGCGCCGACGGTATTCAGCCGCACGATTTATCAGCAAGATCACCATTTTTCCCGGATGTGGGGGAAAAAGTTTTCTTCTATTACCGTCCTGGCGGAAGATGCCTACCTTAATCGGACCGATGCCGCGCTGGAGGGCATCGCGTTCGATCGGATGCAGTCCACCTGCTATATCTCCGATTTGCACGGTCACGATCTGACGATGTGGCTGAAGCAACAGGGGGTGGATACGCTTATCCTGGGAGGCGTGACCGCCAGCGGCAGTCTGCGCGCTACGGCGATTGAAGCGTTCCAGGCGGGGTTTCACGTGGTGTTGCCGCGGGAGATTGCCGGCGACAGAAGTCAGTCCGTGCTGGATTTCACCCTATTGGATCTTAACGCCCGCTATGCGGATGTGCTTGGCATTGACGAGGTGCTCGGCTGGCTGGCCGAACAGCCGGTTGCGGCGGAGCAGGAGCAGGCGTAGCTCGCGCGTCACATATCCAGTTCAATATCATTAACGGGCATGCAGCAGCAGGGCAGAATTTCTCCCTGCTGAATGCAGGCCAGCGGCGTCTGGCGGTAGGCGACCTGGCCTTTCAGCAGGCGCAGGCGGCAGGAGCCGCAGTACCCGGAGCGGCACTGGTATTCGACGCTGATCTGATGGGACTCCAGCACATCCAGCAATGAGTTCCCCGCGTCCGCGCAGGCCAGCTGCGCACCCGACGCGCGCAGGGTGATGGTGGCGTTATTCATGGCGGTTAAAGCTGGAAATCACTCAGGTCATCGGCATTCATTTCAGAATCAATCTGACCCACCAGATAAGAGCTGACCTCCACTTCCTGCGGCGCGACCTGGACGTTATCGGACACCAGCCAGGCGTTGATCCACGGAATCGGGTTGGTGCGCGTTTCGAACGGCCGCGCCAGGCCCACCGCCTGCATACGGATATTGGTGATGTATTCAACGTACTGACACAGGATCTCTTTGTTCAGGCCGATCATGGAGCCGTCGCGGAACAGATAGTCGGCCCACTCTTTTTCCTGCTGGGCGGCGAGCACGAACAGGTCATAGCATTCCTGCTGACATTCCACGGCGATTTTAGCCATGTCAGGGTCGTCGTGGCCGGCGCGCATCAGGTTCAGCATATGCTGGGTGCCGGTCAGGTGCAGCGCCTCGTCGCGGGCGATCAGCTTGATGATTTTGGCGTTGCCTTCCATCAGTTCGCGTTCGGCGAAGGCGAACGAGCAGGCAAAACTGACGTAGAAACGGATCGCTTCCAGCGCGTTGACGCTCATCAGGCACAGATAGAGTTTCTTTTTCAGCTCATACAGATTAACGGTAACGGTTTTGCCGTTCACCTGATGGGTGCCTTCGCCCAGCAGGTGGTAGTAGCTGGTCATTTCGATAAGCGAATCGTAGTAGCCGGAGATATCCTTGGCGCGCTTGAGGATCTCTTCATTGGTCACGATGTCGTCAAACACCAGCGACGGGTCGTTGACGATGTTGCGGATAATATGGGTGTAGGAGCGCGAGTGGATGGTTTCGGAAAACGCCCAGGTTTCCACCCAGGTTTCCAGCTCCGGGATGGAGATCAGCGGCAGCAGCGCAACGTTGGGGCTGCGGCCCTGAATCGAATCCAGCAGCGTCTGGTATTTCAGGTTGCTGATAAAAATGTGTTTCTCATGCTCAGGCAGCGCCTGATAGTCGATGCGATCGCGGGAAACGTCCACCTCTTCCGGGCGCCAGAAGAAGGAAAGTTGTTTTTCGATCAGCTTTTCAAAGATTTCGTATTTTTGCTGATCGAAACGGGCAACGTTAACCGATTGACCGAAGAACATGGGTTCGAGTAGCTGGTCGTTTTTATTCTGTGAAAATGTGGTATAGGCCATTGTTTTCTCCTAAAAAATGCCGGGAGCATTTTTTAACGCCGCTTGCGGCGGCCGTAGGGGCGGGCAGGATAGCCCGCCATAAAAAAATGCCGGGAGCATTTTTTAACGCCGCTTGCGGCGGCCGTAGGGGCGGGCAGGATAGCCCGCCATAAAAAAATGCCGGGAGCATTTTTTAACGCCGCTTGCGGCGGCCCACAAAGCGTGGTTGCAGGGATTGCCCGCGATAAAAAACGCAGAAGCTGCGTAGCACCTGGGGCGCCTGAATCAACCCCACCCCAACCCTCCCCTTCGCAGGGGAGGGAGTTTAGCGCCTCCCCCTGATAAGGGGGAGGATGGGAGGGGGAAAGGCTTAAATCTTACAGGCGCCGCCTTCGCAACCGTCGTCCTGCGGCTGTGCCGACAGGTCGTCCTGCGCGTCTTCCGCGCCGTCGCGGGTGTTCTGGTAGTAGAGCGTTTTGACGCCTAATTTATACGCCGTCAGCAAATCTTTCAGTAGTTGCTTCATCGGCACTTTTCCCGACGGGAAACGCGACGGATCGTAGTTGGTGTTGGACGAAATCGCCTGATCGACAAATTTCTGCATCAGGCCGACCAGTTGCAGGTAGCCGTCATTGTTCGGCATTTCCCACAGCAGTTCGTAAGCGTCTTCCAGCGTTTCGTACTCCGGCACCACTTGGCGCAGAATGCCGTCTTTGGAGGCTTTCACGCTGATGTATCCGCGCGGCGGCTCAATGCCGTTAGTGGCGTTGGAGATCTGCGAAGAGGTCTCGGACGGCATCAGCGCGGAGAGCGTGGAGTTGCGCAGACCGAATTCCTTAATCTCATGACGCAGCGTTTCCCAGTCATAGTGCAGCGGTTCGTTGCAAATCGCGTCGAGATCGCGCTTGTAGGTGTCGATGGGCAACACCCCCTGGGAATAGGTGGTTTCGTTGAACCACGGGCAGGCGCCTTGCTCGCGCGCCAGCACGTTGGAGGCTTTCAGCAGATAATACTGAATGGCCTCAAAGGTTCTGTGCGTCAGGTTGTTGGCGCTGCCGTCGGAGTAGCGCACGCCGTTTTTCGCCAGATAGTAGGCGAAGTTGATAACGCCGATGCCCAGCGTGCGGCGGCCCATGGCGCCGCGTTCGGCGGCGGGGATCGGGTAGTCCTGATAATCCAGCAGGGCGTCCAGCGCGCGTACCGCCAGCGTCGCCAGCTCTTCCAGATCGTCCAGGCTGTCGATGGCGCCGAGGTTGAACGCGGAGAGCGTACACAGGGCGATTTCGCCGTTGTCGTCATTCACGTCGTTGAGCGGCTTGGTCGGCAGCGCAATTTCCAGACACAGGTTGGACTGGCGCACCGGCGCAATCTGCGCGTCGAACGGGCTGTGAGTGTTGCAGTGATCCACGTTCTGAATATAGATACGGCCGGTGGAGGCGCGTTCCTGCATCATCAGAGAGAACAGCTCGACCGCCTTGATACGCTGCTTGCGGATGCTGTCGTCCTGCTCGTATTGCACGTACAAACGTTCGAACTCGTCCTGATCGGCGAAAAACGCGTCGTACAGCCCCGGCACGTCCGACGGGCTGAACAGGGTGATATCTCCGCCTTTGACCAGACGCTGGTACATCAGCTTGTTAAGCTGCACGCCGTAGTCGAGATGGCGCACGCGGTTGCCTTCCACGCCGCGGTTGTTTTTCAGCACCAGCAGGCTTTCGACCTCCAGATGCCACAGCGGGTAGAACAGCGTCGCCGCGCCGCCGCGCACGCCGCCCTGGGAGCAGGATTTGACGGCGGTCTGGAAATGCTTATAGAAAGGAATACAGCCGGTATGGAAGGCTTCGCCGCCGCGGATCGGGCTGCCCAGCGCGCGGATGCGCCCGGCGTTGATGCCGATGCCGGCGCGCTGGGAAACGTATTTTACAATGGCGCTGGAGGTGGCGTTGATGGAGTCCAGGCTATCGCCGCACTCGATCAGCACGCAGGAGCTGAACTGGCGGGTCGGCGTACGCACGCCGGACATGATCGGCGTCGGCAGCGAGATCTTGAAGGTGGAGATGGCGTCGTAGAAACGCTTCACGTAGTCCAACCGGGTTTCCCGCGGATAGCCGGAGAACAGGCAGGCGGCGACCAGGATATAGAGGAACTGGGCGCTCTCGTAGATTTCTCCGGTCACGCGGTTCTGCGCCAGATATTTCCCTTCCAGCTGCTTGACGGCGGCGTAAGAGAAGTTCATATCGCGCCAGTGGTCGATAAAGCCGTCCATCGCGGCGAACTCTTCCGCGCTGTAGTCGTCCAGCAGATGTTTGTCGTATTTGCCCATATCGACCATTTTTCTGACGTGATCCAGCAGCGCGGGCGGCTCAAACTGGCCGTAGGCTTTTTTGCGCAGGTGGAAAATCGCCAGCCGCGCCGCCAGATACTGGTAGTCGGGGCTTTCACGGGAGATCAGATCGGCGGCCGCCTTAATGATGGTTTCATGGATGTCCGCGGTGCGGATACCGTCATAAAACTGGATATGGGAGCGCAGTTCCACCTGAGAAACAGAGACATTGTGCAATCCTTCCGCAGCCCAGGTAATGACTCGGTGGATTTTATCCAGATTGATTTTTTCTTTACTGCCATCGCGTTTGGTTACTAGCAGGCTCTGGTTCATGTGGGTTTTACCTGTTGTGAAATAAAAATATCCCCCGTTTATACACAGAGGCCCCGCTGTGGCTAACGCTGTGGATAAATACTAGATATTGGGGCATTTTGATAAAGGAATCACTATATGATGAGTATTGTAGTGAGGATTAGCTGAAGAACAAGAGTTGATTTTTTGTAAATTTTGCGTTCCAGGGAAAGGCATTTTGTTAAAACCCTCGTCTGGTAAGGCATAGGGGAAAGATGTTTCCGGCTGGCGATGGAAGTCATTTTGAATCGTTTGGCGAATTAGTCGCCACGGGAGGGTATCGCGCGCAGGTTTGCCGCGCGATATTTGAGATTATTCCTAACTAATGGTTGTTCGCCGCCTCTGTATGCAACATATAATTAACGTCCACATTGGGGCCGAGCTTAAAGCGATCGGTCAGCGGGTTGTAGTGTAATCCGGTGATATGTTTTTCCCGCAGCGGGGTGTCGTCGACCCACTCAATCAGCTCGGCCGGACGGATGAATTTTTTAATATCATGGGTGCCGCGCGGCAGCATCTTCAGGATATATTCGGCGCCGACCACCACCATCAGCCAGGCCTTGGCGTTACGGTTAATGGTGGAGAAGAACACATGACCCCCCGGCTTGACCAGATTGGCGCAGGCGCGCACCACCGACTGCGGGTCGGGAACGTGCTCCAGCATTTCCATACAGGTCACCACATCATATTCGCCGCTGTGCGCCTGGGCGTGCGCCTCGACGGTTTCCTGTGTGTAATTCACCGCCATGCCGCTTTCCAGCGCGTGTAAACGGGCCACCTGCAAGGGTTCGGCGCCCATATCCAGCCCGGTGACGTCGGCGCCTTCCCGCGCCATGCTTTCGGCCAGAATGCCGCCGCCGCAGCCCACATCCAGCACTTTCTTGCCGAACAGGCCGTCGGCGCGCTGCGCAATATAGCCCAGCCGCAGCGGATTGATACGGTGCAACGGTTTGAATTCCCCCTCCAGATCCCACCAGCGCGAGGCAATGGCTTCAAATTTGGCGATTTCCTGCTGGTCGACGTTTGGGGTTTGATTTTCTGCATTCATCTGCAATTACGACCTTTGGTTATTTTCATCTTCCGCGAGTATATCGTCAGCGCCGGTAATGTTGTAGCCGTCATCGATTTTCCCGCCCCGCGCCTAAAACGCATCCCCTTTATCAGGCGGCGGGGAGTTTCCCCCGAAACCGCGCTTTGTGATATACTTTTTCACCTTTTGAACTCGGGTAGATGCATAAAATAGAGGGATAGCGGCTCCATGAGCGACCTTGCCAGAGAAATCACACCGGTCAACATTGAAGAAGAGCTGAAAAGCTCGTATCTGGACTATGCCATGTCCGTTATTGTCGGGCGTGCATTACCAGATGTTCGTGATGGACTAAAACCGGTACACCGTCGCGTACTGTATGCGATGAGCGTATTGGGCAACGACTGGAATAAATCGTATAAAAAATCAGCCCGTGTGGTCGGGGATGTGATCGGTAAATATCACCCGCACGGTGATTCCGCCGTGTATGAAACAATCGTCCGTATGGCTCAGCCGTTCTCGCTGCGCTATATGCTGGTCGACGGACAGGGCAACTTTGGTTCGATTGACGGCGACTCTGCGGCGGCGATGCGTTACACCGAAATACGCATGGCGAAAATCGCCCATGAACTGTTGGCCGATCTGGAAAAAGATACCGTTGATTTTGTGCCGAACTATGACGGCACGGAGCAGATTCCCGACGTTATGCCGACCCGCATACCCAACCTGTTGGTTAACGGGTCTTCCGGTATCGCGGTCGGGATGGCCACCAATATTCCGCCCCATAACCTGACGGAAGTGGTGAACGGCTGTCTGGCGTATATCGACGACGAAAATATCAGCCTTGAAGGCCTGATGGAGCATATCAAAGGGCCGGACTTTCCGACCGCCGCCATCATTAACGGCAAGCGCGGTATCGAAGAAGCCTATCGTACCGGACGCGGCAAGATTTATATTCGCGCGCGCGCCGAAGTGGAGGCCGACGCCAAAACCGGGCGTGAAACCATCATCGTGCATGAAATTCCGTATCAGGTGAACAAAGCGCGCCTGATTGAAAAAATTGCCGAACTGGTGAAAGACAAGCGTATCGAGGGCATCAGCGCGCTGCGCGACGAGTCCGATAAAGACGGCATGCGCATCGTTATCGAGATCAAGCGCGATGCGGTGGGCGAGGTGGTGCTGAACAATCTGTACTCCCAGACCCAGCTACAGACCTCTTTCGGCATCAATATGGTGGCGCTGCATCAGGGCCAGCCGAAGATTATGCCGCTGAAGGATATTCTTTCCGCCTTTATCCGCCATCGCCGCGAAGTGGTCACCCGCCGGACTATTTTCGAACTGCGTAAAGCCCGCGACCGGGCGCACATTCTGGAAGGGCTGGCGATTGCCCTGGCGAATATCGATCCGATTATCGAGCTGATCCGCCGCGCGCAGTCCCCGGCGGAAGCAAAGGCCGGATTGATCGCCCAGTCGTGGGCGCTGGGTACGGTTGCGGCGATGCTGGAGCGTGCCGGCGACGATGCCGCGCGCCCTGAATGGCTGGAGCCGGAGTTCGGCATCCGCGACGGTCGCTATTATTTGACCGAGCAGCAGGCGCAGGCGATTCTGGATCTGCGTTTGCAGAAACTGACCGGTCTGGAGCATGAAAAGCTGCTGGATGAATATAAAGAGCTGTTGGCGCAGATTGCCGAGCTGCTTTATATCCTGGCGAACCCGGAACGGCTGATGGAAGTGATCCGCGAAGAGCTGGAAGCGATCAAGGAGCAATATCGCGACGAACGCCGCACCGAGATCACCCACAACACCGCCGATATTAATATTGAAGACCTGATCTGTCAGGAGGATGTGGTGGTGACCTTGTCGCATCAGGGTTACGTCAAGTATCAGCCGTTGAGCGACTATGAAGCCCAGCGCCGCGGCGGACGCGGTAAATCCGCGGCGCGCATCAAGGAAGAGGATTTTATCGATCGTCTGCTGGTCGCCAACACCCATGATACCATTCTGTGTTTCTCCAGCCGCGGCCGCCTGTACTGGATGAAGGTTTATCAGCTGCCGGAAGCCAGCCGCGGAGCGCGCGGCCGGCCCATCGTCAACCTGCTGCCGCTGGAGCCGAACGAGCGTATCACGGCGATCCTGCCGGTGCGGGAATATGAAGAAGGCCGCCATGTCTTTATGGCCACCGCCAGCGGTACAGTGAAGAAAACCGCGCTGACCGAATTCAGCCGTCCGCGCAGCGCCGGTATTATCGCCGTTAATCTGAACGACGGCGATGAACTGATCGGCGTGGATCTGACCGACGGCAGCAATGAAGTGATGTTGTTTTCGGCGGATGGCAAGGTGGTGCGCTTCTCCGAAGGGGCGGTCCGTTCCATGGGCCGTACGGCCACCGGGGTGCGCGGCATCAATCTGCAAGGCGAGGACCGGGTGGTATCGCTGATTATTCCACGCGGCGACGGCGATATCCTGACGGTGACGCAGAACGGCTTCGGCAAGCGCACCGCCGTCAGCGAATATCCGACCAAATCCCGCGCCACCAAGGGGGTTATCTCCATCAAGGTGAGCGAGCGTAACGGCAACGTGGTCGGCGCCGTTCAGGTGGATGCCGCCGACCAGATCATGATGATTACCGATGCCGGTACGCTGGTTCGTACCCGCGTTTCCGAAGTCAGTATCGTCGGGCGTAATACTCAGGGCGTTACGCTGATCCGCACGGCGGAAGATGAGAACGTGGTCGGTCTGCAACGTGTCGCCGAACCGGTGGAAGATGAAGAGTTGGACGACGTGGTGAAAGTCGAGGGTGAAATTGCCGAAGACGAAGACGTCGCCGACGATATCGATATCGATGACGACATCGTGGAAGATGATGAATAATCCGGGGTATCGGATTATTGAGCGCGGCTCCCCGCCAGCGCGGGGATGACGACATTGAGCCGGCGCGTGATGCGCTGGCTTTTTTTATGCGGTATCGGTAGTGTATCGACAGGTTCCGCGGGTTATTACCTCTTTGACAATGCAATGGTATCCACTTGAAATATCTGGCCTCGTTCCATACGACATTAAAAGTTTCCCGTTATTTATTTCGGGTGCTGGCGACTATGCTGTGGGTGCTTGGCGCGCTGATATCGCTTTTTTATATCAGCAAGGCGCTGAATGAAAAGGAGTCGGAACTGCGGCAGGAATACAATCTGAGCTTCGATCAGTCTCAGGGATATATTCGCCATGCGGCCGATATTGTACGCGAGCTTAAATATTTAGCCTCCAACCGCCTGATGAACGTCGAGGGCAATCAACCACGGCGGATAAACGAAGATACGGCCTTATCTATTTATCCGTTATCGCCGGGGGCGAATTGTTCGGCTAATGAGGGAGAAAATAATAACCCCCTGGCGTCGTTAAATGATTTTTTTAATGGCTGGCGCGAAAACTTTTCCGCAGTGTACGATCTTAATCGGGTATTTTTCGTCGGCGGCGATCGACGCTGTATGGTTGATTTCGGTATCCGCAATCAGGCGCTCGACCGTGATAACCTGCTGAAAAACGTGCAGGATCGTTTTCTGGAGCAGAAAAATACCATCCAGTCGGTGGCGCGCGATGAAACTCTCTATTGGATTACCCCGGCCTCAATCCCGGACGTCGGTTATCTCTACGCGCTGACGCCGATTTATGTCGATAATAAGCTGGAAGTGATCATGGGGATTGAACAGACCATTCGCCTTGATGACTTCGTGACCCTGGGGAAATTCCCGATAAGCGCCAAGCTGCTTAATCAGTATAACCAGACCGTTTTGCAGTTTGCCGAAGGGGGAGGGCGCCACGCCTCTTCGGTGAACAGCTATCCGATAGAACATAATTACTTTGGCTATGTGAACGGCTATGATGAAATTATTCTGAAAAAAAACCTGCCGCCCACCGCGTTCAGCATTATTTATTCGCTGCCGTTAAAGGTGTTACTGTCCCATATCGGCGGGCTGATAATGAATATGGCGCTGCTCAACGCGCTGTCGGCCATCTTGCTGTTTGTGCTGGCGTGGGTTTTTGAGCGTAAAATGCTGTTGCCCGCCGAAGTCAATGCGTTTCAATTAGAAGAAAACGAACAGTTCAACCGCAAAATCGTGGCATCCGCCCCGGTGGGGATTTGCATTCTGCGGATTAATGACGGCACGAATATTCTCAGTAACGAGCTGGCGCATAATTACCTCAATCTACTTACCCATGAGGATCGTCTGCGGATTACCCGCATTATCTGCGAGCAGCAATCCAAATTCGTCGATGTGATGACCAGCAGGAACGATCACCTGCAAATCAGCTTTGTCCACTCCCGCTATCGTAATGAGAATGTGGCGATTTGCGTACTATCGGATGTCAGCGCCCGAGTCAAAATGGAAGAGTCGCTACAGGAGATGGCCAACGCCGCGGAGCAGGCGAGCCAGTCCAAATCGATGTTTCTGGCCACGGTGAGCCACGAGTTGCGCACGCCGCTGTATGGCATTATCGGTAACCTGGACTTGCTGCAAACCAAAGCGTTGCCCAAGGACGCCAATCGCCTGGTGGCGGCGATGAATAATTCATCCTCGCTGCTGCTGAAAATCATCAGCGATATCCTCGACTTTTCCAAGATTGAATCGGAGCAGTTGAAAATCGAACCCTGTGATTTCGCGCCGCATGAGGTTATCAGCCATATCACCAGCAACTATTTGCCGCTGGTGGTGAAAAAACGCCTGTCGCTGTACTGCTTTATCGACCCGAATGTGCCGGTGAGCCTGTCCGGCGACCCGGTGCGTTTACAGCAGGTGCTCTCCAACCTGTTGAGCAACGCCATCAAATTTACCGATACCGGATGCATTATTTTCCAGGTGGGCTGTCGCGACGGCTATCTGGAGTTTCTGGTGCGCGATACCGGCATGGGGATCCCGGCGCGAGAAACGATGAAACTGTTTGATCCTTTTTTTCAGGCGGGGAGCGGCGTGCAGCGTCATTTCCAGGGAACCGGGCTGGGGCTGGCCATCTGCGAGAAGCTGGTCAACCTGATGGACGGCGATATTACCATCGAGTCGGAGCCGGGGCTGGGCAGTCAGTTTGGCGTCAGGATCCCCCTCTATAAAGCGCGCTATGTTCCGGTGACGATTAATGGCGCCTTGCAGGGGAAAATTTGCTGGCTGATGGTGCGCAATGTCCGGCTGGAGTCCTATCTGCTGGCTTTTTTACAGGCGCACGGGTTGCAGGCCTGTCGTCATCAGCGCCAAACGATCGGCGCGAATGATGTGATCATCAGCGATTATACGCCTACGCAGACTTTTGAAGCGCGGGCGCAAATCGTGATGAGCGGCGCACATACCGGTTCGGCGCAGCAAGTCAGTCCCGGCCGCTGGTTGCACAGTACCTCGACGCCGCAATATTTGCCTGATTTACTGGAGAAAATTTACCTGCCGGAGGCGAGCGACGCATCGCATTCCACCCTGTCGTCGCCGTTGACCAACTATAACCGTATCGAGAATGGCGACATCATGATTCTGGTGGTGGACGACCATCCGATTAACCGCCGTTTGCTGGCGGACCAGCTCGGATCGTTGGGATATATGGCGCTGACGGCAAACGATGGCGTCGATGCGTTAAGCGTATTAAGTAAAAACACCGTTGATATTGTGCTGACGGACGTCAATATGCCGAATATGGACGGCTACCGCTTGACGCAACGCTTACGTGAATTAAAGCGGACTTTCCCGGTGATCGGCGTTACGGCGAACGCGCTGGCGGAAGAGAGGCAGCGCTGTTTACAGTCGGGCATGGATAATTGTCTATCCAAGCCAGTGACGCTGGATACCCTGCAGCAGACGCTGTTTTACTACAGCAACGTGGTGCGCCAGACGCGGGAGGCCGCGCCGGAAATCTGAGCCGCCAGAAGATGAAGCCCGCGTATATCGCGGGCATGATAACAGAGCAGGGGGGTTACTCTTTTTCCGTATGCGTGGCGTTGCCGTTAACGGAAGAGAGGTAGTTCAGCAGCGCAATATCATTATCCACGCCCAGTTTGGTCATCGCCGATTTTTTCTGGCTGCTGATGGTCTTAATACTGCGGTTCAGTTTCTTGGCGATTTCGGTTACCAGAAAACCTTCGGCGAACAAGCGCAACACTTCGCTCTCTTTCGGCGACAGGCGTTTGTCGCCATAACCGCCGGCGCTGATTTTTTCCAATACCTTGAGGACGCTGTCCGGGGTAAACTTCTTGCCTTTTTGCAGCGCCGCCAGCGCTTTGGGCAGATCGGTCGGCGCGCCTTGTTTCAGCACAATACCTTCAATATCCAAATCCAGTACGGCGCTCAGAATGGCCGGGTTATTGTTCATGGTCAGAACAATAATGGAGAGGTGCGGAAAGTGACGTTTAATATATTTAATTAAAGTAATGCCATCGCCGTATTTATCTCCCGGCATCGACAAATCGGTAATTAAAACGTTGGCGTCCAGTTTCGGCAGGTTATTGATCAAGGCGGTTGAGTCTTCAAATTCACCCACCACGTTGACCCATTCAATTTGTTCAAGCGACTTTCTGATGCCAAAAAGGACGATAGGATGGTCGTCGGCAATAATTACGTTTAGGTTACTCATCGTTTTGGTTACTCATATGTTGGCTACCTTGCTGTAGTAATGCACCGACGAATCCTCCAATTTCATGAAGGTTATTTTCTATCTGTACACTATCGTGCGCGGTAATATGCTGTTCAAGCTGCTCACAGAGCTGTTTGCCCGGATGCAGGTTTAACATGGCAAATACGCCTTTCAGCCGATGTGCCGTTTGCGCAAGTGACAAAAAATCACCCTCTTGCGCCTCAGTATACAGCCTCTTTAAATCATCCGGTACTGTCTCGACAAACAGCGAAAAATAATCGCTTGACGCCAATTGTCGGGCGTAGAACACGGCGTCGTGACACTCTTCCGACGGCGGCGTTTCCAACTGCTGCTCAATCAACTTAAGCAGCGCCTCCAGCAGTAGTTGGCTGATATTATAGTTCACCCGCAGCCGATGTGGCCCCAAAAGAACTACCGCGGTATCGTCGCCGCTGAGCAATATGGAATAATCCGCGCTCCTTTGCTCATCGTCGGTGATGCACAGATCGGCTTGCTGATTGACCTGGCGATCGTCGACCAGCAGATAGTTGGCTCCCCAGCCGGTCAGCAGATGGCTGACGATATGCTGTACTTCGTTTGAGGTGATATCCAGCAATACGTTGATGCCGTCCAGCAGTTTCTCTTCCTCGGCCGGCAGGGTTTCGGGCTCCACTCTTACCGTCAGGGTATAGTGTGTGCCAAGCCCCGTTTTACTGTGGATATGCAGCTTGCCGCCCAGTGTGTTGCACAGTTGATTACACAGGAATAGGGTCAATCCTGAATTTTGACTGAAACGATCCGCGCTTGCCGGATGTAAAAAAGGATGGTTAAGATTATCCTGTTCGATTCCCGGAATACCGGCGCCGGTATCGCTGATTTGTATCATCAGCTTTTCCGGCGTATTGGTATCACGATCGATGGAAAGCGTAATCTTGCCGTAGTCGGTATTGGTAATGGCGTAATTCAGCAGCAGCGATACTATTTTTCTCAGCAGTTCGCCATCGCCCAGATAGGTTTGATTAATATCCAGCTTGTAGTGATTAAACAGGGAAAGCCCTTTTTGATTAATCTTCGGCAGTAATTCCAGCAATAGGCCGTCGACCATCGTCAGTGGAGAAAAGCTTTCATGGGCGAGTTGCCATTCCTGCGTCTCCAGTTTTTCCTGCAACGCGATATTCTCCAGCAGATCAATGGCGTTGTCCGCATCGGTCAGCAGTTGCCGCACGATCTGCCGCCGTTCGGTAATATCATCGCTACGGCGAAGGGAAAGTATATTTTGACGTAGCGAAAGCAATGGCTGTTTGAATTCATTGAACAGATTTCTGAACAGTTGCTTCCTTGCCTGAACATTTTTTTCATATTCACGCTGCGCCAACTGGAGTTTTTTATTCACCAGAATCTCTTTATCCTGTTCACGCAGCAGAAACAGGCAATAGTCCGTGGAATATTGACTGCGGAACTGGCGTATTTCATACATTTCATTATTCACCGTGACCTGAACAACGCCCTGATGTTCATCGGCCATATTGGTGATTTTTTGCAGGCTGAGATGGGGCAGCAAATTTTCCGCCAGCGCGTTCTGCACAATAACCTTATTGCTGCTGAAGTCGTAAATCAGTACGCCCAGCGGAATGCGGCCGAGCGTTTCATGATAGATATCCAACCGCTTACTCAGCCGTTGTGATAAATCTTCGCCGGGGCGAGCGTATTTCTGACGGAAAAGATAAAAGCCGGCAAGGGTGAGTATCAGTAATACCAGCGTCAGCAACAGCAGCCAGATATTATTATGCAGCATATCGACGGCCAGCACTTTCACCGGAATCTGGAAAACGATTTTTACCGGCGCATTAACCAGCGGCGAGGATATCTCAAGCAGCGCGCCGTTCAAGTGGACCAGCGCGCTATCTTCATTGTGGCTATTGGCGTCATACGAGGCCGGCGCATCCTGGCGCAGAACGAAATTTTCGCGCGGCATATTGGCCGGGATCAGATCGTTGATGGGCAAGTCGAAGGCAATAATGGTCGCCAGGTGGCCGGGCTGATTAAATGTGGTGCGCAGGGTGAAATAATAATCGTTATAGAACCGCAGTTTGCGGATAGGCGAAAAACTTTCGCGCTCATCGAGTACATTGGCCTGCTGCAGCATCTCCGTGCGGCGCGCTTCCGCAATGGCGCTGATGTAGCTGCCGCGGAACTGGGACGATATGTCTTTCAGGGTCTGGGTTGAAATCATCGTCAGACTGTTATCGATGCCGTTAAGATAGTACATGGAATAGACATCGTTTTCCGCGCCCCACAGAATGTCCAGATAGTGTTGTGATATGCGGTAGACGGCGTTCAGGGTGGTTTGATCGTGCTGGCCGAATATCAGCGCGTCGGTGACCTGGCCGCTTTTCGCCACGTAAAAGACATTCGGCATCAGATTGATGGCGTTGATATTATCGTCGCTGGCGGGGGCCTCGCCATTCAGGTTGCCGTAAATCTGATAGGTAAAAAAACGATAGGTATCGATGCGTTTTTGTATCCCCTGGGCGATATCCGTCAAGGCATACTTTTTCTCCGTCAGCCAGCTACTGAGATAGTTATAGCCAAAAGTGCCGGTGAGCAGGAGGAGCAGCACGATGAACAGAGCAAAATAACGCATGATAATTGCCGGCATTGAATTTACGCTCCTGATTAACGGATAACGGCGCGCGCACTGGCGCCGACGAGCAACAATAACAGCGCGACGCACCCGAAGGCGACGCCCAGGCTGCTGGCCTGCGCGATAAAGCCCAGCAGCGTCGGACCCGCCAGAATACCGGCGTAACCGACGGTGGTAATAGAGGCGATAGCCAGATTCGCCGGCATGACTTGCTGATTGCCCGCCGCGGTGAACAGTATCGGCACCACGTTTGAGGCGCCGATCCCTACCATGACGAACCCCAGAATAGCGGTCGCCGCGTTGTCGATGCCGACGGCCAACAGCAATCCGCACGCCGCGCACAGGCTGCCGCCGGTTAGGACGGCATAGCGCCCCAGCGCATTGACGACGCGATCGCCGCTAAGCCGACCCAGCGCCATGGCGACGGAAAACGCGGCGTAGCCAATGCCGGCCTGGGCGCCGTCCAGACTGCGCTCCACGGTTAAAAACAGCGCGCTCCAGTCCAGTATGGCGCCCTCGGCCAGAAACATAATGAAGCACAGCAGGCCGATAAACATCACCCAGCCGCGGGGGATGACGAATAACGGACCGCTATCGGCCCGATTGGCGGCGCGCAGCAGATGGCGCTGCGCCAGAGACAGTAACGCCACGATCAGCGCCACCACGATCAGCATCGCCGCCGCGGGAGACAACCCCAGCCACAGCAGCGCGCTGACGCCGCCGGCGCCGGCTATCCCGCCGATGCTGAAAAATCCGTGAAAACCGGACATCATGGCCCGGCCGCTGGCCTGTTCGACAATCACGGCCTGAATATTCATGGAGACGTCAATCATGCCGATGGCCGCGCCGAAAAAAAGCAGGACGATCGCCATCAGCGGCAGCCTGTCCGCCTGCGTCAGCATCGGCAGCACCAGGCACAGTAAGGCGCCCGCCAGTAATATAACCGTCCGGCATCCCAGCTTGCCGGTCAACCATCCGCTGAACGGCATCGCCAGCAGCGAACCGATGCCGAGAGAAAGCAACAGCATTCCCAGCGAGGCATCATTAATTGCCAGACGGTTTTTGACGAAAGGCACCAACGGCGCCCAGGAAGCCATGGCAAAACCGGCGATAAAAAAAGCGCTGCGCGTGGCGGCCTGAGCCTTTTTGCCCGGTTGTTCCCGCCGGATGGAGGATGCTTCGGAATGCAGTGCGGTACTCATAGCCTGAACGACACATACCTAATGGACGTAATAAGGGCTTCTTTCTACCATAATCGGGAGGCCGAATCGAAGGATTCGTGATCGTAAACCGACAGATGGACGGATTATCGGATAAGTTAACGCGGACTGGCTGAAAAATGAACGGCGGGTGATCCTTTTCAAGCGGTATAACCTCTTACCCACGGCGCTTTTTTTTCCCGTATAATCCCGTACCTTACATCAGGAGACGGCGGCGTTTATCAATGCGTTCGGTTGAAATCAGCGACGCTGTTTTAACGCCGTATGCCGGCGCCGGCATACGGCGGGTTCCGATCCGCAACAAGAATCGCAGAAGCGGCAAAACAAGGCCGCCGGGTTAAAATCCCTGTTGGAAGACGATATATCATAGTTCTGTTTTATGTTTGTTGTGTCCGGCGCCGGTTTATATCAAAGTCGGCCAAGTGGAAAAAATTATAATTATTGCCATATGCCCTGAATAATTCGAATTGCGGTAAAGCCAACGCCTCCGTAGCTTGAAATATGACGGGGATAACCCGCAACCTGAATTGCTGAGTACATAATGTCGACAAGTGTCTTTAATCGCCGCTGGGCCGAGTTGTTGCTTGAGGCGCTAACCCGCCACGGCGTGCGCCATATCTGCATCGCGCCGGGTTCCCGTTCCACTCCGCTGACGCTGGCGGCGGCCGAGCACGGCGCGCTGATTTGCCATACCCATTTTGACGAGCGGGGATTGGGGCATTTGGCCCTGGGGCTGGCAAAGGCCGCCGCTGAACCGGTGGCGGTGGTGGTGACCTCCGGCACGGCGGCGGCGAATCTTTATCCGGCGATCGTGGAAGCGGGGCTGACCGGCGAGCGGCTGATCGTGCTGACGGCCGATCGTCCGCCCGAATTGATTGACTGCGGCGCCAATCAGGCCATTCGCCAGCACGGCCTGTATGCCTCCCACCCGGCGCTGGCGCTGAATCTGCCGCGGCCCACGGCGGATATACCGGCCCGCTGGCTGGTCTCGACGCTGGATAGCGCCATGGCTCAGCTGACGCACGGCGTACTGCATATCAATTGCCCGTTTGCGGAACCCCTATATGGCGCTGACGACGAAGCCGCCTACCGTGACTGGCTGACGGCGCTGGGCGACTGGTGGCGCCACCGCGAACCCTGGCTGCGTGAAATGCGCCGGACGACCTTGGCGCAGCAGCCCGACTGGGATGAATGGCGGCGCAAGCGCGGCGTTGTCATTGTCGGACAGGTCGGTCCGCAGCAGGGGGCGCAGATCGCGCGGTGGGCCAGCGCCCTTGGCTGGCCGCTGATCGGCGATGTGCTGTCGCAAAGCGGCCAGCCGTTACCCTGTGCGGATATCTGGCTGGCGAATCCCGCGGCGCTGGAGCGGCTCGATCGGGCGGAAATCGTGGTGCAGTTCGGCGGCTGCCTGACCGGAAAACGGCTGTTGCAGTGGCAGGAAACGTGCCGTCCGCAGTCGTTCTGGCTGGTGGATGCGCTGCCCGGCCGGCTGGATCCGGCGCAGCATCGCGGCCGCCGTCTGATCGCCGACATCGGCGACTGGCTCGCCGCGCATCCTCCGCTGACGCAATCCCCCTGGGCCGACGATCTGACGGCGATAGCCCGTCATGCCCGGCAGCAGGTTACGGCCCATCTGGCTGCGCGCTTTGGCGAGGCGCAATTGGCGCAACGGCTGCCGGAACTGCTGCCGCCGGACGGTCAGCTTTTTGTCGGCAATAGCCTGGTGGTGCGGCTGATTGACGCGCTGGCGCAGCTGCCGCAACAATATCCGGTGTACGGTAACCGGGGCGCCAGCGGCATCGACGGGCTAATCTCCACCCTGGCCGGCGTTCAGCGCGGCAATGGCAAGGCGACGCTGGGGATCGTGGGCGATCTCTCCGCGCTGTACGATCTTAATGCGCTGGCGCTGCTGCGCCAGGCGCCGGCGCCGCTGGTGCTGATCGTGGTCAACAATAACGGCGGCCAGATATTCTCCCTGTTGCCGACGCCGCCGCAGCAGCGGGAAGCGTTTTACTGTATGCCGCAGAATGTGGAGTTCGGCCATGCGGCGGCGATGTTCGGTCTTGACTACGTGCGCGCCGACAGCTGGCGGCAGATAAGCGATGCCGTCGCCCGCTGCTGGGCGCAGGGCGGCGTCACCCTGCTGGAGGTGGTGGTGCCGCCGAAGGATGGGGCGGAAACGCTGAGCGCCCTGGTGGCGCAGGCGGCGACGTGGTAATGCTGCACTGCCGGAAAATAGCCCCGGCCGAAGGCTCTCCCGCCCGGCCGTGGCTGGTGTGCCTGCACGGCCTGTTAGGCAGCGGAGAGGACTGGCAACCGATAGCGCCTTTTTTCAACGACTGGCCCTTGCTGCTGGTGGACTTGCCGGGGCATGGCGGCTCCCTCGGCGTTACGCCCGGCGGTTTTGCCCAGGTCAGCGAACTGTTGAGCGCCACGTTGCGCCAACAGGGCATTGAAGAGTATTTGCTGCTGGGGTACTCGCTGGGCGGCCGCATTGCCATGTATCATGCCTGTTGCGGGCAGCCTCGCGGCATGCGGGGGCTGCTGGCGGAGGGCGGCCATCCGGGGTTGGCCCAGCCCCGGTTGCGTGAACAGCGCCTGTTGCACGACGCCGGCTGGGCGCGGCGCTTGCGCCATGAACCGATGGCGGCGGTATTGAACGACTGGTATCGGCAGGCGGTATTCGCTGATTTAAACGCCGCGCAGCGCGCCGGCCTGGTTGCCCTACGCCGCCTGAATTACGGCCCCGCGGTGGCGGATATGCTGGAAGCCACCTCGCTGGGGCGGCAGCCCTGGCTGGGGGAGAAACTGCGGCAACTGGCTGTTCCCTTTGCTTATCTGTGCGGCGCCGCCGACGCCAAGTTTCAGGCGCTGGCGGCGCAGTATAATTTGCCGTTACTGAGCGTGGCGCGGGCCGGCCATAATGCGCATCAGGCCAACCCGGCGGAGTACGCCGCGCGGATACTTTCTTTTCTTTCGCATCCCGTTAAGGATTAATTATTATGCTTTATCCCAGTGAAGAACTGCTTTACGCCCCGGTGGAATGGCACGATTGCAGCGGCGATTTCGTCGATATTCTCTATCACAAATCCACCGACGGCATTGCCAAAATCACCATCAATCGTCCTCAGGTGCGTAATGCTTTTCGCCCGCAGACGGTGAAAGAGATGATCCAGGCGCTGGATAACGCCCGTCACGACGACGGCATCGGCGTGATTATTCTGACCGGCGCGGGAGAAAAGGCCTTCTGCTCCGGCGGCGATCAGAAAGTGCGCGGCGATTACGGCGGCTATCAGGACGACAGCGGGGTGCATCACCTGAACGTGCTGGACTTCCAGCGTCAAATCCGCACCTGTCCGAAACCGGTGGTGGCGATGGTGGCGGGCTACTCCATCGGCGGCGGACACGTGCTGCATATGATGTGCGATCTGACCATCGCGGCGGAAAACGCCGTCTTCGGCCAGACCGGTCCGCGCGTCGGGTCGTTCGACGGTGGCTGGGGCGCTTCTTATATGGCGCGTATCGTCGGACAGAAAAAAGCCCGCGAAATCTGGTTCCTGTGCCGGCAGTATGACGCGGCGCAGGCGCTGGAGATGGGGCTGGTCAATACCGTGGTGCCGCTGGCGGAGCTGGAAAAAGAGACGGTGCGCTGGTGCCGCGAGATGTTGCAGAACAGCCCGATGGCGCTGCGCTGCCTGAAAGCCGCCCTCAACGCCGACTGCGACGGTCAGGCCGGTTTGCAGGAGCTGGCGGGCAACGCCACCATGCTGTTCTATATGACCGACGAAGGGCAGGAGGGGCGCAATGCCTTTAATGAAAAACGCCAGCCCGACTTCAGTAAATTCAAACGGAATCCGTAATGCGCCGGGTTAAGGTTTATCGCTACAGCGTGCCGATGGAGGCCGGCGTGGTGCTGCGCCATCAGCGCCTGAAAACCCGCGACGGGCTGATCGTTCACCTGCAACAGGGTGACGGGCAGGGCTGGGGGGAGATTGCGCCGCTGCCGGAGTTCAGCGCGGAAACGCTGGCGCAGGCCGAGTCGGCCGCCCTTGAACAGCTGCGACGCTGGGCGGCGGGACAGCCGCTGGCGGATGACCTTCCGCCGTCGGTGGCTTTCGGCCTGAGCTGCGCGCAGGCCGAGCTGGAGCAGCGTTTGCCGCAGGCGGCGGATTACCGCAAGGCGCCGCTGTGCAGCGGCGATCCCGACGAACTGTTCGCCATGCTGCAGAGCATGCCGGGCGAAAAGGTGGCCAAGGTCAAGGTCGGGCTGTACGAGGCGGTGCGTGACGGCATGATCGTCAACGTTCTGCTGGAAGCCTTGCCGGACCTGCAACTGCGGCTGGACGCCAACCGCAGTTGGACGCGCGCCAAAGCCGACGGCTTTGCCCGCTACGTGGATCCGGCGTTGCGTTCGCGCATCGCCTTTCTGGAAGAGCCGTGCAAAACCCGTCAGGAATCCCGCGAGTTCGCGCGGGAAACCGGCATCAACATCGCCTGGGACGAGAGCGTGCGCGAAGCCGATTTTCGGGTGGAAGCGGAACCCGGCGTCAGCGCCATCGTGATCAAACCGACGCTGGTCGGCAGTCTGGCGCGCTGTCGAGAGCTGGCGCAGCAAGCCCGCCAGGCGGGGTTAAGCGCGGTGATCAGCTCCAGCATCGAATCCAGCTTGGGGTTAACCCAACTGGCGCGGGTGGCGCACTGGCTGACGCCGCATACGGTGCCCGGCCTGGACACGCTGGACCTGATGCAGGCGCAGGTGGTCAGGGGCTGGCCGGAAAGCCGCTTGCCGCTGTTGACCGCCGAACGGCTGGAAACGGTATGGCAATCCTGAGCGACTGGCCCTGGCATTACTGGGCCGAACGCGCGCCGCAGGCGGCGGCGCTGGTGGAGGACGACCTCCGCTGGAGCTGGCGGCAGGCGGCGGAGCGGATTAATCAACTGGCGGCCGACTTCGAGCGTCAGGGCGTAACGTCGGGCTGCGGGGTGGCGCTGCGCGGCAAAAACAGCGCGGCGATGCTGTGGTGTTATCTGGCGCTGTTGCAGTGCGGCGCCCGTTTGCTGCCGCTGAATCCGCAACTGCCGGCATCGTTAACCGACGCACTGTGGGATTCGCTCGACGTGACTTACGGGCTATGCCTGAATGCGCAATCATGGCCGTCGGGCGTGGTTGCCCTGCGGTATGCGCCCGGCGAACGCGGCGGTGCCGCTTATAACGCGCCGCCCTGGCGGCCGGAACGGCTGGCGACGCTGACGTTGACCTCCGGCTCCAGCGGCGCGCCGAAGGCGGCGGCGCATACCTTTGCCGCCCATTTGGCCAGCGCGGAGGGGGTATTGGCGATGATGGCGTTCGCCCCCGGCGACAGCTGGCTGCTCTCATTGCCGCTGTTTCATGTTTCCGGGCAGGGCATCCTGTGGCGCTGGCTGCTTTGCGGCGCGACGGTGGTGGTGCGCGCCCATCAGCCTTTGGAGCGCGCCTTGCAGGGCTGCTCTCACGCCTCTCTGGTGCCGACCCAGCTATGGCGGCTGCTGACGCACGATGCGGCGCCGGCCGCGCTGAAATCGGTATTGCTGGGGGGCGCGGCGATCCCGCAGGAATTAACCCGCGAGGCGCAGGCGCGCGGCATCAACTGCTGGTGTGGATACGGTTTGACCGAGCTGGCGTCCACGGTGTGCGCCAAGCGCGCCGATGGCCGGGCGGGCGTCGGGCTGCCGTTGCGCGAGCGGGAAATCCGTCTGGCGGGTGAAGAGGTGCTGCTGCGCGGCGCGACGCTGGCGGCAGGCTACTGGCGCGACGGGCGGCTTTTCCCGCTGGTCGACGAAGAGGGCTGGTTTCATACCCGCGATCGCGGGCGTTTCGCCGACGGCGAGTGGCATATTCTGGGCCGTCTGGATAACCAGTTCTTCAGCGGCGGCGAGGGGATTCAGCCGGAAAATATCGAGTCCGCGCTGCTCACGCACCCGGCGGTGCGGCAAGCCTACGTGGTGCCGATTGATGATTTGGAGTTCGGTCAGCGCCCCGTCGCGGTGGTTGAAATAAGCGGTTCGACAACGCTGGATGCGCTGCGGGATTGGTTGCTGCCGCAGTTGGCGGGCTTCCAGCGTCCGGTGGCCTATTATCATCTGCCGGCGGCATTGAAGAACGGCGGGATTAAAATTTCCCGCCGTCAGGTGAAAGCGTGGGTGGATAGCGAGAGTAATTCGCAGAAAGACTGAGGCGTATTTCCCCTTCGCAGGGGAGGGCGTTTAGCTCCTCCCCCTGACAAGGGGGAGGCCGGGTGGGGGTCATTAATGGCGACGACGCGAGTCCTGAAACCCGAGGGATCGCCTCAGGCTTGTTCTGTTATTTCCCAACGGCTTGCAGCGCTTGCGCCACGCCTGCCCCGTATGCGGGATCGACCTTGTTGAACAGCGCGATCTGCCGTTGCTGAATAAACTCGGGCACCTGCGACAGTTCGTCGGCGATGCGCTGGAACATGCGCTGGTGTTCCTCTTCGCTCAGCAGATTGAACAGCGCCCGCGGCTGGCTGAAATAATCTTCATCCTCACGGTGGTTCCAGTGATCGGCGGCGCCTTCAATGGTTAGCGGCGGCTCGCTGAAGTCCGGCTGCTCCTGAAATACGCCAAAGCTGTTCGGTTCATAGGTGGCGCCGTTGCCGCTGTTGCCGTCAACGCGCAGCGCGCCGTCGCGATGGTAGTTATGGAACGGGCATTTGGGGGCGTTGACCGGGATCTGATGGTGATTGACCCCTAAACGGTAGCGTTCGGCGTCGCCATAAGAGAATAGACGCCCCTGCAACATCTTATCCGGCGAAAAGCCGATGCCGGGTACGATATGCGCCGGGTTGAAGGCTGCCTGTTCCACTTCGGCAAAGTAGTTGTCCGGGTTGCGGTTCAGTTCGAAAAAGCCGACGTCGATCAGCGGATAATCGCCGTGCGGCCAGACTTTCGTCAGGTCGAACGGGTTGTACGGAACCTGTGACGCCTCGGCTTCCGGCATGATCTGGATCTGTAGCTTCCAGCGCGGGAAATCCCCGTTTTCAATGGCGTTGAACAGATCGCGCTGCGAGCTTTCGCGGTCTTTGCCCACCAGCGCTTCCGCTTCGTCGTCCATCAGATTCTCGATGCCCTGCTGGCAGATAAAGTGGAATTTGACCCAAAAGCGTTCGTTTGCGGCGTTGATAAAGCTGTAGGTATGGCTGCCGAAGCCGTGAATATGACGGAAAGATTTGGGTAATCCGCGGTCGCTGAAATCAATGGTCAATTGATGCAGCGATTCCGGCAACTGGGAGAAGAAATCCCATTTGTAGACCGGGTTGCGCAGGTTGGTGCGCGGGTCGCGTTTGACAATATGGTTGAGATCGGGAAATTTCAGCGGGTCGCGCAGATAGAACACCGGGGTATTGTTGCCCACCAGATCCCAGTTGCCCTCTTCGGTATAGAATTTCATGGCGAAACCGCGAATATCGCGCTCCGCGTCAGCGGCGCCGCGTTCCCCGGCCACGGTGGAGAAACGGATAAACATATCGGTTTTCTTGCCGATTTCAGCGAAGATTTTTGCCCGGGTATAGCGGGTAATATCGTGGGTAACGGTGAAGGTGCCGTGCGCGCCGGAACCTTTGGCGTGCATCCGTCGTTCCGGAATCACTTCACGATCGAAATGCGCCAGTTTTTCCAGAAACCATACGTCCTGCATCAACATGGGGCCGCGCCGTCCGGCGGTTATGATATTATTATTATCAACAACCGGCGCGCCCGCTACGGTCGTCAGCTTTTTCTTGCTCATCATTTCTTCCTTATAGTCATGGTATTGGTACGGATATTTACTCTTAATACTATTGTTCATTTTGTGGTTTTAGCCAAATAGGTGGCGCTTATCGTTATTATCGGCAGCCGTCGGGAATGGAAATGGTTAGCATTATTTAGCGCAACAGGCGGCGTTTTAGGATAATGTCGCGCTGGAGTAGCGGCGGGATTGAGGTAGAATCGGCAGCGATATCAATACATTTTGCGTGCTTTTACTAACTGTTTGAGGGAAATCGACAATGAAAAAATTTGTGATTGCCTGTGCGGGAAGCTTGCTGCTTGCCACGGCTTCCGCGCATGCCATCGGTATTTCCGGGGAGGCGGGGCGCGACTATGCGGGCGCGAACGCCAGCTTCGGGCTGCTGGTCCCCGGCCTGTCCGGCAACGTAAGCTATGCCCACGGCGACAATAATAACGATGTGTACGGTTTCGGGTTGGGCTACACTATTCCCGCGGGACCGCTGAAAGTAACGCTGGGCGGCAAGGCTTTGTATCTGAATCAGGATCGCGGGTCGGACGGCCATGCGCTGGCGCTGGGCGGCGGGGTGCAGTGGCCGATCAACCGTTACTTCTCTGTTTACGGCGAAGGGTACTACTCGCCGGACGCGTTCTCCAGCCATGTCGATCACTATGTTGAAGGCAAGGCAGGCGTGCGCTGGCAGGCGCTGCCGATACTCAATGTGGATGTGGGTTACCGCTATATCAATCTGGCCGGCGAAAGCGGCCGTTCAGACAACAAGCTGGCGGATTCAGCCTACATCGGAGTTGGTCTGAGCTTCTGATAGCCGGCGTTACCCACACGGCCATCGGATGTGGTGACGGGCGCGAGCGATCGCGCCCGTTTGCTATTACGCAGGAGTGAAAAATGCTTAGGGTCGAGATGTTATGTACCGGCGATGAAGTGCTGCATGGTCAGATTATGGATACCAATGCGGCCTGGCTGGCGGACTACCTGTTTCAGCAGGGATTGCCGATGAGCAGCCGGATGACGGTGGGGGACGATCTCGACGCGTTGGTCAGCGCGCTGACCCAGCGCAGCCGGATCGCCGATATTCTGATTGTCAATGGCGGGCTGGGGCCGACCAGCGACGACCTTAGCGCCCTGGCGGCGGCCACCGCGGCGGGCGAAGGATTGGTTGAGCACGCGGAGTGGCTGGCGCGCATGGAGGCCTTTTTTGCCGGGCGCGGACGGGTGATGGCGCCCAACAATCGTAAACAGGCGCAGATCCCCGCCGGCGCGGAAATGATCGATAACCCGGTCGGTACGGCCTGCGGTTTTTCCCTGCGGTTAGATAAATGCCTGCTGTTTTTTACCCCGGGCGTGCCTTCCGAATTCAAGGTGATGGTGGAGCAGCAAATCATGCCGCGTCTGCGCGAGCGTTTTGCCATCGGCCAGGCGCCGCTGTGTCTGCGTTTGACCACCTTCGGCCGTTCGGAAAGCGATCTCGCCAACCAGCTGGACGGGCTGGCGCTGCCGCCGGGCGTGGTGCTGGGCTATCGCTCCGCGATGCCGATTATCGAGCTGAAACTGACGGGGCCGGCGGCGCAGCGGACGGCGATGGAGCAACTGTGGCAGCAGGTGCGTAGCGTGGCGGGGGAAAATACGCTATTTGAAGGCACCGAGGGGTTGCCCGCGCAGCTGGCGCGCCGGCTGGCTGAGCGCGGGCTTCGGCTGGCGGTGAGTGAGCGCTTTACCGCCGGCCTGCTGAACTGGCGGCTACAGGCGGTCGGCATGCCGCTGGCGGGGGGCGAGTTGCCGGCAGATACCCGCTCGCGGGACTTGAACCAACTGGCGGCCGATACCCGCCAACTGGCGGAACGTCACGCCGCCCCGCTGGCGCTGACGGTCGGCGCCAGGGATGACGAGCGGCTGACCATTGCGCTGCATACGCCGCAAGGGACGTTTGCCCAGACGATACAGTCCGCCGCGCCGCGTTATAGTCTGAAGATACATCAGGAACTGACGGCCATATTCGCCATGAATATGCTGCGCCGCTGGCTGAATGGCTGGCCGGTTTACGGCGGCCACGGCTGGATCGCCGTGCTGGAGACATTGGAGTCAGGGCATCAGGGGTTATCAGCGGAATAGCCAATTCTGGTTTCTGACTATTGGCGGACCCTTGTCAGAAGAGCCAAACTCCCTCCCCTGCGACTGTCTCTTAGTCACATATACTGTTAACGGTATATGTGAGTTCAGCGCTATTTCGTGCGCGAAAAGAAAGGGATTTTTATGCCACGTCGAAGCACGCGCCCGACGCAGGGCGCTCAGTCGCCGCAGCCCTGCGAACCCTGGCTATCGGCTGAAATTATGCCGCTTCGCGGTGCCTTCGGAATCGGAGGTCTCCTGTCGAACCGCCATTGACGCGGGATACTCGCCCCATCCATGGGGCTCGCCCTAACGGGCCAGCACAAGTGCTGTTCAAAAACGCTCCCGGCGTTTTTGTCCGGCGCGGCACTGGCTTTCGCCGCATCCATGCGGCTCATTCGGGAGACCTCCCATTCCTCAGCATAATTTTTTACGCCGACGAAAAGCAAAAAACAAAGAACCAAGAATGAACCCAAGACCAGAATACACATGGTCTCTAGAGGTTCCTTGGATTTGTGTATAAGAGACAGCCCTTGTCAGGGGGAGGAGCCAACTCCCTCACAGCCCCCCTTGTCAGGGGAATATTAATACAGCAGTGAATAAAGCTGGCGGCGGTAGCGGGCGGCGAGGGCGTCGCCGGTGCCGAGCGCAGCCATGATATCCAGCAGCGTTTTGCGGGCGTTGCCCTGCGCCGCGCCGAGATCCTGCTTCAGAAAGCCGAGCAGCAGCTCAAGCGCTTCTTCATTACGCCCCACCTGATGCAGCTGCAGCGCCAGCTGTACCGCCAGTTCGGCGTTCTGCGCATCGTCCGCCAACTGCTGTTGCAGCTGTTGGATTTCCGGCGTGTCGGCGGCCTGCTTCAGCAATTCAATCTGCGCCACCAGGCTGTGGTAGCGGGTATCCTGATCCTGGAGCGGAACGGTTGCCAGCACGGCTTCGGCCTCTTCGCTGCGGTTGAGCTGAATCTGCACCTCCGCCAGTAGCAGGCCGATGTCGCTGCGCTGCTGGCTCAGTTGCCAGGCTTCTTTCAGCAGCGCCAGCGCCTCCGGCAGTTTGCCCTCCTGAATCAGCTGCTGAGCTTCGGCGACCTTCAGTTCTTCCGCTTTCGGCAATACCCGCTGCAGCAGGTCGCGGATGGCCTCTTCCGGCTGCGGCCCCTGAAAACCATCGACGGGCTGGCCGTCCTGGAACAGGTAGACGGTGGGGATCGCCCGCAGGCCGAACTGTGCCGCAACGCGCTGCTCGGCGTCGCAATCCACGCGGGCAAGAAGAAATTGCCCGACATATTCCTGCGCCAGTTTATTTAGCGCCGGCTCCAGTTGCTGGCAATGTTGACTGCGCTCCGACCAGAAATAAAACAGCACGGGCAGCGTCGCGGACTGTTCCAGCACCTGATGAAGATTGGACTCGTTAACATCGATAATCGTTGCTTGTTGTTCTAGCATGGGGTTCTCTCTTATCCGTTTCGATTTGATATGGGGGCGGAACGCGTCGCTTCAAGCCACTACCCGTCATCTTTCAAATTGCAGGTGCGTTGGCTGCGTATACTCACCCGAATCACTTACTGATGTAAGCTCATCGGGATTCGCTCGCTTGCCGCCTTCCTGCAACTCGAAATCTATAGGGTATATTAGGAACGGGTACGTAATACATTATCCAGACAGCGTCCGGGCAGCAGACGGCGCAGCCAGGACAGAGCGTGCGCCACCAGCGTTACCGGATAGCGCAGCCTGGGGCGCGGGCTCTCCAGCGCATGACGCAGTTTAGGCAATACGGCTTCCGGCGGCAGCGTAAAGCGTCTGGCGATGCCGGGATTGGTGACCGGCCGATCGGCCCGGGTCTGGTCAACGTTGGCGGTAAAGCGGGTGGTCAGCGGACCGGGTTCGATCAGGCTGACGTGCAGACCGCTGCCGTGCAGCTCCATGCGCAGCGCATCCGACCAGGCTTCAAGAGCGAATTTACTGGCCGCATAGGCGCCCCGTCCGGGCGTCGCCACCAGCCCCATCACCGAGCTGGTCTGAATGATGCGCCCTTCGCCGTGCGGCAACATGGCCGGCAGCAGCAGTTGCGTCAACTGATGCGTACCGAACAGGTTACTGGAAAACTGCCGTGCCAACTGCCGGCGCGAGATATCGCGCAACGCGCCATATAATCCGTATCCGGCGTTATTAAACAGCCCGTACAGGCGGTTTCCGCTCAGCGCAATGACCTCGGCGGCGGCCTTTTCAACGCTGGCGGGGTCGTCCAGATCGAGTTCGATCCCTTCCAGACCCAGCTCCGCCATGCGCGCGACATCCTCGGGGCGGCGACAGGCGGCGAGCACCCGGTAGCCGCGTTTTTGCAGATCCTGCGCCGCGATCAGACCAATACCGCTGGAACAGCCGGTAATCAGCACCGTTTTTTGCATAACTTTACCTAATTCAAGGGCCTATTTATTAAGACTCATGGTTAACTATACCCGTCATCTTTCAAGTCGCAGATGCGTTGGCTGCCTTCCCTCACCCCAGTCACTTACTTGAGTAAGCTCCTGGGGATTAATGAGAGACATCCTGTCTCTCACCGGAGGCCAGCCATTGGCTGGTCAAATTCGTTCCCGACGAATTTGTCGTTCAGTTGCCGCCTTCCTGCAACTCGAAATCTATTGGGTATAAGGATTCCAGCTGTTGCGCCATCCAGTCGGCGATAAAGGGTTGGGCATCACGGGCGGGATGGATGCCGTCCTCCAGTATCCACTCTGGCTTAAGATACACCTGTTCCATAAAGAACGGCACCAGAGGAATGGAAAACTGTTTTGCCAGCCGCGGATAAACGTCGCTGAATGACTCATTGTAGCGGCGGCCGTAATTGGTCGGCAGGCGGATTTGCATCAGCAGCGGCTGCGCCTGCGCCTGTTCGACCAGCGTAATGATTTTGCTCAGATCCTGTTCGATGTTGTTCGGCGGAAAGCCGCGCAGCCCGTCATTGCCGCCAAGTTCGATCAGCACCCAGCGCGGCTGATGCTGCTTCAGCAGCGCCGGAAGACGCGCCAGCCCTTGGCCGGCGGTGTCGCCGCTGATGCTGGCGTTAACGACTTTTACGCCGTCCGGCCGCGTCTGCCATTTCTGATCCAGCAGGGCGGGCCAGGCGCTGGCGGCAGGCATGCGATAGCCCGCGCTGAGGCTATCGCCCAGTATCAGTAAAGTATCCGCCGCCAAAGCGCGTACACTGAATAATCCCAGAAGTAAAAGGACGAAAACATGTTTGCAAAGACCAGTCCAGCGAGAGCTATGGCAACCAATCTCGGACCCGCGGAAAACATTCTTGAAGTTCATCATCTTAGTAAGCACGTCGGTCAAGGGGAACATCGGCTTTCCATCCTTACCGGAGTTGAGCTGATTGTCAAACCCGCGCAGACAATCGCCCTGATCGGCGAGTCGGGTTCGGGCAAGTCGACGCTGCTGGGTATTCTCGCCGGTCTGGACGACGGCAGCGAGGGCGAGGTCAGCCTGATGGGCGAATCGTTGAACAAACTGGACGAGGAAGGCCGCGCCGCGCTGCGCGCCAGAGACGTGGGGTTTGTTTTTCAGGCGTTTATGCTGGTGCCGACGCTGACCGCGTTGGAAAACGTCCAGTTGCCGGCGTTGCTGCGCGGCGAAAGCGACGGCCACAGCCGCGGGCAGGCGGAACAACTGTTGCAGCAACTGGGGTTGGGCGAGCGTCTGCATCATCTCCCGGCGCAGCTTTCCGGCGGGGAACAGCAGCGGGTGGCGCTGGCGCGCGCTTTCAGCGGGCGTCCCCAGGTGCTGTTCGCCGACGAGCCGACCGGCAATCTGGACCGCAAAACCGGCGAGCGCATCGTCGAACTGCTGTTTTCCCTCAACCGCGATTACGCCACCACGCTGATTCTGGTCACCCATGACGAACAGCTGGCGGCGCGCTGTGAGCGGCGGCTGCGGCTGGTGGACGGCAAGCTGCGGGAGGACGCATGATCTGGCGGTGGTTCTGGCGCGAATGGCGCTCTCCTTCATTATTGATTGTCTGGCTGGCGTTAACGCTCGCCGTGGCCTGCGTGCTGGCGCTGGGCACCATCGGCGACCGGATGGAAAAGGGGCTGAGCCAGCAAAGCCGTGATTTTCTGGCCGGCGACCGGGTGTTGCGCGCGTCGCGCCCGGTGGATGAAGCCTGGCTACAGCGGGCGCAGCAGCAGGGATTGACGTTGAGCCGGCAGATTTCATTTATGACCATGACCTTTGCCGGCGATACGCCGCAGTTGGCCAGGGTAAAAGCCACCGACCAGCGCTATCCGTTATACGGCGAGCTGCAGACTCGTCCGGCCGGGCTGCGGGCGGAGCAGGGAACCGTGCTGGTCGCCCCGCGCCTGTTGGCGCTGCTGGGGCTTAAGGTCGGCGATATGCTGGACGTCGGCGATACCTCGCTGCGGATTAACGGCGAGCTGATTCAGGAGCCGGATTCCGGTTTTAACCCCTTTGATACCGCGCCGCGGATTTTGATGAATCTGGCCGACGTGGAGAAGACCGGAGCCATACAGCCCGGCGGGCGCATCAGCTGGCGCTATATGTTTGCGGGCGACGAGCGGCAAATCACCGAGTTCGGCGATTTTATCAAGCCGCAGCTCAAGCCCGACCAGCGCTGGTACGGCATGGAGGATTCCGAAGGAGCGCTGAGCCAGTCGTTAAAACGCTCGCAGCAATTTCTGCTGCTGTCCGCGCTGCTGACTTTGCTGTTATCCATCGCCGCGGTGGCCGTTTCCATGGGGCATTATTGCCGCAGCCGCTATGATTTGGTCGCGGTGTTGAAAACGCTGGGCGCCGGACGACGGGCGCTGCGACGGCTGATCGTCGGGCAGTGGCTGTCGGTGCTGGGGCTGGCGGCGCTGTGCGGCAGCCTGGTCGGGCTGGGCTTTGAGGCGGTGCTGATGAAAATGCTGGCGCCGGTCCTGCCGGCGACGCTGCCGGCCGCCGGGCTGTGGCCGTGGGTATGGGCGCTGGGGTCGCTGCTGCTGATTTCATTGCTGGTCGGGCTGCGCCCTTACCGTTTACTGCTGGCGACGCAGCCGCTGCGCGTATTGCGCCAGGATGTGACGGCCAATGTCTGGCCGCTGCGTTACTACCTGCCGGCGGTGCTGGCGATTGTGGTGGGGCTGCTTGCCGTGCTGTCCGGCGGCAGCTCCCTGCTGTGGTCGCTGCTGGGCGGCATGGCGGTGCTGTCGTTGTTACTGGGGGTGATTGGCTGGGGCGGGTTGTTGCTGCTGCGCCGTTTGACGGTTAAGCAACTGGCGATGCGGCTGGCGATTAACCGCCTGCTGCGTCAGCCCTGGTCGACGCTCAGCCAACTGGCGGCGTTTTCGCTGTCGTTTATGCTGCTTGCCCTGCTGCTGGTGATGCGCGGCGATTTGCTGGAACGCTGGCAACGGCAGCTGCCGCCGGACAGTCCGAACTATTTTCTGTTGAATATCACCGCGGAGCAGGTGCCGCAGGTGAAAACCTTTCTTGAGCGGCACCAGGTTAAACCGGAGCTGTTCTATCCCATTATTCGCGCCCGTCTGACGGAAATTAATCAGCAGGTGGCGACGGAAGTGATTCATGAGGACGATCCGGGCGGCAACACGGTAAACCGCGAGCTGAATCTGACCTGGATGCACGGGATACCGGATCACAACGTGCTGGTGGAGGGGGAAGCGCCGAAAGCCGGCGAAGTCTCGATGGAGGCGGAAGAAGCAAAAGAGATGGGGATTAAAATCGGCGATACGCTGACCTTTACCGGCGACACGCAGCCGTTCAGCGCCCGGGTCACCAGCTTCCGCCAGGTGGATTGGGAAAGCCTGCGCCCGAACTTTTTCTTTATCTTTCCTCCCGGCGCGCTGGACAGCCAGCCGCAGTCGTGGCTGACCAGCTTCCGCCACGATGGCGACGAGCAGATGGTAGTCCAGCTAAACCGCCAGTTCCCGACGCTAAGCGTGATGGATGTGGGCAGCATTCTGCGTCAGGTGGGGCAGGTATTGCAGCAGGTGAGCCGGGCGCTGGAAATTATGGTGATCCTGGTGCTGTTGTGCGGCGTATTGCTGCTGCTGGCGCAAATCCAGGTGGGGATGCGTCAGCGGCGGCAGGAACTGATGGTGTACCGCACCCTGGGCGCCGGGCTGCGCCTGTTGCGCACCACGCTGTGGTGCGAGTTCGCCGTATTGGGGCTGGTGGCGGGGGCAGCGGCCGCTATCGGCGCGGAGGCGGCGCTGTGGCTGTTGCAGAGCCGGGTGTTCAATTTCCCGTGGCAGCCGAATCTGGCGATGTGGCTGATATTGCCGTTGGCGGCGGCGCTGTTGTTATCGCTGTGCGGCGGCTGGCTGGGGCTGCGGTTGCTGCGCGGCAAGGCGCTGTTCCGGCAATTCGCCGGGTGAAATTAACGGGCCGGCGATACCGGCCCGTTGACGGGAACTAGAAATCCACGCTGGCGCGCAGCACAAACTGGCGCGGTTCGCCAATGGCGACGCGATACTGACCGCCGCTGGAGGGGTAATAGGTTTTATCAAACAGGTTCTTGATATTAAGCTGCCACTTCACCTGGTAGCCGTTAAGCGGCAGGCTGTAAGCCACGAACGCATCCGCCACCGTATAGTCATCCAGATAGAAGCTGTTCGCCGCATCGCCGGCGCGGCGGCCGACGTAGCGCGCCCCGGCGCCGGCGCGCAGGTTATCGCCGGCGTGAATGCCGGCGTCGCCGAAATCCTGGGTCAGAAACAGCGAGGCGGTATGACGCGCGACGTTGGTCATTTCATTGCCGTTATTTTCCGGGTCGGCGGTAACGCGGGCATCGGTCCAGGCGTAGGAGCCGATCAGGCTGAGGGAATCCGTCAGCTTGCCGGCCAGATCCAACTCGATGCCCTGCGAGCGCACTTTGCCGGCGGTGCGGTATACCTTTTCGTTAATTCCGTTCACAGATATAGTGTCGTCAATCTTTACATTACGCTTTTTGATATCAAAAAGCGCCACGTTGGCGGTAATACGATTAGGCAGATCCAGCTTGGCGCCGATTTCGTAAGACTGGCCAATCTCTGGGGGAAGGGAACCTATCTGATCGGCGATCGACGAGTTGGGTTTAAACGACTCGCTGTAGCTGGCATAAAGCGAAGAATAGGGCGTCAGATTGTAAATAATGCCGGCGCGCGGCACTACGCGGTTATATGAGCTATCGGTACGGGTGACGAACGGGCGGCCTTTGCCGGCCATCACGTCGAAGCTGTCGTAACGCACTCCGCCCAGCAGCTGCCAGCGATCGTTCAGGCGAATGACGTCCTGCAGAAAGAAGCCGCTGCTGTCGATATTTTCCCGCTGATCGCTGTCCGAGGCGATGACATTGCTAGACGGCGCCAACTGACCGTATACCGGATGGTAAATAGTAAAGTCCGTACTGTTGTTCGTCCCGCGGATCATATCGCCGCGGAAGGTGCGGTCGGCTTCATAGTCAAAGCCGAGCAGCAACTGGTGATTGACCCGTCCCCAGTCAATATCCCCGTTGAACGTAAGCTGCACCACCTGGGTTTGCGCGTGGGCATAGCCGGTGGCGTCCGGACGCCGGGTCAGTATGCCGCTATCGGCATCGTAGCTCATCGCCCGCGCCTGATTATCGCTATAGCGGTTGCGGTTATAGGAGTAGGTGAGGCTGCTTTTCCAGCGATCGCTCAGGTTGCGCTCCGCCTGTAGGGTGATGCTGTCCTGATCGCCGCGGGTGGCGTTGTAATGCTCGTCGAAACGGCTTTCGCGCGGCGTATTCACCGGCTTGTCGCTGTTGGGGTCGATAATGGTGCCGCGATCGAACGGCGTCAGGTATTCCATATGCTCGTAGGCCACCCGCACCGTGGTCTCTTCCCCGTACCACATCAGCGACGGGGCGATGGTGGTTTGCCGGTTGCGGCCGAAGTTGCGCCAGTAGTCGGTTTCGTCATGATCGACCACCATACGGTAAGCCAGCCCGGAGGCGCCCAGCGGTCCGGTTACGTCCAACTGGCCGCCGCCGCCGTTAAAACTGCTGCCCCAGCCTTCGATATGCGTTTTTTGCACCAGCTGCGGTTTTTTGCTGATGATATTAATCACGCCGCCGGGTTCGCCCATGCCATACAGCATGGAGGCCGGGCCTTTCAGCACTTCCACGCGCTCGCTGGTCGGGGTGAAGTTGCGGGCCTGGATGGAGCGTACGCCGTCCCGAAACAGGGAGCCGTCGCGGTTGTCGCCAAAGCCGCGCTTGATCAGCGCATCCTGGGTGCCGCCGAGGGTGTTGGATTGGGTAATGCCGCTGACGTTATATAACGCTTCGTCAATATTGCGTACCGCGCGGTCGGCAATCACCTGGCTTGGCACCACGTTGACCGCCTGCGGTACGTCCAGCAGGCGGCTTTCGCTGCGGGTGCCGGTTACGGTTGTATGCGGCTGATAGCCGGTTTCCGCCTGCTGCTCCGCCGTGGCGATAACCTCCAGCGTGTCGTTCCGCGTTTCGGCGGCCGCCTGCATGCCGAACGGCAGCAGCGCCAGCGCCGGCCAGCCGTTACGCCGTATTTTCTTATTCTTCATGTGCAAGTTGACTCCAGTATGTCCCTGAAAAATCAATAGGTAAAAACTGCTGGTAGAGTTTTTTTAGTGTGAGTTGCGGCTCGATATCCTCGAACAGGTCGGGGTAGAGGGCTTTAGCGAACATCTCCACCATAACGACGTGATAAGGGCTGAGGTAAAAGTTGTGCCACATGCTCCACGCCCGTCCTTGTTGCACCGCCGCAAGGTGCGAGAGGATGGCGTCCTGACGAATCAGTGTGCTGAAGCTGTTTTGCGCCTGCTGCCGGCTGACCGCGGGCCCCAGCATCAGGCTGGAAAAACGTTTGCCGTCCGGCCCGGCCATGCCGGTGGCGATGTAGACGTCGGGGTCGGCCGCCAGTACGCGTTCCGGGCTGAGCTCGCCGTATACGCTGTTGATGGTGCCGGCGGCGATATTTTCGCCGCCGGCGAAGGCCAGCAGATCGCCCAGGTTTCCCCCCACGGCGGTGGTGCAGCAGGTATCGCGGCGGCCGAGATGCAGATGCAGCATCACCGTGGTTTTTTTACCCTGGTATTGCGCGATGCGCTGACGAATGACATTCATATGCTGCTGATAAAATTCGCTGAACGCCGCGGCCCGCCGCGGCTGATTCAGCGCCTCTCCCAGCAGTTGGATGCTCGGCAGGGTGTTGCGGAGCAAATCAACGCGCAAATCGACGTAGATAACCGGAATACCCGCGCTGGTCAGCGTCTGTTGCAGCAGGTCATCGCCGGCGCGCTGTTTTGCCAGCCGCGGCAAAATCACCAGATCGGGTTTTAACGGCAGCAGGGTTTCCGCATTCAGCGTGGGTAAACCGCCGCTGCCTAACTGCGGGATCTGCTTGATTGCCGGGAATTTTTCCGTATAGCGTTGCCAGCTTTGCGCGTCATAACGCGCCATGTCGCCCGGCCAGCCCACGACGTATTTCGCCGGATTTCCCGGCTCAAGCAGGGCCAGCGTATAAAGCATGCGGCTTTCACCGAGGATGATGCGCCGCGGGTGGTCCGGGATCGTCACCTGTCGGCCCAGAATATCGGTGACGGTTTTTGCCGACGCCAGCGGGCCAAGAAGCGATAAAACAATAAGGATGGCAAGGCGCATGATGGACTCTGCAAAAAAACGGGTGGCGAAAGATAATTACTACCCTGCTTATTTTCAACGGAGCGTTAGTAGGGGTAATGAGTACCGGCGGCAGATATCGTTGCGGGACAAGAGATTACGGCTATTTAAATAAGTAATTAAAGCGGGGCGGCCTGCTGCAATCCATTCTCGATCATCTGCCGGCCGGCGTGTTCTGGAAGGATGCGTCTTCCCGCTACCCTGGCGCGAACCGCCATTTTACCCGCGACGCCGGACGAGACGATCCCGGCGCGGCGCCGCACGTCCACGGACAGAGACAGCATTACATCCTGTATATCAATATAAGATAACCCGGTGAACCTCAAGCTGGTGACGCGGATCCTGGATAAATTTCGCCATATTCGCCTGGTGACCATGCGCACCGCCGAAGCGGGGATCGCCTTCGCCATGGCGCATCGGACCGATTTGATTCTGCTCGACATGAATATGCCGTATCTGGACGGCTATGCGATTATGAAGCAGTTGAAATCGCTCCACGATCCGCAGCTGCCGCCGAATGGGAGATTATGCGTCAGCACACCGTTATCGGCGCCGAATTACTGGCCGGCGATGACTCGCATCTGATGGTGATGCCGCGCGAGATCGCGTTGACGCACCATGAAAAATGGAATGGCGGCGGCTATCCGCGAGGCCTGTCGGGGGAAAATATTCCGCAGTCCGGGCGTGTTGTCGCCGTGGCGGATGTGTTTGATGCGCTGATTTCCGAGCGTCCCTATAAATGAGTCTGGACGCGGGAAGAAGCCGTGGCCCATATCAGGTCGGAAATCAGGCTGCCATTTCGATCCCGCGGTCGTCGACGCGTTTCTCGACATTCTGGACGATGTGATGAGAATTCAGGACGCCAACCGTGAATCCCCTAAGGGCTGACAGCAGCCGCGCCGCCGTTTTTAAACCTGGGAAAACGATTATTCGGCGGCGTAACCCTGCGAGGGAACGCGCACGCCATCCAGCCAGGCCTGATTTTCGCGCATAACCAACCGGCCGGAGATAAACCAGCCGACCACCATGGGATAAATGGTGTGTTCTTGCGTCTGCACCCGTTCCTGTAGACTTTCTTCACTATCATCACTGAAAATGGGGACTTTGGCCTGAAGAATCAACGGCCCGCCATCCAGTTCGTCGGTGACGAAATGCACCGACGCGCCGTGTTCGGCGTCGCCGTTTTCCAGCGCTTTACGATGAGTATGCAGGCCGGGATACTTCGGCAACAGCGACGGATGGATATTGAGTATTTTACCGGCGAACTGCGCGACGAAATCGGGACTGAGAATCCGCATATAGCCCGCCAGCACGATCAGCGCCGGCTGGTACTGTTCTATTTCCTGCATCATTGCCGCATCGTAAGCGGCGCGATCGGCAAATCCTTCCGGGCTGACGGCGTGCGCCGGTATGCCGGCATCCTGCGCCAGCTGTAGGCCCGGAGCTTCGGGATTGTCACTGAATACTGCGGCTATCTTGCCTTTAATACGTCCGCGCTTGCAGGCGTCTATCAACGCCTGCAAATTGCTTCCCTGACCCGATATCAAGATAACGAAATTTTTCATCAGTTAATGACCACTGAATCTCCGGTATCGGTTTGATTAATCAAGCCGATTTTCCATGCGGTTTCACCACTGCCGTTTAATAACGCCACGGCCTCGTCTGCCTGCTCGGCGGGCAGTACGACGAGCATACCAACACCGCAGTTAAATGTGCGATACATTTCGTGGCGGCTGACGTTACCCGCCTGCTGCAGCCAGTTGAACACCTCCGGCCACCGCCAGCTTGCTTCATCAATGTTCGCCTGCATGCCTTCCGGCAGCACGCGCGGAATATTTTCCCAGAAGCCGCCGCCCGTGAGGTGGGAAATGGCGTGGACGTCGATTTTTTCAATCAGCGACAGAATGGATTTAACGTAGATTTTGGTCGGCGCCAGCAGGTGGTCGGCCAGGGGGCGGTTTTCCAGTGTCACCTTGGCCGGATCGGCTTTGCTGACTTCGAGAATTTTACGCACCAGCGAGTAGCCGTTGGAATGCGGGCCGCTGGAGGCCAGGGCCACCAGGGCGTCGCCGGCGCGCACCTTACTGCCGTCGATGATGGCGGATTTCTCGACTACGCCGACGCAGAAACCGGCGACGTCGTAATCTTCGCCGTGGTACATGCCCGGCATTTCCGCCGTCTCGCCGCCCACCAGCGCGCAGCCTGATTGTTTACAGCCTTCGGCGATACCGCTAATCACGCTGGCCGCGGTGTCGACATCCAGCTTGCCGGTGGCGTAGTAATCCAGGAAGAATAACGGTTCGGCCCCTTGCACCACCAGATCGTTGACGCACATGGCGACCAGATCGATGCCGATGGTGTCGTGACGTTTGAGATCCATCGCCAGACGCAGCTTGGTGCCGACTCCGTCAGTGCCGGAAACCAGAATGGGTTCGCGGTATTTTTGCGGTAAGGCGCACAAGGCCCCGAAACCACCCAGGCCACCCATGACTTCCGGGCGACGGGTCTGTTTCACTACACCTTTGATGCGGTCTACCAATGCGTTGCCAGCATCAATATCCACGCCTGCGTCTTTATAGCTGAGAGAGGTTTTGTCGGTCACTGCGGAGTCCCCACGGAGGTTGCTGTCGGTAGTTAAAATGGAGCGCGCTAATTCTAACAGCGCGGGCAATCGTTTGCGAGCGGTGTGTCGCCGGGTTTTTATTTTTCCTCCTCTTGGGCAATTTCTGTTATCGGTTGATCTGGATCAGGCTTAATCCTGTATCACTCAGCCAAAAAAGCGGTATAATCCGGCGATTTTTTTATGGCGAGCGTCCTGCCCGCCACCCTGCGGGTCGTCACTTCGTGACGTTTAAAAACGCTCCTGGCGTTTTTTTATGGCGGGCGTCCTGCCTACTACCCTGCGGGCCGCCGCAAGCGGCGTTTAAAAACGCTTCGGGCGTTTTTCTGACCGTCCACAGTCTAGGGGAGATAATGATGAAGATCGTCGAGGTGAAACACCCGCTCGTCAAACATAAACTGGGCCTGATGCGTGAGAGCGAGGTTAGCACCAAGCGTTTTCGCGAGCTGGCTTCCGAAGTGGGCAGTTTATTAACCTATGAAGCCACGGCCGATTTAGCCACCGAAAAAGTGACCATCGACGGTTGGTGCGGTCCGGTTGAAGTCGATCAAATCAAAGGCAAAAAAATTACCGTGGTGCCGATCCTGCGCGCCGGTCTGGGGATGATGGAAGGGGTGCTGGAAAATGTCCCCAGCGCGCGCATCAGCGTTGTCGGTATCTACCGCAATGAAGAGACGCTGGAGCCGGTGCCCTATTTCCAGAAATTGGTTTCCAATATCGAGGAACGGATGGCGCTGGTGGTCGACCCGATGCTGGCGACCGGCGGCTCAATGATCGCCACCGTCGATCTGCTGAAAAAAGCCGGCTGCCGGAGTATCAAGGTGTTGGTGCTGGTCGCCGCCCCGGAAGGCATTGCCGCGCTGGAAAAAGCGCACCCGGATATCGAACTTTACACCGCGGCGATCGATAAGGGCCTCAATGAGCAGGGCTATATTATGCCGGGCCTGGGCGATGCGGGCGACAAGATATTTGGTACTAAATAACAGGCAAGCCGACTTAAACAGTCGGTTTTTTTATGGCGGACTATCCCTGTCCGCCACCCTGCAGGCCGCCGCCCGCAGCCGCAACAAATAGTAATGTTACAGAGGATACAAAGATGACTCGTCGCGCCATCGGGGTAAGTGAACGGCCGCCCTTGTTGCAAACCATACCGCTGAGCTTCCAGCATCTGTTCGCCATGTTCGGCGCCACCGTGCTGGTGCCGATCCTGTTCAAAATCAACCCGGCGACGGTACTGTTATTCAACGGTATAGGCACCTTGCTCTATCTGTTTATCTGCAAAGGAAAAATACCGGCGTATCTGGGATCGAGCTTTGCCTTTATTTCGCCGGTATTACTGCTGTTGCCTCTGGGCTATGAAGTGGCGCTGGGCGGTTTTATTATGTGCGGCGTACTGTTCTGTCTGGTGGCGCTAATCGTTAAGAAAGCGGGGACCGGCTGGCTGAACGTGCTGTTCCCGCCGGCGGCGATGGGGGCGATTGTCGCCGTTATCGGTCTGGAACTGGCCGGCGTGGCCGCGGGCATGGCGGGATTGCTGCCCGCCGACGGCGCGTCCGTTGATAGCACGGCGGTGACGATTTCACTGGTTACGCTGGCGGTGACGATCCTGGGGTCGGTGCTGTTTCGCGGTTTTCTGGCCATTATCCCGATCCTGATCGGCGTGCTGGCCGGTTACGCGTTGTCGTTCGCCATGGGCGTGGTGGATTTTGCGCCCATCGCCCAGGCGCACTGGTTTGCCCTGCCGACGTTTTACACTCCGCGTTTCGAATGGTTCGCCATCCTGACCATACTGCCGGCGGCGCTGGTGGTGATCGCCGAGCACGTCGGGCATCTGGTGGTGACCGCCAATATCGTCAAGAAAGATTTAATGCGCGATCCGGGGCTGCACCGCTCGATGTTCGCCAACGGCGTTTCCACCGTGCTGTCGGGCTTCTTCGGTTCGACGCCGAATACCACCTACGGCGAAAACATCGGCGTGCTGGCCATCACCAAGGTGTACAGCACCTGGGTTATCGGCGGCGCGGCGATCCTGGCGATCCTGCTCTCCTGCGTCGGCAAACTGGCGGCGGCGATTCAGGCGGTGCCGGTGCCGGTGATGGGCGGGGTATCGTTGCTGTTGTACGGGGTGATCGGCGCTTCCGGTATCCGCGTGCTGATTGAGTCCAAAGTGGATTACAACAAGGCGCAAAACCTGATCCTGACCTCCGTGATCCTGATTATCGGCGTCAGCGGGGCGAAAGTGCATCTCGGGGCGGCCGAACTGAAAGGGATGGCGCTGGCGACGGTGGTCGGCATCGGCATGAGCCTGCTGTTTAAGGTGATTAGCCTGTTTCGCAGCGAAGAAGTGATCCTCGATGCCCCGGAAACGGAACAACCGTCTCAGCGTTAGCGCCGGCTTTTTATCACGCGGCCTGGCATCCCGTTGAGTCGTTGCCTGCGACTCAACAGGGCCGAGTTTCTGTGATAAACTCGCTCTGTTTTCCTGCCAGCCCTGCTTGAGGTGATTCTGAACACGCCGGCACAGCTTTCACTGCCACTCTATTTACCCGATGACGAAACCTTTGCCAGTTTCTACCCGGGAGAAAACGCGTCGCTTCTTGCCGCCATTACCGGCGCGCTGCGCCAGGAACACGGCAGTTATATCTACTTTTGGTCGCGGGAAGGCGGCGGACGCAGCCATCTGCTGCACGCGGCCTGCGCCGATTTGTCCCGTCACGACCGAGCGGTCGGCTATGTGCCGCTGGATAAACGCGCCTATTTCGTGCCTGAAGTGCTGGAGGGTATGGAGCAGCTGGCGCTGGTATGCATCGATAATATCGAATCGATCGCCGGCGACGAAGCCTGGGAAATGGCGATGTTCAACCTCTATAACCGTATTCAGGAAACCGGACGTACCCGCCTGTTTATTACCGGCGATCGTCCTCCCCGACAGCTCAATCTGCATTTGCCCGATCTCTCTTCCCGCCTGGACTGGGGGCAGATCTATAAACTTCAGCCGCTGTCGGATAAAGAAAAAGGCGAAGCGTTGCAACTGCGGGCCAAACTGCGCGGATTCGAACTGCCGGAAGACGTCAGCCGTTTTCTGCTGAAACGGCTCGATCGGGAAATGCGCACGCTGTTTATGACGCTGGATCAGCTCGATCGCGCTTCCATCACCGCCCAGCGCAAACTGACCATTCCCTTTGTCAAAGAGATCCTCGGGTTGTAAGCCGGGGAGCCTTGTTTACAGCATCGCCATTACCTGTTCAGGCAGACGACCGATGCGCGCCTGTCGGTAGGCTGCCACGATAGAAACAATAAATCATCGTCCTGAATAGAGACGATGATTTATTGGTGAGTAGGTTTTTATGAAGCGAAGAACTGCGATCGGTCGTTAAAATCCAGGCTTTCCGGCAGTATTTGCCCGCCATCCACCACAATAGTTGTGCCGGTTATATAAGATGCGCAATCTGAAGCCAGGAAAAGCGCCGCACCGGCGACGTCATCGGGTTTCCCCAACCGGCCCAGTGGAATGGATTTTTCCATATTACTGATAAATTCCGGGCTACGTCCGTCGGTCAGGCCTTCGGTGATGATATTGCCCGGTTCAATACCGTTAACCGTAATACCATAAGGCGCGAACTCAAGCGCGGCGGAGCGGATAAGCCCATTGATGCCGGCTTTGCTCGCCGCATAAGCCCCGACGCCGGGGTTGGCCACTTTCGGCCCGGTAATGGACGAGGTGAAAATCATCTTTCCGCCGTGGCCTGCACGCATAGCTGGCAAACAGGCCTGCATTGCCAGAAAGGTGCCGGTTAAATTCACGGCTAAAACATGCTGCCATTGCTCCAGCGAAAGATCTTCGAGCAGACAGGAAGGGTAGATACCCGCGTTTTGCACCAGAATATCCAACCGGCCATAGCGGCTGATCGCCAACTCGGCCAGACTGTCCATATCCTGCTTGCTTGCAACGTTGGCATACTGAAATACCGCTTTATCGTTGCCTAATATTTGGGCAGTCCTTTGCCCGCGTTCGGAATCAATATCACCAAGGATAATTGACGCGCCTTGCTCGACAAAACGACGAGCGACAGCTTCGCCAATACCTTTGGCCGCACCGACAATAATAGCAACACGATTATTTAAACTACTTTGCATTTTAGAGTTCCCTGGTGAGGATGCAAAAATTAGCATTATTATTTTTTATTAAAACCTGACGATCTCTTTCTTATTTTTTACAGCTTACTTGGTAAAAATATTTAATAACTTCAGGGTCTTGCATATTTTCTCTTGTCGCAATGACAAAAGGCAGCAAGTTGTCATGAGGGACGGCGTCGCGGTTAATTTGCTTACGTACCAGTTGTGCCGCAAGTTTCACCGCCTGATAACCCATATCGTAAGGTTGCTGGATTATCAGCGCATCATAGATCCCATCTTTTAAGTCACGGATCTGTTGTGGATCGCCGTCGAACGAAATCAGTTTTACCGTACCGCGTTTACCGGCTTCTATAATGGCCGAGGATGCGCCTGTCGCCGCAGCAGAGTGGGTAACATAAATCCCTTTTAAATCCGGGTTGCCCTGCAAGGCCGCGGCAACTTGCTGGGCTGCCTTGGTCGAACTGGTTTCCGGGTAAATCACCGGCAGCAGCTTGGCGTTGGGAAATTCTTTGCCGTAGGTATCGACAAATCCTTTCACCCTGGCATCAATATCCGGCAGGCCGGGCCTCATTCCAACGGCCAGAAAGGCCCCGGTTGTACCGGCGATTTCCGACATGGCTTTGGCCGCCGCGACGCCGCCCAGATAGTGATTGGACTGGATGCTTTGCGTTTCTACCGGCATATTCAGCGGCGCATCAACGGTAATCACTGGCGTACCTTTGGCTTCCAGATTTTTGACCTGATTTATCAAGGCATTTCCATCGGTGGGCGCAAGGACAATAGCGTTGGGATTGAGTTGCAGCGCCGCATCGATAAACGGCTGTTGCAACGAGATATCCCAATCCGGCGGACCGTTCCAGCTTAATTTAACGTTAAATTCCTTTGCTGCGTTTTCGGCGCCGCACTGCATGGTGGAATAGAATGGGATCCCCACCTGTCCGGGCAAAAACGCCACCGAAACCGGTTGTTCCGCCAGGGCGGATACCGATAAAGAAGCTAATAATGCAGCAAGTGGCGTAACTAAACGAATATTCATTGCTGACTTCCTTATGAGTGACGATAAATAAGTTAAAGACTGCGCTGACGATTACGTTGATCGATATAAACGGCCACAATGACTATGAACCCGACAACAATTAACTGATAAAAGGAATCCAGTCCCATAATGACGAGTCCTGTACTTAATACCACCGGGATCAGGGTTCCGATAAGGGTTCCCTGCACCGAGGCAATGCCGCCAAACAGGCTGGTTCCGCCAATAACCGCAGCGGCTATGGCCTGTAAGCTATCGGTCTGGTGTCCGCCGATATTGGTGGTGGCGAATCGGGAAATATCCAACATGGCGGCAATACCGCACAGCAGCCCCATTAAGCTGAATAAGACCAGCTTGTGACTCATGACATTAATTCCCGCCCGCTGGGCTGCATTCGCCGAGGAGCCTACCGCCAGCGTATGTATGCCGAAGCGGGTTTTCGCCAACACAAACCAGAGTAAGAACACAATGGTTAACGATAACACCACTGGCAGCGGGATCAGGCCGGCGATGCGATAGGTCGCAAAAGAAGTCTGCAACGTACGCGGGATATTGGGCACGTTCGCGCCGTGGGTTATCACCAGCGCAATGCCCAGCCCGATAGTCGTCGTGGCCAGCGTAACCAAAAACGAACTCAGCTTAAGGCGGGTTACCAGTAGCCCATTGACAGTACCAAATATTACCCCGCTCAGTATGGCGACCAAAATGCCGCAGACGATAGCCACAGGCAGATGTGGATACTCGCCCATGGCCACTTCATCAGCGCTTCCGGCGAGAGCGGTAATAGTTTTTGCCGCTAAAATCGAAGAAAGCACGACATTGGCGCCGATCGACAGGTCAAATTCACGCGCACCCAGTAGAAAGGTCATTCCCACCGCCAGCAGCACCAACTGTGACGCATTCAGGGCGATAGTGAAAAAATTGTTCAGGCTAAAAAAAGCATTATTTGGGGAAATCAGCGAAAAAACCGCCACCATACTCAATAATATCAATAACATCCAAAATGAGGTCGCATCAGTCAATCGCGAAAGCCAGGTCGAATTATCACCATTATCATGCTGTGACCCAGGGGGTGGGTGCTGTTCGGGAACGGTGCTCATATTACGGCCTCCTTTGCGCCAAGCATGACGTCAACGATATCACGCACCGTGACCTGGGACGGCGTCAGGTTGGCAATGGCTACTCCCTGGCGCATAACGACAATACGGTCAGCAATTTCCAGCACCTGCGGCAAATCATGAGAAATCAGCAGAACGGCAAGATTACGACCGGCGGCGGCCCGAATCGCCAGATAAACCATGTCGCGCTGACGGGAACCCAACGCGGCGGTAGGCTCATCGAGCAAAATCGCGTGGCGGGCCCATTTTATCGCCCGGGCAATGGCAACGCCCTGACGCTGCCCGCCGGAAAGGCTTTGCGCGGTTGCCCGGTAGGTTTTCAGCTTCACACCCAATTCACTGAGCGTGTCCGTCGTGCTGTCGAGCATGGTTTTGCGGTCCAACATGCCAAGCGTGCCGCGCCAGCCGGGGGCTTTCAACTCACGACCCAGAAAGACGTTTTCCGCCACCGATAGATCAGGCGCCAGCGCCAGATCCTGATAAACCGTTTCGATGCCATAATGTTGAGCATCTTGCGTGGAGCGCAGTCGGACTTCTTTGCCATTGATGCACAGTTGTCCTTGGTCGGGAATATGCTCGCCACACAGAACCTTCATAAAGGTTGATTTTCCTGCGCCGTTATCTCCGACCACGGCGGTGATTTCGCCGCGAAACAAGGATATCGATACGCCGCGTAGTACGCTTAATGAGCCGAAATTCTTAACTATATTGATGGCTTCCAGAGCGGTTTGCCGCTGCTGCGCCAGACTGCAAGTATCATCCGCTGGTGATAATGATGGCAGCTCAGTGTGGTCGTTTTGCATTTTCAGGCCCCCTGTACTGGTGGGTGAAAAAGTCTGAAAGAAACACTGCTAAGAACATCGATTAACGTAATCGATTGCGTTACTATAATTACTGACGAAAAATTGAACTGTCAAGCATTATTATAATTTATGTATTGGGTTCGTTCGTTTTCCTGATTTTAGGTTTGTCACACCGGGACGTTAATTCATACAGGAGGCATTGATTGAAAGGGCAAAAGAAAATTACCATGCAGGATGTCGCCAGGGAAGCAGAGGTGTCATCGGCTACCGTATCCCGAGTGCTGGCGGGGGTTAAAGGCGCGACGTCGGAAGCCACCGCCGAGCGTGTATTGCATACGGCCAGGCGCCTGGGCTATGTGGTCAATTCCGTAGCGGCCAGTCTGCGCAAGGAGAAAACCTTTTCGGTAGGTCTGATTCTGGCCGATATTTCCAACCCTTTTTTCGGCGGCCTGGCGCGGGGCGTGGAAAATACCCTGAAATCTGAGGGTTTCAGCGTGTTATTGGCCAATACCGACAATGACGTTACGGAAGAAAAAAGGCTGCTGCGACTGATGATGGAAAAACAGGTCGACGCGGTGATTATGTCCAGTTCAGCCAGTGAGAATGACCATATCCTCGATGCCGTGGCGCGGGGTATGCATATCGTACTGGTTGATACTGAACTCAAAGATGTCCCGGTTGATACCGTCGTGGTGGATAACCAACAGGCCGCCAAAAAAGCAGTAGATTATCTGATTAATCTCGGCCACAGGAATATCGCCATCATCACCGGTAAACAGCAGGCCTCGTTCGATCAGGAGCGGCTTGAGGGATATCGGGAAGCGTTAAATGCCAAGGGTATCGCGATTTGCGAGGATCTTATCTTTTCCAGTGATTCCACCTATTTGGGTGGACGCCATGCCATCAAAACGCTTATCCGGCAGGACCCCTCCATTACTGCCTTTTTCGCCACCAACAATCTGATGACCATCGGCGCGCTGAGTGAAATTCTGGCGCAGGGATTCACTATTCCGCAGGATTTTTCGCTAATCGGCTTTGATGATATGGAATGGTATCCGATTTTTAAACCGGCCATTACCGCCATCAGCCAACCGATATATCAACTGGGTATCATTGCGGCCCAACGTTTACTGAATGCATTGCTAAGTGAACAACCCTTGTCGCCGGAGAGGATCGTACTCAACACTGAATTTATTATTCGGGACAGCGCATCTCCACCTTCGCTATCAATACCTTCTGTGACGGAGAAAAAATAATGCCCAATTTTCCACTGGTTGATGCCCATGTGCATTTTTACGATCAACAGCAACTCAATTATCCCTGGCTTACCGCTGTGCCGGCTATTCAGGGAAGTTATCTGCCTGATGATTTTACCCGTGCCAGCCGGGGCGTCGACGTTGAGAAACTGGTGTTTGTCGAGGTGGACGTTGCAGACGAACAACGGCTGGATGAGGTCCGTTTTGTTGAAAAACTAATTGGTTCGGAACCGCGTATAGCGGCGCTGGTGGCATCGGCGGCGGTGGAAAACGGGGCCGCTGTGGAAGCGGAGCTGAAGCGTCTGTCGGCAGTCAGCTCGGTGCATGGCATCCGTCGTCTTATCCAGTATCACCGGGATGCGGATTATTGTTTGCGCCCGGATTTTGTTGAAGGCGTCCGGCGTCTGGCACGTTTTGACCTGAGTTTTGATCTGTGTATCCGCCACGATCAATTGGCCAGCGCAAACGAACTGGTGCGGCGCTGCCCAGAGGTGAATTTTATCCTTGATCATATTGCCAAGCCAGGTATTGCCACGGGCCTGAAAGAACCCTGGATGAGCGAAATCAAAGCGATAGCGGCGTTGCCGAATGTGGTGTGCAAAATTACCGGCGTGGCGACCGAAGCCCATCACCAGAACTGGACGGTGGATGAAATCCGGCCCTATATCACCCACGTGATTGAGCATTTTGGTTTTGAAAAAATCATGTTCGCCAGTGACTGGCCTGTGATGAATATGGCTATCGATTATGGCCGCTGGGTCAGTATTATGGATGAGATATTACGCGGTAGCAGCGAGCATGAACTTCGGCAATTTTATTGCGAAAACGCCACGCGTACATACCGCTTGGCATAAACACGCATTAGCCGGGCAGAGCGGTGAATAACGATGGTGGAAGTACTCACGGCAATTAGCGGCGATAGGCGGTACGTAGCGACATCAGTATATGCCCCAGCCTGTTATCGCCTTCACCCCGATATTCGCCCCAAAAGCGGGCAATTTCATTATCCACCGGCGACCATTCCACCAGTCGACGTTCGCCGGTGGACAATAACAGATCTTTAAAATCCGGCGACTGATCAAATTTAGCCTGTACTAGTGCGGCCATTAACGAAATATGATGTTCAGCCCAGTCAGGAACGGTTTCCTGCTCGGTCAAAGCATCGCCGCAAATCGCCACCATCTCCGGGGTCGGCGCCTGCATCAACCAACGACGCATGACCGGATGCCGCGCTTTTGCCGCCTGATAGGCATGTTCGGGCGTGGCATACTCTTCGCCGTTAAATACCACGGGGCGGGGATGTAAGTTGCTGAATATACAATATTCTCCGTGGCGGGGATCATAAAAATGGATGTCATTCATTACGTTTATCCTGACTTATTGATTATTAAAATAAAGTTAACGCTGGCGAAAATTTTCCCTATGCGGGACGACGTGAGCCGCTGCTGCGACCATTGAAAAGAATATGCATCGTGCTTGTCAACACTTCTGATTCCATGCATAAATTAGATAACGTAATCGATTACTTTACCATAAGGGTGCAGAATGATTTCTCTTTCCGATATAAAAAATGCGGCTGAACGTATTGCGCCATACATCAGACAAACCCCTTTGTTGCAAGCGACTTGCTTATCGAAAAAAATCACCGAGGCGGAACTGTGGCTTAAACTTGAATGTCTGCAACCTACAGGTTCATTTAAGGTTCGCGGGGCAACCAACTGTTTACTGACGACGCCTGATACGGAAATACAACGCGGTATTGTTACCGCATCCGGCGGTAATCATGGCCTGGCGGTGGCGCGTGCTGCATCCATGGCCGGCGTACCGGCGACTATTTTTGTTCCCCGAACCACCAGTGAAGAAAAATTAATCAAGCTCGCCGCCTGGGGGGCGACGGTAAAGGTGGAGGGCAGCGTCTGGGACGAGGCCAACAAAAGCGCGCTGGCATTTGCCGCCGAACATCAATGCGCCTATTTTCATCCTTTTGCCAATCCGGCGGTAATGGCCGGTCAGGGGACTCTGGCACTTGAAATACTCAACGAATTGCCGGATTTGGATGTGATTCTGGTGGCTATTGGCGGCGGTGGGTTGATATCAGGGATCGCGACTGCCTTAAAGGCGTTAAAACCCTCAGTGCGTATTATCGGTATTGAACCGGAAGGGGCACCGACTTTGTACGCCAGTTTGCAGGCTGGGCAGGTCGTTACCCTGCCGGAGATTACGACGGCTGTCGCCACTATGGCTTGCGGCCGTACCGATCGCTCTATCTTTGACGTGGTGCGGCAATCGGTGGATGAGATCGTACTGGTTTCGGATCAGGAAATGCTTGAGGCCGCTCGCTGGTTGTGGTTTGAAACCGGTCTGGCCGCTGACCTCAGCGGAGCAGCGGCGGCAGCGGCGCTGCGTGCCGGAAAAGTCCGTCTGGAACCCGGCATCAAGGCCTGCGCCCTGGTGTGCGGTTCGGGACAGGAAGGGATCGGTTGATTATGATTTGCCTGCCGATAGCGGGGGCATTCATCCGCAGCGTCAGGATTTTTGGTACTGACGGAAACGTTGCTGCAACTGGCGCAACTGGTCGATTCGCGCGTCGTAGCGCGCCTGTTCCAGGCTGCCGAGTTTCACCTGCGAGCTGGCGTTGCTCAGCAAGCGGATAGACTGGTCGAGCTGTCCGGCCAGCGCCAGGCTTTCGGCGCGGGCGGATAACTCCTCCGCGCGCGAACCCTGGGCGGCGGCGGCCTGCGCCAGCAGATCCCAGCCGTTGGGATCGTCCGCGTGGGCGTAGGTGTAGCGGTAGAGTATTTTGCTGGCCGCCGCGGGCTGTTTCCCCTCGACGTAGGCATTCGCCAGATTGAGCTGCAGCACCGGGTTGGTCTGTATACCCGGCGCTTTTTGCAGCCGGGCGATCGCTTGCGCGGCGCGGTTTTGCCCCAGATCGATATCGGTCATCAAATCCAGAAACCACGGGTTGTCCGGGGCGTTGTCCAGCAGCGGTTGCAGCACGTTGCGCGCCTCGTCGTATTTCTTGGCCTGATAAAAACGGACGGCGTCGCCGTATTTGGCCGCCAACTGCTCGCGTACGTTGCCTTTCGCCCAGGCTTTCAGCAGGTCATCGTCGAGCGGCCTGCCTTCCGCACCGTACATGCCGAAGGTGCGCACCTTGGCGAACAGAAAATCCTGGGATGACTGCACCGGCGTGGATCTCATCTGATTCGCCCGGTTGCGGGCATCGGACAGGCGGCTTTCAGGCAAGGGGTGGGTGAGCAAGATTTCCGGCGGCTTCGAGGCGTAGCGCGATTGTTCGGCCAGCTTTTGCAGAAAGTTCGGCATGGCCTGCGGGTCGAAGCCGGCGCGCTGCAACACCTGAATGCCTATGCGATCCGCTTCCTGTTCGTTGCCCTGGGTAAAGGTGATTATCCCCTGTTGCGCCCCGGCCATGGTTCCGCTCAGCGCCGCCATCCCCAACTGCGGATTGGCCATCGCCAGCAGAATGGAACCCAGGGCGCCGACCCAGGTCAGCGGCGCGCTGCGCTGCTGCGACTCCATGGCGCGCGCCAGATGGCGCTGGGTGACGTGTGAAATTTCATGCGCCAATACCGAAGCCAGCTCGCTTTCGTTGTCCGCATAGCGAAAGAGCGACGAGTGGATCACCACGTTGCCGCCGAAAAAGGCGAAGGCGTTGATATCATCGTTGCGGATCAGGAAAAAGCGGAAAGGGGTGCGTACCGAATCGGCCTGCTTGACCAGCCGATTGCCTAATTGGTTGATGTAATTCGATAAAAGAGGATCGTTAATCAACGGGGCGCCAGCGCGTAATTGACGGACATAAAAATCGCCCATCGCCAGTTCCTGATTGATGCTCAGCGTGCCGCCGGCAGTGGTGCCGATATCCGGCAGCCGATCCTGGATCTCGGCCTGAACGGGAAGCATATTACCGGTCAGCATCGCCCCCAGCAGGACGGAAACGACCGTTTTTCTTAACCGGTTAGACATAATGAGAAGCAACCTTATCAACAGCCAATATTGCAGCGCTTTGCCAACCATCTTAGCCAGCCATGACGCACAAAGAAATATTTATCCTGGAAAATCGTGGGCAACGCGTTACGGGTTCCAGAGTGGAAAAGCGGAGATGAAGCCTACGCTAGGCATTTTTTAACGCTTCCAGACGATTTAACCAGTACTCAAAATGGGGACAGGCTCGACGCATAGAGTCTAAACCAATATCTGCGGCAATCAGCGGGCCGTGCAATGTTTTTTGATATTCAGGCACTACGGATAAAATTCGTTTTGAAGGAGACGTATGGGGACTGTTGTTAATCTCTTCCGGAGAGGGAAATTTCGTCCTGATTTGTTGTAGTTTCTCAATCGGGCGCTTGTCAGCCAGCCAATCGGCAAATTTGTCAGGTTCGCAAAACAGCAGGGCTTCAAATTCATGCAGTAAAAAATTGGCGATAAAGTTAGGTTGCGAAATGTCCGCCTGAAAGGCCTGTTCCAGTTCTAAAATCCACCTATGAACATCACTATTGGCCGGTTTACCGTGAGCTAAACCCGGAAAGTCAACTGGTAAACCATAGTAATCGATCAACGTGGTTACCCAGGCTTTTTTATCAGTTTTGCAAAGGCGAATGACCTGATTTTTGACTTTCCCATAGCTGACGATACCGCCTTTATAGCCGCGACTTGTTTGCGCTAAAATTGGATTAAGATAAAGTCCATGACGTATAAAGTAAGGTGCGAGCGTATCGCGTACAAAGGTTTCTTCCGTTTGGCCTTCAACAAAAACGTTTATCCTTGTCATCGCTGCGGCCTCCCGCCAAGCAGGTTTTTCTTCCACAGTTCGCCTAAACTGTAATCTTCAAGCCATTCATGCAGGCTATCTTGTTCCAGGCGTTTAAATGTCGATTCGCCATGATGCTTATCGACAACGATTAAATCTTCGGCTTCAAATTCATTAACCAGTTCCACTGACTGCGTTGAAACGATTAATTGATGCTGTTTGCTGGCACTTTTGATTAACGCGGCCAGGACGCTGATGGCATAAGGATGCAGACCCAATTCAGGTTCATCAATGATGATGGCGCTGGGCATATATTCTTCGGGTTGCAGTAAGACGGTGGCTAGCAGAATGAAGCGCAAGGTGCCATCGGAAAGCTCACTGGCTTTGAAAGGGACATCTTGTTCTTTTTCAACCCATTCCAACTGGATGCTGTCTGGGTTATCCGGCGTAGGGCGCAGATAGAAATCGCCAAAAAATGGAGCGGCCATTTGGATGGTCTTAATGATACGCTGATAATGGTCGGCATGATTTTTTTGCAAACGGTATAAAAATGCGGCCAGGTTAGCCCCGTCCTCTCGCAGGTAGTCATTATCGTTAATGCGGTGAATTTGTTTTACTCTGGCGCTTTCACTGGTGTCATGGAAATGATAGACGCGCCAGCGGCGCATGGCGGGTAACGTATATTTCCTGATACCTGAACGATGTTCTTCCGCCAGCGATTCAAAATGACCTGATTTTACGCCTTTATCACCACTCATGTTCCACCAGAGCGCTTCCCGTTGAAACATCATACGATTATCGTTAGTGGGTTCTAGCGTGAACTTATAGCCGTTATTGCCAAAGAACAATTCACCTTTTAACGCTTCGGTTTTTTTTCGACCGAAATGCAATAGGACGTCTGGTCCTCCTGCTTTGCTGACCAGCGTTTGCAGACGGTGATCCAGTAAGGTTGCAATGAGGCGAAAAAAACTGATGAAATTGGATTTACCCGCACCGTTGGCCCCAATCAGCACGTTGAGACAACCCATTTGCAGATCACAGCTAGCAATTGATTTATAACCACTAATTATGATGTGGCTCAGGTGGTCGCTATTGGTTACCGTTTTCATAATCTGCGTTAGCTACCTTACTCTTGGTTGGGCCTTGTCATGTTTTTTGGGCTTAACAGATATCATTCAGGGTCGGTGATATCATCTTAAATGGACGATCGATTAAATTCATTCTAATCGATGTATAAATGCGTGCATTCTTCGATAAATGAATCAAGAAAATCGATTGGTTTGCAGAACCGGCGCCTTATGCAAGGCGCCGGTATATCGCCGGAACGGGAGTGTTCAGGCGGTTTTCAGGTAGTCCAGCACGATGTCATGGTGGTTGCTGGTTTTGAAATCGTCAAAGACCTTTTCCACCTTGCCGTTTTCATCAATCAGGAAGCTGATGCGATGAATGCCGTCATAGGTTTTGCCCATAAAGGTTTTTTCGCCCCAGACGCCGAAGGCTTGTGAAACCTGATGATCTTCGTCGGACAGCAGGGTGAAATTCAATAACTCTTTTTCGACGAAGCGGGACAGTTTCTCCGGTTTGTCGGTGCTGATCCCCAGAACCTCAACGCCATATTGCTTCAGATCGTCCATATTATCGCGCAGGCCGCAGGCCTGAACGGTGCAGCCTGGCGTCATGGCTTTGGGGTAGAAATAGACCAACACCTTCTGTCCCTGGAAGTCGGTTAAATTTATCTGCTCGCCGTCCTGGTCGGGCAAGCTAAATTTCGGCGCGATATCACCGGCTTTCAGTGTATTCATCACTACTCTCCGTCTTTTTCTTCATGCTGTGGATAGTTCACGACGCTAATACTGCCTTGTGCGCGCAGTTCTGTACATAGCTGATAAAAGGCTGGTTCAATTATTGAACCGGACAGCGTGGCAGGACTGTGCGCGGTGATTTGAATATACAGCTGCGGCGGCTGCCCTCCCTCGGCGGGCCGGGTCTTCGAGACCAGTTCGGCAATGTTCATCTGATGGGAGTCAAATAAATCGGTAAAGCGCTCGATGATGTGCGGCGAATCCGCCACATCCACTTTGACCCAAACGGTGGACGGCATGGGCGGCCGCGCCTGCGATTCCGTGCGTTTCATCACGATCAGCAACTCCATCTCCGCCCCCTTCAGCGGCAGGGTGGACTCAATCTGCGCAATGGCGTTCCAGCTTCCGGAAAGCAGCATGATAAAGGTAAATTCTTCGCCCAGCATGGCAAGACGGCTATCTTCGATATTACAGCCGCAGCTGCTGACGTGGCGGGTGATGGCGTTAACAATGCCTGAGCGGTCGGCCCCCACGGCTGTGATAACCAGATAGTGTTCTTGTGGACTCGGCAAAATGATGCTTCCTGTGCTTTTTTCCTGATATTCACATGGTAACCATAAAAAATTGCCGGGAGCAATTTTTAACGCCGCTTGCGGCGGCCCGCAGGGTGGCGGGCAGGGATAGCCCGCCATAAAAAATTGCCGGGAGCAATTTTTAACGCCGCTTGCGGCGGCCCGCCGGGATAAGGAATCCCCATAAATTTGGGAAAGGGATTTCTGTTAACGCAGTGAGGGTTTCGTGCGTACTAACCTCAGTCGATTTCTGAGACCGTCGCAGCACGCGCCCGACACGGGGGGCTCAAGCGCCAGCCCCCCGTGACCCCGGGCTTTTCGCTAAATCGCGTCGCTACGCGATGCCTTCGGCGTTCGTGACCGCTGGTCGGGCCGCCATTGACGCGGAATACTCGCCCCATCCCCGGGGCTCGCCCTGCGGGCCAGCACAAGTGCTGTTCAAAAACGCTCCTGGCGTTTTTGTCCGGCGCGGCACTGGCTTTCGCGGCGGTCCCTGCCGCTCACCCGGCGGTCACGCCCACCTCAGCGCGATTTTTTACGCGAAGAAAAACCTTTAAAAGACCACATCCTGCTATCTAAGACGATTTATCGAATAATGTTTAATTATTTTCTGGGAAGCCGTCTGCCCGCCATAAAAAACTCAGAAGCATTGTTAATGCTGCTGGCGGTATCATAAAAAAACCTGTGCCAGACGCCTACAATGCCGTTGCGCGCTTGCTTTTGCATAGAACTCAAAAGTACCATGAGGCACTTGTTTGTGGAGGGGACGGCCAATGTTTACGGGAAGTATTGTTGCGCTGGTTACGCCGATGGACGCCAAAGGCGCCGTCGACCGCGCCAGCCTGAAAAAACTGATTGATTATCATGTCGCCAGCGGCACATCGGCGATTGTCTCCGTTGGAACTACCGGGGAGTCCGCCACGCTGAGCCATGAGGAACACGGCGACGTGGTGATGAGCACGCTGGAGCTGAGCGACGGCCGCATCCCGGTGATCGCCGGAACCGGCGCCAACGCCACCGCGGAAGCCGTTTCACTGACCAAGCGCTTTCACGGCACCGGGGTCGCCGGCTGTCTGTCGGTTACGCCGTACTACAATCGCCCGACGCAGGAAGGGCTGTATCAGCATTTCAAAGCCATCGCCGAACATACCGACCTGCCGCAAATCCTGTATAACGTTCCTTCCCGCACCGGTTGCGACCTGCTGCCGGAAACCGTGGCGCGGCTGTCTGAAATTAAAAATATTGTCGCGATTAAAGAGGCGACGGGGAACTTAAGCCGGGTAAGTCAGATCCAAGAGCTGGTTAGTGAAGACTTCATTCTGCTGAGCGGCAATGACGATATCGGGCTGGACTTTATGCAGCTCGGCGGAAAAGGGGTGATTTCCGTGACGGCGAACGTCGCCGCGCGTGAAATGGCGGAGCTTTGCCGACTGGCGGCGCTGGGCAACTTTGTTGAAGCGCGCCGTTTAAATCAGCGCCTGATGCCGTTGCATCAGAAATTATTTATTGAACCCAATCCGATTCCGGTGAAGTGGGCCTGTAAGGAATTGGGACTTGTGGCGACCGATACGCTTCGCCTGCCCATGACGCCGCTGACTGATTCAGGTCGCACGGCGGTGGCGCGCGCATTGAAGCATGCGGGTTTGCTGTAACCGTTAGGGAGATTGAATGACTGATTCACTGCAAAAGTCGATGGTGGCGAAAGTTGTCGGCGTATCATTAGTGATGCTGTTGGCGGCTTGTTCCAGCGATCAGCGCTATAAGCGGCAGGTTAGCGGCGATGAATCCTATCTGCAGACGCCGGCGCAAAAAGCGCTGAACACGCCGGCCGGTATGATTTTACCGTTGCAGAACGGGGAATATGATATCCCGCCGGTAACGCTGAATGGCGCGGTAGGCAAAGAACTTGATATTCGTCCGCCGGTGCAGCCGTTGGCTTTGTTGAGTGGTTCGCGCACCCAGATCTCGGGGGATACGGCAACGCTGTTATTGGAAAATAGCGCGCAAAACAGCCAGCTTTGGTCCCAGGTGGTGCGTATTCTACAGGATAAAAATTTCACCATCGCCAGCCGCCAGGACGCTCAGCAGACGCTGACCACGGACTGGATCGCCTGGACGCGCCAGGATGAAGATCTGCAATATCAGGGCCGTTATCAGATAACCGTTCAGCAGCAAGGGTATCAGATAGCGCTGGTGGTTAAACTGCTGGCATTGCAGCAGAACAACAATCCGGTCGCCGAGCAGGCGCAAATCCAACGCTACGCGGGCTTGATGCTGAATACCATCAGCGAGTCGTTGGACAGCCAGGCCACCGCGCGTGAAAACGCGCTGGCGCAGCGAACCAGCGGTTCGCTGGACGTGCAGAGCGGGGCGGACGATACCGGCCTGCCGCTGCTGGTGGTGCGCGGGCCTTATACCCTGGTATGGGAGCGTTTGCCGGCGGCCCTGGACAGCATCGGGATGAAGGTGAGCGATCGCAGCCGTCCTCAGGGTTCGGTTTCCGTCACCTACCGTGCGCCGGGCAGCAGCGCCTGGGAGGCGTTAGGGGCGAAAGATCCTGAACTGCCCAACGGCGATTACAAATTGCAGGTCGGCGATCTCGGTAACCGCAGCAGTTTGCAATTTATCGACTCCAAAGGACATACGCTGAGTCAGTCGCAAAACGATGCGCTGGTGGCGGTATTCCAGGCGGCATTCAGTAAGTAACTCGCAAGGGTCGGATTATCCGGCCCTTCTTCATTAAACAATCTAGGCGTTAAATTCTTGGGCCCGGTGCGCCTGGCCCTCACTGTGTGGAGTAATAAAGATGCAAAAGCTAGCTGAGTTGTATCGTGGGAAGGCGAAAACCGTCTACACCACCGAAGATCCCGACCTGCTGGTGCTGGAGTTTCGCAATGATACGTCAGCCGGGGATGGCGCTCGCATTGAGCAGTTTGATCGCAAAGGGATGGTGAACAACAAGTTCAACCATTTCATTATGAGCAAACTGGAACAAGCCGGGATCCCGACGCAAATGGTGAGCCTGCTTTCCGATACCGAAGTGCTGGTGAAAAAGCTGGATATGGTGCCGGTGGAGTGCGTGGTGCGTAACCGCGCCGCCGGGTCGCTGGTAAAACGTCTGGGCGTCGAAGAGGGTATCGAGCTGAACCCGCCGCTGTTTGACCTGTTCCTGAAAAACGACGCCCTTCACGACCCCATGGTGAACGAGTCTTACTGCAAAACCTTTGGCTGGGTGAGCGAAGATAATCTGGCGCGCATGAAAGAACTGAGCTACCAGGCGAATGAGGTGCTGAGCAAACTGTTCGGCGACGCCGGTCTGATTCTGGTGGATTTCAAACTGGAGTTCGGCTTGTTTAAAGGCGAAGTGGTGCTGGGCGATGAGTTCTCCCCGGACGGCAGCCGCCTGTGGGATAAGGCCACGCTGAACAAAATGGACAAAGACCGCTTCCGCCAGAGCCTTGGCGGCCTGATTGAAGCCTATGAAGAAGTCGCCCACCGTATCGGCGTAAAATTGGACTAGCTGCGCAATCGTTTCCGTTCAGCCTGCCAGGTTCGTGATGTCGGGCAGGCTGACTTTTCACCGGCTCTCTCCCGATTTTCTCTCTTCCTCGTTTTGTCTATCTTGCCATTTCGCGTACTGTCGGTAACAGCCTTGTTTTGCACTACAAAATACGTAAATTGCACCGTTTTAGCGCATTGAACCATCAATGATCTCAGGAATGACAGTACGCTCACTGATGAGATCCTCTCGCCTTAATCCTTTGTTGTAAAATTAATTCTTGGTTAACAAACGATTGCTTTTTGTCATACGTATTTTTTCCGCGCCGATTATTTTTGGCTTATTTTCTGCATTAATTCCATTGTTGCATACAATTGTTCGTTATAGCGGAAAAGGGGTGAATTATGTTCAATGTGAAGCAGGGTAAAGGTAAAACGGGTTGGGTCATTGGATTTTTGCTCGCTGCCACAGCGTCCGGTTTTGCCACACAGGCACAGGCTGCAAAACTGGATGATGTGTTGAAACGCGGTTATCTGATTGTGGGAACGGGCAGCACAAATGCCCCCTGGGGTTTTCAAGGCGCTGACGGCAAATTGCAAGGATTTGATATTGATATTGCACACATTATTGCCAAAGGATTGTTTAACGATGCCAGCAAAGTGCAGTTTGTCCAGCAATCATCGGATGCCCGAATTCCGAATCTGTTGACCGATAAAGTCGATTTAACCTGTCAGGCCATGACAGTGACGGCGCAGCGTGCTCAGCAGGTGGCCTTTACCATTCCTTATTATCGTGAAGGGGTGGCGTTACTGCTGCTGGCAAACAGTAAACATCAGCAACTGGCCGATATGGATGCTGCGGGGAGCGACCTTAATGTGGCGGTGTTACAGAATGTCTATGCCGAAGAATTGGTGCATCAGGCGTTGCCGAAAGCCAAAGTTTCACAGTATGAAAGCGTTGATTTGCTGTATCAGGCGCTCAACTCCGGGCGTGCGGATGCCGTCGCGACGGACCAGTCGTCAGCGAAGTGGTTAATGGTGCAGACGCCGGGACGCTATCGTTCGCCAGACTATGCATGGAGTCCGCAGACGTACTCTTGTGCTCTGAAACGTGGCGACCAGGACTGGCTTAACTTCGTCAATACGGCGCTGCATGAATCCATGGCTGGTGTCGATTTTGCCGACTATGCGACCGCCTATAAAAAATGGTTCGGGAGCACATTGAGTACACCACAGATTGGTTTTCCAGTTGAATATAAATAAGCATGACGGCGCCAGGCAACGCTGTCTGGCGCGTTGAGGTAACACCATGGGCTATCAACTTAATTTTTCCTCTGTGTGGCAAAATTTCGATCTGTTGCTCGCCGGATTATGGCTGGGGATCGAATTATCGCTGGTCTCTATCGCCATTGGCTGTACGTTGGGATTAACTGCCGCATTCTGCATGCTGTCGAAAAACGCGGGCTTGCGCTGGGTTGCGATGCTGTATGTCACCATCATACGAAATCTGCCGATCCTGATTTTGATTCTGATGATCTATTTTGCCTTGCCAGGTCTGGGCATTCGTTTAGATCAGCTCGGCTCGTTTATCGTCACGCTATCGCTGTATGCCGGGGCTTACCTGACCGAAGTGTTCCGCGCCGGTTTGCTGGGGATCCCAAAAGGGCAGCGAGAAGCCGGACAGGCAATCGGCCTGAAAGAGTGGCAAATCAAACGTTACATCATTATTCCGGTAATGTTCCGTAATGTACTGCCTTCGCTCAGCAATAATTTTATCTCCTTGTTCAAAGATACTTCGCTTGCTGCCGCTATCGCAGTACCGGAACTGACTTTTTATGCGCGAAAAATCAATCTGGAAAGTTATCGGGTTATCGAAACCTGGCTGGTTACCAGCTTGTTGTACATCGCGACCTGCTACCTGCTGGCGGCGCTGTTGCGCACGCTTGAGCAGCGGTTGGTACTGGTGCGTTAAGGAGAAGAGATGAACGATCCTTTTAGCTGGTGGTATCAGCTTTGGCAGGCAAGAACCACGTTGGCTCAGGGCTTCGCCATTACGTTATCCAGTTCGGTACTGGCGATTTTGTTAGGCACATTGCTCGGAGCGGTGGTGGGACTGTTGCTGAGTTATGGCCGCGGACCTGTGCGTTGGACGGTTCGGTTTTATATTGATGTGATACGCGGCACGCCGGTGCTGGTGCTGGTGTTGTCCTGCTTTTATATCGCCCCGGCATTGGGTTGGCATATCGGGCCCTTTGAGGCTGGAGTCATGGCGCTGGCGATGTTTTGCAGTTCCCATGTGGCGGAAATTGTACGCGGTGCGCTGCAGGCGGTACCAAGGGGGCAGAGTGAAGCGGCGAAGGCGATTGGTCTGACGTTTTTTCAGGATCTCTGCTACGTCCAGTTACCGCAGGCGCTACGCCAGATCCTGCCTACCTGGGTCAATTCTGCTGCGGAAATTGTCAAGGCTTCGACGTTGCTGTCCGTCATTGGCGTGGCTGATTTATTACTCAGTTCGCAACAGGTGATCGCCCGTACTTTTATGACGCTGCCATTTTATGCGTTTGCTGGGCTGTTGTTCTTCATCATTAACTTCTCGATTGAGCTTTTGGGCCATCATCTGGAAAAGAAAGTGAGATTGCCATGAATCAGGCACAGAGCGTATTGGCTGCCGCGCCGCTTTTGAAAATCAATAAACTGCACAAGCAATATGATCAGGTTGAAGTCCTTAAGGGGATTGATCTCACGCTGGCGCGTGGTGACGTAGTGACCTTAATCGGCTCCAGTGGTTCGGGAAAAACGACGCTGCTGCGCTGCGTAAATTTATTGGAGGAATTTCAGCAGGGAGAAATTTTCCTCAACGATCAGCCTATCGGTTACCACCAGCAGCAAAACCGGCGGGTACGCCATCCTGAAAAAGTGATTGCACAGCATCGTGCCATGACGGGGATGGCATTCCAGCAGTTCAATCTGTTCCCGCATTTAACGGCACTACAGAATGTGACGCTAGGGCTGCTGAAAGTGAAAAAAATGTCGAAAGATGAAGCGGTTGCTAACGCAGAGCGCTGGTTGGAACGTGTCGGTCTACTGGCGCGTCGCGATCACTATCCTGGTCAATTGTCCGGTGGTCAGCAGCAGCGAGTGGCTATTGCCCGTGCTATTGCCATGAATCCCAGCCTGATGCTGTTTGACGAAGTCACCTCTGCGCTAGATCCCGAATTGGTCGGAGAGGTGCTGGCGGTGATCAAAAACCTAGCGGAAGACGGGATGACCATGTTGCTGGTCACGCATGAAATGCGTTTTGCCTACGAAGTCTCCGACCGGATTGTTTTCATGAATCAGGGGCGCATCGAAGAGGAAGGCCCCCCTAAGCAATTATTTCATCAGCCCGTGTCGCCACGTTTGGCTGAGTTTATTAAACATTCTCATTTTTAACGGACAATATTTAACCGACGATAAATCACAAACACAGGAGTGATGATATGAGTATTACCCGTTACGGTGCTGGTGAGCGTGGTGCAGGCGGTCAGCCATTACCTTTTGCGCGCGCGGTAGAGGCGGATGGCTGGCTATATGTATCCGGTCAGGTAGCGATGGAGAAGGGGGAGATCATTGATGGCGGCATTATTGCTCAAACCCATAAAGCCATGCAGAACGTGATCGCCATCCTTGAGGAAGCGGGTTATGGCCTGGAACATGTCGTCAGGGTAGGGGTGTGGCTGGATGATCCCCGAGACTTCTGGAGTTTTAATAAAGTCTTTGCTGAGTATTTCTCTGTTCATGCCCCTGCGCGTGCCTGCGTACAATCCGGAATGATGGTGGATTGCAAAGTGGAAATTGACTGTATTGCTTATAAGTCAGTATAACTGTCTGAAAGATAAGTAGTACCTGATGGGGGGAGTCATGACGGTTCCGGATGTAAAGCGGCGTGCGCGCGGGCTTGATCGTGCGTTCGAAATACTAGAGTACCTGAAAATACAGCGACAACCATTGCGTCCGCATGATATTGCCAAGGGGATTAATGCCCCGAAATCAACGGTGTATGAGTTGGTCGCGTTGCTGCAAGAACGGCGAATTCTTGAGTCGGTTGGTCATGACGGTTTGGTGTACCTGGGAAGAGAGCTCTATTTTCTTGGCCAAGCACACCTTAACCATTTTGATTTTACCCGCGAAGCCGATCATTTTCTGGAACAGATCGTCGAACGTACCCATGAGACCGCGCAGATGTGTCTGCTTAACGGGCGAAAATATAACGTTGCGCTGATGCGTGAGGGCGAGCGCGCCTTCCGTATTTCTTCTGGCGTGGGGGAGGACATCCCGCTCCCCTGGACGGCTTCCGGGCGATTGTTGCTGGGACATATGAGCGATGAAGAGATCCTCGACTTCGTTCCAGCAGATGATTTCACGTTACCGGATGGCACAAGATTATCGCCAGATCGATTTTTACATGAGATCCGTCAGTCGCACCGAGACGGCTTTTTCTCTTTCGATAGCATAGCGGATACCTATACTCACTGTTTTGCTGCCGGTGTTTACAATATTCAACGTCAGTGTATCGCCACGTTTTGTATTGTGGCGCCACGTGGTGACGCTTATGTTAACCATGATCATTACCGTAGCGTGCTGACGGAGTGCGCGCGGGCGATGGAGCAACGCTTGGCCGGAAAGCAAAGCAGATAACCTGGAGTACATGATATGTCTCACTCTGATAAAGGCAGTGCCCGATTAGGCGACAGCCTTCTGAAACAGGTCAGCCTGCCCGCACTGGTACTGCACCAACAGGCACTGAATCATAATCTGCGTTGGATGCAGAACTATGCCAATGCGCATCGCGCGCAGTTGGCGCCGCACGGAAAAACGACCATGACGCCTGCGCTTTTTCAGCGTCAGTTAGAACAAGGCGCGTGGGGAATTACCCTGGCGACAGCAGTGCAAAGCTCAGTGGCCTATGAGCACGGGGTGCGGCGAGTTTTGATGGCGAACCAACTTGTTGGCGAGCCCAATATGGCAATTATCGCTGGTTTGCTGAAACAGGGCGGGTTGGAGTTCCACTGTCTGGTGGAAAATCCGGATAACGTGCGGGTGCTGGGGGATTACTTTGGAGCTCAGGGACTACAGTTGAACGTGATGCTGGAAATTGGCGTATCCCATGGTCGCTGCGGCTGCCGAACCGATCGGCAGATTAACGCCGTGCTGGCCGCTATCGACGCTTCACCCGCGCTGGTGTTGACGGGTATTGAAGGCTATGAAGGGGTGATCCATGGCGAGCGGCCGGAAGGCGCGATCCAGGCCTTTGCCGCCTATCTGGTGGAAACCGCCATGTCGCTACAGGGACAAGGGCGATTTGGCATTCGTCATCCTTATATCACCGCGTCTGGTTCTGCCTGGTACGATTTGATCGCTGGCGAATTTGCCCGGCTACAGGCGGATATGTTGTTTACTCCTTTGCTGCGACCGGGGTGTTATCTGGTTCACGACCATGGATTATATAAAGTGGCGCAGGCCGGTGTGTTGCATCGTCATCCGGAGATGGATGGCGCATTGCTGCCAGCGATGGAAGTATGGGCCCATGTGCAATCCCTGCCAGAGGCAGGATGCGCCATTATCGCATTTGGCAAACGGGACATCGCCTTTGACGCCGGATATCCTGAACCGCTGTGTCATTATCCTTCAGACGAACGTGATCCTGTTGTCTTTGGGCGGGACTATCGCATCACGGCAATGATGGATCAGCACGCCTTTTTACAGATACCGGCGGAACACGGTCTTCGCGTGGGCGATATCATTGCGTTTGGCGCCTCTCATCCGTGTCTGACATTTGATAAGTGGCGCCAGGTCTGTTTGGTCGATGATGATCTGAACGTTGTTGAAATAATGCCGACATTCTTCTGACGCTATGCCTGGCTGGTTGAATATCCCCTTCATTTTGTTACCGGGCCCCTTGTGGGCCTTGTCCCGTTAGGACGCCGCCTTCCTGCATCTTGGAAAAAACACCGCGCGTTGTCCCCCGGAGACGGGAGGGATAATCCACCATAAATATATTGGGTATTTTCAATAGGGTTTATGGGTGGATTTTGTGAATTAATCCCTTGAGTCACATTGTCTGATGCTATCATTAGTCGCTTTTGCGTATGTCGCTCTCGATGACTTTTTTCTGACTTATGGGCAAGGATTTTTCATGGCCTACTTTGATCCAACGCTGTTGATCCTGCTGGTTCTGGCCGGACTGGGCATTATCAGTCACAACATGACCGTTACGCTGGCTATTCTGATTTTATTGGCCGTGCGCATTACCCCGCTGAATAACTATTTCCCGTGGATAGAAAAATACGGTCTGACGATTGGGATTGTCATTCTCACCATTGGTGTGATGACGCCGATCGCCAGCGGAAAAATTAGCGCGGCGGACGTCATTAACTCTTTTCTGAGTTGGAAATCGCTGCTGGCGATTGTTATTGGCGTCGTCGTGTCCTGGCTGGGGGGGCGAGGCGTTTCCCTGATGAGCAACCAGCCTTCGGTAGTGGCGGGGCTGCTGGTGGGAACCGTGATGGGCGTGGCGTTGTTCCGCGGCGTCCCGGTCGGGCCGTTGATTGCCGCGGGTATTCTCTCTTTACTGATCGGTAAAACCTGATCGTCTTTGCCATGACCGACTTCTTCTCCGATTTCGTCAACGGCCAGCGCCGACAGCGGCACAGCCGCGTGCGTCGCCTGATGGTGCTCAGCGGGGAGCCGGGCTGGTGCGAAATCCAGGCGCTGAGGCTGCGCCGTCAACTGGAGGGCGATTGGCTGTGGATTGGTGCGCATGCGCCGCCGGGCGTGACGTCGTTAGCCGCCGCTAAGGTGCGGACCTTGCTCGGGCGGGAGTTCACCCATGCGATATTTGATGCCCGCCAGGGGCTGGACGTGGAAGCCTGGGCGATGCTGGCGGGTACGCTGCGCGCCGGAAGCTGGTTGATCCTGCTGGCGCCGGAATGGCAATCGTGGGCGCATCGGCCGGATGAAGACAGCCTGCGCTGGAGTGAACGGCCCCAGCCGATCTCCACGCCCCATTTTGTCCGCCATCTTCAGCGGCATTTGCTGGCGGATGATGAAGTCGCCGTCTGGCGTCAGGGTGAGACGCCGGCAGTCAGCCCGCTGCATTCGCGGCCTGAGCGGCAGCCCCCCGACGGCGAGCCGACGGATCAGCAACTGGCGGTTTTGCAACAGTTAATCGCCGCCCCGCCGGGCGTCTATGTGGTCATAGCGCCGCGCGGCCGGGGCAAGTCGGCGCTGGCCGGCATGTTGACCCGACGCCGCGCGGGAGCGTGCTGGGCTACCGCGCCTTCCCGCTCAGCCACCGACGTACTGCAACGGCATGCCCGCGGCGATACTCGCTTCTGGGCGCCTGATGCGCTGCTGGAACATTGCCGCCTCAATCCGCGCCCCGCGGTTGATTGGTTATTGATCGATGAAGCGGCGGCGATCCCTTCTTCGGTGCTGACGGCGCTGCTGCCCTATTTCCGGCGTATTCTGATGACCACCACCGTGCAGGGGTATGAAGGCACCGGGCGCGGTTTCCTGCTCAAGTTTTGCGCCTTGCTGCCGCAATGCCGGGTTTTTACTCTGGATAAGCCGCTACGCTGGGCTGAGGACGATCCGCTGGAACGCGTGCTGGATAATGCGCTGCTGTTTGCGGAACCCGGCCTGATAGCGGACGAAAGCCATTCGGCGCCGTCAGGCGCCGCCCCCGAGCTGCGTGAAGAAAGCGCCGCCGGCTGGCTGCGGCGGCCGCAGCGTTTACAGCAGTGCTATGCGTTGTTATGCAGCGCGCACTACCGTACCTCGCCGCTTGATTTGCGCCGTCTGCTGGATGCGCCCGGTATGCATGTCTACAGCGCCAGCGTAGCCGGCGCGCTCAACGGCGTGCTGTGGCTGGTGGATGAAGGCGGTTTATCCCGCGAGCTGGCGCACGAGGTGTGGGCCGGGCGGCGCCGTCCGCGCGGCAATCTGGCGGCGCAATCGCTGGCGGCGCATGCCGGGCTATGGCGTGCGCCGACGCTTCGCTCGCGGCGCATCAGCCGTATCGCGGTGGCTGCCGTTTACCGGCGGCAAGGCATCGGGCAAGCCATGATCGCGCATCAGATACTGGCTGCGCGGTCACAGGGATTGGATTATCTGTCGGTCAGTTTCGGCTACCAGCCGGCTCTGTGGGCCTTCTGGCGTTCATGCGGTTTTCAACTGGCGCGCATCGGCAGCCATCTTGAGGCCAGCAGCGGCTGTTACAGCGCGATGGCGTTATTGCCCCTGAGTGACGAAGGTTATTCACTGGCCGAGCAGGCGACCCGGCAACTGGCGCGGGATTGGTTCTGGCTGTGTCGCGTCATCCCGCTCGATCTGCCGTTGCCGCTGGATGAAAGCACCGCGCTGGATGACGAGGACTGGCGTGCGCTTGCGGGATTCGCTTTCGCCAGTCGGCCGATGGAGGCCAGCTTCGCCGCGCTGTGCCGGCTGCTCGCCAATAGCGCATTACCGTTGCCCGCGCTGCGTCTGCTGGGTGAAAAACCGCGGGATATCGAACAGATGGTCAACGCACTCGGCCTGTCGGGGAAAAAAACGTTGCTGCAACGCTGGCGTGAAGAAACCGCACTGGCGCTGGAACAGCACGATAGCGCGGCATATGATGTCTGGCGACGCCGGACGCAGCCTGACGGGGCGATATCGACGGAAGGGGGCGCTAAATGACCGCCGTTACTCAGGTTGTGGTTTGCAGAGCGGCGCGTTACGCAGCAGGCGCCATAGTTTTTCCTGCAATGGCGCTTTTTGCTGCTCTTGCAGTGAGGGATATTGCCGGTAAAACTCGTCTTCTTTGGCGGAAAATTCGGGGTTTTCCTGAAGCCACCGTGCGCGCAGTTCGGCGATGCGTTCATCCGTCAGCCGTTTGCCGGGCGCGGCCGCTTCATGCTTCTTAAACCACAGGTGGCGCTTGTCCGGCGTTGCGCGCTCTTCATTGCTCCATCCGGCCTCAATGCGTAGAATTTCCGCCAGTGCGAAGCCAAGATAGAGCTTGATGCCTTGCCAGCTAGCCGCATCGGCAGGGGCCGGCGGCGGGGAGAGTATGGCAAGCAGGGCGGCGATGTTTTTTTCCAGCCCCTGCTCAATTCCGGCCTTTTCTTGCCGCGCCGTCGCCTGCTGGTGTAATCGCGCCCATTCGCTTTCGGCCACCGTCTCACCGGCGGCCTGACGGGCCGCGAGGCGCCGCCACTGCCGGCGCAGGTCGTCCAGCGAGCGATCCGTCAGCCAGTCCGACCAGGGATTTTCCGCGTCGCCTAACCAGAGATGGAGCCATTGCAGCGGTATGTCGCCTACCGCCTTACCTGGCCCGACGGCGTCAAAGAGCGCATCAACCTGCCGCGGGGTGGCGCAGGTGAGATTCTCCAGTAGTAACGCGAGAGAGGCCGGCAGCCCGGTAACGCGCTCAAAGACCTCAATACGGGCGCAGTGGACAAAAGCTGCGGAGATGGTGCCTTTGTTTTCCTGCCAGTATGGCGAGAAGGAGATGGCGATCTCGCCGTCTGCCGCATGTTGCCGCAGACGCTGATGTAAGAAAGCGTGCAGAGAGGCATCGCCATAAAACGCTCCCCAGCTTACGGCGGCGTCGGTCACCGGCTGCGCATTCTGCTGAACGGTAATCTGGTGCGATGCCAACCAGCCGCGCAGCTGCGGCAGCGTTTTCACGCCGATCTGCCGCGAGATTTCCCGCCCGTCTTTGAACAGCAATAGCGTGGGGATGCCGCGAACGCCAAAACGCCGCATGAGGTCGGGATATTGCTCGACATTCAGCTTGGCGACGGTCAGATCGTCCGGCGTGTTGTCGGCCAGCGCCTCCAGCAGCGGCGCCAGCGTTTTGCACGGTTGGCACCAGGGCGCCCACAAATCGAGCAATACCGGTTTGTCGCTATTTTTGAGCAAGTTATCCAGCGTGGCATCGCTGGCGGTGATAATGACGTCGGACATCGTTTCTCCCTTTAGGCAGGCAAGTGCGCAAAAACGTTCGGCGAGCGCTTCACTGCGAACCGCCCACCGTCATATTATCGATACGCAGCGTCGGCTGACCGACGCTGACGGGTAATGTCTGGCCTTCCTTGCTGCAACTGATATTGCCCTCGTCCAACGCCAGATTATTGCCGACCATCGAAACGTGCAGTAGCGCCTCCGGTCCGTGGCCGATCAGCGTCGCCCCCTTCACCGGACGGGTGATTTTCCCATTTTCAATCAGATAGGCTTCGGTGGTTGCAAACACATACTTGCCGCTGCTGATATCGACCTGTCCGCCGCTAAAGCCGGCGGCATAGACCCCGTTCTTCACCGAGGCGATAATCTCGTCGGCGGGATACTGTCCCGCCAGCATATAGGTATTGGTCATGCGCGGCAGCGGCAGCGAGGCGTAGGAGGTCCGGCGGGCGTTGCCCGTCAGTGCGGCGTTCATCAGCATGGCATTCAGGCTGTCCTGCAAGTAGCCGCGCAGAATACCGTCTTCAATCAGCGCGGTGGTCTGGGTGGGGGTGCCTTCATCATCCACATGAAGCGAACCGCGGCGTGATGCCATCGTACCGTCATCCACCACGGTAATGCCTTTGGCCGCAACGCGTTCTCCCAGCAGATTGGAAAATGCCGAACTACCTTTACGGTTGAAATCGCCTTCCAGCCCGTGCCCGATGGCTTCGTGCAGCAGGATGCCGGGGGAACCGGCCCCCAGCACCACGCTGTAAGTGCCGGCGGGAGCCGGGCCGGCTTCCAGATTGTTCAGCGCTTGATCGACGGCTTTGCATACCCAGCGGGTCACGCTCTCTGCGTCGAAGAAGCGATAATCGAGGCGTCTTCCGCCGCCGCTGGAGCCGGTTTCGCGGCGGCCCTGTTGTTCCGCCACGACAGCGATCGTCAGGTTGACCAGCGGGCGGACATCGGTAGCCAGTTTGCCGTCGTGTCGGGCGATCAGGATGGTTTCATATGACGCGCCAAGATAGGCGCTCACCCGGGTGACGCGCGGATCGCGGGCTTTGGCCTGGCGATCGATGGATGCCAGCAGGTCGCATTTTTGCCGCTCGGTGATGGAGGTCAGCGGGTTATCCTGCGGATAGAGTGAAGTTATGCCTTGCGGCAGCGACGCAGGCAGCGCCACGCTGGCGTTTTGTCCCTGCCGGGTAATTTCTCTGACCGTACCGGCCGCATTCAGCAAGGCGGCGGCGGAAATGTTATTGGTATAGGAGAACGCGGTTTTTTCCCCGCTGACGGCCCTGACGCCGATGCCCTGATCTCGGCTGAAACCGGTCGGACGCACGATGCCGTTTTCCAACTGCCAACTTTCCTGCTGGCGGCGCTGAAAATAGAGATCGGCATAATCCACCTGGCGCTGCATGATATGATTCAATGCATGACCAAGTGCCTTGGTCTCCAGTGAAAAAGCGGTCAGCGCCGGGGAAAGTGAAGCATCCGTAGCCTGGGTTGCCATTTGATTATCCTGTTTCTGTAAAGGGGCTGGAATTACCGGCCTGCGACCTGCATCTCTTCAATCAGCATCGAACCACAGGTCAGTTGGCCTTGCGTGTGCGCGTCGGCGCCAAGCGCAACGCACTGCCGCAGCATAGTTTTCAGGTTGCCGGCGATGGTGATCTCCTCCACCGGATATTGAATTTCCCCGTTTTCCACCCAGAAGCCAGACACGCCTTGAGAGTAATCACCGGTTATCGGGTTCAAACCCTGTCCCAGCAGGGTGGTGACCAGCAGGCCGTTATGCAATTTTCGCCGCAAGGCCGGCAGGTCGTCGCCGGGTTGGTTCTGGCTGCTGTTGACGGTGAGGTTATAGGCGCCGCCTGCGTTACCGGTGGTGACCAGCCCCAGACGGCGAGCACTGTAGCTGGACAGGAAATAGCCCTTGGCCAGCCCCTGATGAATGATAGGACGTGTTGAGGCGGCGACGCCCTCGCTATCAAAACAGGCGCTGGCCAACCCTGTGGGAATAAACGGATCTTCATGCAGGCTCAGATGGGGGGCGATAATACTTTCCCCCAGACACGGCCCCAAAAAGGATGAAGCGCGGTAAAGCGCGCCTCCGCTCAGCGCATTGACCAGATGGTGAATCAGGCTGTGCGCAACCGGAGCTTCAAATAATACCGGACAGCGGCGGGTAGAGAGCTTTTGCGCGCCCAGTTGCGCCAATGCGCGGCCGGCGGCGGTTGCGCCGATTATTTCAGGGTGACCCAACTGCGCGGGACTACGGCGGGTCATTCCCCAATAACCTTGTCGCCGCTGCGTATCGTCGCGGGCCAGCGACTGATTCCACAGCGAATGGAAGGAAGAGGGATAGCCCGCGCAGAACCCGACGGAGTTAGCCAGAATAAATTCACTCTGTTGAGAAGCGATTTCCGTACTTTCGCTGTAACAGCGCCCCGGCTGCGCGTCATCGGCCGCTTTTTCCGCCCGTAGCGCCAGCGCCAGGGCCTGTTCGACCGTCAGGCTTTCCGGTTCATAAAGTTTGAGATCGCGGATATCGGTCGCCAGGCGTTGTTGGTCCGGCAGGCCGCCGTAAGGATCTTCATCGCCATATTTTGCCAGCATACAGGCGGATTCCACGGCTTCCTGTAGCGCCTCCGAGGTGAACTGGGTAGCGGTGACGGTTCCCGAGCGCTGGCCGAAGTAGACGGTGACCGATAGAAACTGGCTGTGGTTCTGGGTAAGCGTATCAAGATCGCCGTTTCTGACCCTGATGTTGCGTCGGTCGCCCTGTGAGACATTGACCGAGCTCTGGCCGGCACCTTTTGCGGCGGCCAGCGATAGCGCCTGCTCTGCGACAAGTGTGAGGGTTTCAGACTGAGGCGCCCCGGCAGCGGGCGTTTTATAAACAGACGGCATCATTCGGTATCCGTGGAGACGGGGTTCTACTGGGTATGTGCAATCGGGCGGGGAAAGCGTCACCGGCGGCCGGCGTTTTCTTCTCTGCCGAGGTGGGAAAAGCACAAGTCGCTAAAACGGGTGGCCCTCATGAAGAGGGCCTGGCGATTTGTAATCAATATCAGGGCGTTTTTACCGGCTGCAACACAAAATCGATTTTGCTCAGGCCGCGCTGCTGGGCGCTGGTCATCACATAGGCCACCCGTCCGTACTCTACCGCCTGATCGGCGAAAAGACGGATATTGGGACGGGTTTCCTCGGCGGCGGCGCTATCAAGCCGGGCGGCCAACTGGGCATCGTCAATGGCTTCTTTGTTCCAGTTAATCTGCCCGGTGGCGGTGATGGAGATAGCCACCGCCTGCGGATCTTTCTTGATCTTCTCAACGTTGGCCCGCGGCAAATCCACTTTGACGGCGTGATTAATCACCGGCAGGGTGATCATGAACACAATCAGCAGCACCAGCATGACGTCAATGAACGGCGTCATATTAATGTCGTTGAGCAGCGCGTCGTCCTGGTTTTCAAACGGAGATGACATACTCATCGTATTTTCCTCATCAGGCGGAACGTTCGACCGGGATAGGCTGTTGCTGACCGTTCGGCGTGTGAATATCGGCGCTCGCCGGGTCAACGCGGGCGCCGGTCAGCAGGTAGGCGTGCAGATCGTGGGCGAACCGGTTCATGGCGTGCAGCACAACGCGGTTGCGGCGATTGATGGCGTTAAACCCGAGTACGGCGGGAATGGCGACAAACAGGCCGAAGGCGGTCATGATCAGCGCCTCGCCCACCGGGCCCGCCACTTGCGCCAGGTCGGGCTGGCCGATGGAGCTGATGGTTTGCAGCGCATGGAAAATGCCCCACACCGTCCCCAGCAGACCGATAAACGGCGCGGTACTGCCGATGGACGCCAGCGTGCCGAGACCCGACTGCAATTTTCCGGCGCTGTTATCCAGCGTATTGCTCAATCCTCGAACCAGCCAGTCGCTGAGATCGACGTGCCCGCCCAGCGTCGAAGAGAATTTATGCGGATGTTTCAGCAGCGCGTGTCCGTCAATCACCAGCTCGCGAAACGGGTTAAAACGCGCCTGTCCAAACTGCTTAAGGCTGCCCTGTAACGTCGATGCCTGCCAGAACGCCTGCCGGCTGTAATTCACGCTTTTATTCAGCGCCAGTAATTGCAGGGCTTTTAGCAGAATAACGGTCCAGGAGAGCAGCGACATCACCAGCAGGATAATGGCCACGGAATGGGTTACCGCATCGCCCTGTTGCCAAAAATGATAAATGTCCAACGTGTTCATATGTTACCTCTTATGCATAGCCTTATTCGGATGTTTTCCGTTAATCCGCGTAGGGTTAATTAACGCGGTCGGTTATTAACGCGATAGCTTGAAGTTCACTGGCTGAAGCGTCATTACGCTAATGGCCTGACCGTTTTCGCGGTACGGCGAGCAGCGTGTTTGCGCCACCGCGGCCATCGCCGCCTGATCCAGCGCTTCATATCCGCTGCTGCGGGCGATTTCATGTTTCAATAAACGGCCTTCGGGACCGATCACCAGACGGATCAGCGCCTCCCCCTGCTGTTGCAGGCGTCTGGCGCGGCGCGGGTATTCCGGTTGGGGTACGGCGCAACCCACCGACGCGACATGTTTGGGCAAGGCCCCCGGATTGTTCTGCATCATATTGCCTCTGCCGCCGGGGATCGGTTCAGCTGCGTTTGTCGGCGTGGCGGACGTTGACCGATGCGAGGTTTGGGCGACAGGCTGAGGCGCCGCGACGGTTTTCGGCTGTACCGGCCATGGTTTGACGGGCGGTTTGGGCGGCGTTTTTTTTACTTCGCGCTTAACCGGCGGCGGTGGTTTGGGCGACATTTGCGGTTTTTCCGTCATCGCTTCAATCTCGCGTTCGCCCCGATCGGCGGTTAGCACCGGCGGCGCCGACGATATCTCTGGTATTGGCTCAGGTTCCGGTTCTTCAACCAAGGTGGCAGAAATAGTGACGCTTTCCGTGGGATTAACCAGACTGAGCGGCGTATATTCCGTGGTTCGGGTGATGAGCAGCGCCAGCGCCGCCGCATGCAGCAATACCACCGCCAGAAAGCTGACGGCCATTTTCTTGCCGTCTCCCCGGATGGGCGTCTTCACGTCGTTGCGTGGCGCGGACTCGGCGTAGTGCCATGAGGGGTGACTGGCCCCGACGCGCTCTTGTAATAATGCCTGTTGCACGTATACCCCTGCTTTTGCTGCTTTGTCGAACAATCAATCCTGATCTGCCTATCAAGAACGCCCTCTATAAGGTATGTGCGGCGAAAAAGAAAAAGCGTTACCCTATGGCGTGAATTTCTTCGTGCCGTTTCACAGGCTGGCCGCGCGGATATGTATCCAGTAATCCGTGGTATGTACGATGGCGATGGGCATGGTTTGCGCCAGTGAATCCAGCGTGTAGTTAATGTCGTCCAGCGGGAAGTTGCCGCTCACGCGCAAAGCGGCGACGGCGGGATCCAGACGGATGAATCCCGGCGTGTAGTCGCGTAGCGTACGGACGACGGAAGCCAGCGAACGATCGCGAACCTCCAGGCGGCCTTGCAGCCAGGCGGTTTCTGCGTCCGGGCTGATGGCGATGTTGTAGAGCGTGGTTTGATCGAACCAGACGCCGTGACCGGCCGGAACCCGGACGCTCTGGCCGAGCCGGTTGGTAATCTTGGCGATGTTGTCCAAAACGCCGACGTGTACGCCGCCATCCTCATAATGCACGTTCACATTGGCCTGCAACGCCACGATCTCCCCCATGTGGGTGGAAATCATGAAGGGGCGGCGGGCGTCCTGAGCAATGTCGGCCAGCACGCCGCCGCTGCGCAGTTCAATCCGGCGCACCGCCTTGTCGGGAGACATATTGATATTCACCGCCGTGCGGGCATTCAGGGTCAGGGTGCTGCCGTCATTCAGCGGGATCGCTTGCCGCTGCGCGGTGGCGGTTTTCGCATCGGACAATAGCGGCGACAGCGGATAGTGCTGATTTAACAGCAGGCTGCTTAGTGAGAACACCGAAATCATGCCCAGACCATATTGCAACGCTTTCCGCCGGCTGGACGGCGCCAGCAGGGCCTGCCGGATCGGCTCGTGCGGCAGCGCCTGAATCAGGGGCTGAAATTGTCCCAACGTTTGTTCGATGCGCTGACAGGCGCGTTCGTGCAGCACATTCGCGCGCCGCCAGCGTTGGTAATCATCATAATCGCTCTGGGTGGCTTCGCCTGAGCGCAACAGCACCATCCATTCAATCGCCTGCTCGGCGATCGGGTTATTCATCTGTCGTTTGGCCATGATACCCATCGGTTAATTGTCGCCGTCTTGCGTCGCCAGGTAGCAGTTGGTCAGCGCCTTGGCGATATACTTCCTGATCATACTGACGGAAACGCCCAATCTTGCGGCAATATCGGCATAGGTCATTCCGTCGAGTTGGCTGTAGAGAAAGGCCTGTCTGGCCTTGACGGATAATCCTTCCAGCGCCTGATCGATAGTGAGCAGCGCTTCCATCAGCAACTGCTGTTCTTCCGGGGACGGATGATAAAACTCAGGCTTGTTCGCCAATGCGGCGAAGTAGGCTTTTTCCAGATCGCGTTTGCGCCAGTTTTCATACAGCACGCGCTTGGCAAGGGTGGTCAGCATGGCGCGCGGCTCTTGCACGTTGGCCAGGTCGGGCAGGGAAGCCAGCCTTAAAAACGCCTCTGACGCGACATCTTCCGCTTCACAGCCATAGGCAATGCGCCGACGAAGCCTTTCCGTCAGCCAGCGGTAATCGCTGCGAAATATCAGTGAGAGTAGATCCGGTTTTTTGCCAGCCTCTGTGTACATGGGGCATCCTCAAGCGTCTGAACTATAAACAAAAGCAATTCTGTTTGAGCTGTGGATGACCCAAAAGCACAAAACAAAGAACGAAGCATTTTGTAAGCAAAGCAAAGGTTCTGTTCGTTTTTTGTAAAGCAAAATGCAAATGAGTCAAACGACGTATTTCTCATATGTTTATTTATAATTGTGATTTTCCCCATCAAATAATAAAGAAAGATAAGCTATTTCTCTTGCCGTTAATTACGGCGATGATGAGGGATTCAGGTAATAAAAAAGAATTAACCGCAGATAAAAATAATGAAAATTAAATAAAAAATATCTTTTGCCAAAATTTATTTATTTTTATTGTCGCTTTTCCCTTGTCGTTGCACAAAACAGATGAAGACCAAAAAAAACAGGTATACAACAACTGTGATAAGGCATGGGGATTAAAATGAGAAAGCAGCAAAAATATTTCAATACATCAGGGCTTGGTTTTAAAAAACGTTTATTTTTCGCCAGAGTGTTTACCATTAATGCCGCCAGCGCGTTGATATTGAGCGCCGCGGCAGTGCCCATGACGGTACAGGCCGCGGAGGAAACGATTACGTTTTCAATTCCCGCCGGGGATTTACAAAAAGGACTGTTGGTCATCGCCAATCAAAGCCGGCAGACTATCTCTTTTAATCCCGCGCTGGTGGCGAATTATCAGGCCGCCGCGCTGAACGGCCGATATACCGTGCGTCAGGCCATACTACGCCTGCTGCACGGCAGCCCGTTGTTATTGACCACCACGGACAATGGCACGCTGACCATTGTTTCATCTCAGGGCAATGATGTTGATGCGGCGAAAGCGAATGATAAAACATTGCCCGCGATCACCGTTACCGGCGCCAGTGAGGATGAGTCCGTATTGAACCCCGGCAATTCCTCTTCCGCGCTGCGTATCAATACGCCATTGCAGCAGACGGCTCAGTCGGTTCAGGTGATCAGCGGGAAGCTGATCACCGATCGGCAGGCTTCGACGCTGGAAGAGGCGTTGAAAAACTCTGCCGGGGTCACGGCGATTCGCTCGAACAGGGGACAGCTGACTTACTGGATGCGCGGCTACAACGTGACCTCCGGCCTGACTGACGGGGTCGCTGGCTCCAGTCGATCGGGGGTAGGGCAGGGAACATCCGTTGAGGGCATTGAGCGAATTGAGGTCCTGAAAGGGCCGCAATCCGTGCTTTCGGGCAGCAGTTCGCCAGCGGGGACCATCAACCTGGTGCGCAAGAAACCGGTTACCGAGACCCTGCGGCAGGTGAAGGTGGAGGCAGCGCGTTATGGAGAGTTCAAGACGGCCATTGATCTGGGAGGCGCGTTGACCGACGATAAAGCATTTAGCTATCGTCTTAATGCTTCGACAATGAAGTCCGATAATGCCTTTCCCGATTATAACGGCAACCATAGCGACTATCTGGCGCCCGTATTAGCGTGGAATGGGGACTCGACCCGCATCCTCATTGGTGCTGAAATCAGCAGGGACAGAAACTCCGGTCCGGCGGGGACGTTCTACAGAAACGGGCAAATACAGAAACTACCGGTATATCGTCTGGGTGATAAGGACGATCATTTCAGGAACAAAACCACCAATGCCTATTATGATCTACAGCAGGATCTATTCGGCGGTTGGACGTTCAACAGCAAGGCTAATTTCCAGAGTACCTCCGGCCAGGTAAAGATGAATGAAACGCTGGATATTCAGTCGAATGGCAACAAGATCAGCCACCCGTTAGCCAATAAATACACCGACCTGTCCTGGAATTTGCAAAATGACATTCGCGGGGTCATAGAAACAGGTCCGGTGAAGCAGACGTTGCTATTCGGGCATGATTATCAACATGAACGCTATAACAGCTACGACAGTAGGTTCGTACTACTTTTTAACGGTAACGTCTATAACCCGGATTCGCTCGTTTATCCGGGGATTGGCGAACCGGACTATCGGGCCAGTCGCAGCACGATAATTCAGAGTGGGTTTTTGCTACAGGACTCGATTGATTTATGGGATCGTCTCCATGTCCAGGTTTCTCTTAAACGTTCCAGTTGGAATAACACCTATCAGACCAACAATGCGGCGCTTGTCCGCTATAAAACCGATAAATGGATCCCCAACTATGGCGTCAGCTTCGATATCACGCCGGATGTGACGGTCTACGCCAACTATCTCAACAGTTTCAGTGGTAATGCGCAACTTGACCGTCGTACCGGGGAAGTTCTACCGCCCGCCACCGGCAAGTCGAAGGAGGTCGGGTTGAAGGTGAACCTGCTGGACGATAACCTGACGCTGACTACCGCGTTATTCGATATTCGGCAGGATAACGTGGTTGTTTTCAGAAACGGGATACCGGTTGGGGCCGAAGGGCGGAAGACGGAAGGCTTTGATGTCGACCTGAACGGCACCTTGTTGCCGGGCTGGGAGCTAACGGCCAGTTACACCTATACGGACAAGAAAACCCCGAACAGTAGTTTCTGGAATTCGTTCAAAGACACGCCGCGCCATACTGCCAATATATGGACCTCCTATGAGATTCAGAACGGCCTGCTTCAGGGGGCAGGGGCGTCTATCGGTATCAGCGGAACGTCGAAAACTACGCAGAACGGCACTATCGGCAATTACTTTACGGTCGGTAGTCAGACGCAGACCGATGTGGCGATATTCTATCGCCAGCCATTGTGGTCGCTACGGTTCGGCGTGAATAACGTCTTCGATCGCGATCTCTATTATTCCACTTCGACAGATGACTATGTAGGAGTGAAAGATGGTCGAACCTGGCGTCTGACCGGCACCTATGCGTTCTAATCGCTGAGCAGGCAATCAAGCGTCTATGCCCGCATTAGCGGGCATTTGTTCTGGATGTATTGAATTGATTAAAAATATGTCGATCCGCATTGGCATCGCGTCGGCACTACACCAGGCGTGTCAGCGGCTTATAGTCTGACGCATGATCGGATACGGGTATGAAAGTCAGTGAAAGAACATGATGAAAGTGATTTGAGGCCAGGCATCTGGCAGATTTTGTTTCCTTATTGGCGATCATCGGAGAAATACCTGGCGCTGGCTGTGCTGGCGGTGATTATCAGCATCACGCTGTGCAACGCCTACCTCCATGTCAGGGTGAACCGTATTGCGGGAGAGTTCATTGATGCACTGATCGCGCTGGACTGGCAACAGATCAAGCCGCTGTTCGTGCTCAATTTCATATTGGGATTGGGTGTGATGCTGTTGCCGGAGATTGGCGTGATCTTTAACCACTATCTGGCGTTACGTTGGCGCACTTGGGTAACGTTACGTTATATCCGGCGTTGGACGGGAACACCGGCATATTACCGGCTGGAACGGGATGGTATGCTAAGCAATACCGATCAGCGTATTGCCGATGATGTCAGTGAACTGGTGGAGGCATCGCTTAAATTCTTTATTAGCCTGGTATCGGTTTTTATTAATACGGCGACCTATACCGTACTGTTATGGTCCGTTGCTGGAACCCTGCGTTTCAGTGCGCTGGGCCGTGAATGGGCGATTTCGGGCTATATGGTTTATACCGTGTTCATTTGTGCTTTTCTGCAACTGTATATTTCTCATGTCCTTGGTAAGAAATTAATTTTATTAAATATAAATAAACAAGATGCAGAGGGCGACTTTCGTTTTCTGGGCATGCAGGTAAGGGAAAATGCGGAACAGATCGCGTTTTATCAGGGCGGTATGCGGGAAGGAGAGCGCCTGATCCAACGCTTTCTTATCCTGCGGAACAATGCGCTGGCCATTATCCAGCGCAGTTTTAAGGTCTCGCTGGGACAAGGCACGTTTTCCCATTTTATTTCTCCATTGCCTACTCTGCTGGCGTTGCCGCAGTTGCTGAACGGTGAGATCACCTTCGGCGATCTGACTCGTATCCAGATGGCATACGGTTCTCTGCGTTCCACGCTGAGCTATTTCATGCAGGCATATGAGGCCTTTACCCGCTGGCTGGCGTTGACCAACCGGCTGCGCGATCTGGAGCAGGCGCTGAATAAATCTGACAATGCGATATCGGATATTCTCCTGCTGGAGAGTGAAGCGCCGGGATTCAATTGCCGGCGACTAGTACTGAAGACTCCTGACGGTAAGGAACTAACGACTGTGGAACAGTGGCGAGTACTGCCCGGTGAACGCTGGCTGATCGCCGGTCTCTCAGGGGTGGGTAAGAGTACTCTGCTGCGGGCCTGTGCCGGGTTGTGGTCGTACGGCGAGGGTGAGATAGTTCGTTCGACCGCCAGCCGCTTCTTGTTCCTGCCTCAGAAAAGCTACATCCCCACCGGTACGCTGAAGGCGGCGCTCTGTTATCCCAATAACGAAACGGATTTTAGCGATGAACAGTGCCGTCAAGCGCTGACACAGAACTGTTTTCCGGGGGCGGTTTCCCTGTTGAATATCAGCGATCGCTGGCAACAGCGGCTATCCGGCGGTGAACAGCAGAGACTGGCGATCGCCAGGGCGCTGTTGCATCGGCCGGACTTTATTTTTCTGGATGAAGCGACCAGTGCGCTTGATGCGGCTACCGAACAACATATTTATCAGACATTGCTGTCGGCTCTGCCCGGCAGCGCTATCGTCAGTGTGGCGCACCGTGAATCGCTGGCGGCTTTTCACTCGCATCGATTGCATTTAACATCCAGTATTACACCTTCAGGACATGATGAGGTCAATGGTGACGATACCGTACCGTTACGTGAAGAGAGGCCGCATCGGGATGATCGCCGCCCTGACGGGATTGGCTATATTTAGCGCGGTGAATGACGTTGCGTCTGGCCCGAAGATTATCGGCGCGGCGGTATTTCCGCTGTAAACCACCGGCAACGCTTATTCCAGTAGCTGTTTCAATCTTTTGGGATAGTTGTTCATATAGTCTCTAGTAATAAAGAAGTGTTCCGTATCTTCATAACTCACCTCAAACAGGCCCGATTTACTAAATTTATAAATTCGGGACTGCGGATAAGAGAGAATAATGGGGGAGTGAGTCGCTATGATAAATTGTGATCCCTTCTGGACCAACTCATGTATTGCGCGCAGCGCGGCTAATTGCCGGTTAGGCGACAGCGCGGTTTCCGGTTCATCCATCAGATAAATGCCATGCCCGGTAAACTTTTGGGTTATTAACGTAATAAAAGCTTCGCCGTGAGAGTGGTGGTGGATTTTCTTATAATCAACGCTTTTTAGCGATGCGCGTTCATCCCGATAGGTCGCGACATTAAAAAAACTTTCTGCCCGCAGAAAATACCCGTCCTGGGGTCGATAAGGACCCCGAACCGGGAGAAGATATTCATATAGGGGGGCGGCGCCATGCTCGGTGCTGGAAATATTTAGCGGGGTACTTCCTCCTTGCGTATTGAGTCCCAATAATATCGCCAGCGCTTCAAGCAGCGTAGATTTTCCGGATCCGTTTTCGCCGACAAGGAAGGTAACATCAGAATGGAACGTAATCTCTTCAAGCGCTTTTATCGCCGGAATATTAAATGGATAACTGTCGGATTCAATAGTTTTTTTCGGATTAAAACAGACCCGTTGTAAATAGGGTTTAACCGCGTTTTCCATTTTTCATACTCTCATCTGCACGTTACGTCGGCGAGAACGTTATTTTAAGTTATCGGGGGACTTTTTAATGACTGTTGCCGGAATTATGCCGCATTCCCCATACGTACGATAATTCCGGTCATTCTGACGAGTCTGTTATTTTACCGGCCTCGGCCGATATCAGAAGGATACGTCAACGCCGCCGCGCAGCACTTCCTCATTTCCGCGATCGGCAAAGTGCTTGTCTGCCCGCAGGAAGAAGTGGGCATCGGCTGTTTTGCCTACGTCCAGCCGGACGCCCGCCCACTGAGAGTCTTTATCCAGACGAATGCCGGGAATGTCAAGACGTTCGCCTTCCCGGCCCAGTCCGCTCCAGCGGGCGGTCACATCCAGGGATGGATTGCTGAACGCGTGCTGATATTCACCGCTGAGGCCCAGACTGCTCCACCATCCCTGATGCCATTCGATCGCTGCCCGCAGATTCAACCCGGCTAAACCGACGGTACGGGAATAGTCGTTACCTTCTCCCGTCAGGCCGAATTCACTGCCGGTATCGGTAAAGCCGCCGGTGGAAAGACGGCTATATTTCAGTCCGGTATAGGGTTGCACGCTGAAGACGTCATTTAAGGCCAATTCATAGCCGGTTTTCACCAGTCCCTGCCAACTGTCGCTTGATGTACTGCTGGATACCGCCTGCACATCGTCCAGCAGAATAGAACGTTTTAATTTATCGCGACCGCGCTGATAGCTCAGGTTACCCTGAACATACCATTGCGGCGTGAGGTTATAACGGGCATAGCTCATCACGCCGTGTAACTCATTCTCACTACTGCCGCCGCTACCCTGGTAGCTGGCCTTGATCTGGCTGTTGGTATAGGCAATCCCCGCACGCAGGCCCGCGGTATCGAAGTCGGTGTCGGCCCCGATCGCCGTCAGGTTGATATCGTAATGGCTGCCCAAATAGCCAGATTGGCTCAGGTCGCCGCGCAGCTTGCCGGTCTCTATCCAGAATCCGTAGCTGTTCCCATTATCCAGCCGATCCAGACGGTTGTTCAGCAGTTGATTTTGGTAATCAAGACTGTTGAACAGGATGGCATTGCTGGAGGCATGCGCCTGACCGGATAGCGAATCCAACGAGATTGCCGCTGCGCTGGCCGTCGCCAGTTGCTGGAATGCGGCGGCTTTTGCCAGCAGGCCGGTTTGTTCGGCGCTGACGCTGTCGGAGGTAGCCCAGCGGTCGGCAACCCGTAAGGCGGACTCCACGTTGGCGGCGGTTTGCAGCAGGGCCGAGCCCTGTAATCCGCTGTTGGCGACGGCATCGACGGTATTGACGCGGCTGAAGGCGCCGGTGACGTCATTGGCGCCATAGGTTACGCTGCCGGTGAGGAACAGGCTGGTGTCGACGCCGGCGAATTGGCCGCTGACGCCCAGGCCGCTGTGCAGCAGGGTTTCGCTGACCTGGACGATATAGTCGTCGCCGGGCAGCCCGACGCTCAGCGTGCCGTCCAGCGCGGCGCTGCCTGTCACCGCGAGCGGGTTGGACAGCGTGATGCTCAAGGCGCCGTTGCTGGTTTGAATGTAATCGCCGGAGATGGTCAGCCCGCCTTCGGCGGTGGTGGCGACGGTGCCGGCGTTGTTGACGTTGCCGCCGATGGCGCCCTTGCCCGCCAATGTCCCCGTCCCCGATACCGTGGCATTGCCCGCTATCGAACCGTCCACGAACAGGCTGTTGGCGGTGATGCGCGTATCGCCCTGATAGGCGTTGTTCCCCGTCAGGCGCAGGATGCCGCCAGCGTTGTCGGCGCCCGTAACGATAAGGCCGTAGTCACCGCTGATATCGTTGGAAAAGCTGTAGTCGCCGGCGGTCAGCCGGGCGGTGAAGTCGTCGGCGTAGAACATGGCCGGGCCTTTTAACGCTTTTTCGGTATTCAGATCGCCCCAGCCAAAGGTGTCATTGTAAGGGCGTCCGTTGGCGGTATCGGCCACCGTTTTTTCAGCGCGATGGAAGATAATTTCCACCAGATTGCCGTCATCATCATAGATCGATTCATAATAAGAGTTATCGGGATCGTATTCTGTGTAAGCATCGCTGTGATATGTCGACGTCGTTAGCAGTGTCTGCTGTAGGTTATAGCCGGTCATCCACGGGAAGGTTGCCTTGACGAGCGCGGCTCCTCCCGCTACCCGCGGCGCGGAAAAAGAAGTACCGTATGCGTTTTGGGTCGTCCATTCGCCATCTGTTGTATCGCCTTGGCTAGGATATTTCGCGGTGCCGAGCGCGCTCATGCAGTATGCGGCCGCGCCGCCACAGGCGTCGAATAGATAGAGTTCGTCTGGTTGATTGGGTTTCGAATACACATTTTCATCGATGAAACCGGTAACGGCCAGTATGCCCTTCTGTAGTTCGGGTTCATCGCTGTAGATCACTGGGAGCAGCGCCTGAGGGGATGGTGTGGAGGTATTCTCGTTACCTGTCGATATGACGGCAAGCGCTTCGGCGTCGACGATCTCCCGCAGGGACTGCAATTCGTATTGATATCGTTGGCCCGCGGCCGCCAACTCCTCGGGTGTAGTCAGTCGTTGGGTGGAGCCATAAGACATATTAATGATCTTGACGTCGTTTTCCAGCAGCCAACTGACGGAGTATAGGGCTTCGATAGATCCGAAACTCCTGTCTTTTGAGGCTTGCGCGATATAAAGCTGGCTGTCGGGGGCCATCCCGGCGGGCCATTGCCGCCACTCTTGCCCGGCCAGAGTCATCGCCACTATCGTTCCGTGTCCGTCATCGCCCAGGTTATCATTTAGGTCTTCGCTTCCGCCGACGAAAGATTTGAAAGCCGTGACGTTGTCATAGTTGATGTAGGGACGGTTCAGGGAAAGTCCCGAGTCGATAATGCCCACCTTGACCCGGGAGTCGCCGGGTTCCGTCGGGGAGGGCGGGGTCTCCGGCTCCGTCGGATTTGTCGGTGTTTCTGGCTCTGTCGGTGTCGTGGGCTCTGTTGGTGTAGTGGGTGTTTCCGGCGTTGGCGCCGCGCCGGCGCTGCCTCCCCCTCCGCCGCTGCTGCAACCGGCCAGCATCAGCAGGGCAACAGTGATATTGACTGCTAATATTGATTGCCTGAAGGTTTTTCTTTTCGGTGATAATAAGGACGCCGTTATCGTCATTTTATTTTCCCTGGTGTTATTTATAACGTAGAACCGCCTCCCGCAATAAAGGGATTTGGGTAAAAGTGCTAATTTATTAACAGGCGCATTATTCTGATAAATAAAAACTGCCTGCTTTGTCCGTGCTTAAAGACGCGGGTTTCTGTTATTTTTAAATAAATATGCCATTTTTCTGTCGGCCTCGTCTTTGGAATTATTATCAGTGCTGGTTTTTATTCATGGGCTGTTGTCGGATAGACAAGGGTGTTTTAGCCCTTCATTGATATCTGTGCAATAAGATGGGAAAAGCGACAGCGGGAGATGCGTTTTATTATTTACAGTTATTCAAACGTTGGGAACAACACCATTCACATTAGATGCCGTGCCCGGTGTAGAATATGGAATTGCCGAGCGGATGCTCAATCACGCGCCGGCGCTACTGCGGTATGACGGCAGCTTGGTATTACCGGAGTAATACCAGATTTTCTGTGCTGAACGGCCGTTTTTTCACGGCTTTTTCTGCGGCCCGTCATCCTCTTCGTCGTCCCATTTATCGTTGTTGTCACGATGCGGGGGCAGCTTGGGCTTGTTCATCAGGAAGCGCTTATGATCGACGTTGCGCAGCTCTTTGATGCCGTTTATCAGCATACCGATCAGGATAATCAGGATTATCCACCAGTAGTCAGCCAGCCATGCCATGATCAAGCTCCGTCGACGTTGTGTATGAAGCGGGTAAACAGCAGCGGCAGGTGTTCGCATAGCCAGTGATAACCGGCGATCTCCTCCCCTTGCCAGGCCGACAGAATAATGTCGGACGTCAGCTGCTTTTCCGCATACTGTGCCAATGGATAATAGCTTATATGCCAGGGTTCCGCCGCGACGCCGCCAAGATCGTGTTCATAAGGGCGATAAAACCCGAATTCATGCATATGCCGGCTAAGCCAGTCGCTCAGATCGACAAAGTAACCGCCCTGTTGATATTCCCAGGGTTCCAGCTGTAGCTTTTTCCCCTGCGGAAGCAGGTCCGGGTCATAGATATCCAGATCGCTGCCCCAGTGATGGCGGCTGGCGCCCGGCATGGCCGACCAGCGTAAAATCGCCTTGCAGCGATCGCCCTCATCCAGCGATAAGATATCCAGCGGCCGGCCCTGTTTGTCCATCACCGGGCGCTCCCCACTGAATTTGCCGTTCCAGATCAAACGCTGGCGGTTAAAGTCGCGAAATGTGCTGGCGGGTTGAAGATTAAATCCGTTTTTTTCCGCCGCGCGCTGTAAAGCTTCAAAGGCGATGACCGCTTCGGGCTGAAGGCGATGATGGCCGCTGAGCGTGACCAGATGACTGTCGCTTTTTCCGGTTAGCATGGCATGAGTAATCATGCGATCAATTGCTCCATAACCCGCTGGTACATACGGCTTAACAGCTGTAGGTCCGCTGCGCTGACGCACTCGTCCACTTTGTGTATGGTGGCGTTGACCGGGCCGAGTTCCACCACCTGGGCGCCCATGCGGGCGATAAAGCGCCCGTCGGAGGTGCCGCCGTTGGTCAGCAGCGCCGGGGTGATTTCGTTGTAATGTTCGACGGCTTTCACCACGGCATCAACCAGTTCACCCTGTGCGGTCAGGAACGGCAGTCCGGAGAGCCGCCAGTCAATGCTGTAGTTTAGCTGATGACGATCGAGCAGTTCCGCCACCCGCTGTTTAATGCGCTCATCGGTCAATTCGGTGCTGAAGCGGAAATTAAACTGTACCAACAGTTCGCCGGGAATAACGTTATTACTGCCGGTGCCTGCCTGAATATTGGCGATTTGCATGCTGGTCGGCGGGAAAAATTCATTACCCCGATCCCACTCCGTCGCCGCCAGCTCATTGAGCGCCGGCAGAGCCCGGTGTACCGGATTATCGGCAAGATGCGGGTAGGCGACGTGACCCTGAACGCCCTGGACGCGCAAGTCGGCGGTGATGGAGCCGCGGCGGCCGTTTTTCACCACGTCGCCGACGATAGCGGTGCTGGACGGTTCGCCCACCAGGCAATAATCCAGCCGCTCATTGCGCGCCGTCAGGGCTTCAACCACTTTTACCGTGCCGTTAACGGCGCTGGCTTCCTCATCCGAGGTGATCAGGAAGGCCAGCCGGCCATGATGATTGGGATTGGCGGCGACGAAGCGTTCGGCGGCAACCACCATCGCCGCCAGCGAACCTTTCATGTCGGCCGCGCCGCGACCGAATAGCATGCCGTCGCGAATGGTGGGTTCAAAAGGCGGATGCCGCCAGCGGCTTTCATCGCCGCTCGGCACCACGTCGGTATGCCCGGCAAAGGCCAGCGTTTTTCCGGCGCCGCGCCATGCCCAGAAATTTTGGGTATCGCCGAAATTCATCGGTTCAATGGTGAAGCCAATAGATTTCAGGCGTTCGATCATTAATGCCTGGCAGCCTTCATCATTCGGGCTGAGGGAGGGGCGTTTAATCAACTGTTGGGCGAGTTCGATAACCGGGCAAGACACGTTATTTGTTCTCCGCAATAAATTCCTGATAGCTCTGCGCGCTGAAGCCAAGCAGCGTTTTGCCATCGTTTGTCGTTAACAGCGGCCGTTTGATGATCGCGGGCTGTTCCAACATCAGGGCGATGGCGGCGGCTTCGACGCTGATGGCGTTGCGCTGTTGTTCGCTCAGTTTACGCCAGGTGGTGCCGCGCGTGTTGATTAATGGCTGCCAGCCCAGTTGGGCAATAAAGCGCCGCAGCAGCGGTTCGTCGAGACCGTCGGCGCGATAATCATGAAAGCGGTAATCGATCTGTTGTTCTTCCAGCCAGCGGCGCGCTTTTTTTATGGTATCGCAGTTTTTGATGCCGTACATGGTCAGCGTCATTGTTAGTAAAGTCCTTTCTGCTTATTGAGTTACGTGATGATCATTGAACGGCGCAGCGCGGGGGGATGAGCCTGACATCGTCGATGAACCAGCATGCCGAAAAAACACGCTGAGATCCACCGTCAACTGAGAAACAGAAATGAGTGATTGCTCGCTTTTTATACTTGCAAAAGTATTTCACCTGGTTAAAAAGTGTGCGTATAATGCGCCGCCGTTAATTATTAAGAGGTTCTTATGATAGAAGTAGAAGTGGGTCATTGGAAAGATTTTATTGAAGCAATGTTACGCAGATAATAATTAAAAGTTACATTTTGCATTGTATACTAGGAAGATTTGACGATAAAAGCAGTAATCCCAGCGGGCTACTGCTTATTTTTTGCTAAAAATGAGGAAACCTGAGTAAATAAAAGAGGCTATTATTTCCTGCAGGTAACTACATGATTTTTTTAATTTAATTTATTGTTATTCAATATCTAATGCATATCTCGCCGCCGCCAGCGCATGTAAGGTGCTGGTGTCGAAAAGGGGAACGCCGGCATCATCGGCGCTCAGGAGCAGCGGTATTTCGGTACAACCGAGAATAATCCCCTCCGCGCCCTGTTGCTCGAGTCCTTTAATGATTTCCCGGTATTTCCGACGCGATCCCGCATCAATCTTTCCCTGACACAGCTCGTTAAAAATAATACGGTTTATCGTTTCTCTCCCGCTCCGGTCGGGGATGATGACCTCTATGCCGTAGCGCCGGCGAATTCTCTCGCGGTAAAAATCCTGCTCCATGGTATAGCGGGTTCCCAACAGGCCCACTTTTCTTATCCCTTGCCGGTAGATGTTTTCACCGGTGGCATCGGCAATGTGTAAAAGGGGAAGCTGGCTGGCATGCTCAACGGCATCCGCCACTTTGTGCATGGTGTTGGTGCAGATGACGATAGCTTCCGCCCCGGCTTTTCTTAAAACGACGGCGATATCCGATAACGCCCGGGCGGCCTGCTGCCAATCGCCCTGCGACTGGCAGCGTTCTATGTCGTGGAAATCGACGCTGTACAATATGAGCCTGGCCGAATGCAGTCCGCCGAGCCGGTTTTTTACGTATTCATTGATGGTGCGGTAGTAGGGAACCGTTGATTCCCAGCTCATGCCTCCAATCAGGCCCAGTGTTTTCATCGCCGTTTTCCTTGCACGTTTGATACCATAAAAAATGGTGGATCAGGGTTAACATACCAAACCAAGATATTAATCTTGTTAAATTTTGTCTGTGCGCCCGTTCGGCATACTTTTTTAGCGATTTTTATCACTTTTTGCCCATCTTCAACTGGACAAATGAGTCATCTATTGCTGTACTGTACCCGACACAGATTTTGTGTCTTTCATTCATGTTAAAGGTAAGTTTGATGTCTAAGATTAAAGGTAGCGTTAAGTGGTTTAATGAGTCCAAAGGATTCGGTTTCATTACTCCTGAAGATGGTAGCAAAGACGTATTCGTACATTTCTCTGCCATCCAGAGCAATGGATTCAAAACTCTCGCTGAAGGTCAGCGCGTAGAGTTTGAAATCACCAGCGGAGCGAAAGGTCCGTCTGCTGCTAACGTTATCGCTATTTAATTATACCGATTTCTTGAAAAACCCGCCTTATGGCGGGTTTTTTTTATGGCGGGCATCCAGCCAGCCCGGCAGTGAAAGCGGTAAGCCGAGGGAATGCTGATGCCGGGTCTTACTTTGTTACAGATGGCGATTGTGTTGCCGCCGATAAGGTTTTACACAGGGATAATGTAATCCGTTCGCTGGGTTATCCGGCATCTGCAATCAGGTAGGTAAGTATGGAAGGTATCAGTATCGCCAAGCTGTTGGTCATCGGTGCATTGATCGTTTTATTGTTCGGAACCAATAAATTGCGCAGCCTGGGGGGCGATTTGGGCGCCGCGATTAAAGGCTTCAAGAAAGCGATGAATGACGATCAATCGTCCAAGCCGTCCGCTGCCGCGGCGTTGAACGGCACGCACCGCAAAGAGTCATAATCCGCGAATGAAAAACGGACGGCGACGGCCGTCCGTTAACACTAAATCTGTAACCAAATATAAGCCCTTGGCGGCGCTTATTTCACCTCTATCCCTTTCGCCTGCAAATCCGCATGGTAGGAAGAGCGCACGAACGGGCCGCAGGCCGCATGGGTGAAGCCCATCGCCATGGCTTCGGCTTTCATCTCATCAAACTCGTCCGGGCTGACATAGCGCTGTACCGGCAGGTGATGGCGGCTGGGTTGCAGGTATTGTCCCAACGTCAGCATGGTGACGCCGTGGCGGCGCAGATCGCGCATGACTTCCACGATCTCGGCGTTGGTTTCGCCAAGGCCGACCATCAGCCCGGATTTTGTCGGAATATCCGGATGGGCGTTTTTGAAGTTTTCCAGCAGCTTCAGCGACCACTCATAATTGGCGCCGGGGCGGACCTGACGATAAACGCGCGGTACGTTTTCCAGGTTATGGTTGAAAACATCCGGCGGGGTCGCCGTCAGAATATCCAATGCCCGATCCATACGGCCGCGGAAGTCCGGCACCAGGGTTTCGATGCGGATTTGCGGATTCTTGCGGCGAATGGCGCTGATGCAATCAGCGAAATGCTGGGCGCCGCCGTCGCGCAGGTCGTCGCGGTCGACCGAGGTGATCACCACATAGCGCAGGCCCATATCATGGATGGTTTGCGCCAGCTTTTCCGGTTCATTGGCGTCCGGCGTCAGCGGTCGGCCATGGGCGACGTCGCAAAACGGGCAGCGACGGGTACAAATCGCCCCCAGGATCATAAAGGTGGCGGTGCCGTGGTTAAAACATTCCGCCAGATTCGGGCAGGAGGCTTCTTCGCAAACCGAGTGCAGTCCGTTTTTACGCATCGCGGCCTTGATGCCCTGAATACGGCTGGAGTCAGCGGGCAGTTTGATTCTCATCCATTCTGGCTTGCGTAGCATTTCCTGCCGTTCAGCGACGACGGTACGCACCGGGATTAGCGCCATTTTATCGGCATCGCGGTATTTTACGCCGCGCTCGATCTGAATCGGTTTACTCATGTTCGCGTAAGTTCCAGTTCTGAATATACTCGTCATACTTCAAGTCGCAGATGCGTTGGCCTTTCTGTCACTCGAACTATTTAGAGCATGGCTTTTGGAATTTGTTAACAAAATTCAATGGATTAACCGTTTTGTTAAAATTTTTTTTAAAAAACTCTCAAAATTATATCATCTTTGCCGGCACAGATTCAGCTATTGCGGCGGTAAAATGGAGAAATTATGTAAATAAAATGTGATTAGTTATCATTTGAACCGGCGGTTACGGCAGCGGCTCGCCGTTCTCGGTCAGATCCCAGTTAATCACTTCGTAGTGCCGGTAGCCCAATAATTGGCGGAATGATTCGACCAATACCGTAGTCGTATCCTCCAGCGTAACGCCAGGCGCATAGTCGCTTACCTGCGTCATCTGCATACCGGCATAACCGCAAGGGTTGATGCGCTGGAAAGGGGAGAGGTCCATGGCGATATTCAGCGCCAACCCATGAAAGGAACAGCCTCTGCGGATACGCAGTCCCAGCGAGCAGATTTTACGCTCGCCGACATACACGCCCGGCGCGTCGGCGCGGGCGCAGGCTGCGATATCAAAATGGGCCAGCGTGTTCACCACCGTCTGTTCAATCGCGGTGACGAGCTGGCGTACGCCAAATTTGCGCCGTTTTAAATCCACCAGCACGTACATCACCTGCTGGCCCGGACCGTGGTAGGTCACCTGGCCGCCTCTGTCGCTCTGTATCACCGGGATATCGCCGGGGGTTAAAACGTGTTCGTCCTTGCCGGCCTGGCCCTGGGTGAACACCGGAGGATGTTGCACCAGCCAGATTTCATCCGGCGTTTTATCGTCGCGCAGATCGGTGAATGTGTGCATCGCCAGTGAAATCGGCTGGTAAGGCTGTACGCTGAATTGACGTACTATGATCTTATCCTGTAGCACGCGTGTCATCTTCAGGTTAAGGAAGGATGGCGGGGATTATAACACCATCCGCACGATTTCAATATTGCCCAGCTCTTCATACAACGTTTCCACCTGCTCAATATGGGTCGCGGTAATGGTAATGGAAACGGAGTGATAATTGCCTTTGCTGCTGGGTTTGACCTGCGGCGTGTAATCACCGGGAGCATGACGTTGCACCACTTCAACGACCAGATCGACCAACTCTGGTTTTGCCTGTCCCATCACCTTGTAAGTAAACGGGCAGGGGAATTCGAGCAGTTCGTTTAATTTGGTTTTCATCTGCACTCCGGCATCAATTGGGATGGTATAAATGGCTATATGGGGATGATTTATCCCCATACAAGAGGAATTAGCCGAACCAGCGGTGGAACATCAGTTTGATGTAGTCGACCAGGCGGCTGAAAATACCGCCTTCCTTGACTTCATTCATCACCACCAGCGGGCGCTGGTCGATGGTTTTGCCGTCCAACTGGAAGTTGATGGAACCCACCACCTGATTATTGCCAAGCGGGGCATGCAGTTCGGTATTGGTCAGCACATAGCTGGCTTTCAGATCTTTCATCCGGCCGCGCGGAATGGTCAGGTAAACATCTTTTTCCACCCCCAGCGCCACGCGGTCGCTGTCGCCAAACCACACCGGTTCCGAGGCGAACTCTTTACCGGTTTTCAGCGGCGCCACGGTTTCAAAGAAGCGGAAGCCCCAGGTGAGCAGCTTTTTGCTTTCGGCTTCGCGCCCTTTAAACGTCCGTCCGCCCATCACCGTTGAAATCAGGCGCATCTGGCCTTCGGTCGCGGAGGCCACCAGGTTATAACCGGCGGCGGATGTATGGCCGGTTTTGATACCGTCAACGTTCAGGCCGCTGTCCCACAGCAGACCGTTGCGGTTGGTCTGGCGGATATTGTTAAAGGTGAACTCTTTTTCTTTATAGGTGGCGTATTCTTCCGGCACGTCGCGGATTAACGCCTGGCCGATCAGCGCCATATCGCGCGCCGAACTGAACTGCCCCGGCGCATCCAGACCATGTACGGTTTCGAAGTGGGTATTTTGCAGCCCCAGTGCCTTTACGTAGCCGTTCATCAGGTTAACGAACGAATCCTGACTGCCGGCGACGTAGTCGGCCATGGCCACGCAGGCATCGTTACCGGATTGCAGAATAATGCCGCGGTTCAACTGGGAAACCGGAACGCGATCGCCCGGCTTGAGAAACATCAGTGAAGAACCCTGAAAAACCGGATTGCCGGTCGCCCAGGCGTCCTTACTGATGGTAACAATATCGTTAGGGGTGATTTTTCCTGACTTTATCGCCTGGCCGATGACATAGCTGGTCATCATTTTGGTCAGGCTGGCCGGATCGCGGCGTGCATCGGCATTCATTTCAGCCAGCACTTTTCCGGAGTTGTAATCAATCAGGATGTATGATTCTGCATCAATTTGCGGTACGCCGGGGATCATCGTTTTAAGATTGATGTCATCGGCATAGGCAAAGGAGGTCGCACTAAGGGCGAACAAAGCGCCAAGCACAGTACGTTTGGTAAAACGAGACGTGTTTACAGTATTCATGATTGGAACAACAACATCCGTGGGTATAAGTTAAAAAACGAGCCACACTATAGCAGATGAGAAATAGGCAGGCACCAGACATTACGTTACGCGATTTTGCCAAAAGGACGCTGTGGCTGACGTCACACCCGTCCCTTTATCCGCCGTCGCTTATGGCTACCCCGCACCAGAATCATCGCCCCGACCAGGGGCGTCTCACCTTGCTAGAGCGCGCCGGGCGCCGCAGTAATAAAGGATTGCTGCTGAGCTTCGACCGACAAACGTTGTTGAAGTTCAGCCGCTTGCCGACGATTCTGGAACGGCCCCAGTTGGACGCGGTACAGCCCGCCGCTGCTGGCGACATCGCCGGTTACGTGAAAGCGCTCGCGCAGAGTGCGTAACCACTCCTGCGCCCGCAGCCGATCGCTCAGCGCGCCGACCTGAACCACGTAACGTCCGTCCGCCGTTGGGGCGGCGCTTGGCGCCGCGGGCGATGTCGCGCTGGCCGCCGGCGCGGTTTCGATCACCCCGGCCGGCAGCGCGGAAGGCGCGCCGAGGAAACCGCCGCTTTGCGGCGCGGCGTTATCGGCCGGCGTGTCGGCGCCTGCAGCCGTTGGCGTGCCGAGCGCTCCGGCGCCGAGGCTGGGGCGATCGGGCAGAGCGAAACTCTGTTTGGCGACGCGGGTGCCGATGGTGCCGGGGCCGGAAAGGGTGCCGTCCGGCGCGACGTTGATGAAGTCGACCTTGACCTTGGTGTTGTTGGAGATATTTAACCGGTCGCCGGCGGCTTTAGACAGATCGATAATCCTGCCCGGCGTATAGGGGCCGCGATCGTTCACTCTGACCACCAGACGGCGGCCGTTGCTGAGGTTGGTGACGCGAACGTAGCTGGGCAGCGGCAGCGTCGGGTGCGCGGCGGTCAAGCCATTGGGATCGAAGACTTCGCCAATGGCGGTCTGGTTACCGCCGGCTTCCTCGCCATACCAGGTCGCCAGGCCGGTTTCACTAAAGTTTTGCGGGTTTTTTATCACCCTGTAGGTCTTGCCTTTGATGGTGTAGTCTTGCAGCGCGCCCTGATTATAGGGTTCATAGCGCGGCTCGACCCCGCCGATTTCATCAACCGGGCCGCTATATACGCTCGCCGCGGGCGGCGCCGGCTGCTGTTCCGTGACGGTACAGGCTGAAAGCACCAGGCTAACGGCGCCGATCCAAAGCCAATCCTTACGCATTGCTCACCTCGGTTTATAAGTTTTTGGATAGCATCTTGCGGTGAGTATGTATCGACATAACGATACCGAATCCCGCCATCAGGACGATAAGGGCCGAACCGCCGTAGCTGACCAGCGGCAGCGGCACGCCGACAACCGGCAGGATGCCGCTGACCATCCCGATATTCACGAAAACGTAGACGAACAGAATCAGCATCAGTCCGCCGACCATCACCCGCCCGAATGATGTCTGCGCGTTGGCGGCGATGACCAGACCGCGCATAATCAGAAACAGATACATCGCCAGCAGAACCAGTACGCCGATTAATCCCAGCTCTTCCGCCAGCACCGCGAAGATAAAGTCGGTATGACGCTCCGGTAGAAACTCTAGCTGAGATTGCGTGCCGTGCAACCAGCCTTTGCCGGAAAGCCCGCCGGAACCGATGGCGATTTTCGACTGAATAATATGATAGCCCGCCCCCAGCGGATCGCTCTCCGGATCGAGCAGCATCATCACCCGCGCTTGCTGATAGTCGTGCATCAGAAAGAACCACAGAATGGGGATAAAGGCGACCAGCAACAGTACCGCGATGCCGATAAGCCGCCAACTCATTCCGGCGAGGAACAGCACAAACAGCCCGGACGCGGCGATAAGGATGGAGGTGCCCAGGTCCGGCTGCGCCGCGACCAGCAGCGTCGGGGTAAAAATAATCACCAGCGCGATGGCGGTATTTTTGAGCGAGGGCGGACACATATCGCGGTTGATAAAACGGGCCACCATTAGCGGAACGGCGATTTTGGCGATTTCGGAGGGTTGGAAGCGCACAAATCCCAGATCCAGCCAGCGTTGGGCGCCTTTACTGATCTGGCCGAAAATATCCACCAGCATCAACAGGATAACGCAGACAATATACAGATAAGGCGCCCAGCCTTCGTAAACCCGCGGCGGGATTTGCGCCATAATCACCATGACGAACAGCCCCAGCACGATCTGCACGATTTTCCGCTCCATCATGGCGATATTCTGCCCGCTGGCGCTCCACATCACCAATAGGCTATAGCCCAGCAAGGCCAGGATGCAGATAAGGAAAGGAAAGTCGATATGGATCTTGGTCCAGATCGAGCCTTTTTGTTGGCTATCCGTCATGAATGTCTGTCACTCGCTTTCGATGCCGGGCGCCGCCGGGGGCGCGCTCGGTAATTCTGTATTGTTATCGCCCAACATGATGTGGTCAAGGATCTGCCGGGTGATGGTGCCGACCGTCGGGCCTGCGCCGCCGTTTTCCAGGATGATCGACATCGCCACCTTGGGACTGCTGTAGGGAGCGAAAGCCACCATCAGCTTATGGTCGCGCAGATGTTCGGAGATCTTGTGCGCATTGTAGGTTTCATTCTCTTTCAGACCGTACACCTGCGCGGTGCCGGATTTGGCCGCAATCTTGTAAGGCGCATCGTCAAAGCTTTTATGGGCGGTGCCGTTTGGGCGGTTGGCCACGCCGTACATGCCGTCTTTGGCGATTTCCCAGAAGCCGGAATGAATATCGCCAATTTGCCGATGCTCCGTTTGACGGTACGGAATAATCCTTCCGTTCTCTCTGGTGCTATGGAGCAGATGGGGCGTCTTTACCTGCCCGTCGTTAATCAGGGTGACCAGCGCCTTGTTCATCTGAATCGGCGTTGCCGTCCAATAACCCTGCCCGATGCCGACCGGAATGGTGTCGCCCTGATACCAGGGTTTCTTGAAGCGCTTGAGTTTCCATTCGCGCGTCGGCATATTGCCGGCGCTCTCTTCGGAGATATCGATGCCGCTCTTCTCGCCGTAACCGAATTTACTCATCCATTCGGATAAACGATCGATACCCATGTCGTAGGCGACCTGATAGAAAAAGGTATCCGCCGATTCTTCCAGCGACTTGGTCAGATTAAGACGGCCGTGGCCCCATTTTTTCCAGTCGCGGAAACGCTTCTCCGAGCCCGGCAATTGCCACCATCCCGGATCGAACAAGGTGGTGTTGGTGGTGATGACGCCGGCGGTCAGGGCCGAAACGGCGATATAGGGTTTGACCGTCGAGGCCGGCGGATAAATCCCCTGGGTCGCCCGGTTGATCAGCGGGCGGTTGGCGTCATTGCGCAGCCGGTTGTACTCTTTGCTGGATATGCCGTCGACGAACAGGTTGGGGTCGTAGCTGGGGGTGGAGACCAGCGCCAGAATGCCGCCGTCGCGCGGGTCGGTGACGATCACCGCCGCGCGGCTGCCTTCCAGCAGTTTTTCAATATAGATCTGCAGATTAAGGTCGAGCGTCAGATAAATATCTCTTCCCGCCTGCGGCGGCTGTTCATGGAGCTGGCGGATCACCCGCCCGCGATTATTGACCTCGACTTCTTCATAGCCGGGTTTGCCGTGCAGCAAATCCTCATAATGGCGTTCGATCCCCAACTTGCCGATATCGTGGGTGGCGGCGTAATCGGCGATTTTCTCTTCTTTATTCAGCCGTTCGATATCTTTATCGTTAATTTTCGACACATAGCCGATAACGTGGGTCAGCGCGGAGCCGTAAGGGTAATAGCGCCGCTGATAGCCTTTAACCTCCACGCCGGGGAAACGGTATTGGTTAACGGCGAAGCGGGCGACCTGCGTATCGTCCAGGCCGGTTTTGACCGGAATAGAGGTAAAGCGGCGCGAGCGCTTGCGCTCTTTTTCAAAGCTTTCCAGATCGTCATCGGTCAGATCGATAATGGGTTTCAGCGCCGTCAGCGTTTCCTGCAGGTTATCCACTTTTTCCGGCACCAGCTCCAGCTGATAGATCGTCCGGTTCAGCGCCAGCGGGATACCGTTGCGGTCGTAGATAATGCCGCGGCTGGGGGCGATGGGCACCAGTTTGATGCGGTTTTCATTGGAGCGGGTGCGATAGTCATCGAAGCGTAAAATTTGCAGATGATAGAGATTGGCGATCAACACGCCGGAGAGCAGCAAAATGCCCAAAAACGCCACTAAAGCGCGACGCACGAACAGGGCGGACTCGGCCGTATAATCACGAAAGGGTTTGCGTTCTATTTTCATCCAGCGATTTATTTCACGTATTTCATCGTATCGCCTTACTCCCGATGGTAAGGATGATTAGTGGTAATGCTCCAGGCGCGGTACAGGCTTTCCGCCACCAGTACGCGCACCAGCGGATGAGGCAGCGTCAGGGGCGAGAGCGACCAGCTCTGTTCCGCCGCGGCCTTACATTCCGGCGCCAGTCCTTCCGGGCCGCCAATCAGCAGGCTGACGTCGCGTCCGTCCTGTTTCCAGCGTTCCAACTGCTGCGCCAGCTGCGGAGTTTCCCACTGCGTGCCGGGAATATCCAGCGTAACGATACGGTTGCCTTTTCCCACGGCCGCCAGCATCTGTTCGCCTTCACGCTCAAGAATGCGTTTGATATCCGCATTCTTGCCCCGTTTGCCGGCGGGGATTTCCGTCAGCTCGAATGGCATATCCTTGGGAAAGCGGCGCAGGTAATCGGTGAAGCCCGTCTGCACCCAGTCAGGCATTTTTGTGCCGACGGCGACCAGTTGCAGTCTCATGCTAGCCCCAAAGCTTTTCCAGTTCGTATAGCTGGCGGCTCTCTTCCTGCATTACATGGACCATCACCTCGCCCAGATCGACCACCACCCAGTCGGCGACATTTTCGCCCTCCACGCCGAACGGAATCAGCCCGGCGGCGCGCGACGCCTGTACCACATGGTCGGCAATAGAGGCGACGTGGCGGGTCGAGGTGCCGGTACAGATAATCATATAGTCGGTGATGCTGGATTTACCCTGCACGTTCAGCGCAACGATATCCTGACCTTTTAAATCGTCTATCTTGTCAATAACGAAATCTTGGAGTACTTGGCCTTGCAAAGGTTCCCCCTCGGTAGTTTCCATCCGCGGTCGATGGGCGCTTATGGCGCTGAAGATCTGAAGATGTAAAAAAGACCGTTTTTCGCTGCCTAATTGCAGATATTAACGGTTTTTCCGGTAATTGAAACCAGCGGCGGAGTATATCACGCGCTTCGGATGAGTGGTATAAAGCTGTGGCTAGCGGTATAGCCCTTGCTCGTCGATGTAGCGCCGCACCGCCGCGGGCAGCAAATCATCGCAGTCGAGGCCCTGTTGCCGCCGTTGGCGTATTTCCGTCGCTGAAATGGACACCTGCGGGGTATCGGCTAAAAAGATCAGCCCCTGGGGCCGTTGATGCAGGGCGCGAGCGTCCCGCGTCAGGTGGTCGTCCAGCCACTGCTGCAGCGCCGGGGTGGAAAGGGCGGGGCCGTAGCCCGGACGGGCGCAAACCAGCAGGTGGCAGACGCCGAGAATATCTTGCCAGCGCTGCCATTGATGCAGCGTCTGCAGCGAATCCTGGCCGATAATAAACGCCAGCGGCGCGGCGCGGCCCTTTTCGGCGCGCAGTGCTTCCAGCGTATCGATGGTATATGACGGTTGCCGGCGCCGTAGCTCCCGGTCGTCCACGGTGAACAGGGGCTGGCCTTCAATCGCCAGTTGCGCCATCCGCAGCCGCTGTAGCGGGCTGGCTTCCGGCTGCGGCCGATGGGGCGGAACATTATTCGGCAGTAAAACGATGCGCTTTAATCCGACGATTTTCGCCAGCGCGCTAACGGGCCGCAGGTGCCCGTAATGGATAGGGTCAAAGGTCCCGCCGAAAAACGCGGTCAGCGATGCGGGGCCGGCAGGGTTGATGGCGTCGGTTGGCGTGGTCGAACTAGTTAACATCTAACAGGCTCTCTGGCAGGTTTTTACCGCACAATATCATGGCGAGCGTTTCCAGCTCCGACCAGACGGACTGACCATAGTTCTGTTTCAGGGTAATTTCCAGTTTCGCCAGCAGGCTGATGGCCTGGTGCAACTGCGCCATGGTTAACCGTTGCAGCGCCTGGGTTAACAGGTCGCGGCGATTTTGCCAGACTTTATGCTGATCGAAGAGCGTACGCAACGGCGCTTTGGCCATTTTCCGCTTCAGCGTAAGCAGCAACAGCAGTTCGCGCTGTAGAGTGCGCAGTAGAATGACGGGTTCGCAATCTTCCTGCCTGAGCTGGTGCAGGATATGCCAGGCGCGTTTGCTTTTGCCCGCCAGTAAGGCATCCAGCCAGTGAAACGGGGTAAAGTGCGCGGCGTCGCTGACCGCCTGCTCAACCCGGGGCAGGGTGAGCTTGCCGTCGGGATAAAGTAGCGCCAGCCGTTCCAGCGCCTGGGTTAAGGCCAGCAGGTTGCCCTCATAGCAGTAGCAGATAAGCTGGCCCGCCGGTTCGTCCAGCGTCAGTTTCATCGCTTTGGCGCGGTTGGCCACCCAGCGCGGCAGCTGCGCCTGCTCCGGGGACAGGCAGTTCACATAGGCGCCGTCCTGCGGCAACGCCTTGAACCAGGCGCTGTTTTCCTGCGCCTTGCTCAGCTTGTTGCCGCGCAGCATCAGTAAAATATCGGGGTGTAGTAAGCCGGAAAGCTTGACCAGATTTTCCGCCATCGCCGCATTCGGGCCGTTTTCAGGCAATATCAGCAATAGCGTCTGCCGGGTGGCGAACAGGCTAAGCGCCTGACAGGTGCTGAAGATCGCATCCCAGTCGGTGTGAACATCCAGCGTGAAGCTGAAATGTTCGCTGAATGTCTGCTGCTGAGCCGAGTGGCGAATAGCGTCCAGGCTTTCCTGCAGCAGCAGGGGGTCGTTACCGCAGATCAGATAACAGGCGCGCAGCCCCTCATGGAGCTGCGCGGCGAGCTGTTCCGGGTAAAGCCGTATCATGGCCGCGCGGGTGGAGTAACGGCGGCCGCGGTGCTCTGCCGCCGCTCGGCGGCCTCTTTGCCGTTGACGGTAAGCAGCTTACGCACCAACTGCTGCGCCGCCTGCTCGCGCATTTCCTGGCGGATAATATCCTGCTCGGCGTCTTTCGCCAGCGCGGTTAACGGGTTATCGAAGAAGGTGCGGAATACCGTCACGCTGAGCGGATAGATATCTTCATCCGGCATCAGCACCTGCGCCCGGAGCGTCAATACCATTTGGTATTCGGCGGTTTTCCCGTCCTGGAAAATCGAGACGGTATCCTTCGTTTCCGAGGTGTTCAGCAGCCGCAATGACGGAATATCCTGCCGGGCGGCGTCATCAACGATTTCCACGTCGCTGAGGCGCAGCTGCTCGCGCACCGCGCGGGTTAACGGGCCGTAGGGGTCGCTGCTGTCCAGCACCAGCTTTTGTAGCTGCTCAGGCACCTGTGTGGTGCCGCGCAGATGGTAACCGCAGCCGGCGGTGAGTAACACCGCCAGCCCCAGCAACAACGTGAATAGACGATGTCGCACAGATCCTCCTTGCCTTAACCCACAACCAGGTTAAGCAGTTTGCCAGGGACATAAATCACTTTACGCACAGTGACGCCGTCCAGGTATTTCGCCACCAGAGGTTCCTGGGCGGCGCGTTCGCGCACTTGATCCTGACCGGCATCGGCGGCGACGGTGATTTTACCGCGTACCTTACCGTTAACCTGAATCACCACCAGTTTGGAATCTTCCACCATGGCGTTTCCATCGGCGACCGGCCACGGAGCGGTATCGATATCGCCTTCGCCTTGCAATGCCTGCCACAGTATAAAGCAAACGTGCGGGGTGAACGGATAAAGCATACGCACCACCGCCAGCAGGGTTTCCTGCGTCAGGGCGCGATCCTGCGCGCTTTCCTGCGGCGCCTTGGCCAGCTTGTTCATCAGCTCCATGATGGCGGCGATGGCGGTGTTAAAGGTTTGGCGCCGGCCGATATCATCGGTCACCTTGGCGATGGTTTTATGCAGATCGCGACGCAGCGCTTTCTGATCTTCCGTCAGCGACGTCACATCCAGCGCCGCAACCGGACCTTTCGCCGTATGGTCGAAGGCCTGTTTCCAGACGCGCTTCAGGAAGCGGTTCGCCCCTTCAACCCCGGACTCCTGCCATTCCAGCGTCATTTCCGCCGGGGAGGCGAACATCATAAACAGCCGGACGGTATCCGCACCATATTTTTCAACCATCACCTGCGGGTCGATGCCGTTGTTCTTGGACTTCGACATTTTACTCATACCCGCATAGACCACCTCGCGGCCTGCGTTGTCGATAGCCTTGACGATGCGGCCTTTCTCATCGCGTTCGACGGTGACGTCCGCCGGGGAGACCCAGATGCGCTCGCCGTTATCGCCGGGGTAATAGAAAGCGTCCGCCAGCACCATGCCCTGGCACAGCAGGCGTTTGGCCGGTTCGTCGGAGTTGACCAGACCGGCGTCGCGCAGCAGCTTGTGGAAGAAGCGGAAGTACATCAGGTGCATGATGGCGTGTTCGATGCCGCCGACATACTGATCCACCGGCAGCCAGTAGTTGGCTGCGGCGGGGTCCAGCATGCCCTTATCGTACTGCGGGCAGGTGTAGCGCGCGTAGTACCAGGACGACTCCATAAAGGTATCGAAGGTATCGGTTTCGCGCAGCGCCGGGCGGCCGTTGACGGTGGTTTTCGCCCACTCGGGGTTGGCCTTCAGCGGGCTGGTGATGCCGTCCATCACCACGTCTTCCGGCAGCACTACCGGTAGTTGATCTTCCGGCGTCGGAATAACGGTGCCGTCTTCCAGCGTGATCATGGGAATGGGCGCGCCCCAGTAGCGCTGACGGGAAACTCCCCAGTCGCGCAGGCGGTAGTTGACTTTACGTTCGCCGATGCCCAGTGTGACCAGCTTATCGGCAATGGCGTTGAAGGCGGTTTCAAAATCCATACCGTCGAACTCGCCGGAGTTGAACAGACGGCCTTTTTCGGTCATCGCCTGCGCCGACAGGTCGGGTTCGCCGCCGTCGCCGTTGAGGATAACCGGTTTGATGGTCAGACCGTACTTGCTGGCGAACTCCCAGTCGCGCTGATCGTGTCCCGGCACCGCCATTACGGCGCCGGTGCCGTAATCCATCAGTACGAAATTCGCCGCCCAGATCGCCACCTTTTCGCCGTTCAGCGGATGAATGGCATACAGGCCGGTGGACATGCCCTTCTTCTCCATGGTGGCCATGTCGGCTTCGGCCACTTTGGTATTGCGGCATTCTTCGATAAAGTCGGCCAGCGCCGGGTTATTGGCGGCTGCCTGCTGCGCCAGCGGGTGGCCGGCGGCGACGGCAACGTAGGTCACGCCCATAAAGGTATCGGGGCGGGTGGTATAGACGCTCAGTTTCTCCTGGCTGTCGGCCACGTCAAAGGTGATTTCAACCCCTTCGGAACGGCCAATCCAGTTGCGCTGCATAGTTTTGACCTGTTCGGGCCAGCTTTCCAGCGTATCCAGATCGTTGAGCAACTGATCGGCATAGGCGGTGATTTTGATAAACCACTGCGGAATTTCCTTGCGCTCGACTTTGCTGTCGCAGCGCCAGCAGCAACCGTCGATAACCTGCTCGTTGGCCAGCACGGTCTGATCGTTCGGACACCAGTTCACCGCGGAGGTTTTTTTGTAAACCAGGCCTTTTTCATACAGTTTGGTGAAGAACCACTGTTCCCAGCGATAGTAGTCGGGTTTACAGGTGGCGACTTCGCGATCCCAGTCATAGCCGAAGCCCAACAGCTTCAACTGGTTTTTCATATATTCGATATTTGCGTAAGTCCAGGGGGCGGGGGCGGTGTTGTTTTTAACCGCCGCGCCTTCGGCGGGCAGGCCGAACGCATCCCAGCCGATCGGCTGCAGCACGTTTTTCCCCAGCATGCGCTGATAGCGAGAGATCACGTCGCCGATGGTGTAATTACGAACGTGTCCCATATGTAGACGGCCAGAAGGGTAGGGCAGCATGGAAAGACAGTAATACTTTTCCTTGCCAGGTTCTTCGGTCACTTTGAATGTCCGCTTTTCTTGCCAGTGAAGCTGGACGTGCGCTTCTATCTCTTCTGGGCGGTATTGCTCTTGCATGGCTGCCAGGGGTCCTATTGAGTCAAAGAAGAGCGACGCCGGTAGCGCGCTCCGATTCATAACAAAAGATCCGCATAGCATAGCTGATAAGCGAGTAAGGCAACAACACCCTGTTCCCGACGGAGGAATATTTCTGATTTGTGAGGCGCAAACGGATGAAAATCACCCAAATATGGCGGCCATCCCGGTAGTGGGGGGAAAATGGTCTAAAATAGAGGGAGATATAACCAATGAGTTGTAAGGCGCGGGAAAACTGTCCGACCAGTCGGATGCAGTCAGACACCGAGAAAGTAGTGCGCATCGCATTTCAACCGGCATAGGCAGGAGGAAGCATGAGTAAAGTAGCCCGCTACTACCGCGAGTTAATGGCTTTGGTGACGACCCGGCTGAACAATGGCGAACGGGATATCGACGGTCTGGTGCAAAGGGCGCGGCAGACGTTGCAGGAAAGCTCGGAGTTGACGCAAAAAGAGATCGAGCAGGTGATTCAGGCCGTGCAGCGCGACCTGGAGGAGTTCGCCCGCAGCTACGGTGAGAGCCAGGATGAATTTACCGATAGCGTCTTTATGCGGGTTATCAAGGAGAGCCTGTGGCAGGAACTGGCGGATATCACCGATAAAACCCAGTTGGAGTGGCGGGAAATCTTTAAGGATGTCAGCCGTCACGGAGTTTATCACAGCGGCGAGGTGGTGGGATTAGGCGATTTGGTGTGTGAAAACTGCCATCACCATATCGCCTTTTATACGCCGGAAATTTTGCCGCTTTGCCCCAAATGCTCGCACGACCAGTTCCATCGCCAGCCGTTCCAGCCATAGGGCGTTGATGAAACAAGCGCGCCCGTGGGCACGCTTGCGGTACATCAGTGCAGGATCTTGGCCAGAAAGTCTTTGGCGCGATCGGACTGCGGATTATTGAAGAAATCGTCTTTCGGGGTATCTTCAATAATTTTCCCTTCATCCATAAAAATGACCCGGTGCGCCACCTTGCGGGCAAAACCCATTTCATGGGTCACCACCATCATGGTCATCCCTTCCTGCGCCAGCTCCACCATCACGTCCAGCACTTCGTTGATCATTTCCGGATCGAGTGCCGAGGTGGGTTCATCGAACAGCATGGCGATGGGGTCCATACAGAGCGCGCGGGCAATGGCGACGCGCTGCTGCTGACCGCCGGAAAGCTGGCCGGGGTATTTATTGGCCTGCACCGACAGGCCGACGCGCTCCAGCAGCTTTTGCGCTTTCACCTTCGCTTCCTGACGATCGCGTTTCAGCACTTTTACCTGCGCCAGCGTCAGGTTTTCGATGATCGACAGATGCGGAAACAGTTCAAAATGCTGGAACACCATGCCGACTTTTGAACGCAACTGGGCCAGATTGGTCTTTTTATCGTTAACGATAATGCCGTTGACTTCGATTTCGCCTTTCTGGATCGGTTCCAGGCCGTTAACGGTTTTAATTAAGGTCGATTTACCGGAGCCGGAAGGGCCGCAAACCACGACTACTTCACCTTTTTTCACTTCCGTGGAGCAGTCGGTTAGCACCTGAAATTGGCCATACCATTTAGAAACATTTTTCAGGAAAATCATCAAACCGTCCTTTTTTTCAGGTAACTGACCAGCATTGATGCGCTAATGCTGATGATAAAATAGATAAATCCGGCAAACAGGATCATTTCAACCTGGGTTCCGTCGCGTTCCCCGATGGAGGAGGCGGTACGGAAGAAATCAGCCAGACTGAGTACGTAAACCAGCGACGTATCCTGAAACAGGACGATACCCTGCGTCAGCAGCAGGGGAACCATGGCGCGGAACGCCTGCGGCAGGACCACCAGTTTCATCGACTGCCAGTTCGTCATGCCCAGCGCCAATGCGGCTGATGCCTGCCCGCGTGCCACGCTGAGTATGCCGGCGCGGATAATTTCAGAATAATAGGCCGCCTCAAACAGTGAGAAGGCTACCATAGCCGAAATCAGGCGAATATCCGTTTTCGGCGAAAGGCCGAGCACATTTTGCAATAAGCTGGGCACCACCAGATAGAACCACAGCAGCACCATCACCAACGGCACGGAGCGGAACACGTTCACGTACAGCTTGGCGAACCAGCTGATGGGTTTTATCGAGGAGAGGCGCATAACCGCCAGAATCGTCCCCCAGATAATACCGACAATCACCGCGGTAACGGTGATTTTAAGCGTTACCACCATGCCTTGCAGCAGGTAGGGCAGACTCGGCCCGATTGAACTCCAGTCAAATTCATACATGGCTTATTTGCTCCCCATATTGCCCGGCAAACGGGTTTTCTGCTCTACCACCTGCATGATCAGCATAATGATGGCGTTAATACCGACATAGGCCAGCGTGATCGCGGTGAAAGACTCATAGGCATGAGCGGAGTAATCCAGCAGTTTCCCGGCCTGCGCCGCCATATCCACCAGCCCGATGGTCGAGGCGATGGCGGAGTTTTTGACCAGGTTAAGCATTTCCGAGGTTAACGGCGGAACAATAACGCGATAGGCGTTGGGTAATAACACGTAGCGATAGGTCTGCGGCAGCGTGAGTCCCATTGCCAACCCCGCGGCCTGCTGGCCGCGCGGCAACGACTGGATGCCGGCCCGCACCTGTTCACATACCCGGGCCGCGGTAAATAACCCCAGACATACCATTGAAGACACAAAGAACTGGATATTGGGATCGAGCTCGGCTTTAAACCACATACCGATATCGACCGGCAATAATTCCGGCACCACCAGATACCAGGTAAAAAATTGTACGATCAGCGGTACGTTACGGAATAATTCGACGTAGCAAGTACCAATTCCCGCCAGAAAGCGATTAGGGACGGTACGTAAAATACCAAACAGGGATCCAAGGAAAAATGCGATGAGCCAAGCGCATATGGATAATGCGATCGTCACTTGCAGGCCGGACAATATCCACCCGAGATAGGTGGTATTACCGAAAGGGGCCGCTTGCAGAAATATGCCCCAGTTCCAATCTATTGACATAACAAACTCCGGTAAAAAAAAGGTAGCGAGGCTACCCTGAAGATTGATGAGCGGCAATGAACATGCGGTGGGGAACGACCACCGGATACCTATCTGTCCTGCCGCGAATCAGCAATCATAGGGCAGGTATTTCTGATGTCTGCCCTTATACTCGTCATACTTCAAGTTGCAGATGCGTTGGCTGCGCTCAGTCACCCGAATCACTTACTTGAGTAAGCTCATCGGGATTAATGAGAGACATCCTGTCTCTCACAGGAGGCCAGCCGTTGGCTGGTCAAATTCGTTCCCGACGAATTTGTCCTTCACTTGCCGCCTTCCTGCAACTCGAATTATTTAGAGTAACTTTTCATTATTAATTAGTTTAAAGCCTTATCATTCGGCGCCTTGAACAGGGCTTTCATTTCTTCGGAAAGCGCGAAGTTCAGATTGAGATCTCTTGGCGGGATCGGTTGTTTGAACCAGCGATCAAACCATTTTTCGGCTTCGCCGGAGGTCTGAACTTCAGCGATGGTGTCATCAACCAGTTTTTTGAATTGCGGATCGTCCTTACGCAGCATACAGCCGTAGGCTTCTTCCGATTGCGCGGTGCCGACGATATCCCACTGATCCGCATTTTTGGCTTTGGCGCGTTCGCCCGCCAGCAAGGCGTCATCCATCATAAAGGCCACCGCGCGTCCGCTTTCCAGCGTCCGGAAAGAGTCGCCGTGGTCTTTGGCGCTGATGATGCGCAATTTCAGCTGTTTCTCTTCGTTCAGCTTATTGAGCAGAATCTCGGACGTGGTGCCGGAGGTAACTACCACGGTTTTACCCGCCAGATCCGGAAAATCTTTGATGCCGGAATCTTTTTTGGTCAACAAACGGGTGCCGACAACAAAAATCGTATTAGAGAAAGCGGCCTGTTTCTGTCGTTCAAGGTTGTTGGTCGTTGAGCCGCATTCCAGATCGAAGGTGCCGTTCTGCAATAGCGGAATACGGTTTTGCGAGGTGATGGGCAATAATTTAACCTGCAGATTAGGCGCATCTATCTTCTGCTTGACGGCTTCGACGATTTTATCGGCGTAGGCCTGAGAATAACCGACAACTTTTTGCTGGTTATCGTAGTAAGAAAAAGGAACGGATGATTCGCGATGGCCGATAACGATAACGCCATTATCTTTTACTTTTTTCAGCGTACCCGCCAATTCTTCGGCCTGGGCCGCCAGACTGGCTGTAGTACCAAGCAGAAGCAGTGATAGTGCCAGTTTACGCATTTGCATGTTCTAACTCCTTTGCTGTAGTGATGGCGCTGTAGTTGCAGATCTATAGCTGCGGATCTGTCATGGTCGATCTTGTTGTTGTCGATCTAGCGTTGTAGCGCTAAATCAAGGATGACGTTCCGCTCTGCGGTACAAAAATCATGCACCGCTAAAGAGCGAAGTAACGACGATACTGTTAAAAAATAGCTCATTGTAAATGGATTGATGTGAAAATGTTTGTTTTTTGCGAGTTGATGCGCACCAATGATAAGCATAAAAATTCCATTGCACTAATTTAGTGCGCAGCTTGCCCCAAATATGAGCGCTTTCGCAGCAAAACAGCAAAAAAACATTGCGACAATCATTTACAAGATATTAAGAGGCAAAGATCGTGCCAATGAATACCTCAAGGCATGAGTTAACATGCCTTTGGCGTGAAGTCTGCGCGAGAGGAGGGTTAACGGCGACGTCGGCTGAAGATAATGGCGATAAAACCGCCCAGCAGGGTAATAACCCATAGGGGCCAGGAACCGAAACGGGCGTAGGGGGTAAGCCCGGAAGCGGGAACGACCTGGGTATCCAGCACCGCGCGGGTAAACTGCGGCAGGCTGGCGCTGATGGCGCCGTCAGGGGAGATCACGGCGGTAACGCCGTTGTTGGTGCCGCGCACCAAAGGACGGCCTAACTCCAGCGCGCGCATCCGCGCCATCTGGAAGTGCTGCCACGGTCCGATGGAGTGGCCGAACCAGGCGTCGTTCGAAATGGTCAGCAGCATATCCGTGTCTTCACGGAAGTTATCCCGCATCTGCTGGCCCAGGATAATTTCGTAGCAGATGGCCGGGGTCAGCTTATAGCCGTTAACGTCCAATTGCGGCTGGATGTAATTGCCGCGGCTGAAAGAGGACATCGGTAAATCGAAAAGCGGCGCCAGCGGGCGCAGCAGCGTTTCCAGCGGAACAAATTCGCCAAACGGCACCAGGTGATGCTTGTTGTAACGGTTGGTGGTTGGATAGTGGTAAGGGTTTTTATCGCCCAGCACGATAATGCTGTTGTAATCATCAAACAGGGAGCCATTGCGACGCGAGTCGACAATACCGGTAACCAGGCGGCTATTGTGGCTGCGCAGCAGCTCATCGAGCTGCGCAAGGTAAGGACCCTGGCGTACCTCGATGTCCGGAATGGCCGATTCGGGCCAGATGATAATCGGCGCCTTATCCAGATAGGGCAGGCTGTTATCCAGATAGGTTCTCAGCGTACTCAGCAGCTGTTCCGGGTTCCATTTCAGTTCCTGAGGAATATTGCCCTGTACCAGCGCGACATTTACCGCGCGTTCCGGCCGCAGGTTATACCATTGAATATTACGCAGCGACCATGGCAAGGCCAGTAGCGCCAGGGCGATAACCGCAGGCCCGATACGGCGTTGATGCAGGGCGAAAGTCAGCAGGCCGCTGATGCTCACCAGCAAGAAGGTAATGGCGTCGACGCCCAGAATTGGCGCGATTCCTTTCAGCGGGCCGTTAATCTGGCTGTAGCCAAACTGCAGCCACGGAAAACCGGTGAGCACCCAGCCGCGCAGAAATTCGGTCACCTGCCACAGCACGGGCGCGGCGATCGCCAGGCGCCACCAGGTGGTTTTGGGCCACAACCGCGCCAGCAGAACGGAAAACAGCAACGGATAGAGCGCCAGATAGGCGGCCAGCAGCACCACCAGCGCGACGTTGACCGGCTCGGGCATGCCGCCGAACTGGGCAATGCTGACGTATACCCAGTTTACGCCGCTGCCGAACAGGCCTAATCCCCAACTGAAGCCGATCCAGGCTGACTGGCGTACGGTTCGATTCAGCAGCAGGGCCTGTAATCCCATCAGGGCGAGCGGCGCCGCCGGCCAGATATCAAATGGAGAAAACGCCAATGTGCCGCAGGCGCCGAACAAGAGCGCCAGCAGGACGCGAACCTGCTGGCGTTGAAGTAAAGAGAGTACGGCCATTGTCAAATTAGTCTTCCAGTTGCGGTTGAGGCGCGTTGTCAGGGATCCGGACGTGTACCTGAATGATACGGCGGCTGTCGGCCATGGCGACTTTAAACAGGTAACCTTCTATTTCGACGGTTTCCCCGCGGGCGGGCAGGTGGCCGAAAGACTGCATGATTAAACCGCCGATGGTATCGACCTCTTCGTCGCTGAACTGCGTGCCGAACGCTTCATTGAAGTCTTCAATGTCGGTGAGCGCGCGCACGGTATAGGTGTTGCGGTTGAGCTGGCGAATATCGCGGTCTTCCTCGTCGTCGTATTCGTCTTCAATCTCGCCGACGATCAATTCAAGAATGTCTTCAATGGTTACCAGACCGGAAACGCCGCCGAATTCGTCAATCACGATGGCCATGTGATAGCGCAGAGAGCGGAATTCGTTCAGCATGCGGTCGACGCGTTTGCTTTCCGGCACCACCACCGCGGAGCGCAGCACTTTATCCATGCTGAACGGCTCGGAATCGCTGCGCATAAACGGCAGCAGGTCTTTGGCCATCAGGATCCCTTCGATATGATCTTTATCTTCGCTGATGACGGGAAAGCGGGAATGGGCGGATTCGATAATGACATCCAGGCACTCTTCCAGCGTTTGATTGTGTTTCAGGGTGATCATCTGCGAACGTGGGATCATGATATCGCGCACGCGCTGCTCGGCGATATCCATCACGCCCTCGAGCATATCGCGGGTTTCCGGATCAATCAGGTCGTTCTGTTCCGAATCACGGATAAGCGTCAGCAGATCGTTGCGATCTTTCGGTTCACCGTGAAAAAGCTGATTGAGAATAAGGGAAAAGAAACCCTTCTTGGGACTGGGGCTATCGCTGTTTTGAGAATGGTCGTCGCTCATGGCGTTTTAGTGAATATCACTCATGTTAATGAATAATTATCAGCAGGTTGGGAGTAAACATGATGCAGCCTGACTGACGTGGAAATAAGCAATTGCGTAAAATCAAATTGGCTATTTAATCGGCAAGGCCGTCTTTTTCCGCAAGATAGGGATCGGCATACCCCATATTTTGCATAATCTCCGTTTCCAGCGCTTCCATTTCTTCGGCTTCGCCGTCTTCGATATGGTCATACCCTAGCAGATGCAGACTACCATGGACAACCATATGTGCCCAGTGCTCCTCAGGCGTCTTTTCCTGCTCGACCGCTTCCAGTTCCACCACCTGACGGCAGATGATTAAATCGCCCAGCAGGGGAAGCTCCACTTCCGGCGGCGCTTCAAACGGGAAGGAGAGCACGTTGGTCGGCTTGTCTTTACCCCGGTAGGTGTGATTCAGATGGCGGCTTTCCGCCTCGTCCACGATGCGGATAGTCACCTCTGAAACCGCCTGAAACTGGGGCAGAACCCCATCCAGCCAGCGCTGGAAATCTTTTTCATCAGGCAGGCCCTGGGCCTGCTCGCTGGCAATTTGTAAATCGAGAATGACCTGGCTCATTTGCGTTCCTGCTCTGAAGCCGACTGCGCTTCCCGTTTGCGTTGTTCCGCCAGCGCGTCTTTGCGTTTCTGGTCGGCAAGCTCCCAGGCTTCATAGGCATTGACGATGCGGGCCACCACAGGGTGGCGCACCACGTCTTCGCTGTTGAAGAAATTAAAGCTGATTTCCTCGACCTCGGCCAGTACTTCGATGGCGTGGCGCAAGCCCGATTTCTGGTTGCGCGGCAGGTCAATCTGCGTGACGTCGCCGGTGATCACCGCCTTGGAGTTAAAGCCGATGCGGGTCAGAAACATCTTCATTTGCTCAATGCTGGTATTCTGGCTTTCATCCAGAATGATAAACGCATCGTTCAGGGTACGGCCACGCATGTAAGCCAACGGCGCTACTTCGATCACATTACGTTCAATCAGCTTTTCGACTTTCTCGAACCCGAGCATTTCAAACAGGGCGTCATACAGCGGACGCAGGTAGGGGTCGACCTTCTGGCTCAGATCGCCGGGCAGAAAGCCCAGTTTCTCGCCGGCTTCCACGGCGGGGCGCGTCAGCAGAATACGGCGGATTTCCTGACGTTCGAGGGCGTCGACGGCGGCGGCCACGGCCAGATAGGTTTTCCCCGTCCCCGCCGGGCCGACGCCGAAGGTGATGTCGTGATCCAACACGTTGGCGATATATTGCGCCTGATTGGGGGTACGCGGTTTAATCACGCCGCGCTTGGTGCGGATGTTAATCGCTTTGCCGTAATCCGGAACGCTTTCGGCCGACTGTTCCAGCGCGCGCGATTCTTTAATGGCAAGGTGAATCTGCTCGGGCTCGACATCGCCGATGGCGCCGCGCACTGGAGCGGTATCGACGTACAGACGGTGCAGAATATCGGCGGCGGCCTCTACGCAGAGCGTTTTGCCGACCAGCTTGAATCTATTATCCTGCCGATTAATCTCAATGCCCAAACGGCGCTCCAGCTGTTTAACGTTGTCGTCAAACGGGCCGCAGAGGCTTTGCAGGCGTTGGTTATCTGCGGGTTCAAGGGCAATCTCTTTTGTCGTTACGTTCAAATTATTCCTCTTGGGCTTTAGCGGCAGGCCGCGTGACGACCTGTATCAGATAGCGCAGTTTTCGCTGTGCCACATGCATGAATTATTTATCGCTAATGGCAAATGGCGCAAGTAGCAATACCTATATTGGGATTGCGTCTTGCAAATCCAAATGCAACAGCAGGCCGAAAGTGCTTATCTCCGCGACTGCAAATAAGAAAAATGGATGGCAACGCCACCCATAGCTTGGAGATGCAACCCGCTTCGCACAGCAATCAGGGCTGGTAGATCCCCACGCCGATTTCGTTCTCTTTACGGGTACGGGCAATCACCGCGGAAGGGGATTCGTGCACGCGCAGATCCATCTGATCTTCGGTGCGCACCACAATACCGCGTAACGAGTTAGGGTAGACGTCGACGATTTCCACATCGACAAACTTGCCGATCATCTCCGGCGTGCCTTCAAAGTTGACCACCCGGTTGTTCTCCGTGCGCCCTGACAGCTCCATCACGCTCTTGCGCGAGGTGCCTTCCACCAGAATGCGCTGGATGGTGCCCTGCATGCGGCGGCTGTATTGCATCGCCTGCTGGCTGATGCGCTCCTGCAAAATGTACAAACGCTGCTTTTTCTCTTCTTCCGTGACGTCGTCCACCATGTCCGCCGCCGGGGTTCCCGGTCGAGCGGAGTAAATAAAGCTGAAGCTCATATCGAAATTGACATCGGCGATCAGCTTCATGGTCTGTTCAAAGTCCGCCTGCGTCTCGCCGGGGAAACCGACGATAAAGTCCGAGCTGACCTGAATACCCGGACGCGCGTTGTGCAGCTTGCGGATGATCGACTTGTATTCAAGCGCGGTGTGGCGGCGTTTCATCATGGTCAGCACGCGGTCGGAGCCGCTCTGTACCGGTAAATGCAGGAAGCTGACCAGTTCCGGCGTATCTTCATAGACGCTAATAATGTCGTCGGTGAATTCAATCGGATGGCTGGTGGTGAAACGAATGCGATCAATGCCGTCGATGGCCGCCACCAGACGCAGCAGCTCGGCGAATGAGCAGATTTCACCGTTGTAGGTGGCGCCGCGGTAGGCGTTGACGTTCTGCCCCAGCAGGTTCACTTCTCGCACGCCTTGCTCCGCCAACTGGGCGATTTCAAACAGCACGTCATCGCACGGGCGGCTGACTTCTTCGCCGCGCGTATAGGGCACGACGCAGAAGGTGCAGTATTTGTTGCAGCCTTCCATAATGGAAACAAACGCCGTCGGTCCTTCCGCTTTGGGTTCCGGCAGACGGTCGAACTTTTCGATTTCAGGAAAGCTGATATCCACCACCGGGCTGCGGGTTCCCTGTACGTGGTTAATCATTTCCGGCAGGCGGTGTAATGTCTGGGGGCCGAAAATCACATCGACATAGTGCGCGCGTTCCCGGATGTGGGCCCCTTCCTGCGAGGCCACGCAGCCGCCAACGCCGATGATCAGATTCGGATTGATATCTTTCAGCGCTTTCCAGCGTCCAAGTTGATGGAAGACCTTTTCCTGCGCCTTTTCACGGATGGAACAGGTATTCAGCAGTAGAACATCCGCCTCTTCCGCGACCTCGGTTAGTTCATAACCGTGCGTACTTCCCAGTAAATCAGCCATCTTGGATGAATCGTACTCGTTCATCTGACAGCCCCAGGTTTTAATATGCAGTTTTTTTGTCATCGACTTGCCATTACTCAGTGCGGGTAAGAAAGCTTTCCCTTTATTGGGGGCGCGTATTGTAATCTTTTGCTGCCGTTGTGACCAGAGTTCGCAAACATTCGCTTTGGTAGGGCGGCCGGCTTTTATAAAAAGTCGGCCTGAAATCCAGTACACTGTTTTCTATATTTCTTTGCTGATAATAAGAAGCATAGCCAGATAGGGATAAACCAGTATGCATTATGATGCGATCGTTGTCGGGGGCGGAATGGTGGGGGCTGCCATTGCATTGGGACTAGCCCGCAATGATTTTCATGTGGCGGTTATCGAGCAGGAATTACCCGTCCCTTTTGACCCCGCCAGTGCGCCGAACTTACGTATTTCGGCGATCGGCCATGGTTCCGTTGCCCTGCTGAAACGGCTTGGCGCCTGGCCGCGGGTGCAACGGATGCGCAGCGCCCCTTATCGCCGCCTGGAAACCTGGGAATGGGATAATGCCCGCGTGGTGTTCGATGCGGCGGATATCCGGTTACCCGAACTGGGTTTTATGGTGGAAAACCGGGTATTGCAACTGGCGTTATGGGCCGCCCTGAATGAGGTTGAGCGCTGCCGTTGCTACTGCCCGAGCGGTCTGCAGAGCATGCTGCGCACGGACGCGGGATGGCTGTTGCAGCTTGATGACGGACAGCGCCTGACGGCGCCGCTGGTGATAGGCGCTGACGGCGCCAACTCCCGGGTCCGCCAGTGGGCGGGGATTGGCGTCAGCGGCTGGCAGTATCGTCAGTCCTGCATGCTGATCGGCGTGGAGAGCTCGCTCCCCCAGCAGGATGTTACCTGGCAGCAGTTTACGCCCGCCGGACCGCGCGCTTTCCTGCCGCTGTTCGACAATTGGGGATCGCTGGTGTGGTATGACAGCCCGCAGCGCATCCGTCAGCTTCAGGCCATGCCGCTCGCCCAGTTGGATAAGGAGATTGCGGCGACCTTCCCGCAACGCCTGGAACGGGTGAAAGCGTTGGCCGCCGGCTCCTTTCCCTTGGTGCGGCGCCATGCGCAAACCTATGTGCAACCGGGGCTGGCGCTGCTGGGCGACGCGGCGCATACCATCAATCCGCTGGCCGGGCAGGGGGTGAACCTGGGATATCGGGACGTGGAGGCATTGCTGGAGGTGTTAACCCATGCCCGCGATGCCGGCGAGGCGTGGTGCTCGGAGTCGGTATTACGCCGCTACCAGCGTCGCCGTATGCCGGATAATCTGCTGATGCAAAGCGGTATGGATTTGTTCTACAGCGCTTTCAGCAATTCGCTTGCGCCGCTCGGTGTGGCGCGCAATCTGGCATTGATGGCCGCGCAGCGCGCCGGCGGGTTAAAACAGCGTGCGTTGAAGTATGCGATTGGTGTTTAAGCGGGAGCGTTTTTTAACGTCGCTGAGCGACGGCCCGAGGGGGAGGCTGCCATAAAAAAGCCCGCGTTAGCGGGCTTTTTTATATTGATTTGGCTGGGGTACCAGGATTCGAACCTGGGAATGCCGGAATCAGAATCCGGTGCCTTACCGCTTGGCGATACCCCAAAAATGTGGTGGCTACGACGGGAATCGAACCTGTGACCCCAGCATTATGAGTGCTGTGCTCTAACCAGCTGAGCTACGTAGCCAAATCGTACTGCCGTTTTTGTTATGTTTCAACAAAAATTTTTAAATATCAATTAGATGGCTGGGGTACCTGGATTCGAACCAGGGAATGCCGGTATCAAAAACCGGTGCCTTACCGCTTGGCGATACCCCAAAACTAAGTAAAACCATTATCAAGCTTCGAAAAGCTATTTCAAGCCGTGAAAGTAATGGTGCGGGAGGCGAGACTTGAACTCGCACACCTTGCGGCGCCAGAACCTAAATCTGGTGCGTCTACCAATTTCGCCACTCCCGCAAAAGATGGTGGCTACGACGGGAATCGAACCTGTGACCCCAGCATTATGAGTGCTGTGCTCTAACCAGCTGAGCTACGTAGCCATCTTTTCCGCGTCACCTTCATCGGCGTTGCGGGGCGCATTATGCGTAGTTGGCCTAATTGCGTCAACAAATTTTTTCCCGAAAAGGGCTTACCCTGCGCCGTTTGTTTGGGTTGTGAACAGTCTGGTGAGAAAAGCGTCAAAAAGCCGGCTTTACCACTAAATCAGATAGAAAAACGGGCCTGTGCGGCCCGTTGCAATAGCGAAAAACAAAACCGGCGATCAGTAAGCGGACTGGTGTACGCCAACCGCGCGACCCGAGGGATCATCCATCTTTTTGAAGGATTCATCCCATTCAATGGCTTTAGCCGAAGAGCAGGCGACTGACGGGCCGCCAGGCACGCATTCCGCGGCGCTGGGAACCGGGAACAGCTCTTCGAAGATTTCACGGTACAGATAGCCTTCTTTGGAGGTCGGCGTGTTGTACGGGAAACGGAAGTGCGCGGTTTCCAACTGCTGGTCGCTAACCTGCTGAGCGGCAACTTCTTTCAGCGTATCAATCCAGCTATAGCCGACGCCGTCGGAGAATTGTTCTTTCTGGCGCCATGCCACGCTGTGCGGCAGGTATGATTCAAAACATTCGCGCAGAATGTGTTTTTCCATTTTGCCGTTGCCGCACATTTTATCGCGCGGGTTGATGCGCATGGCCACATCCAGGAATTTTTTATCCAGGAACGGCACGCGCGCTTCCACGCCCCAGGCCGACATCGCCTTGTTGGCGCGGGCGCAGTCATACTGGTGCAGCGCCAGCAGTTTGCGCACGGTTTCCTCATGCAGCTCTTTGGCGTTCGGCGCTTTGTGGAAATAGAGATAGCCGCCAAACACTTCGTCGGAGCCTTCGCCGGACAGTACCATCTTGATGCCCATCGCCTTGATTTTACGCGACATCAGATACATCGGGGTAGAGGCGCGAATGGTCGTCACGTCGTAGGTTTCAATGTGGTAAATCACATCGCGAATCGCATCCAGCCCTTCCTGCTCCGTGAAGTGGATTTCGTGGTGCACGGTGCCCAGATGTTCGGCGACTTCCTGAGCGGCTTTCAAGTCCGGCGCGCCTTTCAGGCCGACGGCGAAAGAGTGCAGCTGCGGCCACCAGGCTTCACTGCGCTCGCCGTCTTCAACCCGGCGGGCGGCGTATTTTTTGGTGATGGCGGAGATCACCGAGGAGTCCAGACCGCCGGAGAGCAGAACGCCGTAAGGCACATCCGACATCAGGTGGCTTTTCACCGACTCTTCCAGCGCGTCGCGCAGGGCATCGGCGTCGGTTTCGTTGTCTTTTACGTTTTCGTAATCGAACCAGTCGCGATGATAGTATTCACGGATTTCTCCGTCCTTGCTCCACAGGTAGCTGCCGGCGGGGAATTCTTTAATCGTGCGGCACACCGGAACCAGCGATTTCATTTCTGAAGCCACGTAGAAGTTGCCGAATTCGTCGTATCCCATGTACAGCGGAATGATGCCCAGGTGATCGCGGCCGATCAGGTAGGCGTCTTTTTCATTGTCGTAGAGCGCGAAGGCGAACATGCCTTGCAGATCGTCCAGGAATTCCGGGCCTTTTTCCTGGTACAGCGCCAGGATGACTTCGCAGTCGGAGCCGGTCTGGAACGCGTAGCGGTCGCCATATTGCTGACGCAGCGCCTGGTGGTTATAAATTTCACCGTTAACGGCCAGAACGTGGGTACGCGCGAGGTTGTACAACGGCTGGGCGCCGGTGTTCACATCAACGATGGACAGACGCTCATGGGCCAGAATGGCTTTGTCGCCGGCATAGACACCGGACCAGTCCGGTCCGCGGTGACGCATCAGGCGTGATAATTCCAGCGCTTTTTTACGCATTTCAACAGGATCGGTCTTGAGATCAAGCACACCGAAGATAGAACACATGGATGACTCCCTAATTGTTTCAGATTAATCAGCTGCAATTTACGGACGGCAATGTCGCCGCCGTTTTTCCTGCATAATGATTACCAATGCCGTGTCAGTGACAATGATTTAGCATCAAAACGCCATAGGAATTCAATATCATCTAATAAAAAAAGCCATGCTGATGATGTTTGAATAATTTATACGGCGATTTGATGAATAATCGATAAATTCACCCGCTGGAATCGTCATGTTTTTAGTGATTCCATAACCCGTTCTTATGAGAAAAAACGTCGATCAGTGAGTTTCCAGCAAATGTTGCAACAACACGCCGTTTAACATGGCGCGTTTTACCAGCGCAAAGGCGCCGATCGCCGAGAGGTGGTTCAAAGCGGATACTTCAACGGGCAGGCTATTGCGAAAATCTTTCAGCACCTGCGCATTGATGCAGCGTTGAATGGCGGGCAGCAAGGTTTTTTCGGCGGCGGTAATTTCCCCGGCGATCACCACCTTTTGCGGATTAAACAGGTTGATGGCGATGGATATGGCTTTCCCCAGATATTGTCCCGCGTGTTCAATTACTTCGCGAGCCAGCGGATCGTCCCGATTGGCGGCTTTGCAGATGGCGGCGATGGTGCAGTTATCCGCCTCGATTTTGCTGGGGTAGCCTTGCTGCAATAAATGCCGTACGCGTTGTTCGATGGCCCCATTGGCAACGACCGTTTCCAGACAGCCGAAATTGCCGCAGTGACAGCGCTCTCCCAGCGGATCAATCTGTATATGGCCGATTTCCCCCACGTTGCCGTTCGTGCCGAGAAATATCTGTCCGTTAACCAGGATCCCGGCGCCGGTACCGCGATGGACGCGCACCAGGAGCGAATCCAGCGAGTCGTGCGTGGCGCCAAAGTAGTGTTCCGCCAGCGCCAGGCTGCGAATATCGTGGCCGACAAAACTGGCGACCTGGAAACGGCGCTGGATATTATCCACCAGCGGCCAGTTGTTGACGCCGATATGGGGCATATAACGCACGAGACCGGCATGGGGATCGACCAGACCGGGCAACGCCACGGAAATGGCGATCAGCTCGCGGATGCGCGGCCGATGGTTATCAATAAAGTGGGCGATGGCTTTAAACAGTGCGGTTTCCACGCTTTCCTGGGTTTTTTCCGGCAGGTCGTAGTGCGCCTCCCCCAGGGATTTTCCCTGCAAATCGTATAGCGCGACGGTGGCGTCATTGCGCCCGAGGCGCACGGCGATGGCATGAAACGGGCGCGTTTCGGTGACAATGGAAATGGCGCGTCTGCCGCCGGTGGAAGCCTGTTGCTCCACCTCTTTGATCAACCCGCGCTCCAGCAGCTGGCGGGTGATTTTGGTGACGCTGGCGGGGGCAAGCTGGCTCTGTTCCGCTATCTGGATGCGTGAAATCGGCCCTTGTTGATCGATCAGGCGGTACACGACCGCGCTGTTTAATTGTTTAACCAGATCAACATTCCCTATCTGCGCTTGTCCGCCAATGGTCATGAAAAGTTATCCGCGTATGGTCAATTCCTTGTCACCGCCAATTCATCGCTGCCGTTAACAAAAGTATTGAGAATGTGATAATTACGGTCGAAAACGGTCAAATTAGCGACTTTACCGCTTTCGATGCTGCCTAGCTGCCTGTCTGTGCCGATGGCGCGCGCTGGATAGAGGGTCGCCATTCTGAGCGCCTCATCCAGCGGGATCCCCGCCTGTTCCACGCAGTTGCGCACCGCTTCTATCATCGTCAGGGCCGAACCGCTGAGCACGCCGTTTTCATCCACGCACAGGCCGTCGCGGTAGTATATGGTTTTACCGGCAAAAATGAACCGGTCAATCGTCGATCCCGCCGGCGCCACGGCGTCGGTGACCAGCACCAGCTTTTCGCCTTTAATCCGCTTGCTGTTACGGATATTGGCCCAGCTAACGTGGCGGCCGTCGGCGATAATGCCGCAATAGATTTCAGGGGCGTCATAAACGGCGCCGACCAGGCCGGGTTCGCGGCCGGTGAGATAAGGCATGGCGTTGAACAGGTGGGTGGCGAAGCTAATGCCGCAGGCAAAGCCCCGTTTGGCCTGTTCCCAGGTGGCGTTGGAGTGGCCGGCGGAAACCACGATGCCGGCGTCCGCCAACTGGCGGATTATCGCCGGGGAGACTTTTTCCGGCGCCAGGGTGATTTTGCTGATGACGTCCGCGTTGGCGCACAGGAAATCCACCAGTTCCTGCGCCGGTTGACGAATAAAGTCGGCGTTGTGCGTGCCTTTTTTTATTACGTTCAGCCAGGGGCCTTCGAGGTGCAGGCCCAGCGCCTGGAAGCTGTTCTGCGCCAGATAGGCGCGCATCACTTCCACGCCGTGCTTCATAAACTCATCGCTGCAGGTGATAAGCGTAGGCAAAAAACTGGTGCAGCCCGCTTTCAGGTTGGTCTGATGCATGGTTTCCAGCGTTTGCACCGAGATGGATTCCAGCGAGTCGTTGAACTGAACCCCGCCGCAGCCGTTTAGCTGGAGATCGATAAATCCGGGGGCGAGCGACGCGCCGCCAAGGTCATGCCTTTTCAGCCCGGCGGGAAGGTCGCTAACGGGGCAAACGTTCTCTATCAGACCGTCGGCAATCACCACCGCGTGATTATCCAGCGCCTGGTGGCCGGTATAAATCCGGCCGTTTGTTAAAGCGTACATCGTCGACTCCCGACCACTGATTAAAGATTTTTCATCTGTTCCGTTTCTAACTCACGGAAATATTTAACGGTTTTGATTTTCAGCTCCATCGTCGACGGTTCGTCGCATACCATTACCGCTTTGGCGTGAAGTTGCAGGCAACTGATGGTCCACATATGGTTTACGTTTCCTTCCACCGCGGCCTGTAATGCCTGGGCCTTGTTGCGTCCGGTGACCAGGATCATTACCTCCTCGGCATCCAGCAGGGTGCCGACGCCGACGGTAAGGGCGAATTTCGGCACCAGGTTAACATCGCCGTCAAAGAAACGAGAGTTGGCGAGGCGCGTCTCTTCCGTCAGGGTTTTGATTCGAGTTCGGGAAGCTAAAGAAGAGGCGGGTTCATTGAAAGCGATATGCCCGTCATTTCCTACGCCTCCCATAAACAGGTGGATCTTGCCGTAAGACTTGATTTTCTCTTCGTAACGGCGACATTCCGCTGCGATATCTTCCGCGTTGCCATTCAACAGGTTAATGTTTTCCGAAGGAATATCAACGTGATTGAATAAATTCTGCTGCATAAAGCTGCGATAGCTTTGCGGATGTTCGGCGGGCAGGCCGACATATTCATCCATATTGAACGTCACCACATGCTTAAAACTCACCTCTCCGGCCCGGTGCATCGCCACCAGCGCTTTGTAGGCTTCCAGCGGTGAACCGCCGGTGGGGAGGCCCAGCACGAAAGGGCGGGCGGCGCTCGGGTTGAATTCGTTGATTTTCTGCACGATATAACGTGCGGCCCAGTTGCCGACTTCAGCGGGGGTAGAGAGAGGAATCAGTCTCATCAGCGGTCTCCTGATTGTTTGAGGACGATTAAATAAGTATCGCGCTAAATCGCCTTGGCGGCGCGTTTCAGCAGCGAAATAACAGTGCGTATCAGTGTAGCCTGTTTTTTTTCATCTTAAAATAAGTTGGCGATTTATGCAGGTATAAACTTTTTATATGCGATTTTTTAGTGATTGTTATCACATAATGGTAGGGTTTAATTTGTGAAGCGAAATATTTTTCTTACACTCCATGCCAAAACCACCCGTTGTGGTTTTACCCGGCTGTGAGCAGGTTTAACCGGCAGTTTTTTGTCCCACAGGGGAAGAGAGGAACATGTGAGTATTCTTGGTTATTTGCAAAAAATCGGCCGGGCGTTGATGGTGCCAGTCGCCACGCTGCCCGCCGCCGCGCTCCTGATGGGGATTGGCTACTGGATTGATCCGGTCGGCTGGGGAAGTGAAAATGCCCTGGCGGCGCTGTTTATTAAATCGGGCGCGGCCATTATCGAAAATATGGCGGCGCTGTTTGCCGTCGGCGTGGCTTACGGTATGTCGAAGGATAAAGATGGCGCCGCGGCCTTGACCGGTTTCGTCGGATACCTTGTGCTGACCACGCTCGGTTCGCCGGAAGCGGTGTCGATGATCCAGAAAATTCCGCTGGAACAGGTGCCCGCCGCGTTCGGCAATATTAAAAACCAGTTTATCGGTATTCTGGTCGGGGTGATTTCCGCGGAGCTGTATAACCGCTTTAGTCAGGTGGAACTGCCAAAAGCGCTGTCATTCTTTAGCGGACGGCGCCTGGTGCCGATCCTCACCTCATTCCTGATGATTCTGGTCGCCTTTATCCTGATGTATGCGTGGCCGGTCATTTATAACGCGCTGGTCGCTTTTGGCGAGTATATTCAGCAGTTGGGCGCGACCGGCGCCGGTATTTACGCCTTTTTCAATCGCCTGTTGATCCCCGTCGGTCTGCACCATGCGCTGAACTCGGTGTTCTGGTTTGATGTGGCCGGAATTAACGACATCCCGAATTTCCTGGCCGGACAACAGTCCATCGACGCGGGGAAAGCGGTCGCCGGCATTACCGGACGTTATCAGGCCGGGTTCTTCCCGATTATGATGTTCGGCCTGCCGGGGGCGGCGCTGGCTATTTATCACTGCTCGCGCCCGGAGAATAAAAGCAAGGTGGCGGGGATTATGCTTGCCGCGGCATTCGCCGCATTCTTTACCGGCATCACCGAGCCGCTGGAGTTCTCCTTTATGTTTGTGGCGCCGGTGCTGTATGTTCTGCACGCGCTGCTCACCGGGATCTCGGTGTTTATTGCGGCCAGCATGCATTGGATCGCCGGTTTCGGTTTTAGCGCCGGACTGGTTGATATGGTGCTGTCGTCCCGCAACCCGCTGGCGACGCAGTGGTATATGTTGATACCGCAGGGGTTGGCGTTCTTCGTTATTTACTATCTGGCGTTCCGTTTCACCATCCTGCGCTTCAATCTGCTGACGCCGGGACGCGAACTGTCGGTAAGCGGCAGTGAAGCGGACGGCTATGATGTAAACGCCTCGGCGGCGGCGTCGGGCGATATGACCACGCTGGCCCGCGGCTATTTACAGGCCGTCGGCGGTAAAGACAATCTGCTGGCCATTGATTCCTGCATCACCCGCTTGCGTTTGAACGTGGCGGATTCCAGCCTGGTGGATGAAGCCTTGGCCAAGCGGCTGGGCGCGGCGGGCGTTATCCGGCTGAATAAGCAGAATGTGCAGATTGTGGTCGGCACCCAGGCGGAGTCCATCGCGTCCGCGCTGAAAAAAGTCAGCGAAGCGTAGCGTAAAGCGCCATCTTACTGTGTGAACCATGGTAAATAGATGAAATCGCGGGGCGAGATTGCTATCTCGCTCCGTTTTTTTTCCTCACCGGGAATTTAATCAAACTAACGGTTGTTTCCCGGCTTGGCTTGTTGGATCATTAGCGGTTATATGTCGTTTAAGCATTGAGGAACCAAGCATGAGTGAGGCTGAAGCCCGCCCAACAAACTTTATCCGCCAGATTATTGATGAAGATCTGGCGTCCGGTAAGCATGACCGTATTCAGACGCGCTTCCCGCCGGAGCCTAACGGCTATCTGCATATCGGGCATGCGAAATCTATCTGTCTCAACTTCGGTATCGCCCAGGACTATAACGGGCAATGCAACCTGCGTTTTGACGATACCAATCCGGTAAAAGAAGATATTGAATACGTTGAGTCGATCAAACGCGACGTTAACTGGCTGGGTTTCTCATGGAGCGGCGATGTGCGTTATTCCTCCGATTATTTCGATCAGCTGCATCAGTATGCGGTGGAGCTGATCGGTAAGGGATTGGCGTACGTGGACGAGCTGACGCCGGAGCAGATCCGCGAATACCGTGGTTCGCTGACGTCGCCGGGCAAAAATAGTCCCTACCGCGATCGCAGCGTGCAGGAAAACCTGGAGCTGTTCGAAAAAATGCGTAACGGCGGCTTTGCCGAGGGAACCGCCTGTTTGCGCGCCAAGATTGATATGGCGTCGTCGTTTATCGTGATGCGCGATCCGGTGCTGTATCGGATCAAGTTTGCCGAACACCACCAGACCGGCAACAAGTGGTGCATCTATCCGATGTATGATTTTACCCACTGTATTTCCGATGCGTTGGAAGGGGTGACGCACTCGCTATGTACACTGGAATTCCAGGATAACCGCCGCCTGTATGACTGGGTGCTGGATAACATCACCATACCTTGCCATCCGCGGCAGTATGAATTTTCCCGCCTTAATCTTGAATACGCCATCATGTCCAAGCGCAAGCTGAACCAGCTGGTAACGGAAAAGATTGTTGAAGGGTGGGACGATCCGCGTATGCCGACCATTTCCGGTTTGCGTCGCCGTGGCTACAGCGCCGCGTCTATCCGCGAGTTTTGTTACCGTATCGGCGTCACCAAGCAGGATAATAACGTTGAAATGGCGGCGCTGGAGTCCTGTATCCGCGACGACCTTAACGCCAATGCGCCGCGCGCCATGGCGGTGCTGGATCCGGTGAAGGTGGTGATTGAAAACCTTCCTGCGGGACATGAAGAGCTGGTTACCATGCCAAACCATCCGAATAAGCCGGAAATGGGCTCCCGCCAGGTGGCCTTCAGCCGCGAAGTGTATATCGATCGCGCGGATTTTCGTGAAGAGGCCAATAAGCAATATAAGCGTCTGGTGCTGGGCAAGGAAGTTCGCCTGCGCAATGCCTATGTTGTCAAAGCGGAGCGCATTGATAAAGACGAGCAGGGGGTTATCACCGCCATCTATTGCAGCTACGATCCGGACACTTTGAGTAAGGATCCGGCCGATGGACGCAAGGTCAAAGGGGTTATTCACTGGGTGTCGGTGGCGCATGGCCTGCCGGCGGAATTCCGGCTGTACGATAGGTTGTTCAGCGTGGCCAACCCCGGGGCGGCGGATGATTTCCTGTCAACCATCAATCCCGAATCGCTGCAAGTGACCCATGGCTTTGTTGAGGCAAGCCTGGCGCAGGCGGAAGCGGAAAAAGCGTACCAGTTTGAGCGGGAAGGCTATTTCTGTGCCGACCGGGTTTATTCCAGTCCGCAGCATCTGGTATTTAACCGTACGGTGGGTCTGCGGGATACCTGGGTGGGATAACCGCAGGGTTGTCTACAGGATAAAAAAATAAAACCGCCGAGGCGGTTTTATTTTGTTAAAAATCGCCCCGGCGATTTATTATGACGGGCTATCCTGCCCGTCACCCTATGGGCCGTCGCGAACGACGTTGAAAATCGCTCCCGGCGATTTTTTTATGCGGTTGATTTATCTTTTTTCATCGTGCAGGGTTTCGTCTTCACGGCAATCCCCTTCACTGCAATGGCCATACAGATACAAACTGTGGTTGGTCAGTTTAATGCTGTGTCTTTCCGCGATTTCACGTTGCCGCGCTTCGATATACTCATCACGGAATTCAATCACTCTGCCACAATCCAGGCAAATCAGATGGTCATGATGATGTTGCTGGGTCAGTTCGAAAACCGATTTTCCGCCTTCAAAATTATGGCGGGTAACGATACCAGCATCATCAAACTGATTCAGTACGCGGTAGACGGTCGCTAAACCGATCTCTTCGCCCATATCAATCAGTTTCTTATATAAATCTTCCGCACTGACGTGGTGACACTCCGGATCCTGCAGTACTTCCAGAATTTTCAGTCTCGGAAGAGTGACTTTCAGGCCGGCCTTCTTTAATGCGATATTATTGTCAGTCATGCGGGTTTAGTCCTGTTGCTTACTTAATCAATGGGGGCTATCTAGCCTATGGCATCGGTCGGCTCAAAAAATATAATAGCGTCTCAATTATAGAACCGTGCATTCAAAATGGAAACCATGCAATGTTAACAAGGTTATTCCCACGCACAATACAGAGGTAGCACGCAATGCATTGTTGGCAAATGAGGAAAACGATGGAGAACATACAAAACCGATAGGGGTATTGTACAGATTTGTGGCCGGAAGTTAAAAAAATGTATCAATCTTAATGAAAGGTTTTTTCTATTGATTTGGCTCTGACGGGGGAGTTGTCAGAGCCAAAACGTGGTTTTAAGCCGTCAGTTCTGGCAAATTCAGCTCGTCTCCGATCTGTTTCACCCAGGCGGTAACGCGCTCGGCGGTCAGTTCAGGCTGGCGATCTTCGTCGATAGCCAGACCGATGAAATGTTTGTCATCCGCCAGACCTCTGGACGCTTCAAAGTAATAGCCTTCCGTCGGCCAGTGTCCGATGATGGTCGCGCCGTGCGGTTCGATGATATCGCGGATGGTTCCCATGGCATCACAGAAATATTCCGCATAATCCTCCTGATCGCCGCAGCCAAACAGAGCGACCAGTTTGCCGCTAAAGTCGATCTCTTCCAGCGTAGGGAAAAAGTCATCCCAGTCGCATTGGGCTTCACCGTAATACCAGGTGGGGATACCCAGCAATAGAATATCGAAAGCTTCAAGGTCTTCTTTACTGCTTTTGGCGATGTCATGAACTTCAGCAACGTCGGTTCCCAGCTGCTGTTGGATCGTCTTGGCAATGTTTTCGGTATTGCCGGTATCACTGCCAAAGAAAATTCCTATCAGTGCCATGAATTAAATAACCTCTTGATTCTTAATGGTATGGTGCCGTTTTTTACCCGCTTATCGACTAATAATAACAGACACAACCGGCATGAGAAACTCGTATCGGTAAGGAGAAGTAAATTGTGGCGGGTATTTTTTAACTGAAATTCCGGGGGACAAGAAATTTGTATTTATAAAAGGTTATGAAATTGTTCACAGAATAGAAAACAAACTCTGGCGAAAGCCGTGATAGGGGTAAATGTTCTCTGAGTTTTGTCGATTAATTAAGTGATTTTATTTGTTAAATATTACGGGACATCAACGCCAGGGAGTGGCCACATATCCCGGCGGCTTGAATTTTGTACTTCAACGCTGATTAACCATCAAAACATCTTTTTTATGCGCGTTAGGTCTGGAGTGAACCATGAAACTTTTAAAGAACATTGCCATCAGAACGGCCATGTTGTGGGTACTTGGCATTTTCTGCGTGTTATGGGGCGGCGTGTCGCTATATACCATGTTTTCCTTCAAGGAGATGACGGCGACGTCCAAGACCAGCAGTCTGCTGGTGCAAAACATGAATTATGTTAATCAGGGCAACGATCAGTATTTCCGGATGGTCACGCGCCTGGCCCGCGCCGTGGATGCGCGCCGCAATGGCGATAATGAAACGGCGGATAAAGAACAGGCGTCGGCGCTGAATGCGCTCAATACGTTAAAAGCGGATTTGGTATCATTCTATGGCATCGACCATGCAGGGCTGGACGATGCGCTGGTTCAGGCGGTCAGCCGCGACTGGCATAATTTGATTGTTCAGGGCGTTGAGCTTTCATATCAAAAAGCGGCGGCGAACGAGTTTGATGAATACCAGGAGCAGGCTAAAAATGTGGTCCCGCCGTTGAGTCGTCAGTTCGGGGCTTCAATGAGCGCTTTCAATAAGGCTGGCTCGGAGAAATTTGCCGCGGCCGGCGTACGTTTTGAACAGATCACCACCATCGGTCAAAATATTCTGCTGACGGGGTTGATTATCGGACTGCTGCTGCTGTTCTTTACCGATCGCTATCTGGTGACATGCCTGGTGCGGCCGTTAAATGATTTGCGCGATCACTTCGGCGTGATTGCCTCCGGCCAGTTGGGAAAGCCCATCAAGGATTTTGGCCGTAACTGCGTCGGCAGGTTATTCCCGCTGTTGCGTGAAATGCAAACCAGCCTGGCGAACACGGTCAGCACCATCAGAAACAGTACCGACTCGATTTATCAGGGGGCGTCGGAAATCGCCGCGGGAAACAACGATCTGTCGTCACGTACCGAACAGCAGGCTTCGGCGCTGGAAGAGACGGCCGCCAGCATGGAACAGCTGACCGCCACCGTAAAACAGAACGCGGAAAATGCCAACCATGCCAGTCAGTTGGCCTTGCAGGCGTCCACCACGGCGAAGAAAGGGGGCGATATCGTAGAGAACGTGGTGAAAACCATGGCGGAAATCTCCGGCAGTTCGCGCAAGATCGCCGAAATTACCACGGTGATTAACGGTATTGCGTTCCAGACCAATATTCTGGCGCTGAACGCCGCCGTGGAAGCCGCGCGCGCCGGGGAACAGGGGCGCGGCTTCGCCGTTGTCGCCGGCGAGGTGCGTAGCCTGGCGCAGCGCAGCGCCCAGGCGGCCAAGGAAATAGAAGGATTGATTTCCGAATCCGTCAGATGTGTGGATACCGGTTCGAATCTGGTTGAGGATGCCGGCAACACCATGCACGACATTGTTCGCGCGGTGACGAATGTTACCAATATCATGGGTGAGATTGCCTCGGCATCGGAAGAGCAAAGCAAAGGGATAGCCCAGGTCGGGCAGGCGGTGGCGGAAATGGACAGCGTGACTCAGCAGAATGCGGCGTTGGTGGAGCAGGCTTCGGCCGCCGCGCTGTCGCTGGAAGAGCAGGCGGCGCTGCTGAACCAGACCGTTTCGCTATTCCATCTCTCCGAACAGCAGAATCTGCAACCGCGGTCCGCGGCGAAGTCTGCGCCGGCGCCCAAAGCCGTAGCGGCCGCGCCGGCCGCAAAAGCGTTGCCGCCCAGCCAGGATAACTGGGAAAAATTCTAAGTCCGGTTTTTTTATCGGCGTCAGGGATGACGCCGCTCAAGCCATAAGAGATCGTTATCTCAGGACGTTTGTTCGGCCAACTGCGCCAACAGCATCTGCTCGATAAGTTCGCTGCGGCTGATGTTCCGTTGTTCAGCCAGGCTGTTCAGGATATCGACCGCCTCGCCGTTGATTTTTAATTCGACCCGCCGCAACCCGCGTACCTTGTCGCGCCGCAGTTGATTACGCTTATTGATTCTTAGCTGTTCATCACGTGACAGCGGATTGGTCTTCGGGCGGCCGGGGCGACGCTCATCTGCGAACAGATCCAGCGTGGTGCGATCCGTTTGTTCTTTTGCCATAGGTAATGATACTGCAAGGTCTTCGGACCAAAACGCCCGCCGACGCGCGCATTTTGATGATGTGGTTACAATGCTTGTGGCTGAATCAGCCGTCCCTCTACTGCGGGCGCCATCATACCCCAGCCGTGCTGGCGGCGACAACGGTTAATCCGGGCATCCTGGCTATCCGGCGGCGAGAAAACGATGAATGGCGCGCAATACCGCCTCGGGTTTCTCCGCATGGACCCAGTGACCTGCGTCGCTTATCACATAGGCGCGGGCCGCGGGGAACTGGCGCAGCAGGGCGTCGCGATGAACGTCATCCAGATAGGGCGAGTTTGCGCCGCGAATAAACAGAATCGGCTCCGGCCAGGCGGGAACCTCCTGCCAGCCGACGATATTTTCGTATTGATCCCACAGCACCGGCACGTTAAAGCGCCATTCGCCCTGTTGGAATGATTTCAGCAGAAACTGAATCACCCCTTCTTCTTTAATAAACCGGCGCATCAGTTCGGCGGCGGCGGAACGCGATGCGGCGCCCGCCTCGGTGACGGCGTTGAGGGCGGCGAAAACGGCGTCGTGGCGGCGCGTCTGATAATCCATCGGGGCGATATCAATGGCCACCAGCTTTTCCAGCCGTTGCGGGATAAGGGCGCTGAGCGCCATGGCGACTTTGCCGCCCATCGAATGGCCGATAACAATCGCCCGCTCAATCTGCTGTTGGTCCATCAGCTCCGCCACGTCCTGCGCCATCGCCGGGTAGGTCATCTGCGGCGAACGCGGCGACAGGCCGTGATTGCGTAAATCCAGCTGCAGCACGTCGTGCTGATTTTGCAAATCTCGGCCCAGCACGCCAAGATTATCCAGATTGCCAAACAGGCCGTGTATCAGGATAACGGGCAGCCTGTCACTGGGATGAAGCGCATTTTTCCGGCGGTAATTCAATTTCATAATGAAGTTCATTCAGTAGAGATAGGCGCTTAGGGTATCATGACTTTACGACGTTATGTTGCCGGGGAAGAAGCAACTATGACCACTTTAACAGCAACAGGGGCGGCAAGGCATAATCCGAGTTTTTGCGTTGTCGTCGTTCTACCGCTGTTCGAGTGCGCCGGATAGCTTGTATACTTCTTGACGATTGATTTGAGTAAAAAAACAGTACTGGATAAAGATGAAAACTATTGAGGTCGACGAAGAGCTTTATCGTTATATCGCCAGCCATACGCAGCATATTGGTGAAAGCGCATCGGATATTTTACGCCGCATGCTGAAGTTTACCGCCGGTCAGTCCAGGGCGACGCAGTCGGAGGAGGGCGCGCGCAACGCGCAGCCGGCCGCGTCCCCGCGTCCGGGCGATCGGGTTCGGGCGGTGCGCGAGCTGCTGTTGTCGGATGAATACGCCGAACAGAACAAGGCGATCAACCGTTTTATGCTGGTATTGTCTACGCTGTATCTGTTATCGCCGCCGGAATTTGCGCAGGCGACGGAATCGCTTCATGGCCGTACGCGGGTTTATTTCGCCGGCGACCAGCAAACCCTGCTGCAGAATGGCACGCATACCAAACCCAAACATATTCCGGGTACGCCATACTGGGTTATCACCAATACCAACACCGACCGTAAACGCAGCATGATCGAACACATTATGCTGACGATGCAGTTCCCGGCGGAACTGACAGAGAAAGTTTGCGGAACCATCTAATCAATGACAGCGTCAGGGAGAAACGCCAATGGCTAATCACCCAAGAGCCGGACAGCCTACCCGGCAAAGCGATTTAATCAATGTGGCTCAGTTGACGTCACAATATTATGTTCTGCGTCCGGAAGTCGGAAATGCGGCGCATGCGGTGAAGTTTGGCACCTCAGGCCACCGCGGCAGCGCGGGGCGGCATAGTTTCAACGAAGCGCATATTCTGTCGATAGCGCAGGCCATTGCGGAAGAACGCAAAAAGCAGGGCGTCAGCGGCCCGTGCTATGTCGGCAAAGATACCCATGCGCTGTCCGAACCGGCTTTTATTTCGGTGCTGGAAGTGCTGGCGGCCAACGGCGTGGAGGTTATCGTCCAGCAGGACAATGGCTTTACCCCGACGCCCGCCGTCTCCAACGCCATTCTGGTGCATAACCGTCAGGGCGGCGCGCTGGCGGACGGCATTGTGATTACGCCGTCGCACAATCCGCCGGAAGACGGCGGTATTAAATACAATCCGCCCAACGGCGGCCCGGCGGATACCAACCTCACCAGCGTGATCGAACAGCGGGCGAACGCGCTGCTGGCGGATAATCTGCGGGAAGTGAAACGCATTACGCTGGATCAGGCCTGGAAAAGCGGCTATGTGCACCAACAGGATTTGGTGCAGCCCTACGTTGCAGGGCTGTCCGGCGTGGTGGATATGGCGGCGATTCAGCGCGCGGGCCTGAAACTGGGGGTCGATCCGCTGGGCGGTTCCGGTATTGCCTACTGGCAGCGCATCGCCGAGCATTACAAGCTGGATCTGACGCTGGTGAACGACGCCATCGATCAGACTTTCCGCTTTATGACGCTGGATCACGACGGGGTGATCCGTATGGACTGCTCGTCGGTATCGGCCATGGCCGGGCTGCTGGCGTTGCGCGATAAATTCGATCTGGCGTTCGCCAACGATCCCGACTACGACCGTCACGGCATCGTTACCCCGGCCGGCTTGATGAACCCCAATCACTATCTGGCGGTATCCATCGATTACCTGTTCCAGCATCGTCCGCAGTGGGGCGAATCGGTGGCCGTCGGTAAAACGCTGGTCTCCAGCGCGATGATCGATCGCGTCGTCGCGCAGCTGGGTCGAAAGCTGGTGGAAGTGCCGGTGGGCTTCAAATGGTTCGTTGACGGCCTGTTTGACGGCAGTTTCGGCTTCGGCGGCGAGGAGAGCGCGGGAGCATCGTTCCTGCGCTTTGACGGCACGCCGTGGTCGACGGACAAAGACGGTATCATTATGTGTCTGCTGGCGGCGGAAATTACCGCGGTGACGGGGAAAAATCCGCAGCAGCATTACGATGATCTGGCTAAACGTTTCGGCGCGCCCAGCTATAACCGTATCCAGGCTCCGGCGACCCAGGCGCAAAAAGCGGCGTTATCCCGCCTGTCGCCGGAACAGGTGTCGGCAGATACGCTGGCGGGCGATGCGATCACCGCGCGTCTGACGGCGGCGCCGGGCAACGGCGCGGCGATTGGCGGGCTGAAAGTGATGACCGATAACGGCTGGTTCGCCGCGCGTCCTTCCGGTACGGAAGAAGCCTATAAAATCTACTGCGAGAGTTTTCTCGGCGCGGAGCACCGGGCGCGCATCGAGAAGGAAGCGGTGGAGATTGTCGGCGCGGTGCTGGCTAACGCCAAGTAAGCGTGTATTTGGGCGCCGCGATGCGGCGCCTGTTATCCCAGCGCGACAAGCAGCGCGCCAACTGAAATCAACGCCACGCCTGCGCCGGCCAGCAGCGAAATCTTTTCCCCCAGCAACACCACGGCCAATACCACCGCAAACACCACGCTGAGTTTATCAATCGGCGCCACCTGGGCGACATTGCCGTTTTTGAGCGCCACAAAGTAAAACAGCCACGACATGGCGCCGGCCACGCCGCTGAGCAGAATAAACAACAGGGCCTTTTTATTGGCCATGACCTCGCCTACCAGTGCGACTTTTCCCTGCGCGACCACCACGCCGACCAGAAAAAGCGCCATCACCACGGCGCGGATGGCGGTTGCGGTATTGGCATCCAGATTTTGCAGGCCGATTTTGCCAAACAGGGCGACCAGCGCGGCGCACAGGGCGGAAAGCAGGGCGTAGATTAACCAGCTACTCATGATGAGAGTTTCCTGAATAAACGGAAATGGAAAGGTAATAGTGAAACGAGCCAGGCAGCCATGTTACGCCGAGAGGCGGCGGATAACCAGAAAGCGCACCATCGCTGCGTAATAAGTCCTTTCTCTTTAACAAACTGAATATTTATTGTTAACCAACCCATAACCTAATGACATAACAGAGAAAAAACCGGCGATTATTTGATCTTTTTCTGGTCCGATGAGTAGTAAACTTGCGCTATAAACGGTAAAGTTTTAACCAATTCCCCATATGGGTTTTATCGTTAATGTGAGTAACCAACTGGCAAGGGGAACTCGCCTTTAGAGGAGGATCGTTATGTCACTCTACACTGCTTATCCCTTATATCGCATTGTACTGCGCCGTATTGCCGTGGTAATCATCGGCGTCGCCGCCTTACCGGTGATGCTGTTTCGCCGCGATCGGGCGCGTTTTTACAGCTATCTGCACCGTGTCTGGCTGAAAACCAGCGACAAGCCGGTGTGGCTGGCGCAATCGGAAAACGCGGCGTGCGATTTCTATTGATTTTATCGCAGTAAATATCTCTTTTCTTGGACTATGCCGTTCATATACCCATTGCCGTTCACATACGCATAGTGGGTGAACGGCATTTTTTATCCTGCAACCGGTAGACCCTTTTTATCAAGCTCCTGCATTTGATCTTTCCCTAAGTCCCTCGCGGCGAATCCAGATGGCAAATTTTCGCGCCAATCTCATGATTTCTTACCTTATTCTTCCTCTCGTTTACCCTGAGTGGTGGTGGGATCGGCTATGCTGATAACAGTGGATGATTTTTATGAGGTTAAAGCATGGCGTTCGGTCAGATCCCGGTTGGCATCAGCGCCTGCCTGCTCGGCAATCCGGTACGCTTTGACGGCGGCCACAAACGTCTGGCGTTTGCGGTTGAGCAGTTGGCGCCTTATTTCCATTTTGATCCGCCGTGTCCGGACATGGCGGTGGGATTACCGGTGCTGCGTCCGGCGTTGCGGCTGATAAAAGACGCGCAGGGAAACATTACGCTACGACCACTAACCGGCAGCCAGAGGATTGATTTATGACCACGCATTTGGTTTGGCTGCGTAATGATTTACGCATAACGGATAATCCGGCGCTGCATGCCGCCTGCCAGGATGCGCAGGCGCGGGTTTTGGCCCTGTTTATCGCCACGCCGCAGCAGTGGCGGCAGCACGATATGGCGCCGCGGCAGGCGGCTTTTCTGCTGGCGCATCTACACGCGCTGCAGCAGGCGTTAGCCGAAAAAGGGATTGCGCTTTATTACCATGAATGCGCCGATTTTGCCGCCGCGGCGCACTGGCTGCCGGATTTTTGTCAGCAGCACGCCGTTACCCATCTGTTCTATAACCGGCAGTATGAAATCAACGAACGCCGGCGCGACGGCCAGGCGGAGGCGCTGCTGGCCGGGCGCGTCGAGTGCCGGGGATTTGATGGCGGCCTGCTGTTGCCGCCGGGTAGCGTGCTGACCGCCAAGGGCGAGATGTACAAGGTCTTTACGCCATTTCGTCAGGCCTTTATTCAACGTCTGCTGGAAGCGGATACCGGCAGCGTGCCGGCGCCGGAACAGCGGCGCGGCGGGGCGGTTGCCGTCACTACGGCGCTAACGCCGTTCAGTTATCCGCAGCAGGACATCGATGGCGACTTTCCCGTCGGGGAGACGGCGGCTCTGCATCAACTGCGGCGGTTCTGCCGCGAACAGGTGCAGGATTATCCACGCCAGCGGGATTTACCCGCGCTGGCAGGCACCAGCAAACTCTCGCCCTACCTGGCGTTGGGCGTGCTGTCGCCGCGCCAGTGCTTCAACCGGCTGCGCGCCGAATGCCCCGCTATGCTGGAACGGCGCGAAAGCGGGGCATTCAGTTGGTTCAATGAGCTGGTCTGGCGCGAGTTTTATCATCATCTGCTGGTGTTCTGGCCGGATTTGTGCCGGCATAAGCCGTTTACCGACTGGACGAGGCGGGTGCAATGGCGGCAGTCGCCGGATTTCCTGGCGGCGTGGCAGCAGGGCAAAACCGGCTATCCGATAGTGGATGCGGCGATGCGGCAGTTGAACCAGACCGGCTGGATGCACAACCGCCTGCGGATGATTTGCGCCAGTTTTTTAGTAAAGGATTTACTTATCGACTGGCGCCAGGGGGAGCGCTATTTTATGTCGCAGCTGCTGGATGGCAGCCTGGCGGCGAATAACGGCGGCTGGCAGTGGGCGGCCTCCACCGGAACGGATGCGGCGCCCTATTTTCGTATTTTCAATCCGACCACCCAGGGCGAGCGTTTTGATCCGCAGGGAACTTTTATCCGCCGCTGGTTGCCGGAATTGGCGGAGGTGGCGGATAAAGATATTCACCAGCCGCATCGATGGGCCGACCGCCAGCGGCGCGAGTTGCACTACCCGCTGCCGATTGTCGATCATCAACAGGCGCGACGGCAGACGCTGGCGGCCTTTGAAGCGGCGAAGCGGACGGCAATGACCGATAACGAGAAGGCAGAGAAGGGAACGTATGCGCAATAGCGAGTTGGAACAACTGATTAACCGGGAGCTTAACGTCGAGGAGTTTCAGGACTACGCCCCGAATGGCCTGCAGGTGGAAGGGCGCGCGGACGTGCGGCGCATCATCACCGGGGTGACGGCCTCGCAGGCGTTGCTGGACGCCGCCGTTGAGCATCAGGCCGATGCCGTGCTGGTCCATCACGGCTATTTCTGGAAAAACGAATCGCCGATTGTCAGCGGCATGAAGCGTAATCGGCTGAAAACCCTGCTGGTCAACGACATTAACCTCTATGGCTACCATTTGCCGCTGGACGCGCACCCGCGGTTGGGCAACAACGCCCAACTGGCTGATTTACTGGAGATCAAGGTGCTGGGCGCCATTGGGCCGCTGCTGCCGTACGGCGAATTGACCCAGGCGCTGAGCGGCGATGCGCTGTGCCGTCGCCTGGAAAACCGTTTGGGGCGTTCGGTGCTGCATTGTGGGGATAATGCACCGCAACGGATACAGCGGCTGGCATGGTGTACGGGCGGAGGGCAGGGTTTTATCGAGCAGGCGGCCGGATTTGGCGTCGATGCGTTTATTACCGGCGAAGTGTCGGAACAGACGATCCATATTGCCCGTGAAACGGGGCTGCATTTTTATGCCGCCGGGCATCACGCCACGGAGCGGGGCGGTATCCGCGCGCTGGGGGAGTGGCTGGCCCGACGGCATGGGTTTGACGTAACCTTTATCGATATTTCCAACCCGGCCTGACGGTCGGCGCTTTTTTATTGCTTATTTTTTTATTGCTTATTAACGGCATGCATCAAAAAACGATAAAAAGAAGCATAAATAGGCATTTCGGTATCGTTCTTGCTTTCCCCATAATAAACAGGAAAAGCGCATAACGTGACGCAGGAGAAAATATTGCAACGGGCACGATGTTATCTGCTGGGCGAGAGTACCGTGGTTCTGGAGCTGGAGCCGCCAATGACGCTGCAAAGCCAGCAGCGCATCTGGGGGCTGGCGCAGCGTTTGAATCACCACGAAGCGGTGCGGGAAGCGATTCCCGGCATGAATAACCTGACGGTGTTGCTGGAAGACCCGCAACAGGCGGCGCTGGACGCCATTGAACGTTTGCAGCGCTGGTGGGAAGAGAGCGAGTCGCTGGCATTCGATCCCCGGGACGTTGATATCCCGGTGGTTTATGGCGGCGAGTCGGGGCCGGATTTGGAACTGGTCGCCCATCATTGCGGCCTGACGGAAAAACAGGTGGTGGAAGCCCATGCGTCCGCCGGCTATATCGTCTATTTTCTTGGCTTTCAGCCCGGGTTTGCCTATCTGGGCGGGCTGGATGAAAAATTGCATGTTCCGCGCCGGGCCGAACCTCGCCTGCGGGTGGCCGCCGGTTCGGTCGGCATCGGCGGCGCGCAAACCGGGATCTACCCGTTATCCACGCCGGGCGGCTGGCAACTGATCGGCCGCACCTCGCTGGCCTTGTTCAATCCGCTGAAGATGCCGCCGACCTTGCTGCGTCCAGGAGACAATGTGCGGTTTGTGCCCCGGCGGGAGGGCGTATGCTGAAAATTATCCGCGCCGGCTTGCATACCTCGGTGCAGGATACCGGGCGTTTCGGCTTTCGCCGTCTGGGCATAAGCCAGTCCGGCGCGCTGGATATTCCCGCGCTGAAGCTGGCCAATCTGCTGGTGGGCAACGCGGAAAATGCCGGCGCGCTGGAGATTACGCTGGGCAAATTTGTCGCTACCTTTACTTCGCCCTGCTGGGTGGCGCTGACCGGGGCCGACTGCCATGCCGATCTGGACGATAAACCGTTGTGGACCGGCTGGCGTTTTGCGGTAAAAGCCGGACAAACGTTAAAAATGCATTTGCCGCGTTACGGTATGCGCAGCTATCTGGCGTTCTCCGGCGGCGTTGACGTGCCTGAGGCGCTGGGATCGCGCAGCACCGATTTGAAAGCGGGTTTTGGCGGATTTGCCGGGCGCTTGCTGGCGGATGGCGATGAGCTGCCGCTGGGCGCCGCCGCCCGATTGCCAACCAGGGAGACCGGAGTTAAACAGCTGCTGTTCGGCAACCGCGTTCGGGCTTTGCCGGGGCCGGAATATCAGGAGTTCAGCGAAAATGCGCGGGAGGCTTTCTGGCGCACCCCCTGGCACCTGAGTCCGCAAAGCAATCGGATGGGGTATCGGCTGCAGGGGCCGGAATTGCAACGGACCACGCAGCGTGAAATGCCGTCGCACGGTTTGCTGCCGGGAGTGGTGCAGGTGCCGCATAACGGCCGGCCGATTGTGCTGTTGGCCGATGCGCAGACCACCGGCGGCTATCCGCGTATTGCCTGCGTGATCGAGGCCGATCTCTATCAGATGGCGCAAATCCGCCTGGGCGAACCGGTGCATTTTATCCGTTGTACCTTGGCGGAGGCCCAGCAGGCGGCGGAGCAACAGCGGCGCTATCTGCAACAACTGGCGTGGAGGCTGCATGATTATTGATTTGAACGCCGACCTGGGGGAAGGCGGCGAGAATGATGAAGCGTTGTTGAAGTTGATCAGTTCGGCCAATATTGCCTGTGGATTTCATGCGGGAGACGCCCAGACCATGCGGCAGTCGGTGCGCTGGGGGATTAACTATGGCGTGGCGCTCGGCGCGCACCCGAGCTTTCCCGACCGTGAAAATTTCGGCCGCAAAGAGATGCACCTGCCCGCGGAGACGGTTTTTGCCCAGGTGGTTTATCAGATCGGCGCCTTGGCGGCGATAGCGGCCGCGGAAGGGGGAGAGCTGGTTCACGTCAAGCCGCACGGCATGCTCTATAATCAGGCCGCCCGGGAGCCGGCGCTGGCGGACGCCGTCGCCCGCGCGGTGAAAGCGGTTAATCCGGCCTTGCGCCTGGTGGGGCTGGCCGGCAGCGAGTTGATTCGGGCCGGGCAGCGTGTGGGGCTGGCGACCCGGCAGGAAGTATTTGCCGACAGGTGTTATCTGCCGGACGGTTCTCTGGTGCCGCGCAAACAGTCCGGCGCGCTGATCGGCAGCGACGATCTGGCGCTGGCGCAAACGCTGGAAATGATCCAGCGTCAGCGCGTGCGCGCCAGCGATGGTTCCTGGGTCAGCGTACGGGCGGATACCGTTTGCGTGCACGGCGATGGTCAACATGCGTTGATGCTGGCCCGCAAGCTGCGTAACTGCTTCTCGCAGCATCAGATAAACGTGGCGGCGTAAAAGGGTTTCATCAGCGTTAAATCGCCGGATTATTTTGTTATGGAGCAGCGATGCCGGAAGGACCAGAAATCCGCCGGGCGGCAGACCAACTGGCCGCCGCGGTGCTGGGTAACACGTTGGAGCGCGTTTGGTTCGCTTTCCCGCGGTTGAAGCCGTATGCAACGGAGCTGATCGGCCGGCGCATTGAGCGGATCGCGACGCATGGCAAAGCCCTGTTAACCTATTTCAGCAATGGATTGGTTCTCTATAGTCATAACCAGCTTTATGGCGTCTGGCGGGTGGTCAAGGCCGGGGAATCGCCGCCGCAAACCGGGCGCGATCTGCGCGTGCGGCTGGAAACGGCGGATGCCGCCATTCTGCTGTATAGCGCCTCCGATATTGCCATGCTGAGCGCGGAAACGGTGGCGTCGCACCCTTTTCTGCAACGTATCGGCCCCGATGTGCTCGACCAGACGCTGACGGAGGAAGCGGTGCGCGAGCGGTTACTCTCTGCGCGCTTCCGGCGCCGGCGCTTCAGCGGCTTGCTGCTTGATCAGACGTTTCTGGCCGGGCTGGGGAATTACCTCAGAGCCGAGATTCTCTGGCACGCCGGCCTGGCGCCGCAGCATAGCGCCGAGCAGTTGGATGCCGAACGGTTGCAACGCCTGAGCCAGGCGTTGATCGCTATTCCCCGTTTGTCCTACAGCACGCGTGGAGGGGGGAATGAAAACCGCCATCACGGCGCGATTTTCGCGTTCAAGGTGTTCCATCGCGAGGGCGAGGCGTGCGAGCGGTGCGGCCATCGTATCGAGAGAACCGTTCTCTCTTCACGTCCGTTCTTCTGGTGTCCGCACTGTCAAAATTAAAAAGGCCGGGATCTCCGGCCTTCGCGCTACCAGACTAAACCGCTCAATCTTTCGGCAGGTTGGATTTAAAGTCGCGTTTATTGTAGCCGGTGTACAGCTGACGCGGGCGGGCGATCTTGATGCCGTCTTCGTGCATTTCATTCCAGTGGGCAATCCAGCCGACCGTGCGCGCCATGGCGAAGATGACCGTGAACATGGAGGACGGAATGCCCATCGCTTTCAGGATAATGCCCGAATAGAAATCGACGTTCGGATACAGTTTCTTCTCAATAAAGTACGGGTCGTTCAGGGCGATGTTTTCCAGCTCCATGGCCACTTCCAGCAAATCATCTTTGCGGCCCAGTTCCCTCAGCACTTCGTGGCAGGTTTCACGCATCACGGTGGCGCGCGGGTCATAGTTTTTATACACCCGGTGGCCGAATCCCATCAGGCGGAACGAATCGTTCTTGTCCTTGGCGCGTTTGACAAAGGCCGGAATATGTTCAACGGAGCTGATCTCTTCCAGCATGCGTAAACAGGCTTCGTTGGCGCCGCCGTGCGCGGGGCCCCATAGCGACGCGATCCCCGCGGCGATACAGGCGAACGGATTGGCGCCGGAAGAGCCGGCGGTGCGCACGGTTGACGTCGAGGCATTCTGCTCATGGTCGGCGTGCAGGATCAGAATGCGATCCATCGCCCGTTCCAGCACCGGGTTTACCACATATTCCTCGCAGGGCGTGGAGAACATCATATGCAGGAAGTTGCCGGCGTAAGAGAGGTTGTTTCTCGGATAAACAAAGGGTTGGCCCAATGAATACTTGTAACACATCGCAGCGACGGTCGGCATTTTGGACAGCAGACGGTAAGCGGCGATTTCACGATGGCGTTCGATGCTGATATCCAGCGAGTCGTGGTAGAAGGCCGCCAGCGCGCCGGTTACGCCGCACAGCACCGCCATGGGGTGCGAGTCACGGCGGAAGCCGTGGAACAGACGGGTGATCTGTTCATGGATCATGGTATGGCGGGTGACGGTGGTTTTAAAGGTCTCGTATTGCTCCGGTGTCGGCGCTTCACCGAACAGCAGGATATAACACACTTCAAGATAGTTGGATTTTTCCGCCAACTGGGCAATCGGGTAGCCGCGGTGCAATAAAATGCCTTCCTCACCGTCGATATAGGTGATTTTGGATTCGCAGGATGCCGTTGAAGTAAAGCCGGGATCGAAGGTAAATAACCCTTTGGAACCGAGGGTGCGGATATCTATTTCATCATATCCCAGCGTGCCGGAGAGAACGTTCAGTTCAATCGGGTCTTTACCATCTAGAGTAAGCGTTGCTTTTTTATCAGCCATTTACAGTCTCCTTAGCGCTTTAATTTTAAAATTTTCCACCGAAGAAATACCGTCATGCCTGTACACCGGATCAATAACCAACCAGCGAAACTCTGTTCTGTCGCGACAGCGTCGTCCGTAGGGGACAGAGTCGGGCTATGGCGAGCAGCCAGCCACATTCAGGATGAAAACATCGTTCTCCAGATAATTAACCATTCTCTGAACTAATCATAGCCAGTAGTGCTAACTTTTACGTGGCTTCTCTTATCCCCACTTTTACATAAGTTCTGCCTGTGGGAAAGAATAACCGCTGGGCGTTACTACATCATAGGGAGTTTAGCGCGCTAGTTGTAATTTAAATGTTGAAATTTTGTCAAACTAGATGGTTGTATTTGTATAAATTGTGAAATTCGTGATGAGAATCACTATTCAGGGGAAATGTCACCAAACAATTTGTATGGGATTTGTAATAGGAATGTGAAGTACCTATACTTCGGGCAGGTCTCCGGAATCCCCTGTCGTAGGAGCCACCCAGTATGAATGATGCGCAGTTAGACACCGGAATGTCGATGTTTGAGCGCGTAGCGTCAATCCGCTTCCAGGTTTGCGACATTTATGCTGTCTGACCTCATTCAGGTCCGGAGGAAGATACAATAATAAAAGCTGTGTGGGCATATTCGTGAAAAAACAAAGACCTGTTAATTTGGATCTGCAGACGATCCAGTTTCCCGTTACTGCGATAGCATCCATTCTTCACCGCGTCTCCGGCGTTATCACCTTTGTTGCTGTCGGTATCCTGCTGTGGCTGTTGGGACTCTCCCTTTCTTCCGCGGAGGGCTTCCTGCGGGCGGCGGAATTGCTGGATAACTTTATCGTCAAATTTGTCGTTTGGGGCATCCTTACCGCGCTGGCTTACCATATTGTCGGCGGTCTGCGTCATCTAATGATGGATTTGGGCTATATAGAAGAGGACCTTGTTGCCGGCACACGTTCGGCGAAGATCTCTTTTGTCATCACCGTCGCGCTTTCACTTCTGGCTGGAGTCCTCGTATGGTAAGCAATGCTTCTGCATTAGGACGCAATGGCGTACAGGACTGGTTACTGATTCGCGCTTCCGCCTTCGTCATTGTGCTGTATGTGATTTATCTGCTTGGCTTTGTTATCGCCGTCGACGACATCACCTACCCTGTGTGGCGGGATTTTTTCGCTATGGCTCTCACCAAGGTATTCACCCTGCTTACGTTATTTTCCATCCTGGTGCATGCATGGATAGGGATGTGGCAGGTGCTGACCGACTACATTAAACCGCTGGCCCTGCGCCTGACTTTACAGTTGGCGATTGTGGTGGCGCTGTTGGTGTACGTCATTTATGGAACCATTGTGGTGTGGGGGGCGCAATGAATTTGCCAGTCAGAGAGTTTGATGCCGTTGTGGTCGGCGCCGGCGGCGCGGGTATGCGCGCCGCGCTGCAAATATCCCAGATGGGCCTCTCCTGCGCCCTGTTATCCAAAGTCTTTCCAACCCGTTCCCATACCGTGTCCGCGCAGGGAGGCATCACCGTCGCGCTGGGCAATACCCATGAAGACAACTGGGAATGGCATATGTATGACACCGTGAAAGGTTCCGACTATATCGGCGATCAGGACGCGATCGAATATATGTGCAAAACCGGCCCGGAAGCGGTGCTGGAGCTGGAACATATGGGACTGCCGTTTTCCCGTCTGGACGACGGCAAAATCTATCAGCGCCCGTTCGGCGGGCAATCCAGGAATTTCGGCGGCGAACAGGCGGCCCGAACCGCGGCGGCGGCCGACCGCACCGGCCACGCCCTGCTGCATACGCTATACCAGCAGAATCTGAAAAATCACACCACCATCTTTTCCGAATGGTACGCGCTCGATCTGGTGAAAAATCAGGACGGCGCGGTGGTGGGATGCACCGCCATCTGTATCGAAAGCGGCGAAGTGGTCTATTTCAAAGCGCGCGCCACCATACTGGCCACCGGCGGCGCGGGGCGAATTTATCAGTCCACCACCAATGCGCACATTAATACCGGCGACGGCGTCGGCATGGCGTTACGCGCCGGCGTGCCGGTGCAGGACATGGAAATGTGGCAGTTCCATCCAACGGGGATCGCCGGCGCCGGGGTGCTGGTGACCGAAGGTTGTCGCGGCGAAGGGGGCTACCTGCTGAATAAGCATGGCGAACGCTTTATGGAACGCTATGCGCCGAACGCCAAAGATCTGGCCGGCCGCGACGTGGTGGCCCGTTCGATTATGATTGAAATCCGCGAAGGGCGCGGTTGTGAAGGACCGTGGGGGCCGCATGCCAAGCTGAAGCTGGACCACCTGGGTAAAGAGGTGCTGGAATCCCGCCTGCCGGGCATTCTTGAGCTGTCCCGCACCTTTGCCCACGTCGATCCGGTGAAAGAACCGATCCCGGTTATTCCCACCTGTCACTACATGATGGGCGGCATCCCGACCAAAGTCAGCGGCCAGGCGCTGACGGTAAACGAAAAAGGGGAAGATGTGCCGATCCCCGGTCTGTTCGCCGTGGGGGAGATCGCTTGCGTCTCGGTGCATGGCGCCAACCGCCTCGGCGGTAACTCGCTGCTCGATCTGGTGGTGTTCGGCCGGGCGGCGGGAATGCATTTGCATGAGTCTCTGGATGAGCAGGGCGCAAGCCGCGATGCCAGCGAGTCGGATATTGAAGCCTCCCTCGAACGTCTTAACCGCTGGAACAACAGCGCTTCGGGCGAAGATCCGGTGGAAATCCGCAAGGCGCTGCAATCCTGCATGCAGCATAACTTCTCGGTATTCCGCGAAGGAGACGCCATGGCGAAAGGCCTGGAAGAGCTGGAAACGATCCGCGAGCGGCTGAAAAATGCCCGGCTGGACGATAATTCCACCGAATTCAATACTCAGCGCGTTGAATGTCTGGAGCTGGATAACCTGATGGAAACCGCGTATGCCACGGCGGTTTCCGCCAATTTCCGCACCGAAAGCCGCGGGGCGCACAGCCGTTTCGACTATCCCGATCGTGATGATGAAAACTGGTTATGTCATTCGTTGTATCTGCCGCAAACCGATAGCATGACGCGCCGTGCGGTGAACATGCAGCCTAAACTGCGCCCGGCCTTTCCGCCGAAAGTGCGTACCTATTAATTGCGGGGGATTGATTGATGAAACTAGAATTTTCTATTTATCGTTATAACCCGGACGTTGATGATGCGCCGCGGATGCAGGACTACCGGTTGGAAGCGGAAGAGGGGCGTGACATGATGCTGCTGGACGCGCTGATTCTGCTGAAGGAACAGGATCCGACGCTGTCGTTCCGCCGTTCATGCCGCGAGGGCGTTTGCGGCTCGGACGGTGTTAATATGAACGGTAAAAACGGGCTGGCCTGCATCACGCCGATTTCGGCGCTGCGGCGCGGAAACCATAAAATCGTCGTCCGCCCGCTGCCCGGATTGCCGGTGGTGCGTGATTTGGTGGTGGACATGGGGCAATTCTATGCCCAATATGAGAAAATAAAGCCTTACCTGTTGAATAATGGGAGAAATCCTCCGGCGCGCGAGCATTTGCAGTCGCCGGAGCAGCGCGCGAAACTGGATGGCTTATATGAATGCATCATGTGCGCCTGTTGTTCAACCTCTTGTCCGTCGTTCTGGTGGAACCCGGACAAGTTCGTCGGGCCGGCGGGCCTGCTGGCCGCGTACCGCTTTCTGATCGACAGTCGCGATACGGAAACCCAGCCCAGACTGGAGAATCTGGACGATGCTTTCAGCGTATTCCGCTGTCACAGCATTATGAATTGCGTCAGTGTTTGTCCGAAAGGGCTTAACCCGACGCGGGCGATCGGCCACATTAAGTCCATGCTGTTGCAGCGTAGCGCGTAACCAGCGCGTTGTTTAATTAGCGGATTGTTTAATTAGCGGATTGTTGCGGATATCATCCCCCGCGGCGGATGCGGCGGGGGATGACAGGAAACCTTTAAAAACGGGCTCAGACGCCAGAACCGGTTTTTAAAGGTTCCTTAACGGGTAATGGATTCCCCGCCGGTACTGACTTACGGCAAGTGAACCCTTTACGGTAACCGATTTTATACGACACGATGACATGTTAACCACGGCGAAAACTGAAGCTTATTAGCTTAAGGGATCATGATGCAGAACGGCGCAATGAAGGCCTGGCTGGATTCCTCCTATCTGGCGGGCGCGAACCAGTCCTACATAGAGCAGCTCTATGAAGATTTTTTAACCGACCCGGATTCCATCGATCTCAGCTGGCGATCGATTTTCCAGCAGTTGCCTACGGCTGGGATTAAACCGGATCAACTCCACTCCAAAACCCGTGAATATTTTCGCCGCCTGGCGAAAGAGTCTTCACGCCATACCTCATCGATTACCGACCCTGACAGCGATGCGAAGCAGGTCAAGGTGTTGCAGCTTATCAACGCCTTCCGTTTTCGCGGCCACCAGCAGGCTAATCTCGATCCCTTGAATTTGCGCCCCCAGATTCCGGTGCCCGAACTGGATCTCGATTACCACAATCTAACGCAGGATGATTTGCAGGAAACCTTTAACGTGGGGTCGTTCGCCATCGGCAAGGACACCATGCAGCTGGGCGAACTGTATCAGGCGCTGAAACAGACCTACTGCGGGCCGATCGGCGCGGAGTATATGCACATCACCAATACGGAAGAAAAACGCTGGATCCAGCACCGTATCGAGTCGGTGGTGGGCCAGCCCTCGTTCAGCGCCGAAGAGAAAAGGTGTTTCCTGAAGGAGCTGACCGCGGCGGAAGGCCTGGAACGTTACCTCGGCGCCAAGTTCCCCGGCGCCAAGCGCTTCTCGCTGGAAGGGGGCGACGCCCTGGTGCCGATGCTGAAAGAGATGGTCCGTCATGCGGGCAAAAACGGCACGCGCGAAGTGGTTCTCGGCATGGCGCACCGCGGCCGCCTGAACGTGCTGGTCAACGTGGTGGGGAAAAAACCGCAGGATTTGTTTGATGAATTCTCCGGCAAGCATAAAGAGCACCTGGGCACCGGCGATGTGAAATACCATCAGGGATTCTCCTCCGATCTGGAAACGGAGGGCGGGCTGGTGCATCTGGCGCTGGCGTTCAACCCTTCCCATCTGGAGATCGTCAGCCCGGTGGTGACCGGTTCGGTGCGCGCCCGTCTCGACCGGCTGGATAATCCGGTTGATACGCTGGTGCTGCCGGTGACCATTCATGGCGATGCGGCCATAAGCGGGCAGGGCGTGGTGCAGGAAACGCTGAACATGTCCAAGGTGCGCGGTTATGAGGTCGGCGGCACGCTGCGTATCGTCATCAACAACCGTATCGGTTTCACCACCTCGAACCTGCTGGATATTCGCTCCACGGAATACTGCACCGATATCGGCAAAATGGTGCAGGCGCCCATTTTCCACGTTAATTCGGACGATCCGGAAGCGGTGGCTTTCGTTACCCGTCTGGCGCTGGATTTCCGCAACACCTTTAAGCGCGATGTGTTTATCGACCTGATCTGCTACCGCCGGCACGGTCATAACGAGGCGGACGAACCCAGCGCCACCCAGCCGATGATGTACCAGAAAATCAAAAAACATCCGACGCCGCGCAAAGTGTATGCGGACCGTCTGGAACAGCAGCAGGTGGTCACGCTGGAAGACGCCACCGAGCTGATCAACCTGTATCGGGATGCCCTGGACGGCGGCGACTGCGTGGTGGAAGAGTGGCGCGAGATGGACATGCAGTCCTTCACCTGGTCGCCCTATCTGAACCACGAGTGGGACGAACCCTATCCCAGCAAGGTCGAGATGAAGCGTTTGCAGGAGCTGGCCAAGCGCATCAGCCAGATCCCGGAGGCGATAGAAATGCAGCCGCGGGTCGCCAAGGTGTATCACGACCGGGCGGAGATGGCGAACGGCAATAAGCCGTTTGACTGGGGCGCGGCGGAAATGCTGTCGTACGCCACACTGGTTGACGAGGGGATTTCGATACGCCTGTCGGGTGAAGACACCGGCCGCGGCACCTTCTTCCATCGCCATGCTGTGGTGCATAATCAGAAAAACGGTTCCGGCTATACGCCTCTGGAGCATGTGCATAACGCGCAGGGAACGTTCAACGTCTGGGACTCGGTGCTCTCCGAAGAGGCGGTGCTGGCCTTTGAATACGGCTATGCCACGGCGGAACCGCGCACCCTGACCATCTGGGAAGCGCAGTTTGGCGACTTCGCCAACGGCGCGCAGGTGGTTATCGACCAGTTCATCAGCTCCGGCGAACAAAAGTGGGGACGGATGTGCGGGCTGGTGATGCTGCTGCCGCACGGCTATGAAGGGCAGGGGCCGGAACACTCCTCGGCCAGGCTCGAACGCTACCTGCAGCTGTGCGCCGAACAGAATATGCAGGTGTGCATCCCTTCCACGCCGGCCCAGGTGTATCACATGCTGCGTCGTCAGGCGCTGCGCGGCATGCGTCGTCCGCTGATCGTCATGTCGCCGAAATCGCTGTTGCGTCATCCGCTGGCGATCTCCTCGCTGGAAGATCTGGCCGACGGTCATTTCCAGCCGGCGATTGGCGAAGTCGACGATCTCGATCCCAAAGCGGTCAAACGCGTCGTGCTCTGTTCAGGCAAGGTTTATTATGATCTGGTAGAGCAGCGGCGCAAAAACGATCAAAAAGATGTGGCTGTGGTGCGTATCGAGCAGCTTTATCCCTTCCCGCACCAGGCTGTGCAGGCGGCGCTGGAGCCATTCTCCCAGGTGCACGATTTCGTGTGGTGTCAGGAAGAGCCACTGAATCAAGGAGCCTGGTATTGCAGCCAGCATCATTTCCGTGAAGTTATTCCGTTTGGGGCTTCTTTACGTTACGCCGGACGTCCAGCTTCCGCCTCACCCGCGGTGGGCTATTTTTCCGTACACCAGAAACAGCAGCAAGATCTGGTTAATGACGCGCTGAACGTTGATTAAATAAAAGGATAGATAATGAGTAGCGTAGATATTCTCGTCCCCGACCTGCCCGAATCCGTCGCTGACGCCACGGTGGCGACCTGGCATAAAAAACCGGGCGACAGCGTCCAGCGTGATGAGGTGCTGGTCGAGATTGAAACCGACAAAGTCATACTGGAAGTGCCGGCATCCGAAGCCGGTATTCTGGATGCGGTGCTGGAAGAGGAAGGCGCCACGGTGACGGCGCGTCAGGTGCTGGGCCGCCTGCGCCGGGGCGACAGCTCCGGTAAGGAAACCAGCGAAAAGTCGCAGACCAAAGAGGCCAATCCGGCGCAGCGCCACACGGCCGCGCTGGAAGAGCAGAGCAGCGATGCGCTCAGCCCGGCGATCCGCCGTCTGATTGCCGAGCACGACCTGGATGCCGCCGCCATTAAAGGCAGCGGCGTCGGGGGGCGCATCACGCGGGAAGACGTTGACAAGCATTTGGCCGCGCGCCAGCAAGAGGCCAAAAAAGAGGATAAACCCGCCGCGCCGTCAGCCCCGGCCCCGGCGCTGGGCGCGCGCAGCGAAAAACGCGTCCCGATGACGCGCCTGCGCAAACGGGTGGCGGAACGTCTGCTGGAAGCGAAAAACAGCACCGCCATGTTGACCACGTTCAATGAAGTCAACATGAAGCCCATTATGGATCTGCGCAAGCAGTACGGCGAGGTGTTCGAGAAGCGCCACGGTATCCGTTTGGGCTTTATGTCTTTCTACCTCAAAGCGGTGGTTGAAGCGCTGAAGCGCTTCCCGGAAGTCAACGCCTCCATTGACGGCGAAGATGTGGTTTACCATAACTATTTCGACGTCAGCATCGCGGTGTCGACGCCGCGCGGTCTGGTGACCCCGGTACTGCATGACGTCGATGCGCTGGGTATGGCCGACATCGAGAAGAAGATCAAAGAGCTGGCGGTAAAAGGCCGCGACGGCAAGTTGACGGTTGAAGAGCTGACCGGCGGTAATTTCACTATCACCAACGGCGGCGTCTTTGGTTCACTGATGTCCACCCCGATCATCAACCCGCCGCAAAGCGCCATTCTCGGCATGCATGCGATTAAAGATCGGCCGATGGCGGTAGACGGTCAGGTGGTTATCCTGCCGATGATGTATCTGGCGCTCTCCTACGATCATCGCCTGATCGACGGGCGCGAATCCGTAAGCTTCCTGGTGACGGTGAAAGAGTTGCTGGAAGATCCCACTCGTCTGCTGCTGGATATCTGATCCGCCCGGGCGGCGAGGCACCGACTACCCGCCGCCCTTCATTTATGTGCTATGCAGGCCGCTCTGTTTGCGGAATCATAAAAATATAAGAAAGTCAATGACTTATCTTTAAACTTAGATGGATAGAACATCATGAATCTACATGAATATCAGGCAAAACAGCTATTTGCCCGGTATGGGCTACCGGCGCCGGTCGGCTATGCCTGTACGACGCCGCGCGAAGCGGAAGAAGCCGCCTCGAAAATCGGCGCGGGCCCGTGGGTGGTCAAATGCCAGGTTCACGCCGGCGGCCGCGGTAAAGCGGGCGGGGTGAAAGTCGTCGGCAATAAGGAAGATATCCGCGCATTCGCTGAAAGCTGGCTGGGTAAAAACCTGGTGACGTATCAAACCGATGCGCAAGGGCAGCCCGTTCATCAGATTCTGGTGGAAGCGGCGACGGAGATTGACCAGGAACTCTATCTGGGGGCCGTGGTCGACCGCGGCAGCCGTCGCGTGGTGTTTATGGCCTCCACCGAAGGCGGCGTGGAGATCGAAAAAGTCGCGCAAGAAACCCCCGAACGGATTTATAAAGCGGCGCTGGATCCGCTGACCGGGCCGCAGCCCTATCAGGGGCGCGAACTGGCCTTTAAGCTGGGCCTGAGCGGCAAACAGGTGGCCCAGTTCACCAAAATCTTTATGGGGCTGGCGACGATGTTTCTGGAGCGCGACCTGGCGCTGGTGGAGATCAACCCGCTGGTGATTACCAAACAAGGCGATTTGATCTGTCTGGACGGCAAGCTGGCGGCCGACGGCAACGCCCTGTTCCGTCAGCCCGAGTTGCGCGAAATGCGCGACCCGAGCCAGGAAGACTCCCGCGAAGCGCACGCCGCCCAGTGGGAGCTGAACTATGTGGCGCTGGACGGCAATATCGGCTGTATGGTGAACGGCGCCGGTCTGGCGATGGGGACGATGGATATCGTCAAGCTGCACGGCGGGGCGCCGGCCAACTTCCTTGACGTGGGGGGCGGCGCCACCAAAGAGCGGGTGACCGAGGCGTTCAAAATCATCCTGTCCGACGACAAGGTCAAAGCCGTATTGGTCAATATCTTTGGCGGCATCGTGCGTTGCGATTTGATCGCCGACGGCATCATCGGCGCGGTTGCCGAAGTGGGGGTCAATGTCCCGGTGGTGGTGCGTCTGGAAGGGAATAACGCCGATCTTGGCGCCAAAAAGCTGGCCGACAGCGGCTTGAATATTATTGCCGCCACTAGCCTGACGGATGCGGCGCTGCAGGTCGTGGCCGCGACGGAGGATAAATAATGTCCATTCTGATCGATAAAAACACCAAAGTCATCTGCCAGGGTTTTACCGGCAGTCAGGGGACGTTTCACTCGGAGCAAGCGCTTGCTTACGGCACGCTGGTGGTCGGCGGCGTAACGCCGGGCAAAGGCGGCAGCGAACATCTGGGGCTGCCGGTGTTCAACACCGTGCGTGAAGCCATCGACGCGACCGGCGCCACCGCCTCGGTTATCTACGTTCCGGCGCCATTCTGCAAAGATTCGATTCTGGAAGCCATCGACGCCGGCATCGAACTGATTATCTGCATTACCGAAGGGATCCCGACGCTGGATATGCTGAGCGTAAAGGTCAAACTGGAGCAGAGCGGCGTGCGGATGATCGGCCCGAACTGTCCGGGAGTCATTACGCCGGGCGAATGCAAGATCGGCATCATGCCGGGCCATATCCATCTGCCGGGCAAAGTGGGGATCGTCTCCCGTTCCGGCACCCTGACTTACGAAGCGGTAAAACAGACCACCGACGCCGGGCTGGGACAATCCAGCTGTGTGGGGATCGGCGGCGATCCTATTCCCGGCGCCAGTTTTATCGATATCCTGAAGCTGTTCGAGCAGGATCCGCAGACGGAGGCGATTGTAATGATCGGTGAAATCGGCGGAACCGCCGAGGAAGAGGCCGCGGCCTATATTAAGGATTACGTGACCAAACCGGTGATTAGCTACATTGCGGGGGTAACCGCTCCCAAAGGAAAACGTATGGGACATGCCGGGGCGATTATCGCCGGCGGCAAGGGCACCGCCGATGATAAGTTTGCGGCTTTGGCAGCCGCCGGGGTGAAAACGGTGCGCAGTCTGGCCGATATCGGCGAGGCGGTCAAAGCGGTGCTGTCCCGCTGATTCGGCAATAACAACCTATTACTCTGGCAAAGTTCGACATGTTTGGTCACCTTCGGGTGGCCTTTTTTATCGGGAAAACCAGCCTATTCAGTCGGTTTATAACCGGTAATGAATATTGTTAATTTATTGCAACAATGCGCTAACAATTAAAGTGCTTAATTATCGTCTATAAATAGAGTGAATTAAGTGAAGGGGGGATACGCCATTAAGCACCAATAAGCGCGGTTAAAGTAAAAAATATATTACCGAATTGGTTTTTATTTCAACCAGAAAAACACATTGCGTTAACAATGTGGGGGTGAGTGGAATTAATATAAACGCTTAATTAACAAAAAAGAGGTAATTTGTTTTAGATCAAACTCTGGCTATGGATATATTTTTAGAAATGAGATTAAATTGCGCCAAGTCAATTATTGCTGGCGATGTGGTTAGCGGGAAAGTTGATTTGCAACTGAAAATCTAATCTGGGTCACGTAAAAACCTATTTATTGTAGGGGATTAGAGGCGTAATATACCGTCACTCAGTCTTGGGGCTTAGGATTGGTTAGCAATAATATTTGTGATTTTTCTTTGGCTTGCCGTTGGATGCGCCGGGAAATATAGCGGCGTTTGTTAAAGCCAGTGCTTAAGCAATTTCTTGTTGTGTTCTTTTTGAGTGTTTACTGACGGGTGTTTAGTGGCTTGTCAGATCCTGCAAGCTAAAACCTTCCTGCGAGGAGCAAGGAGTCAAGATGTTTGATATAGTCGAACTGTCACGCTTACAGTTTGCCTTAACCGCAATGTACCATTTTCTATTCGTGCCATTAACGCTGGGGATGGCGTTTTTGCTGGCGATTATGGAAACGGTGTATGTGCTGTCGGGCAAACAAATCTATAAAGATATGACCAAGTTCTGGGGCAAGTTATTTGCAATCAACTTTGCCCTCGGCGTTGCCACCGGACTGACCATGGAGTTTCAGTTCGGCACCAACTGGTCCTATTTCTCCCATTACGTCGGGGATATTTTCGGCGCTCCGCTGGCCATTGAAGGCCTGATGGCGTTCTTCCTCGAGTCCACTTTCGTCGGCCTGTTCTTTTTCGGCTGGGACCGGCTGGGGAAAGTTCAGCATATGGCGGTGACCTGGCTGGTCGCGCTGGGCTCCAACTTCTCCGCGCTGTGGATCCTGGTGGCCAACGGCTGGATGCAAAACCCCATCGCCTCTGATTTCAACTTTGAAACCATGCGCATGGAAATGGTGAGCTTCGCCGATCTGGTGCTGAACCCGGTTGCTCAGGTGAAATTCGTTCACACCGTCGCCGCGGGCTACTGCACCGGCGCCATGTTTATTTTGGGCATCAGTTCTTACTATCTGCTGAAAGGCCGCGACATCGCCTTTGCCAAACGTTCCTTTGCCATCGCCGCCAGTTTCGGCCTGGCTTCCGTGCTCTCCGTTATTGTACTGGGCGACGAATCCGGCTATGAAATGGGCGATGTACAGAAAACCAAGCTGGCCGCGATAGAAGCCGAATGGGAAACCCAGCCGGCGCCGGCCTCTTTCACGCTGATCGGCCTGCCGAATCAAGGCACCATGGAAAACGATTATGCTATTCGGATCCCCTATGTTCTTGGTTTGATCGCCACCCGTTCCACCGATAAGCAAGTGACCGGCCTGAAAGAGCTGATGGAACAGCATCAGGTTCGTATCCGCAACGGCATGAAGGCTTACCAACTGCTGCAGGAACTGCGCGCCGGGAATAGCGATCCAGCGGTTAAAGAAGCGTTTAACCAGTCGAAACAGGATCTGGGGTACGGTCTGCTGCTGAAACGCTATACGCCGCAGGTTTCCGACGCGACCGAAGCGCAAATTCTGCAGGCCACCAAGGACTCGATTCCGCGCGTGGCGCCGTTGTATATCTCTTTCCGCATTATGGTGGCGTGCGGCATCCTGATGCTGCTGATTATCGGCCTCTCTTTCTGGACCGTGCTGCGCGGCAAAATCGGCGAAAGAAAATGGCTGCACCGCGCCGCGTTGTACGGTATCCCTTTGCCGTGGATTGCGGTGGAAGCGGGCTGGTTCGTGGCCGAATACGGGCGTCAACCCTGGGCTATCGGTGAAATACTGCCGACCGCGGTCGCCACCTCGTCACTGACCGCGGGGGATATCCTGTTCTCTATGGCGCTGATTTGCGGTCTGTATACGCTGTTCCTGGTGGCGGAAATGTATCTGATGTTCAAATATGCGCGTCTGGGTCCAAGCAGCCTGAAAACGGGGCGCTACCACTTTGAACAGCCGCTGACGGTTGCGCAGGAAGCACGGTAAACAGGAGTCCACTATGTTTGAATATGAAGTGTTGCGTTTTATCTGGTGGCTGTTGATCGGCATTCTGCTGATTGGTTTTGCCGTCACCGATGGTTTTGATATGGGCGTAGGGATATTGGTCCGGCTGATGGGCCGGGGCGATACCGAGCGCCGTATAATGATCAACAGCATCGCCCCGCACTGGGACGGCAACCAGGTGTGGCTGATCACCGCCGGCGGCGCGTTGTTCGCCGCCTGGCCGATGGTCTACGCCGCGGCGTTTTCCGGTTTCTACATCGCCATGATCCTGGTGCTGGCGTCGCTGTTCTTCCGCCCCGTCGGTTTTGACTATCGCTCCAAAATCGAAGATCCGCGCTGGCGCGGCATGTGGGACTGGGGCATCTTCATCGGCAGCTTTGTGCCGCCGGTGGTTATCGGCGTGGCATTCGGCAATCTGTTGCAGGGCGTTCCTTTCCATGTCGACGAGTATCTGCGCCTGTACTATACCGGCAACTTCTTCCAGTTGCTGAACCCGTTCGGGTTACTGACCGGCATTGTCAGCCTGACGATGATCGTAGCGCAGGGGGCGACCTATCTGATGATGCGCACCACCGGCGATTTGCATGTGCGTGCAAAATCGGCGGCGCAGTTTTCCGCGCTGGTCATGCTGGTGACTTTCGCCCTGGCGGGCGTCTGGGTGGTTTACGGCATTGACGGTTATGTGGTGACTTCCGCCATCAATACCGCCGCCGAGTCCAACCCGTTGCATAAAGAAGTCGCCCAACAGGCGGGCGCCTGGCTGATTAACTTCAACAATCATCCGGTGCTGTGGGCGATTCCGTTGCTGGGCGTGATATTACCGCTGCTGACAATCACTTCCGCCCGGCTGGAGAAAGGCGCGTTCGCGTTCCTGTTCTCATCCCTGACCATCGCGTGCGTGATTCTGACGGCGGGCGTGGCGATGTTTCCGTTCATTATGCCGTCGGTCACCGTGCCCAACGTCAGCCTGACGATGTGGGATGCGACCTCAAGCCTGCTGACCCTGAAAGTGATGACGGTGGTGGCGATTATCTTCGTCCCGATTGTGCTTTCCTATACCGCGTGGTGTTACTACAAAATGTTCGGACGGATTACCAAAGAACATATTGAGCAGAACACCCACTCGCTGTACTAAGTAAGGAGCTTAATTTATGTGGTATTTTGCCTGGATACTCGGAACGCTTCTTGCTTGCTCGCTGGGGATTATTACCGCCCTGGCGCTTGAGCAGAGCGAGGCAAGCAAAGCGACCGACGATAAAACGCAATGAGCGATCTGGTGGATAAGCTATACCGCCTGATGGATAAGAGCCCGATTCGGGCTCTTTCCCTGATCATGGCGCTGGCGGCGGCCGGGTGTGTTTTCTGGGATCCCGCCCGCTTTGCGGCAAGAACCAGCGAATTATCGGTATGGCAGGGGCTGTTGCTGATCTGGGCGGTGTGCGCCGGCGTGGTCCACGGGGTGGGGTTTCGCCCGCGGCGGTTGCGCTGGCGCGCTTTTTTCAGTCCGCTTCCGGCCTTTGTCATTCTGGCGCTCGGCCTGTATTACTTCTTCAGCTAATCCCGCTGACTATTCCATTTGGTTATGGGTTGTCTGCAACCCATAATTATTTTCTCTCCGCTGTTGCAATCCATTCCCAACCTCATTCCTCTTGCGTATAGTAACGATGTTTATCGCATTGCCGGGATGTAGAGTGAGTAAGACGTTATTCCGCTGGCCAGTTCGGGTCTACTTTGAAGATACTGATGCAGGTGGTGTTGTTTATCACGCGCGTTATGTCGCCTTTTATGAACGGGCGAGAACGGAAATGTTGCGTGAACGCAATTTTCACCAGCAGGCGTTGATGAGCGAACATATTGCTTTTGTCGTTCGCCGCATGTCGGTGGAGTACTTTTCCCCCGCGCGCCTTGACGATCTGTTGGAAGTGCAAAGCGAAATCATCGCGATGCGCGGCGCTTCTCTGACTTTCTCACAGCGCATTCTCAATTCATGCGGCAGCTTGTTGAGTCAGGCTGAAGTTTTGGCCGCATGCATCGATCCACACCAAATGAAGCCGATCGCGCTTCCTAAGTCTATTGTCGCGGAGTTCAAGCAGTGACTGACATGAATGTTCTTGATTTGTTCCTGAAGGCTAGCCTTCTGGTCAAACTAATCATGCTGATTTTAATCTGTTTTTCCATTGCTTCCTGGGCGATCATCATCCAGCGCACCCGTATCCTGAATGCGGCGACGCGCGATGCTGAAGCGTTTGAAGATAAATTTTGGTCAGGTATCGAGCTGTCCCGCCTGTATCAGGAGAGTCAGACGCGTCGCGACAGTCTGACGGGAACAGAACAAATCTTCTATTCCGGGTTCAAAGAGTTTGCACGCTTGCATCGCGCCAACAGCCATGCGCCGGAAGCGGTAGTGGAAGGGGCGTCGCGGGCGATGCGTATTTCCATGAATCGTGAGCTGGAGACGTTGGAAACCCATATTCCGTTTTTGGGAACCGTCGGCTCCATCAGCCCGTATATCGGCCTGTTTGGCACGGTGTGGGGGATTATGCACGCTTTCATCGCCCTGGGGGCGGTAAAGCAGGCGACGTTGCAAATGGTTGCGCCCGGTATCGCCGAGGCGTTGATTGCAACGGCGATCGGTCTGTTCGCCGCTATCCCCGCGGTTATGGCGTATAACCGCCTTAATCAGCGGGTGAACAAGCTGGAGCAGAACTATGACAACTTTATGGAAGAGTTTATCGCCATCCTGCATCGTCAAGCCTTCTCCAGCGATAACAGCAAATAATCAGGGGGGATCATGGCACGAGTACGCAGAGGCCGTCGTGAACTGAAATCCGAGATCAACATTGTTCCGCTGCTGGACGTGCTGCTGGTGTTGTTGCTGATTTTTATGGCGACGGCCCCCATCATCACCCAGAGCGTGGAGGTCGATCTGCCGGAGGCGACGGATTCAAAGACGGTTTCCGGCAGTGATAATCCTCCGGTGATTGTTGAAGTGTCAGGCGTCGGGCAATACAGTCTGGTGATTGAGCAGAACCGGATGGAACAGCTTCCGGCGGAACAGGTGGTGGCCGAAGCGCAGGCGCGGCTGGCGGCCAACCCGAAAGCGGTATTTTTGATTGGCGGCGCGAAAGATGTTCCTTATGATGAAATCATCAAGGCGCTGAACCTGCTGCATCAGGCCGGGGTCAAGTCCGTCGGGCTGATGACGCAACCGATCTGAAACAGCGTGACGATCGTCGGGCATATTGTTGGCAATACTGTTTTTGGGAATCGATTGTGCTAAAAGCAACCGAACAAAACGATAAGCTGAAACGCGCCGTTATTATTTCGGTGGTTCTGCATATCTTACTGATTGCTTTGCTGATCTGGAGTTCATTCACGCAAACGATGGATGCCAGCGGAGGCGGCGGCGGTTCATCCATTGATGCCGTTATGGTCGATCCGAGCGCCGTTGTCGAGCAATACAACCGCCAGCAGCAACAGCAGACCGACGCACAGCGCTCCGAGCAGCTGCGTAAAAGGCAGGCGGAGCAGCAGGCCGAAGAGCTGCAGCAGAAACAGGCGGCGGAGCAGCAGCGGCTGAAAGAGTTGGAAAAAGAGCGCCTGCAGGCGCAGGAAGAGGCTAAACGGCAGGCGCAGGAGCAGGCCGTGCAGCGTAAGCAAGCTGAAGATGCCGCGCAGCAGGCGAAGGAACAGCAGCAACAGGCCGAGGCCGCGGCGGCCAAAGCCAGGGCGGAAGCGGAACAGCAGGCGAAGGCAGCCGCCGAGGCGAAGAGAAAAGCCGAAGAAGAAATTCAACGCCAAGCGGCCGCGGCGGCGGCGAAGAAAAAGGCGGAAGAGGAAGCCAAAGCCGCCGCGGAAGCCGCGAAGCAGAAAGCGCAGGAGGCGGCTAAAGCGGAAGCGGCCAAAGCCGCCGAGTTGGCGAAACAAAAAGCGGCCGCGGACGCGGCGAAGAAAGCCGAGGCCGCCGCCGCGGCTAAAAAAGCGGCGGAAGATAAAAAGAGGGCCGCCGCGGAAGCCGCCAAACAGGAAAACACCGTTGATGACCTGCTTGGCGGGCTGGCATCGTCAAAAAACGCGCCCAGGTCGGGCGGCGGCGCGCCGGCGGGAACGGGAAACAACAGGCAAAGCGGCGCATCCGGCGCGGCGTTGGACAGCTACGGCAGTCAGGTGCGCGCGGCGATCCAGAACAAGTTTTATGACTGGCAGCTGTATAAAGGACGGACCTGCACGTTGCGCATCAAACTGGCGCCGGACGGTCTGCTAATTGATGTGAATGCTGAAGGCGGCGATCCCGCCTTGTGCCAGGCGGCGATTGCCGCGGCGAAACAGGCCAGAATTCCGAAGCCGCCAAGTTCGGATGTGTATGAGGCTTTCAAAAATGCGCCGATAGACTTTAAACCGCAGTAACCGGGCCGTTTACCGATATGGGTTTAAGATTATTACTATGGTAAACAAACCAGGTTATAGTGTTTTGTTGACATTGGTTTGTTTTTGTTAAAATTCTGCTAATTATCGCAGACGCTGCGTCTGGATAAGGGAGATTAAATGAAGCAGGTACTTAAGGTCGCATTAAGTTTTTTAATGCTGTGGGCCGTGGCGCTGCATGCGGAAGTGCGCATCGAAATTACCCAGGGGGTGGACTCGGCGCGTCCGATCGGCGTCGTTCCCTTTAAATGGGCGGGACCGGGCGCCGCGCCTGAGGATATCGGCGGCATTGTCGGCGCCGATTTACGCAACAGCGGCAAGTTCAACCCGATTGATGCCGGCCGTATGCCCCAGCAACCCGCCACCGCATCCGAGGTAACGCCGGCCGCCTGGACGGCGCTGGGCATTGATGCCGTGGTTGTCGGACAGGTGCAGCCCAGCGCCGACGGCAGCTATGTTATTTCCTACCAGCTGGTGGATACCGCCGCTAATCCGGGAACCGTTTTGGCGCAGAACCAGTTCAAGGTCACCAGGCAGTGGCTGCGCTACGCCGCGCATACCGCCAGCGACGAGGTGTTTGAAAAACTGAGCGGCATCAAGGGCGCCTTCCGTACCCGTATCGCCTATGTGGTGCAGACCAATGGCGGCCAGTTCCCTTTTGAACTGCGCGTCGCGGACTATGACGGCCATAACCAGTTTGTGGTTCACCGTTCTCCCGAACCGCTAATGTCTCCGGCATGGTCGCCGGACGGCAGCAAACTGGCTTATGTGACCTTTGAAAGCGGACGTTCGGCGCTGGTGGTGCAAACGCTGGCGAACGGCGCCATCCGTCAGATCGCCTCTTTCCCGCGTCACAACGGGGCGCCTTCTTTCTCTCCTGACGGCAGCAAGCTGGCGTTTGCCTTGTCGAAAAGCGGCAGCCTGAATCTGTATGTGATGAATCTGGGGTCCGGTCAAATCAGCCAGGTAACCGACGGGCGCAGCAACAACACCGAACCCAGCTGGTTCCCGGATAACCAGACCCTGGCCTATACTTCGGATCAGGCCGGTCGTCCTCAGGTTTATAAAACGAATGTCAACGGCGGTTCGCCTCAGCGTCTGACTTGGGAAGGTGCCCAAAATCAGGATTCTGAAGTGAGCGCCGACGGTAAATTTCTGGTAATGGTGAGCTCCAACGCCGGCGTTCAGCATATTGCCAAACAGGATCTGGTAACGGGCGCCGTGCAAGTATTAACGGACACGTTCCTGGACGAAACGCCAAGTATCGCGCCTAATGGCACCATGGTTATCTATAGCTCCAAACAGGGGCTGGGTTCGGTGTTACAGCTGGTTTCGACGGATGGGCGTTTCAAAGCGCGTCTTCCGGCTACTGATGGACAGGTCAAATTTCCTGCCTGGTCGCCGTATCTATAAGTGCAGATATGTACAATAAACTATTTAAAGGACACAAACAGATGCAATTCAATAAAGTGCTGAAAGGCCTGATGTTGGCTCTGCCGGTACTGGCAGTTGCCGCATGTAGTTCTAATAAAAATGCGGATAGCGACCAATCCTCCATCGGCGCCGGCGGTAGCGGCAGCGGTTTTGAGAACGGCAGTGGCTCTTCTTCCGAGCAGGCTCGTCTGCAGGTGCAGGAATTACAGCGTAACAATATCGTTTACTTCGATCTGGACAAGTACGATATTCGCTCTGATTTCGCTCAACTGCTGGACGCGCATGCGGCATTCCTGCGCAGCAACCCGTCTTACAAAGTGACCATCGAAGGTCACGCGGATGAACGCGGTACGCCGGAATACAACATCGCTCTGGGCGAGCGCCGCGCCAACGCGGTACAAATGTACCTGCAGGGTAAAGGCGTTTCTTCCGACCAAATCTCTATCGTATCTTACGGTAAAGAAAAACCAGCCGTTCTGGGTCATGACGAAGCGGCCTATGCCAAAAACCGTCGTGCCGTCCTGGTATATTAAGAGAATCGCATGATCGGTAACTTCAGACGTCACTCGTTGGGTCTGTCGTTACTGGTTGGCGTAGCGGTCCTGTGGGCCGCTACTGCCCAGGCAGCGCCAATCAGTAATGCCGGCTCTGGCTCGGTGGAAGATCGAGTCACTCAATTGGAGCGTATTTCCAACGCTCACAGTCAGCTATTAACCCAACTTCAGCAACAGCTTTCCGACACGCAACGCGATATCGATAATTTGCGCGGGCAGATTCAGGAAAGTCAGTACCAGCTGAATCAGGTGGTGGAGCGGCAAAAACAGATTTATCAGCAAATTGATGGCTTAAGCTCATCGCCGGCCGCGACGCCGACGCCGAGCGCGCCGACGGCGGATAGCGGCGCCGACAATAGCGCGCCGGCCGGTAGCGGTGATGCAAACAGCGATTACAATGAGGCTGTCGCCCTGGTGCTGGAGAAAAAACAGTACGATCAGGCCATCAGCGCATTTCAGGCTTTCGTCAAGAAATACCCGGATTCAACCTACCAGCCCAACGCCCAATACTGGCTCGGGCAGTTGAATTACAACAAGGGGAAGAAAGACGATGCCGCCTACTACTTTGCCAATGTGGTAAAAAACTACCCCAAATCTCCGAAAAGCGCGGAAGCGTTGTTGAAGGTCGGGGTGATCATGCAGGAAAAAGGGCAGCTTGACAAAGCCAAAGCCGTTTACCAGCAGGTGGTAAAAGCCTATCCCAATACTGAAAGCGCGAAGCAGGCGCAAAAGCGCTTATCAGCCTCTTGATCTCCTTTCCTCAAGCGCAAAAGTTGCTCCTTATGAGCAATTTTTGTGCCTGAACGTGTGAAGAATAAGCAGTCGAACCGTTTTTATGGAAAATAGGTTGCGCTGAAAATTTAAGTTAGTAATATATGCCGCCGTTGCCAAGGCATGAACGAAATGCCTGAAGCAGCATGAAATTTGGGTCGTTAGCTCAGTTGGTAGAGCAGTTGACTTTTAATCAATTGGTCGCAGGTTCGAATCCTGCACGACCCACCATTTCAGCAGTAGGTTTTTCAGCAGTTCCGCATTGCGGGTCGTTAGCTCAGTTGGTAGAGCAGTTGACTTTTAATCAATTGGTCGCAGGTTCGAATCCTGCACGACCCACCAATTTCAAATTAAGAAAGTGACTTAGAATCGTGAAGGATGAGAACCGTAAGGTTCGACAAAATCGACATCGTCGATTTTGAACAACGCGTCAAGCGTTGGCCCGAAGGGGCGAGGCCGTAGGCCGAGTCATCCTGCACGACCCACCAATATTCGCAATATTCCCTTTTGAAGCGCATTTGTTGCACCACCCACCCCATATTCAGCCATGACCGTTTCCCCGCTATCCGACGGTTTGCTGTATATTACGTTTCTTTAGTCCTCCGTGGGAGCGTATAGCCGTCAGTTGTGGTTATATGTTACGAGGTAAGCACGATAGCAGTGGTAAGGGAGTTTTATGATCGGTCCTTTGATTAATGCAGCCGCCATTATTATCGGCGGCGGGCTTGGCATCGTGCTGCGGCGTTTTATCCCGCAGCGCTTGCAAGACGGGCTGCCGCCGGCATTCGCCATGGTGTCGATAGCAATGGGTGTTACGCTGGTTATTAAAGTGCAGCAGTTGCCCGCGGTGGCGCTGGCGATCATCATTGGCGTCGCGGCCGGCGAACTATTGCGTATGGAGTATGGGGTACAGAAAGCGGGGACGGCGGTGCAACGCGCGCTCAGCCGTATCGTTCCGGCGCCTGAGCACCGCCTGCCGCAGGAGGTTTACGCGCAGAATTTTACCGCGCTTATCGTGCTGTTCTGCGCCAGCGGCACCGGGGTGGTCGGGGCGCTGACCGAAGGGTTAAACGGCGACTACCAGTTGCTGATTATCAAATCCGCGCTGGATATTTTCACCGCGTTGATTTTTTCCATTACACTGGGCCTTGCGGTTATGTCGATCGCTATCCCCCAGCTTATTGTCCAGTCGCTGCTGTTCTTTTCCGCCAAGCTGATTATGCCGTTTATGACGGTGGTCACGGCAGGCGATTTCTCCGCCTGCGGCGGCATTATCATGATTGCGGTGGGGCTGCGGATTGCGCAGATTAAGACCTTCGCCGTGGTGAACTTTCTCCCCGCGCTATTTCTGGTTATCCCTATATCGCTGTATTGGCATCGGTTTTTTTCCTAAAGCTCAAACCTGGCGTTAGCGGTTTTTTATGACGGGTTTCCTGCCCGTCATCCTGCGGGCCGCTGCAAGCGGCAATTTTTTAATGCAATAAACAAAAAAACGATATTTATGTAAAAATAGAGCGACTTCGCGCTTTTTTTTCGCTAATTTGTTTAGGATAAAAAACACCACGGCGTGAATGGTGCGGTTTTGCGTTTTCAGGCCTCTGTGTTGTCCATCATGGAAATCCATAATGAGCATCCTTTTTGATAGCAATGAAACTATTTATCCCTTTCCGGCGAAGCCTAAACCGTTATCGGATGAAGCAAAGCAACGCTACCGTAGCAGAATAAAAACGTTATTGCGGCAGCGCGATGCGGTGATGGTGGCGCACTACTATACCGATCCGGAAATTCAATCCCTGGCGGAGGAAAGCGGCGGTTGCGTCGCCGACTCGTTGGAGATGGCGCGCTTTGGCAGCACGCACCCCGCCTCGACGCTGTTGGTGGCGGGCGTGCGTTTTATGGGCGAAACGGCAAAGATCCTTAACCCGGAAAAAACCGTGCTGATGCCGACGCTCGAGGCCGAATGCTCGCTCGATCTCGGCTGCCCCATTGAAGCCTTCAACCGCTTTTGCGACGCGCATCCCGACCGCACCGTGGTGGTGTACGCCAATACGTCGGCGGCGGTAAAAGCGCGTGCCGACTGGGTGGTCACCTCCAGTATCGCGGTGGAGCTGATTGAACATCTGGATAGCTTGGGTGAAAAGATTATCTGGGCGCCGGATCGCCACCTGGGAAGCTATGTGCAGAAGCAAACCGGCGCCGATGTGCTGTGCTGGCAGGGGGCCTGCATCGTGCATGATGAATTTAAAACCCAGGCCTTAAGGCGTATGAAAATACTGTATCCCGACGCCGCTATTTTAGTGCATCCGGAATCGCCGCACAGCGTGGTGGAGATGGCCGATGCCGTCGGCTCCACCAGCCAGCTTATTCAGGCCGCCAGAACCCTGCCGCAGCGGGAGCTGATTGTGGCCACCGATCGCGGCATTTTTTACAAAATGCAGCAGGCGTGTCCGGGCAAAACCCTGCTGGAAGCGCCGACCGCCGGCGAGGGGGCGACCTGCCGCAGCTGCGCGCACTGTCCCTGGATGGCGATGAACGGGTTGCAGGCGATTGCCGAAGGCCTGGAACAGAGTGGCGAAACGCATGAAATTCATGTCGATGCGGCGCTAAGGGAAGGCGCGCTGGTTCCGCTGAATCGAATGCTTGAGTTTGCTGCTACACTGAAGTTGCGCGTACGCGGCAATGCCTGATGGATTGTGGTTTTTATTTATGCTTATACATTGATATACCCGTCATACTTCAAGCTGCAGGTGTGTTGGCTTTCCTCACTCACCCCGGTCACTTACTGGTGTAAGCTCCCGGGGATTCGTTGCGTCGCCGCCTTCCTGCAACTCGAATTATTTAGGGTATATACCTAAAAATAACCTTGTGGATGATTATTGAGACAGGATGGCGAGATGGATTTTTTCAGTACCGGTAATATTTTGGTTCATATCCCTTTGGGGGCGGGGGGATACGATCTTTCCTGGATAGAGGCGATAGGCACGCTATTCGGGCTGCTTTGTATCTGGCTGGCAAGTCAGGAAAAAACCATTAACTATTTATTTGGTTTGATTAATGTCACGCTGTTTGCGGTGATTTTTTTCCAGATCCAGCTCTACGCCAGTCTGCTGTTACAGATTTTCTTTTTTGCCGCCAATATTTATGGCTGGTACGCCTGGTCGCGCAAGACGGATGCGAATCAGTTGGAGCTTAAGGTCCGCTGGCTGCCGCTGCCGAAACTGCTCGCTTGGGCCGCGGTGTGTGTGGTGGCCATCGGGCTGATGACCCGCTACATCGACGCGGTATTCGCCGTGCTGACGCGTATCGCGGTCTCCGCTATGCAGGCGCTGGGACTGGGCGCGCAGATGCCGGAGTTACAGCCGGATGCTTTCCCGTTCTGGGATTCCACCATGATGGTCTTGTCGATCGTCGCCATGATCCTAATGACGCGTAAATACGTGGAAAACTGGCTGCTATGGGTGGTTATTGATGTGATCAGCGTGGTGATTTTCGCCTATCAGGGGGTTTACGCCATGGCGGTGGAATACGCCATTCTGACGCTGATCGCCTTGAACGGCTCCTGGCTGTGGATTAAAAGCGCCGGAGAAAACCGCTCCAGGCCGTTATCGCGCAGCCTGTAAGCCGGCAATGAGCAGAAAGCGCCAACCTGGCGCGTTCATCCTTTGGGTAGCCGTCGTATGCAGACTCGATCTATTTCAACGCCCTGAAGTCGTCGGCTTGATATATAATAGCCAGTCTGCACGCTGAACGGTTTTTTTTCAATCTTACGGCTATCTTGCATAGGGATGGCGCATCGGGAGCGGTGTAAAATACCGCCCTGGAATTGATGGAATGATGATGAATTACCAAAATGATGATTTAAGGATTAAAGAGATTAAGGAACTTTTGCCGCCGGTGGCGCTGCTGGAGAAATTCCCGGCTACCGACCATGCGGCAGAAACGGTATCGCTCGCGCGTTCCGCCATTCACAAAATCCTTAACCGCAATGACGACCGCCTGCTGGTGGTTATCGGCCCTTGCTCTATTCACGACTCTGAAGCCGCCAAGGAATATGCCGCCCGCCTGCTTAAGCTGCGTCATGAACTGAGTGACGATTTGGAAGTGGTGATGCGGGTTTATTTTGAAAAGCCGCGCACCACGGTCGGATGGAAAGGGTTGATTAACGATCCTCATATGGATCACAGCTTCCAGATCAATGACGGTCTGCGCATTGCCCGCCGGTTGCTGCTGGATATCAATGATGCCGGCATGCCCGCCGCGGGCGAGTTTCTGGATATGATCACCCCGCAATATCTGGCGGACCTGATGAGCTGGGGCGCTATCGGCGCCCGGACCACCGAATCCCAGGTGCACCGCGAGCTGGCTTCCGGCCTGTCTTGCCCCGTCGGTTTCAAGAACGGCACCGACGGCACCATCAAGGTGGCGATCGACGCGATTAACGCCGCCAGCGCGCCGCACTGCTTCCTGTCGGTCACCAAGTGGGGACATTCGGCCATCGTGAATACCAGCGGCAACCGTGATTGCCACATTATTCTGCGCGGCGGCAAAACGCCGAATTACAGCGCGGAGCACGTTAAAGAGGTTAAGAGCGGCCTGGAAAAAGCCGGGCTGCCGCCTCAGGTGATGATCGACTTCAGCCACGCGAACAGCAGCAAGCAGTTCAAAAAGCAGATGGAGGTGGGTGAAGACGTCGGCCGCCAGATCGCGCAGGGCGAAAAAGCGATTGTGGGCGTGATGGTGGAAAGCCATCTGGTGGAAGGCAACCAGAACCTGGAAAGCGGCGAGCCGCTGGTATACGGCAAGAGCGTGACGGATGCTTGTATCGGCTGGGAAGATACCGAGGTGCTGCTGCGCCGCCTGGCGGCCGCGGTGCGCGATCGTCGCAGTCGGTAAGTTGAATGGCGGTCAATAAAAAACCCGGCGCCAGGCACCGGGTTTTTTATGACGGGCCGTCGCAAGCGACGTTGAAAATCGCTCCCGGCGATTTTTTATCTGTTCAGGATACTTACTTGGCTTTACCCTGATTGGCTACCGCCGCCGCTTTAGCGGCGATTTCATCCTGGTTGCCCAGATAGTAGCGTTTGATCGGCTTGAAGTTTTCGTCAAACTCATACACCAACGGCACGCCGGTCGGGATATTCAGCTCAAGAATTTCATCTTCGCCCAGATTATCCAGGTATTTAACCAGCGCGCGCAGCGAGTTGCCGTGAGCGGCGATAATCACGCGCTCGCCGCTTTTGATGCGCGGCAGAATGGTTTCGTTCCAGTAGGGAACCACGCGCTCAATGGTCAGCGCCAGGCTTTCGGTCAGCGGCAGCTCTTTGTCGCTCAGAGAGGCGTAACGCGGGTCGTGTCCCGGAAAACGCTCGTCATCGCGAGTCAGTTCCGGCGGCGTAACCGCAAAGCCGCGACGCCACTGTTTCACCTGATCGTCGCCGTATTTTTCAGCGGTTTCCGCTTTGTTCAGCCCTTGCAGCGCGCCGTAGTGACGCTCGTTCAGCTTCCAGGATTTCTCCACCGGCAGCCAGGCTTGATCCAGCTCGTCCAGTATGCTCCACAGCGTATGGATGGCGCGTTTCAGCACGGAGGTGTAGGCGAAGTCAAAGGAAAAACCTTCGTCTTTAAGCAACTTGCCTGCGGCTTTCGCTTCTGTACGGCCCTTGTCGGACAGATCAACGTCGTACCAGCCGGTGAAACGGTTTTCGTTGTTCCACTGACTTTCACCGTGTCGTACCAGTACCAGCTTAGTTACAGCCATAGCTAAACTCCTTCATGTGCTAAGATTTCTGTGATAATTGGCCCCATTATAGGGGCGGAAAACGGTTATCGGCAATCGATAGTCGCCGGCAGCGCGATTTATCAGCCCGATATTTGTTCAAAATCACGCTCCAGCTTTATCGTTTCAGCTATTGCGCATCGATCCTATGCAATAACAGATACACCGCCGGGATCACCAGCATGGAAAGCAGCGGCGCGCTGACCATTCCGCCGATCATCGGCGCGGCGATGCGCTGCATGATTTCCGAACCGCTGCCGCCGCCCCACATAATGGGCAGCAGGCCGGCCATAATGGTCGCGACGGTCATCATTTTCGGCCGTACCCGCAGTACCGCCCCTTCATGGATGGCGTCCATCAGTTGCTGCCGTGATAACGGCTGTCCCGGCAGGCGATGTTTTTCCACCGCATGATTGAGATACAGCAACATAATAACGCCAAATTCGGCCGAGACGCCCGCCAGGGCGATAAATCCCACCGCGCCGGCCACAGAGAGATTATAGCCGAGGATATACAGCAGCCAGACGCCGCCGATTAGCGCAAAGGGCAGGGTCGCCATAATCAGCAGGGCATCCTTGACCCGGTTAAAGGTGACATACAGCAGCACGAAAATAATCAGCAGCGTGAAGGGCACGACGATTTTCATTTTCTCCGTCGCGCGCTCCAGATATTCGAACTGCCCCGACCAACTGAGCGAAACCCCTTCCGGCAGCGTCACCTGCTGCGCAACGACCTGCTGCATTTCCTCTACGGCCGATTTCAGATCCCGGCCGCGCAGGTCGACGTAAATCCAGTCGGACAGGCGGCCGTTCTCGCTTTTCAGCATCGGCGGACCTTCACTGACGCGGATATTCGCCAGTTCGGCCAGGGCAACCCGGGCGCCGCTCTGCGTCACCACCGGTAAATCCCGCAGCTTTTCCAGCGAGTCGCGCAATTCGCGCGGATAGCGGATATTGATGGGGTAGCGCTGGCGCCCTTCAATGGTTTCGCCGATATTCTGCCCGCCGATCAAGGTCGCCACCAGCGACTGCAACTCTTCCACCGACACGCCATAGCGGGCGGCCCGCTGGCGGTCGATATCGATATCTATATAGCGGCCGCCGGCCAGACGTTCGGCCAGGGCGGACGTCACGCCCGGCACGTTTTTCACCACCCGTTCGATTTGCGCCGCAATACGTTCGATATCCTGCAGGTTATTGCCGTTCACCTTGATGCCCACCGGACTTTTGATGCCGGTCGCCAGCATATCCAGACGGTTGCGGATCGGCGGCACCCAGACGTTGGCGATCCCCGGCAGGTTGACGGTGGCGTCCAGTTCGGCGATCAGCTTGTCCATGGTCATTCCCGATCGCCACTGATCGCGCGGTTTCAGGCGAATGGTGCTTTCCAGCATGGTTAGCGGCGCGGGGTCGGTGGCGGTTTCCGCTCTGCCGGCTTTACCAAAAACCGACTCGACCTCGGGAACGGTTTTGATCAGCCGGTCGGTCTGCTGCAATAGCCGTGCTGCTTCCCGGGCGGAGATACCGGGCAGGGTCGACGGCATATACAGCAGATCCCCCTCATCCAGCGGCGGCATAAATTCACTGCCGAGGCGGCTGAGGGGGAACAGGGTCAGCAGCAGTAATGCGCCGGAAATCAGCAGGGTGGTTTTGGGGAAGCTCAGCACTTTCTGCAGCACCGGGTGATAGGCGGCGATCAGCCAGCGATTGAGCGGATTAGCCTGCTCATCGGGGATTTTCCCGCGCACGAAATAGCCCATCAGCACCGGCACCAGGGTGATCCCCAGCCCGGCGGCCACCGCCATAGCATAGGTTTTGGTGAAAGCCAGCGGGGAAAACATGCGTCCCTCCTGCGCTTCCAGCGAAAATACCGGCACAAACGACAGCGTGATGATCAGCAGGCTGCAAAACAGCGCCGGGCCGACTTCGGTGGCGGCGCGCTCGGTCAGTCGCCACCAGTCCTTCTCGCGCGGCGTTTCCCCCGGGTGATCGTGACGCCACTGCTCAACCACCTTATGCATGTTTTCTATCATGACGATGGCCGCGTCCACCATGGCACCGATGGCGATGGCGATACCGCCCAGCGACATGATGTTGGCATTAACCCCCTGATAGCGCATGATAATAAATGCCCCGAGGATGCCCAGCGGCAGGCTGATAATCGCCACCAGCGCCGAGCGGAAATGGAACAGAAACAGGGCGCAAATCACCGCCACCACCGCAAACTCTTCCAGTAACTTATGACTGAGCGTTTCGATGGCGTGTTCAATCAGCTGCGAGCGGTCGTAGGTGGGGACGATTTCCACCCCGGCGGGCAGGCTTTTCTGGATTTCATTTAGCCGCGCCTTGACCGCATGCAGGGTTTCCAGGGCGTTTTTGCCATAGCGCAGCACAATGATGCCGCCCGCCACTTCCCCTTCGCCGTTCAGCTCGGCGATGCCCCGGCGCATTTCCGGCCCTTCCCGTAGGGTGGCGACGTCCTGCAGCAACACCGGAATGCCGTTACGCACGGTAATCACCACCTGATTGAAATCCTGCGCGCTGTGCAGATAGCCGGAGGTGCGCACCATATATTCCGCTTCCCCCAGCTCCAGCACCGAGCCGCCGCTCTCCTGATTCGCCGCCTGAATGGCGCTGATAATCTGCTGATGGGTAATATTTTGCGTGCGCATTCGCTCGGGATCGACCACCACCTGGTACTGCTTCACCATGCCGCCGACGCTGGCGACCTCGGCGACGTTAGGCACGGTTTTCAGTTCGAACCTGAGCAGCCAGTCCTGCAGGCCGCGCAGATCGGCCAGGCTATGTTTACCGCTGCGGTCCACCAGGGCGTATTCATAGATCCAGCCGACGCCGGTGGCATCCGGCCCCAGCGCGGTTTTGGCTTCCGCCGGCAGGCTGGACTGCACCTGGCTGAGGTATTCCAGCACCCGGGAACGCGCCCAGTAAGGATCGGTGCCGTCCTCGAACAGAATATAGACGTAGGCATCGCCGAACATCGAGAAGCCGCGCACCGTTTTCGCCCCCGGCACCGACAGCATGGTGGTGGTCAGGGGATAGGTAACCTGATTTTCCACCACCTGAGGGGCTTTGCCCGGATAGCTGACGCGAATGATCACCTGCACGTCGGAAAGATCGGGGAGGGCGTCCAGCGGCGTTTTCTGCAGGGAAATTACCCCCCAGGCCGCCATAAGCAACGCGGCCAGTAGCACCAGCAGCCGGTTTTTCAACGACCAGCGGATAACGTAGGCGATCATCGGTGGCCTCCATGCCCGGCGTGGGGCGCGCCAAGGGGCGAGATCTGCTGAATATGAATGCCGCCGTCGTCCATGCGGAAATGAAAGTCGACCTGGCTGCCGATGCCGATACCCGGCGGCAGGCCCTCTGGCGGCAGGGTGAAATCCATGGTCATCGGCGACCAGTTAAGCGTCGGCACGGCGTCATGCTCGATGGTGAGCTGATTGCCGTTGATAGCCTTGATCACCCCCTGCGTCTGATAGCCGGCGCTATTTGCCTCATCGTTATCCTGCTGCGCATCGCCAAACTGGGCAAGCGAGCTGCGCAGGCTGGCCTCGGAGTCAATCAGGAACTGACCTGACGTCACGACGCTGTCGCCTTCGTTCAGCCCGGCGGTGATTTCCGTCCAGTCGTTGTGGGTGATGCCGACGGTGACGTTGCGCGGTACGAAATGGCCGTCCCCTTCGCTCAGCAGTACCCGGTTGTGGCTGCCGCTCACCAGCAAGGCCTGTTGCGGTATCATCAATAGCCGTTGCGGCTGCGGGCCGGCAATCCGTACGGAGAGGTACATGCCCGGTTTTAGCTGATGCTCGGGGTTCTCCAGGATGACGCGGGCTTTCAGCGTTCTGGTGGCGCTGTCCAGCATCGGCAGCAGCTCGCTGACTTTTCCGCTGAAGGTTTTTCCCGGCCAGGCGCTGCTGCCGGCGGTCACCTCGCTGCCGACGCTCAGCTGCGCGGCCTGGGCTTCCGGGTAATCCACTTCCACCCAGACCGGGTCCAGACTTGCCAATTCGAATAACGGCTGCGCCGGGGTGAGCTGCATCCCGGCGCGTACTTCCAGCTTATTCACGTAACCGGCCTGCGGCGCGGTAATCGTCATGCGCGGCTGCGGCTTGCCGCTGCGCTCCACCTGGCGAATCACCGCTTCCGGCATAAACGACAGCGCCAGCTTTTGCCGCGCCGCCTGCGTCAGCGAAGCGTCGCCGAATTGTCGCACCGCCAGATACTCCTGCTGCGCCGCCGCCCAGGCCGGGTTCCACAGCGTAGCCAGCGTTTCCCCTTGCTTCACCTGCTGTTGCGGCGCGTTCACCGCAAGCAGTTCGACAATGCCGCCGCTGGGGGCGACCAGTGTGCGCAGACCGCGTTCATTCAGCGCCACGGTGCCATAGCCCGACGTTTGCGCGTTGACGGTGCGTATTTCCGCCCGGGCGATGCGCACCCCCAGATTCTGCTGCTGGCGGGCGCTGATGGTCACGCCGCCGTCGTCCTGCGCCTCATCGGCGTAACGCGGAACCAGCTGCATATCCATAAATGGCGATTTACCCGGTTTATCGAAGCGTTTATCGGGCACCATCGGATCGTACCAGTACAGCACGGGACGTTCGGCCGCAGCCGGAGAGGCGGGCGCCGCCGCCCGATATTGCTGGCTGCCCCAGAAATAACCGCCGCCGACAGCGCTGACGATCGCCAGGGTAAGCAGGCCGAGAGTTAATGGCTTATTCATTGTAATGGGTTCCCCTGTGGCGTCAGATAGCGAATGGCCGCCCAAAGCTGCGCCATTTCCCGCGTGGCGTTCAGCGTGGCGATTTGGCTTTCCAGCATGGCGCGCCGCGCCTCCAGTACGTCGGCAAGGTTGCTGCCGCCGGACTGATACTGGGCCTGCATCAGCTTGTTGCGCTGCTGCTGGAGGGGAAGCACCTCATTTTTCTGGCGCTGCCAGCGTGACTGGGCCGCCTGATACTGTGCTATCAGCGTATCGAGCTGCGCCTGATGCTCCCGGCCGGTCAACAGCACTCGGTCGCGGGCCTCCTGGCTGCGGGCCACGTCGGCGGCGTAGTCTTTATCCTGCCGTTGGGATTTAAACAGCGGCAGGTCGACCGTCACCATCATGCCGGCCATATCGTCGTAGTTATCTCCGCGTTTGGCGTAATAGATCTCGACGCCCACGTCGGGGATGGCCGCCACCGCGGACTGCGCCGACCGCGCCTGAGCCAGTTCGGATTCGCGCTGCGCCAGTTGCATTTCCGGGTGCAGGTGGATGGTTTTACTCAGTTGGTCAGGGGAGGCGGGTAAACGTTCGATGCGGGGCAGCGCGCCGCGCACGTTGATATCCGGCACGCCGGTAAGCTGCACCATTCTGGCTTTCGCTATCTGCACGTCCCGTTCGGCATCGGCCAATTTATCCTGCATCTCCGCCAGCGTCAGGCGGGCATCCAGCACGCTGCTGGCTTCTCCTCCCGCGGCGACGCCGGCTTTTTGCAGTGCGATCTGCCGCTGGCTTTCGTTGACCAGCGAGCGCACGTCTTGCAGCGCCTGTCGCGACAGCGCCAGTTCCAGCCAGGCCTGAGCGGTTTCCCGTTGCAGCCGGGCGCGAATGATGTCGTGATTGCTGCGCAGGCTGTCGGCTTCCACGCGGAAAGTCCGCGCCTTGTTGTCGCGTTTGCTGCTGCTGACATAGGTTTGCATAACGCCGATACGCTGCATCGTCATGCCTTCACGCGTTAGGCGGCTGCCGTTATTGCCGCCTAACGGCAGGTTTTCCACGCCGAACTTGAGTTGCGGATCGGGGAGCTGCGTGGCGGAGTCGGCCATGTTTTGCAGCGCGCGGATCTGGTGCTGATTGGCCGACAGGTCGGCGGAATAGCGTTCCGCCGCCTGTAAAGCCTGTTCAAGGTCCAGATCCGCCGCAAAGGAGGCGACAGGCAGCCACAGCAACATCGCCAGCCACGCCCTGGTTGAGAGCCGCTTGGATATGTTCATGTTCTTTCCCCGGTTATTTTTGCTGTGGCGTAATCGCGGTCAGGGTATAGCCGCTGTTGCTCTGGGTAAAACTGAACGCCACGGAGGTCTCCGCCGGCAACGGCGCAAATTTGCCGGACGGCTGCGGCAGCCGGAACGCCATGGTCATCGCCGGCCAATGCAAATCGGCAATCGGACGGTGGGCGATGGTGACGCTGTCGGCGTTCCACTGTTTAACCGTACCGCTGGCCTGATAGGCCTTGGCGGCGGTATCCGCAGGGATCGCGGCGTGGTGCTGATGGTCGTTAGCCCACAGCGGGGAAGAGACAAGCAGACAGGCGAGAAACGCCGTATGAGTGATGCGCATAATAATAGCTCCATAAAAACGATGAATAACAATCAATTACGCCTGATGGCGCAGGTTGGTCATCTATCGTGGAGCTATTCTCTAAAGCGGCAGAAACGGATTTCAGCCGGGGGACCGGCGGCGGGGGGAGAAAGCCAGGCCTCGCTGGCGCAGTTGACCGCATGCGGCTGATCGGCCAGGGCCAGTTCGCTGCTGACCGGAATAGCCAGCAACACCAGGGAGGCGTTATCCTTCTTGATGGAGTCCGGCACGCAGTGTTTCTCGCACAGCGGCGTTTGCTGGTCGGCCGCGGGTGTCGGCATCGCATCATGGTGATGGTGAGCGCGATGAGAGGTTGTCTGTTGCAGATGCGCCTGATGCTGCATCAGCGGGGAATCGGGGCTGACGGCCAAATCGCATTGATGCCCGGCGATGGCCAGTTGCGCATTCAGAAACAGCCAGCATAACGCCAACAGCCATCCCCACCTACCTTTGTTGCGCAGATGATGAATGAACGACGGCGATAAACGGGATGCTGACATAACGTTTCCTTACAGAGAGTTATCTCAGTGTAATCGCCGGGATTTGTGCCGGGCAAGCACGGAATTGAAGAGATTTGTAAATTGGCGGGGGTAAAAATAATCCCAAAATTTGGGGAAGACGTTTCTGTAAGCGCAGTGAGGGTTTCGTGCGCACTAACCTAAAACGATTTCTGTGACCGTCGCAGCACGCGCCCGACACGGGGCGGCTCAATCGCCGTCGCCCCGTGACCCCTGGCTTTTCGCGGGAAATCGCGCCGCTGCGCGGTGCCTTCGGCGTTCGTGACCGCTAATCGTCGGCTACTGCGAAAAAAACTGGTAAGTCGTGTCGGAGCGGTAAACCTGTCCCGGCCGCAGCCAGCAGTCTGGCTGCGGCCACTCCGGGTGATTGGGGCTGTCGGGCAGAAATTCGCTTTCCAGCGCTATCCCGGCGTAATTTTCATAGCCGCCGCCTTCCCGCGACGGCGTACCGGCCAGGAAGTTTCCGCTGTAGAGCTGTAAGGCAGGGGCGCTGGTAAATACGCTCATTAACACCCGCCTATCGGACGACCACAGATTCGCCGCCGGACTTTCACTGGCGCCGCAGGTGCCGTGCAGCAGATAGGCATGATCGTAGCCGCCGACGGCAATCTGATCCTGGTCGCGCAGAAAGTCCTGCGCCAGCGTTTTAGGCCGCCGGAAATCCATCCCGCCGCCCTGTACCTGAGCGAGATGGTCGCCGGGGATACCCGCGGGGTTTACCGGCAGATAATAATCCGCGAACAGTTGCAGCTGATGTTGCCGTACGTCGCCCGGGCTGCCGTCGAGGTTAAAATAGGCGTGATTGGTCAGGCACACCGGACAGGGTTTCTCCGCGGTGGCCTGATAGACGATTTCCAGCGCGTTATTTTCGCTCAGCCGATAACATACCTGGGCGTTAAGCTGACCCGGATAGCCCTGATCGCCATCCGGCGAATAGAGCTGATAGGTGACGTGCGACGCATCCTGACTGAGAGTGCGCCAGCGCCGGGTGTGGAACCCTTGCGGTCCGCCGTGCAGCTGATGCTGGTCCTGATTGGCGGCCAGGAGGAAGATCTCATCACCGCGACGGATCGTGGCGTTGGCGATACGGTTGGCGTAACGGCCGATCGAGGCGCCGAGATAGGTGCTTTGTTGTGGATACTGCTCCGGCGACGCGCAGCCCAGCAGCACCTCCCGGACGCCGTCCTGGATGGGAAGCTGACAGGAAAGCCAGGTGGCGCCCCAGTCCATCAGGCAAACGCGCATCCCGGCCGCATTCTGTAACCAGGTCAACTGAAACGGCCGGCCGTCCGGCGCCGCGGTTTTTTCATTCAGCATCGTTTGCTCCTGTGGCTCATCAAGTTAGTCCGGGTAGCCGTTAGGGTGGGCGGATTGCCAGCGCCAGGTATCCTGCGCCATCTCTTGCAGCGAACGTTTTACCCGCCAGTTCAGGTCGTCGGCGGCTTTTTGCGCATCGGCCCAGTAGGCGGCCAGATCGCCCTGACGGCGCGGGGCGAAGTGATGGGCAACCGGCTTGCCGCATGCCTGACTGAAAGCCTTAACCACCTGCAAAACGCTGTAGCCGACGCCGGCGCCCAGATTGTAAATATGCACTCCGGCGCGGTTTTGCAGCGTATTCATCGCCGCGACGTGACCGTCGGCCAGATCGACAACGTGGATGTAATCACGCACGCCGGTGCCGTCCTCCGTCGGGTAGTCATTGCCGAAAATGGCCAGCGATTCACGGCGGCCGACCGCAACCTGGGCGATATAGGGCATCAGATTGTTGGGGATCCCCTGCGGATCTTCGCCCATTTCGCCTGAAGGATGGGCGCCGACCGGATTGAAATAGCGCAGCAGGGTAATGCTCCACTCAGGCTCCGCATGCTGCAAATCCTGTAAAATCTGCTCGACCATAAGCTTGCTGCGGCCGTATGGGCTGGCGGGATGGCCCGTCGGGAAACTCTCCTGATAGGGAATGCGCGGCTGGTCGCCGTAAACCGTGGCGGAGGAGCTGAAAATCAGGTTTTTCACCCCGGCCTGCTTCATGGCTTCGACCAGCGCCAGCGTACCGTAGACGTTGTTGTCATAGTAGTCTATCGGTTTGCGGACCGATTCCCCTACGGCTTTCAAGCCGGCAAAATGGATCACCGAATCAATGGCGTGGCGGGAAAAAATGTCATTCAGCAACGCGCCGTCGCGAATATCGCCCTGGTAAAAATCGGGGGCTTTGCCCGTCAATTGCGTGATGGTTTTAACCACGCTGGCTTTGCTGTTGCATAAATTGTCGAGAATGACGGGATGATGCCCGGCGGCCAATAACTGGACGCTGGTATGGCTGCCTATGTAACCGCTTCCACCCGTAACAAGAACGTTCATAATGACCTCTATCGTGACGTTTCAGCAAAAATAACATGGCTGGCGGCTGAAAAAGGTGATCTGCCGCGAAAACAGCGTCCGTTATCGATGATTATTTTAACAAGTAAACGTAAGTAAAAAGTTTAAGTAGCCGCTTATGCTACGTGGATATTTTTTGAATGGTATCGTTATCACTACTAATATTTCCGCGTACGAGTCTCATAGGATTGTAACTTTATGCCGCGAAAGCAATCAGAATCCTGAGGTTCTTTTATCTTCAGCCTGTCCTTGCCGGGAAGCGGGAGGGATTTCTTCCGTTTGGTAGTCATACGCCTCATCTCTGGCGACGAAGGTTAGCCGGTGGGTAATGCACTGCGGCGCGTCCTCGGCGTGGTGGGAGACGAACAGCAGCTGCGTATCGCCTTCCCCAATCAGGATATCCAGCCAGCGGCGCACCAGTTGGCGGTTAAGAGGATCCAGCCCCTGCAAGGGTTCATCAAGGATCAGCAAGGCCGGGTGTTTAACCAGCGCTCTGGCGATCAGCGCCAGTCGCTGTTGCCCCCAGGATAAAGCCTGGAACGGCGCATCCGCCAGGGGACCGTTCAGGCCCAGCAGGGTCAGCCATTGCCCGGTCAACTGGCGCTGGCGGTCGGAAACGGCCTGATAAATGCCGATCGAATCAAAAAAGCCGGACAGGATAACGTTACGTACGCTGACGCTGACGCGATAATCAAGATGCAGGCTGCTGCTGACGTAACCGATATGCCGTTTGATATCCCAGATGGTTTCTCCGCTGCCGCGCCGGCGGCCGAACAGCGTGAGATCGTTGCTGTAGCCTTGCGGGTGGTCGCCGGTAATCAGGCTCAACAGGGTGGATTTTCCCGCGCCGTTCGGGCCGACGATTTGCCAGTGCTGGCCGGGCAGCACCTCCCAGTTCAGCCCGTGCAGTATCGGGCGATCGTTGTACTGCACGACCCCGTTGCGCAGCGTGATGCGCGCTTGATCAGCGGGAAGCCTTGCGTGCTGCCGCGGATTTTCCGCTTCGGGAAGGGCGCTGCCCGACAGTTTCTCGCCGTAGGCCAACTGGGCGATAAGGGCTTCCGAGAGGATCTGCTCGCGTTCTCCGATGCGGGTCAGCGTACAGTCGGCAAGAATGCCCAGGTGATTGATAAAATCAGGAATATCGTCAAACCGATTCAGGATCAGCACCAGCGTATATCCCTGGGCGGCCAGTTCGGGCAACTGCGCGGCCAGTTGCCCGCGGGAGGCGACGTCAAGCCCGTCAAAGGGTTCGTCGAGAATCAGCAGATCCGGCTGCGGCATCAGCGCCTGACACAGCATGGTCTTGCGCGTTTCGCCGGTGGAAAGATACTTGAAGCGGCGCTCCAGCAGCGGTTCAATGCCAAACTGCCGGGCAAGCTGTTGACAGCGCGCCCGATCTTTTACCCTATCCTGAATTACCTCGGCGGTGGTGCGCCCGGTATCGTCTTCGTCGGCGCTCAGCATATCGGTGTTATTACGCTGCCATTCCTCGGCGACCAACTGCTGCAACTGCTCAAACGACAAGCGGACGACACGCTGAAAATCGCAGCGGCGTTCACCGCTCAGCAGCGGTAATTCGCCGGACAGCGCCCGCGCCAGCGCCGATTTCCCGCTGCCGTTTGCGCCGACAAACGCCCAGCCTTGATTTTTCCTCAGCGTCAGTTCATCCAGACGCAGCATGCGGGTATCACCCAGCCGGAATAACCCTTGCGATATATGTAATAACGACATCTTCCATCCTTCGTCAGCGAATCGGGCGGTAATCTGAGAATGCGGGATTGTATGGCCTGTCGGCCCATATTTAACAGAGCGTGGCGATAATGACTTTATCGGCGTCAAAATAAGCGCTGACATCCCCATCCTGCCTGAGCTGCTGTTGCGAGACCACCTCATTGGGGACGGTGGCGCACAGCGTTTCCCCGCCGGTCAGCGTCACCAGCACTTCGCTGTTTTCAGCGCCGGGCTGAATGCCGGCGATGCGCCCACGCAGCACGTTGTCCGCTGACGCATCCGGGGGCGACCCCGCGCGTAAATTCACCCACGGCGCCTTAATCAGCGCCAGCACTTCTTTACCCGGCCGGAGCTGTAAACGCTCGGCGCTTTGCCGGGTAATCAACGCGCCGATGGTGGTTTTACCATCGGCGAGTAAAATGTCCAGATGCTGTTGCACCGGTCGATCGCTGCGGGTGAGCACGGTGCCGAAAAACTGATTTCTGGCGCTGGTTTGTAGCGAAAAACGGGCGATGGCGGCCAGTAGGCTATCCAGCGGCAAACCGTCTTCCTGCAGGACGTCAAAGGCTTTTTGCTGAATTTGCGCCAGCAGGTCATAAAGCTGAATCAGCCGTTCGCCATAGCCCGTTATGCGGGCGCCGCCGCCGCCTTTTCCGCCGGTCATGCGCTCAACCAGGGTATGTTCGGCCAGCTGATTCATTTCGTTGATGGCGTCCCAGGCGCTTTTATAGCTGATCCCGGCCATTTTGGCGCCCTGACTGATTGATCCGCTATGGCGGACCTGTTTCAGCAATTCGATGCGGCGCGGATCGGCAAATAAACGCTGCTGGAGTTTCAGGGTAAGGAGGATTTCAGCATGCATGGCTAAGGGCCCGGGTAAGTGATGCCTGATTTTAATGGTTTGTATTGTCGCCATTTTCTTCATCAGGGGCAAATCGCACAAATGGCAGCGCTATTTTCCTTTGTTAAGGTACACTGCAGGTCGGTGATTATGATAGCTTACGGTGAAACGGCTCACAGAGTGAGCGACTGGAGTAACGGTAGCCGTTGCGATAAGTGAGGTAAGCATGTTGGATTTATTAAAAAGCCTGCTATTTGCAGTAGCCATGGTACCGGTGATGATGGCGGTCATTCTGGGCGCCATTTACGGTCTGGGCGAAGTATTTAACGTTCTTTCCAAAATTGGTCATAAGGAAGAGCGCGGCGCTAAAAAGCAGTATTGATTTCAGGCTTTGACAAAGTTCAGCGCCTTGCCGTTACGACCCCCTCCCGGCCTCCCCCTTGTCAGGGGGAGGAGACCAAACTCCCTCCCCTGCGAAGGGGAGGGTTGGGGTGGGGTCCGACCACCCTCCATTGATTTACTTTCTATCCCTCAATTCTGACGCCGGCACGCCGCCGGGCGTTTTTCTGATGTTGGCGCAAATTGCCGTTAAACCACATAGACACTGGTGGAATTATCGTTATATCATCAATTACACAACGGTGATGGTCAGGAGACGGAAATGAAACGGCAATGGTTGAAATGGTTGGCGGCGCTGGTGCTCAGCTCAGGCATGGCGGTATCGGCAATGGCGGCGGAAGAAAAGGTGACGGTATTCGCCGCGGCGTCGCTGACTAACGCGCTGCAAGAGATTGCGGCGCAGTATCAGAAAGAGAAAAACGTTGCGGTTGTCGCCTCATTTGCGTCATCGTCAACCCTGGCCCGGCAGATTGAGCAGGGGGCGCCGGCGGAGCTGTTCATCTCCGCCGATCAGCAGTGGATGGATTATGTCCAGGATAAAAATCTGATCGACGCGGATAGTCGCCATACGCTGTTAGGTAATGAACTGGTGGTGATTGCCCCCAAGAGCAGTCAGCAAAAAGAGATCGCCATCAATGATAAAACCGACTGGAAAAGTCTGCTGCAAGGCGGGCGTCTGGCGGTTGGCGACCCGGATCACGTTCCGGCCGGCATCTATGCCAAAGAAGCGCTGCAAAACCTGAAGGCGTGGGATGAACTTTCTCCGCTGATGGCGCGGGCGAATAGCGTTCGTGCCGCCATGGCGCTGGTGGAACGCGAAGAGGCGCCCTTGGGTATTGTGTATGGTTCGGACGTGGTCGCCAGTAATAAAGTCAAGGTTATCGGGCAATTCCCGGCCAGCAGCCATAAACCGGTGGAATACCCGGTGGCGATAGTAAAAGATCGCCAAAACCCGGCGGTTAGCGCCTTTTATGCCTATCTGCAAACGCCGCAGGCCGCCGCGGCGTTTAAACGCTATGGATTTACCCCCCGTTAATGATGTTAAGCGACTACGAGTGGCAGGCGGTTGAGCTGAGCCTCAAAGTTTCGGTTGTGGCGGTGATTTGCAGCCTGCCGCTGGGGATACTGACGGCGTGGATTCTGGTGCGCTGCCGGTTTCCCGGCAAGTCCCTGCTGGATAGCGTGATCCATCTGCCGCTGGTGTTGCCGCCGGTGGTCATCGGTTATCTGTTGCTGGTGGCGATGGGGCGCCGGGGAGTGATTGGCGTCTGGCTGTATGACTGGTTTGGTTTCAGCTTCAGTTTCAGTTGGCGCGGCGCGGCGCTGGCGTCGGCGATCGTCGCTTTTCCCCTGATGGTCAGAGCGATACGTTTGTCGCTGGAAGCGGTGGACCGGCGTCTTGAACAGGCGGCGCGCACGCTGGGCGCCGCGCCCTGGCGGGTATTTTTCACCATTACCCTGCCGCTCTCTTTTCCCGGCATTGTGGTCGGCACGGTTCTGGCTTTCGCCCGTTCTCTGGGCGAGTTCGGCGCCACCATCACTTTTGTTTCCAATATTCCGGGGGAGACGCGAACCATCCCGCTGGCGATGTATACGCTGATCGAAACGCCCGGAGCGGAATCCGCCGCCGCGCGGCTGTGCGTTATCGCGATTGCGCTCTCGCTGGTGTCGTTATTATTGTCGGAATGGCTGACGCGCTGGAGCCGTAAGCGGTTGGGGGAATAATGCTGCAACTCGATTTTAACCAGCAGCTTGGCGATCTGAAGCTCAGCGTTAAAGAGGATTTACCCGCCAGCGGCATTACCGCCGTTTTTGGCGTCTCCGGCGCGGGGAAAACGTCGTTAATCAATACCATTGTCGGCTTAACCCGGCCCGACTCGGGGCGTATTCTGCTTAACGATCGCGTGTTGGCGGACACCGGGCGGGGGATTTTCCTGCCGCCGGAAAAGCGCCGTATCGGCTATGTTTTTCAGGATGGGCGCCTTTTCCCTCATTATCGCGTGCGCGGTAATCTGCGTTATGGCATGGCCGCGGCCATGGGCAAACAGTTTGATGATATTGTCGCGCTGTTGGGAATCGCACCGCTGCTCAATCGCTATCCGCTGACGTTATCCGGCGGTGAAAAGCAGCGCGTGGCGATCGGCCGCGCCTTATTGACCGCACCCCAACTGCTGCTGATGGATGAGCCGCTGGCCTCCCTCGACCTGCCGCGAAAGCGCGAGCTGCTGCCTTATCTGGAGCGGCTGGCGAAAGAAGTGAATATTCCCATTCTGTATGTCAGCCACAGCATGGAGGAAGTTCTGCGGCTGGCGGATCGGGTACTGGTGCTGGACCGGGGCAAAGTGAAAGCGCAGGGGCCGCTGGAGGAGGTCTGGGCCAGCAGCGCGTTACGTCCCTGGCTGCCGCGGGAAGAGCAGAGCAGCATACTCAATGTGCGCGTGCTGGAGCACCATGACCGCTACGCGATGACGGCGCTGTCGCTGGGCGAGCGGCACCTGTGGGTGGGAAAGGTTGACGCGCCGCTTGATACGCCGTTGCGTATCCGCATTAACGCCGCGGATGTGTCGCTGGTGCTCCAGCCGCCGCAGGTGAGCAGCATCCGCAATATATTGCCGGCCAGGGTGGTGGAGTGTATTGAGGTTGAGGATCAAATCGAGGTGAAGCTCGCCGTCGGCGAGCAAATCCTGTGGGCGAGAATTACCCCCTGGGCGCGGGACGATCTGGCGTTGCGCCCGAATCTGCCGCTCTATGCGCAGGTAAAAAGCGTGTCGATCACCCCCTGAGAGTGGTATCCGCCGCAAACATAAAGCATCCGTTACTCACGCTGAATCATCGACTTTGCTAGGCGATATTCGAACGCTGATCGCAGCAGCGCGCAGCGTCAATGCGTTGATGACGGCGAGCTATTGGGAAATCGGTCGCCGCATCGTCGAAGCCGAGCAACAGGGCAAGCGGCGTGCCGGCTACGGTGAACAGTTGATTGAACGGCTTTCGAACGACCTAGCCCAGCGATTCGGTCGCGGATTTAGTCGCCAGAACTTGCAGCAGATGCGATCATTCTTTTTGACTTGGCCAATTCGCCAGACGCTGTCTGGCGAATCTTCTCCAACTCCATCGCAAAGGGATTCCAGGATAATGCAGACGCGCGCCTGGCGACTTGACGAATTAGCGCAGGTTTTCACGCTGCCGTGGTCCGCATACGTCCGGCTGCTATCTGTCAAAGATGTTCATGCCCGTCAGTTCTATGAAAACGAAGCTTTGCAGGGAGGATGGAGCGTGCGCCAGCTCGATCGGCAGATTAGTAGTCAGTTCTATGAGCGGACGGCGCTGTCCAGGGACAAGGTCGCAATGCTGGCCGAAGGTTCGATGCCGAAGCCGGAAGATACGGTCACGCCCGACGAAGCGATCAAAGACCCATATGTGCTGGAGTTTCTGGACCTCAAGGACGAGTATTCGGAATCCGATCTTGAAGAGGCCTTGATCCAGCGGCTGGAGGATTTTCTGCTTGAACTCGGCGACGGATTTACGTTTATCGGGCGGCAGCGCCGATTGCGCATTGACCAGACCTGGTATCGGGTGGATTTGCTGTTATTCCATCGACGGCTGCGGTGCCTGGTTATCGTCGATCTGAAGCTTGGCAGCCTGTCTCATGCCGACGTGGGCCAGATGCATATGTACTGCAACTATGCCAAGGAGCACTGGACCTTTCCCGGTGAGAATCCCCCTGTGGGCTTGATTCTCTGCGCTGACAAGGGGCACGCCCTAGCGAGGTATGCGCTGGAAGGGTTGCCCACCAAGGTCATGGCCGCAAACTATCGGACGGTGCTGCCGGATGCCGAGTTACTGCAAAAAGAGCTTGAGAGCACACGGCGCATGTTGGAGTCGCGTGGAGTGACTCGTCTCAGGGATAGCCAACGATAAGAAGTAGTCCGGATGCTCACGGGCTGCCCGCCGCCCTTCAGGCCGCCGCTGGCGATTTTTTATCTCAACACTCTGCTGCGGATCACCTCGGCGATGCCGGGTTCTTCGTTATGGCCGATAACCAGATCGGCGCAGGCTTTGATTTCATCCGCGCTGTTGCCCATCGCCACGCCGAGTCCGGCGCTCTTAAGCATGCTGAGATCGTTAAAGTTATCGCCAAAGGCGACAACCTCCTGCATGCGCATGCCTTGCTCTTCAACCCATTGGCGCAGCAGCTTACCTTTGCTATTGCCGGTTTGCGCGATATCCACCTGATCCTGCCACGACCACTCGCAGGCTAAACCGAGTTCTTGCTCCACGGTGCCGGAGAAATCGTTTAAGGTAGGGATATCCGCGTGGTGGGTGGCGAACTTCCAGATGGCGTGCGATAAATCCGCCTGTTGCGCCAAATCCCCGACCTGTATGAACGACGGGCGCTGCAGTTCCGGCAATGAGGCGGCCCAGGCCTGGGTGCGGGTAACATGTCCGGTCGGATGCTGGTAATACATGGCGTCATCGGCGTACATCAGGCCGTGGATGGCGAATTTTTGCAGTAGCTCCAGAACGCTTCGCGCCTGATCGGCGGAGAGCGGGCTGGTATGAGACGCCTGACCCGACAGATAGTCGTACACGTAGGTCCCGTTGCAGCAGATGGCGGGGGTATCGAGTTGCAGCGCCTGGTAAAAAGGATGGATCGCCGAATGATGGCGGCCGGTGACGATAACCACTTTGATACCTTGCTGGCGCGCCAGCGCTAATGCGGCAAGTGATTCCGGCAAGATTCTTTTCTGTCGATCCAGAAGCGTTCCGTCGAGATCGAGCGCAATTACACGATAGGCCATAGTAGTCTCGTAAAGTGGTTGTAGAATAAAGATATGGGCATGATGGTACACCTTAAGTCAGGTTGCGCAAAATATGAGAAAGATGACTCATCTCTGCTTTTGATAAAAAATTCTACGTATGCCTGAGCAGTAAAATTCGCATGAATGAAAAGGAGAATAGGATGCAGCAAGTGGTTTATGTCGCCAGTCCGGAGAGTCAGCAGATCCATGTATGGCAACTTGGCGCCCGGGGCGAACTGACGTTATTACAGGTGGTTGAAGCGCCCGGACAGGTACAGCCGATGGTGATTGCGCCCGATAGGCGTCATTTATACGTGGGCGTGCGCCCGGCGTTTAGCGTTATCAGTTACCGTATTGATGATAAAGGCCTGTTGACTGAGGCCGGGTCGGCGCCGTTACCCGGCAGCCCCACGCACCTATCTACCGATCGCCAGGGGCGTTTCCTGTTCAGCGCCTCCTACAGCGGCGCCAGCGTCAGCGTCAGCCCGATCGATGAAAACGGTCTGGCAGGCGCGCCGATCCAGCAGTTGGACGGCCTGGAAGGCTGTCATTCCACCAATATCGATCCGACCAATTCGCTGGTGTGGGCGCCTTGTCTGAAAGAAGATCGCATTCGTCTGTATGATTTGAGCGCCGCGGGTGAACTGAGTACGCATCAGCCGGCGGATTTGACCTCCGTCGCCGGCGCCGGACCGCGTCATATGGCGTTTCATCCCAATCAGCGTTTTGCCTACTGCGTGAACGAACTGAACAGCTCAGTGGATGTTTACCAGCTTAACGCGCCGGACGGCAAGCCGCGCCGGGTTCAGACGCTGGATGCGATGCCCGCCGATTTCGCCGATACGCGCTGGGCGGCGGATATTCATATTACGCCGGACGGCCGTTTTCTTTACGCCAGCGACCGCACCGCTAGCCTGTTAAGCATTTTCCAGGTATCGGAAGACGGCAGCGTGCTGTCATTAAGCGGACATCAGCCGACGGAGACGCAGCCGCGCGGTTTCAATATTGACCATCGCGGTGAATTCCTGATTTCCGCCGGACAGAAATCCCGGCATATCGAGGTGTATCGTATTAACGCCGCGGACGGCGCATTACAGCCGTTGGCGCGTTATGCGGTAGGGCAGGGACCGATGTGGGTCAGCATTCTGGCGCTGGGTTGAGTCCAATGGCAATCATGTCATTCGTAGTGAAGAGTATCACCGGTCATCTCCTGCGAATATTACCACCGTCGTCCCCGCGCAGGCGGGGATCCTCTTCTTATCGCTCTGCGGTATCCGACATAGCCGCTATCCGAAGTCGTCCGGTCAGCCGCGATACTCGATGATCGACAGGCCCGCGTTGTAGTCGGTGCTGTAGATAATGCCCTCGGCATCGACAAACACATCGCAGGACTGGATCACCCGCGGTCGGCCGGGACGTTTGTCGACCATTTTTTGCGGCGCCGCCGGCACCAGCGCGCCGGTTTCCTTCGGCCGATAAGGGTTGCTGATATCGTAAGCCCGGACGCCGGCGTTCTGATAGGTGGCGAAAATCAGCGATGAGCTGATAAAGCTCCCCGGCCGGTTTTCGTGCAGGTTATGCGGACCGAAGTGGGCACCTTTTTTCACATAATCCGTTTCGTTGGGCTGCGGGAAGGTGGCGATACTGACCGGATTGCGCGGTTCCCGAATATCAAACACCCAGATAAGCTTCTCGCCGTCTTCCTGATTGTCCAGCACCGCTTCGTCCAGCACGATAAGCAGGTCGCGATCGGGCAGCGGCAGCGCGGTGTGCGTGCCGCCGCCGAATGGCGGGCTCCAGTTGCGGTGGCTGATAAGTTTGGGATGACGGCGATCGCCGACGTCCAGCAGTGTCAATCCGCCGTCGCGCCAACTGCCGTAGGCGGTATCGCCGCTGACGATGGCATGGTGCAGCGCATAGCGCTTTCCTTGCGGCCAGTTCGCTGTTTCGCCGCCTGCGGTATGCATGCCGGGCAGCCAGTAGCGCCCGGCGACCTCCGGATGGCGCGGATCGGCCAGGTCGATGGTGAGGAAAATGTAGTCGCTGTAGCCGTCCAGCAGCGCGGAAACATAGGCCCAGCGGCCGCCGGCGTACCAGATACGGTGGATGCCGATGCCGTCGAGCGGCAGAAAGCTGATTTCGCGCGGCGTATGCGGCGTGGAAATATCAAAGATGCGCAGCCCGGCGCTCCAGCTTTTGTCCTGCTGTTTGGTGCTTACCGTCTCGGCGACCGAACGGGTGTAGTAAACTTTCTCTTCGGCGAAGCTGGCATCCGCGAACAGATCCCGCGCGTTGACCACCAGCAGTAAATCATCGTGCGTCTGCAGGTGTATGTTCCAGGTTCCGGGCGGCGCGGCGATAAAGCCGGCCGGCCGGGGATTTTTGGCATCACGGACGTCAACGATGGATACGCCCTGTGAAACCATATGTCCGATATAGGCGTAGCCGCGATGGACCATGACTTGCACCCCATCGGATCTGCCTCCCTGGTCGCTGTGTCCGATCAGCCGCATATTGCGGCTGTAGTCCGGTGTCGGCAGGGGTTGTGATGCCATCGGTTGTCTCCGTTGTTATTTAGCCTTGGCCTGGGCTTCCAGCGTGGCGAACCACGGAGCGATAAAATCATCGGTCTGGCCCCAGCCGGGAATGATTTTACCCAGTCCGGCCACGTTTACCGGGCCCGGCTGGCTGGCTAACAGCGCCTGAGGGATCACCGCGGCTTTGAATTCATAGGTGGCCGGCGTCGGTTCGCCGGCGATTTTATTGGCTACCAGGCGCAGGTTGACTTTACCGATCAGTTTGGGATCGACCGCCACGCTCACTTTCCACGGACTGTTGGCTTCGCGCATCAGCTGCAGGTCCTGATTCGAGATATCAATGCTGTAGATTTTGATTTCGGTACGGCCGTTTTCTTTCAGCGCCTTATAAGCCCCCTGGGTGAATGCGTCCCATGAACCCCAGATGGCGTCAATCTTGCCTTTCGGGTATTTCGCCAGCACCGCGCCGACCTTGTTGGCGGTGTCGCCCTGCACATCCGATGATACCGCGCCGATGGATTCCAGCTCTTTAATGCCGGGATTTTCCTTGAGAAGCTGCTGATAGGCGAGCTGGCGGCGTTCCATCGGCGGGAAACCTGCTACCCAGAGTTTGATGATATTGGCCTTGCCGTTGAAGTCCTTGACCAACTGACCGAACGACCCATGGGTGAGGGAAGCGTCATCCTGTTGAGAGACAGTCACGCCGGGGATTTCGCCGTTGACGGCGGTATCAAACACCGAAACCGCGATGCCGCTGTCGACGATGCGTTTGATCAAATCGGTGGAGTAGGGGTCGCGTCCCTGGGAGAGAATGATGCCGTCGTATTTCTGGCTGATGGCCTGATTGACGAAATCCTGAAAGCGGGCGTCGTCGCCGTTGCTCAGAAAGGTGCTGACCTTGAAGCCCAGCTTTTTGCCCTCTTCGAGCACGCCGGAAATAAACTGCGTGGTGTTGTCGTCAGACCCCAGATTACGAATAACCGCGATACGCACCGGGCCGTCATGCTGCGCCAGCGCCTGCGGGAGTGGCGCAATGGCGGCGGTCTCGGCGGAAAATACCGGGAAAGCGGTCGTCAGACTCAGCGCTAGCAGTGCAGGGGTAAATTTTTTCATTTATCGGCTCCATGGTGTATCAGCATTATATTATGTTGGCAGTGGGCGACAGTTTTATAGCTGTCTTTATGTCTGGATGTCTGTTCCGCGACGATAGCGCATCATAACCGCTATGTTATAGGGGAGGAATGGGGCGGCGTTATGACTTTTGGGCGCAAGTTATAACCTTTGGTTTGTTTAAAGGGAGCGCTGTTTCTGCATTTAACAATACAAAAAAGTGGGCTTTGCGCGAAATCAAAATTTGAGTATTTAAAGTATCTGATTAACCCTCGATAGATATGAATTATGTGCGCCGTATCACGTTTTATACGGCGAGGAGTTAAATATGTGCTGAATTTAGGTTCGATAGTGTAACGAGGCAGGCAAGGGAAGACGGCGGACGACAATCGGAAAAAGCGGCGAAAATAGCAGGCCGAACGGATGTTCGGCCTGAGCGCGGGATTATTTGACCTGCATACCGGGTTGCGCCCCGCTGTCCGGGCTGAGCAGGAAGATATCTTTCCCGCCGGGGCCCGCCGCCATCACCATTCCTTCGGATAGGCCAAAGCGCATTTTGCGCGGCGCCAGGTTGGCGACCATCACGGTCAGCCGGCCTTCCAGCACAGACGGATCGGGATAAGCGCTACGGATGCCGGAGAATACCTGACGGGTTTCACCGCCAAGATCCAGCGTCAGGCGCAGTAGCTTATCGGAGCCGTCAACCAACTCAGCCTGTTTGATCAGGGCGATACGCATATCCACCTTGTCAAAGTCGTCAAAGCCGATAATTTCCTGCACCGGGGTCTCCGCCAGCGGGCCGGAAGCGGTTTTCGTCGCCGTCATGTCCTCTTTGGAGGCGTTCACCATATCGTTGACTTTATCCGCATCGATGCGGTTGAACAGCGCCTTGAAGGCGTTGATGCGATGGCCCAGCAACGGCGCGGCGATCTCATTCCAACGCAGTTCCTGGTTCAGGAAAGACTCCGCCCGCTCCGCCAGCGACGGCAGCACCGGTTTCAGGTAGGTCATCAGTACGCGGAACAGGTTGATTCCCATAGAGCAGATGGCCTGCAGGTCGGCGTCGCGGCCTTCCTCTTTCGCCACCACCCACGGCGCCTGCTCGTCGACGTAACGGTTGGCCAGATCGGCCAGCGCCATCACCTCGCGGATTGCCCGGCCGGTCTCACGCTGATTATAGGCATCGGCAATGCCGGCGGCGGCGTCGGTAAAGGTTTTATACAGCTCCGCGTCGGCCAGCGTATCGGCCAGCCTGCCGTCGAAACGCTTGTTGATAAAACCGGCGTTACGGGAGGCCAGATTGACCAGCTTGTTGACGATATCGGCGTTCACGCGCTGGACGAAGTCTTCCAGATTAAGGTCGATGTCGTCGATGCGCGAAGAGAGCTTGGCGGCGTAGTAATAGCGCAGGCAGTCCGCATCCAGGTGCTTGAGGTAGGTATCGGCCTTGATAAAGGTGCCGCGCGATTTTGACATCTTGGCGCCGTTGACCGTCACATAACCGTGGACAAACAGATTGGTGGGTTTACGGAAATTACTGCCTTCCAGCATGGCGGGCCAAAACAGGCTATGAAAATAAACAATGTCTTTACCGATAAAGTGATATAGCTCGGCGGTGGAGTCCTGGCGCCAGAACTCATCGAAATCGATATCTCCGCGCTTATCGCATAGATTTTTGAATGAGCCCATGTAGCCGATTGGCGCATCCAGCCAGACATAGAAATACTTGCCCGGCGCGTCCGGGACTTCAAAGCCGAAGTAAGGGGCGTCGCGGGAGATATCCCACTGTTGCAGGCCGGCGTCGAACCACTCCTGCATCTTATTGGCAACCTGCTCCTGCAGCGCGCCGGAGCGCGTCCAAGCTTGCAGCATGTCGCTGAAGGCGGGCAAGTCAAAAAAGAAATGCTCGGACTCGCGCATTACCGGCGTGGCGCCCGAAACGGCCGACTTCGGATCGATAAGTTCGGTCGGGCTGTAGGTCGCCCCGCAGACTTCGCAGTTATCGCCATACTGATCGGCCGCTTTACATCTCGGGCAGGCGCCCTTGACGAAGCGGTCCGGCAGGAACATGCCTTTTTCCGGATCGTAAAGCTGCGAGATGGTGCGGTTTTTAATAAAACCGTTCTCCTTGAGCCGGCGATAAATCAGACCGGACAGCTCGCGGTTTTCTTCACTGTGCGTGGAGTGATAGTTGTCGTAGCTGATGTTGAAGCCGGCGAAATCCTGCTGATGTTCCTGACTTATCGCCGCAATCATCTGCTCGGGGGCGATCCCCATCTGCTGGGCTTTCAGCATGATCGGCGTGCCGTGGGCATCGTCCGCACAGATAAAGTAAACCTGGTTGTCGCGCATTCGCTGATACCGAACCCAGATATCCGCCTGAATGTGTTCAAGCATATGACCGAGGTGGATCGAACCGTTGGCATAAGGCAGCGCGCACGTTACCAATATTTTCTTTGCGACTTGAGTCATGAGGAACTTGCTTTCTTTTGTGATAGAGGGAAGTTGATGTTAACCGATAGCGCCTTGCTGCGTAAACCGCTGCCTCGCCTAAATCCTTTCCGCATGGATATGGCCGGGCGGATGATTGAGTATGAATGTCGGGGTCTCCTTCTGGTATGCTATAACCGTTTTCTATCGGTTAAAAAATGAAAAATTCAAGGAGCCGGAATGAACTCTAAACTCCCCGATCGGCGTCCGGACGCTCTGCGCGCCCTGGTTACCGGGGTTCTGTCGACTTTTCAGCACCCGACGTTGAAAAATAATCTCACCACGCTGCATGCGCTGCACCACTGCGCGCTGCTGGACGATGTGCTGCATATTGAATTGACCATGCCGTTTGCCTGGCTGAGCGGTCTGGAAGCGTTAAAGGAAGCGGTAAGCGATGAGCTGCTGCGCCTGTCCGGGGCGAAAGCGCTGGAGTGGCGTTTGACGCACAGTATCGCCACCTTGCGCCGGGTGAACGATCAGGCCGGGGTAAAAGGGGTGAAAAATATTATCGCGGTCAGCTCCGGCAAGGGCGGCGTCGGCAAATCCAGCACCGCGGTGAATATGGCGCTGGCGCTGGCCGCGGAAGGCGCCAATGTCGGCATTCTGGACGCCGATATCTACGGGCCGTCGATTCCTACCATGCTGGGCGCGGCGAGCGAGCGGCCCACCTCGCCGGACGGTCAGCATATGGCGCCGATTATGGCGCACGGGCTGGCGACCAATTCCATTGGCTACCTGGTTACCGATGATAACGCCATGGTGTGGCGCGGGCCGATGGCCAGTAAAGCGCTGTTGCAGCTGTTGCAGGACACCCTCTGGCCGGACCTGGATTATCTGGTGCTGGATATGCCGCCGGGCACCGGGGATATCCAACTGACGCTGGCGCAGAGCATTCCGGTCACCGGCGCGGTGGTGGTGACCACGCCGCAGGATATCGCCCTGATGGATGCCATGAAGGGTATCGCCATGTTTGAGAAAGTCAGCGTGCCGGTTCTCGGCATCGTGGAAAATATGAGCGTCCATATTTGCAGCCATTGCGGCCATCTGGAGCCGATTTTCGGCGCCGGCGGCGCGCAGCGGCTGGCGGAAAAATACCACTGCGCGCTGCTCGGACAATTGCCGCTGCATATTTCGCTGCGTGAGGATCTGGATCGCGGCGAACCGACGGTGGTCAGCCATCCCGACGGTGAATTTACCTCATTATACCGCGAGCTGGCCGGGCAGGTTGCGGCGCAGCTTTACTGGCAGGGCGAGGTTATCCCGACAGAGATTTCTTTTCGGGCGTTGTAGCGTCGCATTACGGTTGCGATTATCCATGCGGCGGCACCAAGGTTTCGCCGCGCCTTTTCCCGTCATCGTTCCGGCTTCGCTTTCGTTGTCCCTGCATTTCCTTCGTGGTCTCCGCCGCCAATGGTGGAAAGGCTGGCGCGAACAGTGCTAACTCCTTATAATTGCCGCGTCGCAGCACCATTGGTGTATCCCTCTCTTTTTTATGTTAATCAGGTCGTTAATTACCATGACTGATAAGTCTCATCAGTGTGTCATCATCGGGATAGCGGGCGCGTCTGCTTCCGGTAAAAGTCTTATTTCCAGCACGTTATACCGTGAATTGCGTGACCAGGTTGGTGACGAACATATTGGTGTGATACCCGAAGACAGTTACTACAAAGATCAAAGCCATCTGACGATGGAAGAGCGGGTCAAAACGAATTACGACCATCCCAGCGCCATGGATCACAGCCTGCTGCTAACGCATCTGCAAATGTTAAAAGCCGGTCAGGCGATAGAGCTTCCCCTGTATAGCTATGTCGAACATACCCGGATGCGGGAAACGGTGCATCTTGAGCCGAAGAAGGTCATTATTCTGGAAGGTATTCTGCTATTGACGGAAGCCCGCCTGCGCGACGAGATGAATTTCTCCATTTTTGTCGATACGCCGCTGGATATCTGCCTGATGCGCCGTATGCGCCGCGACGTCAACGAGCGCGGCCGTTCCATGGACTCGGTGATGGAGCAGTACCAGAAAACGGTACGTCCGATGTTCCTGCAATTCATCGAGCCTTCCAAGCAATATGCCGATATTATCGTGCCGCGCGGCGGCAAAAACCGTATTGCGATTGATATTCTGAAAGCCAAGATAAGCCAGTTCTTTGAATAATCTTTTTGGGCTTTTTTTACCCATTACCGATTCGAGTGGAGAAAAAATGAGACTGTGTGATCGTGATATTGAAGCCTGGCTGGATGACGGCCGGTTATCAATTACGCCCCGTCCGCCAACAGAAAGAATTAATGGCGCGACCGTCGATGTCCGTTTAGGCAATCAGTTTCGGGTTTTCAGAGGACACACCGCGGCCTTTATTGATCTAAGCGGGCCGAAGGATGAGGTCAGCGCGGCGCTGGATCGCGTCATGAGCGATGAAATCAATCTACCGGAAGGCGAAGCCTTCTTTCTGCATCCGGGCGAGCTGGCGCTGGCGGTCACGCTGGAGTCGGTAACTTTGCCGGATAATCTGGTGGGCTGGCTTGACGGACGCTCCTCGCTGGCGCGTTTAGGATTGATGGTTCACGTAACCGCGCACCGTATCGATCCCGGTTGGCAGGGAAGAATTGTGCTGGAGTTCTATAATTCAGGTAAGTTGCCGTTGGCGTTGCGCCCCGGCATGATGATTGGCGCGCTGAGTTTTGAGCCGCTTTCGGGGCCGGCGGCCCGCCCGTACAACCGCCGTCAGGATGCCAAATATAAAGATCAGCAGGGCGCCGTGGCGAGCCGCATCGACAAAGACTGACTGATTGCTGCTGTAAGGCGAATGACAATGAGGATGGCATGAGAAGATTTCTGACGACACTGGCGATTCTGCTTGTTGTGCTGGTGGCAGGAATGACGGCGCTGGTGGTGCTGGTTAATCCCAATGACTTTCGCGCTTATATGGTCAGGCAGGTCGAGGATCGCAGCGGCTATCAACTGCGGCTGGATGGCGAACTGCGCTGGCATGTCTGGCCGCAGCTGAGCATTCTGTCCGGCGGCATGTCGCTGAGCGCGCCGGGCGCGGCCGCGCCGCTGGTCAGCGCCGAAAACATGCGTCTGGATGTCAAACTCTGGCCGCTTCTCTCCCATAAGCTCGCCGTCAAGCAGGTGATGCTGAAAGGCGCGGTTATCCGGTTGACGCCGGAAAGCGCAGCTAAACCCACCGGCAATGCCCCCATCGCCCCGCCAGGATCGCCGGCGCCCGCCGAGACGCAAGGCTGGAAGCTGGATATTGATAAGTTAAGGGTTGCGGACAGCCTGCTGATTCTGCAACGCAACGACAATGAACAGATAAACGTTCGCGATATCAATCTATTAATGGAACAGGACGGCAACCGTCAGGTGAGCATCGAGCTGTCCAGCCGCGTCAATCGCGATCAGCGGGATATCGCTGTCTCGCTGTCCGCCGATCTGGATATGCTGCATTTCCCGCAGCAGGTCAATGCGAATATTGAGAAGCTGGATTACCAGATTCAGGGGTCGGACATTCCGGCGGGCGGCATTACCGGCAGCGGCAGCTTGCAGGCCAGCTATCAGCGCCAGCCGGAAAAGATTACTGTAAGCCAGCTGGCGCTGAGCGCCAATGAGAGTCAACTGACGGGAAGCGGCAGCGCCGCGCTTGGCGAGATTCCCGACTATGTGCTGGATTTGAAGTCAGACAAGCTCGATTTGGATGCTCTGCTCGGCATCAAGCTTGGCGCGGAGCGCGGTTCCTCACCTGCTCAGGTCAAAGCGGGCAAGCCGGTTATCTCTGCTGAAAACGCGGCGAAGCCAGGCGAGGGCGCTCTACAGGGATTCACCGCGCGTTTGTCCTTGCAGGCTGAATCGCTGATTTATCGCGGGCTTAACATTAACCAGTTTACCGTGCAGGCGACCAATCAGCAGGGGCTGCTGAATATCGCCAGGCTGAGTGGAAAATTGGGGGAGGGACATTTTTCTCTGCCGGGCAAGATGGATATCACCGCATCTCCCGTCATCACTATTCAGCCGGAACTGGATAATATCGATATCGCACCGCTGACGGCGGCATTTGCCTTGCCGGAAAGTCTTAGCGGTAAGTTCTCCATGCGCGGCGAGTTCGGCGGCGATGCTTTTACTCTGCCGGCCTTGACGCAGCAGTGGCGGGGGAACGCGGCGCTGCAAGCCCGCAATCTGCGTTTCCACGGATTGAACATTCAGCAGATGGTGCAGATGGCCGTCGTGCGCAGCAGCAACAGCGTGCGGGGCCAGGAACGCTACGAACGCTATACCGAAGTCCGGCAGTTGACGGCAAACATTCAGTTGAACGCGGGCAAGCTGAAGATAAATGAACTGAGCGGCAGCTCTGAATTCCTGGCGCTGACGGGAGCCGGGCAGATTGACCTCCCGGCGAGAACCTGCGATACCAACCTGAACGTGCGGGTCACCGATGGCTGGCAGGGCGATGAGCAGTTGATTGAGGTACTGCGGGATACGGCGATTCCGTTACGGCTATACGGTTCGTGGGATAAGCTTAATTATCAGTTGCAGGTGGATCAACTATTGCGTAAGCGCTTGCAGAATGAGATGAAAAAGCGCTTAAACCAGTGGGCGGATAAGAATCAGCAAAGCCAGAAAGGCAAGGATCTGAAACAACTGCTTGATCGGCTTTAAGGCAGCGTTTTTTGGGGTTGCTCCTCCCCCTGAGAAAGGCTGTCTCTTAGTCACAAATTACCGATAATGGTTCTATGTAAGGTCGGTGTTATTTCGTGCGCGAAAAGAAAGGTATTTTTATGCCACGTCGTAGCACGCGCCCGACAAGGAGCGCTTGTATTTGTGTATAAGAGACAACTGAGAAAGGGGATGCCGGGAGGTGGCATTAATGGCAAAGCTCCGAACTTGTCTAAGCAGTCTCACTACTCTTTTTCAGCCAACTGCGCCACTTCCTCCGGCGTAAGCCCGGTAATTTGCTGCACGGTCTCTTTATCCATGCCTTTGAGCAGTAATTGGCGGGCGATTTGCCGGGTACTGGTTTTGATTCCCTGCTGCATTCCCTTTTTAAAACCGATCTGTTCCAGTTGCTGTGCAATAGTCATAATTTCCTCCCGGTGCTGAGGCAGTGTTTCCGTTAAGATCTGGGTGAAATGCGGCACTGAGCGAGTATTGCCGGATTTAATCATATAAACCAGTAACGCTTTTCGCAGTTCAGTGGGCGGCGCCCATTGACTAAATAATAACCCGATATCCTGGACCAGTTCCAGTATGTCCCGCTGGCGGATATGTTTTTGTACCAGCTCCAGCAGCGCCGCCTTGCGGTGAGTTTTGATTTCGTCATCAGGGATGACGGTGAGATCGACCAACGGGAAAGGCTGACCGTATATCCTTTCGGCCAGCGACGGATGATCAAAGTGGTCAAGCCAGCGCAGGCTATAGGGATAGGGCGTTTGGCTGCCATGGTAAAACAGCAGGGGAACGACCAGCGGCAGATTTTTATTGCCTTGCTCCAGATGCGACTGCATGGCGTTCAAACAGTAACGCAACAGGCGGAAAGCCATCAGCCGGTCGGGCGTGCTCTGGTGTTCAATCAGGCAGTAGATATAGGCGGCGCCCCGTTGGGTTTGCAGCGAATAGAGCATATCGGACATCCGGGTACGCAGCGTTTCATCGGTAAACGAGGTCGCTTCAAGCCTCAGCGTACTGAAATCGCAGATCTCACCAATATGCGGCGGCAGGTGAATGGTAAGAAAGTCGCGGGCGACGTCAATATTACTGAGGTAGGTTTTAAATAGCGCGTCGTGAGTTTGCATGCGGTCCATCGCAGTATTTCTTCCTGACGGCAATGATAACGACGCGCGGCAAGGAAAAAACGACCAGGAGAAGATTGTGCAAAGGCGCTCTGGGAAAAACTTATGCGTTTGCAGGGGCGAGCGGAAGTTTGCGATGCCGGCCCAAATATCTAGTTGGCATTTGGCGTTATTACGCTTCCTGAGGGGAGTGTTTATGAAGCCACGCGTTGGTTATCGTGATATGTTTTCTTATGCACTGAGGACTCCCCATAAAACAGCAGTCTCACTACTCTTTTTCAGCCAACTGCGCCACTTCCTCCGGCGTAAGCCCGGTAATTTGCTGCACGGTCTCTTTATCCATGCCTTTGAGCAGTAATTGGCGGGCGATTTGCCGGGTACTGGTTTTGATTCCTTTTTCCATGCCCTTTTCTATACCTTTCTCGATTCCCTGCTGCATTCCCTTTTTAAAACCGATCTGTTCCAGTTGCTGTGCAATGGTCATAATTTCCTCCCGGTGCTGAGGCAGTGTTTCCGTTAAGATCTGGGTGAAATGCGGCACTGAGCGAGTATTGCCGGATTTAATCATATAAACCAGTAACGCTTTTCGCAGTTCAGGGGGCGGCGCCCATTGGCTAAATAATAACCCGATATCCTGAACCAGTTCCAGTATGTCCCGCTGGCGGATATGTTTTTGTACCAGCTCCAGCAGCGCCGCCTTGCGGTGAGTTTTGATTTCGTCATCAGGGATGACGGTGAGATCGACCAACGGGAAAGGCTGACCGTATATCCTTTCGGCCAGCGACGGATGATCAAAGTGGTCAAGCCAGCGCAGGCTATAGGGATAGGGTGTTTGGCTGCCATGGTAAAACAGCAGGGGAACGACCAGCGGCAGATTTTTATTGCCTTGCTCCAGATGCGACTGCATGGCGTTCAAACAGTAACGCAACAGGCGGAAAGCCATCAGCCGGTCGGGCGTGCTCTGGTGTTCAATCAGACAGTAGATATACGCGGCGCCCTGTTGAGTTTGCAGCGAATAGAGCATATCGGACATCCGGGTACGCAGCGTTTCATCGGTAAACGAGGTCGCTTCAAGCCTCAGCGTACTGAAATCGCAGATCTCACCAATATGCGGCGGCAGGTGAATGGTAAGAAAGTCGCGGGCGACGTCAATATTACTGAGGTAGGTTTTAAATAGCGCGTCGTGAGTTTGCATGCGGTCCATCGCAGTATTTCTTCCTGACGGCAATGATAACGACGCGCGGCAAGGAAAAAACGACCAGGAGAAGATTGTGCAAAGGCGCTCTGGGAAAAACTTATGCGTTTGCAGTGGGCAGCGGAAGTTTGCGAGCCAGCATCAAGAATCAGTCTGGGTGTTCCGGGCTATCTCTTTAATAAAGTCCTCAAAATCACCTAACCGATTCTGAATAACGTAAATCACGATATCTATATTCAGGGCCTGATAATCAAGTACTGCTATATTGCGTAAACCCACCATCTTCTGCAGGTTGTCGGATAGTTCATTGGGTATGATGCCGTGTGTCGCAAGCAACGAAAAGCTGTCCCGGCTGCTTTGCGGTATGCCTAATTGCCGGCGGCGAATCAGGTAATTGGCCATGTCAATGGCCGCTTCACAAGCACGCCGTAGATTAAGAATTCAGACCTCGAAGTCCGATTGCGGCTCGCTGTTCGGGGTAATCAACACCTTGACGATACGATGGCTTTCCACCGTTAAAATTTTGAACTGATAACCGTCGATGGACAAGGTATCTCCGGCCTGCGGGATCCGCTGGGAGTGCTCCATCAGTAACCCTGCCAGCGTATAATATTCGCGCTTTTCATCCAGCGTCAGCGGAACGTACATGGTCAGATCTTCCAGCGGAATATAACCGTTTGCCGTCCAGCTACCGTCCGCATTCTGCTGAATATCATGGCGGGCATCCAGTTCTTCTCCCGCCAATGGCAGGTTACCGGCGATGGTTTCCATCACGTCGCTTAAGGTGACGATGCCTTCCACCGAACCGAATTCATCAACGACAAATCCGAAGTGGGTACGCGCCTCCCTGAATTGGTCGAGGGCCTGTAGCAGCGAAAGCTGTTCAGGAAACACCAGCGGCTGACGCATTAGAATACGCAGGTCAAAAGGCTCATGGTTAAGCTGTTGCTGTAACAGGTCGGTGACATTCACGATCCCCAGCAGCTCATCCGAGGTATCGCTATCGACGATAACCAGCCGGGTATGCTGATTAGTTTTTAATATCTGCGCCAATTCCTCCTGCGAGGTATTAAGCGCGACAGGATCGATGTCGTGGCGGGACGTCATAATACTGCTGATGGCGCGCTGCGCCATACCAAGAACGCGTTCTATCATGCGGCGTTCCTGCTGGTTGAAAACCTCCTGACCGGCGTGCGCGTTATCCGCAATCATCGAGGACGTCTGGTTATCCAGTTCGGCCTCGTCATGATCGCCGCGCAAAATACGTAGCACAACCTCGGCGGTGCGTTGACGCAGGGGAACGGAAGAGGAAAGAAAACGCCGGCGGTTAAATTGCGATACCTGATTCAACAATTCAATAAGCACCGAGAAACCGATAGCGGCGTAGAGATACCCCTTGGGAATATGATAGCCAAATGCATCCGCGACCAGGCTGAAACCAATCATCAGCAGAAAGCTCAGACACAAAATAACAATGGTCGGATGTTCACCGACAAAACGGGTCAGCGGTTTACTGGCCAACAGCATCAGGAAGATGGCAATCGTCACCGCAGACATCATCACTAATAAGTGGTCTGTCATACCGACGGCGGTGATCACCGAATCGAGCGAGAAAATGGCGTCCAGAACGACGATTTGCGCCACCACAGGCCAGAAACGCGCGCCTTTGCGCTGCGCATGCTGATCCTGATCCTTGCCTTCCAGGCGCTCGTTGAGCTCCATGGTCGCTTTAAATAACAGGAACACGCCGCCTACCAGCATAATGACATCGCGCGCGCTGAATGAATGTCCGAGCAGGGTGAAGAGAGGGGTAGTCAGGGATACGAGCCAGGAAATGGACGACAATAAAATCAGCCGCATCACCAGCGCCAGTAACAGGCCGAAAACGCGGGCTTTATCTCTTTCTTGTTTAGGTAATTTTTCGGCCAGAATGGCAATAAAGACGAGATTGTCGATTCCCAGCACCAGTTCCAATACGACGAGCGTGGCTAAACCGGCCCATATCGTTGGATCTGCGATCCACTCCATACTTATTATTTCACCTTTATTCGCATATGACGCCCGTTAGCGTATCAGGGCAAACGCTGATGAACCAGAATTTGTGTATGGGGATTTGTTACCATAACGTCAGGCCGCTATGCGCAATCGGCGTAAACCAACGCCCTCCTTGCGAAATACCACCACCATCCCACGAATCCCCACCGGTCATCCCCGAGACCGTAGGCGGGGATCTGCTTCCGCCGGCAACTCGGAGTAAAGAGATACCTCCCCGCGAAGATGAATACTTGACACGGTATTCCCTGCCAGCGATCCACCAAAAGCTAACGGATTGTTATCAAAAAGTTTGCCGGTTACTCGCCACAAACCGTGGGGTCCGCCCTGCGGGGCCCCCGCAGAAATAACCAACCTGAACAACCATATTCAGCTTTATATTTAACCAATTGGCGGCTTTTTATGCCCTTTTCAGCTTTATGTCTCTGATATGGCGCGCAATGTTTGATGTGTTGGCAAACCATGCCTAGAATATGTCTGGATGTAACTGTAATTACGATGTGCATAGACTATTATCTTTACTAAAATTTACCTCAAAACATACTGACTTTAATCTTTAAGTCGGTGTTTTATGCTAATGGAGGCGGCATGGACAGGGATGCGCGTAGTCTTATTCTGAAAAACTCTTCTTAAAACATCTTATCCTTGTGCTCTGCAATTACTCGTCAATACTATGGGAGTGCAAAATTCAGTTTTTGTAATGAAGGTCACTTTTTTATTAAAAAACAAGGTTGTTGTTTTTTTGTTAATTCTACTACAGCCTTAGATAAACGTATAAATATCACACGCCCCGTGTGAACTACGGACCCAAATTCAACGCCAGCAGGAGTAGGGGACCCGTACTTTTACAGCGCATTGGTTGCTAGAAGCCAAGGGCGGTAGCGTGTCTGATGCTTCATACTTAATAACGGTTGATGGTGGTGCGAAAATGCAGGAATTTACGGTTATCCTCGTCAGCGCATTTGTTGCGCTGTTCTTTGCAAGAAAGGCCGCAATAAAAGTTGGGTTGGTGGATAAACCCGATGCACGAAAGCACCATCATGGGCATATTCCGTATGTTGGCGGTATTTCCATCTATCTGGCGCTGTGGGTTTTATATGCGCTCCATCCTGACTGGTTACCTGATTTCCCCGTTTATATGGTCTGCGCCAGCGCGCTGCTGGTTGTTGGCGTACTGGACGACCGCTTTGATCTTCCCGTATTACCCCGTATTGCAATGCAGGCGCTTGTCGCCGGCGTGATGATGTATGCCGGGTTATATCTGGTATCGCTGGGAAATATCCTATTTGGTCGCGAGCTGTTTTTGGGCGTTATCGGCTATGCCGTCACGCTGTTTGCCGTATGGGGCGCCATCAACGCCTTTAATATGGCTGACGGTATCGATGGTTTACTGGGGGCGCTTTCCTGCGTAACTTTCGGTGCGCTGGCGGTGGTTTTTTATTTTGGCGGACATTACGAACTGGCTCAGTGGAGCCTGTGTCTGCTGGCTGCTACGCTGCCTTATATTTTGCTTAACCTGGGTATTCCACTGGGGGAAAAATTTAAGGTATTTATGGGCGATGCGGGCAGCACGATGATTGGTTTTACGGTAATCTGGCTACTGATATTGGCGACCCAAGGCGAGGGAGCGGTAATACGGCCGGTTACTGCGCTATGGTTTATCGCGCTCCCCCTGATGGATATGGTCGCCGTTATGGTGCGCCGTATTCGCAAAGGTAGTAGCCCGTTCAAACCCGACCGTGAACATTTGCATCATATATTGATGCGCGGCGGGTTAACGCCACGGCAGACTCTGATGGTTATTGTCAGCGCGGCGATTTTATTCGCGGTAATCGGCATCATTAGCGAGCATAACGGCGTAACAGAGTCTATGATGTTAAGCGCATTTCTGGCGGCGTCCGTCGGTTATTTCTGGTTGATCACTCGTGTATGGCGGGTGCTGGCCTGGGTTCGACGTATCAATCACGGCCGGAGTGCGGTAGCAGGCAGTACGGAGCAACATCGTTAAAGCGGTAAATTACCCGCCTTTTAGCTGTTAGATGGCGGCTTTATTTGAATGAATCTTCTCTATAATCATTGATTATTTTGTAGGGACTTGCGCAATTTTCAATTAAAAGCGATGGCATAATAGAATGATAAAGCACAGGTTAAAATTGATACCGCTGATGGTATCCGCAGCGTTGCTAAGTGGCTGTACCATAATTCCCGGCTCCCACCTTTCCACCGGTGGAAAAGAAGTGGTCAAGCAACAGGATGCTGATTTTGACATTGATAAACTGGTTAATGTTTATCCGCTAACCCCGTCTCTGGTGGATAAAATGCGCCCTAAGCCGCTGGTGGCGCAGACCAATCCACAGCTGGATCAAGAATTGCAGCGCTATGAATACCGTATCGGTATCGGCGACGTAATTATGGTTACCGTATGGGATCACCCGGAGTTAACCACTCCGGCGGGGACCTACCGTACGGCGGCGGATACCGGCAACTGGGTTCATTCCGATGGCACCATCTTCTATCCCTATATCGGCAAGGTGAAAGTGGCCGGAAAAACGGTGACGCAGGTGCGTGATGAGATTATGGGGCGGCTGGCAACCTATATTGAATCCCCGCAGGTTGATGTCAGCATCGCCGCATTTCGCTCGCAAAAAGCGTATGTAACCGGAGAAGTAGCCACTTCAGGCCAGCAGGAAATTACCAATGTGCCGTTGACGGTGCTGGACGCTGTTAATAAAGCCGGCGGGTTAACGGAAAATGCCGACTGGCGCAATATTGTGCTGACGCACAACGGCAAAGAGCAGCTTATCTCCCTCCAAGCTCTGATGCAAAACGGCGACCTGTCGCAAAACCGTCTGCTGTATCCCGGCGATATTCTCTACATTCCCCGTAACGACGATCTTAAAGTGTTTGTAATGGGGGAAGTGAGTAAGCAGAGCACGCTGAAAATGGACCGCAGTGGTATGACGCTGACCGAGGCGTTGGGTAATGCCGAAGGAATATCTCAGTCTGTGTCCGATGCTAGCGGAGTGTTTGTTATTCGTTCCTTACGCGGCACGGAAGGGAAAAAACTGGCGAATATTTATCAGCTTAATATGTCTGATGCCACGGCAATGGTAATGGGCACCGAATTTCAGCTCCAGCCCTATGATATTGTTTATGTCACCACGGCACCGCTGGCGCGTTGGAACCGCGTAATCAGTCAGATTGTACCGACCATCTCCGGCTTTAACGAATTAACTGAAGGCACATTGCGCATCCGTAACTGGCCATAGAGATAAATGATGTTCGATTCTATTTTAGTGGTCTGCGTTGGCAATATCTGCCGTTCCCCAACCGGGGAGCGGCTGCTGAAACAGGCATTACCCGCCAAACAGGTTTCCTCTGCCGGATTAGGGGCATTGGTGGGTAAACCGGCAGATGCCACCGCGAGTGAAGTGGCAAGCCAGCATGGCCTGTCACTTGCAGGGCATTGCGCTCAGCAACTGACGTCCGCCTTATGCCGTCAGTACGATCTGATTCTGGTAATGGAAAAAGGCCATATTGATGCGGTGTGCCGTATCGCCCCCGAGGTGCGCGGCAAAACCATGTTGTTCGGTCATTGGCTCAATCAGCAGGAAATTGCCGATCCTTACCGTAAAAGTCGCGAAGCGTTTGAATTCGTCTATTCACAACTTGAGCAGTCGGCCCAGAAATGGGTACAAGCATTAAGCCGTTAACTAGTCAGGGAAACCCATGGCAGAGAAAATTTCAGTAAAAGCATCTGAAACCAATTCAGATGAAATTGATTTAGGGCGTTTATTGGGAACATTGCTGGACAATAGATGGTTGATTATTGGTGTTACCGCGCTATTTGCTATTGTCGGAATTTTATATGCCACATTGGCGACGCCAATATATAAGGCTGATGCGTTAATTCAGGTGGAGCAAAACTCAGGTAATAAACTTCTAAGTGATATCTCCAGCATGTTGCCAGAAGCCAAGCCGCAATCGGCGGCAGAAATTGAGCTAATTAAATCTCGTATGGTGATTGGTAAAACCATTCGCGATCTTGCTCTGGATACGGTGGTTGAGCAAAAATATTTTCCTGTCGTGGGTAAAGGACTGGCTCGAATTTTAAATGAGGAGCCAGGAAAAATTGCAGTTTCTCGCCTGGAAGTACCTGCTTCCTGGCAGGATGAAAAAATTGAATTAACGGTATTAAACAGCACTACATATCAAGTGGCCGCCGGTGATGTTGTCAGTTTTACTGGCACTATCGGTCAGTTGGAGAAACACAACGGACTTTCGCTATTAGTCAGCGATGTTGCTGCGTCGGATGGCACGGTTTTCCGGTTAAAAAAACTTAATGAACTCACCGCGATTAATACGCTGATTGATGATTTTACTGTTGCTGATACGGGGAAAGATACCGGCGTTTTACAGCTTAGTTTGGAAGGGGAAGATCCGGCTAAAGTCAGCAAAATTTTAAACAGCATCAGCCAGAACTATCTACAGCAAAACGTTGAGCGCAAATCGGAAGAGGCGGGTAAAAGCCTGGCGTTTCTTAAAGAGCAACTGCCGTTTGTGCGTGATTCACTGAATGATGCTGAAAATAAACTAAATAGATTCCGTCAGCAAAATGAATCTGTTGACTTATCGTTAGAGGCCAAAGCGGTTCTGGATACTATGGTATCAGTAGAGTCACAGCTCAATGAACTAACCTTTAAAGAAGCGGAAATATCCAAGCTGTATACCAAAGAGCACCCGGCCTATCGTGCCTTAATGGAGAAGAGGGTAACGCTGGAGCAAGAAAGGGATAAGCTTAATAAACGGGTGGGCGGGATGCCAAAAACCCAACAGGAAATATTGCGCTTAACGCGGGATGTGGAAGCAGGGCAGGAAGTGTATATGCAACTGCTGAATAAGCAGCAGGAGCTTAGCATTAATAAGGCCAGCGTTGTCGGCAATGTACGTATTATTGACTCTGCTGTCACACAGCTAAAGCCAGTTAAGCCCAGAAAAGTATTAGTCATTTTATTAAGCCTGATTCTGGGTGGGATGCTTTCTACCGCTTTTGTAATTCTTAAGACTATGTTGCATAAAGGGATTAAAAGTCCGGAAGAACTGGAAGAACTGGGTATTAACGTTTATGCCAGCGTGCCGCTTTCTGAATGGCAGCAGAAAAAAGATAGAGCGCTTCTGGGGCAAGGGAGTAAAAAGAATGCCCGTTCCACAGAGTTGCTGGCAGTGGGCAACCCAACGGATTTGGCTATTGAAGCTATTCGCAGCCTGCGCACCAGCCTGCATTTTGCGATGATGGAAGCAAAAAATAATGTACTGATGATTTCCGGCGCCAGCCCGGCTATTGGTAAAACCTTTATCAGCGCCAACCTGGGAGCGGTGATTGCGCAGGCTGGGCAGCGGGTGCTTATTGTCGACTGTGATATGCGTAAAGGTTATGCCCATGAACTGATGGGAACCCAAAGCACTAACGGCCTATCGGATATTTTATCCGGCCAGTGCAACGCAGAACAAAGCGTGCGCAACACAGCGGTGGAAAATATGCATTTTATTCCGCGCGGACAGGTGCCGCCAAATCCTTCCGAATTGCTGATGCATAGCCATTTTGCTGAGTTTATAACTTGGGCCGGAGAACGCTATGATCTGATATTGTTGGATACCCCGCCGATTTTGGCAGTGACCGATGCGGCCATTATTAGTCGTCATGCTGGAACATCGCTATTGGTGGCGCGTTTTGAAGAAAACACGTTAAAAGAAATTGAGGTAAGTATTCGACGTTTTGAACAGAATGGTGCGGAAATCAAGGGTGTTATCCTTAATGCAATTGTAAAACGTGCGGCTGGTTATTATGGTTATGGGAATTATCATTACTATACTTATGATTATAAATCGGATAAATAATTGATTTTTTTGAATGGATCGATAATTCTATATTAAAAACAGATTATGGAATAATTGAATAAGCAAGTTGTTATATGGCATTTGCCATATAACAACAAAAATAAATGTAATTCTTATTTTTTATCACTTTAGGATATTTCCCGCTAAAAACTTCTTTTTTAATCACTAGCTAACCTCATTAATCATATGAGTATTATCATATTCATGTGGTTTCATTTCTTTCATTAGTTATTTCTTAAAATATTAATTTTATATATATGAAAATTCTAATGGATTTTATTTTTTATGAGACAAGATTGTTTATTAAAGGTGTAGGGTGTACATAAATAATATATAGAGGTGATTAAGTTAATATTTAATACTCTGTGAATGTTTTTTAGAAAAGTATAATTCCACTGGTTAATTAGTAAGTAGTGTTAATTTTAATGATATTTTTTGCATAAAATTAAAATGATAATATAAAGGTATATATATGAATGCATTTTTTGGTGTAAGTAAAACAGATCTGGCGAAGCTGATTTTATCAGTATCAGATCTGATTTTTTTTAATCTATCATTATTGATTGCGGTTTTTATTATCTTTTCTCTTGGGGTAGATATTCGCGAGCATATACCAGTATCAGAGTTGCCAGTTCGTTTTCTCTCTCATTTTATTCTTTCCATCCTATGTGTAGCGTGGTTTTGGGTTAGGTTAAGACATTATTCTTACAGAAAACCATTTTGGTTTGAGCTCAAAGAAATATTACGGACACTCATTATTTTTGCTGTATTAGATCTCGCTATGGTGGCTTTTTCAAAGTGGCAATTTTCCCGCCACATTTGGATTTTGACATGGGGTTTGGCGCTGATATTGGTACCGCTATTCAGATCCTTGACTAAAAAAATATTGGATAAATATGGCATGTGGAAAAAATCTACGACCATAATCGGTGATGGAAAGAACGCAAAGGATGCTTATGATGCATTACAGAGCGAGCCTATCTTAGGGTTTGATGTTCGAGCATTTTTTTCAACGGGAAAGAATTGCTTAAATGATATTCCTAACGCTTCCATCCTCACTTCAGAGGATGAGTTATGGAAAAATAGCGATCCACGAAGTACGCAATTTATTGTGGCGTTAGAATATGATGAACAGACACAACGAGATGAATGGTTAAAAAACCTGGCTAAACATCATTGCCGTTCTGTTTCGGTAGTGCCTACATTGCGAGGAGTTCCTCTCTACGGAACAGATATGTCTTTTATCTTTAGTCATGAAGTGATTATTTTGAGGGTGAATAACAATCTTGAAAAAATGACTTCTCGTTTTTTGAAGCGTAGTTTTGATTTTTTAGGTGCGGTATTAATAACGATACTTCTTTCCCCATTACTGATTTTACTTATGTACTTAGTGTCCAGAGATGGCGGTCCTGCCGTTTACGGACATGAACGGGTGGGAAAAAATGGTAGGAAATTTAAATGCTTAAAATTCCGTTCCATGGTCGTCAACTCACAAGACGTATTAGAGAATTTACTATTGACAGACCCTAAAGCAAGAGAAGAGTGGCACAAAGATTTTAAATTAAAAGATGATCCCCGAGTAACCAAAGTCGGTAAGTTTATTCGGAAAACCAGTCTGGATGAATTGCCGCAACTATTCAATGTGATAAAAGGTGAAATGAGTCTTGTTGGTCCGAGACCAATTATTGAAAAAGAGCTTGAAAGATATGCCGGTGACGTTGATTACTACTTAATGGCAAAACCTGGCATGACGGGGTTATGGCAAGTAAGTGGGCGTAGTGATGTTGATTATGACACTCGAGTTTATTTCGATTCTTGGTATGTTAAAAATTGGTCTTTATGGAATGATATCGTTATTTTGTTTAAAACAATCAACGTTGTTTTAAAGAGAGATGGTGCATATTAATTATAAAAATTCTGGTAATAAAATAAGATAGGAAAGATTATTTGCATCAAGGTATTCCTTCGATTTGGCATTCCTATATTATTTAATCTATATTGCTAAAAGAGAGAAAATGAAATATTTTGTAGCGATCCCAACCTATAACGGCGGTGATGTTTGGAAAGTAGTAGCTGAAAAAATTAAAAGTTATGGTCCGGATGAGTTATATGTTCAGATTATTGACTCCGGTAGTGAAGATGGTACGGCTGAAATAGCCAAAGGTCTTGGGTTCGATACCATGAATATTGATGCTAAAGATTTTAACCATGGTGGAACCCGAAATCAGGCGGTCAAGGTTAACGCTGACAGGTTTGATATTGTGATTTTTTTAACTCAGGATGCAATTCCCGAATCGGGTTTTATTGAAAGAATCGTTTCGGTTTTTGATGACCCTGGTGTGGCCTGTGCCTACGGTCGGCAGTTACCTCATCTGGATGCCAATCCTCTTGCCCAGCACGCAAGATACTTTAACTATCCAGGGCAAAGTCATATTTACAGTATTAGTGACTCAAAAAAAATGGGGTTAAAAACCGTTTTTATGTCTAATTCTTTTTCTGCCTACCGTATTGACGTACTCCAACAGTTAGGTGGATTCCCTTCAGATACTATTTTGTGTGAGGATATGTACTTTACTGCTAAAGCAGTATTAGCCGGATATAAAGTCGCTTATGTCTCTGAAGCAGTAGTCAGGCATTCTCATAACTACAGCGCAGTGGAAGAGTTTAAACGCTACTTTGATATAGGGGTATTTCATGCTGATGAACCCTGGATTAGAGAAAAGTTCGGCGGTGCTGGTGGTGAAGGAAAAAAATTTATTTTCTCTGAGTTGCGTTTTCTTTTGAAACACGGAATTGCATATATCCCCTTTGCCTTTATAAATAACTTTATGAAAATAGCAGGATATAAGTTAGGCCAAAAATATAAACGTATTCCCAGTGTGCTGGTGAAAAATTTTAGTATGCACAAGCGTTATTGGAATTAATTTTATCGACGCTCAAAATAGTAAGATGTCAATTTAACGAGGATAGTATGAAGATTATAGTGACTGGGGGGGCTGGTTTTATAGGATCAGCCGTTGTTCGTCATATTATTAATAATACCAATGATGAAGTATTGGTATTGGATAGCCTCACTTATGCGGGAAACCTGGAGTCATTAAAATCAGTCTCAGATAATAAGCGGTTTAGATTTGAACTCGTTAATATCTGTGACCGTGCTCAGTTGGATAGTATTTTTAATGAATATCAGCCGAATGCGGTAATGCATCTGGCTGCTGAAAGTCATGTAGACCGTTCTATTGATGGGCCAGCCGCATTTATTGAAACGAATGTAGTGGGGACCTATACGCTGTTGGAATCCACTCGCCACTACTGGGGGACTCTGGAAGAGCAGGCAAAACGTACTTTCCGCTTCCACCATATTTCAACCGATGAAGTATATGGTGATCTGCACGGCACCGACGATCTGTTTACCGAACTAACACCCTATGCGCCTAGCAGTCCGTACTCGGCCTCCAAAGCGTCCAGTGACCATCTGGTACGCGCTTGGTTGCGTACTTATGGCCTGCCAACCATCATTACCAACTGCTCTAATAACTACGGACCCTACCACTTTCCGGAAAAACTGATTCCGTTAGTCATTCTCAATGCCCTGGAAGGCAAATCATTGCCGGTATACGGCAACGGGGGCCAGATCCGTGATTGGTTGTATGTCGAAGATCATGCGCGTGCTTTATATAAAGTAGTCACCGAAGGCAAAGTTGGGGAAACCTATAATATCGGTGGTCACAATGAGCGCAAAAATATTGAGGTAGTACGCACTATTTGTCAGTTGTTGGAAGAACTGGTTCCCAATAAACCGACAGGTGTTACAAACTACGAAGATCTTATCACTTATGTGGACGACCGTCCCGGACACGATCTACGCTATGCCATTGATGCTAATAAAATTTATAATGAGTTAGACTGGAAACCGCAGGAAACATTCGAAAGCGGAATTCGTAAAACCGTCAAATGGTATTTGGAGAATAAGAAATGGTGGCAGCGTGTTAAAGATGGTTCTTACGCTGGGGAACGACTGGGATTAACGCGTTAATTTTAGGAGAAATTAATATGAAAGGTATTGTATTGGCCGGTGGTTCCGGGACGCGTTTACATCCAATTACTCGCGGAGTGTCTAAACAGCTGTTGCCTATTTATGATAAACCGATGGTGTATTACCCGATATCTGTTCTGATGCTGGCCGGAATTAAAGATATCCTGATTATTTCAACGCCGGAGGATATGCCTTCATTCAAACGCCTGTTGGGTGATGGCAGCCGTTTTGGTGTCCAATTTAGCTATGCGATACAGCCGAGTCCTGATGGTTTGGCTCAGGCATTCCTTATCGGAGAGGAGTTTATCAACGGTGATCGCTGTGCCTTAGTGTTGGGAGATAATATTTATTTTGGACAGAGCTTTGGCAAAAAATTGGAGACGGCGGCAGCTCGTACAGAAGGTGCGACGGTGTTTGGCTATCAGGTAGTGGATGCTGAGCGCTTTGGTGTAGTTGAGTTTGATGAAAATAACAGGGCGATATCTCTGGAAGAAAAACCGTTGAAACCAAAGTCAAACTGGGCAGTAACGGGACTTTATTTTTATGATGACCAGATCGTCGAGATGGCCAAGCAGGTAAAACCCTCTTCGCGCGGCGAGCTTGAAATCACGACCTTAAATGAAATGTACCTCGAGAAGGGGTTGCTGAATGTGGAATTGCTGGGGCGTGGTTTTGCCTGGCTGGATACCGGTACGCACGACAGTCTGATCGAAGCATCGCAATTTGTTCATACTATTGAAAAACGCCAGGGCTTTAAAGTGGCCTGTCTGGAAGAGATTGCTTTCCGTAAAGGGTGGATGACTAAAGAACAAGTTGCTGAAGAAGCAAAGTCACTCAGCAAGACGCACTATGGGCAATATCTGGCCCGGTTGATTGGGGATAAATAATATGCAGGTTAAAGATACCCGTATTGCGGGCGTAAAAATTATCCAGCCAAAAGTTTTTGGCGACGCGAGAGGCTTCTTTCTTGAAACGTTTGAAAAAAAACGTTATCAGGAGATGCTGCAAATTGATTTGGATTTTGTTCAGGATAATCACTCTCGATCCTCGAAAGGTGTATTACGCGGGCTGCATTTTCAGAAGTCCAATCCGCAGGGGAAACTGGTGCGTGTAGTACGGGGAGAAGTCTTTGATGTCGCCGTCGATATTCGACCAGATTCACCGACGTATGGTGCATGGGAAGGCGTTATTCTTTCAGAAGAAAATAAAACGCAATTCTGGATCCCTCCTGGTCTGGCCCATGGGTTTGTAGTGTTGTCGGACATGGCCGATTTTGAATATAAATGCACGGATTATTATAACCCGGCAAACGAAGGCTGCCTGCTGTGGAATGATCCTGAAGTCGGTATTGAGTGGCCGGTAACAGCCCCACTGCTCTCCGAAAAAGACAAACTGGGAAAACTGTTTAAGGAACTGAGCGCATGAAAGTATTATTAACGGGATCGAAGGGGCAGCTCGGACGTTGTTTCCAGGATCGCCTGCCTGCTGGCTGGCTGCTATGGGCAACAGATAGCGATGAGCTTGATATTACCAACCAGGAAAAGGTTCTGACGGCGGTAAAAGCATTCCAACCGGATGTTATCATCAATGCGGCAGCATATACCGCAGTTGATAAAGCCGAAAGCGAACCGGAACTGGCCTCGTTGGTCAATAAAACAGGGCCGGAAAATCTGGCTATTGCGGCTAAAGAGCATGGAACTCGTCTGATTCATGTTTCAACCGACTATGTTTTTGACGGTACAGCTACTCGGCCTTATGTGGAAACGGATAAAACTAATCCGCTTGGTGTATATGGCAGAACGAAGCTGGATGGCGAGGTTGCGGTTTTAAGCATATTGCCTGATGCGATTATTATCCGTACCGCCTGGGTATTCAGTGAGTATGGGAATAATTTTGTCAAAACCATGCTGCGTTTGGCGCAAGATCGTGATGAACTAGGGATTGTTGCAGACCAGCGCGGCTGCCCGACGTATGCGGGAGATATTGCTCAGGCGATTATTGATTTGCTAAAACAGCATGCTGATGGCGGCGTGTATCATTATTGTGGAGACCATGAGGTTGCGTGGAGTGATTTTGCTGAAGCGATATTTCGGATAGGCGTTGAACAAAACAGATTAGCAAAATGTCCTCAAGTAAATAAAATCAATACGGAGCAATATCCCACCCCTGCCGAAAGGCCTGCATACTCCAGTCTAAATGGAAGCAAGATAAAATCACTCGATATAGAATTATCAAAATGGGAAAAATCATTATATGACATTATAAATAAAATATAGGAATTATAATTCATGCCAACTATAAAATGGCATGAATTATTAATAGAATATATTTTTATAGTGTAGAGGGATATCATGTCAGGTAAAAACAAGCCTAAAGTTAGTATATATATAACAACACACAATAGGCTGGATAAACTTAGAAGAGCTGTCGACTCCGTATTAAAACAAGATTACCCCAATATTGAGGTTTTAGTTTGCGATGATGCTTCTTCAGATGGAACAGAAGAATATATAAGCACATTAGCTGAAAAAGATTCGAGAATAGTATATTTGAGGAATGATAATAATCAAGGTGCCTGCGTTGCCAGAAATATGGGAATATTTAAAGCAACGGGTGAGTTTATTACCGGTCTTGATGATGATGACGAGTTCACATCGAACAGAATAAGGTTTTTTGTTAATAATTGGAGTGATGAATTATCTTTTATTTGTTGTAATTTTATAGAAAGATATATTGATGGAAGAAATAAATTATATTACAAAGGAAATAAAGAATACATTGAGGGAAATTATGAGGATTTGCTTTTTTGTAATATAGCATCTAACCAGGTATTTACTACAACTGAAAAATTAAGAAAAATTGGCGGTTTCGACATTCGCGCCAGGAGATTGCAAGACTGGGACACCTGGTTACGGTTATCTTTTGAACATGGTAATTTCAGAAGATTTAAAGAGGCTACCTATGTAATGCATCATGACCATAAGGAGAATGAGCATAGGGTGTCTAAAAGCTATCCGTTTAGTAAAGCATTAATTGATTTTAAAGAAAGAAATAAAGATATGTATCAGGGTGAAAATCTTGATTTTATAAATTTCATTATATCTACAGTAGAGCGTCGTGCCGGGTTTCTGGAAAGTCTTACATGGAGTTTTTCTAAGAAAGCCCCTAAATATGCTGTGAAGTATGCTTTGCAGTTTTTACCTATAAATCGTTATGATTAAGTTAATGGGGTGATTGTGGGAAAAAAAAGTTTAATTATCATTGTGACTTATAATAGTAATAAGCATATCAATTGGGTAATAGAAGGATTAGACTCTTCCACAAGTGATGTAGTAATTAAGATTATTGACTCTGGCTCTACAGATACTTCATATTTACATAATATAAAAACAAAGCATCATCTTCATATTGAAGAGTATGAAAATATTGGTTTCGTGGCTGCTAATAATAAAGCACTTACTAGTATATCTGATTTTGATTGGGTTCTTTTTTTAAATCCAGACGCCAGGATTGAAGGGAAAGATTTGGATCGTCTTTTAACTATTGCATCTCAAGATAAATTTGAACAAACAGGAATATTTTCTATTCCTTTAATAAGATATGATATTGACAACAAGAGATCCCTTGGCATATATGATTCTCTGGGTATTTCATGTAACACTATTGGTCGATGGTTTGATTTAGGTTCTAATCAGCCGGTTTTAAGTGATAATACTAACAAAAATGATTTCTCTGAGGTTGAAGCTGTATGTGGCGCTTTTATGCTGGTAAGAAAGACTACATTAGAGCAATGTCCTGATAGGTCTGGTAATATCGGATTTGAAAGTAATTATTACATGTATAAAGAAGATATAGAGCTATCTCTTCGTGTAAGAAAGAAAAAATGGGGGGTAACCCTCATAAATGACATAAGTGCATTTCATTGCCGGGGTTGGAATAGCAGCAGATCGAAAACGCCCTATTGGGCAAGATATCATTCTGCAATTAATGATGTTGATGTGGCTTGGCGTTATAAAACGAGGGCATTAGCATACGCAGTAGCAAAATATATATGGGTGAAATTTATCGAAAGAAAATAACGGTTAATTATATTCTTTTAACAAAGCTATGCTCAAGACTGACAGAAGGGAATTTTATGAAAAAGACACTGCCTTTATTTATAAATACTTCTCTTTATTTTATGATTTTTTCGTTCTCTTTTTCTTTTTCAACATCAACATTAGCTGAATCAGATTATTTTAAACAGATAAAAGAAACTAAAGAAGAAGTCAATGATAATGTGTCGAAGTATGTTTATGATAAGGTAATTATCAGAAATCTAGAAGAGCAGCGCTCTAGGCGAGATACAGACACGCAATTCGGGTTACATGGAATGGAGATACCTGCGATAAAAGCAGATGGTGATATTAATAAGATAAATAAAGTTTATTCATTGTTGGCACATGCCGGCGTAGATTCCCTTAGAAGTTTTGAGACTTGTTGGCACCGTTTAAGTGATAAAAATGGTAATCCTACAAATTTTAAAGAATTAGATTTCCAGCTTAAAAAAGCCAAAGAATATGACTTTTCATTGTTATTTGTTTTTGGTTATCCTCCGGCAAAATTCACCGTCGCTAATAATAAGTTATCGGCAGTAAATGAAAGATTTTATAATGAATACAATAACTATCTTGATGTAACGCTTGCCAGGCTTAAAGGGCATAATGTTGAATACGCTGAATTGGCAAATGAGGTGGATGCACCGGCTGTATGGTGGATTCGTTCAACACCCGCTCAATATGTTCAAGAGATGAAAATGCTCAAAGAAGCTATCAATAGAAGTGGGCAACATATTAAAACTACTGCATTTTCTGCTACTTATTCTAGAAATGCTTCTTTAGGTGGAGGTCATGGAGGAAGGCGATTTGTCGATGAAGCGTTCAGACTTGGAATAGATAATTATACAGATGCTTATTCAATACATCATTTTGTCTATCCGAAGGATGATCTACCTAATTTTATCCGGGAAGAACAGAAAAAATTTAATCTAAAGCCCAAGCAAATTTTAGATACAGAGCAATTAGATACCTCTATCGTATATCAAAAAGATTCTAATCCGTATGATATGATAAAAATATTTGCCCGAGCATTTTTCTTTTATGATATGAAACGCGTTGACTATTTTTTGGCTCAGGATCGATTTTTAAATAATAAACTATATTCTTCAGGTCTCTTTGATGTTAATTGGCAACCAAAATTAAGGTTATTAGCCTATGCAATGGCGGTTGATTCAATGAAAGGGAGAGAGCTAGTAGGACGATATTTCCCCGGTAACGGTGTAGAAGCTTACGTTCTGAAAGAAAAGAAAAAAGAAAATCATTATTCAATTGTTGCTTGGAATAATAACCGAAATAGTGAAAATAATGTATCTATTTTGACGGGGATAAAAGGGAAAGTATCAATAGAAAAATGGAATCTTGATGTTGAGAATGATGTGAACGCAGAGAATGGTATTTCATTAGATAACAAACCTATTGCGATCTATACTAATCATTTACCTAATTGGACATTTGATAGTAAAAAAGTTATTAAGAACACATTGCCTAGCCACGCGCCAATGCCTTTTGATTAATTTCGGGATAAATTAGCTCCTATTTTAATTATGTTAATTAGTGTAATATAATAGTTTTTTATTTAAGTTGTATAGGTTGTGAGGGGGGGGTAGATAAATTTCATGTTATGGGATATATATTATTTTTGTTGAGAAATATAAATACAGGCCTATGAATCATTCTTATCGTTGCCAAGTTCGACACTAAAGAAATGTTTAACTAGATGGCAATGAATTATCTATATACTTGCGCGGGCGCGGAATAGAATTCTATTGGGATAGACTCTAATGAAAATAGGAAAAAGTTTTTTTATAAATCTATCAATATACTTAATGGCTTTACGTAGCCCATTAATTATTTTAAGTATGGGTGCGTATATTTTTTCTAGGCCAGTGCTGATACAACGGATGGCGCGAAAGGTTTTCCCTTTTATTGTTTTTTTATTGTTTGCAGTTTTGTATTCTATTATTCAAGGGAATGTGACTGAGTATGTGTTTGGGCAATCAAGAGATGTGTTTTTATCTGTCATTGTGGCTGTGTTTCTTATATGTTGCAGCGAATATTCAGATGATAATAGAATTTTAATCTATAAAACAATTAAAAAAATGTTTGTTGCTATTGCCATAATAAAAATTGGTATTCTTGCATTTTCATTATTGTCCGGTATTGCCATGGGGGATGTTATCACCTGGATACGCGATACATGGAATATTCAAATGATGTCACTGGGGGTTCAGGGGACATTTATTTCCAGATTACAAATACCCTTAGATTCAGCTGTTCCATTTTTCATGTATTTCGTCACAAAAGAAATTATTTATGGCAAGGGTAATAAGATTTTACTTTACGGTGCTTTTGTTCTGCTGATTATTTCAATGCTGCTTACTCTTTCTCGTGCATTTTGGGCAGAGACGGTTTTTTTTATCGCTCTTGCTATTGTTCTTGAAGCTAATTTGTTCAAAATTTTCAAGGTTCTTATTCTAGGTACAGTTGTTCTTTTCTTTTTGTTAACCATGACGCCACTCGGTGAACTTGTTTTTAAAATAATAGAAACCAGATTTGGTGGCGACAATAACTCAAACATAGCGTCAGATGTCGAACGTGTATGGCAAAACAGAATGTTATTATATGCGTTCTCGGAAAAACCTATTTTAGGACATGGGGTTGGATACTTTATTCCTAATGCCTTGAGGTCGGAGGATACGCCTTACCTATACGAAAGCCAGAGTTTATCGATGCTGATGACGTTGGGAAGCTTAGGTGCTGGCGTATTGCTTCTTTTATATATGAGTTTGTGTTTTAATTCGATTCAAAAAGACGCGCGTGGAGGAATGAAATTTACTGTTCCGCTTATTTTTATTTCTCTTTGGATATTTTCGGGGTCGGTGAATCCGTTATTGTTCGGAGCTTCAGGAGGGCTAATAATTTTCTTTATTGCTAAATTTCATGTTTTATATAAAAAAGATATCATTTATTGATGTTTTTTGATTATGTCGAAAAAAATATTGATGGTAATTGTCAATAAAGAATATGAAGTAAAAAACTCCTTAGCCTTTTTGTTCATGTACTTCGAAAATTAATGTGTGCTTTCTGATAATATTGATGAGGTTTTTATGAGAGGTGAGCATGTGGGCTAATATCATATTAGTGATTATGTATAATAAAGATCTTCAGGAGTCCACCACCCTTGATACAATATCCAATTATAGTTTTAACAATACAAAACTTGTTATTCATAATAATGGTCCTCGCGAAATAAACTATGAAGGAGAGTTTTTAGCTAAGTTGGAGCACTGTTTTGATAATCAGGTGGAGTTAATTAATTGCCTTGATAACTTGCCTCTTAGCATTATATATAATGAAATTTTTTCAAAATACAACAACGCAGAGAAATTCATTATTCTCGATGATGATACTGAAATATCAGAATCTTTCATTGATGCAATTAAAATCAGTTGTGTAGACTTAGAACTTCCTAAGATTATTTCAACTGGTGATAAAAAAATTTATTATCCTGTATGTAAAAGTGGAATTATCACCACAGATACTGATCTAGATCCTGAATCTGCTTTGTCCATCGGTTCTGGTTTGATCATAAATCGGACTCTGGTGGAGAAATTTAAGAAACATAATTTAAAACCCTTTGATGAAAATTATGCTTTATACGGTGTGGATTTTAGCCTTTTTCGCCGTATTTATAAGATTGTGAGTAAGGGAGAGAATGTGAAAGTTCGCTCGTCTTCTTTTTTAATGCATTCTCTTTCCAGATTGGAACAAAGTGAAAATAAGAATGATTTCAGAACCAGAGAACGCGCATTAGATATAGCAATTTCTGCGCGTAGATATCCTACTTTACATTTGTATTATAAGTTCTTTTCTGGAGTTTTTAGTGAGTTTATAAAGATGAATTGGGGAAATATGTTTAGTATGCTAAAAGCGTATTTTTTAGGTGTTCATCCTAAGTGTTCCAAGAACTAATAAAATATTCTTAGTTGTATTTGCCGTCTTTAGCTATAGTATAATTGATGAGGTCATTGTGTTAAAAAAAATACAATCAAAAATTCATGCAAAAATTAAAGAAAAGAAAATAACAGCGCTATATGTCCAAAAGAGTGCCAAATACGAACATGCTGTGGCTTATTCCCGATTGAATACGTACAGCTTAGCTGCTTCATGCATTAATACTAATTCGAATGTAGGAAAAAAAATAAATTTGATTTTGCCAGGGTTACCACCTAATGGCGTTTTTGCAGGAATTAAAACAGCGCTGGAATTCACTTCACGTTTATCATTAAATCTATCCTTAGATGTTCGGATTATTACGTTCGGCATATTTCCTGATGAGCAGAGCAAGGGGTGGATAGCTAATAACCTTTTCCCAAATATTAGCGTTGAGTTTGTAAGTGATTATGATATCGTAAATCTTAGTGTTAATCCTGATGATATATGGATAGCGACTTATTGGACGACAGCACATTCTTTAACTGTAGCGGCCCATCTTGGTATAATCAAGCCACAAAACGTAGTGTATTTAATTCAGGATCATGAATCCGGGTTCCATCCATGGTCTACAGCTTTTGCTCTGACAGAAGAGACATATCTAATAGGATTTCATCATATAGTAAATTCATATCCGTTATTTAATGCATTAAAAAAAGCGAACATACCTTGCTCTGAAGAATTGGTTTTCTTCCCTGAGATTGATTTGCACATGTTAAAGAAATCATGTGCTGACAGAAAATCTTCAAAAAAGATTAGAATACTATTTTATGGCAGACCCAGTAAACCCCGGAATTTGTTTGATATAGGAATTGGTGCACTTACTCTTCTTGCAAAAAAAATTGATGTAACCGATTATGAATTGGAAGTTGTAAGTGCTGGTGAGAAGCATGAAGATATAGTCTTATCTGATAAGGTGACATTACGTTCATTAGGTAAACTATCTTGGGAGGGTTATTTTAATAAACTTGGTGAGACGGATATTGTCTTTTCTCTTCAATGTAGTCCTCATCCATCGCATCCCCCGCTGGATGCGATAACAAGTGGTGCATATGCAGTTACAAATGATCTGAATGGCACTAGACAGGGATTACATCCACGAATGTATGTGGCTGTCGCATCGCCTGATAAATTGGCGGATAAACTTTTTTGTGCTATTCAGGATGTACATGAAAATGGTTGTTATGAATATGATGAAACCTTGGTTCAATCTTATGGGAGACCGATGAATGACGTCATTACAACGATTTCCAGATGTATTGTTAACTGAGGTCTTGTGATGATTTTCACTAAACAAAATATATGGAAAATGTTTTTATATTTTGTTCTTCCATTATTATCAGCAATGATACCATTTATAGTATATCCAACAATAACATCCTTGTATGGCAGCAAAGTTATCATTGCAGTTGGTGTGGCTCAGTCCATTGGCGGTGCATGTGCAGTCATAGGAGAACTGGGATGGGGGGTAATTGGTCCTCAGTTGATAGCTGGTTTAGATGATACGAAAAGGAAGTTTTGGTATGGGAAGTCTTTATCATCTCGGTTAATTATAAGTTTTTTTTGTGTTCAAATCTCAGTATTTATTTGCTGGCTCTTGATTGATGAGTTCCTTTTGTCCGCAATTGTAATGACTATCGCTATTACCTGTGGGGCACTTTTACCTAATTGGTATTTAATCGGTTTGAATAAGCCTGAATATATCCTCTACTTTATTGTAATTCCAAAATTAATACTGTGTGGCGTTAGTATTGTTCTTATTCGTATTTACGGTGGATTGATTTTTTATAGCCTTGCATTGTTGCTCTCATTTCTTGTGTCAATGTTTTTAGCATCCTACTTTTTAAAAGTACCGTTAATTCCGAAGAGAAATGATTACAATGGCTTAAAATTGTTATTTAAAGAGCATTATCAGTTAGTTTTAGGGCGAGTGATTAGCACTTTTTACACGTCCTTACCAATTACACTAATCGGATTTGTGAATCCTGCAGCTGTGGCCGTTTTCGCAGGTATTGAACGGCTGTTCAGAATGGCCTTATCAGTCTTGAGTGGGTTTCCTAGTCGTTTGCAGAGTTGGATTGGAACGGCATCGGTTGATACAAGAGCTAAAAGGATAAAAATCTCAATTATTGTTAATTTTGTGGTTGGGATTGTTAGCATGATAGGATTTGCAATTACTTGTTATTTTATTAGCCCATACATATATTCAAATACAATTCATATAAGCTTGGAATACTGTTTTCTTGCTGGAGCTATAGTCTCAATAATTTGTATGTCTAGGGGGTATGGCTTAGCTTTGGTCGCCATAGGCATATCCAAAAAAATATCGATTGCAAATGCTGCCTCTGCTGTGGTGGGTGTGTTGGCTATTTGTTTCTTTGGCTATTTTTATGGAGTTTGGGGCGGGCTTTTAGGGGAAATGCTGGCTGAGATGACGGGGTTGCTTGTCCAGTATTATTATTATAATAAACATGTAAAAAAAGAAGTGCGCAACTTATAGAATTCCCTATGATCAATGATATAATAATTGACTTTATGAGGTGGGTTATTTATCTATTTGATGGTGTTTTGAAAGATGTATGCATTAGGCAGTAATAATGATTTTATAATCTGCTTTCTTGAAAATAAGTAATAAATGCATTCGATGTGAATTTTTTCTATTGGTTTTTATCATGTTTTTAGTCTTCTTATAAATATTTTTAATTTTTTATTTAACGTTAAATGGTTGAAAAATGAAAATAGCAATCGCAGGTACAGGATACGTCGGTTTGTCCAATGCCATATTGTTGGCTCAGCACAATGATGTTATTGCCTTAGATATCATTGAAGAAAAGGTTGCGCTGCTAAATAATAAACAGTCTCCTATTGTGGATAAGGAGATCGAACATTTCCTGAAGAACGAGTCTCTTAATTTTCGGGCAACAACAGACAAGCGTGAAGCCTTTGAACAAGCCGAGTTTGTGATTATAGCCACTCCGACTGATTACGATCCAAAAACGCATTACTTTAATACTAGTTCTGTGGAATCGGTTATTAGCGATGTGTTGGCTATCAATCCAAATGCGATAATGATTGTTAAGTCTACGGTTCCAGTTGGTTTCACGGCGCAAGCACGGAAAAAGCATAATACGGAAGGCATTATTTTTTCGCCGGAGTTTCTACGCGAAGGTAAAGCGTTGTATGATAACTTGTATCCTTCCCGTATTATTGTTGGCGAACGTTCAGAGCGTGCTGAGAAGTTCGCGGCTTTATTGTTACAGGGGGCTATAAAGAAAGATGTCCCGGTGTTGCATACGGACTCAACGGAAGCAGAAGCGATAAAACTGTTCGCCAATACCTATCTGGCAATGCGCGTAGCTTATTTTAATGAGCTTGATACCTACGCACAAACTAATGGGTTAGATAGCAAACAGATCATTGAAGGGGTTGGTTTAGACCCACGTATTGGTAATCACTACAATAATCCTTCCTTTGGTTATGGCGGTTACTGTCTTCCCAAAGATACGAAACAATTGTTAGCTAATTATGAAAGTGTGCCTAATAATTTAATCAATGCTATTGTTGAAGCCAACCGCACCCGCAAAGATTTTATTGCCGATTCTGTTATCGAGCGTAACCCAAAAATCGTTGGTGTTTACCGCCTGGTGATGAAATCAGGATCGGATAATTTCCGCGCTTCTGCAATTCAGGGCGTAATGAAGCGTATCAAAGCAAAAGGAATTGAAGTTGTGGTCTATGAGCCAGAGTTGAAAGAAGACACTTTTTTCCGTTCTCGTGTTATTCACGATTTGGTTGAATTCAAGAAAATCTCAGATGTTATTCTTTCCAACCGTATGGCGCCGGAACTGTCTGATGTGACGGAAAAAACCTATACCCGTGATCTTTTTGGTTCAGATTAGGTGTTTACTTCTATGAGATATTTGTAAGCAATCGGTGAACTGTCATTGTGCAGATATATTAACGTTATATAGAGTGATGGGTATCAGCTAAAGCGATTTTCGGCAGGGCAGCATCTCATTGAGCCAACTGTTGGGCCAGGAAGGGAACCAAGTCATCATCCAGCATAATGGGTATGGCCCGTTCAGCGGAGAGTGGGCATTACGTTTTTGCCACCGGCGCTTTTTATCCGCCGACTGCTGTTTGATTTTGCGCTCAAGCTTATACGGATCTAAATAACTTACGTAATTGTAGATCATATGTGGACGTCCCGTGTTTTACAAGTACTGACGAGATCCGGTTTGCTGTCATATATCCGGCGTCTATTTTGAGAAAAACCTGCCCGCGCCATGATGTCATCCGCACCCTGTTTCCTTATCACTTTGCCGGTATTTGGTATTTTTTACCAGGATCGACTTCAGGCTTTCACAAGGGAGGGTTACCATTTTTTCATCAGTGCCCGCAAACTCAGTAAAATTGCATATTGTGCTACAAACAGTATTACCTTATCGCAAATGCCTTATCCATATTGAAATCAACCGGTTCAGACAGCAACCGCCAGACAATACGTGTTAACTTATTTGCCTGCGCCACTGTAGCTTTCATTTTTCCCCGGCGCTCAGTGATATGATTAAGCCATCTTCCGAGGCGATCATCCCGCCTTTGGGCACAGCGCATGACCGCTCTGGCTCCAGCCGGCAATTGAGAATTCATAAATGCCTCTCGTATACTCACAAAGGAGTGAAAAGCATTTTATACTTTAAATTTTATTTTTCTAAAGTCAATTGTTGTATTGTTTTTCTTGTCTCTATATACATATACCCGAAAATGAAAAGCATAAAAGACATTACTTTATAAGACATGTAAATATCAATCATAATCATGTTTATTGAAAATGAATAAAATATAAGATAATTCATTAAGGAAAGTTTTTTATTTGCTGAAAGGAATGATAAAAATAAAATTAATCCAACCACTCCACATTCTATCAACATCCGGAGCCAGTCACCATCTAGTGCATTACCAAATGTTCCCGCGCCTACTCCAGTGGCAATGAATACCGGGTTAGATAAGAATAACTTAACAGCATAAACCCATTTAATGGAACGTATCGACCAACTTGCATCAACATCACCACCCAGAATGTCAAAGTTTGACCAGTCAGGGTTGCCATGAAGTAAAGTTGTCGCTCTGTATGTCGTGGGTAATTCGATTAAGTTATCTGCGTTAAAAAGATTTACCGATCTTTCCGCAATGGCAGAGTTAGAAAGATAAAAAACTGATGCAACAAATAATGGAGCCATTATCATTACTTTTTTTATAACACCTAATGCTGATGATGTTTTTAGTAAGTAAGCAACTGCCACAACCATTTGCGCAACGAATGACATACGAGAACCTGAAAGGAAAATAACGAATAAGGAAATGAAAAAAATAATAATTTTATATGAATTCCCTTGCTTGCTGGACAAGAAATAGCAAGTGAGAAAGTTCAATAAAACTCCAAGCTCCCAAGGGCCGCTAGTTAGCCCTATGACTCTTGATGACACATCTGAATTATAACCACTAACAGTAAACCCACCAATAATTTCCATCGATTGTAGTAATGAAATGATTATATTAAAATAAAGAATCACTTTCATCATTCCCATCATGTAAACATCTTTTTTTGCGAGATATACACCCATAATAAAAAATGTAAAATATTCAAGGAATCTGAATGGAAATATGATAGAACCTTGATTGGAAAATAATAGTGTAAAGCATGTTCCTATAAATATAAATATAATAAATTTATAGTATTTTGCGTCAATGACTCTAATTGTATTCTTTTTGTTTGAAACGTAACCAAACAGGAAAATAAACAGCCATATAGCGATGATAAAATCATCTATACGTATACCAGCATTATAGTTACCCACAGATATTATATTTATTTTAGGCATCAAAAAAAGAACAAAAACAGAACAATAAAGAAAGTTAGTCATTTTATTCCTTTGATATATTTTTATATAGAACAATAATATATTCATTTAATCTGTTGTTTTTTTTAAGAAAAATTCTCTAATTAAGAATTATCTTAAAATGTGCAGGCTCATTTTATTGCCAGCTCTAACATTTTGCAATGTTTCGATCATACTTATCTGTATTATGATGAGATGTCGTTTAAATTTGGTAATAAAAAATGATAAGCAGTAGACGATTTTTCCTTAAATATCTTGCTGTTATTGTAGTATCCAACCGTGTGTTTAGTGAAAAGGCACTTGCCTTGTCTAGAAATGATACTGTTACTCCGGAGCAGTTTGGAGCCACCGGAGGTGGTGGTGACGACACTCCCGCCATCCAGGCCGCAATAGATTCCGGATGCCAAAACCTGTATCTGTCGAAGAAGTACATAGTATCTCCGATAAAACACCCCGGTGTTCCTGGAATCATTGGAAGGAATTCGATTTGTCTCAAATTAAGGAGTGATTTACGGATTTATGGGGAGGGTACAATTGTTCTAGCTGAAGGGAGTGAGGGGGTAAGTGGTGCGATAATGAGTAACGCTTCAGCGGATGGGATACGTAACTGTGTTATTGAAGTTACCGTTGATGGTAGTAATGCTGGCGGTAACAACGGTTTTTCTGGAATAGTGTTTATTAATGCTAATAACTGTTCAACTACATCAAAAACCAAGATTGCTAATGTTACCTATAATGGAATTCAATTTGCCAGGGGGTCTCGTTCTTGTAAATGTTATGGGACAACTATAATCAATACGGGTTACATCGGCATTCAGGCTCAGAATCCAACGGACATTATCGTTGAACAATGTAATATCAGAAAAACAAAGGATAACGCCATCGATTTTGAGGCAAACAAAGGGCGGCAAAATGGCGAGATAAGAAATAATACGATTGCTGACTGTAAGGCTGGAATATTCCTTGAATCTGGCGGGAACTGCTTGGTGGAAGGTAATGATATTTCTAGGTTTAAAACTGCGGGTATCTTTCTGAATCGTATTAATACTCCGGCTGATAATGTTCAGATAGTGAAGAATTATATTTGTGGAGATGGAGAGAATGTACAATTTGGAGGTATAGCAATAAATAATGCTATAAAAAATGTTCTGATAGACGGAAATACTATATCCGGTATGAAGTACGGTATATGGACAAACGGCGGAATCTCTGATGTACTAATGAATAGTAATACCTTCAAAAATATCTCGGAATCACTGATAAGAATAGCTGATGGGAAAAATCAGTTAGTGAAAAGTAAAATACGTTCTCAGCGTTATTTGGGGAAAATAATAAACGGAAAACCGTCGCTTACAAATATAGATGATCTGGTGAATCCCGTCATGCTCTATAAAGTGGATATAGATGAGATGCATGTGAAAGAGTAAGTTTGAGTATGGGGAAAAATTTTTGGAGTTCGATAATTATTTCGAGTCCACCTTATAATGTTAGCTCTATGCCAATATGGATTGATACGCAAAGACATGCTAGCCCACGCGCTAAATTGCTTACTGGATCTATTCAGAGAACGTATCCTGCCGTTCGATACTGATGCTGCGCGCTACTATACCGATTTAGTTGTTACAGCGAAGAACGGCGGAAGAGGATTCCCCACGCCTGACGGATATATCGCAGCCATTGCGGCTTCTCGAAAATTTATTGTGGCATCCCGTGATACATCCCCTTATGAAGCCGGCGGCGTGAAAGTGCTCAATCCTTGGGCTAAGTAGAAAAAAGTACGGTTAGATAATCATAATTCAGCGGAAAATATTCCGGCACGGCGGCTCTACCCAACACCTTATCCCCCCACCGAACTGTTTGATAAAGACGGCTTCTTAACTTTGGAACGCGGTTAAACACCGGCACCAGAATTGTCCGATGTAGCGGAAAAAACCTGTCGCCGCGATCGCTTTGCTCAAGATTAGGTGTAATCTTAATGTCATGCGTGACACAGAGGTTACTGTGTTACCAAGTGAAAACAACCTGATGAAGAGAATCCATTCATGACATCATTGAAAGCCGTTATCCCTGTTGCTGGTTTAGGGATGAATTTGTTGCCGGTGACCAAAGCGATCCCGAAAGAAATGTTGCCGTTGGTCGATCGTCCGGTAATTGAAAAAATCGTTAACGAGTGCGCCAATGCGGGTATCAAGGATATTGTGCTGGTTACCCATGCGTCTAAAAATGCGATTGAAAACCACTTTGATACCTCCTTCGAGCTCGAATCCCTGTTGGAAGAGCGCGCCAAGCGGCAACTGCTGGCAGAGGTTCAGTCCATCTGCCCGAAAGGCGTCACCATCATGAACGTGCGGCAGGGTGAAACCCTGGGCTTGGGCCACGCGATTGCCTGTGCGAAACCGATTATTGGCGACTCCCCGTTTGTGGTGGTGTTGCCGGACGTGGTGCTGGATGAGAACACCGCCGATCAGACCAAAGATAATCTGGCGTTGCTGATTTCGCGTTTTGAACAGACGGGGCGTAGCCAGGTATTGGTAAAACACCGTCCTTATGAAGTCTTGCCGGAGTATTCCGTGGTTGAATGTGACAAGCCGCTGGTCAATGCGGGCGATGCTTCAGCCATTACCTCGATGGTCGAGAAACCGGAAGCGCCTTCTGTCGCGGGTTCGGATCTTTCGGCGGTCGGCCGCTATGTGTTGACCGCGGATGCCTGGCCGCTGCTGGCAAAAGCCGTGCCCGGCGCCTGGGGCCGCATTCAGCTTACCGATGTTATTGCCGAGTTGATCCACACCCAGCAGGTTGATGCGGTGCAGATGGCGGGCAAAAACTTTAACTGCGGCCGTAAGCTGGGCTACGCGCAGGCGTTTATCACCTATGGTTTGCGCAACCCGGATTTCGGGGCGGCATTCAAGGAAAGCATTAAGGAGCTGTTAGCAAAGCAGGCCTGATTTTTTAATTTCCGCTCTCTTCGCGTAGCGTTTGCCGCGTAGACCTTTCTGTTATTTCCGCATTCCTTCTGTGCAGGTGAGAATCTCTCCTGCACACACTCGGTCCACGGATGTCAAATCCACAGTCACTTTCTTTTAAACGCCGCGTTTAAACCTTTTATTGCCATTTATCATGCATAAAAGATTTATTTGAGGCTTTTATGCATTTTGGTTAATATGTGTTCTCTTGCATAAGGGAGCTAAAAAAACCTCTTATGGCATTAAATGTGATGTTGGAGGTATATTTATGTCTCTTATTTTTTTTACTGAGTCCGAGTTGTTGACTGAACTGGGGCAACGTTTACGTGAGCATCGTTTACGACAAAATATCCGCCAACGCGATCTGGCCTCTCGAAGTGGTATTTCTGAATCCGCGCTGAAAAGACTGGAGAACACCGGACAAGGCACATTGCTTAATTTTATGAAGGTCGCATTTGCCTTGCGTCTGGAAAGTGAGCTTACGAGTCTTTTCAAGATGCAGCCAATCAATATTGCACAACATGACGCACTCAAAGTGCCAGTGCGGCAACGCGCTAAATCTCCTTATAAAAAACCTATAGCGGCGGGCATTGTTCGATCCAGTGAGCGTAAAAGGAGTGAATGATGAATAATCAGGGAAGCTTGTTTCAGCCGTTGAGTCACTTACAGGTGGTTTACCGTGGTTGGGGAGAGGAGTGGGTTCTGGGGCAATTGGCTGAAAGTACGGCGCGTGGACGGTATCTTTTCGAATATACGCCCGAGGCACTGGAGCATAAGATTGAGTTTTCTCCTTATAAATTACCTTTAAGCCCGGTAACTTACTCGTCGTTCGAACATTTTCAGGATTACATTCCAGGTTTTATCGCCGATTCATTGCCGGACGGCTGGGGCTTATTGCTTATGGACAAGTTTTTACGGCGTCATGATATCGAACCTGGTCATATTTCTGTGTTCGATCGTCTGGCATTACTGGGTATCAATACCATGGGGGCGCTGACCTATGAGCCTAAACACCCTTTACCTGATGATGGACAAACAGAGGAAAATATTCGGACACTGATACAGTTAGCGCAACAGATTCACAGGGAAGTCGATGGAAAAGACTCTGATGCGCTGCGTGAACTGATTCAATTGGGAGGATCTCCTCAGGGGGCGAGGCCAAAAGCACTGGTCGAATACGCTCCCGGTTCTGGTCGGATGGCGACAATGCCCTTTGAGGGAAGCTATTCCTGGCTGATGAAATTTCCCGCCGCCGGGGAAAAGCCCTCTGTTTGCGCACTTGAGTATGTGTATGCAGAAATTGCCCATCGAGCTGGAATCGTTATTCCAGAAGTGCATTACTTTAATCTTGGTTCTGGTCTGGCTGCCTTTGGTATACAGCGTTTTGATCGCTTCAATCGTATGCGAATCCCTGTTTTGAGTATGGCGGGGGCTTTACACGCCGATTTTCGCCAGCCTTGTATGGATTATACGGACATTTTGCGGGCAACGGCCTATATGACTCGTTCTGTCGCGGAGCGGGAAGTGCAGGCAAGGCGGATGGTATTTAATGTGCTTATGCATAACCGGGATGATCATGTAAAAAACTTTGCATTTCTTCTTAATGAGGAAAAGAGCTGGGTGGTATCGCCAGCTTTCGATCTTACGTTTGCGGAAGGGCCAGGTGGGCAACATCAAACGTCTGTCGCCGGTTATGGTACGAACATTACTCGCAAATTGCTGATGAAAGTGGCCGCCGCCGCTGATATTGCGCCAGTTAAGATGAGGGCGATAATTGAAGAAGTCGAAACTGTTGCGGCGAATTTTTACCGCATTGCTATGCAGTTAACGGATGATATTCCCAATGCCGAGTTGAAACGGGTCACCGACGTTATTAACAACAATCTTGTGTGCCTTGGTAAATAGCCCACCTTAGGTCTACATAAAATTATCAAAAAAGATAATTTTGTATGGACCTTTTTGCCATCAGATGCAGATCCCCGCCTTTGCCTCACATAGTTGAGTAGGATTGAGTTCTTGAGGTAATAGGTGTACGATACTTTTATACGAAATTTTGTATAAGGCGAGTGCGGGATGCACAAAAAAATAAGCTTTATTGACAGCAGCCTTGACGCTCTCCGAGCGTTCCCTGATGAGCCCCGACAGGAGATAGGGTATCAGCTAGCTAAAGTGCAACAGGGATATGATCCTGATGACTGGAAACCTTTTACAACAGTCGGGTCTGGCGTAAAAGAGATTCGCGTAAAAGACCAGTTCGGCATTTACAGAGTGATGTATGTCGCTAAATTTGAAGAAGCTGTGTATGTGCTTCATTGTTTTCAGAAGAAAACTGAAACTACCAGTACCAAAGATGTGCAACTTGCAAGAAAGCGGTATAAGGCGCTGATACAGGAGAGAACGAAATGACCATCCAGATTCAGACTTTTGACAGCGTATGGGATGCTATAGGCGATACTGTTGAGCAGGCTGAAAATATGAAGATCCGCGCGCAACTGATGCGTGTGCTGACGGACTTTATCGTTCGAAAAGAACTCTCTCAGGCAGAAGCTGCTCGTACACTTGGCATAACCCAACCCAGGGTTTCCGAACTGGTGCATGGTAAAATTCACCTTTTCAGCATTGATAAGCTGATCTCCATGATGGCTACAGCGGGTATCCATATAGCTAATATTGAAGTGACCGAAGGCGTTGTTGCGTGATGTTTATAGGCGCAGACGGTTTCCTCCAAAATATATTTAACATTATGATATTAAATATAATTTAAGTATTTAATCCGCTTGCATCCGGCGTAAGAAATTGCGCCGATGACATCGCGTCAGCGGCGTGATTTCAGCCAGAGACTCGGGTTTGTTTGGAACTGCAGCAGGGCGCGGATTTTCGACGCCGAGCCGCCATCGGGAAGGTCCCTGCCTACGACCGCAGGGACGACGGGAGAGGTCATAAACGCCGGAAGCCCCTAGCCGAACCACGTCTGGTAACGGTCTCTCGTCCAGCGCGTGTAGAGAAGTAAATTGTCGTTCACCTCGCCGGGGTCAAATTGCTCAAAAATATCCGGCGCAATCTCGAGCAGTTCAGCCGGAATGCCCAACCATTCCAATGTTTCTTCATAGTCTTTATGGGCGGGGTTCTGAAGAATACCGAGCAGGTTTTCATAGCCGGGTATGCCGCCGCAATCTTCTGGCGGGCAAACGCGCTCTCCATCCAGGCAAAATAGCCAACCATCAAACTCGTCCGGTTTGTAGTCGCTATCTTCCAAAATGATTTCGTGTTCCCAACCGTCGCCAAAATCATAAAGGTAAGTCAGGGTGTTGCTTTTGCGTTTCAGTAACTCGTTAAGGCGATAGAAACCTTCTTCTTCCCCTTGTTCCGGCTGTTCGGTAAAACGTTTTTTGCCGAAGGAAAACTGATGAAGGTGGTTGTCTTCCCATCCCATCACGATTTGCAGCACGTCATGCAGCCGATCGAGCGTAATGGAAGAGGGAACCACGAAGCGTCGCCAGATGGCGGGGGTTCACTCCGCGAAGACTGACTTTAAGCAGATAAAATCTTATATCCATGGATGCCTCCTTTCTGGGTATAAAAAGGTATCGAAAATAGTATGGTAACCATGAGCGGCTATCAAACCAATCACTATTCACCCGCCGCAAGCTGAGTTACCATGTTGGCCTGCTTTTAATTGCCTGCGGGGATGATGATCGCGGCAGGCAGGTTACCTTTCAGACGGGAGTTGCTTTAATGTCCAAACAGCAAATTGGCGTTGTCGGTATGGCGGTGATGGGGCGTAATCTGGCGCTGAATATCGAAAGCCGTGGCTATACCGTTTCTATTTTTAACCGCTCGGCAGATAAAACTGACGAAGTCGTTACGGAAAATCCGGGTAAAAAACTGGTGCCTTATTACACCGTTGAAGAGTTCGTTGCATCCCTGGAAAAACCGCGCCGTATTCTGCTGATGGTTAAAGCCGGAGAGGCGACCGATAAAACCATCGCGTCGCTGAAGCCCTATCTGGAGAAAGGCGATATCCTGATCGACGGCGGCAACACCTTCTATAAAGACACCATTCGTCGCAATCGCGAGCTGTCCGCCGAAGGGTTTAATTTTATCGGCACCGGGGTTTCCGGCGGTGAAGAGGGCGCGCTGAAAGGGCCTTCCATCATGCCGGGCGGTCAGAAGGAAGCCTATGAGCTGGTGGCGCCGATTCTGGAAAAAATCGCCGCACGCGCTGAAGGCGAAGCCTGTGTAGCCTATATCGGCGCCGACGGCGCGGGTCACTATGTGAAAATGGTGCACAACGGTATCGAATATGGCGATATGCAGCTGATTGCCGAAGCCTATGCGCTGTTGAAGCAGGCGCTGAATCTGGGCAACGAAGAACTGGCGGCCACCTTCTCCGAGTGGAATAACGGAGAACTGAGCAGCTATCTGATCGAAATTACCGCCGATATCTTCACCAAAAAAGATGAAGACGGTAACTATCTGGTTGACGTTATTCTGGATGAGGCGGCGAATAAAGGCACCGGTAAATGGACCAGCCAAAGCTCGCTGGATCTGGGCGAACCGCTCTCTTTGATCACCGAATCGGTGTTTGCCCGCTACCTCTCTTTCCTGAAAGATCAGCGCGTGGCGGCATCCAAAGTGCTGACCGGGCCGGCGGCCAAACCGTTCGACGGCGACAAGGCCGAATTCGTGGAAAAGGTTCGTCGCGCGCTGTATCTGGGTAAAATCGTCTCTTACGCGCAGGGTTTCTCGCAGTTGAAAGCCGCATCGGAAGAAAACGGCTGGCATCTCAACTACGGCGAGATCGCCAAGATTTTCCGCGCCGGCTGTATTATTCGCGCCCAGTTCCTGCAGAAAATCACCGATGCCTACCAGCAGAAAGCGGATATCGCCAACCTGCTGCTGGCGCCGTATTTCAAGCAAGTGGCGGACGAATACCAGCAGGCGCTGCGTGACGTGGTGTCTTATGCCGTTCAGGCGGGTATTCCCACCCCGACCTTCTCGGCGGCCATCGCCTATTACGACAGCTACCGCTCCGCGGTATTGCCCGCCAACCTGATTCAGGCCCAGCGCGACTACTTTGGCGCGCATACCTATAAGCGTACCGATAAAGAAGGCGTATTCCACACCGAGTGGCTGGAATAACCCCCCGATATTCGTTCCCGCTTCCCGCGTCCCTGTCTCTTTACCGCCGTTCCTGCGGTAGTAGGCAGGGACCCGCATTTGATGGGCGCGCGGCGCCGCCCACCGATAAAATCATGTTCCCGACCATCCATATCAACCGCCTGCAAAAGCACTCATAGCCGCTGCCCGCCGGCGCGGTTTTCCCGTTTTATCAGTAAGCCGTCCGTATCGTGACAGGAATAAGTAGGCGAATGTAACCAACTGTTTATTTGCTTCTTTTCAGGAAGATTCCGCATTGCCTGCTTATTGGCGGCCTCCTATGATTCGCCTGGTGAAGTCCCAATAAAACAGAGGTAAATATGAGTCGTATTTTTAAAATCATCGGGGTTGTTGCTTTGATTACCGCACTAAGCGGTTGCCTGTTTCCGCCTCCGGGCGGCGGTGGCGGTCATGGTGGTGGTGGTCATGGCGGCGGCGGTCCGCACGGCGGCTTCCAGGACGTACATCGCGGCCAGGCAGGCCCGCGTTAATTTTTGTTGTTACATAACGGACAAACGCCGGATGACGATATCGTTATTCGGCGTTTTTTCGTTGTCTCCGCCTATTCTCCCCATCACCGCACACCGCCGGCGACCATCGACAACAGATGCTGAACGGGGTAATGGCGGGTAATGCCCCGCTGGCGCAATTGCCAGCGCAGTTTGTCCACATCGTGATAACGACCGTCGAGCAACAATCCCACCACGCTGCCGCTGTGCGCCACGTTCAAGCCGTAAATGCCGCTGGTTTCGACCAGATCCAACAGATCGCCAAAGGCGGGCTTGGGCAGCGTCCGCTGACTGGCGCCGGCGCTGATGACGCAGGCTTCTCCCAGCCCGTGGGGCTCCCGCCGTTCAACCGCGCGGCGGAACCGCCGCCAGGCGCGCTCCAGCGCGTCGGCATTGTCCAGCAACGCCTGCCGGCGATCGCGGCGGTGAAAGTCAAGGGTGTTAAGGGTCAGCGGGCTTTCCAGCAGCAAAATATCCATCCGCGGCTGCCAGTCGCAGGAAATCGCCGTGGCGGCGGTTTGATGATCGAACAGCGTCAACTGGCGAAACAACGTGCTGTCGGTCGGTTCCAGCCGAACGCAGAGTGCGGCAAGGGCTGCTTCATCCAGCGTTTGTCCGATATGGCGGGCGGTTGCCAGCGCGGTGGCGGCCAGATCCGCCGTGCTGCTGGCCATGCCTTTGGCGACGGGGATGGTGGAGGAAAAATCAATATGCAGGCCGCGCCCGCCGTCCGCGGGCTGGCCGAAGTGCGCGAGCACCGCTTGCAGCATGCGGCGCATGCGCGGGCGCTCGGTTAATCCGGGGGCGCCGTCCGTTACCGCGACTTCGCTGAACCAGTCTACCGGGCAGGAGATCAGCTTTTCGCCGCCGAGGATCCACCCCTGGAGCAGCTCGCCGCAGGACGCCGGGCAGCGCGCTTCAGCCATCAGCGAATATCCGGCGCAGCGCGGCGACCAGCCGCCGGTTGTCGGCGGCGCTTTTGACGGCCGCCCGGTAATGGTCGGCGGTCAGCCCCGGATAGTTGGCGCAGGAACGGATAAGAATACGCTGTTCCAGCAACGCCCGTTGCAAATCGGTCTTCGGGCGCCGACAGCGCAGAAAAATATAGTTGGCCGCCGGCCGCCAGACCTGCAGCTCGGGCATGGCGGCCAGCTCCCGGTAAAGCCACGCCTGCTGCCGCGCCAGCCAGCGGCGGGTGGCGGCGATATAGGGAGCGTCGTCCAGCACTATCTCTCCCGCCAGCGCGGCGAAGGCGTTGATGGTCCAGGGTTCCCGCGACCGTTTCATGGCAGCAACGGCCGCCCGGTCGCCGCTCGCCAGATAGCCGAGGCGCAGGCCGGGAATGGCGAAAAATTTGGTCAGCGAACGCAGGATATACAGTTGGGGGAAAGCGGATAATTGCGGGATAAAGCCCGCTTCCCGCGGCAGAAAGTCGATAAAGGCTTCATCGATAATCAAGGCGGTATGGCGCAGCCGGCAGCGTTCGGCAACGGCCTGTAGCAGCCCGGCGTCCGGCATCAGTCCGGTGGGGTTATTTGGCGTGGCGATAAACAGGCAGTCGTAGCGGGCATTGTCCAGCGCGCTCAGCAGCCGGACGTCGGGTTGAAAACCGTCGACTTCTTCCATGACATAGTCGTCAATCTCACAGCCGACGCGCTGCAAGGCGCGCCGATATTCCGCAAATCCCGGCGTCAACAGTAACGCCCGCCGTGGGCGCAGGTATTGCACCACGGCATAAATCAGTTCGGTGGCGCCGTTTCCGGCGATAATATTGTCGGCGGCGCAGCCGTGAACGCGGGCCAGCGCCGCGTGAAGCGCCCGATACGCCACATCGGGATAACGCTCGGCGCGCTCAAGCTGGCTGACAATCGCGGCCTTCAGCGCGTCGGGCATTCCCAACGGATTGATATTGGCGCTGAAGTCAATAATCTCACCGGCATCCAGGCCGATTTTTAATGCCATCTCCAGCACATTGCCGCCATGTTCGCTCATTACGCCCTGATATCCCTGCAATAACTATGGATGCCAGCGTACCATAAACGGCGGAATGGCGGCTAGGTTGCCCGCGGCGCCGGGGCGACGGACGAGAGGTTAAAAGCTGGCTTTCAACGACGCGATATCGATAACAAAGCGGTAGTGCACGTCGCTTTTCAACATACGCTCATAGGCGGTGTTGATGGACTGTATATCGATCATTTCAACGTCGCAGGTAATGCCGTGCTCGGCGCAGAAATCCAGCATTTCCTGCGTTTCCGCAATCCCGCCGACCAGCGAACCGGCGATCGACTTACGTGCCATCACCAGCGCGCCGCTGTGCACCGTCGGCTCAATGGGTTCAAGCAGACCCATCAGGATCAGCGTCCCGTCGCGTTTCAGCGTGCTCAGGTAGGGGTTAAGGTCGTGCTGCATCGGCACCGTATCCAGAATAATATCGAAGCGGTTGGCGACCTCTTTCAACTGCGCCGCATCGGTAGAGATCACCACCTGGTCGGCCCCCAGACGGCGCGCTTCCTGTTCTTTGCCCGGCGAGCGGGTGAACAGCGTGACGTCCGCGCCCATCGCTTTGGCGAACTTCAGCCCCATATGACCCAGACCGCCGAGACCGACGACCGCCACCTTGTCCCCCGGCCCGACGTTCCAGTGCTTCAGCGGCGAGTAGGTGGTAATGCCGGCGCACAGCAGCGGCGCGGCGGATTTCATATCCAGCTTGTCGGACATGCGGAGCACGAACTTGTCCGATACCACAATCCGTTCCGAGTAGCCGCCGAAGGTCGGCAGGCCGTCGTGGCGATCAACGCCGCCGTAGGTGCCGGTCGGCCCTTCAACGCAGTACTGTTCCAGCCCATCTTCACAGGCGTCGCAGCTTTGACAGGAGTCCACCATACAGCCGACGCCCACCCAGTCGCCCTCTTTAAACTGCTCCACCAGCTTGCCGACGCTGACCACCCTGCCGACGATTTCATGACCGGGAACCACCGGATAGCGGCTGTTTTTCCACTCGTTGCGCGCTATATGAATGTCGGAATGGCATACGCCGCAGTAGACGATATCGATCGTCACATCGTTGTCCCGCGCATCGCGGCGCACGAACTGATGGGGCACCAACGGGCTGCTCGCGTCGAGAGCAGCAAAACCACGTATATTTTGCATTACAATTTTCCTCTTTGTTTTTGCACCATATCAAGAGATTGAATTGAAAACTCAGTATGATCTGGCGGTAATGATCCACGTAATTTAGCCAACAGCCGGGTCAACAAGTACCTCTGCGCCCGTTCTGAGTGAATAAAGTAATAAATAGTAAGAAAAACAGCAAAAATACAATTATCGCCGTCAGGTGAATGTCGCAATGGAGCATCAGAAACGTTGACGCATAGGAGTTGTGGTATTGGACCCGCCGCGTCGTCAGTTAGTTCAATGATAACCCATTACGACCGGGAAGGAGGTGCGAATCCTCCGCAGCCCCCGCTGCTGTAATGCCGACAAACTCGTTAATACCACTGATCGACCGATCGGGAAGGAACGGGGGAGGATGACGCAGAGCCAGAAGACCGACCTGACGATAACGCCCGCAGCGACCGGCGTTAACGGCGATTCAACTCTTTCGGCGGGAAATGAGTTGTCATCCGATACGCGCGGCGGCGCTGCGTTCGCGTGTCCCGTTGACAGCGTATTTTCCGGCCAGCACGTCGGGATTCGTATGCCATGTTCAGATAAGCAAGGGCCAGGTAGCCAAGGGCCGGATAAAAAAGCGTTTGTTATTGCCGGCACCGGCAGCGGCTGCGGTAAAACCACCGTGGCGCTGGGGATCCTGCGGGCGCTGATGCAACGCGGATTAGCCGTACAGCCGTTTAAAATCGGGCCGGACTATCTGGACAGCGGCTGGCACAGCGCCGTGTGCGGGGTGACGTCGCGCAATCTTGACGCCTTTATGCTCCCGGCGGCAACGCTCAACGGCCTGTATAAACAGCACCTGCGCCATGCGGACGTGGCGGTAATCGAAGGGGTGATGGGGCTGTACGACGGCTACGGCACCGATCCCGACTATTGCAGCAGCGCGGCGATGGCGAAACAGCTGGGCTGTCCGGTGATTTTGCTGGTGGACGGCAAGGCGGTATCCACCTCGGTGGCGGCCTCCGTGATGGGCTTTTGCCGTTTCGATCCGGCGTTGAATATCGCCGGCGTGATTGTTAACCGCGTTAACTCGCCGGGGCACTATGAGCTGCTGCGCCACGCTATCGAGCGCTACTGCGCCATTCCGGTGCTGGGCCGCCTGCCGGCGATGGAGGACGCGGCGCTGCCTTCCCGCCACCTCGGCCTTATTCCCGCCCGGGAACAAACCCATAACGACCTGCGCTGGCAACGTCTGGCCCGGCAGGTGGAGCAGACCATTGAGCTCGACCGCCTGCTGGCGCTGTGCGCTATCACCACCTTACCGGCGGGAGAGCCGCCGGCATTGCCGGATGCGGCTTTGGCGGACGGTCTGACGCTGGCGCTGGCGGACGACGAAGCCTTCAATTTCTACTACCAGGATAATCTCGACCTGCTGGAGCAGGCCGGGGTGCGCCTGCGCCGTTTCAGCCCGCTGCACGACCGCCAACTCCCGGATTGCCAGATGATCTATATCGGCGGCGGTTACCCGGAGATCCACGCCGCGCGGCTTGCCGCCAATACCTCGATGCATGCCGCCCTGCGGGATGCCCACCGCCGGCGGATCCCGCTGTATGCCGAGTGCGGCGGACTGATGTATCTGGGCGACGAACTGATCGACGCCGACGGCCGACGGCACGCCATGGCGGGCATTTTGCCCGGCGTAAGCCGCATGGGAAAACGGCTTACCCGCTTCGGTTACTGTGAGGCGCAGGCAGGCCGCGACACCTTATTGGCCGCCCGCGGCGAGGTGCTGCGCGGCCACGAATTTCATTACTCCGATTTTTCCACCGCGCTGCCTCCGGCCTTCGACTGCGCCAAATGGCGCGACGGCGCGGTGGTCCAACGGTGGCAGGGCGGTTACCAGCTCGACCAGACCTGCGCCAGCTATCTGCATTTGCATTTCGCCCAGCGGCCGGGATTGCTGAACCGCTGGCTGCGCTGCGCCAGGAGCCTGCTATGACGCTGAGCGCCTGGTTTTGCGCCTATTTGCTCGACTGCTGGCTGGGGGACCCGCCCCATTGGCCGCATCCGGTGCGCTGGATCGGCCGGCTGATTTCCCGGCTGCAACGCGGCATTCGCGCCCGCTGTCGCGGCGAACGGGCGCTGAGGATCGGCGGCGGAGTGCTGTGGCTGGCGGTGGTCGGGGCGACCGGCGCGCTGAGCTGGGGCGTGTTGGCGCTGCTGACGGCGCTCCATCCGTGGCTCGGCTGGCTGGCGCAGGTATGGATGATTTACACCCTGCTGGCGGGGCGCTGCCTGAGCGACGCCGCGCTGGCGGTGCACCGGGCATTGCGTCACGGCACGCTGGAAGAAAGCCGCCGCCAGCTGTCGTGGATCGTCGGGCGGGACACCGCGCGGCTTGAAAAACCGCAGATAACCCGCGCCGCGGTGGAAACCGTGGCGGAGAACAGCGTCGATGGGGTGATCGCGCCGCTGTTTTACCTGCTGCTCGGCGGCGCGCCGCTGGCGATGGCCTACAAGGCGGTGAATACCCTCGATTCCATGGTGGGCTACAAAAACGCCCAATACCGCGCCATCGGCTATGTGTCCGCCCGGATGGACGACCTGGCCAACCTACTGCCGGCGCGGCTGAGCTGGCTGCTGCTGAGCGCCGCCGCCTGGCTGCTGCGCGCCGACTATCGCCAGGCGTGGCGTATCGGCTGGCGCGATCGCCGTCAGCACGCCAGCCCCAACTGCGCCTGGCCGGAAGCCACCGTGGCCGGGGCGCTGGGCGTACGACTGGGCGGTCCCAATAACTATTTCGGCGCGCGGGTGGAGAAACCCTGGATAGGTGATGCGCGTCGGGAGATCGCGCTGGATGATATCCCGCGCAGCATCCGGCTGATGCAGGTCGCCTCATTGCTGGCGCTGCTGCTGTTTAGCGGCGTCCATCTTCTGCTGGCGGCCGTATGGACGGCATAGAACAAGGAACAGGCTTATGACTTACCTGCGGCATCCGCAACAGATTGAGCAGCAAAGCATGGCGATCATCAGCGACATTATCGCCCGCGAGCGTCCGGACTACCGTTTCGCGGATGCGGCGCAGGAAGCGGTGATCAAACGGGTGATCCACACCACCGCGGATTTCGACTGGCTGGACGTACTGCGCTTTGCGCCGCAGGCGCTGACGCGCATCGCCGACGGCCTGCGCGCCGGCTGCGTGCTCTATACCGATACCACCATGGCGCTATCGGGGATCAATAAAACCCTGCTGGCGCGGCTGGGCTGCGAATGCCGCTGCTTTATCAGCGATCCCCGCGTGGTGGCGCGGGCGCAGGCGGAGAGCATCACCCGCTCGATGGCGGCGGTGGATATCGCGCTGGATGAACCGGGCGACAAGCTGTTCGTCTTCGGCAACGCGCCGACCGCGCTGTTCCGTTTATTGGAGCGGCGGGCGGCGCCGCTGGCGGTGATTGGCGTGCCGGTGGGGTTCGTCGGCGCGGCGGAGTCGAAAGAGGCGCTGATGCGCAGCGGGCTGCCGTGCATCGCCGCGGTGGGGCGCAAAGGGGGAAGCAACGTGGCGGCGGCGATCGTCAACGCCATTTTGTACCGTATCCGGGAGACGCTGTGAAAAACGATCCGCAAGACTTTGATTTGCAAAACATCGGCGCGCAGCTGGATACGGTATGGCACAAGGGCAGGCAGTACCGTAAAGGCTACACCACCGGTTCCTGCGCCACCGCCGCGGCGAAAGTGGCGGCGCTGATGGCGCTGCGCCAGCAGGTGATCGATCAGATCTCCATCGTCACCCCCTCCGGCGTCACGCTGTATCTCAACGTGGAGCAGCCGCTGATTGAAGGCCAATGCGCCACGGCGGCGATCCGCAAGGACGGCGGCGACGACGTGGACGCCACCCACGGCATGCTGATCTTTGCCCGGGTGACCCTGCGCGAGCACGGCGATATCCATATCCGCGGCGGTGAAGGCGTCGGCACCGTGACCCGCAAAGGCATCGGCCTGCCGGTGGGCGGCGCGGCGATCAACCGCACCCCGCTGCAAACCATCGAAGCCGGCGTCCGTGAGGCGATCGGCCCGGCGCGCGGCGCGGAAATAGAAATTTTCGCCCCGGAAGGCGAGGAGCGGGCCAAAAAAACCTATAACGCGCGGCTGGGAATTCTCGGCGGTATTTCCATTATCGGCACCACCGGTATCGTCACGCCGATGTCGGAAGAGAGCTGGAAGCGTTCGCTGGCGCTGGAGCTGGAAATGAAGCGCGCTGCCGGCGAGGACAGGGTCATTCTGGTGCCCGGCAACCACGGCGAGCGCTTTGTGCGCGAGCATCTGGGACTCGACGCGCAGCGGGTGGTGACCATGAGCAACTTTGTCGGCTATATGTTGCAGGAAGCGGTGCGGCTTGGCTTCCGCCAGGTGACGTTGATCGGTCATCCCGGCAAGCTGGTGAAAGTGGCGGCCGGCATTTTTCACACCCACAGCCATATCGCCGACGGGCGGATGGAAACCCTGATCGCCCATCTGGCCCTGATGAGCGCGCCGCATGATTTATTGCTGGCGGTGAACCAGTGCGACACTACCGAGGCGGCGATGGAGCTGATCGCCGAGCGCGGCTTTCAGGCGGTGTACCCGCGTCTGGCGCAGCGGATTTGCCAGCGGGTGGACGAGATGCTGCGTTTTTCCGCCGCGCCGCCGCGCGTCGATGCCGTGCTGTTCGCTTTCGATAATTGCGTGCTGGGAACCAACCGCCCGCTGCCTGAGATTCTGGAGGCGCTGCGATGATCGCGGTGGTGGGCATCGGACCCGGCGCGCTGGCGCATCTGACGCCGGAGGCGCAGCGGGAGATTGCGCGCGCCGAGGTATTGGTGGGCGGCGCCCGGCATCTGGCGCTGTTTCCCGCTTTTGGCGGCGTTACCCGGCGGCTGGACGCCGATCTGCCCGCGCTGGCGGCGTGGCTCGGCGGGCAAAAACACCGCCGGGTGGTGGTGCTGGCCTCCGGCGACCCGCTGCTGTATGGCATCGGCAAGCTGCTGTGCGCCCATTTCAGCGCGGCCGATCTGCGCCTGGTGCCCGGCATCAGCGCGGTGCAATACCTCTGTTCTCGCGCGGCGCTGGATATGAACGATCTCTATCTTACCAGCAGCCACGGCCGCGAGCCGGATTTCGACTGGATTTTACAGCACGACAAGGTGGCGATGGTGACAGACGGACGCATCGGGCCGCGCGCCATTGCCGACGCCATCCTGCAACGCCGGCTTACCCGCACGCTGATTATCGGCGAGAACCTCTCCCTGCCGGATGAGCGCATCCACCGCCTGCAACCGCAGGCGGTGGCGCAACGCTATGACATGAATGTGGTGGTGATCCTCAATGAAAGATGAAGAATTTTTACGCGGCCAGCGCGTCCCGATGACCAAAGAGCCGGTGCGCTTACTGGCGCTGGAACGGCTGGAACTGGAGGAGGCGGCGTTGCTGATTGACGTCGGCGCCGGAACCGGCAGCGTGGCGCTGGAGGCGGCGCGGCGTTTTCCCCGGCTTCGGGTCGCGGCGATTGAGCGCAATGCGGCGGCGCTGGCGCTGATTGAGGAAAATTGCCGACGCTTCGGCTGCCGCAACGTGGGGATTATCTCCGGCGTCGCGCCGCTGCCGCTGGAGGTCATGGCCGATGCGGTGTTTATCGGCGGCAGCGGCGGCAGGCTTACCGCGCTGATTGACTGGGCGCTGGCGCATCTGCATCCCGGCGGCCGTCTGGTGCTGACCTTTATCCTGCTGGATAACCTCAACCAGGCGCTGGCGCATTTGGGGCAACTGCCGGTGAACGCCCTGGAATGCGCGCAGTTACAGGTTTCCGCGCTGACGCCGCTGGGCGACGGCCATTATTTTAAACCGGCCAACCCCACCTATCTTATTTCTTGCCGCAAGGAGGCAAACCATGCCTGAACAGGAAAGCATCACGCCTGACGTGAGCAACGCTAAAAACTTTGATACCCGCAAGGTATGGTTCGTGGGCGCCGGGCCCGGCGACCGCGAATTGATTACGCTGCAAGGCTATCGCCTGTTGCAGCAGGCGGACGTGGTGATCTACGCCGGGTCGCTGATTAATACCGAATTGCTCGACTACTGCTCGCCGCAGGCGGAATGCCACGACAGCGCCGTGCTGGCGCTGGGCGACATCGTCGCGCTGATGGTGGACGGCGTGCGCGCCGGCAAGCTGGTGGTGCGGCTGCAAACCGGCGATCTCTCGCTGTATGGTTCGATTCGCGAGCAAGGGGAGGCGCTGGCGCAACAGGATATCGGCTTCGTTTCGGTGCCGGGCGTCAGCGCGTTTCTGGGGGCGGCCGCCCAGCTCGGGGTGGAGTACACCGTGCCGCAAGTGGCGCAGAGCCTGATTATCACCCGCATTGAGGGGCGCACGCCGATGCCGCCGCTGGAGCAGTTGGAGGCGTTTGCCGCGCACCAAACCTCGATGGCGATTTTCCTGTCGGTGCAGAATATCGACGGGGTGGCGGCACGGCTGATCGCCGGCGGCTACCCGGCAACCACGCCGGCGGCGGTGGTGTACAAGGCCACCTGGCCGGAAAGCCGCACGGTGCGCGGCACGCTGGCGGATATCGCCGAGCAGGCGCGCGCCGCCGCCATTCAAAAAACCGCGCTGATTCTGGTGGGCGCCTTTCTCGGCGATGAGTACCACTATTCCCGGCTCTATGACGCGGAGTTTAGCCATGAATACCGCCCGGCCTGAGTCGATAGCGCTGTTCTGTCTGACGCCCGGCGGCGTACGTCTCGCCCGGCGCATCCGGGCGCATATGCCGCTGACCTGCTTTACCAGCGAAAAACTGCTGGAACCGGGATTTATCGCCTTTGACGGCAGCTTCGCCGACACCCTGCGCGCCGCCTTTCACCACTACGCCGCGCTGGTGGTGATCGGCGCGACCGGCATCGCGGTGCGGGCGATTGCGCCGCTGTTAAACGACAAGCTGACCGACCCGGCGGTGGTGGTGATCGACGAACGGGGACAGCACGTTATCAGCCTGCTCTCCGGCCACATCGGCGGCGCCAACGCGCTGACCCGCCGTCTGGCGGATCTGCTGGGGGCCGAGGCGGTGATCACCACCGCCACCGATGTCAACCAACTGGCGGCGCTGGATACGCTGGCCGCGGAGCTGGAGGCGGAGCTGGCGGATTTCCGTGCGGCGGTAAAAACGGTGAACCAGATGCTGGTCAGCGGCCGGCGCGTCGGGCTGTGGTGGGACGAGCCGCTGCTCGGCGAGCGCTCGCGCTGCGATGTGCGCGGGTTTATCCCGGTGGCGCGTCTTGATGCGCCGCCGCCGTTGGACGCGCTGGTATGCGTCACCCTGCGCGACCGGCTGCCTGAACCGCCGCTGCCGGTTTTCAAGCTGGTGCCGCGCCGGGTGGTGGCGGGCATCGGCTGCCGGCGGAACACCGCGCTGCAAACGCTGGAGGAACTGCTGTCGAGTCAGCTGGCGGAAAACCGCCTTGATCCCCTGGCGCTGCGGGCCATCGGCAGCGTCGAGATTAAGCGGGACGAAACGGCGTTGCAGCAACTGGCGCAGCGCCGCGGCGTGCCTTTTACGCTGTTCGGCGTCGATGCGCTGCGTCCGCATGAACGGCGTTTTCCGGCCTCCGAATTTGTGCGTCGCACGCTGGGCGTCGGCAGCGTTTCGCAACCGGTGGCCTGGCTGATGAGCGGCGGCAACCTGATTGGTCCTACCCTGCGTCAGCAGGGGGTCACCATTACTTTGGGAATAGCTTGGGGAGTAGCGCAATGTTAACCGTAATCGGCATCGGGCCGGGCAGCGAAGCCATGATGACGCAGGAAGCCATTGCGGCGATTCAGCAAGCGGAAATCGTGGTGGGATACAAAACCTACACCCATCTGGTGAAACGCCTGACCGGCGACAAGCAGGTGATCAAAACCGGCATGTGCAAAGAGATCGAACGCTGTCAGACGGCCATCGATCTGGCGCTGTCCGGCCGCAACGTCGCGCTGATCAGCAGCGGCGACGCCGGTATTTACGGCATGGCCGGGCTGGTGCTGGAACTGGTCGGCCAGCAGCGTTTGGATCTTGAGGTGCGGCTGGTGGCGGGCATCACCGCCAGCATCGCCGCCGCGTCGCTGCTGGGCGCGCCGCTGATGCACGATTTCTGCCATATCAGCCTGAGCGATCTGCTGACGCCGTGGCCGGTGATTGAAAAGCGCATCGTCGCGGCGGCGCAGGCCGACTTCGTGATCTGTTTCTACAACCCGCGCAGCCGCGGCCGCGAAGGGCATCTGGCGCGGGCGTTTGCTCTGATGGCGCCCTGGACGGCGGTGCAGACGCCGGTCGGGGTGGTCAAGGCGGCCGGACGCAAGAAAGAAGAGAAATGGATCACCACCTTCGGCGCGATGGACTTCACGCCGGTGGATATGACCAGTCTGGTGATTGTCGGCAATAAAACCACCTACTGCCGCGACGGGCTGATGATCACCCCCAGAGGCTATGAACTGTGAGCGACCCGGCGATCCATATCTTCGGCGGCACCAGCGACGCCCGGCTGATTTGCCGCGCGCTGGACGCCGCTGGCGAGCGCTACCGGCTTTCCGTCGCCACGGCGACGGGCGAACAGCTGGCGGGCGACATTGCGGGCGAGGTGGTGGTCGGGCGCATGGATGCGGACGCCATAACGGACTACCTTGCCGCGCGGCGGGTGCGCTGGGTGATTGACGCCTCGCACCCCTACGCCGACGCGCTGCATCACAACGTGGCGGCGGCCTGTCGCCGTTTATCCCTGCCGCTGACCCGCTATCAGCGGCCCAGCGACATTGACGCCATCGACCATCCGCTGCTGCACAAGGTGGAGAGCCTTGACGCGGCCTGCGCCGTCGCCCGTTCGCTGGGGCCGCGCGTACTGCTGACCACCGGCAGCAAGGAACTGGCGGCCTGGCGGCAACGGCTGCCGGAAAAGTACCTGCTGGCGCGGGTGTTGCCGACGGCGGCGGTGCTGGCGCAGTGCGAGGCGCTGGGGCTGGGGGTGGAGCAGATTATCGCCCAGTGCGGGCCGTTCAGCGCCGAATTTAATCAGGCGCTGTATCGACACTGTCGGCCGGACGTGGTGATCACCAAAGAGTCCGGCGCGCCGGGCGGCTACCGGCAAAAGGTGGCGCCCTGTCTGGCATTGAATATTCCCTGCATCGTGGTGCGCCGCCCCGCGGCGTCGGCGGACGCGCAGGAACAGGTCGCCACGCTGGAGGCGTTTATCCGGCGGCTGGCCGACTGGCAGAGAGAACGAGGAAAATAGCATGAAAAAAGCACTGCTGATTATCAGTTTCGGCACCAGCTACCCGCAAACCCGGCAGAAGAACATTGACGCCTGCGAGCGGCATCTGGCGGCCGCCTACCCCGAACGGGAGCTGTTTCGCGCTTTCACGTCGGAAATGATTATCCGCAAGCTGCGGGAGCGCGACGGTCTGCGGGTGGATAACCCGGCGCAGGCGCTCAACCGGCTGGCGCAGGCGGGCTACCAGGACGTGGCGCTGCAGTCGCTGCATGTGATCAACGGCGATGAGTATGAAAAGGTGGCTACGGAGGCGCGGGCGTTTGCGCCCCGTTTCCAGCGGTTGGCGCTGGGCGCGCCGCTGCTCAGCGGCTTTGATGACTACCGGCAGATAATGACCGCGCTGCGCGGGCAGATGCCGCCGCTGGCCGCCGATGAGCGGGTGGTGTTTATGGGGCACGGCGCCAGCCATCACGCGTTTTCAGCCTATGCCTGCCTCGATCACCTGATGGCGTCGCAGCAGTTTCCCGCGCTGGTGGGGGCGGTGGAAAGCTATCCGGAAATCGACCATATCATTCTGCGCCTGCAACAGCAGGAAGTGCGTAAGGTTCACCTGATGCCGCTGATGCTGGTGGCGGGGGATCACGCCATCAACGACATGGCGTCGGATGAGGAGGCGTCGTGGAAATCACGGCTGGAGGCGGCGGGGATCGCCGCCCAGTGCTGGTTGCAAGGGCTGGGGGAAAACCCGCAGATCCGCGAGATGTTCGCCCGGCATCTTGACGCCGCGCTGCGCCGCAACGACCGGGAGGCGGCATGACGCGCGGCAGGCTGTACGCCCTGGGCGTCGGTCCCGGCGCCGCCGATTTGATCACCGTGCGTGCCGCCCGTCTGCTCGCCACCCTCGATATTCTGTATGCGCCGGCGGGACGCAAAGGCGGAGACAGTCTGGCCTTATCCATCGTGCGCGAGTATCTGGCGCCGGCGACGGAAATCCGCACCCGCCATTTTCCCATGCGCGCCGAAAACGACGAAAAAGAAGCGGTGTGGGACGAGATGGCGCAACGGCTAACGGACGACGTCGCCGACGGCAAGCGGGTGGGTTTTATCACCCTGGGGGACGCGATGCTGTTCAGCACCTGGGTGTTCCTGCTGGCGCGGATTGGGCGGCAGCCGTGGCTGGAGATTGTGCCGGGGGTGACCTCCTTCGCCGCCATCGCCGCGCGCGCCGCATTGCCGCTGGCGATGGAAAAACAGTCGCTGGCGGTGATGCCTTGCACCGCACCGCCGGCGCAGTTGGAACAGGCGCTTATCGCCCATGACTGCGTGGTGCTGATGAAGGTCTACGGCCATTTCGCCGCGCTGCGCGAGCTGCTGGCGCGGCTTGATCTTTTGGATCACGCCCTGCTGATGTCCGACGCCTCGCTGCCGGGCGAACGATGCTGGCGCCGTCTGGATCAGGTGGGCGACGAGCAGAAATTACCCTATTTCTCCACCATTCTGGTGAATAAATCCTGGCGTTCTGAGGAGTAACCAATGGAACAACAGCTAAGGAAACTCTCGCTATCCGCTGCGCCGGTTGCGCAGCGGGGGAACGCCATGACCCTGTCCGTTATGTTGCAAGGCACCGCCTCCGACGTCGGGAAAAGCGTACTGGTGGCCGGACTGTGCCGGATTTTCGCCCAGGACGGCTACCGCTGCGCGCCGTTCAAGTCGCAGAATATGGCGCTGAACTCGGGCATCACGCCCTACGGCGAGGAGATGGGGCGGGCGCAGATATTCCAGGCGGAAGCCGCCGGCATCGAGCCAGACGTGAGAATGAACCCGGTATTGCTCAAGCCCACCAGCGACCGCAAATCACAGGTGGTGCTGATGGGAAAAGCGGTCTGTAATATGGATGCGGTGAGCTATCACCAGTATAAGCCGCAGTTGCGGCAGCAGATTTATCAGGTGTACCACAGCCTTGCCGGCGAGTATGACGTGATGGTGCTGGAAGGGGCGGGCAGTCCGGCGGAGATCAATCTGCGCGACCGGGATATCGTCAATATGGGCATGGCGGCGATGGCCGATGCGCCGGTGCTGCTGGTGGCCGATATCGATCGCGGCGGGGTGTTCGCCGCCATCTACGGCACGCTGGCGCTGCTGCGTCCGGAAGAAAAATCGCGGGTGAAAGGGGTGATCATCAATAAGTTTCGCGGCGACGTCGCCTTGCTCCGGTCGGGGCTGGCGCAGATTGAGGAACTGACCGGCGTACCGGTTATCGGGGTAATGCCGTGGCTGGATATTACGCTGGAGGACGAGGACGGCGTGGCGCTGCAAACCGGCAAATACCACGCTGGCACACAGGCCGCGGGCGCGGTGGAAAAGGCGTTGGATATCGCCGTCGTCCGGCTGCCGCATATCGCCAACTTTAGCGACTTTAACCCGCTGGTCGCCCAGCCGGACGTTAATCTGCGCTATGTCGCCGAACCGTCGGCGCTGGCGGGGGCGGATCTGCTGATCCTGCCCGGCAGCAAAAATACCTTGGGCGACCTGCAGTGGCTGCAACGGAGCGGCTTCGCCCAGGCGCTGCTCTCGCAACATCAGGCCGGGGTGCCGATCGTCGGCATATGCGGCGGCTATCAGATGCTGGGCCGGCGGATCATCGACGGGGTGGAGTCGGACGTGGCGCAGATGGCTGGCCTGGGACTGCTGGACGTGACAACCGAGTTTGCGGTGGAAAAGGTGACCGCGCGGGTGAGCGGCCGCTGCGGCGACGCGCTGCCGGGCATTTTTTCCGCCGGCGCCGGCAAAGCGCTCGGCGGTTATGAAATTCATATGGGCGCTTCGCGTCTTGGCGACGGGGCAAGGCCGTTTGCCCGTCTGACCCTGAGCAACGGCCGGCTGGTGGATTATAGCGACGGGGCGGTAAACGAGGACGGCAGCGTTGTCGGCAGCTATATTCACGGCCTGTTTGATAACGGCGAATTTACCCGCGCGCTGCTGAACGCGCTGCGCAGACGCAAAGGCGTCGCGCCGTTTGCGGGCGAAGCCTTCGATTACGCCCGCCACAAACGGCAGCAGTTCGATATTCTGGCGGCCGCTATGCGGGAACATATTGATATTGAAGCGATATACGGGTTTATGGCGGGATATGGCAAACACAATGCCGATGGTTGATGGCGTTGTCGGCTTTTAAGCGTATGGGCGTGACCCCACCCCAACCCTCCCCTTCGCAGGGGCTGTCTCTTATACACAAATCCAAGGAACCTCTAGAGGCCATGTGTATTCTGGTCTTGGGGTCATTCTTGGTTCTTTGTTTTTTGCTTTTCGTCGGCGTAAGAAATCACGCTGAGGTGGACGCCCCCGCGAATGCGCCGCAGGGAAGCGGCGCAAGCCAGTGCCGCGTCGGACAAAAACGCCGGGAGCGTTTTTGAACAGCGCTTGCGCTGGCCCGGTAGGGCGAGTCTCAGGGATGAGACGAGTATTCCGTCACTGGCGGTTCGGGACAGGGGGCGACCGCCGAAGGCATCGCGTCAGCGACGTGATTTCAGCCACTAGCCCGGGTCCGGAGGGTGGTGGCGCTTGAACCACCCTGCGTCGGGCGCGTGCTGCGACATAGCAGAGAAATGACGGCCTTCTAGCGCACGAAATAGCGCTGAACTCACATATACCGTTAACAGTAAATATGTGACTAAGAGACAGTCGCAGGGGAGGGAGCAAGTAAGCTCCTCCCCCCTGACAAGGGTGGGTTTATAGCTTTGCTCCTCCCCCTGAGAAGAGGGAGGCCGGGAGGTGCCCCTATTAAGTTGTCAAGCATGTTATGACGCCTGCGGGGTATAAAAAGTCCCGTCACGCATCATGGCGAACAGGACGTCACAGCGTCGTCTTGCCAGGGCGATAAGTGCCTGATTGTGTCGTTTCCCCTGGCTCATTTTGCGCGTGTAGTAAGCCCGGGATATGGGATCTCTCAGCGCAGCGAAGGCTGACAGGAACAGAGCCCGTTTGAGGGTTTTATTACCTCGTCGGGATGGATGTTCACCGCGTATGGATGAGCCTGAACGCCGGGTTACCGGCGCAAGCCCGGCATAAGCCGCGAGATGAGCAGCAGAGGCGAAGGCGCGACAAGCGACTTCTCTTCTAAGGAGTCTGGCTGCGGTCCTGACACCGACTCCAGGCATGCTGGTCAGGACCGGGTAAAGAGGGTGTGCGAGGACCCGTTGTTCCACCTCAAGCGCAACCTCGTCTCTTTGCTGGCGCAGAGTGATGAGCTGACGGGCAAGGCGCGGCAGAACAACGATAGCGGCGTTAGTGCCGGGAACGATGACGGTCTGCTCTGTAAGCGCCTGAGTTATCTCGGCGGCAAGGCGTTTCCCCAGCCGGGGAGCCAACTTGCAGAGCTGGGTCGCCAGCTTCCTCTCACTCAGCGAAGCAAGTTTCTCTGGTGAGGGATATCGCTGGATAAGGTCGAGTATCGCAGGATGATCGAGTCGTGGCCCGAGAATGCGTTCCAGTGCGGGATGTATCTGGGTCAGAAGGCCCCGGATACGGTTACTGGCCTGAGTTGTCTGGGCTGCAAGGTCATCGTCAAAGCCGCAGAGCATGGAGAGTTCGGCGATCTGCTCATCAGCGAGCTTCAGTGAACGAAGCGCATGAGGCAAGGTACGTGCTGCGTCGGCAATGATGGCCGCATCCCGAGCATCGGTTTTGGCTTCACCGGCGTGTAAATCGGCGATGCGGCGCATTGCCAGACCGGGAAGGTATCCGACAAGGACGCCTTCAGAACGAGCGACGGCAACGGCGTGATGTGTGTCTTTACCGACATCAACGCCAATAAAGACTTGGACTGATTCGTAATCGCTGGATTCGGTCATTTTGTCTCCCTGTTTTTTTATACGGGTTAACCAGTAACCACGGGGAGCAGGTTCCGGCATCCACGTTACAGACGGTCCCGACAACTATGCCTGACCTGGCCCCTATTAGCGGTCGCCAGCGCCCCACCAGACCCGGTGACATCACCTCCCGGATCATGGACGACTGGGGGTAGTAATCATGCCGGGTCTGGCTGGCTAACACCCCATTATACGGGGTACGAATAAAGTAACGGGGTAATTAATGGCAACGCAGGTTCTTTGCCAGCAGCCTCACTATCAGCAGAATATCCTGAACAGGAGCAGCATGTGATCTTGATTACCGGCGGCGCCCGCAGCGGCAAAAGCGCCCTGGCGGAAAAGCTGGCGGCGCGGCGGCGCGACAAGGTACTGTATATCGCCACCTCGCTGGTGACCGATAACGAAATGGCCGAGCGCGTGCGGCTACACCGGGCCAGTCGTCCGGCCCACTGGCGCACCTGGGAAGGCTATCGCGATCTCGACCGGGTGATAGCGCAGCAGGCCGCTCCCGACGAAGCGGTGATCCTGGAGTGCGTCACCACCATGATAACCAACCTATTGTTTGAGCTGGCGGGCGACACGCCGCCCGAACGGATGGATTTCCCGGCGATTGAGGCGGCGATCCAGCAGCAGATAGAGGCGTTGATTGCGGCCTGTACGCACAGCGCCGCGCCGATCTACCTGGTCACCAACGAGCTGGGCATGGGCATTGTGCCGGAAAACCGGCTGGCGCGGCATTTCCGCGATATCGCCGGGCGGGTTAATCAGCGCCTGGCCGCCGCCGCCGAAGAGGTCTATCTGGTGGTGTCGGGGATTGAGGTAAAAATCAAATGAGTCTGCGTCTATTTCTTGCCACGCTGCAATTTATGACCCGGATTCCGGTGCCTGAACGCTGGACCCAGGGGCTGGATATGCGGCAATACGTGCGGGGCATCGTCGGTTTTCCCGTTATCGGCCTTATCGTCGGCGGCCTCGCCGGCGCGGTATTTATGGCGCTGGCGCCGTGGATCGGGGTGCCGCTGGCCGCGCTGGGCTATGTGCTGGCGCTGGCGCTGATTACCGGCGGCTTCCATCTCGACGGTCTGGCGGATACCTGCGACGGGGTGTTCTCCGCCCGCACGCGCGAAAAAATGCTGGAAATTATGCGCGACAGTCGGCTCGGCACCAACGGTGGGCTGGCGCTGATTTTTATCGTGGTGGCCAAAGTACTGGTGGTCAGCGAACTGGCGCTGCGCGGCGCCTCGATGCTGGCGCTGCTGACGGCGGCCTCGGTGGCCGGACGCAGCGCCATTGTGCTGCTGATGTACCGTCAGCGCTACGCCCGGGAAGGGCAGGGGCTGGGGAATCTGTATATCGGCCGGGTGAGCGGCGGCCAAGCGCTGGCGACGCTGCTGGGCGGCGCATTGCTGGTGGGGCTGTTGGGCCATATTCAGGCGCTGGCGGCGTTCGGCGCCACCCTGGTTCTTGTCTGGCTGTTAGGCTTCTACCTGCGCCGGCGTCTGGGCGGGCAAACCGGCGACACGCTGGGCGCGGCGGCGGAGCTTGGCGAGCTGGCGTTTTTACTGGCCCTGCTTTGACCGCGGAACATCCGTCATCGCGGGCAAACCGGCGACCGACGAAACATTGGGAGAAAAGATGCGGCTATTTCTGGTCAGACACGGTCAGACCGAGGCGAACCTCAGCGGGGTATTTTGCGGCGCAACGGATATCGCGCTGACGGAGAGCGGCGTGGAGCAGGCGCGGCGGGTATCCGCCTGGCTGGACGAAGTTGTTTTTTCATCCGCGGTCAGCAGCGCGTTGCTGCGGGCGAAGCATACCGCCGCCATTGTGCTGGCGGCGCGGGAGATCGCGGCCGCGGCTGATGCCGCGTTGAACGAGATGCATTTCGGCGACTGGGAAATGCGTCATCATCGCGACTTGCAGCATGAGGATACGGACGGCTGGGCGGCCTGGGTGGCGGACTGGCAGCAGGCGCGCCCCACCGGCGGCGAGTCTTTCCCGGCGTTTGCAAAACGGGTGGAACATGTGGCGCAGACATTGCTGACGCAGAAAACCGGGGATAACCAACTGATCGTCGCGCATCAGGGGGTACTCAGCCTGCTGCTGGCAACGTGGCTGAATATGCCTCCCGCCGCGATGTGGCATTTTCCCTTTGAACAAGGCGCCTACAGCGTGTTGGAAGTGCAGGATGGCTTTGTCACGCTGCGGGCATTTAATCATCGTTGCCGATGGCAGGCTGAATAACGAGAAAATAGTATGCAACTCTCCCCGCGACACCCTCTTTCACAGCTGGTTAAGGCAATTACGCCGCTGGACGGCGACGCCATAAACCGCGCGGCGGTCAGGATTGACGGCCTATTGAAGCCTTTGGGCAGCCTCGGCCGGCTGGAGCAACTGGCTATCCAGCTCGCCGGTATGCGCGGGTTGTCCGGGCATCAGGTCGCCCGCAAACAGATTATGGTGATGGCCGCCGATCACGGCGTTTATCACGAAGGGGTGGCGATTTCGCCGCGCGCGGTGACGGCGATTCAGGCGGCCAATATGGTCAAGGGCATTACCGGCGTGTGCGTGCTGGCGGCGAACGCCGGAGCGGAAGTCAAGGTGGTGGATGTCGGCATTGACGGCGATCCCATCCCCGGCGTGGTGAATATGAAGGTACAGCGCGGCAGCGGCAATATTCGCCGCGGCGCGGCGATGACGCGAGCGCAGGCGGAAGCTTTGCTGCTCGACTGCGCCCGGCTGACCATGCGGCAGGCGGCCGAGGGCGTACGGGTGTTTGGCGTCGGCGAGCTGGGGATGGCGAACACCACGCCGGCGGCGGCGATAATCAGCGTATTGACCGATAGCGATCCGCAACGGGTGGTCGGCATCGGCGCCAATTTCCCCGACCACCGGCTGCATCATAAAGTGGCCGTGGTGCGTGACGCCATTACCTTTAACCAGCCCAATGCCCATGACGGCATTGACGTGCTGGCAAAAATCGGCGGTTTCGATCTGGTGGGCATGGCGGGCGTCATGCTGGGCGCGGCGGCGTCCGGGCTGCCGGTGGTGCTGGACGGCTTCCTTTCCTATGCCTCGGCGCTGGCCGCCTGCCGTATCGCCCCGCGGGCGCGTGACTATCTGATCCCTTCCCATCTCTCCGCGGAAAAAGGCGCGCTAATCGCGCTGCGCCATCTGCAACTGGAACCCTATCTGCAATTGGGCATGCGGCTCGGCGAAGGCAGCGGCGCGGCGATCGCCATGCATCTGATCGATGCGGCCTGCGCGATGCATAACAATATGGGACAGCTGGCGGACAGTCATATTGTGCTGCCGACATAGTGTAAATCCACTTTCCCGCCTATCTGTCGGGTATAACGCCCGATCGGCTATATAACTGTCAACCGACGACACAAACCTCCGGGAGAAAAAACGCCCGGAGCGTTTTTTAACGCCGCTGGCGGCGGCCCGTCAGGGCGGAGGGCAGGACGACCTCCGTAAATTTTTATCGTCGGTCGGCGTTATTCATCTACGCTATATGAGAGATGCTATCTTTGTTCTCTGCCGTTATCAGATAGCGGAATGAATAGTTAATAAGGAAATATATTGTTGATTTATATATTAGCAACGCGACGGATTTTATACTAATGGAGCTATTAATATACCTGTATATAGTCACGCTAGTCATTTATTGTTTTGTCAGTGAATTCTGCTTTGATGTTATCTTTTTGATTTTAAATTGTTTTTTGTTTTTATCTCAAAAAGGTTAATTTTATTGTTGCAAATACAACATGTTTGCATTTTACTGTAGTAACTGAATCATTCAGGATGGTTTATGAATTTCTCAGCATTGGTTAGCGAACGTTTTTCAAGTCTTACTCCGGCACAACAGCTTATTGCTCGTTATATCGAAAGAAACAAGGAACGAGTAGCCTTTATGACGGCCAGACAGTTGGCGGGCGCCATTAATGTCAGTGACGCCGCGGTGGTAAGATTTTCCCGGGCGTTGGGGTATCGCGGTTATGCGCACCTGCGTGAAGATCTGGGCGAGGCGCTGATTGAAAATAGCGGCTTGAGTGGTGTATTTCAGCGGGCTCCGATGTCATCCGGCGAGGCTGAGTTAAAAGAGCAGGTGTTTGCGAATGGCGGTTTGTTAATCAGCCAAACTGCGGCGCTAAATCCGCCAGAAACCGTCGCTCGTATTGCCGACAAGTTGGCTTCTGCCAGGCGGATCTGGGTTACGGCGCACGGTACGACGCATGCAATGGCGGTCTATTTGGCAATGCAGCTTAACGTGCTGAAAAATGCGGAAGTATTTAATGTTGGGGCGGGGGATGTAGCCGATCGGATCAGGAATGTTAGCGATGAGGATGTTTTTATCGGCATCGGTTATGAACGTTACCTTCCTTATACCGTTGAACTGATGCATCTGGCCCGTCTCCGTGGCGCCTATGTTGTTGCGTTGACCGACCGGGCCTCATCACCTCTGGCAGTTGAATCTGATGAAGCGATGTATGTTGCACGTGGTACATCGCAGGTCGCTTGGTGGTCACAGATTGGTACGCTGATTATGGCTGACTGGTTAATGTCGCAAATGGTGGTGCGGAATACGGAAGACGTAAGAGAAAAACTACAGGAATCAGATAAAGCTTGGGAATTACTTGGTCATTGGAAAAATGACAACACCAGGGAAACACTTATAAATAAAGCATTAAATAAAAAATAGTATCTACTTTTAATATATCATTGATGCCAGAGAGGAGCTGTTTTCGTTATCTAATTGCAAAGGAAAATGAGTATGAGTAATACAAAAGGAGAGAGGCCGTCTGCCATTCAGAACTCAATGGTAGACCGTATAGATACCGCACGTCGTCGTTTAATAAAACAAAGTTCTATTATCAGCGCCGGGGTGGCGCTTGGCGCTTTCTCTGTGCCTTCGGTGTTTGCCAAAGGCAGCCGGGAAGTGATCGTTCGGGGGCTGGGCGGCGCTTATCAGGAGGCGATGGAGACTGCGATTTATAAGCCTTTTACTGCAACAACCGGTATTCAGGTTAAAATCATACCCTCGACCGCATCACAAATATTGGCCATGGTAAAAGCCGGGCGAGTCAGCATTGATGTTTTGGATTTAGGCGATATTATTCAGTTTAACCTGGACAAAGCCGGAGCATTAGCCCCCATTGATTATTCGGCGATGAAATTCTGCAATCCGGATGATATTTTGCCGGAGCTTCGTCATCCGAATATGATTGGCAATCTGTTATTCGCCACCGTCATCGCCTACAACACCGATGTTTTCAGCGCTGGGTCTCACCCTAAAAGCTGGGCGGAGTTCTGGGATGTGAAACGCTTCCCCGGCCCGCGGACGTTAGCGGATATGCGTTCCGGTTCTGTGGAGCTGGAATTTGCCCTGCTGGCCGACGGTGTGGATAAATCGCAGCTTTACCCTATGGATATCGACCGTGCTTTCGCCTCCTTAAATAAAATTAAGCCCAATGTTTCAAAGTGGTGGGACACCGGTGCGGTCTCCGCGCAGTTGCTGGAGCGCAAAGACGCGGTATTGGGCGCGCTGTGGAATGGCAGAGCGCAGGCATTGATTGATCAAGGCGCGCCGCTGGCGATTGAGTGGAACCAGGCAAAACAGCAGGTGCAATACTGGAGCGTGGTCAAAGGCGCGCCGAATCCGGAGAATGCCCAGTTGCTTATCGACTTTGCCTTACAGCCAGAGGTTCAGGCCAAACTGACCCAGTATATCGCCTATGGCCCGACCAATAAAAAAGCCTTTGATTTCGTCCGCCCTGAAGATCGGGCGAAACTGCCCTCGAACCCGGCCTATTTTGCAAACACCTTTGTACAGGATGCGCAGTGGTGGTCGGATAATCTGGAACGGGTGGGGAGAGTCTGGCAGCCCTGGATTTTGGGTCAGGCTTAATGAGTGGTGCCAATCTATCGCTTCGCTCCGACCAATTGAAAGCGGGAGCGGAGCTTCGTCTGAAAGGGCTGACCCGGCGTTTTGGCCACGCGGCCGCAGTAGATAATCTGAATCTGACCGTTGAACCCGGAGAGTTTGTCACCCTGCTGGGGGCCAGCGGATCGGGAAAAACCACCACGCTGATGATGGTCGGCGGTTTTACCGCCCCCAGCAAAGGGCGGATCCTGATCGGCGGTAGGGATGTGACGCATCTTCCTCCCGCCAAACGGAACCTGGGCGTGGTGTTTCAGAACTACGCTTTATTTCCCCATCTCTCGGTTTTCCGCAATCTGGCGTTTCCGCTGGAAATGCGCGGCGTAGCGGGGAACGTTATCAGGCGAAAAGTGGCGGATGCGCTGGATATGGTGCAACTAGCTGATAAAGGCCACCGGCTGCCGCGCGAGCTATCCGGCGGGCAGCAACAACGGGTTGCTCTGGCAAGGGCGCTGATTTTTGAGCCTCAGGCTCTGCTAATGGACGAACCGCTGGGTGCGCTGGACAAAAAACTGCGTGAGCATATGCAGCTGGAACTGAAACGTTTGCATACCTCAAGCGGTTCCACGGTGCTGTTTGTTACCCACGATCAGGAGGAGGCGCTCACGCTATCCGATCGTATTGCGGTGATGCAGGATGGGCGGATTGCGCAAATAGACACGCCGCAATCCTTATACGAACAGCCGCAAAGCCGCTGGGTTGCCGAATTTATCGGGCAATCCAATTTTATTGGCGGTTATATCGACGGGGTGCATGCCGCTGGATATGACCTCAGGCTGGACAGCGGCGAACGGATAAGTGGACGGGGCGTCAAGCATCTGTCATACGGGCAGCGCGTGTTGGCGGTATTACGCCCGGAGAAAATTCGTCTGGCGGCGGCGGATCAACTGCCGCTAAACGCCGTGATAAGCGATGTACTGTATCTGGGGCACACGGTGAAAGTGACCGTACGGCTTAATGACGGCACGGCGCTGCTGGTTCAGGCCCAGAACATCGATCTGGAAAAGGCGATAACCCCTGGAATGGCCGTTTCCCTCGGCTGGCAGCCGGAAAACCTGTGGCTGATCGCCGGGGAGCAACGGCAATGAACCTCTCTCTGCCGGCGCGTCGTAACTGGAAGCCCTGGTTGCTGTTGGCGCCGTCGTTGCTGGCGCTGCTGGTGTTCTTTATCTACCCGTTGCTCAATATGCTGAGCGTCAGCCTCTACGGCCCGGATTTTACCTGGCGACACTACCTGCGCATTATCCATGAGCCCGTCTGGATAAACGTTCTGTGGATAACTCTGCGCATATCCCTGTGGGTGACGTTGAGTACGCTGTTGCTGGGCTATCCGTTGGCCTGGGTGCTGGCGACGCTGAAACCGCGCACGGCGAATATTTTTCTGATTGTGGTGATTATTCCTTATTTTACCAGCGTGCTGGTGCGCACCTATGCCTGGATGGTGCTGCTGGGGGCGGAAGGCATCGTGAACCAGCTGTTGACCGCCGTGGGGCTAATCACCGAACCGCTAAAACTGATGTATACCTCAACGGGGGTACTTATCGGTATGACCTATATCCTGCTGCCGTATATGATTCTGGCGCTTTACAGCGTAATGCGCGGCATTGATCTTGGTTTGCTGAGCGCGGCGGAAAGCCTGGGCGCTTCACGCCGCCGCGCCTTTTGGCGAATTATTGTGCCCCTCTCTTTACCGGGCGTCGCCGCGGGCGGGTTGCTGGTATTCATTCTGTCGCTGGGCTTTTTCATTACCCCCGCGCTGATGGGCGGCCCGCAGCAAACGATGGTTTCAATGGTGATTGAAAGTCAGATAGAAACCTATTTCGACTGGGGATTCGGCTCTGCGCTCTCCTCGGTATTACTGATCGTTACACTAGCGTTATTCTGGCTTTATCAGCGGCTTATCGGTCTGGAACAGCTGTTTGAGGCAAAACGATGAATACCGGCAGACCGGGGCTGTTTTCGCTGATTATGGCGCTATTGGTGCTGTTATTTCTGGCGTTGCCCATCATTATTATTTTCCCTTTGGCGTTGAGTCCGTCGGCCTACCTGACGTTTCCCCCCGGCGGATTTTCTCTGCGCTGGGTGGAAAAAGTGCTGACCGATTCGGCCTGGCTGGATTCGCTGTGGCTGAGTTTTCGCATCGCTGTGATGTCAACTCTGATGGCGATGCTATTAAGCCTGCTGCTGGCGCTGGCATTGGTTCGCTACCGCTTTAGCGGGAAGAAGATTATCTATGTGCTGGTTTTGCTGCCGTTGATCGTCCCTAATATTATCGCGGCGCTCTCATTGTTCTTTTTCTTTTCCGCGGTCGATATATTTAATAGCATCAGTGCGATTATTATCGGCCATACTATTATCTCATTACCTGTTGCGACGATTATTATCTCTTCCACCTTACAGGGAATAGACAGCCAGCTTGAGTATTCGGCGATGAGCCTCGGCGCCGGCAACTTCACCGTGTTTCGGCGCATTACTTTTCCCCTGGCGGCGCCCGGCATGATATCCGCCGCGATTTTCTCTTTTCTCAGCTCTTTTGACGAGTTGTTAATCGCTATGTTTATGGCGGGTAATGAAGCGCAGACGCTATCCGTGCGCATATGGAACAGCGTGCAGTTCCAGCTCGATCCGACCATTGCGGCGGTGAGCGTATTGCTGGTTCTGATTACCATGGTCACGCTACTGACGGCGAATTGGCTAACAAAACAACGATAGCGACATTGTGAATATTTTCCGGGGATAAATAAAATGAAGAGTGATAAAACGCTGGTTTTTACACGGCAGGAATATCGTCAGCGGATAGAAAAAATACGCGCTTATATGCGGGATAAAGATATCGGTCTGCTATTGGTTGATCAGACGGAGTTTTTGTTTTACCTGACCGGGTTCAGCATTTCCGAAAATATGTATCGCGCCTGTTTATTACCGCTGGAGGGCGATGCGGTAATGGTATATCGGGCGATGGATGCGCATACCTTTCAGGAAAACAGCTGGATAACGGATACTGTAACCTTTGCCGACTGGCAAGATCCCATAGAGGTGATTATCGGCACGATTGTCGAGCGCGGTTGGGATAAACAGCATATTGGCGTGGATTTTGACTCTTATTGTATGACGGTGGCGCGCTTTAATCGCCTGCAAAGCCGCCTCCCTTCCCGGCCTTTGCGTGATTTTTCCGGCGTTCTGGAGCAATTACGGGAGTGCAAAACAGAACGAGAGATTGGCTATATCGCCGAGGCGGCCAGAGTCGGAGATCTCGCGCTGTCCGCCGCTGTTGCCGGTTTAAGCATAGGGAAAACCGAACGCGATGCGGCGACTATCGTTCATCAGGTGTTTATGCAGAATGGGTTGGACTCAGCCCGCTACGGTATTATCACCACCGGCGTCGGGAACAGTTTTTTGCACGGCAATTTGCATCAACGGCCCTTGGCGACGGAAGATATTGTCCATATGGAATTAGTACCTGTTCTGCATGGTTACAGCGCCCGCCTGATGCGCCCGGCGATTATCGGCCGGGCATCGCCGCGGCAGCAGGAGATAGCGCAGCAGCTGATCGCCATTCAGGACGCCCAGTTCGACGCCATGCGGCCGGGCGCCATGGCTAAGGATATTGATGCGCTGGCGCGCAACGCCGTGCTGGCCGCCGGGCTGCGGGAGGATTACGGCGGTATTACGGGATATAGCCTGGGCTATTATCCGATTTCCACCCCCCGAACCAGCGATTTCAGCCGCGTCTTTTTACCCAATGCGCAGTGGCGCCTGAAAGTCGGAATGGTATTTCATATGTATATCTATGCCGAGGGGCTGGCGTTCAGCGAAACCATCGCCATTACGGAGCAGGGCCATGTCCGCCTGACCCAGGCGCCGCGGCGGTTATTTATTGCCGGCTGATGTCCGCGGGTTAATGCGGCGTAATGCGCTGAATCGTGCATTACGCCGTTATTCATCCACCAACAGCGATCTTACACCGGATACCGGCGGGAGCGTATGGCTTATCAGAGCGGCGATCCGCGGTTCCAGGGCATCTTCAGCAGCAGGCGGGCCAGCCCGCAGAAACCCGAAATACCGGCAAAGATAAGCCCGGCGCCGATAAATCCCGACAGGGCGTGGAACCAGGGGGAAACCGTGGCCCCCAGGACGGCGCCCAGCAGCACGATGGCGCCGGCGGTAATCTGCACCTGGCGGTTAAGCTCCAGCGGCCGTGACTTATCGACCACGGTGGGCAGCCCCGCCTGTTTCCAGGCCGCCAGCCCGCCGTCCAGAATATAGGCGTCGCCCGGCACGCTGGCGGCTAGCCTGTCGGCATTGGCCTGGGTGCGGTTACCGGAGAGGCAGTGGAAGATAACGCCGCCGGCGTCGGTCAGCGGCGGCTGCGCCGCAATGTCGCTTAGCGGAATATGCCGCGCCTGGGCGATATGTTCGCGCGCGTACTCATCGGCCGCGCGGATATCGACCAGCAGGACGCCGTTCTCGATCAGTTCGCGAGCGTTCTGAGGCTGGATAAGCTTGATGGGCATATTAATTTCCTTGGTGGCGACCTGTGACCATATAGCTACAGTATATCTCTTTGCGCGTGAAAATGATTTTCTCCAGGTTACGGATGCTAATAGACGATCCTCGGCGCAGGAGGATATTTTGCCGCCGCGCCGGTTTACCCCCGATAGCGCATGCGTCCCGCCGCCGTTTTCTCCAGCCGTTGCGCCAGACTTTGGGCGATAGCCGCGAAGTCCGCTTCGTTTTTTCCCTGCCGCGTCATAAATTGCGTGCCGACGCGCAGCGCGAATTCATTCAGCGCGCGCGGATCGGCGCAGGTGCCGACCAGAATGCCGTGCCGTTCGAGCGCGGTAATGGTCGCTTTCGCCGGCATCGACGAATCCATCGGGATCAATAGCTGATGGGTGGCGGTCTCATGCGCCTGTGCGGCAATCACCGACACGTCCTGTGCCCGCAGCGCTTCGGCCATGGCCGCGGTGTTGCGGCAAATTTGCCGCGCATAGCCAGCGCCATGCCGCCGGGTTTCCAGCAGCGTCACCAGCAATGACGGCAGGCAGCCCGCGTCGCAGTTGGCGATCATCCGGCTTTCGATCAGCCGCGATAGAAGCCGGCGATCGTCTGCATGACGGCCGGCGATAATGCTGTGGGGGCGGCCCGGGAAGGTTTTATAGGTCGAACTGGTCATGATATCGACGCCCAGCGCCAGCGGATTGGGAAACATTCCGCCGGCGATAAGCCCCAACACATGGGAGGCGTCGAAAATTACTTTGGCGCCGATCTGGTGCGCGCTGGCGACCACAGGAGCGAGATCGTCGGCTTTAATCATTACCGAACGGCCCAGCATCACCAGCCTGGGCTTGACGGTCAGGATCATTTCGGCGGCGGCGGCGGCGTCCAGACGGTCGTGCCGCGCGTCGTACGGCAGATCCATCACCTTCAGTCCCGCCAGTTCAGGCGTTCCTCCGCGCCGCTGGCTTAAATGACCGCCGTGGGCGGCGGTCGGCGCCAGCAGCAGATCGCCGGGTTGTGAAAACGCATGGAATACCGCCAGATTCGCCGTGGTGCAGTTCGCCAGGCGGGTTTCCGCCCATTGCGAACCGAACAGCGCGTTCACTTCGTTTTCCACGGCGATTTCCAGTTTTGACACCAGATCGGTATCCGGCTGTTCCTTGGCGAAACGGGGGCCCATGGCCGGATAGGCGCTTAGCGCCGGGGAGTAGGCGGCGATCGCCGCTTCGCTGGGTAAATTGGCGCCGGCGTAGAGCACGATGCGATCATTTTTCAGGGTATCAAGGCGCGCGGCGCACAGGCGTAACAGCGCATCGTTGTCTTTGGCGATGGATACGGGGTTATCGGCCTGGTTGTTATCTTGCGTTGTGGGCATTCAATTCACCAATCGGTTTGAAAAAGACGTAGACCTTTCATCACTTAACGGATAATGGCGGTGCGCTTCTGTAGTAGCCGCACGGCGTTGGACGCCAGATAGGAAATGATGAAATAAACGGCGGCGGCGAACAAATACATCTCCAGCAGGCGCCCGTCGCGTTGGGCGACCTTGGCGGCCGCGCCGAGAAAGTCGGTAATCGACAGGACGTAGACCAGCGATGTGTCCTGAAACAGGATAATCGTCTGGGTCAGGAACAGCGGCAGCATATTGCGCATGGCCTGCGGCAAAATGACGTACATCATGGTTTGTCGGCCGTTCAGCCCCAAAGCCAGCGAGGCCTGTGACTGGCCGCCGGGCAGCGACTGAATGCCGGATCGGACGATTTCACAAAAATAGCAGGCTTCGAACAGCGTAAAGGTAATGACCGACGACCAGAACGGATCGACCCTGACCGGGAAAGAGGCGCCGGTTATCCATTGCAAGAGATAGGGCACCAGAAAATAGAACCAGAAGATCACCAGCACCAGCGGCAGCGAACGCAAGAGGTTGACATAACCGGCGGCCAGCACGGCCAACGCCCGGAAGCGCGACAGGCGCATGATCGCCAGCAGCGTGCCGAAAATAATCCCCAGCAGCGTGGCGCAGAAAGTGAGCTTCAGCGTAAAGCTCATGCCGGTCAGAAACAGGTAGGGCAGGGCGTTGACGATGGTTTGAAAATCGAATCCTGTCAGCATTGTTTCAGCCCTTCTTCCTGTGCTGAGCGACGCCGAAACCCGGCAGCGCCGCTCTTTTTTCCATGCCGCGCATGACGAAGACGATAATCAGGTTAAGCAGCAGATAAAGCAGGGTGGCGGCGGTAAAGGCCTCAAACACCTGGAAACTGTTTTCCTGCATGGCGCGGGCGCCGCCGGTGAGTTCCATCAGCCCGATGGCCAGCGCGACCGAGGTATTTTTGGTGCAGCTGAGAAATTCCGAGGTGATTGCCGGCGTCACGATGCGAAACGCCACCGGCAGTAACACGAACCGATAGGTTTGCGGCAGCGTTAATCCCAACGCCTGAGCGGCCATGCGCTGACCTTTGGACAGGCTTTCCAGCCCGGCGCGCACCACTTCCGCCATACGCGCGCCGTGATAGCAGCCCAGACAGAGCGTGGCGGTATAAAACTGCGCGTCAGGCAACTGTTTCAGCCAGTCGCCCGCCGATTCAGGCAGCGCCTCCGGCAGGACGAAATACCAGAGAAACATTTGCATCAACAACGGAATATTACGAAACAGTTCGACGAACGCGCTGCCGCAGCGGTTCAGCATGGCGATCGGCGTATTGCGGGCGATACCGGCCAAAGACCCCAGCAATAGCGCGATGGCAAAGGCGCAGACGGCCGTGGCGGCCGTCCAGCCAAGACCCATCACCAGCGTTTGCCAGTAGGTATGGGTGCCATCAAGCGACATATCGAAAAATATGCCCCAGTTCCAGTTATAGTTCATCGTTTCTCAAACTAAGTTTTCTTATTGTGCTGTTTGCCGGCATACGCTGATGCATGTCGCCGACTTTAATCCCTGGCTATGGCGTTACTCGCGATATTGCATTTTCCGGGTAGACGTCTTGTCGATAGCAGATCAACGAGCGAGTCTTAGCGGTAAAGCTCGGGGTTAGGATCGTCGGTGGGCTGGGCGATCACTTTCTGCAACTGCGCCGACATCGGGAAATTCATATTGACGTTTTTCGGCGGGATCGGCTGCGTGAACCATTTGTCGTAGATCGCGGTAATGGCGCCGCTGCCGTACAACCCTTCAATGGTGGCATTGACCAGCGCCTTAAACTGCGCGTCGTTACGGCGCAGCATGACGCCGTACGGCTCCACCGACAGCGGTTCCGTTGAAATCTGATAATCGTCGGGATTCTTGGCCGTTGCCCGCGCGCCGGCCAGGGAAACGTCATCGAAAATAAAGGCGGCGGCCCGGCCGGTTTCCAGCGTCAGCATGCCTTCGGCCAGATCCTTGGCGGAGAGAATCGTCAGGTCCAACTTCTGAGCGTTATTGGCGTCATTGATAATTCTGACGCTGGTGGTGCCCGCCAGCGTTACCACCGTTTTTCCTTTCAAATCCGCCATTGACGCCACCGGCGCGGATTTTTTGGACAGAATTCGGACCGCGGCGACAAAATAAGTGGTGGAGAAGGTCACCTGTTTCTGGCGTTCGGCGTTGTTGGTGGTGGTGCCGCATTCCATATCAATGGTGCCGTTGGCCAGCAGCGGGATCCGCGTGGTGCCGGTGACCGCCAAGGTGCTGACCGCCAGGTCGGGTTTATTCAGCCTGGTTTTTACCGCATCGACCACCGCGGCGCAGATATCCATCGCATAGCCGATGGGTTTCTGATTATCGTCGTAGTAGGAAAAAGGCACCGCGCCGTCGCGGTGCCCCACGGTTATCTGGCCGCTGTCGGCGATTTTTTTTAATGTTCCTTCCAACTCCTCGGCGCCGGCCGATGCAGTCGTCAGGATGAGCGTGCACAGAGATGTAGCCAATATCTGTCGTTTCATGGTTTCTCCACGGAATGCCGTCGTTAATTGCTCTTGCGTACTGATGACCAGTCTGCGCTTCGTGGCGGATTGCGGCCCGCAAAGAGAAACGCAACAGGAGTGTGGTTGGTCGATAATCGATCAATTAGGCGAAAGCGGTCAATGAAAAATAATAATGTATAATTAATTCATTTATCAAAGGTAAAATAAATCACTCGATTTTTGGCGTTTTATTGCCATTTTTTATTTTAAATTCAAAGTTTTATGTTTTGTTGGCGCGGAGTGGTCAAGAAAGGGAGATATAAATAAATCTTATGCTATTGGCGATGGCCGGCCGCGGGGGCGTTGACCGCGTTGCGCACGGCGTTCGCCGTGCTCATCACATGCTTACGCAGCGTCATTGCCAGTTGCCCGGCATTTTTTTCCCGCAGCCACCGTAGGATCTCTTCATGTTCCTGTACGGCCAATTGCCAATCCTGGGGCAACTGGCGGATGGTATGCCGAATATTTCTGATACGCAGCTCAAGGTTGTGGTACAGCGCAATCAACGACTGGTTACGCGCCGCGGCAAATAGGGCTAAATGGATTTCCCGATTCAACCTGGAATACTCCAGTCTGTCGAGCTGTTGATACGCCTGTAACATGGCGTTATGCAGTTGCTCAATATTAGCTAACTCGTCGTCGGTAATATGCTGGCAGGCTATCTCGCCGGCCAGCCCTTCCAGGCTGGCGATAATGGGAAAAATTTCGAACAGCTCGTCATCGGTCAGCGTGGCTACGCGGGCGCCGCGTTGAGGCAGCAGGACGATCATCCCTTCGGTGGCAAGGACCTTAAGCGCTTCGCGCAGTGGCGTGCGGGATATCTCAAACTGTTCGCACAGCGTTTTTTCGGGGATGCGGCTACCGGGTTCCAGTTCGCCGCGGACGATCATTTCTCGAATAAGATCGGCAATCTCACTATGGAGCGTTTTGCGCGAGATGGACATTCCTTTGAGCATTGGGGAACCTTCTTTCGATGAATGACGGCGTGGCGTAACGAAAAGGGAAATTATGCTAGCAAGCTAACAATATCATAGTGCATAGCGCTTTCAGACTTCAACTGTAGACCAGACAAGGGCTGTATACAGTTTTGTCCGCGGACCAGCCGTTGCCTGAGTGCCAGCGCCGCTATTTCACCCGAGTTGCCGTGCCGCTCTCCATTGTTAGATGTCCCTCCCGAAACAACGAATGTCCTTCGCAGCAAAGCGGTCCGGCTCCGGGCCCTCTATTTTTGACGATAGAGAGGGATTAAAACCTCTACAAGCGCGCATTAACTTCCGGCTGATGCAGGTTTTTTAACCCGTGCCGGAATACAAGTCACACGGCTGGCGACGATAATGTTCGCCAGCCCTTGTGACCCCGGCACTACATCGTGACGTAAACGTGCCTCCGCGACAGGCCGTGGAGGCAACGTTTCAGATCTGGCGGGAAAGCCCCCCAACTGGCCGCGAGCGCCCGCCGGGCGGCGGATTTACAGGCCGGGATGGCGTTTATGCCAGTCCGTAACCCGTTGGTAGGCCCAGCCCGCCCGCGCCAGCAGCGCTTCGCCGAAATGCGGGGCGACGAACTGAAACGCCACCGGGGCATTTCCCGGCGTACGGCCGCCCGGCAGCGTTATGGTGGGGTGTCCGCTAAGATCGAAGGGGCTGGTGTAGCGCAGCATGCCGGAGAACAGCTCTGCGTCCTCGCCGAATTTGGACATCAGCTCAACGCTGGCGCCGGCTACCGCGGTGGCCGGCACCAACAGGAGATCGACATCCCGGAACAGGGCATTGACGCGGCCGCGGAAATCGGCTCGCGCCAGCCACAGTTTCTGGTACGTCGTGGCGCTGAGCTCGAGACCCAGATCGATGATGCTTGCCAGGCTGGGGCCATACTCATTGCGGCGGGACGGGAAGGTGGACTCATGCGCGACGGCGGTTTCAACCGCACACAGCGGCACCCAGTCCTGTAGCGCCTGTTCGGCATCCGGGAAGTTGATTTCCCTTACGCTGCCGCCCAGGGTATCGATAAGCCCGATAACGGACTGTAAAACCGCTTTGGTCGGGGCATCCACGCGATCGAGCGTCCAGGCGGGGTCAATCCCCACGCGCAGGCCTTCTATTCCCCGCGTCATCAACGTCAGATAGTCCGGCACCGGCTCCTGACTGGCGGTCGGATCGTTGATATCGGCCCCGGCGATCGCCGACAGCATGGCCGCGGCGTCGGCCGCACTGCGCGCCATTGGTCCAACGTGGTCCAGCGACGCCGCCAGTTCAAATACGCCGAAACGGCTGACGCGTCCCCAGGTGGGCTTGAGGCCGGTAATGCCATTGGCGGCGGAAGGGAAACGGATTGAACCGCCGGTATCGGTGCCGATGGCGCCGAAGCACAGGCCGGCCGCCGTCGCGACGCCTGAACCGCTGGAGGAGGCGCCAGACCAGAGCGACGCTCCCCATGGATTGATCGGCGGAGCGATATCCGGGTGATGGTCGGCAAAGGCGCCCTCGGTCTGTTTGAGTTTGCCCATTAACACCGCACCCGCTTCACGCAGGCGGCGGATGACGGTGGCATCCTCCGTGGGAATATAGTTCTGGTTAATCGGCATACCGTGCGTGGTGGCCACGCCCGCCGTCCACAGCAGATCTTTCACCGCTATGGGTACGCCGTGCAACGGCCCGCGGGATTTCCCCGCGGCGATTTCCCGATCGGCGGTTTGCGCATCGCGGATCGCCTGTTCTGACATAATCGTCAGATAGCTGCCCAATTTGCCGTCGACGTTGTCGATACGGTCGAGCATGTGCTGCGTCAGCTCTTCGGACGACAGCTCCCGGGATTGGATCAACCGACCCGCTTCAAGCAGGTCAAGATAGTGCAACGCTGGTTTTGCCATGAATAACTCCTTGCGCGGGGATAGTCCCCTGTGATTAACCATCATCGGTAAAAATTGCAGCGACACGACCAGGCTATGGCGGCGTCCTATAGGGAAAGATAAGACGACGGCTTTCCGGTCGCTTTGCCTGGAGGGACATTCGTTGTGCGAGGAAGGACAACGGCGACAGTCTCGACCATTCCCCGGAATGGCGTTTTGGCGGCTAGCCTGGTTTGGATGCGTGTTTTACATAGTGAAACCGCCGCGCATGGCGCGGCGGGTGATGGTGGGGGGCTTTTATGCCGTTTGATAGAGGCGTCGTTCGAGCAGCTTGCTGCCTTGCAGACGGCTGAAGGTTTTCGCTATAGCAAGCACGGCGAGATCCACCAGCGGTTCGACGATGATAACGGACATATAGGCGCCGCCGAAGGCGAGGATGCCTGACAGATTGGCGGCTGAAAAGCCCTGGCCGTAACAGGCCCAGAAAGCGACCCAGACTACAATGCCGGCCTGATAGGCGGTGGAGAGCGCCAACGCCTGGCGATAGCGCAGGGCGACATACGGCGTATCCGGCGTGATGATGCGGCGGGCGAGCGCCGACAAAGCGAACAGCGGAACCAGTAATGTCGTGACGTTCATTCCGTATTGCGGCAGGTCGAAAGGCGCAAACAGCAGTCCTTGAATCAGCAGGCCCAACGCCAGGCCAAACGCCGCCGGCGCGGCGCCGAATATCAGAAATAGCGTCGAGCCGAGAATGAAGTGTACCTCTGAGACGCCAATCGGGTAGTGCGGCATGACTTCAAAGAAGCAGAACACCAGGGCGGTGGTGGCGACAATACGCGCCAGCAGCGAGGTCGGTCCCCGTTCCCGCAGTTCCTGACCGGCCAGCCGCAAGGTATAGGCGCCTACGCCTGCCGCGGTGGCATAACTTAGCCACAGCTTTCCGGCTTCTACCAGTCCGGGTTCAATATGCATGTGATTTCTCCTGTGCCGTGTTCCGGCAAGATTAAGTTAGCGTGTTATGCCTGACGTCTGCGAAGGGAGCTCCGTATTCAGCGTCAAATAGTATTCAGTCTCAAACGACGGCGTCCAGCTAATGGTCAGTCTGCGAAGGCCGGGCTGATGGTCACCGGCGCACGAGTTGGCGCATGGTCGTGGGCGTGCGCTGGCGGACAATCCGCGTTGAGCAAGGTCACCGGCTGTCCGTGAGGCGTATTGAGATAGGCCTGTCGCCACGTTTCAGTCCTGTGGGCCACGTCCGCCGCGCCGGCCAGATCGAGAGAAGCGACCATTTTTTCCAACGCCGCCGTCCATTGGCGGTAGTAGGCCTCATTCACGCTTTCATCGGGTAACGCGGGCGACGCTTTGATCTCGTCGCTGAATATCTGTACCCAATCACTCCAGGCGAACAGACCGGATTGATGCAGATGCAGCGTGAGGGAAAAAACCTGCGCCTGCCAGGGATGCTCAAAGACCGGCCCTTCTTCATCGCGCGGCAGGCTAACGGTATCATAGTCAATGCGGGTCGTCATGTTCACGCCTCCTCCAGATAGCTATCCCAGAGATCGATATAAACCTTATCGTTCTGCGATACGTCGGCGCCCCATAGCGAGGCGGCTGTGAAGCTCACGCTATAGACGTGTTGCGGTTTTTCCCCCAACCCGTGAGCCATGGCGTCCGGCGTGGCAAAGACGCCATGATCGCACTCGATGGTTCCCACTTTGCCGCGCACGTAGCGAGGCAGCCTGATGTGCGTCGTCGGGTTGACGTTCTTTGCCCGGACCTGGTCGCCGGCTTTGAAACTGGCTTCGACCACCTGATCCACGCGGGCGGACGCGCCGGTTTTGACGACCAGCGGCACCATGTCTTTGGTTAATACCGGCATCAGCGGACTCCTTTGAGTTGGTTCAGGCTGTGTTCGAGTTCGGCGCGGGTGATCACGCCTTTTTCGGTCAGCAGGGTTTCAATGGCGTGCAGCCAGTGCTCGTAATAGCTGGCGAGCAGATAGTGCGCCGGCTCCATGCGCTCCATGGCGTGGCGGAACTCATCGACATTGAAGTGTCCTCCGCCGAAAGCGGCAATGAACAGCGCGAATATTCTGCGCTCCCATTCGTGGTGAAAATAGGGCTCGTCGGCTTCGGTTAACACAGGTCCGTGCCCATGCATCCCGCCGAGATCGTGTATTCCGTTCATTTGGTTTTTCTCCGCTTGTGGTTAGACGCCATCCGGGGTTTTGGCCAGTCCTGTGCCGATCATGGAATCCCGAGTGACGAGTTCGGCCAATTGCGCTTCACTCCAGCCATCGGTGCCCCGCGGACGTTCGGGCAGAACCAGATAGCGGAGTTCCGCGCTGCTGTCCCAGACGCGTACTTCTTTACTGGCGGGAACATTCAGACCGAACTCCGCCAGCACGCTGCGCGGATCGATAACGATACGGGAACGATAAGGCGCGGACTTATACCAAATGGGCGGCAGTCCGAGAGTCGGCCAGGGATAGCAGGAGCACAGGGTACAGACGGTGACGTTATGCACCGTCGGGGTGTTCTCGACCACCAGCATGTCTTCACCCTGTACGCCGGAAAATCCCAGTTCCGCAATCGCCGCGGTGCCGTCGGACAGTAAACGCGCCTTGTAATCCGGATCCGCCCACGCTTTAGCCACTACCTGGGCGCCGTTGCGGGGGCCAATCCGATTTTCATAGGTGTCGATCAACTCATCCAGAGCTGTGGGGTCGACTAATCCTTTTTCCGTCAACAGTGATTCGAGCGCTTTGACGCGCAGGGCGATAGCCGATGGCGGTTCAGTGTGTTCATGATCATGCGCCATGCCGCACCTCAAAAATATCTTCATGGGATAGAACTGAGCGGTTTGTGCCGAACAAACCGGGGATCTGACATGCTCGTGTCGTCATATTTCACTCCTTCCGGGACATCGTTGGTCTTAGGAAAACCATAGAGCCGCTACGTCGCCGCTGCTTTGCTGAACCGGACATCCGTTATGCCGGGATGGACAATCGCCGGGCGATTGTAACATCAGGATGTCGCGCAGACCGCCTGAAGACGGCTGCGCCGGTGGATCAGTTGCGAACCGGGCGGAGGTCGTTACGTTAGTGAGCATCAACGTGCTGAATGGGCGTGTGGGGCTTGTAACAACAGGCTTTGCGGCGTGTAGCCATAGGTGGCGCGAAAGACGCGGCTGAAATGCGAGAGGTCGGTAAATCCGCAGTTCAGCGCGGTGCGGGTGACGCTGTCGGCCATCCCTTCCGCCAACTCACGATGGCTGGCCTGAAGACGCGTCATGCGTACTACGTCCATCGGCGTCTGGTTGTGGCGGGCGAAGGCTCGCGTCACCGTCCGCTCGGAGACATGGTGGGCCAGCGCCAGGGAATGCAGATTCAGTTCGGTATCGGAAAAATTCTCGCGGATGTAGGAAAGCAGGCGCGTATAGAGATCGCGTTCCCCCGCCGAGCTGTGCTTGTCCGGATAGTCGTCGATGGTCAACGACAGAACATCCAGTATCGCGCTGCCGTAGCGTGCGGCGGTGTCCGGATCGGAGAAGTTGGTGAACGCCGCTTCTTCGATCATTGAACGTAAGGCCTGCGCGCCGGGGCGTTGCCGATCAATAATGCGTGCCGTCATCTGTTCGGCATGCGGACTACGGCTAAGCAATGAGCGGCGCGGCAGCCGCACCAGATAGATTTGTTCCGGCGCCAGCCTGAATTCAAAGGGACGTGCGGCGTCGTAGAGCGTGATATCGCCGCTGCGGAGATGTACCCGCCGTTCTCCCTGGCTGATGTAGGCATCGCCATGCTTCATATAGCCGAGCCACAGATCGTCGTCCGGACCGGTGCGGATGTGTTGCGAACTTCGCCGCCATTGGTGCCAGGGCGAAGTCATCATGCTGATGCTGACCGCGCCGACAAGGCTCACGTCCAGTTCACCGTCAAACGGCGCGCGATCCAGACATTCGCTGGCCGCTGGGATGCAGTGCTGACAGACAACCTCATTCCAGTATTCGAAACGCCGTGGCGCTTCAATGTCGTGGGTAGAATATTGGAATTTCATGACAGCGCTCCTGGCGACTATGAGACACGTAATCTGTGTCGGCTGAAGGTTTAAAGGGACACACCATACGTTCCGAACATGGGGATAGACATCACCGTCTACGGATTTCCGATGCAGGAACCGCTAAAGGGATAAGTAAGCAATATTCACGCCAATCGCATTTAGTGTTGTTGTGATGTTATGTTTTTGTTGCTGATTTCTGGAGGTATTCTTGCTATTCGCGCCAGGATGTTCGCCAGGAAAAAAGCGAATCCGCGGATTTTCGCTGAGGTCTTTACGCGCCACTTGGGAGCAGCGTTGTTCCGGATTGGTGCAAAGCTGGGCGATCCGTTGACAGGTCGGTACGTTTAACCGGTACTCATCCGGAGAGCTTAAGGAATAGAGCAGTATCTAAGGGCATTCGGGAATTGCTTAAAGGAGGACTGTGACCTGACCAGCGATAAGGCTGATCTTGTCCTTCTATGCCGGAGCATGATAGATTTTCAACCGGGTGTCGGCTGTATAGCGCAGTTAGGCAGGTTATGATTATGCGTCGGTCGGGCCGCCACGCGGAGTTTTTATATTATGAAGCGCGACTTTGCACCGCGTAAAATTCCGCCCGTCCGTCTTTTGGCCGAACGCGCTTTCGCCACATTAGAACGTTTTGCCCATATTGAATCCGTCAGCGGCATCATATTATTGGCCGCCGCGGCCATCGCCTTAATCTGGGCCAATTCCCCCTTCGCCGCCAGCTACCATCAGTTATGGCATACGCCGCTTTCCTTCGCCGTCGGATCGTTCGCCTTTTCCCAGTCCCTCCATTTCTGGATCAACGACGGGCTGATGACGATCTTCTTTCTGGTGGTCGGCATGGAAATCAGATATGAAATTCACGCCGGGGCGCTGAGCAATATCCGGCAGGCCGCGCTGCCTATCATTGCCGCTTTCGGCGGCGTGGCCGTCCCGGCGTTCATCTATATCCTGTTTAACCAGGATCCGGCGCGGCAACATGGCTGGGCGGTGCCCACCGCCACCGATATCGCCTTTGCCGTGGGCGTTCTCGCGCTGCTGGGACGCTCCATCCCCGGAAACATCCGGGTGTTTTTGCTGACGCTGGCGATCATCGACGACATTATCGCTATTGTGCTGATCGCCCTCTTTTATTCCGCGCAGCTCGACTATAGCGGGTTGGCGATTGCCGGCGCCGGCGTGCTGCTGGTCGCCGGTATGCAGTTAATCGGCATTCGCTCCGCTCCGCTCTATCTTATTCCGGGCGTCGTCATCTGGAGCGGCTTGTGGATGACGGGCATACATCCGACGATAGCGGGCGTGGTGCTGGGGCTTATTACGCCGGTGCTGCCCGCGCGCAGCCATCTGTCCGTGCGCGACAACATTTTACGCATCACCCATGAGTTGACGGACCCGGATAAACCGGCGGACAGTCTGTCGCGGCCTTTCAAACAGCTGCGCGTGGCCCGGCGCGAACTGCTTCCGCCGGTGATGAGCGTGCAGATGGCGCTTCACCCCTGGGTCGCCTTTTTCATTATGCCGCTGTTTGCGCTCGCCAACGCCGGGGTAAGCGTCGATGGCGTCAATCTCTCCGCCGAAGGCGCCCACTGGGTGATGATCGGCGTGATGGCGGGGCTGGTGCTGGGCAAACCTCTGGGCATTATCGCCGTAAGCTGGCTGACGGTACGGCTGGGATTATGCAAACTGCCTCCCGATGTGTCGTGGGGCGGGGTGGCGCTGATCGGGCTGCTGGGCGGGATCGGATTTACCATGTCGATTTTTATCGCCATGCTGGCGTTCTCCAGCGACAATCAACTGGGCGCCGCCAAACTGGGCGTGCTGTTGGGTTCGTTGACCGCGGCTATTCTGGGTCTTGCCTGGGGGAAAATCTATGCGGGACGGATGCGGATCGCCAGCGGCGAACCGATTGGTGGTTAGCCCATAATTAGGCATTCTGGGGCAATACACTATCGGCTCTGTTACAGAGGGGAAGCGGATGCGCAGGCATAGGCAACAGTGCCGCACTCGATTATGTTCCGACAGGATGCGCGGGGTTGCCGCGTCCGCTATCGCCCTGCTTTTTTTATCGCTCGGCGCCTATGCGGCGCAGCCGGCTGAGTCCGTCACCCGGCTTCTCGATGAGGCGGAGGCGATTACGCCCCTTGAAACGGTGATTATCGCCAGAGACGGCCAAATCCTGGCCGAGCGGGGCTACCGCGGACACACCACGACGGCGGTCACCAATATCAAATCAGCCTCGAAGTCGGTGATATCGGCGCTGGTCGGCATCGCTATCGACAAAGGCATTCTTGCGGGAACCGATCAAGCGGTGGCGCCGCTGCTTGCCGACGATCTTCCCGCCAATCCCGATCCCCGCATAAACCGCATAACCATCGGTCATCTGCTGTCCATGCAGGCCGGATTGGCGTCTACCTCGGGGGCGGGGTACGGAGCCTGGGCCAACAGCCGTAACTGGGTTCGCGCGGCGCTGGCCCGCCCCTTTGACGACGATCCCGGCGGACGGATGATTTATTCCACCGGTTCAACGCATTTGCTGTCGGCAATCCTTACCCGCCAAACCGGACGCACCACCTTGCAACTGGCGCGCGACTGGCTTGGGCCGCTGGACGGTTTCGCCATCGCCGGCTGGTCGCGCGATCCGCAGGGAATTTATCTGGGCGGCAACGAGATGGCGATGAGCCCGCGTTCGCTGCTGGCCTTTGGCGAGCTCTACCGCGCCGGGGGCGTTACGCCGGCAGGCAACCGATTAATATCGCCGGCGTGGATTACCGAGTCCTGGCGCTCACGCACGCAATCGCCTTATACCGGCGACGGTTATGGCTATGGCTGGTTCCAGACGCGCATCGCGGATGAAGCGGTGGAGTACGCCTGGGGCTATGGCGGCCAGATGCTCTATATCGTGCCCCGGCTGGCGCTGACCGTGGTCATGACCTCGGACGCCGGTTCGCCCGCGGCGCGCTCCGGTCATCGGGAGCGGCTGCACCGGCTGTTGGGCGATATAATCCGTGAATTGAAAAGCGTTGCCTGAGTGCGCGGCCCGCGGGCATAACGACGGCGACACGTTAATTAAAAAAAGCATATAGAAAGCAAAAATCGATGTTTTTATTTCCCACCCGCTCCGCGTTAACTATCAGCCACTGTTTTAACAATGTGGTGACAAAAACATGGGCGCGGCAAGACTATTATCGCAACTGGAAGAGAGCATCGAAAAACACAGCGAGGAGTATATTACCGTCTCCAGGGATATTCACGCCCATCCGGAAACCGGCAATAACGAATATTACGCCAATAAGCTGCTCACCACGCTGCTGGCGAAAAATCAGTTTCAGGTCACCTCCAACGTAGCGGGGCATGAAACCGCCTTTTATGCGCTAAAGGAGAGCGGTAAACCGGGGCCGACCATTGCCTTCCTGGCGGAATACGACGCGCTGATCGATATCGGCCACGCCTGCGGCCACAACATTATCGGGGTGACCAGCGTGGCGGCGGCGGTGGCCCTCGCCGAGGTTATCCAGGAGACCGGCGGACGCGTGGTGGTGCTGGGCACGCCGGCCGAAGAGGGCGGGCTGCGCGGCCAGGGCGGGCCGAACGGCAATGTGAAGGCGCGCTTCGTCGAGCACGGTTTTCTGCGGGACGTGGACGTCGCGCTGATGGTGCATCCGTCCGGCAAAACGCGGCTCACCGGCCCGTCGCTGGCCAACAATCATCTCTATTTCCATTTTTACGGCAGGCCGTCCCACGCCGGCAGCGCGCCGCATAAAGGCGTGAACGCGCTGGATGCGCTGGTGCTGCTGTATAACGGCATCAGCGTGCTGCGCCAGCAACTGCCCGACGGCGTGCGGGTGCACGGCATTATCACCAACGGCGGCCAGGCGCCGAACGTTATTCCGGAGTACGCCTCGGCCCATTACTACATTCGCGCCAAAACCCGAGAGGAAGTGATCGCGCTGGAACCGCGCATTCGCGCCATTGCCGAGGGCGTGGCGCTGGCGACCGGGGCGATGGTAAAGATCGAGCATCAGGTCGGGCCGCGTGATTTTAATATCAACCATCGGCTGAACGGGTTACTGCTGGAGGAGTTTACCGCGGTGGGGGAAAGCGTCGATCTGGCGGACAAACAGGGTATCGGCTCGACGGACGCCGGCGATATCAGCCACGCGGTGCCCACCGCACATCCCACCATCAAAATCGGCCCGGACGACCTGATCGGCCATACCGTGCCGTTCCGTGAAGCGGCCGACTCGCCGCTGGGCTACACGGCGCTGATCGCCGGGGCGAAAGTGCTGGCGCGCAGCGGGCTGCGCCTGTTGACGGACGCCCGGCTGTTGCAGGAAGTCAAAGACGAGTTCGCCGGCCGGCGCGGCGTAACGGACGCCGCCTGACCCCGGACATTAGCGCCTGCATCATTAGATAACGCCGATTACAACAATAAGGGAGTTTCCCGTCGATGAAATTGTTTACCTTTTCGCTCGCCGCGCTGTTGCTGGCGGCCAGTTTGCCCTGGGGATTCGCGCAGGCGGAAACCGCCGACCGCAACGCGACGCTGAATATTGCCTACGGCAAGCGGCCGGGCACCCTCGATCCCTACCTGACCACCAACAGCGCCACCACCGATGTGGTGCGCCATATCTTTGAACAATTGTTCACCATCAACGACAAGTTCGAACCGGTGCCGGAGCTGGTGAAAAGCTATACTCTCAGCGACGACCGCAAAACCTACACCTTTACCCTGCGCGAGGGGATCCGCTTTCACGACGGTCAACCGCTGACGGCGGATGATGTGGTGGCGTCGATGAACCGCTGGCTGGCGGTCTCCACCCAGGGGAAAGCCAATCTGCCCGGCGCGCAGTTCGCCAAAGTGGACGACGGCGCCGTGCGGCTGACGGTGCAGACGCCGTCGCTGATTACCCTGAACGTGCTCGCCGACTTGAAGAATCTCGCCGCCATCATGCCCAAACGGCTGATAGAGGAAGCCAACGCCGGCAAGAAACCGGTCAGCCGGCTTATCGGCACCGGCCCCTATAAGCTGGCGGAGTTTAAACAGGGCGAATACCTGCATCTCACCCGCTACGACGGCTATGTCTCGCGCAGTGAACCGGCCAACGGCCTGTCGGGGCAGAAAAAAGCGGACGTCAAGGATATCTGGTTCCGCTATATCACCGATGAGTCCACCCGCCTCGCCGGGGCGCTGACCGGCGAATACGACGTGATTTTCGACCTGCCGAAAGACAATATCGATGCGCTCAACAATGCGCGCGACGTGCGACTCTACCGGCCGGAGGCGGGCGGATCGCTGATTACCTATCTGTTTAACAAGAACCGCGGGCCGTTCGCCGACTTGAAACTGCGTCAGGCGTTCAATCTGGCGCTGGACGTGCATCAGGTGCTGCTGGCGGGTTACAGCGATGAGCGCTTTTTCAGGGAGGATTCCTCGCTGGGCTTTCCCGAACAGGTGGACTGGTACAGCGAGGCCGGCAAGCCGTACTGGAATCAGCATAAGCTGGACGAAGCGCGCCGGCTGGTGAAGGAGTCCGGCTACAACGGCGAAGAGGTGGTGATTATCGCCACTAAGGAGTACGCCGAGCTGTATAACCTGGCGATTGTGGCGCAGCAGGTGCTGAAGCAGATCGGGGTGAAATCCCGTCTTGACGTCTATGACTGGGCGACGGTGCTGCAACGCCGGCAGGATCCGAAGAATTTCGATCTTTGCGCGCTGGAGTTCTCGATGCGTCAGGTATTGCACCAGTATCCTTTCCTCGACTCGCGGGCCAAATTCCCCGGACTGAGCAACAGCCCGGAGCTTGACGCCACGCTGGACGCCATCAAACAGGCGCCGTCGCTGCAGGAAGCCAGACCGCTGGTGGATAAACTGCACGTCGAGACCTGGAACTATCTGCCGGTGATCGTGCTGGGACGCACCACCCCGGACGCGGTGGCGATCAAACATAATATTCACGGCTATTACGACCTGATCGGGCCGGTATTGTGGAATGTCAGCATCGCGGCGCGCTAAGCGGAGAAGATGATGGGCTGGTATATATTCCATCGGCTGCTGGCGCTGCTGCCGGTACTGTTCGTGGTCGCGGTGGTGGTGTTCTGCCTGGTACATCTGGCGCCGGGCGACCCGGTGCTGGTGATCCTGGGAAATGACGCCAACCCGGATGATATCGCCGCGCTGCGGCGGCAAATGGGGCTGGACAAACCGCTGCCGGTGCAGTTTTTTGCCTGGTTCGGCGCAGTGCTGCGCGGCGATCTCGGCCACTCGCTATTTATGAACGCCAGCGTGCTGTCGCTGTTTTTGCAACACCTGCAGCCCACGCTGGCGCTGGCCGTTTACGCGCAGGGCATTGCGCTGCTGCTCGGACTGGGCGGCGGCATTATCAGCGCCTGGCGCCACGACCGGCTGGCGGATCGGCTGATTATGGGGCTGGCGACGCTGGGGATGTCGATCCCCGGCTTTTTACTCGGCCTGTTTCTGATCTTCTTTTTCGCCGTGCAGTTGCGCTGGTTTCCGGTGGTGGGGTACAGCTCCACCCGCGGCGATACGCTGCTGAACCTGTGGTATTTAACCCTGCCGGCGCTGGCGCTGGGGTTTCGCATATCGGCGCTGATTGCGCGTATGACCCGCGCGGTGATGCTGGACGTGCTGCAGGAAAACTTTATTACCACCGCCCGCGCCAAAGGGGTGCCGGAAGCGCTGGTGCTGCTGCGCCACACGCTGAGAAACGGACTGCTGCCGGTGCTGACCATCTGCGGCGAATCGTTCGGCTCGCTGGTCACCGGCGCCATTGTGATTGAAAGCGTGTTCGGCATTCCGGGAGTGGGTTCGCTGGTGGTCGACTCCATCGAACGGCGCGATTTCACCGTGATCCAGGGCGCGGTGCTGCTGATCACCGTCAGCTATGTGCTGATCAATCTGGCGGTGGATATCTTCAGCTATCTGCTCGATCCCCGCCTTTCCGTCAGCGGTAAGTCGTCATGAAAAAATTACTGAGCCAGCCACAGCTGGCGGCGGGCGGCGCATTGCTGTTGATCATCGTGCTGTTCTCCCTGCTCGGCGCCCTGGCAAGCCCGTTCGATGCTTACTCCATCAGTCCGCTGAGCCGGCTAAAACCGCCCGACGCCACCCACTGGTTCGGCACCGATAACTTCGGCCGCGACCTGTTTGTCCGCGTGGCGCTGGCGGTGCGCATTTCGCTCTCCGTCGGCGTGGCGGTGGCGGTGACGGCGGGGATTATCGGGATGGCGATCGGGCTGCTGTGCGCCTGGTATCGCTGGCTGGATCTGATCCTGATGCGCATCTGCGACGGATTGTTCGCCTTTCCCTCGCTGCTGCTGGCGATCGCCATCGTCGGCATTCTGGGGCCGAACGTATCAAACGTGGTGCTGGCGCTGTCGCTGGTGTACGTTCCCTCGGTGGCGCGGGTGATCCGCTCCGCCGCGCTGGTGATCAAGGAAAAAAATTATATTGAAGCCTTGCGCGCCCAGGGGGCCACCGGCGCGCGCATTATCTGGCTGCACCTGTTGCCGAACGTCGTCTCCCCGCTGATCGTGCAGGTCAGTTGGATCTTCTCGGTGGCCATTCTCACCGAGGCGGCGCTGAGCTTTCTCGGCTCCGGCATTCCGGCGCCGATGCCCAGCCTGGGTAATCTGCTGCTGGAAGGGAAGAAGGTGATTTTCACCGCCTGGTGGATGACCTTTTTTCCCGGCGTCGCCATCGTGCTGCTGATTCTGGCGCTGAATATCGTCGGCGACGCGCTGCGCGACGGGTCCGATCGCGGGTTGAAGCCCCAGACGCGCCGTCTGTTTCGCCAGTTGAAAAACGAGGCCGCAGGGCGATGAGCGAGCTTGTACAGTCAGATACGCTGCTGACGGTGGATGGATTACAGGTGAAGTTCGCCACCGAACAAGGCGTGGTGTCGCCGGTGCGCGATGTGTCGTTTACGCTAAAGCGTCATGAAACCCTGGGCATTATCGGCGAGTCCGGCTGCGGCAAAAGCGTGACGGCGCAGGCGCTGATGGGACTATTGCCGCCGCGCTACAGTCGCGTAAGCGGAGCAATGACCTTTAACGGCCAGGTGCTGCGCAGCCTGACGCCCGCGGCGTTACAGCGCTGGCGCGGCAGCCGGCTGGCGATGATTTTTCAGGATCCGCTCTCCAGTCTCAACCCGGTGTTTAGCGTGGCGTTTCAAATTGAGGAGAGCCTGAGGCTGCACACCGCGCTGACCCGCAGGCAGCGCCGGGCGGAGGTGCTCTCGTTGCTGCATCAGGTGGGCATTGACGATGCCCGCCGCTGCGCGGCGGCCTATCCCCATGAAATTTCCGGCGGCATGCGCCAGCGGGTGATGATCGCCATGGCTATCGCCAGCCGTCCGGCGCTGCTGATCGCCGATGAGCCCACCACCGCGCTGGACGTCACCATTCAGGCGCAGATACTGGCGTTGCTGGAAAAGGTAAAGGCGGATAGCGGGATGGGGATCATCCTGATTAGCCACGATCTGTCGGTGGTGGCGCAACTGTGTCAGCGCGTACTGGTGATGTACCTTGGCGAGGTGGTGGAGGAAGCGGAGGTGGTCAGCCTGTTTGACGACCCGCTGCATCCCTATACCCGCGCGCTGCTGCAGGCCGTACCCCGGCTGGACGGCGCGCGCAAAACCGACCTGCCGGAGATCCGCGGCACGGTGCCGGCGCTGTCGGTTTTCATACCCGGCTGCGGTTTCGCCGATCGCTGCCCTTACGCCCAGGCCCGCTGTCGCGAACAGCCTCCCGTCCTGCGCGCCCTGGCGGATCCGACTCACCGGGTGCGCTGCTGGCGCGCCGAAGAGATAGGCGGTCTGCCATGAGCGCGCCGTTGCTGACCGTGCGTCACTTAAGCAAAACCTTCCAGAGCAAGGGCTGGCGCGGTAAGCGTTTTACCGCGGTACAGGACGTTAGCTTTTATATTATGCCGGGCGAGACCTACGCGCTGGTGGGGGAGTCGGGCAGCGGCAAAAGCACCACCGGGCGCAGCCTGCTGGGGCTGACCGCCGCGTCCGGCGGGGAAGTGCTGTTCGCCGGCCAATCGCTGTTGACGCTTAACGCCTGGCAGTGGCGCCAGGCGCGCAAAGATATTCAGATGATTTTCCAGGACCCGCTCTCCTCGCTCGATCCGCAGCGCAGCGTCGGTTACAGCATCGAAGAGCCGCTGATTATCCACGGCGTGCGCGACGCCCGTCGGCGCCGGCGGCAGGTGGAGGAAATATTGACGCGCGTCGGCTTCACCCCGGCGGATGCGCGGCGCTACCCGCACGAGTTTTCCGGCGGTCAGCGCCAGCGAATCGGCATCGCCCGCGCGCTAATCCTGGAGCCGAAGCTGATAATCTGCGATGAGCCGGTGTCGGCGCTGGATGTCTCCATCCAGTCGCAGATCCTCAATTTGCTGATGCGGCTGCAGCGCGAACAGGGGCTGGCGTACCTGTTTATCGCTCACGATCTCAGCGTGGTGCACCATATCGCCGACCGCGTCGGGGTGATGTCGCGCGGCGTGATTGTGGAAGAGGCCACCGTCCCGGAGCTGTTCGCCCATCCCCGGCATCCCTATACCCGCTATCTGCTTCAGGCCATCCCGCCGGCGCATCCACGGCTGAAAAATCAGACGCGGGAATCACAGACCGCCAGCCATGACCCGGGGTGCGACTTCCGCGACGGCGAGCGCTGTATCCGCCACCCGGAACAATATTACTGGTTAACGGATACCCATCGGGTGCGGTGCTGTTCGGCTGCGCCGGGAAGCGTTATTTAAAAAAACACCTTAGATAGCAGGAGATGGTTTTTACTGCGCGTAAAAAATCGCGCTGAGGTGTTTGTGGCCGCCGGGTGAGCGGCAGGGAAGCCGCGAAAGCCAGTGACGCGCAGCGGCGCGCTTTCCGGCGAATGCTCCCAGGTTATTGACGTAACTGAACTTTAATTATTTGATGCTTTCGTTTGTCAGCGCAGGCCGACAATCAGGGAGCGGACCATAAACGGCAATCCGCTTTTACCGGGCGAAGCAGCGCTGCAAATTACGGATAGCCACGGCCAGCTGCGCGCGGGGCAAGGCGAAGTTTAAGCGCATAAATCCCGCGCCCTGGCTGCCGAAATGGAGACCGCTTTCAAGTAGTAATCCCGCCTCATGGCGCAAGCGGCGCGCCAGTTCAGGCTGGGATAATCCGCTTTTTCTGAAATCCAGCCAGGCAAGGTAGCTGCCCTGATTTTCGAACAACTCGACGTCGGCGATGCTATCCACCCCTTGCTGCAACAGGATGTAATTCATCTTTAGGTAATTAATCAGGGCATCCAGCCACTGCGCGCCGTAGCGGTAGGCGGCATCGCCGCCGTACAGCGCAAACATATTCGGCTTGTGCACCATGCGTTGCCGCAGGGCATGGGCGATCTTTTCCCTGATGGACGCGTTGCTGATAATCAGGTTGGCAATTTGCAGGCCGGCGAGATTAAAGGTTTTTTCCGGCGAGGTAAAGGTGACGGCGAGATCGGCGAATTGATCGTTCAGCCCGGCCAGCGGCGTATAGGGCACGTCCCCCAGGATCAGGTCCTGATGGACGTCATCGGAGAGCAACAGCAGGTTATGCCGCTGGCAGATCTCGCCGATCGCCGTCAGTTCATCCGCCCGCCAGACCTTACCGATAGGGTTATGCGGATTGCACAGGATCATCAGGCGGGTTTTGGCGCTAAGCCGGCTTTCAAGCCGCCTGAAATCCAGCGTATAGTTTCTCTCCCCCTCGTCCAGCGCCACCTCGATGATATTCCTGCCGGTCTGCTCGATGACCTGGGCGAAGGCGCCAAAGCCCGGCGAGAGGATAACAATATCATCCTGTGGTTCGGTCAGGGTGTGGATAACCGCATCCATGGCGCTTTCGACCGAGCAGCAGGGAACCACCCACTCCGGTTTAATTTGCCAGCGATGTCTGGCCGCCAGCCAGTCGCAGAGCGGGTCGATAACCATACCGGCGTACTCGGTATAGCCAAATACGCCGTGGGTGACCAGGTCTTGCAGCGCGTGCGCCACCGCCGGCGGCGATGAGAAGTCCATATCGGCGATCGATAAGGGGAGCGGCGGCTGCCCGGCGGAGGTCGCCTGGTTTTCCGCCGCCAGCCATTTGGTGGAGTTCCTGGTTCGCCGATCAATGATACGGTCAAAGTCATAAGACAACGTCTTGTTCCTCAGCGGATAAGCCTACAGCACCGGCAGCGCCGCGCCCCGGCGGCGCAGGCGCGGATTGAGGGCGGTATGCAGCGCGTCGCTCAGCAGGTTCAGCGTCATTACCGTCAACATAATCGCCACGCCGGGCAGGGCGGTCATATACCAGCCGGTGCGCAGCGCGTCCCGCCCGGTGCCGATCATCGACCCCCAGCTCACCACGTTGGGATCGCCCAGCCCGAGGAACGACAGACCGGCTTCGGACAGAATGGCGTTGGCGATCAGCAGGGCGGTGGACACCACCACCGGCGTCCAGGCGTTGGGGAGTATTTCACGAAAAATCAGATGCATATCGCTGGCCCCCAGCGATATGCTGGCGCGGACGAATTCCCGCTCGCGCAGCGCCAGAAATTCCGTGCGCACCAGCCGGGCGATGCTGGTCCAGGAGGTGATGCCGAGGGCGAAAATAATGGTGTTGATGGAAGGCTGCAATACCGCCACCAGAATAATCGCCAGCAGAAAGGCCGGGATGGTTTGAAACAGCGTGGTGACGGCGGTCAGCACGCTATCCACCCGCCCGCGGTAAAAGCCGGACGCCACGCCGACGGCGATGCCGATAAGCAGGGCGATGACCGTCGAGGCGACGCCCACCAGCAGCGAGACGCGGGCGCCGTGCAACAGGCCGGCCAGAATATCCCGCCCCATCAGGTCGGTGCCGAGCGGAAACTGGGGATCCTGCCCCGGCCACAGATAGGGAACGCCCACCATATTCATCGGGTCGTCGGGGAAAAACCAGGTCGCCGCGCCGGCGGCGGCCAGCACCGCCAGCAGAATGGTGAGACCGACGGCGGCGGAAGGTTGTAGTAACCAGCGCATTTTACCTCCAGGGCTTAACGCCCGCGATTAATAACGCGTACCCGTGGATCGAGCCAGGCGTGCGCCACGTCCACCAGCAGATTCGACAGCACCACCAGTACGCTGCTGAACAGCAAGACGCCCAGCAGAACGGGAATATCCCGGCTGCGGATGGCGTCGAACGACAGCTGCCCCAGTCCCGGCCAGGCGAAGACGGTTTCCACCACGATCGAGCCCCCCAGCAGGGCGCTGCTCTGCAGGCCCAGCATGGTGATCACCGGCAGTACGGCATGGCGCAGCGCGTGGGCGAAAATCACCCGTTTTTCGCGCGCGCCCTTGGCCCACGCGGTGCGGATAAAATCTTCGGACAGGGTTTCGATCATCGAGGCGCGGGACAGCCGGGCATATACCGCCATGTAATAGATCGCCAGCGTCAGCACCGGCAGCACCAGATGTGCCGCAATATCCCCCAGCCGGCGCCAACCGGCGTAGCCGGCGTTGATATCCTGCCAGCCGCTGGCCGGCAGCCAGGGCAGCTTAACGGCGAACAGCACAATCAGCATCAGGGCGACCCAGAACATGGGGGCCGAATAGCCGATGGTGGAGAGCATGGATATCACCGTATCGGCCGCGCCGTGCGGCCGCCGCGCCGAAGCGACGCCCAGCAGCACGCCGCCGGTCACCGACAGGATCAGGGCGACCCCCACCAGCAGGATAGTGGCCGGCATTCTGTCGAGGATCAGATCCAGCACCGGTTCGCCGAAACGGAACGAGAACCCCAGATCTCCCTGCGCCAGCGTCCCCAGATAGGCGAACAGCTGGGCGAACAGGTTGCGATCCAGTCCGAACAGTTCGCGTAGATGCTGGATTTGCTCCGCCGTGGCGCTGCCGCTTTCGCTGGCGATAACGTCCACCAGATCGCCCGGCAGCGCTTTCAGCAAGAAGAAGTTCAGCGTGGCGACGGCAATCACCACGCCGGCCAGCTGAAGCAATCTGAAAACCATTCGTTTGGTCATGGCGCCATTTTCCCGCTGCCGATCCTCATTTTTTGTCAAACCAGACATGAGCGAAATTATTTTGACTGTGGTTAAAGGTATCCGTCACATTGCGCAGATTTCTGGCCCAGATGCCGAACCATTGGAATTCAAAAATATTAATCTGCGGCAGATCGCGCTGCACAATTTGCTGCAACTCATGATAGAGCGCCACGCGCTTTTGCGGATCCACCTCGATTTGCGCCGCTTCGATAATGCGATCGGCCTCCGGGCTGGCATAGCCCGAGGCGTTGGTCCACGGGGTGCCTTTACTTTCCGATTTCGACCAGTACAGCTGTTCCACGCCCAGTTGCGGATCGGTCCAGTTTACCCCCCAGGAGCTGGCCAGCTGATAGTCGTAATCCTTGAAGACGTTTTTGCTCCAGGTGGCCAGATCGAGCGCGCGCAGCGTTACATCGATGCCGATGGCGCGCAGCGCCTGACGCACGAATTCGCCGCTGCGGCGATAGTCGTCGCCGAAGGGGATAAAGTCATGATTGAGTTTAAAGCGCCAGCCGTCGGCCTTTTTCGTAAATCCCGCTTCATCCAGCAGCGCCTGCGCCTTTTTCGGATCGAAAGGATACTGCTGGGTATCGGCGGTATAAAAGGTGTTTAGCTGCGAGGAGACCGGCCCGGTGGCGGGTTTGGCGTAGCCGCCCCACACGGTTTTGACCAGCAGATCTTTATTGACGGCATGGGCGATGGCCTGGCGCACCTTCAGATTGCCGAGAATCGGATCGCGCAGGTTGGGCAGCAGCCAGAACGAGGTGGCGAAGCCGTTATAGCCGGCGGTATCCAGCGTCAGACTCGGCAGTTTCGCCAGCCGGTCCGCATCGGCGAAGGTAACGGGGTTGCGCTCGCCGTATTGGATCGCGCCGGTTTCAAAGGCGGTGGCGCGGCCGGAAACGTCGGGAATGATTTTGAATAGCAGCTTGTCGAGGAAAGGCCTGTCGGGCTGCCAGTATTTATCGAAGCGCTCCAGCGCGATATGGCTGCCGCGCTGCCACTCCTTGAATACGAACGGACCGGTGCCGACGGGTTTGTTGTTATACGGGTTATTGGGAATGTCGGTGCCTTCATATAAATGTTTGGGCAGGATCGGCGTCGCCACCACGTCCAGCGCGTTGAGCACCACCGGCGTCGGTTTGGACAGCGTGAGGATCACCGTATGCTCGTCGGGGGTTTCCGTGGCGGTCAGATACTGAAATACCCGGCGGGCGACGGGGGAGTATTGCAGCCAGACATTTTCCGCCGAGAACTTCACATCCGCCGAGGTGAACGGCCGGCCGTCGTGCCAGAAGACGTTTTTACGCAAATAGAGCGTCACCTTGAGGCCGTCGTCGGAGAGCGCCACCTTTTCCGCCAGCTGCGGGCGGGGCGACAGATCCGGCGCGTAATCAAATAAACCGTCGAAAATTTTACTGACCACCGCCCGTCCGGGGGTGGAGGTATTGATAAAGAAAGCCAGCGTCGGCGGTTCCGGGTGCACCACCGCTTCCAGCGTGCCGCCGCGCACCGCGCCGCTCAGGGTATTAGGCAGGCTGCCGACTTCCGCCGCGCTCTCGCTCGGCCATACGCCGCCAAATACCCCGGAAACCAGGATGGCGCCGGAGATGCCGAGAAATTTTCGACGATTGATTTCGTAGTCGATAAGCGCATCCGCGGCGCTGTCGGAGGGATGCTGCTGGTCGGTCGGATGAGTTGGCATAGTGTGTATTCCCTGTGTCTGTCGTTAATCGGTTTGAGGTTGGTTTTAGAAAAGTACCGCCGGCGTCTGGGGATTTCTTCTGCCCGGCACGGCATCCAGCAGCGTACGGGTATAAGGGTGCTGCGGCTGCTGCCAGATGCGCTGGTGGTCGCCTTCTTCCACAATGCGCCCGCCGTTCATCACCAGCACGCGATCGGCGATATAGCGAACCACCGCCAGATCGTGCGAAATAAACAGATAGGTCAGCCCCAGCTCCGCCTTTAAATCCACCAGCAAATTCAGCACCTGAGCCTGCACGGAGACATCCAGGGCGGAAACCGGCTCATCGCAAATCAGCAATTCCGGGCGCAGCACCAGCGCCCGGGCGATGCCGATGCGCTGGCGCTGGCCGCCGGAAAATTCGTGGGCGTAGCGGCTGCGCGCCGTACGGGGCAGGCCGACGTCATCGAGGATGCGCAGGATGCGCCGTTCCCGCTCGCGCTTGTCCTTAAGGCCGTGGATAGCCAGCGCGTAACCCAGAATCTCCTCAACGCGCTGACGCGGATTGAGCGAACTGTACGGATCCTGGAAAATCATCTGTATCCGTTTGCGCCACGGCAGCAGCGCCTTGCGGGATAACGGCAGCAAATCCTGCCCGTTAAACAGCACCTGTCCCTGCTGCGCCGTCTCCAGTTGCATAATGGCGCGCGACAGCGTCGATTTGCCGCAGCCGGATTCTCCCACCAGACCCAGCGTTTCGCCGGCCTGAATATGCAGCGAAACGTCGTTAACCGCCGCAGCCTCGGTTCCGTCGCCCTGGTATCTGACGGTGAGGTTTCTGACCGACAGCATCGGCGCGGCATCCGGTTGCGCGCTGGGAAATTGGCGCGGACGCGGCGGAGGCGGCGCGAGCGTAAACCCGTCCTTATCGCTGTAATGGATTTCCGCCAGCCGCGAGTGGCGATAGTGCCGATCCTGCTCCATATGCAGCGAAGCGCGCAGCAGGCCTTGCGTATAGGTATGCTGCGGGTTGCCCAGCACCTCATCCACCGTGCCCTGTTCCAGTTTGCGTCCGTTGTGCATCACCGCCACCCGATCGGCCCATTGGGCGACGAGGCCTAAATCGTGGGTGATCAGCAGCACCGCCATATTTAATTCGCGGCGCAGTTCGTCCAGCAGCGCCAGGATTTGCGCCTGGATGGTGACATCCAGCGCGGTGGTCGGCTCATCGGCGATCAGCAGGCGCGGCTGGCAGGCGATGGCGATGGCGATCATCACCCGCTGGCGCTGGCCGCCGGACAGGCTGTGCGGATAATCGTTAAAACGCCGCGCGGGGTCGGGCAGCCTGACCTGCTCCAGCAGCGCAATCGCCCGTTCCCGCGCCTGCGCCCGGCTTAGCGGCTGGTGCAGGGTCAGCGCCTCGGCGACCTGCTGGCCGATGGTCAACACCGGGTTCAGCGAGGTCATCGGCTCCTGAAAAATCATCGAGATATCGTTGCCGCGCAGCGCGGCGAGCTGTTTTTCGCTCTGGCGCAGCAGCGCGGTTTCCCCCAGCAGAATGGCGCCGCTCAGCGAAGCCTGTTTGGGCAACAGCCGCATAATGCTCAGTGCGGTGGTGGACTTGCCGCAGCCGGATTCCCCCACCAGTGCCAGCATCTCTCCCGCGGCTATTTGCAGGTCAAGATTATCCACCGCCGTATGCGCGCCGAAATGAACGCTCAGTCCTTTTATGTCGAGTAATGCCGTCATCCAGATACCTTGGTTGCAGGTCGTTGGCCGCCAAATTATTCGATACTTTAATCGCTTTGGCCGCCGGTTCTTTAGGACAGTTTGATATTAGTTATATTGCGTAATTATATGGCGGTTATCTTAATTGACGGTGCGGGCGAACCCTTCCAGCAGGCGAAACGGTGGGGGAGTCAATGCTTTTATCCCGTTTATAAAGTTTGATTTTTCGCATTATATTTTAAATCGTGATTATATAAAAATATGATACCGATCAATTTTGTCGTTTAAATTAAAATCAGAATATATCGTCATAAAATAATTTTTATAAAAATCGCCGTTGGTTGGTAATTAAATAAATTTTGCAATCAAAAATGATTTTTCTCATTAGGTCATGAAATATTGTTATTTATAGGGTGGATAATATTTCTGCCATAGTAAGCGCGGTCGAGAGAATAAATTCAGGCCGCCGGTGGTTAAATAAGTCTTTAACGGTTGGGGAAATAATTATCACTGAATGCAACCGGCCGCCTATACCGTAAATAATAAAAATTTGCCAATTTTAACGAGGTATTTATGACGGATGCGATTCATTTTGATGAACTTTCATTGGATCAGGCGATTGAAAGCGCCGAGACGCGCGGAATAATCATTCTTCCGGTGGCGACCACCGAAGCGCACGGCACCCATCTGCCGCTGGGAACGGATATCTTTACCGCCGAATGGATTGCGGCGGAATTAAGCCGTAAAACGGGTCTGCCGGCGTTGCTGCCGACGCCGATAAGAGCCGGGGCGTCGCCCACCTTCCATTACGACGTCAACGGCGATCCGATCCCCGGCACGCTGGCCATCGGCCACGCCACCATGCATGCGCTGATTAAGGATATCGTGCGCGGACTGTGGGCGACCGGTTTCCGTAAAGTCATTATTATTCAAGGACACGGACAACAGCCGAATTTCCAGGTTATCGCCCATGAGGTGGCGACCGAACTGCGCCGGGAGGGGAAGGCGATCTTTATCGGCGGCGCCACCTATTGGGAGCTGGCGGCGCAAACGCTGCGCGACGAACTGAATACGCCGTTCTATCACGCCGGGGAAGAGGAAACCAGCAACGTGCTGTTTGTGCGGCCCGAACTGGTGAAACTGGATACGGTGACCGGGCATGAATTGAAACCGCTGCTCGATCGTGATTTGCTCAAGCGCTCCGTCACCCACGATGAAACCGAGACATTCGGCGTAATGGATATCGCCACCTGGATCCCGATTCCCGCCGCGGGCCATAAAAGTCTCGGCGGGCTGGGGCGCACCGAGGATATCCTCACCGCCAGCGCCGAAAAAGGGCGCAAGATATTAAGCAAGGCGGCGGACCGCTATCTGGCGCTGATCCGCGATTTGGAAACCCACTACGCGCCGGCGGAAGTCCCGGGAGTGGATGTCAAAACCCGCCCCGAGAAACCGCGCTTCAGCGTTGACTATTAGCCGCGATAATCAATCATCAGCGTCGTTGGCGAGGCAAAACGCAACAACGCCTTGCCAGCTTAGCATTTTTATTGGTTATTATTCCCGCCAGTCAGAAATGACTGGTACGGAATAATCCGTTCCCAGTAAGACCTCATAGGCGCGCCGCGCTGGAAAATATGATGCCGATCAATTTTCATCTAAGGTAATAAGATTGGTTATCAGATAGGGTAAATCATCGGCGGGGGATTATTTCAGGTAAGTTTTTATATCCTATAATATTTTGTTGGATAAAAAATCCGATAAGAGCGTTTCTTTGATAACAACGAGTATAAAAACGGTGTTTTTTAACAAAGGAGTAACGACAATATCTAATTCCATTTTTTATATAATGATAGTTGATCAAGTGATTTATTTTTCCCCGCGTTTATTGATAGCGTTTTTTTTCGGTTATCTATTTTGTGACGCCTACTCCGTAAAGCGGGTATCTGTTTAATTTATTTGATTTGGGAAGTAATTAAATGATTTCAGGAAAGTACACCCGATATTTATATTTGCTGCTGTCCTTATTGGCCGGCGTTATTTTTATGCATTCCCATACGGCGCGGGCGCAACAGCAGACGATTGTGTTCGGCGTGGCGCCCGGCCCTTACGGCGATATGATTAAATTCGCCATCCGACCGGGGCTGGAGCAGAAAGGTTATAAAGTCAGGGTCACCGAATTCAGCGATTATGTGCAGCCCAACCTGGCGCTGGCGAACGGCAGCATCGACGCCAATTTATTTCAGCATCGTCCTTATCTGATAAAGTTTTCCGCCGACAAGGGACTGAAGCTGTCGCCGCTGATTAATGTGCCCACCGCCGGGCTGGGCCTGTATTCAAAACGGATTAAAAGCCTGGATGAACTCAAGCGCGGCGATGTGGTGACCTTGTCGAACGACCCCACCAATCTGGCGCGCGGCATCCGCTTTCTGGAGACGCTGGATCTGGTCACCCTGAAAGGGGATATCGACCCGACCAAAGCCACGATAAGAGATATCGGCGGTAATCCCAGAGGGCTGGAGTTCAGACCTCTGGAGGCGGCGCAATTGCCAAGAACGCTGGAGAGTTCCGCCGCCTCGCTGGTGAACGGCAATTTCGCCATTGCCTCGGGCCTGAAACTGTCGGAGGCCATTGCGCTGGAACAGCTTGATGAAGAGCTTAAAAACCTGGTGGCGGTGCGTACCGAAGATTTAAACAAGCCGTTCGCCGCCGATATCAAGGCGGTTATCGAATCCCCGGAATTCGCCGCGGTGATACAGGATCCGCAATATATCTTCCGCGACTTCCAGAAACCGCAGTGGCTGCAAACGAAACTGGGACAGAAATAAGGGTAGTGTGATGACGAAAACGAGCTATCGGCGTTACTGGGATGAGGTGGAAATATTACCCCGTCATGAACTTGAGGCGCTGCAATTGCAACGGTTACAAAACACCGTCGCCCATGCCTATGCCCATTCTCCTTACTACCGGGAGGCGTTTGAGCGGGCGGGCGTCCATCCTGATGATTTACACCGGCTGGACGATCTGCGCCGTTACCCTTTTATCGACAAGCAGATTGAAAGAGAGCGGCAGGACGCCGCCCCCTTGCTGGGGGATATTCTGGCCGTGCCGGAAGAGCAGGTGGTGTTTGTCTCCGCCTCGTCGGGCAGCACCGGCGTGCCGACGCTGAGTCCGTTCAGCGCGGACGACTTCGAACGCTATCAGGATATTCAGGCGCGGCTGTTCTGGGCGGTGGGCATGCGCCCGCACGATCGTTACGTGCACGCGCTCAATTTCACGCTGTTTGTCGGCGGGCCGGATGTTATCGGCGCCCAGAAGCTGGGAGCGCTCTGTTTCTGGGCCGGCACCATTCCCTCCGATCGCCTGCTGTATATTATGAAAACCTTCCAGCCCACCGTGACCTGGACCACGCCCTCCTATGCCTGGCATCTGGGGGAAACCGCGGTCGCCCAGGGGATCGATCTGCACCGGGATCTGGCGATGAAGCGCATTATCGTCTGCGGCGAGCCCGGCGGCTCGATTCCAGCGACCCGTCAGGCCATTGAAGAGCGGTGGGGCGCTCAGGTGTATGATTTTTACGGCATATCCGATATTTACGGCGCCTGCGCCGGTTCCTGCGAGGAGAAGGACGGGCTGCATCTGGTGGAAGACGATATCCTGCTGGAAGTGCTGGACCCGGCCACCGATGAGCCGGTCGCGGACGGCCAGCCCGGCGAAATGGTGCTGACCTCGCTGACCAAACAGGCGCGCCCGATGATCCGTTTCCGCACCGGGGATATCATCGTCGCCGACCATTCCCCCTGCGCCTGCGGCCGAACCCATGTGCGCATTACGGTCACCGGACGTAAAGACGATATGTTTATCGTCTCCGGGGTGAATGTTTTCCCCGGCGATCTGGAAGCGATTGTGCGCGCCACGCCGGAACTTAATGGCGAATACCGCATTACGCTATATGAAGAAGAGCACCTGACGCGTTTCGACATTGAAGTCGAACATAACGGCAACCCGGAAGACGCAAGCCGACTGGAAGAGTACCTGCGTCAGGAGATTAAAACCCGGCTTGGCGTACGTCCCAAACGGGTGCTGCTGCTGGCGCCGGAAATCCTGCCGCGCCACACCCATAAAGCGAAACGCGTGATTGATACCCGCAGCGCCTGCGCGCTGTAGATTTTATTTACCCACTATCATGCCCAATAGATTTCAGGGGCAAGAAGGCGTCATGTCCGGATTCAGTCAGCACCTTTCGTTAGGGGATAACCCTCCTTCTTTTAACCATATCCGGGATCGCAGCCATGCTTGATATTCTCTGGCTGGGGCGGGGCGGTCAGGGGGCGTTTACCGCCGCCCGGCTGCTGGGGCTGGCGGCGGTGCGTTTTGCCGATCTGGAAGCGATGGCCTTTCCCTCTTTCGGCCCGGAACGCCGGGGCGCCCCGGTTTATGCCTATACCCGTTTGTCCCGTTCGCCGATCCGCGATCGCAGCCCGGTGCGCCAGGCTCAGGTGGCGGTGGTGATGGATGAAACCCTGCTGCCGCAGCTGCGCGCAGAGCAGCTTTCCGCCGGCGCGTTGATTCTTATCGACGCAAAACAGGAGCAGGGGGTTCAGCGCCTGCCCATCGGGCTGGGGTGGCGAGTGCCGGCGCGTGCGCTGGCGGAGCATCATCTGGGAAGCCCGCATGCCAACACCGTGCTGCTCGGCATACTCAACGGCGTGCTCTCCCTGCTGCCGCCCGCGGCGCTTGAGAAAGCGATTATTTCCGAATTCGCGCCGCACTGGCAGGCGCCCGCTCCCCTGCCGGAGCGGGTGCGCCGTAATCTGGCGGCGTTCGCCGCCGCCGGCCGGTTTGCCCGGACGGAGGAAAACATCGCCGCTCCGCTGGCGCAGTGGCTGGCCGAGCATCATCAAGCGGCGGCGATTCAGGAGGCGGCGCATGGCTGATTCGACCAAAGCCCCCGACGTGAACGGCGACGAGGCAGAGCGTCCGCGCCGCGCCCGACGCGGCGGCACCAGCCAGGACCCGCTGCCGGTGGCCTTATCCGGCCCCTGCCGACGGCGCGAACACCAAAAACCCGATCTGGCGCGCTGGCCCGCTTCGCCCCAGCTTTCCTCCGGCTATCTGGTGGCGGAAAACAGCGGCTGGCGCACCTCGCGGCCGAAAATCGAAGACAGCGCCTGTATCTGCTGCAACCTGTGCGTATTGCTCTGCCCCGACGGGGCGCTGGCCAATACCCGGGACAACTATCCCCGCCTGCTGGCGGAGTGGTGCAAAGGCTGCGGCATCTGTGCGCTGGAATGTCCTAAAGACGCCATCACAATGGTAAGCGAGTCCGACGCGCTATTAACGGATAGCCAACACAATGCCGTTACGGGAGAACCGCGATGAGTCAATCTTCAGCCGGTAGCGGCGGGTTGAATACCCGCCATAAGGGCGAGCGCCTGTTCCTGTGCGGCAATGAAGCGGTGGCCCACGGCGTGCGCCTGTGCCGCCCCGCGGTGATTGCCGCTTATCCCATCACACCGCAAACGGTGGTGGTGGAGCGGCTGGCGGAAATGGTGGAGGAGGGCGAGCTTGACGCCGAATTCGTCCATGTGGAATCGGAACATTCGGCGCTGTCGCTGGTGATGGGCAGCGCGGCGATGGGCGTGCGTACCTTTACCGCCACCTCCTCGCAGGGGCTGCTGTATATGGCCGAATGTTTGCCTTACAGCGCCGGCGGGCGTTTCCCGCTGGTGATGATGAACGCCAACCGGGCGCTGGCGCTGCCGTGGAATATCTATGGCGATCAAAGCGATTCCCTTTCCCAGCTCTCCAGCGGCTGGATCCAGGTTTACGCCGAAACCGCGCAGGAAAGTCTGGACCTGATTATTCAGGCCTATGCGCTGGCCGAACACCCCGCGGTGCGTACGCCGGTGCTGATCAATCTGGACGGTTTTGTGCTGACCCATACTTACGAGCCGGTGCAGTTGCCGGAACAGGCGTTGGTGGATTCGTTCCTTGCGAACCGCTTTTTTGCCGAGGGGACGCCGGGAACCTTCAGCCTTGAGCATCCGCAAAGCCTGGCGATCACCGCCGGGCCGGGGGAGTACACCGAGTTCAAATATCTGCAACACCAGGCGATGCGCGGCGCGTTAGATGAAATCGCCGCCATCGGCCGGCGTTTCCGCGCCCATTTCGGCCGCGGCGAAGAGGGGATTACCGATGGCGTTATCGAAAGTTATCAACTGGACGACGCCGAACGGGTGGTGATTACGCTCGGCAGCGTGGCCGGTACGGTGCGCGCCGCCGTGGATGCGCTGCGCGCGCGGGGCGAGGCGGTCGGGCTGCTGCGTTTGCGTTACCTGCGCCCCTTCCCGCAGGGCGCATTGCTCGACGCGCTGTTTGGCGCCCATCGCACCCGCAGGATACAGGCCGTCGCCGTGCTGGAGAAGGACATTTCCTTTGGTCAGCAGGGCGCGGTGGCGGTGGAGATCAAATCCGCGCTGTTCGATTACGCCAGCGTGACCGGCGGGCGGGTGCCGCGCTTGCTCAACCAGATCGCCGGGCTGGGCGGGCAGGAGATCGGGCTGGAGGACGTGGTGCGGCTGTATGATGAATTAACCCGGCCGGCCGGGCGCTCGGCGCAGGAACCGGATTTGCGTTTTCTTGGCATTGACCCGCCGGAGCCCGATCGGCCTTCGTCAGCGGTTGCCGCTCAACGGGAGGACGCCCATGTCCATATCGATTAAAAACCTGCCGCCGGAAGAGTACTTTATCGGCCATAAAGCCTGCGCCGGCTGCGGCGGCAGTCTGGTGGTACGTTTGGCGCTGAAGGTTTTCGGGCCGAAAACCCATGTGGTGATCCCGGCGGGCTGTATGTCGGCGGTCGGCTTTATCTATCCGCAAATGGCGGTGGGGGTGAATGCGATGATCGCGCCGTTCGCCGCCACCGGCGCGGTGCTTTCGGGGTTGGCGGCGGCGTTGCGCGCCAAAGGCATCAGCGATATTCCGGTGGTGGGGTTCGCCGGCGACGGCGCCACGGCGGATATCGGCCTGCAGTCCCTGTCCGGCGCGTTCGATCGCCAGGAGCGCATTATCTATATCTGCTACGACAATGAAGCCTATATGAATACCGGCATTCAGAAGAGCGGCGCGACCCCCTGGGGAGCCAGAACCACCACCTCGCCGACCGGTTTCACGCCGCGCCGTCTCAACGTCAAGAAAGATTTGCTGCAGATAGCCGCCGCCCACCATGTGCCCTACGCCGCCACCGCCAGCGTGGGGCAGCCGTCCGATCTGCTGAAAAAGCTGGAGAAAGCGGCGTCCGTCGACGGACCGGCGTTTCTGCACGTCTTCGCCCCCTGTCCCACCGGCTGGGGCTGCGCCAGCGACAGCACGATAGCGCTGGGGAAAAGCGTGGTGGATACCGGGCTGTGGCCGCTGCTGGAATACCAGCGCGGCGTGCTGACCATCAATCGCAATCCCAACCGTTTTGCGCCGCTGGAAAGCTATTTCTCCGCTCAGGGCCGCTTCAAGTCGCTGACGCCGGAAGTGCTGAGCGAACTGGCCGACGCGCGGGATGAGCGCTGGCGCGAACTCAGAGCCTGGGCAAACGCCACCGCGCCGGCGGAAAGCGGCGTGCTCACAAAAATATCCTGAGGCGGGTGGCGATCTTCCGTTTGCAGGGACGGGAGTCGCCCCTGCAAACGCCGGGGATAAGCCAGCGTACTGAAAAAATCACTGCGACAAGGAGTGGCGCACGGCTGCAAGCCCCGGTTTGCCGTCCAGCGTGGTGACGTTTTCCAGCCACTGTTCCAACCGTTGCGGATTAGCGATGATTTCGGCGCGCGCGGCGTCACGCGGCGTTTGCTTATCGTCCTGCAGGCGTTTGATCACCTTGTTTTCCAGGTCGACGCTGAATTGCAGATTGCTGAACAGCCGGGCGACGTTGGGGCAAGCCTGCGCATAGCCTTTGCGCACCACGGTATTGACCGTCGCGCTGCCGTAATTCGGGCCGAACCAGGCATCGCCGCCGCCAAGGTAGGTCAGGGGATAACGGCTATTCATGGCGTGAGGTTCCCAGCCGAGGAAGACGATCCACTCTTTTTTATTCACCGCCCGCTCAACCTGCGCCAGCATGCCGCTTTCGCTGGATTCCACCAGCGACCAGTCGTCAAGGCCAAGCTCCTTCTGGTCGAGCATGCGTTTGATATTCTGGTTGGCCGGCGCGCCCGGCGCGATGCCGTAAATTTTACGCTGGAAGCGATCGCCGTATTTCGCCAGATCGGCAAAGTCTTTAACTCCGGCCTGGGCGACGTAATCCGGCACCGCCAGGGTGAATTTGGCGCTGGCCAGGTTGGCGGTTAATACTTCAACCGAACCGTCGCGGGTAAATTTTTCAATTACCGGCTGCTGGGCGGGCATCCAGTTGCCCAGAAAAACGTCCAACTGGGCGGATTTCAGCCCCTGAAAGCCCAGCGCGACCGACAGGTTTTGCACCTGCTGCCGATAGCCCAGCCCCTCCAGCAACACGCCGGCCAGCGCATTGGTGGCGTTGATGTCGGTCCAGCCCGGATCGGACATTCTCACTAACCGGCAGCTGGCGTCGTCGACGGCGGCCTGGGCCGAAAAAGCGCTGCCGAGCAGTAAGGGGATAAGCAGTGTGACGGCGGAATGGCGAAAGCGCATGATTAATTCCCGTGTTATTGGTTATGGGAGGAAGAGTGAGGACGTGGAAAACGCGCCACCGCCTCTTGTTCATCCAGTGTCTGGTTGTTGCGAATATAGCGGCGGCTGGCGTCCTGCACCGGCTGATAGTCCCACGCCGGCGCCGTGCCGTGCGCCAGCGCCTGGTTGAGGAACAGGCGGTTTTGCTGGCTTTGTAATACGCGCTGGTGCAGCGCCGGCAGATCCCAGCGCGACGCCACCTCGTCCCGCAGCGCCGACAGCACCGGCAGGCAAGCGGCGTCCGCGGCCAGATTGTTCAGTTCAAGCGGGTCTTCGCGCAGGTTAAACAACAGTTCGGGATCGCTGAGCGAATGCACGTATTTCCAGTCGCCGCGACGGATCATCACGATGGGCGCCAGCGCGCCTTCCGCCAGATACTCGGCGTAAACGCCGTCGTGCCCGGCTTCCCGGCGCAGATGGGGCAGCAGACTGTGCCCGGCCAGCGTCGCGGGCAGCGACGACGGCTCGCCGCCCGCCAGCTCCGCCAGCGTGGGCAGCAGGTCGGCCAGCGAGACGCTGGCGTCGACGCGATGCTCGGCAAAGCGGTTCGGCGCATGGACGATAAACGGGATGCGCGCGGCGCCCTCGAAGAAGCCCATTTTATACCACAGCCCGCGTTCGCCGAGCATTTCGCCATGATCGGAGATCACCAGCACGATGGTGTCCTCGGCCAATCCGGTCTCTTCCAGGGTAGTGAGAACGGCGCCGAACTGATCGTCGACATAAGAGACTGCGCCATAGTAAGCGTGGCGCGCGCGGCGGATCTGTTCGTCGCTCAGCAGGTCGTCGGTCAGCTGGTATATCTTGCGCAGCCGCCGGGAGTGCGGATCCGACGGAACCTGCGCGGCGCTCACCTGCGGTAAATCAATATCCTGCGGCGAATAACGGTCGAGATAGGGTTGCGGTATGGCGAAAGGATCGTGCGGGTGGGTCAGGGACATCAGCAGCAGGAACGGCTGTTGATTGCCCTGACGGGCGATATCAAACAGCTTTTTCCGGGTCAGGAACACCGCCTCGTCGTCGAAATCCAACTGATTGGTGCGAATGCAGGTACCGGCGTCGATCACCGAACTCATATTGTGATACCAGTCGAGCCGCACTTCAGGATTTCGCCAGTCGGGGGTCCAGCCAAAATCGGCGGGGTAGATATCGGTGGTCAGACGTTCATTAAAACCGTGTAGCTGATCGGGGCCGCAAAAATGCATTTTGCCCGCCAGAATGGTGTGGTAACCCTGCACGCGCAAATAATGACAAAAAGTGGGCTGCTCCGCGCTGAATTCGGCGGCATTATCAAAAACGTTATTCGCGGAATTCAACAGCCCGGTCATTAATGTCGCGCGGGACGGCGCGCATAATGGGCTATTGCAATAAGCCGACTTAAACACCACCCCCTGTCGGGATAATTTATCAATGTTGGGCGTCTTGGTTATTTTATTACCGTAGGCGGAGAGCGCGCCCGCGGTTAATTGATCCGCCATTAAAATAACGATATTCGGTTTTCTGCTAAGCATATATCTTAAATCACCTTAAGAATGACACTTCATTAATATAATTTTTTATCTCATAATCTCCACAGGCTGTGAACGGGTTAAAAACTTATGCCTTAATAAGAGGGGATTATGTCAGCAATTAATCGATTACCGTCGCTCCCGGCGTTAATATTTTTCGAGGCGGCGGCCCGTCACCTTAATTTCACCGCGGCGGCCGAAGAACTGGGAACCTCGCAGCCGGCGGTCAGCCAGCGAATTAATCAACTGGAACGCGAACTTGGCGTGGCGTTGTTCGAGCGGCGCCATCGCGGCGTATTATTAACCCCGCAAGGCGATCGGCTTTACCATATTGTTTACAGCAGCCTGACGGATATCAGCCAACAGATTGAAAAAATAAAGCAAAAGAAAACCAGAGACACCCTGCGCATCGATACCGACATGGGCTTCGCCAGCTACTGGCTGCTGCCCCGGCTGGATAAGTTACAGCGCCTGATGCCGGACGTGGACGTGCAGATTTCCACTTCCCCCAATGACTTCAACCTGCGCGACAGCCATGCCAATCTGTCCATTACTTTCGGCAACGGCCACTGGCCGGGATGCCATAGCGAAAAGCTGTTTCACGAACTGGTCGTCCCGGTCTGCACTCCGGCGTTTATCCGCCGGTATGGTCCGCTGGATACGCCGCAATCCTTGCTCAAGGTGCCGTTGCTCAATTTACCGGAGACCAATCCGAGCCGCTGGCTGACCTGGTATGACTGGTTCGGCGCGCAGCGGATTATCCTTGATAATTCAGTGGCTTCGTTAACCTTTAACGCCTATTCCCTGCTTATTGAGGCGACGCTGAAAGGCAAGGGCGTGGCATTAGGCTGGATGCCGCTGGTGGGGCAGTTGCTGGATGAAGGCGAACTGGTTATCCCCTGCGGGCCGGAGGTGAAAACGGAACGCGGCTATTATCTGATCCAGTCGCAGCGCGACAGCGAATCCCGGCTGTACCACCGGGTCAAAGAGTGGCTGATTAACGAATCATTCTCCTGCAAAAGCCGGCATGAGAGTTATTTTCAGCCGCAGGGATGAGTTAAATTATTTTGTTATATCTCAGACGATAAAGTTTTATTGGCGCGGTATTATTTCTTATACAGTGAGCTCCGTTACGCGGATTACTCACTTCTATAAGTGTATGCTCGACGTATGACGAGTATAAATGTCAGGTGATCAATGACTGAAAAATTGATTCGAATTGAAGGGCTATATAAAGTTTTTGGCTCCGGAGCATATAAAGCGATTCCTTATTTACAGGCGGGAATGGACGCCGAGGAATTATTATCCGCGCACGGTTGTTCGGTGGCGTTAAATAATGTTTCGCTGCATATCGCCCAGGGAGAAATATTCGTTATCGTCGGATTGTCAGGGTCGGGTAAATCAACCTTATTGCGTACGCTCAATCGGTTAATCGAACCGACGGCGGGCGAGATCTTTTTTAAAGATACCGCGCTTTCCGCTTTATCGGCGACGGAATTAATCGATCTTCGCCGTCGTTCCATGAGTATGGTCTTTCAGTCATTCGCCTTATTGCCGCGGCGCAACGTACTGGATAACGTGGCGTTCGGCCTGGAACTGTCGGGGGTAAAGGCCGTCGCCAGATATCAGGCGGCCCTGGCGGCGCTGGAACAGGTGGGGCTGGCGCAGGTCGCCCGGCATATGCCGCACCAACTCTCCGGCGGCATGCAGCAGCGCGTCGGGCTGGCGCGGGCGCTGCTGGTTAATCCGACCCTATTGCTCATGGACGAAGCCTTTTCCGCGCTGGACCCGATTAACCGCCGGGAAATGCAGGGCCTGCTGCTGCGGTTACAGGCGGAGCAGCGGCGCACCATCGTCTTTGTCACCCATGATATCGAGGAAGCGCTGCGCATCGGCAACCGGATTGCGATTATGGAACACGGGCGTCTGGTGCAGATAGGCACCGCCGAACAGCTGGTTAATGCCCCGGCCAACGCCTATGTGCAACGCTTTTTCTCCGGGATTGATACCTCCCGCTATGTGCTGGCGGAAAGCTATGCCGATATTTACCCCGCAACACCCGCGCCGGGAGGATCTACTCATGGCTGAACCGCTAAATTTCAGCAGTCAGATTGACGACGCGGTGCGCTATCTGCTGAGCCAGCACGGCGAGATATTCGAATTTATCGCCGCGCTGCTTGACGGCGTCGCCGGCGGACTGGAACAAGGGTTGCTGCTGCTTTCCCCCTGGGGGCTGGTGCTGCTGGCGGTGGCGTTAAGCTGGTGGCGGCTGGGCTGGGGATTCGCGCTATTCAGCGCGGCCGCGACGCTGTATATCGTCTACAGCGGCTATGCGCAGCACGCGGCGATAACCCTGGGCCTGACCCTGTCGGCGACGTTTTTCAGCCTGTTGGCCGGTATTCCGCTGGGCATTCTGATCGCCCGCCATCGGCGCATCGGCATGGTGGTGCGGCCGCTGCTGGATTTTATGCAGACCATGCCGGCGTTTGTGTACCTGATCCCGGCGACCATTCTGTTCGGCCTCGGCAGGCCACCGGGCATTTTCGCCACGGTACTGTTTTCGATGCCGCCGGTGGTGCGCTTAACCGACCTGGGGATCCGTCAGGTGGATAAAATGCTGATAGAGGCCGGGCTGGCGTTTGGCTGTACCCCGCGTCAGCTGCTGCTGAAAGTGCAGTTGCCCAATGCGTTGCCGTCGATTATGGCGGGGGTGAACCAGACCATCATGATGGCGATGTCGATGGTGATTATCGCCTCGATGGTCGGCGCCGGGGGGCTGGGCAACGATATCCTGACCAGCATTCAGCAACTGGACGTCGGGCAGGGATTGCAGAGCGGTTTTGTGGTGGTGCTGATGGCGATTCTGCTGGATCGCCTGTCCGCCAGCCTTTGCCGCCAGCCGCCGACCAGGGAGTGAGCGCCGTGCGGATTGGTTATTTCCTTCAGATATAAAAATAGCATTCAATATTATTATTAAACGTTATGCATTTGGTTTAATAGTTGACGCCAAGGCGGCCGGTTCCTGCGGTATCTTCAGGGAGAAACTATAGTGAGATCCAAAATACGACTGGCTTCTCTGGCGGTGCTGGGCGGGGTCGTCAGCACCCAGGCCGGCGCCACCAACGGCTATTTTATGCATGGCTACGGCATCAAGGCTCAGGGGCAGGCGGGGGTCAGCATCGCCCAGCCGCAGGATGCCCTGGCGGCGGCCAACAACCCGGCCGGCACGGTGTGGATCGGCGATCGTCTGGATATCGGCGCTACCCTGTTCGCCCCGGATCGCAGCGCCGAGATCGAAGGGAATGCGGCGGGCGCCAACGGCCGCTACGACGGCAGCGAGAGAAAGTATTTTCTGCTGCCGGAGATCGGCTATAGCAAGCAACTGAACGATCGCCTGGGCGTCGGCGTCGCCGTGTACGGCAACGGCGGCATGAATACCGACTATAAAGAGAATCCCTACGCCGCCTTTGGCGGCAACGGCAGCGCGGGCGTTAATCTGAGCCAGCTGTTTATTACCCCCTCGCTGGCCTACAAGTTTACCGAACGGCACTCTTTCGGCGTCGGCCTGAATTACGTCTATCAGCGCTTCTCCGCCAAGGGATTGAACGCGTTTTCCGGTTTTTCCAGCGATGGCGGCAACTTCAACCATCGCGGCAACGACACCTCTACCGGCTGGGGCCTGCGCCTGGGCTGGCAGGGCCGGTTGACCGACGACCTGACGCTAGGGCTGACCTGGTCTTCGAAGATCAAGGCCGAGGAGTTCGACCGCTATGCCGGGCTGTTTGCCGATGGCGGCAGTTTCGACATTCCGGAAAACTACGGCGTGGGGCTGGCGTACAAGGTGACGCCGGCGCTGACGGTGTCCGCCGACGCGCAGGAGATCAAATACGGCAGCGTGCGTTCCATCGCCAATGAGTTCGACGTTCAGTCGGTATTCGCCGGCGATAATTTCGGTTCGAAGAACGGCCCCGGTTTCGGCTGGCGGGACGTGACGGTCTATAAGCTGGCCGTCAGCTATGCGCTGAGTCCGCAACTGACGCTGCGCGGCGGTTTCAGCCATGCCGATCAGCCGGTGCAAAAGAGCCAGACCTTTCTCAATGTTCTTGCCCCGGGGGTAATTCGCAACCACCTGAGCGTCGGCCTGACGTGGGCGCCTTCGCCTGACGGCGAGTTGAGCCTGGCCTATACCCACGGTTTCAAGGAGACCGTCAACGGTAATGGTTCCATTCCGGCGGCCTTTGGCGGCGGCGAAGCCAACGTGAAGATGAGCCAGGATATTCTCGGCATCGCCTACGCCTGGAAGTTCTAGCGGCGGCGGTAAAAAAAATCAAGCTATCACCCTGCCTGGTTGGCGGCGATAAATGCGGCGACGTTCATCACGTTTGCCGGGGAACGGCGCTGCGCGATTTGTTCGGCCATATAGGTCATATAGGGCGCGACGTGTTGAAAAAAGGTCTTGTAACCGCTGCACAAATAATTTTGCCGCTGGTTACCGAGAGGGATGATTCGGTGCTTCGGACATCCTCCCTGGCATACGAAACGATATTCGCAGCGCTGGCACTTCGGTGATGATGGCGTTTTCCGGCGGCTGAACTTTTTTTGCCGTTTACCGTAGGCCAGCGTCGATAACGGCGTGGTCATAATGTTACCCAGACAATGTTCCGGGGTGACGAAATGATCGCAGCTATAAATATCGCCGTTTTGTTCAATGATTAATGCTCTGCCGCAGGTGGGTTGCATGACGCAGAGGCTGGGCGTTTCACCGGCCCATGCCGCTAATGTGTTATCGAATAGTTGTACGAATATCCGGCCGACATCCTGTCGTACCCATTGGTCAAACACGCTAATCATAAACTTACCGTAGGCGTCCCCGTTCACCGACCAGGGCGTGACGGTTTCACCCCGGCCGTTTTGCCGGCATATCAGTTCGCCGAATTGCCGCTCGGCGCCGGCCGCCGCCGCGGGTTCGACGATGGGAATAAACTGCACGTGCGGGCATGCCAGTTCGCGGGTCAGAAAGTGGTATACCTCGCGGGGATATTTGACGGTCTCGCTGTTTACCACGGCGAGCAAATTGAACTCGACCTCATATTTCCTTAAACGCTCGATACCGTCAATCACTTGCCGGAAAACGGACTGGCCGCTGTTGCTCTTGCGGAACCGGTCGTGCAATGACCGGGGACCATCCACGGATATCCCCACCAGAAAGCGGTTTTCGGCGAGAAAAGCCGCCCATGCGTCATTAAGCAGCACGCCGTTGGTTTGCAGACTGTTATGGATGCGTTTGCCCTTGCCATACTGGTTCTGCAAAGCCAGAACCCGGCGGTAAAAGTCCAGCCCCGCCAGAGTGGGCTCGCCGCCCTGCCAGGCGAACATGACCTCTTCGGTCGGCCAGTTCTCGATATATTGCTTGATATACTGGCGCAACACCGCGTCATCCATATGCCGTTTAGGGGACGGGCTTTGCAGGACATCTTTCCCTTTGGGCAGATAAAAACAGTACTCGCAGGACAGATTGCACTGAAAGCTGGTCGGTTTGGCCATCAGGTGAAAAGGTTTCTTCATGTTAGCGCCGTCCTGGGGAAAGCGGATCGTAAATGGACCTCATCGTGGCATTCTGCGGGAATAACGCTTTTATCCATGCGGATAAGCTTGATATTGGTCTGGCCGATGACGCCGAGAATGCGTGACTTCCAGATTTCAGGCAGAGATAGGGCTTCAAGGTGTAGGGATTTTGCGTGCAAGGGGGAGCTCTGCTCGAATCATGCCGGATGCGTAATATAAAAAATTTCCCGGCGTCATCCAAACACGTAAAACGGCATTAGATAGTATGGCTGTGGGATTGCCAGAGGGGGTAACGATGCCGGATCCGTCCCCTCCCCCTGAGATCGTCTCTTCTGATAAATAGTGACTAAGAGACTGTCAGAGTAGGGGAGGGACGGCGCCGACGCGCGCCGACCGTCTTATTCCAGCGGCACGAATTGCAGACTGGACAGCGGCTGCACCTTCTCTTCACGCACCATCTTGTAATCGGTATCCGGTCCAATCCAGCGGTTCCAGATTTGATCGATTTCGCCGGAGTCGTCCATGGTTTTAAGGCTGCTATTGACCTGCGCCAGCAGCGCCGGCTCGCCCAGTTTTAAACCGACGGCCACCGGCTCCAGCGCCATCGGTTCTTTGACGATGGCCAGATCGATCCCCTCTTTTTTCGCCTGCATAACCAGCTTGGCGGCGGTCATATTGTTGGTGACGAAGCCGACGGACTTATTCTGTTGCAGGGCCAGATAGGCGGAGGCGGTGTCCTGAAAGGTGACCGGTCTGGCGTCCGCCATGCGGATGGACTGCTCCGACGTCGAGCCCTTGGTGGCGCTGATGCGTTTGCCTTTAAAGTCCGCCGGGGTTTTTTCCGCGTTGGGGCTTTTGACCACCAGTACCTCTTTGGCGATGTAGTAGGGGTCGCTGAACTGAATTTGCGTCGCGCGCGTCTTGGTATACGCCAGATTGGCGATCAGCACGTCGACCCGGCCGGTGGTGAGGACGGCGATGCGGGCTTCGACGGAAACCGGCATCAGGTTGAGCTTCAGCCCCATCTGCTTGGCCAGCGCGCCGCACAGATCCACATCCATGCCCACCAACTGACGGGTTTGCGGATCGGGTGCGGAAAAGGGCGGTACGTCGGAGTAAACCCCGCAGTTCAGCGTGCCGCGGGTTTGAATATCCGCCAGACTATCGGCCCGCGACGGCAGGGCGGCCAACATCAAGGGTACTGCCAGCATGACCACACTCAATTTATTGACGTTTTTCATAGCATTTTGCTCCGGTAGCTAAAACAGGCGGTAGAGTTAGTGTTGACGCAGGTCGGCCAGAAAACGCTGCGCCCGGGGGTGTTGCGGCCGGGTAAAGAACTGTTCCGGCGGCGCTTTTTCCAATATTTTCCCGGCATCCATAAACCAGACGGTGTCGGCGACGTCGCGGGCGAAGTGCATTTCATGGGTGACGCACATCATCGTCATCCCGTCTTGCGCCAGATCGCGCATCACGCTTAACACTTCGCCGACCATCTCCGGGTCCAGCGCGCTGGTCGGTTCGTCAAACAGCATCACCGGCGGCTTCATCGCCAGCGCTCTGGCGATGGCCACGCGCTGTTGCTGGCCGCCGGAGAGATGGGCCGGATAGGCGTCGGCCTTATGCTCAAGACCGACGCGCTCCAGCAGTTCCAGCGCCTGCTTGCGTACCTCCGCGCGCTTCAGCCCCAGCACTTTTACCGGCGACAGCATGATGTTCTCCAGCACCGTAATATGCGGAAACAGGTTGAAGCTTTGGAAAACGAAGCCGATGCGGGTACGTAGTTGGTTAAGGCGCGTACTGGAGCCGTGGATATCGTGGCCGTCGAACAGGATCTGGCCCTCTTCGATAGGTTCCAGGCGGTTAACGGTGCGAATAAGGGTTGATTTTCCGGAGCCGGACGGCCCGCAAACCACCACCACTTCGCCGCTGTTTATTTCCGCGCTCAGGTCCGTCAATGCCTGATAGTCGCCGTACCATTTATTGACCCGGTTAAACATAATCATCGGAATCATGCGGATACTCCTCTCGAATTAAGATTTTGCGGCCGACAGGGCGGCTTTTGCCGCTCCGGTTGGCGACGGCCCCAGACGTTTGCGGGCAATACGCTGTTCCAGACGATTCGCCAGCAGAGTCAGGCTGAAGCAAATCACGTAGTAGCTGAGCGCGACGATGGCGAACACCTCAAACGGCTTGGTAAGCAGCTGGTTATTGACCTGGTTGGCGGCGAACGTCAGTTCCTGGACGTTGATGACGTACCCCAGGGTACTGTTTTTGATGATCGACACCAGCTGGCTGAGCAGGCTGGGCAGCATGTTGTACAGCGCCTGGGGCAGAAGAATCAGGCGCAGGGCCTTAAGGTAGCTCATGCCCATGGCGCGGGAGGCTTCATACTGGCCGGAAGGCAGCGCCTGAATGCCGGCGCGCACGATTTCGGCGATGTAGGCGCTTTCATATACCACCAGGGTGCACAGCATGGTGGTAAACCCGTCGATGTTGCGCCCCAGCAGCAGAGGAACGCAAAAATAGGTCCAGAACACCACCATGACCAGCGGAACGCCGCGCAGTACGTACACCCAGACGGTGGCTGGATAGCGCAGCCAGCGGAACGGGGAGATACGCGCCACGCCCAGCACGACGCCGAGCGGTAAGGCGAACAGCATCGCCAGCAGCGACAGCAGCAGGGTGCAGACAATGCCGCCTAAAGGTCCGCTGGGATATTGGCCGACCAGAAATAGCATCCAGTTTTGCTGAATGATCGAGAAAAAATCGAGCATGGCGTTACCTCGCTAAGGCGCGTTGATAGCGCTGGGCCAGTACCGCCCCGACGCCCATCAGCAGCAGGGAGCATGCCAGGTAGGCAAGGGAAGAGAGCAGGTACGCCTCAAAAGTACGGAAGGTGTAGTTTTCAATTTCACGCGTGACGTAGGTCAATTCCGCCACGCCAATCACCATCGCCAGGCTGGTGTTTTTAAACAGCAATACCGTGTGGTTGATAAGCGCCGGCAGCGCATTGCGCACGCCCTGCGGCAGGATCACCAGCTGCATGGCGCGCAGATACCCCATCCCCAGCGCGCGCGAGGCTTCGGTTTGACCGGCGGGAATGGCGCGCAATCCGCTGCGGATGTCCTCGGAGAAATAGGCCGCCTGGCACAGTCCCAGGGCGATAAGCGAGAAAACGAACTCGGTATTGAAATCGCTCAGCCAGATCTGCAGCGACTCGGGCAACAGGGTCGGAATGGCGAAATACCACATCATCAGCTGGACCAGCGTCGGCACATTGCGGTGATAAGAGACGTAGGCGGCCACCAATGCCGTCGCCAACCGTTTGTTCGCCAGGCGCACCACCACCAGCACCATCGCCAGCGCCATTGCCAGCAGCCAGGAGCCCAGCGCCAGTTGCAGCGTCAGCTTTATGCCCTGTATCAGCATCTCGGCGTATTGCCCGTGCAGGATGACGCCAAAATCAAGCGTGTTGTTCATCGCCGTTCCCTCTCCATTCGCTACCGCGCCCCATCAGCAGGCCGCATCATCCGGGCGCATCGTCGACAGTCCGCCGGGCACCTGTAGGGTCGGGGTCAGTTCAATGTGTCCGATATTGACGGCGACGGGGGCGGCGATGCTGAAGGCGATCGCATCGGCGACGTCCCTGGCCTGCGGCAGTTCAAAACCGTCGATAAAGCGTTTACGCGCCTCCTCGGCGTCGCCCAGCACATTGCCGAAGATGTCGGTGGCCACCCGGCCGGGACAAATTTCGGTGACGCGCACCCGTTTGCCGTAGACATCGATGCGCAGCTGGCGCGACAGCATATGCACCGCGGCTTTGGTGGCGTGGTAAATGGTATTGCCGTTGAAGTTATACACGCCGGCGATGGAGGAGATATTGATGACGTGGCCGCGATCGCGTTCGACCATGCCGGGCACCAGCAGGCGGGTTAAATGCAGCACGGCGCGCAGGTTGACGTCCACCTGGCTATCGATGTTGTCCGCGGCGGAATCCAGCAGGGAACCCGAATGGGAAACGCCGGCGTTATTGACCAGAATATCAATTTCAAGCCCCGCGCACAGCCGGGTCAGGGCGGCGGTGTCGGCGATATCCAGCGCGTGCGGAATGCAGCCGGTGCGTTCGGCCAGCGCCGCCAACTGCTCCCGGCGTCTGGCGACCGCGTGCACCCTGATGCCTTCGCGGCACAAACGTTCGACAATGGCCTCGCCCAGACCGGCGGATGCGCCGGTGACCAATGCGGTTTTATAATCTGAAAATGGCATAGCGTGACTCCCCTGACGTTAACAACCGTTTGCCCGGAGGCAATACGCATAAATGGACTGTAACCAGTAATCGATAGGGGGGGATAAGACATAAAGCTTTTGTGGCAATAGGGCTGTCTTATAGTTTCCCCGCGGTAATAGCTAATGGCGCGAAATCGGTACGATTTTTATCCCCAGCGCCTCTATGTCGCGGCGCAGTTGCCGCGCCAGCGCCAGGGCGCCGGCGGTATCGCCGTGCAGCAGGATAGAGGTGACGGACATGGGCAGGATGTCGCCCTCGATGCTTTCCACCGTTCCCTGCGTCAGCAGACGGATGACCCGTTGGCTAACCTGCGCCACCTCGTGGATCACCGCTCCGGGCAGGCCGCGCCTGACCAGCATGCCGTGGCGGTCGTAGGCGCGATCGGCCAGGAAGGTGGTGGCAACCTTGAAGCCCAGTTGGCGGGCGCTATGCTCAACGGCGTTGCCGGCGGTGGTGCTGATAATCAGGCCGGCGTCGAAGGCTTTTACCGCCTGCAACAGCGGCAGGGCAAGCTGCGGATCTTCGGCGGCCATATTGCCCAGCGCGCCGTGAAAGCTCATATGGGTCATGGGGTAATGGGCCGCGCGGGCGAAGCCCGCCAGCGCCCCCAGTTGATAGGTGACGTAGTGCGCCAGCGTATCCGTATCAATCTGCATGCGGCGGCGGCCGAAACCGAGCAGATCGGGGAAACCGACGTGCGCGCCGAGATCAACCTGGTGCGCCTTGGCCAGGCGAACGCTGTCGGCCATGATGGCGGCGTCGCCGGCATGAAAGCCGCAGGCCACGTTGGCGGAGGAGATTAACGGCATCAGGGCGCGGTCGTCCGCCATGGTGTAATCGCCAAATCCTTCGCCAAGATCGGCGTTCAGATCGATGATGGTCATCGTGTGCTCCTTTATGGTTCCTGAGACAGGGTCATGAGTTCGGTGCCGTACTCCACCACGCAGCCGTCGGCGACGCAGAGCTGCCGCACCGTCCCGCCGGCGCTGCTGCGCACCGGCAGCAGCAGGTGGCCGACGCCGAGCAGCGCGACCAGCTCGCCGGCGGCGACGGTTGCTCCCGGTGCGGCGATGACCTGCCCGTTAAGCGGATGGCTAAACCAGACGATCCCCGGCCTTGGCGCGGCGATCGTCGTGCAAGCGGGCTGCGCCGCCGCCGTTGGCGCGACCTCGGCCGGCCGGGGCGCGTCGCAGCGCATACGTACCCGGCAGCGGCCGTCGACGATTTCAATATCGCGCAGCCCGGACTGACTCATCCTGCTGGCGATCTGGCGTAGTTCAGCGATGGCTAACATCTCGTCACCTCGGTAAATGGGGCATTAATCCGCGTAGCGGCGGTGGCAGTCGATCTGCTCGATCGCTTTTTGCAGATAGGCCTGCTGTTGCCGTTCCGCCTCACGCGCCTGCTGATGGTCTACCTGAAGAAAGCGTATCCGGCCGCCGACGGGAATTTGCCCCAGCAGCCACATGTCGGCGTCAATCACCGTGCCGAATTTGGGATAACCGCCGCTGGGCTGCGCATCGCGCATTTGAACGATCGGCAGACCGTTGTGGGGCACCTGGATCACGCCGGGAATAATGCCGTGCGAGCGCATCTCCAGCGGGACTTTCGCCACCAGCGGCTCGCCCGCCAAACGATAGCCGTAACGATTGCTCTGCGGGGTGATGCGCCATGCCTGACTCCAAAACGCCTGCCGCGACGCGTCGCTGAACGCGCCGTATTCCGCGGCGGGCAGCACGCGGATCATCGGTTCCGGCGTATCCGCCACCCCCAGCGCCAGCCACGGCGGGACGATGCCGAAATCCACCGGTCCGCGCTGCTGCGGGGCCGCGGCGCCGAGCCGGTCGCCGCTTTGCAGGCCGCGCCCCTTGAAACCGCCGAATTCGCCGCGTAGCTGCGTGCTGCGCGAACCCAGCACTTCCGGCACGTCGACGCCGCCGGGCAGATGCAGGTAGGCGCGGGCGGTATTGCTCGATGCGTGCAGCGTCAGGCGCTGCCCTTTGCGCGCCTGAGCGCTCCACCAGAAAGGGAGCGCCGCGTCGTCCAGCATCACCCGGCCGTCATGGCCGGTGACGGCAAAACGGCAGTCGTCGGTAAAGCGCGCCTGGAAGGGGAACAGCGGAATTTCAATCGCCGCGGCGTTGGCGTCGTTGCCCAGCAGGGCGTTGCCCAACCGCAAGGCCAGCGGATCCATCGCTCCCGCGGCGCCGACGCCGTAGTGCAGGCTGCCGCTGCGCCCCAGATCCTGCACGCTGCTGAGCGGGGTGGTTTTTTCAATTACGATCATGCGCGCACCCTCACGGCTTTAAAGGCGATGTTGTCGCCTGGCGACAGAGCGACCGGCGGCTGCGCGTATGCGTTAAAGAAGGTGAAGTCCGTATGACCGATGGTGTTCCAGCCGCTGGGGCCCGCCGAGGCGGAAACGCCGGTTTGCAGCCCGCCGATGGACACGGCGCCGCCGGGAATGCTCAGTAACGGCGTCTGACGGCGCGGCGTGGCGATGGCGGGGTCCATATTGCCGAGATAGCAGTAGCCGGGATGGCTGCCGAGGGCATAGACCGGGTACAGCGGGGCGCAATGGCGGGCGATCACCTCACTGACGCTCAGCCCGGTGTGCTCGGCGACGTCATGCAGATGCGGGCCGAATTCCCCCCCGTACGCCACCGGCAGTTCGATGGTTTTTCCCTGCAAGACCTTGCGTTCATCCCGCAGCCACTGCTTGAGAAGCCGGGTAAACAGCGATTCCGGCTCCGCCGGCGAGTGGCGCAGCACCAGCATCAGATTATTCATGCCGGGAACGGACTCCGCGACCTCCGGCAGATCGTCGGCATAGTCGGCCAGCGCCCAGATGCGCTGCTGGTTTTCCAGCCCTAAAGGGCCCGGCGCTTCAAATAACAGCGTCCTTGTACCCAATAAGCTCAATTGCGGATTATCCCACCGTTGTGCGAGATCCATCGTTACCTCTTATGGCCCTGATAGCGGATGCAGGGCTTTTGCTGAGTGATAGCGGCACTGTAACGTGCCGTTTAACGCTCCACTAAGAGGGTTTCCTTGTGTGGTAATAAGGGAGACTTATTATTCATCGCTAGGCTAGGGCCAGTGGGCGATTATCGGGCGTACGCTGCGCCATCAGCGACAGCAGTATGTTTTTCACCGCCTGCGCCGGCTGGGAAAGGGGCAGATGATCGGACGAGCAGAATGATAGCGGCGCCTGAATATCCGGGTTGATGATTTTCGCCATCCAGGCTCCGGCCGGCGCCAGCATGGCGCGCGCGGCGGATTCCGGCAGCACGGTGGCGCCATGGCCGCTGGCCACCGCCGCCGTCAGGGTGGTGGCGGACTCGATTTCGCACACCACCCGCCCCACCAGGCCGCGCGAAGCAAAGGCCTCATTGACGATTTTGCGCATAAAGTTGTAGGACTGGGGCAGAAACAGATCCTGTTTCGCCACCTGTTCCAGTTCGATGGTATGGCCGGCGGGGATTTCAGGGCCGCTGCTGACCAGATAGAGATCTTCTTTCATCAACGGGATAAACGACAGACCGTGGATATCGCGGTTGCCGTACAACACCGCCATATCCATGCGCCCGCTCATAATCAGTTCGCTCAGCGTGGTGCCGAAGTTTTCGTTGTAATAAAGCAGGATGCCGGGGTGCTGTTGTCTGACCGCCTCAAACAGCGGCAGGGCCAGATTGGTCGCCGCCGTGCCGGGCGCCAGCCCCACGGACACCGTGCCGGAGAGCTGCAATGCGGAGCCGTCGATGGCGTTTTGCGCCCGTTCGCACTGCCGCAGGATCGCCTGGGCGTGGGTATAGAGGATCTTGCCGGCATCGGTGGGCGTGACGCCGCGTTTGGTGCGGATCAGCAACTGCTGCTTCACTTCGCTTTCCAGCGTGGCGAGCTGCTGGCTTAACGCCGGCTGGGCAATATGCAGAATGTCAGCAGCCTGAGTTAAACTGCCGATATCGACAATTTTCACAAAATACTTAAGTCGCCTGAGATTCATGGTGATCGCCCTCGTTATAAAAGACCTTATCCACGCTCAAGCAATCCTTAAGCCAATTTTTGTTACGCCGCGTCATGGTTTTATTTAACCTATTGTAAATAAATAGTTATTAATTATTTCGACAGCCGGATAAACGGCCGTGCGGCGCCGGCCGACTCTCCTTGTGCACGGTGATGATGCATTTATGCTATCGCTGATGCCTATCCATAAGCCAACGCGATTGAACCAGAACAAACTCCTCTTGGCGTGGCGGCGAGTCTCTCCATTACCGTATTTTTCATCCATACGGCATCAGGAGCTCGTTATGAGTGCAATCCACATCGCTTCACGTATTACCCGCATAAAAACCTCGCCCAGCAGCACCGCGGCCGATCGCGCCAACGCATTGCGCCGCGCGGGCAGGTCCATCGTCAACCTGGTGACCGGCGAACCGGATTTCGATACGCCGGAAGTTATCCGCCAGGCGGCCTGTGCGGCGATAGAGCGGGGAGAGACGCGCTATACCCAGAATAACGGCACGCCGGCGCTGCGTCAGGCGATTGCCGATAAGTTCCGGCGGGAAAACCGGCTGCATTTCGCGCCGGACGATATTATCGTCACCTGCGGCGCCAAGAGCGCGATTTTCAACGCGCTGGCCGCGACGCTGGAACCGGGCGACAAGGTATTGATTCCGGCCCCGTTCTGGGTCTCTTATCCCGATATGGTGCTGGCCTGTGACGGCGAACCGCTGATCGTCCCCTGCCAGGAAGAACATGGCTTTAAGCTGACGGCGGAGCAACTGCGCGCCGCCATTACGCCCGATTGCCGCTGGCTGTTGCTGAATTCGCCCGGCAATCCCAGCGGCGCGAGCTATTCCGAGGGCGAGTTGCGGGCGCTGGCGGACGTGTTACTGGATCACCCTACGCTGGCGATCATGACCGATGATATTTACGAGCACATCCGTTTCGACCGCGCCGCGCCCACCCATCTGCTGGCGGTGGAGCCCGCACTGGCCGACCGCACGCTGGTGGTCAACGGCGTGTCGAAAACCTATGCCATGACGGGCTGGCGCATCGGCTACGCCGCGGGGCCGCAGGCGCTGATTAACGCTATGGGAACGCTGCAATCCCAGTCGACCAGCAACGCCTGTTCCGTCAGCCAGGCGGCGGCGCTGGCGGCGCTGGCCAGCGGCAGCGAATTTATTGAGCGCAGCCGGGAAATCTATCGCCAGCGGCGCGACCGGATGGCGGCGGCCGTCAATGACATTCCCGGTCTGAGCTGCCGGTTGCCGGACGGCGCTTTTTATCTTTATGTCAACTGCGCGGGCATTCTGGGGCGTCGGACGCCGCAGGGCGAAACCCTGACCAGCGATAACGACGTCGTGCTCTACCTGCTGGAGAGCGAAGGGGTGGCCGTGGTGGCCGGTGCGGCGTACGGCATTTCACCGTACTTCCGCCTGTCCATCGCCACGGATATCGATACGCTGCTTGAAGGCGCCAAACGTATGGCGCGCGCGGTCGCGCAGCTGCGGTGAACCAGGCGACGGAAACCGCGGGGAGCGCGATGACGGGCCAAACATCGCCGCCCGCGCCGTTAAGTTTTCGCCGCGCTTTGCTGGCCATGCTGGGACTGTCGCTCACGCTGATGCTCTCGGCGCTCGATCAGACCGTTATCGGCAACACCATGCCCTATATCGTGGCCGATCTCGGCGGCTTCGATCTCTATGCCTGGCTGGCGACCGGCTATTTACTGACCTCCATCGTCACGGTGCCGATTTTCGGCCGGCTGGGGGATTACTTCGGGCGTAAATATTTCGTGGTGGCCGCCACGCTGCTATTTACCCTCTCCTCGCTGCTGTGCGCCCAGGCCGGCAGCATGCTGATGCTGGTGGTCTGGCGGGCTTTGCAGGGCGTCGGCGGCGGCATGCTGATCGGCACGGCGTTTGCCTGTATCCCGGAACTTTTCCCCGATATGCGCCGCCGGCTGCGCTGGCAAATTCTGCTCAGTACCGCGTTCAGCATCGTCAATGCGCTGGGGCCGACGCTGGGCGGGGTGCTGACCGAACACTACGGCTGGCGGGCGGTATTCTATCTGAACGTGCCCTGCGGCCTGGCGGCGTTGGCCATTTCCTGGCGCTATCTGCCTTATTTCAAGCCGTTGCAACGGCAGGGAATTCGTCTTGACTGGCTGGGGGCGCTGTTGGTCATGACGCTGCTCGGCTGTCTGCAACTGGGCGTCACCGGTTTGTCGACGCGGATGAATACGCCGGGGGTTATCGCCTTGCTGTCGGCCTCGGCCCTTGCTCTGCCGGCGCTGATCGAACAGCAAAAGCGCGCCGTATCGCCGTTGCTGCCTCCCGCCCTATTTGCCCCGGGTACGCTGCGGCAACTGTTTATCCTATCGACGCTGGCGGGCGGCGTGATGTTCACCTTGCTCTACTTTACGCCGCTGCTGTTCCAGGGGGGCTATGGCTATTCCGCGCAGCAGGCGGCTTTATTGCTCACCCCGATGGGGGTAAGCATAACTCTCGGCGCCATTATCAACGGACGCATCGTCACCCGGCTGCGCAACCCGGTGCTGTTGCCGACGTGCGGGTTCCTGCTGCTCGCCGCCGCCTGCCTGGGGCTGGCGCTCTGCGGCGCGGAGGGCGGTTTCCGCCGCTTGCTGCTGCTGATGCTGATGGCCGGAGCGGGACTGGGCTTTATTTTGCTTAACCTGACCATTTTTACCCAAACGCTGGCGCCGGGCGAGCATCTGGGGATCGCCACCGCACTGCTGCAATCATTTCGTCTGGTCGGCGGGCTGCTCGGCACGGCGGCGACCAGTTTGTTGTTCAATACGCTTTATCATGCGCTATTACGGCGTACCACGAGCGAAAGCGCCTGGCAGCACTGGGCGGACCCCGGAAAACTGCTTGGGACGACGGCGCAGGAGCGCGCGGGGGAGATGATGGCGGCCCGCAATGCGTTGATCAACGCCGTTGACGTCGGCCTGGCGGTGTGCGCGCTCATTGCGTTGATTGCCGCGGGCATTACCTGGCGCTTATCCAATATCGTATTGGTTTCGCCGCCGGGTGCGCGGGCGGCCTGACGCGCGCCGCCTGGCGCGGCGGCGGCCTTGGGGGCATTATCAGATAAATCAGAAGTTATATGACGCGCTTAGCGAGAAGTTACGCGGTTCGCCGTAAACTCCATAGGTACCCAGGTAGCTGTAATACTCTTTGTCGAATAGGTTATTGATGTTGGCCTGTACGGCAAAGTTCTTGGTAACCTGGTAGCGGCTAAACAGATCGATCACGGCACGGCTTCCCTGCTTAATGCGGCGCTCTTCGCTATTGGGACCGGTAACGTCCTGCCAGGTTTTGGTCTGCCAGTTTACCCCGCCGCCTACGGTCAACTCGGGCAGCGTCGGCAACTGGTAACGGGTGAACAGTTTGACCGTTGTTCGAGGCTGATCGGGATTAACCGCCTTGCTTTCTTCGTCGTCGGCAACGTAACGGGTGGCGCCGAAGGTTAACTGCCAGTTGTCGGTCAATGCGCCATTCAGCTCAAATTCAATCCCTTTACTGACGGTGCCGTCAACGGACTTATAAGCGGTCTGCCCACCACTGTCTGGAATATATTGACCTGTCGAAACGGCTACGTTGTCCTGTTCGATGCGGAATACCGCCAGCGAGGAGGTGAGGCGGGTATTAAACCAGTCGGCTTTTACCCCGGTCTCATAGCTCTTGCCGGTGGTCGGATCGAGGAACTCGCTGTTGCTATCGCGCTGGCCGGTAGGATAGAAGATGGAGGTATAGCTGGCGTAAGCGGACCACGTATCGTTAATGTCATACACCAGACCGGCATACGGCGTGATATCGTCAAATTTGACGTTGCGGATTTCCTGCGGTTTGCGCTCAAGGTTATATTTGGCACTCCACTCGGTAAAACGGGCGCCGAGGATTAAGTGCAGCGGATCGGCAAGCGAGATGCGGGTAGCGGCGTAGGCGGATTTCTGATGAATCACGTCGCGGCTATACAACGCCCACGGCGACCATTCTGGATCGGCCAATGATCCGTCGTAGTTGTAGAGGCTGCCTACATCCATCAGGCCGTAGAAGTCGTTGACCGGGAATGAGTTATCGTAATTATTACGTTGACGGCTATAGCTGCCGCCGACCATTAACTGATGCTGACGGCCAAACAGGTCGTAACCGCCGCGCACAAAGGCGTCTACCGAGTCCTGTTTGCGTTCGCCGCGGTTCCAGCCGCCCCATGCACCATGATAATTAGCCTGTGAGAATTCGCCGGTGGTTTTATCGGGATAGCCATCCAGATACATCAGCTTGCTGTCAAAATTGGTTTCCGCATGCATGGCATTGAGGCGGGCTTCCCAGCCGTTGTTAAAGCGATGTACCAAGTTCGCGAAGACTTTGGTGGAGTCTATATTGGAGTAGGCCCAATCGGCGGCGGTATTGTATTCGCGTTTAAAGTCGGTACGGGTGCCATCGCTAAACCAGGTGGGGATTCCGCCCCAGGTCGGGCTGTCCTCCTCACTTTCCTGATAATCGTAACCGACGGATAAGGTGGTCGAATCAGTCAGATCGGCATCGACGATACCGTAGATGAATTTTTTGCGGTAGTGGTTACGCTCCAGCCAGGTGTCGTTATCCTGATAGCCGGCGATCACCCGGCCACGGACATTTCCCGACGCTGTCAACGGCGATTGCAGATCCAGCACATAGCGTTGCTTGTCCCAACTGCCGTAGGTCGCGGTAGCGGAGCCGACAAACTCGCGGCTGTCCGCGTGCTTACGCACCATATTAACGTAGGCGGAAGGGTTGCCGGTGCCGTTCATCAGACCGGCGGCGCCGCGTACCACTTCAATACTGTCATAGATAGCCGTATCCGAGGCGTTATCGCCAAAGTTCCATCGGTTGTCAATGAACGTCGGCAAGTCTTCGTAGGCGTAGTTGCTGATAAAGAAACCGCGCGAGTAAAAATTGGTGCGATTGCTATCGAGTATCGCAGTTGTAATACCGGTGGTATTACTCAGCACTTCACCAAACGAGTTCAGTTGCTGATCCGCTATGCGCTGCTGGCTGATCACGCTGACCGACTGCGGGATATCCCGCGGCACCAAGAGTAGCTTGGTGCCGGTGGTGGTGGTCTTTACGCTGTAATCCTGCTCCTGACTATCAACGGCATCATCCGTTGTCCCTTCAACAATCAGGGTGTCATCGGCATTATTGGTTGCGGCGAAGCTGGTGGCAGGCAGTAATGCCAGAAAAACGCAGGAGGCCGGCAATGACGGCGCTGCGGCAGGCTGGCGTTGCCTGTCCTTAAGACGTTTGGTGAAAGACATCATTTACCCTTTATCAAAAGCTTGGGGAGATTTCAGTACCGATGGGATGCCGACAGTGAAATCATGGGATTTGGTTACCTGACTTATAATTGAGTTTGCAAGTACAAATGAGAAATATACGTATTAAGTTTACGACTGTAAACCGGTGTTTCGGGTGATGTTGAAATCGTATTTTAGATTGAAAGCACAAAGGGGATTGGAGGGGCGGGAGATGGGTGCCAGTTGTTTTATCGCTTCGCCGTTACGTTGTGTCATCGTAAAACGCTTCTGCACCGGTTGAAACCGCGCGTTTTCCCCGTTAGTGCATGACAAACCCATACCACACTGGATTTATCCGCGTTAAGCGTTCCGCCGGTGTAAAAAGCGATATCGATTCCCTGGAGAACCCAACGGTTCTTCAGGGGAAAGGGCGAGGCCGAATGGAAATGATGGCGCGTTACAGGCGGGCCTGGCTATTTGCTCGCCTTGAATGCCTGTTCGATGTCCGACTTCAGATCATCGATATGCTCGATGCCAGCGGAGATCCGCAGCCCGGCGGGCGTTACGCCGGCGGAGATTTGCTGTGCATCGCTCAACTGTTGATGGGTCGTGGCCGAAGGCTGGATAATCAAGGTCTTGGCGTCGCCCACATTCGCCAGATGGGTAATCAGCCGCAGGCTGTTGATAAAACGGCTGGCGCGCTCTTTGCCGCCGCTGATTTCAAAGGACAGTACGCCGCCAAATCCCTTCTTCAGATATTTATGGGCAATGTCGTATGCCGGGCTGGAGGGCAATCCCGGATAATTCACGCTTTCCACTTCCGGATGTTTTTCCAGCCAGCGGGCCAGTTCCAGTGCGTTATCCACATGGCGCTCTACCCGCAGTGAGAGTGTTTCCAGCCCTTGCAATAGCAGGAAGGCATTAAAGGGCGACAGACTGGGGCCGAAATCGCGCAAGCCCTCGACCCTGGCGCGGATAATAAACTGAATATTGCCGAACTCGCTGGCCGGGCCGAAAGCGTCGTTATACACCAGACCATGATAAGCCTCTGATGGCGTTGAGAATTGCGGGTGTTTTCCATTACCCCAGAGATAATTGCCGCCGTCGACGATCACGCCGCCGATGCTGTTGCCATGTCCTCCGATCCATTTGGTGGCCGATTCCACCACCACGTGCGCGCCATGCTCAAGCGGACGAAAGAGATACCCCCCGGCGGCAAAGGTATTATCAACCACCAAAGGTAAATCATATTTTTGCGCCAACTCGGCGAACTGGTCGAAGTCAGGAAAGCCCAGACGCGGATTGCCTATGGTTTCCAGGTAAAGGGCTTTGGTGTTTTCATCAATCAGGCTGGCGAAACTTTCCGCGTCGTCATCTTTGGCAAAGCGGGCTTCTATGCCTAATCGCTTGAATGATAGATTAAATTGGGCATAGGTACCGCCGTACAATGAAGGCGATGTGACGAAATTATCGCCGGCCTGCAGGATATTGTTCAACGCAATAAATTGCGCGGCCTGCCCGGAGGCCACCGCCAGTGCGGCAACACCGCCTTCCAGTGCGGCGATGCGCTTTTCAAAAACGTCGGTGGTGGGATTTTGAATTCGCGTATAGATATTGCCGAATTCCCGTAGCGCAAACCGATCCGCGCCCTGCTGGGCGTTCTCAAAAGCATATGACGTCGTCTGGTAGATAGGCACGGCCCGTGCGCCGGTAGTGGGATCCGGCTCTTGCCCGGCATGAAGTTGCAAGGTTTCAAATTTCAAGGATGCCATAAAATGTTCGCTGTTAACTGGAAGAGTGAGGCAATCAGAACAACATAGGCAGAGGTGTTTGTTAACTGACAAAAAAGAATATTTATTGTTATTTTCGTACTTACTTCGGCATTGGATATCCAGTGGTTTTCAACACAGCATGGCGGCAACGCGGTAATGCCGTTTGGCGACAGGGTAGGTGAGAACGATCCCTACTTTCGGCGGGCTTCCTTTCCAATTACTGATGCGTATCGGCGGCGACCGCTGTTGTTATAAACTGAAACGAATGAAAGATAGCAACAACCGAGGAGAATGGAGATGCCATCACGGCGGGAATTTCTGGTCATGGGCGTTTGTAGCGGAGCACTGATGGCGATCGGCGCTCCTGTTTTTGCCGCAGGCGGCACCCGGAGCGCAACGGCGGCTACCGCCATCACGCAGGTCTTTGGCGATGGCATCCGGCTGACGGGGGTCGCCGTGGAGTACGACGCCGCCATCAAGAGCGCCGAGTTACTTACTACCAGCTTCCAGGTTGCGGGACGGACGGTGACCGGCGTTTTTGCCAGCACATCGGCTAATCCCGCCGACCGTGCGGCGGAGGGGCGCTTCGCCATCATTACGCTATCGCCCGAGGATGAAAATGCTCCGCTCGCCGGCAAAGCGCAGGCGCAAGGCGGAGGACCGGCGTCTTCTCCCGCCGGTGGTAATGGCGCGGGAAAGAGAGGCGGCGGCCCCGGACATGCGGGCGATATACCGGCTTATGACACTGTCTACAAAACCGCCGCGGCCAGCGTCGTTCAGTCCGCAGCCGTTGCGATGACCAACGGCGATGTCATTCCCGCCAGCCGCAAGGCGCTGGCGACGACCCGGGTCGAGAATCCCATCGTCGATGATTTCCGGCAGTTGGCATTCCACGACCCGCAGACCGGCAAGATGCTGCGTTATAATCTGTTCGTGCCGAAAAACCATGCTGCCGGCACCGCCTGTCCGCTGGTGCTGTTTATGCACGATGCCGGCGCGACCAGCGACGTCACGCGCACCACGCTGTATCAGGGGCTGGGCGCGGTGTCCTGGGCGAGTCCCGAAGATCAGGCCCGGCGGCCCTGTTTCGTTTTGGCGCCGCAGTACGCCGAAATCATCGCCGATGACGATTCGAAAACCTCCGCGATGCTGGATACCACCATCAATTTGATCAAGGCGCTTGCGGAGCAATACAACATTGACCGGAACCGGCTCTACGCCACCGGCCAGTCAGGCGGCTGTATGATGTCGATCGCGATGAATATCAAGTACCCGACACTCTTCGCCGCCTCTTTTCTGGTGGCCGGTCAATGGGATCCCGCACGGGTGAAACCGCTCGCCAAACAGAAACTCTGGATCCTGGTATCGCAAGATGACGACAAAGCCTATCCGGGTCAAAACGCCATTACCGCCAATCTGGAAAAGGAAGGGGCGAAAATCAGCCGCGCGGTCTGGGATGGTACTTGGACGCCGCAACAATTCCGCCGCGCTTTTGAGAAGATAGAGGCTGAGAATAGCCCAATCAATTACGTGACTTTCCGCAAAGGCACCGTTATCCCGGCAAATCAGTCAAGCGCCGGAGCCAGCGGGCACCGGAATACCTGGCGCATTGCGTATACCATTGAACCTATCCGCGAATGGATATTCCGGCAGCACAAATAGGCGGGTTATGGTTATCCGCCCGCCGTCGATTCAGGGAGGGGCGTCTTCGAATTAGCGCCCGCAGCTACCTGCGGGTAAACAGATGGGCGATGATGCCGTTGATCGTTTCCACCAGCAGCGCCTTGTCAGAACCGTTTTCCTCGGCCCGCGTATAGGCGCGCGCAGACAGGCCGTTGAAGATGGTGGCTATCATCTCCATACCGATTCTTAGCTGCCTCAGTTGCTCCGCGGTGGCGGCTTTTCCTCTGGCGGCCAACTGTTGGTCGAATTTGGCGCTGATGGTTTTATCCGACAGTTGGAGCAGTCTGGCGATGCCCGGATTACGCGTGGCCTCCGCGGCCATTTCCAGCCACAGCCCGACGAAATCCGCAGAGGTGTGGTGATCGACCATCTTCTTCGTATGGCGGGTCAGGGTGTCGGCCAGATTTTCATCCGGCGGCGAGGCGGCGATATCGTTCACCAGTTCGAGCAGCGAATTTTCCTGCTGCGCTACCAGCGCCTCGACGATCGCTTCCTTATTGGCGAAATGGTAGTAGATGTGTCCGGGACTCATGCCTGCCGCTTTGGAAATCCGGGCGATACTGCAACCATGAAACCCTTCTTCCCTGAAACATTTCGCCGCTGCGTCCAGCACCTGTTTCCGGCGATCCCGATTCTTTTCCCGGATCTCGTTGTCCTCATTGTCTTTCATTTTTCTCTCCCCTGTATTGCGAGGTCTGGTATTGCAAATCTCATTTTAGTATGAATATACTAGAATGAACATTCTAATCGATCGGAGCAACCGCGTGATATCTCTTCGTTCTCGTCTCACCCGGCCGGTTTTACCCGCCTTACTGGCGTTATGGTTGTCAGGATGCGATCGCCCCCAGAATCAGCCAACGGCCGTTATTCCCGAAGTCGGCGTGATTACGCTCGCTGAATCGGATGTGGCGTTCACTACCGAACTGCCCGGCAGAACCACCTCGTATCGCATCGCCGAAATCAGACCGCAGGTCGGCGGTATTCTCCAGCAACGTCTGTTTGACGAGGGCGGTATGATAGAGGCGGGGCAGGTATTGTACCAGATCGATCCCGCGCCTTACCGCGCCACGCTGGCGAAAGCGGAAGCGAGCCTGGAGTCGGCGCGGTTGCTGGCGCAGCGCTACGAACGGCTGGTGCGGAACGGGGCCATCAGTCAGCAGGAGCGGGATGACGCCCGTTCGTCCTGGCTACAGGCGCGGGCGTCGGCGGATTCCGCGCGTATCGATCTCGGCTATACCAAAATCATCGCGCCTATTTCGGGCCGTATCGGCCGTTCGTCGGTGACGCAGGGCGCGTTGCTGACGGCGAACCAAACGGAGGCGCTGGCGACCATCCAGCAGCTCGATCCCATCTATGTGGATATTCCCCAGTCTTCGACGGCGCTTTTGCGCCTACAGGATGAACTGGCCGCCGGCAGTCTGAAACGCAGCGGCGATCGGCAGGCGGAGGTGCGGCTGCTGCTGGACAACGGTATGGAGTATCCCTATGCCGGACGCCTCAAATTCTCCGAGGTGACGGTGAATGAAGGCACGGACTCGGTGATTATCCGCGCCCAGTTTCCCAACCCGGAGGGCCGCCTGTTGCCCGGTATGTTCGTGCGCGCCAGGCTACAGGAGGGGGTGCGTGAACGGGCGCTGCTGGTGCCGCAGCGGGGCATCACGCGTAATACCTCCGGTCAGGCGACTGTCCTGACGGTGGGAGAAGATAACAAAGTGACGCAGAAAGCGGTGACGACGGAACGGGTGGTGGGCAACCAGTGGCTGGTCAGCGCCGGACTGGCGCCCGGCGACCGGGTGATCGTCGACGGCGTGCAGAAGGCGAGGCCCGGCGGTGAAGTCCGGGTCGTGGACGCGGAAACGCCCGCGCCGGCCGGCGTAACCACCGTATCCCAGCCACAGTAAGGAGCCGCCATGTCACGCTTTTTTATCGATCGGCCGGTGTTTGCCTGGGTCATCGCCCTCGTCATCATGCTGGCGGGCGGGCTGTCCATCAATCGTCTTCCCGTCAACCAATATCCGAATATCGCCGCGCCGGCGATAGCCATCATCGGCAGCTATCCCGGCGCCTCTACGGATACCGTGCAGGACACGGTGGTGCAGGTGATCGAACAGCAGTTGAGCGGGCTGGATAACCTGCGCTACCTGAAATCCGAAAGCAATTCGGACGGTTCGTTCACCATTACGGCGACGTTCCATCAGGGCACCGATCCCGACATCGCCCAAGTGCAGGTACAGAACAAGCTCTCTCTGGCGACGCCGATGATCCCCGACGAGGTGCAGTCGCAGGGAATGAGGGTGGTCAAATACCAGGTCAATTTCATGCTGGTCGTCGGGCTGGTATCCACTGACGGACGCATGAACAGTTTCGATCTCGGCGACTACGCGGTGTCGAACCTACAGGATCCGCTGTCGCGCATCAACGGCGTGGGGGACTTTATCGTGCTGGGGTCGCAGTACGCCATGCGCATCTGGATGGATCCGGCCAGGCTCAACGGCTATAACCTGACGCCGCTGGACGTCAGCGGCGCGATACAGGCGCAGAACGTACAGGTTTCCTCCGGGCAACTGGGGGGGCTGCCCACCCAGGACGGCACCCAGCTCAACGCCACCGTCATCGGCAAGACGCGCTTCACCAAAGCGGAGCAGTTTGAAAATATCCTGCTCAAAGTGCAGCCGGACGGTTCGCGGGTGCTGCTCAAAGACGTCGCCCGGGTGGAGTTGGGCGCGGAGAGCTTCTCCATTCAGTCGAAATACGGTGGGGATAAGCCCAGCACCGGTATCGCGCTGCGCCTGGGAACCGGCGCCAACGCGCTTGATACCATCAGCGCGGTGAAGGCCAAGGTGGACGAACTGAAAGCGGGATTCCCGCCCGGCATGGAGGTGGTTTACCCCTACGACAACGCGCCGTTCATCAGCGAGTCCATCGAGAGCGTGGTGCACACGCTGCTGGAGGCCATCGTGCTGGTGTTCCTGGTGATACTGCTGTTCCTGCAAAACTGGCGTGCGACGCTGATCCCCACGATGGCGGTTCCGGTGGTGCTGCTGGGCACTTTCGGCGTGATGGCGGCGTTCGGTTTTAGCATTAATCTCCTCACCATGTTCGGGCTGGTGCTGGCCATCGGCCTGCTGGTGGACGACGCCATCGTGGTGGTGGAAAATGTCGAGCGGCTGATGACGGAGGAGCGTCTCTCTCCGCTGGAGGCCACGCGTAAATCCATGGATCAGATCTCCGGCGCGCTGGTAGGCATTGGGCTGGTGCTGTCGGCGGTATTCGTGCCGATGGCTTTTTTCGGCGGCTCCACCGGGGTGATCTACCGGCAGTTTTCCATCACCATCGTGTCGGCAATGGCGCTGTCCGTGCTGGTGGCGTTGATTTTCACGCCCGTACTGTGCGTATCCCTGCTGCGGCCGGTAGAACACCAACGACAGGCGAATAAAAAAGGCTTCTTCGGCTGGTTCAATCGCAACTTTGATCGCGGCACGTCGCTCTATCGCAACAGCGTGGTGAAAACCCTGAACGCCCCCCGGCGGGCGATGCTGTTCTTTGGCTTGATTATCGCCATCCTGGCGGCGCTGTTTCCCCAGATCCCCACCTCATTCCTGCCGGACGAGGATCAGGGGCAACTCATGGTGCAGGTGCAGATGCCGCCCAATAGCAGCGCCGAGCAGACGCAGAAGGTGTTGACGGATGTCTCCGGCTATTTTCTCGATCGGGAGAAGGATCTGGTCTCCTCCGCGCTGGTCGTTAATGGTTTCAACTTCGCCGGGCGCGGACAAGGGTCGGCGATGGGATTCGTGCAGATGCGGCCCTGGGCCGAACGGGACGGCAGCGTATACGATGTGGCTAACCGGGCGATGGCCCATTTCAGCACTATCAAGCAGGGCAGCGTCATCGCCTTCGTGCCGCCGGCGGTGCCGGAACTGGGGAGCGCTACCGGATTCAACCTGTTCCTGGAGGACCGCGGCGGCAACGGCCACGAGAAGCTGATGCAGGCGCGCAACCAGCTCCTGGCGGAGGCGGCGCGGCATCCCGCTCTGCACATGGTGCGCCCCAACGGCATGAATGACGAACCGCAGTACCGGATACTGATCGACGACGAAAAGGTACAGGCGCTGAAGCTGAGTCTGTCGGACGTCAACAGCACCATGTCCGCCGCCTGGGGATCGAGCTATGTCAACGATTTCAACGATCGCGGCCGCGTCAAGAAGGTCTATATCCAGGGGATTGCCGCGGGACGTATCTCCCCGCAGGATTTCGATAAGTGGTATGTGCGCAACAGCGACGGCGACATGGTGTCGTTTGCTTCTTTCGCCAGCGGTAAATGGGTCTACGGCTCGCCGAAGCTGGAGCGCTACAACGGCCTGCCGGCGATGGAGCTGCTGGGTGAACCGGCGCCGGGCTACAGTTCGGGGGAAGCCATGCAGGCGGTGGAGGATATCGCCGCCAAACTGCCGGACGGTTTCCATATCTCCTGGACCGGGCTTTCCTATGAGGAGCGGCTCTCCGGTTCGCAGGCGCCCGCGCTGTACGCGCTCTCCCTGCTTATCGTTTTTCTGTGTCTGGCGGCGCTGTATGAAAGCTGGAGCATTCCCTTATCCGTCATGCTGGTGGTCCCGCTGGGGGTTATCGGCGCGGTCGCCGCCACCTTGCTGCGCGGCCTGGGCAACGATGTGTTTTTCCAGGTCGGTCTGTTGACCACCATCGGGCTGTCGGCGAAGAACGCCATCCTGATCGTCGAGTTCGCGCGCGATCTGCACGAAAAAACCGGCAAACCGCTGAAAGAGGCGGCTATCGAGGCGGCGCGCGTGCGTCTGCGTCCGATCATCATGACATCGCTGGCGTTCGTTATGGGGGTTATTCCGTTGGCTGTCGCGACCGGCGTCAGTTCCGGCAGCAAGCATGCCATCGGCACCGGGGTGGTGGGCGGCATGCTCACTGCCACCGTGCTGGCGATTTTCTATATCCCGCTGTTCTATGTGCTGGTGGCGGGCTGGTTCAGCCGGAAGAAATAAACGCGCTCCGCGGTATCGCCGCGGGGCCAGACGCTCCGCCCGTCGTTTTCGGGGCGCGTGCTCGCTGTCCAACCATAAACATCACTGTACGGATGATGAGGAGGTGAACAGGTGGCAAGACGCACAAAAGTTGCGGCGGAGAAGACCCGCGAACAGATTCTGGACGCGGCGGAACTTTGTTTCCGCGATGTCGGCGTGGCGCGTACCACGCTGCAAATGGTGGCGGCGCGGGCCGGATGCACCCGCGGCGCCATTTACTGGCACTTCAATAAAAAACACCAACTTCTGCGGCAGGTTATCGAACGATCGCCCATGCGGTTCATCGCCGAACTGGAGACGATCGCCTACGGTAATGTTCCCGAATCGGTGGAGTCTGTGCGCCGTTGCCTGCTGCGGAGTCTGAGCGATCTTCAGGGGGATCGACATTTGCGCAATGTTATTGAGATTATGCTCTTCCGTGGCGAATGTCCCACTGAGATGCGCGGTGAATTCGCGCCGGGAAAGGAGGGTGCGGATAAATTGATGCTATGGCTACGCCATATTTTCGAGTCTGGCAAATTACACGGAGAAATAACTACGCCTGTGCGTGCGCAAACGCTGGCCTGCCTGGTTTATTTTGTTTTTTGCGGCGCGCTGAAAAATTGCATTTTAATGCCGAAGAACAGTTGGACGATAGAGGAGGGAATCATCGCGCTGGATATACTGTTTGATATTATCGGCGCCGATGTGAGGATACAATACGAATAAAAGGCGTCGCCGCGCATAACAATCTGACGTTAATATATACCATGACCGCACGCCGATCATGTCATGCGGGTGTTGATTGGCAGGGGTTATTTTTAAGATGGAATTATTTTCCGACAAGACGGGTGATGAAGGGTTGCCGGGCCATGAACGTCGTTTAGCCATGACGGCGGTGATGACGATGACGGCGATGGCCGTATTTGACGGATCTATGGTGAATATCGCGTTGCCGCAGATAGCGCGGGCGCTGAACGTTTCCGCAGGATCCGCTATCTGGGTTTCCAACGGCTATCTTTTATCGGTCGCCATGACGCTGGCGATATTTGCGGCGCTTGCCACCCGGTTTGGGTTTCGGGCGTTGTTTGCCATCGGTCTCAGCGTGTTCACTCTGGCGTCGCTGGGCTGCGTAATGTCATCGTCGCTCGAGATGCTTATCGCCATGCGGCTGCTGCAAGGTATTGGCGGTGCGGCGACGCTGAGTATCGGTCCCGCCATTCTCCGATCGGTTTTTCCAAACCGCTTGCTGGGACGAATACTGGGCCTGAATGCCTTGCTGGTTGCGGCCAGCACGGCCATTGCCCCCATACTGGGCGGTACGCTGTTGTCGGCCATGAGCTGGCAATGGTTATTTGCCATCAATATTCCGTTAGGCATTATCGCGTTGACGCTCACCCTGCATGTGATCCCCGGCAAACCGTCCCCGGCGCGCGAACCGTTCGATATCGCGGGAGCCATTCTGTCTGCAACCATGTTGGGCGCGCTTATCATGACGGCGAGAACCTTTTCCCAACCGGGGGATGGGGCGCTTTCATTTAATACGCTGACGACGGCCGTTGCTTATGGATTAACCGCCGTCATCGCCGGCCTGGCTTTCGTCTGGCGTCAGCGCCGCGCGCCGAAGCCGCTTCTTCCTCTCGACATGTTCGCGTCCTCACGGTTTTCACTGGCGGCGTTAACCTCCCTGACATCGTTTGTCAGCCAGGGTATTACCTTCGTTGCATTGCCGTTCTTGTTCCAGAGCGTTTATGGCTACAGCGCGTTTGTTTCGGCGCTGCTTTTTATTCCCTGGCCGATAGGCATCATCCTGGCGGCGCCCTATGCCGGACGGCTAGCCGACCGCTATCCGCCGGCGATCATCTCTTCTGTGGGGCTATGCCTGTTCGCCATTGGGCTGGCGCTGCTGGCGCAACTGCCCGAGCACGCGCAGATGTGGGATATCGGCGTTCGTAGCTTGTTGTGCGGCATTGGGTTCGGTTGTTTTCAAAGTCCCAATAATCGCGAAATATTGTCGAACGCTTCCCGTGAAAACAGCGGCTACGCGTCAGGCGTGCTGGCGATAATGCGTACTTTCGGCCAATGTCTGGGCGCGGCTTTTATCGGGATTATTCTGTCGGCGTATGTTCAATCCGACGGCGACCCCCTGAATATAGCGGCACAGGAGGGGCAGGCGGTTCGACTGAGTCTTTGGATGGCGGCCGCCGTCACGATGTTGGCTATCGCCATTAGCGTTAGCCGCACGCGGAATGCGCGCGGCTAACCGCAGGTCCAACCATACGGCAACCGAATCAGTGGGGTCGCTAAGGCGGTCATTTAATAGATCGTCCGATAAAGGGCCGTGATATCGTCGATATTGGTTTGACGGGGATTACCGCCCGTACAGACATCGTCAAGCGCGGCCTGCGCCAGCGCCGGGATGTCCTGTTCCTGCAGGCCGACTTCGCTCAGGCGCGCCGGGATCCCCACGTCGCGGCAGAGCGACTTCACCGCGTCGATCGCCGCTGTCCTTACCTGCTCAATCGTCATGGATGCTGCTTTACCCACGCCCATCGCCACGGCGATCGCCCGGAATTTTTCACCAGTATATGCGGCGTTATATTCCATAATATGTGGCAGCAGGATGGCGTTGGCGACGCCATGAGGGGTGTTGTAAAACGCCCCTAACGGGTGCGCCATGCCATGCACCAGCCCAAGACCGACGTTGGAGAATCCCATGCCGGCGATATATTGCCCTAACGCCATGTCATCGACTCCCTGGGGATCGCCCTGGACCGAGGCGCGCAGCGAACGTGAGATGATTTCAATTGCTTTCAGATGAAACATATCGGTTAATTCCCACGCTGCCTGGGTGGTGTACCCTTCAATTGCATGGGTCAGGGCGTCAACGCCGGTTGCGGCCTTAAGGGAAGCCGGCATGCTTGACATCATGTCCGGGTCGATAATCGCCACCAACGGGATGTCGTGGGGATCGACGCATACGAATTTACGCCGTTTCTCCTCATCGGTGATGACATAATTGATCGTTACCTCGGCAGCTGTGCCGGCCGTGGTGGGAATGGCTATTATCGGGACGCTGGGGGAGGCGGTTGCGGCCACCCCTTCCAGGCTAACCACGTCGGCAAAATCGGGATTATTGATAATGATGCCGATGGCCTTGCTCGTATCCTGAGGTGAACCTCCGCCAATAGCGATCAGATAATCCGCCTGCGCCGCTTTGAAAGCGGCCACGCCGCGTTTTACCATACTGATGGTTGGGTTGGGCAATACTTCATCAAAAACCTCGAAATCAACCCCCTCTTTTTCTAATAGCGCAAACACGCGCGTAGCAACTTTTACACGGATTAATTCCTGATCTGTAACAATTAACGCTTTTTTATAACCGTGTGATTTCGCTTCATCAATAATATGCGAAATCGCGCCGCGGCCAAAATAGGAAGTTTGATTTAAAATTATACGATTAGTCATGGTTTTAACCTTGAGTTAATGAAAGTTATATTCCTTAATGAATAAATAGCTGGCAGTAGTCTGAATTTTTAAATTCTTTATTTTAGTAGGTTAAACCGATTACCACTATCTGACCTTCCTCTTATTGCCACTTTATATTCAATAGTGGCAATATTTTAAAGATTAATTTTAGCATATGGAAAAACTTCCTGAGCTGATTGGTCTGCTCTGTCAAAGCTAATATTCGTTATGTATATCTGCTACATGGTATTTTTTCTATAAAATCCTTTCAGACTGAATGTTTTTTTATTTCCTGTTACGCGTGATTTTGAATAAACGATCATGTTTTTTAGGCTGTTGTTTTTATCTCAAGGTAAAAATAGTGTTTTTGTGAGCGTTATCACTTCTATCTTTATTTAAATGCCATATCGCCTGACGATATGGCATCGATAAGAAGGTTTGGGTGAGTTTTATAATTAATATAAAAATATGTTTATAAAGTTATTTTTATTAAAACATCACTACATCCTGAAATTTTATTTCTGAGGAATTTTTAAATGGGTAGTTCAATCATGCTCGGTATTTTTTGGCACCTTGTGGGGGCCGCTTCCGCGGCTTGTTTTTATGCGCCATTTAAAAAGGTCCGGCAATGGAGTTGGGAGACAATGTGGTCGCTGGGCGGTTTTTTCTCCTGGCTGGTCTTGCCTTGGTCCATCAGCGCTATCCTGCTTCCTGACTTCTGGGGCTATTTCTCTTCATTTCCCTTGTCGACATTGCTGCCGGTATTTCTTTTTGGCGCCATGTGGGGCATCGGTAATGTCAATTACGGCCTGACGATGCGTTATCTCGGTATGTCTATGGGGATCGGCATCGCCATCGGTATTACCCTGATTGTCGGGACGCTCATGACTCCCATTCTGCAAGGCAAGTTCGGTGTAATGATCCGTTCTACCGGAGGCCAAATTACCCTGGCGGGGGTATTCGTCGCGCTGGCAGGCGTCGCTATCGTCAGCTATGCCGGCGTCTTGAAGGAACGCGCATTAGGTATCAGCACGGAAGAATTCAACCTTAAAAAGGGTCTGGTGCTGGCTGTCATGTGCGGCGTTTTTTCCGCAGGCATGTCATTTGCCATGGATGCCGCGGTGCCGATGCACGAGGAGGCAAAAAACGTTGGCATCAGCCCGCTCTATGTGGCCTTGCCAAGTTACGTGGTGATCATGGGCGGCGGCGCCATCGTCAACCTGTGTTATTGCTTTGTCCGGCTGGCCATCAAACCGGAGTTGTCGCTGAAGGCCGATTTATCCCTGGGCAAATCGTTGCTGTTGGCGAATGCGCTATTCTCCATCCTCGGCGGGGTGATGTGGTATCTGCAATTTTTCTTTTACGCCTGGGGTCACGCCAATATCCCGTCTGAATTCCATTATGTCAGTTGGATGCTGCATATGAGCTTCTATGTACTGTGCGGCGGTATTGTCGGGCTGCTGTTGAAAGAGTGGGGGGGCGTGGGTAAAAAACCGATTCGAGTGCTGAGTCTCGGCGCGCTGGTGATCATTCTGGCCGCCAATATCGTCGGCCTTGGCATCGCATCCTGAAGAAAGTGGGGAAATTACTTATGACCATACGTAATCTCGCCGCCATTGACCTCGGCGCCTCAAGCGGAAGGGTGATGCTGGCTCGCTGGGACGCCGATCGGCAAAAATTGACGCTGAATGAAATACATCGTTTTACCAACGGCTTTAAGCAGGTGGCGGGTCATGACTGTTGGGATCTTGATCGGCTGGAACGGGAAATCCTGACCGGGCTGACGCTGTTGGATAATGATTCGTGCCGTCTGGATGGTATTGGCATCGATACCTGGGGGGTGGATTATGTTTTGCTGGACGAGCAGGGCGAGCGGGTTGGCGAGGCGGTTTCCTACCGCGACCATCGAACGGACGGGGTAATGACCAGAGTTACCGCCGAACTGGGGTATAAGACGCTCTACCGTCATACCGGGATTCAATTTTTACCGTTCAATACCCTGTATCAGTTGAAAGCATTGAGTGAACGGCAAGCGGAAACGATCGCCAAAGCTGCGCATTTTGTGATGATCCCGGATTATTTCACCTATCGCCTGACCGGTAAGCTCAACCGCGAGTACACCAACGCCAGTACGACTCAGCTGCTTAATCTGGAAAACGGCGACTGGGATCAGAGCTTGCTTGATTATCTGGGCATTCCCCGCCGTTGGTTCGGCACGCCTCGCCTGCCGGGAAACACCGTCGGCGAATGGCGATGCCCCTCCGGTCAAGCGGTGCCGGTTATTGCCGTCGCCAGTCACGATACCGCCAGTGCTGTCGTGGCGGCGCCGCTACGGGATCGGCATAGCGCTTATCTCAGTTCGGGAACCTGGTCGCTGATGGGATTCGAAAGCGATGTTCCTTATAACAATGAAACGGCGCTGGTAGCCAATATTACCAATGAAGGCGGCGTCAGCGGGACATTCCGGGTGCTGAAGAACATCATGGGACTGTGGTTGTTGCAAAGCGTCTGCCGGGAACTCGCGATCGCCGATTTGCCGGCCCTGATTGCCCGGGCGGCCGACCAGCCTCCCTTTTCCAGCCTGATCAATCCCAACGATGAACGCTTCCTTAATCCGCCGTCCATGGTACAAGCCATTCGCGATGCCTGCCGGGAAACCGATCAACCGGCGCCGAAAGATAACGCTGCGCTGGCGCGGGTTATTCTGGACAGTCTGGCTTTATGCTACCGTCAGGTTTTACAGGAGTTGAGCTCGCTTCGCGGCGCTGAACTTAACCACCTTTATATCGTCGGCGGCGGTTGCCAGAACCAGTTGCTTAATCAACTCTGCGCGGATATTTGCCAGATCCCGGTAACCGCCGGTCCGGTGGAAGCGACAGCCTTGGGCAACGTAGGTTGCCAATTAATGACATTGGGCGACGTGGCCGATCTCGCCTGCTGGCGTCGAATAGTGGAGCGCAGCTTCCCGACACGGCGCTATTTACCACGGACATTCCCTGAGTTTTCCGTGGTATGGCAACGTTTCCGGGTAATTTGTACTTCATCAAAGAAAACGGAAAATGAAAGGTTACGCTGAACAAGCCTGGATACTGGCGGTACAAGGTTTCGCAGATGATGGTTTATCCTCTGAGCCCGGCGCCGCTTTAACGCAGGTCATGGGCCTAAAATGTCAGAATTTGCGTACCATCCATCCGTATGGGGTCATCAATGGTTACGGTGAAATGCCGGCTTCTTCACTATAGGGGCTTTTGGCCGTATGATCTTTCTGAAATCGCTGGCGATACTCCCGTGGCGATACGCCGAAAGAGTGGTTGAAAACCACCGAAAAATAATTGCTATCGTCAAAACCACAGCGCTTCGCCACTTCGCCGATGGTCTGCTGTCCGTGCCGCAGCAGATCCATGGCTTTGCACAACCGCAATTGCCGCAAATAGAGGTTAACGCCGATACCTGTCTGCTGTTTGAACACCGCCTTCAGGCGGCGGGCATTAAGCTGATGCTGTAGGCAGAAATCGTCCAGGCGGAAGGGTCGTTCAATGCTGACACGTAACGCGGTCAGCAGTAAATCCAGCTGTTCGGCGTCTGACAGTAACGGACTGTCGGGGGCGTGACGAAAGCGCTTTAGCAGTAACGCCACTTGCAAAAATAATGCTTCGCTCAATAAAACCGACACCGAATCGGTTTTCATGCATTCCCGCGCCAGCGCGTCAACCGCTCGGCGTAATACCTGCATGCCGGGGGTACTCAGGCGCCAGTATCGCTGTTCCTGCGGCACATCCTCACCGGGAAGCAGCGCATTCCAATCAGAACCCAGGGTTAGCCGGTGTCGACAATAAAGAATATTATCCAGCTCCAGCTCGTTAACCGACTCATAGCTATGGCGATCGCGGGCATTGACATAAAACAGATCGCCGCAGGTGATGGCATAGGGTACATCATTAAGGATGTGCAACCCGCTGCCGCGCCAGACAATTACCAACTCGTCAAAATCATGGCAATGCGTGGGGAATACCGGTTGAGGATAACGTTCCGCCACGGTAATCGCATGTTTATCCGACAGAAAATAATCGGAGGTATTTAGCTTCAGATTAGACACCTTCAATATCCTCCTCAGTTTCCGGGCAAGGGATAAAAAATGACATCACAGGGATAAAAGAAATTTGAGGCCGGCGGCAATTGTGCTTTTTTCTCGTCGGCTGGCGGCGAGATCAATGCTCGTTATTACGCAACATTTTAGGTGATTTGAAAAACTCGCGCCGGAATTGGGTGGAAAAATGATTACTGTCGCCAAAACCGCAGGCATGGGCTATCTCGGTAATGGTCTGGTCGCTCGTCAGCAGCCGTTTGCGGGCCTCCAGCAAACGGAGCCGGTTAAGATAACGCTGGGGCGTCATTCCTGTCTGCTGTTTTAACTGGCGGTGCAGCGTGCGCAACGGCAGTTGAAATTGCTCGGCAAGGGAAACCCAGTTTATATCGTTGCAGAAATTATGCTGTAGCCAGCGCAGCAAATCCTGTAGGCGCTGTTCACGGCCGCCTTGCCCCTGGTTTTGAAAGCGGCAACGACTCAGCATAATCAATAACTGCAAAAATAGTCCTTCGCTGGCCGCGATGCCCTCGGGAGAGGTATCCGCCGACAGGCCGGCCAGCGACTGGATAAACTGTTTGGCCCGTTGCATGTCCGCATGGTTAATCTGCCAGTTAACCTGGCTTTCCGGCAAGGTGTGGGACGGAAGAAAACGACTGATATCGGTTAAAAAACGAAAGCCGAGCGGCGAACGATAAAGCACATTCGTCATGATCAACTCATCGACATTCTCAAATAAATGATGATCATCCGCACGGATAAAGCATACGGTACCGCTATTTAATATATAAGGCTGATCGTTAAAAACGTGAGTGCCCGACCCCTTTTCCACCAGGACAATTTCCCAGAAATCGTGACAATGCTCAGGAAAAGCAGCCTGGGGTATGCGTGGTTCTATGGTAATTGTCGCGTCTTTGGAAATAAAGAAATCATCAGCGTAAAGTAGCGTCATATTTAGCTCCTCACCGTTATACAGGGTTTATATACCCGTCATACTTCAAGCTGCAGATGTGTTGGCTGCATTACTCGGCCCCTCCCTGGGACTCGCCCCGTTGGGGCCGCTGCAAGCAGCGTTCAAATCTGCTCCAGGCAGATTTGTCAGTCACCCGAATCACTTACTTAAGTAAACTCATCGGGATTAATGAGAGACATCCTGCTCTCACCGGAGGCCAACCGTTGGCTGGTCAAATTCGTTCCCGACGAATTTGTCCTTCCCTTGCCGCCTTCCTGCAACTCGAATTATTTAGGGTATAGTATGGTGCTTGACGCGGCTTCACCTTGAATAAATGAACGGCATAATCGATATTTCCGTTATTTTTTAAAGATCGGCCAGGAAATATTAAAATTTGCGTTGTGGATCACAGGGGGAGGGTTAGGTAATTCAATTCATTGTCCGCCGCTATATTTCATTTCCGGTATTACCACTTTGTGATCGAGTGCACATCCACCTTGATTATTCTGCCATTAGCCCCTTTATGCTGACATCCACCGGAAGGTCTCAGCGGATGATTGTTAATACACTACCGACCATAGAAAAAAGGGATTTTATAGTGGCCGTATGAAATGGCGGCGTATCAATAGGCCAATTTCCCTTACCCCCGGAACCTTGGATCGCCACACACCGGCATCGTTTATTGACGCCCTGCCATCTGAAAGAGGAAATAACATTATGAGTCAATCCATTGAACAAGCCTGGCAACTGGCGAAGGTGCGCTTTGCCGCCATCGGCGTCGATGCCGGGGAGGCGATGCGCCAGCTCGATCGTCTGCCGGTGTCGATGCACTGCTGGCAGGGCGATGACGTCGCCGGATTTGAAAACCCGGAAAGCGGTCTGAGCGGCGGCATCCAGGCCACCGGCAACTATCCGGGCAAAGCGCGCAACGCGGCCGAGCTGCGCGCCGATCTCGACCGGGCGTTAAGTCTGATCCCCGGCCCGAAACGTCTGAATCTGCATGCGATCTATCTGGAATCCGCCAGGCCTGTCGCACGCAATGAAATCAAACCCGAGCACTTTAAAAACTGGGTGGAATGGGCCAGGGGCAATAAAATGGGGCTGGATTTTAACCCGACATGCTTCTCTCACCCGCTGAGCGCTGATGGTTTTACGCTCTCGCACGCCAACGATGAAATCCGCCGGTTCTGGATTGAGCACTGCCAGGCCAGCCGAAGGATCTCCGCCTATTTCGGTGAGCAGCTCGGCACGCCGTCGGTGATGAACATCTGGATCCCGGACGGCATGAAGGATATCACCGTGGATCGCCTTGCCCCGCGCCAACGTCTGCTTGCCGCGCTGGATGAAATTATCGCCGAGAAGCTTAACCCGGCACATCATATCGACGCGGTCGAGAGCAAACTGTTCGGCATCGGCGCGGAAAGCTACACCGTCGGCTCCAACGAGTTTTACCTCGGTTACGCCGCCAGCCGTCAGACCGCGTTGTGTCTGGACGCCGGCCATTTCCACCCGACTGAAGTCATCTCCGATAAAATCTCCAGCGCAATCCTGTACGTACCGCGTCTGTTGCTGCACGTCAGCCGCCCGGTTCGCTGGGACAGCGACCACGTCGTGCTGCTGGATGATGAAACCCAGGCCATCGCCGGCGAGATCATTCGCCACGACCTGTTCGACCGCGTGCATATCGGCCTCGACTTCTTCGACGCTTCCATCAACCGTATCGCCGCCTGGGTTATTGGCACCCGGAATATGAAGAAAGCGCTGCTGCGCGCCCTGCTGGAGCCAACGGCGCAACTGCGCCGACTGGAGCAGGAGGGCGATTACACCGGCCGCCTTGCGCTGCTCGAAGAACAGAAATCGCTGCCGTGGCAGGCGGTGTGGGAAATGTATTGCCAGCAGCATGATACGCCGGCCGACGTTCAATGGCTGGCCGACGTACGGCGCTATGAAAAAGACATTTTGAGTCAACGCGGTTAATGGCGACAAGGAATTGATAATATGCAGAGCATCCTCAACGCCTGGTTTGTCGAAGGCATGATTAAAGCAACATCGGACGCCTGGCTGAAAGGCTGGGATGAACGCAACGGCGGCAACATCACCCTGCGTTTAAGCGCGGACGACATCGCCCCCTATCAGGCGGATTTTCATCAACAACCACGTTACATCGCGTTAAGCCGGCCGATGCCGGATTTGGCCGACACGCCGTTTATCGTCACCGGTTCCGGCAAGTTTTTCCGCAACGTACAGCTTGATCCCGCCGGCAATATTGGCGTGGCGCGGGTAGACGGCAACGGAAGCGGCTACCACATTTTATGGGGGCTGGAGAACGGCGCTGTACCGACGTCCGAACTGGCGTCACACTTCCAGTCGCACAGCGTTCGCATTAACGCAACCGGCGGTAAGGATCGCGTGATCATGCATTGCCACGCGACTAACCTGATTGCCCTGACCTACGTACTGGAAAACGACAGCGACATCATTACCCGCAAACTGTGGGAAGGCAGCACCGAGTGCCTGGTGGTGTTTCCCGACGGCGTGGGCATTCTGCCGTGGATGGTGCCGGGCACCGATGAGATAGGCGCCGCGACCGCCGGCGAGATGACAAAGCACTCCCTGGTATTGTGGCCGTTCCATGGCGTATTTGGCAGCGGCCCGACGCTCGACGAGACATTCGGCCTGATCGATACCGCCGAGAAGTCCGCCGAGGTACTGGTGAAAGTGATTTCCATGGGCGGCATGAAGCAGACCATCAGCCGGGATGAACTGATCGCCCTCGGTAAGCGTTTTGGCGTTACGCCGCTGCGCTCGGCTCTGGATGTCGAGTAGCGGCTGACACTTACCGCGTTAACCTCATTAATAGAGATTATCGGTTCTCGCTCTTTTATGTAGAGCTATTCAAGAATCGGCGATTTTGCGGGGGTGGATGTCGGCTTGAGACTGCGGATTTGCGCGTTGGAAAGGGAAATAGGGGGGGCACTCCATTATCGAACCAACCTGACCCCAAATCTGACCACCTTTTTTTCCCGATGCGGAGGGAAAACCAGCAACGCATCGGGAAGGTTTTTCACGCTAACCTATTGAATCAATGTACAAATAGGGATTCGCAAGGATACATGAAAACAAGTAGATGGCTCCTCTGACTGGACTCGAACCAGTGACATACGGATTAACAGTCCGCCGTTCTACCGACTGAACTACAGAGGAATCGTGTGAACGGGGCGCATCATAACGGGGTGTATCGCGCATGTCAAAGGCGGCGACCATATATTTGAACCGTTCGGCGAGAGAATGTGCAATCTGCGGGAATTTATCCCGCCGTCCGGTATCGGGCGTCCGCGCACCCGATACCGGCGCCGGCTATTTATTCGCCGGTTCGTTATCCGCCAGCACAAACATCCCGTAGGGGTGAATCTGTAAAAAGTAACTATCCCCCGGATTCGGCTGGAGCTGGGTGGCGTTGACCTGCAATAGCAGGGGTTGTCCGTGCCACTCCACCTGCACTTCGTATTGCGGCCCCATATAGGCGACCTGGGTAATGGTGCAGCGCTGGCTTTCCTCGCCTTGCAGGCCGAGGGTGATGGCTTCCGGGCGCACGCCGACCGTGCATTCGCCCGCGCCGTCGGCGAAGCCTGGCGGGCGCGGCAGTTTATAGCCGTAAATAGCCACGCTGTCATCGGCGATCGCCGCCGGGAAGATGTTGGCATCCCCCATAAAGCTGGCCATAAAGTGAGACGCCGGCTGGCGATACAGCTCCTGCGGCGCGCCCAGCTGCATGATTTTGCCTTTGTTCATCACCAGCACCATATCGGAAACCGCAAAGGCTTCGCTCTGGTCGTGCGTGACGTACAGCGAGGTGATATTGAACTGCTGCTGAAGCTCGCGGATTTTCTCGCGCATGCTGCGGCGCAGGTTGGCGTCCAGGTTGCTCAGCGGTTCATCAAACAGTAAAACCTTGGGCTTGAGGATTAACGCGCGGGCCAGCGCCACCCGCTGCTGTTGGCCGCCGGAGATCTGGTCGACAAAACGATCGGCGAACCCGTCCAGGTCCACCAGCGCCAGCGCCTCTTTTACCCGCTGGTTAATTTCCGCCTTTGGGCGCCCGAGCATTTTCAGCCCGTAGCCAATGTTTTCCCCCAGCGACATATGCGGAAAAAGGGCGTAGGACTGAAACACCATACAGATGTCGCGCTGCTGAATGGAGCGTTCGGTCACGTCTTCGTCGTCGATAAGGATGCGGCCTTCCGTCGGTTTTTCCAGTCCGGCGACCAGGCGGAGTACGGTGGTTTTGCCACAGCCGGAGGGGCCGAGCAGCGTGACCATTTTCCCTTGCGGAATGGCCAGATTGAGGTCGTCAATAACGGTGTTGTGTCCGAAACGTTTGGTGACGTGTTTCAGTTCAACAAAGTTCTTATGACGGGCGCCCTGTGGGCCGGCGTTAAATGAGGTTGCCGGCGCTTGTTGGTTTGCAGTATTCAAGGTAATCACTCCGCTTAGTCGCTGTTCTGGGCTTTGGAGCGGGAAACCCGCGCTTCGCCGACCAGGTAGTCGAACAGGAAAATAATGGCCAGCATCACCACAATCAGAATGGAGCCGTAGGCAATCGCCATGCCGTATTCACCGTCTTCCACCCGGTTCAGAATGTAGGAGGTGGCGACCCGGGTGTCCGGCGTCACCAGAAAGATAATGGCGCTGACGGTGGTGACGGCGCGCACAAAGCTGTAAATCAGCGCCGACAGGATCGCCGGGCGCAGCAGCGGCAGCAGGATATAAAACACGGTGCGCATCGATCCCGCCCGCAGGCTGAGCGACGCCTCATCCAGCGATTTATCCAACTGGCCCAGCCCGGCGATCCCGGCGCGGATGCCGACGGGCACGTTGCGCATCACCATCGAGATAATCACGATGGCCGCGGTGCCCGTCAGATATATCGGCGCGTTGTTAAACGCCAGAATATAAGAGACCCCGGCCACGGTGCCCGGCACGGCGAAGCACAGCATGGTGGTGAACTCGATGGTCTTCTTGCCATGAAACTGCTGGCGCACCACGATGTAGGCAATCAGCAGCCCGAACAGCGCGGTGATTGGCGCGGCAATGCCGGCGAACAGCAGGGTATCGAGCATGGAGGGCCAGGCGCCTTCGCTGAAGCCCTGTCCGAACAGCTTGCTGAAGTTGGCCAGCGTCAGGGTGTAGTCGACCCCCCAGTTAACGGTGAAGCTGCCGTAGAAAATGCTGCCGTACAGCAGGAAGTTAAAGGCAATCCACAAATAGAGCAGAATACTGACGATCCACACCAGCGATACCGGCAGCGGCTGAACGTCCCCGCGGTAGGATTTCCCGGAGATGGTGACGTAGGAACGTTTGCCGATCCACAGGTACTGGATACAGAATACCGCCAGGGAGAACAGCAGCAGGATCACCCCCAGCGTGCTGGCCGCCTGATAATCCAGTTGGGCGCCGACGATATAGAAATAGATCTGGGTGGCGAGAACGTCGAAGTTGCCGCCCAGCACCAGCGGGTTGCTGAAGTCCGCCAGCGACTGCACGATAACGATCAGGAATGAGTTGGCCAGCGCCGGTTTCAGCAGCGGCAGAAAGACGCGCCGAAAGGTCTGCCAGCGGTTGGCGCGCAGCGTATAGGAGGCTTCCTCCAGCGACGGATGGATGGTTTTAATCGCCCCTTCGAGGATCATAAACGACATCGGGGTAAAGGCGAGAACCTGCGCCAGCCAGATGCCGGTAAAGCCGTAGAGCCAGTTGGTGTTGGTTAATCCGAACCAGTCGACCATCAGTTCGGTAACGTAGCCGGAGCGCCCCATCATCAGGGTCACCCCCAGCCCGACCACGAACGGCGGCGTAACGATGGGCAGGATGGAGAATACCCGGCTGATAATGGCGGAGCGCCGGGCGATGCGCGAGGTGTAGATGGCCAGTACCATACCGAAAAAGGTACAGCCGACGCCAACCGCCACCGACAGCATGAACGAGTTGCCGATCACCTGTAAAATATGGGCTTGCTTCAGTATCTGCATAAACAGCAGCGGCGCGAACTCGCCGCTGCTGTTGGTGAACATGGGGATGAAAATGGCGATGCTGGGGTAAAGAATAAATACCCCGATCAGCGCAATGATGCCGACCAGCGAGCCAATAACGAACCGATCGCCGCCCAGCCAGTCAAGGCGCGACAGCGACAGGGTGATGATGGCCCCCAGCGCGATAAACAGCGCGATGGTGGCGTAACCCATGCCCCGACCTTCAATGGCGGAGCCGATCACCACGAAGAGGGCGCAGAACAGCGCGTAGGCCGCGTCAGCGCGATGCCGCCCGCGCCGTTCGCGGCCGGCGGCCGCCCGCGGGCGAAGCAACAGGCCGAGCGGCAGCGCAAACCACAGCAGGCTGACGTTCAGGCTTGACCAACTGTAGGCCTCCAGCAGTTCATCACGCGAGACGTCAAACAGGCCGTAATCCAGGCTCCAGGCCGGCAGCAGCAGAAAGGAGGCCGCTATCAGCGCCAGCCACAGAAAGACGGGGTCTCGTTTGCGCGGCGGCGCTAGTGTTAAGGTGTGTGACATGATGGATTCCCTGGTGTTGTCATTATTCATTAAGCGGGATTGTTATTAGTATTTAATGGCGTCGGGCCGGCGGATAAGCCGATGGCGGCAGCCATGCCGTTTGCGCATTATCCGCCGGACATTGCCCCATAAACGGCTATTTCCCCATTTTTACTTCGTTAACCCATTTGGAGATCAGCTCCTTACGCACGTTCGCCGCGCCGTATTTATCCATGTCGTAGTTGATCAGCTTCAGGTCCTGCAGCTTCAGCGACAGCGGCGACGTCTCGGCGGTGGTGTTGGTCAGGATCTGGTAGGACTGGCCTTTCTTCCAGGAGAGCTCCTGGGCCTCTTTCGATAAGGCCCAGTCCACGAACAGCTTGGCGTTATCCAGATTACGCGCGCCTTTCAGGATGCTGACCCCGCCGATTTCGTAACCGGTGCCCTCACAGGGGGAGACCAGCGTCAACGGCGCGCCTTTCTCTTTTTCCAGCGAGTAGTCATGCAGAAAACCGATGCCGATGGCGGTTTCGCCGCGCGCGGCGTTGCGCGCCGGGGCGATGCCGGATTTGGTGTATTGCGAAACGTTGGCGTTGAGTTTTTTCAGGTAGTCAAAGGCCTGATCCTCGCCCCACAGCTGCGAGAAGGTGGCCAGCGCGGTATAGGCGGTGCCGGAGCTTTGCGGATCGGCGATCTGGATTTCGCCTTTGTAGACGGGATCGGTCAAGTCCTTCCAGCATTGCGGCACCGGCAGATTTTTCTCTTTCAGGCGATTGGTGTTGACGCCAAAGCCCAGGATCCCCACGTACACGGCGGAAGAGTAGTTGCCCTTGCGTTTGGCCGGGTCGCGGAACTGCGGCATGATTTGCTCAAGATTGGCGGACTGGTAGGGTTCAAGCAGATCCATTTCTCCCGCCTGAGACTGCGGATCCAGCGTACCGCCGTACCAGACGTCCGCCTGGGGGTTTCTTTTCTCCGCCTCGACCTTCGCCAGCGTACTGCCGGAACCGTTGCGGATAAACGAGGTTCTGACGTCATATTTTGCCCCGAACGCCTTGGCTTCCTCCTCGCAGAAGGCGTTGGTGGCGCTACAGTAAATCACCAGGCGTCCGGCGGCCTGCGCGCTGGTCGCGGCGGCGGCCAGCGTTAGCCCGGCGGCAATCAGAGAGGTAAGGGTAGTCAGTTTCATTATGTTTTCCTTTCTTAGGGTATTGAGGTTACAGCGATTTCATCGTTTCCCGCTGGCTGATGCCCGCCATCAGCAGCGGCATCAGCAACAGCCCGATGCAGGCCGACGCCAGCGCCAGCAGGGTGAAAAACCCGGACCAGCCGGCGTGGTGCAACACCTGGGCCAGCGGCCAGCCCGCCAACGCCGCGCTCAGATAGGCGAACAGAGCCAGAAAACCGGTGACGGTGCCGGCCGCGTCCTTATGGCTATACTCGGCGGCCGCCAGACCGATCAGCATTTGCGGGCCGAAAACGAAAAAGCCGATGCTGAAAAAACAGGCCGCCAGCAGCGGATAATGATGCACCGGCGCCAGCCACAGCGCGCTCATGGTCAGAAACAGCCCCAGCGCGAACAGCAGGATCATCGGGGCGCGCTGGCCGCGAAACAGCAGGTCCGATCCCCAGCCGGCAAACAGCGCGCCGGCCAGGCCGCCCAGTTCAAACAGCGACAGCGTGGCGTTGGCGCTGAGCAGGTTGAAACCGTGGTTTTCCGCCAGCCAGATATTGCCCCAGTCATTCAGGGCGATGCGGATCAGGTACACCAGAATGTAGGAAACCCCCAGCAGCCAGATGGTGCGGTTGCCCAGGATCGTCTCCCGCAGAATTTGCCTCATCGGCATCGGCGGACTTTGCTGTTCCTGGCGGATTTCCAGCGCGTCGCGCCGCCACTGGCCGACGCTCGGCAGCCCCTGTTGCTGCGGCTTGTCGCACAGCTGGCGGCACAGCCACAGCCCAATCAGGATGCCGATGATGCCCGGCACCAGCAGCGCCGCCTGCCAGCCCCATTCCGCGGCCAGATAGCCCGCCAGTAAGGGCACCGCCGCTCCGCCGATATTGATCGAGGTGTTCCAGCATCCCCACCAGAAGCCGCGCTCGTTACGCGAATACCAGCTGGTCAGCAGTCTGGCGCACGGCGGCCAACCCCATCCCTGAAAGAAGCCGTTCAGCGCCCAGACCAGCAGCAGCCCGCCGAGCGACTGGCAAAACATAAACAAGATGTTCAATATGCCGGTGATCAGCAGCCCGACGCCCATAAACCAGCGCGCCTGACTGCGATCGCACACCATGCCGGAGATAAACTTCGATGCGCCGTAGCAAAGATAAAACAGCGTACCCAGCAGGCCGATATCGTCTTTCGTCAACCCCAGCTCCAACTGCATCACCGGCATGGTGAAATTGACGCTGCGCCGGGTCAGATAGAAGGTGGCGTAGCCGATAATCATCGATACCAGCAGGCGCGGCCGCCAGTAACGGTAGCGCTGGCTGATTTGTGTCGCTGAAAGCGTGGTTGCCTGCATGGGGATCTCCGTCGCATTGAGGGAAGAGTAGGGGGAAGCAAGGGAAAAGGGATGAGATAAGGTTGTAGGGCGTTAGGAATAATTCTTAGTTATTCGGCCTTTTGTTTAAATTTTGTGGGCAGGTTAACAATTATCCGCGTGCCCATCGGGCGCGCCGTTTCGTCGGCGGCCGAAGAGCGGCTCCTGGCCCGCACCTGCCAGTTGCCGCCCAGGGCGCGCACCCGTTCTTCTATGCCGCGCAGGCCGAAACCGTCGGTTTTGTGCGGCGGGATGCCGATGCCGTCGTCGGTCACTTCCAGGGTGATCAGATCGTTGCGCTGGTAGAGCGCCACCGCGATATGCCGGGCAAAGGCGTGTTTGTTGATGTTGTTGAGCAACTCCTGCACCAGCCGGTAAAGGGTAAAGATCACCACATCGTCATAGGTCTGCTGCGGCAGTTGATAATCCAGTTGGAAGCCGATGCCTCTGGCATTGAAGGCGAACTCATCCGCCAGATGGCGCAGAGCCTGATCCAGCACCATTTCATCCAGCACCGGGGGGCGCAGCCGGCGCAGCAGCTGCCGGGTGGTGTGATGAATGCGCTGGGACAGCTCGCTGATTTGCCCGGCGGCATGGCGGGCGGTTTCTTCCGGCGTGCTGTGCCTGACCAGCATGGCCTGAATCTGGATGGCGGTAATATTCTGCCCGATATCGTCATGCAGCTCGCGGGCGATCTCCTTGCGCACCTCCTCTTCGGTGTGAATGATGCGCTCCATCAGCCGACGGCGGGTTTTCAACTCCTGTTCCAACTGCTGGCGGTAGCGTTGCAGGCGCTGCGCCAACTGCTGCTGGCGGCTGATGGCGATCCCCAGCCCGATGCCCAACAGCGCCTGGGTGGACAGGAACAGCTCCAGTTCGCGCAGGTCGTTGAAGGCGCCGCTGACCTGACGGGTGATGGTAATCATCAGGCTGCCCAGCACCGCGGAGAGCACTCCGCCTTGCCAGCCGAATTTGTAGGCCATCACCACGTTCGGCAGGAAAACGAAAATGATCAGCAGGCGCTCCATCTCCGGGGTAAAGGTGATTTGCAGACAGACGCCGATCGAGAAAAACAGCGAGCACCAAATCAGCAGGGAGGTGCGCAGCGGCGGATCGGGGATCGCCTGCGCCAGCAGGGTTTGCAGGTGCTGCTGCTTGATATACTCATGGATCAGATAGGTAAAGGGAATCAGCAGCACGCCGCCGGTAAAGGTCGCCAGTAGGGTCTGGGTCAGCTGCGTATCCAGCCAGGGGCCGATAAACACGCCGTGCAGGATGCTGTTCAGCGTCAGGGCGGCCAGCAATAACAGTAGCCGCTGCCAGTAAAGGGTATATCGATGCCAGATTTTATGTGTCAGCGCCGCCGGTAGCAGACTCAGCCAGGGGGAGAGCAGCATCAGCCGCCGGGTCAGCAGCTGTTCGCCGATCAGCCAGCCCTGAAGCGCCGTTTCCGTCAGCAGGAGGATCGGCCAGTGTTTGCGCGGCAGCAGGATCATCAGCGCCAGCCGCAGTCCCTGCGGCAACAGCAGCGTCGCCTGTTGGCCGTTATTGCTCAGATAGAAGCTGATTGTCCACAGCGCCAGCCAACTCAAGCCGTAGAAAAAGCCCAGAAACAGCATCATGCCGGCGGAACGCAGGCGGCGCATCGATCAGTTCCCCGGCAGCAACTGATGCTGTAGGGCGAAATGCACCAGTTCGACTGTGCTGGCGCACTGTAGCTTGCCCAGGATATTGGCCCGGTGGACGTGCACGGTTTTGTGACTCAGCGCGAGCCGTTCCGCAATATGCTTGACGCTTATTCCGTTGATCAGCATGGTAAATATTTCCCGCTCGCGCGGCGTCAGCGCCAGCAGCTCCTGCGGCAATTGCTGCTGATGGCGTATGGCGCGCAGGGCGTCGGCGCACAGGTATAACCCGCCGCCGCTGACGGTGCGCACCGCCTGCACCAGCTCCTCAGGACCGCAGCGTTTGGTGAGATAACCGCCGGCGCCGGCGTCCAGCGCGCTTTGCACAAAGGCGCTGGTGTCATAGATGCTCAGAATAATGGCGCGAAAACCGGGGCGCTGCCGGCGCAGGCGGGTAAGTAAACTCAGGCCGCTTTCATCAGGCATGGCGATATCAATCACCGCCACGTCAATGGGCTGTTTGAGCAGGTGCGGCCATGCCTGCGCCGCGCAGGAATACTGCCCGATGATCTGAATATCCTTTTCCAATGTCAGAAGCTGCGCAAAGCCAGACCGTACAACGATGTGATCGTCTATCAGCGCCACATTAATCATGCTATTCCACGCTAACCCAAAGTCATCAAAGCGTAATGATGAGTAGTAATACGGGCGCCCGCAACCGCAGGAAATAAAAATGGAAGCGAGTTAACAGATCAGGCCGCGACTTCGTTTCTGTGCGTATGCGTGAAGTACCACTCGACGGTTTTTTTGATCAGCGCTTCGGTGGCGTCAATATAATTCTCGGGGGCGAGTTTGATCTCCTGTTGCAGAATAAGCGGCAACTCGGTGCAGCCCAGAATGATTTTTTCGACGCCGCTTTGCAGCAGGCGATCTTTTATTGGCGTTAACAGGCTATGCGCCCTTTGCGCATCGCCCGACTTGTACGCGTAAATGCTTTCCATCACCGCGCTTTGCTCCGCCGCCGGCGGAATATGGCAGTCAATACCGCTTTCCGCCAGATGGCGCTGATAAATCTGCGCCTTGATGGTGGCGGTGGTGGCCAACAGTGCGACGCTGGCTATTTTCTTATCGCGAATAACCTGACAGGCGGCGTCAATAATGCTGATCATTTCGACGCGGCTATGCAACTTTAATTCGTTGAACCAGTAATGTGCGGTATTGCAGGGAATAATAATGCACTCGGCGCCGGCATTCTCCAGTATTTTCATATATTGAATCATTTTTTCCAGCGGCGACGCGCTATGGTCGAGAATGCATTGGGTTCTGTCCGGAATATCCGGAATGGAAACCGCAATCATCGGAATATGATCCTGGTCGCGGTAGGCCGGGGTGTTTTTTATCAGCTTTTGCATGGCGTCAACGGTGGCGCCCGGTCCCATGCCGCCAAGAATACCCACTAAACGGTTCATGCTGTTCCCCATAGGTTTTTGAATATGAAGGAATACTCTCTCGTATCCCTGGATTTGACGTCGCCGCGTTGTCGGCTGCGATATCGATTACTTTGGGTATATTGGTCTGGAATGTGAATTGCTAAATCCCCATGCGCTATGTATGATTTGCATAGCACATGGCATTCTTATGCTTTTCTTGGTTTTAACCGCGCGGTAAAATAGAATCGGTGAAATTTCATGCTTAATAATATCGAAACCAAATGGCTTTATGATTTTATCGCGCTGGAGGAGTTCCGCAGTTTTACCGTCGCCGCCGAAAAACGAAATATCTCTCAGTCATCATTCAGCCGTCGTATTCGCGCGCTGGAAAGCGCCATAGGTTTTGATATTTTTGACCGCAGCTCCTCGCCTTTGCAATTAACCGAACAGGGCCGGGTTTTTCACGCGCATATTCGCAATACGCTGGATGATTTGGAATATCAGTTGAATAAACTGCACGGCGGCAGTAATTATAAAAATAAAATAACTATCGCCGCCGCGCATTCGCTGTCAATTTTTATTATGCCGGAGTTGCTTAAAGGGGTGCCGGAGACGCAGGAAAAGATATTTTACGTCGAGTCCATTGACGTTGATGAGGCGGTGTTGAATCTTAAAGAGGGGCGGAGCGATTTTATTTTCTCTTTTTACAATGAAGAGCTGATGTCCGAGCCCTTTATGCATGAGAAAATACTGGAGTCCCGTCTTTATCCGGTCTGCGCCTGTGATAGCGCGGGCAAGCCGCTGTTCGATATCAACGCGCCCTCCGTGCCCTTGCTGAACTACACCGACAGCAGCTATATGGGGCGCCAGGTAAACCGCTATCTCGCCGGCATCGACAGCGATAAATTCGCCATTACCTTTGTCTCTTCAATGAGTGATTTGCTGAAAAGGATGGTCAGGCAGGGGTACGGCATCGCCTGGTTGCCGGATTATTCGATTCAGGAAGAGCTAAAAAATAAAACGCTCGCCATCATCAATATGGAGCATGGGGTGATGCGCATGGGCGTCTATATTTATCGTCTCGATACCCGGTTGAATATGGCGTCGGAGAAGTTCTGGCGTTATCTGAAAAGCCTGAGCCAGCAGTAAATTCGGGCGCTAAAAAGAGTATGGCGGCCGCTAAGGCCGCCATATGAGAAGCGGACGAACGGTTAATTACCGGTTCGCATTGGCTTCCTGATAGGCAATTTCCGCATCTTCTTCTTCCTCCTCCGGTTCGCCAATGCTGTTCTCCAGTTTGGCGACGACGGCGGTGGAGATGCTGTTGCCGATGACGTTGGTGGCGGTGCGGCCCATATCCAGGAACTGATCGATACCGATAATCAGCAGGATGCCCGCTTCCGGCAGACTGAACATCGGCAGCGTGGCGGCGACCACCACCACCGAGGCGCGGGCGACGCCGGCCATCCCTTTACTGGTGATCATCAGGGTCAGCAGAATCAGGATTTGCTGCGTCACGCTTAAATCAATGTTGTATGCCTGGGCGATAAACAGGATCGCAAAGGACTGATACATCATTGAACCGTCAAGGTTGAACGAGTAGCCCAGCGGCAGCACAAAGCTGGTTATTCTTTTCGGCACGCCGAATTTAGTCAGCGCTTCCATGGTTTTCGGATAGGCCGACTCGCTGCTGGCGGTGGCGAAGGCCAGTACGGTCGGTTCGCGGATCAGTTTCGCCAGGGTGAAAATGGGTTTACCGAGGAAAGCGTAGCCAACCAGGAACAGCGCCGCCCACAGTATCGCCAGACCGAGGTAGAACTCGCCGATCAGCTTGCCGAAGTCGTAAAGCAGACCCAGTCCCTGGGTGGTAATGGCGGACGCGATGGCGGCGAATACCGCAATCGGCGCCAGGCTCATCACGTAGTCGGTCACGCGGAACATGACCTTGGCCAGTTCTTCGATCATCGACGCAATCGCCGTCGCGCTTTTGTTCTTGTTTTTCACGTAGGCGAGCGCTGAACCGAAGAACAGCGAGAAGACCAGGATCTGCAGAATTTCATTGTTGGCCATGGCTTCCACGATACTTCTCGGGAAGATGTGACTGATAAAGTTCTTGAGCGTAAAGCCGTCGGTGTTAAGACCGGTGGCGACGTGCGCCGCCGTGGCGGGAACTTCCAGATTCATACCGCCGCCGGGCTGGAAGAAATTAGCCAGCACCATGCCGATAAGCAGAGAAAGGAAAGAAGCGGTGATAAACCAGGTCATGGCTTTCAGGCCAATACGTCCGACCGCGGAAGAGTTGCCCATACTGGCCAGGCCGGAGACCAGCGTGGAGAACACCAGCGGGGCAATGATCATCTTGATCAAACGCAGAAAAATATCGGTAACCATGTTGAAATAAGAGGCGATTTCTTTTGCTCGCCCGCCATCAAGATATTGATGACAAAGCCATCCTATGAATATCCCTAATAAGATAGCGACGACTATCTGTATAAGTAACTTCTGCCTTTGCATATAAACCTCATATTGGTGAATAGATTCAGACAACGCACGGTATTATTACAGCGTGGGAAACGGTGCGTATTCCTTGAACGCACTGAACCAGCACCCTGACTGTTATTGGGGATGTGTGTCTGCCTGCCAGATATTACATTGATTCTGATTTTTTAGCGTTTTTTTCTGTGTGATGAGATGCAAGTCATAGCAATTAAATGCAAAAAACGCATTATAAAAAGGAAGTTATGTCAATGGCGGATGCGGCATTGATGCGCCGCTGCGGATGGTTTTTTATAAAACACATAAAAAACAAAATGATAGACTGTTTTATTCGCCTGGGTCATCACAGGCTTACCGTATTATCAGATTTACTTATAATAATAAGACGATTAACAATAAATAGAATTTTGTCCGCACGCTTCTCCCTGCGAGGTAAGGTGGCGACGAGAAGAATATTTGTATTTTCAATGATAAATAAAAGTGATGTTTATGTTAATTAACGGCTGTGGTTACGCCATGGCGATGATTTATGATATTCGGCGCATGAATTAAAATAAAATCCGGCCGTCGGCGATTTATTGAAAGTAAAGTAAGTAAATGGTTCTTATTATTATTTAGGGGCGGCGCAAATTGTTATTCATGGCGGCTAACCACGATTCAGATCAATCTATTGACGCGACAACGTGGGTTTTCTTTCGGTTAGTCCCTACACTATTATCCTTATTGTTAATGATGATTTTATTGTGGTGGTTATGGCGATGCGACTGAGTGATTCTCCATCACGGTTATCAATCCTGTGGCAGGATACCTTGCTGAAAATATCACAGACATTGTTGCAACAGCGTAGTATCGATGCCGTGTTACAGGCGCTGGATAGTTTATCTTTTTCGGTGGTGCGCTTTGGGCGGGTCAATCTGTTGTTGATCGATCCATTGCATAATCAAACCTTGTTTTATCGCCGCGATCGCGAGGCGGATAAAACACTCTGTAGTGAGGACGCCCTGCTGTTATTGGATGGACCCGGCGGCACGGTATGGCGTACCCGTACGCCGCTGCATTGCGACCAGGCCTGTTTCCGACGCGACTTTCCCCATCTTAGCGATCAACCCGCCTATGCCGGACTTAGCGATTATTGCCAACTGCCCTTATTGACGCCGCACCGCGCATTGGGTGGCGTCGAGTTTATCAAAACCGACGGCAGCCGGTTCGACGACAGCGAGATTACTTTTTTCCAGGCGCTGTCCGCGGTGATTACGCTGGCGCTGGAGAATATCAGCGAACGAGAGCTGGCCCGGCAGGAAGAAGAGAAACTGCGTCATGAGCGCGACCATTTCCGCATTCTGGTCGATGTGACCAATACCGTTATTTCCATGCGGGAACCGCAAGCGCTGGCGCGGGAGGTTTCAAAGCAGATCCATCTTTTTTTCAGTGTCGACTTTGTGGCGCTGGCATTACGGGATGACGACGATAAAACGCTGAAGTATTACGCCACGCATTACCTTGCCGGGCATGCGCCGCGCTCAGGCGAGGGAGAACTGGCGCTGGCGGAAACGCCGGCGGCTGAAGTTATGCGCAACAATGAAGCCATGCTGATCGATAATCGTGAGCGGACTATCCAGCCCGGCGGGCCGCGTTATCTGGCGCAATGGTTTGACCGCGGACTAAAACATGCCTGCCTGCTTCCTCTGGCGTGCGGCAATCGTGTTCTGGGCGTTCTGGAACTGGCTCACCGAGCTTTATCGTTCAATGACGCGGACATGAAATTACTGCGCCAGATTGCGTCGCGCATCGCCATCGCGCTGGATAACGCGCTGGCCTATGAGCAGATCACCCGTCTGAAAGACAGCCTGATTCATGAAAACTTCTATCTGACGGAGCAGTTGACCGAACATTCCCAACGTCTGGGTGGGGAGGCCTTTGGTGAAATTATCGGTCGCAGTGCGGCGATCCGCCAGGTGCTTGAACAGGTGGAAATGGTGGCCGGCAGCGACAGTACCGTGCTTATTCTGGGAGAAACCGGCACCGGGAAAGAGTTGATTGCCAGAGCGATCCATCGTCTGAGTCGGCGTAAAGGCAAAGGCATGGTGAAAATGAACTGTGCGGCGATACCTTGCGGATTATTGGAAAGCGATCTGTTCGGACATGAAAAAGGGGCTTTTACCGGCGCCACGAATCAGCGGCAGGGACGTTTTGAAATGGCGGACGGCAGCACGCTGTTTCTGGATGAAGTCGGCGATATTCCCCTGGAGCTACAGCCCAAACTGCTGCGCGTATTGCAGGAGCGGGAGATCGAACGGCTGGGCGGCAGTAAAGTTATTCCGGTAGACGTGCGGCTGATTGCTGCCACCAACCGTGATTTGAAACAGATGGTGGCCGTTCGGGAATACCGCAGCGATCTCTATTATCGCCTGAATGTTTTTCCTATCGTGATACCGCCGCTGCGCGAAAGGCCGGAAGACATTCCGCTGCTGGCGAAGTTTTTCACCCGCAAGATTGCGCGCCGGATGAATCGGGGCATTGACAACATTCCCAGTGAAATACTGCGTCAGCTAAGCCGGCTCCCCTGGCCGGGGAATGTGCGCGAGCTGGAGAATGTGATTGAAAGGGCGGTGATCCTCACCAAAGGGACCACGCTGAATTTGCAGTTGGCCGAGTTGCAACACCACCTCTCTCCGTTGGAAACGCCCAAACCCGCTGCGCCGGCGGCGGTTCCCATAGCGGAAGATAAGAAAGAAGAGTCGGAACGCCAGCGGATTATCCGGGTGCTGAGAGAAACCAACGGCATTGTCGCCGGGCCAAAAGGCGCGGCGGCGAAACTGGGTTTGAAGCGCACGACACTGCTATCGCGCATGCAGCGTATGGGGATCTCGGCCAAGAGCATCGAGCGCGTGGAGTGAATTCATTCTCTCACATTTCCGGCAGGCGCCGAATCGGCGACGCCGTTTTAACCGCCGCTCCCGTTGCGGATAGCGGCCGGCATCTCCGGCCGCGCAGGGTTAATTCACTTCCTCCGCGGTTTTGCGCAGATGGGCTTTCAACTGGCTATATTCCTGCTGGACATAGTTTTCCGCCCACAGCTGGTTCTCAATCGCTTCCAGTTTCACCGCGCAATATTTATATTCCGGGGTTTTGGAAATCGGATCGAGGTGATCCAGCGTCAGCTCGTTGCAGGCGCCAATCCACCATTGATAGGTCATATACACCGCGCCTTTATTGACCCGCTCACTGACGGACACGCGGCTTATGACCTTGCCGCGCCGGGAGGAAATCCAGGCTAGATGCTGATCGCTCAGGCCCAGTCGTTCGGCGTCTTCAGGGTTGACCTGAACGTAACCGGGTTCGTCCGCCAGCGTTTGCAGCGCGCTACAGTTACCGGTCATCGAACGGCAGGAGTAGTGGCCGACTTCACGCACGGTACACAGCACCAGCGGGTAGCTTTCATCCACCAGCTCCATTGGCGGCCGCCATTCGGTAGCGAACAGCAGGCCTTTGCCGCCGGGACGGTCAAACTGGTTGCCTGCGTATAGCCATGGCGTGCCGGGGCTATCCTCGGTGGCGCACGGCCACGGAAGGTATCCCAGGCCGGCCATTTTCTCGTAGGTCGCCCCGTAATAGAGCGGGCATAAATGGCGCAGTTCATCCCAGATTTCCTGGGTGCTGTTATAGTGCATCGGATAGCCGAGCGCGGTCGCCATCAGGCTGATGATTTCCCAGTCGGGTTTGACATCCCCTATAGGTTCTACCGCCTTGTAAAAGCGTTGGAAGCCGCGGTCGGCGGCGGAATAAACCCCTTCGTGTTCGCCCCAGGAGGTCGCGGGCAGAATCACGTCGGCCACCGCCGCGGTTTTGGTCATAAAGATATCCTGTACGATCAGCAATTCCAGCTCGTTGAACGCTTCGCGCATCATGGAGAGATCCGGTTCGGTTTGCAGCGGATCTTCGCCCATCACATAATTAGCTCTGATTTTTCCTTCTTTGATCTTGTGCGGCACATCAGTAAGTGAATAGCCGATTTTATCCGGCAGGTTCGGCACTCCCCAGGCTTTGGCGAATTTGGCGCGCGCCTCTTCATCGGTGACTTTTTGATAACCGGGGAAGACATTCGGCAGGGCGCCCATATCGCAGGCGCCCTGTACGTTGTTTTGACCACGCACCGGACCAACGCCCACGTTGGGACGTCCCAGGTTTCCTGTTATCAGCGCCAGTCCCGACAATCCTTTCACCACGTCAACGCCTTGGCCCCACTGGGTTACGCCCATGCCCCACAGAATGGTTGCCGATGGCGCGGCGGCGTACATGCGCATTGCATCACGGATCAACTGCGGCGACAGGCCGGTGATGTCCGCTACGTATTCCGGCGTGTATTTGGCGACGATCTGGCTATATTCCTTAAATCCTTCCGTATGGCGCGCCACATACTCCCTGTTATAAAGACCCTCATTAATCAGCACGTTGGCAAAGGCGTTGACCAGCGCCATATTGGAGCCGTTTTTCAGCGGCAGCCAGAGATCGGCGATACGCGCGGTTTCGATGCGGCGCGGGTCGCAGACGATGATTTTGGCGCCGCGCTCTTTGGCTTTCAGGATGCGGCGGGCAACGATAGGGTGCGAGTCTGCGGCGTTATAGCCGAACACCAGAATACATTCGGTATGCTCGATTTCGCAGATGGAGTTACTCATCGCCCCATTGCCCAGCGTGACCTGTAAACCGGCGACGGAAGGACCGTGGCAAACGCGGGCGCAGCAGTCGACATTGTTGTTGCCGGTAACGGCGCGGGCGAATTTTTGCATCACATAGTTGGTTTCATTGCCGGGACCGCGGGAAGAACCGGTATGCATAATGGATTCCGCGCCGTACTTCTCTTTGATGGATTTCAGTCGGGAACTGGCGAACGCAATCGCCTCATCCCAGGAGACCGCTTCAAACGGCGCGCCTTTTTGGCGCCGAATCAGCGGTCGTTTCAGCCGCGGCGTCAATAATTTGGTGTCGTTAAGGAAATCCCAGCCGTAATAGCCTTTCAGGCACAGTTCGCCTTCATTGGTGACGCCGTTGGCGCCCTCCGCGCCGACCACCTTGCCGTTTTCCACCAGCAGGTTAATTTTGCAGCCTGACCCGCAATATGGGCAGACGGTGATCACTTTTTGCATGATGATTCTCCTTCAGCGTCTCTTTATGGCGCTGTTCAGAATTGCATTCCTGCGGCTTCATCAAGCGCCGCACGCCGTTGTTTTTGTTGGATCATGGCCTGAATATCATCACGGCTGAACATCCGTAATGCTTTCGTCGGGCAAACCTCAACGCACGCCGGTCCCGCTGCGCGCTTATCGCAAAGATCGCATTTCTGCGCCTCGGCTTTTATATGACTGCTCAGTACCTGATAATGGCTGATGCGGGCAACAGGTTTACTGATCACGGTCATGGCGCCGTAAGGGCAAGCCACCACACAGGTCTTACAGCCGATACATTTTTCCTGCTGTACCTTAATACGGTCGTTCGCATGGGTGATGGCGCCGTTCGGGCACACGATGGCGCATGGCGCATCCTCACACTGGCGGCACTGAATCGTGGTGCTGATATTCAGCCCTTTAACGACCCTGAGGCGCGGTAAAAAGTTTTCTGAGGATAATGCGGCCTTACCGTCGCTGTGGGACAGCGCACAGGCGACTTCGCATGTGCGACAGCCAATACATTTCCAGGGATCTGTAATAACGAACCGGTTCATGACATCGTCTCCGACCTGAGTGCAGGTGAAAAAATCGTTGTGTCGACATATCGATGCGGCGGCACATCGCCGCCAATAAGCAGGCTTTATGCCAATAGTGATATGCGGTTACTAATGTATTGAATATTAATTATTTATTATTATTCTTTGCCGTGAAACATGGCGTGAGCGTCAACGGTGACGACGACGGGAACGCTATTTCGGCAGATTTGACGAAAAAATATGATGTCGCTCAAACAATCGGAGCAAGGAGGTATCAATGGCAATTTATGTCAAAAAACTGTCACACTGAAGCGTATATTTCGCCTGGCACTATAAATAGTAACGTCAGGTATTGTTATGCCGGAAACCATAATCAAAAGAGAAATAAATGGCTTTCATGTCTATGAAAAGTCCCGATGCGGGACCTACGTCCGAATCTTAGCCGATTTTTGCGCGGGGAAAATCGGCTATAAGTTACTTAACAGCGGCAGTGCAGAGCGCAAGGTCTATTTGCTAGAGGTTAATGGCACCAGATATGTGCTGAAATGGGAGCGGGAGCGGGATCCCCGGCTGGAGAAACGCCTGTCCCGTTTTATCTTCGGTCCGTATTACTCCAGATTAATGTACCGCGTGGCCGTGGCGCGCGAACAAGGCTGTACCAAAACGGCGGATATTTATGCCGTCGCCGAAAAGGTCAGACATCGCGAAGCGGTGGAAACCTACATCCTGGCGGAGTATGTGGAAGGCAGGCCGCTGGCCGAACTGGGTGATTTTTCGCCTTATAAAGATGAAATCAAAGCCTGCGTGGAAGATTTGCACGATCACCGGCTGGCCTCCAACGATATCCATCCCGGCAATATTATTCTCACCGACCACGGACTGCGTATTATTGATTTGTCTGACGCCGGCAGTCTGTCAATTTGTCAGGTGAACGATGCCTTTGCCTTGAAAAAGTTTTATGACATCGATTTAAAAATCAACAATCTCATTTATTATCTTATCGGCCTGCGCAACAGATTTCGTGATTTCTCCAGAAAAATACGCGGTAAAAAGCATTAGTCATGGCTTTACTGCCGTAACCCTGCCGCGCCCTTACTATTGCGCAGGCGGGGTATGGTAGTAGATAAGTTGATATGAATTGCGCTAACCCCCCCCTCATTTTATCTATTCGTGCCTATACTTTATTTATCTCCGCTACAGGGGAGACAGGCTAACTTTCATTAACCGACCTCTGGGTATCTCGGCTTTTTTGCTGCACGACTGCTGAATCGGGCGTTTTGATATGCCTGAGGGTCCGTTTGGCTTGTCGATGCGCGCCGCTGGGAGGACACAGCAATGATCAAAATACAAAATAGTTTCCAAATCTGGATCTGGTATGGAAACTATTTTATAACTTTATGAGGTTTACTATGAGCTTTCTAAAGAATATCAGCATAAGAGTTATGGTGCTAATTATTGTGGCATTCCTGCTGATGATTTGGGGTATCGCATCAGGATACAGCCTGTATTCTCTGTATCATACAACTGATTTACTTAATAAAAACGAAGTGCAGCGCAAAACTTACTCTTATCTGGTCTATGGCAGCGATCAGTATTTCCGGGCGATTACCCGCATGGAACGGACAATGGATTATTTACAGAAAAATGATCCGGAAAATGCGCGAAAAACACTGGATATGGCTCAGTCGGCGATAAAAAATAGCAAAGAATCGTTGGAAAAATTTAAAGCCGGGGAGCATATCGGGGTGGGAAACGCCACCCTTGCTGACATTACCAATAACTGGTCGCGGTTAATATCCGAGGCGATCGATCCCATGAACAACGCGTTGCAACGGAATAACATCGAGGAATTCCGTCAGATATTCCGTAGTGTTTATCCGCCGATCAGTTTGGCCTTCGGCGTCGATATTAAAAAATACACCGACCAAATTACCGCCGCGGAATTTATTCCGCTGGTGAATGAGTACAACATTCATAATCGAAACGTACTGATTGCCAGCATTATTATCGGCATCGCGGTGCTGCTGTTTACCGACTATTATTTGAGGAATTATCTGGTTATGCCGATAGGGGTGCTTAAGTCGCATCTGGCGCAGCTGACGGCGGGCCGGTTGGGATGCGATCTGGTGGAATTCGGTCGTAACTGTGCGGGTCGCCTGATTCCTGATATCAAAAGGTTGCAGCAAAGCTTACGTGATACGGTCACCGCCATTCGCCAAAGCGCCACGGCTATTGATAGCGGCACCACCCATATCAAGCACGGTAATGACGATCTTTCCGGCCGGACCGAACAGCAGGCCGCCGCATTGCAGCAAACCGCGGCCAGCATGGAACAGATCAGCTCAACGGTGAAACAAACCTCAGAGAACGTCCATCAGGCGCGCGGGCTGGCGCAGAACGCCTCCGATGTCGCGAAAAGAGGCGGTGAAATCAGCAATAGCGTTATGGTCACCATGGATGACATTAGCGCCAGTTCGCGCAAGATTGCCGATATTACCACGGTGATTAACGATATTGCCTTCCAGACCAATATTCTGGCGCTTAACGCGGCGGTTGAAGCTGCCCGGGCCGGGGAGCAGGGCCGGGGATTCGCGGTGGTGGCCGGTGAAGTCCGCACGCTGGCGCAGCGCAGCGCTCAGGCGGCGAAAGAAATTGATGCCCTGATCGCCGAGTCGGTATCCCGGGTTTCCGCCGGTGCGGGTCTGGTCAGGCAATCCGGCGAGGCGATGGAAGCCATTATTACCGCCATTGATCATCTCAACGATTTGATCGGTGAAATTGCCGCCGCTACCGATGAGCAAACCCGCGGCATCGGCCAGATTAGCCAGGCAATCCATGAAATAGACGGCGTAACGCAGCAGAATGCCGCGCTGGTGCTGCAATCGGCGGAGTCCGCCGCCAAACTGGACCGGCAGACAAGCGAGCTGGCGGCGGCGGTGGATGTTTTCCAGCTTGGGAATGATGATTGTCTGCCGGGCACGGAACAGTACGACGCGTTGAACACGCCGCTGAAACATCCGGTGATGGTGAGGGAAAATACGCAATTGTTGAGCGCCAGCAGCCACGGCGACAGCGGCTGGGAAAAATTCTGATTTGACCGCTCGTCGCCGCGGTTTTTGTTTATCATTTTATTGATTGTTAATACAGGCCTTAATGCGCATGGTTAGTGCGCATTAAGGAAAATCTTCACAATTTCTGAAATCCGCCATTCTTTTGCCAGTTCGCCAGCCGCTGGTAAATCTGTTCCACCGCCCGTTCCACCTCCGCGCTGAGCGGAAAATAGAACGCCGCCAGCGCGGGCTGAATGCCGACGAAAATCACCTCGGGAATATCGTTTTTCAACTGGTCGATGAGGAAATTCAGCGGCAGATTGTGGGTGTTCATCAGCAGGTCTTCGGCGATACGCGCCGGATCGACAATACGTATTTCACCCGGCGCCAACCCCATATCGCTGGCGTCCACCACCAGCAACCGTTTGGGCCGCAGGGCGCGGATCTGGTGCACCGTATTCTCCGGAACGGCGCCGCCGTCGATCGCCGACCAGCCGGCAACCGGATTTTGCGCCATGCGCTCGGCCAGCAACGGCCCGGCGCCATCGTCCCCCATCATGCTGTTGCCGACGGCGAGCACCATATTGTCGGTACGTTGGTTAGGTTCAGTCATCAATCCGTTTCACCATTAAATAGAGCGCGCTTTCCCGTTCAATCGCCTGTAGATAAGCGAGCAGGGTGTTGGTCCAGTCGGGCCAGGCGTCCTCTCCGTCGGCTAAGCGGCTGAAAGCCGGTCCCAGCAGTTGGGTGTGACTGCTATCGATGACGATCTCGCCGAACTTCATCAATCCGGCCATTTTACGCCGCGCCTCGCCGTCGGGGAGTTGGCCGATCCAGCGTTGATAATCCGCGAACGGACAGGTCAGTATTCGTTGCAAACAGTCGATCACCCCGACGTGATGGCCGATCGCCAACGAGTAATATATTACCTGTTGCGCCTGCTCCGGCACCTTGTCCTTGCTGTCGAGGAACTTCTGATTCAGCGCGTAGAAAATCGCCTGACTGTTCATCGGCAGCGCTCCCCCCTAAGCAGCGACAGGTAAATTTGTTGCAACCGCCCGACGATTTCATTCAGCCGTGGGTCGTTATGCGGTTGCAGCCAATCGTTGATACGTTGATCGAAACCGTCCGGCGATTGATTTTTCAGCCGGGCCAGGAAGGCGTCGCAGATTTCCCGTCCCTGACGGTATCCCGCCATTCGTCGGGCTTCCCGTTCCAGCAATACGCGCAGATCCGGCGGCACGGCGGAATGAATCAAGGCCGCTTTTTCATCCTCTTCCTGCTGATATGCGCTGCCGTGAAGCTTTTGTTCCAGCAGGCCGAGCGCGACCGCGAATCCATAGAGCGTGGCGGCGGGCGTCGGCGGACAGCCGGGAATATAAACGTCGATCGGCACGATGGCGTCGCTGCCGCCCCAGACGCAATACAGGTCGTGGAAGATGCCGCCGCCGCAGCCGCAGGCGCCGTAAGAGATACAGATTTTAGGATCGGGCGCGGACTCATAGGCGCGCAGCGCAGGGGTTCGCATGGCGCGGGTCACCGCCCCGGTAAACAGCAGAATGTCGGCATGACGGGGCGAGGCCACCACTTTGATGCCAAAACGTTCGGCGTCGAACACCGGGGTAATGGCGGCGAAAATCTCTATTTCACACCCGTTGCAGCCGCCGCAGTCGACGCGGTAAACGTAGGCCGAACGTTGGATATCCTTCAGCAGCGTTTTTTTCAGCTGTTGCGCCTGTTCATCCAATACGATCGGCGTGCTCCGGTAGTGATCGGCGTGAGTACTCATGATTTGCTCCCTTTGATCGTCGCCGGAGCGCCGCCGGCCGTCGATTGAACATAGCGGCTCAGCATCACATTGTCTTTGTTGTCCATATTCTGTTTGCGTTTGCATTCGGGACAGGTTGCAAACTGATTGCGCCGCGCCGCCGCCTCTTCTTCGGACAGGCCGGACTGCGCCATCAGCGCCATGACGTATTCCACCTCTTTTTGCGGCGCAAAAGGACGGCGGCAAACGTGGCAGTTCAACAGGTTAAAGGTCGCCCGCTGATAGAGATCGGCCTTGCTGGCGACGGCCATTTCAAACTCCTGCGACAGCACAATGGCGCGGGTCGGGCACACTTCCTCGCAGCGTCCGCAGAAGATGCAGCGCCCGAGAAACAGCTGCCAGGTACGGGTGCCGTTGACGACGTCGTTTTCCATCGTCAGCGCGTTCGGCGGGCAAGCCATGGTGCAGGCGGCGCAGGCGATGCATTGTTTGGCGTCGTACTGTGGTTTGCCGCGAAATCCCGTTGGAACGTCCAGCGGTTTAAACGGGTATTTCACCGTACTGTTGCCGGCCTTGAGGATGGTTTTAAACAGTTTCAGCATGATTCATCCCTCTACTTGAGCGGCGAACGGGTGCGTTCCAGGCCGTAACGTTCCATTTCTTTATAAGGCACCGTGGTGATTTTCTGTTTGCGCACGTCGATAAGCGTCACCCGGTCGGTACAGGAGTAACAGGGATCCAGACTGCCGATAATCAGCGGCGCATCGGAAACGGTATTGCCGCGCAGCATATAGCGCAGCACCGGCCAGTTGGCGTAGGTGGCGGCGCGGCAGCGCCAGCGGAACAGTTTCTGGTTGTCGCCGGTCATACTCCAGTGAATGTCTTCGCCGCGCGGCGCTTCCGTAAAGCCCAAGGCGAATTTGTGCGGCCGATAGGTGAAATCTTCGTTGAGCAATGAGCCTTGCGGCAGGTTGTCCAGACCGTATTCAATCATCGCCATCGAGGTGAATACCTCCCGCACCCGGACCAGCACGCGGGAATAGACATCGCCCGCATCCAGATGATGCAGCTCCATCGGCAAATCCCGATAGCCCGCGTAGGGGTGGTCGACGCGCATATCCCGCTTAAAACCGCTGGCGCGGATCATCGGCCCGACCGGGCTGTAATCGCGGGCGACTTTTTTGTCCAGAATACCAATGCCTTGAGTACGCTGTAGCATATTGGGCGTGTTGAGCAGCATATCGGTCAACTGGCTGACCTCGGTGCGCATCTCGCGGATCAGCCTGATGGTTTTCAGCCTGTCGTCTTTCAGAATATCGCGGCGGATGCCGCCAATCAGATTCAGTCCGTAGGTTTTGCGCGCGCCGGTCAGCATTTCCGCAATGGTCATCGACTTTTCCCGGATGCGGAAAAACTGCATAAAACCGGTATCGAAACCGGAAAAGTGGCTGGAAAGCCCGATGTTCAGCAGATGGCTGTGCAGGCGTTCTACTTCCAACAGAATGCTGCGGATACTGTGCGCCCGCGGCGGAACCACGATACCTAACGCATTTTCGATGGATGAGGAGTAAGCCACGCTGTGGGTAAAGCCGCAAATACCGCACACCCGGTCCGACAGGAAGGTCACTTCGTTATAACCCATGCGCGTTTCCGCCAGCTTTTCCATGCCCCGGTGTACGTAGAACAGGCGATAGTCCGCATCGATAATCTGCTCTCCGTCGACGAACAGACGGAAGTGGCCGGGTTCATCCGAGGTGATGTGCAGCGGCCCGATGGGCACCACCCGGGTGGCGCCGGTGGCTTCATTGGTAAACGTGTAGCATTCGTCATCGCGGGTCGGCGCCGGCCGCTGGCGATAATCCATGGCATCCTTGCGCAGCGGATAGAGATCGTCCGGCCAGTCGTCGGGCAGCACCAGCCGGCGTTCATCCGGTAAGCCGACCGGGATCAGACCATACATATCGCGCACTTCGCGTTCTCCCCACACGGCCGCCGGTACGCGGGGCGTGACGGAGGGAAACTCCGGGTTGTCCGGGTTGACCAGCGCTTTGACAATCACCCAGCACTTTTCGCCTTCTTCCATCGACAGCACGTAGTAAACGGCGAAATAGCCGTTCAGTGAACGTTCATCGTTGCCAAACAGCACGGGCAGCCATCCTCCCTGCTGGTAGTAAAGAAATTCAACCACCTCCGGCAGCATATTCAGTTTGACGCTCAGGGTCAGCTGATTCGATGTTTGCCACTCTTCCTCCAGAATGGCCGCCGGGAATCGCTGTCTGACCTGCGCGGCATAACCGGCGCCGAGTTTGTCAGTATGGGATACCTGGCTGGAAGCTGGGGGATCATTGATCACGATACGTCTCCTGACGGGAAGGGGTTGGCGCTGAATGTTCAGCGGTGTGAAGTCCGGTTGTGCCGCCGTCCGCGGTGCGCAGCCAGGGCTGCGGGAACGGGCTATTTAATTCAATCTCGTGGCGCGGTGCCGCGTTGGTCACGATGGCCGTCGCATTTTCCAGCAGGCGGATAACCGGTTGGGGAATATGCGTTCCCATGACCAGCATCAGGATCAGCAGCAGCACCATCGGCGCGGTGGTCATGATCCCCAGTTCGCCCTTGTCGACCGCCGCCGGGCTGCTGCCCAGCACGGTGCCGGCCACCATTCTGATCAACCCGGCCAGCACCACGGTCAGCAAGACCAGCAGGGCAATCACCAGCCAGAGATGGCCGCCGCCGATGCCGGCGCTTACGGTCATAAATTCGCTGAGGAACATATTGAACGGCGGCATGCCGCCCAGCGCCAGCGCCCCGCCGGCCAGCAATGCGCCGGTGAGCGGGGCGACGCGCATAATGCCTGTAATCGCATCCATATCGCGCGTACCGTATTTCAGCAGCACGTTGCCGGAACCGCAGAACAGCAGCGTTTTCGCCAGGCTGTGATTCAGGGTATGCAGCAAAGCCGCGAGAATGCCCAGCGGGCCGCCAATCCCCAGCGCAACGGCGATCAGCCCCATGTTTTCAACGCTGGAATAGGCCAGCAGGCGTTTCATATCGCGCTGAACCAGGATCAGGAAGGCGGCGACTGCCACCGACAGCATGCCGAACACCAGCAGCAGCGTGCGGGGGAAATCGGAACCGATAGCGGCGCTGACGATAATGTAATAGCGCACGATCACCAGCAGCGCGCAGTTCAGCAAAACCGCGGACAATAGCGCGCTGGTCGGGCTTGGCGCTTCACTGTGCGCATCCGGCAGCCAGGCATGCATCGGGAACAGGCCGGTTTTGGTGCCGAAGCCGATGATGATAAAGATAAACGCCAGGTGCATCAGCGTACCGTCCAGTTCCCCCGCATGTTTCAGTACTTCCGTCCAGAAGATGGCATCGCCCGGTTGCGCCATCACGCTGGCGGCGTTGGCGTACACCAGCACGGTGCCATAGAGGCCGAAAGCGACGCCGACCGTACAGATGATGATGTATTTCCAGGCGGCCTCCAGCGAAGAGCGCTGGCCGTAGAGGCCGACCAGAAAGGCGGAGCTCAACGTGGTGGCTTCAATGGCGGCCCACATCAGGATCAGGTTGTTGCTGGTGATCGCCAGCAACATGGTGAACAGGAACAGATGAAAGAAGCCGTAGTAGTCGCACAGGGTGGTCACCGTGATTTCCCCGCCGTCGACCTCATGGCGCATATAGCCCATGGAGTACAACCCGGTAAGAAAGCCGATGATGCCGAGAATAGACAAAAACAGGGCGCTGAGGCTGTCCAGATGCAGCCAGTTATCTACGGCCAGAATTTCTCCGTTCTGGCACACCAGCCACACCTGCTGCATGGAAACAGCCAGCAGGGCGATAATGCCCAGCAGGTGGATGATGCTCACCAGCATGCGCGCCTGACCGCCGGTGAAACGGCACAGGAAAGCCAGCAGCGCGGTTACCATCGGGGTGGCGAGCAGGGTGAGAAGGAGAGCGGTAGTGGTCATGTTATTCACCCCTTCAGCACGGTTAGCTGTTGCACATCGAGCGTATTGAGCGTGCGGTGGATTTTGCGGGCCATCAGGGCCATGACAATCACCGCGAAAATCGCGTCGGTGGCGATGCCGATTTCCACCAGCTCCGGCGCCCGGTGCGCCAGCAGCGCCAGCGTCAGGTGGGAGCCGTTTTCCATCAGGCAGTAGCCGAATACCTGTTTGAGGATATTGCGCTGGGTGACAATGCACAGCAGGCCGATCATGAAGTGGCCGAGGGATACCGCCAGCGCCGGTTTCAGCGCGCTGACCATCGGCAATTTAACCGGTTCGACCACGAAGTAGCACAGCACCACAATCAGGGTCGCCAACAGGATAATCACCGCCGGGCCGACTACGCCGCCATCGGCTTTCGGGTCGTCCAGCTTGCGAAACGCCCGGTACATAATGACGGGAACCAGTATGACTTTGGTGATAAACGCGCTCAGGGACCACAGATAAAGCTGGCGGGCCTGTAGCAATTCGGCCAGCGAGAAGAAAATCAGCACCAGCACCAGCGACTGTAGCGCATACAGGCAGGCCGATACCGTTGGGCGTCGGGCGCAGATTACCAGCAGGGAAGTAATAATCAGCAACCCGGCCAGATTATTAACGATCAGAGATCCAGTCATCATTCATCCTTAGTTCAGCCAGATGGCGGCGATAACGCTTGAACATACCGACATGACGATCAGCACCATCAGCACCCCCTGCATCGCCCAGGGTACGGGTATGGCGGCGGCAACGTCTTCGGACGGTTCTCCCGGTACGGTGCGGCCGAACCAGTAGAGAAGCCAGGCAAAACTGGCTACCGACTCAATCAGCGAAATAATGAGTAAAGGCAGCAGCCAGACATATTCCCGCGACAGGCTGAAACCGGCGGCGAACAGGGGGAATTTACTGAAGAAGCCGTTAAACGGCGGTACGCCGGCAATCGCCAACGCCGCAACGCAAAATCCGACGCCCAGCAGCGGCATTTTCCGCATCATGCCTTTCAGTTTCGGCAACATCCGGGTGCCGCAGCTGTAGCTGAACGCGCCGGCCACCAGGAAAAACAGACTCTTGGCGAAGGCGTGGTTGAAGATGTACGCCACGCCCGCGTCGAACGCCATGCGCGAGCCGAACGTCGCCAGCGACAGGGCGAAGAAAATGTAGGCCAGTTGCGTAATGGTGGAGTAGGCCAGCAGCCGCTTCATATCTTTTTGCGGCAAATACATGATGAAGCCATACACCATGGTGATGGTCGCCATGACGATGCCGAGCGCGCCGATAATATGCGGCACCTGCCCGGCGGAGAGGATCGCCCGGGCGAAAATATAGACGCCGACTTTCACCATCGACGCCGCGTGCAGATAAGCGCTGACCGGCGTCGGCGCCTCCATGGCGTCGGGCAGCCACATATGCAGCGGCAACTGCGCCGATTTCCCCCAGGCGGCGAACAGAATGCCGCTGAATACGATGATTTTGCCGTTGGCGTCCAACTCCGCCAGCGCGCTCAGCGCGAAGGTTCCGGTCTGCGCAAACAGATAAGCCGCCGCCAGATAAAGCCCGACGGACGCAATGTGCGTGACCAACAGCGCTTTCAGCGCCGAACGCAGAGATTTCGGCTGCTGGTAATAACCGATGAGCGCCCAGGAGCAGCCGCCGGTGATTTCGAAAAACAGCAGTTGTCCCAGCAGGGTGGATGACAGCGTGACGCCGGCCATCGCGCCGATGAACACCAGCAGAAAGGCATAATAGCGGTTGGTGCCTTCGTGGGGATGTTCCCGGTTGCCCAACGTCAGATAGCCCGTGGAATAGATGCTGACCAGTAGGCCGAGGAACACCACGGCAAAGCCGATCAGCAGGCTGATGCGGTCGAACAGAAAACCGAACAGCTCAGCCTGGCCGTAGCGGTAGAGGGTATAGGCAAGATCCGTTTTCCCGCCGGCCAGATAGCCGTAGCCCAGCCAGCTCATGCCGAACGTCGCCAGCAGGGCAAACAGGACGCAGAGTCCTTTAGCCTGGCGCTGCGGCAGGGTGGCTATCAGCAGCGCGCCGATAAACGGCAGCAGGATGGTCGCCAGAGCAACATTCTTTAAGATGAAAATATCCATGATGAATGCCTGCTCCTTATAGACCGGTAAAATAGAAAACGAACGCCAGCGCCGCGACGCCGAAGCCCAACCAGGTAACATGTCCGGTGAGCAGGAAGCGCCCGCGCGCCAGGCTGTTTTCAATTAAGGCGGCAATGATAAACACCACGATCAGCTTGATGACAAAGGCGATCGAACCGCCGATCAGGGCGGCCGGCGTAAAGGTTTCGGCTTTGCCGAACGGAACGAAGATGGAAAGAAACAGGGCGGCCACCATCACCTGTTTCAGGCTGATCCCCCATTTCAGCAGCGCCAGCGCCGCGCCGGAGTATTCCGTCAGCGGGCCTTCCTGTAGCTCCTGCTCGGCTTCGGCCACGTCGAACGGGATTTTTCCCATTTCGATAAAGGTAGCGAACGCGCAGGCCAGCAACGCCATCACGGTGGCGGTCGGCGACAGCCAATGGCGGGCGGCCAGCATGCTGCTGATATTGCCGATATTGGTGGATCCGGCAATCAGCGCGACCACCAGCAACGCCAGTATCATGATGGGTTCGACCAGAATTCCCAGCGTAAGCTCGCGGCTGGCGCCGATGCCGGCAAAGCTGCTGCCGGAGTCCAGACCGGCCAGCGCAAAGAAGAAGCGGAACAGCGCGAACAGATAGAGCAGGGTAATGACGTCGCCGGCGGCACCAAACGGCGATACCCAGGTGACGATGGGCAGCGTCATGGCCACCAGCAGCATGGTGCCGATGAGGATGTAAGGCATCAGGCGAAAAACGCCGCCCGCATGCTGCGGAGAAATATCCTGCCGTTTCAACAGCTTGAAGATATCACGGTAGTCCTGCAACACGCCCGGCCCCTGCCGGGAATGCATTTTGGCGCGAATAACCCGCGCCATACCGGACATCAGAGGTGCCAGCGCCAGCAACACCAGCGCCTGAATAAGCGCGCAGACAATCAGGCTGGAGACGGGCGCGGCCAGCGTCCCTGAGTTTATCGTTCCTGTGATTGAGCTATCTGCGATCATCATGTTCTCCTCAGGCCATCGTCAGCAGCAGGATCACCAGGGCGGCGACCACATACAGGCAGTAAACCCGGAAGTCGCCATGCTGAATCCGCTGCGCGATGCGGCCGACACGCTGCGCCAGGCGGACCAGCGGCATGATTAGGCGCCTATCCCAGACGGGTTCGGTTCGCCCGGCGGTCAGGGTGGTTTTATCCAGCGCGGTTTGCAGCATCGGGGCCGGATCCAGCGTTTTACGTATTCGATATAAAGGCGCGAACATTACGCGCAATGGCTGGGTGAAGCTGGCGGCGGAGGCCGCCATCGAGGCCTCGTAGCCATAGCCGCAGGCCCAGGGCGTGCCGCGGCGGCGAAAATTCAGCCGCGCGCCTTTCGCGCCGATATAAAGCAGCAACGGCAGGAGCGGCAAGGCCAGCAGCAGGATGAAAATCAGCGGCGCCGCCAGCGAGGTTTGCGCCGGGTCGCCGGGGAACACCAGCATGCCCTGAGCCACAGTCGGCGCGGCGCTTCCCGTCAGGCTGGCGGCGACCCGGCCGATCGCCGGCGCCACTTCGCCGGCGCCGACGCCCAGCGCGATGCACAGCAGCGCCAGCAGCCACATGGCCGCGGTCATCGGCCAGGGGACTTCCCGCGCCTGCGCGGCTTTCTCGCTGCGGGGTGCGCCGGAGAAGCTGATGCCGTAAACCTTGACGAAACACATGGCCGCCAACGCCCCGGTAATCGCCAGCATCACGATGGCGATGGGCGCGATAAGGCGCAGTGAAAAACCGCCCTCGCGACTGAGGGTAAACAGCGACTGGTAGGTGAACCATTCGCTGACGAAGCCGTTCAGCGGCGGCAGCGCGGAAATCGCCATGCAGCCGATAAGAAACGCCGGCGCGGTATAGGGCATCGCGCGCGCCAGGCCGCCCATTTTCTCCATATCCTTGGTGTGCAGACGGTAAATCACCGCGCCCGCGCCCAGGAACAGCAGTCCCTTAAAGACGGCATGGTTCAGCAGGTGATACAGGCCGCCCAGCAGGCCAAGCGCCGCCAGCAGCGGGTGATGGGTGGCGATGCCGATCATCCCCACGCCGACGCCCATCAGAATGATGCCGATGTTTTCCACGGTGTGATAGGCCAGCAGACGTTTGATATCGTGTTCGGCCAGCGCGTAGAGCACGCCGAGCACCGAGGAGACCGCGCCGAACGCCAGCACCACCACGCCCCACCAGACTTCAGCGGCGCCCAGCAGGTCGATGCCCACTTTGATAATGCCGAAGATGCCGATTTTCACCATCACGCCGGACATTAACGCCGACGCGTGAGACGGCGCGGCCGGGTGCGCGCGCGGCAGCCAGCCGTGCAGCGGCAGCATCCCGGCTTTGGCGCCGAAGCCGAAGAAAGCCAACAGAAATACGCTGGACGCCTGCGGCGCGGAGAGAGTCGCCTGGCGGAAATCGGCGAAATTAAGGCTGTTGCTGTGCCGATACAGCAGCAGGAAGGCGATCATGATTAGCACCGAACCGGCGTGAGCGATTAAAAAGTAAAGCAGACCGGCATTGACGGCCTCTTCGTCCCCATCGGAAATCACCAGGAAATAGGAGCTGAGCGACATCGCTTCAAATAGGATAATGAAGTAAAAAGCGTTATCGATAACCACCAGCGCCACCATCGAGGCGATAAACAGGTTCATAAAGAATCCCATCGCCCAGGCGCGTCCACGGTATTGCTGTAGATAAGAGAGCGAATAGAGGGAAGTCATAATAACCAGCAGCGAAATGACCATGATGATGAAGGCGGCAAGAGGATCCATTCTTAGCGTTAAATGGGCAAACGCGGCGAATGGCCCTTCAAATGCGGCGGTCAGTACCCGGCCGTCGAGCAGTACCGGCAGTGCGGCGGCGATGCCGCACAGTCCGCCCAGAGCGGAACTGAGGCCGCTCAACAGAATAGCCAGCGACTCGGCGCGGGCCAGACACAGGGACAGCAGCGCGCCGACGGAATAGAACGTCAGCGCCAGCGCCAACCATTCCAGTGAAGTCATCATAGTTTCTTCTCCCGATCGACCGCGTCTGGCGGGAAGGGTCTGTTGCCGGCCGGCCATTCCATGGCATGACGGCGTTTTTCTGCGTTCAGCCGTTCAAGCTCCCGATCGTCGACGATGAACAGCGCCTTGGTTGGACACACCCGGACGCATTCCGGCCCCTTTTCCTGAAAGGCGCAGAGATCGCATTTGACGGCGACGCTGCGTACCCCGGCGTTCCAGGAAAGAAGAGGATTGATGGAGGAAATGCTGCATGGGACATCGGAAAGCAGGGATAAAGGAATGTTCTGACTGAAGGTCTCCGGGATGGCCGGCGGCTTGCTGCCGGACGGCGTTATCGCGCCGAAGGGGCAGGCGATGGCGCAGAGTTTGCAGCCGATGCAGGTATTTTCATTCAGCACCACCGCCTGATCCTGATGGGTGATGGCGTTAACCGGACAGACTCTGGCGCAGGGCGCGTCTTCGCAATGGCGGCATAACACCGGCGCGGTGCCGGCGAGGTCGCGCTCCACCGTCAGCCGCGGATGCGTCTGCAATCCCTGGCGGCGGTGTACCTGCGTACAGGCGGCCATGCAGGTGTTGCAGCCGATACAGCGTTTAGGCTCCGCAATGACGAAGCGGTTCATAGCCATATCCTCCAGGGGGATTGTGTCAAGGTTTGCCGCGTTAAAGCATATTTTGTGCCACCTCGGGCGATCCGGCCGTCAGGCCGCGTAGGATAAGGGATTGAACAAGCGAGGGCCGGCAAAAGCGCGCACGATATGGCCAGACTCGACATTAGTGACGACGGCGATTGGCGGGGAGGATTCGACACTTTTGACGACCGGAGGAGGCCGGCCTGGTTTTGGGCGGAAAAAGCGCCGCCTTATGTAATCTTAATTAAGCATATCGTAAAGAAATTGATATTTAATGCGCCGCCAAACAGCATGTTAATTCAAATTTTTAATAGGTGGCGTAAAAATTGCTAAGCATAAAAATATACCGACGGGTGCTTTGCCGCGCGGCATCCTTAATGGAGAATCACTATGTGTCTGGGCATTCCGGGAAAAATTATTGAACTGGCTTCCGCCGAACGACAGCTGGCATGGGTCGACGTATGCGGCGTCCGGCGCGAGGTAAACATTGCGCTGGTGGCGGACGGCGTGGACGCCGGACGGCTGATCGGCAGTTGGGTGCTGGTTCACGTCGGGTTTGCCATGAGCCGTCTGGATGAAGAGGAGGCGTATGCAACGCTCGACGCTTTACGGCAAATGGAGGAGGTAGAACAAGATGTTACAATTTTTCTGCGTCAATAGATTTCTTTTCGTGACGTAAATCAAGACTTGTTCATTTCTCAAGGTGATAATAAGAATAAATATCATTAGCACATCGCTTCGTGATTATGTCTATCTGGCTAAAACTTTTCTTTTCGTTGTGCTGGCTATCCGGCTGTTCTCTGGCGCTGGCCGCAACCGACTACGCTTCCTTTATCCAGGATATCGAATCCAGACTGGATAAAACGGTTCAACTGTATCAGCAGCAACAGCCTGATGAAGCCCGCACCGAAGTTCAGATGGCCTATTTCGAAGTGTTCGAAAATCTCGAAGGCCCCATCCGTATCAATATTTCCGCGCAAAAAAGCTATCAGTTGGAAGCCGCGTTCGGTGAAATCCGGCGCATGATCGGCGAGGGAAAACCGCTGGCCGACGTGCAGGCTAAAGTGACCTGGCTGAAAGGGGAACTGAACGCGGTGCTGCCGGTATTGGCCGACGGCCATCGGCTGGTGGCGCAGCAACAGCACGGCGCGTATGACAACAGCGATATCGCGCTGTACTGGCAGCAGAGTTTTAAGATCATCGACGATCAACTGGCGCAGGCGATAAGCGAATATCAGGCCGGCGACTACGCCAGGGCCAGCCAGAGCGTGCAGCAGGCGCACTATCAGGGGTTTAAAAACTCGGAAATGGAGATGTCGGTGCGGCAGAACCGCTCCGCGCAGCAGGCCGCCGCCATTAATCAGCAATTTTCCGCGCTGATCGCCCTGGCGAATCAACCGGATCAACTGACTGACGTGGCCTATCGCGTGACGACGCTGTTGCAGGATATTGAAGATCTGCTGCCGGGGTTGCCCACCACGCGCGACAGCCAGCCGGTTAGCGCAACCTCGGCCGATGACGGCGACGGCGCGCTCGACGCCGCCGACGTGCCGGACGCTAACTGGGCTAAAATATCCGACGACATTAATCAGGCCATTCTGGCGGCCATCGAAAAGTACCGTCAGGGCGAGGTGAAACCGGCGATGATCGCCGTGCAGGACGCCTACTTCGATCTGTTCGAAGCCACCGGCATGGAGAACAAGGTCGGTTCGCGCAATGCGGCGTTCAAATCGACGCTGGAAGGCTATTTCACCCGTATGGTCAGCCTGATGAATGCCGGCCAGCCGGTGGAGCAACTGCACCTTCAGGCCGATGCGCTACAGCAGGATCTGGCGAACGCCGTGGCCATGCTGGGCGAAGGGGGAGATACCCACTGGAGCCTGCTGATCTACAGCCTGCTGATCATTGTGCGTGAAGGTATGGAAGCGCTGCTGATCGTGGCGGCCATCGTCGCTTATCTGGTGAAAAACAATCATCGCGATAAGCTGCCGCTTATCCGCCAGTCTGTTTATATCGCGCTGCTGTGCAGCGTGATCACCGCCGTTATTTTCCAATTGCTGTTTACCAACTCCGGCGCCAGCCGCGAACTGCTGGAAGGCGTCACCATGCTTATCGCCGTGGTGATGCTGTTCTTTATGAGTTACTGGCTGCTGTCGAAGGTGGAAGCCCGGCACTGGAAAGCCTATCTGGAAGGTAAATTGTCGCACTCCCTGAGCGGCGGGTCGCTGGCGGGATTATGGCTGACCAGTTTTCTGGCGGTCTACCGGGAAGGGGCGGAAACCGTCCTGTTTTACTACGCGCTGGTGGGCGATGCCAACAATATGGCCGGGCACCTCTCCATTCTGGCGGGCTTTGCCATCGGCTGCGTGATCCTGGTGGTTGCCTATCTGATCATGCGCTTCACCGTGGTTAAACTTCCGCTTAAGCCTTTCTTTATGTTTACCGGTTGTTTCATGTATCTGATGGCGTTCGTCTTTGCCGGTAAAGGGGTACTGGAACTGATTGAAGGCAAATTGTTTGAACCGACGCTGTTGACCGGCGTACCGGAAATCAGCGGGTTGGGTATTTATCCCTATGTGGAAACGTTAATCCCGCAAGGGGTGCTGTTAGTCGCGGCATTGGCGGCGCTGTGGATCATGCGGCGCAGAGCCTCGACAATCTGATACTGGAAGCAGTGACCAGCAAAAATAACCAGAAACGACCGTTACGCCCCGATGACTGCAAGGCGCGGGCAACCGCCGGCTTGCAAGATGACGGGTACATTGATGACACGAGGATGGGTTGATGAATAAGCAAAAAAGTCTGATTGCCGGGGCGATTATCGCCGCTGTTTTCACCGCGCCCGCGGCGCTGGCGTTTGAAGAGTATCCGGCTGGCGAACCGGTGACCATAAACGAGCTGGAGATCGCCGCGGTTTATCTGCAGCCGATTGATATGGAACCCCGCGGCATGGGTTTGCCGGCGGCAAAGGCGGATATCCACCTGGAAGCCGATATCCATGCGGTGGAGGGGAATAAAAACGGATTCGGCGCCGGCGAGTGGATGCCGTTCCTGACCATCGCCTATACCCTGACCAACACCGATACCGGCGCCAAGCAGGAAGGAACCTTTATGCCGATGGTCGCCAGCGACGGCCCGCACTATGGCGCGAACATCAAAATGATGGGCGTGGGCAACTACAAGGTGATTTACCACATCGACCCGCCCTCCAAAGCCGGCATGCACCGCCATACCGACGAGGAAACCGGCGTCGGCCGCTGGTGGAAACCGTTTGACGTCAGCTTTGATTTCAAATACGTCGGCATCAAGTGATGATCCCGTCCGCGATAAGCGCTTCCTTATCGCGCTAATGCCCACGCCTCTGCCGATAGCCGCCAGGGGCGTGCGCTTTATTACCCAATAGATTTCAAGGTGCGGAAGCCAACGCACCTGCAACTTGAAAGATGAAGGGAATATGAGTTACTTCTTCGTTACTACGCTACAGTCATTCCTGCCGATAGCGTTGCTGTTGGGGCTGAACTGGAGCCATCGTTCCCCGCCTGAAATCCGGCCGTTGGCGTGGACCACCCTGCTGGCGCTGATTGCCGGCACGGTAATCGGCATTCGCCTGCCCAACGGCCAGCAGCTGCAACTCTGGATCACCGGCATTCAGGCGATCGTCCTGCTGTTGTTTCTCGTCAGTCAGTTTTTCTCTCATTCCCGCATCGGTTATTTCTGGCAGGCCATCCTGGTTGCCGGCGCGGCTATTCATTGGGGCGGCGATCCCAACCTGAGCGCCCTGACCAGCACGCACGTGGTGAATACCGATCTGCTGCTGAATTTCAGCGCGGTGGCGGCGGCCTTCGGCTGGCTGATATTCAGCGCCGCGCTTTGCGGCATGATGGTGCGGCGTATCCGCGTATTGCGCTGGCCGCTGCTCGTTGCGCTGGCGGCGCTATTACTGTTGCCGATCAGCGGCAATCTGCTGCTGTTATTGATGAAGCTACAGGTGCTGGGGCTGAACAAACCGCGCCTGAGCTATGTGGCGCAGGTCACCAATAGCGCCTGGCTGCTGAATTATCTCGGCGCGCTATTGCTGGCGGTGGCAGCGGCCGGCTATCTGCTGCCTTTATTCCACACGCGCCGGCGGATGCAGGCCGCCGCCGAGGCCATCGCCAGGCGCCGCGCCACCGCCGACTACCGCAATGTGCGGCGCACGGTGCTGGCCGCCCTGATTGCGCTGCTGGCGATCGTGGCGGCGCAGCTTTACTGGGACAAGGTGGCGTCCCAGCCTCCCCGTTTGTCCGAGGCGTTGCCGGTGACGCCGGCCGCCGACGGCAAGGTGCATATTCCCATCGAACAGATTCGCGACGGCAAACTGCATCGGTTTGTGTGGGTTGCCGATGACGGCAAGGCGGTGCGCTTTTTCGTCATTAACCGCTATCCGGACCGGCTGCGGTTGGGAGTGGTGTTCGATGCCTGCCTGCTGTGCGGCGATCAGGGCTATGTGATGGAAGGTAATCAGGTGATCTGCGTCGCCTGCGACGTACGCATCTTTATCCCCTCCATCGGCAAGGCGGGCGGGTGTAACCCCGTGCCCATCGAAGGCTGGAGCAATGACGACAATGAGCTGGTGATTAGCCAGGCGTCGCTGGCGGCGGGCACCAACTATTTCACCACGGTGATATCGCTGGAGGTCGTCGATCCGGTTGACGGTTCGAAACTCACCAACGTGCAGGCCGAACATAAGTATCGCTACGGCGGTAAAACCTATTTCTTCTCATCTGAAGCGAACTACAAGCGTTTCCGTGAAAGCCCCGGAAAATTTGTTACCTCCGCGGCGACGGCTGACGATCAAGCGGAAGGGGAATAACCATGTTATGGCGCATGTTACGCCAATCCTGGCGCAGAAATATCCGGCGTAAATCGCTGGCGGTGTTGACGGTCTTTTTGGCGGCGGGGCTGATTTCGGCCCTGCTGGCGGTCTCTATCGATATCGGCGACAAAATGGCGCGCGAATTGAAATCCTATGGCGCCAATATCCTGATTGAACCGGCGGGACAGGCGGCGCTGCCGGCGCTGTTCGGCGAGCACGGCAATCCGCTGGAAGGGCAGGATTTTCTCGATGAGTCGGAGTTGCCCAACATCAAGGATATTTTCTGGCGCAACAATATCGTCGGATTCGCGCCGTTGCTGAGCGGCGACGTGGAGATCGACGGGCAGCCGGTGGCGGTATTGGGCACCTTTTTCTCACAGCCGGTGGCGGTGCCGGACGAAGAGGATTATCGCACCGGACAGATAACCGTCAGCCCTTACTGGCAGGTTGCCGGCCGGTGGCCGCAGGAGCCGGTGACGGAAGGAAGCGCCGCCGAGGCGCTGGCGGGCAAACAGCTGGCGCAGCAGAACGGCTGGCAGGCGGGCAGCCAGCTCCGGCTGCATGGCCCGCAGGGTGAAGCCATAGTGCGGGTCAGCGGCATTCTGAGCAGCGGCGGGGATGAGGAAAACCGGCTGGTGATGCCGCTGGCGGCGGTGCAGCGTCTGCTGGGCCTGGAGGGGAAAATACAGGCGATCCGCGTTTCCGCGCTGACGGTGCCGGAAAACGACCTGTCGCGCCGGGCGCGTGAAAATCTGGAGGCGCTGAACGCCGAAGAGTATGACCTGTGGTACTGCACCGCCTATGTTTCCTCTATCGCCCACCAGTTGGAAGAGGCGATTTCCGGTTCGGTGGTGCGGCCTATCTGGCAGGTGGCGGCGTCGGAAGGCGTGGTGATCGATAAAATCCAGCTGTTGCTGGCGGTGGTCACCTTTGCGGCGCTGGTCGCCGCGGCCATGGGCATCGCCTCGTTGATGACCAGCACCATTATGGAGCGGGCGAAAGAGATCGGCCTGATGAAAGCGCTGGGGGCGCGGCAGTGGCAGATTATGCTGCTGTTCTATCTGGAAGCGGCGCTCAGCGGTTTGCTGGGAGGCATCGCCGGCTGCCTGGCGGGCTGGGGGCTGGCGAAAGCCATCGGCCTGATGCTGTTTGGCGTGCCGCTCAGCTTTGCCTGGATCGTTATCCCCTGCGTGCTGGTGATTTCGATACTGATCGCGCTGATTGGCACCTGGTTCCCGGCCCGGCGCATCGCCGGACTCTACCCGGTGGAGGTGCTGTATGGCCGCTAATGCCTGGATGAACGGGATGTTCTGGCGGCTGGTGATCCGCGCGTTGCGGCTGCGGATGCAGCGGGTCGGCGTGGTGTTCGCCGCCCTGACGGTGGGCGCGGCGATCGTCACCGCCATGTCGGCGGTGTATTTCGATATCAACGCCAAAATGAGTCAGGAACTGCGCACCTTCGGGGCGAACTTTTATATCGGGCCCGCGCGCGGCAATGCGCTGCCCCAGCCAACGTTTCAGCAGATCGTCGACGGCGCGCCGGCCGGGCTAATCAATGCCGCCAGTCCGTATCTGTATGGCATGGCGCGCACCGAGCTGGAAAAAGTGGTGCTGATGGGGGTGTGGTTTGAATCATTGCGTCCGCTCGCCCCTTACTGGCAGGTAAAGGGAAACTGGATCGGCGTCAGCTTCGACGATCGCAACGCGATGATCGGCGTCAAGCTGGCGGAGCGGCTGAACGTTAAAGTCGGCGACGGCATTACGCTGGTCGGCGACGGCGAAAGGCAGCGTTTGCAGATTAAAGGCATTGTGGAATCCGGCGACGCCACGGACAACATGCTGATCGTCAGTCTGGATCTGGCGCAGAAATGGCTGAATAAACCGGGGGCGATCAGCAATGCGCTACTCAGCGTCAGCAATGATCTGGGGCAGGTGGACCAGTTCGCCGCGCGGCTGCAACAGCAGTATCCGCAGTTGGAAATCCGGCCGATCCTCAAGGTCTCCGCCTCCGAAGGACAGGTGCTGAATAAAATCAAAGGGCTGATGGGGCTGGTGTCGGCGGTGATACTGGTGCTCTCCTCGCTGTGCGTCAACACCACCCTGATGGCGATTGTCGGCGAACGGGCGCGCGAGTTCGCCCTGCAAAAGGCGCTGGGCGCCAGCGGGCGGGATATTATCCGCCAGATGCTGGCGGAGACCGGCATCATTGCGCTGGCGGCGGCGCTGTGCGGTTCGCTGCTGGGCTACCTGCTGGCGCAGATTCTGGGGATGGCGGTGTTCAACGCGACGATCTCGCTGCGGGCGCCGGTCTTTCCGCTGACGCTGCTGCTCTCGCTGCTGGTGGCCGCCGTCGCGGCCATTGTTCCCACCCGACGGGCGATTCATGTCGAACCGGCCAAAGTATTAAAAGGAGAGTAGCGATGTCCTCATCGATAAATGTGCAGGGCGCGGAGCAGGCGCCGGAGGCGGTGATTGAAACACGCCAACTATACAAGCGTTTTGGACAGGTTACCGCGCTGGAGGATATCAATATTCGCATTGCCCGCGGTGAGTTTGTCGCCATTATGGGCGCTTCGGGATCGGGTAAAACCACCCTGATGAATATCCTCACCTGTCTGGATACGGTCAGCGAAGGTCAGGTGCTGCTGGATGGCATTGACGCCGCGGCGCTGGATGAAGAAGGGCGGCGTAAATTCCGCGCCGACAAGATCGGCCTGGTGTTCCAGCAATTCCACCTGATTCCCTTTCTGACCGCGCTGGAAAACATCATGCTGGCGCAGCATTACCACAGTATCGTGGATGAACCCGCGGCGCGGCGGGTGCTGGAGCAGGTGGGCCTGGCCCACCGCATGGGACATTTACCCAGCCAGCTTTCCGGCGGCGAGCAGCAGCGGGTGTGTATTGCCCGGGCGCTGGTGAACGAGCCGCCGGTTATCTTCGCCGATGAACCGACCGGCAATCTGGATGAGGAAAATGAACGGCGGGTGCTGGATCTGCTCAAGGATTTGCACCATCAGGGGCGCACCGTGGTGATGGTGACGCATAACCCCGAGCTGGGTAAGTTCGCCGATCGTATTATCCGTTTGCAGCACGGTAAATATTTCGGCGAGGAGGTAAATCATCATGTTATGGCGTAACGGTTTACCGGCCTGCTGTCTGCTGGCCTCATTGGCGCTGCTCGGCGGCTGTAAAGAGGAACAGGTCAGCGTCGGGGCGCCGGCGCCCGCGCTGGCCGCTTATGATCTGGCCGGGCAAGCGGCGGACCTGAGCCGCTGGCGGGGGAAAAACGTCTATCTGAACTTCTGGTCCGCGGGCTGCGGCGGTTGCCTGGCGGAAATGGCGACGCTGGAGAAACTCAGCCAGCGCTACGGCGATAAAATCGTGGTGGTGGCGGTGAATACCGACCCGGACGGCGTGGACATCGCCCCGCTGTTGGCGCAGCAAAGGGTGAACTACCCGGTTATCCGCGATCAACTGGGGATCACCAAAGAGCGTTACCAGGTTATCGGCACCCCCACGTCATTTATCATTGACGGCGGCGGTAAGGTCACCGCCCAGCATCAGGGCGCCAGAGACGAGCGGCAACTGACGGAACTGTTTGCGCGGCTGGCCCGCGGAAGCTGATTTCGCCAGCGGCGAATAGCAGTATCGTCAGGCTTATTCCCGCGTTATTTCCCCGCCGGATCGGCGACCGCCACCGGCACCACCACCGGCCGGGGCTTGATTCTGACCGCATAAATCACGCCGGCAACCAGGCAGAACACGCCGCCCAGCGTCAGCAGCGGCGGCCAGGAGTGGCGGATGATAAATGAATAGGTCAGCCCCGCCAGCGTTTCAAACACCACCAGCGGGCCGATCAGCACGGTCGGCAACCGCTGGCTGGCTTCGTTCCAGCATAGCGTGCCCAGCCATGAGCAAAACAGGCCGATAACGATCATCAGGGTAATAAACACCGCCGGCCGCGGGCCGAACGGCAGGGGGAAATCCTCGCGGCCGAGCGCCAACTGGCCGCAAACCAGCAGGTATCCCAGCAAAGCCAAGGGCAGGGTGACCAGCCCCTGCGCGGTGGCCCAGGTTGTGGGCGTTTTGCCGGTGTTTTCTCGCAGCCAGCGCGCGTTGCGCAGCGGATACCAGGTCCAGCAGGCCATCGCCGCCAGCGCCAGCGCGATGCCGCCAAGATAGCGCCAGAGGTCCAGCGAAGCCGTCGCGGCGCTCAGCTCCGCGATATTGACCAGAAGCAGCCCGGCGGCGATAAGCAACAGCGCGGGAGCCAGCTGCCGCCATAACACCTTGCCGTCATGCCTGCCGTAGAGCAGATTGGCGCTAACGGCGATCGCCACCGGCAAGGTGCCGATAATCATGGTCGAAACCGGGGCGCCGGTACGCTGAATGGCGCTGGCCAGGCAGAAATAGTAGAGCAGGTTGCCGATGGCGGAGAGTTTGAGCGCCTCGCGCCAGTCTTTGCCGCTAAGCAGCCGCAACCGATGGCGATCGAGCCAGGCCAGCGGTAAAGCGATCAGGCCGAAGGCAAGATAGCGGCCGGTCGATTGCAACGCGGCGGGGTATTCAGGCACCAGCAGGGGGCCGACAAAAATCAATCCCCACATCAGCCCGGCACAAAGGGCGAAAACAACGCCAGTCAACATGATAAACCTTATTTTAACCGTTTGAGCGACGCGCGCCTGAATTAGCTTTTCACCGCAGCTTAACGCTTATTCCGTCACCTGTATCGCTATTTCCATACCCGGCGTCGATAGCGCCGGTCGGGCAAATTATTAGACTTGAAGATTATAACTAATATCTAAAAGATTTATCACGTGATGGGCGCTGATGTGTCCGTTTATGATAATGTATTTTTAATTTATTGAATATAAAGAATTTATTGTTGCTTTTTGCCTTTGTTTTTGTCTAAAAGGCATCGGCTAACTTTTCTTAGTATAAAAAAATATAATCAAATCGATTTCCTTATTTGTCCCGGGCATTATTTCTTCGTATCAATGTTACATTCTGAATGGCGCAACAGTGATGGAGTGAAGGGTGAATTTTCAGCAACTGAAGATTATTCGTGAATCAGCACGGTGCAATTACAACCTGACCGAAGTGGCGAATACCCTGTTTACCTCGCAATCCGGGGTGAGTCGTCATATCCGCGAGCTGGAAGAAGAACTGGGGATTGAAATATTTGTCCGCCGGGGTAAACGCCTGCTGGGCATGACCGAACCGGGCAAAGAACTGCTGATTGTGGCGGAAAGGATCCTGAACGACGCCAGCAATATCCGCCGGTTGGCCAACGTATTTACCAACAATGATACCGGCCAACTGGTCATTGCCACCACCCATACCCAGGCGCGTTACAGTTTGCCTCAGGTGATAAAAGCGTTCCGCGCGCTTTATCCCCAGGTACGTCTGGTGCTTAATCAGGGCACGCCTGAAGAGATTGTGACGATGCTGCATTCAGGGGAAGCGGATATCGGCATTGCCAGTGAACGCCTGATTAACGATGCTTCTCTGGCGGCTTTTCCCTATTACCGCTGGCACCATTCAATCGTGGTGCCGGAAGATCACCCGCTGGCGCGCGAGCCGGTGGTGACGCTGGATATGCTTAACGCGGCGCCGCTGATTACCTATCGTCAGGGGATTACCGGGCGTTCCCGCGTCGACCGCGCCTTTCAGGCGGCGGGCATGGCGCCGGATATTACCCTGAGCGCACAGGACTCAGACGTCATCAAAACCTATGTCGAACTGGGACTGGGGGTCGGCATTCTGGCTGACAAGGCCTACGATGCGGTTCGCGACAAAGGGCTGGTGCGCTTGAACGCCGAACATCTGTTTGAAGCCAATACCGTGTGGCTGGGGTTGAAAAAGAATCAGTTACAGCGTAACTATGCCTGGAAGTTTATCCAGCTGTGTAATACCGAGCTGTCTCTGGCCGAGATTAAAGACAAGGTCTTTGCCGAGAACGACGAGAATGTGATCGACTATCAAATCTGACCCGCGGCAAGCGGCGCTTACTCCAATCGCCCGGCTCAGTCGGCGCCTGGGAGATTGGCTGGTTTTGCGTCGTTGCGAACCTTGAAGCCCGTCGCATGGGTATCTGATTCATCAGCCAGAAAATTTCTGGCTGCCTGCTTTTCCCGCCGCCGTTTTACCTGGTTTCCGCCTCGTCCAAGCAGCCGGGCTAATGCATTCCGTTAGCATAGTTATGGTTTCCGCGATTAACAATCCACTTGATCTCGCCGTGGCGGGATAGTAGCATCCCCACGCATAACAATAACATATGTTTGGTATTTTTTTTTAGATACAAAGAGTTGTGGGTTTTTATTGCATAAATATGTGATTCATTCTGCGTACCGATTCGACAATAAACGTCGGTAACTGCCCCATCCAAACATGCCTGATACTCGCTGTCTCCACGCTTATTTTACGGTTCACGTTGAACCGGAATTTGCGCTATCGCCATTCGTTCCTGGCGAGGAGTTTTGAAACGGAAAATCGCTATGAAAACACAGAAAATCAGTCTGGCCTGGCAAATTCTTATTGCGCTGGCGCTTGGTATCGCGCTCGGCACCGTATTGCACGAACAGGCGGACAGCCGCCAATGGCTGATCGGTAATATTCTCAGCCCGGCCGGCGATATCTTTATCCGCCTGATTAAGATGATCGTCGTACCCATCGTTATCGCCACCTTGATTGTGGGGATTGCCGGGGTCGGCGACGCCAAAAAGCTGGGCCGCATCGGTTTGAAGACCATTATCTATTTTGAGGTGGTCACCACATTAGCCATTATTTTGGGTATTACCCTGGCGAACGTGTTTCAACCGGGGACGGGCATCGATATGTCGATCCTGACCTCTGCGGATATCTCGCAATATGAAAAAACCACCGAACAGGTGCAAAGCGGCTCTCATAGCCTGGTGAGCACCGTTCTGTCGCTGATCCCGCCGAATATTTTTGCCGCGGTGGCCAACGGCGACATGCTGCCGATTATTTTCTTCTCGGTGCTGTTCGGTCTGGGGCTGTCATCGCTGTCAAAAGAGCATCGCGATCCCCTGTTGAACGTGTTTCGCGGCGTCTCGGAAACCATGTTCAAAGTGACGCATATGATCATGCGCTATGCGCCGGTCGGCGTATTCGCGCTGATTTCGGTCACGGTGGCGAACTTCGGTTTCGCCTCGTTACTGCCGTTGGCAAAGCTGGTGGTGCTGGTTTACGGCGCCATACTGTTCTTTGCCCTGATCGTGCTGGGGGGAATTGCCCGCCTGTGTAAATTGCGCATCACCACATTGATTCGCATTCTGAAAGACGAACTGATCCTCTCTTACTCCACCGCCAGTTCGGAAACCGTGCTGCCGCGCATTATCGAGAAGATGGAAGCGTACGGCGCGCCGAAATCGATCACCAGTTTTGTGGTGCCGACCGGTTATTCGTTTAATCTGGATGGTTCGACGCTGTACCAGAGCATCGCGGCGATCTTTATCGCGCAACTGTATGGCATCGATCTCTCTATCGGGCAGGAAATTGTGCTGGTGCTGACCCTGATGCTGACCTCGAAAGGGATCGCCGGCGTTCCCGGCGTCTCTTTTGTGGTTCTGCTGGCAACCCTCGGCAGCGTGGGGATCCCGCTGGAAGGTCTGGCGTTTATCGCCGGCGTGGACCGTATTCTGGATATGGCGCGTACCGCGCTGAACGTGGTGGGCAATGCCCTGGCCGTGCTGGTGATTGCCAAATGGGAACGCCAGTTTGACGAGAAAAAAGCGCGGGCCTACGAACGCGAACTGCACAGCGGGAATAGCGAACCCGTGCGGCAGGAGCAGGGGTAATTATCTCGCCGCGTTGCCATTATTGACCCCAGCCTCCCCTTCGCAGGGGCTGTCTCTTAGTCACATTTACTGTTAACGGTATATGTAAGCTCAGTGTTATTTCGTGCGCGAAAAGAATAGTATTTTTATGCCACGTCGTAGCACGCGCCCGACTCAGGACGCTCAAGCGCCGCAGCCCTGAGAACCCTGGCTTCCGGCTGAAATTATGCCGCTTCGCGGTGCCTTCGGAATCGGAGGTCTCCTGTCGAACCGCCATTGACGCGCTCCCGGCGCGGCACTGGCTTTCGCCGCGTCCATGCGGCTCATTCGGGAGACCTCCCATTCCTCAGCATAATTTTTTACGCCGACCAAAAGCAAAAAACCAAGATCCAAGACCAGAATACACATGGCCTCTAGAGGTTCCTTGGATTTGTGTATAAGAGACAGTCGCAGGGGAGGGAGTTTTGCGCCTCACCTGGCAAAGGGGGAGCGAATTTTTGCTCCTCCCCCTGACAAGTGGGAGGCCGGGCTTTTCAACGACATCAGGCGGCGCGATTATCATTAACCACGGCGAATGCCGTGAGCTGTTGCGTACTCCACAACGCCTTGCCAATGCTTTCCGGCTCGACGGAAAAGGGCAGCCGCGCGGCGATATGGGGGCCGATCTTCACGTTTTTAACAATCTCATCAACCTGAGCAGGCCGGTCGCCGAGGCCGAGCGAATCCAGCGTCAGCGGACTGCCGTAGCGGCGAAGCTGCAATAACAGCTCTTCTCTATCATGCGCATCGTCATGTTCGAGGAAGGCCTGGACCGCCAGACCGAATCCCACTTTTTCACCGTGCAGCCAGTGATGTAATTCCGGCAGGCGCGTCATGCTGTTATGAATGGCGTGAGCGACGCCGATACGCGGCACATCGTCTTTCATGCTGTTAGCCACGCCCGCCAGCGCGATCGCGGCGTCAATCACTTTGCGTAAGGCCGGCGTGACCTGCTTTTGCTGATTATCCGCAATGGCCTGTTCGCCGTAGCGGTTAAACGTGTCCACCGCCAACCTGGCGGCCTGCGCTTTCAGCGCCAGAGCCAGTCCCTCGTCCCCATTGCGCAGATAGGGCTGGAATTCATACCACTTTGCCAGCGCGTCAACGATGCCGGCCTTAAGGTAGCGCGGCGGGCTTTGCGCAATCACTTCGCCGTCGACCAGTACCCATACGGGCAACCGCTTCAGCGCCAACGGCCCCTGATGCGCTCCCGTCTCGCTGTAAATCACGCTGATGGGCGACCAGGCGGCACAGGTCGCCGCAATGGTCGGAACGGTAATGACCGGTATCTGCCCCAAGACTTCACCGACGGCTTTGGCCGAATCCAATACCCGGCCCCCGCCGATTCCCAGAATCAATTCGGCCCCAAACTCTCGCGCCTGAAGGGTCAATGCTTCTATTGCCGGCTTGGTGCAGTCGCCCGGCAGAAATTCAATCCGATACTTCAAACCCTGTAGGTTCAGGCTGTGCTCGACTTTTTCTGACGTCGCCAGCCATGCCTGCGGGCTGGTAATAATCAACAGGGTTTCGGCCAGCGGTTTTACAAACTCACCGACGGCGCCGATGACGCCATCACGATTCAGATAGGTTCCAGGCGCTTGTATTGCGATCATGTCCGTGACCTCCGATATGTCCGCGGAAAAGGAAATAAATCAGTTGTAGCAGCGATGCGGAAAGCGGCAAAAGAATGATTCTGATTATGCATGGATGAATTTTGCATAACCGGGCGAGGGCGAAATTGTCTTATGTTGAACCGCGGCAATTGAGAGAACGACATAATTTTAGGTGCTTTTAATATAGATAAAGTCTGATTTCCGTTCGTCCGGCTTTATAGGGAAATTGTTGTTTATTTATAAAGTCTATTTTGGAATAACTTAGAATAAATGCCCCGTTGTTTATTAAATATCAATTAAATATCGGATACTTATTTCATTAGAACAATATTGTCTATAGATAGTTTTATTTCTCATTTAGGGATAAAAACGCCGGCGTTATAGTGTTGCCTACACTATTTAATTCAGTATTCAGAGTTGATTATGCCGGTATTTAGTCATCATTATTTACGAGATTATCTGCGCACCCAATTAGTCAATGTCGCGGTGGATGCCAGCGTGGCGCAGATTGTGGCGGATAATCTGGTGGAGTCGAGCCTTAAGGGGCATGATTCGCACGGCGTCAGCATGCTGCCGCGCTATATCGCCGCTATCCGGGAAGGGGGGCTGTCACCTCACGCCAATGCTGAAAAAACGCTGGATTTCGGGCCGTTGATCTCTTTCGACGGCCGGCAGGGATTCGGGCAGGTGGTGGCGCGGCAGGCGTTAGCCGAAGGGATCTCCCGCGCGCTGGATCAGGGGGTCGCCGTGGTCAGTCTGGCGGACGCGCACCACCTGGGGCGCATCGGCGCCTGGGCTGAACAGGCGGCGAGCGCCGGTCTGGTTTCCCTGCATTTCGCCAATGTTCATTCCACGGTGGTACTGCCGTGGCAGGGGGAACTGCCCCGTTTCGGCACCAATCCTTTCTGCGTGGGGGTACCGGTCGACGGCGACGAACCGGTGATTCTCGATTTCGCCACCAGCGTGATAGCCGGTAATAAAGCGCGTATCGCCTGGAATGAAGGGAAACAACTGCCGCCGGGGTGCATCGTTGATAATCAGGGGAAACCGACGGTCGATCCGCGCTGGCTGATGGAGCAGCCGCTGGGGGCGCTGCTGCCGTTCGGTCAGCATAAAGGGGCGGGGCTATCGCTTATTTGCTCGCTGCTGGGGGCGGCCTTGACCGGCGGCCGAACCGAACGCACGGCAAAGAGAGAAAAAAAACAGATTATCAACAGCATGCTGTCCATTCTGATCGATCCGCAACGCTTAGGCGGCGCGGAAACTTACCGCCAGGAAATTCCTGCTTTATTGGCCTGGGTTCGCCAGTCGCGTGACGACGGGGAGTTATTATTGCCGGGCGATCCGGAAAAACAAAAATATCGTCAGCGTCTCGAAGAGGGTATTTACGTTGATGATACCAGTTGGAAGCAGCTTGCCGATTTAAATACGCAGGTTGCGTAATACGATGGTTTTTTTTATTTAAATATTAGTTAACTTATTTTAATCCAATAGGGAACTGAACGTGAGCAAAAATGTATTCAGCGCGGTAGGAATAAGCGGTCTGTTATTTATCGCCACCTCGGCATGGGCGGCGGAAAATATACCGGATGAAGTCCGGGTGGCCTACAGCGGCGGCTCACAGGTATTGGTGCTGGCGAAAGCGGACGGCTCGCTGGAAAAAGCGCTTGGCGCGCCGGTCAAGTGGGTGCAATTCGCCACCGGCGCCGATGCGCTTAATTATTTCGCCGGCAATGCCATTGATATCGCCAACTTTGGCTCCAGCCCGGCGGCGGCTGGTATCGTGCGCAAATTGCCTATCGAGATTATCGGCGTTTCCGGGGTGATTGCCACCTATGAGCGGCTGATTGGCAAGCAGGGCATTAATTCGCTGAAGGATATAGAGGGCAAACGCGTGGCGTATCCGCCTAATTCGACCGCCCAGTATGCGCTGGAAGCGGCGATAGCCGTTCACAAGCTCGATCGCAGCAAAATCAACCTGATACCGTTACGTCCGGCTGAAATGGTGGCGGCGTGGAAACGCGGCGATATCGACGCCGGCTATGTCTGGGCGCCCTTTGCCCAGGAGCTGGAAGCTTCCGGCGGGCATGGCGTATTCGCCACCAAGGATCTGCAAAAAGACGGCTACCTGATCTACAACAACTATGTGGTCAGAAAGGCGTTCGCCCGGCAGTATCCGCAAATCGTCGCCCGTTTCCTGCGCGTGCATCAGCAAAAAGTGAATGAATTCCGTCAGGATCCGGAGAAAGCCGCGGCGACGGTGGCAAAAGAGGTCGGCGCGCCGGTCACTACGACCACCAATACCTTGTCGGGTCTGGAATATCCGACGCTCGAAGAGCAGGCGACGGCGCAATGGCTGGGCGACGGCACCAATACCGACCAAAGCGGGATCGGGCAGGCGGTCGCCAAAACGGCGAATTTCCTGGAAAGTATCGGTGAAGTTCGCCAGCGTGATATTCCTTCCTCCTATGCCGATGCCATCAACTCATCCTATCTACAGCAGGCAGGGAAAGGAAATTAACGGATCATGGGAAAGTGGTCCTACGCATCAATAAGCATCACGTCAGTCGCGTTGGTGCTGGTTTTATGGCAGATCGCCGGGGTCAGGCAGTGGGTCGATCCGCTGCTTTTACCGCCGCTGTCGGACATCGGTTTAACCGCGACGGAACTGATGCACGATGGCTACCGTCAGGTTCCGCTGTGGCAGCATATTCTGGTCAGCGTCGCCCGGGCGCTGAGCGCGTTCAGCGTGGCGATTATCACCGGCGTCCCCCTGGGGTTGCTGATGGGGCTGTCCGCCCCGGTCGCCGCGGTGTTTAATCCTTTTGTGCAGTTTTTGCGTCCGCTGCCGAAGATCGCGCTGATCCCGCTTGCGGTGGTGTGGCTGGGGATCGGCGAGGAGTCCAAGTTCTTCCTGATTTTCATCGCCACCTTTCTCAGCGTGGTGGTCGGCGCTAATGCCGCTGTGGAGCGTATCGGCCGCAACCGTATCCGGGTGGCGCAGACGCTGGGGGCAAGCCGCGGGCAGATTTTCTGCCGCGTGGTATTGCCCGATACGCTGCCTGAATTATTCACCACCGTCAGGCTGGCGATCGGTATCGGCTGGACGTCGCTGATTGCCGCCGAAATGGTGGCGGCGACCTCGGGGATTGGCTGGATGGTGATGAACGCCAGTTCCTATTTGCGCACGGATATTGTCATGCTGGGAATTTTACTGCTGGGCGGCATTGGCTATTTGCTGGATTTGCTGCTGGTGGGACTTCAGCGCATTCTGGTGCCGTGGGCGGGGAAAGAGTAATGACCGACCAACAACAGACGCATATCGCCGTAGAGCGCGTCAGCCTCGCCTTTCCCTCTCAGAGCGGGACGTTAACCGTACTGGATGACGTCTCGCTGCGGGTGAGCCGCGGGGAGTTTGTGGTACTGCTCGGGCCTTCCGGGTGCGGCAAGTCGACCATTTTGAATTTGATCGCCGGTTTCGAAAAGCCCGGCAGCGGGAAAGTGCTCTGCGCGGGACAGCCCGTCCCCGGTCCGGGTCCGTCGCGCGGGATGGTTTTTCAGCAGGCCAATTTATTTCCGTGGCTGACGGTACTGGACAATGTCACCTTTGGTCCGCGTATGCAGGGCGCCGATAAAAAACAGGTCCGGCGCGATGCGGCGGACTACCTGTCGCTGGTGGGGCTGGATGATTTTCATCGGCACTATCCGTGGCAGCTTTCCGGCGGCATGAAACAGCGAGTGGCATTGGCCCGGGCGTGGCTGCCTCAGCCCGAGGTCCTGCTGATGGATGAGCCATTCGGCGCATTAGACGCGCAAACCCGGCTGATGATGCAAGAGCTTTTGCTGTCCGCCTGGCAGAAAACCGGCACGACGCTGCTGTTTGTGACCCATGACGTCGAAGAAGCGCTGTTTCTGGCCGACCGGGTGCTGGTGATGTCGGCCCGTCCCGGACGTATCGCCGAGGAGATTCATCTGCCGTTCGGCCGTGAGCGAAATATTGAAACTCTGGCGCAGCATCCGCAATACGCCGAGCTTAAGCGCCACGTTTTGCACCGGGTGCGCGAAGAAGCGCGCCGCCATATTAATCTGTAGCCTGACATCCATTTTGAGGAGAATATCATGCACCTTGCCCGTTTCCCCCGGCTGACGCTGGGGCATTTCCCCACGCCGCTGGAGGCGCTGCCGGCCCTGTCCAAACATTTGGGCGGACCGAATATCTATATCAAACGCGATGATGCCACCGGGCTGGCGACCGGCGGCAATAAAACCCGTAAGCTGGAGTTTCTGCTGGCCGACGCCCTGCAGCAAGGGGCCGATGTGATTATCACCCAGGGCGCCACGCAGTCCAATCATGTACGGCAAACCATCGCTGCGGCGGCGAAGCTGGGGCTGAAAACCAAAGTGCTGCTGGAAAAACGCGTAACCGACTATGGCGACGACTATCAGCGCTCCGGAAATATTCTGCTGGATAACCTGCTGGGGGGCGAAATAATCGATCATCTGCCGGCGGGAACGGATATGCAGCAGGCGATGGAAGCGCTGGCGGACACCCTGCGCCAGCAAGGGGCCAAGCCGTACGTGATCCCCGGTGGAGGCTCCAATCCCATCGGCGCGTTGGGTTATGTGGCCGCGGCGGAGGAGCTGCTGTTTCAGTCCAGTCAGCAGCGTCTGCGTATCGATCATATCGTTCATGCCACCGGCAGTACGGGAACGCAGGCCGGCCTGTTGGCTGGATTAACCGCCACCAACAGCCAGATCCCCCTGCTTGGGATCAGCGTAAGAGCGCCGCGCGAGAAGCAGGAAGAGAATGTGTATGCGCTGGCGCAGCGAACCTGGCAACTGCTGGGCATTGACGGTGAAATTCCGCGCCACGCGGTGCAGGTGAATAGCGATTATGTGGGGAAAGGATACGGCATTCCAAATCAGGGGACGCTGGAAGCGCTGACCCTGCTGGCGCAGTTGGAGGGCATTCTGCTTGATCCGGTCTATTCCGGCAAAGGGATGGCGGGGCTGATCGATCTGATTCGCAAAGGACATTTTGCGCGCGACCAGAACCTGGTCTTTATCCATACCGGGGGTTCCGCCGGGCTGTTCGGCTATCGCCAACTCTTTGAGCAAGCGGCGTTGTAATGACCACTCAAGCGCAACGGCATACCCTAATCGGGGTGCTGGGCGGCATGGGGCCGCTGGCGACCGTTGATCTGCTGCAAAAGATCATCGAGGAAACCCCCGTTTCACGCGATCAGGATCATGTGCCGGTGGTGGCCTGGAACGTGCCGCAGATCCCCGATCGGCAGCAGGCGCTGGCCGGAACGGGCGAGTCGCCGCTGCCCGCGCTGCTGGCCGCGGTGGAGCAGCTTAATCGCCTTTCCGCCAGTCATATCGTGATTCCTTGTAATACCGCGCACCACTGGTTTGATGCCTTGGCGCAGAAAAGCGAGGCGCCGTTGATCCATATTGCCGATGCGACGCTCGCTTCGGTGGAATACCTGGTGAAAAACCGGGCCAAGGTCCTGCGGAAAATAGGGTTGATTGCCACCAGGGGCACCCTTGATGCCGGTTGGTATCAGCAGCGCTTTGCCGCGCTGGGGGCGGAAACGCTGGAGCCGGATGAACAGGAACTGGCGACGCTTTTTGTGCCGGGCTGTTATGCGGTAAAACGCGGAGAGTTACAGCAGGGTGGATATTTACTTGAACAGCTTGCCCAACGACTGATCGATCGCGGTGCGGAGTGGCTGGTTCTGGCCTGTACCGAAGTGCCGCCGGCATTAGCGGCGATAAATTCCCGTTGGCTGGATATCAGCCTCGACCCGACCCGTGCGCTGGCTCGGGCCTGCGTGCGGGAATGGGCGATGCTCAGCTAATCGATAATCCCCCCTAAAAAAAAGACCGCCCGGAAAACCGGGCGGTCTTCAGACCATTGACAAAGCCTGTTATTAGGGAGAGCGTGGCGAGGGGCCGTAGCGGCGTAAGCCGCCGGAGCGCCCCTCGGTACGGTAGGCCCGGGTATCGCCGACTTACAGGCGACTTTGTCAGCAACCTCAAGACCGCCCGGAAAACCGGGCGGTCTTTTTTACATGTGGCAAACGGCTTAAACGCTATAGGAAGCCATACAAACCGGCAAACACCCAGCCAAATACGCAGGATGTAAACACCCCGATTAAACCTGGCAGGATGAAGCTGTGGTTAATAACAAAACGGCCGATTTTGGTTGTACCTGAGCGGTCGAACTGAATGGCGGCCAGGTCGCTTGGGTAGGTCGGCAGAATGTAGTAACCATAACAAGCCGGCGCGGAAGCGACGATATAAGCCGGGTTGATGCCAATGGCCAGCGCAATCGGCACGATAGCGGCTAATGCGGCGGCCTGTGAGTTAACAAATTTAGATACCAGCAACAGAATAATCGCGTAGGCCCACGGGTATTTCGCTACCAGCGTACCCAGCGTGGATTTAATTTCTTCCAGATGCGCGCCGAACATGGTTTCCGCCATCCAGGCAACCCCATAAACGGCGACGATGGCGATCATCCCCGAGCGGAATACCTCGTTCTTGGAGATGGAAGCCGCGTTGGTTTTGGTGGCGATAATGATGGTTGCGCCAGCCAACAGCATAAACATCTGGATAACCAGCACCATGGATAAGGGCTTGCCGTTGAATTGCGGACGCAGTTCCGATACCGCGCCCAGAATGGCGACGGCGGCAATGGCGGTCAAAAAGATCCACATGGCAACCCAGTTGCTGCGCGGCAGTTTTTTGTCCAGCAGCGTGGCGGTATCGCCGTATACATATTCCTTGTTTTCCGGGACAGAGATAAATTTCTGAAACTCCGGATCCTTATCCAAATCTTTACCCCGGAACCAGCTAAAGATACCAATTGCCAGAATACCCAGCAGGGTAGACGGAATGGTAATCGCCAGCAGGTCGAGGAACTCCAGGTGTTTACCGTGGAAGGTAAAGTTAGCCAGCATCGCAACCAGCGATACAACGGCCACCGATACCGGGCTGGCGATAACCCCCATCTGCGCGCCGATGGAACTGGCGGCCATGGGCCTTTCCGGACGGATATTATTTTTGATGGCGACATCATAAATAATCGGCAGGATGGTATACACCACGTGGCCGGTACCGCACAGAATGGTCAGGGTACAGGTAACGAACGGCGCAATAATCGAAACATATTTGGGATTACGGCGCAGCAGACGTTCCGCTATCTGTAACATGACATCCAGGCCGCCTGAGGCCTGAAGCGTTGCCGATGCCGCCACCACCGCGATGATAACCAGCATAACGTCAACCGGCGGCCTGCCTGGTTGGAGCTTAAATACAAACACCAGAATAACGAGTCCTATGCCGCCTAACAGCCCCAGCGCGATCCCGCCTTTTCTAGCACCGTAGAAAAGGCAGATCAGGACAATGATTAACTGAATGATAAAATCCATATATACCCCATTGCTCAGAATGACGAGTTAATTAATTCGGTTGGCTTACTTTCGTCGTGGGTACTATAGATACTGTTTGTTATTCATTTTCTTGATCTAAGTCTATTATTTTAAATGTTTCTTTATTTTGCTTGAAATAAAAGAACCAGCTCCCAATTATTATTTTCCATGGTTTTTTTAGTTTTTTAAGTATAAAATTAATTTTTTAATGTAAATTAAAGATTGATGAAAAATCTCTTGGTTAATTAATCTTTAAAAAATTATATGTTCATCATCCCGTTGTTTTATTTTTGTTGTTAATTGGTTTTAATTTGTGATTAATTAGGTTTTGTTTTTTGATAAATTAATCGTTTGTTATGTGGTAAGTGTTGTTTTTTAACGATTGTGTTTTTTTATTATATTGATTTTTTTGAATAAATTTTATTTTTTGAGGGGGAATACCTGTTGCAAGTAAATGTCAATTATCAAATGATTTTAATATTCCAATTAACGATAATAACCAGTTTATACCGCTTTCTTTTTATCTAATGATGCGCGAGTCGCCTGGTTTTTATTTTTCTTTTGAAAAGATATGGTCCGATGACATATAGCTTTATAAGTTATTAAAATAATAACTCTATATAGCCAATAGATTTTAAAATACCCGCTATTACGTTGTATAAATCCCCGGATGACAGGGATAGGCTACACTTACTCTGTAAGGCGTCCTCACAGAAAAGGTATCAGGAGAGCAATTATGGCCGAGTCCGACCCCAAAGATGTCACCGTCAGCGAAGGGCTGGCGAAAATGCGTGAAGCGGCTGACAAGCTGAGCGACGAGGAAGTGGATGCGTTGGCCGAAGAGGCAAAAAAGGCGGTGATAGAGTCGAAAAAAGAGGCGGCTAAAAAACGCTAGCGCTACTCATCCGCATGACGAGCCACGGCACTTAAGCGCCGTTGATATCTCCACCGCCGGCATTGGCGATGTCGGTATGGTATCCGCCTGAAAAACTGGCAGGTATTTTGCAGGTATCTTTTATAATTGAAGAATCAGCAAGCGATAAAACTCCACTGAGTTTCTGTTTAAAAGGGAAGTGTTATGCATGACAAATTGCTCATAGATGGTAAACAAGTCGCCGGCCGGGGGGAGGTTCTGGCGGTTTTTAATCCTGCAAGCGGAGAGCAAATCGCCTTGATTCCCCAGGCTGACCTGCATCAGGTCGATGCGGCCGTAAAGGCGGCGGATGCGGCATTTGCGCAGTGGGGGCAAACCACGCCCAAAGCGCGCGCCGCGTTTTTATTGCAAATTGCCGATGCGGTTGAGAAGCATGGAGAGGAGTTTGCCCGACTGGAATCTCTTAACTGCGGCAAACCCTATCATGCGGTGCTGAATGACGAGATTCCGGCGGTTGCGGATGTATTCCGCTTTTTTGCCGGCGCGGCGCGCTGCCTGAACGGTTCGGCGGCGGGGGAATATCTGGAGGGCCATACCTCAATGATCCGGCGCGATCCGGTGGGCGTAGTGGCCTCCATCGCCCCGTGGAACTACCCGCTGATGATGGCCTCCTGGAAACTGGCGCCGGCGCTGGCCGCCGGAAACTGCGTGGTGCTGAAACCCGCGGAACAAACCCCGCTGACGACGTTTTATCTGGCGCACCTGCTGGCGGATATTCTGCCGGCCGGCGTGGTGAATATTTTGTTTGGGCGCGGCGCCGACGTGGGTAATGCGCTCACCGGGCATGACAAGGTGCGAATGGTTTCCCTGACGGGATCGATTGCCACCGGCGTGCATATTCTTGCCAACACCGCACCCGGCGTCAAACGTACGCATATGGAACTGGGCGGGAAAGCGCCGGTGATTGTCTTTGATGACGCGAACATCGCCCAGGTGGTTGAAGGCATCCGCAGCTTCGGTTTTTATAACGCCGGTCAGGATTGTACCGCGGCCTGTCGCCTTTACGTCCAGCGCGGTATCTATGAGCAAGTGGTAAACGAACTGGGCAAAGCGGTATCGACGTTAAATAGGGGCGCCCCGCAGAATGAACAAACCGAACTGGGGCCGTTAATCACCGCGGCGCAGTTGGAAAGGGTCGCCGGCTTTGTCGATCGTGCCAAAGCGCTGCCGCACATTAGCGTGGTGACCGGCGGCGAAAAGGTGGATGGAAATGGGTATTACTTCCAGCCCACCGTCCTGGCGGGCGCCCGTCAGGAAGATGAGATCGTACAGAAAGAGGTTTTTGGCCCGGTGGTTTCCATTACGCCGTTTGATGATGAAGCGCAGGTGCTTGGCTGGGCCAATGCCTCCAGCTACGGGCTGGCCTCGTCCGTCTGGACCAGCGATATCGGGCGGGCGCACCGTCTGGCCGCGCGCCTGCAGTACGGCTGTACCTGGGTGAATACCCATTTCATGCTGGTGAGCGAAATGCCGCACGGCGGTCAGAAACTTTCCGGCTACGGCAAGGATATGTCGATATACGGCCTTGAGGATTACACCATTGTTCGTCATATCATGATCCGTCACTGATTTCCCCCATCGATCCTTGTCTCGGTTGTTATCGAGGCAAGGCGCGGTCGTAATTCTCCCATCGCAAAATTTACCGTTCTGAACCGTTGTTTTCTATATGTCTTTTTGCACCACGCTAACGCTTAATGCTCATTTATGGTGCATCTGTGTGGTTTTTACTCGTCTTTCTCGGCAATTAACGCCGCGCTGCGATTTTTAATGCTGAAGGTAAAGTTTTATTTTTCTTTTTATTTCAGTTTTGTATGCCGTATCAGATTTTAATTTTTAATTGCCGTTTGGGGCTGCAAATTGGCGTGTTCTGTGCATTAATTAAATTGATATCATGTGATATCCGTTATTAAGGAGCGCATTTTGTCCAGATCAAAGGCAAACCTCAACCCGCTAGAGTGCACTCAGCAGGCTTTACATTGGATTAAGAGCGAAACGTTGACCGCCGAGGAGATGAACGCATTAAATCAGGAAGTCTTGAGCTCTTTTCGTGAATACGTCAATCCGGGTTTTCTTGAATATCGAAAATCCGTCACCTCCGGGGGTGAATACGGCGCGATGGAATGGCGCGCCAGTGGTCCGAATACGCTGGTTGATACCCAGGGAAACGAATATCTGGACTGCCTGGGCGGCTACGGTATCTTCAACGTCGGTCATCGCAACCCCACTGTTATCGCTGCCGTAGAGCAGCAGCTCGCCAAACAACCCTTACATAGTCAGGAACTCCTCGACCCGTTGCGCGCCATGCTGGCGAAAACGCTGGCGGCATTAACGCCCGGCGACCTTAAATACAGTTTTTTCAGCAACAGCGGAACGGAATCGGTCGAAGCGGCGTTGAAACTGGCCAAGGCTTATCAGTCCCGGCGTGGCAAATATACCTTTATCGCCGCATCGGGCGCGTTTCACGGTAAGTCGCTCGGGGCGCTGTCCGCCACCGCCAAGGCCGAGTTTCGCCGCCCTTTCATGCCGTTGCTGCCCGGTTTCCACCATGTTCCTTTTGGCGATATCAGCGCCATGAGGAAGCAGGTTCATCAATGCCAGAAGACCGGAGATGACGTTGCCGCCATCATCCTTGAACCCATTCAGGGAGAGGGCGGGGTGATTGTACCCCCGGAAAATTACTTACCTGCGGTCAGAGCATTATGTGACGAGGTTGGGGCATTGCTGATTCTGGACGAAGTACAGACCGGCATGGGGCGAACCGGCAAGATGTTTGCCTGTGAACATTATGGCGTTCAGCCCGATATCCTTTGTCTGGCTAAGGCGCTGGGCGGCGGCGTGATGCCGATCGGCGCCACGGTTGCGACGGAAGAGGTGTTCTCGGTGCTGTTTGAAAACCCGTTCCTGCATACCACCACCTTTGGCGGTAACCCGCTGGCCTGTTCGGCGGCGCTGGCCACCATCAATGTTCTGCTGACGGAAAAATTGCCTGAGCAAGCCGCGCAGCAAGGGGATTTTTTACTGCAAGGACTGAAAGAGCTTGCCGCCGGCTACCCTGAATTGATTTCCGAAGTACGCGGCCTTGGTTTATTGCAGGCTATCGAGTTCAGGAAAAACGAGATTGGATATACGTTTGCAAAAGAACTTTTCCATCGCCATATTCTTGTCGCCGGAACGTTGAATAACGCCAAATCGGTGCGCATCGAACCGCCGCTTACCATCACCCGCGAACAGTGCGCTCGCGTACTGAAGGAAGCGGGTGAGGTGTTAAAAAAGCTCAGGGGAATGATGCCGGGAAAAAGCGCGGAGGAGAATAAAATCAAAGAATATGTAGTTGAGTAACCTCGGCGATTCCGCTACGGCAGGTCGCGCTTTGCTTCTGTTATACCAAAAACCAGTCGGATTTTAACTTGACTGGTTTTTTTATGGCGGGCGTCCTGCCCGCCACCCTCGGGGCCGCCGCCGGCTATGTTATTGCTCCGCCAGTTTTTCCACCAGATCCAGGCGCTGCCGCCACGGGTCGGGCTGTTGCGCGGTGTGCTCCGCGCCGTCGGCCGGAACGATCAGAATATTGTCTTTTTGCTGGCTATAGCGCTCCCATTCCGGCAGGTCGGCGCCATCCGGCCGGCCGGTGCGGGCAAAGTTCACCCAGTACTGCTGCATTTGCCGGGCGATGGCCCGATCGTTCGCCGTGACCTGCTCGCCGTAGCGCGCGGTCAGCGTATTAAACACATAAGGGATCTCGCTGGCATGCACCGCGGCCGGCCATTGATCGCGCATACTGTCCGCCACATAGCCAAAGCGGTACTGCCATACCGGAATCCCGGCTTTATCCCAGATACGCGCGACGAAGCGTGCCGGTTCCACCATAAAGCGGTCGCTTGAAATCGCTTTGGCGACAGCCTGAGGCGGCAAACCCTGATAAGCCTGTTTGGCCTGCTGGCGATCGGCGGCGGCAAACACCGCCACCGCCTCATCGAGAGTTGACACCTCGGGGGGAAAGCCGATATCGGCGTCGGTTGCGCCAATTATCAGCGGCACGCGCTGGAAAGCGCCCTGGCGATACCGATCCTGCGGTTCGCCGATGATCAGTTTGCCATCGATCATCGGGCCGGAATAATCCGCCGGACTTATCGCCATATTCAGGCCGTTGACCACCTTATCCGCCGGAATGCGGCGTAACGCCGCCAGGGCGTTTTCATCCTTTCCGCTGATACCGTTGGCTTGCGCAAACGCTAAACCGGCCTGTTCCGCTTTATGCCAGCCCTGGTAAGGCATGATATTATGTCTGCCGCCGCCGGATTGAATAATGGCTTTGTGAAACAGCCCGTTCGCCAAATCGGTGGTGAGCAGGGTGCCGACGGAAAACCCGCCGGCAGACTCGCCGAACAGCGTAACATTTTGCGCATCGCCATTAAATGCCGCGATATTCCTTTGTATCCATTCCAGCGCCGCGATTTGATCCATGACGCCGTAATTGCCGCGCAGCGGCTGGTCCGCCAGTGTCGGATGGGCAAAGAAACCAAAACGGCCGACGCGGTAGTTGAAGCTGACGAATACCACACCCTGACGGGCAAACTCTTCACCTGAATAGACCTCCGGCGACGAGCCGCCATTGACGAATCCGCCGCCGTAGATCCACACCATCACCGGCAGGGGGCCGCGGGCATTGACCGGACGCCACACATTGACGGTCAGACAGTCTTCGCTAAAGCCGACGCCGAGCGGGGCGGCATCGCCGGGAAAGGGTTCCTGCATGCAATCCTTACCGTATGCCGCGGCCGGGCGAATCCCCGCCCAGTGAGGCGCCGGCTGCGGCGGCTGCCAGCGTAGCCCGTCCAGAGGCGGAGCAGCGTAGGGGATACCTTTAAAGGCATCCACGCCATGTTGCGTGGTTCCGGCAATGCTGCCGCTGTCCAGTTCGACCTGCGGCCCGTCGGCCGGTAAGGCCTGGCTGGCGGCAGATAAAAGCAATAATCCGGCTGCGAGCGATTTATTCATTGATGTTGTTCCTTTGGTGCCATAAAAAAAACCTGTCATGCATGGTAGTAAGCCATGCATGACAGGTTCGCCTTGATTCAGTCACGCCCTGTGTCTCTATATATAGAAAGTTTGCATTGATATGACAACGGTCATGGACAGTATGTGTGACGGAAATCAAAACCAGAGTGCGCATAACCGGCGCATTTTTTCAGCAAAAATCTCTCGGTCGGTAATAATGTAGCGGTACGGCATTTCATTCATCTCATCAGGAATACTGATTGAACAAAATGTTCGAATATACTCGTACATTTGTACTATACTGTTCGCCGATACCAGTATCCAGTTCTGCCGCAGACAGTTAACTGCCAGCCCCAGAATTAGTTTAACTAATTAAGGATGTTATATGGCTCGCATAACCCCCATTGAACGCTATCGCAATATTGGCATTTCCGCCCACATTGATGCCGGCAAAACCACCACGACGGAACGCATCCTGTTTTACACCGGGGTGAGTCACAAGATGGGCGAAGTCCACGATGGCGCGGCAACCACCGACTGGATGGCGCAGGAACAGGAACGCGGCATAACCATTACCTCCGCGGCGGTGACCTGTTTCTGGCAGGGGATGGAGAACCGCTATCCCCGGCATCATATCAATATTATCGATACCCCCGGACACGTGGATTTCACCATTGAAGTCGAGCGCTCGATGCGCGTGCTGGACGGCGCGGTAATGGTGTATGACTCGGTCGGCGGCGTGCAGCCGCAGTCGGAAACGGTCTGGCGTCAGGCCAATAAATATCAGGTGCCGCGGTTGGCGTTCGTCAACAAAATGGACCGCCCCGGCGCCGACTATTTCCGTGTCTGTCAGATGATGATTGACCGGCTGAAAGCCAATCCGGTGCCCATCGTTATCCCGATAGGCAGTGAAGAAAACTTTATCGGCGTGATCGACCTGATCAAGATGCGCGCCATTATCTGGGACGACGCCACGCAGGGGATGACCTTCAGCTATGAGGCGATCCCGGACGAGTTGCTGGCAACGGCGCAGGAATGGCGGGAGAAAATGGTCACGGCAGCGGCAGAGGCTTCCGATGAACTGATGACCAAGTATCTGGATGGCGTGGCGTTGAGTGAAGACGAGATTACCCTGGGCTTGCGTACCCGCACCATCGCCGGCGAGATTCAGCCGATGCTGTGCGGCAGCGCGTTTAAAAATAAAGGGGTACAGCGCATGCTGGACGCCATTATAGAGCTGATGCCGTCGCCGCTGGATATTCCGCCGGTCAGCGGTATTGATGAAAAAGGCAATCAGACGGTGCGTCACGCCGACGACGACGATAAATTCGCGGCGCTGGCGTTCAAGCTGATGACCGATTCCTACGTCGGCCAGTTGACGTTTATCCGCGTCTATTCCGGCGTGCTGCGCAAGGGCGACAGCGTTTACAACCCGATCAAGGGCAAAAAAGAGCGTATCGGACGTATCGTCCAGATGCACGCCAATGCGCGCCACGAGGTGGATGAAATCCGCGCCGGGGACATCGCGGCCTGCGTCGGCCTGAAGGAGGTGACCACCGGGGAAACTCTGTGCGACCCGGATGCCGTTTTGACGCTGGAACGCATGGAGTTCCCCGAGCCGGTGATTTCGCTTGCCATTGAACCCAAAACCAAAGCCGATCAGGAAAGAATGGGGATCGCCCTGCAACGGCTGGCGTCGGAAGATCCATCATTCCGCCTCAGAACCGACGAGGAGTCCGGGCAGACGATTATTTCCGGCATGGGCGAGTTGCATCTGGAGATCATCGTCGACCGCATGAAGCGCGAGTTCGGCGTGGCGGCCAATATCGGCAGGCCGCAGGTCACCTACCGTGAAACGATACGCCGCAAAGTGACTGATGTGGAAGGGAAGTTTGTCCGTCAGTCCGGTGGTAAAGGCCAGTATGGCCACGTGGTGCTGACGGTTGAGCCACAGGACGCGGGCAAGGGGTTTGCCTTCGAGGATGCCACCAAGGGCGGGGTGGTGCCGCGTGAGTTTATTCCGTCGGTTGAAAAAGGCGTGCGCGAAGCGATGATGACCGGCGTGCTGGCGGGTTATCCGATTGTCGACGTCAAGGTCACGCTGACTTTCGGTTCCTATCATGAGGTGGATTCCTCGGAAATGGCGTTCAAGATGGCGGCGATTTTCGGCTTTCGTGATGCAATCAAACGCGCCAATCCGGTGATCCTGGAGCCGGTTATGCAAGTGGAGGTTGAAACGCCGGAGGAGTATGCCGGCAGCGTCATGGGGGATCTCTCTTCCCGCCGTGGTCTGGTGCAAGGCATGGAGGAAATGATCGCCGGGCGGATTATCCGCGCCGAGGTGCCCTTGTCCGAGATGTTCGGTTACTCCACCGCGCTGCGCTCGATGTCTCAGGGGCGGGCGACCTATACCATGGAGTTCCGGCACTACGTGGAAGCGCCGCGCAATGTGACGGAAGACATTATTGCGGCCCGCAGTTCCCGGTAAAAATAGCGCCAGGCCGGCTTATTTCGTCTGGCTACCGTAAACTGCAAAGGTAAAGGCCAGATAGGCAGCCAGCGTCGAAGTCATATCGCCGACGTCTTTGGTCGGGTTGACCTCGGTAATCGCCATTGCCGCGCAGTGCGGCGCCAGCAGTTCCACCATGTGCAGCGCCTGATCGGAGCTAATGCCGCCGGGTTCGTGCGCGCCGGCGCCGGGCGCGAAGGCCGGATCGACCGAATCGATATCAAACGACAGGAACAGGTGGTCAGCCCTGGCTACCCGTTGCAGGATGCGTGCGACCGACTCTTCCGCCCCGAGCCGCAGTACGTCGCGTGCGGACAGATGCACCAGATCGTTGTCGTGCTTGAACTGGCCGGAAGCCGGAAAGTTAAAGTGACGTTCACATACCTGGATGCAGTCGGCGGAGGCGATGCGCTCCAGCTCCAGCGAGCGCCGCATACCGCTCGACTGGCTGTGGCGCCCCTGTAGTTCGCTCTCATCCATCAAATCCAGATGGGCGTCGAAGTGAATGATGCCAATCCGGCCAGGCAGCGCATCATGTATGCCGCGCGCCACCGGGAACAGCAGGCTGTCGTCGCCGCCGACCACCACCGGGACGCGCCCGTTGCCAATGGATTCCTGCACCGCCTGCGAGGTAGCGTCGAAGGTTTTCAACGTGTCGTTCAGGATCACGCTGATGTCGCCCCGATCGACCAGCAACTGTTCTCCCACTTCCATCTGGCTGTCGGTTTCCAGGCAGTAGACTCTGCCCTGCTGGATACGCATATTAATCCAGCGTGCGCACTCGCGCACCCGCGCCGGCGCATAGCGAGAGCCTGGCCAGCCGAGCGAGGACTCGCCATCGAAAGGAACACCCCATAAATCAAACTGTCTTTTCTTGTTCATACCAGCCTCTAATACAGACGAATATTAACCACGCGGCGACTGTAGATAACCACCCCAACGCTGCGCGGCGTAGCGAAATAGCGTCAACAGCAGCAGCGTCAGCGCCAGATAGATCAGCCCCGCAGTCACGTAGGGTTCGAACTGAATGTAGTAATTCAGACTGATGTTGCGTGCGGCGCCAGTGATTTCCATCAGCGTGACGGTGCTGGCCAGCGAGGTGGCGTGCAGCATCATGATGGTTTCATTGCTATACAGCGAGAGCGAACGCGTCAGCATGGCGGGCAGCAGGATGCGCCGCACGCGAACCGGGAACGACATGCCGTAGGCTCTGGCCGCCTCAATTTCGCCGGGCGGCAAATGGCGCAGCCCGCCGGCGAATATAACCGTGGTATAGGCAGTGGTGTTGAGCACAAAGGTCAGCAGCACACAGACCAACGGACTGGATAACCACGGCCACAGCAGGCTGTTGCGTAGCAACTCGAACTGCGCCAGTCCGTAGTAGATCAGGAATAGCTGGACCAGTAGCGGCGTGCCGCGAAAAATCAAAGTATACAGTTCGATCAGCGCACGGAGCGGCCTCGGCGCGTTGTTGAGCGCCAGCGCCAGCCCCAGCGACAGGAAGAAGCTGATGCCCAGCGAAGCCGCCGTCAGCAGCAGCGTCAGGCGGGTGCCGTCGGCGTACATCCAGAGATTGTCGGCGATGATATCCCAGTTCATAAATCCACCTCGCGCACGCCCAGCGCATAACGTTTACTCAGCAAGCGTAGCGCCAGCACCGACAGCAGGGTGATGGCCAGGTAAAAAGCGCCGGCCAGCAGATAAAAGGTGAACGGCTGGCCGGTCGATTCCGCCGCGCTGCGGGTACGGAACATAATGTCCTCCAGCCCCAGCAGGGAAACCAGCGCGGTGGCTTTCATCAACACCAGCCAGTTGTTGGTGAAGCCGGGCAGCGCCAGACGGATCATTTGCGGCAGGACGATGCGGTAAAAGGTTTTGCCGGCGCTGAAGCCAAACGCCTGCGCGGCTTCAATTTCCCCGTAAGGGATGTTGGTCAGCGCGTTGCGGAAGGTCTCGGTCATGTAGGCGCCAAAGATAAAACCCAGGGTAACAAAGCCCGCGGTGAACGGGCTGAACTCCACGCGATACTCCCCGCCGGCCAGTTCGATTCCGTTATTGAGCAGCGCCGGCAGGCTATAGAACACCAGCAGCATCAACACCAGATCCGGGATGCCGCGCGCCAGCAGGGTATAGGGCGCGATCAGATAGTTCAGCCAGCGGGCGCCGGACTGTTTGCCCAGCGCGCACAGCAGGCCGATCAGCACCGCCAGCAGTAGGGCGGCCAGCGCCAGTTGCAGCGTTACCCATCCCGCCCCGATCACCATGAAAAAGTAGTTACCAGACATGGCGGTCACTCGGCTGAGAAGTATTTCTTATTCAGCGCGTCCAACTGACCGTCGGCATGGACTTTAGCCAGCCCTTGATTAATTTTCTCCAACAGGGCGGTATTCTTTTTGTTGATGGCGATCGCCACGCCTTCGCCGAACTCGGGCGCGTCTTTCCCGGTCAGGCGCGGCCCCACCAGTTCATAGTCCTTACCGCTCTCTTTTTTCAGAAAGCTGTGGATAATTTGCGCCTCGTAGCTCATATGTACATCGGCGCGACCGGCGGCGAGGTCAAGATAGGGCGCGCTGCCGCCGTCATAGCGTTTGATAGTGCTCTGGCGGTAATTTTTTGACACCCAGGCATCCATCGGCGTACCGGTCTGCACCGCGATAACCTTGCCCTTCATGCCTGCCGGCGATGTGTCGGTAATCGCCCCTTTGCGCGCCACGAAACGAAACACCGGACGTTGGTAGATATCGCTGAACGCCATCACCTTGCGGCGTGCGTCGGTTACCGTCAACTGCGAAATCAGCGCGTCATACTTGCCGCTGATCAGGCCGGGGATCATACCGTCCCATGCGGCGTTGATAATGTTGCAGTTAAGCTCTGCCGCCGTACACACCGCTTCCGCCAGCTCAATGTCGTAGCCGACCAGCTTGCCGGAATCATCCACCGACTCAAACGGCGGGAAAGTGGCGTCGGTGGCGATGGTGATCGGCCCTTTGGCCAAAGCCGGGCCTGCCAGACTCATTGCAGCGACAGCCAGCAGCACTTTTGATATTTTTTTCATCGTTACATCCTCTGGTTGGTTTAATTCGTTATCCCGCAACAGGCCGTGGCCTGCCGATATGTCGTCTGGCTCGCCGTTCCCACCGCTCGGACTCAGGTGCCCATCGGAGGCGGCACAATCACCCAGATGGCGGTACATATCTCCGTGGTCGACGTGTTGCGCCACGTATGGGGCAGCGTGGGTTTGAAGGTCAGCGTGTCGCTTTTTTTCAGCACATAGCGCTGCTCTTCAATCACCACTTCAAGGCTGCCGCTCAGTACATGCACCATATCCACCGCCGCTTGCAAGGTATAAGGCTCGGTGCCGGACCCCCCCTGGGGATCGATCTCGGAGAACAGCACCATCATCTCTTCGTTGCCGGCACCGCTAATCAAATACTCGCGCATGTTCTCGCCGCCGAGGCTGATCGGTGTGCCCTGGCCTGCCGGGACAAAGTTGGTTGACGGCGGATCAAACAGTTTTGACGGCGTAATGCCCACGACTTCGCACACACGCAGCAGCGTGGCGATTGACGCCTGCGTCACATTGCGTTCCAGTCGGCTGATAAACGATTTACTCACGCCGACCTGCTGCGCGACTTCTTCGATACGCATCCCTTTGGCTTTACGCAGGGCGCGCAAGCGCACGCCAACGTTAAAGTCTTCGACTGCGTCATTTTTCCTGCTACTCTCAGATTGGTCATCATGAACTGAATGAGGCATCCCGATCCCTCTTGTTGCGTATTAGGTAACTTTTACACATTCAAGCATCTTTCATGCCATTTTATATAATTCGGCGTTTTTTCATGCGGCCGATTCGGTCTGCCAACACGGTACTCTTCGTCATAATGTAACAAAAATCATAGTTAAAACAGTAAATTAAAATTCTTTCTTCGGCGAAAATCGACGGGGAAATCAGGGCGAAAGGTAGGAAAAAATTTGCCAGGCAGTCAATTTTTTTGTGGGAAAGTGGCCCGGGGCGGCAGAAAATTGTTGTCTGGTAGTTTACTTTTCGCGGTATGCGCCGGGCGATTTGCCTCATATTGGAACGGCCTGCTGTTATTTGGTGCAAAAGCGGGCGAGCGCATCGTGCATATCCGGCTTCATCCACCGCCATCAGTCTGTCCAGAGGGAATTTGGCGTAATAACAATCGTTGTATTTCACATGCCAGTAATTTCAATATGAAATTACTGCTCTGTTATTTATTAATAAAGTCGTAAATCGATTTTAATTATCGGGCGTAATATGCGTCACTTTTTTAAAATATCCTATAATCAAGTCGTTTGGGGAAAGTATTATTGCAACGGTTTATAGTTATTGCTGTTGGATTGGTTGTTTTTTAAACAAATGGAGTCATAAATGGTATTAAAAAAGAAACGTCGTGTGCCGATGAAAATACAGGACATTACGATAATTGACGACGCCAAGCTTAAAAAAGCCATTACGGCCGCAGCGCTTGGCAATGCGATGGAATGGTTCGATTTCGGCGTTTATGGTTTTGTTGCTTATGCGCTCGGACGGGTATTTTTCCCCGGCGCGGATCCCGGCGTGCAAATGATTGCCGCGCTGGCGACCTTTTCGGTTCCTTTTCTGGTCAGGCCATTGGGCGGCGTATTTTTTGGCGCCATGGGCGATAAATTCGGCCGCCAGAAAGTGTTGTCGGTCACCATTATTATTATGGCGGTCAGCACCTTCTGTATTGGTTTAATCCCCTCCTATGCATCAATAGGTATCTGGGCGCCGATATTATTGCTGCTGGCGAAATTGGCGCAGGGTTTTTCCGTCGGCGGGGAATATACCGGCGCGGCGATATTCGTTGCCGAATATTCACCGGACAGAAAGCGCGGCTTTTTAGGCAGTTGGCTTGATTTCGGGTCGATCGCCGGCTTTGTTTTAGGCGCGGGCGTGGTGGTGCTGATTTCGTCGATTGTCGGTGAAGCGGACTTCCTCGAATGGGGATGGCGTATTCCGTTCTTTATCGCCGGTCCTCTGGGACTGATCGGGATCTATTTGCGCCATGCGCTGGAGGAAACACCTGCCTTTCAACAACATGTCGATAAACTTGATAAAGACTCGAAAGACAGCCTGCAGTCGGCGCCCAAAGTGTCGTTCAGGGAGATTGCCGCCAAACAGTGGCGGGGGTTGCTGATGTGCGTCGGCGTGGTTATTGTCACCAACGTCACCTACTATATGTTGCTGACCTATATGCCGAGCTACCTGTCGCACAGCCTGCATTATTCGGAAGATCATGGCGTAATGATTATTATCGCCGTGATGCTCGGTATGCTGTTTGTCCAGCCGGTCATGGGATTAATGAGCGACAGATTCGGGCGCAAGCCGTTTATTATTTGCGGCAGCATCGGTCTTTTTCTTTTATCCATCCCCAGTTTCATGCTTATTAACAGCGGCGTGATTGGCCTTATTTTTTGCGGACTGCTGATTCTGGCCGTGCTGCTTAACTCTTTTACCGGCGTGATGGCGTCTATTTTACCCGCGCTGTTCCCGACGCATATACGTTACAGCGCGTTGGCGATCTCATTCAATATATCCGTTCTGATTGCCGGCTTTACGCCGACGGCGGCGGCATGGCTGGTTGAATCAACGGGCAATCTTTATATGCCGGCCTATTATTTGATGGTGATTGCCGTCATCGGGCTGGTCACCGGGATAGCAATGAAAGAAACGGCCAACCGGCCGTTAAAAGGCGCCACGCCGGCGGCTTCCGACCGGGCCGAGGCGAAAGAGCTGTTGCAGGAGCAATACGACAATATCGAGCAGAAAATCGAAGATATTGACGAGCAAATCACCGAGCTGCAGAAGAAAAGAAGAAGCCTGATCGACCAGCACCCGGAAATCAATTAAGGCGCTGGCGCCGGCATTGCATCTTTATCAGATGCAATGCCGGCGGTAAACCGCGACCTAACGGAACGGCGGTTCGTTGAAGGTGCGCAGTTTGCGTGAATGCAGGCGGTCGCCTTCGGCGCGCAGCAGATCGATGGCGCAGATGCCGATTTGCAGATGCTCCGAAATGGCGCCCTCATAGAAGCGGTTGGCCTGGCCGGGCAGCTTGATTTCGCCGTGCAGCGGCTTGTCGGAGACGCAGAGCAGCGTGCCGTAAGGCACCCGGAAACGGTAACCCTGCGCGGCAATGGTCGCGCTTTCCATATCCACGGCCACCGCGCGGCTGAGATTAAAGCGCAGCGCGGAGGCCGAATATCTCAACTCCCAATTGCGATCGTCGGTAGTGACCACCGTACCGGTGCGCAGACGCTGTTTCACCTCCTCGCCGGGCATGCCGCTCACCGTTTTGGTGGCGTCATAAAGGGCGCGCTGCACCTCGGCGATGCTGGGGATAGGAATATCAGGCGGCAGCACCGAATCAAGAACGTGGTCGTCGCGCAGATAGGCGTGAGCCAGCACGTAATCGCCGATCGCCTGGCTTTCGCGTAGGCCGCCGCAGTGACCGATCATCAGCCAGGCGTGCGGCCGCAGCACCGCGAGGTGATCGCAGATGGTTTTGGCATTGGACGGGCCGACGCCGATATTTACCAGGGTAATGCCTTTGCCGTTGCGCGAAATCAGGTGGTAAGCCGGCATCTGGTGGTTTTTCCAGGCGAGGTCGGAAACGGAGCGTTCGGGATTGGCGGTTGCCGAGGTAATAGAGATGCCGCCGGCGCAGGACAGGGATTCATACGGGCTGTGCGCGTCGGCGATCTGGTCGCAGGCCCAGCGCACAAATTCGTCCACGTAGCGGGTATAGTTGGTAAAGAGAACGAACGACTGAAAATGTTCCACCGCCGTGCCGGTATAGTGGCGCAGCCGCGCCAGGGAAAAATCGGTCCTCAGCGCGTCAAAATGCGACAGCGGCGAGGTGGTGGTGGCGTGGAATAATCCGTCGGCGGTTTCATCGCCGATTTGCGACAGCTCGGTGGTGGGAAAATGCCGGGCGATCCCGGCGCTCATCGAACGGTCGAGGATAAGGTCGGATCCGTCCAGCACGTAGGGGAAGGGAATTTCCTGATGGGACGGCGCCACTTCAATGCTGGCGGCGTACTCCCCCTCAAGCAGGGTCAGCTGTTCGGTCAGATAGTGATGGAAAAAACGCGGGCGGGTGATGGTGGTGGTGTAGCTGCCGGGCCGCGTAAATCGCCCATACGCCCGGTGTCTGGTGTGGCCCGCCGCGACGCCGTCCCATTTGACGCGCAGCTCCGGATAGGCGAAAAGCCCCGCGGCGCGCGCCTGCGCATCGGGCAATTTCCCCTGGGTGATAAAGTCTTCAATCGCGTCGCGCAGTGCCGCAACCGCGCCATCGTACAACGCTTCCAGTTTATCAAGCGCCTCGGCGGCGGTGAGCCTTGTGCCGGATCCGTTGTTGCCCATATATCTTCTCCGTTTTTTTCTTGAGCTTCAGCGGTAGTGGGCTGAAGCGGTTAGCCCGTTAATCAACAGGCTAGCCGAAAACAGGCGCAAAAACGACTCTTCCGGTTCAGCGTTTTCCCCGACCCGACAGATTGGCGGCGCTGACCGCCAGCACCGACAGCACGGCCAGCGCCGCCGCGGGCGCCAGCACACCCCAAAAGGCCCGTTCGATATACGGCATGCCTTCCGCCAGCACGCGCCCCCATTCCGGGGTCGGCGGCGAAGCGCCCAATCCCAGAAATCCCAGCGAGGCCAGCGCCAGCGCGATACCGGGCAGGCGCAGCATGGCGTGGCGGAACAGCGGTCCGGCCAGCGCCGGCAAGACGTAAAACAGACTGCGGCGCACCGGGCCGACGCCGATTACCGGTAATATGCGAACATAGGGACGCGCAGCGATTTCGGCGACCAGCGCCGCGGTGTGCGCCGCCAGCGGCGCCCAGCTGACGGCGACCACAGCCAGCGCCGCCCCCGTCGAACTCGGGCCGTTGATGGCCGCCACCAGCAGGCCGGCGATAACCGGGGGCAGGGCATTGGTTACTTCTATCGGGCCGGTGCACAGACGGGGAAACAGACCGATAAACAGGCCGATGACCAGACAGGCCAGCGATACCGCCAACGCCAGCAGGCAGGTATGCAGCGTGCCGTGGGCGACGCGGGCCAGCAGGTCGCGCCCCATGGCGTCCGCGCCGAACGGCAGCGCAAAAGAGGGCGCCTGCAGACGCAAAAAGGCGGAGCTATAGGGATCGCGCGGCAGCCCGGCGATCAACAGCAGCGCTAAAAGCAACAGGCAGAGCAGCGGCAGCCAGACGGCGTAACGCGACGCCGTCACCTGGTTTTCTTGCGGCACCGGCATGGCGCCGTTATGCAGCGCGCGGCCGAGGATCAGCAGCCGTACGCCGGCGGCGGCCATGCCGGCGATTGAGGCGATAGTCAGTAAAATAAGCACGCCGGTCTGCAGCGCGGGCAGATCCTGCGCCGCCGCCGCCCCCAGCGTGGCCCTGCCCAGGCCCGGTATGGCGAAAACCTTTTCCACCGCTATCGCGCCGCCGGTGAGTGAAACCAGCACCAGCCCCACCAGCGGCATCACCCCCGGCAGGGTGCGTTTCAGCACCGCCAGCGCAATGTGGCGGCGGCCGACGCCCGCCACGCTCCAGGTCATCAGCCAGTTTTCGCTAAAGGTGGCCGACAGCGCGTCGGCGATAATCCGCCCCAGGTAGCCGCCGGCGGGAATGCCCAGCGCCAGAGACGGCAACACCGCATAGTGCAGCCCCTGCCAGCCGTAGGGCGGGAACCACCGCAGCCACACCGCGCCGACAATCAGTAAAAACGACGCCAGCAGAAATTCCGGCAGCGCGGTGAACATGGCGGCGAACAGGCCGTTGGAGCGGCGAATCCGGCCGTGTAATCCCTGGAGGAACGTGGGGGCGCACAGCAGCGCCGCCAGCGAAAAGGCGACCAGCGCCGCCGAGGCCATCAACGTCAGCGAGACGCCCGCCGCCTGCAGCATTCCCGGTAATACCGGCCGGCCGGATACCCACGAATAACCGGCGTCGCCGCGCAGCAGTCCGCCGATCCAGTTCGCCAGCAGTTGCAGAGGCCCCTGATCCAGCCCCAGCGACTGGCGGATCGCATTTAGCGTTTCCGCCGTGGCTTCCTGATCGCCGGAACGGGCGCGCAGCAGCGCCAGCGCCGGATCCTGACCGGATAACCAGGGCAGTACGCCAATCAGCGCGACGATGGCCGCCAACGTCAGCAGGCGGGAAAAAAACGGTATCAGCATGCCGTAGCGCGGGTGGCGCATGCGGCTGACGCCGGCGCAGGTGCGGCAATAGATTTGCTCACTCATGACCTTGTTTCACCCATTACTCGGTTTTGGTCGGCGGTTCGATGCGGGTGGCGCTGTTGATCAAGACGCGTTCGCGCGGGTCGCGCAGCGCATCCTTCACCCGCGCGCTTTCCCCCTGAATAACCCGTTCGTGCAGCAGCGGAATGGCGGCGTCGCTGGCCAGAATCAGATTCTCCGCCCGCATAATCGCCTGGCGCCGCTGATCGCCGGCCGGGATGGCCGCCGCCTGTTGCAGGGCGCCGTCGATTTCCGGACGGCAAAGCTGGGAAATATTGAAAGATCCCTCGCAGGCGAAGTCGCTGTAGAGATAGGCGACGGGATCGCCGGAATCCAGCACCGTGGCGCGCGACAAAATAAAGGCATCGAATTTGCCGGCCAGCGCATCGGACTCGATCTGCGAATATTCGCGCACCACCTGTTTTACCGTAAAACCGGCGGCGGTGAGCTGTTGCGCCAGATAGACCGCCACTTCCGGCAGTTCGGCGCGGTCGCTGAAGGTCGCCAGCGTGATGCTTACGCCATCGGGCGCCGCGGCCGTTACCGGGGCGGCGACGGGCTGGCGCAGCTCGGCGGCCCAGGGCAGCGCCGGGCCGAGCAATCCCTGCGCCGTGTCGGCGCGTTTCTCATACACGTTATCGACCAACTGCCGGCGATTGACGGCGTCGCGCACCGCCGCGCGCAGCGCCGGATCCTTCATCGGCCCCAGACGGGTATTGAGATAGAGGGTATTGGTGCGCGGCATCGGCACTTCGTGCACCAGGTTTTGATCCAGCAGCGGCGCCTGCGATACCGGGATCGCTTCAACGATATCCGCCGCGCCGGTGCGCAGCGCGGCGGCGCGGGCCGGGCCGTCCGGCACAAAGCTGACGTCAATGCCGCTCGCCTGCGCCTTTTCCCCCCAATAGCCGTCGAATCTGTCCAGGGTGGCGCCGCTGGTGCCGTTTACGCTGCGCAGCACAAAAGGACCGCTGCCGGCATTTTGCGGGTTGACCACGCCGTTTTCGCCGTAAGCATTGGCGGACAGAATAGCCAACTGCGGACTGGAGAGCCGCTGGGGCAGCAGCGGATCCGGCTGGGCGGTTGACACCAGCACCGCGCTATCGCCCTCGGCGACCACGCTCAGTTGCACGCCGTCGAGAATACGCGGTTTGGGCGCGGCGCTGGCGGCCACCGTCAGCGCGTTGACCACGGTCGCCGCGTTTAGCTCGGTGTCGTCATGGAAATGCACGTCGGGGCGCAGTTCAAAACGCCAGGTATGGTCGTCGATTCGCCGCCAGCGGGTCGCCAGGGCGGGCTGGGCTTCACCCTGCGCGTCCAGCACCACCAGCGTTTCCGCCGTGCTCCAGCGCGATAGTTTAAAGGCGTCGTCGCTCAGCGGCGTCAGGCCGGAGCGCGGCGGTTGCAGCATCGCCAGTTTCAGGCGGCCGCCGTTATCGGCGGCGGATTGATCTTCCGCTTCGTTGAAGCAGCCGGAAAGCAGCAGGGCGGCGCAAAGCAGGCCGCAAACGGGATGGAGAGGGCGTACGCGCATCGGACGGTCCTTATCAATTTTGAGGGGAAAGGGGGGTAAACGGACGGCAAATCAGCACCATCGCCAGCGAACTGCACAATGGAACCGCAGCCAGCATCAGCCAGGGAACCGCCGCCTGCGGCGAGGGCGTCAACGCAAGGTCGAGCAGTCCGCCAAGCAGGAAATTGCCCACCAGCACCGCCAGTCCGCCCATGGACGCCAGCGCGCCATAGTGCGCGCCGAGGTTATGGTTATTGGCGAAGCGGGGGATGAGATCCATACCGACGGGAACGATCAGCATCTGCCCCAAAGTCAGCAGGGTAATCAGTGAGACGGCGGGCAGTAAGCGTAGCCAGCCTTGCGGCGGAACGCCGGGGGCGAACAGCGCCACGCTGACGAAAGAGGCCGCCAGCAGGGCGAATCCCAGCGGCAGCATGCGGGCGGCGCCGTGGCGGCGGGCAAAACGCGCCAGCGGCAGTTGCAGGCCGATCACCAGCAGCGAGGCCAGCACAAACAGCGGACCGAGATCTTTTTCACTGCCGCCGGCGCGGTGCAGCTCCACCGGCAGCGCCAGATAGAGCTGGTTATAGCTAAACAGGTAAGCGCTGTAGGCGATGATAAACGCCACAAAACGGCGCTGACGAAAAGTTTGCCACCAGGGGGCGATATGCAGGGCGGATTGGTTGCGCGGCGTGGCGGGCAGGCTGAAAAACAGCACCAGCAGCGCCAGTAAAAATACCGCCGCGCCGGCCAGCGCCACCCGCTGAAAGCCGAATCCGGCCAGCAGCGAACCGAGCAGCGGCCCGAGCACCGCCCCCAGTTCGCCGCAGATGGCGAACAGCGCGAACCATTCCGACCGGCTGCGTTTTCCCTGTTTTTCGCTGTGCGTCCCGGCCTGCGCCATCAGCGCTTCAATGGCCGGCGAGAACAGGGCGCCGCCGACGCCGGTCAGACAGGCGCCGAGGATAATCGGCCAGAGCGAATCGGCCAGCGCCAGCAGCAGGTAGCCGGCGATACGCACCACGCAGCCGCAGAGAATGATGCCGCGCGCGCCGAAGCGATCGGCCAGCGCGCCGCCGACCAGAAACATGCCCTGCTGCGAAAAGGTTCTTAAGCCGATAACCAGCCCGATCGCCCAGCCGGAAAGCAGCATATCGTCACGCAGGAAGATGGCCAGAAAAGGCACCACGGCATAGAAGCCGATGTTGAAAACCAGCTGGCTGCCCAGCAATAACGGCGGATAGGGTCGCGGTGCGCGATCGGCGCTGAGGTCTGACATAGAGGTTATCCGTTCAAAGAGGTAAAGAAGGGATGGCTTGTAATAACCGGCGCGTATGCCGGTGCCGTGGCGACGCCAGCACCTCGGCCGTGGGACGATCTTCGATAATGCGCCCATCGTCCATGACCAGCATGCGTTCGCACAAACCGGCGATTATTGATATGTCATGCGACACCATCAGCAATCCCATATTATTTTGCGACGTAACCTGCTGTAGCAGGGTTTTGATCTGTTCGCGCAGCGGTAAATCCAGTCCGCTGATCGGCTCGTCGGCCAGTAAAAAATCGGGGCGCGTCACCAGGGCGCGGGCCATGGCGACGCGCTGGGCCTGCCCGCCCGACAGCAGCCCGGCGGGTTGCTCCAGCAGGCGGGCGCTCAGGCCGACCTGATCCAGCGCTTCCCGTACCGCCGACGCGATATTTTCGCCGCTGCGCAGGCGTTGCAACGGTTCCGCAATCAGCGCGGCGACACGCTGGCGCGGATCCAGCGAGCCGGCGGGGTCCTGCGGAATGTACTGGACGCGGCGGCGATACCACAACAGCGAACGGACGGAACCCGGCCGCACCCGGTGGCCGTCGCAGTGTATCGTGCCGCTGTCCGGCGTGTCCAACGCCAGCAGCGTTTTCAGCAGGGTGGATTTGCCGCAGCCGGATGAACCCACCAGGCCGACGCGTTCATGGCGTTGCAGCGTGAGCGACAGATCGCGGAAAATGGCCGCCGCGGGGTCGGCCTTTTGCCATGGGAAACGCGGCGTCTGACGGTAGCGGCTAACGCCGTCCAGGTTTAAAAACGGCGTGGAAATGGCGTGAAGATGGCGGCTCATCCGGCAAGCGCTCCCAGCTGCGTGATGGGCAGGGCGGCATCGCCGCGGCGGGCGGCGGCGACCAGACCGCGGGTATAGGGATGCTGCGGCGCATTGAGCAGTTGCCGCATATCGCCGGATTCCACCAGACGGCCGTTTTCCATCACCAGTCCGCGCTGGCAAAGCTGCGCCGCCACGGTGATATCGTGGGTGATAAACAGCAGCGCGGGGGCGTTTTCTTGCGCATACCTTGCCTGTAACACCTGCAAAACCTGCTGCTGGGTAATCACGTCGAGCGCGGTGGTCGGCTCGTCCGCCACCAGCAGGCGGGTGCGCCCCAGCAGCGCCAGGGCGATGCAGATGCGCTGGCGTTGGCCGCCGGACAGCTCGGCGGGAAAGCGTTGCGGCAGGTTGGGAATATCCCCCAGGCCGATGGCGTCGAGCAGCGCGTCCAGTTCGGCCGGCGATGACGCGCCCAGCGCCAGCGACAGCTGTTTACCCAGTTTCATCAACGGGTTCAGCGCGGTGGCGGAGTCCTGGAATACGGCGGATACGCGGGCAGTGGCCGGGCGGGCGAGCGCCTTGCGGTGGGTGACGTCGGCGCCGTTGATCTCGATGGCGCCGCTTATCCGGCAGCCTGCCGGCGGCGTGCCGATGATCGCTCTGGCGGTGAGCGACTTGCCGCAGCCGGAGGCGCCGAGCAGACAAACGCTTTCTCCGGCGCGCAGGCGGAAAGTGAGATTGCCGACTTTGCTTTCCGCGCCAATGGACAGGCCAAGGTTGTTCACGTCCAGCACCGTTTCCGCCTGTTTGTCCCTGGTTGTCATTACATCGCTGCGCTATGTTGGGTGGTTTGATATGTAATAACATAACAAAACGGGTCGGGGTGATGCAAAGGAAATGTTTCCGGGAGGGGAAACATTTGGCTGCTTACGGTTTCAGTAGGAGGTCCCCGCCTACTACTGCGGGGATGACGGGGGATATTTTATCGCGGGGATGACGGGATACTCTTCATCGTCATTCCTGCGCAGGCAGGAACCTTCCCAATGGCGACGCCGCTGCTGGAGCAGATCCCCGCCTGCGCGGGGATGACGCCGAGAACGTGCGCCGATGACGCCGAGAACGCGCGCCGAATTTCTGCCCCTTCCGTCATTCCTGCGCAGGCAGGAATCTACCCAACAACAGCGCATCGTCTCAGAAACAGACCCTGCCTGCGCACCGATTTAGTCATCCGCGATCAAGCCCCATCAGGGAAGGGGACAATTCCCCTCACCGCACCCCCTCCAGCCATTGCCGCAGGGCGTGCGCCTGGAGTACGCCGCCGAGGCGCCCTTTTTCCTCTCCCTGCGCCAGCCACAGCAGGGTGGGGAGCGAGCGCACCCCGAGCTGACCTGTTAGCTCGGGATGATGGTCGGCGTCCAGATAGCGGCTGGTGATATGGCGATAGCCGTCCTCGTGGAGTATCGCCGCCAACTGGCGATACAGGCTCTTACAGTGCACGCACCGCTCCGCGCCGACCAGCACCAGTGCGGACTGCCCGCTGAGCGCGTTCCGCTCTCCCTCCTCCAGCGGCGCGAAGCGGGAGCGGTCGACGCTGAACAGTTTGGGGCTGCGTTTCAGATCCTCGCTGTCGGTGGCGACGCACAGCGCATCGGCGCTTTTTTTGTAGGGGCGCACGCCGTCGACGCGGATAACGCTGGCGAAGCCGGGCTGTGCGGCCCCCGGCAGGCGAAAACGGGTGTTGTCCGGCGCCTCCACCGGGATTTCCCGCGGACGGGGCAACTGCGGCACCCAGTCGTAGGGCACGCGATAGGCGCGATAGAGCATATTGGTGTTGACGGTCTTGCCCCAGTAGGGCGAGATATACTCCCACACGATATCGTGCTCAGCCGTCACCTCGAATATCCGGCCGTTGGCCCCCTCATTGATTAGCGTGTTGCCGTTGGGCAGGCGTTGAATATTGCTGATATAGGGGCTGTAGAAGCGAAACGCGTCGGTCGGGTGCGGGATACCGGCTTCGTAGGGCGAATAGCGCCAGACGATATCCAGGGTGAGCGGGTTGATCTCCAGTATGCGCGAGTAGTCGCGCCAGGCGTTTTTCACCCCGTCGGCCGAGGCGGGATTGGGAGCGCCGTAGCCCGCCCAGCCGCCGTTGTCGAACAGCAGAATATTGCCCGCGCCGGGCAGGCCGGCGGGGATCATATGGGCATGGTGCTGGCCGATAATCCATCCCAGATGTTTTAGTTCCGGGGTGCCGTAGTCCGGGCCGAGCTTCCAGACGATATCGCCGCTGGCTTTATCAATAATGGCGATAATATTGGACTCGCGCGCGTCCCAGATAATGTTGTCGGGGTGAAAACGGGCGTCGCCCCGGTCGAACCACGGGTTGGGGCCGAGGGTCGACATCGAGTTGATATGCATCCAGTCGCCCATGCCGCCGCCGCTTTTGCGCATGTTGGGATTATTATAGATGGCGCTTTTGGCCGCGTCGTCAAAGCCCAGTTGGTCAAAGCGATCGCTACAGCGCCATTCCCACAGAATATTTCCCTGCCAGTCCACCTCGATAATGGTGTCGTCAAGCAGCAGCTTGTCGCTGATACGCGCATTGCGCAGATTTTTATGCGCCAGAATCAGCGTATTGCCGCCGATGGCCTGCGGCTCCTGCCCCGGCGCATAGTAGCCCACCGGGTTGCCGCTGCGCTGGTAGTCATGGTGGGCGCGCGCCATCCACTCGACGGGCTGGCCGGGATCGCTAATCTGTTCATAGCCATTGAATTTCCATACGATATTGCCGTCCCAGTCCACCTGGATCAGGTCAACCATATCCTGCATGCCGTAGCGCGGATCGCGTTCGCCGCTGTGGCCGAGAATATAACCGCCGGGCAGGATCTTATTGGGGAAACCGTGCAGCCCTTCCCACAGACGCAGTTCGGCGCCGTTCATATCGATCAGCACCGCGCCGCTTTCCAGCGCCTGAAAGACGGTATAGCCGCCCCAGGATTTTTCCGGGTTATAGAGGGTGGTGCCGGTGGGGTAAACGGAAGGATGTCCCATTGCAAAACTCCAGTCAGAAAGTGGAAACGGATTCAACCGGCGCGGCCGGGGAATCGGGGTGCGTCAGCAGCGACAGCAGATGGCCGCACCGTTGATGAAATTCGTGGCTGTCGCGCTGGCGGGGATGTGGCAGCGCGAGCGTGGCGACGTGGCGGATGCGTCCCGGCCGCGGCGCCAGCACCACTACCCGGTCGGCGAGATACACCGCTTCCTCCACGTCGTGCGTCACCAGCAGCGTGGTGGTGCCCTGAGTCTGATGGATGCGCCGCAGCTCCTGCTGCATCTGCTGGCGCGTCAGGGCGTCCAGCGCGCCGAAGGGTTCGTCGAGCATTAAAATGCGCGGGTTGGCCGCCAGACCGCGGGCGATGGCGACGCGTTGCGCCATGCCGCCGGAGAGCTGGGCGGGCAGGGCGTCGGCGAACTCCTCCAGGTGAACCAACTGGATAAAGTGGTCGATCAGCCGTTCGCGCGTCGCGCGGCTCGGTTTATCATAAGCCAGCCCCAGGGCGATATTCCGGCGTACCGTCAGCCAGGGAAACAGCCGCGGTTCCTGAAACACCATCCCCCGCTCGCGGCTGATGCCGCGCACCGGCTTGCCGTCCACCAGAATGCGCCCCTGATAGTCATTATCCAGTCCGACCAGCATGCGCAGCAGCGTGGATTTGCCGCAGCCGCTGCTGCCGACGATAGCCACCAGTTCCCCGCTGTAAATGGACAGCGAAAAATCGTCAATCACCGTCAGCGGCCCTTCTTTTACCTGAAACTGCTTTTTCAGGCGTTCAAATTGCACCACCGGCGGCCGGCCGGTTTGGATGTCGCTCATAAGGATTCTCCTGCGTTGCGCCAGCGGGTCATGCGTTTTTCCAGGCTGAGGCCGGCGCGGTCGATGGCCGCGCCGGTGACGCCGATCAGCAGCATACCGCTGAGAATGGTGGGCATATCCAGCAACTGCTGGGCGTTGATCATCAGGCTGCCGATACCGATATCCGACGACATGAAATACTCCGCGCCGACCGTGCCGAGCCAGGCGTAAATCAGCGACAGGCGCAAACCGGCAAAGATGGCGGGCGCGGCGCCCGGCAGGATCAGCGCTTTCAGCCGCAGCGCCAGCGATAGTTGCAGCACCTGCGCCACCTCCTGAAGCTGGAGCGAGCGCCGACGCACGCCGCGGTGGCTGGCCACCAGCATCGGAAAGAAGGAGGCCAGCGCCACAAACACCACTTTGCCGGCTTCGCCGTTGCCTACCCAGGCGGTGAGCAGCGGCAGCCAGGCAAACAGCGCGATCTGGCGCAGCGTGGCGACGGTGGGGGTGAGCAGCGCGTCGGCGCGCGGGCTGAGGCCGAGCAGCACCCCGAGCAGCAGACCGGCGGCGATGCCGCCTGCTGCGCCCGCCAGCGCGCGCAGCAGGCTGTGGCGCATGGCGTCCGGCAGGACGCCGTCGGCGAATCCCTGAACCAGCGCGTGCCAGACGGCGGAGGGAGGCGGCAGCAGCGCGGCGTCCACCCAGCCGGACTGGCCGGCCTGATGCCACAGCGCCAGCAGCGCCAGCGGCAACACGACTCCGGCGCGACGGCGCGACGGCGCGGCGTTAAGGCGGCTGACCGGGGGGTGCGGCCAGTAGACCAGCCGCCGCTCCAGTTGGTCTATTCCCCACTCCATCAGCAGTCCGGCGGCGCCGATAACCGCGATGCAGACAAATACGATATCCAGTTGAAACAGCTGACGTCCCCACACCAGCAGATAGCCGATGCCCTGCGATGACGCCAGCAGCTCCACCACAATCAGCGAGACCCAGGCCTGCGACAGCGCCAGCCGCAGCCCGGTCAGCCAGACCGGCAGCATCGCCGGCAAGGTCAGGCGCATCAGCCGTTGCTGCCAGGGCAGGCAGAGGGTGCGCGCCGCTTCCAGCAGCGAGGCGGGAATATTGCTCACCCCGCTCTGGGTGTGCAGCGTGACGGGGACGATCGCCGCTTTGACGATGACCGCCAGCTTCAGGCCGTCGTCGATGCCGAACAGCACCATAAATAGCGGGATCCACCCCAGCGTGGGAATTTGCGCCACGGCATACACCGTCGGGTGCAGCAGGGCGGCCGCCCGCGGCGACGCGCCCATCAGCGCGCCCAGCGCCGTACCGGCGATCAACCCGGCCAGCAGGCCGCTGAACAGCCGTTGCAGGCTAACCCACAGCTGCGACAGCAAATCGCCGCGCCACAGTTCGGCGGCGGTGCGCATCACCGTGGCGGGTGCGGGAAGGATTTGCGCCGGCATCCAGCCCTGGCGGCTGCCGACGTACCACAGCAGTAGCAGCATCAGCGGCGCCGCCAGAGGATACCACGCGCTTGCCGGCGGCCGGAAGCGCGTGGGCGGAGAGCGTTTTAGCACCATAGCCTTATTCATTTTCTTGCGTGAAGCCAGTCGAAATAGACGAATAAAGGAATAAAAAACAGGTTTAGGCGCCGAACGCCAATGCATTAAATCGATTAGCGGCGTGCAAAAAACGCATATCCGGCGTCTTGCCGCCTGATGGCTGATTTATGCTTTTTTTTACTGAATAAATCGGGAAATGTTATTTAAGACGCGTATTCCCCCTTCGCTAGTTTGAGGCAATGTCCTGTTATTGGCGGAGAAAATAAAATAATGCACACGACGACACTACGGCGCGAACCTCGCCGGCGAGCGGCCATTTACCGTCTCGCCGGCGCCCTGATGCTGATCGGCCTGACGCTGGCCGGGACCGGCGCGCGGGCGGCGGAGAGCAAACCGACGGAAATCCGCATCGGCCTGCCCGACCAGAGCGCCGGCAGCAAACCCTTTATCCGCGGGCCGCTGGGGCTGGCGCATATCCGCCAGCAGTTGGAACAGGCGTTTGAGCCGCAGGGCATCAAAATCCGCTGGTCGTTTTTCAAAGGCGCCGGGCCGGCGGTGAATGAGGCGCTGGCCAACCGGCAGTTGGACGTGGTCTATCTGGGGGATTTGGCCGCCATTATCGGCCGGGCGGGCGATTTGCCCACCCGCGTGCTGGTGGGGTCGCGCGGCTCCAACTCTTATCTGGCGGCGACGCCGGAGTCGGGGATCCAACGCATTGCGGACCTGCGCGGCAAACGCGTCGCCGTGTACAAGGGCACGGCGGACCAGCTGTCGTTTGAGCGCGCGCTGAGCAGCGCCGGGCTGAACGAGCGTGATATCCGGGTGATCAATCTGGACTGGACCGCGGGTAAAGCGGCGCTGGCCGCCAGACGGGTGGATGCGGTATGGGGCGGCGTAGGGCTGCTGACTTTGCGCCGGCAGGGGATCAATATCGTCGCCGACAGCCGTTCGCTGGGGCGGGCCAACACCACCCAGGCGGCGGTGCTGGCGACGGAGGCGTTTATTCAGCGCTATCCGCAGGCGACCCGGCAACTGGTGGAGGTGCTGGCGGACAACGCCCGCTGGATCGCCGATCCGGCGCATTTAACCGAGTATATCGCGCTGATGTCGGCGCAGAGCCAGATCCCGGCGGCGCTGTTTGAGGAAGAGCTGCGGCCGGAGGAGCTGAATTTCCAGAGCTCGCCGCGGCTGGACGACTTTTTGCAGGCCAGCTTTGCGGACAGCATTCAGCGGGCGAAAGCCGCCGGTCTGATCCGCCGCGACTTCCCGCTGAACGAATGGTTCGACGGCCGTTTTGTCGATCGAGCGCTCACCGAGCGCCAGTGGGACAAGGTGTGGCCGGAGTACGATGCCCGCGGTCAGGCGCGGTAGTCCCGGTTTTTAGCGGCGGCAGGGGCTTTTACAGCTTGGAGATGCCGCCGCTGCGCTCGCAGCCACGCCATCAATGCCCGGCTGTCCATCGGACGGGCATACAGATACCCTTGCATATACCTTACGCCGCACCGTTTAAGATAGCGGTATTCATGGCGCGAGCTCACCCCTTCCGCGACCATATCCAGCGCGAGCCGTTTGCTGAGCCCGATAATGGCGTCGAGCACCGGGGTATCGTTGTCCGCGGTCCCGATGGCGACGACGAATCCCTTGTCGATTTTAAGATAATCCAACGGAAACATTTGCAGATAGGATAAGGAGCAGTGGCCGGTGCCGAAGTCATCAACGGCGATAATAAATCCCTCCCGACGCAGCAGCGTCAGTTTATCCGCCACATCCTGCTTATTGGCGATAAGGCTGCGCTCGGTGAGCTCCAGGGTGATATTCAGTTTGTGCGGCGCCAGCATGGTCGCAAGCCGGCGAATATCATTCACAAAGGCCGGGTGCTGAATATGTTCGACGGCGATGTTCACCCCCAGATGGAAGCCGTCGGGCACCTGCCAGTGTCTGACGTCGGCGGCCAGTAATTCGAACAGATGCAACGTCAGCGGGATAATCATTTTTTCGGATTCCGCGGCGGTGATAAACACATCGGGGCTGATGCTTCTGCCGCCGGGCCGATACCAGCGCATCAGCGCTTCCACGCCGACACAGCAGCGGGAAGTCATATCGTAGACGGGCTGGTAATGTACGCTGAATTCGTTAGTGAGCATGCCTTTGCGCAGTTCATCGCGCAGCGACATTTTGCGTTTTTGCCATGAACGTACGACGGAGACGAAAATCAGCGCGAGGATCAGCGCCACCGGCAGAAAGGTGAGGAAAGCGCGTCTCCACGATTGAATCAACTCGGACGCCGGCAGCGTGGCCCTGACCGTGATCGGGTAACGGGAGGAGGTTTTGACGTTGGTCAGTGGGGAGAACAATGGATGATTATCAATAACTTCCCGGCCTTGCTTAATCTGATAGCCATCGCCGAATTGTATCGTCAGCTGATATTGCCGGCTAATTCCCATCGCGTTCATAAAGTCGATCAAATACTGCCCGTCGACGATGGCAAAGGTGCCGAACGATGAAGCATTCAACCGGGCAAAGATCACCGCGGGGCGCTCCTGAACTCCTCTGGTCGCGCGCAGCGAAACATTCCAGGCGGCGGGCGGAGGGGAAGGCAGCGGATATTGCAGAATGTCGCTCAGAGGTACAAGCACGTCGCCGGATACCGATGAACAGTACAGGTTCGGCCCCAGGGTAAGGCCCAGCGAGCGAAAATAGGGGGACAGGGTTCCCAAGCGCACCAGCCTGGCGGAAACGAGAGCGCAGGAGTTTCCTTCGAACGTCCGCAGGGCGGACACCATGTCCCAGGCCTGCCGGCTGATGGATTCCGCCTGATGCACCATGACCAGGGCGGCTATTTCCAGATCCTGTTTTACGTTTTGTCTTGCCGTGATATAGCTGAAGATAATGCCCAGCAGAAAGGGGAGTAGCCCGACGATCATTAACGGCAATAGGTTACCGGGGGTGAAGAGATGCTTGGATTTTGCCATTACGTTGTCGTCGAATAGGAATACTCCGGGGATATACACAGCTTAGCAGAATATTTTTCTTCGTTTTGCCGCCGGCGGGCGCGCTCATTTAAGTGATCCACTTCAATTTTTTATCTCACTTGCCGAAATTTGTTATTTCCTTTGGCGAATCGTTGCCAGAATCGTTTGCAGCACCATTTGGCAGAAGCGGCTCGCAATACAACAAGAGGAATAATCAATGGAACAGCTAATGACTGAAGGGGCGGTGCTGGCGCCGCAGGCCGGCGTGTTCGACTCGCTGGATGAGGCGGTATACGCCGCGACGCAGGCGCAGAAAATGCTGAACAGCGTAGCCCTGCGCCAGAGCGTGGTCGCCGCTATTCGTCAGGCCGGAGAGCGGTATGCTCAGGTGCTGGCGGAGATGGCGGTAGCCGAAACCGGCATGGGACGGGTTTTCGATAAATACACCAAGAATGTGTCGCAGGCGCGCGGTACGCCGGGGCTGGAATGCCTGTCGGCGGAGGTATTGACCGGCGACAACGGTCTGACCCTGATTGAGAACGCGCCCTGGGGCGTGGTGGCCTCGGTCACGCCTTCCACCAATCCGGCGGCCACTGTTATCAATAACGCCATCAGCATGATCGCCGCCGGCAACAGCGTGGTGTTCGCACCGCATCCGTCGGCGAAAAAGGTGTCTCTGCATACCATCACCCTGTTGAACAAGGCCATCGTGACGGCCGGCGGGCCGGAAAACCTGCTGGTCAGCGTGGCGAATCCCGATATTGAAACCGCGCAGCGCCTGTTTAAATATCCCGGCATCGGCCTGCTGGTGGTGACGGGGGGCGAGGCGGTGGTGGAAGCGGCGCGCAGGCACACCGACAAACGGCTGATCGCGGCGGGAGCCGGCAATCCGCCGGTGGTGGTGGATGAGACGGCGGATTTAGCGCGCGCCGCGCGCGCCATCGTACGCGGCGCGTCTTTTGACAACAACATCATCTGCGCCGATGAAAAAGTGCTGATTGTGGTTGATAGCGTGGCGGACGCGCTGTTGGCGGAAATGCAGTGTCATCAGGCGGCGTTGCTGAGCGACGATGAGGTGCGGCGGCTGTTGCCGCGGCTGTTGACGGATATCGACGAAAATGGTAAAGGGAACGTCAGCCGGGAGTGGGTCGGCCGCGACGCGGCGAAAATCGCCGCCTCCATCGGCCTGAACGTCGGCGAGCAAACCCGCCTGCTGCTGGCGGAAACCGACGCCGCGCACCCGTTTGCCGTCACCGAGATGATGATGCCGGTGCTGCCGGTGGTGCGCGTCAAGGACGTGAAGGAAGCGATTGACCTGGCGGTGAAACTGGAGGGCGGCCGCCACCATACCGCGGCGATCCATTCCACTAATATCAACAATATGCATCGTATGGCCAGCGCCATTGATACCAGTATCTTCGTCAAGAACGGTCCCTGTATCGCCGGTCTGGGGCTGGGGGGCGAGGGCTGGACATCCATGACCATTTCCACGCCGACGGGCGAAGGAGTGACGTCGGCCCGTACCTTTGTCCGCCTGCGCCGCTGCGTGATGGTCGATATGTTCCGTATTGTATGATGCGCATCGGCGCGTGAATGGCAACAATACCCGGCGGCCAGGCCGCGGGATGGAGGAGGCGTTCGGGCGGCGGCGATTGGCGGCGATGGCAAGACGTTAATCCGCCCCGTTATGCTATAAGAGTGGTTGATATTGATATCGCTTAAGGAGCGTACGATGACGATAAAACGCCCCAATCTGCATGGTCTCGACGGCGTGAGTTATCCCGCGCAGGCAAAAGCGGCGTCGCTGATTGAAGATGAAAACGTGCATCAACGTTATACGCAGGATGTGTATGCGCAATCCTGCGCGATTACGGCATGGCAGCAGCTTTACGATCAAATTCATCCCGGCCATTTTCGCGGCGAGTTAACTGAGCTGCGGGTCGACGGTATCCAGTTCTGCCATGAATACACCAATCTGGCGTTACGCCAGTCCTGTATGGTGTGGCCCGATGCATTCTGGCTGGGTATTCCCGCCGCGCAGAGCGCGGCGGGCTTTATCGGTTCGCAGCCCATTGATGAACGGAGCATCGCGCTGAGTCCCGGCGGTAAGGAGTTCGAGCTGAGTACGCCGAATGAATACGCTATCCTGGGCGTGGTGATTTCTTACGACGCGCTGTTCCGGCATAACGGCATGCCGGCGGATCAGGAACGGTTCCGCCATCTGCTGCATCAACCGTCGGCGCTGATGGTGGAGCCGCACCAGAAAGCGGCGCTATGGTCTTTGGTGCGGCAGGCGCTGTACTACGGCTGCCGCGACCCGCAATGGATGCAAAACCGCCATGCCGGCAAGATGCTTAATGATAGTCTGCTGACGATGGTGATGGCGCTGCTGGAAAGCGCGGACCCGCTCCCACCGCGCACAACGAACCGGCGCATGGGCTATCGGCAACTGGTTTCCCGCGCGCGGGAATATGTGATCGAGCAGACGTCGGAGCCGGTGACGGTGCCCGATCTGTGCCGGGAACTGTATGTCAGCCGCCGCACGTTGCAGAACGCGTTCTGCGAGGTTCTGGGCGTCGGCCCGAACGCCTGGCTGAAAATGATCCGCCTCAACGCGGTGCGCCGCGAACTTATCAGTCCTTTTTCCCGCAGCCATACCGTCAAGGACGCCGCCATGCAGTGGGGATTTTGGCATTTAAGCCAATTCGCCAACGATTATCAGCGCTTATTCAACGAAAAACCGTCGGCGACGCTGCGTATGCGCGCGTACCACTGATCACCGAGCCCGGCATGCGCCGCCGCCGGGCGCGTGCTGCAAAGGTCGCAGAAATCGACTGAGGTTAGTGCGCACGAAACCCTCACTGCGCATACCGAAACCCTTTCCCAAAAAATTTATAGGGAGCCCTCAGCGCCGCCCCCGGATCGCCCCGGCGCCAAAACGACAAGGATAAACGCTTTGATAGCTTTCACATTTCGTGCGCGGTGATTTCGCTATAGTGTCGGATATGTATGGGGGGACGCTTTAAGGGGAAAAGTTCAACGATGAAAATGCAGCTTTTATACGAATTTATTCTATTGTCGGAATTGCTTAATTTCAGTAAAGCTGCGCAGAAAATGAATATGACCCAGCCGGTTCTCAGCCGTCATATGAAATCTCTTGAGGAACAGTTCGGCGTTGAATTATTCCGGCGCGATACGCACAGCGTCGAGTTGACATCGATAGGAAAATTGTTCTCCGGGGAAGCGCGTAAAATCATCTTTCAATATGAAAGCTCGGTATCCGTCGTTAACGCTTTTTCGGGCAAAAGCCGACGCCGCCTGACCATTACTTTTCTGGGGGAGGCTATTCAGCATGTGCTGGTCAAATTTCTCACCCAGTTCCAACAAAATAATATCGGCATCGCCGTAGATTGCCGGGACAGCGAACTGGATGAGGCATTGCTTTTTCTCGAAGGGCATACCTGCGATCTGGGTTTTTTAATTCGTCCCAATTTTTGGGAAAATAAAAAGTTTTGCAGTTTGTCATTTCAAACCGATCCGCTGTGCGTGGCGGTGAACAGAAACCATCCGCTGGCCGGGAGGGGGCGGGTATCATTAAGAGAAGTCAGCGAATGGCCGATTATTCGCGTCGATCCCCGTGAGTTCTTATTGGCTGAAGCATACAGCACCCGTTTTTTCGATTGCTATGATATTGCGTATACGCTGGACAAAGAATATCCCAATATTAAAACCTGCTGTTTTAATCTGGAATTCAGGGATCGGGTGGCATTGCTGATGCCCAGGCACCGCGGCTACTTACTGGGGAATAACAGTGTATTACTGGAGGTGATTGAAAATGACTACTGGTTTAATCTGGAACTGGTATGGGACAGTAAAAATACCAACCCCTGCATTCCGCTTTTTTTAAAAGAGTTTAAACAGTTTTTTAAAAATAAAAATCAGCCCTCCTGAATATATTTGATATCCCCCGCGCCTGATTAATACCATGTTATGGATGATTGTCAAATGTGACTTGCATCCCATTAATATCTTGTTTTTTATTATCTATTTTAAATAAAAATAGCCAAGCATTATGGTTGGCGCGCTTGTTTGTGATTGTTTTATAATGGAAAAATAATAATCCGTCATGATTGAATAAACGGTTATGTTTAAAAAACATAGCCGAAAAAATAAAAAGAATTTCTCCCGTTTAAATCGGGGTGTTACGTTTTTCCTGTCTGGAAGCATCAGAGGAAAAATGTGAATCACATCATTTAAATCGACGTTACTTCCTATAAATTCCGATCAATTAAAATAATGCCATAAAGAAGGAGTAAATCATGGTGATTAAAGCCAATTATGAGTCTGATGCCGGAAAACGCAAAGAAATGCCACATAAGGAATTGGGAACAATTCCCCATATGCCTTTTGAAGAATATTCGGAAAAGCTCAAACACTGCTTCACCATGAGGCGGAAGAACGGAATTCTTGAAGCTCGTCTGCATACCAACGGCGACAGCCTGCAATGGGGAGCGCCGGCGCATCAGGCGCTGCACTACTTCTTCGACTGGGCCGGAAGAGACCCTGACAACGAAATCATTATCCTCGGCGGCAGCGGCAAGGACTTTATGAAGGGCATCGGCCGGCTGGATGAGAACGGCAACTGGCTGCCGGCCACCGAGTTCGCCTCCGCGCCGGACGAAGCGTGGAAAATGTATGAATATCAGTATTATGACGGCACCAACGACATTGAAGGCCAGGTATTCGACGTCGAGGTGCCCACCATCGGCGTATGGAACGGCGCCGCTTTCCACACCGATCTGGTGCTGTTCAGCGATATCACCCTGTGTACCGAGGACGCCTGGACCACCGAGATGCACTTTCGCACCAACATGGTGCCCGGCGACGGTATTCAAATCGCCTGGCGCGAGCTGATGGGGCGCAAACGCTATGCCTACGCCGAACTGACCGGCGAAATCATCACCGCCCGCAAGGCCTTGGCCCTCGGCATGGTCAACGAAATCTGCACCGATACGGAAGCGACCTACGACCGCGCCTGGGAAATCGCCGAGCTGATCATGCGCACCGGCACCCGCGTGACCCGCCGTATCACCACCCAGATGCTGCGTAAAGCCTGGAAGGAAGATATCGCCAACGAACTGCGCGGCTCCTTCGCCACCGAAATGTTCGTTACCGCCACCGAGCACTCTCCACACGAAGCCAATTACTGGAGGTGGGCGCACGAAGAGGCCGAACTGGTCAAGGCCGCCGAGAAGAAAGGCAAGGTTATTCGTCCGCGCATCGGCGGCGGTCAGGAAGAAGACGAAATCAAGTAAGCGCCGGTCGCCCGCCTGTGGCCGCAACGGCGGGTATGTCTAGGTAACCTGTTGATTTAAAACTATAGAAGCAGTAAACGGGGAAAAACCATGAACACAGGCAACGACGTTATTATTTCCGCCGCCCTGACCGGCGCGGTAACGCCAAAAGAGATCAATGAACATATCCCACTGACTCCGGAGGAAATCGCCGCCGACGCCTACCGCTGTTGGCGGCAGGGCGCCGCCATCGTGCATCTGCATATGCGCGACGACCAGGGGCAGGGCACGATGGACTGCGACAAATTTGCCGAAACCATCCGTCTGCTGCGCGGCTACCGCGACTGCGATGTGATTATCAACTGCACCACCTCCGGCGATCATCGGGCCAGCGATGCGCAGCGTATGGAACACGTTTCCCGGCTGGAAGGGATTGAAATCGCTTCCTGGGACGCCGGCTCGTTTAACTGGATGCCCGGCGGCGTGTTTATCAATTCCCCGCAGTTCCTGGGCAAACTGGGAGAAATCCTCAGCGAACGAGGGATCAAGCCGGAAGTGGAGATCTTCGACAGCGGCATGCTGGGTGTCGCCGGCTATTTTGTCGAACAGGGCAAATTACGCGCTCCGCTGCACTATCAATTCTGTCTCGGCGTGCCGGGGGGAATGCCCGCCACGGTGGAGAATCTGAACTATCTGGTGGCGCATATTCCCGCCGACGCCACCTGGTCGGCCTTTGGCGTCGGCAAACACCATCTGCCGATTCTGTTCGCCACCCTGGCGCTGGGCGGCCATGTGCGGGTGGGTCTGGAAGACAACGTCTATTTCAGCAAAGGGGTGAAAGCCACCAATCCACAGCTGGTGGAGCGCGCGGCGCAGGCCGTTCGCCTGGCGGGCAAACAGGTGGCGACGCCGGCCGTCGCCAGAAAACTATTGGGGCTGCGTCCTCTGTAGCGACCCCTTTATACGGTTACATCGGGAAACGATTATGAAACAGGCAGTCATTGTGTCGGCGGCGCGTACGCCGATCGGCAGATGCCGCGGTACGCTGGCGCCGGTTCCGGCGCATATGCTGGGCGCGCTGGCGGTGAAGGAAGCGGTACATCGGGCCGGGATCGACCCCGAAAGCATTGATGACGTTATCTTTGCCAATTTAATGAATAATGAAATCAATAACATGGGGCGGATGGTGGCGCTGGAAGCGGGGCTGCCCATGTCGGTGCCGGGCATCACGCTCGATCGCCAGTGCGCCGCCTCGCTTAACGCGCTGGCCTACGGCGCGATTCAGATTATGGCCGGCTTCGCCGAGACGGTGGTGGTCGGCGGCGTGGAGAGCGATTCCCGGCGCACCTGGTCGCTGGAGAAAACCGAAACGGCGTATTCGGTGCAGCCGCCGCGCTTTGTGGATATCCATACCTCGCCGGATCGGCTGGGCAATCCCTCCATGGGCATCACCGCGGAAAATATTGCCCGGCGCTATTTGCTGAGCCGCCGGCAACTGGACGAATTTTCGCTGCGCAGCCACCAGTTGGCCGCGGCCGCCTGGCAGGAAGGGCGTTTCGACGCCCAGGTGGTGCCGGTTACGCTGCCGGATCGCCGCGGGCGGGAGATCGTGGTGCGGCAGGATGAGTCGGTGCGTCCCGACTGTTCGCTGGAGGCGCTCTCCGCTCTGCGCCCCAGTTTTTGCCAGGAGGGCATGGTAACCGCCGGCAACAGCTCGCCGATGAGCGACGGCGCAGGCGCGCTGGTGGTGATGGAGCGCTCGCAGGCCGAGGCGCAGGGGCTGGAGATCCTGGCGGTATTCCGCGGCTATGCCGCCGCCGGCGTGGATCCCAACTTTATGGGGCTGGGGCCGGTGCCGGCGACGGCCAAACTGCTGCGCCAGACCGGACTGGCGGTCGAGGACGTTGATCTGTGGGAGCTGAACGAGGCGTTCGCCGCCCAGTCCCTGGCCTGTATCCGCGATATCGGCATGGATCCGCAGCGGGTCAACCCCAACGGCGGGGCGATCGCGCTCGGACATCCGCTGGCCGGAAGCGGCGCCATTCTGGCCACTAAAACCGTTTACGACATGCAACGCCGTCACCTGAACAACGCCGTGATTACCTTTTGCGTCGGCGGCGGTCAGGGCGTTGCGGTCCTGCTGACGAGGGAATGATGATGTCGGGAAAATTCACTTCAATAGATGAAATCGCCGCGCTGTTTAAGGACGGGCAAACGCTGATGTGCGGCGGGTTCGCCAACCACGGCGTGCCGAATCGCCTGATTCAGTGCGTAATCGACAGCGGCGCGCGCCACTTCACCCTGATTTCCAACGATAGCGGCGATGCGGATCTGACCGTGGGCAGGCTGATCCACCACGGTCTGGTGGACAAACTGATCGCCTCGCATATCGGGCGCAATACCGAAACGGTGGCGCTGGTCGCCGCCGGAAAAATCGAGCTGGAGCTGGTGCCGCAGGGCAGCCTGGCCGAGCGCATGCGCTGCGGCGGTTCGGGGCTGGGCGGGGTGCTGACCAAAACCGGCATCGGCACCATGGTGGAGGAGGGCAAGCAGTTCGTCGAGGCGGATGGCGAACGCTATCTGCTGGAAACGGCGCTGCGGGCGGATATCGGTCTGGTGCGCGCGCGCACCGCCGATCCGCTGGGCAATCTGACCTATCGCGGCACGATGCGCAATTTCAACCCGCTGGTCGCCAAGGCCTCGCGCCTGACGCTGGTGGATGCCGATATGCTGGTGGACGTGGGCGAGCTCGGCATCGATTGCATCATCACCCCCGGCGCTTACGTAGACAAGATTCTGACGCTGCAAGGAGAACGCTTATGAACGCGCGAGATCGGATAGCCCGGCGCGCCGCGGCCTATTTTTTAGCCGGCGACGTCATCAACCTCGGCATCGGCATCCCCAGCCTGTGCAGCGACTACGCGCCTCCCGGCGTGATGTTCCACACCGAAAACGGACTGGTGGGCATGGGGCCGCTGGTGGAGGGCGTGCTGGCGGTGGAGGGGTTCTCCAACGCCACCGCCCTGCGTTTCGTGCCGGCGCCCGGCGCCAGTACCTTCGACAGCGCCGAATCCTTCGCCCTGGTGCGCTCCGGCAAACTGGCGGCGACGGTGCTGGGAGGATTGCAGGTGGCGGAGAACGGCGATCTGGCCAATTGGGCGCAGCCCGGCCGCGTATTCGGCATGGGCGGGGCGATGGATCTGGTCAACGGCGCGCGGAAAGTGATTATCACCATGGAGCTGTGCACCAAAAAAGGAGAGCCGAAGATTGTTGACTCATGCAGCTATCCGCTAACGGGCAAGGGCTGCGTAAACCATATCGTCACCGAGCAGTGCGTGATTGACGTCACCCACGACGGACTGGTGCTGGTGGAACTGCTGGAAGGGCTGACGCCGGAGGATATTCAACGCCAGGTTGAACCCCGGCTGCTGATCGCCGAACGGCTGGCAACTATGCAGGCTTAACTCACCACTCCCCGTCGGAACGTCGCGGAACATTCCGACACCAACGTATAACGGCGCCGGCGCCGCATTAGCGTTCCGGCATCGTGGGAGCACTATCCTATGACTGGGCAAGAAAATAATATGGCGTTTAATAAGACCGCAAATTGTTCTACCCGGGGCGATGCGCATCCCGCCGCCAGCAGCAACGGTTTTGGCGCGCGCGGCTGGACCATCATCATCTTGCAGGCGGTCATGTTCTGGATCGCCGCCGGCGCCATCACCCACGGCCTGAACGTGATGCTGCCGGCGCTGTCGCAGACCTACGATCTGGACTACAGCACGCTGCTGGCGCTGGCGACGCCGGCGTCCTGGGCCTCTATTCCCGCGGGGCCGATATGCGCCTGGCTGTGCGAGAAGAGAGGCGCCAAATTCAACATAATTTTCTGCCTGGCGGCCTGCGGGCTGTGCTTCGGCCTGCTGGGGTACAGCGGTTCGCTAACGGGGTTCGCGCTGCTGTTCGCCGGCGTCTGTTTCTTCGGCACCGGTTTTGCCTACGTGGGCGGCACCGCCATCATGACCAGCTGGTTCGTGCGTAAGGCGGGGCTGGCGCTGGGGTGGAGCACGGTGGGGCAGACGTTTTCCAGCGCGTTTTTCGTTCCCACGCTGACCGCGCTGTTCGTCTGGCTGGGTATCCGCCATGGCTTCTGGGGTATATCGACCATGATGTTTATCATGGCGGTGCTGGTGCTGCTGTTTGTCGCCAATAAACCCGAGGATATCGGCCTGGCCCCGGATAACGAGCGGCTTTCCGCCGCCGAACTGGGCGAGCGCATGCGCGCCCATGACGACTATGTCTGTCCGCTCGGCGTCAGACAATTGCTGGGGATGCGCGACGTGTGGTTTATGGGCGTCGCCACCGGCGCCATCTACATCATGCTGGTGGGCGTGGTCAGCCAGATCGTGCCGCGGCTGATGGAGATGGGTTATGAGCTGCGTACCGCCATCTTTTATATGTCCGCGTCGGCGCTGTTCGGCACGCTGGGGGCTTACGGCTGGGGCTGGCTTAACCAGCGCCTCGGGGTCAAACGGGCGCTGATGGTCTACACCGTCTGGTGGATGGCGGCGGTGGTGATCAACCTGTTCGCTCACCGGGCCTTTATGCTGTGGATCTCCCTGCTGATGATCGGCTTCAGCCTGCCGGGCGCCACCAATTTAAGCACCGCGCTGATCGCCACCAAGTTCCCCCGCCGTCTCTATATTCGCGCCATCGGCATCGTGCACCCGATTCAATCCGTGGTGCGCTGCTTCGCGTTCTCCATTCTGGCTTTCGGCCTGGCGTATCTGGGTGGCTATACCGGCGCCTATCTGCTGCTGCTGGGCGTGGGCGCCCTGGCGCTGCTGCTGATCTGGCTGACCGATGTGACGCCGGTGGAGGTTGACGCGCCCGCCGCTCGGCGGGCCGGATCGCCGCGTTGATAAGGGTGTTCCCGGCGATGGGTATAAACAAGGTTTTATTTTCGCTTACAAGAGGCATTTATGACATCACTTGTTATTGCCGGCGCGGCGCGTACGGCCATCGGTAAGTTCGGCGGCAGCCTGAGCGCCTTTACCGCGCCGCAACTGGGCGCGTTGGTTATGGATGCGGCGGTTCGCCGGGCGGGTCTCGGACCGGCGGCGGTCGACGAGGTGATTTTCGGCAACGTGCTTCAGGCGGGGTTGGGGCAGAATCCCGCCCGCCAGGCGCTGCTGCAGGCCGGCCTGCCGGATACCACGCCGGCGACCAGCATCAATATGGTGTGCGGCTCCGGCCTGCAAAGCGTGATATTCGCGGCGCAAAGCATTGCCGCCGGTAATGCGGACGTGGTGCTGGCCGGCGGCATGGAAAACATGTCGGCGGCGCCCTATCTGCTCAATCAGGCTCGTTGGGGATACCGTATGGGCGACCAGACGGTAACCGACAGCATGGTCAGCGACGGTCTGTTCTGCGCCGTCAACCGTTACCACATGGGGGTCACGGCGGAAAATGTCGCGCAACGCTACCATATCAGCCGCCAGGAGCAGGACGACGTGGCGCTGCTTTCCCAGCAGCGGGCGGCGGCGGCGATTGAGCGCGGCGCGTTTCGCCGGGAAATCATCCCGGTAACGCTGAAAAGCAAAAGGGGCGACACGCTGTTTGCGGTTGATGAGCACCCGCGGGCGGGCGTCTCGGCGGAAAGCCTGGGCAAACTGGCGCCGGCCTTTAATCCCGCCGGTTCGGTAACGGCCGGCAATGCATCGGGTATTAACGACGGCGCGGCCGCGCTGGCGGTAATGAGCGAAACCTGGGCAAAACAGCGCGGCATCCGGCCTCTGGCGCGCATCCGCGCTTATGCCGTCAGCGGCGTCGATCCCGCTGTAATGGGGATCGGGCCGGTGCCGGCGACCCGGCAGGCGTTGAGCCGGGCGGGGCTGACGATAGCGGATATCGACCTGGTGGAAGCCAACGAAGCCTTTGCCGCGCAGTTTGTCGCCGTCGGCCGCGAACTGAAACTGGACATGGATAAAACCAATATCAATGGCGGCGCCATCGCCCTGGGGCACCCCATCGGCGCATCCGGCGCGCGGATCCTGGTAACGCTGTTGTATGCGCTGGCGGACAGGGATAAAACGCTGGGGCTGGCAACGCTCTGCGTCGGCGGCGGACAAGGCGTGGCGGTGATAGTGGAGCGCATATAGCACATATCGGTGCAGGGGATCATTAATGGCAAAGCGCATAACTTTGCAGGCAGTCTGAAAATAACGCTATAAAGGTGAAATTATGATAATGAAAAATAGAGGACGCACCTATAAACGGCGGCTCGCCATGATGTTGCTGGCGTGCGGTATGCTGGGCGCATCGGCCCATGCCGCGATTACCGCCGGCCAGTACAGCGCCACGGAAAAGGGCAATGAAGGGATAGTCGGCGTGACGGTCACCATTGATGCCGCGGGGGTTATCAAGGATATCGCGGTGGATGCCAGCAAGGAAACGCCGGAGCTGGGCGGCAAAGCCGGTCCGGAAGTGGGAGCGGCGATTGTCGAGCATCAGAGTCTGAATGTGGACGGCGTGACCGGCGCGACCATGACCAGCAACGCGGTGAAGAAGGCGGTCTCCGCGGCGCTGGGTCAGGCGGGCGCGGACGTGGCGCGCTACCAGGGAAAGGTGGCGAAACAGGGGCGGGATGAGGAAACCCGCGTCGACGTGGTGGTGGTGGGCGGCGGCGTCTCCGGCACCGCCGCCGCGCTGGCCGCGGCGGAAAAAGGCGCCAAGGTGCTGGTGATAGAGAAAATGCCGGTGCTGGGCGGCGCGGGGCGCATGGCCAGCGGTTTTACCGCGGTAGAGTCGTCGCTGCAGAAAGCGAAGGGCATGAAGTACACCGCCGCCGAGCTGACGCAGCGGCTGCTGGAATATAACCAGTATCTCTCCAACGGCCCGTTGACCAAAAGGATCGTCGATAAATCGGCATCGACGGTTGACTGGATGATCAAGCACGGCGTGGAGCTGGAAATCGTGGCGACCACGCGCGACGCCAAACGGAGCTCGGTACAGCAGGCGCACCTGGAAGATCCGATTAAATCTGACGTCTATCACCGCATCAAAAACGGGGGCGAAGCGGCTTATAAGACGCTGTACGACGAGTTCGCCAAGCTGGGCGGCAAAGTGCTGACCCAAACCGTCGGCAAATCGCTGCTTCAGGATGATAAAGGCAACGTGACCGGGCTGATCGCGGAAAAAGCGGACGGCGGTAAGTTAACCGTACACGCCAAGGCGGTGATTCTGGCCAGCGGCGGCTTCGGCGCCAACAAAAAGATGCTGGATGAAGCGATGCTGACGGCGAATATTTTCCCGCTGGCATGGCCTAATATGGGGGAAGGGCTGGAAATGGCCTGGAAGGCCGGCGGCGCGAAATGGGATATGCAGTCCGCCCTGATCCACGCCGCCCAACTGGTCGACATCGAGCCTTCGGAAGAGGCGCATCACGGCGGCGGCGACGCGGCGGCGCTGGACAGCCCGCTGATCTGGCTGCTGAAATCGCCGCTGCTGTGGGTGGATGTGGTCGGCGAACGCTTTGCGGACGAGGGCCATATCTACGATACCGCCTTCTGGGCCAACGTCGCCTACTCCGTCGGCGGCCATTATTACATTATCGTCGATACGCCGACGCTGCAGTCCTTCTCCAAGAACGCCATGCCGTTCCCGCTGTCGGGAGCCGGTCCGGCCAATCCGCCCAAACCCGGCGACTTTGTCGCGCTGGCGGATGCAGGCACCAGAGGCGGAACCAGCAAGTCGATCGTCAAGGGCAAGGACATTGCCGAACTGGCGTCGCGCATGGGGATCGCCCCCGAAAGTCTGAAAGCCACCGTCGACCGCTATAACGGCAACGTGAAGGCCAAACAGGATAAGGATTTCGGCAAAAAGGCGGAATATCTGGCATACGGTATCGAAAAAGGGCCTTTCTATGCCTTTAAAGCGGTGGTGGTCAGTCTAAGCTCCCTGGGCGGCGTGCGGGTGAATTCCGACCTGCAGGTCACCAATGGGGATCTTCAGCCCATTGCCGGTCTGTATGCGGTGGGGAACAATGCGGCCGGCTTTTACAGCGTACCGGGCTATCCGCCTTATCAGGGATTGGCGAACGGCTTTGCGCTCAACTCCGGGCGTATCGCCGGTGAACACGCGGCGCAATATGTTGTGAAAAAACCATAAATCGATATTGATAATAAACCATGCGGCACAGAATAAATGTGCCGCATTAATAAAAACCAGAGACGGAAACAACGCGGTAAAAATAATAAAGCTGGCTACCAGTGGAATAATTACCGCCGTGTCGTCATAGAAAATATATTTATGACTGAAAAGAGCGTGGGAAAATCTTATTCAACGCCTGTCAATCTCCGTTTTTGCGGTGCGCAGCGCCAGCCGTCGCCGATGGAGATAAATAGAAGGTAAGAAGTAAAAGACAATGAATAAAGATTAATCATGCGCTCTGTGGTTTTTTGTCATTCAATGACAGCCGTTGCCGTCTCATTGCTTTTGATGAGATAGAAAAATGAAAATAACACATCATAATATGCGGACAAGAATGTTGGCCGCCGGCGTTGTTGTGTCAGGCATGATGCTGGCCGCCGGCGAGGCGGTTGCCGCCGCCGGCGAGGAACCGTCCGGGCGTCCGCTGTCCGAGGCCGGCGTATGGTTGGCGGATCATGGTATTACGCCGCATCTGTTCGCCTCCCAACTGTGGTTGGGCAACCCCAGCGCCGGGACCGCCACCGACGAGCATCAGACCTATACGATGTTTTTCGCCGGCGCCGATTTCAATCTGGATCGCATGGGACTGATCCCCGGCGGCCATATCCACTTCTTGCAACTGTGGGTGCCCTTCTCCCATAACCTGCAATACGGCAATAAGGCGGGCGGGATGCTGGCCGGCGACCCGCCGCCCTATATCCCCAAAACGGCGCATCTGCTGCGTTTCACCTATGAGCAGAAGCTGTTTGACGACAAACTGTCGATCGAAGTGGGTAAGAGCAACCCCGGCGCGTTCTTCGGTTTCACCAACTGTAATGTGCAGCCGTCCTGCGTGAACACTATTCTGAATAAAACGGCGGTATTCGGCCCGGCGCCTTATGCCGGCTGGGGCGCGCGCGTCGGCTACCATTTTACGCCGGCGTTGGAGTCCAATATCGGCGTCTGGCGCACCTATCAGGCGTTTCCGTTCACCAACGGCTGGGAACGGTGGGACGACGACTATGACTCGGGCGATACGCTGCTGGTCGCCAATGTGGCGCGGCGCGTCAGCTGGCAACAGGAGCTTTATCCCCTCAACTGGGAGGTGATGGCGTTCCATAACTTCCTGGAATACGACGACCCCTACTACACGGTGAACGGCACCTCCAAGGTGTATGACGCCAGCGCCGCGGCGCGTCGCCACGACGGCGTCTCCGGCGTCTATCTTACCGCCAAAAAAGCCCTGTGGCGGCGCGACAACGGCGGCGATCCGCGCGATCCCGCGCCCAGCGCCGTAAGTCTGCACGGCAGCGTAACGCAGACCCTGCAATCGGATGCCTACACCGGGGCGTCCACGCTGGCGGATGTCGGGCTAATCTGGTCCGGGCCGTGGCAGAGCCGTCCTCAGGACAGTTATGGCCTGACCTTCCGCTGGGCCAGGCTGACGGAAGGGGGGCAACTCTACCTGCAGGATATGTTCGATTCTCTGGGCGGGTCGGGGTGGCGGGTGCCGCGCAACGAGTATCAGTTGAGCATAGATGCGTCCATCATGCTGACGCCGGAGGTCAACTTGCAGATGACCGGCGCCCGCACCTGGAATAACAGCAACTGGCAGTACCCCTATTCCTCCGTCAAACCGGAGAACGGCTATACGTTCTGGCTGCAACTGAACGTGATGCTGGACAAGCTGCTCGGGCTTTGACAGAGACGGCGGACTGGCGGGATAGCCCGTCCGCACATTACGCTCCCGCAACTCGAAATATGAATGGCGTCAACTCTGTAATAACAGGAGAGAAATGACGATGAGATATCCTCCGGCCAGTTTTGTTACTCCAAGGTCGGAAGGGGAGTTATTTCCGCCACGCGTCACATTGAAGTGTTTCAGGACCAATGGCGTACGCTGAAAATAAAGTCATCGGATAATAACTATTTTATATCAGGAATATTATTGCTGACCCCGTCATTTCTGAGGATAAGGTCGTCGCGCAGGTGTTGTTATTGCAAGTTGAAATAATGCCATTGGATATCGGCACGATCATTGATAATACATAATAATATAGAGGCATTTATATGCTTAGGGATTTTTATGTCGCAATAACATGTTGTTTCTGCGTAATGAATACGGTGGCGTCAGAACTTCCCGCAGGGAACGCCGACGCGAAAAAGCTTGATGCTCCGGTTATGGATAATCCCTATCTGGCCAAAGGATGGTATCGGGAATCAGAACCGGGGCTGGGTGAACTATTAAACGATAAAGGCATTGTTTATCGCGGCCTGATGTTGAATGCATTGTTCAATAATATCAGCACCGGCGCCCGCGTCGGTCATACCGGCGGCCAGACGATTTTTATCAACGCGATCGATCTGGATTTGGCAAAACTGGCGAATATGGCGAACTCCAGAATTCATATCGAAGGCGTTATATTTCCCTGGCATCATCCGGGAGACGAAGACGGCAATATGGTGGAATTCGGTAGCTATGCCGGCAGTTATCTTGGCGGCGATCAATATCCGTCTCATGATGCCAGCTTTAGTCCCTGGCTTTCGCTTCTTACCTATGAAATTTCGCTGTTGGAGGGGCGGCTTGACGTTGAATTCGGCAAGACGAATCTGCAACGGTATTACTTTTCACCCAACTGCGGCATTGATTTTCTTTGCACGGATGCGCTGGTTAAATGGAATACCGGCGTACCTGACGCCAGTACCGGCAGCATGGGGGGACGGGTAGGCTATAAATTGTCCCGCGCGGTGACGGCGGAAGCCGGAATACAGCAAATGCGCGAGTACAGTTCGCTGATAAAGGATAACGGCTGGGATGCGTTCGGCATGGGCGGAGGGACGGGAACCTTCGTCGTCGCTTCGTTGCGTTACAAGACGGATTTTTCCTCCGCACCCTATCCCGAGGATTACCAGTTCAACTACTTTTATGCGGATGCCCGTATCAGCGATCCTTACGAAATGGATAAAAGCCATCGCGGCTCGGGCGGCATTGTTGTTAAATTTGCCAAAACGTTCTGGTCCGAGACTGGAAAAACCGCCGCTACGGGAGCGGATATTCCCGGTAACCTGGGATATTTCGGCACCATAGAACACTCTTTTGACGATGCCAAACCGATAGACTGGGGCCTTACTTTGGGCATGGCTTACGTCAAGCCGCAAATAGCATTGCCGCACTGGATAGAACTTGATCAAATTACCGGCAAGGTGATGTACATCCATCTCAATAAATCAACGCTATTGGCCCAGCGCGGTACCAGAATGTCGCTGGGCGGCAGCGACCAGATGACCTCCTCCAACGAATACCGCATTGAATTAAGCTCCACTTTCTCTATCGGCACACATATAAAAATCCAGCCGGCTATTGAATATATCGTCAATCCTGATAGCGCAATTTCCAGAACCTCCGCCAACGTACCGGTCAGCGGCTGGCTGGTGGGCGTGACGGTTGCCCTGATGCTGGGTAATCCATAGCGGAGGGCCGCGGCAATATTTTTATAAACCGATTAATCAATAAGACAGGATAAATACCGATGAAAAAGAAAAATTTTATTTTGACGCTTTGTTTAGGAAGCAATCTGCTGGCGTTCCCTCTTTTATCGCCGGCGGGAACGCCAACGGGGGATTGCGATCGCCATTGCCTGAAAGCGATCGCTTTGCAGGTGCTCACGTCGATGAAGGAGCATAACAGCGAATCGCTGCCTTTGGCGCGCAGTTACCTGTTGACCGAAAACGGAACGCCGGTTTCTCCGGTGATGAGCACCCTGTGGCGCACCGTCACGGACTTTAAGCCCCTGGGGCCGGGGCAAGAGGCGATAGATCCCGCAACGGGGCAAATAGTGGTGATTACCGAGGTGCGGGAAGGGGACAGCCCGTCGGTATTCTACGGTAGGTTGAAAGTGGAGGATCGCCATCTGACGGAGCTTGAACTGTATATCAGCCGCTCCAAGGGCGAATCGGGCCAGCTGTTCGCGCCGCACGAACTCGATAATTTGCCCCAGGCCTGGCGCTATGAGGTTCCGGCAAAAGATAAGGCCGGCCGTGAAGAACTGACGCGCGTGGCGTACAGCGTTTTTGATAAAAGCTATGGTAATCCGCCCGGTTCCAAATCGTGCGAGTTGGTTGAGATGGGCGGACGAGTGATTGAAGACCCCGATGCGCTCAAGTTGATTACCCAGGCGGATGCGCCGGATCTCTCGCACCGTGCGACCGAGGGGGGAGTTTCCGTACCATGTACCGTTTCCGACCGGCCGGAAGATAAACAGGCGCGCGTCGTCGTCGATGTACAACAGGGCGTTGCGGCCAGTTTTGGCATTGTTCCCGGGGTGGTTTTTCCCAGTTTTATTACGCCGGGGCTTGAGTCTACCTTTGTGCCTGCCGACTCTTCAGCCGGCTGGAAGCGGTTGCCCGCGGATATCCACGATCCCAACGGAACGCCCCGCCAGTCGCGGCATAAGCATGGCGACCTCCCGTATGTCCCGGTTTTGAAAACCATGCCGGCCTCGATGCAAACGGTAGAGGTGGTGAAATTTTATGGCGGCAAGATCGAGGGCGTACAGCGTTATATGCATATGCAGTCGGTAGGCAGCGGCTCGGTATGGAATATAGATACGACCGGGAAATAGCCCGGTGAATGACCAATGATTTGGGAGCGGAAACATAATGAAATTATTCAGACCAAAAATATTCATGGTGCTTTGTATTTCGGTATTCGGCTTTTCCCTATGCACCGCCCAGGTTAAAGATGCCTCAATTACCGTTGGCAAGGGTGCCGCGGTTATAAAAAAAACGGACGTCGTAGTGATTGGCGCCGGTGCGGCGGGGAGCGCCGCGGCTATGGCGGCGGCGGAAAAAGGCGCCGGAGTCATCATTCTGGAAAAACAGGCCGCGGTGGGGGGAACGGGGAATTTCGCCGAAGGTTTTTTCGCCGCCGATAGTTCGATGCAGTTGCGCCAGGGCATTCTGGTCACCCCGGACATGGCGTTTAAAAACATCATGGATTATAGCCATTGGAAGGCCAATCCCTATGTTGTCAGAGCTTTTGTCGACCGGTCTGCCGATACTTTTGAATGGATTAAAGCCAAAGGCGTTGAATTTGAATTTGTCGGTCCCGGTATACCCGGCGGCCCGATGACCTGGCATGTCGTTAAAGGACCGAAAACCGGGCGCGGTCGCAGTGTGATTACGGCATTTTTCAATAAGCTCAAGAAAATGGAAAATGTCGAAATACTCATGAAAACGTCCGGGAAAACGCTTATCACCGACAATGGCAAAGTGACCGGCGTCATGGCCGAGGATAGTGCGGGCAATATTATCCGTATTGACGCCGCATCGGTCGTCATCGCCACCGGAGGCTATGCCAACAATAAAAAAATGCTGCGGGAATTTATCGGCGATGTCGATCTTTCTTTTGCCGCGCCGGCCGGCAAGGATGGAGATGGTTTGAATATGGCCTGGTCGGCGGGGGCGGGTAAAGAGGGGCTGGGCGTTCTGCATGGGCACCGGCCCGGCGTGGCGGGAGCTTCCATTGGAAACCACGCCGGGGCGGCCGCCAATCAGCCTTATCTGTGGGTCGACCGCAACGGAGATCGCTTCACCAATGAGGCGAATACCATTATGTGGCCCCACGCGGGCAATGCATTGGTAAAGGCCGGCAACCTGATGTTTACCGTCTATGATGAGGTCACGAGAAATCACCTGATAAAGGAGGGTAATGATGTCGCTATCGGTGATTTTATTCCGGTCAGAACGCCTTTGGTCAATCTGGATGCGGATTTTGAAAAATTGGCGCAAAAAGATATTCCGCTGGCGTTTAAAGCCGATACGCTGGACGCATTGGCAAAATTAATGTCGGTTGATGTAGACAGGCTGAGAAGCACGGTTGCGGAATATAATCAGTTTTCCGCCAACAGAAAGGACAGGTTATTTAATAAAGAGTCGGCGTTTTTGCATCCGATAAAAACGCCGCCATTTTATGCTTTGAAATCAGTGTCACAGGCGTTGGGTACCTTGGGGGGAATAAAGATTGACGGCAAAATGCGTGCCGTTACTCAGGACGGAACGGTAATTCCCGGGTTATATGCGGCGGGCGATGATGCCGGCGGCTTATATGGCGATACTTACGATCTCAATATCGCCGGAGAGACCTTCGGTTTTGGTCTGAATTCAGGAAGGATCGCCGGCGAGAATGCGGCGAAAAATGCGCAAAGCGCAATTGACGGGGCGTGACGCGGGGCGTCGCGTTGCGGCTATTGGTTTGCCGCGCCGGGGAAGTGGAGATATATCCATTTCCTTACTATCCTAATCCGATAAAAGCATTTGCTTTGATTGGTTGGCGATAATAAATCTATAGCCAAGTGATTCATTCTTCACGAGACGTCAATATACGAGGAAAAATCATGGCGGAGCAGGATGTGGGCGAGTTGTTATTTATCCAGCAAAGCCATGTAAATTGGCATCTGGACGACGTGGTAAAGGAACTGAGCGCGGTTCGTCAGCAATGGCGGAGAAAATATTACCCCAGCGATTATCTGGATAAGCGCCTGATACCGTCGAAAGAGAAAGTGTCCGAAATTGCGGATACCCTGATAAAAGGGTTATATCCGATGCGTCTGGGCATCAGCGAGCTGCGTAAGGAAAATGAAGACTATTACGTGGGCTATTTGTTAGGCACCGCCCTGGACCGCCTGGCGGAAGAGGCCAGCCTGGAATTACGCTACTATTCTGGTTTACAAGAACAGCCCGGTTTACAAGAGCAGGCCGCTCGGCAGGAACCGCGTGGCGCTACGCCGCCGCGTGATGAAGACGCCGCCGGGTTCGGGGAAGCCGTCAGGCGTGTGAAAGCGTTCGCCGCCAGGCTGCCCGAGATCCGCAAACAGCTGGATAACGATATTCTCGCCGCCTATCAGGGCGATCCCGCCGCACACAGCGTCGACGAGGTGTTGATCTGCTATCCGGGGATCTACGCCGTTATCCATCATCGCATCGCCCACCAGTTATATCTGCTGGATCTGCCGCTGCTGGCGAGAATCATCAGTGAAAAGGCCCATAGCCAGACCGGTATCGATATCCATCCCGGCGCGCAGATAGACGAAGGGTTTTTTATCGATCACGGCACCGGCGTGGTAATCGGCGAAACGGCGATTATCGGCAAGCGGGTGCGCATTTATCAGGCGGTGACGCTGGGCGCCAAACGGTTTATCACCGACAGTTCCGGCAACCTGCAAAAGAATTATCCCCGCCACCCGATTATTGAAGATGACGTGGTCATTTATGCCGGAGCAACGCTGTTGGGTCGCATTCGCATCGGCGCCCGTTCGACCATCGGCGGCAACGTCTGGTTAACGCGCGACGTGCCGCCGGAAAGTAATATTCGCCAGGCCAGTGCATTGCAAACGCAATATAAGGATGGCGACGGTATTTAATACGCCGCAGATTAAATTACTGGTGGTTTATATTTTCCGCAGCAAATTGCGAGTTGGATCAATAAAGAAAATCGCCTGCTGACATAATAGTAATAAGAATATAACCATTTGTATGGAAGATATATGAGTATTCTGGATCTGGTTGGTAATACCCCATTGATAGCATTAAAGAATTTATCCGAAGATATATCTGACGTTCCCATATTCGGCAAAGCGGAATTTATGAATCCCAGCGGTTCCGTTAAAGATCGGGCGGCAAAAGCCATGATCCTTGACGGCATCGCCGGCGGAAAGCTGACCCCCGGAAAAACCATCATTGACGCCACCAGCGGTAATACCGGCATTGCCTACGCGATGATCGGCGCGGTGCTGGGCTATAAGGTCGTCCTCTATATGCCGCGGAATACCAGCATCGAGCGCAAACGAATTATCAGCCATTACGGCGCCGCCATCGTGGAAACCGATCCCCTGGAGGGTTCCGACGGCGCCTATCTGGCGGTCAAGGAGTGCGTGGCGGCGGACCCCGAGCGCTATTTTTACCCCGATCAATACAACAACGACGTTAATGTCCAGACGCATTTCACCACCACCGGGCAGGAAATCTGGCGGCAAACGCACCAACGTGTGACACATTTCCTCGCCGGCGTGGGGACCTCCGGCACCTTTGTCGGCAGCGCCCGGCGTCTGAAGCAGGAAAACCCGTTGATCAAGACGCTGATGGTACAACCGGCATCCCCTTTGCATGGTATTGAAGGGACCAAGCATATGGCCAGCAGCATCAAGCCGGGCATTCTGGATGAAACGCTGCATGACGGGGTGATAACTGTGACGACGGAAGAGGCCTATGCGATGACGCGGCGCCTGGCGAAACGGGAAGGCATCTTTGTCGGCGTGTCGTCGGGGGCGAATGTGGCGGCGGCGGTAAAACTTAAACGCACCCTGGCGGCGGACGCCGTGGTGGTTACCATGCTTTGTGATACCGGTTCACGCTATACGGCGGACCCTTTTTGGAATGAAAATCTATGATACGGCTATCGAAAGAGACGGAGCGGTTAATCCGGCGGGAAGGCGAAAAAGCTTATCCCAACGAGTGTTGCGGCGTGTTGCTGGGCGCCAGCAACGAACAGGGGGAGGCGATAGTCGATCAGATCCTGCCCATCGAGAACGGGCGGGAAGAAGAGGAGCAGTATCATCGTTTCGTGATTACCGCGGACGACTTTTTGCGCGCGGAGCTGGTTGCCCGCAAGCAGGGGGTCGAGGTGATCGGTTTCTACCATTCCCACCCGGATCACCCGGCCGTTCCCTCCGAATTTGACCGGGTGCATGCCCTGCCTTTCTACGCCTACATCATTGTGGCGGTGGAAAAACAGATATCCGGCGACTTTACCAGTTGGCGGCTGACGCCCGACCGTGAACGTTTTATTCAGGAAGACGTCGACAATAACTGAACACCCTATTTAGCGAGGATTAACTATGGCAGCAACTTTATTGATTCCAACGGCGCTGCGCGCCTTTACCGACGGTCAGTCGAAAATCAGCCTGGAAGGCGATTCCGTGGGGCAGTTGATCGGCGCGCTGGCGGATAAATACCCGGATATTCGCCAGCACCTGTATGAGGATGACGGCGCGCTGCGCTCCTTTATCAACCTTTACGTTAACGAAAAGAATATCAAAACCACCGGAGGGCTGGATACGCCGGTGGGCGATGGCAGTGAAGTCATTCTGGTGCCGGCGATAGCCGGAGGAGCGGGAGAGGCGGCATGAGTATTGCGAGTATCATTCCCGACGATCGTCTGGCGGAGTTGTCCAACGCCGATATCGCGCGTTACAGCCGCCATCTGCTGTTGCCGGAGGTCGGCGTCGAGGGGCAGCAGCGCATAAGAAGCGCGCGCGTGCTGCTGGTGGGCACGGGCGGGCTGGGCGCGCCGGTGGCGCTCTATCTGGCGGCGGCGGGGATCGGCACCATCGGGATTGTGGATTTTGATTTTGTCGAAGTATCCAACCTGCAGCGCCAGATCATTCACGGCACCAGGGATATCGACCGCCCGAAGGTGGCCTCGGCCAAGGATCGCATCAAGGCCATTAATCCCGGCGTGGAGGTGGTGACCTATAACACGCAGCTAAACAGCGGCAACGCGCTGGATATCATCCGGGAATACGACATCGTGGTGGACGGCACCGACAACTATCCCACCCGTTACCTGATTAATGACGCCTGCGTCCTGCTGGGCAAACCCAACGTCTACGGCTCCATCTTCCAGTTCGAAGGGCAGGCCAGCGTGTTTTATGCCAAAGAAGGCCCATGCTATCGCTGCCTGTATCCGGCGCCGCCGCCGCCGGGACTGGTGCCTTCCTGCGCCGAAGGCGGCGTGGTCGGCGTTCTGCCCGGCATTATCGGCACCATTCAGGCCGCGGAAGTCATCAAACTTGTGGTGGGCGGCAGCGACAGCCTGATTGGCCGCCTGCTGCTGTTCGATGTGTGGCAGATGAAACAGCGCGAGCTTCAACTGGAAAAAGATGCCGATTGTCCGATCTGCGGCGCGCATCCAAGCATTCATCAGTTGATTGATTATGATGAATTCTGCGGCCTGAAACCATCAACGGAAGAGGAGCCTATCGAAAGCATGACCGCGCTGGAGTTAAAGGCATGGCTGGACGACGGCAAGCCGCTGCAACTCATCGATATCCGCGAACCTCATGAACGCGCCATTGTGAAATTCCCTGATGCCAAGGTGATACCGCTGGGTCAGATCATCAGAAGGATCGACGAATTTGATCCTGCCGTCGATGCGGTGTTTCTGTGCAAAATCGGGCAGCGCAGCATCTTTGCCATTCGCGCGTTACAACATGCCGGATATAAAGGGAGGTTATTGAATTTAAAAGATGGCATCAATGCCTGGGCGCGGGATGTGGATGCCCGCTTACCGCAATATTGATGGATTGCACCGCAGTATCTTTGACCAACGTCTTATACACCTATTAATGGAAAAGAAGGAAGCATCATGGCTGAGAAGAAAACGCAATTGAACGCACTGGGGCGCGAAGCCGCTTATCAGTTGGCGAATGTCACCAAAACGGCCCCGCAGTTTGGCGCCATCACCCCCCGCTGGGTGTCTCGCTTTCTTGAGTACAAAGGGCTGGAAGCCGGGATATACCGCGTCAACAAGGTAGTGGAAGGGGATACGCCGCTGGATATCCTGTGCAGCCAGGACCCCACCCGCATTGAAATACCCAAGGGCTATATCGAGTATCAAACCAAACCGCGCGAGTATCAGCTCGATTCGATCGCCACGATCGTCAACGTCGATACCAAAATCGCCGATATCTACAGTTCGCCGTTCGATCAGGCGGCGGAGCAGATTAATCTGGCCATCGAAAGCTTGCGCGAGCGTCAGGAGAGCCAGTTAATCAATAACGACGATTACGGCCTGCTGAAAAATGTCGCCGACTCGCAGCGCATCCAGACGCGCAGAGGCCGCCCGACGCCGGACGACCTGGACGAGCTGATTTCCAAAGTGTGGAAAGAGCCGTCGTTCTTCCTGGCGCACCCGCGCGCCATCGCCGCGTTCGAACGCGAAGCGACGCGCCGCGGCGTACCGCCCGTCACCGCGACGATCAACGGCGGAACCTTTATTCTGTGGCGCGGCATCCCCTTGATCCCTTCCGATAAATTGTTCGTGGACGGCTTAAAGAATCCGAAGGGGCAAAGCGGTAAAACCAATATTCTGCTGATCCGTTCCGGCGAAGCCAAACGCGGGGTGCTGGGCCTGTACCAGTCGGGGCTGCCCAATGAACAGTCCCGCGGGTTGTCGGTGCGCTTCCGGGGCATTGACGACAACGGTGTGGCGTCTTATCTACTTTCGGTCTATTGCTCTGCTGCTATTCTGGCTGACGACGCCATCGCAGTATTGGAAGACGTTGAAGTAGGTGAGTACTATGACTACGAATAAACGCACGCTATACGGCGGCGAGCCGGACCCCTGGGGCAGTGCGCCGTCGGCGAACGATTACGGCCTGCCGGATGAGCACGATCTCTACGCTCTGCTGGCAGAGCGGTCGGCGGTCGGCGGGCAACCCGGCGCGCAGGGCGCCCCCGAGCCAGGCTATGCGCCGCGCGTGGTGCCGCTCGGACAACCCGGCGCGCCCGCGGCGCCCTACGGCGCGGTTAATCACCCGTCGCCGCCGCAGGCGTCCTCCGTCGCTCCCGCGGCGCGGGTCGGCCAGATCCCGGTTGAGCGCATCCGCGCCGATTTCCCCATTCTGTCGGAGCGGGTGGACGGCCATCCGCTTATCTGGCTGGATAACGCGGCCACCACCCAGCGTCCGCAGCAGGTGATCGACCGCATCAGCCACTTCTATCTGCATGAAAACTCGAATATTCACCGGGCGGCGCATACGTTGGCGGCGCGCTCCACCGACGCCTACGAAGCCGCGCGCGACAAGGTGGCGCGTTTCATCGGCGCGCCGGGGCCGGAAAATATCATTTTCGTGCGCGGCGCCACCGAAGGGCTGAACCTGATTGCCCATAGCTATGTGAAGCCGCTGCTGCGGCCGGGGGATGAAATTATTCTCACCCTGCTGGAGCATCACGCCAATATTGTGCCGTGGCAACTGATCGCCCAGGAAACCGGCGCGGTGATCCGCGTGGCGCCGGTGGATGAGCAGGGGCAAATACGCCTTGAGGATTACACCCGGCTGTTCAACGACAAGACCCGCTTTGTGTCGGCGACTCACGTCTCGAACGCCCTGGGCACGGTGACGCCGATCCAGGAGCTGGTGGCGATCGCCCATCGCTTCGGGGTGCGCATCGCCATCGACGGCGCGCAGTCCATCTCGCATATTCCGGTTAATGTAACGGCGCTGGATGCGGACTTCTTTGTCTTTTCCGGGCATAAAGTCTTTGGTCCCACCGGCATCGGCGCGGTATACGGCAAGCGGGAGGTGCTGGAGGAGGCGCGGCCTTATCAGGGCGGCGGCAATATGATCGCCGATGTGACCTTCGAACTGACCCAGTATCAGCCGGCGCCGAACAAGTTCGAGGCCGGAACCGGGAATATCGCCGATGCCGTCGGACTGGGGGCCGCGCTTGATTACGTGTCATCGCTGGGCATTGAAAACATCGCCCAGTACGAGCATGCGCTGCTGGAATACGGCATTCAGAAACTGTCCCGTATTCCGGGGCTGCGTTTGATCGGTACGGCGGCGCAAAAGACCAGCGTGCTGTCGTTCGTGCTGGAAGGCCATAATATCGAGGACGTAGGCCGCCATCTCAGCCAGGTGGGGATTGCAGTGCGCGCCGGGCATCACTGCGCGCAGCCTATTCTGCGCCATTTCGGCTATGAAGGCACGGTAAGGCCCTCGCTGGCCTTCTACAACACGCCGCAGGAGATCGATTTCCTGGCGGACCGGGTGGCGCAACTGGTCGCCCGCTAGCCGCCTTAGGGGGAAAACGCCGCCTATGCCGTCCGTAGCAATACGGGCGGCATCTTTTTTATACGGTTAAAATCCCACCTCTACTTCAAGCCAGGCGGAATAGGCGTCGGCGCTGCGCGGGCCGGACGGCGTACGAAAGCGCTCCGACGGGCGGAACCAGCCGACGGCGGATTCCACCTTGATATTGTCCCGCGGTTCCCAGCCCACCACCAGATCCAGTTCGGAACCCAGCGTTCTGGTGCTTCTCTGGTCGTCTCTGGGGGACAACTCCGCCGCGTTATCCGCCAACGGCGCCAGCTTGTCTTGCCGGTAATGGTGATAGACCAGATCCACCGTTGCCCGCGGTGTGATATTGAAGCCGACCCCGGCGGTGAGAATATGCATATTGGTGAGCTGGGGATCGAAGGTTTCGCCATAGATTTTGAATTTCGCCTCGCCGCCGAACGTCGCCTCGTTGGACTGCAACCCGGTCTGGCGGTAGTGTTTCCGGCGTCGGCCGTCGTCATCGCCGTCGCCGCCGCTGCCCCAGGCGTAGCCCAGGGTGATGCGCGGCGCCGACCCGTCCTGGCTCAGCCGATAGGTTGCGCCCACGTCGACGGCGTAGCCGCGCAGATCCGCGCCCGACTGGCGCCCCCGCACCATGCCAAGCTCCAGCCAGTGGCGCCAGCCCTCTTCGGCGTTGCTGTGCGAGCGCACGCCGAGATTGAGCTGGCGATCGTGCTGCGCGGCAGTATCGCGCTGCCATACGCCGTACAGCCCCACCAGCCACTCGTCCGCCATTTTCCTGCGCACCAGCACGGCGCCGGTGTTGACCGGGCTATCGTTCTTCGTCGAACTGTCCAGCAGGTCGCGCTGCCAGTGGTTGACGCGGCCGCCGAGCGCCTCTATCCGCCAGCGCTCATGCCGCCACCGCGCGTGCACGCCGTCCAGATTTTCATCGAACAGCCACTCGCGCTCGTCGCGCAACAGCCAGCGTCCCAGCCTGATGCGGCCGTCGGGCAATAGGTCGTTAATGCCGAGATAGGCCTGGTTAAGCGTCAGGGTGGTTTTTCGTTCGGTATCCTCTCCGGTTTCGCGGCTGACGGTTTTTTCCCATTCCAGTTCGGCGAAAGCAAATAGCGGATAATCGTCATCGGTGCGTATTTGGGTGCGCAGCATCGGTCCCCATTCGCTCTCCGTCTCTTTTTTATCGCCGCGCCTTAATTTGGCGTTATGAAACCGTTCGCCGGTGAGCTTTAGCGTGAAGTCCGCGGTGATAAAAGGACTATTCTCCGGGGCGATGTCGCTATTCGTTTTCTTATTTTTCGATTTATATATGCTGTTTTTAGTAGGTTCTGAAATGGGTATATTTACCCCGTCTCCGTCTATAGGTGAATTCCTAATTTGTTTTTTGGATATATCTTCGGAAAAAGAAAAAGAAGATATAAAAAACAGGCAGTAACCGAAAATATAAAAGAAAAAACGCATTAATCCTTACACTCCATGTGGTCAGATAATAACGGCGAATCAGTCAGATAAAACAGGGTGAAACATAGCAAGTAGTCGACTGATAGAATAATACAACCTGATATTTTATGTAGATGTTTTACTTATTTCTCCGTTCGGGTTGGAAATTTTGTGATCTGTAAACTGATTTATAAAATCAGAACTCGACACACATTGCTATGCCAAGTAGTTTACCTACTTAGAATATCCGTAGAGTAATGATGATGCCGATATTGAATACGCGAATTCATTAGGGTAAGGTTTTTTTAATTTAATTAACCATTAGCGGTTGTTGCTGCTTATTATTAGAAAGCTAGCTATAAGTTTTGTTTCAGGGGATGAATCAACATGATTATGTAGCAGCATCAGTTTATTCACATCACTTTTCCAAACTTTATAAGTGGCGCGCTATGAAAATTGCCGTTTTCGGATTGGGTTATGTCGGGCTGTCTAATGCCGTTCTGCTGGCGCAGCGGCATGAGGTGGTGGCGTATGATATTGATTCGGCCAGGGTCGCGATGCTCAATCAACGGCAATCGCCGGTTTTCGATGCCGAGATAAGCCATTATTTAACTCATTGCCGGCTCGACCTGCGCGCTACCGAAGATATAGCGGCGGCGTGCCGCCATGCCGACTTCATTATTATCGCCACGCCGACGAATTACGATCCGCAGACGCACTATTTTGATACCTCGTCCGTGGAGCGGGCGATTCGCGAGGCATCGCCCCATCTTGCGCCTGACGCGGCGTTGGTCATCAAATCCACCGTTCCCATCGGCTTTACGCAGCAGTTGCGCGCCAAGTATGATATCGACAACCTTTTCTTTTCGCCGGAGTTTTTACGCGAGGGACGGGCGTTATACGACAATCTCCACCCCTCGCGCATTATCGTCGGCGATAAGGGCAAAGCGGCGCGCCGCTTTGCGGCTCTGCTGGCGGAAGGCGCGCAGAAAAAAGATATCGAGGTGCTGTTTACCGGCTCGACCGAGGCGGAGTCGATAAAGCTGTTCGCCAATACCTACCTGGCGATGCGCATCGCCTATTTTAACGAGCTGGACACCTACGCGGAATTATTCGGTCTGGATAGCGCGGAGATCATTAAAGGCGTGTGCCTCGACCCGCGCATCGGCGATTATTACAACAATCCCTCCTTTGGCTACGGAGGTTACTGTTTACCCAAAGACACCAGACAACTGTTGGCCAATTGTCGCCGGGTGCCGAATAACCTTATTCGCGCAATCGTCGAGGCCAATCATACCCGCAAGGATTTTATCAGCGAGGCTATATTGCGCCGCGCTCCCCGCACCGTCGGTATTTATCGGCTGATTATGAAAAGCGGCGCCGATAATTTTCGCGATTCGTCAATTGTGGGCGTAATGAAGCGCCTGCAGGCGCAGGGGATAAAAGTGCTTGTGTATGAACCGGGGCTGCCGCAAGCGCTATTTTATCGCGCCCCGGTCATTTCCGATTTCGGCGCGTTTCAATCGCAGTCGGACGTTATTGTGGCGAATCGACTTTCCGACCAGCTAACGGCGTGCCGGGAAAAAGTCTATAGCCGGGATTTATTCCGCCGCGATTGACGGTCGGTATTTTAATAAGCGCGGCGGCCGCAGACGGTCCAAAAGGAGGAGTATTGATCAAGGTAACGCCCAGGCTGGCTTTTTATTCGCACGATACGATGGGGTTGGGGCATATTCGCCGCAATATGCTGCTGGCGGAGTTTATCCTGACGCGCTTTCCAGCAGCGGAAATATTGTTGATAACCGGCGTGCGCGAAGCGGGAAAATTCCCGTTACCCATCGGGATCGATACGGTTACGCTGCCGACGTATTTAAAAACCCCGCAGGGCGATTATTTACCCCGCTCGCTGGGAAAGGATATTCGCCGTTTGGTGATGCTGCGCTCAAGGATTATTTATTCCGCGCTGGAGGCGTTCGAGCCGGATATTCTGGTGATTGACAATGTGCCGCGCGGCGCCATGTCGGAACTGGACGCCTCGCTGCCGATGATGGCGCAGAAGGGGGCGCACCTTGTGCTCGGGCTGCGGGACATTATCGACGACCCCGCCGCCGTGCGCCGCCAGTGGAACAAGCTGAACAATATGCATGTCATCCGCGAGTATATTTCTTCCATCTGGATCTATGGCGACCGGGTGGTTTACAACCTGCCGCAATGCTATCGCTTCGACCGCAGCCTGTGCCAAAAAGTCTCTTTTGTCGGCTATCTGGATGCCAGGCGGCGAGCCACCTCCGGCAAAGGCCCGGCGGAGATCCTGCCGGGGCTGACGTCGCCCTACGCCCTGTGCGTGGTGGGCGGCGGTCAGGACGGCGGGCCGCTGGCCGCCGCGTTCGCCGGTGCCCGCATGCCCGCCGGCGTGACCGGGGTGCTGATAACCGGCGCCATGATGCCGCCGCAGGAGAAGGCGCGCCTGCGGGAGCGGGTGGGCCGGCGGCAAGACATGCTGATAATGGAGTTCGCCGCCGATCCGCTGACGCTGATGCGCCACGCGGAGTGCGTGGTCGCCATGGGGGGATACAACACCACCACGGAAATTTTGTCGTACCGCAAGCGGGCGTTGATTGTGCCGCGCGTCACGCTGCGCCAGGAACAGTGGATCCGCGCCACCCGCCTGGCGGAACTGGGGCTGGTGGACTGTCTCCACCCGGCGGATTTGACCGCATCGGCGCTCGGCGACTGGCTGGCGATGCCGCCGCGCCCGGATCGGCGCCGGGCGGCGCTCAATTTCAACGGACTCGACGGCGTCGCCGACAGAGTGCAGGCGCTGCTGGCCGCGAAGTACGCGGACGGCGGCATCCATTTTCAACGGGAGAACGGTGAATGAACCAAAGCCCGCTGTACGTGGGGTACGTGCTTAAACGCTACCCGCGCTTTTCCGAAACCTTTGTGGTGAATGAAATTCTGGCCCATGAAAGGGCCGGTATCCGCGTGGATATTTTCGCGCTGGGGCCGGTGGCGGAAACCCATTTTCAGGACTGTATTTCCCAGGTGCGTTCGCCCGTTACCCGGCTGGCGGACAAGCAGCACGATAGCGAGTCGCTTTGGGAACTGATGGAGGAGGGGCATGCGAAACTGGCCGATTTCAGCGCCCGCATAGCGCTGGCCAGAGACGTCAGCGTGCATGAGTTCGCCCAGGCGCTGAGGCTGGCGTTGGCCGTCAAGACGCGGGGGATAGGCCATCTCCACGCCCACTTCGGCACGCACGCCACCACCATCGCCCGCCTGGCCGCCGCTTTCAGCGACGTCGGCTACACCTTTACCGCCCACGCCAAAGATATCTATTTCGCCTATGAGAAGAGCGTCGGGCTGGGGCGGAAACTGCGCGACGCGGCGCAAACCATCACCGTTTCCGACTATAACCTGGCCTATTTGACCGAGAAATACGGCGACGACGCGCGGAATATAGTGCGGCTTTATAACGGGCTGGACCTGAGCCGCTTTACCTATACGCCGCCGCTGAACCGCGGCAGGCAGATCCTGGCGGTGGGCCGGCTGGTGGCGAAAAAAGGCTTCGATGTGCTGATTGACGCCCTCAGCCTGTTGGATAAACGCGGGGAGGATTTCCACTGCCGGCTGATCGGCGGCGGACCGCTGCTCGACCCGCTGCGCACGCGCATCAACGCCGCCGGTCTGGCGCGGCGCGTCACCCTTGAGGGCGCGCTGCCGCAGGCGGAGATTATCGCGGCGATGCGCCAGGCGGCTGTGGTGGCGGCCCCGTGCGTGATCAGCCACGACGGCGACAGGGACGGTCTGCCCACCGTACTGCTGGAGGCCATGGCGCTGGGAACGCCGGTGATTTCCACGCGGGTGGCGGGCATTCCCGAACTGGTGATCGACGGCGAAACCGGACTGTGCGTCGCGCCGCGCGATCCCGCGGCGCTGGCGGACGCCATCGCCGCGCTGCTGGCCGCGCCCGACATACAGCGGCGGCTGTCGCGGCAGGCGCGGGCGTTGATCGAACGGGATTACGACATCGACGCCAACAGCGGCGTGCTGCGCGACATTTTTCGCCGGGCGGTGAACGCCGGGCCGGGCCGCTATACGGGAGGAGGGGAATAATGCGGGTTGCCTATATCTGTGCCGATCCCGGCATTCCGGTCTTCGGCAGCAAAGGGGCGTCGATACACGTTCAGGAGGTGATCCGCAGCCTGCTGCGCCGGGGCGCGCGGGTGACGCTGTTCGCCCAGCGACCGGAGGGGGAGCCGCCGCCGGATTTGCGCTCGCTGGAGGTGACGCCGTTGCCGCCGCTGCCGGCCTCGGGGGCGGCGGCGCGCGCCGCGGCGGCGTTGGCGGCGAACCGCGTTCTGCCGGATCTTCTGGCGCGCTCGGGGCCGTTCGATCTGCTGTATGAACGCTATTCGCTGTGGAGCCATGCGGGCATGGCCTTTGCGCGGCGAAACCGTATCCGGCGGGTGCTGGAAGTGAATGCGCCGTTGATCGAGGAGCAGCGGCAATACCGGGAGCTGCCGCTGCGGGGGCAGGCGGAACGGGTCATTCGTTCGCTGCTGGCCGACGCGGCGACGATCGTCGCGGTATCGCCGGGGGTAAAGGCGTATCTGGATGCCTTTACCGAATCCGGCGGGCGCGCCGTGGTGGTCTCCAACGGCGTTGACCTCGCGCGTTTTCCGGCGGCGCGGCCGCCTCGCCCCGGCGGAAACACCATCGGTTTTCTCGGTTCGATGAAGCCCTGGCACGGCGTGGATCGGCTGATCGACGCCTTCGCCCTGCTGCATCGGCGCGGTCGGCATGGGCGGCTGCTGGTGGTGGGCGACGGCGGCGAATCCGCTCCGTTGCTGGAAAAAGTCACCCGCGACAAACTGCTGCCCTTTACCCGCTTCACCGGCGCCGTCGCGCCGCATCGCGTGCCGGCGCTGCTGGCGGAAATGGATATCGCGGTGGCGCCCTATCCGCGTCTGGCGGGGTTCTATTTTTCGCCGTTGAAGATTTATGAGTATATGGCCGCCGGGCTGCCGGTGGTGGCGACGCGCGTCGGCCATCTGCATGAGGTGCTGGAGGAGGGGCGGGCCGGACTGCTGGTGCCGCCGGACGATCCCGCCGCGCTGTGCGAGGCGTTAATCGCGTTGCTGGACGATGACGCGCTGCGGCAGGCGCTGGGGCAGGCGGGGCGAGCGCTGGTTGCGCAACGCTACGGCTGGGACGCCATCGTCGGGCGCATTCTGTCGCTGGCCGACGCGGCCGACGCGGCCGGGGAGGCAAGAGGATGAATAGCCGCCCGCTGTTGCACGTCGGCCGCGCTTTTCTCCCCTATCTCGCGCCGCAGCGCGGCCTGCTGTGGGGGGCGCTGGGGGCCTTGCTGTTCGCCACGGCGATGCGCCTGCTGGAACCCTGGCCGCTGGCGGTGGTGATTGACGCGGTGCTGACGACGGATGCCGCCGCCGCGCCGCGGCTTATGGGAATGGAAAACTGGAGCAAAACCGCGCTGTTATGGTTTTGCGCCGGCGGCGTCGTCGCCATCGCGGCGCTGAAAGCCGCGATGAGCTATCTCAGCACCCTGGGGCTGGCGCTGGTCGGCAGCCGGGTACTCGGCGAGGTGCGCCGGGATCTGTTCTCCCACCTGCTGAATCTGCCGCTGTCGTTTCACCATCGGGCGCGGACGGGGGATTTAACCATGCGCCTGATCAACGATATCGGCATGCTGCGCGAGGTGACGGTCACAGCGCTGATGCCGATGCTCGCCAGCCTGCTTATCCTGACCGGCATGTTCGGCGTGATGCTGTATCTGGACTGGCGGCTGGCGTTGATAGCGCTGCTGCCGATGCCGTTTCTGCTGTGGCGCTCGCGCCGCGCCGCCAGAAATATTCACCAGGTCAGCCGGCAGCAGCGCAGGCGCGAGGGGAAACTGGCGGCCAAAGCCGCCGAATTTATCGGCGCCATCTCGACGGTGCAGGCGCTGGGCCTGGAGTCGGCGGCGATCAAAAGCTTCGGCGACGACAATATGCAAAGCAGCCGACATAACGTCAGATCCAAACGGCTGGAAGCGGGGCTGGAGCGCAGCGTGGATCTGGTTATCGCGCTGGCGACCGCGCTGGTGCTGGTATGCGGCGCCAGCAGCGTGCTCAGCGGCAGACTGTCGCCGGGCGATCTGATTATCTTTCTGTCCTATCTGAAAAATTCGTTTCGGCCGGTGCGGGAGTACGCCAAGTATACCGGGCGCCTATCCAAGGCGCTGGCCGCCGGCGAACGCGTGGTCGACCTGCTTGAGCGCCGGTCGGACATCGTCGACGGCCCGCACGCCGCGGAATTGAACGCGGCGGCCGGGGATATCCGCTTTGAGAATATCTGCTTTGGCTATCAGGCGGATCGCGACGGCGCCATGCTGAGCATTCTGGACGGCTTCAGCCTGCACGCGCCGGCCGGACGTTCGGTCGCCATCGCCGGCCCTTCCGGGGCGGGAAAGTCCACCATCAGCAGCCTGCTGCTGCGCCTGTATGACCCGCAGTCCGGCGCCGTTGAACTCGACGGGCGCAATCTCGGCGACTACACGATCAGCAGCCTGCGGCGGCAGATCAGCGTGGTGCCGCAGGACAGCCTGCTGCTGGGGGTCTCCATTCGCGAAAACATCGCCCTGGCCGCTCAGCGCCCGGTTAGCGAGCAGGAGATTATCGCCGCCGCCCGGCTGGCGAACGCCCATGAGTTTATTACGGCGCTGCCGCACGGCTACGACACCGTTATCAGCGAAGGCGGGCAGTCCCTGTCCGGCGGGCAGCGGCAGCGGATTTCCATCGCCAGGGCCGCAATCCGCCGCACGCCGATCCTGATTCTGGACGAGCCCAACGTCGGGCTGGATAGCGAAAACGAACGCGACGTCACCGAGGCGCTGCTACGGCTGATGCAGGGGCGCACCAGCCTGTTAATTACCCATAATCTCTCTTTCGCCGCGCGCGCCGACCATATCGTGTTTCTGGAGCAGGGGCGCATCGTCGAGCAGGGGAGTCATGACCAACTGATTGCCGCCGGTGGGCGCTATGCACGGCTGTGGCAGTTGCAAAGGCGGGAAAATGAACGCTAACGGCAGGCGCGGGAGGGAGATGAAAATGTGGCGGGGTGCGGATGCGAAAATAGTCAACGGCGATCCGGCGCTGCCCGGCCTGTCTCTGCTGCTGGATGCCCAGGCGCTGTTGCGGCGCATACGCCTGCTGCCGCAACTGGAGCGCACGCGCGCGCTGGCGATTGAATATCTGCGCTATAAGCCGGCCACCAGCTGCGTCGCCGGGCTGCTGCTGACCGACGCCGACGGCGCTTGCCGCCGCTATTACGCCAAGGCCCTGACGCCCGAGCGTTTCGCCCGCGTTCGGCGGCGCGCGCCGCAGTCGGCGAGCCTGTTGCCGGATGCGGCGGTGATTGTGGCGCTTGCGGCGGACGATAGCGACCTGCCGGGGCTGTCGCTGCTGTACCATCCCGGCGAGCTGGGACGGCAGATGGCGGCGTGGCTGCCGGAAATCGACCCCTCGGTGCCGCTTGGCTGGCGGTTGCTGCGCTATAAGCCCGGCAGGCGCGCGGTGGCGCAAATCGCCTGCCGCGGTCAAGCGCTGGCGGTGCTGCGCTGGGCAAGCGCGCAAGAGTATGGACGCATAGTGCAGGGCAACGCCATCGGCGCGGCGCTGGGGCATATCGCGCTAGTGGGGGCGGACGCGCAACGCCGGCTACTGGCGACGCGCTGGCTGGAGGGGGAGAGCCTGTGCCCGGAACAGCGCGGCGACTGCCCGCTCGGGGAGATGCGCCTTGCCGGGGAAAAGCTGGCCGAGGTGCACGACAGCGATTTTTCGCTGCCGCTGCGCCGCCGCGGCAGCGACGACGTTGAAGCGCTGTGGCGCGTCAGGAACACGCTGATGGCCGTCGCCCCGCACAGCGTGCCGCGCTTTATCCGCCTGGCGGCGCGCATCGCCCGGCGTCTGATGCGGCTAACGACGCCGCCGACGCTGATTCACGGCGATTTTTCCGCCGATCAGCTAATCAGGCTGCGTGGCGACGGCGCGCTGCGCATCGTGGATTGGGATCGGGCGGCGTACGGGAATCCCCTGGCCGATATCGCCACCTTTCAGGCGCGGCTGGAGCTGCAGGTAATTGAACGGACGGTGAGCCGCGAGCAGGCGGACGGCGCGGTGGCCGCCTTGCTGGCCGGCTATTTGCCGCGGCGCGCGCTGCCGCTCGGCGATCTGGGCGGGTACGTCGCCTGGGCCGCGCTCTGTCTGGCGGCGGAGCCTTTTCGCAAACGGGCGGCGCGCTGGCCCGCCCAGCTCGACGCCCTGCTGACGGCGGCGGAGCGCCTGCTCGATGCGCCGCCGTCCGGCGCGGCAGTGGCGGCGAGCGACGGCGTGGCCGCGCTGCGGGATAGCCAAAGGGTCGCCGACGCGGTGCTCGCCGCGTCCGGCGCGCCGGCGGGCAGCCGGTTGACGCATAGCGAAATCGTGCGTCATAAACCGGGGAAGCGCGCCCTGGTGCATTACCGGATAAGCCCGCCCGCGCAGGCGGCGCCGTGGGAGCTGTTGGGGAAATACGGCGAGAAAGGCGTGGACGAACGCGCTTTCCGCTGCCAGTTGACGCTGTGGCGCAACGGCTTTGATAACCGCGCGGATGTCGCCGTGCCCGAACCTTTGGCCCTGGTGCCGTCGTTTAACCTCTGGCTGCAACGCAAGGTTGCGGCCAGACCGATGGCCGATTTTCTCTTTCCCGACGCTGAAAACCTGCGCCAACTGGGAGAGCGCGTCGGCGCGGCGCTGGCGCGTTTGCAGCAAAACCGCGCCTTGCGGCGGGAAATCGCGGCCCGCCGCTGGGGCATTGAGGATGAGCTCGCCATCTTGCGGCGTCGCCTGGCGGACGTGGCGGCGTGCCACCCTCGCTGGCGCGATCGTCTGGACCCTTTGCTGCACGCGGCGGAAAAACGAGCGATAGCGTTGATTAATGAGCGCGACGTATGCCTGCACCGCGACTTTTACTTCGATCAGGTGCTAGTGCCCGACGATGCGCCGGGGCGGCTGGTGCTGGTGGATTTCGATCTGTGCCGCCTGGGTCCGGCGGCGCTGGACGCCGGAAACTATATCGCCCATGTGCAGGAGTTTGCGCTGCGTTGCCATGGGGACAGCGCGGCGCTGGCGCCCCATGAGCAGGGATTTTGCGACGCCTTTCTGGCGCATTCCCCCGGCGTCGCTCTCGACGCCGTGCAGGGATTCACCCACCTTTCCCTGCTGCGGCATATTTCGCTAAGCACGCAGTTTGCCGAGCGCGTCCACACCACGGAAACGCTGATCGCCCTGTGCGAGAAAGCGCTGCACCGCTGGTCTGGATTATGACGGCGGGCGGTTTTCCCCCGGCTTATAGCAAAATAAGAGTCATATTTATGATAATAATTATTTGTATTTGTATCAGGGTGTGATTATGTTTTAACCGATATGACCAGCGACCAGCGCTTATTGCTAAGCGGCCGGCGCTCGGAACACGGGGAGGACGCATCATGCCTACGTATGGCCTGCGCCACCGACAAACGCGGCGAACGGCCTCGCCGCTGGAGCAATACAGCGGTTGCTATAGCGCCCATCACGCGCACTTTATCGAGTCCGACTGCGCTTCCTGCCCCCTGCAATGCGCGGCGGGCAAGCAGAAGATCTACCTGGTTCAGCGGGCGCTGGGGGAAGGGTGGACGGATATGCACGAATTCGACAACGGCATCATGGTCGGACGCCGATGCTGCCGCCTGACGCATCCGCTGGAAAACGAACACCCGACGCTGCCCGACAGCGTCAGCCTGAGCTTTATGGTCAGCGGGCAGATCGGCCACGGCGTGGCCAACTATCCGAGTCTCACGGCGTCGGCCGGGGATATCCTGCTGCGTACCGCGCCGGGCGTGCTGCGGCGCAGCGTTCCCGTCGGCTGCCTGCTCAGCGGCGTCTCTATCGATATCCCGCGCGATATGTTTCTCACTTTGCAGGAACAGGGCGTGGACATCTCCTTTCTTCACCGGCACGGTTCATACGCCGTGCTGCGGCCCACGGCGCAAATGGCGGACGGCCTGTGCCGGCTCTGCCGGCGCGTGCTGAACCTGCAAGTGAATAACTCGCTGCTCGCCCGCCTGGAGCTGGAGTCGCTGACCATAGAAATTCTGCTTAGATTCCTGACGACCTGTGCGGACGCGGCGCCGGACGGCGCCAACGCGCTGCCGCAACGCTGGCAGCGCGCGCTCAACGAGGTGCTGGAGATCCTGCACGCCGAGTGGAACCAGCCGCTGACCATCGCCCAGCTGGCGCGCCGCGCCGGCATCAATGAGTGCTACCTGAAAAAACTGTTCCGCGAGCGTACCGGGCAGGGCATCGCCGGCTATCTGCGCCGCCTGCGCATGCAGCGGGCGCGCGAAATGATCGACTCCGGCCGCTACACCGTGCAGCACGTCGCGCAGCAGTGCGGCTATGCCTGCGCGAGCAGGTTCACCCAGGCGTTCCAGCGCGAATACGGCTACAGCCCCAGCCGTCAATAGCGCATCCAAAACCTTATCCGCGCCACATCGCCTCTTCCGTCTTGCCGCGACGGGCGGGAGAGCGCTTCAGACTCTTGTTTTTCCCGCTCGGCGCCAAACTTTTCCCGCTCGGCACACATGGCCCGCTGAATGAGGGCTAGGATGTCGTCTGATTACAAATGCGTTTTATTCTCATTAACAAATTTTATTCTTAACTTGGTGCCCTGGGAAAATGAATAAACTTACGTCCTACCATCCATTCAGGCTGGCGCGCTGGCATGCGCGTACGGCCCCGGCCGGCATGCGTATCGGCTCTCCGCTATCATCGGCCGCCGCGCTGCTGATCCTTTTGTTCGGCCACCACGCCGCCGCCGAGAGCGCGGCGAACCCGGATGCGGCGCAGACGGAAACGGCGCCGGCCGAGGCCCAGGCGCGGGAGGAAGCCCGGCCGCCGGAGGTTGAAGATAAAATTCTGGTCACCGCGCCGCTCAACCCCCAGCAGGAAGCCGCCACCGGCTACAGCGTCAGGCGCTCCAGCAGCGCCACCAAACTCGATCTGGAGCTAAAGCGCACGCCGCAGACGGTGTCGGTGATTACCGAGAAGCAGATTAAGGAACAGAATCTGACCGATATCCATTCGGTGCTCAACGCCGCGCCGGGGGTAACGGTGATGCAGTACGGCGTCACCGGCGCCGGCAACACCTCGTACTATTCGCGCGGCTTCGCCATTCGCAACTTTCTGCTCGACGGCGTGCTGACCAGCGTCGCGCCCTCGGGGGGCATCATGACGCGCGGTCTGAACGGCAACAACCGCTTTTTTGCGATGGACAGCGCCATCTATGAGCGCATCGACGTGATCCGCGGCTCCACCGGGCTGGTTTCCGGCAACGGCGACCCCGGCGCCACCCTGAACCTGGTGCGCAAGAAACCGACGGTGGCGCCGCAGTTCAACGCCGGCGTCGGCTACGGCTCGTGGAACCGCAAGCGCGCCGAGGTGGATTTTTCCACCACCCTTAACGAATCGGCCGGCCTGCGCTGGCGCATGGTCGGCGTGGCGCAGGACGGCGACCACTGGATGGACCGCGTCGGGAAGAAGGACTACACCCTGTACAACGTGCTGGAGCTGCCGCTGGGGAACGATACGCTGCTGCGCGGCGGCCTGGTCTACGGCTACCAGAAGATCGACGGCGCTAGTCCGGTGATGGCGCAGGGGGTAGCCAGTAGTTACATTACTGATAATCCCCCCAAGTTTCCGGGAGGCCGCAGCGCCAATAACGCCACCGACTGGACCTTCGCCAAAAACGAGAATATCAACGCCTTTCTCAACGCCGACCACTACCTGAACGATCAATGGACGCTAAATGTGGCCTACAACTACAACAAGTCCGATTTCCATACGGTTTACGGATTTCTTGATAGTTACAATGAAATCGGTGCGTATAAGGGAACCTATAACTATTTATTCGGGCAGTGGCGGCCGGAGGCGGAGCTGCACAATCTTGATGTCTCGCTTAACGGCAAGTTCGAGCTGCTGGGGCGCGAGGCCGAAATCGTGGCCGGCTTCTCCGGCTACCGCAATAAGGTCACCATGCCTTACTACGCTAGTAGTCAGTCCGGCATCAGTTCATACACCGACTGCGGCAACACCTTGCGCTGGACGAATTGCACGCTGGACGAATTCAACAACGGCAACATGCCGAGGCCGTATCTGAGAAGCGCTTCCTCTCAGGCTCTTTACAATGCCTACTACACCTATGACGCCAAGCTTGCGGATGTGCTGACCAGGGAAAAACAGTACGGCCTGAGCCTGTCGGGGCGCTATAACCTGACCGATCGCCTGATGGTCATCGCCGGCGGCCGCTACAACAAGTGGGAGTCGGACCAGGACGTCTTCAGACGCGGCGTGCGCGATGACCTCTATTCGCTTAAGCTGGACCAGAGCGGCTTTTCCTGGTTCGGCGGTCTGGTCTATGATCTGACCGACCAGTGGTCCGCCTATATCAGCTACGCGCGCACCCTCGACCCGCAGAGCGAGGCCGGCGCCATCGTCGGCTACGACGGCAATCCCATCGAAGAGCGGCAAAACGACACCTTCGAACTGGGCCTTAAGGGCAGCCTGTTCGGCGACAGGCTTAATACCCAGATCGCCTATTTCCATACCAAGCAGGACAACCTGCCCTATTACACCACCTACTATGGCTGCGCCTGGCATGGCGTCTCCGGTTGCTCCTATGCGGACACCATGCTGGAGCCGGTATTCGCCGGTCCGGGCTTAAAAGTGCAGGGGGTGGAGCTGTCCGCCAGCGGCAGCGTTACGCCGCGCCTGCAAGTTAACGCCGCCTATACCTTTATGGATACCACCTGGCCCGATTTGACCGCCTGGGGCAAGAATGGTGACGGGCAGTATGCCTCTATGGAGATGTATCGCTGGCGCTACGCCGCGCTGCCCAAACACCAGTTCAAGCTGTTCGCCAACTGGCAGGCCGCCGAGAGGCTGAATCTGGGCGTGGGGGTTAATTTTAAGGGTAAGGTCAAACGATTTTGGTCCCAGTATCAAAAAGGGCTTATTGAGAAAAATTATCCCGATCTGTCCATGTCCAAATGGGATCTGGGCAGCTCGACCACCATCGATTTGATGGCCCAGTACCGTATCACCAACGCGTTAAGCGCGCGGCTTAACGTGCAGAATCTGTTCGATAAAACCTATTACGTAACGCCGCGCCGCGATATGTACGGCGTGCCGCGCAACGTAATGTTTACGCTGAATTATCAGTTCTAATCACCACCAAGGAGGTGCAACGGCAAATACCACTAACTCGATATTCAAAAACTGTTAATTAATTGATTTTTAAGAGGAATAAATCATGAAAAAATCAGTCGCTGTAACCGTCTCCGGCCTGCTGGCCGGCTCCACGCTGCTGTTCAGCGCCGCCGTCAGCGGCGCCACGGCGGAATTCATCAATAACCCGGCGCTGGGTAATTCTGGTGCCGCGCCTTTTACCTTTACCGAGGCGGGCGGCTTTTACGGCACCTTTGAGTATAACGGCGTAACCTACGGGGTGAACGCCGCCGCCATCGATCTGAACAGCCTGCCGAACAATACGGATCTGTATGTGGTTGGTGAGTACGACATCGGCAACCTGGATTACAACAACTCCGCTTTCCGTATCTATAAGCGCCAATATTCGGCGGTGATCGGCAATAACGCCATTCAGGCGATCCAGAACGGCGATAGCGACCGCGAGTTTGTGCGCGCGGTGGTCGGTCGGGCCACCACAACGCGTGAGTTCGCGGCGCTGGGCAACCAGACGCTGACCTACTCCGGCGAGGTGTTTAACCATATCACCACCTCCGGCAACGGTTCGCTGACCTATACCATCGACACCGCCACCAGAACCGGCAGCGGTTCGTTTGCCGGACTAACGGGCAATCAGCCGCAGTTCGGTTCGTTCATACTGGACGGCACGCTGGAAACGGCGGCGCTGACCGCTATCGGCAGGGGCAGGGGAAGCCAGCTGCGCATCATTGACGGCGGCGTCAGCCTGACCAGCAACAATGAGAAGCTGAACGAGCAACTGGCCAACTACGATCCCAAATATGATCTGGGGGTCTACGGTCCCAACGCCGAGGAGATCGCCGGCCATATCCACGACCTGTCCGAGCCCAGCCAGCAGAATATCCTGGGCGGCATCGGCTTTTCCGCCGCGCGCTAATGGCCAGGGATTGGGGAGAACCAGCCGTTGATTATTGATGAGTGTACCTGCGCCGGAGCGCGGCGGCCGTCGCCGCATACCGTTCCGGCGCGTTGTTTTGCCTTTGCGGGCCGCGCGGCAGTCTGATTTCCCCGCGTCCGGCGCGCCCCACGCACCCGAGATCGCCGGTATGCCGTATGCGCCATCTATTCTGAAGATCGTCATAACCACATTGCTGTTTCCTCTGCCGGCCGCCATCGGCGCCGCCCGTGGGCAGATGCCCGTCATTCCCGGCGAACAGCGCAGCTTTCCCGCGCCCGATATCGACCGCCAGTGGCAAAAAGAACAGAACGAGGCGCTGGAGCGCGCGCGTCGTCGTCGGGCGCCGCGCGGCGAAAGCCCGGCCGCGCCGGTATTGAACGACGCCGCGGTGGCGGCCAATAGCGCGGTGGCGGAGCTGATTCTGGAGACGGCGCTGCAACATCAGGACTGGGACACTATCGAGCGGGTGCTGCCGCTGTACGCCGGCCATCCGCGCCACGACCGGCAGCTTTATCGCTTCGTCAAAGGGGCGATGCTCCGGGCGCGCTGGCGGCTCGGGCCGGCCATCGACCTGTATCGCCAAATGCTCGACGCCGACCCGACGCTGAACAATGTGCGCTTCGACCTGGCGGTGATGCAGTTCGAGAACAAATCCTATAGCCAGGCGAAACGGCAATTTTTGCTGCTGGCCGATAACCCGCGGGAGCCGCTGTTCCGCGAGCTGTCGCTAAACTACCTGAAACGGATTGCCGAACGCGCCAGGCCGTCGCTCAACCTTACCGCCGATCTGCTGCACACCGACAACTACAATCAGGGCAGCGACGTGGAATACATCTATCTGTGGGGCCTGCCGTTCAGGAACAACAACCGCCGGCAGAGCAGTTCCGGCCAGTCCCTGTTCGTGACGCTGGAGCAGGACGTCAACCTTGCCGGCAACCATTTTCTGGGCTATTCGGCCTATTTCAACGCGCTTAATTACGCCAGAGACAACCATTACGACGAAAGAACGGCGTTGCTGGGGCTGGACTACCAGTACCAGAGCCTGCGCGATACCTTTTCCGTCGGGCCGGTTTACACCTACCGGCGGCTGGGGGGCGAGAGTTATGCCAGGGACGTCGGGCTGAGCGCCAGTTACGGCCGCTGGCTGACGCCCCGCTGGCAGGCCGCGCTGGGGTATCGTCTTCTGGACCGGCGCTACTATCGGCAACCCATCGGCGAGCTGTACGACGGCAAGATCGCCATCCACAGCCTGAATCTGATGCGCGCCGTTTCGAACCGTTTTCTGCTCTACGGCGGGGTATTCCACGAGCGCGAGAAGCTGGGCGCCGCCGATGTCTCTTCCCGGCAGAGCGGCGTCAACGGCGGCTTTACCTATATCGCGCAGGGCGGCCTGGACGTCAGAATGCAGCTAAGATTCGGGCGCAAGCGCTTTGACGAGGAGAACGCCTTTTTCGGCGTCCGGCGCCGCGACGCCGTCACCCGCCTTGCGCTGCGGTTGCAGTACCGGCCCTGGACTTTTCAGGGCATTACGCCGCGGCTGGTTTATCAGCGTGAAAAAACCACCAGCAATATTCCGGCGTTCTATGGCAAATCCTCCAATCAGCTGATGCTCTCCTTCAGCAAGGAGTTTTGACGCGGCGTCGCTTAATGATAATAAGTGCTATTATCATTAAGCGCGGCGTTTTGCGCGGCGCGCGAGGTTAACCTGGTTTGCAACGCGACAAGGTACAGGATATGTCAGCAATAGAACCGAATAGGGGGTGGATGCCCCTGACACCGGCACAGCTGGATTTTTGGCAGGAGTTTTGCCTCTATCCCGATCAACCGATCTCCACGGTGGCGCACTATATCGATATCCGGGGCGAGGTGGATCAGCAGGCCCTGGCCCGGGCCATCACGCTGACCATCGGGGAAACCGAGGCGTTCGCGCTGCGCTTCGCCATTGCGCGGCGACGGCAGCCGCTACAGCGCTGCGATCCGGCCGCGGCGCCCCCGCTGCGGCGCATCGACGTGCGGCACTGCCCCGATCCCCGGCGGGAAGCGCTGCGCCTTATGCGCGCCGACGTTGAGCAGCCGCTGGATTTATTGCGCCAGCCGCTGGCGGCGAGCTGGCTGATAAGGGTGGGGGACGCGCGCTATTTCTGGTATATCCGGGCGCACCACATCGTTATCGACGGCTACGGCATGACGTTGATTGAACACCGCTGCACCGACCTGTATGCGCAGGGTATCGGCAAGGGCGACGGCGGCGACGCCTTTTACCCGTTCGCCCGCTGTCTGGCGGAGGAGTGGGAGTACGGCGCCGGCCGGCGTTGCGCCGACGACCGCCGCTACTGGCGGGATTATCTGGCGGCGCCCGTCGAACTGCCGGTGCTGCATAAGGGCGGCGAAGATTACGGCGCCCCGTGCCGGCATTTCGCCTGCCGGCTATCGGCGCGTTTTAGCGGCGATTTGCAGCATATGGCCGAGCGCTGCGATATCGGCTGGCCCGATCTGCTGCTGGCCCTTTCCGGCGCCTATCTGTTTTACCATTTGCCGCGCCGCAGCAACGGAGAGCAACAGATCCTGCCGCTGTGGGTGCCGTTTATGAATCGCCGCAGCCCGGTTGCCGCCTACGTGCCGGCTTTGCTGGTCAATATCCTGCCGCTGTTTATCCGCGCCGCGGCGCATGAAAACCTGCTGGATTTCCTGCGGCGCACGGCGCGGGAGCTGCATACGCAGCGTTTGCACGGGCGCTATCGCATTGAGCGGATCGCCGCCGATCGGCAACTGCCGGCGAATTCCCGCTATTTCTTCTCCCCGCTGGTCAACGTGCTGCCGTTTGATCCGCCCTGCTTCGCGGGGTGCCGCAGCCGTCGGCACGTGCTCGCCAGCGGCCCCGGCGACGGTTTCAACATCACCTGGCGCGGACATATGGACGCGCGTCGGCTGAGCGTGGAGGTTGACGCCGATGCGGCGCTGTTGCGGCAGGATGAATTTATCCGGCATCGGCAAACGCTGCCGGACTTTATGCGGCGCGCGGTGCGGGAGGACGCGCTGACCCGGCGGCTTGGGGCGCTGTTCAATCCGCCGGACCCGGCGCGTTAGCCTCAGGCCCGGCCCGCGGCGGTAGACGCGCTGACGGAGGTCGGCGCTGCGGCGCTGAAGCTCAGCCGGATACGGCGGCGGTCCGTTTTGCCGTTGGCGGATAACGGCAGCGCCGCGGCGTGAACCATGCGGGTCGGCACATGGGTGTCCGGCAGATAGCGGCCGACGAATGCCCTTAGCTCGGCGACGGGGATCTCCGCGCCATGGCGCGAGGTATACATCGCCCCCAGGGCGATCTCGCCCGTTTCCCCCGCCGCATAGTCCACCACCGCCGCCGCGTCGATCGCCGGGTGTTTAGCCAGCGCCGCCTCTATTTCCGACAGCGAAACCCGCACCCCGCGCACCTTGACATAGCCGTCGACACGGCCGGCGAAGATAATATCGCCGTCTTGACGATAATAACCGCGATCGCCGGTGCGGAAGGCGCGCAGCGGTTTTCCCTCCGCATCCTTCAGGGTAACGAAATCGTGCTGTTTAAGTACGCCGTTCTCCAGATAGCCGAGCGCCAGATTCACCCCCGCCGTGTAGATGCGGCCGACGACGTAGGCCGGGCAATGTTCGCCGGTATCGTGACAGATAAAATAGCGGTTTGCCGGCAGCGGCCTGCCGTAGGGGACGACGTCGCTATCGTCGGCGGTGATTTCGTGCCAGATGCTCCAGATGGTGGTTTCCGTCGGCCCGCCCAGTGAAAACAGCCGCGCGGCGGCAAGGCGCTCCCTGAGCGCGCGCACGGTGGCCGGTTTGATGTAATCGCCGCCCTGGGCGATCAGCCGCAGGGAACTTAGCTGTTCGCCCCGGGTACAGGAAAGCAGCATCTCAAGTATGGCCGGGACCGAGCACCACAGGGAGACGCGATGGCGTTCAATCAGCCGGTTCCAGGCTATGGCGTCCTTTTCCTCATCGGGCGCGGGCAGCACCAGCGTCGCGCCGGCGCACAGCGAACCGAACAGATCGAAGAGGGACATATCATGGTGCGGCGGGGTGACGGAGATAAACACGTCCCGTCGTCCGACGTTCCATCTCGCCAGCGTCTGCCCGATGGTGTTGTCGGTGGCCCGATAGCTGAGCACCACGCACTTGGGGTTGCCGGTGGTGCCGGAGGTGTAGAGATAATAGGCCGGATCGTTGCTGTGGCTTCGCTCGAATAACTCCGCCCGCGGCGGGACGGGTTCCTGCTGCGCGACGGGCGATAGCAGCGTCTCCGGCGATACGGCGGCTATTTCCGCGACGCCCACATCGCCCACCACCAGATCGGGGCGGCAGTTGGTCAGCAGATAGGCCATACGTTGCGGCGGCGAGCCGGTATCAACCGGCAGCCAGACGATACCCTGTAACGCGCAGGCGAGGACGATGGTCAGGTGCTGCGGCGAACGGGGCAGGACAATGGCCGCCACCTTGCCGGGCGTCATGCCCTGGCGCCGCAGGTTCGCCATCGCCGTTGCCACCGACCGCCCCAGCTCGGCATACGAAATCGTCCGGTCGCCGCAGTACACGGCCGCTTTATCGGGGGGAGAGTCGAAGAGATGCGCGGCGATACGGGCGAGAAAGCCGCTGCCGATAAAATCGCGCTCGTCGCCGTTGCGGCGGTAGTGGCGATAATCGATAAAGCGCCCCGGCGGCGGGGCCGGCTCCGCCCGGTCGCCCAGCAGCGCGATCCTGCGGGCCATCGCCCGGAGCATGCCCCGCACCACCGCCCGATCCAGCGCCTGTTCGGCATAATCCACCGCCAGCAGCAGATCCCGATGCCGATCCCGCAACAGCCGGATATCCATCGCCACCTGCGGGGTCTGCGTCAGCCCGGCGTGAAAACGCATCGGCGCGTCGGCGGGCGGCGTTTCCCACGCCAGGCCGTTGGTGAGGATCACCGGCAGCGCCGGGCTTTGCCCGTGCCGTTGCAGCAGCAGGCGGGTCAGGTCGACCCCGGAAAACGTCAGATGGTGCAGCGCGGCCAGAGTATCCTGTTGCCAACGGCGGGCGGCGGCGAAAAAGTCCTCCGGCTCCCGGGCGAAACGCAGCGCCGCAAAGGTGGCGGCGTTGCCCAGCCGGCCGTCCGCTGCCGGAAAGGCCACCGGCACGCCCACCGCCAACGCGCCGTCCCGGTTCCAGAGCGATAGCGTATCCAGAATGGCGGCCGACAGGATGGCGTTCTGAAACAGGCCGTGATGCGCCCCGATGGCGGAGATTTTTTTCAGCATCCGGCGCGGCAGCGTAACGCTTTCCCGGCGCCAGCCCGACGAGGGAATGGACGCCAGCGGTCGTTTCCAGGGCAAAGCGGGCGGCGGCGGGAAGTCCCGCAGCTTTTCGCGCCAGTAGCCTTCGTCATCCCGCCGCTCTCCGGCCGGGATCGGCGCCGGGCCGTCGTCCGCCTGCGCCGCGGGCGGCGCGGTTTCCGTCGCGGCGAACAGCTGCGCCAGGATGGCCGAAATCGACGCCCCGTCCATAATCAAGGCGTCGAAGCTGGTGAACGCCAGGGTAGTGAAATCCTCGTCCGCGCGCCCGTCGCCCTGCGCCAGTTCGATGATCCAGATATGCCAGGGCGCGAGCGCGAGGTCGTTAAGGGCGTGGGAGCAGGCGCGCCGCATCTCGTCCGCCCGCCGCAGGGCGTCGGCGCGGGGCAGGGCGCGCAGATCGATTTCATCCAGATTGACGACGACGTCGGGGGATACCCGCTGGCTCAGCGTATCGGCATCTATCCGGGTGCGCAGCGCCGGATGCCGACGCACCAGTTCGGTCAGCCGTCGGCGCAGGACGGCGACGGGAAAATTCCCCCGGTACTCGCGGAAATCCTGCATGGCGACGCCGCCCAGCGGCCACTGTTCGCTTCTGCCCACCAGATAAGCCTGTTGCAGGGCGGTTAACGGCGTGCGCGCGATATTTTCCCGCTCCGGCCGGGGAAGCGCCTTTTCTTCGCCGCACAGTTGCTCAAGCGGTTGATGCAGCGCCTCGGGGGAACGGGCCAGGCGGCGCAGCAGGTTCAGATAGCGCTCAAACAGACGGCCGACGGCCGGTTGGGGAAAGCAATCCGGACGGATGTCCCAGTTCAGCAGAATGCCGTCATGGACGTCGACCGCCTGCGCGTCAAGCGCCACCTGCGGCCCCTGGGAGATCACCCAGTTCATCTCCCCGAAGGTTTTTAGCACCGCGTCGGAAAACAGCCTGCCGCCGGGTAGCCCCAGCCCCGAGGTAAACACCACCGGAGCAATCTGCACGCCGCCATGATGGCGGGACAGGTCGCGCAGCACGTTCACCCCCGGGTAATGGCTATGGCTAAGCAGTCGCGCCAGCCGCTGTGCCGTTTGCCGGCAAAACGCCGCCAGGCTTGCGCCGGGGGAGTATTCCACGTCCAGGATAGTCAGGTTGGAGAAATCGCCGATAATGCGCTCGACGCCGTCGACGTAGGGCGGGCGATGAAATATCGGCACGTTGAGACGAAAACGGGTTACGCCGTTGCTGCTTCCCAGTACTCCGGCAAAGGCGCAGAGAAACAGCGTCGACAGGGTCAGATGCCGGTCGCGGGCCGTTTTCTCCAGCGAGCGGCGCTCGGCCGGCGTCAGCCGCGCGGCAAGCCTATCGCTGCGGCACTCTCCCGCCGCGCCGTTTTGCGGCAAGGGCGGGGCGGGAGGAATGGCCGCCAGACGTTGATGCCACCACTGTTTATCGCGCCGGTAGCGCCGTTGCAGGCTTTCATCGGCGCGCATCTGGTCCAGATAGCGGAAATAGGCGGCGTCCGCCGCGTCCGCGGCCGCCGCGGGCCGGTGGTAGAAGCGGGCCAGCTCCTCCAGCAGTATGCGAAAACTCTGGGCGTCGGCGGCAATCATATCCACATCCATATGCAGACGGCAGCGATCGTCCGGCAACAGGCTGACGCTGATATCGCTCGCCTGACCCTGCTTAAGCGCCAGCCGCTGCGTGCTTAGGCTGCGGCGTTTGGCGTCAAGATAACGCGTGATGTCCGGCGGCGCGGCGTCCCGCCAGTCGTCGATGCGCAGCCGGTGGCGGCGCTCGTCCAACGGCGCGATGCTCTGCCGCCCCTCAGGGGTAATACGCAGCCGCAGCATCGGGTGATGCTGATAAAGGCGGCTGACGGCGCGCTCCAGCCGGTCGATATCCAGCCCGGCGCCGTCGAATTCGGCGTATAGATGCGCCGCCACGCCGCCCAGATGTTGCCCGGACTGTCGGCCGACCCAACTGGCCGCCTGCATCGGAGTCAACTCTTTCATCGGGGAAGCCCCTCAAAGTTGAGTAAATGAAACAGCATGAATATATTACATATAGATGGTAATTTAAATCATTCGTATTTTCATTTGTAGCGGCGATTACCCCTCAGGGTCCATGCCCAGATGCTGGCGCAGGGTGCCGCCGCTATAGTCGCGGCGGAACAGCCCGCGCTCCGCCAGGCGGGGTATCAGTTCGTCGAATAGCAGGTCCAGCGACGCCGGCGATCCGCCGGGCAGGGCGATAAAGCCATCCGCCGCGCCGGCCGCCGCGCGCGCGGCGATGTCGTTCAGCGCGTCTTCGGCCGTGCCGACCACCAGCCAGTGCGCCGAGCCCGCCACCTCCGGGCGCATCAGCAGCTGGCTGACGGTCGGCCGTTCCCGTTCAATCAGGCGGCGTAATAAATCGGCATGGGTCTGACTGGGCGGCGGCGCGGGCGAGGCGGGAAGCATCTGCGGCGTGACCGGACGGTCCGGCGGCAGCCGGCTGAGGTCGATCCCCAGCATGTCGCGGATACGGGCGTATTGGGCGGCCGGCGTCTGGTTCGCCTGGGTCTCCTGATACAGTTCGCGCGCCTCGCGCCGGGTTTTGCCCAGATAAAGGCTTAAGCCCGGCAGCACCCGGATCGCGTCGGGGTGCCGGCCGCGCGCCCGCGCCCGCCGCCGCAGGTCGCGGCGCAACTCGACGCCGGCGGCGATATCGGGCGTGGCGGCGAAGACGCCGTCGGCGATGCGCGCGGCGAAATCGCGCCCGCGGTCCGAAGCGCCGGCCTGAAACAGGGGGATGGCGCCGTTTCCGGGGTCCGGTACGTTAAGCGGCCCCTGCACGCTGAAGAAACGTCCGCGGTGGTTGATGGGGCGCAGCCTGTCGGCCCGCGCGTATTCTCCTTTTTGGCGGTCGAGCGTCAGCGCCGTATGGGGATAGCTTTGCCACAGCCGACGCACCACCTCGGTGAACTCAAGGGCCTTTTCGTAGCGTTCGTCGGCGGCGGACATCCGGTCGAGGCCGAAATTGCGGTTGCCGTCCAACGCGGTGACCACGTTCCAGCCGACGCGGCCCTGACTGATCCAGTTAAGGGACTGGAGTTGTCTGGCGACAAGGTAAGGGGGCAAAAAGGTGGTCGAGGCGGTGGAAATCAGGCCGATGCGGCGGGTTTCCCCGGCGATGGCGGTCAGCAAAATCATGGGATCGAGGCTGCTGAAGGACGGGGATTGCGCCGCGCGGAGCGGATCGATAAACAGGACGTCGGGGCGGAACAGAAAATCCAGTTTGGCGTTTTCCGCCCGCCGGGCCAGGTCGAGATAAAAATCGGCCGAGTATATCTCTTCCACCCGGCTGTCGGCGCGTCGCCAACCGTTTCCGCTTAGCCAGGTTACCGCAATGGATAGGCCGATGCACAGTTGCCGGTTTGCTTTCATGTCTGCGCCTCCTGTTCGAGAGTAGGTTTTCGTCGCTGCCATACTCTGGCGCATCGGCGACAGGGCAAGGCGATTGGCGGTGACGCTATTGCGACGCTATGTGTGTGAATAATATACTGCTGAAAAATTAGCCGTACCGGGCGAGGACTATTTTTTTACGGTTATCGTACCTAATTATAATGCTAACGGTCGGGAGCTTATGAACAGACGGAAAGGTATGGCGGGCATCGGCCGCCTGATAACGGCGCTGGCGCTGACGGCGGGGCTAATCGCGCAGGGCGCCAGCCCGCCGGCCGCTGCCGCCCAGCCGGGCTGGCCGAGGGAGTTTCGCAATGCCGACGGCACCGCCACCACCCTGACCGCTCCGCCCAGGCGCATCCTCTCCACCTCGGTAACCATCACCGGCACGCTGCTGGCCGTCGACGCGCCGGTGGCGGCCAGCGCGACCGCGGCCAACGGCCGCTTTTTCGCCCAGTGGGACAAGGCGGCGCAGGCGCGCGGGGTGGAAAAACTGTGGCCGGCGGGCAGCGTGGAGCTGGAAGCGGCCTATGCGGTGGCGCCGGATCTGATCGTGGTCGCCGCCACGGGCGGGGATTCCGCGCTGGGGCAGATAGGCGAACTGCAAGCCATCGCGCCGACCATCGTGCTGGATTACGGCGGTCAGACCTGGCAGGATCTGGCGCGGCAAATCGGTGCGGCAACCGGCCTTGAAGCGCAGATCAACGCCCGCATCGTCGAGTTCGACGCCGCGGTGGCGGCGGCGCGCGAGCGCATTACGCCGCCGGCCGGCAAGGTGAACATCATCAGCTACAACGGTCCCGGCACCAGCAACCCGATCGCCACCGCCGACGGGGTTCACGCCCGCTTGCTGCAATCGCTCGGCTTCACCCTCGAAGCGCCCGACCCGGCATGGCAAAGCAGCGTCGCTCCGCGCCAGGATTTTGTCTGGACGGAGTATGAAAACCTGACCCGGCTGAGCGCGCCCACCACCTTCCTGCTTAACGCCGGGGATGACAAAGCGTCGGCGTTTCTGGCCGATCCGCTGCTCGCCAACCTGCCTTCGGTGAAAAAACGCCAGGTCTATGGTCTGGGCGTCAATTCGTTCCGCATCGATTATTTCAGCGCCGGGGAGATTATCGCCGGCATCGTCAGACGGTTCGGCAAGGCGGAACAGGCCGCGCCGTCGCCGTAACCGCTTGTTATCTACCCAGGGTCATTCGCCATGCCACCAGTCGTTCAGGTTGTTCCCCGCCCGGGCAGCGGCAAATTGAGCTTTCGGCGCCGGGGCCTGCTTATCGGCGCGCTGCTGCTGGCGGCGTTGGCGCTGTGGAGCCTGTTTATCGGTTCGCGCCCCATTCCGGCCCAGGTGACCTGGCAGGCGCTGGTCGCGTTCGACGCCGGCAGCAGCGAGCACCTGCTGGTGCGCTACCTGAGAATTCCGCGCACCCTGCTGGCGATAGTGGTGGGGGCCGCGCTGGGCGTCTCCGGGGCCATTATGCAGGCGCTGACCCGCAATCCGCTCGCCGACCCCGGCATTCTCGGCGTGAACGCCGGAGCGATGGTGGCCATTGTGGCGGCAATCGCCTTTTTGGGCGTTTCCGACGTCGCCGGGTATATGTGGTTCGGGCTGCTCGGCGCCGGGCTGGTGGGCTGCGGGGTCTATTTTCTCTCCGGCGGCTGGCGGGAAATCAACCCGGTGCGGGTGGTGCTGGCGGGGGCGGCGCTGACCGTGGTGCTGCTGGCATTGGCGCAGCTGATTACCGTCAACAGCGACGAGGAGGTGTTTAATCAGTTCCGCCACTGGGTCGTCGGCTCCCTGCAGGGACGCGGTTATGCGGTGCTGGGGCCGGTTTCTCTGGTGGCGGCGGCCGGGCTGCTGGTGTCGCTTACCCTGGCGAAATCGCTGGATATGGTGGCGCTCGGCAACGATTTGGGGCAGTCGCTGGGCGTGAACGCGCTCTGGGTGTGGCTGCTGTCGGCGCTGACGATTATCTCCCTGGCGGGCGCCGCGACGGCGGCGGCCGGACCTATCGGCTTTATCGGACTGACCGCGCCGCATTTCGCCCGTTTCGTGGCCGGTTCGGACCACCGCTGGGTTTTGCCCTGGTCGATGCTGATTTCCGCCATCCTGATGGTGACGGCCGATATTCTCGGCCGGCTGCTCGGCTATCCGGGAGAGATCGGCGTCGGCATTATGGCGGCGTTGATTGGCGGACCGGTGTTCGTGGTGCTGGTGAGACGATGGAAAATCATCCAGCTATGACTGCCGCCCGCCGTAGCGACACCCCGGCCGGCGTCAGCGGCGCCGTCTGGCGCCGGGGCGGTGTATCGCTGCTGGTCTCTCCCCGGACGCTGGCGGTGTGCGCCGGGCTATTGTTGCTGTTGCTGCTGCTGGCCGCGTTCGCCATGACGGCGGGACGGATCGATATCAGCGTCGCCCAGATTCTGCATGCCATCTTGGGCGACGGCGACGGCGGCCCCGGCGATCGCATCATCCGCAATATTCGCCTGCCGCGCACCCTGACCGCGATTTTCGTCGGCGCGGCGCTGGGCGTTTCCGGGGCGATTTTCCAGTCCGTTTCCCGCAATGCGCTCGGTTCCCCCGATATTATCGGCTGCACCACCGGCGCCGCCAGCGGCGCGCTGCTGCAGATCGTCCTGTTCGACCCTGCGCCGACGGCCGTCGCCTTCGCCGCGATAGCGGGCGGCATCGCCGCCTCGCTGCTGGTCTATCTGCTGGCGGTGAAAGGGGGAACGCTCCGGGGGTATCGCCTGATCCTTACCGGTATCGGCGTCGGCGCGGTGCTCAGCGCGCTGAACGGTTTCCTGCTGGTGAAGGGCGATCTGGATAACGCGGTGATGGCCAACCTATGGCTCGCCGGCTCGGTGCAATCCCGCACCTGGATGCACCTGATCCCGGTGATGATCGGCGTGGCCGTGCTGCTGCCGGTCGTCCTGCTGTGCGCCAGAAAGCTCACCATGATGGAAATGGGCGACGATATGGCCTGCCTGCTGGGCATCCGCGTGGAGCGCGTCCGGCTGCTGATGATTCTGTGCGCGGTGGTGCTGGCGGCGCTGGCCACCGGGGCCACCGGACCCATCGCTTTTGTCGCCCTGGCCGCTCCGCAGCTGGTGGCGCGTTTAACCCGCTCGCGCAAGCTGCCGGTAATCAGCGCCGCGCTGATGGGGTCCTGCCTGCTGCTGCTGGCCGACCTGATCACGCTGCTGCTGCCCCTGACGGTCGCGGTGCCCGTCGGCCGTATGACCGGTATTATCGGGGGCGTTTATCTACTCTGGCTGCTGAACCGCATGCGCCGGTTCTGAGCCGCGCAAATCGTTTTATCCCCTTTATCGCGACCTTTCTTTTCGTTTCCTTACAATAGTAATGATTTGCATTACTTAAATTGAAACATTATCATTCGCGATGACGGGTGCTGTTTTTTTAGCCATTCCCGTATGTCACCCTGACGTTTTTTATAGGAGATGTTCTTTTTTAATTGAGACGCAGCCATCGTGGCGCAGGCAAAACAATAACCAGGCGATGGCCCCGGGCAGAGTCAATCTGTCCCTGCGGCACGGATAACGCGTGTTACAGAGTCGTACCGGATGCCAGATGCCGTTTGCAAAGTGAAAATCACACTTTTTTCTATGTGAGTAGAACAGATTTTGTGCACTTTTGCTAAAGGAGGGTTATTGATGAGTACGTTACACGCGACTCTGCGGCATAACGCGGCGGATGGCAAAAGAGACGGCGTCGGTTTACGCGTTGCCGGCTCCGTCGCTACCCTGTTGCTGGGAGCGGCTGTTCTGCCCCTGTCCGATGCCAGGGCCGCTCTTGAAGAGGAGAGGGAGGAGAGCGGCAGGAGCTCCGCCGCCTGGCCGCAGGCCCCGCGGCCGGAAACGGACGCCATCGTGGTCACCGGCGAGAAGGTCAACCGCTCTATTTACGATACCGGTTCCAGCGTGGAGGTCTACGATTCCCGCAGGCTTGAGTCGACGCCGGGGGTGACCGTGGCGTCGGATCTGCTCAAGATGACCTCGAACGTCGTCGATACCGGCATCGGCAACGATCTGCCCACCGTGCGCGGCATCGACGGCACCGGACCGGCGCAAGGCGCCCACGCTTTTCTCAACGGTTCGCGCGCGCGCCTGAATATGGCGGTGGACGGCCGTTCGCTCACCTACAATGAACTGGCATTCGGCCCCCAGTCGATGTGGGACATCGAGCGGGTCGAGGTGTTCCGCGGTCCGCAGAGTCTGCTCCAGGGGCGCAATTCCATCGCCGGCGCCGTGCTGATCACCTCGAAAGACCCGACGTTCCACTGGGAGCAGGCGGTGAAGGGGGGCATCGGCAACCGGCACTATTCGCAGACGGCGGCGATGGTTTCCGGCCCCCTGGTCGACGATGAGCTGGCGTTCCGCGTCAGCGTCGACCGTCAGCGGCGGCGCAGCAGCGCCGATCTCACCGCCTATGCGCCGGTCGGCGATCCGCGGGAAATAGAGGTGACCACCTCCCGCGCCAAGCTGCTGTACAATCCCGCCGCCCTGCCCGAACTGACCACCAAGCTCTCCCTTAACCACTACGACACCCGGGCGCCGCAGAACGAGGCCACCAGCAGCGTCCGTTTCGAGACCACCAGGCCGGTGTTCGAGACCAAATCCACCAGCGGCATCTGGGATATCGCCTGGGAGGCGTCCGATAGCCTGCAACTGGAGAACAAGCTGCTGTATACCGATTTCGACAATCAGCGTCTGACGTCGAACGGCCTGCAGTCCGCGAACATCGACGGCAAGGAGTTCCAGCTTGAACCCCTGGCGCGTTTCGGCGGCGGCGAAGACAGGCTGCGGGCGCTGGCCGGGTTGCGCTATTTCTACTCCACGCAGGACGAATGGCTCAATTTCGACGCTTACTACGGCGGCGTCAATACCTTCGATGACCGCACCGAATCCTTCTCGGCCTTTGCCGAGGCCACCTACGCCGTGGTTCCAAAGGTCGACGTAACGCTGGGCGGACGCCTTGAACGGGAGGAGCGGCGGCGGCAAGGCGGCAGCAGCAACGTGGCGATCGATTTCGATAAGTCCTATAACGTCTTCCTGCCCAAGGCCGAAGTGGTGTGGAAGCCGCGGGACGGACAGGCATACGGCGGGCGCATCGCGCGCGGCTACAACGCCGGCGGCGCCGGTATGACCTTCCTCGCGCCTTTCGTCAGCTACACCTATGATGCGGAGTACGTCTGGAACTATGAGCTATTCAGCCGCCATCAGCTAAAAGACAGTAACGTCGAACTGACCACCAATATTTTCTATAACGATTACAAGGATATGCAGCTTCCCGTCGATGTGAGCGGCTCCTCGGTGATCCTCAACGCCGACAAGGTGAAGACCTACGGCGCCGAGCTGGGCGCCCGCTGGACGCCGGCGTGGGAGTTCGATCTGTTTGGCTCGGTCGGGCTGCTGAAATCAAAGATCGAGAGCTTTTCCGGCAGCGAACTGGAGGGAAACAGGCTGGCGCGGGCGCCGGGCTATACCGCCAACCTGGGCGCCAGGTATCGCTTCGCGCGGGGCTTCGAACTGAGCGGTAACGTCGCTTATTCGGACTCCTACTATTCCAACAATGACAACGACCGGCGGGGGAGGATTTCGTCGTACTGGACCACCAATCTCCAGCTCGCCTACGCCTTCAAACAGGGACGGGCCACGCTGTTCGCGCAGAACCTGTTCGATCATGACGACAGCGTCATGTCCTACTACGGCAGTTCCAGAGGCGTGGCCTACCTCTCCGAGGTCAGGCCGGACCGGTTGGTCGGCGCCTCTCTCGAACTGACGTTCTAACGTGACCGCAGCGACGGGAGGAGGACGCAGTGACGGACGATTTTGACCACGGCACGGCTGACGATAAGGCGCGCAAAACGCCGGCCGGCGATGATGGCGCCATAGCGGATGAGAAGCCGGGCGACGGACAGCCGCTGACGCCGTTTGAAGAACGGGCGTGGCTGCGCCATCAGCAATATCAGTATACGCCCGACCAGTTGGCGCTGGCCTGGCGGCTTGGCCCGGCGGTCCGGCCCGGTCGGCTGGCCGGCGCCCTGGAAGCGGTGCTGAGGGTAGTGCCCGGCCTCAACGTCAGATACCGTTTTGATGAGCAGGGGGAACTGCGCAAATTTTCCGTCAGTCCGGTGATACAGCCGATAGCCATCGAAGCGATAGCTGTCGAGGAACAGGCCATCGCCGCCCTGCTGCGCGAGCAGGATAAGCCCTGTGAACTGCACCTTGAGCCGCCGGTGCGTTTCCTGTTGTTTATCGGCGGGCCGCACGGCGTGATTCTGGGGGCGGTGGCGCACGCTATCCTGGGAAAACAGCTGTCGTGGACGCAGATACTGACCGCGCTGAGCGCCATCTACAACGGCCGGCCGTTGCCGGCGCATCTTCGGCCCGCCGCCCAGGCCGGCCTTACCGAGGGGATTTGGCTGGCGAACCGGGGCGGACGTATCAATCTGCCCGGACTGTACCGCGATGAAGCGCGCGGCGCAGGGGAGATCGTCGACTTCGGCCAATCCCGCTCCCGGCATACCGGCGCGGCGACGCGTTACGGCGCCACGCTGGACGCCGCGCGGCTGGTGCCGTTTATGCCGCCGGACGGCGAGCCGCCATCCCGCTTGACGGCGCTGGCGGTACTGTTCGGCTGCTATCTTTCGGCGGCCGGCGCGGGGGAGGAGGTAACGGTCGGCCTGCCCTGTGCCGATGCGGGCGCGGAGCAGGCGGCGGATGACGAGCGATTGCCCGAGGTAAAGGTGCGCGATAACGGCAGGCCGCTGCGCGAGAGGGTGGCGCAGGCGCAGGCGGATCTGGCGTCAGACGGGGAGCGGAGCGAAACGCTTGCCGACGCGCCGGACTCTCCGGTGCGGGTGATCCGGCTGCTGGACCCTTCGCCGTCGCTGCGCCTGGCGGGCGTCGCCGCCGTGCGCATCCCTTTGCCCCCGGCGCGCTGTTGCGTCGATCTGGCGTTGGCCGTCGGCGATGGGCCGGGGGAGACGCTGAGTCTGGAGCTGATCGCCGGGCCGCGGGTTTCGCCCCATATCGGCGGCTTTCTGCTCGAACGGTTTGTCGCCTGGCTGGCGGGGCCGGAGGCGGCGTCGCCCGCGGCCGTAAACCTGCCCGGCGCCGCGGCGGGGGGGGGCCAGCAGGAGGATGAGGCGTTGCCCGCCGCACCGCCGGGGTCAGACGGGGTGCAGCAGGACGGGATAGCCGATCTTATCCTCGCCGAATTTCGTGAGGCGCTGGCGTCTCCGCAAATGAGCCTTGATGATGATTTTTTCGATTTTGGCGGCCATTCGCTGATCGCCACGCGGGTGATCGGTCGGCTGCTCAGCGGGCGCGATATCGAAATCCATATCAACGATCTGTTCAGCCATCCCACCGCCCGGGGGCTGGCCGCCCTGGCGCGGCGCGGCGACGGACTTAGCGCCGCGTCCTCCGCGGCGCCAACGGCGCACGGCGACGCAGCGATCGCGCCGCTGTCTCTGGCGCAGGAATCGCTGTGGAAAGCCTACGCCGCCTTTGAATTCGGCGACATCTTCAATATTCCCTTCGCCCTGCGTTTTCTCGACCCGGTCGATGAGACGGCGTTCCGGCAGGCGCTGCTTGACGTGCTGGAACGGCATAGCGGCCTGCGAACGCTGTTTGGCGAGGAGCAGGGCGGGGTGCGGCAGCGTATCGTTGCGCTCGGCGATCTGCCCCATTATCAGTGGTTCGGATATTCGCACCAATGCGCGGCGCACGACTGGCGCGCGGCGCTGGCGCAGGAAGCCGGACACCGCTTCAACCTGGCGGCGGAACTGCCGCTGCGCGTCAGGTTTATGCGCGATGACGAAAGCGGGCAGCAGATCCTCTCCCTGCTGTTTCATCACATCGTGCTGGATGAGTGGTCCGTCAATCTGCTGATGGACGAACTGGCCTATGCCTATCCCTGCCGGGCGGCGAACCGCTCGCCGGTATGGCATAACCGGCCGGCGCCGTTCCATAAGTTCGCCATAGAACAGCATAAGGCGGGCCTCAATCAGGCGCACCTCGACTATTGGGTCGAGAGTCTGCGCGGCGTAAAGCGCGGCAAGCCGCTGTTTGAGGCCGCCGCGACGGCGGAAAACGGCGGCGCGCCACCCTCCAGCGCCGGAGGATGGGTGGAGCTGAAGATGGAACGAGCGGTGGCGGACGGTCTGTACCGGCTGGCCCGCGAACAGGGCGCGTCGTTGTTCAACGTCGCCTATGCCGGTATTGCGGCCGCGCTTCATGCTCTGGGCGCGCCGGACGACCTGGTTATCGGCACCTCGGCGTCCGGACGCAACGATGCCCGCTTCTTCGACACCATCGGCTATTTCACCACGGTGGTGGCGCACCGCCTGCGTTTCAGCGCGGGGATGACGCTGGCCGCGCTTATCGAACAGGTGAAGAACAATATTAACCACTCAATGCCTTACACCGACGTTCCCATCGACCTGGTTGAAGAAGCGCTGCCGGACGGGGATAGCCCGGACGGCCGGCATATATTCGAAGTATTTATCCAGTTGCACGCCAAGAACAAACTGAACGGCTGCTTTACCTTGCATGACGGGAGCCGCGTCTCTTTCAGACAGGTGGATCCGCAAAAGAGCGAATCGCTGCTGGGCCTGCAGTTCGAGGTGATGGAAGAGATTATCGCCGGCGAGACGTCGATACGCGTGCTGATGAGCTACCGCTCACAACACTATGACGCCGCAAGGGTCGATCTGATCGCCGCCACCCTTACCAGGGTGTTTGCCCGCCTGGCGGAAAAGCGGGCGGCTCAGTTGCCGCTGGCGTCGCTGCTACCGCCGCCGGAGGCGGAGAATCCCGCGAGTCTGGTTGCGGCGCCGGACGCCATGACGCCGGGCTGGGACAAAGCGCGCCTGCGCGAGCTGCTGTTGCCGATGCTCGACGCTGACGGCGAGGATATCGGCGATGATGAAAACCTGCTCGAATACGGTCTGGATTCGGTGCGCATTATGTCGTTGATCGCCCACTGGCGCAGTGAAGGGTACGAGGTCGATTTCGTCTCGCTGATGAAAAATCCCACCCTTAACGGCTGGCGGCTATTGCTGGCCGAAGGTAAGGATAACCTGGTATAGGCGGTGGGCGGGGTAGGGGTTTTAAAGGTTTTCCTTCGCGTAAAAAATCGCGCTGAGGTGGGCGTGACCGCCGGGTGAGCGGCAGGGACGCCGCGAAAGCCAGTGCCGCGCCGGACAAAAACGCCGGGAGCGTTTTTGAACAGCACTTGTGCTGGCCCGTTAGGGCGAGTCCCATGGATGGGACGAGTATTCCGCGTCAATGGCGGCCCGACCAGCGGTCACGAACGCCGAAGGCATCGCGTAGCGACGACACCATTTTGCAACGCAAAATGGAACAACGCTTGCGTTGGCCCGTAGGGTGAACCCCAACGGGGTTCATCATTTCGCGAAAAGCCCGGGGCCATGGGGCGGCGGCGCCTGAACCGCCCCATGTCGGGCGCGTGCTTCGACGGTCGCAGAAATCGACTGAGGTTAGTGCGCACGAAACCCTCACTGCGCTTACAGACATCCCTTTCCCAGATTTGTGGGGGACCCCTCGGCCCTTTGGGGGCTTACTCCTGACTATCCATAATTTCATGCCGCAGATCGTGATAACGCTCTTCATCATAGCCGTGGCGCCAGTAGGGAATGGCGTAGATCCGCTGGCGGTCGTACCCCTTTTCCCGGCGGATATAACGGCGCAGCGCTTTGATCATCCGGTCTTCGCCGGCAATCCAGAAAGTGACGTCCTGAGCGGGTAACGGCCAGGAGGTAAAGATATCCACCAGCCTGTCCGTCAGGGAGATATCCCCCGTCAGCCAGACGACCTCCACGCCCGCCGGTTTGCGCAGATCCAGCGTATCGCCGGCGTTATCCACGCGAATAACCACTTTACCCTGCGCCTCGGGCGCCATTTTCTCCAACAGGGCGGCGATCGCCGGCAGCGAAGTGGGATCGCCGGCCATAAAATAGTGCTTCGCTTCCGGCAGCATCGGATCGGGGCCGCCGGGATTGGAGATGCCTATCCAGTCGCCGGGGCGCGCCCGCCGGGCAAAATTCAACGCCGGCCCCTCGGCGCCGTCGTGCATGGCAAATTCAATATCAAGTTCGCGTTGCGCCAGCCGGATAGCGCGTACCGAGTAGGTTCTGATAAACGGCGGCACCTCATTCTCCCGCCACTGCGGTCCCTGCGGGGTGAGGGTGGGTAATGCGGGCTTCTGCTCTCCTTCGCGGGGCAACAGAATTTTCAGATGCCAGCCTTCGCAGTCCGGCGGGTAGTCATGCAGATTTTCACCGCTGAAGGTAATAGAGCGCAGACCGGGCGTAATGTCGTTAATTTCTTTAACCTGTACCAACCGCGGAGGCGCCGGGCGGTACGTCGTCTTGGGGGCTTCGTTTGGTGTGGACATCGTTCTTCTCCCTCAGGAAAGATGGTTTTTTGTCCGTTCAGTGTATCAGCTATCTTTTTTAATATTAATTATCATTATCAAGCGTATGGTAAAATCTTTTCCTTCATTCAGGGCGGGGATATAAAGGGCGATTTTCCGGTTAACCGCGGTGACGAGTAATAAGGTTGAGGTAACGATAGGGAGGGCCGTTCCACTACTCAACTCCGTTTTCAGCGTAAGAGTGGTTTGAACGGCCCCCTGCCGGTCTGTTGTAGCGCCTTTTGTAGCCCTGCAACAGATCGGATCCCGCTTTTAAAGCGGCTTATGCGCCGTTTCTCTGGCGGCCCATACCGCCCAGAGGGTGATAAACAGCGCCAGCGACACATACAGGGAGATCGCCAGCGTGCCGCCGTAAGCGCTGAATAGCGACGTGATGATCAATGGCGCAAAACCGCCCCCGACGATCCCCGCCAGTGTATAGGCCAGCGACGACCCCGCGTAGCGTACGTGGGTGGGAAACTGCTCGGTGACGAACGCCGCCTGAGGCCCGTACATCGCCGCATGAATCAGCAACCCGACCACCACCGCGATGCAGATCTGCACCGGCTGCGCGCTGTCCAGCAGTACGAAGAAGACAAACGCCCAGATCACCGCCGCCAGCGCGCCGCCCATATATACCGGGCGACGTCCGAAGCGGTCGGAAAGCATACCGAACAGCGGCACGGCGATGGCGTTGCCGCAGGCTCCCAGCATGGTGGCCGTCAGCGCCAGCGGCCGCGGCAGGTGCAGCACCGTCGTCACGTAGGTCAGGGTAAAGACCACCACCAGCGCGTACAGCACGTCGGAACCGATGCGCGCCCCGCCGGCGATCAGCAGCGAGCGCAGATGCCGGCTGAACACCTCGCGGATCGGCGCCTGGGTAATATCCTTGTTTTTTTCCAGTTTGAGAAAGGCGGGCGTCTCGCCGACGCCGCGGCGCAGCCACAGGCCGAAGACGACCAGCACCAGGCTTAGCAGAAAGGGAATGCGCCAGCCCCACAGTTGGAAACTGTCCGCCGACATCGACAACGTAACCAGCGTAATAAAACCGGTGCCGATCAGCGTGCCGCAGGACGGCCCGACCTGGGCGAACGAAGCGTTGCGCCCGCGCTGATGCGGCTTGCCGTGCTCCATCGACAGCAGCACGGCGCCGGCCCATTCTCCCCCGAGCGCGATGCCCTGCACAAAGCGCAGCGTGACCAGCAGTAGCGGGCTCCAGACCCCCCAGGTTGCGTAGCCGGGCAGTATCCCCATCAGCGCCGTGGTCACCCCCATGATGATCAGCGTGGCGACCAGCACAAAACGCCGTCCCAGCACGTCGCCCAGGTGGCCGAAGACGATGCCGCCGATCGGCCGCGAAACATAGCCGACGGCATAGGTGGAAAACGCCAGAATGGTGCCCACCAGCGGGTCGAACGACGGGAAAAACACATGATTGAAAATCAGCGCCGCCATAATGTTGTAAACGGTAAAGTCATACCATTCCAGCGCGGTGCCGATGGAGCTGGCCGCGGCCAGCTTACCGGTATTCGGCGTTGCGGCGGTCTGTTCCTGCGGCGACGCCCCTGGCGCCGTTTCGGTGGTAGCGGTATTCATCATTTCAGCTCCTGTGCGGTAAGTTGCCAATTGAAGGCGTAGTGCAGAAAGTTATCGGCAGATAGGTTCAACGCGCGGCTCGCCAGGGCGCTCAGATGCGCGGCGGCGGCGGGGCCGCTGCTTTCCACCAACAGCAGCGGCAGCATGGGGCGTGAATCGCGGGACTCGTTGGGCAGCGGCGTGCTCAGCGCGGCGTCCGGCAACAGCAGGCTGCTGGCGACAAATCCCGCTTCGGCCGACAGCGTTTCCCCCAGACGCAGAACGCTATCGATCAGCGCGCTATCCGGCGCCGGTTCAAGCGCCAGTATGCTGAGCTGGCTGCCGGTGCCCTGTCCGGTCACGGCTTGCACCGCGCAGACCCGGCGCATCGGATCGCGCATGCGGCGCAGATTGGTTTCCGACCAGGCGGTCTGACGGGTAAAGGCGGCCTGATAGGCCGACGAGGTAAAGCACTCCAGGGAAAGGGTTTTATACAGGCCAAGATATTTGCGGCCGCCCTGCGACGCCTGATAGCGCGTGCCGCTGAGGAAACCGGGGATGCGTACTCGTTCTTCCACATGCTCGCGATCGTACCATCGATTGAAATCCGCCTCATCCTGCGCGGCGACATCGGTGGCGACCAGCAGCATTCCATTGGGGGAAGGGGAAATAGCCATGGATATTCTCCTGTTAACTCAAATAAGACGGCGATGCCGCCGGAAAATTAGGCGTCGGCAAGGCAACGCTCAATCGACAGCGCCCACCCCAGCAGCGCGTCGTCATGCAGCGGCAATCCCGCCGCCATCAGCCCGACCGGGGCATCGCCCGGCGGCTGACACGGCAGCGAAAGGGCGCAGCCGTCCAGGAAATTGATTACCGAAGGATTGCGCAGCGCCGCGCCGTTGATGCGGAAATAGGCGTCGTCATCCGTCTCCAGTTCGGCGATGGTCGGGGCGATAAAGGGGACGGTGGGCATCAGCAGCGCATCGTAGTCCTGAACTTCGGCGCTCACCCGCCGCTGCCAGTCGGCGCGCTGCTGCGCCAGCAGCAGCCGATCGCTTTCTCCCAGCGCGGCGCCGCGACGAATACGCGACAGCACCCGCGGGTCGTACTCGTCCGCATGGCCGGCGATCAATGACTGATGCCAGCGCCATGACTCCAGCGCGGTGAAGCCGCCGGCGGCGTTGATGGCGGCCAGTTCGGCGAACGCCGCGCAGGGCACGGCTTCAATGCGCGCTCCCGCCTGCGCCAGACGCCGCAGAGTCAGATCGAAGGCCGCGGCGACCGCGTCGTCCAGTCCGTCCAGCACCAGCGTTTGCGGCACGCCAAAGCGCGCCTGCGCCAACGGTCTTGCCTGCGGCGTCAGCGGTTGCGCGGCGATTAGCCCGTCCAGCGCGATACAGTCGGCGACGCCGTGCGCGATAACGCCGATGGAGTCCAGTGACGGCGATAGCGGCAGCAGCCCCGCGTCATCAATACGGCGGGCGGTGGGCTTATAGCCTGTCAGTCCGCAGAATGCCGCCGGAATGCGCACCGAGCCGCCGGTATCGCTGCCGACCGCGCCGAAACACATGCCGTCCGCCACCGCCACCGCGGCGCCGGAAGACGAGCCGCCCGGAATCCGCCGCGCGTCGCGATCCCACGGATTGGCCGGCGTGCCGTAGTGCGGATTGATCCCCAGGCCGGAATAGGCGAATTCGGTCATATTGGTCTTGCCCACCACCACGACGCCGGCCTGCAAGAGGCGCGCCACCACGGCGGCGTGGCTTGCGGCGGGCGGAGCCGCCGCCAGCACGCGGGAGCCGGCGGCGGTCGGTTCGCCGGCGACGTCGAACAGGTCTTTGATGGAGACCGGCACGCCGTCCAACGCCGAGAGCGGTCGGCCCGCCGCGCGCCGCCGGTCGGCCGCCTGCGCCTGTTGTCCGGCCGCGTCTGCGTATACCCTGGTAAAGGCGCGCGCCCCTTCGCCCCGCGGGTCGGCGATGCGCGCCAGCGCGGACTCGGTCAGCTCAACGCTGGTGAACGCGCCCGTCGCCAGCCCGGCGGCGGCCTGTCGTAAAGTGAGTTTTTCCATCACGCCACCACCGGCAGTTCAATGCTGCGATAGCTGTGGCTCAGGGTGCGGCCCAGACGTTCGTCCACCAGCGCCATGCGGAATTCCGCCGCCGGACGTATGCCGCCAATCGCCGCCATGGTGCCGCAGGTCATGGCCAGACCGTCAGCCTGCGCCGCGATGGGCGCGTCCGTCGCCAGATAGCGTTGCAGCAGCGTCATCGGCGGTTGCAGGCCGGCCAGCGTGCCCTCCTGATAGAGACGGAAGTCGCCGTCCTCCTTGATCCACGAGCGCAGAATCAGGCTGTCCCAGTGCTCGATGACTTCGCGCAGCGGCCAGGCGTCCCGCGCCACCGGCTTGACGCACAGCTGTTTCGACAGCGCGACGCTGTGCGCTTCCAGCCGCCGATCGGTATGATCCGACGCCAGCGAAACATAGAGTTCGCCTCCGTGGGAAAAGATTAACGGTTCGGCCTCGCCGGAACTGGCGTCGCCGATCACTTCAACCACCGGGGATTGCGTGAGCTGATTCGCCGCCACGCGATAGAACAGAGGAATTGCACTAGGCTGAGGCACGCCGATCGCTTCCAGTTCCCGAATATGGTGCAAAACCGCCTGACGATCGCGCCCGGTCCAGCCGGCGATCACCAGACGATCGATATCAACCTCCAGCGCCGCCGCGCCGCTTTTCTGCGCTAAATTAAAGACCAGTTTCATAAAATCCCCGCTCCGACTAAAATTATTGTGAAATTTCACACGACTTTCATTACGGTATTAAGCGATTTTCGTGCCATGTTTTGTGTACTATGTGTCTAAAGACTTTTTTGTTGCAGGAGCTATGGGTGAAGAGCGTTGAGGAGCGGCGTCAGGTATTGTCGACGGTGGAGGAGAGCGGACTGTCGCAGAACGAACTGGCCTACCGGCGATTTAAACAGTCGCTGGTGACCTTGAATTACAAGCCCGGAGAGTATTTGAATACCGCGCAGGTGATGAATGACCTGGATATGGGCCGGACGCCGGTCAATCAGGCTATCCATCGTCTGGCGAACGAGGGCTTACTCCAGGTGATCCCGCGTAAGGGCGTTATGGTATCTCCGCTGTCCATTAACGATGCGCTGGAGCTGATCGACGTGCGCCTCACCAATGAACGGCTGTGCATACGGCTGGCCTGCCAGCGCGTGACGCAGGCGCATATCGCCGAACTGCGCGATCTGAATCAGCAGATTGCCGCGGCCAGCCAGGCCCGCGACCGGATATTGATGATGACGCTGGATCATCAATTTCATCAGACGCTGGCGCAGATCGCCGGCAACAGCACGCTGAGCGATATCCTCAGCGTGCTGCACGCCCGTTCGCAGCGCTTTTGGGCCAGCACGCTATCCAGGGAAGAACACCGCCAGGAGGTGGTGGAGGAGCATCGCGCCGTGATAGACGCCCTGGCGCAGCAGGACGCCGCCGCCGCGCAGGCCGCGGTGGAAGCCCATATCCTGTCGTTTCGTCACGCGCTGCTGCACGCTTACTGAGAGGCCGGGCGCGCCTTACCCCACCTGACAAAATTGCAGGATAGCCCGGCCGACCTGCTGCGGGGCTTCCCGCTGCGGAAAGTGTCCGATCCCTTCCAGTACCTGCCGCTGGTATCTGCCCTGAAAAAAATGCTCGCGGCCGAGCGAGCTATCGGGATGGTTGCAGGTATCGGCCCCGCCGTGCAGCACCAGGGTCGGCACCGACAGCACGGGCGCCGGATTCAGGCGGGCCTCGTCCTGATCATAGGCCCGATCGCCGGCGATAAAACCCCAGCGGTGGCGATACGAATGCAGCACGACCTCGGCCCAGTCGTCGCCCTGAAACGCCTGCGCGGCCTCGTCGAAGTCGGCGTCTGCGTACCAGCCCGCCGGCGCCCAGGTATCCCACATCTGGCGCGCAAAGGCTTCGCGCTCCTCCCGCACCACGCGCGCGCCGCGCGGGGTGGCCATCAGCCAGTGATACCAGTAGTTGCGCGCTTGCTGAAGGCCGATCGTCTGATTCGGATCGTTGGTGCCGTAGCCGACGGACAGCATCACCAGATGCGAAGCGATGCCGTCGCGCAGACCGCAGGCGTTGGCGGCGGCCCGCGCGCCCCAGTCATGGCCGACCAGCAGCGGACGCGTCAGCCCCAGCACGTCGATAAACTCCAGCAGGTCGCGGCCCAGCGCCGACAGCTGCCCGCTGCGCGGCGTCGCCGCGTCCCTGAAGCGCGTGGGCGCGAATCCGCGCAGCGCGGGGGCCAGCACGCGGTAGCCCGCGTCGGCCAGTATCGGCGCCACCGTCTTCCAGCAGGCCGGGCTATCCGGCCAGCCGTGCAGCAGCACTGCCGACCGTTCGCCGTGCGGGTTCAGTTCCAGATAGGCAATATTGAGCCGGGAAGTGGTGGCGATATGTTGAGTTGGCATAGCGTCGTCTCCTGTGGGTTGCTCTGTCCCCTTGAGTCTGGCTGAATTATTCATCGCGATTAACGAATAATATCGTTTAATTAGTGATTTTTTACGTTGAATGGAGCCGCCATGGAAATCTTACCCGCCGCCGAAGGCCAGCTGCTGGATATAGTGCTGCTGCGCACCTTCCTTGAAGTGGTGAACAGCGGGAGCTTTGCCGCGGCGGCCGAACGGCTGGCGCTGACGCCTTCGGCGGTCAGCGGACATATCAAGCGCCTGGAACAGGCGACGGGGTCTATTCTGCTGGCGCGCACCACCCGCCGTCTGGAATTGACCCTGGCCGGCGAAACCTTATGCACCTACGGCCGCAATATCCTGGATCTGGAATGCGAGGCCCGGGCGAAACTGCGCGGCGCGCCGCTGCGTGGACGCCTGCGGGTCGGCGCGTCGGAAGACTTTGCCGCCGCCTGGCTGCCCCAGGCGCTACAGCGCTTTCGCGTTAGCCACCCGCAGGCGACCATTGAGCTTAAGGTCGGCATCACCGCCGATCTGCTGCGCCAGCAGGAACATGGCCGCATCGATCTGGTCTTCGGCAAACAGTGCAGCCGCGTGGACGGAATAGGCGAACTGCTGTGGGAGGAGCCGCTGGTCTGGGCCTACGCCGCCGACCAGACGCCGGAGAGCGCGGCGGCGCTGCCGCTGGCGCTGTTTCCCGAGCCGTGCATCTACCGGGAATCCGCCATCGCCGCGCTGGGCAAGACGGAACGGCCATGGCGCATCGTGTTCGAAAGCGGCAGCATGGCGGGCTGTTTGTCGGCCGCCTTATCGGGCTTTGCCGTCACCGTTATCGCCCGCAGCCAGCTACGTGAAGGCCTGAGGGAATTGGGCCCGGACGGACAATGGCCGGCGCTGCCCGCGGCGCGCTTCTATGCGTTTGCGCGCGAGGAAACGCCCGCCGTCGCCGCCCTGATCGACGCAGCCCGTCGTATCGGCCGGCAGCGCCAATTTGGTGGGAAGCCCTACTTACGGCGCTCATTTTATTAGCCTGCGGGGAAATTTATCGATCGCCCGGAGCTCCTTGCCGATATCAATGGTCTGGGCATAGTTATCCAGATCGAGATGAAATTTTCCGTACATAAAAACATTGTCCGACTCGACCATCTCGATGTGCAACTGCGCATAGCGGTCGGCGGCGGCAATCAGGGGCCTTGATGCATTAAGCGCATCGCTTACTTGTTTGGCCTGTTTGTCTGAGAGATCGCCAGTGGACGTCAGGATAAGTCGTCCATCCGCGCGACGCTGAAACCAAAGTCCTTGTCGGCGAGTTCGGGATTACTTGCGGCAAGGCGCTCGACGACATTGTTGTAGGCGGATTGAACCTTGCTTAACGCGGCCTGGGCATCGCCAAAGATCTCGTTGGCGGAGCGCAACAGCACGTTGGGATCTTGCGGTCGCCCGCCTTGCCGGTAGAGGCTGAAATTGCCTGGGTCTTGCGGCGTGGAGGTGTCTTTCACCGATGGGCGTTCGGCGTCCATGGCGGCACTGGCCGCGTTGCTGTCTTCCAGCACCGTGAGTTGAAGTTTGTCGGCGGCAGATTGGCCGGCGGTGGTCAGTTTGCTCTGCCAGGTTACTATAGATGTACTCAATGAATTGACTTCCATACTCTTCCCGTCGTCGGTGAAACTTTAATCAACTATCGGCAAGGCGAACCCGAAACTCTATGGCTCTTTGGGACAAAAGGATGAGTAATCGCCCCGCGGTGAGGCTTGTGTAAATGATGGAGTACCTTAATGCGCGCACGCCTGGAAACTGAACGTCTCTCTGATGGCGGCGATCCAGACAGGGTTTGCAGACCGGGAGTTACCAAAACCGGTGAGGATAAATCCTCCCCTGCCGGATCGCCATAGACAGGCGAACCAGCCAATTTGGCAGAATATGCAAAATGCAGAGCTTTCTGCTTTTTAAGTAACATACTACGCTGTATTTTTTCAGTATATCGGTCAGATAGAGAGTAAAAGAGTGATGAAATCAATCAGAGGCGTAGCGAGTACCGTTGGTTTGGCAATTTTTATGATGGCAGGCTACGTTCAGGCGGCAAGTTTGCAGGATTCGCTTTCCAGTGCGATGGGTCAATTAGGTCAGAATAGCTCTTCATCCGCAAGCCAGAGTGGATTGGCAGGGCTGCTCAACGGCGGCAATCAGACGCTGAGTGCCGGCAATATGAACAACGCTGCCGGGATTCTGCAATACTGTGTGGAACAAAAACTGGTTTCAGCAACCAATACCGAAAACGTTAAAAACCAATTATTGGATAAGCTTGGTCTTTCTTCCCAGCAGGAGAAACAGCAACAGACCGACTATACGCAAGGGTTGGCTGGTCTTCTGAATACCAGCGACGGAAAACAGTTGAATCTGAATAGCATCGGGAATACGCCACTGGCCGAAAAGGTAAAAACCAAGGCCTGTGATGTGGTATTAAAGCAAGGTGCGAATTTTATTTCCTGATAAAGATCTTTTTTTAAGGGCCTATTGATTGGCCCTTATTGCTTTTATTTTCTCTGGCGCTATTGCGAAGATGAGATCTTAAAATTTTCAGCGTCCGGCCACTTGCATGGGCGGCTGTGATGGCTTTAGAAGTACGGTCCTACCAGTCCAGATTTTCTCATCGCCATTTTTTCATGATTACCGGTCATTTCTTCATAGTTATCAGATCTACCGCATCCAGGAAGGTTGATCACCCACGCCTCATGTCCTCTTTTACTTACATCCTGAGCCCAAAAGACCGCACGGAAATGAGCTGAGGCAGTAGATTGCCAATGTCGCGAGGCACAGGGGCTGGCGTGGGTATCGCGGTAGGTCAAAGCAGGCTATTGATCCATATCCATAGTGGAATGGTTGCTATCGACAATAACGTCGTCAGACAAATGGCCGAACTGATAATCTGGCTGTCTTGCTGCGAGCGCGAAAATCCCAGCACGTTGACGCCGGAGGGATTGGCGGCCATCAGCACCAACACCCCGCGTGGCATGCCGCTAATGCCCAGCAGTATACATACCAGCAGAACCAGCAGCGGCATGGCGGCCAGTTTGGCGACGGTGATGCCGACCACATGGGCGTCAGGGCGAAGTCGATAGCCGGAGAGATTGGCGCCAAGAACGATCAGCGCACAGGGTAATGCCGCTTGCGCCAGCCAGGTTGCCAGTTTCATATTCCAGTCCGGCAGTATCAGGCCCGACAGATTAACCGCCGTTCCCAACAGCAATCCGACGATCATCGGGTTGGCGAGGCTGGCTACCAGAACACCGGGCTTAAAGGGTACGCTACCGGCGAGACAGCTATACAGGCTCTGAAAGCTGAACAGCAGCAGGCTGTGTACGGCGAGTACGGTAAACAGCAACACCAGACCGGCGTTGCCATACAGCCCGCCCACCATTGCCAGGCCGATCAGGGCATTGTTGGAAAAGGAGGCGGTCAGGCCGAAAGGGGTCGGATGTCCCACGCTGCGGTGGGCGAACAGGTTGACCACGGCGAAAATAAATAGCGCCGGAACGAAATAGGCCGCCAAGATCCTGATGTTCAGGCCATCGTGCAGCGGCGCGTTAACCATCCCCGTAAACAGAACCATCGGCATAAACAGCTTGAAAGCCAGACCGCCCAGCACCTTGTTGGCATGGGGATCGAGCGTCCCCCGGAGGGCCAGAATATATCCCAGGATGATCAACAGAAAGACGGGCAGGATGGTTTGTGAAACGGTCACAGTAAAGGCTCCGATAAAACACGGGTGAATTATATTATTGCTGGACCATTTCCCCGCTGTCAGCGCAATTTTCGCTGTGCTTATGTCCTTGGCATACTAATTGCTAACACCCTATAACCTGGTGTTAAGCATGGGTGGTTATGTGCACGCCGTTCATTCCTCGGAGGTAAATCGAATGCAGTTACTTAATCTGCGTCAGATTGAAGTATTTCGGGCGGTCATGATCACCGGTTCGATCAACGGCGCCGCGCAACTTTTGTATGTGTCTCAGCCAGCGGTCAGTCGGATGCTCTCCCACACCGAGGCGCGTATTGGCTTCCAGTTGTTCGAACGGGTTAAGGGGCGACTATATCCTTCGCCGGAGGCGCGCTGCCTGTTCAATGACGTTGAGTCGGTGTACCGTGATATCCAGCGGGTTAACACTACGCTTCACAACCTGGTGCAGCAGCGCCACGGTGTGCTGCGCATTGCCAGCAGCCCCAGTCTGGGGCATCAATTGGTGCCAGACGCCATCGGTGCTTTCCGGCAGTGCAACGAAGATATCCTCGTCAGCCTGGAGTGTTTACGTCATATGCTGTTACGGGAACGGTTGCTTGACCAGCAGGCGGATCTTGGCATTTCTCTGTTTCCTATTGATCATCCCAACTTACGCGCCGTCCCGCTGAGCTATATCCGGGGGATGGTGGTGTGTCCCGCGGATCATCCTTTGACCCGGATACCGGCAAACGAATTACCAGATGCGCTGGCGGAGATGCCGTTTATCGGTTATTCCGCCGATACCCCATTCCACAGTTTTATGAAGCAGGCTTTCGAACGGGTGGGATTGCCGTATCGGCCGAGTATTGATGTCGATTCCCCGCACCATGCCTGCGCGCTGGTGAAAAATGGCACCGGTTTTTCGGTGGTTGATGAAATTTCCTTCCGTGCATCGGGTGCAGAGCGTATGGCGGTACTGCCGATACTTAACGAAGAACGCCTGACCATCAGCCTGGTGCATTTGCGGCATGAACCTCTGGCGCAATTTGCGCAGGTGTTTATCGAGCATCTGCGCAGCACGTTGGCCGCGGGCGGCTTTCACCTGTTCAATATGGATTAACTTCAGGTTAAGCAAGGACCACATATTGGTATACGACATAGCGCTCTGAACCTCCCACAATGACCCTAAGCAATGCAAAAAGGGTTGCCGGCATCGGGTCGGCCTGGTGGAGGAATAGCGCATGCGCGAAATCGTAATTGGCGGGGCCCAGTTGGGAGCGATCCAAAAAAACGACTCAAGAGAGTGTGTGGTCCAGCGGATGCTGGCATTACTGGAACAGGCGCGGCAGCAAGGATGTGAACTGGTGGTGTTCCCTGAGCTGGCCCTGACGACGTTTTTTCCACGTTGGTATATGGAAGATCAGCGCGAAGTCGATAGCTGGTTCGAGCGCGAAATGCCGAGTGGCGTGACGCGTCCATTATTCGATTTTTCCCGCGAGCATAGTATTGCCATAACCTTTGGTTACGCCGAACTGACCCCCGATGGGCATCACTACAACACCTCAATCGTTACCGATCGCCAAGGCAACATCGTTGGAAAATACCGCAAGGTGCATCTGCCGGGGCATGTTGAGTTCGACCCGCATCGTGATTTTCAGCATCTGGAAAAACGCTATTTCGAACCTGGCGATCTTGGTTTTCCGACCTGGGAAAATCAGGGTGCGGTGATGGGCATGTGCATCTGTAACGACCGCCGCTGGCCAGAAACCTATCGTGTTATGGGGTTACAGGGCGTTGAGCTGATCACTCTGGGCTACAACACGCCTTCAGTCAATTCACAGCAACCTGAGGAAGGTGAAACGCAACGGCTGTTCCATTCCGAACTCTGCATGCAGGCTGGCGCTTACCAGAACGCTACCTGGGTGGTAGGGGTGGCGAAGGCCGGGGTAGAGGATGGATTCCCACTGATGGGCGGTAGCGTGATTGTTGATCCCAACGGTTTTGTGGTGGCCAGAGCCAGCGGGCGGGGCGATGAGCTGATTTCCCACCGTTGCGACATGGATCTGTGCCGGTTTGGCAAGAACACCATCTTCAACTTCGCCCGTCACCGACGCATCGAACACTACGGCATTATTACCCGTCAGACCGGCGTTGAACGTCCCTAACCCGGAGATATCGAGCCATGCGCACGTATATCTGAGTGGTGAATTTATCGCTGAAAATGAGGTGAAAATTACGATCTTCGACTGCGGTTTCGGGCATCCAACATTGCCACATTACATTGCACACACCGCAATTCCCGACACCAGGGTTTGCTATTTACTGGAGTGTTAACAATGAAACTATATCCGTCCTGTTTTTTGATCGCCTGTCTGCTTTCGATCGGCCTGAGCGCCGCCATCACCTCCCCGTCCGCTATGGCGGCGGAGAAAACGTTGCGTGCGGTGATGTCATCTTCATTGCGCGTGCTGGACCCGATCGCGACAACGGCGCAGATCACCCGTAATCACGGCTATATGATTTACGACACCCTGATTGGCATGGACGAAGAGCTGGCGCCTAAGCCGCAAATGGCCGAATGGACCGTTTCGCCGGATGCTCTGACTTACACCTTTACCCTGCGCGACGGTCTGCTATGGCATGACGGCAAACCGGTGACCGCCGCCGATTGTGTCGCCTCTCTCAAACGCTGGGCGCGCTACGATGTCGGCGGCCAACTGATGATGAAGTACACCGACAGCATTACTGCCACCAATGATAAAACTATCACCCTGAAGCTGGCTAAACCCTTCGGCTATGTGCTGCAACTGCTGGCGAAGCCTTCGTCGGTTGCGGCATTTATGATGCCAGAGCGGGTGGCCAACACGCCGGACGGCAAAATGATCGCTGACTACACCGGTTCCGGTCCGTATAAGTTTGTCGCCAGTGAATTTGATCCCGGTAATCGCGTGGTTTACGAAAAATTCCAGCAATACGTGCCGCGCAAAGAGCCGGCCAGCGGCACCGTGGGCGGCAAGGTGGTGAAGGTTGATCGCGTCGAATGGATCAACATGCCGGACCGGATGATGGCAATCAATGCGTTATCATCCGGCGACATCGACTTTATCGAACAGCTGCCAATCGATCTGCTGCCGATGGTGCAGGCCGATCCGAATCTCAAGTTCGGCACCTTGAGCAAACTGGGTTCGATGACCGGTGGACGGATGAACTTTCTTTATCCGCCATTTGACAACCCTGACATCCGTCGCGCCGCCTTGTTGGCGATGAACCAGAAAGATGTGCTCGATGCGCTGGTGGGCAACCCGCAGTACTTCAAGCTATGCGCGTCGGTATTCGGCTGCGGCACGGCTCTGGAAAGCCAGGCTGGCGGAGAGTCGCTGCTTAACGGCGGTAATCTTGAAGCGGCCAACGCACTGCTGAAGAAAGCCGGTTACGACGGTACGCCGGTGGTGATCATGCAGCCGACCGACGTGCCGAGTCAGGCGTCACAACCGGTGGTCGCGGCTCAGGCGCTGCGCAAGGCCGGTTTTAAAGTGGATTTGCAACCGATGGACTGGCAGACCCTGGTGTCGCGTCGGGCCAATCCGAACCCGCCGTCACAGGGCGGCTGGAACCTGTTCTTCACTTACTGGAATGCTGAAACCATCTGGAACCCGGTGGTCAATCCGATGCTTGATGGTGGCGGACGCAAGGGCGCATGGTTTGGCTGGCCGACCGACCCACAGATGAATCAGCTAAAAGTGGATTTCGCCACCGCGACCAATCCGGCAAGGCAGAAAGAGATTGCCGTCGAGATCCAGAAGCGAGCAATGGATCAGGTCAACTACATTCCGCTGGGGCAATTCTATGATGTGGCGGTGTGGAGCAGACATATCAGCCACTTACTGACCGGCCCCTCTACGGTGTTCTGGAACGTCGAGAAAAGCGACTAATTGTCGGGCAAAGACTACTGCCGGAGGTGCCTGTGTCTGGTTACTTCATTCGCCGCGTACTGGCGGCCATCCCGGTGATGCTGGTGGTGGCGCTGTTTGTCTTCCTGTTGCTGCGGTTGTCGCCGGGGGATCCGGCGGCGATCATTGCTGGCGACATGGCGACCCCACAGCAGCTGGAAGCGATTCGTGAAAGTCTGGGATTGAACCAGCCGTTGTATCAGCAATTTTTTGTCTGGATCTCGCAGTTGTTGCATGGCGACTTCGGCACTTCCCTTATGGCCCAGACGCCGGTGCTGACCATGATTGGCCAGCGCCTGGAACCGACCCTGAGCCTGGCGCTGGTGGCGATTTCCTTCACCATCCTGATCTCGGTGCCGCTTGGTGTGCTGGCGGCGTGGAAACATGGCAGTTGGATCGACAATCTGGTGATGTCTTCGTCGGTGCTGGGGTTCTCAGTACCGGTGTTTGTGATTGGCTACCTGCTGATCACCCTGTTTGCCATCGAATTGAAATGGTTGCCGGTACAGGGGTTTAGCAGCATCACCAATGGGATCTGGCCGTTCGTTCAGCGCATTATCTTACCGGCATTGACGTTGTCTTCGGTCTATATCGCTCTAGTGGCGCGGATGACCCGCGCCAGCGTGCTGGAAGTGTTAGGCGAAGACTATATTCGCACCGCCCGGGCTAAAGGATTGCCGGAGATCCATGTGCTGTTCCGCCATGCCCTGCGAAATTCGATGATCCCGATCCTGACGGTGATCGGCACCGGTTTCGCGCTGATGATCTCCGGCGTGGTGGTGACCGAAAGCGTATTTAATATCCCGGGGTTGGGGCGGTTGATTGTCGATGCGGTGCTGGCTCGTGACTACCCGGTGATCCAGGGCATGATCCTGCTGACCAGCGGGGTGTATGTCATCATCAATCTGCTGATCGACCTGTCGTACGCGCTGAGCGATCCGCGGATTCGTTATTAAGGGGATGGCATGAGCAAACCTGTTTCTGCGATCTTGCCGACACCTCGGCGTCGTTTGGTAAAACTGCCTCGCATTCCGCTGATGTCGGCCATTGCATTGGTCATCCTGATGCTGATCGTCGGCATGGCAATATTTGCGCCCTGGATCGCCAGTCACGATCCGCTGGCTCTGTCGCCGGCATTTCGCCTCAGGCCGCCTGGCGAGGAGTTTTGGTTGGGTACCGACGCCTATGGCCGCGATCTGTTTTCGCGCATTGTCTATGGCGCGCGTATCTCACTGATTGTCGGCCTGGGAGTCACGGCGATGAGCGTGCTGATTGGCCTGCCGTTGGGGTTGTTGGCGGGATACTTTCGCGGGTTGGATGCTGTGTTGATGCGGGTGATGGATGGCCTGATGGCGATCCCCGGCATCTTACTGGCGATTGCCATCGTTTCGTTGAGCAGCTCGGGCATCTGGACGGTGATGGTGGCGATTATGGTGCCGGAGATACCGCAGGTCGTTCGTTTGGTGCGCTCTCGTGTGTTGTCGGCGCGTGAAGAGCCTTACGTAGAGGCCGCAGTGTTAACGGGGACCTCTACCTTTAAGGTTCTCACCCGACATCTGATGCCTAATACACTGGCGCCATTGATTGTACAGAGTACCTATATTTGTGCATCGGCGATCCTGACCGAAGCGATTCTGTCATTTCTCGGCGCGGGCATCGGTACTGAAATTCCGACCTGGGGAAACATTATTTCCGAAGGCCGCGTCTACTTCCAGCTTAAACCCTCTCTGGTGCTGTGGCCGGGTCTGGTTCTTTCTCTGTGTATTTTGTCGATTAACCTGTTGGGCGATGTGGTCAGCGATGCCCTCGATCCGCGGCTGAAGAAAAGGGGCGGCGAATGAGCGAACAACAAAACGATATCCTGCGTGTGGATTGCCTGTCTGTGAACACCGCGCAAGGTGCGCCGATTTTGCAGGATATCTCCTTCAGCATTCGCGCCGGGGAGACACTGTGCCTAGTCGGTGAAAGCGGTTCGGGTAAGTCGGTGACATCGCTGGCGATGCTTGGCCTGCTGCCGAAAGGCGCGCTCAGGGTTGCGAGTGGACGTATTCTGCTGGATGGCGAAGACGTTTTGCGGGTCAGTAATGGACGACTCAAGGCACTGCGTGGCAGCCGTATGGCGATGATTTTCCAGGAACCGATGACCGCCCTTAACCCGGTGCTGACGGTGGGACGGCAGATCGATGAGGTGCTGCAAACGCACACTGGTCTCAGCGCAGGGGAACGTCATGCTCGGGTGATGGATGCTCTGGCGCAGACGCATCTGCCGGATATTAACCGCGTCTATGGTGCGTATCCGCATCAGCTTAGCGGCGGCCAGCGCCAGCGTATTATGATCGCGATGGCACTGGTGCTCGAACCTCGCCTGTTGATTGCTGATGAGCCGACCACCGCGCTGGACGTAACCACGCAGCAACAGATCCTCAAATTGATCCGCGAACTACAGCAAAAGCACGGTACCGCGGTGTTGTTTATCACCCACGATATGGGAGTAGTGGTGGATATCGCCGATCGCGTCTGCGTGATGCGCCAGGGAAATATCGTCGAATGCGGCGCCTTGCAGCAGGTACTGTCGCAACCGAGTGAGGATTATACCAAAGCCCTTCTGGCTGCGGTGCCTAGCTTGGCGCCAAGGCCCGCGCGCCAGGCGACCAGCGCGCAGGTCGTCCTTGATGTTGTTGAACTGGGCAAAATCTACCCTCCCAAAGGTGGCGCACTGAGCTGGTTCGGCAAGCGGCGCGAGGGCACGCGTGCGTTGCATGACGTGACATTCAGCCTTAAGCGCGGCCGCACGTTGGGTATTGTCGGCGAAAGCGGTTCCGGCAAGTCGACGATGGCGCGTTGTGTGATGCGCCTGCTGACGCCTGACGAAGGGGCGATACGCATCACCGGTAACGATATTTCCGAACTCTCTACCGCCGGGCTCAAACCTCATCGCAAACGCATCCAGATGGTCTTCCAGGACCCTAACCGTTCGCTCAATCCGCGCATCAGCATTGGCAACAGCTTAGTGGAAGGCCCGATGAACCATGGCGTCTCTTATGCTCAGGCCTGGGCACGTGGTCAGCAACTGCTGGAGCTAGTCGGACTGCCAGCTGACGCCATTGATCGTTTCCCGCATCAATTTTCCGGTGGACAGCGGCAACGTATCGCCATTGCCCGTGCGCTGGCGATGGAGCCGGACGTGATCGTCGCCGATGAAGCGGTGTCGGCGCTCGACGTCTCTGTGCAGGCACAAGTACTGCAATTGCTCGACGACATCCAGCGTCGGCTGGGCGTCGCCATTTTATTTATCACTCACGATCTGCGGGTGGCGGCACAGCTGTGCGACGACGTGCTGGTGATGCAGCACGGCGAGGTGATCGAGTACGGAGCGGCAGCCGATGTGCTGGCGTCGCCGCGGCATCCCTATACTCAACAATTGATGGATGCGGTTCCAGGTAAAGGCTGGGATTTCGCCTCAGGCCGGAGGATCTGACTATGGCGTTTGATTTGCTGTTCCGCGCAGTCACGGTGGTTGATGGCAGCGGTGCTGAGCCGTATGTCTCTGACGTCGCGATTGTCGGCGATCGGATTGTCGCCATCGGCAATCTCGATGGTCAGGCTGCTCAGCGAGTGATCAACGGCAACGGGCGCTGCCTGATGCCGGGTTTTATTGACGTCCACACCCACGATGACACCAATGTCATTCATCACCCGGAGATGCTCGCCAAGATTTCGCAGGGAGTTACCACGGTGATCGTCGGCAATTGCGGCATCAGCGCTTCACCGGTAAGTTTACCGGGCACGCCGCCGGATCCGATGAACTTGCTGGGAGCGCAGGAGGCATTTGTCTATCCGACCTTTCAGCATTATGCCTATGCGGTTGAGCTCGCATGCCCGAGTGTTAACGTGGCGGCGTTGATCGGCCATACCGCGCTGCGAGCTAACGTTATGGCACAATTCGATCGCCCGGCGACGACCGGAGAACTGGAGCAAATGTGCTCGGCGCTGCAAGACGCCCTTGAGTCTGGCGCTATCGGTCTCAGCTCCGGATTGGCTTATACCAACGCTAAACTGGCGCCGCCGTCGGAGATACAGCCTCTGGTGGATATCGTCGGTGAGTACGGAGCGCTGTATACCACCCATATGCGTAATGAGCACGACGGTCTACTGGACTCGTTGGAGGAGTCGTTCACTACCGCGCGCAATGCCGGAGCAGCTCTGGTGATCTCACATCTTAAGTGCGCCGGTGCGGGCAACTGGGGCCGTGCTCCGTTGGCGCTGGCCGCGCTGGAAAAAGCCGCCAGTAAGCAGTCATGCAACTGCGATTGCTATCCGTACTCGGCCAGTTCCACCACGCTTGACGCCTGGCGCGTCGACGGAAAAATGGAGATCTACATCACCTGGTCGGAGCCGCATCCGGAGATGGCCAGACAGACACTGCAGGAGATTGCCGCGCAATGGGGCATAGACCAGTGGCAAGCGACTGAGCGCCTGCGTCCGGCCGGGGCGATTTACCATATGATGAGTGAAGAGGATGTACGCAAGATCCTTGCCCATCCACTTTCAATGATTGGTTCTGACGGTTTGCCGGCCGATCCTAATCCTCACCCGCGGCTATGGGGCACTTTCCCTCGCGTGCTGGCGCACTACTGCCGCGATCTGCAATTGTTCAAGCTCGCCGAAGCGGTGCGCAAGATGACCTGCATGCCGGCGGCCCGCTTTCGTTTGCAAGATCGCGGCGTTGTGCGCGAAGGGGCATTTGCCGATTTAACCCTGGTGGATATGGCGCGGATTGAGGACGTTGCAACTTACAGCGATCCCTGCCGACAAGCGCCGGGCATCGATCTGGTGGTGGTTAACGGTGTGGTGAGTTACGAGGATGGGCAGGTACAAGGACGACAGGGGAAATTGCTAAAACGACGGCCAGTGGGCTTGAATGGATAGGTGTCCATGTGGAAAAGAACCTTTTTCTTCAATTTTCCCAATTCCTGGAACGTGCTGTACTTCTTAGTTAGAAAAAATCAATTGATATGGTAATCCCCTATGCGCTGAGGACTCAAAACCTCTTTCACGCGGCCATAACCAACCCCCGTCAGCGTTGGTTTTTTTTGTTAAATAATTTGTAATATGTTTACATTACTTAATGTTTTAATGATTCTAATGTATTAAGGTAATTTTATGTGTTAGGGTGATTTTGCAATAAAGCTAGCGAACGGATGGGACGAATGTCCCGCTTTCAAGGTCGTCCTTGGGCTCTGTGGGCATTTATTTGCTGGAGCAGGAGGTATCAGATGCTGAATGTTTTTCCGGAAAATGAAATCGGTTCCTATCAAGAGGCATTATCCATATCCGTGTCGCGCCATCAAGTCGGCGCACCTGTCATCGTCAGGGGGCTTGATTGTCACTTATTTGATGAACGCGGCCAATCCTTTCTAGATATGACAGGCGGCAGCGGCGCCGTCAATTTAGGGCACCAGCATCCAGACATCGTTGCAACGCTAACCTCTCAAGCCGAAAAACTGATCCATACTGGCTGGAACATCGACAATCCTTTCCGACATGAGATGATCGCCAGGCTGGCGCATTTTCTGCCGTTTCCCGAAGCCTCCATCATGGGGGCGGTGACTGGCGCCGAAGCGGTCGAAGTGGCGGTAAAGATCGCTCGCAGGAAGACGAGGCGGGAACCGATTCTCTATTTTTCGAACTCGTTTCACGGCAAGACACAGGGAGCGCTTTCCGTCACGTCCAATGGAAAATTCCGGGACCTGCTGGCCATCGGCCTCAGGGACAATCCTTGCTTCTCTTTATTTAGTCCTGATGGACAATCCAATGCCGATAGTCAGGCATGGGGTCTGGCTTTCCGGCAGTTTTTGCAGGATGCCAAGAATAAAAACCAGTTGCCGGCTGCGGCCATTATCGAGCCGATTCAGGCTGCGGAAGGCATTCATGTCATTCCTTCATCCATGCTGGGTGAAATGGTTTCAGCCTGTGCCGAGTTCGGCGTGCTGAGCATTTTTGACGAGATTTATACCGGATTCGGCCGTACCGGCCGGCCTTTTGTCGCATCGCAGCAGGTATGCCCCGACCTGATCGTGCTCGGCAAGTCCCTCGGCAATGGGATGCCGATTTCCGCTGTGGCCGGCTCGCCTGACATCATCGATGTATTAGGTTTCAGCCAGCATTCGTCCACCTTCACTTTTATGCCGCTGGCGTGTGCGGTGGCAAATGCGGTTTTAGAGGTGCAGAAGCGGGACAATATCGCAGAGCGTGCGGCGCGAAGCGGAGAGCGTTTTGTCGAGCGGCTGCGAGTTCTGGCGAGCCGCGACGGCCGCATCAGCGGCATTCGCGGCGCCGGACTGATGCTGGCATTCGATGTTGCGATACCCGGTTCCGATTCCGCCGCGATGGTGCCGCTGGCCGCTGAAGTGGGGGACGGGCTGCTAAAGAATGGGGTTATCGTGCGAACCGGCGGTATCGATGGCGCCACCGTCAAGATTACCCCGCCACTCACGTTCGTCGAGTCGCATATGGATGAGTTTTTCAGCGCTCTGGACGATGTGCTGGCGTCATGTCCGAGCCGCTAAATGACGAGGATGTCGAGATGGTTGATCATTGCCTACTGCACCGTAATCCGGATGATCTTGCCGCTGTCGATCTAGCGGGAGAGTGGCGTTGGCGTGAACTGGATCGCCGGGTTTACGCACTGACGCGCGACTTGGCTGCGGCGGGTATGGAAGGGAAGACTGTCGCTCTGCGCGCATCTCATGGCGCCGATGCCTACGCCGCCTTGATTGCCGTGATGGGGATCGCGCGGCGTGTGGTCTTCGTCGATCCCGAGATGCAGATGGACCCGTTGCAGTCGGTGATGACGGCGCTGAAAATTGACTGCATGGTCAACCTTGGCGATGATGCGCCCATCAAGCACCTCCGCGACTGGCTGCCTAGGGCTTGCGTTATTACTGCTTCCCCATGGGCGAATAATCCGGATACTCCTCGAATCTCCGAACAAGGGAAAACGATCTTTTTTCCGATCCGTTGCGCTGATTATGTCATCCTGACCAGCGGCACGACGGGGGCGCCGAAGGCCATTTTGCAGACGATGCCGGCCTTGCGTCAGCATATCGCCAACTATGCGGCCTATGTGCAACTTAAGCCCGGGGAAAAACTACTGCAACTTGCCTCGGCGGCCTGGGATGCAGGGCTTATGGATGTCTTCTCCGCCCTGTTTCATGATGGGGTGCTGTGCACGGTCAATCCCAGGTTTTCCACCATGGAGACAGTGGCGGACTTCATTGCCTTGCACAATATCGATGTCCTGCACATGACGGTGCCTTATTTCCGCCAGTTCCATCGCGCCGGGCTCGGCGCTTATCAGAAATCGAAACGGATCGTCATCGGCGGGGAAAAAATCTACGCAGGCGACCTCGATCTGTTCAACAGCGTTTTTCCGCAAGGCTCCCGATTATTCAACGCCTATGGGCCGACCGAATGCACCACGGCGATGTACGCCGTTTATGACCAGGGCGCAGAGCGGGATGCAGGCCTCTGGCCCTTGTCGCATCCGGTATCCGGCGTGGTTACCGAGTTGCGGGATGCCGCTGGCAATCGGATATCCGTCAGCGGCGTCGCGGGAGAGGTGACATTGATCTCCGACCTCGTTGCGTCCATGCTCGTTCCGTCGTCCGGCAGCTTCACTGCCTTGGGTGAGGGCGCGCCGGGCACCGCGCGCGCCTATGCAACCGGCGATCTTGCCCGCTACGACGATCAAATGCGGTTGGTCATCATTGGCCGCAAGGATTCCGTTATTAAGGTCAACGGGTTGAAAGTGTCGCTGGCTGAGGTCGAAGCCTCGTTTCTCGGGCTTGATTCCGTGGCGGATTGCTGCGTCTTCACCCTTGTCGGCGAGGATGGGGATGAGGTTGTCGCTGCGGTCGTCCCCATTAGCGGAGATGTTTCGGAGGCCGGGATCCGCAAGGCGTTGGTGGAGCGTATAGACAGTCACAAGCGCCCGCGTTTGATTATGCTCATGGATGAGCTGCCGCTGACGCGGAACAACAAGTTCGACCGGGAGACGCTGGCGCGGATGGCCCGTGACAAACTGCAAGCGTCGGAGATCGGTAATCCTGAGCATGCGCCAATCCTGGCCGCGATAGGCAAGGTGCTGAAGGGCGCCAGTATCGATATCAATCACAGCTTCTTCGAAAATGGCGGGAATTCGCTTCAGGCGCTCTCGTTGGTCGCTGCCTTGAAACGGCAGGGAATCAAACTAGCTCTGGAAGAGGTCATCTCCGAGAAGCCGATTGCCAGTCTTATAATAACATCGGGTCAACGGCCCGCTCAGGTCGCTCCTGCGGCGAGTTCGACCGCGACAGGGGCGTATGCGGCGCTTCCCAACCGGTATTTTCTGGAAAGTCGCGCTATTCCCGATCTGGACGGCTGGTGTCAGACCTGCGTGATCGACTATTCAGGACCGGTCACTGACGCTGACCGGCTCGGCTCTGTTCTCAAGGCTCTGCTGGAACGGCATCTGCACGATTCCGCGCCTGTGGATATCGCCGTTCACACGGCCGGAATGACGCCGCAGCAGGCCGTGACCGACTGTGAAAGCCGCATTTCGTTGCAGAATAGGCGGATCGTCGCCGCCACCCTTTTGGTCGAAAACGATCGGCTCAGCATGATTGTCAGTTGCCATCAGTTCCGCGTGGATCGGGTTTCCTGGATCCTTTTGCTGGCGGACTTGTCGGAGGCGGACAGCGCGCAGGACGTTCACGACTGGCCTGGATTGGAGAGTGACTACCCACGCTGGGTCGGAGCATATGGACAGTTCCTGGCGCAGGAACGCGCATCAGACGTCTGGGATCGTTTACCATGGGCCGAGTGCCCGCAACCGATTGGCGATGACGTGGCTTTCCCGACGAAGGATGCCTTTAGCGTTATGCATATCGAAATCGGCGCGCCATCGGCGACGATCGTCCGAGATCCCTCGATGGATATCAGCGACTGGTTGCTGGCCGCCGTCCTGCTCTCTTTCGATAGGGTCTTTCCCGCCTCTTGTCAGAAAATCGACGTCCTGGGTCATGGACGCGGCTTGGCGCCTGGAGGATTGTCCACCGATGGCATCTTTGGCTGGTTCACCGTCATCTGTCCTTTCGTCGTCGATGTACGGGGCCTGGACGTGGCGGCCGGAGCCAAGGCGGTGCGGGACTATCGCCGTAAAGTCGAAAAGATCGCCCACACGTTTGGTAATGAACATTATCACTCCGATGGGAGGCGCCAAACATTAGGCGCGCGACAGTGTTTCGCCAGCTTCAATTATCTTGGCGATATCGCCATCGCCTCGACGGACCGCTTCTCGATCAATCCGCTCTCGCTCGACACCCTGCATGGCAGGCCTAGCCACCATCTTGAATTTACCGCTTACCAGCATGCCGGCAGCCTGCTGCTCAAGGTGGATTACAACGTCATGGCGATGAGCGATGCCCGGGTAGCAAACATAGGGCGGCATATCGTAACGGGATTGGAGACCTGCGGGGCGATCGCGGCGGCGGGAGCGGCAGAATGACCCAGCCAAAGATGCGGAGTGTCGAGATTTGTTCTGCGGCCGCTAAAGCGTGTCGAAAACTCGGCTTCGCCAAAACCGCAACGGGAACGTTATCTCACGGCGCAAACGCCGTTTCGCTGGAAATCGTTCAAATGGAATGACGGGTGAACTGAGTAATTATCTGGATTACCCGAGGTATTCCTCGTAAAAGGATGATACCCATGTCAATGAGTGTGTTACGAGCGGATGTTCTTGATTCCAATTTATGTGCCGGTTGCGGAGCCTGTCAACTGGTCTGTCCCGAACGGCTGATCGTGCTGAATCCGGACAACCTTCAGCCGGTGTTGGATTTCGACCCGGCGTCCTGTGATGATTGCCATCTGTGTCATGATGTCTGTCCTGGCGCCGATCCGGCGACCGATGAAGCCGAGATGCGGCTTTTCGGTCGCACGCGCGAACCCAGTGAACGGTGGCTGGGCATTCATATCAATCACTTCGGCGCCCGATCGACCAGGACTGATGTGTTCGAAGCCTCGGCCAGCGGCGGTACTGTCACTACGTTACTGCTGGCCAGCCGCGAGGCGCTTGGCGTCGATCACGTCCTGACCATGGGCCGCGACCCTCATGCAGGCTGGCGGGCAAAGGGCGTCGTCGCCAGGGATGAAGAGACGATCATCGCGAATGCGCAATCCACCTATCAACTGACGCCTTACCTGGCGGAGTTACGCGGCCTTTATGAGCACTGTCGCGACGACAAGATCGCCGTCGTCGGATTAGCCTGTCACATGCAGGCCATCCGCAAACTTCAGCAGTTGCAGGGCGATATTGCCGACTGGGCGCGGGAAAACATCGCCTTTCTGGTCGAAACGGCCTGCTCGTCCAGCACCCTGCCGAAGGGAACTATCGATATAATTCAAGGCCGTTTAGGCCTGTCTCTGGATACCGTAAACGATATTCGCTACCGCAGCGGGCCTTATCCGGGAAAGCTGATCGTTTCCACTGCGGATGGCGACCGCCATTCCCTGGAATTCTGGCAAATCCTCAAGGAGCTGAAAGGCGGAAAAAATCACCGCTGTCTGTCCTGCGGCGACTGGATGAGCGGTCTTGCCGACATCAGCGTCTGCGACGGCGATCCCAATATTTTCGATGCCAGCCTCAACGCTACGAAATACGACAAATACGGACGCGTGCTCGTTCGCACCCCGAGGGGGCAGGCGCTGGCGGATTACTGTCGTCAACAGGGGACGATGAAGCAATGGCCCATTGATCTGGAAGGATTCAATCTCGGGCTGGAGCGCAAGCGCCATCGCCGCCGCTCGTATGAAGCCGGGATGTTGCCGGTGGCAAAGGGCCCATCGGCGCCCGATATTTTCGACCCTGAACAGATCCTCAGCGACGACGCGTTGATCGATCCTAAGCGTTACAAAAAGGGGTGAAATCATGCTGATCTATCCTGACCGCAACATTTCCCCCGCCATGCTGCCGGAACATCCTGATTGGTCTGCCGCTGCTCGCTATGTTCCCTCCGACAAATCCATATCGCACAGGGCATTGTTGTTCGCCGCCTTGTCCGAACATCCGGTGACCATCGTCGGTATCAATCAGGGAGCCGCCGTCACTCTATTGATCGACGCCCTGCAACATCTGGGGCTGAAGATCGATTTTGACCGCCGGTCAGGCGCAGTGGCATTTCAGACCTCCTTACGAACGGCCGATTGCCATGGGATGCTGAATAAAAAAGAGCGGAGAGTTTATCTTGGGCCTTCCAGCGCGGCGGCCAGGCTGCTGCTCGGGGTGTTGTGCGGGCTTGGCGTCGGCTGCGTCGTTGATGGCGATCAGACGCTGCGCAATCGTCCCTTCGACTGGATCGTGGAGCCGCTGACGACATTGGGGGGACAATTTGAATATCTGGGGCGGGCGGGATGTTTGCCGCTCAGGCTGCTGCCGTCACAGATCACATCGGGCCGGGTTTCGATCTCCATCGGCAGCGCGCAATCGATCTCGGCCGTCCTGTTTGCCGCCATTGCCGCCCGGGTGCCGGTCGAAATCGCGTATTCGGTCGAGGCCAGGGATCACACCCAGTTGATGGCTCAAGGGTTTGGTGACGAGGTGGAGGACATAGAACATGTTTTGACCTACCGGCCGCGGCAGTTTCGGCCGCCGGGCGCCATCACCATTCCCTTGGATCCGTCCGCGCTTGCCTATCCGGCAGCGCTCTTCTGGTTGTTGAACAGGGACCGGCCGGAGGCGAGCGTGTGGTTCGAGGGGGTGTGCATCAACCCGACGCGAATCGGTTTTTTTTATTGGATGCAGCGTTGCGGATTCGGACTGGAAATTTCGCCCGATGGGCGTCCCCATGGGGAAAAAACCGGCACGATTGCCTTGCGGGGGGGCGGGGCGTTTAAGGCGCAGGGCATGCAAGGCAAGGAAAGCCTGCACTCGATGATCGACGAAATCCCGCTGATGGTCGCCATCGCCGCTCTTTTGCCGGGCGAGGCGGCGTTCGACGATCTCTACGAGTTGACATTCAAAGAATCCGACAGGATTACGGCTACCTGCCGGATGTTGCGGACGCTCGGTATCGACGCCGTCATTGATGGCTATTCCATCCATACCGAGGGGGGACAACGGCCGAGCGTGCAGAGCGATGTCACCGTGTTTAACGATCACCGGCTGTCGATGACGGCGCATGTTCTGATGCTCGCCCACGGTCTCGCGGGTCGCATTCTCGGCGGCGAATGCTATAAAACCTCCTTTCCGGATTTCGATCAATGCCTTCGGGCCATATTCAGGGGTTGATGCGATGCACCAAGGAACACGGCGGCTATTTGCGGTTCAAGGCGACAGCGGAGTGCAGATCCTGCGTGAAGCCATACCCTACTGCGACGACAACCATGTGGTCGTGGCAACGGAGTTCACTATGATCAGTCCCGGGACGGAGCTGCATTATATCCGCCAGGCCAGGGAGACCGGTGAAACCCTCGAACTTGGTTACTGCGCCGTCGGCACGGTGCTGCGCAAGGGGGTGAATGTGAACCATACGGAACCTGGGGATCGGGTGATCGCCATGGGATGGCGTGCGGCCATCCATGCGGACTGCCTGATAATGCCGCGCCGGCTGGTCCGCCGGATTCCCGGAGACCTGCCGGGGCATCTGGCCATTCTGTCCACGCTCGCGGCCACGGCGGTCCATGCCGGCGACAGAAGCCGATTGAGCAGCCGGGACCGGGTGTTGGTTCTCGGTCTGGGCGGTGTCGGCATGCTGATGGCGTTATTGGCCGCGGATGTCGGCGCGGAGGTTTGCGTCTGGGATGTCCGCGCCGACAGGATGCGCGGATGCCCAGCTTGGCCAAGTTTCGATCCGGGCTCGTCGCGGTCTGGCGGCACCGGACGCTTTACCAAGATTTATTTCTGCGCAGAGGGGGATGTCACCGAACAGATCGGCGATATTCTCAACCTCCTGCATCCGGATGGAAACGGTAAGGATCGCTCCATGCTTGTGAACTTGGGCAGACTTTCCGGCCGGATTGCGTTTTCGCCGGCCTCCGGAAATTTCGATCTTATCAATGTCTCCCGTTGCGGTGCCGGGTACCGCGACGACCGCTATCATGTCGGCCTTGCCGATGTCGTTCCTCCGAACGGCGAGGCGCGGGTGGATGATAATCTGGCAAGGGCGCTGGCGCTGATCGACCGGCGGCGAGATCTCGCCGCCGCGTTGCCACGCACCGTTTTCTCGCCGCGCCAGGCCTTGTCTCTGTATCGTGGCGAGGCCGCTTTTCCCGTGGGCTTCTGTTTGATTCGCCATGGCGACAAAGGAGAGAATTTTGGTCTCGACAGTGATTGAAGCATTTGAAAAGGCGGTGGCGGCCAATCCGCAAGGCTGTGCGGTGCGTCTTCAGGACGCAAAGCTAACCTATGCCGAGCTTGACGCGCTCTCCAACTTTGCCGCCGCGCGACTGTTGCAGGCGGGCGCCTGTCCGGGGGATAGGATCGGCATCCAGATGCGGCGCGAGATTAATCTGATCGTTATGCTGCTGGCGATCTTGAAGGCCGGATGTGGGTTCTGCTTCATCAGTCCCAGGAATCCGGAGAGCTGGAATAATTCAGTCATCGAAAAGGCGGAGGTCCGGCTGTTCATCGCTAATGGCCCGCTTTGCAATGTGACCTTCGCCGAACCTCTCCAGTCCGCGGACCTGATGGTTCCCGTTGCGGTGGGTTGTTCTCGTAAACCGGCCGCGAGCGATATCGTTTATGTTAATTTTTCAAGCGGCACGACGGGGGCGCCGAAAATTATTCCGTGCACCCATCTGGGCGTGGTGGGCTTCTGTTATCAGCCGCCGCATTTTCCGGCTGGCCCGCAGACCGTGATGATCCATCATTCTGCCCTTACTTTCGATGCATCGCAGTTCGAGATATGGACCGCGCTGTGCAACGGCGGCTGCCTGGTCCTGACGCCGGAGGACCATCTAACCGGTGACACGCTGCGCCGGATGATCGCTGAAAGCGGCGCCAATACCCTGTGGCTGACCACTTCATTGCTGAATATGCTGATGGATGCGGACCCCGAGTGTCTGGCGGGTATTTCGTACATCATGGTGGGGGGCGAAGCGCTTTCTCCCGGACATATCGACCGGCTTTACCGTCACAACGCGCGCATCACGGTCTACAACGGCTATGGCCCGACGGAAAATACTATGGGCACCTGCGTTTACCGCATCCCGCGTGACCACGATTTTTCCCGTGCGATCCCTATCGGATATCCGGTTCATGACAGCCGTCTCTACATTCTCAATGAGGAGGGCGAGCCTTGCGAAACCGGCGAGGTGGGTGAACTGGCGATCGCCGGAGACGGGCTTTCACCCGGCTATGTCGGTGATGCTTGCCTTACCGAGAGTATATTCCGGGCATTCCCGCAACTGGGCGAAGAAAGAGCTTACGCCAGCGGCGATCTGGTTTTCCGCGATAGTTGCGGTCTCTTTCACTATGCCGGGCGCAAGGATGATCAGGTCAAGATCCGGGGTAATAGAACCTCGTTGAGCGATATTGCCCTTGCCTATGGGAGACATCCTGGCGTGGCGAACTGTGTCGGGGGCCTGCAGTCCACGCCCACCGGTAAGCGGGTGCTGCTCTATTATGTGGCGCAAAGCGCTTCGCGGCCACCGGAGGATGCGGAGCTAAAAGACTTCGGCATGGCCTCCCTACCCGATTTCATGGTTCCCGACAGGTTTGTGCAGGTGGCGTTTTTGCCCGTAACGCCCCATGGCAAGATCGACATGGCCGCCCTGGCGAAGATGGCGGCTGAGCAGGACCAACCTGCCGGTTCTCGCCACTGGCTGCTGGAAGCCTGTGGACTGGTGGATTGGCGACCGGATCAAGACTTCTTTCAGGCTGGGGGGCACTCGATACTGGCGGTGAAGCTGGTGACTTTGCTCAACCGGCATCGAAGAGAGCCTCTCGGCTTGACGGAGTTTTATCGGGATTGTACCTGGCCGCGTATGGCGCGCCTGCTGGCTGAGATTGGCGATGAGCCGAAATGTGACCTTGAGTGGGATGCATTTGACTATCATATCATCCGGCTGAAGGATGAGCGCGCCGTACCGCCATGGTCGGAAATTGCAACGCTCAGCCTTCCGACCGGGCTCTTTGCGTTTGTCTATGCGCGCGGAGCGCAGGATGCGGCACGGCTTTTGGCAGATCGGCGAGCATCGCCGACATCCGATCGCTACCCTGAATTGACGGACATTCCCTTGACCCCGATGCAGGCCTCGATGGTCTATCCTGAATTGTTTCACGGTCATCTGACGGCGAACAACGTCGCCTATCTCGTCAAGCCCGGCTCGGAAGGTAAAACCGTTCGGGAACTTGAGGAGATCGCGCAAAGCATGGGCATGGCTTTTCCTCTACTCTCGGCCGTGGTCGTGGATGGCGAGCATGGCTTGGCATTTCGTCTGCCCGCAACAGGGATTTCGGGAGAACGCCTTGTTTTTAGCGTCGCCCAGGACTTTACCGATGAACGGGACTGCGTCTCTTTTCTCTTAAACAGCCCCATAAGTCTCTTTGAAGGGCCACTGCTACGGTTGGGCGACGTCCATATCAGTGGACAGCGCCATATCGCCGTGCTGTTTCACCATATTCTTGCGGACCACTTGGGGCAGGTGCAGCTATTGCGGGCGCTAACTGCCTCTCTCGCGGCAGGTCATACCGATGATGAGACGACTCTCCCCGATCTCGCCTTTGTGGCGGAGAACTTGAAGCTTGAAAAACGCTATACTGATGTCGTAGAGCAGGGCATAGATTTCTGGGCCCACTATGGCGAAAGGGCCGTCGTTTCCGGCCCGCGCCAAGAAGAGGGCGGCCCGACCTGGCGTCAGGCGGAAATCGTTCTGCCCGAGACCCAATATACACATCTGCAATGGGCCGCCATGCGCGCTTATCGCCATGCCATTACAAAAATGAGCGGGACGACCGACCCTTTGGCGCTGTGCCTGTTTTCTCATCGCAGCAAGACGCAGGGCCTGGGCTTTTACACCGTCGCGGCGCCAATTTTATTCGAGGACGACCTTCTCGGTGTGCGGGATATGCCGGATGATTTTCACGACCGCATGGAGGCGTTTCGCAGCCACAGCCTTATCGGTTCGGAAGAGATCCAAACGGCTACGGGATGGGACGCGGAACGGATTCCCTATCTATTCAATTTTGTCGCGATGCCGGAAGAAGACCTGCTCTGGCTGAGAGACAGCGTGCTGGACGTGCCTTCCGAAAATCCCCGGACGAATATTGATATGACCTTTATCGCGGCCGGCACACAACGTCATCTGCATATCGCCTCAAGGCTTGACGATGAGACGCTGACGCCGTTTCTGGCGTGTTTCCTTGAAACGTTGAAGGAGAGCCTATGATACTGTTGTTGCCGGATTTCGTCGGATATCCCTTTTGCTATATGACGCTGATGAATGACGTCGGGGAGTCTGACCGGATCTCAGCGGAGGATTACAATGACTATTGGCCCTACCAATCTCTTGACGAACTAGCGGCGGGTATCGTCGGCCGTCATCAGGCGCGGCATATCATGAAAGTGGTCGGCTACTCGTTCGGCGCGCATCTTGCCGCCTATGTGGCATCCGAAATCGCTCGCCAGGGCGGCAGCCTGCCACAAATCTTTTTGATTGACCCGCCTGCGCTCGAAGGACTTCGCGAAATCGGCCGCGACCAAATTCTTGCGCGGCTACGGCAAGACGACGCCTACCAGTATATTTTCGATCTGGTTGATTGCGAGTTATCCAATCTTGACTGCATGGTCGAGAACATATGGCTCTTGGGGCGCCTTCAACCGCCAATGCCGCAATCGGAAGCGACCAGGATATTCGTGGCCCAAGACGGAAGAGACCCTACGCTGACCGAATCGCTTCGCCGACATGTAGGAGACTCGACTGAGTTTTCATGCATTCAAGGATGTGATCATCAAACCATATTAAAGAGTAGAACTCTGCTCAATGAAATGAAGTCAATTCTGACAACATAACAGGATAGCGGCGTGCCGCTTGCCCGAATGGCGGCCTCGCCGGCGGTGAAAACGTGCGAGGAGTACGACGTACCTCGCCATTAGATTCTTCGCAACTTACCGCTATCTGGTTCATCTCAGCCTCCATTGACCGCACTGCTCTTGGGGAGGGATTGTTTTATCTTGGTTAAAGCAATCCCTGATCCGACGACGATCGCCAGTCCGATAAAGAGCCATATATCAGGTGCGTCTGCGAAGACGATAAATCCCAGTATCGCGCCCATAATGATTTCTGAGTAGGTGAATGGAGCGATTGTGCTGGCATTCGCCAGCTCAAATGATTTGATAATCAGGAGATGCGCGATCGCCGCGATCGCTCCGCATCCTACGAGGAGCAGCCATTGACTCGGCGTGGGTGCCACCCAATACGGCGCCACGGTGACTGAAGCGAGAACGCCTCCAACCAAACCCGTATGGTAGACTGACACGACTGAGGGTATCTTGTTGTCGATAAAGCGGGTAAAGAACAGGAAGAGGGCATAGAAAAATCCTGCCAGCAGTCCAACGATATAGGCCCAATGCCACTCGACGATGGTTGGCCTGATTGCGATGACAATCCCCACAAATCCAATAAAGATCGCTAACCACTGATATGCGGTAACCTTCTCCTTGAGAATCAGGGCCGCCATAAGGGTCAAAATGAAAGGTTCGACAAACCAAAGCGTCAGAGAAGTGGTAAGCGGCAGATAATGGATAGTGACATAGAAGAGTCCAACCGCAGCGAAAAGTGATGTACTGCGTAGCAAGAGCATCGCGGACAGATTAGGCGCCAGATACCTGGGTCCATATGCAACGGCGGAATAAATACCCGTAATGATGCAATGAAAGAAAAAACGCCCCCATATTACTTGAATGATTGGGATGCTGAGGGATAAATACTTTGCCATGATATCAGAGAACGGTAGTATCTGAAGAGCAGCTACTATCATGGCTATACCGATCAATCCCTTTTGTTGTTCACTTTCAGCGGTACCTGTAGTTTTCAGCATGGCTAGGCTCTTCTATAGTGGAAATGCCAGAGACTATGGCGGTTTTATTTCTCAATTTAGCACCGCTTACAGACCAGTTTCCAACATCAATGAGATATCGATTGAACTTATTTGGGTCGTTGTAGATACGAATCCCTTTATATCATCCAGCACCGGCATCTTAACTCTCCTTTTAGTCAATGCAATGTTACCAGAAATGATGGTACCGCATGGCCCAGGCAGCTGTTAGGTTAGCAATATCGCTTACGGTATTCTTGCATGACGGCGTCGGGCGTGCCGTCCATTTTCTTCCAACTGAGGCGGATCCGAATCATGAGTATTCAAGGCAAGACCATCGCCATCATCGGCGGCAGTTCCGGCTTCGGTCGACGGGTTGCGCAACAGGCGCATGAAGCCGGCGCGCAGCACTTGATCCTGGGAGGGCGCGATGCGCAACGGTTGCAACAGGCCAAGGACGAGCTGAGCGCGCTTGGCGCCAAGGTTACGATCCAGGAGGTCGATGCACATAACGAAACCTCGTTACGGGGCTTTTTTGATTCGTTGCCCCGCTTCGATCACCTGGTGGCGCTGGAAAAGGTTGATGGCGCCATCGGCATCAGTCCGGCGGTGGCTCAGGCCAAGGCCCGGACCGCCGCGCTGCTGCAATCGCCATCCAAGGATTTCGAGGATTTCATCAATAGCGGCAGGCCCAGTTTCCTGTCTACTCCCGGGGTGACGCCGCTGGAAGGCGGCGTGCCGATTAGCGTGGATGGCCAGGTTGTCGGCGCGGTTGGCGTCAGTGGCGCACACGGCGCCAACGACAGCCAGGTCGCTAAGGCGGCGGCGGCCGCCGTCGACCGATAAGCGAGGTCCGCACGGCGGATCATCGAAAGCACTGCGGGCAGCGCCCGCTCGGCTGGACTTATATCCAGCCAGGGCCTTGCGGGAAACGCATCCTGACATTTATGCCGCTGCAGATCGCCGGGCTCGCCCGAGCGGTCAAGATAGCGTGGGGAAGCGTAAAGGCGTCATCGGATTGCTCCATTTATGGATTAATGTAATCCATATTTCCCTATTTATTGCAAACAAAACTCGGGGGATGATGCTTTCACGAGAAAAAAAATGAGGAAATGGTTATGAGCAAGCTGTTTACATCCGTCCGTATTGGTCGCTACACCCTGCCGAATCGCCTGGTCATGGCTCCCATGACCCGTTCGCGCGCCGACGACGCGACTGGCGTCCCGACCGAACTGGTCGCCACCTACTACGCCCAGCGTGCCGGCGCCGGCCTGATCATCAGCGAGGGCGTCTACCCGTCGGCGACGGGCAAGGGCTACGTGCGCACGCCGGGCATCGTCGACGATGCGCAGGCGGCGGCCTGGAAGCAGGTTACCGAGGCGGTGCACGCCAAGGGCGGGCGAATCTTTATGCAACTGATGCATAGCGGACGCATCTCTCATCCGTCGATGCAGCCGGGCGGCGCGCTGCCCGTGGCGCCGTCGGCGATCAAGCCGGCCGGCCAATCCTGGACCGCTACCGGAGCACAGGATTATGTTGTACCCCACGAACTGAGCGTGAACGAAATCGCCGGTATCGTTGAGGACTATCGTCTGGCCACCCGCCGGGCGCTTGAAGCGGGCTTCGACGGCGTCGAGCTGCACGGCGCGTCGGGCTACCTGCCCGAGCAGTTCTTGTCTTCGTCCAGCAACCAGCGTACCGACGAATACGGCGGTTCCATCGCCAAGCGCGCCCGTTTCGTTCTGGAGGTTCTCAAGGCCATGGTCGATGAGGCGGGCGGCGATCGCGTCGGCCTGAAAATTTCGCCTGAAATGAACTTCAATGATCTTTCCGACGCCACGCCGCAGGAAACTTACACCTATCTGGTCGATCAGTTAAGCGGCCTCGATCTGGCCTACCTGCATGTGGCCCTCTTCGGTCCGACCAGCGTCGATTACCACGCGCTGTTGCGCTCGCGCTTCAAGGGGGCCTACCTGATCGGCAGTGGTCTGGACCAGGCGAAAGCTGAAGCCATCCTCAACGCAGACAAGGCCGATGCCACCGTATTCGGCAGCGCTTTCCTGGCAAACCCGGACCTGCCTGAGCGTTTCCGCCAGGGAGCCGCGCTCAATGCGCCGGACAAGGATACGTTCTATGCGCCGGGCGCCAAGGGCTATACCGATTATCCCACACTGAATGACGCCACGAGCGCCTGAGGCTGCCGCTATGTCCGTTGTTATCGCCCAGCTTCAACGCGCCAACCACGGCGGTAATTTCCGGGGTTATGGACTTAGGGGCGAGACCGCGCTGTTTTCACCGTTCCTTGGGGTTGATCACTACTGGATGAGCGCGCCGACCTTTCCCCTTCATCGGCATACGGGTATGTCGGCGGTGTCTTACCTGTTGCTCGATTCTGAAACGGGAATGACCAACCGGGACTCCATCGGCACCCATAACCTGATCCAGCCGGGCGGTCTGCACTGGACCACTGCCGGCAGGGGCGTGGCGCACGAGGAGGTCCCGGCCGAGCACGGCAAGACAGTTCATGGGCTGCAGATTTTCGTCGCGCTTGCGCCCTCGAAGCGGGACATCGCACCTTTTCCGTTAATCCTCGAACCGCAGGATGTGCCGGTCATTCAACAGTCGGGTGCCAAGATTCGTATCCCGCTGGGGAGCTATGGCGGCAAACGCTCTCCGCTGACTCCCCCGACCGAGGTGACGCTGCTTGACATCTCGTTGGAGGAAGGGGCCGAGATGACAGTGCCTGTCCCCGCTGGTCATTTACTGTTTGCCATGCCGATCTTCGGCACCGTGGAAGTGCAGGACCGGCGCTTCAGCAACGAGGATCTGAAACTGCCGGCGTTTCCGGCGCAAGACGCTCCGCGCGACATCGCGTTAAGGGCCCCCCGGGGAAGCGCCAAGGTCGTGCTTTTCGGCGCACCTCCGCTACTCTTAATTTGAACCAAACAAAACGAGGACTTTTACTTATGGCTCAAGAACGATTCACCGCTGAGAATTCCGCATTGCTGCTGATCGACCACCAGGTCGGCACGATGCAGTTGATCAAAAACATCGACTCCCAGTTCGCCGGCAAGCAGGCGATCGCGCTGGCCAAAATGGCGAAGATCCTGAACCTGCCAACCGTGATTACTTCCAGCCAGGAAGACCGTGCCCAGGGGCCGATTATGCCGGAAATCGCCGAGATCCTGCCCGAGGCGCACGCCGCACGTATCAAACGTCCCGGCGTGGTCAATGCCTGGGCCTATCCCGAGTTTCGCGATGCGGTGCTCGCCACCGGGCGCAAGAACCTGATCATGGCCGGCGTGACCACCGACGTTTGCCTGATTTTCCCGGCCATCGACGCTGCGCTTGAAGGGTTTGCCGTGCAGGCGGTGATGGATGCTTCGGGTTCGCCCAGCGACCTGTCCGAGGAGTTCTCCCGCCAGCGCATGCATGACGCCGGCGTGGTGCTCACCGCCACCAACACGTTGATGGCCGAGATCGCGCAGGACTGGTCCACGCCCGACGGCCAGCAACTGATCGACCTGTTGTTCAGCGACGTGTTTCCGGCCCTGGGCGCCGGCATTTCCTGAACCTCGCTTCCGCTCGGCTGGCCTGATCGCCAGGTTACCGCCAAGGCCGGGCTGAATAAGCAGCAGAAGCATCTTTGAAAAATGGCCGCTGGTTCGAATCGGCGGCTTCCCTCTGCCCGTCGAAAGTGGTAAGCCTGTGATCCAAGATATTCAACGGTGTCAACACGGCGTTCGATCTTGAGAACGGTTCATCTGTGGGTAAAAACAATGAGCTACAATTGATGCTTCCGTCCGATCACTGAGCGAATGGAGCGATGCCGGGTCGAGCAGAGTTTCAAGTCAGAAGAGCCGCCAGCCATGCGCGCTGCTGCGATGTTCCAAACGAGGGAAATAGTCCATGAAGAGATCACTGGCGCTACTGCTGGCCTCCGCCGTGTCGGCGGCTTGCACTGTTGCAACGTGCGGCGCTTCGGCGGCGCAACAACAAAACTCGACTGCGGCGGAGGGCCTTGCCGGGCTGAACTTCGACGCGAACCGGTACGAGAGTCAATCTTTGGACGTTGATGGCAGGACTATCGCGGTGCGTGCCTACGAGAATGTCGTCTACGTCGCCAGGCCGGTGGACACCGCTTACCAGGTCATGAACATTTACGTGCCGGAAGCGTATTTCCAAGGCCGACTCATTGGTGCGTTTTCCGCTCAGACCGCGCCCATCTTCTTTCCCAATCAGGTGGGCGGCTACATGCCCGCCAAGCCTGGCACGCCGGCTGGACGAGGTGATCCACCCGACGCCGGAACCGCCCCCGCGGGCAGCGGCGGTTCCGCAGCCGGCGGCAGCCGGCCCAGCGCGATCGCCGTGGCCTTGTCCAGGGGTTATGTGGTCGCCTCGCCCGGCGCGAGGGGCCGAACTACGCGCAATGCGGATGGCCTCTATACCGGCAAGGCGCCAGCGGCCATCGTCGATCTCAAGGCGGCGGTGCGTTATTTGCGCTACAACGATGCCCACATGCCCGGCAACGCCGAGAAGATCATCTCCAACGGAACCAGCGCGGGCGGCGCGCTGTCGGCGCTACTGGGCGCCAGCGGCAACAGCGCCGATTATGAGTCCTACCTGCAGGTACTGGGCGCCGCGCCGGAGCGCGATGATATCTTCGCGGTTTCCGCCTACTGCCCGATCACCAATCTCGAACATGCAGACAGCGCCTATGAATGGCTGTTCAATGGCGTCAACGACTACAAAAAGATCGAGATGTCGATGCTGGACTACAACGTACAGCGCAAGGAAGTCGCAGGCACGTTGACGGAGGCGCAGATTGACGTGTCCGGCGCGTTGAAAGCGCAGTTTCCCGACTACCTCAACAGCCTTCTATTGCAAGGCCCGCAGGGGCAGCCGCTCCGGCTGGACAACGCTGGCAACGGCAGCTTCAGGGACTACATCAAGTCGCTGGTCATCGCCTCGGCGCAGGCGGCGCTGGACGAAGGCAGCGACTTGTCGGGGCTGGACTGGCTCACCGTGCGGGACGGCAAGGTGAGCGATCTGGATTTCGACCGGTACGTACGTTATGCCGGCCGCATGAAGTTGCCCCCGGCGTTCGACGCACTGGATCTGAGCAGCGGCGAGAACCAGCTATTCGGCACACAGGCAATCGATAAGCGGCATTTCACCGCGTTCGCCCGACAGCGCAGCTCCGTGGCTGATGCGGGCTTGGCCGATGCCGCTCAGATCAAGATGATGAATGCTATGAGCTACATCGGTGCGCCCGACGCGGCCACGTCGCGCTACTGGCGCATCCGCCATGGCACCAAGGACCGCGACACCTCGCTTGCCGTGCCCACCATCCTGGCCACGACACTCCTCAATAAGGGCTACGACATCGATTTCGCCTTGCCGTGGGACCGTCCGCACAGCGGCGATTACGACCTGGACGCCCTGTTTTCGTGGATGGACCGCATCACCGCCGCGCAGTGAGGTTCTTGTCCAGCCGTTATCTGGACGGCACATGACCGCCGAACCTGCCGCCCCGGAACGACGTGGCGGCGTTCATAAACCGGTTTACCTGTTCCAGTAACTGCCACATGCACCGTTTCGCGTTATTGTTTCGTGTAACGATAACCACAACCGTTCTATCGGATTCAACCATGGTGAGTATGTCGGCAGGAACAGTAACCGGAACTTCTTATTCCCTGCCTGCCAACGCTCTGCCTTGCTTTTAGCTTCATCCCGGCGTTGTCTTGCATCAGCCAGTGAAACGGCAGGGTAGACGCCGATGGAAAACACCTTCTGTTTCCCTTCAAAGCGATAACCTAACTGCCAGTATTTTGAGCCGTTGGGATGTACCAGCAGGTAGAGGCCGAACCCGTCAGTGAGCTTCACCGCCTTTTCTGATGGTTTGGCATTTTTTACTTTAGTATCAGTAAGTGACATGACGGTTCCCTCCGATTGCTGGTAAAAACGAAATCGAACCAGCTTTACCAGTATTTTTACCAGCAAAAGGGTATGGCTTCGAGTGATTTTTAGTGAACGAGGGTGAACCTGAAAGAAGGGATAACCAACTGATAGAAATGCAGAAAGCAGACGTCAGTGAACGTCTGCTTCCCTTAATCTGGCTCCTCTGACTGGACTCGAACCAGTGACATACGGATTAACAGTCCGCCGTTCTACCGACTGAACTACAGAGGAATCGGTTAGCTGCGGGGATAATAGCGGGAGCATTTCACCTTGTCAAAGGCTGTTATGCCTTGTGATAACTGATTGCTGAAGTAATAATCAACATATTGAAATTATTGCGCAAGTGTGGCCGGTTTGATGTGAATACTTTTTTTACGCGGTCTTTTACATCACCGCCTGCACCTTGAGACAGCAGCAGTTGCATTAGAGTGGTGCATTCCCTGGCAGAGGAAATCGATATAGGCGACTTCCGGCTAGCCTGGCACATCCTGTGTACCATTTGTTTACCTTATTTTACCCATGGCTTATCAAGCATGTATCTGGTTTTTATCGCAGAAGTTTATAATATGGCGCGGATCTTGCTATCTCTCATGGGGAACTTACTCAGGAGGCAGAAATGAATCTTAGACGGCTCAAGTATTTTGTGAAAATCGTTGATATCGGTAGCCTGACCCAGGCTGCTGAGTTGTTGCACATTGCGCAACCAGCGCTGAGCCAGCAGGTCGCGACGCTGGAGAGTGAGCTTGAGAAGCAGTTGCTGGTACGTAGCAGACGTGGCGTTACGCCTACGGAAGCCGGAAAAATTCTTTATTCGCATGCCCAAGCGATTTTGTACCAGTGCGAGCAGGCCAAAAGTGCAGTGAATGGAGTCAGGCAGTCGGTAAACGTATAATTTCAAGTAGCCAGCCATTTCTGTATGGCTGGCTATATAAAATGTTTTTAAAACATCATCTTGCTGATTTATTTTATCTGCTCTTTCATTTTTATCATCATGCGATGAATGTGATGATACCAAAATTGCGATAGATACTAGCGGTCAGGCCGCTTTAGATGTTACATTAATCCACGTAATGATTTCTCTAATCCCATTCACTAACGTTCCGTTGGTGTTTCTTGGGTGACTGACTGTTATTTTTTGATTAAGGAGTTCAAATGAATAGTCTTCTCTCTCAGCTATTAATAAGACTGGCAGAAAAAGAGGTCGGAGAAAAAGAACTTCATGCCAAAATAGAATCGTTAGAAATGTTGGTGTTTGCCATTGTTTCTATGTTGGATGACAATAAAATTAACGAGTTAACAAGCAAGGTGAAAGGCGTACTGGAGGAAACAAATCAGCGCAAGGGCGAAGATGCTTGCTTAGCAGCCGAATTATTATCTCGAAATATTAATCGGTTCACGACTATTTCATTAAGGAATTAACTTCACCATATTATTATCATGGCTGCATTAATTAATGGATGATCAGAGTTTGCTTGCTACTTTTTTATAATAAATCATTTTGTAAATTGATAAGAGTAATATGCATATGCAATTATTAAATAGTTAAGACGCTGATTTTTGTAATCAGCGTCTTTTGCAGGTGGTAACGATGCTATTTATTTCATGCCAGCCTTTTTTTCTTCTGAATAACCCGATAGGCTATTGCCAGAATAATAAACCACAATGGCGTGATAACTAGCGCCTGCAGGGTGTCGGGCTGTAGCGTCAGCAGGACGATCACAAAGGCAAAAAATGTCAGGCAAATCCAACACATAAAAATACCCCAGGGCATTTTATACTGCGAGCTTAGATGCAACTGCGGTCTTTTTTTACGGTACGTCAGGTAAGAGCAGAGAATAATGCTCCAGATGAACATGAACAAAATGGCGGAGACGGTGGTAACCAGGGTAAAGACCGTCATTACATTGGGGATCAGGTAAATCAATACCACGCCGGACAACAGACAGATACAGGAAAACAGTAATCCCGCAGAAGGAACCGCGCGTTTAGACAAGATACTGAAACGTTTCGGTGCATCTCCCTGTTTGGCTAACCCAAACAGCATCCGGCTGGTGGAGAATACGCCGCTGTTGGCTGACGATGCTGCCGAAGTCAGTACCACAAAGTTAATCACGCTGGCTGCAGCGGGTAGCCCGACCAGTACAAACATATCAACGAAGGGACTGCGATCGGCGGCGATAGCGCTCCACGGCGTAACAGACATGATCATCACCAGAGCAAAAACATAGAACATGATGATACGGATCGGTATCGCGTTGATCGCTCTGGGAAGCACAACCCTTGGATTCTTAGTTTCTGCCGCAGTGGTGCCAACCAGCTCGATTCCGACGAATGCAAAGACCGCTATCTGGAATCCGGCAAAAAATCCCCCTATGCCTTTAGGAAACATACCTCCATCGTTCCATAAGTTATTAAACGATGCGACTGAACCTGATGGCGAGGGGAACTGCATCATTACCAGCACCACGCCGATAACAATTAAGGCAACGATGGCCACAATCTTGATCATCGCAAACCAGAATTCCATTTCGCCGAACAGTTTTACTGTCGCCAGGTTAAGTGTGAGCAATAAGAGAACGCAGAGTAGTGAAGATATCCACTGCGATAGATCCGGAAACCAGAACTGTGCGTAAGCGCTGATCGCCACCACATCGGCAATGCCGGTAACCACCCAGCAAAACCAGTATGTCCAGCCGGTAAAAAAACCTGCCCAGGGGCCGAGCAGGTCGGCGGCAAAATCACTGAAAGATTTATAGTTTAGATTGGAGAGCAGTAACTCGCCCATCGCTCGCATCACGAAGAACAGCATGAAGCCGATGATCATATAAACGAAAATGATTGACGGCCCCGCCAGACTGATGGTTTTTCCCGAGCCCATAAACAACCCGGTACCAATAGCGCCTCCAATGGCGATAAGCTGAATATGCCGGTTGGTCAGGTTGCGCCGCAGCCCTTCACCGTCAGGTTCTGCGAGGTTTGCCGCCTCTTTTGATTGATCTAGCATTTAATACAATTTCCTATTTTTTATGTGATGTTGTTTGAGCTCTTGAACGGCTCTCTCGTTGGCTAAACTGAGCAGAGATAAGATAGCCTAACTGGCGCACTGATTACAGGGAGTGACTGGCATAAATATGGTGAATAATTACACGATGTGATTCTGTACGTTTTTTGCCCTGAGAAACGTATATTGTAATATGAAAGGGATAAATTGAGCGGCCCTCAGGTTAACAAAATTATGCATCGCTCACAATGTAATTTGTGCATGCGAAAAAATAAGAAAAAATCTATGTGAACTATTTGACAGCCGCCGCCAAGAAGGGAATAATTCCCCTCGTTGGGTCGTTAGCTCAGTCGGTAGAGCAGTTGACTCTTAATCAATTGGTCCGGGGTTCGAACCCCCGACGACCCACCAACATTTCAACAAGTTATCTCGCTTTAGTTCTGTTTTATTATCCTATGATTCTCTAACGAACGTGGTTGTTTTTTTCTTATAATTGATCTCATTGACGGGCGAATTAAATAAAGATTATTATCGCTAAAATAACGAGCAGGTAATAAGACGTTTGCTCTGATTGATAGATTTTATTTTTCTTTTTTTAAAGATAAATAATGTTTTTCCTTCTGATTTTAGCAATATTTATCCATTCTTTAATTGCTGAGCAGAACATGGCGGATTGATGATGCTTGGTGAGAGCGTGGCGTTTTCGCCCAAGCTGAAGATTTGCAATGAATCTCGATACCGGATAGCAATCTGGCGAGATTTTTGCAATGACTGGTAAGGAAATAGATAAATGTCCCGGGAAAAATACCGCCGGCATCAGGAGGCGCTGAGCCGACGGGAAACCCGGTTATTGGCGGTAAGCGTGTTTGATTTGCTTGATGGTGTTGCTGAACGCCGCCTCCTGCTCAGGGTCTTCCAGTTGGGCAATATATCTTTCCATGTTGATAATGACTTTGCCCGCGTCAGCCTGACCGATGGCCTTTAACAGTAGCGTAATCGTCGCTTTTAAACAGGTTACTTCGTGCGCCAGCGTTTCTACGCTCGCGGCGGTGGAAAAATCTACGTTGCTCATGTTTTCTCCTTAACAAGAAACAGCATAAAACGTGTTTAAGTCAGCCCCCAGTTGGCTCGAAAGCGCATGCTGCTGGCATAATCAGATTGCCGCGAGTATAGCATAGTGTGTATTGTCGGCGGCTATTATTAATCGTTCATGGCTATGTAGTGGTTTTTTTATACAGTTAACTTATTTTAATTGTATTCGACAGCCCAGGTTTATATAGTGAATCCGTATCCGATCGAGTACAGCGGATTTTCAGTCAGGGTGCTTTTTCTCTGCTCTGTTATTTATGTAATGTAGTTTTAAACCCCACAACATATAGTGGTTGCAATAGTCAATTTTTATTGATATATGAGGTGCAATGCCAAATTGATGCCACTGGTTGTCGTTGCTTTCTACACAGTTGCCGATGATGGCCGAGGATAAGAGGCCGGAACGCTGGAAGTCATAACCTGACATGTTGGGAATGTGATCAATATGCATCCCGGTGTTAATGTTATATTGCTATCATCTTGTTACCGATATCGTTTGTTTATTACTGTAGCATATTTAAAAATACATCATTGTTATAAGTCCGTATGCATTATTTTTTTAGAAATCAACGTAGTATCACCTGCAAGCAAATTATTATGTAAGTGTTACTCCCTTTTTTGGAGAATTATTCTTTGATTAGCGTTTTTCTTGTTGATGACCATGAACTGGTGCGGGCAGGGATACGGCGCATTCTTGACGATATCAAAGGTCTCAAAGTAGTTGGTGAGGCGTCCTGTGGTGAGGACGCCGTCAGGTGGTGCCGCGGCAACGATGTTGATGTTGTCTTGATGGACATGAGTATGCCGGGGATTGGCGGTCTTGAGGCAACGCGTAAAATTCTGCGCTTTTCTCCTGATGTAAAAGTCATCATGCTAACTATTTATACAGAGAACCCTTTACCTGCTAAAGTAATGCAGGCAGGTGCCGCCGGATACGTCAGTAAAGCTGCCGCCCCGCAGGAAGTTATCTGCGCCATCCGTGCCGTTCATGCGGGTAAGCGGTATATTGCTTCTGATATTGCGCAGCAAATGGCGCTGAGCCAGTTGGAACCACAGGCCGAGACTCCGCTGGAGTGTTTGTCTGAGCGTGAGTTGCAGATTATGCTGATGATCACCAAAGGGCAAAAGGTGACAGAAATATCAGACCAGCTTAATCTGAGTCCGAAAACGGTGAACAGTTACCGCTATCGGATGTTCAGCAAGCTGAACATCAATGGTGACGTGGAGCTGACGCACCTGGCGATTCGGCACGGCCTCTTTAATGCGGAGACATTGTTAAGTAGTGAGTGAAAGTTTCGATGCCTCGGCATTTCTAAAGACAGTCACCAGCCAGCCTGGGGTCTATCGGATGTATGATGCCGTCAATACGGTGATCTATGTCGGTAAAGCAAAAGATTTAAAAAAACGACTTTCCAGCTATTTCCGCAGCAATGTCGGCAGTCGTAAAACGGAGGCTTTGGTAAAAAGCATCCGGCAGATTGACGTGACCATTACGCATACTGAGACGGAAGCTTTACTGCTGGAACATAACTACATCAAGCTTTATCAGCCGCGTTATAACGTTTTATTGCGTGATGATAAATCCTACCCCATGGTTTTTCTGAGTGCCGAGCGACATCCCCGCCTTGCCGTTCATCGTGGCGCCAAACACGCAAAGGGTGAATATTTCGGGCCGTTTCCGAACGGTAATGCGGTGCGTGAAACGTTGATACTGTTGCAAAAACTTTTTCCGGTTCGCCAGTGCGAAAACAGCGTATACCGCAATCGCTCGCGTCCTTGTTTGCAATATCAAATAGGCCGCTGCCTTGGACCCTGCGTTAGCGGACTGGTCAGTGACGAGGATTACCGGCAACAGGTTGACTATGTTCGTCTGTTTTTGTCCGGCAAAGACCAACAGGTGCTTAATCAGCTTATCTCACGGATGGAAGCCGCCAGCTATGCGCTGAATTTTGAAGAAGCGGCCCGTATCCGCGATCAGATTCAGGCCGTTCGGCGCGTTACGGAAAAGCAGTTTGTTTCAGGCTCTGACGAAGATTTGGATGTTATCGGCGTGGCTTTTGATTCCGGAATGGCCTGCGTACATGTATTGTTTATCCGCCAGGGTAAGGTGTTAGGCAGCCGCAGTTATTTTCCGAAAGTTCCTTCTGGAACCGAACTGGGTGAGGTGGTGCAAACATTCGTCGGACAGTTTTACTTGCAGGGGAGTGCGGCGCGAACCCTACCAGCGGAGATTCTGCTTGATTTCTCCTTACCGGATAAAGGCGTGCTGACGGAATCTTTAACTGAAGTTGCCGGACGGAAAGTGCAGATTCAGGCCCGGCCGCGTGGCGTTCGCGCTCGTTACCTGAAACTTGCCCGCACCAATGCCGCCACGGCGCTGGTGACGAAGCTGTCGCAGCAATCAACGATTCACCAGCGTTTGTCCGCTCTGGCCAAGGTTTTACAACTGCCGGAAATTAATCGCATGGAGTGTTTTGACATCAGTCATACTATGGGAGAGCAGACTGTGGCATCTTGTGTGGTGTTCGATGCAAACGGTCCGCTGCGTTCGGAATATCGGCGCTATAATATCAGCGGGATTACTCCCGGTGATGACTATGCCGCAATGACCCAGGTTCTTAAACGCCGTTATGGCAAGGCGTTGGAGGAGGGCAAAATCCCTGATGTGATCGTAATTGATGGCGGCAAAGGGCAGCTTGGTCAGGCAAAAGCCGTATTTGACTCGCTTCAGGTACCCTGGGATAAGAGTAAACCCCTGTTGCTCGGCGTGGCTAAAGGCAGCGACCGTAAGGCCGGCCTGGAGACGCTGTTTTTCGAGGCGACGGGAGAAGGTATTGTTCTGCCGTCTGATTCTCCTGCTTTGCACGTTATTCAGCACATTCGTGACGACTCTCACGATCACGCGATTGGCGGGCACCGTAAGAAAAGAGCAAAAGTTAAAAATACCAGTACACTAGAGCTGATTGAAGGCGTTGGGCCTAAACGCCGGCAGACCCTGCTGAAATACATGGGGGGATTGCAGCCTTTAATGAATGCCAGCGTCGAGGAAATTGCAAATGTGCCCGGTATTTCAACTGCATTGGCAGAAAAAATCTTCCATGCATTGAAACACTAGGGACAATGTAGCAACATACTCGTAATATCCACTCCGGCCAAATAGTTACCTAAGCGCTATGCAATTTAATATACCGACGTTGCTGACCCTGTTTCGTGTTGCTTTAATCCCGTTTTTTGTGCTGGCGTTTTACCTTCCCTTTGGCTGGGCGCCGCTGGTTTGCGCGCTCATATTTATTTTTGCCGCGGTTACCGACTGGTTCGATGGTTTTCTGGCCCGCCGCTGGAAGCAAACCACGCGGTTTGGAGCATTCCTCGACCCGGTCGCAGACAAAGTGATGGTTGCCGTGGCCTTGGTTTTAGTGGCCGAGCATTATCACTCCTGGTGGATTACCTTGCCGGCGGCAACCATGATTGCGCGGGAAATTATCATTTCCGCGTTGCGGGAATGGATGGCGGAGATAGGCAAACGCAGCAGTGTGGCGGTCTCCTGGATTGGGAAAGTCAAAACAACGGCGCAAATGATGGCGTTGTTCGCTTTGCTCTGGCGTCCGGAACGCTTTGTGGAAGGCGCGGGGGTTATTGCTTTGTACGTCGCCGCGGTGTTGACTTTCTGGTCGATGTTTCAATACCTGAACGCTGCGCGGCATGATTTGCTGGAACCTTGAGCAAGGCGGCGGACCGATGAGTGGCGGGTAGGGGCGCCCGCTGTAAAAACCAGCAAACGAACCTGGTTGGTGGATAATTCTGTTGACTCATCGCGTCAGGTCAGTAGAATGCACCGCATCAACGGCGACGCTGATTCGTTGAAAGTTAGTAAAAAAATCAGCATGTTCGTATCAGGCGGGAATAGCTCAGTTGGTAGAGCACGACCTTGCCAAGGTCGGGGTCGCGAGTTCGAGTCTCGTTTCCCGCTCCAATATTTTCAGCTGCTGAAGCTGAGGCAGATTTAAAGGTAAGGCGCGTTGGCAGAGTGGCCATGCAGCGGATTGCAAATCCGCCTACCTCGGTTCGACTCCGGGACGCGCCTCCAATATCCCAGCCCGGGTGGTGGAATCGGTAGACACAAGGGATTTAAAATCCCTCGGCGTACGCGCTGTGTGGGTTCAAGTCCCACTCCGGGCACCATCGATAAAAACTCAATTAAAACAAGAATGTAGAGCAATGTCGTTAACCGCCAAGCAGGCGGTTTTTTTGTGCCTGAATCACTGCTTCCTAATATCTTTCCTAATATGTTTTTTGCGTCACTGTTAATTATTCGCTTATTTCGGTTTTTTATTCTGACCGCCTACCACTGGCACGATTTGTATTTTCCGGTCATAGCGCGCAGTCTGGCTGATGGTCATATGGCCAGATATCGCCTGTTTCTCCGCCAGTGTCCCGTCCAGATCGGACACCCCTTTTGCTTTTAGATCGTGAAAGGTGAAATCAAAATTCAGGTGCGGAAATGCTGCCCTGGCGGCGGCTTTTGCTTTCCTCCATCGGCTATTAAAACCATCGCGCGTGTACCGCTGCCCGCGCGGTTGTTTCAGCACGTATATGCTACTGAATCCCGGTTCCAGTGGCAGCGAACGCGCCAGGCTTACCGCGGCGCGAAGCCGGGGAGTCCATGCCTTTATCTGCCTTTTGCCGGTTTTACCCTGGGCGATATAGATGCCTGCATCCAGTATCTGCTGCTCAGTTAGCGCCAGAATGTCACCCTGCCTGGACAGACAAAGATAGGCGATTTCCATGGCGGCCCGGACTACCGCCGGAGACACCGATAGCAGGGCGCTATATTCTTCGTCGTTGATATAGCGGTCCCTGGCGGTCTCTTTGAACTGTTTCACGCCGGAGCATGGATTTGATTTACATAACCCCCGCTCATACCCCCAGCGATAAACCCGGGACATGAACGTTTTTTCCCTGTTTGCCTGGGTTTTGCTTTTCATCCCCCGGCGATCCATGAATGCGCGAACGTCCTCCGGTTTTACTGAGTCGGGCCGCATCGCGCCGAACACAGCGGCGATCTTGACCGCGTATTTCCGGTAATCCCTTTGTGTTTCCATAGCCAGATCCAGAAAGTCTGGAGACTGCATAAAGCGGTGTATCATGCGGTCGAGGGTAAACTTCGCTTCCTGGTAATTGTTGGCCGCGTTGTATTTATCCCATATCAGGGGTATTGGTGAATCGAGGGCGCATAGCGAAATGGCGCCGCCGCCGGGTGGGTGGAATTCATATTTGCTTTTTCCCCTGTACACCCGCGGCGGCAGTGCGTTATCTGCGGGGTTTTTTCTTTTTCTTGCCATGATTATATCGCGTCAAAATTAGGGCGCTCGGCATCTTCTTCGACTGCAGGCCTAACGCCTGATAGGGCGGCGTTGACGGCCGTCCACGTCACCCGGGGTTTCCCATCGCGGCGCCGGACAAACATGATCCCGGCGCGATTTAGGGAGTCGCACTGCTTTGACGGATATTTATACCCGGTCATTTCTATCAACTCGTCGTCGGTTAATAGATCGTTCATTGTGGTCTTGCCTTAGTCTGTCAATTATCGCGTCTGCCGCCGCGCAGGACTGGTCTATATCCTGTTGCGTAAGCCTGGATTTCCTCACGCTGGCGGACAGCCGGCCGATCTTGATATCGAATTCGCTTAACAGGCGTTTACCTGGTTGCCATGGCTGCATTGTGACCTCCGTAGTTGAGGCCACAATGCTATAGGGTGGGGTGGCTTATTTCTGATTACGATTAATCAGGTTTTTGGCCTGGCGTTTTTCGCGTGAAACTCTGACGGATTGCGGAAAATGAAAGGCCAGTTCACTGCGTGACTGAATCATGATCATTCCGTTTTGTCCGTCAGAGAAAACAACGTGAATCACGTCTCCCCGCTGTGCTGACATTTTTAGCATTGGTCTTGCCTCGTCAAACGGTGGTCAGCCGTTACCGTACTTGAAGAGAACGCGCTCCGATTTCAATGTGCGCACCAGGAACATCTACGCCGGTTTCAATGGCCTCCTTAATGGCTTTTTTATCCGGCGCGACCACCGTTTGCACTGTCACTAACTCATCCGGCAACAAACCTTCATTATCAATAACGACGCTGGCAATGCCTTTACGGGCGGTAAATGTGTTTGTCGTGGTCTTGAGTTTGTCCAGACCGGCTATTAACAGGCAGTTGAGAACATACTGTTTGATCGACTTCGCCCGGTTCTCGAATGACTTTTTACGATCGGCGAGACGCTTGGCTTCCTCATCACAAGTTTTAGCCAGTCCCTCCAGGTTTCGAACGTGGACATAAGCGGCGTCCAGCTTATCCGCCAGTTCCAGTTCCACCCCTTCCATCGTGTCGGCGATCATTTCCGGCGTAATTTCGTCGGAAGTTTCCAATAGTTCCTGTAACTTCTTCATGTCATTTGCTAATGCAATAGCGGTGATACTCATGCGTTTTCCCCTTCTTTGGCTTTGAGCGCGGCAATGCGCTCGTCTTTGATTTGGTTCAGGCGTCGCAGGCGACCGGCTAGATATTTGGCATGTTCGGTATCGCCTTTTGATTCTGCATTTTTGCGGTGTACTTCAACTTCGCGGGCAATTGTTCCGTACACTTTCGTTGCCTCATTCTGGCTGACAGAGTTTTCGAGAGTGTTTGCCACGCGGGATAGTTTTTCGTCCAGTTCGGCGCGTAGCCGCACAACATCTTCAGCTTTGTCGCTGGCGTTCTTGATATCAAATTCGACTTTATTATCAGCGAGGTATTCCGGGTTATCGTGCATCCCCAACCAAACGTCAGCGCTGAAACCGAGAAGGGAGAGCGCTTTCTTAATAGCATCAGTCAGGCTTTTCTTAACAACCTCTGAATCAGCCTTAATACCGTTTTTGGTTTTCATCAGGTACGGAGTGGCACCGTAACTTTCAATTTTCGCTCGGTTGTCTGTGTCTGTCACATACCAGAACAGGATTTTTAATGAATGGTTAAGTTCGCTAATCAGCGAACCGTCAGCATCACGTAGTAGTCGGGTTCCGACGAATTTTTTGTTGTCGTCAAAAATAGTTTCCGATAATGGGGCGCCCGGTATCATTTTCTCTTCCAGTACGCGATAACCCCAGCCAGTACCGATCGGGCCAAATATTTCAGTAGCCCGCATTATCATGTATTCACTGTTGATACTGGTGCCGTCAAACCCGGCGCCAGATAGCGCCTTTGTGTATTTAGGATCGGTGCGCTGGACGCGTTTCCAGATAGACAGATTTTCTTGCGCATCAGCGGGTTTACTCTCTATCTCAGCCTCTATCGCCGTAGCGCGCTGCTGAAAATTTTCTGTTTGCGCTGTTGCTGGTTGGGTGGCATAAACACCATAACCCAACTGATCTAGCGTCTCTTTTGCTTGTTGCTCGGTGCTGTCACTGACTGGTGGTTCTTTAGGTGCTGACTTGTCGTTTTTGGGCGTAATTGTTGCGCCTAAGTCCAGATTTGTTGCGGTATTTGGTATTGTCGTTGATATATCCGCTGTTTTTGTTGCGTCGGACACTTCCGTTTTTTCGCCCTGATTTGAGGCGTTATCGCTCGTTTCTGCTGGCATATGTTCAGCCAGAAAATCAATAACAAACTGGTGGCGTGCGTTTGCGTCCCTCAACAATTCAGGGCGCTTTTTACCCTCACGGATCAAGGCGAAAACAACAGGACGGGGGATTTTTAGCGCGTTTTCTGCCACACGCAGTTCCATAGACCAGCGCTGAAACTCTTCACCATTCTGATTAATCAGAATGTTAGATTCACGGACATGATCGGCGGTTAGTTCCCAGCAGTGTTCAGTATCGCGTACCAGAGCGGCGGCGATCTCTTTGTCGAGCATTGCGTATGTGTGGGTGTACTGACGCTCACGATCCAACCCAGAGATCGATGGTTTTTGCGCAGAAACATCCTCACCGGTGGAGCCTGTCAATTTATCAACAAAAGCGTTTATCGCGAGGATTGATGTATCTGCAATGGATGGGAATTGGGCTTTAACGCCATTCACTACAGCGAGTAGTAATTCATCACTGGCCTGTTCCAGCGCGTTAATGCCACTCAACACACGAATGATTTTATCGGCGTCCGCGTCGCCATCCTCAGCAGGTAGATCGAGGTAATCACACACCATTGAGAATTCGTGTTCGTTAATTTCAGTCTGTTCATACAGAGCGATTGCAGCGATTCTTTCACGTAACGATAGGGCAGAAAAATCGACGGGATCATTCACTTGCGTGGTGGGGCGTTCCTTGCGCCGCCATGCGCCGTCAATTAGTTCGTTTTCAACGGGGAATTGTTCATCAAACACACCAACGGCCGGGCGCGGGGAGCCGACAGCATCCTCAATAACTTTAGGATTGAAAAAGTTATCGCTGGCGCCAGGGAACTCTGCCTCCAGTTGCACGGTTGCAGCCATGATAGCCAGCTTTTGGTTTTTTGCTTCAATGGCGGTAGCCAGTGATACGGCGCCGTCTTTCTGAGCCGATTTTTTTGGTTCAAAGAGTAATACGTAGATTGTCATATTGGTCTTGCCTCTACTAAGTTTGATAACGGGTGGTCGGCCCGGTGGGTTATTCTTTGACTTCGATGAATTGGCCGTTATCGTTGACGCAATACGCTACGCCAGCCTTAATACCGTTCTCACCGACATACGCGATAGCAAAACGGGTTCGCTCCCCGTCGCTATATGGCACAGCAGCGCAGCCACCCTCGCCAAGCGCCAACCGGCTTACGGAGCCAGCGGCGGCAATAATGGGTTTTTCTCCAGTAGCTTCAATCCGGGCGCCGTAGCCGCTGCTGCCAATCCGGGCGCCGTAGCCGCTGCTGCCAATCCGGGCGCCGTAGCCGCTGCTGCCAATCCGGGCGCCGTAGCCGCTGCTGCCAATCCGGGCGCCGTAGCCGCTGCTGCCAATCTGGGCGTCGTTGCCGCTGCTGCCAATCTGGGCGTCGTTGCCGCTGCTGCCAATCCGGGCGCCGTAGCCGCTGCTGCCAATCCGGGCGTCGTTGCCGCTGCTGCCAATCTGGGCGTCGTTGCCGCTGCTGCCAATCCGGGCGCCGTAGCCGCTGCTGCCAATCTGGGCGCCGTTGCCGCTGCTGCCAATCCGGGCGTCGTAGCCGCTGCTGCCAATCCGGGCGCCGTCTTCCCCTGCATCACTACTCACATCAACCTGGTCTGGCGGGAATTCCAATCCGTTCAATTCATCAATCATCGCGTCGGTGGTTGCGGTTTCTGCTTTAATGAATTCAGTGGTCGCCTTGCCGAGCAGAAACAGGCTATACGCCTGGCTTGCACCCCATCGGGCCCACTCATAACGCTTGTCTGCATTTAGTGCCTGAATAATGTCGCCATATTCGCCACCTTGTGGGAATCTCTCGGCGAACCACTCACCGCCGTCACTGCATGCGTATTTGTTTACCTGTTTTTTGGTGATCTTCATTGGTCTTGCCTCGATTAGTTAAAATGGGATGTGGCGTTTTTTATCGAAAGACGGCTGATGTTCAATGCAAAGTAGGCGCTGGATTTTGTCTTCCAGTTCACCGGCTTTAATTTGCGCATCAGCTAAAATTTTTTGTTGCTGATTTTTGAGTGTGTCGATCTGTAGGTTAATCAGATCGACAGGGGATACTTGAGGGACAGGAAAGGTGTCGGTGTGGGTGCCAAGCAACGTGTAACCTTGCTGTGACATGTCACACGTAGTTACTACGATATTTTTTGAATACGGACATTGGTGAAAGTAGAGAGTAACTTCGATTTCGGTGATATCTGGCGCTTTCATAGCGATCCTCGTATAATCACAGCCGATCGGTATCGGCCTTTGGTTGGTATTGGTCTTGCCTCGCGGCGACTTTGGTCGGTTGCCGCAGCTTCCCGGTGACTTTGGTCGGTTTCCGGGGTAAAGAAGCCTGCCTAACGGCGGGCTTTTTTACGTCTGTATGCTGGTGAAAAAAATGGCGGATTGGCCGGGAAACTCCGCACCGCCTAGTCTGTTAAGGTGATTTCCACATCACCACGGGCAATACCTTTGTCTCTTTGCGCAACACGGCGGAGTTTAACCGCGCGACCCGGCGCATCAGCCTGCGCATTCACCACAACTGAAAGGGCACTTGCCACGTTTGGCGCCGCGGCACGTATGGGTTAGGTTATGAGCCTGTCATACGCCAGTACCCTTGCAGTTGTGTGCTGGTCTTTCCCAGCCGTCACCGACCTATCGCCTCGGGGCGCCACTTGGTAGACATTTACACGGACCGTCTTGAAGTGGTAAGCCATCCAGTCCCGAATTAAGTGCTCCGTAACGTGGAGCGGGCGGCACTGTTTTATCCGTGGTTTATCGAGGACGCAGGCTGACCCCGTTTACGCGCCATCGGACGGCCTTAGCATTGACTCTCTATGCGTCAGGAGAACACACCGCGAACAGTGGAGAGCGTTCCAAATCGAATTCAGTTGCGGTCTTTCCCGCAAGTCAGCGTATTATTCGGTCGCCACCCTCAATTAGTGCCGGTTACGCTTTCCGGCGTCGCTTTACCGACTCAGCAAGTCAGAACTTACGACCGCCTGGTGCTACCCATAACGCCGGGCCAGCGGGTCGATCATTAAGGTCTTGCCCGCCACACTTTCCCGCCGTGGCCACGTGAATTCTTATAAAAATGGGATGACTATTACCGCCACTACGCCGCCAACCGCTATCGATGCCACTGACGCCGCCGCAATCCATAAACCCAGCACTTTCAATGCAAAAATTACGTTGCTCATGCGTTTTCCCCCTGCCGCTATTTCCCGGCTGCCAGAACGTTTACCCGATCAACTGCTGCATGGTTTGTGCTGCGTTGATGGGAATGAGCTTAACCAAAGGTAAGTTAATTGGCAATAGAAAATACTTGCAAAATGTTAAGTTGCAAGTCAGTGCTGAGTTAACGATATGATTGTTCGTCTATTTTTTCTTTGATTTTTTTCTTGCCGTCAGCAGTTCCTCAAATAAGGCATTAAAGCCATCCACTTTACATTCAAGGTCTGATAGGTGACGTTCTTTTTCTGATTCTGGAAGTGAATCAAATAGATAAAGCAATTTTTGCTGCCTTTCATCAAGCTCTGTTGGTAGTTCGTCCGCCGGAGTTGGTGTGCTGGATTCATCACCGTAAAGGAGCCATGTTGGAGAGCATCTCAGAGCTTTACTCAGAGTAAACAGGTTTTTACCTTTTGGCTCCGTATCCCCGTTTTCCCACTTAAATATGGTCACATGCGAAACCCTCACGGCGTCGGCAAGCTTCTGCTGTGACATGTTAAGTTCCGTTCTACGCGCCTTGATGCGCTCATGCAGTGCGTCATTTTTCATATGGCTTAATATAAATTATATTGACTTAGCATTTGTTAAGCCATAAAGTCCAAATTAAAGTTACTGAAAGGAGGTCATTGTGCTCAAAATTGAAGCGGTAAATTTTTTTGGCAGCAAAACCAAATTAGCCGAGGCGGCGGGGGTGTCCCAGGCGTCGGTCTCTCGGTGGGGTGATGTTATCCCCGAGCGCCGGGCCGCCCGTCTGGAACGCATTACCAACGGCGCCCTTAAATATGATCCGGCCCTTTATCAAAACCGTGACGGTTTGAATAAGGGTGCAGCATAACCATTACCACCACACAAATCTGATTGTGATTAATCAGATCAGCGACAGGAGACGCGCGTGGAAAACATCGAAGAATTGAAAGCCGAGGTCGAGGCATGGGCCGTTGAGGTGGGACAGGACACGGTGGCGATCGAGATAACCCGACAGTTTTTTATTGTCGGCGGCGATCCGAATATTCGATTGCGAGAGACGGAGCAGGGCGGCGTGGCTGACTGGAAAGCCATCTACAACAACAGGCAACAGATTTTCCGCTGGCTGCGTAGCGATTCAAAGGCATCAAGCCGAAAGGTTAAGGCGCTGGCGCCGGCCATACGTGAAGCTCTGCCGGCGGAGCGGCGGGCGCGCCTCGGCGGCGGTTCCGTGCAGCACCTGGTTTGCGTTGCTATTCGTGAGTTTTCCACGGCGATCATTTCCGTGCTGCTGAATGACCGTGACATATCACGGCAATTGGCGGCGGCAAATACGGCGCTGGCGGCAATGGAACCAGCATTGCATAAACGGCGGCTGACCACCGCATTATCGAGGCAAGACCAATATGAATCCGGAAGAATTTATCAGACGGCACGTTATTGACTCCCTGCTGAAAGAGGGCTTCTCGCAAGAGCAAGCGGCTCAGGGGGGGGGGTAGAGGCGGTTTCGTATTATCGGCGCTCCTCAAAGCCATCCACGAAGCGCAGGAACATTTTTGAAGACTGCCTTGACCAGGCTCGAATGATTGTTCGCTACGGGCGCCGAAATAAATCCCGCCAACTCAAAGGGCAACTGTTTTAAGAGGCAAGACCAATGCTTACCAGAATAGACCGAATCACATACCGGAATGGTTTCCGGCTCAACGGCGAGCCAGTTTCCGCCGCTGATATCGAACCCGTTTTTGAATGCCGACGCTCTGCCGCGTTGTCTTTGTGGGAGCAGTACGAGCAGCGTAAAGCCGAACTGTATAGCCGCGGACTTTCTCAGGCAGAGTATCAGCGGGCATGCCGCCAGATTGCCGACGCGCTGGGGGTTTGACATGGACATGCTGCAGATTTTAGACAGGCCAATAGCGTTTCAGCGCAGTTTTGTTCGCATGGGTGCTGGTATTACCGGGGCGCTCCTGCTGTCACAACTAATTTACTGGACAAACAGGACCGGAGCGGACGGCTGGATCTATAAAACCCAGGATGAATGGGAAGATGAAACCGGGCTAACTCGATATGAACAAGAGGGCGCACGTAAAAAATTACGTAGCCTGGGCGTGCTGATTGAACAACGAAAAGGCGTGCCGGCAAAACTTTACTACCGTGTTGATGTAACCGTTTTATATCAACTGCTTGGCGCAGCAAACAAGGATGCGGAAATTCCGCATACTAGTTCGGGGAAAACCAGCGAACAAGATGGGGGGAATTCCACAATCTTTCTTACAGAGATTACTACAGAGACTACTACAGAGATTATTGGTGAATCAGCCGATGCTGTTTCACCGTCACAGCCAGCGGAAAAAATCGATTATCAAAAAATTCTGGATGTGTATCACGACACGCTACCGGAAATGGCCCAAGTGAAAATCCTCACGGACGCCAGGAAGAAAACAATCCGCAACTTCTGGAAGAAATTTAAATTCAACTCTGACCGCTGGGAAGCCTATCTGCGCTATATCGCCAGCAACTGCCGCTGGATGCTGGAAGACCGGCCGAACGGCCGCGGCGGATTCTGGAAACGCAAGAACCTGGATTATCTGGTGACCGAACGCTGCTACGTGGCCGTCAAGGAGGAGCGCGCCAATGACCAATGATCCGGTTGTGCCGCACAACTCCGCCGCAGAGCAGGCCGTTATCGGCGGAATGATGCTGAATACCGACGAGGAACGCCGTCACAGCGTCATGGCGCTGTTAAAACCAGAATCGTTTTACCTGCGTACCCATCAGATGATTTATCGCCGCCTGATCGATTTGGCGCGCTCTGACAAGCCGACTGATTTAATCACATTGGGTGAACTGCTCGAATCAAACGGCGAACTGGAGGTGGTTGGGGGATTTGCTTACCTGGCGGAAATGGCCCGCGTGCCGATGGCGGCCAACACGCTGGCCTATGCCCGCATCGTTCGCGAGAAAGCGGTATTGCGTTACACGCTGGAAAAACTGTACGCCTGCATTGAGATCGTCGGCGCCAGCAACAGCGCCAGCGTGGAAAGCCGGTTAAGCAGTGTTCAGCAGATGATCACCGCGGTTGTTGATCACGCCACCACTGGAAAGCGCGGCGGGCTAAAAGCGGCGGCCGATGTGGTTGGAGAATGGGTTGATGAGCTGGATCGCCGGTTTAGCGATCCCGCCGGCGCCGCGGGGTTCACGCTGGGTATCGAGGGGTTGGATACGCTGATGGCGCCGAAACAGGTTTTGCGCGGTGCCCTGGTTGTCATCGGAGCCCGGCCGAAAATGGGTAAAACGGCCACGTACAACAAAATCGCCACGCATTTCGCGCTGAATCACCGGCTGCCGACGCTGGTTTTTAGCCTGGAAATGACAGACCGGGGGATCATCGAACGCATGATAGCCCAGGAGGCCGCTATCAGCTCAAACCTGTTTTACAACGGCGTTTACGATGATGTGGAGATGGCGCGGGCAATGGCAAAAGCCACCGAACTGGCCGAATCAAATCTGATGATAGACAGTACGCCGGGTGTATCGCTGGCGCATATCGTTGCCGAGTGCAGGAAAGTGAAGCGGCAGCGCGGAAATATCGGGCTAGTGGCCGTCGATTATCTGACGCTGATGAAGGGCGAGGAAGCCGAGCGTCGCGATATCAGCTACGGGGCGATCACAACGGGGTTAAAGAACCTGGCGAAGGAGCTGGATTGCGTCGTTCTGCTACTGACCCAGCTAAACCGAAAACTGGAAGAGCGGGCCGATAAACGGCCGTGGCCAGCAGACAGCAAAGACACCGGCCAGATTGAACAGGATTGTGACGTATGGATAGGGCTTTACCGCGACGCGGTTTACAACGAACAGGCAGACAAAACGCTGATGGAGCTGATTTTGCGCCTGAATCGCGAGGGCCCCAGCGGAACCGCATACGCGCAGATGGTGGACGGTTATATCAGGGACATTCCGCCCGATGAGGCCCAGCGCCTGGCGTCTGTCGGGCAAGAGAAAAGCCGGCGCTACGGCAAGAAAAAACCGATTGAAGAATTTTAACCGCGCCTGACCAGCGCTTACACGAAGAGGCAAGACCATGACAACGACAGACGTAATTTTCCCGAAGCGAACCGTTATCGATGATGGATGCGATTATACCGCGCTTATCTTGTGGCGCATGAATGCCAACGCCCGCGCTCGTACCCGTTCACCCTACGTACCGGCCCCCGTACCCGTTCAGGTGGTTAAGCCCAAGCTGGTATCGGAACCGAAAGTTCGCACACCCAAGATGAAAGCTCGCAAAACGCACACTGGCACGGTTATCAGAAATGCCGGCCGCCGCCAGGTAAGACTGAGCGAAACCGCGACGGGATGGATAGCGGGACCAAATGAGGTTTATTACAAAAACACCGGCGCCCGCATCGGCTCCCCGGGGCGTTCCCGTCTATTGCTCGACAGCATCCAGCAGATAGGGAAGTAAACATGTCCAGGGATTATTTGCCGCCAGGACTACCTCACAATATCGGGGAATGGCCGGAGAAATACAGGGAAATGAACTGGCTGGATCTGCGCGCCAACCAGTTAATCAATCAGTTGATAGACGGGAAAATATCGCGGCTCAACGTTGAGCATGAACTGGAAACTGTTGATGAAAAATACAGTGAACATTTCAAAGCGCGCCTGAATCACTGGCGCGAATATCACAACCAGAAACGAGGCAAGACCAAATGACCATAATCACAACCGATGTACTCGCCGGCGCCATTCGCGCAGCGGCGATAACGGCGTCAACAACGGAAGAGCAGCGCGTGCTCAATTTCGCAGCAGGGCAATTCGAAAGACTGAACGCCGATAATCTGCGCCTACTGCGCGAGTTGGGGGAATCCGAGACGCGCGTAAACCGCCTACGCCGCACCTCGAAAGAGCTGCAGGAGGAAAACCAGCGGTTGCGGACGGATCACGAAGAAACGTTTATGTACGCCATTATGACGCCCGACGGCAGGCCATACTTTGATGAGTTTTGCGTTTGTGAAGACAGGGGCCTGCTGGAAGATGAAATTTATTATCTGAACGAAGATATGGCGGACGGTGAGCCTAAATATTCCGTTGTCCCGCTCTACGCCGCGCCCGTTCCTCCAACAGCAAGCCAGCCGCCTATAGTGCCGGATGAGTGCAAGGGGGTGCCAGCCTGGACGTTTGCCGAGAATGTCGATCCTCGACGTTGCTACTCTGCCGGCTGGAACGCCTGCCGCGGCGCTATGCTCCAGTCTGCAACTTCCGGACTGTCGGCGATAACGTCAGAACATCGCCGTGTGATTGAAATGCTACTCAAAGTCTGTGGTTGTGCGTTTGAGTTAATGGACGACGGCTGTCAGATGGAAGTTGATGGTGAGCCATCGGTTGTTGTCCCGTATGAGTCAGCTCACGCCCTGTCTGACGCGCTGGACGAGATCGAAAACACACTACCGGACCAAGAAAATGACCGGCCAAATATTGTTCTTGCCTGGTCGGCAGTTCCGCGCGCCGCACTGAAATCGTTGCTCCAGTTGCCCGCTGATTTTCGGAAAAACGAAAATTCGTCAACCACAACGTTTCGGGAAAAAACGGAAACGTCAACCAACTCTCCGGTAATACCGGATGGTTGCAGCCATCGCATCAAGCCCGCGCTGCCCGAGCGCGATCATATGGGCTTCTGGTCTCATCCTGACCGACCGGAAACACCGTTCGATGAGGGGTCAACACTACAGGAAATGCGGACTTGGTACGCAGAGCGCGGCATGGAGGTGGATTTCACCTACATGAACCAGTTCTTCTGCGGCGATTGTGTCTACGATGCCAACGACGCGGGTGTGACGCGACATTGGAACCCGACACCACCTGAAGGCGAAGGTTGGATACTGCTTTGCATCTTCGACACCGAAGACGGAGCAGCGGCTGAGTGGGTGCGCTACAAGGACGGTGCCGCATGACTCACACCGTACCGATTCTCGATATGTGCTGCGGTAGCCGTATGTTCTGGCATGACAAGAGCGACCCACGCGCCGTGTTTATTGATAACCGCAGAGAGCGGCATACGCTGTGTGACGGTCGCAGCCTGGTTATTAACCCGGATATCATCGCCGATTTTCGCGCGCTCCCGTTTGCTGATGAATCATTCCCTGTTGTAGTTTTCGATCCGCCGCATCTGGAGCGTGCAGGGCCGGAGGGGTGGATGCGTAAAAAATATGGTGTATTGAACCCAGATACATGGCGCGATGATTTGCGTTCCGGCTTTAGTGAGGCGTTCCGCGTACTTCGGCCGGACGGTGTGCTGATTTTTAAGTGGAACGAAACGCAGATCCCGACTAGCCAGGTTTTAGCGCTGACAGATGAGAAACCGATCATCACCCAGCGAACAGGCAAAGGCGATAAAACGCATTGGATTATTTTTGTGAAAGGCGAACCCTCACATGGCTAAGTCAGCAGCGGAACGTAAAGCGGCGCAACGGAGGAGCCAGCGCGACTCAGGCGTCACCAAGTTTGAGCTGAATCTGGATTCTCAGGAATTGGAAATGCTGGAGCGTAATTGCAAACTGCGCCGGCCGGGCAAAGAGCCGTATAGCATGGACGAGTACGTGCAGTTGCTGATACGGCAAGACGACGTACGGATGCGCTGGCGCATCAAGTCGCTAAGTCACCAGCGGTGCGGAAAGTGTGGTGATTGCCTACCGGTAGCGGAATGCTGTATGCGTGGTGACTCTGAATGCTGGAATACTAACGGATGGCATGAATTGAAATTGACCACCAGCCGTTAAGATTAATCTTAAATTCACTGTTTATATGTACAGTGTTTTGATGTAATAATTAAGGGGTACCAAAACAAAATCCAGGGGGAGTGAGTGATTGATGCAGAGAAAATTACTGAGATTCTCCCAACGAATGGATGCGTAGTTGTAACCTGCAAAAACGGAAACATTGTCAACATACGGCAATTGGGTGATGATGAGCATATCGCAGCGCTTAACGCGTTGATTGATTTAGCTAAAATAGCTGGATATCGGATTGTAAAACCGGACGGAAACGCGCTATAATTAACAGGTTGGATTGAACACCCAACGCCTGATTAACTGCTGTGTCAAAGGGGTAACCGATGGCACAGTTTTCTTTTTTAAAATCCGCCGGCGGGGTACTAATACCCGCGACACCAGACTCGAAAGAATACGTCCAGAAATTAAAATTGGGCGCGGTAATTTACGCCGACTTTAAGCAGGCCAGAAACCCGGCATTCCATCGTAAATACTTCTCCCTGCTAAATCTGGGATTCGAATATTGGCAGCCAACCGGCGGCACCATATCGCCGGCAGAAAAAAAACTGGTTCGTGGTTACGTTAAATTCCTGGCCCACTTTGCCGGCAGCGAAGATGCGCTACAGACCGCCGCCGAGGAATACCTGGATGGCGTAGCCAAAAAACGCGGCGGAGATATTACCGGCGCAAAATCATTCGAAGCGTTCCGGCGCTGGACAACGATAGAATCCGGCCACTATGACGTTTTTGAACTGCCAGACGGCAGCCTGCACAAAGAGCCCCGATCGATATCGTTCGCAAAGATGGACGAAATAGAGTTCCACGACCTGTATAAGGCCACGCTCGATGTTCTCTGGTCATTCATCCTGTCAAAAACATTCCCCACCCAACAAGCCGCAGAAAACGCAGCCGCGCAGCTGCTGGAGTACGCGGCATGAAAAACCTACGCAAAGAAGCCTGCAACAGAGAATGCCAGGTTCGCATCCCCGGCATCTGCAATCACAACCCTGAAACCACCGTGTTGGCGCATTACCGCTTATCCGGAACCTGCGGTACAGGAATAAAGCCAGACGACATTCAAGGCGCCTGGGCGTGCAGCGCTTGCCATGACGAAATAGACCGCAGAACGCGCCACACAGACGCAGAAACAGCACGGCTTTATCACGCAGAAGGGGTGATGCGCACTCAGGCGATATTAATCGACGAGGAGAAAATTAAGTGATTCAGAATTTAATGCTGCTCTTAGAGAAAGAATTTAATGCTGAAAAATGCGGATGTCGCCGGCGGTGGGAAAGCATAAAATCCTGTTTATCTCTCTTCGCGAAAATCGGAAGGGCGCGTGAATTTTCTCACCATCTCGCGCACGCGCGCGTTTACAGGGGGTAAAAATGCCCCTTGTCGCAACATTCCGCACAGATTGGTTCCGCGTCATAACGGATATCACCAGAACACGAATGGCAACGCACCAGATCGCCAGGGAATTGGGCGTATCTAAATCCGCGGTGCTGGGGTGGAAGTCTGGCGCAGAGCCAAAGCACGGCGACGGTGAAGCGCTTATTGCCCTCTGGTGCAGAACAACGGGTTTTGACCGCGGGAAGCTGCCAACCGTAATTTACCGCCAGTATTGGGTTTTTAACCCGCGCTAATTGGTCGGGAAACCGACCGCCTCCGCCGCCAAAATGACAACTCCATAGTAACGGAGTAATCGATATGGCTCGTCCACGCAAGAAAATAGAAACTCCCGGTGAGTCAGCCGCTGAGGAAAATATTTCCAGCGATGTTCAGTTGCTGAATTCCATTCCTGCCAATACACCAGAACAGCTTAACGCGGCCACTGCCGGCGCCACGGTTCTGGATGCCAGTCCGGCGCCAACGGATATCGCAGCACGCAACGAGGCACTATCAGGGCTGAACGCCGAGGCATTTGGGATCGTCTCCAAGTTCGAGACCTACGGCTTTGTTGATGAGCATGGTAACCCGCTGACCAACTGCCTGGACTTCATCGAACTGGTTAAGCGCGCGACCACGGCGACCAGCACCCAACCAACAATCACCAGCACTGACGGCCAGATTAAGCGCTTTAAGGCGCCCACACTGACAGATAAGGGCTGGCACGTTCATTCGTAAGGAGATCACTATGTGTGGAAGTTCGCCCAGCGTAGTGCAAAGCGATCCGGAAGCCGACGCAGCGGCAGCAGCCGACGCAGCGGCAAAAGCAGCAAATGCCGACGCAGCGGCGCGGAAGAAACGCAAAAAGGGATCCTCGCTGCTGGCAAGCGGCGCGGAGGGCACGACAGACAGCAACACGTCCCTGCTTGCCGGCGGCGCCAGCGGTAAAACCAATTTAGGGGCATAACGATGGATGAGACAGCCGCAAAGCTGATTAAGCGCGTGGACTCATTGAAAGCCATTCGCTCACCGAATGAATCAGTGTGGCGCGAGTGCTATGACTACACCTATCCGCTACGCGGCGCTGGCTTCTCTTCTGATGTGCTGGACGCGCAGAGCGGGCGCTCAAAGATAGCGAAGCTGCTGGACGGTACCGCCACTGATAGCACACGTATTCTTGCGTCGGCCCTCATGTCCGGCATGACGCCTGCTAACGCGCAATGGCTCGATTTAGGCAGCGAGGGATTAACTGACGACCAAAAGGCCTGGCTGTCCATCTGCGCAACTCTGGTGTGGGAAAATATTCACGCCGCGAATTTTGATGCGGAAGCGTACGAATCGTGCCTCGACGTTGTGTGCGCTGGCTGGTTCGCGCTGTATATCGATGAGGATCGGGAGGATGGCGGCTACACATTTCAGCAGTGGCCACTGCCGCAAGTTTATGCAACGTCAAGCCGGCGCGACGGGATCGTTGACACGGTTTATCGCTGTTATCAGTTATCCGCGGAGCAGGCCGTAAAAGAATTTGGCGAGGACAGGGTTAGCGACAAAATCAGGGATGAGGTGAAGAAAAAGCCTGATACCAAATTTGATTTTATTCACGCCATCTTTCCACGCGAAAGCTACGTTGTTGATGCGCGTCTGGCAAAAAACATGCGCTTCGCTTCATATCACATTGAAGTGGCGGAAAAGAAAATTGATCGCGAGTCTGGTTATCATGAATTCCCGGTGGCCGTTCCGCGCTGGATGAAAATCCCGGGCAATCCCTACGGCGTCGGCCCCGTCTATGACGCGCTGCCGGACTGCAAAGAGCTGAACGAAATTAAGCGCATGGAAAAGGCCGCGCAGGATTTGGCTATCTCCGGCATGTGGATAGCGGAAGATGACGGCGTACTGAACCCCAGGACCGTCAAAGTTGGCCCGCGGCGGATCATCGTAGCGAACAGCACTGACAGCATGAAACCGCTACTGACTGGCGCCGACTTCAACGTCGCGTTTACTGCCGAGGAACGCCTGCAGGCGCAGATACGAAAAATCCTGATGGCTGACCAGCTCCAGCCGCAGAACGGCCCGGCAATGACGGCTACAGAGGTTCATGTACGCGTCGCACTCATTCGACAACTGCTGGGCCCGGTATATGGCCGATTCCAGGCTGAATATCTGCAGCCACTGGTTGAGCGCTGCTTCGGTATCGCATTCCGCGCCGGCGCATTCCCGCCGATGCCAGAAAGTATGCACCACGCAAACTTCAACGTTCGCTATATCTCACCGCTGGCGCGCGCTCAAAAGCTGGAGGACGTCACAGCCATTGAACGCATGGCCGTCAATATCGCCCAACTCGCCCAGATTAACCCGCAGGTAACCGACCTGGTGGACACGGACCAGGCAACCCGCGTTATTTCTGATGCGCTCGGCGTGCCGGCGAGGGTCATGCGCAGCGCCGATGATGTGGCAACGCTACGCGACCAGAGAGCGCAGGCGCAGCAGCAGCAACTGATGGCACAGGCAGGACAGGAAGCCGCTAGCGCAGCGGGCAAAGAGGCGGGAACGGCAATCGTTCAGCAAATGGCGGGTGGCGGACAATGATTAAACCGGTGCGTCCAGAGGACTATAAACGAATTTTTGAGGAGACGCCGGGCGGGCCGGAAGTCCTCGCCGAGTTAACCAGCCGGTTTGGTGGCTCTGTTTTTGTGAAAGGCGGGCCGGAGGGCGACCGGCAGACATGCTTTAACGCCGGGCAGCGTAACGTGCTCGATTTTATTTTACGTAGGTTGAATCAGGCTGATGGAGTAAACGACGATGTGGAAATTTAACTATCCGTTCATGAATGCCGACGCAGGCGCAGATGCAGGGGGTAATGGCGATGCTGGTAGTTCTGCTGGTGAAGGTGCTGGTAACGAAACTTCTTTGCTTGGTGCCGGCGCCGCAGGGCAGCCGGGCGAGGCTGATTGGGTACCTGAAAAATTCAGGGTTGTGGGCGAAGACGGGAAACTCAACGTTGAGGGCTCAGCCCGCAAACTGGCGGAATCTTACACGCACCTGGAAAAACGGCTGGGTAGCGGCGACGCGCCGCCGAAAACGGCTGATGAGTACGCACCAACGGTAGAGGCCGAAGGTTTTAATTGGGACGAATTCAAGGCCGACCCTGAAATGCAAGGGTTTCTTAAATCCGCTCACGCCAAGGGCATCACCAACGATCAGATGAGCTTTATCCTGGGTGAATATATGCAGCGGGCGCCAGACCTGGTCAACGGTGCCGCAGCACTGGATCAGGAAGCAGCCACGACCGCGCTTAAGGAAGTCTGGAAGACCGACGCGGAATTTAAGCAAAACATCGGGCTTGCTTACCGTGCCTTTCAATCTCTGGCGGATCCCGCCGACCAGGGAAAAATAAACGAAATCGGGAATAACCCGCTGGTTATCCGCATGCTGGCTAAAGTCGGCAAGGAAATGCAGGAAGATTCGCCGGCCGGTGGTGAAGTCAATCTGGAAGAACAGCAAAGCATACGCGACCTAATGAAGACGGAAGCCTATACGGACCCGAAACACGCCGACCACGAAAAAGTGTCCGCGCGCGTTCGGGCCTACTACGCAAAAACCTACGGCGAATCGCCGGTGGCGTAATAGCGTGACATGTCACACCAGAGCCGGCCTAACCGCTGGCTTTTTTATTTGGTCGGGAAACCGACCGCACACATAAATGAAAATCTCTCCACCAGCCCGGCGTGGTAGCCGGATACCTGAATTCCACGCTGCCGTAAGCGCCAGGCGGACAGCGTAAGAGGGCCGGGAAACCGATACCCCGCCGGCGAATCATTTAGTGGAGTGTATATCATGGCTTTTGATGCCAATAAAAACATGATCACAGCGGCGTTTGTGCAGCAGTTTCATGACAGTTTTGAAATTTCTGCAGGTCAGAAAGATTCTCGCCTGCAGGGCGCTGTACATGATCGCGGGAAAATCACCGGTGCATCGTTCACAATCAACGATATGGGCACCATCGAAATGAACGCCATCACCACGCGTTTCGGTGACACCGTTTGGGATGTGCCGGAAGCTGGTACCCGTAACGCCCTGATGGCTGATTACGGCGTGTTCGTTCCGGTAGAAAAGCGCGACCTGCGGAAACTGATTGCTGACCCGCAAGGGCCGTATTTGCAACTGACGTTGGCCGCCGCCAACCGCCGCAAGGACTCCGTTATTTATCGCGCGCTGCTGGATGCGGTACCGCGTAAGACGGAAAACAACGGCGCGTATACCAACGTTGTCCTGCCGGCATCGCAAAAAATTGTTGCCGGCGGTACGGGGTTGACCAAGGCCAAGCTTATTGCGGCTAAGGCGATGTTCCGGCGCAACGAGTGTGACGAGCAGAACGGCGAGGATTTGTACATCACGTACAACGCCGACATGCTGACGCAGATCCTGAGCGACACCACGCTGACCAGTGCGGATTTCATGGCAGTCAAAATGTTGCAGGAAGGTGCGCTGGCGGGCAACTGGCTGGGCTTCAAATGGTTGGCCTATGAGGCGCTGGATTCCGTTACCACGGAAGGTGTTACCACGAAGACGGCCGCCGCCTGGGCGAAGTCTGCCGTGCATTTCGGTACCGGTGCAGAATACAACACCGATATCGGCCCGCGCCGCGATAAGAACAACACCATTCAGATTTCGGTCGATGCTTCCTACGGTGCGGGCCGCGCCAATGAAAGCAAGGTTGTCGCGATCGATTTCGTCGCTTAATGCCTGCGCCTTTGCCGGGGTAACACCCGGCCTTTTTGTCTAAAGGTACTGCCATGGCTTCCAGTATTTCTATCTGTTCAAACGCACTCCTGGCGCTCGGCGCGCATCCCATCAATAGCTTTGATGAAGCCACTGACCATGCCAGGCTGTGTTCGAATATTTACCCCACTGTTCGCGACGATTTGCTGCGAAAACACCCCTGGAACTGCGCGATAAAGCGCACCATCCTTTCGCCATCCAGCACGCCGCCAGAGTTTGGCTTTGCGTATCAGTTCCCGTTGCCGGGTAACCTGCTGCGGATCTTGTCAGTGGGTGGTGAGTGCGACGATATCCGTTATCGCATTGAGGGGCGAAAGCTTCTTGCGAATATCAACGTTATCGAACTGCGATACATCTACCGCAATGATGATGAGTCTACATGGGATGCGGCGCTGGTGGGGCTGGCAGAAGCCACAATGGCGGCAAAGCTGGCATATGCGGTCACTGCGTCGGCCAGCTTGCGCGACACGCTGACCCAGGAAGCTGCATATTTGCTGCGGCAAGCCAAAGCCATTGACGGTCAGGAAGATCCGCCGGAAGAGCTGGGCGGTTACCCCACGTATGAAGCGAGGTTTTAACCGTGCGCGCCAACCTGATAAAAACCAACTTCACCGCCGGGGAAATTTCCCCTCGACTAATGGGACGCGTTGATATTGCCCGCTATGCCAACGGCGCAAAGCGCATAGAAAATGCCGTGTGCGTTATTCATGGCGGAGTGATGCGCCGGCCAGGCACCCGGTTTTGTGCCGCAACAAAGTTCGCTGATAAAAAATCCCGTCTAATTCCGTTCGTGTTCAACCGCTCTCAGGCCTATATGCTTGAATTCGGCGACGGGTATGTTCGTTTTTATCAAAACGGCGCGCAGATCGTTAACGACGACAATACGCCGTATGAAATCGAGAGCCCCTACCTGTCAGAAGATCTGGAAGAGGTGCGATTTGTTCAAAGCGCCGACACGATGTTTCTGGTTCACCAGGAAGTTGCCCCGTTCCGACTGCAGCGGCTGGGCCAAACAAACTGGATCCTGGACGCGGCGCCATTTATCGTCCGTCCATTCGATGAAATCCGAGATACGCCGGAAAAATGGTGCACACCGTCAGCAAAAGAGTTTGTCGGCTCATCAATAACGCTGACACTGTATGACGATGAGGCCGGCACGGCATTTACTGGTGATGGATGGGTCGCGGAAGATGTTGGATCCTATGTTCGCATCAATAGCGGTTTGGTCCTGATAGAAAGCGTAACCAGCGCTCAGGTTGCCACCGGCGTAATTCGTTCAGATCTCAGCGCCACGCAATCGGCATCGCCTGGCGCTTGGACGCGAGAAGATAGTGTTTGGTCGGAAGAGCTGGGTTATCCGGGGTCTGTGACGTTCTACCAGCAGCGGCTGGTTTTTGCCGGCTCTCCGAGCTATCCGCAAACGGTATGGTTTAGCGAAACAGGTTCTTATCTCAGCTTTGAGATTGGCAGTGAAGACGATGACGCCATGTCGTTTACAGTTTCGTCCGACCAGATAAACCCAATCGTGCACCTGGCGCAAATGAACACACTCATCGCGCTGACATACGGCGGGGAATTCACTCTGACCGCCGGCAGTGATGCGGCCATTACGCCAACCAATATCTCTGTTAAAAACCCAAGCCCTTATGGCTGCAACAACATTAGACCAGTGCGTGTAGGCACTGAAATCATGTTCGTGCAGCGTGCCGGCAGAAAACTGTTTGCCGTGGCATACGATCCCGATAGTTATGTCGCTTATTCGGCCAATGATATGTCGATTTTGTCCGAGCATATTACTGAAAGCGGCATCACGGAAATGGCATACCAGCAGCAACCGGACTCATTTATCTGGATGGTCCGCAACGATGGCGTCCTGGTAACTATGTCCGTTGATCGCGGGCAGGATGTGATTGCCTGGTCACGCCAGGTAACTGACGGTTATTTCGAATCGGTGGCCTCAATCCCATCAGAGACAGACGACGCGGTATATGTAATTGTTCGTCGCCAAATCGGCGGTGAAACGGTGCGCTATGTCGAATTGCTCGATATTAACCTGAACACAGATTCATCCGTTACCGGCACCAGCCAGGACGGGGCGACCGCGTGGGCTGGTCTCGAGCATATCGAGGGGAAAACAGTTGATATAGTGGCGGACGGTAGCGTTATGCCCCAACAAGTTGTTAGCGGAGGAGAAGTGACGCTGCCGCGCCCAGCAAAATCAGTCGAGATCGGATTGCATTATGACACGTCCATCGAAACCCTCACGCCCGAGGTTGCCACAACGGAGGGCACCACGCAGAACGCCAAGAAGCGGACCAGTGAAGTTGTTATGCGATTTCTTGAAACCACCGGTGCCGAGTGTAACGGGCAGGTAATCCCCTTTCGCCAGTTTGGGACCAAAATCCTCGACCAGCCGGCACCGCTTTTTACCGGCGATCACTTTTGGGGAAAACTCGGATGGGAAAAAGGCGAGGACTCCTTACTTATCCAGCAGCGGCAGCCACTGCCGTTTCATCTGCTGGCGATCATCACCACCTTTACCAGTAACGGGGGTTAAGCATGATACGGCACGCAACGATAGAAGATATTCCGGCGCTGGTTTTGCTCGGAATGAGAATGCACGCGGAATCCAACTATCAAAAAATATCATTCAATGCGGAAAAATGCGCGGGCCTGGCTGATCAGTTGATCACGTCACAGTACGGTGTGGTGCTGGTTGCCGAGACTGGCGGCCAGATCATCGGATGGATGGCGGGCGGCGTCGCGCCGTTCTGGTTTTCCCATGACCGCATGGCGTTCGAGTATGGCGTATTCATTGACGCGGAACACCGCGGCGGCAGCGCAGGTTATCGGCTGGTGAAAGCATTCATCGGCTGGGCGAAAGGGCATAACGCGGTAGAAATTCGCATGGGAATCACCACCGGAGTTCACGAAGAGCGCACTGGCGATCTGTATCAAAAACTCGGCCTGAAACGCACCGGCCTACTGTACTCGATGGAGGTTTAATTATGTGCACAGGCGTAGAAATTGCGGCGATCGGCGCGTCTGTTCTGGCGGCCGGCGGCGCGGCATATAGCGGCGCACAGCAAAAGAAAATGGCTGACTACCAGGCGGACCAGGCGCAGGCCGATGCGGACGCGGCTGCGGCAGCAGCGCGGGTACAGGCGGAGAAGATACGCAAGGCAGGCGCGGCGCAGGCGGCGCAGGCCAACGCTTCTTATGCGGCGTCAGGCGTAGAAACTGGCGAAGGAACCGCGCTGCGCATCACATCGGATATTGTGGGGGATGCGGAAGAGGACGCGGTAACAACCATTCTTGGGGGGCAGGATTCCGCCGCCCGGTATAACGCCCAGGCGCAAGCGGATCGCATCAGTGGTAAAAACGCTGCCACCTCTGGGTATATCAGCGCCGGAAGCTCTCTTTTGCAGGCGGGCGGCACCGCTTATTCAGGCTGGAAAAGGCCAACGGCAAACACAACATCAACCACCACCAGTGGAACCTCATCCAATAACATGTTTACCAACATGGGGGTTAAGTGATGCGTATCCCAACCGGTAACTTTGGAAACCTCACACCAAACCCGCAGCCCACACGCGTTAATGTCAGCAACTCCGGCGCTGTTGGTCAGGCCGTGGAGGGGTTGGGAAAGGAAATACAGCAGGAGGTTAACGCCGTTGTTCGTGCGCGCGCCAGCGAATCCTTACTCGATTACCAGATAAAAATAAAAGACGTCAATGAATCAATCCGCCAGGGCGTTGAAGACGGATCATTGCGCGCCGATCAGGTGGAAAAGGTTTACCAGGACGCGGTCGGTAAACTGGATAAACCACAATTCTCCGGCCTCGGGATCGCAGAAATGCAGACCGTAGAGGGCGGGTTAAAGCGTTATGAGTCTGATGGGTTATCGACGGCCCGCGGTTATGCCCGCACGGCGTTAAAAATAGAGGCCAGGGATCAGGTTGACACCCAGCTCGACCAGCTTGGAAAACTGACCAACTACCCAGATGCGGATATTGAGAAGATTAACGGCATGTCCGCCAGTCTGGAAGAGCAGGGCCGGATCGCCTACGGGGCGCAATGGCCAAAGGTTCGCCAAAACTGGGTAGATCAGAATTGGTATAATCAGGCGCAGCAGCGTTTTTTAAAAGCAAGCAGCAGCGGAGCCGCGCTATCTCAATTGAACAATGATTTAACCTCAGAAGATGGATTGTATTTGGATAAGTTAGATCCAAATACACGTATAGAGTTATGGAATAGGGTACAAAACCAACAATTACAATTACAAAACCAGGCGAGGATTGAATCCGCAAGGAGAGAGGCTTTAGCGTCTCGGCAAGTAAGCGAATATGCGTCGCTTGTTGATAACGGTATGGAGCCGACAGACGAAATGCGGGCAGCGTTATCGCAGACCACAAGAGGCACTACAAGCCAAAGCTATGCGCAATCAGTTCTTAGTGATGAGTTGGCGATCAAACAGGCCAAGCTTGAAGGTACACAGGCATTTGAGAGCCTCATTCTCAACCAAAAAACCGAACTGGAGAAAAACGGCGGCACCGCTGATCAGTGGCAATCCCTACAAAGAAGAAGCGCTGCATTTCAGCGTTATCAGGAAGAGCAAAATCAGATTGCTGTTATGCAACGCGTGGAGTCATCAATAAAGGATGGTGTACCGCTCGATCCTACTGATAAAAATAACCAGGCCGCCGTAGATATCTGGTTTCAAAAAAACATGCAAGGGTTTGATTACAACGACACCAATAGCATTAATAACCTGTCTGGCGTAGTGAGACGCACTGGTATCATTCCCAGCCAGGTCCAGTCAATGTTTAATGCGGGGGCCGCAACAAAAGATCCGTCGATTGCCGTTCCTATGGCGAAAATGTTCGGTGGTCTTTTCGACAATAATCCCGCCGCTGTCGCGTCTATGCCCGCCGACACATCCGCGTTCTTCAAGTCGGTTTATGATTACACTAACGCTGGAATACCCGCCGATAAAGCCGTTGATACGGCATACACACAGACTTATCAACAAAGCGCTGGAATGAAAGAAATAATCAGTCAGAAGTTGAGGGATAAGGACTACATCAAAGAAAGGGATGGGGCGGCACAAAAAAATATCAACGAAATATCACCATCGTTGACCTCATTTGGCGCGCCGGCAATAACAGATCCTGGTGTGTCAAATCAGCAATACCTGCGTGACTACCGAGCTATTTATGATGCTAATTTTTCGCTCACAGGAGGGGATGCGAAAAGGGCGGAGTCTATAACAAACGCTCAGGTGAAAAACGTTTGGGCCGTTACCTCAATAAACGGTTCCCCGGAGGTAATGAAGTATGCACCCGAGGCTGCGTTTGGTGTTTCTGGGGCGGTGAATTGGATGGATAGCCAATGGGAAAAAGAAAAGCAGGAATTAAAATCAAAATCGTTCGGTGGAAAGAGAGATGACACCGAGTTATTACTGGTTTCCGATATGTTCACCGCAAGAAATCAAGATTACGCCGTTATGGTTTATCAGAAAAACGCCGATGGTTATGATGTTCGTCCGTATTACGGTGATAACGGGCTTCCTATTAGGTTCAAATTCGATCAACAAACATCACCGCTCTATAAAGCCATGCAAGGAATTAAGCTGGATAGGATTGAAAAGGCTAAACAGCGCAGAGAACAGGGTGAATAGCCATGCCAACATACGAATTTGACCCCAGCAGCATTCTTTCGGCTGATATAGAAGCGCTTCCTCAACAAGAGGATAGCGCGTTTTATATGGAAACGCCGTCTTTATTATCGGCAATTAACCCCTTTACCAACGATCAAAGGGTTAATCGAGCAAGGGATGCCGCCTTTAGAATCGATAACTCTTTGGGGAGCTTTATTGCTACCGCACCATTTAGCCAGTTCGAACCAGTAGACGGGTATAACCCATTCGATAATGATGCCGCTGGCATCAAAGGGTATGAAGATTATGCCGACTCGTTTATCAACTCACAGTCCCCGCAGGAGAGCGCGGCCATTAAATATCGAATTGACCGACAGATACAGGATCGACAATACCTATCAGAAATGGGCGGCGCCGGACTAATATCCAGCATGGCTATGGGGGTTATAGACCCGATTAATATCGCATCTGTTTTTTTACCGGTTGGCGCGGTGGCACGAGGTGGGGCAATTGCCGCGACTGCTGGGCGCTTTGCAGCATCAACAGCAGCGGGGAGCGTCGCATCTGAAACTGTATTGCAATCCACACAGCAAACCCGGACGTTTGGCGAAAGCGCAACAAATATTCTTGTTGATGCAATGGTAGGCGGCGTTCTTGGTGCTGGTGCGCAATTACTGGCAGGGCCAGCACAGCGAACCGCGATCTCGCAAGCGGTTTCGAGTCATTTGAATGGCACCGATTCACCACAAAGCATTGGTGCCGCGCAGGTATTTAATACCACACTCGATCAGGAGCAATTGGCAGGTGTCGGGCTGATTAATAAAACATTAAGCGTTAACCCATCTGGACGCCTAGCGCAGTCACCCGCTAAAACCTCTCGCCAGATAAACCAGATGTTGGCGGAGAATAATTACTTTTTTGCCAAGAATGATGAAGGGTTGGCAACGTTCACCGCATCCGAGACGAAAATTAAACAGTATGACGTATTGCTGTATAAGCAGATGGAGTCAACGAAAGACGCCTATCAGCAATATAGCAAGCGGTTGGGTCGCAGCCAGCGGGTTAATTTTGTTGAGTTCAATGAAGCTATTGGCATGGCAATGCGCAGGGGTGACCAGAGCGATATTCCGGAAGTCGCCCAGGCGGCAGCGCAGATCCGCCCGACGTTTGAAATCACGAAAAAGCGCATGCAGGAGCTTGGTATTCTTCCGGAAGATGTGGATGTGGTAACAGCGCAAAGCTATCTGCCTCGAGTCTATAAATTCGATAAAATACTGAGCGATCGCACTGAGTTTCGCGGACGTATCGCTAATTGGATTCAAGGCATCAGCACTAAAGGTTCAGAGAAAGCGGCGCAGCGTATTGAAAAAATCGACGCTGGATTAACGGCAGCAGAGGAAGCGACACCACAGGCGAAAGCGCTGGCGGATGAGATAGCTGAAGCGGAAGCGTGGTCTGGAAAAAAAGTATTGCTTGGCGATGAAATGCATAAACTTAGGCAGTTTGTAAGTCAGCGATCCGAACTTGAGGTCCACATATCACGGCTCTCAAGGAGAAAAAGGCCAACAAAGAAACAAGTTGAACTTGAATCTAAACTCGCTCGTATTTCTGAGGCAGAAAACACGCTGGCGAAGTATCAGCGCCACCTTGAAATTTTGGATAACCCACGCCAACACCGTAATGAATTACGCCGTTTGGAGCGAAGGGCTAACGCAACTACCAGGCTAAATGCCAGTCGAGAACGCAATCTTAAGGCGATGGAACCGTTGAGCCGTGAAGAAGCTGAAGACGCCGCAGACGAGATCGTAAATAAAATCATTGGTGCGCCGTCTGGCATGGTGCCTACTGAATTGCTACCTGAAAGATTGGTTGGCCGAGCCGGTTTCACCAAAAGCCGCACGCTGTTAATCCCTGATGAGAGAATAGAGGACTTTCTTGAATCTGATATCAACTATGTTATGGAGAGTTACCTGCGTCAGATTGCGCCAGAGATTGAGCTTACAGCACAGTTTGGCCGTAAGGATATGGGCGAACAAATCCGGCAGGTTTCAGAGGAATACAGTCAACTAATTCGTGATGCTAAAAACCCCAAAGAGCGCGCCCGCCTTGAAAAGCAACGAGAGGCAGATTTACGGGATATTAACGCGATGCGTGATCGTTTATTGGGAACCTACGGCGCGCCGCGTGATCCCCGTAGTTTTTTTGTGCGCGCTGGGCGCGTTGCTCGCAACATTAATTTTTTGCGCCTGCTGGGGGGGATGACGATATCAGCATTACCCGACTTAATGCGCCCGGTTATGCAGCACGGATTAAGTAAATCGTTGCGTCCTATGGCTTCCATGTTGCGCAATATGGAAGCGGTAAAGATTGCCACTAAAGACTTGCGAGAAATGGCGGTTGGCCTTGATTACGTGCTTTCCACCAGAACAAAGGCTATCGCTGACCTAACTGATCCCTATAGTCGCCGATCAGGTCTGGAACGTGGATTGAATTGGGGTACGCAGAAGTTTGGCAACTGGACACTAATGAACCAATGGAACAGCACGTTAAAATCATGGTCTGGGCTTATTGCGCAGTCGCGTGTATTGGATAACGCCCGTCTTACTGCCGGCGGGAAGAGCATCCCAAAGGCAGACTTACGCAAGCTGGCGCAGATGGGGATCGATGAAAGCATGCTGCGCCGCATTGGTGAACAGTTTGCGAAGCACGGCGAGGATATGGACGGGCTACTGACCGGACACAGCCATCTTTGGGATGATCGCGCGGTGCGTGAGGCGTTCCAGTCGGCTATCCTGAAAGACGTTGATTCAACCATTATTACGCCGGGTGTGGGCGATACGCCGTTAATGATGAGTTCTGAGGCGGGTAAAATCATCTTGCAGTTTAAGACGTTTATTTTTGCCGCACACAACCGTATGCTTGTGTCTGGAATTCAGCAAGGTGACGCGTCATTCTATCTTGGTTCGTTGGGGTCTATAGCTCTTGGATCTATGGTCTACATGATGAAACAAAAGCTGTCTGGGCGTGATATCGACTACAGCCCCAATAACCTGGTGAAAGAGGGAATCGACCGCTCCGGGATGTTGGGCTGGATATCGGAGCCGATTAATACCGTTGAGAATATCAGCGGTGGGCGCTTTGGCTTGGGGGCCATGTTTGGCGCGCCGCCCGTTTCCCGTTTTCAAAGTCGTAACGCCATTGGTGCATTAATGGGGCCAACGTTTGATCTCGGTGGTGATGCCGCAACGGTGGCAAATGGTGTGCTTAACGGCGAGTTTGATGATAAGCAGGTGCATGCTGTAAGGAAGATGCTGCCATTGCAAAATCTACATGTTATAGCCCCGCTGCTAAATCAGGTCGAAGAACAGATGAAATAGGCGACTTTATGAATTTAGAACACGCTAAGTTATTTCACATCGAGTTATTGCGAGTTAAGAGCACAGAAGAGACAAGTAGAGTACTGAGCGTGCTTATTGGCGCTGGGTTGTTCGTTTACTCAATATTCCCGCAAGAAAATAAATTGATTGGTTTTTATATAATTACGACAATGCTTGTGTTTTGTGTTTATAAGTGGGTATCCAGCAGGAAAAGAAGGATAAAATACACCGATTCCCTAAATTCATATTGTTGGTCTAACCTTGGGAAAAGCTATGCGGAAGCCAAATTCTCTGATTTTCTCGATTAAGCCCACCGTAGGGTGGGCTTTCATGAGTTTACTTCTTTTTTACTGCTTCTAATCGCGCAAGGAATGGGGGCAACGATTCTGGTGGGGGCCTGGCGACGCGACGCTGGACAGGGCGCCGGATTTTGGGACGGCATGGGGGGAATAATGGGAAGGTTATTTTTGTTCGTGTTTTTGTTCGTTTGTGGCGCAAGTAATTCATTGGCGGAGATTTCTGAAGAAACGCTCCGCGACCAATGGAACGCTGTAAAGCTCAACGACAAGAGCCATACTGGTTTAACTAAAACAACAGCATTTATTGGTTATGTTCTCGGTGTAGCGGACTCTGAAAATTTCAAGGGTCCTGTATGTATCCCGGACGAGGTCACCCCAAACGTTATAGTTAAAACTGTGGGTAGATATTTAGACAAAACCCCTAACATGAAAGGCCCTGCGCAGGGGGTGGTGTACTTTGCGTTAAGCGAAGCATATCCATGCCCTTACCCTGAGTTTCAAATGTGCGTTGGTCAAAAGCAGGCGGACGTCAGGGAAAGAGCACTGAAGGAGTGCGCACCCCTGAAAAAGTTAAAAATACGTTGACACTCACCTCAAACCCCGAACGTGTGAAATTTTGCAATTATCCTGTAAACACGTTTGACATGTAGCGTAGAGCGGTGGATAGCGTTATAGTTAGTAAAGTCTAAAACAGCCAGCGCTTTCATACATGCACGTACCCGAACCTAAAACCAATAGTTTAATTGAGAAATTAAAACCTTCTATTACAGAAGGTCGCAATCTTCTTAGCGAGCTGGAACTGCGAAGGGCAGCTAAAGAGGCCGGCAGCATAAGGGAATTAAACCAAAAATGGTGTGTTGAAGGAATGATCTCCTTTCTGAAGGGGGATGTTGAGGAAGGGATTAGGTTGTTTGAAATGTCCATTTCCTCGTCTCCTGGTGAGTCTGTAAGTTGGTCAAACTATGTTTCAGCCCTTCATTCATGGTGCCAGTTCAGTAAAGCAAGGGAAGTATTTAGGCGCGGTATAAGTAATCGTATCCCTGTGATGCTGGAATTTGCATTCGTGTGGGGTTCTAGTTGGGCCGATAGGGAGATAATGGATTCCGCGTATCCAGTGATCGAAAAAATGGATATCCAGCGCAACTTCCACGGCGTTCATAAGACTTTGTTTGAGGCAGCTATGTCTGTTTACTCTCAACTTAAAAATGCAGGTAATACGATCTCGGATGAGTTATCGGAAATGTCGTCTGTTGTTATGCATATTGCTGAAGAAGAGCACCTTCCTTTAGTTTCCACCCGAGTAACCCATGATGGTTCTGGTGAGTACGGCTTCGCCTACGGGGTGGATACGACAGATCCCCATTATCTGGTTAAGCTGGATAACATGCTCTTCGATAGATTGATCGCCCAAGGCATTAAATCAAAAAATTGCATTGCGTTTTTCGAGTCCATAGCCGAGGAAGAGTAGCCATGCCTGTAAGCCGGGATTGCTTTTTAGATATCGCCAAAGACTCTTTAAAAAACAGCGGTGAACAGTGGACTAGAAACGCAATAAGCCGTTCGTACTATTTTATGTTTCATTCCGTGAAAAGTATCATTATTGATAAGGCCCCCGACCGGGATAAAGCGGGTAACAGACTTCCTTTCGGTGAGCATAAAAGGCTAAGCGAGTACCTGTGCAGTGGGGACGCGGCAGAAGATTATTCTCTTGATGGCCCCACCGCTGAAAAAATCGGCATGAAATTAAGGTCCGCACACCAGAAGCGCTGCGATGCTGATTATGCTTTGGAAAAGAAAATCAATAGAATCGATGCGCTAAAGATGGTTGTGGCTGCCGAGGAAGTAGCCCGGGACGTTGATAGCCTTAGCAAGCCTTAATAGTCAGGAAACCGACCACCCGGCCGCAGCATCATAGCCTCATGTTAATCATGGGGCTTTTTTTATGAGCGACGACTACAAATCGCGTCTTACCATCCTGAGCGATAAGCTCACCGATACCGTGCTGACAGAGGCCGATCCGGATAACTGGCCTGGCGCTGGTAAAACCATCGACAAACACACAAAGCAGGAACGCGGCGATCGCTACTGGTTCAAAAAAAACGCGGCGGCCACGCTGACGCTGTTAACGAAAGTTCATTCCCTGATTGGTATGCACACCCGCGGCGGTAAGCCTGGAGAAAATAACCCGGACGATGAAGCCTTTTCGCTGGGTCAGCAGGTGGCAGCGGCAGAGCGTGAGGCGGCGGCGGTAATTGAACGCATTCAGGGGATGCAGAAAGGGAAAAAATGATCTCTTTCGTCGCCTTTTTCATTATGTGGGCGGAGCGTATGCGGTGGGATGTGCCGGACTGCCACTGGCGCGCCGTAAACTGGCTGGAGCACCGCGGGGATCTGGCGGTGCTTCGCTGCTTTCGTGGTTTCGGGAAATCAACAATCCTCGCCGTTTATAACGCCTGGCGATATTACCGGGATAACACCTACCGGATCCTGCATCAGTCAGAATCTGACGGCACGGCATACAAAACCAGCCGAGACACGCAAAACGTATTACGCAATCACCCACTGACGCGTGGAATGTTGCCGGACGGGCAGGGAACGGTTGAACAGTGGTGGGTTAATAACTCTCTCGATAAGCGCAACGCCAGCATGTACGCAAAGGGCATTCTATCTAACGTCACATCCGCCCGCGCCGACGAATGCCAGAACGATGATGTGGAGGTGCCGAAAAACATTCAGACGCCAGAGGCGCGGGAAAAGCTGCGTTACCGGCTGGATGAGCAGACGCACATCCTGGTGCCGGGCGGGCGGACGCTGTATATCGGCACACCGCACACCCATGACAGCCTTTACGATGAGGTGGAAAAAATGGGGGCGGATTGTCTAACGATCAAGTTGTTTCATCAGGAGCACCGCATAGAGGCCAGGGACGCGAAAAAAACGCGATACACACTTCCATTCCGCCCCGAGTATGTTTTTACCGGAATTCATATTGGCGCCCGGCTGCTGACGGAGGGAACCGACTATCGGCTGACTGATTCCGGCATTGAATTCGCCGAAGCGCCAGACATGACCATTGACTGCTACGCAGGTTGCGAATGGCCAGAGCGGTTTACGCGTGCCGAAATGCTCCGGCGGCGGAAGAAAACCAGAACATTAAACGGCTGGGATAGCCAGTACCAGTTGCATAGCAAACCGGTTGGGGATATCCGCCTGGATCCCGATCGCATCCGCGAGTATGCCGTACAACCAGAAATCCGCTACGCCAACGGCGGCTGTTCGATGTGGCTGGGTAATCTGCAGATCGTTGGCGCCGTGGCGTGGTGGGACGTGGCAACGGGCAAAGTAAAAGCGGATGCCAGCGCATTTACTCTGATGCTGACAGACGCGCGCGGGCATCTGTATTGGCACGTCTGTCAGGAACTGACTGGCGAACTGGCGGAATTCGATGATAACGACAAAATCACCGGCGGACAGGTAGTACAGATCCGCGAATTGGTCACAAAATACCAGATCCCCCGCGTCGCCGTCGAAGTCAACGGGCCAGGCAGCTTCGCCGGAAAATTACTGCGCCAGGCGCTGAAAGGCACAGGTTGCGGCGTGCAAGAAGAATTCTCCACCACTAACAAACAGAAACGCATTCTGGATGCGTTTGAGGCGCCACTATCGTCTAAATTCCTGTGGGCGCACAGCGATGTGCTCGATGGCCCGATGTACGACCAGATGCGCGACTTCAACCCGGCGATCACCAACCAGCCGGACGACTATATAGACTCCGGCGCCGGCGCAATAAGTCAGACGCCGGTACGCATCGGCAAGTTGGTCGGGAAACCGACCGCCGGGGCGCGGGAAAATTGGCAGCCATACGATGGCGATTGCGAGGTCGCTACAGACTACTAATCTGAGGCTGACACCATGGCTGTTCCAGAACAAACCCCTTATAACATCTACACGGCCAACGGCGTAACTACCGTATTCCCCTATGAATTTTATCTGCTGCGGTCTGATGATCTGGCCGTTTATATTGATGGCGATCAGATTTCTACGGGTTTTACCGTGTCAGGTATTGGAAACGTTAACGGCGGAGAGGTTGCATTCCTAACCGCGCCGCTGGCGGGCAGCGTCATTACGCTGGAGCGCGTTATTCCCGCAACGCGAACCACTGAATATCAAGACAATGGCGACTTATTGGCTGATACGGTAAACAAAGATTTCGATCGGCTTTGGATGGCTATTAAACAGGCGTTTGTTAATTTTACTTTTGTGTTGGCGCGCCCTATCTCTGGAGGTCCGTTCAATGCGCAGGGGTTCCGTATTGAGAATCTTGGAGATCCTATCAATAATCAGGATGGGGCAACTAAATTATGGGTTAATGCCAATCTAAATAAAACGCTGCGAGTACCTGAATCTTTCATCTCCGCGCTTCCGTCTGTTGAGTATCGAAAAAACAAGGTCCCCGCCTTTAATGATGCCGGTGATCCTGTCGTCATGATCCCTGTATCAGGTTCGGCCGCCGATGTGTTGATAGAATTAGCAAAACCGACTGGATCATACCTCACTGGTTACAATAGGGAATCTGTTTATACGGGTAATCTTGGCGATTACCTTGATAAATCCATTACATATATTACCCCTGAAATGTTTGGTGCTAAAGGGGATGGCGTTGCTGATGACCGCATTTCAATCCAGTCGGCTATTGATTTTGCGTCCCTTGTATATGCACAAACAGGTACGTCTGCGGACGTATATCTATCAAAAAATTATCTTGTGTCGCTCAACCCCGCATCTACCCTTATCCCGGGTGAAGTGGCGGCCGGACGAGGAGCGTTATGCATTAAGGCGGGTGTACATATTTGTGGTCATGGGCAGATAACACTTGATAAAGGGTTTACTGGCGCATCTTCCGGTGCTGTGATTACAAATTGGCTGGGTGCTGCTAATCACTGTAGTGTGCGCGATATAACAATAAATGGTGCCTACGGTGAAGCGTCTGGTAGTGGTATTAATGGCATCAACATTGTTGATTCAGAAAATGTTGTTATAAATGGAGTTAACGTTAAAGACTCTACCGCCGGAGGAATATATCTACGCAGGTCTGGAAGTAGCTCATCTGATTATGGATGTTCTAACGCTCAGATAATTAATTGTTACGTGAATAATGTGCACTATATTGGAATTCAATTAGAGCGCCCTAACGGCGCATTAGTGCATGGTAATACCGTCATTAATTCTGGTGACAACGGCATAGACGTGGAGGGTAATAACTCGGCGACTACGGGTATAGGTCTAGCTGCCATGCTTACAATTGCAAATAACAATTTGCGAGATAACAAACATGGCATATTCATGGAATCCTGTGGTAATGCGCTGATAACTGGAAACAATATAGATTTGGCGCGCAGCGTGGGTGTAATCGGGAATAGAATAAATTCAAACGCTAGCCGCATTTCTATAACTGCAAATTATATTAAAGGTGCCGATGCAGAGTCTACCCGGGGCATCCGTCTAATAAATCAGGTTGGTGCGTACCACATTGCTGATAATGTATTCATGGATTTATATGCAGCAATACGCTGTAGTGCAGTAATCAATAACCTTACTATCGGGATAAATACCCATACAGGTATAACTAAATTACTAATTGAGCTAGATCGGCAAGCATCCGCCCTTATCCGCAGTAGAATCTATGAGCAAAGCTTCCTCGGGACACAAGCAGCGGGTTTTCCTACACTATTTTCGCCGCGTAATTGCCCGAGCAACTACCCCAATCGCCTGAATGGCTCGGTTAAGTTTGATGAAGCGAACTTCTCCTACCTTGCAAACTCCGGGGAGAATAATTTTACCAGGGCTACTGCCGTTATTGTTAGAAACACGTCTTGGGCCGCATACGCTCGATTTAACAACACGGTTGATGGGTATACTGATTTAAATGGTCACTTCGGTAATATAGGGGAATATCTAACAATTAATGGCAACACGTATCAGGTTTATGCCACATCAGAAAGCACGACAACTATCACTAAATGGGATGGTTCGGCATATGTGGCGGGTAATTTTGTTTCTGATTTCGATGATGCATACACTGTTGAAACAAAAAGGTCTGAATGGGGGAGCTTGTAATGCCTGATGTTAATTATGATGAATTGAAAGAACAGATTGAGGATGAATTGGGTAATTCTGTGTTTAATATGGTTCCATCGGATGTTAGAATTCTTCTATCTGAAAAGTTAATGTTGCTTTCAGTGGATGATGTTTAATGGTCGGGAAACCGACCGCCTCGCAAACATAGCATTGAGCCATAACCAACCAGCTCAATGCATATCATGAAAACAAGTGGCAGCTCTGATTCTTACTTTTGGTCATGGATGACAGGTTTTTTAACCACGCTATCAACACAAGACGTGATTTTCGCCATTGGGGCGGTGTTTACTGCAATATTCACCGTCCTTACCTACCTTTCTAATTCCAGAAAAAATAAAGCCATTGCGGCGGAAGCTCGCCGACAAACTGAAATACTCCTGGCCGGCGTAAAGGAGCAATCCATAACCCCGAAAGAATTTATCGCGGCCACGAAAAACATAAAAGGTGGCGCCGATGAGCACGCGTAAATCATCCGCCATCGTCTGCGCCATAGGTGGAATAATCGCGCTTGTGCTGAGCATGGCCCCCGATATGCGATCGGTGAACGGCAACCCATTACGGTTCAGCAAACAAGCGCTGGAAATCATGGCGAACGCCGAGGGATGCCGGCGCGATCCCTATCTTTGCCCCGCGCGAATCGCTACCCAAGGCATAGGACACACTGGCGATGGTGTTGGGCTGGATCCGGTAGCCAATGATGCGACGATTGCCAGATGGTTCGCTATGGACGCCATGGACGCGCAGAACTGCATTGAAAGAAACGTTGAAAATAAACTCGGGTTTCGGCTGCCGCAGGGTGTATTTGATGGCATTGGCTCTTTCATCTTTAACGCCGGGTGCTCAAAGTTCCTCACGTCAACGATGTACCGCTATCTTCTTGATACGACATATACGGCAGCGTGCGATCAGCTTTCGCGCTGGGTATACGGCGGCGGTAAAAAATTGCCGGGGCTCGTCGATCGCAGGGCGAAAGAGAGGGCGCTATGCCTTGGCAGATAATCGCGAAAGTTATTATCGTTATGCTGGCGCTGGCCGCTATCGTCGGCTCTGGCGCTTGGCTGGCCGCGCGGCATTACCAGCCGGCTATCGACAATCTGAACGAGGAGCTGACGCAATGCCAAGGTGCCAGGCGCCAGCAGGATACCACGATAACGGTACAAAACAACGCGGTGACGGCTTTACAGGTGTTGGCCGATCTGCGCGCCGCAGACGCCGAGAAAGCCAAGCTGGATGCGCAGCGGGAAGCACAGGGCGATTATGCCGCTGCCAACACGGTGTTGGCGGAACAGACGCAGGGCGATGCGTGTATGGCTGCGTCATCGGCGTTTGACGATGAGCTACGGCGGGAGCGTTCGAAATGAAGCGGTGGGCGATATGGGTGGCGCTGGCACTGGCCGGATGTGGCAACGCTCCAGCGCCGGATCCGGTTTATGTCGAAGTTAAGGTACCGATAGCCGTTCCGTGCAAGGCTTTTCCGGTCGAGCGGCCAGCGTTCGCTGTTGACCAATTACCAATCGGTTCCACGATTGACAAACAGATGCGGGCGCTGCGCGCCGAGCGGCACCAGCGGACCGGATATGAAAGGCAATTGCTGGCGGCCATCACCGCCTGCAGTGAGTGAATAATTTTTTCCACGCCATCACCGCGCAATTTCCTAAAATGTGATTTATCGATATCGCAACATGCTGATATTAAATATATTTTATTTTGTTTTTGTTAGGAAAATAAATAATAACTAATTGTTTTTTAAGATAAACATCAGGAATTTAAAATCCCTCGGCGTACGCGCTGTGTGGGTTCAAGTCCCACTCCGGGCACCATCGATAAAAACTCAATTAAAACAAGAATGTAGAGCAATGTCGTTAACCGCCAAGCAGGCGGTTTTTTTGTGCCTGGAAAATGGAAAGTGGCGACAAAATGGCGGCAGAGTGGCGACACCAGAGACCCCCTACCCAAATCCCAAAGCGTGCTTGCTCCCCGTCTTGCCTGCGCTAAACATGCCTCTTTGGGTACAATATCCTAGGGGCAGGGAAGCCGCGCCGGGACTACGTATGGAGAACTGGCCCGCCAGGACGGCTGATGATAGCTAACATCATTTTATTCAGGAAGCGAACGACGTGCGTGAATGTTGTCGCAATCCAGCCCTTTTGTGAAGCTGACGGCTCACCCTTTCTTGAGGTACATCACCTGAAGTGCCTGGCAAAAGGGGGACTGATACCGTGGAAACGCACGGCTAAGGACTATCCCGGCTTTGAATGGTCTACTTGAGGGGGGGGGCGCTTTATTCTGACCGTTACCTGATTTTTCGGCACAGGTACTTGTTTTTTATTACCCCATCAAAAAAGCGGCCTTTGGAAACCACGGCTTCAGAAATGAATTTCCCGTAAATGCGTTCAGGAACGCTAATGTATTGATAGATATCTTTGTTATGAAACTCTATTTCAAGGATACGTTTTTCCGGGTCGTATCCAATCGAACGAATCCTTGATGATGAAACGAATTGCCGCTGCAATGACTGCTCCTCCTTTGTGTGGAACCTTGCATGGAACTATAAAGGATTTTTGGCCCGTCGTGTTGTTAATGATCATGCTTATCTGTTGAATGTACAGCGGAGTTTCATCTGGCTGGCGGCTTGACCAATGGTGGTTGCTGAGTAAAAGCGGGCGCTATCGCCCGCTTTCATACCGCTTAAAACGTTTCCCAATTGCTGGTATTGCCGCTTGTTTTCTTTGTCGCGGCTGATGGCAGCGCGTGCGACGCTTTAGCCGGCGTTCTTTCCCGGTTTTTTTCCGCTGCTTCGGAAAGTTTGAAGATAGAGACAATTTTCGTCAAACGGCGCGCCTGTTCTTCCAATGATGCTGACGCCGCGGTTGACTGTTCAACCAGAGCGGCGTTTTGCTGCGTCACGCTGTCCATTTCCACCATCGCCTGACCAACCTGGGTGATCCCTTTACTCTGCTCGTTTGAGGCGGAAGCAATCTCACCCATGATATCCGTTACGTTGGTCACCGCCTTGACGATGTTCTCCATGGCGTCACCCGCAAGCGTTACCTGGTTCGAGCCTGTTTTTACATTTTCCACCGACTCATCGATTAATCCTTCAATCTCTTTCGCAGCCTGGGCGCTGCGCTGCGCCAGGCTGCGTACCTCGCTGGCGACGACGGCAAATCCGCGTCCTTGTTCTCCGGCGCGGGCCGCTTCTACGGCCGCGTTCAGCGCCAGGATATTGGTTTGAAAAGCAATGCTGTTGATGACATTGATAATATCGGCGATTTTCTGCGAGCTGCTGGTGATTTTACCCATCGTCTTGATCACATCGCCGACAATCTCACCGCCATTGTTTGCCGTTTTGGAGGCGTTCTGCGCCAATACGCTGGCTTGGTTGGCATTGTCCGCGTTCTGTTTTACCACGGCGCTTAGCTGTTCCATGCTGGCTGCGGTTTGCTCCAGTGCTGATGCCTGCTCCTCCGTGCGTGAAGATAAGTCTGTATTGCCGGAAGATATTTCACCGGAACCGCGGTAAATCTCTTCTGCGCTGCCACGAATTTCGGATACGGTTGTGATCCAGTTGTTTTGCATTTGCTGAACGAAAGGAATCAATTGTCCGACGCAGTTTTTGCCCATATCGAGCATTTGGGTGTGTAAATGCCCAACCGCCAGGACCTGAAGGTGCTTTTTAATCAACTCGAGCGGTTTGACCACAAAAATGGCCAGATAGCGATCGGTCAGCAAGACGATGATCAAGCCGGTAATCAGCGCCAGAATCAGCGCGTACTGGCACCAGTGGACCCAGGAGTCGATTCTGCTTTGCGCCTCGCTTTTCAACTTTTCAATAACCAGATTGTATTCATCGATAGCATCGGTGAAATTTTGGCGTAAAGGGCGATATGTCTGGGTTGCATACTGAATGAACTCATCAACGCGGCCGGCCTTGACTGCCTCATAGAGCGGCAGCACGCCGTTAGTGTAAAGCTGGTACGAACTGTTATAAATGTTGTCAATGGTGGCCGGGGCGATGTTGGCATGATCGGTGGTTTTAAATTCCTCCAGGCCGACCTTGATCCTCGCCAGTTCCCCCTCAACCAACTTAAGCTCCAGTTCGACTTCTGCGGTATTGTTATTTTGTTTTGCGCGTGTGGCACGTTCCAGGGCGCTGATAATGCGATAGTACTGTCCGTTGGCGCCATTAATAATATCGCCGTTGTTTTGCTGTACGTTGGTCAACTTGAGCTCGGCGGTCAATTGGCTTAGCGAGTACAGCGCAAAGGCCGATACTCCGCCCCATAATAAAGAAAATAGTATAAGAATCAGAATCATCATGGTTCTGATTTTGATATTGCGTACAAATCTCATAGTGTAAATCCCGGTGAAAAAATGATAAGGCGGTTAATCCTAAAAAAGACAGGATCGCGTTAGCGTTTCCCTTCAGATGCCAGGCTGCTGGTGAATTTTTACAGTCTGATCAATTATCCATGACGGTATGTCTCTTGCGTTTCTGTTATCGGCGTGTAAACGGTGGGCTTCATAACGGTTTGAAATTATTTAACCTGATTAATGTTAATTTTTGTAACCGCCAGGAAATAATGCGGCCGTGGTGTAAAGGATAAAAACTAACGGTATAATTAGCAGGATAAATAATGGCTCGAAGCGAAAAAGGTAACACTGCTGGCGCGGCGCTAAATATGTCAGATATTCCTTGCGGGTTATAATATTTAGCAACGATTATCCCGTTTCTTGGGGTTAGAGAGGTTTTTGAGAGAAATTTATGAAAGTGAATGATTTAGTAACGGTCAAGACAGACGGTAGGACCCGCAGGGAAGGCGTTATTCTGGCCGCTGAAGAATTTCAGGAAGGAACGATGTATTTGGTAGCGCTGGAAGATTATCCCGCGGGCGTTTGGTTCTTTAACGAAGTTGAAAGCAAAGACGGGACATTCGTGGAGTTTAAATCGTCTTCAGCGGAGTGATGTTGCGGGTATTGACCAGAGGTCGGATCAACACCCGCTGCGGATTTTAGTCCGCTACGTTAAAAGGTCTCCCAATTACCATTCTCCGCTGTGGCTTTTTGCCGGGTTAACGCCAGAGAAGGCGTTGGCCGGGTTGTCGGCGCTATCTTCTCCGGCCACAACGGTGAAACCTCGCCCTTGTTCTCCCGCAGATCTCTGTAGTGCCTTGATAGATTGCGTCCGCGTTTTCGCGCACGGTTGTTACCGTGGCAGCCAACGATAACCGTATCTACTGAACGTTTCGGCTCAATGTGCCAATTTCATTGTTGCCATAGTTAGCAGAGGATTCAGGCGACATCGCTGACGGTAACGCCCCGTTGCAATATCAGCATGGCGATAAGACGTCGGGCATGGTATTTGTCGCGTGTTTTGTGAATGGTTTTCTGCATCAGCCGTCGTTCGGTACGGAGTAATAAAGTAATAACTTGATGTTAGGCGTTTTTGTGCCCATATATTATTGGTTGCGTGGTGTTTGAATCAGGCCGGTAAATTGAATGCTTGCGGATTATTAATAACTGCCCAGTGCATTGATATAACACAGATATAATATATCGATTTTTTAAAATCACTAATTAGCAAGTTTCCTAATTATTAATAGCCATGTCCAATGGAGTTTTATTGTCGCAGTTGACTAATTGTCTGACTGGCGGGCGAGGTGTATTACGACAGTTTCTGCCGCTTTTTCCTTTGCGCGTCTTAATCGGGTAACCTTTGCGTTTTTTAATTTATTAAAGAACGTGGAAACCCGCATCAATGCGTCAACGTAAAAGCGGAGGGGGGGGCGCGGCAAAAAACAGGGGAGCGGGGATAAGAGCTGAAACCGCTAAGCAATGGATGGATACTGTTTCAGTACGTAAAGGAATGCAAATTTTTGGTAAAGAACATAAATGGATGTCTTAATGTAAATTTGCTATACCAAGATAATCCTTGTTTTCGTTTATCTATCATTTAGATAGCAGAGAAAGTATTTTGTCTGCGCATACAGAATGTTATTTTGTAACGTTTGATACAGTTTTTTGTGCCAAAAATGAGTAAGCAAGAACACCTGCTGATCGAAAATCACCCATAGCTCTTCCAATTTTGTGATCCATGTCACATAATTACTATAATCATTCTTCGCTCGCGTTGTATGTGCTAAGGATTAGGCGGTACAGTTGCGCTGTTTTAGGAATAATCCTATGATTTGGCTGTAACGGACCTTGACGGGATCTAAAGCGCTGGGAACGTAGGGATGCGATGCGCAATGGATGCATCATGATGGAAGTTGGCGGAAGTACTCACTGTCCTGCATTAGAGATAAAAAATAGCAGCTAGTATCTGGCACTGATAGTTTTTTATGCCATCAATGGAGAGTGATTTTTGAACCGGGCGATATGGTCTATCACCTAACTTATGTTTTAAACATAGCCTATCGGGATGGGAAATATGGGTACCTCTGAATTACTCAAGCACATTTATGACATTAATCTGTCTTATTTGTTACTGGCACAACGTTTAATTAATGACGAAAAAGCCTCTGCAATGTTTCGTCTGGGTATTGACGAAACAATGGCGGATATGCTGATGCAGCTGACTTTGCCGCAGATGGTTAAATTAGCTGAAACCAACCAACTGATATGTCATTTCCGTTTTAACGATCACAATACCATCAAACTCTTGACTCAAGAATCGCGTGTGGATGATTTACAGCAAATCCATACCGGTATTTTGTTGTCGAGCCATCTATTACAACAGTCAACTTCGAAAGAAGAGAACCAGCCTAAGAAAAGGGCATAGTAATGGCGGAGAAAAGTATTGTTAAGGAAGCGAAAGACATCCAGCTGGCGATGGAGCTTATTTCTCTGGGCGCCCGCTTGCAGATGCTGGAAAGTGAAACGCAGTTAAGTCGCGGACGCTTGATTAAGCTATATAAAGAACTTAGAGGAAGTCCGCCGCCAAAGGGAATGCTGCCTTTTTCAACGGATTGGTTTATGACTTGGGAACAGAATATTCATTCATCCATGTTCTATAACGCCTATAGTTTCTTGCTGAAACACGGGCAATGCAGCGGCGTTGAGGCGGTAATCAAAGCCTATCGCCTTTATCTGGAACAGTGTTCACCAAAAAATGATACGCCCTTACTGGCGTTGACTCGCGCATGGACGCTGGTTCGATTTGTCGACAGCGGCATGCTGCAACTCTCAGCGTGTAATTGCTGCAACGGTATGTTTATCACCCACGCTCATCAGCCAAAAAACAGTTTTGTCTGCAGCTTATGTCAGCCCCCATCCAGGGCGGTAAAAAGACGTAAACTTTCGCAAAATCTTGCCGATATTATACCTCAACTGCTGGATGAACAGGTAAAACACGCAGTCTGAGCTTGGTAGCGATTTGTGAATCTATCACTGTTTGTTATTGAGGACAGTGATAGGTTTCTCCTCAAGTAATTCCTGGCTTCATACCTGCGTTTTATCTCACTTTCCGCCCACCTTTTCGTATAAGGAATTCTTGTGCTGGTTATATTGGGTTATCTCGTAACTGTGGGGTCGATACTTGGCGGTTATCTCATGGTCGGTGGGGCCCTGGGGGCGCTTTATCAACCCGCGGAGGTATTGATTATCGCCGGGGCCGCCCTGGGGGCTTTTATCGTAGGCAACAATGGCAAAGCGATAAAAGCTACGGGGCGGGCGTTACCTTTGCTGATTAAAGGATCGAAATACAATAAGGCGTTGTATATGGATCTTATGGCGCTGCTTTTTCGGCTGATGGCCAAGTCCCGTCAGCAGGGCATGCTCTCCCTGGAATTCGATATTGATAATCCCCGCGAAAGTGAAATTTTTTCAAGCTACCCCCGTATTTTGGCCGACAGTAATATCGTTGAATTTATTACAGATTATCTGCGGCTGATGGTCAGTGGCAACATGAATGCGTTTGAAATTGAAACGCTGATGGATGAAGAGATCGAAACGGTTGAACACGAAAGCGATGTACCGGCCAACAGCCTCGCCATGGTCGGCGATGCCTTGCCGGCGTTCGGTATCGTGGCGGCGGTAATGGGGGTGGTTCACTCTTTGGCATATGTCGACCGTCCCGCGGCGGAACTGGGAATGATGATTGCCCACGCCATGGTGGGGACTTTCCTGGGGATTCTGTTGGCTTATGGTTTTGTGTCGCCATTGGCAACTTTGCTGCGTCAGAAAAATTCAGAAAAAATAAAGGTTTTACAATGCGTTAAGGTTACGTTGCTTTCCAGCCTCAACGGTTATGCGCCGCAAATCGCCGTAGAGTTCGGTCGTAAGACATTATACTCAACGGAAAGGCCTTCCTTTATCGAGCTGGAAGAGCATATCCGTCGGGTGAAAGCTCCCGCTCAGCAGGCAGCGGAAAATGACGCATGAAACATCAGCACCCCATTATTCGTAAAAAGCGCAAATCCGGGCATGCCGGCCACCACGGCGGTTCCTGGAAAATTGCCTATGCCGACTTTATGACGGCGATGATGGCGCTGTTTTTGGTGATGTGGCTGATTGCCATTTCCACACCGATGCAGTTGGCCCAGATTGCCGAGTATTTTCGCACCCCATTAAAAATAGCCTTAACCGGCGGTAGTAAATCCAGCGAAAGCGAGAGTCCTATCCCCGGCGGTGGGGATGATGTCACCCAACAGGATGGCGAGGTTAAAAGGACCATTAAAATGGATACGTTGGAGGGGCGACTAGACGAAATCCGTTTGAATAGGCTGCGCGAAAGATTGGACCAGCTTATTGAAGCCGACCCGCGGCTGCGCGCGCTGCGCCCGCATTTGCTGATCGAAATGGTGGATGACGGGCTGCGCATACAGATTATCGATAGCCAGAATCGCCCGATGTTTCAGACCGGCAGCGCGCAGGTGGAGCCTTATATGCGCGACATTCTGCGGGCGATAGCCCCTATTCTGAATGATATTCCCAATAAGTTAAGCATCTCCGGCCATACCGATGATATACAGTACGCCAGAGGCGAGCGGGGCTATAGCAACTGGGAATTATCCGCCGATCGCGCCAATGCTTCCCGCCGCGAGCTGCTTATCGGCGGGCTGGCCGACGGTAAAGTGCTGCGCGTGGTCGGCATGGCGTCAACCATGAGTCTGAAACAGGCGGTCGACGGTAACGATGCGATTAATCGCCGCATTAGCCTGCTGGTGTTGAATAGGCAGGCGCAGCGGGATATTGAACATGAAAACGCCGAAAGCGATGCGTTAAATGTAGACAAAGCGGAAAATTTACAAAATATGGAGTTGGAAAATCCTAAACCTACCACTCCGCCTGCCGACAATAGTAATAATAATATGGATGGAAGTGGTGAAACTCCGCCGCAACCCGTTAATGGAGTTCCTGCTCCAGAGCGCCAGCAGCCGACGACGTCGTTGCCTGCTGCGCCGGACAGCCAGGCGCCCCTTTCTCAATAAGCCGCGATTCACAGCAGAGGTGACCACGTGAGCATGGACATGAGCGCTTTCTATCAAACATTCTTTGATGAAGCAGATGAATTACTGGCGGATATGGAGCAGCACTTGTTGTTGCTGGATCCCCTGGCACCTGATACCGAGCAATTGAATGCGATTTTCCGGGCCGCTCACTCAATAAAAGGGGGGGCCGGAACCTTTGGTTTTACTGTGTTACAGGAAACCACTCATCTTTTAGAAAACCTACTCGACGGTGCTCGGCGTGGTGAAATGCGCCTTAGCACTGATATCATCAACTTGTTTTTGGAAACAAAAGATATCATGCAGGATCAGTTGGACGCTTACAAAACCGCGCAGGAACCCAATGCCGAGAGCTTTGAGTATATCTGTCAGGCTCTGCGCCAACTGGCTTTAGAGTCTCAGGCCGAAATCGCGGCGGCTCAGAACGACGCCTCGTCTTCCATCGCGCCGGAGCAGGATAAGAACGGTCCGGCGTCAACCGGTTCGGGTGAATTGCGTATTGCGCTTACCGGGCTTAAAGCGCAGGAAATTCCCCAAATGCTGGAGGAACTCGGCAATCTGGGCACGGTAAAAGATCCCCATCAGACTGATAACAGCGTCGAAGTGACCTTGGTGACATCCGAGAGTGAAGATGATATCAGCGCGGTGTTGTGTTTTGTGCTGGAGCCGGAACAGATCCACTTTCATCCGGCAGCGGCACCTGTCCAGCCGGAAAGCGCGGCGGCTGAATCCCTGCCAGAACCGGAAAAACCGGCGGCGCCTGCCGCTCCGACGCTTCAGGCTGTCGCCGCGCCGGCCGCAGCCAAACCGCATATTGTTCCCGACGCCTCGAAGCAGCGCAATAAAACCGGCGATACCAGTATTCGCGTGGCGGTAGAGAAAGTTGACCAACTCATTAACCTGGTCGGCGAACTGGTTATTACCCAATCGATGCTGGCGCAGCGTTCAAGCGAGCTTGACCCCGTCGCCCACGGCGACTTGCTGAATAGCATGGGACAGTTGGAGCGTAATGCCCGCGATTTGCAAGAGTCGGTAATGTCTATTCGTATGATGCCGATGGAGTACGTATTCAGCCGCTTCCCCCGTCTGGTCCGCGACTTGGCCGCCAAGTTGGATAAGCAGGTAGAGCTTACCTTGCGCGGCAGTTCCACCGAGTTGGATAAGAGTCTGATCGAACGCATTATCGATCCGCTTACCCACCTGGTGCGCAATAGCCTCGATCACGGCATTGAATCCCCGGAGAAGCGCATTGCGGCGGGTAAACCTCAAGTCGGTAATTTGACGCTGTCCGCCGAGCATCAGGGCGGAAATATCTGCATTGAAGTGATAGATGACGGCGCCGGCCTGAATCGCGAAAGAATTTTGGCCAAGGCTCTTGCGCAAGGGCTGGCGGTGAGCGACAACATTTCTGATGAAGAAGTCGGCATGTTGATCTTCGCCCCCGGCTTCTCCACCGCGGAGAAAGTCACCGACGTTTCCGGCCGCGGCGTCGGCATGGATGTGGTGAAACGCAACATTCAGGAAATGGGCGGGCACGTCGAAATTCGTTTCCAGGCCGGCAAGGGAACGACCATCCGTATTCTGCTGCCGTTAACGCTGGCAATTCTTGACGGCATGTCCGTCAAGGTCAATAACGAAGTCTTTATCCTGCCGCTGAATGCCGTTATGGAATCATTGCAGCCGCAGGTCGAAGACTTGTATCCGCTGGCCGGCGGAGAGCGTGTTTTGCAAGTACGCGGCGAGTATTTGCCGTTGGTTGAGCTGTTCCATATTTTTGATGTGGATGGCGCGAAAACCGATCCGACCCAGGGTATTGTGGTGATATTGCAAAGCGCCGGGCGCCGCTATGCGCTGCTGGTGGATCAGTTAATCGGGCAGCATCAGGTGGTGGTGAAGAATTTGGAAAGCAATTATCGCAAGGTGCCAGGCGTTTCAGCCGCTACCATCCTGGGTGACGGCAGCGTTGCGCTGATTGTGGACGTTTCAGCGTTGCAGGCGCTTAATCGTGAAAAGCGTGTGGTTGAAACCGCTGCTTAATAATAAAACAGATAGGTGATTAAAGGGTGGAAAACATGACTGGACTTGCAAACGTCACCAAATTGACCGGTGAAACCGTAGGACAGGAGTTCTTGATTTTTACGTTGGGTGATGAAGAGTACGGTGTCGATATTTTAAAGGTACAGGAAATTCGCGGTTATGATCAGGTAACCCGCATTGCCAATACGCCCGCATTTATCAAAGGCGTAACCAACCTGCGCGGCGTGATTGTACCCATCGTGGATTTACGCATTAAATTTGCGCAGCAGGAGGTGGATTATGACGATAATACCGTGGTTATCGTGCTGAATCTCGGACAGCGGGTTGTCGGGATTGTCGTCGACGGCGTGTCCGATGTGCTCTCTTTGACCGCCGACCAGATCCGCCCGGCGCCTGAATTCGCCGTTACGCTGTCAACCGAATATCTCACCGGTCTGGGTTCGCTAGGCGAAAGGATGCTGATTCTGGTGGATATTGAAAAACTGCTCAGCAGCGAAGAAATGGCGCTGGTCGACAGCGTGGCGAAAATCTGATTTATTGCTGATTGGCGGGCCAGCCGGGGGGTCCGCTCCTCTCTTTCTTATATTACCCTTCAATTTGAGAAACCATAAAGATATTTGAAGTAATGCCGATACTATCGCTGTCACCGGTAGTCGATCAACTCAAAGGATATGATATGTTCAGTCGTATGAAGGTTGTTACAAGTTTGATACTGATATTGGTATTATTCGGCACACTTCAGCTTATTTCGGCAGGCTTGTTTTTTAGCTCTTTAAAAAATGATAAAGGTATTTTCAGCTCGACTCAGGTTATCAACCAGAAGAAAGCGGAATTGGATGCGGTATGGTCATATTTGCTGCAGACACGCAACACCTTAAACCGGGCAGGTATCCGCGTGGCGCTGGATGCGGAAGGGCGGGGCGCCGGCGCGGCGTTTGATGAACTGCTCAATTTGGCCAAAACCCAGTTGGATTCCGCTGGCGTCCACTTTGCCAATTATGAAAAAACGGCGCTTGCCGCACAGCAGGATCCCAAGGTCGCCCAAGCGGTAAAAGAGAATTATACCGCGCTGCACGGCGCGCTGTCCGAGCTGGTTCAGTTTCTTGCCAATAATGAGTTTGAAAAATTTGTTGAACAACCGACGCAGGGATTTCAGGATAATTTTGAAAAGGCCTATAACGCCTATCAAATCGACAGCGACAGTGTACATCGGGCGGGGATCGCTGAAAACGACAAGGCTTACGATTCCTCGCTGTGGGTATTAGGCACCATTATTATTCTGGTGGCGGCATTAACGCTTATCGCCTGGCTGGGCATTCAAAAACTAATCACGCGTCCGCTGCAGTCTATCGTTGAACATATTCGGCATATTGCCAAGGGCGATCTGACCAAAGCGGTCAATTACCACAGTAAAAATGAAATGGGCATCCTGGCGGACAGTATCCGGGATATGCAGCATGAATTGGTTACCACGGTAAGCGCGGTGCGGCAGGGCGCCGACGCCATTTACACCGGCGCCACCGAAATCAGCGCCGGCAACAGCGATCTCTCCTCGCGCACCGAGCAGCAGGCTTCCGCGCTGGAAGAAACGGCCGCCAGTATGGAGCAGTTGACCTCGACGGTGAAACAGAACGCCGAGAATGCGCGGCAGGCCAGCCAACTGGCGTTGAGCGCATCGGAGACGGCGCAGAGAGGCGGCAAGGTTGTCGATAACGTGGTTAAAACGATGCACAATATTGCCGGCAGCTCGCAAAAAATCGCCGATATCACCAGCGTGATTGACGGCATCGCTTTTCAGACCAATATCCTGGCCTTGAATGCGGCGGTGGAAGCGGCAAGAGCGGGAGAACAAGGGCGAGGTTTCGCCGTTGTGGCTGGAGAAGTGCGCAGTCTGGCGCAGCGTAGCGCCCAGGCGGCAAAAGAAATTAAAGGTTTGATTGAAGATTCCGTCAATCGTGTCGATGAAGGTTCCGTACTGGTCGAAAGCGCGGGTGAAACCATGGAGGAAATCGTCAGCGCGGTGACGCGGGTGACGGACATTATGGGCGAAATCGCTTCCGCTTCCGATGAGCAGAGCAAAGGTATCGACCAGGTCGGTCAGGCTATCACCGAGATGGACAGCGTCACCCAGCAAAACGCCGCATTGGTTGAGGAGTCGGCTACGGCCGCCGTGGCGCTGGAAGAACAGGTGCGCATTCTCAGCCAGGCGGTGGCGGTATTCCGCCTGGCGGATGTCGGCGCCGACACGCAGCACGCAACGCCAGCGCAAAGCCGTCAAAAACCGGCTCTGCCGGCGGTATCCGCGAATACGGAGAAAAAGTCGCAACAAAGCCAGTCGACGGAGAATTGGGAAACATTTTAAACAAATCAGTATCAATGTGCGGCAAAGGTTTTCTGGCTTAATAAGAACGTTAAAGGACATTCCATGTTTCGGCGGATCCGTATTTCTACCTGTGTGTTTTTGTTGTTGATGGTGTTTTTTGTTATGCAACTGGTATCCAGTAGCTTCTCGTTTAACGGGTTCCGTATCGACTACCAGAACTTCACTCAGGTGAATGTGGGAAGCCAGCAGCGGGATGCATTAACCATGAGCTGGGTTGCCTTGCTGCAGACGCGCAATACCTTGAACCGGGCGGCGACGCGCGCCGCCCGCAATGTGGCGCAGGAGCAGGTATCGGTGCTGATGACCAGCGCCAGAACGTATCTGGCCCAGGCCGATGCCCATTTTAAACAGTATCTTGCGGTGCCCAGAATAACCGATAAGGGCGTGGAGCTGACGGGTAACGTGCAGGTGAGCTATGAGAAGCTGCAGGCCGCCCTCGCTGAATTGATCGTGTTTTTGGACAGCGGGCAGCTACAGCCGTTTCTCGATCAGCCGACGCAGTCTTTTCAGGATAACTTCGAGGCTGATTTTTCAGCCTATGTGGAGTATATCAACGGGCATTTGCAAGTGGCCGCGGACAGTAGCCGAGAGTCTTATTCCGACTCCAAATGGTCGTTCGGCATTGTGGTTACCCTGTCGCTCCTTATCACCCTGCTGGGATTGATGTGGCTGAAAAAAGCGTTGTTGCAGCCCTTGGAGACGATGCGTGAGCATTTTGAGCTCATCGCCGGCGGTAATCTGGCGGAAAGGATCGCCGACTTCGGACGCAACGAAATAGGCGTGATGTTTAGCGCTCTGCAAAAAATGCAGGCGTCGCTGGCGGGCATGGTTCATTCCGTCAGACAGGGGACGGACGCCATGTTGCACGGCGTGCAGGAGATCGCCGCCGGCAATGACGATTTGTCTTCCCGTACGGAAGAGCAGGCCTCCGCCCTGGAAGAGACCGCCGCCAGTATGGAGCAACTGACGTCGATAGTGAAACAGAACGCCGACAATGCGCATCAGGCGGCGAAGCTGGCGCGGCAGACCTCGGTCACCGCGCAGAAAGGCGGCGAAATAACCGGCGATGTGGTGACGACCATGCAGCATATTGCGTTAAGTTCACAAAAAATCAGCGATATCACCAGCGTGATTGACGGCATCGCGTTCCAGACCAATATTCTGGCGCTGAACGCGGCGGTGGAGGCCGCCAGAGCCGGCGAACAGGGAAGGGGGTTCGCCGTGGTCGCCGGCGAGGTGCGCAGTCTGGCGCAGCGTAGCGCGCAGGCGGCGAAAGAAATCAAAGGGCTGATTGATGAGTCTGTCAGCCGTGTCCGCCAGGGCTCCGATTTGGTCGAGTCCGCAGGAAGCACGATGAGCGATATTGTTCGATCTGTGGCGCAGGTTACCGATATCATGGGCGAAATCGCTTCGGCTTCCGATGAGCAGAGCCGGGGAATCGAGCAGGTCGCTCAAGCCGTCACGGAGATGGACGGCGTTACCCAGCAAAATGCGGCGTTGGTCGAACAGGCCTCTTCCGCGGTGCGTTCGCTCGCCGAACAGGCCGGGATGCTGGCCAATACCGTATCGGTTTTTAATCTTGCGTCAGCAAGGGATGAATACCTGATAAATGATAGCAACGACAAATCTGCCATAGCCGTAAGGGACAGTCCAGATTGGAAAACAGCATAGCAAAAATAAATATTCGAGCGGTTTGATATGAAAAGTATACCATCGCAAAATCGCCCCGAACCTGCATCTATCCTGACGCAGATGGTAGACCGGTTGCCGCTGTCGGATGTCCATTTCCGACGTATCAGCCAGCTAATTTATCAGCGTGCCGGTATCGTGCTGGCCGATCACAAAAGAGAAATGGTCTACAATCGCCTGGTGCGGCGTTTGCGTTTGCTGGGGATAAATGATTTCGGTCAGTATCTGGCGCTGCTGGAATCCGACCTCAACAGCGCGGAGTGGCAGGCGTTTATTAATGCGCTGACGACCAATCTGACGGCTTTTTTTCGCGAGGCCCACCACTTTCCGATACTGGCCGAGCATGCCCGCAAGCGTCCTAATGGCTATACCGTCTGGAGCACCGCGGCATCCACCGGTGAAGAGCCTTATTCTCTGGCGATGACGCTGGCTGAGGTTTTGGGTAACCGGGCGAGCGGCTGTCAGGTGTGGGCCAGCGATATCGACACCCAGGTGCTGGAAAAAGCCACCGCCGGTATCTATCGGCAAGAGGAGTTGCGCTCGCTTTCCCCCCAGCAGTTACAGCGATTCTTCTTGCGCGGCACCGGTCCGCATAGCGGGCTGGTGCGCGTCCGCCCGGAGCTTTCCTCCATGGTGCATTTCCAGCAGTTGAATCTGTTGGCGCCCGAGTGGCCCGTTCCTGCGCCGTTCGACGCCATTTTTTGTCGTAACATAATGATTTATTTTGATAAGGAAACACAGGAGCGCATCTTACGCCGATTTGTTCCGTTACTTAAACCGGGCGGGCTGTTATTTGCCGGTCATTCAGAGAATTTCAGTCAGATCAGTCGGGAATTCTATCTGCGAGGGCAGACTGTTTATGGACTGGCTAAGGAAAGATAATGAGCAAAATTAGAGTGTTGTGTGTTGATGATTCTGCCCTTATGCGTCAGATCATGACGGAAATCATTAACAGCCACCCGGATATGGAAGTGGTCGCCACGGCGCCCGACCCGTTAGTCGCCCGCGACTTGATCAAAAAATTCAATCCGCAGGTATTAACGCTGGATGTCGAAATGCCGCGCATGGACGGACTGGATTTTCTGGAAAAACTGATGCGCCTGCGTCCGATGCCGGTGGTCATGGTGTCGTCGCTGACCGGGAAAGGTTCTGAAATCACCCTGCGCGCGCTGGAGCTTGGCGCTATCGATTTCGTGACCAAACCGCAGTTGGGGATCCGCGAAGGTATGCTGGCCTACAGCGAGCTTATTGCCGAAAAAATCCGTACTGCCGCCAAGGCGCGGCTGCCGCAGCGCAGCAATAACCATGAGCCGATGGCGATTATTCAGCATACGCCGTTGCTCAGCAGTGAGAAATTAATCGCCATCGGCGCATCGACAGGGGGAACGGAGGCGATACGCCATGTATTGCAACCGCTGCCGCCCACCAGCCCAGCATTGCTGATTACGCAGCATATGCCGCCGGGATTCACCCGGTCATTTGCCGAGCGGCTGAATAAACTCTGTCAGATTACGGTGAAAGAAGCCGAGGATGGCGAACGTGTTTTACCCGGGCACGCCTATATCGCCCCTGGCGCCCGGCATCTTGAACTGGCGCGCAGCGGGGCGAATTATCAGGTACGGCTACATGACGGTCCTCCGGTTAACCGCCACCGTCCATCGGTTGATGTATTATTTCGTTCGGTCGCGCAGCATGCCGGACGAAATGCCGTAGGGGTCATCCTTACGGGAATGGGAAACGACGGAGCTGCCGGTTTGTTGGAACTTCACCAGGCCGGTTCCTATACCCTGGCGCAAAATGAAGCAAGCTGCGTGGTATTCGGTATGCCGCGCGAAGCTATCGCTATGGGGGGCGTCGACGAAGTGGTGGATTTGCACCAGGTTAGTCAGCGGATGCTGGCTCAAATCTCTGCCGGACAGGCATTACGTATATAAGCAGCTCCCGGTGAGCAATAAATATTTTAGGAGTAGGTATGGCCGACAAAGAACTCAGGTTTCTGGTAGTGGATGATTTTTCGACAATGCGCCGCATTGTTCGCAACCTGCTGAAGGAACTGGGCTTTAATAACGTGGAAGAAGCGGAAGACGGCGCCGACGCGCTGAACAAGCTTCGCGCTGGCGCTTTCGATTTCGTTATTTCCGACTGGAATATGCCCAATATGGACGGTCTGGAACTGCTGCAAACCATTCGCGCGGATGGCGCGCTCTCCAAGTTGCCGGTATTGATGGTAACCGCGGAAGCGAAGAAAGAAAATATTATCGCCGCGGCCCAGGCTGGCGCTAGCGGCTATGTTGTTAAACCATTTACTGCTGCGACCCTGGAAGAGAAGCTGAGTAAGATTTTCGAAAAACTGGGTATGTAAGGGGATCTTATGACGTCACATCCAATGCCGCCTGTAAATGACAACGCTTCGGCCACCGAGATTATTTCTCGCATCGGTCAATTGACCCGCATGCTGCGCGACAGCCTGCGCGAGCTGGGGCTGGACAATGCGATTGCCGAAGCGGCTGAAGCCATTCCCGATGCCCGCGATCGTCTTGATTATGTCGTGCAAATGACGGCCCAGGCCGCAGAGCGGGCATTAAACTGCGTTGAAGCGGCGCAGCCGCGCCAGAATCAGCTGGAGGCCGACGCCAAATCGCTGAAGACTCGCTGGGATCAATGGTTTGAAAATCCGATTGAGTTGGTCGACGCGCGCGAACTGGTGACCGATACGCGTAAATACCTTGAAGATGTACCGGAGCATACTTCATTTACCAACGCGCAACTGCTGGAAATCATGATGGCCCAGGACTTCCAGGATCTTACCGGTCAGGTCATCAAGCGCATGATGGATGTTATTCAGGAAATTGAAAAACAATTACTGATGGTGCTGCTGGAAAACATGCCGGAGAAACCCGCAGCGCCCAAACGCGCCAACGACGGCCTGTTAAACGGCCCGCAAGTGGATAAAACCGCGGCAGGGGTGGTGTCTAACCAGGATCAGGTGGACGATTTGTTGGATAGCCTCGGGTTCTAGTTCTAAAGATTAATTCCCGCGGGTGTAGCAGCGCCATCGTTACACCCGCGGGAGTACGGCCCGGCAAGCTTTGCGCCGGCCATATTCCGCTTATCCGGCCGCCGCCGCCGGCCAAATCCTTTCCTCCCCCGGATTACCGGCCTACTATCCGTTAAAGAAACGTAGGTTTTTCCCGTTGTTCCAGCCATAAAGTTTTTCCATATTTGTCATGCTAGGCAGCAAATGCCTATTCCATGGTAGTAATGACAGGAACGCTGTGTGGCTGAAGATAGCGATCTGGAAAAAACAGAGTCCCCTACTCCCCATAAAGAGGAGAAGGCGCGCGAAGATGGACAGATCCCTCGTTCCCGTGAATTGAGCTCGATTCTGATGCTGATGGCGGGGTTAGCCATACTGTGGATTGGCGGTGAGTCGATGGCGCGCAAGTTGGCTTTAATGGTGAGCCAGGGGTTGTATTTCGATCATCAAACCATTGGCGATGACACCAGAATGCTGCGTCATATCGGTGTATTGCTGAAGCTGGGCGCGTCGGCTTTGATTCCTATTATGCTCGGGTCGGTGCTGGTTGCATTATCAGCCCCGATGTTACTGGGCGGTGTGTTATTCAGCCCTAAGTCAATCAAGTTTGATTTAAAGAAATTAAATCCGCTATCCGGCTTAAAACGGCTGTTTTCTTCTCAGTCATTGGCTGAGCTTTTTAAAGCCATATTAAAGTCGGTAATGGTCGGTCTAGTCACCGCCTGGTTTTTATTACATAACTGGCCGAAGATGCTGCATCTGATATCACAGCCGCCGATGGCGGCGCTGGGCGATGCATTAAATTTGGCAACGCTCTGTGGCTTTTTTGTCATCATGGGGCTGGTGCCGATGGTGGCGTTTGATGTGTTCTGGCAGATCTGGAGCCATATCAAAAAATTGCGCATGACCAAACAAGAGATTCGTGACGAACACAAGGAAAGTGAAGGCGATCCGCATGTTAAAGGGCGCATTCGCCAGCAGCAGCGGGCTATGGCGCAGCGAAGAATGATGGCTGATGTGCCTAAAGCCGATGTGATCGTGACTAACCCGACCCATTATGCCGTCGCATTGCAATATGATGAGAAAAAAATGAATGCGCCTAAAGTGTTGGCAAAAGGTGCCGGCGAGATTGCGTTGCGTATCCGCGAGCTGGGCGCAGAGCATCGGATCCCTGTTTTGGAAGCGCCGCCGCTGGCGCGTGCGCTGTATCGTCATTCTGAAGTCGGACGCCATATTCCGGCTGCATTGTATGCTGCTGTTGCAGAGGTCTTAGCCTGGGTTTATCAACTGAAACGCTGGAAGCGTGAAGGTGGCTTAATCCCGAGAAAGCCTAAACATCTACCGGTGCCGGATGCACTGGATTTTGCTAAAGAGAATACTACTGATGGCTAATTTGGCCTCTATACTACGTTTACCGAGTAACTTTAAAGGAGCTCAGTGGCAAATATTAGCCGGACCTGTCCTGATCCTGCTGATATTGTCCATGATGGTGCTGCCGCTGCCGCCCTTTATCCTGGATCTGCTGTTTACCTTTAACATTGCGCTTTCAATCATGGTGCTGCTGGTTGCCATGTTCACCCAACGTACGCTGGATTTTGCGGCTTTTCCGACTATTCTGCTGTTCTCAACCCTGCTGCGTTTATCCCTTAACGTGGCGTCGACACGTATTATTCTGCTGGAAGGTCATACCGGAACCGCCGCCGCGGGGCGGGTCGTTGAAGCATTCGGCCATTTTCTGGTGGGCGGTAATTTCGCCATCGGTATTGTGGTATTTATCATCCTGGTTTTGATCAACTTTATGGTTATCACCAAAGGCGCCGGGCGTATCGCCGAAGTGGGCGCGCGCTTTGTGCTGGACGGTATGCCAGGGAAGCAGATGGCGATCGACGCCGACCTCAATGCCGGATTGATCGGCGAGGAAGAGGCGAAAAAGCGGCGTTCCGAAGTCACTCAGGAAGCCGACTTTTATGGCTCGATGGACGGTGCGAGCAAGTTTGTTCGTGGCGACGCCATCGCCGGTCTGATGATTATGGTGATCAATATCATCGGCGGGTTGCTGGTCGGCGTTATTCAGCATGATATGCCGGTAGGGCACGCCGCGGAGAGTTATACCCTGCTCACCATCGGTGACGGCCTGGTGGCGCAAATTCCGGCGCTGGTTATCTCGACCGCCGCGGGGGTGATTGTTACCCGCGTCAGCACCGATCAGGACGTCGGGCAGCAGATGGTCACCCAGCTGTTTAATAATCCCCGGGTGATGATATTAAGTGCGGCGGTATTGGGATTGATCGGCCTGGTCCCCGGCATGCCCAACTTTGTGTTTCTGCTGTTCACCACCGCGCTACTGGCGCTGGCCTGGTGGATGCGTGGCGCGCAGCAAAAGATGCCGGCTGTTGCCCCTGAACCTTCCGCAATGGAAAAACATCAGGTGGTAGAGGCGAGCTGGGCGGATGTTCAACTGGAAGATCCACTTGGCATGGAGGTCGGGTATCGACTTATTCCCATGGTGGATTTTCAGCAGGATGGCGAACTGTTAGGCCGAATCCGTAGTATCCGAAAGAAATTTGCCCAGGAAATGGGATATTTGCCGCCCGTTGTTCATATTCGGGACAACCTGGAACTTCAGCCGGCCAGCTATCGTATTTTGATGAAAGGGGTGGAGGTCGGCCATGGCGAAGCTTATCCCGGCCGTTGGATGGCGATTAATCCGGGCAATGCCGTAGGCGATCTTCCGGGAGAGGTTACCCAGGACCCCGCATTCGGGCTGCCGGCGGTCTGGATAGAAAGCGGGATAAAAGAGCAGGCGCAAACCCAGGGATATACGGTAGTGGAAGCCAGTACGGTTGTTGCCACGCATCTTAATCATTTAATTAGCCTGCATGCCAGTGAACTGTTTGGCCGACAGGAAGCGCAGCAACTGATGGATCGCGTGGCGCAGGAAATGCCCAAGCTGGCGGAAGACTTTATTCCCGGCGTGGTGACGTTAACCACACTGCATAAAGTTTTACAGAATCTATTGAGCGAGAGCGTTTCCATCCGCGATATGCGGACCATTATGGAAACACTGGCCGAACATGCGCCGGTACAATCGGATCCTTATGAGTTGACCACCGTTGTTCGGGTCGCTCTGGGGCGGGCGATAACACAGCAGTGGTTCCCCGGCGAAACCGAGCTTAAGGTGATTGGGTTGGATGGTTCTTTGGAGCGTCTGTTGCTTCAGGCTCTCCAGGGCGGGGGCGGTTTGGAGCCGGGTCTCGCCGATCGTCTGCTTGAGCAGGCAAAACAGGCGCTGCAACGACAGGAAATGCTGGGGGCGCCGCCTGTCCTGCTGGTCAATCATGCTTTACGCGCTTTACTTGCCCGCTTTCTGCACCGCAGCTTGCCGAATCTGGCCGTGCTTTCCAATCTGGAAATCAGCGATAACCGGCAGATTCGGATGACCTCAATTATCGGGGAAGCGTAATGCGAATGGTGAAATTACTGCTGGCGGCGTTATTTATTCCTGCCGTGGCGTTCGCCACGCCGGGCGCCTGGAATGCCAGCAAAAACGGGGTGGTGCTGCAGCATCGCGGCGTCACCGCCGCCTCTCCGGCATTTTTGCCTACTGCGAATATGGAAGTAGGCAGCGACAGTACAATTACGCTGATCCACTGGCGTTATGAGTCATTATCGCCGCCTCCCGTCGGCTTGGTCGTCCGGCTTTGCACACTTCAGCGATGTGTCAATCTGCAGGGAGGAAGCGGCCAGACAAGAAGTTTCACCGGCTTGCCAGCCAATAGCGAGTTTCGCTTTATATATTATATTGAAGGCACCGGAAGACTTAATCGTGTATTTAACGTGCACAGCATTAGCATCGCGGTCAACTATAAGTAACGCGTCGCTGTGGAATATCGGGGGAGTCAATCTGTGAGGAAAATGTCTCTGCATGCTACAGAGACAATGATCTAAATACTGATTTTACGGCCGGAAATACTGGAGCCTTTTGCCTGACCGTCCGGTCCGTATAATGATTGCCCGTGACGCGGTTTCAGTATCTCCAGCGCTTTATCGGTGTGGGAAATATGCTGATTAAGCAATAAACCATTATGTTGATTCTGTTCGCGCAGGTTTTTCGTCAACTGCTGTACCTGCCGCCAGCGCTCCGCCAATTCTTCATTGCCTTCATAGGGCGCCTTAAGTGTCGCTAGCGATTCTTCTTCATGACGACACTGTTCCAGATATTGCATTGTTGCCAACAGCGAGCTTTTCTTCTCCGTTACCTGCTGAAGCGCGCTGCTGTTAATTTGTCCGGCACAAAGCTGAACTTGCTCCTCAGACATAACCGCCTGCAGGCTATCCAGATTATGTAGTAGCTTATCCAGTATCGTCTGTAACTTTTGCATGTGATTATTTACTCGCTAAAAAGTCCTGAGTGTCTTTGATTAACGCGTCAGCGATTTTTTCGACATCAAACTTCAGCGAGCCATCGCGGATCGCCTGTTTCAAGGTTTCAACGCGATTCATATCAATGTCTTGCGTACCAGGCTGCATCAATTTTGCCTGAGCATCACTGAGTCTGACCTGAGTACCGCTGATTTCGGTCTGCGCTTCAGTCTGTTTACGTTTCTGCTTGGATACATCATTCGCTTCACGCGGCTGAACGGGGCTGACCGGTTTCAGCGGCTGGGCACGATCGATACTCATAAATAAGCCCTCTACTATGAGGATAAAATAGGTTAATTATCAACCTGATAACAGCGATTGTTTACAACAGATCAGGTGAGGAAAAATTGTCAGTAACGGTATTGACTATAATCATCGGCAAGCGTGAGGAAATCTTTAATAAATTACTGTGAGATAAGAATAATCCCATCCTCGCGCGCAATACCGCTTATAATCTGCCCTGATGCCATTCTGACCCTGACCGACTGACCTACCGCCGCGTTCGTCATGGCTTTGCCTTCGCTGTTGATGGCGAAACCTGCTCCTTCAGCCAAAACCTGAACATTCTGCCCCGCTTTTACAATCCATGCTCTACGCAGCATGGATGTGGTTATCGGTTGCCCGGGCGACAGATCGCGCAGCGCAATCGCCCCCTCGGCCTCTTCCAGCCTGAGAATGGTGCGCGGCGGCAGCTTATCAAGGCGGCCTTTGGTCAGGCGCAAGTCTTTCTCTGCCAGCGTTGAACCGCGATGCACGATACGGGCGCCGACCACATAATTCCCGGTAACCTGCACTTCGGTTTGAATAAACCGGCGCTGTCCATCGCAGCGAACAGATACGCTGATATTGCCCCAGGCGCGCGTATTTCCGGGCAAGGATATCTGCGGCCTTGCGCATTTAGGCCACTGTGACTCGGGCGACTTTACCACGACGTTAACGCTATGAGCGCTTTCTTTATAACGATCTGAAAAAAATCGGTTTATCTGGCCGGGGAGATCGCCTGCGGCGGCATATCCGCTCACTAATGCCGACACGCTGGCGAGCAGCCGAATGACGGCATTGTTGATGTTCATATAAGACCTCCAGATAACCGTACCACCCTGCGTTAGTGTAATGGCATTGGTGTCAGGTTAAGGCCACAAATAGCGCTGCATTTTACGTTTATTCGTCCGATGGTATCGCCATAATGAGAATTATCCTATCTGCTCTGAATTCTAACTTGCGGAGGGAGCATGCTGGATAAATTGAACGCCTCATTGCAGTTTCAGCAGGAAGCGTTGAACCTGCGTGCCCAGCGGCAGGAAATATTGGCCGCAAATATCGCCAATGCCGATACGCCGGGCTACCAGGCACGTGATATCGATTTTGCGAGCCAGCTCAATAAAGTCATGGAGCAGGGGCGAGCAGAAGGCACGGGTATTGCGTTAAAAACAACCGCGGCGCGTCATATTCCCGCGCAGAACTTCCAGCCAGCAGAACTTGACCTGCTATATCGCGTTCCTGACCAACCCGCACTGGACGGTAATACCGTCGATATGGATCGCGAGCGAACCAATTTTGCCGATAACAGCCTGAAATATCAAACCAGTCTGACGGTATTGAGCGGTCAAATCAAAGGCATGATGACGGTATTACAATCAGGTCAGTAGCGCGATAGAAAGGTAAGAGTTTATGTCGTTATTAAATATATTTGAAATTTCTGGCTCAGCGCTTTCAGCGCAATCTCAGCGCCTGAACGTAAGCGCCAGTAATCTGGCGAACGCCGATAGCGTGACGGGTCCGGATGGACAGCCTTATCGCGCCAAGCAGGTGGTATTTGAAGTGAATGCCGCCCCCGGTCAATCTACGGGGGGGGTTCGCGTCGCCAATGTAATTGAAGATCCATCTCCGGGCCGCCTGGTTTACGAACCGGGTAATCCCCTGGCTGATGGGCAAGGGTATGTCCGTATGCCGAATGTGGATCCTGTGTCGGAAATGGTCAACACCATTTCTGCATCCCGCAGCTATCAGGCAAATGTGGAAGTATTGAACACCACGAAAGCAATGATGTTAAAAACATTGACGATTGGACAGTAATCGGGGGTTGGGATGTCAGTTACAATTAATGATACAAGTTCGGCGACTAATACGAGCGCCAGTACGACGACTACCACAGACGGCACAGGCAGTGTCGATCTGCAAAATCAGTTTCTGACTCTGCTGGTTGCGCAATTGCAGAATCAGGATCCTACCAATCCGATGGACAACAACCAGTTATTGAGCCAGCTGGCGCAAATCAATACCGTGAGCGGTATTGAAAAACTGAATACCACCCTGGGTTCTATTTCCGGTCAGATTAATAACAATCAATCGTTGCAGGCAACGACATTGATTGGCCATGGCGTGATGATCCCCGGGAGCAACCTATTAGTGGGCAGTGAAACCAGCACGCCGTTTGGATTGGAACTGGAACAGGCAGCGGAGAACGTTACCGTCACCATCAGCGACAGTACCGGTAAAGCGGTTCGCACCCTGGAACTGGGCGCATTGTCCGCCGGTGTCCACTCCTTTAACTGGGACAGCCAGATGTCGGACGGAACGGTGGCGCCGGATGGCGCATACACCCTAACGATTGCCGCCAGCTCCAACGGCGCGCAACAGGTTGTTCAGCCATTGCAGTATGCGCTGGTGAACAGCGTAACCAACAGCGATTCCGGCGCGGTGCTGGATCTCGGCCTGCGCGGTAAGGCAACGCTGGAAGACGTTCGGCAGATCTTATAACGGTCAACTCAACTTGCACTTTTCCAACGCCGTTGAGGCATTGGGATAGGGTTTAATCAATTTATCTGGAGAGTAACATGGGTTTTTCTCAGGCTGTCAGCGGATTAAATGCCGCATCCAATAATCTGGATGTCATCGGCAACAACATTGCCAACTCGGCAACGGTAGGCTTCAAATCCGGCACGGTATCTTTCGCGGATATGTTCGCCGGTTCCAAAGTTGGGATGGGCACCCAGGTTGCCGCCGTTATGCAGGATTTCAGCAACGGTACGGTGACCAGCAGTTCGCGCGAACTGGATATCGCCATCAGCGGCAACGGCTTTTTCCGTGTTCAGGATGCCAATGGTTCCGTTTATTACAGCCGTAACGGCCAGTTCACCCTGGACGGCTCGCGTAATATCGTCAATATGCAGGGCATGCAACTGACGGGATATCCGGCCACCGGTACGCCGCCCACCATTCAGCAGGGCGCCGATCCGGTCGCGCTGAGCATCCCGGAAGACGCCATGCAGGCGCAGGCGACCACCGTGGCTTCCATCATCGCTAACCTGAACTCTTCGGATGAGGTAAAGACCTGGGATGCGGCCAATGCGGCTGATACCTCGAACTACAAAGGGTCTATCACCACCTATGACAGCCTGGGCAACGCTCATGACTTTGCGCTGTATTTTGTTAAAAATGATATTGCTACAACGCCCCCTACAAATACCGGCGCTACTGCTGTGTGGAGCGTCTATGTACAAGATACGAGTGTTGATGGTTCTGATTTTCTGCCAGCATATCAAATGGAATTCAGTTCCAATGGCGCATTGCTAAATACTGAACCGATGGCGGTAGCTGTGGAGCCGCTGAATGGTTCGGACGGAGTTGACTTTACCCTGAGCTTCGCCGGCAGCCTGCAGCAGAACAGCGATAGCAGTACCAAAACCCCGACCCAGAACGGCTATGCTCCCGGCGAACTGACGGGCTACAGCATTAATGACGACGGCACTGTGGTCGGCACCTATTCCAACCAGAAACAGCAGGTTCTTGGCCAAATCGTATTAGCCAGCTTCGCCAACCCTGAGGGGTTATCTCCCGAGGGCGATAACGTCTGGTCGGCGACCGATAACTCTGGTCAGGCGGTGGTCAATATCGCCGGCACCGGTAACCTGGGCAAGCTGATCGGTCAGGCGACGGAAAGTTCCAATGTCGATATGAGTAAAGAGCTGGTCAATATGATCGTCGCTCAGCGTAACTACCAGGCCAACTCGCAAACCATCAAAACGCAGGACTCCATTCTGCAAACGCTGGTTAGCCTGCGTTAATCGTTTTAACGGGGATATTGCATGGATCATGCTATTTACACCGCGATGGGCGCGGCAAGTCAAACGCTGGAGCAGCAGGCCGTTACCGCCAACAATCTGGCCAATGCGTCTACTCCCGGGTTTCGCGCCCAGTTGTCGGCATTGCGCGCCGTGCCGGTTAACGGGCTGACGCTTCCTACCCGCACGTTGGTGGCCGCTTCAACGCCGGGCGCGGATATGACGCCGGGCGTAATGGATTACACCGGACGCGCGATGGATGTGGCGCTGCCCAAGGATGGCTGGTTGGCGGTTCAGGCGGCGGATGGCGGTGAGGCATATACCCGTAACGGTAATATGGAAATCAATGCCGACGGACAGTTGATGGTTCAGGGGCATTTGGTGCAGGGGGATGGCGGTCCGATCGAGATACCTCCCCAGGCGCAGATCACCATTGCATCGGATGGCACCATTACCGCATTGAACGCCGGCGACCCACCAAACACGGTGGCGCAGCTGGGGCGATTGAAGCTGGTTCAGGCCACGGGGCAGGAAGTGACGCGTTCCGATGACGGTCTGTTTCGTCTGACGCAGGCCGCGCAGCAGCAGCGTGGCAATGTGCTGCCCAACGACCCCGATGTGCGTGTTATGCCAGGCGTGTTGGAAGGCAGTAACGTGAATCCGGTTGACACCATGGTGGATATGATCGCCAACGCCCGACGCTTCGAAATGCAGATGAAAGTTATCAGCAGCGTCGATGATAACGCCCAACGCGCTAATCAGATATTAGCCATGAGTTAAGCGCCAATGCGCGCACAGGAGTGACTAAATGATCCGTTCTTTGTGGATTGCCAAAACCGGTCTGAACGCCCAGCAAACCAATATGGATGTTATTTCCAATAACCTGGCGAACGTCAGCACCAATGGTTTCAAGCGTCAGCGTGCGGTGTTTGAGGATTTGCTGTATCAGACCGTGCGCCAGCCGGGCGCTCAGTCGTCGGAACAAACAATGTTGCCTTCGGGGTTGCAGTTGGGGACGGGGGTTCGTCCGGTATCGACCGAACGTATACATACGCAGGGAACTTTCTCGGAAACGGGAAATTCCAAGGATGTGGCGATCAAGGGGCAGGGATTTTTCCAGGTTCAGCTTCCGGATGGCACCACGGCATATACCCGGGACGGCGCTTTCCAACTGGATGGCAACGGTCAATTGGTCACCTCCAGCGGTTTTCTGGTTCAGCCGGCGATAACCATTCCCTCCAATGCCATTGAGTTGACGATTGGTCGTGATGGTATTGTCAGCGTTACGCAACAGGGACAGACCGCGGGAACGCAGGTCGGCCAGTTGACGCTGACAACCTTTATTAATGACAGCGGCCTGGAAAGTATTGGTGAGAACTTATACCTGGAGACTGAGAGCTCCGGGGCGCCGAACGAAAGCAATCCGGGTCTGAATGGCGCGGGGCTGCTGTACCAGAAATATGTTGAAACCTCGAATGTGAATGTGGCTGAAGAGCTGGTTTCCATGATTCAGACTCAGCGCGCTTACGAGATTAACAGTAAAGCCGTCTCTTCTTCCGATCAGATGCTGCAGAAATTAACCCAACTGTAATAAGCGCAGTGGTTACGAAATAACCGTTTGGCATGTTTAACGCCTCAGGTGTGGGGATAGGTGTCGCGGTTATTTCTAATGTATTGAAATATATTCAATTTAAGGCGATATCCGTAGTGATGATGAATGCAAAGTCGGTTGTTATCCAACAGCTCCGCCGACCTGGCCTGTTGGCATTGATCGTGATGTTAACACTTAACGGCTGCGCCTATATTCCACATGATAAAGTTGTGACCGGCCCGACGACGGCTCAGCCGGCCTCTCTGGTTCTGACCGCGTCCAACGGATCTATTTTTCAGACGGCACAGCCAATGAACTATGGCTATCAGCCGATGTTTGAAGATCGTCGGCCGCGCAATGTGGGAGATACGTTGACTATCGTTCTGCAGGAAAATGTGAGCGCCAGTAAGAGTTCATCGGCCAGTGCCAGCCGTGATGGCTCTTCCACTTTTGGTTTCGGCACGACGCCGCGTTATCTGGAGGGGCTTTTTGGCAATAACCGGGCGACATTGGACGCATCGGGAACAAATGAGTTCGGCGGTCAGGGCGGGGCGAACGCCAACAACACCTTCAGCGGCACCATTACGGTTACCGTCAATCAGGTTTTACCGAACGGTAACCTGAATGTGGTTGGTGAAAAACAGATTGCGATTAATCAGGGAACCGAGTTCATCCGCTTTTCCGGCGTGGTGAATCCCCGCACCATTAGCGGCAGCAACTCGGTACCTTCAACTCAGGTTGCGGATGCGCGTATAGAATACGTGGGCAATGGCTACATCAACGAAGCGCAGAATATGGGCTGGCTGCAGCGGTTCTTCCTGAATGTTTCTCCGTTCTAAGTTAATAAAGAGGCACCTGATGCGGATTACTTTATTTCTCACCGTCCTGTTTAGCCTGTTGGCATCTGTCACTATGCCGGCTTCAGCAGAGCGGATTCGCGATCTGGTCAGCGTCCAGGGCGTGCGCGACAACGCGCTGATTGGTTACGGATTGGTCGTCGGGCTTGATGGGTCGGGCGATCAGACCATGCAGACGCCTTTTACCACTCAGAGCCTGAGCAACATGCTTTCCCAACTGGGTATTACCGTGCCTACCGGTACCAATATGCAGCTCAAGAACGTTGCTGCGGTGATGGTGACGGCGAAACTGCCGCCGTTTGCCCGCGCCGGGCAAAATATTGATGTCGTTGTCTCTTCTATGGGGAACGCCAAGAGCTTGCGCGGCGGCACGCTGCTGATGACGCCATTGAAAGGGGTTGATAACCAGGTGTATGCGTTGGCTCAGGGAAACGTACTGGTTGGCGGGGCAGGCGCGTCTGCCGGTGGCAGCAGCGTTCAGGTGAATCAGCTGGCCGGCGGTCGTATCAGCAACGGTGCGATTATCGAGCGCGAACTACCGAGCACTTTTGGCGCTTCCAACACCATTATGCTGCAGCTGAACGATGATGATTTTACCATGGCGCAGCGTATCAGCGACGCCATCAACCGTGCCGGCCATAGCGGCAGCGCCACGCCGTTGGATTCACGTACCGTTCAGGTTATTGTTCCACATGGCAATAGCTCGCAGGTGCGTTTCCTGGCCGATATTCAAAATATTGAAATCAACGTCGGTATGCAGGACGCCAAAGTGATCATCAATTCGCGTACTGGTTCGGTGGTAATGAATCGTGACGTCACGCTGGATAGCTGCGCGGTTGCGCAAGGCAATCTGTCAGTCACCATCAACCAACAAGCGAATGTCAGTCAGCCCGATACGCCTTTTGGCGGCGGGCAGACCGTTGTCACCCCGCAGACCGAGATCGCGGTTCAGCAGAGCGGTGGGGCGCTGCAGCGAGTTAATTCAAGCGCTAACTTGAACAATGTGGTTCGTACGCTGAATTCGTTAGGGGCAACGCCGATGGAACTGATGTCCATCCTGCAGGCTATGCAGAGTGCGGGTTGCCTGCGCGCCAAGTTGGAAATCATCTAATGAAGGATATACAGACGCTAAGCAGCGCTGCTTATGATGCCCAATCGCTGAACTCGCTGAAAAGGGAAGTATCCGGCAATCCTCAGAGTAAAGAGGGCATCCGTGCTGTCGCACAACAGATGGAAGGTCTTTTCGTCCAGATGATGATGAAGAGTATGCGTTCCGCGCTGCCGCAGGACGGGATCTTCAGCAGCGAGCAAACGCGTTTGTATACCTCCATGTATGACCAGCAGCTATCCCAGCAAGTTGCCGGGAAAGGGTTAGGACTGGCGGATGTGATGGTCCGGCAACTGTCCGGGGAGCGAGCGGCATCCTCTGAACCGAAAGCGCCGGTACCATTAACATTCGATGGACCGACGCTGCAAAGCATGCCTGCGGCGGCGGTGGAGCAAATTGTGCGTCGCGCGATGCCGAAGTTGCCCGCCGAAGGCTCGGCCTTGCCTTTAACCAGTGAGAATTTCGTTTCCCATCTCTCTCTCCCCGCCCAGATGGCCAGCCAGCAGAGCGGTATTCCGCACCATTTGATTATTGCCCAGGCGGCGCTGGAGTCAGGCTGGGGACAGCGTGAAATTCCTACCGAAGACGGGCGGCCAAGCCACAATCTGTTCGGTATCAAGGCCGGCAGTCGCTGGGATGGGCCGGTTACCGAGATAACCACGACAGAATATGAACAGGGCGTGGCCAAAAAGGTCAAGGCCAGCTTCCGGGTTTACGAGTCCTATGCCGAGGCTATTGGTGACTATGTGAAACTGCTGACGCAAAACCCACGTTATGCCGATGTGGCGAATGCCGGCAGCGCCGAACAGGCCGCCCACGCCTTGCAGAGTGCCGGTTATGCGACCGATCCCCAATACGCTAAAAAGCTGGTCGGCATGATTCAGCAGATGAAAAGCTCGGGCGAAAAAGCGGTTAAGGCCTATACCCATGATTTAAGCCGGCTGTTTTGATTTTTCTTTCAAGTTTTGTTTTTCCAGGTCGATAACTGATTCAGGCCAAGCGAGAGTCTCTTTCGCGGCAATCTAATTAATAAACGCAGCGCATTTGGTTAAAAGCCTGTGTACAAGGAAACCCACATGTCCAATTTGATTAATACCGCGATGAGTGGCTTGAAAGGCGCGCAGGCGGCGCTGAGCACGGTCAGTAATAACATCAGTAATCAGGCAGTGACAGGATACAGTCGGCAGAACGCATTACTTTCTCAGGCGGTGAGCACCAGTACGTCCGCGGGTTATATTGGCAATGGCGTGAATGTCGTGGGGATTAACCGCGAATATAATGATTTTATTGCGACGCAGTTGCGTTCAGCACAAACCCAAAGCAGTTCGGCAACAACCTATTATGAGCAGATTTCCAAGATTGATAATCTGCTGGCTGACAGTACCACCAGTCTTTCCGCAACCCTGCAGGATTTCTTTACCAACTTGCAGAATCTGACCAGCAATTCAGGCGACTCATCTACCCGTCAGACGGTGCTGGGAAAAGCCGAGGGGCTGGTCAATCAGTTTCAGGTAACGGATAAATATCTGAAGGACACCGCTGAGGGTCTGAATACGCAAATTCAGAGTACGGTGCAACAGATAAATACCTATGCCAACCAGATTGCCGATCTAAATAACCAGATTACGCGTCTGACGGGGGCGAATCAGGGCGCCGCGCCAAATGATTTACTCGATCAGCGCGATCAGTTGGTCAATGAGTTAAATAAGCTGGTCGGTGTCGACGTTTCGGTTCAGGACGGCATCGTCTACAATGTTTCGCTTAAAAACGGCCTTAGCCTGGTGCAGGGAACGCGGACCAATGAACTGGTTGCGGTCAGTTCCGACAGCGATCCTTCCCGTATTACGGTAGGGTACAACGACAAGATTGCCGGCGTTACCGAAGTCAAGGAAAGCTCAATTTCCGGCGGTTCCCTGAACGCCTTGCTTTCTTTCCGCAGCGAGACGCTGGACAGCGTCAGTAACCAACTGGGCCAGATGGCGTTGGCCTTTGCCGATGTGTTTAATACCCAGCATAAAGAAGGTTACGATCTTAACGGGGAGAAGGGGGAAGACTTTTTTACCTTTGGCGGTTCGGCGACGCTGAAAAACAGCAAAAATACCGGAAGCGCCGAACTGACGGCCAGTTACACGGACACCGGCGCCGTCAAGGCGTCTGATTATACGATCAAATATGACGGTACTGACTGGCAGGTAACCCGCCTATCCGACAATGCGAAATTTACCGCCACGGTTGATACGTCAGACTCCAGTCTGAATTTTGATGGCCTGAAGCTCACCATCTCCGGGACGCCCGCCGCCAACGACAGCTTTACGCTAAAACCGGTCGCCAGCGTGGTTACCGGCATGAGCGTCGCCATCACTGATTCCAGTAAAATCGCTGCGGCATCCGTCAAGCTGGATGAAAATGGCGATCCCGTGCTGGAGAACGGCGAACCGGTATTCGGCGGCGCCAGCGACAATACCAATGCCAAGGCGCTGCTCGCCTTGCAGAGCGAAAAAATCGTTGAGGGCAAGTCCACCATTACCGGCGCCTATGCCGGCCTGGTCGCGGATGTCGGCAACCAAACCAATACCATGAAAGTGAATAGCACATCGCAGGCCAGCGTGGTGACGCAGCTTACGGCGGAACAACAATCCGTATCCGGGGTAAACCTGGATGAAGAATATGGCGAGTTAATGCGTTATCAGCAGTATTACCAGGCAAATGCCGCGGTTATTCAGACTGCATCGACCATATTCGACGCTCTGTTGTCGATTCGCAATTAATCTGACTGTTATAAAGAGGAATAAATACCATGCGTCTGAGCACCAGCATGATATATCAGCAGAATATGCAAGGCATTTTGAACGGTCAGACGGCCTGGCAAAAAACGGGAATGCAACTTTCTACCGGAAAGCGCGTAGTTAATCCATCGGATGATCCTATTGCCGCGGCTCAGGTGATTATGCTGGGCCAGGCCCAGTCGGAAAATAGCCAGTACACGCTGGCGCGGACCTTCGCCCGACAAAGTATGTCGCTTGAAGAGTCGATACTTTCAAAAGTGGCTGACTCCGTTATCGCGGCAAACACTCAGGTTATCAGCGGCGGCGGCGTGAAGAGCGATGATGATCGTCAGTCGGTGGCAGCGGAATTGCGTGGCATTAAAGCGCAACTGCTGAATATGGCCAACAGCACCGACGGTAACGGCAATTATATTTTTGCCGGCTATGAAACCGATAGCGCACCGTATGTACAGGGGACGAGCAGTGTGGACTATATCGGCGGATACCAGGCTATTGAACAGCGTGTTGACGCCGCCCGCTCAATGACGGTCAGCCATATCGGGTCTGCGGTATTTAATGGCGTAACGGGAGATGCGCAAAAAGAACCAGATGGAAGCGTACAGTCCGATTTGTTCGCAACGTTGGATCTGGCGATTAATGCGCTTGAAACACCGCTCGACGGAGCTGATGACGCCACCAAAGCTACCGTTGAGGCCGCATTGGCTACGGCCAATCGTGGTTTAACCAACTCATTAAACAATGTGTCTTCTGTACGTGCCGAACTTGGCGTTCAGCTTGAAGAACTCGATAACCTGGACTCCATCGGCGCTGACCGGACGCTTGCCAACACGGAGACGTTGTCTCAACTGCAAGACACGGACTGGTATGACGCTATTTCAACTTATACCATGCAGCAGGCTTCATTACAGGCGGCATATACCAATTTTCAGAGCATGCAGGGTATGTCGCTTTTCCAGCTTAATAAATAGCCGCTTAGCAATAGCCATTGATATTGCCAAATCAGCGCTACCGATTTGAATACGCTTAAACCGGGCGTATTTTTTGGGCACGTCCTCTTGATTGTTTTGTTGAGACGACGTGCCGTTTTTTATTGGTTTTTCCTTCCCTGAATCACTCTCCCGTTTTGTCAGAACCCCACCTTTTATGAGGGTAACTGAGTGAGAATATCCGCCAATAAATCGAAGACTTCGCCGAATAAGCGCTCGGCGAAGGGCGGGAGCAGGGGAATCAACAGGCCGATGGTCATGATGCCGATGGCCAATGTAATCGGGAAACCAACTACAAAAATAGAAAGCTGGGGCGCGACGCGATTGAGAAATCCCAATGCCAGGTTAATGGTTAACAGCAGGGTGACTATCGGCAGCGCCAGCATAAGGCCGTTGATAAAAATCAGTCCGCCGGCCCGGGCAAGGGCAAGGAACGCACCGCTGTTCAATGGATTAGCGCTTATCGGCACGGTGTAAAAGCTGTCCGCCAGCAGTGAAATCAGCCAGAGATGCCCATCAAAAGTGAGAAAAAGCAAAATCGCCAGTATATTAAGAAAGCGCGCCAACACTTGCATATTCGGGCCGCCGGTCGGATCAAAAAAGGTGGCGAATGCCAGCCCCATCTGTAGCCCGATCAGTTCTCCCGCATGACGAATAGCGGCAAAGGCCAACTGCATTGATATGCCTAATGCAATGCCGATTATAATCTGCTGAATCAACACCCATATACCGACCACGGAGAAGATAGGCGTGGCGTTTAATGGCAAATAGGGCGCAACAAGAAGAGTGATAAACAGCGCCAGCCCGATTTTTACCCGATTGCTAATCGAGCGTTCATTGAAAACTGGCGCGGTGCTGATAAGCGCCAGGATCCTGACAAAAGGCCAAAAAAACTGACTGACCCAGTTAAGCATATCCCAACTGTTAAACGTCAGCATGTTTAACCGATAATGTAGGGAAGCTGGCCGAACAGGGTGCGCATATAGTCCAGCATAAGGTTTAACATCCACGGGCCGGCAATAACCAGCGTCAGGAATACGGTGAGGATTTTAGGGATAAACGATAGCGTCATTTCGTTTACCTGCGTCGCCGCCTGCAGCAAACTGATGATCAACCCGCTGAGCAAGGCGGATAATAGCGGAGGCGCCGCCAGCGCCAGGGCAATTTTCATTGCCTCGTAGCCAAGCGCCATTACCGATTCTGGCGTCATTTTAGCGTTCCTCTATCAAGCGCACGCAATATGCTGAAACTTCGGTTAATTAAAAACCGCTAACTATAAAAACTCTGGGCGAGTGAGCCGAGTAGCAATTGCCAGCCGTCAACCAATACAAACAGCATAAGTTTGAATGGCAGTGATATTGTGGCCGGCGGCACCATCATCATCCCCAGCGCCATCAGAACGCTGGCAACCACCAGGTCAATAATCAAGAACGGAATAAATACGGTAAAGCCAATCTGGAAAGCCGTTTTCAACTCGCTGGTGACAAAGGCCGGTAATAATACGCGCATTGGCACCGCCTCCGGTCCCTGTATCTGCGGGATTTCGGCGAGTCGGGTAAATAATGCCAGATCGGACTCGCGAGTCTGCCGCAGCATAAATTCCCGCAAAGGCTCAGCCCCTCGTTCGATGGCCAGTTCCATACTGATTTGATCCTGACTGAATGGAACATAGGCGTCTTCGTATACGCGGTTCAATACCGGCGACATGACGAAAAAAGTCAGGAAAAGCGTCAACCCCAGCAGCACCTGATTGGGCGGCGCCGTTGGCGTGCCCAGGGCGTTACGCAATAAACTGAGCACGATGATGATGCGGGTGAAACTGGTCATCATCAACAACGCGGCGGGAATAAAAGTCAGTGAGGTTAAAAAAACCAGCGTCTGTACCGGCAGCGTCCAGCTCTGACCGCCATTTGCCAGCGGTTGAGTCACAATTCCGGGCAACTGCGCCCACACGGATGGCGTCAAAAACAGTAAGCTGGCGGCCAGTACGTAGCGCAGGGAGCGGAACAGCGCAGGGCCGAACGATTGACGAGATAACACACTCATTCCGATTTTTCCGGACGTTTTAGAACTTTTTTGAACAACTGCTGAAAATCAACCGGCTTGATTTCACCGGCCGAGGTGCCGCCGTTATCGGTTGCCTGCGCCGGCAGCGTGTGCAGCGGCGTGATTTGTTGCGCGGTAACACCCAGCACCAGCCAGGTATCCTCAACTTCGACAATGACCACACGCTCGCGCTGCCCGACCGGGCAACTGGAAACGACTTTTAATAACTTGTTCTGTTTTGCCTGCGGCGCCAAACCGAGTTTGCGCACCAGCCAGGCAATAAACAAAATAAGTAATAATATTCCACCCAGCACGCTGCCTACCTGAGTCAGCAGCATACTGCCGGTAAGCGGGGGAGCGGTAGCCAGCGTGGATGGCTGTCCGGTTACTGTAACAGGCGAGGTCGGCGTCTGAACGGTTGGCATCAGCGACCCAGGCGACGCATACGTTCGGACGGCGTGATGATATCGGTAATACGCACACCGTATTTATCGGCGACAACGACCACTTCGCCCTGGGCAATGAGATAGCCGTTAATCAATATATCCAACGGCTCGCCGGCCAGTCCGTCGAGGGCGACAACCGAACCCTGAGATAATCTCAGCAGTTCCTTAATGGTCATCTTGGTGCGTCCCAATTCGACGGTAAGCTTTACCGGGATATCCAGGATCAAGTCGATATCCTGTAACGACCCCACGCCATCCTGACCTTCCAGCGTTTTAAATACCCCTTCAGTCGTGGCGGTGGCTTTTTCCGCAGTCTGTTGCTCGTTGAATGCATCAGCCCACAGATCGTCCACTGATTCTTTGTCGTCGGACGGTTTCTTGGTGTCACTCATTGGGCTGTTCCTCATTGTCCAGAGAATTCAAAATAGGGTTAATCAAGTGTTCTACTCGTAATGCATATTGCCCGTTAAGCGTACCGTATTGACTCGTCAGCACCGGTACGCCGTCAACATGGGCAATCAAGCGCTCAGGTTTATCGATTGGTAACACATCCCCGGGCTTCAGCTTCAATACCTTGGATAAACGCAAAGGAATATCGGCAAAATTCGCCACCAGTTCGAGTTCGGAATACTGTACCTGTTTGGCTAAGGTTTCCCGCCAGTTCTGATCTTCCTGACGCGAATTTTCCAGCGGCGGGTTGGCCAGTAACTCACGCAGAGGTTCAATCATCGAGAAGGGAATACAGATATTAAATTCCCCGGTCAATGAACCAATTTCAACATGAAATGGCGTGGTTACTACGATGTCGTTGGGTGACGTAGTAATGTTGGTGAATTTCACCTGCATTTCCGAACGCACATACTCCACGTCCAGCTTGTAGATGGCATTCCAGGCATCGCTGTATGCCTCAAGCGCCAGGCGCAGCATGCGTTTCACCACGCGCTGCTCGGTATGGGTAAACTCGCGGCCTTCCACTTTTGTCGGAAATCTGCCGTCACCGCCGAACAGGTTATCAACGGCGATAAACACCAGGCTCGGCGAAAAGACAAACAGCGCCGTGCCGCGTAACGGTTTCAGATGAACCAGGTTGAGGTTTGTCGGAACCGGCAGGTTGCGGGCAAATTCATGGTAAGGCTGGATTTTGATTGCGCCCACCGTAATATCGGGGCTACGGCGCAGAAGGTTGAACAAACCCATCCGGAACTGACGGCCAAAACGTTCATTAATAATTTCCAGCGCCTGTAATCGTTCACGAATTACGCGTCGCTGGGTATTGGGGTCGTAAGGTTTAACGTCACCGTCGTTTTTGGCGGACGCCTTGTCATCGGCGTCGCTATCGCCGCTGTCGCCATTTAGTAACGCGTCTATTTCCGCTTGAGAAAGAATGCTATCGCCCATATTGATTACCGCAGTATAAAAGCAGTGAACAGAACATCAGTGACCACCTGATTCGGTTGACCGGGGATCAATGGCGGGCTTAACACTTGTTTGATTTCTTCGATTAACTGTTGTTTACCCTGTTCGCTTGCCAGCGAAAGGGCATTCTGACGAGACAGGAGCAGCAATAAACGGCTGCGCACCTCGGGCAGATAGTTATTGAATCGAGTGCGGGTCGCCTCATCCGGCAAACGCAGGGTAAATCCAACGTATAACACGCGATCGGGATCGTTATCCGCATTGACTAAATTGACGGTGAAAGTGTCTAGTGGCATGAAAACGGGCTCTGGAGGCGGTGGCGCCACTTGTTCGGCAGTCGCTGTGTTTTTCTGATGCAATAGCCACCAACCGGCGCCTGCCGCCGCCGTGGCGGCGAGAGCAACGATAATCAGTAGAATTAGCCAAACAGAGCGCTTTTGTCCTGGCCGGACTTGTATATCAGACATAGCCAAAGAGAGTTCCTGTTATTTATTGATATTTATTACCGACTCGAATCAACAATAAATAATTTCGTAATGTTAATGATTATCTCGTCTATTCAAGCGATCAATACAGGGAATAGACAAGAAAAACCGCGTTAACTTATTTCTTTACTGCAATATCAGGCAAAAATGTCAACGCCATTGGCTGAAGACGCCATTGACTGTAAATGGGCAGGAACTTCTAATGGCTTGGCAATATTTTCTGGCGAATCGCCAAATTGCTGCTGATAGGAAGTACCGCTGTTGCCTTCGCCGCTGTTATTTGCCGTTTGCTGCTGGGCTTGCCAACTGGATGCATCGCTACCGACGCTGCTTTGCCCCAGGTTAATGCCGCTTTCCGCCATCGCGTTACGCAGGTGGGGCAGTGCCGCTTCCAACGCTGAACGAACCTGGCTATTTGCCGACGCCAGGTGAATTTGTGCCTGATTATCGTCAATTTTTAAACTGATGTGAAGCGCTCCCAATTCCTGCGGATTCAGACGCAGCTCGGCGCTTTGTTGCCCGTTGCGGCTAAACATAACGATCTGTTGCCCCAATGCGTCCTGCCATTGCGGCGATCCAAATGGCGTATTTAACTGCGCGTGGGCTGGCGGTACTAGTGTCGCAGAGCTACTGGAAAATGTCGATTGCACATTCGGCGCCAGCGCAACCTGGGGAGACGCCACGCTCTGGTTGCCGGCAGTGAGAGCAGGCTCCTGGCTATTACTGCGCTCGCCGGCAATCAAGGGAGAGGCGAGCGCCGATTTTACTGAATCATCGGATTGCGCCGTCGCCGCGTTGCGTTTTACCGCACCAGACGGATTGGCGGATGATTGCAGGCTGTCTGCGTCGTTACGCGCAGTGTCGGAAGCGCCGAAAATTTTCGCCAGCGTCGTTTTCGCGTCTTCGTCAGTGGCGCTGGTGTCTGCTAAAGCGGCGTCGGCCTGACGTTTGCCGTCAAGCAATCCCGAAATACCGAAGCTCGCATTTTGGATGTTATCAGCGGTACCGTTGTCCACGGTCGCAGCCGGCGTTGCTGACAACATGGCAAGGAGCGCCTGCATAGTTGCCGCATCATCGGCGGAATGATTGGTTTTATCGTCGGATTCTGCTGCGCTATCCAGTTGCTTTGTCGTCTCCGGGGTTTGTTTGCCCGCGGGCGCCAAGGTGCCGGCTAACGCGCTGAATGAGGCAAGGAGCGCGTTCAAATCGTCGCCATTCAACGTGGCGGCATCTTTTCCGAGCGCGTTCAACAGGGCTTCTTTATCCGTTGCGTCAAGCGACTTGTTAGCTGACGGATCGGAAGACAGGGATAGCTGTTTTCCCAGCAGTTCGATAAAATTTTTCGGTAACTCGCCCTGCGTCGACAGAGAAGCAGTAGAACTACCGGTATCGCCGGTGCTGGTTGTTATAGGTAATGCGGGCAGCTTCATGATTCGGTTTTCCTCAGTGAGGCCCGTTGGGCGAATTCATCCATCAATTTTTGTTCTATGCGATTATCTCTGGCAACTTGCCTGGTTGTTTCCCGGTCCTGCAAAGTTTCAAACGCGTTTAACCGTTGCTGTTTTTCCTGCCACGCTTTCATCGCCAGATCCAGGCGCGATGTCCACTGCAAAAGCTGTTGCCGATGTTGTTCAATAGCGCTATCCAGCGTTTGGATAAACTGCTGATAATTCTGCCAACTATTATTGGCCATACCGCCAGACATGGTGGTATTCAATTTCTGGCGGTAGTCATCCTGATAGTTTAACAGCATATTCAACTGCTGTTCAGCCTGCTGATGCGCGTGCCGCACCTGGCCTAATTGCCCGGCCGCTTTTTCGACCTCTTGCTGCGCCAGTTCGCGCAGCGTAATCAGGGGTGACTGGGGTTTCATTTGTTCTCCTGCCCGTTACGGGGGAAAATTGTTTCCAGCGCCTGGCAGGCTTCGCCATAACTGCTGCGTTCAAACATCCCTTGTTGCAGAAAAGCTTCCATCTGTGGATACAGGCGGATCGCTTTGTCGAGCATGGGATCGCTCCCGGCGGCATAAGCGCCGACGCTGACTAAATCCCGATTACGCTGATAGCTCGACAGTAATTGTTTAAACTGGCGTACCGTCGCGTAGTGACTTTCATCAATCAACGCGGTCATCGCACGACTGATCGACGCTTCTATATCAATTGCGGGATAGTGACCGGACTCGGCCAACTGACGCGACAGAACAATGTGTCCGTCAAGAATGGCCCGCGCGGAGTCGGCAATGGGATCTTGCTGGTCGTCCCCTTCGGTTAATACGGTATAGAAAGCGGTGATCGAACCGCCGCCGTGAATACCGTTGCCTGCACGTTCAACCAGCGCAGGCAACTTGGCGAAAACGGATGGCGGATAACCTTTGGTGGCGGGAGGCTCGCCAATGGCCAGCGCGATTTCGCGTTGCGCCATGGCATAACGCGTTAATGAGTCCATGATTAGCAGCACGTGCTGACCGCGGTCACGAAAATCTTCCGCGATGCGGGTCGCGTAAGCCGCACCTTGCATTCTCAATAACGGCGACACGTCGGCGGGAGCGGCAATGACGACAGAGCGGGCGCGACCTTCGGTACCCAGAATATTTTCGATAAAGTCTTTTACTTCACGCCCACGCTCGCCGATCAGACCGACAACAATGACATCGGCCTGGGTATAGCGCGCCATCATGCCCAATAGTACGCTTTTACCGACGCCGGAACCGGCGAATAACCCCATGCGCTGTCCCCGGCCAACGGTTAACAGTGCATTAATGGCGCGGACACCCACATCCAATACGCTCTCAATCGGCGTTCTCTGCAATGGATTGAATGGCGCGGTAATTAATGGCGCCCGATAGCCGGTATCCGGCGCCGGTAATCCATCCAGCGGTTTGGCGCTGCCGTCTAATACGCGGCCCAATAGCTCTGGTCCCAATGGCAGTTGTTTGCCCTGGGAACTGCTCTTCAGGTCGACTCGGGCATAAACGCGCGCGCCGGGAATGATGCCTTCCACCTCTTCAAGAGGCATAAGGAAAAGTCGTTGTCCGTTAAACCCAACGACCTCGCTTTCGACTTCTTCTATCTGAGTGCCGTTTTGACGCTCGATAAGGCAGGTCGCCCCCAATGGCATATGTAAACCCGTCGCTTCCAACACCAGGCCTGTTGCCCGGGTCAGACGGCCGTAGCGACGCACAGATGGCGTTCTGTCTATGCGTTTCTCAAATGAATCCAGAGATTCGAGCCAGCGTCCGAGGCGTGAGGTCATCATAACTCTCCCGGCGCCGCCAGGCGGCAGAGTTCATGCCAGCGAGTAGCCAGGCTTGCATCCAAATCGCCTTCTTCCGCGCTGATCTTGCAGCCGCCGGGATGCAGTTGATTATCCGCCAGCAGCCGCCAGCCATGCAGACTGAGCGTCGGGCCTAATGCCTGCTCGATGCGTTCGAGATCGGCCGGATGCACGCGTAACTGCGGCTTGCCGGAAAACATCGGCTCCTGTTGAATTAATTGCTGAATCTGGCTTAACAGCGCGGTGCCGTCACACACCGGCGGCTGCCCCAGAATCTGCTTGGCGGCCGTCAATGCCAGTTGCATCAATCGGGCAGGGATGACGCTGTCCAGCGCATCCAGCGTTTGCTGAAATTCGCTAACCATCTGTTGTATCTGTTCAACCATGGGCTGTTGTTGCTGTAAAGCATCCTGCAGCCCTTGTTGCCGACCCGCGTTCAGACCTTCCTGATAGCCCGCGTCATAACCCTGCTGATGCCCCTGCGCATAGCCATCTTCCCGCGCCTGTTGCTGCGCTTGCTGACGCAAAAAAACGAGCTCATCGTCTTCCTGGGGGAGCGCTTCGGTAACGATGTCCGGCTCAACGGCTTCCGGCTCATCATTGTTGGGGACGATGGGAGCGGCCAGATCGTTAAGTTTCCAGGGTTGCCAGTCAAGGCTGTTTGCGGCATCAGACATAGGCATCCTCGCCGCCGCCAATAATTATTTCTCCGCTGTCCGCCAGACGGCGAACAATAAGCAGAATGGCTTTCTGTTCGTTTTCCACCTGGGACATACGTACCGGACCACGGGTGGCCAGATCGTCGCGCAGGATTTCCGCCGCGCGTTGCGACATATTGCGCAGGAATTTCTCGCGCAGCGGTTCTTCGGCACCTTTCAACGCCAGCAACAGGGATTCGGACTCCACTTCCTGCAGCAGACGCTGAATGCTGCGGTCGTCCACATCCACCAAATTCTCGAACAGGAACATTTCGTCGATAATCTTTTGCGCCAGTTCGCCGTCGAATTCCCGGACCGCATCGATAACGGCTTCTTCCTGCTGGGCTTTCATCAGATTGATAATCTCGGCGGCGGTACGAATCCCCCCCATTTTGCTGCGTTTGAGGTTCTGACCATCCAACAGGCCGTTCAGAACGTCGGTCAGTTCGGCTAATGCGGCTGGCTGTACGCCGCCAAAGGTAGCGATACGCAGCATAATGTCATTACGCAGACGCTCGTCAAATAGCGCCAGAATATCGGCCGCCTGCGCCCGTTTCAGATGCACCAGAATAGTGGCGATAATCTGCGGATGCTCGTCGCGAATCAAATCGGCGGCGGTCTGCGGCTCCATAAAGTTGAGGGTTTCCATGCCGGTGGTGGTTTCGCGGCTTTCCAGGATATCTTCCAGCAGGCTTGACGCGCGCTCCTCTCCAAGCGCCTTGACCAAAACAGAGCGCAGATAGTCACCCGCGTTAACGCTCAGTGCCGCGTATTGCTCTGAATCCGACTCAAACTCTTTAAGCACTTCCACTAACTGCTGTTGCGACACCTGGCGCATACTCGCCATCGCCGCGCTAAGGTGCTGCACCTCTCTGGTAGAGAGGTGAGTAAATACCTCGGCCGCCCGGTCTTCACCGATGGTCATCAATAAGATGGCGCTTTTCTCTGTTCCTGTCAGACTCATAGTTCACTACTCATCCATTCACGAATGACCAACGCGACGACGCGAGGATCGTTCTCTGCCAGTTCACGTATCCGCTGGCTTTGCAGCTCTGCGCTGATACGCTGTTGCGATTTTCTCTGCTGCTCCGCTTCCGAGGTGCTCAGATTGACGACGACATCGTCATTTCCGTCTTTACCCATGGCTGCCGCCGCCATGGCGGCCTCTTGTTGCTGAGCTTTCTTCTGCAACTGCGGACGGACCAGCTTGCGCCATAATATCCAGGCGACAATCAGTACCAGCAACCAGCGGCCCGCTTCGATCAGCAGATCGAAAAACGCCTGTTGCTGCCAGAAGGGGAGTTCGCCGGTGCCTTCAACCGACTCCATAAACGGCGTATTGACAACGTTTAACGAGTCGCCGCGTTCGGCTGAAAATCCCATGGCTTCACGGGCAACGGTTTCAATCTGTTTGATTTGATCTTCTGTCAGCGCGACCGGTTTACCGTCTTCGCCCGGAGGCAAATAGTTAACGATGATCGCCGCGGACAACCGTTTTACGCCACCGCTGCTGTGCCTGGTGTGCAGTATGGTTTTATCTACTTCGTAGTTTGTCGTGGCATCGTTACGGACGTTGGACGTCTGAATGGCGGTATTGGCGCTGGCATTGGCCTGCGTACCCGCCGCGTTATTCTGCTGGCCGGGCTGATTATTGGCATTCGCGTTGGCGTTATTATTGGGCTGCGCCTCAATCGGCGCGGTAGGCGCGGGTGCGGGTTGATTAGACAGCGCGCCAGGCACGCCGCCGACGTTAGGCCCGCCTCTCTGCTCACTCTGGCTGGTTTGCTGCGAGCGAATCGCGGCTTTGTCTGGCGCCTGATTTGGCTGATACTGCTCATCGGTTTGCTCTCGGGCGGCAAAGTCGATTTGAGCCGTCACCTGCGCATGCACATTTCCCATGCCGACGATAGGAGCGATGATAGCCTCTATACGACGCTGATACATGGCTTCGACTTCGTTGCTGTATTTAAGCTGCGCCGCGTTCAGATCGCGGGCGCTGCCGCCGGCCTGCGTCAGCAGACGCCCGGTTTGGTCAACGACGGTAACGTTATCCGGGGGGAGCCCGGCAACGCTGCTGGATACCATATAGACAATCGAGTTGATTTGCCCTTCGTCCAGCGCACGGCCGGGTTGCAGCGTTAATGTTACCGAGGAGGAAGGGGACTTTTGCTCACGAACAAAAAGAGAGGGCTTGGGAATAGCCAAATGAACGCGGGCGTTTTGTACCGGTCCCAGCGTTTCGATGGTTCTTGAAAGCTCGCCTTCCAGAGCGCGCTGATAATTGATCTGCTCACTGAATTGGCTGATGCCGAACTTTTCCTGATCGAGCAGTTCAAAACCGACTGCGCCGCCTTTAGGTAAACCTAATTGCGCCAGACGTAAACGCGTTTCGTGCACATTTTGTGCCGGGATCATTATCGCGCCGCCGCCATCGGCAAAGCGATAAGGAATATTCAGTTTGGTTAATTCGCTGACAATGGCCCCGCCATCACGGTCATTGACATTGCTATACAGCACCCGATAGTCGGGACCTTTGGCCCACAAGGCCAGCGCGACAATAATGGCGACGGCAGCGGCGGCGGCAATCAATAGAGGAATTTTCGGATTGGCGCGTAAGCGGTTGAGTATTTCGCCAAAGCCGTTTTTACCGGTAGCAGTGCCGGTTATCGAGGCGTTCATACTCGATCTCTGCTTGGTTGTTGAACGGTATACTTAACGTTGTTACGTAACAAAACAGAACTCCCTGAATGCGCAATCAATAAAACAATTCGCCTACAATTGCAGGCATGTCATTATTTTCCGGAAAAGAAAAATCGATGGGTCGATAAGCCCACCTTTTTAACGCTAATTGGACGATTTAGCGCGTAAAGGATGTGATAGGGTGTGTGACCTGGAGTGGTGACAGAAAAAATCGGCGTATTTCAAACGAAATGCTTGCCGTTATAAGGTTTATTTAGTTAAACAATCATCACTTACGGCAATGAAAATGCACTCTGGGAGACGAGCGAGGGGAATATGTCTGTTAACGGTATCGAAGGAGTATTACAGCAGCTGCAGGTTAACGCTTTGCAGGCGGCAAACGCGCCGGTTTCCCGGCCTGCGGTAGAACCTGGTTTTGCCACTGAACTCAGATCGGCAATGGATAAAATCAGTGAAGTGCAGCAGCACTCCCGCACTCAGGCGCAGAATTTTACCCTGGGTAAGCCCGGCGTGGCATTGAACGATGTGATGGTTGATCTGCAGAAATCCTCAATATCCATGCAAATGGGGATTCAGGTACGCAATAAACTGGTATCCGCCTATCAGGAAGTGATGAATATGACGGTGTGATTCTGCCGTTATTTCCCGCAGTAGAAATCGATGTGCAAATTAGCCTTTCGATTGTCATGAAATGCCTGTCGGCGCAGGCATGATGAATTGAGCTCATATAGAGCAAAGCGATAGCTTACTTTACGATCTTGGTTGGTTCGCCAGGTAATAGTTTATGCCCGGCAAATTCGGCGTAGGCGGAGTTGACGGCATGTTGTTTACGCGAAGTGTCCATCAGTGAACTCAACTCATTCATCCTGTTTTGCAGCAGTTGTTTTATCTGCGCTTCATTTTCAAGAATTTCCTGCAAAATCCGCCGAAAATGCAACTGTATAACGCTATCTAAATTAGTCGGAATGGGCGTAGCGCTCAATTTCTCGACGGATTGAATATAAATAATCTCTTGCTCAACCAACTCGTCCCACTGGCCGCCTGAGGCTAGACCAAGGATCTTTCTGCTGAGGGATTGCAGTTGCTTATAATCTTTAAGAAGCTGGCGGAGATCATCCATTTTATGCTTCCTGCGCCGGTTGATAGTTTGGACCAATCTGACGCCAGGCATCGGCAATGTTTTCCAGCAAAGCTTCCACTTCCTCAATGACTTTTACGTCGTTATGCAGATTGGCGATCATCAACCGTTGCGCCATATAGTCATAGAGTGCCGACAGGTTTTCCGCCAGCTCACCACCTTTCTCTACGTCCAGACCGGCTTTAAGTCCATTAGTGATAATGTCGATTGCTTTAGACAAGGCAATACCCTTATTGGCTATGTCGCCTTGTTGCATCAAAATGCGTGCCCTGACCATCGCGCTTTTCGCCCCGTCAAGTAACATTACAATCAATTGATGAGGGCTGGCGCTCATTACGCCACTTTCCAGGCCCACGCGCGCATAGGCCTGACTGCCGTTTCTAGTGTACATCAAGGCTCCTTCTTAGCTGCTGCTGGTATTGCTTAATGCGGCGAGTTGCGTTGTCAGATAATCGCTGGTGCTGTTCATCTGTGAAACCAGCGTATCTAACTGCGTGAACTGCGCTTTATATCGGGCGATGGTAGCCTCGATGCTGACTTGCGTATTGTCATACTGCTTCTGTAATGTTTTTAGCGTGGATGCAATCCCGTCTTTTGCAACCTGGATAGCACCATCTTTAGAATCCAGGACATTATCCAGATAAGTATTAACCTGGGTGGCAAAACCTGTGGTTTTTCCGTCGCCGATAAAGAACTCCGTCACACTGCCGGATTTTTCTTTCAGCGCCGTTTGCAGTTTTTCCGTGTCGACTTCCAGTACCCCGGTAGTGGCATTTTGCTTAACCCCGAGTTCATTCAGGGTGCTGATATCCATTCCGTTTTGGGCATTGGAGATCTGCGTTTTCAGCTTGTTCTGAATATTACGTAACGTGCTATTGCCAAGCAACACGCCATTACTTGAGTCTTGCTCATCGGCGCCGGAGTCAACGGCGGTGTATTTTGTTAAGGTGCCGATCGTGGTTTGTAGCGCGTTGTAGGCATCCACCCATTCCTGAATGGCCTTCTGCATCGGCTCTGTATCGTTGGCGACATCAAGTGTTTCCGGCGAGCCGGAAGTGGTTTGCGCTTTTAGCGTCAGCGATACACCGTCGATGGCATCGGTGATGGTGTTGCTCTGGCGTGTTACGGTAATGCTGTTAATAACGACTTCGGCATTTTGCGCGGCGGTTTGTTGCGTCAGGGCGCCGCTATTGGTGTCTGCGGAGTAGTTGAGCTTGCTGTTCAACGTGTCGTCCCCAGTGACGCTGACGCTTATTTGGGCGTCAGTGCCGGTCTCTTTCGCCGTGATGGCCAGATAATAGCTGTCATCATCCGCTTTGATAATACTGGCGCCAATCCCACTATCCGCTTTGTTAATTGCGTCACGGATACCCTCCAGCGAGGTCTGGCTGTCGGTAAGCGTAATTTCCAGCGGTTCTTCACGTCCCGGCTGACTGATGGTCAGCGTCCGGGTTCCACCTGAGGTTTCTCCCAGCTTATCGGTGCTGCTGGTGAATTCAGACGAAAGTAATGAATGAGCGGTGGCAAGATTCTTGACTTCAACGTTGTAAGAGCCGGAAGACGCGCTGCTCGTTGTGGTAGCCGTAAAAGCGCTATTGGTGCTGCTGACCGTCGTTTTATTGATTGAGTTGGCTTTGGCCAACGCTTCATTGGCGGACTCCAGCTTGGTTAACGCCGTTTTCAGCGTGTCGAAACCTTTACTACGATTTTCATACAGCGTTTGCTGGGTTTTAATTGGGGTAAGGCGCGTCTGTTCATTGGTCGTCAATTGAGACAGGATATCGCTTAAGCCGCTGGTAGAACCGGTAAAACTGATGCTGGCCATTATGCTTCCTTAAAAGTATTTCATATGTCGTGGAAAGGGTATCGGCAATACAAGAGGAAAGTTTAGGTTCACCCATAAAAGAAAAAACAGGCAGTAATTACAGTGTATGCAATCATTATGGCGATTTAAATAACGGTACTGCATTAAATTGTCTGACGGATTTTTTTCTGAAAATAATTTTAAAGCTTCTTTCAAGGGTGCCGATACAGGTTAGGACGGTGATGAAAGCCGTGGGCTACAGCCCGAACCTAAACCGACTTGAATTGCAATAAGGAATATAATTATGGCAGTCATTAATACTAACAGCCTGTCGCTGATAGCTCAAAACAACCTGAACAAATCTCAGTCCGCACTGGGGACGGCTATTGAACGTCTGTCTTCCGGCTACCGTATCAACAGCGCCAAAGACGACGCTGCTGGTCAGGCAATTGCCAACCGTTTCACCGCGAACATCAAAGGTCTGACTCAGGCTGCCCGTAACGCCAACGACGGTATCTCCATCGCGCAGACCACTGAAGGCGCGCTGAACGAAATCAACAACAACCTGCAACGTGTCCGTGAATTGACCGTGCAGGCAAACAACGGCTCTAACTCTGCGGATGACCTGGTTTCTATCAACAATGAAATCGTTGACCGCGTAAAAGAAATCAACCGCGTTTCCGCACAGACTCAGTTTAACGGCGTGAAAGTGCTGTCTACTGAACAATCGTTGTCTATTCAGGTTGGCGCCAATGATGATGAAACCATCGATATTAGCCTGAAGAAAATCGATTCGACTACGCTGTTCAGCACTACCGGACTGACCGGTATCACTGAAAGCAGCACCGGTGCTGCATCAGGTGTGGGTATTCTGGCTACTTATACTGCTGCTACTGGCGCAACGGCAGCAACCGCAACGGTTGCAAGTGGTCTGTTGGCTGAAATCGACAAGGCCATCTCCAGCGTTGACTCACTGCGTAGCAGCCTGGGTGCGATTCAGAACCGTTTTGAATCTACCGTTACCAACCTGAACAGCACGGTAACCAACCTGACGTCCGCCCGTAGCCGTATTGAAGATGCTGATGTGGCGACGGAAGTTTCCAATATGAGCAAGAACCAGATTCTGCAACAGGCGGGTACTGCAGTCCTGTCGCAGGCAAACCAGGTTCCGCAAAGCGTACTGTCTCTGCTGCAATAATCTAATCGCATCAATCGTAATAAATAGCGTAAAAAATAGCGGGTTTTATACCCGCTATTTTTATTTATGCTCTTTATACTAGGAGTTCTCCAGACCGGTATATCTGGATCAGATCCTGATGTGGTATGCCAGTGTTATCCCTATGATGAAGCGCTCAATATGAAAAAGTCGTCCGCAAAAACTGTTGTTGCCAAGCAGCAAAACTCACATTCTGCAGTGAATAAGAAAATCAAATTGGCGGCCGAGTGGCTTTCAATTCAGCCGGAAAACGCTTTGCAGTTAGTGACGGAACTGTTGCAAAAAGATACTCAAAATCCGTTGCTGCTGGTGATTGCAGGAAGAGCACAGCAAAAGCTCGGTAATTCTTTTGAAGCGGAGCGCTATATTGACGAGGCGCTGAAAATTTACCCATCGTATGTTGAAGCCTTGCATGCCAAGGCGGATCTGCTGTACCGCAGAGAACGGCTGGAAGAAGCGGAAATATTCTTATCTGATGTAATAAAAACGGTAGCAAAGGTGGAATCAAGGCCTCTACGGTCGATTCAGGCGACGGTTTTGCAGAAGTTGAAAAAATATGAACCGGCGGAAGAGATATTCCAAGAACTGATAAAAGAAGATCCCGGCAACTGGCTGTATTGGAGCAATATGGGGATGATTAAGCAGGATCTCGGATATTTTGATGAGATGGATGCGGTTTATCAAAAGGGCGAGACAACCACTAAAAACAATCCCACTCCATTTTTTAACCGCATTGTCGGCGCACACTATCACCCCGAAAGAACGGCTGAACAGATACTCGCGCTGTGTAAGTCATGGCAGCCTATCTTTAAACCTGCTGAGAAAGTGCGTCGTGCTATTGCCGAGAATAAAGCAGCCAATAAACGGTTGCGTATTGGCATGATTTCCGATGGTTTTCGCTCTCATCCAGTGGGGAATATGATTACTATAGGGCTAGCGCATATCCCGGAATCACAAATAGAGCTTTACGCGTACAGTACTAACTATAGCGAAGATCATATCACGCAAAAAATACAAGGTATTTGCGCCCAATGGAAAGTGATTGCCGAGACTCCCCATGATGCGCTGGCGCAAATAATCCGTGAGGATAAGATTGATATATTGTTCGATTTATGCGGCTATAACGCCAATAGCCGTATGTTGACCATTCAACTGTCTCCTGCACCGATTCAAATAAAGTGGGTGGGAGGGTTGATTAGCAGTACCGGTCTGGAAACGATGGATTATTTGTTAAGCGACCATGTCGAAACGCCGCCAGGGGTGGATGTGTTATATACTGAAAAGCTGATTCGCCTGCCGGATGACTATATCTGTTATGAACCTCCTCATTATTTGCCCCCGATTAGTGGTCTGCCGGCGACAAGCAAGGGATATATCACATTCGGCTGTTTTAATAACGCATCGAAAATAAATGATATCTTGCTAGCGCAATGGGCTATTATTTTACACGCGGTTCCGAATTCGCGGTTATTTTTGAAAAGTTTTAACTATAAAAATCAGTCATTGAGTGAACGTATTTATGCCACGTTGGAGAAACATGGCATTGTTCGAGAACGCGTTAGAATTGAAGGATCATCGCCGCATAAGGAACTGTTAGCCAGCTACAACGACGTCGATATCGCCCTGGACCCATGGCCTTATTCCGGCGGGCTGACCACTTGTGAAGCGATGGCAATGGGCGTACCCGTTGTTACTTTACCTGGGCCGACATTTGCCGGTCGCCATTCCGCTTCTCATTTGGTTAATGCCGGTATGCCGGAACTGCTCGCCAATGACTGGGAACAATATATTAATATCACCGTAGGTATTGCGAATGATTTAAATAGTTTAAGCGTTATTCGTCAGCACCTGCGAGATATATTACTTTCGTCACCCGTCTGTGATGGTAAACGTTTTGCCAAACATTTCTCTGATGCCATGCGCGCAATATGGCAGCGTTATTGTGAAGGGAAAGCGCCAGAGGCATTGACGCTGAGTAGTGATTTTGCGCCTTATTTCCATGATGATAATCAGCCGGTTACATTGCAGCACCCTGTCGATGCGATTGCTCTGGGTAATAGTAACGTATCGGACGGCTTCAGTTTCCAACTGCCTGGCAAAGTTATTACTATTGATAATGGCGGCGGCATGGTTACCGGTTCAAATTTTATTAATTTAATCTCAACCGACGCTTTCCACTTTGTTATTATGGATATCATCGGCGCGGTTGAAGAAAAACATTTGCCGCTGCGTAAAAAATCCATACAGCACATCAAATTACATGGCTTGGGTGACGGTAATCCGACGCCTGTCTCTATGTGTCTTGCCCCTGAATACAGTAGTGATCTGAAACCATTAACAATAAATGGAGAACTACAAGAAAAGGTTCCTGGAAAACAAGTGCTTGCTGAGATAGTTGCGCAAACGTCAAAGTTAGATCATATCCATGGTCTGGATCATCTTGACTGGCTTATTTTGGATAACCGCTATGATATCAGAAAAGCCATTGCTTATGGTGAGCGTATTCTGTCGGGCTGCCTTGCTGTACAGGTGCGTATCACCTTTATACAAACGCATCAGGATCAACTGCTGTTCGGCGATATTACAGCGCTGTTGACGAATTATGGTTTTGTTTTCCATACGTTGAAAAATATTGAATATGCTCAGCCTGTCACGATTGATGAGCAGAAAACGCTAACGTCATCAAAAATGATTTCGGCTATCGCGGTATATGTGCCCGATAATACTCGTCTAAAAGCATTTTCTTCAGATCAGCGTGAAAAGCTGGCCTTTATTCTGCATACGGTCTACAGCATTCACGATCTGACTTATTCCATACTGGCAATGGATTCTGAAGAAAGAGCCAGACACTATATTAATGACAATAAATACGTTGAGTCTGATGATGTATCTGAGTCAAAGAAAAAAGTCATAAAGGCTCCTGGCACTCTTATTCCTGATATGCCGCGGATGTCAGTAAAAGAAACGCAGCTTTTTGAGCGTTATTTAAAGAATGCGAAATCTTACTTCGAGTTTGGTAGTGGCGGTTCAACAAAACTTGCAGCCAGATGTAATATAGAAATATTTGGTGTTGAAAGTGATAAGTTCTGGGTAGAAACGCTTCGAAAGGAGGTCGGTCCTCTTTGCAAAGTTGAGTTCGCAGATATTGGTCCAACTAAAGAATGGGGCTACCCGGTTGATAATACCAAGAAGGAACATTTTCCCCGTTATAGCGAATCTATCTTGAAATATGATAACCCATTTGACCTTATTCTTGTCGATGGACGTTTTCGCGTTGCCTGTACTCTGAACGCAATAAAGCATAGCTTAAAGCAACAAAAAAATGTTGCAGATACACTGATTTTTATCCATGACTTCTGGTGTAGGCCTGATTATCATGCGGTATTGGCATTTTTAGATACGCAAGAGACAGCAGAAACTGCAGGGCTCTTTAAGATCAAAAAAAATATAAACATAGCATCGCTCGACGAAATGTTAGAAAGATACAAGTATGCTCCTCAATAAATGGAATCTTGAGGGAGATAGCTGAATATATAAAGGCACCCTCTAAACGACGGGTGCCTTTATGTGGATTTTAGCAAAATATATAGCGAGACTATCATGAAAATAGCCATTGCCGGAACAGGGTATGTTGGATTGTCCAATGCGATGCTTTTGGCTCAGCATAATGAAGTTGTTGCTGTCGATGTTGTAGCTGCAAAGGTTGCAATGTTGAATGATAAAGTGTCTCCTATCGTTGATAAAGAGATTGAAGATTTTCTTCATCATAACACATTGAATTTCAAAGTAACGTTGGATGCGTCAACCGCATATCAAGACGCGGATTTTATTATTATCGCCACGCCTACTGATTATGATCCGAAAACAAATCATTTCAATACGGATTCTGTCGAATCAGTGATACGGCAGGTGCTGTCTTTCAATCCCAATGCGGTGATGGTGATTAAGTCAACGGTACCGGTTGGTTATACTCAGGAAATAAAAAGTAAATTCAATACCGATAATATCATATTTTCACCTGAATTTTTAAGAGAAGGGAAAGCCCTTTACGACAACCTTTATCCATCACGCATTGTGGTGGGTGAACGTTCCGAGCGTGCTGAGCAGTTTGCTAAGTTATTATTACAGGGAGCAGTTAAAAAAGATGTTCCTGTTTTATTCACCGAATCTACAGAAGCAGAAGCGATTAAATTATTTTCGAATACTTATTTGGCAATGCGGATTGCTTATTTTAATGAGTTAGATACCTATGCTCAATCTTTGGGCCTGCAAAGCAGGCAGATCATCGAGGGAGTAGGTCTGGATCCAAGAATTGGCAATCACTATAATAATCCTTCATTCGGTTATGGCGGCTATTGTCTTCCCAAAGACACAAAACAGTTATTAGCTAATTATGCCAGCGTTCCGAATAACATCATTCAGGCTATTGTAGCAGCTAATAGTACACGTAAAGATTTCATTGCGGAATCAATAATAAAAATGAATCCGAGCGTCGTCGGAATTTACCGACTGGTGATGAAAGCTGAATCTGATAATTTCAGAGCTTCTGCTATTCAGGGGATAATGAGACGGATAAAAGCGAAAGGCATTGAGGTTGTTGTTTACGAACCCAATTTACATGACAAAGACTTTTTCCGCTCCCGAGTTGTTAGTGATTTAAATGAATTTAAGTCATTATCGGATGTCATTTTAGTTAACAGAATGTCGTCGGATCTCTTGGATGTCGCAGATAAGATTTATACTCGGGATATCTTTGGTATAGATTGACGAATAATTTTCTGCGTAGCGCCTCCACACTTTTTATCATACTGCTTCCCTAATTTTGCCGAACCGCTAGGCTGACGGCAACCACCACCACTGGGATGCGGCGCCATGCCATCGCACGATGCGATCTTTAAGCAGTTTCTCGGCGATATCGATATCGCGCGGGATTTCCTTTCTATCCATCTACCGCCGGAAATCCGGCAACACTGCGATTTCACCACCCTGCAACGGGAGTCCGCCTCGTTTGTGGACGAGGAACTGCGCTCGCGAGTGTCGGATATGCTCTATTCCTGCCGCACTACACAGGGGAAAGGCTATATCTATTGCGTTATCGAGCATCAGAGCACGCTGGACAGGCTGATGGCGTTCCGGCTTCTGCGCTACTGTCTGGCGGCGATGGAGCAGCATCTGTCGCAAGGGCATAAAACCCTGCCGCTGGTCGTGCCGCTGCTGTTCTATCACGGCGATCGCCGTCCGTATCCGTACAGTCTGAATTGGCTGGAGAGCTTTCACGATCCCTTGCTGGCGCGGGATATCGGTGTGTTGATGGAATTGTGGGCGCTGCCCTTGACGCAGCAGCGAGCGTTGATGTTTTATATTGCTCATGTGGGGCGGACATCCGATTATCGGGCCTTTATTGATGGGGTAACCGAACCGTTAACCGGTGAACGGGAGGAAAATATGGAAACCATCGCGAAGCAGCTGAAGCGTGCAGGTTTTGAGGAAGGGCTGTTGCAGGGAAAAGAAAAGTGGCTGGCTGAAGGTCTGGAACAAGGCATGAAAACCAGCGCATTACGCATTGCCCGCCAGATGCTGAAAAGCGGTATGCCGTCGCAGCAGGTACAGCAGATGACCGGTCTGTCGGATGAGGATATGCAGACGGCGATGCCTGCTGAGAAATAACTTTCTGAGAAGCATTTCCACACTTTTTACCGTGCCACTTCCCTGAGATAGCCGATCCGCTAAGGTAGTCGGCAACCACTATCAGGAAGCGGTGCCTTGCAATCGCAATTATGCCGTTGTCGTATAAAATCAGGCGCCGCTACGGGCAGGGAACCCGCCCGGACACGGCGTGATAGTCGGGCATATTGCAAATAGGGTGCCTTTTCTGGCGCTATTCAAGCGATTGGCTCCCCTACGCAAAAGCATAATAGTGTCGATAACACTATTATCGTAGGTATTTGTCACTGTGAGCGATCTGTATACCGCCGAAGGAACAATGGATAAAAGCGCCCTCTGGAAACGTTATGTTCCCTTGGTGCGCCATGAAGCCTTGCGTCTACAGGTTCGTCTCCCCGCGAGCGTTGAGTTGGATGATCTACTCCAGGCCGGCGGTATCGGCTTGCTTAGCGCGGTTGAGCGTTTCGATTCACTGCAGGGCACCGCATTTACCACTTATGCGGTTCAGCGGATTCGAGGCTCAATGCTGGATGAGTTACGCAGTCGCGACTGGGCGCCGCGCAGCGTGCGGCGTAATGCGCGGGAAGTGGCACAAGCGATGCAACGGGCTGAACAGCAGCTGGGTCGTGCGCCAACGGAGCAGGAAGTTGCGCATGCTTTGGATATTACGCTCGAAGATTATCGTCAGATTTTGCTGGATACCAATAATAGCCAGCTTTTTTCTTACGATGAATGGCGTGAAGAGCATGGCGACAGCGCGGAAGCGTTGTTGGAAGGTAACGAAGATGCCAATCCGTTACACCAACTGATGGAAGGTAATTTACGCCATCGGGTAATGGAGGCGATAGAAAACCTGCCGGAACGCGAAAAGCTGGTGTTAACGCTTTACTATCAGGAAGAGCTGAATTTAAAAGAAATCGGTGCCGTTCTGGAAGTAGGGGAGTCGCGAGTCAGTCAGTTGCATAGCCAGGCGATAAAGCGCCTGCGCGTAAAATTAATGAATGACGTTTAATTTGGCTGCGTAGGAATAGTGTTTTCAGTAATTGTCATGGAATGGATTCATGCCTCAGCCAACCCGGAAGAAACAGCTGCTTAGCCGTTATCTGAAAGATTTCAAACATAAGCAGACCCATTGTTCTCATTGCAATAAAGCACTTGACCGTGTCTCGTTGATGTTTCGTAACCAGCTTATCAATAAAAAAACGATTGGCGATATTGACCGGTTAATCGATGACAAAATATGGTCAAGTCTGCAACAGGAGCTAATTCCCCTCTGTCGGTTCTGTAGTGAAATATTGTGCCATACCTATGCTAACTATTTTAATATTAAAGCATTCACCCAGTACCTGATTAAACAGACGGAAGTCAAGCATAGCACGATGCGTGAATATGCCATTCGGCTGCGTCGGTTGGATGAACAACTGGTGGCGAAGCGTTTTCCCAAGGAAAACTTTGCTTCTGGAAACATACAGAAACATATTCACGATTATCTTCCCGAAATTGATCAGGCTAGCTACCGCAGCGCGCTGCGCAAATACGATCAGTATCTGGATTGGCAGAAATACTACTGATACCGCGCGTAATACTTTTTCTCCTATGCAATGTTGCCAGATCGCCATATCCTGACTATATGTAAATATTATGACAGTGTAAAAAAGCTTGCAAAATAGAGGCAAACTATTGCACTGTCATACTACTGCAATCATTCCACTCTAATTTTCAGACTGATGGTTAACAGTGGTTCTTAATACGGTCAATCATTATTCATTGGAATAGTTGTTGTCACAGTGAGGAACGCGAATGGTAATGTCCTGTTGGGGACTAAATAGTCGAAACTGCTACTCAGGTCTGCCGACTCGCCGATGCGAGGGATTTCTTCCCCACCAATTTTCTGCACTGTGCCATTTTTCGTTAACGCCATTTTTTGCCTGTCTGCTTACTCCTCCTCGTCAATTATCTCGTCCGACCGGTTCCGGTTCGGGCGTTATTCGTTCTGTTCTCCATCGGCTTAATAAGGAAGCCAAACCTCGCTTGTGAGTGAAACGTCACGCGCTGCCGGGCAGTGCGGTAAGTGAAACAAACTGTAAGGTGCCACTATGGGAAGACAAAAAGCAGTGATCAAAGCACGTCGTGAAGCGAAACGCGTTATTCGGCGCGAGTCGCGTAGTCATCGTCAACGTGAGGAAGAATCGGTCACTTCTCTGGTTCAAATGGGCGGAATTGAATCGATAGGCATGGCGCGGGAAAGCCGCGACACCTCTGTCATTGAAGCTAGAACCGCCGCCCAGGAGCATTACTTGTCTGCAATAGAGAATAAACAGTTAATCTTTGCCACCGGTGAGGCGGGGTGTGGCAAAACGTTTCTGAGCGCGGCCAAGGCGGCGGAAGCGCTTATTCATAAAGAGGTTGATCGCATTATTGTTACCAGGCCGGTGTTACAGGCCGACGAGGATTTGGGCTTTTTACCCGGAGATATTGCCGAGAAGTTTGCGCCTTATTTCCGTCCGGTTTATGACGTGCTTCTGCGGCGGCTGGGCGCGTCGTTTATGCAGTATTGTTTACGACCGGAAATAGCCAAGGTGGAAATCGCGCCTTTTGCCTATATGCGCGGGCGGACGTTCGAAAACGCGGTGGTTATTCTCGACGAAGCTCAGAACGTAACGGTTAACCAGATGAAGATGTTTCTGACGCGTTTGGGGGAAAATGTGACGGTAATCGTCAATGGCGATGTTACGCAGTGTGATTTGCCCGCGGGAGTGAAATCCGGGCTGCGCGATGCGCTGGAGCGTTTTTCCGAGGACGAGATGATAGGCGTGGTCTCTTTCGGCAAGCAGGACTGCGTGCGTTCGGCGCTGTGCCAGCGTACCCTTAACGCCTATGGTTAATGTTTCCAGCGATGGCCCGTAAGAGAGCGGCCAAGGATGGCGCGCCATAAAAAAACGCCGCGTAAGCGGCGTTTTTTCTTTCCGGCATCCCGGATAGACTTCTGCGTGATTAAGCGCGGATAAAGTCGATATGAGTCAGTTTGGGCTTGAACGGGTGACGTTGTACAGCCTGAACCTTGACTTTAGTTTCTTTACCGTCGATAGACAGGATCACCACTTCACCGTAGAAACCGTCTTTCAGTTCCTGGTTTTTAACGCTGTCGTGATCCAGTTCGATAGCAACCGGCGCTTCGGAACCACCATAAACGATGGCCGGAAATTTACCGGCATGACGCAGGCGGCGGCTCGCACCCTTACCCTGATCTTTACGTGCTTCTGCTTTGATAATAATCATTTTTTACTCTACTTAAGATAAGTAATCCTGCTACAGGCGACCCAGCAGCAAGTTGGGTTGTTCTGCTTTTGCGATACAAAAGCGGGCTGAATTCTAGCGGAATATGGGTCTGCGGGCAAATAAAACCGTGAATAAGCTAGCCGCGCAGCTCGTTTGCCCGCCGGAAACGGCCCTGATAATCGAACATTTTTTCCCGTAGCTGCCAGAATTTCCCCTGGCGGCGGGCAACCACAAAGTCGGGCGCGCGCAGTAAATGCCGCTGCGCCAAAACGTCGGCGGCGGTTTGCCAGACGAAAGGGACGCCCGGCGCCCGTTGATGAACGCGCAAGAAATTTAGCTGGAATACGTGGCGCTGCGCCGGCGTTTGCAGGCGAAAACGCTCGCTCACCTCGGCGCCGTCTTCGTCATGGTAGGTGACGTTGAGCCATTCCCCTCTGGCGTCCTTGCCGGGCGTCAGGCTCATGCCGCTGCAGCGCAATACCAGCGCGTCTTTCAGCTTCAGCGCCGCTTTCAGCATATCATCGGGATCGACCAGCACATTTTCACACTGGTGACAGCGGCGGGCCGCAATGTCGTTCTCCGCGCCGCAGTGCGGGCAGATCTTAAAGCGAAAGCGAAAGTCGCACTGCCGGCGCAGACCGTCGTCCAGCGTCTCCCACCCCTGGCAGCGGCGGCCGTAATGTTCGATTACGCTGCCGTCCGCGGCGGTTTTCCCCCAGAATAAATTAGCGAAACCGCATTGCGGACAGAAAACCTGCACCGGCTGGCTGTCGCGGCGGGGTTTGCTGTGTCCGACCTCCGGGGTATGGAGATCGTGTGGGTTTCCGGCATAATCCAGGATCAGACACTCGGTTTTGCCGGGAAACAGACGCAAGCCGCGGCCGACAATTTGCTGATATAAGCTGACGGATTCCGTCGGGCGTAATATGGCGATCAGATCGACGTGCGGGGCATCAAAGCCGGTGGTCAGCACGGCGACGTTGACCAGATAGCGCAGCCGCTGCCGTTTAAAGTCGGCGATAAGCGCGTCACGCTCCGCCGGCGGCGTTTCGGCGCTGACCAGCGCGGCCTGGCCCGGCGGCAATAAGCCATGGATTTCACGGGCATGTTCAACGGTGGCGGCGAAAATCATCACCCCCAGGCGCGTCTGCGCATAGTCGACGATCTGGCTGACGATATGCGGGGTGATGCGCTGCTGGCGCTTTAGCTCGTGATTAAGATCGGCCTCGCTGAACAAGCCGGTGCTGCCCGCCGCCAGCCTGCTGAAATCGTATTGCACTATGGGCATATCCAGCCGTTCCGGCGGCACCAGAAAGCCGTGTTTGATCATATAGCGCAGCGGCAGTTCATAGATGCAATCGCGGAACAGGCTGTGTTCGCCGCCGCGTATCATGCCGTGATAATGGTATTGATAAATCCAGCCCTTCCCCAGACGAAAGGGCGTTGCCGTCAGCCCCAGCAGCCGCAGTTGCGGATTGGTTTGTTGCAGATGGCGGATAATCCGTTGATATTGGCTGTCGTCGTCATCGCCGATGCGGTGGCATTCATCAACGATCAGCAATGAAAAGGCGTGTTCGAACCGATCCAGGTTGCGTGCCACCGACTGCACGCTGCCAAACACCACTTTCCCCTGGCTTTGCCGTTGCCGTAGTCCGGCGGCGAAAATATCCGCCTCCAGCCCCCAGGCGCAGTATTTGGCATGATTCTGCGCCACCAGCTCCTTGACGTGCGCCAAAACCAGCACACGTCCGCGGGCGAGTTTGGCCAGTTCGGCGATAACCAGACTTTTTCCTGCCCCCGTCGGCAGTACGATAACGGCTGGCTGGGTATGACGACGGAAATATTCAAGCGTAGCGGATACAGCCTCACGCTGGTAAGGCCGTAAGGTAACCGGCATTGCCTAGTGCCGGCAGATTTTACTGGCGCTGGTGGTGAAACCGGCCTCAAGCGGAATAAATTTGCCGCGTTCGGCCAGAAACTGTACCAGTTTCGCCGCGGTCAGATCGGTGGCCGAGCAGGTATGAAAACGGGCATCGCTCCCGAAACGGTTTTCAATGGCGGCAATCAGCTGTTCATTGGTAAAAGAGTCGCCGGAGGCGATCATCATTTGCAAAACTTCATGGCCGTGAATGGATGACATGGTACAACCCTCAAGGTAAGTAGTTATCCTTATTATGCCCGTTGATAATGTCCGGCGCGATAGCGCGCGTGAGATATACCACGATGACAAAGGGGGATCGGCGTCGCTGAATTCTATGACCTCGGCTCAAGCGCCGTTATACTGGAACATTCCGGCAGCGGAGCGCCCGTTGCTCTTTTTTCATTATTCATCGGTACAGGCGCCGCTCAGGCGTGTGCTGTGCGATGATTTCACACAGGCAGTGGGTCGTTAATGCGATTGGACAAATTTTTATCCCAGCAGTTGGAAATCAGCCGTTCGCTGGTGGCGCGCGAGCTGCGCGCGCAGCGGGTCACCGTTGATGGGGACGTGGTGAAAAACGGTGCTTTTAAATTGCTTCCCGAGCATCAGGTGGCGTTCGACGGCAATCCGTTGGCGCAGCAGTGCGGACCGCGTTATTTTATGCTGAATAAACCGCAGGGCTACGTCTGCTCGACGGACGATCCCGATCATCCGACCATTCTTTATTTTATGGATGTCCCCGTCGCGTACAAGCTGCATGCGGCGGGACGTCTGGATATCGATACCACCGGGCTGGTGCTGCTGACCGACGACGGGCAGTGGTCGCATCGTATCACCTCGCCCCGCCATCACTGCGAGAAGACCTATCTGGTGACGCTGGAGCAGCCGTTAAGCGACGACACCCCAGCGCAGTTTGCGGCCGGGGTGCAACTGCATGGCGAGAAGCATGTGACCAAGCCCGCGACGCTGGAAAAGATAACGGATTATCAGGTGCGTCTGACCATCAGCGAAGGGCGTTATCATCAGGTGAAAAGAATGTTTGCCGCGGTGGGGAACCGCGTGGTGCAGTTACACCGCGAACGCATCGGCGATATCATCCTGGACAGTGCGTTGCAACCCGGCGAATACCGGGCGCTGAGCGGTCAGGAGATCACCGCCATCAGGTAGTTCCTTCCTGCTTTACCTTTACGCCGGCAGTCCCGGCGCACTCCGATTTCCCTGACGGCGGGCGGTGGCCTGTCGTCGGGCGGCCTGGTTTTTCTACCATATTTATTCCCTTGGGCGATCCAATATCTATCGGGCGTCAGCGCTTTTCTTAGCTGCAAATGTTCTGTATATGTAAAATATATGACTTAAAAGTAAACATTCGGCGCTAAAAAGGTTGAGATGCTACACGAAAAGAGTTACATATAGCCCGAAAAAGAATGGTGATTTGTGATCTCCCAAGCATTAATTAACGTTGTAGTAACCTATACCAACGGCTGTTGATGCTTATTTGTTCTGAGTGCGTTGCTTTTTTAGATTGGGAAAGTGGTAAAAAAAGAGGCGGCGGTCAGGCTGCCATGATAAATATGTTATTGTATTGTAAAATTGCAGTAAAACTTAACCTGAGGAAAAACAGTAGTGGCTAATGTCCAACTTTCGGTAGTGCATCGTTTGCCGCTAAGTTATCGCTGGCTATCGGGTTTTGCCGGTGTAAAAGTCGAACCGATTCCGCTGAGCGGCAGAGAAGAAGACAATAATCTGATTGGTCTCAAGTTATTGAGCCATGATGGCGATGTGGCATGGAAAATCATGCACCAACTGCGTCAGTCGCTGGAGGAAATCCAGGTTGAGTGCGTTGTGCTGGAATGGGAAGGTGAGCCTTGCCTGTTTTTACACCGTAATGATGAAAGCACCGCCATGTGTCGCTTGAAAAATGTCGGCGTGGCGATTGCGGAGCCGGTGTCGGCGCAGTATCCGTTTTGAGAGCGGCAACATCAGTCAAGCTGATCTTGCCGCTCTTTTACGCGTAGGAATTTGGAACGACCTAACGTTCGGCCGCTTTTAAGACGACAGTTGCAGCAGTTCCCGCGTATAGTCTTGCGCCGGATGCGCGAATACCTGCCGGCACTCTCCTTGCTCCACCACTTCGCCTTGTTTTAGCACAATAACCTGATGACACAGCGCCCGCACCACCTGTAGATCGTGACTGATAAACAGGTATGCCAGCCGGTGCTTTTGCTGCAGCGATTTCAGCAACGCCAGAATCTGCGCCTGCACAGTTCTGTCCAGCGATGACGTCGGTTCATCCAGAATAAGCAGTTCCGGTTGCAGAATAAGCGCCCGGGCAATGGCGATACGCTGGCGCTGTCCGCCGGAAAACTCGGCGGGGTAACGGTGGCGTGTGGCCGGATCCAGCCCGACTTCCCGCATGGCTTCAATCACCCGCTGTTGCCGCTGCTCCTCGCTCAGTTTCTGATGGACGGTCAGCCCTTCGGCAATAATCTGCTCGGCGTTCAGCCGCGGGTTCAAGGCGGAGTTGGGATCCTGGAACACCACCTGGATCCGCCGCCGGAAAGGCAGCATCTGCTTGCGGGTCAAGCCGTGCAGCGGCTGGTTATCGAACCAGATTTCGCCGCTTGAATTCAGCAGACGCAGCAGCGCCAGCCCGGTGGTGCTTTTACCCGAACCTGATTCGCCCACCAGCCCGATGCTTTCTCCGCGGCGCAGGCTGAAGCTGATATTGTCGACCACCCGTTTTTCATCGACGGTGCGCCGCAGCAGTCCGCGTTTGATGGGGAAAGAAACCCGCAACTGCTCGACGCGCAGAATGGGGTGCGCATCGCCGACGAGCGGCAAAGGTTCGCCGGCGGGGTCGGCATCCAACAACTGGCGGGTATAGGCGTGTTGCGGCGCGCTGAATAAGCCGTCGCAGGTGTTGCGTTCAACGCATTGGCCGGATTTCATCACCGCGACATTGTCCGCCAGCCGGCGGACAATATGCAGATTGTGGGTGATAAACAGCAAGCTCATGCCCAGCTCCTGTTTCAACTCGTTCAGCAACGTCAGTATCTGCGCCTGTACGGTAACGTCCAGCGCCGTGGTGGGCTCATCGGCGATCAGCAGGTCGGGCTGGGTCAGCAGCGCCATCGCAATCATCACGCGCTGGCGCTCTCCGCCGGAAAGCTGATGAGGGAAATCCTTCAGCCGGCTTTTCGCCTGCCGGATGCCCACGCGATCCAGACAGGAAAGCGCCTCGCCGCGCGCCGCCTCATTATGCATGCCCCGATGCAGCGCTAAAACCTCGACGAGCTGTTTTTCGATGCTTTGCAACGGATTGAGCGACACCATCGGTTCCTGAAAGATCATGGCGATACGATCGCCGCGGATGCGGCGCAGCGTTTTCTCATCCGCATGCAATAGTGACTGACCGGCGAACAGGATATCCCCCTGCTGATAGACGACGGGGGGCGACGGCAACAGGCGCAGGATGGAAAGGGCGGTCACGCTCTTGCCTGAACCGGACTCGCCGACCAGCGCCAGCGTTTCGCCGGCGTTTACGCTAAGCGAGACCCCATCTACGACGCGCTGTTCGTTCTCTCCGTTGCGAAAGGCGATGCTGAGATCCTTAATCTGTAGTAACGGTGAGGTAGACATATCAATACGCCTTACTGGGGTCGAAGGCGTCGCGCACCGCTTCGCCGATAAAAATAAGTAAAGACAGCACCACGGACAGCGCCATAAATACGGTAATGCCCAGCCATGGCGCCTGCAGGTTGTTTTTCCCCTCCAGCAATAACGTGCCTAACGAGGGCGATCCCATCGGTAAACCAAATCCCAGAAAGTCCAGCGAGGTCAGGGTGGTGATCGATCCGCACAGAATAAACGGCAGGTAGGTCAGGGTGGCGACCATGGCGTTCGGCAGCATACAGCGGTACATAATCATCCGATCGCTGACGCCCATCGCCTGCGCGGCGCGGATATAGTCAAAATTGCGGGTACGCAGGAACTCGGCCCGCACCACCCCCACCAGACTCATCCAGCCGAACAGCACCGTGATGCCCAGCAGCCACCAGAAATCGGGCTGGATCACGCTGGAGAGCAGAATAATCAGAAACAGGGTCGGCATCCCGGACCAGACTTCAATAAAGCGCTGGCCCCAGAGGTCCAGCCGCCCGCCGTAATATCCCTGCGTGGCGCCGACGGTAATGCCGATCAGGCTGGAAAGTATCGTCAGCGCCAGGCCGAACAGGATTGAGATACGGAATCCGTACATGACCTGGGCAACGACGTCTTTCCCCTGGCTGTCGGTTCCCAGCAGGTTTTGCCATGACGGCGGAGAGGGGAAAGAGACGGTCGTAGCGAAGTTTATGCTGTCATAGTTATAGCGGATAAGCGGCCACAATGCCCAGCCGTGGCTGTCGATGCGCTGGGCGATGTAGGGATCGCGAAAATCCGCGCGGGTGTCAAACTGACCGCCGAAGGTGGTTTCGCTGTAGTTGACGATAAAGGGCGTATAGAGTTTACCGTCGTACTTCACCAGCAGCGGTTTGTCATTGGCGATCAGCTCTGAGAACAGCGTGACCACAAACAGCGCCAGAAAAATCCACAGCGACCAGTAGCCGCGGCGGTTGCTCTTGAAACGCGCCCAGCGCGCCTGATTAATGGGGCTTAATCGGCTCATTGGCGTCCCTCGAAATCAATACGCGGGTCAACCAGCGTATAGGTCAGATCGCTGATGATATTCAGTAACAGACCGATCAGGGTAAAAATATACAGCGTGCCGAACATCACCGGGTAATCGCGCTGCAGGGTGGCGTCGTAGCCTAACAGGCCCAGTCCGTTCAATGAGAACATCACTTCGATCAACAGCGAGCCGGTGAAAAACATGCTGATAAAGGTGGCGGGAAAGCCGGCAATCACCAGCAGCATAGCGTTGCGAAACACATGACGGTAGAGAATGCTTTTTTCATCCAGCCCCTTGGCGCGCGCCGTCACCACATACTGTTTGCGGATTTCGTCCATAAAGGAGTTTTTCGTCAACATGGTCAGCGTGGCGAAACCGCCGATCACCGTAGCCAGCACCGGCAGGGCGATGTGCCATAGATAATCGGTGATTTTGCCGTACCAGGGCAGGGTATCGAAATTGCTGGATACCAGCCCGCGCAGCGGAAACCAGTCCAGATAGCTGCCGCCGGCGAACACGACAATCAGCAAAATGGCGAACAGGAATGCGGGAATGGCGTAGCCGATAATAATCAGCGTACTGCTCCAGGTATCAAAGGAGGTGTCGTTTTTGACCGCCTTTTTGATCCCCAGCGGAATGGAAACCAGATAGATAATCAGCGTGCTCCACAGCCCCAGCGAGATGGAAACCGGCATACTCTCTTTGATCAGCTGCATCACCGAAGAGCCGCGAAACAGGCTGTCGCCAAAGTCGAAACGCGCATAATCCCACAGCAGTTTGAAATAGCGTTCATGGATGGGCTTATCAAAACCGTAGCGTTTGGTGATCTCTTCAATTACCTCGGGATCCAGCCCGCGGGCGCCGCGATAGGTATTCTCGATATTGGGCGCGCCTGCGCTGCCGGAACGGGCCATGCCGGCGTCAAGGCCGCCGCTGGCGGTATAACCGCCGCCGCGCCCCATCTCGATATTGGCAATCGCCTGGTCGACCGGGCCGCCGGGGGCGATTTGCACGATAAAGAAGTTAATGGTGATAATCGCCCATAGCGTCGGGATCACCAGTAAAAGGCGGCGTAACAGGTAAGTTCCCACGTCGTGACTCCTTAACGTCGCTCTGCCGGCAGCGTAGCCGCTTGTTTAACATCGTACCACCAGCCGTCGAAACCTAATGAATAGGCCGGACGCACCGCCGGCATGGCGAATTTGTTCCAGTAGGCAAAACGGTCATGATTGGAATACCACATGGGGATCATAAACTGATTCCAGGTCAGCACGCGGTCCAGCGCCCGCCCTAACGACAGCAAGGGGGCAGCCTGTCCCTGATGGGCGACGATTTGCTCAACCAGTGTATCGATCGCCGCATCCTGTACGCCGGGCCTGTTGTAGGTGGAGTCGATATACTGCGAATGCCATTCCATCTGTAAATTGGTGTTGGGGTAAATGTAGGCGCTGTACAGCGTTGCCGTCATATCGAAATCGCGCTTGCGCACGCGGCTGCTAAACTGGGCGCTGTCGATATTGCGCACCGTCATGGTAATGCCCAGTTTTTTCAGATTTTGCTGGAAAGGCAGCACATACTGGGAATTTCCCGCACTCGGCAGCAGCAGTTCAAAGGTAAACGGCTTTCCGGTCTGATGGTTAACCAAACGCTGATCTTTCAGTTCCCACCCGGCTTCCTTTAGCAGCGCCAACGCTTTGCGCCAGTTTTCCCGGTCGTAGCCGCTGCCGTCGGATGACGGCGGCTGGTAGCGCGGGCCGAATACCTCCGGCGGCACTTTATCTTTCAACGGTGTCAGCCAGACAAGTTCATCCGCGCTCGGCTCGTCTTTCGCAGCATAGATGGTATTCTGGAAATAGCTGTCGGCACGCTGATAGGCGCTGTAATACAGCGCCTTGTTCATCCAGTTAAAATCAAACGCCAGCGTCAGCGCCTGGCGAACCCGGCGATCGCTGAAAATCGGGCGCTGGATATTGAACGCCAGCCAGCGTGTGTCCTGCGCGGACTCATTCTCCTGATCCTGCTTGATGATATAGCCCCGGCTGAAGTTACCGCCGTGATACTGCGTCGCCCAATGTTTTGGCGAACCTTCGATACGCAGATCGAAAGCGCCGGCTTTAAAGGCCTCCAGGGCGACGTTGTCGTCCAGATAGTAGTCGTAGCGGATCTTATCGAAGTTGTACTGGCCTTTATTTACCGGCAGGTCCGCTCCCCAGTAATCCTGTACGCGCGAGTAGGTAACATATTGCCCGGTGCGATAGGCGGTAATGCGATAGGGGCCGCTGGCTGGCGGCGGGTAGGGCAGCGGATCGCTTAGCTTATGATTTTTCCAGAACTTTTCCGGCATGATCGGCAGCGAAAGCAGGCTGAACATGTGGTTTTTATCGGGGACGGGGAAATCAAAGCGCACCGTCAGCGGCGCCACGGCTTTGGCCGTCACGCCTTTAAAGTAGATGCGAAACTGGGGAACGCCCTGCGTCATAAACATATTGTAGGTGAAAGCGACATCGGCCGCGGTAATCGGCGTACCGTCATGAAAGCGCGCGCTGGGGTTGAGGTCGACTTCTATCCAGTGAAAATCAGCGTCATGGCGGGTGGATTGGGCGACTAACGGATAATAGCTGCCGGGCTCATCGTCGGAGGTCACGAACAGGGAGTCGTAGAGCCGCTCGGTGCGGGTCGCCGCCACGCCGCGTAAAGCATAGCGGTTAAAGTTGTCAAAGGTGCCGAGCGTGCTGAGCGTAATAGCGCCGCCTTTCGGCGCATCGGGGTTGACGTAGTCAAAATGGCGAAAGTCCGCGCCGTATTTAGCTTCCCCCAAAATAGCGAAAGACGTGCTGTGTTCGATCGTTTCGGCATGCAGCCCCAGGGGCAGGGCGCAAAGCAATACGGCGGTAACGACGCGTTTCAACATCTTGACGGTAATCTCCTGCGGACCAACAAGGGTTTATCGGATGCCTGCGTTCAGGCATGATTTTCTATAGCGGTTTTTGGCGATATAAAGTTGTTGATATAACAGACATTACCTCCCGTAAACCGGGTTTTTCCCTTTTTACCATGAATGACTGTAATAAACCTACCATAATCACTGCCTTGCAAGTTGCAACCACTGTAAGAAATTGTTTGGGAAATTTTAACTAAAAAAACGTCGCTTGCGACGAATAAAAAAACGCCGCTTATTGCTAAGCGGCGTTTACTGTCTCGTTTGGCATCTCAGGTACATCAGGGATAAAAATCGGTTAGCTGTTGGTTCCTTTACTCAGCACGCGCCGGGCTTCCCGGTAACGCTTTTTCCAATAGCTGTCATCCATATTGGAGATCATTACGCCGCTGCTGGTGGAGGCATGAACAAACTGTCCGTTGCCGACATAGATGCCGACGTGGCGACCGGTTGAACCGGCGCGAAACAGCACCAGATCGCCGGGACGCAGCTTGGCAGGTTGCACTTTCTGACCGATTGCTTGCTGTTCGGAGGTTGAACGCGGTAAGTCCATGCCGAATTGATCGCGGAAAGTACGCTGCACGAATGCGGAACAATCGATGCCGCGTTTGCTGTCGCCGCCTAAACGGTAGCGAACGCCTTTCCAACTGGCATATTGGTTAAGCAATTTGGATTTGATATCCACATTACGCACCAATGCTTCAAATTCATCCTGAGAGGCTTGCAGTAAAAGACCGTCTTTATCATTGACTGCATGCATCTCAGTTTGCGCGTTCTGATTGTTGGATGCACTGTTACTACCACATGCGGAAAGCGTTATCGCTATCGCGACGGCAGGCAACGCCCGCCAGATATATCTCAGGATCGGTTGAGATGTGACCATTATTGTTATGTTCCCTTGAAGTCCTTAACGGACGGATGCCGTTATGTAATAAATGCCAAACGAAAACGAGATTCAGACTAAAGCAGAGTTTGCGGTTCACCAAATATCGAACGGTGAAAGTGTGCCTGAACGCACATTATTTCTCCTTTCGCCGCTAGCTCAATATAGGGAAAAAAGCAAACTTCATCGAGACTACCGTATCGATAAACGGATTGCGAGCAGTTTTAACTATTTTATTTATAAGATCTAATGATGTAGTCAGCAAAAAAATGTCGATAGCCGGCGACCGCTACGGATGGTTATTTATCGGACGATATTTGCCGGGCAGATAGCGATGCAGCAAATTAATTAATGCATCGCTGGCCGGGGTAAGCAACCACCAGCTTAATCCGGTCAGTACCACCGATAGCGATCCCACGGCGATATCGCTAAACCAGTGCGCCCCAATCATAACGCGGGGCAGGGAAAAAATAATCACTATCGCCAGGCTTACGGCAAAGGAGGTACGGGTGAAATAGCGCGACATAAATGCCGCAAAGACCATCAGCATCATGCCATGATCGCCGGGAAAACTGTCCCTGGAGGCATCTTTTGCCGGGATCGACGTCAGTTCGCCAACGCGGTTGATATTGCTGAAAGAAAGGGTCGGGCTGGCGTGCTGAACCGGCAATAAATGGCCCAGTTGATTAAGGATTAACGCGCTAAGCAGCATAACCATGCCGACGATCAGCAGGCGTCGACGCTCCGGCGGCGTCGCCCGCAGATAAAATGACAGATACAACAGACCCATCGCCAGCAGCGCACAGCCGTCAAACGCCCGGACGTTGGTTATCGCCACCCATCGCAGGAATATCGGGCTTTCGATCAATTGCTGATTAAAGTAGAAGAAAACAGCGCTGTCCAACCCGAACCAAAAGCCGTGGTCGGGCGGCAAATACCAGGACAAAAACAGCCCGATGCCTAACACATTGAGCAGCAAGATAAAAAAAATGTTACGCCGAGACATACAGGAAACAACCCAGGATCCGCTAGAACTGAATCGCCATTCTACCCGGCGGTAGTTAAACGAGCCTTTAACAGGCCGGCTTGCAGGTTATTCCATTGCGCCGGCGTCTCGTTAATCAGCTCGATACGGCTATCCACCGGCGCGGCCGGTCTGGTTTCGATATGCAGGTCGTAACCCTGACGATTGACGACCAACGTACCTTCCCGGATACGCATCACTCCTTTAACCCGGCTGACGGGGGAGAGGCGAACCCAGTCCAGCAGCGCGGCGGTATCAAAGACGGTGTCCGGCGAGAAAATCCAGCCGCAGGCGTGGTAGCCCTGGCCCTGATTCAATGAACGACGCCAGGATTCGCCCCCCGGCAGCCGTAACGCGGCCAGCCCCTGCGCGGCGCTATGCGGGTGATGATGCGCGCCGTCGGGCAGCTCGCGCAGATTATGGCGCGGCTGCGCCAGCAGCTGCCGCTCCACCTCTCCCTGGCTGACCAGCACCACCTGGCGGTTATCGCCGTTGCTGCTTTGCCACTGCCGCAAGGCGGAGAGATCCGCATCGAGGTAGGTTTCCTGCTTATTGGCGACGATAATGTCGGCCGCCGCCAGCTGATCGCGGAAATTCTCATTCTCGGTATAACGGGGTTGATTCAGTTGGCGGGCATCCAGCAGACATAGTGTGGCCTGCAACGTTAGCCAGGGCCGGTAGCTTTCGCCCGTCAGCAGCGCGAGGATTTGCTTCGGGTGGCCGAGGCCCGTCGGTTCGATCAACAGGCGGTGCGGTTTTTTCTGCTGTAGCAGCATATTCAGGCCGACCTGCATCGGCAGGCCGTTCACGCAGCACATGCAGCCGCCGGGGATCTCTTTCAATACCGCGCCGCTGTCGGCCAGCAAGGCGCCGTCAATCCCGACTTCGCCGAATTCATTAACCAATACGGCCCAGACTTCATCCTCGGGCTTTTGAGAAAGCAGATGGCGGATCGTCGTGGTTTTTCCACTGCCGAGAAAGCCGGTAATGACATTCACTTGGGTTAACAAAACGGGCTCCTGAGAAAATAGCGCCGGGGATTGACCCGCCGGCCGGAGCGTTACCCCGGCGGACGGTGCGACGGTTGCTTATTCAGCGCGTCCCATATAGCGGCGTTCTGGAATATGGATACGGATCTTCTCTCCGGCGCTCAGATATTCCGGCACCTGAATCGTCAGACCGGTGCTCATGGTCGCCGGTTTGTTGCGGGCGCTGGCCGATGCGCCTTTGATGCCCGGCGCGGTGTCGACAATCTCCATATCCACCGTTTGCGGCAGTTCAAGGGCAATGATTTCGCCGTCCCAGGTCAGCACCTGAATACCAGGCATGCCGCCTTCGGGAATAAACAGCAGCTCTTCTTCTATTTGTTCTTTTTTGAAGTGGTAAGGCGTGTAGTCTTCGTCATCCATAAAGATATACTCGTCGCCGTCAATATAGGAGAAGGTGACCGTGCGGCGGGTCAGGGAGATGGTATCGAGAATATCATCGCCTTTAAAACGTTCTTCAACCTTTAATCCGCTGCGCACGTCGGCAAATCGCATTTTATACAGCGTACTGGCGCCGCGGGCGCTGGGGCTCTGGATATCGATGTCCTTTACCAGCAGCAATTTGCCGTTATAGTTGACGGCCATACCGCGTTTGATTTCGTTCGCTCTTGCCATACAAATTACCTGTTATAAGGAGTGAGATTTTTGTGGCGACACGTTACTCGCGCCGCAGGATTCAGGCAAGCGGGAATTTACCGTGCGGCATGATTGACGCGGTTAACCATTTATCGCGCGCGGGGGATAAGCATTGGTATTTGCCCGCATGGCTGTTATGGTGGCGGACGTTCCCTCATTTATAGCCAGCCAGCCGGAGCCTGCTGATGGACTGTCGCCCCGACTGCGGCGCCTGCTGCATCGCGCCTTCAATATCCAGCCCGCTGCCGGGCATGCCGAACGGCAAGCCGGCCAATACCCGCTGTATTCATCTGGATGCGCATATGCGCTGCGCAATATTCCATTCGCCGCTGCGACCCGCGGTATGCGCCGGGTTGCAGGCGCGCGCAGACATGTGTTTCAGCCATCGCGACGACGCGCTGATTTATCTGGCGCGGCTGGAAGCGGACACCGCGTCCGATGCCCCGGCTGCTACGCGTCCTTGATGCGCCACATGCAGTAGCCTGCGCTGGCGATCATGATCAGCGCAATAAAGAAGACCGCATGATAACTCCAGACTTCCGCAACCACGCCCCCCAGGGAGCCGGAAATAATCCAGCCCACCCGAGTGGTATTGGTAAAGAGCGTGGTTGCAGCGCCCGCCTGACCGGGCATCAGATCCTGGAAATAGAGCATGCCGATCCCGGCGAGAATGCCGATGAAAATGGCGTTCAGCAACTGTAAAGCCAGCAGGGCGATCTCCCCGTCGAGCAACAATAATCCCACATAAAACAGCAGACCTGCGGAGATGGCCAGACGCATCAGCAGGCGTTTGCCAAAACGGCTGGCGACGTAACCGGCGATCAGCATGGTCGGGATCTCCAGTCCGGCGGCCGTTCCCATCATAATCCCGGCCATTTTTTCCGGTAGATTCAGCTCGTGCACCAGATAGAGCGGCATATTGATGATATAGAGACCGTTACAGGTCCACATCAGCGTACAGGCGGCGAACAGCAGCAACGTATCCCGGCGGTTGCGGCGCGGGGATTCAAGCGTCGCCGCCGTTTTCACCATCACTTTCGGCATGGACGGAAGAAATAGCCTGACCAGTATGGCGCAGAGAACAAAGACCAGCCCCGCGGTGAGATACATGGTGGTAAAGCCGAAACCCAGCGCCAGGGCAAAGGCGATAGGGGGGCCGACAACCCAGGAGAGCGAGATCTGGGCGCGCATCACCGAGCTGAACATGGCGGCTTCGCGGCCGGTGCGATCGGCGTGTTCCCGCGCCAGCGCGAATAGCTGCGGATTGGCGGTGGAGCCGAAACTGCTGAGCAGCACGCCGACAAACAGCAAAATAAAGTAATTCCGGTTCCAGGCGAACAACATGCAGCCCAGGGCGCCTATCAGGCAGCAGAGAAAAATAAGCGTTTTGCGATCGCCCTGCCTGTCTGAGCGCTTTGCCAGCAACTGGCTGACGACGATGCCGATCACCGCGCTGCCGGTATAGAACATGCCGACCAGAAATGGCCGCACCTGTACTTCGTTTGACAGAAAGAGGCTGAGCGTCGGGAGTTGCAGTGCGCCGGCAATCCCTGTCAGAAAGGCGATGACCAAAAATGCCGACGAAGTCAGATCGGGCTGACGTCGAGGCGTGCTGCTGACGGATGTGTGCATAAAAGTGATAACGCTTAAGAAGGAGGTGGAAGACAGACCGTACATCGTCATATTACGCCGGTTTATAAAAAAACAGAAAACCTGTTGCATAATTTTTCTTCAGCAAAGGTTCAGCCTGAGGGTTTTTTTATGCTATCGACCGGGGTTCTGCCGGCTAAAATGTGCGTGATGTCTAAATTTTGTTACGCCGATTGTGGAGAATACTTGCATAAACATCGCAATGGCAACAGACTCATTGAAACGTTTCAGCGATGTTTTTTTTGAAACCCTGTCCTTAACGGACACATTTTTTTCTCATAAAAGCTGAAACGATTCAACTTTCAGCAAGAGAGGAGAGCCATGTTCCAGTTGTCACAGCAGGATATTCATATAGGCGCGACGGCCGGCAGCAAGCAGGAAGCCATACGGCTTGTTGCTTCAGCGCTGACTGACGCCGGGTGCGTCAGCGCAGGGTATGTCGATGGCATGCTGCAGCGCGAACAACAGACGTCCACTTACCTGGGGAGCGGTATTGCGATCCCCCACGGCACCACCGATACCCGCGATCTGGTGCTGAAAACCGGGGTACAGGTTTTCCAGTTTCCGCAGGGTGTTGCCTGGGGTGAAGACCAGACCGCTTACGTGGTGCTGGGCATCGCCGCCAGTTCCGATGAGCATCTGGCGCTATTGCGTCAGCTTACGCATGTGCTAAGCGACGACCGCGTCGCCGCCCGTCTGGCGGACACCGACTCGGCGGAAGAACTGCGCAGCCTGCTGATGGGCGAGCAGCAACCGGCCGACTTCCGTTTCGATACCTCGCTGATTGCGCTTGATGTGGCAACGGATAATCTGCTGACGCTGCAGGCGCTGAACGCCGGACGTCTGCAACAGGTCGGCGCGGTGGATGCCGCTTTCGTCAGCAACGTGGTCGGCCATAAACCGCTGAATCTGGGGCAGGGCGTGTGGTTCAGCGACAGCGCCGAGGGAAACCTCGGCAGCGCGGTCGCGGTTGCCCGTCCCGCGGCGCCGTTCAGCGTGGATAACGAATCGGTCGCCTTGCTGGTGACCGTCGCGGCGGCGGATGAACAGGCGCTGGCCCCGATTGATTACCTCGCCAATCTGCTGACGGCGCAAAAAGCTGAACGCTTGCTGAAGGCCGACGCGCCAACGCTGTTAGCCCTGCTGACCAGCGATGCGGCGGAAGAAAGCGACGTGCTGACGGCGGAATTCACCGTGCGTAACGAACACGGCTTGCACGCGCGCCCGGGCACCACGCTGGTTAATGTGATTAAACAGTTCGACAGCGAAGTCACCGTCGCCAATCTGGACGGTACCGGCAAAGCGGTAAATGGCCGCAGCCTGATGAAAGTTATCGCTCTGGGGGTGAAGAAAGGCCACAAACTACGCTTTACCGCCAGCGGCAGCGACGCGGAGCAGGCACTGGCCGCCATTGGCGAAGCCATTAATTCCGGTTTGGGTGAGGGGGCGGCATGAGCAGGCGAGTCGCCACCATTACCCTGAATCCGGCCTATGACCTGGTCGGCTATTGCCCGGAAATCGAGCGGGGCGAAGTGAACCTGGTTCAGACGGCGGGTCTGCATGCCGCCGGTAAAGGCATCAACGTTGCCAAAGTGCTGAAAGACCTCGGGATTGATGTCACGGTGGGTGGATTCCTGGGGAAAGACAATCAGGACGGTTTTCAGCAGTTGTTCAGCGAACTGGGCATTGCCAACCGTTTTCAGGTTGTTCCGGGACGTACGCGTATCAATGTCAAACTGACCGAAAAAGACGGAGACGTTACCGATCTCAATTTTTCCGGTTTCGAGGTCACCCCGCAGGACTGGCAGCGCTTCGTCAATGACTCCCTGAGCTGGCTGGGGCAGTTCGATATGGTCGCCGTCAGCGGCAGTCTGCCGGCCGGCGTCGATCCGGACGCCTTTACCGACTGGATGTCCCGGCTACGCAGCCATTGTCCGTGCATTATTTTCGACAGCAGCCGCGAGGCGCTGGTCGCCGGGTTGAAAGCCGCTCCCTGGCTGGTTAAACCCAATCGCCGGGAGCTGGAAATCTGGGCCGGGCGTAAACTGCCTACGCTGGCCGATGTGGTTGATGCTGCGCACGCGCTGCGTGAGCAGGGTATCGCGCATGTGGTGATCTCACTGGGGGCGGAAGGCGCTCTGTGGGTAAATGCATCCGGTGCGTGGTTGGCAAAACCGCCTGCCTGTGACGTGGTAAGTACGGTCGGAGCGGGTGACTCCATGGTTGGAGGACTGATTTATGGCTTATTAATGCGCGAGTCCAGTGAACATACGTTGCGTTTGGCGACAGCGGTTGCTGCGCTGGCGGTCAGCCAAAGCAACGTCGGCATTACCGATCGTCCTCAGTTGGCCGCAATGATGGCGCGTGTCGATCTGAAACCCTTTAACTGACAGCAGGAGACGAATGATGAAAACGCTGCTGATTTTAGATAAATCACTGGGTCTGGCGCGAAGCCATCTGGTGAAGAACCTGCTCGGCGCTGCCGCTGAGAAAGCCGGGCTGACGTTTACCGAACAGGCCGATGAGGCCGAACTGGCGATCGTGCTTGGCGCTTCCGCCGCCGCGGACGCCGCGCTGAATGGCAAACAGGTATTTGTTGGCGACGTGGAACTGGCGGTCAGCCAGCCGGAGGCGTTCCTCAATCAGGCGAAAGCCGATGCCGCGCCCTATCAGGCGCCGGCGTCAGCACCCGTTCAGCCAGGCTCGGCCACACGCATTGTGGCGGTGACCGCCTGTCCGACAGGGGTGGCGCATACGTTTATGGCGGCTGAAGCCATTGAAACCGAGGCGAAGAAACGCGGCTGGTGGGTTAAGGTTGAAACCCGCGGCTCCGTCGGCGCCGGCAATCCGATTACGCCCGAAGAAGTGGAACAGGCGGACGTGGTGATTGTCGCCGCGGATATCGAAGTCGATCTAAGCAAGTTCGCCGGTAAGAAAATGTACCGTACCTCCACCGGTCTGGCCTTGAAAAAGACTGCGCAGGAGCTAGATAAGGCGCTGGCGGAAGCGACGGTTTATCAGCCGAACGGGCAGAGCGGCGCCGAGGCGACCAGTCAGGCCAAAAAAGGCGGGGCGGGTCCTTATAGCCACCTGTTGACCGGCGTGTCCTATATGCTGCCGGTGGTGGTGGCCGGCGGCCTGTGTATCGCCTTGTCGTTTGTGTTCGGCATCGAAGCCTTTAAGGAAGAAGGTACGTTGGCCGCGGCGCTGAAAATGGTGGGGGATTCTGCCTTTGCGCTGATTGTTCCCGTGCTGGCGGGTTATATTGCGTTTTCCATCGCCGATCGTCCTGGTCTGGCTCCGGGGCTGGCCGGCGGGGTGCTGGCGGTCGGTATGGGCGCGGGGTTCCTCGGCGGTATTATTGCCGGCTTCCTGGCGGGTTACGTGGCCAGAGCGCTCAGTAATCACATTCACCTTCCGCAGAGTATGTCGGCCCTGAAACCGATTTTGATCATCCCGCTGTTAGCGACGTTGATCATGGGGTTGATTATGGTGTATGCCGTGGGAACGCCGGTCGCCAAGATCCTGACCGGTCTGACCGACTGGCTGCAATCCATGGGCACGGCGAATGCGGTGATCCTCGGCGCCATCCTCGGCGGCATGATGTGTACCGATATGGGTGGGCCGGTAAACAAAGTGGCCTACGTGTTCGGCACCACCTTGCTGAGTAGCCAGATTTATGCGCCGATGGCCGCGGTTATGGCCGGCGGGATGGTGCCGCCGCTGGCGATGGGGTTGGCGACGCTGCTGGCCGGTAAGAAATTCAACGCGACGGAACGTGAAGGGGGCAAGGCGGCGCTGGTTCTGGGGCTGTGCTTTATCTCCGAAGGGGCGATTCCTTACGCCGCCCGCGATCCGATGCGCGTATTGCCGTGCTGTATCATCGGCGGCGCGCTGACCGGGGCCTTGTCCATGGCGGTCGGCGCCAAGCTGATGGCGCCGCACGGCGGCCTGTTTGTGCTGCTGATCCCTGGCGCCATTGCGCCGGTACTGGGTTATCTGTTCGCCATTATCGCCGGAACGGTGGTTGCGGGCGTGCTGTACGCGTTCCTGAAACGCCCGGATGAGCAACTGGTGAAAAAAACCGCTTAACGGGACGAGTCGGTATACAGGGATGTAGAAAAAAGGGGCCGCTCAGCGGCTCCTTTTTTCGTTTTAGCAAGATTGCGGATCCTGCGCCTTAAGCCAGGCGATTTCCTGCGCCCAGATATCCGGATTAACGGTTTCCAGAATCAGTGGGATGCCGTCAAAACGCCGATCCTTCATGATGTAGCTGAAGGCGGTTTTACCGATATTTCCTTCCCCCAGGCTGTGGTGACGATCCACCCGGCTGTTGAACTCGCTTTTGGCGTCGTTCAGGTGCATACCGCGTAAATAATCAAAACCGACGATGCGCTCGAATTCGGCAAAGGTTCGGTCGCATGCGCCGCTGGTGCGTAAATCATATCCCCCGGCAAAGGCGTGACAGGTATCGATGCACACGCCGACGCGGCTCTTGTCTTCGACGTCGGCGATAATGGCGGCCAGATGTTCAAAGCGAAATCCCAGATTGCTTCCCTGGCCAGCGGTGTTTTCAATTACCGCGGTAACGCCCTCGGTGGCCGCCAGCGCAATATTGATCGACTCGGCGATGCGCGCCAGACAACGGTCTTCATCAATCTGCTTCAGGTGACTGCCGGGATGGAAATTAAGCAGGCTCAGCCCCAACTGCTGGCAGCGCGCCATCTCGTCGATAAAGGCGGCGCGCGATTTTTCCAGCGCCGCGTTTTCCGGGTGTCCGAGATTAATCAGATAGCTATCGTGCGGCAGAATCTGCGCCGGAGTGTAGCCATATTTTGCACTGGCGGATTTAAACCGCGCGATCGTTTCCGGAGTCAATGGCGCCGCCTGCCATTGACGCTGATTTTTGGTAAACAATGCGAAAGCGGTCGCTTCAAGCTCATGGGCTCGTATTACCGCCTGGTCTACGCCACCGGCGGCGCTGACGTGGGCGCCTATGTATTTCATGATGATTTTCCTCTTGATGACGCAGGCATTATGGCATTGTCAGAGCGGTTAACCAGGCGTTAAACGGAAAATTATCCATGACTATAGAAAAAACCATCTTGTCTAAAGAATCTATACTGTAATGCAGGTCTTGCGCCCGCCAGGTCGCAACGCGAAAACAGGCCGGCGCTCGGACCGTTGACTACGTGAATTCTCCAGAGATATTTATTAATATCTTCCCAACTATAGATATTTTCGATAAAAGCCGATTATGCATATTACCTTACGCCAGTTAGAAGTTTTTACTGAAGTTCTGAAAAGCGGTTCGACAACTCAGGCTTCGGTGGTACTCGCGCTTTCCCAGTCCGCCGTCAGCGCCGCGCTGGCCGATCTGGAAGGGCAGTTGGGCGTTCAGTTATTTGACCGCGTTGGTAAACGGCTGGTGGTGAATGAGCACGGGCGCCTGCTTTATCCCAAGGCATTGTCATTACTTGAGCAATCGGTGGAGATTGAACAGCTTTTTCGCCGCGACAACGGCGCGTTGCGCATTTATGCCAGCAGCACCATCGGCAATTACCTGTTACCGGAAATGATTGCCCGCTATCGCCGGGATTTCCCCGATATCCCGCTGGAGCTGCATGTCGGCAACACGCTGGATGTGATTACCGGCGTTTCCGAATTCAGGGTCGATCTCGGGCTGATTGAAGGGCCGTGCCATCATCCCGATCTGGTGACGCAACCCTGGCTGGAAGATGAGCTGGTGGTATTCTGCGCGCCGACCCATCCTCTCAGCCAACAGGACATTACATTAACGTCGCTGGCCGAAGCGCCGTGGATCCTGCGCGAACGCGGTTCGGGCACGCGGGAGGTGCTGGACCATCTGCTGCTGGCGCGTCTGCCCCATTTTCATCTGGTAATGGAACTGGGCAATTCCGAGGCCATCAAACATGCGGTGCGTCACGGTATCGGGATTAGCTGCCTGTCGCGCCACGTTATTGCCGAACAGTTGGAGATCGGCACGCTGGTGGAACTCTCCGTGCCGTTGCCCAAGTTGCTGCGTACGCTGTATCTGGTTCACCATCGCCAGAAACATATTTCAACGGTTTGGCAGCGTTTCCTGAGCTATTGCCGCGCAACGGCGTAGCCTTCTCCTTGTACCGTTGCTAATAATCGGGCGCGAGTTATGAACCTCACTTATAACTCGGCGATCCTGACTATTCAGCATAAGGCTATTTGTTACAATCCCGCCTCGATTTTTAGTAAGAGCAGTCAGGATAATAATGGCTCAGCAAAACACTCAACGTGATATTCAGGGGCAACCCACACTACGCCGCGAGCTTAAAGCCCGGCATTTGACGATGATCGCCATTGGCGGCTCGATTGGCACCGGGCTTTTCGTCGCTTCCGGCGCCACGGTTTCACAGGCGGGTCCGGGCGGCGCGCTGTTATCCTATGCCCTGATCGGCCTGATGGTTTACTTCCTGATGACCAGTCTGGGAGAGCTGGCGGCGTTTATGCCGACGTCCGGCTCATTTTCCACCTATGGCGCCCGCTACGTGGAAGAGGGTTTCGGCTTCGCGCTGGGATGGAATTACTGGTACAACTGGGCCGTTACCATTGCGGTCGATCTGGTCGCCGCCCAGTTGGTGATGGGATATTGGTTTCCGGAGGTGTCCGGCTGGATCTGGAGCGCGCTGTTCCTGGCCCTGATGTTCCTGCTGAATTACATTTCGGTAAAAGGATTCGGCGAAGCGGAATACTGGTTCTCGCTGATTAAGGTGACGACGGTCATTATCTTTATCGCCGTGGGGATTCTGATGATCGCCGGCATTCTGCGCGGCGCGGAAAACGCCGGCTTCCATAACTGGCAGATCGACGATGCACCTTTTGCCGGCGGTTTCTCCGCCATGATCGGCGTGGCGATGATCGTCGGCTTTTCATTTCAGGGCACGGAGCTTATCGGCATTGCCGCCGGCGAGTCGAAAGATCCGCAGAAAAATATTCCCCGCGCGGTTCGTCAGGTGTTCTGGCGTATTCTGCTGTTTTATATTTTCGCCATCCTGATCATCAGCCTGATCATTCCCTATACCGACCCCAGCCTGCTGCGTAACGATGTGAAAGACATTACCGTCAGCCCGTTTACCCTGGTGTTCCAGCAAGCCGGGCTGCTGTCGGCGGCGGCGGTTATGAACGCGGTTATCCTGACGGCGGTGCTGTCCGCGGGTAACTCCGGCATGTACGCTTCGACGCGCATGCTGTTTACCCTGGCCTCCGAAGGCAAGGCGCCGCGTATTTTCGCCCGGCTGTCGAAAGGCGGCGTGCCGCGCAATGCGCTGTATGCCACCACGGTGGTGGCGGCGCTCTGTTTCCTGTCGTCGATGTACGGCAACCAGACGGTGTATCTGTGGCTGCTGAACACCTCGGGCATGACCGGGTTTATCGCCTGGCTGGGGATTGCCATCAGCCACTATCGCTTCCGCCGCGGTTACGTGATGCAGGGGCGCGATCTTGACCTTCTTCCGTACCGTTCCGGTTTCTTCCCGCTGGGGCCGATCTTCGCCTTCGTGCTCTGCCTGACCATCACTCTCGGGCAAAACTATCAGGCTTTTCTGGCAGATAAGATCGACTGGTACGGCGTAACGGCAACCTATATCGGTATCCCATTGTTTTTATTGATTTGGTTTGGCTATAAACTTTCCCGCGGTACGCGTTTTATCAAATATCGGGATATGACCTTCCCGGAAAGCAAATAAGCCCTATGCCCGCAGGTGTTGCTCTCAATATCTGACGGGTATGGCGCCGGCTCTTATCGGGTTGTTTCACGCAGGTGGGATAACCCTTTGTTATGCTGTTTATCTTGCCCTGCCAATTTTTTTCATCTGATTTCTTGCATCCTCCGTCGGTTGACGTGGTTTAAGTCAGCATAGTTAAAACATTTATTCACTTTTTTGTTGAGTGTTTTTATAAACACGCTAATGAATGAAATTCATTAGCGTTACGTTGTTAATTTTCTTAATGCTGTCTACGCTGATAGCCACTAAGTCGCGATGCATATATCAGCGCCGGATGAAAATAAGATTTATCACAAATTAAATTTAGAACTAAATAATTAGCATGCTATGCTTTTGGAAATATAAGCGGAAAAGCGCCGCTGTTATTTCCGCAGGGAAATTAGAGCGGTTAGTTTTGGCAAGTGGATTTTGTTACTATCGCTATTAAACGCTTAACGTATAAATAATAAACAGGACACACGCAATGTTAAAAATTACCTTTTTAGATAAGGGCGCATTGCCTGAAACTATTTTTTTGAAAAAAAATAGTTTCAGGCGTCCACAATGCCGCCATGAATGGATTGAATATAGCCATACTCCTCCTGAGCTGGTTATTGCCCGGGCGAAAAACAGCGATATCATTATCACCAGTAAAACGGTATTGACGCGGGAAATCCTGACGGCGTTACCCGCGGTTAAACTGATTGCGGTAACGGCTACCGGCACCAATAATATTGATACCGTCGCCGCCGCGGAACTGGGCATCAGCGTAAAGAACGTGGCCAATTATTCCACCCAGGCGGTTTCCGAACACGCCATCGCCATGATTTTCGCGCTTAAACATAGCCTGATAGGCTGGTATCGCGATCAGCTTGGCGATCGCTGGGCCATTCAGCCGCAGTTTTCCTATTTTGACCATCCGGTAAAAGATATCGCCGGTTCAACGCTGGGAATCATTGGCGCCGGGGCCATTGGCCGCGAAGTGGCGCGCCTGGCCACGGCGCTGGGGATGAAAGTCCTGTTCGCCGAACGCAGGGGCGTGGCGCAGTGCCGTCCGGGGTATTTACCGTTTGAACAGGTCTTGCAGTCTGCGGATACCCTTTCCCTGCACTGCCCGTTAAGCGATGAAACCCGCTGTCTGATAAATTCACACACGCTGGCATTGTGTAAACCCACGGTCTCGATTGTTAATACCGCCAGAGGGGGGCTGATTGATGAAGCCGCGCTGTTGTCCGCCCTGAATCACCGCCGCATCGCCGGCGCGGCATTGGATTGTCTGACCCAGGAGCCGCCGGCAAAAGATAATCCGTTAATGAACGCGGCGAAAATATTGCCTAACTTGCTGATTACGCCTCATATTGGCTGGACTTCCGCTTCATCTCTACAGGTATTGATGGAAAAAACGGTCGAGAATATTGATGAGTTTGTTCAGCAAAATGGATATTGATATCTGCCTATTAGAGTATAGCCGGGGGATATATCGGTCAGTTTCCAGGTATCCTCTGGCAGTAATATCGCGTAGGTAATCCTCTCTTGGCATTTAATTAGACTGCTTATTGGTTTGCGGAGTCCACGTAAAAGGTTTTTATTTATATTATTAATACGACGTTATAAATGATTCCGCCTTAAATAAGTAAGTTTACTATTTTTAGCGGTCATCCTTTTTCCCGATGAATGTCGCCACGGCAATAAATCGCCCGAAAGTCGCGATACGGACAGCGGCGGGACACTGCCTGAGTTTGGCGTCGTCAGGCAGTGAGGGGCGGGGGTGGTTAGCGTTTCTGGATGTAGGTGATGGCCAGCGCCAGCGCCAGCACCAGGCCTTTGATGATATCCATGGCGTAGTATGGCACGGAGAGCATCACCAGCCCGTTTTGCAGTACGCCGAGAATCACCGCGCCGACCAGCGTTCCCAACGCATTCGGCTTGCCGGAACCCGCCAGCGAGAAACCGATATAGGCGGCGGCCACCGCGTCCATTAAATAGCCTCCGCCGGCGTTGACCTGTGAGGAGCCGATGCGCGAGGCCAGTAAAATTCCCCCCAGCGCCGCCAGCAGCGAAGAGAAGATATACGCCTGAACCCGATAGCGCGCCGTTCTGATGCCCGCCAGACGCGCCGCTTCCGGGTTGCCGCCAATGGCGTACATGCGGCGGCCGTGTTTGGTCAGCGACAGATAAAGTTGCACCACCAGCGTCACCACCAGCATGATGACGACAATCACCGGAACCTGCCCCAGCGTGGAGAAAAACTCGGGGATAAGGCCTTCGGCTATTTCGCCGCCGGGCAGCACCATATTCTGGGTGATGGAACCGCCGTAGCTGTAGGTCATCGCCACGCCCTGAATGACAAACAGGCTGGCGAGCGTCGCCAGCATATCGGGGATTTTCAGCACCACGATCAGAAAGGCGTTAAACAGCCCCACCAGCGTACACAGCAGCAGCGTCAGGACGATGGCTCCGGTGGTGCCGAAGCCGTGCCAGACGAACAGCGAAATCACCAGCGCGTTGGCAAGCGAAGCCGTCGATCCGACGGAAAGGTCGAACCCGCCCACGGAGAGGGAAATGGATACGCCGATGGCAATCACCGTGACGATGGCGATGGAGCGCAGGATATTGATGATGTTGTAGGGATCGAGAAAGTTATCCGATGCCAGGCCGAAAAGGGTAATCAGCGCCAGAACGGTGATCAGCATGCCCCACTTGTACAAAAACTCAAACAGGTGGTGGCGAAAGGGGAGAACCCCGTTAGGTGAAAGTTGGTGACTCACGCGGGAGTTCCTCCGGTTGAATACAATAATAGTGTTTCTTCATCGATGGCGGATGCGTCCAGTTCGGCGACGATACGGCCATCCCACAGTACGCAGATACGGTCGCACAGCCCGACCAGTTCGGAAAATTCGCCCGAGGCGTAGATAATGCCTTTACCCTGCCGGGCGAGGCCGTCAATCAGCGAGAACAGATCCTGTTTGGCTTTGATATCCACCCCTTTGGTGGGTTCATCAAAGATCAGCACCTGCGCCTCGCTGCGCAGCCATTTGCCGATGGCTACTTTTTGTTGATTGCCGCCCGACAGCCGAACCAGCTTTTGCATCGGTCCGGTGGTGCGAATGGTTAACTGCTGAATCACTTTTCCGGCCCAGGCCAGCGCCTGCCGGCGGTTGAATATTCCCCAGCGGGAAAAGCTGTCGCTGGCGCTGACGCTGAGATTCATGGTGACGGACTCATCGAGAAATATGCCCTCTTTGCGCCGCTCTTCGGGAACCAGCGCAATACCCTGTTCGACAGACTGATGCGGCGAGTGGGGCCGCCAGGCGACGCCGTTATATTCTCCCTGGGCGATCTGACTGGGCGTGGCGCCGAACAGCGCTTTGCATAGCTCGGTTTTGCCGGCGCCCGCCAGCCCGGCGATCCCCAGCACTTCGCCTTTATGCAGCGTCAGCGAGATATCCCGCAACAGCGTTTCGTCGTGCAGGCCGGCGACCCGCAGCAGCGGATCCGCCGGCGGCGCCGTGCGGCGCGGCGGAAAAATATCATCCAGCCGGTGGCCGAGCATGCGTTCGACGATTTGCTCGCCGCTTAGTCCTTGCATCGCGCCGCTGCTGACGAACTCGCCGTCGCGCAGCACGGTCAGCGTGTCGCAGATTTCACTCAGCTCATGGATGCGGTGAGAAATAAAAACGATGCCGATCCCCTCGGCCTGCAAGCGTCGCACCACCTGAAACAGACGGGCGCTTTCCGCCTGATCCAGCGGGGCGGTCGGCTCATCCAGAATTAAAAAACGGCACTCATGGGATAAAGCTCTGGCCAACAGGATCTGTTGCTTTTCCGCCAGCGAGCAGCGGTCCAGGCGCTGGCGGACATTCAGATGGATGCCGAGCTGGTCGAGCAGGGACTGCGCCTGGCGATAAAGCTGCGGCCAGTTAAGCACATGTCCGGACTGCGCCAGCGTATCCAGCATAATATTTTCCGCCACCGACAGACTCGGCACCAGCGCCACGTCCACCTCCTGCTGCACCAGATGGATGCCATACCGTTTGGCGTCGCGCGGAGAATGGATATCAACCCGCGCGCCGTCGATAATGATGTCGCCGCTGTAGTGGTCGTAGGCGCCGGACAGAATCGCCATTAACGTCGATTTTCCCGCGCCGTTCGCCCCGGTCAAGGCATGGATAGACCCGCCCCGCAGAGTGAAATCAACCTGTTTCAGCGCATGAAAGCCGGAAAATGAGATGGAAATATGGCGCATTTCCAGTCGGGATGGTTGGGTGTTAGACATCATGTTCGGTAACGCTCTTGGCGATAAGTCGCATCAGAAACTGGCCTGCAAGGTAACATATAGCCGGCAGAATTTAATACAGATTCAACGTCCGCGGGAGTCTTAACTACGAATGAAAAAGCATAAGTTAAGTAAAAAAATTCTTAAACCGCGCCAGGCAAGTGCCTAAGATGGCGTTATCAGCGATTTGGCGCTTATTACAGACAATGACACGCAAGGAATATCAGCAGATGAACACAACGGCAATCCGCGTACAGGTCGGTCCGGCCAACTATTTTTCATTCCCTGGGGCAATCGATAAACTGCGGGAATTTTATCCGCCCGCGGTGCTGAACAACGCGTTATGGATAACCGGCGAGCGGGCGCTGGCGGCGGCAAGGCCCTATCTTCCCGCTGAATTCGACGCCCCGGCGGCCCGGCGCGTGGTGTTCGGCGCCCATTGCAGCGAAGGCGAGGTGGCAAAACTGGTGGCGCGCGCGGGGGAGGAGTGTCGGGTGGTGATCGGCATCGGCGGCGGGGCGGTGCTGGATACGGCCAAGGTGGCGGCGCGCCGACTGGGTGCGCCGCTGGTGGCGATTCCGACCATTGCCGCCACCTGCTCCGCCTGGACGCCGCTTTCCGTATGGTATAACGATGCCGGGCAAGCGCTGCGTTTTGAGATTTTTACCGACGCCAACCATCTGGTGCTGGTGGAGCCGCGCATTATTTTAGCCGCGCCGGTGGAGTATCTGTTGGCCGGCGTGGGGGATACGCTGGCGAAGTGGTACGAAGCGATGGTGCTCAGCCCGCGTCCTGAAACCTTGCCGTTGACCGTGCGCCTTGGGTTGCAAACCGCGCTGGATATTCGCGACGTACTGCTGCAAAAAAGCGCCGCCGCGCTGCAGGCGGCCGCTGACGGTACGCTGACCCAGGATTTTCTTGACGTAATCGATGCGGTGATCGCCGGCGGCGGTATGGTGGGCGGATTAGGGGAGCGCTTCACGCGGGTGGCGGCCGCCCATGCGGTGCATAACGGGCTGACGGTCTTGCCGCAGACGGAGCGCTTCCTGCACGGAACAAAAGTCGCCTATGGCATCCTGGTGCAGAGCGCTCTGCTGGGCGATATCGATACGTTACGGCAATTAAAGGCCGCCTATAAGGTGCTGGGACTGCCGACATCGCTGGCCGAACTGAGTGTGGATATTAATGACCGGGCGTCCGTGCGGGCGGTGATTGAACGCACCCTGCAGCGGGAGGAGTCTATCCACTATTTACCGTTAACGCTGAATGAGTCGCTGCTGCTGGAAGCGTTTAAAACCGTAGAGACGCTGGCGGAATAACCGTGAGCGGATCGCGAGGCCATGACGATAGGCTGCCGATCCGCCCGGTTTTTACTGTAATTTCTCGTAGGGAAACGAGCTTTTGATATAGCGCGAGTAGTAGCGGTGTTTGGCGGTGCTCGACATTAACTCTTCATAAATCATGCGCGCCACGCCGCTATATTGATAGATGCTGCCGTTGAGTAATTCTACTTCCAGTATGCTTTTTTCCGCATCGTAGCCGATGGCGAACAGCTCTGCTGATGAAACTCGTTTTCTTTGCAAAATCATATACTCCCAACCGAATAACGCCGCGCTTTCGCGCTAAAAAGGCGCTATTTATCAGATAACCGCCAGTCAGATGAGGATGGCCGTCTCTTATGGTTGCGAAAATAGGCCCGCCCCTTATGGCATTTTATCGGCATGCCGGCTGATTCCTTTACCCACCCAGGAGGAAACCTGGAACCGCTTGGTTCCCGTCATCCTTGCGGCCGTTGGCGGGGATCTGTTTTCGCTGGCGATCGGTGTTGCCGAGATCCCCGCCTGCGCGGGGATGACAATAGCGGGGACATTATTGCTGGTGTAAATACCGGGCGTGAAAGCGCAGATGATCTTCAATAAAGCTGGCGATAAAGAAGTAGCTATGATCGTAGCCTGACTGGGTGCGCAGCGTGAGCGGCCAGTCGTGCCGACGGGCCACTTCGGCCAGTTTCGCCGGCTGCAACTGGTCGGGTAAAAACTGATCGCAATCGCCTTGATCGACAAGTATCGGCAGTTTGTGCCCGCCTTTGGCCAGTAAATGGCAACTGTCGTACTGCAACCACTGGGTTTCGTCGTCACCCAGATAAGCGCATAACGCTTTACGCCCCCAGGGCACCTGGCTGGGGTTAACGATGGGCGCAAAGGCCGATGCGGACAGATAATGTTGCGGATTGCGCAATGCCAGCATCAGCGCGCCGTGGCCGCCCATCGAATGCCCGCTGATCGACTGACGGCGGCTAACGTTAAAATGTTGCTGAATCAATGCCGGCAGTTCAACGGCGATGTAGTCATACATCTGATAATGCGCCGCCCAGGGCTGCCGGGTGGCGTTGACGTAAAATCCGGCGCCTTGGCCCAGATCATATCCGGCGTCATTCGCCACGTCGTCGCCCCGCGGGCTGGTGTCCGCCATCACCAGCACCAGCCCAAGCTGCGCGGCGATGCGTTGCGCGCCGGCTTTGATGGTGAAGTTTTCATCGTTGCAGGTCAATCCCGATAGCCAGTAAAGCACCGGGGGCGGGGTATCATCGGACGTCGGCGGCAGATAGATGCTGAACGTCATATTGCAGTTCAGCGTCTCGGACGCATGGCTGTAGCGCTGCTGCCAGCCGCCGAACATACGGTGTTCTTCCAAAAGTTCCAGCGACAGGTTCATCTCGGTGCTGCCTCCCTTATCTATGGCGTTAGCTGAAATGGATGACAGAGCGGATCGATTCGCCTTGGTGCATTAAATCAAAGGCGGTGTTGATCTCTTCCAGCCCCATGGTGTGGGTAATAAAATCGCTGAGCTGAAACTCGCCATCCATATAGCGCTGCACGATCCCCGGCAGTTGACTGCGTCCTTTCACGCCGCCGAAAGCGGAACCGCGCCATACCCGGCCGGTCACCAGTTGGAACGGACGGGTGGCGATCTCTTCGCCCGCGCCGGCAACGCCGATAATCACCGATTCGCCCCAGCCTTTATGACAACACTCCAGCGCCGAACGCATCACGCTGACGTTACCGATACATTCAAAAGAGAAATCCACGCCGCCGTCGGTCAGTTCGACAATTACCTCCTGAATCGGTTTGTCGTAATCCTTGGGATTAATCAGATCGGTGGCGCCCAGCTTGCGCGCCAGATCGAATTTACTGGTGTTGATATCAATACCGATAATCCGTCCGGCGCCGGCCATCTGCGCGCCGATAATTGCCGACAGCCCGATGCCCCCGAGTCCGAAAATAGCCACGCTGTCGCCCGGTTTCACTTTGGCGGTGTTGATAACGGCGCCCATGCCGGTGGTGACGCCGCAGCCCAGCAGGCAGACTTCTTCCAGCGGCGCTTCCTTGCTGATTTTAGCCAGCGAGATTTCAGGCACTACGGTGAGTTCGGAGAACGTGGAGGTGCCCATATAGTGGAAAATGGGCTGACCCTCTTTGGAGAAGCGGGTAGTGCCGTCGGGCATCAGTCCTTTCCCCTGCGTGGTGCGGATCGCCTGGCACAGGTTGGTTTTTCCCGAGCGGCAGAATTTACACTCGCCGCATTCCGGCGTGTAGAGCGGAATAACGTGATCGCCAACCGCCACGCTGGTCACGCCTTCGCCGACGGCTTCCACAATGCCGCCGCCTTCATGGCCGAGAATGGCCGGGAAAACGCCCTCGGGATCTTTGCCTGAAAGCGTATAGGCATCGGTATGGCAAACGCCGCTGGCGACAATACGTACCAGCACCTCGCCTTTCTGCGGCGGCATCAGATCCACTTCTTCAATGGAAAGCGGTTGGTTTGGCCCCCAGGCGACGGCGGCGCGGGTTTTGATCATTTGCATGGTGTGGCTCCTGTTGTCGTGTTGCGTAAAAGTTTTGTAGTAGTTAATGGTTGATTTTAGCGAAACTTATCGCTGGCGGGGAACTTCGCGATAATGCGTTTTTTCAGGGCTGCCGCATCGGGGCCGAAAACTGTGATGAGACTAACCATAAGTCGCCCTGTTAGCAACGTTCATGTAACAATCAGGGGCGACGCACGCCGCCAAACCTTGCGCCAGGCGAGCTTCTGGCTGCGCGGCGTATAGCGTCGATAACGGATGGGTATGGCGGGATACGCGCCGGCAGTGAACGAAATAAATAATTAACATCAATGATTAATAGCATTCTATTTATTAAAGCATTTTTCTGTGTCAGCAACGATTAAATAGTTTTTTTGATCTTGGTTTAGATGAAATACGGCATATTTTTAGCAATCAATCGCAGGGCATTTAGCGATAAATAAACTGCCAAACGTTAAACTCAGTGAATCATCCGGGCTTTACATAAATATCTAAATTCAAGAGTTAAAGAATTTCATAAATAATCGCATGTTATTGATAGTCTAAATCTATCATTTGCTTTTTTTTGATCAACGCCAATGATCAAAAAAAGTAAACTCCTTATAATTTCTGCCGATAACCTGGAGTACAGACCGGGAGGAGTCCGCGTTTCATGTAAATAAATATATCAAATTGTTAAGGTTGTGAGTTTTTTGTGTGGTTTGTGGTATGATCTCACCATTAGATTATGAATTGTCACTCTGATTTAAATTAAAAATGCGTGGGCAAGTTACCAAAAAGCGCAGATAAAAGTGGTTAAATAGTTTATAGGGGTTTTTCGTGGAATTTTTAAAAAATATCACCATCAGGGCAATGCTTTTAACGATATTGGGAATATTCCTACTCTTATGGGGAGGGGTATCTTTCTATATGTCATCGTCACTCAGTGAAATGACCAACTTATTAGAATCGGGGGAAGTACAGAAAAAGAATGCCGACACCATAGCCGACGGCAGCGATCAATATTTTCGCGCCGCTATCCGTTTAGTTCGGGCAATGGATTATAACCAGAGCGGCGAAACCGCCGAGGTGGACAAGTTGCTTGTCTTGGCGGATGAGGCGATAAAAAACACCTCGGCCAAACTGGCGGAATTTAAAGCCGCCGATCACGGCGATGTGGACAAGGTCATGGTCGAAGAGATGGTGGGAAACTGGACGCGGCTGATTGAGAACGGGCTGCAACCGTTGTTAGCATCGGTTCGCGACAATCGTCCCGAGGAGTTCCGTCATCTGTTCAGAGACGTTTATCCTAATCTGAGTCTTACCTTCGGCGGCAGCATGGACAAATATCAGGCCAATGCTATCGCCTCCTCCGGCAGCTCGTTTGCCCGCGTGTACGATCTGGTCAGTTGGAACAAACATCTCCTGCTGGTCGCGGTGCTGGTCGGCCTGTTGATTCTGCTATTGACCGACCGCTATCTGGTGAATTATCTGGTCAAGCCGTTGGAGATGATTAAAGGCCACTTCAGGGTTCTGGCGGATGGTCAGTTAGGAATACATCTTGATGACTTTGGCCGTAACTGCGCCGGCCAGTTAATCCCCTTTTTAAAAGATATGCAACGCAGCCTGATTAACACGGTTTCAACTATTCGTGACAGCGCCTCTTCGATTTATCAGGGAGCGAGCGAAATCAAAAGCGGCAACAACGATCTCTCGTCCCGCACCGAACAGCAGGCCGCGGCGTTGGAGCAAACGGCCGCCAGTATGGAGCAGCTCGGCGCCACGGTGAAGCAAAACGCGGAAAACGTTCATCAGGCCAGCAAACTGGCGCAGGATGCCGCCATCGCCGCCAAAAAAGGGGGAGACGTCACCACTGAGGTGGTGGGAACCATGGCCACTATCGCCACCAGCTCGAAGAAGATTGCCGATATTACCAGCGTTATCAACGGTATTGCCTTCCAGACCAATATTCTGGCGCTTAACGCGGCGGTGGAAGCGGCCAGAGCCGGCGAGCAAGGACGTGGTTTTGCGGTGGTGGCGGGGGAAGTGCGTAATCTGGCGCAGCGCAGCGCCCAGGCCGCCAAGGAAATCGAAGGGTTGATCGCCGAGTCGGTGGAGCGGGTGAATACCGGGTCGCATCAGGTTACGCAAACGGGGGAAGCGATGGAGTCCATCATCACCGCCATTACCCGGGTAAACGATCTGATGGGCGAGATTGCCTCGGCCTCCGACGAACAGAGCCGCGGTATCAGCCAGATCGGTCAGGCGGTGACTGAAATGGATGGCGTGACCCAGCAGAATGCTGCATTGGTGCAGGAGTCCGCCGCCGCGGCCGCTTCTCTGGAAGATCAGGCCCGCCAGCTGAATGAAGCGGTATCCGTCTTCCAATTGGCGGCGGATGAAAAACGGCAATCCGCTAAAAATCTGTTATCTGAAAAAGCGGCCCCGGTTATCAAGCCCGCTCTGCTGACGGCAAAGGGCGGCCAAAAGAGCGGCAGCGCCAACTGGGAAACCTTCTAATAAAGAAGCAACAACACGATTAGGCTAGTTTATTAACGCCACACCAGGGAATTTCACTTAAAACAGGCGCTGAGGGGCATTGCTCCCAGCGCCTTTTCTTTACGACATGCGCTTTGCCGGCCGATACCTGCCGGTTGATAACCTGAATCTATTTCAATAATCATGACATACAATCACTGGATAATCGCAGCGCTCTCAACTACAGTGGTGGCGGCGTTTTGACTCGACCGACGTCACCATAAGTCACACCTGCAGGAGAATAATAATGTCATCGTTAAGTAAAGAAGCCGTTCTGGTTCATGAGGCGCTGATGGCGCGCGGCCTCGAGACGCCGCTGCGCGGAGAATTGTTGGATCGGGAGACGCGTAAACAGCGCATTGCCGAACATATGACGGAAGTCATGAATCTGTTAAGCCTTGATTTGCAAGATGACAGTCTGGCGGAGACGCCGCACCGTATCGCCAAAATGTATGTCGATGAAATATTCTCCGGGCTGGATTACGCCAATTTTCCCAAAATCACCATCATTGAGAATAAAATGAAGGTGGATGAAATGGTCACCGTCCGGGACATCACCTTAACCAGCACCTGCGAACATCATTTCGTGACCATTGATGGTAAGGCGACGGTGGCCTATATTCCGAAAGAGGGCGTGATTGGTTTGTCGAAAATCAATCGTATCGTACAGTTCTTTTCCCAGCGCCCGCAGGTTCAGGAGCGTTTGACGCAACAAATTCTGATTGCATTGCAAACGTTGCTCGGTACCAGCAATGTCGCAGTATGCATTGATGCGGTGCATTATTGCGTCAAAGCCCGCGGTATCCGCGATGCGACCAGCGCGACCACCACTACCTCGCTGGGCGGATTATTTAAATCCAGCCAGAACACCCGTCAGGAATTTCTGCGCGCGGTACGCCATCACGGCTAGCGGCGGCATTGCCTAGTTTCTACGTTGGCCGCCGCTGTGCGACGCAACGTAGAAATAAAAGGCGTATTATTTCACGCCATCTGTTAATACAATCGGTATTCCGATGACCTGAACCCTGACGCCTATGCCTGCTCAACCCACACCGTCCTCACGTATCGCCACGTTGGATTTTGCGCGCGGCGTCGCCGTACTCGGTATTCTACTGCTCAATATCACCGCTTTCGGCTTACCGAAGGCCGCCTATCTCAATCCTGCCTGGCAGGGTTTGCCGTCGCCGACGGATGCCTGGACCTGGGCCATCATGGATCTCGCCGTACAGGCAAAATTTTTGACGTTATTCTCGCTGCTGTTCGGGGCCGGGCTACAGCTTTTGCTGCCCAGAGGAAAGCGCTGGGTACATGCCCGACTGTTCTGGCTGATGCTGATTGGGCTGGCGCACAGCATTTTTTTCTGGGACGGCGATATTCTGCTGGATTACGGCCTGATTGGGCTGGTGTGCTACGGTATGATCCGCCACGCCGAGGGTAGCCGGGCGTTACTGCGCACCGGGGCGATAATGTATCTTGTCGGGGTGGGCGTGCTGTTTGTTTTAAGCCGCTTGCTCAGTCCGCAGCCGGGACGATTCTGGCAGCCGGGCGCCGCCGACATTACCTATGAGGCCTACTGGAAGACCACGGGCGGGCCGGAGGCATGGGGCAACAGGGTGGATTTGCTTACCGACAGCCTATTATCGCTGGGCGTCCAATACGGCTGGCTGCTGGCCGGCGCCATGCTGCTGGGCGCCGGCCTGATGCGCAGCGGCTGGCTGAAAGGGACGTTCAGCCAGCGGCACTACCGGCGCATTGCCTGCTGGCTGATTCCGCTGGCGTTATTGATCAACGGCGGCGGCGTGGCGACGCAGTGGCTGGTGCAGTGGGAATATCGCTGGAGCGGCCTGTTGTTGCAGATCCCCCGCGAGTTGAGCGCTATTCTGCAGGCGGTGGGCTATCTCGCGTTGTGTTATGGCTTTTGGCCGACGTTATGCCGCTGGCGTATCACTTACTGGATCGGCGATATCGGCCGTATGGCGCTGACCAATTATCTGCTGCAGACCCTGGTCTGTAGCCTGCTGTTTAACCATTTCGGGCTGTTTATGCGCCTGGATCGCCTGCAGCTGCTGGCCGTGGTGCCCGTAGTCTGGGGCATAAACCTGCTGTTTTCTCATTACTGGCTGCGTCATTTCCGTCAGGGGCCGCTTGAGTGGCTGTGGCGCCGGCTGACCGCGGCGATCGCCAAAGCGGCATAACGCCGCGCGCGGCGGGTATCGCTATCGTCTAGCCCTGGCGGGCCGGGTTAAGCGCCTGCTCAGGGGGAACGGCGGGGTAATCCGGCGCATCCTCGGGAATTTTATGCTCTGCCGGAATCGAAATCTGCGGTCCGAGAAAACGGGGTTCCCGTTTCACAATGTACAGATCAAAGAGCGCGCCCAGCCTGGCGCCGAATTCCCGCAGACGCACGGTGAGCATATTTTTGGGGGAGGGAACCGCGTAGCACTGCGCCTGAATGCCGAGGTGCAGGGCGATAAACAACGCCCGTTCGCAGTGGAAACGCTGGGTAATGATGGTGAAGTCATTGGTATCGAACACCTTCCGCGTTCTGACGACCGAGTCCAGCGTACGAAATCCCGCATAGTCCAGCACGATATCCGTCGGAGAAACGCCGGCCGCTATCAGGTCGCGACGCATGGTCATCGGCTCGTTGTAACTTTGCAGCGCATTGTCGCCGCTTAGCAGCAGATAACTGATTTTGCCGCTGTTATAGGCATTCAACGCCCCCTGGATACGGAAAAGATAATACTGATTGATGACCCCGGTGCGGTAATACTTGGCGGTGCCCAATACCACGCCAACCTGTCGCGACGGCAGCGCTTGAAGCTCGTCATAAACAAAAGGCGCTGTTTTCCAACTGATCCAGCGATCGAGGGCAAAAGCGGACAGCAGCAGCACGCCAATAATTATCAACAGGCCGTATATCAGGCGTTTCCACATGCTTATGCCTCAGGTAAGGCGATTGGGAGAGTCATGCCTCAAGGCTACTTTACCTGAAAGTCGGACGCAAGGAGCAGACGTTGCAGGGGCGGTTTATTGACGGATTTTGCAACGACGGAGCAAAAAACAGGCGAAGCGGCTAAAAAAGCCGCTCTTTGATGGCGCAAAAGAGCGGCTGATGGGGAAAATACAGGTTGAGACCTACTATCAGGCACGCCTTAGCGGTGAAGGCCGGATAATCAAATCCGGCTTCCCCACAGGTCGTACTCGTCGGCGTGCTCGATTTTTACCTTTACGATATCGCCCACGCTGACGCCGCTTTCGCCATTCATATAGACCGCGCCGTCGATTTCCGGGGCATCGGCCATGCTGCGTCCGATGGCGCCTTCCCCATCGACTTCATCGATCAGTACCAGAAGTTCGCGGCCGATTTTCTCCCGTAGGCGGCGGGCGGAAATGCTCTGCTGAAGCTGCATAAAGCGATGGTAGCGTTCCTCCTTGATCTCTTCCGGCACCTGATCCGGCAGCTGATTCGCCGCTGCGCCCTCCACCGGGCTGTATTTGAAACAGCCGACGCGATCCAGTTGGGCTTCTTGCAGGAAGTCGAGCAGCATCTGGAACTCTGCTTCGGTTTCGCCGGGAAAGCCGACGATAAAGGTTGAACGCAGCGTCAGCTCCGGGCAAATTTCGCGCCAGCGCTTGATGCGTTCCAGCGTTCTTTCCACCGCGCCGGGGCGCTTCATCAGCTTGAGAATACGCGGGCTGGCGTGTTGCAGCGGAATATCCAGGTACGGCAGGATTTTTCCGGCGGCCATCAGCGGAATAACGTCATCCACATGCGGATAAGGGTAGACGTAATGCAAACGCACCCATATCCCCAGCGAAGCCAGCTGTTCGCACAGGCTGACCATACTGGTTTTGACCGGTTGACCGTTCCAGAAACCGGTACGCTGTTTCACGTCGGCGCCGTAGGCGGAGGTGTCCTGCGAGATCACCAGCAGCTCTTTCACCCCCGCACCCGCCAGACGTTTCGCTTCATCCAGCACCGAACCGATAGGGCGGCTGTCCAGATCGCCGCGCATCGACGGAATAATGCAGAATGTGCAGCGATGGTTGCAGCCCTCCGATATTTTCAGGTAGGCGTAATGACGCGGCGTCAGTTTCACGCCCTGCGCCGGAACCAGACTGGTAAACGGATTGTGTTCGGGTTTCGGCACATATTGATGTACGTGCGACAATACCTGTTCGTAGCTGTGCGGCCCGGTGATTTCCAGCACCCTGGGATGTACTTCCCGGATTTGATTTTCTTTTGCGCCCAGACAGCCGGTGACGATAACCTTGCCGTTTTCATTCAGCGCTTCGCCAATGGCCTCCAGCGACTCCTGCACGGCGCTGTCGATAAAACCGCAGGTATTGACGATCACCAGTTCGGCATCGTCATAGCGCGGCACCACCTGATAACCTTCAGTACGCAGTTCGGTGAGGATCCTTTCGGAGTCCACCAGATTTTTCGGGCAGCCCAGGGAAACGAAGCCGATACGGGGTTGTTGCATGTTATTTGCTCACAATGTATTCAAAAAAGAAAAACCGCCGGATTCTACACCATAGTCGGCGCGTCTTATAGTCACCACGGTAAAAGTCGGTATGTTAGTCCAACCGCCCATGACCTTTCTTCAACAAATGTAAACCTGTCGTCTATTTTTTGCACAAACATCCCCCGACGCCTAAATTTACAGAACTTTTGTTGAATGGAGACAACGCCATGCCTCGTAGCGCGATGCCTTACTCCTCTCTATCGTCATCCCTACCGCCGCTGAGTCGCTGGTTATTTCCGGCGACGGCGCTGCTGTTTTCCGCCTCCCTGTTTGCCGCTTCGCCCAAGGTGACGGAGTTGCAGGATAAACTCGATCATCCCTGGTCGCTGGCGTTTTTGCCGGACGAACAGGGGATGCTGATTACCGAACGGGCGGGCAATTTACGCCGCTGGCAGGCGGCAGGCGGACTTTCCGAACCTATCGCCGGCGTACCGCAAGTGTATGCCAAATCGCAGGGCGGGCTGCTGGAAGTGGCGCTGTCGCCCGATTTTGCCGAGGGCCGACGCATCTACCTGAGTTTCGCCGAAGAAGGCAGCGATGGCAAAGCGGGAACGGCGGTGGGCTACGGCCGCCTGTCGGAGGATTATAAACGGCTGGAGAATTTTACCGTTTTCTTCCGTCAGGAGCCCAAGCTGTCCACCGGGAACCATTTTGGCGGCAAACTGGCTTTTGACCGCCAAGGATATCTGTTTATTTCCCTGGGAGAAAATAACCAGCGCCCGACGGCACAGGATCTGGATAAGCTGCAAGGCAAAATCGTGCGCCTGACCGCCGACGGCAAGGTCCCGGCGGATAATCCGCTGGTCGAACGGCCGAGCGCGCGCCCGGAGATTTGGTCGTACGGCCATCGCAATCCGCAGGGGCTGGCGATCAATCCCTGGAACGGGGCGTTATGGGAAAATGAGCACGGTCCGAAAGGGGGCGATGAAATCAATATACCCCAGGCCGGTAAAAATTACGGCTGGCCGTTGGCGACTTACGGCATCAACTATTCCGGGCTTAAGATCCCCGAATCCCAGGGCGAGCAGGTGGCCGGTATGGAGAACCCGGATTATTACTGGAAGAAATCACCCGGCGTCAGCGGAATGGCGTTCTATAACAGCGACCGTTTCCCGCAGTGGAAAAACTCGCTGTTTATCGGCGCGTTGGCGGAGGAAAACCTTATTCGCTTAACGCTGGAGGGCGATAAGGTGGTGGCGGAAGAGCGCTTATTGGATGACCGGGACGAACGCATTCGCGAGGTGCGGCAGGGGCCGGACGGCTATATTTATCTGCTGACCGATCATGATAACGGCAAGCTGCTGAAGGTGGGGCCGGAGTAGCGGCCATCGCCGGCGTATTACGCGATCCCGCGCTATTCAACCTACGTCAACGGCAGCATCACCGTTTGCTGATAGGCCGGACGTTCGGTCAACTGTTGATACCAGCGTTGCAGATTGGGGCGCGGCTGGCGTTCGATATTCATAGAAAACCAGGCATAGGCGATGCAGCCCAGCGGGATGTCGCCAATGCCGAATTTCTCACCGGACAGCCACCGTTGCCGCGCCAGCGCGTCGTCGGCGATGCTCAATAAGCGCTCGCATTCCGCCATGCTTTTATTCACCAGCGCCATATCGCGTTTTTCCGGCGCCACGCGCACCAGGTTGATAAACACGGCGCCAAATGAGACCGCCAGCGTAGTGGTCCAGTCCATCCATTTCTCCGCGCTCGCCCGCGCGCCGGCGTTCGCGAGATACAGCGAATCCTGCCCGTATTGCGCCGCCAGATAACGCACTATGGTGTTGGATTCCCACAGCACCAGATCGTCGTCCTGCAAACAGGGGATCAGCCCGTTCGGGTTCAGCACCAGATAGTCCGCATCCTGATTGCGGCCAAACTGTCCGCCGGCCGGAATATGTTGATAAGACAGCGCCAATTCCGCCGCGCACCAGCGCACTTTTTTGACGTTGGTTGAATTTTCACGTCCCCAAATTGTCAGCATTCTGGATCTCACTGTGAAAGAAGAGAATTTAGGCCGCCGCGGGTGGGGCGGACCGCCGAGAGAAGGAAAGATGAGAAATAATGATATACCTTTTTAGTCTTTATGATTTAACTTGTCATTCTTAATAATGACAGGTAGTTACATACAGACAGGAAAGCTATTCAATGAAATTTACCCATTCTTTGCGCGCCACGTTATGTATCGCGCTGTTGGCAGCCGGCATTCAACAGGCCAGCGCCGACAGCGATCCGCAAACTATCGTTTTTGGCGTGGCCCCGGGCCCTTATGGCGATATGGTCAATCAGGCGATTAAACCCGAATTGACGAAAAAAGGCTACAAGGTGGTGGTGCGTGAGTTCAGCGATTATGTTCAGCCGAACCTGGCGCTGGCCAACGGCAGCATCGACGCCAACCTGTTCCAGCATACGCTGTATCTGGAAAAGTTCGCCGCCGATAAGAATCTGAAAATCACCAAATTGATCACCGTGCCAACGGCCAGCATGGGGTTTTACTCCAATAAGATTAAATCGCTGGATGAACTGAAGAAAGGCGATGTCGTCACCTTATCCAACGACGCCACCAATCTGGCGCGCGGCCTGCGTTTTCTGCAATCGCTGGGGTTGATTACCATCAAGCCCGATATTGATGCGACCAAAGCGTCGGAAAAAGATATTGTTGAAAATCCGCGCGGGTTGGTCTTCAAGCCGCTGGAAGCCGCTCAGTTGCCGCGCACGCTGGATAGCGTGACCGCTTCGCTGGTTAACGGTAATTTCGCCTTTGCCGCGGGACTGAAACTCTCTTCCGCCATCAAACTGGAAACGTTGGATGAAAATCTTAAGAACGTGATTGCGGTACGCACCGCCGATCTGGATAAGCCGTTCGTCAAAGATACCAAGGCTATCGTCGAGTCGCCCGCCTATGCGGCGGTGATTGATCAGCCGGGCTCCATGTTCAGTCAGTTCCAGAAACCAGAATGGATGCAGGCGACAACGCCGGCGCCAGCACAGTAATTCGCGAGTCGGTACTGGTCAGAGATTTATGAGCTGTATTCTTCTGGCCGGTCTATGACCGGCTTTTTTCTTTTCCGCTTGTGCCAGGAGTTTGCGGATAATGATTCAGTTAGAGGGTGTTAGCGTTGATTTTCCTCAGGGGAAACAGCGAGGAAACCGAGCCGTGGATAATGTGACTTTGCATATCCGGCCGGGAGAGGTTTACGGCATTGTCGGAACCAGCGGCGCCGGGAAAAGCACGCTGTTGCGCACCATCAATTTATTACAACGCCCCACAGCCGGGGTTGTCCAGGTGCATGGGGTGAAGGTCAGCGATCTGCAAGGCAAAACGCTGCGCGCGCAGCGGCAGAAAATGGGCATGATCTTCCAGCATTTTAATTTAATGCAAACGCGCACCGTGGCGGAAAACGTCGCCTTTAGCCTCAAGGCGGCGGGAAAATCCAGCGAGGACATTGCTCAGCGGGTGCCGGAAATTCTCAATCTGGTGGGGTTGGCCGATAAGTCCGCGGCTTTTCCTTCCCAGCTCAGCGGCGGGCAGAAACAGCGGGTGGGCATCGCCAGGGCGATTGCCAATCATCCTGAAGTGCTGCTGTGCGACGAACCCACCTCGGCGCTTGATTTGGAAACATCCGCGGCGATTTTAGCGTTGCTCAAAGAGATCAATAAAAAGCTGGGTATTACCATTGTCTTGATTTCCCATGAAATGAGCGTGATCAAGTCGATCTGCGACCGGGTCGCGGTGATGACCGGCGGTAAAGTGGTGGAAGAGGGCGACGTGTTTGATATTTTCGCCGCGCCGCAGCATCCGTTTACCCGGCAACTGGTGGCTCATACGTTGAATCTTGAGCTTCCTCCCCGTCTGCTGGAGGATTTGCAGGGCACCCTGCTGAAAATTCTGTTCGTTGGCGATTCGGCGGAACAACCGGTACTGTCAGACGTAGCGACCCGCTTTGGCGTGTCGGTCAACATACTGCATGGCAAAATCGAGTATATCGGCAACCGCGCGTTGGGAATACTGGTCGCTTTGCTGACGCACCCTTCCGAGGCGGCAAAGGTCGTGGAGGCGGTGGAGCATATTCGGGCGAGAACCGCCCAGGTGGAGGTGTTGCATGGCTGATTTATGGATCGATCTGGTCGCGGCATTCGGCGAGACATTCCAGATGGTGGGGATTTCGACGCTGTTTGCCCTGGTCGGCGGCTTGCCCCTGGGTTTTATTATCTATGTCACCGACCGTCACCTGTTCTGGGAGAACCGTGCGGTGTATCTGTTCAGCACGGTGCTGGTAAATATCATCCGCTCCATTCCGTTTGTGATTCTACTGGTGCTGCTGTTGCCGCTGACGCAGATTCTGCTGGGCAACACCATTGGCCCGGTGGCGGCGTCGGTGCCGATGTCGGTCGCGGCGATCGCTTTCTATGCCCGTCTGGTGGACAGCGCGCTGCGCGACGTGGATCCCGGCATTGTTGAGGCGGGGGAGGCTTTCGGCGCCAGCCCGATGCGCATCATCTGTACCGTATTGCTGCCGGAGGCGAAAGCCGGTTTATTGCGCGGACTGACCATTACGCTGGTAAGCCTGATCGGCTATTCGGCCATGGCGGGGATTGTCGGCGGCGGCGGTGTGGGCGATCTGGCCATTCGTTTCGGCTATTACCGCTATGAAACCGGCGTGATGATTGTGACGGTTATCGCGCTGGTCATTCTGGTGCAGATTGTGCAAATGCTGGGCGACTGGCTGTCAAGGCGGGCGGATAAGCGCGAGCGGCGCTGATCGCTTTTCCCGCGGCGACACTGACCGCTTAACGCGCGGCATCCTCAGCGGTGCCGCGCAGCCCCTGCCGCTGCGGCGCAACAAACGCCATGGGCGGTCGTCTGATTTTTTCCCCGCATGCCGCTGTTTTTTAGACTTTTTCATTTCTTTGATTATCTTTACAGACTGAACGGTTTCCTTGATGGAAATGAAGCGTTACCTTTGGATGTTGCTAAACTTTTCAAAACATATTGAAAATTAAGTATTTCTAACGACTTACGGACATCGCGGCGATCTCATGAAGAAAACGACTTTCCTTTGCAGGCTAAAATCTTTCACTACGGGAACGGTATTGTTAACGGGGCTGATCGCTTCCGCCTCTGCCGAACAGCTTCCCGCGGTTCCTCAAATTGATGCCAAAGCCTTTATTCTGATGGATTATCACAGCGGCAAAGTGCTGGCTGAAGCTAACGCGGATGAACGTCTTGATCCGGCGAGTCTGACGAAAATCATGGCCAGTTACGTTACCGGGCAGGCGATAAAGGCCGGCAAAATTCGCCCCACTGATGAAGTTACCGTGGGGAAGGACGCCTGGGCGACGGGTAATCCGGTGTTGCGCGGTTCATCGCTGATGTTCCTTAAACCTGGCGATCGCATTCCGGTTTCGGAACTGAATAAAGGTATTATTATTCAATCGGGCAATGACGCCAGCATTGCGCTGGCAGACTACGTTGCCGGCAGTCAGGATGCGTTCGTCAGCCTGATGAACAATTATGTTAAAGCGCTGGGGTTGACCAATACCCATTTTCTCACCGTTCATGGGCTGGATGCGCCGGGTCAGTACAGCACCGCGCGCGACATGGCGCTGTTGGGGCAGGCGTTGATTCGCGACGTGCCGGATGAATATGCGCTGCATAAAGAAAAAGAGTTCACCTTTAATAATATCCGTCAGCCCAACCGTAACCGCCTGCTGTGGAGCAGCAATCTGAACGTGGACGGGATTAAAACCGGTCATACCAGCGGCGCCGGGCATAACCTGGTGGCGTCGGCCACCGAAGGGAATATGCGTCTGATCTCGGTGGTGCTGGGGGCGCCGACGGATGCGACGCGTTTCCGCGAAAGTGAAAAACTGCTGACCTGGGGATTCCGCTTCTTTGAAACGGTCACGCCGGTCAAGGCGGGGGCGCCGTTTACCACGCAGCGCGTGTGGTTCGGCAGCCAGAAAGAGGCTCGGCTCGGCGTGGCGCAGGATGCCGCGCTGACCATCCCCAAAGGGCAGATGAAAAATCTCAAGGCCAGCTTTACGCTGCTTCAACCGCAGCTGTCCGCGCCGTTGGCGAAAAATCAGGTGGTGGGCACCATCGATTTTCAGCTTGATGGTAAAAGCATCGGGCAGCGGCAGTTGGTGGCGCTGGACGATATCCCCCAGGCCGGGATTTTCAGCCGCCTGTGGGATTCGGTGCTGATAAAACTTCAGCAGTGGTTTGGCGGCTTATTCCTGTAATGCCAGAAAGGTATTCAGCGAAATGACGGGAATATTTGAAAAGAAAAGGCCCATCAATCTTGAACCTTAATGGCGGGAAAGATGGGCTCCTCAATATGGGGATATCAAAGAAAAGCAGTGGCATAAATTCAGACTTTACCGCTCAGGAAAAGTTCTGTCTTATCTAAGAAATATTTACGATTTTTTGCATTTTTTATCAACCGGGTAATTCAGGCCAGATAATAACAATCAGCGAACCCGCCAGAGTCAGCAATACGTTGGCGATGGCGTAGGTTCCCGCATACCCCAGCGCCGGAATATTGCTGCGGGCGGTATCGCTGATAATCTCCATGGCGGGGGCGCAGGTTCGAGCGCCCATCATGGCGCCAAACAGCAGCGCGCGGTTCATGCGCAGCACGTAGGCGCCGAACAGAAAACAGATAACCACCGGCACCAGGCTGACGATTAATCCTGATATCAGCATCTGCACGCCTATCTCGCCAAAACTGCGGCCGATGCTGCTGCCGGCGCTTAGCCCTACTCCGGCCATAAACACCATCAGGCCGAACTCTTTCACCATATTCAGCGCGCCTTGCGGTATATAACCGAAAGTCGGGTGGTTGGCGCGCAGAAAACCCAGCATGATGCCGGCAAACAGCAGGCCGGCGGCATTGCCGACGCCGAAGGTGAAATTACTGAACTGGAAGGTGATCAGGCCGACCATGATGCCGATGATAAAGAAAGCGCAGAAGGCCAGCAGGTCGGTCACCTGGCTGTGGATGGAAATAAACCCGATTCTGTCGGCGATGCTTTTTACCCGCCGGGCATCGCCGCTCACCTGCAACACGTCGCCTTTATTCAGCACCACGCCGTCATCAATCGGCATTTCAATTTGGCTGCGAATGATGCGGTTAAGAAAACAGCCGTGGTCGGTCAGTTTTAACTGACTGAGGCGTTTACCGACGGCATTGTGGTTTTTCACCACAATCTCTTCGGTGACGATGCGCATATCCAGCAGGTCGCGATCGAAAACTTCCTTGCCGTCGCGAAAGTTGGGGTTGAGGCGGGCGTGCGCGTCCGGGTAGCCGACCAGGGAGATCTCATCGCCGATTTGCAGCACGGCGTCGCCATCGGGATTGGCCAGAATGCCGTTGCGGCGAATGCGCTCGATGTAGCAGCCCGTCTGGCGGTAAATGCCCAGTTCGCGCAGATTCTTGCCGTCGGCCCAGGCGACCAGTTCCGGGCCGACGCGGTAGGCGCGGATGACAGGCAGATAGACCTTTCTCTGGCTGTCGGTATCCAGTCCGCGCTCACGGGCGATTTGCTGGGCGCTGGTCGGTAAGTCCTGATGCTGCAATTTGGGCAGATAGCGGGCGCCGAAAATCAGGCTGACCAAACCAATCAGATAGGTGAGCGCGTAGCCCAGGCTGAGGTTGTCCTGTTCGATGCCGAGCGGTGGGCCGATGCTGGACAGGTTGCGTAAGGTATCGCCGGCGCCCACCAGCACGGGCGTCGAGGTCATGGAGCCGGCGAGCATACCGGCGGTCAGCCCGATGCCCCAGCCGAAGAGCTTCCCTAATCCCAACGCCAGAAGCAGCGCGCTGCCGACCATCACCAGCGCCAGCATTAAATAATTTTTGCCGTCGCGGAAAAAAATGGAAAAGAAATTAGGCCCGGCTTCAACGCCGACACAAAAAATAAATAGCATAAAGCCCAGGCTGAGCGCTTCAGTATTAATCGAAAAGTGTTGCTGCCCGAGTAATAACGATACAACTAAAACACCAATAGAATTACCGAGTTGTACCGGCCCCAGACGCAATTTTCCCAGACAGAGACCTAAAGAAAGAACCACGAATAACAGCAGAATGTAATTCCCGTTTAACAAATCAGCGACGTTTATATTCATGGGGTGTAACTTGTTGTTTACCAGTAAGTTCTTGATATAAATAGCTATAAAGACTAGATTTAGTCATTAAGCACAAAGATTCCATTGACATCATAAATAGCCGTCGGCTGAAAGGAATCAGTCTCGGACAGTATAAATTATTCGGCGCCAATTGTTCAGTGTAATTATTGTGTCGTGGTTATTTTCGGTTTATCGGTCGTACAACCAATAACAGGTGGTGGTACCTCACTTTGTGTCATATCGGGGATATTCAGCTACGCATATTTACCGTGCCGGTCAAGGATTCGGAAAGTATGGCGTGGAAGGCATATAGAGAGGAGGCGTATGGCAAGCGATAAAGGTTGGGTTGGCGCGACCTGCTGTTTTTTATTGTTTACCGTGGTGTTTTTAAGCCAGAAAATGAATGTGTCCGACGCGGACGGGCTGCATGGCGACCCCGGAATGCTGCTTTTTTTATTGCCCGGCGTGGTGGCCAGTTTCCTGTCCGCGCGCGGGCGGCTGCTTTACCCGCTGATCGGTTCATTGCTGGCAATGCCGGTGTGCCTGTTGGTGCTGCACTTTTGGCGTACGTCGCATCACTCTTTCTGGCAGGAGCTGGCCTATGTGCTGAGCGCCGTTTTCTGGAGTGTGCTGGGAGCCTTGGGTTTTATCTTTCTGCATGCGATCTACCGGCGATACTTTCGCTGAGCGGCGGTTTCCCTTATGGATTACCGATAAAAAAAGACGCGGGATGCGCCTTTTTCTTATAGTTGCATCGGTTATGACTGGAACAAACTCAGGTGTTGTTTGGCGTAAGCTTCAAAATCGGTGCAGCCGCCGATATGCTTTTCATCCAGGAATATCTGCGGCACGGTTTCAACGGGTTTACCTACCGTTTTGGATAAATCTTCTTTGGTGATGCCTTCCTCGCGAATATCCACATAGCGGAATGTGAAATCATCGCGTTGTTGCGCCAGTTTTTCCGCCAGCGCTATAGCGCGCACGCAGTAAGGACAGCCGGGACGCCCGAAAATAACAGCCAGCATGTAAACTCCTTGGGTAAAATTGGGGAAACGGTATTTTTCTAAACGCTGGGCATGATGCCTGAAGTCATATGCGGTTACTATGCTCGCAATGCCCCATGAAAAAAAGCGGTAATTACCTGTTACAACGATTCGCCTCGCCTATGGTATGCGGCGGGGTGTAAAGGGGCATTGGTCTGACGGGGCGGCTGGCATATAATCAACCGCTGTGCGATACGCATGATAAAGGCATTCATCGCTATTTTTTCTATACCAGAGGGATACCGCGTGACGCCCACCATTGATTTACTACTACGCCACCGTTCCATCCGCGCTTTTACTTCACAGCCGGTGACGGATGAACAGCGCAGCGCGATTATCGCCGCCGCGCAGAGCGCCTCAAGCTCCAGTTTCCTGCAGTGCAGCTCCATTATCCGCATTACCGACCCGGCGATTCGACAGACGTTGGCGCATTACAGCGGCGATCAGGCATATGTCGCCCAGGCGGCTGAATTCTGGGTTTTCTGCGCCGATTTTCAGCGTCACCTGCAAATATTTCCGCAGGCTGAAACCGGTCTGGCGGAACAGTTGCTGATAGGCTGCGTTGATACGGCGCTTATGGCGCAAAATGCGCTGGTCGCCGCGGAATCATTAGGGCTGGGCGGCGTGTTTATCGGCGGGGTTCGCAATAATATCGCCGATGTCACCGCCATACTGAAACTGCCGCGCCAGGTATTGCCGCTTTTCGGGCTCTGTCTGGGATACCCGGACGCCGATCCGCTGCCAAAACCCCGCCTGCCGCCCGAATTACTGCTTCACGAGAATACGTATCAGCCGCTCGATGGCGATAAACTGGCGCAATACGATCGGCAACTGGCGGAGTATTATCTGCAACGCACCGGCCGTCGCCGCGATAGCTGGAGCGAGCATGTGGCGCACACGCTGAAAAAGGAACTGCGTCCGTTTATACTGGATTACTTGCACCAGCAAGGATGGGCGCTGCGTTAGGACATTTATGAAGATAGCGATTCTATCTCGCGACGGTTCGTTATATTCCTGCCGGCGTCTGCGCGAAGCCGCGCAGCAGCGCGGGCATCAGATTGATATTATCGATCCCTTGTCCTGCTACATGAATATCAATTCGGCGGCGCCTTCGGTGCATTACCGCGGCCGCAGGCTGGTGAAATATGATGCGGTCATCCCGCGTATTGGCGCGCTTATCACCTTTTACGGCACGGCGGTGCTGCGCCAGTTTGAAATGCTGGGTGGTTTTGCTCTGAACAACTCGGTGGCGGTTATCCGCGCCCGCGACAAGTTGCATTCGCTGCAGTTATTGGCCAGTGCGGGAATCGATTTGCCGGTGACCGGGTTTGCCCATTCCCCCGATGATACCGGCGACCTGATCGAAATGGTCGGCGGCGCGCCGCTGGTGGTCAAGCTGGTGGAAGGGACGCAGGGGATCGGCGTGGTGCTGGCTGAAACCCGGCAGGCCGCCGAAAGCGTTATTGACGCTTTTCGGGGGCTGAACGCCCATATCCTGGTGCAAGAGTATGTGCGGGAAGCGCAGGGCAGGGATATTCGCTGCCTGGTTATCGGCAACCGGGTTGTGGCGGCCATCGAGCGCCAGGCCAAACCGGGCGAATTCCGTTCCAATCTGCATCGCGGCGGTTCGGCGCGCAAGGTGCAGATCACCGCCCGTGAACGGGCCGTTGCGCTTAAAGCGGCCAAAACGCTGGGGCTGAACGTGGCCGGGGTGGATATTCTGCGCGCCGCGCGCGGCCCTCTGGTGATGGAAGTGAACGCCTCGCCGGGGCTGGAAGGTATCGAAACCGCCACCGGGGTGGATATCGCCGGTATGATGATAGAATTTATCGAGCAGCATGTTCGGGCGTTATCGGTGCATAAAAGTTAGTTTTCCGAACGCCGCTCAGCGTCGTAAAATGGCAAACCGGTCGGGCGCGGCATATTGCGGCTTAATGCGATTTAAAGCGCGTTAACCGTGGCATCCAAAGCTGATATTCCGTAAGCTATGGACCCCTTTTTTAACAACAGTCGGTATGAGGCAAAATGATGGATTCACTCATCGTCCCGGATTTGACTATGCTACGGCGGTGGCTGGATCAATTAAATATCGTGTTTTTTGAATGCGACTCCTGTCAGGCGCTGCATTTACCTCACATGCAGAATTTTGACGGGGTATTTGACGCCAAAGTCGATCTGGTGGACAACGTGGTGTTGTTCTCCGCGCTGGCGGAGGTGAAGCCCAGCGCCCTGATCCCGCTGGTTGGCGACCTGAGTCAGATCAACGCCAGCTCCTTGACGGTAAAAGCCTTTATTGACGTGCAGGATGATAATCTGCCGAAGCTGATTGTTTGCCAGTCGTTCAGCGTGGCGGCGGGGATGACGCTGGAACAGTTCAGGCATTTTATGCGGCAGTCCGAAGAGCAAATTTCGATGGTGATTTTAGAGGCCGGGGCCAATAATCTGCTGTTTATCGGTGATGAAGAAGATACCTCTGCTGGCAGGGTAACCACATCGTTCCTTCATTAATGCTATTGCTGTCAACGGCAGCAATCAGTTTCTCTTATTTACGGTTAGCCATCGTTTATTCTGCATTTATAGCTCTATTGCCGAATATTCATCGATGTTTATCGCCAAATGGCCGGACGACATAAATAAAACGTGCATAAATAATCGATAAAAACCATTTTTTAGCTTCGGCTATGGTGTGAGTGATGCAGTGCGGTTATGCTTAATTCCTGTAACAGCCACACGATAGAGTCGTATTTATTTCGGTGTCTACTATGCTGAATCCAGTGCATAGCCATTCATTGATTTTTATCGCGGCCACGCTGGCGCAGGACGAGTTTTGTATCTGACCGGATACAAGTTTACCCCCATAAATTACCCCCTGGCATGGAGGAAGGAACGGATGTTCACCCAACGTAAAAAATTGTTATCGGGTGTTGTTGCCGGCTTGCTGATGGCCGCGTCCGTCACCGCATCTGCGGAACAGAAAACGCTGCATGTTTACAACTGGTCTGACTATATTGCGCCGGATACGCTGCAAAACTTCCAGCAGGAAACGGGCACCAAAGTGGTTTATGACGTGTTTGATTCCAACGAAGTATTGGAAGGCAAACTGATGGCCGGCAGCACCGGATTTGATTTGGTGGTGCCCTCGGCCAGTTTTCTCGAGCGCCAGCTTGCCGCGGGGGTATTCCAGCCATTGGATAAAAGCAGGCTGCCGAATTATAAAAATCTCGATCCCGAGCTGTTGAAACTGATTGCCCAGCACGATCCGGATAACAAGTATGCGCTGCCCTATTTATGGGCGACCACCGGGATCGGCTACAACGTCGATAAAGTCAAAGCCGCGCTGGGCGCGGACGCGCCGCTGGACAGCTGGGATCTGGTGCTGAAGCCGGAAAATCTGGAAAAACTGAAAAGCTGCGGCGTCTCTTTCCTGGATGCGCCCGAGGAGATTTTCGCCACCGTGCTGAACTATCAGGGCAAAGACGCCAACAGCAGCAAGGCGGCGGACTACAACGGGTCGGCGACGGAGCTGTTGTTAAAACTGCGCCCCAGCATTCGCTATTTCCATTCATCCCAATATATCAACGACCTGGCCAACGGCGACATTTGCGTAGCTATCGGTTGGGCCGGTGATGTGATGCAGGCCGCCAACCGCGCCAAAGAAGCGAAAAACGGCGTCAACGTTCATTACAGCATTCCGAAAGAGGGGGCGCTGGCTTTCTTTGACGTATTCGCCGTGCCGGCCGACGCTAAAAATATTGACGCCGCCTATGAGTTTTTGAATTACCTGCTGAAGCCGGACGTTATCGCCAATATCAGCAACCATGTGTATTATGCCAGCGCCAATAAAGAAGCGGTGCCGTTGGTCAACGAAGAGATTCGTAACGATCCCGGCATCTATCCGCCCGCGGACGTACGCGCCAAACTGTTTACGCTCAAGGTGCAATCGCCACAGATTGACCGTACCCGTACTCGTGCATGGACCAAGGTAAAAAGCGGTAAGTAAAGGTTTTTTATCCTGGTGTTACGATAACAGACAGGCGGTTGATCCGCCTGTCTGTTCTATATATGCGTCACCGACTCGCTCTGCGTCAAAGCCATATACTGGCGTGACCGGGCGGTGACCTGTTCTGCTTTTGCCGGAGAGCAATGCGAAGTGAATGAAGCGATTCCCCGTCCCCAGCCCAAGCCCCAAAAAGCGGTAACGCCGTTGCTGGAAGTGCGTAACCTGACCAAATCGTTCGACGGGCAGGCCGCCGTCGATGATGTCAGCCTGACTATTTACAAAGGCGAGATATTCGCCCTGCTGGGCGCCTCCGGCTGCGGCAAGTCCACGCTGCTGCGTATGCTGGCGGGTTTCGAACACCCCACCCAGGGGCAGATAGTTCTGGATGGGCAGGATCTTTCGCTGGTTCCGCCCTACCAGCGCCCAATCAACATGATGTTTCAGTCGTATGCGCTTTTTCCGCATATGACGGTGGAAAAGAATATCGCTTTCGGTCTGAAGCAGGACCGCCTGTCCCGTTCCGAGATCAAGGAGCGCGTGGAGGAAATGCTGGCGCTGGTGCATATGCAGGAGTTCGCCAACCGCAAACCGCATCAGCTTTCCGGCGGCCAGCGGCAGCGGGTGGCGCTGGCCCGCAGCCTGGCGAAGCGCCCCAAGCTGCTGCTGCTGGATGAGCCGATGGGGGCGCTGGATAAAAAACTGCGCGACCGTATGCAGCTTGAGGTGGTCGATATTCTGGAACGCGTCGGCGTGACCTGCGTCATGGTGACGCACGATCAGGAGGAAGCCATGACGATGGCGGGCCGCATCGCCATTATGAACCGCGGCAAATTCGTGCAGATCGGCGAACCGGAAGAGATATACGAACACCCCAACACCCGCTTCAGCGCCGAATTTATCGGCTCCGTCAATATGTTTGAAGGGGTGCTGACCGAGCGCCGGGATGACGCCCTGATTATACGTAGTCCGGGGCTGGTGCATCCGTTGAAGGTGGATTCGGACGTCTCGGTGGTGGACGGCGTGCCGGTCTATATCGCCCTGCGGCCGGAAAAGATCGTGCTTTGTGACGAGGTGCCGGCCGACGGCTGTAATTTTGCCGTCGGGGAAGTGGTGCACATCGCCTATCTGGGTGATTTATCGATTTACCACGTCCGACTGAACAGCGGGCAGATTATCAGCGCGCAGTTGCAGAACGCCTACCGCTACCGCAAGGGCGCGCCCACCTGGGGCGACGAAGTGCGGTTGTGCTGGGACGCCGACAGCTGCGTCGTGTTGACGGTGTAGCGAGGAAAAACCCAATGACAATGTTTCCCGAACACCGCACCGCGGCGTCGCCGCGGCAGGAAAGGGGGCGCTTGGCCATGCTGATGGCGCGTTGGCGCCAGGATCACGGACGTAAGCTGGTTATCGCGCTGCCCTATTTTTGGCTGCTGCTGCTGTTTCTGCTGCCGTTCCTGATTGTTTTCAAGATCAGCCTGGCGGAAATGGCGCGCGCCGTGCCCCCCTACACCGACCTGGTGACCTGGGTGGATGACAGGCTGGATATTTCGTTAAATCTGGCGAACTACCTGCACCTGCTGGGCGACCCGCTGTACGTCGAGGCCTATCTGCAATCTTTGCAGGTGGCGGCGGTGTCGACCCTGTGCTGCCTGCTGATTGGCTATCCGCTGGCCTGGGCCGTGGCGCACAGCCGGCCTTCCACCCGTAATATCCTGCTGTTGCTGGTGATTCTGCCCTCCTGGACATCGTTTCTTATCCGCGTCTATGCCTGGATGGGGATCCTGAAAAACAACGGTATTCTTAACAATTTCCTGCTGTGGCTGGGAGTTATCGATCAGCCGCTGGTGATCCTGCATACCAATCTGGCGGTATATATCGGCGTGGTGTACTCCTATCTGCCCTTTATGGTGTTGCCGATCTATACCGCGCTGACCCGGCTGGACTACTCGCTGGTGGAAGCCTCCCTTGATTTGGGGGCGCGGCCGCTGAAAACCTTTTTCAGCGTTATCGTGCCGCTGACCAAGGGCGGGGTTATCGCCGGTTCGATGCTGGTATTTATCCCCACCGTGGGCGAGTACGTGATCCCTGAACTGCTGGGCGGCCCGGACAGCATTATGATTGGCCGTATCCTGTGGCAGGAATTCTTTAACAATCGAGACTGGCCGGTTGCTTCGGCCGTGGCGATTATCATGCTGCTGTTGTTGATTATGCCGATTATCTGGTTCCACAAACATCAGAGCAAAGCGGCGGAGGGGGAAGCATGAACAATCTGCCGGTGGTGCGCTCACCGTGGCGCATCGTGATTCTGGTGCTGTGCTTTACGTTTCTGTATGCGCCGATGCTGATGCTGGTGATCTACTCCTTCAACAGTTCCAAACTGGTAACGGTATGGGCGGGGTGGTCGACGCGCTGGTATGTCGAGCTGTTTCATAATTCCGCCATGATTAGCGCCGTGGCCCTCAGCCTGACGATCGCCGCGGCTTCCGCCACCATGGCCGTGGTGCTGGGTACGTTGGCGGCGCTGGTGATGGTGCGCTTTGGCAGTTTTCGCGGCTCAAACGGCTTTGCGTTTATGCTGACCGCGCCCTTGGTGATGCCGGACGTGATCACCGGGCTTTCCCTGCTGCTGCTGTTTGTGGCGCTGGGGCACGCCATCGGCTGGCCCACGGAGCGCGGAATGCTCACCATCTGGCTGGCGCATGTGACATTCTGCACCGCTTATGTCACGGTAGTGATTAGCGCGCGCCTGCGGGAGCTGGACCGATCCATCGAAGAGGCGGCGATGGATCTGGGCGCCACGCCGTTAAAAGTCTTCTTTATCATTACGGTGCCGATGATTGCCCCGGCGTTGATCTCCGGCTGGCTGCTGGCGTTTACCCTGTCGCTGGACGATCTGGTGATCGCCAGCTTCGTCGCCGGGCCGGGTTCCACCACGCTGCCGATGCTGGTCTTCTCCAGCGTAAGGATGGGGGTTAATCCGCAGATTAACGCGCTGGCTTCTTTGATACTCTTGGTGGTAGGGATTATTGGCTTTATCGCCTGGTGGTTTATGGCCCGGGCTGAGAAGCAACGCCAGCGCGATATGCAAAAAGCGCGGCGAGCTTGATTCGTCGCCGGTCGTGCTTTATGCGCCTTGAGTGAACGACAACGCCGCCATCTTCTGGTGGCGTTGTCGTTCTGTATGGACGAGAGGGTAAATGCGGTACAGGAAAAAGGAGATCGCCCAGCGAAAAGCCTATGCGCCGGTCCCGGTTATGGTGGCGGGCATCGCTATTATCGCCACCCGTTTGCTGGGCGTGTTGCTGTTGGCCTGGGAACCGGGCCTGAGCGAACTGGGGGGATGGATAGGCAGCAGCGCCCAGTCATGGGACGCTACGCTGGTTTTGCTGTTGTCCCTGGTGATTGTTTGCGCCGAGGTGCGCTGCGGATTTGCGGTGCTGACGGGGGCCAACTGGGGGCGCTGGGGATACGTTATCTGCCAGTGCCTGGTGGCGCTGTATATGCTGCTGGCGTCGGTGAGCGAGTATTTCCCGGCGATATTTCATATCTCCGGCGATAGCCATACAGCGGTGCTGCATCAGCTGTTATTACAGAAAATACCGGATTTGCTGGTGATTTTTCTGCTGTTTTTTCCGCGCCGCAGCCGGCGGTTTTTTACTCGTCTCATCCCTGAGACTCGCCCTGCGGGGCGCGGCAAAGGGCGATAAAAATGCTCTCTACACATTTGGGAAAAGATCTCTGTGAGCGTAGTGAGGGTTTCGTGCGCACTTACCTCAGTTGATTTCTACAACCGTAGCAGCACGCGCCCGACACGGGGGGCTTGTTTGTATCTTTGTATTTAACATACTGATATTAAAGAACTCAGTATTTACATCGTTCACCCTATGGCGTAAGAAATTACGCTGAGGTGGACGACCCCGCGAATGAGCAGCATGGATGCTGCTCAAGCCAGTGCCGCGTCGGGAACGCGTCACTGGCGGTTCGGAAAAGGGGGCGACCGCCGAAGGCACCGCGTTAGCGGCGTGATTTCAGCCACAAGCCCGGGTCCGTAGGGTGGTGGCGTTTGAACCACCCTGCGTCGGGCGCGTGCTACGATGTAGCAAAGAAATGGCGGCTTTATCGCGCACGAAATATTCTCCGGCGTTACATATTTCAATTTCTGGGGATTTCCCAGGTCCCGACGTTTTTTTACTCGTTTCATCCATAAGACTCGCCCTTTAGGCCGCCGCAAGCGACATTTTTTTACCGCGGCGGAAATAACGGCGCGGCGGTGGTACAATCCGCGCCATTCTGTTTTCACTCTTAATCGTTAGATTCTCTCTATGCATTGTGCGCAGTACAGCGCGGGAACCTGCCGTTCCTGCCAGTGGCTGGGAAAAGGCTATCCACAGCAGTTGGCCGACAAACAGCAACACCTTGCCGATTTGCTCCGCTCACGCGCGGTTCAGCAATGGCTGCCGGTTCGCCCTTCGGCGCCGTCCGCGTTTCGCAACAAGGCGAAAATGGTGGTCAGCGGCAGCGTTGAGCGGCCGCTGCTGGGGATGTTGCATCGTGACGGGACGGCGGTCGATCTGTGTGACTGCCCGCTCTACCCGGATAGCTTCGCGCCGGTATTTGCGGCGCTAAAAATATTTATCGCCAGGGCAGGGCTGACCCCCTATAACGTCGCCCGCCGGCGCGGAGAGTTAAAGTACCTGCTGCTGACGGAAAGCGTTTCGCGCGGCGCCTTTATGCTGCGCTTTGTGCTGCGTTCGGAAACCAAGCTCGCCCAGCTGCGCGCGGCGTTACCCTGGCTGCAACGGCAGTTGCCCCGGCTTGAGGTGATTTCAGCCAATATTCAGCCGGTGCATCAGGCGATTATGGAAGGAAAAACGGAAATCATCCTCAGCGAAGCGGCGACGCTGGCGGAACGGTTCAACCAGGTGCCGCTGTACATCCGGCCGCAAAGTTTTTTCCAGACCAACCCGCAGGTGGCCGGCGCGCTCTATGCCGCGGCCCGCGCCTGGGTGGCGGAGCTGGATATTCGCAGCATGTGGGATCTGTTCTGCGGCGTGGGGGGCTTCGGCCTGCACTGCGCCACGCCGCAGATGCGGCTGACCGGCATCGAGATCAGCGCCGAAGCCATCGCCTGCGCGCGCCTGTCCGCCGCACAGCTGGGATTGACGCAGGTGGAGTTTCAGGCGCTGGATTCGACGCAGTTCGCCACCGCCCGGGAGCAGATCCCGGATCTGGTGCTGGTGAATCCGCCGCGCCGCGGGATAGGCGCGGAGCTGTGCGCCTACCTGAGCCGTATGGCGCCGCACTATATTCTTTACTCCAGCTGTAACGCCGCCAGCATGGCGCAGGATCTGGATAAGTTGAAAAACTATCGCGTGGCGCGCGTGCAGCTATTCGATATGTTTCCGCATACCGCGCATTACGAAGTGTTGACGCTATTGCAAAGAGAAGACGCGGCCGATTAGCGCGACGTTTAAGGCACTGCGCGGCGCCGTTAAGCGCCGCGCGGGTAAAGCAGGGGGCGGTTTTACTGCGGGAACCACTTATCGTTGATGGCCTGATAGGTGCCGTCCGCTTTAATGGCGTCCAGCGCCTTATTCAGCTTTTCCAGCAGGGCCTGGTCGTTGGGACGAACGGCGATGCCCAGCCCCGTGCCGAAGTATTCGCGATCGGTCACGTGCTCGCCGACCGTTGTCAAATCCGGGTTGGTTTTAATCCACTCATTCACCACGGCGGTATCGCCGAACACGCCGTCAATACGACCATTTTTCAGATCCAGCACCGCATTCTGATAGCTGTCGTAAGAGACGGTCCGCACTTCCGGGTGCTTGTCATGCATATATTTTTGATGCGTGGTGCCGTTCTCCATTCCGATGCGTTTGCCCTGCAACGCGGCGAAATCGCTGAATTTTCCTTTTTGGGCGATCACCACGGCCGAGTTGGCATAGTAGGGCTGGGTAAACGCCACCTGCTTGCTGCGCTCGGGGGTAATGTCCATCCCTGAAATCACCGCGTCATAGCGGCGGAATTTCAGCGCGGGGATCAGGCTGTCGAAAGCCTGATTGCTAAAAGTGCAGGTGGCCTGCATCTGCTTGCACAGCGCTTTCGCCAGATCAATATCGAAACCGACGATGTCGTTATTGGCGTCCAGCGATTCAAACGGCGGATAGGTTGCGGATGAGGCGAAGCGGATGGTATCCGCGGCCATGGCGCCGCATGTCATCCCGGCCAGTAAGGCGGCGAGCAATAATTTTTTCATCTACGTACTCCAGTCTGTGCGGATGTTATTGGGATATTCAAGGCTAGTTGCGTCGTTCAAACGCCAGCGCGCGCCGTTCAATCAGACGCATCAGCAAGGTCAGCAATCCGTTGACGCAGAGATAGATAATCCCCGCCGCGCCGAAAACCATCACGTCGTAAGTGCGGCCGTACATCAACTGGCTGTACCCCATGACTTCCATCAGGGTGATGGTGTAAGCCAGAGAGGTGCTTTTAAACACCAGCACCACTTCATTCGAATAGGATGAAAGCGCGCGTTTAAAGGCGAAGGGCAACAGGATGCGCAGCGTCTGTTTCCGCGACATGCCCAGCGCCGCGCAGGACTGCCACTGGCCGGCGGGAATGGCTTTTACCGCGCCATAAAACAGCTGGGTGGTATAGGCGGCGCTGTTGAGCGCCAGGGCGATCATGGCGCACAGCCACGACTGAGACAGCAGGTGCCATAACCAGGGAATTTGCTGAATGGCGCTGAACTGGCCGGGCCCGTAGTAGATCAGGAAGATCTGCACCAGCAGCGGCGTGCCGGTAAACAGGGTGATATAACCTTTCGCCAGCGTCGATATCACCGGCGTTTTCAACGTCAGCACCACGGTCAGCAGCAGTGACAGCCCCAGGGAGACGATAAGCGCCGCCACGGTGAGCGTCAGGCTGGTATGCAGGCCTTTAAGCAGCTCAGGCAGATAAGCGAGCATCAGGAAGGCCTCCGTTCAAAACGCGTGGTTCTTAGTTCAATCCGTTTCAGAACGTACTGGCTGAACAGGGTGATCACCAGATAAATGGCGGCGGCGATGACGTACCAGGTAAAGGGTTCCTGCGTCCGCGTGGCGATGCTTTTGGTTTGCAGCATCAGGTCATTGACGCTGATCAGCGAAACCAGCGCGGTGTCCTTCAGCAGTACCAGCCACTGGTTGCCCAGCCCCGGCAGGGCGTGACGCCACATCTGCGGCATAATCAGGCGGATAAAGATAGCCGACTTGCTTAACCCCAGCGCCTGGCCGGACTCCCATTGCCCCTGCGGCACGGCTTTCAGCGCGCCGCGCAGCGTTTGCGAGGCGTAGGCGGCATACAGCAGCGCCAGTGCGATCACGCCGCACAGAAACGGGCTGACTTCAAACATCTCGATATCCGCTTGCACCGGGATCTGCACCAGATACAGATTCAGGGTAAAGCCGTCCGCCAGCATCAGCAGCAGTTGGGAGGAGCCAAAATAGATAAACAGCACCACCAGAATTTCCGGCAGGCCGCGTAGTAGCGTTACCAGCGCGGTGCCGCACCAGCCGACCGCTTTCCAGCGGGCGGCTTCCCAGATGGCGAACAGCATGGCGAGGACAAGCCCCAGCGCCAGCGCGCAAACGGCAAGGCCGACGGTCATCCCGGCGGCGCCTGCAAGAGGGTGAAATTCAATCATTGAGAGTCAGATTACTGCTGGAACCATTTTTGATAGATGGTCTGATAAGTACCATCCTGCTTGATTTTGCTGAGCGCGTCGTTGAATTTCTTCAACAGTTCATCGTTATTCTGACGAACCGCAATCCCCAGACCGACGCCGAAATAGCCTTTATCCGTCACCGGTTGACCGACCGCGGACAGGTTTTCATTCTGTTTCAGCCACTCGTTCACCACCGCGGTATCGCCGAATACCGCGTCCAGTCGACCGTTTTTAAGGTCCAGCACCGCATTCTGATAGCTGTCGTAAGGCACGGTGGTAATTTCGCTGTGCTTATCCATCAGGTATTTCTGGTGGGTGGTGCCGTTTTGTACGCCGACGCGTTTCCCTTGCAGCGCGCCAACGTCGGCGATTTTGCCTTTATGGGCAATAAACAGCGCCGAATTGTCATAATAGGGGTGGGTGAAAGCGACCTGTTTCTGCCGTTCCGGGGTGATATCCATTCCGGCGATAACCGCTTCAAAACGACGGAATTTCAGTCCCGGGATCAGGCTGTCGAATGCCTGGTTGCTGAAAGTGCAGGTAGCCTGTATCTCTTTGCACAGCGCATTGGCCAGATCGATATCAAAGCCCTGAATGTTATTGCCGGCGTCAACGAACTCGAACGGAGGGTAAGAAGCTTCGGTGGCGAAACGGATGGTTTCCGCCGCGCCGGCGGAAACGCTGGCGCCGGCGAATAATAGTGCGACGATCGCTTTTTTCATCATGGTTTTCCTGAAATTAATCAATGTGATAAATAGCTGGCGAATGCTGACGTCCGCGGCTGGGCAAAATGAGCGGCATCCCCTTGCTCCACAATACGTCCGTTCTCCATATATACCACTCTGCTGGCCGTTTTCCGCGCGAACTCCACCTCATGGGTGACGATTACCTGGGTAATGCCGGTTTGCGTCAGCTCATGGATGATGCTCACTACCTGAGCGGTAATTTCCGGGTCCAGCGCGGCGGTGGGTTCATCGAATAACAGTACCTGCGGTTCCATCATCAGCGCACGGGCGATGGCGACACGCTGTTGCTGTCCGCCGGAGAGATGAAGGGGATAGCGATCGGCGAAATCATTTAAACGCAACCGGGTGAGCAGCTTGTCGGCACGGGCTTTGGCCTGATCTTTATTCAGCCCGAGCACGCGGCAGGGGGCTTCGATCAGGTTTTGCGCCACCGTCAGATGGGGCCAGAGGTTATATTGCTGAAAAACGATGCCCACGTTCTGACGCAGTTCGCGAATGGCGGCGTCGCCGGGGGCATGGGCGAAATCAAACTGATTGCCCGCAATCGCCAGCTTACCGGAACTCGGCATTTCCAGCAGGTTCAGGACGCGCAGCAGGGAACTTTTCCCCGCGCCGCTCGGCCCAAGCAAAACCAGGGTTTCGCCCGCCGGACAGGTCAGTGTAATGTCGAACAACGCCTGGTATGCGCCGTAGAAGCAGTTAATGCCGTTTAGTTGAATACTCATGCGTAAGAATTGAATAGCCATTGATGCCGCGAATGTTAACGTCGGCAGAATACTTATGCAATCGCCGCGGGTTAAAATTTGCTGATAAGCGAATTATTGCTTAAATAATAGCATAAAACACTGGCTTGACGGTGAGCGGAGCGGGTTTGTCGGGGAGGAAATAAGCCGCGCGGATAATTAGCGCGCGGCAAGCATGGAAGCGGACTATTTTAATCCCGCAGTTGCCCTGTAACAGAGCGGTGATATAGGGTATTACGTCTATCAACAGTTCAAGGAGTCCACCATGCATTTGTCCACCACCCCGAATCTGGAAGGTTTTACCATTACGGAATACTGCGGCGTCGTCACCGGGGAAGCCATCCTCGGCGCCAACATTTTCCGTGACTTCTTTGCCGGCATTCGCGACATCGTGGGCGGACGCTCCGGCGCTTATGAAAAAGAATTGCGCAAGGCAAGGCAGATTGCGTTTAAAGAGTTGCAGCAACAGGCGGCGGATTTGGGCGCCAATGCCGTGGTCGGGATTGATATCGACTATGAAACCGTGGGTAAAGACAGCAGCATGCTGATGGTGTCCGTCAGCGGGACCGCGGTAAAAGTCGGTCGCTAGTCACTGTTTAATCACTTCATACGGAAAACCGACGCTCGTCGGAACATCATGACCAAATGCATCGCTATGCTGATGTTGCTATTGCTGGCCGGGTGCCAGTCTGCCTCCTCCCTGAAGGATTTCGGGCGCTATAAAGTCGATGCGGCGCACCGGGCGCAGGCGCAGGAGTCGCGCATCCGTTTTCTGGTGATCCACTATACGGCGGAGGATTTTCCCACCTCGCTGAGCACGCTGACGGACGAACACGTCAGCGCGCATTATCTTATTCCCGCGCATCCGCCCCTTGACCGGGGTAAGCCGGTGGTGTGGCAACTGGTGGCGGAATCGCAGGCGGCATGGCACGCCGGCGCCAGCGGCTGGCGCGGATTCACGCGTCTTAATAATTCGTCGATCGGTATCGAGCTGGAGAACGCCGGCTACCGGCGTACGCTGACCGGGGTAAAATGGACGCCGTTTCCCGCGGCGCAAATCGCCGTGCTGAGCGATATGGCCCGGCAGATCGTCGAGCGCTATGGGATAGCGCCGCAGAACGTGGTGGCCCACAGCGATATCGCCCCGCTGCGCAAGCAGGATCCCGGACCGCTGTTTCCCTGGGAACAGCTGGCGCGGGCGGGCATCGGCGCCTGGCCGGAGGCGGAGCGGGTGAGGTTCCATCTTGACGGCCGCGACCCCGCCCGGCCGGTTGATGCCGACCGCCTGTTGGCGAAGCTGGTGCGCTACGGCTACCAGGTGCGCGATGATATGAGCGCTCGGCAGAAGCGGCAGGTTATCGCCGCCTTTCAGATGCACTTCCGTCCGCGGGATTACCGGGGAGAGGCGGATACGCAGACGGAAGCCATCGCCGACGCCCTGCTGGAGAAGTACGCCGCGCCGTGAACGATAACGGCTGTGGTGACGCCGCCTTGATCGGCGGCGCGCATTGTATCACGCCAGCACGGTATCCCCCTGTAACCGGCAGCTACAGGCCAGCACGTAGCCCTGGGCGATCTCCTCCGGGGTCAGGGTCATGGTGCTGTCGGTGTGGTAGTCGCCGGAGAGAATGCGGGTTTTGCAGCTTCCGCATACGCCCGCGCGGCAGGCGGCTGGCACCGGCGCCTTATTGGCCTCCAGCGCCGCCAGCAGGCTGACGCCCACCGGAACGCGCAGTTTTTGCCACGGGCGGCTGATGGTGAGCGTAAGCTGGTCGCCGTCGTCATCCGGGGCGCCGTCAGCCACATGGAACTGCTCTTTAAAGAAGCGCTGCGCCGGCACGCCGCACTGCCGACAGAACTTCTCTACCTGCTTCATATAGGGCGCCGGACCGCAGGTCATCAGGGTGCGGCCGGCGATATCCGGCGCCAGTTCCAATAGCAGCTCGTAGGTAATCCGCCCGGCGAGAAAACCCGGCGCCGCATCCTCTTCCGCCATCAGCGTCAGTTGCAGACGGTCGGGGTAACGCCGCGCCAGTTCCCGCCACTCGTCGGCAAAAATAACCTGCTGCGGATTGCGCACGTTAAAAATCACCCGCAGGTCGCTGTGCGGTCGATTGGCGAGCAGCCAGCGGCACATCGACATTATGGGGGTGACGCCGCAGCCCGCGGCCATCATCAGATAACGTTCGCCGGCGGCGCGCGCGCAGGTAAATTCTCCCTGCGCATCCGACAGCCACAGATAATCACCCGGTTTCAGCTTTTGCGTCAGCCAGCGCGAACCGAGCCCCTTATCCAGCCGGCGCACCGTCAGGGTGATAAAGCAGCTAAGCCCAGGCGATGACGAGAGCGTATAGGCCCGCAGCGTTTCAGGACTGTCGGCGATGCTCACCAGGGCATACTGGCCGGGCTGATACGGATAAAAATCGTGATTAATCAGCGCTATTGTCCAAACATCAGGGGTTTCCTGAATGATCGAATGCACTTGCATACGGTTGGGACAAAGTGGTGTCGGCATGGTCATGACATCATCTCCCTCAGGCGGCCAGAATGGCGTTCATATCCTGTTCGACCGTGGTGATGGCGCGCATGCCGAACTTCTCATTCAGGATCGCCAGCAGATTTTCGGTCAGGAACCCCGGCGCCGTCGGACCGGTATAAATATTCTTCACGCCGAGGGACAGCAGGGTCAGCAGGATGACGATAGCCTTCTGTTCAAACCACGACAGCACCAGGCTGAGAGGTAGATCGTTGACGCCGCAGCCCAGTTTCTCCGCCAGTTTGACCGCCAGAATAATGGCGGAGTAAGCGTCGTTGCACTGGCCCACGTCCAGTAAACGCGGCAGACCTTCCAGGGTGCCGAAATCCAGCTTGTTGAAACGGTATTTACCGCAGGCCAGCGTCATAATCAGGCAGTCGTCGGGAACCTTGACGGTAAAGTCGGTAAAATAGCTGCGCTCCGCGCGGCTGCCGTCGCAACCGCCCACCAAAAAGACGTGTCGAAGTTTCTTTTGGGCGACCAGGTCGATAACGGTATCGGCGGCGCTCAGCAGGGTTTCCCGGCCGAAACCGACGGTAATCAGATGTTCGATCTCGCTGTAAGGGAACCCTGCCAGCCGCTGCGCCTGGGCGATAACCGGGCTGAAATCATCCCCTTCCAGATGGTTGACGCCCGGCCAGCCGACTATGCTGCGCGTCCAGATGCGATCGCCGTAGTTGCCGACATTGGGATCGATAATGCAGTTGGACGTCATGACGATGGCGCCGGGAAACTTGGCGAACTCCGTTTGCTGGTTCTGCCAGCCGCTGCCGTAGTTGCCGACCAGATGTTTGAATTTTTGCAGTTCGGGATAACCGTGCGCCGGCAGCATTTCGCCGTGGGTGTAGATATTGATGCCGCTGCCTGCGGTCTGTTCCAGCAGCATACGCAAATCTTTCAGGTCATGGCCGGAGATCAGAATGGCTTTACCGGCGACGGGGCGCACGTTAACGGCGGTCGGCTGCGGATGACCGTAAGCCTCGGTTTCGCCGCGATCGAGGATCGCCATAACGTTAAAGTTCATCGCGCCGATGCCCATAGCATTGTTCAGCAGGGTATCGACGTCGGTGGGTTGCGTGCCCAGCCAGGCCATAAGGGAATGATATTGCGTATAAATACTCTCATCATACTGGCCGAGAACGTGCGCATGCTCCATATAGGCGGCGGCGCCTTTCAGGCCGTATAGGCACAGCATGCGCAGACCGTGAACGTCGTCGCCCACGGCGCTTTTGTCATGATCCAGCGCGAAGTCGGCCGCCTGGCGCAACAGCGTCGGCATATCGTCGCCGGCCAGTTGTAGTTCCGCCAGGGGATGGGTGAGGGCAACGCCCGCTTCCAGCAGACGGCAGCGCGTTGCCAGCGACTGACGCAGCGCGATGGCTTCCCGGGCGTAGCCGATAATCCGCTGCGAGTCGAAGTTGACGTTGGTCAGCGTGGAGAAAAAGGCGCGCGGGGCGAAGCTGTCGATATCATGATCGACGATACCCAGCTCGCGGGCTTGCAGCGCCCAGGCCGACAGCCCTTGCAATACGGCGACCAGCAGGTCTTGCAGATCGGAGGTTTCCGCGCTTTTACCACACATGCCCTGCGCGTAAGAGCAGCCATTGCCAGCCGGGGTACGGATGGTTTGTTCACATTGCACACAAAACATAATTACTTCCTTTTTAAAGTTGCATTTTAAATGCTTGTTTTGAAGCATAGAGGGAAGCGCCATGAGGAAAAAGGCTTTTTTAACCCAACGTCAGGTAAAGTTGATTTAGCGCAATTTTGACTGCGGGCAATGAAAATGACTCTCAATCACTGCCCGCAAAGGGAGAGGCAAAAGCGACTATGCGGAAAAAAACGCCATCAGGATCGGCGCGGCCAGGCTCAGCAGAAAACCGTGCACGACGGCCGCCGGCACCATATCCACCCCCGCGCTGCGCTGTAATACCGGCAAAGTGAAATCCATCGAGGTGGCGCCGCATAATCCCAGGGCGCAGGCGCGGTTGCGCTGGATCAGCGCCGGGATCAGCATAATGGCCAGCAGTTCACGGGTCAGATCGTTAAAAAAGGCCGCGCTGCCGATAACCGGGCCTAACGCGTCGGTCAGCAGGATACCGGACAACGAGTACCAGCCATAGCCGGAGGCCATCGCCAGACCGGTTTTCAGCGGCAAATCCAGCGCCCAGGCCGCCAGCGCGCCGCCGGCAAGCGCGCTGACGCCGACCACCAGCGCGACCATCATGCCGCGTCGATTCAATACAATCTGGCGCAGCGTCATGCCGCTGTTGCGCAGCTGTATTCCCACCAGAAACAGCAACAGTATCAGCGCGTACTCGCTGCCCTGACTGGCATGGCTCAGGCCGGACCACTGGGTTAACCCCAGCAGAAACCCGCTGAATACCACGCCGCACAGCCCGAGCGAGTCCAGGATCATATGCAGCCGGGAAGGGAGCGCTTGCCGTTGGTAGGCGCCACGCCATGGATAGCGTTTTTCCAGTAACCACAGCGCCGCAATATTCGCCGCGACAATGCACAGGGTGCAGACGACGGCATAGCGAAAAATCAGCAGCAGATTGCTGCCGAGATCATCCAGAAACGCCAGGCTGATGCCCATCAGAAACAGAATGATATACACCATCCAGCTCAGCAGACGGTTAATTGATCGTAATACTTTTTTGGCGCGCAGCGGCACCAGATAGCCCAGCATAAGCGGCAATAAAATAATTAATAACCCTGAATACATCACAGAATAGAGGTCCTTAGGAAGAAAAGCCGGTCATTGGAGGGGAAAGTGACATAATCTATTAAAATTAAACAAATTATCATCGTGAGTAAAGTCTTGTCTGGCGGCCTGCCGCAGGCAGCGGCGGGTGTTATTATTAAGTCTGGTTCGGCAAGGCGAAAACAGGAGACGTGGATGTATCTGGAAAGCGTAGAGATTCTGGGGTTCCGGGGGATTAACCGGCTGTCGCTGACGCTGGAAGATAATACCGTGCTGATCGGCGAGAACGCCTGGGGCAAGTCCAGCCTGCTGGACGCGCTGTCTCTGCTGCTGGCGCCGACGCTGCCGCTGTATCATTTCGACAGAGAGGATTTTCATTTTACGCCGGGTGATGAAACCAGCCGCGAGCGCCACCTGCAGGTTATCTTCACGTTCTGTGAAGCGGCGCCCGGACGCCATCTGGCTCCGCGTTACCGCACGCTTGAGCGAGTATGGGTGGAAGGCGCGGGATCGCGGAAGCGGATTTTTTACCGCCTGGAAGGCGAGGTCGACGAAAGCGAGTCGGTCTTTACCTGGCGCAGCTTTCTTGATGCCGAAGGGCACCCGATACCGCTAAGCGATATCGACGAACTGGCCCGCGAAGTGATCCGCTTGCACCCGGTGTTGCGTCTGCGGGATGCCAGGTTTATGCGCCGTCTGCGTTCGGGAACCCTGGCCGTCGCCGCGAACAACGGTAATGAAAAACTGGCGCGGCAGTTTGAACAGCTAATGAGCGAACTGGCGCAAAACCCGCAGAAATTGACCGACAAGGAACTGCGGCAAGGGTTGGCTGCGATGCGTCAATTGCTTGAGCACTATTTTTCCGAACAAAACGCCACGCTGAATGAGCGGCGGCATCATCGCCATGAACGGGCGCATAACGGTAAATCCTGGCGCGCGCTGGACAATATCAACCGTCTTATCGCCGATTCGAACAACCGCAGTCGGCGGATTATCCTGCTGGAACTCTTTACCACGCTATTACAGGCCAAAGGCGCGGTGACGCTGGACCCGCATTCCCTTCCCCTGTTATTAATCGAAGATCCGGAAACGCGCCTGCATCCGATCATGCTGTCGGTAGCGTGGGGGTTGCTGATGCAGTTGCCGTTGCAGAAAGTTACCACCACCAATTCGGGGGAACTGTTGTCGCTGGTGCCGATGGAGCAGGTTTGCCGTCTGGTGCGCGAATCATCACGCGTGGCGACCTATCGCATCGGCCGACAGGAGATGAGCGCGGAGGACAGCCGGCGTATTGCCTTCCATATTCGTTTTAATCGCCCTTCGTCGCTGTTTGCCCGCTGTTGGCTGCTGGTGGAGGGGGAAACCGAAGTCTGGATGCTGAATGAGCTGGCCCGGCAGTGCGGTCATCACTTTGCCGCCGAAGGCGTTAAAGTCATTGAGTTTGCCCAGTCGGGGCTGCGGCCGTTGCTGAAATTCGCTCAGCGCATGGGCATTGAATGGCATGTGCTGGCCGATGGCGACGACGCCGGGAAAAAGTATGCCGCCACGGCGCAAAGCCTGCTGGCGAGGCAGGGAGAAAGAGCGCGCGACCACTTGACCGTCTTGCCGGCGCTGGATATGGAACATTATATGTACCGCGCGGGATTCGCCCATGTCTATCACCGGGTGGCGCAACTGCCGGAAAAAGTGCCGTTATCCATGCATAAAATCATTATGAAAGCGATTCATCGATCGTCGAAGCCGGACCTGGCCATTGAAGTGGCGATGGAAGCCGCAAGCATGGGCGACGACGCCATACCGCCATTGATTCGCGGTATGTTTTCCCGGGTGCTGTGGCTGGCGCGCGGGCGCGCCGATTAACGGTTGAACTACCGGCGGCTGCATGCCGGTTCAACCGCCGCGCGTCGGAAAAGAGAGCGGGGAGGCGCCTGAGGCTTGATTTATTTTTTAGCGCCCCAAACTTGATTTCAAGGCGGTAAAGATAAAATGCCGGTCGAACGATCAGACCAGCATTTTTGTACTAACCTGAATAAAAATCGAAATTTTTTAGTTAAGGCTTAGTGTTTATCAGGCGACAGTTTCGCTGACCAGGGGCACGATCAGACTTGCATGATTACCTTTCGGTCCTTGATGAACGTCGAACCTGACAACCTGTCCAGCCTTTAGCGTTCGGTATCCGTCCATTTGAATTGTCGAGTAGTGAGCGAAGATATCTTCACCGCCCCCTTCAGGACAGATAAAACCGAAACCCTTGGCATTATTGAACCATTTAACAGTACCCGTCTCCATGCTGGACATCCTTCGCAAGAGTATTTTTTTAAGTAAGGTGAGGTTATTTGGTTAAAGTGAATACGAATTGATTAAAACCTCATCAATTCAACACTACACTGTAGTGAAATCGATCCCGGCGTCAAGCGATCCACATTTTAGCGCCGGGTCTTTGTGTCAAAGTTTGATGCAGATAACGCTATTGCCGGCTTTGATTCAGCGTTGCGTAGTGAATTCGAGGGATCGGAGACACTAGACCGCGCTTTCTGGCAACGATTTTGGTCCCCGGATGGTAAAACAAAAACCAGACGTGCTACTGTAAATACAGTTCGCTCCGGTGATATTCAGATGACGTTGGACAGATAATGGGAAACGATAAAACGTGGTCGCAATCAGAGAGTCTGACCGCCGATCAACATAAAGAAAAACTGCAACCGCCATCGATGTATAAAGTGTTATTGAACAACGATGATTACACGCCGATGGAATTTGTTATTGACGTTCTGCAAAAGTTCTTTTCTTATGATATTGAACGTGCAACGCAACTGATGCTGACGGTTCATTATCAGGGAAAGGCGTTATGCGGCGTGTTCAGCGCCGAAGTGGCTGAAACCAAAGTTGTACAGGTAAACCGTTACGCCAGAGAAAATGAGCACCCGCTGCTCTGTACGCTGGAAAAAGCCTGAAGTCAGGCAATTCATTGGGGGAGGGGCATATGCTCAATCAAGAACTGGAACTCAGTCTCAACATGGCTTTCGCCAGAGCGCGTGAGCACCGACACGAGTTTATGACCGTGGAGCATTTGCTGTTGGCTCTGCTCAGTAATCCGGCCGCACGTGAAGCACTGGAAGCCTGCACGGTGGATTTGACCGCGCTGCGCCAGGAACTGGAAACCTTTATTGAACAGACCACGCCAACGCTGCCGCAAAGCGACGATGAGCGTGAAACGCAGCCGACGCTGAGTTTCCAGCGCGTGTTGCAGCGGGCGGTTTTTCACGTTCAGTCATCGGGGCGCAGCGAAGTTTCAGGGGCGAACGTGCTGGTCGCCATTTTCAGCGAACAGGAGTCTCAGGCGGCGTACCTGCTGCGCAAGCATGACGTCAGCCGTCTGGACGTGGTGAATTTTATTTCGCACGGGACGCGTAAAGAAGAGTCCGGGCAGGCGCCAAACCCGGAGAATCCTGTCAATGAAGAGCAGGCCGGAGGGGAAGACCGTATGGAAAACTTCACCACCAATCTGAACCAGCTGGCGCGCGTTGGCGGCATCGACCCGCTTATCGGCCGGGACAGAGAGCTGGAGCGCACCATTCAGGTATTGTGCCGGCGGCGTAAAAATAACCCTTTGCTGGTGGGGGAATCCGGCGTCGGCAAAACGGCGATCGCCGAAGGGCTGGCCTGGCGGATTGTGCAGGGCGACGTGCCGGAGGTGATGGCGGACTGCACGCTCTATTCGCTGGACATCGGTTCTCTGCTGGCCGGAACGAAATATCGCGGCGATTTTGAAAAACGCTTCAAGGCGCTGTTGAAACAGCTGGAACAGGATAAGAACAGCATCCTCTTTATTGATGAAATTCATACTATTATTGGTGCGGGTGCCGCCTCCGGCGGTCAGGTCGACGCGGCCAACCTGATCAAACCGCTGCTATCCAGCGGCAAGATCCGCGTTATCGGTTCCACCACCTATCAGGAATTCAGCAATATTTTTGAAAAGGATCGGGCGCTGGCGCGACGTTTCCAGAAAATCGATATCACTGAACCGAGCGTGGAAGAAACGGTACAGATCATCAACGGCCTGAAGCCGAAGTATGAAGCCCATCATGACGTACGCTATACGGCGAAAGCGGTGCGCGCGGCGGTGGAACTGGCGGTGAAATACATCAACGACCGCCATCTGCCCGACAAGGCGATTGACGTGATTGACGAAGCCGGCGCCCGCAGCCGTCTGGTGCCGGTCAGTAAGCGCAAGAAAACGGTCAATGTGGCGGATATCGAATCCGTGGTGGCGCGTATCGCCCGTATTCCGGAAAAAACGGTGTCGTCCAGCGATCGCGACGTGCTGAAAAACCTGAGCGAGCGCCTGAAGATGCTGGTGTTCGGTCAGGACAAGGCGATTGAAGCGCTGTCGGAATCCATCAAAATGAGCCGCGCCGGATTGGGGCAGGATCGCAAGCCTATCGGTTCCTTCCTGTTTGCCGGGCCGACCGGGGTGGGTAAAACGGAGGTCACGCTGCAGCTGGCGAAGGCGCTGGATATCGAGCTGCTGCGTTTCGATATGTCCGAGTACATGGAGCGCCACACCGTCAGCCGTTTGATCGGCGCGCCTCCTGGCTATGTCGGCTACGATCAGGGCGGCCTGCTGACCGACGCGGTGATTAAGCATCCGCACTCGGTGCTGCTGCTGGATGAAATCGAGAAGGCGCACCCCGATGTGTTTAACCTGCTGCTGCAGGTGATGGATAACGGCACCCTGACGGATAACAACGGCCGCAAAGCCGACTTCCGCAACGTGATCGTGGTGATGACCACCAACGCCGGCGTGCGGGAAACCCAGCGTAACTCTATCGGCATTATCCAGCAGGATAACAGCACCGATGCGATGGAAGAGATCAAGAAAGTGTTTACGCCGGAGTTCCGTAACCGTCTCGACGGCATTATCTGGTTCAACCATCTCTCTACGGACGTTATTCAGCAGGTGGTGGATAAATTCATCGTTGAGTTGCAGGCGCAGCTGGATGCGAAGGGCGTATCGCTGGAAGTCAGCGACGAAGCTCGCGATTGGCTGGCAACCAAAGGCTATGATAAAGCCATGGGGGCCCGTCCGATGGCGAGGGTTATGCAGGAAAACCTCAAGAAACCGCTGGCCAACGAACTGCTGTTCGGCTTGCTGGTCGACGGCGGCTCGGTCAAGGTTGAACTGGATAAGGAGACGCAGCAGCTGACCTACGGTTTCCAGAGCGCGCAGAAGCATAAAGCGGAAGGCGCCGTCCATTAGGCAACCCCCTCCGACCTCCCCCTTGTCAGGGGGAGGAGCTAAAAGGGTGATGCGCAGGCATCACCCTTTTTTACGAATTACCGCCCCAAACGCAAAAGCCCTTGCCGGTAACGGAAAGGGCTGGCAGAGGTGGAACATCCTCGGATATCGCTGCGGTCAGCGACGGGTGAACCGGTTAACGGCTGCGGAAGACAATGCGGCCTTTGCTCAGGTCGTACGGGGTCAGCTCTACAGTGACTTTGTCACCCGTCAGGATGCGGATATAGTTTTTACGCATTTTACCGGAGATATGAGCGGTAACCACGTGCCCGTTTTCCAATTCAACGCGGAACATGGTATTGGGCAGCGTATCAAGCACGGTGCCTTGCATTTCAATATTGTCTTCTTTGGCCATCGAATCCTCTAGGTGTGACTACCTTTGTTTTTAACCGGCAAGATAATGCCGAAAAACCCGCATTATGTAAAGAAGCGTTGGTAAACCGGGTATTATTTATCAACGGCAGCTATCTATCACGGCATCGGCTGAGCCAGCGTTTGCGGCCGCCAACAGCCATCGGCCACCGGATTGTCCCGCAGTTGGAAAAGCAATTGCAAAAAACGATCGCGGGGAATTTCACACACTCCTAATGAAGCGGTATGGGCGTTCAGTACCTGGCAGTCGATCAGGTAACCACCGTGACGGATAAAATGTTGCTGGAATGTCAGCAACGCATATTTGGATGCATTGTCGGTGCGGCTGAACATCGACTCGCCGCAAAACAATCCGCCTTGCGCAACGCCATACAACCCGCCGACAAGCGTGCCATTCTGCCACACTTCGACGGAATGTGCTTGTCCTGACTGATGAAGTGCGCCATAAGCCAGAATAATTTCCGCGCTGATCCAGGTTCCGCCTCCGCGTTCATCGGCACAGGAGGCGATCACTTCATCAAATGCGTGGTTGATGGTGACCTGAAAATCGTGCTTACGCAGAAATCTCCGCATGCTGCGGCTGAGATGAAATCCCTCCGGAAACAGCACCGCCCGCGGGTTGGGCGACCACCATAAAATGGACTCGCCGGGCGAATACCAGGGAAATATCCCGTGCCGATACGCCGCGCCGAGGCGTTCAACCGAAAGATCGCCCCCTATCGCCAATAAGCCGTTTGGCTCGTCCAGAGCATTAATCGGATCGGGGAAGAGCAGTGAGTCGGGGGAGAGTTGATACAGTCGCATAATATCCCGTATTACCTGAAAGTAGCTCCCCGCTGGCGCGGGGATAACGGCGCTGGCAACACCTTGTCGGCAACCTGCTGTTCAATAATCATTAAACATGCTGGTGAAATTGCCAGTAACGCCCCTGCCGCGCCATCAACGCCTGATGGCTTCCCTGTTCGATGATCCGGCCGCCATCCATCACGCAAATGCGATCCATCGATGCCAGCTCATACAGCCGATGGGTGATCACTATCAGCGTTTTGCCGCCACAGTGCCGACGCAGCAACTGCAAAATACGCCGTTCGGTTTCCGCATCCAATCCTTCGGTCGGCTCGTCCAGCAATACCAGCGGGGCCGGGTGCAGCAAGGCTCGCGCCAGGCCGATGCGGCGCTGTTCGCCGCCGGAGAGCTGACGCCCGCCTTCGCCGAACCAGGCGTTCAGCCCTTCATTCTCCAGCAGCTTATCCAGACCGACCTGTTGTAACACTGTAACCAGTTGCTCATCGCCGGCGTCGGGCGCGGCCAGCAGCAGATTATCGCGCAGCGTGGCGCTAAAAATATGTACGCGCTGCGGCACCACGCTCATCATGCCGCGCAGTTCATCCTCACGCCAGGAAGCGAGCGGAAATCCGTTCAGCGTTATCTCCCCCTCGCCGCAGTCCCACGCGCGGGTAAGCAGTTGCAGCAGGGTGGATTTGCCGCATCCGGTACGCCCGAGCAGGGCCAGATGCTCGCCGGCACGGATATTGAGCGAGATATCGCTCAGTACCGGCAAGGGCTGGTCGGGGTAGGTAAAGCCGACGCGGGTTAAATCCAGCGCCGCCGTCGGCGCCGTGGACGGTCCCCGATCCGGAAAGATCACCTCGGCCGGCTGGCGGATAATCTGATCGACCCGCGCGGCGGAGGCGATAACCTGTCCCATATGCTGGAACGCCCCGGCCACCGGCGCCAGCGCTTCAAAGGCGGCCAGAGCGGCGAAGACGAATAGGGCAATCAGCGCGCCGGGCCGGGTATCGCCGCCGATGCCCGCCGCGGCCAGCCATAACATCAGGGTGACCGTCAGTCCGCTGCATAAAATCATCAGCGCCTGAGACAGTCCGGTGAGATTGGCCTGCTGCCGCTGACGCGTCAGCCAGCGCGTTTCCAACTGCGCCAGCCGCTGACGCGCCGCCGCCAGCGCGCCGAAGACGGTCAATTCCGCCTGCCCCTGTAGCCAGGTAGTCAACTGGATGCGATATTGCGCCCGTAACGCCGTCAGATCCTCTCCGATGCGCCGTCCGGCCCGATAAAACGCCACCGGCAACAGCAGTAACAGCGTCAGCATAATGGCGCATAATGTCAGCGCCAGCGACGGGTCCAGCCAGCTTAGTCCGTAGGTGACGATCAGAATAACCAGCAGGGCGCCGACCATCGGCGAAATAACGCGCAGGTATAAATGGTCGAGCGTATCCACATCGGCCACCAGCCGGTTCAGCAGCTCCGCCTGGCGAAACCGGGCGATAGCGCCGGGAGAGAGCGGCAGAATACGCGCAAAGGTAAATACGCGCAGCTGTTGCAGCACGCGGAATGTGGCGTCGTGGCTGACCAGCCTTTCCGCATAGCGGCCCGCGGTGCGGGTAATCGCCGCGCCTCTGACGCCCGCCGCCGGCAGCATATAGTTAAAGGTGTATAATCCGGCGACGCCCGCCAGCGCAGCGGCGGCCAGAAACCACCCGGACAGCGCCAGCAGCCCGATGCTGGCCAGCAGCGTCGCAATGGCTAAAATGATGCCCAGACTCAGGCGCCAGATATGGCGCCGATAGAGGCGCAGAAAGGGTTTTAACACCTGTAGCGTTGTTATTCGGGACATCTTATAGCTCTCCCTGACGTTGCGCCATCAGTTGCGCAAAGGCGCCGGATTGCGCGCTGAGCGTGCGGTAATCCCCCTGTTGCACCAACCGACCCTGATGCATCACCCATATGGCGTCGTAATCAAGCGTGTCGTTCAACTGATGGGTGACCAGCAGCGAGGTCTGCCGACGGGATGCGGCGTTTAACGCCGCCATGACCCGCTGCTCGCTGTGCGCATCCAGGCTGGCGGCGGGTTCGTCGAGCAGCAGCAGTCCGCACGGATTGATTAACGCCCGGGCAAGCGCCACTCGCTGCGCCTGTCCCACGGAGAGACGCGCCGCGCCGTCGCCGATGGGCGTATCCAGCCCCTGCGGCAGCTGAGGCAGAAATTCATGCACGTGCGCCCGCTCAACGGCGCGCTGCAACTCATTATCGGTCGCCTGCGGTTTCCCCAGTAAAATATTGGCCCGCAGGCTGTGTTCCGGCAGATGGGGGTTTTGACCCACCCAGCTTAACCGGCGGCGCCATGACGCGGGCGACAGCGTATTCAGCTCGATATCGTTAACGGTAAGGGAGCCGCGATAGGGCAGGAAACCAAGCAGCGCATTCAGCAGCGAGCTTTTACCCGCGCCGCTGACGCCCACCACGGCGATACGCTTGCCCGCCGCCACGCTGAACGTCAGCGGCTGGGTCAGCGGGGTGCCGTCGGGCGCCAGAATGACCAGATCGGCCGCCTGGATGGCGATGGCACCTTGGTCGATGAATTCACGCTCGCCGCCGCCCACGCTTTCGCCTTGCGCCGTCAGAAAGGCCACCAGCGATTCCGCCGCGCCGACGGCCTGGGCCTTGGCGTGATAAAAGGTGCCGAGATCGCGCAGCGGCTGAAAGAATTCAGGCGCCAGAATCAGTACCAGGAAGCCGGCGAATAGCGTCACGCCCGCGCCGTAATGGCCGAAATTGAGTTCTCCCAGATAAGAGAAGCCAAAGTAAACCGCCACCACGGCGATGGAAATAGAGGCGAAAAATTCCAGTACCCCGGAGGAAAGGAAGGCCATGCGCAACACTTCCATGGTGCGGCGGCGAAAATCCTCGGACGCCTTGCTGATTTGGTCGGTTTCCGCACGGCCGCGATTAAACAGGCGCAGGGTTTCCAGTCCGCGCAGGCGATCGAGAAAATGTCCGCTCAGGCGCGCCAGCGCCAGAAAATTACGCCGATTGGCGTCTGCCGCTCCCATGCCGACCAGCGCCATAAACAGCGGGATCAGGGGGGCGGTCAGCAACAGAATAAGACCCGCCGCCCAGTTAATCGGGAAGATGGCGATCAGAATAAGCAGCGGGATCAGCGCGGCCAGATACATCTGAGGAAGATAGCGGGAATAGTAGTCCTGCATATCTTCAACCTGTTCCAGAATGATGGTCGCCCAGCTTCCGGCCGGTTTCCCCTGAATCCAGGCCGGGCCCAACTGCTGTAGCCTGTCCAGCACCAGCTTACGGATTTGCTGGCGCACCGCCTGTCCGCACAGAAAACCCACGCGCTCCCGCAGCAGGCTGTTCAACGCCCGCAGCACAAAGGCGGCGATCAGCAGCAGAAACGGCGCGAGCAAGGCTTCGCGCGGCGTATGATCGATGATCAAGGCGTGCAGCAGGGCGGCCAGCAGCCATGCCTGCGCCACAATCAGTACCCCGCTGAGGAAACCGAGCAGCAGTGAAAGCCTTAGCCAGCGCTGCGCCCGTTTGCTTTGTTGCTTCAGCCAATGCGTGAGTTCTTGCTGTCTGGTTTGTTTCATCAGATACCAGGCCGTAATGTGTAAGGAGGGGGGCGATGGAAAATAACGCTGGCATAACCGGTGGTTAACAATATGCTTTTCCCATGCTCAGAATGCCGACATGTTACCGCGGCGGGAGCAGGGTGCAAACGATAAAGGCGGGGCACGATCAATTTTTGCGCTGTGCAAAGAGAAAAACGCCATCCGGGACGGCGGGGGCGTCCCGGATGGCGACGGCGCGTTATTTGGCGGCGGTTAACCCGTCCAGATAACGTTCGGCGTCAAGCGCCGCCATGCAGCCCGTTCCGGCGGAGGTAATGGCTTGACGGTAAATGTGATCCATTACATCGCCTGCGGCAAAAACGCCGGGAATGCTGGTCTGGGTGGCATTGCCGTGAATACCGGACTGTACCTTGATATAGCCGTTCTCCAGCTCCAACTGACCGCCGAAAACCGCGGTGTTGGGGCTATGGCCGATGGCGATAAATACGCCGGCCAGCTCCAACTCTTCGGCGGCGTCGGTACGGGTATCGCGCAGGCGCACGCCGGTTACGCCCATCTGGTCGCCGAGGACTTCATCAAGCGTACGGTTGGTATGCAGAATGATATTGCCGTTTTCCACCTTGTCCATCAGCCGGTCGATAAGGATTTTCTCCGAACGGAAACTGTCGCGGCGGTGAATCAGATGTACCTCGGCGGCGATGTTGGAGAGATACAGCGCTTCTTCAACGGCGGTATTGCCGCCGCCGACCACGGCGACTTTCTGGTTGCGATAGAAGAAACCGTCGCAGGTGGCGCAGGCGGACACCCCTTTCCCCTTGAACGCCTCTTCGGAGGGCAGACCCAGATAGCGCGCGGACGCGCCGGTGGCGATAATCAACGCATCGCAGGTATATTCGTCGCTGTCGCCGAAAAGACGGAACGGGCGGGTTTGCAGATCGACGCGCTGAATATGGTCGAAGACAATCTCGGTATTGAATTTTTCCGCGTGCGCCTGCATGCGCTCCATCAGCAGCGGCCCGGTTAAGCCTTCCGCATCGCCCGGCCAGTTTTCCACTTCGGTGGTGGTGGTCAACTGACCGCCTTTCTCCATCCCGGTAATGAGCACCGGATGTAAATTCGCCCGCGCGGCATAAACCGCAGCCGTGTAGCCAGCCGGGCCTGAGCCCAGAATCAATAACTTATGATGTTTAACGGTACTCATGAGTTCCTCATTTCACGATGACGGACATATGGGGTGATTGTAAGGAAATTACCTGAGTAAAAAAAGCGTGTGGCGAAGTTGTTAGCTATTTGTTTAATCGTCAATGTTTATCGCCGCGGTAAGTTGCTGATAGATCAGCCACATTGATAAGTAAAATGATTGAAAGCGCCTGAGAATCCGGCTCCGGCCGATTTAATCTGGTACTTTCTTCTGATTTTATTTGTTTTACTTTGACAATCAGCTGTGCTTTTGCGAAAACATCTGGGTAAGAGGAAATTTTTTGTATGTGAATAGTCAAAAGCTCGGTTTTTTATTCGTCGCCTGTCTGGCTGGTTGCGCCACGGATAAATCGTTTTTGCCTGGTGTAACACTTTTAGCACTGCGCAGGGCGATGACGGATAGCGACGAAAAAGAGCATGATTTTTGCTATGCAAAATAGACAACGGGTGTTCTTTAGGGCGGCTCTGAGACATTGAAGTTGGTCGGAGTGTAGCAGGTTCAGGGAAGAGTGAAGAGAGACAATAATAATGGTAGATACTAAAAAACGGCCAGGAAAAGATCTCGATCGTATTGATCGCAACATCCTGAACGAACTGCAAAAAGACGGTCGTATTTCCAATGTCGAGCTTTCCAAACGGGTGGGATTATCACCAACGCCCTGTCTGGAACGGGTACGCCGTCTGGAGCGACAGGGTTTCATCAATGGCTATACCGCACTGCTCAATCCGCATTATCTGGATGCCTCGCTGCTGGTTTTCGTTGAAATAACGCTGAACCGCGGAGCGCCCGATGTGTTTGAACAGTTTAATTCGGCGGTGCAGAAGCTGGAAGAAATTCAGGAGTGTCATCTGGTTTCCGGCGATTTTGACTACCTGTTGAAAACACGGGTGCCGGATATGTCCGCCTATCGCAAGCTGCTGGGCGAGACGCTGCTTCGACTGCCGGGGGTGAACGATACCCGCACCTATGTGGTGATGGAAGAAGTGAAACAAAGCAATCGTCTGGTGATTAAGACCCGATAAACGCATGGGTGCAAAACCCGATAAATTCAGCTACACTCCTGTGAATTTATACAGTTTCAGCGCCGGGAATCCTCGGCGTTTTGTCATAAACCTTTACAGGCCCTGGAGAGACGCTTGAGCCAGGAATATACAGAAGATAAAGATATTACCCTGAGAAAACTCAGCGGTAGCCGTCGTTTGCTAGAAGCGATTTTGATCGTGGTGGCGCTTTTTGCCGTTTATCTCGGCGTCGCGATACTCAGTTTTAGTCCTTCCGATCCCAGTTGGTCGCAAACCGCGTGGCATGAACCCATTCACAACGTCGGCGGAGTGGCGGGAGCCTGGCTGGCGGATACCCTGTTTTTCATTTTCGGCGTGCTGGCTTATGCCATTCCCCCGATTATGCTATGCCTGTGCTGGTCGGCTTTCCGCCATCGCGATAGCCAAAACGCCATCGACTATTTCACCTTTTCTCTGCGCCTGATCGGCACGCTGGCGTTGATTCTGACCTCCTGCGGCCTGGCGGCGTTGAATATCGACGACCTCTACTACTTTGCCTCCGGCGGCGTATTGGGCAGCCTGCTGAGCAGCTCGATGATCCCGCGCTTTAACAGCATGGGCGCCACGCTGATCCTGCTGTGCGTCTGGGCGGCCGGCTTAACGCTGTTTACCGGCTGGTCGTGGTTGACCATTGCCGAAAAAATCGGCGCCGCGGTGCTGGGCTGCCTGACGTTTATGTCTAATCGCTCGCGCAATGATAGCGAGCCTGAGGTCGACGCCTTTGACGAGCGGCAGCATCCGGCCGTAACGGCCGCGGCGGCGAGCGATGATGACGTACTGTTTTCCGCCCCCGCGATAACCGAGGCCATCGCCAATACCGCTTCATCAGGAGAGGGGGACGATCGGCCGCCGTCCGCTCCGGCGACGGACGAACAGCCGGCGGTGCCGGAACAGCCCGCCGCTCCACAGCAAATCGACGCGGCTTCAACGCTCAACCCGCCGCTCTATTCGTTTGAGGTTCCGGATTCCGTCGGCGCTGCTCGTGACGGCAACGCCGACGCGTATCATCCCTCCGGCAGCGCCGACCTGCCGCCGATCGCCCAACCGCAGGTGGCGCATCCCATCGATCGGCCATCCCATGGCGGACAGTCCGCCACGCCGGAGACGGCGTTCAGGGCCAGTACGACGTTTACGCCGGCATTCAGCGCCGACGGCGACGACAATCCGCAGGTAAAACAGGGCGTCGGGCCGGAGTTGCCGCGTCCGAATCCGGTGCGCATTCCTACGCGGCGCGAACTGGCCTCATACGGCATCAAACTGCCGTCCCAGCGCCTGGCCGAGCAGCAGGCCAGGGCGCAGGAACAGGGCGATACGGCTAACCAGGATATGGCGCCCGGCGACGAGGATATCGCTCAGCAGGAAGCCGCGCTACAGCAGGCGTATCTCGAACAGCAGCGTCAGCGTTACGGGGAAGAGTATCTTGAGCGGGAAGAGGAAGAAAACCAGCTAATACAGGCACAGCTGGCGCAAGATTTTGCCGCGCAGCAGCAGGCCCGTTACGCCACGCCGGATGAGCGCATTCCGCAGCCGCATCAGCCGGCGCCGGGCCGCGTCCCCTTGTTCGATGCGCCGTCGCCGGATGATGATGACGCGGCCGATGCCGCCCCGTACCGGCGGAATGCCCCGGCGGACGGCCCCGAAGCCGCGCCGCAGGAGATGCGTACTGAACCTGCCGCCCGTCAGCCTATTATGGATAGCCTGATTCATCCGTTCCTGATGCGTAACGACCAGCCGCTACACAAGCCCACCACGCCGTTGCCCACGCTGGATTTATTGACGCCGCCGCCGGAAAGCGAAGCGCCGGTGGATAGTTTCGCGCTTGAGCAGACCGCGCGGCTGATTGAGGCGCGTCTGAGCGATTACCGGGTAAAAGCGGAAGTGGTCGATCATTTTCCCGGACCGGTGATTACCCGCTTTGAGCTGGATCTGGCGCCGGGGGTGAAAGCGGCGCGTATCTCCAATCTGTCGCGCGATCTGGCGCGTTCGCTGTCGGTGGTGGCGGTGCGTATTGTGGAGGTGATCCCGGGTAAACCCTATGTGGGGCTGGAATTGCCCAATAAACACCGTCAAACCGTGTATCTGCGGGAGGTGCTGGACTGCGCCAAGTTCCGCGATAATACGTCGCCGCTGGCCATCGTGCTGGGTAAGGATATCGCCGGGCAGCCGGTGGTGGCCGATCTGGCAAAAATGCCCCATCTGCTGGTGGCCGGCACCACCGGCTCCGGTAAATCCGTCGGCGTCAACGCCATGATCATCAGCATGTTGTATAAAGCGACGCCGGAAGAAGTGCGCTTTATCATGATCGACCCGAAAATGCTGGAGCTCTCCGTCTATGAGGGGATTCCGCATCTGCTGACGGAAGTGGTCACCGATATGAAAGACGCGGCTAACGCCCTGCGCTGGTGCGTGGGCGAAATGGAACGCCGCTATAAGCTGATGTCGGCGCTGGGGGTGCGTAACCTGTCCGGCTATAACGAACGGGTTATGGAAGCGAATGCGATGGGGCGTCCGATCCCCGATCCGTTCTGGAAGCCGGGCGACAGTATGGATATGACGCCGCCGGTGCTGGAAAAACTGCCTTATATCGTGGTACTGGTGGATGAATTCGCCGATCTGATGATGGCCGTGGGCAAGAAGGTTGAAGAACTTATCGCCCGTCTGGCGCAGAAAGCGCGCGCCGCCGGCATCCATCTGGTATTGGCGACCCAGCGGCCGTCGGTGGATGTGATTACCGGCCTGATCAAGGCCAATATTCCGACGCGTATCGCCTTTACCGTATCCAGTAAAATCGACTCGCGCACCATTCTTGACCAAGGCGGCGCGGAGTCGCTGCTGGGGATGGGGGATATGTTGTATATGGCGCCCAACTCGTCGATACCGGTGCGGGTGCATGGCGCCTTTGTCCGCGATCAGGAAGTTCATGCCGTGGTGCAGGATTGGAAAGCCCGCGGGCGGCCCCAATATATTGATAGTATTGTCAGCGGCGGTGACGAAGGCGAAGGGGGCAGCCTCGGTCTGGATGGGGATGAAGAGCTCGATCCGCTGTTCGACCAGGCGGTGGCCTTTGTGGTGGAGAAACGCCGGGCCTCCATCTCCGGCGTGCAGCGCCAGTTCCGCATCGGCTACAACCGCGCGGCGCGCATCGTAGAGCAGATGGAGGCGCAGGGCATCGTCAGCTCTCCCGGTCATAACGGTAACCGCGAGGTGCTGGCTCCGCCGCCAATGGAGTAACCTGATAAGGGCTGCGATTGCAGCCCTTATGCAAAGAAGCGTAAAAGCCGCAATTAGCAGACAATTCACCTATCGCTCCCGGAGTGGGTTCAGCTACAGTATTCACCATTCGGAGCGTCTGATTTTTTCACGACTCTGTTTTTTCACAACTCGTTTTTTGCACAACAACGGCTGTGATATCAGGAAATTCAAAGGATTTTTGTATGATGAAAAAGTGGTTGGTAGCCGGTTGTTTGCTGTCGGGAATAATATCAACGGCGGCGCGGGCCGACGCGGCCGGCGATCTGCAGGGCCGGCTCAGCAAAGTAAACAGTTTTCATGCCAGCTTCAGTCAGACGGTGACCAGCGCCGATGGCGCGGCGGTGCAGGAAGGGGAAGGGGAACTGTGGCTTAAACGCCCCAATTTATTTAACTGGCAAACCACATCGCCGGACGAAAGCGTGCTGGTGTCCGACGGCAAAACGCTGTGGTTTTACAACCCGTTTGTCGAGCAGGTTACCGCCACCTGGCTAAAAGATGCGACCGGCAATACGCCGTTTATGCTGATTACCCGCAACGACGCCAGCGACTGGCGTCAATATGATGTGCGGCAAAAAGGCGACGACTTTGAGCTAACGCCCAAGTCCGCCAACGGCAATCTCAAACAGTTCGCCATCAGCGTTACCGCCAGTGGCACCATCAAGAAGTTCACCGCCACGGAGCAGGACGGCCAGCGCAGTACCTATGAGCTGAAAAATCAGCAAAACGGCGCGGTTGATTCAGCAAAATTTACTTTTACTCCGCCGCAAGGCGTGGCGTTGGACGATCAGCGTCAGTGAGGTCCGGGTGAGTAATCTGTCACTTGATTTTTCCCGTAACGAATTCCAGCCGCTGGCCGCGCGTATGCGGCCGGCGACGCTGGAGCAGTATATCGGCCAGCAGCATCTTCTGGGCGCCGGCAAGCCTTTGCCGCGCGCGATTGAGGTCGGGCAACTCCACTCCATGATCCTGTGGGGGCCGCCGGGAACCGGGAAAACCACGCTGGCGGAATTAATCGGCCATTACGGGCAGGCCGACGTCGAGCGGATTTCGGCCGTTACCTCGGGAATAAAGGAAATTCGCGAAGCGATAGAGCGGGCGAGACAAAACCGCAATGCCGGACGCCGAACGATACTGTTCGTCGATGAAGTCCACCGCTTCAATAAAAGCCAGCAGGATGCGTTTTTGCCGCACATTGAAGACGGCACCATCACCTTTATCGGCGCGACCACCGAAAACCCTTCTTTCGAACTTAACTCGGCGCTGTTGTCCCGCGCCCGCGTCTATTTGCTGAAAGCGCTGACGGCGGAAGATATCGAACAGGTGCTGCAACAGGCCATGAATGACGGCGAGCGCGGATATGGCGGGCAAAATATCGTTTTGCCGGACGATACCCGGCGCATGCTGGCGGAGTTGGTCAACGGGGATGCCCGCCGGGCGCTGAACAGCCTGGAAATGATGGCGGACATGGCCGAGGTCGACGCGCAGGGCGTACGTACGTTAACCTCGGCCTTGCTTAAGGAAGTCTCCGGCGAACGCAGCGCGCGCTTTGATAACAAGGGCGACCGCTATTACGACCTGATTTCGGCGCTGCACAAGTCGGTAAGAGGCTCCGCACCTGATGCCGCGCTGTACTGGTATGCGCGCATCATCACCGCCGGGGGGGATCCGCTCTACGTTGCCCGTCGTCTGCTGGCGATTGCGTCCGAGGACGTCGGCAATGCCGATCCCCGGGGAATGCAGGTGGCGATCGCCGCCTGGGACTGCTTTACCCGCGTCGGTCCGGCGGAGGGCGAGCGGGCGATTGCGCAGGCGATCGTCTATCTGGCCTGCGCGCCGAAAAGCAACGCGGTTTACACCGCCTTTAAGGCCGCCATGCGGGATGCGCGCGACCAGCCCGATTATGATGTTCCCGAACATCTGCGTAATGCCCCGACCCGCCTGATGAAAGAGATAGGCCTGGGCGCGGAGTATCGCTACGCCCATGATGAGCCCAATGCCTACGCGGCCGGCGAGAACTATTTCCCGCCCGAAATGGCCGCTGCGCGCTATTACATCCCATCGGCGCGCGGACTTGAAGGTAAAATCGGCGAAAAGCTGGCCTGGCTTGCCGCCCAGGATAAAAATAGCCCGACAAAACGCTACCGCTGAACTAAGCGTTGCGGTAAGGTTAGCGGGATAATTTCCGGCACCCGGCCGCGTAACGCGGGCCGCGTACGACAACATTTCATTTGATAATCATAAGCACAGGATTAGCATGCTCGATCCCAATTTACTGCGTAATGAGCTAGACGCAGTCGCCGAAAAACTACAGGCTCGCAGAGGTTTTACACTGGATGTCGACACCCTGCGTAAGCAGGAAGAACGCCGTAAGGTATTACAGGTAGAAACCGAAAATCTACAGGCGGAACGTAATTCCCGATCGAAAGAGATCGGCGCGGCAAAAGCCCGCGGTGAGGATATCGAACCGTTGCGCCGTGAAGTCAACGCGTTGGGCGAGAAACTGGATGCGGCAAAATCCGAGCTGGACCGGCTGCAAAATGAAATCCGCGATGTGGCGCTGACGATCCCCAATTTGCCCGATGATTCCGTCCCCCTTGGCAAGGATGAACGCGACAACCAGGAGGTCAGCCGTTGGGGAGAACCCCGCAGGCTCGATTTCCCGGTACGTGACCATGTGGAGCTCGGCGAGATGGCCGACGGCGTTGATTTCGCCGCCGGGGCAAAATTGGCCGGCGCGCGTTTTGTGGTGATGAAAGGGCAGATAGCCCGCCTGCATCGCGCGCTCTCTCAGTTTATGCTGGATCTGCATACCCAGCAGCACGGCTACCAGGAGGCCTATGTTCCCTATCTGGTTAACCATGCGACCCTGTACGGCACCGGTCAACTGCCTAAATTCGGCGAAGACCTGTTTCATACCAAACCGCTAAGCGAGGAAGCGGATACCAGCAACTACGCACTGATCCCTACCGCAGAGGTTCCGCTGACCAATCTGGTACGCGACGAAATACTGGACGAAGCGGCGCTCCCGCTGAAAATGACGGCGCATACCCCATGTTTCCGTTCGGAAGCGGGCTCTTACGGCCGCGATACCCGCGGTTTGATCCGTATGCACCAGTTTGACAAGGTCGAACTGGTGCAGATTGTGCGTCCGGAAGACTCCATGCAGGCGCTGGAGGAGTTAACCACCCATGCTGAAACCGTACTGCAATTGCTGAAATTGCCGTACCGCAAAGTCCTGTTGTGTACCGGCGATATGGGATTTGGTTCCAGCAAGACCTACGATCTGGAAGTGTGGCTGCCGGCTCAGGACACCTACCGCGAGATCTCCTCCTGTTCCAATATGTGGGATTTCCAGGCGCGCCGCATGCAGGCCCGTTGCCGCAGCAAAGCGGATAAGAAAACCCGCCTGGTCCATACGTTGAATGGTTCGGGGCTGGCGGTAGGCCGCACCCTGGTGGCGGTGTTGGAAAACTATCAGCAGGCGGACGGCCGCGTCGAGATCCCCGAAGTTCTGCGTCCGTATATGGGCGGCGTGGAATTTATTGGCTGATACCGTAAAAAGCGCCTGAGGGCGCTTTGAGGTAATGACGGATCTTCGCGGCCTGACCCCACCCCAACCCCTTTCGCAGGGGAGGGCGTTTAGCTCCTCCCCCTGGCAAGGGGTTGGGGTGGGGGTCATTAATTTAATGCGTTAGTACGGTAATATTTTTTCATCAAGAAAATACTTTTCCCTGCCTTACGACGGCGTTTTGATGATATTTCCCCGGCAAAATCTATTTAAAATCATTATGGTAGACATTAACCCCGTCAGCGGCTTATCCGTTTGGTTTTTTGTTTGATTAATTCTTTAAATCAATGATGAAATAAACGGAATTAACGCATTTTATGCGGATTGACTTTTAAATACGCAGTGGCATGATGCGCTCACTCTTTTCCCGTTGTCTGGTTATCCATCTCACTATGTCTGCTTATTCACGCCCAGTGCTGTTATTGCTCTGCGGCCTTTTGCTGCTGACCGTCAGCATTGCCGTACTGAATACGCTGGTGCCGCTTTGGCTGAATTATCAGCAGCTTCCGGTCTGGCAGGTGGGACTTATCGGGTCGTCCTATTTCGGCGGCAACCTGGTCGGGACATTATGGGCAGGTAAATTAATCAGGCTCTATGGATTTAATCGCAGCTATTACTGCGCCGCCATATTATTCGCGATAGCCTCTGTTAGCCTGGGGATTTCTGTTGATTTCTGGAGCTGGCTATTCTGGCGTTTTCTCGCCGGCGTGGGTTGCGCATTAATCTGGGTTACCGTGGAAAGCGCTTTGTTGTGTACCGGAACGGCGGCACAGCGGGGGCAACTTTTAGCCGCTTATATGATGGCGTATTACTTTGGCAGCGTAATAGGACAGTTATTGCTGAGTATTTTGCCAACGGCGTTGCCGAGCGTTTTACCCTGGGCCGCCGCGTTGGTAATTCTGGCGATGTTGCCTCTGCTGTTTACTTATATTCCCGCGCCAATGAACCAGGAGAAAAAAGTAAACGTATGGCAGATGCTGAAATACCGCAGCGCGCGGTTAGGCATCCGCGGCTGCGTGATCTCCGGGGTTATTCTGGGGTCGCTGTATGGGTTAATGCCGCTCTATCTTTCCCATCAGGGAATGAGCGATGGGCGGGTGGGATACTGGATGGCGTTGCTGATTAGCGCGGGTATTGTCGGGCAGTGGCCTGTCGGACGCCTGGCCGACAGGTATGGCCGCCTGCTGGTGCTGCGGGTGTTGGTTTTCGCCGTTATTGTCGGCTGTCTCGCCATGTTAAGCATCAGCAATTATGCGCTGGCGCCGGCGTTGTTTGTGTTGGGGTGCTCAGGTTTTACGCTCTATCCCGTTGCCATGTCATGGGCGTGTGAAAAAGTTCGCCCCGATGAATTAATCGCCATGAATCAGGCGCTATTGCTGAGTTACACGCTCGGCAGCCTGTGCGGGCCCGGCCTGGCGGCGGTGCTGATGCAGACCTATTCGGATCGGTTGCTGTTTGTGCTGATCGCCTTGGTTTCATTGTACTATCTGGTCATGTTGCTGAAGAAAGCCGATCACCATCCCAAGCCATTTGCCGCGGCTTGAGTTATGGCTGCAAACCGGCCAGCGAACTCTCACCGGCTTCGACCATATTATTCCACAAGGCCTCGGCAACGGGGCTTAACCGCTGTTTGGCATTTCTGATAAGATAAAAGATACTGGTAAGGCCAAGCGAGTCCGGTGCAATAGGCGTAAGCTTTCCCCGCGCCACCCAGGGAGCGGCATAGTGGTCGGGAAGAAAACCCGTATGCGTTCCTGCCAATAGCAGTAATATGCTGCTTTCAAGATGCCATGCCGTATTTTGTAATCCCTGTTTGGCGACCGGTCCTAACTGTTTGCTGATTTCATGCAGCGCATGTCCGCCAATCAGTAATCGGCGCGGATCAAGTGTGCCGTTTCGCCATTCCTGCTCGATTCTGTCCGCATTTCCTGATGACGTATAAAAATTACTGTGTTCAATGAACACCGGCTGAAAAAAGATATCAGGCGGAACATCGTCAGGTAATACGCTGAGGACGATATCTAATTGGCCGTTTTTTAGTCGTTCCATTAGCGGGGTATAATCGCCGATCTCCAGTTCAATCGTCGCTTGCTCACTTTGGCCATAAAGTTTGGCGATGGCGTTTGAGGTGACCTGTGCCGGGTGTGTTACGGTATTGTCCAGACAGCCAATGCGAACTTTGCCAATCAGTTGATGCTTGATATGTGCCAAGCGATTGGCAAAATCATCCAGCGTGGCAATAACCTCCTTGGCTTCCTGATAGACGACTTCTCCTTCGGGGGTTAAAGAGAAACCACCCCGGCCCCGTTCACAGAGCACCAGCCCCAACGTGTCTTCAAGGCGTGAAAGATAGTGGCTGAGTATTGGCTGGCTTAATCCTGTCGCTCCTTGGGCATTTGTAATTCCTTGTTTTTCAACTATTTTGCAAAAAAGTTTTAACCAACGAATCTCCAGTTTATCCAAGCGCATAGTCGCTCCTTCGGATACATAATATTTCTAAATGTTAACATCATAATATATCTGTATTAATCAATATAATTCCTCTTTATCTTATACCCACATCACATACTAATGTGAGTGCCACGGAAAAAGCGTGGTTTTATGCGCCACACCAGGGTCTCTCCAATAAAAATGGCACTGTCAATTATTTGACCGTGCCATTTTTCTATACGACACAACAGAACCTCTATAAAATAGAATAAAGGCAGAATAATTATTAGCTTACTATTTAATGGAGGATATATGTCTCAAGGGGAAACCGTGCCAGAAGATAAACCTCAGGCCCGGCAAATTTATGACTATGAATATGAAGCCGTACCGCCCGAGGCCCGCAAGCGCTGGTATGTCATTGCCCTGATATGGCTGGCGGTTGGTATTGATATTTCGGGGTTGTTTCTCGGCGCTTTTTTAAGCTCCGGGATGCCTTTTATACCGGCGGTCAGCGCCACGCTAATTGGTTCGGCCCTGCTGGGAATACTGGCGGCATTATGCGCCAACGTCGGATATGGCTGCGGGCTATCCACCACCTTACTTAGTATCTCGGTATTTGGCCGCCTTGGCGGTAAACTGATTGGTATTTTCTCCGCCGTTTCCCTGCTGGGATGGTTTGCTTTTCAGCTCGACTTCTTCGGTGTAATGCTGCAAAAAGCGTTGATGCACTATCAATTAGAACCCGGCCGCTTACCCATACTGTTATTCGGTATGGCGCTGATGACCTTTACCGCTATTTGGGGCGTCAGGGCGCTGGGAAAACTGAGCGCATTCAGCGTGCCGCTTATGTTGATATTAATTATCACCGGCATAGTGCTGGCTGCCGCCAGTCATTCAACCGCACCGGTAATAATAATCAAAACCCCTCTCGGGATGGGTACCGCCATCTCCTATGTTGTCTCCATCTGGATCGTTTCCGCGGTGATGTCCCCGGATATCGCGCGTTATGCTAAAACTCGCAAGGATGCGTTTCTTGGTGCCGGTTTGGGGTTTGGTTTCGGTAATAGCGTTACGATACTGGTGGCATTGGTATTGACTCATCTGATCGGCAGCGAGGATCTGGTCGAAGTCTTTTTGAGCATCGGTCTGGGATTGTCAGCTATTCTGGTGCTCATTTTTGCCCAGTGGACAACCAATAGTTCTAATCTTATCTCTGCATCCCTGGGACTGTCTGTCGTGGTCAGAGTGTTGTCCCGACCGGTGTTGGTCGTTCTGCTGGCGATTGCCGGGTTGTTATTGGCCTACAACGGCATGATTAATAACTTTACGCAATTCCTGTCACTGCTAGGCGTATTGATTTCTCCTATCGCTGGCGTCTATCTCGCCGAGTACTATTTTTTTGACTCCGAACATCTGCGACAGGATGTATCACAATCTCCGGCACTTAACCTGGCTGCGGCTCTAGCTTGGCTGTGTGGCAGCGTGGTTAGCGTATTAACGTCCCCGGATTTTTTTGACGCATTTACCATAAGCTCCATTTCCGCTCTGGATGGCGTGATAATCAGTATGGCGGTTTATCTTATCATGCATAAAATTTTTCCGCGGCTGGCAGGCTAAGCAAATCCCTGGCTTGTGGCAGGAGAGTTATTGACGTGGTTACAGGGTGAATAATGGTGCGTTACATTGACGCTAAAACGATTGATGATATTGCGTTAGGCGCGGCGGTGCTCGGGACCGGTGGGGGCGGCGATCCTTTTGTCGGCACGTTAATGGTGAAACATGCTATGCAGCAGACAAAGCATATCGCCATCCTCGGTTTGGACGAAGTAAAAGACGATGAGTTGTTAGTGCCCTGTAGCATGATCGGGGCCACCACGGTCATTGTCGAGAAGATCATGTCCGCACGCCAGATTGTGCAGGCGATTGAAATCATGGAAAAAACGCTGGCGCGGCCGATCTCGGCAACTTTTCCCATTGAAGTCGGCGGTATTAATTCGTTGATACCCTTTATCGCCGCGGCAAAAAAAGGCTTACCGGTCATTGACTGCGATGCGATGGGGAGAGCATTTCCGGAAGCGCAGATGGTGACGTTTTTTCTCGATGGTTTACCCTCGGCGCCCAATACGCTGGCCGATGAGAAAGGCAATTCGGTGATCCTGAATCCTATCGACGGTATCTGGTCCGAGCGTTTATCCCGGGCTATCACCGAGCAGATGGGGGCCGCCTGCGCCATGTGCGACTACGCGTTAAGCGGCAGGCAACTGAAGCAGAGCGCGATTAAAGGAACCCTGACGCTGGCTGAAAATATTGGCAAAACCGTACGTCAGGCTCACCGCTCGGGAAGCAACGCGGTTCAGGCCTTACTTCCGCTATTGCATGCGCACATTATTGCCGCGGGAAAAATCATTGACGTCGACCGCCGCACCACCGGCGGCTTTGCCCGCGGCAAGGTAGTGCTTGAAGGCATCGGCGACTCGAGGGGCGAGAGGTTTACCGTGCTTTTTCAGAATGAACTTTTGCTGGCTTATCGCTCCTCCGAGGCCGCCGCGCCCACCCAGGATAATCTGCTGGCCGTGGTGCCGGATTTGATCTCCATACTGGACGGTGAAACCGGGCGTCCCATCATTACCGAGCAGTTACGTTACGGGCAGCGAGTGGCGATTATTGCCTATCCGTGTAATGAAAAGTGGCGCACGGCTAAAGGGCTGGAGGTTGTCGGACCGGGTTATTTTGGTTATCCGGTACGCTATGTGCCAATCGAGCAGCTTGCGAATCGCTGAGGTCTGCCATGTCTGGGAAAAATGATTACCGCCTCGGCATTGACGTCGGCGGCACCAACACCGACGCCGCCATTCTGGATGCGGACCTTCGGTGCATCGCCACCGCCAAGTTCCCCACCAGCGATGATATCTGCAGCGGTATTGTACGGGTTATCGCCCGGGTGCTGGCGCTGTCCGGCGTTCGTCCGCGGGATATTCGTTATGCCATGCTTGGCACCACGCAATGCACCAATGCCATCGTCGAGCGAAAAGGGCTGAACCGGGTGGGGCTGCTAAGACTTAGCTTACCCAGCAGCGACGGCGTTCCTCCGCTGTTTGACTGGAGTGATGAGTGGCATCAAACTCTCGGTCCGCATTTCTATCAGCTTCATGGCGGCTATGAGTTCGACGGCAAAGAAATTCATGGCGTTATTTTTGACGAGGTGATGGCCGCCTGTGAAAAAATGCGCGGGGAGGTCGATAGCGTCGCCGTTTGCGGGGTGTTCTCTCCGGTGAACGCCGCCCAGGAACTGAGGGTCGCCGACTGGATAGGCGCCGCCCTGCCGGATGTTTCTCTGTCGCTGTCCCATCGAATCGGCAATATCGGCCTGCTGGAAAGAGAAAACGCCACTATTCTCAACGCCGCGCTACAGCGCACCGCCCGGAGTTTTGTCGATGGTTTTATCCAGGCGCTGTCCCATTATGGCATCAAGGCCACGCCCTTTTTCGGTCAAAACGACGGTACGCTGATGTCTGAAAGCACGGTCAAGCAGTATCCCATCCTGACGATGGCCTGCGGCCCGACCAACTCTATTCGCGGCGCCTGTCACCTGTCGGGGCTGGACAATGCCTTGATCATTGATGTCGGCGGCACCACCACGGATATCGGCGTACTGGTGAATGGCTTTCCGCGGGAGTCGGCCATTGCGGTGGAAGTGGGGGACATCCGCACCAACTTCAGAATGCCGGATATTGTTTCCATCGGCATCGGCGGCGGCACCTGCGTGCGTCAGGATAGCGCCGGCAATATCACTCTGGGCCCCGATAGCGTGGGCTACCGTCTGTTACAGCAGGGGCTGAGCTTTGGCGGCGACACCTTGACCTTAAGCGACGTGGCGATGCAACTGGATGCCGGCCGCTGGCCCGCGGAGCTTACCGCGGCGCTGCCGGTGCTGGATGCGGCGCTTTGCCGGCGGGCGTACCGGGAAATGATTCAGCGGGTCGAAGACGCCATTGACCGTATGAAATCATCTGCCGGCAGCGTTGCGGCCGTCTTGGTCGGCGGGGGAAGCATTCTGCTGCCGGATACCTTGTCCGGCATCAGCCGGGTGATCCGTCCGCACAACTTTGATGCCGCCAATGCCGTCGGCGTCGCCCTGGGGCTGGTGGGGACCCAGATCGATAAGGTGGTTAAAATGTCGGAAGGCGACCGCGACCGCATAAGGTTGGAGCTACAGCGGCAAACCGTCGCGCTGGCGGTGCAGACGGGCGCGCTGCCGGGCAGCGTGGCGATCATTGATTATCAGGAGATCCCGCTGGCTTACTTGCCGGGAAACGCGGTGCAGGTGAAGATAAAAGCGGCGGGGCGGCTGGCGTAACGGCCGCCCGTAAGTATGCCGGGACTTGCGGCGCCGCCGGCGGAATCAGTACATCACTTTATGGCCGTAGCCTTCAAGAATGGACTTCACGCGATCCATGGTCTCCGCTTTTGGCGGTTTCACGCCGTCCAGTTTGTATTCTTCGCCCATGGCTATCCACTTATGCTTACCGAGTTCGTGATAGGGAAGCAGTTCGATTTTTTCGATATTCGACATGTCTTTGGTGAACTCGCCGAGCAAATGCGCGGATTTATCATCGTCGGACCAGCCGGGAACCACCACGTAGCGTATCCAGGTGCGCTGGTTGCGTTTGGCCAGATAGCGGGCAAAGTCGAGCGTGCGATGATTGGATACGCCGACCAGGTTCTGGTGTACGTCATCATTTATCTGCTTCAGATCGAGCATCACCAGATCGCTCACGTCCAGCAGTTCATCAATCACCGGATCGTAACGGCGCACAAATCCGTTGGTATCAAGACAGGTATTGATGCCTTCCTGATGACAGGCGCGGAACCAGTCGCGTACGAATTCGGCCTGTAAAATCGCTTCTCCGCCCGAGGCGGTGACGCCGCCGCCGGAGGCGTTCATAAAATGGCGGTAGGTCACCACTTCCTTCATCAACTCTTCCACCATAATTTCCTTACCGCCGTGCGTGTCCCAGGTATCTCGATTGTGGCAGTACAGGCAGCGCATCAGACAGCCTTGAAAAAAAACGATAAAGCGAATCCCCGGACCGTCGACGGTTCCGCAGGATTCGAAAGAGTGGATGCGACCGATTACTGACATTGCGAGGTTTTCTCCAGGTTTGACCGAACAATAGCGGTCTTTATAAGCGCAGTCATAAGAAAACGGGCGGAATACCTGTCAACTATCGGTGACAGCGCACACCACCCGGCCGATGCTGCGTCGAATCTGTTTTGCCAGCCATCCACGGCGATATGGCGGGCTGGCAAAACAGGTTTACTCTCAGGTTAGCACTCCGCGTTGGCGTGAGAAAAAGGCCCCACTCAAGTGGAGCCTTTATTTTACGCTTTTTCAGACAGTCAGGGAAATCAGATCGACTGGGTGAAAGTACGGGTGATGACATCCTGCTGTTGTTCTTTGGTCAGTGAGTTGAAACGCACTGCATAGCCGGATACGCGAATGGTCAACTGCGGATATTTTTCCGGGTTTTCCATGGCGTCAAGCAGCATTTCGCGATTCATCACGTTGACGTTCAGATGCTGGCCGCCTTCAATGCTGGCCGCTTCATGGTGGAAGTAACCATCCATCAGGCCGGCAAGGTTGGCTTTACGCACGTCGTCATCTTTACCCAGCGCATTCGGAACGATGGAGAAAGTATAGGAAATACCGTCTTTGGCGTAGGCGAACGGCAGTTTCGCCACCGAGGTCAGCGAGGCCACGGCGCCTTTCTGGTCGCGTCCGTGCATCGGGTTGGCGCCCGGTCCGAACGGCGCGCCGGCGCGGCGACCGTCAGGCGTATTACCGGTTTTCTTACCGTATACCACGTTGGAGGTGATGGTCAGAACCGACTGGGTCGGCGTGGCGCCGCGATAGGTATTCAGCCGCTGAATTTTCTTCATAAAGCGTTCAACCAGGTCGCAGGCCAGTTCATCGACGCGCGGGTCGTTGTTGCCGAACTGCGGATATTCGCCTTCGATATCAAAGTCGACGGCCAGACCGTCTTCGTCACGGATGGGTTTGACCTTGGCGTATTTGATGGCGGACAGGGAGTCGGCGGCAACCGACAGACCGGCGATACCGCAGGCCATGGTACGATAAACGTCGCGATCGTGCAGCGCCATCAGCGACGCTTCGTAGCTGTACTTATCATGCATGTAGTGAATGATGTTCAGCGCGGTGACGTACTGTTTGGCCAGCCAGTCCATGAAGTGATCCATACGCTCCATCACTTCGTCGAAGCCCAGGTATTCGCTCTTGATCGGAGCGGATTTCGGACCCACCTGCATCTTCATTTTTTCATCCACGCCGCCGTTGATGGCATACAGCATGGTTTTCGCCAGGTTGGCGCGCGCGCCGAAGAACTGCATTTGCTTACCAACCACCATCGGGCTGACGCAACAGGCGATGGCATAGTCATCGTTGTTGAAGTCAGGACGCATCAGGTCGTCGTTTTCATACTGCAGGGAAGAGGTATCGATGGATACTTTCGCGGCGTATTTCTTGAAGTTCAGCGGCAGTCTTTCGGACCACAGAATGGTCATGTTCGGTTCCGGCGACGGCCCCATGGTGTACAGGGTGTTCAGGAAACGGAAGCTGTTTTTGGTAACCAGCGTACGTCCGTCAAGACCCATGCCCGCCAGGGATTCGGTTGCCCAGATCGGGTCGCCGGAGAACAGTTCATCATATTCCGGCGTACGCAGGAAACGAACCATACGCAGCTTCATCACCAGATGGTCGACCAGCTCCTGCGCTTCTTCTTCGGTGATTTTACCGGCCTGCAGATCGCGTTCGAAGTAGATATCCAGGAAGGTGGATACGCGACCGAAGGACATCGCGGCGCCGTTCTGCGATTTAACCGCGGCCAGGTAGCCGAAGTAGGTCCACTGTACCGCTTCCTGCGCATTGGTGGCGGGACCGGAAATATCGCAGCCGTATTTGGCGGCCATTTCCTTGATCTGGCCCAGCGCACGATGCTGTTCGGCGATCTCTTCGCGCAGACGGATGGTCGCTTCCAGGTCTTCGCCGTTTTCCAGTTTGGATTGCAGAGAAGAGAACTGGGCGAACTTGTCTTTCATCAGGTAATCGATACCGTACAGCGCCACGCGGCGATAGTCGCCGATGATGCGGCCGCGGCCGTAGGCGTCGGGCAGACCGGTCAGCACGCCTGATTTACGACAGCGCAGAATGTCAGGGGTATAAACATCGAAAACACCCTGGTTATGCGTTTTACGGTATTCGGTGAAGATTTTTTTCAGCTGCGGATCCAGCTGGCGATCGTATGCCTGGCAGGAGCTTTCAATCATCTTGATGCCGCCGAACGGAATAAGCGCGCGTTTCAGCGGAGCTTCGGTTTGCAGACCGACGATTTTTTCCTGGCTTTTATTGATGTAGCCGGCATCGTGGGAGGTGATGGTCGCTGCCACGGTGGTATCGAAATCAACCGGCGCATGGGTGCGGTTTTCCAGTTTGACGCCTTCCATGACTTTATCCCACAGCGCGGTGGTCGCTTGGGTCGCGCCGGCCAGGAAAGATTCGTCGCCTTCATACGGCGTGTAGTTTTTCTGAATGAAGTCACGAACGTTGACTCCATCCTGCCATTCACCTTTGCTAAAACCCTGCCATGCGCTGGCCAATTTTTCATTCAGATCGGTCATTTTACACCTACCTTTGATATGGATTTTTTTAAAACCCGACGTTGCGGCTGATTGCACCCTAGTGCTGGTCTCCGCCGCGCAAATAAATTACCCAATATGTTAAACCCACCAGTAAGCCTCCACCAATGATATTCCCTATCGTGACAGGGATCAGATTGCTTGTGATGAAATGACTAACGGTTAAGTGTTCAAATTGAGAGGGCGCCATTTCTATTGCCTGCCAGAATTCGGGGGCGGCAAAATTTTTGATTACGATCCCCATCGGAACCATAAACATATTGGCGATACTGTGTTCAAAACCGCTGGCGACAAACATGGCGACCGGTAAAATCATCGCAAACATCTTGTCCGTCAGGGTTCGGCCGGAATAACTCATCCACACGGCCAGGCATACCATCAGGTTTGCCAGAATTCCCAGGCACAATGCTTCAATAAAAGTGTGCTCAAGTTTGTGATTGGCGGTTTGCAGAACGTTGAGTCCCCATGCGCCGTTGGCGACCGTATGCTCGCCGGAAAACCAAATCAGCGCCACAAAGAGCAGAGCGCCAAGCAGGTTGCCGATATAGACATTGACCCAATTACAGGCTAGTTGTTTCCAGGTGATACGTCCACTGGCCTTGGCGATGACAGTCAGCACGGTGGAGGTAAATAAATCCGCGCCGCAAACCACCACCAGCATTAACCCCAGCGAGAAACAGATACCGCCAATCAGCTTGGATATACCAAAGGGGATCGTCGCTGTGCCGGTGGTAGAGGTAATATAAAAAACAAATGCAATCGAGATAAAGACACCCGCGGTGATCGCCAGATAAAACGTGGTCCACGGCTGTTTTGTTGCTTTATAGACACCGGCATCTTCGGCGACTTTCGCCATCGCGGCCGGTAATAGTAGAGTAAAGGGGTTGTCAGCTTTCACACTAACTCTCTCTTAAAATTTATCAGCGTCGAGATACTAGCAAAGCAGTATAAAGCAAAATTTGATGTGGATCATATTGCGCGAAACTAGTACTCGCACAGACCGCGGAAAACTCCTTTGTTTTTTGATTATCTAATTGATTTTAATATAGAAAAAATATTTTAAACTTTACAAAAAGATTTGAATTTGCCGACCTTAGCCCCCCGATTAGGCGTTAATGATTATCATGCTTTGTATAATTTAGGGGCGCTATTTATGATGAAATTTAATTTAAAATTCACTGGTTCGTAACACTTCCCTTTTTAGACGGTTGCGTTAAGGTAAATATTGCTTTTCGAATAACGGTACCCCCGCGGATTTAAGGAGTACCGGTGTGTTATGCCGAAAACAGACTATCGCCACTTTATGCCGGCAGGGACGCAACTCTATTACTGCGCCGCCGGCATTAATTGACTTGCCGGTAACGGCTTTTCGCCCGTTGCAATTTCTCATACGCCGCCAGCAGCGAGCGATGCGCCGGCAAGGCGGCGAATGCGTCATCAATGGTAAACAGCCCGTGGAAACTCTGTTCGCCGGCGATGGCAGCACCGGCCGCGTCCACGGTTTCTCGTCCGTACATGCTGACGAAAGCGTGGTAATAGTCGGCGGGATTGCGTTGCGGCTCCAGCGCCAGCTGCAACAGCGTTTGCAGGCAGCGATAGTAATTGGCGCGCGGCGCGGGGAAGACCGAACCGTTGAAATCCTGCGTCCATTCCGCCCAGATTAAGGCCTGTTCCAGATCGCCGCCGGCCAAGGCCAGCATCGATTTCAACTCGCCGATACGCAACGTGAACCAGGCGTTATCCTTACCGGTGGCGATACCCAGCAGTTCGCGTACCCGGGTGAAGTCGTCAAAGCCTTCGTCGTCCAACTGCTGCAACAGGGCGAGATAATCCGCTTTTTCCCAGCGGCTGTCCGGCAACGCCAGCAGCGTATCGCGCAGATGCGCGCCCATGGCGTTATTGGCCAGCAGCAGATCGTCGGCGGGATAAATATCCGACATGCCGGGAACCAGAATGCGGCAGGCGTAAACCGACAGGTGCTGGTAGTCCGCGATATACACGTCCTTATCCTCCCGCTGGAAAATCGCCATCAGCGTGGCGAACTCCTCTTCCGTGGTGCCGCTGAAACTCCAGTCGACAAACGGATAGTCGGCCTGATTCTTAAACATATCCCAGGAGATCAAACCGCTGGAGTCGATAAAATGGGTCTCCAGATTGGCATGCTCGGCGACTTCGTCGAGGTCAAAGGTCGGCGGGGTGAAAACGTCCAAATCTTTCAGCCCGCGCCCTTGCAGCAGTTCGGTCACCGTGCGCTCCAGCGCCACGCCAAAATCGGGATGCGCGCCAAAAGAGGCGAAACAGGTTCCGTTCGCCGGATTAAACAGCACCACGCAGATAACCGGGTATTGACCGCCGAGGGAAGCGTCGTAGGCGAAGATCGGGAAGCCCTCTTTTTCCAGCGTGGCAATGGCTTCAACCACGCCCGGATAGCGGTTTAACACCGCCTGGGGAATGGCCGGCAGGCTGATTGACTGCGCGATAATGCGGTTTTTAATACTGCGTTCGAACACTTCGGATAATCCCTGCACGCGGGCCTCGCTGGCGGTATTGCCGGCGGACATGCCGTTGGATACGTACAGGTTGCCGATGATGTTCATCGGGATGTAGACCTTTTGCAGATCGCGCTGGCGGATAAACGGCAGCGCGCAGATCCCCCGCCCGGCGTTGCCGGATTGCAGGTCGATCAGATCGCTGGCGCCGAGCGCCTGCTCAGGATCGTAGAATTCGCGCAGGCGCGCATCCAGAATGCCCTCCGGCAGGGTATTATCCGGCGTAATGGCGAACCATTTTTCATCGGGATAGTGCACGAATTCGCTCTGGGCAATGGTTTTGCCGAGGTAAAAATCGGCAAAAAAATAGTTTGTCGACAGGCGTTCGAAATATTCGCCCAGCGCCGAAGCCAGCGCGGCTTTCTTGCTGGCGCCTTTACCATTGGTGAAGCAGAGCGGACAATCACGATCGCGAATGTGCACCGACCAGACGTGAGGCACCGGGTTGAGCCATGAGGCCTCTTCGATGTCGAACCCCAGATCCTGGAGCTGTTGCTGAAAACGGGCGATGGAGTCTTCCAGGGCGGCGTCTTTGCCTGGGATAAAGGTTTGGCTCATAGTTTTACTTATGCAGGTGGGATCGGGACGGGCATGATACGGGCTTTTGACCGCGGACTCTATTTATTCTTAACAGCTCGATAACATGGGATGCGGACACCGCCGCCGAGGCTGCGTTTTGGACGGCAACGCGCAATAAGCATTGCAGCCACGGTTGACGAGTGATAAAACCGATGGCAGGTAAAACAGTGTGTTTTAAACCATTGTGATAAAATCATCGTTATTTTTTAAGATGTGGTGAGGGGAAATGACTCAGGTTTTTAATTTTAGCGCCGGTCCAGCCATGCTGCCGGTCGAGGTGTTACGTCGTGCCGAACAGGAACTATGCAACTGGCATGGCCTGGGGACATCGGTAATGGAAATCAGCCATCGCAGTAAAGAATTTATGCAGGTTTCGGCTGAATCCGAGCAGGATCTGCGCGATTTACTGAAAATCCCTTCCAACTATAAAGTGCTTTTCTGCCACGGCGGCGCCCGGGCGCAGTTCGCGGCGGTGCCGCTCAATCTGCTGGGCGAAAAAACGCAGGCCGACTATATCGACGGCGGCTATTGGGCGCTCAGCGCGGTTAAAGAAGCGGAAAAATACTGCTCCCCGAACGTGGTGGATGTAAAAACGCGCGCGGACGGTCTGCGCAGCGTGAAGCCGATGAGCGAGTGGGTGTTGTCCGACGAGTCCGCTTTCGTGCACTACTGCCCGAATGAAACCATAGACGGGATTGCCATCGAAGAGACCCCCGATTTCGGTGACAAAACCGTGGTGGCCGACTTTTCTTCCAGTATTTTATCCCGCCCTATCGACGTCAGCCGCTATGGCGTGATCTATGCCGGCGCGCAGAAAAACATCGGCCCGGCCGGGCTGACGCTGGTTATTGTGCGCGATGATTTGCTGGGCAAGGCGCGTCGCGAACTGCCTTCCATTCTCGATTACAAGATTCTGGCCGACAACGATTCGATGTTTAACACTCCGCCGACCTTTGCCTGGTATCTTTCCGGCATGGTGTTCAAGTGGCTGAAAGAGCAGGGCGGTCTACTGGAAATGGAAAAACGCAACCAGGATAAAGCCGACTGGCTTTACGGGGCGATTGATAACAGCGATTTTTACAGCAACGACGTGGCCGCGGCTAATCGTTCCCGCATGAACGTGCCTTTCCTGTTGGCGAATGCCGAACTGGACAAGGTTTTTCTGCAAGAAGCTCAGGCCGCCGGTCTCCACTCGCTTAAAGGACACCGCGCCGTGGGTGGTATGCGCGCCTCCATCTATAACGCCATGCCGCTGGCGGGCGTCAAGGCGCTGACGGAATTTATGGCGGATTTTGAGCGCCGCCACGGGTAATGCAAGGCGTACCGCTTCAGTCATTCCCGCCGCGCATGAATGACGGGTTCGACGATCTGAAAACCCCGGTGCTTGCCGGGGTTTCTGTGTTCACGTTTGGAGAATAAGTTTCACATGCAGCAATCCCTGACCCTACCGCCGGTTAAATTGATTAACGGCACCATTAACCTCCCTGGATCAAAAAGCGTCTCGAACCGGGCGCTCCTGCTGGCGGCCTTATCCGCCGGGACGACGCGGTTGACTAACCTGCTGGACAGCGATGACGTTCGCCATATGCTTAATGCGCTACAGACGCTGGGGGTGAGTTATCAACTCTCCTCCAGCCGCACCCAGTGCGAAATCGTCGGGGTAGGCGGCGCGTTGCGGGCGCGGAAACCGCTCGAACTGTTTCTGGGAAATGCGGGAACCGCCATGCGCCCGCTGGCCGCGGCGCTATGTTTGACCGACGGCGACATCGTTCTGACGGGGGAGCCGCGGATGAAAGAGCGTCCCATCGGTCATCTGGTTGACTCCCTGCGCCAGGGCGGCGCGAAGGTGGATTACCTGGAGCAGGAAAACTACCCGCCCTTGCGCCTGCACGGCGGGTTTCAGGGGGGCGACATCAGCGTTGACGGCAGCGTATCCAGCCAGTTTCTGACCGCGCTGCTGATGGCGGCGCCTTTGGCGGCGCAGGATACCCGTATCCGCATTCAGGGCGATCTGGTTTCCAAACCCTATATCGATATCACCTTGAATATGATGAAAACCTTCGGTATCGCGGTGCGTAACGAGAATTATCAGCGGTTTTACGTTTCAGGCGGTCAGCAATACCGCTCTCCGGGGGATTATTTGGTGGAGGGTGATGCGTCGTCGGCGTCCTATTTCCTGGCGGCGGGGGCCATCAGAGGAGGCACGGTGCGGGTTACCGGCGTCGGGCGCGCCAGCGTGCAGGGCGATATCCGCTTTGCCGACGTATTGGAGAAGATGGGGGCGAAAATCCGCTGGGGCGATGACTACATCGAATGCCGGCGCGGCGAACTCCGGGCGATAGATATGGACATGAACCATATTCCCGATGCCGCCATGACCATCGCCACCACCGCGCTGTTCGCCGCCGGCGGAACCACCACGCTGCGCAATATTTATAACTGGCGGGTAAAAGAGACCGATCGCCTGGCCGCCATGGCGATTGAGTTGCGTAAAGTCGGCGCGCAGGTGGAGGAGGGTGAGGATTATATTCGTATCACGCCCCCGGCAAAGCTGAAAGCCGCCGAAATCGAAACCTATAACGACCATCGGATGGCGATGTGCTTTTCCCTGGTGGCCCTGTCGGATACGCCGGTCACCATTCTCGACCCGAAATGCACCGCCAAAACCTTCCCTGACTATTTCGACCAGTTGGCGAGCTTAAGCGAACCGGCATAACGGCTTCGAGGGTAAGGCGGGGCTGAACCCCGCCTTACCCATCGGCAACAGCGCCGGCCCGCTATCAGGCGCCGTCTTATTTTTCCCGTCGATATAACCTTTCTCGCCATTGATGCGTATAATAAAGCACCGTAATGTCTAAAAACGACATCAACGGGATTTCCCAGTGTAAAGGAGAGAAAGATGGCGGTGACTGCACCGGTGATTACGGTTGACGGACCGAGTGGCGCAGGCAAAGGTACGTTGTGCAAAGCGCTGGCAGAAGCTTTACAGTGGAACCTGCTGGATTCGGGAGCGATTTATCGCGTTCTGGCGCTGGCGGCCTTACATCATCAGGTGGATATCCATTCAGAAGAAGCGCTGGTTCCTCTGGCCTCTCATCTGGATGTGCGTTTTATCTCTGAAGACGGGCAACTGAAAGTGGTTTTGGAAGGCGAGGACGTCAGTAACGAGATCCGCGCTGAAGAGGTCGGCAATACGGCGTCGCAGGCCGCGGCTTTCCCCCGGGTTCGCGAAGCGTTATTGCGCCGGCAGCGCGCGTTTCGCGAGGCGCCGGGGCTGATCGCCGACGGTCGTGATATGGGAACCGTGGTGTTTCCCGATGCGCCGGTGAAGATTTTCCTTGATGCCAGCGCGGAGGAACGCGCCCAGCGACGTATGCTACAGTTGCAGGCGAAGGGCTTTAGTGTTAACTTTGAACGTCTTTTATCCGAGATAAGGGAGCGCGACGATCGCGACCGTAATCGGCCCGTTGCGCCGCTGGTGCCGGCGGCAGATGCGCTGGTGCTGGATTCAACGGCGATGACGATCGACGAAGTGATTGCGCGAGCGCTGGCCTATGCCCGCGAAATTCTGGCCAAGCACGCTTAAAAATGAATTTTTACCTCGCTGTAAGGATGCACAGCGGGGCATGTTAAACAACCCCATCGAGCAGGATGCCGGATGGACGTTAAATTGAAGACTCCTAAGATTATCAACATGACTGAATCTTTTGCTCAACTCTTTGAAGAATCCCTGAAAGAAATCGAAACCCGTCCCGGTTCCATCGTGCGCGGCGTTGTGGTTGCCATTGATAAAGACGTGGTACTGGTTGACGCCGGACTGAAATCTGAATCCGCCATTCCGGTGGAGCAGTTCAAAAACGCTCAGGGCGAACTGGAAATTCAGGTTGGCGATGAAGTAGACGTAGCGCTGGATGCCGTTGAAGACGGCTTCGGTGAAACGCTGCTGTCTCGTGAGAAAGCCAAACGTCATGAAGCATGGCTGACGCTGGAAAAAGCTTACGAAGAAGCGGCGACCGTTACCGGCGTTATCAACGGTAAAGTGAAGGGCGGTTTCACCGTTGAGCTGAACGGCATTCGCGCGTTCCTGCCGGGTTCGCTGGTAGACGTGCGTCCGGTTCGCGACACGCTGCATCTGGAAGGCAAAGAGCTTGAGTTCAAAGTTATCAAGCTGGATCAGAAACGCAACAACGTTGTGGTTTCTCGCCGTGCGGTTATCGAATCCGAAAACAGCGCCGAACGCGATCAACTGCTGGAAAACCTGCAGGAAGGCATGGAAGTCAAAGGTATCGTCAAGAACCTTACCGACTACGGTGCGTTCGTTGATCTGGGCGGCGTCGACGGCCTGCTGCATATCACCGATATGGCTTGGAAACGCGTTAAACATCCGAGCGAAATCGTCAATGTGGGCGACGAAATCACCGTTAAGGTGCTGAAATTCGACCGCGAGCGTACTCGTGTTTCCCTGGGCCTGAAACAGCTGGGCGAAGATCCATGGGTGGCTATCGCCAAGCGTTATCCGGAAAGCACCCGCCTGACCGGCCGCGTAACCAATCTGACCGACTACGGCTGCTTCGTTGAAATCGAAGAGGGCGTTGAAGGTCTGGTTCACGTTTCCGAAATGGATTGGACCAACAAAAACATCCATCCGTCCAAAGTGGTCAACGTTGGCGACGTAGTGGAAGTAATGGTTCTGGATATCGACGAAGAACGTCGCCGTATCTCCCTGGGTCTGAAACAGTGCAAAGCCAATCCGTGGCAGCAGTTTGCCGAAACCCACAACAAGGGCGACCGCGTTGAAGGCAAGATCAAATCCATCACTGATTTCGGTATCTTTATCGGTCTGGATGGCGGCATCGACGGTCTGGTTCACCTGTCTGACATCTCCTGGAACGTGGCCGGCGAAGAAGCCGTGCGCGAATACAAGAAAGGCGATGAAATCGCCGCTGTCGTATTGCAGGTTGACGCCGAGCGTGAACGTATCTCCCTGGGCGTGAAACAACTGGCTGAAGACCCGTTCAATAACTACCTGTCTGTAAACAAGAAAGGCGCTATTGTTACTGGTAAAGTCACCGCGGTTGACGCCAAAGGTGCTACAGTTGAATTAGCGGACGGCGTGGAAGGTTACCTGCGCGCTTCCGAAGCTTCTCGCGACCGCATTGAAGACGCCACCCTGGTATTGAACGTTGGCGACAGCGTTGAAGCCAAATACACCGGCGTTGATCGTAAAAACCGCGTGGTCAGCCTGTCCGTTCGTGCCAAGGACGAAGCCGACGAGAAAGATGCTATCGCGACTGTTAACAACAAACAGGAAGAAAGCAACTTCTCCAGCGCCATGGCTGAAGCGTTCAAAGCAGCGAAAGGCGAGTAATCGGGTAAAAAACGGCGGAGCGGGCGACACGGGTTGCCCGCTCTTGAAACGGTAGTAAGTTATGGTGATTATTTAGCTAATCGCCACTTGGAGGAACCATGACCAAGTCTGAACTTATTGAAAGACTTGCTGGACAGCAATCTCATATTCCGGCCAAAACGGTTGAGGATGCAGTTAAAGAGATGCTCGAGCAGATGGCCACTACGTTGGCCGAAGGCGATCGTATCGAGATCCGTGGGTTCGGCAGTTTTTCTCTTCACTACCGTGCACCGCGCGTCGGCCGTAATCCGAAAACGGGTGAAAAAGTCGAGTTGGAAGGCAAGTATGTCCCTCACTTCAAACCGGGTAAGGAACTGCGCGATCGTGCCAATATTTACGGGTAAATCACTGCCCTGATAGTATGTGGCGTCTGACGATATTACTTGCAATAGATTGTTAAATAAGCATTTTAAAACGGCACCGGAAACGGTGCCGTTTTTTTGCTTATTTATTATGGCGTTCTTTTAAGCGATTGATGACGGTCGCCATATCCAAATCCTGATCCTGCAACAGCACCAACAGGTGGTACATCAGGTCGGCGGCTTCGTTGGTCAACTCTTCCCGGTCGTGCACGGTGGCCGCCAGCGCGGTTTCCAGACCCTCTTCGCCCACTTTCTGCGCAATGCGCTTGGTGCCGCTGGCATATAACCGGGCGGTGTAGGAACTGGCGGGATCGGCGTTTTTTCGCGCGCTCAGCAACTGTTCCAACTGGTAGAGAAATTGCCAGTCGCTGGCGGCGGGGGAAAAGCAACTGCTGCTGCCCAGGTGACAGGTCGGCCCGATCGGATTGGCCAGAACCAGCAGCGTGTCGTTATCGCAGTCCGGCGTAATGGATACCACATGGAGAAAGTTGCCGGAGGATTCGCCCTTGGTCCACAAACGCTGTTTGGTGCGGGAAAAAAACGTCACCTTACCGCTCTCTTCGGTGGCCAGCAGCGCGTCCTGATTCATATAGCCCAACATCAGGACTTCGCCGGAAACCGCATGTTGTACCACCACAGGCAGCAGACCGTCGGTTTTTTTCCAATCCAGTCGGTTTTTTTGTTCGTCGCTTAACACACTCGAATCTCCACGCCTTGTTGCTTAAGATAGTTTTTCAGTTCACCAATATTGATGATCTGCTTATGAAATACCGACGCCGCCAGCGCGCCGTCAACCGCGGCGTCCTGGAAAGCGGCCAGAAAATGCGCCATGGTGCCGGCGCCGCCGGAGGCAATCAGCGGCACATGGCAGACTTCCCGCACCAGTTTCAGCTGATGTAAATCGTAACCGTTGCGCACGCCGTCCTGATTCATCATATTCAAGACGATTTCGCCGGCGCCGCGTTTTTGTACTTCTTCCACCCACTCCAGCGTTTCCCAGGTGGTGACCTTGGTGCGCGTTTCATCGCCGGTGTATTGATTGACGTGATAACGGCCGGTTGCCGCATCGTGCCAGGTATCAATCCCGACGACGATGCACTGCACGCCGTAACGGTCGGCCAGACGGGTAATCAACTGCGGATCGGCCAGCGCCGGGGAATTGATGGAAATTTTATCCGCGCCGAAAGAGAGGATCTGCCCGGCTTCCTCCACGCTTTTGATGCCGCCGGCCACGCAGAAAGGAATGTCGATCACCTCGGCCACGCGGGATACCCAGCTCTTGTCGACCACGCGGCCGTCCGATGACGCGGTGATATCGTAAAATACCAGTTCATCGGCGCCTTCTTGGGCGTAACGCTGCGCCAGAGGAACGATATCGCCGATAATTTCATGGTTGCGGAACTGTACGCCTTTGACCACCTGCCCGTCACGCACGTCCAGACAGGGAATTATCCGTTTTGCCAGCATGAAATGGCCTCCGCTACGTTGAATTTACCTTCCAGCAGCGCCCGCCCGACGATCACGCCCTGTACGCCGCTGCCGCGCAAATTGGCGATATCGGCCAGATTGCCGATGCCGCCGGAAGCCTGAAAGGCGACCTGCGGGTAGCGCCGGCTGATTTCGCGGTAAAGCTCCACGTTGGAGCCGCTCAGGGTGCCGTCGCGCGAAATATCGGTGCACAGCACGTGTTTCAGACCGAAGGGCAGATAGCGTTCGACGATTTGCTCCAGCGTCGATTCCGAGTTCTCCTGCCAGCCGCTGATCGCCACCCGTTTAACGCCGGCGGCGTCAATACGCACATCCAGCGCCAGCACCAGCGCTTCCGCGCCGTAGCGGGTGAACCATTGCTGCACCAGCTCCGGCTGTTTTACCGCGGTGGAGCCGATAACCACGCGGCGCGCGCCGGCGTTGAGCAGCGCCTCCACGTCCTGCTCGCTGCGGATGCCGCCGCCGACCTGAACCGGCACGCTCACGCCGGACAGCAGCGTTTTCAGCAGCGGGATTTGACGGGCGGACGGATCTTTGGCGCCGGTCAGATCGACCAGATGCAATACCTGCGCCCCCTGTTGCTGGTAGTCCTGCAGCCGGGGCAGGGGATCGCTGCCGTACTGACGCTGCTGACCATAATCGCCCTGATGCAAACGGACCACCTGTCCGTCTATCAGATCCAATGCGGGAATAATCATGACGATCTACATCTCCAGAAAGTTTTTCAGCAACTGCGCCCCGGCGGCGCCGGAACGTTCAGGGTGAAACTGCACGCCGAAGAAATTGTCTTTCTCCAGCGCGGCGGTGAAGGGGTCGCCGTAGTTGGCCTGCGCGATGGTGTGCGGACACACCGGCATGGCGTAGCTGTGGACAAAGTAGAAGTAGGCGTTTTCCGCGATATCGCGGAACAGGCGGTGTCCGGCCTGCGCTATCACCTGGTTCCAGCCCATATGAGGCAGGGGCAAACCCTGGTCCTTCATCAGCTTCACCGGCGCATCGACAATGCCCAGCGTGGCGATGCCGCCGTTTTCATCGCTGGCGGTGCCGAGCAGCTGCATCCCGAGGCAGATACCCAGCACCGGCTGGGTACAGGCTTTAATCAGGTCGATCAGCTCGCGTTCGGCCAGTTGATTCATGGCCGCCTGCGCGGTGCCGACGCCGGGTAAAAATAGCTTGTCGGCGTGCAGGACCACCTCGGCCTCCCGGCTGACCACGGGCTGGTAGCCTAGGCGCCGTACGGCGTAATCGACCGAAGAGAGGTTGGCGCAGCCGGTATCCAGAATAACGACCTTCATTACAACACCCCTTTTGAACTCGGCAGCGTATCGCCCTCAACCCTGATCGCCTGACGCAGCGCCCGGCCGAAGGCCTTGAACAGGCTTTCGACGCGATGGTGGTCGTTGCGCCCCTTGGTTTTCAGGTGCAGCGTGCAGCCCATGGCGTAGGAGAGCGAGCGGAAGAAGTGTTCGACCATTTCGGTGCTCAGATCGCCCACGCGCTGATAGCTGAATTCGGCCTTGTATTCCAGATGCGGCCGCCCGGAAATATCCAGCGCGCAGCGCGCCAGACACTCATCCATCGGCAGCACGAAGCCGAAACGGCCGATGCCGCGTTTATCGCCCAGCGCCTTGCTGAGCGCTTCGCCCAGCGCCAGCCCGGTATCTTCCACCGTGTGGTGATCGTCGATATACAGGTCGCCTTTCACCTCTATTTTCAGGCGGAAACCGCCGTGGGTGGCGATCTGATCCAGCATGTGGTCGAAAAAGCCGACGCCGGTATTGATTTTGCTGCCGCCTTCCTGATCCAGCCAGACGTTAACGTCAATGGCCGTTTCGCGCGTGACGCGGTTGACGTGGGCGTGGCGGTTGCGTTTGGTGAGCTGGTCGGCGATGGCGCGCCAGTTCAGGCCGTCGCGCTGATAGCGCAGGCCGCCGATGCCCATGTTTTCCGCCAGCTGTAAATCGGTTTCCCGATCGCCGATCACATAGCTGTGGGCAACGTCTATGGCGCCGTCGTTCAGATACGCCGTCACCAGCGCCGTTTTCGGCTTGCGGCAGGCGCACTGGTCGGCCGGAAGATGCGGACAGATCAGCACGTCCGCAAAGCGAATGCCCTGGGAGGTGAAAATCTGCATCATCAGGTTATGCGGCGGATCGAAGGTTTCCTGCGGAAAGCTGGCGGTGCCGAGGCCGTCCTGATTGGTGATCATCACCAGTTTGAAGCCCGCCTTTTGCAACGCCAGCAGGGAGGGGATCACGTCCGGCTCCAGCGCCAGCTTATCCAACCGGTCAACCTGAAAATCTTCGGGCGGCTCGGCAATCAATGTTCCGTCACGGTCGATAAAGAGATATTTCTGGCTCACATTGGCTCCTTGAGATTAAGCGTTGATTCCGGGTAATGACCGTAATGCTTCGATAACGCGTTCGCATTCATCGCGGTTGCCGATGGTGATGCGTAAGCAGCCGGACAATCCGGGCTGCTTATTCTGATCGCGCAGGATAATGCCTTGATCCCACAGCGTCTTGAATACCTGGCTGGAAGCGGTAAAACGCACCAGCAGATAGTTGCTTTCGCTGGGGAATACGCTTTCCACGCAGGCCAGCGGCGCTAGGCGTTCGGCCAGCCAGCGGCGGTTTTCCACCACCTCGGCCACGTTGCGGCGCATTTTCGCCACTCCCTGCGCGCTCAACGCCTGCGCGGCGATATCGGCCACCGGCAGGGAGAGCGGATAAGGGGCGATCACTTTCAGCAATAGCGCAATCACGTCCGCGTTGGCCAGGGTAAAGCCGCAGCGCAGGCCGGCCAGCGCATAGGCCTTCGACAGGGTGCGCAGGATGACCAGGTGCGGGTAGTCCGCCAGCCAGCCGACGGTCGACGCCTGCGGGCAGAATTCGATATAGGCTTCGTCCACTACCACCAGCGCCTTGCCTTGGGTCAGCGCCAGCAGACGGCGCAGGTCGTCCTGGTTCACCAGATTGCCGGTCGGGTTATTGGGGCTGCACACATACACCAGCTTTACGCCATCCAGTTGGCTCTCGATAGAGGCCATATCCAGCTGCCAGTCGTCGGTGCTTTGCGCGGTGCGGCGCTCCACGCCGAAGGTTTCGGCGCTGACCGCGTACATGCCGTAGGTGGGCGGACAGAACAGAATGGCGTCCTTTCCCGGTTCGCAGAACGCGCGGATCAGCAGTTCGATCCCTTCGTCCGCCCCGCGGCTGACCAGCACCTGGTCGGTGGTTAACCCCGCGTAGTCGGCATAGCGCTCAATCACCTGTTTCGGCTGGCACTCCGGGTAGCGGTTCAGCGTCTGGAGGGTCAACTGGTATTCGGGGGCCTGAGGAAACTCGTTGGCATTGAGCCACACATCGCCGTTGCCGCCCAGGCGGCGCGCCGACTGATAGGGCGTCAGGGCGCGCACGTTGCCGCGCGCCAGTTGTTCAATGCTCATGCTTGCTCCTTTAGGGCGGCGACACGCAGGGTGACGGCATTTTTGTGGGCGGTAAGCCGTTCGGCCTGAGCCAGGGTTTCGATGGTCGGCGCCAGCTGCAACAGGCCCTGCGGCGTCAGCTGCTGTACCGTCATCCGCTTCTGGAAGTCGGCCAGCCCCAGGCTGGAGTAGGTCGCCGTATAGCCGTAGGTGGGCAGCACATGGTTGGTGCCGGAGGCGTAATCGCCGGCGGATTCCGGCGACCAGTCGCCGAGAAATACCGAACCGGCGCTGGTGATGGCGTCGACCCATTTTTCCGCATCGCGCGTCTGGATAATCAGGTGCTCCGGGCCGTACTGGTTGCTGATTTCAACGCACTGCGCCAGATCGCGCGCCACGATAACCCGGCTGGAAGAGAGCGCCTGCCGGGCGATCTCCGCCCGTGAAAGCTGGGCGAGCTGTTGCTCCACCGCCTCGGCGACGGCTTTGGCCAGCGCGGCGTCGGGCGTCAGCAGGATAACCTGCGAGTCGGGACCGTGCTCCGCCTGCGACAGCAGATCGGCGGCGACGAACGCCGGAGTGGCGCCGCCGTCGGCGATCACCAGCACTTCGGACGGCCCGGCGGGCATATCAATCGCGGCGCCGGCCAACTGCTGGCTGACCTGACGCTTCGCCTCGGTGACGTAGGCGTTGCCGGGGCCGAAAATTTTATCGACCTTGGGGATGCTTTCGCTGCCGAACGCCATGGCGGCAATCGCCTGAGCGCCCCCCAGTTGGAACACCTCGCTGATGCCGCACAGCTGCGCGGCATAGAGAATTTCATCGGCGATGGGCGGCGGCGAGCACAGCACCACGCGTCGGCAACCGGCGATGCGCGCGGGGGTGCCCAGCATCAGCACGGTTGACGGCAGCGGCGCCGAACCGCCGGGGATATATAATCCGACGGTGGCGATCGGCCGGGTCAACTGCTGGCAGCGTACGCCGGGCTGGGTTTCAACATCGACCACGGGTAATTTCTGCGCATTGTGAAAGGTTTCAATATTGCGCACCGCAATCGCCATCGCCTGCTTGACCTCGTCGTCAAGGCGCTCGGTCGCGGCGGCAATCTGCGCTTCGCTAATGCGGATGGTATCGACCTGAACGTTATCAAAGCGGGCGCTGTATTCGCGCAGGGCGCCGTCGCCGCGGCTTTTTACGTTGCGCAGAATCTCTTCCACGATGCCGGCGATGCGCTCTGACGCCGAGATCGCCGGGCGGGTCAGCAGTTGGCGCCGCTCTTCGGCGGAGCAGCCTTGCCAGTCGATAATGGTATTGAAGTTGCTAATTGCGTTGCTGTCGGCCATCGCTATCACTCCATCATTTTTTCAATCGGCAACACCAGAATGGAGCTGGCGCCGAGCGACTTCAGGTTTTCCATGGTTTCCCAGAACAGGGTTTCGCTGCTGACCATATGCATGGCCACCCGGCTCTGATCGCCCGCCAGCGGCAGAATGGTCGGACGTTCCGCGCCCGGCAGCAGGGCGATAACCTCATCCAGACGTTCGCTGGGCGCGTGCAGCATAATATATTTTGACTCACGCGCCTGAATCACGCCCTGCATGCGGGTAAGTAATTTATCGATCAGCAACTGCTTGTCGGCGGGCATTTCTCCGTCGCGCTGAATCAGACAGGCTTTGGAGCGGTAAATGACTTCTACTTCGCGCAGGCCGTTGGCTTCCAGCGTCGCGCCGGTGGAAACCAGATCGCAAATCGCGTCGGCCAGCCCGGCGCGGGGCGCCACTTCCACGGAACCGTTCAACAGGCAGGATTTGAAATTGATATTTTGTTTATCGAGATATTGCTTGAGCAGGTGAGGGTAGGAGGTGGCGATACGTTTCTCTTGCAGACACTGCGGGCCGGTATACTCTTCATCCAGCGGCATCGCCAGCGAGAGGCGACAGCCGCCGAAGTCCAGACGGCGCAGGGTGAAATAGCGCGGGTCTTCCCCTTGCGCCCGGCGATTGAGGAGTTCTTCCTCCAGTACGTTTTCACCGATGATGCCCAGATCGACGACCCCGTCCATCACCAGCCCCGGAATATCGTCATCACGCACGCGCAGAATGTCGATGGGCATATTTTCCGCAAAGGCGATAAGACGCTGTTGCTGCAAATTGATTTTAATACCGCAACGTGCCAGCAGTTCGCGCGAATCGTCACTCAAGCGGCCTGACTTCTGCATTGCTATCCGTAAACGTGTTTTGTCCAGCATGGAAACCTCATTACCTGTCAAATTAATAACTACTTTTAAAAAGCGGGATAAAAAAAACCCTCGGAAGTCGATCTTCCGAGGGCTCTCTTTAAGTTCTGCGCCACTGGAAGATCTGAACGTCTTCCAGCACCAATCGCCTGAAAGACTAGTCAGGGTGATGGTGATGATGGTGGTTAAACAGAACGCTTGTCATAAAATATCTCTGGATTGTGTCAATATATTTACCGTCAGGCGGATAACCTAAACCATGTGCGGGTATTTGTGCAACACTTTTTTAGCGGATGAGGGACGATTGGCTATGCGCAATGTCTCAGATCACAGGCGGCGGGGTAATTTTGCGGCGGAACAGCGGGGGAGTCGAAAATGAAAAAAGTGGCCATTATCGGGCTGGGGTGGTTAGGTATGCCGCTGGCATGGGCGCTGAACGGTCATGGCTATCAGGTCGTCGGCAGCAAAACCACCGTCGACGGCGTTGAAGCCGCCCGGCTGAGCGGTATTGAATGTTATCAGCTCAGGCTTACCCCCGAACTGGAATGCGACGCCGATAAGCTAAAGGCCTTGTTGCAGATTGACGCGCTGGTGATTACGCTGCCGGCGAGCCGCACCGCGCAGGGTGGGGAGAGCTATGCCCGGGCGGTGCAGACGTTGGTCAACACGGCGCGGGTGTTTAAGGTGCCGCGGATTATTTTCACCAGCTCGACCTCCGTCTATGGCGATAGCGCCGGCACCGTACGGGAAAACTCGCCGCTGCGGCCGGTATCCGTCGCCGGCAAGGTGCTGGCGTCGCTTGAACAGTGGTTGCAGCATTTACCGGATACCTCGGTGGATATCCTGCGCCTGGCCGGGCTGGTGGGCATCGATCGCCATCCCGGACGTTTTCTGGCCGGGAAAACGGGGCTGAGCGGCGGTTCTCACGGCGTGAACCTGGTGCATCAGGAAGATGTGCTGGAGGCCATCCAGCTATTGCTGAAGCGTCCTCACGGCGGGCATCTGTATAACCTGTGCGCGCCGGGGCATCCCGCCAAACGGCGCTATTATGCCGATCGGGCGCGCCAGCTGGGCCTGACCCCGCCGCAGTTCGTTGCCGGGGAAGAGGATACTTCAGGACGCATCGTCGACGGCCAGCGCATCTGTCGCGAGCTCGGTTTCGACTATCTCTACCCGGACCCGATGCTGATGCCGCTGAATTAGCATCGCCCTGATCCGCTACCGGCGGATAAGGCCAACCGTGCGGGTAAAACGCCCGCACGGTTGGCTCTCCGGCGTATTACGCCTGACCGTGCGGCAGCGCTTTGGGTTGCGCAGGGACGCCGTTCACCGCCAGTTTCGGATCGCGGATTTCATGCTCCGATAAACGAAAGTAGGCGACCATTTTTTCCAACAGGGAGGATTGCTCCTCCAGCGAGTTGGCCGAGATGGAAGACTCCATAACCAGCGCCGCATTCTGTTGCGTGGTGGTATCCAGCTCGCTAATCGCCCTGGCTATTTGCTCAATGCCGCGACTTTGCTCGTCCGATGCGGAGGAGATCTCGCCCATGATGTCGTTCACCCGTGATACCGAGGAGACGATTTGCTGCATGGCCGCACCGGCGTTGGCCGCCAGTTTGCTGCCAATATCTATGCGCGCCACGGACTCGGATATCAGGCCGGCAATCTCTTTCGCCGCCTGGGAGCTGCGCTGAGACAAATTGCGCACTTCGCTGGCGACCACCGCAAACCCGCGCCCCTGCTCGCCGGCCCGCGCCGCTTCCACGGCGGCGTTTAGGGCCAGAATATTGGTCTGGAAAGCGATGCTGTTAATCACGGCGGTGATATCCGCGATTTTATTCGAACTGGCGGAGATATCATTCATGGTGCTGACCACATTCTGCACCACCTCGCCGCCTTTATGGGCGTTTTGCGAGGCTTCCGCCGTTATCTGGCTGGCATGTCTGGCATTGTCGGCGTTGTTTTTTACCGTGGAGGTCAACTCTTCCATACTGGCGGCGGTTTCGACCACTGCGGCTGACTGCTGCTCCGTACGGGATGACAAATCATTATTGCCGATGGCGATTTTGGCGGCTGAATCGGCGACGCTATCCACGCTGTCGCGCACATTACCGATCATGTCGCGCAGTTTTTCATTCATGCGCGCCATGGCCGCCGTCAGTTGCCCTAATTCATCGCGTCGGTCAACCACGATGGAGGCGGTGAGATCGCCGCCGGCGATGCGCTCAGCCAGCGCCAGATTGTGGATGACGGGCCTGGTGATTTGCCGGGTAATAGCGATGGAGGTAATTATGCCGATAATAACGGCTATCAGGCCGATAACGATGGTGATATGGGCGGAATCATTGGCCAGATTGTCATTTTTCGCTTTAACGATATTGATGATGGATTTGATCGCCGCGCTGCTTTTATCTCCCGCGACTTTAACCGCGTCTTCCGCTTTTTTCAGATCGTTGAGCGCCGCGAAATAATCCTCGTTAAGCTTGCGGTAATTGACGGCATAGCTCCACAATCCGTCGGCGGTCGACCTGTCCGCGGGAGAGAGGGTCGGCGCCAGGCGCTGATAAAACTGCGCCGCGCTGTTAAAGCTTTGCGTCAAATCTTTTAACGCCGCCTCGCTTTCTTTAAGCTGCAGTTCGTAGGCGCGATTTTTTATCTCGGCGATTAAAAAAATCAGGTTATCGAGGTTGCTGTCGATATTACCGTCATCTGACGGCAGCGCCGAGCTATTGTCCGGTCGGTGAATGATATTTTGCAGATTATGGCTATTTAGGCTTTCCCGATAGGCGACGGCCTTTTTCATGGCTTCGCCCATCTGGCTAATCGACTGTTGAAATTCATCCAGATGGCGGCCTATATTGTCAACATAGGCCATTTCTTCATCGCTCCAGGAGAGTCGCTGAGCCTGAACGGTTAATTCCGACGCATGCTTGATATAGTTGGACATGACCTTGCGGGACTCTTCATCCGCGGAGTAAAAATATTTCAACCTGTTGATTTTGGCTTGAAAAACCTCAATGTTGATATTGTATATCAGATTGGTTTTTTCATATATCAGGCGAATTGATTCAAATCGGTTAACGCTAAGTGATGATGCGATGACGACCAGCAATAAAATAACGCCGAATCCAATATAAAGCTTATGCGATATTTTAATGTTGCGGAGTCTATTTATTAGGTAATGCATGATTTTCTCCATTAGAAAAACACATTCATGATGAATGATGCCAATATTTTATTAAATTACGACTGAGGTGAGTTATCGGTATGTGTGACGGGAGTTTTAGATTCTTAAATATAAATAATAATATTTTGTGATACGCTTATTACTGTGTTGGGCATGCGCACGGTAAGCGTTGGGCAAATAAACGATAAAATTCGCTATAAACGCTAACGCCGTTTTTTATGCCGATAATTTTATTTCAGCAGGGAAATAAGTTTCCATATAATAAAAAGTCATTAAGCGATTATGGCGCCCTTTGCCGGATGGAGCCGCCCGGCGATAGCGTGCATGATAAACGGCGATCTCGCTGCCCGGAGCTATCCTCAAGCCTGAGCGGAGCGGGCGCCGTTATGCCTGATTCCCTAAAGTTATAGATGATATGTGTCGATACCGTTTGAAGCGATTTGCATCATGTGGTTCATTAGATAAAGGCCTTAATAAGGCTATGGGATGGGGATAAAAGCGTGGATGAAAATTTGAAAGAGCAGTTTGTCAAGCGTAACAAACTGGCTATCTGTGCAACACTGCGTGAGTTAAAGAAAAACGATACCAGCGTCATGGTTCATCATTCTCGCGGCCAGTTCATCAGTAAAATCCTTGATGTGATATCCGACGATGATATTTTCGTATTTGACCTGGGCGGGGTTGAACACGAAAACAGCCGGGCATTGTATGCGGGGAAACTGTCTTTCGTGGCGGAACCGGCGGGGGCTAAAGTGGAGTTTAACGCCGAAATAGCCAGAACCATCGATTTTCAGGGCCTGCCGGCGTTCACTGCGCCCATCCCGCAACAGCTCTATCTGATTCAGCGCAGGACCTATTTCCGCATCAACACGCCGCTTTGGCCGCCGTTGTTGTGCCGCGGCGAATTACCGGACGACACCTGCTTTCAGTTTACCATTAAGGATCTCTCCCTCGGCGGGCTGAGTCTGTATACCGATCGCGATACCACGGGCCTATTGACGGAGGGGGATATCATCCGCGACGTCGAGCTGGATCTCGATGAGTATGGCTTCTTCCGCCTGGACTTGCAGTTTGTCGGTCAGTCAACGATGAAAGACGTCGATAATAAAGGCGAGGTGAGGATCACCCAGCGGCTGAGCTTCAAGTTTCCGGCGCTGTCCGCGGTTCAGGAGCGCGACCTGCAGCAGGTTATTTTCGAGCTGGAACGATTACAGAACGAGAAGAAGAAAAAATTTCAGGACTGGTGATTTTTCATTAAAAACTTTTCCATACGGCAACAGGATAATTTGTAATAAAGCAAATAAAAACAGCATGATAGCCAACAAAATCATTTCCCGGCCGCGCAATATCTTGTCAGATGAAAATGAGTGGTGCAGAATACGCGCCTTGCAAAATAACCGACGTCTTATCGCGTCGGTTATTTTTTTGCATGTATGTTTTCAACCAGAGGCCGGACCGCGCGCCGGAGAGATAAATTGTTTGAGTGCCAGAGAGCACGGTAGAGGAAAGATGGGGCAACTTGATACCAGCACGGCGTCCGGCAAACGTGTCCAGCTAGATAGAAAGCGGAGATAGGCATCTCCGCTTCAGACCATAGACAAAGCTCGTTATTAGGGAGAGCGTGGCGAGGGGCCGTAGCGGCGTAAGCCGCCGGAGCGCCCCTCGGTACGGTAGGCCCGGGTATCGCCGACTTGCAGGCGACTTTGTCAGCAACCGCACGCGGATATAGGCATCTCCGCGTGCGGTTGCCGCAGAGTTCGTTAGCTGGTCAACGCCTGCACGTATGCCAGCAGCGCCTTGATCAGATCGGTTTTTGGTTTATCCCCTTCATAGCGCTGATACAGCGCGTCCAGTTCGGTAACGTATTGCTGCAGGCGTTCGGTGGTAAACACCTCCTGGCGATGCTGCAGCCAGCGTTGCTGTTCGCCGTCGTCCAGCGTGTTGGGGAAATTGCGCGCGCGATAGCGGAACAGCAGCGGCTCCAGACGGTCGTCAACGAATTTAACGTCCAGGGCGGGCAGGTTCTGCGGCGCGGTTTGCTGAATAATCTTCATCGTCATGCGGTCGGCATCGCCGAAAAAGCCGTCGTAAATCCGCAGGTCGACGTCGCTCTCAGCCGCAAAGGCCGGCGACTCGGCGAACAGCGCGACGACTTTCTCGCGGATCTGGCTGTACTGCCGCAGCAGCGCCAGATTGTCCCGGCAACGCTGGCGGTCGATTCCCAGCCGGTCGGCGTCTTCCGGGCGCAGCGTATTGACGGGCGCCAGCACCGGGCACTTATTGATATGCACCAGTTTGATGGGCACCGCGCTTTGCCCGGCGCTTAACCGATCGCGGCGGGTATACAGGCGTTCGCGCAGCGTATCGGCATCCAGCTCCAGCAGCGGCGTCATATCGCCGGCAAGGTCGCACATAATGACGGCGTTGCGGTTATCGGGGTGCCACGCCAGAGGGGCCACCAGACTGGTGTTGCCGCGCGCCGCGCCGAACATGCCGGAGACATGGACCAGCGGCTTCATCTGCGCAATATCAATCAGCGCGTTGACCTTATTCTTGTTGCGCAGTTGGAACAGATAATCAAACAGCCTGGGCTGCGCCTGCTTCAGCAACTGCGCCATGGCGATGGTGGCGTAGACGTCGGACATGGCGTCATGGGCATGCTCATGGGCGATGCCGTTGGCGCGGGTTAAATGCTCAAGCCTGAAGCTGGGCAGTCCCTCATCGTTTTCCGGCCAGACGATGCCCTCCGGGCGCAGCGCATGGCAGGCGCGCAACGCATCCAGCAGATCCCAGCGGGAGTTGCCGTGCTGCCAGCTATAGGCGTAGGGATCATAGAAATTGCGGTAAAAGAGATTACGGCTGACTTCGTCATCGAAACGGATATTGTTATAGCCCATGATGCAGGTGCCGGGCACGCTGAACGCCTCATAGATGCGGCGCGCGAACTCCGCTTCATTCACCCCTTTGGTTGCGGCCAACTGGGGCGTAATGCCGGTAATCAATACCGCTTCGGGTTCCGGCAGATAATCATCCGTCGGCTTGCAATAGATGACCAGCGGGTCGCCGATAATATTGAAGTCCGCATCGGTGCGTACCCCGGCAAACTGCGCGGGCCGATCGCGGGCCGGATGTTTACCGAAAGTCTCATAATCATGAATGAAAAACGTAGGTTGTGTTTTATCGGCCATATTTATATCAAGCTAAATGATTGATCTGAGCGCCAGATTCGGCAAAACAGTTGGGATAGGTCAAGGATAACATTGAATCCCTTTTCTGTGGCGCTTTCCTGATGTGGGTCAAATTCCGGCTAAGCATAATTGCTAGGCATGCGCATTATCCTCGGTTACAATTATTTTTTTGAATGCGAATGATAATTAAGTTCTTTATTGTCTGGGCATTTTGCTCTCGATGATAACCAGCGGAGGAAAAAATAATGCAGGTGAACGTAGCTTGTGCGGTGAAGACTACATTGTTAGCGTCAATACTTGCGCTGTCGGTTTGCCAACAGGCGGTTTCCTCATCGGAGAGCGCCAAAACGATAAGTATCGAGCATGCGCAGGGAACCACTCAGGTGCCTCTGCATCCCAAAAAAGTCATTGTCTTTGATCCTGCCATTCTGGACACCATGGACGCCTTGAAAATCGACATCGCCGGTGTGCCGCAGACCAGTACGCATCTCCCTGATTATTTGGCTAAATATCGGGGCGGCGACTATCTCAACGCCGGCACGTTGTTTGAACCTGATTATGAAGCGCTGAGCAGCGCTCAGCCCGATCTGATCATCGCGGGCGGACGCGCCACCGACGCCTACTCCAAACTGAGCGACATTGCGCCCACTATCTCGCTGAATGTTGATTCCAAACAGTTTATGACCAGTTTTAGCCAGCGTGTGGAACAGCTGGGATCTATCTTCGGCAAGGAAGATGAGGCAAAAAAACAGCTGGCGGAGTTTAAACAGCAGATTGCCCAAACCCGGGAAAAGGCCGCCGGTGCGGGTAGCGCGCTGGTGCTGATGGTATCGGGCGGGAAAATGTCGGCTTACGGTCCGGGATCCCGCTTTGGTTTTATTTTTGACGAGTTGGGATTTAAACAGGCCGCGGAGTTCCCCGCAGCGACCTCCGGGCGACACGGCAATGTGGTAACGTCGGAGTTTTTACTCAGCGTGAATCCTGAGTGGCTGTTTGTACTGGATCGCGACAGCGCTATCGGTCGGACCGGCGCCGGCGCGGAGTCGGCCCGTCAGGTGCTTGATAATCCGTTGATCCATAAAACCAACGCCTGGCAACACCAGCATATCGTTTATCTGGACTCCACCTCGATCTATATTTCATCCGGCTTGCAAAGTTATAAAAATCTGATTGCCGATGTAAATAATGCGTTGGATAAAAAATAGCGTCCGATCGTGGCAGGGACAATGAAACCTCTTTATTTCTCGCTTAGCATTCTTCTGCTGATGGTCATGATCGTTGCCAGCCTCTTTCTGGGGGCTGGCCGCGTGAGCATACAGGCGGTCTGGACCGATCAGTCCATGCGCGATATCTTTTTTATCAGCCGAGTGCCCCGTACGCTGGCATTGCTGCTGGCGGGAAGCGCCATGAGCGTGGCCGGATTGATCATGCAATTGCTGACCCAAAACCGTTTCGTGGAGCCGTCATTGGCCGGAACCACCCAGTCAGCGGGACTCGGCTTGCTGGTCATGATGGTGCTGGCGCCTTCTTCTCCCGTATTTGTCAAAATGATTGTCGCCAGCCTGTTTGCGCTGGGCGGTACGCTATTATTCATGCTGTTGCTGAGACGGGTCGTGCTGAAATCTGCGTTGGTCGTGCCGCTGGTGGGCATTATGCTGGGCGCGGTTATCAGCGCGATCACCACCTTCGGCGCCATGTACTACGATCTGTTGCAGGCGCTTGGCAGTTGGGAGTCCGGGGATTTTTCCGGCGTATTGCAGGGGCGTTATGAATTGCTGTGGCTGGTCGGCTGCCTGACGCTGGCCGCCTGCTGGATCGCCGACCGGTTTACCGTTGCGGGTATGGGGCGTGAATTTTCGGTCAACGTCGGGCTTAACTATCGGCAGGTTATGCTGCTGGGCCTGGCGATCGTGGCGGTTATCAGCGGCGTAGTGGTGGTGGTGGTGGGGGCGTTGCCTTTCCTTGGTCTTATTGTTCCTAATCTTATCAGTATGTTGCTCGGTGATAATGTGCGTAAAACCATTCCGTGGGTTTGTCTGCTGGGTGGGGGCCTGGTCTTACTGTGCGACATCATCGGGCGGGTGATTAGGTATCCTTTTGAGATACCGGTCAGCGTCATTCTGGGGGTTATCGGGGCTATGGTTTTTCTTCTCCTGCTGCTGAGTAAAAAACGCCATGTCAGTTAACAAAGTCAATGCGGTAACGCCGGCCATAACGCAAGCGAAGCCGGGACTATCCCCCCGCTATCGTTTATTGCTGCTTTGCTTGCTGGCGCTGGGGGTGATGGCGATATTCATGACCATCAGTCTCGGCAGTAACCTGCGTTATATTCTGACGCATCGCGGATTGATGCTGGCCACCATGCTGCTGGTGGCGTTTGCCGCCAGCGCTTCGACGGTGCTGTTCCAGACGGTAACCAATAACCGGATTTTGACGCCCTCGATTATGGGGTTCGAAGCGCTGTTCATCCTGATTCAAACCGCCTTGATTTTCGTCTTCGGTCCACAAGGCATCCCCGATTTGGGGGTTCAGGGCAAGTTTTTCCTTGAGGCGCTGCTGATGGTACTGTTTTCCGCCGCGCTTTATCGCTGGCTGTTCACCGGCAATCGTAACAATCTGCACCTGGTTTTATTGGTGGGCATCATCTGCGGCACGCTGTTTCGCAGTATCGCCAACCTGATGCAGCGCTTATTGGATCCCAATGAATTCGCCATTTTACAGGGACGCATGTTTGCCACCTTTACCCGCGCGGCCCCTGAACTGATCGGGCTTTCGGCGGCGATCTCGGCGGTTATCGGCATCGTTATATGGCGCATGCGCTTTCGGTTCGATGTGCTGGCGCTGGGGCGTAATACCGCGATAAACCTGGGTATGGATTACAAACGCAGCGTGACGGTGATTTTGCTTTTAGTCTCTGTATTGGTGGCGATATCGACGGCGTTGGTCGGTCCGTTGACCTTTCTCGGCTTCATGGTGGCCAATCTGGCGTATTTGATCATCGGTTCCAGCCAACATCGCTTTTTGCTGCCGGCGGCGTTTCTGTTGGGCATTATCGCGCTGGTCGGCGGACAGTTGATTCTTGAGCACTTATTGAATATGTCCGGCGCATTGTCCGTGGTCATTGAATTTATCGGTGGTTCACTGTTTATTTTGTTGTTGCTGAGGAAGGTTTCCCTGTGATTGAGATCGGCAATGTAACTAAAACCTACAATAATGTGGCGGTATTAAAAGAGGTGACGGCCACCATTCCCCGCGGGGGCGTTACCTCAATTATCGGCCCTAACGGCGCAGGGAAATCGACGCTTTTATCCATCATCAGTCGTTTATTGCCGGCCGATCGCGGCCGGGTCTGCGTCAACGGCATGGATGTGGCGACCACGCCCAGCGATAAACTGGCGACCTGTCTGTCGGTGCTGCGCCAGGAGAACCAGTTTACCAGCCGGTTAACCGTCGCCGATTTGGTGGGATTCGGCCGCTATCCCTATACCAAAGGGCGCCTGAACGCCGACGATCGTCAACGCATTGAGGCGGCGATGGCGTTTCTCCACCTGACCGAATTCCGGGATCGTTTTCTGGATGAGCTTTCCGGCGGGCAGCGGCAGCGCGCCTATGTGGCGATGGTATTATGCCAGGATACCGAATACGTGCTGCTGGACGAACCGCTGAATAATCTGGATATGAAACATGCGGTGGCGATGATGAAGCAGATCCGCCGCGCCGCGGATGAACTGGGAAAAACCATTGTTCTGGTTATCCACGACATCAATTTCGCCTCCGCCTATTCCGACCATATTATCGCCATGCGCAACGGTCAGATTATCTACAGCGGTAAACCGGAAGAGATCATGGTTCCCGCGATACTGGAAGATATCTTCGATACCGAGGTGGCCATCGAGCAGGTGCGTAATCAACGTATCGCCGTGTATTATCGATAATTAATCTATTCGGAGAAAACCATCTTGTCGCCGATAGCTGCTAACCTGTATGGTTAGCATATAGAGAATTTGTGTTTGACTTAAGTAAGGGTAGAAAAATGGATAAGGATACTAAGCCTTGTTTCCAGGATGTTCTGGAGTTTGTACGCATGTTTCGTCGTAAAAATAAACTGCAACGCGAAATCATTGATAACGAAAAGAAAATTCGTGATAACCAAAAGCGCGTTCTGCTGCTCGACAACCTGAGCGAGTATATCAAGCCCGGCATGACCATTGAGGATATTCAGGGAATTATCGCCAGCATGCGCAGCGATTATGAAGACCGCGTTGATGATTACATCATTAAAAATGCCGACCTGTCGAAAGAGCGTCGCGAATTGTCCAAGAAGCTGAAAGCCATGGGTGAAGTGAAATAACCCATCCCCGCTGGAAAATAGGGATCGCGCCGGCGGTCCCTGGTCGTTTTACCCCCTGAACTTCACTCTTTTATGCTGTTGCCCGCGCCACGCCGGCGAGGCGTTTTATCGCCCAAAGCCGGATAAGCGCCCTATGCCGGATGTAATTTTCTGCAACGGAAAACATTGCCTGCGCGCCCCGTTCCGCGGATGAATTTTTAACCTGCGCGGCAGGCCGATGATGTAGCAAGATCCCTGCTTCCAGCAATAGCGCCAGGCCGGCGGGATGATGAGCAGACTATCCGTAAGCACCCTCGCGATGGCGGCGATCCTCGGTATTTTGCCCTTGCTGATCCTGCCGCAAATTCCTCCCCGCACCCTGCTATACGGCGCGGGACTCCTGGCGGTGGTGACGGCGCTGAAAAGCCGGGGCTATCCGTGGCGGATAACGGCGATTACGCTTTTCAGCTTTTGCTGGGCGGGGTTGACGGCGCAAACAGTATTGCAACAGATCGAGCAGGCGACCCAGCGTACGATGAGCGCCGTGGTAACCATCACCAGTATCCGCTTCGCCGAATTTGATGAACCGCGGGCGGTGGTGAGAGTGGAAAAAATCAATCAGCGCCGGGTATTTCCGCCGCTTTATGCCCAGGTGACGTTGTCACATAGTATGCGCAACTGGTGCGGCGGCCAGCGCTGGTCGGTCGCCGCCCGTTTTCGTCCGGTGCACAGTCGCCTGAATCAAGGGGGATTCGACAGCCAACGCTGGGCGATAGCGAAACGCCAGCCGTTGGCCGGAAAAATAGTCTCGGCGCAGGCGATAGAGGCCTCCTGCGATCTGCGCCAGCGCATTATTTCCCAGGCGGAGCAACAGGTCATCACGCTGCCGTGGCGCGCAATTTTACTGGCGCTGACTTTTGGAGAAATGAAAACCGTCAGCCCCGAGACAAAAACTACGCTGCAAAAAACCGGCACCATGCATCTGATGGCCATTTCCGGGCTGCATATTGCGCTTGCCGCCTTATTTGGCTGGGGCGCGGCGCGGGGAATGCAATATCTTTTGCCCGCGCGGCGCATTGGTTATCGGTTTCCCTTATTGGTCGGCGGGATGGTGGCGTGGGGATATGTGTGGCTGGCCGGCGGAAATCCGCCGGCGGTCAGAGCCGCATTGGCGCTCAGCGTATGGATTGCGCTGCGCCTGCGCGGCGTACTCTGTTCACCCTGGCAGGTATGGCTGTGGTGCGTGGCGCTTATTCTGGTGGGCGATCCGCTCAGCGTGCTGTCCGACAGCTTCTGGCTCTCCTGCCTGGCGGTGGCGTCGCTGATTTTCTGGTTTCAGTGGGCGCCATTGCCCCGACGGTGCCGGACCGGGTTCGGCTGGCTCTGGCTGCGCTGGCTGCATCTGCAAGCCGGCATCACGCTGCTATTGATGCCGCTGCAACTGAGCATATTTCACGGCGTCAGCCTGACGTCGCTGCCGGCAAATCTGTGGGCGGTGCCAATCGTATCCTTTATCACCACGCCTTTGGTGCTACTGGCGCTGCCGGCGATGTATCTCACCGCGCTGAATTACTGGCTGTGGTGGCTGGCGGATCTGTCGCTGCGAGCGGTATTTATGCCGCTGACCGCCATGGAGGCGGGATGGGTGAATCTGGACGCCACGCTGCTTATCGGCAGCCTGGCCGGATGGCTGAGCGTGGCGATCTGGCGCTTTGCCTGGTGGCGATATTATCCGGCCGGGGTGGTGACGCTGATCGTTCTGCTGGCGGCGTCGCGCCTAAAAACCGACGAACCGAACTGGCGCGTCGATATGCTGGACGTCGGTCACGGGCTGGCGGTGGTGATTGAGCGCAACGGAAAAGCGGTGCTGTACGATACCGGCAACCGCTGGGACGGCGGCGACATGGCGACCAGAGAAATACTGCCTTACCTGCGCTGGCGCGGACTGGCGGCGGAAAAAATCATTCTCAGCCATAGCCATATGGATCATATCGGCGGACTGGCGTCGGCAAAAGCGGCATACCCGCAGGCGGAAATTTACAGTTCGTTCCGCCAGGCGGGGCATCTGCCGTGCCGGCGGGGAGCCGGCTGGCGCTGGCAGGGGCTGACTTTTACCGTACTGTGGCCGCTATCCCAGGTTGAGCAGGCGGAGAATAATGACTCCTGCGTGGTGCGCGTCGATGACGGCAAATACCGCGTTTTACTGACCGGGGATATTGAAGCCGAAGCGGAGCGGGCGCTGATAAAATGGCATAGAAATGAACTGGCTGCGGATTTGTTACAAATTCCCCATCACGGCAGCGGCACTTCCTCCACTGCGCCTTTTATCCGGGCGGTCGCCGCGCCGCGCGCCGCCGCCTCCGTCGCCCGCTATACCCCGTGGCGACTCCCTGCCGCCAGGGTGGTGAAACGCTATCGCCGGCATGGTCATACCTGGTTCGATACGGCGACCTCCGGGCAGTTGAGCGCGCGTTTTTTCAACGATTCATGGCAAATACTGCGTTTTAGAGAGCAAATATCGCCGCGTTGGTATCATCGGTGGTTTGGCGTATGGCGGGATAATGAGTAAAATAGGCGGCTATTTCTTTCTGGCTCAGGTTTATTGCATGCTGAATGATAAAGATCTCTCCACCTGGCAGACGTTTCGTCGCCTATGGCCGATGATCTCTCCTTTTAAAGCGGGGCTGATTGTAGCCGCGATCGCGCTGGTGATTAATGCGGCCGGCGACACCTTAATGCTATCTCTGCTTAAGCCCCTGCTGGATGAAGGATTTGGTAAAGCCGATCGTTCCGTTCTGGTATGGATGCCGCTGGTAGTCATCGGGCTGATGCTGATGCGCGGCGCCTCGGGTTTTGTTTCCAGTTACTGCGTGGCCTGGGTGTCGGGCAAAGTGGTTATGGGCATGCGTCGCCGCTTATTCAGCCATATTATGGGCATGCCGGTGACCTTTTTCGACCAGCAGTCCACCGGAACGCTGTTGTCCCGTATTACCTACGACTCCGAACAGGTCGCTGCCTCGTCGTCGAACGCCTTGATTACCGTGGTCAGGGAAGGGGCATCGATAATCGGCCTCTTTATCCTGATGTTCTATTACAGCTGGCAGTTGTCGCTGATCCTGATTGTGATTGCGCCGATTGTGTCGATGGCTATCCGGCTGGTCTCCAAACGTTTCCGTAATATCAGCAAAAATATGCAGGATACGATGGGGCTGGTGACCACCAGCGCGGAACAGATGTTGAAAGGGCATAAGGAAGTGCTGATTTTCGGCGGTCAGGATGCGGAAGTGCAGCGTTTCAACAAGGTCAGCAACCGCATGCGCCAGCAGGGGATGAAACTGGTCTCCGCCTCCTCCATTTCCGATCCCATCATCCAGTTGATCGCTTCGCTGGCGCTGGCCTTTGTGCTGTATGCCGCCAGTTTCCCCAGCGTGATGGATACCCTGACCGCCGGGACGATTACCGTGGTCTTCTCCTCCATGATTGCGCTGATGCGGCCGTTAAAGTCGCTGACCAACGTCAACGCCCAGTTCCAGCGCGGCATGGCGGCCTGTCAGACGCTGTTCGCCATTCTGGATATGGAGCAGGAAAAAGATACCGGCAAGCTGGAGATAGAGCGGGTCAAGGGGGATCTTGAATTCCGTAACGTGGATTTCGCCTATGCGGGAAGAGAAAATCTGGCGCTGAAAAATGTCAGTCTGCATATTCCGCCCGGTAAAACCGTGGCGCTGGTCGGACGCTCGGGATCGGGCAAATCCACCATTGCCAATCTGATCACCCGCTTTTATGACATTCAATCCGGCGAAATTCTGCTGGACGGGCACGATCTGCGGGAATACAAGTTGTCATCCCTGCGCAACCAGGTGGCGCTGGTGTCGCAGAATGTACACCTGTTCAATGATACCATCGCCAACAATATCGCCTATGCATGCAGCGATCGCTATAGCCGGGAAGAGGTGGAGCGCGCGGCGCAAATGGCCCACGCCATGGATTTCATCAGCAAGATGGAAAACGGCCTGGACACCATGATCGGCGAAAACGGCGTCCTGCTGTCCGGCGGACAGCGTCAGCGCATCGCCATCGCCCGCGCATTGCTGCGCGACTGTCCTATTCTGGTATTGGATGAGGCGACCTCGGCGCTGGATACCGAGTCGGAGCGGGCGATTCAGGCGGCGCTGGATGAGTTGCAGCGCGATCGCACCGCGCTGGTTATCGCCCACCGGCTATCCACCATTGAGAAAGCCGATGAGATTCTGGTGGTTGAAGACGGGCGCATTATCGAGCGTGGCGAACACGCCGCGCTGTTGGAGAAAAACGGCGCCTATTCCCAATTACATAAAATGCAGTTCGGCGAATGATTGATCGCATCTGGTCGGGACGCTCGCCGCTTTACCGGCTGTTAATCCCCTTGTCGCTGCTCTACGGGCTGATCGCTTTTCTGATCCGCCAAAGTTATCGCCGGGGATGGCGTAAAAGCTGGCGAGTGCCGGTGCCGGTGGTGGTGGTGGGAAATCTGACGGCGGGGGGAAACGGCAAAACCCCGGTGGTTATCTGGCTGGTGGAACAGTTACGGCGCAAAGGACTGCGGGCCGGCGTGGTGTCCCGCGGTTACGGCGGCAAAGCGCAGCGCTACCCGCTAGTGGTGGACGATAACGTCACCACCGACCAGGCCGGCGATGAACCGGTGCTGATTTATCAACGCACCGGCGCGCCGGTGGCGGTGGCGCCCAAACGTCGTCTGGCGGTGGAGGCCCTGCTGGCGCGCTATCCGCTGGATGTGATAATAACCGACGACGGCTTGCAACATTATGCGCTGGCCCGCGATATCGAGCTGGTGGTGGTCGACGGCGTGCGGCGCTTTGGCAATGGCTGGTGGCTGCCCGCCGGCCCGATGCGCGAGCGGGAAAGCCGCCTGAGCACGGTGGATGCGGTTATCGTTAATGGCGGCAGTGCGCGGCCCGGCGAGATCGCCATGCGGCTGACGGTCGGGATGGCGGTCAATCTGGTCACAGGGGAAAAACGCCCGGTCAAACAGTTACAGAACGCGGTGGCGATGGCGGGCATCGGCCACCCGCAGCGTTTTTTTGCTACGCTACGTGATGCCGGGGTAACTATTTCGCGCGAGGTGGCGTTTGCCGATCATCAAGGCTACCGGTTGGAGCAACTGCAACCGCTGACCGATGATGAAAGACAACCCTTGCTGATGACGGAAAAGGATGCGGTCAAGTGCCGGGCGTTTGCCCGCCGCAACTGGTGGTATCTGCCGGTGGACGCCACGCTGGCGGAACCGGCGGCCGCACGGCTGCTCGACCGATTGGAGACGTTGCTGGCCAGTCGCCGGTGACAATTAATTTTGTCTTGATGGAGGAAGCATGGATCACCGCTTGCTGGAAATTGTCGCCTGTCCGGTATGTAACGGACGCTTATACTTCAATAAAGAAAAACAGGAACTGATATGCAAGGTTGACGGGCTGGCCTATCCGGTGCGCGACGGCATTCCGGTATTGCTGGATCACGAGGCGCGTACCCTGGGGGCTGACGAGATCACACAATGAATTTCAACGTTATTATCCCGGCTCGCTTTGCTTCCAGCCGCTTGCCGGGTAAGCCGCTGGCGGATATCAACGGTAAGCCGATGGTGGTGCATGTGATGGAGCGTGCGCAGGAGTCGGGGGCCCGGCGGGTTATTGTTGCCACCGATCACCCCGACGTCGAGGCGGTGGTGCGGCAGTCGGGCGGGGAAGTGTGCCTCACCAGCCCGGATCACCATTCCGGCACCGAGCGCCTGGCCGAAGTAATTGAGCGCTATGGCTTTTCCGATGAGGAAATCATTGTCAACGTGCAGGGCGACGAACCGTTGATTCCGCCGGTGATCGTTCGTCAGGTGGCGGAGAATCTGGCTGCCTGCCGGGCCGGCATGGCCACGCTGGCGGTGCCGATTGAAAGCAGCGAGGAGGCGTTCAATCCCAACGCGGTTAAAGTGGTGACGGATGCCGAAGGTTACGCGCTCTATTTTTCCCGCGCGCCGATCCCCTGGGAACGCGAGCGTTTTAGCCGCTCGAAAGAGAGCATCGGCGACCACTTTTTGCGCCACATCGGCATCTACGCCTATCGGGCGGGTTTTGTGCGCCGCTATGTGGGCTGGGCGCCCAGCCAGCTGGAGCAAATCGAACTGCTGGAGCAGCTTCGGGTGTTGTGGTACGGCGAAAAAATCCACGTAGCGGTGGCGAAATCCGTTCCCAGCGTGGGCGTGGATACGCCGGAAGATCTGGCCCGGGTGCGCATCGCGATGGCGGGAGGCTGAAATTGACGGCATCCGCCGAACCGCGGCCGATCTTTCCTATCCTTGATCTATATTGAGGAAATTGTCATGCGCTGACCGCATGATGGCATGCGGAGCGATCCTGCTCTGCCGAGGTTAGCCGTTTATGGAACAGTTGAAAGCTGAATTAAGCACGGTACTGGGGGAAAGCCTGAGCCGGATGGAGTGCGTAAGCGAACAACCCTACGCCCACCTCTATGCGCTGTATGATAAAGAAGGCCATGCCATTCCTCTGCTGGCCAAAGGCTACGTCTGCCAGGGCGTGGCGCAGCAGGAGGCCTACAAGCTTTCCATGCTGGCGCGCGAAGGGGATGTCCGGCTGCCGACGGTATACGGTTTGGTGATTACCCAGCAGGCCCCCTATAAAGAGCTGTTGCTGATCGAGCGCTTGCGCGGGGTTTCCGTCGAGGCGCCTTGCCGCACGGCGCAACGCTGGACGCTGCTGATGGACCAAATCGTGGAGAGCGTACTGGCCTGGCACCGTATCGACAGCCACGGCTGCGTCGGCTCCGTCGACAGCACCCAGGAGAACGACTGGTTTCGCTGGTATCGGCAACGGCTGGAAGTCCTGTGGGCTACCCTGCTTAATGTCAGCGCGCCGCTGTTGACCCAACGGGATCGCAGCCTGCTATACCGTTCCCGTCAGTGCTTACCTGCGTTATTCGATGATTTCAACGATAGCTGCGTGCTGATGCACGGCAATCTCTCGTTACGCAGCATGCTGAAAGATGCGCGCAGCGATCAACTGCTGGCGATGATCAATCCGGGCATGATGCTCTGGGCGCCCAGAGAGTACGAACTGCTGCGCCTGTGCGAATCGGGGATGCCGGAACAGTTGCTTTATCGCTATCTTAATAAGGCGCCGGTTGCCGAGTCGTTTGTTTACCGCCGCTGGCTGTACGTTATCTGGGAAGCGGTCTCGCGCTATATCCATACCGGACAGCTGGATCGCCGGCTGTTTGACACCGCGTCGCGCGAGCTTTCTCCCTGGCTGGAATAGCGTCCCGTCCTGGTTTATCCGGCCGCGTCCGGCGCCGGTTCGCCGCCTTTCAGGCGTTGCCACAGGCGTCCCAATGTTTCGTACCAGGCCCGTTCGCTGTGCGACAGGTAGTAGGCCGACGGAAATACCTTCTCCCACGGATTCAGCGCCGAGGTAATCGCCATCTGATTGGCGGGCGCGGGAATGGGGTTCAGCCCCTGCGCCTGGAAGAAACGCATGGCGCGGGGTAAATGATTCGCCGATGTCACCAGTAAAAACGGCTGTTTGCCGATGATATTTGCGCTACTGGCGGCCTCCTCTTCCGTATCCCGCGGCGTGTCCAGTATCAAAATATCCCCAGCCGGGACGCCCAGGCTTTCGGCCACCAGCGCCGCGGTTTTCGCGCTGCTCACCGGGTTGCCCCGCGCTGCGGCGCCGGTGAAAATCATTTTGGCGCCCGGATTGGCGTGATAAAGCCGCACCCCCTCGGTAACGCGCGGCAGGCTGTTGCCGATAAGGTTGGAACTTGGCGCCCAGTGCGGGTTATAGGTGTATCCTCCGCCCAGCACCACAATATAGTTCGCATGAATGCGTCCCGTCTGCCAGGTCGGATACTGTTTTTCCAATGGCAATAACAGCCGATCGGCGATGGGCTGAACGCTAATTAATACCAGCGTGAGCCAGCTCAGCAGAATCAGCGCCTTGCCGCCGCGCTGCCAGCGCGTAAACCACAACAGCAATAGACCGGCGCCCATCAATAACAGCAGCAGCGGAAGAGGCTGCAACAGGCCGCCAATAAATTTTTTTGCTATGAACAACATAAAATCATCTTCCTTTTGGGTGAAAAAACCGCATCCGGGCAAATATCCTGGGGCAAGACGATTTATTCTAAGCCAGCCTGTGCCAAAATAGCAGTTTGAACAAATCCCGGCGCGCTGGATTGCCACGCCTTTTTCACTCGCCGTAACTATCATGACGCGGAACCTTCGACCAATGCAGGATCGCAATTTTAACGACATTGCTGAAAAGTTCGCCCAGAATATTTATGGCACCACCAAGGGTAAACTGCGACAGGCGGTATTATGGCAGGATCTCAGCGCTCTGCTGGCGCAGCTTCCCGATGGGCCGTTAAACATTCTGGATGCGGGCGGCGGAGAAGGGCAGATGGCCTGTCGCCTGGCCGCTTTAGGACATCAGGTCTTGTTGTGCGATCTGTCAGATGAGATGATTCAACGCGCCAAAGATGCCGCCGCCGCGCAAGGGGTGAGCCACAATATGCGTTTCGTACAGAGCGCCGCGCAGGATATCGGGCGGTATATGTCTCGGCCCGCCGATCTGATATTGTTTCATGCGGTGCTGGAATGGGTGGCGCAACCTCGGCAGGCGCTTGATATATTGTATGATTGTCTGGCGCCGGGCGGCGTGTTATCCCTGATGTTCTATAACCGGCACGGCCTGTTGATGCGTAACATGGTATTGGGTAATTTCGCCTACGTGCAGGCCGGTATGCCGAAGCGTAAACGGCGGTCGCTGTCGCCCGATCATCCGCTGGATCCGCAGCAGGTATATGGCTGGCTTGATGAGATGGGACTCGCCATCCTTGGTAAAACGGGCGTCCGGGTGTTTCATGACTATTTGCAGAATAAGCAGCAACAGAATGATAATTTTGCCGAGATTCTTGAGTTGGAACAGCGTTATTGCCGGCAGGAACCCTTTGTGAGTCTGGGACGTTATATCCATGTCATGGCGCAAAAAAACCATTTGAAGGATGCATTATGAGTGATTTTTCCCAGACTGTACCCGAACTGGTCGCCTGGGCACGAAAAAATGATTTTTCCCTTTCCCTTCCCACCGAGCGTCTGGCTTTTTTGCTGGCGATAGCGACGCTAAACGGTGAGCGCATGGACGGCGAAATGAGCGAAGGCGAACTGGTGGATGCCTTTCGCCACGTCAGTCAGGGATTTGATCAAACCAATGAAACCATCACCGTGCGCGCCAATAATGCGATTAACGATCTGGTGCGCCAGCGGCTGCTCAATCGGTTTATCAGCGAACTGGCGGACGGCAATGCCATCTATCGCCTGACGCCGCTGGGCATCGGCATTACGGATTACTATATTCGCCAGCGCGAGTTCTCGACGCTGCGTCTTTCCATGCAGCTCTCTATTGTGGCCCAGGAGCTGAAGCGTGCGGCGGACGCGGCGGAAGAGGGCGGCGACGAGTTTCACTGGCACCGCAACGTCTTTGTGCCGCTGAAATATTCGGTGGCGGAAATTTTCGACAGCATCGATCTATCCCAGCGGGTGATGGATGAACAGCAGCAGGGCGTGAAAGACGATATCGCCGCCCTGCTGAATCAGGATTGGCGTGCGGCGATCGTCAGCTGCGAACAGCTGTTGACCGAAACCTCGGACACCCTGCGCGAATTGCAGGATACGCTGGAGGCCGCCGGCGACAAACTGCAGGCCAGCCTGCTGAGTATTCAGGATGCGATTCTGCATAACCCCCACAATCTGGAAGTCGTCGATAAGCTGGTATTCGATCTGCAAAGCAAACTCGACCGCATTGTCAGTTGGGGCCAGCAAACCATCGATTTATGGATCGGCTACGATCGCCATGTGCATAAATTTATCCGTACCGCCATTGATATGGATAAAAACCGCGTCTTTTCACAACGGCTGCGCCAGTCGGTGCAAAGCTATTTTGACAGTCCCTGGGCATTGACCTTCGCCAACGCCGATCGCTTGCTGGATATGCGCGATGAGGAGCTGGCGCTGCGCAGCGACGAGGTTACCGGGGAGCTGCCGCCGGAACTTGAATATGAAGAGTTCAGCGAGATGCGCGAGCAGCTGATAGCGGTGGTGGAACAGGCGCTGCATAGATACAAAGAGCAACGAATACCGCTGAATCTGGGCGAGGTGATGCGCGACTATCTGGCGCAGTATCCTCGCTCCCGGCACTTTGACGTTGCCCGAATCGTGGTCGACCAGGCGGTCCGTCTGGGTGTGGCCGAATCAGATTTCACCGGATTGCCTGCGCTATGGCAGGTAATCAATGATTACGGAGCCAAGGTACAGGCCCATGTCATCGACAAATATTGAACAAATCATGCCAGTCAGGCTGGCGACCGCGCTGTCGAATACGTTATTTCCCGCGCTGGACAGCCAACTGCGCGCGGGCCGTCATATCGGCATGGAAGAGCTGGAAAATCACGCCTTTCTGATGGATTTTCAACAACAGTTGGAGGAGTTTTACAGCCGCTACAACGTGGAGCTGATCCGGGCGCCGGAGGGTTTTTTCTACCTGCGCCCGCGCTCCACCACGCTGATCCCCCGTTCGGTTTTGTCCGAGCTGGATATGATGGTGGGGAAAATTCTCTGCTATCTGTACCTCAGCCCGGAGCGCCTTGCCCATGAAGGCATCTTCAGCCAGCAGGAGCTGTACGAAGAGTTGCTCAGCCTGGCGGATGAAAACAAACTGCTGAAGCTGGTTAACCAGCGTTCGACCGGTTCCGATCTGGACCGGCAGAAGCTGCAGGAAAAAGTGCGCACCTCGCTCAACCGGCTGCGTCGCCTGGGAATGATTTACTTTATGGGCAGCGACAGCAGCAAATTTCGTATTACCGAAGCCGTATTCCGCTTCGGCGCCGACGTGCGCAGCGGCGACGATGCCCGCGAAGCGCAGTTGCGGATGATTCGCGACGGCGAGGCGATACCCGTTGAAGGCGGCCTGTCGCTGAAGGATGAAAGTGATGAAAACGATCGCACCGACGATACCCCGCCAGAGAGTGCTGAGGATGAACAGGAATGATTGAACGTGGTAAATTTCGCTCGCTGACGCTGGTTAACTGGAATGGTTTTTTCGCCCGCACCTTCGATCTGGATGAGCTGGTCACCACCTTATCCGGCGGCAACGGCGCCGGTAAATCCACCACCATGGCGGCATTTATTACGGCGCTGATCCCCGATCTGACGCTGCTGCATTTCCGCAACACCACCGAGGCCGGGGCCACCAGCGGTTCACGGGATAAAGGCCTGCACGGCAAGCTGCGCGCCGGGGTGTGCTACTCCACCCTTGACGTGGTCAATTCCCGCCATCAGCGCGTGCTGGTGGGCGTTCGCCTGCAACAGGTCGCCGGGCGCGACCGCAAGGTGGATATCAAACCCTTCACCATCCAGGGGCTGCCCGCCGCCATTCAGCCGACGCAGCTTCTCACTCAGACGGTGGGCGAGCGTCAGGCCCGCGTGCTTTCGCTGGCGGAATTGAAAGAGCGGGTGGAGGAGATGGAAGGGGTGCAGTTTAAACAGTTCAACTCCATCACCGACTACCATTCGCTGATGTTTGATCTGGGCGTGGTTCCGCGCCGGCTGCGTTCGTCGGCCGATCGCAGCAAGTTCTACCGGCTGATTGAAGCGTCGCTGTATGGCGGCATCTCCAGCGCCATTACCCGCTCGCTGCGGGATTATCTGCTGCCGGAAAACAGCGGGGTACGCAAAGCTTTCCAGGATATGGAAGCGGCGCTGCGTGAGAACCGCATGACGCTGGAGGCGATTCGCGTCACCCAGTCCGATCGCGATCTGTTCAAGCATTTGATCTCCGAAGCCACTTCTTATGTGGCGGCGGACTATATGCGCCATGCCAACGAGCGGCGTATTCATCTGGATAGCGCGCTAGAGCTGCGCCGCGAGCTGTTCGGCGGCCGCAAGCAGCTGTCCGGCGAGCAATATCGTCATGTGGAAATGGCGCGCGAGCTGGAAGAGCAAAGCGGCGCGGAAGGGGATCTGGAGACGGATTACCAGGCCGCCAGCGACCACCTGAACCTGGTGCAGACGGCCATGCGCCAGCAGGAAAAAATCGAGCGCTACAACGCCGATCTGGAAGAGCTGAGCTATCGGCTCGAAGAGCAGAACGAGGTCGTTGAAGAGGCGCGCGAGCAGCAGGCGGAAAACGAAGCGCGGGCCGACGCCGCGGAGCTGGAAGTGGATGAGCTGAAAAGCCAGCTGGCCGACTACCAGCAGGCGCTGGACGTTCAACAAACCCGCTCCATTCAGTATCAGCAGGCGCAGCAGGCCCTGGAGCGCGCCCGGACGTTATGCCAGTTGCCGGATCTGACCGCCGACAACGCCCAAGAGTGGCTGGAAAGCTATCAGGCCAAAGCCCAGGAAACCACCGACGTTCTGCTGATGCTGGAGCAAAAGCTGAGCGTCGCCGACGCGGCCCACGGCCAGTTTGAGCAAGCCTATCAGCTGGTGACGCGCATTGCCGGCGCGGTCAGCCGCGGCGACGCCTGGCAGGCGGCGCGCGATCTGCTGCGCGACAGTTCGTCGCAGCGCTACCAGGCCGAGCGGGTGCAGCCGCTGCGTATGCGCCTGGCGGAAGTGGAGCAACGCCTGCGCGAACAGCAGGATGCCGAGCGGTTGTTACAGGATTTCTGCAAGCGCAGCGGAAAGGATTATCAGCCGGAAGATCTGGAGTCGCTGCAGCAGGAGCTTGAGGCGCGCATCGAGTCGCTCTCGGCGCTGGTGGCGGAGGCCGGAGAACGCCGTATGGCGCTGCGTCAGGAACTGGAGCAGGTTCAGCGGCGTATTCAGCAATTGACGGCGCGCGCGCCGGTCTGGCTGACGGCGCAGGAAGCGCTGACGCAGTTGAGCGAGCAGAGCGGCGAAACCTTTGCAGACAGTCGGCAGATTACGGAATATATGCAGCAACTGCTGGAGCGCGAGCGGGAAACCACGGTTGAGCGTGACGACCTCGCCGCCCGCAAACGGCATATTGAAGCGCAGATTGAGCGCCTCAGCCAGCCCGGCGGTTCGGAAGACCCGCGGCTGAATGCGCTGGCGGAGCGTTTTGGCGGCGTATTGCTGTCGGAAATCTATGATGACGTAACGCTGGATGACGCGCCTTACTTCTCGGCGCTGTACGGTCCTTCCCGTCATGGAATCGTGGTCGCCGATCTTTCTCTGGTGCGCGAACAGCTGGCGGGGCTGGAGGATTGCCCCGAAGATCTCTATCTGATTGAGGGCGACCCGCAGTCGTTCGACGACAGCGTGTTCGCCGTCGAGGAGCTGGAAAAGGCGGTGGTGGTTAAAGTCGCCGATCGCCAGTGGCGCTACTCGCGTTTCCCGGAAGTGCCGTTGTTCGGCCGCGCCGCGCGAGAGGCGCGCCTCGAAGCCCTGCGCGACGAACGTGAAACCCTGGCGGAGCACTACGCCACGCTGTCGTTCGACGTGCAGAAAACGCAGCGCCTGCACCAGTCTTTCAGCCGCTTTATCGGCACCCATCTGGCGGTGGCGTTTGATGAAGATCCCGAAGCGGAAATTCGCGCCTTGCATGCGCGACGCGGCGAGCTGGAACGGGCGATCGTTAATTTTGATGGCGAAAACCAGCAGCAGCGCCAGCAGTACGAACAGGCCAAAGAGGGCAGCGCCCAGCTTAACAAACTGATCCCGCGTATCAGCCTGTTATGCGACGACAGCCTGCAGGATCGCGGCGAAGAAATTCGGGCGGAACTGGAAGAGGCCGAAGAGTCGGTGCGTTTTATCCGGCAGCATGGCGCCACGCTGGCAAAACTGGAGCCGCTGGCGGCGGTGCTGCAAAACGATCCGCAGCAGCATGAGCAGCTACAGGAGGATTATACCCAGGCGCAAAACGCCCAGCGTCAGGCCCAGCAGCAGGCGTTCGCCTTGACCGAGGTGGTGCAGCGCCGCGCGCACTTCAGCTATACCGACGCCGCCGGCATGCTGGGAGAAAACGCCGATCTTAACGACAGGCTGCGCCATCGTCTGGAACAGGCGGAAGCCGAGCGGAGCAAGGCGCGTGAACAGCTGCGCCAGCATCAGGCGCAGCTAACGCAGTTCAGCCAGGTTCAGGCTTCGCTGAAAAGCGCCTATGACGCCAAGCTCGATATGCTGAAGGAGCTGACGCAGGAGTTGCAGGATATCGGCGTGCGCGCCGATGCGGATGCCGAATCCCGCGCCCGCCAGCGCCGTGATGAACTGCATGCGGCGTTAAGCGCCAACCGTGCGCGCCGCAACCAACTGGAAAAACAGCTTACCTTCTGCGAAGCGGAAATGGACGGCCTGCAGAAAAAACTGCGCAAGCTGGAACGGGATTACCACCAGATGCGCGAGCAGGTGGTTACCGCTAAAGCGGGCTGGTGCGCGGTGATGCGACTGGTGAAGGATAACGGCGTCGAGCGGCGTCTGCACCGCCGCGAGCTGGCCTATATGGACGGCGACGAACTGCGATCCATGTCGGATAAGGCGCTGGGGGCGCTGCGTCTGGCGGTGGCGGATAACGAACACCTGCGCGACGTGCTGCGGCTTTCCGAAGATCCCAAGCGCCCGGAGCGTAAGATTCAGTTCTACATCGCCGTCTATCAGCATCTGCGCGAACGTATCCGCCAGGATATCATTCGCACCGACGACCCGGTGGAGGCCATCGAGCAGATGGAGATCGAGCTGAACCGACTGACCGAAGAGCTGACCGCCCGCGAGCAGACGCTGGCCATCAGTTCGCGCAGCGTGGCGAATATTATTCGCAAAACCATTCAGCGCGAACAAAACCGCATTCGGATGCTCAACCAGGGGCTGCAATCCGTGGCTTTCGGACAGGTGAAAAGCGTGCGGCTCAATGTGAATGTGCGCGAGACCCATACCACCTTGCTTAACGTACTGTCCGAGCAGCAGGAAGTGCATCAGGATCTGTTTAACAGTAACCGGCTGACCTTCTCCGAGGCGTTGGCGAAACTGTATCAGCGGCTGAACCCCGAAATCGATATGGGGCAGCGCACGCCGCAAACCATCGGCGAGGAGCTGCTGGACTACCGCAACTATCTGGAGATGGAAGTGGAGGTCAACCGCGGTGCGGACGGCTGGCTGCGGGCCGAAAGCGGCGCCTTGTCCACCGGGGAGGCGATCGGCACCGGCATGTCGATTCTGGTGATGGTGGTCCAGAGCTGGGAAGAGGAGTCGAAGCGTCTGCGCGGCAAGGATATATCCCCCTGCCGCCTGCTGTTCCTCGATGAAGCCGCCCGTCTGGACGCCAAATCCATCGCCACGCTGTTCGAACTGTGCGACCGGCTGGAAATGCAGTTGATCATCGCCGCGCCGGAAAATATCAGCCCGGAAAAAGGAACCACCTATAAACTGGTGCGCAAGGTTTATCAGAACAACGAGCATGTTCACGTGGTCGGGCTGCGGGGCTTTGCGGGAAGCGACGCCGAGCATCAGTCTCCGGTCTCCTAGCCTTTACCAATAGGTTGTTTACTATGTAAAGCCGCTTTTTAAAGCGGCTTTAGTTTTTACCGCGGCGGATGATTAATGAATCGCTCGTCAGGCCGGTAAAATAATCGTGTGGCAAGGGAAGCAAAAATATTTTTCTCTTTATATACTGACGGTAACACCGATGAAATAGGTCAGTCCGGCAAGGCAAATATCAATACATAAAAGCACAATTATTTTTCTCTGCAATATTTAAGCTGGGTTATTTTATTTTTGCCAACAAAAGGCGTGTTGTGGAAGGCATTGTGGTTAATGGGTACAGGGGATGAACGGATGTTGTTAGATAAACGAAAAACGCAGAGGCTGCTGTGGAGTGCTGGTTGTATTTGGGTATGTAGCCTGTCACCTTCGTTTTCGGCGCTGGCGGCATCACCCGGGGTATTGCCGGGCGAATCCCAGCCTGCGGAATACGTTGCCGTGGAAAACAGCAGAGCGACCTTGCTGGCCGCATTGCCCAAAGGCGTGACGCTGCACTATCTTGCCGATCTGTCATCATTATATGCTCGGCATTACATGCAGCCGATGTGGACGGACGCTCAGGCGGTGCGGCAGTTGCAACAGCAATTGGCCGAACTGGCGATTGCCGGCGTACAGCCGCAGTTTACCCAATGGGTCACCTGGCTTACCGATCCGCAGGTAACGGGGTTGGCGCGCGATATTCTGTTATCCGATGCCATGCTGGGCTATTTGCAGTTTGTTTCCGGCGTCGAGCGCAATGGCAACAGCTGGTTGTACGGTAATGTGCCTTACCGTTTGCAGTCGCCCGCCGCCAACGTGGTCGGCCAGTGGCAACAGGCTGTGAGGTCGGGCGGTAGCGCCGCCTATGTCGCATCACTGGCGCCGCGGCATTCGCAGTATGCCAAAATGCATCAGGCCCTGAAGGCGATGCTGGCGGATAACCGTCCCTGGCCGACATTGAATTTGTCGGAAAGTTTACGTCCGGGGCAGTCGAGCCAGGCCATTCCGGTGCTGCGTGAAATTCTGCTGCGCAGCGGGATGCTGGAGCCGAGCGGGAATATCACGCTGTTTAATGAACCGGCGGCGACCACCGTTTCTCCGGCGGCGGTCGGCCAACTAGAGGATGATCGGCTGGATGAGGATAGGTTCTCTGCCGCTGAAAATCTTTACAGCGATGAGTTAGTAGCCGCGGTAAAACGTTTCCAGCAATGGCAGGGACTGGCGGGTGACGGCGTGATTGGCAAACGCACCCGCGACTGGCTGAATGTCTCGCCGCAGGTGCGCGCCACGCTGTTGGCGCTGAATATCCAGCGTCTGCGTTTGCTGCCGGACAATGTTCATACCGGAATTATGGTCAACATTCCTGATTACTCGCTGATTTATTATCAGGATGGCGCGCAAAGGCTGTCGTCGCGGGTTATCGTCGGTCAGCCGAAGCGCAAGACGCCGCTGATGAGCAGCTCGCTGTATAATGTGGTGGTCAATCCGCCATGGAATGTGCCTACCACGCTGACGCGGCAGGATATTATTCCCAAGGTTATTCAGGACCCGGGGTATCTGCAGCGCCACGGATACACCATTCTGGCGGACTGGAGTCAGGATGCGCAAGCCATCGACCCGCTGATGATTGATTGGTCGATGGTCTCGCCAGGCCGTTTTCCCTATCGCCTGCGTCAGGCTCCTGGGGCCAATAACTCGCTGGGGCGTTATAAGTTCAATATGCCCAATTCTGAAGCGATCTATCTGCATGACACGCCGAATCATAATCTGTTTCAGCGGGATATCCGCGCGTTGAGTTCCGGCTGCGTTCGCGTCAATAAAGCTTCCGAACTTGCCGGCATGTTATTGCAGGATACCGGCTGGAATAATCAACGCATCTCTTCAACGCTGGAGCAGGGCAATACCACCTATGTGCCGATGAAGCAGCGCATCCCGGTAAGTCTTTATTATTTAACCGCATGGGTGGCGGATGACGGCAGGCCGCAGTTCCGCACTGATATTTACAATTATGACGACAGGGCGCGTTCGGGGGCGCAGATTCTGCCCAAAGCCGGGCTGTTGTTGCAATAAGTATCGAAAATTTCGGGATTTAACAAAACAGGCCGGGAATCCGCCATGGGGGAATCATTGCGATCCCCCGCAAACCCTTGAATAAAGCGGGTTGACTCACTTTTCATAGGCGGTTAAGGTGCAAGACGGTGCGTTTGGCGCGCCTCCGTTTACACCGTTCTTTTAGCCTGGGGTAATCCGCTCTATGGAAGACATCGACAATCATCGCCGTAAATGGCTTGCGCTGGGTGGTGCGGCATTAGGTATTGCGCTCCTTCCCGGTCAGGCGATGGCGACCTTATCTACGCCCCGACCACGAATTTTGACGCTTAATAATCTTAATACCGGAGAACGCCTCAAAACCGAATTTTTTGACGGCAGGCGGTATAATAAAGAAGAGTTATCGCGGTTGAACCATTTTTTCCGTGATTACCGGGCGAACAAAGTCAAAACCATCGACCCGCAGCTTTTTGACCAGCTTTATCGCCTGCAGGTTATGCTGGAAACCAATAAACCGGTACAGCTGATTTCCGGCTATCGCGCCCTCGATACCAATAATGAGCTGCGCGCGCATCGTAAAGGCGTGGCGAAGCGAAGCTACCATACCAAAGGACAGGCGATGGACTTCCATATCGAAGGCGTCCAGCTTGCCAACCTGCGTAAAGCGGCGATGAAAATGCGCGCCGGCGGCGTCGGATATTACCCGCGCAGTAACTTTGTCCATATCGATACTGGTCCGGTGCGCACCTGGTAAACGGGCTGGCTGTTATATATGTTGTTTGGAGCGGTATGAAATATCAAATTATCCCCGTTACGGCGTTCAGCCAGAACTGCACATTACTATGGTGCGAGCATACCAATGAGGCGGCCATCGTCGATCCCGGCGGTGATGCGGATAAGATAAAACGGGCGGTCGCCGGCGCTGGCGTCACCATTAAGCAAATCCTGCTGACCCACGGACATTTGGATCACGCCGGCGCCGCCGCCGAACTGGCCGCGTATTATCAGGTGCCGATTATCGGTCCGCAGATCGAAGACGCATTCTGGCTGGAAGGCTTGCCGGCGCAGAGCCGAATGTTCGGGCTGGATGAATGTAAAGCCTTAACGCCTTCCCGCTGGTTAAAAGAGGGTGATCAGGTCAAGATCGGCGATATTACCCTGGAGGTATTCCATTGTCCCGGCCATACGCCCGGGCATATCGTCTTCTTTGACGCGGTATCGCGTCTGGCGCAGGTGGGTGACGTTATTTTTAACGGCGGCGTGGGGCGCAGCGATTTTCCCCAGGGGGATCACCAGGCATTGATCGCCTCAATCCATAATAAACTGCTGCCGCTGGGGGATGATGTAACCTTTATTCCTGGCCATGGGCCGATATCCACCTTCGGCCGGGAGCGCCGGACCAATCCGTTTATTCGCGACGAGCCGGCGGTGTGGTAAAAACGCTGGCTGCTACGTCAGTCGGCGGTGAGCTGTGTGGAAAGTAGCATGGTCATTGGCAGGTCCCGTACGCTTTTCGCTGCGTTCACTAGCGTTCTTTTTTCCGCCGAAGTCAGGGATTGCAGATCACCATCGTCGAAGTAAACCAGTGCTTTCAGGCTTTCGCCAGGTTGAAAATTAGCGCCAAACATCAATCTGGCGGCGGCAAGCCCACATGAAAGACTGACTCCCGCGTTTATCATGGCCGCAATATCGCGATAATCTTTAGCTTCAGCACGTTGAAGTATGACTTTTACTTTGGTCGCCATCAGGTCGTTAAATGAGGCGACCTGTAATACGCGATCGTCTGTAACATCTGGGTTACCCACTCGGCCAAATCCTATTGGTCCAAAAAATGAAACTTTAACGGACTGCGTTTCTTCGGCTTCATTATCGGGTACTAATAGCGTCCAGCTATTTTCTTGATCGTGCAGAGTAGTCGAGTGATCGACAAATGAAAACGCCGATCTGATCGCCTCGCGGTCAAGCGGCCTGTCAGAAAAAAAATCAAAATCAACGGATTGCCGATGACCTAAGCGTAGGGCAATGGCCGTGACGCCATATAGTACGAATCCAAGCTTGGCAGCATTGTTCAGACTGGGCCAGAGTCGCTGCTGTGCGAGCGGCAACGCATCCATGCAAGGTTTGAAAACCGGCTTCATGCAAATCTCCGTACGGGCAGCGGCGGCACCTGATCGAATGAGCATAAATCCAGACGGTAGTGCCAGTATGCCCATGAGCGCGCGTTGAACTGCCCGGCTTCCGCATGCGCCAACACATTCCGCAGCGTATCGTCGTTGCTGTGAGCGACCAGCGTTTGCACGTCGGAATAGTCGCCGATATTCATTACCTGAGCAATAATCCGCTGGGGATAGGCGATAGCTTCATCCGGTGATTTCCACCATATATATTTGTGCGCAAGCGCTTTCAATATTTTCTGGTTGATAGATGCCATATCATATATCCATATGCCCGCTTGATAGCTCGATTCTATAGTTGCGTTGGACGTTAGACAACAGGTGGGGGAGACGTGAACCGGGTCACTTTTAATATGCGGTGACCCGGCTAAGAAGAGAATTAAAGCACGGCGACGATAGCTTCGCACAGCGGCGCCATATTTTCCGGCGTCATGCCCGCCACGTTGATTCGACCGGAGTTAACGGCGTAAACGCCGAATTCATCACGCAGGCGCAGTACCTGATCTTTAGTCAGTCCGCTGAATGAGAACATGCCGTTCTGGTCGATAATGAAAGAGAAGTCCTGCCTGGCGCCTTTCTCCTGCAAGGTATTGACAAACAGCTGGCGCATACGCTGAATACGTTCGCGCATCGCCGTCAGTTCCTGCTCCCAGATGGCCCGCAGGGTATCGTTAGCCAGAATGGTCGCCACCACGGTGGCGCCGTGAGCCGGCGGGTTGGAGTAGTTGGCGCGGATGGTCGCCTTCACCTGGCTGAAAGCGGTATCCGCGGTTGCGGTATCGGCGGCAACCAGCGTACAGGCGCCCACGCGCTCATTGTACAGGCCGAAGTTTTTGGAATAGGAACTGCAAACGATCAGCTCCTTATGTTTGGCGGCAAAAATCCGCAGACCCTCCGCATCCTCTTCCAGCCCGCGGGCAAAACCCTGATAAGCGAAATCAAACAGCGGCAGCCAGCCCTTTGCTACCGAAAGTTCGGCCAGTTGGGTCCACTGTTCGGCGGTGGGGTCAATGCCGGTCGGGTTGTGACAACAGCCGTGGAACAGCACCACATCGCCGGCCTGCGCCGCATTGAGGCTGCTTGACAGTCCGTCAAAGTCCAGGGCATGGTTGGCGGCGTCGTAGTAAGCGTATTCGCGCACGTCGAGACCGGCGGCAGAGAAAACGCCTTTATGGTTCGGCCAGCTCGGGTTGCTTATCCAGATACGTTTCGCGGTGGTCTGCCTGGCGATAAAGTCGGCGGCGACGCGCAGACCGCCCGTTCCGCCCGGAGTTTGCGCGGTACGCGCCCGTTTGTCGACGATAATGGCGCTTTGTTTACCGAACAGCAATTCCTGAGTGTATTGACTGAATGCCGGCAGACCGTCAATGCCCAGATAGTTTTTGGTAATTTCGTTTTCCAACAAAAATTGTTCTGCTTTTTTAACGCTGGTTAACACCGGCGTTTTACCGGTTTCATCTTTATAGACGCCGATGCCCAGATTGATTTTATGCGGACGTTCATCGGCGCGGAAAAGATCGGTCAGCCCAAGAATAGGGTCGGCGGGTGCGGCAGTGATATTTTCAAACATTGGTAGGGTATTCCATACAAAGATTAAGCAAGAATTTCCAGATTACCGCCAGTAAAAGGCTTTGCCAACCGTTGGGTTAAAAAAAATAAAGGGAAATAATCCGGCGGGAGGGGAAAGGCAAAATAAAAGACGCTACAAGTCGGCGCTGGTTATAGAAGAACAAAAAGGCAGCGCCGAAGCGCTGCCTTTTTTATGCAATATGTACGATTAAATAGCCACAGGCTGCACTATCAATCTTAGAACTGGTATTTCAGACCAACGGCAACGGTATCGTCGGTTCTGTTATTGCCTGCAGTACTATAGTAGTCGTTGTCGTCATCAATCAGGCTGATAACATATTCAGTCCACAGAGAGATGTTTTTGTTAAAGGCATAGGTCGCGCCGACGCTGACATATTTTTCCGCGTAATCGTTGTTGCCGCTCTGATCATCCTTGGCTTTTGAGGAAACAAAAGCCAGAGAAGGGGTCAGACCGAAATCAAAGGTATATTGCGCGACAACTTCAAACACTTTGGTTTTGTCTGCGTAAACATCTCCAGTGCCAGCCTCTACGCGGGTCAGGTTGCGGTACTGACCGTAGGTGGCCGCCAGATAGAGGTTGTTGGCATCGTATTTAAGACCGGTCGCCCAGGCTTCAGCTTTAGGGCCTTTATTGTCTTGTGACTGGGCGTTGGTGCGATCGTATGCGCCATAGGAGGCGGTAACGCCTACGCCGATATCAGACTCATAGGTCAGAGAAGTACCCCAACCGTCGCCATTGGCTTTTTCACCAATTCCAGCGGTATCACGGTCGTTTTTACCAATATACTGCAGACCAAAGCTCAGGCCATCAACCAGACCGAAGAAGTCGGAATTGCGATAAGTTGCCGCGCCGGTGGTACGACCGGTCAGACCATCCGTGTAGACACCGCTACCGCCGAATTCCGGCAGCACGTCGGTCCAAGCTAATGAATCGTAAACGATACCGTAATTACGACCATAATCGAAAGAACCGTAATCGCCGTATTTCAGACCGGCGTAAGCAAAGCGGGTTTTGCTATTTGCACCGCTGCCGGATTCTGTGCTGCTGCCGCTGAACTCATATTCGAAACGACCATAGCCGATAAGCTCATCGTTAATCTGCGTTTCGCCTTTGAAACCCAGACGGGCATGCGTCGTATCGCCATCACCCTGATTACTGTTATCACCACCAATATAATGCTTGGCATTAACACGACCGTACAGATCCAGCTTATTGCCGTCTTTGTTATAGACTTCTGCCGCGTTTGCTGCGCCAGCAGCCAACAGAGCCGGGATTACCACTGCAAGAATATTGCGCTTCATCATTATTACCCTCATTGGTGTTATTCAGACACCTGCCACTGCCATAAACAATTCCTTACGCAACTATACGAAGTATAGGGAACCATTACTGAAAGTTTGGTGTCGTCCTGTGTCTGAACGCAGTTTTCCATTCACCAGCCCGTTAATCCACTCCGAAAATGATACTAACTTCGTAATCGGGTAACAAATGGAAAAATTGTGTTACTAAAAGTAAATTTAAGGGAACTTTGTGAGCCATAACTAAAATTAAAAAAAAAGAGCCGGGAGACCCGACTCTTCTTTTCTACATATTTGTTTTACTTATATTAAATTTTTATTTAGAAACTGGCGTTTCTCGGTGTACGCGGGAAAGGAATAACGTCGCGCACATTTTGTACTCCGGTAACATAGGCGATCAGCCGCTCGAAGCCCAAACCGAAACCAGAATGCGGAATGGTGCCGTAACGGCGCAGATCCCGATACCACCAGTAGTCTTCTTTCTTCAGTCCCATCTCTTCCAGACGGTTATCCAACTGTTCCAGACGCTCTTCGCGCTGGGAACCGCCGATAATTTCACCGATTCCCGGCGCCAGTACATCCATGGCGGCGACGGTTTTACCGTCGCTGTTCATGCGCATATAGAACGCTTTGATATCTTTCGGATAGTTTTTAACCACCACCGGCGCTTTGAAGTGTTGCTCCGCCAGATAGCGTTCGTGCTCGGAAGAGAGGTCGACGCCCCAGTAAACCGGGTTTTCAAACCGTTGACCGCAGTTTTGCAGGATTTCCACGGCGTCGGTATAGTCGACCTGGGCAAAATCAGCGGTGATAAAGTTTTCCAGACGGCTGACCGCTTCCTTATCCACGCGCTGGGCGAAAAACGCCATATCGTCCGCGCGCTCATCCAGCACCGCCTGGAACACGTATTTCAACAGTTTTTCCGCCAGGCCGGCGATATCATCCAGCGAAGCAAAGGCCACTTCAGGCTCGATCATCCAGAACTCGGCCAGGTGGCGGCTGGTGTTGGAGTTTTCCGCGCGGAACGTCGGCCCGAAGGTATACACCTTGGAAAGGGCGCAGGCGTAGGTTTCGCCGTTCAACTGGCCGGATACGGTAAGAAAGGCTTCTTTGCCGAAAAAGTCTTCGCTGAAATCCACCTTGCCCTGTTCGGTGCGCGGCAGATTTTCCAGATCGAGGGTGGAAACGCGGAACATTTCGCCGGCGCCTTCGGTGTCGGAAGCGGTGATCAGCGGGGTGGAAACCCAGAAATAACCATTTTCATGAAAGAAACGGTGAATGGCCTGAGCCAGCGTATGACGAACGCGGGCCACGGCGCCGATCATGTTGGTGCGCGGACGCAAGTGCGCCACTTCGCGCAGATATTCGATGCTGTGGCGTTTGGCCGCCATCGGGTAGGTATCGGGATCGTCCACCCAGCCGACAACCTTCACCGCGGATGCCTGCAGCTCAAAGCTCTGCCCTTCGCCCGGGGAGGCCACGACTTTGCCGCTAATTTCCACCGAACAGCCGGTGGTCAGACGCAGCACATCATCTTTATAATTGGAGAGATTATTATTCACCACCGCCTGTAGTGGATTAAAGCAGGAGCCGTCATAAACGGCAACAAAGGAGATACCGGCTTTAGAATCTCTCCGGGTACGCACCCAGCCGCGCACGGTGACTTCGCTGTCAACGGCAACACGGCCTTGCAGTACGTCGACTACAGGCACTACGCTCATAAAATTCTCTCTTCAATCAAATATTGTTTAGAAACAGTGGATGACCCTGAAAAGGGTAATTCGTTATGTTACTTGCCGTCGAGCAGGACACAAGCAGAAATCGCCGGAATGCCATAAGTTTTATGCATTCCGGCGCGGGCGGGTTAAAGATCAGGCAATCATCGGGGCCGCGATGCGGCGGTCAACTGGCTTTTTTAACGCGGGGCAGGTCGAACGCCTTGCGCAATTCACTGACGAAGGCCTGATCCTGACAAATCGTTTTACCGGGGCTGTCGGAAAGTTTGGCGACGGGCTTACCGTTGCACTCCACCAGCTTGATAACGATATTCAATGGCTTAACGCCGGGAATATCGCAGGTCAGACGTGTTCCGATGCCGAACACCAGATTGATGCGCCGCCGGAAATGGCGGTAAAGGCGCAGCGCCTTATCGAGATTCAGATTATCGGAGAACACCAGCGTTTTGCTTAACGGGTCGATGTCCAGGCGCTGATAATGGGCGATGGCTTTTTCACCCCAGTCGATGGGATCGCCGGAATCATGCCGCAGTCCCTGATAAGCGGCGGCGAACGGGCGGTCGAAGTCGCGCAGAAAGGCGTCCATGGTAATACAGTCGGTTAGCGCGATGCCTAACTGGTCGGGATATTCGCGCAGCCACATCTGTAATGCCGCGCGCTGGCTGTTGGCGAGCTCCGGGCTGATTTGCTGGTGCGCCTGAAACCATTCATGGGCCTGGGTGCCAACCGGCGTCAGGTTTAGACGGCGGGCCAAATCATAGTTGCTGGTGCCGATTAAATAGGGAAACTCGGTCTGCAATGTGGCGACAATCATCCGCTGCACTTCACGGGAAAAGCGCCGGCGGGTGCCGAAATCCATCAGTCTGAAACCGCTGGTATCCACGTCCGCGCTGATTTTACGAAAGTGATCCAGCGTCTTATGCAGTTGATCAACCGCCTGAAGCGGCACGATCCGCGGCGAGCGGTTATGGTGGACGACCTCGCTGATTACCGCCAGCAGCGGGACTTCCCATAAAATCACTTCGCGCCACGGCCCGGCAATGCGGATATCCAGCCTGCCGTGATGATTTTTGATACTCACCTGCCGGGGGTTGAAACGAAATTTCCGCAACCAGTCGAGATAATCCGCTTTGAAAAAAGGCAAAGATGATAGATAGCTAAATTCTTCGTCGCTCAAAACCAGGTGCTGCATAAGATTAACCTGTTCGGCGATCTCTTCAGCATGGATCCCTAACAGCTCATCATCGCGGCAGCGGAATTCAGCCGCCACATCGACATGATAATAGTGCTGGTACACCGCCTGTTGCATATGCAGCTTATAGGCATCGGTATCCAGCACAGAGGTCAGGATCGGGGGAGTGTGTAAAGTCATAATGCGTTACAGCATCCTCGTTAGACGCGTGTCCGCTAGCGGGACAATCGGCAAGGTTCGAACAGTATACCTTGCTTGGCCAAATATTACCTTATCACAACATATTGGGGTGCCGGAGGCGAGATTCAAATGTGCTGCGGCATGATTATTATTCGCATTATTTTGTCATGGTAACATTGACGTAACAGGAATAGACTGAGTTACTGAAGCTTATAACGAGGTGAAAACTTTATATGAATCAACAGCCGCAAGTGAAATATCGCCACGACTACCGGGCACCGGATTACACCATCACCGAGATAGCGCTGGATTTCGACCTGCACGCCGAGCAAACCAGGGTAAAGGCGGTGAGCCAGGTGACGCTGCAGGGCGAGCAGGGGGCGCCGCTAAAGCTGGACGGCGAAGGCCTGAAGCTGGTGAGCCTGAGCGTGGATGGCGCGTCATGGCCGCATTACCAGCAGCAGGATGGCGGGTTGATACTGACGCAGTTGCCGGCCGAATTTACGCTGAGCATTGAAACCGAGATCAACCCGGCGGCCAATAGCGCTCTGGAAGGATTGTACCTGTCGGGCGACGCGCTGTGCACGCAGTGCGAGGCGGAAGGTTTTCGCCATATCACTTATTACCTGGACCGCCCGGACGTGCTGGCGAAATTCACCACGCGCATCACCGCCGACAGGTCGCGCTATCCCTATCTGCTTTCCAACGGCAACCGGATTGCCCAGGGGGAGCTGGCCGACGGCCGGCACTGGATCGAATGGCAGGATCCGTTCCCCAAGCCTTGTTATCTGTTCGCGCTGGTCGCCGGGGATTTTGATCTTCTGGAGGATCGTTTTACCACCCGCTCCGGCCGCGAGGTGGCGCTTGAGCTGTACGTCGATCGCGGCAATCTGGATCGCGCCGACTGGGCCATGGCTTCGTTGAAGAATGCCATGAAGTGGGACGAAACCCGCTTCGGACTGGAGTATGATCTCGACATCTATATGATTGTCGCGGTGGACTTCTTCAATATGGGGGCGATGGAAAATAAAGGGCTGAACGTATTCAACTCCAAATATGTGCTGGCCAAGGCCGAAACCGCCACCGATAAAGATTATCTGAATATTGAAGCGGTGATCGGTCATGAATATTTCCATAACTGGACCGGCAACCGCGTGACCTGCCGCGACTGGTTCCAACTGAGCTTGAAAGAAGGGCTGACGGTGTTCCGCGATCAGGAGTTCAGCTCCGATCTGGGCTCCCGCGCGGTCAACCGCATTGATAATGTGCGGGTGATGAGAGGGGCGCAGTTCGCCGAGGACGCCAGCCCGATGTCGCACCCGATTCGTCCCGATCAGGTAATAGAAATGAACAACTTCTATACGCTGACCGTATACGAAAAAGGATCGGAAGTGATTCGCATGCTGCACACCCTGCTGGGCGAGGAAAAATTCCAGGCGGGCATGCGGCTCTACTTTGAGCGCCATGACGGCAGCGCGGCGACCTGCGACGATTTTGTTCAGGCGATGGAAGACGCCTCCGGCGTGGATCTGAGGCAGTTCCGCCGCTGGTACAGCCAGTCGGGCACCCCGGTTCTGACCATCCGTGACGATTACGACGCGCCATCCCAGCAGTATGTGCTGCACGTCGCCCAGGCGACGCCGGCAGGGGCCGACAAGCAGCCAAAGCTGCCGCTGCATATTCCGCTGGATATTGAACTCTACGATGGCCAGGGAGAGACGATCCCCCTGCAAAGAAACGGGCAGCCGTTGTCTTCGGTATTGAACGTTACCGAAGCGGAACAAACCTTTATTTTCGATCAGGTTCCCTGCCAGCCGGTTCCCTCTTTATTGCGTGAGTTCTCCGCGCCGGTAAAACTGAACTATGCCTGGAGCGACGCACAGCTGACCTTTCTGATGCGCCACGCCAGCAATGCGTTTTCCCGTTGGGATGCGGCGCAGAGTCTGCTGGCGAATTACCTGCGGCTGAATGTTTCCCGCTATCAGCAACGGCAGGCGCTTTCATTGCCCATGCATGTTGTTGACGCGTTCCGCGCCATTTTGCTGGACGACAAACTGGATCCCATGCTGGCGTCGCAGATCCTGACGCTGCCGAGCGAAAATGAGATCGCCGAACTGTTCGAAACCATCGATCCGACGGCCATCGCCGCCGTGCGCGACGGCATGGTTCGGGCGCTGGCGAAAGAAATGGCGGATGAGTGGCTGGCGGTTTATCGCGCCAACCTGACGCCGCAGTACCGTATTGAACACGGCGATATCGGTAAACGCGCCCTGCGTAATATTTGCCTGTACTATCTGGCATTTGGCGATGAGGCCCAGGCGGATAAGCTGGTGAACGCGCAGTATCGGCAGGCTGATAATATGACCGACTCGCTGGCGGCGCTGTCCGCCGCGGTGAGCGCCTCGTTGCCGGGGCGCGATGCGTTGCTGGCCGACTTCGACGAGCGCTGGCATCAGGACGGTCTGGTGATGGATAAATGGTTTACCCTTCAGGCCACCAGCCCGGCGGCGGATGTGCTGGAACGGGTGCGCGAACTACAGCGGCATCGTTCGTTCAGCCTGAACAATCCCAACCGCCTGCGCGCGCTGATCGGCGCGTTTACGGCATCCAATCCTGCGGCGTTCCACGCGGAAGATGGCAGCGGTTACCGCTTCCTGACCGAGATCCTGACCGATCTCAATACCCGCAACCCGCATGTCGCGGCGCGATTAATCGAGCCTTTAATTCGTTTAAAACGCTACGACGCCAAACGGCAGGCGCTGATGCGTCAGGCGCTGGAGCAGTTAAAATCGCTGGAAAATCTGTCCGGCGATCTGTTCGAGAAGATCGGCAAAGCGTTGCAGGATTAAAGCCGGGTTTGGTATTGATCTATGCGCATGCCATTTGGCCTGCGTTTTCCATTGCGCTATTCCTGCCCAAGGAGGAATAGCGCCGGTCTCCGCGCGCAAACGTTTTACTTTCCGCAGTGATGGCACTACCATTTCGCCGTATTCCGACTTTGTTTATTTGCAATGGGGATCTCAGGAGACGATATGTTCTATCCCGTTATCAGGAAAGCTTTATTTCAGCTCGATCCAGAACGAGCGCATGAACTGACCTTCCGGCAATTACGTCGTATCACCAATACCCCTCTCGAATTTCTCGTCCGTCAGTCCGTTCCCACCAAGCCGGTCAACTGCATGGGGCTGTCGTTTAAAAACCCGCTCGGCCTGGCAGCCGGGCTGGATAAAGACGGCGACTGTATTGATGCGCTGGGCGCGATGGGGTTCGGGTTTATTGAAGTGGGCACCGTAACGCCGCGTCCGCAACCCGGAAATGATAAGCCGAGACTGTTCCGTATCGTCGAAGCGGAAGGGCTGATTAACCGCATGGGATTTAATAATCAGGGCGTCGACTATCTGGTTGAGCAGGTAAAAAAATCGCGTTTCGGCGGCGTATTAGGGATCAATATCGGTAAAAATAAAGATACGCCGGTAGAGCAGGGGAAAGAAGATTATCTGATCTGCATGGATAAGATCTATCCTTATGCCGGCTATATTGCGATAAATATCTCTTCGCCTAATACGCCGGGATTACGCAGCCTGCAATATGGAGAGGCGCTGGACGATCTTTTACTGGCTATAAAAAATAAGCAGGCCGAGTTAAATGAGAAATATCAGAAATATGTTCCGGTCGCGGTAAAGATCGCGCCGGATCTTTCCGAGAAAGAATTGATCCAGATAGCGGATAGCCTGGTGCGTCATAACATTGACGGGGTCATCGCCACCAATACCACGCTCGATCGAAAATTGATCCAGGGATTAAATTACTGCGGTCAGGACGGGGGATTAAGCGGTCGTCCTTTACAGCAGTCAAGTACGGCAATTATCCGTCGGTTATCTCAAGAATTAGCCGGACGCCTGCCGATTATCGGCGTCGGCGGTATTGATTCTTTGATTGCCGCTCGGGAAAAGCTGGATGCCGGCGCCACCTTGATTCAGATATATTCCGGCTTTATTTTCCGCGGTCCGCGACTGATTAAAGATATCGTGACGCATATTTAATCATTTCCGCCTTTCATTTATCTCCGGGGGGTTTATTTATTCCCCCGGCTGGTCTATATTTTACTCGTTTGCATAAATAAGCTATCACCACCTGCCGGTTTTTTTATTGCATAGTTTTTTATTGCATGGTTTTGCAATCAGCCATTTCCTATAAATAGGTGTAACAAAAGGCGAAGGGTAAATAATATGAAGTTGAAACCTGACGATAACTGGCGCTGGTATTTTGATACCGAACACGATCGGCTGATGCTGGATCTCGCCAACGGCATGTTATTCCGTTCGCGTTTCCCGTCTAAAATGCTAACCCCGGATGCTTTTAATGAATGCGCATTCTGCGTTGAAGACGCGGCATTATTTTTTACCTATAACGAAAAATGCCAAAAAATGACATTGAGCCGCGACCTTCAGGGCGAATTAATATTGAATGCGCTGGTCGCCAGCCGTTTTCTCAAACCGCTGATGCCCAAAAGCTGGCATTTTGTACAGCAGCCTTCAGACGCCACGCCCGCGCCGCAAACCGGCGATATTGTTCAGGTTCGACTGACGGAAAATAATGACGCGGCGTATTTCCTGGTCGCCGAGGCCGGCGATAAAGCCAGCCTGTGTCTGCTGGCTCAGGAACAGCTGATGCTGAATGGCAAGATGATAGCGCTGGGGGAGGCGATAAAAATCATGCACGACAGATTATTGCCCGTTGCCGTTCAGGGGGCGGACCAACAGACGCCGTCTCCTTTTCAGTTCGCCAAGGTGGTTTAACGCCCGGCATCTCTTCTATTGCAGCCTGATATCGCTTTGCGGAATGCAACTGCATGCGAGAATGGCGCCATTTTCGCCAACGGCGCTTTCCTTGAGTGCCGCAACTTCTCCGCCGAACAACGTCAGCTTACAGCAGCCGCATATTCCGGCACGGCAGGAATAGGGGATACGCACCCCATGCTGCTCCAGCTGTTCCAGCAGGATTTGCTGATTGTTTCCCTTCAGGCGTTGTCCCTGATATTCAATGGTTATCTTCTGCTCGCCTTGCGGTTTGAGCGCGACGCTCTCCACGACTTTACCTGAACCATAAGGACGCGGCGGTTTGGTCGCCAGCACTTCCAGCGTGTCGCCGACGCGGATAATGCCGTCGTTGCGGGCAATAAGATTGAGGCCGAAATCGATGTCGCCGTTTTCCGCGCTGCGGAAGGATTGCAGGGTCGCCAGCGGTTCGGCCGTCGGGTGCTTTCTGCCGCGTTCAATACTGACCGTGGTCAGCACGCAGCGGCTACAGGGTTTGGCGACGTCGAAAATCACCTCGCCGATTCGCAGAGTTTGCCAGCTATCTTCAGCAAACGCCGCGGCGCCTGCCACCACCAGATTAGGGCGGAACTGCTCCAGCCTGACGCCTGCCGGGCAGCGTTGGCGCAGCGTCTGCAAAGAAGCTTCATTGATTAACAAGAAAGGGTATCCGTCGGCGAAAGAGAGCGCGACGTCGGGATGTTTTTTAACCCGGCGTGATGGATTGTCGCCCACCCAGCGCAGTTGGACCGACTGCCGAAAGTAGCGGCTCAGCCAGCTATTGACGGCGTCGGGGGCCACTCGCGCCGTAAAGTGGTTGCCCCAGACTTCAGTCGGCTGCGGCGCGCCGGCGAAATCGCTAAAGCGTACGCTGGCGGTTTGCCCGTCGGGGGCGCGGATAAACAGGCCGTCCGGTAGCAGGGCCGGGGTAAACAGCACCATTTGCGGGTATTGGCGGGCGGTAATAAAGGTGCCGTCCGGCTGCGTCACCATAAAGCCGCGGTCCTGCGCCAGACCGCTTGCCGACGCCACGGCGTGGGATAACTGTAAGCCGCGCATAGATTTTACCGGATGGATATAAAGCCGCGTTACGCCGATCACCGCTGATTCCTTACTGAAGTAAAACGGCAACTTTATGACAAGCGTCACGGATTAGCTATAATGCGCCTCAATTTTCTTTTTGGTGATATCGAAGATATGAATGCTCTGTTTGCCAGCACGGCCCGTGGTCTGGAAGAATTGTTAAAAAATGAGCTTGAAGCGCTGGGCGCGCAGGCCTGTGCCGTGGTGCAAGGAGGAGTGCATTTTCAGGGCGATAATCGCCTGTTGTACCAAAGTCTGCTGTGGAGCCGCCTGGCGTCGCGCATTTTGCTGCCGCTAAACGAGTTCAAGGTGCATAGCGATCTGGATTTGTACCTCGGCGTACAGGCCATCGACTGGTCGACGATTTTCAGCGTCGACAAAACCTTCGTTGTGCATTTTACCGGCACCAACGACGATATCCGTAATAGCCAGTATGGCGCGCTGAAGGTCAAAGACGCCATTGTGGACAGCTTTACCCGCAAAACGGGGCAGCGCCCGGACGTGGCGAAACAGCAGCCGGATATCCGCATCAACGTCTTTTTACAGCGCGATACCGCCAGCGTAGCGTTGGATCTGAGCGGCGAAGGGCTGCATCAGCGCGGTTATCGCCAGCAGGCCGGTCTGGCGCCGCTGAAAGAAAACCTGGCGGCGGCCATCGTGCTGCGTTCCGGCTGGCAAAAAGAGACCCCGCTGCTCGACCCGATGTGCGGTTCCGGCACGCTGCTGATCGAAGCGGCGATGATCGCCGCCGATCGCGCGCCCGGCCTGCATCGCACCCATTGGGGCTTTAACGCCTGGCTGCGGCACGACGCCGAACTGTGGCGCGAATTGCTGACGGAAGCGCAGCAGCGCGCGCGTCAGGGATTACACCAAACCTCCGCGCGCTTTTTTGGCTCCGACAACGACCGCCGGGTGATTGAGATAGCCAGGGCTAATGCCCGTCGCGCCGGCGTCGCCGAGTTAATCACCCTGGCGGTGCAAGATGCCGCCCAGCTACGGAATCCGTTGCCGCAGGGGCCGGTCGGCACGGTGGTGAGCAATCCGCCGTACGGCGAGCGGCTGGAAAGCGAACCGGCATTGATTGCGCTGCACAATCTGCTGGGGCGCAAAATGAAAAGCGAGTTCGGCGGCTGGCAACTGTCGTTGTTCAGCGCCTCGCCGGAACTGCTCAGCTGTCTGCAACTGCGCGCCGAACGCCAGTTCAAGGCGAAAAACGGTCCGCTGGACTGCGTGCAGAAGAACTATCAGCTTGCCGCGAGCCAGGGGGAAAAGGAAAACAGCGGCCGCATCGCCGAGGATTTCGCCAACCGTCTGCGCAAGAATCTGCGCAAGCTGGAGAAATGGGCCAGGCAGCAAGGGATTGAATGCTACCGCCTGTACGATGCCGATCTGCCCGACTATAACGTGGCGGTCGACCGCTACGGCAGTTGGGTGGTGGTGCAGGAGTACGCGCCGCCGAAAACCGTGGATGCGCAGAAAGCGCGCCAGCGTTTGTTTGATGTGATTAACGCCACGCTGAGCATACTGGAGATCCCGTCGAACCAGCTGATTTTGAAAACCCGAGAGCGTCAGAAGGGCAAAAGCCAGTATGAAAAACTGGCGCAAAAGGGCGAATTTTTGCTGGTAACGGAGTATAACGCCAAACTGTGGGTCAATCTGACCGATTATCTGGACACCGGCCTGTTTCTCGATCACCGCGTAGCCCGCAAAACGCTGGGTGAAATGAGTCAGGGCAAGGATTTTCTCAACCTGTTCGCCTATACCGGCAGCGCCAGCGTGCATGCGGGGTTGGGCGGGGCGCGCAGCACCACCACGGTGGATATGTCGCGCACCTATCTGGAGTGGGCGGAAAAAAATCTGCGGGTCAACGGCCTGACCGGGCGCCAGCACCGCCTGATCCATGCCGACTGCCTGTCGTGGCTGCGCGAGGCCAACGAACAGTTTGACGTGATTTTTATCGATCCTCCCACGTTCTCCAACTCGAAACGGATGGAGGAGTCGTTTGACGTACAGCGCGATCATCTGGCGTTGATGCAGGATCTTAAGCGGCTGCTGCGTCGCGGCGGCACCATCATGTTTTCCAACAATAAGCGCGGATTCCGCATGGATACGCCGGGCCTGGCGGCGCTGGGTCTGGCGGCGCGCGAGATTACCGCCGCGACGCAATCTGCGGATTTTGCCCGCAATCGTCAGATTCATAACTGCTGGCTGCTGACCCATGCCGGCGAGGAAAAGTAACAGATGTCATTAATCAGCGTATCGGGCGCATGGCTGTCATTCAGCGATGCCCCGCTGTTAGATAACACAGAACTGCATATTGAAGAAAACGAACGCGTCTGTCTGGTGGGCCGCAACGGCGCCGGCAAGTCAACGCTGCTGAAAATTCTGGCGCGGGAAGTTCCGCTGGATGACGGGCGGATCGTCTACGAGCAGGACCTGATCGTGGCGCGCCTGCAACAGGATCCGCCGCGCGATATAGCCGGCACGGTATTTGATTTTGTAGCGGAAGGCGTCGCCGCCCAGGCGGATTATCTGAAGAATTACCACGCGACGCTGCGCCTGGTGGAGACCGATCCCAGCGAAAAGAATCTGAATCAGCTGGCGAAATTGCAGGATATTCTTGAACATCAGGGACTGTGGCAGTTGGAAAGCCGCATCCACGAAGTGCTGGAGCAACTCGGTCTGAGCGCAGACGCGCCGCTGGCCTCGCTGTCCGGCGGCTGGCTGCGTAAAGCGGCGCTGGGGCGCGCGCTGGTCAGTTCGCCCAGGGTGCTGCTGCTGGATGAGCCCACCAACCATCTGGATATTGAAACCATCGACTGGCTGGAAACCTTTCTCAAAACCTTTCAGGGCAGCATCGTATTTATTTCGCACGACCGTTCCTTTATTCGCAATATGGCGACCCGCATCGTCGATCTGGATCGCGGCAAGCTGGTTTCCTGGCCGGGCAACTACGATAAGTATCTGCAAGGGAAAGAGGAAGCCCTGCGGGTGGAAGATCTGCAAAATGCCGAGTTCGATCGCAAACTGGCGCAGGAAGAGGTGTGGATCCGCCAGGGCATCAAGGCGAGGCGCACGCGTAACGAAGGGCGGGTGCGGGCGCTGAAAGCCATGCGTCAGGAGCGTTCCCAGCGCCGTGAAGTGATGGGTTCGGCGAAAATGCAGGTGGAAGAGGCGGCGCGTTCCGGCAAGATTGTTTTCGAACTGGAGGCGGTTAACTACCAGATTGATAACAAAATTCTGGCCCGCAATTTCTCCGCTCAGGTGCAGCGCGGTGATAAAATCGCCCTGGTGGGGCCGAACGGCTGCGGTAAAACCACGCTGTTGAAGCTGATGCTGGGGGAACTGACGCCGACCGGCGGACGGGTTCACTGCGGCACCAAACTGGAAGTGGCTTATTTCGATCAGCACCGCGCCGAGCTGGATCCGGAACGTACCGTGATGGATAACCTGGCGGAAGGGAAGCAGGAGGTGATGGTCAACGGCCGTCCGCGTCATGTACTGGGATATTTGCAGGACTTCCTGTTCCACCCGAAACGGGCGATGACGCCGGTTAAAGCCCTCTCCGGCGGCGAGCGCAACCGTTTATTGCTGGCGCGCCTGTTTCTGAAACCCAGTAATCTGCTGATTCTCGATGAGCCGACCAACGATCTGGACGTGGAAACGCTGGAACTGCTGGAAGAGTTGATCGATAACTACCAGGGAACCGTGCTGCTGGTCAGTCACGATCGCCAGTTTGTCGATAATTCGGTAACGGAATGCTGGATCTTCGAAGGCGACGGGGAGATCTCCCGTTATGTCGGCGGTTACTATGACGCCCGGCAGCAGCGCGCCGAGTCTATACCGCTGCGTAGCGCGCCGGCGTCGTCCGCGCCGAATCAGTCATCCGCGTCCGTCGGCGGCACTTCCGCACCGCCCGCTAAACGCAATTCGGGAAAATTGAGCTATAACCAACAGCGTGAGTTGGATCAACTGCCGTTGCAAATCGAGCAGTTGGAGCAGCGGATTGACGCGCTGCAAACACAAATGAGCGACGCCGGTTTTTACAGCCGTCCGTATGAAGAGACCCAGCCGGTGCTGACGGCTTTGGCGGAAGCGGAAAAAAACCTGGAGTCCTGCTTTGCACGTTGGGAAGAACTTGAGGCGCAAAGGAACGGCTAATATTTAGCAACAGATGACCTGATGTCACCGCGATGGCGACATCAGGCGTATTCCTTAAGGAGATTGGCTAATAGTGTGTTCCCACCACCACCACCACCACCATCACCATGATGACTACATGCTTTGCCCGCACTGTGATTTGTTGGTGCGGCTGCCGGCGCTGTCCCATAGGCAAAAAGCGGTTTGTCCCCGCTGTAAGGCTGCATTGACCGGTCATCAGGCGGAGCCCGGTAAACGCCCGCTCGGTTATGCGATCAGCGCATTATTTATGCTGCTGCTGGCAAACCTCTTTCCGTTCGTGAGTATGCGGGTGGCGGGAATCACCAGTGAAATCAACCTGGCGGAAATCGCCAACGTGATGGTGGCGGAAGATTATGCCAGCGTCGCCATGCTGTTTATGCTATTTGTGCAGCTGGTTCCCGCCTTTTGTATGCTAACGGCGCTTCTGCTTTGTCTGCGTGTCGCGTTGCCGTTGCCGTTGAAAAAAGTGATGGCCAAGGTGCTGTTTCAGCTAAAAAGCTGGGGCATGGCGGAAATTTTTCTCGCCGGCGTATTGGTCAGCTTCGTCAAACTGATGGCCTACGGGGACATCGGCATCGGCACCAGCTTTATGCCTTTTGTGCTGTTTTGCGTGTTGCAGTTGCTGGCGTTTCAAAGCCTGGATCGCCGCTGGCTGTGGAATGAGATCGCCCCTCCGCCGGATTTGGAAGCGGCGCCGCAAACGGGCGTCAGCGGGTTGTCGCAGGGATTGCGCTCCTGTACGTGCTGTACGGCGATATTGCCTGCCGGCCGCTTGGTCTGCCCGCGTTGCCACAGCCGCGGGCATGCGCGCAGGAAGCACAGTTTGCAGTGGACGATGGCGCTATTGATAACCTCGATAATGCTTTATATCCCCTCGAATCTGATGCCCATCATGATCACCGAATCCCTGGGCAGCCAAATGGGATCGACCATTATGTCCGGCGTTATCCTGCTGTGGGGAAGCGGTTCATATCCGGTGGCGCTGGTGATTTTTATCGCCAGTATCATGGTGCCGACGCTGAAGATGCTGGCGCTGGGGTGGTTATGCTGGAGCGTGCATGGCAGGGAAAAACGGGATCGCGAACGTTTACATGTGGTGTACGAAATCGTCGAATTCGTCGGACGCTGGTCAATGATCGATGTGTTTGTGATTGCCGTGCTGTCGGCACTGGTGCGGATCGGGCGGCTGATGAGCATTTATCCCGCCATTGGCGCGCTATTGTTTGCTTCCGTGGTGATTCTGACTATGATTGCCGCCATGACCTTTGATCCCCGGTTACTGTGGGATCGCCGTGAAGTTTTTCATAAGGAGTCCTCCGTTGACGAAAGATAATTACGCCGTTGCGGATGTAGAAACGATTAAACGCTGGTCGCCGGTGTGGATTGTTCCCATTGTAACGGTGCTGATCGGGGCGTGGATATTATTTTATCATTTTAGCCATCAGGGGCCGCAAATTACCCTGTTGACCAAAAACGCCGAGGGCATCGAGGCCGGAAAAACCACCATCAAGAGCCGCAGCGTTGACGTCGGCGTGGTGGAAAGCGTGACGCTGAGCGACAATCTTCACCAGGTGGAAATCAAGGCGCGCCTGCACGATGGCATGGATAAGCTGCTGAAGGAGGATTCGGCGTTCTGGGTGGTTAAACCGCAGGTCGGACGCGCGGGGATCTCCGGCTTGGGCACCTTGCTGTCGGGCGTTTATATCGAGATCCAGCCGGGGGCGCACGGCGAGGAGAAAAAGGAATTCACCCTGCTTGATACCCCGCCTTTGGCATCCCCCGACGCCAAAGGCATTCGCATTGCCCTTGATAGCGAGAGGTCCGGCCAGTTAAACGTCGGCGATCCGGTGCTGTTTCGCGGTTACCGCGTCGGTTCGGTCGAAACCAGCGAGTTTGATCCCAAGGCGCGGAAAATTCGCTATCAGCTGTTTATTTCCGCGCCTTACGACAGCCTGGTGACCACCAACGTGCGCTTCTGGAAAGATAGCGGCGTGGCGTTCGATATGTCCGCCCAGGGGATGCGGGTGGAGATGGGATCGTTAGCCACGCTGTTTAGCGGCGGCGTCAGCTTTGATGTGCCGTCCGGCTGGGATCTGGGCGATGCCGCCGCGCCGTTGGCCGAATATAAGCTCTTTGACGACCAGCGCAGCATTCAGGATTCCCTGTACACCGAATATAAGGAGTACCTGATGTTCTTCAATGAATCGGTGCGCGGTTTGCAGGCGGGGGCGCCGGTTGAATTTCGCGGCATTCGGTTGGGAACGGTGGCTCAGGTGCCGTTTTTCACCAAGGATCTGAAACAGGATATTGATAACGATTACCGCATCCCGGTGCTTATTCGCATCGAACCGGACCGTTTCGCCAAGGATCTGGGGGGCGACTTCAACTTTGAAGAGCACCTGTCCCGTTCCCAACCGCTGGGATTGCGGGCGGCGTTAAAAAGCGCCAATCTTCTTACCGGCTCGCTGTTTATCGATATTGATTTCTATCCGCAGGAAAAAACCAACGGTAAGCTGGTGACCATCGACGGCTATCCGGTATTGCCGACCGTTGGCGGCGGCCTGTCGCAAATTCAGCAAAAACTGATGGCGGTGCTGGATAAGATCAACGGGCTGCCGCTCGATCCCATGGTTAATGAGGCCACCCGGACGCTGGCGGAAAGTCAGGCAACGCTGCGGGAAATGCAAAAAACGCTGGCTTCGCTCAACAAGATCACCGCCAGCAAGGCGATGCAGGATCTGCCGCAGGATATGCAGCAAACCCTGCGTGAGCTAAATCGCAGTATGAAGGGCTTCCAGCCCGGTTCTCCGGCGTATAACAAAATGCTGGGCGATATGCAGCGCCTGGATCAGGTACTGCGCGAGCTACAGCCGGTGCTGCGTACCCTGAATGAGAAGAGCAACGCCCTGGTGTTTGAGGCATCGGGCAGCGAAGACCCTCAACCGAAGAAGGCGAAAAAACAATGATGAAAGGATGGACTCTGGCGTTGGCGCTGCTGCTGACCGCCTGCGGCGGCGGCTCGCAAAAGACCTACTATCAGTTACCGGCTACTTCGGAGACGGTGGCGCCGGTTGAGAAGACGCAAAACGGCCGGCAACTGTGGCTGGAACACGTCAGCGTGGCGGACTATCTGGCTAACGCCGGTCTGGTCTACCAGACCAACGACGTGCAGTATGTTATCGCCAGCAATAATCTCTGGGCCAGTCCGCTGGACCAGCAGCTTCAGCAATCGCTGGTGGCGAACCTGGGGCGCAGCATGCCGGGATGGCTGGTGACCACGCAGCCGCAAGGCGGCGAGCAGTCGGTGTTGAATATCTCGGTGACCGCTTTTCACGGCCGCTACGACGGCAACGTGGTGATTGGCGGGGAATGGGTGCTGAACCATCACGGCCAGGTGCGTAAACAGCCGTTTAATGTGGTGCTGCCGCAGTCCGAAGATGGCTATGATGCGCTGGTCAGGACGTTGGCGCAGGGATGGCGGGAGGTTGCTCAATCCATCGCCCGGCAGGCCGCTGCCGCTGACTGACATCCGTCATCGACGTGCCTCTGGAGGGGATATGCGCCGCGGCATATCGCTTTCAGAGGCTTTATTTTTGTGGCGCGCCATCCCTGGCCGCCACCCTTACGGGCCGTCGCCGGGGGCGACGTCAAAAAACGCTCCCGGCTTGAGGAATCCCCACAAATCTGGGGGAAAAGGAATTTCTGTAAGCGCAGTGAGGGTTTCGTGCGCACTAACCTCAGTCGATTTCTGCGACCGTCGCAGCACGCGCCCGACACGGAGGGCTCAAGCGCCAGCCCCCCGTGACCCCGGGCTTTTCGCGGAAATCGCGTCGCTACGCGATGCCTTCGGCGTTCATGACCGCTGGTCGGGCCGCCATTGACGCGCTCCCGGCGCGGCACTGGCTTTCGCGGCGGTCCCTGCCGCTCACCCGGCGGTCACGCCCACCTCAGCGAGATTTTTTACGCGAAGAAAACCATTAAAAAACAATAGCCTGCTATTGAATAAGATTTATCAAATAATACTTAATTATTTTGTGGGAATAACTTGTTTATATCTTTATAAGTAACTTATTGATATTAAATATAAATTCAGTATTTAAACCGTTCACCCTATGGCGTAAGAAATTACGCTGAGGTGGGTGACCCCGCGAATGCTCCGCAGGACGTGGCGCAAGCCAGTGCCGTGTCGGGAACACGTCACTGGCGGTTCGGAAAAGGGGGCGGCCGCCGAAGGTACCGCGTTAGCGGCGTGATTTCAGCCACAAGCCCGGGTCCGTAGGGTGGTGGCGTTTGAACCACCCTGCGTCGGGCGCGTGCTACAACGTAGCAGATAAATGGTGGCTTTATCGCGCACGAAATATTCTCCGATGTGACATATTCAATTATGGAGATCCCTCAGACTCCCGGCGTTGTTTTGCCTCTCTCAGGCGTTCCGCTGCACCTTTCTTTTCCGTTACGGAAAACTCCCATTCTGGCTCACAAATGTGACATTGGCGTGAATTTTGCGCCTTGACCTTTGGCGGCATAATGGCTATTCATAGTCTGTGGTTGCTTATAAAGTAATCACTGTTTTCTTTCCACCAGATTAATAATGAGGGAAATAAGGCATGAAGAGACAGAAACGCGATCGCCTTGAAAGGGCTCATTCACGTGGTTATCAAGCGGGTATTTCCGGCAGACCGAGGGAGCTTTGTCCGTATCAATCGATAAACGCCCGGTCCTACTGGTTGGGAGGCTGGCGACAGGCCATGGAGGACAAGGCGGTTACCGCTTAACGTGCCTTGTCATTAATGAGGGAGCAGCCTCCGCATATCGCGGGGGCTTTTTATATGGCGAGCGATCCGCCTCGTCGTCCCAAGCCCGGCGAGCAGGAGGCCGGCGGAAAGACGGGGTGGTCAGGCGGGCCGCTTCCGGATCGCTTAACGCATTTCGTGGCTATTGGCGACATCCAGCGGCCAGGATTCAAACAGGTAGCCATCGAAGTCGATATCATCGACATCGGAAAACTCCAGCAGTCGCTGCTTCACATTCTCCAGATGCTGCCACATGGCGAACTTCGCCGCCCGCGCGTCTTTTTTGATCAGCGTGGCGAGGATTTTTTTATGATCCTCCAACCACTGTTTACGATAGTGGGTATTCACCAGATGACGGTGCAGCTGGCCCCACATCACGTTATCTTCGCGCCACTGCCATGACTGTTTAAACAACTCGACCAGCATGCTGTTATGCGTCGCTTCGGCGATTGCCAGATGGAAATTACGGTCGCCGTTTTCGGTTTCATTTACCGCGCCGGAAGCCAGCTCTTTCTCTTCCAGCTCCAGCGCCTGACGCATTTTGATAATATCTTCGCGCGTCGCCTGCAGCGCGGCGAACTCGGCGATATTACTCTCCAGCAACTGGCGCGCCTGCAACATTTCAAACGGTCCGGCATCATTGCAGCTGGTTGGCGCGGCCGTTGGCTGCGCCGGGCTGTCGCTAATCACAAAGATCCCCGCGCCGCGCCGCACTTCGATCAAACCTTCCAGTTCCAGCATAATCAGGGCTTCACGCACCAGCGTTCGGGTGACATCCAGCAGCGCGGCGATTTCACGTTCCGGGGGCAGCCGTTCGCCCACGGCATACTGCTTTTGCGTAATCATTGTACGGAGCATTTCCCCCACTTCCTGGTAAGGGCGCTGCGGTGAGCCAGGTGTTTTCATCGTGTTCTTTATCTGCTGGTTAATGGATGAACGAGTTCGGTTATTTTCGCCAGACTATATCATACCGGACGCGACGGGACTCTGCCCCGGCCGCCGCATTTTACCCATTGGGCGGCCAGGGCGCGCTTATGCCGCCGGTAAGGCAAAATAGCGTTCCGCATTGCGGTAGCAAATATCCTGCACCATCTGGCCCAGCCACTGCCGATCGTCCGGCGCGATGCCGTCCTGCACCCACTGTCCCAGCAGGTTGCACAGAATACGGCGGAAATATTCGTGGCGGGTATACGACAGGAAGCTGCGCGAGTCGGTCAGCATGCCGACAAACTGGCTTAACAGGCCGATCTGCGACAGCTGTTCCAACTGGCGCAGCATGCCGTCGCGCTGGTCGTTAAACCACCAGCCGGAACCAAACTGGATTTTGCCGGCGATCCCTGCGCCCTGGAAGTTGCCAGCCATCGTCGCCAGCACTTCATTATCGCGCGGATTGAGACAGTAGAGGATGGTTTTCGGCAATTGATCGCTGCTGTCCATACTGTCGAGCAGGCGCGCCAGCGGCCAGGCGATATTGTTATCGCCAATTGAATCAAAACCGCTGTCCGGTCCCAGCAGACGGAACATGCGCGTGCTGTTATTGCGAATCGCGCCGATATGCAACTGCATCACCCAGCCGCGCCGGGCATATTCTGTCCCCAGCCACACCAGCACCGCGGTGCTGAACTGGGAGATTTCCAGTTCGTTCAGCGCTTCACTACGGCGGCGTTTCGCCAGAATGGCATCCAGCACCCGATCGTCCGGCACTGGCGCATAGCGCAGAGTCTCGATACCGTGATCCGAAGCGCGGCAGCCATGAGCGGAAAAGTGATCGAGACGCCGCAGCAGGGCGCGGCGCAGGGCGTCAAAACTGTCAATCGCCACATCCGCCGCCGCTTCGAGTCTGCTGAGGTAGCCGGCAAAGCCGTCCAGCTCAATTTTGAACACGTTGTCGGGGCGCCAGCTTGGCGCGACATCAATATCAATGCCGTTGTCGTCGGCGATCTGGCGATGATACTGCAGCGAATCGATAGGATCGTCGGTAGTGCCGACCATACGCACCTTCATCTGGCGCATAATGCCGCGCGCGGAGAATTCCGGCGTCGCCAGCAGTTGCGCACAGCGATCCCAGATGGCTTTGGCGCTCTGCGGACCAAACAGCGTGCCGCTGATGCCAAACGGACGGCGCAGTTCAAGATGCGTCCAGTGGTACAGCGGGTTACCCAGCGTTTTCGGCACCGTTGCCGCCCAGGCGAGGTATTTGTCGTAATCGCTGGTGGCGTTGCCGGTAATCAGCGACTCGTCGACGCCAGCGGCGCGCAACGCCCGCCATTTGTAGTGATCGCCTTCCAGCCAGATCTGTCCCAGGTTGGCAAAGCGCCGATCTTCGGCGATTTCCTGTGGATTCAGGTGGCAATGAAAGTCATAAATCGGCATTTCTGCGGCGAAATCATGGTACAGATGACGCGCGGTAGCGCTCTGCAGCAGAAAATCTTCATCCATAAATGGGATCATAAGGACGCTCTCAGTGATTCGACGGCCGCGCGCGCGCCGGCCTGGCACAACTGTTGATAAGCCTGCCGCAGGGTGGCGACGAAGGCCGTATTGGCCGGTAAGTCAGCGCCGAAAATGGCGCTGATGGCGAGCAGCGCGCTAACGCGTTCGTCACCCGCCGGATAGCGCTGGTTAATGGCGTACAACTGGGCGGATAATGGGTCAACCACCTCAATCGCCTTGTCCTGCTCATCTACGCCCAGCACATAGCGCATCCAGCCCGCGACGCCCAGCGCCAGATGACGCCAGTCGGTGCCGTCCGCCAGATGGCGACGGATCGGGTCCAGCATACGCTGCGGCAGTTTCTGGCTGCCGTCCGTGGCGATTTGCCAGGTGCGGTGATGCAACGCCGGGTTGCTAAAACGTTCAATCAACAGATTGGCGTAAGCCTCAAGATCGGTGTCTGGCGGCATTATAAGGGTTGGCGCCTGTTCCGCCGTCATCAGCGTAAATGCCGCCCGGCGGTACGCCGGATTGCTCATGGTTTCAGCGATGGTCTGATAGCCGCCGAGATAACCGAGATAGGCGAGAAATGAGTGGCCGCCATTCAGCATTCGTAATTTCATCAGCTCGAACGGCGCGACATCCTCAACAAACTGCGCGCCGACCAAATCCCAGTCCGGACGACCATTAACGAAATTATCTTCAATCACCCACTGGCGAAACGGCTCGCAGGCGATGGCGCAGGGATCGTACGCGCCGAGCAGCGCGGCGATCTCCTGCAGACTCTCTTCCGTGGCTGCGGGCACAATGCGGTCCACCATAGTGCAGGGGAAGGTCACCTGGCTGGCGATCCACTGCGCCAGCGCGGCGTCACGCTGAAGGGCGAGTCCCAGCACCGCGGCGCGCGCCACATGGCCGTTGTCGCGCAGGTTGTCGCAGGACAGCACCGTAAACGGCGGCAGCCGCCGTTCGCGCCGCAGTCGCAGCGCCTCGACAAGGTAGCCGATAGCGGATTTCGGCGCGCCAGGGTGGGTAAGATCGTGCTGAATCAGCGGGTTATTTAGATCTAGTTCCCCGCTGGCCGCATCGGTGCAGTAGCCTTTTTCCGTCACGGTGAGGGAGACAATCGCCGTCTGCTCGCGCGTCAGCGCCTGCAGAATGCCGTCGCAGCCATCCAGCGCCGGATGCAACGCGTCGGTTATCGCACCGATAATTTTCAGTTCGGTTTTCTCTGCGCCTTTCTCCGCCACGGTATACAGCAGCTGTTGCCGGCGCAGCTTTTCCATCAGCAACTTGCTGCTGGCCGATATCAGGTTGACTTCGCAGATGCCCCAGTCGCTGTCGCTGATTTCCAGCAGATGATGGGTGTACAACGCCTGATGGGCGCGATGAAACGCGCTGCAACCGAGTTGGACAATACGCGGTTGCAGCCGCGCGCGGTCCCACTGCGGACGGGCCACCGTCAACGGCGCGGTGGCAATAGTGTTTGCCATATCGGACTCCTGTCGTAGGAAAGGCGGACGGTATGCATCCGTCCCGTCAGCCGCTGCTAGTGAAAAAACGCGCGGTGAATCGCCAGCTCGACGCCGCGGATTTCCGCCAGACCTTTCAGGCGGCCAATCGCCGAATAGCCCGGATTGGTTTTCTTTTTCAGGTCATCCAGCATCTGATGGCCGTGGTCCGGACGCATCGGGATCGGTTCTTCCTGTCCGGCCGCTTTGCGGCGATGCTCCTCGGCGGCGATAGCCTTGATCACTTCATACATATCGACATCGCCCGCCAGATGGGCGGCTTCATGGAAGCTGTTGGGGTTCTCTTCGCGCAGTGTGGAGCGCAGATGGACGAAGTAAATCCGTGGGCCGAACTGTTTGATCATAGCGACCAGGTCGTTATCGGCACGCACGCCGTAGGAGCCGGTGCACATGGTGAAACCGTTGGCGGTGCTGCCGGCGGTTTCCATCATCCACTGCAGATCTTCGGCGGTGGAGACGATACGCGGCAGGCCGAGAATCGGGCGCGGCGGATCGTCAGGATGCACCGCCATACGCAGGCCGACCTCTTGCGCCACCGGGATAATGCCGCGCAGGAAGCGGGCGAAGTTTTCACGCAGCTCGGCTTTGCCAATCCCTTCGTAACGCGCCAGTTGGGCCCGGAACTGATCCAGCGTATAGCCTTCTTCCGCACCGGGCAGGCCAGCGATAATATTGCGCGTCAGACGCGTTTTGCTCTCTTCACTCATGCTGGCGAAACGCCGGCCGGCTTGTGCAATCTCCTCGCGGCTGTAATCGTTTTCCGCGCCGGGACGCTGCAGAATATGCAGCTCAAATACCGCAAGTTCAATCTGGTCGAAGCGCAGCGCTTTGGCGCCATTCGGCAATTGGTACTCCAGGTCGGTACGCGTCCAGTCGAGGATCGGCATAAAGTTGTAGCACACGGTGGTGATGCCGCACTGCGCCAGGTTGCGCAGCGACTGCTGGTAGTTGCTAATCCATTTCTCACACTGGCCGCCGCCGGTTTTAATCTCTTCGTGAATCGGCACGCTTTCCACTACCGACCAGACTAAGCCTGCGGCTTCAACCGTCGCTTTGCGCTTCATGATCTCTTCTATCGTCCAGACTTCGCCGTTCGGGATATGGTGCAGGGCGGTGACAATACCGGTAGCGCCGGCCTGCCGGGCATCGGCGAGGGAGACGGGATCATTGGGGCCATACCAGCGCCAGGTCTGCTTCATGTTGTTACCTCATCAGGAATATCGCACCGGGTACGGCCGCGCCATATCCGGTGACTAATTGGATATTGGTTGACCAGTTGAGGTGTGGACAGCCAACTCCGCGCGTTTTTGTTTTTCTTCAGCGTTAAACTTCAGCTAATCAAGCGTTGATGTCAACCTAATTGGCTAATTTGGTTAACCAGATCACAAATACAACATCATGCAGGCGACCAAAATTAGCAACTATGTTTCACTCCAGCCGGATGGTCGGAGAAGAATCGCGGCAAATATTCCTGCCGGCACGCCTCTCTGAGTTGTTGCTGTTCAGTGCAACAAGTTGATTCAGGTAACACGACACGACAATTCCTGCGTCTGACACCGGTTGTACCCCTGCATTCCAACGGTGATTGGGCATCCGCGATGGAGCAGGTGTTGTTCCGCTAACGATGTCAATAATAAGTGGAGAATCAGATGAACCGCAGTTTGAACCCGGGGATAAGTGCCGCCGGCAGTAAACGTACCTGGCGTAATTTGCGCTGGTGGGTGCTGGTACTGTTTTTATCGGGTGTTACGGTAAACTACATCACCCGTAACTCATTAGGCATTCTGGCGCCAGAGTTGAAGACCAGCCTCGGCATTACCACCGAACAATATTCATGGATCGTTGGTGCGTTTCAGTTGGCCTATACCTTCTTCCAGCCGATTTGCGGCTGGCTGATCGACGTGATTGGCCTGAAGCTCGGCTTCCTGATTTGCGCCACGATCTGGGCGTTAGCCTGTCTGTTCCATGCCGGAGCCGCCAGCTGGCTGCATCTGGCGATCCTGCGCTTTGTGATGGGCAGCGCCGAAGCGGCGGCTACCCCGGCCAATGCCAAAATGCTCGGCGAATGGTTCCCGAAAAAGGAGCGTCCGATAGCCGCTGGCTGGGCGGGCGTTGGTTTTTCCATTGGCGCGATGCTGGCGCCGCCGATCATCTATTTTGCCCACGCCTCATTTGGCTGGCAGGGCGCGTTTCTGTTTACCGGCTTTCTGGCGCTGGCATGGGTAGTGCTGTGGTGGCTGTTTTATCACGATCCGGAAAAGCACCCGAACCTAAGCGCCAGCGAGCTGGAGTTTATCAATCAGGACAACGAACCGCCTGCGGTGAAACTGGGTTTCTTTAAGGCGCTGAAAACGGTATCGAAAAATAAACGTTTCTACGGTATCGCCATTCCGGCGTTTATGGCGGAACCGGCATGGGGCGTACTGAGTTTCTGGGTGCCGCTCTATCTGGCCAAAGAGATGGGCATGGATTTAAAACAGATCGCCATGTTCGCCTGGCTGCCGTTCCTCGCGGCGGATTTAGGCAGTGCGGCGAGTGGTTATCTGACGCGCATCTATACCCGTCTGTTTGGCTTCAGCCGGGTGAACTCGGTGGTCGCCAGTTCGGTGACGGGGGCATTCCTGATGCTGTCGCTGGCGCTGGTCGCCATCACCAAAAACCCCTATGTCGCCATTGGCTTAATTTCCATCGGTGGTTTTGGTCACCAGATTATCTCCTGCATGCTGAGCGCGCTGGTGGTGGAGAAGTTTGATAAGGGCCAGATGGCGACGGTGAACGGGATGCGCGGCTCTTTCGCCTGGATCTCCAGCTTCATGTTCTCGCTGATTATTGGCGTCACCGCCGACAAAATTGGCTTTAATCCGCTGTTTGTCGCCATGGGCTTCTTTGACCTGATTGGCGCGCTATTCCTGATCGCTTTTATTGCTGAACGTCGCGCGAAACGCGCCTGAAAGAGAAGGTAACGATGAAAACCTTAAAACACTGGTCCTTAGCTGGCTCGGACAATCATCATGTGGCATTAACGGTTGATGGTAAACATACGCTGTGCCTGTACGTCCTAGAGCAGACGCTGTTCCGTGTCGCCATCAAACGGCACGGAGAGTTTACCCTCGACAGAACCTGGAGTATCGCGCCGGAAAGCGACGTGCCGTGGGAAGGGCGTCAGCGCGACAGTCTGGCGGGTTTCGCTTTGCCTGATTTTACCGTTGAACAGCAGGGCGATACGTTGGTGGTCGCCACGCAACAGCTGCGAGCTATCGTGCATCAGCCATTGTGGCTGGAGTGGCAATATCGCGACAGCGCGGGCGAGTGGCAACAGCTGACCAGCGACCGTCCCACCAGCGCTTACCTGATTAATGCGCACGGTGATGGCGTCGCCCATTACCAGCGCCGGATGAGTGACGATCGCTATTATGGTCTGGGCGAGAAAGCGGGCGACCTGTCGCGCAACGGCAAGCGCTATGAGATGCGCAATCTTGACGCCATGGGCTATAACGCCGCGTTAACCGATCCGCTGTATAAACATATCCCGTTCACCATTACCCGCCGCAGCAGGGTAAGTTTCGGACTCTACTACGATAACCTGAGCAGCAGCTGGTTCGATCTGGGCAATGAACTGGATAATTACCATCAGCCGTACCGCCGCTGGCAGGCCGAAAGCGGCGATATCGACTACTACATCTTTACCGGCGCGCGCGTGCTGGATGTCACCAAAGCATTTGTGCGGCTGACCGGCAAAACGTTGTTTGGTCCGAAATGGAGCCTCGGCTACAGTGGTTCCACCATGCATTACACCGATGCGCCGGATGCGCAGAATCAACTGATGAACTTTATCCGTCTCTGCCGGCAGCATGAGATCCCGTGCGATTCGTTCCAGCTTTCTTCCGGCTATACCTCGATTAACAATAAGCGCTATGTGTTTAACTGGAACTACGACAAAGTGCCGCGACCCGAAGCGATGAGCCAGGCGTTCCACGATGCCGGGCTGCGCCTTGCCGCCAACATCAAGCCTTGCCTGCTGCAGGATCATCCGCGCTATGAAGAGGTGGCGGCGCAAGGGCTGTTTATCCGCGATTCGGAAAACGATACGCCGGAGCGATCCATTTTCTGGGATGATGAAGGTTCGCACCTCGATTTTACTCATCCGCAGGCGGTGGCCTGGTGGCAGGAGAATGTCACCCGCCAACTGCTGGAGAAGGGGATCGATTCCACCTGGAATGATAACAACGAGTATGAAGTGTGGGACGGCGAAGCGCGCTGCCACGGCTTCGGCAAAAGCATTGCGATTAAACATATTCGTCCGGTGATGCCGTTGCTGATGATGCGCGCATCGATGGAAGCACAGCAGCGCTTCGCACCGGAAAAGCGGCCTTATCTGATCTCCCGTTCCGGTTGCGCCGGGATGCAGCGTTATGTGCAAACGTGGAGCGGCGATAACCGCACCAACTGGACCTCGCTGCGCTACAACATCCGTATGGGACTGGGGATGAGCCTGTCGGGCCTGTACAATGTCGGCCATGATGTCGGCGGTTTCTCCGGCGATAAACCCGACGCGGAACTGTTTGTTCGCTGGGTACAGAATGGCGTGATGCATCCGCGTTTTACCATCCATTCATGGAATGACGATCATACCGTTAATGAACCCTGGATGTATCCGTCCGTTACCCCGGCGATCCGCGCCGCCATTGAGCTGCGTTATCGCCTACTGCCGTATCTTTACACGCTGCTGTGGCAGGCGCACGCCGATGATGAGCCGATGCTGCGTCCGACCTTCCTCGACCATGAACATGATGCGCAGACCTTGGTCGAATGTGATGAGTTTCTGCTTGGGCGCGATCTGCTGGTGGCCTGCGTGGTGGAACCAGGGCAACGCGAGCGTCGTCTGTGGCTGCCGGATAATCAGCATGGCTGGTATGACTTTTCGACCCATCAGTGGTACGGCGGCGGCCAGTGGATCACGCTGGACGCGCCACTGGAAAAACTGCCGCTGCTGGTACGTGCCGGCGCCGGGCTGCCATTAAGCCAGCGTCTGCGCCATGTTGATGCGCAGGCCGATGATCGGCGCGAATTACAGCTGTTCCCACCGTTGGGCGGAGGGATGACGAGTGGCGTGCTGTTTGAAGATGACGGCGAATCCTGGGGCTATCAGCAGGGAGACGCGCTGTGGCTGAACTGGCAGATGGAGAGCGATACGGATGCCATTCGCGTCGGTTTTAACGCCGAAGGCAACTATCAGCCGGCATGGCGTAAGCTGAAAATATCCCTGCCGGCAGGTGAACGGCGTCGGCTATTTGTTGATGGCGTGGAGGTGAACGCGGGTCAGGCGGAGTATGTGTTAGCCCGTGCGTAACGTGGCAGGGAGGGATTGACTCGCGCCCTTCATGGCGCTCGGTTTGATTTTTGTTAAATTAAAGTTACTTGATGGTGGGGCGGCTGCTCGAAAAGCGTAAAAATGTTATACTGCGCGCTAAACGCTGACTGAGGAGAAATCATGTATCCCGTCGATTTACATATGCATACCGTTGCCAGCACTCACGCCTATAGTACATTGCATGACTATATCGCCGAGGCGAAGCAAAAGCAGATCCGTCTGTTCGCCATTACCGATCACGGCCCCGATATGGCTGATGCGCCGCACTACTGGCACTTTATGAACATGCGTGTCTGGCCGCGGCTGGTAGATGGCGTGGGCATTTTGCGCGGAATCGAGGCCAATATCAAAAACGTGGCGGGGGAGATTGATTGCACCGGACCGATGCTGGAGCAGGTGGATTTAATCATCGCCGGTTTTCATGAACCGGTATTCCCGCCTCAGGATAAAGAGACTCATACCGCCGCGATGATCGCCACGATGGCCAACGGCGATGCGCATATTATCAGCCATCCCGGCAACCCTAAATTTCCCGTCGATATTCGCGCCATCGCCGAAGCCGCCGCCAAATATAATGTGGCTCTGGAGCTGAATAACTCCTCATTTGTGCACTCGCGCAAAGGCAGCGAACCCAACTGCCGGGCCATTGCCGCCGCGGTGCGTGATGCCGGCGGCTGGTTGTCTTTAGGTTCCGACTCCCATATCGCATTCTCCCTGGGCGATTTCACCCACTGCGCGCGTATTTTGCAGGAAGTGGATTTCCCGCCGGAGCGGGTGTTAAACGTTAGTCCCCGGCGGGTGTTGGACTTCCTTGAACAGCGGGGAAGTCCGGCCATCGCCGAGTTTGCCGATTTGTGACAATGTCACGTAACAATTGACGGGTTTCTGCATGAATGAGTTTTCGATTGTCTGCCGCATTCTGGGCACCTTGTTTTATCGCCAGCCTGAGGATCCGCTGGTGGCGCCGCTGTTTACGCTGATCAAAGAGGGCAAGCTCCAGCAGCATTGGCCGCTGGAGCAGGATGCGCTGCTGGCGCGTTTGCAAAAAGGGTATGACCTTGCCGCCATGGCGGCGGATTACCAGGCTCTGTTTGTCGGCGCGGATTGCGCGGTATCCCCCTGGCGTTCGGCGTATGAAACGGCGTCAGACGCGGCGCAGGTGCGGACCTTTTTGCAACAGCGCGGTATGCCGCTGAACGACGGGGCCGTCGACCACTTCGGCGGGCTGCTGCTGGCGGCGTCATGGCTGGAAGATCAGGCGCAGGAGGATGAGACCGCCGCCCAGATCGCCCTGTTCGACGAGTATCTGCTGCCGTGGAGCAGCCGCTTTTTAGGGAAAGTGGAAAGCCATGCCGCCACGGCGTTTTACCGCACCCTGGCGGTGATTTGCCGTGAAGCGCTTGAAGCCATGCGTGATGAACTGGCAGAAGCCGACGAAGCGTCGGATAACGGCGGGTAGATAGTTGCGGCGCAGGGAACAGGTAACGGCGCTGCCGTCACCTGAAGCGCGCGTCAGTCGGTAAACAGAATGACGATTTGCCCCGGTTTAATTTCGATGCCTTTGGCCATTTTCTTCGCCAACGCCTCGGTGGTGCTGTTATCCGCATTCAGAACATAGGCCGGTTTCTGTTCGAAATAGCTTTTCAGCGACTGGTTCAGGTAGGGACTCAGGGTCTTGATGATGGTCTGCATCTTTTCGGGCTGCACGCTGTAATCCACCAGCTCCATCTCTTTGAGGTAGATAGCCCCCTGGGCTTTATCAAACACCGGCTGCGCCTTCAGCGTCAGCTTCATGTCGGCGGTCTGGTTGCCCAGCAGGGAGGCGATATCCACCCTGGCATTGCCGGAGAGGGTGATTTTTCCCGGTTCGGCTCTGCCGATTTGGCTGGCCAGATCGGTTAACACAATATTGGCGTCCACCACGCCCGGCATGCCCAACTGCTTCCGGTAGTCGTTATGCTTTTGCAGATATTGGTTGATTTCCTGCTCATTGAGCGTGTACTGCGTCAGTTTGTTGCAGCCGCCCAGGGTAAATGCCAGCAGCAATGCCGCGGCCGCCAATCCCAACTTCTTCATTCTTCCAACCTCAATTTATTTCTCGGTGTGAAATCTCGCCACTGCAGTGTGTACCGGCAGGGATGGGTTCACCAATCGGATAGCCCTGAAAGTGAATAATAGTGATGAGCCGCTTCGGCGCCAAACGGCTCATCAGGCTGCCTGTCGTTTTATTTATTGCGCCAGGCTGCTTAGCAAGGTGATCTGCGTTTGTTTGGCCATATTGTCACGGTATGCGGCGACGCGAGACGGCGGGGTGACGCCGGCGACAAGGGATAGGGAACGCAATAGCGGGAACAGATGAATATCGTCGGTGGATAACTCTCCGTTACAGGCATTAGGCTGGACAATCAGCGGGTCCAGATCCGTCAGATCGTTATTCAGCTTTTTAATCAGCCCCGCGGAGTGGCTGAGATGACCTTCAAAACTGCCCAACTGCGCCTCTTTCTTATTGATAAAGTACTGCCGGGCCGACGCGGAGGCGAATTCTTCAAACGCCGCGCGGGCAAAACGCGGAATAATAAGGCGAGGGGTATAGTCGGATACCTTACGCAGCCAGGCGTCGATCGCCGGATTCGTCGGGCCGGTCAACAGCGGCTGTTTGTCGTAGTTATCAATGTAATGAATGATATCCATGCTTTCAGGCATATAGCTGCCATCGTCTTTTTGCAGTATCGGCACCATTTTCTGGCCGATCAGTCTTTTAGGCGTCGCTTCATCGTCATTGGCTAAAATTTGCAGTTCGACAGGGATATTCTTCAGGCCGAAAATCATGCGCGCTTTTACGCAGTAAGGGCAGTGATCGTAAATGTATAATTTCATACTCGCTATCCTCTAATCCACTGAGAAGACAATGGCCGCCAGGGCGGCCGCAAACGGCGTTTTCCGCCCCATGACGGCATAACAATCGTTTGAATGTATGGGGAAAGTATGGGGTGCAATACCCGCGAGATCAAATGCGGCGGTACAAAGAAGCAAATCAGTGACCGCCGAGCATGGCCGGTTCAATGCGGCGCTGATTGAACTGCCGGTAGAGCGCGCCCAGCGTCAGCAGGCCGATAACGCCCAAAATGAACCAGGGCAATTCCGGCTGCTCCAGGGCATGTCCGGCGTCGAACAACCAGCCGCCCCCGCTATAGCCGATGGCTCCCCCCAACGCCAGTCCCAGACGGCTGAACCCCATATAGCTGCCTCTTGCCCGGGCATCCGCCAGAGAGGCGCTCAGCGTTTCACGCGCGGGTTCGGCGATAATCGCGCCCAGGTAAAACAGGCTGATTAGCATCAGCAGGGATTGCAGACTGCTGGTCAAACCGATGGGAAACAGGCTGAAGGTCATAATCAGCAACCCGGCCATCAGACGTTGTTCCAGGCGGTAGCGTTTTTCGCTCCAGCGCGCAATCGGATAAAGCAGGGTCAGCGACAGGGCGGCCTCAATGGCGTACATCCATTTTACCGCCGTTGGCGTACCGGCGATTTCATTGACCATGATCGGCAGCATCAGCAATACCTGTACGGAGAGCATGTAATAGCCGGTCAGCGTTAACACATACGTCAGGAAACGACGATCGCGGATAACGCGCGTCATACCTGCCAGAATCGGCGTTCTGACCGTAGAGGTGCGATAAGCCGGCAACAGCCATCCGTTCAACGCCGCCGCCAGCACGAAAATAACCGCGCCGACCCAGCAAACCACCTCGAAGTCGTACTTGAGCAGCCAACTGCCGATCAGCGCGCCGATCACCGCCCCGGCGCTGTCCTGCATCATCAGCAGGGAATAGAAACGGCCGCGCTCCTGGGGGCGGACCAGCTTAACCACCAGCGCCGTTCGAGGCGGATCGAATAGCGTTCCGCCCAGCCCGGAAAGGGCGCAGGACAACCATAAAAGCCACGGCTGGTCGGCAATGGCCATAAAAACGAAACCCACGGCGCGTAATAGCATGCCGGTAACGATCATCGGTTTCGCACCGAACCGGTCGGCGATGGCGCCGGCGAAAATTCCCAATCCTTGTTGAATCAACTGGCGTAATCCCAGCGCGATACCGACTAATAACGCGGCCCACCCCAGTTGATCGACAAAGCGAATGGAAATAAGGGGGAATACCACAAAGAACCCCAGCACCACCAGCATATTATCGAGTAAGAGAAAATATTTACCCAAGCTCCGAGCTTGCGACATCAGAGGCATGTTTCACCACGAGGAATAAGGGAGAAAATAACGGACGTGACTATTTTGTACTCTATTTCCGGTTTCGGATAGTCTGTTGCTGGATAATATTTTTTTATCGTCTGAGCGTTATCCGAGTAGGTATTGAGTAAAAAAATCAGCTTTATCGAACCAATCGAACAATAACTCAGCGACGGGGGTTTTACGACAGAGAATTTATCCGGTTATAGTAAGCTTACCGGCGGTATACGATATTTTATGCTTACAGGAAGTATTGCTCTGTCTATATCCGATGAATTTTACTTATCGAACAACCCGCAACCCAGGGGGGAGGAATGTTTGGCTATCGTTCTACGCCAGCAAAAGTTCATTTAACGACCGATCGGCTGGTGGTGCGTTTGGCTTATGAGCGAGATGCCTGGCGTCTTGCTGAATATTATGCGGAGAATCGTGACTTTCTTAAGCCCTGGGAACCGGTTCGAGACGTCAGTCATTGCTATCCTTCTGGCTGGCAGGCGCGCCTGAGCGTGATTAATGATATGCACAAGCAAGGCAGCGCCTACTATTTTCTGCTGCTCGATCCGGATGAAAACGAGGTCTGGGGGGTGGCGAATTTCAGTAATGTGCTGCGGGGATCGTTCCATGCCTGCTATCTGGGGTACTCTCTCGGCGAAAAATGGCAAGGGAAGGGGTTGATGTACGAAGCGCTCCAGCCCGCCTTACGTTATATGCAGCGTCAACAGCGCATGCACCGAATTATGGCTAACTATATGCCGCATAATCAGCGCAGCGGAAATTTACTGGCCCGTCTGGGATTTGTGCGCGAGGGCTATGCGAAAAATTATCTGCTTATTGACGGCAAATGGCAGGACCATGTTCTGACCGCTCTCACTAACAATGACTGGACGCCACAGCGCTAAGGAATTGTGATGAAATATCAGCTAACGGCCCGCGAGGCCAGAGTGATTGGCTGCATGTTGGAAAAACAGATCACCACGCCGGAACAGTATCCGATGTCGTTAAATGGCGTGACGGCGGCCTGCAATCAAAAAACCAACCGCGAACCGGTGATGGATCTGAGCGAAAGCGACGTCCAGCAAACGCTGGATTTGCTGGTAAAAAAACATTTCCTGCGCACCCTCAGCGGTTTTGGCAATCGGGTAATGAAATATGAGCATCGCTTTTGCAATTCTGAGTTCGGCGATCTGAAGTTTTCCCCGGCAGAGGTGGCCCTGGTGGCGACATTGCTGCTGCGCGGCGCGCAGACTTCCGGCGAGTTGCGCACGCGCGCCGGCCGCCTGCATGATTTTGCCGATGTTAATGAAGTGGAAACCGTGCTGGAGCAAATGCGGCGGCGTGAAGACGGCCCATTCGTTGTGCGGCTGGCGCGTGAACCCGGTAAGCGGGAAAGCCGCTATATGCATCTTTTCAGCGACGAACCGCTTGAAGAGACAGTACCGGCGCCGGATGACCGCTCGGCTGAGGAACGCCCGCTGGCCGCCAGGGTCGCGCTATTGGAAAAAGAGGTTGCCGAGCTTAAGCGCCAACTGGCGGAGCTGTTGGCGTGAACGCCCGATGACCCGGCGCGGCATTATAAGGATGGCCGGGAAAGCGCTGAAAAGTTCGGCGCTAATCACAATAGCTGGTGGCTATTGAGCGCGCAATGCGTAGACTAGTCGCACCGCGCAATCAGGATGACCGCAGAACGGTCGATAATAGTCCCCGGACATTTCAGAATATAATCGGATGAATTTACTTAAATCACTGGCGGCCGTCAGTTCAATGACCATGCTTTCACGCCTGTTGGGTTTCGCGCGTGATGCGATAGTGGCGCGGGTTTTCGGCGCGGGTATGGCGACGGATGCCTTTTTCGTCGCCTTTAAACTGCCTAACCTGCTGCGCCGTATTTTTGCCGAGGGCGCGTTCTCTCAGGCTTTTGTTCCTATCCTGGCCGAATACAAAAGCCAGCAGGGCGACGAAGCGACCCGCACCTTTCTGGCTTACGTTTCCGGCATGCTGACGTTGATTCTGGCGTTGGTCACCGTTGCGGGTATGCTGGCGGCGCCGTGGGTGATTATGGTCACCGCGCCGGGGTTCGCGGCTACGCCCGAGCGTTTTGAACTGACATCGGCGCTGCTGCGGGTGACTTTCCCCTACATCCTGCTGATCTCCCTGACGTCGATGGTGGGGTCGGTGTTGAATACCTGGAACCGCTTCTCGGTTCCGGCGTTTGCGCCGACGCTGTTAAACGTCAGCATGATCGGTTTCGCCCTGTTTGCCACGCCCTATTTTGACCCGCCGGTGATGGCGCTGGCCTGGGCGGTGCTGGTGGGGGGGATGCTTCAGCTCGGCTACCAACTGCCGCATCTGAAGAAGATCGGCATGCTGGTATTGCCGCGTCTCAAATGGCGCGATCCCCGCGTCTGGCGGGTGATGAAACTGATGGGCCCGGCGGTTCTGGGGGTTTCCGTCAGCCAGATATCGCTGATCATCAATACCATTTTCGCCTCGTTTCTCAGCGAGGGGGCGGTGTCGTGGATGTACTACGCCGATCGGTTAATGGAGTTTCCGTCGGGGGTGCTGGGCGTGGCGCTGGGCACCATTCTTCTGCCTTCGCTGGCGAAAAGCTTTGCCAGCGGCAACCATGATGAATACTCGCGGCTGATGGACTGGGGATTGCGTCTGTGCTTTTTACTGGCGCTCCCCAGCGCGGTCGCCTTGGGTATTCTGGCGCAGCCGTTGACGGTGTCGCTGTTCCAATATGGGAAATTCAGCGCCTTTGATGCGGCCATGACGCAGCGTGCGTTAATTGCCTATTCCGTGGGGCTGATGGGGCTTATCGTCGTGAAAGTGCTGGTGCCCGGTTTTTATTCGCGGCAGGATATCAAGACGCCGGTTAAAATCGCCGTGGTAACGCTGGTGCTGACGCAGGTGATGAACCTGATCTTTATCGGTCCGCTGCAACACGCGGGGCTGGCGCTTTCCATCGGCCTGGCGTCCTGTCTGAACGCCGGACTACTGTTCTGGCAACTGCGCAAGCAGGATATTTTCCATCCCCAACCCGGCTGGCGCCGTTTTCTGCTGAAGCTGGTCGCGGCGGTTGTGGTGATGTCGCTGGCGTTGATCGGCATGCTGTGGTGGATGCCCGCCTGGGACAGCGGCAGTATGGCTTTCAGGCTGCTGCGGCTGATGGCGTTGGTGATGGTTGGCGCGGGGGCGTACTTCGTCACGCTGGCCCTGCTGGGGTTCCGCCCGCGGGATTTCGCCCGGCGCGGCGTCTGAAATAACAAACGCCCGGAGACGGGCGTTTGTCACGCTGGTGCGGCAAAGGATTACATCTTCTCTACGGTATCAATCCCCAGGGTATCCAACCCCTGCTTCAGCGTTTTGGCCGTCAGCAGCGCCAGTTTCAGGCGGCTTTGACGCAGTTCGTCATTTTCCGCATTCAAAATTGGACAATGCTCGTAAAAACCGGAGAACAGGCCCGCTAAATCATACAAATAGGCGCACATCACATGCGGCGTGCCGTCACGGGCGACGGTGGTGACGGTTTCTTCAAATTGCAGCAGGCGAGTGGCAAGAACAAATTCACGCTCTTCGTGCAGGGTAATGGGCTGAGTCAGGCTGTCTTCCTGAATGGCGGCGCGTTTAAAAATCGAGATAACGCGGGTATAGGCATATTGCATATAAGGCGCGGTATTGCCTTCGAATGCCAGCATGTTATCCCAGTCAAAAATGTAATCGGTGGTGCGGTTTTTGGACAGATCGGCATATTTTACCGCGCCGATGGAAACCACGTTGGCGAGCTGTTGCAGCTCATCGCTCTCCATTTGCGGATTTTTTTCGGCGATAAGCTGGCAAGCGCGCTCATAAGCCTCGTCCAGCAGATCGGAAAGCTTGATGGTGCCGCCGGCGCGGGTTTTAAACGGTTTGCCGTCCTTGCCCAGCATCATGCCGAACATATGGTGTTCCAGGCTGACGGAATCCGGTACGTAACCGGCTTTGCGCACAATGGCCCAGGCCTGCATCAGATGCTGGTGCTGGCGTGAGTCGATGTAGTAAAGCACGCGGTCGGCATTCAGCGTTTCATAGCGGTATTTCGCACAGGCGATATCGGTGGTGGTATAGAGGTAGCCGCCATCCTTCTTCTGGATGATAACGCCCATCGGCTCGCCTTCCTTGTTCTTGAACTCATCCAGGAAAACCACCGTCGCGCCTTCACTCTCCACCGCCAGACCTTTCGCTTTCAGGTCGGCGACAATCTCCGGCAACATGCTGTTGTACAGACTTTCGCCCATAACGTCATCTTTGGTCAGTGTGACGTTGAGACGATTATAAGTGAGCTGATTTTGCGTCATGGTGATGTCGATGAGTTTACGCCACAGTTGGCGGCAATATTCATCTCCCCCCTGTAGCTTGACCACATAGCCTCTGGCGCGTTCGGCAAAAGCGGCATCGTCGTCATAGTGTTTCTTAGCTTCGCGGTAGAACGCTTCGAGATCGGACAGCGCCATCTCGCCGGCATTGTCATTCTGCACTTTTTCGAGATAGGCGATCAGCATGCCGAACTGCGTGCCCCAGTCGCCGACGTGGTTGGCGCGAATAACATGGTGGCCGAGGAATTCAAGCGTACGAACCGCCGCATCGCCGATAATGGTGGAGCGCAGATGACCGACGTGCATTTCTTTCGCCACGTTGGGTGCGGAATAATCGACAACGATAGTTTGTGGTTCAACCGGTGTTACGCCCAGTTTCGGGTCATTCAGTGCATTCTCTGCCTGGCTGGCAACCCATTGTTTATCAAGGAATATATTAATAAAACCCGGACCTGCGATTTCTGTTTTTGTAACGATGCCGTCCAGCGCCAAAAGCTGGACTACTTTTTCGGCCAGTTGACGCGGCGGCATGCCGAGTTTTTTGGCAACGGCCATCACGCCGTTGGCCTGATAATCGCCAAACTGTACTTTTGCCGACTGGCGGACCTGTGCTTCGCTGCCTATCGGGGCACCCGCCGCGGCCAATGCCTGGCTGACTTTTTCGGAGAGAAGAGCCTGAATATTCACCGGTTTACCTTAGATAAAAAATCAAGCCCTGCTTATACCATATTTGCCTTTACGAGTCAGCAGATGGCATACCGCGGCGGGTGACATGCTTACATTGAAAGGGGGGAATAAGGTAAAACAAGATGATATTGGCGAGGGTTACTGCAATTCTTTATGTATATAGTAAAGGGAACCAATAAGAACACTTGGTTAACGTTTCCTGGTTTTGGAGTTTACCCCGATTTTGTGTTCATTTTTGGTTTTAAAATGACGAAAAATAGCGTACGCCGCAATGACGATCAGCAGAATTGAAATGATTAATAGCACCATGATAATGACTCTATCTTATTATTAAGAAGTTCAAATTATCCTTTTTCCTTTCTTCATTCAATGGGCATGATTTTATTTAAGACAACTCTCAACAAAAGTTGCGTGAAGGACTCCATGTTAACTGACTACAGAATTTTTTTGTTTGTTAATCCATTGGGTAACTTTACTTTCTTTGGTTTTTACTATGGCATTTGGTGCTGAAAGCACGAATAACTAAAAGAACCAATAATTAAAAAAGAAATCAAAATAGAACTGCGTTAAAGAATCATGGATGAGATATTATCACCATGTAAATTAATCCCTAACAGTTTGCGTGGATAGCAAGGAGTTCGTACCCAGTATGTTACCTGAAGAGTTAGCGGTGGATTTGGTTCGTTTCGAGCGCGAATTAAATGAGTTTGCGGCGGTACTGCAGTTGGATTTGACCAGGTTCAGCGCCGATCATATTTCGCTGCGTTGCCATCAAACTTCGACCGCTGAGCGTTGGAAAACACAAATATTGCGCATCGGCACGCTGCTTGCCGAAAACCTGATTAATGGGCGCCCTATCTGCTTGTTTATATTAAACTCGGCGATAAAAGTCGGCCCCTGGCGGATTGATTGTATCGAGCTGCCCTGGCCGGGAAAAAAACGTTATCCCCATGAAGGATGGGAGCATGTGGAGTTGCTATTGCCGGGCGATGCGGATTCGCTGCACCTAAGGGCGCTGGCCTGTTTATCCGACCAGGCTCTGCGTACCTCCGGCGTCAAACTTCATTTCAGTTCGCCGCAGGGTGAAAAAGAACGAATACCTAATCCGACAACGGCCGTAACCAATGGAAAGGTAACCATAAAGTTTCATCCGTTTGATATTCGGGATATTGTGGCGGATGAAAACCGTGGCGCTTGAATTGTTGGCGCCGCATGGTTTTCCAACCGGCTTAATACATTAATAGAACTGTGGTTTATGTCATTTTTATTTCAGTTATATCGCGTTCATTGTGATCGTCATCTCCTCACGATGCGCCCTTGAATGCCATAGTGATTAGCTATTCTCGTAATTAAGAATGCTTCGGCGGTCTTCATATAATTAGGGGAAATGTAATTGAATGATATTCAGCGGTTTTAAATGGAGGTGGATATGCCAAAACTGGAGGTGTGTTGCTATAGCATTGAGTGCGCAGTAACCGCCGAGCAGGCGGGCGCCGATCGGATTGAACTCTGTTCCGGTCTGCGCGACGGCGGGTTAACGCCGGGATATGGCGTCTTACGTCTTGCGAGCGAAAAACTAGCGATTCCCGTTCATCCTATTGTTCGGCCGCGTGGCGGTGATTTTTGCTACGACGCAACGGAATTCGCGGCGATTAAATATGATATCGAGCAAATCCGCGATATGGGGTTTCCCGGCGCGGTGGTGGGCATTCTTGATGCCGAAGGACATATCGATTTGCCGCGAATGAAAGAGATCATGTCGCTGACTCAGGGCATGGCGGTGACCTTTCACCGCGCTTTCGATCTGTGCCTGAACCCTTACCTGGCGCTGAAACAGCTGACCGATCTGGGCGTATCCCGGATCCTGACCTCCGGGCAGCAGCAGACCGCGGAAAACGGATTGGTATTATTGCGTGAACTAACTCAGGCCAGCCGTGGTCCAATCATTATGGCCGGGTCCGGTGTGCGATTAACCAATCTTCATAAGTTCCGGCAAAGCGGTATTCAGGAACTGCACAGCTCCGCCGGACAGTGGTCTTCATCCGTGATGCGGTATCGCAAAATCGGCGTTTCCATGTGCTCGCACAGCGATATGGATGAGTTCAGCCAGTATGGCGTTGACGGCGATATCGTGGCTGCGATGAAGCGGGCATTGAGTTCGGACTATGAAGTCTCATCGGTTTCATAACGGTTTTCAGGTTGAGTAATACTCGGCCTGCCAGAGCACCCTTGCCGCGCAGCATACCAACAGGTTGCTTGCGAGTACCAAGCCCCGGCGTGTTGCCGGGGCTTTTTTTATCGCGCGCCCGGCGGTTTGCATCATTCTTGCACCAGGAGCGCAAAGTAAAAGATGGAGGAAAATATGCAAAGTCTTCCTATTGGCAAAGCGTTCACTCTGCTGGAGCCGGGACCGGTTGTGCTGGTTACCACGAACGATGGCCGGAAAGATAATGTAATGACCATCACCTGGACGATGGTTCTTGGTTTCTCGGCATCATTCGCCATAACGACCGGACCCTGGAACTATTCATATGGCGCACTGCAAACCTCAAAAGAATGTGTGATTTCAATCCCCACCGTCGATATGATCGATACGGTTGTCGGCATTGGGACATGTTCGGGGCAAAACACCGACAAGTTTGACAGGTTCGGACTTACGCCATTAGCGGGCCGGCATGTCCGGGCGCCGCTGATCAAGGAGAGTCTTGCCAACATTGAGTGCCGGATTATCGATATCATCGATCAATACGGCATCATCGTGCTCGACGGTATCGCGGCGTACTATGATGACGCGCGTGCCGAGCAGAGAACCATCCACGCCGTCGGCGATGGCACGTTTATTGTGGATGGCCGCAGAATTGACAGAAAGGAGATGATGCGCTCCAAGCTTCCGGACGGATTCTAACGTTTTATCCGGCACCCGCTCCCTGCAATTTTTCTGCGCCGAGTCAGGGCTTGCGGGCGACCAATACCGCGCGTACCGGCGCCGGGTAGCCCTCCACGGTTTTACGTGGATCGTGCGGATCGAGAAAATCGGCCAGCGATTCGCTGATCATCCAGTCTGTTCTGCGCTGTTCCTGCGGCGTGGTGGCGCAGATATCCACCACCCGAACATCGGCAAATCCGCATTTTCGCAGCCACTGGGTCAGCGCGGCGGCGGAAGGGATAAAGTAGACGTTACGCATCTGCGCGTAGCGTTCTCCCGGCACCAGCACCTGATTTTCATCGCCTTCCACGACCAGCGTTTCCAGCACCAGTTCGCCATCGGACGCCAGTTGGTTTTTCAACTGCCATAGATGGTCGAGCGGCGAGCGGCGGTGGTACAGCACGCCCATGGAAAAAACCGTATCGAACGCCGCCAGTTCCGGCAACTGTTCGATGCCGAGGGGCAGGACATGGGCGCGCTGGTCGTCGCCCAATAGTTTTCGTACCGCTTCAAACTGGCATAAAAACAGCTGCATGGGATCAATACCGACCGCCAGGCGCGCGCCCGCTCCCACCATGCGCCACAGATGGTAGCCGCTGCCGCAGCCGACGTCGAGAACCAGGCGATCGCGCAGCGGACTGATATGGGGGAGCACGCGCCGCCACTTCCAGTCGGAGCGCCATTCGGTGTCGATATTAACCCCATAAAGCGAAAACGGCCCTTTGCGCCACGGCATCAGGTTGCGCAGCAGCATTTCTATCCCTGCGCGCTGGCCGGCGGAAATATCCGGCGTCATGCCGGCGGTTACGCCGTCGGCCAGATCCAACTGGGTGGGGGAGAGGGCGGGAAGATGTTCCAGGGTGTTGAACCACAGTTTGAACTTACCGTGCAGCGACTCCTGCTGCCAGCGGCTTAACTGCGGGGGCAGGGTATCAAGCCAGTGGCTTAGCGGGCCTTTGGCGATTTGCTGATAAAAATTGCCGAAATCGATCACAACCTATCCTTCTGTCTTGAGCGCCAGTAATGAACCGAAGTTAAAACATTGGAACCACAGATCGACGTGCTCAAAGCCTGCCAGTTTGAGTCGATTTTTATGCGTGTCCACGGTATCCGTCAGCATTACGTTTTCCAGCATGCTGCGTTTCTGGCTGATTTCCAATTCGCTGTAGCCGTTGGCGCGTTTGAAGTCGTGGTGCATGTTGAACAACAGCTCATCCACTCTGTCATCGGCAAAGCTGAATTTTTCGGACAGCACCAGTACGCCGCCCGGTTTTAACCCCTGATAGACCCGGTCGATCAACAGCTGGCGATTGGCCGGCTCCAGAAACTGAATGGTGAAGTTCAGCACCGCCATTGAGGCGTTTGTTATTTCAATATCCAGAATATCGGCTTCAAGTACCTCTGCCGGCGTGTCGGAGCGGAAAGCTTCGATATGATGGCGACAGCGTTTTATCATTGCCGGCGAATTATCCACCGCGATAATTTTACAGCCCGGCGCGCGAATATTGCGCCGCATCGACAAGGTGGCGGCACCCAGCGCACAGCCCAGATCGTAAACCTGGCTATGCGGTTGCACGAAACGTTCCGCCAGCATGCCAATCATCGAAATGATGTTGGAATAACCGGGAACGGAGCGCTGAATCATATCGGGAAAGACTTCAGCAACGCGTTCGTCGAATGTCCAGTCGCCCAGATTGGCAATAGGAGCGGAAAAAAGCAGGTCGCGGTTTGGCATGGCAAAATAATGGCTGAGATAGGTAATCAAGGGGGCGTATTCTAGCAGAATGACGCGATAAAGCATGTATCCCCTTCACCTTTACAGTTACGGGACCTTCAGCGAGAGAACGGATGAAGCCGGCGCCGTCATCCTTTCCGTTCCATCGCCGTCGCGTCTTAATACAGGGTGAAAACCATTTCCCACGGCAGATAGTAGAGATTTGCCAGGGACATCAGGATCAGTGAGGCATAAGTCGCCGCCATGCCCGATCGTCGCCAGCGGAATTCACGCTGGCGCAGGCCGTAGTAATGAAACAGGCGCCCGACGATCAACAGCATGCCGCACAGGTGGAGCATCGCGGCGATGGCGCCGTTCATTTCCATCAAAACCAGCAGAATAGCGCCGATAGGAATATATTCCACCGCATTGCCATGAACCCGAATGGCCGTCTGAAGTTCATAAAACCCGCCATCGCCATAGGCTACGCGGTACTGCATTCTGAGTTTAACTACGTCGACAGACAACTTTATCAACAACAATGCGCCAAGCACTACATAGAGCGCGCTTACCATGTTTAACTCCGTGACCTGACCGAAAACGGCTTGCGGAATAATAGCTTCCCGCAGCACAACTGTCGCCTGTACAAGGCAACTTTTTTTATCTGAAATGAGGAGGGGGAAGACATTGTTTATAAGAAAAGGGACTAATGAATGGCGTCGGCGCCGTCGGCACTATTCGCCTCGCCGACGCGCGGCCATTAAAATAGCGACTCCTGCCGGGGCCAGTCCGGCTGCGGCGGCAAAGCGGGAATAATATCGCTCAGCAGCGGCCACAGCTGCTGCGCCAGCGCCGGCGCATCGCCGATATCGGGGGTGTGGATAAACAGAAAAGGCTCGGCATGCGACCACTGCGGAAGTTTTTTCAGCCACGGCTGAAACCAGTGCAGATTCTCCTGCAGATTTTCACTGCCGATAAAGCGAATCAAGGGCTGGGCGGCGGTCAACAGCGCGTGAACCGGCAGGCGCGGCTTTTTGCGTTGCGCTTCGCGCATTGCCGGGCTGTCCGGCGCGGCATGATGCACCGGGCGGCTGTCCATGATGACGCGGTTAATCCCGCGCTGCTGTAGACCCTGATTCAAGGCGCGTTCGCTGTCGCCTTTAGCAAAAAACTGCGGGTGGCGCACCTCCACGCCGTAGCTGAATCCCTGCGGCAGCGCATCGAGAAAGCGCCACAGAACCGTAAGCTGAAGCGGACCGAAGGCGGCGGGCAGTTGCACCCAGAGTTGCCCGAGGCGCCCCGCCAGCGGTTCCAGACAGTGAAAGAAGGCAGCTACCTCCTGTTCACAGTGCTGCAAGGCGGCCTGATGACTGATGGCGGAGGGAAATTTAAAGCAGAAGCGGAATTCGTCCGTGGTCATATCGCGCCAGCGCGTCACCAGCTCGCGGCCGGGTAAGGCGTAAAACGTGGTATTCCCTTCCACGCAGTTAAAGTAGCGGGAATAATCAGCCAGATCGTGCAATCCTAAACGACTCCAGGCAGGATGTTGCCATTGAGGTAATCCGATATACATTATTCTGTTCCGGTAACAAATTAAGGCTATATTAGCGATCATTTCATTAACCGATAATGAAAATTGTCAAAAAGAGTGTGCGGGCAAACCGCAGAGCGTTACCTCATACTTATCGTCCGGGGGAATTTCCTTTATAATAGCCGCCTTTTTTCACCGGACAGTAATCCAGAAAAACCATGCCGTTCAGCAAAGACACCACGGCTTTTTCCGTTGCCAGACGCGGCGAAAAAGGGTGGGTTGTGCGGCTGAGTAAAAGGACATAGCGATGCGTACTGAATATTGCGGACAGTTGAATTTGTCCCACGTGGGCCAGGAAGTGACATTGTGCGGTTGGGTTAACCGCCGCCGCGATCTGGGTGGTTTGATTTTTATCGATATGCGCGACCGCGAAGGTCTGGCGCAGGTGTTCTTTGATCCGGACCGCCAGGACGTACTGAAACAGGCGTCCGAACTGCGCAACGAATTCTGTATTCAACTGAAGGGCGTCGTCCGTGCCCGTCCGGAGAGCCAAATCAACAAAGATATGGCTACCGGTGAAATCGAGGTGCTGGCCACGGCGCTGACCATCATCAACCGCGCCGAGCCGCTGCCGCTGGATTCCAACCAGACCAACACCGAAGAAGCGCGCCTCAAGTACCGCTATCTCGATCTGCGCCGCCCGGAAATGGCCCGGCGTCTGAAAACCCGCGCGCGCATCACCAGTTTTGTCCGCCGTTTTATGGACGGGCACGGTTTTCTGGATATTGAAACGCCGATGCTGACCAAGGCGACGCCGGAAGGGGCGCGCGACTATCTGGTGCCGAGCCGGGTGCACAAAGGAAAATTCTACGCATTGCCGCAGTCGCCTCAGCTGTTCAAACAACTGCTGATGATGTCCGGTTTCGATCGCTACTATCAAATCGTCAAATGTTTCCGCGATGAAGATTTGCGCGCCGATCGTCAACCGGAGTTTACCCAGATCGATGTGGAAACCTCGTTTATGACCGCGCCGCAGGTGCGTGAAGTGATGGAAAAACTGGTGCGCGAGCTGTGGCTGGAGATCAAAGGCGTGGAGCTGGGGAATTTCCCGCTCATGACCTTTGCCGAAGCCATGCGCCGTTTCGGTTCCGACAAACCGGATCTGCGTAACCCGCTGGAGCTGGTGGATGTGGCCGACCTGGTAAAAGATATCGAATTCAAGGTTTTCTCCGGCCCGGCAAACGACGCCAAAGGCCGCGTGGCGGCGATCCGCGTTCCGGGCGGCGCGCAGCTGAGCCGCAAACAGATCGACGAGTATGCCAAGTTTATCGAAATCTATGGCGCCAAAGGGTTGGCCTATATCAAGGTCAACGAGCGCGCCAAAGGTGTTGATGGCGTACAAAGCCCGGTCGCCAAATTCCTCAGCGCGGACCTGCTGTCCGCGCTGCTGGAACGCGTCGGCGCCGCAGATGGCGACATTCTGTTCTTCGGCGCGGACAGCGCCAATGTGGTGACCGACGCGCTCGGCGCGCTGCGTCTGAAGCTGGGGCGCGATCTGAAGCTGACCGACGAAGACAGCTGGCGGCCGCTGTGGGTTATCGACTTCCCGATGTTTGAAGACGACGGCGAAGGCGGCCTGACCGCCATGCACCATCCGTTCACCGCGCCGCGCGATATGACGCCCGCCGAACTGGCGGCCAATCCGTCATCCGCCATCGCCAACGCCTATGACATGGTGTTGAACGGTTATGAAGTGGGCGGCGGCTCGGTGCGTATTCATAACGGCGATATGCAGCAAACGGTGTTCGGCATCCTGGGCATCAATGAACGGGACCAGCGCGAGAAATTCGGCTTCCTGCTGGATGCGCTGAAGTTCGGCACGCCGCCGCACGCCGGTCTGGCTTTCGGTCTGGATCGTCTGGTGATGTTGCTGACCGGCACCGATAATATTCGTGACGTCATCGCTTTCCCGAAAACCACGGCCGCGGCCTGTCTGATGACCGAAGCCCCCAGCTTCGCCAATCCCGTCGCGCTGGAGGAGTTGTCCATTGCGGTGGTGGGAAAAGGGAAAGCGGCGCAGGACGAAAAATTCGAGAACCAGTGAGATGGCATACAAGCGACCCGTTTCGGTTCTGGTGGTGATTTATGCCCGCGATACCGGGCGGGTGCTGATGCTGCAACGGCGTGACGACCCCGACTTCTGGCAATCCGTCACCGGCAGCCTGGAGGAGGGGGAAAGCACGGCGTGCGCCGCACAGCGTGAAGTTAAAGAAGAGGTTAATATTGATATATCCGCCGAGGCATTATCACTCTTTGACTGTCGGCGCTGTATTGAGTTTGAGCTTTTTGCTCATTTAAGACGTCGCTACGCGCCGGGGGTGACGCGCAACACGGAACACTGGTTCTGTCTGGCGCTGCCCGAGGAGCGCGAGATGGTTATTACCGAACATCTCGCCTACCAGTGGCTGGATGCGCCCAATGCGGCGCAGCTTACCAAGTCGTGGAGCAACCGGCAGGCGATTGAGGAATTTGTTATTTATCCGGCCTGAACAGGCTTTTTTCGGAGATTTTTATGGCAGGTCATAGTAAGTGGGCCAATACCAAGCATCGTAAGGCTGCACAGGACGCGAAACGCGGCAAAATCTTTACCAAAATTATCCGCGAATTGGTTACCGCCGCCCGGCTGGGCGGCGGCGATCCGGGGGCGAACCCGCGTCTGCGCGCCGCCATCGATAAGGCACTGTCCAACAACATGACGCGCGATACCCTGAACCGCGCCATCGCCCGCGGCGTGGGCGGCGATGACGACAACAATATGGAAACCATCATTTATGAAGGTTACGGCCCCGGCGGTACGGCGGTGATGGTGGAGTGCCTGAGCGACAACCGCAACCGTACGGTTTCCGAGGTGCGCCATGCTTTCACCAAGAGCGGCGGCAACCTGGGCACTGATGGTTCGGTGGCTTACCTGTTCAGCAAAAAGGGCGTGATCTCTTACGCGCCGGGCCTGGATGAGGATAGGGTGATGGATGCCGCGCTGGAAGCCGGCGCGGACGACGTGGTGACCTATGACGACGGCGCCATTGACGTTTTCACGCCGTGGGAAACTTTCGGTGAAGTCAAGGATGCGCTGGATGCGGCGGGCCTGGTGGCCGAAGCGGCGGAAGTTTCCATGGTGCCTTCAACCAAAGCGGACATGGACGCGGAAACCGCGCCGAAGCTGATGCGCCTGATCGATATGCTGGAAGACTGCGACGACGTGCAGGAGGTTTATCACAACGGTGAGATCTCCGATGAGGTGGCGGCATTACTATAATGGCGGCACGATGATGGAAAGGGCGCGCCTTTCCGTCCGGCGAACCGGCGGAGCGTTACGATGACAATCATACTCGGCATCGACCCCGGTTCGCGCGTGACGGGTTACGGCATCATCCGCCAGCAGGGGCGCCAGCTTGCTTATCTCGGCAGCGGCTGCATTCGCACCGTGGTCGACGATTTGCCCACGCGCCTCAAGCTGATTTACGCCGGGGTGAGTGAAATCATCACCCAGTTTCACCCGGATTGTTTCGCCATTGAGCAGGTGTTTATGGCCAAGAATCCCGACTCGGCGCTTAAGCTGGGGCAGGCGCGCGGTGCGGCGATTGTGGCGGCGGTGAATCATGATTTACCGGTGTTTGAGTACGCCGCCCGGCTGGTGAAGCAGACCGTGGTGGGCACCGGCGCGGCGGATAAAAAACAGGTGCAGCATATGGTTCGCTCGCTGCTCAAGTTATCCGCCAGCCCGCAGGCGGATGCCGCCGATGCGCTGGCGATAGCCATCACCCACTGCCATTTCAATCAGAAGCTGATCCGCCTTGGCGTTGAGAAACGTTATCCGGCGCCGGGGCGCCTGCGCTGAAACTTAAGGCTGGATATTCATCCAGCTTTTTTTATGTTATAAGCTATACCCTAGATAATTCGAGTTGCAGGAAGGCGGCAAGGGAAGGACAAATTCGTCGGGAACGAATTTGACCAGCCAACGGCTGGCCTCCGGTGAGAGACAGGATGTCTCTCATTTAATCCCGATGAGCTTACACAGGTAAGTGATTCGGGTGACTGACAAATCTGCCTGGAGCAGATTTGAACGCTGCTTGCAGCGGCCCCAACGGGGCGAGGCCCAGGGAGGGGCCGAGTAATGCAGCCAACGCACATGCAGCTTGAAGTATGACGGGTATATACAAGATTCTTGGTTGATAAAACGTAAAGGAAGAGAAGGTGATAGGTCGTCTCAGAGGCATTATTCTGGAAAAACAACCGCCGCAGGTGCTGATAGAAGCCAACGGCGTTGGCTATGAAGTTCACATGCCGATGACTTGCTTTTACGAACTCCCGGCGCTTTCTCAGGAGGCCGTCATCTTCACGCACTTTGTGGTGCGCGAAGACGCTCAACTGCTATTCGGCTTTAATGATAAGCAGGAGAGGGCGCTGTTCCGTGAACTGATTAAGGTCAACGGCGTGGGGCCGAAGCTGGCGCTGGCCATTCTTTCCGGTATGTCCGCCGCGCAGTTTGTCAGCGCGGTGGAGCGGGAAGAGATCGGCGCGTTGATCAAGCTGCCCGGCGTCGGCAAAAAAACTGCCGAACGTCTGGTGGTTGAAATGAAAGACCGCTTTAAGGGATTGAGCGGCGAGCTGTTTAATTCAACGGGCGATGTCGCCCCGATGCCATCGTCCCCCGCCGATAGTGAAGCCGGCGATCCCGAGGCGGAGGCCGCATCGGCCCTGATTGCCCTGGGCTATAAGCCGCAGGAGGCCAGCCGCCTGATCGCCAAAGTGGTCCGTGCGGATTCAGACTGCGAAACCCTGATCAGGGACGCACTACGCGCTGCGCTGTGAGGTATGCATGATTGAAGCCGATCGTTTGATTTCCGCCGAGGCCGTCCCCGAAGAGGAGTTTATCGACCGCGCCATTCGCCCGAAACTGCTGGCGGAATACGTCGGTCAGCCCCAGGTCTGCGAACAGATGGAGATTTTTATTCAGGCGGCGCGCCAACGCGGGGACGCCCTGGATCATCTGCTGATTTTCGGCCCTCCCGGTTTGGGGAAAACCACGCTGGCAAACATCGTGGCCAACGAAATGGGGGTTAATCTGCGCACCACCTCCGGCCCGATACTGGAAAAAGCCGGGGATTTGGCCGCGTTGCTTACCAATCTGGAACCCCACGACGTTTTGTTTATCGATGAAATTCATCGTTTGTCGCCGGTGGTGGAGGAAATTCTGTATCCGGCGATGGAAGATTACCAACTGGATATCATGATTGGCGAGGGGCCGGCCGCCCGCTCGATCAAGCTTGATTTGCCGCCGTTTACCCTGATTGGCGCCACCACCCGCGCCGGTTCGCTTACCTCGCCGCTGCGCGATCGTTTTGGCATCGTCCAACGGCTGGAGTTTTATAAGGTCGCCGATCTGCAACATATCGTCAGCCGCAGCGCGCAGTGCCTGGGGCTGGATCTCACCCATGACGGAGCGCTGGAAGTCGCCCGGCGCTCGCGCGGCACGCCGCGTATCGCTAACCGGCTGCTGCGCCGCGTGCGTGACTTCTCCGAGGTCAAATCCGCCGGGGCGATCACCGCCGAAGTCGCCACGCTGGCGCTGGATATGCTGGCGGTGGATACCGAAGGCTTCGACTATATGGACCGGAAACTGCTGCTGGCGATTATCGATAAATTTATGGGCGGCCCGGTCGGGCTGGATAATCTGGCGGCGGCGATCGGCGAAGAGAGGGAAACCATTGAAGATGTGATTGAACCCTTTCTGATTCAGCAAGGGTTTATTCAGCGCACCCCGCGGGGCAGAATGGCGACGCAGCACGCCTACCGCCATTTCGGCCTGATGCGGGAGGAATAGCCTGCTCTACGCAGGCTGTTTCTTGATTAAACTGGCGATAAACAGCAGCGAGGCGCAAAGTACCACCGACGGCCCGGCGGGGGTATTGTAACCGGCGGAAAAGGCCAGACCGCCGGTAATGGCGATCATACCGGCGCCGATGGCGAAACCGGCCATCTGCTCCGGCGTGCGCGCAAAGCGGCGGGCGCTGGCGGCGGGAATAATCAGCAGCGAGGTGATGATTAACGCCCCGACGAACTTCATGGCGATGCCAATGGTCAAGGCTGTCACCAGCATCAGGATAAGCTTGCTGCGCTGTAGGTTAACGCCATCCACATGCGCCAGTTCGGGGCTGATGGTCATGGACAATAACGGTCGCCATTGCCAGCTCAGTACCGCAATCACCACGGCGACGCCGCCGCCGATAATCCATAGATCGTCGCGAGTGACGGAGAGCAAATCCCCGAACAGATACGCCATTAAGTCCACTCGCACGTTATTCATCAGGCTGACCACCACCAGACCGAGCGAAAGGGCGCTGTGCGCCATAATGCCCAGCAGGGTATCAATCGCCAGATAGGGACGACGCTCCAGCCAGACCAGTCCGAGCGCCAGCGCCAGGGTAACGGCGATAACGGCATAGAACAGATTGACATCCAGCAGCAAGCCGAAGGCCACGCCCAGCAGGGAGGCATGCGCCAGGGTATCGCCGAAATAGGACATGCGCCGCCAGACGACGAACGACCCCAGCGGGCCGGCGGCCGCGGCGAGGAATATCCCGGCCAGCCAGCCAGGAAACAGAAGTTCAATCATGCGTCGTTTCCACCTTGTCTTTTCAGGATGATACGTCCGTTTAAGTCGTGACGATGATTATGATGATGCCGGTAAACCGCCAGCTGTTCGGCGCCGCGCTGGCCGAACATGGCCAAGAATTCGGGATGCAGGGAGACCACTTCCGGGGTGCCGGAACAACAGACGTGCTGGTTGAGACACAGCACTTCATCGGTTTTGGCCATCACCAGGTGGAGATCGTGGGAAACCATCAGCACGCCGCAGTTAAACTCCTGACGCAACTGATTGATCAAGTCATAAAGCGCAAGCTGACCGTTGACGTCCACCCCCTGCGTCGGCTCGTCCAATACCAGCAACTGCGGATGGTTCATCAACGCGCGGGCCAGCAGAACCCGCTGATTTTCGCCGCCGGACAGTTTCTGCATCGGCTGTTGCAGCAGGTGCGCCGCCTGAACGCGTTTCAGCGCCGGTAATATATCCTGCGGCTTAATGCCGGGGCGCAGGCGCATAAAACGGCTGACGGTCAGCGGCAGCGTAGGATCCAGATGGAGTTTTTGCGGGACGTAGCCAATACGTAACCCCGGCGTTTTTTGCAAGGTGCCGGCGGTGGGCGACAGCAGGCCCAAAACAACCCTCGCCAGCGTTGATTTTCCCGCGCCGTTGGGTCCCAGAAGCGTAAGAATGCGCCCCGGCTGGAGAGACAGGGAGATATCCGACAGGACTTTCCTGCTGCCAAACGACACTGAAATATTATTGAGCGATACCAATGTGGACATAGAATTTGGTTTGCAGAGATTCTGTAATGTTATAATATAACAAACTACACATTAAATCGATGAGATGACATGCAAATGCCCATTCAACAATATAAATGGTTAAAAAGTGTGTTTGTTGCCAGCGCACTGATGGTTTCCGGTGCGACGATTAACGCTGCTAGCGCCGCGGTGGTTGCCTCTATCCGTCCGCTGGGTTTTATCGCCTCGGCGATAACGGACGGCATTACGCCAACTGAAGTGCTGTTGCCCAACGGCGCGTCGCCCCATGATTATGCCCTGCGCCCGACTGATGTCCAGCGTTTACAATCCGCCGAGCTGATTATTTGGGTGGGGCCGGAAATGGAAGCCTTTCTCGGCAAGCCGCTATCGCAGATTGCTCCGGCCCGGAAGATTACTCTGGCTGAATTACCGGCATTAAAGACGCAACTGGTAAAAGAATCCGGGCATCGGCACGAAGAGGGCGACGACCATGATGATTCGCATCACCATCATGATGGTGAATCGCACGCGGCCGAGCACCATCATACGGCCGAAGCGGCGCATGAGGAAGAGAGCGAAGGGCATCACCATGGTGAGTACAATATGCACATTTGGCTGTCGCCGGAGATGGCAAAACAGGCCGCGATCGCCATTCATGAAAAATTATTGGAACTTATGCCTCAAAATAAAGACAAATTAGACGCGAATCTGCTTTATTTCACAGATAAAATCGCGCAAACAGATGAAAAAATTGCTAATATGCTAGCGCCTGTGCGGGATAAGGGTTATTTTGTTTTTCATGACGCCTATGGCTACTTTGAGCAACGCTATGGTTTAAGCCCATTAGGCCATTTTACCGTCAACCCGGCGATTCAACCCGGCGCACAGCGCTTACATCAAATTCGAACACAGTTGGTTGAGCATAAAGCCGTATGTGTTTTTGCTGAGCCACAATTCAGGCCGGCCGTTATTAATGCTGTCGCCAAGGGAACTGACGTGCGCTCGGGCGTGCTGGATCCATTGGGAAGCGATATCGCACTGGGTAAAGACAGCTATGTGAATTTTCTGTCACAGCTGTCGGGCCAGTATCTGAGCTGCCTGAGGGAAAAATCATGAGGATGCGAAATAAGTGCAGCAGATAGTCCGAACTATCGCTCTGGCGTATAACAGCTTACCAAGACCCCACCGCGTCATGCTGGGGTCGCTTACCGTTATCACACTGGCCGTCGCCGTTTGGCGGCCTTTTGTTTATCCCCCCGCTAATGATGCCCCGGTGATAGTGAAAGATATCGCTCTGGATGCCAGCCAGCAGTTGAGCACGCTGACGCCGGAGGCCAGCGAGCCTATCGATCAGCCCACGCCGGATGATGAAATTCCGCAGGATGAACTGGATGATAAAGTCGCTGATGACGGCGGGGTGCATGAGTATGTGGTTTCAACCGGTGATACGTTAAGCAGCATTCTCACCCAGTACGGCATCGATATCGCGGATGTTACCCGGCTTGCCGAACAAAATCGCGATCTGCGTAATCTCAAGATCGGTCAGCAAATATCCTGGGTGCTGGGGGAAAACGGCGAATTGCAGAGTCTGACCTGGCAGATGTCCCGCCGTGAAACCCGAATTTATGAACGCGCCGGTTCCGATTTTAAAGAACGGATTGAAATGCTGAAGGGGGAATGGCGCAACAGCGTGCTGAATGGCCGGCTGAATGGCAGTTTCGTCAATAGCGCCAGAAACGCAGGCTTAACCAACAGTGAAGTCAGCTCGGTCATCAAGGCGTTGCAATGGCAACTGGATTTTCGCAAGCTGCGCAAAGATGATACCTTCTCCGTGCTGCTGTCTCGCGAGATACTGGACGGCCGCAGTGAACAGAGCGAACTGCTCGGCGTTCGCCTGAATACCGGCGGTAAGGATTATTTCGCCATCCGCGCCGAAGACGGTAAATTCTACGATCGTGAAGGTTCCGGCTTGACGCGCGGGTTTATGCGTTTCCCCACCATGAAACAGTTCCGTATCTCCTCTAATTTCAATCCTCGCCGTCTCAATCCCGTTACCGGTCGCGTCGCGCCGCATAAAGGCGTTGATTTTGCGATGCCGGTGGGTTCGCCGGTGCTGGCCGTCGGCGATGGGGAAGTGGTCATAGCCAAGCGCAGCGGCGCGGCGGGTAACTATGTGGCGATCCGTCACGGTCGCCAGTACACCACGCGTTATATGCACCTGAACCGCATCCTGGTGAAGCCGGGGCAAAAAGTTAAACGCGGCGATCGCATTGGCTTATCCGGCAATACCGGGCGCTCTACCGGGCCGCACCTGCACTATGAATTCTGGGTAAACCAGCAGGCGGTCAACCCATTAACGGCTCAACTGCCGCGTTCTGAAGGCCTGGCCGGTAAAGAGCGTCGTGATTATCTGGCGCAGGTGAAAGAGGTTGTTCCGCAGCTTAAGTTTGATTAATTTCTGACGGCGAGTTTTTAGCCGGTGGCCCTGCGCCGCCGGCGTTTTTATTTATGGGCTGCTGCGCTCTTTGTCGCTTTCTGCGACGCGACGGCGATAATAATGGCGAGCTATCCATAATTTATCTGAAGAGTTGATGTATGGAAAAAGAGCAAAAAACGCGCGCTGAGTTTATTCCTCAGTTCCAGAAGGCTTTTTATCATCCACGATACTGGGGCACCTGGCTGGGTATCGGGGTCATGGCGCTCATCGCCTATGTGCCTGCCGGTTTGAGAAATCCTGTTGTGGGCGGATTAGGCCGTTTGGTCGGGCGACTGGCCAAGGGCGCTCGCCGGCGCGCCCGCATTAACCTGCTGTACTGCATGCCGGAGTTAAGCGAGGCCCAGCGCGAAACTATCATCGACAATATGTTTGCCACCGCACCGCAGGCGATGGTCATGATGGTGGAAGTAGGGCTACGCGCTCCCGAAACGGTGGAAAAACATGTCCGCTGGCACGGTGAAGAGATTTTGAATCAGTTGAAGGAGCAGGGCAGGAATGTGATTTTTCTGGTGCCGCATGGTTGGGCGGTGGATATTCCGGCAATGCTGCTTAGTTCCCGCGGGCAACTTATGGCCGCCATGTTCCACAACCAGAAAAACGCGCTGGTGGACTACTGGTGGAACAGACTGCGTCGCCGCTTTGGCGGACATATGCACGCCCGCAACGATGGCATCAAACCTTTTATCAGCTCTGTGCGCCAGGGATATTGGGGATATTACCTTCCCGATCAGGACCACGGCCAGGAGTACAGCGAATTTGTCGATTTTTTTGCCACCTATAAGGCGACGTTGCCCGTGGTCGGCCGCCTGATGAAGGTGTGCCGTGCCGATATTGTGCCGCTGTTCCCGGTATATAATGCCAAAGAGTGCTGTCTGGAGGTGTTTATCCGCCCGCCGATGAGCGATCTGGCCGACGCCGGGGATGACTACATTGCCCGGCGTATGAACGAGGAAATAGAAATCTTTGTCGGACCGCACCCCGAGCAATACACCTGGATTTTGAAATTGCTGAAAACCCGCAAGCCGGGAGAAATTGAACCTTATCGCCGGGACGATCTTTACCGCGATTAGTTTTTGCGCTTTTATCCGCCAGGCTATATCGAATACAGCGCGCTTGACCCTGTATATAAAGACGCCTATGCCAGGATAATTAAACGGGCCAAATATGGCGCAGTGAAATAAAAAAAACCGGACGGGGCGAACCGTCCGGTTTTTATCTAAACGCGTATCAGCATCAGGCGTGCCGTCGGTTATTCCACGCGCAGAATGCGGATGGTGTTGGTGGTGCCAACCGTACCCATCACGTCACCCTGGGTGACAATAACCAGATCTCCGGACATCAGGAATCCCTTGTCGCGCAGCCGGATCACCGCATCATTGGCGGCGGCGACGCCGTCGGTATAGCTGTCGAAATGGACCGGCGTAACGCCGCGATAAAGCGCGGCCAGATTCAGCGTGTGCTCATGGCGCGACATGGCGAAAATGGGCAGGCCGGAACTGATACGCGACATCATCAGCGCGGTGCGCCCCGATTCCGTCATGGCGATCAGCGCCGTCACCCCTTTCAGATGGTTAGCGGCGTACATCGCCGACATGGCGATTGACTCTTCCGTATTATCGAACTGCGTATCAAGCCGATGTTTGGAGACGTTGATGCTGGGGATCTTTTCCGCGCCAAGGCAAACCTTGGCCATCGCCTCCACCGTTTCAGCCGGATACTGCCCCGCGGCGGTTTCCGCGGAAAGCATCACGGCATCGGTGCCGTCCAGCACGGCGTTGGCCACGTCCATAACCTCGGCGCGCGTCGGCATCGGATTGGTGATCATGGATTCCATCATCTGTGTGGCGGTGATCACCACTCGGTTGAGCTTACGGGCGCGGCGGATAAGTTTCTTCTGAATACCAACCAGTTCGGGATCGCCGATTTCAACGCCCAAATCACCGCGCGCCACCATAACCACATCGGAAGCCAGAATAATGTCGTCCATGGCCTCATCGGAGGCAACCGCTTCCGCCCGTTCAACCTTGGAGACGATTTTCGCATGACAGCCGGCGTCGCGCGCCAGCCGGCGGGCGTAATTCAGATCCTCTCCGGTGCGGGGGAAGGAGACCGCCAGATAGTCAACGCCGATTTTTGCCGCGGTAAGGATATCTTGCTTATCTTTTTCCGTCAGCGCTTCGGCGGAAAGCCCGCCGCCGAGCTTGTTTATCCCTTTGTTGTTGGACAGCGGCCCGCCGACGGTAACTTCGGTATAAACTTTCATGCCTTCAACCTGAAGGACTTTCAATTGTACGCGGCCGTCGTCCAACAGCAGAATATCGCCGGTAACAACGTCGCCGGGCAGACCTTTATAATCGATACCGACTTTTTCTTTATCGCCGTCGCCTTTGGACAAATTGGCGTCCAACAGGAATTTATCCCCGATATTGAGGAAAATTTTACCTTCCTTAAAGGTGGAGACGCGGATTTTGGGTCCCTGCAAATCGCCAAGAATGGCAACATGGCGGCCTAATCTTGCCGCAATTTCACGCACTTTATCGGCACGTAATTGATGGTCTTCTGCTGTGCCGTGAGAAAAATTCAGGCGTACTACGTTAGCGCCTGCGGCAATGATCTTTTCCAGATTATTGTCGCGGTCCGTAGCTGGCCCCAGGGTAGTGACGATTTTGGTTCTTCTGAGCCGTCTGGACATGTATAACTCCGTTGACTGGTGAAGCAGTAGTGGTGCGATTAATGTCAGGTAACAGGGTAAAGTGTAACTTTACAACCAAACTATTTCATCTGAGTTACCCGAATTCCGTATTGAGTCTGGTCCGTTTATGGTTATTATATCTCTTATGCCAATCGATTATAACTTGATAATAAAATACGTTAAGCGTTAAAAAATCAGCTGAAAGGGTTGCTAAAACCTTCCCCTTTATCAAAGCGTGATTCCCGCAGCGCTTCTTTGACTCGCTTCAAGTTATCTCTGAATTTTGCTCCGCGCCGCAGCGTGAAGCCGGTGGCCAGCACGTCGATCAGCGTAAGTTGCGCAATGCGGGATACCATCGGCATATAAACATCCGTATCCTCCGGGACATCGACCCGCAGCGCCAGAGAGGCTTCATGTGCCAAAGGCGTTGCCGCGGAGGTAATGGCGATCACCGTGGCGTCGTTCTCGCGCGCCAGCCGCGCCATCTCGACCAGGCCCTTGGTCCTTCCGGTGTGTGAAATAAGCACCACGACATCCCCCTCGCTGGAGTTCATGCAGCTCATGCGTTGCATCACGATGTCGTCAAAGTAGACCACGGGAATATTGAAGCGGAAGAACTTGTTCATAGCGTCATGGGCGACCGCCGCCGAGGCGCCAAAACCGAAGAAGGAGATCTTCTTCGCCTGGGTAAGCAGGTCCACCGCCCGGTTAACCGCGGCAATATCCAGACAGGATTTCACATGCTCCAGACCGGCCATCGTCGATTCAAAAATTTTGCTGGTATAGGAGTCAACACTATCATCTTCTTCGACGTTGCGATTCACATAAGGTGTGCCATTCGCCAGACTTTGCGCCAGATGCAGTTTAAAATCAGGAAAGCCTTTGGTTTCAAGACGGCGGCAAAAACGGTTGACGGTGGGCTCGCTCACCACCGCCATTCTGGCCAGGGTTGCAATACTCGAATGGATTGCCGTTTGCGGCGCGCTCAGGATCACTTCAGCGACTTTTCTTTCCGATTTGCTCAGAATTTCCAGGCGACTCTGAATTTTTTCCAGCATATTCATATGACGAAGTCCATGTGAATTTTTCCTATTTCAGCTAAAGAAGCAACCGATGCGGATTTCGTGAAATATACTACGACCCTGTAGCGGTTGGCAGCGGGCGTAACGTCAAGTCGCGCGCTTTTTTTGCCAGAACATGACATGTGTCTAACTTTCAGAAAAGTAATCTGTTGTCAGAAACGGTGAAAAATTTCTCTTCCCGCCATAGGCAGCATGCGCTTTCGTCATGCTTGCAAGCCAGTTTTTTTTGCGGCGTTCAGTCAGTTTAAACCGAATTCTGCCTGGGGGGACGGGTTTACTGCCCGGAGTTAAAAAGAGTACATTACTGCTGTAATAAAATTACAGTATCCTGCAACGAGGAGATGAACATGGCGGTAACTTCAACGGCTCAGGCATGCGACCTGGTTATTTTCGGCGCGAAGGGCGATTTGGCGCGCCGTAAATTGCTGCCCTCCCTGTACCAGTTGGAAAAAGCGGGTCATATCCATCCGGAAACGCGGATCATTGGCGTCGGGCGGGCCGAATGGGATAAAGCGGAATATACCCGCATCATTCGCGATGCGCTGGATACGTTTATGAAAGAACCCATTGACGAGGCGCTATGGCAAACGTTAAGCGCACGGTTGGAATTCTGCAATCTCGATGTTGAAGATACGCCAGGGTTTAGCAAACTGGGCAAAATGCTCGACCAGAAAAATCGCACCACCATTAACTACTTCGCCATGCCGCCCAGTACGTTTGGGGCTATCTGCCGGGGACTGGGCGCCGCGGGGCTGAACAAAGAGCCGTCGCGCGTGGTGATGGAAAAACCGCTGGGAACGGATTTGGCCTCCTCGCGGGTGATTAACGATCGGGTCGCCGAGTATTTTGACGAGTGCCAGGTTTACCGTATCGACCACTATTTAGGCAAAGAGACGGTGCTGAACCTGCTGGCGCTGCGTTTTGCCAACTCGCTGTTCTCCGCCAACTGGGATAACCGGACGATCGACCACGTACAAATCACGGTGGCCGAAGAGGTGGGCATCGAAGGGCGCTGGGGCTATTTTGATAAAGCGGGTCAGATGCGCGATATGATCCAGAACCATCTGCTGCAGATTCTGACCATGATTGCCATGTCGCCGCCTTCCGACCTGACAACCGATCGCATCCGTGATGAAAAAGTGAAAGTATTGCGCTCCTTGCGCCGTATCGATCGCAGCAACGTGCATGAAACCACCGTGCGCGGCCAGTATACGGCGGGATTTGTTCAGGGCAAAAAAGTGCCGGGCTATCTGGAAGAGGAAGGGGCGAATAAAATCAGCGATACGGAAACCTTTGTCTCGATCCGTGTCGATATCGATGACTGGCGCTGGTCGGGCGTGCCTTTTTACCTGCGTACCGGTAAACGCCTGCCAACCAAATGTTCCGAAGTGGTGGTGTACTTTAAAAACCCGGCGCTGAACCTGTTCCGCGACTCCTATCAGCAACTGCCGCAGAACAAACTGATTATCCGCCTGCAGCCGGATGAGGGCATTGAAATTCAGATCCTGAATAAAATTCCCGGCCTGGAGCACAAACACCGTTTGCAGACGGTGAAGCTGGATCTGAGCTTCTCCGAGACGTTTAATCAGCAGCATCTGGCGGACGCCTACGAGCGGCTGTTGCTGGAAACCATGCGCGGCATCCAGGCGCTGTTCGTGCGCCGTGATGAAGTAGAGGAAGCCTGGAAGTGGGTTGATTCGATTATGGATGCCTGGTCGATGGACAACGACGCGCCCAAGCCTTATCAGGCCGGCACCTGGGGGCCGGTGGCGTCGGTGGCGATGATCACCCGCGACGGGCGTTCCTGGAACGAATTTGAATAGCGGTTTTATATCGGTGTGACTAACGGTGCGGTCGGATGTCTGCTGCTAATGCAGACCCCTGTGGCAGGGGCGCGCTATATCGTTAATGGTGCCTGCGGGCATGACTGGAGATAACTCTTGATGAAAAACTGGCAAACGAGCGCGGAACAAATTTTGACGGCGGGCCCCGTGGTTCCCGTTATCGTGGTCAACAAGCTGGAACATGCGGTGCCGATGGCAAAAGCCCTGGTTGCCGGCGGCGTTCGCGTTCTGGAGCTGACATTGCGCACCGACTGCGCCGTAGACGCTATCCGCGCTATTGCCAAAGCGGTGCCTGAAGCGATTGTTGGCGCCGGTACGGTAACCAATCCGCAACAGCTGGCCGCGGTAACCGAGGCCGGGGCGCAATTCGCCATCAGTCCGGGACTGACGGAACCGTTGCTGCGGGCGGCAACGGAGGGCAGCATCCCGCTGATCCCGGGGATCAGCACCGTCTCTGAACTGATGCTGGGGATGGATTACGGTTTACGCGAGTTTAAATTCTTCCCGGCGGAAGCCAACGGCGGCGTTAAAGCGTTACAGGCGATCGCCGGGCCGTTCGCGCAAATTCGCTTCTGTCCCACCGGGGGGATTACGCCCAACAACTACCGTGATTATCTGGCGCTGAAAAGCGTACTGTGCGTCGGCGGCTCCTGGCTGGTGCCGAACGATGCGCTGGAAAGCGGCGATTATGCGCGTATCACCGAACTGGCGCGTGAAGCGGTAGCCGGGGCGAAAGGATAATAAGACAAGGTTGCCGACGGTATAAAGCCATCCACGCGGATGGCTTTATACCGACTCGACAGAGCTTAACCGCTGACCTTCACCGCCGCCGCGGTTTTTTTCGCCAGCGCAACGGCATCGTCGCTGGTTTGCGCGCTTGCCAGCGCCACGCCCATCCGGCGTTTGCCGCTGATTTCCGGTTTGCCGAACAGGCGGATCTGGGTGTGGGGGAGCAAGGCGCTCTCCAGCCGCTGATAGCGCACGTTGCGGCTATCCAGCTCCGGAAGAATCACCGCGGAGGCCGCGGCGCCGTATTGACGAATGGCGCCGATCGGCAATCCGAGAAAGGCGCGCACATGCAGGGCAAATTCTGACAGATCCTGCGAGATCATCGTCACCATCCCGGTATCATGGGGGCGCGGCGAGACTTCGCTGAAAATAACCTCGTCGCCGCAGACAAACAGCTCCACGCCGAACAGCCCGTAGCCACCCAGCGCTTTTACCACCTCGGCGGCTATTTTTTGCGCCCGCTCCAGCGCCAGCGGGCTCATTTGCTGTGGCTGCCAGGATTCGCGATAGTCGCCGTCCTCCTGACGGTGGCCGATGGGGGCGCAGAAGTGAATACCGTCCACCGCGTGGATGGTCAGCAGGGTGATTTCGAAATCAAAATCGACTAATCCCTCAACGATAACCCGCCCGCCGCCGGCGCGCCCGCCCTGCTGGGCATAGCGCCAGGCCTTATCCAACTGACCGGATTCCCGCAGCAGACTTTGTCCTTTGCCAGATGAACTCATCACCGGCTTGACGATACAGGGGTAGCCAATGTCCGCCACCGCCTGATGAAAGCCGGTTTCGTCGTCGGCAAAGCGATAGCTTGAGGTCGGCACGCCCAGCGTTTCGGCCGCCAGGCGGCGAATGCCCTCGCGATTCATCGTCAGGCGGGTTGCTTGCGCGCAGGGCACCACGCGATGGCCTTGCCGTTCGAGCGTCACCAGCATATCGGTGGCGATGGCCTCAATCTCGGGCAAGATATAATCAGGGCGTTCGGATTCAACCAACGCCTTTAACGCCGCGCCGTCCAGCATATCAATGACGTGGCTGCGATGGGCAACCTGCATGGCAGGCGCATCGGCGTAGCGATCAACGGCGATCACCTCGATACCCAAACGTTGACACTCAATGGCGACTTCCTTGCCCAACTCACCGGAGCCAAGCAGCATCACGCGCGTGGCGTCGGCGCGCAGGGCTGTTCCAATCGTTAACATAGCCTATACCCGATATGGTTGTGAAAAATGGGCGCAGTATAAACGAAAACGTTTGCGTACGCATCCGAGGCCATGCGGCGCGGTAGGGAAAACGCCGCCGTGACTTGGCATCGGACGGGAATCGTGCCACTCTTTTTATTCACGAACCAAGGACCTGAATAACATGACAGCACCGCAAGCAGCAAAAAGACCCCATCCGCTGACCGTTCATAATGATACACGCATCGATAACTACTATTGGCTGCGCGACGACCAGCGTAGCGATCCTGACGTGCTGGCCTATCTGCATCAGGAGAACCGCTACAGCCGCGAGGTGATGGCGCCTTATGACGGGCTGAAACAGTCGTTGTATGACGAAATGGTCAACCGGATACCATCGGAGGATATGTCGGTTCCCTACGTCAGAAAGGGTTACCGTTACCAGAGCCGCTATGAGCCGGGCAAAGAATATCCCATCTATCGTCGCCAGCCCGAAAGCGTGACGGATGAATGGGAGACGCTGCTGGACGGCAATCAGCGGGCGGAGAATCATGAGTTTTATAGCCTGGGGACGCTGGAGGTTAGCCCGGATAATCAGCTGTTGGTGTTGTCGGAGGATTTTCTGTCCCGCCGGCAGTACGACATTCGGTTTCGCGATCTGCGCAGCGGCGAGTGGTTGCCCGACGTTATTGAAAAGGTCTCCTCCGGGGCGGAGTGGTCGGCTGACTCCGGCATGCTTTATTACGTGCGCAAACATCCGCAAACCTTATTGCCGTATCAGGTTTATCGCCATCGGCTGGGAAACGATCCGGCGGCCGATGAACTGGTGTATGAGGAGAAGGATGATACCTATTACGTCAGCCTGGGCAAGACGACCTCGGAACGTTATATCATCGTTTACCTTAGCAGCACCACCACAACCGAGGTGCTGCTGATCGACGCGGCGCGCCATGACGCCGCGCCGCAGGTGTTTATCCCCCGGCGTAAAGATCACGAGTATGGCGTCGACCACTATCGGGACGCCTTTTACCTGCGCTCCAACCGGGAAGGAAAAAACTTTGGTCTGTATCGAACGCTGGAAGCAGGGGAAGGTAGCCTGGAAACGCTGATTGCGCCGCGGGAGCAGCGCGTTATTGAAGGTTTCGAGCTGTTTCGCGACTGGCTGGTGGTGGAGGAAAGGGAGCGGGGACTTACCAGCCTGCGGCAAATTAACTGGCAGACGCGGGAAGAGAAAAACATCACCTTCAATGACGCCAGCTACGTTACCTGGCTGTCGTATAACCCAACGCCGGAAACCGCGCTGCTGCGCTACGGCTACGCGTCCATGACCACCCCGAGTTCGCTCTTTGAATTGAATATGGATACCGGCCGGCAACGGTTGCTCAAACAGGCGGAAGTGAAGGACTTTAGCGCGGATAATTATTGCAGCGAACGTTTGTGGATTACCGCCCGCGACGGCGTTGAAGTCCCGGTCTCCCTGGTCTATCACCGCGAACATTTCAAACCCGGCCAAAATCCCATTCTGGTCTACGGCTATGGCGCCTATGGCAGCAGCATGGATGCGGATTTCAGCGTCAGCCGGCTTAGCCTGCTGGACCGTGGGTTTGTCTTTGCGCTGACGCATATTCGCGGCGGCGGCGAACTGGGGCAGCAGTGGTATGACGACGGACGATTGCTGAATAAAATGCATTCGTTTACCGACTTTATCGATGTATCGCAGGCGCTGGCCGACAAGGGTTATGGCGATCGGCAAAAAATGTTCGCCATGGGCGGCAGCGCGGGTGGCTTATTGATGGGCGCGGTGGTGAATTTTGCGCCGGATCTGTTTAAAGGCGTCGTCGCGCAGGTGCCGTTTGTCGACGTACTAACCACCATGCTGGACGAGTCCATCCCGCTAACCACCGGTGAGTATGAAGAGTGGGGGAATCCGAACGATCGTCGCTATTATGACTATATCAGGCAATACAGCCCGTACGACGGGGTAACCGCTCAGGGCTATCCGCATATGCTGGTTACCACCGGATTGCATGACTCGCAGGTTCAGTATTGGGAACCGGCAAAATGGGTGGCCAAGCTGCGGGAAATAAAAACCGATCAGCGTTTTTTGCTGCTGTATACCGATATGGATGCCGGGCACGGCGGAAAGTCTGGACGCTTCAAACATTATGAGGATATTGCGCTGGAGTATGCGTTCTTGCTGATGGTGCTTGAAATCGATTGAGGTGGTGAGAGTAAACCCGCTGTAATGCGGGTTTACCGATCAGCATTGTTGGCTTTTAGGTGATATCCGCCTGTGGCTGCGCTTTCTTGGCCTTTTTGTCCGCGCGCTTTTCAACGGCGGTTTTCAGCGGTTTTTTCTTGCTGTTCTTTTTGCTGTCCATTCCTTTACTCATTTCTGACCTCGCTTGGTAAAAGGTTGGCTTACCAACCCATTAACCGCTTGTTTGGTGCCATATGCAAGGATAAAATATTTTTTATCGCGATGAAATGTGTCGCCGGCGGACGCTATTTGGATTTAGGCTCATAGGGCAGGCGTGAGAACTGTAGCGACCGCTGGCGGTAAAAGCCGACGCGCTCACGGAAATAACCGCGCAGATGCTCCGGCTGTTCCCGCTCTACCACCTCAGGGATAACCGGCATGTTATAGCGTTCTTTAAAGGCAACGCCCGACGCGGCCAGATCCACATTAATCTTGTCCATCTCTTCTTTGGGCAGATCGGCCAAATTATGTCCCATGTGGTTTTCTCCTGCATATCGATTACCGTATTCTGTGCGTCAAGGTAAAACAGCGCCGGGAAAATGGCAAGATGCTGCCTGACAGTCGTGGACACAAAACGGGTTCAATTATATTTTCCATTCTTTGTGATAATAAAAATAATTCTCAATAACAATAACAAATTATTTATTGAAAATGAAAATTAGTATCAATTAAACAATATTTAATTATATGATTTAAAACGAAAAAATAATTACTTGTTAATTTGGTTAATGAGATGTTTTTATTTTTATTATTCAGGCATAATAAGCGTAAGATGCATTTACCTGCCTGAGAAATAAGGAATGACTATGTTAAAAAAAGAAATGATCGAAAAATTGAACGAGCAGCTTAACCTGGAGTTTTATTCCGCTAATTTATATTTACAGATGAGCGCCTGGTGCGGCGATAAAGGCTTTGAAGGCGCTTCCGCATTTTTGAAAACCCATTCTCAGGAAGAGATGGAGCATATGCAGCGTCTGTTCAACTATCTGGATGACACCGGCAGTATGCCGATATTAGGCGCTATTGCCGCACCGCCGGTAGAGTTTACGTCGCTGGCAGACGTATTCAAACTCACCTATGAACATGAGCAACTGATCACCGGCAAAATTAACCAACTGGCCCACGCCGCAATGGCGCTACAGGATTATTCGACGTTTAACTTCCTGCAATGGTATGTGGCCGAACAGCATGAAGAAGAAAAACTGTTCAGATCTATCCTGGATAAACTGGCCCTGGTCAATACCAGCGAAGGCGGTCTGTTCTTTATCGATCAGGATCTGAAAAAAATGGCGGCAAATGTCTCCACTGGCGCAACGGCCTGAGTTCTTCAGGCTGACCGAAACCCCGGCATAGCGGCAATGCGTATCGGTTGAACGAGCGCATTGTCCTGCCGTGACGCAACCTTAACGTTATACTTTCCCCCTCGACTTCATGCGGCACTATCGTTATGATCGCCGCTAGCGGCTATATAGTAACCCTCTGTTTTATATGGTATGAATTCTGCTTTCGAGCTGGATAATCGTGCCGCTGCAACGGGGCGTAAGCGCCTGAATAATCGTGCTCAGGAACAACATGATGAAGAAATTATTGTTATTGCTGATTCTCGCTTCACTGTCCGTGAATGCCTTTTCCGCCGCCAGGCTGGCGAATATAAGCCGTTTGCAATACGGAGAAGCCTGGGCGTTCACGCGGGAAGAGGTTCAGCTTATTTGCCGGCCAGGCAAAGCGCTGTATGCCCTGCATACCGGGACGTTGATGCAATATCCTCTTAACGAGGCCGCTACTGCGCAAATGAAAGCCGGTATGGTCAATGCCCAGCCGATAGACGCCATCTGGTTGGATGACCCCAAGCAACCCGGGCAGAAGAAAAGCTTACAGCCTTTTGTCGAACGGGCCGAACAGCTCTGCGATCCGGATGCTAAGTCATAAAGTGATTGATTTCTTGATTAAATGTTAATTTACCGGCTTTTAATGGTTGCGATAAGGTGTGAATTCTGTTCCATTTTTGATAATTGCAAATGAACGAAAACTGGAAAATGCAAGGGAGTTGGCTACGCTTAGGTGACAAGGCTTGTTCAGCTTGTATAAATGCCAACTTTTAGCGCACGGCTCTCTCCCAAGAGCCATTTCCCTAGACCGGATACAGGAATCGTATTCGGTCTTTTTTTAACTTATTGATATTTAATTATTTTATTTTAGTGATCCCGAAAAATCCCGAAATTCCCCCGAAAATCGATATTCGGTTTTTTACAGATAAGTGTATTCTTTCCCTCTTGTATCTAGGTATTTTTCTGTCATTTTGGCTGATTTGTGGCCGAGTAGCTTCTGAGCAAACTCTTTTCCTCGTTCCTTTTCGTAGAGCCGGCCAGCAAGGCTTCTTATCTCATGAAAGGGAGGCGGGCTATCATCAAAACTGATGCCCGTGGCTTTCCTCGCTTTGACAAACCCTTTCGTGAGGCTGTCGGGATTTATCATCCCGTCAGGGCTGTTTTTTCTGACGCCGGCGCTAATTAAGTAATCGGACTTGCTGGCTATCCGGCACTGTTCTATGACGTCTCCAAGAGTGGGGCCGATAGCCTTTAGTCCTAAATCCATTGGTAATGCCAGCTTGTTACCCGTCTTACCTTGCTCGACGAGCAAACATCCATCAATGATATGGCTGAAGCGCATCTGAGTGACATCCTCTCGCCGTTGTCCCGTGACAAGAGCCAGATCCATAGATAGGCCAAACCATGCTGGCTGATGTTTGGCGGCTTGGCGAATGGCTATATACTGTTCCAGTTCTAAGCGCTCCCGCTTTACTTCACTGGCTGGGACTCTGGTTGGCGCTACGGGATTATTTTCTATATGTCCTTCAACAATAGCTTCGCGAAAAATATCAGAGAGAACGGCGCGCAAACCTCCCGCCATTGATAGCTTGCCTTGCTTAAAATATATCTCCAGAAATCCTGCTATATCCTTTGTTGTGACGTCTTTTAAAGCCTTATCCCCAAACGCTTGTCGAATTGTCGTTATCTGACCAGATCGGATCTTATAAGTATTTTCTGCCAAATCTCGTCTCTTGATAATTACATCGTAACGCTCCAGCCATTCAGCAATAGTAATAACAACATCTTTTGTGTCTTGTAGTTTCTCCAGCAAAACAATAGGAGCATAATTTTGTTCAATATAATGATTTGCTTCTATAGCCTGCCCGATTGCGTCCTTGCGTGATATTCGTCCTAAAGAGAATTCTTGATCGGTTAATGGATTACGCCAATAGAATGATTTTTCACGACGCCTATACGTTAAATTCTTCGGCAGGTTGGCATCATACCTCGCTGGCCTTTTTGCCATTGATAACCTTCCTCACAAGATCCGAATTAAAACCTCTGTTTTCCGCGATTATTCGGCGGGATAACTTATAGTCTTTAGGGTTGATAAATACGGCGTCCTCGCGTACGCGATATTCTCGCCCATGCTTTTCCGGGGCGGGATAAATCTTCCCGGCTCTGGCCCAACGCTGCAAAGTTTGTATTGTTGGTTGGTTGCCCGAATAGTGACGATCGCACCATTCGTTCAGTGTGATGAGTTTTCCCATGGGTGCCTCATTACGTTACTCAATTATTTTCGGTGATTTAGATTTTCTAATATCAGTTTGGTGTGGGAGGCGAGAGCCTCCCGGGATCTTAACTGGCGATATATTCCGGCTTCATATCGCACAGAGTGATACTGAACTGATCGTACAGCTCGTCGCCGAGGTGGCGCTTTGCCGCGGCCAATTTCTTTTCCAGCGCAGCGAATCTTTCCGTCGCCCCGGGTTCGTCAGGTCGAGGCAGGGAGTTGATCTCCGCTTCGATACTGTTGCGGGCATTGACCAAGTGATAACGCTGCACAGCCTTGTTTTTCAACTCGGTGAATAGCGCGGCGCCGAGGGCTGATTTTTGCGTCTCTATATCTGCACGAATGGCCTTGGCCTGATCCACGTCATTAGCGTTATCAATCTGATTACGAAACTCATCGGCCAGCGCATCAATATTGCTTGCGGAATCCTGCGCGGGTGACGTGGTTTCCGGTCCGCCGGGGGCTGCTGATTCGGCAATCTCTTTCAAACTAACGTGTGCCGTATTTGCCGGCGTGATGTCCTTTTCATTCCGTTCTTCGAGCTCATCAGGCGTGTACACGCCCAGGATCACATCTGGGCAGTAAAGCCGGGACCAACGTTTTACAGCCAAGTATGCCAACTGCTGGCGGGGGTCGTCAGCCCATAACGTGGAGTTTCGTACGCGAGCCTGGGCAAGAAACAATTCCAACTCGCGCGGGGAATCTTCACCCTTTAGCGTCGCCCGTATCCTGATCCCAATACCTTCCTCATCGGCCAGACTCCAGCCAGGAACCCGGTATTCTTTCCCTTTATCGTTTTTACGGATCGCAAAGCGCCCGATAATTTTTTCCCAGGGGCCAAACCATTCGTATTCAAACCGGTTGGACAAAACGCCGCTGCGCGAAATCACCGCGTTAACCAGTTGCGCTTCATAACCCAGCACGCCATTAATCAGATGTGTTTTCTGCGCGACCGCAAACGGGTTCATCTGCCACTGCGCGGCTTGCATTGCCACTGCCATGCAGTCAGCTTGATTGCCCTGCAAGTGGGCGGGGACTGTAGCTGCCCCCTGAGCCATAATCTGTGCGAATGCGCTGATGGCGTTCAGATACTGAGAATCAAACAGCGCGACGTTTGAGTTAACCACTGTGTTTTGATCATTCAGCGATACGTTCATGTTTTGCATAGCTACCCCCTTATTGTCCGCGCAGTGCTTCAAGACGGCGCAGGTCAAAATCATTCAGTTCGTCGGTGTAGTCTTCGGTTACCGGCGCCGGCCATGTATCGGTGTCATAGGATTCGGCAATTTCACGCATGGTTTTCTGGTATTCAAGACGCCCCAAATCAAGAATGTCGGTAGAGGCTTCAATAACGGCAATCCAGTGATAGCCCTCATCTTTGTTGACGAATATCCAGAAGAACTGATCGAGCGTGGCCACATCGCAATACATCGCTGCAGACAGGTGATAATCCCGCTCAATGATTTCCCGATGTAATTTCGCGCGCAGCGCATCACGCTTAACGTTCCACATGCTGATCGTTTTCAAGTCAGCAGCGATACGCAGCCCATCGATCTCGATCTCCAGGTCTGGGCGAACGCGAACTTCCAGCCCGGTTTCCTCATCCATACCGAAATAGCTCACTTCCACAGCACGGCTTGGGTGGCGTAGCAGCATTCCGGACGTTGGGTGCGCCAGCAACGCTTCCTGAATGGCCAGTGCTGTTTCAAGCTGCTGCCGGGTAACCAGGATTTTATTTCCCGGATTATCGCGCCATGCGTCCAGCAACTCGTCAGCAAATACCGCGTCCGGTTTTACGGCTTTAACTGTCTGAATCAGATCCGCCTTGGTCCCGGAAACTTTCAGCGGTGCTGGCTTCTGTGATTCCTGGGCCACCAGATCAGGATTGATGACAGCCAATTGCTCCAGCAGTGCATCGCGGCTGCCGCTGGTTTTTACTTGGGCGGGCAGGGTGGAGTTGTACTCTTTGATGCAGGCTTTCATTGCCGCTGCGGTTTGTTTCTGACCTTCGTCAATGCGCTGATATTCCGGCGGCAGCATCATGTAACTCTGTCCTGTTTCGTCGGCAGATGCGCCAAGCGGCACCTGAGCGGGCATGGTGACGTTGTATGCCTCCAGCAACGCTTTGATCTCGTCAGCGTTCAGTTGCGGAGGCAGGTTAGTGTTGTGTTCATCGATAAACGCGCGGATGGTCGCCGTGGTGGTGAACGCACCCGCCGGAATTTCGGGCTCAACGCTGAATTCGTCGTCCAGTTTTTCCGGCTCCAGCGCCAGCGCGTGGACCAGATTTCCCATGTCGAGAACTTTCGAGCGTTCTTTCTCGATGGTTTTCGCTACGTGGCGAGCATTGAAATACATCAAGCTGATGCGAGCATCTTTCACTTGAGTACTGCTAATACCGTTCGCGGCGTGGTAAACCTCATTCGGAACACCTTCATAGCGCCCAGGCTCAAAATATTCTGGCCACGACTGTTTCTCGGTATCCGGCGCTGGCGTTTCAGTTTCCAGAGGAATATTTTCTGGAATATTTTGCTGTGCATTTTGTGGTTCGTCGTCATTAACCAGTGTGCTTAAATTTGGGTGTTCAGCGACCGCTTTTGAAAACGCCTCTGCTATAGGATTACTTGCTGGCGCCGGATCCTGATTGTCTGCATCAGCGATTTCATTTTTCTGTACCGCAGCGTCAGTTTCGACTTGCAGACCGTCATTCGTTTCCACCTGCACATTGCCGGCCTCCGCAGAATTTTCCGGTTTTTCTCCCTCATTTGAGGCGGTTTGTTGGGTATCGCCCACCAGGCCATCAATAGAGAACATTCCATCACCAAGATTTTTCATTTCCGGTTGCTGTCTTTCGGTGGTGACCGATTCCGTATTTTTCGGCGGAATAGCCGCGCCGTTGCTGGGTTCATTGGTGGCGAGCGGTTTTGTATTTTCTGCCGGCAGGTGCCGGGCCAGCGCCAGTAACTCCGGAGACGGGCCAGCGTGGTTTGACTCCGTCAGATTGGCGTTGATATACGTCTGGAGTGATCCAGGCATCTGAGTGATGTCGGGATTCGCATTGCGGATAAGCGCGAAAATTGCCGCGCGCGAAAAATCCAGGATGCCGGGCATATTGCGCAGTTTCTGGCTCCACGTTTTAAACGGCTCTTCCTTGTTGGCAATGATCTCTTTTGCGCGGCGGTAGATCGGCCCGGGAATTTCGTAGATATCGAAATCCATCGGCAATGTAGCCATTGCGATTTCTTTATCCAGCGTATCGAGGGTATGCTCATATTCTGATGAGCGATCGGTTTTATTCCCGCCACCGGCATTCGTACCCGCATCAGTACGCTTAATAGCGGACTTCTTCGCCCACTTCTCGGTAACCTCATCGCGGTACGGGCGGCCATTGTCAATACCGGACTGCGGGTGCCTGGCGTTCAGCCATTCTTTGGAGAATGTCACGATACTTCCGACGTCCGGCGCAGCACCATCTACAGGCCAGACGGATTTAATGGCATCAATGAGATCGAATAGCGTTTCGGGGAAGCAATGCTGGACCTGCAGCAACTCTTTGGCGTTATTCAGCGCCAGCAGGGCATTCTGAATGTAAGTCGCATCCATATCATGTTGCAATTCTCTGATTTCGTGCTGCTGGCCAGAGAACAGTTTCGTGAACGAGCCGTACAGCCAGGCGCCGATGACCCGCTGGTTAAATGTCGTTTGGTCAATAGTGATGGTTCCGCCGACGGCATCGCCCGGCGCTGCTGTGGGCTGCGTGCCGGCAGTGCTGGCGTGGTCATCCTGAATGTTGACGGAATTCGGTGCGCCGGCTGCGATTTTCTGCCACGTCCGGCCGTCATCGGCCAGTTCGTAGCGGTCGCACCAGGTATCATCCAGAACACCTTCTTCCGGCAGGTCATCAAATACGGGGAGGTTGGTGCGGACAGGCAACTGGTAATCGGCGCCGCGGCCGGTTTCAATTTCTGCGTCTTCGAGGATGTTGAGGATTTCGCGGTTGCCGCGGGATTCGGATTTAGCGCTGAACCAGCAGAAAAGGCTTTTTGCGTCCGCTTTGGCCTTGGCCTTGATCAGATATGCAAATTCGATCATTGCGTTTAAGCTCCTTTGGATAGTAGACTACCCGGGACTTTGATAGCTCCCTTCTGGTAGTGGTCATTGTTCAAAACTCGATTCCGGAAAGCTTTGGTCGGCTGACCGGGTAAAAAGGCCCGCTTCGGTGGGCTTTTTTACGTCTGTATGCTGGTGAAAAAAATGGCGGATTGGCCGGGAAAACTCCGCACCGCCGAAAGACTACACACAGCAATAACAAGGTTGTGGTGGCCGGTGCTGATCTCCGGCTTAGTCTGTTAAGGTGATTTCCGCATCACCACGGGCAATACCTTTGTCTCTTTGCGCAACACGGCGGAGTTTAACCGCGCGACCCGGCGCATCAGCCTGCACATACACCACAACTGAAAGGGCACTTGCCACGTTTGGCACCGCGGCACGTATGGGTTAGGTTATGAGCCTGTCATACGCCAGTACCCTTGCAGTTGGGTGCTCCGTAACGTGGAGCTGACGCCGGTCTACTTCCCTGGTGTCACTGCCGTCGAGAGTGCTGGCATCTCACCTTCCAGATAACGCCCTGGTCGACTGGCGGCACTGTTTTATCCGTGGTTTATCGAGGACGCAGGCTGACCCCGTTTGCGCGCCATCGGACGGCCTTAGCATTGACTCTCTATGCGTCAGGAGAACACACCGCGAACGGTGGAGAGCGTTCCAAATCGAATTCGGTTGCGGTCTTTCCCGCAAGTCAGCGTATTATTCGGTCGCCACCCTCAATTAGTGCCGGTTACGTCTCCGGCCCGGGCTCTCACCGTTCGTGTAGCGTTTTCCCCAGTGCTGGCAACAGGCCAACAAATGGCAATTATTCAAAACTCGATATCAAAACTTCATTGCTGGCTGTTGGTCATCAGCCCGGATAATCCCCTCAACAGCCAGGCATTCTCCGTTAACGCGTTGTTCGAATGCGGCATCAATACAGGTCTGCTCGGATTCGTAAATCTCCAGCACCGCGTCCTCGCAATGGCTGCCAAACATGCAGACGGTGATAACGAGTGCGTACAGTGTTCCCATCAGTTAATTTCCTTACCGGTTGCCCGCGCCATGATGCGATTTGCCGCATCCCATTTTTTACTGCTGCCCTGAACCTGGGCCCGCCTGGCCAGCTTTTGAGCCCGGCGTAATTTCTGAGAATTAATCATCATTCAGCCCTGCCAGTTTATGAAGACGCTCCCAGTCGCCAGGTTCCTGCTGGCCTTCGGTTATGCGATTCCAGAACATAAACACGCCCAACGCCCAATCCCTGTGCATATCGGCCGCGACTCCTGTGCTCTGCGCAGCCTCTCTTTTCAGGCGTTCAATTTCAGCAATGGCGCCCTGGGTTACCTCTGAGTATGTCCATGTCTTTTTCATGCCATCCTCGCGAAAAAAGAAACAATCCCAACCATCAGTCCGCAAACCACTCAATGCGTTGTCCACTTATCACATCTGCCATTAACGCCAGGCTGGCGGAACGTGTTTTTACCTGCTGCGCGATTACTTCCAGCAACTGCCGTCATGTTCTTACGCCTCGGGCTGGCTACTTGGTCACCGTGCAGATACGAAGTAACTCGCGGTATTGCTTCGTAGGGTTCTGGCTGGTGGCGTTGCTGCGTTGTGTAAAGCGATAGTCACATATTGTGTCTGGTATGTCAAACACAATATGTGGCTATTTCGCGCACACGAATGCGCTCTGGAGGGAGACTTTGATTTGGCGTGAATTTCAGGCACAAAAAATCCCGCCCGGCGGGATGGGCAACTACTGCAAAATTTGCAGTAGTTCGAAATGAGGGATTAAGGTCAGTTCGCAGAATAATCAACCAATAAAAAACCCCACCGTAGTGGGGTTGATTACGCCCATCAACTTAACTGATGGGCTTATTGCGGTATGTCGTTCTTAGCAGTGTTAAGGCTATACGGATAAAATTAATTTTTCAATACACTGGTTTAAAAATAAACAACTTGAAAATTTCCGTGTGTGGATTAATAATCACGCGCGCTAAGATGTATCTCATTCTTTGGGTTATACATTTCCGTATCTTGGGTCGCTCCTAAAAGTGGTCATTGGTCAAAACTCGAGCGCTTCGAAAGAGGCGTTGACAACTAGCCCGCCTTGGTCGGCGGACTCAATGTAATTACTTATTAGGTTGTTCATTGCGTGCCCTGATGCTGGATTTGTAAATCCTGGTCATCGGGTTATTCCTGTTGATGCCTTAACCCGGGAGTGCGGTATGTTGTTCTTAGCAAAATGGCGATCGGCGCTGACAGGTAACCCAAAGGCAAAGTGTTGGTAACCGCGTTCCCTTGTGAGGGAGCAGAACGGATGAGCAATCTGATTTCCACGCTTATTGTGGTTTTCGAGTTCATTGTCGCGTTATTGCGATTGATTGGGCTACTTTTACAGTGACCTGAAACGTAAAAAAGGCCGGATGGGGCAACCTTTCCGGCCTTTAATATTTTGGAGGTTAATCCTCTACCGGCTTATACCTACCCCTAAGGTACTTCTCCACGTACTCGTCGATTTCTTTCAGTCGGAGCTGGAAGAGGTCGATCATGCGCTCGCGTTCTGCTTCGGGAAGCTGATTAAAAAGTTCTAGCATCTTTCTTTGCTGATCAGTCAACCACTGAGATGAATCACCTGGTTCGCCGAACAGTAATTCGGATGGGGTAATTCCCAATACTCTTGCCAAAACAACGGCATCATCTGCGCCAATACTTCTTGTTCCTAGTTCGTAGTTACCCACGCGCGAAGCCGTAGACCATCCGCACAACTTTGAGAGTTGCGCTTGGCTTAAGTTCTTCTTTGTTCGGAGATCTTTAAGTCTCTCGCCGATGATTTCTGACATTGTTTTCATGCCTCAAATTCTACCACGAAACGTGGCAATCAAAGTATTCACGTATTGTTATTGACTGTTAGTCACGTTTTGTGTCTAATTCTCTTATCCAATTTGTGAGGAGAAAACAGTGAACAACATTTCTATTGAGCGACAGAAGCTCGGCTTATCTCAAACACAGTTCGCAAAGGTGCTTGGTTGGGGGCGTTCGCGCCTCTCCAACTACGAAGCCAGCCTCCGCGACCCCGGATTGATTGAATGCCGCGTAATCGTTGAGGCGCTCAACAAGCTGGGTAGTGATTGCACCTTAGATAGCGTCTTCCCACCTAAATCAGTCAAAACCACGAAACGGAAATAACCATGCAAACCATTTCATATCAGGATGATAACTACGCCAATCCGGGATTATTGAAATCCAAAAATCAATCTTCTCGCCGAGCTGGCGCCGCTGGCCATATTGCCGTTCGTGAAGCGGTGGAAGCGTGGCAGAAAACATTGCCGGGCAGGGCGCAGGAAACCATCGCGCAGCTGGTCGTTGACGAATGGCACCGGCGCGGCGGCCGTGGTTTGCAACTTGGCGATTCTGCCCGGAATAACAGACAGAACATTTTCCGCTGGCTGGATAACCCGTTCAACTCGCGGCGCTACGCCGGGTATGTCACGCAGCTGGCGCCGGTGATTGCCGATGTGATGCCGATCGAAATTGCCCGCCAGTACGGATTGAAGAAGGGGAAGACAAACGCGGAGCTGGTGGCCGCCGCGTCGCGAGAATGTTCTGACGCCAAACAAGCTGCATTGCTGGGCGCGCCGCTGCACGTTCTTGAAAAGGAGGTGAAGGAGGGCATTGAATCGCTGATGCGTTTGATGCCGATTGATAGCTGGGGGCCGGTTCTTAGCGGCGTAGCCTCCATGCTGGGGCAATGTTTTTAATCGAGTTTTGACCAATGACCAATATGAAGGAACCCAGCAATGAAAGAGCGCGGGATTATTTTTAACGGCGATATGGTGCGGGCGATTTTGTCCGGACATAAAACGCAGACGCGGCGCATCGTAAAGCCGCAGCCGGATGAAGACGGCTTAGCTCGACTGCGTGGCGGGCCGTGGATGGATACCAGCGAAAAGATATATCGCTGCCCATTCGGTGAGATTGGCGACCGTTTGTATGTGCGCGAGACGGTCCACGCTAAAGAACTGGAATCTGGTCTGGATGTAGTTTGCTATCCAGCAGATCAAGCAGAGATTCCCATCAAAGCTCATCCGCTTGACGCTGGCTTATGGATCGACTTGTACCGCTATCGCGGTGGTGAAGGGAAAATTGTTCCCTCAATCCACATGCCTCGCTGGGCAAGCCGCATTCTGCTAGACACCACCGACGTGCGCGTAGAGCGGCTGAACGATATCAGTGAAGAGGATGCAAGGGCAGAAGGAGTTGAGCAGCTACGCGGCGGATACTGGCGGCATTACCAGCCTGGATGGACTCAGCATCAACTGAGCGCCAGAGGCTCTTTTGCCACGATCTGGAAATCTATCTACGGCGAGGAAAATTGGGCCAGTAATCCATGGTGCTGGGTTATCGAATTTCGCCGCATTGAGGGGGATTGATGGCTTACGAATGGATCAAGGTCGAGGTAATCACGCCCGACAAGCCGGAGATTTATCAACTGGCCGAAATATTGAACATCGACCCTGATTCTGTGTTGGGAAAATTGATCCGTATATGGGCATGGGCCGACCAGCAAACGATAGATGGTAACGCAAATAGTAACGCTGCGAGCGTTACAAAAAACGCCATCGATCGTGTCGCTTTTTTGCCCGGATTTGCTGACGCGCTATTACAGGTAGGTTGGCTAAGAAACGAGGGTAACACACTGGTCTTTCCTAACTTCGACAGGCACAACGGTAAATCATCTAAAAAACGGACACTTACAAACAGGCGCGTTACAGAACACCGCAAAAAACCGCCAAACGGTAACGCAAATAGTAACGCTACGAGCGTTACATCAGCGTTTCAAAAAGCGTTACCAGAAGAAGAATTAGAAGAAGAAGTAAAAGATAAACCCCCCTCTCTAGGGGGCGGTGAAAATTTAGGCGAAGGAGGGCAACCAGAAAACGGCGGCCCACCTGAACTGGATTTTTCTGGGCTGGATGAACCAATCGGGAAATTTGCCATGCATCCAGACTGGCGCCCGTCTCCCGATTTCCAGCAGCGGGCCGCTTACTGGAATCGAATTCTTGATGGGCCGAAACCGGGCTACACCGAAACCGAACTGGTGAGATTTACCACGTTCTGGCAAGCGGAGGGGAAAGCGTTACACCACGTTCAGTGGGAGCAAAAATTTGCTGACAGCGTGCTGTACGAACGCCGCCAGGAGTCCATGAAAAAACCAAACGGAGGTCCAAATGCAAAACCGCAATCAAACACCCCCAGCAGTGGCGAATCCCGCGCCATGCAGAAATTCCGGGAGGCCCAGGCCCAGCGATACGGACCTGATTTTGTCCAGCCTGTGGGAGGCGATGATCGAGATATATACGGATCGCTGGATAGCGAAGAACGGGGCAACCCCGTCAACGGCCTGGAGCGCAGCGATTGGTCATCTGACTGAAAACCAATTAGCCACGGTAGTTAACGGCTGCCTTGAGCGCTGCGCCGCCGGAAATACCTGGCCGCCGGACCTGGCTGAATTCATGTCCCTGGTAACTGAGTGCGGCGCCAATCCGTTCGGGCTGAACGTGGACGACGTGATGGCCGAGTACAAGCGCTGGCGCAACGAATCGTACCGGTATTCCGGCAGCGAGAAATTCCCCTGGCGCCATCCGGTTTTGTATCACATCTGCATCGAAATGCGGCGGGCCGGCGTTGAGCGTCGAATGACTGCCGGCGAGCTTGAGCGTCTGGCCGAGCGACAGCTGACGAAATGGGTAAAAAACGTGAGTAACGGGATGAGTATTCCGCCGATCCGCCGCCAGCTCGCGGCGCCGAAACACCCCGCGGGGCCAACGCCGGCGGAACTGGCCTATGCGGAATACAAGCGCCGCAAAGCTGCAGGATTAATTTAACAACAACTAATCGAGATTTGACCAATGGTTACTAAAAAACTGACGACACAACAGCGCGTTGCGCGCTATATCCGCATCAAAGAGGGGTTAACTCAGGGTGAGATAGCTCGCGGGCTGAATTTGACGGGGAAAGAGGTCCACCACGCCCTTGGAGAGTTGAGAAGCAAGGGCGTGGTGGAGGTGTCTGGAACTCGCAACCAATATCGGTATTACCCGACCGGCGCGCCGGCGGTAATGTTCGGCGTTCATCCGGCGCAGGCCCGGCTTAACAAACTGTTGGCGGAGGTACGGGCATGAAACCTGAAATTTCTACGGCTGTGATGATTGAGGGCATTCGTCAAATTGCTGGCAATGGCCAATCAACCAGCGATAATTTTTTGAACCTGGTTGCCGACCGCATCGAACTGTTACTGGCCTCAGAGTCTGGTATGTCACTTGAGCTGAATAGCGTTCGCTGTGCCTTGGACATTCCGCCGGGTGAATCTGTCCAGTCTGGTGTTGTGAAAGAGCTTACCCGATTGAATACGGAAATATTGGCACTGCGGTCGGAATTGGCGGAACTGCAAAACCAGGAACCATTCATGTACGGCATTATGACGCCAGACGGCAGGGCGTATTTTGATGAGTTTTGTGTTTGTGAAGATAAGGGCCTGCTGGAAGATGAAATTTATTATCTGAACGAAGATATGGCGGACGGTGAGCCTAAATATTCCGTTGTCCCGCTCTACGCCGCGCCCGTTCCGCCAGCGCCGACTATATCGTTTTATCGTGATGGTATCGAGACAGCCGCGAAATGGGTAGACAAGCAACGCGAGGCTTACGATAGCGAGCACGGACGCCACGATCCCGATACCGGCACATTCGAATTCGGTAACGATGCACAGCAGGAACATTCGTCCACGCTGGTTGATATAGCCGAAGGCATCCGCGCACTGCATCCCAATGCCGCCGCTCCGCAGCATAAGGACGGTGACGCATGACTGACACCGTACCGATTCTCGATATGTGCTGCGGTAGTCGTATGTTCTGGTATGACAAAAGCGACCCACGCGCCGTGTTTATTGATAACCGCAACGAACAGCACACGCTGTGCGATGGACGCAGCCTTGTTATTAACCCGGATATTATCGCCGATTTTCGTGCGTTGCCGTTCCCGGATGAATCATTCCCTGTTGTCGTGTTTGACCCGCCGCACTTGGAGCGTGCGGGTGAAAATGGCTGGATGCGTAAAAAATACGGCGTATTGAACCCAGATACGTGGCGTGATGACCTGCGAATGGGATTCAGCGAGGCGTTCCGTGTTCTGTGTCCGCTGGGCGTGCTGGTGTTTAAATGGAACGAAACGCAAATCCCAGTTAGCGATGTTCTGTCTCTGACCAATGAAAAGCCGATGATCACGCAGAGGGTAGGAAAAGGCGACAAAACCCACTGGATGCTGTTTCTAAAAGCTGGCACGGATCCGGCTGGCGATGATGATGTCCTTTTGTCATACGCCACCCGTCGGATCATTGAATTGGAATCCCTGTTGCTGGTGGATGCGCCGGAAACAGTATGGCCCGCGGAAGTGGAAATGGTCTATTCGCAGGTCGAAAGCGCCGGGGAATTGCCGACGCACCACCAACGCCGCTTACACCACCACATCAATCGTATGTGGCTGGAGAAAATGCCGGTTCCGGAAATTGTCAAAGCGGCCCGTTCGCTGGCCACCGTGATGGAGAATTACGCGTGAAAGAAATCATTGTTGATAATTTTGCCGGCGGCGGCGGGGCGAGCACCGGTATTGAAATGGCGATCGGACGCAGTGTTGATATTGCGATTAACCATGATCCGAATGCGATCGCCATGCATACCACCAATCACCCAGAGACGCTGCATTATTGCGAATCGATATTTGATATCGATCCGGTCGCGGCTACAGCCGGGCGCCCTGTGGGGTTAGCGTGGTTCTCGCCGGACTGCAGGCATTTTTCCAAGGCCAAAGGCAGCAAACCGGTGAAAAAGGAGATCAGGGGGTTGGCCTGGATTGTTCTGCGCTGGGCGCTGGCAGTGCGCCCGCGCGTCATGATGCTGGAGAACGTTGAGGAGTTCAAAACTTGGGGGCCGCTACTGACTGACGCAGATGGCACACAACGGCCGGACCCGGCGCGCGCGGGGGAAACGTTCGCGGCATTCGTCGGCATGCTGGGCGCCGGCGTACCGGCGGGGCATCCGGCGCTGGCCGAGGTGTGCGAGTTTTTGGAGATCGATCCCGGCAGTGAACACGCCCAGCAGCTGGTGCGCGGGCTGGGTTACATCGTCGATTACCGCGAGCTACGTGCCTGCGACTACGGCGCGCCGACCATCCGGAAACGTTTTTTCATGGTGATGCGCTGCGACGGGCAGCCGGTGGCGTGGCCGGAGCCGACGCACGGCGACCAGAAATCCCCGGAGGTGCGGGCCGGCCAGCTAAAACCCTGGCGAACTGCGGCGGAGTGTATCGACTGGTCAATTCCTTGCCCGTCGATTTTCGAGCGCAAACGTCCGCTGGCGGAAAATACATTGAAGCGTATCGCCCGCGGCATTCAGCGGTTCGTGCTGGATAACCCGACGCCGTTTATCGTGAAGTGCAACCACACCAGCAACCAGACGAAATATGACTGTTTCCGCGGGCAACCGCTGGACGAGCCATTGCAGACGATCACTAAAACCCCTGGCTATGCGCTGGTGGCACCTCACATCACCAAATTTCGCAGCGGCGCAACCGGGCAGGAATGTAATTTGCCGATCTCTACCATCACCGCTGGGAGTTCTGAACGTCCCGGTGGCAACGGGCATGCATTGGGCATGATTGAGGCCAAACTGACGCCATTCATCGCTGGCGCTGGCGGCTCAGAATATCAGAGTAAACCCCGCCCCGCGGATCAGCCGCTGCACACCGTGCTGAAAGAATCCCATGCTGCCTTAGTTACGCCATACATTGCCCGCATCGGGCAGACTGGATTTGGCGGAGACCGCATGGCGTATGACGCGCAGGATCTGCTGACGACCGTCACGAGCAAAGCAGAGCATCTGCTGGTGGCCCCGGTCATTGCCCGGCAATTTGGCGCCAGCGTGGGACATGGTGCCGACGAACCGAACGGCACGATCACGGCTGGCGGCGGTGGCAAGAGCCAACTGGTTTCCGCGTTCCTTGCGAAGCACTACGGCGGCAACTATACCGGTCCTGGCGCTGCGGCGGACGAACCGGCGCACACCGTGACGGCGGTCGATCATCATGCGCTGGTATCGTCTCATCTGGTCAAACTGCGTGGTACATGCAAAGACGGCCAGCCGATCACTGAGCCGATGCCGACTATCACCGCTGGCGGGCTGCATATCGGGGAGGTACGTGCTTTCTTGCTTAAGTATTATGGCAACGAGAAGGAAGGTCTAAACATCAATGATCCGTTACACACCGTCACCAGCCGCGATCGCTTTGGCCTGGTCACGGTCGAGGGCGTTGACTATCAGATCGTCGATATCGGCATGCGCATGTTGCAGCCGCATGAGTTGTATGCAGCACAAGGATTTCCCGATTGGTACATCATCGATCAGGATTACCGCGGAGTGAAATACGCGAAAGACAAACAAGTAGCGCGCTGCGGTAACGCTGTGCCGCCGCCGTTCGCCGAAGCGCTGGTCCGCGTCAACCTGCCGGAAATGTGCGTTAAAAAACAACAAGCCGCCTAATTATTTGGCCCGTATGGGCCTTTTTTATTTTACATTCAGAAATATCTCAGGCAATAATACACTGTATGCATGAACAGTATTTTGTGAGGGACTAAGTGGCCAAAGTACAAGAAAAATTACCTGCCACGGGATATGCAGTCATTCGCTGCCGCGATAAAACAGTGGTAGCGAAGTTTATGGAATTTCCTGACTGTGAGCGTGCACTGATGTACAGGAATGGCGATTTGGTGTCATTCATGCCGCTACAACCTGATGAAATTATTGGAAATATCTCACTATTCACACAGATGCTGGAAAAAGCTGGATATCGCGTTTGCTCCCCTGATAAACTTTCTTAGCTGGCCTGAACAACCGGCACCTGCTGCGCCACTGGAGAGAAACCAATGGCGCATACTTACACCGAAAATCCCCATCGACTGACGTTTAACGACGCCAGCGATTTCTTGTATTCAGCGCTCATCCTGCGGGGTGGCGCATGAAACAGCAATTCCATCTCGCAAGCGAAAGCGTCAAGCAAAACGCCATTAATTTTATTCGCCAATTGCCAGTTGACCAAAAACGCCCACTGGTAGTGGACATTAAAGAGCCGGGACGAACGGCGGAACAAAACCGGAAGATGTGGCCGCTCCTGAAAGATCTTTCTGACCAGGTAGTTTGGTTCGGCAATAAATACGACACCGACGATTGGAAAGACCTGATCACCGCGATGGTGGCGAAGTCTAAAAAGCAAGAGCAACGCATGGCACCCGGCCTGGATGGTGGGGTTGTGATGTTCGGTCAGCGTACCAGCAAAATGAGTGTTCGCCAGATGGTGGAGGTTATTGAGGCGATTTACTGGTTCGGCACTCAGCAGAATGTGAAATTCAGCGAAAAATCCAAGCTGGAAATAGAGTGGGCGAAACGTTGGGGTGAGCAGCATGGCTAAATTACCCCGGCGCAAATGCAAATCATGCGGTCAGTGGTTCCATCCGTCGCGGGACGGTCAGATCGTTTGCTCTTACGCCTGTGCGTCGGCGTACGGGAAGATACAGACGGAAAAGGCCCGCCAGCGCGCGCGGCAGCAGGAAAAAAAGAAACGGCAGGAAGAGGAGAGGGCTGAGCGACAGCGTACCAGGGCGCGCAAAGTGGCGTTGAAAACCCGCAACGATTGGAAGCGAGAAGCACAGGCGGCGTTTAACCGATACGTGCGCCTACGCGACGCAGGGAAACCCTGCATCAGTTGCGGCGCTCTGCCGGTGCAGAAACTCGGCGGAACGATGGACTGCGGGCACTTCCTAACCCGAGGCGCCCGGCCATGGTTGGCGTTCAACCTTAATAATGCGGCCTGCCAGTGTGTTCGCTGTAATCGCGATCGGGCTGGTGCGCAAAAGGAATTCGAGTCCGGGCTGATCGAACGGATCGGACCGGAGAGAGTTGAAGCCCTGAACTGCAACAATACCCCGAGAAAATTCGATATCGAATTTTTCAAACGCATCAAATCCATTTTCACCCGCAAGGCCCGCGCGCTTGAGCGGCGACGTGCCCGTCATCAGGAGGCCGCTTGAAAACCGTTCAAGATAAGTCATGGCAAGTATTGGCGCACGCTCCGCGGCGTTCGTATCTGGGAAAATATCGCAGGTTGAAGCCATCACAGAACCGTTGGGTTCGGTCACTCCTGAATCACTGGGGATCATTTTATGGTGGTAGCGGTACAGAGCATCTTTCTGGCGGCGGAATGTGGCCGCAATTAATGACTGGCTGGAGTTGTGAGCAGCAGGAAAAAATAACGACTGTATTAGCTGGTCTACGTGAAATCGGGTATCAGGGAGATACGTTACTCATTATGGCTAAAAAAATTCTTTGGCCTAAAAGAACGCTGGGGGATCTGATTGGTAATGCTGGTGACGAAGAGGAAGCGGCATTCATGGAACGAATGATTCTCCAGTCATTTAGCAAAGACAGTCCGGTCTATGAGATTGGCCGTGATTACTACACTTGGAATAAATCTATTGCTGCTATGGCTCGCTGGCTGAACTACAAGCACGCCCCATTTCTGACAGAAAAGCAGTGTGTTGATCGAGTTCGCTGGTGCATAGAATTGTTCAATTCTGCTGTCTATTTCACTCTATTTGACGAATTATGCAGCGAGGATGCAGAAACTAGCGAAAAATAGTTGCAAACAAGTTTTTAAATTGCATAATTGTAGTACGCTTTAGCGAAGCTGTATCAAGAAGCGACAGAATTACAGAAACCCGCCATAGTGCGGGTTTTTTTGTAAGCAAAAAAGTTTATAAATCCTCTTGAACGCATAAACAAAAATGTTTATACTTATCTCAGGTTAAACAGACAGGAGGAGGCAGTGAAGCAAAGCGAGTTCAGGCGTTGGCTTGCAGCTCAAGGGGCAGAATTTAGGGATGGAACGAATCACCTTAAAATTTTCCTCAACGGCAGGCAGACGATAATGCCGAGGCATCCGGGTAAAGAGATACCGGAGCCGCTTAGGAAAGCGATTCTTAAGCAACTCGGATTGAAATAAAGGCCAGCCCTTCGGGGCTGGCTGGTACTCGCGGAGATTCACTGAATAAATATGCAATATCCGGTAACGTTCGATAGCGATGAAACAGGGTGGGCGGTACTATTCCCCGATATCCCTGAAGCCATGACCGGCGGCGACACCAGGGAGGAGGCGTTAACAATGGCGCAGGATGCTCTGGTTACAGCGCTGGACTTTTACTTTGAGGATCGGCGTGAAATCCCAACACCGTCATCGACTGGCGAGGTGTTCGTGGAAGTGCCGGCCAGCGTAGCCGCTAAAGTCCTGCTGCTGAACGCTGTGGTTCAGCAGGGTGTATCAAACGCTGACCTTGCGCGGTTGATCGGTACTCGGCCGCAGGAAGTAACGCGAATTCTCGATCTGCATCACGCGACGAAGATTGACACGATACAGAAAGCACTATCCGCGCTGGGTAAACGTCTGGAATTGGCCGCCGCGTAATGGTTGTGCTATTTGCGTAATATGAAACCCGCCATCAGTGCGGGTTTTTTATTTACTTAGATAATCAGCCGTCGCCACTCTTTACCATAATCGTTGTTATATCGATCAGTTGTACGCTGGTATTTGTGACCCAGTAGCCGACGCGTATCTATTCCCTGATCGCGGTATAGGCGTTCAGCTAATGAGCGTTGTTCATGAAACGTTGGTGGCGAGCCCGTCCAGTGCTCGGCGCCGTAGGCAGTATCACGCGCAATCTGAAACCACGTTGTGAGCGAATGGGGAGATATCCTCCGGGAATACAGCACATGATTATTGCCCGTGCAGTCACTGAGAACGTCACTGAGTTGCATGTCCGCAATTTCGAGAGTAAGGGTGATCGGTATTGCTATCTTCGCCCCAGTTTTTTGCTGCTGGATGTGTAGATGCTCATCAAACACCTGAGCGCGAGTCATATCAGAAATATCCCGCCGGCGTTGCGCCGTGACTAATGCGATGCGCATGGCGTGATGAAAATAGGACGGGCAGACACACAGTGCGGCGTTATAGATGCTTCGCCATTCGTCGAGAGTGAGCTTTTCTCGCCTGACAAGAGCCTCCGGTTTTAGCACTGACGTGACCGGGTTTTTGTATACCCAGCCGTTATATTCCGCTTCCCGAAAAATGTCGGTTAGCATAAAGTGAGCTATCTGTGCCGTTCGATTTTTATGTTGTGCAATGTAGAAATCGATAACTGATACGGCATTCTGCGGAGTTATGTTGCGTACCGGAATTTTCCCGAGCAACTGGTTTATAGTGCGCAGAATTGTCAATTTGTTGCTCAGGGTCTTTGAGTCAAACGGCTTAGCTCTGATTATTGACTCGTACACATCGAGCCAACTGGAAAGCTTACGGAAAGAAGGATTTGCCCAGCCGATTAAAGCCGGGGTGATGTGATTTGCGATTCTCATAAAGCATCCTCATTTGTGAAAAGCTGCCTGCACGGCAGTGAGGAGGAGGCTTACTTAGATATTTTGCGTCGCGGACTGTAAAGCGTATCGTCTACAACAATAAAGCCCTTATCAATCCATTGCGTAACTTGCTGCGGTTTTACGCCAAGGTATCGCGCGAATTCAGCTTGATTGCCCGCAAAATATTTATCGATGAAAGCAAGCAGAGTCACTCTGTTCTTTCCTTACAGACGAACTTCTGCACCGAACATCTCTATACCACGAACAAACAGTTTACGCGACTGAGGTTGACGAAAATCTTCATACTCTTCCTTGCTCATCGTTATCGCCGAAACTCCGCGAACGCGGGAGCCGTTGGATTCAAGTTGAATAGTGATGTTATCACCGTCCACATACGCGACAGCATTAACGTTATGCCCGATATAACGGCCCTTTAATTCAACAGAAGTTGATGCATTACCTACGATTTCAAGGAACTTTTTCATGATTTATCTCCGGTAGTTGTATGTGTCGCTTCAATGGATATAAAGTAAAACACTTTATACTTAATGTAAAGCGTTTTACTTTATACTTTGAGTGGAAAATCCAAAATAATTCTGACAAGCCCTCTGCTGCGGGCTTTTTCTTTTCCGTTAATCACACACAGCGCCGACCATTCGGGAGGTAAGGATCATGAAAATGCCAGACAAAAACCCCGACCTGTGGGCGCAATTTATTGCGTGGTTTACCGCGTGGTTTACCGCCCACAAAGAGGAGGCTGGCTATTCAGCCGCAGCGGCGCTGATGGCTCTGCTGCGCGGCGCATATGTCGGTCAAAATAGTTGGTCTCGTCGTCTTCTTGATGCCGCCATGTGTTCGCTGGTGGCCTATTACATTAATGATGGGCTGGCGGCTCTCGGTTGGGATTCGTCATGGGCATCGATAGGGAGTGTGTTTATCGGTTTCCTCGGCATTGACTACATCAGTTCTATTCTCCGCCGCGCAATTGGCAACAAGACTGGCGACCCGCAGGCATAAATCATATGACACAAGATCAATTTCAGAAGGCGGCTAATATCAGCGCCGGGTTAGCTACGCGCTGGTTTTCGCATCTGATAGCGACATTCAACGAGTTCGACATTGATGATGCTGTGGCGCGGGCGCAATTTATCGCCCAAGTCGGGCATGAGTCAGCTGGATTTACTCGCGTTCTTGAGTCATTCAACTATAGCCAGCCGGGTTTACGTGCGACGTTCGGGCATCGTCTGAGTAATGAACAAATCGCAATGCTGGGGCGCCAGAGTGGTGAATCGACTGTGCCGCCGAATCGGCAGGCGGCAATAGCAAATCTGGTCTACTCCGGGCGCCTTGGGAATAAGAGCGTGGGAGACGGCTGGAGATACCGCGGGCGCGGGCTGATTCAGATCACAGGTCTGGATAATTACCGGACGTGCGGTGCTGGGCTGAAACTGGATTTAGTCACATCACCGGAACGTCTGGAGGAGGACAGCAACGCGATGCGGTCGGCGGGCTGGTTCTGGAATTCAAAACGGCTCGGGAGATATGGCGCCGACGTTGAGCGCGTGACGCTGGTTATTAACGGCGGGCGGAACGGTCTGGCCGACAGGCGTGAGCGTTTTGATTTGGCGCGGCGGGTGCTGGTATGAGCGCAATCGTTACGGCATTACTAAAAAAATACTGGAAGCCACTGGCACTAATAACGCTGGTGGCTTTTTTGATCTGGGGATTCTCGCACTGGCGATATACCGCCGGCCGGAATGATGCCAATGCTGCGTGGCAACACAAGTGGGACCAGCGGGACATAGCAGACGCTAAAGCGCTGGAGAAACGACAATCTGATGAGCGCCATGAAGAACGGCGCCGACAGGAAGCGATCAATGCGATATCGACTAATGCGCAGCGTGAAATTGAACAGGCACAGACTGATGCTGTTAATGCTCAGTCTGCTGCTAACGGCTTGCGGGACACCATTGCCACAATCAGGCGCCAACTCGCAGCAAGTGAAACCGGCCGCATATCCGCAACTGCCGCAACAGGCGCGACAAAAGCCAGTACCGCAATATTGCTCGCCGACGTGCTCCAGCGCGCTGACGACAGAGCGGGAGAGCTGGCAGCGTACGCTGACCGGGCCAGAGTAGCGGGCCTGACGTGCGAACGGGCCTATGATGCGATAACAGGAGACGGCAATGTTCGACCGTGACTTGAATACGGCATTTATCCTGCTGGGGATTCTGTGCGCCGTCGTTGGATGGGCTGCTATTGAGTTCGTCCTCTGGCTGCTATCGCATATCAGCTTGAGTTGGCAGTGGTAGAGAAATAACAAATTCCCCCGACAAGGAATAGATTGCTAACCCTGGAGGTGATCAATCTTGACGGCTCGGAACAGACGAGAAGTGGCGGCGTAACTCTGTGAAGAGTGACAATGCTGCAAAACCGTTTTATTGCCATCACCATAGGTAGACCTATCGTAATGGCTTTTAATACAGGAAATCATCATGGCAAAACCGGACTGGGGCAAGCTTCAGCAGCGGTTCCTGTCCGAGCATGCCGATACAGGCGTATCACCGAAGGATTGGTGTGAAGCGCAGGGACTGAACTACGCTACCGCTCGTCGATACATCAAAAAACCTTATTTGCAAACTGCGCAAAAAACTGCGCGGAAGAAATTGCGCACTGCGCAAAAGGAAAAGTGCGCAAAAAAAACAATTCCTCAAATTAAAAATCAAATTGATTCCAGTTGCCCGAAAATTGAAAACTCTGACGCAGAATGGATGCTAAACCCCGATGAGTACGGGCTTAATGACATGCAGGCTCGCTTTGTGAATGAGTACCTTAAGGATCTGAACAGAGTCGCCGCGTATAAGCGTGCTGGGTATAAATGCGAAGGGCAACAGGCTTACGTTGCTGCTTCGATCCTTTATAGGAATTTTAAGGTTAGCCGGGCCATTCGTGACGCACTCGACGCGAGAGAACGCCGCACCCAAATCACACAAGATGACGTGTTGAAGATGTGGTGGGAAATTGCAACCGCCGATGCGAACCAGATTACCGAACTGCGCCGCCTTTGTTGTCGCCACTGCTGGGGATTTGGTTTTCAGTACCAGTGGCAGGACGCGGTAGAGTTTGAGGAGGCTAGGCTAAAGGCGCTGGAAAGTAAAAAACGTGAACCGCTTGATAACGGCGGCTACGGTTTTGACGCTCAACTCGATCCGAACCCAGAATGTCCGCGCTGTAATGGCATGGGCGTCAGTCGTTCCTATTTCCATGACACGCGTGATTTACGCGGCGCGGCTCGCCGATTATACGCTGGCGTCAAAGAGGGTAAGTTCGGTTTAGAGGTTATCACTCGTAATCAGGATGACGCGTTGAAGATGGTGGCCCAGCATCTGGGCATGCTAAAAAACCGCACGGAATTGACCGGCGCTGATGGTGGCCCGATAAACCAGGTGAACTACACGCCGGAAGACTACGCCAAGGCACAACAAGCGCTGGAGAAAAACCTACCTGATTTAGACTGAGGATTATCATGGCTAATTTGCTGGAATGGGAAGACTTAGACTTCCCGGCGCGGGTAGCCCTGAAATCCAAGTCTGAAAAATCATTCCTGAATTTCACGCGTTTGTGGTTTGAGGTACTACAGGGCGAAAGAATGATGGTCAACTGGCACCACCGGTTGATGTCCAGCAAGATTGATGAATTAATTAACGGAAAGCTACGCCCTCGCAATCTCATAGTAAATATTCCACCTGGTGGAACAAAGACAGAATTTTTCTCTGTTCATTTGCCAGCGTATATCAATACGTTGGTGCAAATTAAGCGATTACGCCGATTTCGTAATCTCAATATTTCTTTTGCCGACACTCTGGTTAAGCGTAATAGCCGACGTACGCGCGACATCATTGCCAGCCGTGAATATCAGGAATTATGGCCCTGTGGTTTTGGTGTTAATCAGGCTGAAGAATGGGAGGTTATAGATACCAAAAGGCGATCTGTCGGGCAAACCGTTTCGCGATCTAGTGGTGGGCAAATTACTGGTGGACGTGCCGGGTATCCCGGCCCTGATTTTTCAGGATTTGTGTGCCTGGACGATTACAATAAACCAGAAGATATGTTTTCGGCCTCACGGCGCGATAATGCAAACAGGATGCTGGTCAACACTATCCGGTCTCGCCGTGGCGATAAATCCAAAGACCACCCGACGCCATTCGTCAGCATTCAGCAAAGATTGCATACCGAAGACGCTACGGGATTCATGCTGTCTGGTGGTATGGGTGTCGATTTCCACCACGTCACAATCCCTGCACTAGTTAGCGAAGAATACATTGACTCTTTGCCTGAACCCTGGCGCGCGATGTGTTGGTTTTCCGTAAAAGACACCGAAAGCGTCGTTGTCGGCGGCGTTCGTTATTGGTCTTACTGGCCGGTTAACGAATATGTCGGCGATTTAATGCGCCTTTGGGAAAGCGACGAATACACGTTTCTCTCTCAGTATATGCAGCGGCCTCGCGCGCTGACGGGAAATCTGATTGATACCGATTGGTTTAAGCGCTACACGCATCTGCCGCAGCTTACGCATCGCGCTGTATATGTGGATACCAATTCCGGCAAGGTCGAGGATTACAACGATTACACTGTGTTTTCTCTGGTGGGGATGGGTGTTGACGGCAACCTCTATCTCATCGATAGCGTGCGCGGGAAATGGGATCCGGAAGACTTGCTGAGCAAAGCGATAGAACTGTGGGAAAAGTGGAAGCCATTTAACCGCAAAAAGCCTGCGCCATTAAGGCACATGGGAATTGAGGACAAGCAGGCCGGCCAAGGGCTGATTACTACACTGAAAAAGCGCAAAAGTATCCCTGTGCTGGAAATTCCCCGCGGTGCCGGCCAGAACAAACTGATCCGTTGCCTTAATGTCGTCCCTCAGATGAAAACCGGGAAGGTGTTCATTCCTGCGTTGATGACGGATGACGGACAGCGGATTGATCAGATTTATTACGAAGATGGCACGGTAGCGGCAAAAACCGACTGGGTTATGCCGGCGCTGGCCGAATGCGCCGACTTCTCAGCAGACGATAGCCACAAAAATGATGACATCCTGGATACATTTATGGATGCGATTGATATCGAATTGATCTCCGGCGCTGGCGCCGGGTGGGGATGGGTTTAACTATGACCGAAAAACTACGCGTCCGCGCAACGTCTGACGGTCTGCGCGTGACCAGTGATGGCCTAGCTAACGTCATGACAGGGATGGGAACCGGTCGCGATCGCCGCATGTTCAACCGGTTCATGTTTGGCGTGATGCAGGATTTTACGGAGTTGGAAGCGGCATACGTCGAAAACTGGATAGCGCGGGCGATTATTGATTATCCAGTTGATGACGCTACGCGAGAGTGGCGCGAGTTCTCATCTGATGACTCCACAGCCATTCGTGAAGCGGAAAAGTTTTATAACGTCCAATCCATAACGCAAGAGGCGTTTAAGTGGGCTGGCGTTTACGGGGGCGCTGGCGTGCTGATGATTACCGATCAACCGTTCGATGAGCCCTTGGCCATGGAAAGAATCAAAAAAGGCTCACTTAAACGCTTGTTGGTGCTGGATCGCATGTTCATCAACGGACAGGCATTCAACGTTACGGATCCGCTGGCGGTGAATTATATGATGCCTGATTACTACGTGGTAACCGGCGGCACCCAGCAAATTCATTACAGTCATTTTGTTGCGGCACCGGGCGCGCCGCTGCCGATGCGCTGGCGCATGATTAACTCCGGGTGGGACGATAGTCGGCTACGTCGTTGCATGGAAGATATCAAAGACGCGGTATCGGCAAAATCCGGCATATCCTCGCTGATACAGGAAGCGAACATTGATGTCATCAACCGCGCTAATTTGGCTAACGATTTATCGTCTGGTGACATGGATGATGCGATAGCAAAGCGATACAACATCTTCGGCATGATGAAATCCTTGTATCGTCTCGCGCTTCTGGATAAGGACGAGGAGTTAGACCGTAAACAACTATCGTTTGGCGGGTTGGGGGAAATACTCAACGCGCTAATGGAATGGACATCCGGTGCGGCGGGTATTCCCATGACGCGCCTGTTTGGTGTCCAGGCGAAAGGCCTGGGCGACTCAGGTCAGGGCGACATGAACAATTACTACAACACCATCCGCGGCGGGCAGGAGTCGCAGTATAGGCCATTCTTGAAGCGCATCGATGAGGTATTGATCCGCTCGACGCTGGGGACCATGCCCGATGGGCTTGATTTCGAGTTTGCGCCGCTGGCGCAGCCGACAGACACCGAACTATCAGCGCAACGGCTGGCGGACGCTCAGGCGGATGAGATACGCCTGCAACAACGCGTCGTTCGCCCCTCTCAGGTGGCGCGAAAACTGATGGAGCAAGGCGTTTATGGTATCGACGAATCTGATATTACCGGGCTCGAAACTGACGAAAAGGCAGAGCGGGACGGTGATTACCTATTCAGGATTGGAGAGCCTGCAAACACTACTGGCGAAAACACCAGTACGCCGACGGGCACCAATCCGCCCAATCAAACCGAATGATGACGCTGAGAGTTATTACCGCGCTCAGTTACGTGAAATCATTCGGCAAATGGCGCAGGCGGTCGATGAGGCACTGGTTCCGGTATTGCGCCGCAACTATACGGCCGATAGCTACCTCATTGACATTCTGAAAGAAGCCATACGCCAGGCGGCGGAAAACTTTCAGGGTCAGATCTTTCAACGTCAGGCAGAGCGGCTTTCTCAACGCGTTGTCAGTCGCGCTGAGTCCGACAGTACCGAAGCGTTTGTTGAACAGATTAACCGGGCTATTGGTATCGATATGACCGCACTGATGGTCAATGAAAACCTGGTTGATTATGTCGATGCGTCAATAGAGAGCAACGTCGCGCTGATTAAATCGCTGTCATCGGATTATTTTGAAGACATCCAGATGCAGGTGTATGACGGTATTCTGCGCGGCGATTCTCTCACTACAATAGTTCGTAACCTCCAGCATGTTACGGGCGCAACCTATAACCGTGCCCATCTGATAGCACGGGACCAAACAGCGAAAATCCAAAGCGACATCACCAGCGCGCGCCAGCAGAACGCAGGTATTGATCGCTTTCGCTGGTCAACGTCTCAGGATGTGCGGGTATCCGGCAACCCAGCAGGGAAATACCCCTACGCTAAAGTTTCGTGTTTTGCTATCTCCCGAATGGACACCGGACTCGGCGCTGGCGTTTACCTCTGGTCTAAAGGGGCGACCTACAAAGGCCAGACCGGACTATTCCCCGGTAGGGCTCACATCGGTTGCCGCTGCCATGCCATTGCTCAAATCAAAGGTCTCGACTACTAACAGGAAAAATTATGCGGATCACTGTTCGTGACCGCGTGTCCTATCCTATCCCGTCTCAACGTGAAATCACTCCTGAGGGCTATCTAAAAGTCCCCGGGCGGGTTGCTCGCGTCGGTATCCAGCAATATCTGGCATCCGAGTTGGGATTAACGGACAGGCCACCCGGTCAAATAGTCAATGTCTACCGACCGCCGGAGGAAGTTTTCAAACTGGATAGTCTGGCGAGTTACGACAACAAAGACGTTACCGTTGATCATCCTGATGACCTCGTGGACGCCACCACCTTTAAAGAGGTAACCGCTGGACACGCAGTTTCACCTGGTCGACGTGATGGCGATTTCGTTGTTGTCGATTTGCTGATCAAAGACCAGGAGGCCATTGACGAAATTAGCCGCGGCAAAGCGGAACTGTCCGCTGGTTACACGTCTGAATACGAAGATACCCCCGGAATCGCGCCGGATGGCACCCCGTATGAACTCTTTCAGCGAGATATATTTATCAACCACATTGCGTTGTGTGACCAGGCTCGCGCCGGACACAAGGCGCGTCTGTTCGACAACAAACCAACGGGAGTAAAACCCATGCCAAAAGTGACGCTGGACAGTGGCGTTAAGGTCGAAGTGGCCGACGAAAACGCACATACGCTGATCCAATCGACTATCGACAGCCTGCGCCAGCGCGTCAAGGATGCCGAGGAAGAGAAAGAAAAGGCCGAAGCCGCTAAAGACCAGACGGAAGAGGAACTGGAAAAGGAAAAGGCCAAGGCTGACGCGAAAGACGAAGAGATCGAGAAATTGAAAGAGAAAACCTCCGAGGACTCGATTTCCAAATTGATCGCCGAGGTAGTTTCTGTCCGTGATTCCGCCGCGAAAATCGCTGGTGAGAAATTCTCCTGCGACTCACTCGATCCGTTGAAAATCAAACGCGCCGCGCTGGACTCTGCCGGCATCAAATGCCGCAAATACGAATCATGGGATAAGGCCCCTGAAGCGTATGTCACGGCGTATTTCGATGCTGAAGAAGAGCGCAAAGAAAACGAGGATGAGGATGATCCGGACGGCGATAAGCAGCGTTCTGATGATTCGATTCGCAATTTCAGTCGTGACATGAAAAAAGTTAAAACCGGCAATGGACAAGCGACGCGCGATAGCGTTCGCCAGTCATGGCTGGATAAACGTTATGGCAAACAGGAGGGCAAATAATGGCTATTGCTCAGGATGATTTTACGCTTTATCGCGGTAAGGCGTATGAGGGCCAGATTTCAACGACTGATGTTGTTGAAGTCGTGTCCCGTAAAGTGGAAAACGCTCTGGTTCAGTTTGGCCGTGCGGTTATCCGCGGTAGTGAGAATCGTAGTTGCGCACCCATTGCCGCAACAACGACCGCTGCCGAAATTATCGGTTTCTCTGTTCGCTCAATGGCGACATCCAGCCCGTCAGCACCAGCCAATCCGGCCAATTATGTAACTGGTTATGCGGTCGATGCCGTGGCTTCAGTGTTGCGTCGTGGCCCAATGTTCGCTCTATGCGTGGATGGCGCCAGCGCGGGTGATACCGCCAGCGTCATTTTAGCTGCTGGTGATAATCAGGGACGCCTCACCACCGGTACCGGCGAAAACTTACTGGTACTCAATCAGGTTAAGTGGGTTTATGACGTGGTTGCTGGCGAGATCGGCGAAATCCGCGTTGACGGCATTCTGAACGTAAGCGCATAAGAAAGGAAAATTGACATGCCAAAGAGCGTATTTGACGTCAGCCCGGTTTCCGCGCTGTCGTTTTTAGTTAATCAGGCTGCGCATATCGAGTCGGAAATTTACCGTATCGAATACCCGCAGTTTAAATATGGCACATTGCTACCGCTGGATAACAGCGCGCCAGACTGGGCTCAGGCGGTAATGTTCCGTTCCATTGACTCCCGCGGTGAGTTGCAATTATTTGGACCTAACTCCACCGATGTGCCGACCGTTGACATTGCGATGTCGCAAGGCTTCAAAGACATCACCACGGCGGCGTTGGGTTACACGTATTCGATTGAGGAAATTGGATACGCCATGCTAAACAACGTCAATCTGGATGCAGAGCGCGGACAGGCGGTGCGTGATGTTGTTGAACAAGGTCTGAACAAAATCTATCTGCTTGGCGATAAGGGCGTCGGTGAGGGTCTTTACACCAGCCCGAATGTTTCGGTAGAGGTAGCGGCATCTAACCTCACGGCCTTGGTAGCTGCTATCCCGACGAACGGTACGCAACCGATCATTGATTTCTTCGGTAACGCGTATAACACCGTTTATCTGGACAATACGCTGACCGTTCATCGTCCCAATACGTTTGTATTGCCGCCTGCGCAGTTCCAACTGCTGGCCCGTACGCTGTTGTCTACGCAGAACGCCTCCAACGTTACGCTGTTGCAGTTCCTTCGCACCAACTTCCCTGACATCACGTTTGAGGATGACATCCTACTGAAAGGTGCGGGTGTCGCTGGCGCTGATCGTATGGCGGTGTACAAGAAAGAGATCCGCATCGTGAAGGGCCATGATGTCATGCCTCTCCGATTCCTGGCTCCGGCCACGGCGGATAACGTGAATTTCAAGGTTCCGGCAATCCTGCGTACCGGCGGGACGGAATGGAGAATTCCAAAAGCTGGCCACTACATTGACGGGGTATAAAATGGCTGAATTATTCAATATCCACACGGCACCAGTAACCGTCACCGACGCTGTTACCGGGCAACGCGTCACCATTCCGCGCGGTCATTCTGCGCTGGTTGAGGGGGACTTCAGCAATCACTTGTTCGTTAAGTCTGGTCTGATTCGCGCGGAGCATGATGAGGAAGACAAAGCCCTGGCGCAACAGCAGAAACAGGAAGACGAAAAAGAACCGGACATCACCACACTGCGTGAGCAATACGAACAGCTACTGGGTAAAAAGGCTCCGTCTGCGGCCAAAGCGGAAACGCTGCAAAAAGCCATTGACGAAGCCCTGGCGCAACAGTCCGATCCCGGCGGTAACTCTACCGAAACCGAATAAACCCCGTCGCCGCGATGGGGTTTTGCTTTATGGGGGTAACGATGGAAATTACCGCGCAAATCGTGGCTGATTTCCGGGCCTATTACCCCGAATTCAGCGACGAAACAACGTGGCCGGATTCAGGGGTAGTTATCGCTCTGGAAGAAGGTGACGCGGAAACCGGTAAGCGCTGGGGCGTGTACCCGGATGGGCGAGTGGTCAGCATTAAAAAGCGCGGTATGTTTGCGTTTGCCGCTCACCGCCTGGTGATGCGCCAGCGTTCCGCCAGCGGCGATGTCGGGGCGGCCTATGCGATTTCTGGTAAATCGGTGGGCGACGAGTCTACATCGTTCGCCGTGCCGTCGGTAACAATGGATGACCTGACGATTAACGGCGATCTGCCGCTGACGGCGTACGGTGTGGAATTCATGCGCCTGCGTCGCCGGGCGGGAACCGGGGGGCTGATGATATGAAACTCAATGCGGAGGTGCGTGGCGGTAATAAAATCGCGCAAAAGCTTAAGCAGATTCAGGATCGCGTCATGGCTAAACGCCGGGTGTTGGTGGGTTTGCCCGCCGGTTCTGGTAACAGCGAAGATGGTACGCCGTTGGTTGTTATTGGCGCGGTAAATGAGTTTGGTGGCACTATTCAGCACCCAGGTGGTACCAGTTACGGATATCGAAATGAAAAGGATGCGGTAGCCGGAAAGGTGCGGTTCATGAAAGACGGTGCAGGGCTTATGCAGCTGGGCGTCACCGGTCCGCATACCATCAATATTCCCGAACGCTCACTTTTGCGCGTCCCACTCCGACAGAATCAGGACAATATCAAAAAGGCGTTTCGTGCGTTGACCGGCGCAGTCACGCGCGGAGAAATCACTGCCTTTCAGATGCTGGATCAGATCGGCGCGCGGGCGGCAGGTTATTGCAAGGAAGCGATCGAATCCGGGATAGAGCCGGCCAACGCGCCGTCAACTATCAGGCAGAAGGGCTCAGATAAACCACTGGTTAATCACGGCACACTCAAAGGCGCCATTACCCATGTCGTGGAGGATTAACGATGTTCGGTAACGGTCTGGATATGCACGGTCATATCGATTCAACGTTCAATTCTCCCATTGACGGCGGCGTGCGGATAATCCGCGCGGGGGCGGGTGGCTACACCGGACCCGGCGGTCGTTGGGAGGAGCAGCCAGGTGAAACCGTCGAACTGACCCGCGTCAATGTGCAGCCTGCGAAGTGGAAAGATATGCAAATGCTGATGGGTATGGGTGGGACGGCTAACCCACAGGATGCGCGTGTGGTGCATATCAACGACGGCGTGAATTATCTCTACCCAGATGACAACGGTAAATTCGCCGATCTGCTGGAGTTCAGCGACGGGCAGGTGATGCGACAGTGGCGTGTTCAATCCTGCGACAATCGGCCATGGCGCAATTTCTGTCGTGCGGTTGTTGAACGATATCGGGGGGCCGGTTGATGGAGAGTATTGACGATCTGTACACCGTATTTCAGGAACTGGTGTCGCTGACTTCCGGTGTGGATACGGTCATTTTGGCCGATCAGGGGCGTGATGCGCCAACCGGTCTGTATGCCACCTACAAACCTATCCCCATCCGCGCCTATGGCTGGTCGCAGCGGCGGCGCGAATTAATCCCGGCAACGGAAGAGGCAGATCCGGCGCTGGGGCAATGGCAGGACTTGCGCGAAACCGTGGCCACGTCGATGGAGTTCATGCTTTCAGTGAACATTATCAACGAGGGCGCAGATGCGGCAATCATGCGACTGCATAACGCCAATTTGCGCCAGCCCGTCAGTGAATTCCTTTACCGCAACGAAATAGCCTGGCGCCACGTCAGTACATGCCGGAATCTCACCGGGATTATGCAGGCAGGCATTCAACCACGCTGGCAGGCCGACATTAACCTGTTCATCGAGCACACCATTTCCTACGAACTGCTGCGCGCCGCAGGGTTCCATGTTCAATTTACCAACGAGGGGTAAACATCCCGATGGCCTATCCAGTTGATAACATCATTCCGGTAAACCTGCTGCTGACACCGGCGGGGCTGGGATATGCAGATTTTTCCAGCGCGTTGGTTTTTGCTGACGCAGCCGATTTGGCACAGGGCGTGACGTTCGCGGCAGACACCTACCGCGATTACGGTTCTGTCACTGAAATTGCGGCAGACTTTGATACCTCCAGCGACATTTACCGCATCGCTACGCGCTATTTTGCCAACATACCGAAACCGCCGACTATCACGGTATGGATGAAGAACGCGACCGATACGCTGCTGGAAATAATCAACAGCGCGAACGACCGCCTATGGCGCTATCACTACTTTTTCAAAAACGCCGATGTGACTACGGCAATTTTGCCGGATTTGGCTGATTGGTCGGACGCCACCAGCCATCCGCTCTGGTTTACGTTCAGCGCTGACGCGATTATCGACCAGAACGATACGACCGATGTGATTTCTACGCTGAAAGCCAAAGGCAACCGCCATGTGTTTGCGGGGTACAAATCAGCCGCGTCCGTTACTGCTGACGCATCACAGGCGTATGCAATGGTGCAGTTGGCTGCGGCGTTCCATAAATTCCGGCCGACTGGCACTAATACTGCCATTACTGGTGAATACCAGGTATTGCCGGGCATCAGCGGTGATGACCTCACCACCAGCGCATATAACGCACTGAAAGCCAAAAATGCGGTGTTCTTCACCCAGATTGAATTGGCTGGAGAAACAGACAACAGCCGGGTGATCAACAGTAAGTCAATGTCGTCCTACGGCGAGTTTATCGATGATGTAGTCAATCTGGACGTGCTGAAAAACCACATTCAGGTGGATGGCTACGACTACATCGCAAACGCCGGCTCAAAACGCGCGCTGACGCCGCGGGATTATGCTGGGCTGCTGTCGGCAATTACGGCCACCTGCAAACGGTTCTATGACAACGGCGTGCTGGGTACTGGATCGTATGTTGACCCGGACGACGGCGAGACAAAAACGGCTCAATTCGGCTTTGTGCTGCGCTCTGCGCCCGAGGATGTTTTAGAACTAACGTCCAGCCAACGCAAAGAGCGTACTTATCCGCCAACATCAATTTTGGTCATTCTGGCGCGTGCCGGCCATGTTGCCGAAATCAATATCACTGTGGAGTAACACACTATGACAATGAAACGGTATGGCGCAGATGGCGCCAACCTGACGGTGTTTGGCATTCCGATTGACGATTTCGGCGATACCGATCCGCCGATCACAATTGAAGACCTGGAGCCACGCGCCACATTGAAAAGGGGCATCGGCAAAACGTCGGTAAGGCTGGACAACCAGACGCGGCCAAAACGCCTTACCATCAACCTGATGCCCGGTTCTGACCAGGTACGCCAGATTCTGGCGGTGGAGAAAACCGGTGTGGACGCTACGTTCACGTTTTTCCAGACCGGGACGACTGAAACCGTGCTGGGGTTTGATGGGATACTAACTAATCGTGGCTCGATGACGCGTGGCGGCAAAACCAGCGTGTCGGACGAATCATTCATTTTCGAGTTCGCAGACTCAGAAGAAACATAATTAAATCAATTAAGTGAGGCTTTAAATGGGACGTAAGATTGAAGTTGAAATCGACGGTGTGACATACAGTGGCGCCACGCCGTCAGCAAAAGACCAACTGGAAATGCTTCAGATCGCCACAAAAAACAGCGTACTACCAGCGCTGGGTGATAGTGCATCTGATATGGGGTTAGCCGTCGCGCTTGCCAGCATGGATGCATTATCGCTCAATCGGCTGAAAGAGCTGTGCATCAAAAACGGTAAAATCGTGCGTGACGCCGATAGCATCCCGGTGGCCGAAAACCTGTTTCAAGACCAGATCCAAAACTACCTATTGTTGCTGGGTCGCGTGCTTAAGGAGAACATCGGCCCTTTCTGGACGCTCAGCGCAGGGAGCGAAAACGGCGCAAGCGAGACAACGAGCGAAACGACAGCGGAATAGATTGGTTTCTCTGGCGTCCGTGCCTGGGGGCGGGCGATGCTTGCCCGCCGCTGGCTAAATGGTCGGATATGATCGACGGCACCTATACCATTGATGATGTGCAGGCCATGCATGACGTGATTGAAGAGGCGATCGAGAGCGTAGAACGCGCCAGGGAAAAATCTAAAGGGTAGCCGGGAGACAGCAGTCTATTTGCTGTCTTCTGGTATGAGATTTTTTATCTCATCCAATCCAGACGATATATGGGCGTACGCCTTCTTTAGCTTCATTAAAGCTAGGTTTGAGCGATCTGTTCCTGATATGGAAAACGAAGCCGATACTTCTGATTGCAAATTTTTTAACTTCTTACTTAGTTCGTTGTTTTCCGATTTCAGCACCTTGACTTGTTCTATCCCAGCTTGAAGGTCTTCAACTAAGGTTGGTAGGTATTCCACAGCAACCCCTGTTAGCTCATCAAGAGCCATAGATACTTCTAATCGCTTCATCACTTCCTGCTGAAGGCTTCTGCCAGATTCCTTAGCCTCACTTTCTAACCGCTCTCTCATTTCGGCGGGCATCCGTAAAGGGTATGGCGTTATTCTTGACATTAATATGACTCCATAAGACTCACTTAATGGGAGTCTATCAGGTGATACTCGCTTGACAAGTGAGTCCATATGATCCACTCTTGGGTGATTATCTTGTTTATCTGAATAAAATAGTGAGTCCTTATGAGTCAAAAAACAGTTAGGCCGACACCATATCCATTACGCATGCCGTCTGATGTGAGGGAGTTTTTTGAATCTGAGGCTGAATTTAATTCTCGTTCGCTGAATGGGGAATTGGTGAAGCTTCTTACGGAAAGAATGAATCGCATAAAGGGGCAGCGTGCCAATGCGAATCAAAAATGAGAAAGCCCCGACTACTTGCGATAGTCAGGGCTTCTGTTTGTCAGTCAACCTTTGCGGGAAAACCAACATGAACAGTATAGCAACAGCACCATGCGCCATCAATGTGCCGTTTTATGGAACAGATCTTTTCGTCGTTAATCACTGCGGCGAACCGTACGCACCAATGAAGCCGATTGTTGAAGGCATGGGTATGGATTGGATGGGGCAGTACACGAAACTGAAACAGCGGTTTTCCAAAGGCATAGAGGAAATCTCTATACCCACCGCCGGTGGCATTCAGAAGATGATTTGCCTCGCCCTGCGCAAGCTAGCCGCCTGGCTGAACACCATCAGCCCAAACAAGGTTAAAGCCGAGATCCGCGATCGCGTTATCCGTTATCAGAATGAATGCGATGACGTCCTCTACGAATACTGGACGAAGGGGCAGGTAACCAATCCCCGTAAGACAAACACAGATGAACGCACACCATTACGTGATGCTGTAAACCTGCTGGTGGGCAAGAAAGGGATTATGTATCCAGAGGCGTATAGCTACGTTCACCAGCGCTTTAATGTGGCAAGCATTGACGAGTTGGCACCAGAGTTGCTGCCACTGGCGATCGAATACGTGCATAAGTTGGCACTGGATGGCGAATTGTTACCTCGTCAGTTGGAGCAGGGCAAGGCTCCCGCTTCGTGGTCTTTACCTGCTGAAAGTAATCGAGTGCTTTTGTATCTTCATCCAAACGGTGCGGTGGCTCAGTCCTTGCCGCTACGAGAAGATCAAATCGTACTGACACTGAATGATTTCACAGAACTGGCTCGCCGTAACGGCTGGGTGGTTATGCGTAAAGAGGACATGCTCGAAAAAATGACTGGAGCAATCAAGAATTTGCAGTAGTGCAAATGAAAACGCCAGTAGGGTTCAGCTACTGGCATCTATCAATTAGTCAAAAAGGCAAATAAATGACTAAATCTACTTTAGCAGTACCTAATGGTGTTGTCACTATGTCCAGTCTGGACTTCCTGAACAACATTATTAACCCATCCCGTAAAGAGGCTGGTGAAAAACCTGTTCGACCATCTGATTTTCACGCACGAGTTAATGATGAAATTGGTGAAGATTTAAACTACGAAAATTTCGTAGTTGGTAAAACAGGGCATAAAACCTACTACACCATTCTGAATATGGATCAGATGACCCTTATCGGCATGCGTGAATCAAAAGCAGTTCGTCGCTCAGTTCTGGAGAAGCTAAAATCGTTAAGCAGGCCAACGGCCGATCCTATGGTTGCGCTTAACAACCCTGAGTTTCTGCGCGGAGCTTTGCTTACCTATTCTGAAAAAGTCATCACGCTGACGCACCAGGTTGACGAGATGCGTCCGGATGTGGAGGCGTTCGACCGTATCGCCACCAAAGCAGAGGGTAGCATGTGCATTACCGACGCAGCGAAGCATTTGCAGGTTCAGCCGAAGTTCTTGTTCAAAACCCTGTCGGAGCAGCACTGGATTTACCGGCGTGCCGGCGGCAAGGCGTGGCTGGGATATCAGGACAAGATCCAGTCTGGTTATCTGGAACATAAAGTGACGACCGTTTCCCGTTCGGATGGTAGCGAGAAGATAGTTGAACAGGCGCTCGTAACCGCTAAGGGCATTGCTAAGATTTCTAAAATGCTTGGAGTGAGCGGCGTGGCTGCGTAACAGCCGATTAATGAATCCAACCCGCTTAGCTGCGGGTTTTTTCGTTGCTGGTATGGTGATCGGCGCGTCAACCGGTGGTAGGATGTTTCCGAATATTACTGGTTGAGGGCAAGGATGTGAGGGTGCTTATTTTTATCCTGTTATTTGTTTCCAGTATGGCAAACGCTGATGAGTTGTCGTGCAGCATAAAAGACATATCAGTAAAAGAATTTAATGCTAAATTTGTAGATGGGCATGGAAAAGACAAATACCTAAAGGGCGCTGCGACAGTTATAAATAATTGTAATGTTCCTATTGGTATTGAGATGAAATTATCTGCAATAGACAAAAGAGGGGTCGTCGTTGATGTCTATGATTTTTGGCCTGCCAGCGTGAATAATATATCAACAGGTGAATATGATTTTTCTTTAAACGGACGTATACAATATAGTGAAGAAATAAAATCATTCAAATTAATTCCGATAAGTGTCAATACTTGGTGAGTTCTTACTAAGAATAAATTTAACAAGATCCCGTCATATGGCGGGATTTTTTACATCCGCGCACCACATGCGCAAAATCCACCAAAGAACCTGTTTAGGAATAGAGCCTGAGGAAGCCGGTATGGTCTGTGCTGCCTCTTTGGGCTGGTTCTCCTATGTGGCAGGCTCTATTTCTAAGAAGGTAATAGCACAATGGCACAAACTATAGATGAACTATTGGTTTCACTTGGTTTAGAAACCGATGCAAAAAGTTTTGATCAGGCAAGGGCAGCATTTAAAGGCGTCACTGATAACATGCTGCAAATGGCATCAGCGCTTACTGCTGGCTTTGGATTCGATAAACTGACGCGACAATTTGCGGGTTTTGTCTCTGAACTGGATCGCTTCTCTAAGCGAAATATTATTGACCCTAACAACGTTCTCCGCTGGGGCTATGCCTTTGAGTCTATGGGCGGCAACGTTAAGGACGCAATGAGTGCAATAGAGAAAATAAACGCACTCAGGGATGATGCAAGGGAAGGTCGAATCAGTAAGGAAGCGCTGAGAAATGCCGGGATCAATCCTTATGAGTTGGGCGATTTGCAAGACTCCCAATCTGGGCTTATGTGGGCGGCAACGCAAATGCAGAAGCTGTCTAACAACCCTGACGCGTTGACAAAGTTTGCAAAAAGGCTTGGATTCAATGTCACGGAGCAGGATGTTTTATCAAAAGGCCCTGATTGGGTTATGCAGCAATTTGAAGAATATAACAAGAGAGGGAGAGTTATCACTCCTGAAACAATACGAATTGCTGATGAATATAATACGGCGGTTCAGAATTTAACAACAAACTTGGAAGGGTTGGGTAACTCAATAAGTGAAAGGTTGACTCCAAAATTAACAGATCTGGCAAGTCGTGCCGATAAATGGTTAATGGATAATAAACAAGGGATTGTTGAAAAATTAGATCAAGCCATGCCATATCTTGAGCAGGCCGCTAAGGGCATAGCGATACTTGTTGCAATAAATGCAGCACAAAAAGGAGGGAAGATGTTTCTTAGCAATCTACCCATTCTTGGCGCTGCGGCTTATGCGGAATATTTTTATAATGATTTCGACAATATAAAAGATAGCGCCTCATCTTCTTGGGATTATAACAAGCGTCAGGCGGGAAGGTGGCTCAATGAAAATATTAATTATCCGTACAGTGATTTTCTTGGGTTCTTTGGCCTGAAAGACAACCTAGTTCCTCAGCGTCCAGTAAGAATGCCTACAGGACCCAATCCCAACGCAAATGATATCCCAGGCAATGCCGCTCCAAGAGGAATACGGAATAACAATCCGGGAAACTTGAATTTCATGGGGCAAAAAGGGGCCAGAAAGGAAAGTGGAACGAATGGTCGTTTTGCTGTCTTTTCATCTATGGATGAGGGTATTGAGGCTCTCTATCAACAGCTTGGCCTGTATTTCGGCCGAGGGAAGGACACCATTGATGAGATAATCAAAACCTACGCACCAGCATCTGATGGTAATAATGTTGCTGCCTACGCCGAGCAACTTTCTCGCTCCATCGGAAAAGGTCGAAACGAGAGGTTAAATTATAACGACAAGCAAATGATGGTTCGTCTCATGCAGGGAATCATCGATCATGAAAATGGCAAGGGGTACGTTCAGCCACAACGAATAGCTGGTGTCGTAGATTCTAATTTTGGGTTGGATTATTACGATAGAACGATGGGGTATTACAACGACAAGCAGAAATTTGACCAGCAGTTTTTAAGTCGAAATTCATCAAGAGAAACCACCGTAACCGTTCATTCCACCGTTGATGCAAGAGGGGCGTCTGATCCGACTGCGGTCAAGGAAGCTGCTCGACAGGGGGCAAGGGAAGGAACCAGAGAGGGGTTGGCGGAAGCCGGACGAAACCTGAAATTATCACAGGAGTCTGATATCCAATGAGCATTGTCGGAATATTCAACAAATCCCGCCCACAAATACGCGGGATTTTTTTTGATGCCATTCTGGAAGAATCTAGCGAACTTCCTACCGTGGTTAGTGAATACCCCCTTGAAAACGGGTATACCGCCAACGACAACGCCATTACACGCCCATTGGTATTGATTATGACAGTGGCGATCTCTGATAACCCGGTTAAGTCATTAATGGCGCAGGCGGGCCAGTTTTCAGCGCTGGGTGGGATTGGTGCGGGTGTGGCCGCTGGTGCCGTCGGCTCGCTGCTTGGTGGCGGAACGGCAGCGCTGGCGGGTGTCGCCGCAAGCATTGGTCTTTCTGTTACAGCATCAGGAAACAAACGGTCGCAAGAGGCGTTAGACGGAATGCGATGGTCACAGCGAAACAGCGAAATTCTCACGGTCATTGATTCCGCCGGCGCGTCTTATGACAACATGATCATTACCAACACAAGAAAGCAGCGCAATAAAGAGAACGAGGGTGGGCTTGAACTGGTGGTTGAAATGCGTCAGTTGGTTCTAATTAATGCCAATCGCAGCGCAGATGTAACAAATGCAAACCTGCCACAAAACGACACAGCAGCCACACAAGGGCAGGCAACAATCAATAGAGGCGAGGTATCGTTACAGTGAATATCATTCCGTTAATTAATTCTGTAACTGACCAGGAGTTTTCCGTTCAGTTGGGTAACAATAATCTCGCCTTTCGTGTCCGCTGGTTAACCCGGTATAGCTATTTTGTGGTGGATATCCGCGATGCGGACAACAACCCGATCGCACTGGGAAGGGCGCTGCATGTTGGCATAAATCTACTGGCTGGACTGAATACCCGTATTGGTAAAATCGTGCTGGAAGGCGAAACGCCAACGCTCGCCAATCTTGGGGAGAAGAATAACTTGGTATGGTATCCGTCATGAGCGTGATTTTTGGAAGAAGCTACAAGCTGATAATAAAATCAAGCATGGGAGGCGAAGACTTAATTTATGAACCACCCATGCAAATCCGTTTTTCTGTAGCCGGATCACCAAACAACCATGAAGCCAGCGCCAATATATCCATGTATGGCATATCGCGGGAAACGCGCAGGCGCATATACAGAGAGTATGATCAGCTATTTCTTTATGCTGGTTATAACGATAGTAACGGATTAATTTTCAGGGGGCAGATAAACAACATCGAAACCGGGAAAGATGGCCCGTCCACATATATTCGCTTCTATTGCTGGAGTCATTTCGACCGATGGCGTAAGGCGTCGGTCAATAAAACGTGGGGAAATAATACACCGGCAATAGAGATAATTCGTGATGTTGCCAGCGTGTTTCAAACTGACATAGATATTATTGGGGATTTCTCAGATCTTACCCCTGCAATTTACGGTGAGACGCGTGTTGGAAGTGCTATCTATGAAATGAACGAATTGAAAAGGATTTATGATTTTGATTGGTTCTTTGAGAGCACGCGGATAGTTATTTTTAGGAATGGGCGTTCTCGTAATGTTACCCATGAGGTACGGGCATTTAATGGTATGGAAGGTGTACCGAGAATATACATCGGAGAGATAGAGGTTGACGTCAAACTTGATCACCGCATCCGCATTTTGGATTGGGTTGATGTTTATTCAGAGTTCGAAACATACGGATTCAGCGATGTTTACCGCCCTGGCGAAGGTGAGGCATCTAAGAAACAGCGCAGCATTGGGAAGTTTGCCGTTCTTGCAACCATGCATCAGGGGGATTTCTACGGCGACCTGTGGAAAACGACAATTTCAGCGAACTTGCGGTTTGAAAACGGGAGGGTTTATTGATGGATTCGACAAAGAGGGAAAACCCGCTATATGAAGCCATTGAAGCGGCCAAATTAGCCACTGTATCGCGCCTTATGGTGTGTCTTCCGGGAAAGATCATTTCATACAATCCTGATAATCAGCGTGCGCAGGTTGAATGCGGAATTCAACGCAAAAACGGCGATTCATTTGAAACACTATCAATTATTGAGAATGTGCCTGTTAATTTTTCCGGCACGAAAGAATGGACTGTTTTCCATGAATTACCCGTCGGGACTGAGGGCGTTATCCATTTTAGCCAACGGGCGATCGATACATGGCTTGATCAGGGCGGGCCTGTCGCGCCGCATAATATGCGTATGTTCAGTGCCAGCGATGCGTTTTTCTCCCCCGGCTATCGATCGCTGAAAACAGCCATTCCCGATCTGCCTACATCCGGTATGGGTATGGGTAATCGCGATGGTTCGGTACGCATTCACCTGACAGACAACGGGATAACCCTGACATGTGGCGGCGTTTCGTTGACGGTTTCGCATGAGGGCGTGACACACAACGGCAAAACGACATTAAACGGTCGAACTGAGGTCACCGCTGGCGGTCTGTCCGTGGGCGATATTGATTTTGACAACCACGTCCATAGCGGCGTTGAGCGCGGCGGAAGCAACACCAATGGCCCGCAATAACAGAGGAACCAAAATGAAACAGGCAAAGGTACAGACGGCAGTTTTTCAGCCAGGAGGGCTTTATCTAAGCGCAAATTTCCAGTTCGATTTCTGGATGTTTCTCGGAAAGAATATCGGATGGGGGCGCTTCACAATGGTGCGCCCCGATGATGAACTCACTCCGGGCGGAGCAATTTTTGAATTAGCTGAAATACGCCCGGCAGATATGAAACACCCTGATCCAGTAGTTTCATGTACAGGTGTTTTATGGTCTCGGCGGGAAGCGATCGAAGCTGAGATGCGAGGGCCTCTTTATCTCGATCGGTATCGGGTGACGCCTGTATCTGACGAATCAGCTCGGAAAGAATTGCCTCATGCAATTGGTAATTGGCGCTAGCTTTATCTCGTAATGCTGTAAGCCCGCCATCTTCCCGAATGTAGTCGATACCGTCTTTTGTTAGCACCAGTCCACCTGTATAGATAACGTGACCATTGAGTCCGCGCTTAATTCCGCTAACTAAAAGTCGGTGCTGTTCCAGATAAACGAGATTGGCAACGAGGATATCCTCGTCATCGCCTGCGATTTTTTCTATTTCTGAAAGCTGTTCACTGCGGGCAGGTGTGGGGTAGTATTCACCTAGCTTGGTAAGAATTTCCCCGCAAAGTATTAAGTCAATTTTCATTGTCAGTTCCTTCTTGGCTGTGTGAGAACTTCCAAGATAACACCACGCCCCGGCATCCGCTGGGGCTTTTTTATGGAGCCTGAACCGTGATCCGCAATTTTACAGACGGCGATATCGTCACGCACGACGACCACTTCGCAACGGGAAAAGAGGCGACGCAGCAGGGGATTATTAGGCGTCTGCGGCTGTTCTTGGGTGAATACTTCCTTAACGTGACAGAGGGAACGCCGTGGTTTCAGAGCATTTTAGGCAAAAACCAGACGGATATTGCCGCGGCGAACATCAAGCAGCGGATTTTGACTGCGCCGGGCGTTGTCGGCATTAACCAGTTCGAATTCGATATCGACCAGAAAACCCGAAAAATCACCGTTTATGTGTCGCTGGTGGATACCAATAACGAACAGTTCGAACTGCTGTTTAACGAGGAAATCATTTAATGGCTGAGATTACAAAAGACGGCGCAACAGGGACGACGTTAAACAGCTATTTAACCGTGATGCGCCAGCGCTATCTGGATATCGATGACGGTTGGAACATCAACCCGGAATCACCGGACGGACTCGTTATTGCAGCGTGGTGCGAAACGCTGGCAAATCTCGATGAGGGGGTAATTGACGCCTATCACTCTGCTGATCCGAATTCAGCCATCGGCCAGCAGCTTGACCGCATCGCAGCATTCGCGGGCATCACGCGGCAGGATGCAACGTTTTCAACCGCGATGGTGGTTTTCGCCGGCACACCTCTGGTGGAAATCCCCGCCGGGACGCTGGTCCGCAACCGTATCACGAATACGATTTGGGCTACGGATACCATTGTAGCGACCAATAACGCCGGGAGCGCCACAGTAGGCGTGACCTGTGCCACTGCTGGTGCGCAGGGCGCCAACACCGATAATCTGTCAATCATTGCCACGCCCGTCGGCGGCATCACGTCAGTAACAAACCCTGACGCCGCGTCGCTGGGAGCTGATGAGGAAACAGACGACGCATTCCGCATCCGGCGCAATGAATCAGTGGCGCTGCCCGGCAACAACCAGATCGACAACATCTACGCTGCGCTGGTAAACATCGACGGCGTAAAAAAGGTGCGCATTTACGAAAACACCGAGTCATCGCCAGACGCGAACGGCATCGAGGGCCACTCAATGGCGATCTTTATTGACGGCGGGGAAGTAGCTGACATCGTGGCCGCGCTGGCGGCGCGGAAAAACCCCGGTTGCGGACTGAACCGCTATAACACCGGCATCCCGAACCAGATCAGCATAGACACCACCACGCCGGGCGGGAATCCGTTCAACGCGACGTTTTTCAGGCCGGAATACATTTCCTCGCATGTTCGTGTGGAAATCGTCTCTGACACGCTGACCAGCGCTGCCGATAACGAAATCAAACAGGCGATCATTGATTATTCACTGAACGGTTTTCCCGAAACGAACGGATTTGCAAAACAGGGATTTCGCATCGGCGAAACCGTGGGCGCCGGACGCCTGTTCACGCCAGTAAATAAAATCGTGGGCAATGATGATTACGTCGCATCGATCACCGTCGGCACCAACGCGGGCGATGTGACGTACAGCACCATCCCGATCGCGTTTAACCAGTTGGCCGTGTTCTCCGCTGATGGTATCGAGGTCTCCTATGCAACACCGCAATAAGGCGCTGACGCGGGCGTACTGGCAATACAAAAATGCCCCGAAGTTGATCTCGCTACTGCTGACGCTGCCGGATATCGCGCAATCTAGCATTGAAGACCAGTTATCGAAAATCCAGGTCATGCTGGACATTGACAGTGCGGAGGGTGAACAGCTTGATATCTGCGGTCGCATCGTTGGTTACACCAAGCGTCCAGTCGGGACGTTTTACCCAGCGTGCGCCCCGGCGGCAGTCAGTGATGATCTTTTTCGCCGGATGATTAAGGCGAAGATATTCAAAAACAACAGCATCGCGACGATTGACGAGATAAAGCGAGCTACCGATTACATCCTTGGTACTAGCGCGCTTATTCTGGATGGTCAGGATATGACCATGCGCCCGGTGTTCACCGAATATCTTGATGTCGGATCGCAAAAGCTCGTCGCTGATTACGACCTGATACCAAGGCCGCAGGGTGTCGGGACGAAACAGGCTCGCACGCTGACATACACGCCTTTCGGCTTCGGCCTGCATTATGCCAATTTCCGGGCGCCGTTCTGGCATGGGGATGGCATTAAAATCTACACCAATCTGAAATTGACGCTGACCTTGGTCGATGGGGTGCTATCCGGCGAGCTGACGGCGAATGCCGGCGTTGTTGTGTCCGATGTCGATATCACGCTGATTTATACGCTGCCGGGTGGCGCGACCGTCACGGAACGGATGGTTACGGATGCCGGCGGCCAGTTCAGCACAGTGACTGATGTCGGAGCTGACTTTACTGTTGTGGCTCGCGCGCAGGTTCTGACGCCGCTATGCGAATGGGAGAACGTAGAAAGCGGTGAGGTGATTACGAACATTTTTTTTAATGGGGCCGTGACGTATAGCGGCCAGTACACATACAGGGGTTGAAATGGCTAATCTGACCGAAACCGCAGAATTTACGGCGGACGTGCTGCGACTGGATACCGACACGCCGGTGCGCGGGTATGACGGGACGGATATTGGTCCGGCGAACGAACAGGCGCAGGCGTTGGCGAACCGCACAAAATTTCTGAAACAACGCATCGACAATATGAGTGCAACTCAGGTACGGTCTGTCAACGGCAAATCTGGCACTGTCACGCTGGAATATAGCGATGTGGGCGCTGACGCGGCGGGAACGGCCGACGCACTTATTACAGCGCATATCAATGATGCCGATCCGCATCCGCAGTATTTTAACGAGTCCCGCGGCGATGCGCGGTATGTGCAAACGTCGCTGGCAAACACCGGTAACGGCTGGCTGCAACTGGATGCATCCGGTAAAATCCCCGCGGCGCTGCTGCAAACGCTGACGTCCAGGTATGTTGTTGTTGCGGACGAGGCGGCACGGCTGGCGCTGGCGTCGTCGTCGAACCTGACCATATGCGCGCAGGCAGATATCGATACATTGTTTTATCTGAATGGCGGGGATAACCCGGCAGTGGCGGCAAACTGGGTTCAGGGGCAGGCGGCCACAGTTTCCGGCGTGTCGTCGGTGTTCGGGCGCACTGGCGCGGTGACGGCGCAGGCTGGGGATTATGACGCTGACCAGATTAATGAGACGGCGAACCGCAAATTTGCTACTCCCGCCGAGAAAACGGCTTGGAACGCGAAACAAGCGGCGCTCGTTTCCGCCACCAATATCCGTTCGCTGTTCGGCCAGTCGCTGCTGGGTTCCGGCAATCTAGCGCCCACACCGGCGCAAATGGGCGCAGCGGCAGCGTCGCATACGCACACCGTTTCTGACATCACAGATTTCACCCAGCAGGCGCAGGCATTAATTATCAACTCGCTGGAGGCGGGGCCGGGCGTCACGCTGGGACAAAACCCGGTTAGCGGGAAAACGATAATCAGCGCGGTGGGCGGCGGTTCCGGCGGCGGTGGCGGTTATATTGTTGTTGATCGCCCCAGCGCGACAGCCGGGCAGAATCACTCATTCAGTTTCAGCGCGCAGAATGCCTTTAATCTAACGGCGTATGCGCTGAAAGAAACTGCGGGCGCGACAAATCAGACATACGTGATTGATGATTTTAATGCAGAGAGTGAACTAAATTATGATTCAACTAATGCCGTTGTTTTTGACGGCCAATTAAGTGCCTATACTGGCGGAACATATACCACATCTGTTCAGGGAGAATTTTACTCTCTTCCTGTTCAGGACGGATCTCGATCGTTATCAATTTCCGGTGTGGACGAATCTATTATCCCTGTAATGACATCAAACACATCGCCGTCCGGTTATGTCGCATCTGCGTCATCAATTTATGATTCTCGATATAACGCATACCTCGCATTTGACCGACGTATAGTATCTGGAACTGGCTCTGATGCGTGGGTTGGTGCTACTGGCGCAATCCCAACGCCGGGAAATCCGCAATGGCTGAGAATAGATATGCCGGGTGCAAAGGCTTTGTCTGGGTACTCCCTTGTGAACCGCGCCGCCGGCCTCATTAATAGCCCTAAGACATGGAAATTACAGGGTAGTAATGATGGCGGTGATACGTGGGAAACAATTCATTCCGTCACTAATGACACGAATAATACCGCCGGTGCTGTAAGACGTTTTATAATTGATAGTGTCCCTGCGGAATACTCATCATATAGATTGCTAATAGAAGAGTTATTTTCCAGTGCGAGTAGCAGCTATATCACACTGAGGGAGTTATCATTATTTCCATTTACCATGTTTATGATAAATTCCGGGTCCGATTGGTATTCTTCGAGCAACGGCTTGCTTTTCCCTGTCGCTGCGCCAGCTACTGCCGACGATTTTAATAACAACGGATTTTCGCAGTCAGGGGAAATACCAGAATCGCAGTTGTCGTCGCTATCGCAGATTAACGTTGTCTCTCCTGTTGCGACGGATGTGAAAATTTTATTTACTCCTCAGTATCAGATTGCCATTCGAGAATCATTATTGTCAGTTGCCGCATTTGGACAAATCAACTCCGCAACCCTAACAGCAACGCAGACGAATGACGGCGCGGTTCGTGTGGCTGTTACGCGGGATTTAGTGAACTGGCATGTATGGCGCGGCGGGCAATGGGTTGATATCGGTGCGCTGACTACGGACACGGTAGGAGCGACAAAACTCATCACTGACGGTATGACGCCCGCAGATATCGGCGGCATCAACGCAGCACAGTGGACGCAGTTTTTTGACGCCAACGGCGGTGTACCGGACTATCTCGCGTTTGCGTTTGCTCTTGATATCACAGACCCGGCGACCGACGTTGCGACAATCGACCGCCTGGTGCTGAACGTCAACGAGGCATCAAGTTGGAAGTTGCAGACGCCGGCAGAAGTGGAAGTTCGTTGGCGCACAGACAGCGTGACGTTCCGCACTGTGACGGCAGGAAATTACAAACTTGCGTACCAAATCCCGTAAACCCGTAAACCAAATCAAAATCTCCCATGGCCCCTTAGCGGCCTTTTTCATTTCTGGAGTTCAATAAATGGATCAGAAATTTTTCCGTGTTCCGTTCGCGTCGAACGGTGATACCCAGACTATTCCCGAAACCGCCGCCAGCGACGGCAGTGTGAGCTATCCATCGGGATGGGGAGCTGACTACGCCAAAGACCCGTCGGCAGACGCCAACGCGAAGCCGGTTGAACGTGAAGCGATGAATACGGTGCTGAATGCTATCACCGGCGCGATTCGTCAGTACCAGACCAACGGATACCCCGAGTGGATCACAACGGCCAACAACAACGGTGCAGCGTTCGCGTATGACGCCGGTGTAGTCGTCGAATACAACGGCGCACTGTATCTGTCTCTCGTCGGCAACAACATGGCGACTCCGGGCGCTGACGCGACGAAATGGCAGCCGTACATCCAGCGCGAGGCCACCGAGGCGGAGGCGATCGCGGGCGAGGGTAGCGAGCAAGTTATTACGCCCAGACGCTTGCATGCTGGCGCCAGTTATCTCGACGACCAACTAAAAACTGCGTTGACGCCGTATCTAACTGGTATCGGTGAAATAACCCTCTGGGGTGGACCCGAATCATTAATCCCGAAAGGGAAGTTGAGATGTAACGGACAGTCATTTGATGTTGAGTTGAACCCAATTTTAGCACTGCAGTATCCGGACGGACGCGTACCAAACATAGATGACCGCTATGTCATTGGCGCCAGCGACAGCAACCCGGTAGGAACACTGAGAGAGGCTGATTGGGAACATTATCACCCTGTTGGGCAGTGGCAAGCCGATAGTGGATATGGAGCTGACGACGCGGATTTTATATCCGGTAGAAGCATTTCAAAAAGTGGTGGTGATTTATCTAAATGGGGAGGGAAAAATTACTATTCGCGAGGCAATTCAGGAGAGTGGCAAGGAATAGCAGAGAACACGGTACCGCGGCAAAATGCATCTGACAGTATCGATACTGGGGATCTTATACCCATAAACGATGGTGGCATGCACCCCGCTGATATCGGTCTTTATTACATTATAAAAACCGATCAGGCCGAATCCGAGCAAGGGACTGGGGCACCCACAGCTATCGTTATCACACCGGCTGCCGTGACAGTTAACGCAGGCACGACGCGGCAATTCACCGGAACCGTTCTACCAGCATCGCTCGCTGACGATTATCCGGTGTCGTGGGCTGTATCCGATCCAACGCTGGGCAGCATAGACAGTAACGGGCTGTATACTGCTACGGCGGGCCAGAGCGGCACGCAAACGATTATTGCCAGTATTTCAACCGGATTGACCGCTACAGCTACGGTGACGCAGCATATTTATCTCACGTCAATTACCATTGGAACCGTACCACTGGAGCTTATCGCTGGGAATACCTACAACATCCCTATTGCGTACTCGCCAGCCGGTTATACAGAATCCGTTAATCCCGCGTCCTCTGACGCATCAGTTGCCGCACTATCATCCGCCGGCACATTAACAATTAGCGGAGCGGGTACAGCTACGCTATCCCTTACAGGCGCTAGTTCCGGCGTAACAGCCTTGGTAACGATTACGGCGACAGAAGAGGAAGTGCCGGAGGTTTATCTCCAGATTGAAAACAATCTTTCTGAGATTGCCGCCGCCGGCGCGACTGCGCAGAGCGAAGCGCGGGACGCTCTGGACCTGGGCGAACTTGCGACGAAAGATAGCCTGACGGCCAGCGATGTCGGCGCTGTCCCGCAGTCCACGGAATCGCTCGGAACTGCGGACCTGAACACCGTTTTGACGCCGGGGCGCGAATTCCAGTCGCTGACGAGTAACGCAACGCTCGCCCGTAATTATCCCATTGCGCTGGCCGGCATGCTGGACGTTATCAAAACAACCGCATCGGGTATTCGGCAGGTGTATTACCCGTACAACAATACCGACGTTTATCACCGCTACTGTGTTGATGTTGGCACCAATCCGATGGTTTTCGGTACGTGGGTGAAAGGTGGCGGTTTTCTGGAAGCCAGCCAAAACCTCGCTGATGTCGCCGACGTAGCGCAGTCACGCCAGAATCTCGGGGTGAGTTACACAATATCGGCCGACGTCGCGCCGACCGACGCAACGGGATACGCTGCGGGCCATATCTGGTATCAGATCGAGGAATAATCATGCCGATTTATCGCAAAACAGAAGGGGGCGTTTTCGCCCTTATTTCGGCTCTGAATGTCAATGACGGCGGAGAATTTAAATCTGTTGCTGCCGCCTGGATCAATGACAACGGAACGTTTAAAAAAGTATTCCCCAGCTATACGGAATATGAAGACCCATCCGCATATTACGATATTGCCAACGCCACAACACTCACATTGACGCAGGGGAATGCATCTGAAACGACAAACCGCCTGTCGTGGATTGCGAATAGTGTTCGAATCCCATTGCTGAGTAATTTAGACAGTATTGGAACAGATGTGGATTGGTCGTACTACGACTACATCGTCGTAGAGACGGGGGAGGTCGTCCCTGTTGATATGTTTTCTACTGGCTCAAACCAGCCTACAGCCATAGGCGTGAAATACGACAGTGGCAGTTCGTCAGCATTAATACCCAGCACAGGGGCGTACCTGACATTACAAACATCAAACCCCACACTCCTCGACAGACAAACATTCTTGGGGTGGAATGCAAGCGGGGGGTATCAATACTTTAAAGTCCAACAGCAGGATTATTCATCTTTCTACGGGAAACAATTGGGCCTGCGTTGGCGCTGGCACAGCACTATCAACGATAAATACTTTGAGTACATTTTCACGAATGAGAATTTCGTGCTAACAGCACTGTAATACTCACGCAAAAAACGTGTGCCGCTCGGCAATAATGTCGAGCGCATCCTCAAGCGTCGGAACAGGATCGATGTGAATTGCTGCAGCTTCGGTCTCTCCGACGATAACTACGACGTAAAAACCTGAATCTTCAACAACAGCGTATGCGCCGAGTGGGCACTCAGTCAGCATGTCATTGTCTTCTAAAACGCAGATTGTCGTTCCGTGATAATCAATTTTTCGCATAAATTGCGCCCGAAATTTTCTCGTCGATTTACGAAAAATCTAACATGTATTTGATTTTAAAGGATAGGGTGAGACGGTTTTTTTGATGTATTTTTAGACTGTATAAGTGGAATAATTTATGTTATTCAACGAGATAGCCCTTATTTGGCGCATAAAGGAATCGTATTCGGTCTTTTTTTATAACCTTTTAAGATACAATGGGTTATATTAAAAATCAGTAAGTTAACCGTTCGGTGTTCTATCCCATATCATCCTGTGACGTACTCCGCCGCCATTTTGTTGCCACTAATTTCCAAAAGTGCATCAGTAGCCTATTATTGCACCTCTATCCATTTTGTAGTAACGTTACTACGAGTTGCATCAAGCAGGAGGTACTGCTATGACCATCACGACTTTATCCAGTAGAGAACTCAATCAGGACGTTACCCGCGCCAAAAAGGCGGCGCTGAATGGCCCGGTATTTATTACGGATCGCGGCCGACCGGCGCATGTGCTACTTAGCATCGATGAATATCAACGGCTGACAAAGCAACGTCGCAACATTTCTAATGCGTTGGCTATGCCGGGTATTGCGGACATCGAATTTGAGCCGCCGCGAGCGATCATCGAAGCTAAGGCGGCTGATTTCTCATGATGTACGTTCTTGATACGAATGTGGTATCCGAACTGAGAAAAGTGCAGGCTGGCAAGGCTGATGCGAACGTGGCGGCATGGGCGGAAAGCGTTGATGCCGCCGATCTCTTTGTTTCGGCCATCACCATCATGGAACTGGAAATGGGCATTCTGTCGGTTGAGCGCCGAGACGCCACGCAGGGAGCCATGCTGCATTCGTGGCTGGAGCAGCACGTACTGCCGGAGTTCGTCGGGCGCACGTTGCCTGTCGATACCGCCGTGGCGTTACGGTGTGCCCGCCTTCATATTCCTGATAAGCGCGGCGAGCGTGATGCGTTAATCGCGGCAACCGCCCTTGTTCACGGCATGACAGTAGTCACCCGTAATGTAGCTGATTTCGAGCCGACGGGCGTGCCTATCATCAATCCCTGGGGAGCGGGACGGCAGAGCGGTTAACAGGCAAAAATCCCGCCGGCATGCTGACTGAAAGTATTTATTGCCGTCAGAATTACCGAAGCGTCGTCTAATAAAATCAATAGCGCGTTTAATGACTTTACCATTTGGTCAGGTATCGGTGTTTATTGGGATAAATTGGTTCTTTACTTAATGGTAGTGCGGTAATTTCAGGCACAAAAAATCCCACCGAAGTGGGATGGAGAATGGATTAGAACTGACGAAAAGCGGTTATTTTATTATGAGCGACGTTTGCGAAAGTTCTTATCGTTTTGTACGTACTGCAAGGAATCAAGTATTAGTCCGGATATCCTCAGCACGTTTTCTGGATTTTCTATGAAAATTCTATTGTTATCACATTCAAGTCCCGCTCTCTTGATTTCATTGCAGGTAATTGGCGTTATATCAATAGGCAGTTGAATTGAGGGCCGGTTTTTTTTGTCATAATAGCGAACCAACCAGCGGTTCGTTTTACCCTGAAACAGTACGGAGTAGTAGGATTCGGTATCCTTTGGCTGCAGTTCATACTCCGATCCAACTATTGATGCAATCTTCTCAAATAACACCCGTTCATTGTAGGTAGTGACGATATTTGGGTTACCTGGATCGGTGATATCAGAACGTTCGTCCACAAAAGCCGTCTCTTCCACATTGTTGCTAACGACCTCCTCCGTACTTGGCGACTTGGAGGATAAACCAGACACGACCATTGCGCTGACCGAGCGCTCGACGGCTTGTCGCACTAAAGGCGTTATCGAATCAATAAACCGCTGATTTAGCTGGCGTCCGATATTTGCACGTCCAGCTACATAGCGCACAAACTCAGCATCAACCTCTTTAAGGCTGGTGCTAACAACTTTCACAAATGCCGATATGTAAACACTCTCCTCGGCCAAGGTGCGCAGAGCTTCTGGTTTGAACTTATCATGCCGGAAGCGAAATAACTGCTCTGAATCTGAATCTGTAACATCATCCATCCGTATCCGCAAAAACGGTGTCGGATCCATAATGTTTTTCTCTTTCAGATCAGTAAAAAATCGCCATTCCACGCCGTTGGTAATGGCTGAAATGGTAACCTCGGGAGTGGAGTTGAAATATCGTGAAAGTTGAGGGCAGTGGTTGTCTATCTTTTCTCGGTAGGATTTTGCTTCGATAAACATGACGGGGACGCCTTGGCAAAATAGCGCATAGTCAACGCGTTCACCTGCTTTTACCCCAGGAAAATCCGCACCATATTCGGCCCTTACTTTTTGCGGATCATATGCATTGAAGCCTAAAATATCCAAGAACGGTAGAATCAATGCCTGCTTGGTTGTTTCCTCTGTAGTACAGTGTTCGCGGACGTTCTTGACATGCTCAATGTGGTTTTTGAGCCGAGACTTAAAACTTTCCATTCATCCCTCCCACCGAGGTAATTATTTGTTAGTAAATTATGGTTGTCTTCCTGTATGAATCTGCCCAGCAAATATTTTTGAGATATTCGTCAATGTTTTTTAGTCGTACTTACTTGAAATAAATCGATCTTGCACTCCTGCCCAGCTTCAGGTAGCTGGCAGAAAAAATTGAGCCATAATGCAGGTCATTATCTGAATTTCTATTGTTATGGTAAGCATTGTAAACCTTTGCTTTATATCAGCATAGAAAATTGGATATTGATCAACTGGTAAATAAATAATTTACTCCATTCATATTTGAATGTCGGTAAAGATGCCCGTTTTTGATGGGGCAATCTCAATACCCTACCCGGAAAGCGGCAGATACATGACCACGCTCGAATAGTTTGTATAGGGCTGCCAGTCGCATTCGGCGATAATCCGATACCCCCCAGTGTTCTTAGAGCGTCGCGATCACGCTTAACGGTGTATTCATGCGTGCAATTATTGGCCCAGGTCAGAAATAACCGTCATTCTAACTTATCGCAAAGTGTTATCCGGCGCTTTTTTCGCCTTATACCACCGTTGCGCGCCCGCTGTCGCCCCGGGTCTGCGCCAGGTGCTGCCACAGAGGCTGTAGGCGTTGCAGCGCGGCGTACATCTGCGGCGCTTCCAGCGCGAACGGCAGGCGGAGAAAGCGCTCGAAAGCACCCTCGGTGCCGAAGCGCGGACCAGCGCCGATGCGGATGCCGATGGTTTCGGCGCTGGCGGCGAACATGGTGGCCAGCGGTTTGGGGAGCTCTATCCACCAGGACAGTCCGCCTTCCGGCGGGCGCGACCGCCAGTCCGGGAACAACTCCTCAATCGCCGCGCCGCAAGCGTCGCGCTGCCGTCGCAGGGTTTCCCGCCGCTGCGGCAAAAAATGGTCCGCCTCGTTAAATAGCGCGATGGCGGCCAGTTGTTCCAGCACCGGCGAACCCAAATCCAGCGTATTTCGTATCTGCACCAACGATGCGATGGTGCGGGCGGGCGCGCGGATCCAGCCCAGGCGCAGACCGCCCCAGAAACTTTTCCCGGCGGAGCCCAGCGTAATGACCCGATCGGCACCGTCGAACGCCGCCAGCGGCGGCGGCGGAGGGGCGTCAAACCACAGATTGACCATGGTTTCATCCACCACGATGGTGGTGCGCGTCCGGGCGGCGATATTCGCTACCGTTTGGCGGGTCGCCGCATCCATACAGCGCCCGGTAGGGTTATGAAAGTCGGGGATCAGGTAGGCGAGGCGCGGGGCGGTCTGGGCGATCGTCGCCGCCAGCCCGGCGGTGTCCCAGCCCCGTTCGGGCAGGCTTACCGATACCGGCCGGCAGGAGGCGCCGGTAATCGCCGCCAGCGCCAGCGGATAAGTGGGATGATCAATCACCACCCGATCGCCGGGACCGGTGAGCAGTCGCAGAATCAGGCTGAAACCGCTAACCGCGCCGTTCACCACCATAATTTGCTCCGCGCTGGTCGGCAATCCGCGCGCCGCATAATGCCCGGCGATAACCTGGCGCAGCTCCGGCAGCCCCTGCTGGTTGTAACCGGTGGTGCCAAGATGTTCGGGCAGGGCGATCAGCGCGCTGGCATAAGCCCGATGAATTTCCGGACCGGCGCACAGCGCAGCGGTGGAGAGGTCCAGCGTCGGTGCCGCACCGGCGGGCAGCGCGGCGGCGCTCGAACCCTTTTCCGGCAGCATCGTCACCGAGCCGGACCCATGGCGACTGGCCAGATATCCCTCCTCGCGCAGCTGCGCCAGCGCCGTCGCCACCGTGGTACGGCTGATCTCGAGGGCTGAGGCCAACTCTCGTTCGCCGGGCAGACGGCTCTCCAACGGCAGACGGCCGTCAAGGATTAATAGCCGCAGTCCGTCCGCCAACTGGCGATAGACCGGGGTACGCGGTAGATCCTGATGCCAGCGCCCCAGTAACCGGAGCAGCGACGGGGCGCCTATTCTGCGCTGTGCCATATATAATGGTCCACTTTATAAAAACTGGACCTTAATACTAAGTCCATTTTGCGTAAAGGTATAGCCACAACGCGGTGGCGTATTAAGGAAAAGAGAATGGTTCGTCGGTTGGTTCAGCTTTATATCGGTCTGGTGTTATACGGGGTGTCCGCCGCCATGTTGGTGCGCGCCAACCTGGGGGCGGACCCGTGGAATGTGTTCCATCTCGGCGCGGCGGCGATCTTCTCGCTGGATATCGGCATGGTGATGATCATCGTCGGCGCGCTGGTGCTGCTGTTGTGGATCCCGCTGCGCCAGCGGCCCGGGCTGGGAACCGTCAGCAACGTGATTGTGCTGGGGCTGGCGGCGGACGCGACGTTGGCGCTGATGCCGCCGCTGACGTCGTTGATGGCCCGCAGCGCGTTGTTAATCGTCGCGGTGGTGGTCAATGCGTTGGCCACCGGGATGTATATCGGCGCCGGTTTCGGCGCCGGCCCGCGGGACGGTCTGATGACCGGTATCAACGCCCGTACCGGCTGGCCGGTGCGGCGCGTGCGTACCGCCATCGAGGTCAGCGTGCTGCTGGCGGGCTGGCTGATGGGCGGCACGGTCGGCGTGGGGACGGTGCTGTACGCATTGACCATCGGGCCGTTGATTCAGCTCTGCCTGCCGTGGTTTACCGCCGGGCGGCCGGCGGGAAACGCGCGGGTACGGACGACGGCGCAGCCTTAAGTGCGCCATCGCTTGATTTTCCGCCTGGACCCATTTGTTTATTTAAAAGTTTTAACGCCGATAAATTCAGCAGTAGGATAAACGTCGGCAGATAACCTACTTATTTAAACAGGGTGAAAGGAAGAGAGATGCAGATTTCAGAAGGTCGCTTATTGGATATTACCCGGGCGCTGTTGCGGCAAGCGGGTTGTGACGCGGCGGAGGCCGCCTGCGTGGCGCAACATCTGGTCGCCGCCAACCTGAAAGGGCACGACAGCCACGGCGTGGGCATGCTGCCGCATTACGTAAACTTTATCGCGCAGGGCCAGATGCATCCCAACACCCCGGCGCGCAAGATCCGCGACGGCGGCGCGGTGTTGCAGTTTACCGGCGATCGGGGTTTCGGGCAGCGTACCGGCAAAGAGGCGATGGAGGCGGCGATCGAGCGCGTCAGGACCACCGGGGTGTGTTTGATGACGCTGTCGTCAACCTGTCATCTGGGGCGCATCGGCACCTATGGCCAGATGGCGGCGGAGGAGGGGCTGGTGTCGATTCATTTCGTCAACGTCAACGATCACGATCCGATTGTGGCGCCCTGGTGCGGCAGCGAAGCGCGTTTTGGCACCAATCCCATCTGCATCGCCTTTCCGAAAAGCGAAAATAACGCCGCCTTTGTGCTCGATTTCGCCACCAGCATCGTGGCGCTGGGCAAAACCCGCGTCGCCTATCTGGCGGGCAAAAAATTTGATGAAGAGGTGATGATCGACGGCGACGGCGTTTCCACCAACGATCCGCGGGTGATGTGGGAAGGCGAAAAACAGGGGGCGCTAAAGCCCATTGCGCGGCATAAAGGCGGCGGGCTGGTGCTGGCCGCGGAGCTGCTGGCCGGGCTGTTATCGGGCGGCGGCACCATTCAGCCGGAAAATCCGCGCCAGGGGGTGATTGTGAACAATATGACCACCATTGTGATCGATCCCGCCAGTATGGTGTCGATGGCGTGGTTGCAGAAGGAGTACGACGCGATGCTGGACTATGTCCGCTCGTCGCGGGCGCCGGACCCCGCGCAGCCGATCCTGATCGCCGGCGAGCCGGAACTCAATGCCCGCGCGCAGCGGCGGGCCGCCGGCATAGTGATTTCCGATGCGGAGTGGCAAAAGATTGTCGATGCGGGCATATCGCTGGGCATGGCGCCGGCGGCGTTCGCCCCATAGCGGTTTAGCGCTCCGCCTCCCGCGGCGGGATGACATGCGCCGGATTTCGCCTACTATTGTTGAAGGCATGTAATAACGGGGACGGCGAAATCAATGCGGGGACTGCTGGTCGTATTAGTCATTCTGGGGAGCCTGATTGCGCTGGCGCCTTGGATCCAGCGCCAGCTTCCTCCCGGCTACGATCCTTTCGCGCCGCTGTCGGTGGACGACCCGCCGACGCTGGTGACCCGCTTCAAGCTGCGGCAACTGGCGGATGACCCGGCGGCCTGTCTGGCGGCGCTGCGCCAGGCGCAGGATAAGGGGCGCATCACCTTCAGCCTACCGGGGGATATTGACGGACAGTGCCCGCTCTCTTCCCCGGTGCGCGTGCAGCGTTTTGGCGCCGTGACCCTCAATTCGGGCTTTTTGGCCAGCTGCCCGCTGGCGCTGAGCAGCACCATGTTTGTCACCCAGGCGGCGATACCGCAGGCGCAGCGGCTGGGCGCGGCGCTGGCGCGCATTGATCATCTTGGCAGCTTCGCCTGCCGCAATATTTATCATCGTCCCGAAGGGCGGCTAAGCGAACACGCCACCGCGGACGCCTGGGATATTTCCGCCTTTCGTCTGGCGGACGGGCGGCGTATCAGCGTACTGAATCAGTGGCGGGCGACGGACGCGCGCGGCGATTATTTGCGCGCCACCTTTGAACAGAGCTGCGCTTTCTTCGGCAATGCGCTGGGGCCGGAATACAACGCCGCCCACGCCAACCATTTTCATCTGGGCATGCGCGGTTTTGGCGTGTGTCGGTAACGGCGGGACGGAAGCGGATTAAAAGTCGGCGTATTCCTGGGCGGGCAACCAGAAACCATCAATAAACTCTTCGATAGGATAACACCCGGCGCGGCGTAAGCGCTGTTCCTTCATGGCCTTGAGACACTGGGTTTCGGTGTTATACGCGCCGATCACCAGTTCATCGCAACCATTGCCGAGATAACAAACAAATATCACCAGTGCGAACATAACGTCCTCAATTTTTCGTAACTCTCAAATTTTGCTTAATAGCGTTGCAGTTTTATTTTCGCTATGTAGGCAATTGTAGATGAGAATCAGCGAGAAGTGAGGAGCAGCCGGTCCGTCGGATGGTTTTATCGCCACCTGACGGCGTTGCATGCGGCAGGGGTTTTAGCGCCTATCCGCTGCGGCGCAGCAGGCGCCGTCGCGCACCAGATCGCGCGGCAGGCTGTTTTTTATCCGGCTGCCGATGCGCTTGGCCAGGCCCACCGGGCTGTGCCGGTAGGTGAGCAGCAGTTCGTCGGACGAGGGCGTCGGCTCCGGGTAGCTGTCCTTCCCCTGAAACCATTCGCAAGCCTGCCGATCGCTGAGCGCGTAGGCGTGAGCGGCGTCGGGGTTTGCCAGCGCGATAACGGCTTCATGCTGCCAGCGGTAGCCTTTGGCAAAGCGTTCCGCCAGTTTGATGCCGATGCGCGAGAATCTGATTTTTCCGAATGCGGAGGCCAATGCGGCGGGGAAAAGCCAGATTTCGTTGTCGCGCTGCCACAACTGTAACCGTTCGTCGTCCCAGCCAAGTCCTTGTTGCCGCGCCGCCTGTATCACCGCCGCCCGATCTTTGGCGCCCAGCGGCGAGAACGGAAACTTCCCGACTTTATAACCAGGCGTGGGAAGCGGCGCCACGCTGGCGGTTTTACGCAGGCGCGCCACGAAAAACCCCTCGCTGTCATAAATTTGCGGAAAGACGTGGAGAAATCCCTCCGTCGTCGCCGCTCGTTCGGCGCCGGGGAACAGGTCGTCCAGCGGTTCGAATTCGCAGGCGTCGGGAAAGGTTTTCCGCAGCCAGCGGCACACCTGCTGATTTTCCTGCGCATTCAGCGTGCAGGTGGAGTAAATCAGCACTCCGCCGGGCTTTAAGGCGTGAAAGGCGCTGAGGATCAGCTCGCGCTGCGTGGCGGCGATGCCGGCGATGCTTTCCGGCGACCAGTGGTTCATCGCCGTGGGATCTTTACGCACCACGCCCTCGCCGGAGCAGGGGGCGTCCAGCAGGATCGCATCGAAATACTCGGGCAGCGCCGCGCCGAATACCCGCCCGTCAAAGTGGGTCAGCGCCGTATTGCCGACGCCGCAGCGGCTGATATTGGCGTGCAGCACTTTCACCCGGCTGGCTGAGTATTCATTGGCGATAATCGCTCCCTGATTATCCATGGCGGCGGCGATTTGCGTGGTTTTGGAACCGGGGGCCGCCGCCACGTCCAGCACGCGCCGCGGCGCGGCGTCATGGTGGAAAAGGGCGCCGACCGGCAGCATGGAGCTGGCTTCCTGAATGTAAAACAGGCCGCTCAGGTGCTCCAGCGTATTGCCCAGACGCAGGGTTTCATCATCATCCGCGTTCAGCAGCCAGAAACCGTCGCGGCACCAGGGAATGGGTTCCAGACGCCATTGGTAGGGCTCCACCAGCTTTAAAAACGCCGCGCTGTCGATTTTTAACGTATTGACGCGGATGCTGCGGCGTAACGGCCGCTGACAGGTGGCAATAAACTCATCCATGGAGAGATGAGCGGGCATAACGGCCTGAATGGCGGAGAGGAACTCAGGAGGTAAAGGGGTCGGCGTCGATTTAGCCACGGTAGAAAGTCTCGTTGCAGCGGGAAAAATTGTCAGCGCGCAGTGTAGCATAATGCGCCGCCAAGCGTGCGGCGACGCACGGCAACCCAAGTTCCTCCGTCAGGTTCGGCCCGCAGCGGCAGAGGCTATTATTGGGCCGAAATGGTTAATTCTATTTCCAATAAGTTAATAGCTATTATCATTTTTGTTATTTAGATTTAACTTTTCCTGCTGTTAGCATCCTCTGTCGTCACCAACCGTATTGGTTTAGCGATCCGCCGATAAGGCCCCGTCAGGATCCCGCTCACCGCTTATTAAACGATAAAAATTATTTGTCAGGCGATGAATGCCATTACCTGTCTTTCAAACCAGGAGAAAGGGTACTGTGAGTCTTAACCAGCCCCTGCAAGGGGTGCGCATCGGCATTGATGTCGGCGGCACCTTTACTGATTTCGTGTTGTTCAATCCCGCCGGCGATCGCTTCTTCTATCATAAGCAGCCCAGCGTGCCGCAGGATCCCGCGCTGGCGGTCAGTCAGGGGCTGCGCCAGTTGCTGAGTCAAAGCCGCCTGCGGGCGCGCGACGTCGCGCTGTTGCTGCACGGCACCACCCTGGGGCTTAATGCCATTATTCAGCGCCAGGGCGCGCCCATTGCCCTGGTGGTTAGCCGCGGCTTTCGCGATGTGCTGGAGATCGGCCGCGCCCGTATGCCCTCATCCTTTGATTTCCATGCCGGACGCGAGCCCCCGTTTGTGGCGCGCGACCGGGTGCTGGAAATTAGCGCCCGTTTCAATCCCGCCGGCGAGGTGACCGACTGGCCGGGCGAGCCGGAGCTGGCTGCGCTGGCCGGGGAAATACGTGGACTAAACGTCAGCGCCGTCGCCCTGATGCTGATTAACGGTTACGCCAATCCACAGCAAGAACAGCGCCTGGCCGACATCCTGAGGCGGAAATTGCACGACGCGGATATCAACGTTCTGTCGGCGGCGGCGCTATGGCCGGAAATCCGTGAGTATGAACGCACGCTGGTCGCCGGGCTGAATGCCTATATTCAGCCGCTGATGAGCCGTTACTTTACCCGTCTGGCGTCCCTGATCGAGGAGTTGGGCATCGCGGCGCCGCTGCTGGTGAGCGCATCGAACGGCGGCGTCCTGCCGCTGGATTCCGCCCTGAGCCGCCCGGTGGATACGCTGCTTTCCGGCCCGGCCTCCGGCGTGACGGCGGCGCTGCAGCTGGCGGCGGATTGCGACGCCGGCGACATTATCAGCTTTGATATGGGGGGAACCAGCAGCGATATCGCCATCGCGCAGGGCGGGGAGGCGGAAATGGTCACGCGCACCGAAATCGGAGGTTTACCGCTGGTGCTGCCGGTGGTGGGCGTGTCGGCCATCGGCGCCGGCGGCGGCTCCATTGTCTCGGTGGATGACTACGGGGTACTGAAAGTCGGCCCGTTAAGCGCCGGCGCCGATCCCGGACCGGCGGCCTACGGCCGGGGCGGAACGCAGGCGACCTTGACCGACGGCTATCTGGCGTGCGGCATTGTGGATGCGGCGTCGTTTCTCGGCGGCGCGATGCCGCTCAGCACGGAAAAGGCGCGGGCCGCGCTGGCGACGGTGGCGGCGCGGCTTGAATTCAGCGGGGAGGACGCGGTCGCCCGCGCCGCCAGCGGCGCGCTGGCCGTGGCCACCGCGCAAATGGCCGCCGAAATGCTTAAAGCGCTGGCGCAGCGCGGGCTGGAGCCCGCGGCGCTCACGCTGGTGCCGTTTGGCGGCGCCGGCCCGACCCACGCCAATTTTCTGGCGCAAGAGGCCGGCATCAGGCGCATTCTTATCCCCGCGCGCCCCGGAACCTTCTGCGCTCAGGGGGCGGCCACCGCCAGCCTGCGCCGCGATTTCGTGCGCAGTTTACGGGTGAAAGTCAGCGCGAACAGTCTGCCGCAAATCAACGCCACCCTGCGGCAACTGGTTACCCAGGCGGAACAATGGTTCAACGCGAGCGCCCGCCATCTGACGCACACCGTGCGGGTGAATATCGCCGCCGATATGCGCTATGCCGGGCAGGCCTATGAGCTGAAGATCGCGCTGGCGGATACGCAGGGCGCCGCCCTGGCATCGTTGACCGTGGAGGAGCTGACGGTGGAGCAACTGCATCAGGCATTTCACCGACGGCATCAGCGGAGCTATGGTTTTCGCGACGACGGGGCGGAGATTGACCTCACCACGCTGCGGCTGTCGCTGATCGGCCAACTGCCCGCCCTGTCGGCGACGGCGGCCGACGCGGGCGATGCCCCGGCGGTTTATCATCGCCGGCCGGTGTTTTTGCAGCAGCGCTGGCTGAACGCCCGCGTCTATCAGCGGGCGGCGCTGCGCCCCGGCGACCGCTTTAGCGGCCCGGCCATCGTTGAACAGGAAGATACCACCGTGCTGGTGTTGCCGCACTGGGAAGCCACTACCGACCGGCTGGGAAATTTACATCTTTCCCGCCTGGCGGAGCAGGAGGAGCCAGCGGTATGAAACTCGACCCGGTGACGCTCGAAATACTCAACAACAAACTGACCGCCTTGACCGAGGAGATGTGCCATACGCTGCAGCGCACCGGCAGAACCCTGTACGTGAAAGAGACCGCCGATTTCTGCTGCGCGCTGGCTGACCGCGACGGGCGTTTTTTCGCCTATCCGCGCGGCATTGGCGTGTCGGGGTTTGTGGGGCTGAATTGCCTGGCCGCCATTCAGGCGGTGGGCGCGCTGCAACCGGGCGATGTCATCCTTACCAACGATCCCTACCGCTCCCGCGGGTTGGCGACCCATCTGCCCGACCTGCAGGTTATCGAACCCTATTTTCATCAGGGCGAAATTATCGCCTACGGCTGGGCGTTTCTGCACGCCTCCGACGTGGGCGGTAACGTTCCCAGCAGCATTTCGCCGACCAACAGCGATCTGTTTCAAGAGGGGCTGCAAATCCCGCCGCTCAAACTGGTGCGCGGCGGCGAGCTCAATCAGGATATTATTCTGCTGCTGCGCGCCAACAGCCGCACGCCGGATGCCAACCATGGCGATCTTCAGGCGCTGCTGGCGGCGTTGGCCGCGGGGCGTCGGCGTCTCGCCGGCATCGTCGCCCGGCATGGGGCGGACGGCGTTCTGGCGGCGCAGCGGGATTTGCCGGCCTATTCCGCCAGCCGGGCGCGCCAGGCGTTACGGCGCATCCCCGATGGCCATTACCAATTCTCGGACTATCTCGACGATGAAGCCGGCAGCGGCCTGCCGGTCAGACTGGCGCTGAAAATCGCGGTGGATGACGGGAACATCCATCTGGATTTCAGCGGCACCGATCCGCAGGTGGCCGCCGCCATCAATATTCCCAGCCACGGCGAGGTGCATAGCTGGCTGACCCTGCGCATCCTGGCGCTGGTGTGTACGCTGGACAAAACCGTGCCGCTCAACGCCGGTCTGCTGGCGCCGATTACCCTTTTCGCGCCGCCCGGTTCGTTGGTCAACCCGCTCTATCCCGCCGCCGTCGGCGTCCGCCACGCCGCGGCGGTGCGCATCAATGACGTGCTCAACGGCGTGCTGGGACAGGCATTGCCCGACATTATGCCGGCGGCCAGCGGCGGCGCCATCATCCCGCTGGTGGTGGCGCAGCGCAGCGAACGGGGGCAGAACGTGCAGGTTATCGAACCCATGGTGGGCGGCGGCGGCGGACGCTTTGGCTGCGACGGCGTGGACGGACGCGATAACAGTATCTCCAATCTGGCGAACAATCCCGTCGAAATGGTGGAAGCGGAAACGGCGGTCGAGATCCGCGAATACGCCCTGCGCGCCGATTCCGCCGGGGCCGGACAGTGGCGCGGCGGCTGCGGACAACAAATCCGCGTGCGGATTTTACAGGATGACACCCTGATCCTGGCGCGCGGCATGGAGCGCCTGCGCTTCCAGCCCTGGGGGGCGCAGGGCGGCTTGCCGGGCGCCGCGACGCGCCTGACCCTCAATGCGCAGCGCGACGATGCGCGGGCGCTGGGGAAGATCGATCTGCTGCCGGTCAAGCGCGGGGATGAAATCCTGCTGCAAACCGCCGGCGGCGGCGGTTGGGGCGATCCCTTTTTGCGCGATGCCGAACGGGTGACGCGCGACGTGGCGTTGGGACTGGTCAGCGCCGCCGCCGCCCGCGAGTTGTACGGCGTGGTGCTGAATAATCTGCAGATCGACGTCGCCGCGACGGCGCGGGCGCGCCAGTCAATACGTCAGAACTCTTCACGCGGCGCGCACTGGGACAACTGGCGGCAGATCTTCGACAGCGACTCCCTCGACCGGCTCAACGCGGCGCTTTACGCCCATCCGCTTTCCCAACGCAGCCGGCTGCGCCGGGAGTTTTACGCCGCCATTCTGGCGCAACTGCCGGCGGATTTTCCGCAAGTCGCGCCCGATCCGCAGATGTGCGAGCGTATTCGGCAACAGTGGCCGCAGCGGCTGCTGGCGCTACAACAAGCCAATAACAGACTATCCACCGACTAATCAGCCAGGAGTCATACTATGCGTAAACTGCCCTTTAAACGGTTACTGCTTTCCCTTGCCATCGGCCTGGCGTCGTTTGCCGGCCAGGCGGCGTCCGACGACGCGCCGGCGCCGACCGACAGCGTGGTGATCGGGGTGTACGGCGGCGACTGGGAAAAGAATATCCGCAGCGCCGGTCTCGATCGGTTCGCGCAGGAAAACAATATCAAAGTCACCGTGGTGGCCGGGGCGGATGCCGAGTGGTTCGCGAAATTGCGCGCCGCCAAAGGCCGCCGCGCCCCGTATGATATCGTGGTATTTCAGCCCGATACCATTCAGCGGGCGATAGCCGCCGGTCTGCTGCAGCCGCTGGATGCTCGGCACATCGCCAATCTGGACAAGCTGTACGCCTCGGTGCAGCAGCGCTTCGTCAGCGAGGGCAAAACCTACGCCGCCGCGTTCAGCCTCGGCCAGTTGGGGCTGGCGTACCGCAGCGATCTGGTGCCGCATGCGCCGAAAAGCTGGCTGGATCTGTGGGACCCGGCCTATAAGGGCCACGTCGCCATCTCGTCGCCCACCTACGCCGCCGGGCTGCAATTTTTCGCCGGACTGGTGCACGCCCTCGGCGGCAAGCTGGAAAACGGCGCCGACGTGGATAAGGCGTTCGCCAAGCTGGCCGAGCTGAAAGGCCAGGCGGTGGCTTTCCCGGATAGCCCCGGCGCCATCCAGACGCTGCTGGAGCGCGGCGATGCCTGGGTGGTGCCCTACTGGGACGGCCGCGTTTTCGCCCTGAAACAGCAGGGGCTGAAAATCGACTTTGTGTATCCGTCGGACGGTCCGGTGGTGGGGGCGGCGAACTGGGCGATCCCCAAAGGCGCGCCCAATCTGGCCAACGCCTATAAGCTGGTGAATTACCTCTCCGGCGCCGAGGTGCAAAAAGCCTTCTCCGACAAATCGCTCTACGGTATGACCAACAAAGAGGTGCAATACAGCGATAGCCTGAAGAGCCAGGTGCAGGTGGGGGAGGAAGCCTATAACCAGCTGATTTGGATCGACTACGCCACGGCGACGCCGAAGCTGGCGGAGTGGACCGCCCGCTGGAGCAAGACGCTCGGAGGAGGGCAATGAGTTGGTTGTATCTCGAGGATATTGAACGCCGTTTTGCCGAGCATGTGGCGCTGGACGGCGTGAGCCTACAGATTGAGCAGGGGGAGTTTTTCTCCCTTCTCGGCCCCAGCGGCTGCGGCAAAACCACCCTGTTGAATATTATCGCCGGTTTTCTCGCCCCCGGCCGCGGGGCGGTGTCGCTCGGCGGCCGGGATATTACGCCGCTGCCGCCGTATCAGCGCGCCATCGGCATGGTGTTTCAGAACTACGCGCTGTTCCCGCACCTGTCGGTGTTCGACAATGTGGCGTACGGCCTGAAGGTGAAAAAGCTGCCGCGCAAGGCTATCGCCGGCCGGGTGAAACAGGTTTTGGAGCTGGTCAGGCTTGAGGCCCTCGGCGGACGCATGCCCCATCAGCTCTCCGGCGGTCAGCAGCAGCGGGTGGCGATCGCCCGCGCGCTGGCTATCGAACCGCAGGTGCTGTTGCTGGATGAACCCTTGTCGAATCTCGACGCCAAACTGCGCAAAGAGATGCAGGATGAACTGCGCGCCTTGCAGCGGCGCGTGGGCATCACCACCATTCTGGTCACCCACGATCAGGAAGAGGCGCTCACTCTTTCCGATCGCATCGGCATTCTCGGTCAGGGGCGCCTGCAACAGGTGGGCACGCCGCTGACGCTGTACCGGCAACCCGCCAACCGTTTCGTCGCCGAGTTTATCGGGCAGGCGAATCTTTTTGACGTGCGTGCGGCGGGCGACGAAGGCGAATTTGTGGCGCAGCGGCATTTTTCCGCCGCCGATCGGCCGCTGCGTCTGCGGGTCAAGCAGCCTACGGCCGATGCGCCGTCCGGGCTGATGCTGCGTCCGGAGCGCATCCGGATAACGACGGAACCGTCGGCGGAGGCGGTCAATCGGACGCCGGCCATCCTGCGGGAGGCCAGCTATACCGGCGCCGTTATGCGGCTGCGGCTGGCACTGCCCGGCGGCGGCGAGCTGCTGGCGCATAGCGCCGACGGGCAGTTCGACGCCATCCCCGCGCCGGGCACGCCGTTTACCCTGAGCTGGCGCAGCGATGACGTGATCGCCTTGCCCAATGAGGCGGAGGCGCGATGAGCGTAAAGTCATATTCCCGCGGCGCCGGGCGATTCTCCTGGGCTTTACTGACGCCGGCGCTGCTCTTCCTGCTGCTGTTTCTGCTGGCCCCGCTGGCGCTGCTGGCGGGGCAAAGCCTCGGCAACGTCGACAGCCTGCTCGAACCGCTGCCCGGCTACGGCCTGTCGCAGTACCTGATCGTCTTCACCTCGCCCGACTATCTGCACGCCTTATGGACCACCCTGTGGGTTGCGCTCTTTACCGCGCTGCTGTGCCTGCTGCTGGCCTATCCGGCGGCGTGGCTGCTGGTGTCGGTGCGCGGCCGGGGATGGCGCACCCTGCTGTATGTGGTGCTGGTTTCTCCCCTGCTGACCAGCGTGGTGATCCGCACCTTTGCCTGGATTGTGCTGCTGGCCCAGAACGGACTGATCAACGACCTGCTGGTGTCCGCGGGCGTCGTTCCCCGGCCGCTGGCGTTGCTGTGGAATATGCCCGCGGTGATCATCGCCTATGTGCAGGTGATGCTGCCGTTCGCCGTCTTGCCGCTGGTCACCTCGCTCAATGAGATCGCCCCCAATCTCAAACTGGCGTCGATGAGCCTTGGCGCGGGGCGGATTGAAACCTTTCGGCGCATTGTCCTGCCGCTGACGATCCCGGGCATGCTGACCGGCTTTATTATCGTCTTTGCGCTGGCGGCCGGCAGCTACATCACGCCGCTGCTGATTGGCGGACGTTTGCAGCCGCTGCTGCCGATCGCCATCTACCAGCAGGCGTTGCAGATCGCCAATCTGCCGCTGGCCGCCGCGCTGTCGCTGACGCTGCTGTTCGCCACGCTGCTGGTGGCGTTTTTCGCCGGGGGAATACTTAAACGCTGGGAAAGAAAAACCTATGGTCACTAACAATAGGCGCGCCGCCGCGCACGGCCGCTGGCTCACCCTGCTGGCGGGGGCGACGGCGGTGATTATTTATCTGTTTATGGCGCTGCCGGTGCTGGTTATCGCCCTGTCGGCGTTCAGTCCCGATGCCTATCCGCAATTCCCGCCGCGGGGATTTTCGCTGCGCTGGTTCTACGCCCTGGCGGAAAATCCCGGCTGGGGAGAGGCGCTTAACGTCAGCGTTATGCTGCTGTTGATCGTCACGCCGATCACCGTGCTGCTGGGAACAGGCGCGGCCTATGCGCTGGCGCGGCTGCAATTCAGGTTCCGCGACGCCTTGCAGGCTTTTATCCTTTCGCCGCTGATGATCCCGCAGGTGGTGCTGGGCATCGCGCTGCTCTATGTGCTCACCGCGGCGGGCATGGCGGGCACGATTGCCGGGCTGGCGGTGGGGCATGTCATCGTCGCGCTGCCCTATACGGTACGCACGGCCAGCGTCAGCCTGGCTTCCATGGATCGCCGTCTGGAGGACGCGTCGATGAGTCTCGGGGCGGGGCGGCTGTATACCTTTTGGCACGTTACGCTGCCCCTGATCAAACCCGGCATGGTGGCGGGGGCGGTATTCGCCGCCGTGACCTCGTTTGGCGAGGTGTCGGTCAGCCTGTTCCTCACCGCGCCGCAGACGGTCACCATGCCGGTGAGGATTTTCAATTATATCGACCAGACCTTTGACCCCGCGGTCAACGCCATTTCGGTGATATTTATTTTCGTCGCGGTAATTACCCTGGTGGTGATTGAAAAGAGTATCGGTTTGACCAAGGTGTTGTAATCTCCCCCTTCGCAGGACTGTCTCTTAGTCACAAATTTACCGATAACGTTATATGTAAGCCCAGCGTTATTTCGTGCGCGAGAAGAAAGGTATTTTTATGCCACGTCGCAGCACGCGCCCGACTCAGGGCGCTCAGTCGCCGCAGCCCTGAGAACCCTGGCTTTCGGCTGAAATTATGCCGCTGTGCGGTACCTTCGGAACCGGCGTTCTCCTGTCGAACCGCCAGTGACGCGCTCCCGGCGCGGCACTGGCTTTCGCGGCGTCCCTGCCGCTCATTCGGGAGACCGCCGATTCCTCAGCATAATTTCTTACGCCGACCAAAAGCAAAAAACCAGGAATGAGTCAGAGACAGTGCCAGTGGGTGGTGGTTTACTCCCTCCCCTGCGAAGGGGCAGTCTCTTATACACAAATCCAAGGAACCTCTAGAGGCCATGTGTATTCTGGTCTTGGGGTCATTCTTTGTTCTTTGCTTTTCGTCGGCGTAAGAAATCACGCTGAGGTGGACGACCCCTCGAATGCGCCGCAGGGAAGCGGCGCAAGCCAGTGCCGCGTCGGGAACGCGTCACTGGCGGTTCGGGAAAGGGGGCGACCGCCGAAGGCATCGCGTCAGCGACGTGATTTCAGCCACAGCCCGGGTCCGGAGGGTGGTGGCGCTTGAACCACCCTGCGTCGGGCGCGTGCTGCGATATAGCAGAGAAATGACGGCCTTCTAGCGCACGAAATAGCGCTGAACTCACATATACCGTTAACAGTATATGTGACTAAGAGACAGGCGAAGGGGCTGGGGTGGGGTAAGTTTTCCGCGGTCTCTGTGCATGCTTAGTTGGCGGGGATCGCCGTGCCCCATTGCCGCCACTCTTTCGGCTCTTCGTTATGCAACAGGAAATGTTTTCCTTCCTGCGCCCGCGGGGAGAGCGGGGTGGCGGCCGGGGTGGCGAAAGCGATGCCGCCGCGGATAAATTGCTGGAAGGTGCCGCTTTTTATCACCCCGCCGGTGAGGCCGAACTCCAGGTTATAGCCGGATGCCAGCCAGAATACCGAGTTGTTCCTCACCAGATGCTGGTAGCGTTTACTGATGCGCAGGGCGACGGAGACGCGGTCGGACAGGACGCCCAGCGACAGCCCGGTCACGGTGCCCACTTCAATTCCCCGGAACAGCACCGGCGTGCCCACCTGTAACGTACCCGCTTCCGGCGCGTCCACGCTGATGTTTAATCCATCCTGATAACGGGAGTCCGAAATGGAAGCCTGTTGCAGCTCAAAACTGCGGGTCACCCCGCCGCCGCCGGGTTCAACATTGATATAGGGCTGGAACAGGGTTTCCAGATGATTGACCCCCGCCGCTGAAATCTCCGGCGTCACCACCGAAAAGCGCGTTCCGGCGCGGGCGAAGCCGCGTACGTATTCGGGATAAAGCACTGCCTGCACCAACACTTCGTTGTGCCGCTCCGCGAGCTTCAACGATTCAAGCTGGCCGATATCGATTCCCAGATAGCGGATCGGCATGCCGGGCGCCAGTTTGCCGGCATCGAAGGTTCGCAGGGTAATACGGCTGCCGACGGCGCGCGCGGCGGTTTCCGTGCCGTAAAGCACCCGCCTGCCGCCTTTGATTTCCGGCGCGCCCGCCAGATTGTCAAAGCTGATGGCGCCCTTGAGGGCGCGGTTTAGCGGCGATGCCTGTACGGTCAGCCCGGCGGAGTTCAACTGGATGCGGGCGCCGCCTTCGGCCCAGAAAACGCTGTTGTGCGTCAGCAATTTGCGGTGTTCCGGGCGAATATAGACGTCCACCTCAAAATAATCCGCTTTCGGCCGCACATGCATGATTTCACCGACCTGAAACTTGCGGTACAGCACAATGGAACCGTCCTGGATATCGGGCAGGCTATCGGTCACCAGCGTCAATGTCGGAGAGGGGGAGGCGCCGCGAACGCCTTCTCGCGCCTTTTCGAGATCGCTGTAGAGCGGATAGCGTTGCAGCACCTCACCTGTGCCGCCGGGCAACACCTGAACGCCGCCGCTGATCCACTCCTGCGCGCTGGCCCCCTGCATCTGAATGCCGTCCAGCCCCAGTTTGACGTTCAGGCGGCTATTGGCGACGAATTTGCTGTCGCGATGCAGCAACTGCCGGTACTGCGGTTCTATCGCCAGCACAAAGCCGACGCCTTTTTCGTCCAGCGTGCGCTTAACCACCTGACCGATCTGCACACCGTGCAGCAACACCGGCTGTCCGCTATCAATACCGTAGCTTTGCGCGGCGGTAAGCTGAATCGACAGGGCGCCGGGCTGTTGCGGGCCGTCGTCCATCACGGTGAAGTGGTGGCGCGGTTCGCCCTCGCCGGGGATTAGCGTCAGCGTCGGGCCGCTGAGCAGGCGGGGAATATTCAGATCGCTGAACGACAAGCGTGGTTTGCTCAGCTCGATGCGCGTCCCTTCACGCATTAACGCGACCACCGCCGGGTCGATAATCAGCTCTCCTTTGACTTTATCGCCGTCGGGGATAAGGGTTATCTTCTCCAGCGTTCCCACTTCCAGCCCCTGATACATCAGCGGCGTACTGCCCGCCGACAGATTGTCGCCGGACGGCAGGTCGAGCGTGATCACTACCCCGCGCTGGCTTTGCGCCAGATTGGGATAGAGACGGTAGGATTGCTCCGCGCCGGCCTGTTCGCCTTCGTCGGGGGAGTCAAACGCCACGGCGCCGTTGACCAGCGCCGCCAGATTTTCCATTTCGACTTTGGCGCCGTTGAAGCCGACGTCGGCGTTGAGGCCGGAGACGTTCCAGAAACGGCTGTTCTTCTTGACCAGATGGGTAAAGCGCCGTTCGATCAGCACGTCGATCATCACGCCATGGTGGTTCGGCGAGACGGTGTAGTCGTAGATTTTACCGACCGGGAGTTTGCGGTAATAGACCAGCGAGCCGTTACTGAGCGAGCCTAAATCATCGGCGTGCAGATGGATCAGCAGTTCGCCGGTATTGACCCGGTATTTGGGCTGGGTATCCAGTGCGGAGAAATGGTCCTGCGGTTCGCCTTCGCCGGGCATCATACCGATATAGTTGCCGCCCACCAGTGCGTCCAGACCGGAAACGCCGGCCAGCGACGCTTTCGGGGTGACCAGCCAGAACTGGGTGCCGCTGCGCAACGCCTCTTGCATATCGTTTTTTATGCTGGCCTCGACCTGGATGGTGCGCAAATCGTCGCTGAGCTTAATATCCTGCACGGTGCCGACTTCAACCCCCTGGTAGCGCACCGGCGTGCGGCCGGCGACGATGCCGTCGGCGGAGACGAAATCAATGGTGACGGTGGCGCCGCGCTCCTGTTGATTGCTATACACCAGCCAGCCGGCGATCAGCAGGGCAATCAACGGCAGCAGCCAAAACGGCGACAGGCGGCGTTTGTTTTTCACCGTGGCCGCGGTTGGTGTCTCAGGTGTTCTGTCTTGCATCGTTATCCCACATCAGTCGGCTATCCAGCCATTCAACGGCCAGAATCGTTAGAATCACCGCGGCGCCGAAATAGAACGCCGCGGGCCCCATGGTAAAAGCGAGTAATTGATCGCGGTTGACCAGCGACATCGTCAGCGCTATGACAAACAGGTCCAGCATCGACCAACGGCCGATCCAGCGCATGATGCGCAGCATCTTCATTCGGGCGAGGAGGCCGTCCTCAATGCGCAGATGAATACTTAACAGCAAGCCGCACAGCACAATAACTTTAGTAAACGGCACCAGAATGCTGGCGATAAACACCACCAGCGCCACCGGAATATTACCCGAGGCCAACGACAGAATACCGGAGAAAATGGTGTCTTCGGTACGCACGCCGTTGACATAAATAATGGAGATCGGCAGCAGGTTGGCCGGCAGCAGTAGGACCACGGAGGCGATCAGCGCCGCCCAGGATTTTTGCAGGCTGTGTCTGCGCCGCAGGCGCAGCGGAACATGGCAGCGCGGGCAACGTCCCCGGTTATCGGGCGCGCTGGTAAAATGGCAGGCGAGGCATATCCGGTAGCGTTGCGGCGAAATAATCGGCCGCAGACGGGGATAAAACCGCTGCCATAGCTGATCGGCATTCAGGTGGATAATGGTCAGTACGCTCAGCGTCATTAGCACCAGATAGGCAATCAGGCCGCCGCCGGGCTGCACGTCGGCAAACTCCCGCACCTTGATGGCGGCCACCGCCATGCCGACCAGATAAATATCCAGCATCATCCACTCTTTCAGTTTGCCCAGCATTAACAGAATCGGGCGCAGATTCATGCCGATGCGCGGCGCAAAAAACAGATATAACAGCGAAAACACCAGCGTCAGCGGCGCCCCGACGGTACAGAAAGCCACCATGCTGGCGGTTATCGGATGCCCCTGGCGCGTCATTTGCCAGATGCCTTCAAACAGGCTGGCGTTAATGGAGACGCCCAGCAGGCGGATACTGATTAACGGTTCGGTATACGCGAACGGCATCAGCACCAGCATGGCGACGGCCATGGCCGCCAGCCGGGAGATGGACCAGTCGCGCCCGGAACTGACCCTGGCGTTGCAGCGCGGGCAGTTTGCCGTCTGATTACGTTTGACGATCGGCAACGAGAAAAAGGCATCGCACTCGGGACAGCGGTGATAGCGCGCCGCTTTCCCGGCGGGCATGCCGGCGCCGTCGGCATAGGGCGGCCTGGCCGACGGGAATGGCGCAGGGCTCGTTATGTTAACTATTTTCATATTCCCTGCTGTCGGATTGACTCGCTTTCTAGTATATCAGGTGCCGGACATTGTAGCCGAACCATGTCGCATAACGGGGTGAGGCGTCAGGCAAAACGGGACTATGCTTGGTAAGCGACGGGATTAAATGACAAATAGCACGATATGCGCGGTCCCGTTATTTAAAGAGAATGATTCTGCGCGCTAATGAAGAAATCTTGTGGCATGCTGTAGCGGGTTCTCATATATGGCTATTGCGGCGCATATGGCTGGGTAGATTGAAAAAGATAGAATAGTATTTTATGAGCAAACAACAATTTTATAGCGACCTGATCGGCGATTTATCCGCGTTGATTGAGGGCGAAAATCGTTTTATCACCATCCTGGCGAACAGCAGTGCGCTGCTGTTTGAACGTTTGGCTGATGTTAACTGGGCCGGATTTTACCTGCTGGAACAGGACAGGCTGTTTCTGGGGCCGTTTCAGGGGCGGGTCGCCTGCGTACGTATTCCGCTGGGTAAAGGCGTATGCGGCCGGGCGATGGCTGAAAACCGGGTTCAACGCGTCGGCGACGTACATGTGTTTCCCGGTCATATTGCCTGTGATGCTGCCAGTAACGCCGAAATTGTACTGCCGTTGACGGTCAGCGGCCGTCCAATCGGCGTTTTAGATATTGACAGCGCTGTTTATCAACGGTTTGACGCAGACGATGAGGAAGGGCTTAAGGCCGTGGTGAGGACGCTTTGTACGCAACTCGCAGAGAGCGATGTGCTGACTTTTATCAATTCTCCCTCGTTGAGGCAAGGATAACGTAGCATTTGCCGATGGCGTCATTATAATGACGCCTGTTCATGCCTGCGCCGGTTGGCAAACCCGTTGTAATCAGGAAATTTCATGGAAAATCAACCTAAGTTGAACAGTAGCAAAGAAGTCATTGCCCTTTTGGCAGAGCGGTTCCCGCTTTGTTTCACCGCCGAAGGTGAAACACGTCCGTTAAAGATCGGTATTTTTCAAGATCTTGTTGAGCGCGTATCCGAAACGGATAACCTTAGCAAAACGCAATTGCGTTCCGCATTGAGGCTCTACACCTCTAGCTGGCGTTATCTGTACGGCGTGAAACTGGGCGTGCAGCGTGTGGATCTGGACGGCAATCCCTGCGGGGAGCTGGAACAGCAGCACGTCGACCATGCTCGTAAACAGCTGGAAGAAGCGAAAGCCAGGGTTCAGGCCCAACGCGCCGAGCAGCAGGCGAAGAAACGTGAAGCCGGAGAAAAGGCCGAACCCGCGCGCACTCGTCCGGCAAACGGAAAAAATGCGCCGCGCCGCGAGCGTAGCGTCGCGAACGCCTCGCCGCGTAAACCTCGCCAGCCTTCTTCCCGCCAGTCGCCGCCCTCTACTCAGCAACCCGCCAATGCGCAGTCCCGTCAGGCTAAGCCCGCCGGCAACGAGCCTCCGCGGGTTGCGGTTACGGACGTCACCAAACTGCAAATCGGTCAGGAAATCAAAGTCAGAGCCGGCAGAGACGCCATGGATGCCACTGTGCTTGAGATTGCCAAAGGCGAAGTCAGGGTTCAGCTGGCTTCGGGAATGGCGATGATTGTACGCGCAGAACATTTGCAGTTCTGATACGGAGGCCAACCTGGGCATGAACAATTTAGCCAGAATGACCGTCATCGCAGGCCTACTGCTGGCGGGCGCGAGTTTTGCCAATGAGAATATTACGCGTGTTGAACAGATTCCTCAGCTGCATCAGGAGCCTCAGCACGCTACGGTGAGCGACAGAGTCGCGTCGCGTTTTCTGCGCTCGCACTATCGCCAGTTTATGCTGGATGAGCAATTCTCCGAGAAGATCTTTACCCGCTATCTCAATATGCTGGACTACAGCCATAATGTGCTGCTGGCCTCCGACGTCGCGCAGTTTGCCGATAAGAAAACGCAGCTGGGCGACGAACTGAAGTCCGGCCGGCTGGATCTTCCCTATGCGCTATACAATCTGGCCCAGAAACGGCGTTTTGAGCGTTTTCAGTATGCGTTGTCGGTGCTGGACAAGCCGGTGGATTTGACCGGCAACGACACCTTCGAGCTGGAGCGCGACAAGGCGCCCTGGCCGCAAAATGCCGGCGAGCTGAACCGCCTGTGGGATGCCAAAGTCAAATATGACTGGCTGAGTCTGAAGCTGACCGGTAAAGAAGATAAGGACATCAAGGAAACGCTGACCAAGCGCTACCAGTTTGCCATTCGCCGTCTGGCGCAGAGTAACAGCGAAGATGTCTTCCAACTGATCATGAACGCTTTTGCGCGGGAGATCGATCCGCATACCAGCTATCTGTCGCCAAGAAATACCGAACAGTTCAACACCGAAATGAGCCTGTCGCTCGAAGGGATTGGCGCGGTATTGCAGATGGATGAAGACTACACCGTGATTAATTCCATGGTACCCGGCGGTCCGGCGGCGAAAAGCAAAAACATCACGGTGGGCGATCGCGTTGTCGGCGTCGGTCAGAATGGAAAACCGATGGTGGACGTTATCGGCTGGCGGTTGGATGACGTGGTGGCGCTGATTAAAGGACCGAAAGGCAGCAAGGTGCGGCTGGAAATTCTGCCGGCGGGCAAGGGCACCAAAACCCGTATCGTTACGCTGACGCGCGAGCGCATCCGTCTGGAAGACCGGGCGGTCAAGATGTCGGTGAAGAACGTCGGCCAGGCGAAAATCGGCGTGCTGGATATTCCGGGATTCTACGTCGGGCTGACGGATGACGTAAAAGTGCAGTTGCAGAAGCTGGAAAAACAGCATGTCAGCAGCGTGGTCATTGACCTGCGCAGCAACGGCGGCGGCGCGCTGACCGAGGCGGTAGGGCTGTCCGGCCTGTTTATCCCCAGCGGGCCGGTGGTGCAGATCCGCGATAATAACGGCAAAATCCGCGAAGACAGCGACACTGACGGCACCCTGTACTACAAAGGGCCGCTGGTGGTGCTGGTAGACCGTTTCAGCGCCTCGGCGTCGGAAATCTTTGCCGCGGCGATGCAGGATTACGGTCGGGCGCTGATTGTCGGCGAGCCCACCTTCGGTAAAGGCACCGTACAGCAGTATCGCTCCCTGAATCGTATCTACGACCAGATGCTGCGCCCCGACTGGCCGGCATTGGGCTCCGTTCAGTACACCATCCAGAAGTTTTATCGCATCGATGGCGGCAGCACCCAGATGAAAGGGGTAACGCCTGATGTGATGATGCCGACCGGAACCGAAACGGTGGACACCGGAGAGAAATTCGAGGACAACGCGCTGCCGTGGGATAGCATAAAAGCGGCCAGCTACACCAAAAGCGGCGACCTGAAGCCGCTTATCGGCACGCTGAACGAGCTTCATCAGCAGCGCATTGCCAAGGACCCGGAATTTCAATATATCGCCGAGGATATCGCTCGTTATAACGCGTTGAAAGATAAACGCAATACGGTATCGCTCAATCTTGCCCAGCGTGAGAAAGAGAACGATGACGACGAGGCGATGCGCCTGAACCGGATTAACGACCGGCTGGCCAGAGAGGGCAAGAAGCCGCTGAAGTCGCTGGAAGATTTGCCGAAAGACTATCAGGCTCCCGATCCCTATCTGGACGAAACGGTGCATATCGCACAGGATCTGGCGCAGCAGGAAAAACGCTAATCCGCTGGGTCGGTTGTCGCTTGACTAAAACCTGGTGCTGACTTCACTCCAACGCCTCCTCTTCGCCGGGGGGGCAAATCCAGCCATAGATGGCCTGCCCCCAGGGGACGGGCCATTTTTTTGGATCGTTTTATGCCGTAGCATCGGCCTTCCCGGCAAAACCTGAACGAAAGCGCCTGAGTGGTTAATTCCGCAGGCGCGGCGGGTATCCCGCCTATTCGGAGGATGTATGAGCTTAATTGAACTACGCGATTATGTGCGACAGCAAAAGCGGTCGTCATTGCAGGATATCAGCCGCGCGTTTCGCGCCGATCCGGGCGTTATCGAAGGGATGCTGGCGGTCTGGGTGCAGAAAGGGAAAATACGCTTTCATCAGGCCGAGGTAGGTGAAACGTGCTCGTGCGATAAAAGCCTGGGTAGTATTATGAGTGGGCCGACCGCCAGGTTTGCTCACCCGAACGGCAGGGCGTCCGCCTGCCGTTCGGGTGAAGCGGTTAGCGTCCCGCCTTTAGCTGCTGGAAATAGGTTTCATACAGCGTGCTGGCAGCGCCGACGTCGTTCTGCCATTCGCCGTTGCTAATCACCGCTTCATCCGGATACAGCGTCTTGTCGCCGGAAACGTCCGGCGGCAGTAGTTTCTTCGCCGCCAGGTTCGGCGTCGGGTAGCCGATGGTCTCCGCCACCTGCGCGGCGATTTCCGGGCGCAGCAGGAAGTCGATCATTTTCATCGCCCCTTCGACGTTTTTGGCGTTGGCCGGAATAGCCAGGCTATCCATCCAGAAGATGCCGCCTTCCCGCGGCCAGACGATATCCAGCGGCGTACCGGCCTGGCGGGCCACGTAGGCCGAGCCGTTCCACACCATTCCCAGGTTTACTTCGCCTTCCATAAACGGGTTGCCGGGGTTGTCCGAGTTGAACGTCAGCACGTTGGGCATCAGCTTCTGGAGCTCTTTGTAGGCGGCTTCTATCTGCTGCGGATCGGTGGTGTTGGCGGAATAGCCCAGCTTGCGCAGGGCGATCTGGAACACCTCGCGCGCGTCGTCGGTCAGCAGCAGGCTGTTTTTATACTGCGTATCCCACAGGTCGGCCCAGCTGTCGACGCTGGCCGGATCGATGATCTCACGGTTAATGCCGATGGCGGTGGCGCCCCAGATATAGGGGACCGAGTAGTCGTTATGGGGATCGAACGATTTGTGCAGCAGGTTGGGGTCGAGATGATGGAAGTTGCCGAGCTTGCCGGTATCGATTTTTTGCAGCATGCCTTCCTTACTCATTTTGGAAATAAAGTAGGTCGAAGGCACCACCAGATCGTAAGCGCTGTTCTGATAGGTTTTCAGCTTGGCGTACATGCTCTCGTTGGATTCATAGGTGGAGTAGATCACCTTGATGCCGGTTTCCTTGCTGAACTGTTCCAGCAGGCCGGGGGGAACATATTCGGTCCAGTTATAGAAATAGAGCGTTTTGCCGTCGTCGGCCTGCGCCGCGTTAAGGCTGAAAGCCATGGCGCAGGCCGCCAGCAGATGTGACCATTTCTTCATTGCGTCGATCTCCTTATAGTCCCAAAGGTTATACCCGTTATTATTTACCGCTGCGATCGCGCAGCACCCACTGGCTGCCGAGCACCAGCAATAACGACAGCATCAGCAGAATCGTCGCCAGCGCATTCACTTCCGGCGATACGCCCACTTTGACCATCGAGTAAATTTTCAGCGGCAGGATTTCATAGGCCGGCCCGGTGACGAAAGAGGAGACCACCACATCGTCCATCGACAGGGTAAAGCTTAGCAGCCAGCCGGCCGCCACCGCGGGCATCGCCAGCGGCAGAATAATTTTGCGCAGAATGGTCGCCTCGCCGGCGCCCAGATCGCGGGCGGCTTCCAGCATTTTTACATCAAACCCTTTCAGACGCGAATAGACGGTGACCACCACAAAGGGCAGGCAAAAGGTAACGTGGGAAAACAGCAGCGACCAGAATCCCAGCGATATCCCCAGCAGCATAAACAGCACCAGCAGGGAGATGGCCATCACGATATCCGGCGACATCATCACCACGAACAGCATGCCGCTGACGAAAGGCTTACCGCGAAAGCGATAGCGATAGAGCGCCACGGCGGTCAGCGAGCCGATCAGCGTGGCGAAGGTGGCGGAAAATACCGCCATGGTCAGCGAATGCCGTGCGGCCTGCAACAGGCTGTCGTTATTCAGCAGCAGCCGATACCAGTCGAGGGTAAACCCCTGCCAGTTGATGCCGAAACGCGCCTGATTAAACGAGTTCACAATCAGGATGATGATGGGGATATACAAATAGGCGTAAATAACGGACATAAATCCGCCGCGCAACAGACGGCCTATCATTCCAACTCCCCCTTTTTGTTCAGCATGCGGGCGGTGCGATAGTAAACCAACAGCAGCAGCCCCATGATCAAGGTCAGGCAGATGCTGGTGGCGGCGCCGAACGGCCAGTCGCGGATATTCAGGAATTGGCTTTTAATCACGTTGCCGATAAGCAGGTTTTTGGCGCCGCCCATCAAATCCGCCACGAAAAACAGCCCCATCGCCGGCAGCAGCACCAGCAGGCAGCCGGCGATAATGCCGGGCATGGTGAGCGGAATAATGATTTTTACAAAGCGCTGCCATTTGCCGGCGCCTAAATCGCGGGCGGCCTCCAGATAGGATTTATCCAGCTTTTCAATGCTGGAGTAGAGCGGCAGGACCATAAACGGCAGCAGTATGTAGATAAGACCGAGAATCACCGCCTGCGAGGTGTACATGATGCGTAAGGGCGACTCGATAAGGCCGATCCACAGTAAAAACTCGTTCAGGTAGCCGCGGGTGCTCAAAAACAGCTTCAATCCGTAAATACGGATCAGCGAGTTGGTCCAGAAGGGGACAATCAGTAAAAACATCAGCAGCGGGCGCACCTTTTGCGGCAGGTGCGCCAGAATAAAGGCGAAAGGATAACCCAGCAGCAGGCAGCACAGCGTCGCAATGGCCGCCATATTCAGCGAATGCAGAAGCACCGAGGCGTACAGCGGATCGGCCAGCCGCGCGTAGTTATCCAGGGTAAACGCCAGACTGATAAAGTTCGCATCGTCACGGGTTAAAAAACTGGTGCCGATAATCATCAGATTGGGCATGAATACGAACAGCACCAGCCAGGCGACGATAATGGTGATAATGGTGTTCTGAAAGCGTTTACGCGGCTTCTTCATCGTGCAGAACGACCTCCCAGCTCTCTACCCAGGTGACCGCCACTTTCTGATCCAGCGAGTGGTCCACGTCGGGATCGTCCTCGTTAAAGAATTCGCTGACCATCACCATTTTTCCGCTTTCCAGCTCGATACTGGACTCCAGCGTCATGCCCTTATAGTTGCGTTCGCGCACATAGCCGATGATGCCGTCCGCCTGCGCCCCTTCGTCGATCTCTTTTACCCGCAGATCTTCCGGGCGCAACAGCACGTTGAGGTGCTGCCCGGCATGCACCGGGAAACCGACGGCGATGACGCACTCGCAGCCTTCAACCCGGGCGCGCACGCGCTGGTCGTCAATCTGTTCGATCACGGTCGCGTCGAATATATTGATTTCACCGATAAAACTGGCCACGAACAGGTTACGCGGCTCTTCGTAGATTTCACGCGGCGTGCCGTCCTGTTCGATGCGTCCGTCGCGCATCACCACGATACGGTCGGACATCGTCAGGGCTTCTTCCTGATCGTGGGTGACGAAAATAAAGGTGATGCCCAGCGTACGTTGCAGCGCCTTTAGCTCGTTTTGCATCTGCTTGCGCAGTTTGTAGTCCAGCGCCGAAAGCGACTCGTCCAGCAACAGAACCTTGGGCTTGTTCACCACGGCTCTGGCGATCGCCACGCGCTGCTGCTGTCCGCCGGACAACTGGTGCGGCCGGCGCGGCGCCAGTTCGTCCAACTGCACCATTTTCAGCGCTTCCAGCACGCGCGGGGCAATTTGCGCCTCGGGGGTTTTCTGCATCCGTAATCCGAAAGCGACATTGTCAAAAACGCTGAGGTGGGGGAATAGCGCGTAGCTCTGGAATACGGTATTGATATGCCGATGCTCGGCAGGCTGGTGGGTAATATCCTCGTTATCCAGGATGACATTGCCGCCGTCCACGTTTTCCAGACCGGCGATCAGGCGCAGCACCGTGGTTTTCCCACAGCCGGAAGGGCCGAGTATGGTGAGAAACTCACCATTATTAATGGTGAGATTAAAGTGGGAAATGATCTCTTTGCCATCAAAACTTTTATGGACGTCGAGCAGTTCAACGACCGGAGTAGCGGGACGATTATCTTTCATTTAGGGTTATTGCTCTATTTCCTGGTATGACGCATCCACGCGGGGATCCGGCGCGGTCTATGTCAAGGGTTATCACCTTTCAGCCTACGAGCTCAGTTAAGGGTCGGCATTCTACGGGAAAGCGCGCCGAACGCCAACTTGTGCCGCGAGACTTAGCGATAATCACCACAAATCCCGTGCCGAACGGATAATACGCCGGATCATTATGTTGAATGCTTGTTGTTTTATTGAGTGAATTTTGTAAGTTACAGGCGGTGTGCCGCCGGGTTTGTGCCGTTATTTGAGCGTCGCGGCGGATAAACATCAAGGTTTTCCTTGCGCGTGTTAACACGGTAAAAACTGACCTGACGCAATATTTGCCTTAGGTGCCGTCTCCATAATGAAACGCAGGGTTCAAGAGGCAATAGTGATGGATAAATTACTCGATCGATTTTTAAATTACGTTTCTTTTGATACGCAATCAAAAGCGAGTGTCCGGCAGGTGCCAAGTACCGAAGGTCAGTTGAAGCTTGCCCGCGCATTACAACAGGAACTGCTCGAACTGGGGTTTGAGCAGGTCACGCTAAGCCAGCATGGCTGCGTTATGGCCACGCTGCCCGCCAACGTTGCCTGGTCGGTGCCGACCATCGGTTTTATTTCCCATCTGGATACCTCTCCCGACTATTCCGGGAAGCACGTTAATCCGCAGATTGTGGAAAACTATCGCGGCGGCGATATCGCGCTGGGCATCGGCGACGAAGTGCTTTCGCCGGTGATGTTTCCGGTACTGCATCAGCTGCTGGGGCATACGCTGATCACCACCGACGGCAAAACGCTGCTCGGCGCGGATGACAAGGCCGGCATCGCGGAAATCATCACCGCGCTGGTGCGTTTGCGAAAACGCCAGGTGCCGCACGGAGAGATCCGCATTGCGTTTACGCCGGATGAAGAGGTCGGCAAAGGCGCGCAATTCTTTGACGTGCAGGCATTCAATGCGCAATGGGCGTATACCGTCGACGGCGGCGGCGTGGGGGAGCTTGAGTATGAAAACTTCAACGCCGCCTCGGTGACGGTGAAAATCGTCGGCAATAACGTCCACCCCGGCAGCGCCAAAGGGGTGATGGTCAACGCGCTTAATCTGGCCTCGCGCTATCATCAGGAGGTGCCCGCCGATGAGACGCCGGAAAGCACCGACGGCTATCAGGGTTTTTATCATCTGCACAGTATCAAAGGCGTGGTCGAGCGGGCGGAAATGCACTATATCGTGCGTGACTTTGATCGTAACGGGTTTGAACAGCGCAAGAAAAAGATGCTGGATATTGCGGAGAAAGTGGGAAAAGGTCTGCATCCCGACTGCTATATCGAGGTGACGATCACCGACAGCTACTACAATATGCGCGAGCAGGTTGAGCAGCATCCGCATATTATCGCGCTGGCGCAGCAGGCTATGCGCGATTGCGATATCGAACCGTTGCTTAAGCCCATCCGCGGCGGCACCGACGGCGCTCATCTGTCGTTCCTCGGGCTGCCTTGTCCCAATCTGTTTACCGGCGGCTACAACTATCACGGCAAACACGAATTCGTCACGCTGGAAGGCATGGAGCAGTCGGTGGCGGTGATTATGCGTATCGTCGAACTCACCGCATTACGCGCCAAAGGCTAAAAACCGCCGGGAAAGCCTCCCTCCCCGGGGAAGGAGAGGGCTGCGGCGGGGTAAGACGCATTCGTTCAGCGCGGCCTAATCGGCAAAATACCAATAGCCGCTGTTAATCAATATGGTCAGCAGCGCCAGAAACGCCGGATCGTCCAGCGCTTCCGACAGCATGGCGGCATCGACCACGCGATGCTCGGCCAGCGCCGACAGCGCCGGCTTATGCGGGCTGTCGATTAGCTCACCGTTTACAAAGCAGTTTTCGCCGATAAGCAGCACGCGCAGGCCGCCTAAACGGTGCAGTTGCTCTCCCTGTTGCAGAAAGTCATAGACTTCGCCGGCCTGATAGGGCGGTTCCGGCGGCGCCAGATCGAGCTCATGGCGCGATTGCGTAATAAATTCGCCAAACCAGTTCTGGAAATGCTCCGGCTGCTGCGCCAGCTCCAGCATCATATGCTGCAAATGGTCCAGCTCCTGCGGCAGCACGGCGGCCGGATGTTGGCGCGCGGGAATATCGGGATCGCTATAGCGGTGGCTGCCGAGTTCGCGGGATAACACATAATCGGCGAAGCTGCTCAATAACTCGCGGGCGTTCGGCGCGCGGAAGCCCACCGAGTAGTTGAGCGAGTTTTCCAGGGAATAACCGTCGTGCGGGAAACCGGGCGGAATATACAGAATATCGCCCGGCTCCATCTCTTCATCGATGATGGCGTCAAACGGTTCGACCTGAAGCAGGTCGGGGTGAGGGCAGTGCTGTTTCATCGGCACCTTTTCCCCCACGCGCCAGCGGCGGCGGCCGGTTCCCTGAATGATGAAAACGTCGTACTGATCCAGGTGCGGACCGACTCCGCCGCCGGGAACGGAAAATGAGATCATCAGGTCGTCCAGGCGCCAGTCCGGCAGTTGGCGGAACGGGCGCATCAGCGCCAGAGAGGGTTCATGCCAGTGGTCGACGGCCTGAACCAGCAGCGACCAGTTGTTCTCGCCCAGGTGATCGAAGCTGTCGAACGGCCCGTGGCTAACCTGCCAGCGGCCGTCATTGTGGCTGACCAGACGGCTGTCGACCTCATTTTCTAATGCCAGACCGGCCAACTCGTCCGGTGAGATGGGATCGATAAAGCGATTAAAGCCGCGTTTGATGATAACCGGCTGCTTTTGCCAGTAGCGGGCCAGAAAATCCGGCCAGTCGAGATTGAGTTGATAGTCCATACCATGTTTTCCAGAAAACGGGGGGCTGCAACAATTATAGCGGAAGCGCCGTTGGCTGTACCGACTTTCATGCCTCATGCGGGCCGGGGTTCTGGCGGGAAAATATCGCCTCTACCCGGGCGCCTCCCAACTTACTGTCGCTGATGATGATCTCGCCCTGATACTGCTCGATAATTTCCGCCGCCACCGACAGGCCGATCCCCTGGCCGGGACGCAATCTGTCGGCGCGCTGTCCGCGCTGGAAAATAAGCGCCCGTATGCTTGCCGGGATGCCGGGCCCGTCGTCATCGATAATCAAATGCAGTTTGTGATCGGAATGCTGGGCGCTGATCTCCACAAATTCCAGACAGTATTTGCAGGCGTTATCCAGCACGTTGCCCAATACTTCCATAAAGTCGTTCTTTTCGCCGATAAAGGTGAGCTCCGGCGAAATGTCGAGCGTCAGCTCCACCCCTTTGCGCTGGTAAACTTTATTCAGCGCCGAGCACAGCCCGTCCAACAGGGCGGGCACGGAATGCACTTCGCGCGTCAATATATGGTGTTCGGAACGCACGCTGGCCCGGTGCAGGTAATAACCAATCTGCTGCGAGATGCGGCTTATCTGCGCCAGCATAATGGGTTCCGCCTGATCGATATTGATCTCCTTGCCGGTGCGTAACGCCCGCAGCGTGGTCTGCAACACCGCCAGCGGCGTTTTCAGGCTGTGGGTAAGGTCGGTCAGGGTGGTACGGTATTTGTGATAACGCTGGCGCTCGTTGTTCAATAAAATGTTCAGGTTTCTCACCAGGCTGAACAGTTCGCGCGGCGGGTTTTCATCCAGCTGTTCGCGGGTGCCCTTTTCCAGTTCGGCAATCTGCCTGACCAGGCTTTTGATCGGCCGCAGGCTCCAGTGCGCGGCCAGCCACAGCAAGGGAAGCACCAGAATAAGATTGGCGATAACCACGTAGCTGAACCATTCCCAGACGATATCTTCCTGCTGTAGCTCCTGCGGGATGCGGTCCACCACCACGATGGTCAATGGCGGAAGGTGCTCGGTGTGCGGGTAGACATTCACGGCGATTGAGTGCGTCAGCGTATTGGCGTGGATGCCGTTAAGCGCTTTGAGGCTATTCAGCACCAGCGTATTTCCTTTCAGCACGGCGCTGCTGGTATCGGTATCGGTATCCAGTTCATGGTAGGCGGTTTTTTTCAGCCACTCGGGGTTGATCAGCGCTTCCAGTTCGGGCACTTTTTTTTCCCGCCACAGTATTTTCCCCTGTTGGTCGTAAATTAAGACCATCGTGGGGAAATTAATATCGATATCCGGCGGCGTGGCGATGGTCAACTGGTTATCCCGCCACTGCGCCAGACTATAAAACAGGTTGCTTTCACCGCGCAGCAGCCGGAAAGAGGTTTTATCGAAGTTGACGCTGTAGCCGATAATCGCCACTACGCCGTAAGAGAGGGACAGCGCCAGAACAATGGCGACCGTGGCTAACAGAAAGCGGACGCGCAGTGAGAAAGGCGCTCTTCCGTTACTCATTCGGCGCCTGAGCGGTGGCGATGTCGAAACGATACCCCTGGCCGCGCACGGTGGTAATTACATCCGGCGAACCGGCGCTCTGTATTTTTTTGCGCAGGCGCCCCATCAGTACATCTATGGTATGGCTTTCGCGCAGTTCCGCATCGGGGTATAGCTGCAGCATCAGCGACTCCTTGCTGACCACTTTGCCGCTGTTGCGGATCAGGGTTTCGATGATGGTATATTCAAATGCCGTCAGCTTTATCGCCGCCCCTTTAATCATCACTTCACGGCGCGACAGGTCGATTTCAAACGGCGGGATGCTGATAATCTGCGACGCCAGTCCGCTATTGCGGCGCATCAGGGCCTGCATACGGGCGACGACCTCCTCCATATGGAAAGGTTTGGTGACGTAGTCATCCGCGCCCGCTTCCAGCACCGCCACTTTGTCCTGCCACCCTTCGCGCGCCGTCAGCACCAGAATGGGTAATTTGGCCTGCTGCGAACGCCAGCGGCGGATAACGCTCATCCCGTCTTCGTCCGGCAGCCCGAGGTCGATAATCGCGATATCCGGGGCGTGTTCGCGCAGGAAATAATCGGCTTCTTTGGCATCTGCGGCGGCATCAACCTGATGGCCCATTTCATTCATTTGCACGGTAAGGTGATGGCGTAATAAAGCATTATCTTCGACAACCAGAATGCGCATCGCTGTTTCCTCTGTCACACTGGCAAAACGGGCCATAGGCAAACTCTGTTTGCGTATCATAGTCATCCGTAATCGGAATTATTTGTATTATACAATTTTAATCCAGCAAATTATCCACATAGATAATAAACGGCGGATAAACGGGATCGGCGGAAAAGAGGAAGGGCGGCGGGGTGATAGGCGGGCGCGCGGCCCGCCGGTGGCGTCGGCGCTTATTTCAGATCGTCGACCATTTTAATCGCCCGGCCGATATAATTCGCCGGCGTCAGGGCCTTCAGCCGGGTTTTTTCGGCTTCGGGCAGATCCAGTCCATCGATAAATACCTGAATGCCGGCGACGTCAACGCGTTTGCCGCGCGTCAGCTCTTTCAGTTTTTCGTAAGGTTTTTCAATGCCGTAGCGGCGCATCACCGTTTGAATCGGTTCCGCCAGCACTTCCCAGTTGTGATCCAGTTCGTCACTCAGGTGGTCGCGGTTGACTTCCAGTTTGCTGATGCCCTTAAGCGTCGCCTGATAAGCGATCAGCGCATAGCCAATCCCCACGCCCAGATTACGCAGTACCGTGGAGTCGGTCAGGTCGCGCTGCCAGCGGGAGATCGGCAGTTTACCGGCCAAATGTCCCAATACGGCGTTGGCTAATCCCAGGTTGCCTTCCGAATTCTCAAAATCGATAGGATTGACCTTATGCGGCATGGTGGAAGAGCCAATTTCACCGGCGATGGTTCTCTGCTTGAAGTGGTTCAGGGCGATGTAACCCCAGATATCGCGGTCGAAGTCGATCAAAATGGTGTTAAAGCGGGCAACGCAGTCAAACAGTTCGGCGATATAGTCATGGGGCTCGATCTGGGTGGTGTACGGGTTCCAGACGATCCCCAGAGAGGTGACGAAACTTTCGCTGAACCGGTGCCAGTCGACGTCGGGATAGGCGGCGATATGCGCGTTGTAGTTACCCACGGCGCCGTTGATTTTACCCAGAATCTCAACCTGTTGCAGTTGACGGTACTGCCGCTCCATACGATAGGTGACGTTGGCGAACTCTTTACCGATGGTGGAAGGGGTGGCCGGTTGGCCGTGGGTGCGCGACAGCAGCGGAATATCGCGATATTGCCGGGCCAGATCGGCCAACGCATCAATGATTTTGCGCCAGTGGGGCAGAATGACTTCGCGGCGCGCGGTGTCCAGCATCAGCGCATGAGACAGGTTATTGATGTCTTCCGAGGTGCAGGCGAAGTGGATAAATTCATTGACCGCGTGCAGCGCCGGCACGGCGGCGACTTTTTCCTTCAGGAAATACTCAACGGCTTTAACGTCATGGTTGGTGGTGCGCTCAATGGTTTTAATGCGCGCGGCGTCCTGTTCGTCAAATTCCGTCGCAATCCGGTCGAGGAAAGCGTTTGCGTCGGCATCAAATGCAGGAACTTCCCGGATTTCGGCACAGGCCGCCAATTTTTGCAGCCAACGCACTTCAACCTGCACGCGGAACTTCAGCAAACCGAATTCGCTGAAAATAGCGCGTAACGTGCTGACTTTATCGCCGTAGCGGCCATCTACCGGGGAAACGGCGGTCAGTGAGGATAATTCCATCGCAAGCAACTCCTGGGATCGGTTTTAATAAAAATTAGCGCGCCTGGCCCGCAACTTAATCGCTGCTTAGCAGCGCGCCAATATCTGTTTTGCTTCTTTTATCAGATGACCGCGGGAAAACATCAACTGCAGGCGTCCGCCGCCCACCTGTTGCCATAGCACCGCGGAACGAATACCGGCTAATAGCGCCGCGCGCACCCTGGCCTGGATCTGGCTGTTTTTCAGTATCTCCGGCGAGCCGGTCACCTGAATCCGCGGCCCCAGGGTACTGATCACATCGACATAAATACCGGCCAGCGCGCCGACGATCGTATCAGAGAGCAGTTCGAAATGCTCCAACTGACGTTCCAACTGGCCGATGCGGTTACCCAGCTCGTCGAGCGCAGCGCTTTTGGCGTGCAGTTTACGCTCAAGGGCGATCAGGCTGAAAGCATAGCGCGACAGCTCGGCGCCCGGACCTTTGCCGCTGGTATTCAATATTCCCAGCAGGGTCTCCAGCCCGGTTTTCAGATTGCTTTGCGCATCGCCATATACCGCCAGCGTCGACGCCGGGTTTACCACCAGAATGCTGTTGAGCGACGTGTGCAGAATGTCGTTGTCGCAGTTGCCGCTATGGGCTAGCTGTTGCACCAGATGGGCGGACTGGCAGATGCCCGCCAGCGCCAGGGTAATATCATAATAATTTTTGGCCACGATCACTCCTGTAAACGTTCTTCAATAATGCCGCCGCCCAGGCAAACCTCATCCTGATAGAAAACGGCGGACTGCCCTGGAGTCACCGCCGCCACCGGTTTATCAAAACGGACGGTAATGCGGTCTGCGCCAAGCGGGGTGACGGTGCAGGGAATATCGGCTTGCCGATAGCGGGTTTTCACCACGCAGCGTAATTCCGTGGTTAACGCTTGACGATCAACCCAGTGCAGCTGCTGGGCGATTAATCCGCCAGACATCAGGCGCGGGTGCTCATGTCCCTGGGCGACGTAGAGGATATTATTTTCCACGTCTTTATCCACCACATACCAGGGGGCTTCGCCGCCGTCCTTGACGCCGCCGATACCCAGCCCTTTACGCTGCCCCAGGGTGTGATACATCAGCCCCTGATGCTGTCCCATGGGTTTGCCGTCGTCAACGGACAGTATCGGGCCCGGTTGAGCAGGCAGATAGCGGGCCAGGAAATCGCTGAACTTGCGTTCGCCGATAAAGCAGATGCCGGTGGAGTCTTTCTTTTTGGCCGTGGCTAAATCCAATTGCACGGCGATTTCGCGCACCTGCGGTTTTTCCAGGTCGCCCACCGGGAACAGGCTTTGCGCAATCTGTTCATGGCTGAGCGTATAGAGGAAATAGCTCTGATCTTTATTGCCGTCCAGTCCGCGCAGTAAACGGCTTTTGCCGTCGACGTCGCGGCGGCGCACATAGTGGCCGGTGGCGATATAATCCGCACCCAGATCTTCGGCGGCGAACTCAAGGAATGCTTTGAATTTAATCTCTTTATTGCACAGAATATCAGGGTTCGGCGTGCGGCCCGCCTGGTATTCCGCCAGAAACAGTTCAAAGACGTTATCCCAGTATTCGGCGGCAAAATTAACCGTGTGCAGCTCAATGCCGAGTTTGTCGCAGACGGCCTGAGCGTCGGCAAGGTCGGTTGCCGCGGAGCAATACTCGGTGTCGTCGTCCTCTTCCCAGTTTTTCATAAACAGGCCTTCAACATGATAGCCCTGTTGCTGCAACAGGTAAGCGGAAACCGATGAATCAACACCGCCGGACATACCGACAATCACTTTTTTCTGGCTGTTATCTGACATGGGAGTCTCACGAACTGAACTTGAAGCGAAAAACGAGCGGCGCATTTTATCATGTTGCGCCCGGACCTGCACCGCTATTCCCGCGGCGCTGTGCGCTAAAACGGCCAGTTAAAGGCGCCCAGCAGGGTTAAAGGATAGCGTTGCGGGCGTTGATAGCAGCGAATACTCTCCGCCACCAGCGGCGAGCGCAACTGAGTGGAATGCAGGATCTCTTCCGCCGTCAGCCAGCGGCAGCATTCAATATCGCTGTCGTGCGGCTGCGTCGCCAGCCGCTGCGGCAGGTCGAGAGCAAAGCAAAAGCGCAGAAACGGCGTCCGGTCCGGGGCGATCCACTGGTGCAACTGCAGAAAACTCTGCGGCGCGGCCTGAATGCCGGTTTCTTCCCATAACTCCCGGGTGGCGGCCTGAATCAGCGTTTCATCGGCCTCTAAATGGCCGGCGGGCTGGTTCCATAACAATTTATCGTCGATTAACTCTTCGACCACCAGAAAATGGTTCTCCGCCTGAACAACGCAGGCAACGGTAACGTGTGGCTTAAACATCAGCGATCTCCTTCCATTCTCCGGGTAACAGGTTTTCCACGTTCTGATCCGCCATGCCATAGCGGATCAGGCGCAACGTGGGATAACCGATATGCGCCGTCATACGCCGAACCTGACGGTTGCGCCCCTCATACAGGGTGATTTTCAGCCAGCAGACGGGAATGTTTTTTCGTTCCCGAATCGGGGGATGTCGCGGCCACAGCCAGTCGGGTTCGGGTACGATGGCAACGCCAGCCGGCAGGGTTTTACCGTCTTTAAGCTCCAGGCCGCGGCGAAACCGGGCCAGCGCCGTTTCATCAGGAACGCCTTCGACCTGGGCGTAATAGGTTTTTGCCGTCTTTTGCGACGGTTGGGTGAGCCTGGCCTGAAGCTTGCCGTCATTGGTGAGGATCATCAGCCCTTCGCTGTCACGGTCCAGACGCCCGGCGGCGTAAACATCGCCGAGCGGAATATAGTCTTTCAGGGTGGCGCGCCCGGCTTCGTCGGTGAACTGGGGCAGCACGTCAAAGGGTTTATTGAACAACAGCACGCGCCGCGGTTCCACGGCGCCGCGTTTTTTCGTCGCTCGTGAGCTGAATCGGTTAACTTGGTGATTTTTAACAGAGAATTTATTCATCATCTTTATAGCCGCGAATAACAAAAGCATTATACTCGAAATGCTTTACGATTGGCGCGGGCTAAATATTCAAGTAGTATCGACACATATCTTACAAGTCATTAACAAAATAGCGCTCGAAGGAGAGGTTAATGGAAAGCAAAGTAGTGGTACCGCAAGAGGGTCAAAAGATTACCGTTGATGCTCAAGGCAAGCTGAACGTCCCCCAGAATCCGATTATTCCCTTTATTGAAGGGGACGGCATTGGCGTCGACGTAACGCCGGCAATGATCAAGGTTGTTGATGCCGCAGTAGAAAAAGCCTATCAGGGCAAGCGCGCTATCTCCTGGATGGAAATCTACACCGGCGAAAAATCAACGCAGATTTACGGCAAAGACGTGTGGCTGCCGGAAGAGACGCTGGACCTGATCCGCGAATATCGCGTGGCGATTAAAGGCCCGCTGACCACGCCGGTGGGCGGCGGGATCCGTTCGCTGAACGTGGCCCTGCGCCAACAGCTGGATCTGTATGTCTGTCTGCGCCCGGTGCGCTACTACGAAGGCACGCCAAGCCCGGTTAAGCACCCGGAGCTGACCGATATGGTGATCTTCCGTGAAAACGCGGAAGATATTTATGCGGGCATCGAGTGGAAAGCGGGCTCAGCGGAAGCCGATAAGGTCATCAAGTTTCTGCGCGAAGAGCTGGGCGTAAATAAAATCCGTTTCCCGGAACAGTGCGGCATCGGCATCAAGCCGTGTTCCGAGCAGGGCACCAAACGGCTGGTGCGTGCGGCGATTGAATATGCCATTACCAACGATCGCGATTCCGTCACGCTGGTACACAAAGGCAACATCATGAAATTCACCGAAGGCGCCTTTAAAGACTGGGGTTACCAGTTGGCGCGTGAAGAATTCGGCGGTGAACTGATTGACGGCGGTCCGTGGGTTAAAATCAAAAACCCCAATACCGGCAAAGATATCGTAGTAAAAGACGTGATTGCCGATGCGTTCCTGCAGCAGATCCTGCTGCGTCCCGCGGAGTATGACGTTATCGCCTGTATGAACCTGAACGGCGACTACATTTCCGATGCGCTGGCCGCGCAGGTTGGCGGTATCGGTATTGCGCCGGGCGCCAATATCGGCGACGAATGCGCCCTGTTTGAAGCCACTCACGGCACGGCGCCGAAATACGCCGGTCAGGATAAAGTGAATCCGGGCTCCGTTATTCTGTCCGCAGAAATGATGCTGCGTCATCTGCAATGGTTCGAAGCCGCCGACCTGATTGTTAAAGGCGTTGAGGGCGCGATCCGCAACAAGACAGTGACCTACGATTTCGAACGTCTGATGGACGGCGCTAAACTGCGGAAATGTAGCGAGTTCGCGCAGGATATCATCGATAACATGTAAGTATATTGTTATAACATTGATCGGCGGGGGCGTTTGGCTTCCGCTGATTTTTAACATTTAAAAAATCATTCAGTAAAACCTCAGTCAAATTCTTCAGGAAAAAGGATTAAAAAACAGCGCCATAGTGATAGCTAAGCGCTGGGTTCCTTTATTCCCAAAGTGATATCCCAATAACCAGAGCACAATCGGCGCCAGTACCGCCAGCAGGCTATTTAGCGGGTATTATGATTCATTGAGTAATTGATTTTAAAAGAAACGCGGTGTGGATGATTGACGGAAACCAGATATTCCAACGGTTGCTGGCGGCTGTCGAAAATAACGCCGCGATAAACCAGCGCCGGACTATCCGGCGGCGCCTCAAGCAGTTGCTGTTCGTCTTCCGTCATGCCGGCGACGCTGATATAGCCTTCATCCGCTTCGCCATACAATTGATAACGCTCGTTGAGTAAATGGTAGAGGGATTCCCCCTGGCTGAGATCTTCGGATTGCAGCGTGGGAACCTTGCTGCGCGGCAAAAAACTGGTCTCCAGGCAAAAAGGCTTATCGTCAGCCAGACGCAGGCGTTTAATCATCACGATCGGCTCCCCTTGCGCAATCTGCAAGCGTTGCGCGATACGTTGGCTGGCGCCGGATTCGTGGAACAGGATCAGGCGGCTGCTGGGCGTGGCGCCGTTTAATTCGACGATCTTGCTGATCCCCTGTTTCAGCGACTGGGATAGCGGGCGTTCAATGGCGCGGTGCGCCAGATAGGTGCCCTGATTGCCATGTTTTTCCAACAGACCATCACTGACGCTTTCCGCGATGATTTTACGCAACGTCATACGGCTGACCGACAGGAGCTGCGCCAGTTCACGTTCCGGCGGGATTTGGTCGCCCACGCTGTATTCCGCCGATTGGAGCAGATCTTTCAGCTTCTCTTTGGCTTGCAAATACGCTTTTCGCGGGCGCGGGTGTCTGGGTTTTATCTCGTTCATGGTCTAATTTTAAAAATGAAGCTTACGATGAGTTTTGCTTAAAGATAAGCGAAAACAGCGGGATAATCCACAGGAATTCATTATTACACCGGCCCATGCTAAGTCATTTTTATACCACTGATGGGTTTTTTTCAATATAACAAAACCATATGGTCTAATTTGTGTTGAATAAATTGCTTTGAAGTAACAGATATGGCTAATATTCTTCCTGATGGTATATTTTGTGGTATTAATTTAATCAGGGGAAAAAAATGGGCAAGATAAAGAAGATTTTTTCACCGTTTATGCTGCTAGTGGCGTTTGCCGGCGGTCATGATGCATTGGCGGCGGAGAAATGGCAAAAAATCCGCTTTGGCGTCGATCCGGCCTATCCCCCTTTCGAATATAAAACCCCGCGAGGACAGCTTGCCGGTTTCGATATCGATCTCGGCAATGCGATTTGTACGGAACTGAAAGCGCAGTGCGTCTGGGTTGAAAACAGTTTCGACGGTTTGATCCCGGCGCTGAAAGCCAGAAAATTCGACGCGGTGCTCTCCGCGATGTCGATTACCGAAAAGCGGAAACAGTCGATAGCCTTTAGCGACAAATTATACAACACCCCAGCCTATATCGTTACCGGTAAAGAGAGCGGCTTAAAGCCGGACGCCAAATCTCTGCAAGGCAAACGCGTCGGCGTACAGTCGGGTTCCGTTTTTGAAACCTACGCCAAGAAGTATTGGCAGGATGAAGGCGTAAAAATTATCGCCTACCCGGACTCCAGCGAAAGCTATGCCGATCTGATTGTCGGCAGGCTTGATGCGGTGCTGGATGACGCATCGGTGCAGACCCTTGCCCTGCTTGACAAACCCGAGGGTGAACGCTTCGTTCAGGTTAACCAGCGGGTGTACGATCCGGAAATTTTTGGCCCCGGAACCGGCATCGGCCTCAATAAAGAGGACGAAGATCTGCGGCAGGCGCTCAATCAGGCCATTGCCGCGATTCGCAGCAACGGCACCTATGATCGCATTGCCAAACGCTATTTTACTTTTGACGTGTACGGCGACTAATCCGTCACCTTGTCTTCCCGCATCTTTCCGGTTGCAGGGGCGTTGGTTCCCTGCATCCTGAATGCTATTGAACAGATAAATTTTCGCAATAAAACCGAGGAATGTTATGAACGCCAGAGAAATGATTGAAGCCGTTATAAGCCAGCGCGGGCAACAGGGGGGAATACAGCAGATTTATCTGGTTGCCTGTGGGGGATCGCTGGTTGATATGTATCCGGCCAAATACTTTCTGGACAGTGAATCATCAATGTTACGCAGCGGAATGGCGACGGCAAACGAATTTGTTCATGTTCCTCCCCGAGCGTTGGGGAAGAATTCACTGGTCATTGTCTGCTCGCATGGCGGTAATACCGCGGAGTCGGTCGCCGCTGCTGAACTGGCGCAGCAGCGGGGCGCGCAGACCATTACGTTGTCTCACAATCCGCAAGCCCGGCTCATCCAGTATGGCGATCACCACATTTCCTACGTATGGGGTACGGAAACCAGCGTAACCGAAAATCCGATTACGCTTATTCTCAGCCTGTGCGTCGAAACGCTGCATCAGACGGAAGGCTACCCGCATTATGAGGACTTTCTGCGGGCGATGACGCAGATTGACGCGGTGATAGCCACCGCCTGTACCCTGGCGGCGCCGCGCTGTGCGGATTTTGCCGAACGCTATCAGTCCGAAGCGCTGTTTTACGTGCTTTCCAGCGGCGCGTCCTTTGGACAGGCTTATGGCGTCGCCATCTGTTCGTTAATGGAAATGCAGAGGCTGCATGCCGCGGCTATCCATAGCGGAGAATATTTCCACGGCCCGTTCGAGGTCACGGATCGCCAAACGCCTTTCATTCTGCTGATGAATGAGGGACGTACCCGGCCGTTGGATGAGCGGGTGAGCGATTTTCTCGGCCGGTACGCGGAGAAAATCGAGGTTGTAGACGCCAGCGCGTTAGGCATCGGCGTATTGCCGGAAACGGTGGTGGAGTTCTTTAACCCGGTATTGTTTTACCGCATCATGTGCGAATACCGCGGCGCGTTGGCGCATATCCGCAACCACCCGCTGGAAACCCGCCGCTACATGAACAAAGTGGCTTACTGATCGCCCGTCGCCACGGCAGCGTGGCGACCTGAACGTTCTGCGAGTAATAATATGAAAGTCATCGGCATAGGCGACAATGTCGTCGATCGGTATAGCCACCTGCGAATCCGCTATCCGGGGGGCAATGCGCTTAACTTCAGCGTTTACGCCAGCCTGCTGCATGCGCAGGCCGCTTATCTGGGCGTATTCGGCGATGATGCCGCCGGCCGGCACGTACAGCGTTCGCTGGCGGCGCATCACATTGATGTTTCACGCTGTCGTCAGGTCCAGGGGGAAAATGGTTATGCGCAACTGACGGTGGTTGATGGCGAGCGTGTTTTTATCGGCTCTAATCAAGGCGGCGTGCGAAAAAATACCCCAATGGATTTTATTCTAAGTGATATCGAATATTTAAACTCTTTCTCGTTACTTCACACCAGCTGCTACAGTTATTTGGACCATTTATTACCGGCGTTGCAGCGTCTGCCGGGGCGGCTCTCTTATGACTTTTCCGATGATTTCGACCAGACCGCCGCCTTGTCGCTCTGCCGATGGCTCGATTTTGGTTTCTTCTCCTGTTCCGCCATGTCGATGGACGACTGTCGTCAATTGCTGTCGGCGGCGGTCGGTGCGGGCTGCCGCTATGCCATCGCGACCCGGGGAGCGGAAGGCGCCTTGCTGCATGATGGCGAGAATTGGTTTTTCCAGGCGTCACGCCCTATCACGCCGCTTGATACGCTTGGCGCCGGGGATGCTTTTATCACCGCGTTTTTGCTCGCCTTTATCCAGGGGCGGTCTATCGTTGTCAGCCTTTCAGCGGCCGCGGACTTTGCGGCCGCTATTTGTCTGAAAGCGGGCGCGTTTGGCTGTGGCGAACATTACTGACTTTTTATCAAGCGCGTCGTTGCGGCCTCGTCGGCACCTTGTCCCCAATATCGAATTTTGTCATTAATTTCCCTCCCAATCCTTCCTCCCGCCGGGGGAAGGAAACTGATCTGCAAAAACGCGAGCCATGAGTTGCCATATTTTGGTGAGATGCCTCGCTTTTTTGGTGCAACATTAAAATAAGGTGGAGCGTCGGGGTTTGTCTGCAGGGCGGCAGCGGTCATTATTTGCTCCGAAAAATAAAAATGTTATTTTTTCCGGCGTTGAATAATTTTTTCCTATCACATGATGATTTTATGACGATTTCTCTTTTCGCATAACTACGAATGCATAAATATTGCATAAATATGCAATTTAACTTATTGTTTTTACGTAATAAATTTAACCCAATCCCGGTTTATTCACTTTTTGGCACGATAGCTGCTCTACGATCATTATCTGAAAAAGCAGGTTTATTGCCTTGCCTGCCGCCGGAGCGCATCAGAGGCGGATAGAGAAGGGGGTTAATAAATTGATTAATAATAAGTTAATGATTTCTTTCGCTCCTTTTTTCAGCGCAAAACAGGTGATGAAAAAGCGAACGTTTTTTCTTCATTACCCGATTCGATGTTCAAAGTGTGAACAGAAACAAATTCCGGCATCTCGCCGAGCGAAATGAGGCCAATATGGAACAACCAGTTGTTGTAACACGTCAGGATTTTAACCACCGAATGGTGCCGGTCTATGCGCCGGCTGATTTCATTCTGGCGCGCGGTGAGGGTTCCCGTGTCTGGGATCAGCAAGAGAAAGAGTACATTGATTTCGCCGGCGGCATCGCGGTTAACGCGCTGGGGCATTGCCACCCGGCGGTGCTGGCCTCGTTAACCGGGCAGGCGGGCAAGCTGTGGCACATCGGTAACGGTTACACCAATGAGCCGGTGCTGCGGTTGGCAAAGCAACTTATCGACGCCACGTTTGCCGATAAGGTATTTTTCTGCAATTCCGGGGCGGAAGCGAATGAAGCGGCGCTTAAACTGGCGCGAAAATATGCCCGCGACTGCGGCGCGGCGGATAAAAACCGCATCGTCGCCTTCAACGACGCTTTCCACGGCCGTACGCTGTTTACCGTCAGCGCCGGCGGACAGCCCAAATACTCGCAGGACTTCGCCCCGCTGCCGGGCGGGATTGACCATGTGCCGTTCAATGATTTGAACGCGGCTGAGGCCGCGATTACCGCGCACACCTGCGCGGTAATTGTCGAGCCGATCCAGGGCGAAGGCGGCGTGTTGCCGGCCGACCCGGTTTTCTTGCAAGGGCTGCGCGCGTTATGCGATCGCCACGGCGCGCTGTTGATTTTTGATGAAGTGCAAACCGGCGTCGGTCGTACCGGCTCGCTTTACGCCTATATGCAGTATGGCGTGGTTCCCGACGTACTGACTACCGCCAAAGCGCTGGGGGGCGGTTTCCCGATTGCCGCCATGCTGACGACCGACACCTTCGCCGGCGCGTTTTCGGTCGGTTCGCACGGCACCACCTATGGCGGTAATCCGCTGGCCTCGGCGGTGGCCGGAACGGTAGTGAGTCTGATCAACACCCCGGAGGTGCTGGAGGGCGTACGGCGGCGTCACCAGTTATTTATCGATGGCTTGAATAGCATTAATGCTGACTATCCTGTTTTTGCCGATATTCGCGGTAAAGGGTTGCTTATTGGTTGTGAACTGAGCGCCGACTATGCGGGTAAGGCCAAGATGCTTACCCAACTGGCGAGCGAGGAAGGGCTGATCGCGTTGATCGCCGGGCCGGATGTGGTGCGCTTTGCCCCTTCACTGATTATTCCCGAAGGTGACATCGAGGAAGGACTATTGCGGTTTAGACGCGCAATTGAACGGCTTCGTGGTTAATTCAGCGATAAAGAGGTGGGTATTATGATGATTATTCGCGCCGTAGAGCGCCGCGACCTGGCTGACCTGCGGGCGCTGGCGCGCAAATCCGGCGTCGGTTTGACCACGCTGCCGGACAACGAAGAGACGCTATCGGCACGTATCGAACGCGCGATCAAGACCTGGCAAGGGGAGCTTCCTCTGGAAGAGCAGGGCTATCTGTTCGTGCTGGAGGATACCCGCGTCGGACGCGTAGTTGGCGTCAGCGCGCTTGAGGTCGCGGTGGGGCTGACGGAGCCGTGGTACAACTTTCGTGTCGGCACGCTGGTTCATGCCTCCAAAACGCTTAACGTCTACAAGGCCGTGCCGACGCTGTTCCTCAGCAACGACCATACGGGTTATAGCGAGCTTTGCACCCTGTTTCTCGACCCCGATTACCGCCACAGTCTTAATGGAAAACTGTTATCCAAAGTGCGCTTTCTGTTTATCGCCGCTTTCCGCGAGCATTTTTCCGGCAAGGTGGTGGCGGAAATGCGCGGTTACTCCGACGAGCAGGGCAATTCGCCGTTCTGGGAAGGGCTGGGCAGCCGCTTCTTTTCCATCGATTTCGCCCAGGCGGACTATCTTAGCGGCACCGGACAAAAGGCATTTATCGCCGAACTGATGCCCAAACACCCGCTGTACGTCGACTTTTTGCCAGAGACGGTACGCGAGGTGATTGGCAAGGTGCATCCTCATACCGCGCCGGCACGCCGGGTGCTGGAGTCTGAAGGACTCAGCTACCGAGGATACATCGATATTTTCGATGGCGGCGCCACGCTTGAAGCGGACATCGACCAACTGCGTGCGGTGAAGGAAGGACGGCTGTTGCCGGTAGCGATCGATGAGACGCCCGTGCATGCCGATCTACCGGCCTGTCTGGTGGCCAATGATGATTATCAGCAGTATCGCGCTCTGTTGGTGCAGGCCGATCCTGACGGCGATTGTCTGCGCGTTAGCGCGCAGACGGCGGCGGCGTTAGGTATGGCCCCCGGCGGTAAGGCCCGTCTGGTCACCCTTAATCCACGGGGGAAAGAGTAATGCCATCTTCTTTGCTATTTATCAACGGCGCCTGGCGACAGGGCCGCGGCGCCGAATTCAGCAAAACCGATCCGCTGGATAATCAACTGCTATGGCAGGGGGCGGCGGCGAATGCCATTGATATTGATGACGCCTGCACCGCCGCAAGACGCGCTTTCCCGGCCTGGGCGCGCCTGCCGCTGGCGCAGCGTACCGCGGTGGTGCAACGTTTTGCCGGGTTGCTGGAGCAACATAAGGAACATCTGGCCGCGGTCATCAGCCGTGAAACCAGCAAACCGCGTTGGGAAACCCTGACGGAAGTACAGGCAATGATCGGCAAAGTCGGTATTTCTCTGCGCGCTTATCAGCAGCGCACCGGCGAGAGCCGTACCCCGATGGCGGACGGCGCCGCGTCGTTACGCCATCGGCCGCACGGCGTGCTGGCGGTGTTCGGCCCCTATAATTTCCCCGGCCACCTGCCCAACGGCCATATTGTACCGGCGCTGCTGGCGGGAAACTGTGTGGTGTTCAAGGCCAGTGAACTGACGCCGCTCACCGCGCAGGAGACGGTTCGGTTATGGCAGCAGGCGGGCCTGCCGGATGGGGTACTGAACCTGTTGCAAGGCGGGCGGGCCACCGGCGCCGCGCTGGCGGTTAATCCGCAGACTGACGGCCTGCTGTTTACCGGCAGCGCCAGCACCGGCTATCAACTGCATAGCCAACTGGCGGGGCAGCCGGAAAAGATCATCGCGCTGGAAATGGGCGGTAACAATGCGCTGATCGTTGACGAGGTCGTGGAGCGCGACGCCGCGGTCAATCTGGCGATTCAATCGGCGTTTATCTCCGCCGGACAGCGCTGTACCTGCGCACGTCGTCTGCTGGTAAAACGCGGCGCTGAAGGCGACGCCTTTCTGCAACGGTTTATCGAGGTGGCGCGCGCGCTGCGCATCGGCCGCTGGGACGCCGAGCCGCAGCCCTTCATGGGGGGAGTGATCTCCTCTTCGGCGGCGGAAAATATGCTGGTCGCGCAGCAACAACTGCTGGCGCTGGGCGCCACCGCCCTGCTGACCTTGACCCGGCCGGAAGCAAACAACGCATTATTGACGCCGGGTATCCTTGATATTACGGGTGTGGACGGCGTGCCGGACGAAGAGTACTTCGGGCCGCTGGTGCGCGTGATCCGCTATGAGGATTTTGACGAGGCGCTGCGTATCGCCAACCAGACGCGCTACGGACTGGCGGTGGGGTTAGTGTCGCCGCGGCGCGATCGGTTCGATCGTCTGCTGCTGGAGGCGCGCGCCGGGATCGTCAACTGGAACAAACCGCTTACCGGCGCCTCCAGCGCCGCGCCATTCGGGGGCGTTGGGGCATCGGGCAATCATCGCGCCAGCGCGTTTTACGCCGCGGACTACTGTGCCTGGCCGATGGCCTCGCTGGAGAGCGAAACGCTGACGCTGCCCGCCACCCCGACGCCGGGGGTATCGTTTGATACGTCGGCGGAATAGCCGTGGGGCGGCATAACGTCATCGGCCGCGTGTGCGCCTGAGCAATTTTCCGTTTTCTGGAGTCATCATGTACGGATATGAAGTCAATTTCGATGGGCTGGTGGGGTTAACGCACCATTACGCCGGTCTGTCGTTCGGCAATGAAGCCTCAACGCGGCATCAGAACCGCGTCGCCAATCCGAAACTGGCCGCTAAGCAAGGGTTGTTGAAGATGAAAACGCTGTCGGATCTCGGCCATCCGCAGGCGGTATTGCCGCCGCAGGATCGGCCTCATCTGCCGATGTTGCGGCGGCTGGGATTCAGCGGCAGCGACGAAAGCATGCTGGCGCAGGCTATGAAACAGGCGCCGCGTCTGCTGTCCGCGCTCAGTTCGGCCTCTGCGATGTGGGCGGCGAATGCGGCCACGGTGTCGCCTTCTGCGGACAGTGCCGATGGCCGGGTGCATTTTACCGCCGCCAACCTGAACAATAAGTTTCATCGGGCGGTCGAAGCGCCAACCACGGCGGCGATGCTGCGGGCGATTTTCCGTGACGAATCGCATTTTGTCCATCATGCGGCGCTGCCGCAAGTTGCGCTGTTTGGCGACGAAGGGGCCGCAAACCATAACCGTCTGGGAGGCGATTACGGTCGCCGAGGCGTGCAGGTGTTCGTTTACGGCCAGCACCAGTCCGGTAACGAGCCGGGGCCGCAGCGCTATCCGTCGCGTCAGACGCGCGAGGCCAGCGAAGCGATCGCCCGCCTGCATCAGTTGGATGCGCGCCACACGGTGTTTGTGCAGCAGAATCCGGCGGTTATCGATCGCGGGGTGTTCCACAACGATGTTATCGCGGTGAGCAACCAGCAGGTGTTGTTCCACCATCAGCAGGCCTTTTTGCATCAACAACGGGCGCTGGACGAGATACGCGGCAAAATGGCGCAGTTGGAACAAGATCTGGTGGCGATTGAAGTACCGGAAAGCCGGGTTTCGGTCGATGATGCGGTGGCCACGTATCTGTTCAACAGCCAGATCCTCACCCGGCCGGATGGCGGGATGACGATTGTCGTACCGGAGGAGTCGCGTCGTCATGACGGCGTCTGGCGTTATTTGTCGGAAATGACCGCGTCAGGGGGACCGCTTGACGATATCAAGGTATTTGATCTGCGCGAAAGTATGCGTAATGGCGGTGGACCGGCCTGCTTGCGCCTGCGGGTCGTGCTCAACGAACAGGAGCTGCGGGCGGTGAATCCGCGGGTCATGATGAATGACCCGCTGTTTGCCACGCTCAATCAGTGGGTTGACCGTTACTATCGTGACCGGTTGACTCAGGACGATCTGGCGGACCCGATGCTGCTGCGCGAAGGACGGGAAGCACTGGATAGCCTGACGTCTATTCTGGGGCTGGGATCGGTCTATGCCTTCCAACGGTAGGAAACAACGGGTATGAACGATTTTTTAGCGCTGACGTTGCGCGGGGCGTTGCCCCGGCAGACAAGCGGTGAAACAGCCGGGCTGCACTGGCGCTGGTGGCGGGAAGGGGTGCTGGAACTGGCGCCGGACAGCGGATATCAGCGGGCGGTGGTGCTATCGGCCGGGATCCACGGTAATGAAACCGCGCCGATTGAGCTGCTCGATCGGCTGGTTAACGATCTCCTGGCCGGTCGGCAAGGGCTGGCGGTGCGGCTGTTGGTGGTGCTGGGCAATCCGGCGGCGATGCGCGCAGGGCGGCGTTACCTGCACAGCGATATGAACCGGATGTTCGGCGGCCGTCATGCGCAATTCGCACCGAGCGGCGAAACGGCGCGCGCGCGCGAACTGGAACAGGTGATGACGGCGTTTTTCGCCGCCGATGCGCCGGAAAATGGCGCGGCGCGGCGGCATTATGATCTGCATACCGCGATCCGTGATTCAAAGATGCCGCGCTTTGGTCTGTTGCCCTATCAGCAACGTCCCTACAGCGCCGCGTTGCTGGACTGCCTGACGGCGGCGGGGTTGGATGCGCTGGTGGTGCATAGCGAGCCGGGCGGAACGTTCAGCCATTTCAGCAGCGAGCGGTTGCAGGCGGGTAGTTGCACGTTGGAATTGGGCAAAGCGAGAGCGTTTGGCTGTAACGATCCGCACCAGTTTTCCGCTATCGATCGCGCCCTGCGGGCCGAAGTGAGCGCTATGGCGTTGCCGGCGCGAAGCGGGCCGCCGCCGGCGTGGTTTCGCGTTGCCCGTTCGCTCATCAAACACGGCGACGCATTTCGGCTGCACCTCGCTGACGATACCGCCAATTTCACCTGTTTCGAGCAGGGAACCTTGCTGTGCGAACAGCCGGGGGAACTTTACCGGGTAAAGCACGATCGCGAATGGATTCTGTTTCCCAACCCGAATGTGGCGCCGGGGCTGCGGGCCGGACTGGTGTTGACGGAGATGGCGCCGGACGGTCTTGCCGTGCTATGAGCCGCCGTGGGAAAAATAGGTCTGTTCAGGGTGAGAAAAACGCGCTTTTACGGCGGGGAAGTGGACATTGTTTCAATATAATATATTGAATTATATTAAAAATAATTGTTTCATTAATGCAATCGGTTACTTTACAAAGGCGAATGCCCCCGACTGGAACACCACTCCAACGATGATGCGATACAGAGGAACGACATATGTTGCAGGGCTACAATAAACTTATCTTTGAAGGGGCGTTGGTGACGCTGGAGCTGGCGCTGAGTTCAGTGCTGCTGGCGGTGATCATCGGTCTTATCGGCGCGGGCGGCAAACTCTCCCGCTACCGTCCGGTCGTCGCCATATTCAATATCTACACTACCCTGATCCGCGGCGTACCGGATCTGGTGCTGATGTTGCTGATCTTCTACGGATTGCAGATCGCGCTGAATAACGTCACCGAATTTTTCGGCGTCGCCCAAATCAATATCGATCCGCTGACGGCGGGGATTATCACGCTGGCCTTTATTTATGGCGCCTATTTTACCGAAACGTTCCGCGGCGCTTTTATGGCGGTGCCGCGCGGACAGATCGAAGCGGCCACGGCTTTCGGTTTCAGCGGCGCCCAGATTTTCCGCCGCATTCTGTTTCCGTTGATGATGCGTTTCGCGCTGCCGAGTATCGGCAACAACTGGTTGATAATCCTCAAGGCGACGGCGCTGGTTTCCATTTTGGGGCTTAACGATGTGGTCAAGGCCACGCAACTGGCGGGTAAAGGCACCTGGCAACCCTTCTTCTACGCGCTGGTCGCCGGCGGGATATACCTGTTTTTCACCACCATTTCCAACGGCGTTCTGCTGTGGCTGGAAAAGCGTTACTCCATCGGCGTCAAGAGGGCTGAGTTATGATCGAGATTTTACAACAGTACTGGCAGTCGCTGCTGTGGAGTGATGGCTACCGTTTTACCGGTGTGGCGATTACGCTGTGGTTATTGATCATCTCGGTGACCATCGGCGGTTTGCTGGCGGTGCCGATGGCGGTGGCGCGGGTTTCATCGTCCCGCTGGCTAAGCTTCCCCGCCTGGTTGTACATCTACATCTTTCGCGGTACGCCGCTGTATGTGCAATTGCTGGTGATCTATTCCGGCGTCTATACCCTGGAGATTGTCCGCGGTACGGAATTCCTCAACGCGTTTTTCCGTAGCGGCATGAACTGCGCGATTCTGGCGTTGATACTCAATACCTGCGCGTATACCGCGGAAATTTTTGCCGGGGGCATCCGTTCGGTGCCGCATGGAGAAATCGAAGCGGCAAGCGCCTACGGTTTTTCACGCTTCAAAATGTACCGCTGTATCATTTTGCCTTCCGCGCTGCGCATCTCGCTGCCGGCCTACGGCAACGAAGTCATTATGATGCTGCACTCCACGGCGCTGGCCTTTACCGCCACCGTGCCCGATCTGTTGAAGATCGCGCGCGATATTAACGCCGCCACCTATCAGCCTTTCTACGCGTTTGGCATTGCGGCCGTCATCTATCTGATTATCTCTTATGCGCTTATCAGCCTGTTTCGCAAAGCGGAAAGACGTTGGCTGGCTCATCTGAAACCCTAATCACCTGTATCGCATTAACATGAGAATCAACTATGTCAGACAAAAAATTAGTGGTTACCGAACTGCACAAACATTATGGCGAACATGAAGTCCTGAAAGGGGTTTCGCTATCGGCAAAAGCGGGCGACGTTATCTCTATTATCGGTTCTTCCGGTTCGGGGAAAAGCACCTTTCTGCGTTGCATCAACTTTCTGGAGAAACCGAGCGAAGGCACGATCTGGGTCAATGATGAGGAAATACGGCTGGTTCGCGATAAAGACGGCCAACTAAAAGTGTTCGATAAAAAACAGCTGCAACTGTTGCGCACGCGTCTGACGATGGTGTTCCAGCACTTCAATCTGTGGAGCCATATGACGGTGCTGGAAAATGTGATGGAAGCGCCGATTCAGGTGCTGGGGATTAGCAAGACGGAGGCGCGGGAGCGTGCGGTTCGCTATCTATCCAAAGTGGGCATAGACGCGCGCCAGCAGGCTAAATATCCGGTCAATCTGTCCGGCGGCCAGCAGCAGCGCGTCTCGATTGCGCGCGCGCTGGCGATGGAGCCGGAAGTGCTGTTGTTCGATGAGCCGACGTCGGCGCTCGATCCTGAGCTGGTGGGCGAAGTGTTACGGATCATGCAGCAATTGGCGGAAGAGGGAAAAACCATGGTGGTGGTCACACACGAGATGGAATTCGCCCGGCACGTCTCCAGCCATGTGGTTTTCCTGCATCAGGGACGGATCGAAGAGGAGGGCTCCCCGGCAGAGGTGTTCGGCAATCCGAAAAGCCCGCGTCTGCAACAGTTTCTTTCAGGCTCGTTGAAATAAATTTATACGTGTTTTTTTCAGGTGAAAAATGCAAACCACAGATACTGTTTTTATGGTGCGTCCTTCTTTATTTAAAGTGAATGAAGAGACCGCCCTGAGCAATTATTTTCAAAAAACCGATTATGTTTCAGACAATATCCAGCAGCGGGCGCTTGCCGCATTCGATAGCTATGTGGATGAATTAAAAGCGGTCGGCGTGAACGTGATTGTTTTTGAAGATGATGAAGCCAATGACACGCCCGATTCCATTTTCCCGAATAACTGGATCACCCTGGATAGTCAGGGCCGGGTGATTATCTACCCGATGGAGGCGGAAAACCGCCGCAGAGAACGCCGCAAGGATATCATCGATAACCTTGCCGGGCGTTTCGACGTAAAGCAGTTTTATGATATTTCGCATTTTGAAAAACAGAATAAATTCCTGGAAGGAACCGGGTCTTTGGTTTGCGATCATGAAAAGCGGATTGCCTACGTTTGCCATTCCTCCCGCAGCTCCCCCGAAGTGATGGCTGAACTGCAAAAAATAACCGGATATCAAGCGGTTTGGTTTCATGCTTACGATCAGTGCAATCAGCCTATTTATCATACCAATGTGATGATGAGCGTCGGTAAGAAATATGCGGTCGTCTGTCTGGATGCCATAACGGATAACCATGAAGCGCAACAGGTCAAAGCGTCTTTAACGGCGTCGGGTAAGACGATTATCGCGATTACGCATGAGCAGATGAAATCGTTCTGCGCGAATATGCTTGAGCTGAAATCCGTCGGGGGTGTTCCGGTTTTCGCCATGTCTACCCAGGCATGGGATGCGTTTTCGGCGGAGCAAAAAGCGTTGCTCGCCGATTACGCCAAAATCGTCCGCGCCCCGATAGGCATCATTGAAACATTGGGCGGCGGCGGCGCCAGATGTATGATTGCCGAAATTTTTCTTGATAAAAAAGAGGTTAATCAGAGTGATACTTAAACGGTTAGCATTGCTTGTTGAGTTTAATGCTGATATCAGTATTTCACTACTATTCTGAACAGTTATTTAAATACGCGGTTTTCTATAGGGAGTATTTATGAAATAAGGCTATTAATAATATTAATGTCGGCTATTAAAAATAATTGATTGACACCGGCAGCGTCAGAAAGAGATAAAATAAAAAGTAAATGGCGAATATTTTTTATTATTGAAAAATAATATTGATGAATAATAACGGGGTTAAGGAGCCGGGAATGTTGCAAGCGAATGGCGAGCGTCTGTGGAACAGCCTGATGGAGATGGCGAAAATCGGCGCGACGGACGCGGGCGGGAATACGCGTCTGGCGTTGACGAAAGAAGATAAGCTGGGGCGGAAATTATTTATTCAATGGTGCCGCGATGCCGGCATGAGTATTTATTTTGACCCCATCGGCAATCTTTTTGCCCGGCGCGAAGGGAAAAATCCGCAGGTCAATCCGATAGTGATGGGCAGCCATCTGGACACGCAACCCAAGGGCGGCCGGTTTGACGGGATTTACGGCGTACTGGCGGGGCTGGAGGTGATTCGAACCCTGAACGACAAGCAGATTATCACCGAACAGCCGCTGGAGATTGCCGTCTGGACCAACGAAGAAGGGGCGAGATTTACGCCGGCGATGCTGGGGTCGGCGGTGTTTACCGGGGCGCTGGCGCTGGAAAAAGCGTTGGATATCGCCGACCGCGACGGGGTCAGCATTCGTCAGTCGCTCGCCGATATCGGCCATGCCGGGAATACGGCGTTGGCCCGCCCGTTCGATGCCTACTACGAGGCGCATATCGAACAGGGACCGGTGCTGGAAGAGGAGGGCATTCCCATCGGCGTGGTGACCGGCGGACAGGGGATCTGCTGGTTGGATATCGATGTGGTCGGCGTTTCCGCCCATGCCGGCACCACGCCGATGAAATCCCGGTTTGACCCGCTGTTCGGCGTGGGGGAAATGCTGATGTCGCTGGAGTCGTCGCTGAGCAAAGACTTTCCTGGCGGGCTGTTCACCATCGGCCAGGTGGAGATCCCTGGATCGTCGCGTAATACCATTCCCAGCCGGGTGAAATTTACTCTGGATTTGCGCAATCCCGACGATCGAGGTCTGGCGGCGATGGAAACCAGCGTGCGCCGGCAGTTAACCGATATTGCCGCGGCACGGGGATTGACGCTCCATATTGAACGGCACTGGCTAAGCCCCGCCACGCATTTTGACGATCGGTGCGTCGCTACCGTGCGTAGCGCGGTGCAGGAGTTGGGCTACGCCTGGCGCGAGATTATCAGCGGCGCCGGACATGATGCGATCAATATCGCCAAACATTGCCCGACCACCATGATTTTCATTCCCTGCGTCGGCGGCATCAGCCATAACGAGAGCGAAGCCGCATTACCGGATGATGTGACCAAAGGGTGTGATGTCCTGCTTAATGCCGTGCTGCTGCGCGCGGCGTAATCATTTTGTCCCGCAACTCGTCTATCCGCAGTAAGTAAAAAAAGAAATACGCGTCCGTGTTTACTCTCCGGAGTAAACATTTTTTTCTCTATTCTAATTAGCCTGGCTAATATCCAAAACGGGTTGTTCTATTATGGTGCAATAAAATATTCAATTAACTTATCGCAAAGATATTTATTGGTGCAATCGTTGCACATTATTGGGGGGGGTGTTGAATTAATGCATTGCAATGGGGAAATTAACCTTGTTTTTATATAAATGGGAATTATACGCGCTATTAAATCGTTAAAATTGACTAATTTTCCTTGCGGGAAGACTCTGTCAATGAATTAAAAATAAATTGATACCGGGGGTGATATGAAAAGTAATCATAAAGTAGCCGCGTTAATTGCATCCGCATTATTATTTTCGTGGCATGCCAATGCCATTGAATTAAAACTGGGACATGTTTTACCGACCAGCCATAACTGGAATATCGCCGCTTCCGGTTTTGCCGACGATGTGCAAAAGCAAACCGACGGCCGGGTAAGCATAAAACTTTTTCCTAACGGGCAATTAGGAAATGAAAAAAACCTGGTCGAAGGTTTACAAATAGGCAGTCTGCAAGCCGGAATAATTGGCTGTGGTTCGCTTCAGCCTATTGATGCCAAATTCGGCATTGTCGAACTGCCTTATTCCTGGCCGAATCGTCAGGCGGCCTATGCGGCCTATGATGGCGAATTAGGCAATAAACTGGAAACGCTGGCTGAAAAATACCGTTTAAAAATCCTGTCCTGGTGGGAAAACGGTTATCGCCACGTCACCAATAACCGTGCTCCGATCGCGGGTCCTGACGATTTGGCGGGCCTGAAGATTCGCGTCACGCCGGATAAGATGCGTCTGGACAGTTTTACCGCGCTGGGCGCCAGCCCCGCCCCGCTGGCGTTTGGCGAGCTTTACTCAGCATTGCAACAGCGGGTGTTCGACGCACAGGAAAACCCGCTCTCCATTATCGATTCCTCATCACTGTTTGAAGTGCAGAAATACCTTTCCCTGACCGGCCATGTGTGGGCGCCCGCCTGTTTGGTGATGTCTGAATCCAGTTGGAAACGGATTTCTCCGCAGGATCAGGCCACGTTGCAGGCGCTGGCCGATAAGTGGCGCGATGAGCAGCGGCGGATGACCCGGCAGGACGACAAGGATCTGATCGGCAAACTGCAAGAGAAAGGCATGCAGATTAATGAGGTTGATCCCAAACCTTTCGCCGCGCGCGTACAGAGCGTCTGGCAAACCTATCAACAGGTATTCGGGCCGGAATTGATCGATGAAGTCAAACGTTACAGCGCGCAGTGATGCGGGAGGGGTGATGATCAACCGTATCTCAAGCTTGTTTATCGTTGTCGCGGCCATCGGCATCGCGTCGCTGGCAATATTGATGGGCTGGGCGATCTGCATGCGTTGGTTCTGGGGCAGCACGCCGCAATGGGCGGAGGAACTGCCGGAAATCGTACTGGTGTGGGCCACCATGCTGGGGATGGCCTATTGCAGCCAGCGCCGCAGTCATCTCAATGCGGGGCTGCTGGGGCTGTGGCTGCGTAACCGCAATCGGCAGCACGCCGTTCACCAGCTTATGCAGGTTGTGCTGGTGGTATTCATGCTGCTGCTGGCGAAAGCCGGCTGGGATTTAACCGTGCTGACGATGGAGCAAAAAACCACCGCGCTGCAATGGCCGGTCGGGGTGGTGTATGGCAGCGTACCGCTGAGTTGCCTTGCCGTCGTGCTGATTAATCTCGGCCAGCTTTTCAGAACAAGGGGGCGTCATGAGTGATGGCGCCTGGGTATTGATTGGCATGTTCGCCCTGATGTTGCTGCTGGATATGCCGGTCGCCTTCGGATTACTGGTGGCGGCGATGAGCTACCTGCTGATCTTCGACGGCGCGCCGTTGATGGTGGCGGCTCAGCAGTATGTGGCGGGTATGCAGAGCTTCACGTTGCTGGCCATCCCGATGTTTATTCTGGCGGCGCAGCTAATGAACCATGCCGGGTTGACGACCCGTATCGTTAAATTGTGCATGGCCAGCGTCGGCGATATTCGCGGCGGTCTGGCTGTGGTCGCGGTATTGGCCTGCATGCTGTTCGGTTCGCTGTCCGGGTCGGGCGTCGCCGACGTGGTGGCGGTTGGCGGCATGTTGCTGCCCGCGATGCGCAAAGAAGGCTACGCGCCGGGCTTCAGCAGCGCGCTGATCGGCACGTCAAGCTCTATTGCCACGGTGTTGCCGCCCAGTATCGTGATGATCGTCTACGGCACCACTTCCAATACCTCCATCGGCAAACTGTTTATGGGCGGGGTGATCCCCGGTCTGATGCTGGCCGCCGCGCTGGTCGTCGCCGCGCTCTATCTGTCGCGCAAACATAACTGGGCCGGCGGCCGCCGCTACTCCGGCAGGGAAAAAATCCGCGCCTGGCTCGATGCGCTGCCGGCCCTGATGGTGCCGGTACTGATCATCGGCGGTATCCGCATGGGGGTATTCACCGCCACCGAGGCGGCGATATCCGCCATTGCCTATGCCCTGGTGCTGGGGGTTTTCTTTTACCGCTGTATTTCATGGCGGGAAATCTGGCTTTCGCTGCGGGAAACGGCGGAAATCAGCGCCGCGATTTTAACCATCATCGCCGCGGCGGGGTTGTTTGGCTGGGGACTGAGCTATGAACAGGTTCCCCAGGCGATAGCCTCGCTAATCGGCAATATCACCGATAGCAAATATACCGTGTTGCTGATGCTGATGAGCTTGCTGCTGGTTTTGGGAACCTTTATGGAAACCATCGCCATCATCATTATCGTCACGCCGATAGTCATGCCTCTGTTACAGCAGTACGGCATCGATCCGGTTCACTTCGGCATCCTGCTCACCGTCAATATGGCGATTGGCGCGAATACCCCGCCGCTGGGCATCGATCTGATGGCCGCTTGCCGCGTATCCGGCATCACGGTCACCGAAACCTTTAAGCCCCTGCTGGTGATGCTGTTTGCCATGCTGGTGGTATTGCTGCTGCTGGTGTTTATTCCCGAGCTGGTGCTGTATCTCCCTTCGCGGATGGACTAACCGATGAACCAACAAGCGAGAAGCAAAGCGGTAAGCTGGCTATTCGTCGCCGGACACGACAGGGCGACGCTGGCGCAGGCCATTGATACGCAGCCGGGCGTGCTGGTGGTGGATCTGGAAGAGTTTACCCCGCCGGGCGAAAAAGACGCGGCCTGCCGGCTGTTTGCCGAGACGGCGGAGATGTGCCGCCGCCGCGCCATCGGCTGCGCCATCCGGCTGGATCGCCTGGCGCAGGGCGGAGAGACGCAGCTGGCGGCGATTGCCGCCGCCGCGCCGGACGCGGTGTTCCTGCCGCAGATTGAGGACGCGCGGCAGTTGATTGAACTGGATGAACTGATGACGCGCCACGGCTTAACCGACGGCGCCATCGTGCCGACCATTGAAAGCCGTGAGGGATTGGCGCGCCTTGAGGCGGTTTTGACGGCGACCGGGCGGGTCAGGGCCGCGCTGTTGGGCAGCGGCGATTTATCGCTGGATATGGGCATTGCCGACGATCCGCGCCGCATGGCGCATTTATTGCCGCTGCGCCGTCAGTTTATCGAGCGCTGCCGGCGCCACGGCGCGGAGGCGATCGACGGCCCCTGGCCGAAAAATATCGGCGAAGACGGCTTTGCCGATGATTGCGAACAGTCCCTGCGCGCAGGCTATCGCTCACGTTGCGCCATTGCGCCTGAACAGGTGCGCTATTGGCAGTCGCTGAATATCCGTACGGACCATAACAAAGATTATTTAACACCCTGGAGTAAATAAATGCAGAACCCCTCTCAAGTTTCCCGTAATGGCGGTCAGATCCTGTTGGAACAACTGCGTGAACAGGGCGCTAAACGCATATTTCTGGTGCCGGGCGAGAGTTTTCTTCCCTGCATTGACGCGTTCAACGAACATACCGACGGCATCCAGTCGGTGGTTTGCCGCCAGGAAGGCGGCGCGGCTTATATGGCGGAAGCCTATGGAAAAATGACCGGCGAGCCGGGTATTTGTATGGTGACGCGCGGGCCGGGCGCCACCAACGCCTCGATCGGCGTGCATACCGCCTATCAGGATTCAACGCCGATGATCCTGTTCGTGGGACAGGTGGGGAACGATTTTATCGAACGCGAAGCGTTTCAGGAGGTCGACTACCGCCGCATGTTCGGCCAGATGGCGAAATGGGTGGCGCAGATCGACCGTACCGAGCGCATTCCTGAATATGTGGCGCGCGCCTGGGCGGTGGCCACCAGCGGCCGTCCGGGGCCGGTGGTGCTGGCGCTGCCGGAAGACGTGCTGTGGGGGGAATCGGACGCCGCCATCGTGGCGGCCCGGCCGCGGCTGGAGAGCTATCCCGGCGCCGAGCAGATGGCGGAGCTGGAAGCGCGGTTGAAACAGGCGCGGCGTCCTTTCCTGCTGGTGGGCGGCAGCGGCTGGAGCGCGCAGGCGCAGCAGCAGTTGCAGCAGTTCGCCCGCCGTTTTGATCTACCGGTCGGGGTGGCCTGGCGGCGTCTGGAGTGCTACGACCAGCGCGACGATCAGTTTGTCGGCCATGTGGGTTACGCCATGCACGACGCCCTGCGCCGGCAACTGCGCGACAGCGATCTGATCGTTGCCGTCGGTACGCGCATCGGCGAAGCCACCAGCGAAGGCTATAGCTGGATCGCCTCGCCGACGCCGCGGCAGACGCTGGTTCATATTTATCCCGATCCTGAAGAACTGGGGCACGTTTACCGGCCGGCGCTGGCCATCAATGCCAGCGTCAACGCCTTTGCCGCCGCGTTGCAAGGGCTGTCTCCGGCGGCCGAGCCGGTCTGGAAGCAACTGCGCGCTCAGGCCCGCGACGCCTATCTGGCGACCCTCAATCCGCTGCCGTCGCCGGGGGCGCTGAGTCTTGACCGGGTGGCGAACATCGTCGGCGCGGTGCTGGACGGTCAGGGCTGCATCACCGTCGGCGCCGGCAACTATGCGCTGTACCCGCACCGTTACGTCCCCTTCGCCGGGCTGGGCAGTTCGCTGGCACCGACGGTGGGCGCGATGGGCTACGGGCTGCCGGCGGCCATCTCTTACAAGCTGCAGAACCCGGACAGTCCGGCGGTCTGCTTTGCCGGCGACGGCTGTTTTCAGATGAACATGCAGGAGCTGGGCGTGGCGCTGCAATATCAGCTTGGCGTGGTGGTGCTGGTGTTTAACAACGGTATGTGGGGCACCATCCGCGCCCATCAGGAGCATCACTTCCCCGGCCGCGAAGTGGCGCTACGCTTTACTAATCCGGCGTTCGCCCGGCTGGCGGAAGCCTATGACGGACTGGGCATAGTGGTTGAGGATACCGACGCGTTCGAGGCGGCGTTCCGTGAGGCGCTGCGCTTTGCCGCGCAGAAACGGCGTCCGGCGATCGTCGAACTGCGTTATGACGGCAACGGCATCGCGCCCGGCGTGCTGCTCAGTGAGATACAACAACAGGCTATGGTGAAACAGGGGGAAGAGGCATGAGCGACTATTCTCTGGCGTACTGGCGGCAGGCCGCGGCGGAACTGACTTACGAAGGGCGCGCCTGGATCGGCGGGGGCTATACCGACGCGGAAAACGGCGCGGTGCTGCCCAGCATTAATCCGGCGACCGGCGACAAGCTGACGGACATCGCCGATTGCGGCGAGGCCGATGTGGATCGCGCGGTGCGCCATGCGCGCCAGGCGTTCGACAGCGGCGTCTGGTCGCGCGCGTCGCCCGCCGAGCGGCGTAAAACGCTGGAGCGGCTGGCGCAGCTGATGGAAGAGAACAGCGAAACGCTGGCGCTGCTGGAGACGCTGGATATGGGTAAGCCCATCGGCGACAGCATGGCGTTTGATATCCCCGAATCCATTCGCTGCCTGCGTTTTTATGCCGGCGCGATTGAAACCGCCACCGATGAAGTGCTGCCGACGCCGGAAGATGTGCTGGCCACGGTGGTGCGCGAACCGGTGGGGGTGGTGGCGGCGGTGGTACCGTGGAATTTTCCGCTGATGATCGCCTGCTGGAAACTGGCGCCCGCGCTGGCGGCGGGGAACAGCGTGATTGTGAAACCGGCGGAACAGTCCAGCCTCAGCGTGTTAAAGCTGGCTGAGCTGGCGCGGCAGGCCGGGATACCCGACGGCGTCTTGCAGGTGGTGACCGGACGCGGTGTGGTGGCGGGGCGGGCGCTCGGCCTGCATATGGCGGTGGACTGTCTGGCCTTTACCGGCTCCACCGCCACAGGCAAGCATTTTATGCGTTACGCGGCGGACTCCAATCTGAAGCGTGTCTGGCTGGAGTGCGGCGGCAAATCGCCGCATTTGGTATTCGCCAACTGCCGGCGGCTGGAACAGGCGGCGGCGGTGGCGGCGGCGGCGATCTTCATCAATCAGGGCGAGGTGTGCATCGCCGGTTCACGGCTGTACGTGGAAGACTCGATTTACGACCGTTTTATGGAACAGCTATTGCATGAAGCAGGGAACTATCTGCCGGGCGATCCGCTGGACCCGCAAACAAGGGTGGGGGCGATGGTCGATGGCGCGCAGTATCAACGGGTGCTCGACGGCATCAACGAGGCGCTGGCCGCAGGCGCCAACTGCCTGACGCCGCTGCCGGCGCAGGCCGGCGGGCTGTTCCTCAACCCGACCATTCTGGCTTGCGACAACGGCAATATCGCCATGCGCCGCGAAATTTTCGGCCCGGTGCTGGGCGTAGGCCGCTTCAGCGGTGAAGATGAGGCGCTGGCGTTGGCCAATGATACCGATTACGGCCTGGGCGCCGGTCTGTGGACCGACGATCTTAGTCAGGCGCACCGCGTCGCCCGCCGCCTTAACAGCGGCATGGTATGGGTTAACTGTTATGCCGACGGCGCCATCACCATGCCGTTCGGCGGGCGCAAGCAGTCGGGCTTCGGGCGCGATAAGTCCGTGCACGCGCTGGATAAATATACCGACCCGAAATCAACCTGGATCCAGCTTGCCCGCTGAACCGGCGCCGACAGAGGAGAAGCGCATGTCTTTACCGCATGACGTGACGGCGTCACTGATTGAACAGTTGTTACAGGTGGAAACGGCCACGCTGGGCCACCTGCTGGATCAGGGATTTATGCCTCCCCGGATACAGTGCGTGCTGCCGGTCAGCGTACGCTGCTGCGGCCCGGCGCTTACCGTGTCGCTGCCGGAGGACGATGGCTACAGCCTGCCGCTGGCGCTGGCGGCCGCGCATGTGGGGGACATATTGGTGATTGAGCGCGTCAACGACGATCGCCACGCCTGCTGGGGGGCGGTGATGACGGCGGCCGCACGGCAGGCGGGCATCGCCGCGGTGATCCTGGACGGTTACATCACCGACCTGTCCGCCATTTGCGTCGACGGCTTTCCCGTCTGGTGCAAAGGGCGTTCGCCGCTGACCACCAAACGGGGTAAAACCGGCGGTACGGTCAACCGGCCGGTGACCTGCGGCGGCGTCCGCGTCTGCCCCGGCGACCTGGTGCTGGCGGATGAAAATGGGGTTGTCGCGCTGCCGGCGGAGCAGATGGCGCGCTACGCGGAGGAGGCGATCCGCATTCAGCGGCAGGAGCCGCTGATTATCGAGAAATTGCGGCAGGGCGTTAGCCTGGCCGAGATTTACCGCCATCAACACTGATGTTTTTACATTTACCAACACCTTATGGGGATCGCGAATATGACGCAGAAAAAAACGCTGCTGGCTTCACTGCTTGGCGCCACGCTGGCCCTTTCCGCACTCCACAGCGCGCCCGCGCTGGCCGGGAAAGCGGATGATACGCTGAACGTAGCCTTTTCCGACGAGCCCGAACCGTTGGATTCCTACAAAATCGCCGGACGGCAAGGGCTGATCATTGCCCGCCACATCTATGACGGCCTGTTGTACAAGGATCTGAGCAGCGGCGAAATCAAACCGGCGCTGGCGGAGTCCTGGAGATTCACCGATGACAAAACCCTCGAATTCGTGCTGCGCAAAGGGGTGAAATTCCATAACGGCGCCGATTTCAGCGCCGATGACGTTATCGCCACGCTGAATACCGTGATCAAGCCAGAGTACGGCACCCGTTTCCAAATCTCCGTGGACTGGATCGCCAGCGTGGAGAAAGTGGATGACTATACCGTACGCATTCATATGGCCAAGCCGTTTGCCGGCGCGGTAGAGATGCTGGCCGATGCGCTGCCCGTCTACCCGCACGCCTATTTTGCCGAGAAAGGGTCGGCGGGCATGGCGGAGCGACCGGTCGGCACCGGGCCGTATAAGCTGGTTGAGCAGACGCCGGGCGTGCGTTATGTGCTGGAGCGTTTCGACGGCCACTACGCCGGCAGCCCGAAAGGGAAACCGGCGATCAAACATATTGTGATCCGCACCATCCCGGAGATGAATACCCAATACGCGGAACTGATGTCCGGCAAGCTGGACTGGATCTGGCGCGTACCGCCCGATCAGGCCAAACGGCTGGCGAACCGGGTAAGCATCATTAACGCGCCGATTATGCGTATCGGCTATATCAGCCTGGCCACCGGCGGCGACACGCCAATCGCCCAGCCGCTGGTGCGCAAAGCCATGCTGCATGCGATTAACCGCCAGCAGATCGCCAAGGTGTTCGGCGGCGAGTCTTCACAGGTGCTGAACTCCGCCTGTAATCCGTTGCAGTTCGGCTGTGAGCAGGATGTCGCCGTCTATGGCTACGATCCGCAAAAAGCCAGGGATTTGCTGAAAGAGGCGGGCTATCCGAACGGTTTTGAACTGGAGATGGTGTTTGCCGCCATGCCGCGGCCGGTGGCGGAAGCGGTATCCTCCGATCTGGCCAAAGTGGGCATTCGCGTGCGTTTGAATGAAAACCAGTTCGCGGCGGCGGTGCAGAAATGGCGCGCCGGGACGTTGCCGGCGCTAATGTCCAACTGGGGCAGCTACGGTATTGGCGATGTGGCCTTCATTCTGTCCAACTATTTCGGCGGCGGCGATGACGACATGATCAAGGATGACGAGTTGGCGGCGTGGCTGAAAGTGGCGGACAGCTCGCCGGACAGCGACGTGCGCAAGCAGAACTACAGTCTGGCGCTGAAAAAGATCGCCGACCAGGCCTACTGGATACCGCTGTATAATTACAATATCAACTACGGCCTGTCGAAAGATTTGAATTTTACGCCGCAGCCGGATGAGTTCGCCCGCTGGTGGCTGTCAAGCTGGAAGTAATCTTTGCTGCCCGCGCCGGCGGGCATCTACCCCTATTCACACTGCAATGAGCGCATCGAGATGCTGAGATTCGCACTAAAAAGATTGCTGGTCGCCGCGCTGGTCGCGCTGGCGGTATCGGCAATCAGTTTTGCGCTGGCCTATCTGGCCGGCGATCCGGCCATCGCCATTGCCGGATCGGGAGCCAGCGCCAGAGACGCCGAGCTGGTGCGCCAGCTTTATGGTTTCGACCGCCCGCTGCCGGAACAGTATCTGCGCTGGATTGGCGGCATACTGCAAGGCAATCTGGGCAACAGTTACTACTTCAACATGCCGGTCGGCCAGATTATCGGCGAACGTATTCCGGTTACGCTGCTGCTGGGCGTCAGCGCGTTCCTGCTGGCGCTGGCGGTTTCCATTCCGCTGGGGGTGCTGGGGGCGCTGAAGCCCGGCGGCATCGTCGACAGGCTGGCGCTGCTGATTGCGGTGACCGGGCAGGCGATCCCCAGCTTCTGGCTCGGCCTGATCCTGATCGTGATTTTCGGCGTCTGGCTGGGCGTGGTGCCGATTTCCGGCGCCGATAGCTGGCAGGGCTATCTGCTGCCGGTGATTGTGCTGAGCTACTACGCGACGCCGGCGCTGATGCGGCTGATGCGGGCCAGCATGATGGACGTGATGCAGGCCGATTACATCCGCACGGCGCGCTCGAAGGGGATCGGTATGCGGGCCGTGGTGACGCGTCACGCTATGCGTAACGCCATTCTGGCGCTGGTTTCCGTCGCGGCGGTTCAGCTCGGCATCCTGCTGTCCGGTTCGATTGTCATTGAAAGCGTGTTTGCCCTCAACGGATTGGGGCGTCTGGCCTGGGAATCGCTGTTGCGCAGCGATTTACCGGTGGTGCAGGGGATTATTCTGATCCTGTCGTTAATCTATGTGGTGCTGACCACGCTGGCCGACTTGATTAATGCCTGGCTTGACCCGCGGATTAGGGAGTCCTGAGATGTCACAGTTAGATTCTTCGCCGGTGGCGGCGGAAAACCAGCCTGCGCGCCGTAGTCTGAAGCGTTTTCGCAAGACCGGCATTATTATCGGCGGCGGCATCCTGTTGCTGATGATCGCCATTGCGCTGCTGGCGCCGTGGCTGGCGCCTTACGATCCCATCGCCCAGGATCTCGACAACCGGCTGGCGCTGCCGTTCTGGCAGGCGGCGGAGAGCGGCGGCCACTGGCTCGGCACCGACCAGCTCGGACGCGACTATTTGTCGCGTTTGCTATACGGCACCCGCATCTCGCTGGGTATCGGCATTGGCGTGGTGGTGGTCGCCGGGGTTATCGGCACCTCGCTGGGGGTGCTGGCCGGCTATTTCGGCGGCCGCGTCGATATGCTGATCAGCTTTCTGATCACCACGCGCCTGTCGCTGCCGATCGTACTGGTGGCGCTGGCGGCGGTGGCGCTGAAAGGGGCGTCGATCATGACGCTGGTGACCATTCTCGGCCTGCTGGTGTGGGATCAGTTCGCCATCGTGACCCGCGCCAGAACCCAGTCGCTGCGCAACGAGGCGTTTGTGCGCGCGGCACGGGCGGTGGGCGCGTCCCATGTGTTTATCATGCTGCGGGAAATTCTGCCGAACCTGCGCAATACCATTATCGTTATCGCCACGCTGGAAGTGGCCAATGTGATCCTGCTGGAGTCCGCGCTCTCCTTTCTCGGTCTGGGCGTCAGGCCGCCCACGCCCTCCTGGGGGCTGATGATCGCCGAAGGGCGCGATAACATTTTGTTCGAGTCGTGGCTGATTGCGCTGCCGGGCGGGGCGCTCTGCCTGCTGGTGCTGGCGGTCAATCTGTTCGGCGACGGTCTGCGCGATGTGATGGGGGCGGGGGTGAAACGATGAATAATGAACCGATACTGACGGTACGCGATTTACGCATCGCCATTCCCACCGAACAGGGGGAATTCAAGGTGGTGCGCGGGGTGGATTTCGACCTGCGGGCCGGAGAAACGCTGTGTCTGGTGGGCGAGTCGGGCTGCGGCAAGTCGATTACCGCGCTGTCGCTGCTCGGCCTGCAAACCAGTAAGGCGAAAATCAACGCCCGGCAGATGACCTTTCAGGGGAAAGCGCTGGACAAGCTGTCGCAGCGGGAGCTGGATGCGCTGCGCGGCCGCGATATCGCGATCATTTTTCAGGATCCGATGACCACGCTCAATCCGACGCTGTCCATCGAAAGACAGATGACCGAAGGGGTGATGCGGCATGAGAAAATTGACCGCCGACAGGCGCGCGAGCGGGCGGTGCAACTGCTGGAGCAGGTGGGCATTCCCCAGCCTGCCGAGCGCATTCGCCAGTATCCGCACCAGTTTTCCGGCGGGCAGCGCCAGCGCATTATCATCGCCATGGCGCTGATGGGCAAGCCGTCTCTGCTGATCGCCGACGAACCGACCACCGCGCTGGACGTGACGATCCAGGCGCAGATTCTGGCGCTGATCCGTGATCTGGCGCGGCAGCACAATTTCGCGCTGTTGCTGATCACCCATGATTTTGGCGTGGTGGCGGCGATGGCGGACAAAGTCAGCGTGATGTATGCCGGACGCATTGTCGAATCCGCGCCGGCCGGGGAGTTACTGCAACGGCCGATGCACCCCTATACGCGCGGATTGATCGCCAGCATTCCGGTTCCGGGTAAAACGCAACCCGGCTCCGATCTGCCGGTGATTGAAGGGCGGGTGCCGGAACTGCTGGGCGAGATGGACGGCTGCGCGTTCCGCTGGCGCTGCGCCTGGCGGCAGCCGGTATGCCAGCAGACGCTGCCGGTGCGGCAAACCGGCGAGGAACATCGTTATGAGTGCGTTCGCACCGCGGAGGAACCGCTATGAATCGTGAAACAGAAACCGGCCCGCTGTTGCAGGTCAACGGCGTCAGCCAGTCGTTCAGCATCGGCGGCGGGCTGATGAAGCCGGCCGGACGGGTACAGGCGCTGGATAACGTTTCGCTGACGCTGAACGCCGGGGAGACGCTTGGGCTGGTGGGGGAGTCCGGCTGCGGTAAAAGCACGCTGGCCAATATTATGCTGGGGCTGAACCTGCCGGAAAGCGGCGAGGTGCTGCTGCGCGGCACACCGGTGCGCGAGATGGAGCGTCTGGCGCGCGCCAGCCTGTTGCAGCCGGTATTTCAGGACCCATACTCGTCGCTCAACCCGTCCTATACCATCTATGAAACCGTGTTGCAGCCGTTGCGTATTCACTGGCGCGGCGGCGAGTGGCGGCGCGAGGTGCTGGATATGCTGGACCGCGTCGGTTTTCCCCGCCGGCTGGCCCACGCCTATCCCGGCGAGCTGTCCGGCGGGCAGCGACAGCGGGTGGCGATCGCCAGAGCGCTGATACTCAACCCGGCGGCGCTGATCTGTGACGAGCCGACCAGCGCGCTGGATGTCTCGGTGCAGGCGCAAATCATCAACCTGCTGCTGTCGCTGAAGCGGGAGTTCAATCTGGCGATGGTGTTCATCAGCCATAATCTGGCGGTGGTGGAGCACTTGTCGGATCGGGTGTGCGTGATGTATCAGGGCAAGGTAGTGGAGCAGGGCGAGTGCGCGGCGACGTTCGCCAACCCGCGCCATGACTACACCCGCAGGCTGCTGGCGGCGACGCTGCTGCCGAAAAACGATACCCGGTTGCTGATTTAACGCATTAGTTAATAGCCCGCCAGTTGCAGCGCCTCAAGCAGACGGTGGTGGAACGCTTCTTCGGCCTGATTATGTTTCGGCGCCTGATTCCACATCAGGTACAGGGTGATGCGCGCGATGCCGTCGTCGGGGGGCAGCTTCCACAGATGCCCCGCCTCCACTTCCGCATTCACCACATGTTCAGGCAGCGCGCCGATCCCCAGCCCGGCGCGCACCATGCGCCGCACTTCGTCGAGGCTGGCGCTGGTGCCGATGATCCGTCCCTCCAGCGCCTGTTGCGCCCGGAACAGCGCCAGCGGCGCCAGTACGCCGTCCAACTGTTCGCTGGCGAAAGAGACGAAATCCTCATTATGCAGATCGCTGACATTCAGATGCGGTTGCCCGAACAGCGGATGCGGCTTCCCACAGTAGAGAAAGTATCGCTGGTGGAGCAACGGCGTATCCAACAGTCCCGGTATGCTTTTGTTTTTCAGGCAGATACCCAGCCCGGCCTGATAATGCAGCAGGGCGTGCTGCACGTCGGCGCTTGAACCGCTGGTAATATCAAAATTGACGCGCGGATGGTGATGGTGGAACTCGCATATCACGCTATCCAGAATGTCGCTGTTGACGCCGGAAACCAACGCCAGGCGCACCACGCCGCTGAGATCGTGCGGCGTGTTCTGCACGGTCATCGACAGCCGGGCGATGCTGCCGTAAATCGCCAGCGCCTCGCGATACACCAGTTCGCCGGCCGAGGTCAGATCGAAAGTGTTGCCGTTACGGGCGATCAGGTTTTGTCCGAGCCGCTCCTCCAGACGTTTCAGCGCCAGACTGACCGCCGGCTGCGTCAGATGCAGCCGGGTGGCCGCCCGGCTGATGTTCCCTTCCTGCACAATCGCCAGAAATGTGCGCAGCAGATTCCAGTCAAGCCGGTCATGAATATGGGACATGCAAATTTTCCTCTGATGCCTTGCCGGATAAATGGCAAGGCATTAACGCATAAAGCTATTTTCAGGGCTGATTATCGTCGATTCCGGTTCGCCAGGGAAAAATGATTTCATAGCTTTTTCCGATGGAAAAGGTGAGTATGGCCTTCGTATCGTAGCGGGTCACCTTGCATGGCCCTGTTTATTTGAGATATCCGTCAGCGGGGAAATAATTAAAATGAAGCCAGCGGCCGCCGGAAATCCGCCGGTTCAGGCGATATGGCTACCGTGCGCAGATGTCGGTTGCAGATAAACCACACCTCGTCCCTGTCGTTGGAGAAAATGTAATAGGCGTCTGACGTTTCCGACGGATTAAACACGCCAATGGCTCGGTAGGCGGTCTCGCAGTTAAATCCGTTGTTAAGCGGCAAGGGTGCCGGTCCGTTGTCCAACTGTTTTATTCTCAGATATAAACCTTCCTCAAACCAAAGCATACCAGCCTCTGCAATTTCACTATGACCTTAAAAGTATAGGCCGCAAATTTCCAAGTAGCGCTTTTTGTGCGTTGAGTTCAGCATCAAAATTGGTGGAAGACGCTATTTACCGGCTTGCGACGCATTTTATTCTGTGAAATTCCCCTCGTGGCGCGCTGATTATATTGTTTATCGCGGTTATGAAGAATTATCAAAAAACCTAATAAGACGTTGTCTGCCATGGGTTCATCTTATTCCACCGGCGATTGGTTGGAAACGTGGAATTAATTTGATCTAAATCACAATCCGCCGGTATACATTTTGTTGTTATGAAAATCCCGTTGTGGGAAATGATCGATAGATTGGCTTCATAAAGGCATGCTAATGGCGGTGTGCCGCGGAGGGTGTATGTCTGTAATTCGCACGTGTTTGAGTCTTTTTGGCGGTGATACGGTAATTGTTCGATGCGCTAATACCTTTGATCTTCAGATGATTAACGGTTCGCCGGCCGTGAACCCTCAAAATAAAACAGCAGAAAAAGACGCTATAAGGCTGAGTGCGGAAGGGGAGGTTTATTTAACGGTTCCTTACACTGGCGAGTGGGATTTAATTATCAATGCAAAGAATGATGCGCCCGAACACTCGATATCCTATTTCCCTGCCTGATGCTATCCTGGTTAATATATTTGATTAGCGCCGTCGGCCTGGTATTTCCGCCGGACGGTGCTTTTCGGATTAATGCTGACCATTTACGTTATTATTGGCGCAACGGGATGGCGGCTAGGCGTTATTTTTGATGGCGTCTGCCAATGCCGCTATCTGCTGTGATATCAGCGCGTTGATTTTTTCATAAAAGTCGCGTTTAAATAAAGACCCGTACTTGATTTCCGCAGCGGAAATTCAAATACGGGTCGTCCTGCTACGAAACCGCTGAATCAGAATTCAGCATCGATATCAACAATGTTGACCAGCTTATGGTTAACGAATTCTTTGATGCCTAATCCGATTAATTCACGTCCGTACCCTGAACGGCGCACGCCGCCAAAGGGTAGGTCGGCTTTGACCATGGTCGGGTGGTTGACAAAAATCATCCCGGTCGAGACTTTCTTCGCCACTTCCGCGCCATGCTGAGCATTCTGGGTGAAGACGGAACCGCCTAAACCGAAAGGCGAGTCGTTGGCGATGCGGATCGCGTCGTCTTCGTCCTTGGCGCGGAAAATCATCGATACCGGTCCGAAGAACTCCATATAATAGGCCGGGTTGTCCGGTGAAATATCGGTCAGAATGGTCGGCTGGACGAACGCCCCTTGCTGCGGCACTTTGGGACCGACTTCCGTTGCGGTCGCGCCATGATCCACGGCGAACTGAATTTTCTCTCTCACTTCATCGGCGGCTTTCTGTGAAGAGAGCGGCGCCAGGGTGGTCGAGGGATCGAGCGGATCGCCCGCGCGCAATGCCGCAACGCCTGCGGTATAGCGTTCAAGGAAGTCATCATAGACTTCATCGACAATAATCATCCGTTTGGAGGATACGCATACCTGTCCGCCGTTCCAGTGGCGGCCAAACACCGCCCACTTGGCGGTTTTTTCAAGCTCGGCGTCAGCCAGCACGATAAAAGCGTCGGCGCCGCCGAGTTCAAGCGTCGATTTTTTGAGCGCTTTGGCCGCCTGCTGGGCAACCAGCGCGCCGGCGTCTTCCGAACCGGTAAGCGCCACGCCGTGAACCCGCGTATCGTTAAGAATAAGTTCAATCTGAGAACGGGTGGCGTACAGGTTTTTAAACGCGCCTTGCGGTAAACCCGCGTCAAGCATCAGTCGTTCAAAAAGCGCGGCGCTCTGCGGCACGTTTGAGGCATGTTTCAGCAGGATGGTATTGCCCGCCGACAGCTGCGGCGCAATGATGCGGGCAATCTGATAGTAGGGAAAGTTCCAGGGTTCGATAGCCAGCAGCACGCCCAGCGGTTCATGGTATATGACCGCTTCACCCTCCGCGGGATCGGCCACCGGCAGTTTTTCCGGCGCCAGAAGAGATTCTGCGTATTTTGCGTAATATTCAAAGATCTGCGCGGACAATTCCACTTCGGCTTTCGCTTCGCTAAACAGCTTACCCATCTCAAGGGTTAATAATTTCGCGTGGTTGTCGCTATCTTTGCGCAGCAAATCGGCCGCACGCTGCATGATGGCGCGTCGTTCGGCGAACGAGGTGTTTTTCCATGTCAGGAATGTCGCGTGCGCGTGTTCTATCGCCGATGCTACTTCGGCATCTGTCGCATCAGGGAAGGTTTTGATCCGTTCCCCTGTGTAAGGGTTCGTGGTGGCGTATGCCATATTATGTCTCCTTAATAGAGGTGAAAATACGCTGGTACAGCTTAGGATAAAAGTATTTCCACATGGTTGCGCTTAGACGCCGTCGCATGGTCGAATTCCCCCTGCATAACCGCGTCTGCTTTTGCGAAATATACTTTTCCGCAAAGGTATATTCATGCTTCTCTAACGAAAATTTAACATACTCAGCATACATCGTTTGATCAACTTGTGCATTATTGATGTGTTGCAAGCAAAGAACTTACCGGTTAGCGACATGCCGGCGGCAAGGCCGAGTATCAGCAGTCTGACCGGTCGGTCTGTTTTTGTACTACCCTGGATGATCAATCCATCATAAGATTTTAATATTTACATTTGTTATTATTTTGCCTGCCCAGGGATGTTAGATCGGCGATATTTTGCCATAATTCTATAAAGGAATAGGATTTTGTTACTTTCCAACTGAATATGTTACTCATTTATTCTGTTTTTCAGCACTGATTTTTAGTGTGTCTGTTCTGCACCATCGCGCAACTAGTTAGATTTATAGCTGAATAATTGCGTATTAATCTGCATACCGAAAAACAGAAAGCATAGGGGGAAACCCATGAGGCATGCGCCAACAGTAGGTAATGAAGCCAATCGTCTTGCCGCTCTCCATGAATATGGCATTAAAAATACCTTGGCCGATCCCGACCTTGATAATCTGGTCAATCTGGCGGCAAACGTTTTTAATGTACCTATTGTTTTGGTCTCGCTATTAGAATCCGAACGGCAGCTACTTGCCGCAGGCGTTGGGGTTTCCTTCAGTGAAACGCCGATAGATATCGCTTTCTGTCTGCATACCGTTCTGAAAAAGAGAATTCTGGTGGTTCCCGATACGCATAAGGATCCGAACTTCAGCAATAATCCGCTGGTCACCGGCGCTCCCTATATTCGATTTTATGCCGGCGTCCCGTTACGGGCGCAATCCGGTCATGCCATCGGGGCGCTGTGCATCATTGATATCAATCCTCGCTCGCCTCTTAGCGGCAGGGATAAACACAATTTGCGGGATCTGGCTACGCTGGTTATGGATAAACTGGAGATGCGCCGGTTGACGCTGGCGCGCAAGGCGAGTCAGGTGCGTTTTGAAAATATTTCCACTACCTCTCCCGATGCCATTATCTGTATTAATGAAAAGGGAATGATTACTTTCTGCAATGCCGCGGCGCAGCAGATGCTCGGGTATACAGGCAGCGAGGTCGTCGGGCAGGACGTTCACGCCATCATCCCCGATTGTTTTCTCGATCGGCTAAATCAGCTGATTGCGGATAGCGATTCTCTGGCTAAAGGCGCCACGCTGGAATTAAAGGTACGGACCAAAGGCGGCGCGCTGGTTCCCGTCGAGCTTTCCATCTCGACGTGGCGGGACAATGCGCATGTCAGTTATGGCGCCATCCTGCGTGATATTAGCGAGCGCCGCCGTAATGAGGAACGGTTGTTTTTACTGGCGCATATGGATCCGCTGACCGGATTGGCAAACCGCAACTTATTGACCTCAAACCTGGTGCAGGCGCTGAAAAATGAAGCGTCGGTTTGCATAATGATGGTCGATCTGGATGGTTTTAAAGATGTTAACGACAGTCTGGGGCACGCCAGCGGCGATGCTATTTTGGTTAACGTGGCAAAAAAAATCCAGTCCAGCGTACGCGCCGGCGATCTGGTGGCGCGTATGGGCGGAGACGAGTTCGCCTTATTATTCCCGGGTCTGGACAGTCAGAAAGTGGCGGCCCAGATTGCCGAGCTCATTATTCATGAAATTTCCCAGCCGATAGTTATTGACGACCAGCAAATCAATATCAGCGCCAGCATTGGCATGGTGCTTTACCCCGCGGACGGCATTACCGCCCAGAATCTGCTGACCAGCGCGGATCTGGCGCTTTATCAGGCCAAGTCCGAAGGCCGCAACTGCCATCGTTTTTTTACTCAACAGCTACGAGATAATTTTCAGGCAAAGCATGCCTTTCAGCTCGAGTTTGCCCGTGCTTATGAACGACATGAGTTTGAGGTGTTTTACCAGCCCCAGGTCTCGCTGTCGAATAATGAAATTGTGGGGGCGGAAGCGCTGCTTCGCTGGCGCCATCCGCATCAGGGGTTACTCGGTCCGGCGGCGTTTCTTGCTGCGCTGGAACATGGCACCTGGGCCGAATGCATTGGCGACTGGGTGATGCAGACGGCCTGCGAGCAGGCCGCCGCATGGCGCAATGCCGGCGCTGAAAATTTTCGCATCAGCATTAATTTGTTTAGCGCCCAGTTTCGCTCGGGTACGCTGTCGCAGAAGATTATGGATGTGCTGTACCGGACCGGTTTGCCGCCTGAGTCGCTGGAGTTGGAAATTACCGAAAACATCATTCTGCGCTACGATGAAAATATGTTGCAGCCGCTCAATGCACTACGCAGTGCGGGAATCGGTATTGCGTTTGATGACTACGGCACCGGTTACGCTTCGCTCAGCATGTTAAAAAACTATCCGGTAACGCGCCTTAAAATCGATCAAACCTTTGTTCGCACCATGTGTGAATCACCTTCGGATGCGGCGATTGTCCGGGCAATTCTCTATCTTGGAAAAAGTTTTGGGTTGGCGGTTATTGCCGAAGGGGTCGAGACGCTGGAACAGTGTGAGCGGCTAAGAAACAAAGGCTGCGAGGAGGCTCAGGGATATTTGTTCGGGCGTCCAATGTCAGCGGCGGATTTCACCCGGCGGCTCAAATTGCATAAAGCGTCGGTTAAAGGGAGAGTTAGCGCATCGGCGTCTGGAATGACGCCAGGGATTAGGGGCAGTTAAAAGTGGAATCCGGATCACATTTTTTCTATAGTTACCAGCCGTTGTCTTACTGCTGGAATGATCCGTGAGCGAAATATTCGAGATGTTGCTGGCGGTGTTCGATCGCGCCGCGCTGATGCTGATTTGTCTGTTCTTTCTTACCCGAACGCGGCAGTTTCGTCAATTGCTGCAAAAAGATCGGCATTCTCCCGGCGAGCGCATCACGGTTACGGCTATTTTTTCTCTGTTCGCGCTGTTTGGCACATATTCCGGCATCAATGTCGAAGGCTCGCTGGTCAACGTACGCGTGATTGCGGTAGTGTCCGGCGGTATTCTGTTTGGACCCTGGGTCGGCATCGCCACCGGGACGATTGCCGGGATTCATCGTTATTTAATTGATATTGACGGCATTAGCTCCGTTCCCTGTCTGATCACCAGCGTTATTGCCGGGGTGACGGCCGGTTATATTAATAAGAAGGTGAAAAAAGAGCGGCAGTGGAGCATGGGGATTCTGGGCGGAATGCTGTGCGAGTCATTGACTATGCTGCTGGTGGTGGTCTGGGCAACGCCTACGGCTTTGGGGGTGGAGATTGTCTCGAAAATAGCGGCGCCGATGATTCTGGGGGCGGTATGTATCGGCTTGATCGTTCTGCTGGTGCAGAGCGTCGCCAACGAAAAAGAAGCGATCGCCGCCAGACAGGCAAAGCTCGCGCTGGACATCGCCCACAAAACCCTGCCGTATTTCCGCAATATCAACAGCGATTCGTTAACCGCTATTTGCAATATCATTCGCAGCGAAATCAATGCCGACGCGGTGGCGCTCACCGATACGCAGCATATTCTGGCTTATGTCGGCGTCGGGGAAGAAAAATATAATATTGGGCAGGATATCATCAGCCCTATGACGCAACTGGCGATTAACGATGGGAAAATCATTATCAAAAATAATGATGAACAACATCTGACGCCGCAAATTCACTCGATGATCGTCATCCCGCTGTGGGAACATGGGCAAGTAACCGGGACATTGAAAATTTATTACTGCCACGCGCACAAAATTACCTATTCGCTGCGCGTGATGGCGGTGGGGCTATCCCAGATAATATCCACGCAGATTGAGGTGTCCCGCATGGAGCAACTGCGGGACATGGCGAACAAAGCGGAGCTTCGGGCACTACAGAGTAAAATTAATCCGCATTTTCTGTTCAATGCGCTGAATGCCATCTCCTCCTCGATACGCATCAATCCGGATACCGCTCGCCAATTGGTGATCAATCTGTCGCGCTATTTGCGTTACAACCTGGAACTGAACGACGACGAACCGATCGATATAAAAAAAGAGCTATATCAAATACGCGATTATATTGCCATTGAGCAGGCGCGTTTCGGCGCGAAATTAACCGTTATCTACGATATTGACGACGATCTGTCGTATAAAATCCCCAGCCTGTTAATTCAGCCATTGGTGGAAAACGCCATTGTGCACGGCATTCAGCCGTGCCGGGGAAAAGGCACCGTCGTGGTGTCGGTGAAAGATCGGGGCGACCATTTGTTGGTGGCGGTGAAAGATACCGGGCATGGCATCAGCCTGGAAACCATGGAAAGGGTGGCGAGAAACGAACTGCCCGGAAATAAAATCGGCCTGCTGAATGTTCATCATCGGGTGCGTTTACTTTACGGCGAGGGATTGCATATTCGGCGGTTGGAGCCGGGAACGGAAATCTCCTTCTATATTCCCCGGCCCGATAAACAGCAGCCGATTATTCCGCAAACGCCAGGCGCGCGCGCCACGATGAACGCTTCCGTTATCCAGTCAGGAGAGAGTCAGTGAGAGGCATTATTGTTGAGGATGAGTTCCTTGCGCGGCAAGAGCTGGGTTATCTTATCAAACAGCACGGCGCGATCCGTATTGAAGAGACGTTCGAAGACGGAATCGACGTACTAAAGTATCTGCAGCATAACGAGGTCGATGTCATCTTCCTGGATATCAATATTCCTTCGCTTGATGGCGTTTGCCTGGCGCAAAATATCAGTAAGTTTGCGCATAAACCTTATATCATTTTTATTACCGCGTATAAGGAGCACGCGGTCGAAGCGTTTGAAGTCGACGCTTTCGATTATATTCTCAAGCCGTATCATGAATCGCGAATCGTCACCATGCTGCGCAAACTGGAAGCGGACTGGCAACAGCGGCAGACGGCAACGGCGGTAGAGCAGGGCAATAGCCTGGGCGCGGCGCGAAATCAGACCGTTAACCTGATGAAGGATGAACGCATTATCGTTACGGACATCGGTGATATTTACTATGCCGCCGCCCAGGAAAAGGTCACGCTGGTGCATACCCTGCGGGAGGAGTTTATCATGCCGATGAATATCACCGAGTTTTGCAGCCGCTTGCCGGAGGATTATTTCTTCCGCTGCCACCGTTCTTACGGCGTAAATCTGACCAAAATTCGTGAAATCGTTCCTTGGTTTAACAACACTTATATCCTGCGGCTGAACGACCTGGATTTTGAAGTCCCGGTGAGCCGCAGCAAAATAAAAGAGTTCAGGTCGTTGATGCGTCTTTAACGGCATTTCATTCCGCATTTCAGGCATCTCATTCCCCGTTCGAACAATCGCCGTCAGCCCGCTTGTATACTGGCTTCAGACCATAAGCTGACGGCGTTTTCGGCGATATTCCCTTCCGCGCGCCAGCCTATATTTTTTAGCGTGCCGAGTGATTCGGACCAAACTTTGATGCAGGGGAAAACCCATGAATGCCAAACCAGTAAACCGGGGGATGATCGTTTTAGGCACCGTTATTGCGCAAATGGGGCTGGGGACGATTTATACCTGGAGTCTGTTTAATCAACCTCTGGTCGATAAATTTGGCTGGTCGCTGAGTTCGGTGGCCGTCACCTTTTCCATCACCAGCTTCTGTCTGGCGGTGGCCACGCTGTTTGCCGGGAAATTTCAGGAACGAATCGGTATCCGCCGTTTGACCCTGTTCGCCGGCATGGCGTTGGGATTAGGACTGATGGCCAGCGCCGGCGTTTCCTCGCTGTCGCTGTTTTATATTCTGATGGGGATGGTAGTCGGCTTTGCTGACGGCACCGCGTATATCATCACGCTTTCCAATCTGATTAAGTGGTTTCCGGAGCGAAAAGGATTAATCGCCGGTATTTCCGTCGGCGCTTTCGGTACCGGAAGCCTGCTGTTCAAATACGTGAACAGTTTTCTGATTGCCGAAGTCGGCGTATCGCAAGCCTTTTTTTACTGGGGGATCATTGTGATGGCGATGATTACCCTCGGTAGTTCGTTGCTGAAAGAGCCAAACGCCGATTCGGTGGCGACCTCGCCGGCGTCCCAGCGTCGAGCCGCGGATTTTTCCCTGGGTGAGATGCTGGCGGTAAAAGAGTCTTACCTGCTGTTCATCATCTTTTTTACCGCCTGCATGAGCGGCTTGTATCTGATCGGCATTGTAAAAGATATCGGGGTACAGATGGCCGGCATGGATATGGCGACGGCGGCCAACGCGGTGTCGGCCATTGCCATCTTCAACACCGTCGGGCGTATCGTGCTGGGGGCGATTTCAGATAAAATGAGCCGCCTGCGGGTGATCTCCTTTACCCTGCTGGTGACCGCCATAGCGGTTTCGGTGATGACGTTTTTGCCGCTCAATCCGCTGCTGTTTTTTGCCTGCGTGAGCGCCGTCGCTTTCTGCTTCGGCGGCAATATCACTATATTCCCGGCGATTGTGGGCGACTTCTTCGGGATGAAAAATCACAGCAAAAACTATGGCGTGATCTATCAGGGGTTCGGCATCGGCGCGCTGTCCGGATCGTTTATTGCCACGCAGTTGGGCGGTTTTCACGCGACATTTGTGGCGATAATCGTTATGTCTCTGGTTTCGTTCATGATAACCCTGTGGGTTAAACCGCCGAAACTGCAACGTTCACCCTCCGTGAAGGCCACGATGGCGCATGCGCAAAGCTGATAAATAAAGGTAACATTTTAGCTACGATCTTCGCCAACAGGAGCCTTCGCGCTCCTGTTGGTCGTATAAGACTTTCTCCTTATAAAATGTAAAGTTATGTGGATTTAGTAACTGAAAAGTTAAGAATGCTTGAAAATGCCGCCGTAGCCCATACGATATGGGTGTTACAAAATTTTATCTTTCTGCGAGAGGAAATCAGACTGCTATGATGCGTATTGCGCTTTTCCTGATCACCAACCTGGCGGTGATGTTGGTTTTCGGGCTGGTACTTAGCCTGACGGGAATTCAATCCAGCAGTGTCCAGGGTCTAATGATTATGGCCGGGCTGTTCGGCTTTGGCGGCGCGTTCGTTTCGCTGCTGATGTCCAAATGGATGGCATTACGATCCGTTGGCGGCGAAGTCATTGAACAGCCACGTAACGAAACGGAACGCTGGCTGCTGGAAACTGTCCGTTCGCAGTCTCAACAGGCCGGCATCGTGATGCCTCAGGTGGCGATTTATCACGCGCCGGATATCAATGCTTTCGCCACCGGCGCCCGACGCGATGCATCGCTGGTGGCGGTAAGCACCGGGTTGCTGCAAAACATGAGCCGCGATGAGGCGGAAGCGGTTATCGCTCATGAAATCAGCCACGTGGCCAACGGTGATATGGTTACCATGACGCTGATTCAAGGCGTGGTGAATACCTTTGTCATCTTCATTTCCCGCTTGATTGCCCAGCTCGCTTCCGGCTTTCTGTCCGGCAATCGGGATGAAGGCGGCGGCAGCGGCAATCCGATGGTCTACTTTGCCGTGGCGACGGTGCTGGAGCTGGTGTTCGGTATTCTCGCCAGCATTATCACCATGTGGTTCTCCCGCTATCGTGAATTCCATGCGGATGCCGGTTCGGCGAAGCTGGTAGGGCGTGAAAAAATGATTGCCGCGTTACAACGGCTGAAAACCAGTTATGAACCACAGGAAGAGAGCAGCATGCTGGCTTTCTGCATCAACGGTAAATCCAAGTCGTTCAGCGAATTGTTTATGTCGCATCCTCCGCTGGACAAGCGTATTGAAGCCCTGCGTTCGGGCGCTTACCTGAAATAACCCAGTACGCGGGGATCTTTCTGCTGGCGACTCGGTGTCGCTGAGATTTCCGCCTGCGCGGGGATGACGATGGCGGTAACCTCAAAGGCCCATACGGGCCTTTGTCATTTCTGTTTTTCGGCGCGAGTATTCGTTGCCTTTCCTTCGTAGTGGCAATGTCATTGAATCTGCATGCCGGGATGAAAATATAGCTCATGCTTTATAAAATAAAATCGCGATCACGGAAAAAATGAAACGTCGTTTCTATAATGTCATGATAACCGACGTTATCGCGTGAGACGGGTTGCCAGGTTGCAGACGACAACGGATAAGAACATGGCTTGCGCGCGCGGCGTCAGATTCTTCATGATCAATTCTAAGGATTTTACGGATGGCCAAAGGCAACAAGTTCTCCCTGGCGTTTCATACCTATCAGGATTCAGTAACCGGTACCGAAGTTGTGCGTTTAACCCCGCCCGACGTCATTTGCCACCGCAACTACTTTTATCAGAAATGCTTCACCCGCGACGCAAGCAAGCTGCTGTTTGGCGGCGCGTTTGACGGCCCGTGGAACTATTACCTGCTGGATCTGAAAACGCGGCAGGCCACGCAGTTGACCGAGGGCGAGGGCGACAATACCTTTGGCGGTTTTCTGTCTCCCGATGACGAGGCGCTCTATTACGTGAAAAACGGACGCGATCTGAGGCGCGTCGATCTGCAAACGCTGGAAGAGAAAAGGATTTATCAGGTTCCTGAAGACTGGGTGGGATACGGTACCTGGGTGGCCAATTCCGACTGTAGCAAAATGGTGGGGATTGAAATCAGCAAAGAAGATTGGCAACCATTGACGGACTGGAAAAAATTCCAGGCGTTTTACTTTACCAATCCGTGCTGCCGCCTGATTCGTATTGATTTGTCCAGCGGTAAAGCGGCAACCATCCTGCAGGAAAACCGCTGGCTGGGCCATCCGATCTACCGTCCCGGCGACGATAACACCGTTGCCTTCTGCCATGAAGGTCCGCACGATTTGGTCGATGCCCGGATGTGGTTTATTAATGAAGACGGCGGCAATATGCGTAAAGTGAAGGAGCATGCGCCGGGAGAGAGCTGCACCCATGAGTTCTGGGTGCCGGATGGTTCGGCGCTGATCTATGTGTCTTATCACAAAGGCAATTCGCATCGTTATATCTGCAGCGTCGATCCCGTCACGCTGGAAAACCGCCGGCTGACCGCGATGCCGCCATGTTCCCACCTGATGAGCAACTTTGACGGTTCGCTGCTGGTGGGGGATGGTTCCGATGCCCCGGTTGACGTGCAGGATGATGGCGGCTACAAGATTGAAAATGATCCTTTCCTGTATGTCTTTAACATGCGGACCGGTCAGCGGCATCGCGTTGCTCAACACAATACCTCCTGGAAAGTGTTGCAAGGCGATCGCCAGGTAACGCATCCGCATCCTTCCTTTACGCCGGATGATAAACAGATTCTGTTTACCTCCGACGCCGATGGCAAACCGGCGCTTTATCTGGCTCGGGTTCCTGACGCCGTGCGGCATTAATCTTGTGCAATAAACCGCGCCGTCACCGATGTCGCGGTTTATCGTCATAAATTTACTTACATATTAATTAGTAAAGTTTTCCGACATCCATCGTTGGCAAACTTGCCTGATTATCGTCGTTGTTCCATTGCCATAATCAAAGTGTTCCCTTTATACTAAAACCATTGTTCTATTTTTTTTAAAACAAGAAAACTGAGTAGGGTAACCACAAAAATGGCTATTGCAGATTTAGATAAACAACCCGATTCCGTGTCGTCCGTTTTAAAGGTTTTTGGTATTTTGCAGGCATTGGGTGAAGAGCGTGAAATCGGTATCACCGAACTCTCGCAACGTGTAATGATGTCTAAAAGTACCGTATACCGTTTCTTGCAGACGATGAAATCCCTGGGCTATGTGGCTCAGGAAGGTGAATCAGAGAAATACACGCTGACGCTAAAGTTGTTTGAGCTCGGCGCGAAAGCATTGCAGAACGTCGATTTAATCCGCAGCGCCGATATACAAATGCGCGAGCTCTCCGCACTTACGCGGGAAACGATTCATCTTGGCGCGCTGGATGAAGACAGCATCGTGTATATCCACAAAATCGATTCGATGTATAACCTGCGCATGTACTCCCGTATCGGGCGCCGTAACCCGCTGTACAGCACTGCCATCGGTAAAGTGCTGCTGGCGTGGCGCGATAGCGAGGAAGTGAAAGAGATTCTCTCCACCGTGGAGTTTACGCGCAGCACCCCGAATACCCTTGGTTCCCCTGAGGAACTGCTGACTCAGCTGGATTTGGTGCGAAAACAGGGATACGGCGAAGATAATGAAGAGCAGGAGGAAGGGCTGCGTTGCATCGCGGTTCCTGTTTTTGATCGTTTTGGCGTGGTTATCGCCGGTCTGAGCATTTCATTCCCAACTATTCGTTTTTCTGAAGAAAACAAACTCGGCTATGCCGATATATTGCACACCGCGGCCAGAAATATCTCACAACAGATGGGCTATCATGACTACCCGTTCTGATTTAAGCGTACTGTGAATCAACTTGCCCGGCGGGCGTTTTTTATGACGGGCTTCCTGCCCGTCACCCTACGGGCCGTCGCGGGCGACGTTGAAAAACGCTCCGGGCGTTTTTTTATGACGGGCTTCCTGCCCGTCACCCTACGGGCCGTCGCGGGCGCCGGGTATTGGTTAGGAATCCTCGTATCGAACTTACCTTGGGCTTGGTGCTAATATAGGCCCCCGTGAGTCGTTGTCTGGCAGATTGTTATGAGTGGAATAGGTGTGGATACATTAGAAATGATTTTTATCGTACTCGTTGCGCTTCTGGCCGCATTGGTGTGGTTTTTTATCAACCGGGCGAGCGTCAGGGCGAATGAGCAAATCAAGTTGTTGCGCGAGATAGCCGAGCAGCAACGGCAACAGTTAACCCTGCTGAAAGTGTTGGTGCCGCAGCCGGCAAGTGAAGATAGTGATGATTTGCAGGCGCAGGATGACGTCGCGCTTGATTTTAAAAACGTCATTCCCGAGCGTTAAATGCAGACTATCCCGTATTACGGCGTTATTCGGGATAGCTGCATATGGTGAAAAATTTATTCGATTTTCGCTGTCTCCGTATTACCGGCTTTGGCATTTTCTATTGCCGCGCCGGCCAGTATTTTAAAGTCTTCCGTGGAGTGTGTCGCCCCCGTTACGCCATCGACATCCTCGATATTTTGTTTTTCCAGCAGGCTCTGAGCCAGTTTTACCGTATATACCTCAGGGGACGTTTTTGCCACTGAGGCCATTTTTTTACCGTATTCCTTATCCGACGTTTTCAGATGGCCGTCTTTCTCGCTGGTATAATCGAATTTTACGCCGGCAATTTTTCCATCTTTATACGTAAGCTCCACAAAAGGTTTCCATCCATGGTCATCAAAATTGATGGTTTCCGCCTTATAGGTGCCGTCTTTAATTATACCGTCTGCGGCAAAAGCGGTTACAGCAAAGAGACCGGTCAGAATGCCGGCTAAAAGTTTCGTCTGCATGACTTATTTCCTTTGTTCGGGGTAGGGGGAATCGTTATTGGCAATAAAAAAGGTAACGACTGCCAATGGACGTCAAGCGCTAGAGTAATCTACGGTTTGATAAAAAAAAGTGGACTATTTAACAGATTTACTCTATTCCCATAAAGCCAGTGTGGGATGGTATGGCGTTGATTTATATCCAGGGCGTGCATTTATCCTTGCCTTATTTAGTGATATTATCCCGGCTGCTTTTTAGGCCGCAAGGCGTACGCCGTTGAAGCGCGTACCACCAACTTGCTCCTCAATCCGACATTGTGGGTCTGATTTGATGGGCAATTATCTGAAATCAAAAAAAATTGTTTTTGTATGTGATCTTTCGTGTGGGTCACCACTGCAAATAAGGGAATTACAATGCCTGTTATTACTCTTCCTGATGGAAGTCAGCGTCACTACGATCACCCTGTTTCTCCCCTCGACGTCGCGCTTGATATTGGTCCCGGACTGGCGAAAGCCTGTATCGCCGGACGCGTCAACGGCGAACTGGTGGACGCCGGCGATAAAATTGCAACCGATGCCCAACTGGCGATCGTCACCGCTAAAGATGAAGCGGGGCTGGAAATTATTCGCCACTCATGCGCCCACCTGCTGGGGCATGCCATCAAGCAATTGTGGCCCGATACCAAAATGGCCATCGGCCCGGTGATCGACAACGGTTTTTATTATGACGTGGATATCGACCGTACGCTGACCCAGGAAGATATCGAACTGCTTGAAAAACGCATGCATGAGCTGGCCGACAAAGATTACGACGTTATTAAGAAAAAGGTCAGTTGGCAGGAGGCGCACGATGTTTTCGCCGCGCGCGGCGAGACCTACAAGATCGCCATTCTGGACGAAAACATCAGTCATGACGACCGTCCGGGGCTCTATCATCATGAAGAATACGTTGATATGTGCCGTGGTCCCCATGTGCCGAATATGCGTTTCTGCCATCACTTCAAACTGCAGAAAACGTCAGGCGCCTACTGGCGCGGCGACAGCAACAATAAAATGCTGCAGCGCATTTACGGCACCGCCTGGGCGGATAAAAAACAGCTCAACGCCTATTTGCAGCGTATTGAAGAAGCGGCGAAGCGCGATCACCGCAAAATCGGCAAACAGCTCGATCTCTATCATATGCAGGAAGAAGCGCCGGGCATGGTGTTCTGGCACAACGACGGCTGGACCATCTTCCGCGAGCTGGAAGCCTTTGTGCGCATGAAGCTGAAAGCGTATCAGTATCAGGAAGTGAAAGGTCCGTTTATGATGGACCGGGTGCTGTGGGAAAAAACCGGCCACTGGGATAACTACAAAGACGCGATGTTTACCACCTCGTCGGAAAACCGTGAATATTGCATCAAGCCGATGAACTGCCCGGGGCACGTACAGATTTTCAATCAGGGATTGAAATCGTACCGCGACCTGCCGCTGCGCATGGCGGAGTTCGGCAGCTGTCACCGTAACGAGCCCTCTGGTTCTCTGCACGGGCTGATGCGCGTGCGCGGCTTCACCCAGGACGATGCCCATATCTTCTGTACCGAAGAGCAGGTGCGCGCTGAGGTCAATAGCTGTATCAAAATGGTGTATGATATGTACGGCACCTTCGGTTTTGAAAAAATCGTGGTGAAACTGTCTACCCGTCCAGAGAAGCGCATCGGCAGCGATGAAGTGTGGGACCGCGCCGAGGATGATCTCGCGGCCGCGTTGACCGAAAACGGCATTCCGTTCGAATATCAGCCGGGGGAAGGGGCGTTTTACGGTCCGAAGATTGAATTTACCCTTCATGATTGTTTGGATCGCGCCTGGCAGTGTGGTACGGTGCAACTCGACTTTTCATTACCGGGTCGTCTGAACGCCTCCTACGTGGGCGAAAGCAACGAACGGCAGGTGCCGGTAATGATTCACAGGGCTATTCTGGGATCAATGGAGCGCTTTATCGGTATCCTTACCGAAGAGTTCGCCGGTTTCTTCCCGACCTGGCTGGCCCCGGTGCAAGCGGTGATTATGAATATCACCGATAACCAGACTGATTATGTCAGCGAATTAACCAGAAAATTGCAAGAAGCGGGTATTCGCGTAAAAGCAGACTTGAGAAATGAGAAGATAGGCTTTAAAATCCGCGAGCACACTTTACGGCGTGTTCCCTACATGCTGGTCTGCGGCGATAAAGAGGTTGAGGCAGGGAAAGTCGCTGTCCGTACCCGCCGGGGCAAAGATTTGGGAAGCATTGACGTTAGTGAAGTGATCAGTAAGCTGCAGCAAGAGATTCGCAGCCGTAGTCTTCATCAATTGGAGGAATAAGGTATTAAAGGCGGAAAACGAGTTCAACCGGCGCGTCCTAATCGCATCAACAGAGAAATTCGCGCGCTAGAGGTACGCCTGACAGGCGTCGAAGGCGAACAGCTTGGCATTGTCAGTCTGAATGAAGCATTAGAAAAAGCCGAGGAAGCAGGTGTTGATTTAGTTGAAATCAGTCCGAACGCCGAGCCGCCGGTTTGCCGAATCATGGATTACGGCAAATTCCTCTATGAGAAGAGTAAGGCCACAAAGGAACAAAAGAAGAAGCAAAAAGTTATTCAGGTCAAGGAAATCAAATTCCGGCCTGGTACCGATGATGGCGACTATCAGGTCAAACTACGCAACCTGGTTCGCTTTCTGGAAGACGGCGATAAAGCCAAAATCACGCTGCGTTTCCGCGGTCGTGAGATGGCGCACCAACAGATTGGCATCGAAATGCTTAACCGCGTTCGTGACGATCTGAGTGAACTGGCGGTGGTTGAATCCTTCCCATCGAAGATTGAAGGCCGCCAGATGATCATGGTGCTCGCACCCAAGAAGAAACAGTAAGGCATTCAAGTAGCCGAACCCGCGCCGCGTTCGCGCAGTGCGGGTTTTGTTCGCCTTAATCTGATTCGTTGTAATTAACAATGCGAAGTGGAAATTAATATGCCAAAGATCAAAACAGTACGCGGCGCCGCTAAACGCTTCAAAAAAACCGCCAACGGCGGTTTCAAGCGTAAGCATGCTAACCTGCGTCATATTCTGACCAAAAAAGCGACTAAACGTAAACGTCATCTGCGTCCGAAGGGTCTGGTCTCCAAAGGGGATCTGGGTCTGGTCATCGCATGTCTGCCTTACGCATAAGTAACCTTTTTGAATTTAGAATAAGACTTTAGGAGAGAGCATATGGCTCGCGTAAAACGTGGTGTGGTTGCTCGTGCACGTCACAAAAAAATACTGAAACAAGCGAAAGGTTACTACGGTGCCCGTTCGCGCGTTTATCGTGTTGCCTTCCAGGCAGTAATCAAAGCCGGCCAGTACGCCTACCGCGACCGTCGTCAACGTAAGCGTCAGTTCCGCCAGCTGTGGATTGCACGTATCAACGCAGCAGCCCGTCAAAATGGCTTGTCTTACAGCAAATTCATCAATGGCCTGAAAAAAGCCTCTGTTGAAATCGACCGTAAGATCCTGGCTGATATCGCGGTATTCGACAAGGTCGCTTTCAGCGCCCTGGTTGAAAAAGCGAAAGCTGCACTGGCATAAGTCAGTTAAAAGAGGGAGCTTTGCTCCCTCTTTTAGTTATCGGCCAGCTATTGGCGTCAAAGAAAACGCCGGTGGCTGTTGACATTTAGTCGGCATCATTTTTCAATTAATGCTGTTTTATTTTTACGTTTTACGATAACGACAAGGTAACGCAAGTATGCATACTGCTATTTTCCGTTTCTTTTTTTACTTTAGCGCCTGAACTTGGGGTGGCTTTGCGCGTAAGAAAAGAAACGAAAAGTAGCGCCTAAGCCTCCCACAGGGAGGCTTTTTTGTTTCATACGACAACACAATTTTGCCAACTTGACAGTTGGCCGTACAGGCAGAAGAAGAGGAATGCAATGCCACATCTCGCAGAGCTGGTCGCCAAAGCCAGAACAGCCATAGAAGAGGCCCAGGATGTCGCCGCGCTGGATACCGTGCGCGTCGAATATCTCGGCAAAAAAGGTCACTTAACCCTTCAGATGACCTCGCTGCGCGAGCTGCCTGCTGAAGAGCGTCCCGCCGCGGGCGCCGTTATCAACCAGGCCAAGCAGGACGTACAGACGGCGCTGAATGCGCGCAAGCAGGCGCTGGAGTCGGCGGAATTGAACGCCCGGCTGGCGGAGGAAACCATCGACGTGTCGCTGCCGGGGCGCAGCATCGAAAACGGCGGTCTGCATCCGGTAACCCGCACCATCGATCGCATTGAAACCTTTTTCGGCGAGCTGGGCTTCTCCGTGGAGACGGGACCGGAAATTGAAGACGACTATCATAATTTCGACGCGCTGAATATTCCCGGACACCACCCGGCGCGCGCCGATCACGACACCTTCTGGTTCGACGCCAAACGCCTGCTGCGTACGCAAACCTCCGGGGTGCAAATCCGTACCATGGAAAACCAGCAGCCGCCGATTCGCATCATTGCTCCCGGCCGCGTATACCGCAACGATTACGATCAGACGCATACGCCGATGTTCCATCAGATGGAAGGGTTGATTGTGGATAAAAACATCAGCTTTACCAATCTGAAAGGAACCTTGCACGATTTTCTGCGCAACTTTTTTGAGGAAGATTTACAGGTCCGTTTCCGTCCCTCCTATTTCCCGTTTACCGAGCCTTCCGCTGAAGTGGATGTGATGGGTAAAAACGGCAAGTGGCTGGAGGTTCTGGGTTGCGGCATGGTGCATCCCAATGTGCTGCGCAACGTAGGTATCGATCCGGAAATCTACTCCGGCTTTGCTTTCGGCATGGGTATGGAGCGCTTGACCATGCTGCGTTACGGCGTCACTGATTTGCGCGCATTCTTTGAAAACGATCTGCGTTTCCTCAAACAGTTTAAGTAAGGCGGGAATATCATCATGAAATTCAGTGAACTCTGGTTGCGCGAGTGGGTAAACCCGGCGGTTGACAGCGAGACGTTATCCGAACAAATCACCATGGCCGGTCTGGAAGTGGACGGCGTTGAGCCGGTCGCCGCCGCGTTCCATGGCGTGGTGGTCGGCGAAGTGGCGGAGTGCGGCCAGCACCCGAACGCCGACAAACTGCGCGTAACCAAGGTAAATATCGGCGGCGATCGCCTGCTGGATATCGTCTGCGGGGCGCCTAACTGCCGTCAGGGCTTGAAAGTCGCCGTCGCCACCATCGGCGCGGTATTGCCGGGCGATTTTAAAATCAAAGCGGCCAAGCTGCGCGGCGAGCCATCGGAAGGGATGCTGTGTTCATTCTCGGAGCTGGGTATTTCACAAGACCATGACGGCATTATCGAACTGCCGGTGGATGCGCCGATCGGCGCCGATATTCGCGACTATTTGCAGTTGGACGACAACGCCATTGAAATCAGCGTAACGCCAAACCGCGCCGACTGTCTGGGAATCATCGGCGTGGCGCGCGACGTGGCGGTGCTGAACCGGTTGGCGCTGACGGAGCCGGAGATCGCGCCCGTTGCCGCGACCATCCAGGATACCTTTCCCATTCAGGTCGCCGCGCCGCAGGCCTGCCCACGCTATCTGGGCCGGGTGGTTAGAGGCATCAACGTGAAAGCGCCCACCCCGCTGTGGATGCGTGAAAAGCTGCGCCGCAGCGGTATCCGCTCCATCGATGCGGTGGTTGACGTCACCAATTACGTTTTACTGGAGTTAGGCCAGCCGATGCACGCCTTTGACCTTGACAGGCTGGACGGAGGCATTGTGGTGCGAATGGCGCAAAAGGGAGAAACCCTGACGCTGCTGGACGGCAACCAGGCCAAACTGGACGCCGATACGCTCGTTATCGCCGACCACAGGAAAGCGCTGGCGCTGGGCGGGATTTTTGGCGGCGAGCATTCGGGCGTCGGCGAAGAGACGCAGAACGTTCTGCTGGAGTGCGCCTACTTTAATCCGCTGTCGATTACCGGACGGGCGCGGCGCTACGGCCTGCATACGGATGCGTCTCATCGCTATGAGCGCGGCGTCGATCCGGCGTTGCAGTTTAAGGCGATGGAGCGCGCCACCCGTCTGCTGATTGATATTTGCGGCGGCAGCGCCGGCCCGGTGGCGGCGGTGACCAGCGAGGCGGATTTACCGCTGCGCGCCACCATTACGCTGCGTCGCGAAAAGCTGGATCGTCTGATTGGTCACGTTATCGCCGACGAGCAGGTGACGGATATTTTGCAGCGCCTTGGCTGCAAGGTGACGAAGACCGACGCCGGATGGCAGGCCGTGGCGCCAAGCTGGCGTTTCGATATGGAAATTGAAGAGGATCTGGTGGAAGAAGTCGCCCGCCTTTACGGCTACGACAACATTCCCAATATCGCCACGCAGGCGCCGCTGAAGATGACCTCGCATTGTGAAGCGAACCTTTCTCTCAAGCGCGTCAAGACGTTATTGGTCGATCATGGCTATCAGGAAGCAATTACTTACAGTTTTGTTGACCCTAAAATTCAGGCATTAATTCACCCCGGTGAAGAGGCGCTGATTCTGCCCAGCCCGATATCCGCCGAGATGTCGGCGATGCGTCTGTCGCTGTGGAGCGGCCTGCTAAGCGCGGTGGTGTACAACCAGAACCGCCAGCAAAACCGCCTGCGCCTGTTTGAAAGCGGACTGCGCTTCGTGCCCGAAGCCGGCGCTCCGCTGGGCATTCGTCAGGATGTGATGCTGGCGGGGGTGATTACCGGCGGCCGCTATGAGGAGCATTGGGATCTGGCGCGTCAGACGGTTGACTTCTATGATTTGAAAGGCGATTTGGAATCGATACTGGCGCTGACCGGGAAATGGTCCGAGGTTGAATTCCGCGCGGAAAGTAATCCGGCATTGCATCCGGGACAAAGTGCTGCTATTTATCTGTGCGGGGAACGCATTGGATTTATTGGAGTTATCCATCCCGAATTGGAACGTAAGCTGGATCTTAACGGACGTACCGTGGTTTTCGAACTGTTGTGGAACAAGGTCGCAGACCGCGTGCTGCCTGATGCGAGCAACATTTCTCGTTTCCCAGCGAACCGTCGTGATATCGCTGTAGTGGTGGCTGAAAACGTTCCCGCTGGCGATGTTTTAGCCGAGTGTAAGAAAGTTGGCGCAAATCAGTTAGTTGGCGTAAACTTATTTGACGTGTACCGAGGGAAGGGCGTAGCGGAAGGGTATAAGAGCCTGGCTATCAGTCTAATCTTGCAAGATAACTCTCGTACATTGGCAGAAGAGGAAATTGCCGCTACCGTTGCGCAGTGTGTAGCAGCATTAAAACAGCGATTCCAAGCATCCTTGAGGGATTGAACCTATGGCGCTTACTAAAGCTGAAATGTCAGAATACCTGTTTGAGAAGCTTGGGCTGAGCAAACGGGATGCCAAAGAGCTAGTCGAGCTGTTTTTTGAAGAAGTTCGTCGCGCTTTGGAGAATGGCGAGCAGGTCAAATTGTCGGGATTTGGCAATTTTGATTTGCGAGACAAAAACCAACGACCGGGACGTAACCCAAAAACTGGCGAAGATATTCCGATTACGGCGCGCCGTGTGGTCACGTTCCGTCCTGGGCAAAAGCTAAAAAGCAGGGTAGAGAACGCCTCTCCCAAAGAGTAAAAGTGATAACCAAAAAGGCCGCGTAAGCGGCCTTTTCTTTATTCTTTGCGGGCGAATTGCTGAAAGGAGGCTATTCGCGGCCGGATTTCGGCGCCGGGCGATGGTCGTCAATCAAATGACGGATGGCCAGAATAGGGTGGCGAAGCAGCATACGCGGTCCCGACCAGCGCATAATCGTTTTGATCTCTTCCCGCCTGGCGGGTTGGTAGCAGTGGATGGGGCAGTGCTTGCACGCCGGTTTCTCTTCGCCGAAATAGCAGCGTTCCAGACGATTGACGGCGTAATCGAACAGACGCCGGTATTTATCGTCGCAGTCGGCTGCGGGATGGCGCTTTTGGTACAGTTCGATCATCAGCCCGACGGTACGGATCTCTCGCTGCCGGTATTTGCCTGGGGGGGGTCTCGCCATGTGCGTTATTTTCCGATCGGATAATAATAGCTATATTTTAAATGCAATTTATGCAAGTTGAAACCATCGGGGCCACATTCGCAAGGGAAAAGATACAAAGCGGGGGACGGACGTCCCCGCTCGTAAAGAGCATCAGGCGTGGCCGAACTGCGCCTGATGCAAGCTGGCGTAAATTCCGCTGCGTTCGATTAACGCCCGATGACTGCCTTGCTCGATAATTCCGCCGTCATCAACCACCACAATGCGCTCGGCATGTTGAATGGTTGCCAGACGATGGGCGATAACCAGCGTGGTTCGTCCCGCCGAAAGCTCGCTAAGCGAGTGTTGGATGGCCTGTTCGGTGGCGGTATCCAGCGCGGAGGTAGCCTCATCCAGGATCAGAATCGGCGGGTTTTTCAGGAAAATCCGTGCAATGGATAAACGCTGTTTCTGGCCGCCGGACAATTTGACGCCGCGTTCTCCCACGACGGTATCCAGCCCGTCCGGCAGATTCTCAATCAGCTCGTCCAGCCTGGCGCGCCGCGCCGCCTGCATGATTTCTTTATCGTCGGCGCCCAGTTTGCCATAGGCGATATTTTCACGAATGGTGCCGCCGAACAGGAAGACATCCTGTTGCACGATGCCAATCTGGCTGCGTAGCGAAGCCTGCGTCATATCGCGGATATCTATGCCGTCGATGGTGATACTGCCGCTGGTCAAATCATAAAAGCGGGGCAGCAGCGAACAGAGCGTGGTTTTTCCCGCACCGGAAGGCCCGACAAAGGCGACCGTTTCGCCGGCGCGAATCGATAGATTTACGTCACGGATGATGGGGCGATCGGGCGAATAGCCAAAACAAACCTGACTGAAGCGGATATCGCCTTTAAGCGCGCCGGCATCGCGTGCGTTGGGGGAATCCGCAATTTCCGGCACCGTGTCAATCAATTGGGTAAAACGCTTGAAACCGGCAATCCCTTTCGGATAGCTCTCCAGCACCGCGGTAATTTTAGCCACGGGGCGGAAGAATACTTCGATCAGCAACAGGAAGCCGATAAAGCCGCCGTAGGTAAGTTCGCCGGCAATAACGTACCAGATGCCCGCCAGCATGACGATCAACTGAATCAGCCTGGTGCTCAGATAGCTGAGGGTCAAACTGGCGGTCATAATGCGATAGGCCTGAAGTTTAGTGCGGCGATAGCTTTCGTTATCATGTGAAAACAGCTTTTGCTCATGCGCCTCATTGGCGAACGCTTTGACCACTCGAATACCGCCCACGCTTTCTTCAATGCGGGCGTTGAAATCGCCAACCTGGCCGAATAACTGGCGCCAGGTATCGGTCATGCGTGCGCCATAGCGGCTGACCAGATAGGTCATAAACGGCACGATAACGATAGTGAGCATCGCCAACGGCAGATGCACGGTGGCCATCAGAATAAACGCGCCGATAAAGGTCATGATGGCGATAAACAGGTCTTCCGGGCCGTGATGGGCGATTTCCCCCACCTCTTCCAGATCCTTGGTGACGTGGGTGATAATATGACCGGTTTTCATATTGTCATAATAGCGGAAAGGCAGCTTTTGCAGGTGTTCAAACGCCTGACGGCGCATGTCGGTTTCAATGCCTACTCCCAGCGCATGTCCCCAGTAGTTCACAATGGCCATCAGTGCGGTATTCAGCAAATACACCACCAATAACGCCACCGAGGCGAGTAGAAGCAACGACCAGTCCTGCTCCGGCAGCAGCCGGTCGATGAATGCCTTGATCGCCATCGGGAAACCGAGTTCAAGTAAACCTGCGATAATAGCGCAGCCGAAATCGAGCACGAATAGCCCCTTGTAAGGGGCGTAGTAAGAGAAAAAACGTCGTAACATGCGTGGTTTTTTGAGTTAACTAAATGTGAAATCTACTATAACAGGTTATTGCACCGAGGGGGACTCCCGCGGCCCAAGCCTATGCCGGATTATTGATGCCGGCGTATCCACCGCTAAAACCGTGGCAACGGATGCCGGGGCCGGCATCCTCCGAGCAAATTAAAGCTGATTAACGCCAGAAGTCGTCGAAAACGGTAACCGGCGGCCGACGCTTATGTTCGGTTTTGCGATACCAGTTTTCTATAATCGCCGCCTCTTTGGCGTCAATTGCTTTACCTTCCAGGTAGTCATCAATTTTTTCATAGGTCACGCCTAATGCCACTTCGTCCGGCAGCGCGGGGCGGTCGTCCTCCAGATCGGCGGTCGGCGCTTTGGTGTAAAGGTTCGACGGGCAGCCCAATTCGCGCAGCAGCGCTTTCCCCTGACGTTTATTCAGGCGGAATATCGGGTTGATATCCGTGCCGCCATCGCCATATTTGGTAAAGAAGCCGGTCACCGCTTCTGCTGCATGGTCGGTTCCCACCACCAGGCCGGCGTTCATCCCGGCGATGCTGTACTGGGCTTTCATGCGCTCGCGGGCTTTTTCATTACCTTTGACAAAGTCGGAAAGCTCGATGCCAATCGCTTTCAGCGTGGCTTCGCTGGCTTGCACCGCCGGTTTGATATTGACGGTCAGCACCTTATCCGGCTTGATAAAGGCGATGGCGTCCTGGCAGTCGGCCTCATCGGCCTGAACGCCGTAAGGCAAACGCACCGCGATAAACTGATAATCCTGCCTGCCGGTTTCATTACGCAGTTCGGTGATGGCCAACTGGCACAGTTTACCGGTCAGCGTTGAGTCCTGACCTCCGCTGATCCCCAGAATCAGCGACTTCACAAACGGATGTGCCGTCAGATAATCTTTTAAAAAATCAACGCTGACGCGGATTTCCTGCGTTGGATCGATACTGCTTTTCACTCCCAGCGCGCTGATAATCTCTTGTTGTAATGACATAATCCCCCCTTTGCTGAACTTGTCGATGCTGTGCAAAATTGTCTTAATCATCAGAGTGTAAAGCTAATCAGCGTGAAGAAAAAGAGTAAGCGCGCTGCCAGCAGTTTTACCTATGGGTAAAATAACGCTGCAGTTTAGTCAGTATGCGCATAAGTATGGCTATAATTTGAAAAAAAAGGGTTTGCCGTCTACCCTTATCAATACCCATTCCTACGAGGTAATGTAATGAAAAATAATCGACTAATATTGTGTTTTGCGGCGGCAGGAGCTGTTTTTCTCTCCGGGTGTTCTACTTATAACAAAGCCGAGAGTTATGTAAATGAGCCGGTAGTGAAAGACGTGAAGGTGGGAATGACGAAGCAGCAGGTTCGTCAGATTGCAGGTTCGATAGGCGTGGAAAGAAGGCTGGTGAACGCGACAGGCACCTGTAGCGATTATCTGCTGAAGAATCGTGATGGCACGGCGCAGAACTATTTCGTCAGCTATGACGAAACCGGGCAGGTGCGCAACAAAGGCTTCCAAAGCTGCCAGGCTTATGACACCAATCCGCAGCGCTAGCGAGTATCATAACGTCGCCTGCGGGCTTGCGTAACCCTCTGCAATATCCGTATTTTCATATCTGAAAACCGACCGGAAGACGCGGTTCTCCGTGGAGAACCGCGTCTTCCGGTATGACCTGTGAATATTCCGCCAAACGCCCTATAACACCCTCGACTTTTACGTGCTATCCGGGGGGAGTGTTAAGAATTTGCCTGGATTTGGTAAACTATTGTCAGAATTGGGGTTTTAAGATATTTCCATCTTTCGCCCGGCGCTAATGTATCCGATATTGCCATCAACCGGTTTAGCAGACTGTAAATATGTCGAGGAAAATGCAATGACGAAAAAAACACTGGCGCTGACGATGTCGTTACTCCTGGCGACAAGTTCTTTTTCACCCATTACTTTTGCTGAAAGGACGAACGGACCGCAAGAGCAGAAGTTGCAACAACGCAATAATCAAGGCAATAACCAAAATAGCGGGGAGCGCGGAAGTGCGCGGGGCGCCGACAGTAAGCAAAGAATGCTGCCCAACGCCAATCGCAACAGCGATAACGGGAAAAGAGCGGAAAAGCAGACTTCCCGTGAGCATCGCAATGGCGCCAACTTCCGTGAACGCGATCAGTTTGCGTGGAAGGGGAGTAATTTCAGGAAAGGCCACCCGGCCCCCAAACGTTTTCGCGGGGATGATTATCGGGTAAATGACTGGCATGCCCGCGGTTTACGTGAGCCGCCGGCCGGTCAGCACTGGGCCTATATTAATGGCAATTATGTGTTGATCGCCGCGGCTACGGGGATAATCACCGCTATTCTGCTGAACGGCGCGTTAAACTAACCGTAACAGAGGATTAACCTGCCGGCGGCGTATGCGCAGCCGGCAGGTTGTGATTTTATTACGCCATGCTAGCGATGCGCCAATTCCGCCTCTTCGTGAGCGTCGAACACCGTTTTATCCGTTTGTTTCAATAACTGGCTGGTCACCGTGCCCGCGGTCATGGAACCGCTGACGTTTAACGCCGTGCGCCCCATATCTATCAATGGTTCAATGGAAATCAGCAATGCCACCAGCGTGACGGGCAGTCCCATTGCCGGCAGTACGATCAGGGCGGCAAAGGTTGCGCCGCCGCCTACGCCGGCCACGCCCGCCGAACTGATGGTAACGATGCCGGCCAGGGTGAGGATCCACAGCGGATCTAGCGGATTAATGCCGACGGTCGGCGCCACCATCACCGCCAGCATGGCGGGATAAAGTCCGGCGCAGCCATTCTGGCCGATGGTGGTGCCGAACGAGGCGGCAAAGCTGGCGATGGATTGCGGCACGCCGATACGGCGGGTTTGCGCCTCGATACTGAGGGGAATGGTCGCCGCACTGGAACGGCTGGTAAAGGCAAAGGTCAGCACCGGCCATATCTTGCGGAAAAAGCGCGCCGGGTTGATGCCGGTCAGCGACAGCAGCAGCGCGTGCACGCCGAACATAATGGCCAGGCCGAGATAGGAGGCCGCCACAAAGCTGCCCAGCTTGAGGATATCCTGCAGATTGGAGCTGGCGACCATTTTGGTCATTAACGCCAGCACGCCATACGGGGTCAGTTTCATCACCAGACGAACCAGTTTCATCACCCAGGCCTGCAGCGTATCGATGGCGGTCAATATTCGCTCGCCTTTCGCTGCGTCGTCTTTCGTCAGTTGCAGGGCGGAGACGCCGAGAAAAACGGCAAAAATAACCACGCTGATGATTGACGTGGGATTGGCTCCCGTCAGTTCGGCAAAGGGATTTTTTGGAATAAACGACAGGATGATCTGCGGGATGCTCAGATCGGCCACCTTACCCGAATAATTGGTTTCGATAGCCGACAGGCGGGCGCTTTCCTGCGCGCCCTGAACCAATCCCGTGGCGGTCAACCCGAACAGATTGGTGACGAAAACCCCGACCAAAGCGGCAATCAGCGTGGTAAACAGCAGGGTGCCGAGCGTCAGGATGCTGATTTTGCCTAACGAAGAGGCATTATGCAGTTTCGCCACCGAGTTGAGGATGGAGACAAATACCAGAGGCATAACAATCATCTGCAACAGTTGCACATAGCCGTTGCCGACGATATTAAACCAGGCCACCGACTGCCTGATTAGCGGGTTATCACCGCCATAAATCAGGTGTAATGCCAGACCGAACAAAACCCCGACGACCAAACCCAGTAATACTTTTTTCGCCAGACTCCATGACTTGTTGCTGCTGGCGTATCCCAGCAGCAACAAGAGTGCGGCGAATGCCGCAATATTCAACAGCAGCGGAAAATTCATCTCCACTTCTCCCTATTAGTTATATCAATAATTTTTTCAAAGTGACGAACCTGGACAGGATATCAGTTCTTTTATAAATTTGTTATATGGATGTGAATGATTGACTGCTGTATAAATAACCTATCGGGTATGAACACTGCTTGCAGCGGTTCCATTGGGAGAAGGATCAGCAAGGCCGGGTAATAAAGCCAACGCATCAGCAACTTGAAGTATGTCGAGTATAACATGGGTAAAAAATAGGACGGTTATCACATCAGAGATGAAAATAAACGCCCTAAACAGCGAAAGCAGTATTAATAAATAAACTTCATATAAAAATAACTTAGACACAGAAATACATACAGCAAAAATAGCTATCGCATAACGCTGCTAACCAGAAATACAACTTGATAATAAAAATACTAACTATTAACTGAATTTAAATGAGAACAATTTTCCCATAAATAATTCCTTTCACAATATATGCATTTGATGGATTAGAAGTTGTACTGAATACCGACCCGAAAACGGGTCTGACGTTCATCCGAGCCAGAAGACTTACTGACATTAGCGATAGCCGTATAGGGCTTCCAATTTTTATCCCATGCATAAGCTAATTTAAATTCGTATAGATAATCGATCTTATCGTCATCATACAGATTGTAATTTTCCGCTTTCTTTATTTCAAAATCAGTAGTCAACTGCCATTTTTCAAGGAATTTATAATCGAGAACCAAATTGCCCTGATGACCTCTTTGTACGGTGTCCACATCATCGCCTTTACCAATATTACCATTCAGGCGCTTATACCAGGGGCGATAACGGAGAGAGGCGGAAAAACCATCGGTGATTTTGGCTGATCCTTTGATATATGGACGATAGTTTTGGCTATTACTTGAAGATTCCAGGGAAAATCCTGGTTCGATGGCGAAAGTACTATTGATTTTATACTGATAGCTTGCGACCACTTCGGTACCATCAGCAACGGTTTCATTATAAGGTTTATCCGTCGAATCGGCGCCTTTCCATTTGACTTCGGCTGATAACCCAAAACCACTGGCAAAACGATGTGACATTAATAAACGATCTTTATTCGTGTTCCCGCTATCATCTTTAATTTCATGACGATAATCAATGGTGACAGCCATTGCATTTATACTAACTAAAGATGCTACTGCCAGAGATAATATTTTTAATTTCATTTTTTATATGTCCTGGGTGATTAAGGTAAAGGTTAACGCAAAGATGTATTACGGCTTTTGGATCAAGTTCTATTTTATTAACTATTAGTATCTATTTTGTGATCGCGATCTGCTTGAGTAACAAAAAGTAAAAATGAATTTCAAATTGTGACAATGATCGACTTGTATAATTTGTTTGTTTTAATTTAATTGAAAAACCCCTGCCGGATTGACGGCAGGGAAAATACTATTTAAGTAACTGGTTTCGTTATCTCATTGCGCGTTTTAAAATACGTTCAGACTGGCGCTGAAAATATTTTGCCGTTTCTTCAACGGATTTTTGACCGTAGTCGATATACTGAATGGCATCGCCAAACAGGGAAACGATCTGCGGGTCGTCAAAGTAGGGTGATGTTTTCAACGCGTGCGGTAAATTTAATGCCTGATTTAATCCGGCGACGGAGGGCGAGTCCTCTTTAATTATCCCATCGGCGGTCAATTGCGCCACGGCGGCTTTGCTTAGCGGTACGCCGCGCTCTAATCCCAATGCCTGAGCGCCTTCCTTACTGTTCAGCAGGAAGTTAATCAGCAGGGCGGATTCTTTAGGATGCCTGGTTGATTTACCAATAGACAACATTTGTGCCGGTTTAAAGAACAGTCCGGCGTCTTTGGCTTCCGGCAGCATGGGATAATGGCCCAACTCCAGTTTGGCCGGCGGCTGCAGATTGTCGGAGTATTTGGTGATGGTGGAGTTCCACATATAGGTGCCGCTCCACTCGCCGGTAATCCACGGCTTCATTTCATACATATTGCTCTTGCCGAAAGAGGCATAGTGCTTCGCCGAAGGCATAACGTGGCTATCAACCAGCTTCTTGTACAGACTGAAGAACTCTATCCACTGCGCATCGCTATAAGAAAATTTCTGCGCTTTTTCGTCGATGGCGGGGATATTGTACTTCTGAATCATGTAAGAACTTAACAGCGCCAATGAATCCTGATGTTCCAGTACCACCGGGTAATACTGGTCGCCCAGTTTTTCTTTGAATACCTTACCGGCGTTCAACAGCTCGTCCCAGGTTTTGGGATATTTCAGTCCGGCCTTTTTCCAGCTTTCATTGTTGAAATAGAAAACGCGGGCGGTAACGGAAATGGGAATGCCGTTCAGCTTGCCGTTAACAGTGGTGCCCTGTAGCTCTTTGGCGTCGAACTGGGTCAGGTCCAATGAATCTTTGACCAAGTTCAGATCGTAGAACCCATCGCCGTTTTTCGAGAAAATCGGCAACCAGTTCCAGTTGGTCTGCATCACGTCCGGCTCGGTTTTACCGGCGATCTGGGTGGTCAGGCGGGACAGGTGTCCATCCCAACCGGTGTACTCGGCTTTTACCGTGATATTGGGGTATTGCTGATGGAAGCTTTCGATTGCCTTGAGCGTTTGCTGGTGGCGGCTGTTGCCGCCCCACCAGGACATTCTCAATTCAACCTGGTCGGCGGCAAAAGACGGCGCCGCCAGTAAGGCCAGGGATGAGGCTATCAGCGTGTGTAGGATCGCTTTTTTCATCGGGTGCTACTCCTGTTAAAGAGAGATATTTTTTTCTGTTTTAGCATCAAAGATATGGCACTTTTCCATATCGAACTGGAAGAATATCTGGCGATGCAGGCCGTTTTTGATAATCTGCCGCGCTTCATCGGACGGGACGCGGCTGGTTAATTCAAAGCCATCGACTTTTATGTACATAAAGAATTCATGACCCATGTTTTCTACCCGCACCAGCTCGCCCTGCGAGTGGTTGGCCGCAAACGGGGTCTCAGAAACGGTGACGTATTCGGGACGGATACCGAAGAAAACATCCTGGCCGGAATAAGCTCGCACCTTATCCTGCTGCTCGCTATTCAGTACCAGCGTGTAGTGCCCGACGGTCAGACCAATCCGGCCGTCTTTTTCCACCAGTTTGCTCGGTTTGATATTCATTTCCGGCGAGCCGATAAAGCCGGCGACAAACATATTGACAGGGAAGTGGTACAGATTATCCGGCGTATCCACCTGCATGATATGACCCAGCTTCATCACGCAGATACGGTCGCCCATGGTCATGGCCTCCGTCTGGTCGTGGGTGACATACACGGTGGTCGCGGCTTTACCGCTTTTCTTCAGCTGTTTATGCAGGTCGGAAATACGGATACGCATGGAGGCGCGCAGCTTGGCGTCCAAATTGGATAAGGGTTCGTCGAACAGGAACACGTCCGGCTTTTTAACGATGGCGCGGCCCACCGCGACGCGCTGCGCCTGGCCGCCGGAGAGCTGGCGCGGCAGACGGTCCATCAACTCCTCCAGCTCCAGTATTTTGGAGGCTTCGGTCACTTGTTCTTCAATCTGCGCTTTCGGCATTTTGCTGAGCTTCAGGCCGAATGCCAGGTTCTCTTTTACCGACATATGCGGGTAGAGCGCATAGTTCTGGAACACCATCGCAATGCCGCGCTCTTTCGGCGCCAGATTGTTCACCACCCGTTCGCCGATGCGTACTTCGCCGCCGCTGATGGTTTCCAGACCGGCCAGCATGCGCAGCGTAGTGGATTTGGCGCAGCCCGACGGGCCGACGATCACCATAAATTCGCCGTCTTTAATGGTCAGGTCGATGCCGTGTACCGCTTTAAAACCGTTGGAATATACTTTTTCCAGCTTGTTGAAAATGACTTCAGCCATGATAGATCCTCTATTAACCTTTAATTCCGCTGCTGGTCACGCCTTGCACGAAGTAACGCTGCGCCAGGAAGAAAACAATGATGGATGGCAGAATCGAAATGCTGGACATCGCCAAAATCTCGTTCCACGGTGCGCCTTCCGTTACGTCGATGGACATTTTCAACGCCAGCGCAATCGGGTATTTATCCACGCTGTAGACGTAGATTAGCGGACCGATAAAGTCGTTCATCGACCACATAAACTGGAACAGGGCAACGGAGATAATCGCCGGTTTCAGAATCGGCACCACCACATACCACAGCACCTGGAAAGAGTTGCAGCCGTCGATCTGCGCCGCTTCCTCCATATCGCGCGGTACGCCGCGCAGGAACTGGATAAGCATAAAGACGAAGAATCCCTGGGTGGCGAACGCCAATGGCAGGTAGAGCGGCAGATAGCTGTTCAGCATGCCCATTTCGCGGAACATGATGTACTGCGGGATCAGCAGTACGGTGCTGGGCAGCAGCATGGTGGCGATAAGCGTGGCGAACCAGAAGTTCTTCCACGGGATCTCGAAGCGGGCAAAGCCGTAAGCGACGATGGTGGAAGAGATAATGGTCAGAATCACTTTCGGGATCACATACTTGAAGGTGTTGATCATATAGTGGCCGAAGTGGTATTCCGTGCCGGTTTTCCAGCCGTTGACGAAACCGTCCGACGTCGGGTGCGCCGGCCATAATCCGAGGGTGGTGAAGATCTCGTGATTCGGTTTAAAGGATGCCGAGAACATCCATACCAGCGGATACAGCATCAGCAGGCCGACAAATAACAGAATAACGTAACGAACGGCGGCGCTGATTTTCTCTTTACGCAGCGTCCGGCGAATTTCCAACGCCGCGCTTACTTGCGCCGCATTGATATTTGAATGCACGTCAGCCATTTTTTCCTCCTTTATCGGCGGAGTAGAACACCCAGTATTTGGACGACTTGAAGGCAACCGAGGCGAATACCGCCACCACCAGGAACAGCACCCATGCCAACGCCGCGCCATAGCCCATATCGAAATACTTGAATGCCGTATCGTAGATATAGAGCGAGAACAGGTAGGTGTAGTGGGTGGGGCCGCCGCCGGTGATGACGTAAGGCGCGGTAAATTCCTGGAATGCCTGTGTGGTCTGCATAATAAAGTTAAAGAAAATAACCGGCGTAATTAACGGCACGGTCACTTTCATAAACATTTGCCACTTGGAGGCGCCGTCAATCATGGCCGCTTCATACTGCGACTGCGGGACGTTCTGCAGGGCGGCGAGGAAAATAACCATGGCGGAGCCAAACTGCCAGACGCGCAGCAGGGTGACGGACATCAATGCCAGAGAAGGTTCGCCGAGCCAGTTGATGGCATCAAAGCCGAACACGGCGAGAAAGCTGTTCAGCAGGCCGTCGATGGCGAAAAGCGCTCGCCACAGCACGGCGATGGCCACGCTGCTGCCTAAAATGGAAGGCACATAGTAAGCGGTACGAAAGAAACCGATCCCGCGCAATTTAAAATTGAGCACAAAGGCAATCAACAAAGCGAATATTAATTTCATCGGTATGGTCAGAAAGACATAGGCAAAGGTAACCCCCATGGATTTCCAGAAAAGATCGTCTTCCAGCAACATCCGATGATAATTTTCCATCCCGGTGAATTCAGGAGGGCTCATCAAGTCATACTCGGTAAAACTGAGTATAAATGACGAAATAAAGGGAAAAGCGGTAAAAACTATCAGCCCTATAATATAGGGGGAGATATAGGCTAACCCCAGCATTCTGTTTTCATTCATCATGCTTACCTATTAGTAATTGGGAATTATTATTAACAAACATAAAATCAAGCCTTTAATAACTCTGGATAAATAAACTCCACGTCATAGATAATTTTATTTTCCCCGTTAACGCGAAAGTCGCCGTGCACATATCCCCCCTGGGTTAACAACGGTGGAATCTCGTTTAGCCTGTTGCGGCAGGCGGCGATGAATGCTGATAAAGCCAGCGGGGCCGGGTCATCCAGCCGCAGATGGCGATGCCGTGCCGAACGCACGAATAATCCGCGATGGAAATGTTTTTCAAACAGAATTTCAGCCAATTGCCAGGCGTATTGCGCCCATTTTTCCGACTGGCGGCGTTCGGCCAATTCGACCATGGCGCACAGTAAAGCCGGGCTGGCGATATGGCGCGCGTTTTCGTTAGCCAGACGGGTGAGAATGGTGTTAATCAACGCATACAGATCCTCATCGGCGCTCAGGCAATAAGCCCGCACCAGCGGCAATAAATAATCTCCCTCCAGAGCAAAGCGTTTTAATTCCGTGCCGGCTTTTCCGTAATAGCCGTCGCGCTTAAAACGATAACCGGTCATATCCTGGCCGTTATTCCACATCGGGCGCAGCGTATTGCTGTTCAGGTCATAGGCATATTGATAATAATTTTTCAGCCCGGAAATCACCCAGCCGAGCATCTCGTCGTCGGGTTGAACGCGCAGGATATCCAGCATGGCCAGCGGGTTATCAATCAACAGCGGGCGCATATCCCGGAAAAGCACGTTGGCCTCGCGGGCCATTTCACCGAATTCGGCGCCAAACTGGCGCTGGGCGCGGTCGCCGTACCAGGACTGGGTCTGATTATCGTCGGCGGGGGCAGGCTGGCGCTGCAGCGGTGAGCTGAATTGATAAACCGGCATCCCGGTCTCCGGATTTCTTGCCAGGACGTATTGACGGTACAGATGCTTGCCCCATTTCGCCGCCTGCCGATCGCCGGTATATTCCGCATACTTGAAAGCGGCATAGATAAGATCGGTGCCGGCGTTAACAAAGGTCAGCCCTTTCGTCAGCGGCAGAACCGGCCACTGCGCCGGGTTAACCACGTCGTAACGGGGATGCTGGAAAACGTCGGGGTCGCGCGGTTTGGCATAATCGCCGTGGCGCCCGAGGTCCAGCGAGTTCCAGTCCTCGACGTGCGCGTTCCAAAAGCCCTGCAGGAAGTTCAGCGTCTTGGCGCCATCAATGCGATGCAGCAGCGCGTAATAGGGCAGGTGGTGTTTGAGCTCATGGACCAGGGCTTTCGATTGAGGCCCTTCGCTTTGCAGCGTATCCAGATTGATAAAACGATGTCCGCCCCAGAAAAACAGACCGCTGTGAGCATCGACGAAATTTGCCAAAAAATACGCCGTCTGCGTGGCGGCCTGCTGCTGGTAGTTATTTTCCCCGGTGATGACGCTCATCGCACAAAGCGTTCTCAGCCAGTTTTGCTGACTGGCGAAATTGGAAATCGGCGCGCTATGCCCGTCGGGAAATTGCCATACGACGGGATTATGACTCAGCACATCAAAGCCGTCGGCCAGCAGCGGCGTTGGATTACTGCGGCTGCTGGCCCGCTTTGTTACGGTATCAATATGCTTGCCCAGCGCGGCAATCCACTTATCAAGCCTGTTTTTTCTGCTGGCGTACAGACGGGAAAAAATACTCATCGAGTACCTTCTTATAGAACTGAGTTACAGTTTCTTATAAATAGAAACGATGTTTTGATTTATTATATGGCGCTATCCGCCATGCCGTCATGCATCCGATAACGAAAGTGTGATCAAAGTCGGAACGTTGTTTTGATTTTTTTTAAAGTGAGGTTTTAGCGCGGGAAATGGCGTAGGTATAAAGATAAATTTTTGAAAAATAAATAAAAAGCACAATATGAATTGTGCCTTTTATCACCGGGTCGAAAATAACGGCTGGTGCGAAAAGATGTATTAGCGGGCCAGCCATCCGCCGTCAACGGCAATGGTATAGCCGTTGATATAATCAGAAGCGCCGGACGCCAGAAATACCGCCGGGCCCATCACATCCTGCGGCAGACCCCAACGACCGGCCGGGATGCGCTCCAGGATTTCTTTGCTGCGTTCTTCATCCGCGCGCAGTTGCTGGGTATTGTTGGTGGCCATATATCCGGGGGCGATGGCATTAACGTTGATATGGTGTTTGGCCCACTCATTGGCCAGCAGACGGGTGACCCCCATTACCGCGCTTTTCGAGGCGGTGTAGGAAGGTACGCGGATACCGCCCTGGAAAGAGAGCATCGAAGCGATATTGATGATCTTGCCGCCATTACCCTGCTTGATAAACTGGCGGGCAACCGTCTGCGACATAAAGAATACGCTCTTGATGTTCAGGTTCATCACGTCATCCCAGTTCTTTTCACTAAACTCGATGGCATCCTCACGGCGGATAATGCCGGCGTTGTTGATCAGAATGTCAACTTTGCCAAACTCGGCAACGGCTTTTTCCACCAGTTCTGCGTGGCCGCCAATATTACTCACATCCGCCGTCAGGCTGAGGAAACGGCGTCCCAGCGCGGTGACTTTTCCGATGGTGTCTTTGGGTTCGACAATATTGACGCCGACAATATCGCAACCGGCCTGCGCCAGTCCAATAGCCATGCCTTGGCCCAGCCCCGTATCACACCCGGTGATAAGCGCCACTTTACCCTGTAAATCAAAGGAATCTAAAATCATAGCCATAATCTCTCCATAAGCGACAATACATAGTCGTTAGCTGTTACTGTTGGGAATGTTGTCCAGTTGGTTGGCGTGATCGCTGTGAATGCTTTGAGGTACTTGCATTGCTTCGCCTCTCCTTCAGGCATGGATATAAATCCGCATAAAAACCTGGGGGAAAGCACCGGGCGGAACAGGTGAGACGGCGTGGCAGTGACAATGTCACCTGAACCTTCGTTTGCCCGGTTCTTTCTTGTTATGCTGGATCATAGTTCGATTGGGATATGAATTCAATAAATATGAAATATTGTTTTATTTATTTATTGAGAATGGTCATGTTTTTGCTTATTTTAGGTTTCATCCGGCGCTGGTGTGATTAAAATGTCGCAATCCGCAGGCACCGGCTTACCTTGCTTGCACGGCAAGGGGGAGCAACACAGAGAGGGGAAAACCATGAGAAGGTATTTTATTGACGACGAAACGTCGTGGGAAGAATTGGGCGGCGGCATCAAGCGTAAGATCATCACCTGGAGCGATGAGCTAATGATGGTCTGCGTGCATTTTGACAAGGGTGCCATTGGCACGCCCCACAAGCATGATGTTCACGATCAGATCGCTTACGTTGCCGCAGGCAGTTTTGAGGTGGTTATTGAAGGTGAAAAGCGTATTCTGAAAACCGGCGATGCCTATATGGCGATAAAAAACGAAATGCACGGCGTGGTTTCCCTGGAGGAAGGCAGCGTATTGATCGACACCTTTTCCCCCAAACGCGCTGATTTCCTGTAACTCCCCTGGCGTTGGGCGGCGCTTTTCCGGCCGACGCGCCGCCGGTGACCGCGCTTCACCCCGTCGCCCTGTTTAGGCAATATGAGCGATCTCAAGCTGTTGCAACGAGCTGAGCTTATGTTCGGCCAGCGCCCAGCGCGGATCTTTACTCAATTCCGCTTGCGGCACCACAATCGAACGCATCCGCGCCGCTTTGGTCGCAATCATGCCGTTTATCGAGTCCTCCAGGGTGACGCAGCGCAGCGGCGAGACGCCCAACCCTTGCGCCGCATTCAGATACACTTCCGGGTGCGGTTTGCTATAAGGCAGATTTTCGGCGGAAACCAATACGTCGAAATAGCGCTCCAGATTGAACATTTTCAATACCTGCCTCTGCATAGCCAGGGGGGAGGCGGACGCCAGGCCGATCTTGAGCTGTTGTCGACGACAGAGCTGCAAAGCCTGTTCGACGCCCGGCAATAGCGGGCGGCGCTCGGCGACCAGGGCGGTGGCGCGTTCGATAATACGGCCGACCACCACTTCCCGGCCGGGGGTTTCCCAGGGCGCAAGCTGATACCACTGGTCAACCACCATATCGATGCGCAATCCCAGCGTGTCGGTCATGGAATGACGCAATGAGGTATCAATCCCCAGAGAAGCAATGACTTCAAGTTCGGCCATATCCCACAAGGGTTCTGAATCGATCAGTAAGCCATCCATATCAAAAATCGCCGCGCGGATAGAAGAATCAAAGGTCATGCCATAGGCTCCGTAATATAAGAAAACATCGGTTGATTGTAAGCTAAATCATTGCCGCTGAGGGTGGACGAGCGATAAAACGTTGACTGATAGTAAACTTAAAGTAGGCTTCTAACGGGTTTTTTTAGGTATAGACTGTTTGTTATACGAAAATATTAACAATGTTGCGTCGCTCAGAAGGGGAACTCATGACGTATCAACAGGCGGGCCGTGTCGCCGTGGTTAAACGTATTGCGGGATGGATCATTTTTATTCCGGCTTTGCTGTCCACTATTGTTTCACTGGCTAACTATCTTTATGCCTATACGCAGAAAAAGCAGGGTATTGATGCGGTGCTGCTGGATTTTTCGCATCTGATGATCGATATGGTGCGTTTTAATACGCCGTTCCTGAATATTTTCTGGTACAACTCGCCGGTTCCGGATTTTTCGCGTTTCTTTATCGCCCCCAGCCTGATGTTTTGGCTGATTTATATCCTGATTTTCGTCGGCCTGGCGCTACAGGTTTCCGGCGCCCGTATGTCCCGGCAGGTGAAGGCGATCCGTGAAGGTATTGAAGATCAGCTGATTCTGGAAAAAGTGAAGGGGCACGAAGGCAACACCCGGGAGAAACTGGAATCTCGTGTAGTCGTGCCGCGACACACCATTTTCCTGCAATTCTTTCCGCTCTATATTTTGCCGCTCATTATTGCCGGCATTGGGTATATGGTGCTGCGTTTATTAGGACTCTAAGTATACCGGCGCTTGCTTTGGGCGTTTCCCGTTATTGCGAGCCCGCGCCGGCGGGCTATTATTCGCCGTCAGAACGGCAGCTGTTGCTCTATCGCCTGCTGAGCTGCAACAATATGCTTACCGCCGAACAGATTGGCGCGGTTGAGCAGGTAATAAATCTGATAGATGGGTTGCCGTTCGATAAAGCCCTTATCCAACGGCCAGACGCTTTGGTAGCCGTCATAAATCTGTGGCGGCAGCGCCGGGTAGAGCGGCAGCATCGCCAGATCGCACTCCCTGTCTCCCCAATAGCATGCCGGATCAAACAGATAACAGCCATTAATGCTGTTGGCGCAATTATCCGGCCAGAGGTCGCCGTGCAGTAATGACGGCTGCGGCTGATAGCCGGCCAGCCGCTCTTCCGCGCGCGCAATCAGGGTCTCGACATCGCCAAAGTGCATGCCTTTCTCTGCGGCCAACTGCAACTGCCAGCCAATACGCTGCTCGGCAAAAAAAACCGACCAGCGCCGCTGCCAACAGTTGGGCTGCACGGCGGTGGAGAGGTCATTATCAAAGTCCAGACCGAACTGCGGCTGATCGCTCCATTGGTGCAAGTGCGCGAGCTGTTCGCCAAGACACCAGGCGCTGTGGGCATCCAGCGGTTTTACCGGCAGGTGTTGCAATAGCAGGAAACTGTGATCGCGGGAACTGCCCACGCCATAAACCTCGGGTACGTTTACCGTATGGCTGCGTGACAGTAAGATAAGCTGGTCGGCTTCCGCGGTGAATTTGGGCAGCATTTCACGCACATCGCATTTTACGAAAACCTCATGTTCGCCATAGCGAACATACCAGGCGGGGTGCATTTCGCCACCAGGCAATTCGCGGCGCTCCTCAATTTCGGCAGCGCCGAGATGTTCTTCCAAAAGCCGGCTGATAGCTTGCCACATAAGGTCACTCTCCCGTTGATATTGCCCTGTATACCCGTCATCTTTCAAGTCGCAGGTGCGTTGGCTGTATTACTCGGTCCTTCCGTGGGCCTCGCCCCTACGGGACCGCTGTGAACAGCGTTCAAATCTGCTCCAGGCAGATTTGTCGCTCACCCCAGTCACTTACTTGAGTAAGCTCCTGGGGATTAATGAGAGACATCCTGTCTCTCACCGGAGGCCAGCCGTTGGCTGGTCAAATTCGTTCCCGACGAATTTGTCGTTCAGTTGCCGCCTTCCTGCAACTCGGAATCTATTGGGTGTATACCATTACGGTAATTGATTGAACTGTATAAAAACTGAATCTGTCGCACAGCGATGATGATTGACGAACGTTGCGAAAAGGCATCAGGAGGAAAGTATAGCCGTTGTTGAAGATAAAACCTTGTAGCCGGGGATTACCCGGCGGAAAAGCGCCGCCGGGCAAGCGAACAGCCGCGTTAAACGGTTTACGTCGGCGTCTGGGGCGCGGGATGAAGATGAATTTTCAACTGGTGATAACCCAGCGTGACCGTAAAGAAGACCGCCTGGACAATGACAATACAGGGGCCGGTGGCGCCGTCGATATAAAAGCTGATCATTGTGCCGGCGATGCAGGAGACCACGGAAACCAGCGTCGCCACGATCAGCATACGGTCGAAGCTCTTGCATAACATAAAGGCGATGATGCCCGGCGCGATAAGCATGGCGATGACCAGAATAACGCCCACCGCCTGTAACGACGCGACAATCGTTAACGCCAGCAGGCAGAGCAGCCCGTAATGCAGCAGTTTAACCGGCAGACCGATAACGCGTGCGTGGTTGGGATCAAAACAGTAGAGCATGAAATCCCGTCGTTTCAGCAGAATGGCCGTCAGCGTGACGCCGGCGATCAACAGAATCTGGATCAGTTCCTGTAACGTGATGCCCAGCACGTTGCCGAACAGAATATGATTCAGGTGTTGATTGGTGTCGATACGGGCAAACAGCACTAATCCCAGCGCAAACATGCCGGAAAAAATGATCCCCATCACCGTATCTTCCTTGACCCGGCTGTGCTCTTTGACATACCCGGTGGCGACGGCGCAGAAGATACCGGAAACAAAAGCGCCGATAACCAGCGGGATGCCCAGCAGAAAGGCCACAACTATACCCGGCAAGACGGCGTGGGAAATCGCATCGCCCATCAGCGACCACCCCTTTAGCACCAGGTAGCACGACAGTACCGCACAGACGATTCCCGTCACCACGGCGGCGATAAGAGCGCGTTGCATAAACGGGTAGGATAGCGGCTCGGTTATCCAGCTCAGTATCAGACTCATAGCGAATCCCCCGTTTGGTCGCTCTGGCGCAGGCGGCGTGACGCCAATAAACCGTGTTTGGGCGCGAATAGAAACGCCAGCAGGAATACCAGCGTCTGCAACGTGACGATTACTCCGCCGGTGGCGCCGTCAAGGTAAAAGCTCAGATAGGCGCCGACGGCGCTGGTTGTCGCGCCAAGGGCGATGGAAATCAGCACCAGACGGCCGAATCGGTCGGTGAGCAGATAAGCCGTCGCGCCGGGCGTAATCACCATCGCGATAACCAAAATGGCGCCGACGGTTTGCAATGCCGCAACGGTGCAGGCGCTGAGCAGGGTAAAGAACAGAATTTTCAGCTTCAGCGGAGAAAGGCCGATAGAGCGGGCATGGTTTTCATCAAAAAACACCGCGAGCAGGTCTTTCCATAACAGACAAAGAATCATCAGGGTCACGCCGATAATAATCTCGACCTGGAGGACGTCTTCATCGGCGATACCCAGAATATTGCCAAAGATAATGGACTGTACGTTAATCGAGGTGGGGTTGAGCGAAATAATCAGCAGACCGACGGCGAAAAAGGTGGAAAAGATAAAACCGATAATCGCGTCTTCACGTAAGCGGGTAATGTGACGGATAAGAGTCATCGCCAGCGCCGCCAGCATACCGGTAAAAAAAGCGCCGGCGGCGTACGGCAGGCCTAATGCATAGGCGCCGGCGACGCCGGGCACAACCGAGTGCGATAACGCATCGCCCATCAACGACCAGCCCTTAAGCATAAGATAGGCCGACAGAAAGGCGCAGACGCCGCCTACGATGGCGCTGACCCAGATGGCTTTCACCATATAGTTATAGCTGAACGGCTGTAGCAGGAGATCGATCATCGCTGTTCTTTCTCCCCTGGAATGGCGCGCAAAGCGGGAGGGTCGTTCTTGGTTGAGCCATAGAACACCGCCGGGCGTTCGTCATCGGTCAGTACGGTTACCGTGCGGACGTCGTCGTCGTCGTGAAGGTTCGGCCCGCCAAGATTGATATGGCGTAACACGCCGCCAAAGGTTTTTTCCAGATTGCTCTGGGTAAAGGTGCTGTGCGTCGGTCCTGCCGCCAGCACGGTGCGATTCACCAAGATAACGTTATCGCAGAATTCCGGCACGCTGCCGAGGTTGTGCGTCGCCACCAGGATCAGGTGCCCCTCGTCGCGCAAGGTACGCAGTAGGTCGATAATCGCGTTTTCCGTTTTTACATCGACGCCGGTAAACGGCTCATCCAATAGCAGTACGCTGCCCTGCTGGGCCAGCGCACGGGCGAGAAAAACCCGTTTTTTCTGTCCGCCGGATAATTCGCCTATCTGACGCTGGTGTAATGCCGTGAGGCCGACACGCTCTAGTGATTCGGCAACGATGTCGCGATCCTGTTGCGTGGGGATACGCAGAAAATTCATTTTTCCGTAGCGTCCCATCATCACCACGTCGGAGACCAGCACCGGAAAGTTCCAGTCGATATCTTCGGTCTGCGGCACGTAGGCGACCAGATTCTGTTTCAGCGCCTGGACAATGGGCTTTTTATTAAGCAATACCTGTCCGGCAGTGGGCCTTACCAGGCCCATAATGCTCTTGAACAGCGTTGATTTTCCGCTGCCGTTGATGCCCACCAGCGCGCAGATGGTGCCGCCGCTCAAGGCGAAGGAGGCATGCCTTATCGCCTGGTGTCCGTTACTGTAGGTCACGGAGACGTCATTAACCTCTAACGACTGTGTTACTGTATCACTGCTCATTGATCAAATCCTTTGGCGATGGTCTCTACAGTAACTTTTAACAAATCAATGTAGGTAGGCACCGGGCCATTTTCGCTTGACAGCGAGTCGACATAGAGTACGCCGCCGTATTTGGCGCCGGTCTCTTTACTGACCTGTTTTGCCGGTTTGTCCGAGATGGTGCTTTCGCTGAACACCACCGGGATTTTTTCCTTGCGCACGGTATCGATCACCCGACGCACCTGTTGAGGAGAGCCTTGCTCATCAGCATTAATCGGCCATAAATAGACTTCTTTAAACTGATAGTCTTGCGCCAGATAGCTAAATGCGCCTTCGCTGGTCACCAGCCAGCGTTGCTGCGGCGGAATACGGGATAACCGTTCACGTAACGGCGAGTCGGTGGCCTTGATTTTTTCCGCATAGGCTTTGGCATTGCGGTTATAGGTTTCCGCATTCGCCGGGTCGTACTTTACCAATCCCGCCCGGATATTTTCAATATAGACCAATGCGTTGGAAGGCGACATCCACGCATGCGGATTGGGGTTGCCGTTATAGGCGCCTTCACGGATCGACAGCGGCGTAATCCCTTCCGTCACCACCACTGCCGGAACGTCCTTGACGTTGTCAAAAAAACGCTCGAACCAGCGTTCCAGATTCATGCCGTTCCACAGTATCAGTTGGGCCGACTGCGCTTTGACAATATCGAGCGGCGTGGGCTGGTAATCATGAATTTCCGCGCCCGGCTTGGTAATCGACTCTACCGTCGCGGCATCGCCGGCGATATTCTGCGCAATATCCTGGATGATGGTAAAGGTGGTGACCACCTTAAGCTTTTCCGCGGCGTTGGCGCTGGCGACGGACATAAATAGCAGGATGCCGGGTAACGCCATACTACGCAAAAAAGAGGGCAGGTGAGTCAGAAAACCGATCATAGGTATATCCTTACAGGTCATGAATGATTTATTTGAGAATAATTATCAATATCATTTAAGTCAAGAGACAGATGGGCGGTGATAACGTGTCGGAGGACTTGGCGGGTAACAAACTGCGCGCACATGAGCGAAAGACTCATAATGCTCCTTCAATAACAAAAGTAGTGACCTAATTTAATAAATCGTACGTAACCTTGCAACGCATGTCTAACGATAACGCTGCGTTATCCGCACTATTCAAGGGTAATTAACCGAGATTAGCAGACAAGCCGATCGGCGGACTAATAAAATGTCGGCATCTGCCGATAAAACAAAAGTATTAGCTTTAGTATAAGTTTTGTTTCTGGAAGGAATGTGTGGGTATGAGCAGCAAATCAGAAAGGCGTTGGAAGCTGGCTAGTGCTATTTTGCTTATTTTTTTGATTGTTTTACTTGTTGTTATGCTGAATGTTGATTAATTCAAAAAAAGTAACGTTGCGTATGCTTTGATTTATAAGTCAACCATCCAAAGGGAAAAAATGGGAATCGATAGCGGGTATTTATATAAGGCCTTGCAGTTTGCCGCTTTTGCTCTTTTCCCATTCCTTTCCGCTGTGGATTTCAGCGCACGGATGACGGCATTTTCTATGATTGCCGGTGACCCGGTGCGCCGCACACAGGCTACGGGCTGCGTCTCTTGGACATATATAAATAATTATAGTCTTATTAATAGAGCTAGTTAGCGTCATTGTTGCGTATTTATGAGTCGTCAGTGCCGTTAATCTGTGCGTCATGTCCATGACTGATAAAAAAGGGCTTGCCAACGATTGCAGAGTGTGTAATAACGCACTTGGGTAAAACGAGGTACAGTTCTGTATATGAATGGCATTTTCAGTAAAGAAGACTTGAGTACAAACGTTAGCGTTGAATACCACTTCTCTGCCGATCCTTATCTTAGTGCCTCAAGCAGTAACGACTTTGGTTTGTCTGTATAACGCCTCTGGCGGTTTAAACAATTAAAGGAAATATCTGAAATGGCAAAGATTAAAGGTCAGGTCAAGTGGTTCAATGAGTCGAAAGGTTTTGGTTTCATCACTCCGGCTGACGGTAGCAAAGATGTATTCGTACACTTCTCTGCAATTCAAGGCAACGGCTTTAAAACTCTGGCTGAAGGCCAGAACGTAGAGTTCGAAATTCAAGACGGTCAGAAAGGTCCGTCTGCAGTCAACGTCACTGCGATTTAATTACAGTTCACGTTGTAAAACCCGCCACGGTGCGGGTTTTTTGTTGTCTTATTTTTATCAATATAAAGAGTGCTTTTTAGCAGGGAAAACGTGCTGATGCCTTATCAATGCCCGCTATGTCGGCAACCATTACGCCGCATAGCGCAGCAATGGTCCTGTGGCCGCCACAGTTTCGACTGTGCGAAAGAAGGTTATGTGAACTTATTGCCGGTGCAATTTAAGCGTTCAAAGCAACCGGGCGACAGCGCGGAAATGATGCAGGCCCGCCGACGCTTTCTGGATGCGGGACATTATCAGCCATTGCGTGAATATGTCACACAACGCATTGATGAGATTTTACCGTTTGATGCGACCGCATTGTTGGATATCGGCTGTGGCGAGGGCTATTACACCGCCGCTTTGGCTGCCCGGGTCAAATCATGCCGGGCAATAACCGTCTATGGGCTGGATGTCTCGAAAGCGGCGATACAGCGTGCGGCAAAACGCTATCGCGAGGTCGATTATTGCGTCGCATCTAGCCAGCGACTGCCGTTTGACGACCACTCACTGGATGCCATCCTGAAGATTTATGCGCCATGCAATGACGCTGAATTGCAGCGTACGGTAAAAACGGGTGGTTGGGTCATAACCGTATCGCCGGGGCCGCGGCATCTTTATCAGTTAAAAGCGCAAGTCTATGACCGGGTACGGTTACACTCCGGCGGAGACGAAGAGCTGGCCGGTTTTCAGTTGATTGAACAGCAAACGCTGGCATATCCGATGCAATTGACAGGGCCGGAGGGCGCCGCACTACTACAGATGACGCCATTCGCCTGGCGGGCGGCATCGGAGGTCGGTAAAAAGCTGCGGGAAACGGAGCAATTTAGCTGCGAGACCGATTTTATTATCCGCCTGCACCAGCGTATTGACGACGGCGGCACGACCGATAGGTAACTTGAAACGAGCAGGGCGCAAGCCCGGCATCGACCGCGGGCGGATCAGGCTAAATGGCCAAGATGTTCATAGAGAATATTGCAGCCGATGCCGATAAGCACGATACCACCGACAATCTCCGCTTTTTTGCCGAGAAGCGGCCCGATATAGCGGCCGATCAGCATCCCTAACGTCACCATAATCATGGTGGCGCAGCCAATGGCCATGGCCGTGTGGAAAATATTGACCTGTAAAAACGCCAGTCCCACGCCAATGGTCATGGCATCAAGGCTGGTGGCGATGGCCGTACAAACCAGCAGCGCCAGACTGTGTTTTTTTATTTTATCGCAGCGGCAGGTTCTGCTGGTTTTGCAGCCTTCGATAATCATTCGCCCTCCCAGAATCACCAGCAGACCAAAGGCAACCCAGTGATCCCATTCAATAACGAACTGGCTGGCAAAAAAACCGAGGGACCAGCCAATCAATGGCGTGATGGCTTCCACAATACCAAAAATAAGGCCGGTACGGATGGCGTCCCGGAATCGGGGTTTATACAGTACGGCGCCTTTACCGATTGACGCCGCAAAAGCATCCATCGACATGCCAAAAGCAAGGATGAGCGTTGCTGATAGGTTCATTGTAAATAGCCTCGGCTGGGTGGTTCTCCATATCCACGGCGATCATCCCCAACCAGATGATGGTCGCCGTGTCTATGGTCTCGCCTGCCAACTGGCCGCCCGCACCACGTTTTAGTAGATAAAACGAGTATGTTGATACGAGCATTTCTGATCCTGACGTTCAGAAACCGGCTACTCCCCAATGACGGCGAAACCTTAACATATTATTTATGGATTAAACAACAATAAAAATGGCAGGGATTAATAATGCAATTGATAATTATTTTCATTTAAAAATCGCGTGATCGTTATCGCAAAAAATAACGTCATAGTTGATGGGGGTAAAATGCCACAAATAAGTTAATGGTATGTTTTATAATATTTTAAATTTAAAATTGAATTTTTATATATTATTGATTTTCAACCATAAAATTATATATTTTTTCCAAATCGTCAAGCTTCTCCACCTGTATTAGTAACCGGCGCCGTTCCAGATCGATGACCAAAACGCCATCCTCGGATAAATTCATATTTTTAATACGGTTATAAGGAATAAAGATATTGGCATAAAAGAAACCTGTCGGTTTAAACAGCAATTTGGGACGCCGAATATAGGCAAGATAGATCGCCATAAATGCCAGAAAAAGTAAAAGAGAAGAGGTAATTACCGCACCGTTATTCATGACATTCTGATAAATAAGGATTATCACCAGACCGATAAAAATAAGCGCGTCCAGACGGTTTACCCGTTTTAGCGCCACGCGCAATCGGGTTTTCCCTTGCCATATCTCCATGATGAATTCGTCATAGATAGCATAAATCAGCGCCAGCGCGATCAAAATAACCAGGGCGATATCCGTAACCGTCATGGGTAACTCCGTGTGTGAATGTTTGGGATGTGCTGTGTTAAACGAAAGTTCAGTTTCTGACTGAATTTTACCGCAGAACGGCGTACGCCCGCCGGAGGGGCAACCTCCGGCGGGGTAAGGTACTTACAGACCGAGCAAGCCGATCCAATAACCGAAAATGCCGATGGCAAAGAATCCCATGATAAGCCACAGGGCGTTAACCTTGCGCCTCAGCAGCCACATACAGCCGAAGGTGAGCAGCAGGGGAATCAGTCCCGGCATAAGCTGGTCGAGAATCGACTGGACGGTGGTGACGGTGGTTTCGCCCTCCTGGTTGGTTACCCTTGAAACCACCATGGGCACGTTGACGTGGGTCCATTTGTTGACCAGCGCCCCCATGACGAACAGACCGAGAATAGACGCCCCCTCAGTCATCTTTTGCAGGAAGCCGCCGCCCATATCGCTAACGATATCGACCCCTTTGCGATAGCCATAAGCCACGCCATAGTAGCGCACCAGCAGGCGCACCAGGTTGAACAGAACGAAAAAGAGCACCGGCCCCAGCAGGCTGCCGCTCATCGCAATTCCGGCGCCCAGCGCGGCGAAAACGGGACGCGCCGTGCCCCAGAATATGGGGTCGCCGACGCCCGCCAGCGGGCCCATCAACCCCACTTTCAGGCCGTTTATCGCCCCGTCGTCAATCGGAGCGCCATTGGCGCGTTGCTCTTCCATCGCCATTGTTACCCCCAGAATCGGGGCGGCGACAAACGGCTGAGTATTGAAAAACTCCAGATGGCGCTTAATCGCCTGTTTACGCTCTTCCGAGTTTTCCGGGTAGAGACGGCGGATCGCCGGCACCATGGAAAAGCAGAAGCCGAGCGCCTGCATACGTTCAAAGTTCCATGAACCCTGGAAAAGGTTGGAGCGAACAAACACCGCGCGAATATCGCTGGCGGTGAGTTTTTTTACGTCAGTAGTTGTATCAACCATTTCTCTCACTCCTATTAATCCAGTTCGTTATCGAGATCGTTGTTACCCGCGGCCACCGCTTGACCCTGCGACTTGTTGTATTTCGGGCTGAGCTGGATGTACAGCACGGCCATAACAATACCGATGACCCCCAGCGCCACCAGGTTGAAATCGGTAAATGCGGCGGTAACGAAACCAAGATAGAAGAAAGGCATCAGGTAGCCCGCGCGCATCATGTTGATGACCATCGCATAACCCACGACGACAATCATGCCCCCGGCGATATTCAGGCCGTTGGTGACTACGTCGGGAATCGAATTCAACATGGCGTGAACGGCATCGGTGCCTACTGAGATCGCCACGATAACGGCGGGAATGGCGATACGCATCGCCTGAAGAAACAGCGCGGATACGTGAAGCCAACTGATAGCGCTCAAGCTGCCGCGTTCCGCCGCGCTATCGGCGGCATGCTGGAAAGCAACGGTAATGGTGCGCACGATAATCGTCAGCACCTGACCGGCCGCGGCCAGCGGGATCGCCAGCGCAATCCCCGCGCCTACGCTTTGTCCGCCGGCGATGACCAGGATCGTCGAGATAATGGAAGCCAGTGCCGCATCGGGCGCCACCGCCGCGCCAATGTTCATCCATCCGAGCGCGATCATTTCCAGCGTACCGCCGATAATGATCCCGGTTTGTAAATCGCCTAATACGGCGCCGATAAGCGTACAGGCGACGAGAGGGCGGTGGAATTGAAACTCGTCAAGAATCGACCCCATCCCCGAAACACAAGCCACGAGAAATATCAGCACAATTTGAAGGGTGGTAATCTCCATTGTACTTCTCCTATAGAAAACGTTATCCGAGTAAAATAAATCGTTACACAGCGGAATTTATTGAATGTGTTAACGAACCATCTTATTGATTAGATCCATCATTTTGAGTTTGGAATCACTGGAGACTTTTCTAACTTCCAATTCAATGCCGCGTTTATCCAGTTCTTTAAACGCCGCGATATCTTTTTCATCAATGGAGACCGCATTATTGACCTGCGTTTTCCCTTGACGAAACGCCATGCCCCCAATGTTGACGGAGGTTATTTTTACGCCATTTTCAACCAGGGTTAATACGTCGCTCGGGTTGGTAAATAACAGCATCACGCGATCGGCGGCATATTTCGGGTTGTCATAAACGCGAATGGCCTTCGCCACATCCACCACATGAGCGGTAACTCCCGGCGGCGCGACCTGCGTCAGCAGCGTTTTACGCACGTTGTCGGCGGCGACTTCATTGCTGACGACGATAATGCGGTTGACGTTGGTCTCTTTTGTCCAGCGTGTCGCTACCTGACCGTGAATTAAACGGTCGTCAATACGCGCCAACCCTATCTTCATATGCCCGCCGGTTCCGCTAACCGGCGCGGGGGCTTTGGGTGCGGATGAAACCGGAGCGGGGGAGGCCTCCGCTTTCTGTTGCTCCTGGGTTTTCAGGGCTTTTACCCCGTCCCTTCCCGCCTCAAGCGCGGTTGTCACCAAATCGGCGAATGCCGGGTTGTCATCGCGGGCCATAAACGTTTCCACCAGCATGGGAATGTTTACCCCGGTGATAACTTCATGATTCTCCTTGTCGGTAACCACACGGCTGGCGGCATTAAACGGACTGCCCCCCCAGGTATCGACCAAAAACAATACGCCGGACGAAGTATCCAACTGAGATAACTTCTCCTGATATTTTTCTATCAGCGTTTCAGCGTTTTCACCGGGGATGAAATCGATCACGGCTACGTTATCCTGATCGCCAAGAATCATTTCAGCTGTCTTTAACAGCGGCCCTGCGGTGGCTCCGTGAGTGCATAGTATTATTGCAATACCCACTTACTACCTCCTCACTATTCACGATCAAATCGAGTGTGTAATGTGTCGGGATATAGGGTTAACGTACGCCGGGCGAACGTTAATCATTGCCATATCAGTATGGTCGTCAGAGGCTGACTTGGTTATTCAATAGGTAAAAATTTTACAGTTAATTCACTACATTCCATGATTCGGTTCAAACCTGTCAAACCTAAAACAACCGCTTGACGGATTTATTTTACTCACCGAAAAAATAAATAGTGTGATGTTGCTCCACCTTTGACTGGCGATACCTTTGACCTGCTAAAAAAATGTGCGGTAAATAACAGATGTATTACCTGCTTTCCCCGCATGGCGCGGCGTAAGAAAGTCTTTGTGAAAAACCGGGGCAACCTGTTAAAGTTATATCCTGTTAAATTATTTAGGAGCACCGGGCATTCGCCCTTCCCATGGACTGTCACCGACAAAACGTTCTCTGTGTACCCGCTAACGCTGGTGGTTTTCTGTACTCGGTTGGTCATCCCTGCCACCCTCAGAGTCATTCTGATTCATACCCTCGCTTTTTATTATCCGTCAATGCCAACGCGGTATTGATGTCATCTGCTGGTTCATTTTTCGGAGTCTGACATGGAATTTTTGCTGGATCCCTCAATCTGGGCGGGCTTATTGACGCTGGTGGTACTTGAAATTGTTCTGGGTATCGACAACTTGGTATTTATCGCCATTCTGGCGGATAAATTGCCCCCCAGACAGCGAGATAAAGCCCGCATTATCGGTTTATCGCTGGCCCTGCTGATGCGTTTGGGGCTGTTGTCGCTGATTTCCTGGATGGTTACGCTGACGCGACCGCTGTTTCACGTCGGCGATTTCAGCTTCTCCGGACGCGATCTTATTTTGCTGTTCGGGGGGCTGTTCTTACTGTTTAAAGCCACCATGGAGCTGCATGAACGGCTGGAGAATAAATCGCATGATGAGCATGGCAACCGCGCGCACGCCAGCTTTTGGGTCGTTGTCGCCCAGATAGTGGTTCTGGATGCGGTATTTTCGCTGGATGCGGTGATTACCGCGGTGGGTATGGTTAACCACCTGGGCGTTATGATGACCGCGGTGATTATCGCCATGGGAGTGATGCTGCTGGCATCCAAGCCGTTGACCAATTTTGTCAACGCCCACCCGACGGTGGTGGTGCTGTGCCTCAGCTTCCTGTTGATGATTGGTTTAAGTCTGGTTGCGGAAGGTTTCGGCTTCCATATTCCCAAAGGTTATCTGTATGCGGCGATTGGCTTCTCGATCCTGATCGAACTGTTCAACCAGATTGCCCGACATAACTTTATGAAGCATCAGTCTCGGCGCCCTCTGCGTGAGCGCACCGCCGAGGCGATTTTACGGCTGATGGGGGCCAGAAAGGCCGCCGCCGACGAGGACGATCAGCCGCGGAAAATCACTGCTGAAACCTTTGCCGAAGAAGAGCGCTATATGATTAGCGGGGTACTGACGTTGGCGTCGCGTTCCCTACGCAGCGTGATGACCCCGCGCACGGAAATTTCCTGGGTAGACAGCGAGCGCTCCGTGGAGGAGATCCGTTTGCAGTTGCTGGATACGCCCCACAGCCTGTTTCCGGTATGCCGCGGCTCGCTGGACGAGCTAATCGGCGTGGTGCGGGCCAAAGATCTGCTGGTGGCGCTGGAAGAGCATGCCGATGTGGAAAGTTTCGCGGCGGCCAATCAGCCGATTGTGGTGCCGGAAACGCTGGACGTGATCAATTTGCTGCCGGTACTGCGCCGGGCCAAAGGCAGTCTGGTGATGGTAAGTAACGAGTTTGGCGTGGTGCAGGGGCTGGTTACGCCGCTGGACGTGCTGGAAGCGATTGCCGGCGAGTTCCCGGACGAAGACGAAACGCTGGATATTGTGGCCGACGGCGACGGCTGGCTGGTTAAAGGCGGTACGGATTTGCACTCTTTGCAGCAGGTGGTCGACAGCAGCGATCTGGTCAGTCCGAAAGAGGATTATGCTTCGCTGGCGGGCATGCTGCTGGCATACAGCGATGAGTTTCCCAACGTGGGCGATGTGATTGAGCTGCACCAGTTGCGCTTCCAAATCATGGAGGTGTCGGAATACCGTATTGAACTGGTGCGGGTCGAAAAAATCACCGAACCGAGGGAAGAGGAAAACGAGTAGTTTTTGCAAACGAATAGCGGCGATCTCCCGCCGGCGGAGCATCGCTGGTGCGGATATTGCTAGGGCTTGCCCAATTAGGGGCAAGCCGTTTTATCTTATGCCGGGTTGTGCTGGTTTGGGGTAAATCGCGTTTTGCGACCGCGACCAGTGCGCCATCTCTTCCGCAATAAACCATGTCACCGGATCGCGGTACATCTTTTCTATCACATCAGCGCTCAACCCCTTGCTTTCCGCCCCGGCCCTGCGTTGGGCAAGCATATTTTCAAAACGGACCCTGGCCTGGATCTCATCAGGGTTTTTCTTGAATTTCGAGGCGGACTTAACATATTCGAAACGCTGTGCGAGCAGGGCGATCACTTGCCGGTCTATCGCATCGATTTCCGCTCTTATTTCACTCATGTCACAACAGTTTTCTGGCGCGTTCGTCTGTTTGTACATTACTATTTCCTTTTTAATTCAACGAACGGCGCGGTCAGTAGACGATTACCAACAACAAAATCGCCTGACTACACGCTCGAACAGGTATTAACTTTTTTACGAAAAGGGCGCTAGTCGCACTGCACCTTGATCGCCAGTCCGCCGCGCGAGGTTTCGCGGTATTTGGCGTTCATATCCTTGCCGGTTTCGTACATGGTCTCAATAACCTTATCCAGGGATACGCGCGGTTCGCTGGTGCGGCGCATCGCCATCCGCGCGGCGTTGATGGCTTTCACCGCGGCGATGGCGTTGCGTTCGATGCACGGCACCTGAACCTGGCCGGCGACCGGATCGCAGGTCAGCCCAAGATTGTGCTCCATGCCGATTTCCGCCGCCACGCAGACCTGCTCCGGGCTGGCGCCCATCAGTTCCGCCAGCCCGGCCGCCGCCATTGAGCAAGCGACGCCGACTTCTCCCTGACAGCCCACTTCGGCGCCGGAGATGGAGGCGTTCATTTTATACAGTATACCCACCGCGCCCGCGGCGAGAAAATAGCGTATATAGATGTCGGGGCCGACCGGTTCGATAAAGTGGTCGTAATAGGCGAGGACCGCGGGGACAATGCCGCAGGCGCCGTTGGTCGGCGCGGTAACCACGCGTCCGCCGGCGGCGTTTTCCTCGTTGACCGCCAGGGCGAACATATTGATCCAATCGACGACGTTCATCGGGTCGTTGGAGAGTTTGTCGGAGGCCACCAGCATGCGGCGCAGCGCCGAAGCGCGGCGGGGAACGCGCAGCGGGCCGGGCAGTATCCCTTCGGTGTTCACGCCGCGGTCGATACAGGCGCGCATGGTCTGCCAGATATGCGAGAAATACTCTTCTATGTCCTGACGGCTGTGCAATGCCAGTTCGTTGCGCATCACCATGGCGGACAGCGAAAGGCCGTTTTGCTTACAGTGCGCCAGCATCTCGTGCGCTGAATTAAAGGCATACGGCACGGAGACTTCGGTTAATACGCTTTTACCAAAGTTCTCTTCGTCAACGATAAACCCGCCGCCGATGGAGTAATAGGTCTTACGGAAAACGGCCTCGCTCCCGGTAAACGCGGCGATCGTCATACCGTTTTCGTGCAACGGCAGGTTTTCGCTGCGGAAAACCATGCCGCTTTCACGGGGGAAATCGACCTCATGCCGGCCGTCCGCCAGCAACAGGCGTTCCCGGCTTCCCACCTCGCGGATAAACCCCGGAATGGCGTCAATGTCGACGGTGTCCGGCATCTTGCCCGCCAGTCCCATAACGATGGCGATATCGGTATGGTGTCCTTTTCCGGTCAACGACAGCGAGCCGTAAACGTCAACGGCAATACGCGTCACGCAGGACAGTAAGCTACGGCTTATCAATTCATCGACAAATAGCTTACCGGCTTTCATCGGTCCTACCGTATGAGAGCTTGAGGGGCCAATGCCGATTTTAAACATGTCGAAAACGCTTATCACGCCCAAACTCCTTACCCGCGCCCTTGATAGCCGAAGAATAGGATAAAATTCTCAAATCGCGCCATTGTAGTGTGCAATATGTTGCGGAGTTCGCTTTTTCGCATGAAATAAACTTATGCCAACAGGCAACAAAACTTATTTCAGCGCACAGAGGGACAAGATAACCATCATGGTTCGCTGGCAACGTGCAGGGCGAGCCGGCGGATAATCGCCGCCGTCAATCCCCAGACGAATTGCTGCCGATACCAGGAGAGATAAACACGGTGAGGTTTGCGCTGCCGCTCGATATCAAGGGAGTGGTAGCGGGTAAGCGCCAACGCTTCCGCCAGCGGCATTTCAAATAGCTCCGCCACTTCGTTTTCATGCGGATAAAAGCGGGTCAGCGGGGAGATAAGACCGACAACCGGCGTGACCTGAAAGCCGCTGACGCTGTCTACCGACGGCAATACGCCCAATACCTGCACATTTTGCGGCGGAATGGCTACTTCTTCCTGCGCCTCGCGCAGCGCCGTTTCCACCAGCGACCGGTCGTCAAGGTCGGCGGCGCCGCCGGGGAAGGCGACCTGCCCGGCATGGCTTCTCAGGCCGGATGCCCGGCGGGTCAGCAGCAGCGTCGGGGTGGCGCGGCGCACAATCGGCACCAGTACGGCCGCCTGCCTCCGGTGGCGGGCCGGCGGCGCCGGCCGCAGCGTTTGCAGTTGAAAGCGGGTAATAAACTCGGCCAGATCGAAGCTGGCGGGCGAGCGGGTTTCATTCACTGAATGGGTCACGAGTAGTTACCTGGGAAGCGCTGATTATCCAATTAATCCAACGTATCCAGCAATGGCAAGATACGCTTCACTTTATCAAAGGTTTCCTGATATTCCGCCTGTTCCTGGCTGTCGGCGACGATCCCCCCGCCGGCCCAGCAGTAAATTTTACCTTGCTCGGTTAGTAAGGTGCGAATGGCGATGCTGGTGTCCATGGTGCCGCAAATGCTCAGGTAGCCAATGCTGCCGCAATAGGCATTACGCCGCTGCGGTTCCAGCTCTTCAATAATCTGCATCGCCCGGATCTTGGGCGCGCCGGTGATCGAGCCGCCGGGGAAACAGGCGCGCAGCAACGCCGTCGCGTGGCGGCCGGCGGGAAGCCGCGCCGTAATGGTACTGACCAGATGGTGAACCGCGGGAAAAGGTTCCACGATAAACAATTCCGGTACGCGCACGCTGCCGGGCACCGCCACCCGGCCAATATCGTTACGCAGCAAATCGACAATCATCAGGTTTTCCGCCCGATCTTTATCCGACCGCGCCAGCCGTGCGGCCTGCGCGCGGTCCGCGTCCTTGTCGGCCAGGCGCGGCAGCGTGCCTTTAATGGGGCGGGTCTGGATGCGCTGGCTTTCCAGCCACAGAAAACGTTCGGGAGAAACGCTGATCACCGCGTGTTCAGGCAGGCGCAGAAACGCGGAGAACGGCGCCTTATTGCCGGACGACAGCCGCAGAAACGCCTGCCATTCATCCCCTTGATAGTCGGCGACAAAGCGTTGCGCCAGGTTGACCTGGTAACAGTCTCCCGACAGCAGGTAATCCTGTATTTTATCAAATTTTCCGCCGTACTCCGCGCGCGACATATTGGCGCGCCACGGCCCGGTCAGCCGGAAATCGGCGGTGGGGCGACCCGCGGGCGGATGCGCCAGCCAGTCGAGCCGCTCCTGAAGATGACGATGAACGATCAGCGTTAATGTCTGACGCTGATGATCGGCGATTACCGCCCAGTCATATAAACCGACGGCCATATCGGGCAGGGCGATATCCTGCCGTGCCTGTGACGGCAGCTTCTCGATGCGGCGACCGAGATCGTAACCGAACAGGCCGAGCGCGCCGCCCTGAAAGGGAAAGTCAGGGCGCGCCGCGGCATCGACGCCCAGATGTTCAAGCTGTTGTTGCAGCAGCAGGAAGGGATCGTCGGTGGATATCCGCGTATTGCCGTCGCGGGTGATTTCCGTTCGTTCGCCGCGGGTGCGCAGCGTGACTCTGGGGTCGGCCACCATAATGTCGAAACGACTATGGGGATGATCGGCAAAGCCCGAATGCAGCAGCATCGCCCACGGCTGCTGCGAAAACGGCGCGAAAAGCGTCAGTAGCGCATCCGGCCGATAGGGCAGCGAATGATAGACAGGGGATGAGGCGTGGGTATCTAAGGACATGTCTTTTCGTATAATCTCATGCTTGCAGGTGAACCGCTGTTTAGTGGTCGGCCCGGAGTGATTTTCCCCGGCGGGCTAGCGTACCACAAAGCGGAAGTTCTGGCGTATGGCGCAGATGGCGTGCGATGATACGCGCCCGATTTACTCCCCAGGAGAAGATGATGATTGCAGGTATGCCGGCGCTGACCCATGAGCAGCAGCAGGAAGCGGTGGAGCGGATACAGGATCTGATGTCGCAGGGGATGAGCAGCGGCCAGGCGATTGCCATCGCGGCGGCGGAGATTCGGGAACAACATAAAGGTGACAGGGTCACTGCCATGTTCGACGATGAAGAAAGCAATGAAAACGATGAGGATGAGGAGCGCTCGTTTGATGATGGTGAAGAAGAGGAGGAGCATTAAGGTTGGATAGTGGCAAACGATGATTACGACCGGGTTTGCTATATGGACTTAAAATTAGACTTAAATGTATCGGATACGGGTGGAATTCAGTGGAAGCCGCTGCAACGAGAAAGGATGATTTCCATCCATATTCCAATGACCTATAGATACCAGTAGACATCTATGGAACAAGAAATGGTGCGTTCTAATGGACCTAAATTCCAGCTCTAACCAATTGATAAAAGGAAAGTTTCATGTATAAACCAAATTGGTTAGGACTTAATTGTGGACTTATTTTAAAGCGGTAGCCAGTATTAATTCTTTTACGCCCAGTACTACAAAATAAGGCTCCGCCTTGCGGACGGAGCCCGAAAGCTGAAATCTTTTACGGTTGATTTCCCTGGTGCATGGCTGATGTAAAGGTTTTACTTTACAAATAAAATGTAAAGGAATGCTAGACAGGCGTCAATGATTAAAATTGATTGTCTGGACAACCGATGATAGGGAAGAGACTGAAAGAAGCCCGGAAAATGCGCGGCATTACACAGGAAAAGCTTGGTGTGATGATAGGCATAGAGGAAGCAACCGCAAGGCAACGTATTTCTCAGTATGAGCTGGGAACGCATACCCCCAAATATACGCTTGCGTGCCACATGGCAGAAATATTGGGTGTGCCTGAGTGCTATTTTTATGTCAAGGATGATGATTTTGCAAAAAAAGTGCTTGATTTGTACATGAAAGAAGCAAAGCCCCATACCTGAAAGATGTCATGTGGCCATAGGATGTCTTCCTCCGGCGTATCAGGACATCATCTCATCACGAATTGTTAACGCTTACGTCCAGAAGGCCGTGTAGCCTGCGTTTCAAGGCATGTGAAGCCGAACCTGGGGGGCGACATCTGTTGCAGCCGGTGCACAACCATGGAGTGATTGGGACGAGCGAATGGATATCTTGTCTACTATCGGTAGCATTACGCAGGACCTGCTCTCGACTCTTGCTAAAGGGGCTGCAAATCCCCGCCATTGGATTTTGCCAAAGGCACCCATAAAATAGTTTATATATTGGGGTTTGCTTAATGAATTATTGAGTTGAAAGGATTACTTGAATTGCTATTTGGTGAGCGGGATTTGGTCGGATGTGAATGAACACATCTTGGGAATTGCAATTTTCCAGTTGTAGATATACAATTTTATAATGTATATCTTTAGAGGTGGCGGTGATGCAGGTGTCAAAGTGGGGCAATAGTCTGGCGATCCGACTGCCGGCAAGTTTGGTCGAAGCCTTGGAGTTGCAAGAAGGCGATGACATCGAGATCGTGATCGACGACCCGCGTACGTTTGCAGTTCGCAAGAAACCTGGCGCGGATGAATTGCTGGAGCGGCTACGCGGCTATCGTGGCAAGCTGCCGGCGGACTTCAAGTTCAGCAGGGACGAGGCCAATGAGCGTGGGTAAATTGCGGCCTTTCCTGGACAGCAACGTCTTGCTGTACCTGTTGTCCGATGATGCCGCCAAAGCCGACGGCGCTGAGGCATTGTTGAAGACGAACCCAGTGATCAGTGTCCAGGTTCTCAACGAGGTGACCGCCGTATGTCGTCGTAAACTGGCGATGAGCTGGCAGGACATCGGGAATTTTCTCGATCTGGTTCGCAGCTTCTGCGATGTGGTGCCGCTGACGGTGGAGGTGCATGACCGGGCGCGCTACATTGCCGAACGGCAACTGTTGTCGTTCTATGATGCGTGCATCGTTGCCGCAGCCGCAGTGGCCGGGTGCCAGACGCTGTACAGCGAGGATATGAACCACGGCCAGATCCTGGAAGACAGTCTCACTATCAGGAATCCGTTCGTTAGAATCTGAGTTGCCTTCCTCCCGCCGCCGATTTGCTGTGTATGCGGCTATAGCAAAGGCCGACTCGGGATAGGAGTGAAGAAGATGGCAAAAGATTCGTACACTCAAAGCCGCACCCACAAGATCGGCCAATATGTGGGCTAAGTTTGGCGAAATTGGGTAGGAGAGGAGCAGCGTTTTGTTGCCTGGCTGATCCGGCGCAATGTCCCGGCAGGCATTGCGAGGGTAGTGCCGTGGTCGTGGGATTCTGGTTGGCCGTGCTTACGCCCTTGTGTACTATCTAATAATGCCCCAAGTTTTTTAGCCTCAATGAGGTGCAATATCTCTCTCAGATCATCGCTTGGAAGAGCATCAATTAGCTGCGCTATCTTAAGAACGTGTTCGGATGTCTTAAAGGGTAAGAGGCTTGATATTCCGTTAGTAAACGCATAATTCAAAAGAATATTTTTATCATCCTGAGTTAGACTCCCAAGTAATGCCTCCCACAACATCATCGGATGCTTTGTATCCAAGTATTGTCCTGTAACCTTTGTTTTGAGATAAATTCATTGTGTTCCTCTTGCTCTGTACGACTTTCAGGGATATCAGTTGGAGCAGGACACGTTGGGAGAGCAACTCTCGATTCCGTATCAGGGTAGCCCGTTTACGGGCCGTAAGTAATCCATAGATGCAAATGTCAGATCGTGATGCGCCTGTTACGGCACGGCTGGTAACAGAGACTTACAGGCGCATATGAAAAACCCCCGGCTATGCCGGGGGATACTTATTCTGTATCGCGCGCGATTGCTGCGCTTCTATCCATACCGCGTTTTTTTTCATCATCTTCCGCGCTATCCGGCTGATTGCGGAACATAACCCGTATTAACGCGCGGCGCGCAGCAGGATTTTTTCAGCGGGTTGTCGCTGGAGCCAGCGGATACGGGTGACCATCATAATCGCCGCGGCGGTCAGGCCGATGATAAATCCCCACCAAAAGCCCGCCGGTCCCATACCGGGCACAATATAATCGGTTAGCGCCAGCAGGTAGCCGCTCGGCAGCCCCAGTATCCAATAAGCGGTAAAGGTTATGTAAAAGATTGACCGGGTGTCTTTGTAGCCTCGCAGTACGCCGCTGCCGATAACCTGAACCGCATCGGATATTTGATAAACGGCGGCCAGCAGCATCAACTGCGACGCCATCGCCACCACCACCGGGTCCTGGTTGTAAAGCAGGGCGATGGGTTCGCGCAATAGCGTAGTGAAAATTGCGGTGCAGAATGCCAGTACCACGCCGGTTAGCAGTCCCGTATACGATGAAATGCGGGCATTGTGCACCGAGCCTTCTCCCAGTCGGTGGCCGACGCGTATTGTCGTCGCGATACCCACGGAAAGCGGCAGAACGAACATCAGGGAGCTGAAGTTGAGCGCGATCTGATGACCGGCGACATCCACCACGCCCAGCGGTAAAACCAGCAGCGCGACGATGGCGAATAAACTCACTTCAAAGAGCAGCGCCAGCGCAATGGGCAGGCCGAGAGTAAACAGGCGCTTCAGCGTGTGCCAGTCCGGTGTGAATCGCTGCGGCGACCTGATATCACGCAGCCAGACCGCACGCCTGGTGTAGGCCGCCATCAGCAGCAACATGATCCAGTAAACGGACGCCGTCGCCACGCCGCAGCCCACCCCGCCCAGTTCCGGCATGCCTAACTTGCCGTGGATGAAAATATAATTAATGGGGATGTTAATCAACAATCCGATAAACCCAATAATCATGCCCGGCAGGGTTTTTGACAGGCCCTCGCACTGGCAGCGTAAAACCTGATAGAACAGGTAGCCAGGCACGCCCCAGAGCAGGGCGTGTAAATAGCCGATGGCTTTTTCAACCAGTTCGGGCGAGTCATTGTTCATCAGGCGGATAATGTGCTGTCCCTGATAAAGCGCCAGCATGGTTAACAGGGAAACCACCAGCGCCAGAAAGAAGGATTGCCGAACCTGATGCGCGATACGATCGCGGCGACCGGAACCATTTAACTGGGCAACCACCGGCGTCAGCGCCAGTAATAATCCGTGCCCGAACAAGATGGCAGGCAGCCAGATAGAGGTGCCTACGGCAACCGCCGCCATATCGGTGGCGCTGTAGGCGCCGGCCATAATGGTATCAACCACCCCCATGGATGTCTGAGACACTTGTGCAATGATGACAGGAACCGCGAGCGCCAATAACTTACGCGTTTCAGACAGGTACTTCTGCACAAACACCTTCCTTGAATTAACCAACCGGATAGCGGGATAATTAAACTTGGATAAACACAATGATATCGCCGATAGAGATAAGGTTGATATTGTAACGACTTGCCTGAAGTAAACCAGCTCGCCGGCGAATAAATTAACCGCGGACATCATGGCGGTTAATATGTCCGGCGATTATTGGCAATGCGGTTTGGTTTTCATCTTCATATGGGGCACACTGCATGCTAGCGACTTATTTCAATCAGCGATGCGCGCGTCGGCGGTATCGCCCGGCAGTTATTTCTTTACACAGTTTTAAGAGGCAAGCCTGATGTTTACCGGTATTGTTCAAGGCACCGCGCCGGTGGTGTCCATTGATGAAAAAGCAAATTTTCGTACCCATGTGGTGCAACTTCCGCCCGAATTACTGCCGGGATTGGTTCCCGGCGCTTCCGTGGCCAATAACGGCTGCTGCTTGACGGTAACCTCGGTGGAGGGCGATCGCGTCAGTTTTGATTTGATGAAAGAAACACTGCGGTTGACCAATCTGGGGGATATTAACGCGGGCGATATCGTCAACCTGGAGCGGGCGGCGAAATATGGCGACGAGATCGGCGGGCATATTATGTCCGGTCATATTATCTGTACGGCGGAAGTGGTGAAAATTCTGGTTTCAGAAAATAACCATCAGATTTGGTTCCGTCTGGCGGACGAATCGCTGATGAAGTATGTGCTGCATAAAGGGTTCATCGGCATTGACGGGATCAGCCTGACGATTGGTGAAGTTACCCGCAACCGCTTCTGCGTGCATTTGATTCCCGAGACGCTGCACCGCACCACGCTGGGACAGCGGCGCCTGGGGCAACGGGTGAATATCGAAATTGATCCGCAGACACAGGCGGTGGTAGATACGGTAGAACGGGTCTTGGCCAGCCGGCATGCGTCCGAGCTGCCGTCCGAGGCGTAACGCGTAAATCCGCGCCCCTGCCGGTTGGATAATCGTGCGGCTTTGGGGGACGGTTTGACGTCAGGCTATTTTAGCGCGGAACCCGTACGCCGCCTTCGATGCCGTTGATGCTGAACAGCACCTGCCATAGCTGAATATTGCGGGCGCGAAACGCGCCGGCGCAGGCATTAAGGTAGTAGCTGAACATACGGCGGAATCGCGCGGAATAGCGATCGGAAATTTCCGGCCAGTGTTGCTGGAAACGCTGGTGCCAGGCCATCAGGGTGCGATCGTAATCGGCGCCGAAGTTATGCCAGTCTTCCATCAACATATAGGGTTCGCTGGCATGGGCGATATGTTGTACGGAAGGAATGCAGCCGTTGGGGAAAATATATTTATTAATCCATGGATCGACTTTGGAGCTGGTTTTTTTGGCGCCGATGGTGTGCAGTAAAAATAACCCGTCCGGCTTAAGATTTTTACTGACCACCCGGAAATAGGTGTCGTAGTTGCGCGGTCCGACATGCTCGAACATGCCCACCGAAACCACCCGATCGAATTGCATATCCAGATCGCGATAGTCCCGCAGCAAAATCGTGACGTCCAGATCCTGGCAGCGCTGCTGGGCTAATTTTTGCTGTTCTTTGGAAATAGTGACGCCGCAAACGGAGACGCCGTACCGGCGTGCGGCGAATTCCGCCAATCCGCCCCAGCCGCAGCCGATATCCAGCAGCGTCATTCCTGGCTGAAGCTGCAGCTTTTCGCAGATCATCTCCAGTTTGTCTTCCTGCGCCTGCTCCAGGGTGGATGCCTGTTTCCAGTAGCCGCAGGAGTACTGCATATAGGGGTCCAGCATCAGCGAAAACAAGTCATTACCTAGATCATAGTGCGCTTCGCCGACTATCCAGGCGCGTTTTTTGGATTGCAGATTCATCAGCCGTGCGGCGGCGACGCGCAAAATATCTTTCAGGTGCTGAGGTATTTTTTCATCCAGTCCGGCGCGTAGTATGCGATGAAAAAAAACGTCCAGCCGCTCACATTCCCACCAGCCATCCATATAACTTTCACCCAATCCCAATGATCCTTCACGCAATACGCGTTTAAAAAAATCAGGATTCTTGACCTTGATATCAAAAGGGCGGGAACCGTTGATTTTTACATCGGCCATGTCCAGCATTTCACGCACAATCCGGGACCATGACGTATGATGACGGCCCAGTTCCTCGACATCCTCTACACATGATGAACTCATAATTTCTCCCTACCTTGCTGCTCGCGAAACACCCGCAAGGAAAGCATAGACAATTATTACCAATCGGTATCGGTGGGATCACCCATCGTCTACTCTCCGAATATCAGAGGAAAATGAAGAGAAAAAAGCCGGTACGCAAACACGTAGAGGCACTCATCCTAAGATAAATACGCAAACTCCCTATGCGCTTAACGCTCAAAGGATAGTGAATTAAATATATACCCGTCATACTTCAAGCTGCAGATGCGTTGGCTGCATTACTCGGCCCCTCCCTGGGCCTCACCCCGTTGGGGCCGCTGCAAGCAGCGTTCAAATCTGCTCCAGGCAGATTTGTCAGTCACCCGAATCACTTACTTGAGTAAGCTCATCGGGATTAAATGAGAGACATCCTGTCTCTCACCGCAGGCCAGCCGTTAGCTGGTCAAATTCGTTCCCGACGAATTTGTCCTTCCCTTGCCGCCTTCCTGCAACTCGAATTATTTAGGGTAAAAATTATGATTGTCGTGCTAAAAACTGCTGTTCAGTTTATGACTGCTTCGGCCAAGGTACAAGTATAAATTGGCCGAAGCATTGTTGGCGTGGCGCGCGTTTCCGTTCTCAGGAGTAACGTCGTTAATCGCGGAATGGGCCGTCGGCCACGGAACGGCGTTCGATAAGGGCGGGGTGTACCTCAATGGTCTGTGCGTCTTCCCTCTTGCTGGTGATGCGGTCCAGCAACATGGCGAAAGCCGATTGCCCCAGCCGTTCTTTAGGCTGATGGATGGTGGTCAGCGCCGGGGTGAAAAAGCGGGAATGGCGGATATTGTCGTATCCGATGACCGAAATATCCTGGGGAACGCGCAGCCCCAGCTCATCGGCGGCGCAGATTGCCCCCATAGCCATAATATCTCCGCCGCAGAACACCGCCGTCGGCCGGTGTTTTTGCGCCAGAATCTGATGCATCGCCTTATAGCCGGATTCAGGCTCGAAATCTCCCTGCACGATCCATTCATCATGAATCTGAATATTGGCGTCGTTCAGCGCTTTTAAAAATCCAAGATAGCGCCCGCTGCCGGTATTCCGTTCCTGAATGCCGGGAATGGCGCCGATATCCCGATGGCCGCGCTCTATAAGGTAGCGGCCCGCCATATAGCCGCCCTCAAAGGCGTTATCAATAATGGTATCGGTAAAATCGCTGTGGGCCTGCCCCCAGTCCATGACCACCATCGGAATGTTGCGATAGTCTTTCAGCATGCTGAGCAATTCAGGCGGGTATTCGGCGCACATAACCAGCAATCCATCGACGCGTTTTTGGGCCAGCATGGAAAGATAGGCGCGCTGTTTATCGAGATTGTTATGTGAGTTACACAAAATCAGCGTGTAACCTTTGGCGTAACAGCTGTTTTCGACGGCTTCAATGATTTCAGCAAAGTAGGGAGCTTCGCTTGAGGTCGCCAGCAAACCAATGGTTTTGGTGTGATTGACCTTAAGGCTGCGGGCGACGGCACTGGGTGAATAGTGTAATTCCTTGATTGCCGTCCTGACGGCGGCCCTGGTCTCTTCGGCGACGAAACGTGTTTTGTTGATCACGTGCGATACGGTTGTGGTAGAAACGCCAGCACGTTTTGCCACATCTTTGATCGTTGCCATGTAAAAATGACTCCTGAAGCGACTTACTTACAGTCGTAAGTATATTGTTAATCGTTTGCCTGCGTTTAATGTTCTCTTTCCAGATAAAAACAGGGTTTCAGAAGGAGAATGCCGAATGTTACACCTGAAGGGGCAAGGCTGGCGTTTTTCGACCGATACACCCATACGCGGCCTGTCGTCAGACAGCGGATTTTGTCCGATTTGCCACTAAAGTGGAAGCGGTAATTTATACTATTAGCGAGACGCCGGTATGAGATTTTTTTCTCAAACTATGAAAGACTGTCAATCGCAATACGCAGTTTTACCCTGAAGTTTGGACGGTCGATACTTTCTTTTGATAATTGGTGTGCGCGAAAAAGGAGACGCCTATGGATACTGACCTGAAAATATCGTTGCTGGCTACCATCGGCGCGCTGGCGATGATCTTGATATTCAGCTTTGCCGCCGTACTGAATTAACGGCCCTGGGCCGAGTCTCTTTTTTATCTTCACGGACAGGTTTAAAGCGTAAAACCTGTCCGCATTCTCTCCGCGCAGGCGTTGGCCCCTAGCCGGTTAACGAACGGTCTGGGGAGTGACCACGCGGCGTGCGCCGACATAGTGCTCCCGCCAGTAATCTTCGCTCAGTTTACTAATACGAATATCCGCGCCGCTACGCGGCGACTGAATGAATTTTCCGTTTCCCAGATAAACCCCAACGTGATCGGCCGCGCCGCGATTGTTGATGCGGAAGAACACCAGATCGCCGCTTTCCAGCTCGTTTTTGCTAATCGGCGCCGCATCGCGCAGGTGGTACATTTCATTCGCCGTGCGCGGGATAGCGATTTTGACCACGTCTTTATAGGCGTAATAAACCAGACCGCTGCAGTCAAAGCCGGTGAACGGCGATGCCCCTCCCCAGCGATAAGGTTTACCCATCTGGCCCATCAGCTTATTCATCGCCGTTAATTTGGCATGTTGAAAGCGTTTTTTATGCGCTTCGCTTAGCGTCAATCCTTTTCCCGTTTTGTCTTGCCGCGCGGCTTTGGTTTTGGAATGGGCGGAGTAAAGCCTGTGGCGGGTTTCCGGCGGCAATTTTTTGAGGTTTTTTTTAACCAGCGCCGGCGTACTGCCCGTCGTTCTTGACGGCGCCTGCTGCCGTTTATGTCTGGTGGAGCGGGGGGTTTTAGCGTTATCGGCGGTTGCAATGACTTTGACGGTAGCCGTTTTTTTACTCTTTTGCGGCGCCAAATCCGGCGTATACGGGGCCGCCTGCGCCAAATTCACCAACAGGTGGCTGAAACATAATATAAAGAGGCCGGTAAATAAGCGCATGATAGCAACGAGCGGTAATAGTCCTTAAATCGCCGATACGCACAGTATTCCCGAAAACGACATTATAAAACAGTGGGAATATCTCCTTTCTTCATACAAAATAGTGAAAAAAAGTTAATGGTGGTTTTTTCGGTGGATTTATCGTCACTGGCGCGGTGAATTATCATCCAATAAGGCCGTGCCGCGGTGAAAATATACCCACATAAAAAATAGCGTTTTTTTGTGGCTGCCGCCCTCGGTACAATATCCTTGAGTGGATGGCGCTGTAACGGCTCATCTGATAGATGGTTAATTAGCCATCCTATAGGTTAAGGAAGCAAGAGAATGACGACAACGACAATTGAAAAGATTCAGCGCCAGATCGCTGAAAACCCGATTCTGCTGTATATGAAAGGTTCGCCTAAATTGCCAAGCTGCGGATTTTCCGCCCAGGCGGTACAGGCGTTGTCTGCTTGTGGCGAACGTTTTGCCTATGTCGATATCCTGCAGAACCCGGATATTCGCGCCGAGTTGCCCAAATATGCCAACTGGCCGACGTTTCCCCAACTGTGGGTCGACGGTGAGCTGGTCGGCGGCTGCGACATCATTATTGAAATGTATCAGCGCGGCGAGCTGCAGCCGCTGATTAAAGAAACGGCGGATAAATACAAATCCCAGCAGCAAGATCAGGAATAAGTCCGCCGGGAGCCGCGTGTATAAGCGCAATGCCTGCCTTATGACGAAACCTGCCGTATAACGAAGAGAGGGGAGCGAAAGCCGCCCTCTCTTTTTGCCAGCTTGCTTAGCTTGCCGCGGAGGCGGCGGCCGGTTGGTTTTCATCCAACGCGATCGGCCATCCGCCCATCCGCTTCCAGCGGTTGACCAGTTCACAAAAGAGCAACGCCGTCTGATTGGTGTCATAGAGGGCGGAATGCGCCTGGCTGGAATCAAAAGCGATACCCGCGGCGATACAGGCTTTGGCAAGCACGGTTTGTCCCAGGACCAGCCCGCTAAGCGCGGCGGTGTCAAAAGTGGCGAAAGGATGAAAGGGATTGCGTTTAAGGCCGCAGCGCTCGGCGGCAGCCATGATAAAGCCATGATCAAAGGTCGCGTTATGCGCCACGATAATGGCCCGGTTGCAGCCCTGATCCTTCAATCCTTTGCGCACGACCTTGAATATCTCATGCAGGGCTTCGTATTCGCTGACCGCGCCACGTAACGGGTTGCCGGGATCGATGCCGTTAAACGCCAGGGCCGCGGGTTCCAATACTGCGCCCTCAAAAGGCTCAATGTGGAAATGTAGGGTTTCATCCGGCTGCAACCAACCATCGGCGTCCATTTTTAATGTTATTGCTGCGACTTCCAGCAAGGCATCGGTTTTGGCGTTAAACCCGGCGGTTTCAACATCGATCACCACCGGGTAAAACCCGCGGAAACGACCGCTCAGGGCGTTGAGGTCATTTTTATCAGCCATTAGTCTCTTAATCTTTAGCAGAATGCAGCGCGTATTATGGCAAATTTTGTCGAGAGATGCAGTATGCGCGGGAAGCCGGCGGACGCCAATCAGTCGCCCGCCGAGATTGATCAATTGCCGAGTCCCTGGCCGGATTGGGATTTTTCTATCAGTTCGATTTTATAACCGTCCGGATCTTCAACGAACGCAATGACCGTGGTGCCGCCTTTTACCGGGCCGGCTTCGCGGGTTACATTTCCGCCCGCATGGCGAATGCGATCGCAGGTGGCGGCCACGTCATCCACTCCCAAAGCAATATGACCATACGCATTACCCAGATCGTAACGCTCCACGCCCCAGTTATAAGTCAGCTCGATGACAGCGCCTTCGCTTTCCTCGGTATAACCGACAAATGCCAGAGTATATTTATACTCCGCGTTTTCACTGGTGCGCAGCAGGCGCATACCTAACACGTTGGTATAAAAGTCGATAGAGCGTTGTAAATCACCAACACGCAGCATGGTGTGAAGTAGGCGCATAATTTTAATTTCCTCGGTTGGCTACCGTGATAAACGGCAACATGACGAAAAAAGCTAACGGATAAGAAGTATAGCGTTGTAGATATGCCGAGTCCAAGTCATTGCCGGCCAAGCAGAATGATAACGTAGGAAAATCCCCTTGAATTATAATGGATATATAATTATTTTACTTGTTACAGTCAGCAAAGACTTGCCAGCGAGAGCGATCGGGGCTTCAATAAACGGGGTAGTAGAAGGAGGCGCGGTGCCTGAGCAATTTGAACTCTTTGCTGTTCCCAATCCTTGCCGTGGCGTTTGTCTGTCCGATGAGCGTGGTTTTTGCCGCGGTTGTTTTCGCAGCCGCAATGAGCGTTTCACCTGGGGGCAGATGAGTGAGGTGCAGAAACAGGACGTGCTGCGTTTGTGCCGGCAACGAATGAAACGCCGGTTGCGCAGCGGGAAATCAGAGTCGCCCGCGGAGTCGCGGCAGCCGTCTTTATTTTGATGCTATCTAACGGCGACTGAATAAAATAAGTCCGAGATCGTTTTTACCACAGCTTTATTTGATAGAATTCTATTATTCAAAAATAATAAAAATAATTTTTCCATTTCTATAAATCAGAGTTGATTGCAATCCAGGGACATAACTTAGCATGCTAATTATAAGGAGAGTTTATGGAATTGCCACTAGGATCTGATTTAGCTCGTTTGGTGCGAGTTTGGCGCGCACTAATTGATCATCGGCTAAAACCGCTGGAACTGACGCAAACACATTGGGTGACGCTACATAATATCTACCATCTTCCGCCCGGTCAGTCTCAGATTCAACTGGCTAAAGCGATAGGTATCGAGCAGCCTTCATTGGTTCGAACGCTGGATCAATTGGAAGATAAGGGTTTGATTACCAGACATGTGTGCTCACATGACAGACGCGCCAAGCTTATAATGCTTACCGAAACGGCGGAACCGATCATACAGGCGGTCAATGATGTAGTCAGTCGCACCCGTAACGAAATTCTATTCGGCATCACCCCTGCACAGGTCGATGAATTGGCTTTGCTGATTTCTCGTTTGGAAAAAAATATACTGGCGTTACATGACAGCCAGTCTTAGTTAATCTTTCATCGCTATATTTGCGGCAAAAGAAATAGCCTTTGGCGATTTTACCGGTTGTATTTTTGCTAAATTTTTAACAACAACGTAATAATTATTGATGGTAATCACCACCGTGCAGGTGGTGATTATGATCATGGATTAGCGTGGTGAAACGGTAATACTGCGGCCGTTGCTGGCCATCGCCACTCGTTGCCCGGCGCTGAATCTGGTTTCGCCCTGTTTTTGAACCACCATAATGGTGCTGCCGTCATCCTTACGGATTTCCAGTTCCACGCCTTGAGTCCGGTTTAGCGCGCCCGTAGCGCTTTGGCCGGCTACGCCACCCGCAACCGCGCCCGCGGCGGTCGCCAGACTACGGCCGGATCCCCCTCCGACTGTGTTGCCCAAAAAGCCCCCCAGAACCGCGCCGCCAAGCGCGCCGATGATATTGGAGTCCTCACCCGCCTGAATTTGTATCGGACGTGTTGATACAATGGTGCCGTAAGTGACGGTTTGCACCTGCTTGGCTTCGGATGCGCTGTAAACATCTCCTGAAAGCGTACTGGTATTGGCGCAGCCAGCCAGGGTAATACCAGCGAGGGTAACCACAAGCAAACGCTTCATCATAATAAATACTCCTGTAATGGCGATATGTCGGGCTGGCTCAGCCTCGGCCGACGATGGTATACGGCTAAATTATGGTCTGGCTTAATGTTCCATTCCACTCTTTTTACTCTTTTTTGCAGAATATAATAGTGTCTTTAAATTGACGGTAAACAGAGAGAAAAATCTGCCGTCCCGGTTTTTGCTATACTGTTCCTCGTCACTCGGCCACATTTTTAACAAAAATTCAACCGCGATAACAAAACATAAAAAATATAATAATTCAGTGTCTTAAAATGCTATTTTTATCCTGGGCCCACGTTTAATGTTAGTTTTCTTTACCCTGCGGGGAAAAGGTCATGAAATGAGATCAGGCAGATATATCGGTGTGATGTCGGGCACCAGCCTTGACGGTATTGATGTGGTGATGGCGGCTATTGATGAATACACCGTGGCGCAACAGGCCAGCTATAGCCACCCGCTGCCGCAGGATATCAAAAAGGCCGTTCTGGGCATGTGCCAGGGACAGCAGGTCACGCTGTCCGCGCTTGGGCAGTTGGATACCCGCCTGGGGGTCCTGTTCGCCGAGGCGGTACTGGCACTGCTTAAAGAGACGGGAGTGAATGCGCGGGATATCACCGCTATCGGCTGTCACGGGCAGACCGTCTGGCATGAGCCGCACGGCGAGGCGGGCTGTACGCTGCAAATCGGTGATAACAACCGCGTTGCCGCCATGACCGGCATTACCACCGTGGGCGATTTTCGCCGCCGCGATCTGGCATACGGCGGGCAGGGAGCGCCTCTGGTGCCGGCGTTTCATCATGCGCTGTTACAGCACCCGAATGAGCGACGCATCGTACTGAATATCGGCGGCATCGCCAATTTGTCGCTGCTGGTTCCGGGGGCCGCCGTACGCGGCTACGATACCGGTCCGGGAAATATGTTATTGGATGCCTGGATCTGGCGTCATTGCGCGCAACCCTACGATAAAGACGCCAAATGGGCGATGGCGGGGCAGGTTGACCCTCTGCTACTGCGGCGCATGGTGGCCGATCGCTACTTTTCCCTGCCGGCGCCGAAAAGCACCGGGCGGGAATACTTTAATCTGGGCTGGCTGGAGAAAAAACTGGCAGGGCTGCCGCCGATCCCGGTTCAGGACGTTCAGGCCACTCTGGTTGAACTCACGGTCGTGAGTATTGCCGATCAGGTCCTGCTGACCGGCGGCTGTGAACGATTATTGGTGTGCGGCGGCGGCGCCCGGAATCCGCTGATTATGGCGCGACTTTCGGCCCTGTTGCCCGGTATTGAAGTCGGCCCGACGGATGAGTTCGGAGTCAGCGGCGATGATATGGAAGCGCTGGCGTTCGCCTGGCTGGCTTCCCGCACGCTATCCGGTTTGCCGGGAAATCTGCCGTCCGTTACCGGCGCCAGCCAGGAAACGGTGCTGGGGGCAATTTATCCCGCCGCGATCGACTAATCGGATTTTGCTGAGATTTCAATGACCGGCCTGTTGTTAAACTGACTGAGCGCGGTGAAAGCGTCGATGCCGTCCGGGCGTAGCGCGTTTCACCGCTATCGGAAACAACGGGAGAAGAGTAATGAAATCACTGCTGACAGGGGCGGTGCTGGTCCTATTAAGCGGATGCAGCTATTTTGGTCATCAACAGTCGGTTAATACCCTGTCTTATCAGTGCGGCACGATGCCGCTGACGGTAACGATGCGGCAGGAGGATAAATCGGCGTCACAGGTCGTTTTCCTGCTGGACGGAGAACGTCACACCCTGCCGCAGATCCCCTCAGCCTCCGGCGCAAGATTCAGCGATGGAAGCTACACTTTCTGGAGCAAGGGAAACCATGCCTTTATTCAGCGCGGCGAACGGGTAATTGTTAATGACTGCGTTTTGAAATGAGTGGGCTTTAACGCGGCGTTTTTGCACGGGTTAATACTGACCCGGCAACGACCGATGGTGTCGCCGGCGATTGAGATTTTGCGGGTACGAGCGCAGAATAACGAGATTCATCTCCTCTTTTAAATCGCCACAGCAGGACATCATCACACTATGACACAGGAAAGAACGCCTTCCTTTCAGGTACCCGATATCGCGGATCTACGCCGTGAGTATACTCTCGGCGGACTGCGCCGCCGCGACCTTACCGACAATCCGCTGGATCTGTTTGAGCGTTGGCTGAAGCAGGCATGTGAAGCCCGGTTGGCGGATCCCACCGCCATGTCGGTCGCCACCGTCGATGAGCAGGGGCAACCCTATCAGCGTATCGTGCTGTTGAAACATTACGATGAACAGGGCATGGTGTTTTACACCAATATGGGAAGCCGCAAGGCGCGGCATCTGGCGCACAATCCGCGGGTGAGCCTGCTGTTTCCCTGGCACATGCTGGATCGACAGGTAATAGTGCTGGGGCGTGCCGAGAAGCTGCCCGCGCTTGACGTCATCAAGTATTTCCACAGCCGGCCGAAAGAGAGCCAGATCGGCGCGTGGGTCTCCAGACAGTCCAGCAGGATCTCGACCCGCGGCATTCTGGAAAGCAAATTTCTGGAGCTCAAACAGAAATTCCAGCATGGCGAAGTGCCGCTGCCGAGTTTCTGGGGCGGTTTCCGCATTACTATCGATTCCATGGAGTTCTGGCAAGGGGGCGAGCACCGCCTGCATGACCGCTTCTTCTATCAACGGCAGAACGACGGCTGGAAGGTTGATCGTTTAGCGCCTTAATCTTGAAATATCCTGGTTAAACTCTGGCGATCCTGCCGTGAGCGCTTTATCCTATGGCGTTTCGCGCTATCGCCGTTTTTCAGCGGCATGGGCGTTTGACCTGATGTTGAACGGGACGAAGATACCTAAAGCAGACAGGGCATAAAAAACCAATAATAGGCCGCGGCAAATCAGCTTGCCAAGGCGTACAACACGATATTTGGCATAAAAACGGAGTTATCGATGGCGAGTAGTAACCTGATTAAACAACTGCAGGAGCGGGGGCTGATTGCCCAGGTGACGGACGAGGAAGCGTTGGCGGATCGACTGGCGCAAGGGCCGGTCGCGCTGTATTGCGGCTTCGATCCTACCGCCGACAGCTTGCATTTGGGGCATCTGGTTCCGCTGCTTTGCCTGAAACGTTTCCAACTGGCGGGACACAAGCCGGTGGCGCTGGTGGGCGGGGCGACCGGCCTGATTGGCGATCCGAGTTTTAAAGCCACGGAACGTAAGCTGAATACCGCGGAAACCGTCAGTGAATGGGTGGAAAAAATCCGCCGCCAGGTCTCGCCGTTTCTGGATTTTGACTGCGGCGAAAACAGCGCGATCGCCGCCAATAACTATGATTGGTTCGGCAGTATGAACGTGCTGGATTTCCTGCGCGACATCGGCAAGCATTTCTCAGTTAATCAGATGATTAACAAGGAAGCGGTCAAACAGCGTCTGAACCGCGACGACGTGGGTATTTCCTTCACCGAGTTTTCCTACAATCTGCTGCAGGGCTATGACTTCGCCTCGTTGAACAGGCAGCATAATGTTGAATTGCAAATCGGCGGTTCCGATCAGTGGGGCAATATCACCTCCGGTATTGATTTGACCCGGCGCATGAATCAGCAGCAGGTTTACGGCATGACCGTACCGCTGATCACCAAGTCCGACGGGACTAAATTCGGTAAGACCGAAGGCGGCGCAATCTGGCTCGACGCCAGCAAAACCAGTCCTTACAAGTTTTACCAGTTCTGGATCAACACCGCCGATGCCGATGTTTACCGCTTCCTGAAATTCTTCACCTTTATGAGTCTTGCAGAGATCGATGCGCTGGAAGAAGAGGATAAAAACAGCGGTAAGGCGCCGCGCGCTCAGCATGTGCTGGCGGAAGAAGTGACCCGTATGGTGCATGGCGAAGCAGGCCTGGCCGCGGCACGCCGCATTACCCACAGTCTGTTCTCCGGTTCGCTGCAGGATATGACGCAGGAAGATTTCGCCCAACTGGCTCAGGATGGCATGCCGATCGTCGAGCTGGAGCAAAGCGCCGATTTACAGCAGGCGCTGGTCAACGCCGAGCTGGTGCCGTCGCGCGGTCAGGCCCGTACCATGATCGCCTCTAACGCGGTGACGATCAACGGCGTAAAACAGGCCGATGCGGAATATACCTTTAGCGACGGCGATCGCCTGTTCGGCCGTTACACCCTGCTGCGCCGGGGTAAAAAGCACTACTGTCTGATCTGCTGGAAAGCATAGGTACGGAAAATCAGGGAGCGCAAGCTTCCTGTATCTTTTAGCGGTTATTGATGCGCGTATGCGCTGGCAAGGATTTGAGTCATAGCAAATGAAAAACATACTCTCCATTCAGTCACACGTTGTTTTCGGCCACGCCGGCAATAGCGCCGCCGAGTTTCCCATGCGGCGGATGGGCGCAAACGTTTGGCCGCTTAATACGGTGCAATTCTCCAATCATACCCAATACGGCCATTGGACCGGCTGCGTCATGCCCGCCGGCCATCTGACCGAGATTGTGCAGGGCATTGCGGATATCGGACGACTGAAAGATTGCGATGCGGTGCTGAGTGGTTATATCGGTTCGCCTGAACAGGGCGAGCATATTCTGGGTATCGTTCGGCAGGTCAAGTCGGTAAATCCACAGGCGATCTATTTCTGCGATCCGGTGATGGGCTCGCCGGAAAAAGGCTGCATCGTCGCGCCGGGGGTGGCGGACTTTCATTGCCGTCAGGCGTTACGGGCGGCGGATGTGATTGCGCCCAACCTGCCTGAACTGGAGCAGCTCGGCGGCCATGCGGTGCATAACGTGGCGGAAGCGGTAGATACCGCGCGGGCGCTGTGCGAGCAGGGGCCGAAGATCGTGCTGGTCAAGCACCTCAGCCGCGCGGCCTATCGCAGCGACAGCTTTGAAATGCTGCTGGTCACGCCGACGGATGCCTGGCATATCAGCCGGCCTCTGGTGGAGTTCGAACGTCAGCCCGTCGGCGTCGGCGATCTGACCAGCGGATTACTGCTGGTGAATATACTCAAGGGCGTGGCGCTGGATAAAGCGCTGGAGCACACCACGTCGGCGGTTTACGACGTTATGCTGATAACGAAAGAGATGAACCAATATGAGCTGCAACTGGTCGCCGCTCAGGACGGCATCGTTAATCCGCGCCATCATTTTCAGGCGGTGCGTCTGTAAAGGTACGAACAACGCGCGGCGGCCACCGCGCGCTTTATATTCAACCTTTCAACCTTTCAACCTTAAGCGCCGTCACTACCGAAGGCCGTTCGGCAATGTGTTCAAGGTAAGCGGCCAGCGCAGGGTAGCGGAACATATCCAGCTTTAGCGACTGCGCCCAGCGCATAACGGTAAACAGATAGGCGTCCGCGATGCTGAACCGGTTGGCGACCAGGTACTTCTGTTCGCTCAGCACCAGATTTATATAGCGGAATTTTACCTGTAAGTACTCAATAATCAGTTCCTTATAGGTTTCTGGCGTGCTGCGTCGGAATATCGGGGAAAAACTTTTATGCAGCTCGGAGGAGATGTAGTTCAGCCATTCAATGGTGTGATAGCGGGCCATGCTGCCCACTGGGGCGATAAGATTACAGTGCGGAACCTTTTCCGCCACATACAGAGCAATGGCGACACCTTCCGTAAGAACGCCCCCATCGTCAAACTGTAGAGCCGGTACAAGCCCTTTGGGGTTGATTGACAGGTAATCCGTACCGCGTTCGGTCTTCTTGGACTTGAGATCCACCTTTTCAAGTTTGAAGTCCAACTTGGATTCCAGCAAAACAATATGAGCAAAAAGGGAACTGCTTTCCGGCTTATAAAACAGTTTCATGTATAACCCCTTGATATCATTTTTTATCCATCAACAGATGAGCTGCGGTTTATTCTTTGAACGCGTTTTTATTTTTACTACAACTGGCGATATCAGGCTGTGAGTCATCCGGCAAAACGTTTGTTTCCCTCAAAGAAAAGAACGGTAGCGAGAGATCGTTAACCTTATTTACTATCGTCTACTATCGGCCAAAACGACCGCTAACTTTACTTAATTTTTCGCCGGGCAAAATCTTTCCTTAACGCCAATTATCAATAGCCAGCGGCTATCGCTGCGTTTATAACGTGTTGTTGCAAAAATGTTGTTTTTTGTTTGTGTTATATTTAAACAAGACCGCATATTCAGGCTGGGTATTGAATGGCCGGTTAACGCAAAATAATGATTAATCAGGTCACTTTGGGAGGAAGCATGTCATCTCATTTTCTGCGCGACAGCTGTCTGGATACGCTTAGGGTAAGGCAACAAACCTACCACTATTACAGTTTGCCTCTGGCGGCCAGGCAGCTTGGGGAGATAGATAACTTACCCAAGTCATTAAAAGTCTTGCTGGAAAACCTGCTGCGCCATATGGATGGCGATACGGTGCGGCAAGAGGATCTCCGGGCCGTGGCTTCCTGGCTGAAAACCGGTCATGTCGAGCGGGAGATAGCCTACCGTCCCGCGCGCGTGCTGATGCAGGATTTTACCGGCGTGCCCGCGGTGGTCGACCTCGCCGCCATGCGCGCCGCGGTGGAGCGCCTGGGCGGCGACGTCAATAAGGTGAATCCGCTGTCGCCGGTCGATCTGGTGATCGACCACTCGGTGACGGTGGATCACTTTGGCGACGGGCTGGCGCTGGCGGATAACACGCAGTTGGAAATGGAACGCAACTATGAGCGCTACCAGTTTCTGCGCTGGGGGCAAAACGCCTTTAGCCACTTCAGCGTGGTGCCGCCGGGAACGGGCATTTGTCATCAGGTGAACCTGGAATATCTGGCGAAAGCGGTGTGGTATGAACAGCTGCAGGATAAACTGATGGCCTATCCCGACACGCTGGTCGGAACCGACTCGCACACCACCATGATTAACGGCCTTGGCGTACTGGGATGGGGCGTCGGCGGGATCGAAGCCGAAGCCGCCATGCTGGGCCAGCCGATTTCCATGCTTATTCCCGACGTGGTCGGAGTTAAATTGAGCGGGAGAATGCGCGAGGGGATCACCGCGACCGATCTGGTGCTCACCGTGACGCAAATGCTGCGCAAACACGGCGTGGTGGGGAAGTTTGTCGAGTTCTACGGCGATGGTCTGGACTATTTGCCGTTGGCCGATCGGGCGACCATTGCCAATATGGCGCCGGAGTACGGCGCGACCTGCGGTTTTTTCCCCATCGACCACATCACGCTGGAATATATGCGCCTGACCAACCGCAGCGACGACCAGATCGCCCTGGTTGAGTCCTATAGCAAGCAACAGGGGTTGTGGCGCAATACCGGCGATGAGCCGGTATTCACCAGTCAACTGGCGCTGGATCTGGGTAGCGTCGAGACCAGTCTGGCCGGCCCGAAACGCCCGCAGGATCGCGTTGCCCTGGCGGCGGTGCCCCAGGCGTTCGCGGCAAGTAGGGAGCTGGATATCAATACGGTGAAAACCCGGCCGGAGTATGAAGAATTTACCCTGGACGGGGAGACGCATCAGCTGCATCAGGGCGCGGTGGTGATTGCGGCGATCACCTCCTGTACCAATACCTCGAATCCCAGCGTACTGATGGCCGCCGGATTATTGGCGAAGAATGCGGTAAAACGGGGGCTGAAGAAAAAGCCCTGGGTTAAAACATCGCTGGCGCCGGGCTCGCGCGTGGTAACGGACTATTACGCCAAGGCCGGCTTAACGGCCTATCTTGATGAGCTGGGCTTTAATCTGGTGGGATACGGCTGCACCACCTGTATCGGTAATTCAGGTCCTCTGCCGGACGCCATCGAAACGGCGATTAAAGCCGGCGATTTGACCGTCGGCGCGGTGTTGTCGGGCAACCGCAATTTTGAAGGGCGTATTCATCCGCTGGTGAAAACCAACTGGCTGGCCTCGCCGCCGCTGGTGGTGGCCTATGCGCTGGCGGGAAACATGAATATTGATCTTACCAGCGACCCCCTGGGGGAAGATAGCCAGGGCCGCCCGGTCTATCTGCGGGATATCTGGCCGACGGCAAAATCGGTGGCCGACGCCGTATTGAACGTCAGCGCGGATATGTTTCATAAACAGTATGCCGCGGTATTTGAAGGGACTCAGGAGTGGAAAGATATCGAGGTCGATAACAATCCCACCTATCAGTGGCCTGCGGAATCGACCTATATCCGCCAGACGCCGTTTTTCCTCCATATGGAAAAAGAACCGGAACCGCTGCGAGATATCCACAATGCCCGCATTCTGGCCATGCTGGGCGACTCCGTCACCACCGACCATATCTCTCCCGCAGGTAATATCAAACGCGACAGCCCGGCGGGACGCTACCTGCTGGAGCGCGGCGTAGAGACCAAAGAGTTCAACTCTTACGGCTCGCGCCGCGGCAATCATGAGGTGATGATGCGCGGCACCTTCGCCAATATTCGTATCCGCAATGAGATGGTGCCCGGCACTGAGGGGGGGTATACCCGGCATATCCCTTCGCAAAACGAGATGACGATCTATGACGCCGCCATGCGTTATCAGCAGGAAAATGTCCCGCTGGCATTGCTGGCGGGCAAGGAGTACGGCTCTGGGTCCAGCCGCGACTGGGCGGCGAAAGGACCGCGATTGCTGGGCGTGCGCGTGGTTATCGCCGAATCCTTTGAGCGTATTCACCGTTCCAACCTTATCGGTATGGGGATTCTGCCGCTGGAGTTCCCAAATGGGGTAACGCGCAAGACGCTGGAATTAACCGGCGATGAGCAGATATCGATTAGCGGATTGAACCAGTTGACGCCCGGCGCGGCGGTGGACGTAACCATTACCGATAACGCGGGGAATAACCGGGTGATTAAAACCCATTGCCGTATCGATACCCGCAATGAACTGACCTATTATCAGAACGACGGCATCCTGCATTATGTCATTCGCAACATGCTCTGACTGGCGAGTCGTGCTCCGCTATACCCACGGACTGGCCGGTGACGAGGTAACCAGAATGGCCGATATGTCCTTTACGCTGATAGTCATCAGCGTAGTGGTCCACGATATATTGAATGGCAGGGCGCAACTCAAATACGCCTCATATATCACAGGGCGGCAATTGCTTTTATTTCAATTTTAAAGCGCGGATTCATCAGCCTGGCCTGTACGGTGCAACGCACAGGCGCGCTGCCCGGCGCGACCCAGGCGTCCCATACGGCGTTCATCGCCGCAAAATCATCGGCATCGGCCAGAAAAATGGTGACGTCCAGCAGACGGCTTTTATCCGTTCCCGCCTGTTGCAATACCTCGTCCAACGACGCCAAGGCGTTTTCCGTCTGCGCGCGGGCATCCCCATCCAGATTATCCGGCACGCTGGTGTGATACAGCGTGTGGTTATGGATCACGGCATTGGACCAGCGCGCTTCAGGGTCGATTCTGGTGATTGGCATTAGTATGTTGTCCTTTCATCTTGGTGAATAACGGCGTTAAGCCTAACATTAGACTTCAGCGACCAAAAGCCCGGCCGATTTAGGGTGGTGGCGCCGGTTGAGTCTTGGCATAATCGGCGCGGCGTTATCGTCAGGTAGCACCGGCCGGCCGAACCCCATACAAAGAGAGACAGTGTGACAAACGATAGCGTGATGGATGATTTTGCAACCGATGGGGCGCTGGCGCAGGCCATCCGCGGGTTTAAGCCCCGCGAGCCCCAGCGGCAAATGGCGCAGGCCGTCGCTCAGGCCATCGACAAACAGCGGGCGCTGGTGGTCGAAGCCGGGACGGGAACGGGTAAAACCTACGCCTATCTGGCGCCGGCACTGCGGGCGGATAAAAAAATCATCATTTCGACGGGATCGAAAGCATTGCAGGATCAGCTCTACAGCCGCGATCTGCCCACGGTGGCGCGGGCGCTTGCATATAAAGGCAAGCTGGCGCTGCTGAAAGGGCGCTCCAACTATCTCTGCCTGGAGCGCCTTGAGCAGCAATCGCTGGCGGGCGGCGATCTTTCCGCAGAAACCCTGAGCGCATTGGTCAGGCTGCGGGGATGGTCTTCCGAAACCGTGGAGGGCGACGTCGCGACCTGTGCCGGCGTGGCGGAAGATAGCCCCGTCTGGCCGCTGGTGACCAGCACCAATGATAATTGCCTGGGCAGTGATTGCCCGCGCTATAAAGAGTGCTTTGTGGTCAAAGCCCGGCGCAAGGCGATGGATGCCGATATCGTGGTGGTCAACCATCATTTGTATCTGGCCGATATGGTGGTGAAAGAGAGCGGATTCGCCGAACTGATCCCCGACAGCGACGTAGTGATTTTTGATGAGGCCCACCAGATCCCCGATATCGCCAGCCAGTATTTCGGGCAGCAGCTCACCAGCCGCCAACTGCTGGATCTGGCGAAAGATATCACTATCGCCTACCGCACCGAAGTGCGTGATGCGGCGCAATTACAGAAGAGCGCCGACCGCCTGACGCAGAGCGCCCAGGATTTTCGCCTGGCGCTGGGCGACCCCGGATTTCGCGGCAATCTGCGCGAGATCCTTAATCAGCCGTCGCTGCAGCGCGCGCTGCTGCTGTTGGATGACGCGCTGGAGCTGTGCTACGACGTGGCCAAACTCTCTTTAGGCCGCTCCGCGCTGCTGGACGCGGCCTTTGAGCGGGCGACGCTGTACCGCGGGCGGTTAAAGCGCCTGATGGATGTGCAGCAGGCCGGCTACAGCTACTGGTATGAATGCAACTCCCGCCACTTCGTCCTGGCGCTGACGCCGCTTTCCGTGGCCGATCGCTTTCGTGAGCTGATGAAAGAAAAACCCTCGGCCTGGGTTTTTACCTCCGCCACCCTGTCGGTTAACGAGCAGCTAAAACACTTTACCGATCGGCTGGGGCTGGATGAGGCGAACACCAATACCCTGCTGTTGCCAAGTCCGTTTGATTACGCCAGCCAGGCGCTGCTCTGCGTGCCGCGTTATCTGCCGGAAAGCAACCGTCCCGGCGGCGCAAAGCGGTTGGCGGCGATGCTCTCTCCGCTGATTGCGGCGAATAAGGGACGTTGTTTTATGCTCTGCACCTCCCATCAGATGATGCGCGATCTGGCCGCCGAATTCCGCGCCACGCTGACGCTGCCGGTGTTATTACAGGGCGAAACCGGCAAGGCGCAGCTGCTGGCGCAGTTTGTCGCGGCGGGCAACGCGCTGCTGGTGGCCACCAGCAGCTTCTGGGAGGGGGTCGACGTACGCGGCGATGCGCTCTCCTGCGTGATTATCGACAAACTTCCCTTTACCTCGCCGGACGATCCGCTACTGAAAGCGCGCATCGAAGACTGCCGCCTGCGGGGCGGAGAGCCGTTCGACGAGGTGCAATTGCCGGATGCGGTTATCACCCTGAAGCAGGGCGTGGGACGGCTGATCCGCGATATCGACGATCGCGGCGTACTGGTTATTTGCGATAATCGCCTGGTTATGCGCCCCTATGGTTCGGTCTTTCTCAATAGCCTGCCGCCCGCGCCGCGCACGCGCGATATCGGGCAGGCCATTGAGTTTCTTACCGCTAAAGCATAACGGAAATCTGTCGGACGCTATGCTATTATGCGCGCCGTTAAGACTTATTTATCCCGCCCGAGGTTGGCATGTCCACGCGAATTCTAGCGCTTGATACCGCGACGGAAGCCTGTTCCGTCGCACTCTGGAATGATGGTGAAATTCATTCTTTATTTGCAGTTTGTCCCCGGGAGCATACCCAACGCGTGTTGCCCATGGTGCGGCAGGTGCTGGCGGAAAGCGGCCTGACGCTCGGCGCGCTGGATGCGCTGGCGTTTGGCCGGGGGCCCGGCAGTTTTACCGGGGTGCGCATCGGCATCGGCATCGCGCAGGGGCTGGCGCTGGGCGCCGATCTGCCGATGATCGGGGTTTCCACCCTGGCGACCCTGGCGCAGGGCGCCTGGCGCCGCACTGGCGCCAGGCGGGTATTGACGGCGATCGACGCCCGCATGGGCGAAGTGTACTGGGCGCAATATCAGCAAGAGGCCGACGGGCACTGGCAGGGCGACGCCGGCGAAGCGGTGCTGACGCCGCAGCAGGTGCAGGCGCTGAGTGCGCAATTAAGCGGCCATTGGGCGACGGCCGGCACCGGATGGCAAACCTATGCGGACCTGGTGGATCACCCGGCGGTGTCATTGCTGGACGGCGACACGCCGTTGCCGCAGGCGGAGGATATGCTGCCGCTGGCCTGCCGGCAGTGGGACGCCGGCCAGGCGGTGAGCGTGGAGCAGGCCGAGCCGCGCTATCTGCGCAATGAAGTCGCCTGGAAAAAACTGCCCGGCCGGGAATGAGCGGCAACTTATTCTGTACGGTATAGTCTAATTATCGGGCACTGAAAAAGGAGATGTCATAACCATGACTGGGTATATGAATAATCAAGCGCGGCGTATTCGGCTGCCACGCGCGCGGTGGAGCGGCCTGATCGCTGCCGCGGCCCTGCTGTTGTCCGGATGCGTCACGGTGCCGGATGTCATCAAGGGAACATCTCCTACGCCGCAGGACGATCTGGTGCGGGTGATGAACGCGCCGCAGCTGTATGTGGGACAAGAGTCCCGCTTTGGCGGCCGGGTGGTCGGCATCCGCAATGAAGCCAATAAAACCCGGCTGGAGATTGCCGGCTTACCGCTGGACAGCGGCGCCAGACCACGACTGAATCAACCCTCCGAAGGGCGCTTTATCGCCTATGTGAACCGCTTTTTGGAGCCGACGGATTTTAAAGACCAGTTGGTTACCGTAGTCGGTCCGATTACCGGGACGGAGCAGGGGGCCATCGGCGACAAGCCGTATCGCTATGTGGTGATTGACGTTCAGGGCTACAAACGCTGGAACCTGGCGCAGCGTGTGGTGGCGCCGGCGGGCGCTTACGGCCCATGGGGATGGGATGCGCGCTATGGCTATGGCTGGGGACCCGGTTGGAGATTCGGCGGCGGTTGGTATGGTCCGGCGCAGATTGAGACCATCGTGACGGAATAGCCTATCTTTGGGTAACGTAGTAAATCAGGCGACTCAGGTTGCCTGATTTTTTTTAGGTGATCGGCCTCGCAACCCTGACATTGTTTACTTATCAATGGATAAGTTGAGTTAAAATAATGTTAACAATAATTTGCATTGAGGTTGCCGATGCCGCTGAAAAAATATCTCGGGAGTGACGACTTGGACAAAATCTGGCTGGCACGCTATCCGGCGGATGTACCTGCGGACATCGATGCGGATCGCTATTCCTCATTGGTGGAAATATTTGAGAATGCGGCGGCTCGCTACGCCGATCGGCCGGCATTTATCAATATGGGGGAGGTGATGACCTTCCGCAAGCTGGAAGAGCGCAGCCGGGCGTTTGCCGCCTATCTGCAAAACCAGCTTAAGCTGAGGAAAGGCGATCGGGTGGCGCTGATGATGCCCAACCTGCTGCAATATCCGGTGGCGTTGTTTGGCGTGCTGCGGGCCGGTATGGTGGTGGTTAACGTTAACCCGTTGTATACCCCGCGTGAACTGGAATACCAATTGAAAGACAGCGGCGCCAGCGCCATTGTGATTGTTTCCAATTTTGCCCATACGCTGGAAAAGGTGGTGCGCAATACTCAGGTGAAGCACGTTATCCTCACCCGCATGGGCGATCAGCTCTCCACGCCGAAGCGAACGCTGGTCAATTTTGTGGTCAAGTACATTAAACGTCTGGTGCCCAAATACCATCTGCCGGACGCCATCTCATTTCGGCGGGTGTTGCAGCAAGGACGGCGTCTGCAATATGTGAAGCCGGATATCATCAACGCCGATTTGGCTTTTTTGCAATATACCGGCGGAACAACCGGCGTCGCCAAAGGGGCGATGCTCACACACCGTAATATGCAGGCCAATCTGGCACAGTGCAAAGCGGCATACGGCCCGGTGCTGGGGGAAAACGAACTGGTGGTCACGGCGCTGCCGCTGTATCACATTTTTGCGCTGACGGTGAATTGCCTGCTGTTTATCGAGTTTGGCGGCACAAATCTGCTGATTACCAATCCCCGGGATATCCCGACGCTGGTCAAAGAGCTGGCGCAGCATCCCTTTACCGTTATGGTCGGGGTAAATACCTTATTTAATGCCCTGTTGAACAATAAAGAATTTAATCAGTTGGACTTCTCCACGCTGCGGCTCTCGGTCGGCGGCGGCGCCTCGGTACAGCAGGCGGTGGCGGAACGCTGGGAAAAACTGACCGGCAAACACCTGCTTGAGGGCTACGGGCTGACGGAAAGCTCGCCGCTGGTTTCCGGCAATCCCTACGATCTGCAACGCTATAGCGGCAGCATCGGACTGCCGGTGCCGTCGACGGACGTGCGCATCGTCGATAATAACGGCAATGATGTCGCCCCCGGCGAAGCGGGAGAACTGTGGATCCGCGGGCCGCAGGTGATGCTCGGCTATTGGCAGCAGCCCGCGGCCACCGATGAGGTGTTGCGCGACGGCTGGCTGGCCACAGGTGACATTGTCACGGCAGATCAAGAGGGTTTTCTGCGCGTCATCGATCGTAAAAAAGATATGATTCTGGTGTCGGGGTTTAACGTTTATCCCACTGAAATTGAAGATGTGATTACCCGGCATGCTAAAGTTTCCGAGTCCGCGGTGGTCGGGGTGCCCAGCGAGGTATCGGGCGAGGCGGTGAAAGCGTTTGTGGTTCGACGCGACGCTTCGCTGACCAAAGATGAGTTGATCACCCATTGCCGGCGCAATCTTACCGGCTATAAGGTGCCGAAAGAGATTGAATTCTGCGAGGATTTGCCCAAGTCTAACGTCGGCAAGATCCTGCGCCGGGAACTGCGGGATGAGCAAAATAAAATCGCGGAGACGACAAACACATAGGCGAATCGCCGGCTGCCGGCGATTTATGGATTATATTGCAACCACCAAGAGAATGATGTTTTGAATTATCAGTTGATCACCACCGACGCCGGGTTAGAACAGGTTTGCACGCAGGCGCGCCAATATACTCAGGTCGCGCTGGATACCGAGTTCGTCAGAACTCGCACTTATTACCCGCAATTAGGGCTGATCCAATTGTACGATGGCGAACGGCTGGCGCTTATCGACCCCTTGACCATTACCGACTGGGCGCCTTTTCAGCAACTGTTGAGCGACGAGCAGGTGGTCAAATTTCTTCATGCCGGCAGCGAAGACCTGGAAGTTTTTCTTAATGCTTTCGGCCTGTCGCCGACGCCGTTTATCGATACCCAGATTCTGGCCGCTTTTTTAGGCAAGCCGCTCTCTTACGGTTTCGCCGCCCTGGTGGCCGAATATATGGACGTCGCGCTGGATAAAAGCGAATCGCGTACCGACTGGCTGGCCCGTCCGTTAAGTGAAAAACAGTGTGACTATGCCGCCGCCGATGTGTTCTATCTGCTGCCGATGGCCATAAAACTGGTGCAGGAAACGGCGGCCGCCGGGTGGACGGCCGCCGCGCTGGATGAATGTCGTCAGCTGTGCCAGCGTAAGCGGGAAATACTGGCGCCGGAGTTGGCCTATCGCGAAATCGGCAACGCCTGGCAGCTGCGCGGGCGGAATCTGGCCTGCCTGCAACTGCTCGCCGCATGGCGCCTGCGAAAGGCGCGCGAGCGCGACAGCGCGGTAAACTTCGTGGTGCGTGAAGAGAATCTGTGCCAGGTGGCGCGTTTTTTACCCGCCTCGCTGGCAGAGCTGGATTCGCTGGGGCTGAGCGGTCCGGAGATTCGCTATCACGGTAAAACGATGCTGGCATTGGTTGAGCAGACCAGCGGAATGAGCGACGGGGACTATCCGCCGCCGGTGATCAACCTTATCGACTACCCCGGCTATAAAAAGGCCTTTAAAGATATTAAGGCGCTGGTGCAAAGCGTCAGCGAGCGTAGCGGATTATCCCCTGAGCTGCTGGCATCCCGCCGTCAGATTAACCGGCTGCTTAACGAGCACTGGAAATTGAACGGGCAGAATGCGCAGCCGGAAATGCTGTCTGGATGGCGTAATAATTTATTTGGCGATGAGCTGCGGGCAGTTTTACAACAGTATTAAGCGCGGCTCGCTCTTTTATTCAAGCGCTTTATTTCTCAATAACAGAAAGACAGGGAAAAGGGAATTGAATATCCCCTGCCAATAAGCAGGGGATATTAGGGCAGGAAAATCATTTAGGGCTTTCTTCCGTTTCCGGCAATGTTACGTTCAGCTCAAGTACGGAAATATCATCGCCTTTTTGCTCTAACTGAACGCTCACCATTTCCGGGTCTATCTGTACGTATTTACAGATAACTTCCAGAATATCCCGTTTTAACTGCGGCAGATAATGGGGCTCGCTGTCTCCCCGACGTCGCTCCGCGACAATAATCTGTAGCCGCTCCTTGGCAATATTGGCCGTCGCTTTTTTGCGGGACAGAAAGAAATCGAGTAATGCCATAATTTATCCCCCAAAAAGTCGTTTAAGGAAACTTTTCTTCTCTTCTTCAACAAAGCGGAAAGGCCGCTCTTCGCCTAACAGACGATCGACGGTGTCTGAATAGGCTTTGCCGGCGTCGGCTTCCGGATCCAGGATAACCGGCTCGCCCTGGTTGGACGCCCGCAGCACCGACTGATCTTCCGGGATAACCCCGACCAGCGGAATGCGCAGAATTTCCAGCACGTCTTCCATGCTCAGCATATCGCCGCGGCTCACCCGGCCCGGATTATAGCGGGTCAGCAGCAGGTGCTCTTTGATCGGCTCTTCCGAGCGTTCGGCGCGGCGCGACTTGGAGGACAGAATGCCCAGAATGCGGTCGGAGTCGCGTACCGATGAGACTTCCGGGTTGGTGGTGATAACCGCTTCATCGGCGAAGTAGAGCGCCATCAGCGCGCCGGTTTCGATACCGGCCGGCGAGTCGCAGACGATAAAGTCAAAGGACATTTCACCCAGATCGTCCAGCACTTTTTCCACCCCTTCGCGGGTCAGCGCGTCTTTATCACGCGTCTGCGAAGCGGGCAGAATGTACAGATTTTCGGTGCGCTTATCTTTGATCAGCGCCTGATTCAGCGTGGCGTCGCCCTGGATCACATTAACAAAGTCGTAAACCACGCGACGTTCACATCCCATAATCAGGTCCAGGTTGCGCAGACCGATGTCAAAGTCGATGACAACCGTCTTTTTTCCTTTCTGGGCTAAACCGGTAGCAATGGCCGCGCTTGAAGTAGTCTTGCCAACGCCCCCTTTACCCGATGTAACAACAATGATGCGTGCCATAAATGTTTCCTTGTCAAAGGGCTTAGTCTAGAGGTTGTATGTTTAAAACGTTATCCAGCAGGTTGAGGTTTACCCTTGCCGCCTGTCCGGAAAATGCGGGTGGAATCTGATCGCTCAGCCAATAGCGGCCGGCGATCGACACCAGTTCGGCCGCCAGATGGGTGCAAAATATCTGGCTCTGCACATCGCCTGAAACGCCGGCCAGCGCTCGGCCGCGCATCATGCCGTAAATATGGATATTGCCGTCGGCGATCACTTCCGCACCCGCGCTGACGCTGCTGGTGACAATCAAATCGCAGTTCCGCGCATAGATTTGCTGGCCGGAACGAACGGGGGCGCTGATGACTTGGGTCTTCGCGGCGCTGGGCACTGAGGTGACGGGCGGCGCTGCCCGCCGCTGCTCTTTCCCTTCGCTTAGCAGGGGCAACCCCGCCTGCGTAATGACCTGTTTCAACCGCTCGTCCTTGCATCCGCTGATGCCGACGACGTGCAGCCCGGTTGAGGAAATGGCCTGCTGTAATTTTATCCAGTCGATATCCGCGGTTAACGCGGCGACATTAATGACAACGGGAGCATTTTTCAGAAAAGCGGGCGCCTGCTCGATCTTTTCCTGTAATGCCTGATAAATTACCTCGGGTTGGGAATCATGCAAATGAACAACCGATAAGGTAAAGCTGCTGCCTTTTAGTTCAATTGGCGTTTGTGACATCTATCCTGACTCAGTTTCAGCATCTTTTAATCCCCAGAGTAACATTTGAGGCATGATATTCCAGAGCGCTGTAAGCATGTTATAGTCACAATTATATACAGGCAAGATGCCATTCTCATTAAATAGAGTAAAAAAAATGTTTTGTGCGATCTACCGGAGTTCCAAACGCGATCAAACCTATCTGTATGTCGAAAAAAAAGACGATTTTTCCCGCGTGCCTGAAGAATTGATGAAAAGTTTCGGCAAACCGCATTTAGCCATGTTATTGCCGCTGGACGGCAGCAAGAAATTGGCCGGCGCCGATATTGAAAAAGTAAAACAAGCGCTCGAAGAGCAGGGGTTTTATCTGCAGGTTCCGCCGCCGCCGGAAAGTTTATTAAACACGTTTTGGTAAATGTAAAAAAATAATACCAACGCTTATTTTCGGATAATGCCTTAGTCAAATATTCTGCGGCGGGTGATTCAAACAAGAAATCCGCGGTCAATAGCCGGATTTTCATGTCACAGAGCGGCAGGCCGGCAGCCGTCGCCAACGATCCCCGGGGCAAGGCCGCAATCACGATGAGATAATGGTAAAACCGCTGCGTCAGGCTGCGGCCTTACCATCAGGCTGATGACGACCGCGATGAAAATGGCATAATAACGCCGGGCGCGGGGGAGAGCTTCACAAGCTGGTCGTAATTTAAGCAATTCCGTCGCTAAAACCGGCCATACCGAGCAGCCATGAAAAATTAAAGGTTATTTCATCAGGTCGACGGAGTCTGAACGCGCAGGAACAGTTTCAGCTTAAAATATTATGTTATGTAATGAACGTGTTCGCAGATCTCTGCCACTATTTCATCACGCTTTTCTGCAAATAACTTTTTATTTTTCTCGATTAGGTTATTTCCATAAGTATCAATGGAAATAATCAGCGGTCCGAAGTTTTTCACCCGGCAAACCCATAAAGATTCGGGCATACCCAACTCCATCCAGTGCACTTCTTCTATTTCTTCAACCTGCGTCGCGGCCAATACCGCGCATCCGGCGGGGAATATAGCGTGCAGGGCTTTATATTCCACGCAACCTTGCTCGGTATCGGGCCCCATGCCGCCTTTGCCGATCACTAATTTAACCCCCGTTTTCTCAATAAATGCTTTCTCGAATTTTTCCATCCGCATACTGGTCGTCGGACCGACTGAGACCATTTCCCATTTGGCGCCATTTTTTCTGACGATCGGGCCGGCATGGAATATGGCGTTACCGTGCAAATCAACGGGCAATTCCCGGTTTAATTCAATTAAACGGCGATGGCAAACATCGCGACAGGTAACCAGCAGTCCGTTAAGATAAATGATGTCTCCCGCTTTGATATCAACCAGATCTTCATCTTTGATTGGCGTAGTCAATACCTTGTTCATAGCGACGCTCCCCGATGCGAAATATTTTCATAAGTCATGTCCGCATGAATTAACAATGTTCCCCGGCGATGAGCCCAGCAGCCGGTAGAAACGGCTACGCCGATGGTCGAGGGATGACGGGCCGCGGATTCGATATGAACTCCCATGACGGAGGTTTTTCCGGTCAGCCCTTGCGGCCCGATCCCCAGTTTGTTCAAATCTTCTTCCAGCCTTTTTTCCAGCTCCGCCGCTTTCGGATTGGCATTATGCGAGCCGATGGGACGCAGTATCGCCTTGCGTGAAAGTACGGCGGCGGTTTCCACCGAGGTGGCGATACCCACGCCGACCAGCACCGGCGGGCAGGCGTTTACGGCCAGGGTCGAGATGTTCTCAAAGACGAATTTAACCACGCCTTCATAGCCTTCGGAGGGCATCAGCACCTTTGAACGGCCGGGCAAGGTGCAGCCGCCACCCGCCATATACACTTCAATTTCGGCTTTATCCCCGTCGGGTATTAAATCCCAGGTTACCCATGGCACGCCCGATCCTGTATTTGTGCCGGTGTTGTATTCATCAAAAATCTCAACGGCATTATGGCGAAGCGGCGTTTGTATCGTGGCCGTTTCCACGGCCTTTTTTAATATCGATTGTAATTCGGTTAATAAGGGGAAGCGGGTTCCGGCTTTAACGAAAAACATAATTTCGCCGGTATCCTGACAGGCCGGTCTGTTCAGTTTTATCGCTTTCTCCATATTGTCGAACATGGTGTCATAGACGATCTTGGCCATGCCATCACTTTCTATATGACGTAACTCCTCCAATTTCCTAACCACGTCATTCGGCATTCGGATTGAAATCATCGAAGTAAATCTGGCGACGATATCAGTCAGTTTCGCAACCTGTTGACGCCTGTCTTCTAAGGTGAGCATTTACGGACTCCAGTATAAATAATAGCCGGACGTTGGTGACATTAATTATCATTCCGTTTTTAATAATCGATCTTTTATCAAGGGGCACAAGTAAACTAGCACGAAAAATAGGGGTTATCGGTGACTGAAAGTATGAATATCAGATTTACGATTCATGAATTAAGGTTTTCTATATCCTAAATAATTCGAGTTGCAGGAAGGCAGCAAGGGAAGGACAAATTCGTCGGGAACGAATTTGACCAGCCAACGGCTGGCCTCCGGTGAGAGATAGGATGCCTCTCATTTAATCCCGATGAGCTTACTCGAGTAAGTGCTTCGGGTGACTGACAAATCTGCCTGGAGCAGATTTGAACGCTGCTTGCAGCGGCCCCAATGAGGCAAGGGTCGAGTAAGGCAGCCAACGCATCTGTAGCTTGAAGTATAAATCCCGTAGCCGAGTTCGGTTGCATTATATTCCCTGCCAAGGAAACGTTTACGATGATCGAGCAATATCCCATTCCCAAAGATTTGCAGGTGCTGACCAGCGTGGTTGACAACGGCAGCTTTGCCGGCGCCGCGGAGGCATTAGGGCAAACGCCGGCCTTTGTCACCAAGCGGATACAACTTTTAGAAAACCAGCTTGGAGTGAAATTGCTGCACCGTTCGTCGCACGGCATCGCGCTGACGGATACCGGCAAGCTGGTATATCAACGCGGGGGCGATATTCTTGAGCAGTTGCAAAGTCTGCTTGACGACGTCTCGCAGGTTAAGATGGAACCGAAAGGGATGGTTCGCATCGGCTGTAGTTTCGGGTTCGGGCGCAATTATATTGCGCCGGCGATTACGCAGCTTATGGCGCGCTATCCTGAATTGCAGATACACTTCGAACTTTTTGACCGGCAAATTGATTTGCTTAAAGACCGTATCGATCTTGATATCCGCATTAACGATGACATTTCCGATAACTACATCGCCAGGCTGTTAACGAAAAACCAGCGCATACTTTGCGCTTCTCCGGAGTATATACGGCAACGGGGCATACCGGGTTCGCTGGCGGAGTTACGGCGGCATGACTGCCTTATCACCAAAGAACGCGACCAAACGGCGGGCGTCTGGGAGTTGGAAAATCATCGGGGACGCAAATCAGTAAAAGTGTCTGGCCATTTATCCTCTAATAGCGGGGAGATTGTTCTCCGCTGGGCCTTGGAGGGCAAAGGGATTATGTTGCGTTCGCTGTGGGATATCGCCCCGTTGCTGAAGGAAGGCGCATTAATCAGGGTGTTGCCGGAGTATGCGCAAAGTGCCAATATTTGGGCGGTCTATCACACGCCGTTATATTCTTCCGCCAAGCTGCGGGTTTGCGTAGAGCACTTTACTCACTATTGTCAGCAACAGAAATTTTAGCGTTTGCTTTATACTGTGTGCATCTTGGGACCAGAGCCGATGGCATCGGCGATGATAGAGCGTTTTTTGCATGATTGCATTTTCCGCGATCTTATTCGTGATAAGTGTAATGTTTACTCAACTGACAGGGCAGGAGAATATTCATGTATCAACACAGAGACTGGCAGGGTGCGCTGCTTGATTTCCCGGTAAATAAAGTGGTGTGCGTAGGCAGCAACTATTCGGCGCACATTAAAGAAATGGGAAGTGCGACGCCCAGCGAGCCGGTTTTATTTATTAAGCCTGAAACCGCGCTGTGCGATTTACGTCAGCCGGTCGCCGTTCCCAAAAATCTTGGTTCGGTTCATCATGAGGTCGAACTGGCGGTGCTGATCGGTACGCCGCTGAAGCAGGCGAATGAGGAACGGGTCGCGCGGGCAATCGCCGGCTACGGCGTCGCGCTGGATTTAACGCTGCGTGACGTACAATCCGCATGCAAAAAAGCCGGGCAACCGTGGGAAAAAGCCAAAGCGTTCGACGGTTCCTGCCCGATATCCGGTTTTATTCCGGTAGCGGAATTCGGCGATCCGCAGCAGACGGAACTGGGGGTTAAGGTGAATGATGAGATGCGCCAGCAGGGCAACACCAGCGATATGATTACGCCGATTCTGCCGCTGATTGCTTATATGAGCCGCTTCTTTACGCTGCGCGCGGGCGATATTATTCTCACAGGAACACCGCAAGGCGTTGGGCCGATCGAGTCTGGCGATATGCTGAAAATCACCCTTAACGACCGTACCCTCAACACCCGCATTATCTGAATCCCGCGCTGCCCGCTTCGGTGCGAACGGGTGGCAAAACTTGCCTCTGCCGCTTAAAGCCGCTATACAGGGCGCCAATACAGATTAACCGGAAAGAGAAATGACTGAACGCCCTTTTTGGCAGCACAAGACATTGGCTGAAATGTCCGACGACGAATGGGAGTCGTTGTGCGACGGCTGCGGGCAGTGCTGTTTGCATAAACTTATTGATGAGGATACGGAGGAAATCTACTTTACCAACGTGGCCTGTAACCAATTGAATATAAAAAGCTGTCAATGTCGCAACTATAGCCGTCGCTTTGAATATGAGCCCGACTGCATCAAGCTCACCCGCGAAAATCTGCTGACTTTTAACTGGTTGCCGGCAACCTGCGCCTATCGGCTGATTCATGAAGGGAAGGGGTTGCCACAGTGGCATCCGCTGATTGCCGGTTCTAAAACGGCGATGCACGGAGAACGAATTTCCGTGCGGCATATTGCGGTGCGGGAGAATGAGGTTGTGGATTGGCAGGACCATATCCTGAACAAGCCGGCGTGGGCCCGATAACCGGAAATATTCGCACGCCTTCCCCATGTGAAAATCAAAATGTGTTGTATAATTTTAATACAACAATAGCGAAAGAAAAGGGGGGAGCAGATGATCAACTTTGAAAAGATGATTCTTGGATACAGCGATCAGTACGCTGATTTTGCTGCTTCCACGATAGCTTTTATGGAAAGTCAGAAAAAAACCATTAATGCTGACGAAATCGCGGAAAAAATCCCACAAGAGAGACGGCAGTACTTTAAAGAAAGATTAGACTATTACAGGGATATCTACGGACCAAAGCAGTAGCAGAGATTGATGGAAAAGCCCGAGTGAATTCTACCCGGGCTTTTTTACGCGCCGGTGCGCAGCCTGTTTTTCAGCGGCTGAAAAGATCGCGGCGTTTGGGGCGGAAGGGCTGAGCAATCAATACCAGCAGCGCAATCAGCAGATAGGCGGCGAAAATACCGACCAGCCACTGCGGCATTTCCAGCGACAATAATTGCCATTGGCGTTCCGAGCAGTCGCCCGTCGCATTAAATATCGCGGGGAGCCATTTATCCAGCGGCAACCAGGACGGGAAGCTGACAAAAAAATCGCAGGTATTAAAGGGCGAGGGGTGCAGCAGGATATCCGTGTGTTTCCAGGCCAAACGCAACCCTTCAAATGAACTGTAGAGCCAGAGCGCGATCGCCGGATAACGCAACAGCAGGTTGCCCGGCGCGATGGCGCCCAACAAACCGGCCCCCATGATGCCCAATAGGGCATTGCGCTGATAAATGCACAGTACGCAGGGCTTTAATAGCATCACATGCTGGAAATAAAGCGCGACCAATTCCAGAATCAAGGCTGTGAATGCCAGTAACAACCAGGCACCGCGACCGCGTGAGCAACGGTTGAGAAATCGCAACATAACAAGTATTCCATGCCAAAATGAGCGACTCGGCAGTGTAAACCGGAACAGCCTCACTGCCATCGTTATTCAGCGCTGATTCGACACCATTAAAAGCCGATAACAGGGCTTGCGCTGACTGAATTGATATCCACCGACCACTATACAGGATTATCCGCGCCAATGACGGCCATAATGATGCCGGCCCGATGTCGCGGAGACTTTTCTTTATCGCTAACATGGCATCATAGCTGAAAATTTTGCCAACCGACCAGTGATAAGGGGCGCCGGAACGCATGGTTTTGTTTGCGGTCACAGTTTTATCTTGAATTTTTCTGGCGCGGGACGGCGATGCTATGGCATGTTGGGTTCATCTGGTATGATGAGTACCAGTTTTCACTGGTAAATATCGCTACGGAATATCAAACTCATGGTCATAAAGGCGCAAAGTCCAGCCGGATTCGCGGAAGAATATATTATTGAAAGTATATGGAATAACCGCTTTCCTCCGGGATCGATCCTGCCTGCAGAAAGAGAGCTTTCCGAGCTGATAGGCGTGACGCGCACCACGTTGCGGGAAGTGCTGCAGCGTTTGGCGCGCGACGGCTGGTTGACGATTCAACATGGCAAACCAACGAAAATCAATAACTTCTGGGAAACGTCCGGACTGAATATTCTGGAGACGCTGGCTCGGCTCGACCACGACAGCGTACCGCAACTTATTGATAATCTACTGGCGGTGCGTACCAATATCGCGGCTATTTTTATCCGCACGGCGTTACGGCAGCACCCGGAAAAGACCCGTGAAGTATTAAAGCAGACCGGGGCCGTGGATGATAACGCGGATGCTTTCGCGCAGCTGGATTACAACGTATTCCGCGGGCTGGCGTTCGCCTCCGGTAATCCGATTTACGGCCTGATCCTCAATGGATTGAAAGGATTGTATATTCGCGTCGGCCGCTACTATTTTTCCAATCCCGATGCCCGCAGGCTGGCGCTGGATTTCTATAAGCGGCTGGAAACGCTGTGCCATGACGGCCTGTACGAGCAGGTTATGGACGTGGTCCGGCATTATGGCAAAGAGAGCGGCGCCATCTGGCATAGTATGCAGAGCGCCATTCCGCACGATATCGCCGAAATTCGCCGCTGAATACCCTTTGCAAATGCCGTTTTTTCAGCTCGCTGTTTGAGCGCTATGAGGACGGCGCGTTGCGCGGCGGGCAGCGCTCCAGCAACTCGATGCTGCCGTCGTCGTTCTCCTGCTCCATATATACCTCAAACCCCCATAAACGATGAACGTGCTTCATCACTTCATGACTGCTCTTATCCAGCGGCGCCCGATTATGCGGGATGTAGCGTAGCGTCAGTGAACGATTGCCGCGCAAATCCACATTCCAGACCTGAATATTGGGTTCAAGATAGCTCAGGTTATACTGTGCCGACAGCTCCTGGCGGATTAAGCGGTAGCCTTCTTCATCATGGATCGCGGCGATTTCAAGATAATTATTGTGGTCGTCGTCAAGCACGGTGAATAGCCGGAAATCACGCATCACTTTCGGCGACAGGAACTGGCTGATAAAGCTCTCATCCTTGAAGTTCTCCATGGCGAAGTGCAGCGTGTCAAGCCAGTCTTTACCGGCGATTTCCGGGAACCAGTAGCGATCCTCTTCGGTGGGATCCTGACAGATGCGCTTAATATCCTGAAACATGGCGAAGCCCAGCGCGTAAGGGCTGATCCCGCTGTAATAGGGGCTGTTGTATGGCGGCTGGTAAATGACGTTGGTGTGACTGTGCAGGAACTCCAGCATAAAACGTTCGGAAACCCGGCCTTCATCATAGAGATGATTAAGAATGGTGTAGTGCCAGAAGGTGGCCCATCCCTCGTTCATCACCTGGGTCTGTTTCTGCGGGTAAAAATATTGGCTGACCTTACGCACGATACGCAAAATTTCACGCTGCCAGGGTTCCAGCAGCGGCGCGTTTTTTTCCATAAAGTAGAGCAGGTTTTCCTGCGGTTCCTGCGGGAAACGCCGAGCTTGCTCCTGCGCCATGCCCTGTTCGCGGCGCGGGAGGGTTTTCCACAGGTCGTTGACCTGGCTTTGCAGATAGGCCTCGCGGCTCTTCTGGCGGGATTTCTCTTCTTCCAGCGAGATTTTTTGCGGGCGTTTGTAGCGGTCCACGCCGTAGTTCATCAGCGCATGGCATGAATCCAGCAGGCTTTCCACCTCCTCTACGCCGTAGCGCTCTTCGCATTGCGCAATATACTGCCGGGCAAAGATAAGATAGTCGACGATTGAACCGGCATCGGTCCAGCTGCGGAACAGATAATTGCCTTTGAAGAAAGAGTTATGCCCATAGCAGGCATGGGCCATAACCAGCGCTTGCATCGGCAGGGTATTCTCTTCCATCAGATAGGCGATACAGGGATCCGAGTTGATAACGATTTCATAAGCCAGCCCTTGCTGTCCATGCTTGTAACGTTGCTCGGTTTCAATAAATTTCTTACCGAACGACCAGTGGGAATAGTTAATCGGCATGCCTATGCTGGAATAGGCGTCCATCATTTGCTCGGAGGTGATTACTTCGATTTGATGGGGGTAAGTATCCAGACGATAGAGTTTCGCTACCCGATCTATCTCATCAAGATAGACCTGCAATAGCTCAAACGACCAGTCTGGCCCATCATCCAGGCGATTAGGTTTTTTTACCGGGTTATCAGTCGATATAGCCATCAGCGCGCCCCTTGCATGATCGCCTGCACAATATCGCACAGACATAATTAATCTTAGCTCAATCTGATAAAAGTGACGTAAAAACGGCAGGTTGGCAGAAAATATTCACCGAGTCAGCCGGTATAATATGCTGCCTGCGACGGCAACGAACAATAGATAAATGCTATATCTGCACATGATGACAATTTTTACCTAAATGCTAGAGTAGCCTTTTATTCCAATAGATAGCTAATTATCCAGCATATTACATGGCAAGTAAGCGTAATGGACGGAGATAAGTAAAGATGCGGGTTGTCATTCTAGGGAGTGGTGTTATTGGCGTGAGTACCGCCTGGTATCTGGCGCAGGCCGGACATGAAGTGACCGTCGTCGATAGGCAGGCGGAGCCGGCGCTTGAAACCAGCGCCGGAAACGCCGGACAGATCTCGCCGGGCTATTCCGCTCCCTGGGCGGCGCCCGGCATACCGCTGAAGGCCGTTAAATGGCTGTTTCAGCGCCATGCGCCGCTGGCTATCCGGCCCGACTTTTCGGCTGAACAACTGCGCTGGATGTGGCAGATGCTGCTGAATTGCGACAGCCGTCATTACCAGGTCAATAAGGCCCGCATGGTACGGCTGGCCGAATACAGCCGGGATTGCCTGCGGGCGCTGCGCCAGAAAACCAATATCCAATATGAGGGCCGGCAGGGCGGTACGCTGCAACTGTTCCGCACTGCGCAGCAGTATGAAAATGCGATGCGCGATATCGCGGTGTTAAAAGAGGCGGGCGTGCCGTACCAACTGCTGAATAACCTGCAGCTGTCCTCCATTGAACCGGCGCTGGCGAACGTCACTGATAAGCTTACCGGCGGTTTACGTTTGCCCCATGACGAAACCGGGGATTGTCAGTTATTCACCCGCCGTCTGGCCAGAATGGCGGCGGATGCCGGCGTGGTATTCAGGTTCGGTCTGGCCGTCCGTGATTTGCAGGTGGCGGGGACGCAGGTCGCCGGCGTGCAATGTGACGGCGAGGCGTTGATCGCGGACGCTTACGTCATGGCCTGCGGCTCGTATTCGACTGGGCTGTTGCGCGAATGGTTCTCTATTCCGGTCTATCCGCTGAAAGGCTATTCCCTGACCATACCGCTGCTCGATGAGGCCGCCGCGCCGGTTTCCACCGTGCTGGACGAGACCTATAAGGTCGCCATCACGCGTTTCGATCGACGAATCCGCGTGGGCGGCATGGCGGAAATCGTCTGTTTTGATACCGGGTTGAATGCCAAACGGCGTAAAACGCTGGAGATGGTGGTGCGCGATCTTTACCCGCACGTCGGGCCGGTCGAGCAGGCGACCTTCTGGAGCGGGTTACGTCCGATGACGCCGGACGGTACGCCGCTGGTCGGACGCTCACCGCTGAAAAACCTGTTCCTGAATACCGGGCACGGCACCTTGGGATGGACGATGGCCTGCGGTTCGGGACAACTGCTGGCCGATATCATCGCCGGTAAAACGCCGGATATTCAATCCGACGATTTATCCGTATTCCGTTACGCCAGGGTTTAACGCTGGGGCAGCGGGATAATGCGGCCTTTCAGCCCGCGGGTTAACACCCTTGCCCGAACGGTCGGCAACGCGGCGCGCCGGATAATGAAAGCTTATATTGGTGACGTTGTAACAAGTGGCGGGCGATAAAATCAGCCAGGGTAATATTGGCTGGCTGATTATCTAGGTTAGTTCCCCACCGTTTGCTTGCGGAAAAGTTCACGGAATACCGGATAGATATCATCCGGATCGCGAATATGCTGCATGGCAAAGTTATCAAATTCGTCACGCAGCATTTCGTACTCGCGCCACAGCGTCTGGTGGGAACGGCGGGTGATTTCGATATAGCTATAATAGCGCACCATCGGCAGCAGCTGGTCGGCCAGCAATTGATGGCATAAAGGGGAGTCATCGGCCCAGTTATCGCCGTCGGACGCCTGCGCCGCATAGATATTCCAGAGAGACGGATCGTAACGTTCGCGCACCACTTCCTCCATCAGCTTCAACGCGCTGGAAACAATGGTGCCGCCGGTTTCCTGCGAGTAGAAGAACTCTTGCTCGTCAACCTCTTTAGCCTGGGTATGGTGCCTGATATAAACCACCTCGACGTTTTTATAATTTCTGCTGAGAAACAGATAGAGCAGGATATAAAAGCGTTTCGCCATATCCTTGGTGGCCTGATCCATCGAACCGGAAACATCCATAAGGCAGAACATCACCGCCTGGCTGGATGGCTCGGCCCGGCGCTCATAATTTTTGTAACGCAGATCGAAGGTATCGATAAACGGCACCCGGGCGATTTTTTGCCGCAGTTCGGCAATGTCCTGGCGCAAACGCTCTTCTTCCAGCAACTGTACCGGTTCGGAATGCTCCAACTGTTCCAGCTCCGCCTCCAGAGAGTGCAACTCACGGCGTTTACCCGCCGTCATCGCCATCCGCCGGGCCAGGGAGTTTTGCAATGAGCGCACCACGCTGATATTGGCGGGAACGCCATTGGCGGTATAACCCGCGCGATGGTTTTTGTACTCGTTCAACTGCCGGTGCTGGGTTTTTTTCAGATTCGGCAGCGCCAGATCTTCAAACAGCAGGTCCAGATATTCGTCTTTGGATATCTGAAATACGAACTCATCCTGGCCTTCGCCGTCTTTACTGGCATCGCCCTGACCGGAACCGCCGCCGCCTCCCTGCGGCCGCTCGATGCGGTCATTCTGTACAAAGTGGTCGTTCCCCGGATGCACGCGATGGCGGCGGCCGCCGCGCCCCTGATGGAACATCGGTTCGTTAATGTCTCCGTTGGGAATCGATACCGATTCCCCGCTGTCTATATCGGTCACCGAACGCTTGTTAATGGCCTCGGAAATCGACTGTTTTATTTGCGACTTATAGCGGCGCAGAAAGCGCTGGCGGTTAACCATGCTTTTGTTTTTGCCATTTAGCCGTCGATCAATGAAATAGGCCATGCTTCCCCCAAACGACGTTGCCGGTTTCATGAATCATTATGACGATTTCCTCACCCGCAGATACCATTCGCACAGCAAACGCACCTGTTTGCGGGTATAGCCTTTCTCCATCATGCGATCGACGAAATCATCATGCTTTTTCTGTTCATCCGTTGAGGTTTTGGTATTGAACGAAATCACCGGTAACAGCTCTTCGGTGTTGGAGAACATTTTCTTCTCAATCACCGTGCGCAATTTCTCGTAACTGGTCCAGTTCGGATTACGTCCGCTATTGTTGGCGCGGGCGCGCAGCACAAAGTTGACGATTTCGTTACGGAAATCCTTGGGATTACTGATGCCCGCCGGTTTCTCGATTTTCTCCAGTTCGGCGTTCAGCGATTCACGGTCGAACAGTTGCCCGGTATCCGGATCGCGGTACTCCTGATCCTGAATCCAGAAGTCCGCATAGGTGACATAGCGATCGAAGATGTTCTGTCCGTATTCGGAGTAGGACTCCAGATAGGCGGTCTGAATCTCTTTGCCGATAAACTCCGCGTATTTGGGGATCAGATAGCCTTTCAGGTGTTCCAGATATTTCTCCGCCTGTTCCTGCGGGAACTGCTCGCGTTCAATCTGCTGCTCCAGCACATAGAACAGGTGTACCGGGTTCGCCGCCACTTCGCTGTGATCGAAGTTAAAGACCCGGGAAAGTATCTTGAAGGCGAAGCGGGTGGAAAGACCGTTCATGCCCTCATCAACGCCGGCATAATCGCGATACTCCTGATAGGACTTCGCTTTCGGGTCGGTATCTTTCAGGGTTTCGCCGTCGTAAACCCGCATCTTCGAATAGATGCTGGAGTTTTCCGGCTCTTTCAGCCGCGACAGGATGGAGAAACGGGACAGCGTTTCCAGCGTACCCGGCGCGCAAGGGGCGTGAGTGAGTTCGCTGTGATTAAGCAGCTTGTCGTAGATCTTGACCTCTTCGGAAACGCGCAGGCAATACGGCACTTTCACGATATAGACGCGGTCAAGGAAGGCTTCGTTGTTTTTGTTATTACGGAACTGCACCCATTCCGACTCATTGGAGTGCGCCAGAATAATGCCGTTAAACGGCAGGGCGGCAATACCTTCCGTACCGTTGTAGTTGCCTTCCTGCGTCGCGGTCAACAGCGGATGCAGCACTTTAATCGGCGCCTTGAACATTTCCACGAATTCCATGATGCCCTGGTTGGCTCGGCACAGCGCGCCGGAGTAGCCGTAAGCATCGGGATCGTTCTGCGCGAAATGTTCCAGTTTACGGATATCGACCTTGCCGACCAGCGCCGAGATATCCTGATTGTTTTCGTCGCCCGGCTCGGTCTTGGCAATGGCGACCTGCGCCAGAATTGACGGCCAGACTTTGATGACCTTGAATTTAGTGATGTCGCCGCCGAATTCCTGCAGCCGTTTGGCCGCCCACGGCGACATGATGGTGCCCAGATAGCGCCGCGGAATGGCGTATTCTTTCTCCAGAATGGCGGCATCTTCCCGTGGGTTAAACAGGCACAGCGGATGATCGTTCACCGGGCTGCGTTCGCCGTTGGCGCTGAGTATGTAAATCGGGACGTGCTGCATCAGCACTTTCAGGCGCTCCGCCAGCGAGGATTTACCGCCGCCGACCGGTCCCAGCAGATAGAGAATCTGTTTCTTCTCTTCCAATCCCTGCGCGGCGTGTTTCAGGTAAGAGACGATTTGTTCTATGGCGTCTTCCATGCCATAAAACTCTTCAAAAGCGGGATAGCGCGCAATAACCCGATTGGAAAATAGACGGGACAGCCGCGATTCATGAGCGGTATCCACCATCTCGGGTTCACCGATAGCCATCAGCAATCGCTCAGCCGCGTTAGCATACGCACTACGATCCTGCTGACAGATGGTAAGGAATTCCTGCAATGTGAACTCTTCATCCTTGGCAGCGTCGTAACGCTGACGATAGTGATCAAATATGTTCATAGCGATGCCGTCCTTCGTCGATTAGCACAGATGATTAAGAGAGCGTGTAGAATGCGTACGGCCTGTAATATGCCCTCTCGAAAGAAGAAATCTCCCCCTGACTACAGCCTAACTACAGTCTGATTAGCAACCCTTATGCCAACTTGTGGCGCCGGGCGATATCGTGGTTTTATTTATGCCTGCAGGCGCGGAAAACTTCATCTTCTCTATTAAAGCTTAGTTTGCATCCGTAAAATTTCCTCTCTGGGCAGAGATCTTTTTAAGATATTTCAATGACTCACTTCCTGGCAATAGCGTGTAACATCCAGCGTGGCGGGTCTTAAAGCAGAATAACGCCTGTTGCCCATAAGGTAGAGACAATATTGGTATAAGTTATTCTCTTGTCTTATCTTTATTAAGACGCGCAGAGAAAAAAACCAACAGCCGCAGCATCATTTTTAACGATGTATATCTGTGATAGGAAATAAAAATTGTGAATAAATTTCAACTATGTCTGTCAGTCTCGCTGGTGTCGGCCGTCGCGGCGCTTCCCGCGGCCCATGCGGCGGAGGTTTCCCTGGGGCTGGGGGCCGCAGGGTCTACGTCCGTCTATCGCGGTGATGATAATCACGTTTACCCGTTGCCGATGCTGAACTATGAAAGTGAAAGCTTTTATTTTCGCGGCCTGGGGGGCGGATACTATTTGTGGAATGACGGCGTCAATAAGCTATCGCTGACCGCGTACTATCTGCCGTTGGGGTTCAAACCCGGCGACAGCGATGACGTCCGGATGAAGCAGTTGGATAAGCGGCGCGGCACGCTGATGGCCGGAGCGGCTTATCAGCATATTGCCGAGTGGGGGCAAATTCGCACCGTACTGGCCGGCGATACGCTGGATTACAGCAACGGCCTTATCTGGGATAGCGCCTATCTTTATCGCTTTACGCTGGGCGATCTGAATATTACTCCTGGCATCGGCGCCAGCTGGTTCAGTGAAAATATGAACCGTTATTACTATGGCGTCAGCGGTAAGGAGTCGGCGCGCTCCGGGTTTGATCGCTACCGTCCCGGGGATGGCTGGGCGCCCTATGTCGAGCTTAGCGCCAACTATCAGATAAATCCTGACTGGAGCGCCTGGGCGGTGGGCCGCTATACCCGTTTGTCCGATGAGGCGAAGGATAGCCCGATAGTCGATAGCAGCTATAGCGCGTTACTAAGCCTGGGCGTCAGCTACCGGTTCTAAAGCCGCTCGGTGTCATGGTGCGCCGATTGCACTAAGATGGGGTGATATCACCCCATTTGCACATTAATGGTGCATTGGCGTGACGCGCTATTGGTCACAGGAGAAAGGATAATGGCGATAAGAGAAGTCAGTTTTCCGGACGGAAGCACGGTGCCGGCCGTCGGGCAGGGAACCTGGTTTATGGGGGAAAATACCGCGGCCGGAGCGCAGGAGGTCAAGGCGCTTCAGGCGGGTATCGACCAGGGGCTGACGCTGATCGACACCGCGGAAATGTATGCCCATGGCGGGGCGGAAAAAGTCGTCGGCGAGGCGATTCGCGGGCGACGCGACAGGGTGTATCTGGTTTCCAAGGTTTATCCGCACAACGCCGGCGGCCAGAAGGCGGTTAACGCCTGCGAGCAGAGTCTGAAGCGTTTGCAAACCGATTATATCGACCTCTATTTACTGCATTGGCGCGGCGGCATTCCGCTGGTTGATACCATCACCGCCATGCGGCAGCTACAGTGTAGCGGCAAGATCCGCCGCTGGGGCGTATCCAATCTTGATATTGATGATATGCGCGAGATCTGGTCGTTGGAAGGGGGCGAGGCGTGCATGACCGATCAGGTGCTGTACCATCTGGCGTCGCGCGGTATCGAGTTCGATCTGCTGCCGTGGTGCCGGCAACAACGGGTGCCGGTGATGGCGTATTGCCCGATTGCCCAGGCGGGGCGGTTGCGCGACGGGCTGTTTGCCCACTCGGTGGTTAACGCCGTCGCCAGGCAGCATGCCATCACCCCGGCCCAGGTTCTACTGGCCTGGGTCATCCGCCAACCAGGGGTGATAGCCATTCCCAAAGCCAGCAGCGAAACGCACGTTAAGCAGAATGCGCAGGCACTGGATATTGTGCTGTCGCCGGAGGCGCTTGCGCAGCTGGATCAGGCATTTCCGCCGCCGCGGCGCAAACAGCCTCTGGATATTGTCTGATATGCTCCGGGCGCGCTGATGGTGGCGGATGATCCGGCGATTATCTTATGCCGTTTTCCTGATGCGCAAGGTGGCGGACAGCCTGGCGGGGGAGCGCAGCGTGGCGGTGAAAGGCTGATTAATGCGCGCGGTTTCCACGCAGACAAAGGTTTTATAGCCTTCGTCGGTCATATCGCCGATGGTATGCGATAATTCCGCGCCGGGGTTCCATGATACCACGTCGCTGTGGTGGTCGTGGTGCACTTCAATCGCGCGTTGTAACGCCGGGTCATCAATAACGCTAATAGCCTGCGGATGGGTGTAAATTCGGTCTGTACGACCAGTAAAGACCAAATCGCCTTGCTGCGACGCTATCTCGCCCTGATTCACTTTATCGATAAACCGTTCACCCAGGCCGCCGATGGCGATCCGGCCGATATCCCCGATATGGAAATAAGTGTGCAAGGCGCTGGTGATGCTGTAATCGCCGTGGGCCTCCAGTTCGATACGGCTCTCTTTCCCCAGCGTGAAACGCGCGATCAGGGTAAATTCGTGCGGCCAATATTCCCGGGTCTGCGCGCTGTCGCGCAGCGTGAAGGCGAGCTGTACGCCGTGTTCGTCTTCGCTATGGGAGGTGAACTCCCATGGCAGCAGACGAGCAAAGCCGTGGTTGGGGGTGGAAAAGGGGCCGAACCACGGGAAGCAGATGGGGATCCCGCCGCGGATCGCCACCTGTTCGGTGAACTCGGTGTTGTCGCTCAGCCACAGGACCGGCGCTTCGCCCGTCGGCTGCCAGCTCAACAGATGGGCGCCCTGTAATGCCACCGCCGCGCGAACCTGTGGGTGTTCGACAACGATGACCGGCAACTGATCCAGCCGCCGCTGGCTTATGGTCGACGTAACGGGTTTGCTGATGGGAAGCGCGAAAATCTTATCATTCATAATGTTGCCTTTTTTTGTGGCGTGCCATCCATGGCCGCCACCCTGTGGGCCGTCGCTAACGCGACGTCAAAAACTTCTCCCGGAAGTTTTTTGGTTGTTGTTAATCAGCAAGTAAAAAGGGCGACCCCAGGGCCGCCCTTTATCATTGAATCGTTAGCCGAACTTACTTGGAGATATGGGCGATCAGATCCAGAACTTTGTTGGAGTAGCCGGTTTCGTTATCGTACCAGGAAACCAGTTTCACAAAGTTGTCGTTCAGCGCGATACCGGCTTTCGCGTCGAACACGGAAGTCAGTTTTTCGCCGTTGAAATCGGTGGAAACCACGTCATCTTCGGTGTAACCCAGAACGCCTTTCAGTTCGCCTTCAGAAGCGGCTTTGATGGCGGCGCAGATTTCTTTGTAAGAAGCCGGTTTTTCCAGGCGGGCGGTCAGGTCGACAACGGATACGTTCGGGGTAGGAACGCGGAACGCCATACCGGTCAGTTTGCCGTTCAGTTCAGGAATAACTTTACCAACCGCTTTCGCTGCGCCGGTAGAAGAGGGGATGATGTTCTGAGATGCGCCGCGACCGCCGCGCCAGTCTTTGTGAGACGGGCCGTCAACGGTTTTCTGCGTTGCGGTGGTGGCGTGAACGGTGGTCATCAGCGCTTCAACGATACCGAAGTTGTCGTTGATGACTTTGGCCAGCGGCGCCAGGCAGTTGGTGGTACAGGATGCGTTGGAAACGATATCCTGGCCCTCATAGCTTTTATGGTTAACGCCGATAACAAACATCGGAGTGCTGTCTTTGGACGGACCGGTCAGCACCACTTTTTTGGCGCCGGCGGTGATGTGTTTACGCGCGGTTTCGTCAGTCAGGAACAGACCGGTTGCTTCAGCAACAACATCAACGTTGACTTCGTTCCACTTCAGGTTAGCAGGATCGCGCTCTGAGGTGACACGAATCGTTTTACCGTTAACAACCAGGTGGCCATCTTTAACTTCAACGGTGCCGTTGAAACGGCCATGGGTAGAGTCATACTTCAACATGTACGCCATGTATTCAGCGTCTAACAGATCGTTGATCGCGACGATTTCGATGTCGGAACGTTCCTGTGCAGCGCGGAAAACAATACGGCCGATGCGGCCAAAACCGTTGATACCTACTTTGATAGTCATATATTCCACCAGATATTGGTTAGTGAATAAAAGGTTGGTTGTAAAATTACAAAAACCTTGTTGGGCGTCAAGCGGAATCGTGTCAATAGTTGCTGTAAGTCAAACCTGCCGCCAACCCTTGCACGAAAATCCGCCAGTGCTGTAAATAAAGAACATTTCAGACGGATACCGGCTCTGAGAGCATCATATAAACTCCGTCCCATCCAGAATTGCGATAAAGGTCACAATTAAATATTCGCCCCGACAACAGCTATTATATTAAGCCAAAATGGCCTGTAAAGTTGTTAATTTTTTGTTATAATTAATGATTGATTTAATTGCTAACACACCCAGTGAGGCGACTATGAGCGACGATCCCTCTCAACAAACACCGCCAGATGGGCGACAGCTGACGGAAATGCAACGCTATGTGACCCAACAGCGGGGCACTGAACCCGCCTATTCCGGCAAATTGCTGCACAATAAGCGTACGGGTATTTACCACTGCCTGTGCTGCCAGAAGCCGCTGTTCTATTCGGAAAGCAAATACGACTCAGGGTGCGGCTGGCCGAGTTTCGACCAGCCAGTCTCATCCGACGCCATCCGCTATCTTGAAGATAACGCCCACAACATGCGGCGCATCGAGATTCGCTGCGGTAGCTGCGACGCGCATCTGGGCCACGTATTCCCTGATGGTCCTCAGACTACGGGGGAGCGCTACTGCGTTAATTCCGCGTCGCTCAGCTTTATCGACGAAGTGGATGGCGAGCGGGTTGACGGCTAAAATCGGCCGACTGCGCAAGCTGGCTGCCTTAACTGAATTGTAACCCGGCTTAATCGTTTCAGCCAAGCGTTTATGGTGATAAATATGGCGGCAAAAACCGCAAGCGGGGAGATTAAAGGATGCAACTCGACGATCTGATTGACGCCATGACGCCGGAAATTTATCAACGGCTGGCAACGGCGGTGGAGTTGGGCAAATGGCCGGATGGCGTCGCTTTGTCTGCGCAACAGAAAGAGAATTGTCTGCAAATGGTGATGCTGTGGCAGGCTCGCCATAATCAACAGGCGGAGCATATGTCCATCGGCCCCGACGGCGAGATTGTGATAAAAAGCAAACAACAGCTGAAGCAGCAGTTCAGTGAACCCGCCGTGGTAAAGATAAAAATGCCGGGCGAAACGCAGGCCGGAGGCTAAGAACAACGGACCTGCGCTAGCCGCCGGACGCCAGCCCGGCAACGAAGCTTGGCAGATCGACAAGCTTCGCGCCGCGCCGCTGCATTTCCTCCAGCGCCGCCCGGCTGTCTTGCGGGGCGAGATTGACGCCGCGGCATCCATCCGCCAGCACCTCGGTTTTATAGCCCAGTTCGAGGGCGTCCAGCACGCTGAATTTCACGCAATAGTCCGTGGCGATGCCCATCACGGTTAGGCGAGTAATATTCCGCGCCCGTAGCCAGTCGTCGAGTGCGGTTTTGGCGCGGTGCCCGTTATCAAAAAACGCGCTATAGCTATCAATATTGGCCTGGGTGCCTTTGCGTACCACCCATTCAATCGCCTGCCGGTTTAACGCCGGATGAAACTGCGCGCCCGGCTGATGCTGCACGCAGTGTACCGGCCACCAGACCTGGGGCAGGCCGTCCAGTTCGCCGGTTTCCCCCACGGCGGCGTTGGCGTTGGCCGCGAAGCTGCCGTGATCGGCCGGATGCCAGTCCTGGCTGGCGATGACCGGGATATTCGCCGCGGCGCAGGCGGCGATGGCGCGGTTCGCCACCTCGATCACCCGATCGCCCTCGGCCACCGCCAATGCGCCGCCGGGGCAGAAATCATTTTGCAAATCAATTAACAATAGCGCTCTGTTCATGGTTGATCCCGTGGCTGATTTAATCTTTATCGCTGGTTTTACCGGACTTCGCCGCAGGTGAGGCAAAGCGCGTAACGATGCTGCGGGTCGTTAAGGTTATGCATAATGGACGGCTGCGCTTGAACCACTTCGGCCAACTGCGCCGCCGGTGCGGGCAGCAGCGACTGAACGGCGCTGGGCAGCCAGGCATAAACCGACGCGTTAATCTGGTTCAGCATGGCGTCAAACAGGCTTGGCTGTTCGGCAAACCAGCTAAGCTGGTACTGGCCCAGTTTTGCCAGTTCGGCGGCTTTTTTCACCGCATCGTCAAAATCGCCTAACTGGTCCACCAGGCCATTCTCTTTGGCGTCGCTGCCGATCCACACATGTCCCTGGGCAATCTGATCGATCTGCTCCGGCGTTTTCTTGCGGGCCTGAGCGACGATATCGATAAAATTCTTATACCCGCGTTCAATGCTTAGCTGAACCATCTGGCTGAATTCGGGCGGTAGCGATTTGGTGATCGACAGGTCGGCCAGCGGCGAAGTCGCCACGCCGTCGGTGTGCACGCCGATGCTTTCCAGTGAGTTTTCAACGGTGTTGATTACCCCGAAAATACCGATAGAACCGGTGAGGGTGCTCGGGCTGGCGATAATGGCGTTTGCCGGCGTTGAAATCCAGTAGCCGCCCGATGCCGCCATACCGCCCATGGAAACCACCACCGGTTTGCCGGCCAGGCGAACCGCCATCAGCTCCGAGCGAATCATTTCCGATGCCGTCACGCTGCCGCCGGGGCTATTGACGCGCAGCACGACCGCCTTGACTTTGGGATCGAGGCGCGCGGCGCGGATCCGGGCGGCCGTAGTATCGCCACCCACCATTCCCGGCGTTTCCGGGCCGTCAATAATGGCGCCATTGGCAAAAATCACCGCTATCTGATTATTGTTCTGCACCGCAGGCTTAGGCGCATAGTCGTATATGCTGATGAAATTAAAGTTGTTGGTTTTGTTATTCCAGCCGAATGCTTTTACCAGCGTTTGCTCAATAACGGAACGGGAGGCGACTTCGTCCACCAGTTTATTCTGCAGGGCATAGCGTGCGGTATCGCCTTGCACCGCCTGTAAAGCGGAGAGAATACCGACGGCGCCGGGGAACAACTGCTGCGGGGTTATCTGCCGGTTAGCGGCGACGGTGTCCAGATAGTGCTGCCAGAGGGTGTTAATCCAGCGGCCGTCCGCTTCTTTGGCCTCCGGGGACATATCATCGCGCAGGTAGGGTTCAACCGCCGATTTATAAGTTCCGACGCGGAATATATTGGTGGTGACTTTCAGCTTGTCCAGCAGGGTTTTGAAGTAGAGATTGTTGGTGGCGAAACCGTGCAGGTCGACGCTGCCCTGAGGGGTCAGCGCCACCGTATTGGCGAAACTGGCCAAATAATATTGCGCCTGATTATAGCTATCGCCCACGGCGTAGATGGGTTTCCCGCCGTCGCGGAATTCCCGCAGGGATTTACCGATATACTGCAACGATGGCTGATCCGCGCCGGCGAACTCGCTCAGATCCAGCACGATACCGGTAATATTATCATCGGTTTTCGCCTGCCGAATGCTGTCGACAATATCAAACAGGGAGTTTTCCTGGCGGCGGTTGCTGGATGCGCCGAAAAATTCACGCCCCAACTGACGCAGTTTATTATTCATGCTGGGTTGATCGACCACCACGCCGGTGAGGTCGATCAGCAGGGCGCCGCGGGCGGTTTCCGCCGGCGTGCTGTTGAATTGTGTATAAATCCCGACTCCGATAAGAATGAGCGCGATAAGAAAAATATTGAGAATAAATTCTCTGATAAAATTAAGCAGACGCCATGTCCACTTAAAAAATCCGCTAAAAATTCGCCACAATGTGCGCATAACATCTCCGAGAACGGGAAAACAGCTTAATATCCTAAAGAGCGGACGCTGAAAAGTCAGCATTAAATAGTGCCCGCAAGGCACCGGGATGGGGCTATCTTGTAACAAAACTTCTACTTGTGCTACCTTGGCGCGCAATATCGCCTTACCACAGAAACCAGATTGTAATACAGGAGATGTGCGATGGATGCTCTCGAACTGTTACTTAATCGCCGCTCGGCTTCCCGCCTGACAACGCCGGCACCTTCAGGCGCGGCGCTGAACAATATTATCCACGCCGGTATGCGCGCCCCCGATCACGGAACTTTACAGCCCTGGCGCTTCTTTGTGATTGAAAATGAAGGACTGGCGCGTTTTAGCGCGCTGTTGAGCGACGCGGCGCAGCAGGCGGGCATGGATGAGGCCGGAATAGAAAAAGCCCGGCTGGCGCCTTTCCGCGCGCCGCTGATTATTACCGTGGTGGCGCATTGCACGGAAAATCCCAAAGTTCCGCGCTGGGAGCAGGTGGTTTCCGCCGGCTGCGCGGTACAGGTGATGCAAATGGCCGCGCTGGCGCAGGGGTTCAACGGCATCTGGCGCAGCGGCGCCTGGACGCATCACCCGCTGGTGCGCGAGGCTTTTCATTGCAGTGAACAGGACGAGATAGTCGGCTTCCTCTATCTGGGGACGCCGCAGTTAAAGGCATCGACCAGTGTGACGCCGCTCGATAGTGAAAAATTCGTCCGTTATTTTTGATAAACGCGCATTGAAAGGTCTTCGCTCCTCGTTGCTGCTGTCCGATTTTGCACAACGGCGGTTGGCAATAGTCTTTCAGCGTAATGGTGCGTAATGCGACTTTTTATTGCCGAAAAGCCCAGCCTCGCGCGGGCGATTGCGGATGTGTTGCCTAAACCTCATCGACGCGGCGATGGTTTTATTGCCTGCGGCCAGGGCGATGTCGTGACCTGGTGCGTCGGGCACCTGCTTGAACAGGCGCAGCCCGACGTTTATGACGCGCGCTATGCGCGCTGGTCGTTGGCCGATTTACCGATCGTCCCACAGAAGTGGCTGCTGCAGCCCCGGCCGGCGGTGAGCAAACAGCTTAACACCATCAAAAAACTACTGCGGGAAGCCGATGAAATCATTCACGCGGGCGACCCCGATCGTGAAGGGCAACTGCTGGTCGACGAGGTGCTGGAATACCTCTCGCTACCGCAAGAAAAGCGTCATCAGGTGCGCCGCTGCCTGATTAACGACCTGAATCCCCAGGCGGTTGAACGGGCGGTGGCCAGACTGCGCGAGAACCGGGAATTCATTCCGCTGTGCGTTTCCGCGCTGGCCCGTTCCCGCGCCGACTGGCTGTACGGCATCAATATGACCCGGGCCTATACGCTGCTGGGACGTAATGCCGGTTATGACGGCGTGCTATCGGTGGGCCGGGTGCAAACGCCGGTACTGGGGCTGGTGGTTCGCCGGGATGAAGAGATCGAACACTTCGTGCCGAAAGACTATTTCGAAGTTAAAGCCCATATCATCACCCCCGCCGGCGAACGGTTTGTCGCGCTCTGGCAGCCGAGCGAGTCCTGCGAGCCTTATCAGGATGAGGAAGGGCGCTTATTGCATCGCTCCCTGGCGGAGCATGTGGTCAAGCGTATTGACGGCCGGCCCGCATGGGTGACCGGCTATAATGATAAACGCGAGTCGGAAACGGCGCCGCTGCCTTATTCGCTGTCGACGCTACAGATTGAAGCCGCCAAACGCTTCGGACTCAGCGCCCAGCAGGTGCTGGATATTTGCCAGAAGCTGTATGAAACCCACAAGCTGATTACCTACCCGCGTTCCGATAGCCGCTATCTGCCGGAAGAGCATTTTGCCGGGCGCCATGCGGTGCTGAACGCCATTGCGGTACATCAGCCGGATTTATTACCGCAGCCGGTCATGGATATCGACAAACGCAACCGCTGCTGGGATGACGGTAAAGTGGATGCCCACCATGCGATTATCCCCACGGCCCGCAGTTCGCACACCGCGTTGTCGGATAACGAACGCAACGTTTACGGACTGATCGCCCGCCAGTACATCATGCAGTTTTGTCCTGACGCCGTGTTCCGTAAATGCGTTATCGATCTGGATATCGCCGGCGGGAAATTTGTCGCCAAAGCCCGCTTTCTGGCGGAAGCGGGCTGGCGCACGCTGCTGGGGGGCAAGGAGCGCGATGAAGAGAACGAGGGCACGCCCCTGCCGGTGGTCGCCAAAGGCGATGAACTGCTGTGCGAACGCGGTGAAGTGGTGGAACGGCAAACTCAGCCCCCGCGGCCGTTTACCGACGCCACCCTGCTGTCGGCGATGACCGGCATCGCGCGATTTGTGCAGGATAAAGCGCTCAAGAAAATCCTGCGCGCCACCGATGGCTTAGGCACCGAGGCAACGCGCGCGGGCATTATCGAACTGCTGTTCAAGCGTACGTTTCTGTTCAAGAAGGGGCGTTATATCCATGCCAGCGAGGCGGGGCGGGCATTAATCCACTCTCTGCCGGACAGCGCCGCGCATCCGGATATGACGGCGCACTGGGAAGCGACGCTGACGCAAATCAGCGAAAAACAGTGCCGCTATCAGGATTTTATGCAGCCGCTGACCCAGGCGTTGCAGGAGTTGATTCACCAGGCCAGAGCAAGCCGGGCCGTGAGCGCGTTCAAGGGCATCACGGCTCCTCCGGCGAGCGGTAAAAAGCGGCGCAAGCCGCAACGCAAAGAGAAGGAGCAGAGTCAATGAGAGGGTTAGCTAGCTGGTTTATGACCGCCGCGGTGTTGGCGCTGCCGTCGGTGGCGCAGGCGAATCGCGGCGGAACGGAGGTTGTGGTGCCGGTCCCCGCCGAAGCGTGGGGCGCGGGCGCCGCCGCGCGGGAGCGGAATAATCATTGTATGCGCTGTTGTGTTTATGAGAACCGCAACTATACGGAAGGCGCGGTGTTGAAAGTGGACGGGGTGATCCTGCAGTGCGTGAGGGACAAACAAACACTGGGGACCAATAATCTGATTTGGCAGCCGCTCAAACAGTAGCGTCAATGCTTAAACGCCGCCGGGTAAGCGCGGTCGCGCCGCGGAACTGCGCCACCGCGTCGTTATATTACAGCGCGAACTCGGCCCATATCGGCGCATGGTCGGACGGCTTTTCCATCGCCCGGATGTCATAGTCGATGCCGGTAGCGGTACAGCATTCAGCCAGCGGTCGGCTGGCCAGTATCAAATCGATACGCAGACCCCGGTTGGTATCGAAACCGGCGGAACGATAGTCAAACCAGGAAAAACGATCGTTACAGTCCGGATTGGCGGCGCGGAACGTATCGACAAGCCCCCAGCCTTGTAACCGGGCCAGCCATTCGCGCTCTTCCGGCAAGAAGGAACACTTCCCGGTGCGCAGCCAGCGCTTGCGGTTGTCCTCGCCAATGCCAATATCAAGATCGGTGGGGCTGATATTGAGATCGCCCATAATGATTAAGGGGTGAGCGGCGAGATGATGTTGCTCGATATAGTTTTGCAAATCCTGATAAAAGCGTGTTTTGGCAGGAAATTTAATCGGATGATCGCGGCTTTCCCCCTGCGGGAAATAACCGTTTATCACGGTAAGCGTTCCCTGTTCGGTAGCAAAATCCGCCATAATGATGCGGCGCTGGGCGTCTTCCTCGTCCGTTGGAAAACCGCGGCGCACGGCAATAGGCGGGGTCTTGCACAAAAGCGCGACGCCATAGTGGCCTTTTTGTCCGTGGTAAAAAACGTGATAGCCATACTGGCTCACTTCGTCCAGGGGAAACATATCGTCATGGACTTTGGTTTCCTGCAGGCCGATCACATCGGGCCGGTGCTGTTCGATAATGGCGGCCAACTGATGCGGACGCGCTCTTAGCCCATTGATATTAAAAGAAACAACCTTCATATTCGCTGCCGTTCAATGAAAATGTTTCCCGATGGTAACAGAAATTCAGGCGGTGAGTCACCGCCGGCGTGGGAAGCCGCTCGACGGGTAAACAAGATTCGCCTATAGCGGATTGAACCGGGAAGGCGTAGCCCGTATACTCCGCAGTTCGCAGGAGAGAGAGCTTCGTCATCGAGGCTCCGCCGAAGGCGCAAACTCCCATAATCGCTCAGGCCACCATACTGCGGATTCCATTTCAGCCAACTGGAGAGAGGTTGTTGCGACAACCCACCGAAGGGGCAAGCGGCGCACGCCGCGTAAACTCTCAGGTAAAACGGACAGAGGGAGGGGCACATTTCACAGGAAATATTGTGTGCTGACTTACATCTATCTGATCGCCATTACCGCTGAAGGCATGTCTGGCGCGCTGGCCGCCGGGCGCCGTAATATGGATATTTTCGGTGTCGGCATGATTGCGTTTATCACCGCGCTGGGCGGCGGCACGGTGCGCGATATCCTCCTTGGCAACTATCCCATCGGCTGGACGCAGCACCCCGGTTATATCTATCTCACCATCGGCGCCGGTCTCTTTACCATTATCATTGCGCGCGTTATGCACCATTTGCACCGCCTGTTTCTGGTGCTGGACGCCATGGGGCTGATCGCCTTTACCATTATCGGCTGCAATGTCGCGCTGGCGCTGAATTATTCCCTGACGGTGGTGATTATGGCCGGGATTATGACGGGGATTTTCGGCGGCATTCTGCGCGATATTTTTTGTAACCGCACCCCGATGGTATTAAAGAAAGAGCTTTATGCCAGCGTTTCGCTGCTGGTGGCGCTGCTGTATCTGGGGTTGAAGTCGCTCAATGTGAATCATGATATCAACCTGCTGGTTTCTTTCGCCATTGGCCTGTCGCTACGTCTGGCGGCGATCCGCTGGTCGTGGCAACTGCCGGTTTTTTCTTACGGGCCGGGGAGTTGGAAGAGTTAATCCCACGCCCGAACCTTGGTCGAAGGTTCTCACCTTCCCCCTGACGGGAATCTGAAAGTATGCGTTGGAATTTGGTTTGGGGAAGTCTTAGAAATGGTGGTGGGGGAAGGATAACTCGCCGCTGCGCGGCTCGCCCTGCGGGCCAACGCTGACGCGTTGTTCAAAACCTGGCGGTTTTGTCGAACCTTGGTCGAAGGTTCTCACCTTCCCCCTGACGGGAATCTGAAAGTATGCGTTGGAATTTGGTTTGGGGAAGTCTTAGAAATGGTGGTGGGGGAAGGATTCGAACCTTCGAAGTCTGTGACGGCAGATTTACAGTCTGCTCCCTTTGGCCGCTCGGGAACCCCACCACTGGCCTTACTGCAAGATGCTTTCGTTTCAAGCGGGCGCATCATATCAAATGACGCGCCGCTGTAAAGCCTGATATATCGAAAATAAACCTGTTTGCCGTTTTTTTATTCCATACGGCGCATCCTGGCGATGAAAACGATGTCCGATCGACAAATTAAAGGATAATGGTGCGATTCCCGTAGACAAAAACACGCTGCGCCAGCACCCGGTAAAGCGCGCGGCTTAACACGTTTTTCTCGACATCGCGTCCGGCCCGCATCATATCATCGGCCGTGTAGGTATGGTCGACGTGAATAACGTCCTGCATAATGATCGGGCCTTCGTCCAGACTGTCGTTTACGTAGTGCGCCGTGGCGCCGATGATTTTCACGCCGCGCTCATAGGCCTGGTGGTACGGCCGCGCGCCGATAAAGGCCGGCAGGAAGGAGTGGTGAATGTTGATGACCTGATTCGGATAATGCTGCACAAACGCCGGGGTCAACACCCGCATGTATTTTGCCAGCACCACGTAATCCGGCTGATATTGGTCAATCTGCGCGATCATCTGTTGATCGTGCTCTTCCCGGGTAAGCCCCTCATGGCTGACCAGATGGAACGGGATCTCAAACCGCTCAACCAGGGTGCGTAATGTTTCATGGTTGCCGATAACCGCGGCAATTTCAACGTCCAGTCCGCCGTAGACGCTTTTCATTAATAAATCGCCCAGACAGTGGGCTTCCTTGGTCACCAGAATGACAATCCGGCGGTTGCCGGCGCTGGTCAGTTCACGAACCGAACCCTCGGGAAGCGCGCCGTCCAGATCGGCCAGCAGGGTTGTATCGTTGAAAATACCTTCCAGTTCGGTGCGCATGAAAAAACGCCCGGTGCGATGATCCACAAACTCGTTATTTTGCACGATATTAAGTTCGTGCTTGTAACAAATATTGGTGATTTTTGCGATAAGCCCTTTGGCGTCAGGGCAAATGGTGCGTAAAACTTTTCTTTGTATATTCTGGGATTGCATGAGCGCGTGGATCCTGTCCAAAACTAAAATAACGACCGTATGTTGATGCAGTGCCGGAATTCACTGCGGGTTAATCTCTGTCTCTTACTGTCCGCAACACTTTTTGTATTTTTTGCCGGAACCGCACGGACAGTGCTCGTTTCTGCCGGTTTGCAAATGAATGCCGTCCATATAGTACCAGCGATTATGATGGCGAAGGAAGCGTGAGCGCTCCCGCATGATTAATCTTGTCTGTTGTTTGTTCGCCGCGGACGAATAGCGTGCGGCGAACTCGACATAACCTTCATCCGGCGTGCCGCCGACGGAGGTTGCCAATATGCTAAGTCCCAGCCAACGAGTATCCTGACAACTTTCGACAATGGAGCTACGCCATTTTTCCGGCTGCAGTTCGGGGTGCCATGTCGCAATCAGGTAATCCACATCCCGTCTGACATAGGCGGTATAGCGGGAACGCATCAAGGTAACGGGAGCAGCGGGTTGAGCAGCATGGATGAGGTATGGCTGGCAGCATGAGCGATATGGCAACCCGCTGCCACAGGGGCAAGATTCCGACACGGCATCTCCTGAAGAAAACTTACATTATAAAAAACATGATAAATAATAGTGGGATCCCTATTCAGGATGCCGATATGTTACCTAATAAGCTCTGGACGTAGCAATGTGCGCTAGAATGAAAACACATGAGGTCAACCATGCGACAGATAAAAGTTGGTCTGGCATTAAGCTCCGGGGCCGCCAGAGGATGGGCTCACATTGGCGTTATCAAGGCGCTGACGGAGCTGGGAATTGAAGTTGACGTGGTAGCCGGTTGCTCCGTCGGCGCCTTGGTCGGCGCCGCTTATGCGACGCACCGGCTGGATGCCATGGAACGCTGGGTCAGCGCATTTGGCTATTGGGACGTTATCCGCCTGATGGATCTCTCCTGGCAGCGCGGCGGTCTCTTACGCGGCGACAGAGTGTTTAATAATGTAAAGCATCTGTTACGTACGCAACGGATTGAGGATTGTGATATTAAATATGGCGCAGTGGCGACCAATCTGAGCACCGGGCGGGAGCTTTGGTTGACGAAAGGGGATTTGCATCAATCTATCAGAGCATCTTGCAGCATACCCGGCCTGTTGTCTCCCGTTCGCTTTAATGGCTATTGGCTGGTGGATGGCGCGGTGGTGAATCCGGTGCCGGTATCGTTGACCCGGGCACTGGGGGCCGATATTGTGATTGCCGTTGATTTGCAGCAGGAGGCCAGCCTTAACCATCACGATTTTCTATCAATTAAACCGACGGCGCCGGAACCTGAAGTGGGTGTGGTTGCCAATAACTGGCGCGGTAAAATTCGTGAGCGTTTGTTAAGGGGGCATCGCCAGCGCACCGAGGTCTCGCCAACGGCGATGGAAATCATGAGCACATCAATTCAGATTCTTGAAAACAGACTGAAGATGACCCGGATGGCGGGCGACCCGCCTGATGTGATCTTACAGCCTTATTGCCCGCAGATCGCCACTCTGGATTTTCATCGGGCGCAGGAAGCGATAGAGGCCGGTCGCCAGGCCGTGGAGAAGAAACGTGATGAATTGCTGCCTTTGGTCAACAAGTCGCACTGAATATCCTGCGCACACGGCGTCAGACCTTATGAACGTAGGCGATAACGCAAATCTGGACAATGCAGAGTTTGAAGTAAGGGGTAACTGATGGAACAACCATTGGCGGGTAAACTTATTTTGGTTATTGAGGATGAAGCCGTTTTCCGCTCGGTGCTTTCCGGTTATCTGACTTCGCTTGGCGCTACAGTTTTGGAGGCTATCCATGGTTTGGAGGCGTTAAGCGTTTTGGAGCATCATTATCCTGATTTAATCATCTGCGATCTGAAAATGCCGATGATGGGCGGCATTGAGTTCCTCGAACATCTGCGTTTAAAAGATAACAATACCCCGATACTGGTGATATCCGCGACCAGTCAAATGGCGGATGTGGCAAAAGTTCTGCGGCTTGGCGTACAGGACGTATTGCTGAAGCCCATCCGTGACTATGCCCGCTTGCGTGAGTCGGTTATGTCATGTCTGTATCCGGATTTGTTTACTTCCCCGGCAAATGAGCTTGAGCAACTAATGCTGGATATGGATTCGCTTAATCAGTCGCCTGAAACCGTTGCGAAGCTGTTGGCGCAACTGCAGCCGCCGGTGCAGCAAACGCTTGCGCGTTGCCGAATAAACTACCGCCAGCTTACCGTTGCCGAGCAACCGGGGCTGGTACTCGATATTGCCGCGCTCTCTGAAGATGAGTTGGCGTTCTATTGCCTGGATGTTACCCAGGCGGTAAACAATAACGGCACGCTGGCCGCATTATTACTGCGTACGCTGTTCAACGGGGTGCTTCAGGAGCATTTGGCAAATCAACAGCACCGTTTGCCTCATTTGCCGATTTTATTAAAACAGGTTAATCATCTGCTGCGTCAGGCAAGTCTGGAAGGCCGTTTCCCCCTATTGGTCGGATATTATCATCGGGAATTAAAACAGCTGATACTGATATCCGCCGGTTTAAATGCCACACTGAACGTCAATGAGCGTCAGATCGCGCTCAATAGCGGCGTGCCATTGGGAACGCTTGATGAAGCCTACCTTAATCAGTTAAACCACCATTGTGATGCCTGGCAGTGTCAGATATGGGGAGGCGGAGGTCGTTTACGGCTAATGCTTGCTACAGAATAGTCTGATAGCTGTGACGATTACTCTCTTCGGGCGGCGTTCGGCTTCCGTTATTATTTTTTATTTTCTACTATGTAACCTGTTACCTTATTTTTTATTGAACCATACGGTGGGAAAGCGTGGCCCGGCTAAACTGGTATACTTATCCTGTTTTAGGCCAGACAAATAAAGTTCATTATTTGAACGATATATAAGAGGTTGTTTATGTCGATTTTTAATAAAAAAGTAAAAAAAGCGGTTATCCCGGTAGCGGGATTGGGAACGCGCATGTTGCCCGCCACCAAGGCTATTCCCAAAGAGATGCTGCCGTTGGTAGATAAACCGCTAATTCAATATGTTGTCAATGAGTGCATCGCTGCGGGAATCAATGAAATAATTCTGGTCACTCACTCATCCAAGAATTCAATTGAGAACCATTTTGATACCAGCTTTGAGCTGGAAGCCATGCTGGAAAAACGTGTTAAACGTCAGTTGCTGGAAGAAGTTCAATCTATTTGTCCGAAGCACGTTACCATTATGCAGGTTCGTCAGGGGCTGGCTAAAGGGTTAGGGCACGCCGTATTATGCGCGCATCCATTAGTGGGTGATGAACCTGTGGCTGTTATTTTGCCAGACGTGATTATTGATGAATATGAATCGGATCTGCAGAAAGATAATCTGAGCGAAATGTTGCAACGTTTTTCCGATACCGGGCATAGTCAGATTATGGTCGAGCCGGTTGAGGATGTTAGCAGCTATGGCGTAGTAGACTGCAAAGGGGTGGAATTAAAAGCCGGTGATAGCGCGCCAATGGTCGGCGTAGTAGAAAAGCCGAAGGTCTCTGAAGCGCCATCTAATTTAGCCGTTGTCGGCCGGTATGTTCTCTCAGCTGAAATTTGGTCCCTGTTGGAAAAAACACCGCCGGGGGCGGGCAATGAAATTCAGTTAACGGACGCCATCGCCATGTTAATGGAAAAAGAGACGGTAGAAGCGTATCACCTGAAAGGCGTTAGTCACGACTGCGGCAACAAACTGGGGTATATGCAGGCTTTCGTGGAATATGGCATGCGCCATGACAGCCTGGGCGGCGAACTCACCCAATGGCTGCAGGAAACGATTGAAGCGGAAGAAAAATAATATATGGTAAAGATGGCTCTCCGTTATATTACCAAAGGCGGAGAGCATAAAACTTCACCACTATAACTGTTTTTTTTCACAAAAAAACCCTCGATAAAAATCAAGGGTATCTGCGTTTTGTATTTTTCGAAAACGGATTAGAGCAGGAAATCGTCTAAAGATTTGCCTTGTTCTTCGATCGCTTTTTTGATTACCGCCGGAGTACGACCCTGGCCGGTCCAGGTTTTTACTTCGCCGTTCTCGTCGGTATATTGATATTTGGCAGGGCGGGCGGCACGCTTGCTTTTACCGGCGACTTTGACTGAACCTAAAGATTGTAATAGCTCGTTAGGGTCAATACCGTCGGCAATCAACATATCGCGATACTGCTGCAATTTACGTGCACGTTCTTCAACTTCTGCCTGAACCTGGCTTTCTTCTTCGCGGCGTTCATTTACCACGACTTCCAGTTTCTCAAGCATTTCTTCCAAAGTGTCCAGGCTACATTCTCTTGCCTGGGCACGCAGAGTACGGATGTTGTTTAGAATTTTTAGTGCTTCGCTCATTGTGATAATCTCAAATTTATATTATTGGTGGCGTGTAGTGTGATAATAGAGTGCTATTTTCTTTTCTGCAATAGTCAAATTTGTAAGTTTGTTAAAAATTGCCATTTTTAAAACAGATATCACACGCGTTGTTACAGGAATATAAAAACCTAGACCGCGCTAAAAATACATTTAATCCGTCATTTTTTCAACTCCCATCTGCTCGCTGAGATATTGCGTTGCGGTCTGCCTTATAAGGATTGTTTATATCTTTTATCCCGCCGCATCTATCAATTGCGCTAATCTGGCGAGTTTGTGCAAGTAATAGTCCGTTGCATGAGCCAACGCCGAGTTGTTACAATAAATTTTTTCGCATGCGTGATATAGCCTCTCTTTTGGAGCATCCGGGTATGGCTCAACTTTATTTTTATTATTCATCAATGAATGCAGGGAAATCCACTGCGCTATTACAGTCGGCATATAACTACCAGGAACGAGGTATGCGGGCGCTGGTTTTCACCGCAGAGATAGATAACCGAAATGGGGTAGGGGTGGTAAGTTCACGCATCGGCCTTTCCTCTCCGGCACTATTGTTCAATCCGCGGACATCGCTATTTAATCTGCTGGTGAAAGAACACCGTAGCCAGCCGGTTCATTGCGTACTAATTGATGAATGCCAGTTCTTGACTCGTGAACAGGTCGGCGATCTTTCCGATGCGGTGGACCAATTGGATATCCCGGTATTGTGTTATGGCTTGCGTACGGATTTTCGCGCTGAGTTGTTTTCGGGCAGTCACTACTTATTAGCCTGGGCGGATAAGCTGATTGAACTCAAAACGATTTGCCATTGCGGTCGTAAAGCGAACCGCGTATTACGGCTCGACGCGCAGGGAAATCCTCTTCATGAAGGGGAACAGGTGGTTATCGGCGGTAATGAAAGCTATGTTTCCGTGTGTAGAAAGCATTATAAAATGGCGTTAGGATTGATCAGAGGTGAAATCGAATAGGGAAAGCGATACCCGCCCTCAGCCACTTATCCCGCTATTTCAGTATTTGATTTTGGCGCCTAATAAATCCCGTCAGTAAGATTGTCGGGCTATTGTGCGTGTGCTGAGGGAGAACTTGGGAAGCTCTGCATACGCGCTGAGGCGCCAGGAGACGGGATTGAAAGCGGCTATGGGTGGATACCGTCATCCGCCACTGCGGCTTTGCCCCGGCGCGGGCGAAAAAATACCCTGGCGGTATAACCGTCAGGGTCTCAGAGCGTTGACAAACTAGCCATGCGCAAATAGCGAATCCATCTCCGCCATGCCCGCGAAAGCGGCATCCCAGCATCACCGAGCAGCTCCCCGCCTACTGACTGCGGTTGCCAATGGGTTAGTTGGTCACTTTCTTGGCTTGCTTCGCCGCTTTTGCTGCGGGTGCGGCAGCGACTTCGGCAGTCTCTTGCACGGTATGTTCCGAGAACTTGCGTCCGTAATAGGCATCCAACAGAATCTGTTTCAGCTCTGAAATCAGCGGATAGCGCGGGTTGGCGCCGGTACACTGGTCGTCGAATGCGTCTTCGGACAATTTGTCCACTTTCGCCAGGAAATCGGCTTCCTGTACGCCGGCTTCACGGATAGACGTCGGAATACCCAGGTCTGCCTTGATCTCTTCCAGCCACTTCAGCAATTTCTCGATCTTCTGCGCGGTACGGTCGCCTGGCGCCGTCAGGCCCAGATGGTCGGCGATTTCGGCATAGCGACGGCGAGCCTGCGGACGGTCATATTGACTGAAGGTGGTTTGCTTGGTCGGGTTGTCGTTGGCGTTATAGCGGATAACGTTGGAAATCAACATGGCGTTGGCCAGACCGTGCGGGATGTGGAATTCCGAACCCAGTTTATGCGCCATAGAGTGACAGACTCCCAGGAAGGCGTTGGCAAACGCGATACCGGCAATGGTCGCGGCGTTATGCACGCGTTCTCGGGCTACGGGGTTTCTGGCGCCTTCATGATAGCTGGTCGGCAGATTTTCTTTCAGCAGCTTCAGCGCCTGCAACGCCTGACCGTCCGAATATTCGTTCGCCAGTACGGAAACATAGGCTTCCAGTGCATGCGTAACGGCATCCAGACCGCCAAACGCACACAGCGATTTCGGCATATTCATCACCAGATTGGCGTCAACAATCGCCATGTCCGGGGTTAATGCGTAGTCGGCGAGTGGATATTTCTGGCCTGTCGCATCGTCGGTCACCACGGCAAACGGCGTCACTTCGGAGCCGGTGCCTGAGGTAGTGGTAACGGCGATCATCTTGGCTTTTACGCCCATTTTCGGGAACTTGTAAATACGCTTGCGAATGTCCATAAAGCGCAATGCCAGCTCTTCAAAATGCGTATCCGGGTGTTCATACATAACCCACATGATTTTTGCCGCATCCATCGGGGAACCGCCGCCCAGCGCAATGATGACGTCCGGCTTAAAGGAGTTCATTTGTTCCGCGCCTTTACGCACGATGCTCAGGGTTGGATCCGCTTCAACTTCAAAGAATACCTCGGTCTCCAGTCCCTGGTTTTTCAGTACGTTGGCGACCTGATCGACATAGCCGTTATTGAACAGGAAACGGTCGGTCACGATGAATGCGCGTTTGGCGCCGTCGGAAGCGACTTCTTCCAGGGCGATCGGTAATGAACCGCGGCGGAAATAGATTGATTTGGGGAGTTTATGCCACAACATATTTTCTGCTCGCTTGGCTACCGTTTTCTTGTTGATCAGGTGCTTCGGACCGACGTTTTCCGAGATGGAGTTACCCCCCCAGGAGCCACAGCCCAGCGTCAGGGAAGGGGCGAGTTTGAAGTTATACAGATCGCCGATTCCGCCTTGAGAAGCCGGTGTGTTGATCAGGATACGGGCGGTTTTCATCATGTCGCCGAAGTGATTTACGCGAGCTGTCTGGTTGTCCTGATCGGTATATAAACAGGATGTGTGGCCTATACCCCCCATCGCCACCAGTTTTTCCGCTTTGATCACGGCATCGTTAAAGTCGGTAGCACGATACATCGCCAGCGTCGGCGACAGTTTCTCGTGAGCGAAGGGTTCGGTTTCATCAACCACCGTGACCTCGCCGATCAGCACTTTGGTGTTCGCCGGCACGGTAATACCCGCCAGTTCAGCGATTTTCGGCGCCGGCTGACCGACAATCGCCGCGTTCAACGCGCCGTTTTTCAGCAAAATAGCCTGAACGGCCTGCAACTCTTTGCCTTTCAGCATGTATGCGCCATGGGAGGCAAAACGTTCACGGACGGCGTTATAAACGCTGTCGACCACGATCACGGATTGTTCCGAGGCGCAAATCACGCCGTTATCGAAGGTTTTGGACATCAGGATGGAAGCGACGGCGCGCTTGATATCCGCGGTTTCGTCAATAACCACCGGCGTGTTGCCGGCACCTACGCCGATGGCCGGTTTACCGGAGCTGTATGCGGCCTTAACCATACCCGGTCCGCCCGTCGCCAGAATCAGGTTGATATCCGGGTGGTGCATTAATTGATTGGAAAGTTCGACGGAAGGCTGGTCGATCCAGCCGATGATATCTTTGGGCGCACCGGCGGCGATAGCCGCCTGCAGCACGATATCCGCCGCTTTGTTGGTGGCGTTTTTTGCCCGCGGATGCGGGGAAAAGATAATGCCGTTACGGGTTTTCAGACTGATCAGGGCTTTAAAAATCGCGGTGGAAGTGGGGTTGGTGGTCGGCACGATACCGCAAATCAGACCGATAGGTTCGGCGATGGTAATGGTGCCGAATGCGTCATCGGTGGAGAGGATGCCGCAGGTTTTTTCATCCTGATAGGCGTTGTAAATATATTCGGAAGCAAAGTGGTTTTTAATCACTTTATCTTCTACAATCCCCATCCCGGATTCGGCGACAGCCATCTTCGCCAAGGGGATCCGGGCATCGGAAGCAGCGAGTGCGGCCGCCCGGAAGATTCTGTCGACTTGTTCCTGGGTAAAATTGGCAAATTCGTGCTGTGCCTTTTTTACTCTTGCGACCAGTGCGTTAAGTTCAGCAACATTGGTTACGGCCATAATGCTCTCCTGATAATGTTAAACTCTTTCAGTCAATGGTCTGCTCAGTAAGAAGTATAGCTAAATGAACGTATATCCTGTTCGGGCAACCAAACTTGAGGGTCTATCAACTCTCTTTTATTTCATTGACTCAAAGAGCTTGTTCACAGTTTGACAATACACAAACCCGCGGTGGCTTGTCGGTTCAACTGGATAGGTGACAGCATACCCCCTTGAGAGGATTTTTTTTGTGATCTCCCTCTATTTTTTCTTATGCTGACTCCTTTCAGCATGGTGTTTTTAGGAATGATTCTCATCTTTATTCATAACCCGCACATCTTCTCCTTAATTTGATTTTTGCATAAATAATACTTATGTCTTTAGGCGTGTTTGCGTTCTGGCGTTATCCATAATCGTGACTCGGTTCCCCTTTCTACCATGTCTGCTTATGTGTTATTTTGTGAAATTAATGACATTCATCACATTGCGAGTTGGGGGGCGGTGCTCGTTCTTATTTGGCGTCACTTTTATGCGCCAGCATCAATCTGGTGCGGTTAGCGCCGGTTGGTTTTATTAAATTGGCGGGCGCATTGTTCTTATCAATTGCTTCAGGCTATGTTCGTTGTCATGCCTATTGGTAAGTTTTTCTTATTTATCATGCGAGTGGGATATAGGTTATCACATTTCGCGTTAAGGGTTCGCACAGGGTTAAGGCGTATCTGTGAATAGCAGGTTATATCGCAGTATAAAAACAGGGGCGGATAAATGATGGGAAATGACAAAACGAAAAAAAACGTTGTCGCCGGAATGATGGCAATGCTGGCTATGACGTCATGTGCCAGTGGCTGGGCGGCAGAGGTTCCTCCCGGGGTTGAACTGGCGGAAGAGCAGACTCTGGTGCGCAATAACGGCGCGGAAGTGGCATCGTTGGATCCCCACAAGATAGAAGGGGTGCCTGAATCCAATGTGTTGCACGATTTGCTGGAAGGGCTGGTGATAACCGATGTCAACGGCAAGGTGATCCCCGGTGTGGCGGAAAGCTGGGATAATAACCAGTTCCGGGTATGGACCTTTCATCTGCGCAGGGACGCGCGCTGGTCGAATGGCGAGCCGGTGACCGCGCAGGACTTCGTCTATAGCTGGCGGCGTCTGGCCGATCCGCAGACCGCTTCCCCTTACGCCGGCTACCTGCAATACGGTCATGTGCTGAATATCGACGACATTATCGCCGGCAAGCAGAGTCCTGAAAACCTGGGGGTAAAAGCGCTGGACGATCATACGCTGGAAGTGACGCTCAGCGAGGAGGTTCCCTATTTTTACAAACTGCCCATTTATGCCGCGCTGTCGCCGATAAACAAAACGGCGGTGGAGACGTTCGGTGAAAAGTGGACGCAGCCGCAGAACTGGGTGGGGAACGGCGCCTATCAGTTGAAGGAGTGGGTGGTGAATGAAAAAATCGTGCTGGCGCGCAATCCGCAATATTGGAATAACGCCCGCACCGTGATTAACCAGGTTACCTATTTGCCAATTGTCTCCGAAGTCACCGACGTTAACCGCTATCGCAGCGGTGAAATCGATATGACTTATAACAACCTGCCGATAGAACTGTTCCAGAAGTTAAAGAAAGAGATCCCGCAGGAAGTAAAGATTAACCCTTATCTGTGCACCTATTACTATGAATTGAACAACCAGAAGGCGCCGTTTGACGACGTTCGGGTAAGAACCGCGCTGCGCCTGGGGCTGAGCCAGGATATTTTAACCAATAAGGTCAAAAATCAGGGGGATATTCCCGCTTATGGTTTTGTGCCGCCCTATATCGACGGCATAATCACCGTGCGGCCGGAGTGGGTTGGCTGGCCGCAGGAAAAACGCAATCAGGAAGCCAGAAAACTGCTGGCGGAGGCGGGGTATAGCGCGGAGAAGCCGTTGACCTTCAACCTGCTGTATAACACTTCCGATTTGCATAAAAAGCTGGCGATTGCCGCGGCCTCCATCTGGAAACAGAATATCGGCGTAAACGTAAAACTGGAAAATCAGGAGTGGAAAACCTTTCTGGATACCCGCCATCAGGGCAGTTTCGATGTCGCCCGCGCTTCATGGTGTGCCGATTACAATGAGGCATCCACCTTTTTCAATAGCATGTTGTCCGACAGCAGCAGTAATACCTCGCATTATAAGAGCGGCGATTTTGACGCGCTGATAGCCAAGTCGCTGCAGGTGAAAACGGAAGAAGAACGCGCCGCCGTTTATCAACAGGCCGAAGAGCTGCTGGATAAAGACGCGGTTATCGTTCCGGTTTACTATTACGCCAATACCCGGTTGGTGAAGCCGTATGTCGGCGGTTTAACCGGTAAAGATCCGATGGATAATATCTACGTAAAAGATCTTTATATTATTAAGCACTGATAATACAGCGGGGGCGTGTGGCATGGGCCGCCCGCTTTTATTGGCAGGGTTAATAGGTGCGGGCAATGTTAAAATTTATTTTTCGCCGCTGTATGGAAGCGATTCCGACGCTGTTTATTCTGATCACCATTTCATTTTTTATGATGCGCCTGGCGCCGGGCAGTCCTTTTACCGGCGAGCGCAATCTGCCTCCCGAAGTGATGGCCAATATCGAAGCCAAATATCACCTTAACGACCCGGTCATAACGCAATACGGCAACTATTTATTGCAGTTGGCGCAGGGGGATTTCGGCCCGTCATTTAAATACAAAGACTATTCGGTCAATGATTTGGTGGCGGCGTCGTTTCCGGTTTCCGCCAAACTGGGCGCCGCGGCATTTTTGCTGGCGGTGGTTTTCGGCGTCGGCGCCGGGGTGATGGCCGCATTGCATCAAAACAGCAAATGGGACTATACGGTAATGGGATTCGCCATGACCGGCGTGGTGATCCCCAGTTTTGTGGTGGCGCCGCTACTGGTGCTGATCTTCGCCATTACGTTGCGCTGGCTGCCGGGGGGCGGCTGGAATGGCGGACAGGCCAGATATATGATTTTGCCGATGGTGGCGTTGTCGCTCTCTTATATCGCCAGTATCGCGCGTATTACCCGCGGATCGATGATTGAGGTGCTGCATTCCAATTTTATTCGCACCGCGCGCGCCAAGGGGTTGCCGCTGCGGCGCATTATTCTGCGCCATGCCTTAAAACCCGCCATGTTGCCGGTGCTCTCTTATATGGGGCCGGCGTTTGTCGGCATTATTACCGGTTCAATGGTCATCGAAACGATTTTTGGTTTACCGGGTATCGGGCAGCTTTTTGTTAATGGGGCGCTGAATCGCGATTATTCGTTAGTGCTCAGCCTGACGATTTTAGTTGGCGGATTAACGATTTTATTTAACGCGATAATTGACGTGTTATACGCCGTTATCGATCCGAAAATTCGCTACTGATCAACCGGGGAACGCTATGTTTTGGCACCGAAGAGATATTGAGACCCTGGATAATTTCAGCGAGCAGATGGAAATTGAAGGGCGCAGCCTGTGGCAGGATGCCCGCCGGCGCTTTATCCACAATCGCGCCGCCTTGGCCAGCCTGGTCGTGCTGGGGCTGATTACGCTGTTTGTCATCGCGGCGCCGCTATTGTCGCCGTTCAATTATGCGGATACGGATTGGGCCATGATGTCGGCGCCGCCGGATATGACGTCCGGGCACTATTTCGGCACCGACTCCTCAGGACGCGATCTGCTGGTTCGCGTGGCCATTGGCGGGCGGATTTCGCTGATGGTGGGGGTGGCGGCCGCGCTGGTCGCCGTTAGCGTCGGCACCTTATACGGGGCGCTGTCCGGCTATCTTGGCGGCAAAGCGGACTCGGTGATGATGCGTTTGCTGGAGATCCTCAACTCATTTCCGTTTATGTTTTTCGTTATTTTACTGGTGACCTTTTTCGGGCAGAACATGTTGCTGATCTTTGTGGCGATCGGCATGGTCTCCTGGCTGGATATGGCGCGTATCGTGCGCGGGCAGACGCTCAGCCTGAAACGCAAGGAGTTTATAGAAGCGGCGATAGTTTCCGGCGTATCGACGCGCGGCATCGTCCTGCGCCACATTGTACCGAATGTGCTGGGGGTGGTGGTGGTGTACGCCTCATTGCTGGTGCCGAGCATGATCCTGTTTGAATCGTTTCTGAGCTTTCTGGGGCTGGGCACCCAGGAACCGTTAAGCAGCTGGGGCGCTCTGTTGAATGACGGCGCCAATTCCATGGAGGTTTCTCCCTGGCTGCTGTTTTATCCCGCCGCGTTTCTGGTGGTGACGCTGTTTTGTTTTAATTTTATCGGCGACGGCCTGCGTGATGCCCTCGATCCGAAAGATCGATGAGGAGTGGCCTGATGAACGGGATTGATTCAACCGCAGGGCGCGAAGCTCTGCTGACGGTACGGAATTTGCGGGTGATCTTCCGCACGCAGGATGGCGAGGTCACCGCGGTCAACGATCTTGATTTTACCCTCAACGCCGGCGAGACGCTGGGTATCGTCGGCGAATCCGGTTCGGGAAAATCACAAACCGCCTTTGCGCTGATGGGGCTGCTGGCGCAAAACGGCCATATCAGCGGTTCGGCGCGTTTTCATGGCCGCGAGATCCTTAACTTGCCCGAACGTCAGTTGAACAAGCTGCGCGCGGAAGAGATCGCCATGATATTTCAGGATCCGATGACGTCGCTCAATCCCTATATGCGGGTCGGCGAGCAGCTAATGGAAGTGCTGATGCTGCATAAGCGGCTGAGCAGAAGCGAAGCCTTTAACCAATCGGTCAGCATGCTTGATGCGGTAAAAATGCCGGAAGCGCGCAAACGCATGAAAATGTATCCGCATGAATTTTCCGGCGGCATGCGGCAGCGGGTGATGATCGCCATGGCGCTGCTGTGCCGTCCCAAATTGCTGATTGCCGATGAGCCGACAACGGCGCTGGACGTGACGGTGCAGGCGCAGATTATGGCGTTATTGAATGAGCTGAAACGCGAATTCAACACCGCCATCATTATGATCACCCACGATTTGGGAGTGGTGGCGGGGATTTGTGACAAGGTGTTGGTGATGTACGCCGGGCGCACCATGGAGTATGGTTCCGCGCGCGAGGTCTTTTATCATCCCAGCCATCCTTATTCCGTCGGGTTGCTGCATGCCGTTCCCCGCCTGGACGCCGAGGATGAGTCGCTGGCGACCATTCCGGGCAATCCGCCGAATCTGCTGCGCCTGCCGCCAGGCTGCCCGTTTCGGCCGCGCTGTCCTTATGCGATGGAGGTCTGCCATAAAACGCCCGCGCTGGAGTCTTTTGATAGCGGCCGCCTGCGCGCCTGCTTCAGAACGGTTGGGGAGGGGCTATGAATAAGGCGTCGGAAAAGGTCGCATTGCTGGAAGTGGACGATCTGAAAGTGCACTTTGCGGTCCGCGATGATAAACAGTGGTTCTGGCAGCCGCCTAAGACGCTGAAAGCGGTGGATGGCGTGACCTTTCGTTTATATGAAGGGGAAACGCTGGGCGTGGTGGGCGAATCCGGCTGCGGCAAATCCACGCTGGCGCGCGCCATTATCGGTCTGGTTAAGGCCAGCGCCGGGCGCATCAGCTGGCTGGGGAAGGATTTGCCGGGCATGAGTGATGCGCAGTGGCGCGCGGCGCGCAGCGATATCCAGATGATTTTTCAGGATCCGCTGGCGTCGTTGAATCCGCGCATGACCATCGGTGAAATCATCGCCGAACCGCTAAAAACCTATAACCCCGGACTGTCGCGCCAGGCGGTGAAGGATCGCGTCAAGGAGATGATGCTGAAGGTGGGGTTGCTGCCCAATCTGATTAATCGCTATCCCCATGAGTTTTCCGGCGGGCAGTGTCAGCGCATCGGCATCGCCCGGGCATTGATACTGGAGCCGCGGCTGGTGATCTGCGACGAGCCGGTTTCGGCGCTGGACGTCTCCATACAGGCGCAGGTGGTAAACCTGCTGCGGCAGTTGCAGCGTGAAATGCGGCTGTCGCTGATTTTTATCGCCCATGATTTATCGGTGGTGAAGCATATTTCCGATCGGGTGCTGGTGATGTATCTGGGGCATGCGGTGGAGCTGGGCACTTACGATCGGGTTTATCGCCATCCGCAGCACCCTTACACCCGGGCATTGATGTCGGCGGTACCCATCCCGGACCCCGATAAAGAGAGAAATAAGCGCGTACAGATACTGGAGGGGGAACTGCCTTCGCCTATCGACCCGCCGTCGGGATGCGTGTTCTGCACTCGCTGCCCGATTGTCGGACCCGAGTGCGTCAAAACCCGGCCGTTGCTGGAGGGCGATTTCACGCATGCGGTGTCCTGCCTGAAGGTTGATCCGCAGGCGTTGCTGCCGGCGAAAGCGTGATCGCCGTCTCCGTCGCGCCGGGGAAGGTATGACGAGGCGGCGGGGCAAAAGAGGAGATGGCTTATTCTTTCCACAGAATATGGCAAAGCTTATGGTCTTTTTCCCGGCAGATTAAGACGCGGGCAAAAATATCGGTAATATCCTCGCCGTCCTGCTGCGCCAGCCCGATCACCACTTCCGCGAAGAAATCCGGGTTGAGGTCGAAATCCACATGCTCGGACCAGTCTTCGGCAGGATCGAATAACTCGGCGCCGCCGCGTTCCTCGAACTGGAGGTTAAACAGCAGAATATCCGCGGGATCAAGGTTATCGGCGGCCAACTCGAGAAAGATATCGTAGGCCTGTTCGAGCGCTTCGTCTTCGGTCAGGCGGTTATTCAAGTCCATATCAAATATCCTGTTAATCGGTAATGGCGCTATTAGAACACGAGGAACCGCGCATTTATAGCAAGGGGCTGAAAAAGTAAAACAGCCGCTCCACCAGCCGCTGCCAGTAAGGCCGGTTTTGCCACTGCGTCGGGTCCAGCAGCGTCGAGCGGGCAATATAATCCTCCTGTACGCAGGAAAGGTCGCTGCCGAAACCGGCGTCGTCAATCACGATGGTAATTTCAAAGTTCAGCCACAGACTGCGCATATCGAGGTTAACGGTGCCCACCAGGCTTAATTGCCCATCCACCAGCACGCTCTTGGTATGCAGCAGCCCGTCTTTAAACTGGTAGATTTTTACCCCCGCCTCCAGCAGTTCGGCAAAGAATGCGCGGCATGCCCAGCCCACCAGCACCGAATCGTTTTTATACGGCACAATAATGCTGACATCCACGCCGCGCTGCGCGGCGGTGCAGATGGCGTGCAACAGGTCGTCGCTGGGAACGAAATAGGGAGTGGTCATAATCAACTGCTTGCGCGCGGAGTAAACCGAGGTTAACAGCGCCTGATGGATCATATCTTCCGGATAGCCCGGTCCGGAGGCGATAACCTGAATGGTGTGCCCGCTTTCCTGTTCAAACGGCATCATATTGACGTCAGGGGCGGGCGGCAATAGCCGCTGACCGGTTTCCATTTCCCAGTCGCAGCAATAGATAATCCCCAGCGTTGTCGCCGCCGGGCCTTCGATGCGCGCCATCAGGTCGACCCACTGACCGACGCCCGCGTCCTGTTTGAAATAGCGGGGATCGACCATATTCATACTGCCGGTATAGGCGATGCGATTGTCGATCAGGATAATTTTACGATGCTGGCGTAAATCCATCCGCCGCAGAAAGGCGCGGAATAAATTCACTTTTAACGCTTCGACCACTTCAATGCCGGCGGTGCGCATCAGCTCCGGGTAGTGGTTGCGGAAAAACTTAACGCTGCCGGCGGAGTCGAGCAATATCCGGCAGTTGACCCCGCGCCGGGCGGCCGCAATCAGCGACGACATCACCTGATCGACAAGCCCGCCGGATTGCCAGATATAAAACACCATCTCGATATTGTTATGGGCCAGTTCAATATCACGGATCAGGGCTTTAATGGTGTCGTCAAAGGTGGTCAGCAGCTGCAGCTGGTTGCCTTTTACGCCGCCCACGCCCTGACGGCGTTCGCACAGTTGAAATAGCGCGCTGGCGACCTCGCTGTTTTCCGTGGCGAAAATACGCCGGTACTCTTTCAGCTCACGCAGCCATTTCGCCGTTGACGGCCACATTTTACTGGCCCGTTCCGCCCGGCGTTTGCCAAGATGTAATTCACCGAAGGAGAGATAAGCGAAAATACCGACAAGCGGCAGAATATAGATAACCAGTAACCAGGCCATTGCCGAGGGTACAGTCCGGCGTTTCATCAGAATTCGCAGCGTAACGCCTGCGATCATCAACCAATAACTGAAAACGAGTAACCAACTGATTACGGCATAAAATGTTGTCATAAACGCGGCATGGGTTCCTGTTGTAAATCATTGCCAAAGTGTACGCATAGTTTGCTGAAAGAGGAAACGCCTTTGCGCCGAATCCGCTTGCGCAATGACGTTTTTCCGACGGTACGGGAAGGGGAAACACTGCTTGGATCGCGCTATGAAGGGGTTATAATATGCGCCGCGAGTTATCGATAGAAGAGTCATGCCATGAAACGCAGCCGGAATGAAGTCAGCCGCTGGCGGATGTTGCGTCAGGTTCAGCGTCGAAGAAGCCGCTGGCTGGAAGCACAATCGCGCACTTACCGCCATATTCACTACGCCCGCTATTTGCAACAAAAGCATCAACGGCGCGCGCTGTTATATGCGGTGGCCTACGAGTGGTGAACTGCTGAAAAAATGAGCGGCCGTGTCGGGACGACCGCTCATTTTTCAGGGTAACGCCGGTATCAGCCCGCCGTCGGCGTCCGCCGGCGATGTCTGCGCCGCGGACGGCAGCAGAAAGCGCGAGACTGCGGCGTCGAGCCGTTCGGTTTGCTCCAGCAGGGATGAAAACGTCAGCGCCGTCGCCTCGACCTGGCCCGCATTCTGGCGGACGGTATCGTTCAAGGTGCTGATACGGCTGGTGACCTCATGGATACTCTGGTTCTGCTGGTCTGATATTGCCGATATCTCACTGAGAAAGGTGCTGGTGCCTTTCGCTGCCTGAATAATTTCCTGCAGGCTATCATTCAGTGCCTTGACTAAATGTGTTCCCGTCGCGACGCTGTTGTCCGAATCACGGATTAGGATATTGATATTGTGCGCTGAATGGCTGCTTTGCGCAGCCAGGGCACCGACCTCGCGCGCCACGACGGCGAATCCCCGGCCCGTTTCCCCGGCGCGGGCGGCCTCGATAGCCGCATTCAACGACAGAATATGCGTTTGGAAGGCCACGTTTTCAATCATGCCGATGGCCTCCGTCATCTCCCTGGTGCGGCCGGCAATATCGGACATGGCCGTTTTTACCTCGTTCATCATCCTCTCGCCCTGAGCGGCGATATTGCTGGTGTCTTCCGCGTGCAGCCCGGCCTGCTGGGTGCGCAGAGTGTGTTGTTCCAGATGCTGGCTCAACTGAATGATATGCTCGGTGGTGGCTTTCAGTTCGAGGGATTGCCGGTTTGCCTGCTGCGACAGCGTCTGGTTATCGGCCGCCACTTTATCAACCTGATCCACCATGCTTTCAACGCTCTGCCGAACCTGATTCACCAACGCCGCCAGACCGCTTTGCATCTGAATAACGCTGTTATTCAGCAGCTCTATTTCACGCGTGCCGTGCTTCCCCGGTTCGACGGTATGTGAGAGATCGCCCGCCGCAATAAGCCGTAGATGATCGATAATGCCCGTCAGCGGGCGGATAATCACCTTGTTGACGCCACTCCAAACCAGTACCGATATCCCCAGCAGCAGCCCCAAAACGATAATCAAAACGGTATGCGCCCGGTCGATGGAGCGCAGGAATTGCTGACCGTGCCGTTTTTGCCGGGTATCGTTATCTTGCAGGTAGCGCGAATATTTCTCGGCGAAATCGTTTTGATAGGCCTGAATGGGAACGGCAAAGAAAATATCGATTTGATTGCTGGCTTTGATGCCCTGCGCGAGTTCTACCAATCCCGCGTAGAGCTGTTGATAACTCTTTTTCAATTCGACAAAAGTTTTCAGCTCAGCATCCGCAGCCGCGCCCGATAAGGTATCCAGCAATTGATAGTGGGCCTCCGCCCGTTTTAATGAGCTTTCGGCCTCCTCCATCAAACTGTGCCAACTGCCGACCGATCCCGTTTCCTGATCGACCAATAGGTAAATTCCGGCGCGGTTAAGTTTATCGCTGGCGTTCATGACCGCCATTCTGGCTTGATCCATCAATGCCTGTTGCTGACTCAGGTTTTCATTGGCGGAAATATCCAGCCTTACCTGGGTCATGGTTTGGGTAATCATTCCCACCGAAATCAGCTGCAATAAAGAAAATAGCCCGATGACCAGCAGTAAGCCCGAAAGGATGCCCAACCGGCGACGGCGGTATGCCGTGAGTATTCCCAAACGTGGCGTAGCGAACGTTAACATAGGATATGACTCTCTACAGATGCAAAGCGGTCAACTTATCATTGTTAAATGACTAGAATATTTCAGGTTTTATCGAGCGGGTAGGGAAGGTGGCGGGCCATGGCCGATGTCGCCGCCATGACCGTAAGAGTAAGAGATAGGCGAAATTAAAAAACTTTTTTGAAAGGTTTTATCGTTACCTGCCGGTAAACGTTGGCGGCAGCGTAGGGATCTTCATTCGCCCAGGATTTTGCCTCTTGCAGGGAAGGGAATTCGGCAATGATTACCGAACCGGTAAAACCGGCTTTGCCGGGATCTTCGCTGTCGACGGCCGGCAAAGGACCGGCGGTCAGCAGCCGTCCTTGATCCTGTAGCTGTTGCAGGCGGGCAAGGTGCGCGGGTCGTGCCGCCAGTCGTTTCTCCAGTGAATCGGCGATATCTTCAGCATAAATAACGTACAACATCACGGGCCTCGCAGGTTGGAAAGTAAAAACGAACGGACTTTATCATACGTGATGAGGCCGCGGAGGCAATAGGCTGATTTGTCAGATAAATAAAGTTACGCGTCGGTTTTTTTTAACAATTGGGCGTGTTGTTATTGAATATGATTGCTATTTGCATTTAAACTTGGCGGTATCAGAGGATGAAGAAATACTATGCCGCAAAACACGTTTCTCCTGACCCGCCGTTATTCATGGCCATTTATACTTTCCGTTGGTGTTCACGGTTCGCTGATCGCCGGTTTGCTGTACGCGTCGTTCAATAACGCGATCGGATTGCCTCCGGAATCCAAACCGATAAGCGTGGTTATGGTCAATCCGGCCGCGTTTGAAGCGGCGCCTGCGGCCCAGCCCGCGCACGCCGAGCCGGAACCGGTAAAACAGCCGGACCCCGTCCCGGAGCCGACCCCGGAACCGATTCCCGAGCCTGAACCTGAACCTGAACCTGAACCGATTCCGGAGCCTGAACCGATTCCGGAGCCGGTTCCCGTACCGCTTCCCGAACCCAAGCCTCAGCCTAAACCTAAACCCAAGCCGAAACCGGTGAAGAAAGTGGAACAGCCGAAGCCGGTCAAGCGCGAGAAGGCGGTCGAAAAACAGCCGCCGGCGCCTTTTACCAACACAGAGCCAACGCAAAATGTGAAGAATGCGCCGGTCAGGCAGGCGCCTGCGCCGATGGCAAGTTCACAGTCAACGGGACCGCGGCCGCTCAGCCGCGCTCAGCCGCAGTATCCGGCGCGGGCGTTTTCATTGCGGGTTGAAGGCCGGGTGAAAATGCAGTTTGACGTTGATAGTTCCGGCCGGGTGGCGAATGTGCGGGTGGTTTCTGCGGAGCCGCGCAATATGTTTGAACGCGATATCAAACAGGCGATGCGCAAATGGCGCTATGAAGCCAATAAACCCGGCAAGGACCTGATGGTGACGATCGTATTCAGGATCGACGGCGGGGCGGCGATGGAGTAGGCGAAGCCTTCTTCCTCCCCTGTGAAGGGGAGGGTTGGAGCGGGGTCCGAACACAAAGGTTCGTCAGGCTTCCCCAGGGGTAAAATGACTTTTGCCCATGGGCAATTCACGCGGGCGGCCGTCTTCATCAACGGCGACATAGGTAAACAACGCCTCGGTCGCACGATAACGCTGGCCGATCGGTTCGGATGACACTTTTTTTACCCACACTTCAACGTTGACATTGATGGAGCTGCGACCGGTGCTCACGCAGCGCGCGTAGCAGCACACCACGTCGCCCACGGCCACCGGTTTCAGAAACGACATCCCGTCAACCCGGACGGTCACGACGCGGCCTTCCGCAATCTCTTTTGCCAGAATAGCGCCGCCCATATCCATCTGCGACATGATCCAACCGCCGAAAATGTCCCCGTTCGCGTTGGTATCTGCGGGCATTGCCAGTGTGCGAAGTACCAGTTCGCCATGAGGTAACACGTCTTTTTTGCTCATTATGGTATCAATCAGTTAGGTTGAATTATAACGCTATACCTTTTTTATCAGGCGTGCTCCATTAGCGCTCGCCGCCATTTTCTTCCGACTTTTCCCCCTCCCCAGGTAAATGCCGGTAAATATAAACGCCGCAGACCAACGTAAACAGCAGGGTAACGCCTGTCAAACCAAAGACCTTGAAGTTAACCCAAACGCTTTGCGGCATCCAGAAAGCAATATAGATGTTTACCAATCCGCATACCAGAAAGAACATGGCCCAGGAGAAGTTAAGTTTTCCCCATACGCTCTGCGGCAAGGTTAACTCTTTGCCCAACATGCGCTGAATCAGCGTTTTCTTCATCACGAACTGGCTAAACAGCAGCGCCAGCGCAAACAGGGTATAAATAATCGTCACTTTCCATTTGATAAACTGATCGTTATGGAATACCAACGTCAGCGTGCCGAAAATGGCGACCATGGCAAAAGTCACCAGCATCATCTTCTCTATCTTGCGATAAATCACCCAGGTGACGAGCAGCGCCAGCGCGGTTGCGGCGATCAAAGCGCCTGAAGCCACATAGATGTCATACAGTTTGTAAAAAACAAAAAAAACCACCAGTGGAAGAAAATCAAGAAGTTGCTTCATTATATCAATCCGTCACTCAATAATTTGTTGGCGATAACCCCATGGTTATCTGATAACTGACCGTATTATCCTTTATTGTGATGCACTGTTCCCTTGATATCCCAATAATTTGCAGAAAATTACGCTTGGGCGCGACTGACGGCAGGTGCAGGATAAACAGGAGGAAGCGCGCCGCACAGGGTATGCGGCACGCTATATATGTCACGCGCGCAGCAGCATATACAGGCGAAACAGATAAACCAGCAGGATAGCGGATATCAGGTTGCTCAGGCCGTTTAACAACACGGCCATCACGGTGGGTGAAAATACCGTGATCTTGCTCACCAGCAGCAGAAGGGCAATTTTAGTCAATAACCACAGAATTACCGCCGGCGCCGTCACGCGCAAATTGGCATAAGCCAGTTTTACGCTGGTTTTAATGGAGCTGAACACGCCGCGTTTCTCGGTGACGGCAATAACCGGGGAGAGGCTTAAGGCGATAGCCAGCAGCACGCCCGGAATGACCAGAAACAGCATACCGAGCTGAACCAACAGGGTGCAGAGCAGGATCAGCAGAAACAGACGCGGTAAAACGGGAGCCGAAGCGCCGATCGCCCGCAATGCGCTGGTGCGGTTTCCTTCGGACACCGTCTGGATAAGCATAATTATGCCGCCGGTGAGAAGGGCGTTGCCGATCAAGGCGGAAAAGGTGCCTGCGGCAGACATCTTAAGCAGCACGGTTTGCTGTTCCGGCGTCATCTGCTGTATCAAATCCATCAAACCCAACTCGACGGAGGAAGAGAGATCGCCGCCCGCATTATTCAGCGTTTGCAACTCTTCACTTCCGGGAGCGAAAGCCTGATTCAGGATGACAGTAATGAACGCCGTCAGCAGTGACATCATTAAAATGGTGATGAACTGGTTGCGCGTAAAATTCATTGTGTCACGGTACAAAGTGTTAGCCGTGATAGGCATGCAAGCTCCTTGAAAAAAGATGGCCAATGGTACTTAGCCTGTGATTGTAACCTGTTACGCCAGACTGTGGCACCCTGTCTATACTGCGATGCGCGCATTTCTTATCTTTCGGCCTGCGGTGTTTCAATCTTGACGGCCAGCGGCGCCAACCCGTAGTGGGCCCGGGCGCGGTTGCAGGCATCGTTTACCTGGCCGTTTGCGCCGGATGGCGTAAATTCGCGGCACGGGGAGGGGCGGTCGGCATAAATCGAACAGCTTACGTTTTCGCCAATATTTCCCCGCAACGCGCGGCAGCGGGGATTTTTGCTGCTTGAACCCTGCATACAGCGTAAAAAAGGCGAAAGTGGTTCGGTCAGCAGAACAGGCACCACGCCGCCGCCGTCATCCGCCTCGGCCCAGTAAAAAGAGACTCTGAAATAGGCGCAACAGGCGCCGCAGTGCATACAGACGTTATCACTCATTTGATTACCCGCCGCCCTGAACAGGTATTGAATCATAGTAGTCGGGATAAAAATTTACCGCTGAATTCTCCCTTTGCCGAGTATTTTTCCTATGCACACATTTTATGTCCTTATTGGCTGTTTTTGATGTAGATCATGTAGCATCGCGAAATTTTTCGCATGGATTGACGAATCATTTTGCATTGCATTAAGAGGCTGTCAAAAGTTCATTTTGCGTTGTGCAAAATGATTTGTGAGGGATTAAGGAACATTAATCTGAGAGCTGAAATAGCGTCATTGCCCGCAGGCGGCGAGAATGACGCCATAAGCATAACTTCTTTGATTTCAACCAACAGATACTAACCCTCGGAAGGTTGTGAGCCGCTATCGGCGCCAACTATAGCCTGCAATTTATCAGACAATAAAATGCTAACTTCGGTTGGAACTCTGTTAAAAACACGACCATCTAATTCTTCTTGAATTCCATTCTCCACATCTTTCCAGTCAACACCGTCACTCATTATAAATTCCCCCATTCTGCCCTATGCGTAGAGTATGCGTAAGCTAGGTCGAAATCACTGGTGAAATCGCCCGGAGTATAGCCAGTGCCATCCCACTTAGTTACCGTTGTTTCTGATGCGGTTACCGATGAGATCTTGTAGTACTTGCCATTAATTGCCAGGAACTCCCCAGCGCTCCCTAATGAGCCGTTTAACACCGTGTTTCCGGACGTATAAACGGCATAGCCACTCCACGTTGAGTTTAGTTGTAACACACCCGTTTTATACACCATATTATCTTCACCATTTCCGGCAATTTCCGAGAAGTGGGGCTGGGAATATGAAACACGGTATGACATGCGGGCTGGATAGTTCCCTGGGCTATTTCTCGGTGATGTGGTGTACGGTTTTCCCTCCGCCTGATTCCCGTAGACAAATTGCGCACCTAAACGGCTTCTTACAAGACTAGATGCATATTTAGCCACATTAAAAATAAACGTAGAGATTCCAGTTAGATAATTAACTCCAATATCAAGGCCATCAATACCCGATTCAAACTTAAAAGCCGAGTGTTTATTTTTGATGAAGTTACCAAAAACCGCAGTTCCGCCCACGCTATTGATGAATCTAATAGCTGACGACGCGTCGTCACCTGAGTATGCTGAAATTGTATTGTTAGTTATTTGGTTAAACGCTGATGATGAGTTTATTCTATTAGAAATAATACCATCACCTTTCGATTTCATCGAATTCCCAGATATAATGGCATTTCCACATGACTCAAGAAAAATACCGTGACCTAATGAAGATAAACTATTGTTTGATATGATAATACGCTCAGAAAACCCTACAGTTGTACTCGATGAGTTATTGCCCTCAATATCAATCGAGTTATCAGTACTTTCGTTAATTGTGTTTTGTGAAATTATTACGCCATTTGGTTTCTCACACTGAATTCCAATATAGGCTAACTTATTGAGATTACAACCAATAATCTTACTATTTTTACAACCATAATCACCTGATGAACCACTTGATTTTCTTAGGTAAACACCACCAGAAGTGGAGTTAATTATTCGGGCACCTGAGATAGTAACATTCTCTGAGTCAACGATGTTAATAGCCGTGATGCCACTACCACTTGATTCACCATAAGATCCATCTAATGTAATATCTTGTATAGTACAGTTATCGACAGGGCCAGCCCAGTTAGTGATTATTGCTCCTGATGAACCACCTGAAAATGATGGATCGAGCTTAATTGTCCCAAATCCGCATATACGAACACCCGGTTTGATACATAATACCCCCCTACCTGCGGCAACTTCCCCACCAATACCTAAAGAATTGGGATTCAGTTTTACTAGATGGAATCCAGCGATATATAAATCCACCATTTTTCCACTAGTTAAGAAAATTTCATTAGCTTTATCAATAGCATCTTGAATTGCCTTTCTATCATCTGAAATACCATCCCCTAAAGCCCCGAACATCTCTGGGGTAAGATATAAAACAGCCTTGTGTAAATATTCACCGACACTACCCGAATAGACCGATTCACGTAAAAAACCAACGCTAAAAGCACCAGAACTAGCAGATAGCTTATTAATCGCGTCTTCCCACTTGCTAAATACTGGTTGTACAGAGCTAATATCATCACAGAAACGGTGATACACACTCGAACTATTGGACGGATAGTACGCCTGTCGTATGCCTGTTTCTGACGTCTTTATAATGTCCAACATGCCCGTAGCTTCGACTGGATAGTTCCGCTCTTCCATTGCATTACCGATGGCCGATTGAAATTTACGCCCTGGCGTAGTAATGGTGTTTAAATCTTCCGTAGCCAGCGATTTTAAACTTTGCGTTAAAAATAGCTTTTGCAGAGCCGAAAGAACCTGGCTCTCATTACTGTCATCAACATCGACACCAGCTTCTTTCATGACGTTAATAAGCTCGCTCTGCAAGTTTCGTATCACGCCTTGAACATTATTCATGAACAACGCCGAGACAATAGTCCCCAGTTCCCCGGTTAGGGGATTTCCGTCATGAAAAGTATTGTCTGACGATGTATCAATGGGCGGCATAAGTTGTTTCATGATCAGCTTTCCTGATAAGCAAAATAGCAATAGGTATGAGCGGGTTTTAAATCGTTAAAGACAGATTCGATGATGGAATCACCAAACGTCATCAGGCGTTCGCCAATAAGCGATATACCTGTTGTGAAATAATATTTTTTTACGGCTGAACCACTGACGTTTACCCTCCACGCCCAGATAAAATCTTCTTGTAAAATACTTTGCCCGCACCGGCTCACACCGGCCCGGAAGGGTTGCAGTTCTTCTATAGCGATTTTGTATCCAAGACGACTAGCGAGGCGTGTAAAATAGGGAATGCTCAGCCCGCCAGTTTCGGCGATTTTTATCAGAACATTATCCAGACGCTGCTGATAACTGCTATCTGAAGATGGAGCAAGTCCCAGAACGCGCTCCCAGTCCTGGAGCAACCCTTGAGCAAATAAGGGCGTCACGCCATTTAAAACTGTACTGGCTAACTCATTCGATAGCTCTAGCGCATTAGCTTCCGCATTCAATTCTGCCGCGAGTCGCTCTTCCTTCGTGGCGTATGGGGATGGCAACAATAAGCCAAGCAGGGTTTTATAGACGGTACTCATAGCGTTTTCACCGTTATTTGGCCTGCCCGTATCCATTCAACGGAAGACTCATCGACTAATGGATAAACGTTGTCGCCCGGTGTGATAATTTTTCTGTCAACCACGCCAGATACTTGAGATACCAACATTTCGGCTTGACTGCGAATAAACGGCTCGCCGGGTGGTAATTGATTAATATATTCATTAAGAACAGCGGTAATATTTTCTACAGCAGTAGCCAACGTCACGCCGTTTAATGAAATACGAACATCAATATCGATAGCTTTTATTGTTGGGCCGGAAACTACTGTATTTTTGGCCGTAACAGGACGAACGTCATCGATGTATGTCTGTACCGCGTCGATAATTTCTTGCGACGGAATACCGTCAGCAGAAGTGATAACGATATCTACCGTGCCAAAACCGCGGCGTAATGGGTAAACGTAGGCCGCTGTCACGCCCTCAACGCTAAGCGCCCAACGTTTGTAATCATATTTATTTCCCCCCGCAGGAGGACGTCGAATAATCTCAAGCAGCCGGGCCAACATCTCAGTATCGGTTTCCTGGTCGGTTCCGCCCGCCATCACGCCGATGGTTACTGTGCTATCAAAACCGACTGGCGCACTGGCGAACGTGCCGGATACGGCGGCGAGCGTGTTGCCGCTGGCTCCGCTTTGCGCGGCAATAACAGGTACGGCAGCTTTGCCATCACTCCCGGCCTTAACGACAGCGGTAGTGGTATATGACAGGTCATCGCGGTTAATGACCAGACCCGCAGCTACCGTAGAGCCAGGCTCGCCAGTGGCCGTAATTGTACCTGTGGCCGTAGTGGCTTGTTTGCGCGTTAAACCGCGCATCCTGCAATGCCATTCCAGATATTCAGTGTCTGCGGTATCGGGGAAAATCTGTCGGACAATCCAGCCCTGATATTGATAGATGCCCGCGATTGCGCTGGCAACGGATGAGGCACGGACATAATAATCACTGTCTTCCGAAATATCGGCAGCCGGTAACTGATTGCGGATATCACGCAATATGTCTGTACGAATTGCTGAGAATGAGGGGGTAATATGCGGCATCAGATAACCCTCACCGGATGTTTAAACGTCTCAGTGCGTCCCTGGGCGGTTGTGACTTCTATCAGCAAAATTAACCACCCAATGCTACCGCGCTCAGTGGTAACAGATACGGCGCTGGCGCGGCCATCATCAACCAGCGGGGCCAGAGCCTCTTCTGAATACTGCTTTGCCAGCGCATACACGCGAGCAACGTCCTTTTCACGTTGCAATAAATGCAGTTTGGAACCCAGTTGCGGCGCGGCCCAATAAGAGCCGAGCGGCGTCATCAAACGCAGGTAAACCGCATTCGCTAACGTGGTGGTAGAGGTTCCGGCGTAGTCGCCAGTGTGGGGATCAAGTAAATTATCCATGCCGCCAGAATGGCAGCATGGCTGGCAAGGAATCAGTGGAAGGGGTTCAGTGGGTTAGCCTAATGGCGGAGAAGTAACGCCACCCGAATCGCCGTTATGGATATGTCCTTTAAGCGAAACCTCTCCGGCTGTAACATCCCCGGTTGTTTGGTAATCCCCGGATGACTGTTTGATATTGCCGTCGAATGTCGCGCCATCGCCACCCTGGATCGCCATACCGCCGTTGCCGGTAATCTTGTTTTGTGCGGTAACCTGTTGGCTGGCGGTGACCATAGGCGTATTAAAATCCGCTTTTTCTTCGGCATTGACAACAAATTGTTTGCAGTTGACGCGGAACTCGTCGCAATCCGTTTCAATTAAACGCCCGCGCTTGAGTACAATTTTCGCCCCCTCATCAGTATAAAGCGCCACTTCCCCGGCTTCGAGTGCTTGAAGGCGATAGGTCGCGTGCTCGGTCGCAATGACGATGCTGTGCGACGTTCTGCCGCCCAGCGGCAACACGATCCCCATCGTTCCCGGCAAAGGTGTGGAGGTAAAGCCGTAGTGCTGGAACAGCTCGCTATCCTGCAAAGATTCCGACGCCATCCCTTTTGCCTGGAATGTTTGCACCGGCGCGGCGCTGTTCACGCGGGTTAAACGCACTCTAAACGCCAGTCTAATGCGATTTAATGCGCTATTAATGCGCCTTTCAATATCAGCCCACATCGATTATCGCCGTCTCCTGTTTGCCTTTACGTTTACGCTGTTTTTTCTTCTTCGGATACGCATCTGGTATCCAGACGCCATCTTCTTTGAGCCTGAGCGTCGTTGTCGTCCCGTTCGGACGTCCGCCGTTGAACTCGCGCCCCATCAGGAAAAACACATCATCAATGCCATGCGGTTCACTGATTACGTGGATACGTTGCCCAGGCTCCCACAGTACGCCGTCAGACGTCCGGTGGCCTTGAACAATGGCCGTCAGGCTGTAAGCCGATAAACGGGCGTCAGACATGGATTTTCGGGCGCGGTAATTGATTTGCTCCTGGTTGTCGGCGTCACCGACAACGACAATCTGCGGCCGGTAATAACTGACTGTCGGGTCTTTCACCACGGCTTTCATACCGTGCTGCCCGGTTTCCGCCGTGCCGGTATTTATCTCGATATCTTCTGACGTCGCCGACTCATCACCGACATCGACGATCGCCGTCTCTGATTTTGTTGAATGGGCGTGGCCCTGCGCCAGTACGGTTAACTCGGAGAACGACCGTTCGATAGAACTGCTGTCGCTGAGAGAAAGCAGGTTATTGCCCTGGCCGCTGACGCGCATGATCAACGTCGCAACGGGCGGTTTAGTATAGTCAGGGCCGCCGATAACCAGCGTCCCGTCCGGTCTGAACCACGGCCACAGACCACGCCCGGAACACGCCCGCAGCAGCATGTCCCACGCCCGTTCGCCAGGCTCGGCGCTGATTTTATCGCTGCGTATCGCGCTTTCGGCTTCAAGACGGATTTTGGTAATGCCCAGCGGTCGGACAATCTGCGCGACCACATCCTCAAGACCCACTTGCCGGGACGTCAGTATCGGGGCGGAACAGTCAACAAGGATCGCCGCGCTGTCCCGCCCGGAGAGCGAGAGCGTTACGCCGTTACGTGCGACTGAGCGCTGAACGCTGTCAACGCGCCCGGTTAATACCGTATCGCCGCCGATTTTTACCTGTACCGGCGCACCGCGCACGATATCTGCCGGGAATGTCCCATCCGGCAGACCGAGGCTTACGCTCCAGGCATCGGCGGGGATCAGGAAATCAGAATCAATCTGATAGCGTGACCAGTCGCTATGCACCTTGCCGTTGATAATGACGGAAACCGTGGCGTTGTCCGTCGCCGGATTACTCTGCGTAGGCATTTAGCACGTCTCCGGGTTGCAGGTTATTCGGGTCGCGTAGCTGCGGGTTCAGGCGGCGCAGCTCATCAGCTCGCGAGTAATCGCCATACCACAGATGAGCGACCAGATGCAGATTGCCCTGCGCCTGCACCGCCCGCGATATCAGTTGCGGACGTTGATTGATTAATGCCGCGCCCATCTGCTGGAGTTCCAGCGCGATATCGGCCAGTCCATTAATGATGGGTTGAAATGCCAGCCCGGTAGGAATTTCGCTGCTGCTGATCGTTTCCATTGATGCGGTGTACAGCGTCCGGTGGAGCGCAATAGATTGCTGGATCATGCTGCGGGCGTCATTGACGATCTGCTCAATATCGACCGGCGTCAGCACCGCCATAATCGTTTCATCGCTTAGCAGCTCGCTGGCGGCTTGCGCGGATTCCATCGATACCGCGAGCGACGTTAAGGCGACCAGCTCGGCGATATCCGACTCATCAGCTAACGCTGGCATCTCGACCGGCGCATCGGTCGCGCCCGTTAACAACGATACTGGCAAATCCGCCATGTCCTGCAATGCCGTGTATGTATTCGACCAGTCGGCGACAATAATCGCCGGGGATGCCACGTAGTTAGTGACGTCGCTTTCCGATGACGCGGATTGCGTTGACGAAACATCACCCGATGCGGCGGCGCTGTTGTAACTGCTGCCCAGGCTACTCTTTGACGTAGCCGATTTCAGGCTGAGCGCGGAACGTAGGTCACTAAAGAAAGCGGACGGGTAGTTAATGAAATCCGTTGTGCTGCTGATAAAACCGGTGATTTCGCTGCGAAAAATAGTGACCATATTGAGCGCCGTTGTCGCCATTGCCCGCGCCCGTTTCATCGTGGCTTTAACCGTGCGCAGCGGCTTGGTCACCCCTTCAATCAGAGTATTGGCATCATCAATCAGCGATTGCACCTTGTTGAAAATGACATCCGCTTTCGATAGCGGGTAGTCATTAACAAAAAACGGGTTGCCGGTTTTCGACTGCACAAACTGGATATCGACAGTGCAATAATCCACGTTTTCCGCGTCGTGATTGACCTGCCAGACCGCAACCTGCATGTTTGGCATGGAACCGAAAACCGGGTGTATCAGGTCGCCGGAGCCTAACTTGCGCAGCGCTTCAAGAAAGGTCTGCAAGCGGCTTTCGTAATCATCACCCCAGAACACGGCCTGAGTCTGCAAACTGTGCGGTTTGCTGCCCAAATCCTGAATATCTGCGCCGTTCAAATAGGGGTATTCGTGCTGCGCCAAATCACGCTGAGCGCTGTCGCGGGTATTGATAATGTCAAACGGCACGCCACGGAACGACGCTTCTTGTAAACTGTCAGCCCAGGACATTAATACCCCCCGTTAGAGCCGCGCGCGGCCTGCTGGCCGTTGACTTCGTTAACCGCTTCGGCGATGACCCGACCATCCAGCTCAAGTTTTGTATTTATCTGGATTTGCTGATTATTTTGTGGCGACTGGGGCGGCATGAGATAAGAAGGAACCCCCTGAAATGCCGGATTGTCTGCGCCGATGGTTGTCGGTCTGGCCCACCATGATTTGATTTCATCCCAGGCATCCAGAGCGCCGGGAATCGCGCGCTGACTATCCTGCCAACGCGCTAAGTCAGTAGAATATTGATTAGCATTAAGACGGGCGCGCGCCGTTGCATCACCGCGTTCGACCTTCACAAGCGGGGCATCTTCGGCGGCTTGATAAACACCAAGTGGAACCAATGCCTTACCAGCAAATCGAGCCAAACCGCCCAAGCGGCTTAGCCAGGGAGGAAGGCGTACGCCTGGAACATTTGGCGGGGCAGTAGGGCCAGGTGGAATACTCGGCGGATTTATACCTCCATTACCTCCCAGCATTTTCCATGCGGCCAATATCCCGCCAGCCGTGGCCGCACCTGCTCCCAGCACTTGGATCCCCGTAGTAGCCCCCGATAGTGCAGTGGTTAACCCAGGGTATTGGTCTGCATATTTGACCAACTTGTCAGAGACATCGCCAAGTGCCTTAGATAACCCACCAGTGCTATCTATTTGCGCGAAATCGGCGGTATTTTTTAATTGCTGCGCTTTGAAACCAGCGGTATCTGACATGAGGGAGAAGTTAAGATCGCCAGCGGTTTCTCCGGCCGGAAGATTGCGCTGAGCGTTTACGTCGGTGATAACACCTTGAGCATACTGCCGATTGCTGCGATACCCAATTAAGGCCATCAGCGCCTGTCGGTCTGCGATGATCTGCCCAACGGCCGAACCTTCCAGAATCTTTGCCTGAGACTCCATAATTTGACGACGATCATCACCGGTAGAAGATGCCAGTTTTGCATCCAGCTTTTTGTACGCGGGGTTACTGGCAACGACTTTATCAATGATAGCGACAAACGCATCAAGGGAATTCAATCCCTTCCCCTGAGCGTTAGATAAGCTGCCAGGTAAATCTATTCCTTTACCGTTCACCTTGACTTTAGCGGCAGCATTCGCTGCATCCTGGCTGGTAATTTTCGCCAGCAGGTTTACCACATTGTTCCCGGCCTCATCGCTCGTACCTGCGGTGATTTTCGCCGCCTGGTTAACACCCAGTAAAACGGCAAAATCGTCCAATCCTTTCATGCCGTTATTGCTTGCCGCAGCTAACTGTTGCGGCAACCATTTAGCCATATCCGACAATTCGAAACCGCCCGATTGTCCGGCGGCAATAGCCATGTTCAGGGCTTTACCCATGTCCTTGTCTTCAACACCGAACGTTTGCTTTAAGCGGATCGCTATCTGGGACAAGTCCGTCGAACTGGCTCCGCTGGCCGTTGAATATTTCTGCAACAGCGGTAATAGCGTTTTGGCCGATGACATATCGACCTCGCCAGATGCCAGCATTTCATTTAATGTATTGGCCGCATCTTCTTTTGTCCCGCCGCCAGTCTTCACGGAATTCCTGATCAACGAATCCATTTCTTGCATACCGCTACGCCGCCCGGCCACGGTCTTTCTGTCTGAAAACGCCGTGTTCGCCATGTTTGCAAGCGTTTGCTCATACGTCATGGTATTGCTGACCGGCCGCATCAGCACCGCCGCCCCGGCCGCAATGCCCCCCGCCACGGCCATCGCACCGGAGCCAATGCCCCGCAGCTTATCCATCCGGCTGACGGTTTGCGCCGTACTGCCCAACTCGCCACGCAACCGGCTAACGCGCTGCGTCATCGCATCGAACGCCCGCGCCTGCTCGTTGGCCGACATTACCCCCGTCCGGGTTAACCGGCTGTATGCCGCGATAGTCTGCTGGATTTCACGCTGGATCTCGCGCTCGGAGCGAATGCCCAGCGTAGAACGGGCGCTATTGGCCCGTCGAAACTCCTCACTCAAGGAGCGTGACGCCCGGATGCCTTGCTGGCTGTTCTGCTGCTGCGACTTCGCCAGCTCGTCACCGGCTTTCTCCGCCGCTTTGGTCTGCGCGACGGCATCCTGCATCGCTTTGCGCAGCACTTTAGAGCCGGTATCACGCGCCGATAATGTCAGCGCCAGTTGCAGATTGCGGGCCATTGCTTACTTTCTCCGTTTCTTTGTCGGGCGTTTTTGGCGTAGGGACTTCACTTTACGGGAGGTTTTGGCATCCCCGGCTGTGGGCTTCTTGCCATGCAGCCGGGCCAGCGCGTTGATATAGCCGTCCAGTTCAGAACGGCTCATCGCTTCTATTTGCTGCCTTTTGATGCCGTATCGGCCGAGGGCGAGGATGATGGTGCGGTATCCGACAAGGGCGCTCTCGATTCCATCAGCTTTTTTTTAACGGCGGAGATTTGCGCATCGATGAGATCAAAGTCATCATCTGATAGCTGCTTTAACAGCAACTCGGTGGTGACTTTGTCTTTCTCTACGCCATCCAGCGTTAGCACATTGGAGAGGATGCCGACACGATAGTGCATCAACGCCGCCGCGCCTTCCGTGGTGCCTTTCTCTTCCTGAGTTTCTTCCAGCGCCGCAATGGTATCGCCGACGACCGGAAGGCGAACAGAGAAACCGAAATGACGCTGGCCGTCTACCTCAATGCCGTGTAGTAAGTTGTTCTTTTCCATCATCATTCCTCAATCCGGCGCAACGCGTTGAACGTGATATCGCGTTTCGCTTCGTTATCAACGGTGTACTGAGCGCCGACCTGGGTACTGAAACAATCCAGGAACGACACCCGCTTACCGCCGCTGCCGCTGACCGGATACTGGGTAATTTTGACGCCTTCCATGCCTTCCCAGTCCAGATCGCCGCTCAGCGGGATCACCACCGATACCGTGACCTGGTACTCGGCAATGCCGCGAGAAAAGCCTTTTGAGCGCCCGGTGCGGTTCATGGTCTTTACCAGCTTACGCCCGGTGTTGGTGTCTTCCTTCAGGTCGGTACACTCGATTTCCTGGCCGTCAACTTCCAGGACAATCGCGCCGACATATTCTTCTAATGCCATTATCAGGACTCCTTACAACAGCAGATCAATGCGGCCGGCGAACACATGCAGACCATTAACGACGTCGCAGGGGATTGCCGCATCCAGGCGGTTAACATCCTGAGAGTCGCGCTCGACAATCAGCATCGCCTTGTTGGCTTCAACTTCTTCGACAATCTCCAGCTCTTCGAGCTTATAGAGCACGTCCAATAGCTCACTGCGAACGCGGTCAGGCGTGCGCGAACTTAACTTGTCGCGCGGGAATCGCAAGGCGATGCGCTCACGGCAGGCTTTACGCACATAGTCCAGCGTGCGAATGGTGGTGATATCCAGCAGTGAAACATCGTCCACGCCCTCGGCGTTTTTGGTGTAGGTACTGATAGCCCGCACAATCTGCACCGTGTCGCCGGGGCCGATTTCAAACGGCGTCAGGCCGTTATACAGCGCATTTTCCTGTTCTGTACGGCCGAGGCGGTCTTCCAGCGCGGTCACATCCAGCGTCGTCATAGCCAACGTATTCAATGGCCGCGCCGGATCTTCTTCGCTTGCCATCACCGCGCCATATGCCGCCGCAATCTGCGCGGGCGTTTTTACCGAGCCGGGATGCCAGCCGATAGTAATGCGCCCTTTATTGATTGATGAGGCTAACGTGGTGCCGGTAGACAACGATTTACGCCAGCCCGCAATACCGACTGCGCCGCGCTGCTCCATCGGGCCGCTGACATTATCGATATGGGTACGCAATACCGTTAATGCGTCCTGGGTGGCGTACGGGCAAACAATGATGTTGTGTCCGGCCGCAAACACCGCCGCCAGCGCCGGCGCGATATCCGGGTCATTTTCGCCGCCCGCCATCGCGGTTACGGCGGCGGTAATGCCCGTGGCGGTGGTACTGGTACGCAGAACGATATCATTACCCGCTGCGCCGCCATTTTTGGCGGTCAACGTCACGACGCCAGCGGCAGCAGCAGCCGTGACCGGTAGCGCGGTTTTTTGGCCGATCGCCGTCACCAGCGCATCGGCCAGCACGTCGGCGGTATCGTCCGCCGATACGGCGACATCGATACGCGTCGAACCCACCCAGGCGCTAAGTGTTCCCGCGCCGCCTGCCGGGCCGGTGATGGTAATCTTGCCCGTGGCTTTCAGCGCCGCCTGCGCATCACGAATCCCGATGATTTGTAGCTGCAAATAGCTGTAACAACCGATCGCCTCGGCGGCCATGATGTGCGCCATCGAGCCTTGCCCGAACAACGTCGCCGCCTCATCATCGGAGAAAATATTAACGGCCTGCAACGGTTCGGCAGTGCCGGAATCCAGCATCTGGGCGATGATCAATACTTTTTGCTGGTTGGTCGGCAAGGTACGCACCGCCAGGCGGGTATTGAACTCAAAATATTTCCCAGGCTTGCGGATACTGCTGGGAATATTGTCAAAGCTGACGTTAGGACTTGCCACTGGTCACCCCCTCGTTAGTCTCGCCCTTTGCTGCTGCCGCTGGTTTGGCGGTGACGTCGATAAGGTCGCCATCCGCGAGTCGGCGCAGGTAATACGCCGAACGTTCAACCGTTACGCCGTTGGCGCTGTCGATATAGCGGCGGGGATTATCTTCGCGCGGCACCGTTACCCCCGCTGCCGCTTTAACCGTTATTTTGCTCATGGTTAATCATGTCCTCTGCATCCGGCAATGTAGCCGTCTGTGGAATGTCATAGCTGATATGGGTACGCAGCCAGTCCGGATCGTCCTCACTGACCGCGCCGTGGTAGCCGTTGAAGATGCTGTCCGGGTGGAACGGCGACGGGCCTTCCAGCGGGTATTTGCCGTTTTCCAGCGCCGATTCCATCCACACCGTATCGAACTCACACGCAAAGACCGACAGCGCCTGGCTCTCCAGTTTGGTGTTGAACAGCGGGCGCACCCGGCCGGGCATCAACGCCGCTATCTTCACTCCCGACTCGGTCAAGTCCTGCCCGGCCAGCAACCGGCGCACCGCTTCGACCATGCGATAAGTGCCGACCTCGTCAAGCCGTGCGCCGCCGTGGCGCGAGGCCTCTTCACTGCGTACGCTGCGCTCGCCGACAATCACCACAAAACGCCCGGCTGTTTTGTACTTCCGTTTGCCGATATTGGCGTTTTGCGTGTTCTGGACGCCGCCGAACGTCACCCACACGGCAGGCATGGCGCGGGCAACCTCGGCAGGTTCGCCGTCCAATTCGCCGCCATACGAGCACACGTTAGGCGTCATGCGTCCCAGCCCTTTTTTGAGGCGATCAACGATAGCCTGCTCAATATCCCTGATAATCAAAATGCGCCTCCACGCGTAGAATCCCGGTCAAATGCGCGACCAGCAGACTGGAAACGCGCCCCTGAGCTGGACTGTTGTACAACTTGACCGTCGGCGGTGCGGCCCAATGTGATGCGCCCATCTGCGACACGCTCCAGATAGCGGATCGCATCTTCATAACGAGCGCGGATTTCATCGGTCATCTGCGTACCCGCGCCGCACAAAAGATAGCGGGCGATATCACAGCAGCGGCCGACAAGAATGCGCGGCGTATCCGGCCAGGGCACCGGATAGCGCCCAGCCAGATAGCTGTCGATCTCCGCACTGGCGCGGTCTAACGCGCCATTCAGCACCGCGTCGTCAATATCGCCGGTAAAGTCACGGTCGGTGAGTGAAACACACTCGCGCTCACCGAATGCCAGCACCATATCGTCACGGGCCGCGTACATTATTTTTTCGCCTTATCGGTATCGGTCGCCGCTAACTGCGCGGATAAAGCATCGCGTTCGGCCGTCACGGCAGTAAGGTTTTCCTGCACGGTAGCCAATTCAGCTTTAAGCTCATCGTTATCCGCTACGGCCTGTTTCGACGCGGTTTCCAGTTCAACAATGCGAGCCTGAGCGGCGGCTAAATCCTGTACCGCATCTTTGCCGGAGGCTTGCTTATCGCTGACGCGAACCACGACCAGCATCGGTTCAGATTCCAGCGTCGCCAGTTGCTCAGCGGTGAAATGGTCATCAGGGTAAGTTTGGGTTTTCTCGCTATGGGCGATGCCACAGCGGCGGAAACCGTCACGCTTCGCAGTAATTTGCACCGGCATTATGCGTCCTCCCCGGTAGAGCCATACGCCATCTGCCAGAACGCGTAGCCGCCGTTGGCGCGGGCTTCTGCGCCAAAGTGGAATTTCTTACGCATAAAGACGTTATCGTTGTTGTAGTCCGTCTGTTCGACAAACTCCGGTTTTTTACGCTCCTGGTAAATCAGCGGCTTAACCGGTTTGGATGTATCAAACAGGAACCATTCGGTATCCGTTTTCAGCTCCGGCGCGACCAGTACCTCCGCCGTACCTTTGTACGGGTTCGGCGTGTTATCCGGGAAGCGGTCGGCGGTCATCAGATAGTTGGCGTCATCTTCCAGCGCAGGCGGCACAACCAGCAGATTAGGCATAATCTTGAGGGATGCGCCTTCCTCGTCTTTCAGGCTGCGCAAGGTCTTACGCGCTTCGCCATAGCTGGCTTTCGCGGCTGCCAGGCTGGCGACAGAGAGCTTTTTCGTGCCTTTATTCGATACAGACTGGCCCCGAACGGGGTGATCGGTATCAAAGAACGGCTGGCCGTCATAACACAGGTTTTTAAAACCATCGCTGACCAGGGCAAAGACAATATCAGCGGGCAGCTCCGCCGCAGACTGGCCCGCCGCCTGCGCCTGAATGGCAAGCCCCATAATCTGATCGTCTTCCATATCATTACGGTCGACTTCGATTGTGGCTTCCCAGTCCTTATTACGGATGGTGTAGTTAAACGCGGCCAGCGCTTTTACGACTTTATCGCCCACCCATTCGCGCATCTTCGGAAAGCGCGACAGCCAGGAATAATCGTTTTCTTTGCCGGTCGACGGCACGACCATCGCTACCTTTTTCCAGTCTGACGGCGTTTGCGTAAACGCTTTTTGAAAGGTTGTTTTCAGATTAACGAAAACAGCCTTGACGTTTTTTACATTCACTAACACGGTATTTCTCCTTAAATCAGAACCCAGACGCCATCGGCGCTGATAGCCTGGACTTTCCCGGCAATCGGGCGCGCATTTTCATTACTGGTTTTCGCCACGGTCTGGCTGTCCACGACAAAACAGTCCTGGCCGACCTGGGCTTGCGTCACCGCATCCCCGCCGTAGTTAGCGAACAGCCAGGCTCGGCCACGGCGAACGATGGCATCGGCATCGCCATTTTCGCCGGTACTGTTGTCCACCCAGCCATCGCTGACGCCGAGCGTGACCTGGGCGGCGGTGGCGGTGGCAGGAACGGCGAAACCGCCCGCGTTGGCGGCAATCAGATGCCCGCCGAAAATTTCCGTTGCCTGCGCAATCGGCACGGCAAACAGTTGCCCGGCGCGGTGGGGCGTATTGCGATCACTCATTGCCTTCTCCTGTTACAAACTTGGTGACTTCGGCGGGATCGACGCCCATCAGATTACAGATGGCGACATCAACCACAGCATCGTCGTCGGTTTCGGTGGTCGGTTTGGGTTTAGTACCAGCGGGCGGCTGGCCCCCGGTCTGCGTCGTGGTCAATGCGGCAATTTTCGGCGCAGAATTGAGGAAAGATTTCAGGCTGTCCGGGGACGATATTGCCAACTGCTCCGCCCACGTTTTTTGCGCCGGAAGTAAACGGCCGTCAGACAACGCGGCAGTGATAAGCCCGGTGCATTCCTGCTGAGCTAATGCCGCCAGATTGTTGTTGGCCGTCGCCAGCGCTTCCTGAACGGATTGCTGCATCACCGCGACAGAAACCCACTTGGCTGGGTCGGGGTTGGCGGCTTGCGCAGTGAGAGCGGCGACGTTAGCGGCATCCTGGGTCAACTTTTCAATCAAATTAAACGGCGTGGCGGATAACGTCTGGAATGACGCGGCCGCTGTGCCTGTCGCGCTGGTAGTCAGTTGATCAATCAACTTATTCAGCTCGGCGATAATGTCTTCAGCTGTTGCCGTAACCGGCAAATTCAGCATCCAACGCAGACGTTCAAGTAGTTCGTCCATAGTGTCCTCTTGGGGTGATGATGCGACGGCCAGCAGAGAGGCAGCGGCAAGCATGACCTCGTCCATACCGTCAACGGCGGGGGTATTCGTCAGCGCGGCGTGCAAGAGCTGCACGACACGGCCCGACTTGTCGTATGAAAAAACCGGGGAAATAAAGCGATAAGAACCATCGGCAATCATCTGCGCGGCGCTGTCTGTCCAGGTGACATCTGTTGCGAACAGACCTTCACCCTCACGCCACTCCAGCGTTTTAAACCATCCGGCTGCGGGCGCGGGCAGGCCGTTTTTAGCCGCCCGCAAGGTTTGGTGTTCATAGTCGATGACGTAAGGGGTTTGCTGCGCGTTTGCCGCCGCGATCAATGTCTGCGCCACTTCGGCGGTCATAATCCAGGCATCGCATTCCTCGGGACGGCCATCACGCGCCCGGAACTCGCCAGCCGGAAACAACTGGATGACGCCGAGGGAGGCTTTATTGATTTCTGCCGACAGGGCGGCGACAAGCAATTTCTTTTTCATGCCGCCAGATTACGGTGCGCGGCAAAAGGTAATCAGTGGAAGGGGTTCAGTGGGAAAGAAAAAGGCGGTTTACTTATCTTGCCACCCTAATCGGGTCACTGGCAACGCATACAACCATTTTTAAAACCCGTTTAAAAACGATTTTAAGCGTTTTAAGGGGATGCGATGCGGCAATGACACCGGTTGACACATTACGACGGCGTACAGGCGCGTTTAGCAAATACGGGGACTAACCATCAATGACGCGTTGCAGATAGGTCTGCACCGTGTTTTCCATTCCATCCACATCCGACTCGGTGAGATGCAGAAACGGACGGGCGGGAATAGTGATTTTATACTCGCCCATCGTATTCCACTGTGCAAAATTCGACTGCGATTTTTTCACGAACCGATTACCGACGCTGCCATCCTTGTGCTGTTTGTAGTAGGCCCGCTGGCTGCGGGCGGGGATATTGATGGTGCCGCCTTCCTGGTGAATTCGGGCGTAGACAACATTCGTCCCGACAGTTGCGCTGTCGTTATCGCTGTATTCGTTGATGCTACTCGCCAGACGCCCGGACTTTTGCAGGATTTTCCCGCCCCGACGTTTCGCCCAATACGCATTGCTTTTCCATCCGGCCCACTCTGGCCGCCCCTGTTGGGCAAAGTTTTCCTCGACGGCGTCATGCATGGCCGCAGCCATTTCGCGCATTAACGGCTGACGGTTTTCCAGCTTCTTGATCAAGTCGCCCAGGCCGCGCTCAAAGTCGGTAACGTCATATTTTATTTCGTAGCTATCGCTCATAAATCACTCGGTGTATACTTAAATGGCGGTGAGGGATGGGGGGCTGTTTCCAATAGGTAACGGTTGCTACTACGCCACGAGCGTTTGAGTATGATCCGGTTCGAGTCCGGCGCTTCTCATCCCGCCGCTTAATCAAGACTGCCCCACAGCACTTCATTAATCCCCTTGTTTCTCAGCGACTCGTCATTCGCCAGGATTTTCCCCGTTCTTATCAGATTGGTTTTTATTCTCTCTTTTTTCCCACCTTCCGGCGGTCGGGCTTTTAGCTCCCGATCAATAAAAACGACCAGCTTGCCGGATGTATCCGGTAAATCTAAAACGTAGGTCAACGCCGCATCGGCTTTCTGTGTGTTGTAGAGGATGGCTTTAGGGTTGAGGATGAACTCAGGCAGGTGTTGCCACAGCGATTCAGGAAGCTGTGCGTCTTTGCTGTCACGAATGGCGTGCAGCAAATTATCATCGGTCAATGTGATAACGGATGACTCCACCGCGACGCCTTTCTCTGCCAGACGATCAACAACCTGCGGGGGCAATGCCCCGACGTGGCGCAACTGACCGCGCGCCTGCTTATTCAGCAGCGTGTTATTAACGAATGCATTAACGTCCGTTGAAACCGCATTTAACAGAGTTTTATCGCTCATCGTCTGCTGCACGGCCAACGACGCGAGTTTCGGCTCTGCCACCGCAGAACGGTCAAGTAGCCGCTGGCCGAGAGCCGATAAATAGCCCTGGCCGGGGTTGTGGCCGAAACCAGCGTCGGGGGTATACAGTTCGCCGTTCCACTTGATCGCTTTCACAATGCGGGAGTCATTCGGCCCCCATGCCTGTTCGACCTCGACAATCTCGCTGTGCTGTACGGTAATTTTCAGACGGTCAACATCCGCCTGGGTACGGGCGCGGATACGACAGCGGCAACCGTAGCCATCGGGCGGATACATAAATTGCCATACGGGATCGTCATAGCGGGCCGTATAGCCATTCAATGCGGCATGACTGGGGCGGATATGGATATCCATTACGCCGATTCGCGTCCAGTATGGCCGGAACTCCGCGTTAGCGAGCTGCTCTTCGTAACGACCGGCGCTGTATGCCGCCTGCATATTGGTCTCAAAAATGGTTTTCAGACGGCGTGGGGTTAGTTTTTTCCCCTCCAGCACGCCATCCTCATCCGCTTTCAGCCCCTTGCCGAACCAGCCTTTTTGCACCATAACGGGGGTTAACCGACGCCGGAACTGTTCCAGCGTTTCGCCGTTCTTCAGCGCCGCATCCAATCCACCCCGGATATCCTCTAACACGTCTTGCTTGAGAATACCGGCGACGGTAAACGCAGTAGAGTGAGCGCGTGCCTCGACATCATGCCAGTTGAAACCGATGGTGTAGCCCTTCGACTCAAAATACTTGATCGCTTCTTCGGGTTTCAGACCGATGGCATAGCCGAGGTTGACATCGTTAGGCGTCGGCATTCAATCGCCCCCAGACATCAGCGACGAATAGAGACTGGCTTAATAGCTGCTGGAGCTGTGAATCATCCAGCGCCGGATAACTTGCGGCGATAATGTCCAGCGCATCGTCCGGCGTCTGGCCCTGTTGTAATGCCGTTACCAGGGGCGCGACCAATGCCTGCATCGCATCGTTGATGGCCTCCGGCGTTGAGCGGGCGTTATCCAGCGCCACCTGGGCTGGATCGCTGATTTCGTCCTGGGCGTTAGTGCTCAGGGCGGCAAAAGAACGGTAGGGAGAAAGCGACAGACCGGCGATCGGCGTTTTTGCCGCACCTTCCAGCACAGGCTCATCGTTCTGGGGAACCGGGATACCGACTTTCTTGTGTATCCAGGATACCGGGATAGTCTTCATCCCAGCCTGAACTAGAGTCGACACGCCCGTCGAGAACGTGCCGATATCTTCAATTTCGCGCGTATCAAACGAAAAACGCGGAAGACGGCGGCGGCTGACGCTGTAACCGTTAATCGACAACAACATGTGGATCTGATTACGAAAGAACCCCTCGATTTGCCGGGCGTCCGCGACCAGAATGTCATGCCGCACTTCATTATGAACGTTACCCAGCGCATTGGTTGACGTTTTACCGTCCGCCTGGCTGGTTAACGTACCGCCGAGGATTACTTTAGACTCGGTTCGCTCACACCATTCAATCATTGCCATAAATGGGTCTGATTGACCATCCGCCGCTGCTTCAAAGGTGATATCGCTACCTTGCGGGATAATGCCCGCCGCATTATGGCCGAGTGCTACCAGCGCATGCAGCAGCGCGTCTTTCTGTTCATCCGACGAGCCTTCCAGATATTTACCGATACGCGCCGGCAGGCCGTAGATTTCCAGGAATTCGGCAAAATCTCGCACGCCGTAGTTTTTGAATAGATACGGCCAGACCAGCACGCGATATAAACCCGACTGGGCGATATAGCCCGATTTTGCGTTATGCGCATGCACCATCCAGCCGAACGGCCATAACTCGGCGCCGTTCATCGTGCCATCTGACAGCCGCACCGTATCGTCAATGTCCGGGTTAGTGCAAAACCAGCGATGCGGGCGCAACGTTATTTTTGTCGGCAGCCAGACATTTTCTTCCAGTTCCCAACCTTCAATCTCCTGCGCGGCAAAACCGTGGCCGATAGCCTCGGCGGCGTTGAGAATAATATCTTCAAAATTGGGAATATCGTCCATCCATTCGGCCACCATCGCCGCGATGTTCTTCTCCGCTGCCGTCGCATTGCGCGGCGGTTCGATACTCCAGTCCAGCCCCAACAGCGCGTTTTTACGCTTTGCCATTTCGGAAAAGATATGGCCGTCTTTCTCCGCCATATCTTCGAATAAATCCGCCTGCGCGGAAAAGTCGCCGCGCTCGGCCGCTTCGAGGATACGCGGCAACTGACGGATAGTCAGGCCGAGCGAGGGATGTTCAGGATAGTTACGGACAATTTGCGCGACTCGCGCCGTCTGCGGGGACTTCAACACCTCGCGGTTAAGCGGGCGACCATACTGATCAACAATCTGAGCCATATTACCAGCCTCCAGAGCTAAAACGACTGCCCCGGTCATCAGAACTACGGCGGGGAACGGGAGTAAAAGAAAAAGAAGCAACGCCGGACACGGCCAGCGCCCATAACATATGCAGCGCATCCGGGCCGTCGTCATGATCGGCCATCGGGAAATGACGTAACTGATCAATCAGTGTCGTCTGGCTAGGATGCAGCCGTATCAGGCCGTTTGCCATATGCGGCTGTAGCGACTCGATACGCAGTAATTTATCGCTATGCGGCTGCACCGCTCGCGCCGGAACCGGGACACCCGCCTGGGCGCTGCGCTTCACCAGTTCGGTGCGCAGGAACTCCTGAAACTGGATGGTTTCAATTGACCAGACAAGACAGCGATAAATGCGCTGTAACTCAATCACATCAGAAATGATTTTGTCCGGTAGACGCTTACGGATAGCCGCTTCGACTACATCCAAAATACCGGTATGACGGTTAAAGCCGCCGACGAGTAACGCCGAGGGGTCGCGGCTGGAACCGGCCTTGCCCAGGCTGGGGTCGCATGCGCCAAAGAAGATCCACTCGTTGAGTCGGTTCACCCAAAACTGGATGCAATTGGCAAAGGGCGCATCTTCGCCGCTTACCGGGTCATTCTGGTATTCGGAATCAAAGGTACTGTGACCGTCACGCGCCCGGATCAACATCAGCGTCAATATCGGGCGCGCAGACCAGGACACCGCCGCGCCCTCGTCCATTTCGGCTTTATGATTCTGGTAGAACCCGGTCGCCATCCATTCGCCATCGCTGCCGTTGTTGCGGAGAATTTCTTCCCACTCGTCCCACAGCGACATATTGACCGGCCACTGGATCACGGCTTTAAAGCGGGCGGCTTTCCACAGGGGATTTTTCAGCGTGCGGGACAGAACGGAATCGTAATGCAGGATAGTCCCGATATAGACGACATCGAACTTTGCCCCGGCACCGCCCAGCGGTAGCACCGTTTTTTTCAGCCAGTTATCGACTTTGTCGCGCTGCTCCGGGCTGCGTACTTGCTCGTCATTCTCAATATCATCCAGCACCACTAAATCAGGGCGGTACGGGCCATGACGCAAGCCACGCAGTTTTTTACCGCTACCGGCAACCTGCACCTTGATATCGTTCTTAGTGACGATAGTCCCGGCTTGCCAGACGCGGCCACCGCCCGCTACTTCGGGAAAATCCATTTCAATCCGGGGATTAAACGCCAGTTCCGCTTTAATGGCTTCCAGCATCGGGTAAGCCTGATCAATGGAGTCCATTACGATGACCGGGTAATGTTTAATACCCCGGATAATGCACCACAACACAAACAACTGACTGACCAGCGTTGACTTGGCCTCACCACGCGGCGCGGCTATCGCGTCATTCTCACTTTTAGGACTGGCGACAATTTCAGGCAAGCGGACGAAAAGATGCTTATGCAGTTCGCTTTTGTCGGCATGGCGCACGTAATGTGGAAAATATTGCCCGACAAAATACTCATAGCCCGTCACCGGGTTATTCACCTGGGCGCGGCGCTCAGCAACAGCAGCCGGGGACGGGTCAAAGCCAACGCATTCCGCCTCAATGGTGCGGCGTAGCGTTGCCGCCAGCTCTTCCAGCTCTTTGGCAAAGTCTTTAGCAGTGAGTTTGTTCGATTTACGCGCCATTTAATCCCCGCTTAACGCCGCGTTAATCTCATTGATAATGCGCGTCTCGGCTTGATAGCAGGCTTCGCCGTAGCCCGGTAACAGATGGTGTTTTACGCCATCGGCCCAGACGAAAACATCGCCGTAGCATCCCCGTTCTATACGGGTAATCTGACTTGCCATTACGGCGTTTTCATTGTTAATGCGAATTAATTTGTCAGCCATAACGTTTCTCTATCACCTCGCCAAATGATTCCAGGATGTTCACGAACGCTGCCAGTTGCTTCGGGTGATGCTCGCTAATGAAGGTTGAAAACAACTGGAGGACGTCCAACGCAACGGATAGCTCGCTGGTTTCCGGCAGGATCTTCTTACTGGCCGACGTCGCTTTGTTAAATGCATCCGCCAGGCTTGCCAACAGTTCGACACGCTCCCTTGCCGGGATATCCGCCGCCCCGTTAAGCATTTCCAGCGTGGTCTGATATTGCGTTACCAGCCCTGTAAGCACAGCGCGGCCGATATCTTCCAGACCGCCGCCTGCGATAACGTGGGCGGCACGCAGTTTGTCCCAGTCATCGCCTGCGTCCTGCGCGTCTTTCTTCCATCGCCGGGCAGTGGCGAATGCCACGCCAGACTGCGCGGAGGCAATTTCAAGCGACATCTGACCGAATATGTAAGAGCGGCGCAGCTTGTCGCGGGTTTCCTGCGGATGCGCCATTACAGCCCCAAACGTGCTTTGATTAACAAAATGGTGGTGGTGACAAGACCACCGGTAATGCCGCCCGCCACGCTGCCTGCTATCGCTCCCTGGCGCACGGCGGCGGCTTCGATGCTGTCCATGCGGCGCTCGATACGGTCTAACTGACCGGATATTTCCGTTAATCCATCAGCGGGGGCGATAGGAACTTGCAATTCATCCAGACGCTTCTTGATGCCATTCAGCGCGGCGTTATCAATCCCGGAAACAACATGGTTAACGCGACGATCGCGTCGTTTCTGCCTTGCCTTCATTATTTATCTACCTTCCTGTCGAGTTTGGTATCGATACGCTCAATGGTTTTTTTCAGGTCGCGCAAGGCGTCCATTAATGAATCCTGATCGCGCCGGGCATCTTCGCGGCGTTGATAATCGTTTTTGATGCGTTCCACTGCGTTTTCCAAATCAGTGATGTCCTTTTGCATCGAACGAATAAACAGACTGCCGAGTGTGGAGATCAACGTCAGCGCTACACCCAGCACCCATTCCATGCTCATTCAACGGCCTCCTTGTCATAGAACTGATTCAGCTTTTCCAGCTTCCCTTTTAGGGTGAGACACCATTCGCCGTAGTCGGCAGCGTGGGTGATGATCCCGGCAGGAGAAAGTCCGCCGCTGGCGCGGATGGCATCGGCGGGATATACAGCAGCTCTGCGGGGGGCTTCTCCGGTGCCGGGCAAGCTGTCGGCGGGATAACCGAGACTGATTTTGTAGAGCCGCAGGCTGTCAGGGCCAATGCCGGTAAAAGCAGTACCATCGTTCGTAACAGCATAAGGAATCATCCTTTTTAGTTCTTTCTTGGTTTGTTCCAGCTCGGTTTGAGCATCCAGCAAATCGGCGGCCAACTTGTCGGCGCGGGCGCGTTGTGCGGCTTCTTGTTCCCGCGCCTTTTTCAGAGCCGCGACTTGCTGCTCGGCTGCGATGCGCTTTTCCTGCTCATAGTCAAAGAGCTGCGCGGCCTGCCGTTTGTTATCCGTTTGCAGGGTGGTGATGGTTTTTTGCAACTCGGATTGATGGGCCTGCTGGCCCGCGCTATGGCCGAATTTATAGCCAATTAAGGCGACGGCCAGAAGCATCACAATCTGCGGCCAATAGGCCCGCAGCAGGGAGAACAGAGATTTAAGGAGCGCTATCATCGGTCTGCTCCTTTTGCTGCTGCGTCAGCGAATCACGCTTGATTGAGTTATATTTTGATGCCTGGGACTGGGTAACCCAGGCGGCGATATAACCGACGAATAGCCATTCGGTCAGTTGCCCCGTCCAGGCATACCAAAGAAGAACAACCGTAGTCGCGACGAACGCGGCGACGACCAGCGTATCGGACGTGGACAGACGGCCAGATGCGGGGTTGGTAATCAGATCGCGCAGGCTCATGCCGACACCCCCAGCGCAGAACAGGCGATTTTGTAGATTGCCAGGCGCTCATCCAGCCCGTTCGTACCGCCATTGATTCGCCGCGTCATGCCCACGATATCGCCGATATCAGCAAATTCGTTGCAACAATTTCTGGCCCAGAACCAACCGGCAGAGAGCGCGGCATACTGCTCTGTCTCCAGTAATTCCGGCTTGAGAACAAAATCGATACCCAGCGCCCGACTACAGTTCACGTAGTTTTCAAGGCCGGTGATCTGTATCAGTCCACGGCCACGAAATGTCCAGCCGTCGCTGGATGCCTTATTGCCCATGCGTGAGCCATAAACCAGATTGGCGATTGCCCGCTGGCGCTCCAGCGGTAGATACTTTTCACCCGAATGCCGCCCCAGAGCTTCACGTTGGGCAGCGCTGAGTCTCTTGCCAAACACCGACAGACCGCCGACTGAGTAGTTGAACGACTCAATGACGCGGGTAAAGCCAACGGACTCATGGGCGGTCTGGGCAATAAATGCGGCAATCCGTTTCGGCGTGTTGATGGCGAACATCTGCAACGCCGCATCAATGTGGGGATGCCAACGCTCAGCCAGATCAGGCCGAATGCGGGCCGCAAATTGTAATTGAACAGGGGTTATCAGTGACATGACACCATCTCAAAGTAAAAGATGGTGCCAGTATTCGATTATGAGGGATTTTGAGTCAGTGGAAGGGGCTCAGTGGGTTATGGAACATCAATGATTTGCAGTTCTTCTACCATTTTGGGTGGCGGTGTTTTTATCTGCTTTGAGCATTCGTTAGCCGATTTATTGTATTGTCTTAACGCCTCATCTAAATGTTTATCATTTTTCGATGTTATAGCGTGAAGCTTTGCAAGCCAGTAGCTATAAGCCATCCCAGTTACAGTTCTACATGATGAAAAGGGGGTGATTGTAGGACTCTTCCCATAAAGCTCATCTGCTCGATCCTTTATTTGTAGCAGATGCTGGCTTACAGCAACAACTTCAGGAGTTAGGCCATTCATATGCTTATACAATCCCAGCACAGGATCAGTAATTTTCATCACCTCGTTCAATTCGGACATTAGCACACGAGTTTGAGGCCTTTGCTCTGAATAAAGATTAATCATATCTGTATTCTCAACCATACCAGCCCCAGCATAGGAACTCATGACCAGAAAAATCAAAGCAGCATATCTCATTACAATTCCTTTAAAAAAGTGATTGCTGTGTATGTGTAACTGAACTTTTGCTCTCCCGCACCAACTCCCAGGCGAAACGGTCGGAAAAGCCGTATTTAGGGCAGAGCTGCGTCATAACCATCAGTGATGATGTACCACCGTCCCGCAGTTCGGCAAACTCAGTAAGAAAGCGCTGGTTACGCAGTTCACGCAAAGCGCGATCACAGCGTGGAAGATAAAGCACTTCGCCGCCGAAATCCTTAACAAGCAGAGCCGCATTATCATCACCGACCGTCTCACGCAGCAGTTCTGCGCGATGAGCGCCCAGCGCCCGTAGCCCTTTCCCGATAGGGAAGGTTGTGCCGCCGAATTTCTCCAGTAACCGAGCGGTTGCCGGAAAGCCGATCAAGTCGGCAATCTGTAGTACCACATCGGGCAGCAGCCCGGCAACGCGCTCCAGTTCCATAATTATTCCTCGGCTTTTTTGCGACGTTTGGCGTCGATAATTAACGCCTGCATTAATTTAGTTAACTGCTGTATATCCAGCCAGTCAACGTATCGTACACCAAACATGTGCTGTGCCATAGTCTCCGCATACGACCACGGACGCCCCGCAGAGGCAAGCAACGCCTCTATTTTGCCGAGTACCGATTTCTTACTGGCGGGAACGCTGGGTTTACGGCCATACTTTTTAGCCTTCCGTGGATAACCCTGCTGGTGCATATACTCCTTCACTTGCTCCAGTTCGGTGATGGTGCAAAGGGTCGATGAGGCTTTACCCGTCAACCGGGCCAGAACGCTGCGATAAGTCTCATCGTCCCAGCCTAAATGCGCCTGGCCCGCTTTTATCGCGCCAATCATACGGCGTTGCTGAATATTCATGGCTGCGGCTCCTGAATTTCATCATCTATCTGCGCGTGACCGGTCACGCCTGTTAAGTTCAACGACCGGGCATCACGCGTAAACCAACATGCAGCCTCGCCATTAAACACGCCATCGCATCCCTTCGGTAACGCCGTTCCGCAGCGCTGGCAGGTTCCCAGCGTAGCCTCCTGGCGGGCCAGCCGTTCGCTATCGCAAAGTATCAGGAGGGAAACATAATCCGCTTTGCTATACGGTTCACGGCCAGGATTGCGGCGCTTGCAGTTCTCGTCGAGCTTCTGCCACTCAAAATCTGACAATTGAAGCTCTAACCGATGCTGCCCAAACTGTGAAGACTGGCGGGCGCGTTGGCGGCGCTTACGCGCCGCTGCCTGCTGTTTCTGGTTAAGATTGGTCACTGTTCTTCCTCCTGTTCACGCAGCCAGACCAGCCCCTCAGCCTTCTTGAACTGCCGAATAAGACTTGTGGATGAGGAAAAGAATGGTAGCCAAGCGCTAATTGAATCATATAGCCTGGGGAAATATTCTCTGGCTCTGCGCTTTCCCAATTCCTTTTCAATTTTTGCCGCTCGTTTCGCGGGATAAAGTCGCTTCTTCTTTTCGAACCAGAACAAGCGGGTGGCAGGGTTGTAATCCTTGTGCTTTTCATCCCCCCATGCACCGCGCCATTTCCCATCAAAATAGACAACTAAAACGGTGCGGCTCTCGCCGTCTCGCTCACGCGTGACAGTAATTACCGTATCCTGGTATTTGAACTGAACGCGAGGGAAGTAGCTTTGCAATTCTTCGGCAATCTTCGCCCATTGTTCTTTGGTGATGGCGCTCCCGCTATTGCCTGCCGTTAACTGGCGGCGCGTACGCGCCGCTGTCTGTTGGGTTATGTCGGTCATGCGTCATTCTCCCTCACCCCGGATACCGTTATCCAAGCGCACACCATTCACGCAATATGGACATGGTTTGGTTTCATCTGAATTTTCAGCATCGATAAAAACAGTTCCGCGATAGCATTTTAAGCAACTGAACGACGCTCCGAGCCTAGTAAGACGTATACGAGCACAATTCATACCGATATCCACGCGTTCCAATATCCCTTTTTCGATGAGTCCTTCAGCTAGCGCCCCTATTTTTACTGGCATTAACGGATCATCATCCCACATCGCCGATTTACGCCAATGTTGAATGTTAATTTCCCAGCGATAGACAACGGCGGGATGAATAAACTTGGCCTCTCGTTTACTAATTCGCATTGTCTTCCACCTCAACAGGGATGCCGGCATCGCGAATTGCAGCAATAACGGCGTTCTGATACGTAACCTCCATGAAGTCACAACCGAACCTGAACTTATCATCAAGACAAGATGGCAACTTCACAGCCCGCGACCGATATGCCGCTAACGTCTTCTCAAGGTCTGCAACCTTGATGCACTGATTACTCAGTTGTCTAAACAAGTCACAAGCCAGATCGTCCCACGGCGCTACGTCAGTGCTACCGTTGATATATGCGATTCGCAACTCCAAAAGGCGTACCAGTAATGTGTTGTCAGTAGCTAAATTGATATTTTCCATTAGTATTCAACCTCTTCACGCAATTCACCTTTCTGCTGCCGAAAGCGTGCGACAGCCGCCGTAAACACCTCGGTACTCTGGTACATAAACAGCAGCCCGCGCTGTTTGGCGCGATCAAACTCCAGCGTTGCGCCGGTACTTTTTTCCCATCCTTCCAGCAGATAAATCGCGTCGGCCTGTTCCAGCATCGCTAACGACATCGCCATATAATGCTTATGCTCCAGACCATCCGGCAGAATCGCGGGGTTAAGAACGATAAAGCCTTGTTTCTCCAGCTCCTTCGCTTCGAAATTGAACTCGTCGCGGTTGTAGTCTTCGCGCCCGGTCATCGGGCCGGAGATAAATACGGTTGGTTTTCTGCTCATGACACTCTCCACAGTTTCTTATGGCGCTCAACGGCCTGTTTCATTGCCTGCTGGGCAGACGCTTTATAGATGCGATTGCCGCGCGCATCGTAGAACTCAAATCGGGATTTACCCGGCAGGGCCGGGCGTTCTTTTACCTGCGAACCATCGTTCAGTCGGTAGATGCGTTTCGCGCCGTTTTCCAGGTATTCACAACTGCTTACCATCGCCATATCACACCCCGCGCATTGAGTTGGAACAGACCTGGGCGCGAACTTCGCACCAGTTCCGGTTTTCATGAGTCCGGGCCATTGATGAGGCAGACAGCCAGACGCGATGCGCCTGGATAAACTGTTTCCGGCGCTCAAGCTCGGCGGCGTAACGGGTGATGCTGGGAAAGTCCGCCCTGGACGGGGCGGGGGTAATGGCGTGCTGACAGAGTTTTTCCTTTTTAAGGAACTGAGGTTCAATAGAACCGGCAAGCCCATAGACACGGTGTTTATTCATCGTGCCGCGAACAACAGTACCGCGCCGAATATCCCGCCCCAGCAATGCGCCAATCAGCGCGATACGGACGCCGGTCAAAGCGTTAAGCTCCGCAGAGGTACACGGCCCGTTCCGTAACGCTTCGCGCAGCAAGGCGACTTTAGCGATGTTTTGCATAGCCATTAGTTAGCCTCCCCAAAGCAGATTTTAATACCGTCACGTTTCGCGGCTTTCCGAGGTTCGCACCATGCCAGCCATGCCGTTAGGGCATCTATCGCCGCGTCGCCGTCCGGCGCTTCCGGCACTCCAGGCACCAGCAATTTCCCGGCGCTTTCGCCTTTTCCATGCCTGGCGACCACATCAAGAAAACCTTTCAGTGCATACTTAGGGCCGGTTGCGATCATGATCGCGCCTGAACCGTCCTGCTCCGGCGACGGCGGATAATCACCAATTTCGATAAGACCGCTGGCCCAGCACCAGGCAAACTGGGGTGTAAGGTCATAAAAATTCTTACAACCACAGCAGGGGCAAACTTGAGTGAATACCGATATTCCCTTATATGCAGGATCGCGTTTTGATATCCGCTCAGACTCAAAATGCGTATTACGGCAACGAGTGCATTTAACCTGAATACCTTCTTTTATTACGGTCGACATTTTTCAGTTCTCCAAATTTAGGCGTAAGCGCGCCCCTGGCGGGTTTACGCCATTTTTAAAGATGTTTTAAATTCGGTTTAAATCAGCTTACTGGTTTCAACGTATTAATCTTGACGAAATAAGGCTCAAGATTAATTTCCACGATAGCGCCGCAATTAAAATCGCGGGCGACATCGACAGTTTTAACCATGCGACTGCCGCGTATGGGAGGGGCGCGATGAAAAAACGCATTCCCAACTTTATGCTTTTTATTAAACTCGACTGCGTTCACATCACACCCCCGCAATATCAAGAGAAATAGCACGATACTGGTCAGAATCACCGATACGTTCATAGACGCGAATATACGAACGACTGCCGACAACCTGCACCGCCTCGCCAATCGCATCCATCGCTCGCCGCCACCGTTCGTCGGCAATTTCCAGGCGACGCAACGCCAGCACCGCGCCCGTGTTGACTTCGCCCGACTTTTCAGACTGAAACGCGCGATTGATAATGGCGTGAACCTCTGGCCGCGCACCTTCAACCCAGTCCGCCAGGCACTCATCAATCAATGCCTTAGCCGCTTGCAAGCGCTCATCAAAATCAATGCGGTCTTGCATGGCACGCTGGATCTTGTAACGGCCATCGTAGCTATACAGCGTGACGTTGCCTTTTTTACCGCCGAGATTAACGCCGTATTCATCCCCGGACAGGGCCACGAACGCCGCGATATCGGCAAAGCCAGACAACTTAAACTCGGCCAGCGCCTTATTAACGGCCAGCGCACGACCAATTAAATCCGCGACCAGCTCATCACGCGCAATATCAATCGGCTTAATCAGATGTTCCGGCGTTAATACGCCTTTCGCGTCAACCCAATACCCCTCAGGGGCTTTTGCTTCGGTAAACTGTTTGTTTTTAGTGGACATTCACTTTCCCCTTACGTGATTTTTTGACTGCATCATTCACTTTCACCGATACATGACCGGCCAGACCTGCTGCCGTTTTTATTGCGACGCGCTGCGCTAACTCGCTGTCGCCGTTTTCCCCTTCAAAACGGCAATCAACACTCAGACCGCGAGAATGATCGCGCACATAGATAACGATTTTCGCCATCCGTTCTACCTCCAGATAATGTGAGCGCCACGCCATATCGTCATTTTGACGATACGCTGCACGCCGTTACGGGTTTCCGTTATTTCAACCGCCCCCTGTTCCCAGGCTTTAAAAGGGCGATCGACTTCAATGACCGGGCGGCGGAAATTAACATGTAATTCCACGACTTTAATACCGGCCTGCAATAAACGATTAATGGGCTTCATTAATACGGGGTTATTAATGGGTAATTGGCACATAATAAATACCTCGTTAATTAATCAGCATTTCAGCGAATTGACGGACGGTAGCAATATTGACCGGTCTGTCATTAATGTGGCTGGTGCGAACCACACCGCGCAGCAATTTAAATAAACGGCGGGCATTACCTTTACTCTCTTTGTAAAGCACTGCGCCCATATCCGGTGTAAAGGCATCGGGAATAAGGCTTTCCGCAATAGTGTCGGTATCATCCTGTGGCAATGCATTACCAATATTTAGCGCAAAACCGACGCGGCTATATAGCTGTACGAATTCCCCGCGCTTACCTTTTAGATTCAGAATCAAGCGAGGCATACCCGCCAGAACAATGCCGATCCCGCTTTTGTCGTGGATGCGGCGCAGCACTTCCAACGCCCGGTGCGGCAATAGTTCGCCCTCGTCAATCATCAGCAGATAACCGGAGTCGCGCAGCTTATTGACGCAAAGCTCAAACAGTTCATGCATATTGCCGCGAGTGGACAGGTTGAGCCGGGAACAAATTTCCTCCAGCAATACGCGGGCGGTGTAGCTGGGGTCGGCTTCGATAAGGATCGCCGTCGAATTCGCCGCCGCATAGGCTTTCAGCGCCATTGTTTTACCCAGCCCGGCCTCGCCGTAAATCACATTGATTTCAGCATCTACGTGGGCCAGACGGATGATTTCCAGCGCCTTGCGTGAGGTAGAAGTTGAAACAAAACGCGCCTCAATGCGTTTTAATTTGTCTTTCTCACGAATACGCTCAATAAAATCGGCAACAATTTGGTTGACGCCGTCAACATCACCGGCATACTTACCTTGCAGGTATTGGTTAACGACAGCGGTACTTTTACCGATGGCGCGGGAAACCTGAGATTGTGTTAATCCCTTGCGCTCCATAACTTCTATTAATTGCTCTTTAATCGTCATTTATATTCTCCAGTCTCTAAAGGCAGTCTGATTGCAGTCAGACTGCTTTATTTTTCCGGCGTAAATACTCTTCACGCTCGGATTCAAATAAAAACATCGGTTCCCGGTCATCATTAATCTGGTTAATTTCATCCCCCAGCAATGCCCCGAAATCTGGCGTATGCTCGATGGTGCGTACCGGATTAAGCTCGGCGTCGATTTCCTCTGCCTTTTTATTAACAAGCGACATACGGCGGGCGTGACGGTCTTTCTTGACCTTCTCGATATAGTCAACGGGGAAGGCGGCGCGAGTGTTACCGTTCACTATCGCAGTACAAACAAAGGAGCCGTCGAGGCGACGAACGGTAACGCTACCGGCATCGTGAATATCAAACGCCACCAGTACCTCTTCGCCATCTACCTGAATTAAGTCCTCGGCAAAATACTGATTATTAAAGACGGACAACCAGCCGCGCTGGGCGACGCGCTTAACCTGCGGCCGGAACATTTCGCGCAATTCAGCCTCGGATAAGCGGTCAATATCCGCATCCGCCAGCAATTCAGAGCGATACTCGGCGGCGGTATAGTGCTTGCCATCATCCCGGCGCGGCAGTTCGCTATGCCGATGTTGGGTGTTATAGGCGTTGATCTCGTCTTCGATGGCGTCTATCAACTGATTCCAGGTTGGCAACTTAGCGATAGCGGCTTTCTGAACCGGATTCAGGTCTTTATTCTGGTTAATCGCGTTGGCGGCGGAATCAATGGCACGGCTGGTAATACGCACCGTCTCTTTATCCGCTGATTTACCGTTATAAGTGGCAAACTTACGCGCGATGCGGGCCGGTATCTCACGGTTTAAACGTTCGATAATGCCGCGCGCCTGCGGGTTGCCGGGAATACCGGTCGGGTGTTCAATGCCAAGACGCGGCAGAATACCGGTCAGGTCGGCGTCCAACAGCTTGGCCGTTTCACCAGCCCCGTTATCGGAGTAGTACAGCAGCGGCACGCCGTGGCGTTCGATGCCGTGGCGAATCGCATCGGCGACGGCGATCACGTTCTCCGCCAGTCCCAGGCTCCAGCCCACCACATAACGGGTACGGCCATCGATAACCAGGGTAATTTCCGGCGTAAATGGGCGCCCATGATCGGGATGCTGAACCTTCATTTTCATGCTGTGACCATCGCCGATCCACACGCCGTTAACCGGCATCTGTGACCAGTCACGCTTAACGTAAGTTTGCAACGCCGTCATGGCCGAACCGGTAACGCGTCCGCGCTGGCGGACAATCTTCGGCATTTTGTCCAGGGCGCGATAAACCGCATAAATAGACGGCACCGCATCGCGCATTGCGGGCTGATCGGCATAGCGATGCTGCCAGTCGCCGTAAAAATCCTTGTAGGCTTCGGCAACGGAAGGGCCGTTCGGATTGCGATAGTGCGACATAAACATTGGCACCCATGCGATTTGCTCCGGCTTTTTAACCTTCTTATGCCCCGGCGATAGCAGCGCCAGGCGCTCCGCGCTGTCTTTTGCCCGCAGGTAATCAACAACCCACTGATTAAGAGAGCGAACGCTGACCCCGACGCGTTGCCCTTTGCGCGCATTAGCAAGGGAAACATACTTTTGCAGGTGTTCGGGAAGATCTCCGGAGCGTGACCGGTCACAGATAAAGTTAATCGCCTTAATGCGTGACAGGCCGGTATCTTCCAGGCGCAGGACTTCGACGACCAGCACCATCCGGGCATCGGCGATATCGCGCTGTTTCTGCGTCAGTTCGGCCGTTTTTTGCTCCAGTACGGCAGGGCATTGGCGCACGATCTCCAATAACTGGCTGGAGGATGCGGTGGTCTTTGCCTTAGCCGGGGATTTGGTTGGTTGCTGCTGTAGCAACTGCTCGTAGTAGCGCTGCCGGATAGCGTTTTGCACACCAGATGGCAGACAATCAAACTGGAATTCATAGGCAACGCCTTTAACTCCACTTTTTTGCCTAAAGACCCAATTTTCCTTTTTGGCTTTTCTAAGTACAGAACTGATAGCTGATGGGAGCCCTGGAAGTCCTGCTATATCCTTTGCGGTTACCCAATTACCAATCGACATCATTTCAGTATCTCCCTGGCCAAATTTCCTGAGGAGTCATTCCAATAGCATCAGCGATAATTTTTTCAGCCTTGGGGTAAGGCTTATCTAATGCGTTTTTCAATGTGTAAGGAGACAGATTGTGCTCACGCCCCAAACCTGAAAGGGATAAGTTCTTTTTACGGAGTGCGGCTACTATGTCCGCCCTATGCATGTTTACTCTTTTTTCACCACTCATTTCATGCCATCCTTAAAAGTTAACCGACTAGCTAGCGCCGCAAGTAGCCATCTAGTTACTGTAAACAATACTTTCATTGCGTTGTCATTGCAATGATTGCAACGAAATAAAATCCTTGTGATTTCACTGTTTTTATTATGTTGCTGATTTTTATAAACTTATTTTTTCGTTGCGCAACCATTAATGCAACGTAAGTCGCAATCAAACGGAGTGCTTTGTGATGGCATTAAATGAATGGTTTTCTGCTAGTGAACTCGCGGGACTACCTGGACTACCAGGGGATAAAAGCAGCGTTAACAGAAAAGCTAATAAGGAGGAATGGAAGAAACGTCAGAAGAAAGGGGTTAAAGGAGTCGCGTTCGAGTTCCATATATCCTCGCTGCCAACGGAGACGCAGGAGGCTCTAGGATTAGAGTCCGTAGTCTCTGATGAGGGGGATATCGATATCGAAGCGCTATCAAAGATTATTGAATCTGTTGAGCTCTTATTAGCTAGTCGGGCAAAAAAGATTTCACCTGCGACGAAAGCTAAAGTTGTAGCAATACTTTATAGAGCCTTTAAATCTAGTAATTTCATAGACATAAAGTTAATCAAAGAAACAGTTGATCTTGTGGCTTAATATTGAGGACATGTTATGAAGGACGATAAAATCGTACATATAGGTAAGAATAAGCGATCCCTCGAAGATGAGCTTTTGGAAATAGCACAGCTAATCAATGGAGAAGGTGCAGACGATAAGGAAAATGATGATAAATCATCAATTTATGTTTCTGGAACAGGAAACGTTGTAGGTAATGGAAACACTGTTAGCAATGTCATTAATCTCAGCAGCCCCAGCAAAAAACCTCGAGTACAAGTCAAAACTGGTGATGGTGTTGTAGATGCCAACCAAAAACACCAAATAAAAACCCTTATTTATGAATGGGTTGATATTCATAACGCTATAAAAAAATCAGTAATAACACACAATGCTGCATGGATTCGATTGAATAAAAACATGAAAGTAAACAGCTATCATGAAATAAAATCAGATGATTTTCCTAAAGCTATCAAATATCTACGTTCACAAATCGGCATCTTGCGTAACATGGCATCAGCTCCCAAAAAGGTCACAGACTGGAGAAAAGAAACCATAAAATCAATTCAAACAAGATGTTCTAAAAACGGATGGCAGGAATGGCGGAAGACTCACATGTCCGAAAAATTTCAAAAATCATCTATGACAGAGCTCACGGATGCTGAATTACAACAGCTTTATCAAACTGTGTGGGGAAAAAGATAACGTTCAATGGCGGTGTTTATATAGCTTGATTTTCCCGCTCGCAAGGGTGCTGGAAAGTAGCTTTACCAAGAAGCGTTTAAACGCCGCTTAAAACGGATCAAACGATGCTCATACCTGTGCAGTTTTAAACACAAAAAACACTATTTTTTCGCATTTTTTTCTGAGCCGTGCAAAATCCCTGAATTCGCCCACAAGCCCCGTCATTCAAGGCTCCAGACTCTCTCAGACTCTCTCTCTTAGCTATGTAAAAATGATCACTCCCCCACAATCAATTCTTGTTTTTTTAATGGTTTATGTGAATTTGATAGGAGGTGAAATGTGCAAAAAACTCTTTAAAGATGTGATCTGGCTTAAAACAAGAATGATGGCATAAAGGTATATTTCGCTCGAAATTAAACCATATAAAGGGAGTGGATAATGAAAAAGGCGTCTTTTGTATTACTGGCTGTAGCGCTTATGCCGGCCTTGACCCAGGCTCATCAGGCGGGGGATATCATTGTTCGTGGCGGCACGGCAACCGTGCGCCCGGTTGAAGGGTCCGACAATGTGCTGGGCAGCCTGGGTTCGTTCAAGGTTGACAATAATACCCAGTTGGGTCTGACGTTCAGCTATCTGGTGACTGACAACATTGGCGTGGAACTATTGGCGGCGACGCCGTTTACCCACAAGGTCGGGCTGAATGGGGTTGGCAATATTGCCGAAGTAAGCCACCTGCCGCCGTCGCTGGTGGCGCAGTATTACTTTGGCGACAAGGCCGACAAACTGCGGCCTTACCTCGGCGTGGGCATAAACTACACCATGTTTTATGATGAAAAATTCAATCAAAGAGGCAAAGACGCAGGGTTGAGCGATCTGAGTCTGAAAAACTCCTGGGGGGTGGCGGCGCAGGCCGGTCTGGATTACAACCTGGATAAAAACTGGCTGATCAACGCCTCGCTGTGGTGGATGGATATTGACACCGAGGTGAAGTTTAAAGCCGGTGGGGAACAGCAAAACGTCAGCACCCGTTTGGATCCCTGGGTATTTATGTTTGGCGTCGGCTACCGTTTCTGATTTTAATAAAATGGCAACACGGTTTTGGTGTCGCCGTTATTGTTGTCGCTGTTAAACCACCTCCTATGGAGGTGGTGAAGTCTTTGTCCGTATATGGCGCGGTGCTTATGAACGCGTCGCTGCTTTCATGGCGTTGACGAAAGCGTGGAGCTGCGCCAGCATTTCGTCGGGCTGATGGCGATTTTTTTCGATAATCTTGACGATTGCCGAACCGGAGATCGCACCGGCGGCGCCGGCGGTCAATGATTCCCGCACCTGCGAGGGTTCTGATATGCCGAACCCTTGCAACGGCGGCGCGGCATGGTATTCATGCAGTTTGGCAATCAGGTGATGAAGCGGCAGCTGCGCCCGTTTTTCCGCGCCGGTTACCCCCGCGCGCGACAATAAATAGGTATAGCCGCGGCCGTAGGAGGCAATCTCGCGCAGCAGGTCGTCATCCGCATTGGGGGGACAGATAAAAATCGGCGCGATGCCGTGACGCTGGGCGGCGGCGCGGAACGGGGCGGACTCTTCAACCGGCACGTCGGCAACCAGCACCGAGTCGACGCCGACCCGGGCGCAACGCTGATAAAACTCGTCGATGCCGTTGCTGAACACCAGATTGGCGTACATCAGCAGGCCGACTGGGATATCAGGGTATTTCTGGCGGATGGCGGCAAGCATTTCAAAACAGTGTCCGGGGGTGACGCCGGCGGCGAAGGCGCGCAGCGTGGCATCCTGAATCGTCGGTCCGTCGGCCAGCGGGTCGGAAAAGGGGATACCCAGTTCCAGCGCGTCGGCGCCGGCGGCGATCAGGGTATCAATGATTTTCAGCGACTGCTCGGGCGACGGATCGCCCAGCGTGACAAAGGGGACGAATGCGCCTTCTTTATTGCCGGCCAGACGTTTGAACAGGTGTTGATAGCGCTCCATTAAATTTCTCCCCGAGCTTTCAAAATATCGTGAACGGTAAATATGTCTTTATCGCCGCGGCCGGATAGGTTGACCACCAGAATCTGATCTTTCTGCGGTTCCTGCTCGATCATTTTCAGCGCATAGGCCAGCGCGTGGGAGGACTCCAGCGCCGGGATAATGCCTTCATGGCGGGAGAGTTCCTTAAACGCCTCCAGCGCTTCGTCATCGGTAATCGACACATAGTCGGCCCGGCCGATGCTGTTCAGATAGGCGTGCTGCGGGCCGACGGACGGGAAGTCCAGGCCGGCGGAAATCGAATAGGATTCTTCGATCTGCCCGTCCGCGGTCTGCATCATCGGCGATTTCATGCCGAAGTAGATGCCGACGCGTCCGTGCTTGAGCGGCGCGCCGTGTTGTCCGGTTTCAATCCCCAGCCCGGCGGGTTCGACGCCGATCAGGCGGACGGCGCTGTCATCGATAAAGTCGGCGAACATACCGATGGCGTTGGAGCCGCCGCCCACGCACGCCAGCAGCGCATCGGGCAGGCGACCTTCTCTTTCCAGCATCTGGGATTTTATTTCTTCGCCGATCATGCGCTGAAATTCGCGCACGATGGTGGGGAAGGGGTGCGGACCCGCCGCCGTGCCCAGCAGGTAGTGCGCCTTCTCATAGCTGCCGGACCAGTCGCGCAGCGCTTCGTTGCAGGCGTCTTTCAGGGTGGCGGAACCGCTGTGAACCGGGATGACTTCGGCGCCCATCAGGCGCATACGGAATACGTTGGGGGACTGGCGTTCAACGTCCTTGGCGCCCATATAGATACGGCATTTCAATCCCAGCAGGGCGCAGGCCAGCGCGGCGGCGACGCCGTGTTGACCGGCGCCGGTCTCGGCGATAATTTCGTTTTTCCCCATCCGCTGGGCCAGCAGCGCCTGTCCCAGCACCTGGTTGGTTTTGTGCGCTCCGCCGTGCAGCAAGTCTTCACGCTTCAGGTACAGCCTGGTGCGCGTGCCCTTGGTCAGGTTTTTACATAGGGTCAGCGCGGTGGGGCGTCCGGCATAGTTTTTCAGCAGGTCGGTAAATTCGGCCTGAAAGCCGGGATCCTGCTGCGCGCCGACAAAGGCTTCTTCCAGTTGGCGTAGGGCCGGGACAAGGATCTGCGGTACATACTGTCCGCCGAATTCGCCAAAGTATGGATTAAGTAACGTCATAATATTCCTGTCTTTTATCGATTTTAAATGGCGTAGTGCGCTTACGGGTAAGGAGTTATAGCGTCCGTAACGCCTGAAAAACAGCCGCGATTCGCTGTGGATCTTTGTGACCGGGCTGACTTTCCACCCCGGAGTTGAAGTCCAGTCCGGCGCATCCCAACTGGGCGGCCTGCCCGCAGTTGTCCGCATTCAAACCGCCGGCCAATAACACGTTGTCCAGATTCTCGCCCTGAAGCAGCGACCAGTCAAAGGTTCGGCCGCTGCCGCCCTGGGCGTTGTCCAGCACATAGCGATCGATGTGCGGCAAGTTTCTGGCCGGACACTCGCCGGTTACGCTCTGCGCTTTCCAGATTTGGCAGTCGGCGGGCAGTTGTTCACGCAACTGCGAAATGACGAGCTGGTCTTCGTTGCCGTGCAGTTGCACCGCCGCCAGCTTTAATTCGCCGGCGAGGCTGACAATCCGCTCGACCGGCTCGTCGCGAAATACGCCGACATAACGCAGCGGGGCGCTGGCGGTCAGGCGGCGCGCCTGTTCCGGCGACACATGGCGCGGCGAGGACGCGACAAAAATCAGACCGCCGTAGACGGCGCCGGCCTGATAGGCCGCCTGGGCGTCTTCGGCGCGGGTCAGGCCGCAGACTTTGTTTTCCCCCAGGATAACGCGGCGCACCGCCAGCGTCAGGTCCGGCTCGGACATCAATGAACTGCCGATAAGAAAACCGTCGGCAAAGCGGCTCAGTTCGCGGATCTGCGCATGACGGTGAATCCCCGACTCGCTGATAACGCTAACGCCCTCCGGCAGGCGCGGCGCCAGCCGGCGGGTGCGATCAAGATCGATGGAAAGATCGCGCAGGTCGCGGTTGTTAATCCCCACCACGCGCGCCTCCAGCTGGATCGCGCGCTGTAGCTCCTCCTCATTGCTGACCTCGGTCAGAACCCCCAGCTTCAGGCTATGGGCGACGGCGGACAGCTGGCGGTATTGACTATCGTCCAAAACGGATAACATCAGCAGAATGGCGTCGGCCTGGTAATAGCGTGCCAGATAGATCTGGTATTCCGAAATAATAAAGTCTTTGCACAGCACAGGCTGATGAACCGCCGCGCTGACCTGCGGCAGAAAAGCGAAGTCGCCCTGGAAATATTTTTCATCGGTCAACACGGAAATCGCTGAGGCGTAGTCTTGATAAACCTGGGCGATCGCTACCGGATCGAAATCGTCGCGAATCAATCCCTTTGAAGGGGAGGCCTTTTTGCACTCCAGAATAAACGCCGGCTTATTCTGGCGCAGAGCCTGATAAAAATCCCGCTGGCTGGGCATCACCTCATGCTGAAACGTCGACAGCGGTTGCTTTTTCTGGCGCGCTGCAACCCATACGGCTTTATCGCGCACTATTTTATTCAGAATGGTTTCCTGCATGACTGCTTTATCCTCTCGCGGCCAGATCGGTAACGCGCTGGTAGGCCTGTCCGCTGTAAATCACTTCTAACGCCTGCTGCGCATTTTGGCGCAAATCTTCCTGTCCGAACAGCTTCAGCAGTACCGCCACGTTGGCTGCCACGGCCGCGTTGTGTGCCGGTTCTCCTTTACCTTGTAGCAGGGCGGCCAGAATGTCACGGTTTTCTTGCGGCGAACCGCCCTGCAATGCCGCCAGCGGAAAGCTTTCCAGTCCGAAATCGCTGTGCGTCAGTTGGTAGGTTTCAATATCGCCGCTGTGCAACTCGGCGACCTGCGTGGGCGCATGAATGGAGACTTCGTCCATCCCGCCGCCGTGCACCACCGCCGCGCGCTGATAGCCCAGCGCCTTCAGGGTTTCGGCGATAGGAAGCACCAGCTCAGGGCGATAAACGCCAATCAGCGCCAGCGGCGGACGCGCCGGGTTGACCAACGGCCCCAGCACGTTAAATAGCGTACGGGTTTTCAACTGCTGGCGCACCGGCGCCGCGTGGCGGAAGCCGGGATGATACTGCGGCGCGAACAAAAAGCACACGCCCAGGTCATCCAGCGCCTGGCGGGACTGTTCGGCGGGCATATCCAGCCGGATGCCGAACGCGGCCAGCAGATCGGACGATCCCGAACGGCTGGAGACGCTGCGGTTGCCGTGCTTGGCGATTTTCAGTCCGCAAGCGGCCGCTACAAAGGCGCTGGCGGTGGAAATGTTGATGCTGTTGGTGCCGTCGCCGCCGGTGCCGACGATATCGGCAAACGGATAGTCGGGACGAGGAAACGGCTGGGCATCCTCCAGCAGGGCCGTTGCCGCGCCGGCAATTTCTTCCGGGCGTTCGCCGCGAACTTTCATGGCGATCAGCGCCGCCGCCAACTGGCTGTTTTCCAACTCGCCGCGCACGACGGCGCCAAACAGCGCCTGGCTCTCCTGCCGGTCGAGGATTTCAGCCTGGTATAATTTCTCAAGAATGTTTTGCATGATTTAGTCCTTTACTATACCAATGCCCAGTCCAGCGTCTGTTCGAGCAGACGCGCGCCGTGGGTGGTTAAAATGGATTCGGGATGAAACTGGAAACCGCAAACGCGGTCGGCATCGTGGCGAACCGCCATCACCATGTCGTTAAAATGGGCGTTAACGGTCAGCGCCGCCGGGATGTTGCTGCCCACCAGCGAGTGATAGCGCGCCACCGGCAACGGATGTGGCAGTCCGGCGAACATCGCCAGTCCGTCATGATCGATGATGGACGCTTTGCCATGCAGAATTTCACCCGCCTGGCCCACATGGCCGCCGTAGGCTTCCACAATCGCCTGATGCCCCAGGCAGATGCCGATAATCGGCAGTTGGCCGCGCAGGCTGCGCAGCAGCTCCGGCATACAGCCAGCCGCGGCCGGGGTTCCCGGACCCGGAGAGAGCATCAGCACCGGTCTTTCCATGTTCTTTAAATGCTGAATAATGGCGCCGCCCGGCAGATGGTTACGGTAAACCACCACCTGATGCCCGCTGGCGCGCAGTTGATCCACCAGATTGTAGGTGAATGAGTCGATATTATCGAGCAGTAGGATATCAGCCATTAGAACAGTTCCTTCGCGTTGTGGGCGCTGGCGATGGCCCGCAGAACGGCCCGCGCTTTATTTCTTGTTTCATCGGCTTCCGCCTGCGGATCGGAATCCAGCACCACGCCGGCGCCGGCCTGAACCGTGGCGATGCCGTCTTCAACGTAGGCGGAGCGGATAACGATGCAGGTATCCAGATCGCCGTGGGCGGTGAAGTAGCCCACCGCGCCGCCATAGCTGCCGCGCCGCGTTTTTTCACTGTCGGCAATCAGTTGCATGGCGCGCACTTTCGGCGCGCCGCTCAGCGTTCCCATATTCATGCAAGCGCAATAGGCGTGCAGGACGTCCAAATCTTCCCGCAGGGTGCCCACCACGCGGGAGACCAGATGCATCACGAAAGAGTAGCGGTCGACCTGGGTCAGGTCGGCCACATAGCGGCTGCCGGGCTTACAGATGCGCGCCAGATCGTTGCGCGCCAGATCGACCAGCATCAGGTGCTCGGCCATCTCTTTATGGTCGGTGCGCATTTCCAGCTCGATACGGCTGTCGAGATCGCGATCCAGCGAGCCGTCGGCGCGGCGTCCGCGCGGGCGGGTTCCGGCGATGGGATAGATTTCAATCTGGCGGCTGTCGGCGTCGTATTTCAGCGAGCTTTCCGGCGAGGCGCCAAACAGCGTGAAGTCCTGATCCTGCATAAAAAACATATAGGGGCTGGGGTTATTGTCCTTCAGGGTTTGGTAGGCCGCCAGCGGCGAGGGACAGGGCAGGGAAAAGCGGCGCGACGGCACCACCTGAAAGATCTCGCCGATGCGAATCGCCTGCTGCATCTGACTGACGACCTCGCCGAATGCCTCATCGCTCTGGTTACAGTTGAGCTCCATGCTGTCGATGGACTGATGCGGCAGCGCCGGCGCCGGCTGTTCCAACTGCTGTTGCAGCTGCGTCAGGCGCTGCTGCAGCCGCTGCCGTTCCGCGCCGTCCGGCGTAAACAGGCTGGCCTGAAGAACCGTGGCCTGCCGTTGATGATCGAGTATCAGCAGCGTTTCCGCCAGGTAAAAGCAGAAATCCGGGCAGCGCTGCTGCTGGCTCAGCGCGGGTAAGGCTTCAAAACCGGCGACCAGATCGTAGGCGAACAGGCCGCCCAAAAACATGGCTTCGCGTTCATCCGCCGGGCACTCAACCAGCGTCAGGATGCTGCGCAGAGCGTCAAATACCGACAACGAGCGCAAACGGGAGTCTTCGTCCTGCTGGTTATCGGCCGGCGGAAAGGTCAGTTCGCGGCCGTTGGGGCGGGATTCCACCACTACCTCCGGCGGGAGTGCCTGATCCAGCAGCGGCAGCAAATTCGCGCCGTTGGCCGTCAGCGCCTGAATGGAAACCTGCTGGCCGAGAGCGGTAATGCGCAGCGCGCTGTCGATAATCAACAGACTTTTCAGATTCTGTTTACTGTCGATTTCGGCCGACTCCAGCAGCAGCGTGGCGGGTCTGGCGCCGCAAAGCTGGTGAAATATCGCGCTGGGGTCGTTGCGGTAGACGGCCTCGGTACGCAGCAGCGCCAGTTTTGGTGGTGATATGTGCATTATTGTTACCTGTATTGTTTTTTTGCCCATGAAAAAGCCCGCTGGGTAAGCGGGCCTGGGAAATCTGCATATAATGACAATTGCTATGCGTGATTACTCCACCCGCCTAAGGGAAGAGCGCCACCAGCCAAGTTTCATCGTGTTTTGCATTGCCATTATCATCATCTCGCTATCGGTATGCCGAACTGCGTACTAGTAAACTAGTTCGCGGTTCGAAAGTCAACAACGGGAATAATATTATTTTATCGATGCGCGCAAAACGCCCGCAAGGCGTGCGTTAACCCCGATGGCCTGGAACTTCGTTACTATTCCGGCTGAGTTAGTGGCATCATAGCGCGCTCAAGCCATGAACTCAGCCAGCAACGGGACACTATTTGTGCCACAAGAACTTCAAACCCCACCGTCTTTCGCGCTTTACGATCTGCATAGCCACACCACCGCCTCGGATGGGTTGCTGACCCCCGGCGAACTGGTGACCCGTGCGGCGGCGATGCGGGTCGGCATTCTGGCCATCACCGATCACGATACCACCGGCGGACTGGCCGCCGCTCAACGGACGATTAATGACCAGTCGCTGCCATTACGGCTGATTCCCGGGGTGGAGATTTCCACCCAGTGGGAAAACCATGAAATTCATATTGTCGGGCTGGGCATGGATATTGAACACCCGGCCCTCTGTTCGCTTTTACGACAACAGGCGCAATCCCGGCTGGCGCGAGCGGAGCAAATCGCCATCCGGCTTGAAAAAGCGCGCATTCCCGATGCCCTGGCCGGCGCTAGCCGCCTGGCGGCCGGCGGTCAAATCACCCGCGGGCATTTCGCCCGTTATCTGGTAGAGCAGGGCGCCGCGCCGAATATCAATCAGGTGTTCAGGAAATATCTGGCGAAAGGGAAAACCGGATACGTCCCGCCGCAGTGGTGTACAATAAGGCAAGCGGTTGATGCTATTCATCAATCTGGCGGCGTGTCGGTGTTGGCGCATCCCGGACGTTATGATTTGACCGCCAAGTGGCTGAAGCGTTTGTTGACCGCGTTTGCCGATAACGGCGGTGAAGCCATGGAGGTGGCGCAATGCCAGCAGGCGCCGGACGAACGCACGCAGCTGGCCCGCTACGCCAGAGAGTTTGGCCTACTGGGGTCGCAGGGGTCGGATTTTCATCAGCCGTGCGCCTGGATTGAACTGGGGCGCAAGCTGTGGCTGCCCGCCGACGTGGAGCCGGTATGGCATCACCGGGCGTTGGCGCAATAATTTATTGGGTATCACGGTTAACGCCTGCCAGTAAAATAATGGCGTTGCCGATTACGCGGGAGATGCGGTGTTTTCTCCCGTATTGCAGATGCAAGAGGTAGTGTCATGAGTCAGTTTTTCTATATTCATCCGCAGAATCCGCAGCCCAGGCTTATCAAGCAAGCGGTGGATTTTCTCCATAAGGGCGGGGTGATTGTCTATCCCACCGATTCCGGCTACGCGCTGGGATGCATGCTGGGCGACAAGAATGCGATGGAGCGTATCTGTCGTATCCGCGATCTGGACAACAACCATAATTTCACCCTGGTGTGCCGCGATCTGTCCGAGCTGTCCACCTATGCCTACGTCGATAATGCGGCGTTCCGGCTAATCAAAAACAATACGCCGGGCAACTACACCTTTATCCTCAAGGCCACCAAAGAAGTGCCGCGCCGCCTGATGAACGAAAAACGTAAAACCATCGGGCTGCGCGTCCCCTCCAACCCCATTGCGCTCTCGTTATTGGCCGCGCTGGACGAACCGCTGATGTCGACCACCTTGATGCTGCCGGGCAATGACTTTGCCGAGTCCGACCCGGAGGAGATTCAGGAAACGCTGGGGAAGCAGGTCGATTTGGTGATTCACGGCGGTTTTCTCGGCCAGCAGCCCACCACGGTTATCGATTTGACCGAATCCACCCCGCAAATTGTCCGCGAAGGAATCGGGGATATCACCCCTTTTCTGTAGATATTTAACCGTATCGGACCATTTTTGTCACTGGCGTGTTAATTGCATATCCCCACCAGTGATGTTTCGGGAGTGAGAATGATGACGGCAGATCCTTCAACAACGATCCGTTTCCTGCTTGCTTCGCGTCAGTGCGAGTTGAACAGTCTGCGCTATTTGCTGCAAAGCGGCGAACTGGTGGGAAAGATCAGCCAACTGGTGCATATGCTGCAACGGGAGCGAGGAACCTCCAATCTGTTTCTCTGCTCTGACGGCCGGCTGTTTGCCGATGAGCTAAGGCTCAGGGAGCAGGAAGTGGCGCGGGCGCAGGAACCGCTGATGGCGCATCTGGATCGATTGGAAACCATGACGGCCGATTTGCCGCAGGCCAGCCGTTTGTTCAGCCGCGTCGCCAGCGTGGTCTATGCGCTGAGCCTGCTGCCTTCACTGCGTCAGGACATTCGCCGGCGCATATTGCCGCTGCCGCAGGCTATGACCTTTTTTAACGACATTATCCGCAACCTGCTCTCGCTGGTGTTCGAGGTCTCCGATACGGCGGCGGAGCCGGTGATTTCACGGGCGCTGATCGCCATGTTCAGCTTTATGCAGGGCAAGGAGTTTGCCGGCCAGGAGCGGGCGATCGGCGCGGCGGCCTTCGCCTCCGGCGTCTTCAATGAGGATACGCAGCAAAAGTTGCTGGATCTGATCGAACGGCAGGAGCGGTGTTTCGCCACCTTTGCGGATTTCGCCGATGAGCAAAACCGGCAACGCTGGTTACGGATAACGACGGATAGCGAGTTTGAGCGTTTGCGCCGTATTGCCTGCACCCGAAGCAATACGGAAAAGCGGGAAGACGAGGGCAGCCTGCGCTGGTTTGCCATCGCCACGCAGCGTATTGATGAAATGAAACGGCTGGAGGACAGTCTGGAGCAGACGTTGATGCAACTTTGCCGCGATCGCATCGCCGCCGCCGAGCAGGCGAATAGCGAGCAAATGGCGGATATAGCAAGCCTGATGTCGCCGACGGAAAACGACGATCCGGGATACTCGGTCTTTATCGCCGGTCATGATATAGCAAGCGCGGCGTCGGACGGGCAAAGCGCGTCGCATGGCTGGCTGAATAGCGATGGCGTCCGCCCTCAGCTCGGACGCTCGCTGCTCTCTTTGGTACAACGGCAGTCGCGGCGTTTACAGGCGCTGGATCATGAACTGTCGGCGTTACGCGATACCCTGAATGAAAGAAAACATATCGACCGGGCAAAGAGTCTGCTGATGCAGCATCGCGGTTTAAGCGAGGAAGAGGCGTACAAAACCCTGCGCAAGATGGCGATGAATCAAAATAAAAAATTGATTGAAATCGCCACGGCGATGCTGGCGGTGGCCGACGTTTTTCAGGATACGCCGTAGGCGTCATATGCACACAAAGGGTGCGTGCTTTGCCCGGCGGCAGTGCAAAGGGAGATGTATCCTCGCTGTGTTTTGTCTTCAACGCCTCCCAGGTGAGGGTTCCCCATAAATTGGAATATGCTACATCGGAGAATATTTCGTGCGCGATAAAACCGTCGTTTCTCTGCCATGTCGTAGCACGCGCCCGACGCAGGGTGGTTCAAACGCCACCACCCTCCGGACCCGGGCTTGTGGCTGAAATCACGCCGCTAACGCGGTGCCTTCGGCGGTCGCCCCCTTTTCCGAACCGCCAGTGACGCGTTCCCGACGCGGCACTGGCTTGAGCAGCATCCATGCTGCTCATTCGCGGGGGCGTCCACCTCAGCGTAATTTCTTACGCCGCTCAAAAGCAAAAAAAGAATCAGCAATGAGCCAAAGACCAGAATACACATGACCTCTAAATATTCCTTGGATTTGTTTATAAGAGACAGCCTTTGCCGCAGGGTGGTGGTTCTCCCTCCCCTGCAAAGGGGAGGGCCGGGGTGGGGTTACAATCAGCCCAATTTTCACCATCACGCCCAGAAATATAACTTCTGGCACACACCTTGCTTTAAAACTGACGGTAACTAATCAACATCATTAATCGGTGATAGGCCAACGGCGGTTTGTTGCGGGTTAAACGGATAACGGCGTCCATAAGCGTGCATTTTTTGCATGTGCTTATGGACGCCGTTTTGTTTTTTGACCGCCGGAAACGGCGATCGGCTGAAAGGTGTCGTGAATGAGTGATTCCAAAACGAAGGACATGACGGTTTCCCGTCGTCAGTTTTTACTGGGCGGTGCGGCGTTGGGCGGCGGTTTTATGCTGCCGGGGTTGATGAACAGCGCCTGGGCCGCCGGCTCTGACGCGCCGGAGAAACAGGAGATCCGCGTTGGTTTCATTCCGCTGACGGACTGCGCATCGGTGGTGATGGCCGCGATAAAAGGATTCGACAAGAAATACGGTATTACCATTATCCCCAGCAAGGAAGCCAGTTGGGCGGCGGTGCGCGATAAGCTGGTGTCCGGCGAGCTGGACGCCGCGCATATCCTGTACGGCCAGCTATATGGCCTGCAAATGGGATTATCCGGGCCGCAGAGCAACATGGCCGCCCTGATGACGCTCAACCAGAACGGACAGGGCATTACGCTGGCCAACCAGTTGCGCGACGCGGGGGTAACGGATCTCGGCACGCTGCAAAAACATATCGCCGCCAGCCCGGCGGGCACTTACACCTTTGCCCAGACTTTCCCCACCGGCACCCATGCCATGTGGCTTTATTACTGGCTGGCCTGCGCCGGCATTCATCCGCTGAACGATGTGCGCACGGTGGTGGTGCCGCCGCCGCAAATGGTGATGAATATGAAGATTGGCAACATGGTCGGCTGTTGCGTCGGCGAACCCTGGAACCAGCGCGCCATCAGCGACAAGCTCGGTTTCACCGCCGCCGCGTCGCAGGATATCTGGCCCGATCACCCGGAAAAAGTGCTCGGCACGCGCGCCGACTGGGTTGATGCCAATCCAAACGGCGCCCGCGCGCTCACGGCCGCCATACTGGAGGCTTCACGCTGGATTGACGCCTCTGACGAGAATCGCCGTGAAACCGCCGGCGTGGTGGCGGGACGCGCCTACATCAATACCAGGGAAGAGACCATCGTCGGCCGGATGCTGGGCCGCTATGAAAACGGATTGGGGAAAAGCTGGCAGGACGAACATGCAATGCGTTTCTACCACGATGGTTCGGTGAACTATCCCTATCTGTCCGATGGCATGTGGTTCCTGACCCAGCATAAACGCTGGGGTCTGCTGACGGAAGATCCGGATTATCTGGCCGTCGCCAGAAAGGTCAATCGGATTGATATCTATAAGCAGGCCGCCGCGGCGGTAGGCGATGTCCCGCTGCCGGACAGCGAGATGCGCAGCAGCGTGCTGATCGACGGCGTGCGCTGGGACGGCAGCGATCCGGCGGGCTATGCCGACAGTTTTAGCGTGAAGAAATAAGCGAGGCAATGATGAAAAACCAGGCTCAGGTTATTCCCATCGCGCCGGATAACGCACCCGGCGCTGAACAGGGCGCGGAGATTATGCCGCTGCCGGCCAGAGCGGCGGCGGAAAAACCGGCATCTTACGCGGTTCCGGCGCCGCGCCGCTATCGTCCTCTGTTGCGTAAAGCGGCGCAGCGAATTTTCCCCGCACTGTTGGGCGTGGGCCTGTTGCTCTGTATCTGGCAGGCAGCGGCACTGCACAGCGAAAACTTTCCGACGCCGTGGGCCACCTGGCTGGCGGCGTTGGAGATTTTCGCCGATCCGTTCTATATCGCCGGACCGAACGATCAGGGCATCGGCTGGAACGTGATGGCCTCGTTGCAGCGCGTGGGCATCGGTTTTGGTCTGGCGGCGCTGGTGGGTATTCCCGCCGGCTTCCTGATAGGCCGCTTCAGCTTCGTGGCCGATATGCTGAATCCGATTATTTCCCTGCTGCGACCGGTCAGTCCGCTGGCCTGGCTGCCTATCGGCCTGCTGTTGTTTCAGCGCGCCGAACCGGCCTCCAGTTGGACCATTTTTATCTGCTCCATCTGGCCGATGATCCTCAACACCGCCGAAGGGGTGAGACTGATTCCGCAGGATTACCTGAACGTGGCGCGCGTGCTTAAGCTGTCCGAGTTCACCGTGATGCGCAAGATTCTGCTGCCGGCGGTATTGCCGAACATCCTGACCGGCGTGCGCTTATCCATCGGCATCGCCTGGCTGGTGATTGTGGCGGCGGAAATGCTGACCGGCGGCATCGGCATCGGTTTCTGGATCTGGAATGAGTGGAACAACCTGAACGTGGAAAACATCATTATCGCCATCGTGGTGATTGGGGTGATCGGCCTGCTGCTGGAGCAGGGCCTGATGTTGATCGCCAAACGTTTTAACTATGACAACCGCTAAGGAGCCGACGATGCGCGCCAATCCGATTATTCAGGTCCAACAGGTCAGCCAGCGTTTCCATACCGCCGGCGGCGAGTTTCTGGCGCTGGACCAGGTGAGCTTCGATATCTACGCCGGGGAAACCGTCAGTCTGATCGGCCATTCCGGCTGCGGCAAATCCACTTTGCTCAATTTGATCGCCGGTCTGACCCGGCCGAGCGGCGGCGGCCTGCTGTGCGACAACCGGGAAATCGACGGCCCCGGCCCGGAGCGCGGCGTGGTGTTTCAGAACCATTCGTTGCTGCCGTGGCTGACGGCTTATGAAAACGTGGCGCTGGCCGTGCGTCAGGTGTTTCGCGGCCGGATGAGCAAAACCGAGATGCATGAGTGGATCACCCACAATCTGGCGCTGGTGAATATGGCGCACGCGGCGGACAAACGGCCGAATGAGATCTCCGGAGGGATGAAACAGCGGGTAGGGATCGCCCGCGCGCTGGCGATAAAGCCCAAAGTGCTGCTGATGGACGAGCCGTTCGGCGCGTTGGATGCATTGACCCGCGCCCATTTGCAGGATGCGGTGATGGACATTCAGCAGCGGCTGCACACCACCATCGTGCTGATCACCCACGATGTGGATGAAGCGGTCTTGCTGTCGGATCGGGTGCTGATGATGACCAACGGCCCGGCGGCGACGGTCGGGGAGATCGTGACGGTGGAACTGGAGCGCCCGCGCTCGCGCGTCGCGCTGGCGGATGATCCCCGCTATCACCAGTACCGGCAGCGGGTACTGCATTTCTTATACGAAAAACAGTCGTACGCCGCCTGACGGGAAACGCTAAATCAACATAACGAAAGCGCATCCGCCGCGGACAGGCGACACTCGTCCGCGCCGCCGCTATGCGGCCTTTTTTCCCCTGATTTTGCTTCACAGCCAGCGGCTGTAGGGATTGATCTAATGAACAAGCCAGTTTTGGTGGTTATCGGCCATGGCATGGTCGGTCATTATTTTCTTGAGCAACTGGTCGAGCGCGATCTGCACCAGCGTTATCGCATCGTGATTTTTGGCGAAGAGCGCCGGGAAGCTTACGATCGCGTCCATCTTTCCGACTATTTTTCCGGCCGGACGGCGGAATCGTTGTCGCTGGTTAAAGCGGGATTTTTTGCCGCCAGCGGCATCGAACTGCGCCGCGGCGGTCAAATTACCGCCATCGATCGCCGGCGTAAGCGCGTTATTGATGCGCAGGGCGGCGAAACCGCCTATGACCAATTGGTCATCGCGACCGGCTCCTATGCATTCGTCCCGCCGATTGCGGGCAATACGCGTCCGGGCTGTCTGGTTTACCGTACGCTGGACGATTTGGACGCTATTGCCGAACAGGCGCAAAAATCCCAAACCGGCGTGGTGATCGGCGGCGGCTTACTCGGGCTGGAAGCAGCCAACGCCCTGCGCCAGTTGGGGCTGGAAACGCACGTCGTCGAATTCGCGCCGCGACTGATGGCGGTACAGCTGGATGAGGGCGGCGCGGCGATGCTGCGCCGTAAGATAGAGGCGCTGGGTGTGCGGGTGCACACCGGTAAGGAGACGCGGGAAATCGTCGACGGCGAGCAGGCGCGGCACCGGCTGCTTTTTGCCGACGGCGGCGCGCTGGAGACCGATTTGGTGCTGTTTTCCGCGGGAATTCGCCCACGGGATAATCTGGCGCACGACTGCGATCTGGCGAAAGGGCCGCGCGGCGGCATCGTAATTGACGACCGCTGCCGAACCTCGGATGACGCCATTTTCGCCATCGGCGAATGCGCGTTGTGGAAGGGGCAAATCTTCGGGCTGGCGGCGCCCGGCTACCAGATGGCGCGCAGCGTGGCGGATACGCTGGCGCAGCGCGATACATCGTTCACCGGCGCGGACATGAGCACCAAGCTAAAACTGCTGGGGGTGGAGGTGGCCTCCATCGGCGACGCGCACGGCCGCGCCGCCGGCAGCCAGAGCTATCAGTGGACGGACGGTCCGCACGACGTTTATAAAAAAATCGTGGTGTCCGCCGACGGCAAACGCCTGCTGGGCGCGGTGCTGATCGGCGACAGCGCCGACTACAGCACGCTGCTGCAAATGATGCTTAACGACATGCCGTTGCCGGCGCATCCGGAGAGTCTCATTTTGCCGGCCCGTTTTGGCGATGCGCCGCAAGGGCTGGGCGTGGCGGCGCTGCCCGCCGGCGCGCAGATCTGCTCCTGCCATAACATCAGTAAAGGCGATATCGCGGCGGCGGTGGCCGGCGGCTGTAACGAACTGGATGCGCTCAAGTCCTGCACCAGGGCGGGCACCGGCTGCGGCGGCTGTGTTCCCTTACTTAAGCAGGTGATGGAATACGAATTGACGCAGTTGGGCGTGGAAGTGAAAAAAGATGTCTGCGAGCACTTCGCCTGGTCGCGTCAGGAGCTGTATCACCTGATCCGCGTGCATCAAATTCGTTCATTCGACGAGTTGATCGCAGGTTACGGGCGCGGGTTGGGTTGCGAAGTGTGTAAACCGCTGGCGGCCTCCATGCTGGCGTCCTGCTGGAATGACTATCTGCTGCAACCGCAGCATTTGCCGTTGCAGGATACCAACGATCGCTTTTTCGCCAATATCCAGAAGGATGGCACCTATTCGGTGGTGCCGCGCGTACCGGCCGGCGAGATCACGCCGGCGGGACTGATCGCCATCGGCCAGGTGGCGCAGCGCTACAACCTGTACACCAAGATTACCGGCGGTCAGCGCGTGGATCTGTTCGGCGCGCGGCTGGAGCAATTGCCCGCTATCTGGCGCGAACTGATCGACGCCGGGTTTGAAACCGGTCACGCCTACGGCAAATCGCTGCGCACGGTGAAGTCCTGCGTCGGTTCGACCTGGTGCCGCTACGGCGTGCAGGACTCCACCGCGCTGGCCATTACGCTGGAGCACCGTTACAAGGGTTTGCGCTCGCCGCATAAAATCAAAATGGCGGTATCCGGCTGTACCCGAGAATGCGCGGAAGCGCAGGGCAAAGATATCGGCGTCATCGCCACCGATAAGGGCTGGAATCTGTATGTGTGCGGCAATGGCGGTATGAAGCCGCGTCACGCCGATTTGTTGGTCGGCGATCTGGATAGCGAAACCCTGATCCGCACCATCGATCGCGTGTTGATGTTCTATATCCGCACCGCCGATCGTCTCCAGCGCACCAGCAGTTGGCTGGATAATCTGGAGGGCGGTATCGACTACCTGCGCCAGGTGGTTCTTGAAGACAGCCTGCATATCGTTGAGGAACTGGATAAGGAGATGCAGCGCGTGGCGGATACCTACCAGTGCGAATGGCAAACCACGCTGGAAAGCCCGGATCGTCTGGCGTTGTTCCGCGCCTTTCTCAACAGCGATAGCCCGGACGAAGCGGTGGTGATGGTGCCGACGCGCGGCCAGATCCGGCCTGCGCAGCAGCATGAAAAGCCGCCGACGGCGCGCAGCCCGCAACCGGCGGAGCTGGAAACGGAGTGGGTTCGCATCGGCGCGTTGCAGGATATTCCCGCCAATGTCGGTATGGCGGCGCGCCTCGGCCGGCAGCAGATCGCGCTGTTCCATCTTCCCGCCGGCGAGCAACAGGTTTACGCGCTGGAAAACCACGAGCCGGGCAGCGCGGCGAACGTCCTGTCCCGCGGCCTGCTGGGCGACGTCGGCGGCGAACCGGTGGTAATCTCGCCGTTATACAAGAAGCGTTTCAGACTGCGCGACGGCGTCTGCCCGGATAACGCCGCGCTGCGCGTACGCGCCTGGCCGGTAAAAGTGGTGGCGGGGCAGGTCTGGGTCAATCGCCGGCCGTTGAACCTGTCTGACCCGCTTTGGGTAACCAGCCTGGCGGGGAATAGGTGATGGATGCCAAACCCACCACTGATGTAAAGAGCGTTTGCCCCTACTGCGGCGTCGGCTGCGGCGTGGTGATGCAGATACAGGATAATCGGGTGATCAAGGTCACGGGCGACAAGACGCATCCCGCCAACTTCGGCCGGCTGTGTACCAAAGGCAATAGCTGCGCTCAGGCGATTGCCGCATCGGGGCGGCTGGAACACGCCTACCTGCGGGCGCAACGTCTGCGCGAACCGGCGCGGGTCGATGTGCAGCAGGCCATCAGGGAAAGCGCGCGTCGGCTGCGCGCCATCATCGATAACCACGGCCCCGATGCGGTGGCGCTCTACGTCTCAGGTCAGATGTCGCTGGAGGCCCAGTACCTGGCGAACAAACTTGCCAAAGGCTTTATCGGCACCAACAACATTGAGTCGAACTCGCGCCTGTGCATGGCCAGCGCCGGCAGCGGCTACAAACTCTCGTTGGGAGCGGATGGGCCGCCTGGCTCCTATCAGGATTTCGATCGCGCCGATCTGTTTTTCGTCATTGGCGCCAATATGGCGGATTGTCACCCGATACTATTCCTGCGCATGATGGAGCGGGTCAAAGCGGGGGCGAAGCTGATCGTGGTCGATCCGCGCCGTAACGCCACGGCAGACAAGGCGCATCTGTTTTTACCGATCAAACCGGGCACCGATCTGGCCCTGCTCAACGGCCTGCTGCACCTGATTGTGCAAAACGGTCATCTCGACCGGGCCTTTATCGCCGAATTTACCGAAGGATGGGAGGAAATGCCGGCGTTTCTTGCCGACTATCCTCCGGAGAGGGTGGCGCGGATAACGGGACTGGCGGAGGACGATATCCGTAAAGCGGCGGCGTGGATCGGCACGGCGCCCGAATGGATGAGCTGTTGGACCATGGGGCTGAATCAAAGCACGCACGGCACCTGGAGCACCAATGCGATTTGCAATCTGCATCTGGCGACCGGCGCGATTTGCCGCCCCGGCAGCGGGCCGTTTTCCCTTACCGGGCAGCCCAACGCCATGGGCGGGCGCGAGATGGGTTATATGGGCATGGGACTGCCGGGCCAGCGCTCGGTGCTGGCGGATGAAGATCGCGCTTTTATCGAGGCATTGTGGGGGGTAAAAGCCGGGACGCTACGCAGCGATCTGGGCGGCGGCACGGTAGCGATGTTCGAGGCGATGAAGGCCGGCAAGATCAAGGCGTGCTGGATTATCTGCACCAATCCGGTCGCCACGCTGCCTAATCGTCACAATGCGATCGAGGGGCTGCGGGCCGCCGAGCTGGTCATCGCCCAGGATGCTTTTCTTGATACCGAAACCAACCGTTACGCGGATATTTTGCTGCCCGGCGCGCTGTGGGCCGAGGCCGAAGGCGTGATGATCAATTCCGAGCGCAATCTGACGCTGATGCGGCAGGTCGTCGACCCGCCCGGCGAGGCGATGGCGGACTGGCGAATCATCGCCGCCGTGGCCTGCGAGATGGGGTATGAACAGGCATTCAGCTATGACTCCTCCGAGGCGGTATTTGAAGAGATCAAGCGCGCCTGGAACCCGAACACCGGCTACGACATCCGCGGCGCAAGCTATGCGCGTTTGCGCCGGACGCCCGTGCAGTGGCCCTGTCCGCCCGACGATGACAGCGATCGCCATCCTATTCGCTATCTCAACGACGGCGTAAGCCAGAGGCTGAAAGAAACGCCGGACGGCGCGCGGCCGCGCATCGTATTCGCCACCCAAAGCGGTAAAGGCGTTTTTCTACCCCGGCCGGATAGGCAACCGGCCGAGATGCCGGACGACGCGTTCCCCCTGGTGCTGAACACCGGTCGCTTGCAGCACCAATGGCACACGATGACCAAGACCGGCAGGATCCCGATGCTTAATAAGCTCAATCCGCGGCCATTCGTTGAAATACATCCTGAAGACGCCGCCGCGCTCGGCATCCGCGATAAGGATTGGGTGGAAGTGCGTTCGCGGCGCGGGCGCGCGGTGCTGCCGGCGGCGGTGACCGATCGGGTGCGTCCCGGCAACTGCTTTGCGCCATTCCACTGGAACGATCTCTTTGGCGAGAATCTGGCCATCAACGCCGTCACCAGCGATGCGATTGACCCGATCTCCCTGCAGCCGGAATTCAAGTTCTGCGCCGTCGCCCTGACGCGCGTCGCACCACGAGCGTTATTGCGCCCGCCGGTCCGCGAGGAGCGCGCGCTATCGCCGCCGGCCGCGGCCCTTACTGCGGCATCGTCCTCTATTCTGGTGCTGTGGGCGTCATCGACCGGTAATGCCGAAGGCTTTGCCGCGCGGTGCGCCGAGCGGCTGACGGCGCAGGGCCATTGCGTCGCGCTTGCGGGCATGGCCGGTTTTAACGTGGCGGCGCTAAACGCGGCGCGGCGCGTGCTGTTGGTCGTCAGCACCTTCGGCGACGGCGATCCCCCTGACAACGGCGCCGCCTTCTGGACGGCGCTACAGGCGGAGGACGCGCCCAAACTGGATAAGCTGGCGTTTTCCGTGCTGGCGTTGGGCGATGCGAACTATGACCAGTTTTGCGGTTTCGGCCGCAGGCTCGATGCGCGACTGGCGGCGCTGGGCGCCCGGCGGATGTCGGCGCGGATTGACTGTGACGCCGACTATCAGGACGCCGCCAAAGCCTGGCTGGATAAGGTTGTCGCGGCGCTGGCGGGCGCCGGGATGGCCGCCGCCCCGGCGGCGATAGCGGCAGGCGAGGGCGCGGAAAAAATCACGGCCTCTTTAGTTACACTGTCACATGGTTTCAGCCGTAATGCGCCGCTGCGCACGCGTCTGGTGCTCAATCGGCGCCTCAACGCGCCCGGCGGGCAGAAAGAGACCAGACAATTCGCTTTCGACCTGAGCGGCCAGGATTTTAGCTATGAAGCCGGCGATGCGCTCGGCGTCTGGCCGACCAATTGCCCTGATCTGGTGAATGATATGCTGGCGCTTCTCAGGCTTGCGCCCTCGACGCGGGTCACGCTCGGGGATCGCGGTGACATAACGCTGGTGGAGGCGCTGTCGCAATATTGCGAGATTGCGCGCATCACGCCGGAGGTGCTGCAGTTCGTGTCCGAGCGATCGGGGCAGGCGGCGCTGGCTGGGTTGTTGCAGGAGGAACGCAAGGACGAGCTGAAACGGTGGCTGTGGGGAAGGCAGATTATCGACCTGCTACAGGCGTATCCGATTCGGACGCGGGCCGATGAATGGCTGGCGGTGCTCAAGCGTCTCCAGCCGCGTCTGTACTCGATCTCGTCAAGCCCGAAAGCTACGCCGCATCAGGTTCACCTGACGGTGTCGACCGTACGTTATGGCCGCGACGGCCAGCGACGGGGCGGCGTTTGTTCAACCTTTCTCGCCGATCGCGCGGGTTCCGTCGCGGTGCCGATTTTCGTTCACAAATCGGCCCATTTCCGGCCGCCGAACGACCCGGATACGCCCATGATCATGGTGGGTCCCGGCACCGGCATCGCGCCTTTCCGCGCCTTTTTGCAGGAACGCCGGGCCACGGGCGCAAAGGGCGCAAATTGGCTGCTGTTCGGCGAACAGCGGGCGGCGACCGATTTCTACTATCGGGAAGACCTGGCGGCGATGTGGCGCGACGGCTATCTGCATCGACTGGATACCGCCTTCTCGCGCGATCAGGACGAAAAGATCTATGTGCAGCATCGCTTGCTTGAACAGGGCGCCGAGCTGTGGCGCTGGTTGCAGGAGGGCGCGCACTTTTATGTCTGCGGAGACGCCGGCCGTATGGCCAGGGACGTTGACGTCGCGCTCAGGCAGGTGGCGCAGCGGCACGGCGCGCTGAGCGCCGAGGACGCGGCGGCCTATGTCGCAAAGATGGCGCAGGATAAACGCTATCTGCGGGATGTGTACTGAGCCGTATCCGCGATATTTCCCGCGCGCCGCTATTAAACTAGATGACCATTTATTCTAAAATTCGTGTAGTATGTCCGCCCGCGCGGTATTGCGCGTGACATATTTGCTTACCATGCCGTTTATCGGTAAATATTTCTATATCAACGGGTTAGGTTGATTTTTTGTTATAACCCGTTGTTCTTGAAGAATAACATGACGCCTGTGAAGGCGGCACTCAGAGGTTGCTCAATGAGCGAAAAGTTACAGAAAGTATTGGCGCGCGCCGGTCATGGTTCGCGCCGTGAAATAGAAGGTATCATTCAGGCCGGTCGCGTCAGCATTGATGGAAAAATCGCCACGCTGGGCGACCGCGTCGAAGTGACCAAAGCCACCAAAATCCGCATTGACGGCCATGTGGTTTCCGTGAAAGAAACCGAAGAGACCGTGTGCCGCGTGCTTATCTACTATAAGCCGGAAGGGGAACTGTGTACGCGCAGCGATCCCGACGGTCGCCCGACGGTATTTGACCGTTTGCCCAAGATACAGGGTTCGCGCTGGGTGGCCGTGGGCCGTCTGGACGTAAATACCTCAGGGCTGCTGCTGTTCACCACCGACGGCGAGCTGGCGAATCGCCTGATGCACCCCAGCCATGAAGTGGAACGCGAATATGCCGTGCGGGTGTTCGGTGAAATCAACGATGAGAAGATTAAACAACTGAGTAAAGGCGTGCAGTTGGAAGACGGCCCGGCCTCTTTCCGCACCATTCGTTATCAAGGCGGCGAAGGGCTGAATCAATGGTATAACGTTACGCTGACGGAAGGGCGCAACCGCGAGGTGCGCCGTCTGTGGGAAGCGGTCGGCGTGCAGGTCAGCCGCCTGATTCGCGTACGCTACGGCGATATCCAGTTGCCGAAAGGCCTGCCGCGCGGCGGCTGGTCGGAGATGGCGCTGGAGAAGGTGAACTATCTGCGCGCGCTGGTGCAGTTGCCGCCGGAAACGGAGACCAAGCTGCCGGTCGAACGCGAGCGCCGGCGGGTGAAAGCCAATCAGATCCGCCGGGCGGTAAAACGCCACAGCCAGGTGGCGCCGACGCGGCGCGCCTCGCCCAAGCCGAAGCGTAGCGGTCAATCTTAAGAAATTCCACCAGCCGTCATTATGACCCCATCCCAACCCTCTCCTTCGCAGGGGAGGGAGTCAGGCTCCTCCCCCTGGCAAGGGCTGTCTCTTATACACAAATCCAAGGAATCTTTAGCGGCCATGTGTATTCTGGTCTTGGGTTCATTCTTGGTTCTTTGTTTTTTGCTTTTCGTCGGCGTAAGAAATCACGCTGAGGTGGACGACCCCGCGAATGCGCCGCAGGGAAGCGGCGCAAGCCAGTGCCGCGTCGGACAAAAACGCCGGGAGCGTTTTTGAACAGCGCTTGCGCTGGCCCGGTAGGGCGAGTCTCAGGGATGAGACGAGTATTCCGTCACTGGCGGTTCGGGAAAGGGGGCGACCGCCGAAGGCATCGCGTCAGCGACGTGATTTCAGCCACAGCCCGGGTCCGGAGGGTGGTGGCGCTTGAACCACCCTGCGTCGGGCGCGTGCTGCGATATAGCAGAGAAATGACGGCCTTCTAGCGCACGAAATAGCGCTGAACTCACATATACCGTTAACAGTATATGTGACTAAGAGACAGGGCAAGGGTAAGGCCGGGAGGGGAACAGGGCGACGGTTCGCCGGCAACCGCCTGGTTCGTTACCAATCGATCCCCTGCTGCGCCTTGATGCCGGCCTCAAAGGCGTGTTTTACCGGCCGCATCTCGGTGACGGTGTCCGCCATCTCCAGCAAATCGCGATGACATCCCCGCCCGGTGATAATGACCGTTTGTCCCGCCGGGCGATGGCGCAGGGCGTTCACCACCTCTTCCAGTTCCAGGTAGCCGTAGCTGATCATATAGGTCAGTTCATCCAGCACCACCAGATCCAACTGCGGGTCGGCCAGCATGCGTTTGCCGTGCTGCCAAACCTTGTGCGCGGCGTCGGTATCGGTGTGGCGATTCTGCGTTTCCCAGGTAAAGCCGGTAGCCATAACCTGAAATTCCACCCCGTGTTTTTGCAGCAGGTTTTTTTCGCCGTTCGGCCACTCGCCTTTGATGAACTGGATAACCCCGGCCCGTAAATCATGCCCCACGGCGCGGGTAACGGTGCCAAAAGCCGCGGTGGTTTTCCCTTTGCCATTGCCGGTGAAAATCATCAGGATGCCGCGTATTTCGCTGGCGGCGGCGATGCGGGCATCGACCCTTTCTTTTATACGTTGCTGACGTTGTTGGTGACGTTCATCACTCATGCCGCATTTTCTCCTGACTATTCGGCCGGGCCTGATTTTCTGCCCGGCTGCGCATCGAAACTCATACCGGTTTTACGGCGGCTGTCGTCGCCCATCAGATAAAGGTAGAGCGGCATGATATCCGCAGGGGTCTTCAGTTTCTCCGGGTCTTCATCGGGAAATGCCGCTGCGCGCATGCCGGTGCGCGTCCCGCCGGGATTGATGCAGTTTACCCGCAGATTCTGCTGGCGGTACTCGTCCGCCAATACCTGCATCATGCCCTCGGTGGCGAATTTCGATACCGCGTAGGCGCCCCAGTCGGCGCGCCCCTGGCGGCCCACGCTGGAACTGGTGAACACCAGCGACGCGCCGGGGGATTTCAGCAGCAGAGGCAGCAACGCCTGGGTCAGCATAAAGGTGGCGTTGACGTTCACCTGCATTACATCGTGCCAGATATCCGCCGATTGCCGCGCCATCGGCGCAATCTCCCCCAGCAGCCCGGCGTTGTGCAGTACGCCGTCCAGACGGGGCGTCACCTGGGCCAACTCATCGGCTAGCTGAAAGAACCGCGCCGAATTGGTCGTTAACATATCGCAGACGATAATGTGCGCTTGCGCGCCGTTTTCTTCCTGAATTCGTTGCTTAACCGCCTGAAGTTTACTTTCGGTACGGCCCAGCAGAATAAGGCGGGCGCCGAAGCGGGCGTAGGTAAGCGCGGCTTCACGACCGATGCCGTCACCGGCGCCGGTGACCAGGATGATTTTCTGTTGCAGCAGGTCGTTTTGAGGCGTGTAGTACAAGGGTAATTCCTCTTACAGACGGAGCGGATACCTTTGGTAAAGCGAATCGTTAACGCGCAGCCACGGCATCTGGCTGAAAAGGCATCCGATAAATAGGATGAGTTGACGGGTTTTATGCCTTAAATAGCCGGTATTTTCAATGAGACTGGCGCCATTTCTTGGCGCGGTTGCGTTAAAAAGCAGCGGAAAGCGGCGCGATAGGGTGAATAACATCGCCATATTGCCTGTCTTACGCTAGCTTAAAGGTTTGGCGTATGATGCCGGCCACCAGGTTGGTTAGCATAATCAAGATGATATTAATACTCAGTCAATGAGGGCGGTATTTGTGGAATTACTTTCTCTGTACGGTTTATTCCTGGCTAAAGTGCTCACCATCGTCGTATTTATTGCGGCGCTGGTGATTTTGGCCGTCGGTGCGACACAGCGTAAACGTCAGCGCAAAGGCGAATTACAGGTGGTTAACCTGGGCGAGCAGTACCGCGATATGCAGCGGGAGATGCGCATGGCGTACCTGGGCGACGCTGAGCGCAAGCTGTTGTCCAAACAAGAAAAGAAGAAAGAAAAAGCCAGGGCCAAACAAGAAAAACGGCGCGCCAGGCGCGGCGAGGAAAAAAGCGCCAAACCCTGCCTGTACGTGCTGGATTTCAACGGCAGCATGGACGCCGGCGAAGTGAGTTCGCTGCGCGAGGAGGTCTCGGCGGTGTTGGCGGTGGCCAAGCCGCAGGATGAGGTGTTGTTGCGCCTCGAAAGTCCGGGCGGGGTGGTTCATGGCTACGGTCTGGCCGCTTCGCAACTGCAACGGCTGCGCCAGGGCGGCATTCGCCTGACGGTGGCGGTGGATAAAGTGGCGGCAAGCGGCGGGTATATGATGGCCTGCGTCGCCGACCGTATTGTCGCCGCGCCCTTCGCCGTGGTCGGGTCAATCGGCGTGGTCGCCCAGATCCCCAACTTCAACCGTTTGCTGAAAAACAAGGATATCGACGTTGAGCTGCACACCGCCGGGGAGTTTAAACGTACCTTGACGCTGTTCGGTGAAAATACCGAGCAGGGACGGGAGAAATTCCGCGAAGACTTAAATGTTACCCACGGCCTGTTCAAGCAGTTTGTTCATCAGATGCGCCCCTCGCTGGATATTGACGCGGTGGCGACCGGCGAGCACTGGTTTGGTACGCAGGCCAAAGATCTGGGGCTGGTTGACGCGATCGGCACCAGCGACGATCTGCTGATCGCCGAAATGGCCAATCACGAAGTGCTTAGCGTGCGCTACACGCGGCGTAAGCGCCTGCTGGATCGGCTGACCGGCAGCAGCGGCGACACCCTTGAACGGCTGATGCTGCGCTGGTGGCAGCGCGGCAATAATCCGCTGTTGTAATCAAGGCGGCCGCATAATGTTACCGTCCGGCGCCCGCGGGTTATCGCGGGCGCCGTCGTTAATCGACCAGATAGTATTTTTCCGACAGCACATGCGCCAGATGCTTGAACATATTGAACACGGCGGTGGTTTTTAACGTCGGCAAACCGTTTTCATCGAGAAAAAATTCGCCGCGGAAAACCAGCACGCCGTTTTTCTGCTCGACATCATCGGCCGCCATGCCGTGCAGATAGTCGTCATGACTCTTGATAATGGCATTGGCTTCGGCCAGCAGGGTCTGGCGGTCGATAGGTGATTTTTCTACGCTAAACTGCATTTCATCGGACATTTATTACCTACTCCCAGGTCGCTTTTAAAGCGATAGCGCGTGTATCGGGCCTGCGTCCAGGTTATGGAAAAGAGGACGCCATAACGGTTCGAACGCTATCCAAAATGGTGCTTCTGCGGCGGATTTTATCACAAATGCACTAAGTTTTAGTCACTTGCCTGCCGATACTGAGTTCACCGTCGGGTGGCTAAAACCGCTTTTCCATGCTAATTAAGTTGCGTGACGACATTTATCAGGTAGAGTGTGGGATTTTGCGCGGTCAGTGGAATAAATTCTTTACGTCAAAGCAGTCCGTGTTTATCCGTTGTTGCAATAAAGGCGTTACTATTCAGACCGAACATGCGGGTTACGGAAGATTATTTGGGTGGAAACGCTCACCTGTAACGGATAAGCGAACGGCGCCGTAACCGATAATTAATCGAGTATCCGCCCTTGTCACTGCGGCGGGTGCCTCCAAAAGATATCTGATTTTCAGAAGAATCCAGCAGGTAATAGTACATATGGGTAAAGCTCTCGTTATAGTTGAGTCCCCGGCAAAAGCCAAAACGATCAATAAGTATTTAGGCAATGACTACGTGGTTAAATCCAGCGTCGGTCATGTGCGCGATCTGCCGACCAGTGGCTCAGCCAGTAAAAAGAGCGCGGACTCAACCAAAGACAAAACCAAAAAAGCCGTCAAAAAGGATGAGAAGTCCGCGCTGGTGAACCGCATGGGCGTCGATCCCTATCACGGCTGGAAAGCCGATTACGAAATTCTGCCCGGTAAGGAAAAAGTGGTTTCCGAACTGAAAACGCTGGCGGAAAACGCCAGTCATATCTATCTGGCGACCGACCTTGACCGCGAAGGGGAAGCCATTGCCTGGCACCTGCGGGAAATCATCGGCGGCGACGATAAGCGTTTCAGCCGCGTGGTGTTTAACGAAATCACCAAGAATGCGATCCGCCAGGCGTTTGAGAATCCGGACAAGCTGAATATCGACCGCGTTAACGCGCAGCAGGCCCGCCGGTTTATGGATCGGGTGGTGGGCTATATGGTTTCGCCGCTGCTGTGGAAAAAGATTGCCCGCGGGTTATCCGCCGGACGGGTGCAATCGGTGGCGGTGCGGCTGGTGGTCGACCGCGAGCGTGAAATCAAGGCCTTTGTGCCGGAAGAGTACTGGGAGCTGCACGCCGAGCTACTGGCGGGCAGCGACACCCAACTGCAGATGCAGGTCACGCATTATAACGGCAAGCCGTTCAAGCCGGTCAATAAAACCCAGACCCAAGCCGCCGTCAGCCTGTTGGAAAAGGCTGATTATGCGGTGGCGGAGCGGGAAGACAAACCCACCAGCAGCAAGCCGGGGGCGCCGTTTATTACCTCCACGCTGCAACAGGCCGCGAGCACCCGTTTGGGCTTCGGGGTGAAAAAAACCATGATGATGGCGCAACGGCTGTATGAAGCGGGCCACATCACCTATATGCGTACCGACTCGACCAACCTTAGCCAGGATGCGCTGAGCATGGTGCGCGGCTATATCGGCGATGAATTCGGTAAACGCTATCTGCCGGACGCCGCCAATCACTACAGTAGCAAAGAGAATTCGCAGGAAGCGCACGAAGCCATCCGTCCTTCCGATGTGAAAGTGCTTGCCGAGCATCTTAAGGATATGGAAGCGGATGCGCAGAAGCTGTATCAACTGATCTGGCGGCAGTTTGTGGCCTGTCAGATGACGCCGGCGCAATACGATTCCACCACGCTGATTGTTGAGGCGGCGGGTTATCAACTGCGCGCCAAAGGGCGCACCCTGCGTTTTGACGGCTGGACGAAAGTGATGCCGGCGCTGCGCAAGAATGATGAAGATCGCACGCTGCCGACCGTCGCCGTCGGCGAGCGACTGGCGCTGCAGAAGCTGTTGCCGGGGCAGCATTTTACCAAGCCGCCCGCCCGCTACAGCGATGCGTCGCTGGTCAAGGAGCTGGAAAAACGCGGCATCGGCCGGCCATCCACCTACGCCTCGATTATTTCGACCATTCAGGATCGCGGCTACGTTCGGGTGGAGAATCGTCGCTTCTATGCGGAAAAAATGGGCGAGATCGTCACCGACCGTCTGGAAGAGAACTTCCGTGAACTGATGAGCTACGATTTCACCGCGCGCATGGAAAGCAGCCTGGATCAGGTGGCGAATAATCAGGCGCAGTGGAAAGCGGTGCTGGACGCGTTTTTCGCCGAGTTCAGCCAGCAGTTGGAAACGGCGGAGCAGGATCCTGAAAAAGGCGGTATGCGCCCCAACCAGATGGTTCTGACCAGCATCGACTGCCCGACCTGCGGACGCAAAATGGGTATCCGTACCGCCAGTACCGGGGTGTTCCTCGGCTGTTCGGGTTACGCGCTGCCGCCGAAAGAGCGTTGCAAAACCACCATCAACCTGATCCCGGAAGCGGAAGTGCTTAACGTGCTGGAAGGGGATGAGGCCGAAACCAATGCGCTGCGCGCCCGGCGGCGCTGTGGCAAATGCGGCACGGCGATGGACAGCTACCTGATTGATAATCAACGCAAGCTGCACGTCTGCGGCAATAACCCGGTGTGCGACGGCTACGAAATCGAAGCCGGCGAGTTCCGCATCAAAGGCTATGACGGCCCGGTGGTGGAGTGCGAAAAATGCGGTGCGGAAATGCATATGAAAATGGGCCGGTTTGGTAAATATATGGCCTGCACCAACGACGCCTGCAGCAACACGCGCAAAATTCTGCGCAACGGCGAAGTGGCGCCGCCGAAAGAAGATCCGGTTCCGTTGCCGGAGCTGCCGTGTGAAAAGTCCGATGCCTATTTCGTGTTGCGTGACGGTGCGGCCGGCGTTTTTCTGGCGGCCAATACGTTCCCGAAATCCCGCGAGACGCGCGCGCCGCTGGTAGAAGAGCTGAAACGCTTTAAAGATCGCCTGCCGGAGAAACTGCGTTACCTGGCGGATGCGCCGGTTGCCGATAAAGACGGCAACAAGACGGTGGTGCGCTTTAGCCGTAAGACCAAACAGCAATATGTCTCCTCGGAAAAAGAGGGCAAAGCGACCGGATGGTCGGCGTTCTATATCGACGGCAAGTGGGTGGAAGGCAAGAAATAGTCACGCCTTAGCCGCTTATTGCGTACCAAGCCAGCCTTTTTAGGCTGGCTTTTTTGATCTGGGTAAGGAGAGCGCGATTTATCCGAGAGGATAATCATCCGCTGCGATACCCTCTATTCTTGCGCGTGGCGGCGTGTTGGCTTCTTGCGCCATCGGTGATAATTTTCCTGAACCGACGCTTTCTTGCGCAACACCATCCGATGGTGGTTATATAAAAACTATTTTTATGATTAAATGACATTAATTGATGAAAATATGCACCAGACGACAACGGTGCAACAGCATATTTCAGAAAAGGGAACATCGTCAGAATTTTGGATGCCGTGCGCATAATTCAATTAATAATGGGATAAATTATGAAACTGCAACAGCTTCGTTATATTGTTGAAGTTGTTAATCACAACCTGAATGTTTCTTCTACCGCGGAAGGGTTGTACACCTCTCAACCTGGGATCAGCAAACAGGTCAGAATGTTAGAGGATGAGCTGGGGATTCAGATCTTTGCCCGCAGCGGCAAGCATCTGACGCAGGTGACCCCGGCCGGACAGGAAGTCATTCGTATTGCGCGTGAAGTCCTGTCAAAAGTTGACGCCATCAAGGCCGTCGCCGGGGAGCACACATACCCGGACAAAGGCTCGCTGTATGTCGCCACCACCCATACCCAGGCGCGCTATGCGTTACCCGCCGTGATTAAAGGATTTATCGAACGTTACCCCCGGGTATCGCTGCATATGCATCAGGGGTCGCCGACGCAGATAGCGGAAGCCGTGGCCAAGGGAACGGCGGATTTCGCCATCGCCACCGAGGCGCTGCACCTCTATGATGATTTAATCATGCTGCCGTGTTACCACTGGAATCGCGCCGTGGTGGTGAAGCCGGACCATCCGCTGGCCTCTAAGACCGATATCACCATTGAAGAGCTGGCCGCTTATCCGATAGTGACCTACACCTTCGGCTTTACCGGGCGTTCGGAGCTGGATACGGCCTTTAACCGCGCCGGGCTGACGCCGCGCATCGTGTTTACCGCTACGGACGCCGACGTGATTAAAACCTACGTTCGTCTGGGGCTGGGGGTCGGGGTGATCGCCAATATGGCGGTGGATCCGCAGATAGAAACGGATCTGGTGACCATTAACGCGAACGGTATTTTTAGCTACAGCACCACCAAAATCGGCTTCCGCCGCAGCACCTTCCTGCGCAGTTATATGTATGACTTTATTCAGCGATTCGCGCCGCACCTGACGCGCGACGTGGTGGATAGCGCGGTGGCGCTGCGTTCCAATGACGAAATCGAAGCGATGTTTAAAGATATCGCGCTGCCGGTGAAGTAACCGGCAGCCGGAGTGTCATGCCCGCTCAGGCGGGCATTTACTCAGGCGTAAACCTTATCTTTGTATTCGCACAGATCTTCGATCAGGCAGGAGCCGCAGCGCGGCTTACGGGCAATACAGGTGTATCGTCCGTGCAGGATCAGCCAGTGGTGGCAATCAACCTTGAATTCGGCCGGCACCACCTTAAGCAGCTTTTCTTCAACCTGTTCGACGTTTTTGCCCGGCGCGAAGCCGGTGCGGTTACAGACGCGGAAAATATGCGTATCCACGGCGATGGTCGGCCAGCCGAACGCGGTATTGAGCACCACATTGGCGGTTTTGCGGCCCACGCCGGGCAAGGCTTCCAGCGCCGCGCGATCTTCCGGCACCTGGCCGTGGTGCCGTTCTATCAGTATGCGGCAGGTCTTAATCACATTTTCGGCTTTACCGTTAAACAGGCCGATGGTCTTAATATAGGCCTTTACGCCGTCAACCCCCAGCGCCAGCATGGCCTCCGGGGTGTTCGCTACGGGGTAGAGCCTGGCGGTCGCTTTATTGACGCTGACGTCGGTCGCCTGCGCGGAAAGCAAAACCGCAATCAGCAGTTCAAACGGCGTGGCGAATTTCAGCTCCGTCGTGGGGTGGGGATTATTGGCGCGCAGCCGGCTTAAAATCTCAATCCGTTTGAGTTTATTCATAACGTTTCCCTGATTACTCCCGTCGATGCGGCTTTAACCTCTGTCGCCGCGTTAACCTTGCGCTGTTTCATTTTTTCATCAATCAGATATTTGGCCGCCAGCAGCAGCCCCAGTCCGATAAAGGCGCCGGGAGGAAGCATGGCGAGCAGGAACGGCGACTCCAGATGCATCACCTCGATGCGCAACGCTTTGGCCCAGTCACCCAGCAGCAAATCGGCGCCGTCGAACAAGGTGCCGTTGCCGAGAACCTCGCGCAGGGCGCCTAAGACAAACAAGGCGCTGGTGGCTCCCAGCCCCATACCCAGACCGTCCACCGCCGAAATCCCCACCGGATTTTTAGCCGCGAAAGCCTCCGCGCGGCCGATAACGATACAGTTGGTGGCGATGAGCGGAATAAAGATGCCCAGCGACTGGTACAGCCCGTAGGCGTATGCATTGATCAGCATTTGTACCGTACTGACCACCGCGGCGATCAGCATGACGTAAATCGGAATACGGATTTCAGCCGGCGCCCAGCGCCGCAGCGCGGAAACGGCGACGTTGGTGAGAACCAGCACCAGCGTCGTCGCCAGTCCCAACCCCAGGGCGTTGGTGGCGGTCGAGGAGACCGCCAGCAGCGGGCACAGTCCGAGCAACTGCACCAGCGCCGAGTTGTTTTTCCACAATCCCTGGATCAGCAGATGTTTGGCTTCACTCATTGATTCTCTCCACATTCGGGCAGGGAATTAAGCTGCGCAGGCAGCGTTTTCAGGTACAGCGTGCTGCGTTTTACGCTGTTGATCACGGCGCGCGGCGTAATGGTGGCGCCGGTAAACTGATCGAACGCGCCGCCCTCTTTTTTCACCGCCCAACGGGCATCATGGCTATTTTGCACGCTTTGGCCGCTAAAGCGCGTAATCCAGTCTGAAATGCGCACCTCAATCTTATCACCCAATCCCGGCGTTTCGTGATGTTCGGTAACGCGGGCGCCCAGCACGTTGCCGTTGAAATCGGCGCCGACCAGTAAGTAGATGGCGCCGGAATAGCCGTCCGGGGCAATACTTTCCACCGCCGCCGCGACGGGCGCACCGTCTTTGCGGGCAATGAAAACCCGCTGGGCGGAGGCGGTACCAAGGGCCGAATCAGTGACAATGTAACATTCCCGCTGCATGTCGTTATTATATAACTCGGCGGGAACCACTTGATCCAACAGCCTCTTTTGCTGCAATGCCGTCTGCTGTGCGATGGTCGGCGCGGTCAGGCTGTTGACCACGGCGGTAAGCGCGGTGGTGCCGGCGGCGAAAATGGCCAGCGTGGTCGCATGGCGGCGCATCGTAGCGAACATGATAACTCCTTAGCGATGATGACCGTAAGCGCGCGGCTTGGTGTAATAATCAATCAGCGGCACGGTGATATTCGCCAGCAGTACCGCAAAGGCGACGCCATCAGGATAACCGCCGTAGGTTCTGATTAGCCAGACCAGCAGGCCGATCAACGCGCCAAAAATCAGCCGGCCTCGATTGGTGGTGGAGGCGGTAACCGGGTCGGTGGCGATAAAAAACGCCCCCAGCATGGTGGCGCCGGAAAGCAGGTGCAGCAGCGGCGGCGCGCATTTTTCCGGCGACAGTATCCAGCCCAGCGAGGCGCATAGCGTCAGCGTCAGCAAAAAGCTGACCGGGATATGCCAGCGGATGGTTCCCCGTTGCAGCAGGAACAGCCCGCCAAGCAGAAAACCGAGGTTAACCCACTGCCAGCCCATCCCGGCCACGGTAGCGGAAAATAGCGGCTGCCGAAAAATATCCTCGGGTGAATGGCCCGAACGCAACGCGGTTTTAAACGTATCCAGCGGGGTCGCCTGGCTGACGCCGTCAACCGTTTGCATCAGCTGTGACACCGTATATCCCGCCGGCGTATGCTCGCTAAAAATGGTCAGCAGCGTATCATGGAAGCCGAGCGGAAAGCTTTGCAGCGGCGCGGGGGGCAACCAACTAGTCATCTGCACCGGAAAGGAGATCAGCAGTACCACATAGCCAATCATCGCCGGATTAAACGGATTCTGGCCCAGGCCGCCGTAGAGCTGCTTGGCGATGACGATGGCGAACGCGGTACCCATAACCACCATCCACCAGGGCGCCAGCGGCGGCAGACTGATGCCGAGCAGAATGGCCGTCAGTAACGCCGAATTGTCGGCCAGCGTGGTGCGAACGTTAAACTTCCTAAGTGACAATGTCACTGACTCGCTAACCAGGGCGGTGGCCGCCGCCAGCAGTACCTGAATCAGATTGCCGTAACCAAAAAAATAATACTGGGCCAGCATGCCGGGAATACAGGCAATGATCACCAGCAGCATAATGCGCTGAGTGCGCTGCTGATTATGCGTAAACGGTGAACTCGCGATCTTGAAAGCCATTTATTCCTCTTGAGACTTCGATAAAGCTTGCGCGGCCTTGCGGGCTTTTACCCGTTCGATGGCTGCGGCGACGGCGGCTTTGCGCGGGTCGACCGGCTCTGCTGCGTCGTCTGTTGTTTCGGGCGGCGGTGCGCCGTTGGCCTGCGCCTGCTGGGCGGCCTTGCGGGCTTTCACCCGTTCGATGGCCGCGGCGACGGCGGCTTTACGCGGGTCGACCGGCTCAACTGCTGCGTCGTCTGTTGTTTCGGGCGGCGGTGCGCCGTTGGCCTGTGCCTGCTGGGCGGCCTTGCGGGCTTTCACTCGTTCGATGGCCGCGGCGACGGCGGCTTTGCGCGGGTCGACCGGCTCAACTGCTGCGTCGTCTGTTGTTTCGGGCGGCGGTGCGCCGTTGGCCTGCGCCTGCTGGGCGGCCTTGCGGGCTTTCACTCGTTCGATGGCCGCGGCGACGGCGGCTTTGCGCGGGTCGACCGGCTCTGCTGCGTCGTCTGTTGTTTCGGGCGGCGGTGCGCCGTTGGCCTGTGCCTGCTGGGCGGCCTTGCGGGCTTTCACCCGCTCGATGGCTGCGGCGACGGCGGCTTTGCGCGGGTCGGCTGCCTCTGAGGAGGCAGCCTGATTGGCTTGCGCCTGTGTCTTGCGGGCGGCGCGGGCGGCAATCACCGCGCTGTTATCCGGCTGCTGGTCGGGCACGATCTCGATAACCGATTGGGCGGGGGCTTGTTCCGCCGACTGCTTATTGCGTATTCTTTCCAGCGCGGCCTGAACGGCCTGCTTGTCGCTGTTGGTCACGCCGGCGGCGGCCTGCTTATGCCGCTGCTCGCGCGCCAGTTTTTCACGTTCAAGCCGCGCCTGTTTGGCCTCAAAACGAATCTTGGCTTGCGCTGCGCGCCGCGCTTCCTCATCACTCGCGCGGATTTCCGCCTTTTCCTGGCGGTAATACTGCACCAGCGGGATGTTGCTGGGGCAAACATAGGCGCAGGCGCCGCATTCGATACAGTCGAACAGATGATGATCGCGCGCTTTTTCATGTTCCTGCCCGCGGCTGAACCAGTACAGCTGCTGCGGCAATAATCCCGCCGGACAGGCATCGGCGCATTTGCTGCAGCGGATACAGGACTGCTCTTTGGCCGTCGGTTCGATTTCCGCCTCCGACGGCGCAAGAATACAGTTGCTGATTTTAACCACCGGCACATCCAGCGAGGGCAGCGTAAATCCCATCAACGGACCTCCCATCACCACCATCGGCCGATGAGTGACGTGGAATCCGGCGTGGTTCAGCAAATGACGTACCGGGGTGCCCAGGCGCGCCCAGACGTTTCCCGGCCGGCGCAATGCTTCGCCGGTCAGCGTCACCACCCGCTCGGTAAGCGGTTCGCCGTCGATAACGGCGCGCTTGATGGCAAAGACGGTGCCGACGTTCTGCATCAGTACGCCAATCGTCGCGGAGTGTTTGCCAAAGGGGACTTCCTTGCCCGTCAGAATCTTGGTGAGCTGTTTGGCGCCCCCGGAAGGGTATTTGGTCGGGATAACGCGCAACAGGATATCGCCACGCGAGCGCAGCGCCCGGCGCAGCGCCGCAATGGCCTCGGGTTTGTTATCCTCGATGCCCAGCAGGATGCGCTGCGGTTGCAGCAGATAAGCCAGAATATCGATGCCCTGAACGATTTCATCCGCATGCTCCTGCATCAAACGATCGTCCGCGGTGATATAGGGCTCACACTCCGCGGCATTGATAATCAGGTTTTCGATGCCGCGCATGCCGCCCTGCAATTTGGCCGCAGTAGGAAACCCCGCGCCGCCCAGGCCGGCAATCCCGGCCTGATGCAGGTGGGCGAGCAGGGCAGCCGCGGAGCGTTGGCGATAATCGCTCAAGGAATGGCGCTCACACCAGCGGTCTTCGCCATCGGCGCTAAGGATCACGCTTAACTCCGGCAGCGCGGACGGATGCGCCGTCATATGCTGACGAATGGCGCTTACCGTGCCCGACGTCGGCGCATGGACGGGCAGCGTCCGGCCTTTTCCCCGGGTGAGTTGCTGGCCGCGCAGCACCCGGTCGCCAACCTGCACGCACAGCTCGCCTTCCGGCCCGAGATGTTGTTTGAGCGGAATAATAAACTGCTCCGCCAGCGGTATGGCGCGCAGCGGAACCTGACTGGACTGCGTTTTCATTTCCGGCGGATGAATTCCGCCGTTGAAGTCCCAGATCCTGTCTTTTCTCAGGGAGGCAAACAGCTTAAGCATGGTGTTCTACTTGAATAACGCGTACCGGAATAGTATTGAGATCCCATTTCCAGTTTTCGGGTGTCGGGGCAACGGGCCGCAGTTCAATGCAGTCTGTAGGGCAAGGTGAGACGCACAGATCGCAGCCGGTGCACAGATCGCTGACCACGGTATGCACCGCTTTGGTACTGCCGACAATGGCGTCCACCGGGCAAGCCTGAATGCATTTGGTGCAGCCGATACAGTTGCTTTCGTCAATCCAGGCCACTTTTCGTTGCGGCTTCAGCACGCTGCCGTCGCCGTCGAGCGGCTGGGGATCGATATTCAGCTTCTCGGCCAGTTTCAGCATCATCGCTTCGCCGCCGGGCACGCATTTATTGATTTTTTCGCCGTTCAGGGAAACCGCTTCGGCATAGGGCCGGCAGCCGGGGTAGCCGCACTGGCCGCACTGGCTTTGCGGCAGCATGGCTTCAACCTGTTCCACCACCGGATCTTCATCCACCTGAAAGCGGCGCGACGCGTAGCCGAGGACGACGCCGAAAAACAGCGCCAGCGAACTGAGTGCCGCAACGGCGATCCAGATAGCCGTCATCAGAATTTCACCAGGCCGGTAAAGCCCATAAAGGCCAGCGACATCAGCCCGGCGGTAATCAGGGCGATGGAAGAGCCGCGGAACGGGGCGGGAACGTCAGAAACGGTCAGCCGTTCGCGGATGGCGGCAAACAGCACCATCACCAAAGAAAAACCGGCCGCGGCGCCGAAGCCGTATACGGTTGATTGCAGAAAACCGTGCGCCATATTGACGTTGAGCAATACCACCCCCAGCACGGCGCAGTTGGTGGTGATCAGCGGCAGAAAAATACCCAGCAGGCGGTAAAGCTCCGGGCTGGTTTTGCGCACCACCAGTTCGGAAAACTGCACCACCACGGCCAGCACCAGAATGAACGCCATGGTGCGCAGGTAAAGGATATCGAGCGGCACCAGGACGAATTCGTTGACGATCCATGAGAACATGGAGCCGAGCGTCATCACGAAGGTGGTGGCCAGACCCATGCCTACGGCCGTCTCCAACCGTTTGGAAACGCCCATAAACGGACACAGCCCCAGAAACTTCACCAGGACGAAATTGTTCACCAGAAGGGCGCTAACGAATAACAATGCGAATTCGGTCATTACTCTGCCTAAAAAATAAAACCCGCATATTATCGGGTATTATCAGGCTTTCGACAACATACCCAAAGTAGGTATATAGGCGAAACCTGAGTAAATTTGCCGTCCGAGCCGTAAAAGAGGCGCAAAGGGCCATCCTAAAGCAAATCGCCTGCCGCCAGAAGCCAATTCTTCCAGGTGCGGCCTTAAGTTCAGGGCGAGAGGCCGCCTTGCTGAAACTCAGGCAAATAGCGAGGTGGGGGATAAGCGGCGGTACGAGGGGGGAAAAGGCCCGCTTACGCGGGCATAATGGCAGAAGGTTGCAGATTGCAGTGCAGGCAGCGGGCTAATAGCGACCGCCGAGCCGGTAATACGCCTCGTTCCAGCGCAGCGCGTCTTTGAAAGCCGGAAGCCGGGTATCGTCGTCAATCACCAGTAATTCAATATCCTGCATTTCGGCGTACAGGCGCAGATAATCCACCTCCAGCGCCTGGCTGAACACCGAGTGGTGCGCGCCGCCGCCCAATATCCAGGCTTCCGCCGCCACCTCCAGCGACGGACGGGCCTGCCAGATGGCGCGCGCCACGGGCAGTTTCGGCAGCGGATGGGGCTGTTCTACGGTATCCACCAGATTGACCAGCATTCTGAAGCGTCCCCCCATATCGATAACGCTGGCGTTGAGGGCGAGACCGGGCGGCGTGGAGAAAATCAGCCGCGCGGGATCGGCTTTGCCGCCGATGCCCAGATGCTGTGCGTCCAAAATGGGTTTCTGCTCTTTGGCGATGCTGGGACAGACTTCCAGCATATGGGAACCGACCACCAGATTGTTGCCGTTTTGGAAGTTGTAGGTGTAATCCTCCATAAACGAGGTGCCGCCGGGCAAGCCCTCCGCCATCACCTTCATGATGCGCAACAGGGCGGCGGTTTTCCAGTCGCCTTCGCCGCCGAAACCATAGCCTTGCTGCATCAGGCGCTGTACCGCCAGCCCCGGCAACTGCTTTAGTCCATACAGGTTTTCAAAATCAGTGGTGAAGGCCTTATAGCCGCCTTGCTGCAGAAAACGCCGCATCCCCAGCTCGATTTGCGCCGCGTCCAACAGGTTTTGCCGATTGGGGCCATGGAGCTTTACCGCATCCGTCAATTGATAGCTGGCTTCGTACTCTTCAATAAGCGTAGCGATATCGCCCTGGGAGACGGCATCAATCACGCTGGTCAAATCCCCCAGCCCCCAGGCGCTGACGGAATAGCCGAAGCGGATCTGCGCGCCGACCTTATCGCCCTCGGTGACCGCCACTTCGCGCATGTTGTCGCCAAAGCGGGCCAGCTTCAGCCCTTTGCTTTCCTGGATCGCCGCCGCCACCCGCATCCATTTGGCGATGCGCTGATGGGCCTGGCTATCCTGCCAGTGGCCGACCACCACCTGGTGCGGCAGACGCATGCGCGCGCCGATAAAGCCGAACTCCCGGCCGCCGTGGGCGGTCTGGTTCAGGTTCATAAAATCCATATCCATGGTGTCCCAGGGGATTTGCGCGTTGAACTGGGTATGGAATTGCAGTAACGGCTTATGCAGAATGCTGAGCCCGCCGATCCACATCTTGGCGGGGGAGAAGGTATGCAGCCAGACCAGCAGACCGATGCAGCTATCCTGATGGTTGGCGTCGCGGCACAGCGCGCCGATTTCGTCCGCGGTTTTTACCAGCGGTTTAAGCACCAGCCTGACCGGCAGGCGCGCGTCCTGATTCAGACCGGCGACGACCTTTTCCGCATTATCCTTTACCTGACGTAAGGTTTCCGCCCCATAAAGGTGCTGACTGCCGATAACGAACCAGACTTCAAGGGATGTAAAGTGATCCATGGTTACTCCTGTTTATTCCCGGCGGGAAATGAAGACATTACGCGTCGGTATTGAACCGGGCGCCGTAAGCCGGTTCAGCGGCGCGGCACCACTGCTGGTAGCGCTCATAAAGCCGCTGATAGTGGGCGACGCGCCGGCTATCCGGCGTCAACGTTTGCTCGACGCCGCTGGACATCCGCCGCTGCGCGCTGGGGATATCGCTATGGACGCCCGCGGCGACGGCGGCGAAGATGGCCGCTCCCAGCGCGCAGCACTGGTCGGAGGCCACAATTTGCAGTGGGCGATTCATCACATCGCTACACACCTGCATGATGGCGGGGGATTTGCGGGCGATGCCGCCCAGCGCGAGAATGTTGTCGACCGGCACGTCCTGGCTTTCAAAGCACTCCATAATGGCGCGGGCGCCGAAAGCGGTGGCGGCGATAAAGCCGCCGAACAGCGTCGGCGCGTCCGTGCCCAGGTTAAGGTCGGCGATAACGCCTTTTAACCGCTGGTCGGCGAAAGGGGTGCGGCGTCCGTTAAACCAGTCGAGCACCACCGGCAGATGATCCAGCGAGGGGTTTTCGGCCCAGGCGTGGGTGAGCCGCTCAAGCAGGCCGGCTTCTGCGGCCTGCAAAGGGAGCTTCAACTGCGGGTCATCGGCGATCGCCTGGCGCAGCGGCCAGCTCAACAGGCGGCCGAACCAGGCGTACATATCGCCAAAGGCGGACTGCCCGGCTTCCAGCCCGATGTGGCCGGGCGCCACGCTGCCGTCCACCTGGCCGCAGATCCCCTTGATCGTGCGATCGGCGATGCGCGCTTTATCGGCAATCAGGATGTCGCAGGTCGAGGTGCCGATCACCTTAACCAGGGTATAGGGCTGCGCCCCGGCGCCAACGGCCCCGACGTGGCAGTCAAAGGCGCCGCCGGCGATAACCACGCTTTCCGGCAGGCCGAGCCGCGCGGCCCATTCGGCGGTGATGGCGCCGACGGGCGCATCGGCGGTCCAGGTGTCGGTAAACATCGGGTATTGCAGTTTTTCGCTCAGGCGGGGATCGAGCGCGTGCAGGAAGGTTTTGGGCGGCAGGCCGCCCCAGTCGGGGTGCCACAGCGATTTGTGCCCGGCGGCGCAGCGGCCGCGTCTGATGTCGCCGGGGGCCAGGGTGCCGGAGAGCAGGGCGGGCACCCAGTCGCACAGTTCGATCCAGGAGACGGCGGCCTGCCGCACCGCCGCATCCTGGCGTGAAACGTGCAGTATTTTGGCCCAGAACCACTCCGATGAGTAGACGCCGCCAATATAGCGGGTGTAATCCGCAAACCGGCCGCTGCGGCACAGGCTAGTGATCGCTTCCGCCTCTTCTATTGCCGTATGATCCTTCCACAGCACGAACATGGCGTTGGGGTTGGCGGAAAACTCGGGGCGCAAGGCCAGAACAGTCCCTTGTTCGTCGATGGGGGCGGGGGTGGAGCCGGTGGAATCGACGCCGATGCCGACGATCCGCCGGCGCTGCGCCGCGCTCAGTCGTTCCACCACGGCGCGCACGGCCTGCTCCAGCGACTCAATATAATCCAGCGGGTGGTGGCGGAACTGGTTATTCGCCGGCTGACAATAGTTCCCGGCGCGCCAGCGCGGATAATACACCACCTCAGTGGTCAATTCTTGCCCGCTCCGGCAGTCAACGGCCAATGCGCGTACCGAATCACTGCCAAAGTCGAGTCCCAAAGTAATCGCGTCCGCATTCATCGCTCCGCTCCCGTCAATTCCGCCATTGTTTATAGCCGTATACGATAGGCGGGCATAACGAGGGGCGTGAGGAGCGGTTAGCTGGAAGTATGCATTTTTCTGCCGCTCGCCGTCATTGTGTGATGTTCGTCAAAAGTTAATGACCGGTTAAATTTGCTAAATATATGCACAAACCTGTCGTTGTTCGGGGATGTGATAACGCTCGATATTCTTGCTGAAAATAACCGCTAAAACATACAGCGTCTGAATGCTGCTGAGTAAAGGAGTGCCACCAACGCCGTGCTTTTCCTTTACCCCGACCGGAAATGCCTTAATGGAACCGATTACACATCCAGGATCCTCTGACGTGTAAAAAATAACTATAGCGGAGAACATCATGCATAAATTCACTAAGCTGCTGGCGACGATTGGGCTGGCCGCAGTTATGTCACAATCGGCTATCGCCGACACATTGAAGCTGGGATTTCTGGTTAAACAGCCGGAAGAACCCTGGTTTCAGACGGAATGGAAATTTGCCGACAAGGCGGGAAAAGATCTCGGTTTCGAGGTGATCAAAATCGCCGTGCCGGACGGCGAAAAAACGCTTAATGCCATTGATAGTCTAGCGGCCAGCGGGGCGAAAGGTTTCGTGATCTGTACCCCCGACCCCAAATTAGGAGCGGCGATCGTCGCCAAGGCGCGCAGCTACGACCTGAAGGTCATCGCCGTGGACGATCAGTTCGTTAATGCCAGAGGCGAGCCGATGGACTCGGTGCCGCTGGTTATGATGGCGGCCAGCAAAATTGGCGAGCGCCAGGGGCAGGAGTTGTGGAACGAAATGAATAAACGCGGCTGGAAGGTGGCGGAAACCGCGGTGATGGCGATTACCTCCAATGAGCTGGATACCGCCCGGCGCCGCACCACCGGTTCGATGGAGGCGCTGAAAGCCGCCGGTTTCCCGGAAAAGCAAATCTATCAGGTTCCCACCAAATCCAACGATATTCCCGGGGCGTTTGACGCCGCCAACTCGATGCTGGTTCAGCATCCCGGCGTGAAGAACTGGCTGATTGTCGGCATGAACGATAACACCGTGCTGGGCGGCGTGCGGGCGACGGAAGGTCAGGGGTTCAAGGCGCCTAACGTAATCGGCATCGGTATCAACGGGGTGGATGCGGTGAGCGAACTGTCGAAAGGACAGGCCACCGGTTTCTACGGTTCACTGCTGCCCAGCCCGGATATCCACGGTTATAAAAGCATCCAGATGCTGAATGAGTGGGTAACCAAAGACGTGGAACCGCAAAAATTCACCGAAGTTACCGATGTGGTGCTGATCACCCGCGACAACTTCAAGGTCGAACTGGAGAAAAAAGGTCTGCTGTAACGGCCGGCGGGACAGGGAGGTCCGTGCGTTTGCCGCCGGTTTCCGTCTCCGCTGCGGCGGGGACGACCGGCGCGACGGCGAGTGGTTAACTATGAGGAAACGAAAATGACGGTACAGTCACCCTATTTGTCGTTTCACGGCATCGGCAAGGAGTTTCCCGGCGTCAAGGCGCTGGCGGATATCAGCTTTTCCTGCCAGGCGGGGCAGATCCACGGTTTGATGGGGGAAAACGGGGCGGGTAAATCCACGCTGTTGAAAATCCTGAGCGGTAACTATTTGCCTTCCGCCGGGGAAATCCATATCCAGGGGCGGCCGGCGCGCTTCAATAACACCATGGATGCGCTGAATGCCGGCGTGGCGATTATTTATCAGGAGTTGCATCTGGTGCCGGAAATGACGGTGGCGGAGAATATTTACCTTGGCCAACTGCCGCACAAGTACGGCATGGTGAATTATTCGCTACTGCGTTATGAGGCCAAACTGCAGCTTGAACACCTGGGACTGGATATCGATCCCGACACGCCGCTTAAATACCTTTCCATCGGCCAGTGGCAAATGGTGGAGATCGCCAAGGCGCTGGCCCGTAACGCCAAAATCATCGCTTTTGACGAACCCACCAGTTCGTTATCCGCCCGCGAAATCGAACAACTGTTTCGGGTGATCGCCGAATTACGCGGCGAAGGGCGGGTGATTTTGTACGTGTCGCACCGCATGGAGGAGATTTTCGCCCTGGGGGACGCCATCACCGTGTTTAAAGACGGCCGCTATGTGCGCACCTTCGACGATATGCGCCAGGTGGATCATCAATCGCTGGTGCAGGCGATGGTGGGCAGAAACCTGGGGGATATCTACGGCTATGCGCCGCGTCCTCACGGCGAGGAGCGGCTGACGCTGAGGGAGGTTAAAGCGCCTGGGGTGAAATCGACGGTGTCGCTGCAGGTGCGGCAAGGGGAAATCGTCGGGCTGTTCGGCCTGGTGGGCGCCGGGCGCAGCGAACTGCTGAAGGGGATATTCGGCGCGACCCGCATCACCGGCGGACAGGTGCTGCTGGATGGCAAACCGCTGACGGTGACGTCGCCCATTGACGCCATCCGCCAGGGGGTGATGCTGTGCCCGGAAGATCGCAAGTCCGAGGGGATCATCGCCGTGCATTCGGTGCGCGACAATATCAACATCAGCGCGCGGCGCAAAAGCCTGAAGGCCGGCTTTATCATTAATAACCGCTGGGAAAAGGAGAATGCGGCCAAGCGCATTCAGGCGCTGAATATTAAAACCCCCAGCGCGGCGCAACTAATGATGAATCTTTCCGGCGGTAATCAGCAGAAGGCCATTCTGGGGCGTTGGCTGTCGGAAGAGATGAAAGTCATCCTGCTGGACGAGCCGACGCGCGGCATCGACGTCGGCGCCAAGCACGAAATCTATCACGTCATTTATGAGCTGGCGAAGCAAGGCATTGCCGTGCTGTTCGCTTCCAGCGACCTGCCGGAAGTGCTCGGACTGGCCGACCGCATTATTGTGATGCGGGAAGGCGCGGTATCCGGCGAACTGCTCCACGATGAGGCCACTGAGCAGAAAGTGCTGAGTTTGGCAATGTTGCGAACCCCCGATATCGAAGCCGCGGTTGCCTGACCGCCAAGGAGTAAAGCTATGCCAACAAGTAAAATTCTGCCGTCCAATGAGGATGCGGCGACGACCCCGGAGAAGGGGAAAGCCGGTTCCGGGATATCCCGCATTTGGGATAACTACGGCATGCTGGTGGTTTTTGCCGTACTGTTTCTGGGGTGCGCGATTTTTGTGCCCAATTTCGCAAGTTTTATCAATATGAAAGGTCTGGGACTGGCGATATCCATGTCCGGCATGGTGGCCTGCGGCATGTTGTTTTGCCTGGCTTCCGGAGATTTTGACCTTTCCGTCGCCTCGATTATCGCCTGCGCCGGCGTGACCACGGCGGTGGCGATCAATATCACGCAAAGCCTGTGGCTGGGCGTGGGCGCCGGACTGTTGCTGGGCGTGGCGTTCGGCCTGCTTAACGGCTTTATCATCGCCCGGCTCAGGATCAACGCGCTGATCACCACGCTGGCCACGATGCAGATCGCCCGCGGACTGGCTTATATTATCTCGGACGGTAAAGCGGTCGGCATTGAAGACGAACGTTTCTTTGCGCTGGGCTACGCCAACTGGCTGGGGCTGCCGGCGCCCATCTGGATCACCGCGATCTGCATGATCCTCTTCGGGCTGTTGCTGAATAAAACCACTTTCGGGCGCAATACGCTGGCGATCGGCGGAAATGAAGAAGCCGCGCGTCTGGCGGGGGTGCCGGTGGTGCGCACCAAAATCATCATCTTCGCGCTTTCCGGTCTGGTCTCCGCGGCGGCGGGCATTATTCTGGCATCGCGCATGACCAGCGGCCAGCCGATGACCTCCATCGGTTATGAACTGATCGTGATTTCCGCCTGCGTGCTGGGCGGCGTGTCGTTAAAAGGCGGCATCGGCAAGATTTCCTACGTCGTCGCCGGGGTGCTGATTTTGGGGACGGTGGAAAATGCGATGAACCTGTTGAATATTTCGCCGTTTTCGCAATACGTGGTGCGCGGTTTGATTCTGCTGACGGCGGTGATTTTCGACCGCTACAAACAGCTGGCCAAGAAGACCCTGTAAGCGCCGCCGCAATGCCCGCGCAGGCGGGCGCGCTTGCGCGACCCATCGTTGGATAAAGTTCCGGAGGTTGGATGTATCACCGTGTGGCGCATGAATCCCAGTCTAATCCGTTACTGCCGGGTTACGCATTTAACGCCTACCTGGTCGCCGGATTGACGCCGATCCTGGCGGATGGTCCGCTCGACTTCTTTATCGATCGTCCTGACGGCATGAAGGGCTACATCATTAATCTCACCATCAAAGGGCAGGGACAGGTTTTTGCCGGTGACGACGCCTTTTATTGCAATCCCGGCGATTTGCTGTTGTTTCCACCCAAATCGACGCATTTTTACGGCCGCTCGCCGGACAGCGACTGCTGGTATCACCGCTGGGTCTATTTCCGCCCGCGGGCCTACTGGGCCGACTGGCTGGAATGGCATACCCGGCATTGCGGCGTCGGGCGTCTGAGCCTGCCAAATAACCCGCTGTTGCTGGAGTTCGATCGCCTGTTCGCCAATATTGAACAGACGCAGCGTTCAGGGCGGCGCTTCTCGCAAGAGTTGGGGATGAACCTGCTTGAGCGCTTGCTGTTAAGGGCGATGGAAGAAGATCCGCAGAGCCCGCAAAAAATCATCGACCCGCGCATCATCGAAGCCTGCCAGTTTATCACCGGCAATCTGGCGGGAGAGTTGCGTATCGACGAGGTGGCCCGGCACGTCTGCCTGTCGCCGTCGCGGCTGGCGCACCTGTTTCGCGAGCAGGTCGGCATCAATATTTTGCGCTGGCGGGAAGATCAGCGGGTGATCCGCGCTAAGCTACTGTTGCAAACCACGCAGGAGTCCATCGCCAATATCGGGCGGGTGGTCGGCTATGACGACCAGCTCTATTTTTCACGAGTGTTCCGTAAACGTGTGGGCGTCAGCCCGAGCGATTTCCGCCGCCGCAGCAGCGAAATCAACTATCCCGCGGCGAAAACGCCGGAAACGACGCCGTGGGAGGACCGAACGACAAAAATCGCCGGGAGGTAGTCAAGGGGCGAAATGAGAAAATCCCCGTTAAATGGGCCGTCTTCGCGGTGCTATACTGAGTTCACATCACCAATTGAAGCGGCCAAGGGGGAAGATTCATGAGTGATAACGTTCGTGTCGGGTTACTGGGATACGGCTATGCGAGTAAAACGTTCCACGCGCCGCTTATCGCCGGGACGCCCGGCCTGGAGCTGGCGGCGATTTCCAGCAGCAATGCGGATAAAGTCCGCGCCGACTGGTCGACAATCAGGGTTGCTAGCGATCCGCAAACGCTGTTCAACGATCCGGATATCGATCTTATTGTTATTCCCACGCCGAATGACACCCATTTCCCACTGGCCAAGCAGGCGCTGGAAGCGGGCAAGCATGTGGTGGTGGATAAACCGTTTACCGTGACGTTGTCACAGGCCCATGAGCTGGGGCTGGTGGCGGAGCATACCGGCAGGCTGCTGTCGGTGTTTCATAACCGCCGCTGGGACAGCGATTTCCTGACGCTGAAACATTTGCTGCATAACGGGTCGCTGGGGGATGTGGTCTACCTGGAGTCCCATATTGACCGCTTTAGGCCGCAAGTCCGTCAGCGCTGGCGCGAAGACGGCAGCGAAGGCAGCGGTATCTGGTACGACCTGGGGCCGCACCTGCTGGATCAGGCTTTGCAGCTATTTGGACTGCCCGTCGCCATTCAGGTCGATCTGGCGCAGCTGCGCCCCGGCAGTAAAGCGACGGACTATTTCCACGCCATCCTGATTTATCCTCAGCGCCGGGTGGTGTTGCATGCCAGCATGCTGGCGGCGGCGCCGTCGGCGCGTTATATCGTCCACGGCACGCGCGGCAGCTTCGTCAAATTCGGCCTCGATCCGCAGGAAGAACGGCTGAAAGCCGGTGAGCGTCCGCCGCAGGAAAACTGGGGACAGGATCGGCGCGACGGGGTGTTGACGCTGCATCATGACGGCGTGGTGGCCGATCAGGCCGTGCCGACCCTTGCCGGCGACTACCCGGCTTATTATGCGGCGATCCGCGATGCGTTAAACGGCAAGGGAGAGAATCCGGTAACGGTTCACCAGGCTATCCAGGTAATGGAACTGATAGAAGTGGGGTTGATATCCCATCAGCAGAAAAAAGTGATGACGCTGAAAAATAGCTAGATTTGTCGATTTTTATCGCAGATAGTTAACGTTCGGTTTAAGCAGGCGATCTCAGGATCGCCTGTGCTGTTTCAATCGGGCGTAAAAAAGAAAAGGATGAATAATGGGGTGGCTACAGCGATTGCGTATCGACAAATTTTTGCTGGTTTTGGTTTTAGTGGTGATCACCGCGTCGTTTTTCCCCTGCGAAGGCGCCGCAAAGGTCTTTTTTGAATACCTGACCACGGCCGCCATCGCGCTGCTGTTTTTTATGCACGGGGCAAAACTGTCGCGGGAAGCCATTACCGCCGGGATGGGGCACTGGCGTCTGCATCTGGTGGTGTTCGCCAGCACCTTTTTACTCTTCCCGCTGCTGGGGATGGGCATGAGTGTTCTGGTGCCGGCAGTATTGACGCCGACGCTCTACCTCGGTTTTCTGTACCTGTGCGCCTTGCCGGCGACCGTACAGTCGGCCATTGCCTACACCTCGATGGCCGGGGGCAACGTCGCGGCGGCGATTTGCAGCGCCTCGGCTTCCAGTATCCTGGGCGTATTTCTGTCGCCGATTCTGGTCGGCCTGCTGATGCATACGCAGGGCGGCGCGGAGACCGATACGCTGCACGCCATCGGTTCCATTATCATGCAACTGATGGTGCCCTTTGCGGCGGGTCATTTATCCCGCCCGCTGATTGCCCGATGGGTGGATCGCCATCGTAAATTAATCAATATTACCGATCGGTCATCAATTCTTCTGGTGGTTTACGTCGCTTTCAGCGAAGCCGTGGTGCAGGGGATCTGGAGCCAGATTAACGGCTGGTCGTTACTGGCGGTGGTGGGGATTTCCATCGTTTTACTGACCATCGTGCTGGTGGTGAATACGCTGGCGGCGCGCAAGCTGGGCTTTAATATCGCCGATGAGATCACCATCGTATTCTGCGGCTCGAAGAAAAGCCTGGCGAATGGCATTCCGATGGCCAGCGTACTGTTTCCGGCGGCGACGGTGGGAGTGATGGTATTGCCGCTGATGATTTTCCATCAAATCCAACTGATGGTGTGCGCGGCGCTGGCGCAGCGCTACGCCAATAGGATAACGCGCGCCGAACAGGCATCCGCTGCGACGGGAAAAACGGCGAGCGGAGTGGAGCAAAAATAGGGCGGCCTATGCCGCCACAGAGCGTTGACAAAGTAGCCACTCCAAATCCGTCATCCCCGCGCAGGCGGGGATCTCAGCGACACCGAACCGCTTGCACAAGCAGGTCCCCGCCTACAACCGCGGGGACGACGGTGATGCGTTATGCCCGCGAGGACGCCGCCGCGCCCCGTTTACGCAGTACTTTCTCCCGCAGCCGTTGCTTTTCCTGTTCACTGATAAAGGCGATATCCAATCCGTTTTCCTGCGCCCGCCGGGTCTCTTTGGCGGTCAACCCGGCCAAGGGCGCCGCAACCTGATACTCGTTGCGGATTTCGATGCCCTGTACGGCAGGATCGTCGGTATTAATCGTGGCGGGAATACCGTGACGCAGAAAATGCAACAGCGGGTGCCGATCCAGCGACTCCACCGTACTGGTCTGGATATTGGAGGTCAGGCAGGATTCAATACCGATGCCGTTTTCCGCCATATACGCCATTAGTCCGGTATCGATAATCGCGGTAACGCCGTGGCCGATCCGCTCGGCTTCCAGCTGGTTGATGGCCTGCCAGATACTTTCAGGACCGGCGGCTTCTCCGGCGTGCACGGTAATGCGCCAGCCGGCGTCACGGGCCTGCCGGAAGTGCGATGAAAAAAGCTCGCAGGGATACCCCAGCTCATCGCCGGCCAGATCGAGGGCGACAATACGGTCGCGATGGGCCAGCAGGCCATCCAGCTCCTGCTGGCAGGCCTCGGTGCCGAAGGTGCGGCTCAGAATGCCAATCAGACGGATATCAATGTCGAGATCGCGGCTGCCCGCGGTCACGCCGTCAATTACGGCTTCCACCACGCCGGCAATCGGCAGCCGATGGTTCATCGCCATATAGTAGGGGGAGAAACGCAGCTCCGCATAATCCAGCCCGGCGTTGACGGCGTCTGCAACATTTTCATAAGCGACGCGGCGGCAGGCATCCAGCGATCCCAGAACGGCAACGCCCCAATCCAGCTTTTGTAGAAAACTCAGCAAATCCGGTTCGGTTTTGGTCACTTGAACATGAGGGCGCAGTGAGGCCAGGTCATTGGCGGGTAAGGCGATATTGAACTGGCGGCCCAGTTCCAGGATGCTCTGTGCCCGGATATTACCATCCAGGTGGCGGTGAAGATCCGTTAGCGGGAGTTGCAAATCAATCATGGAGTACTCTTGGTATCAGTAAGCCGGGCCGTGGCCCGTTAAGTGCGGTGAAGTATAAAAACAAATGCCGGCAACGGCAAATTCAGTCGGATAAGCGGGATGGCGGCGCGGTCAGCCTGGGGATCGCCCGGATATAAATCAGCTCGCTTAACAGTTCCACCAGGGTCTGGGTGACGATAATGGCCGGCAGCAGCGGGATGGCGCCGGGGATGGCCAGCGCCAAAGGCAAAACCACCAGAGAGTTCCGCGTCCCGGCGCTGAAGGCCACCGCCCGCCCGCCAGCCGGCGCAAGGCGGAATACCTTGCTCGTCAACCATCCCAATACGGGAGCGATGATAGCGAACAGCGCATAGAACGGAACGGCGCTCAGCACCATCGGCCAGGTGGTTTTTAGCTGGGGAATAACGGAAATCACCACCACGAATAACACCAGCGCGGTGGCGGGAACCGGCAGAAAACCGAGGCGGTCGGCGAACTTATCCACAGCCGGCAGGCGGGACGCTCCCCATTGCACCAGTCCGGCCAGCAGCAGGGGAAGCGCAATCAGCCAGATAAAGGCGTGGAAAAACGGCGCGATATGAATAAGCCCGGCCGCTTCCCGGCCGAGAAACAGTCCGAGGTAAAACGGCAATGCCAGCATTTGCGCCACCAGCAGCGCGGGGGTGGCGGCCAGCAAACTCGGCGCATCGGCGCGGCCGAGATGAGAGAAGGTCACCACGTAATCGATACAAGGGGCGAGCAACACCAGCAGCATGCCCAGTCGGATAAGCGGGTCGGCGGGGAAATAAGGAATAAGGCAGGCCACGAACAGCGGTATAACGATAAAATTGGCCGCCAGCAGGGCGCCAAGAAAGCGTACCCGGGTCAGACTGCGTTTTAGCGACGTTAACGGCACCTGTAGGAAAGTGACGAACAGCATCAATGCCAGCGCCGGATTGATCGCCACGTCCAGTTTTTCCGTACCGGGCAGCAACAGGGCGGTCACGCCTGCGGCGATAACCGCGCTAAAGTAGATGGCGCTCTGACGTTCTTCCATCAATGTTTGGTATTTTTGCATGCTTAATCTCTTAACGGGAACAGCCGGGGCGGACAACAACGCCGGCGGCGGCCTAAAGCCGCCACCGGTTTTGCCGGTTACTGCGCGGGCGGCGCGAGGGGCGGCACCTGTGGTTCCTGCGGCGCTTCATCGCTTTCGCCGGGAATGGTGATAAAGGGCGCAATAAAGTCCGCCAGGGACATTTTGTTGCCGTTGAAATCAACCTGGCCGTCGGCATACTGCAACGAACTGGTGATGGCATTGTCCTTGGTGACGGTAACCTGATTCATCTGGCCGATACTTGCCATCATCTGCGCCTGTTGCAGCGCCATTTTATCGGCTTGCGCCTTCTCTTCATCGTTTACCGGTTGTTGTTGCCCGGCCTGCACCATCAGCTCCGCCAGCATGGCCAACGGCACGTTCAATCGGGCATCCAGCTTGTTGAGCGACTGGCGGATGATTTTTTCTTCATCGGAAGCGGTCGGATCGGTTGCTTTCGCCGCGTTCTGCAAGGGATCGGTCAAGTCCAGCGCCAGCGTGAAGGTGCTTTCTCCTTTGGCGTTTTTCCAACTGACCGGGGAGAGGGTTATATTGGGGTTGCCTTTCAGTAAATCAGGCAAATGTTGCAGAAAAACCATGGCTATTTCGTGTTGGTAGCTATCAGGATCCAGGATTTGCGCATTCTGCAAAAGTTGCTGAACTTTTTTCTGATACTCGGCGGCAAAACGCTTGGTGCCTTCGCCGTCAAGTCCGGAGAAGGTGAGATGCAGATTCCCCGAGCCGAGATTACGCTCGCTGACGGTCAGTGATTCCAGCGTCAGGGACAATTTCCCCGCCAGATTCTTCTCATCTTCAGTGACGCTGCTTTGTACCGCGAAATTATTCAGCGTAACCGGTTCTCCGCCTTCAACGGTAAATTTCAAGCTCTTGACGGTCACCTTGCCGTCGCCCAGGTTAAGGTCGAATTTACCTTTGCGGTTGGCCGTATCAAGCGAAAAATCATTGATGATGACCTGCTCGGTTTCACCCCATGGATTTTTCTTTTCCACCAGCAGGTTATTAACGGTTCCCGCCAGCGCGCTGCTGCGCAAGTCACTGGCGACGTCCAACCGGAGTTCGGTGCCGCTAAAGGAAAATTTCCGATCGTCGACCTGATGCTCGACCGGGAGCAGCGTCACCTCTGAACGGGTATCGCCGCTGTAGGCCACGCGGGTTTCAGCGGAGATAAACGGTTTATTCCCGGTAAGATCGAACAGCGGTTTAACCACCGGCGTATTCGCCAGTTCGCTATGCACCGACGCCATCGCCGGCAGCAGATTAAACTGCTTGAGCTGCGCTAACGGGAACGGACCGTGAGAAACCGACTCATTGAGAACAATCTCCTCGCCGGGGGCGAGTAGCCGCGTCCCTTTGGCGGAACCGTCGGCTTGCAGCACATAGGCCAGTTTACTGCTGAAAATGCCGCCCTGATAATCGCGATACACCAGTTTCAGTCCGGCGTCCGGATAGGCGGATTTGAGTTGTGCATTGATATCGTCGGTAAATTCATCAATATGCTGAGCCAGCTGTTTACCGGTGTACCAGGATGCGCCTGTCCAGACGGCACCCAGAGCGATGATAACGCCGGCGGCAATTAACGACTTCTTCATTTTTATTTATCCTTTTATTTAAAAACACGCCCCGATTCTTCAAGGCGAGAGGGTATATATACCGGTCATCACCGATTAAATACGCGGGCGATGCGTCCTTGTCCCTGAACCCATACCGGCGATTCACCGGCGGAAATAAAGCAGGACTCGCCCGCCTTGAGCCTGATTTGCTGCCGATCGTTTTGCAGTAACGCCTGGCCGTCGACGCAGAAGACAATAGCGGCGCTGCTCTGGCTGAGCGTTTGCGTTTCATCGCTCAGGTTATGCAGCGAAAAGGCGAAATCGTCCACCGGAATAGGGAAGCTTAGCTCATTTCCCAGTCTGATGGGGGAGGTCAATAAATCGGCGGCGGGTTTGGCGACAAAATCCACGTTGTCCAATAACTCTGGAATATCAATGTACTTCGGCGTTAAACCTGCCCGCAGCACGTTGTCGGAATTCGCCATGACCTCCAGCGCCACGCCGTTTAAGTAAGCGTGCGGCGTTTGGGCGTATAAAAACATCGCCTCGCCCGGCTGAAGCGTAATGACATTGAGCAACAGGGGGGAAAACAGACCGCTGTCGTGCGGATAAAAGCGCGTAATGTCCCGAATCGTTGCCCAGGGTTCATGCTGCTGGCTGTTCAGCGCGGCTTTTAATACCCCCAGCGCGCGCTCTTTTTGCTCGCCGCTCATGCTCAGCAGGTTGGCAAACAGCATGGCGAGATTTTTGTCGTCCGGCTGTTGCAAAAAAGCGCTAATAGAGGGATGAGCGCCGGCGACCGGCGCTAACAGCGCGGCAATTTCAGATAATTCTCGAAAGCCGTTCAGCGCCTGAAAAGGGGTGAGCGCAAACACCAGTTCCGGCTTGTGATTGGCATCCTTATAGTTTCTTTCGGCGGCATCCAATGGAATACCCGCCGCATTTTCCCTGGCAAAGCCCTGTTCCGCCGCGGATTTGCTGGGGTGCACCTGAATGGAAAGCGGCTGCTCCGCGCACAGCACTTTAAATAAAAACGGTAATTCGCCGAAGCGCCGCGCCACGGCCGCGCCAAGGTGCGAGGGGAGGTTTGCGGCAATCACTTCGCGCAGATTGCGCTCGTTGCCTTTTTCATCAATGACGTGGGAACTGCTTTTCGGATGGGCGCCCATCCATAATTCAGCCATTGGTAAATTACTAGGATTTTCAATGCTATATAGCTCAGTTAAAGCGTTTTTGCTGCCCCAGGCGTAGTGCTGGACGCGATTGAGCATTTTTTGCATGATGGATTCCTGAGGTTATATAACCGCCGATTAAAATAATTCCAATAGTTAATAAAGTGATTGGTGATGAATACGCGGCATCGGCTCACACCATGTTAATGTTTTATGTGTCACTATTCCAGGCAGTGCAACTTTCATCATTCAGAATGATAAGGAGAAAAGGTAATGACAACGACGCGTATTGAAAAAGACTCAATGGGGCCGATTGACGTTCCTGCCGACCGCTTATGGGGCGCTCAGACGCAGCGATCGCTTGAGCATTTTCGCATTTCAGAAGAAAAAATGCCGCGGGCGCTGATTTATGCGCTGGCACAGACCAAACGCGCCGCCGCCAGCGTTAATATCGACCTGAAACTGCTTCCGGCTGATCGCGGCAACGCTATTATACAGGCCGCCGATGAGGTTCTGGCCGGCAAGCATGGCGGCGAGTTTCCGTTGGCCATCTGGCAAACCGGTTCCGGCACCCAAAGCAATATGAATATGAATGAAGTGCTGGCAAACCGCGCCAGCGAACTGCTGGGCGGGGAGCGGGGGAGCAACCGGCTGGTCCACCCCAATGACGACGTCAATAAAAGCCAGAGTTCCAACGACGTTTTTCCTACGGCGATGCACGTCGCGGCGGTGGTGGCGATTAATGAACACCTTATCCCTGAATTGAAGGTACTGCATCAGACGCTGGCGGCGAAAGCGGAAAAATTTAAAGACATCGTGAAAATCGGCCGCACCCATCTGCAGGATGCCACGCCGTTAACCCTGGGACAGGAAATTTCCGGCTGGGCGGCGATGCTGCAACACAGCCTGAAGCATATCCGGGACAGCGTGCCCCATCTGGCCGAACTGGCGCTGGGCGGAACCGCCGTCGGCACCGGGTTGAACACCCATCCGGAATATGCCGTGCGCGTCGCCGCCGAACTGGCGCGCCTCACCGGCCAGCCGTTTGTCACCGCGCCGAACAAGTTCGAGTCGCTGGGCACCTGCGATGCGCTGGTTCACGGACACGGCGCGTTGAAAGGGTTGGCGGCGTCATTGATGAAGATTGCCAATGACGTGCGCTGGCTGGCGTCCGGGCCGCGCTGCGGCATCGGCGAACTGAGCATTCCGGAAAATGAACCCGGCAGCTCCATCATGCCCGGTAAAGTCAATCCTACGCAGTGTGAAGCGGTTACCATGCTGAGTAGCCAGGTGCTGGGAAATGACGTCGCCGTCAATATCGGGGGCGCTTCGGGCAACTTCGAACTCAACGTTTACCGCCCCCTGGTGATTCATAATTTCCTGCAGTCCGTCCGTCTGCTGGCTGACGGCATTAAAAGCTTCAATGACCACTGCGCCGTCGGCATAGAACCGAATCGTGAGCGTATCGACCAACTGTTGAACGAGTCGCTAATGCTGGTTACGGCGCTGAATACCCATATCGGTTATGACAAAGCCGCTGAAATCGCCAAAAAGGCGCATAAGGAAGGGCTGACGCTGAAAGCCTCCGCGCTGAAGCTGGAGTATCTCACCGAAGAGCAGTTCGATGAGTGGGTACGGCCTGAGGATATGGTCGGCAGCCTGAAAAGCTGATTGCGCTACTCGTTTGTTTGCCTGCCTGCCGGGGAGCGATCTGCGGCAGGCGTCGTTTACGGCGCGTCGGTATACAGGTGCAGACGGGGGATCAGCAAACGCAGCGGCGTCGCCTGCGGTTTATGTTTATGCTTGATGTTGTCGGCGTCATAGTTATTCAGCCCGCCGATAACCGGAACTTCGCCGCCGCTCTCTTGCCGGCACAGCACTAACAGCGGAGACGGGCAGGGATGCTGCACCTGCTTTTGCCGTTGCGCGTACCAGACTCTGGCGATGGGCTGGACTTTAACCGGGCGCTTTATTTTTAGCGCCGCCCGTGGCGGCAATCGCAATAGGGTTTCGATCTCTTGCTCCACTAATCCCGCCCATTGTTCCTTGCTGTACGGCGCCGGGCCTCTGCCGGCTTGCAGGCTTTTTTGCAGTTTCTCCAGCAGTTCGGCGCGCGACATATTTTTGATGATATGTTTATTCGCCCATCCAAAGCGTACCGACGTCGGGTCGACGATCGGCGTCAGCGTTCGGTAGGCGCTTAGGGTGATCAGCCCGCGCAGATGGGTATGCACAAACTCAAAGCGCTGTTCAGGTTCCAGCCCCGACTCTACGGTCACTATCTGCTCCAGCGCTTTCTTCAGCTCATTGATATCGGCGATAAGGCGTTGCGCCTGTTGATACTGGCGATGATCGACGGAAAAACAGAGCGCGCCGGGAAGCCGGATGGCGGCTTTGCTGCTGATGGTCTCCGGGTAGTGGTGGATAAACAGGCGTCGAAAATGCGCCAGTCCTAATTCACGCGCTTGCTGGCCGACGTACTGTTGTACGGAGATTTGCGTGATGGCGTCGTGCTCGGCGCCTTTTGCGATATCGGGCAGGGAATAAACCCGGCCTACCAACAGCCTGAACCCGGCAAACTGCGTCTGCATCAGGGCCAGTTTTTCTTCCAGCGTAGTAAAGCAACGGTGCATGCGGTCAATCAGCGTATAGCGATCCATGACACTATCCATCTTAGTTACAACATACTAATGGTTATAATACCAATCCCCGCCGGCGGCAACCGTGATTTGGTTCGCCTGGCAGGATTAATCGAGTAGGGGGTGAGATCAGGCCAAGTGTTTCAGGCGGAAACTGACCGCCAGGGCGACCAGCAGCAGGGTGCTCAGAAAGGCGGTGATGCCCGCCCAGCCGTAAGCGTGCCAGAATACGCCGCCCAGCGTTCCGGCCAGACTGGATCCGAGATAGTAGCAGAACAGATACATGGATGAAGCCTGGCCTTTGGCCCGGCGCGCGCGCTGACCAATCCAGCCGCTGGCGACGGCATGAGCGGCAAAGAAGCCGGCGGCGAACAGCATCATGCCGATAAACACGCACGGCAAAGGGCTTAGGGCGGTAACGCCCAGTCCCAGCAGCATCAGCCCGATGGAAATGCCGAGCACCGGCCCGCGGCCGTAGCGGGAAGTCAATGCCCCTGCTTTAGGAGAGCTGTAGCTGCCGGTCAGGAAAACCACCGACAGCAGGCCGACAATCGCCTGATTAAGCAGGTAAGGCGATTCCAGCAGGCGATAGCCGATATAGTTGAAGAGGGTAACGAACGAGCCCATCAGCAGAAAGCCCTGCAAAAACAGTAACGGCAATCCGGCGTCGTGCCAGTGCAGTTTCGTATTCAGCCATAGGGTTTTGGGACGCAAAGAGCCGGCGCGGAAATGACGGGAGTCGGGTAAAATTTTCCAGAAGGTTAATGCGGCGATTAACGCCAGAACGCCGATCGTCCCCACGGCAACCCGCCAGGGAAAATAGTCGCTCAATACGCCGCTCACCAGACGTCCGCTCATGCCGCCGATGGAATTACCGCTGATATAAAGCCCCATGGAGAAAGCCAGCACGCTGGGGTGGATCTCTTCGCTCAGGTAACTCATGGCGACGGCCGCCACGCCGCTGAGCGATAGGCCGATCATCGCCCGCATAATCAGCACCCCCTGCCAACTGCTCATAAAGGCGCAAATAAGCGTGCAGGCGGCGGCCAGCATCAGCGAGACCGCCATCACGTTCTTGCGACCTACGGTATCGGAAAGAGGGCCGGTAAACAGCAGCCCAATCGCCAGCGTGACCGTTGATACCGAAAGCGACAGACTGCTGGCGGCCGGAGAAATGGCGAAATCCTGCGAAAGAAGCGGCAATAGGGGCTGTACGCAGTAAAGCAGGGCGAAAGTGGCGAAGCCGGCGGAAAATAACGCCAAGGTAACGTGCATAAACTGCGGCGTGCCGCGTTTGATATAAGGTGATTTGCCGGGTGCGATAGGTTTGGGTGAAAGCGCTTCCACATCGGTGTTAATAGAAATGGGCATAGCGGGCGATGCCGGAGATGACGGGGTACTCAAAATAAATCCAGATTTAGGAAAAGAATGAATACGGCGATCATAGAAGAGCTATATTATTTTGTATAATATATTAATAATCATAATTGATACTTATAAAATATGAATATCGAATTACGCCATCTGCGTTACTTTATTGCCGTTGCCGAAGAACTGCATTTTGGCCGCGCGGCGGAGAAATTGCTGATTTCGCAGCCGCCCCTCAGCCAGCAAATACAGATTCTGGAAGAGCAGGTGGGGGCCAGATTGCTGGAGCGTAATAACCGTAATGTGCGTCTGACGCCGGCGGGCGACATGTTTTTAAAAGAAGCCTGGTCCATTATCGCTCAGGTCAACCAGGCGGCGGAGCGCGCCGCGCGCATCGAGCGCGGTGAAACAGGGGAGCTGACGATTGGGTTTACCTCATCGGCGCCCTTTATCAAAAAAGTGTCCCGCAGTCTGCTGCGCTTTCGCCAATCCTTTCCGCAGGTGCATATCCAAATGATGGAACTGAACACCAAGCAGCAGATCGAACCCTTGTTGAACGGCAAGCTCGATATTGGCGTGATGCGTAATAATCCGCTTCCGGACGCCCTTGAACATCAACTGTTGCTGCACGAGGCACTGGTTGCGGTAGTGCATGAGGAACATCCGCTGGCCGGGCAGTCAAACGGGCCGCTCGGTATTCGCCAATTGGCTAATGAGCCTTTCGTTTTCTTTTCGCGCACCGTCGGCACGGCTTTATATGATGAAACGCTGACGTTATTGAAACGGTACGGTATTCACCCCTATATCACCCAGGAAGTCGGCGAAGCCATGACCATTGTCGGTCTGGTTTCATCCGGGCTGGGCGTTTCCATTCTTCCCGCCTCTTTTATGCGCATCAAAGTCGACGGGGTGAAATATCTGCCGCTGGCCGAGAGCGATGCGATTACCGAGGTATGGTTGGTTACCGCCCGTAATCGGCCGTTAAAATCCGCGGCACAGACGCTGATTTCGTTAATGCTTAACAGATAATATTTGCAGTTTGTGCATTAAATCACATAACGAAGCAAATATTTGACGGCTTTGATGAAAAGCCCCACCATGCCCTCAGTTTTTTATTTTGCAGCGTGAAAAATAGAAATGCGGTAGCAGCGATAACCATAAAGAGTAGGAGCCAGGTTTGTGATTGCCGACGGTCAGCCAGGACATATCGATCAAATTAAGCAAATCAATACCGGGGCGGTATACCGACTGATCGACAAGTATGGCCCGATATCGCGTATTGAACTGTCCAAGCGGGCGCAATTGGCGCCGGCCAGTATCACCAAGATTGTCCGCGAACTGCTGGAAGCTCACCTGGTACAGGAAACGGAATACCAGGATATAGGCAGCAGGGGGCGTCCGGCCATCGGTCTGATTCTTGATACCGAGGCCTGGCATTACCTTTCGGCGCGCATCAGCCACAATGCCATCACGCTGGCGCTGCGCGATCTGAGCAGTAAACTGGTCGTCGAGGATAGCGTTCCTCTTCCCGCCGAACATCCGCAACCTTTGCTCCAGCGCATTCTGAACGAAATCGACCAGTTCTTTATCCGGCATCAAAAGCGGCTAGAGCGGCTGACCGCCATCGCCATCACCGCGCCGGGCATGATCGACGCCGTCACCGGCGTGATCCACCGCATGCCGTTCTATGACGTTGAAGAGATGGCGATAGGGGCGGCCCTGGAGCAGCGAACCGGGCTGCCGGTTTTTGTACAGCATGATATTTGCGCCTGGACCATGGCGGAGGCGCTGTATGGCGCATCCCGCGGTTGTCAGAACGTTATTCAGGTGGTGATTGATCATAATGTCGGGGCGGGGGTGATTACCGGCGGGCGTATTTTGCACGCCGGAAGCCGTAATCTGGTGGAAATAGGGCATACCCAGGTGGACCCTTATGGTAAACGCTGCTATTGCGGTAATCACGGATGCCTTGAAACGGTCGCCAGTACGGAAAGCATGTTGGAGCTGGCGCAGCAACGCATGAGTTCATCGATGAGTTCGATGCTGCATGGTTCTCCGCTGACGGTGGACAGTCTCTGTGAAGCAGGACTGAAGGGCGATCAACTGGCCAGGGATATTATTAACGACGTCGGTAATAACGTCGGCCGTATCGTCGCCATTATGGTTAATTTATTTAATCCCGATAAAATTTTAATCGGTTCCCCGCTAAATAAAGCGGCCGGTATTTTATATCCGGCGATGATGGGATGTATTCATCAGCAATCTTTTCCTCCTTATAGCCACAATATCCAGGTAGAAGCGACCCGCTTTTATAATCAGGGCACTATGCCTGGCGCCGCCTTGATCAAAGATGCGCTGTATAACGGTTCATTATTGGTGAAGCTGTTGCAGGGTTAACCGCGGGTGTTTCTTTTTCTCTGTGCATTGCCGTTTTCCAATACGCGCGGTCGGAGAAATAAAATATTGAGCTAACTTGAGCTAACGCAAGCTGCCAGAATGGCGTATCGCCTAGACTTCCACGCTTGGAAGCATTTTTTGCAGTGCTGGTTATTTTTATTTTCAGGTGGCCTCCGGAGTTTTCTTATGTTGAAACGCATTTTTGTTACAGGCACTGATACCGCGGTCGGTAAAACCGTCGTATCCAGAGCGTTATTGCAAAAACTGGCAATGACCAACAAACCGGTGGCGGGTTATAAACCGATAGCAAAAGGATCTGTGGAAACGGAAGAGGGGCTGCGGAATAAAGATGCGCTGCTGCTGCAGGCCGCCTCTTCGCTTGATTTACCCTACGACAGGGTGAATCCCATCGCGCTGCGGGAAGATGAAATCAGCGCCAGCGAGCATCCCGTTGATTACTGCACCATGACGCAGGGATTGCATTACCTATGCGGCATCGCCGACGTGGTGGTGGTCGAGGGCAGCGGCGGCTGGCGCACATTGATGAACGATCTGCGCCCCTACTCCGAATGGGTGGTTCAGGAGCAACTGCCGGTGGTTTTAGTGGTCGGCATTAAGCTGGGTTGCATCAGTCATGCGTTATTAACCGCTCAGGCGATTATTAATGACGGATTACCGCTGGTGGGCTGGGTCGCCAACCGCATTAATCCGGGGCTGGCGAATTACGCTGAAATTATTAGCGCGCTGCGTAAAAAAATCCCCGCCCCGCAATTGGGCGAGCTGCCTTATTTACCCCGTGCCGAGCAGCGTGATTTATCTTCCTATATCGACCTTTCCGCGGTGAATTACTCATCGCGATAATATGTGCCGCCCGTCATCAGGTTTGGCAAATTCCCGCAACCCGCGGGAGTTCTCTTTTCCCCACCGCATCCGCCCCTCAGCGGGATAACAACTGATATACTCAACCACTGATTCTATTCTCCAAGCAGAAAGTTTAATGAAAACAACGAATCATTCTGAACATCCTCCGCTACCGCATCGTCACTGGGTGTTGATTGCCTGTATGTTGGCGATGTTTACCGCGGCCATTGAGGTCACCATCGTGGCGACGGCCTTGCCGACGATCATTGCCGATTTGGGCGGTTTTTCATTACTGGGATGGGTGTTCGCCGGTTATTTGCTGACGCAGGCGATCAGTATTCCCATTTACGGTCGGCTGGCCGATCTTTTCGGCCGTAAACGCGTCTTTTTCATCGGCACCATTATTTTTCTGCTGGGGTCTGTGCTATGCGGTTTTGCTACCAATATGGGCTGGTTAATTCTGTTTCGCACTATTCAGGGGCTGGGCGCCGGGGCGATTACCCCGATTGCCTTTACCATTGTCGCCGATGTGTATAGTTCGATGGAGCGGCCTAAAATTCAGGGATACCTCTCAAGCGTTTGGGGAGTATCGGCGATTGTCGGCCCGCTTATGGGGGCGTTTATCGTGCAGCATTTCAACTGGGCGCTGGTTTTCTGGGTTAACGTGCCGATTGGATTACTGTCGATATTTTTATTGGCCCGTTATTTGCCCGCGGTTAATCAGGTTCGTCGGCATAAACTGGACTGGGCCGGCGCGTTCTATCTCTCCGTCACCGTCGCCAGCCTGTTGATGGCGCTGCTACAAGCGGAAGTGCTCGGACTGTGGATCGTCCCGTTGCTGGCCGTCAGCGCGCTGGGCGGTATTTTATTATTCAGGCAGGAAAAACGCGCACCGGAACCGCTTTTTCCGCTGGCGCTATGGCGTAGCCGGGTGATCGTCGCCGGCAACCTCGGCGGTTTGATTATCGGTGCGGCCCTGATGGGGGTCAGCGCTTTTCTGCCGACCTTTATTCAGAGCGTGATGGGGAGAACGCCGCTGGAAGCCGGCAGCATTCTGGCGTTGGTGTCTATCGGCTGGCCGTTGGCCAGCACCTTGGGCGGCAGATTAATGCTGTGGACATCCTATCGGGTTACCGCCGTCAGCGGGGGCGTGGTGCTGATTGCCGGCAGCCTGATACTGCTGATGCTCGATCCTGGCCGCGACCTGGCCTGGGCGCGTATCGCCGCTTTTCTTATCGGGGCGGGGATGGGGTTGAGCAACATCACCTTTCTGGTCTCGATCCAGAATTCGGTGGACTATTCCATTCGCGGTATTGCGACGGCGTCAACCATGTTCACCCGTATGCTGGGGTCCGCGCTGGGTACGGCGATCCTCGGCGCCACGCTGAATATCAATCTGCACTGGCGTCTGCCGGAAATGCACGACCCGTTGCAAACGCTGATGGATGTCCACAGCCGCGGCATGATGAGCGCGACGGAGCTTGAGTCGCTCTCCTGGCAGGTTTCATCTTCTCTGCATTGGGTGTTTATCGTTTCCGCGCTGATCGCGGTGATGACGTTATTTTCAGCATGGATGATCCCGGCGAACCAGCGACCGCAGCATGCGCAAGCGGAGCGGGAATAGGAACAAGGCACGGCGTTCGTGCCTTGGTTGATAATAGAGACTTACTGTGCGGTGGTTTCTGGCTGACCATCCGCCGTGGATGGCGCGCTTTCAGCGCTGGTTTCGCCATCGGCGTGGCGGGTATAAACGATTTTTTGCGAGTCGTTTTCGCAATGGCCGACCACCTGGCCGCCGACCTGATCCACCTGATCGTTAGGCACGATATCAAGCGTAAAACCTGACTCCGGCACGCCGTTGTTGATGATCTTCTGTGAGATATCCGCTTTAACGCTTTCACAGGACGCCTGCGCCGCCAGAGGGGAAATCACCAATAAAGCCGCGCCAAAAATAATTGCCTTTTTCATCTTGTCACCCTTTTATCTGAAAAAAGTCCCGCCCATCGCCCGGCATTGTCGCCGCCAGGCCGATGATGCCTGTTTTACAAGCGTAGACTAAAAATCAGGGGGTCACCGGACGGCCGGTCCGGCGATCCAGACAACGCTCGGTGTTGGCTTCCCAATAGGCGTTGACGTTATAACTGGCGTCGCACTTCTCCCGCCCGTCAATCGCCTTTTCAGCTTTATCAAACTCTTTCTCGACGCGCGCATTGACTTTATTACGCAACGAATGGGTGGCATTCCACTGTTCGCCGCTTTGGCGCGCCGCTTCTTTCGATAAGCTGCTGTCGCCCGATTCGACGATAATATGACGGGTATCCGCCAGCGCGGCCGGCTGCCAGGCCGCGCAAGCCAATATCACGGACAGCGGGATCAAGGCCCGGAACAGAGATACAACGGAGTGTGGGTTCATAATTCACCTTGACAGATATATGGAGGCAAACGCTTAGGATACGGAGTGTATCACTCTTCACATCAACGGCAATATAACCGCGGACGTCGGCCGGGGCGCGAAGAGAGACTCCGCCCCAGACGGGACTACTCCTCCCGATAAACGTTCAGCCCGGCGAAAGACTGGCTGACCGGCATCATTTCCAGGGAGTTGATGTTAACGTGGGCCGGCAAGGTCGCGACCCAGAAAACCGCTTCGGCGACATCTTCCGCGGTAAGCGGTTGGGTCTTGTCGTAGGTTTTGTTGACCTTGTCTTCGTTGCCTTTAAAGCGCACGGCGGAAAACTCCGTGCCGCCGACCAGGCCCGGCTCGATATTGGTGACGCGAACCCGGGTGCCGAACAAATCCGCCCGCAGGCCAAGGCTGAACTGGCGCACAAAGGCTTTGGTGGCGCCGTATACGTTGCCGCCCGCATAAGGCCAGTTGCCGGCGGTGGAACCGATATTGATCACATGCCCGGCGTTACGCTTGACCATATTCGGCAACAGCGCGCGAGTGGTAAAAACCAGCCCTTTGTTATTGGTATCGATCATGTTTTCCCAGTCGTTCACATAGGCTTTATGCGCTGGCTCCAGGCCCAGGGCCAACCCGGCGTTGTTCACCAGAACATCGATGTTGCGCCAGGCGGCGGGCAGCGAGGTAATGGCCTGGTCGATGGATTTCTGGTTACGAACGTCAAGCCGTAAGGTATGCAAGGAGGTTCCCAACTCGTTTTTCAGCGCATCCAGTCGTTCCTGACGACGGCCGCAGGCGATGACTTTATGGCCCTCCTGGATAAATTTACGGGTAATTGCTTCGCCGAATCCGGCCGTGGCGCCGGTAACGAAAATTATCATGTTGTTATTCCCTCTGACGGTGTTTGATTATGTTAAATACGGAGCGATAAGCGACAAATCGGCGCTGCCAAAGCGGTCGGCGGCGGTTTGCGCCTGATGCCAGTACGGGTACAGCAGGGGAAGTCGGCTAACGTCATTGCATGGTTAACTCCCTGACAGATTGCAAGACAGTCATCACTCTGTGCCACTTTATCTGAAAAATCCAGTTCCATAACATCGCAGAGTGATGCGCTACTATTATTGATTATTCACGCTGATTCATCGCCGCCGGGAGGCGGCGGGGCGCGGTCATTCAACTCGTTCAGTCGTCCTGGTTATCCGCCTCGACCGCGTTGTATAACCGTTCAAGCACATCGGGGAAAGCGGACTGTACGCGGTTCCAACTGGGCACGAAGGGTTTGTCCCCCGGACTGTCGCTGTATACCTGGCCGGAAAGCGTAATCACGTCGGAAAAAAGCTCGACGGCGGACTCTTCTTTATGGCGATCGAACTGCAAACCGTTCATGCGGGCATCGTGTTCGAAAGCGTCGATCATATCCAGCGCGGTACGGTAGTAGGTCGCCCGCAGCACGCGGAAAGAGTCGCTGGTAATGTTCACGCCCTGAATAGCCAGCTTGCGGTACAGCGCCTTGGTGATATCGATGGCCATCCGTTGCAGGCCGGTACTGGGGTCGTCTTCCGATATCGGCTGGTGTTTATGATCGTAGTTGTCGGCGATATCGACCTGGCAGATACGGCTGGTCGCCGTGCCGCGGTGGATCTCCGACAGCACGCCGATTTCCAGCCCCCAGTCGCTGGGAATGCGCAGGTTATTTAAGATATGCGTGCGCATGGCGAACTCGCCTGACAGCGGATAGCGGTAGCTGCGCATATACTCCAGATAGTCGGAATTGCCATAAACATTTTGCAGCGACTTCAGCAGCGGGAAAACCAGTAGACGGCCGACGCGCCCGTTAAGCTTGCCATCGGCCACGCGCGCATAGTAGCCCTTGCAGAAGTCATAATGAAAATACGGATTCGCCACCGGATAGAGCAGGCGGGCCAGCATGCCGCGCTCATAGGTGACGATGTCACAATCATGCAGAGCGACGCAGGAGGTGCGCCGCGACGCCAGCGTGTAACCGACACAGAACCATACGTTGCGCCCTTTGCCCGGCTCCGTGGGCGACAGCGATCTCTCCGCCAGCTCATCGCTCAGTTGCTTCAGCCGCGGACCGTCGTTCCACAAGATACGGTGGCGCTGCGGCAGGCGGGAGAAAAACTTGCGCGCGTATTGAAACTGTTCCCGGTCCGCCCGGTCCAGACCAATGACAATCTCGCCGAGATAGCGCACCTGGGACAACTGCTCGACAATCTTGTCCAGCGCTGGCCCTTCCAGCTCCGAATAAAGGGACGGGAGGATAAGTCCCATGCTGTTTTGCCCGGAAAACACCTGTAAATCGTATTCCAGTTCTTCCACGCTGCGCCGGGTCAGATTGTGAAAGTTGGTAATTATTCCATCCTGATAAAATTCACTCATCGTATTCTCCCCTACAAATTGTTCTTTATCTTATCGATATTTCAAGATGAAAGAGAATCACCCAGAAAGTGGTCCAGGCCTTCGCTCCAGCCGTCAGGCCCCATGTTGCGCGTGCGGTATAATTTGCCGGTATAGCTTTCCGGCAGGTCGACAAGCTGATTTCCCTTGGCCTTAATCACCACCGCGTTATCCATCGCCGCCAGCAGGGCGACATCGTTCGGCCCGTCGCCCAGGCCAATTGTTCGTACCCGGTTATCGTTTTTAGCCGGGTACTGTTCTTTTATCCAGTTGGCCGCCGTTCCCTTACTGACGCCGCCGCCCATCACGTGATAAAAACGCCCGCCCTGGGTCAGCGATAACCCGAGATCCGTCAATGCCAGCCGGAAGCGGACCAGGGAATCCGTATCGCCCAGCCATTGCAGCGGCTCGGAGGCTTCGCGGCGGCGGGCGAGCGCGGCGCCGTGCAGCGGTAATCCGGTTAATGCGGCGACCTCGGCGGCATCCATATCGGCAAAGCCTTTAAAGCGGAAGTCTTGATTGTCCCGCAGCTGATGAAGGCGGGCGCAAATAAAAGCGTAGTCGGCGGCGAAAATCTTGCGCGGATAGTCCGGGTGCCCGTGCCAGTTGGCCGGCAAGGCGATCAACGCGCCATTTTCGGCAATATAGGGAAGGTGGTCGAGGCCAAGCTCGTATTGCAGCCGCTCAACTTCGGCCGCGGTTTTACTGGTGGTGATGATAACCGGGATCTTATGCCGCGCCAGCCGTTCCAGCCAGGGACGCGCAGGTTCCCAACCGTAGCTGTCGTGGTCGAGCAGTGAACCGTCGAGGTCGCTGAAAATCATCAGATTGGCGCTCAATTCTGACATGGGATCTCCATAAATTATCGGGGATACACGAACAATAACGATGGGTGTGAACGCTGCGTTGCGCGACGGTCCGCTACTGATTTTACTATCAGACTGATAAGGAAAATGAAATGTGGTTTGCATTGCCGCCTTTAACTGTATGCAATAATCAACGGTTACGCAAACCAAGGCGAGAGGCATACCTTATCCCAAATTGGACTAAGCCCGCCGCGTTGCGGAGAGAGAATATAGGATATATTCTTTACTCACCTTTCTCTGGCAGGCGGCGATCTATGTCATCAGCGACACATTTATTGCAAGCAACCGGACTCGGCATAGGCACCGTCGATGGGCTTGCTCTGGTTAATGACATTTCCTTTTATGTCGACCGCCGCGAGATTGTCGCGCTGGTGGGGGAATCGGGGTCGGGCAAAACCCTTAGCGCGCTGGCGCTGATGGGGCTGTTGCCTGAGGGCGTGCGGCAGCATCATGGCGCCATTATGTTTAATGGCACGACTATCGCCGGCCCGCAGCAGCCTTTCCCCGCAGGGTTACGCGGCAGGCAGATTGCCACCGTCTTTCAGGAACCGATGACCAGCATGAACCCGGTGCTGAAAATCGGCGAGCAGATTGCCGAAGTGCTGGTGCGTCACCGGCAGTTAAGCTGGCGACAGGCGCACCGCCAGGCGATAGAACTGCTGGATCGCGTCGGGATTATCGATCCCGCGCACTGCGCCGGACAGTATATTCACCAGCTTTCCGGCGGCATGCGCCAGCGGGCGATGATCGCCGGCGCCATCAGTTGCAAACCCGCGCTGCTGATTGCGGATGAACCCACCACCGCGCTCGACGTCACTATTCAGGCGCAGATCCTGGCGTTATTGCAGGAGTTGCAGCGGGAGATGGCGATGGGCATTTTACTGATAACCCACGATCTCGGCGTGGTGGCGCGCTATGCCGATCGCGCCTATGTGCTGCATCGCGGTCAACTTGTCGAGCAGGGGGATGTTCCTACGCTGCTCAATTCGCCGCAAAATCCCTATACGCAAAAACTGATTGCCGCCTCGGAGTCTAAGCCCCTGGCGCCGACCCAGTCCGACGCCGGTCGGCCGTTGCTCAGTTTACGCGCCCTGACCAAAAGCTATCCGCGGCAACGGGCGCGGTTTTTTTTCAACAGGGAGCGCCGGACGGTATTGTTTCCCACCACCATCGATATTTACCGCGGTGAAATTGTCGGGCTGATCGGCGAGTCGGGGTCGGGAAAAACCACCCTGGGGCGGGCGGCGATAGGACTGATCCCGGCGGACGACGGCGAGGTGATTTTCGACGGCGCCGATCTCCGGCGGGCCAGCAAAGCGCAGAAACAGGCTTTACGCCGCCGCGCGCAGATTATCTTTCAGGATCCTTACGCCAGCCTGAACCCCAAAATGACCATCGGCGAGCAGATAGCGGAGCCGCTGCGCGTGTATAAGCTCCGGCCGGTAAATCAAATCCCGGCGCGCGTCGCCGAACTGCTCGAACTGGTGGGGCTGGAGCCGCAGCACGCCCGCCGCCTGCCGGGGGAGTTTTCCGGCGGCCAGCGCCAGCGCATCGCCATTGCCCGCGCGCTGGCGCTGGAGCCCGATTTACTGGTGGCCGACGAAGCGGTTTCTGCGCTGGACCTGTCGATTCGCGGACAAATACTGGCGTTGCTCAATCAACTACGGCAACAGCTTGGCTTGACGATCCTGTTTATCAGCCATGATTTGGGCGCGGTGCGTCAGGTTTGCGATCGGGTGGCGGTGCTGTATCGCGGCAAGGTGGTGGAATATGGCGCAGCCGCTCAGGTACTTAACGCGCCGCGGCATGAATATACCCGCGAGCTGATCGCCGCCGCGCCGGATATTCGCCAGGCGCTATTATTGCGCCGCACCGGTTAACAGCGGCAGTTCGGCATGTTCGGCCCACTCATGCCAGGAGCCGACGTAAACCGCCAGGTTTTGATAGCCCGCCAGCCGCAGCGCGGCGAGAACCGTGGCGGCGCGCGCGCCTCGATGGCAGTAAATCATAATGCGCTGTTGCGGGGATAACCCGACGCCCGCTGCCAGTTCGGCAATCCTGTCGCCCGGCAGGAAATGGCCCTCTTCGATGACCTCCTGCCAGAATAAAAGACGGGCGCCGGGTATACGTCCGGCGCGGCGACAGCAGTCATGGACAAAGCTGCCGTCGAATTCAGCCGGCCGCCGTACATCAAGGATCACCGTGGTGATATCGTCCGCGGCCCGTATTTCGTCGCGGCTGGCGACCCAGCGCCGTTGGCGCGCCGTCAGCCGCGCGGGGGGCCTGGTTTCGGCATCGTGGGCCAATATGGCCGCGCGCGGGCCGTTTCCCGGCTGTAAGCTTCCTCCCGCCGCCAGCCAGGCGTCGACGCCGCCGTCAAGAATCAGGGCGTCTTCCCGGCCGATAAGCCAGGCGAACCAGGCGCCGCGCGGAGAACGCATCCCTACCTGCCGTTCGAAAAAAACCGGGATGCCGCTATTATTCTGCGTCAGTTGCCGCCACGCCGCCTGAAAGGATGCCGCCATCGCCGCCAGCCCCTCGGCGGTGCAATCGGGAATAAAATAGTCGTAAACGTTCATGCTGGCCGCGCCCGGCAGCGTGGCGGCTTGCCAGTCGGCCTCCTCCCGCACGTCAATCAACAGGTAGGATTGCCCCAGTCGCTGTTGCGTCAAAATCTCTTGGGCTGTTATCAACATCACTGAACTCCTGGAAACAACGGTAATAAGCGGCCGCGCTGCTGCCGTTCGGCATCCTGCAGCAGGCGGGCGGCGAGGGCGATATCAAAAACGTTCAGGCCGAAAGAGGAAAAGTACACCCGGTCGTCGGCCGCGGGCCGCCAGTGGTCAAGCAGCAGGTGGCCGAGATCGGCGGCCAGTTCGTCGGGGGAAAAGCGCCCGGCGCGGTACATCTGAAACAGACTTTTGGCGCTGGTCCGGCTGAAATCGCCCCACAGATCGGCGACGACTTTAGTGGCCCGGCGGATGCCGGAGAACCTCATTTCGTGATAACCGATTTGCAGCACGATGGTGCCTTCACGCAGCACCGACGCGCCAAGAAAGGGCTGCGTGGCGCTGGTACAGGTGATAAGCGCATCGGCTTCGCCGGCAAGGGCCGCAGCCAGAGTGGCGGGGCATGCCACCGGCCACGGCAGATCGCCGGCATTCGCCAGCAGGCGCGCGCGTTTCTGCTCGGTGCGGTTCCAGCAGATCAGCTGCTCCAGATCGGGGAACAGGGATTTCAGCATGGCGATATGGGCTTGCGCCTGAACGCCCGCGCCCAGCAATAGCACCCGTTTCACCGGCCGCGGCGCGGCATAGCGCAGCGCGATCGCCGAGACGGCCGCGGTGCGCGTCGCCGTCAGCAGCGCGCTTTCCACTAGTCCGACGGGCACGCCGCTGTCGGCGCGGTTGATAAGGGTCAGCGCCAGCGCCTGCGGCAGCGCATCCCCGGCCTGGGGACGGTGCGCCGTCCACTTGACCCCGGCCGCGTTAAAGCGTCCGCCGACGTAGGCGGGCAGGGCGTAGGCCTTGCCGAGCGGCGTCGCCAAATCGATATGGGTTTCCGCGGGCATATGGGCTTCGCCGCCGCGCATCAGATGTACCACGTCGATAACATCCTGCAAGGCCCGGTGCGGATCGGCGCCGCCCAGCTGTAACACATCCTGCTGGCTGAGATAACGTAACGTCGGCCGCATCTCAGCGTTCCAGCAACGTTTGCGCGAACGGGTACAGCGCTGGCGAGCCGCCGCAGTGGACGAACAGCACCCGCGCCCCCGGCGCGATTTCCCCCCGTTCGACCAGGTCGATCAGCCCGTGCATGGCCTTGCCGGTATAGACCGGGTCCAGCAATACCCCTTCGGCCTGCGCCACGCGGTAAATCGCCTCGATACCGCCCGCCGAAGGCACGCCGTACGCCGCACCGACAAAATCGTCTTCGATCCAGATATTCTCCGGCGCCCAGCGCTGCGGCCATTGCAGTAGGTCGGCGCACTCCTGCGCCATGGCGGAGATGCGCGGCTGAAACCAGGGCGCTTTGGCGCTGACGCTGATGCCGACGATTTTGGTCCGCGGCCAGTATTGGCGCGCGCCGACGTACAAACCGGCCAGCGTGCCGCCGGACCCCGTTGGCGCGACAATTACTTCCGGGGGCCGTTGCCCGCGCTCCTTAAGCTGGGAATCAATCTCTTCCACCGCCCGCACATACCCCAGGGCGCCCAATGGCGTGGCGCCGCCGAGGGGGATGATCATGGCTTTCAGGCCGCGCACGGCGGCGGCATCGGCGTGCGCCTGCATCGCGTCGGCTATCTGACTGAAATAGCCTTCAGGATCGAGAAACTCCAGCTCGGCGCCGAACAGTTTATCCAGCAGCAGGTTGCCCTGATAGCGCTCCGGCGGATTGCCGCGCAGCACCAGCACCGGACTCATGTCGAATTTTCGCGCCGCCGCGGCCACCATCCGCGCGTGGTTGGATTGGTGGCCGCCGGTGGTGATCACCACATTTACTCCCTGACGGCAGGCATCGGCCATCAGGTATTCCAGTTTGCGGACTTTGTTGCCGCCGCCGCCAAACCCGGTGTAATCGTCGCGTTTGATTTCCAGCTCGATCCCCAGCGCCGCCCCCAGATTCTTCAGCGGCTCAAGGGGAGTGGGAAAGAAACCGAGTGCCACACGTTCAAAGTCATCTACCGTTTTCATCTTGCCTATCCTGATATCGCGGCGCCGCGGCGCCGGGTAATAAAATCAAAATGCGCGCAGCCAGCAGGTCAGCGATTGCTGAAAGCGCCGTAATCCGCGCAGCGTGACAAATTCATTAACGCCGTGAGCGTTGCCGCCGTGGCCCAGACCGCCGATAAGAAACGCCGGCGCCACCGGCGCGAAGGCGTAAGCGGGAGCGCACCCCGGCGCCCACGGCCAGATTTGCGGCCTGGCTTGGTGGCGTCGATAGCTGGCCAGCAACTCGCTAACGCCGGCGGCGCGACGGCTGAAACGGTAGCCGGGATAGCTGTCGTCCAGCTGTAGTTCGACGCCCTCCAGCCCGGGCGCCGCCAGCCGTCGCCGCGCGCCGGCTATCAACTGCTCAGGGCTAAGTCCCGGCGGTATGCGTAAGGCCAGCTCCGCCGTGGCGCGAGAGGGGATCACCCCCTTGCCGCCCGGCGGATCGGTATGTATCTCGGCCAGGTTGAGTACGGCGGCGCCGAGCCACTGCCGCAGGCAGCTCAGGGCGTCGCCGGTGACGAACGGCCTTGCGCTGCGGCGAAAACGCAGCTCATCCGCCATGCTGAAATTTTTCGCCAGTTCGGCCAGCAGCGCATCGGCTTCTTTATCGGGGATAAGGCTATCCAGCACGCCATTGGCATGGGCGGGCGCGATGGCATTCAGGGCATCGACCAGCCGCCATGCCGGGTTGGCTATCCAGCCGGCGTTACTGGCATGAATGGCGGCCTGCGGGCCGCCCCAGGGGCCGCTGCTGACCAACAGCCTGCCGCTGCATAGACCGGTGAAGCCGAGATAAACCCGCGGTTCGCCGCCGCCGTACTCGCATAACGACGGAAAGAGCACCGCCGCGGCCGGGGAAATCGGGCAGGGACGCTGGGCCAGATAACGCCGCAGGTTGCCGCTGCCGGTCTCTTCCTCGCCTTCAAGAATAAATTCAATATTGACGGTCAGCTTTCCCGCCGCCAGCAGACGTTTAACCGCCATCAGCATTCCCGCCAGCGGGCCTTTGTTATTCTCCGCGCCCCGGGCGATAAATACCGCGCCAAGGGTCGGCCACTCCGTCACGCCGCCGGTAAAGGGCGGGATATCCCATCCCTGCGACGTGGCGGGCATCACGTCGTACATGTTGTACAGCACCAGCGTTTTCGCCGCGCCCATCTCCAGCCGGGTATGGACCAGCGGCGGCGCGCTGCACGACAGCTGCCGGCGGACGGGCAGGATCGGCCGCGCGCCCAGCTCGGTCTCCAGCCAGCTTTCCAGCCACTGCGCCAGCCCGCGCTGCTGCTCTATCTCGCCGGCAACGCTGCGAAAAGGCGCGATCGCCGTCAGTAATTCAAGGGTGTCCTGCACAGACGCATCAAGAGGTTCGGTCACAGGCGGATCCTCGGGTTGAGCACCACATAGAGCAGATCGATAATCAGATTAATGCCGACAAAGGTCAGCGCCGCCAACAGAACAATCGCCTGCACCAGCGGGAAGTCGCGGTTTTGAATAGCCTGAACGGCCAGGCGTCCGATACCCGGCCAGGCAAAGATGATTTCGGTGACCAGCGCGCCGCCGAGCAACGAGGCGAAATACATACCCTGTACCGTGACGACCGGGATCAGCGCATTGCGCAAAGCGTGACGCACCACGATGCGCCACTGGCTCAGCCCTTTGGCCCGCGCCGTGCGGATATAGTCCTGTTGCAATACGTCGATTAGGCTGGAGCGGATCAGGCGGGCGATGGCGCTCATATAATAGGCCCCCAGGCTTAACGCCGGCATGATCAGATGCGCCGCGCCGCCATAGCCGCCGGAGGGCAGCCAGCCCAGATTCAGGCTGAACAGCATAATCAGCAGCAGGCCCAGCCAGAATACCGGCACCGCCTGGCCGCTGAAGGCGATCAGCCGCGCGATCAGATCCCAGGGGCTATTTTGCTTCAGGGCGCTGAAGATGCCGAGCATTAATCCGACCAGGGTGCTCCACGCCAGCGCGGTCGCCGCCAGCAACAGCGTGGCGGGAAGACGCTGACCGATAAGGGCGGTGACGGGCTGGCTGTAGCGCAACGACTCCCCTAAATCGCCATGCAGCACGTCATGGAGGTAGCGGCCGTATTGCCATAATAACGGGCGATCAAAGCCCATGCTGTGGCGAAATGCCGCGATTTCCTGCTGGGAGGCGCCGGGGGGCATCATTAACGCCGCCGGGTCGCCCGTCAGATGCAGGCTGAAAAAAATCAGCAGCGAGACGCCAAACATCACCAGTACCGCCTGTCCGAGACGAGCCAAAATATATAGCGGCATCTTAGTCGATCCTGGTATGCGTGCGGCGCGACAGGCTGTCGCCCAGCAGATTGGTGCCGACGACCAGCGCGGCGATAAACAACCCCGGATACAGCACCAGCCATTGGGCGAGCAGCATCGAGGAGCGCCCTTCGCCGATCAGGTTGCCGAGCGTCGGCGTGGGTGGTTGAATGCCCATACCGAGAAAACCTATCGAGGCTTCGAGGACGATCAGCCGGGGAATATCCAGCGTCAGCAGTACCACCAGCGGGGTGATGAGATTGGGTAACACGTGGCGCAATAAAATTCGCGCGGTTGAAAAGCCCATGGCGCGCACCGATTCGATATATTCCAGTTCGCGGATCTCCAGCGTTTTAGCGCGGGCGACGCGGGCATAAACCGCCCAGCCGGTTACGCCCATGATGGCGATAATGTTGGCGAGCGAAGTGCCGAACAGCGCCATAACCAGCAAAATCAGCAAGATAAAGGGCACGGACAGCTGGATGTCCATCAACCGCATAATCACCGCGTCCAGCCAGCCGCCCACATAGCCCGCCAACATGCCGAGCATTGAGCCCATCACCGCGGCGATGGATGCCGCCATAAGCACGATAAACAGCGACAGCCGGGTTCCCGCCAGAATACGCGCCAACAGGTCGCGCCCCAGTTGGTCGGTGCCCAGCCAGTGCGTACCCGATGTGCTGTCACTGCCCGGCGGCAGGAAGATAGCGGCAAGGTTGTTGGTCAGCGGATCCGGGAGAGGCAGCCAGGGCGACGCCAGCGCCGCGGCGATCGCCGTCGTCAGCAGCAGGCCGCCCAGCACCCCGTCGCCATAAAAGAGACGACGGGGCTTTCTGCGCCATGCCGTATACCAGGGGATCATTTAAGCCTCAGATCAAACAACGGGATGCGCGCATCGGGCCGGCCGGTGAACGTCAGGGCGCTGCTGCTGGCGTAGATCGAGTCTTCGCGATACAGCGGGATCAGGGGTTGCTGTTGCGCGACCACAAGCTGGATTTGCTGCAATATTTTTTCGCGTTTTGCCGCGTCAACCGTCAGGCGGCTTTCATTGAGCAATTTATCCAGCTCCGGCAGGCTGACGGTTGAATAGGGTTCGCCGGTATGCAGTATCGGATACAGCGCCGCATCGGCATCTAGGGTTTGGGTCGAGCCCCAGGCCAGCATATATAGCGGCGCCTGTTTCTGCGCCGCCACCTGCTGGGTGTAAACCGACCACTCCGGCACCTCAAGCTGGGCTTTGACGCCGATCGCCGCCAAATCCTGCACGATCGCCTGCGCCACGTCGGCGCTGGCGATATAGCGGCGCGGCGCCTGAAAACGCAGGGTAAAACCATCAGGGTAACCCGCATCGGCCAGCAGCGCTTTGGCCTTGGCGACATCCTGTGCCGGCGCCGGAATGGCCTGATAACCGAAATCCTTGGCGCCCGCCATGGTGCCCGTCGGCGTGCCGAAACCGTGCAGCAGCTGGCTGGTGTAGGCGGTGCGGTTCAGCGCCAGGGAGAGCGCCTGGCGAACGCGCGCATCGTTGAGCGGCGGTTGATCGTTTTTAAGGCCCAGATAGATAGTCAATCCGCCGCCTTTGACCTGTTCCAGATGAATATTCGGCTTATTGCGCAGCGCGGGCACCAGATCCGCCGGAACACTCTCCACCAGCTGTACCTCGCCGGTCAGCAGCGCGGTGACGCGGGCGGTAGCTTCAGGTATAGGGCGCCAGACAACCGAGTCGATGGCCGGTTTGCCGCGCCAGTAGTCCGGGTTGGCTTTCATAACCACTTTTTCGTCCGGCACGAACTCGGCCAGGGTATAGGCGCCGCTGCCGATAGGTTTGCGGGCGAACTGCGCGCTGCCTACTTGAGCGACATAGGCGGGCGGGACAATATAGGCCGGGTAGCGGCTCATACGCGTCGGCAACAGCGGATCCGGCCCGGCGGTGCGGATCTGCACCCGATAGTCGCCGATGACCTCAACGGATTTAATGGTGCGGATATAAGAAATCGTCGGCGCATGATTGGCCGGGTCGAGAATTCGCTCGATGGAGAATTTTACCGCCTGCGCGTTAACCGGTTCGCCATTGCTAAACTTGACGCCCTGACGCAGCTCGAACTGCCAGGTGGAATCATCAATCGCCTGCCAACTGAGCGCCAAGCCGGGTTGCAGGTTCATCTGCGGATCGCGCATCACCAGCGTGTCGAACAGATTATCCACCAGCGTCGCCGGCTCTTTCAAAAAACCGGGATCCAACGCCGTGGCGGAAGCCGACTGGGCGATCACCAGTTCGGAAGCGGAGGCGAGCGGAGACATCAGGCTGAACAACAGGGCCAGCGACGCAAGCTTGCGGGCAGGTATTCTCATTAGGTTCTTCCCCAAGTAAAGCCGCCAACAGCAGGCCGGCGGAATTAAAAACGCGTTAGCTAAAAACAGGCATTGCTTAATCAGCGTTCAACTTTTTGATACACAATATATCCTATATAATACATTTCTGACCGGCCACGGATTAAACCGCAAAAGGAAAGACAATTTTTTGCTAAAAGGAAAGGGGCATTATGTTTGAGATGGAAAAAGCGCAGCGGCTAAGCCTGACGATGCAGGTCGAGGCAAAGCTGAAAGCCGCCCTGATTGTCGGCGTGCTAAAACCCGGCGCGCGGCTGGTGACAAAAGAGATCGCCGGGCAGTTGGGGACCAGCGTCACGCCGGTGCGCGAAGCGCTGCTGCGCCTGGCGGCGGCGGGCGCGCTGGACGCCACCCCGGCGCAGGCCTTTTTGGTGCCGAACATACCGCTGGGTAAATATCAGGAGATCACCCTGATTCGTAAAAAGCTCGAAGGTCTGGCGGTGTCACAGGCGGCAGGCGCGCTAGATGCGGAAAAACTGGCCCGCTTGCAAACCCTTAATGCGCAATTTATGGCCGCCAAACGGCAGCAAAACGTTGAGCACGCCTTGCAGGCCAACCGTGAATTTCGTTTCGCGCTGTATGAATATGCCGGGATGCCGACGCTGACGTCGCTTATCGAGCAGCTCTGGGTACAGATCGGCCCCTGTTTTAACTATCTTTATCCGCAGTCCGCTGAAATGGCGCAAGGGCAGCATAATTATGACGAGCTGCTGCTGGCCCTGGCCGCGAAAGACGGCGAACGCGCCGTAACCTCAATCCATAAGGCGATAGACGATGGCGCCGCCATTCTGGAGGAGCACTATTTTCGATAGGGGTGGCGGTGCGTCTGAATCATCAGCGGATATCGGCGGGAGAACAGCCGAATCGCTGTTTAAAACGCAATGAAAAGCGGGACGCGGCGCGATAACCACAGGCATCGGCGATTTGAGAAAGGCTCCAGCGCGTCGTTTGCAGCAGCGTCATCCCGTGGTGCATGCGGATATCCTGCAACAATGTGCGAAAGTGGGTCTGTTCTTCCGCCAACCGGCGCCTTAACGTCGCTTCGCTCATGCCAAGATGCCGGCCGGCATGCGCCGCCGTCCAGGCGAACTCCGGCGAGGCGGCCAGCAACTCGGTCAATCGGCCGCCGAGGGGGGCCGAGTCGCGCGGCATAAAAAGGATCCCGCGTTCGGCCAGGGCGATCAGCACGCCGCTTAAACGATGCTGTTGCACCGGATAACTTGACGCCCCGCTATTAAGCCCGCGCAAACAGTAATCCAGCGTGTCGCGCAGCTCGTCGTCCAACGAGAGCGTTTTAAAACCGGAAAAGGGCGTCAGCGTGGTAAAAAATTGCGCCCGCTCGCGATAAAACGCGGCAATAAGCTCGGATGAAAAGCTCAGATATAAAGACTGAAATGCCCCCGTCGCCGCATCGGGGGTTTTACTTACGTTAGCCAGGGTATGCGGGGCAACCAGCATGATGTGCTCGGCGTTGTCCAGTTGCATGGATAAATCCTGCCCGCGGCGCAGGTTCAATCGCCCTGATTTCACCAGCAGCAGCGTCGCATCAAAAAAACGGAAATCGACGACCTGATGCGCATGTTGCAGGTAAGGCAGAGCCATCGAATAGAGCCGGTAGCGTTCTACCGGCAACGGAGCGTTGGTAACATCTGGAACGTCGCCTTTCATCGGTTTTCCCCGCCAAACTGCTAACGTACGTTGGGATTGAGGCTGTACGTGCCGGTCAAACTCGCTTCAGCCAGAATATGGCCGGCGATAGCCGATAATACCGTTGGACCATCAAACATGCCTTGCAGCTCCAGGCGTGGAATATCAAGCGCATAGAGCGTAAAGGTATAATCATGGGCAAGGGTATCGTTCCATGGCGGACAGGGGCCGTCGTAACCGTAGTAATCGCCGCTCATCTGCTCGTCGCCTTTAAACCAGGCGGTATAATCATTAATGCCGTGGCGTATTCCCGCCTCTGCGGGCAGCGACGCTTTTCCCCGCGGGGTAATGCCATCGCTGTGGCTGCCTGCGGCGATTTCACGAACCTGTGCGGGAATATCCACCAGCACCCAGTGGAAAAAGTTAACGCGCGGCACCGATGCCGCAACTTCTTTTCCTTCCTGGTTGACGTTATCAAGTGAGCCTGGCGCATGAGGATCCAGACACAATAGTACCAACGACCGGGTGGCGTCCGGCACCTCGCTCCAGGATAGATGCGGGTTTTTATTGCTGGATAACGCCAGATGCTTTTCCGCATCCTGAACGGCAAAAGCAAACTCGCCCGGAATGGGCGCACCCTGCTCAAAGCTTTGGCTGGTCAATTTCATTGGGAAATCCCCTTTATAAGTTGGATAAGTCACGTTCTTCACGATGCAAGGCGAGGGCGCCGTGCCCCCTCGAGTTATCAGTATAAAAGGTTGCCGCGGCGGGGAACTGACTTATCCAGTCATATTAATCACATATTCCATCAAAATGATATGAACAGTGATTCCGGCTTCAGGATTTCTCGCCGCCTTTCTGTAACTGTTAAAGGTGGCTTTAGGGGTTACTGCATTTTTAGTATGGATGAATTGAGTAACCAGTAAATTGCTATTTTAATGGTTACATGGGGATGGTGAAGGATTTTTATAGAATGTGGCAGATAATTATTTTATTTATCATAAGCGAAAAGAGTTTCGAACTCGTACGGAAATGCGAGCACCCTGAATGCAGCCTGTGGTTTTATGACAGAACCAAAGCACATCGACGCCGCTGGTGTAGCATGGCGTTATGCGGTAATAGGGCGAAGGTTGCCCGGTTTAGGCGGCAGCAGAAGTAGGACTGCGAAAAGATAACCAGGGATGGAAATTCGTAGGTTTAGTTCAAGGACGGCAGGAGAGGTCCGGTGATGTCGTTTAGTCGTGAGGGTTATTATCTTATTTAACATAATATACATTATGCGCACCAATATAAGCATGGGCGGGAACTGGCGTTCCCGGTGCTGTCATGTGTTTAGTTTGTTTGTTAGTTCATTATGTCGTATTGTTCATATCCCGAGTTCTTTGCCTCGACCTGCATCGTCGCGCTGCTTAGCCGTTGCGTTTAATTTTTCGTTTCTTCCTTACGCGCCTGTTAACAGTAATAATTGAAAATAGCGCAACGGTCGCCAGTATGACTCCGACGGCGGTCATGGAGTTAAAACCGAACCATTTGAATAATGAAAGACCAGCAATGCCTCCAGTTAAAAAAGAAAAAATCGTCGTTAAGTGCGTTCTAAGCTGACTTTTTTGTGCTTTTGCATCTTTTGAATAATCCCGACGTAACATTGCGGAAAGAACTGATGCTAGAGAAATACCCGCATCCGTTAGCGTCCCCGTAATATGCGTTGTTCGGACTCTGCCGTTAGAAAGTTGCGTGGATGTTGAATTATGCAACCCCATCAGGCTGCAAAGGACGATAATAATTTCACGATTTGTTGAGAAGGCGTGCAAATAAACCTCATAAAGAGAAATTCCAGTTAAAAAAATGCCTTCAACTAGAAGAATCTGACAGAAAATAAGTCTGTTATTATTAATTATCCCCCAGATAACAATTATGCGAGAAATTACTGACCCACAAACAAATGCAATGATAATCGTAGCAAAGAAAATAATATCACTTAAATCTGTGGTCGATACCTCGCTGGATAACTGCGAGGTATTGCCGGTCATATGGGAAGGGAAAAAACCAAAAGCGCCAAGCGCTATGGCATTCAGTAATCCGGCGGTCGTTGCTAGCCACAGCGCCAGTTTCCTGTCTTCATTATGTGACCGCATCCTTTTAAGTTTAATCAGCACTTACATCCTCCGATTTATTGGCTTCTGCCAGCCCTGACAGGCTATCAGAACAGATGTCCGCGCTGATTAAGAAATTACTTAATCATAATCGTACTCCTGACGAGCAACGTTGACCTTCTCTTCAAGGAAACGGCGGTACTCCTGACACGCTCTATTAAAAAGACGCAATATGACCGTTTACATTGAAATAATTTTCCTGAGCGCCGCGCGGTTTTCCTCTACAATGAAGTTCCCTGTCCGCAAAACCAGGTCGATACCCATGCCAAGACTGACTCAGAAAGACATGACGGAAAGTGAACAACGTCAACTTAAAACCCTGCTCGACCAGGAAAGAAAAAAACACGGTCGCACGCTTACCAACTCTGAAAGCAACCATATCAAAGATGATTTTATTGATAACTTGATGAAAGAAAGGGAAATTCTTGCCAAGAAAGCGCGTACCGAGAAGAAAAAGAACAAGTTTAAACCCGATGTCTCCGCCACCTATGAATGGTCTTCCAACACCAATTTACGCGGCCCCCGCCGTTAGCGCGTTTTACTGCCAATGATTTACTCCGGCGGCAACGGGATTGGCCGCCTGACGAAGCGCCGCACTCTATGGCTTAAATATTTGCCGGTTTTGCCCCTTCTTTAAGCATTTGATTCCCCATCAATACACTAAAGTATACCCTGTCGCAGATTACACCCTGTTTTCTGCCTTCATGCATCTATTACAAAAGGTCTTTTTTGCGTGACAAAACTATTTTTACGTAGCGGGAGTTTGGATGATTTTCTGGCTCTGGGCGAAAACGGACAGCCGGTTTATGCATCCGCACTTCAGCTACGCGAAACATTGCGCCTCAGAAAACAACAGCAGATTGCGGATTGTCTGGCTATCCCGCAGCCGAACGAAGGCGGCGACCGTATTGACTGGTACGCGCCGGTGGAAGGTAAGATAACCTCCTGGATTGCCGCCAGCGAAGAGCAACGGGCTGCGGCGCTAAAGCAATTGGAAACCTATCAGGAGGCCGTCGCCGGTATCAGCCAGCGGGCGCAACGCGCGGAAAAACCGGCACAGCAGCTTTTTGGCGTGCTGCTGGCGAAAGCTATCCAGTTCCCTGGCCCCAACCACGTTTATCTGGTTGACGGCAAACCGGTATTGACCTTCTGGGGATTTGTGAATCTGGATAAAAAATCCCGCGCCGACGCGCTGGATTGCCTGCGTCAGGTGGAAGAGGAAGCGGTCCCTGTTTTCGCCGCCGCGCCGATAACGCCGCCCCGGCCGCAGTCGCTCGATCCCGTCGTCACGCCGGAGTCGGCTGCTAAACCTCAGGCCGCCGCCCGCAGCCAACGGCTGCGCCTGTGGTGGCTATTCCCCGCGGCGGCGCTCTTGGCGGTTCTGTCGCTACAGATTTATGGATGGCTTGATCAGCAAGATAAGACGCCGGAGCCAACGCCACTGGCGGCGACCATACAACCGGAAAAACGCGCGTTGCCCGCTTCCGTGCGCGAGCCAGAGCCGCAGCCGGCGGCCGAACCTGAAGTGCAGGAAGCGAAAAGTGAAGCGGCAAGTCCCGCGTCGCCGCCGGAAAGCGCGCCGGTTGAACGCGTAGCCGCAACGCCGTTAACCGCGACAGAGCCGCAAGAGGCCGCGCCGGCGCCAGAGGCGGTTCCCGAACCGGTAATCCCGGAGCCAACGCCGGTTGCCCCGCCCGCCGTGGTCGGCAAAGAGGAACTGGTTATGCCGGCGGACGCGGTAAGGTTGGGAACGGTCAACTTCCTTAACGGCAACTGGCGGGTTTCCGTCGATGCCAGAACCCCGATTACCGTTACCGGCCGTCCGCCGAGTCTGAGGTATCAGATTAAAAACGGCAAGGGTACGGCAAGAATAACCCATGGCGACGGCATCACCTGCCGGGCGGATATCGAGGCGGGATTGATGAGTTCCGGTAATCTGGTCATCAACAGCCGATATCGAGCGCGCTGCAGCGACAATAGCAGATTCAAGATGCCGGAGCTGGTATGTAAACGAAGTGCGACGGGCATCGCAGAGTGTACCGGTCGCTATAACGCTGATGCGGTCTTCCCCATGACGATAAAGCGCGAGAGTAAATCATAATGCTGGCGACGATCACCGATTACCAACAGAGAATTACGCTTATTCAGGACAGCGGCATTCAATTTCTGGATTTTGCCCTGAAACCGGAATTATCCGCCGCGCTGCCCAATAAATATGTGCGCAAAAGCGCCAATGGGCCGTTGCTGCGCCTGATCTATAATCAGCAGACGGATAAATATATCCTTCCGTCGCCGGCGGGCGCCCCGCCGGAGGTGGTCAAGCCGGAACTGAGCATTCCGCTCGAGCAGTCGCTGAGGCTACTGGAAAAAATCTGGCTGCCGCTGCCGTTTTTGCGTTTTAACCCGCCGCGCACCTTTATGGGCGGGCCGGACAACTGGGCGCGGATGCAGATTCTGGCGCTGGATACCCCGGACCAGGACGGCAATACGCATCGAATCTGCCTGGCCTTCGATACCAAAGTCTACCCCGAGGGCCACGAATACGAATCTCTGGCGCCGAATGAGAACGATATCAAAACCGGGGGCGGCTTTGCGCTGGCCTATCACAGCGACGAACTGGGCGAGTTTCTTGATCATACCTGGGTGGACGGCTGGCTGCGGGAGGTTTTTACCCAGCAGGCGATCAGGCGGGAAAAGCGCAACGAGCGGGAAATTAAGCTGGCGCTCAGAGGATTTGAATATCAGGCGCATTATATGAATTTGCTGGATATGCTGGGCAATCAGCTATCGGTGCCGGAAATACGCATTAACGCCAGTACGTTGCAGGAACCCGCCGTCAACGTCGATCTGATTCTGGACGTGGGCAACTCCCACACCTGCGGAATTTTAGTGGAAGATCACGCCGATGAAAGCAATGGACTAAAGCAGACGTACGAACTGCAATTGCGCGATCTGGGCCACCCCCACTACCTGTATAACGAGCTGTTTGAAAGCCGGGTTGAATTTGCCCAGGCCAAATTCGGCAAGCAGAACTTTTCCGTTGAAAGCGGGCGCGACGATGCCTTTATCTGGCCGTCCATTACCCGCGTCGGCCGTGAAGCCGGCCGAATGGCGCTGTTGCGTCAGGGGGCGGAGGGCTCAACCGGCATTTCCAGCCCGCGGCGTTATCTGTGGGATGAAGAGAGCTATGCGCCCGGCTGGCGCTTCAGCCAGCCCGAAACCAGTACGCTGAACGAGCCGCTGGCGACGGCCATGCCGCTGACCGTGTTGATCAACGACGAAGGCCGGCCTTTGTACCATCAGCCGTTTGAGGAACGTTTGCCGGTTTTTTCCCCGCACTATAGCCGCAGTTCGGTGATGACGTTTATGCTGTCCGAGTTGCTGTTACAGGCGCTGATGCAGATGAACAGCGCCGCCCAGCGCCAGAAAATGATCCACGCCAGCGCGCCGCGTCAGTTGCGCAATATTATTCTTACCCTGCCCTCGGCGATGCCGAAGCCGGAGCGGGAAATTTTTCGCCGCCGGATGAATGAAGCCATCGCCCTGGTATGGAAATCCATGGGCTGGCATCCGCTTGACGACGATTTTACTACTCAGGAAGACCGGGCGAAAAGCCGGGTTCCGGTGCCGGAAGTGCAGATCGAGTGGGATGAAGCCACCTGCGGGCAAATGGTGTATCTGTACAACGAAGCGCAGGTCAATTTCGGCGGGCGCGCCGAAGACTTTTTCGCCAGCATGGCGCGCCCGGATAAGGAACCGTCGGAAAACGAGCCCGCGGGTAAAACGTTACGCATTGCGTCGATTGATATCGGCGGCGGCACCACGGATTTGGCCATTACCCAATATCTGTTGGATGACGGCGTCGGCAGCAACGTCAAGATCATCCCGCGTTTGCTGTTCCGCGAAGGGTTTAAGGTGGCGGGAGACGATATTCTGCTGGACGTTATCCAGCTTTATGTCTTGCCGGCGCTACAGGCGGCGCTGAAAACGGCGGGCATGGTCAGCCCCGAGGTGTTGATGGCCAAACTGTTCGGCAACGAGGGGCGCATCGACGGGCAACTGACGTTGCGCCAGCAGGTTACCTTACAGATTTTCATCCCCATCGGGCGTTCGATTCTGGAAGCGTATGAAGGTTTCGACCCGCTGGACGCCAGCGCCGAAATAGAGTCCTCCTTTGGCGAACTGCTGGAGCAGCATCCCACGCCGAAGGTGCTGGAGTACGTCAATACCGAAGTGCAGCGCGAACTGCCTGACGATAACGCTTTCGATATTTTACAGGTGCCGCTGATCCTCAAACTGAGCAAGCTGCATGGGGAATTTTTATCCAACCGGATGGGTATTACCCAAAACCTGCGTTTGATGTCCGAGGTCGTCTCCCTCTATTCCTGCGACGTGCTGCTGTTAACCGGGCGCCCTTCTCGTTTTCCGGGCATTCAGGCGTTGTTCCGCCATTTGCAGCCGCTGCCGATCAACCGCATGCTGTCGCTGGATGGCTATCACACCAATGACTGGTATCCGTTCAATAAACGCGGGCGGATTGATAATCCGAAATCCACCGCCGCCGTCGGCGCGATGCTCTGCCTGCTGGCGCAGGATCTCCGGCTGCCGGGGTTCTATTTTAAAGTCGGTGATTTTCAGCCCTATTCCACCGTGCGCTATCTTGGCATGATGGACGGCAATAACGTCCTGAGCGCCGACAATGTCTATTACGGCGACATCGATCTGGATGCGCCGGACTTTGCGCTCGATCCCGACGGCGGCTTCCAGGTACGCGGGTCTCTGTGCCTGGGCTTCCGCCAACTGGACAACGAACGTTGGCCGGCATCGTCCCTGTATATCCTGTCGATTGTCGATCAGGAACTGGCGAGAAAGGTGGTCGGCGACAGCGTGCTGCGCGTCAGGCTGGCGGTGACCGGCGGAGACGATCGGCACGGCCCGGAACATTTCGCCATAGCCGATGCGGTTCTGGACGACGGCAGCCGCATTCCGCCGCAGCATTTGCGGCTTAAATTGAACACATTAGCCGCTAACGACTCAGGGGCGACCCATTATTGGATCGATAGCGGGAGCGTATTTAGAAAATGAAACCATTAACGCCCAAACAACAGTCGAGCCGACTCCATAGCCAGCTACAGTCAGTAGCGCAAGGCGTTGATCGGGCGATCGACTGGATCGAAACCACGCGGCAACATGCGCCGCGGCTGGACATTGAGGCCGACAGGCTGATTGTTAAACTGCGTCGTCACCGCAATAAGGCGCAACATCTGTCGGACGTAGCGCTGAAAGATATCGCCATCGGTTTCTTTGGCCTGTCGCAGGCGGGGAAATCTTATCTGATTTCCGCCCTGGCGGCGGGAGAGAATGGCCGGCTGGAAACCTCTTTGGAGGGACAGCAGCTTGATTTTCTTACCCATATCAACGCGGATAATCATCTCACCGCGTTGGTGACCCGCTTTAGCCGTCAGGCGGCGGTGAAAAATAAATCCTTTCCCGTTCAGCTGCAACTGCTCAGCGAAGCGGATATCGGCAAGATTATCGCCAACGCCTTTCTGCACGAGCAGCAACAGGAAAACGCGTTCGAGGAGCTGGACGAACGGCAGATCGCCGACCATCTGAGCGTGCTGTCGCTGCACCGCCAGCCGGAGCCCGTTGCCGGCGTTAACGCGGATGAGGTCGTCGCCCTGTGGGATTATCTGGCGCGTCATGACGCCAAACGGCAAAAGCAGTTGGAGACGCACTTCTGGCCCGCGGCGGTGGATCTGGCGCCGTACCTCAGCGTTGACGACCGCGCGCAGCTGTTCTCGCCGCTCTGGGGAGCGCGTCAGGATCTGACAGCCGCCTATCGCCATTTCGCCCATACGCTGCAACATCTTTCCGGCGCCCACAAGGTGCTGGCGCCGATCCGGGTGCTGGTGGATGAAGCCCTGTGTCCCGCCAACGGCATGATTAACGGCGCCGCGCTGGAGCGCCTCAACGCCGCCGATGACGCGGGGGTGTTGCTGCGGCCGGTATTGAACGGTCGGGCGGGAAAAGCGGTTGAGCTATCGCAGGCCGAACTGACGATGCTGGCGGCCGAACTGCTGATCCCGTTGCATTCGCCTCCCCGCGAAGCGTTGTTTGAGCAGGTCGATATACTGGATTTCCCCGGTTTCGGCGATACGCCGCCGGTAGCCGCTCCGCGGGACAGCGATGAGAAAAAGGATCCTCATCCCCTGGCGCATAGCCTGTTGCGGGCCAAGCGCGCCTATCTGCTGGAACGCTATACCGACAATCAGGAAATGAATTTACTGATGGTTTGCAGCGCCGCGGGCCAACGTTCCGAGGTAAAAGCCGTCGGCAAGGCGCTGGATTACTGGGTTAAACAGACTCAGGGTGAAAACGCGCAGGTTCGCAGCCGCCGCAAGCCGGGGCTGATCTGGGCGGTGACCCGCTTTGATCGCCGCATTACGCACGGACAGAACTATGACGCCGCGGTACAGCGTTACGTCGGCAATCCCGGCGATGCCTGGGGCACTATGCTGGCAATGGATAAACGCGGCGTAAGCCGCATGGCGGCCTGGCTGGGTACGGAGGTCCACCGTGAAGTGAAGCTCGGGCGCATCGGCGAACAGCTCGGCGAAATCCAGCGCGAGCTGGGAGATAATCTGCTGGGCAACTGGTATCGGCCGGCGGAAATCGACGATCCGGCGCAAAAACAGCGTATCGCCGAAACCCTGCTTAAATCGTTGCAGACCCGCACCGGCGTACACGGCGAGTTGCTGGAGAGATTATTGCCATCGCGCGACGAGCTGCGCCGCCTCTACCTGAAGCAGCAGGGGCAACCGGGCTATGGCTATCAGCAGGAAGCCGATGAACCCGGCGTGCCGTTAAGCAGCGCCGAGCCTTTTGGCATCGGGATCGAAATCGATCTGTTTGCCGACGAACCCGTCGATATCGATCAACCCGCCTCCCCCGTTCAGGCGCTCGATCATGGCTATGAAGCGGAATATGCCCACCATGTTTATCGTTACTGGATAAACCATCTGCGCGGCCTGCCGGAAAATGCGCCGTTAATAGAACTGCTGGGGGTGGCTAAAGCGACCATCGAAATACTGGTGGAAGAACTGATCACCGCCAGTATCCGGCTGGAGATCGAAGACGCTCTGGTCGGCATGCTGGCGGATAGCGAACAGTTATCCGTACACCGTGAAAGTAAAGCCGATCGTCAGGTATCCCGGGTGCTTACCGTGCTGGGAGACTTCGTCGCCTGGCTGGGTTTCCAGCAGGTGGACGAGGCGCTGCGCCCCGCCAGCCGTATCAATCGCGGTCATAAAATTTTCGCCAAGCCGGAAAAACAGGCGGTGAACTGGGGCGCGGCGCAGCGGCTGACCAAGCTGTCGCTCACGCCAACCAACAATACGGCGTTTTATATTTATGATTGGCTGATCGCGCTTAATGAAATGATTATACAAAACGCGGGATATTCCGCCGCACGCGAAGTCGGTGACGAACAACGCGAACGCCTGGGCGTGATATTAAAGGTGATTAAACCCGCCGAGAAGTAGTGCCGTCCTCCCCCGGTTCGTTCCGGGGGAGCGGCGCTTGCTGCCTGTGAATAACGGGCATTTCATGCCTTTGGCATCATTGTTTTCCTCAGAAAACAACCCCCTGATTTGACGCCTCCCCTGACTCAACTATTATTTCATTCCAAGATGTATTCATCATTCATCCTGCATGACGATATCGGCTTATTGAACCATCGGCCGATCTAATAACAATCGAGGCAAAAGACAATGAAACTGAAGGCTCTTATCCTGACAGGCGTGTTCTTTTCCTGTTCCGCATTCGCTGCCAGCACCACGGTGACCCTGAATGAAGCGCTGCCAACCGGCAGCGGTAAGGCGCTTGGCGAGGTGTCGATAACGGAAACCCCCTATGGCCTACTTTTTACCCCGAAGTTAACCGGACTGGCCCCGGGGATCCACGGCTTCCATATTCATGAAAAAGCCAGCTGCGCTCCGGCGGAACAGGATGGCAAAACCGTGCCTGCGCAGGCGGCCGGCGGGCATCTCGATCCTGACAAAACAGGCAAGCATCTGGGGCCTTATACCGACCAGGGACATCTGGGAGACCTGCCCGGGTTGGTGGTTAACGCCGATGGCAGCGCCACCTATCAGGTGCTGGCGCCGCGGATAAAGTCGCTGTCCGAGGTGAAAAATCAAGCTCTTATGATCCATGCCGGCGGCGATAACTACGCCGACAGCCCGGAGAAACTGGGCGGCGGCGGCGCGCGTCTGGCCTGCGGCGTGATTGAGTAACCATTTATTAAGTAGAAATGTACGCACGCCGCAGCGAAAGCGCTGCGGCGTGCCGAAGAGATCATTCAGCTTCACCTGGTCGCCGCCGCCGTTAATAACATAGGATTTTTCGACCAGTTTCATTTCCAGTCGTCCTTTACTCTTTACTGCCATTAAATACCACGTTTAACCCTTCCCAGGGTAAATAGGCGTTTAATTAATAGGTCATGATGGCTTTGTTTTTATAACGGACCATCACGCCAAGCACACCATCGATATTAATACCGTCGTCAAGAAACGTGATGTGTTTCTCTTTTTCACTTGTAATATGTGATGTTAATTGCATTTTATTTTAGCGAGTCGATAGACCGAATAATTACGCCTCGCGGCTAATCGCGTTTTTTCTGTTAGTTCACTATTTATTGGCCTGTTCTAAGGATTACCGGGCTTATCACCGGCGATAAAAGCTGTTAAAATTGACCGATATCAATTATTGCCTGAGCAGAGACTATGATACCGGAAAAGCGCATTATCCGACGCATCCAGTCTGGCGGTTGTGCAATCCACTGCCAGGATTGCAGCATCAGTCAACTATGTATCCCGTTTACTTTAAATGAGCACGAGCTCGATCAGCTCGATAATATCATTGAAAGGAAAAAGCCGATCCAGAAAGGACAGGCGCTGTTCAAAGCGGGCGACGAGTTGAAATCTTTATACGCCATCCGCTCGGGTACGATTAAGAGCTATACCATCACCGAACAGGGTGATGAGCAGATCACCGGTTTTCATCTGGCGGGCGATCTGGTCGGCTTTGATGCCATTGGCAATGCGCAGCATCCCAGCTTTGCTCAGGCGCTGGAAACCTCGATGGTGTGTGAAATTCCATTCGAAACGCTGGATGACCTTTCCGGCAAAATGCCCAATCTGCGTCAGCAAATGATGCGTTTGATGAGTGGCGAAATTCGCGGCGATCAGGATATGATCCTGCTGCTGTCGAAGAAGAATGCGGAGGAACGTCTGGCGGCTTTCGTGTATAACCTCTCCCGGCGTTTTGCCGAGCGCGGCTTTTCTCCCCGTGAATTCCGTTTGACCATGACGCGCGGCGATATCGGTAACTATCTGGGATTAACGGTGGAAACCATCAGCCGGCTGCTGGGGCGTTTTCAGAAAAGCGGCATTCTTGCCGTAAAAGGCAAATATATCACCATTGAAAATATCAGCGCCCTTTCCGGGCTTGCCGGCGTCTCGCAGAATAAATCCTAAGCTATTGCCGGGTCAGTGATAATCCTATTTTATTGATCCGGTTCTCATCATCAGTTGTCCAAAGCGATTCCCTTGGGGTACTCTTAATTTACCGGCTGTGAATTGACGGCTGCTTGGAGGACCTATGGCAAAGTATCAGAATTTACTTGTAGCTATTGACCCAAATCAGGATGACCAGCCAGCGCTGCGTCGGGCGGTGTATCTGGTTCAGCGGCTTGGCGGCCGAATCAAAGCGTTTCTGCCTATTTATGATTTTTCTTATGAGATGACCACCCTTTTGTCTCCCGATGAACGGACAGAGATGCGTCAGGGCGTGATTCAGCAACGTACCGAGTGGATTACCGAGCAATGCAAATATTATCTTGAAGCGGGCGTACCGATAGAGATCAAAGTCGTCTGGCACAATAAGCCGTTTGAAGCCATTATCCGCGAGGTCATCGCCGGGCAGCATGACCTGTTATTGAAAATGGCGCATCAGCACGATCGACTGGAAGCGGTTATTTTCACCCCCACCGACTGGCAGCTATTGCGTAAATGCCCTTGTCCCGTGTGGATGGTCAAAGACCAACCCTGGCCGGAGGAGAGCCGCGCGCTGGTGGCGGTTAATCTGTCCAGTGAAGACCCGTATCACGATCCCCTTAATATCAAGCTGGTATCGGAAACGCTGGAGCTGGCTAAGCAGGTCAATGAAACCGAGGTCCATCTTGTCGGGGCCTATCCGGTTACCCCGATTAATATCGCCATTGAACTGCCTGATTTCGACCCCGGCGTCTACAACGACGCCATTCGCGGCCAACATCTGATTGCGATGAAATCGCTGCGTCAGAAATTCAATCTGGATGAACGCGTCACCCATGTGGAAAAAGGGCTGCCGGAGGAGGTTATTCCCGATTTGGCCGAGCATCTGCAGGTGGGCGTGGTGGTGTTGGGCTCGCTCGGACGAACCGGTCTTTCCGCCGCGTTTATCGGCAACACCGTGGAACATGTGATCGACCATCTGAAATGCGATCTGCTGGCGATCAAGCCTGATGACTTCGTCTCCCCCATCGCGCTGGATGAGGAAGTCGAGGAGGATGATAAGAAGTAGCGTTCAGTCGATATAAAAAAGGGGCGATTTCTCGCCCCTTGCTTTTTCGCTTTCCAGCGCTGTTTACAGCGCTTTCAGAATCGCCTCTACGCTGGCTTTGGCGTCGCCAAACAGCATCTGCGTATTTTCTTTGAAGAATAAGGGGTTCTGCACGCCGGCATAGCCGGTGTTCATCGAGCGCTTGAACACGATAACGTTCTGCGCTTTCCACACTTCCAGCACCGGCATCCCGGCAATCGGACTGTGCGGATCTTCCTGCGCCGCCGGATTCACCGTATCGTTTGCGCCGATAACCAGCACGGTATCGGTATCGGAGAAATCATCATTGATTTCATCCATCTCCAACACGATGTCGTAAGGCACTTTCGCTTCAGCCAGCAGAACGTTCATATGGCCCGGCAAACGGCCCGCCACCGGATGGATGCCAAAGCGGACATTGATGCCGCGCGCGCGCAGTTTGGCGGTAATATCGTGTACCGGATATTGCGCCTGCGCCACCGCCATGCCGTACCCCGGAGTGATAATCACCGAGCTCGAATTCTTGAGCAGGTCAGCCACCTCTTCCGCTGACGCTTCGCGGTACTCGCCCATCTCTTCGCTTTCACCTGTGGAGGAACCGTCAGTACCGAAACCGCCGGCAATCACGCTGATAAAAGAGCGGTTCATCGCCTTACACATGATATAGGACAGGATCGCCCCGGAAGAACCCACCAGCGCGCCGGTTACGATCAGCAGGTCGTTGCTCAACATAAAGCCGGCGGCGGCGGCGGCCCACCCGGAATAGGAGTTCAGCATGGAAACCACCACCGGCATGTCGGCGCCGCCGATGGAAGCCACCAAATGCCAGCCGAACACCAGCGCAATCGCCGTCATTAACAGTAAGGCGACGGCCTGCAACGCCACGCTGCCGGTATTAACAAACAGCAGAAGCAGCAGGAAAGAGACCACCAGCGCCGCCAGGTTCATTTTGTGGCGGTGAGGCAGCGCCAGCGGTTTGGAAGAAATGATGCCGCGCAATTTGCCGAAGGCGACAACCGAACCGGTAAAGGTTACCGCACCGATAAAGATCCCCAGAAAGACTTCCGTCAAATGGATATTCACCAGTACCGGATCGGTAATTTCACCGTGGTCGAGAAAGCTGTTGAACCCTACCAGCACCGCGGCCAACCCGACAAAACTGTGCAGGATGGCGACCAGCTCCGGCATTTCGGTCATTTCAACTTTGCGCGCCAGATAGACGCCGATCGAACCGCCAATCACCATGGCGACGATAATCCAGCCAACGTTGCCGGCATCCGGTCCCAGGATGGTGGCGATCAACGCAATCGCCATCCCGACGACGCCGAAAATATTCCCCTGCCGGGAAGTTTCGTGTTTCGACAACCCCGCCAGACTGAATATAAACAAAATCGCGGCAACAATGTATGCCGCTGTAACTAATCCACCAGACATGTGTTATCCCTTAGTTTTTGCGGAACATTTTCAGCATGCGCTGAGTGACGGTGAACCCACCGAAAATATTGATGCTGGCAATCAATACGGCGATAAAGGAAAGGAAGGATACCCATCCGCCGTGACCGATTTGCAACAATGCCCCTACGACGATAATGCCCGATATCGCATTGGTTACCGACATCAACGGCGTATGCAGCGCATGACTGACATTCCACACCACGTAGTATCCCACCACGCATGCCAGGGCGAATACGGTGAAATGCGACAGAAACTCTTTCGGCGCCACGTTCGCCAGCCAGCCAAACAGCAGGATCGCAATAGCCAGGAACGCGTATTTCTTCCATGGCGAAGCCGGCTTTTCCTCAGCCTTGACAGCGGCCGCGGCGGGTTTCGCCTGTTGCGGCTGGGCGGAAACCTGAATCGGTGGCGCGGGCCAGGTGATTTCGCCATTTTTGACTACCGTCACGCCGCGAATGACATTGTCTTCAAAATCAACGTCGATTTCGCCGTTCTTCTCTTTGCATAACAGCTTCAGCAGGTTGACCAGGTTGGTGCCGTAAAGTTGGGAAGACTGGGTCGGCAGGCGGCTAGGCAGATCGGTGTAACCGATAATTTTGACGCCGTTTTCGGTGACGGTAACGCGGTCGGCAACGGTTAACTCACAGTTACCGCCCGTCTGCGCGGCCAGGTCGACGATCACGCTGCCGGATTTCATGCCCTGCACCATCTCTTTGGTAATCAGCCGCGGTGCAGGCTTACCAGGAATAAGCGCGGTGGTGACAATGATATCCACTTCTTTCGCCTGGGCGGCGAACAGTTCCATTTCCGCTTTGATAAAGGCTTCCGACATGACTTTGGCGTAACCGTCGCCGCTGCCCGCCTCTTCTTCAAAGTCGAGCTCCAGGAACTCGGCCCCCATACTTTTGACCTGTTCCTTGACTTCGGGACGGGTATCAAAAGCACGTACGATAGCGCCTAAACTTCCGGCGGCGCCGATCGCCGCCAGACCGGCAACCCCGGCGCCGATAATCATCACCTTGGCCGGCGGAACCTTGCCCGCTGCGGTAATCTGACCGGTAAAGAAACGGCCAAACTCATGGGCCGCTTCCACGATGGCGCGGTAACCGGCGATGTTCGCCATCGAGCTAAGCGCATCCATTGACTGGGCGCGGGAAATGCGGGGAACCGAGTCCATCGCCAGTACCGTCACCTGGCGCGCCGCCAGTTTTTCCAGCAGTTCAGGATTCTGCGCCGGCCAGATGAAACTGACGATGGTGCTCCCCGCCCGGGTGAGCTCAATTTCATCTTCCTGCGGCGCATTGACCTTCAGGACAATGTCGGATTGCCAGACTTCGGTACTGTCGGCGATTGACGCGCCGGCTTCCGTATAAGCCGCGTCGTCAAAACTCGCAAGTTTCCCCGCCCCTTGTTCTATCGAGACCTCAAAGCCGAGTTTTAGCAGCTGTTCGACCGTTTTCGGCGTTGCTGCAACCCGTGCTTCATTGGCCAACCGTTCTTTTGGAACACCAATACGCATACTGATTCCCTTTTTCGCTTATTTTTTAACGAAGGTTATTATAATCCCACCGGTAACATGATTCAGCCGAGATTTATTGCACGCTGTCTGTCTTTTGCTATATATCGCTCTTTGAGCAAATTCACCTATAACCTACTGAAAATGTGATCGATGATCCATACATAAAACGAATTTCATCTAAAAGCCGGGTCATCACCGACGTCGTTCGCTTTTTTTGGTCAAAAAACACTCTTAGCCGTCTCTTTTGTAGCATTATTATTAACGAATTGTTCTGGGGTATTTCACAAAAATGGCCTGTTGCGGGCATGGTTGATGCGCAGAACGGCGCAAATATCCCTTATGTAAGTTAAATAATCATTAACCGTTATTATTACAGTTTTTCTTCATCCACGCGGATAAAAGATCGTTGCGATGTTTTTTAAAATGCTAAAGCATGCGTGTTTATTCCGTGCGATAATCGGCGACTATTCCCGTTACATCTTGATTGCTAAGCACGTTGTAAACCCAATGCGTCAGGCGAAAGGATTTTTTATGAAGCTGAAAACTACTGTTATTGCGTCCACGTTACTTTCATTAGCTGCATTTTCAGCACAGGCAGCGCAGGAACTTACGCCGGAGCAGGCTGAAGCGGTGCAGCCATTTGAGCGTATTACCTTTATCGGCCGTTTTAACGCCATCAATGAAGCGGTCGCCGCGGCGTCGAAACAGGCAGATAAACACGGTGCCGACGCTTTCTATGTTCAGGGCATAATGGATGTAAACGCCCGCGGCAACTCGCAGGTCACGGTCGACCTCTATCATAAAGATGCGCCGAAAGTGAGCAAAGAGGTCAAATACCGCACTTTCCATGGCGTTAAAGAACTACCGAAAGACGTTGCCTACGGTCTGGAACCTTTTGATACCGTTACCGTGGGGGGATTCTTCCGCAGTCAGCCCGATCTGAACGATGCCATCGCCAAAGCGGCGAAAGAAAAAAATGCGGATTCGTTCTACATCGTGCGCCAGGTTGACATTAACTCCAACGGCGCTAATCAGAAAGTCACCGCTTACGTTTATAAAGCCGATGCGCCAAAACGTCAGATCCAAAGCACCGACCTTATTCCCGCCGATTCCGATGCCGGCCGGGCCGCCCTGGCAGCCGGCGGAGCCGCAGCCGCCAAAGTGGAAATCCCCGGCGTCGCCAATTCCGGCAGCCCGAGCCGTAATATCGGTAACTTCTTTGAAACGCAGTCATCAAAAGGTGGCCGTTACACCGTAACGTTATCTGACGGCACCAAGATCGAGGAATTAAATAACGCCACCGCCGCGCAGATGGTGCCGTTTGATTCGATTACCTTCCGCGGTAACTTCAACACCGAACCCGCGGTATCTGAGGCCGTCGCCAAACGCGCCGGTGAAAAAGGCGCCAAATACTATCACATCACCAGGAAGTGGGAGAATAAAGGCTCGAACATGACCATCAGCGCCGACCTATATAAATAACGCTAGCGCGGAAGCAAAAAAGCCCGCGTTATGCGGGCTTTTTTAGGCACAGTAATCGCTTAGTTGCTGGTATCCAGTTCCGGGAAATTTTTCACCAGATCGTCAATGGCTTTGATCTGCTTCAGGAAAGGCTCCAGCTTATCCAGCGGTAATGCGGAAGGTCCGTCGCATTTCGCGTTGGCCGGATCGGGATGCGCCTCGATAAAAAGCCCCGCCAGACCCACCGCCATGCCCGCACGGGCAAGTTCTGTCACCTGCGCCCGGCGTCCGCCCGAAGCCGCGCCAAACGGGTCGCGGCATTGCAATGCGTGAGTAACGTCGAAAATCACCGGCGAACCGTTGGATACCTGCTTCATAACGTTAAAGCCCAGCATATCCACCACCAGATTATCGTAGCCGAAGTTGCTGCCGCGATCGCACAGAATAACCTGATCGTTGCCGCCCTCGATAAATTTGTCGACGATATTGCCAATCTGCCCCGGGCTGACGAACTGGGGTTTTTTCACATTAATCACCGCGCCGGTTTTCGCCATGGCTTCAACCAGGTCGGTTTGACGGGCCAGAAACGCAGGCAACTGAATCACATCCACCACCTCGGCGACCGGTTGCGCCTGGCTTGATTCATGGACGTCGGTAATGATTTTTACTCCAAAGGCTTGTTTCAGCTCCTGAAAAATCTTCATCCCCTCTTCAAGGCCCGGCCCGCGGTAGGAATGAATGGAGGAACGATTGGCTTTGTCAAATGACGCCTTGAACACGTAGGGAATACCCAGCTTCTGCGTCACCGTCACGTAATGCTCGCAGATACGCATCGCCAGATCGCGCGATTCAAGCACATTCATACCGCCGAACAGTACGAAAGGCAGATCGTTGGCTACCGGGATATCCCCTATCTTGACCACTTTGTTCTTCATGCAGTTACCTTAATATCGGATAAATCAAAATTGCGTAAACTCACGAGGCGTTAATGCAAAACGATATGTTTTTGCTCTATTGAGTGAATCTGGACTTTGATCATTTCACTCACCGGATCTTCCGGGCATTGTTCGACAAAATAGTTAAGATCGGACAGCGCGATATGGTCGCAGTCCAACTGGGCGTAAATCAGACCGCGATCGCGGATTTCATACGGGTCATCGGGATCAAACTGTAATACCGCTTCGCTGGCTCTCAGGGCCAGTTCCATCTGCTTTTCTTCCATCAGAGCGACTTTCAGCGTGTCCAGCATTTTACGTACGATCAGCACGTTTTCCGCTTCATCCAGATCTTCATCCAACAGCTCTGATGAAAGGCCGATGTTGCCTTTCAGCCACACATCCAGCACATGCTCGCTCAGGGTGTCGCCGTTTAACGGATTAATCAGCCACATCTCTTCATCCAGCCAGTCCGCCCGCAGAATCAGCTGGGTCGGGAAAATAACCGGCATCAACGGCAGCCCAAGCTCATGGGCGATATGCAGAAAAATAACGCCGAGGGAAACCGGCATGCCCTGCCGGGATTCCAGCACCTTATCCAACCATAAAACGTCGGAAAGCCGATAAACGCCGCTGGCTCCGCCGAATCCCCAAGTGTGGAAGAAAAGCTCTATGAGTTTTTCCAGCTGTAAATCCTGATCGAGGTTCTCGGGGATAACGGCGCGGGCATCGTCAACCAACTGTTGCAGATTTTTCCGCACGTCCAGGGCGGGGAAGTCACGGCGAATGGCCTGTGAAACTAATACGACACCTTCACTTAACTGTGAACGGTTGAATTCAAAATCAGCAATAGAACTCATAGTTATTCCATCAGCAACGGTAACCTGGTAAACGAAACCTGCATAACCAGATAAAAGCATACCAAGGCAAATATAAACGCCACCCAGCGCACATTCTGACTGCGTGGGCGTTTCCCCAGGGCAACTGCGCCCAGGAGAATATAAATAATAACGCCAAACAGTTTTTCCGTCAGCCAGCTTTGTTGTGCGGTAAACGGATAAATGTGGTTAACAAAGATCAAACCGACGCCGCTAAGCAATAATAAGCTGTCGTTGATATGCGGCAGTATCCTGACCCAAGGTTGCTGCAACATGGCGGACTTGCGGCATAGCCAGAAAAAGCGCAGCACAAACAGAAACAAGCTGGCGCCGACGGTCACCATATGCAGATAGGCAAATCCTAAAAAGAGTGCCACAGGCATTTCCTCATAACTAATTATTATCTACCGCTTTCGGCCATTGCCCCAGCGAGACGCGATCGTTGTTGCCATAATCCTGACGGGTTGCTATCCGTGCAAAACCGTTATCCCGCAGCAGTCGGCGCACCGCCGCCCCTTGCCGCCAGCCATGTTCCAGCAGTAACCATCCCCGCGGCAGTAAATGGCCGGCCGCGTTGGCAATAATAAAACGCAGGTCCGCCAGCCCCTCTTCCGCCGCCACTAACGCGCTGGCTGGTTCAAAACGCACATCGCCCTGCGACAGGTGGCTGTCTGCTGCATCGATATAGGGCGGATTACCGACGATAAGCGCGAAGCGTTGCTGCGCCAGCGTCGAAAACCAGTCGCTCAACAAGAAACGGGCATTGGTAATGCCCAGCCGCGCGGCGTTATGTTCGGCCAGCGCGACGGCATCTGGCTGGGCATCCACGCCGGTCACCCGGCAGTCCGGGCGCTCGCTGGCAATCGCCAGCGCAATCGCCCCGCTGCCGGAGCCCAAATCCAGTATGTTCGACGGCTCTGGCGGCAGGCATTGCAGCGCCTGTTCAACCAGGCACTCGGTATCGGGACGGGGGATCAACGTAGCCGGCGATACCGCAAGCGACAGCGACCAAAACTCCCGCTCCCCGGTCAGATAGGCGATGGGTTCGCCGCTAATTCGCCGCGCCAGCAAGGCATCCAACCGCCGGCGCTGGGCATCCGTCAGCAGGGTTTCGCCAAACGCCAGCAGAAAGGTGCGCCCTTTGCCGGTGACGAAGCTCAGCAATATTTCCGCGTCCCGCTTCGGGCTTTCCCCCGCCGCCAGGCGCTCGCTGGCCGCGGCCAGCCAGGTTTGATAGTTCATCACTCTTGCTCGGAAAGCGCAGCCAGCAGATCGGCCTGATATTCCTGGACCACCGGCTGGATCAGCATATCCAGTTTGCCCTCCATCGCCTCATCCAGGCGGTAGAGCGTCAGGTTGATGCGGTGATCGGTCACCCTTCCCTGCGGGAAATTATAGGTGCGGATACGGTCCGAACGATCGCCGCTGCCCAGCAGGTTACGCCGCGTGGACGCCTCTTCCTGCTGGCGCCGCTGCATTTCCGCCGCGCGGATACGCGCCCCCAGCACCGACAGCGCTTTCGCTTTGTTCTTGTGCTGGGAACGCTCATCCTGACATTCGACCACAATGCCCGTCGGCAAATGGGTAATGCGGATGGCGGAATCGGTGGTATTGACGTGCTGACCGCCGGCGCCCGATGAACGGAACGTATCGATACGCAAGTCGGCGGGGCTGATCTCCGGCAGTTCGGCTTCCGGGACCTCCGGCATCACGGCCACAGTGCAGGCCGATGTGTGAATGCGCCCCTGCGATTCGGTCGCCGGAACGCGCTGTACGCGATGACCGCCGGATTCGAACTTGAGCTGACCGTAAACGCCATCGCCGGAAATTTTGGCGATGATCTCTTTATAGCCGCCATGTTCGCCGTCGCTGGCGCTGATCACTTCAACACGCCAGCGGCGGGTTTCGGCATAACGGCTATACATGCGAAACAGATCGCCGGCGAAAATAGCGGCTTCATCGCCGCCGGTGCCGGCACGTACCTCAAGGAAACAGCCGCGCTCATCGTCGGGGTCTTTCGGTAGCAAAAGCAGTTGAAGCTGCTGTTCCAGCTCTTCGCCGGTCAATTTTGCCTGTTTTAACTCTTCCTGCGCCATTTCGCGCATTTCCGCATCATCCAGCATCATTTCAGCGGTTTGTATGTCTTCCTGTACCTGCCGCCATTTCTGGAAACAGCGAGTAATATCGGTAAGCTGCGCGTATTCACGGGACAAGGCGCGAAAACGGTCCATATCCGCGATCACGTTCGGCTCGCCGAGCAACGCCTGAACTTCCTCATGGCGTTCTTGTAACGCTTCCAGTTTAGCAACAATAGAAAGCTTCATGCGGGCTGTTAAATCCTGTTAAGAGAGATAAATGCTAGTCCAGCCCAAGGCTGTCGCGTAAAATTTGTAAACGATCCAGGTCGCCGTCGCGAGCGGCCTGCTGCAGAGATTTGGTGGGAGCATGGATTAAACGATTGGTTAAGCGATGCGTCAATTCCTGAATGACCGTTTCAACATCGTTTCCCTGCTGAATAGCGGCAAGCGCCCTGGCCGTCATTTCCGAACGCAGCTCATCGGCCTGCGCCCGATAATCACGAATGGTTTCGACCGCGGACTGCGCCCGCAGCCAGGCCATAAAGTCGGCGCTTTCCTGCTGAACGATCGATTCCGCCTGAATGGCGGCGGCCTGGCGTTGAGCAAGGTTGTGCTGAATAATGGCGTGTAAATCATCAACGCTATAGAGATAAACGTTAGGCAGTTTGCCGACTTCCGGTTCGATATCGCGCGGGACGGCGATATCCACCATCAACATAGGCTGATTGCGTCTTGCTTTCAGCGTCCTCTCCATCATCCCTTTTCCAATAATCGGCAGCGTGCTGGCCGTTGAGCTAATTACGATATCGGCATGAGCAAGCTGCTCATCCAGTTCCGCGAGGGTGATAACTTCAGCGCCTACCTCTGCGGCCAACGCCTGAGCGCGTTCGCGGGTGCGGTTGGCAATCACCATCCGACGCACCCGATGCTCGCGCAGGTGACGGGCAACCAGTTCGATGGTTTCCCCCGCTCCCACCAGTAATACATTAACATCGGCAAGGGATTCAAAAATCTGGCGGGCCAGCGTACAGGCCGCAAACGCCACGGAAACCGCGCTGGCGCCGATATCCGTTTCGGTGCGCACCCGCTTGGCCACGGTAAATGATTTTTGAAATAACCGCTCCAGCTCTCCGGACAGCGACTGTCCGCGCTGCGATACGGCAAACGCTTTTTTCACCTGCCCCAGGATCTGCGGCTCGCCCAGGACCAGCGAATCCAGGCCGCTGGCGACGCGCATCAAATGGCTGACCGCCGCATTGTCCTCATGCCAATAGAGGCTGTCGCTGAAGTCATCGCGATTCAGTCGGTGGTATTCGCACAGCCAGTCAATCAGTTGCTCACGTTGGTTTTCCTGCTCTTCAACGCTGAGGTACAGCTCGGTGCGGTTGCAGGTGGACAGCAGCACGCCACCCTGCACCAGCGGTTGCTGCAGCAGGCTATTCAGCGCCTGCCCCAGGGTATCCGGCGAGAATACAACGCGTTCCCGCAAAGAGACAGGAGCAGTTTTATGATTAATACCAAGCGCGAGCAGGGTCATTGACAATTCTTGAGTAATACCGATGTTAGTATGGGTTTCGTCTGCCATGGCATTCTACTTGATGCCGGGAAGCAAGAAAAGCGACAGCGCGCGTTGTTCTCTATCCGGGGTATATACTTTACGCTGGAAAACGACAAACATTGACGACGAACGGCAAGCCCGTTAGCGTGGCTGCTTTGCGATACTAAATCTGTTTGATAGGAACTGAGCGACATGCCATTAAATCCCGCCCGTAGCCTGCGGCTTATGCCGTTAGCCAGTTTGCTGCTGGTTGCCTGTAGCCTTCACCAACCCACGTCGCCGGGGAAAAGCCCGACCTCGCCGCAGTGGCAGCAGCACCAGCAAAAAGTGCGGCAATTGAGTCAATATCAGACCCGCGGCTCCTTTGCCTATATCTCCGATAGCAAAAAGCTATATGCCCGTTTTTTCTGGCAGGAGTCATCGGCGCAGCGCTATCGACTGTTGCTGACCAATCCGCTTGGCAGCACCGAACTGGAGCTGAGCGCACAGCCGGACAGCATACAGATTACCGACAATCAGGGTAAACGCTATGTGGGGGAAGATGCCGAAGATATGGTGCGTCAACTGACGGGAATGGCGATCCCGCTGAATAATCTGCGCCAGTGGATTCTGGGTTTGCCTGGGGAAGCGAGCGATTTCTCCCTCGACGATGGCTATCTGCTTAATAAACTGACCTACCGCCAGGGGGATCAAAACTGGACCGTAAGCTATCAAAGTTATAACCATAAGGTGAATCCGCCGTTGCCGGAAAGCCTTGAGCTTACTCAGGGCGAGCAGCGCATCAAGTTAAAAATGGATAACTGGACGGTCAAATAACCCATGCGCCCCACCCCGATTGAGAAATGGCCCTCGCCCGCCAAACTGAACCTGTTTCTTTACATCACCGGACGGCGCGCCGACGGCTATCATCTGTTGCAGACCCTGTTCCAGTTTTTGGACTATGGCGACACCCTGACCATCATTCCACGTCAGGACGAGCGCCTGCGCCTGCTTACGCCGCTGGACGGCGTTGATAACGAACAGAACCTGATTATTCGCGCGGCGCGGCTGCTGCAACAGCATTGCATCAGCCGTGGCATCCGCCCGGATAGCTTTGGCGCCGATATCAGCATCGATAAACGGCTGCCGATGGGCGGCGGTCTGGGAGGAGGTTCATCCAATGCGGCCACGGTGCTGGTGGCGCTGAATCATCTGTGGCAATGCCGTCTGGATGCCGAGGCGCTGGCGGACCTCGGCCTGCGGCTTGGCGCCGACGTACCGGTGTTTATTCACGGCCGTGCCGCGTTTGCCGAGGGCGTCGGCGAGAAACTAACGCCCGCTCATCCGCCGGAGAAATGGTATCTGGTGGCCCACCCGGGGGTCAGTATTGCCACTCCGCTGATCTTCGGCGATCCCCTGCTGAAGCGAAATTCTCCTGTGCGATCGTTGGAATCGCTATTAAAGCAGACCTTCGTCAATGATTGTGAGAGTATCGCAAGAAAACGTTTTCGTGAGGTTGAACAGCTACTTTCATGGCTGCTAGAATACGCCCCGGCGCGCCTGACCGGAACGGGTGCTTGTGTGTTTGCCGAGTTCGACACCGAGCCCGAAGCCCGTCAGGTGCTTGACCAGGCCCCGGAATGGTTAAATGGTTTTGTGGCGCGAGGCGTTAATGTCTCACCGCTGCAAAGTACGCTTTCCGGGCAATGTTAAGTGTTGATAATAAACAGCCTGCTTTCGGTTATGTGCTATCAAACTTAATTCATACACCCGTATGCATATTGTGTCTGTTGTTGCACCCCGCTTGCGGATATCATAGCGGGCACAATATTTCTCTGGACGCAAGCCTGAGGTTCTTCTCGTGCCTGATATGAAGCTTTTTGCTGGTAACGCCATCCCGGAACTAGCACAACGTATTGCCAACCGTTTGTACACCAGCCTTGGCGACGCCGCCGTCGGTCGTTTTAGCGATGGTGAAGTCAGCGTGCAAATCAATGAAAATGTACGCGGTGGTGATATATTCATCATCCAGTCCACCTGTGCACCCACCAACGATAACCTGATGGAACTGGTTGTTATGGTCGATGCGCTGCGTCGCGCTTCCGCGGGGCGTATCACCGCCGTTATTCCTTACTTCGGCTATGCACGTCAGGACCGTCGGGTGCGCTCCGCCCGCGTGCCGATCACCGCCAAAGTGGTTGCCGATTTTCTTTCCAGCGTGGGCGTTGACCGCGTATTAACAGTGGATTTGCACGCAGAACAGATTCAGGGATTTTTTGACGTTCCGGTTGATAACGTTTTCGGCAGTCCGATTCTGCTGGAAGATATGCTGCAACAGGATCTGGAGAATCCGATTGTGGTCTCTCCGGATATTGGCGGGGTGGTGCGCGCCCGCGCTATCGCCAAGCTGTTGAATGATACCGATATGGCGATTATCGATAAACGCCGCCCGCGCGCCAACGTGTCCCAGGTGATGCATATCATCGGCGACGTTGCCGGCCGCGACTGCGTGCTGGTTGACGATATGATCGATACCGGCGGTACGCTGTGCAAGGCGGCCGAGGCGTTAAAGGAACGCGGCGCCAAACGCGTGTTTGCCTATGCGACGCATCCGATCTTTTCCGGGAACGCCTACGACAACATTAAAAATTCGGTTATCGATGAAGTGATCGTCTGCGATACCATCCCGCTGACGGACAAAATCAAATCGCTGCCGAATGTCCGTACCCTGACTCTCTCGGGAATGCTGGCCGAAGCGATTCGCCGTATCAGCAACGAAGAATCCATCTCCGCCATGTTTGAGCATTGATCGTTTTTAACCGGGCATCCGGTTACTAATGATAAACAAGAGGAACTGCACCCCGAAAGGCAACAAGTAAGGGTGCAGTTTTTATGATCGCGATCTATGAATGGCGCTGGCGCTGACAGCGTTTATCAAAATGTTTTACCCACCAGTAACGATCGGACACTTTTTCACGGCCGCTGATACGCGCCCCGGCCAGCCAGGAGATGGCGCCGGCAAAAATAGTGATCAGATCCAGATAGGCGATAAACTGCGGCAGGTTCAGTTTGGCGAACTGGCTGATGATGCAATAGGCGATCCCGCCGACCATCAGCACCATGCCGAGTCCCATTAAACCGTTGCCAATCGTGATTGCGTTTTTACGTTTCATCTGTCACCTCCAGATAAACATCGGCGGATGAATGAAATAGAGCAATCCATCCTTGCGTTGCTGTAATTATAGCCAATGAGGCAATTGCATTTGCGTGAACGATCACAGATGAATGCGACAAATTAATATTTTTTTACGAATTAACAACTAAATATACAACTATTGAAATAGTCACCATAGGTAATCAATGGCGCCGGCGAGGAATACCCCGCACATATTTGGCGATCAACCTGCCCTGTGTGTAAACTAGCGCACTTCTACCGTCATTTATGTACATCACGCGGCGTTAAGCGCTTGAAACGCCCAATCTGGAAACTTATCGTGAGCAGCATCAAGTTAATCGTCGGCCTGGCCAACCCCGGCGCCGAATATGCGGCAACCCGCCATAATGCCGGAGCCTGGTACGTGGACCGCCTGGCCGAGGCCCAGCGCCAGCCGCTGAAGGAAGAGAGCAAATTTTTTGGCTATACCTCGCGCCTGACGCTGGCCGGGCACGACATTCGCCTGTTGGTCCCGACCACCTTTATGAATCTGAGCGGCAAAGCGGTGGCGGCGATGGCGACGTTTTACCGTATTCAGCCCGCTGAAATTCTGGTCGCACACGACGAACTGGACTTATTGCCGGGGGTTGCCAAACTCAAACTGGGCGGCGGCCACGGCGGTCACAACGGCCTGAAAGACATCATCAGCAAACTGGGCAATAACCCTGACTTTCATCGGCTGCGTATCGGCATCGGCCACCCCGGCGATAAAAACAAGGTCACCGGCTTTGTGCTGGGTAAACCGCCGTCAAGCGAGCTGGCATTGATAGATAAGGCGATTGACGAGGCGGTGCGCTGTACCGAGATCCTGCTCAAAGAGGATATGGTCAAGGCGATGAACCGGCTGCATGCTTTCAAGGCGGCATAACGCGCAGGCTGATGCGGATCGAGATAAATCGACATTCCGTGTATAATCGGCCGGAAGATTTTCATTCTCACAGATGATTTTAACTAATTATCTGATTAATAAGTAATTTAAGGTGATATAACCATGGGATTCAAATGCGGTATCGTTGGGCTGCCTAACGTCGGTAAATCCACTCTGTTCAATGCGTTGACCAAAGCCGGTATCGAAGCGGCCAACTTCCCGTTTTGTACCATTGAGCCGAATACCGGTGTGGTGCCGATGCCCGATCCGCGTCTGGACAAGCTGGCGGAAATCGTCAAGCCGCAGCGTATTCTTCCCACCACCATGGAATTTGTCGATATCGCCGGGCTGGTGAAAGGCGCCTCCAAAGGGGAAGGCCTGGGTAACCAGTTTCTGACCAACATCCGCGAAACGGAAGCCATCGGCCACGTGGTGCGCTGTTTCGAAAACGACAACATCATCCACGTGAATAATAAAGTTGATCCGGCGGACGATATTGACGTCATCAACACCGAACTGGCGCTGTCCGACCTCGATACCTGCGAGCGCGCCATCCATCGCGTACAGAAGAAAGCCAAAGGCGGCGATAAAGACGCCAAGGCCGAGCTGGCGGCATTGGAGAAATGCCTGCCGCAGCTGGAAAACGCCGGCATGCTGCGCTCGCTGGATCTGTCCGAAGAAGACAAAGCGGCCATCCGCTACCTGAGCTTTTTGACGCTCAAGCCAACCATGTATATCGCCAACGTTAACGAAGACGGCTTCGAAAATAACCCCTACCTCGACAAAGTCCGTGAAATCGCGGCGAGCGAAGGTTCCGTCGTGGTGGCAGTGTGCGCCGCGGTAGAGTCGGACATCGCTGAATTGGACGACGCCGATCGCGAAGAGTTTATGGCCGAGCTGGGGCTGACCGAGCCGGGTCTGAACCGCGTTATCCGCGCCGGTTATGAACTGCTGAATCTGCAAACCTACTTCACCGCCGGGGTGAAAGAAGTCCGCGCCTGGACCATTCCCGTCGGCGCCACCGCCCCGCAGGCGGCGGGTAAAATTCACACCGACTTTGAAAAAGGCTTTATTCGCGCCCAGACCATCTCCTATGAAGACTTCATTACCTATAAAGGCGAGCAAGGCGCTAAAGAAGCGGGAAAAATGCGCTCGGAAGGTAAAGAGTACATAGTGAAAGACGGCGACGTGATGAACTTTTTGTTTAACGTGTAATCGTTATTCTCCCGAGTCAATCATCAGTTCTCTTGCCGAATGCAGCCGGATATAAGCAACCCATGCCGCCAGCAAAGTGAATGCCCCGGCAAACAGGAAGCAGGCTGCATAGCCAAAATGTTGAGCAACAATGCCGCCGGCAATGCCTGCCAAAATGGCAATTGCCGCGTCAGTACATTGAAAAAGCGTGAAATCGACGCCGGCCTGCAAAGGCGATGAAAGCGACATCAGCGTGGCGTAAAGGCAGACCAACGCGCAGGCCAGCGTAATGGATTGGACAATGACCACCCACCTGAGTACCGGCAACAGCAGATGATTCGGCGCCATCCAGAGCGTCATAACCACCGCCAGCAGCGCTATCCCCTGGACGCCATAGGCTACCAACAGCGCTCTGCCGGGCGGGTTGTATTTCATGAGTAGCCCGCCTGCCAGCGTCCCTATTACGCCAGCCGCAATATTGCCGCCGCTAAACAGCGCGCCCAGCGCTGACATGCTCAAACCGTGATCCAGCAGCAGCGGAGCCGGAAGAGGCAGCACGAAACGCATCCCTGAATTCAGAATCAATACCAGCAGCAATCCCAGGCGCGTTTGTCTCCTCTTTAACGCGTAACCTAACGCCGGAACATGCGGGATACTCATCGTTCGCGTCGGCTCAGTAACGCGCCACAGCGGGAATGACAACACTATAATCAACAGCGCCATCATCAGCATTGCGGCAGGCCAGCCAGACGCTGCCGCCAGCATCAGGAACACCCCGCCGCCGCACATCATTCCCAGATAGCTGCCGCCGACCTGCACGCTGTTTCCCCAGCCATAGCCGGCATGGGTCAACTGATCGACGCAAAAGCCGTCGCTGGCGATATCAATAGTGGAGGCAACCGTGCCCGCCACCATGAACAGAACAAATAAGGCGACTATTTGCATATCGGGAAATCCCCCCTCTTGCCCGAACCAGCCAATCGCCGCGGCGATCGTCAAGATCGCCGCTAACGCGACCTGACCGCGCAGGATCAACATTCGAGAACGGCGCTCCTGGCTATCGGGCGGAAGCCGCCAGCGTTCGATCCATGGCGCCCAAATAAACTTCAGCGCCCAGGGCAGCATGAACAGGGTTGTCGCGCCGGCGAGCGTCAGCGATCCGCCGGCGGCGCGCACCAGCGCGGGCAAGGACTGCATAGACAATGCCGATACCAGACTCTGCGTCACATAGACGCCTGCAATAGCAAAAATTACCCGCCCGGTCGTCAACGTCAGCGGTTTCACATTCGACTGAACTTCACTCATTGATCCATTCTCCAGGCGTGGAAACCCCTTCGTCGCGCCACACGCGAGCGGCCATTTGCGCCTGCCACAGCGCCTGATAACGTCCATTGCGGGAGAGCAATTGCGCATGCGCGCCCTGCTCAACCACTTGCCCCTCTTCCATCACCAGGATGTTTCCGGCCCCGGCGATGGTTGATAAGCGGTGGGCGATGATAATCACCGTCCGGTTGTGGACCAGGTTATCGATAGCTTTCTGTACCGCCAGTTCGCTTTCAATATCCAACGCTGCGGTCGGTTCATCCAGAATGACGACCGGCGCATTTTTCAATAATGCTCTGGCGATAGAAATCCGCTGGCGCTCGCCGCCCGATAGCTGTCCGCCCATCTCCCCCATTGGCGTCAGCCAGCCTTGCGGAAGACGGGAAATAAACTCAAGGCACTGAGCCGCGCGGGCAGCCTCTTCAACCTCCTGTTGCGTCGCTTGTGGGCGCGCAATGCGGATATTCGCCAGCAGCGTGTCATCAAACAGCCAGACATCCTGGAAAACGACAGAAATCAAGCTATTGAGCTGTTTCGGCGTCAGATGACGAATATCGACGCCGCCAATAGAAATTTGCCCTTGTTGCGGATCGGCATAGCGCATTAATAGTTTGGTGACCGTAGTTTTGCCTGCGCCGGAGGCGCCCACCAGCGCGCTCATACCGGCGGCCGGGAATGTCAAAGAAACGTTATTGAGCGCGTGACCTTCGCCGTCATCGTAGCGATAGCTAACGTTTTCGAAGCTGATATCGTAGCGCTGCGGCACCTCGCTTTGTTCTGAGACGGGAAGCGGCGCTATCGCCATAAACTGTTCAATACGCTGCAGGGCGCTGGCTATCAGTTCCACAACCGAGGTGTAGCTGATAAACATCGCCATCGGTTCTGCGAAGCGCATAATCATCGCGACGGCCGCAATCAGAAAGGCGAGGTTCAATGTGCCCGTGACCACCCATACGATCCCGGATAACACCACCACTTGCAGGCCCAACTCCACGACGCTGGCGATCAACATCGTCGCGCTGGCGCCCTGACGGTGAGTGCGGGTCTGTAAGGCTTCCAACGCATTGAAATGCTCCAGCAACGCCCGGCTTTTATCGGCATCGTTGCCGCAGGTGCGCAACACCATCATCCCCTGGGCAAACTCAACGATATCGCCGCTCAGCCGCTGGTGCGCCTCACCCTGGGTTTGCATTTGTCGCCGCATTGCCGGGCGTCGCCAGTAATAAAACGGCACCAGCAAGGGGAAGATCAGCAACATAATCAGCCCCAGCCGCCAGTCTATCCACAATGTCGCCACTGACGCGGTCAGCGGCGTGACAATGGTGAGCAGCAATATATTGGCTATCGCAATTACATAATTGAGGTTTTCATCCACGCTGCCCAGCAGCAAGGCGTTCATTTCGCCCGCCCGGCCGCGCTGGAGTCTCTCCAGCGGCATCCGGCGTAATTGCTCGCCAAGGCGGAGCCGTAACTCATGGGTGGCCTGCGCCAGATGTCCACGGTATTCAAAGCCCAGGCCATACCACCGTAGCGCCAGCGTCACGATCATTACGATGCTGAAAGCCACTGCCCAGTTGAGAAGTTGCGGCGCTTCGCCCCGTAACAGCGCATCAATGATCGGATAGAGACAGGCAAAGGCGATCCCCTGCATGATTGCAGCCAGCAGCAAGGCAAGCATACTGCGGCGCAGTATGCTTGCCTGAGTGCCAACGCTGGAGATGAGTTGGCGCCAAATCACGCGCCAGGCCAGGTTATCCGCAGGATTACTTACCTTCATTTTCCACCACCTCTTCCCTTGTTCCACCCGGCACCCAATGCAGCGCCTGCTGATATTGTTGCCAAAGCCGTTGATACATGCCGCCTTGATCCAACAGCTGCGCATGGCTACCCGACTCCCTTAGCTGCCCTTCGGAAAACAGCAATATCACATCGGACTGAGTCACCATTGATAGACGATGCGCGATCATAATGACCGTCCGGCCGCGCATTGCCGCCGCAAGCGCCTTGATAAGCGCGGCTTCGTTTTCCGGATCGGCGAACGCCGTCGCCTCATCCAGCACCAGGATGGGACGGTCTTGCAAAAGCGCTCGCGCGATGGTGATGCGTTGCCGCTGGCCGCCGGAGAGAAATACCCCGCGTTCCCCTACCCGCGTGTTGTAGCCCTCTGGCAGCGTGCTAATGAATTCATGGGCCTGCGCCACCCTGGCCGCCGAAATCACCGCCTCCAGCGGCGTATCCGGCGCGCCCAGACGAATGTTATTGGCGATGGTGTCGGCAAAAAGGAAGTTGTCCTGAAACACGAACGAGAGTTGCCGCATCAGGGTGTCAGTCTGCATATCGCGAAGATCCACGCCGCCAATGCGAATATGGCCTTTGTCTGGATCGGCATAACGCAGCAGCAAGCGCGCCACGGTGCTTTTCCCGGCGCCGCTTGGCCCGACCAGCGCCACAATTTGCCCGGCAGGCACATGAAAGCTCACCTCCTGCAACGCGGCGTCGGCGCGCGCCTGCGGATAATGAAAACTCACCTGCTCAAAGGTAATGCTCGCATCTTTCGGCTGCTGGTCGGATCGCGGCAGCGATAACTCCGGCATCGCCAGAACCTGATAAATGCGCTGAACGCTTAAGCGCGTTTGCGCGACCAGATTATTGAGCATCATCATCGGCATCACGGCTTCGGCCATTCCGCTGCCCAGCAGTAAAACAGCCACCCAGGCGATAAAATCAAAGCTGCCATAGTGCAGCAGGCCGTATCCCGACCAGATCAGGACAAATAAGGTCGGAAGAGGATTCAGAATCGAGAAGGAAAAACGCGCCGAAAAACCGGCTTTACGATACCAGGTTTTGAGCACATCAACCCACTCCTCAAGGGCGCGTTGATAGCGCAAAAAGCTGGTGCTGCCGCTATCAAACGTTCTCACCACGGGCATGGCCTGCACGAACTCAATAACAGCCGCGCTGACTTGCTCGCGGGTCTTATGATAGCGCTGGACCATGTCTTCCGAGCGCTGGCGGGCCAGCATGAGTACAATCAAGCCAAAGGCCAGTACCCCCAGCGTCGCAATTGCCAGCCGCCAGTCCAGCCAGAATAAAATAATGATTGTCGCCAGCGGCATGATTATCGCGCGGGCATAGAGCGGCGAGCTGTCAGCCACAAAAATATGTAGCGACTTAACATCGTCCAGCATCACCTTCGCCACTGACCCGCTGCCCATTTGCTGTAACACGCCAAGCGGAAGCTGCAATGCCTTATGGGCTAACCTGCCGCGCAGAATGTTCTCCAGATGAAAAGCCGCATAATGAGAGGTATTAAATGCCTGCAGGCGCAGAACAAAGGTCAACACAACGCAGCTAATCACGCCGCTCAGCGGATAGACTGGAATAACGGTAGGCATAGCGCGAATGTCGCGCAGGCTCCATGCCAGAAAAAGGAGCGCCCCCAGGCTGGTCAATGCCGCCAGGCCCGCCAGCGCCATGGCAAAAATAACCTTCCGGCGAACCGGTGTAATCACCTGCCAAAGAGGAAATCGGGACAACGGTTCAGTATTGGATGATTGAGATGACATGGGATTGACTGAATTTCCTGATGAATTTGTACAGACGCCAAAAACGACAATTCAGGGTGGCGTTCTGAGAATTAATGTGAATAATAACCATTATCAATAATCCATCTACCCCATTCGGTTCTATTTATACCCGCATTGGTCCAAGCCACAGGGAGATAACCAGGCCATGACAGAGTCATCACAAACGCAATCTGAAATCTCTATTCACCAGTTGGTGGTCGGGGAACCCGCAAACGATGGAAATATGCCTGCCCAGTGTGAACTGCTGCGCTATTCGTTGCAGGAAGGCATGGATATTTTGCTCTGGAGGGGCCATTTTGCGCAGCCTGAGACGCTGCAGTTGCACGACGATCTGGGCAGGATTAACTTCTCGTGCATCCTGGAAGGCACATCGCGCTTTGCGATCCAGGGCATCAGGCGCCATATCGATTGGGAGCTCGCGCGCAATCGCCATTACATTACCCATACGCCAGACTGCCGCGGCAGCGCCTCCTATTGTGGCCGATTCGAGAGCATTACCCTCTCATTCAGCCCTGAAATCCTTGCGCAGTGGGTGCCGGATATTAGCGCGGTCATCAAGAATAAGATCGACTCCCACTGCTGTTGCCAGCAGCAGCATTGTAATGCCGAAACCCACTTAACGGCTCAGGCCTTGCGCCACGCGCTGATGCGGATGCACAGCGGCTTCAGCCATGAACAAAAGCCGTCAACGCTATGGTTGCAGGGACAAAGTCTGGTCATGCTCAGCCTGGTGCTGGATGAACACCGCGAAGACGCTAACTGTCTCTCCTGTCACTTCAACCCGGTGGAACGGCAAAAACTGCTGCGGGCGAAGGATCTGCTGCTGGCTGACCTGACGCAAGCGCCGGGCGTTGCCGATCTGGCCAGGGAGGCAGGTCTGAGCGTACTCAAAATTAAGCGGGGGTTCCGCGTTATGTTCAACAACAGCGTCTATGGTCTGTTCCAGGCGGAGCGAATGCAGGAAGCAAGAAAACGACTGGCCAACGGTAATACATCGGTAATGACGGTGGCGGCCGATCTGGGCTATACCAACGCCAGCCATTTCTCCGTCGCGTTCCAGAAACAGTTTGGCGTAACCCCTTCTACCTTTAAGCGCGTGATGTAACCCTGAGTTCCGCTCCCCGTAAAACCTTCCCTTACAGAGGCCTGGATACCGTCATCCGGGCCTCTGTTCTTTCCGACTTTCACTAACCCGAAACGGGCATAAATAAATCCGTTTCGGGTAGCATTCAATTGTTAATAATAATTATTCTCATATGAGAAATGCTTTTCTGTAAGACGTGCCATCAGGAGGGAGAATGATTTCTGGCGCCCCATCTCAGGATTCGCTGTTACCGGACAACCGACACGCAGTTGATTATCAACAATTACGCCAGCGGCTAACGCAGGAACTGAATTTAACGCCGAAACAGTTACATGAAGAGAGCAATCTGATCCAGTTAGGACTGGATTCAATAAGATTAATGAGATGGTTGCACTGGTTTCGTAAGAATGGATATCGCCTTTCCCTTCGCGAACTGTATGCCGCCCCCACTCTGGCAGAATGGCGCCAATTAATGCTCAGCCGTTCAGCCGGAAAACCGGATGACGAAACGCCGCCGGACGAATCGGCCTGGCCGAACATGACCGATAGCGTCCCTTTCCCCCTGACTCCGGTGCAACACTCCTATCTGACAGGCCGTATACCGGGACAGGTGCTTGGCGGTGTGGGTTGCCACCTGTATCAAGAGTTCGAAGGCAGCGGCCTGACGGCGCCGCGATTGGAGCAGGCCATCAATATATTGCTGCAACGTCACCCGATGTTGCATATCGCCTTTCGCACCGACGGCCAGCAAATCTATCTGCAACAACCTTACTGGAATGGCGTCACCGTTCATGATTTGCGCCAGAACGATGCAGAGAGAGGCCAGGCCTACCTGCAGGCACTGCGCCAGCGCCTGAGCCACCGTCTTTTACGTGTGGAGGCTGGCGAAACGTTTGATTTTCAGTTGACGCTCTTGCCGGGCAATCGCCATTGCCTCCATGTCAACATTGACCTGCTGATCATGGATGCCTCGAGTTTTACACTCTTCTTCGATGAACTTAACGCGCTGCTGGCTGGAGAATCGCTGGCGGCTATCGATACCGGTTATGATTTCCGCTCCTATTTGCTGCACAGGCAAAACATCAATCAACCACTGAGAGACGAAGCGCGCTCTTACTGGCTGGCGAAAGCGGATGCGCTGCCGCCAGCGCCAGTCTTGCCCCTGGTCTGTGAGCCAGCCACGCTGCGTGAAGTCCGTAATACCCGGCGCCGTATGATTGTCCCGGCGAAACGTTGGATGTCCTTTAGCAAACTGGCCGGTGAGTATGGCGTAACGCCGACAATGGCGCTGGGCACCTGTTTTTCTGCCGTTCTGGCTCGCTGGGGCGGCCTGGCGCGGTTGCTGCTTAACGTCACGTTATTCGACCGCCAGCCGCTGCACCCTGCCGTCGGCGCGATGCTTGCCGATTTCACCAATATTCTTCTGCTGGATACCGCCTGCGACGGCGATACCGTCGGCAACCTGGCGCGCAAAAACCAGCTAACATTTACCGAGGATTGGGAGCATCGCCATTGGTCCGGCGTCGAGTTACTCCGTGAACTCAAACGCCAGCAGCGTTACCCCCATGGCGCCCCGGTGGTGTTTACCAGCAATTTAGGCCGTTCTCTCTACAGCAGCCGCGCAGACTCACCGTTGGGCGAGCCGGAATGGGGTATCTCGCAAACCCCGCAGGTCTGGATAGATCATCTGGCATTCGAGCATCAAGGCGAGGTCTACCTGCAATGGGACAGCAACGACGCGTTGTTCCCTCCGGCCTTAGTCGAGACGTTGTTTGGCGCATACTGCCAGTTGATTAACCAACTCTGTGATGACGAAACCGTCTGGCGAAAACCTTTCGCAGATATGATGCCCGCCAGCCAGCGGGCCATACGCAAACGGGTCAACGCCACCGACGCCCCCATTCCCGAAGGCCTGCTACATGAAGGCATTTTCCGCATCGCCCTCCAGCAACCGCAAGCGCTGGCGGTGACGGACCCTCATTATCAGTGGAATTATCGCGAGCTGACCGAATATGCCCGCCGTTGCGCGGGCAGGCTTATCGAACGCGGGGTCCGTCCGGGCGACAATGTGGTTATCACGATGTCGAAAGGCGCGGGGCAAATCGTTGCCGTTCTGGCCGTCCTGCTGGCCGGCGCGGTTTACGTTCCGGTTTCGCTGGACCAGCCCGCCGCGCGGCGTGAGAAAATCTACGCTGACGCCAGCGTCCGGCTGGTGCTCATTTGCCAGCACGACGCCAACGTCTGGTCAGACGATGTCCCCGTCCTTATCTGGCAGCAGGCCATTGAGGCGGAACCGATCGCCAATCCGGTTTTACGCTCCCCCGCGCAACCGGCCTATATTATCTACACCTCCGGTTCTACCGGCACGCCGAAAGGGGTGGTCATTTCTCACCGGGGAGCGCTGAACACCTGCTGCGATATCAATACGCGCTATCAGGTTGGCCCGCATGACAGGGTACTGGCCCTCTCCGCCCTGCATTTTGATTTATCGGTCTATGATATTTTTGGCGTACTGAGCGCCGGCGGCGCGCTGGTTATCGTCATGGAAAATCAACGGCGCGATCCTCACGCATGGTGTGAATTGATCCAACGCCACCAGGTCACCCTCTGGAACAGCGTCCCGGCACTGTTCGATATGCTGCTGACCTGGTGTGAAGGATTCGCCAACTCCGCGCCGGAAAACCTGCGAGCGGTCATGCTTTCCGGCGACTGGATAGGTCTTGATCTCCCCATCCGCTATCGGGCCTTCCGGCCGCAAGGGCAATTTATCGCCATGGGCGGCGCCACCGAGGCTTCTATCTGGTCTAACGCCTGCGAGATTAAAGATGTACCTGGCCACTGGCGCTCCATCCCTTACGGTTTTCCGCTGACCAACCAACGTTACCGGGTGGTGGATGAACTGGGCCGGGACTGCCCTGACTGGGTGCCGGGTGAATTATGGATCGGCGGCTCCGGGGTCGCGAAAGGCTATTTCAACGATCCGCTACGCAGCGAGCAGCAATTTTTGACGCAGTCGGACGAGTGCTGGTACCGCACCGGAGATCTCGGATGCTACTGGCCAGACGGCACATTAGAGTTCCTGGGCCGTCGCGATAAGCAGGTCAAGGTCGGAGGATATCGAATTGAACTGGGCGAAATCGAAAACGCGCTCAGTCAGCTTGCCGGGGTGAAGCAGTCAACCGTTTTGACGATCGGCGAAAAGGAAAAGACGCTGGCGGCATACGTTGTTCCTCAGGGCGACGCTTTTTGCGTTACCCATCACCGGGATCCGACCCTACCGGAGGAGTGGAGCGCTCTTGCAGGAACGTTGCCCTGCCGTGTCATCTCACCGGAGATATCCGCAGAGCAGATAGCCGATTTCCTTCAGCATCGCCTGTTGAAACTGGCGGCTAATCAATCCCTTTATGCCGATCCGCTTCCCCTGATGAACTCACTCGCTATCCAGCCGCGCTGGCAGGCCGTGGTGGAGCGCTGGTTGGCATTTCTCGTTGCGCAGCAACGACTGACCCCTACGGCATCAGGTTATCTGGTCTGTGACCGCGAAGTATGCGGTGGTGAAAACCCACGTTTAGTAGGGCATGAATTAACCTTATCGCAAATTCTTAACGGCACACGCGACGAGCTGTCGTTACTGAGGGATGCGCAGTGGTCGCCGGAAAATCTGGCGTTCAATCATCCAGCCAGCACGTTGTTTATCGAGGAGCTGGCGAGAATTTGCCAACGGCTTTCACTGCGCTTACGGCGCCCGGTACGTCTGCTTGAGGTAAGCGCCCGCACGGGGTGCGCCGCAGAGTACCTGTTGACACTGCTCAACGCCGAACAGATTGAGTATGTCGGGCTTGAGCATGCCCAAGAGATGATACTAAGCGCCCGGCAGAGGCTTGCCCCCTGGCCCGGCGCCCGCCTGTTACCCTGGAACGCAGATACGCTGGCGGCGCTGTCTCACTCTGCTGACGTTATTTGGGTTAATAACGCCCTGCATCGTCTGCTGCCCGATAATGCAGAAATGCTAACGTCATTACAGCAGCTTGCCGTACCCGGCGCGCTGATGTACGTCATGGAATTCAGCCGGTTAACGCCATCCGCCTTGCTCAGCACGCTGTTATTGACCCATGGGCAGCCGGAGGCATTGCTACAGGATAGCGCTGACTGGATAGCATTATTCTCCGACGCCTCCCTGAATTGCCAGCACGGCGATGAGGTGGCGGGATTACAGCGTTTCCTTCTGCAGGTTCCTGATATTCAACTACGTCGTGAGCCCCGTAAACTTCAGGCCGCCCTCGCCGAACGCCTGCCGGGGTGGATGGTGCCGCACCGACTCTTCTTCGTCGACGCCTTACCGCTGACGGCTAACGGGAAAATTGACTATCAGGCGCTGAAGCGTCGCCACGCTCCTGAAGCTGAAAACCGGGCCGAGGCGGATTTACCCCAGGGCGACACTGAAAAACAGGTTGCCGTCATTTGGCAGCAACTCTTATCTATTGGCGACGTCACCAGGGAGACAGACTTCTTCCGGCAAGGCGGCGACAGCCTGCTGGCAACCCGTGTGACCGGGCAACTCCACCAGGCAGGTTATGAAACGCAATTAAGCGACCTGTTCAACCATCCCCGACTGGCGGATTTTGCCGCCACGCTGCGTAAAACCGACGTCCCGGTTGAAGAACAATTCGTTCATTACCCTGAAGAACGCTACCAGCCTTTCGCGCTTACCGACGTTCAACAGGCCTATCTGGTGGGGCGCCAGCCGGGCTTTGCCCTGGGCGGCGTAGGTTCACACTTTTTTGTTGAATTTGAAATCGTCGATCTGGACATCGCGCGGCTGGAGAGGGTTTGGAACCGATTAATCGCCCGACACGACATGTTGCGGGCGGTAGTTCGTGATGGACGGCAACAGGTACTCGAACAGATTCCCGCCTATGTGATACCGATACACGCCCTCGATACGCCTGAAGAGGCATTGCTGGTGCGCGAAAAGCTGGCGCACCAGGTGCTCGACCCCGAAGTCTGGCCGGTATTCGATCTGCAGGCAGGATACCTGGACGGCATGCCCGCCCGCCTGTGGCTGTGTCTGGATAACCTGTTGCTTGACGGACTCAGCATGCAGATCCTGTTGGCGGAGCTGGAACACGGCTATCGCTATCCGCAACGACTGCCTCCGCCGCTCCCCGTCACCTTCAGGGACTATCTGCAGCATCCCTCGCTGCAGGTACCCAATCAGGACTCTCTGACCTGGTGGCAGGCGCAGCTTGATGATATTCCTCCGGCTCCCGCTTTGCCGTTGCGCTGCTTACCACAGGATATTAAGGCGCCGCGCTTCGCTCGCCTGAACGGCGCAATGGATAAAACGCGCTGGCGTCGTCTGAAAAAACTGGCGGCTGACGCGCATCTCACCCCTTCGGCAGTCTTGTTGTCCGCGTGGGCAAGCGTACTCTCGGCGTGGAGCATACAGCCTGACTTCACGCTTCACCTTACGCTTTTTGATCGCCGGCCATTGCACCCGCAAATCAACCAAATCCTGGGCGATTTCACCTCGCTGATGCTACTGAGCTGGCGTCCCGGCGAGAGCTGGCTGCACAGCGCGCAGTTACTACAGCAGCGACTGAGCCAAAACCTCAACCACCGCGATGTGTCGGCGATCCGCGTCATGCGTCAACTGGCGCAACGGCAAAACGTGCCCGCCGTTCCGATGCCCGTCGTCTTTACCAGCGCGCTGGGCTTTGAGCAGGATAACTTCCTCGCCCAGCGCAATCTGCTCAAACCGGTCTGGGGCATCTCCCAGACGCCCCAGGTTTGGCTCGATCACCAGGTTTATGAATCCGAAGGTGAACTGCGCTTTAACTGGGATTTTGTCGCCGCGCTGTTTCCCGCCGGGCAGGCGGAGCGTCAATTTGAACAGTATTGCGCATTGCTAAACCGACTTAGCGAGGATGAAACCTGTTGGCGACTCCCGCTCGCCGCGCTGGTTCCGCCCGTTAAGCTAGCGGGGCAACGCTCAGAGCGCTCGCAGCGGGTGCGCCCTGAGCACGCTCATCCGCAAATTGCGGCGGACGAGCACGCTGTCAGCCTGATTTGCGCCGCCTTCCACGACGTGGCAGGCGGGTCTATTACGCCAGAAGAAAACTTTTTTGAAGCGGGCGCAACATCGCTAAACCTGGTTCAATTACATATTTTGTTACAACGTCACAAATACCCTGCACTGACGTTGCTTGATCTCTTCACCCACCCTTCTCCTGCCGCCCTGGCCGATTATCTGGCTGGCGCCGCCACGGTGGAGAAAACAAAACGCTCTCGCCCTGCTCGCCGCCGCCAGAGGCGGATATAGCGCGAACAAAACCGGAACGCGATAGCTGGTACATGGCGTTCCATTGACTTTGTGAATCTTAGGAAACGGGACCGATTATGGATAACTTGCGCTTCTCTTCTGCGCCGACAGCAGATGCCATTGATGCATCGATCGCTCAACACTATCCGGACTGCGAACCTGTCGCGGTTATCGGCTATGCCTGCCATTTTCCTGAATCGCCGGATGGCGAAACGTTCTGGCAAAATCTGCTGGCGGGACGTGAATGCAGCAGACGCTTTACGCGCGAAGCGCTTCTGGTCGCCGGCCTGGATGCCGCCATCATTGACGATCCTCATTACGTGAACATCGGAACGGTTTTAGAAAACGCCGAGTGCTTCGACGCCGCTCTGTTTGGCTATTCGCGACAGGAAGCGGAATCGATAGACCCGCAGCAGCGCCTGTTTTTGCAGGCGGTCTGGCAGGCGCTGGAGCATGCCGGCTATGCCCCCGGCACCGTACCGCATAAGACCGGCGTTTTTGCCTCTTCCCGGATGAGCACCTACCCCGGTCGCGAAGCATTGAATGTCACGGAAGTCGCACAGGTAAAGGGGCTGCAATCCCTTATGGGCAATGATAAGGACTATATCGCCACCCGCGCCGCGTACAAACTCAATCTGCACGGCCCGGCGTTATCCGTGCAGACCGCCTGTTCCAGCTCGCTGGTTGCCGTGCATTTGGCCTGCGAAAGTCTGCGCGCCGGCGAATCAGATATGGCGGTTGCCGGCGGTGTGGCGCTCTCTTTCCCTCAGCAGGCGGGCTATCGCTACCAGCCTGGGATGATTTTTTCTCCCGATGGCCGTTGCCGTCCTTTTGACGCCTCAGCCGAGGGGACCTGGGCCGGTAACGGCCTGGGCTGCGTGGTTCTGCGTCGTCTGAGAGACGCATTGCTGTCAGGTGATCCGATTATCTCGGTGATCCTCTCCAGCGCGGTCAACAACGACGGAAACAGAAAGGTCGGTTATACCGCCCCTTCCGCCGCAGGGCAGCAAGCGGTTATCGAAGAGGCGTTGATGCTGGCGGCAATTGACGACAAGCAGGTCGGCTACATTGAAACGCACGGCACCGGCACGCCGCTGGGAGACGCGATTGAAATGGAAGCGCTGCGCAACGTCTATGCGCCTCGCCCTCAGGATCAACGCTGTGCGCTCGGCTCTGTAAAAAGCAATATGGGCCATCTGGATACCGCGGCAGGTATTGCCGGACTGCTGAAAACCGTTCTGGCGGTGAGCCGCGGGCAAATTCCGCCGATGCTGCATTTTCACACGCCCAACCCGGCGCTTAAGCTCGAAGAGAGTCCCTTTACCATACCGCTCGCCGCGCAGGAGTGGCCTGACGAAATGCGTTACGCAGGCGTGTCCTCGTTTGGTATTGGCGGTACCAACTGCCATATGATTGTCGCCTCGATTCCCTACGCGCTTAAAGCGCGCCTCCCGCAAACGGATGGCGGAGACAAAAGTCGCGCTCTGCTACTCAGCGCCGCCAGCGACAGCGCGCTACGACGGCTTGCGGCGGATTATGCCGGGGCGCTGAGGCAGAATGTGGATGCCAACAATCTGGCCTTCACGGCACTGTACGCGCGCCGTCTCGATCTTCCCTTCCGCCTGGCGGCGCCGCTAAACACTGAAACCGCCGCGGCGCTCAGTGCCTGGGCCACAGAGAAATCGGGCCCGCCGGTCTATAGCGGCCACGGCGCCTGCGGCAAGCAGGTGTGGCTGTTTACCGGTCAGGGCTCGCACTGGCGCACCATGGGTCAGGCGATGTACCAGCACTCAGCGGCGTTTGCCGACACGCTGGATCGCTGTTTTTCCGCCTGCAAAGAAATACTCGCCCCTGCATTGCAGGAGGCGATGTTTAACCCCGACTCCGCGCTGCTGGACAATATGGCCTGGGCGCAGCCGGCGATTGTCGCTTTTGAAATAGCGATGGCAGCGCAATGGAGCGCTGAAGGACTGAAGCCTGATTTCGCCATTGGCCATTCCGTCGGTGAATTCGCCGCTGCCGTCGTCTGCGGGCACTATACGATCGAACAGGTCATGCCATTAGTTTGTCAGCGCGGCGCGCTGATGCAGCAGTGCGCCAGCGGCGCCATGGTAGCGGTGTTTGCTGAAGAAGACGCGCTGATGCCGCTGGCCCGCCGGTTTGAGCTGGATCTCGCCGCCAACAATGGCACGCAACATACGGTATTCTCCGGGCCGGAAGCGCGTCTCGCCGCATTCTGCGCCGCGCTCTCGCAGCAGGACATCAGCTATCGCCGCCTGAGCGTGACCGGCGCGGCGCACTCAGCCTTGCTTGAACCGATACTCGATCGATTCCAGGCAGCCTGCGCGGGGCTGCATGCGGCGCCGGGGCAAATACAGCTTATTTCCACGCTCACCGCCGCGGCCATTGATGAGTCAGCACTCAACCAGGCGGACTACTGGCGCCGACACATGCGCCAGCCGGTACGTTTTATCCAGAGTATTCAGGTCGCGCACAAGCTTGGCGCCAGCGTTTTTCTTGAGATGGGGCCCGATGCCCAGTTGGTTGCTTCCGGGCAGCGCGAGTACCGCGATAACGTATTCTGGATCGCCAGCGCCCGCCGCCACAAAGAGGCGAGCGATGTCCTGAATCAGGCGCTGCTCCGGCTTTACGCAGCCGGGGTCGCCTTGCCGTGGGCCGACTTACTGGCGGGCGATGGGCAACGTATCTCTGCGCCATGCTATCCGTTTGATACTGAGCGTTACTGGAAAGAAAGCGCATCTCACGCCAGCGAGCCTGCCGATGCGGCGCTGTCTGCCGGGCTGCAAGTGGCGAGTACTGCGGCGACAGCGCTCGATCTCCCCCGCTTAGAGGCGCTTAAACAGTGCGCCACAAGATTGCACGCCATCTATGTGGATCAACTGGTACGACGCTGTACGGGCGATACCATTGAGAATGGCGTGGACGCCACGACCATCATGCGCCGTGGACGTCTGTTGCCCCGCTACCAGCAATTACTCCGGCGTCTGTTAAATAACTGCGTGGTCGATGGCGATTACCGGTGCACAGACGGGCGTTACTACCGCGCCCGTCCCATTGAACATGAACAGCGGGAATCACTACTGACGGAACTCGCCGGTTATTGTGAAGGTTTTCAGGCTATCCCCGACACCATCGCCCGTGCGGGCGATAGGTTGTATGAAATGATGAGCGGCGCGGAAGAGCCGGTGGCGATCATCTTCCCACAAGGAGCTTCTGACGGCGTAGAGGTACTGTATCAGGAATTCAGCTTTGGCCGCTATTTCAACCAAATCGCCGCCGGGGTATTACGCGGTATAGTACAGACGCGTCAGTCCCATCAGCCTTTGCGTATTCTTGAAGTCGGCGGCGGCACCGGCGGCACCACCGCGTGGCTGCTGCCGGAACTGGAAGAAGAGTCGGCGCTGGAGTACCACTTCACCGATATCTCCGCGCTGTTTACCCGTCGCGCGCAGCAAAAATTTGCCCGCTATGACTTTGTGCATTACAACGAGCTGGATCTCGAAAAAGAGGCGCAGTCCCAGGGTTTCCGGGCGCAGTCTTATGATCTTATCGTTGCGGCTAACGTCATTCATGCCACTCGCCATATTGGCCGAACGCTCGACAATCTGCGTCCCCTGCTCAAGCCGGGCGGGCGTCTGCTGATGCGCGAAATCACTCAGCCAATGCGTCTGTTTGATTTTGTTTTTGGTCCTCTGGTCCTCCCGCTACAGGATATCGACGCACGCAAAGGCGAATTATTCCTCACCACCGGCCAGTGGGAGCAGCAGTGTCGCCACGCCGGATTCAGCAAAGTAGACTGGCTACCGCAGGATGGCAGCCAGACCGCCGGGATGAGCGAACATATCATTCTCGCCACGCTGCCCGGCAAACCGGTTTCCGAGGTCGCGCTGACCGCGCAGTCCGAACCTGTGTTGGGACAGGCGTTGACGGCTGACGGTTATTATCTTGCCGACTGGTCCGATTGCGCACGTCAACCTGAGCGGTTTAACGCCCGCTGGCAGGAAGCCTGGCGTCTGCTCTCACAACGCCATGGCGACGACTTACCCGTGGTGGAGTTGCCCCTCGTCGCTGTTCCTGAATGGCTGGGACAGGTTCGCTTAAGCTGGCGGCACGAAGCCTTTTTCCGCGGGCGGATGCGCGTTGAAGCCCGTCATCCTGATGGAGAGTGGCGGCCGTTATCGCCCGCCACGCGTCTTCCCGCGCCGCAGACGCATTATCAATGGCAGTGGTCGACATTAAACGTCTCCAATGTCGACCGCCCCCTCGCATTCTGTTTCAGCTCCGACACGCTTGCGCGGGGCGATGAACTGGCGCAATACGGCATCATCAACGTTCAAAAAGCCTCTTTGGGACTGATGATCGTCGAGGAGACCGAGGATGTCCTGGCATTAGCGGAGAAAGTGGCGGAGGCACTCTCCACCTGCGAGGCCGGATTGGTTGTTGTGACTCGCCGCGCATGGTGTATACAGGAAAATAAAGGCATCTCTCCGTCCCATCACGCCTTATGGGCCTTGCTTCGCGTGGCGGCCAACGAGCAGCCAGAACGATTGATTGCCGCAATCGATCTCGACGAAAACGACTCGTGGGAAACGCTGTATCAAGGATTAAGCGCCGTTTCGCTATCTCAGCGCTGGCTCGCCGTGCGTGATAACAACATCTGGCTTCCTTCACTGGTTCCCAATGAGGGATGCGTCGCCGAATTACCTGTAAACGTGTTTGTCGGCGACGACCGTTGGCACCTGGTGACCGGGGCGTTTGGCGGATTAGGCCGCCTTGCCGTTAGCTGGCTTAGAGAAAAAGGGGCAAGGCGAATTGCACTGCTGGCGCCGCGCGTGGATGAGTCATGGTTACGCGACGTTGATGACGGGCAGATCCGTGTCTGTCCTTGTGATGTGGGCGACGCCGGGCAACTGGCCGCAGTGCTTGAAAAACTCGCGGCTAACGGAGGCATTGCCGGCGCGATTCATGCCGCCGGAGTATTGGCTGATGCGCCCCTGCAAGAGCTTGATAAAGACCAATTATCCGCCGTTTTCGCAGTAAAAGCGCAGGCGGCAAACCAGCTATTGCAAACCCTGCGCCGCCACGACGGACGCTATCTTATCCTCTACTCTTCCGCAGCCGCCACCCTCGGCGCGCCGGGCCAGAGCGCCCATGCCCTTGCCTGCGGCTACCTGGACGGACTGTCCCGGCAGTTCTCCACCCTTGATGCGCCGAAGATACTCTCCATCGCCTGGGGCGCATGGGGAGAAAGCGGCCGCGCGGCCACGCCGGAAATGCTGGCTACGCTCGCCAGCCGCGGGATGGGCGTTTTAAGCGATGCCGAAGGCTGCTGGCACCTGGAACAGGCCGTGATGCGCGGTGCCCCCTGGCGACTGGCGATGCGCGTCTTCACCGACAAAATGCCCCCGTTACAGCAGGCTCTTTTCAGCGCTGGGGCCGCAGAAAAACCCGCGCCATCCGTCATCCTTCGGGCTGACGACAACACGTTTAGCGGTAGCCTGAGCGATGAAACTGCCGTTATGACATGGCTAAAAAATCGTATTGCGATTCAGTTAAGACTGAATGATCCCGCTTCGCTGTCCCCGCATCAGGATCTGTTGCAGTTAGGCATGGATTCGCTGCTCTTCCTTGAACTCAGCAGCGACATTCAGCACTATCTGGGCGTACGCATCAATGCGGAACGGGCGTGGCAGGATCTGTCGCCCGGCGGGCTAACGCAGCTTATCTGTTCTCAGCAAACCGCGACGCCAGCTGCTTCACAGCCGGAAATGTTGCAGCACGACGCCGGCGAGCGTTACGCCCCCTTCCCTCTGACGCCCATTCAGCACGCCTACTGGCTGGGGCGTACCCACCTCATTGGTTACGGCGGCGTCGCCTGTCACGTCCTGTTTGAGTGGGATAAACGACATGACGAGTTTGCTCTCGCCGTACTTGAGAAAGCATGGAACCAGCTCATTGCACGCCACGATATGTTGCGAATGGTCGTCGATGCCGACGGGCAGCAGCGGATCCTGGCGGAAACGCCGAAATATCGGATCCCGCGTCATGACCTGCGCCAACTCCCCCCGGAAGAACAGCTAATAGCGCTGGAAAAACGGCGGCATGAGCTTAGCTATCGCGTTTTACCTGCTGATCGGTGGCCTCTCTTTGAGCTGGTGGTCAGCGAAATCGACGATCGCCATTATCGCCTGCACATGAACCTCGATCTGCTGCAATTCGACGTGCAGAGTTTTAAAGTCATGATGGACGATCTGGCGCAGGTATGGCGCGGGGAAACGCTGGCGCCGCTCGATATTACCTTCCGTGATTATGTCGTGGCTGAACAGGCGCGCCGGCAGACATCGGAATGGCACGATGCCTGGGATTACTGGCAGGAAAAGCTGCCGCATTTACCCTTAGCACCGGAACTGCCGGTGGTTAAGACACCTGCGGAAACGCCGCACTTCACCACCTTCAAATCGACGATCGCCCATAAAGAGTGGCAGGCACTGAAACAGCGTTGGCAGCAACAGGGCGTCACGCCGTCCGCCGCGCTGCTCACGCTATTTGCCGCCACCCTCGAGCGCTGGAGCCGCACCACGGCTTTTACGCTGAACCTGACCTTCTTCAATCGCCGGCCGATCCATCCGCAAATCAACCAGTTGATTGGTGATTTCACCTCCGTCACGCTGGTCGATTTTAGCTTCTCAACGCCGGTGACGTTGCAAAAGCAGATGCAACAGACCCAACAGCGCCTCTGGCAAAACATGGCGCATAGTGAAATGAACGGCGTTGAGGTGATCCGTGAGCTGGGCCGCCTGCGCGGGTCGCAGCGTCAACCGCTTATGCCGGTGGTGTTCACCAGCATGCTGGGGATGACGCTGGAAGGTATGACCATCGATCAGGCGATGAGCCATCTACTCGGCGAACCCTGCTATGTGTTTACGCAAACGCCGCAGGTCTGGCTGGATCATCAGGTCATGGAGAGTGATGGCGAGCTGATTTTTAGCTGGTACTGCATGGACAATGTGCTGAAGCCTGGCGTTGCTGAGGCCATGTTTAATGACTATTGCACTTTATTGCAGACCGTCATTGCCCGCCCGGAAAGCCTGAACAATGTGGCTGAACACATTTCCCGCCAGCGCTGGCCGCTGAATGCCCGTACCGACTACGATCTGCGGGATATTGAGCAGGCGACGCTCGAATTCCCCGGCATCCTACAGGCCAGAGCGGAAATGACCGCCGAAGATTCATTGACGCTGGATTTTGTAATGGCCGACGATCCGTCGCCATCAGCGGCGATTCCTGATGAGCCTGCCCTCGCCCAACTGGCGCAGCCTTTACCTGAGCAGGCGCAGCTTGATGAGCTGGATGCGACCTGGCGCTGGCTGGAGGCGCGCGCCTTGCAGGGGATTGCCGCAACGCTAAATCGCCACGGCCTGTTCACCGCGCCGGAGATGGCCCATCGCTTTACCGAAATGATGCAGGCGCTTGCCGCGCAAGCGTCTTACCAGCGCCTGCTGCGCCAGTGGCTACACTCTCTGACGCAAAAAGAGTGGTTAATCCGCGAGGGGGAAATCTGGCGTTGCCGCATTCCGCTCAGCGACATTCCCGCCCCGCAGCAAGCGTGCCCGGAAAGCCAATGGAGCCAGGCGCTGGCGCAGTATCTGGAAACCTGTATCGCCCGGCACGACGCCCTCTTCTCCGGGCATTGTTCACCGCTGGAATTACTGTTCAACGAGCAGCATAGCGTCACCGACGCGCTGTATCGCGACAACCCCGCCAGCGCCTGCCTGAATCGCTATGCCGCGCAGATCGCCGCCTTGTGCGGCGCAGAACGAATTCTGGAGGTTGGCGCCGGAACCGCGGCCACCACCGCGCCAATGCTGACGGCCACGCGGAACACGCGACAGTCGTACCACTTCACGGACGTCTCCGTGCAGTTCCTCAACGATGCCAGAGAGTATTTCCGCGATGAATCACGAGTGTCTTATGCCTTATTCGACATCAACCAGCCGCTGGATTTCACGGCTCACCCTGAAGAGGGTTACGATCTGATCGTTGCCGCCAATGTGCTGCACGACGCCAGCCATGTCGTCCAGGCCTTGCGCAGATTAAGACTGTTGTTGAAGGCGGGCGGACGTTTGCTGATCGTTGAAGCGACGGAGCGAAACAGCGTATTCCAGCTGGCGAGCGTGGGCTTTATTGAGGGACTAAGCGGATACCGCGATTTCCGCCGCCGGGACGAGAAACCGATGCTCACCCGCTCCGCATGGCAGGAGGTTCTTGTTCAGGCCGGGTTTGAAAACGAACTGGCCTGGCCTGCGCAGCAATCGTCGCCGCTGCGCCAGCATCTGCTGGTGGCGCGCTCGCCCGGCGTAAATCGTCCGGATAAAGCGGCCGTGAGCCGCTATTTACAGCAGCGTTTTGGTACTGGCCTGCCCGGATTACAGATCCGTCAGAGAGAGGAGCTCTTTACCCCGCTACGGGCACAGTCTGCTGCGCGGATTGAGCCAGCCGAACCTACGTCAGCCGCTGAGGGAAATCCGGCGCAGGAGAAACAGGTGGCAGAACTCTGGCAAGCGCTACTGTCTCGCCCCGTAGCAAGACATCACGACTTTTTCGAGTTGGGTGGCGACAGTCTGATGGCGACAAGGATGGTCGCGCAGTTGAACCAAAGAGGGATTGCCAGGGCCAACCTTCAGGATCTGTTCACCCATTCGACGCTGAGCGACTTCTGCGCCCATTTGCAGGCCTGTTCGTCGGGAGAGGACAACCCTGTCCCCATTTGCCAGGGCGATGGCGACGAAACCCTGTTCGTCTTCCACGCTTCGGACGGCGATATCAGCGCCTGGCTGCCGCTCTCCAGCGCGCTGAATACGCGCGTTTTCGGCCTGCAGGCAAAATCGCCGCGGCGCTTTGCAACGCTTGATCAGATGATCGATGAGTATGCCGAGTGCATCCGCCGTCAGCAGCCTCACGGCCCTTATGTGCTGGCGGGATGGTCTTATGGCGCTTTTCTTGCGGCGGGCGCCGCACAGCGCCTTTACGCCAAAGGCGAGCAGGTTCGGATCGCGTTAATCGATCCCGTGTGCCGACAGGATTTCTGTTGCGAAAACCGGGCAGCCCTGCTGCGTCTGTTAGCCGAAGGACAAACGCCTCTGGCGCTGCCAGAACATTTCGACCAACAGGCGCCCGCCAGCCAGCTTGCCGACTTTATCGGACTCGCCAAAGCGGCCGGTATGGTGTCGCAAAACCTGACGCTGCAAGCGGCAGAAACGTGGCTCGACAACATCGCTCATCTGCTGCGTTTGCTGACTGAGCATACGCCGGGTGAAACCGTTCCCGTCCCCGGTCTCATTGTGTATGCCGCAGGGAGACCCGCGCACTGGACGCCAGTTGAAACCGAGTGGCAGACCTGGATAAACAACGCCGACGACTATTCGATTGAAGCCAGCCACTGGCAAATCATGATGGAGGCCCCTCACGTTCAGGCTTGTGCGCAACACATTAAGCGCTGGCTTTGCGCAACCTCAAAGCAACCGGAGAACACGTTATGATGCAGTCCGCCTCCCCAAAACAACGCGTACTGATTGTGGGCGCCAAATTTGGCGAAATGTACCTGAATGCCTTTATGCAGCCCCTGGAGGGGCTGGAACTGGTTGGCCTGCTGGCTCGGGGAAGTTCGCGCGCAAGAGAGCTGGCCCATGCGTTTGGCATTCCACTGTATACCTCTCCGGAACAGATAACGGAGATGCCGGATATCGCCTGTATTGTCGTTCGTTCGACCGTCGCCGGCGGGACGGGTACGCAGCTTGCCAGACACTTTCTGACGCGCGGCGTACACGTCATTCAGGAACATCCCCTCCATCCGGATGACATCATTTCATTGCAAACGCTGGCGCAGGAACAGGGCTGCTGCTATTGGGTAAACACTTTTTATGCGCATACGCGCGCAGGACGCACATGGCTCAGCGATGCGCAGCAACTGCGTCGCTGTTTGGCTAAAGCGCCGCCGGTTGTCCACTCCACTACCAGTCGACAGTTGCTCTACTCCTCTCTGGATATGTTGCTGCTGGCTCTGGGGATTGATGCTTCCACCGTGGAGTGCGACCTGGTCGGCGGCTTTACCGATTTTCACTGCCTGAGACTCTTCTGGCCGGAGGGGGAAGCCTGCCTGCTGCTTCAGCGCTATCTCGACCCTGACGATCCGGATATGCATAGCCTTATCATGCACCGCCTGCTGCTGGGCTGGCCGGAAGGCCATCTTTCGCTGGAGGCGAGCTACGGTCCCGTCATCTGGTCATCCAGCCTGTTCGTCGCAGAACACCAGGAGAATGTCCACAGTCTCTACCGTAGGCCGGAGATTCTGCTCGATCCGCCGGCGATGACGCGCAGCGCAGCGCCTCTGACCTGGCGTGATGGCTGTGAAACCGCCGGGCCGGAGGGCGTCAGTTGGTTGCTACAGCAACTGCGTATCCATCTGGCGGGCGAACATCCGCCAGCGGCCTGTCACGGCGATCATCAGGTCGCGCTGTCACGTTTATGGCAATTGATTTTGCATAAGACCGGCGATGCCGAGATCAGGCGCCTTACGCCGCCGCGCCACGAGCGGTTAGCCAGTTTCTACGATGATGATAAGGAGGCGCTGTGATTCAATCTGCAATGTGTACCCCGCTGTGGCCTGCCAGGAACGCCGGTACTGCACATCTGGTTATGTGCCCTTTTGCCGGCGGCGGCAGTAGCGCCTTTCGCCACTGGCGAGAGAAGCAAATGGAGAATATCGCGCTTTCCCTGGTGACCTGGCCGGGGCGCGATCGCCTTCGCCATCTGGCGGCGGTCAGAAGTATTACGCAACTGGCGGCGCTGCTGGCGAACGAACTGGAAGAGACAGTATCGCCTGACACTCCGCTTTTACTCGCCGGGCACAGTATGGGGGCTCAGGTGGCGTTTGAAACCTGCCGACTTCTGGAACAACGGGGGCATGAGCCGCAAGGGCTAATTATTTCCGGGTGCCATGCCCCTCATCTGCATTCCGAACGCCAACTCAGCCACCGCGATGATGCCGACTTTATCGCTGAGCTGATAGATATTGGCGGATGCTCTCCAGAATTGCGGGAAAACAAGGAGTTAATGTCGCTGTTTCTTCCTTTGCTCCGCGCTGATTTTTATGCGACGGAGCGCTATCACTACGACTCGCCCGGGGTTTATCCGCCGCTTCGCACCCCTGCGCTGTTGCTGCGCGGCAGCCACGATCGGGAAGCCTCCCGGCAGCAGGTCGATGCCTGGCGGCAGTGGCTGGCCAGCGTTGCAGGTCCTGTCGTGATTAACGGCGACCATTTTTATCCCATCCAACAATCCCAGTCCTTTTTTACTGAGATTGTCCGCCATTTTTCCCGCGCATTTTCTGCAATAACCGATTTGCAAAAACAGCCCGACGCTTCAAAAAGGTGACGCATGCATTCCTCCTTTGAATCCCTGATTAAACAGTATCCCTTACCCATTGCCGAACAGTTGCGCCGCTGGGCGGCACGTTATGCCTCGCGAATTGCCGTCGTTGATGCAAAGGGTTCGCTAACCTACCGCGCGCTCGATGCACGGGTAGATGAGCTTGCCGCAGGACTCTCATCACTGGGCTTACGTCCGGGGGAACATGTGATTGTCCAGCTTCCCAACGGCAACGCGTTTGTGATCCTGCTGTTTGCCTTGTTAAGAATGGGCGTTATCCCCGTTCTGGCGATGCCCTCCCAGCGGGCGCTGGATATCGACGCGCTGATTGAGCTGGCGCAACCCGTAGCTTACGTTATTCACGGGGAAAACCACGCAGAGCTGGCACGGCAGATGACGCAAAAACACGCCTGCTTGCGTCATGTTCTGTCCGAGGAAGAGAGCGTAAGCAACGATTTTACGCCTCTCTTCTCCCTTCGCGGTGAGCGACAGGAGTGGCCGCTGCCTGATGTTTCCGGCACCGCGCTGCTGCTACTCTCAGGCGGCACTACAGGTACGCCAAAACTTATCCCGCGCAGGCATGCCGACTATAGCTATAACTTCAGCGCTTCTGCTGAACTGTGCGGCATCAATCAACAGAGCGTGTATCTCGCCGTCCTCCCCGTGGCGCATAACTTTCCGCTGGCCTGCCCGGGTATTTTGGGGACACTTTCCTGCGGCGGAAAAGTTGTGCTGGCCGACAGCGCCAGTTGCGATGAAGTGATGCCTTTAATCGCTCATGAAAGGGTGACTCACATCGCGCTGGTTCCGGCGCTGGCGCAATTATGGATGCAGGCCAGGGAGTGGGAACACAGCGATCTCTCTTCGCTGCGCGTCATTCAGGTGGGCGGCGCCCGGCTCGACCCGACGCTTGCTGAGCAGGTTATCGCGACGTTTGACTGTACCCTGCAACAGGTCTTCGGTATGGCGGAAGGCCTGCTCTGTTTTACCCGGCTGGACGATCCGCGTGCAACCGTTCTCCACAGCCAGGGGCGCCCTTTGTCCCCCCTGGATGAGGTCCGAATCGTTGATGAAGACGAGAATGATGTCGCGCCGGGCGAAACCGGGCAGTTGTTAACGCGCGGCCCTTATACCATTTCCGGCTATTACCGCGCCCCCGCTCACAATGCGCAGGCCTTTACTGCGCAAAGGTTTTACCGTACAGGCGACAATGTCAGGATGGATGAGGCGGGGAACCTGCACGTTGAGGGGCGCATAAAAGAGCAGATCAATCGCGCCGGAGAAAAAATAGCCGCCGCTGAAATTGAATCGGTACTGATGCGTTTAGTGGAAGTGAAAGATTGCGCCGTGGTTGCCGCGCCGGACACGCTCCTTGGCGAGCGGATTTGCGCTTTTGTCATTGCGCAACAAACACCATCTGACTACCAGCAACTGCGTCAACAGTTGAACAATATGGGACTCAGCGCGTGGAAAATTCCTGACCAAATAGAGTTCCTGAGCCACTGGCCGCTCACCGCCGTCGGGAAGATAGATAAAAAGCGCCTGACAGCACTCGCCGTCGACCGTCATCGCAATACTGCCCAATAAGCACAAACCGACCCGAAACAGGTTGAAATAAACCCGTTTCGGGTAGCACCACTATTGGAAATAGTTATCATTTTCAATTCACCATTGTCGCTATTTTTGGCGTTTCGCCATCTTACAGGGACTCACAACCATGAACATAACACGGTTTTATCCTCTGGCCTTGGGGGGATTATTGCTCCCCGCCATTGCTAATGCCCAAACTTCACAGCAAGATGAAAGCACGCTGGTGGTTACCGCCAGTAAACAATCTTCCCGCTCGGCATCAGCCAACAATGTCTCCTCTACCGTTGTCAGCGCGCCGGAGTTAAGCAATGCCGGCGTCACCACAAGCGATAAACTCCCCACGGTCTTGCCTGGACTCAATATTGAAAATAGCGGCAACATGCTTTTTTCGACGATCTCGCTACGCGGCGTCTCTTCAGCGCAGGACTTCTATAACCCCGCCGTCACCCTGTATGTCGATGGCGTTCCCCAGCTTTCCACCAGCACCATCCAGGCGCTCACCGATGTGCAAAGCGTGGAGTTACTGCGTGGCCCGCAGGGGACGTTATATGGAAAAAGCGCTCAGGGCGGGATCATCAACATCGTCACGCAGCAGCCGGACAGCACGCCGCGCGGCTATATTGAAGGCGGCGTCAGCAGCCGCGACAGTTATCGAAGTAAGTTCAATCTTAGCGGCCCAATACAGGATGGCCTACTGTACGGCAGCGTTACCCTGTTACGCCAGGTTGATGACGGCGACATGATTAACCCCGCGACGGGAAGCGACGATTTAGGCGGCACCCGCGCCAGCGTAGGGAATGTGAAATTGCGTCTGGCGCCGGACGACCAACCCTGGGAAATGGGCTTTGCAGCCTCACGCGAATGTACCCGCGCCACCCAGGACGCCTATGTGGCATGGCATGATATTAAAGGCCGTAATCTGGCGTTCGGCGATGGCTCACCGGACCCGTATATACGTCGCTGTACTGACAGCCAAACGCTGAGCGGCAAATACACCACCGATAATTGGGTTTTCAACCTGATCAGCGCCTGGCAGCAGCAGCATTATTCACGGACTTTCCCTTCCGGTTCGTTGATCGTCAATATGCCCCAACGCTGGAATCAGGATGTGCAGGAGTTACGCGCCGCAACCTGGGGCGACGCGCGTACCGTCGATATGGTTTTTGGACTCTATCGGCAAAATACCCGCGAGAAGTTAAATTCAACCTACGACATGCCGACAATGCCTTATTTAAATAGCACCGGCTATACCACCGCTGAAACCCTGGCCGCCTACAGCGACCTGACCTGGCATTTGACCGAGCGGTTCGATCTCGGCGGCGGCGTTCGCTTCTCTCATGATAAGGCCAGTACGCAATACCAGGGCAGCGTGCTCGGTAACCCATTTGGCGACAGTGGTAAGAGCAATGACGATCAGGTGCTCGGGCAGCTATCCGCAGGCTATATGCTGACTGACGACTGGAGAGTTTATACCCGTGTAGCGCAGGGATATAAACCTTCCGGATACAACATCGTTCCTACCGCGGGTCTTGATGCCAAACCATTCGTCGCAGAGAAATCCATCAACTATGAACTTGGCACACGCTACGAAACCGCGGATGTCACGCTGCAAGCCGCGACGTTTTATACTCACACCAAAGACATGCAGCTCTACTCTGGCCCGGTCGGGATGCAAACATTAAGCAATGCGGGTAAAGCCGACGCAACCGGCGTTGAGCTTGAAGCGAAATGGCGGTTTGCGCCAGGCTGGTCATGGGCTATCAATGGCAATGTGATCCGTTCCGAATTCGCCAATGACAGTGAGTTGTATCACGGCAATCGGGTGCCGTTTGTACCACGTTATGGCGCGGGAAGTAGTCTGAACGGCGTTATTGATACCCGCTATGGCGCACTGATGCCCCGACTGGCGGTCAATCTGGTCGGGCCGCATTATTTTGATGGCGACAATCAGTTTCGGCAAGGCACCTATGCCACACTGGACAGCAGCCTGGGCTGGCAGGCGTCTGAACGGATGAATATTTCCGTCTACGTCGATAACCTGTTCGACCGTCGTTACCGTACCTATGGCTACATGAACGGCAGCAGCGCCGTAGCGCAGGTCAATATGGGCCGCACCGTAGGTATCAATACGCGAATTGACTTCTTCTGACCATTTAAATAAGTATCCCCGGCTATGCCGGGGATACTTATTCATAATGTCTCGCTTCGCATCATGAAGGCACAGCCAAAATTGTAACGAACCCAACCTTACGCGAGGCTGATTCAAAATTCAGTAAGCGCTGACTCTCCTTTATACCAGGCAATTTTACCTTTTCACTTGCCATTTATCACCTCGCCGTTTTTTTTGCCCGATTAAGGATTGTAGACTGAATGTGATGTTATGGATGCGCCCCTTTCGCAAGCGGTGCCGTGAAGGCCAGTATGGCGTTAAGGAACTTCTGACGATCCGCCGTGGGTTGCAGGTGAACATAATGCGATGCGCCGGCGATCTGGACTACCTCTACCGACGCCGCATTCGTCAGATGCGACCGCAGTGTGGTTACATCAGTCGGACGTGACCAGAACTCCCGCTCCGAGCGTAGTATCAGTACATGAGAGCGAATGAATGACGCGTCAAAGATTTGGCGTCCGTTGACCAGCTTGAGCGTGTCGGCCGTAGGGCCTGACGGAAATCGGAAGCTGGGCGGTTCGCGTGTGTTGGCGGTCACATCACCTTCCATCGACAATTGCACGTAGCGAGCGAGGAACGCCGCATCAATTCCTTCGTCACGCCAGCGGCCAACCAAGTTGTCGACCGTTGCAAACCGGTAGGCCCCGTGCCGTGAACGGTTCAGTTCCGTTGGCTGCTGCGGATCGCCGAATTCCTGTTGAAGCTGCCACCTGCCCGCTGGTCCGCCATAGGCCGCGTTGTAGTAGACCAGGTGGGATAGCCGTTCCGGATATAGCGACGCATAGTGGCCCAACCACTGGGAACCGGTCGCCCAGCCGATGGCGGTCAGACGCTTGTCGCCAGGATGGCGACGACGGATCTCCGTCACTACCGCTGCAATATCACGCACTGCTTCGTTTGACCGGACGGCGACGGGACCGTTCCGCGCCTCGGATGTGTCATGCATCTCTGGAGGGAACTCCGAGCGGCCAAAGCCCCGGACATCCATCAGGTACACCTGATGTCCTGCCTTGGCAATCTCTTGTGCCGCCGACGTGCCGGGAGCATCAACGTCCCAACTGGCCAGCACGCCTGAACGGCCGCCATTGACCATCAGCATAGGGCCCCGATCGGCCGTTGCGTCAGTGTCACGCAATTCACGAACGAAGATCCTGATGCCGTCTTCAGTGGTGATGGTAAAGTCATGCCGGACGGTTTCCGCCGTGACGGGAAATGACAGAAAAAGACTTATGCAAGCCGTGGTTAGTACGCGTTTCATGCGCTTTTCTCCCATGTTGAAGAACCTGGAGATTGAGCGTAATGGCAGGATATGATGCAATCAATGATATTGAAACGTATTAATTGATGCATTGAGAGGCATTAATGGAATTTAGTCAGCTCCGCCATTTTTTGGCCGTTGCCCGGACGCTGCATTTCGGCAAGGCCGCCGAAGAACTGGGAATGACCCAGCCACATCTAAGCCGGGCCATTGCGCGGTTGGAAGCAGAACTGGGCATATCGCTGTTCCTGCGTACCAGCCGCAAGGTACAACTTACTGCCGCTGGTGAAGTCTTTCAGTCCGAAGCACTGGAACTGATGCGCGGCCGGCAGCGAGCAGCTCTGCTCGCTCGTGCCGCCTCGACCCAGGGGAAACAGGTGCTACGCATCGGCTTTGTCTCCGCCGCTCTGTATTATTTGCTGCCGGCTATGCTGCGCGAACTACGCACCACGCACCCTGGCGTGCGCACGGAATTAAGAGAGGCGTCGACACAGGAGCAACTGAACTTACTTGCTGGTGGCGATATTGACATTGGGCTGGGCCATCCACCGGTCGAACGTGCAGGCCGCATCGTGAATGAAATACTCTTTAGTGACCATTTTGATGCTTTATTGCCAGCGGATCATGATTTAGCTCACCGGTCATCGGTATCCTTTTTGCAATTGGCTGCGTATCCCTTCGTGCTGTTCCCCGAAGAGCAAGGACCGGTACTGTACGCAGCAATACGAGATCAATGCCGATTGGCGGGCCATCCCCTGGTCACCAGCCAGACGGCAACGCGACTGCACAGTCAGTGCTCGCTTATCGCCGCGGGTCTGGGGGTGGGACTGGCGCCTGTACAGTCGCGCAGCCTGCAGGTGGAAGGAACGGCCCGCGTATCCATCAAGCCCTATCCGGCCACTTTACGACTCCCGTTGGCGGTCTTTCGGGATGAGCGCCGGCGTTCCAGCCTTCATGAGAATTGCCTTCGGATACTGAGACGGCTTTCGCGCAATCATGCTGATGACCTCGCCACATGATGCTGTCATCTATGGTAATCTCCGAGGAGTCAGGCGAGTTTCTTCGCGCTCTGCCACAAGGGAGACAACACAGCTATGACTTTAACCTTCGCCACACGTTTGCTGAACATCCAGCGATCGGAAGCCGCGCCGGTGATTGCCGGCTTCCTGATGCAATTTTCACTGTTTGTCTGCTCTTTTCCATGCGTCCCATTCGCGAAACCATGGGCGTGGTCGGCGGGGTCGACAATCTCCAATGGCTGTTCACCGCAACCTTCGTGGCCACGCTGGCGGTTTCGCCGTTGTTCGGATGGCTGGTATCCCGGGTAAAAAGGCGCAACATTACTCGATGGGCGTTCGGATTCTTCGGCCTGAACATTCTGGGCTTCGCAACCGCGGTTTACCTGCATGGCGAGGCGGTCTGGCTCGCTCGTCTCTTCTTCGTCTGGCTTTCCGTCTTCAATCTGATGACGATATCTCTCGCCTGGAGCGTGCTGGTCGATGTGTTCGATTTCGCGCAGGCTAAACGCCTCTTCGCTATGATGGCTGCCGGGGCCAGCCTCGGCGGCTTGGTCGGGCCGCTTATCGGGATTCTGTTCGTCATCCATATCGGCAATGCGGGATTGCTGGTGATTGCCGCGATGATGCTCATCTTGACGGGCCTGTGCGCCGACTATCTTCAGGCACGCCATGTTCGCTCAGGTAACGAAAACCATCCCCTGCCCGACGCTTCGGTGGAAATGAAGCTCGGCGGCAATCCTTTCGAGGGCGCGGCACATGTCTTCACGTCGCCCCTTCTTCTCGGTATCGCTATCTTCGTCGTACTTCTCGCGAGCGTTAGTACCTTTCTCTATTTCGAGCAGGCGCGTTTTGTCGCGGAGCATTTCACCGGCCGCGCCGAGCAGACCCGGTTCTTCTCAAGCGTCGATGCCGTCGTCCAGTTCCTGACGCTACTGATCCAGATCTTCCTGACCGGGCGCATCGCTTCAACCCTCGGCATCCGTGCCCTGCTGTTGACCGTACCCATCTTGATGACGGCGGGCTTCCTGATGCTGAGTTTCTCGACGATGCTGGGTATGTACGTCGTGGTCATGGTGATCCGCCGTGTCGGCGAATACGCGCTCGTCCGGCCCGGCCGTGAGATGCTTTACACATCGGTGCCGACGGCCGATAAATACAAGGCCAAAAATTTTATTGATACGGTTGTCTATCGCGGTGCGGACGCGGTCAGCGGATGGATGAAGGCCGCTTCCGATCTCCTGCTGACCCCGCAGATGGGAGCGGTCGCAGGAGCGGGGATCGCCTGCGCATGGGTGTTTTCGGGCGTTTACACGCTGCGCCAGCATCGGCATGCAGAGAGGAAAGCGCCTCCTGCCTGATCTGCCCTTGCGTCAGGCGCCCTTTTTGCCGCAATATTTTGATATTGCGTTCCACGGTGCGCCGGTTCACACCTGGCTTATCAGCCAATTGAACAATACGTCTGCTGCTGATTGTGGATAAGCGTTTCCACCGGCTGCCATGTCAGTTCAGCGCGCCATTCACGGAGGATCGTTGACGATCGATAAAGATCTAATCGTTGCCGCAAGAGGCGCCGTGGAGAATATGCCGCAGAAGCCGGTTGACCTCGGCGGCCGAGATCGGTTCGTCTTCCAGCAGTGCTCTGGCACAGATACCGTCTGCCGCCACCACCACGCTCTGAATCGTCAAGGGATCCCGGGTATGCTTGCCGGCGGCGCGGGCGACCAGATCGCGCCAGTGCCTGGCGATGGGTCGTAATGCGGGGCGTCTCGCGGCCTGTAGGGTCAGTTCGTGCTCCGCCAGCGCCCGGCGGCGCCCTGCTCCGCTGGCGTCTGAAATCATCTCGGCGATGCCGTCAATCTCATCGCCGCCGCTTTCGATAAGCGCTTCCAGCTGCGCGGCATATTCCGCCGCCGCCGCCGTCAGCGCGGCGAGCAGCAGATCGTCGATGGTCGCGAAGTAGTAGATCGCCGAACTGGCGGCAACGCCCGCCTCTTTGGCAACGCTGCGGTGCGTCACGCCGGAAACGCCTTCACGTTCCACGACGGTCAGCGTGGCGGCGATCAATTTCCGGCGCCGGGCATCCCCCCTGGCCCGGCGACCGTCTTTATTGGCGACAGACGCGGCGCTCACTGTTTGGCGCCCAGTTCAAGCGATAGGACGCCGCCAACCACCAGCACGATGCCGACTATTTGTATCCAGGTGAGTTTATCGCCAAGGAAAAACGCGCCGATAAACGCCACGGAAGCCACGCCAAGGGCCGCCCAGACGGCATAGGCCACGCCGATGGCCATGCCGCGGTTCAGCACCAGGGAAAGCAGATAGTAGGCTCCGATAACGCCGACTATCGCCAGCAAGGTTGGCAGGGGCTTGGTAAAACCGTTGGAAAAACGGGTCGCCAGCGCGCCCACGATTTCCGAGGCTATCGCCGCGGCCAGAAGAAGGTAAGTCATTAATGCACTCCATATAGTTGAACTAATGTTCAACTATTGTTATTAATGATGACCCTGCTGTCAATCACGGGGGTGAACTATACTGATTTATCACCCCTGAAACAGCGGCCTAACATGAATACGAACGGCGGGCCTTTATGGTCCGCACAAACAAATAAGCCCTTATTATCCGGCCCCGGCGTAGATATCAGGCAGATTATGATCCTGACTTATACCGACTGCTTTCTCGGGGACGTGGTGAAATTATTAGAGATGCTGACGTCGCTTAATTCCAGTCGGCCAGGTTTATCCGCGGAAAAAATAGAGTACGTCACTCATATTTATTCTTTATATGGCGGTTCAGTCTCTTCTCCTGCAACCGCCCTGATGAATATGGAAACTCAGGCAATGCAGATCTCCCGCCCGTTAGATATTGATATGCTTATTATTGCGCACGGTTCTCTAGAGGCAATATCCCCCCCGCCGGACTCCACTGTTAATTGGTTACGTACTATCTGTTCCCAGTCACGCTGCGTCGTCGCTCTCGGCGCCGGTATTTTCTTGCTGGCCGCCACCGGGTTGCTGCATCAACGAACCGTCACGACCTATTCATCTCTGGTAAGCAGGCTGATAGCCGGCTATCCGACCCTACGGGTGAAAAAGAGCGCCGATTTTCAAAGAGACGGCAAATTCTATACCACCAGCGAACGTATCAATATAAAAGAAATGGCACAGCTTTTATTACTTTCCGATCGCGGAGAAAACGGCAACGATAGCCGGCGGGTGGAATCCTCGGTATCCACGGACTTATGCCCGTTAAATTCCGTTTTCACCCGCCCGCAATCCATCGCCTATCGCGTCACTTTCTGGTGGCTAACCCATATTGACCAGGATTTAAATATGGCCCAATCCGCCGATTTTTTAGCGATGAGCGAACGCAGCTTTCGGCGTCATTTCAAACTACAGACGGGCTATTCACCCTCGGTATTTTTATTATTATTACGCCTTGAACTCTGCCGGCAGGCGTTGATTGACAGTGACTTGCCAATTGATAAAATCGCCCGCCGCTGCGGATTACTGGACGGGCAACAATTAGCCAGAATATTCAGGAGATTTATCGGTACTTCTCCGCATCAATATCGGGAGACAAACCGGCAAGAAAATTTAGCCGCACTCCATCCCGCGTATGGCGATTTATTTAATGCGCGCGCCTTGCCGGAATGGCTATCCCGTTTTTTAACCAGGGTAAGTCCGGAAAAAAAACAGTCTATCCTGATATATTTACAACGCTAGGCCATGGTCGCGTCGCTATAAGTTATAAGGCGCCTAAAAGGATTTCGCAGTCCCTTTCTTTATCAGCCAGTTTTATTATTGGCCGGTTTTGCAGTATATCGGGCCGGATATGAAGCGGTTTCGCCCCAATATTCCCTTAAGTAACTGTTAAACTACCAATGAGAAATGGCTACCTTGTTTTTACGCCAAATCCATTCAGTTCCCTTTTGCGTTTTCAAGGCATCCTTATTATGTCCAACAAACTATTAATTAAAACGACTCTGCTCTCTTCGTTGTGTCTCGGCGGTGTAATAGCCGCTCCAGCACTTGCCGCTACCGCAACCACCAATATGGCCGTCAGTGCGACCGTTGTCGCCGCCTGTACGATATCAACCACGGCTCTCGCCTTCCCCGATTATTCAGGCGTAGCGGTTGATTCCACCGCCACCTTGTCAGTACTTTGCTCCAACGCCGCGCCTTATACCGTAGGACTTGGCGCGGGTACGGCGGTCGGGGCCACCACTGCCCTGCGTGCCTTGACCGGCTCGGTTGCCGGGTCAACGCTGAACTACGGCCTGTATCAGGAAGCCGCGCATACCACCAACTGGGGCGATACCATTGATACGGATACCGTGGCAGGAACAGGCACCGGGGCGACACAAACGCTGACCGTGTATGGGGAAATCGCCGCTAATCAGCTTACCTCCGCCGTCGGAACCTACTCGGATACCATCGCCGTTACCATCAACTATTGATATAAAGGTCAGCGATTATGCCCCGTAATAGATTAATATTCAGGGCGCTGATACTTGCAGGCCTGTGCAACATCGCGCCACAGGCCTTCGCGCAAGCGCTATCCATTGTTCCGATCAGCCAGGAGCTGTCAGCCAATAAACGGGCCGCCAGCTTTACCCTGACCAACCACGGCGATAAAAATACCCAAATCCAGATCCGCAGCTACGCCTGGACGCAAACGGTTAACGGCGACAGTTACCAAAGTACCGCCAGGCTGGCGATCAGCCCGCCTTTCGCCACCATAGCCCCGGGCAAATCCCAAACCATCCGCCTGTTATTGCGCGAACCCGCCGGCCAAACCGAAGAGGCATATCGGGTTATCTTTGACCAAATTCCGGACAACAATAAAAATAAGGTTGAACTGGCGCTGCGTTTTACCATCCCGGTATTTTCCAAACCCCCGTCCGCAACCACGGCGGATGTCCAGTGGCGGGTTGAAAAACGCCAGGATCATGCCTTATTGATCGCCGTTAATCATGGCCTGCAACATGCCGTATTGACCAATATCTCGCTCAACACCGACAACAACGTCAAGCTTCGACTCAAGGGGCCGGGGCTGCCTTATATTCTGGCGGGCAGCGAGCGTCACTGGCGGATAGACGATCGCTCACAGCGGTTAACTCCCGGCATGCGCCTGCGCCTGCAAAATCCCGGCGTTACGGGTCATGCCGATCGGTGGTTGACCGTGGGTAGCAAAGATTGAATGCAGCCTGTAACCGGGCGGGATTATTTTGGGGCATGATCGGCCTGGCCTACACAGGGTTAAGCGGCATTGCCTGGGCGGAAGACCCCGTCAGACAAAACCTGTTGCTTAACGTGGTGGTGAACGGCCAACAACGCGCCGGCGTTGATGATTTTGTCGAAGATAACGGAACGCTGTTCGTTACCGCGCCGCAGCTCACCCGGCTGGGACTGATCCTGCCGCCCTCTTCGGCCAGCACGGGCGATGAATTGGTCGACCTCGCCACCATCCGCGACTGGCGTTACCGGTTGGACAGTGAAACGCAAACGCTCTATCTGCAGGTTCCCAACCAGAATCTGGTCGCGCAGCAGCTAAACGCGCCGCAAACGCCGGACAGCGGCGCAGTTGCGCACAGTGATAATGGCGCGGTGTTCAATTACGACACCCAAATAACCCGCTATGACGGGCAGCTCAGCGATAGCACCACGGGCGATTTACGCTTGTTTGGCAATTACGGCGTGTTTGAAACCAGCGCCGTGCGCACACACAATCCTTACCTGCGCCGTACCGTGCGGCTAGACAGCACCTACAGTATTTCCGATGTGGAAAAACTGCGCACCTACCATGTCGGCGATTTTATCAATAGCGGGCTGCCCTGGACCCGGCCAATCCGCATGGCGGGTATGCAGATGACCACCAATTTCGGCCTGCGCCCGGATCTGGTGACCTTTCCCCGCCCCGGCATCACCGGCGAGGTCGCGGTGCCCTCATCGGTTGATATTTACATCAACGGCATCCATCAGTTGTCCAGCCGGGTAGAGCCGGGCCCCTTTGAAGTCAGCCAGTTACCGGTTACCAGCGGCGGCGGGGAGATCGCGATGGTGGTCAAGGACGCCAGCGGCCGGCAAACCCGACAGACGCTGCCTTTTTATACCGGCGCGTCGCTGCTGCAAAAAGGGCTGGACTCGCTGGCCGTGGAAACGGGGATGGTGCGCCGCCGCTACGCCACCCGCTCCAGCGATTATACCCAGAGCGCCGCCGCCCTGAGCTATCGTCGCGGCGTAACCGACGGGATGACGCTGTCCAGCCATTTCGAAGCCACCGAAAAGCTGGCCATGGGCGGGATCGGCGCCGATCTGTTGCTCAGCCGCCATGGCATACTCTCCGCCTCGTTGGCGACCAGCCAGTTCGGTAGCCGGCAGGGCAACCAATATGGGCTGGGGTTTTCCCATCTTCTGCCGGCCATGAACTACGGCATCAGCATTCTACAGGCGGATAAAAATTTCTATGATATCGCCGCCGCCAACGACGACACCATGCCGGGCAGCACGCTGCGCGCCAGCATCGGGTTTCCCGTGCCGCCGGGCAACGGTTCGTTCAGCCTGATCTACGCCAAGAGAATGGTCAATTTTTATAATGACTATTATTTAACCTCGGAACGCATCGCCACTTCGACCTTGTCGGCCACCTACTCGGCTTCGCTGCCTTATGATTCCTATGGCTATGTCACCCTGTTGCATGATTTCGACAATCATCAGGGAAGCGGTATTTTTATCGGTTTCGCCATCCCCTTCGGCCGCAGAGCCACGGTTAGCGCCAATAGCAGTATGAGCAACGGTAATCACTATCAGACCGTACAGGCGCGGCAATCCGCGGTACAGCGCGGCGATATCGGCTGGAAAGTCGCCAATCAGAGCGGAAGCCGCGCCCGGCAAAATATGGCGTTGGATTACAAATCTCCATGGGGATTGATTGGCACCGAGATCGAACGCAGCAAAGAAGGAAATGCGCTTCGCGCCAGCGCGCAAGGGGCGATTTCCACCCTTGGCGGTCATTTTTTCGCTTCGAATACCATTTATGACAGCTTCGGCGTGGTAGAGACCGATGGCTTACCCGGCATTACCGTATTGCAGCAAAACCGTCCTCTGGGCAAGACCGACCGCAACGGCGTGATGTTTATTGAGCAACTCAACGCCTATGAAAATAATCATCTGTCGATTAACCCTGACGACGTGCCGATGGACGTTTCGCTACGCTATACCGAACTCAACCTCACCCCCGGCGATCGCGCCGGCATCCTGGCCAAATTTCCCGTTCGCCGCAGCAACAGCGCCACCATCCGGCTGATTGACGCAAACCATCAGCCCTTGCCTCTGGGCAGTAGCGCCGTCCTGAACGAGAACGGCGTGCAACAGGTGGTCGGCTATGACGGGATTGTTTTCTTTGAAAATCTGGACCCGCATAACACGCTGGCCGTAGAGCGGAATGAACAGCCCGCCTGTCGCGTCGCGTTTGATTATCAGCCCCAGGCCAACGCGATCCCCGAAATCGGTCCGTTGATATGCCTTAGCGGAGAAAAGCCATGAGATTAACCACGTTATTGTTCCTGCTCGCCCTGCTTCCGGTAAAAGCGCTGGCCTACAGCTGCGCGATCGACGCCACGGCGTTAAGTTTCGGCGCCATAGAAGGGATTACCGGCGTCTCACAGCAAAGCACCGCCACCCTCACGGTGAAGTGTCAGGCGGATACCGGCGCGGACAGCACCATCAGCTATCAGATTATGATTGACGGCGCCGAGACGGGGGAACAGCGCCAAATGACCGACGGAAATAACACCACCAATTACCAGCTCTATACCTCGAACAATTACCAGCAGATCTGGGACGGCAGCAGCGGAGCGCTGACGGACAGCTACACGCTGACCGCCAACACCAGCGAGACGCGCACCTATACCGTATATGCCCGAATGACGCCCTCTTTTCAGGATGCGCCAGGGACATATATCGATACCCGTAGCGTAAGTCTGCTGTATTAGTCGAACGGTATGCGCCCCACCTTAATGGGGCTCGTCAATACTGTGCGCCGCGATGGACGCTTAAACGTAGACGTTGATCTGGTTGGTCGCCGTCGGACGATTAATGCCGTCCGCCGCGGGGGAAATAATATCGGCGGCGCTGTCGTAGCCGGTTGCCTGACCGCGCCGCGACTGTAGCGTGGAAAGCTGCCGGCGTAGCGTTTCGATTTGCGTTTCCAGCATTTTATCCGCCAGCTGCGAGGCTTCATTATCCTCGGACGCACCGGAAGAGGCGTCCTGGTTGGCCTGTCCGGCCAACGACTGCACCCGGGCAATCCTTTGTACGTTATCGTGGCTGCTGATAGGGTTATATGGCACTGAAGAAAATGTGCTGATAAGGTTCATTGTTCTTCCCTCCATTCATCCGCCTGCTCAAAAACTACTTTGAGTATAGGACAGTTGAATAACGGGATATTTAAGATTTTGTCTGAAAAATCGGCGCCGGGCGGACCATCAGATTTCGGGTGAAAAACACAAAGCAATTTCGCTACAGTTTTCGCAGGAGGGTGAACGGCAGATCAGCTCGCCCTCCTGCGCCAGACAAACCTGGCGGTAGAAAAATTTTTTCCAACGCATGTTGTTCGCATTCATGGCGATCAGCGGCGCAAAACAGGTTGCCATCATCTCGCGCAGTTCCGCGCGCGACGACAGCCCTAAATCCTGCCACAGATGATTAAACCCCATCGACGCGCCTGCGACCAGGCGGTGCATCGGCGCGGCGTCCGGCGCCATATATTGCCTCAGCCAGTCGGCGAGCTGTTCACACTCCTGACGGCGCGGCATCAGCAGGCGCGTCAATAGCTCATCCTGTTGCTGTAGATGCCGCGGCCGCGGCTGCGACGCGGATAAGCCTACCCGCAACAGCAGACCGCGCCAGGCGGCGTCATCCAGATTCATCCGCGTCGGGAAGCGGGCCTGACCGCGCAGGTGATGGCCGACCAAGGCGCGAAGCCATGTATCCGTCGTCCGGGCGATAACCATTATGCCACCCCCTTGCGGACGCCCCCCGGCTGAACGCGCTGGGCGCGCCACCGTTCAAGCGTTTCGCGCACCGGCTGCCATGCGCCGCTGACGCAAGGCTCGATGCCGGCGGACTCCAGCCGTTGCCAGGGCGCCAGGCCGATACGGGCGCAAAATACCGCTTTGACGTCCGCCAGCAGCGCGATAAGCCGGTCGAGCCGCTCGCCAGGTTCCTCATCCTCCCCGCAGTCGGCCGGCCCCCGGCAATAGCGTTGGGTAAAACGCTCCCCCAGCGGAATGATGCCGGCTTGGGAAATACTGAAGATATGAAAACGGTCGACATGCCCGAAATGCTGGTCGATCACCTCGCCCTTGCCGGTCGCCACCGCCACCAGACAGGCATCGGGTTCTTCGGACTCCCCCTGCGAGGCGATGCTGGCCTGAATGCTTGCCCGGCGAAACAGCGCCGGCAGCAAGGGTTCATTTTTTTCCGGCAACGAGGCCAGCGGAAATTCCTGGCTACGGTCGTCGCCCAGCATGCCAATCGCGTCGGCGCGGCATTGACGGCAGTGGGCCATCTGCGGCATGTGCTGGCCGCATCGGCCGCGCACCTCGCTCAACTCTTCGCCGTCGGGTTCGCGTACGCCCTGCAAACCAAACTGCGTGCCGTGCTCCGGCCGTGAAATCAGCGGCATGACATTGTGCAGCACCGCCCCCCACTGACGAATCTGCAAACTGACCTCATTCAGATGCCGCGCGTTGATCTGCGGGATCAGCACCGAATTCACCTTCACCATGACGCCGCGCTCGGCCAGCTTGCGGATGCCCTCGCCCTGCCGCTCTATCAGCAGATCGGCGGCCATACGCCCGTGCAGTTTGTCGCCTTCATACCACAGGTGGTGGTAAATCTTTTCCGCCACCACGGCGTCAATGGCGTTCACCGTGACGGTAACGTGGTCGACCCCGATATCAACCAGCCTGTCGATCACATCGGGCAGCATCAACCCGTTGGTCGACAGGCACAGTTTGATATCCGGCAGTTCCGCGCGCAGCCCTTCCAGAGTGTTGAACGTGCGGGCGATATTGGCCAGCGGATCGCCGGGTCCGGCGATACCGATAACTGAAAGCTGGGGGATTTGCGAGGCAACATACCTGGCTTTGGCTATCGCCTGTTGCGGCGATAACAGCTCGGAGACCACGCCGGGCCGGGACTCATTACTGCAATCGTATTTCCGGTTGCAGTAATTGCACTGCAGGTTGCAGGCCGGCGCCACGGCCAGATGCATTCGTGCATAGCGGTGATGCGCCAGCGGCGAATAGCAGGGGTGGCGGGAAACTTTATCCGCCTGTAAAGGCGTAAAGTGCGCCCTGTTCATCGGCCCGCATGCGCGTCGGCCTGAAGATGATGCGTTGTCTGCCATAGGCTTAATCCCCGGTAATGTGCGAACCTCGTCTCATTTTCTGCAAACGCCATGCCGGGAAGAAGAAAATAAAAACCCTCTATTTAATAGAGGGTTAACTGTTAGCTAAGGAGCTTGATAAGCGACATTGTCGGACAATGTACCGAATGCGACATTGGCGCGGAATGCCGACGGAGGCCTTACATACGCTGCATATTGATATTCATAATCTGAATACGGTAAGCCACCTGCCGGGGCGTCATGCCCAATAGCCGGGCCGCCTTGGCCTGTACCCAGCCGGTGCGTTCCAGCGCCGCGATCAGCCGCTGCCGTTCATCCTGAATATTTTCAATTCCCGGTTCGCTGCCGCCGGCGGTTGGCGCGTCGCTGGCTTTGTTGCCGTTAAACGGCATCAGGGCGTTTTCCCTGTAGTTGAACAGGATCACATCTCGGTCGATCAACCCGTCCTCCACCATCACCGCCGCACGCTCCAGACAGTTTTCCAGTTCGCGCACGTTGCCCGGCCAGTCGTAGTTCATCAGCAGCCGTAGCGCGCCGTCGCTGATATGCAGCGTCCGCCCCTGGCGTTTACTCAGCTTGGCCAGCAGAAACTGCGCCAGATCCTGTACATCCTCAATCCGCTCGCGCAGCGGCGGTAAAAAGATAGGCATTACGTTCAGACGGTAATAGAGATCCTCGCGGAAATTGCCGGCGCGCACCTCGTCTTCAAGATTACGATTGGTGGCGGCGATAATGCGCACGTCCACTCGCAGGGTCTCGTCGCCGCCGACCCGTTCCATTTCTCCCTCCTGCAGGATGCGCAACAGCTTGGCCTGAAACGAGGCGCTGCTTTCGCCTATCTCATCCAGAAACAGGGTGCCGCCGTCGGCCAGCTCAAAACGCCCTTTGCGCTGTTTCACCGCGCCGGTGAACGCGCCCTTTTCATGGCCGAAAAGTTCGCTTTCCAACAGTGAGTCCGGCAGCGCCGCGCAGTTGAATTTGACAAAAGGCGCGCCGGCGCGCGGGGAGTTGTAGTGAATGGCGTTGGCGATCATCTCCTTGCCGGTGCCGCTTTCGCCGCGGATCAACACCGTGGTGTCCCAGCGCGATACCTGGCGCATCGTGTCGAAAATATGCCGCATCGGCAGACTTTTACCCACGATGTTGTCAAAGCCGTACTGCTGCTGCACTTTTCTGCGCAAGCTGTCGCGCTCGGTGCGGAGCGCCTCGCTTTCCCCATTGGCATGGCCGACCAGGCGGACGGTTTGCGCTATCAGATTGGCGACCATTTCCAGAAAACGGGTGCTGGAGGGCAGGCGGTCCTCATGCAGTTCCATCGGCTGCGCGGCCAATACCCCCAATGGCATCTCGTCCGGTCCCGGAATGGGCACGCAGATAAAAGGCAGCGCGTAGTCATACAGGTTAAGGCGATCCAGAAAGCGCGGATCGTCCGATACCCGGGGTAAAACCAGCGAAGTCCGCTGGCTCATCACCGAACCTAAAATCCCTTCGCCAACCCGGTAGCGAACGCTCCGCCCTCCTTTGATGACCTGGGTATCCGCCCCTTGCAGCGCCTCGATGAATAACGACGCGCGATCTTTGTCAAACAGGCACACCATGCCGTACTGCATAAAGGCATGGTCGTGCAGCGCCTGAATCATCGCCTCCAGCGTATGCTGCAAATCCAGCGAATGGCTGAGCGCCACGCTGATTTTATGCAGCGCGACAACCTGTTGTTGCAGATCCAGGCGGCGGGTCACCCGTTCTGTCGTCGGAAAATGAGCCATTTTTTCATCCCCTCGAAGTGGCGGTATCGGTGAGGCATAAACCATCTAGCGGCAGGGCGAGCATCATCCTGGTTGCACCGGATGAGATGTTCTCGATATTGACCGTGCCGCCCAGCTGCGACGCGATCATCTGAATCAGACGTAACTCCATGCACTGCCCGGTAGCCAGGATTTCCATCATCGGGTGCGGCGCATTCCGTGCCGCTGGCGGCAGGTTATCGCCGACGGTAAAACAGATGCGGCGGCATTGCCGGGCGGCGCGGATCTCAATCACCGTCTCGGCCTCCGCGCTTGCCGACAGCGCCAGACAGCGGTCGAGCCACAGGCTGAGCGCGGTCAGGATCAGCGTCCGCTGGCCGCGCAGCGTTAAATCCGCCGCGGAGCACGACCAGACCAGTTTCCCTATCTTGCCGATGCGGTATTGATAGAGCTCCGCCAGATCCGCCAGCATCGCGGCCACCGGCCAGCTGTCCGGCGGTTCATGATGCATTGAAGGACGGCATGCCGTCAGACGGGCTATCGCCTCTTTGCCCTCATGCCACGCCGCGCGCAGCGCGACGCTGTCGGCATCGGGGTTCAGGCGCAGCGCGGCGGACAGCATATTTAACGGGCAACTGAGCTGGATCAGCGCCGCGTCCAGCGTTTCGCGGATAGCCGCCATCATCTTATTGACGTTAATCAGGCGTTCGAGCTGGGCGCGCCGATCCTGGTTGATCTGCCGCTGCTGCTCGGTGCAGTCCACAATCATCACCAATCGCCGCGGCGGCGCGCTGTCGGTGAAATAGAGGCTGGCCTCTTCGTTAACGGCGTGCAGCGGCCAGCAGCTGACCGAAAACCAACGCTGCGCGCCGCGAATGGTCAGCGGCAGCAAGGCGTCCGGCGCCGCACGGTTTAACCCGTCCAGCAATACCAGTGGTTCCCGGCCTTCGCAGTCGGCGCTGAGGGTTTTATAGGCCAGATTATCCATCACGATTTTCTGCTGGCCGTCCACCACCACCACGGCGGCCGGAATATTGTTCAGCACGGCGGAGATCAGCGTCATCTGGTTACGCACCCGCTGCGCCAGCGCGTAGCGTTCGCTGATATCCTTATGCATCCCGAGATAGTGTTCGATTTCACCCTGCGCGTTGACGATGGGGGAAATGGTGATTTCCGCCAGATAAAGCGACGAATCCCGGCGCCGGTTTATCAACTGGCCGCTCCAGGCGTTACCGGCGGTTATCGTTTCCCACATCGACTGATAAACCGATTCCGGCGTCTGATTGCTGGAAAGCAGATTGTGATTGGCGCCAATCAGCGTTTGCCGCGTATAACCGCTCAGCGCGCAGAATGCCGGATTGACGTAGACAATGTTCGCCTGCGGATCGGTAATCGAAATAGCGACCGAAGATTGCTCCACGGCGGTGTGAAACACCGCCGCATGCAGCCCCTTGCCCCCCCAGGATGATGTAATCAGCTGTACATCATCCAAGACCAATGATGAACTCATCCTGGCTCCTCCGGTTTGCATTGCGGATTCTGTCGGCTTCATGACAAATTGTCAGATTGCGGGACAGCCGTAGAACGACACGAAATAACCATAAAAAATGTGCAAGATTCATTCCTTGTGGATAAAAAAACGCCGAAACCTTGATCTTGATAGGGGTTTTGGCCCTGATAAGGGGATTTGCCGCTGTCTGTGAGCGCAATCACATCGCCTGGATTTTCCCCTCTGCGCATTTTTGGCGCAGGGTATTGCCTCCTTATCGCGCATTAATTGAGCTGAATAAACTGGCATGGCTTTCGCAATACCCTTGGCGGCTATGTGACGTCGGGGGAATAATATGAAAGAGATACTGCTAATCATGCTGACCAATATTCTGGTCAATAACGTTGTACTGGCGCGCTTCCTGGGGCTGTGCTCCTTTATGGGCGTCACCAATCAGGTACACGCCGCCGTCGGCATATCCGTCGCCACCACCGCGGTCATTACGCTGGCCGCCGGGCTGAGCTGGATGGTCGAATCCTGGATCCTGATACCGCTCGATCTGGAATATCTGCGTCTGCTGTCGGTGATTCTGGTAATCGCCTCGCTGGTGCAACTGATTGAAATGGTGATGGCGAAATACAGCCCGGCGCTCTACCGCACGCTGGGGATCTTTCTTCCGCTGATTACCACCAACTGTGCCGTGCTCGGCGTAGCGCTGCTGATACTTCAGGAGCATCTCGGTTTCACCCACAGTGTGCTGTTCGGCTTTAGCGCCTCGCTGGGGTATTCGCTGGTGATGGTCATCTTCGCCGGTTTGCGCGAGCGGCAGGCCAGCGCCTTGCCGCCGCTGCTGTTTAAAGGCACCCCGCTCAACTTTATTACCGCCAGCATTCTGGCGCTGGCCTTTACCGGCTTCGCCGGTTTGTCATCATAGGGAGACGGCGATGATTTTACTGGTGCTTTCCCTGCTCGCCATCCCGTTTATTTCCGCGATAATCGGCGCACTGCTGGGCTATGCCGCCATCTACCTGAAAGTCGAAAGCGACCCGATGGTGGAAAGCATTGTGGCACTGCTGCCGAGCGGACAGTGCGGCCAATGCGGCTATCCCGGCTGCCGTCAGGCCGCCGTCGCCATGGCCGGCGGCGAAGCGGCCGTAACCATCTGCTCGCCCGGCGGAAGTATGGTTGCCCAACGCATCGCCGCATTATTGGGCGTCAATCTGGAGGATAACGGCCCTCAAGGGCCGGTGGTGGCGGCGATCGCCGCGCCGGACTGTGACGGCTGCGGCCGCTGCTTAAAACAGTGCGCGTTTGACGCCATCGTCGGGGCGACCCGTCAGCTGCACGGCGTACTCAGCGAAGACTGCACCGGGTGCGGCGCCTGCCTGGCCGCCTGCCCTAATAGTTGTATCAGTCTTTACGCCGATCCTCATCTCACCCCCGCGGTCGTCAAACCGGGTTTACCTTTACGTCAGGAGGCGGATTATGCTTAAAGCCCTCACCACGCCTCACGGCGGCATTCGGCCTTATAGCCACAAATCGTTAACCCGTCACCAGGCCATCCGTACCCTCGATACGCCGGACAGGCTTACCCTGCCGCTACGCCAGCATACCGGCGCCCCCGCGCTTCCCGAGGTACATGTAGGTGACACCGTCACATACGGTCAGTTGCTGGCCCGGCCGTTCGGCCGCATGTCCGCGCCGTTGCACAGCCCGGCGCAGGGTATGGTGACCGAGGTGGTTCCCGGCGAGTCCGGTTATATCCGCTTGCGCGTTTTGCCCTCCTCGGCGCCAGCCGTACGGCTTGCGCTCCCGGAGGCCCCGCCCGCGGAGCAAATGCTGTCGCTGATCGCCCAGGCCGGCATTGTGGGAATGGGCGGCGCGATGTTCCCGGCGGCGGATAAAATCCGCCTGGCCATGCGCCATCAAATCGACTATCTCATCATCAACGGCGGCGAGTGCGAACCTTATATTACCGCCGACGAGCGCATGATGCAGGAGCAGGCCGAATTCCTGATCGGCGGCATCCGCTATTTGCAACAGCTGACCAGGGCCCGGCACGTCTATATCGGCATTGAAGACAACAAAAGCGAGGCGATCCGGCGTCTTGACGGCTTATGTCAGGATGAGGAGGCGATGGACGTGGTCGCCCTGCCTTCGCTCTATCCGATGGGGTCGGCCAAGCAGCTGATTGAGGCGGTGACCGGCCGGCAAATTCCGCACGACAAACGATCGCCGGAAATGGGCGTGCTGGTGCAGAACGTCGGCACCTGCATCGCCATTTTCCACGCCATTCGCTTTCGTCAGCCGCTGACCCACCGGGTGATCACCGTCAGCGGCCGGGCGATTGAACAGCCAGGCAACCTGCTGGTGCCCATCGGTACGCCGATAAACGCCATTATCTCCGCCTGCGGCGGCATGAAAAGCACCCCCGCCAGAATCATTCTGGGCGGGCCGATGATGGGGCGGGCGACCACCGACCTCAACGCGCCGATCACCAAAGGCACCAGCGGCCTGCTGCTGCTGACCGAAGATGAAATCCCCCAGCCTCACGCCAGCGCCTGCCTGCGCTGCGGCCGCTGCGTCGATGCCTGTCCGATGGGGTTGGCCCCGCTGGCCATGCTGGCGGAGCTGAAAATGGATGCATTGAATAATGCCCGGAATCTGGGATTAAACAGCTGTCTGCTGTGCGGTTCCTGCTCATGGGTTTGCCCGGCGGTGCTGCCGTTGACGCAGTTCTTCGACTGGGGACAGCAGCAGCTAAGGCTGGAGCGGCGCCAGGAGCAAAAAATAGCGCGCGCCGGCGCCAATAGTCTCCGCCGGCAGGCGCGCCTCGCCCGCGAAGCCGCGGAAAAGGCGGCGGCGAAAGCCGCCAGGCCGCCGCGCCGCCGCGCTGCGCCAGATACGCCGCTGGAGGATCCCGCATGCTGACATCACCCCACGTGCATCAGGGACTCAGCACTCAAAACCTGATGTATAAAGTCAATCTGGCGCTGCTGCCGGTGGTGCTGCTGGGCATCATCCAGTTCGGCGCCCCGGCGCTGATGCTGATGTTCGCCAGCGTTGTTACCGCCCTGCTGTGTGAAGCGCTGTGCCTGCGAATGCATCCGCTGGCCCTCGGCCATGTCTTTGACGGCAGCGCGCTGCTGACCGCGTTGCTGTTTACCCTCAGCCTGCCGCCCCATGCCCCGCTGTGGCTGGGGGCGCTGGGTTCCGCCATCGCCATCCTGCTGGGTAAGCATATCTATGGCGGGCTCGGTCAGAATCTGTTTAACCCCGCCATGCTGGCGCGCGTCGTAGTGCTGATCTCCTTTCCTGTGCAAATGACCCACTGGGTCGTTCCCAGCGAGTTCTGGCACGGCGCGGTCTATTCCCTGCATACCGACGGCGCCACCGGCGCCACCCTGCTGGGCGCGTTCCGCGAACGTCTCCAGGTCGATTTTTCATGGCAAAACGCCCTGCTCGGCACCCATAACGGCAGCTTTGGCGAAACATCCACCCTGCTGCTGGCGCTGGGCGGGCTGTGGCTGTTGCAGCAGCGTGTTTTCAGCTGGCATGCGCCGGTCGCCATGCTGGCCGGCTGCCTGTTTCCCGGCCTGGTGCAATGGCTTATCGCGCCGGAGACGATTTTGCCGCCGATGGCGCAACTCACCACCGGCGGGCTGATGCTGGGGGCGGTTTTTATTATCACCGACCCTGTGACCGGCCCCGGCAGCCCGCGCGGCCGCCTGTATTATGGCGCGCTGGCCGGCCTGCTGGTCTGGGCCATCCGCAGCTTCGGCAATTATCCCGAAGGGGTCGCCTTCGCGGTGCTGCTGGTTAACGCGGTGACGCCGTTGATCGATAACTGGACCCGGCCGCGCGCCTACGGCTATCAAACGCAGAAGGAGAAATGACATGGCCTCTGCCTTTTACCGCGGGCTGAACTGGCCGCCGCGCGGCCACCCGCTGAACCTGAGTTTACTGCTTGGCGCCTTTACCCTGCTGGTCAGCCTGATGATCGGCGGCGTCTGGTGGGCAACCTATCATGAAATTGAGCTGCGCCATCAGGAAGACACCCAGCGTCAGCTGGCGGCCGTCTTCCCGCCGACGCTGCACGATAATCCGCTCAGCGACAGTGAAATCACCCTGACATTGGAAGGGGAAAACGTGCGGATTTACCGCGCCGCGCTGCAAGGCCGACCCAGCGGCGTGGTGATGTTTGGCGCCGAAAGAGGCTACAGCGGGACGATCTCCCTGCTGATTGGCATTAATGCCGACGGCGAACTTACCGGCGTGCGCACCATTTCCCACACCGAAACGCCGGGGCTGGGGGACAAGATCGAGCTCAGCCACGGCGACTGGATCCTGGGTTTTAACGGTAAATCGCTGCAAAACACCACTGAGAAACAGTGGCGTGTCAAAAAGGACGGCGGCGACTTTGATGCCTTTACCGGCGCCACCATTACCCCGCGCGCGGTGGTAAAAAGCGTTCACCAAACGCTGCTGTTGTTCCAGCACCACCGGGCCGAATTGCTTGGCTTGACGGAGGAAAAAACCAATGAGTGACATTACCGCGGCCGCGCCGGCGGAGCGACCCGCCTATCGGGATATTCTGGTCGGCGGCATCTGGACCAACAATATCACCTACGTACAGATCCTCGGGCTGTGTCCGCTGATGGCGGTAACGACCACCGCGACCAACGGCTTCGGCATGGGGCTGATGACCACCGCGGTGCTGGCGGGGGCGAATCTGCTGGTGTCGCTGCTGCGTCATATCACCCCGCACCAGGTTCGTATTCCGGTTTATATCCTGATCATTTCCAGCCTGGTGACGCTGCTCGACCTGTCGATGAATGCCTGGATGCACGATCTGCACAAAATACTCGGCCTGTTTATTCCGCTGATTGTGGCGAACTGCGCCCTGCTGGGCCGGGCGGAATCCTTTGCCGCCCATAACCCGCCGTTCGCCGCCACGCTGGACGGCATGGCGACGGGGTTGGGCTTTACCCTCGGAGTCACCTCGATGGGCGCCATCCGCGAAATCATCGGCAGCGGCACGCTGTTCAGCGGAGCCGAACAGCTGCTGGGTCCGGCATTTCATTTTCTGGAAATGCACCTGCTGCCGGACTATGACGGTTTTCTGCTGATGCTATTGCCGCCGGGCGGTTTTGTGGTGATGGGACTGGTGCTGGCGGCTATCCGCGGCGCCAAAGTGCTGCGCTACGGCCGCGACGTATTGAAGAAAGAATCGTCGGGTTCTGGCTGCGGCGCCGGATGTGGAGGCTGCCGCGGATGAAATTCACCATCGCCCACGCCAACGGTTACCAGAGCCGCTGCATCGACATGGAGATGCCGGAGCCCGTCACGCTGCGAGAGGCTTTTCTGGCCTCGCCGCTGCCGGCCTTGTACCCCTGTCTGGACCCGGATGTGCACCGGATGGGGATTTACGGCCGCCTTTGCTCCCCGGACAGCGAAGTCCGCGAAGGCGATCGGGTGGAAATCTATCTACCGATTGAACGCGCCGCCGCGTCGGCGGACGATGACGATGACGATGAGTAATGTAACCGCCCTTTTTCGGACGTCCTTTTAAGGAGAATGTAAACCATGAGCACTATCGGCATTTTTTTCGGTACTGACACAGGTAAAACCCGCAAAGTCGCCAAGCTTATCAAGCAGAAGCTGGGCGAACAGGCCGCCGATCCGGTGAATATCAACCGCGCCTCGCTCGACGATCTGCTGGCCTACGATATCCTGATCCTCGGCACGCCCACCCTGGGCGACGGGCAACTTCCCGGCCTGGACGCGGAGTGCGTGAGCGAGTCATGGGCGGAATTCGCCGATGAGCTGGCAAACGCCGATCTGAGCGGCAAAACCGTCGCCCTGTTCGGGCTCGGCGATCAGGAGAGCTATCCCGATGCCTTTGTCAGCGCCTTGGGCGAGCTGTATGACATCGTCAGCGAGGCCGGCGCCAATATCATCGGCGCCTGGCCGGCCGAGGGCTATACCTTTACCGACTCCGCGGCGTTGGAAAGCGGCAGCTTCGTCGGGCTGGTATTGGATCAGGATAATCAGCAGGATTTAACGGAAGAACGCGTTACGCGGTGGGTTAGCCAGCTTCAGGCTGAGATCTGATTGCGACAATTGAAGTTGTGCCACAATCCTACTCTTCGCTTTCCTCTCTATCATCTATCATGGTCGATTCTGTTATCCCTGCGCAAGCAGGGATTCGCTTCAGCACATGACATTTTTATTTATGCTTATTTCAGCGCCATGGTGAACTTTAGCGCAAGATACTGGTTAGCGTCCGATCTCGTGATCGTCCGCCACGGTGTCTTTTATCAGTAATAGTGTCTTTGAAAAACTAATCAGATGTCACCGTTGGCCACCCTTGAACGACTTTTCCGCCGTGCGCGCAACCGTCTCCCATCCTGACCACTGGTTTACCTTCTATGGTGAAGATGGATGAACCCGAAACCAGACCATCCGGCATCCCGACACCCGTACACAGCGCTTTTCCCCCCACCACGGCGACAGGAACACCATTGATAGTGACAATCGACTGTCCGGCATCAATAATCGGCCCACCGACATGCGGCACCGGACCAGGTTCAACTTTCGGACAAACATGCATATGCCCCAATATTGCGACTGGTTTTCCCATACGATTATCCTCTTTATAGCAAATAAGGTCTTTTCCGTTTTTCTGCTTGCGCATCGGCAATACTTTGATTGACACGAATACGACCATTAAAGTCGCCACCATTTACCCAGGAAAAAAGACAAGCGTCTGTCCGCTGAATAAACGGATTAAGTTCAATCAGTGTCGTAGTAAATTTCCCATCCTGATAATCAATGGCAACGTCTGCAACGACGGAATCGAGATGCAATACAGGCAAGAGTTTTTGCAAAAACATAATCAGTTGGAGGCGTATTTCATTTTCCTTTTCTTTTAGAAACGGAAAGTATTCCAGACAATGATATTGAGAAACACCAATGACTTTAGCATCCCGAATGAAACATCTGAATTCTCCCCAGCGCGGAATATCGCGCCATTCCCTCAGGAACAACCAAACAGGTGTTGACGATTGCAGGCAATCCCAAAGATAGGATGCGACGCGGCGACTAGATACCGACAATTGTTTTACTACTCCATCAACCGTATCCAATCTAGAAAGGGAAGCATCATGGTAGCTGACGCCACCGAACCGCACAAAAACAGGCCTGTTAAACACTGACAAAGCATATTCGATATCATCATGTAATTGTACAGAAAAAACCGGCTTTTCCTGTAGCTCTCTGGCGGTCATAAACTCATCGGTACTCGCTCCGATGGCAATAACGTCTCGCTCATGGAGTTCAAATCCCTCACTGAGAAACGATAAAGCCAACAGGTCTTGCGGCCAGTTATCAATAAATGTTGCCTTATGTTCAGAATACATGTTCGACCAACCTTAACATCCTGTATTGATGATCTATTGGTAGATATTACAACTCATCTTCCGATGTTGGCATGCTTAGAAATTCTTTCAATGATCGAGCAATAAACCCTAATCCTTCACCTACAACTAAATTATCTTGAGAGTACATCCAATGAAAAACATTTTGATAGGTTGGAGATTCACGCCTTACATCGTAGACCAGATACCCATCAGAAAAATCATCATAATCACAGCCAATAATAATTAATCCTTGAGAAAGGAGAAAACGGTGATCATATATTGATTCCTGCAATAATTTCGTAGAATCAATTACTTCTTCAGAAGGAAACAGCACAGACATTAACACTTTTAGACTTTTATTATTGTATTTTGCTAGAAAATAACCACAATCATCCTTCGGCCATGATGTTTGATTTCCTGTAAGAAAGATATAATCTCTATACTCATTCGGTAATGTTATGGATAACTCTTTTTCAATATTAATTACAAAATCATCGATTTTTTTTCTTTCAACGGCAATTTCGGGGTCACTCATTTCCCATTTAAGTAGATCTTTTTCCTCAATATCCATTTAAAAATCTCCACTACGCCACATTGAATCTCCACCCGGATGTGGGGTGCCACCATTTGGTCTGCCTAATTCTTTATCATCAAATGCAGTATGAACTTTCTTGTCAACAAGTGTCATGTTAACACCATCAGGTTCATGGTGCCATGTACCAACTCGTTCATATTCCATATTAAATTTTTCACCATATTTTTCACCATATGCAGATCTGGATGCAGCAAAGTCACGTGTTCTGGAACTACTCATTTCAATTTCTACTTGATATGGTTTTCCCGAAGCATCAGCGATAGGTTTACCATCTTTTATGGGAGGAAAACCTGAAAAATCAGGATGGCCGTCTTTAAAAGGAACGCCCTCTTTCCCATGACGCTTCACTGCCTCATAGAGGCTTTTGTTTTTCTCTGGATCGGGCTTATACATCCCCGTACCCGGCGGACAAGGTTTACCATCAGGTCCAACCCAACTTCCTTTTTCAGAAGAGGGGAGTCGTCCTGCATCCATGGATTTATCATTTTCAAATTTTTCCCGAGCCAGCTTTTTGCATTCTTCTGTTTTGCACTTTCCAAGCTCGTTACATCCTGTTATTGACAGTAGCATATAGAGAAATTACAACTCATCTTCCGATGCTGGCGTATTTAGAAATTCTTTCAATGAGTGAGAAAGAAATCCCAAGCCTTCACCAACAAAAACATTATCGATAGAATAACGCCAATTAAATAAATGCTGATATGTCAGAGAGTCAGGCCTTACATCATATACTATATGTGCATCAGTCGCCCCATCATAATTAACACCAATAACAATTAAACCTTCTGGTAATATAAAGCGGTGCTCATAAATAGATTCCTGAGACAATTTTGTTATCTCAATAATAGACTCGCAGCTATAAAATCCGTCCACATACACGACTCTACTTTCATCATTATATTTAGCCAAACAAAAATCTTTATCTTCCACTGGAGAAATAGCTTGATCATTAGTTAGAAGAAGGAAGATTTTAAATTCACTAGGTAAGTTAACGTTTAAAACCGATTCAACATTTTTTACTTTCTTTTCGATGTTAACAGGATCTTGCTCAAAAAGAGTTTCATCCATATGCCAATTCACCAAGTCTTCTTTGACAATGCTCATATCAATAATCCCCACTTCTCCACATAGAATCACCACCAACATGTGGAGTGCCGCTGTTAGCCATACCAGTTTCAGCATCAGAATATGCCGTATGAATCTTTTTATCAACAAAGGTCATAGTTACTCCATCAGACTCATGATGCCACGTACCAGAGCGCCATTCAGCATCAGATAATGTTGAGTTATATTTATCAGAAAATGTTTTTTTAGCTTTCTTAAAGTCAGATGAGTTACCAGTCATATCAATCTCAACCTGATATGGTTTGCCATTTTCACCAATTGGTTTACCATCTTTCAAAGGCGGAAATTCTGAGAAGTCAGGATGCCCATCTTTAAACGGGATACCATCCTTCCCATGGCGTTGTACCGCATCATACAAACTTGGGTTTTTCTCGGGATCTGGCATATATTTTCCAGTCCCTGAAGGACAAGGGTTACCATCTTTATCTACCCATTTTCCCTTATCAGACGACGGTAGTCGGCCAGGATACATAGATTTGTCGTTTTCAAATTTTTCCCGAGCCAGCTTTTTGCATTCTTCTGTTTTGCACTTTCCAAGCTCGCTGTCCAATTTTTCCTTTTTTCTCTTGGCTATCAATTCTTTCCAGTATTTTTTTGCATTTTCACGCGTTGCTGCAAATACTTTCGTATTCAGCGCAGCTTTGGCCTTAGATAAGGCTTCCGTCACTTTTTCAACTTTTACCGCTATTTTCCCTGCTTTCGCGGCATCACCCGCTATCGGGATAAGTCCCAATACATCCAGTGCGGCTCCACTCCAGTCGCCTTTGAAAAGCGAACGTCCCAATGACGCTATATCTGCCGCCGTACCAAACGGTGGCGGTGCGGCGCCAGCGGCTGCCAAGCCACCATCAATAATAAGCTCACTGTATTGAGACTCCATTTCAAGCACTTTCTTGCGATCTGCTTCAATTTCAGGACTCTCACTCCTTGCTCTGATATTCGCCATATTATTCTCCCTGTCGTCTCACCGGCTCCAGTAATTCGGATGACTCTGCATCAGCGCCTCAACGCCCTGCTCTTCGCTGACCTCGGTAAACAGCGCAGCCAGACGTTCATCTTCGCCCCGCGCTGTATCCGCAAGGATTTGCTTAAAGCCATCAAACTCAAAGAAGTTCGACCCGACACCCCACATGAAATACAGGAAATTCGCCTGATTCGTCGGTTTATGGATATGGAACTTTTTCGCTATCTCCCGACCATTCAGCGTCATCGTATACAGGGTTTCCGGCTTATGCCCTTGCTTGTGCTCCGGCAGGGTTTCTTCCATCACTTCATCCACAAACCACCGGGAAAAATCGTTATCGCTCATCAGATGCGACTCCATTTGCAGGTCATCAAAGTGCCACATGTTCAGTGCTCTCCTCCTGGTTTGGGGTAACCGGCAATGCCAGCGTAGTTACATTTAATCCGCGGGCATCATGAGTGAAATGCATTAACTGCGCCGGCTCATCGGTGGTTTCCGTATAGACGGCATAAAGCGGGGCAAAGAAGTCCGCCTGCTGCTCTGGCGTCAACTGTGGAATAAACTGGTTGAACGTCTTAGGCTGGTAAAAACGGAAAAAGTAGGTTTTACCGTTATTGATAACTTTGGTGAACTTCTTGAAATGCCTGACCAGCGGTATCAGCGACAACGTGCTGCGCACAATGATGCCCCACTGCCGCTGCCCCAATATTGCGACTGGTTTTCCCATACGATTATCCTCTTTATAGCAAATAAGGTCTTTTGCGCTTTTCTGCATGTGCATCAGCAATGCTATGGTTGACGCGAATACGGCCATTAAAATCGCCGCCATTTACCCAGGAAAAAAGACAGGCATCCGTCCGCTGAATAAACGGATTAAGTTCAATCAATGTTGTAGTAAATTTCCCGTCCTGATAATCAATGGCAATGTCTGCAACCACGGAATTCATATGCAATACAGGCAATAGTTTTTGCAAAAACATAATCAGTTGAAGGCGTATTTCATTTTCCTTTTCTTTTAGAAACGGAAAGTATTCCAGACAATGATATTGAGAAACACCAATGACTTTAGCATCCCGAATGAAACATCTGAACTCTCCCCAGCGCGGAATATCGCGCCATTCCCTCAGGAACAACCAAACAGGTGTTGACGATTGCAGGCAATCCCAAAGATAGGATGCGACGCAGCGATTTGATACCGACAATTGTTTTACTATTCCATCAACCGTATCCAATCTAGAAAGGGAAGCATCATGGTAGCTAACCCCCCCAAATCGCACAAAAGCAGGCTTATTTAATACTGACAAAGCATATTCAATATCATCATGTAATTGCGCAGAAAAAAATGGCTTTTCCTGTAGCCCTCTGGCGCTCATAAACTCATCGGTACTCGCTCCGATGGCGATAACGTCCCGTTCATGGAGTTCAATACTTTCACTCTTGAACGACTGAGCCAAAATATCTTCCGACCAGTTTTCAATAAACGTTTTTTTGTACTCAGAGTACATGCTCAATTAACCTTAATATCCTGTTATTGACAGTGGCATATAGAAAAACTACAACTCATCTTCCGATGTTGGCGTATTTAGAAATTCTTTCAGCGAGTGGGCCAGAAACCCCAATCCCTCACCGATGACTAAATTGTCAACATAATATCGCCAATGAAATACATGTTGATAAGTAGGAGAATTAGGTCTTACGTCATAAATAATATAGGCATCACCATCATCATCGTAATTTCTTCCTATGGCAACAAGGCCATTTATTAAGCCATTTTCGTCAGAATCTGATAACATATTTTTTTGTGAAATTAATCTTTTACTATTAGACAAAACATTCACAAGAACGACTATCACTTTTGAATTATACCTACATAAACAAGATGATTTATCGTCAATTGGACTGCATGATTCATCATTTGTCAGAGCGAGAAAATCTTTATATTCTTTAGGCAAATTTACATTTAGCCTATTTTCTATAGACAAAATGCTAGCATTTACTTTTATCTCATCAGGAATAAATTCATCATCGCTAACCACCCAATTTTTCAGGTCTTCTTTTTCAATATTCATATTAAAAATCCTCACTTCGCCACATTGAATCGCCACCTTTATGAGGGGTTCCGCCATTAACTTTACCCGCTTTATTATAAGCAGTATGTATATCAATATCCACGTAACTCATGGTTACTCCATCAGGCTCATGGTGCCAAGTTCCAATATCATTTTCGTCTGGAGAAAGTTTTTTTCCATATTTTTCATTCAGAGCACTCTTAGCTTTTGTGAAATCAGTACGATCTCCCCTCCTATCTATTTCTACTTGGTAAGGCTTATCTCCGTTACCAAACGGCTTTCCATCTTTCAAAGGCGGAAATCCTGAGAAGTCAGGATGCCCATCTTTAAACGGAATACCCTCTTTACCGTGGCGCTGAACTGCATCATAAAGACTCTTGTTCTTCTCCGGATCTGGCTTGTACATACCAGTACCTGGAGGACAAGGTTTTCCATCTTTATCTACCCAGGTTCCTTTTTCTGACGATGGAAGACGGCCAGGATCCATGGATTTATCATTTTCAAATTTTTCACAAGCCAGCTTTTTGCATTCTTCTGTTTTGCACTTTCCAAGTTCGCTGTCCAATTTTTCCTTTTTTTTCTTGGCTATCAATTCTTTCCAGTATTTTTTTGCATTTTCACGCGTTGCTGCAAATACTTTCGTATTCAGCGCAGCTTTGGCCTTAGATAAGGCTTCCGTCACTTTTTCAACTTTTACCGCTATTTTCCCTGCTTTCGCGGCATCACCCGCTATCGGGATAAGTCCCAATACATCCAGTGCGGCTCCACTCCAGTCGCCTTTGAAAAGCGAACGCCCCAATGACGCCACATCTGCCGCCGTGCCAAACGGTGGAGGTGCGGCGCCAGCGGCTGCCAAGCCACCATCAATAATAAGCTCACTGTATTGAGACTCCATTTCAAGCACTTTCTTGCGATCTGCTTCAATTTCAGGACTCTCACTCCTTGCTCTGATATTCGCCATATTATTCTCCCTGTCGTCTCACCGGCTTCACTCCGGGAACCAGTAATTCGGATGACTCTGCATCAGCGCCTCAACGCCCTGCTCTTCGCTGACCTCGGTAAACAGCGCAGCCAGACGTTCATCTTCGCCCCGCGCTGTATCCGCAAGGATTTGCTTAAAGCCATCAAACTCAAAGAAGTTCGACCCGACACCCCACATGAAATACAGGAACTTCGCCTGATTGGTCGGTTTATGGATATGGAACTTTTTCGCTATCTCCCGGCCATTCAGCGTCATCGTATACAGGGTTTCCGGCTTATGCCCTTGCTTGTGCTCCGGCAGGGTTTCTTCCATCACTTCATCCACAAACCACCGGGAAAAATCGTTATCGCTCATCAGATGCGACTCCATTTGCAGGTCATCAAAGTGCCACATGTTCAGTGCTCTCCTCCTGGTTTGGGGTAACCGGCAATGCCAGCGTAGTTACATTTAATCCGCGGGCATCATGAGTGAAATGCATTAACTGCGCTGGCTCATCGGTGGTTTCCGTATAGACGGCATAAAGCGGGGCAAAGAAGTCCGCCTGCTGCTCTGGCGTCAACTGTGGAATAAACTGGTTGAACGTCTTAGGCTGGTAAAAACGGAAAAAGTAGGTTTTACCGTTATTGATAACTTTGGTGAACTTCTTGAAATGCCTGACCAGCGGTATCAATGGCAGCGTGCTGCGCACAATGATGCCCCACTGCCGCATATAACCATCCGCCAGCCACCAGTCCAGCACATCACTGTGCGCATTAACCTGCACCAGATAGGGCGCCACGTGGCCGAGATTATCCAGCACCGACACATCAAACAGAGAACGATAAGCTGGCGAAAAACCCTCCAGACAGATGGCGATATCAGGGCTGGCTGCCGCGTTCAGCAACAGGTAGGTGTGAAGGGATTTTTCGTGCTCATCCACAATAGTGGATACGGGAGTGAATACCGTATGTTTCAGACCATCACTCACCGCGTCATAAGGCTTCTCTAACATATTGCCTCCCTGCCTATTTTTTCTTGTACGGACATTCTTCAGAGAACGGCTTGTCGCTGCTCAGCGCCGCTGCCTGCTCTGCTGCACCGCCGGACATATCAATGGATGGCGCTTTCAGTTTGATGCTCTTCGCCTGAATGGTCACACCGCCGTCATCGATGGTAATGGTGCCGCCCGGTCCGCCAATCACCATTTTTTCTTTAGCGTAAAGCGTATGCTTTTTGGTGCGGGAGAAAATGGCGCTTTTGCTCTCAATGTCGTATTTATCCCCTACCAATAGTTTCAGTACCTGACCGACAGACAGCGTCTGGGTATGACCGACCAGCGTATTTTTATACAGGCCAACCTGTTCGGTACTGGCGATACCGGTGGTGTCCGAACGAAACTTCTCGACGACCGTATTAAAAATGCCGGAGCCGGGCATCAGGCTGGAAAGCAGTCCGGCCAGAGATGTGCCTTTCGATACCATATCCAGCCCGGCTTTGGATTTGAATCCGCCCGCGTCAGTAAAGGACTTCCCGGCGGTCAGCGACATCGTTTCCGCCGCCGCGCCAACTTTATTGATATCATCGGCAAACTGCTCTACGCCCGGCTCGCCCACTTTGGCTGATTCTTTCTTCATGAATTTACCGCTGTTGGCTATCAGGCTGAACAAGCCGCCCAGCAATCCGAGTCCCTGTCCGCCCACCGTCAGATTCATGTTGCCGCCGACCCGGTGCTGGTGATGTTTTCCAATTTCCGTATTCTGATTTTCGCCGATACTCTCCACCACGCTGGAATCCACGCGTTTGGTCATGTCGTGCAATATCTTGACCGACATATCTTTCTGGGCGTGGATATGAATGTTTTCCCGCCCGGATTCATCCTCAAAAGAGAGTTCATTGAACCCGCTGCCCTGGTGGGTGTCGGAACGCAGCACCATCTTGGTCTTATGCTCCGGCAACACATAAGGCGTCGGATTGGTGGCATGGAACGTCCGCCCCGTCACTATCGGCTGGTCCGGGTCGCCCTCCAGAAAGCTCACTATCACCTCATGCCCGATTCGCGGGATGGCTATCAGACCGTACTGGCCTCCCGCCCACCCCTGGCTTACCCGCACCCAGCACGAACTCTGGTCGTCGCTCGCCCCGTAGCGGTCCCACGGAAATTGCAGCTTCACCCGGCCATACACGTCGCAGTAGATTTCTTCTCCCGCCGGGCCCACCACCGTCGCTATCTGCGGACCGTCCACCATCGGCTTGTGCGCCATCTCCGTCCGCCACGTCGTGCTGCCCTTCACCACGCTGAAACTGTTGCTCAGCGTCGTCGGCTCGCCGCCGCTTTCCTCTTCCAGCGCCTGCGGCTGTTGCCCGCTATGCGTGATGTTCACTATCTGCCAGGCGATATTCAGCGCCGCGTTCGGGTGCTCCGTAAGCGGGAACGCGCTGCCCGGCATCAGCCCCGCGCAGTTCGATTCGCCCCCGCCCGTTACCGCGCCGGCGCGCTGCGCGTCCAGACGGTAGCCGGTGAACGCCTTCCCGCTCGGGTCCTGTTTGAAACGCCCCGGATAGTCGTAGTGCTGGTAGCTCTCCCGCTGGTGCGCCAGCTCGCTGCCCTGTTTGCTGTGCAGCAGCCCGTACGCCGGGGTCTTGAAGCTGTAGTCCTTTAGCGCCACCTCCGCCATGCTCACCCGCTCCGCATAGTGGAAACGCCGCACATACGCCCCTTCCGACAGCCCCTGATTCGCCAGGTTGAAGAACAGCCCCGGTCCTTTACCCAGCGCCCCGGCGTCGTCGGCAAACACCACCCGGTGCTTCCCTTCCTCATATTCATGGAAGAAAAACATCCCCTCTTCCGCCGCCAGCCGGCTGACGAACGCCAGGTCGCTCTCCCGGTACTGCACGCAATATTCCCGCTGCCCATGGTCGTGGCGCAGCGCAAACGCGTAATCGGTTATCCCGGCTTCCTCCAGCAGCGTGCCGATAATCGCTTGCGGCTTCTGCGCCTGAAATATCCGCGCGTTGGTGCGCAGCCCCAGCCGCCACAGCGCCGGCCGCACCTCCGCCTGATAACGCGTGCGCCGAAAGCCGGTGTCGCCCTGGCTGAAGGCGCTGACGATGCCGCTCACCCGCCGTTGCAGTTCCCCCTCGTACCACACCAGCAGTTCGCACGGCTGGTCCAGCACCGCGCCGAAATCCACATCCGGCAGCGCGCTCGCCAGATTCAGCGCCAGGCTGAACGGCCGGTTCAACCCTTCGTCCAGCCTGAAATCCACCACCGCGAACGTGCTCGCCGGCAGCGCGCCGAGCGTCACGGTGAACTGTAGTCCCGTACTGTTTGCCACCTTGTACCTCCTCCCTCCGCCATGGCTACCGCACGCCCCGTTACCGCCCGGTGCGACATGCAACTACCCTGATGAAAAATAAAACGCCCGTGTTGCGGTCTGGGTCCGCCCACACCGCAGCACACGCAAAAAACCCGGGCAAGCCCGGGTTAAAGAGGGATTAGGCTTCCACCGGCGCGCGCCAGTCGTCAGAGCCTGACGTCCCGGCCACCGTGTGCTCCCAGTCGATTTTGCGGTACGCCACGGACACCTGAATCAGCTGGGTGAAATCCGCCTTGGACGGGTCCTGGCAGTGCGGCATCTGGCAGTCGATATCCACGATGGTGGCGTCGGTCAGCACCGTGGAGAAGAAGTGCTCCTGCTTGCCTTCCACCGAGGTGCGATACCATTTCAGGGTCACGGTCGGCAGCATTTCGCCGGAGGCCAGGGCGTTGTACAGCAGCGGGACCGCCTTGTTCAGCGCCACGGTGAACTTGAAGGGTTTGTGAACGCGCTGGCCGGAGGGCTGGCCGGACTGCGGGTCGGTGGGAACGGTCACCACGTGCTGGAATTCCTGCACCAGCATCTCGTCTTCGTGGCCCTGCACGTAGATATTGCCGACCGAGTCGGAAGTGAAGGCGCCGGCGGTGATATTGCCCTGGGTTTTCCCTTCGATGCTGATATAACATGGGGTTGGCATGGTCTTGCTCCTTGTTGATTAAAACGGGTTATTGAACATGTGTTTGGTTGCACCTGCTCTGTATAGCAACGACCATGCCAACTTTTATCCATCTGTTTTTAAAGGTAATTTCCTTAAGTAAAACCATCCCTAAGTGAAATTTGAGCAAGAAGTTGCGCAGACTGCGCATTTCGTCTGCAAACATTGCGCAAACAGGGATTTATGCTGGGAAGTGAGCAAGAAATTGCGCAGATTTTGCAGTTGTTCTGATAGTTTGATTTAGAGATAAAAAGGGGGGCTATTTAAAAGGTATTGACTATGGATAATATTTACTAAAAGCCTAATATCAAGCCAGTTAATAGTTTAGCCAGTAACCAAAACAGGCGAAGAAAAAGAAGCCGTAGCGCTTGGCTCCTTTTTAATTTATTTCACCGCAAGATCTCCGCCAGCCACTGGCGCTGATACTGTTGGCGGCGCTTTTCCCGCCACTGCCGGCGGATTTGCGCCAATGCGTCCGCTTTGGGCAGTTCACTTGCAGGCCGGATTTCCTCGCACCATAAAACGTGCAGCCCCATCGGGCTTTCCACTACCGGGCTGAGGTCATTCGCCGCCAGGGAAAATAATTGGCTATCCAGTGCCGGATACAGCATACCCCGGCTCACCCAGCCGATTTTCCCGCCTTCCAGCGCCGTCGGACATTCCGAGAAGCGTCCGGCCAGCCGGGGAAAGCGCCGCGGGTCGGTCTGCAGGCGGCGGCGCAGCGTGGCGATTCGTTCGGTAACCGTTACACTGTCACAATCGGCCTGCGTATCGTCAATCACCAGCAGTAAATGGTGCGCCAGCCGTTGCTCCGGGCGTTGGAAGCGATGGGCGTTATGGCGATACCATGCATCGATTTCCCGCTCGCTTACCTCTGGCGCTTGGTCGGCCACGTTTTCCAGCATGGCGGTAAGCAGGGTTTCATGGACCAGGGCCTGCGACAGGCCGACGGCGTCAATGCCCTCGCGTTGCAAGGCGTTTTGCCAGTCCTGTTCGTCAGCGAAATAGCTACGCAGCAGATACTGCGCGTCGCCGCTATTTTGCCGCGGCGCGTCAATTCCCTGCCGTTGCGCCCGGTCGCGGATAGCGGCTTCCAGCCGCCATTGCCGTGCGACCTGTCCGGCGAACGCCGCCCGTTGTTCGGGCGTTTGCCGCCACGGCAAACACTGATAAAGCGATAAGGAGAGCTTGAGCCGGGAATAACGCTGCCACATGGTCGGCACATCGACACTACAGGTCGTCACGATCGATCGCCTCCAGAGCATGTTCCGGCACCTGCAACAACGTACCGCCGAACAACACGATAAACTGCATCGGCCGCACGTCGCGCTCCACACCCATTATCTGACCGACATCGCCGGCCTGTACCCGGATATGGCGATCGGTAGCCAGGATCATGGCGGCGGATACCCAGTCGCCGTATTGAAACGCTCCGTCGACCCAGGGTGCCGCGGCCGGTATCAGTTCATGCTCGCGGCACCCCACGATGCGATCGTTATCCAGAAAATGGACCTGGTAGATAATATTGTCCTGTAAAAACGTCCCCCACTCACGCACATAGCCGACCGCACCACGCCGAACCAGTTGCTCGCCGCGCGCCATAGCAGGGAAAGTGCCGTCATTGCGCACCGTACGGATCACCCGCACCGCTTCACCAAACTCAAAACGCGGCTTCATCCGTTTTCTCCTTCATCCAGCAGCAGCCAGGGGATAAAACAGCGGGCGGTACGCTGATACACTTTCAGTGGCGAACGTTCCCGCAGTTCGCCGCCGACAACGTGGCGGTAGCTTTCGAGCAGCATCGCGCGTACCTGTTGCAGCCGGAATTGCTGACGCTGCTGCGGCGCGAGCGGCGGCTCATCAAGGGATTGATAGCGCCGCAGGCGCAGGTTGAAAGCGTGCAGGATATGCAGATGTTTAACCCGTACGCTGCGTTCATCAAACGGAATGGCGAAAAAGCGCAGGAAGTCTTCGGCGCTTTCCAACTGGCTTATTCCAGGCAGTTCATTAAACCAGTCCATACTGTTTCTCCGTCAAACAACATTAAGCGCACCGGCCGGTATTTCGCTTATCCCGCGATAAAGCCGGTAAAGCTCATCGCCGGTGGGGCTGCGTTTATCGCTTTCGGCAAAGGCGCGCAGCGCCTGCTGAATCAGCGGGATTTGCGCCGCGCTCAGCGGCAGGCCAAGCTGCGAGAACACCGCCTCCAGCGCTCGCCGGCCGGAATGCTTGCCCAATACCAGCTGATGCTCGCGCCCCAGCAGCTGCGGCGCAACGCTCTGATAACTCTCAACCCCCTGCAACAAACCGGCCACGTGCACGCCAGACTCATGGGTGAATACCCGTTCGCCGACCAGCGGTTGCCGGCAGGGGACGCTCTCCCCGGCGGCGCTGGCGACCAACTGGCACAGGGCTGGTAGTTGTCGGGTATCGATATGGGTTTCACCCAACCGCATATGCGACAGCCCCAGCGCCACCTGCTCCAGCGCGGCGTTGCCCGCTCGCTCGCCCAATCCCAGAACGGTGGTGCTGACGTGCGTCGCCCCGGCGCGCACCGCCGCCAGGGTGTTTGCCGTCGCCATGCCGAAATCGTTGTGGGCATGGATCTCCAACTCGCCCGGCCAATAGCGCCGTAGCCGCCGGATCTGCCGCCCGGTCGCCAAGGGATCGAGCAGTCCCAGAGTATCGGCAAAACGCAACCGGCCGGCACCGGCGGCGCCGGCGACCTGCGCCACCGCCGCCAAATCCGCCTCGTCGGCGCGTGAGGCGTCCTCGCCGCCCACGCAGACCTTAAGCCCCAGCGACAGCGCAAAGGAGGTCAGCTCGCCAAGCCGCTGCAACATATCCGGCCACGCCAGACCGACTTTGTACTGCCGTAAACAGGCGGACACCGGCAGTGAAATATCGACCCAGTCCACGCCCAGCCGCGCCGCCTGCCGGATATCCTGTTCATTCAGACGACACCAGGCCATCAGGGTGATATCCGGCAGGCGCTGGCGAATGCGATAGATACGCGCGCGCTCTTCTTCGCCCATGGCGGGCGTGCCGACCTCCAGCTCAGGCACGCCCGCCCGCGCCAGAGATTCGGCAATCGTCAGTTTCTCATCGGCGCTGAACGCCACGCCGGGGCTTTGCTCGCCGTCACGCAGCGTGGTGTCGTTAATGACGATGGTTTTCATCGGCGCAATCTCCCCGGTTAACCCCAGGCGGGGGTGAATTCCCCCGGTTTTCCCTGCTGCCAGTAGGGCGACAGCGCGCGTAAGCGGTCGATCACCGGCGGGATCTGCTCAAGTACGTAGTCGATCTCTTTCTCACGCGTATAGCGCGACAGCGAAAAACGGATGCTGCCGTGCGCCGCGGTATAGGGAATGCTCATCGCCCGCATCACATGGGAAGGTTCCAGCGAGCCGGAGGTACAGGCGCTGCCGCTGGAGGCGGCGATCCCCGCCTGATTCAGCATCAGCAGAATGGCCTCCCCTTCGATAAACTCAAAGGCGATATTCAGCGTATTCGGCGTGCGCGGTTGCCCGGCCCCCATCACTCTAGTGCCGGCAATGGTCCGCAGTCCGGCTTCAAGCCGGTCGCGCAGCGGGGCGACGCTGGCCGCCATCATCGGCAGATGGATGGCGGCCAGTTCACTCGCCATGCCCATGCCGACGATACCGGCGATATTTTCCGTACCCGCCCGACGGCCGCGCTCCTGATGCCCGCCGCGCAACAGCGGACGGAAGCGCGTACCGCGACGCAGCCACAGGCAGCCGGTGCCTTTCGGTCCGTGAATTTTATGTGCCGAACAGGAGAGCATATCAATTGCCGAATCCGCCACCGCGACCGCCACCTTCCCCAGCGCCTGCACGGCATCGCAGTGAAACAGAATGCCCTGTTCATGGGCCAGCTGCGCCATCCGTTCAACCGGAAACAACACCCCGGTTTCGTTATTCGCCCACATGACGCTTACCAGCGCCACGCCGTCGTGCAGCAAGGCGCGGTAGCGATCCAGGTCCAGCGCGCCCTGCTGGTCTACCTCCAGCCGGTGAATTTTATAGCCCTGCCGTTCCAGGTGCTCGCACACTTCCAGAGTGGCCGGGTGCTCCACGGCGGTGGTGATGATTTCGCGCCGCGCGGGAAAGGCTTCCACCGCGGAAAGAATGGCGGTCGAGGTCGCCTCGGTCGCGCAGGAGGTGAAGATGACTTCACTGTCGTGGTGCGCGCCGAGAAAACTGGCGACCTGCTCGCGCGCTTTGGCCAGCGCCCGCCGCGAAGGTTCGCCGAAGTCATGAATCGACGACGGGTTGCCGTACTGATCCTGCAAAAACGGCATCATGGCTTCCAGCACCATCGGATCCAGGCGGGTGGTGGCATTGTTATCCAGATAGATGGGTTTCACGAGCACGCTCCTTAGCAGTCTGAAGTCTGGAAAATAACCCCGGCGGCGGCGGGCGTATCGGCAACCACGCGGATAAAGTAGCCCAGCCGCTCCAGCAGTTTTTGTTGCAGCCAGCCCAGCGTCATATCCGTCATCATGCAGCCATTGCAACTGCCTGACAGGGCTACCCGCACCTCATCGTCCGTCACCCGGATCAACGTAATGTCGCCCCCGTCCATCTGGATATGCGGCCGCAGCCCGGCAACGATCTCTTCAACCGCCCGCCAGCGTTCGCTTTTTTCTTCCACCGCCGCCGCCGGGTTATCGCCGGCGGCGGCCAGGATCGCGCTCAGCGCCTGCTCGATTTTTTCATGACATGCGGCGCAGCCGCCACCGGCCTTGGTGTAATGGATGACCTCTTCCAGCGTGGTCAGCCCGTTGGTCAGCACCGCGCGTTTGATTTGCCCTTCGTCGACGGCAAAGCATTTGCAGATCAGCGCGCCCTCTTCATGCTCCTCATCCAGGGTTTCGCCGCGATAGTTGGCGATCGCCATCCGCAACGCTTCCTGTCCCATTACCGAGCAGTGCATCTTTTCAGGCGGCAGGCCGTCAAGATAATCGGCGATATCCCGATTGGTGACCCGCGCGGCGGCTTCCAGCGTTTTACCGATAATCAGTTCGGTCAACGCCGATGAGGAGGCAATGGCGCTGCCGCAGCCAAAGGTTTGAAATCCGGCTTCCTGAATCACTTCGCTGGCGGGATCGACCCGCAACATCAGCCGTAGGGCATCGCCGCAGCTGAGAGAACCGACGTCGCCGACCGCATTCGCCTGTTCAACCACTCGGGCGTTGCGCGGATGAAAAAAATGCTCTTTTACCTTTTCGGAATAATTCCACATGCTCTATTCTCCCGTTGGTTACCGCTTGCCGAGTTATGCTGTTGCCGCCGCGCACGCCCCCTCTTCGCAGCGGCATCCCACCGGCTGAAACTCCACCCAGACGCCTTGCGCGTCGGAGCTGATGCGCGCCTGCGCCAGGTGCCGCCAATGTTGTTCGGAAGCCAACAGCCGCAGCCCGGCGATGTCGCGGCATTCGTCGCCCGGCAGCGGCTGCGCGCGCCATGTCATCCGCAGCGTCCAGCCCCGGCAGGCGGCCCCCATCACCACCAACGCCAGGCCGGCGGTCGGCTGAACACGCTGGCGTTGGCGTTGTCTGAGCTGGTTTAAGGTCGTCGCATCGATTTGGATCATGGTTCTGGCTCCGGTACCTGACGCTTATCACTGAGCAAATGTGATGCCAGTCACAAAAAACCTATTTTATCAGTAAGATAGCTGGAATAAATGATTGGCAAGCTGTGACATACACGCCGCTAATTGTCGGTTTTGTCGCACAGCCGACAAGCTTCACTCTTCGTCGTACCAGCTGCTTTCCCGCATCATGGCATCGAAACGGCCGCGGTCTTTTTTCCGCAACGATTTCTTGATCCCGCCGTCGGAGCACAGCGCCTGCGCATCGGCCAACAGCACCGCTATCGGGGTATTGCGGGCCACGTTCACCGCCCGCACCCCGATCGCCAACAGCCGCCTGAACGCCGTATCGCCGATGGCCGTACAGTAGAGGGTGAAACAACCCTCCACGGCGTTGACGCGGCTGGTGAGTTTATCTTCGCTGTGACCGAGCAAGACGGTGAAGTCGGCCACTTCCAGTAGCTGTACTTCATCACGGCGTATGCCATAAATCGCCAGGCGCGGCGATGAGCCGAAATGCTGATCGACGACGCGCAAATCGACGCTGGCAAACGCAATGCGAATAATCCAGCTGTCGACGGAGGGGATCGCCAACTGACGGGTTAAATGTCGCATGGCTTTGTCTCCATAATGGGGTTCTGCATAGCGGCGGACGGAAAAGCCTGTTTCAGAGGAGAGTGATAAACCGGGAGTTGGCGATGCGCCTGACGCATGGCGTTCGCCAGCTCAAACAGGGTATCGCGCATCCCGCCATAGCCCTGGCGCAGGCGACGAAACTCGCCGAGGCGATCGAATAGCGGAAAACCGATGCGCACCAGCGGCAGATGGTATTTCTGCGCCAGCGGCGCCGCATGCGAGTTGGCGCACAGCATATCCACCGTGTGACGTTGTAACCTGTCATCCACGTCCTCCAGATCGCCGATTTGCACCTCGGCCACCGGCAGTGCGGATAAGCCGGGCTGGTTCGCCGGGGCGACCACGCACTCGGGGCGGATCCCCTGACTGAGGGCGAAATCCAGCCAGGCGGCCAGCAGATCGCCTTCCGCCGCAATCGCCAGCCGTTTGTCCTGGAGCCAGATGTGGGTGTCAATCATCGCGTCCTGCAACTGGCCGCGCTGGCGGGCGATCCAGGCGGGCACGTCGCGACCGGATAGCTGGCGCAGGTGCTCGATAAAGGCATCGCACTGGTCAAGCGTCATCAAATGCGGCAGCCAGAACGACGGCGTATGGCTGCGGCCCTCCAGCAGGCGCGAGGCCCGCTGGAGCGACACGCCGATGGCGATGGTCGACGCGCTCTGCCCCATCTGTTCAAGCAGACGTAGCGGCGTACCGCCCTGGGTCAAGGCGGAAAAATCGCCCTCCGCCAGATGGCCGTCCAGCGACCCCGCCAGATCGGGCAAAACGATCGCCTGTAGGCCGAAAGCCTCGACATAGCTGCGGATCTGTTCATGGTCGCCGGGGGTCAGCATATGCCCCAGCAGCAGGTTTACCCGCTTTTTTCGGATTGCGCTGACGTTCGGGGATGGCGGCACGCACTGTTCAATCACGCTTTCCAGCACGGCGGCATAGCCATTTTCCATCGAGCCGTAAAAGTCCGGCGAACTGGTGGTGACCACTGCGACGGCGTGATGTTTAGGATACGTCTCTCTGAACTGGCGTAAGGCGAGAGCCAGGTCCGCGCCCTGGGTCTCCGACAGGCCGGTGCTCAGCACCACCATTATCTTCGGGTTATGGCGCTCGCACAGCAGAGACAGGGCGTCAAGGACGTTATCGTTCGACCCCATAATGGTAGTGACCGGATCCATCGCCGTGGTTTGCAAGGGAATGGGATCGTGAAAGTGCTGAATAAAAAACACCTTGGCGAAAGCGCTGCACCCCTGGGCGCCATGAACCAGCGGAATACAACCCTCCAGCCCCATGCTTGCCAGAATTGCCCCCAACGGCTGCCCGCTTTTAATCGGGCTGGTGGCCAGCGGTTTCGGTGATTTCAAAATCTGCGCCATTGAATTTCTCCTTTCTCAGCTCTGCCAGGGCGCCCGGCTGTTCACCTGCGGCCAGATCGGGCTTTCCAGCGTCAGGCACAGCTGGCGAGCCAGGGCGACAATCCCCTGATATCCGGCGAAAGCGTGTTCCCGTTCCTGATTGATATCCAGAAACGGCAGCCGGGCCTTATAGGCGGTATACATGTTGCGCCCGCCGGCAATCATGATGTCGGCTTGATAGCGATACGCGGTGTCCAACAGCAGTCGGGCGTTGCCGTCTTCCAGCATCACGGCGTTCTCCCCCATCAGTTCGCGGATGCGCGCCTTATCCTCTTCGGTGGATTTTTTGGTGCCGGTGGCCACCACCTCCAGCCCCAAATCCTGCAGCGCGGAGACCACCGACCATGACTTCACGCCGCCGGTGTAAAGCAGGGCGCGCTTGCCCTGCAGGCGCCGGCGATAGGGCTCCAGCGCCAGATCGGCCGCCCGCTCCTGCTGTTCGATGAGTTTTTCGGTTCTGGCCTGTAAATCCTTATCGTTCAGTGCGCCGGCCAGGGCACGCAGCGAGCTCGACATCTCCCGTACGCCGTAAAAGCTGCCTTCAAACCAGGGCGTGCCGTAGTGAAGCTCAAGGTGGCGCGCCACGTTGATCAGCGCGCGCGAACACACCAGCATATTGACTTCGGCGCGGTGCAACGTCTGAAGCTCGGCGAAGCGGGCGTCGCCGGAGAGGCTTCCCAGCACGCGGATCCCCAGACGATCGAGTAACGGCAACACATGCCAGAACTCGCCGGCGATGTTGTACTCGCCAATCAGACCGATGCTGTGCCCCTGCGCTTGCGGGATGGCGAAATCCGCCGGCCAGGGCGCGGGTTCGCGCCCCCCGATCACCTTTTTCGCCATAATGTCGCCGGCGATGCGGTTGCCCAGGTTTTTGCCGCCGTAAAATCCGGCGGCATCGATAGCGATGACCGGAACCTGATTGACCTGCTCCGCCGCCCGGCACACCGCCTCGATATCGTCACCCGCCATGGCGGGTACGCAGGTGTTGTAGATAAACACCGCCGCCGGATGGTAGCGCTCGACGATATGGCGTACCGCATGAAACAGGCGCCGCTCGCCGTGCCCCATGATCACGTCCTGCTCGCTCATATCGGTGGTGAATCCCAGCCGGTTAATCCGCGGCCCGGAGCTATGGCTGCCGCGGTTATCCCAGGAACTGCCCGCGCAGCCAATCGGGCCGTGCACCAGATGGGCGACATCCGCAATCGGCAACAGGGTGATTTGCGCGCCGTCAAACGCGCAGCCGCCCGCCGCCGTACCCGGCTTGGGAGCGCTGCAACCGGATTTCCCGCCGCCATTATGATCGCAGGCGGGTTGATCCATTAACGCCACGATTTCGCTATTTCTCATCACTCACCTCGGCACGATTAATAAGACTCCATCTATCGGCGATGCAATCGATATGCCATAAGTTAATTATTTGATTTATTTGAATTTTATATTGTCGGCTATGCAACAAAACCAACAACTGTCGCTTTTTTGCGGCTCAAAGCCGGCAGCATATAAAATAACCGTAAATAATATATTTTTCATTAATACGAGATCGTCATCACATTTAACGGCCGGTAAAATGTGATCCAGCCGAAATTAACACCCTATTCTCTTAATGTTTTAATTTTGTCCCATCTGTCGGACAAAATTTAGTATGGCCGTTATTTGTCCGGGAATCTATATTCATTATTAGCAAAAGGATGATAAGCATACGAAAAGAAAAAACCTATACTAATAATAATTAACATCATGTTTGACGCAGAATACAAGGGTTATATTATGCAACCACTTACCTCGCGACAAAACAGATTATTGAAGTATTTGTTACAGCATCAAAGCTATGTAACGGTTAAAAATATTGCAACCCATCTGAACATTTCAGAAAAGACCGTACATCGAGATATGCAATTTATTGAAAGCTTTCTTGCCGGTTGGAATATCTACCCAGAGAAAAAAGTCGGCGCGGGAATTCTGTTAATTTCTGATGATGTTAAAAATCTTATTCGTCTGGAACAACAGCTTGTCGCGGATGACGGCGGTTCAGACGCGCTGGCCAATAATGTGCGCCGGGTGAAAATCGCCTCGCAGCTGCTCAGCGACACGCCGCTGGATACCTCGATCAGCAAGCTGGCCGAGCGCTACTTCATCAGCAATGCGTCAATCGTCAACGACTTAAAGATTATCGAAAGCTGGATCAGGCCGCTGGGGTTAACCCTGATCCGCAGCCAGAGCGGCACCCATATCGAAGGGAGCGAAAACCAGGTGCGCCTGGCCATGGCCACCCTGATCAATGAGGTGATGAACCACAAAGAGCCGGGCAGCCTTAACCACTCGCGCCTCGATCCCGGCAGCTTCCATGCGCTGATTCACTATTTCGGCGAGCCGGACGTCGGCTTCGTCCAGCAACTGTTGCAGGAAATGGAACGGCAGCTCTCTTACCCGCTGGGGGAGCCTTATTATATCAATATTTTCACCCATATATTAATTATGATGCACCGTATGGCGCAGGGTAATTCTCTGCCGCAGGGCGAGGAAACGCATCATAACCAGATTGACCGCCATATATTCAGCATTGCGAAAAATATGATTGAACAAATAGAACAAAGAATTAATAACCGCCTGCCCGATAACGAGGTCTGGTTTATCTATCAGTACATTGTTTCTTCCGGCATTGTGATTGAAGAACATGGCGACCGCGCTGTGGCCAGGCAACAATTATCCAACGGCGCATCACGGCGGGTGACGCTAAAGCTGATTGATATATTTTCCGCTCTGATAAATATCGATCTGCGGGCGGATATATTATTGTATGACGGTCTGCTGATTCATATTAAACCGCTGCTTAATCGCCTGCAATACCATATTCGCATCCGCAACCCGCTGCTGGAAGATATAAAAAGCGAGCTGCGGGATATTTATCATATTACCGAACGCGTTACGCAGCTGCTGTGCCAACGCTTTCAACTACCGCCGATCGCCGAAGACGAGGTGGGCTACCTGACGGTACATTTCCAGGCGGCGCTGGAGCGGCAAATCGCCCACCGGCGCATTCTGGTGGTGTGCTCCAGCGGCGTCGGCACTTCGCACCTGCTCAAAAGCCGCATCCTGCGGGCTTTCCCGGACTGGATCATCGTCGGCGTGGTTTCCGCCGGCAGCATGGCGGCGTTTTGCCGCCAGGAAGCGGTGGATCTGGTGATCTCCACCATCCACCTGGAAGAGCGGCAAACCCCTATCGTCTACGTTTCGGCGTTTTTTAACGACGATGACATCAAGCGCGTCACGGAAAAGGTGATTGCCGGTCAATTGCATCAGGCGGTGAATTTACTCCCGGCGGCTGAATATTAGTTCCTTTTAATTGCTTGAGGTGAAGTGGATGGACATTAATAAGATTCTCAATGCCAATCGCGTCAAATTAGCCATGACGGCGCGGAATAAAGAAGAAGTTATTCAGGAACTGACCGAACTGCTGTATCAGGACGGCGCCATTATCTGCAAAGAGGCCTTTATTCGCGACGTCTGGCTGCGCGAAGCCGAAGGCTCCACCGGTTTTGAAAATCATATCGCCATCCCGCACGGCAAATCCGCCGCGGTGACCCAGACCACGCTGGCCATCGGCCGCACCCGGCAGGACATCCCCTGGGAGACGCTGGACGGCAGCAACGTCCGCTGCATCATTCTTTTCGCCGTGCGCCTGGAAGACCAGAACACCACGCACATCCGCCTGCTGTCTCAGGTTGCCGGCGCGCTGGCCGACGATGAGGTGATTGCCCGACTGCTAAACGAGCCCGACCCGGAAAAAATTATCCAACTGTTCGGCCAGTATGCGGAAACAGACCTCTGCTAATCCGGAAAAGACGAGGAATAACATGAAAATAGTTTGTGTAGCCGCCTGCACGGCAGGCATCGCGCATACCTATATCGCGCGGGAAAAACTTATCAAGGGCGCCAAGGCGCTGAACCACGACATCAAGGTGGAAACCCAGGGCACCATCGGCACGGAAAACGCATTATCCGCGGAGGATATCGCCGCCGCCGACGTGGTGATCCTAGCCACCGACATCAAGATAAAAGGGGAGGAAAGATTCAAGGACAAACCGGTCGTCCGGGTAAAAACCGATGTGGTGATTAAGTCCCCGGTGAAGTTTCTGGAAAAAGTGGCGGGCTCGCTGGCAGGCGCCTGAAGATTAACTTTTCGGGAATAACATTATGAACGACAGCAAAAATAGACTTGGCCAGGAAATAAAGGGGCACCTGCTTACCGGCATTTCCTGGATGATCCCGCTGATCGTCGCCGCCGGTATCTGTATCGCCCTCGGCCAGGTGATTGGCGGCACCAACGTGGCGGAAAAAACCGGCAGCTTCGCCTGGATGCTCAATCAAATCGGTGGCTGGGGCATGGGACTGATCGTGCCGCTAATCAGCGCGGCCATCGCCTACTCCATCGCCGACCGCCCCGGATTCGCTCCCGGACTGATCGTCGGCTTTATCTGCGGGCAGATCCAGACCGGCTTTATCGGCGGCATCCTCGGCGGCTTTCTGGTGGGCTATACCGTGCTGCTGCTGCGCCGCTACATCAAACTGCCGGCCTCGATGCAGGGGCTGATGCCGGTGATGATCCTGCCGGTGCTCAGCACCGTCATAGCCGGCCTACTGATGATGACGTTTATCGGCCAGCCCATCGTCTGGCTGCAAAAAGCGCTGATCCACCTGCTGGAATCCATGCAGGGCGGCTCGAAGTTCCTGATGGGCGCGATCCTCGGCGCCATGGCCACCTTCGATTTTGGCGGGCCGGTGAATAAAACCATGTCGCTATTCGCCGACGGCATGCTGGTGGACGGCATCTACGGCCCGGAAGCGGTGAAGTTTGTCGGTTCGATCATCCCGCCGTTCGGCATCACCCTCTCCTTCCTGCTGACGCGCCATAAATACACCAAAGCGGAGAAAGAGGCGCTGAAGGCCGCTTTTCCGATGGGAATCTGCATGATCACCGAAGGGGTGATCCCCATCGCCGCGCGCGATCTGCTGCGCGTCGTCGCTAGCTGCGTGGTCGCCTCGGCCATCGCCGGCGGGCTGATCATGGTCTGGGGAGTAGAAGCGCCGGTGCCGCACGGCGGCATGTTCGTGGTGCCGTTGTTCACCAAACCGCTGATGTTCTGCCTGGCGCTGGGCATCGGCACGGTTATCTGCGGCGTGATGCTGTCGCTGATGAAAAAACGCGTCACGCAGGCGGACGAAGAGTTCGACGATATCGACGACAGCAACGTACGCGACGAAGACATCAAATTCACCCTTGAATAAACAGGAGTGGCTATGTACGCCCCAATGAAAGCCGTTATTGCCGACGCCTGTCAGCGGCAGTACGCCGTGCTGGCGATCAACTGTTTCAATCTGGAAACCGCGCGCGCCGCCATCAGCGCCGCCGAGCGGCAGCGGGCGCCGCTGATCCTGAACGTTTATCAGGGGCACAGCGCGCATTTTCCGCCTCCGGTAGCGGTGGCAGTGGTCGGCGCGCTGGCGCAGCAGGCCACGGTGCCGGTGGCGCTCAGCCTGGACCACGGCACCGAGTTCGATCTGATCGGCCAGGCATTCCGCGCCGGTTTCAGCGGCCTGATGATCGATGCCTCCAGCCGGCCGCTGGCGGAAAACATCCGCCAGACCCGCCGGGTGGCGCGGATAGCGGCCACCGCGGAGGTGTGCGTGGAAGGCGAACTGGGCCATATCGCCGATGCGCCGGTTTACGATCTGGCCGATGCCGCGGTGAAGATGACGCAGGTGGAAGACGTGCGGCCGTTTATCAGCCAAACCGGCATCGACCTGCTGGCCGTTTCGGTCGGCACCGCGCACGGGCTGTACCCGCCCGACGTAACGCCGCAGATTAACTTCGAGCGCCTGGCCGCGCTGCATGAGGCATCGTCGGTGCCGCTGGCGCTGCACGGCGGCAGCGGCACCCGCGCCGAAGATATCCGCCGCGTCAGCCGGTACGGCGTGGCGAAGATCAACGTCGGCGCGGCGGTGTTCGCCGCCGGCAAAACCGCGCTGCAACAGGTTCTGCAACAGCACCCTGCCAGCGAACTGGCCGAGGTGATGGCGGTAATGGAATCCGCCTGCCGCGAAGTGGTGTTGGAATATCTGGGCTGGTCCGGCTCCGCCCAAAAGGCCTAATCCGGGTTTCACTCGTTCACGCATAACCATCGGCGCGCCGCGCCGGTGCGGGAAATTTTTACCCCTAATCAGAGACGAAAGGAGAGTAACATGTTGATTTCAATGCACGAAATGCTAAAGCCCACCCGTGAGCACCGTTTCGCCATCGGGGCTTTCAACGTGGCGGACAGCTGCTTTATCCGTGCGGTGGTGGAAGAAGCGGAGTCCACCCATACCCCGGCGATTATTTCCATCCACCCCAGCGAGCTGGAGTTCGTTACCGACGAATTCTTTGCCTACGTGCGCGAACGCACGCTGCGCAGCCCGGTGCCGTTTGTCATCCACCTGGATCATGGCGCGTCGATCGCCCACGTGCTGCGCGCCATCCAGTGCGGCTTCACCTCGGTGATGATCGACGGTTCGCTGTTGCCGTATGAGGAAAACGTGGCGCTGACGCGCGAAGTGGTGGAACTGGCGCACGCGGTGGGCGTTTCCGTTGAAGGCGAGCTGGGCACCATTGGCGATACCGGCACCACTATAGAAGGCGGCGTCACCAAGGTGATCTATACCGAACCGGCGCAGGCGGAAGACTTCGTCAAACGCACCGGCGTGGATACGCTGGCGGTGGCGATCGGCACCGCGCACGGCATCTACCCGAAGGATATGAAACCGCAACTGCAAATGCACATCCTGCGCGACATCTCCGAGCGGCTGACGATCCCGCTGGTGCTGCACGGCGGTTCCGCCAACCCGGACGCCGAGATTGCCGAAGCGGTAACGCTGGGAGTAGGCAAAATCAATATTTCCAGCGACATGAAGTACGCCTACTTTCAAAAGGCGCGTGAGATACTAAGCCGGGAAACCTGGTGGGACCCGAACGCCATCTACCCGGAACCCATCAATGCGGCCAAAGCGGTGATCCGATACAAAATGGCGCTGTTCGGCTCCACCGGCAAGGCCGGTCTGTACTAAGCGGCGGCCCGTCGCCCGGCCGCAGTGGAGGAGACAATGCCATATTTAGGCCTGGATATCGGCGGCACAAAAATTGCCGCCGCGGTGCTCGATGAAAATGGCGCGGTGCTGCTGCAACAGCGCACCGCCACCCGCAAAGAGAGCTACGCCCAGTTCCTGAGCGACGTGTGCCGGATAATCGCCGCGCTGCAGGGCAGGTTTAGCGTTCCGTTGTCGATCGGCATTGCCCTGCCGGGCGGCGTTTCGCCGCTTACCGGGCTGATCAAGAACTCCAACATTCTGCCGCTCAACGGCCGGCCGCTGCAGCAGGATTTGCAGCGGCGCCTGAACCAGCGCGTCGCCATCGCCAACGACGCCAACTGCTTTACCCTGTCTGAAGCCTTGGACGGCGCCGGCAAGGGCCACCGCATGGTGTTTGGCGTCACGCTCGGCACCGGCTGCGGCGGCGGGCTGGTGATCGATAGGCAGGTGATTGCCGGCGGCCACGGCAATGCGGCTGAGTGCGGACACAACCCTTTGCCGGGTTACGATCCGGCCAGGGATGGCCCCGCCGCCAACTGCTACTGCGGGCAGCGCAACTGCGTGGAGTCTTTTGTTTCCGGCACCGGGCTTGCCGAGCGTTATTTGTCGCTTACCGGACGCAAGGCCACGGCGCAGGACATCGTGGCGCTGGCGGAATTGGGGGACGCCGCGGCCGCTCGTCAATTTGATCGCTACCTCGACCAATTGGCCAGAATGCTGGCAACGATAGTGAATTTGATTGACCCCGATGTGATCGTCTTCGGCGGCGGGCTTTCCAATGTACCGGCGCTATACCGGGACATCTCATCGCGCGTGGCCGCTTACACCTTCACCGATCGGTTCTGTACCCCTATCGTGCGGGCGGTTCACGGCGACGACAGCGGCGTACGGGGCGCGGCCTGGGTCGGTAAAGAGATATCCTCAGGCAACTAGCCTGACGGGCACGGCATCGCCCGTCGGCTTATGGTTCAAAAACCGAACTGCCGCCGTTGCAGCGGGTTGTCTTTCCCCAGCCGCTTCGCCAGCCAGGGCGGCATATGCTCGGCGAGCATCTCTTGCAGGGCCTGTAATTGCCCGTCGATGGTGGTGGCCGCGGGAACCTTGATCGGGTGAATATTGTGGCGGATCACCCTGGCCGCCGCCGGCCCGCCGATCGACTCGCAAAACAGCAGGTGGCAATCGCTCAGCAGGCGCAAGCGCCCTTCGTTCCCCTCTTCCCCCTCCTGCGGCTGATAACGCCGCAAGGCGCTGAGAAACGGCCCTTGCCGATCCCAGGCGTAAATAAAGAACAGGCGGCACTGGCCGAAGTGACCGTTAACCGTCAAACCGTTGCTGGAAGCGAACGCCGCCTGTAACTGTTGTCCCTGCTTGCGTTCGGACTGTTCGGTTAAATGAGGCGGAAGATTGCCGTGCAGGCAATCCATGATTTGCTGCCAGCGGGCGACGGTAAGTACGTGGTTATCAACGGGTAAATGGCGGGATAGCTCATCCAGCGACAGGGCGGACAGCCGCTCCAGCGTCAGCGCCTCATCGCAGGTGGCTTCCAGCCAGTTAATCAAGGTGGCGGGGGCAATTTCCGGCAGCAGCTGCGCCAGGGCAAACAGCCGCCAGAAAAGTAAATCGTCCCGTGTCAGGCTCATGAGCATCTCCGGTGTCTATCGCGATCGTCGCGGCGGCGATCGACGGTTAGCTTGCATATTTTTTGGCGCGCAACGTGACGGGAAACGTAGGCTTCGCCGCCAGCGGCGTAATAAACCAGTCCTGCCCCCCTTCAAGCTGAATCCGTCCGCCCCAGCGGTCGGGCTGGTCGAACTCCAGAAACGTGACTCTGGCTTCCAGATCTTTTTTGGCGATGTAACAATGTATGCCGTCAGCGCGCTGACGAAGAATGATGTTGGCCATCCGCCCTCCTGTGGGTCGGCAAAAGCCGCGCCGTACGTCTATACAGCGCGGCGTCAGCGTTAGCGAACCAGGTCGTAACCGTAATCGGTTTTACCCAGCGCCATGGTGTCGCCATCGAGCTTTTCCAGTATGGCGTTTACCAGCGTGGTCAGCATGGTCATCGCGCCTTCATAGCCCCAGGTGGTCGCCCGGTGTAAATGGTGGCGATCGAAGATCGGGAAACCGATGCGGATCAGCGGAACCTCAAACTGGTCGCCTTTGGCTTTGGTATCGCGCTGAATAAACTTGCCGTAGGAATTGCCGATCATAAAGTCCGGCTGACGGGTGAACATCAGCGAACGGAAATGCCACAGATCGCAGTTGATAAACACCTCGCTCTCCCGGCCGTAGGGTGACGACTCCAGCAGTTTGTTCATCGCTTTCTGCCAGCGTTTGTTGCCGTTGTGGCAGAGGATCACCGCCGGTTCGCAGCCCAGTTCCAGCAGGAAGCGGGTGAGCCCCATCAGGAAATCGGGATCGCCGTAAATGCCGAAGCGTTTACCGTGCAGCCAGGTATGAGAGTCCAGCATCATATCCACCAGCCGGCCGCGCTCCAGCGCCAGCGCCTCCGGGATGGGCTTGCCGGTCAGTTGGCTGACGGTCATCAGAAAGTCATCCGTGGCGGCCAGTCCCATCGGCACCGCAACCTCCGTGGCCGGCTGCTGCCAGTCATCCCTCACCACTTTTTTGCTTTTAACCAAATGCCAGGGTTGCAACAGCAGCGTATCGATGGCGTTGGGCGCATCGCGCATTTCAGCCTGGGTGGTGCCGCCGGCATACAGGCGATAATGGCCGTCGGCCGGGGTATCCAGCACTTCCGACGGGTCGGACAGCAGCGAATATGGCACCGCCATCTGCGCCATCATGCGCTTTAGTACCCGGTAGTTGCCGAGATAGGTTTCAAAGCCGGCGACCAGATTGATTTTGCCGTTGCTGCCGGGCTGATACCCCTCGACGCCCTGGGTAAAGGTGCGGGCGAACCCTTCGAACATATTGTCCCAGCCGGTGATATGGCTGCCGATAAAGCTGGGCGTATGGGCGTAGGGCACGGCAATGGCGTCATCCACAAAGCCGTCTTTTTTGGCATTGCTGATAAAAGCCTGCAGGTCATCGCCGATCACCTCCGCCATGCAGGTGGTGGAAACCGCGATCACTTCCGGCTTATACAGCGCGCTGGCGTTCTGTAGTCCCTGGTTCATATTGTTGTTGCCGCCGAATACCGCGGCGTCTTCCGTCATCGAGTCGGAGACGCAGGCCACCGGCTCTTTAAAGTGGCGGTTGAAATAGGTGCGGAAATAGGCGACGCATCCCTGGGAACCGTGCACATAAGGCAACGTTTTTTCAAACCCGAGCGCGCAGAGCACGGCGCCCAGGGGCTGGCAGGCTTTCGCCGGGTCCACGGTCAGCGCCTGGCGCTGAAAGTTCAACGCCTCATATTCCGGGGTCGTCGTCCATTCGAAGACCTCCCGCACGCGCTCCTTGCCGTGCCCCTCTTCCAGCTCGCTTTTGCTGGCGAACAACGCCTGATATTCCGGCTGTTCAAACAGCGGGTAACAGGCTTTTACTTTCTCGGTATTCTGGCTCATCGTATTCTCCTCCCGCGCCACAAATCGGTGAACTGACGGGACAAAAGGATGTCGGGCCTCAGGCGGATTGCAGCCAGGGCGCGCGTAGCTGTGTCCAGCAAGGGTTGTTCAGCGTCATATCCATATCGCGGGCGAAGATGGCAAAGCCGTCATAGCCGTGATAAGGCCCGGAGTAATCCCAGGAGTGCATCTGCCTGAAGGGCATGCCCAGCTTCTGGAACACATATTTTTCCTTGATCCCCGACCCCACCAGGTCCGGCTTCAGGCGTTTGACGAACTCTTCCAGCTCATAGGTGCTAAGATCGTCAAACAGCAGCGTTCCCTCTTTCAGGTCGGGCAAGGTACGGTCGTAGTCGTCGTTATGGGCGAACTCATAACCGGCGGCCATTATCTCCATACCGAGATCTTCATAAGCGCCGATAACGTGGCGCGGACGCAGCCCGCCGACGTACAGCAACACTTTTTTCCCCTCAAGCCGCGGGCGGTATTTGGCGATCACCGCGTCGGTCTGCGCCTGATAACGGGCAATCACCGCTTCCGCATTCGCCTGAATGGCGCCGTCGAACAGCGCGGCGATTTTGCGCAGCGAGGCGGCGATCTGCGTCGGACCGAAGAAGTTGTACTCCATCCACGGAATGCCGTATTTCTCTTCCATATGGCGTGAGATGTAGTTCATCGAACGGTAACAGTGCACCAGGTTGAGCTTCACCTTGGGCGTTTTTTCCATTTCCACCAGCGTGCCGCCGCCCGACCACTGGGCCACCACCCGCAGCCCCATCTCCTCCAGCAGAATACGGGAAGACCAGGCATCGCCGCCGATGTTGTAGTCGCCGATAATGGCGACGTCATACGGCGTGGCGGCGAAAGGTTGATCGTCGCGGGCGGGCAATACCCAGTCGCGGATCACATCGTTGGCGATATGGTGCCCCAGCGATTGCGATACGCCGCGAAATCCTTCACAGCGCACCGGGATCACCGGCTTGCCGAGCTGCTCTTTCGCCGAGCGCGCCACGGCTTCGATATCATCGCCAATCAGCCCCACCGGGCATTCTGACTGAATGCTGATCCCCTTGGTAAGCGGGAAGAGCAGTTCCAGCTCATCAATCAGTTGGCGCAGCTTTTTGTCGCCGCCGAAAACGATGTCTTTCTCCTGAAAATCCGAGGTGAAATTCACGGTGCCGAAGCTGTCGATACCGCTCGTTCCTGTGTAATAGTTACGCCGTCCGGCGCGGGAGTACTGGCCGCAGCCAATCGGCCCGTGCGAGATATGCGCCATATCCTTGATCGGCCCGAAAACCACTCCTTTCGAACCGGCATAGGCGCAGCCGCGCACCGTCATCACGCCCGGCTGGGACTTGCGGTTGGAAATCATGCATTTCCCCACCGACTCCATCCCCGGCTCAACGGTCATGATATGCTTAGCGCGCTCTTTGCGGGTTTTATCCGGGAAGACCTCAAGCACTTCCTGAATCAGCGCCTGATTCCGCTGTATAATGGTGTCTGTCATATGATGTTCCTCAGGCGGATGCCGCCTCTTCCGCCGCGGTTTTACCGATAATGGCCTCGTTTTCTTCATCGAGGATCCCGAACTCCATCAGCAAAGCCTCCAGCTCATCCATGGTGACCGGCGTCGGGACCACCATTTTGCCGTTGTCGACGATCTTGCCGGCCAGGGTGCGGTACTCATCCGCCTGCTTGCAGGTCGGATCGTATTCGATCACCGTCATCCGGCGGATTTCGGCGCGCTGCACGATGTTGTCGCGCGGGACGAAGTGGATCATCTGGGTGCCGAGTTTGTCGGCCAGCGCGATGATCAGCTCATCTTCCCGGTCGGTCTGACGGGAATTACAAATCAACCCGCCCAGACGTACCTTCCCGGACTTGGCGTATTTGACGATCCCTTTGCAAATGTTATTGGCCGCGTACATCGCCATCATTTCGCCGGAGCAGACGATATAGATCTCCTGGGCCTTGTTTTCACGAATCGGCATGGCGAACCCGCCGCACACCACGTCGCCCAGCACGTCGTAAAACACGAAATCCAGATCGTCTTCATACGCGCCTTCCTCTTCCAGAAAGTTGATGGCGGTAATCACCCCGCGTCCGGCGCAGCCGACGCCCGGCTCCGGACCGCCGGATTCGGCGCAGCGCACGCCGCCGTAGCCGATTTGCAGCACGTCTTCCAGCTCCAAATCTTCCACCGAACCGATTTCGGCGGCCATTTCCATAATGGTGTTTTGCGCCTTGGCGTGGAGGATTAAGCGCGTTGAATCCGCTTTGGGATCGCAGCCGATAATCATCACTTTCTTACCCATTTCGGCCAGCGCCGCCACCAGATTTTGCGTGGTGGTGGATTTGCCAATCCCACCTTTGCCATAAATCGCACACTGACGTATTGCCATGATGTATTCCTCTTGCACCGTGAATGTCCCTTTTATCTTGCAGGGGGCATACCAGCCGCATAAAATACATCAACACACTGATAAACAAAGATATTTTATATTAGGGGTTCGACCTGGCGCGGGGGGTTAGGTACAATAACGTGACTAATTGTTGTAAAGAAGACAAAGGCGACAGAAGAAATTCGGGCGAATGTCGAATGCGGCCGGTCATGATAATCCGCTATGAAATATAACAAGACGGTATTTATGTTCGCCCAACCCTTCAACTACCTTTGATTCAACTCATCATTAAATGGTTTTCGCTATGTCTGAACATTCTGACTGTCGTAACGATCCGTTCGACCAACAACTCATCACCTGGCGACGAGAGTTGCATCAATACCCGGAACTATCCAATCAGGAACACCAAACCACCGTTAAAATTATCCGCTGGCTAAAAAAGAAAGGCATTCGTTTACTGCCGCTGGCGTTAACTTCCGGCGTTGTGGCGGAAATTGGCGACGGTCCCGGTCCGATCGTCGCGCTGCGCGCCGATATCGACGCCCTTCCCATTGAAGAACTGACCGATGTGGCTTTTCGTTCGCAGCACGCCGGGGTGATGCACGCCTGCGGCCATGATTTTCACACCGCGGTGATGCTTGGCGCCGCCTGCCTGCTGAAAAAACGCGAACAGGCGCTGCCCGGCAAAGTGCGCATTCTTTTTCAGCCGGCGGAGGAGGTCTCCACCGGCGCTCTACAGCTGATCGGCGCCGGCGCGTTGAACGACGTTTCCGCCATTTTCGGCTTACATAACGCCCCTGAGCTTCCAGCCGGTACTTTCGCCAGCCGCAGCGGCGCGTTTTACGCCAACGTCGACCGCTTCTCCATTAGAGTAACGGGCAAAGGCGCCCACGCCGCCAAACCCGAAGAAGGGATTGATAGTATCGTCACCGCCTGCAATATTGTAAATGCCTTGCAAACTTTGCCCAGCCGCAGCTTTAGCTCGCTGGAGTCGCTGGTTATCAGCGTTACGCGCATCCAGGGCGGGAACACCTGGAACGTACTGCCGCAGACGGTGGAACTGGAAGGTACGGTGCGCACCTACAGCACCCGGATCCGCGAGCAGATTCCGGCGCGTATCGAGCAGTTGATTAACGGCATTACCCTCGCCCTGGGGGCGAAAGCGCAGTTGAACTGGCAGCCGGGACCACCCTCCGTGGTCAATACCCCCTACTGGGTGGATTTCAGCAAGAAAATCGCTCATGATGCGGGTTACCAGGTGGAAAATGCCGAGTTGCAAATGAGCGGCGAAGACTTTGCGCTCTATCTTCAGCAGATACCGGGGGCCTTTGTCAGCATTGGCTCGAACAGCGAGTTCGGGCTGCATCATCCGCAATTCAATCCTGACGAAAGCGCCATCTCTCCTGCCGCGCGCTATTTTGCCCAACTGGCCGAGGCGGCATTACATCAACAGGCGGCGTTGAATCACGCGTTACCGCCGGCCGTACAGTTTAATAACCGACACAACAAGAATATCTCCGTCTAATGAAAAGAAAACGTATCCTGATTCCGTTGATCATAGTGCTGTTGTTTATCCTCTATCTCAACCGCAATGCGCTTAATCCTTTCGCGCCCGACTGTAAAAATATTCCGGCCGGAACGCCCAAGCCCGCGGAATGCAAACCGAAAGTCGTTGCGCCCGGCTTTGAGCTTTAACGCCGGGCCGCATAAAATCGATGAATATGCGCAACTGAAAGGGTATATTTTCCTTTATCCGCGCAGCGCGTATGAAAACCAGGAGCTGGTCATGTCACAAATCTCGCCGCCGACTATCGACAACAAAGCCGCCAACCAAAACCTGCCCGCCCGGCTGAATGCCGTGATTGATCGAGCCATCGCCGAACGGCGTATCGTCGGCGCCGTGGTTCTGGTCCGCCGGCATGGCGAAAACCTGTTCCATCGCGCCGCCGGACTGGCCGATCGGGAGGCCGCAAAGCCAATGACGGAAGATACGCTGTTTCGCCTATCGTCGGTGACTAAACCGATTGTGGCGACGGCGGCGATGGTGCTGGTGGATCAAGGCAGGCTGGATCTTGATGAGGATATCCGCCGATGGCTGCCCGATTTTCAGCCGCGGCTGGCAAACGGCGATATTCCAGTAATCACGCCGCGCCGGTTGCTCAGCCATACCGCCGGGCTGGACTACCGTTTTCAGGAAAGCGACGATCGCGGACCTTACGCACGCGCCGGCGTTTCCGACGGTTTGGATAACGCGGATGTTACCCTGGCGGAAAATCTGCGCCGGCTGGCAAGCGTACCGCTGTCGTTTCAGCCCGGCAGCGCGTGGGGATACTCACTGTCGATGGACGTGCTGGGCGCGCTTATTGAACGGGTTTGCAACCAGCCGCTGGAAGAAGCCGTGCGGGAGCTGGTCACAGGTCCGCTGCGCATGGATGATACTGATTTTTATTGCCGCGATGCGCAACGTCTGGCCACCCCCTATGTCAATGACACGCCGCTACCTCACCGTTTACAGGAGGATGAAATCGTGCCGTTTTCAGAAGAGAGCGTCGGCGTCCGCTATTCCCCTGCCCGCGCACTTAATCAGCGGGCCTATCCCTCAGGCGGCGCCGGGATGGTCGGCACCGCCGCTGACGTCATGACATTGCTGGAAACGCTGCGTCAAGGCGGCGCGCCGTTGCTCGCCGCCGAACTGGTCGCGGAGATGGGCCGCGATCAAACCGGCGGCTACGCTATTCCCGACGCCCCCGGTCTGGGTTTCGGTCTGGGCTTCTCCGTGCTGCGCGATCCGGCTGCGGCAGACACCCCGGAATCGGTGGGAACCTGGCGCTGGGGCGGCGTTTACGGGCATTCGTGGTTTGTCGACCGGCAACAGGGGCTTAGCGTGGTGGCGCTCACCAATACCCTGTATGAAGGGATGTCCGGCCGCTTCGTGACCGAACTGCGGGATGCGATCTATCGTTAGTTGATAAGGATGATTCCGTTCATCGCGAAGACAATGAACGGAATTTTTCTCTGCGCCTATGCCTGATTCCCGATTAAATAGCGACAAGCGCGCGCACGCCGTCTTTTTCCATCTCCTCGCCCCGTCCGCGTTGTACGATCTCCCCGCGCGACATCACCAGATAGCTGTCCGCCAGTTCGGCGGCAAAATCATAGAACTGCTCGACCAGCAGGATCGCCATATCGCCGCGCAGCGCCAGTTGACGGATCACCGCGCCAATTTCTTTGATCACCGACGGCTGAATGCCTTCGGTCGGCTCGTCCAAAATCAACAGCTGCGGTTTGCAGGCCAGCGCCCGCCCGATGGCCAGTTGCTGCTGCTGACCGCCGGACAGATCGCCCCCGCGCCGCTGTTTCATCTCCTGCAGCACAGGGAAAAGCCGATAGATCTCCTCGGGTACGTTTCTGGCCTGCGCACCGGAAAAACGCGACAAGCCAAGCAGCAGATTTTCTTCCACGGTTAAACGCGGAAAGATTTCCCGCCCCTGCGGCACATAGGCGATGCCCGCCTGTACCCGCTGATGCGGTTTACGATCGTTGATCGAATGCCCCTGCCAGCGAATGCTGCCCGATTTGGCGGGAATTAAGCCCATCAGGCACTTTAACAACGTGGTTTTACCGACGCCATTACGGCCCAGCAGGCAGGTCACCTCGCCCGCTCTGGCTTCGAACGATAGGCCGCGCAGAATGTGACTGCCGCCATAATATTGATTGAGTTCAGATATCTGTAACATCTTAGCGCCCCAGGTAAACGTCGATAACCTGCTCATTGGCCTGTACTTCACGCAGCGAACCTTCCGCCAGTACCTGCCCCTGATGCAATACGGTGACGTGGTCGGCGATGGTTTCCACAAACCCCATATCGTGCTCCACCACCATTAATGAGTGTCGCCCCGCCAGACTGCGGAATAATTCGGCGGTATATTCCGTTTCGGCATCGGTCATACCGGCGGCGGGTTCGTCAAGCAGCAGCAGATGCGGATCCTGCACCAGCAGCATGCCAATCTCCAGAAACTGTTTTTGACCGTGCGACAACAGCCCGGCCAAACGCCGGCGCTCATTGCCGAGACGCAGCAGCGTCAGCACTTCATCGATGCGGTCGCGCTGCTCGCCGCTGAGCGTGGCGCGCAGACAGGCCCACACCGATTTATCGGTCTTCAAGGCGATTTCCAGATTCTCAAATACCGTCAACGCCTCAAAGACCGTCGGCTTTTGAAATTTTCGCCCGATACCGGCGCGGGCAATCTCCACCGGGGAGAGCATGGTGAGATCGGTGTGCTGATCGTAAAATACCCTGCCGTTGTCCGGTCGCGTTTTGCCGGTGATCACGTCCATCAGCGTGGTTTTGCCGGCGCCATTCGGACCGATCACGCAGCGCAGTTCCCCTACGCCGATCTGTAACGACAGATCGGTCAGGGCGCGAAAGCCGTCGAAGCTGACATTGATTTTATCCAGTTGCAGTACCGGGTCGGTTTGATGCCGATGGCGATCCGACGGCTGTGGCTGCGTATAAAGTGGCTCAGTCATGTTTCCTCCGATTGAGCAAACCAATCACGCCGCGCGGCAGAAACAGCGTAACGAGAATAAAAATCAGACCAAGGAAGAACAGCCAATATTCGGGGAACGCCACGGTAAACCAACTTTTGGCGCCGTTGACGATGCCAGCGCCTAACAGCGGACCGATCAGCGTCCCTCGTCCCCCCAGCGCGACCCAGATAGCCGCCTCAATCGAGTTGGTCGGCGACATTTCGCTTGGATTGATAATCCCCACCTGCGGTACGTAGAGCGCCCCGGCCAACCCGCACAGCACGGCGGAAAGCGTCCAGACGAACAGCTTGAAGCCTTTCGGATCATAGCCGCAAAACATCAACCGGTTTTCCGCATCGCGCACCGCCGTCAATACGCGGCCAAACTTGCTGCGGGCCAGTGCGAAACCAATAAGTAAACTGATCGTCAGCAACAGCACGGTAGCGACAAACAACCCGATACGCGTGCTCGTCGCCGTAACCTGAAAGCCGAGCAGCGTAGTAAATCCGGTGAAGCCATTGTTGCCGCCAAACCCGGTTTCATTGCGGAAAAACAACAACATACCGGCATAGGTCAGCGCCTGGGTCATAATGGAGAAATAAACGCCCTTAATTTTGGAACGGAAGGCGAACCAGCCGAATACCAACGCCAGCAGCCCCGGCGCCAGCACAATCAGGCACAGCGCCCAGACGAAATGTTGGGTGCCGAGCCAGAACCACGGCAGTTCAGTCCATGACAGAAACGACATAAAAGCCGGCAGCCCTTCTCCCGTGGCCTGCCGCATCAGATACATGCCCATGGCATAGCCGCCCAGCGCGAAAAACAGACCATGCCCCAACGAAAGCAGCCCGGCGTATCCCCACACTAAATCCAGCGCCACGGCGACAATGGCGTAGCAGAGGATTTTGCCGATCAGCGTCAGCGTGTAGGTGGAGAGCGCCAGCGGGTTATCCGCGGGCAACAGTGCAAAAAACGGCAGTATCAGCAGCGCGGCCAGAACAGCGATGCCGACGCCGGTCGCCAGCCCCGGCGCTTTTTTCGCGATGGTTAACGTTAGTGGTTGTCTCATCAGTCAATTACCCGCCCTTTTAATGCAAACAAACCCTGCGGCCGTCTTTGAATAAATAACACGATCAGGATCAGAATCAGGATCTTGCCGAGCACGGCGCCGATCTGCGGTTCCAGCACTTTGTTGAGAATCCCCAGTCCGAACGCGGCCACCACCGTCCCCGCCAGTTGTCCCACGCCGCCCAATACCACCACCAGAAAGGAGTCGATGATATAACTCTGTCCCAGCTCCGGCCCGACGTTGCCCAATTGCGACAGCGCCACGCCGCCCAGCCCGGCAATGCCCGATCCCAGCCCGAAAGCCAGCATATCGACCCGTCCGGTGGGTACGCCGCAGCAGTCGGCCATCGCCCGGTTTTGCGTAACCGCCCGCACGTTGAGACCGAGCCGAGTTTTATTCAGCAGCAGCCAGGTGAGCAGCAGTACGCCCATTACAAACAGGATCACCGCGATACGGTTATAAGGCAGCACCAGATTGGGCAGCACTTGCAGACCGCCGGACAGCCAGGCGGGATTGGCCACTTCCAGGTTTTGCGCGCCAAACAGCACCCGTACCAATTGAATCAGCATCAGGCTGATCCCCCAGGTCGCCAACAGGGTTTCAAGCGGACGGCCGTAAAGATGGCGGATAATGGTGCGCTCCAGCGCCATGCCGATAGCGGCGGTAATAAAGAAAGCGACCGGCAGCGCCAATAAGGGGTAATACGCCAGCCACTCCGGCGCAAGGCGTTGAAATAGCGATTGAACCAGCCAGGTCGAGTACGCCCCCAGCATCAGCATTTCGCCGTGCGCCATGTTGATAACGCCCAGTAAACCATAGGTGATCGCCAGCCCCAGGGCCGCCAGCAGCAAAATCGATCCCAGCGATAAACCGGTAAACGCCTGCCCTAAAAGATCGCCTAATATCAGGCTTTGTTTGATATTTTTCAGCCCCGCAAGCGCAGCGCTTCTCACCCCGGCGTCCGGCTCATTTTCCGGCTGGGTGAGCTGCTGCAAGCGCGCCTGCATTTGCGGATCGCCGGTCTCTCCCAGCTGCTTCACCGCATTAAGCCGCACCTGCGGGTTGGCGTCGGTCAACTGCAAACCGGCGATGGCGATCTTCAGCGCGGCGGATACATCGCTGTCCTGCTCGGCGGCAAGGCGCTGCGTCAGCAGCGGCAACTGCTCGGCTACCGCATCGTTTTGCAGCATGCGCGCGGCGCGCAGGCGAACGGCGGCGTCATCGCTGACTAGCTGATGGGAAGCCAACGCGCTGCCAATCAACACCCGCAGGCGATTATTCATAAAAAGTTTCTTCGTCGCGCCCTCCGGCCGCACGTCGCCTTCCAGCGGCAGCAGTTTGCCCCGCTCTTCGCTGAACGGCCGTTTATTTTGATCGAGCACCACCGATTCGCTGCGCAGCGCCTGTAGCAAGGGAAGTCGGGCTGCGTCCGGCGCAATCGCCCATGACTGCAGCATTTCCGCCTGCCCGCTGCGGCTCGCCGCCGCAAAGTCGGCCGCCGGTCCGGCCAGCGCTGCCGTTGGCGCCGCCAGACACAGCGACAAAAACAAATTACATAACTGACGAATAACCATCGCAATGCCCGTTATTTAAAGGAAAGTGTTTTTACCTAATCCCCGCAGCCGGGGATTAGGCAGGTAAGAGAGTCCGCAACGCGGCATCCGCTATTGCGCCGATTTCACCGGGTGATCGGGTTTCTTATCGTTACCCGCGATGTAAGGACTCCACGGCTGCGCGCGAACCGGTTGTTCCGTCTCCCAAACCACGTTGAACTGACCGTTACCTTCGATTTCGCCGATCATTACCGGCTTGTGCAGGTGATGGTTGGTCTGATCCATGGTCAGGGTATAACCATCGGGGGCGGCGAACGTTTGTCCGGCCATCGCCGCACGAACTTTATCCACATCCGTGGTTCCGGCCTTCTCAACCGCCTGCGCCCACAGATGAATACCCACGTAGGTGGCTTCCATCGGGTCGTTGGTTACTACGGTGTCGGCATTAGGCAGATTACGGGCTTTGGCATAGGCGCGATAGCCGGCGACAAATTCGGCGTTTGCCGGATTATCGATCGACTGGAAGTAGTTCCACGCCGCCAGGTGTCCCACCAACGGTTTGGCGTCAATGCCGCGCAGTTCTTCTTCCCCTACCGAGAAGGCCACCACGGGAACGTCAGTGGCCTTGATGCCCTGGTTGGCCAGCTCTTTATAGAACGGAACGTTGGAATCGCCGTTGATGGTCGATACCACGGCGGCCTTGCCGCCGGTCGAGAATTTCTTGATGTTGGAAACAATGGTCTGATAATCGCTGTGGCCGAACGGCGTATACACTTCCTCAATATCTTTGTCCTGGATGCCTTTCGCATGTAGAAACGCGCGCAGGATCTTGTTGGTTGTACGCGGGTAAACGTAGTCCGTGCCTAACAGGAAGAAACGTTTGATGGCGCCGCCGTCTTCACTGAGCAGGTACTCCACCGCGGGAAGCGCCTGCTGGTTGGGTGCCGCGCCTGTGTAGAACACATTCGGCGACATCTCTTCGCCTTCATATTGCACCGGGTAAAACAGCAGGCCGTTTAATTCTTCAAATACCGGCAGGACGGATTTACGCGATACCGAGGTCCAGCAGCCAAATACCACGGCGGTTTTATCCTGCGTCAACAGCTGGCGGGCCTTTTCGGCAAACAGCGGCCAGTTAGACGCCGGGTCAACCACCACCGGTTCAAGTTTCTTGCCCAGGACGCCGCCTTTGGCATTGATTTCGTCAATGGTCATAAGCGCCACATCTTTCAGCGGCGTTTCAGAGATCGCCATCGTACCGGAGAGCGAGTGCATGATGCCGACTTTGATGGTATCCGCCGCCTGCCCCCCCCATGCCAGCCCCATACCGGCAACCGTAGCGGAGAGCGCGAATACTTTAAGCAATGAACGTCTTTTCATCTCTGAGTCCTTAAATAGTATTGGATGATGATTCCTGTGGAACAGATTACGGCCTTGCCTGCTGTAACATATGCAGGGTGATTTTCCGCACCTCGGCCTTACTCTGTGAAATGTGGTCGGTCAGAATACGCTGCGCCTCCTCGATGTGTTGTTGTAATACCGCCAGCAAAATGCGGGCGTGTTCGTTGTAGGTCGCATCGACACGATCTGCACGGGTGAAATCGAGACGACGGATAATGCGGATCTTTTCGGTCAGTTCAGCATGCACGCGCTCCATTTGGCGGTTCCCGGCCGCCGCGACCAGATGCATATGGAAACCTTCGTCATGGCGGGAAACGGTTTTGCCGTCGTCCAGCCGCGGGTCATCAATCCAGAAGCGTTTCAGATCGGCCAACAGTTCGGCGCAGCGTCCCGGCGCCATGCCGCACAGGAGGCGAACGGCTTCACACTCCAGCACGATACGAAAATCATACAGCTCCTCAAAATAGGCGAAATCGAACGGTCTGACCTGCCAGCCGCTGCGAAAATAGACATCGACGTAGCCCCCGCGCTCCAGCCGGAACAGCGCCTGACGCACCGGCGTACGGCTGACATCCATCCGCTCGGCGATTTCGCTTTCGCTAAAGCGGTCGCCGGGCATCAGACGAAAATCAAAGATGTCGTTTTTCAGCGACTGATAGACGCGTTCGGCCAGCGACTCCGGGCGGCCCTTGCTGTTTTTGCGCGTATCTTGTTTCATGTTGTTCCCGCCTATTCCAGCCACAGCAGGGGATCGCCGGGTTTCAGGGTACGAATGGCCCGTCAGGCGATTTCGTGATGCTGGGCGGCAATCATTACGATGTTAAACATGGGGCGTTTTCTGACCGGCCAGCCAGTTACGCCAGCCGCCGAACTCGGTAATATCAACGGCATTGCTCAGCGCCGCCGGTTCACAAATAAAGCCTTTCACCTGACGGCCATCGGCCAGCGTTAACGTACCGATCCCCAACGGCGACGGAATTTCCGCGACGAACTCGCCGAAACGCGCCAGCGGGATATCCCACAGTTCAACGGTGATGGCGCCGCCCTCTGCCGCTCTGGCCAGACCGGGCTTGGCCGGCTGCGTGTCGGCCAGCGCGTACAGGCGATAGCAGCCGGCAGTTTGCGTCTCTTCGACCAAAACCGCATCCCGGCTGGTTAACTGATGATTAAGCGGCATACCGCTCAGGTGTGCGCCGACCACCGCCACGCGAACATGCCATGGAGACGGCGGCAACGGTGGCTGACTTGTCGGTCGGGCCTTGCCTAACGCCCCCAGGCTAATCGCCTGTTGCGACTGCCATTGCCGGCCAAACGCCGCCAGCGCGCGGTCGTGCCAGGCGGGAGCGATCAGCGTGATGCCTGCCGGTAAGCCGTCCGCCCGGAATAGGCCCGGCAGCGCCAGCGCCGACAGATCCGCAAGATTGGTAAAGTTGGTGTAAACCCCGAACTGGGAGTTGTACCGCACTGGTTCCCGGGCCATCTCGGCGATGGTACGGATCGTCGGCGTGCTCGGCACCGCCAGGGCATCGAATTGGCTGAGCGTTTGCTGAATCTGACGGGTTAATTCCGCGCGCAGGTATTCGGCTTTAAAGGTTTCAACCGCGCTGAAGCGTTCGCCGCCGGCGATGATGCCATGCACTACCGGATCCATTTTCTCCGGCTGTTGCAGCATATCGCCGACGGATGCGGTGCGCTCGGCCACCCAAGGGCCCTGATAGAGTTGCTCGGCAAGCTGACTGAATGCCCCGAAGTCGATGGGGTGCAGCGTCGCACCCATGTTTTTCAGCGCATCGCAGGCGGCTTCCCATGCGCGCTGCGCCAACTTATCGTCAAAAAAGATCGGCTCGGCGGGAACGGCGAAACGCGGCGTGGCGGGCAGAGCTGCCGGGGCCAGCGCCGGGTTGATCCGCGAATAGGCATCGCCGGCGTCGAATCCCCCGGCAATCTCGGCAACCAGAAAAGCGTCTTCAACGGTTAAGGCGAAAACGGAGATCGTGTCGTTCAAGCGGCAGGCGGGCACCACGCCGCTGGCGGATAGCCAGCCTTTGGTCGGTTTTAAACCGACAATGTTGTTGAAAGCGGCGGGAACGCGTCCGGAACCCGCCGTATCCGTCCCCAGCGAAAAACCGACCAGGCCGCGGGCCAGTACCGACGCGGAGCCTGAGCTTGATCCGCCGCTAACGTATTGCGCATTGAAGGTATTGGTGACCGCCCCGAATGGCGAGCGCGTACCGACTAACCCCGTGGCAAATTGGTCAAGGTTGGTTTTTCCGACCACCACCGCCCCCGCGGCCTTCAGTTTGGCGACGGCGGTCGCATCCTGTTGCGCGACATAAGTGAAAGCCGGGCACGCGGCGCTCGTCGGGCAGCCTGCCACATCGATATTATCTTTTACCGCAAAGGGTACGCCAAAGAGCGGCAATGAATCCGGGTTTTCAGCGTAAACGGCCAGTAACGGCTCAACCTGGGCGCGTAACTGCTCCGGGGTAATCAGGTAGATCCAGGCCGGATCCGCCAAGGATAGGCCGATCAGCAAATGTTCCAGCGTTTCGCCGATCGTCTCGGCATGCCGCTGGTGGTACTGCTTCCACTCCTGAAGAGTAAGTCCTGACGTTGGTGACAGTGCCATGATTTAAATTCCATCTAGTATACAAGATGGAATTTAAGTAAGCCAAAACCATGCCATATTTTTAATTTATTGATTTTATTATATTTATAATGATTTTTGATAGAGAAGTAGCAAGCGGATGCGCGTAGAGCGGGCAACGTTGCGTCATCATAGAGCATTGCTATCCGCCAGAAAAAAGCACAGCGGCAAGCCTCACTTTCGTATCCTTCGTGCCGTACAGGATAAGATACGTCCATAGGCACAACTTCTGATGGATTGCCCCAACTCCGGGCGCTCGCGGTAAAGCCAGGGGTTTTCGCCTATCAGACAACATTGCTGGTACAGGTCTTCGGTAAAGCTCAGCGCACGTACCGGATTATCTTGCGCGATATAGTCGCCTATCGCCTCGATATCCTGTTCTGCCAGCGACGATACGGTCAGGCTATACGCCGATATTTCTGCGACAAACGCCCGAACACCGCTTCAGCATCTTTACCTTTTCCGCTGTTCACACCCAACAACTAAGCCGCCCTGCCCGCAGCTTAAGCTCAGCGGCAGGTGGCTGGAAGAACTCGGCTTTAACACCGGTCAGCCGGTTATTGTCACCGTGGAACGCGGGAAGTTGGTGATTGAGACGGAGCTGCGGGTCTGACCGGTAAAAACGAAAATCCCAGCCAAGTGGCTGGGATAATCATAATATAGAGACTTAAAAACCTCTGATTTTTAAATAGCGAGCTAAAGCTATCCCGCCCCCTAGTATTCCACCGCCATACAAGCCCATCTTTGATATCCGTAATACATCATTCCATGTCATATCAAATTCCCCCCCCATAACCCACAGCACCCCTGCAAAAAAAGCTTTTGTAACTAAGCTAGCGATAATTACAGCAAGAACAATTGCGCTGATAAAAAATAGTGGAAATAGGGTATTTAAGATCCAACTTTTTCGGTGGTTACTTTGCATTTTTCTCCACCTTATCAATTAACTTTTGGACGGTATTACCACTCGATTCTGAGCTAACAGACGAAGTTACATTGCCTACTGCACCAGGAAGCTTACTAGGCAGCATTTCCTTTGCGATCCCAAACTGTCCTTTCACTTCCGTTTGTTTGAGAAGTGTTGGATTAAACTTCGGCTCCCAATCTCCAGTTATCCATTTACCCGCAGCATTTGTACCAACACTCGCTGCCTTACCAAGTCCATATCCAAATACGGCTCCGGCACCATTTGTGATTGCCCCGGTCAACGGATCGTCCCCATTGATCGTGTTCGTCAGTGCGCCGCCTGCTGCATTCCAGCCTACCGTTCCCCAAAGGCCATTACCCATACTGATAACATTCACCCAACCTGCAATCCCTGCATTAATCGGATTCACTTCCCCATTATCAGCATACTGAACACCTGCATTTGCTCCGGCCCCCAACAGCCACATGGCCGTAGCAGGCCCACTTAATGAGGCAACTCCCGCCGTATTGGCAATACCGGCAGAAACTACTGCATTACCTTTGGCGGTTTTTTTCGCTATCTCGGCTTTACAATCCGTATCACAATCAGGAGTCTTACCAAACCAGAACCCAAATGCCGTACCGGCATCCGCGCCCAAAGCATTATTCTCAACCTCATTCTTCGCCGTATTCGCTCCGCTTCCGGCACCGGTAAGGTTACCATCGATAAGTCCGCCCGCGCCAGCGCCCGCTAGGGTGATCAGATTCGCTATCAGCTCTTTCTGCTCACCCGTCAGTTCTTCCGCTTTTACCCCCGGATAGAGGAGCGCTGTCAGCGCTTGCGCGCCGGCGGACGATACCAGCCCGCCCGCCGCGCCTCCCGCGGCGCTGCCGCCCTGCGCCTGGGCCAGAAACGCGCCCAGTACCGTATGCAACGCGATGCGGGCTGACTCATTGTCCTGACTCACCTCCTTCACCAGCCCCGCCAGATACGGCGCCGCCGCTCCCGTCACCACACCGGTTGCGTTGCCGCCAAGTCCTCCCGCCAGTACCGCCGTCAGGGCCGTTCCCGCCGTCCAGTATTCGCTGCCTGCGCCACGGCTTCGCTTTTCTTATACGTCTTGTAAGCGTCCTGTTCGCGCACCGACGCATAGTTATTGTTCAGTATCTGCTGACTCAGATTGGCGTTCCCTGACGCCGTCACCTTCTGACCGCCGCATATCGGCGGCACGCAGATACTGACATTCAGCCCCGCGCTGCTATTTTTGCTGTCGTAGGCCGCTGTGCTGATAAGCAGATCCCCGCCAACGTCCGCCGCCACGCAGACCGACATGATATGACCCGCTATTACAGCCGCAGCCCCAGCCTCCACCTCAAGGGCGACTGGCTGGAAGCTGCGGGATTTGGCACGGATACCCCGGTGATTGTCACCGTTGAGCACGGCCAACTGCTGATCCGCATTGTGGCTGAGTGACAGACAAAAAAATCCCGGCCTTTTTAGGGGCCGGGATTTATCAAGGATTCAGCGATAATAAAAATACCAAAAAATAAAACCAGCAGGTGGCCCCATCCAAGTGAGTTTGAGGCAGACAAAAAAATCATCTAATGAGAACGGAAAGTTTTCATTCATATTCCAAGCTAACCAAGCACCTAATAAACGTCCAAACATTGTCAAAATAAACAACACTACGCTCATCGCACAGCATAAATATAAAAGGTTAAGTAATGATTTAGTGCTATTTTTCATCACTTGCCTCCACCGTCTTTCAACTTATCCTGAACCATACCAGATACGGCAGAATCACCGATATTACCTACTATCGATGGTAATGGATGTTGTGGTGCTGGTTTAGTTATTGTCCAGACACCTGTTGGGACCCATTCATACTGCTTTGATATTGGATTTAGTTTTTTATCAAATGGCACTTTGATAACGTTACCTGCTGCATAACCCGCTGAAGCCCCGACTTTACTCAGCAACGCCGCCATAAACGGATCATCGCCGCTGATTTCAGCCTGGTAATAGCCGCCAGCCGCGTTCCATGCCATCGTTGGGTTGTAACCTTTACCGGCGGTAATCCCACCAACGATTACTGAACCAATTACATCCGACAGTTTTACTTCACCTGTCGTACCATATTGGATACCAGCCCCTAAGCCAGCACCTACGCCCACAGCAATAAGCTGTTCTTTGGTGTTATTCACTGCATTAGTAATAATTGCCTTCCCGCCCATTATTGCTACTGGCCAGGAGGTTGGGGTCATTACCACATCCATGATTCGATCACCGGTTGTAATATTATCCGCCAGGAATTTAAGATCCGTTCCGTTGAGATAATTCACCAGTGCTGCGGCACTTGGATCTTTCAGCTTTTCATCCAGTCTGATTTGATGCGGGTTAGCATCATTCGCCACATTGGTCGCCCCCTGTATCAGTTCCTGCCAGCTCACACAGGCAACGCCGCCACCGGTACAGGCTTCAATCAGTTCCTTACTGTTTTTATTGCTAATGTCGATATATTTCTCGACCACCTTATTACAGTCACCGCCAGAGGCTTTGCAGTCCTGCATTTCTTTATCAAGCTGACGGGCCTCTTCCTCTTTCAAATAATTATTCTCAACCTCATTCTTCGCCGTATTCGCTCCGCTTCCGGCACCGGTAAGGTTACCATCGATAAGTCCGCCCGCGCCAGCGCCCGCTAGGGTGATCAGGTTCGCTATCAGCTCTTTCTGCTCACCCGTCAGTTCTTCCCCTTTTACCCCCGGATAGAGGAGTGCTGTCAGCGCTTGCGCGCCGGCGGACGATACCAGCCCGCCCACCGCGCCTCCCGCGGCGCTGCCGCCCTGCGCCTGGGCCAGAAATGCGCCCAGTACCGTATGCAACGCGATGCGGGCTGACTCATTGTCCTGGCTCACCTCCTTCACCAGCCCCGCCAGATACGGCGCCGCCGCTCCCGTCACCACGCCGGTTGCGTTGCCGCCAAGTCCTCCCGCCAGTACCGCCGTCAGGGCCGTTCCCGCCGTCCAGTACTCGCTGCCTGCGCCATATTCACGCTCGACCGCCTGCACCTCTTCGCTGCTTTGTATCCGCGCCTCTATCTCGTCGGCGCTCACGCCTTCCTGCGTCAGGCGCGTCCTGGCCTGCGCCACGGCCTCGCTTTTCTTATACGTCTTGTAAGCGTCTATCGTCACCGTTGAGCAGGGTAAGCTGGTGATTGAGGCGGAGATTAGGTTCTGACTGGTAAAAGTGACGATCCCGGCCAAATGGCCGGGATCATATTACTAAGAGCCTGAAGGAGGTTTCTTTTTAAATTTATCCAAAATTTTAAAAATCAAAATACCTAGCCATGCAATACATCCTGTCATACCTCCCAAATAAAATACTCTAACTAACTCCGCTTTCGTTATAGCCCATTCATCCGTCAGCAGATAAGACAGTGAACCTATAATTAAACGATAGCCAAAACCTAAAACCCAAAAAAATATGAGGCAGTAAACGAATAAACATACCGCTGAAGTAAACTTGCCTCTCATTTTTTCTCTCCAACCTGTTCTATGAGTTCTTCCGCTGCTTTACTTCCTACTTCAGAAGTAAAAGCGCCTCCAACTTCATAAATAAATTCGGGAACAGGATTGCTACCAATCGCCTTTTGTACAACTTCAGGTGCATATTTCCCAAATGCGCCGCCAGCCCAAGAACCTGCCGCAGCACTACCAATAGCTCCCACACTTGGACCATCCGTAAATACCGCACTTCCCATCGCTATACCTACGTTCGGCAAAATATTACGCCCCGGAGCCAACCCGCCAGTAACTAACGCCGCCGTGGTGCTCCAGTAATCATAGGTCTTGCTTTCATTACCCGATTGACTCTGGTCATACCATTGATACGCGGCATTCGCGCCGCCACCCAGCGCAGAACCGACCGCTACTTTGCCTATTGAAGCCGCCGGCCCCAGATACCATGCACCCGCTATCAGTACGCCGTTCGTATATCCATCAACTATCGTTTGGGAAATATCTTGCCCTTCCGGAATAGTCCCCGTCAGCAGCTTATGCATCGCATACTGCCGTTCTTCTTCCGTTATAGGATTCAACACGTTGCCGTCTTCATCGGTCAGGTTGGTGTTGGTATACAACGATGTCATTGATAACCCTACATCTTTCAACCCTTTTGGCATGTCATTCGGGCTGAAGAAGTTATTCTCCACGTAAAAAACCCGCCAATAAGGGCGAGATTTGTTAGCCTAGTTATTCGGGGGCAGAAGGTGGCCTTTTTCGAGCTTTGTATTTATCTATCAGATTGAAAGCTATTGCCGCTAATGTAATAGCGCCCCCTGCAATCAGACTTTTAACCAAATTGCTCATAACTCCTTCATATGAAAGATAGAACTTGTTTAGATGGATAAAACCAAGAACGATTCGTACAAGTAACCCAAGTAAAAAAAAGGCTAATGAAAAATAAAAGAAAACGAATATGTACTTAAAAATATTTTTCATCATTTTTTGCTCTCTTTTATTTTAAGAGCATCTTTACTTACATCGTTCACTGTTTCTGAAACGAATGCCCCCCCAACATCATAGACAAACCCCGGTAAATCTTTGCCTATTATCGAATTTATAATATCAGGTGCATATTGACCAAATTTTGCACCAAACAAAGCACCAGTCGCAGCGCCACCCACTGCTCCAACATTCGGTCCATCCGTGAACACTGCTCCCCCCGCTGCGATCCCCACATTCTGCCAGATATTACGCCCCGGAGCCAACCCGCCAGTAACCAACGCCGCCGTGGTGCTCCAGTAATCATAAGTCTTGCTTTCATTACCCGATTGACTCTGGTCATACCATTGATACGCGGCATTCGCGCCGCCACCCAGCGCAGAACCGACCGCTACTTTGCCTATTGAAGCCGCCGGCCCCAGATACCATGCACCCGCTATCAGTACGCCGTTCGTATATCCATCAACTATCGTTTGGGAAATATCTTGCCCTTCCGGAATAGTCCCCGTCAGCAGCTTATGCATCGCATACTGCCGTTCTTCTTCCGTTATAGGATTCAACACGTTGCCGTCTTCATCCGTCAGGTTGGTGTTGGTATACAACGACATCACCGACTGACTATAATCCTGCAATCCTTTACCCAAGTTGAAGTAGTTATTCTCAACCTCATTCTTCGCCGTATTCGCTCCGCTTCCGGCACCGGTAAGGTTACCACCGACAAGTCCGCCCGCGCCAGCGCCCGCTAGGGTGATCAGGTTCGCTATCAGCTCTTTCTGCTCACCCGTCAGTTCTTCCCCTTTTACCCCCGGATAGAGGAGTGCTGTCAGCGCTTGCGCGCCGGCGGACGATACCAGCCCGCCCACCGCGCCTCCCGCGGCGCTGCCGCCCTGCGCCTGGGCCAGAAATGCGCCCAGTACCGTATGCAACGCGATGCGGGCTGACTCATTGTCCTGGCTCACCTCCTTCACCAGCCCCGCCAGATACGGCGCCGCCGCTCCCGTCACCACGCCGGTTGCGTTGCCGCCAAGTCCCGCCGTCAGGGCCGTTCCCGCCGTCCAGTACTCGCTGCCTGCGCCATATTCACGCTCGACCGCCTGCACCTCTTCGCTGCTTTGTATCCGCGCCTCTATCTCGTCGGCGCTCACGCCTTCCTGCGTCAGGCGCGTCCTGGCCTGCGCCACGGCCTCGCTTTTCTTATACGTCTTGTAAGCGTCTATCGTCACCGTTGAGCAGGGTAAACTGGTGATTGAGGCGGAGATTAGATTCTGACTGGTAAAAGTGACTATCCCGGCCAAATGGGCGGGATCATATTACTAAGAGCCTGAAGGAGGTTTCTTTTTAAACTTATCCAAAATTTTAAAAATCAAAATACCTAGCCATGCGGCAATACCCGTAATCGAGCCAAATGCAATTGCCCTTTCTATTTTTTTGCCCTGAACACGCTACCGCCCGGCGAGTATCACCGCGCACAGCAGCTATATCAGGCTGCTCCTTATCCGCTTCATCGCGCTTTCCCTACCGCCACACCCCAAGCATTACGACGCCTGAAGGTCGGCTACGTCAGCCGCCGCCACGCAGACCGCAATGATATGACGCGCTATTACAGCCGCAGCCCCAGCCTGCACCTTAAAGGCAACTGGCTGGAAGCCGCGGGATTTGGCATGGATACCCCGGTGATAGTCACCGTTGAGCACGGCCAACTGCTGATACGCATTGTGGCTGAGTGACAGATAAAAAAATCCCGGCCTGTTTTAGGGGCCGGGATCTTTGCTAAACAAGTCCCAAAGATTCAGGTAGATCCCTTACATATTCGCATTTATCACCTTCATATTGAGAAGAGATATCTTTGAATATATTAACTAATTCATCTTTTTCTTTTTCATCAAGGAGCTGAAGTTCAGCAGCCATCTGCTCCATCGCATCAACCGCTATATCAGGATCTAGATGATCATCGTCTGTAAACTCTAAAAATATTGCTAAATCGGCGATCACTTTCACAAGCCTAACATCTCTATTCATGAACTATTTTCACCTCAATATTTTTAATACCTAGCTCATCAAACATTTTCTGCGCCCGATTAGCTTGAGCCTGATTGGGGACTTCCCATCGACCTGTCATGCCATTATTTTTAAGTGCTTCAGACTGCCGTAATGCTTGATTTTTCGCCTTTTGCGTCGTAACAACAGATATTTTACGGTCAACCATCACATTGCCATCAACACCGTCGAATCTAACCGATTTAGCCTTTCCATCAGCATCAACTCTCTCAATGCTAGGAGCCTGACCTTTTTGCGTTTCTATATTTGAACGGGCACCAGAAGCAGAATCGTTATAGTTACGTGCCCGTTCACTCATGCTGGCATTTTCATCAACCCATTTGACTTGAATTTCATCACTGGCTTTATTAATCAGCTTCGAGGCTTCAGCAATATCCCCTTTCTTCAGTGCGGTTTCTGCTGCCTTGATAATCTTACCAGCACCATCTCCCAGTACAGGCACCAGCCCTACTGCCGCAGCCAGATAATCCAGCGCACTCTGCGCTTCCGCAAAACTCTTGATATCTCCAACAATAGGAACAAAATCAGTACCAAATAAACCCGCGCCTTTCAGCAGTTCCTGGCTATGCGCTTCCATCCTGGCTGAACACGTTTCCGCACTCAGCCCTGCGCAATACTTCTCCTTAAACTCTTCCTGTGCCGCTTCAAGCTGCTTCCGGGCGTTCTGGTACTTCTCTTCCTGCGTCACACCGGAGGCTTTGTTCTCAATGATGTCACTGAGCGCATTATTCTCAACCTCATTCTTCGCCGTATTCGCTCCGCTTCCGGCACCGGTAAGGTTACCACCGACAAGTCCGCCCGCGCCAGCGCCCGCTAGGGTGATCAGGTTCGCTATCAGCTCTTTCTGCTCACCCGTCAGTTCTTCCCCTTTTACCCCCGGATAGAGGAGCGCTGTTAGCGCTTGCGCGCCGGCGGACGATACCAGCCCGCCCGCCGCGCCTCCCGCGGCGCTGCCGCCCTGCGCCTGGGCCAGAAACGCGCCCAGTACCGTATGCAACGCGATGCGGGCTGACTCATTGTCCTGACCCACCTCCTTCACCAGCCCCGCCAGATACGGCGCCGCCGCTCCCGTCACCACACCGGTTGCGTTGCCGCCAAGTCCTCCCGCCAGTACCGCCGTCAGGGCCGTTCCCGCCGTCCAGTATTCGCTGCCTGCGCCACGGCTTCGCTTTTCTTATACGTCTTGTAAGCGTCCTGTTCGCGCACCGACGCATAGTTATTGTTCAGTATCTGCTGACTCAGATTGGCGTTCCCTGACGCCGTCACCTTCTGACCGCCGCATATCGGCGGCACGCAGATACTGACATTCAGCCCCGCGCTGCTATTTTTGTTGTCGTAGGCCGCTGTGCTGATAAGCAGATCCCCGCCAACGTCCGCCGCCACGCAGACCGAAATGATATGACACGCTATTACAGCCGCAGCCCCAGCCTCCACCTCAAGGGCCACTGGCTGGAAGCCGCAGGATTTGGCACAGATACCCCGGTGATTGTCACCGTTGAGCACGGCCAACTGCTGATACGCGTTGTGGCTGAATGACAGATAAAAAAATCCCGGCCTGTTTTAGGGGCCGGGATTTGGGATTAATGTTTATTTTTCAGGAAGTTCAGACCATGAGTCTAATCGGATGATAATTTCTGTATCTTCAACGATGGCATCAAAAAAACTGGATAAACTCATAGCATGAGTTCTCAGTTTTAACAAAGCTGACAACACTGCAAGCTCGTTTCCTTTATTTTTAGCTTGCGAAAGCAGCCTTGCCTGTTCACGTAACAGTCCTAAATACTTTTCCATCAGCTCATCAAGATCTGTTTCGTAATCAATGGATAGACGATCTTTATCTATCGGAGAAGAGGATTTCTCCTCCAAAATAACAATAAAGTCATCCTTCATATTGCTAAGGAATAAATTATTCATTATTTAGGCACCCTCCGTCCTTCTTTAATTGCGGCTTGTGTTTTTGAACTGTTGTAAGAACCATCAATATTCAGGACGGCTTTAACTTTTCCTTTACTATCAAAAACCTCGATGTGATCTTTATGTAGCCCATCAAGATAGTACTTATCGCCTTTCGCGATATAATCTCCAACAGGTTTCTTCGCCTGATAAACACTTTGTCCCTGAAAGATCTGACTAGTTTTCTGAGCATTATCTTTCATTTGGCTACCAAAGCCAGGTTGTTTGAAAAATTCCCCCATATTTCCCACAGCACCTTTATTGGGCTGGTACTTATTAATTCCCCCAAATGCCGCCGCTGCCGTACTCGCTACAATACCCGCCTGAACCTCATCCAGACCATATTCTTTCTGGAGCGCTTCAGAGACTTTATTTGTGGCGACAACACCTTCCACCTGCATTTGCTGCGCGTAGGTTGCTGTCAGATCGTAGACCATCTTGATAGGGATATCTTCACCCAGAGCACGGTCTATCGCCTGCTTCACCGCCAGACTATCAGCTAGCACATCACCATATTTCTGCTGGCAAGTTGTCGGACTGGTTGCACAGTCGCTGATAAGCTGTTGTTGCTGAGCGGTACTCAGTTCCTCGTACTTCTTGATAATACCGCTACAGTCACCGCCATTTGCCTGGCAGGATTTCATTTCAGCCGACCACGCATCTATCTGTTTACTGCTCAGATAGTTATTCTCAACCTCATTCTTCGCCGTATTCGCTCCGCTTCCGGCACCGGTAAGGTTACCACCGACAAGTCCGCCCGCGCCAGCGCCCGCTAGGGTGATCAGATTCGCTATCAGCTCTTTCTGCTCACCCGTCAGTTCTTCCGCTTTTACCCCCGGATAGAGGAGCGTTGTCAGCGCTTGCGCGCCGGCGGACGATACCAGCCCGCCCGCCGCGCCTCCCGCCGCGCTGCCGCCCTGCGCCTGGGCCAGAAACGCGCCCAGTACCGTATGCAACGCGATGCGGGCTGACTCATTGTCCTGACTCACCTCCTTCACCAGCCCCGCCAGATACGGCGCCGCCGCTCCCGTCACCACACCGGTTGCGTTGCCGCCAAGTCCTCCCGCCAGTACCGCCGTCAGGGCCGTTCCCGCCGTCCAGTACTCGCTGCCTGCGCCATATTCACGCTCGACCGCCTGCACCTCTTCGCTGCTTTGTATCCGCGCCTCTATCTCGTCGGTGCTCACGCCTTCCTGCGTCAGGCGCGTCCTGGCCTGCGCCACGGCCTCGCTTTTCTTATACGTCTTGTAAGCGTCCAGCGCCTGTGCGCCCAGCGCCGTCGCTTCTTGCTGAATCGCCAGTTTGTCTTCAACCTTCCGCCGGTCAAAGCCGTCATTTACGCTGTCGTTCGCCCCGGCCGTATCGCGGCTAAGCTGCGCGATATCCTGCCCCTGTGCGCTGCCGTCGCGTATCTCAATCACCGCCGGCGCCACCGCCGATTGCGTGATGCCGCTCTGTCGGTCTTTATTCTGCGCCAGACTGCTGACCGGCATACTGTCGGTCGATACGCCGATACTAAAACCAGTACCCTGGTAATCGGAGATATTGGCGATATCCCGCCAGCCCAGCGTTGCGGTGCTGAGGCGGTTTTTATCCGCGTCCGCCTCAGAGGCCAGTACCGCGCCGTCCAATTGCGTATGGTTGCCGACCCGGATATCGAACCCGCCGTCTCCCGCCCTAATGCCGCTCTGTTCGCGCACCGACGCATAGTTATTATTCAGTATCTGCTGACTCAGATTGGCGTTCCCTGACGCCGTCACCGTCTGACCGCCGCATATCGGCGGCACGCAGATACTGACATTCAGCCCCGCGCTGCTATTTTTGCTGTCGTAGGTCGCTGTATCCTGCGTGCTGCTGATAAGCAGATCCCCGCCAACGTCCGCCGCCACGCGCTGACCGGAAACTACCGCGCCGTTAAGCAGCGTATCGGCGCCGCTGACCAGTTTCACCTGCTCCGTCGCATGCACCTGGGTTAACTGATGCGTCAGATTATTACCGCTCTCTTTACCTTGTTGAGCGCTGGCGGATAATTCCACCGTAAAGCCGTTTTGTTGCCCCCCGAGACCGAAACCGACCCCGACGCCCGCCCGGCTGCCGCTGCTGCTTCCGGTGATGGATTCTTCATTTTGCGCAGCAACCAGATTCAGGTTGTCACCGGCGTTCAGTTCGATATTGCGGGCTCGAATATCCGCGCCGACTGCGGTGATATCCCGCTCCGCCGCCAGACGGATCTCTTCTCCGGCATACAGGGTGCTGCCTTCCTGCGTCACCGCCTCTTTCCGCTGACTGCTCTGACTTGAGCCGCCACCCACGCTTACGGTTACCTTGACGGCGGCGCTGTTCATATCGGTTACGGTGGTCTGCGTCGCCAGGGTGAGCGCAGACTGCGCGGCGTAAATCGCACTCAGCCGCGGATCGCGATTATCCTCCACCGATTGCGATAACTTCTCCACCGCCTGTACGGCGCTTACCACGTAACCCGACAGCGCGGTGGTGACGCCATACTGGCTGCTTTGCTGCTCGCGCAGGCGGAGTTCGGTATCCACCGCCGGATCCAGCGTGATATTGCGGCCGGTCAGAGACAGCGACTCACCGGCGCGCAGATCGGTTCCCGCTATGGCCACATCCTCTTTTGCCACCACGCTGACGTTACCTTCATTACTTTGCAGATGGCTGCGCACCGTACTTTGCTGATTTACTTCGTCCAGCGCATGGTATTTGGTCGACTGCCAGCCCACCGTTCCGCTGTAGCCATCCCCGCCCAGGTCGCCAATGATTTTACTGCTGCCGGTGGTTTCGTTACGGGCGCTGTTTTGCCCGGCATTAATCACCACATTACCGTTGCCGGCCTGCAGCAGGACATCATCGACGCCGTTTACCGCGCTCCCCGCCACAAGAATATCCCCGTCCTGGCTGTTCAGCGTCACCGTCCGCCCGCTGACGGTGCTGACCGTCTGAGCCAGGGTGTCGGCCTGCTGCGTTTCCCGCGTTTGCTCGCTGGCCAGCGGGATCATCCCGGCGCCATGATTCGGCCCGCCGCCGATATGGCGGATAGACGTACCGATACCCGCAATGGCGTCGCTGAATGACCACCCGCTGCTGGAATTTTGCTGAATGGTATGCTCGGTGTTGCTGACGCTTTGCAGAGCGATGCCGCGCGTCGCATTGAGCAGAACGTCTTCACCGCCATCAACCGCGCTGCCTGCGACGAGAATGTCGCCGGAGCGGGCTTTCCCTTGCTCATCGAGCTGACCGTCGCCGGTGGCCTGCAACTGAATGTTTCCCGCCGCCGTCAAGGCGCTGCCGATTTGATAAACTCCCTGCGTGTGCTGCGAGCTTTTGCTGGACGAACTGCCCACCGACACCGCAATTTGCGGCGCGTCGAAGATCATCGCCGCCGTTTCGCCGATCAACAGCCGGACGCGCGACGTCGCCCCTTCCGTTTGGGCGATATCGCGCATATTCTGATAGCTGTCATACGGCGTGCCTTTCAGGGCGATACTGATACCGCTGCTTTTGCTTTCAAAGCGGGTGGTGATATCGAGGGTATCCTGGCCTGAGGCAATGGCGATGTTTTCGGCGAGAATAGCGATATTTCCGCGCTCGCTATCGTCGCTCTGGGTGGTGCGCGCGGCGATAACGTCGCTGCCGGTAACGGAGACGTTTTTCCCGGCCTGGATAACCACATTGCCATCCTCGGCGCCAATCAGGCTGCGGGCCTCGCTCTGGCGCGTTTCAACGCCGTTGTATTCCGCCGTGCTGGATTGCTTGCCGATAGTAAAACCCAGCCCGCCGCCGCTCATCAGGCCGGATTTTTTCTTGGTCTGTTTCTCATAATCCCGCTGTTCTTCGATACTCGCCGTGGCGTCGATATTATTACCGGCCTTAAGCGCAACAAGTTCATTGCCGGCGATGGCGGAGCCTTTTACATTGATGTCATGATCGGCCTGCAACACCAGGCTGTCGCCCGACAGCAGGCTGCCTTTTTCCTCGGTACTGAAATTATCCCGAATGGTATGCGTCACCGTTTTCGAAAAGGTTTTCTTCTTGATTTTGGTTTCTTCAAAGAAGGTGTGCTGCGTTTCCGTGGCGGACAGCAGATTGATATCGTTGCCCGCCTGCGCCGTCAGTGCGCCGTCGGCAATGCCCTGCGCCGCCTGAAGATTGATATCATTTCCGGCCTGCAGGGTCAGCCCCTCGCCGGCGGTGATTTCGCTGCTTTGCTGGGTGATGCTTTGCTGCCAGTCGGCATGACGCTTCCACCAGTTGCCGCTGTAGCTTTCCTCGGTCTCCGCCAACAGGTCGAGATCGCGGCCGGCGGTGAGCGCGGCATTACCTGCGGCGGTCAGGCTGGCGGCTTCGGAGAGGATATCCCGCCCGGCGCTCAGGCTGAGATCGCCGCCGCTGAGCAACTGAGTGGCGGCAATCTCCTGGGTACGGCGTTGGGCCGTGCCGCCGCCGTTGCGGCTCAGCGTCTCCTCAAGGGTTTGCTGTGCCGTCAGCTGAATATCATTACCCGCCGCCAGCGATAATCCCGTTTCCCCGCTGAGATCGCCGGCGTCAATGCGGATATCGTTGCCGGCGTTGGCCTGCAAGGCGCCGCCCGCATTCAGGGTGCTGCCCTGAACCGCCGTATTGAGCGACGACTGATTTATCCGGCCCTGATCCAGCCGGTTATTGGTTAACGTCCGCGCTTCAATGGCGATATTGTTGCCGGCATTCAGCGTCATATCCTGCCCGGCGCTCAGTGTGGCCGCCAGGTTGCGCACATCGTTGCCGGCGCTGATGGTCAGGCTATCGCCCGCGACGATCGCCGCCGTGACGCCCAGTTCGCTATAGGTAATGGATCCCGTACCGCCGTGGGACAAGCCATCCGAAGCGCTCTGCCACTGGCGTGATTCGGTTTTATTGATCACATCGGCGTTAATGCTGGCCAGATGCAGCGTGCCGCCTTCAATACGGCTGCCGCTGTTGGTGATATTGTTCAAGGCCACCAGGTTCAGGCTGCCGTCCGCCTTGAGCAGCCCTCCTTCCTGGTTATCGATGTTATCACCGCTGGCGATGGCCAGTAATTCCACCGCGTTAATCGTACCGCTATTGGTGACGCTGCCGCCCGCGCTCAACTGCACCTGATTGGCGACGATGGCGCTGCCCTGCAGGTTGTTCTGGTCGGCCTGCGCCAGATACAGCTTCGGCGCCAGCACGGTTTGCCCGTTAACCTCGATATTTTCCCACCAGACGATGCTCTGGCTGAGGTTGGCCACCTGATCCGCCGTCAGGCTGACGCCCAATTGCAGATCCAGCCCTTTTTGCGCCGCGGCGGCGTTATCCAGCAGCATCTGCATTTGCGACAAATCTGAGCCGGTGCCCTCAAGATAGCGCTTCCCGCTCTGGCTCAATACCGCGTTGCTGATATAGCGGGTATCGAATGCGGCGTCCCCCAGAAAGCGGTAATCATGGTCGGCATCCAGGTTCAGTTTATCCAGCAGATAGGCGGACCCCAGCACCTTGTCCGCCTGCGTCCACTGGGCGCTGGTTTCAATCTGCGCCGCAGTGGACGGCTGTTGACCCAGCATATTTTGCAGGTCGCTGAACAGCGCGTTATCCACTTGCCCCAGCTGTTCCAACTGGGGATTGCTGTGAATCAGATAGCGGCTGTCGCTGGCCGGATCGACCACCAGCAGCCCGTTGTTGCCCGTAGGCAGCGGATAGTCCGCCAGAGGGTTAGCGCTTAATGCTTGCAGACCGTTACCGATCGAGCTTAACAGCTCCGCCACCGAGAGCTGGCTAAACGGCGCCGACGACTCAACGTTGATGGGCGTCGCCGCGGTATCCGCGGCGAGCTGCGGTGTTTCCGGGGCGGCCACAGTACCGACGGCGGCATCCAGCGGATTTAACGCAACCGCCTGTGGCTGCTCGATATTTGTCTGTGCGGGTCGATCAATCGACGGGCCGGGCTGTTGCGGCGAAATTTGGCCATTGTTGCTTAACGCGATTTCCGTTGCAGCGGGATTAGTCTGTCCCGGCTGTTGCAACACCAGGGCATCATTTTTGGTTAGCGCCTGCCGTTGGGCGTTTTCCAGCGTTGTCGTTCCCTCCGCCGGGGCACCGGGGTCCGTCACTTGGCTTAAAGATACGTTTTTAGCCGTCGCGCCCACCGCCTGGGCGTTGTCCGCCAATGTCGCGGCATCTCCGTGGGTGTTACTTAGATTAACTGCTCCCAGGTTGAGCAACGCATCGTTACCCGCCAGTTGGCGCGTGGTTTGCTGCTGCAACGGCGACAGCGTCTGCGTGGAGGCTAATACCGGCGTTACCGTGCCGGGAATAAACCCGCCGCTGCCCGGTTGCAGCGTGGTATTGCTGATATCCTCTTTAAAGTCGGCAGTAATAGTGCCGCCTGCCTGAATCAGGGAGTTATAGCTTTCGCCAACGGTTTGTTCGTAGGTTGGGGAGTCGATTAATTGATAAGGAATATATCTGGCTCTGTTGGCACTTTTGTAATAACCACCAGAATAGGTAGTGCTCTTTAATTTACCCTCTTCGTAATATTCCTTGGGCCGCTGTTTCCCTTTATATATATATGTTAAGTATTCGGTTAAAAAACCGGCATGATAGGATTGGTTATTTAAGCTATCACCGATAAGGATTATATCCTTTGCTGACAATAACTGCGATGCTTCATTGGTTAATTGCTCGGATGTGATAAGTAACCCCCTTCCTGAACTGATCTTTCCCGCGTTCCCTTGTGCGGAGACGCTGATCGATTGACTGGTAATCGCCACCTTCTGAATATCGGCAGTTTCATAGGGAACATAGGACGATCTATATGAAAAGTAGGATCGAGTATTTATTCCTCCAACCGATCGTTCGGATCTGCTTGTTACCAACCCATAATCCTCTGGGTTAAACCATTCGAGAGGTATATTTACCGTCGTCGCCCCCGCCCAATCCGGCACAGACTCCGCCGCCAATTCCGTCTCCGTCACCACCAGCCCCTCACGCTGATTGGTCAAGGTTTCGGTAACAATATTAATATCCCCGGACTGCGTTTCGATGGTGCCGGAGCTATTTAATACCGAGGCGCTGGCATTGCCCTGAGCGTCGCGTTGAATCCACAGATTATTACCCGCCAGAATATTGCCGAATATATTGCTGAGCGAATCAGAAAACAGCCGCATATTGCCGCCGGCATACAGCAGACTGGTATTATTCAATGCTGAACCAGCCTGCATCAATAAATCACCGGCGGCGCCAATCAAACCCTGATTATCAATATTTTTTTCACTTGCCAGGGATAAGTTGCCGCCGGCCTGAATACTGCCCGCTTCCCGCTGAATAATATTTTGCGCGCTAATCGTGGAATCGCCGTCACCGGCCAGAATAGCGCCCTGATTGGTCAGCGAACCGGTGCTGGTAAGCGCCACCGATTGCCCCTGAAGCGTACCGCGCTGATCGAGATCGCCGGCGACATTTAGCGTTAATTTTTTCCCGGCCGCCAATAGCTGGGTAAACACCAGCGGTCCGCCGATATCGGCCGTTAGATTGCCCAACGCCAGCAGTTGCCCGTCCTGTTGCAGTTCGGCGGTTTTAAGGCTTAGATCCTGCGCGCTGTAGATCTTGCCGCCCGACTGATTGATCAGCCGCCGGGTTTGCAGCGCTAGCTGGGTTAAACCGAGCAAGGTTCCCTGATTTTCCAGCACATCGGCGATAATTTCCGCCCGTTGCGCCTGAATCAGGCCGTGATTCACCCACTGCGGAATACGCAACGTCAACTTATCCTGGGCAATCAGGCTGCCCTGCTGGCTGAACTGCTGCGCTTGCACGTCCAGATCCCGCCCCTGCAACCAGCCCGTATTATCCAGCGCGGCAGCTTGCAGCGTCGTCGTGCCGTCCGACAAAATCTGCCCGGCCTGTTGGTTGCTCAGTTGCCCGGCGCTCTCAAGCCGTAATGATGTTGATCCCTGCAGCACGCCGTTATTATTTAGCCCGTTAGCGCCGCGTAGCGTCAGGTCGGCGGCATTGATGACGCCCTGATTATCGATATCCCCCGCCTGAACGCTTAGCGCGCCGCCGCTGACCAACTGGCTATCGGCCGCGCCCCGGTAGTCGCCGCTCAGTTGCAGCGCGGCCTGCGTAATCCCCAGCATCTGCCCCTGATTATCCAGCTCGCGGGCGATAAGCCGCAGGTCGTCAGACTGCCACAGTCCCTGATTGATTAACCTATCGGTGTTAATGGCGCCGACGCCGCCGCTCAATAAACGGCCCGACGATCGGTTAAGCAGCGAATCGGTGAATTGCAGGTCAAGGCCGCCGATGCCGGTGACGGTTCCGCCGTTATCAAAGGCCGTGCCGCTTAAGGCTGCCGTTCCCTGAGAGAAGATCTCGCCCTGATTTTCTACCCGTCCGGCGCTAAGCAGCAGATCGCCGGCCAGCAGCGCGCCGCCGTTGCTGAACCGGGCGCTGTTAATCACCGCGTCGCCATTGGTGAGTATTTCGCCGCCCTCCCGGTTGGTCAGCGCTTCCTGGCTGGTTATCTGCAGATGATTCAGCCCCAGCAGGCGGCCGGCGTTCTCCAGCGTTTCGCTATTCAGTTGCAGGTTATCGGCCGCCACCTCCCCGTTCTGCATTACCCGGTTTGCCGTCAGGATGGCATGGCCGTCACTGAGCAGCTGCGAACGCTCATTCCCCTGATAGCTCTGCTGCAAAGCCAGCCGGAGCATATTTTGTCCCACCAGCGTGCCGTGGTTGAGCAAGGCGTCGGCGGTCAACGCCAGCAGTTTCCCCTGCCAGAATCCCTGATTGCTGACGCTTGCCGCCTGGGCCAGCAATTCGCCGTTGGTCAGCAGTTGTCCGTCGGCGCCGACGGTGAGATCCCCGCTCAGATCCAGTTCAAGGCTCTGTTCACCGATAATCGTGCCCTGATTGTCCAACGACCCTGCGGTCAGTTGCAGGGCGCGGCTTTCCCAACGACCGGTGTTGGTCAACCGGTTGCCGCGCAGCGCCAACAGCCCCGAGGTATACAGCAGGCCGTCGCCCTGATACTCGCCGTTCAGCGACAGTCCGGCGCTGGCGATGATATCGCCGTCATTGCGGATAGCCGTGCCGTTGAGGGTTGTCTGCCCGCTGCTGGACCAGGTTCCCCGGTTATCGAATCGTCCGGCGGAAAGCCGGCCGTCGCCGCTGGAAATCAGCGCGCCCTGTTGGTTGCTGAAAGCGTCGTTTACCGTCAGGTTCAGCGCTGAAAGGCCGACGATCTGACCGTTATTGGTTAGCAGAGCGGCGGCGGCATCGATGGTATCCGCCTGCCACACACCGAGGTTCTCCACCCGCTCCGCCGTCAGGGTGCTGTTGCCCTGGCTCAGCCATTTCCCCTGATTGCGGGCGTTCCCGCTGATTGCCAGCGTCAGCGCATCCACGCCCAGCATTTTTCCCTGATTATCCAGCTCATCCGCCTGTAAATGCAGCGTGCGGCCCTCCAGCGTGTCGCGCTGGTTAAGTCGCCCGGCCGCGACGTTTAGCGTATTGTTGCCGCTAATCAAGCCGTTATTATCCAGATCGCCGCTAAACGAAAGCGATAAGCCGTTAACGCCGATGATTTGCCCGTCATTCGTCCCTTGCGCCGCTTCCGCCGTCAGAAGATTACTGTTCAACGACCCGATATTGTTCAGCGACTGCGCAAGGTTCAGTTTCAGGCTGTCGATGCCGGTGATAGCGCCGCGGTTGACCAGATCGCGGGCGGCAATCGTCAACGCCGCGCCATATAAGGCGCCCTGATTATCCAGACCATCGTTGACGGCCAGCGTCAGCCCGTCAACGGCGTTTATCTCTCTTTTATTGCTTAATCGATTGGCGCTTACCTCCAGCAGCGTGCCGTTCAGCGCGCCCTGATTGCTTAACGAATTCTCAAGCGTGAATGTCAGTTCGTTGACGCCCCTAATCTCGCCGTCGTTGATGACATCTTTGGCGATAATTTCGGCAACAGTGCCGACGATGGTTCCCTGATTGGCGATGGTATCGCCGGCCAATGCCAACGCCCGGCTTTCCCAGTAACCGGCGTTACGCAGATAACCGCCGCGCAGCGTTAGCGCGCCGTCGGTATTCAACGACCCCTGGCCTTGATAGTCGCCGTATAGCGACAGAGATTGCGCCGCCAGAATCTCGCCGTCGTTACGCGTTTCACCGCTGGTCAGCACCGTCGCGCCACTGCCGGAAATGATGCCCTGATTGTCGATTTGCGAGGCGGAAAGCCGAGTGTCGTCGCCGGAAAGCAGCACGCCCTGATTCAGCAACCGTCCGCCATCGGCGGCATCAAGGGTCACCGTAAGCGCGTCCACACCCAGCATTTTTCCCTGATTAGCCAGATTGGCCGCCCGAATCGTCAGGGTTCGGCCTTCCAGCGTCCCGCGCTGATCGATGTTTTTCGCCGTCACCTCCAGCGCCTGGCTGCCGCTAATCAGCCCGCCGTTGTGCAGATCGTTTTGTAACGCCAGCCGAAAGCCATTGACCCCCAGCATATTGCCCTGGTTGGTCAGATTGTCGGCCTCAACGGACAGCAATCGGCTGGCGATATCGCCCTGATTGACCAGATCCCCGGCAAGATTGACCGACAGCCCCTCGACGCCGGTCAGCGTGCCGTCATTCGCGGCTTGAGCGGCGTTGACCGCCAGCAGATTGCCGTAGATATCACCGCTATTTTGCAGGGTATTGTTCAGATCGAGGGTCAGGCGACTCTCTGCGCTGATATCGCCCTGGTTGAAAAGGTCGGCGGCGCCAAGCGTCAGCGCCGCGGCGTATAGCGATCCCTGGTTTTCCAAACCACCGTCAAGGGTTAAGCGCAATGCGTCGACCGCCGCAATCTCGCCGCCGTTCACCATATTATTGGCTCTGACGTCGATGGTATTGCCGAGCAGCGTTCCCTGATTCTCCAGCGTCAGCCCGCGTAGCCGGAGGATATCTCCTTGCCAATCCCCGCCGTTACGCAGGCTGTCGCCGCGCAGCGTTAGCGTGCCGTCGGTTTGTAACCGCCCCGCGCCCTGATAATTCCCGTCCACCGACAGTGAGGCCGCGGCCAGCAGATCGCCGTCATTACGAATATCCTCGCCCACCAGCAGCGTAGCGCCGCTGCCGGACAACACCCCCTGATTATTAATCTGGCGGGCGCTCAACTGCGTGTCGCCGGCGGAAATAATTGTGCCCTGGTTGGTGAAACCCTGGGCCGCCAGCAGCAGACTCCCCGCCTGCCACTCTCCCTGATTAAGGGCATCTGCCGCCCGCAGCGTGGCGACGCCCTGCGTCAGCAATTTGCCGCTTTGTAGATTGCGAAGTGACTGGTTGGCGGTTAGCGTCAGCGCCGCAATACCGACGATCTGCCCGGCATTGCTGACCTCATCGGCGGTCAGGGCGATATTTCCGGCCTGCCACTGACCGTGGTTGTCGACGGTTTGCGCCGTCACCGTACTGTCGCCCTGGCTTAGTAAAACGCCGCTATTGTGCAAGCCTTCGCCGATCGCCAGCGTCAGGGCGTCCACTCCCAGCGTTTTGCCCTGATTGTCGAACGTGCCGGCGTTCACATCCAGCCTTTGCCCTTCCAGAAGACCGTTCTGGAAGATGTTTTGCGCCGTCAAGTCCAATGCCTTGCCGCTCAGCGTACCGGCGTTATCCAGATCGCCCCGCAGTTGCAGTTGCAGATCGCTGACGCCGAACAGCCCGCCCCGGTTGTTCACCCCGGCGGCGTCAATCCGCAGCCGATCACTATGCAAATCCCCGCTGTTGTCCAGACTCTGCTCCAGCGCCAGCATCAGCCTGTCCGCGCCGCTTATTTTGCCCGCGTTATCCAGGCTATCGGCGGCGATGGCGATATTGTTACCCTGTAACGTCCCCTGGTTATCTATCTGACGCGCCGACAGCAGGCTATCGCCGCCCGAAATCAGCGATCCGTCATTGCTCAGATTCCCCGCCGCCACCGTCAGCGCCTGAACGCCCTGAATCCGGCCGCTATTGCTCAGATTTCCTGCCTCCAGCGTCAGGCTGGCCGCCTGCCAGTCTCCCGCATTCACGGTATCCGCCGCGGTTAACGCCGCCACGCCCTGAGAAAGCAATTTACCGGACGGGTGATTAACCAGCGCGTCTTGTGCCGTCAGCGTCAGCGCCGCAATGCCGAGGATTTTACCGGCATTGGATACCCGGTCCGCATGCAGCATTATCGTCTGCGCCTGCCACTCTCCCTGGTTATCAATCAGCCGCGCCGTGGACGTACTGTCGCCCTGACTAAGCAGTTCGCCCTGATTATGCAGCCTGTCGCCAATCGCCAATGTCAGCGCATCGACGCCCACTATCGTTCCCTGGTTATCCAGTTCGCTGGCGTCCACCCGCAGCGAGCGTCCTTCCAGCGTACCCTGCTGGTTTACCTCTCCCGCGCTAAGGGCCAACCGATCGGCGTACAGCGTTCCCTGATTGTTCAGACGGTCGGCAATAGTTAAATCGAGACGGTGGATGGCGTTGATCTGTCCGCTGTTGTTTACCCGATCGCTCTGCGCCCGTATGGTCAGCGCCCGCAGGCTGCCTGAGTTATCCATATCCGCGGATGTTAGCTGCAAGGCATCGCCACTAAGCCACTCCCCGCTGTTGATCAGGCCGTTATCCCCCTGCAACACGCTTGACTGGAGCGATTGTGCGCGGCCGCTATTGACGATGCTATTGGCGCGCAGCTCCAACCGCTCGCCCTGCAATATCCCCTGATTGACCAGATCATGGCCCGACAGCCGCCAGTTTCCCTGCGCCAGCAGGCTACCGGTATTATCAAGAGAGTATGCCGCTGCCTGCGCATCGCCGCCGATGCTGATTTTGCCCTGGTTAAGCCAGCGCTGCGCATTGAGTAAAAACTGTTTCGCCTGCAACTCGCCGTCCGTTTCCACATCGGCGGCGGTGAGCGTCAGCGCATCCCCAGCCAGTAACTTGCCGTCCGCACGCTGTACCAGCCGTTGCCCGGCGTCGACGGTCAGAGAATTCTCGGCCTGAATTATCCCCTGATTGTCGAGGGAAGCGCTTTGCAGCTGTAGGTCCGGCGCGGTCAGCGTACCGCTATTGGTGACGCCCGCGGCGCGGATATCCAAAGCCTTTCCGGCCAGCAGCATTCCGCTGTTATCAAGATGCGTATCCAGATTGGCGGCCAGCGTCCCTCCCGCGCTAAGCGTGCCGCCGTTAAGCGCGGCGCCGCCGTGCAGATCGATCCCCTGACCGGCATTAATGGCGCCCTGGTTATCGATCGTACCGCCGTACAGATCGATACTCTGCTGCGCCGTGATAGCCCCCTGATTGGCGATATTGGCGCCGTGCAATGCCAGACTTTCCGCCTGCACGACGCCATGATTGTTCAGGCTGTCGGCCAGCATAACCAAATGATTTTCGGTGAGGATTTTTCCCTGATTATTCAGCAGGGTTTGCAGTTCGAGCCGCAACTCGCCGCGGGCGCTGAGCAACCCGGCGTTGTCAAGGCGGTTCGCCTTGAGCGTCAGTTGCTCCGCCGCCGCCAGCGAACCGCCGTTAATAAGCTGGCCGCCGACAAATGACAGTCCCTGCAATGAGGCGATATCGCCTTGATTATCCAGCGAATCCAGCTTCAGGTTCAGCGTTTTCCCGGCCAGGGTGCCACGCAGAACGATTTTCCCGCCCTCCAGCGTCAGGTCTTCTCCCGCGGTCAGATTGCCCTGCCAGTCGCCTTGCTCGGCGGCACGAACCACGGCGCTATCTTTAGCCTGCAACCGGGCGCTGCCGGCGGCGGTCAGCGTTTGCGCCTCGAGTCGGATATGCTGCGCGTCCGCCGCGCCGGACAGCGCAATATCCTTGCCGTGCAGGGTTAATTCGCTATCGGCTTTGATGGCGCTTTGCTCATCCTGGCGTAATGCGTTGTCGGCCTTGACCGCCACCTTATCCGCGGCCAATTGGCTGTTACTGAACGTTACACCGTCACCCTTTATTGACAGCTGATAGCCGGAAGTCACCGCCCCTTGCGCATCGACGCCGGCGCTGATGCGCGAATCGGTGGCGCTCAATTCGCCCTCGGCGGCCAGGGCGACGGATTGCCCCGCCCGTAACGCGGCGTCCGTTAGCGCGATCCCGCCAGCCGCGCCCAGCGCGATTTCACCGCCGGCCTGCTGTTTGCCCTGCAACGCCAGCGATTCTCCCTGGGCGCGAATATCGCCTGCGGCGATCGCGTCGCCGACGCTGAGTTTGCCGTTCGCCGACAGGGTGATGTCGCCGCTGCGGGCGCTCAGATTACCGACGTTGACGCCGACCCCTTTGTCGCTGGATACCAGCCTGATGCGGTTGCTGTACATGCCGCCCAGCGCCCCGGTATCCAGCGCCACCCTGGTTCCACCGGCGGCGTCCTCTCTGGCGGTAACGCCGCCCTCCTCGCTGACGTTATTCGCCCCCAGCACGATGCGGGTATCGTTGGCGTTTAATCCGGCGTTAATCTGCGCCGTGCGGGAAATCAGGCTTAAATAGTCGCTCTGGCTGGCGTCCAGCCCTTTGCCGCTCAGAGTGATATCGCCGCCTTTAACCTCAAGCGCCTGCAAACGGCCCTGGGCGTCAAACTGGGGCGTACCCGTAGTCAGCGTTACCTGCGGCGTATTGATAAATCCGCAGCCGTCACAGGTGATGCCGTAAGGATTGGCCACCATCACGCTGGCCTGCTTTCCCCCGACCTCGAGGTAACCGGCGAGCGTGCTGCGATTGGGCGACACCACTATTGATGATGGCGTCCGCCGCTTTTCCCGTCAGGTTGGGGTTATTCTGGATCAATCCGCCCAACTGGGTGGGATTAAGCTGGGCGGTGCCGTTGTTGAGGATCAGTCCCTGCTTGTCGACGTTAAAATCGTGGTATTGGTTATGGGAGATCCCGGCGCCGTTCGGCGTGGCGATATTCACCACCGGAACGCCGTTCCCGGCGTTATCCAGCGCGGTATTGCCCGCGGCGACCTTGACGCCGGCCGCCATCGCCGGCAGTACGGGCTGAAAGGCAATCAGGTTAATCAACGTATAGGCCATTAACCGCTGCGATGTTTTAATCGGTTTCATCCCTAACCTCCGCTTTCCACGCTTAAAAAGACAGGCCGATGCGGTAATAGACCGACAGCGCATCGGGTTTCAGCCAGCGCGGATAGTGCAGCGGCCGGCCGACCGTTACCTGCTGCGACAGATGCCGGTTGGCAATCGCCGCCCCGACCGCCGCGCCCCATAGCGTGCCGACCGATTCCGAGTCATGCTGATGAGCCGATAAACGGCCGCCGTCCAACGCCGCGGTGAACGTTACGTCGCCCAGCACCGGGAGCCGCATCGCCTGCCAGTTGACTTCGTTGCGCCAGTAGCCGCCCCGGTTGCCGGAAATATATTGCTCCTTGAAACCGCGCACCGAGCTTTCCCCGCCCAGCGTCAACTGCTCGCTGCCGTATAACGCCTGCGGCGAATATTGCCCGTACAGGCTGGTGAGGTAGCCGACGCTGTCGGCGAGCGGGTAGTAATAGCTCGCCGACAGCGTCAATTTGTTAAATTCGGCCCGCGGCGCGTCGGCGGATTTGCCGCTATCGCTTTCCGCGCCGAACCAGCGCGTGCCCCGGCTGTAGGCCGGATTAAAGGTGGCCAGCCCGCCCCACAATTTCTGGCTGTGGCTGATGCCGATAATGGCGCTGCTGAGTCTTCGGCTGCTGGATTGCAGTAACACGTCATTCAGGTAGTTATGGCCGATGCGATGGGTCATACCCGCCGACAGGCTGGTCTTCATCTCGCCGTTGCGAAAGATCACCCTGGACAGGGACAGACGATGCGTCTGGCTGTCGCCGGTTGAGCGCCAGAGGAAATCCCGGTTGAGGAAATCGTTGCGGTAATCGCTTCTGGCGTAGTCGTAACTGAGATTCCAGTAGCCGTAAGGCAACGACACGCCCGTTTGCAGATTTTCCGCATTGCGGCCGGAGGAGAATTTGCTGCTGCGTCCGCCGCTGACAAACCATTGATCGGCGATGCCCAACAGATTGTCGGCCCACAGGCTGCCGTTTAGCTGCTGCTCTCCGGTGCTTTTCTGTCCGCTATTGTCAAAACCGAGGCTGACGCTCAGCGGCAGCTGTTTTTGGCGCGTCAGGTTGACGATGGAGTACCCCGGCCGGCTTCCCGGCAGAATTTCAATGCTCACCTGCTGGGTGGGCATGCGGTTGATCTGCTCCATTCCCTGCTCGATGTCCCGCAGATTGAGAATCTCCCCTTCAAGGCCGGGAAATACCTGGCTTAGCATGCGGGCGGATTGATTATTTATGCGGATATATTCCAGCCGCCCCTCCATGATATCGATCCTCAGCACGCCGTCTGATAAATCCTGCGCGCTGATAAAAGCGCGGCTGGTTATATATCCCCGCTCTATATACCAATTACTGACGTCGTGAATCAGCTGATTTATTTTATTAACATTAATACAACGATTAATATAATTTTCATTTAATATTTTTTTATCTTTAGCCTGCAGCAGAGAAGCATGACGATATTGAATTTCGTTGATAGGAAAGCAGTTTTCACTGCCGACATCATCATGGGCCGCCTTGCGTGCCGGCGTTTGATTTAACAATAATAATGATTCCCGCTGCTGTTTAGCCTGCTCAATAACTTCCGCCTGCCGTTGTTGTATTTCATTTCTGTCCGCCGGGTTAAGCGGGGCCGAAAATACGCAATAAGAAAATAAAATCGGCGATATAAACAGCAGCCTGAAAAAATCACGCATGGCTTCCATCCCTGAGAATCAATACATTTTCTCAGGTATAGTAGAGGCGTTACTTATCAAGCTCAATATGCTGAATAATATATGATTCAGCAATAATTAATTTTATTTAATTCAATATAAAATAGCGTAATAAATAATAATTTCAGTATGACTATTTATGCAAATCCCTGTCATCAAAGCGGAACGGGTTTTGCGTCGATGATAAAAAAAGCAAACTACCTTCCTGTTTTCTCGCAACAGTCAGGTAATTTGCTTTTTATTGTGTGAGGGGGATAAGAGATGCGGCGCCGGGTTAATGCCCTGCCCGCAGACGCTCCGCGCGGCGGCGTAAAATTTCCATCACAATCAGCAGAATCAGCGCGGTTCCCACCATCATGGACGCGGCGGCGGCGATGGTCGGGTCGAGGTTTTCGCGAATGCCGGCAAACATCTGCAACGGTAGCGTCCGTTGGCGCGGGCTGGCGAGAAACAGCGTGACGATCACCTCGTCATACAATACTGCGTATTTCATGACCCTTTCTTATCGATTCCGTACCAAAGAGTCGCTGCGCCATAGCATCGTTGATGCATCATATTGTATATTGGCCCCTTCTAAGCCGTAGGTCACAGGTTCGAATCCTGTAGGGCGTACCAAGTAATTCAATAAGTTAAGTCTTGTTTTTATATCCACTCCATATTAACAGGTGCTTTAGCGGGTGTTGTAATGAAAACTATCGACTATCACGGAACGACAATCTGCGTTTTAGAAGACAATGACATGCTGACTGAGTGCCCGCTCGGCGCATACGCTGTTGTTGAAGATTCAGGTTTTTACGTCGTAGTTATCGTCGGAGAGACCGAAGCTGCAGCAATTCACATCGATCCTGTTCCGACGCTTGAGGATGCGCTCGACATTATTGCCGAGCGGCACACGTTTTTTGCGTGAGTATTACAGTGCTGTTAGCACGAAATTCTCATTCGTGAAAATGTACTCAAAGTATTTATCGTTGATAGTGCTGTGCCAGCGCCAACGCAGGCCCAATTGTTTCCCGTAGAAAGATGAATAATCCTGCTGTTGGACTTTAAAGTATTGATACCCCCCGCTTGCATTCCACCCCAAGAATGTTTGTCTGTCGAGGAGTGTGGGGTTTGATGTTTGTAATGTCAGGTACGCCCCTGTGCTGGGTATTAATGCTGACGAACTGCCACTGTCGTATTTCACGCCTATGGCTGTAGGCTGGTTTGAGCCAGTAGAAAACATATCAACAGGGACGACCTCCCCCGTCTCTACGACGATGTAGTCGTAGTACGACCAATCCACATCTGTTCCAATACTGTCTAAATTACTCAGCAATGGGATTCGAACACTATTCGCAATCCACGACAGGCGGTTTGTCGTTTCAGATGCATTCCCCTGCGTCAATGTGAGTGTTGTGGCGTTGGCAATATCGTAATATGCGGATGGGTCTTCATATTCCGTATAGCTGGGGAATACTTTTTTAAACGTTCCGTTGTCATTGATCCAGGCGGCAGCAACAGATTTAAATTCTCCGCCGTCATTGACATTCAGAGCCGAAATAAGGGCGAAAACGCCCCCTTCTGTTTTGCGATAAATCGGCATGATTATTCCTCGATCTGATACCAGATATGGCCCGCAGCGTATCCCGTTGCGTCGGTCGGCGCGACGTCGGCCGATATTGTGTAACTCACCCCGAGATTCTGGCGTGACTGCGCTACGTCGGCGACATCAGCGAGGTTTTGGCTGGCTTCCAGAAAACCGCCACCTTTCACCCACGTACCGAAAACCATCGGATTGGTGCCAACATCAACACAGTAGCGGTGATAAACGTCGGTATTGTTGTACGGGTAATACACCTGCCGAATACCCGATGCGGTTGTTTTGATAACGTCCAGCATGCCGGCCAGCGCAATGGGATAATTACGGGCGAGCGTTGCGTTACTCGTCAGCGACTGGAATTCGCGCCCCGGCGTCAAAACGGTGTTCAGGTCCGCAGTTCCGAGCGATTCCGTGGACTGCGGGACAGCGCCGACATCGCTGGCCGTCAGGCTATCTTTCGTCGCAAGTTCGCCCAGGTCCAGAGCGTCCCGCGCTTCGCTCTGCGCAGTCGCGCCGGCGGCGGCAATCTCAGAAAGATTGTTTTCAATCTGGAGATAAACCTCCGGCACTTCCTCTTCTGTCGCCGTAATCGTTACCAAGGCTGTTACGCCGGAACTAGCGCCTGTAAGGGATAGCGTAGCTGTACCCGCTCCGCTAATTGTTAATGTGCCGGCGGATGATAGTGCGGCAACTGATGCGTCAGAGGACGCGGGATTAACGGATTCTGTATAACCGGCTGGCGAGTACGCAATAGGGATGTTGTAGGTATTCCCAGCGATAAGCTCCAGTGGTACGGTTCCAATGGTAATTGACGTGAGATAAATATGCTGCGTCACCGTAGCTGTAGCGGTCAATCCGGTTGAAATACTGGCAATAATCGTTTGCGTGCCGCTCTGGCCCGCCGTAGCAGTATACAGCCCGTTACTGTCTATGCTGCCCAGCGTTGGATCGGATACAGCCCACGACACCGGATAATCGTCAGCGAGCGATGCTGGTAGAACGGTTCCGGTGAATTGCCGCGTCGTGCCTGCGTTAACTGTCACGGCAGCCGGTGTGATAACGATAGCTGTGGGTGCCCCAGTCCCTTGCTCGGATTCGGCCTGATCGGTTTTTATAATGTAATAAAGACCGATATCAGCGGGGTGCATGCCACCATCGTTTATGGGTATAAGATCCCCAGTATCGATACTGTCAGATGCATTTTGCCGCGGTACCGTGTTCTCTGCTATTCCTTGCCACTCTCCTGAATTGCCTCGCGAATAGTAATTTTTCCCTCCCCATTTAGATAAATCACCACCACTTTTTGAAATGCTTCTACCGGATATAAAATCCGCGTCGTCAGCTCCATATCCACTATCGGCTTGCCACTGCCCAACAGGGTGATAATGTTCCCAATCAGCCTCTCTCAGTGTTCCTACCGGGTTGCTGTCGCTGGCGCCAATGACATAGCGGTCATCTATGTTTGGTACGCGTCCGTCCGGATACTGCAGTGCTAAAATTGGGTTCAACTCAACATCAAATGACTGTCCGTTACATCTCAACTTCCCTTTCGGGATTAATGATTCGGGTCCACCCCAGAGGGTTATTTCACCGATACCAGTTAGATACGGCGTCAACGCAGTTTTTAGTTGGTCGTCGAGATAACTGGCGCCAGCATGCAAGCGTCTGGGCGTAATAACTTGCTCGCTACCCTCGCCCGCGATCGCCTCCGCCTCGGTGGCCTCGCGCTGGATGTACGGTTGCCATTTTGAATCATCAGTGCCAGGGACTTGCGCAACATTATTATCCAACAGCGATAAATACAGGTAGCCGTTATAATAAACCACGGCTCCCTCATAATATGGGATTGCACTCTCCCATTCCGGATAACCGTAGTTTCTATAATGACTAATAACCGCTGACATTTGCCCAATAATTTTACTTATTTGTTCGTCGTCATTAGGGTCTAAATCTTCTCCAGCTCCTTCAACAATAGCGGCTAACTCGCGCTGAATAGTATTATGCCAACCAGCCAGTAATAGCGTCGGTTTAATACCTGCCGCCGCATAGCCATCAGTAAATTCACCATTATTATCAGCGGTGTTTGTCAGAGAACCAATTTTTCGCATAGTATTATCCAGAAATGAAAAAAGCCGCGATATCGGCTATGGGTATTTGGTTTTAAGGTAAGTCGTTACGGGATTTGGTATGCCAGTTTGTAATTTCCTGCGGTCACGGTGCGGAACGTCACGCTGTCGGTGCGCCAACGAACTTCCACTTCTGCCGGCGTCTGCAACTTCCAACTTGATGCCTCGTTGACGTTCAGCACCAGGCGGTCGATTGTCGCAACGTCGGTCGCCGGGTCTGTGATATCAAGAGCAAACGCAAACGCGAGATAGTCCGGTACACCGCCGTTGGCGTCAAAAAACTGCGTCCACTGTGCTGCGTTGATGCCGCCGATATCTGCGGGCGTCATACCGTCAGTGATGAGTTTTGTCGCTCCTACCGTGTCCGTAGTCAGCGCACCGATATCAACCCATTGCCCGCCGCGCCATACATGCCAGTTCACTAAATCCCGCGTAACAGCCACACGAACCGCGCCGTCATTCGTCTGCGTTGCTGTTAGGGTTGCGGAGTTGATTTGTGACCATGCCGCAGCCGACATAAGCTGCTGATTAATGACAATTTGAGAATATGGGAAATAAACCGATTTAATATTAAACTGACTAACTGATATAACACGAAACATGCCAGTATAGCTTTCTGTATCCAGTTTATTTATTCCAGTAACGCCACGCTGTGTAATTGTTTCACTATTAATTTCATCGGTTATCTCTGTTAACTGCCCATTTTCTGCTGTGTAATATGACCCATCATATCCGATAATAAATTTACTGTCGGACATTATTATAAATTTATGCAATGAAACCCGAGTATAATATGATTTAGTAAATAACAGCCTGTAGTTTGCATAGCTAACAGGAGATGATAATTCAAAATTTCTGATTTGTTCCTTGTAAATATTCTGGTCATCATCAACGACAGAATGAATATTATCCCAATCTGTTCCATTATCGCTACCCTGCAACGTCCATGAAATAGGGGCAAAAACATCATTTGGGTTATTGCTGGTGTGGGGACGGTTTATTAATGTATATCTGGTGATCATCTGTTTTGAGGGTAAATCTATTCTCAACCATTGAGGCGATGATTCAGATGGAGCCGTACTGCTAACCCATGAGTTTTGATACGTGTTATTCGGCTGGGTTGCGTCAAACGCCCTGTACGGCAAGTACGGCGATTGCTGGCTGCTGGCGCTGGCAACATATCCGGTGGGGGTCGTGTTTGATGTCATTGCAGGAATAATGGAGTTTGCTGCATTTTGCAATGACAGATATTCTCCGTCTGAGCGAACATCGGTAGAATAAAACGCCCCATCAGCCATTAATGCCTGGGTGCTGCCAGTATATGGTTTCAGTGAGCCATCAAAAACAGCAGCGTTCGTTGCGTCGTAATCCAATTCACTCTCAGCATTAAAATCATCGATGACATACGTCTGATTCGTCGCGCCAGCGACTTCTTTCAGTGCGTACGCCGTCAAATTAAATGCACTCTGCACGCTGAAACTGAATGAGTGATTTTGCTCGGCTGTCGCGCTGGGGCGATCAACAACAATATAACCACCACCGCCACCAGAACCGCCGCCTGACGCGCTGATAATAGTTTTACCGCTAACAGGGTTTTGTCCCAGCGTGACGCCCGGCCCCGCCTCCAGCGAGTTGATAATTAATGCCTGCGCCTGCTGGGTGAAATCTGTGATGTCAGAAACGGTGTGCGTATGCGACGCTGCCGCTGCGCCCATTTGCGCCGGTGTGGGCGCTAGATTGCCGGAACCCAGCAGCGACTGGCCGAACAGCGAACGGATATTGGTGGCGGAAACGAGCGCCGCTTGTTTCGCGTTCCAAGCCGTTTTCTCGGCGGGAGTAGCAAATTTGCGGTTCGCCGTCTCATTAATCTGGTCAGCGTCATAATCCCCAGCCTGCGCCGTCACCGCGCCAGTGCGCCCGAACACCGACGACACGCCGGAAACTGTGGCCGCCTGCCCCTGAACCCAGTTTGCCGCCACTGCCGGGTTATCCCCGCCATTCAGATAAAACAATGTATCGATATCTGCCTGCGCGCATATGGTCAGGTTCGACGACGACGCCAGCGCCAGCCGTGCCGCCTCGTCCGCAACAACAACATACCTGGACGTCAGCGTTTGCAGCAGCGCCGCGGGGATTTTACCGGATGCATCCAGTTGCAGCCAGCCGTTACCGGTGTTTGCCAGCGACGTTTGCACATACCGCGCATCGCCGCGGGACTCGTTAAAATACTGCGGATGCGGATCGGCATCATTGATATGCGCTGTAATAAGTGCGTCGGCCGTTCCCGCCGCGTCAGCGCCCACATCGCTATATTCCAGCGTGACAGTGCCAGATTTGCCGTTGACAGACCGTACCTGAGTTGCACTCATATTGTCGATGCGTTGTTTCAGAAATTTTGTGCGGTTCGCCAACGCCTGCGCCTGTTCGTTCGCCGGACCAATATCCGTCCCGTCATACCCGCGCACCGGCGTGTCGGTATCCAGTCGCAGCACGTCCGCCGTAAATTCTGCGGTTTCGGTCAGATTAGCCATTTCAACCCCTGTATGTGTACTGGCCGCTATACGTCACGGCCCCATTAAAAAAAATGTTCGTAATCACCTCACCGCTTTCTACGTTCTCCCATTCGCATAGAGGCGTCAGAACCTGCGCGCGAGCCACAACAGTAAAATCAGCGCCGACATCAGGCACAGTACTGAACTGACCGGCGGCATCCGTAACCAGCCGCTCGGTTACTGTCGAGCCATCAGGTAGCGTGTAAATCAGCGTGATATCAACATCAGCAACATCAATACATGAGGTTCCGGTTACGGTGCCAGACAAAATTCCGTTTACAAGAGACAGAGCTATGCCGATCCCGTATAGAGACGAAACATCGTAAGACGACGAAAATTTAGTGTGAGCGGGAGAGAATTCTGACAATCGGCATAATAATAATTTCAGTGAACAGGTAGCATCATTACTGACATCGGTAACTGTGGCCTCCCAAACATACGGCCAGCGATCCCCATTAAGAGCGTCGCCACACACAGACAGTCCAGCGCGGGCTTGTCGGTACTGTTTGATTGATATGCCATATCCCATCGCCTCTGCCAGCGATATAAAATAGGCTGCCGACTGCCCGCCTGAGCCGATGAGTTTCGATACTACCGCCTGCCGCCGCAGCGCTTCATCGCTGGACGCGTTACAGGCACAATCATCCGGCAGACCCAAAGTAGCCTCCCATTCCGGCAGCAGTGCGGAGGCAGTTTTGGGGAAAGCATCCACCAACAACTGGACGGCGTCGGCATCATTTTGCCGGTACGCCGCCGCCAACGCCCGGATCAGAGTTGTCATTACCGAATCAGAGGCGCGGGGCCAGACTCGGCCGACGGGAAATAATGACTGGATGGCTGAGGTGTATTCGTCAGTACCGTAACGTGCGCTCATGTGTACTCCACGTTACCCAGAACGGGCAACTCACCGGTTCCCAGCGTAATGTTTGCGGAGGGAGATGTTAGAACAAACCCGGTTGAGCCAGACACGTCCGCTATCGCATAGACAAGATCGGAGAGGTAGATAACGCCAGCACCGGCGGACCCCCGCGGATCGCCCTTGTCGAAAAACACGCCGTCGATAGCGGCGGCGATGGCCTCTTTTACCGTACTGTCGGCGCCGGATATGCCATCAATGACGAAATCCACGGATTTGGCGATCGGTGAGCACACCCATACCAGCGCCGTGACCGGCTGTTGCCCCCAAATATAATCCGCAACAGCCAACTGCATACCAGTTGCGGCGCCCGTTCCCGTCCCGTCAAGCCCCCAAACTTCTTTGGTCGCCACGCCGTCGGTGCCGGCCGGGAACCCGGCAAAGTTGCTGCGCTCATCACCATCGGTCATGATGTAGACCCCAACCGAGCCAATCCCCAGAATGTGTTTAAGGCACCAGGCGCGTGTCACACCGGCCACCGATGTGGCCCACTGGACATAATCGGCCTCGGCGCCACCCTGCAGCGGATGCTGATAGGCGTATAGCACACGGATACGAAAATCATCCTCATCTTCAATGTCTGCCCCGCCAATGGCGGCCGAGATCATGGTGACAGTTGAGTCCACCCCGATCCATGAGACATCCAGTGTCAACAAAGTGCCAGCATCGGTATTGCCAGCATCGCCGCCAGCGGTAGCGTCATCAACCGGATCGAGCAATACAGCGGTGATACTGCCCGTTGCCGTTCCGTTGCTGCCGATCGTGATCTCTTCGTCCAGTATGTACTGGTAACCGTCGCTGCGGTTCAGTACAACACCAGCGGACACCACTGATCCAGCCGTCCCGGTAAACAAGGCGGCGGCACAGGTCGCGGCCACGGCGGCCTTTCGGTAAATCGACTTCATTGCTCCCCAGGCGGCCAGGTGTTCATCTGTTGCCGTGTAGGGGACGGCCTGCTTTGCGATCCAGTCCAGATAGCCGTAATGCAGCCATGCCATGCCTGCATCGGCATCAGCAATAACCCGAAGGTTAGAAAACCGCAGCAATGCACCAATGTCTTCAAGTTCGGATTCAACGAACGCCTTGTTACGCTCGCGCAACTCCGTCAGTGTCGGGCGGTTAAATGGCATTGATTTGCTCCCATACCCAGTAGAATTTTATCGACGCCTCGGCCTGCCCAGGTTTCTGGTAGGCGATCGTGAGGTACAGACGAGACGGGTACACGATTTGAGCCTCAGCGGTGATGGCCGCCACCACACCGTCATCAATCAGCCATTTCAGCGCTTCGGCGGCATAGTCCTCCGCGCGTTGGGCAGTTTTGGTGGTGAGTTTTTGCCGGTTCAGCAACCATAGCCGGGAGCCGATGTTATACTCAGCGCCGGAGTCACCCCACCAGCCCCGCCGATCGGGGCCGTCGTAGTCGTCATCGGCGCGTGCCTGACGGTCTGTGAACAAGCTGATTAAGATCGCCGTATGCAGGTCATCACCGCTGGATAAATCCCCTTTTGATAATTCCCAGTCCCCGCGAGCCTCATCGACTATCCATACGGTTTTAATGTCTGTCATCAGACCGTCTCCGTTGTCGCGTTACTGGTTATCGTGGCACCACCGGGCTCAACGTTCGGCACATCGTGATCATGCTGATTATGAGCCTCCCGGAGCTGCTTCAGCGTCGATGACTGACTATCGCAATTGTCCGTGATATCCCCAGTCACAAACAGGTTGGGCGTCTCCAGCCGGATTTTTTCGGTTGCGACTACTGTAACTGTTGTGGCGTTGCGGACGGTCACCGGCTGGTCTTTGGCTTCAATCTCAATACCAGTTTCCGTCAGTTTGACGAACATACCCCACTGGTTATAAATGACCGATTCGCCAGGTTTCAGGTTGGTGTGCCGGTAAGATTGGTTGTTGGTAGCAATGATTACGGCATTTGATCGATCGCCGCACAGAAACGCCAGCACGACATCACTGCCGGATGGCAGCCCAGAAGAAAAACCGAATTCAGCCATGCGTGGCGTGTCACCGCGAATTTCCAGGGGGGCACGGTACTGGATTTTTTGCACTTTTCCGCCATCAGATGAGCCAGTGACAGTGCCAATCCCCAACATCATCAGTGTGCGTCGATACAATTCACTGATATTCATTGTTTACTCCCGGAATGGCTTATAGAACTGATACGGCTGAACGATGAATGCCTCTGGCGGCATCAGCAACATCTGGGCGTGAGTACCATTGTCGTCACGAATGAACGTCACTTCACCCAGCAGCCAGTTTTCATCCACTAATCCCAGAGTGGGGATGGAGATCGGGATCAGCGTATTAGGTTCCCATAACGCCCCTCCGCTATCTCTCCAACTGTCCACTGTGACGCGCAACTGTTTTGACCGACCATAACGGCGGTTCATCTCCCAGAGAATGCAGTCGCGCGCCTTATCAGCCGCAATCATTGTGCTCTCGACAATGACGATGCGTTTTCGATATCGCATGGTGGCTACGTCCGGGTCCTGCACGGTGGACAGCGTCACTGTGCTGTAATCACCACCCAGTGGGCTGACGGACAGGGATATACCAACGTAATCCGAAAACCGTTCATCAATGCCGGACTGGTAGGATGCCTGTTCGACGTTCCTCCCCTGTTCCACCCCGCTGGTGGCGGATTTTGTGCCAACTCGGGTCAGGTACAGATTGCCGTCAGGCAGGTCGTAATACAGGAGCGCCGCCCAGCGCGATATACGGTCGATAATCTCCTGGGAAGACTCCCCCCAGTTGATGGTGAACTGCGGAACGATCGCCATATCCGCAACGTCGCTTGTCACCGATATACCGTACGGTGCCGCCAATTTTTTGGTTAACTGCAACGGCGTAGCTTGGCTAATAACGTTGTTTTCCCACTCCGCCGAGCAATCTACCAAGTCCTGGCATTTACCTCGGCCCATGGCGCGGGTTTCGTGTCGGGATCGCGCTATGGAGGATTCCCAACGGTCGATGTAGCCGGTTATTGTCAGGTCATCACCCAGTAACACACAGCACTCGTCACCGGGCTTTACGAGCTGGCGTTCTTTGTCCGAGGCGTAGTAATCCATCAGCCCCAGGTCAAAATCTGATGGCAAACCCTCTATGCTGCGCGTGACGCGTACGCGATCCCAGCCTTTGAGTGATTTGCCGCCGACAATCAAGGTCAGCTCGTCTGTCATGATGTTAGAGCCTTAAACATTGTGGGCATGAATGCCGGGTGGACCGGATTAGCCGATTTAATTAACCCCGAAGCGCGGCCTGCGTCCTGATAGAGTTGATTGGCGATGGTTAGCGCCGGGCGGGCGCTGGGAAATGTCACTGTGCGCACTCCGGCCAGATCGGCCCCAGCGTTTTTCAGTACATCAGTGATGTAGGAGCGTAACGCCAGCAGTTCCTGATATACCGTCACGTAGCCAGCATCCGCGGCGATTACAGCCGCTGAATCCAGCACGGTGATAACCCGATTCAGCATCGCCATGGCATCATCACGGCTGGCGGGCGCGTAGTTGGCGGCAGCGTAAGCCATTGCACCGGCGCTGATGATATTGAGGTAGTTCAGAGTCGCCGCCTGTACTGCCGTATCGCTGCTAGATGCATACAGTGTTGAATCCGCTGTACCCGACATACTCTCGAACACCCGAACCTGATCGTAGACGCTCGGGATCGTATCCAGTACAGCCGTAATGACTGCGGCGACATTGTCGGGGTAGTCATCCAACTCGTCGGTAACCAACAGGGTTACAACGGCCGTCGCCACAGCGTCCCGATCCTGCACCACGGCGGCGATGGTTGATTCCACCAGGGCGTCATAGTCGCTGGTATCGTAGTCAGTAATCGTTGTGGTCGTGGAACCGGAGCTATTACCGCCCACTGTCCCGGTGTTGTAACGACCGTAGCGCTCATTGCCAAACGTGTTCGATAGCACGTTTCCTAGATTGGTAACCTGATCCACCAGCGTTGTTACCGAATTCGTCCAGTATTCCGTGGTTGCCTTGATGGTTTTGACCGCCTGCGTAACCGTCCGCAACGCGCCCTTTACCGTCCCCAAATAGGTGGACGCCGTCTTTGACAACGTCGAGGCCCAGGAGGCGGTGACGGAGGATGCAGCCGTCGATGCATCAGTGATCGAAAACTGTTTTTCCCCAGATTCGATCAGCGTCAGCGTGAACGAGAACATCCGGCCTTGTTCCATCCCCTCGGAGATACGCAGGCCGCCATCTGGTACGCTGACAGTCAACTCGCCCAGCGTGGGATGAATCAGCGTCCCAGACTCCCCGGTTTCACAAGCGGCGATCAGGGAGTCGCGCTGACTGAACACGTCGGATGCGGTATACAGTTGGCTACTCTGGACGATAAACCCCCGGATTGTAATTTTTCGGGTGGAGCGCCCCATATCCTCGATCCACGGCGTATCACGGTAGGGGTAATCGTGCACGGCCTGCCGCCGGCCAAATGCGCCATCAGCGGAGATAACCGCGAACGGGATGCCACGGAATGAGGCGGATTGCAAATGTTCGATCCAATTCCAGCTATCGCCGCCAGTCGAAACCAAACTTTGCAAGGTTGGAATTAATGCCATTTAGTTTTCTCCGGGCAATAAAAAAGCCCCTACTGGAGGGGCTTAATTTATTTGTGAGATACGTTTATCTGATGGGGGGCAGATCCCCACCACAATGTTTACATTTCACAGCTTCAATCCTAACAATCTCTGCGCAACTATCGCATTTCTTAAATTTTATTTGGTTAGGATTTTTAAAATAAAGAATAATCAAAACAAACAAATAAATAACTATCCCGGCTATTGGACCAAATAAAAAAGTGGGAAGGATAAAAACAACAAATCCATATAGCCACCAGAAAAGCAATGAATATCCTTTTTTGTATGCCACTGCGCCAAAAGCCAAACCAAGAATAGCAGCTATTGCAAACATATTTTACCTGCACTCTTCGACACGAAGATCTCGCCAACTGATTGCAAAGTTATCGGCAGAAATGGAAAAATCTTTACCACGGCAGGGCGGTGGCCACCTTTCCCCCACTGCCGGTAACCACCCTCCGTTCTCCGGAATTCTGGTTGATCAGCGTGATCTCTACCTGGGTTTTGCTGTCAGCCATGCCGGCACGGATGCCGCTTTCCACCTGCTGGGAGATTTCGGATACAGGCCCGCTCCCGTCAAACAGGGATTCACGGTTAAACGTCCCTCCGCCATCTCCATCAACAGGGTGATTTAGTGGTAGGCCCGGCATCACTTTTCCCAAATAATCGCGTGTCTCCTTCGGGGCTCTGGTGAGTCCATACTTCGATACATTCCCCTGCCCCCAGTTGTAGGACGCTACGGCTTTCTGCACGTCACCATCAAACATTTTGAGTAGATCGCGGAAATATTTGGCGGCCGCTTCGCTGGATTTTTTGAAGTCCATCCTGTCGGCCTGCGTATTCAATCCGTAATCGCGCCCCGTAGACGGCATGAACTGAAAAGGTCCTTGCGCACCCGCAGGGGAAAACAAAAATCGCCCACGGCTGGATTCTGCGTTATAAACATTGTCCAGTACGCCGGAGGGAAGTTTATATTGCGCCTCCAGTCGAGAAAGATAAGCCTGTTCATTCTGATTTGTGCCAGGTGCGTACCGGGGATTTGTTGCAGCGTACATATCCTGCTGCAACCTAACCGCTGCATTAACTGGGCGCTTCCATTGCTCGTACTTGTTTTTTACATTGTCCGTCAGGTAACCAACGTTAACCGAGCCCTGTTCATCCCATGATAAGGAGTTGTAGAACCCCTGATCCCCACTAATTTCCCGTAGTTTCTTGGCTGAGTCGCTGCGGGTGATGCCTAGCATATGGTTAAAGCCGATGGTGTCGCCGTTGGACAGAAAATCGGAAATGCCCTCGATACCGTCCTTTACCGACCCATCAGACAGCAAGGCTTTCCAGAAGGTATTAGCTACTTTCTGTTTGAACCCATCCCATGCTGACGACAACTCATTCATGGCTGCATTGGCTTCGGTCAGTTGATCGTTCAAAGACGGGTCCATCGTCAGGCCGAATCTATCCGATTTTGCCAGTAGTTCCTTGTATTCAGATGCCTTGCGCAGTAATGTTAGCGTGTTTTCGTCCAGACCAAGCATGTCAGCCGCTTTTTTCTGATTCTCCGGCGCCAGTGTTGGGAATGCCCGCGCTAGATTTTCAAACGTTTTCGCCACATCCGCCGTACCATTTTTCGTTTTCTCGATCTGCACACCTAAGTAATTTAGTACAGCCAGAGCACCATCATTTTCCCCTTTAAGCGCATCATTGAACGTCTTGAACATCCCCTCAACAGCCGCATTTGCTGACTGCGCATCCGCACCAACGATCTGCATTGCGCCGGACAATCGGGAAAAATCATCTACCCGCATCCCGGCGTTCTTGGCGGCCACATCCAGACGATTGGCCCCTTCGGCCGCATGTCTCAGCCCAGCCGCCGCGGCAGTCACCGCCTTGCCGATGCCATAGGCGGCAGCACCTACCGCGCCGAATTTCAGCGCCATGCCGGAATATTTACCGGCCAGCTCGCCGACCATTTTCAGCGGAGGGACAATGTCGCCGATGTGCTGAACGCTGTCTTTTGCCGACCGCCCCAAGCCGTCGATCACCTTATTGATTTTGCTAACGCTATCGGTGGAGTCATTTCCGCCCAGTTTCAGCCCCTCGCGGGTTTTGTCCAACTGGGGATTTAGCTTGCGAATGGCATCTTCAATGCGAATGATCGCCGCCGACGCCTTATCATCAGCGCTTAATTCAAAATCAAATGCGTTAGCCATTTTTATTAGCCTTTAAATTCTTGATACGCCTGGCCTGAGTTGCCCACCACTCCAGGCGGGTGAGCGACATCCCCCAGGCTGCGTTCGGTTCCCAGTGGAAATAGAAAGTGACGTCAGCGGCTAATTCACGCCACCCATCTATTTCTTGCGCGTCAAAAAACCGAGTAAATATTCCTCACACTCCTGATAATCGGTGAACGCCATTCGCCCTAACACAGACTCAGGAACGCCGGAAACCAGAGATACCAATAATCGCATAGCGGCCAGAGGGGAGGCTTTGGCCTCCTTGTCATAAAACTGCTCAACCTCCAGTAATACCGGCTCGCGTAACTCGATCTGCTCCCACGCGGTTTTTTGGGTTTTGTCTTCCAGCAACTTAGACAAGGTGATAACTTTCGTTTTTTCCAACATATCAATACTCCTTCACGCTACCACCTTCGAAACGAAGCGGAAACGTTGCGTTTTCCGATTCGACATCCTGGGTGTTGACCGCCCACAAGCCGGTCCCAATGATGGTTTTGCCGTTTGCCAACTCAGCGGTGACCGTAACGTTTGTCATACCATTAAAATCCTCCACGGTGGTGCCGCCGCTATCGCGCACCTGGATAGAGATAAACCCTACGGTGGGTTTTTCACTGTATCCATGTACGCCATCCATCCCCACCAATGAAGCGCGCTCCACACCGGAGGGACGATATTGAAACTGCCCCGCCACCATGATGCTCACGCCGTCCACGGTGACATACGCGGTCCCGGCGAGGCGATTCGATGTATCTGCCATGTTTTACTCCTTACGCCGACGCTTGAAGCCGGAATTGGTTGAGCACAGCGAAAATCCGCAACTGGTTAATCAGTACGCCATCCCACAGCACATTTACCCGGTTGGGGTTGCTGCTATCCTGCTCCACGATCAGCCCGTCAGAGAACCCGGATACATCCTGCACATAACCGTTGGTTTCCAGCGTGGTGTATTGTGCGATCAATTCCGCCCGGATAATGTTGGGCGTCACAATCGCCTGGCCCGGTGCGAACCGCGTACCGTTGGCCGCCAACTTCATGCGCGGGAATTTTGAGGTGATTTGTGTTTTCAGGTAGCGGGTGACGAACATCAGCAGATACAGGGTTTCGATCTGCAGGTAACTGTCATCCTCAGTGCCGTAGCTGTTGTACTGGTAGGTTGTGATGATGTTTTCCACCTGCACGGTACCATCATCCGCCACTGTGAACGTCGAAATGCCGCTGAACAGCAGGTTATTGCGCTCGGTCCACTGAAAACGGCTTTCCGCCGGCGGCGCCAGTACGCCGGAAATACTCAGCGTCTGGGTGGGGCGTCCCGGATCATTGCGTAGCGCGGGAGCAATGGCCCCTGTCAGCGCAGCAGACCAGACATACGGCGGCGTTGGGGAGTCATACACGCCTAACAGTGTCTCATGCGGATTGTTGCGCGTCTCACCCGCAGCGGTCAGCGTGCCGTAAGTGCCCGCCACCACACCGAAGCTATGACCGTATAGCAACTGGCTGTAGCTCCAGCGTCCGGTGGAATCGTCCAGAAACGATTTCACGGCATCCAGCGAGGTGGTATCTGTGTATGGGTTGATGATGAAATCGTAGGTCGTATCACCGAGATTGGATAACGCATCATCCAGTTCAGGCGCACCCGCGCCGCCGGACATCGCAACAATGGTCAGGGACAAGCCGTCTGGTGTCGACTCGCCGCCAGCGATACCCTGATAGTTCTGCCGGATATCCAGGGTATTGCCGTGCGCCCCGCGGTTTTTCGCCGTTAACGTGATGACCGATGCGGCGGCGGTTGCCGTCACCGGCATCCCTGCTTTCGCATTGATTTTTGCGGCCAGCGCGGTCGCTATCTCGCTGACGGTGTCCGATGCGGTAACCGTTAACTGAACGCGTAGCCCGGCGACATACAGCGAAATAACGCCCGTGGCTGACGCGGCAGATGCCACGGTGATCGTGCCCGTTGCCGGCGCCATGGACGTGGAGTCATCCGCCAGCGGCAACACATGGATGATTGCCGATTTATCGTTTTCCAGATACGCAGTAATCAGCGAATGGAGCATCGAACCGTCACCGTACAACCCCGCAACTGTAGACGCGGACGATGCCACCGCCGGAACATTTTCAGCCTGAGTGCTGCTATCCAACTTCTGCCCGATAATCAGCGTGCGTTGTGTCGCCGTCGCCGTATTCGCCTGAGAGTTATCAAACTCGGCATAGAACAGCGGGACCCGGATTTGGTCGGGAATTTTTGAGAAAGAAACCATTAATCATCCCCTTTGGTACTGGTTTTTTTCGTCACCAGTTCCACATCACCGTCACGCAGACGGCGACGCCAGAACGGCGAATCCTGCACCTCTGCGCCAGATTCGGGCAAAAGAGTGCCTTTGACCGGATCGCGTACAGCACGCCCGGCGGTTGGTTTGACTTTCATGGATTACTCCAGATCGATTTTTACGATAGGTTCGGTGGTGCCGGCAGGCATCTTGACGGTAACGTCGATCCCCTCCAGCGTGTGGGTTTCGATGGGATAAAAATCTTCCGGCCCCTGGTAATATTCGATATCGATTTCCATCAGCAGTTGGGCTAAATGCCCCTCTCCACTGGCATCGACATCAATGGTTGAGCGAACCTGTAAAAATTGCTGAGTCTGACGGGTGAGGTCGTAACTGTTAATGACCGCCCGCTCAATTTGTTCCCGCAATGTTTCCAGCGCCGCTTCGGCTTTGGCTGCGCCATCATCGGAATCACCGTCCAACTCCTGTAATCGCCCGGTAATGCGCACCGTTGTGACCGTATTGAACTGTGGGGCATTGCGACCCAGCGAATCCTTAACGTCCATCGGTGTTTGCACCAGAATGACCGGGTACATATCTTCGGTTGTCGGCCAGTCGCGCGGGGAATAAACGCGATCTTCTGCGCTGGTTTTTCCCTGCAGAGCGGCGACGACCAGCGCACGAATACCAGCGGCGTTCATGATGTTTCAACCCTGTTCAGTTCGAGGCGGGTCCCGCCGTGGCTGTCTGGTTGCACGTCGCTCACCACAAACAAAGTTTCCACGCTGTAGATATAAACGCGGTCCTTCTTTTTCGGAGGCGAGATAAACGATGCATCACGAACGCCAAGGACGGGGCGCGTAGTGTTAACTGCCGGCTCTCCAGGCTCCAGCGGTTCGACATCGCGGGTATAGGCGCGATCAAAAATACCCGTAATGTCGTACGCCTCCCCGCCCGCCGGGCGGAAACTCACCCTTTCCCCGAAAACGTCCTGTAGCGGTTTGAGCAGGTTGATATCCCAATTGACCGGCATGGTTTACCCCTTGCTGATGCTGGCCCCGTCCGCCACTGTCACCGATACCGCCGGCGCGGATTTCTCCGCGGCAGCGGTAACCAGGGCGTCCTGACGAACCACGAAACCCAACTTTTCCAGACGGGCGGCGTCCGATTCGGACACCTCCAGGCGGTTGGTTGACTCGTAGGTATTGCCGCTGTGCTTCACGGTTTTCCCTTTGAGCACCACCACGGCGACCTCGATCGCTTCCGCCACCTGCCCGACTTCCTCCTGGGACAGGGCGGTCTCTTCGGTTTTCCTCACCATTATTCCACCACCGTCGCACACAAGGCCGCGTTAACACGGCTGGGGATGACGATCGGCGAGGACTGCATCAGCAGGAATCGTTGCGCCGGATCAGGATTAACCCACGTTTTTGGGGCATAGGCCATTGGCCCATAGTTGAATTCAGGGTCCAAAATAGCGCCAAATGCGCGGGTTCCCATCAGATCGGCACCAGACATAATGACGGCGCCATCGGGAATGATGGGCTGTTCGATACCGGTGACGGGATCGATAAACCAGTCGTTGTACACCCACAAATCAAACTGCCCCCAACGCCCCTTATACACCGCGCCCTTCTGGATTCGCGCGCCGGCATCTATTTGATTGCCGAACGGACTCAGAGCGGGGAATGTAATGGCGTTGTCCTTGATGGAGGTATCCAGGCGGAACGCTTTCCATGACTTATTAGTGAACACCAGGTCAGTCGGCACCGCTCCGGATTTTTGCAGAACCAGTGTCTGCCACTCCTCAATGTTTTCCGAGGGTATGGTGTTCGTCGAGCCGGCGTCCACGGACGTAGGCCACAGATCACTCCCCGACAGGGCGATTGTTAGTGTGCTGTCTCGGCCAAAGTCCACCACCGTAGTTTCGTACCCATCTCCGGCAATGGTGACGGTGCCGGAGACCAGCGCACTGGCAGCCATCCATTCCAGACGGCGGTTCAGGATGTCAATCTGGTCTTCCATCTCCGCCATCAGATTCAGCTGTTCGCGCTGACCGGCAGTGTATTCACCGCCGATGCGCTCGCCAATCTGGCGTTTGATGGGCTTACGCAGATCCGGAGCTCGCTTGTCTTTGACGTACGCCGGCCGGAATGTGTTGGTCTGGTAGCGGCGACTTTCCACCAACTTACCTTCCACCAGCGGGGAGCAAAACGGCGCCATGCGGCGCAGCCCTACATCCACATCGATGCTGACGAATTCGGTATCACTGGTTATTACGTTGGGAAAAAACCGGTCAAGCAACCAGTTCTGCGACGTGATCAGGTTGGGGACAACCTGCACCAGCACCCCGGTATCAAAAATATTCGGTTCAGACATGTTTGTTTCTCTCTGAGTTTAACACGTGAAAATCCCTACTCGTGAGAGCATGGATTCAGACGTTGAGGGGGGTTATTCGGTCGCGACGGTTACCGGCGCTTCGATGACGTCTTTCAGGAAAATGCTATGCGGGCGCAGTGCGGCTTTAAGATCGGCCAGCACCCAGGAATCGTTATACGTAATGCGCGTCGCGTTGAACTCGCCCATCAGGTAAACATCGGCGGTCACATCTGCGGCGGTGGCATCCGCGTCATCAACCAGGATGGCGACCGGATCTTCACTACCGTCCGTCGCAACGGGCAGACTCAGCGTGTATTTGCCTGATGCCGTGATGCGCCCCAGCACCGTTCCGCGCTTATAGGACGCAGACTCACCGGTGAGGATGGTGACGGTATCAGTCACCAGTTGGAGCGGTCCCGCAATCAGTTGATCGGGGATAAACGTATCCTGGCGATACAGCGGCCCCCAGGCATTTTGCCCGTATTCGTTTAACGTAGACATTATTTAACCCCTTTGGTTTTGCTGTAGAGACTGCTCATGCTTGCAGCCAGCCCCGCTTTGGTTGATTTGTCGACGGGCTTGGCATCCACACCCAATTGATGGTTTTTGACCGACGCCATGCGCTGATCGAGCGTGACGCGCGCCGGCGCGGGAGATGTGCCGGATGAGGCCATCACCTGGATCGCTGCTTTCGAACTCATGCCGGTATTGAACGCCAGGGAGGCGGCCAGCGCCGGATTTGCCGCGGCATACTTGCTGCCGAAGATTTTTGCGCAACGCTGACGTTCAGCACGACGCCCGGCTTTTTTGGCCTTCGAGTCGTCTTCGTCATCGCCGTCATCATCGTCTTCTGCATCCTTTTCGTCGTCGTCCTCTTCGGCGTCCGGATCGTCCTTTTCATCCTCTTTCGCGTCAGTGTCGTCCTCTTCAGCGTCCTTCTTGTCTTCTTCATTCTCGGCCTTGCGGGCTTTGGACTTCTTGCTTTCTTCCTTCTCGTCGTCCTCTTCCACTTTGGCAGAGGCGGATCGGCCAAGCAGGTGTGCAAAGCTAAATTTATTACTCATGTCAGTTTCCTATGGTTTTTAATAAATCACGAAAGGCCGCATCGGGCGCTTTCACTTCGTCAGCCAGACCGATGCGGACTCCATCAGATGACAGGAAGGGGGCGGCCTGCGTATCCCGTATTGCTGATTCCGATATGCCACGGTTACGGGCTACCGTGGACACAAATAATTGCCCCACTTCGTCGACCTCAACCTGCAGGGACGTTAGCGCCTCCTCGGTCAGCGGTACGTAGGGATTCGTCTCCGCTTTCCGGTCGCCATATTTGACTATGGTGACCTTCAGCCCATCATCGGCAATGTGCTGGGACCAGTCGCAGTGGATGACGATGACGCCAACGGAACCAACGCCGCCGGTGCGCGGCACAATGATTTTGTCAGCCGCGCTGGCGAGTGCGTAAGCCGCGGAGTAGGCACTTTCGGTCAGGATTGCGTGAATCGGTTTTTCGCCGCGGGCGCCGTAGAGGGTGTCCACCAGGTCGAAACATCCGGCCACTTCTCCGCCAGGAGAATCGATATCCAGGCAGATAGCCCGAACCTCCGGATCGTTCATCGCTGTCAAAAAACAGCGTCGGATGCCGTCATAACCGGTCATGCCACTCCAGGGCCGCAGCGAACCCAGTTTTTGCACCAGCGTGCCGTAAACCGGGATAACGGCGACGCCCTCCAGCACGTCATAGCCGCAGTCGCGCCCCTCGCGTTCAAACTCCTGTCCGTCGCCCAAGAACGCGGCGTTCGACTGTATTTTGCTAATACCCATCCGCTCGGCCAATGCGGTCATGACCACCTCGGCCTTTCGGGGATGCAGCGCCAGCGGTGTATTAAACAGCCGCTGTGCCAGATGAGGTAAATTCACTGTGCCTCCTTTTGATTCGGCGCGAACGTGTCCGCCTGCGCCCAGGACGGCAACGGCAGGCCGCGTTCTTTACAGGCTTCGATTTCCCGCGCGCGCTGGTCCATCACTTCTTCCCAGTCCTCGCCATCATTTTCAGCCACTTCTTTTTCCAGCGTAGACATACCCGCCTCTAGCCCCAGAATGGCGCCTTTCTTCTCGGCTACCGGATCAACCCAACCGCGACCCGGCCCCATCCACTTGGCTCGAACATATTCCGCGCGCGCCTCAAGAAAATCCGGCGCACCGGCAGGGAGCGGCACCTCGCCCAGAGAGTGGAGTTCTTCGATAAAACAGGACAGGATCGGCTGCGCAAATCCGGCCGCAAAATCATCTCTGCGTCGTGTTAACGTCTTCCACGCCTCCAGCATGGCGGCGCGCGCCGAACTGTAGTTAACATCGCTCCAGTCCTGTGTTAACTGTTGAGTTGATATGCCGGTCGCCGCCGCGCAGTTGCGCAGCACCGCACTTTCAAACGCCGCAAAATTACTGTTCGGCCGCGAGGCGTCGACGGTCGTGATAGTCTCACCCGGTGGCAAAATTGGCATCTTCGCGCCGCCATGCAGTGAAATGCGATGATCGTTATGAAAATCGGTGCGCATATCCTGATAGGCGAGAACATCATCCTGCCGCAGTCCATCTTCGAACAGACGCGGGTCATAGGGCGATGTAACGTAGGCGCCGAAAACGGCATTCAGGATCGCTGCTTCCAGTTCCGTCTGGTCGTACTTCGTCAGCATTTTCAGGCGCTGTACAATGGGGGTGAACATGCTGGTTCCGCGATGCTGAGTCGCCCGGTCGCCGTCAAAGTCATGGATGACGATCGGGCGACCCCATGAGGTTTCCCGTTCGATGCGGTCCCACGTCATGGTTTTCTCACCGCTCCACCAGTCACCAATGTGTGCTTTGCGGATGTGATAGGCCACCGGCGCACCGTCGGCGTCGATTTCCACGCCCCCGCGAACGTTAGGCATATCGAACTGCTCCTGGGGATTGCTCAGGCGATCAGGGTCAATCAATTGTACCGTGGTCGCATACCGGGCTTTGCCCATTCCCAACCTGTCAGTACGGTATTGCATCACCGCAAGTGTGTCCCCGTCGATCAACTTGTGGCGAAACCCAATTCGAAGGAGCTGCGAAACGGTCTTCTTGCGCTCGACATCGCAGTAACGACCAGGATCATTCGCCCAGCGCCGCCAGGCGGCCTCAATGGCTCGCCCATATTCATCCGCCCATGCAGCATCAAACCCCTTGACCCCGCTCATCATCTGTAACGCACGGTAATCAGCTTTAGCCAGCGGCCGAAACGTCGCCCCCACAGCGGAGTCGAGGATACGGGTAACGCTGCCGGCAGCCCACCCATCGTTACGCACCATATCCCGGACTCGGGACACAATACGATCACGGTAAATGTTGATCTCGTTGTCAGGGGACCACAGTGCCGGCTGCCAGTTTGCCAACTGATCGCTGAATGAGTCGGCGGCATCGTAGGGAACGCGGCCGCTTCCGTTCAGCGCGGAACGGCGTGGGCCTCCGGAAGTTGGCAGCGGCCGGCCGTCGGCGCCCAGAATTCGAATTTCATTCATCAGTACCGAAACCTTAACGTCCGGCGCGGACGTTTCACGATGCCCAGTTGTGCCTGTAACAGTTGGATCAGGGACATCAGTTGCCCGATGTCCGTCTGCTGATACGATACCGATCGCGTCCCGTCGCCCTGTGCGTAGGAAAACGACACTCCTTTGGCACCGGATGACAATTCTATGTACGCCTGCTGTGCGGCGGTGAGCGCGGCCAGTAACTGGCCGCGAGTCATCGCACCAGCCAATAAACTGGAGTTGGGATCAAACATGAAAATCCTCGTTAGTGAGCCAACCGCCTATGCAGCGATTTTGGTGCCGGCTTATCCGGGGTTTTGATGGTGACGCCGGGCAGGCGCAGATTCTGTTTTTCCTCCGGCTCCGTCGGGGGCGGCAGCAGCGAAGACGGGTCTTTCTGCTGGTTAGCCGCCATCACATTGAGTTTCAGCCCGAAAAACAGCAGTCCACACAACGCAGCGTACGCGTACACCAGACAGTCCAGCGCCTCATTGGCGCGGCCCGGCAACTGTTCCCACACGCGATAGCGCTGACCGCCGGAGGTTTTCATCACAGACCGTTCCGCCAGTAGCTGGGAAAAATAGTTAATGTCCCGCTCAACAGGAAAATGCATGTATCCCGATATCGGATCGCCGGGCGCGTGATCATCCGGCACCTCGATATGCAGACGGCTGCGGATGGCATCTTTTGCCGCGTTAACCCCGAGAATGATCGGCCGGAACTGGAATTTACTCCGGGATGTCGGGCGCTTTGTCGGCCAGACGGGAGAGCGTTTACCCCCTCGCGCCGACTCCCCTTTTATCGCCCAGATGCGCCGGCCCAGCCGTTCTTTGGCGAACTCGTAAACTTTCTGGGTATGGTGACCGCCGGAGTCCATGCAGACCGCCATCAGAGTGAGTCCGCGCCCGTCAGCGCGCCGCCAGATTTGTTGCAGATAGGCATCCAGGCGCTGCCACGGCTCGGCGGTTTCCAGATCGCCCTCTATCACGTCGTGAACTATCGACCAACTTTCTTCATTAAGCCCCCAGCCCCATACCGATATTTCAAACCGGTTATCCTGGGTATCGACGCCAGCCGTGAGCACCGCCACGCCGTCCGGGACTTCCGCCGGGTAAACCTCGCAGCGTTCCGCCAACTTGCGATCGCTCAGCGCTTTTTCGCCGCGGTCTTCGTACGATTCGCCCAGTACCAGGTTAATAAACGTCTGCCGTGCCAGCGGGTCATCTTTCACCCGCAGCCATTCGGCCACCAGATATTTCCACGCGGCATTGGGGAATAGGCTGTAGCCGGCCCAGATGTGAAATCCGGCATTGCCGTTAAACGGTTTCGTCGCGCGCCATTCGCCGAGCTTGATCATCCCGGCCTTTTCGTTGTGATGGATCACGCAACCATTGTGCCGACAGACGTAGTACGCGGTTTCCGGCAGGTGGTTGCCGTCGGCGTCCTTTTCCCACTTGATGCCATAGGGCGTGTCCGTACCGCCCCATTCCAGTACCTGATATTCCCCACAGTGCGGGCACGGAACATGGTAATAGCGCTGGTCGCTCTCATCGAACGCACGATCGATGCGGCTGGTCCCCGTCACTGTCGGCGTGGAGCCGACGCCTATCTTCCGGTTCCAGAACGTCTCCGAGCGTTTGATGCCCAGCGCAATCTGGTCACCCTCCATCCCGGCGCCGCCGGACGGGTAGCCGTCCACTTCGTCGAACAGGATGATCCGGCAAGTGATACGCCGGAAACCGCCAGGGCTGTTAGCGCCGGTCAACGTCAGGTTGGCGCCATTTGAAAACGTTTTTTTCAGGATGGTCTGGTTGCTGTCCTTCGCTTTCGGATCAGGGCAGATGTCCGCCAATGCAGGTGTGTCACGCAGCATTGGCATGATTTCGGTTTTGCTGTAGTCCTCAGCATCCTCCACACGGGGCTGTACCACCAGGATCGGGGATGGGTCATGCGATAGGTAATAAGCAGTGACATGGTCCAGAATTTTGGTATAGCCGACGCGGGCCGACTTTTTTACCGTAACCTGCATAACCGCAGGATCGGTAAACGCATCCATAATGCCGTCCTGGTACGCAAAGCTGCGGAACTTCCCGGTCTGCGCGCTGGTTTCCTTTGACAGTACCGCGTATCGGTTGGCCCACTCACTCAGCGACAATGGCTCTGGGGGGCGAACATCTTGGCGCGCCTTGACCAACGCCCGCGAAAAATTTAGCCAGGCGGCAGCGTTATCCCTCTCCTCTGTCATCTGCCGCATCAATACTCAACTCCTCCATCGCTTCATGAACCACTTCTTGCAGCGCTTGGACAAACTCCGCATCAGTAGAAGTGGAGCCCAGCACACGCAGGCGGGGACCATGTTCTGGAGCAATGGCTATCAAACGGGTTCGCATCCGGGAATACTCCTTTCGGACGGCGTCGATCATGTCCTGGTACGGCAACACCTGACCGGATTTGATGTCATATTCCAGTTGGGTTAGCAGGGCCAGGAAATTTTCCTTCATAGTTCGAGCCTCATCGAGCGTCATCGCTACGCCGCGTTCGGCAATCATCCGCTCAACGATTTTTGCCGGGGTATCTTCGGGCAGTTTGTTACCCTCAGCGATGTTACCTTTCTTGTTACCCCGCGTGTTACCTTTTTTGTTACCCGACTTGTTACCTTGGTTGTTACCTGCTGGTTTTTTTACTGGGCGGGTAACAGTTTTTCGGAAACGCTCAATGTTGGCATTTGACGCTTCGACGTCAATCTCCTCTCCGTCCAGAACCAGCCAGCCACGCGCTTTCCAGGCGGTTACAGTCTTCCGGCTGACGCCGTGAAGTTTCGCAAAATCGGACTGGTTCATGTTGTTACCCTGGGAAAGTTGTTACCCAAATTTCAAAAGTTGATAGCTAGCGAAAGAACGCGGCGCGCAATGCCCGTGCTTTACAAAAGTGCCAGGAAGGACCCATTTTCATGTAGATGATAATCATTGTCATTTATCGCCATCATTTCGCGGTCCTCATCGCCTCGGCTATCGCCTTACTCAACTCACCCGGCATCAACGCAGCAGCCATCGTGTTAGCCCTGTCCATATAGCCCAGAGTGGGTTTTACTGGTAGCGCATCACCAAACTGGATCAGCAGCTTTGGTGCTGGCATTTTCTGGCGAGGGCGACGTGTACCATTTGCCGAACGCTTTTGACGCTTCTTACCCTTCTTGATTTTCTTCGCCTTGCGGCGCTGCCATACACCATTAACACCATCAATCTCACCAATAAACACATCAGGCTTAGCCTTGAGCTGCGCCATTTTGTTACGCGTCAGGTTGCCGTGTTTGTTCAGCTTAATGTTTTTGGGATTGAGCAATGCTTTGCTGTTCAACTTATGCGTGCCACCGAACTCAAATGGTTCGAGGTAACTGGCCGCAATATCACGAACAAATACCCGCGCGCGTAAGTTGTCCTTTCGAGCACCGACAGAGCCGAGCGAATTAACAGTAAATGGTGTTGGGTTTTCCAGATTTCGCTGGAATGCAGTCTTTTGTGCTGACTGAATCTTGCGAGCCACACTGGTTAATGCTTGAGCGGTGGCAAACGGGATTTGCTTTCTAATACGCTGTAGTTCTGCCGACAACTCTTTAAGTCCAGGCATATACAGTCCTTATCCAAATGAAAAGCCCCGGCAGATGCCAGGGCTAATGAACTAATAGATGATATATAACCTTATACTTTTATAGGTTTTCGCCCGTTCTGGCGTAAACCGGTCAAAGTTAAAATGTGATTACTTCTTACCGTTGGTATCTACCATCTGTTGATAAACCGGGTCAGTGCCACGCGGAAATTGTTTGCTCACTTCTCTGTAATGAGCTACACGCTCACGAAAATACTCGCGCAAGTGTTCGGGTTGTTCGCGTTCTACCTGCTCAGCGATAACGGGCATGTTCATGCGTTCTTTGTACGCCACGGCTGACGCTGCTATATCGACGTTAACCTTGTCGCGTTCTTCGCGCGGTAAATCACCCAAGTTATGTGACATGTCCCCTCCCTATGTTTTGGGAAAGTATACAGCATTATCACAGGCACTCAGTGAATGCCTGCTGTAATGCCATCACTCGAGCTGCAATACGCCATGATCCAGCGATTCGGAGTAAGCGATAAGGCCAGTGTATTCTGGAATAACTTCACCATCATCGGCTTCGAATTTCGGGATCGTTCCGGTGGTGATGGTGTATCGCGGCTGGCCGTCTTTTTTAGCGAAATCCGCCAACGATTCGATCTGCTTTGCTGTAAGAACTACTGTCATTTTATTCCCCTATCATTAGCTACTGCGAGGCTCATTTTGATTCTGTTATCGCATCATAGGCCCGTTCGCACGTCAGGCCCGCTACTCTTGCCCGGTCAGCGTACGCTGCCAACTCTCCCGCTCTGTCGTCAGCGCGCTGGAGCACGTCGGCGAGCAATATTGCGGTACTGGCTCTTGCCGCGCCTGCGGAGGCAGTTGCGGATATGCGGCTGGTTTCACTTGCTGCGAGTTGGCGCCTGATTGTGGCAATGGTGTCCCGCAAGCTGTCAGCAGCAGACTGAGCATTAACAGCATCAGTCTGTGCCTGTTCAATTTCACGCTGCGCATTAGTCGATATCGCATTGATCGCTTCCTGTCGGCGCCGTTCTTCATGGCGCTCATCAGATTGTCGTTTCTCCAGCGCTTTAGCGTCTGCTATGTCCCGCTGGTCCCACTTGTGTTGCCACGCAGCATTGGCATCATTCCGGCCGGCGGTATATCGCCAGTGCGAGAATCCCCAGATCAAAAAAGCCACCAGCGTTATTAGTGCCAGTGGCTTCCCGTATTTTTTCATAAATTCAGCGGCTATTGAGATAGGCATAATTTCCGCTCCTTATCCCGGCGAATAACCAGCCCCGGCAATTTCTTACCGCCGCCATATACCCAGCGCGGGAACTGCTCGCACGCTGCCTGAATATTTCCGGCCCGGAATAGCTGGAACATCGTGGATTTCTGCATCGTCGGGCAGCCAGCATTAAAAGCGATACTCACCGCTGCGCTGAATGCACCATCCGGTAGCTTTTTCCCGTTTGCGTAGCGATTAACGCAGGATTCGGCGTCCAGAATGTTTCGCTCCCAATCACGCGCTATCTGTTCGTCCGTTTTCCCGGCGTAAACGTTGTGCGTATTCCCCAGCCCATCAGTTGCAATCCCAGCGGGACAAATATACGGCTCGCGGCGGCATTGCTCCGCGTTACCGATTAGCTCAAGCCCATCACTATCTGTGCGGACACTACCCCATGACAAAACCGTAGAAATAGCGATCGCTACGGAGCAAACGACGCCAGCAGCAATTTTACGCTTGCTCATGCTCATCCATCCTCTTCATTGCCTCGGCTACAACCTCTACAGATGCTGGGCGTTCATGCTCAGGCTTGCGGGATACACTGCTCAGATAATCGGCCAGCAGTTGAGTGCGCCGACGTTCTTCCTCCAGGTTTTCTTTTTCTTCTCTTCGTTTCGCGTAATACGTCTTCACGGTGAAATATGCGGAGATAAGGGCGCCGATAATAAAAACGTAATCCTGAAGACTCAGGGTAGAAAAAAAAGCCAGTGAGCCAGACCACCAATAGGATAGATTTTGTGAAGTTGGGTTCATCCTCATACTCTCCACCTCCCGAACGGTCGGCGCTGTGTGTGATTTATGGGAAATAAAAAACCCGCTCAATGGCGGGTCTGTGAATTAACTCATGGTGTATATATCAGGGGCAACCAAACTTGCTCTTGGCCAACGTCCCTCTTTGCGATTTGACGATCGCTGCAACATTGACAGGGAGATTTGACCAAATTTTTAACTTCGGATTTGTTTTCTTTTCAATGTCGTCAACCGTGACTTGATAGTCACAGAAGTTAGCAGCTCTAGGCGTACTCTGCTCCATCAAAAATGCCGAGTATTCGCCCTTATCTGGACTTGTGCCAATAAATATGATTTTCCAGTATCCACTTGGAATTTTAACCCCTTTGGCTTTTGGTAATTCACCGATATCCTTTTCAAACAATGGACCGGTAACAGAGTAAACCGGGGCACTATCCGTTGCTATTGCTCGTTCCTTATCTTCCAGTCTTACCCACGCGCCTTGATTAAGAGCCGCTTTCTGGGGTGTGATGTTTGAGAGGTAGTTTAGTGTCGCCCAAGTGGGATGACCACACAGCCCCGCAAGTGGAGCCTGATGCCCACGATCTACCGCTAATACTTTGTTAGCATCATCATATGCTGCGGGAGCCAATGTGTCAGATGCTGGCAAATCAGGGTCTTGCTTCCAGTTTCTTTTGCAATTAGATCTCTGACTACTTTTTGTTATTTTATATGCCACCCAATTCGCAAATTTTGTTCCGCTGTTATTATTTAGCGTGTACGTATTACGGACTAATGTTTGTGAACTTCCGCCAGTCGGGCAACCCACCAGACAATTATCAATGGTTGCAGAGGCTGTTGGTTCGATTACATCAGGCGTTTGAGTTGGTTGATATGTCGCCGTACATCCCGCAAGCAACAAAATCGGTAAAAGCTTAATTAAATTAAGTTTCATGTTCTTTTCCTATAGATACCTTGCCAGACAAATGAAATAGTAAGCGTCGGAATAATTATAACTATTACATTTCAAACGGTTATAATCAGTATCAATATAGGCCATCAATAAGAAAAGGACATAAAAAAGGCCACGCGGTAGCGCAGCCTTAAGTGATTTGCTTATGAGTGATGTGTCACGCGGCGACCAATTCCAAGCGCAGCCCCATAGCCGAGATCGCCTTTTGAATGGTGTCTATTTTCGTCGAGTGGTGTAGGTCAAACAGTCGGGTTACCTCCTGTTTTTTTACACCCATGCGCGAAGCCAGCTCAACCTGAGTTAAGCCAGAATCGACAAACGCATTCAGCATTAAAACCTTAGCGGCGATGCTTGCCGGAACTTCGACGTAATCACCGGTAATATTACCGGGCGCAGGAACACGCTGGTTATCCTCGAAATAAAACTCGAAGGCTGTTACCAGCGCATCCATCGCCTCTTTTAACGCCTCTTCTCGCGTATCGCCCTGAGTTAGCGCTTCCGGTATATCCAGGAACGAAACCACATAGCCGCCTGAGTCCGGATCTAACTCTAAATTTACTGGATATCGCATATCGTTATGATGAATCTCCGCGAGTACCAGCCCCGAAGGGCTGGTTTGTTATTTCAGGCCAAGTTGTTTAAGTATGGCCTTTCGCAGTGGTTCTTTTATCTCAGCGCCGGGATGTCTCGGCATTACGCTTCGCTTCCCGTTGTATCTCAGCTTCAAATGATTCGTACCGTTTGAAACTTCAACCCCCTGAGATTCAAGCCACCGCCTGAACTCGCTTTGCTTCACCATCCCTCCATTCTGTTGAACATGTGATTATAGTAATCATTTATGCTTACCATGTCAACATTTTTGTTTACTTTATTACTGTGACATTTCTCTCATCCTATAAGGCATCCAGTGGCCTTGCGATTCCTTTGCTTGAGATTTTGTTGCGGGAAGCGATTTGACAAAATCAGCGTTATACCATCTTCGAAAGATGCCATTGAGCTCTACATAAACACTACCATCGCTGCCAACTTCAAGAATCACGACATCCGCAATATCAAAATAAAGATGGTTAAACGGCTCAATAGATTGCAGTTTGATGAATTTTTCAGGTTGAGATTTAAGATCGGTAAACATGCTAAACCCTCTTTTGAGTTTAAGCACGTCCAGCGCTTTTAAAATGGGGAAAACCGCACAAAGGCAGGTCACTACTAATTACCGCCAGTCACATCTTCGGCAGTATATCGAATTAACGTAAGATTACGGCCTATTCTGTTCGGTTTTACAATCCTATAAATGTACCGGCCACCAGCAAAAACCGATAAGCCGCTGAACACCGCGACCACTCTTATCATGGTAATCGTTCTTTTACGATCGTAAAGGAAAATCTTTCCGTAATCATTACGGCCATCCGTGGCCTGTGCATTCGTTACTTGTACTGCAATCCTTTCAGGCCAGATGCCCGTTCAAGTCCACCTCTCACCGAATGAACTATCGAATGGGCGTCACTGATCCTATCGTACAAACTCGCCGCCAGCGGGGAGCGCATGATTTTCAATGCCGGGTGAAGTTCCTTTAACCACACATCTTGAATGTAATCGAGGTGAACACAGGCGGCATTGATATTGTGGACATGCATTTGCCAGTTAAAAGAGTTGGTTTTATCGCTAAGGCGCTTAGTTCTTGATGGGTGGGTGTGTTCAATTTCACGATCGAGAATATCCAGAACCCAGCGGCGGAATTCTTTGGCGACCGGCGTTCTGGCGAACATGGCGATCAGATGAGCTCCGCGTAGGGAGAAAATACGTACTGTTTTATGGTAGTTTCCTGAGACGGTCAAATTGACCGTCTCAGTCATGCAGGAAGTGAACTCATCAGCATTGCGGCGATAGATACGGCTTACAGCGTCCTCTGATTTGTACTGAAGCGCTTGAGCAATTTCTACTGCGGACAGCCAGACCTGGCTGTTATGAGCGATGACGTTAAATTTGTGATCATGGAATGCTAGTTGGGTAGTCATAATAATGACCTCTGTAGTGATTTGGACGTTATCACCACCGTTGAGGCTAATCTTGGGTGGTGAACTGACGAGGTTAGCCTTACCGGTCACTACAGAACCCGGCGCGCCGAAGCGCCCCCGCCAGCCCACCATAATTCAGGTATGGGTGTGCTTTACGCATAAAAAAACCGCTAACGCGGCTATGCGCTGTAGTGATATCCAGGAGGCTAATCCCGACAACCGATTTTGCGGCTGCAATGGGAATATAGCCCCGGATATCATAAAAGGTCAAGAAATGGGTACGGCCCCACGCTGATGAGTGCGATCCATTTCCAGCGAGATATCCAGCGCCATCAACATACCGTCGATTGTTCCCTCTGCCTTTTGCAGCCGTTTGCCAACGTGGGTATCAGAGCAATGGAGTTTTGAGGCCAGTTGCATAAACGTTTTGCCAAAGACGTAGTAGTCAAAAAGCAGGTCGTGGTCGTCCTGATTCTTTTTGTTCAGTAATGCCATGCAACTGGAAATGATCAGGCCGTCATCATCACTGCACTGCTGGCGCGATTTGATTTTGTTGGGGATGAGTCCCTTGAATCCGGCTGCGATTGGCGCGTAATAAACCTCGCAGGGATTATCCGCCACCCATGCACCCCATAGCTCTAATACCTGCTGAATATCACGCATTTTTTGCCCCCTTCAATCGGCCAACCGTTATGGCACCGATGCCCAGCGCCCTGTTCAGAAAATGAAACAGCAAATCAACCTGGCTTCCATGCTCGGCTTCCCATGATTTGGCGTCTCTGTGTAATGCGTTATGGCAATCCCGGCAGAGTGGAATAGTAAACAGGTCATGTGGTTTTGTTCCCATCCCGCCCATGCCATGACCGATGATGTGATGTGGGTCGTCGGCGGGGTTGCCACATCCACAGCACTGCTGTGACTTAACCCACCGCGTGTATTTATCACATTCCCAGCGCGCCAACTTCGGGAGCAGCATAAACCCGGCCGGCGGCTCTTCGTCGATTGCCAGCGCCAGCACCGGCGTTACCTGCGTATTCATTGCACGCCCTCCCGGTAAAATGTTTGTTCGTACACCTCACGGCCGGCCGTCAACAGGTCGTTAAAATCACCACTACGCGGCCAGCGAACGGATACCCGCTGAATGTCGTTTTTTGCCAGCAGATTGGCATTGGCACACACGAAAGCGGCAGCATGACCCGCGGCATTGTTATCCATGTCAGAAAAAATGATTAAGTGAGTGACGCCACGAGGAGCGCGGAACTTCTTCATGAAGTTGGTGTTTAGTACCGCCCAGGTGTTGCAGCCCGTTATCTGATGGCATGACAGCGCCGTCTCTATTCCTTCGGCAATTCCCAACGTCGTCGCAACGGGAAACATGCGAATGGCCACGGAATTGGCATGTTCAAGATAGTTATCCTCCTGCAGCTTCATCAGCTTTTTCTGTGATGCGCCTATGTCCGCTTTTTTGTCGCCGTCCAGCAGCGTTCGATGCAGGTAACACAGTATCCCTTTATCGTCAGTGGCCAGTGAGTAGATGGCCTGGAATACCTTGCCTACGGCACGTTGGCTATCGCAGTAGCGCACGGCATCAGTGGGTAGGCTGGTAATGCCACGGTTCAATAAATATTTGGCGGCGTCAGTGCTGCGCAGCTGAGACAATGTAGGGAATTTGCGGATAACCTTTTCCCGGCTGGCCACTGTCTGGTTTTTTATCGGCGCTTCATTACCCCGCACATATACGTTGCCGATCAGCCGATCCACTTCCGGCGCCAGCGTCTTGAAATCCTTTCCCGTGGCTTTTGTCAGCATTGACCAGCCATCGCCCGATCCACAGACGCAGATGTAGGAGCCTGTGCCGTTCTTGTCGTCAATGCGGAGTTTGCCGCGGCGACCACACAGCGGACATTCCCCCTTAAAATGGTTTTTCCCCGTCACTGGCGGTAACCCGTAGTATTCGAATATTTCCGGCCAACGGCCTATTGCTGCCTTTGCTGTGTTCATGCTGCCTTCTCTTGTTTGTGTGCTTTTTCCTGCGCCTTGGCATACGCAATGCGCAGCGATTTGATGTAATTCATAACTTCAGGTGTGGTTTCCTGCGGAGTGCGGTGCAACCCTTTAGGCCATACGCCGAATTTTTTTCGGTAAGTGTGTGAGCACCAGCCATCGCTGACCGGCTTGCCCCGGGTACTGCGGATGCGCTGATAAAACAGGATTTGTGACCACCAGCTTTGTTTTTGCTCGGCTGTGAATTTCTCTTTGGCTTTGCTGACTTTTGTCAATCCGCGACTCCTATCGGTATCAACATCCTCACCGGACAGCGGTTTAAAGCCGCATTTCGGGCAAATGTAGATACCGGCAGGTTTCACGTAATGGCATGAAGGGCATTCTTTCGGCAGGCGTTCGGGCTGGTCTGGTTTTGACGTGTTGACCGGGGCATCTTCCATGCCGTCAGAACTGGATAGCAAGCCGTCATATTCGATATCGTCGGGATAGCCCAGCTTATGAACCGTGCCGGAGTGATCGAATATCAGGCAGTAATCTTTACCAGGCGCGGTGCGTAAGCCACGGCCCAGGCATTGAATCCAGCGAATCTCCGATTTTGTGGGACGTCCGTAGATGATGCAGCGCACATCGCTATCGAACCCAGCAACTAGCACGCCTACGTTGACGATGATTTTCGTGATGCCCTGCTCAAAGCGGCGGATAATCAGTTGCCGTTCGTCGTGAGGGGTTTTCGCCGTCATGATTTCAGCCACAACGCCAACGCGGTTAAACTCGACGGCGACAAAATTTGCGTGGGCTACGTCAACACAAAAACATACGGTCTGACGGTTTTCACCATGCGCCAGCCAGTTCTGAACAATATCCCCTACCAACTTCGCTTCGCTCATTACGCGCGATAGTTGAGTTTCGTTGTAATCCGAGCCGTAATCGCTATTACCTACAGTTTTAACGCTGCTCAGGTCAGGCGTGGATGGGGCGTAGAATTCATATTTGCTCAGTGCGCCGATCTCGATCAGCTCTTTCATCGTCGTCGGCTTAATCAGTTTCTGATAGTAATTACCCAGGAACTTGGCAAACGGCGTGCCGGACAGACCAATCACTTTCGTTGCAGTGTTTTGCGTCAGATGGTCTATGACTTCCAGAATCTTTTTGCGCTTCAGGTGCGCTTCGTCGATAAACAGCAGGTCGATGTTGTCGGGGAATTCACGGCGGATCAGTGTGTCGGCAGAGGCGATCTGAATCAGGCGCTGCGGATCGTATGCAGGATGGTCACGCCAGACATAGCCAATCTCATCGGCAGGCAAACCGTACTCAACAAAACGAGTTGCCGTCTGGTCCAGCAGGACTGTATACGGGGCCACAAACATTACGCGCATGGAGCGACTGACCAGCCCATCAGTGATGAACGCCGCCAGCCCGGTTTTGCCGCTGCCGACAGGGCTGTAAATCATGAAACTGGCGGTTGTCTTCCAGTTTTGGCGCAGGGAATTCAATCCCCGGCTTTGCGCTAAATTTGGCGTAATGTTCAGCATTTCCTGTTTTTCACCTCACCACTGTATAAATAACCACGTCCGGCAATTCACTGATCGATCTCTTTAAGATCATCCCTCTTTGGTAGTGCTGTTCCTTCCCCCTCACCCCAACCCGATCACCCCCCTTTCCCCCCTCTTACCCTTCCCCGCTCCCCCGTATAAAAAAACACCGGTACAAAAATTCATGCTGCTACCCTCGCTTGTGACGCTAGCGGCGGTGGGGATGTGAATCCCTGATTGGCCATGTAAAACTTCTCGACGTACTCCCTGAGTCGTTTGTTTGCCTCCTTGCGGCCTGCGTTTTCCTGCTTGAATGAGACCGGCTCTTCATCAAATTTTTTTTTATAAACTCTCGCGTACTCATGCGCGATTTTTGCTCGCTGCACACTCGGGAGCTTGCGAAGCATTTCTTGAATCCATGGGCCGTCCTCGGGAACAAAATCCGTGGGCATAACAGGCTTCACATAGTTGAATGCGTCCATCTGGCACCTCCGATAATCAAACGGTTGTGTTATTACGGCAGATGGCCACCAGCGTTATTCGCGTTTGACGCGATTGCGGCCAAACAAGGATAGGATTGAGCGGATTTCAGCTTCACGAGCGGCTAAGTGTTTGGTGTGCAGGTGCATGATTTCCCGCGCCTCAACCTCATCGATAACGCCATCTTCAATGGCCTGCTGAATCATCTGGTCGACCTGCCCACGCTTCGCCGCGGTGTATACTGAGCGGTTGTAAAGCTCGACACGGTCCAGATCGTCAAATGTGGGAACGTCCACCAGCAAAGCGCCGCAACGTTGCGCGAAATACTCCGCCAGCAAACTGGTGCCGGACAGGTCTTCCATCGCCTCCAGTTCATGTATCTCGAAAAAGCGACAGCCGTTTTTCTCGTACAGGTTGTTGTTGAACTGCGCCAGCGTCATGCCCAACGCGCCAGCCATTGCGGAACGCCCGCCGGGGTACGCTTTACACATCGCTTTGATGGTTTCTTTGAGGTCTACCATTTCGTTTCGCCTTGGGTAGTTACCGTTAAGCCGCAGATTCGTTAATCTTTGTTTTGCCGATTGGAAATGGCCGAAGTTCTTCGGCTTCCACATGACCATCTGGTAGCTGAATGACAAAAATTTTTCTTCCAGTTCGGACGGCCTTACTGATTGCAGTCTGATGAACACCGAGTGCATCAGCCGCTTTCGCCTGACCGTTCTCCCTGACGAAATCAGCGAGAGTTTGTTTTTGCATTGTTGGCTCCTGAACTCACTTACAAAACAATAATACCCAAAGTATTAAATAAAACAATACTTGCGGTATTTCATTTTTTAATAACGTAGGTATTAGAATTCACGGATGGAAAAGAAAAAGACCCTGACCACGGAACAGCTCGAAGATGCTAAACGTCTCAAGGCTTTGTACGAGTCGAAGAAAAAAACACTGGGTGTTACCCAGCAGCAAATAGCTGACGAATTAGATATTACACAGGGCGCTGTGGGTCATTACCTGAATGGAAGGAATGCGCTAAACGTTGCTGTGGCATCAGCTTTTGCAAAAATTCTGCAAGTTTCGATATCTGATTTCAGCTCTGCATTGGCATTAGAAGCCTCATCATATGCATCCGCGGCTGACGAGAACGTCACATATGCTGGCCCGTATACTCCATCACCTAAATACCCCCTCATCAGTTCAGTAAAAGCCGGGGCATGGAATGACGCCGACGAACCACTGACGCTTGATCAGATCGATGAATGGTACGAATCGGATGTTAAAATTCAAGGCCGAGCGTTCTGGTTACGAGTTGATGGTGACTCAATGACCTCACCCACTGGGCTGAGCATACCCGAAGGTACTCTGGTCTTGTTCGATACCGGACGTGAAGCGGTCAACGGCAGCTTAGTGGCGGCAAAGTTGACGGATACCAACGAAGCAACGTTCAAAAAACTTATAATTGACGGCGGTCAGCGTTATCTAAAAGGCCTCAACCCTGCGTGGCCGATGAGAGAGATTAACGGCAACTGCAAAATCATCGCCGTAGCGGTTCAAACCATGATGCGACTGGTGTGAGGATGAGGGATGAAATATCAACTTTTTGCGACAAGCAGTGATGGTAGCGATTTGTATGATGTTGTTGTTTCTGATGATGCGGGGAAACTGCGCATAAAATGCAGTTGCAGGGCTGGGGAGATCGGGAACATGTGTAAACACAGAGTCGCCCTGATCATGAACAAACCCAAAGGCATCTTTTATGGTAGACATAACAAGCCAGACATTATTGCTTCTGCCATTGCTCTCATTCATTCGTATAATGTACGGACTGAGTATGAAAAATTAGTAAAAGAAATGGATGAAGTGGAGTTAACGTTTAAGAATCAAAAGAAAGAAATAAAAAGAAAAATCAATGAATTAATATAATTTTTTGCTCAACACGCACACCGTGTAACGCAACGCTATTCCGTATCATGGCCAAGGTCCTGCTACGGCAGTCCATTGAGTACAGACGGTTCGCGTAACTCAAGATGAAGTTTGTTAAGGTTTTGATGGAACTTTATCAAAGATTCGGTTACTTACTTTCAGTAAAGTGCGTTAAATAGACCACAAACGATGCTTTGTTTAATCTTCCTGTACGATGTAAAAACGGGACTATACTGAAGTAGTAAGCGTCCTCCACAATGATTGTGGTCAAACTATCTATCGATTAGATAGTTGCAATAACGCTTACTCTGGAATTTGTTCTTATTGCGAATTGGGATCTTTTAGTACAAACTTCATATACGCAATGTTTGCGTTATGTTTTACATAAGAGGAAAACCCCATGAAAAGAAGTACAAGGCGCTTTCTAGGTGCTATGGGCTCTATCCTTGATATCAGCCCATCAACAGATTACGTCACCATAGCCGGTGGTAACTTAAGCGATAAAGAAAATTTTCGCCGCGATTGTGAAGCGATTACTGCGGATTTTAGAAAAGTGATTGAGGCTTACAATGTCGAATCCAAAGGATACGGATCAAACATCGGAACACAAAGACCACTCGCAAGAGCTCGCTGATACCAACGCTGAACAGATTGATAAAATAGCGAGTGAACTTGAAGCTAAGGTTATGGAAAACCCAGGAGTTTTAGAAAGGATTCTCGATAGCCCCAAAATTATGGCTATTGCACATGAATCTTTTCGTGGGCCAGTACCATCCCCCAAAATGTTATCTGAGTATGAACAAATTATGCCAGGGTTGGCAAATCGGCTCGTCAAGCTAACAGAAGATGAACAGCAGCACAGGCATAAAGTTACGGACAAAGCTCTAGATTTTAGTTATAAAAAAGACAGAAGAGGGCAATGGATGGGGTTCATCATTTCCTTGTTCGTTTTGGGGCTGGGTGTGTACTTCGCTGCCGAAGGGAAGGATGCTCTAGCTGGAACGCTAATAACCATAAATCTTGTCGGGTTAGCTTCCGTTTTTGTCATTGGCCGTTTAAAGAGAAATAACAAAGATAATTAATATGTAACGCACCATATCGAATGGCTCTTATCACAGGCTTCTAACTAAAATCCCGCCACAAGGCGGGATTTTTTTACCTGCCGTTTGGCTAATTCCCCTCACCTATCCCACCAGCCCGTTAAGCAACCTCACATAAAAAATAAATCCACTTATAAATCAATCATTAAATACTTGCGGTATTTATTTTAATACTTTAGGTATTGACCAGCAATAATACCTGCGGTACTTTTAACTCATCGAGACAGCACACCGTCTCTGAAAGTCGAACGGCGCGACTCTAAACCATGCGTCGGAACCGTGGCGAGGCAGGATGCCGGCAATACGGAGCGGACTTATACAGCGTCCTCTGGGGCGCTTCATTAAGACCACTGAATAAGGGGAAACCAGTATGCGTAAGTACAGTTTTATCATCTGCCATGTTTGTGAAGGGCACGGAAAGATGGATAACCCAGCTTTTGAAAACGGCTTTACAAGCAGCGAATGGGCCGACATGGAGCCTGAAGAACACGAACGCATCATGTCCGGTACCTATGACGTTCCATGCACTAAATGCGGTGGTAGCGGCAAGTTAAAAGTGCCGAATATGACAGCGCTTACTTTTGCGGAAAAGCGCGAGTTAGTTGAACAGCGCAGAACCGCACGAGAGTTGGCAGAAGTTGAACGCATTCACCGCATGGAGCGCATGGAGCGCATGCTTGGATGCTGAGTGGCTTCACCCTGCGTCCGCAATCATTACGGGCGCATGAATGAAACCACTGAGTAAGGGTAACGATATGCTCAAGCCAATGAAAAAACCAAAGTTCAAAGTCGGCGATCAAGTCATTGCCTTCAGCGAAAACGGCACTCCCTTGGGCGCGCGGGAAATCGTTGAGGTGCTCGGATTTAATCACGGCGAATATCACTACCGCATCGCCCCGACCTATACCCCCTGGAGCTCTGTACCTGAGCGTGAATTGAGGCCACTACGCGATTATGACCGTCGATAAAGAGAAGCTTCATGAGGCCCGCGAAATCGCTAAACAGGCTGTTAGCCGCCACTGCAAAACAAGATGGTGGCTGGCTATGAATCACCTGAAACGGGCTTACGGATTAACGCAATGATTTAAGCCCCCTTCCTTTCTATGCAGGTACAACACCATGAGTTGGATTTCAACCTATACAGGGCGGCATTTCAATTATGCCGAGCCCAGCCTTGACGATATCTGCATCGGTGATATCGCTCACGCGCTTTCCCAAATTAATAGGTTTTGCGGTCATACGCTCTGGCCGTACTCAGTAGCCCAGCATTCGATCGGCGCCAGCTACATCGTTCCGCCTGAATTCGCATTTGAGGCATTGATGCATGACGCACATGAAGCGTATGTCAGCAATATGATGTCGCCGCTCAAACACATGTTGCCTGATTACAAACAGGTTGAGGCTAATGTGGAGGTGATGGTTCGGCTGCATTACGGGTTGCCGCTCCGGATGAGCGCGGAAGTTAAACACGCTGATTTGGTCATGCTGGCAACAGAAAAAGAAGCTCTATTGCATCCCAATTCTGGCAACTGGCCGATCTTAGACGGCATAGAACCATCCACGCAGATCATTGTTCCGATGAGCGCAGCAGACGCAGAGCGCGAATTTATGAACCGCTTCAACGAACTATCTCCCCACTAATTTTCGCCATCACCAGGGCATCAACCGGGCGCGGGTTCGCGTCGCCGGATTCGTAACCGGCGATCTACATCCGAGGTAATCACGATGGCATTGATAAAGAGGTGTGTGATGGAAATCCTGATCACTTTAGCAATCATGGCTGCGTTGTCTCTTGTGATTGCCGTTGTTTACCACATTTATGAAATTTTCACAGGGTGAGGCTCACAATGAAAACCTGAACATATAAAAGCATCACCACGGCGACAGAAAAGCAAATTACTCATTGCATGGACATGTCTAACCAACGCGCTGACTCTGCCGGCATTGCGGAAATGTATAAAGAGTGGGCATACGGCGCATTCAATCTGTGGGCAGAAATCACCAGTGGCGAAAGGCAAGATGCGGATTTTGAACGTCTGCGAAAATTAGCCAACCCCGATTAACACAACAGCAAAGAGCATTTATCCGTGCTCTTTTCGCTGTGGTAACAACCGCAACTTACCCTTGTTAAATCCCTTTGGCGGTCACCGTTCTTCTAACCCAATAACGGAGGATGAAGATAATGTTCTGCGGCTGACCGCCCTTTTTACAGAGAGAAGCAATCCCCTGCTTCTGTGTGTGAAAGGAGAAAATACCATGTCTGAAAATGCTGAAAATAAAACACCGTTCAGCCAACAAATTGCCTACATCAATAAAGGCACTCTGGACGCTGAATTAACCGAAACCCTCGCAATGATTATTCAAGCGGTTCGGGAAACTCGCAAAAAAGGTTCGGTCACATTGACGCTTAACTGCGAAATGTTGAACAGCCGCACGGAAGACACCATTAAAGTCACGCCGGACGTTAAGTTCAATAAGCCGAAACTTGAGCTGGCCGATACCATCATGTTTTCTACCGCTGACGGTGACCTGCTGCGTGATGATCCGGACCAGATTCAAATTGACCTACAGGTCATCAACACCAAAAGTAACGCCGCCCCTATCAAGTTGCAGTCCAACAGTTAATTTTCGGTCTGAAAATTAACATCTCCCATTAAATAAACAATCAAGGAAAATATCTATGTCACAGATTGTTGACGGCTCTGCCGTGTCTGAAATTCGTAACCTGGCTATTACCGCGCATGTTCCGGGGACTGATATCCCGTCTGCAGTTGTGCCACGCGATCATGATTTAACGTCGCTGGAAAAGTTCCAGTTGCAGCCATCACTGATTCGCCAGCACGTTAACCTTATTTCCGTTTCGTCGCTGATTGCCTACGTTAAAAAATACCAAGACCCGCGCTCCGCCATCTTTGCCGACAATACCAAAACAAAGATTGTGGCAGTGCTGGACTATCACGAAAGCGCGGGGCTTCCCAATTGGGGTAGTCATCGGGCTATCTACGACTGCCCGTTTTCCAAAGAGTGGAAGGAGTGGGCATCGCAGGATGGCAGTGCCATGCGCCAGATTGAATTCGGTGAATTTATCGAAAAACACATCGGTGATATTGCGCCGGTTAGCGAAACCTACGCGGGGCCGTCCGGCGTTGAACTGCTGGAAATGGTCCTGGCATTCTCGGAAACGCGCAAATCTGAATTCAAGTCGGTAAAACGGCTGAATGACGGCACGTTCCAGATGAGCTACAGCGACGAAAAATCCGGCAGTGGTAACACCAAGCTACCGGAAAAAATCAGCCTGGCCATCGCCCCGTTCCACAACGGCAATCCGTACCAGATTGATGCCCGTTTCCGCTACCGCATCAAAGAAGGGCAGCTGTTCCTCTGGTACGAGCTGATCGACCCTGAAAAAATCGTCGAACACGCGTTCAGCGAAATCGTTACTGAACTGCAAAACGCCCTTGAAACCATCCCGGTTTACGAAGGCTCTATCTAACCCCCTATCCCTGAAAAGAGTGCTGCCTTATGCGCGCCCTATGGTGCGCATAGTGAAGCATTTACTCGACAGGAAGATAAATATGGCCACATTAAACCAACGCTATGCCAGTAAAGAAACTGGTATCACTGTTAGAAAAACGCACCTTGTACCGCTGGAAGAAATTTACACCGAGGACGGCTATAACGTCCGTGAACTGAACCAGTCTCACGTCGAAGAATTCAGGGACGCGTTTATCGCCGGCGAATACATCCCCCCGCTGGCCGTTGAGGTAACAGAACGCGGTGTGAAAGTCATTGATGGCCATCACCGCTATTTTGGGGCATTGGCTGCAAATGAGGCCGGGTGCGAGGTTCTCAGGCTTGAATGTAAAGACTTTGTCGGCACCGAGGCTGACAAAATAGCATTCATGGTCACAAGTTCTCAGGGGCTGGCACTTACCCCGCTGGAACGCGGCGCAGCATACCAGCGGCTGGTTAATCAGGGCTGGAGTAACTCGCAGATAGCGCAAAAAGTTAAACGGTCGGAGTCCGACATTCTCCAGCACTTGCAGTTACATCAGGAGTGCTCGCCATATGTCAAAAGTCTGGTTCGTACCGGCTCGTTGAACTATGCCCTGGCGATCGAGATAAACAGAGAGCACGGCGTTTATGCCGACAAGGTCATTTCTAAGTTGATGGAAAAGGCCGAATCAGCCGGTAAAAGGAAAATCACCAAGTCCTTGGCAAAACCACAGTTCGCCGCGGCGAAAACCAAACGCCTGATTGAGCTGGTTTATAAGTCTACCCCAATCGTGAGTAACGACAGATTACGTGACTATCTGATGCTTCCAGCCGGCGTAAAAGACGAGGTGATGCAAATTCTCACTGAGTATCAAAAATACCGCGAGGGTCAGCAGAATGAACCTCAGCCAGAATAAAGCCCCTCTGTGGATTTCAGAAAAAGCCAACATCCTGTTAAAGCGGGTCAATACAGGCCGAGTTATCCCGCGCCGGACGCACGGCAAGAAATATCAAACGCTACGGGTTAATAAACGTTGGCGCCTGCTGTCACGCGACGGCACCAACTGGGAGTTACTCAATCACAACGATTACAACAACCTGATCGATAAATAAAGAGCCTCGCCACTAGCGGGGCTTTTTATTACCCGGAGGTTTATCTCATGCGCCATATCATTAGGGGTGAATTAACCCCACTTGAACGAAAGGCCACAGAAGCGGCGCTTCAAAACCACCAGCAGCGCTACGGTAATTACGCTCGACGGAAAAATAGCGAAACCTACCGTGTTCGCGTAGCCAATAAAACTTATTCCGTTGAAGTGACAAATCGGAATGCGTCATACGTCGCAACGGTGATGAACCATCATCGTTCTCTGCAAAAACTGTGTGGGGTGCCAGCATGATGGCAGCAATTGATCTTTTCGCTGGCTTCGGCGGCTGGTCTATCGGAGCAAAACAGGCGGGAGTTAATGTCTTATGGGCTGCGAATCACTGGCCCGAGGCTGTAAAGTGGCATAGTAAAAATCATCCAGACGCTGATCATCTCTGCCAAGACCTGCACCAAGCTGACTGGTCACTGGTTCCGGCTCATGACCTTCTACTCGCGTCACCATGTTGTCAGGGTCACAGTAAAGCGAGAGGAAAAGCCAACGGGAATCCACAACACGACAATAGCCGATCTACTGCGTGGGCTGTAGTTTCTGCTGCTGAGTACCACCTTCCAGCATTCGTAATAGTCGAAAACGTACCTGAGTTCCTGCAATGGACGCTCTATCCAGCATGGTCCGCCGCAATGCAGGCGCTGGGGTATTCGTTATCTCCACACATTTTGGACTGTGCCGATCTTGGTGTGCCACAAAATCGTGTACGCATGTTTATTGTGTGTTCCCGTAGCGTGTCGCCTATCAACCTTGCATTTCCAAGGTTAGAGCATGTGCCTGCAACATCATTTATCGATTTTAGTGCAGGGAAATGGTCGCTTATTGATCGTGCTGGTCGGGCAAAAGCAACACTTGAACGTGTGGCTAATGGACGCAATCAATACGGTGATCGCTTCCTGATGAGCTATTACGGAAACACAAAATCGGGGCGTGATATCAGCAGGCCAATCGGCACCATTACTACTCGCGATCGCTGGGCGATTATCGACGGTGACATGATGCGTATGCTTACAGCCGATGAAAACATGCTGGCAATGACATTTCCCGCTGGCTACCTACGCCCCAAAAACCACAGGCTAACAGTCCACATGGCTGGGAACGCAGTGCCGCCACTAGCTGGACAAAGAATAATAGAAGCATTGGAGCGCGTAGCATGATTACACCACGCCAGATAGAAATAATGCAGCATGCCCTAGGCATCAACGAATCGCGCCGAGAACCCTATCGCAATTATTACGTCGCGGGGCCGCTGCATTATGCAAACAGCGATTTAGAAACCCTCGTTAGCTTGGGGATGATGACCAAATCACCAGCCCCGAAATTCTGTCCCAGCGGTGATGTAGTTTATTCATGTACCGATACCGGTCGTGATACTGCTTTATCAGCCCTTCCCCCTCCACCCAAGCCCACCCGCTATAGCGAATATCTTGATGCTGATTCGTGCATGTCGTTCAGTGAATGGCTGCTGGGTTGGAAAAAGCCAGAGGTTGAATATCGCAGCGACGGCCAATGCAGGATGTTTCGTTGTTCATTTAGTGAATATTACGGGTTTCCGATACGAGAAGTAGAAGGGGCTTGGGCCAATACGAAAAAGGCGGCAAAAGCCAGCTATAAAGCGGCGCTTAGAGCCAGTAAGGAGGGGTTATGTCCGAGTCAGTAAAGCCAGATTATGTTGACGTCGATTATGACGGTCTTCCGATTTATCAAGATCCACCAGTTGCGGAACCACTTCACATGACAACTTTATCTAAAGAAGAGCGGGCATGGGTGAAAAAAGTAAACGATCTTCTTGCGAAATGCCCGTCAAAACGTTTGGGGTTTTACACCATTGGAGATGCATACGTTGAGATATACGACCGCACACTCGAAGATGAAATTAACGATCAAATGGACTCCGGCAAAGCGGGAGATTTTTGCATCGCAGTACAACACGTAGACGCGGCGCTCGGTACGCTTAACTTCCCCGCCGCCGTTCACAGTACGGCAGGGTGAGGACTGAATAACATGACAACTTTGACAAATGAACAACTAAGAAGCGATGCCCGTATTAAAGAGCTTTGCATATTTATGCGCGACCGCTTCTCTATGAACCCGGTCAGTTGCAAAATATTGGGCGAGGAGTGGAATAAAACATTTCCTGATGAGTGTGCAGTTGCAGATGTCATGCTGGGTTTGCTTACGCGTGTTGGGGCAGCAGAAGCGCGCCTGCATGATGTTGCAGTTTACTGCGCAAACGTAGAGGCTCAACTGGCGGAACTGCAAAAGCAGGAGCCGGTGGCATGGCGCTGCCTGCGTAATGGTCCGAATTCTTACGTGGTTACGCTGGCAAAAAGTGTTGCCGATGATTGGGAAAATAGAGGTTTCCCGCTCGTCCCGCTCTACGCCGCGCCCGTTGCGCCAGCCGCAAGTCAGCCAGTGCGGGACTACAAAGACGAGTTTTTAGGAGCGTGTCAAACGCTGGCTACCATCACTGAGATGTTGGAAATTCCAGAAGATGACGTTGACGGTGAGCCGTTACAGATTTTCGAGGCTATTGAAGCGCTTAAGCAACGTGCAATCCAGCCGCCAGCGGTGCCAGATGATGTCGCGCGCGATGCTCTGAGATATCGTTTCTTACGTGACAAGGACGCGTTTGGTGCCGATAACGAGCCTGGATTGGCTAGTTGGGATGACCTCTTTGATAAAGCGCTGAGAAAGCAGCCAGTGGTGCCGGATGAGAAAACGCGGCAAGACTACCAGATGATTCACGGTGGTTTAATAGGCGCTTTCGATCACGGTCATCTTGAGGGCTGGAACGCCTGCCGCGCCGCAATGCTCGACGCAACCGTAGAGGCAGTGGCAAACGACGCTTTGCGAACCGGCACTGGATTCATGCAGGTTTCCACGGATGGGGTGGCGCACGTTCCACGAGATCAGGTCTTGAATCATCGTATCAAGCCCGTGCTGCCCGAACGCGATGCTATGGGCTTCTGGTCTCATCCTGACCGACCGGAAACACCGTTCGATGAGGGGTCAACACTACAGGAAATGCGGACTTGGTACGCAGAGCGCGGCATGGAGGTGGATTTCACCTACATGAACCAGTTCTTCTGCGGCGATTGTGTCTACGATGCCAACGACGCGGGTGTGACGCGACATTGGAACCCGACACCACCTGAAGGCGACGGTTGGATACTGCTTAGCATCTTCGACACCGAAGACGGAGCGGCTGCCGAGTGGATTCGCTACAAGGACGGTGACGCATGATTATCGGTTTTTTTCTCGTAGTCAGCGCTTGCGGATTTGATGTATGTGACGCTATGCCGGTTTCTGAACGCATCATGGAATTGGATGAATGCCAGAAATGGATAACGCTGATACACGAAAAACGGCCAGCAGCAGTGCTCTACTGTCTACCCGTTAATGACGATTAACCAGCCTCGCAAATGCGGGGCTTTTTGTTGCCCGAATCCGGAGAATCCATGAACCACTTGATGATCGACCTCGAAACAATGGGGAATAACCCACAGGCCCCTATCGTTGCTATCGGAGCCGTTTTTTTTGAACCCAAAACCGGCGAGTTGGGACCGGATTTTTACAGCCCAGTAACGCTTCAAAGTTCCATGCATGGCGGCGGAGTTCCCAATGCAGACACAATCATTTGGTGGCTAAAACAGAGCGAAGAAGCAAGAGAGGCCATCTGCGTTAAAACTCCCCCGCTTCTTGTCGTATTGCATGAACTGAAACAGTTTGTTGTGACAAATAGCGACCCTAAATATCTACGAGTTTGGGGGAACGGTGCAGGGTTCGATAACGTCATTCTGCGTGAGTCGTGTAAGCGGGAATGCTTTGGTGATATCTGGCAATGGTTCAATGACCGTGATGTCAGAACCATTGTAGAACTGGGGCGGGAAATCGGGTTTGATCCGAAAAGGGATATGCCGTTTGACGGAGAGCGTCACAACGCGCTGGCCGACGCTGTACATCAGGCCAAATATGTTTCTGCAATTTACCGGCGTTTGCTTGCGCCCCACCAGCTTGCCGCATGAGGTGATTTTATGGCAACCAGATATATTGGGCTTAAAGAAATGTGTAAGTTGACTGGGAAAAGCCATCCAACACTTTGGCGCATGTATGCCAAAAAGAAGGAATTCCCAGCCCCACAAAAAAGCGCCAGCGGTACATTTCTCGGCTGGCCAGAATCCGTCTACGAAGCATGGGTTCAACAGCAATCACAAAATTGATCACTGCCCAACCGCCGTGCCGCTCACGGCGGGCTCTCTTCATACCAAAGATTTTAACTTCTCTTCCCATAACGCGATTATCTCGCGCTTTTCCTTCAAATAGTCATATCTGTCATAATGCTTGCGTGATACGCCCGGACGTTTATGATTCTGGACGATATCACGCATTTCCGAACTGATTCCCATATCCCCTGCCAACGTTTTAAACGTCCTTCTGATATCCCTCGGCGTAAACGCTGAAAACTCCGTTTTGCTACAGAATTTACGAAGCTGCTTACTGAATTCCGCTGACAACAAATGCCCTTCTTTCGTCGCAGCAGGAAAGATAAATTCTGAGTCTGGATATAGCCGTTCTTGTTCTTCAAGAATGCTTATAGCTGACGGGCTTAGAGCAATAACGTGATAATCCCCATTCTTGGATATGTGCGGCGGAACCGTTAATGTCTTGCCTTTTTTATCCCAATTATCGCGGGTATTTGTCATAAGTTCCCAGGGGCGCTGACCTCCGGTGTGCAAACATAACCGGGTTAGCCTGGAGAAATCAGGATTAATAGGACATGCGATATCAGGGACGTTTAGCAGCCGTAATAATTGTGCCAGTTCATCCCACGACAAAAACCGGTCAAGCGCCTTATCCGCGCCCTTCTGTGCCGGAACTACAGCTACCGGATTCCTATCTAAACCGTATTTTACTTTCCCGTTAATATTTGCCGGATCGTTGTCTGCAAACAGACCAAAATTAAAGACGGCGTGAAGATTGGTTCTTATTTTATTCGCCCCGGCAAGCGCACCACGTTTTATAAAATCCGCCAGAACTCGTTTTATTTGATCTGGTGTTACATTCTTTGCTGGCGTATTGTGAGATATATATCCAGTGGCCAACACCTGATTAAGCCTGTTCTCAGTCTTATCGTATGAACGGCGATCCAACCTCTTCTGATCTGCAATGTAATCATCAAATAGCTGTTTCACTGTAGCGTGCTCAAAAGTCACCAACTCTGGTGCGGAAACATTAGCCGCAGCCTCCAGCGCTTTAGCTGTTGCATCTGCCAGTGAAAGATGGGGATAATCACCCAGGGACAAGAACTTCCTGGCACCATCTTTGTGATACTTGTACACAAAAACCTTACGGCCAGACGGGTAAACTTTTATACCCAGTCTGCCGGTGCCACGAGTCGCCGCAGCCTGCCAAACGTAGTAAGCCTGTTCCTTTGGTTTAATGCCTTTTATCTTGCTGTCGGTCAGCAGTATTCCAGCCATTTACGGGTGCCTTTACGGGTGTCGTAGTGGTGAAATACTATGATAGAGATTGAAATCAAACAACATCTTAAAGTCATTAAATATCAAATAGTTGAAATTTAATGAAAGCGCATAAAATCATCAGAAACAATAAGTTAACGGACTTCATCGCCGTGGGTCGTTGCGACGCTAACTCATGCTTATTATCTCATCACTTGCGCAGCGCTTCTCTCTGGGGGAACAGTGAATTATCCAATTGGGCAGATCAATCACAGCTATCTGGGTTCCAGCGTTTACACCATGCTGCGTGAGGCGTTAATTACCGGCCAACTTAAACCGGACGACCGCCTGAGAATACGGGAGCTTGCCGCACAGGTTGGCACCAGCGTAACGCCAGTAAGAGATGCAATCCTGCAACTAGCGAAAGAACAGGCTCTGGTACTCAAGACGCCGCGTGATATCCGCGTCCCACAATTAACCGACGATCAGTTTAAAGAAATTCGCACATTGCGACTGGCGCTGGAAGGCACTGGCGCGGAACGGGCTGCTGCACACATTACGCCGAAGATGCTGGGGCAGATTGAAGAAAATATTCGCCAGAACCGCCTGGCGATTGACGAAAAAAACCTACGCGAAGCGTTACGGTTGAATAGCGAGTTCCACCTGTTTCTGGCACAGGCAGGGCGTATGCCGCTGTTGACACAGTTTATCGGCAGTTTATGGATGCGCACCGGCCCGCTGATCGCGCAGGCCTATGCACATTTTTCCGTACAGATGGCTATCGAACATCATGAGGACGTTCTTGCTGCGCTACGACAGCACGATGCCGGCGCCGCTCGACAGGCCATCCAGTCTGATATTCTGGACGGCAGCGAAACTATGCTGGCCTTTATTGCCGTGGATCAACAGGCTGTGGCGGATCAACAGCGTTAAGCCGCCATGAGCCGAATAGCCCACGAATCAGCAGGCGAGTTTCTTTTGCCTGGCGGATAAACGCAGGCAGCAGCGCCGTAAAGCTTGGTTCATCTAAAGTTTCTGCTGCGTGCTGCGTGCACAAACGTAGCGTCGAATTTTCATCCAACGCCAGCCAGCACCCTTTCATCGCCGCCATTTGTCAGACTCCGTATAAGTAGTGGATTTCTCGCCTTGAGCGACGCTCGATGAACTGGTGGCAGACAGCACGTTGGCGCTTGCGGTCAGGCCAACAGAACCGCGTAATGTGGCACTGGTTGGCGCGGCACCTTTTTCCGTCAGATTTATGCCACCGCGCAGCTCCAGCGCCGCATTACCATCCAGATTAAAGCTGACCGTTTTACCCGCTTTCACGCTGTGCTGCTCCCCTTTGTCCAGCAGGGCTAGCGGGTTGATCGTGCCGCTCGATAGCCCGTCAATAAAGCCAGGAAGCGCCTCTTCACTAAGGGTAAAATTCAGGGCATTTTGCTGCGCCATTTGCAGGCTGGCGGAGACGCCGAATGAGGCGCGGACATCCGGCGCAAAGCTGTGTTTGCTGTTAATGTTTTGCGTCATCTGCGCCGAGGTTTTTCCTGTCAGATATGTACTGACGTCATATCCACCGGAATAGCTCACTTTCCCGGTAATCCTGCCCGAACCTGTGAGAAAGATGTTTTAGCTAGCGTAAGCTGGTGCAATCTCCGAAGTGGACACGCCAGGCTGAACATGCTGGATTTTTTGCATAACAGGTTCCAAAGGTGATGAAGTGAACGTGCAAGCTAAGTGGCGGTTATCTCATTTCAGTTCCACCATCTTTCTCCTTCCCGACCGGGAACCACATCACACATCCCCTCACTTAATACGCAACAGACGTAAGCCTGTTAACGACTCATCACTATTCACTTTCAAGGAGATGTTATGGCTGATATGACGATTACGCTCAGCATACAACCCGGCGCAGGCCTGTCCTCGACAGGGCTGAATTCCCCTCTATCAGGCAGCAACAGCGGGGGAGCGCCACGTTCTGCACAGCAAGATAATCAACTGATGGAGGCGCTGGACACGTTGTTGAGTGCCCTTCTGCCCAATTCACAAGGTAATACGCCATCATCAACAGACGGCAGTCCGCTGGGGCAAGCTGGTGCAGGCAATGGGGGAAGTTCGGCATTAGGTCAAAACGGCAGCCCTGCCGATATGCTGATGAAGCTGTTAGAAACCCTGATTCAGGGCAAAAATGGTCAAGAAGCGGGGAACCCGTTCGCTTCGGGTTCGTCTGGCGCGACGGGTGGCAACAGCGGTACATCACCGCTGACGGGGTCATCCGGCACCGGCGACGCAGGCAGTGCGCAAAATCCAGAAGATCTGAGCCGTTCCCTGCTGCAAGATTCAGCAGGCAGCGCATTAGACAATGCCATCAGTCCAACAGCCGATGGCGGAGGTCAATTGAGTACCAACGATCTGTTAAAAGCGCTGCTGGAATTGATCGGCAATTTGATGGATTCACAGAAAGGTGAATTCGGCCAGCCGCAAGGTAGTGGCCAGTCACAAGGTAGCGGTTCGCCATCAGTGGGAGTGCCTCAGGCATCCTCCGGTGGTAACGGCGGATCGCCAACTGCACCATCAGCGCCTTCTGGCGGCGCTTCACCTGCTGCACCTTCCGCACCTGTCGGTGGGAGCGGCGGCGTATCACCAGGAGCGTCACCCGCAGCCTCAACCGCGGGGGCTGGTCCGGTATCCTTCCCTACTGCCAGCGGTAATGCCACTGTAGTAAACGACACCATCAAAGTCGGCCCCGGTGAGGTTTTTGATGGCGGCGGCAAAACCTTTACCGCGGGCAGCAAGTTAGGTGACGGCGGCCAGGCTGAAGGCCAGAAACCGCTGTTTGAACTGGCGCCGGGCGCAACGCTGAAAAACGTGGTGTTTGGTGATAATGCGGCGGACGGCGTGCACGTTCGTGGCGATGCCAAAATTGATAACGTGCACTGGACCAATGTAGGTGAAGATGCGCTGACGGTGAAATCGAACGGCGGTAAACCTGCCAACGTTGAAATCACCAATAGCAGTGCTCAGGGCGCTTCCGATAAGATCTTCCAGTTGAACGCCGATGCCAACCTGACTATCGATAATTTCAAAGCGAAAGATTTCGGTACGTTCGTGCGCACCAACGGCGGACAGCAGGGCAACTGGAATTTGAACCTGAGCAACATTGACGCAGAAAACGGCAAGTTTTCGTTCGTGAAAAGCGACAGCGAAGGGTTGAACGTCAAAGGCAGCAATATCAACCTGACGAATGTCAATAATCACTACAAAGTGCCCGACTCTGCCAACTTACAGGTGAATTAAGATGCCAAACACGATGATACCGCTGTCCCCTACTCGCTGGGCGGATATCGCCAGACAAGGTGGATACATTACGCCGGCTCAACGTGAAGCGTTCACTCAGGCTATCCATCTGGTGAGAACACAGTTAAACACGGTGCTCAGCCAGTCAGGGTCGCCACGGCGAGGGGAGTTCGAGTTCGATACGTTTGTGGATTCACTGGAGCAGGATTTCCTGCGCAAGGCCGATATCCATACGGAGAATGGGCTACACAGCGACGTGGCGCAGACTTCGTTCTGGGTCGCCCGCCTGATCGCCGATCGCTTTATTGCGGTGCGTCAAATGTAATATTTGTGCCATACCGCACCGGGGAAAAGCCAGTAAGGGAAACCTGTGCTGGCTTTTTTTATCTAAAGTGGGGGACGTATTTATATTTTTTAGTGTTAATCGACTGTGTTGATGATTAAACGCGTATTCCGGCTGAGCCTGCGGGCCGCTCAGGGCTTTATTGATTCCATTTTTGACTTGATGGGCGTCCCATTGCGCTGCCCGGATTACACAAGTGTCAGCAAGCGGGCAATGTCGGTTAACGTCGGTTTTAAAACACCCTCGGCGCTAAAGAAACGCAAGGTGTTCCCAACGGATGACTCGATGCGGAAAGTGATTTATCTGGCGATACAGTCGGCGTCAAAAAAATGGAGCATGCCAATCCAGAACTGGCGGCTGGCAATGAGCCGTTTTATTATCGAGTTCGGTGATCGTCTGGACGGTCACTACTGAGAAAAGGCATTTACACAGAATCGTGTACAGGGTCTATCCCAAATCTGATTTATTCAACAAAGCCGCGTGTCCACTAATGGTGGGTAAGATCAAACAGAAACTTCTATCGATTGAATGCATTATCTACTCGACCACATATTACTCAGTCCGGTTGGTTTTCTTGTTGATGCCAACATTACCCAACTCGGACTGAGCTTGTTTAGTTTATAGCTAATACTTAGCTATGGTTATCAGGTTTTATATTCCCAATGAATCCTCCGGTGTTGGCCCAATTCTTTTTATTACTTTTATTTTCACCTACTAGATGACCATCCAGTTGCTCAGAATATAATTCTTTCACTGAAACACCATTATTTTCTAAAGTAGGACGCTCTTTAGCATTCCAGGTATTGTTTTGGAATGCTTCGCTTTTAACATAGGGATCTTTTTCCGAAATGGCATGTATTGCTTTTGCTTCCCCAGTAACTTTGTCTGCATAGCGCATCGACATGATATCCCAAAGGGTATGAGGAACGGAATGTTGTGATGAGACAACGGATTCTTTGCTATCCGTTTTACTTATCCCTGTTTCTACCAATATATCAATACCTGTATTTGCAATCCCTTTTTCAATGAGATCCTTTTTGACCGTATAGTTATCATCACTTAATTTTGTACCGTCCGCATACTTGAATCTTTCTTTTATAAAAGAAAAGCTATCCTCTTCACCACTGTAATTATGCAGTGAATGCCCTCCTTCCGTCATCTCTAGTGTTACTCCTCCTTGCTTTTCAGCGATCGACTGAGCTGTCAACATTGCAGAATGGATAACTTCACCATCTTTCATAGTGCTACCGCTCCAGAAATAGGCTCCATTATGAGGTGAATTCATATTGGATGTCGCGGTAAATGCGCCTAGACTTTCCAATTCTTTATTACGATTGATTACAATGTTTACGGCATCTTTCAGAGCCCCTTGACCGTTCGTATATTGTAATTTATCCCGTAATGAAAATTGATTATTATCAGCCTGATGGCCATAATTTTTTGCCTGAAGTAAATTCTTATCAGCGTTAACATCCTGGTTAGGCTGTGACATACTTTTGGCCGCACCATTAGAAAATGGTGATAGCTCTTTTTTTTTGATATCGTCTGAGGTTGCCTCTCTTATATTTGGATTACGTTCAGGCCAAGGAGTGACTACTGGACGAAGCGATGGAGCCTGGTTTTCATTTGAATTATCCGCATGTTTTTTCTCTTGTGCTGGCTTTTCATTGATATTAGGTAAATTGTACTGACCATGGTTTTTTATTGGGTTTACATTAGATAACATAATATTATTCCTCTGATTCATATATTTGAAGTGTAAAATAAGATGAATGAAACTCCCTTTTCTGGCAATGTCAGCTCAACGTCGTTACAACATCATCAATGATTTATCCAAAATCACATATGATGACATGAGCCTATGATTGAGTGGAATGAAAGGGGGAATGGTTCCAGGCATATTTATTTTGGGGTGGCGCTTCCAATTAGTAGAACATGTACTTTTCGATGAAGGAGCCGATGACTTTTTCGTGGACTTCGATAGAGCGTGAGAAGCAAATCGTTTTGCGAGCCAACCGCTTGATACGGGTACGAAGCGTCAGATTGTTACGCTCATTGCGCTGTGTAAAGATTTTATCTGTCAGGTGATTCTCCTTCAGGACTTCTCTGGCATAACTCCCCCAGTCGACGCTGCTTATCATGCCAATGTTGAAGGGGGTTAGCACTCGCAACGCAATAACATAACGTTAAAAATAATGCCGGCCACATTACGTGACCGGCATAAGCATGTTTGGCAGAAATCCGCCGTTTAATCAGCGAGCTTCTTCAACCCCATATTGACAATGCGGTCACCGATCATAGATGCATCAATACCCAGAGAGGCACCGCCGTTGCCACGAGCATTTAGGTTAGTATTACCGGTGTCACCCGCTACTGCGCTCTTAATCATGCCAACAGCCTTCATGAATTTATCCATGCTGCCTTTGGTCATGCCGTCGTCATCCGGCTTGCTCAGCGCCTTAGCCCAGGATTTGTCATCCTGCTTCGCCGTCTGCCAGTTATCTTTCTGGTATTCCGGTTTGCCGAAGACTTCAGGGTATTGATCCATAAACTGGCCAATCTCTTTTGCCATCTTACGGTCTTCTTTATCGACGAAATAACGCGTCGGGCTGTCATTATGGGTGCTGATGTTGTTCAGTTCCTGCAAGCCCGCTTTTTGCCCAACGCTCATCCCCAGCGTATTGCCCAGTTGATTGAATGCGCCTGCGCCGCTCAAACCTTGCAGGCCATTGTTACCCAGTTGCAGAGGTGAATTTTGTCCTTGAGCCTGACTCAGGCCGTTACCCAAAATCGCGGACAGCGCATCGTTAACGCCTTTGGTATACGCTGAAATTTCCGGGGACGTCGGCTGTTTGTTACCGAAAAGCCCCCCCTGCTGTTGCGACATACCGCCACCCAGCAGATCTTCCAGCGCGCTAAATAGCAGGCTGCCCATCATGGCTGATGGATTCATGGCATTCATACCCGCGCCCAGCGCACCACCCAATCCACCACCGAGCTCGCTATCCAGACCACTGCCAAGGCTACTGCCAAGACCTCCGGCCAAACCCTGTCCCAGTAAACCACCGCCCAAGCTGCCTAAGCTACTACCCAACCCGCCAAGACTACCGCCCATACCGCCGCCCATCATGCTACCCATGAACAGCATGGTCGTCATGATATCGGACAGTTGTTCTGCGATATTGCTACGCTGGCCACCAAATGCCGACTGCGACGGCGATGCACCATTTTGTGAAGACTGAGATTGAAATAAACCGCCGTTACCGCCCGCCTTGATTGTTATTTGCAGAGAAGCTCCGCCACCAAGAGAATTAAGCATAATGTTTCCTCAATGAGTAAATGGGTTATGAAAGCGCCAGTGGATGTGCGGTCAGCCCACGTAACTGTGACACTCCCCCATTAAGTGATTTTCTGGCCTGTACGGTTCCCGCTGCTCGCACGAAAACGTATCACTTTTCACCGTTCAGCGCGGAGGCAGACCAGCTAAACGCCACAGTTCCTCGATCTCCGCGATAGGCTCCATCGATGCGGGTAGCGAGCGATGTAACCGCAGATTTTGCTGTTCATCCAGACTCAGGTCGCATGCAGACAGTTCATCGGCTTCCAGAAAACGGCGTTGTAAAATTTGCCGCAGCATACCGGGATAATGTCGGGCGGGAGCAAGCGTTAAGACGAGTGCTGGCTCCCGCCTCGACACCACCGTATACCACAGCGTGATGCCCGACTGTACAGACCAACAGGCTGTCGGTGCAGTTTCCATCGCCGCGAGAAAGTCATGCTGATTGTCGACGACTTCCTCTGGCTCACTCATCTACATTTACCCTGCTGTAATCCGCTGGGCCGTTGCGTAAATCAGGTTGCCACCAGATGACAAGCTGGTGCGTTTCCGGCTGTGGGCGACAGGTGACCGAGGCGCAGTTGGCCACCTGCCGTGGTGCATTACAGGCGCTCAACAGAAGTGCTATCAGCGCCACTGACAGTGCTTTATGGTTCATAGAAATGCCCTGTAGTTGTTGATAATGGTTATTGAAATGATGGCTATTGAAATAGTTATTCAGATGAACTGGTGATGAAGCGAGTGACGCTGTCTCCGATACCCTTTCCAACCCCTCCCAAAGGGCGGATTGGAAAGGGACAAAATCCCCACCTTTATCACCAAACCGAGAGATCGCTACTGAGATATCAGCACGTTACGCCGGGTTGGCTGGGGCGTTAGCGCAGGCTGCAAGGCAAGAAAAACCTCACTGGACTCCCCCGGTGCCAGCGTCGTTTTCGGCCACACAGCCACCGCCAGCGTACGACTGCTGGCGCAGGCTGCTTCATCAAAACGTTGCGGCTGAGTACCGCCGTTACGCACCACGCCGACACTCAGGCGTACCTGACCGTTGCCGTACCACTGATAGCGCGAACTGTCATAGATCAGGCCCGGCTGTGAGCGGCACACCTCTCCCAATCGCGCACCTTTGCTGTCGGCCTGAAACCCGGCAGGAAGTTGACGGCTGGCAAGATCGCGAAACGCGCTTTCAATCAGGCTATAGAGATCTGTTTTGCCGTTACGCTGCGCCACGCGGTTCATGGCGCCATTCAACTGCTGACGATTGGCAGAGGAAACATAGCGTGTGGGATCGGTTTGATCGCCGACCAGATGCGGCGTAAGAATAAACAGGCGCTCACGGCGCGAGACTTCATGACGCGTCGAGGTAAACAGTTTTCCCAGTAGTGGAATATCCCCGAGGATCGGAATACGGCGATCGCGGTCACCGCTCTCCTCAACGTGAAAACCGCCCAAAACCAGCGCACGGTTCTCGCCAATCAGTGCCTGCGTGCTGACGGTGCCACGCTTCACGCCCGATGCCTCACCTTCACGCCCCGTCTCGACCTGACCGTCTTCGATGTCGATAACCAGTTGGATACTGCGCTGCGCGCCTTCACCGATCACTCGCGGCGTCACTTGCAGACTAGTCCCCGCCGTCACTGGTTGAATGTCCGCGACGCGCTCGCCCGTTGCCGTAATAAATGCCGTCCGGCTGAAGTCGACAATCGCGGGCTGGTTTTCCAGCGTCAATACGGAAGGGTTGGCGACAATAGAGGCGGTACCTTCTCCCTCCAATGCCTGAATATCGGCGAAGAAACGTTTGAAATCGCTGACAAACAGGGTACTCCGCCCCATCATCATGGTGCTGCCCGCACTCACATTGCCGAGCTGCGCCTGCCAGTTCGCTTCCAGCCGCGACAGCGCGGTACGATCCACATCCAGAATAATGGCATCAATGTTGACCAGATTTTGCGGTACGTCGATATGCTCGACGAGCTGCTGATACTCTGCACGGCGTTTTTCATCATCCCGAATCAACAGCGCATTATTGCGTACATCGGCAGAAATCTTGCCGCTTAGCGTCACGCGGCCTGACGCCTCACCGCTGCGCCCCGGGCTATTGCGGGTTGCCAGTCGAGTCATCAGCGAACGCGTGCTGTCCCGCATCGCTTCCATTCCCGTATCAGGCTGCACGGGCATCGGCCCGGAGGCTCCCGCGGGTGCCGCACGCTGACCATCCATCAGTTCATTAAGGATGGTCGCGACACCGGGGATCGTGACTTTTTGATCGCGGTATTGCAGCGTCCGATCAGATACCGAGGCATAGCGCAGCGGGAAAATCATCACCTTGCGCCGTTCGTCCTGCTTTTCCCGCTGCTGGCTGAAATTACGGATCAGATCGATATACGCCTGCGGCCCGGTAACCAGCACTACGCCCTCCTCAGGTAATTCCCCCCATCCGAAGCGCGAGTCGAGCAACCCGATACCACTGAGTGCCTGCTTAATATCGGGCGCAGCATCAGGGGAGATTTCCAGGCGTACCGAAGCCTGTTCATCCTGCGGGCTGACATACAGCGCATTGTTATACACGAACCACTGAAAGCGATGCTCCAGCGCCAGCCTGTCGAGAAATAGCGTGGGAGTATCCGCACGGATTTTCGCCGTAACCTCATTGTCCGTAATGTTGCCCAGCACCAAATCTACGCCGTGGCTGTTGGCGAAATCCGTCAAAATGGCAGACAGCTGCGTCTGCTCAGCAGAATACGCATACGCCCCCTTATTCCAGTCGGGTGGCGTGGCGGCGTGCGCCAGCGAAATCATCCCGTTCACCGGGATAATCCCCATTAGTACCACCGCCCAGCAAAACCAGCGATAGATCGCCAGCAGCGTGCTATACGATCGATTACGTACCCATCCCTTACGCATGTCGTTCTCCTTGCAAAAAAGCCAGCGTGTTCAGATTCAGTGGAGCGGAAACCGGCATTTTCACGCGCGGCGCGAGCAGGCTCAGCCAGACGTCCCGTTGGTTAAGTAAGGTTTCCAAACTGCGGCACAGCTGCATGACGTCATCGGCATCGGGCCGCATCCATAGCCACAACTGGTCATCCTGCGGTGAGAGCGAAAGTACCGCTGTTGCATCCTCAAACTGTGCGTGAGCCGCGTCGGCCAGCTGTAATGCCCGTGTCAGCATCAGTTCATCCGGCAACACAGGCAGCGGAATGGCTGCGCTGCACGCCACACCTGAAGACTGCCGCACAATGGTCACCGCGCCACCGTCAATCTCCAGTTTCAGCATCGATGTTCCGCCGTTTAGCCAGTGTTCCAACATCGCGGCTACATCAGTTGAAGTCATTGATGATGGCCTTTGCCAAACCGTGTTTAACGCTCAACAGCTGCCCGACAGCCCAACTGGCATTGGAATAATCCATACTGGCTTCAAAAAAAGCGTAACTATCCGCCTGACTGGCACCGCCTTCGGCAACATTCAGTGCAATATCATCCAGCTGTTGCTGCGAATCGACCAGGTGCGCATCAAGGCGGCGCTGAATTGGGTTAAGGGACATAGCTCTCTCTCCTCACAAGGTATTTTCCTCACAAAACGGTTTGGGTCATTAACCTAAAAGTTCTCGTCATTGACCTGATAGTGAGTGGCTAACCCCAGCATGCAGTTCCCAACGGCAAATGATGGTTTCACATAGCGGCGGCGTGATCGGGAGGAATGAGCAGCTGTGCCGCCCGCCGCCAGCTTAACGACATTACACCATGCGCCGTAATCAGCTTCATGGCATCGTTATCCAGCATCTCATCGCTGGCGAGACGCCACTCCAGATGCGGATGCCCGTCCAGCCAGTGCTGTACATCGGTAAGCTGGGCGGGATGGCAGTACAGCGTTCCCCGGATCTCCCCTTGCTGTTGCTTCAACAACTGCCGCAGCAAAGCGTGATAACGCGACGGCGCAGGCGTTTTATCCAGCAAATGCGCCAGCGCATCGCGCAGCAGCTGTCCGGCTTGTGTAACCATGGTCTGCTCAAGGTGCTCCCTGTCTTGCCGAATACCTTGCAATAGCGCGTTTGCCTGCTGCCAGAACGTTGCTTCTGCGTTTTCTACCGCCTGCTCACAGAGCGTTCTGGCATGTTCATGCGCCTGCGCCACGATCGTATCGGCCTGCACATTGGCCTCTTCCCAGAGTGTCCGACAGCGCCGATGTGCGGCAACCCGCTCCGCCGGGATAATCACCGCGTCATCCCGACTTGCGCCGGGTAATGTCGCAAACGTCTTTGTCGTCAGCATGCTTCATCCTTACTGTACGAAGTGAAATTTGGTTGAGATAAAAAACGGCGTGCGGCCAGAAACCACGCGAAATAACCATAGGGCAAACCTAGGTGGAGGCTGACGCCTTCCAGATGAGGGCGTCGCACAGCGCATTTAGTCGGGCAGCGGGTAATGACACCGACGGGAGATGATCGTGATTTCCCCAGTCTCGGGGAAAGAGCAACCGCAAGCGCGGCCAGCACGCTTCGCCATAGCGAATGCGCAGCAGCATCAACGCATCCTGATAGCAGGTCGACGGCGATGAAGCCAAAAATGTAACCTGTGGCGGCAGCCATAAACCCGGGCGCAACGCCTTTGCCAGTCGCTCACACCATATGGCCTCAGCATCAGTGTGTTCCGGGTTACGTCTAGGTTGGCAAACCCACATCATCAGACGCAACACCGTTTCCCGCTGCGCCGTATCCAGCATTCCCAACTGCATTAGCGAGGCATGCTGATCTGGCGGCAACACCAGCGGCAGAGAAAAATAGCGATTAAGCTGCACGGCATTCACATGCAACCAATCACTACGCCGTGGTGAATCGGGCAACATAATACCTTGGTTCCACCAGCTGGAATCCGCTTGTAGCAGACATCCCTCTACCCACCAGATCAGCCACGCAAGCGAAGTGATGTCGCCCGCTTCGCTCCCACTGCTTTGCTCTTGTGTTGTCATTGTGACGACGACGCCCTCGCTTTTTTCTGCTGCCATTGCCGTAGGTAAGGCGCGCCAATGCGCCAGCCCAATAGGCCTGCCAGCATCAGACCAAACAGCCCTGCGCTCCACTGCCAGCGCCGCATTTCATCCTGCGTCAGCGTGAACGGCCCCAGTGTCACAACGGGAATCGTGTCTTGATACGGTTCTGCCGGAACAAAAACAATCGCCAGTTCTTTATCGTCCTTACCAGACAGGCCGGGAATGCTGCTGGCCACCATCCGGCGGATACGCGGCTCCATCCCATCCGGTTCAAGTTCGGCTCGATATTTAATAAACACCGCCGCTGAAGCGGGCTGAACCGGCTCACCGGGCGCGATACGCTCGGGCAACACCACATGCACTCGCGCCACCAGAACGCCGTCGATCTGCGCCAGCGTCGCTTCAACTTCCTGCGACAGGGCGTAGATATAGCGGGCGCGCTCTTCCAACGGCGTTGAGATCACGCCGCTTTTCTGAAAGACCTCCCCCAGATTGGTGCGCGATTGCTTTGGTAAACCCGCCGCATTAAGAATATTGACGGCGCGTTCCATGTTTTTTGCATCAATCACCAGCGTAACGCCGGTTTTGTCCACCCGTTTCTCCGCGCCGATCTGATAGCGGCCAAGCATCGAAATCGCCTCGTTGGCATCGTTTTCCGACAGCCCGCGATTCAGCTCAATCGGCTCGCCGCAGCCAGCCAATAACCCGATCAGCAGAAGAAACACTCGCTTATCGATTTTCATAGGCTGCTACTGTAAGTTGGTGAGTTTTTCCAGACTTTGCACACTTTTTGCCACCAATTTGGCACTCAGCAGACTTTCCAAATAGAACGACGACAGCGTTCGGGTCGCATCCAGCACGTCCTTGGGATTGTTGGATCGCATCGACTGGCTGACATCGCGTTCAGCGGATTTGAAAACGCTATTCAGTCCCTGAGATTTTTCCGCCAGCGCGCCTAGCCACTGACTATTACCACTTTCCGCCGTCATCGCTGCCGGCGACAGCGCCGCGCTAAACCAGGAAACGTCCTGATCATTGGCAGAAAAGGAAAAAGACGAACCGTTGTCCGCCAGCGGAGCATCTCCCGGCTGAGGCTGCGTAGTAGCGTGGTTGATTTTCATGGTGTGGATTCCATCGCGGACGGGGTAAATAAAGCCGGAGCAGTGCTCCGGCTCGTTGACTCACAATCAGAACTGGATGGCCTTCGCTGCTTTCTGCCCGGAGTTCAGCGATTTGGATGCAGAATCCATCTGGCCATCCAGAATAGAGTTTTCCGTATCCAGCGCAATTTTCTGTGCCTGAGCGCCAGCTGCACGAGTCAGAGAACCAGCCATTGCGGTATCCAGAGTCTGAGAAGCCGCCTGAGATGCAACCTGAGAAAGTCCTAAAGCCATGATATATCTCCAAATATGATGAATGTTTACGGTAGTGAACTGTCATGCTGTACATACAGTCATCTTGTTCATTCATTAAGTGGGAGAGCGGGTCTGTGAGTTCCAACTGAAAGCAAATTCTTTCAGCAATGGCGAGGTGAGGGGAAGAACTAGCCTGGTTTTATCTGTGTTTCCGACCGTTAGTCGTCATGGATTTTCTTTTAGAACAATAGAAAACGTTGGATGGTATTTCAGTAAAGCGGTAGCATTGCGCGATCTACCAGATATCCATCACTATCAGTGTCCACCGATAGAAGCGGTGTAATCTGACAGCAGGTCTACCAGCAAAAGTAGGCCTGCCGCCATCAGCTACAGTATCCCGGCAGGTACACGATCGGCATTCATGCCTGACACGCTTCCCCGCCCCCTGCGCACATTTCTCGCACCGTCACATTCAGCACTTTCAGGCGGTGATAGAGCGTTCGTTTGGGGATCCCCAGTTCCACAATGACATCGTCAATGCAGTGGTCGTGGCGGCGTAGCGCATCCTGAATCAGAAATTTTTCAATCCGTTTTAAACGGTCTTTTAATTGTAAAGGGCGCAAGTGCAGTAGCGGCTGGATTTCAGCTAGTGGTGACAGCCCCAGCGCCCATCGGTCCGCCGCCGCTTTCAGCTCGCGAATATTGCCCGGCCAGCTATGGGTCAACAGCTGCTCATAGATTTCCGCCGTCATCGGCGGCAGAGCCATTCTCAGGCGTATCGCCGCTTCCTGACTAAAACGCTGGAACAGCGGCAGAATGAGATCGCTACGGGAACGCAGCGTCGGCAGTTGAATCTTTACCGTATCCAGACGGAAATAGAGATCGCGGCGAAACAACCCTTTTTCTACCAGTTGCAGCAGCGGCGTTTGTGTCGCCACAATTACGCGCATATCCACGGGTGTGAACTGGGTGCTCCCCAGTCGCTTAACGCCACGACTTTCCAGCACGCGTAACATCTTGGCTTGCAGTGTCATGGGCATACTGTCGATCTCATCCAGAAACAGGATCCCTTTGTCCGCACTTTCCAGATAACCGGCGCGAGAGCGGTTCGCACCGGTATAAGCACCCGAGACCACGCCAAACAATTCGCTTTCGGCCAAATTTTCCGGTACGGCCGCACAGTTCACTGCGACCAGAGGGCCGCTGCATTGAGAAAGTTGGTGAATGCGATTCGCCAGCGTGTCTTTCCCTGTGCCAGTTTCACCTTCAAGCACGATATCAACATTGAGGGGGGCAATAACATTGATGATTGGCGACAGCGATGAGTGAATATCATCAGTCGTGTGCGTGGAATGTCCCGACAAGTCTAATGATGGCTTTTCTCGTGATAAATGGCCTAATGATGAATAGCGCTGTATGTCCTGACGGTAATGATTATTCATTAACTACTCCTGGGGCCCGAATGGGCTAACTCACTGCTTTCCATAACGTGGGGCGTACCACCGCGTTTCTCCGCGTAGCGCACACCGATTCATCACCGGTGGAACGATGACAAGCATTACCGCCATTGAATAATGAAACCATCAGGCATCGCTGAACATCAGGTAGGAATTCCAGAGGAATTTGTAGGGAAATACCTACAAAAATGTGACCAACATGAGCAAAAACAGTCCGTTACTCTCTTAAACAATTAGTAGAAAAAAGAAAAGATACCGTAAGGAAACCGTAAGCCTTAGCAAAAGGGATTCACCGACTATTGAATCCCTTTATCGCTGTTATTTCTTTCCTCTTCGAGTTCCCATTACTAGGGAATGAGCTTCTTGCTAAAAACGTATTTAACGATCTCCACATTGGTACTGAACTGCATTTTTTCCATCAGGCGCGCTTTGTGGGTGCTGACTGTTTTGTTGCTGATCGCCAGCTCATTAGCGATAGCATTAATCCCCATCCCCTGTGCAAACAAAATCATGATTTGGTGCTCTCTGGCCGTCAGGACATCGTGCTCGGCCCTACCGTCTTGCGTATAATTAGAAAACACTAGCTGTTCGGCAATGGTGTGATCGATATAGCGAGCGCCCTGTGCAACACGCCGGATGGCCGCCAGCAGCGCCTCCGGGTCTTTATCTTTGGTAATGTAGCCTCTGGCTCCGCTTTTCAGAGCATGCTGTGCAATTTGCGCCTCGCTGTACATGCTGAGCACCAGAATCGGCAAGCGCGGATATTGCGCCACCACGCGTGAAATCAGCGCTTCACCGCTAATACCGGGCATCGACATATCCAGCAGCAGCAAATCGGGCGTCACGCTGCGCAACTGCGCCAGCACCTGTGCGCCATTTCCTGCTTCAGCAACGACGCTCAGTGAGTCATCCAGCGCAAAGATCTGCTTGAGCCCTTCGCGCATGATGACGTGATCGTCTGCGATCATTAAACGTATTAGTTTGTCCATCGCTCATTTTTTCCTTTGTTATTCTTGTCCCGCGATTAACGGATATAGCCATTTTTAGGAAATGTTAACTGCACCTGCGTGCCTTTGCCGGGTGCACTTTCAATGATGACCTCACCTCCCAGCATGCGCCCTCGCTCTTTCATGCTCATGAGTCCGAAGGCGTTCTTATTCTTTGCACGAGAATCAAATCCTTTGCCGTTATCCTCAATGCACAGTACCACGCAGTCCGGCAGATTCTCCAGTGTAATAAGCACCTGTGTGGCGGCGGCGTAACGCGCCACGTTAGTCAACGACTCCTGCGCGACGCGAAAGGCCGCAGTGGTACTCTCGTCATTAAGTACCAGCGTTTCCCCCGGCGTTCGCAACAGGCAGTTTGCGCTGTAGTGTCGGTTAAACTCGTCGCAAAGCCATTCCAGCGCAGGCGTGAGCCCCATGTTCAAAACATTTGGTCTGAGTCGAGTCGAGACGTTACGCACCACCTGAATCGTTTGGTCAGCCAACTGCATCAACTTTTGCAAATGTGCCTGCATATCTGGATTTTCCTTGGCAAAACACATGCGCATCAGCGACAGGCTCATGCGAATCGTGGTCAGGTGCTGCCCCAGCTCATCGTGAATCTCCTGTGCGATATGCTTACGCTCTTCCTCGCGTGAAATCTCACGCTGACGCGCCAGTAAACGCAATTGCATATGTGAATCGGACAGCTTCTTCTCCGCATAGCGAATGGCCGTAATGTCCCGTCCTACGGTCAAAATGGAAACCAGCACACCGTGCTGATCGAACTCAGGCACGCAGCGAATGTGATGAATATGGTGATGACGTTGCTCACCTTTCCCCTGCACTTCCATGACTTCACCTTCTGCGCTACTGCGAGTATCGACAACCTGCTGCACCAGCTGTTCCATGCGGATTGCACACAATTCCGTAATCATTCGGCCCCGAAGTTGCTCTACGGTAAATTCCAAATGTTTCAGGCTGGCAGGATTGGCATACAGGCAATTCAGATTAGGATCGAAGCGGATAATCAAATCCGGTGTGTTCTCAACCAGCGCGCGAAACTCTTGTTCCCGCGCGTAAGCCAACTGCTCGATATGTTTACGTTCCCTGATATCTCTGACTACACACATGTTGTAGCTACGTCCTCTGTGTTGGAAATGCGTGAAATTGACCTCAACCGGAATCGTCATGCCATAGCGGGTGAGGTGTTTGGTTTCAAACGTGGTGCCCACGCTCGACGCGTACTCCTGCAACCAGTCGGGTGAGCTATGCTCAGCGCCCCATTCAGGATCGATATCGGCCACGCTCAAATGCATGAACTCCGTAATGCTGTAGCCCAGCGTCTGGGTGGCAGCCTCATTGACATAACAAAAACGCTGCTCTTCATTGACGATATAAATCGCGTCTTTGATGCGGCTAAACGCAAAATCCACTAGCTCCAGCTCTGGGTCTTTGGTCTTCTCATCGGAACGAAAAGGTTGGGTGAACATCATTGCCATCTCCTTGTTTTTAATTAAAACATTTGTGCAGGTAGCTCAATACGGCGTCTCAACATTCCAGAAGATGGATAGGAAACCCTGCAACGACATAAATGCGACCTGATATCACAACGTGCAACCCACAAATTGAGCGGTAACCGCCACCTTGAATAAGGCAGTCACCACATCAATCAGTGAAAAATGGCGGTGGCAGACACGTTCTTTCGTTCCTTGGAATGCCGTTAGGATTCAACAGCCTGACGGATCACACCTCGGGCACGAGACAGCCGTGACCGCACCGTACCGATGGGGATCCCCAACTGCAACGCGAGATCCTGATAGCTGGCATCGGTATCCAGCAGTTGCATCAGCATCTGACGAGTATCCTCAGGCAGTGAGACGATGGCATCCATCGCGCGTTTCAGTGCTCGTTGGCTTTCGGTAATGGCGCCGGGATCGAGTTCTATCGCGATATGTTCCAGCATCTCATCGCCCATTTCCTGAGCGCGATGGCGTGCCTGCTTGAAATAGTTGCGCACCAGGTTGAGGGCTATGCCGAACACCCATGTCTCCGGTCGAGATGCCCCCGCAAATTTATCCTGATGTTTGAGCACTTCCAGATAGGTCATTTGCTGTAAATCCTCAACGTCGTCATGGTTGCTAACGCGTTTGCGGATAAAGTTATGCAATTTCTTTCCGTGTTGACGAAACACCTGTTCCCAATCTACAGCTCGCGCCGGGTAAAGCGAAGGGGTCTGTTCGATGTGTTTCAGGGTAGACATTTCCATTTGCTGACTCTCCGTTGTTATGCCCTATTGGCAAAAACGGAAGAGCAAGCCTTGTGCCAGCCCATAATAATTTTTATTCCACTGATTTTTAATCAGTTATTTTTAATTTTTCTTTTTATCATGTCATTTATTGCCAACGTCAACAGCGTGAAATTGCAAGTTATTGCAATCAGTAAAACGGTATTTAAACCAATCCGCCATCAAATTCGGCCTGCTCCGATGACTTCACACCGGGGAACCCATCCTTTTCTGCGTCCACACAGCAATACATTCACATCACTGCACGTTCACACCACGACACGTAGCCGATTCATTCAGGATGACATCATGATCAAAATGCCGACCGTCCTTCCCTCTAGCAACGCTCTGCCGCGCCCTGTCGTCGTGGATGACGATCCTGCACCTCAGGCCGCGGTGCAGCAGGCCAGTTCGCACCACGCGTCTCCTGGCTCGCCGTTATTCACCTCGATGGAAGAAGTAGCGATGGCGTTTGGCGAGCAGGCCGAACGAAGAAGCAAATCGCTGAATCGGCGCCAAATCGCCCAGCAACCGGAGGCTCGCGCCACCGCCAACGTCGAGCGGATTGAAAAACTGACCGAACTGTTCAGGATGCTGGAAAACCCATCGCAAAGTACGCTCGACCAGCAGTTGAGCCGTATGCGCGATCTGTTGATGCAGAAAGACTCGCCGTCTCTTGAGGCTGTACTGGAGGCCGCAGGCAACGATCCGGCACGCGGGGATATTCTGCTGCGCCACATTCAGCAGCAATCCCGCCAACTGCCAGAGCTGGCAGCAGCGGCAGAAAATGCGCTACAGCAGTTGCATCAAGAGAAAGGGCCGGAAGTACAAGCCGGTCTGAATACGGCAACAGCCATTGCGCTGTTCAGCACCCAGCCTGAACAAAAACAGGCGATGCGCGATCTGTACTACCAGAAAATTGTGCATCAGCAGTCGGCCAGCGCGCTGCTGGATTCCCTGTTGGAACGCTTTGATGCCGCAACATTTTCCATTGGGTTGCGCACGTTGCAGCGGGCATTAGCGGCGGATATTGCCTCGCTAACACCGTCTATTTCAAAAGCCGTTCTCAGCAAGATGCTGAGCAACCTCAACGATTCCCGTCACCTGAGTCATACGCTGTCATCCAGCCAGACGCTGCTCACCCGTCTGGCGAACAAAGTACCCGCTTTCACACTCGGTGCCGTGGAGTTAACCCGTCGTCTGATTGGCCTGAGCGCCAACGGAGCCTACGCCCGCGACCTGCATAATCTCGGTCGGGAAGTGGCCGGAACCCAAGTACAGCATCAGGCGATGTTTTTCAGCGCCCTGCTACCGCTCGTCAGTGACCTGCCGCACCCGCTGTGGCGAGACAGTAAAAATCGGCAAACGGCGCTTCAACTGATACGCGGCATGATTGGCGATATCGCCCAATACGAAAAACAGCAGGCCAAAAGCACTCAGCATGATGAACTGATACAGCGGAACGCCTCGCCCCAGCAAAAGCAGAATGCGCGCGAATCGGATAAGGGGCAGCCATGAATCTGTTGATTATCTGGCTGAACCGCATTGCGCTAAGCGCAATGCAGCGCTCAGAGGTCGTTGGCGCGGTCATCGTGATGTCTATCGTTTTCATGATGATCATCCCGCTGCCTACCGGACTGATCGATGTGCTGATCGCGCTTAATATCTGCGTCTCTTCCCTGCTGATCGTGCTGGCAATGTACCTGCCCAAACCGCTGGCTTTCTCGACGTTTCCGGCAGTGCTGCTGCTTACCACCATGTTTCGACTGGCGATCTCCATTTCCACCACGCGCCAGATTTTGCTCCAGCAGGACGGCGGCCATATCGTTGAAGCCTTCGGTAACTACGTGGTGGGCGGGAATCTGGCGGTCGGTCTGGTGATTTTCCTGATTCTGACGGTGGTGAACTTTCTGGTGATCACCAAAGGTTCCGAGCGCGTGGCCGAAGTTGCGGCACGCTTCACGCTTGATGCGATGCCCGGTAAACAGATGTCCATCGACAGCGATCTGCGTGCCGGATTAATCGAAGCCCATCAGGCACGGCAGCGGCGGGAAAATCTGGCAAAAGAAAGCCAGCTATTCGGGGCAATGGACGGCGCAATGAAGTTCGTTAAAGGCGATGCCATTGCGTCGCTGGTGATCGTGTTCATCAACATGATCGGCGGTTTCGCCATTGGCGTTTTGCAGCACAACATGGCCGCGTCCGATGCGATGCACGTCTACTCGGTATTGACTATCGGCGACGGACTGATCGCCCAGATCCCCGCATTGCTGATCTCACTGACTGCCGGGATGATCATTACCCGCGTCTCAGCCGATGGGCAAAAAGTGGATGCCAATATTGGTCGGGAAATTGCTGAACAACTTACCAGCCAGCCCAAAGCGTGGATCATCTCCTCCATCGGCATGTTTGGTTTTGCGCTGCTGCCGGGAATGCCGACGCTGGTGTTTGTCGCCATCAGCCTGGCGTCACTCGGCAGCGGCCTGTTTCAGCTCTGGCGCATCAAACAGCAGGGCCAGTTGGATGCCAGTCAGTCAGAAGCGGACAACATGCCTGCCGAGCAGAACGGTTATCAGGATCTGCGGCGTTTCAACCCAACGCGCGCCTACTTGCTGCTGTTTCATCCGGTTTGGCAAGGGCAGCCGACGGCGACGGCGCTGGTGCAGAATATCCGCCGTCTGCGCAATCGTCTGGTCTACCGTTTTGGCTTTACGCTGCCATCCTTTGATATCGAATTCAGTGACCGTCTGGCGGAAGATGAATTCCAGTTTTGCGTCTATGAAATCCCCTACGTTAAAGCCACGTTTGTGACCGACCAGTTGGCGGTTGCCCATGGTGACATCGAACAGGCTGACACGACGTTCGCCACGCCGGGCCACACGCTGCGGGATGAGAGCCAGTGGCTATGGCTGCCGCGGGATCATGTCGCACAGCAGCCAGGCGATGTACCACGCTGGACATCGGATGAACTGATTCTGGCACGCATGGAACAGGCTATTCACCGTACCGGTTCACAGTTCATCGGCTTGCAGGAAACCAAATCCATTCTGGCCTGGCTAGAAAGTGAACAGCCGGAATTGGCGCAGGAGCTACAGCGCATCATGCCGCTCTCGCGTTTTGCCGGCGTGCTGCAACGGCTGGCTTCCGAACGTGTGCCGCTGCGGTCGGTACGCCCCATCGCCGAGGCGCTGATTGAAGTCGGTCAGCACGAACGGGACACGCTGGCGCTGACTGACTACGTGCGTCTGGCACTCAAGTCACAAATCTGCCACCAGTACAGCGATGAAAACAGCCTCGCCGTCTGGCTGCTCACGCCGGAAAGCGAAGAACTGCTGCGCGATGCACTGCGCCAGACGCAGAACGAAACCTTCTTCGCCCTGACGCAGGACTATGCCTCAACGCTGCTCGGTCAGCTACGGCAGGCATTTCCAGCGTTATCGCCGCATAACAGTTTGGTGCTGGTAGCACAGGATTTACGCAGCCCGCTACGCACGCTGTTGCAGGACGAGTTTCACCATGTTCCGGTGCTGTCATTCACCGAGTTGGAATCCACCCTGTCGATCAACGTCATCGGACGCCTTGATCTTTACGACTCCTCCGCCCCCTTTAGCGCATAGGAAGACACCATGTTTGAATTACGCGTGCTGACTGGTTTACATCGCGGTGCGGCGCTGCCGCTCTGCGGAAACGCCTGGCGCATCGGTGCGGCCGATGATGCCGATCTCGTGCTCTACGATCCCGGCATTACGCCTTATCACGGCCAGTTGGAGAAAACCGCTGACGGCTGGTCGCTTAGCGCACAGGATGGCGCGTTGTGTAATGCGGAAGGCCATACCGTCGAGCAGATTGACGCTCTACCGCCCGGCACGCCGTTTGCGCTGGGACAGATTTGGCTCTGCATTGTAGTGGCCGATACACCCTGGCCTGACGACAACGAAGCCCCTCCGGCTACGGAAGAGAACGTTCCCCCTGCGGATATGCCTATCGACGACACGCCGGTTCCTAAACCAACACCCGCGCCACGCCTGCCGCTATGGGCCAAAGCCAGCTACCTACTGCTTGGGGCGTTATTGCTGGTGATGGTCGGCAGTTGGCAGCTACAGGAGAGCGTTGCGATGCCGGCCGCTCCGCCACCGCAGGATACCCGCAAGCCGCTCAGCACGCTGCCGCAGTTGGAAAGCACGCTGCGCATTATGTTGCAAGAACGGGAGCTAGGCGCAGCAGTGAAAGTGGCGGCTTATCAAGATCGCCTCACGCTCACTGGGCAATTAACGCCGGACGATCAAAAAAAGCTGGAACGGATGCTCGCCCAACTCCACCAACGTTATAGAACCGCGTTATCCGTTGATAACCGCACGCAGATGAAAACGGAGCAACTGCCGTTTCAGATCGTTCAGGTGACCAGCGGGCCACGCGCCAATGTCGTTACGGCGGATGGTCAGCGTTTTTTTATCGGCGATGAGATCGACAACCTGCGTCTGGTGAGAATTGATGAGCACCAGATTGAATTCAGCGGCAGACAACAGATAACGGTGAACTGGTAATGCAGACACAACTTTCTTCTTTTCCGCTGCTCGACCAGTGGGTCGACCGACAGCGTCAGCATCTGGCGAACTATGCCCCCGTGGAGAAAAAAGGCCGCGTTATGGCCGTCAGCGGTATTTTGCTGGAGTGCAGTCTGCCTCAGGCGCGTATTGGCGATCTGTGCTGGGTTGCCCGCCAGGACGACAGCCAGATGATGGCCGAAGTCGTAGGGTTCAGCCCGGACAATACCTTTCTCTCCGCGCTCGGGGCGTTGGACGGCATCGCCCAAGGTGCAGCCGTGACACCGTTGTATCAGCCGCACCGCATTCAGGTGTCGGAACGTCTGCTGGGCAGCGTGCTGGACGGATTTGGCCGGGCATTGGAAGACGGCGGCGAGAGTGCTTTTGTCGAACCGGGCCATGTCACGGGCCGCACCCAGCCCGTGCTGGGCGATGCCCCGCCGCCGACCTCCCGACCGCGCATCAGCCAGCCGCTCCCAACAGGATTACGTGCCGTCGATGGCCTGCTGACCATTGGTCAGGGGCAGCGTGTCGGTATTTTCGCTGGTGCAGGGTGCGGCAAAACCACGTTGCTGGCAGAACTGGCACGTAATACGCCATGTGATGCCATCGTTTTCGGACTGATTGGCGAACGTGGTCGCGAGCTGCGCGAGTTTCTCGATCATGAACTGGACGACGAATTGCGCAGCCGCACCGTGCTGGTGTGCTCTACCTCCGACCGCAGCAGCATGGAACGCGCCCGCGCGGCCTTCACCGCTACTGCCATCGCCGAGGCTTACCGTGCTGAAGGCCGTCAGGTGCTGCTGATTATTGATTCCCTGACGCGTTTCGCCCGCGCACAGCGCGAAATCGGCCTCGCGCTCGGGGAACCGCAAGGACGTGGCGGGCTGCCGCCGTCGGTCTATACGCTGTTGCCGCGGCTGGTTGAGCGTGCCGGACAAACGGAAGATGGGGCAATTACTGCGCTCTACTCCGTTTTGATCGAACAGGACTCCATGAACGATCCGGTCGCCGACGAAGTGCGTTCGCTAATCGACGGACACATTGTGCTCGCACGACGTCTGGCGGAACAGGGCCATTATCCGGCTATTGACGTGCTAGCCAGCCTGAGCCGCACCATGAGCAACGTTGTGGACACCGATCACACCCGCAACGCGGGCGGCGTAAGGCGTCTGATGGCGGCCTACAAACAGGTTGAAATGCTGATCCGTCTGGGCGAATACCAACCAGGCCATGACGAGCTAACCGACTCGGCAGTCAACGCGCATTCAGAGATCACGCAGTTTCTGCGTCAGTCGATGCGCGAGCCGATGCCATATGGCGCGATTCAACAACAGCTCGCCGGAGTCAGCCGCTATGCCCCATAACACCGAACGCGATGTAGAGTTACAAAGCGTGTTGAACCTGTTGATGCCGATACGCCGCCAGCGCCTAAGCCGTAGCGAGCGTCAGCAGCGGCAGGAAGAACAGCAGCTTATTAGGATTGTGGAGCAGCAACGCCATCACCAGCAGCAGGCCGAGGTACTGCGACAGGCCAGCCAAACGCAGCGCGACCAGTTTGCCCGAGAAACGCAGGGACAACGCCAAACGCTGGAAAACCTGAAAAATCACCTTGCCGTCGAACAGCGTTTACTCCGTGAAATAGAGACAGAAACGCAGCAGGTACAGGCCTCTCAGCAGCAGCACCACGACCAGTTGCATCAGGTTGCTGACGCCCGAAACGCGACCCGCCAATGCCAAAAAGCAGTGGAGAAACTGGAATATCTGCTTACGTTACCTCAGGAGCACGTATGAATAACCGCCAGATTGCGTCATCCGAATCCAAGGCAACGCAGAACTCACAGGCCGCGCTGCATGGCAAATCCTCACGATCAGACGATCAGCACCATCCAGATTTCTGGGAAGCATTCACGTTTTCGGACGGCTTCGAAAACGCATTTTATCAGGAAGCGCCAGTCGTCTTACCACCGGGCAACGCCATCAACGCTCCGCTGTCGCTGCATAACGAGACAACGGATAGCCCACAAAACTTGACGCCGTCACAATGGCTACCGCTGCAATGCGAGCTGATTGAGGCGATGGACAACATCTGCGCCCCACCGTTTGCCTTCAGCCTGCAACTGCCGCAGTTGGGCGATATCGATGCCCGTTTTGCCAACCTGGCGCCACGCGGTTGGGACATCTCGCTACGTTTCAGCCGGGAAAGCTACCACCAGCTAAAAGACCGGCGTGAAGCCTGCCGTCGCTCGATAACCAGCGCGCTGGACTGCCCGATAAACCTGCGTTTTGATGCCAGAGAGTATGAGCGATGAACCTGAATTCACCCTACATCAATTCACCGCAAGTCAGACCGCTGGTGCTGCCGACAATGCGCATGCAGCAGGCCCGTATCCGATCGGCGTTGGCCACCGGGCTATCGCTGCCGTTTATTCGCGAAGGGCTTGCTGGCCGCTTGCATCTTCAACGGGTGAATGAAAGCGAATTGACGGAAGAATTATCCCCCTCACAGGCAAGCGGCTGGCGGAGCGATATCGGCCATGTCTCGCTGACCAACCCGTTTCCTGTACTCAGCCTGTTGTCGGACTGTCCGCTGTTGCCCGTCACAGCAGAAGACGATGGCGCGGCACAAGAGTGGTACTGGACGCTCTACAACCAGTCGCTCAATCCCGTACTACGGACGCTCTTCGGGGAAATTTATCCGCTGGGCCTTTCTATGAAAGAAAAAGCGCAGAAAGAATGCGATCTGAAAGAACCTGTTGCAGCACAGCGGCACGGCAATGATTCCGTACTCTGCGCCTGGCTCAATGTGAGCTGGAACGGAATTGTCGTGCGCAGCCGGATGCGGGCCGTTGATGCCGTCTGGCTGAAGCTATTTTCTCTTGCTGACTGGCAGCGTCAGCACCGTGCGTTACCGGCGGAAATGGCTATCGCGATGCCACTCACGTTGGCTGACGTTGTATTGCCGTTTACCGCGCTACAACAGCTCCAGACTGGCGACATTGTCCTCCCTAACCGTCAGTGGTTTACCCCATCCGGCGAGGGAACACTGTCATCCAGTACGCTGCGCCTACGCGGCACACTGCAACTTACAGAACACGCCCCCTACACCTTTACTGTTACCGACATGGAGACTGTCTCAATGCCCCCGTCCGCTACCGACACGATGCTAGCCGCTCCCCACTCAGATGCGTCAGCGCTTGAATTCACGCCAGCGAGTGACAACGTCACCGAAAACTTACCGCCGCTGCCAATCACCTTACACATTCGCTGCGGCAGCGTGACGATGACACTGACAGAATTGCAACACCTTGCCAACGGTAGCGTACTGACACTGCGCGACGTGGTGCCGGGGCAAGCCTGGCTGTATCACGGCGATATCGCACTGGCGAGCGGCGATCTGGTCGATGTGGAAGGCCGTCTTGGGCTACAGATTACCCAGGATTTTTCCGCGTCGACGCCCATATTGCCGAGATCGGATGAGGAAAACAGTGCCGAACAGGAGCTGGCACCATGACCTCCGGCGCGTTCGATCCGTTGATGTTTGCGCTCTTTCTGGGCGCACTCTCTCTGATTCCGCTGATGATGATTGTGTGTACCTGCTTTCTGAAGATTGCAATTGTGCTGTTGATTACCCGCAACGCCATCGGGGTGCAGCAAGTGCCGCCCAATATGGCGCTGTACGGCATTGCGCTCGCGGCAACACTGTTTGTGATGGCACCGGTATTTCAGGACATCACCAAGCGTGTGCAGGAAAAGCCGCTGGATATGACCGACATCACCTCGCTTCAAGCTAGTGTGACCTACGGGCTGGAACCGCTGCAAACCTTTATGTCTCGTAATGTTGACCCGGATATCCTCACCCATTTGCATGAAAACAGCCTGCGAATGTGGCCTGCATCGTTATCCGAAAAGGTGAATACGCAAAACCTGCTGCTGGTGATTCCGGCTTTCGTGCTCTCAGAATTACAGGCTGGGTTCAAAATCGGCTTCCTGATCTATATCCCGTTTATCGTCATCGACCTCATCGTCTCAAACGTGCTGCTGGCGCTGGGGATGCAGATGGTCGCGCCAATGACGCTTTCGCTGCCGTTAAAGCTGCTGCTGTTCGTACTGGTCAATGGCTGGACGCGTCTGCTGGACGGCCTGTTCTACAGCTACCTGTGAGGCAATGATGGAAATAATCACGCTTTTCCGTCAGGCCATGGTGATGGTCGTGCTGCTCTCCGCGCCGCCGCTACTGGTCGCGGTGATCGTCGGCGTCCTGATTTCGTTACTACAGGCGGTGATGCAATTGCAGGACCAGACGCTACCTTTTGCCGTCAAACTGATCTCTGTCGGGCTGACATTGGCGCTTTGCGGACGCTGGATTGGCGTAGAGCTGATGCAGTTGGCTATTACCGCGTTTAACATGATTGCGCAGACTGGGGTATAAATCCGCATGATCGCCACCATTCAGCACGTTTATGACTTTATCATCGCCATTACGCTCGGCATCGCCCGGCTGTATCCCTGCTTTATTCTGGTGCCGGTTTTTTCACTCAATGTGCTAAAAGGCATGACGCGCAACGCCGTGGTGATTTCCCTGACGCTGTTGCCTGCCCCCATCGTGCAGCAGCAGCTCCTGTTGACGCCGTTGTCCTGGCCGATGTTACCCGGCCTGTTGCTGAAAGAGATAATTGTCGGGCTACTTATCGCGTTGATTCTGGCAATGCCGTTCTGGCTGTTTGAATCCGTCGGTGCCCTGTTCGATAACCAGCGCGGTGCACTGATGGGCGGCCAGCTCAACCCAGCACTGGGCTCGGATGCCACACCGCTCGGTCATTTGCTGAAACAAACCCTTATTCTGCTGCTGATTATCGGTATCGGCCTGAAAGGGCTGACACAGCTGATTTGGGACAGCTACCAGATCTGGCCGGTGTTGTCCTGGCTGCCTGCACCGAGCGAAAAAGGGTTTGAGGTCTACCTCAACCTGCTGGGCGATACCTTCACTCATCTGGTGGTGTACGCCGGGCCGCTAGTGGCGCTACTGTTGCTGTTGGAGTTCAGCATTGCGTTACTCAGCCTGTATAGCCCGCAGCTTCAGGTGTTCGTCCTTTCGATTCCGGCCAAGTGTCTGGTCGGAATGGCGTTTTTCATCATCTATCTGCCGGTGTTGCAATACCTGGGCGACCATAAACTTCAGGGTTTACCGGACCTCAAACACCTGCTGCCGCTGCTTTTTACCGTATCGAACAGCTAATAAGGCGAAGCTGATGAGTGAGAAAACGGAAAAACCCACCGAGAAAAAGTTGGAAGATGCGCGCCGCAAAGGGGAAGTCGGACAAAGTCAGGATGTGCCCAAACTGCTGATCTGCGTCGGCCTGCTGGAGTGTGTACTGGCGCTGGCAGACAGCACGATGGGCAAACTGCAAACGCTGGTACAACTGCCGCTGCAACGGCTGGATGCCCCGTTTGCGCAGGTGGCGAAAGAGGTGTTTCACGACGCCGCCGTGATGGCGGGCACGCTCTGTCTGCTCGCCGCCGCGATAGCCGTGCTACTGCGCGTGGCGGGCGGGTGGCTCCAGTATGGCCCGCTGTTTGCACCCGAAGCGCTGAAGCTCGATCTCAATCGTCTGAACCCGATCAACCAATTCAAGCAGATGTTCTCCATGCGCAAACTGGTGGAGATGCTAACCAATATTGTGAAGGCGGTGGTGATTGGTACAGTCTTTTATAAAGTGGTGGTGCCGGAGCTGGAGGCGCTGGTTGAATTAGCCTATGGCGATCTACATGGCTTCTGGCAAGGGGTTAAAGCCCTGTTAACGCGCATTGCCCGCACCACGCTGACGGCACTGTTGGTCCTTTCCGCACTGGATTTCGGCCTGCAAAAATACTTTTTCCTCAAGCAGCAGCGCATGAGCCATGAGGATTTACGCAATGAGCACAAAGATTCCGAAGGCGATCCGCACATGAAAGGCCACCGTAAATCGCTGGCGCACGAACTGGTAAACGAACCCGCCGCGCCGCGCCCCAAGCCGAAAGTGGAAGATGCCGATATGCTGCTGGTCAACCCGACGCACTATGCAGTAGGGCTTTACTATCGTCCTGGCAAAACCCCACTGCCGCGTATTTTGTTTAAAGGTGAAAACAGCACGGCGCGGGAGCTCATCGCTCAGGCGAAAAAAGCGGATATCCCAGTGATTCGCTTCATCTGGCTGACCCGCACGCTGTATCGCACCACGCCGGAAGGCCATTATATTCCGCGCGAAACGCTTCAGGCCGTCGCGCAGGTGTATCGCGTCCTGCGCCAGTTAGAAGACGAGCAAAAACGCGACATTATCGAGATGGAGTGAAAGCGAAACAAAAACGTAAAATCGCTCGCTGAAATATCGAGATATCCAGAGCGACCACAGGGTGAGGCATCCCTACGGAAACCTCATCACCGTGTTTCTCCTAATCAGCGACAGCAATGAACAGTATCAAACCACATCGGTAGCCACCTGACTCAGGTAATACGCCTCCCCCTGGCGCAGTTCCGCCATCATGAAATCAAGAAAAGCCTGCTGCTGTGGCGCATGCGCTTTGCCTGACAGCGTTTGGATCTGAAGCGAACGCTGGTCAAGCAGCTTGATGTTCAGCGGCTTCAGGCGCATCGGTTCCCGTAAGCATTTATACATCACGGAGTAGAAGCTACAGGCGGTGACCGCCCACGGCGTGCTCACCGGAACGTGCAGGTGAGCTTAGCCATGCCGTTGCGGCATTTCGTATCTAACTCACATCCTTATTTTTTCACGGCGCCCGCGCACGTTATGACTCCCGCGTGCGGGCTCTGATTAGCGCCAGCACATCGCTCAGCGTAGTTAAAAACACATCAGCATGTTGTTCCTGAAACACCAGCGGCGGACGAATTTTCAGCACATTCGCCGCTGGCCCAGTTGCGCTAATCAGCACACCGCGTTGGCGCATGGCATTCACCACCTGTAATGCCGACTCACTTGCCGGGGATTTAGTTTCACGATCGCTGACCAGCTCTACGCCTATAAACAAACCATAAGCTCGAATATCACCAATCAACGGAAAATCCTGCGCCAGTTGCTGCAACCCTCGCCGCAGATAATGGCCCACCCGCTGGGCATTCTGCTGTAACTGCTCTTCCCTTATCACCCGTAGCACTGCATGTGCCGCCTGACAGGAAACCGGATTGCCGCCAAAGGTATTGAAATAGCGGACATCTCGTCCAAATACCTCGAATAGCGCGGAACGGCCAACCAATCCGGCGATAGGATGTCCGTTGCCCATCGGTTTCCCTAAACTCACCAGATCCGGGACGATACCGTGCCGCGCAAAGCCCCATAGCGACTCCCCTGTGCGCCCGAACCCCGGCTGAACTTCATCCGCAATAAACAGCCCACCCGCTTGACGGATCAGCGCTGCCGCCTGCACCATTTCGCCTTCCGGTGCGCAGAACACCCCATCGCTGGAAAAAATCGTATCCACCAGCAGCGCGGCAGGACGAATGCCTTCCCGTTGCATCTGCGCCAACGCTTCACGAATGCTGGTAAGAAATGCACCGGGCTGACGATAGGTATCCGGCGCGTCGATCAGCTTCACATGGTTGCCTCGCGTGACCCCATCCCCTAGCGACGGCGACAGCTCCGCCAGCGCGCTGGTCACGCCGTGATACGCCCAGCGCGTCACCAAAATACCCGCCCCACCCGTGGCATGTCGGGCTATGCGCAACGCCAGATCGTTCGCCTCACTGCCGGTACAGGTCAGCATCACGTTATTCAATTCGGCAGGAAATTCGCTCAGCAGATCTTCCGCAAAGTCGACAATCGCATGATGCAGATAACGCGTATGAGTATTGAGCTGTGCACTCTGTCGCGCCATTGCCTCAACCACCGTGGGGTGGCAATGCCCGACCGAGGCCACATTATTGTAAACATCCAGATAGCGTTTCCCCTGATGATCGAACAGCCACACGCCCTCGCCACGCGCGACGTGCAGCGGCTCTTCATAAAACAGGCGATACCCGCTGCCCAGCACCCGCTGTCGGCGCGCCAGCAAATCTTCTGTCACTGTCATTTCAGAAGTGATTCTCTGATTCATCGTACATCCTCCGGGCAAACCTGCTGTAAGCGAGTTACAAACTGCGCATGGGAATAGGTCGCGATGCGCTGCAAGCTGTGCCAACAGCGCGGCACATTGCGTAGCAGATACTCCCGATTTTCGGGGTAGCGCGATGCACGCCACTGTGCAATGGTCAGGGTCAGCGCCATGCGCGTCGCTATCAGATCTGGCAGCAGTGAGATCTCCTCCGGCGCTAGCGGAATACGCTGGTGATAGGCGGCAACAAACGGCACAACATGTTCCAGTAGATCCGTCCCATCACCAATCTGGTACGCCAGCGCCGTCGCTACTTCACAGATCAACGGCGCGAATACGGCATCGCCAAAATCGATAATGCCGGTAACCTGCGTCGGCGACGCACCATCTACCAGCACATTATGCGGATTCAGATCGTTATGGATGACCTGATGACGTAGCGTCGTCAGCTGTGGAGCAACGTTGCTGTCATAGCGGTCAAAAACACGCTGAAGATGCTGATACTGCTGCGGTTCAGGTACGAAATCGAGATAAGGACGTACCTGCTCTGCCCGGCTGATATCCCACAACAGCGAACGCTTTGCCGCCGGATGCGTAAAACTGTGAAGCGCGTTATCCAACTGCGCCAGCGAGCTCCCTAATTGCGGCATCAGCGCTGTTGAAGGCGACGTCAGATATTGCGGCATCCCAGCCAGATAGCTCACCAGCCGCACACGCAGCCGCTCGCCATAAACCTCAACGCCTATTTCCGCCTGCCCCTCTTTTGTCATCCGGATACGTGGAACGGGTAATTCAGGTGCCTGACGGGCAAGATGCAGCAGCAGAGCGGTTTGGAAATCGCTGACGTCAGCGGGCTCTGCTGCATTGATAACTTTCAACATGTAGCGTTCATCTGGCGTAACCGTCAGACAGAAATTCACATCGCGCTCGCCCTGAAGCAGCATCATCTGCCCTGTCAATCCATATTCCTGCTGCGCAATAGCCAACGCCTGCTGGCAAGAAACCTGCGGTACGGCCTGCGTCATTAACTCATCGCCGTGCGGTGAAGCCTCGACAAAAACTGGCTGATTGGACGCCATGTGTGGGAATGAAGGAAAAAGTGCGCTGAGTCGTCCGTTAGACATGCTGCCCTCCGTTAACGTGAATTTCCGCGCCGTTGACATAAGAGGCACCGGCAAAGGGGTGAACGCGCGAGCCTGCAATCGAGTTTAGGCGAAATTCCCGCGTTATCGACCAACGCATCCAACCGCCCAGCTTTTCCTTAATCAGCGGCAGCGCCTGTTGCAGGCTGTCGATATCTTCCAAATCAAGATGAATATGATTGAGCAGCTTCTCTGCCCACGGGCACTCTTCCGCCCAGTTCTGGCGCGACGCGGTAAAAATCCGCCACCCCGCCGCGTGGAAATGCTTAACGGTGGCATGCCCGATTCCCCGGCTCGCACCGGTCAGCAGTAGTGTTTTTTGCGCTGTCATACCGAACCTCCTGAGCCTTTGTACACGACACATCGAAATGGTGTTTGATGCATCATAAATTAGATTTTAAAAAAAGCTGAAAAAATATTCAGCGAAACCGGTCTTTTCTCATGGCGTAAAATGATGCTAAAGAGAAAACGTTTTTCAGGATGAGCAGCATGGATGCTGCGAAAGCCAGTGCCGCGTCGGGAACGCGTCACTGGCGGTCCGTCAGGAAAACGTTATCTCTGAAGGCACCGCGTAGCGGCATCATGAACCGCCAAAAAACCAGGGTTCCAAGGGCGACGGCAACTGAGCCGCCCTTGGTCGTGCGCTCTCCCATGCAAAGGGAGAAATACGATATCAACGCGCACGAAACATTTTCACATGATTACATTTTACCGTTTGATTACCTACCTTAACCCCCGCTTCTTAACCGCTCCGAACGGCGGCGTAAAATCTCCATCACAATTAGCAGGATAAGCGCGGTTCCCACCATCATGGACGCCGCGGCGGCTATCGTCGGGTCGAGGTTTTCGCGGATGCCGGCAAACATCTGCAACGGTAGCGTCCGTTGGCGTGGGCTGGCGAGAAACAGCGTGACGATGACCTCGTCAAAGGAGGTGGCGAAAGCAAACAGCGCCCCGGAAAAAACGCCGGGCGCAATCAGCGGAAAGGTCACCTTGCGAAACACCAGCAGCGGCGGCGCTCCCAGGCTGGCGGCGGCCCGCGAGAGATTCTGGTCGTAGTTCTTGAGCACCGCGGTGACGGTAATCACCACGAACGGCACCCCTAGCATGGCATGCGCCAGCACCAGACCGATATAGCTGTTGAGCAAAGAGAGCTTGGCGAAGAAGAAAAACATCCCCACGGCCACAATCACTACCGGCGCGATCATCGGCGAAATCAGCACCGCCATCACCAGCGATTTACCGCGAAACTCGCCGCGCACCAGCCCGACCGACGCCAGCACGCCCAGCACCGTCGCCAGCAGAGTGGCCAGAGGGGCTATCAGCAGGCTGTTGCCCAGCGCCCCCAGCCATGCGTTGGAGTTGAAGAACTCATGATACCAGCGCAGCGAAAAGCCGCTCAGCGGATAGCTCAGAAAGGAGCCGGCGTTAAATGAAAGCGGCACGATCACCAGTACCGGCACGATCAGAAACAGCAGCATGGCCGCGCCGTAAAAATTAAACAGCGTATTCCACAAGCGGAGAGTTATTTCACCCTGTTGTCTCATCTTTGTTTCCCCTGGAGATTAATGCGCCGCGATTTCAGCGTTGGTTTTTGTCACGCGGATATAAACCACATACAGCAGCGTCACGATGACCAGCAGTTGCGTCCCTAATGCCGCCGCCATACCCCAGTTCATGGTGGTATTGGTGAAGAAAGCGACGAAGTAGCTCAGCATCTGGTCGCTTGGCCCCCCCAGCAGCGCCGGCGTAATGTAGTAGCCGATCGCCATCATAAAGACCAGCAGCGCCCCCGCGGTGACGCCGGCGTACGTCTGCGGCACATATACCCGCCAGAAGGCGATAAACGGATGCGCCCCCAGCGATATCGCCGCACGCACGTAATTGGGCGAAATGCCTTTCATCACCGCGTACAGCGGCAGGATAAAAAACGGCAGCAAGATATGCGTCATGGAGATGTAAACCCCGATGCGGTTGAACACCAGCACTAAAGGCTGATCGATGATGCCGAAATTAATCAGCGTGCGGTTAATCAACCCGCCGGACTGCAGCAGCACAATCCAACTGGCGGTGCGCACGATCAACGACGTCCAGAAAGGCAGCAGCACCAGGATCAGCAGCAGGTTGGCGCGGTTGGACGGCTGTTTCGCCAGCCAGTACGCCAGGGGATATCCCAGACCGACGCACAGCAGCGTCACCACCGCGGCCATCAGCAGCGTTCTGAATAGCACGCCGACATACAGCGCCTGATCGGCGGGCTGTGGGACGATTTCCTGCGTTTTGGCATCCACTTTGTGGTCGAATACCGCCAGCAGGTAATAGCTGGTAAACGGCCGCGAGGCGCGCTCCAGCGTCTGCCAGGTGGATAGCTCGCCCCACAACGGCTGCTCGCCGATCAGCTGAGCGCGGATATCTGCGCTGCCCTCGGCCGGCAGATTTCGCAGCGTGCGGGTAATCAGCGTGCGGTATTCCGCGCCTTCATAGCCCAGCCGTTTGCTTATCGCCGCGACTTTCCCGCCGCCGCGGGCGGCGCGCAGGTCGCTGACCACCGCCTGAAATACCGCCTCATCCGGCACCACGTCGCCGGACCATGGCTGCATCGCGGCTATGGTGGCCGGCATATTTTCCCGCAGTTCCGGATTGGCGACGCTTTTGCCCAGAATCGACGCGATGGGGAAGAGAAAACTCACCACGATAAACAGAAACAGCGGCGCAATCAGCAACAGGGAGCGCTTTTTATAAACCGCCTGCGCCTGTCGCAGCTGTTGTTTCAGTTCGGCATGCCCTTCTTTCTCGCCGGATGGCGGCACGACGGCCGCCATTTCGCTCTGGGTCATAGGCTTTATCTCCATTTTTATGACGTGTTCTTGTTATTGCGCGGCCCATGAGTTAAAGCGTTGCTCCAGCTCTTCGCCGTGATCGATCCAGAATTCGGTGTCAACCTGCAGCGACTGCGCCAGGTTTTTCGGGTCAGTGGGCAGATTACTGGCAAGCTCAGGGGCAATCAGGCCGGTGGCTTTGATATTGGTCGGACCGTAAGGAATATTCTCAGCAAAGACTTTCTGGTTTTCCGGCAGGTTGGCAAAAGCGATAAACTCCTCGGCCAGCGCTTTGTTTTTAGTGCCTTTGACAATCGCCCAGCTATCCAGATCGTAAATGCTGTCGGCCCAGATAATGCGGAAGTCATGGCCCTCTTTTTGCGCCGAGGCAACCCGACCGTTGTAGGCTGAGCTCATCACCACATCGCCGGAAACCAGCCATTGCAAAGGCTGCGCGCCCGATTCCCACCACTGGATATTGGATTTAAGTTGATCCAGCTTCTTGAACGCGCGGTCGACGCCGGCCGGCGTCGCCAGCTCTTTATACAGGTCTTCGCGTTTTACCCCATCCGCCAGCAGGGCGATTTCCAGCGTGAACTTGGCGCTTTTGCGCAGCGCGCGTTTCCCAGGGTAGTTTTCCACGTCCCAGAAATCCGCCCAGTTTTTTGGCGCCTGCTGCAGTTTTTGCGCGTTATAGGTCAGCACGGTCGACCACAGGAAAATCCCGGCACCGCATTCCGACACCGAACCTTTGACGAACTGGGACTCATCCCCCAGCTTTTTCCAGTCCAGCGGTTCAAACAGTCCTTCGTTGCAGCCGCGCAGCAATTCCGGCCCTTCGACTTCCACCACGTCCCAGCCAATCTGGCCGGTCTCCACCATGGCGCGGATGCGCGCCATTTCGCCGTTATACTCGCCGGCCTGAACCGTACCTTTGCCCGCTGCGGCAAAGGGTTTGTAAAATGCTTTGTCCTGTGCGTCCTTATTGGTGCCGCCAAAGGAGATCACGGTGATGGATTCCGCCTGCGCCTGACAGGCCATTGCGACGAGAAACGCGGATACGGCAATTTTCTTCAACATAGCTTGGCTCCTGGAGTGTGTAGTCAACGTAAAAAAGCAGTCCGCATCAGGCAACGATGCGTCATGTGTCATAATTAAGCATAAAACATGCCATTTCGGCGAAATTCATGAATTTTCGGCACAGAAGCCGGCAAGAAGGGTCGGATACGGGCGGTAAGAGGTAGCCCGCCGAAGGCATACTTTTTTCTTTTGCCAGCGCTGCCTTTTAGTGGTGCGCGCCGGCAAATCGGCTGCACCATTCAGGCGCATGGAGCGATAGCCAAACGGGTGCGTCAACCTCCCAGGCGCACCCGTTTCCCCCATGCTTTTGTCGACAAAACTACCGGGAAATATCGACGCAGAGGTACTTCATTTCCAGATACTCTTCGATGCCGAAACGCGATCCCTCGCGCCCCAGACCCGACTGCTTAACCCCGCCGAACGGCGCGACTTCATTGGAGATCAGACCGGTATTAATACCGACCATACCGTAATCCAGCGCTTCGGGAACCGTCCATTGGCGCACCGCGTCACGGGTGTAGACATAGGCCGCCAGACCGAACTCGGTATCGTTGGCCAGCGCGACGGCCTCCGCCTCGTCGCTGAACTGAAACAGCGGCGCCACCGGGCCGAACGTTTCCTCGCGGGCGAAACGCATCTCGCGGGTCACCCCCCCGACGATCGTCGGGGTAAAGAAGGTTCCCCCCAGCTCATGGGGCTCTCCGCCCAGCAGCAGCGAGGCGCCGTGCGCCAGCGCATCGGCAATATGTTGCTGCACTTTGTCGACCGCATCCGCGTCAATCAGCGGACCTTGCGTTACGCCGGGTTGGCTGCCGTCTCCCACCTTGAGTTTTTTCACCTCGGCGACCAGCTTCTCCACCAGCAGCGGATAAATGCCTTTTTGCACATAAATCCGGTTGGCGCAGACGCAGGTTTGACCGCTGTTGCGGAATTTAGACGCCAGAATGCCTTTTACCGCCTGATCCGGATCGGCGTCGTCAAACACGATAAAGGGCGCGTTGCCGCCCAGTTCCAGCGACAGTTTTTTCACCGTCGGCGCGCTCTGCGCCATTAAAATGCGCCCGACTTCCGTCGAACCGGTAAAGCTCAGTTTGCGCACCACCGGGCTGTCGCACAGAATTTTCCCCACCGACTGCGCATCGCCGGTGATCACCTGCAGCACGCCGCGCGGGATCCCGGCCTGCTGCGCCAGCTCCGCCAGCGCCAGCGCGGTGAACGGCGTATGCTCCGCCGGTTTGACAATCATGGTGCAGCCGGCCGCCAGCGCGGGCGCTGCTTTGCGGGTGATCATCGCCGCCGGGAAGTTCCACGGCGTGATCGCCGCGCAAACGCCGATCGGCTGCTTGATAACCAGCAGCCGCTGCTGGCCCTGGGGCGATTGCAGCACGCTGCCCTCAACCCGTTTGGCCTCCTCGGCGAACCAGTCGATAAACGACGCGGCATAGGCGATTTCACCGCGCGCTTCCGCCAGCGGTTTGCCCTGTTCGGCGGTGAGCAAGGCCGCCAGATCGTCCTGATTTTCCATAATCAGGCGCGACCAGCCCTGCAATGCGGCCGCACGCTCTTTCCCGGTACGCCGGCGCCAGCCCGTCAGCGCCCGTTCGGCGGCGGCGATCGCCTGCGTCGTTTGTGACGCCGTCACCAGCGGCACCGTACCCAGCACCTCGCCGTTGGCCGGATTGGTGACGTTCAGTTTTTCGCCGTTCTGGCTGTCGTGCCATTCACCGTCAATCAGACAGCGCTGGCGAAATAATACTTTTTGTTTCAGTTGCATAGCATTCCTTTTACTTCGTAAGCACACGAGTGATAATAGTCAGCGCCTTGCTGAACTGATCGTCGGGAATGGTCAGCGGATGCAGGAAACGAATCACGTTGCCGTGCACGCCGCAGGTCAGCAGCAGCAGCCCCTGCTGCAACGCTTCCTGCTGGAAGCGCCGGGTGATGTCCGCCGAGGGTTTACCGGTCTGCGGATCGTTAAATTCCGCCGCCACCATCGAACCCTGAGCGCGAATGGCAGCCAGCGCCGGACAGCGCGGCTTCGCGTTTTCCAGCGTTTCCACCAGCGCCGCTCCCAGGCGCTGTGCCCGCTGACACAGTTTCTCTTCGTCGATCACATCCAGCACCGCCAGCGCGGACGCCACCGCCAGCGGATTGCCGGCATAGGTGCCCCCCAGACCGCCGGGCGCAGGCGCGTCCATCACCTCGGCGCGGCCGACCACGCCGGAGATGGGAAAGCCGCCGCCCAGGCTTTTCGCCATGGTGATCAGGTCGGCCTGTTCAGTATAGTATTCCATGGCAAACAGCTTGCCGGTGCGGGCGAAACCGGTTTGCACCTCATCGGCGATCAGCAGAATGCCGTGCTGGTCGCACAGCTTGCGCAAGGCGCTGATAAATTCCGGCGGCGCAATGTTAAAGCCGCCTTCTCCCTGAATCGGCTCCAGCAGAATGGCCGCCACCTGATCGGCGGCGATATCGGTATGCAGCAGACGATCGATGCTTTCCAGCGATTGTTCAACGCTGATGCCCTGCTGCGCGTTGGGATAGAGCGCATGGAAGATGGAGCCGGGGAACGGACCGAAACCGGTGGAATACGGCGCCACTTTCCCGGTCAGCGTCAGGGTTAACAGCGTGCGGCCGTGGAAGGCGGCGCCAAAGGCGATCACGCCGGGGCGTTTGGTGTAGGCGCGGGCGATTTTCACCGCGTTTTCCACCGCTTCGGCGCCGGTGGTGAAAAAGGTGGTTTTCGCCGGCCCGTCGATGGGCGCCAGCGCATTGATTCGCTCGGCCAGCGTAACGTAGCTGCCGTAAGGCACAATCTGATAAGCGGTGTGGGTAAAGCGCTCCAGCTGTTCGCGCACCGCCGCCAGGATTTTCGGGTGGCGGTGGCCGGTATTCAGCACGGCGATCCCGGCGGCGAAGTCGATAAACTCACGGTCTTCAACGTCCCACAGCGTGGCATTTTCCGCGCGGGCGGCATAGAAATCGCACATCACACCCACGCCACGGGGGGTGGCGGCCAGACGACGTTGATTTAATTCTTTATTACTCATTTTCTGCTCCGATTCTGAAAACACGCCCACATTCATTGACGACCTCGTTTCGGTCGTGATGTACGCCGCGGCCCACATCTTTTCTGTTGCTATTTATGCGCCGGATGGTTCTATAATCCAGAGCCAGTTTTTAATATTTAAGGGATCCACTTTTGCGCTCGCTATTAACCGACCTGCTGCTCCAGCGTTTGAACAATCATCGGGAAGGCACGCTGAACAAGCGTCTGTACGACACTATCCGGCTGGCTATCCTCGACGGCGCCCTTGCCGCCGGCCGCCGGCTGCCCTCTTCGCGCGATCTGGCCGGCGAGCTGTCGCTGTCGCGCAATACCGTGCTGGCGGCCTATGAACAGCTGCTGGCGGAAGGTTTTATTGAAGCGCGCACCGGCAGCGGTACTTTCGTCACGCATCAACTGCCGGACGGCAATATGCCCCCGGTGCGCGATGAAAGCGAGAACCTGTCCCGGCCGCCGGCGCAGGAGTTCTCCCGCCGCGGGGGACAACTGCTGGGCTATGCCGGCGCCTCCGCCCGCCAGTGGGGAGCCTTTATGCCCGGCATTCCCGATATCGCCGGTTTTCCCCACGATCTATGGCGCAGAATACAAACCCGGCTAAGCCGCCGGGTCAAACCCGAACAGCTCTCTTATTCCCCCATCGGCGGCTGTGCGGAACTGCAACTGGCGCTGGTGGACTACCTGCGCATGGCGCGCTCGGTGGAGTGCGCGCCGGAGCAGATCCTGATCACCGAAGGCACCCACCAGGCGATGGATTTGCTGGCGAAAATGCTCTGTAATCCAGGCGACGTCGCCTGGATTGAAGATCCCTGCTATTGGGGAACGCGCAACCTGTTGACCATTAACGGGCTGCGGGTGGTTCCCATCGAGGTGGATGAACAGGGAATGGCGCCGCCGGACGCCGTTGCAGCCCAGTCGATACCGCGGCTTATCTGCGTGACGCCGTCTCATCAGTATCCGTTGGGCGCGGTGATGAGTCTGGCGCGGCGCCAGCGTCTGCTGGCGTTGGCGCAGGAACAGGGTTGCTGGGTGGTGGAAGACGACTATGACAGCGAATTCCGTTTCTCCGGCAACCCAATCCCCGCGCTGCAAGGGCTGCAAACCCAGTCGCCGGTGATTTACATCGGCACCTTCAGCAAAACGCTCTATCCGGGGCTGCGCGTCAGCTATATGGTGCTGCCGCCGCAGTTGGCGCGGGAGTTGAAAATCGCCCATGCCGAGCTCTATCGCGGCGGCCACTGGCTGACCCAGGCCACGCTCGGCCAGTTTATCCGCGAAGGGCACTACGCCGCCCATATCCGCCGTATGCGGCTGCTCTATGCCAGACGGCGCGCCATGCTGACCGAACTGATCGAACAACAGTTGGGGGCGGAGTACATCGGCGACAACAGCAACGCCGGGCTGCATATGTTGCTTAAGCTCCCGGCCGACGTCGATGATGTGCTACTGAGCGCCCGCATCCTGCGACGCGGGGTGATGGTCAAACCGCTTTCCAGCTACTATCTGCGGCCGACCACTCAGCGCGGATTACTGCTGGGTTATGCCTGCGTGGAAGAGAGTAAAATGGCGCAGGCCTTCGCCGTTATCGCCGAAAGTATCCGGGGGCGGAAAACCGGCGATTTTCCCGCCTGACGCCGGCGATTTTTACGCTCCATTATGGTGCCTGCCCGGCCGCACCTCTCCCCATAATGGGGCAATACGCCCGCTTGCTTTTTTAGGCGGCGGTTTCAAGCGCCTTGTTACGCTCGATTTTAGTTAAACAGGCATGATTTATGCATAGAAGGAGAATAAGACACGTCACCGCGAGATAATGGAATTAATGATGAGTACCTATGTCAGCTTCAAAAACATCCAGAAAACCTACGATGGCGATCGCCTGGTGGTAAAAAACCTCAATCTGGATATCCAGGAAGGCGAGTTTCTTACCCTGCTCGGTCCTTCCGGTTCAGGAAAAACCACCAGCCTGATGATGCTGGCCGGGTTCGAAACTCCGACGCAGGGCGAAATCCTGCTGCGCGATACCCCGCTGCATCACCTGCCGCCGCACCAGCGCGGCATCGGGATGGTATTTCAGAACTATGCGCTGTTTCCTCATATGACCGTGGCCGAAAACCTGGCGTTTCCGCTCTCCATCCGCCGCCTGAGCCGGGTGGACATTAAGGAAAAGGTCGACCGCGTGCTGGATCGCGTCAAGCTGACCAACCTGGCCGATCGCTATCCGGCCCAAATGTCCGGCGGGCAACAGCAGCGCGTGGCGCTGGCGCGGGCGTTGGTTTTTGAACCCAAGCTGGTGCTGATGGATGAACCGCTGGGGGCATTGGATAAACAGTTGCGCGAACATATGCAGTTGGAGATCAAAGAACTGCACGAGGCGCTGGAGCTGACCGTCGTCTATGTCACCCACGATCAGAGCGAGGCGATGACCATGTCCAATCGCGTAGCGGTATTTAACGACGGCATTATTCAACAGATGGATAATCCCAACGATATTTATGAAAAACCGCAAAACACCTTTGTGGCGCAGTTTATCGGCGAAAACAATACCCTGATCGCCACCCAGGCCGGCGCGGAAGGGAACTTCTACCGCGCCACGCTGGATGACGGTACGCAGTTGCAGGCGCTCAAGGTACGCCCCAGTTCGCCGGGCAGAAAAATCGCGCTCTGTATCCGACCGGAACGCATCCGCATCAATGTGGAAAATCCCGCCGCCGGCGTCCAGCAGGTCAAAGCGCGGATCCAACAGTTTATTTATCTGGGCGATCATGTGCGCATGATGACGGAGGTGGCCGGCCAGCCGCAGTTTATGGTGAAGCTGCCCGCCAGTGAAGTCCAGCCGCAGTGGAAACCGGGTTCGGAAGTGGCCCTGTCCTGGCACCCGGAACACCTGCGCGCGCTGGATGTGATCACCACGCATTAATCGAAAACAGGCTGCCGGCCGACGGGAAGCGGTTGGCGGAATACGCAACGGCGAGTCGCGCTGATAACAATAATGCCGGTATTATCACCTTTGCCGGCACTCACCTCTTCATTTCAATTCCTTTTATTCCCGATAGTATCCCTCTTGAGCAGGAGCATAAAAAGCGCCTGTGTAATGATTTAACTATCGCAATTGTAACAAAGGAACTGATTACGATGTCTTGTGAATATAACTTATCGCCATGCGCCAAGATCTTCTACCGCCCTATTGAAGCCTCGATACGCTGGAGCGGCTTAACCCAATTTGAAGCGCAAATAGTAAATGAGCTGGGAAATGACATTCTCCTTTTCCCGCCTGCGCTAGCAAAAAAATGGCCGACCCTGTCTTTAAACACCGAAAGGATCGTTGACGCCCTGATTAATGGCGAACTGCGTTACAGCAAACAAGGCATTGCATGCACGGAACCGATGCAGCTCAACGATGTCCGTCTGACCATTCGCCATATCGATCTCAAAAACTGGATGATGACATATTATCCGCATGAAAAACCTGATTTTTTATTTAATCCGCTGGAGCAGAAGCTCTATTCGTCGGTTACCGCGGATACGGTGCAGATTTTGCTTGCCGAGCTGGAAACCACACGGATAAAAAGCAAGATGCTGCAAGAACAATTGACATCGATACAGCAGGAATATCATTTGCTAAAAGAAAAATATGCCATGCTGACAAAGTTAAATCCCTCCGCTATTTCCAGCGAACGCAGTGAAAATACCTATTTAATTATTATTGGCGCCCTGCTCGCCCTGCTCTGCGGCCAATCGCCGTCCGGTAAGGCTTATTCGGTGTTCAAAACGCAGGAGGCTATTATTTCCGCGTTGATTGCCTATTACGGTGAAAAAAGAGGGATTTCCAAAAGCACGCTGGAAAGTAAATTCGCGGAAGCCAGACGACGCCTCAATTATACCTAGGCTTCACCCTTACCGGGGTCCGTCTCACCTTAATCAGGGTGATAGCGCCCCGGCTTTTATTAATAGTAGATATCCACAATGATGCTTTTGTCTTGCAGGAATCTACTCCTATGCGCAAACAACCATCCATTTCCTTATTCTTCATTATCCCGCTATCTGGCTATAAGCGCGTCCTGGCGAATACGCCAACCACCATCGCCCTGGCCGCCGGGTATCTGTTTTTTGCTATCGCGCTGGCCGGTATCGCGACCGACAAAAGCTTCGCTTTAACGCCGGGCGAATCACGGCATCTGCTGGAGAGAACCGGTTTCGGCGTCACGCCGCAAGAAATTGCACGCTTGCGGGACATGACGCGCGAACAGGCCGTCGATGACCTGCTGACGACCCTGGACGCCCCGTTTTATACCCGCCCTCCCGCTTTTATCGCCGAACCTTATCCCGATTACTGGGCGGATGGCTGGATGGAGCAACAGGTGATCTTCCGTCGAGTCAACGAACTCAACCAATTACAGGCGTGGTGGATACAGGAAATGATTCTGACCCCCGCGCCCTTTGCCGAACGGCTGACCCTGTTTTGGCATAATCACTTCGTGTCCCGCTTTGACAACACCCATATCACCGCGCCTTTTTTTGATCAGCTAAAGCTGTTCCGTACCCTTGGCAGTCAGAATTTTCGCACGCTGACCCGGCAGATCCTGAGGGACCCCATGATGCTCAGCGGCTTGGATAACACCTCCAATACCCGGCAAAGGCCAAATGAAAACCTGGCGCGGGAATTGATGGAGCTGTTTACGCTGGGGATCGGTCACTACAGTGAAAACGATGTGAAACAGGTCGCCAAAGTGCTGGCCGGGCACGGCGTCAATGCCGATGATCAATGGCGATATCAGTTTACCGCCGACAATGCCGTACCCGGCGATAAAACGGTGCTCGGAAAACGCATTAGCGGCACGCCGTCAGAGCAAATCGATCAATTGGTCGATATTCTCCTTGCCCAGCCTCAGACGGCCAACCGGCTGGCCGGCAAGTTCTATGCGGAATTCGTGGCAACACAGCCGGACCCGCAGGCGATCGCCTCTCTTGCCCAAACGCTGCGGGAGAACGATTACGCGATAAAACCCTTTTTGCGCGCGCTATTGCTCAGCCCGGCCTTTTGGCGGCAGCAAAATCACGGCTCGCTGATCAAATCGCCACTGGATCTGGTGATTGGATTTTCCCGTACCTTTGCGCTGAATTTACCCGACCAGCAGGTTCTGCTCGATTATCTCGCCAGGCTGGGACAAAGCCCTTTTATGGCCCCTTCGGTCGCCGGCTGGCGCAGCGGCACGCAATGGCTGAACAGTAAAAGCCTGGTGGAGCGCACGCGGGTGCTGCACCGCCTGTGGCAAGCCGTAGAAAACCCGGGGAAGTCCCATGACGATGATGGATTATCCATTCGCTTTTCCTCCGAGCACGCCGGGCTTCCCGTGCGTTTTATCATCATGGCCGACGATAAAAAAATTGCCGCGGTTACCGCAAAACTGGGGGTTAACACCCGCCAGGAGCTGGGTTCCAATGAACCGGGCAACCTGAAGCCCATGTGGGAAACCGTCGCCATTCCTCGCCATAAGCTGCCCGATAACCCGCAAACCATCGCCATAATCATGGATGCGGAAGAGCCCGGCGCCAACCTGTTCGTCAACTGGATCGCCCTGAGCGGTTATCGTTTTTCGCCCGGCCAAGCGCGCTGGATCATTCCCGACGGCTCCGCGTGCCGGGCCGATTCGCCGCTTGGATCATTCTATTGCAATCTGGCGCTATCTTTCGATGTCACCCGCCCCATCGATACCGAGCGGGCAACGCTGGAAGATCGGCAAACGCCGATTAATTCCAATATCGAGTACGGCACCGGGCGCCTGCAAACCCGGCTGGCCGGCGAAGGCAAACCGACGCCGGCATTACGGCGGCCGGCTCCGTCCCACATCTTGCCTCCCTATCTGCTGGCAACCGCGCCCTTTATGGCGCCCAAGCCGCCGACGGCGGCCTCGCAATACGGGCATGACGCGATTAAAGCGCTGACGCTCGATCCAGCCTACAACCTGAAATAAGAGGACGATACCATGTCAAATTCGTTTATGCCGGCCCGCCGGAGGCTGCTCTGCGGACTCAGCGCCGGATTATTGACCTCAGCCTTACCTTTGCGCGGCTTCTCCGCTGGCGCGCTGCCCGCGAACAAGCATTTGATCGTGGTAGAGCTGTTTGGCGGCAACGACGCGTTAAATACGCTGGTGCCGTATCGCGATCCGCTATATCGCCACTATCGCCCCACGCTGGCGCTGGGTAAGGATGAACTTGCGCCGCTGACCGACGAACTGGCTTTTAATCGCGCCTGGGCCGGACTGGCGGATATTTTCCAGCGCGGGGAATTGGCCGTGGTACAGGATGTCGGCTATCCGTCACCCAACCTGTCTCATTTCGGTTCGGCCGCGATATGGGCGCAGGGTACGGATTCCGCAGTGCTTGAATCAGGCTGGGCCGGTCGCGTACTGCGCAACCGCCCGCGCCCGGAAATGCGGCATGATGCGCACGGCATCGTGCTCTCCGGCGATCAGGATTTACTGCTCAGTCCGGATATTGAGGTTCTTGCCATGCAGGATAGCCGCGCCTTTCTTAATCACGCCCTGTCTCCGCTGCCTGAGGTGGAAAGCTACCGGCACAATCCTGCCGCGCTGCACATCCTACAGGAGTTGGCCAACACCAACACGCTGAACAGGCGCATCCGCAATAAACTTCGCGGCAACAACCGTTTTATGGCCTGGTTCACCCGGGATGGCTATACGGAGCCGCAAAACGCGCAGGCGGCGACCCTGCTGTGGCTAATCGAAAACGGCGTCCGGGCGCCGTTATACAAAATCAGCCTCTCCGGTTTTGATTTACACGCCAATTTACGCGGCGCGCATGAACGTCTGCTGAGCAAGGTGGAAACCTTGTTGCTGGGATTGCGCCGGGGATTGAGCGATATCGGGGTGTGGCAAGACAGCCTGATTATGGTGCATTCGGAATTTGGCCGCCGACCGCAGGAGAATGCCTCATCGGGGACCGATCACGGCACCTGCGGGCCGATATTGCTGCTGGGCGGCGGCGTTGGCGGCGGTATTTGGGGAGAACGCAGTTCGCTGGAGGCGCTGGATGCGAACGGCAATCCAGGCTTCAGTACCGATTTTCGCGCGGTGTACGCCGCCATCACCGATCGATTCTGGCAATTGCCGCAGACATCGGCATCCGGGCAAAACATTACGCCGCTGCCTATTCCACTTTAACGTCGGCGCCAGATTCCTCCACTCTCGCTAATAAGGAATGACTTGCAATGGAAACGAACATCACCCACCGCGACATGGCAACCCGCTGGGAAAGTCTGTACCGACGCCGCCAATATTGCCGGGAAAACACCAGCGTCAGCGGCGCGCTGCCGTGCGCGCAGGCCGATATTCTGATTTGCCTGACGTTATACAACGAGCCGGCGCCGATGCTGGCGGAAACGCTGGCCGGACTGGTCAATAACCAGTTGCATCTCATTCGGACTTTCCCCGCCCGTACACCCAGGATGGTTATCTGTATCCTGCTTGATGGTGTGGCGAGCGCCCATCAGTCGACGGTCGAGCTATTGCAATCGCTGGGGCTGGATCCACGCCGCACCAACGCCGAGTCGACGCCGCAAAATCGCCTTACCCTGCAGGCGCGCACTATTCCCGCCTCCCGGATTTTGGCTGATTGCCACTACCCCGCGCCGGCGGATAACGACCACGACATCAGCATTATGCTGGCCGCCAAACGGCATAATGCCGGCAAACTGGACAGCCATGCCTGGTTTTTCTGGGGCGTGGGAGACCATGTTCAGGCGGAGTTCGCGATGCAGATCGATACGGCTTCCGTTCCCGAGCCCGATTGTCTGGCGCAACTGCTGCGGCATATGTGGCGCTCTCCCGCCTGTTCCGCCGTCACCACCAGGGTCGTGCTGCCGCCTCCTCGCGGGTGCGATGCGGCACAAAACTGGCAATACGCCGACTTTTTGTGGGAAAAAGTCAGCGATTGGGCCATCGGCAACGCATTACACTATCTGGAGGTGGTTCCCGGACAATGCAGCCTGATTCGCTGGAGCAGCTTTTGCGACAATAACAGGCAGCCGCATGCGCCGGTAGAGACCTATCTGCGCGGCCTTGAACCGCAAGGACTGCTGGAGCACAATCTCTATCTGGCGGAAGACCGGGTATTGGGTTTTGAGCTTGTCAGGCACCATCAAGGCAGTTCGGTGCGCTATCAGCCAGCGGCCATTGTTCGCTCCGATCCCTCGCCAACCTTTGCCGAACTCGTCCGCCAGCGGCGGCGATGGATTAACAGCACCATCGCCGCCCGGCTGCACTCCCTGCGCGAGTTACCCGGCGTACTGAATCAAACGTCCATTTCACCGTTGCGCCGCTGCGGCATACTGCTCTCCCTGTCCTGGGGGCTGCTACAGCTTGCCGCGCAGTTTCTAATGCCCGCCTTTATCGCCCTGTTGCTCGCCGCCGGCGTGGGCGGCGTCGCCCGCCATCTCCCGCCTTACGCTGCCTCCGCCGCCCTGTCGGGCAGCGGCGCGGCGTTGCTGTTCCTGACCTTGTGGAGCGGCACGCTGTTTATAAGCAGCAAGGTCGGCGTCAACTCACCTTATGGCGTCCGCTGCCATATTGCCGTCATGTCGTTGCTGGCGGGCTTGATGGGCGCCGCCTGGTTGCTCACATTGATGGAAAGCTCATGGCAGAGCCTCTTACTGCCGGGCGCCGCGTTACTGCTTATCTGTATCGCGCTTCTCCTTCACTCCCTGGCTTACCTACGACAAATCGTGCGCTGGCTTCCGCTCTACCTCTTTTTGCTACCGGTTTTCAGTTTATATCTCACCACCTACTCCATCGCCAATATCAGCGATATAAGCTGGGGGACGAAAGGACTGACGGCAAATCCGAGCGATGAAAAAAAGCGGCGGCAGTGGTCGACGGCGCGTAACAGGGTGCTGTTCGGCTGGAGCGTCGGCAGCTTTGCGCTGGCGATACTCTTTTTGCTGGCGCTCCCACAGGCACGGTGGATATTCGCCATTCAGCTTATCGCCGCCTTTTTCTTTGTTCGCATCATCCTATCGGCGGCGGTCAGTATCGCTTCGTCCGTTTACCAACGGGTCAGCGCCAGGGCGATGACGGGGCCGGGCGAGGCGGCTCCCGCCACTTATCAGGGCCCTCGGCTGTCCCAACGGCCGGACAATGCCCCACTGCCCATCGTCAGGCCGATATTTCCCGCTTTTCATACCCTGGGCGGCACGATTGAGGCCTGTCTCGCCAGCGGTATTGTCACTAACAACGGTCCCTATGTTCGCCAGTTGGAAACCCGCCTGTCAGCGTATCTCGGCGTACCTACCCTGGTATTTTGCAACGGCGAGCAGGCGCTGATCGCCCTGCTGCTGGCGGCGGATGTACGGGGCAAAGAGGTGATATTGCCCTCCTTCACCTTTGCAGGCACCGCGCATGCCGTGGTTATGGCGGGCGCGCGGCCGGTATTCGCGGATATTAAAAGTCCGGACTCGCCGATGCTCGACGTCGGCGATATCGAGCGGCGCATCACGGCGGATACCGCCGCCATCCTGGCCGTGGACGTTTACGGCTACGCCAGCGATTACCTCGCCCTGCAACAGCTGGCCCGCCGTCACGAACTGCGCCTGTTTATCGACAGCGCGCCGGCATTCGGCACCACGGTTAACGGCCGGCAAACCGGGGGATTCGCCGATGGGCAGATCTTCAGTTTCCATGCCACTAAACCGTTCAACACTATCGAGGGCGGCTGTGTGTGCAGCCACGATACGGCGCTACTGCGGCGGGCATCGGCCATCCGCAATTTCGGACAGGACGCCGACGGCGCCGCCTTTACCCTAGGTTTTAACGGAAAAATGAGTGAAATCAACGCCATTATAGGACTGGCGCAGTTGCCTTATCTGGCGCAACAGTTACAATGCCGCCGTCAGGCCGCCGCGCTGTTGATGGCGGGCATAACCGCCATTCCCGGCCTTACGCTTTGTCTGCCCTCCGGCGTTCAAGATCCCGTCTGGCAGTATTTGCCCATTATGGTGGACCCAGCAATTTACGGCATAAGCCGGGATGAACTACAGGATGCGATGCGACAAAAAGGCATCATGGCGCGTCGCTATTACTCTCCCGCCTGCCACAAAATGCCCGCCTATCGGCATTTCGCCCAAGGCGCGCTGCCGCGAACGGAGTTGTTGGCAGACCGCGTGTTAGCGCTGCCCGTCTACAACGATATGCAGCCGCATGAGTGCGAACGCATTCTTGCGGCCCTGAAATCCCTCTCTCTTATCGCGACGCGGCGATCCATTGTGAAGGAAGCGAACCTATGAACAGCACTATTCTGGTAGCCGGCGCGGGAGGGTATATCGGTATTCCGCTGTGCCAGCTGTTGGCGCGGCACGGATATCGCGTTATCGCGCTCGATCGTTTTTTCTTCGGTCCCTTTCCGCATGAATTGGCCCAAGCGTTAAATATTAACGTACTGCGCGGCGATATCCGCGATATCACGCCGGCGATGTTTAACGGCGTTGATGCGGTCATCGACCTGGCGGGATTAAGTAACGATCCTGCCGCATTGCTATCCCCTGATATCGCCTATTCCATCAACTACCAGGGAGCCTGCCACCTGGCCCGCACCGCCCGCCATGCGGGCATCCGCCGCTATGTTTACATGAGTTCGGCATCCGTCTACGGTCGTGCCGGCGCGGCGCCGGCAACGGAAGATAGCCGCTGTAATCCGCAGAGTCTTTACGCGCAACTTAAACTGCAGGTGGAACAGGCGTTAATCGGCCTGAGCAGCGGGGATTTCCAGCCGGTAATATTGCGCAATGCCACGGTTTTTGGCTTGTCGCCCCGTATGCGCTACGACCTGTCGGTCAATATCATGACGCTGATGGCGATCAGGGAACAACGGGTCGTCATTGATGGCGATGGCCGCCAGCAGCGCCCTTTTATTCACGTGGCGGACGTTGGCCGGGCGGTGTTGCTGGCGCTACGGCTCGACCTGAATGGCCTATCCGATCCCGTATTCAATATTGGCGGCGATGAGCTGAATCATGACATCAACGGTATTGCCGCATGCATTGCCGCCGAGATCCCGGCTATCAGCGTGATACATCGTCCGCAATCATCGGACAGCCGCGACTATAGACTAAGCTTTGAGCGGGCGCGGGAACAACTGGGTTTTTTACCAACGAAAAGTATAGGGGACGGCGTCAGAGAGATAGCCCATGCGCTGCTTGACGATCGACAGGCCGGAAGCCAGCCCACCTGTTTTACCGCTCAATGGTATCTCAGCCTGATTGAATGGGAAAAACGCCTGCAATCCTTAATCCTTAACGGGCGTATTCTGTAGCTGCGCGCCTATGCGGCGCTATCGATAAAACCGTTCCTTCCGCGCAAATTACAGAGGGAACGGTTTATTTTTTCTATCACCAGCTTATGGACTAGCTGCGAACCTTACGATAGATCCACAGCACCACAATGGCGCCAATTACTGCAACCACGAAGCTGCCGAAGTTAAAACCGTCTACCCGGCCAAAGCCAAAGAAGGTACTGATATATCCCCCGACAACCGCACCGACAATGCCGAGGATTATAGTCAGGAAAAAACCGCCTCCGTCTCTGCCTGGCATTAGCCATTTAGCCAAAATACCGGCAACCAACCCAAAAATAACCCAGGACAAAATTCCCATAACAACCTCACTTTTCCTAATTCCATGATGGGTTTATCTACAAAATTACCCACGCAGACAAGACGCGATACTAAGTATAGACAAGGATTATCAATCAGGGAGCAATATTCGATATTTTGCTAACTGATTGATTACCTTATCACCATCAACATAGCCTGATCGCTCCCGGCAACCTGTTAAACCAATTCTAAACCAATCCTAAACAAAGCCGGTATTTATAGCCATTATCCTAATTATCGCCATATTGCTCTCGTCTAAACTGGATCATTACAGTATTTTCCTGCTGTTTAAACAGCGGTTGACTGAGGAACGACATGAAGAAAGCCAGTAAAGAGCGATTTATCGGGCTGGAATGGCTGCGATTTCTGCTCGGTTGTTACGTGATGATTTATCATACGGTGCACATTTACCCGCAGCGTGAATTTGTCCCGTTCCTTAGTGAATTGACCAGTATGGGATTTTTCGCCACCAGTACGTTCTTTGTGCTATCCGGATTTCTGCTGGCCCATGTCTATATCAAAGACGGCCGCCTGCGTGAGCCCGCCCGCCATTTCTGGGCCAAACGGTTATTCAATATTTATCCCATCCATATTATCGCGCTGGCGGCGTCCATCGCGGTTGTGATGCTGATGCAGTGGCTTGCGGTGCCGCCGGAAGGTCAGGTCGCCAGCGCCCGTTTCGTGATTTACGATACCAACGATCCCGCCGCCGACCCGGCCTCGCTGCGCCACTATATGACGGATGCGCAGTTGGCCTTTAACAGCCTGCTGCAATTGTTGATGCTGCAGGCATGGAACCCCTATTTCCTGACTTTCAATGCGCCGCTGTGGTCGCTTTCCACCCTGTTCTTTTTCTATCTGACCTTCCCGCTGCTGGGACCCCGTCTGCTTAACAGCCGCCACCCCTGGCTGTGGATGGGCATCATCTGCCTGCTATACCTGCTGCCGCCGGTCTGGGTGATCTGGCAACAACAGTACGGCATGCCCTACACCGGCCTGCTGCAGCGCGGACCGATCTTCCGCTTGCCGGAGTTTCTGGCCGGTATTCTGGGCTACGCCCTCTTCCGGCACTATCGCCAGAAAGCACGCGCCCCCCTGACCAGGGGGCAACGCTACGGCGTGGCGCTGTTTATCAGCGCCAACTTTATTGTCGCCACCTGGCTTTTCACCAAGGGCGAAGCGTACTGGTACTTCCTGTTGCATAACGGATTACTATTGCCGTCGCAGGTGGCGTTAGTGTGCATCAGCGCTTTGGCGCGCGAGCCGAACAGCGAATGGCTGCGCCACTGGTCGCCGCGGCTGGGCGCCACATCGCTGTCGATATTCGCTCTGCATGTGCCGCTGTTTAATTTATTCCGCACCGTTGAACAGCTGGTGCGCGGTAATCCTCTGGCCTGCTTCAGCAACTGGGATCAATGCATTGCCGCCGCCGGGCAGGTCCAGCTGTCCATAACCGGCTATGTTATTTTCCTGCTCTCCACCTTGGCGCTGTGCGTGTTGTTCCAGGAACGGATTGTTTCCCCCATGCGGAAATTCCTCACGGCGCGTTTTCTGGAGCGCAAGCCGTCATCCTGCTCGCAGGGCGCCGCCTGAGTCTGCAACAGCTATAGCGCGAAATGTGATCAACATCGCGTTATAGCTGTTAATCATCAATCGTATCTTTTATAACTATTTACATTCTAATCAATGATATTTTTTGTCTAGAGCATCCCCGCAAATCCTGTTAATGTTTGCCGTTCCGGGCTGAACCGGTTCGTTTTTTTCATCGGCCGGACGCTGCTGTAAACGGCGTCTTTCGAAACTTGTCACTACTGTTTATCTGGCAAAATGACACTATCCAAATATGCAATATCTTCCCTGAGTCTGGTTATCGCCCTCGCTTCAGCAGGCATTACGCCAAGCCGCGCCGATACCGTTTGGCTAACCAACGGCGACCAGTTCACGGGTAAAATCACCCTGCTTGACAGCGGCAAATTATTTATCACCACCGATTACGCCGGGGAAATTTCCGTTTCCTGGGACAAGGTAAAAACCTTTGAAACCGACCATGGTCTGGTGATTCAGGGGGAGCGCTATCGCGAAGGCGAACTCTATCCGGTCGTTAAAGCCGGGGAAAACCGCGCCATTGTCGCCACGCCGTCCATTTCCAGCGACGCGACCGGACCGCAGACGCTGCAGCTTTCAGAGATCACCTCAATCGTCGCTCAGAAGCCGCTGGTGAAAGACTTCGCCTGGAAAGGCAATATTGACGCCGGAATGTCGCACAAGAAAAGCTCCACCGAAACCGATAACTACGATGCGACCCTCAGCACCCAGGCGCGGCACGGAACCTGGCGTCATAACATTGACGGCAGCTACCATCTGGCAAAAGAAAACAGTGTGGAAAGCACCAGGAATGCCTCTGGCGAATACGCGCTGGATAAATTTCTTGATGAGCACTGGTTCTGGCAGGGGCGCTACCAGTACAAACGCGACTGGATCGAAAGTATTAAAATCAGCCGTTCATTCGGCCTCGGTCCCGGTTATCAGTTCTGGGATAACGATCTTGGCGCTTTCTCGCTGACCTCGCTGGTCAGCGCCCAGACCTATGTCTATCAGGATGAAGCGCAAGGAGAAGATAACTTCTACTCCGGCGGCGTCAAATGGGACTACAACCGATTTCTGTTCAGTAAATCGGTGGAGGCCTTCACCAGCGGCGAACTGGGCCGCTCCTTTGATGCCACCGCGCCGTTTTATCTGAAAGCGGACGCCGGCCTGCGCTTCAAACTGACCAATTGGTCGTCCATGAGCATGAAAGTGTCACGCACCCGTATCGAAAGCGATCAGGGTAATGTCAACGATACGCTGTATACCTTGGGCGTGGGCGTCGGCTGGTAATTCGCCGCGTTGTGGTCTGCGGACGGTCGGCGCACGCTGTCGCCGCCGTCTTTTCAGCCGTCATGCTCCTGGCTATCGGCCGCGGGCTGCTGCTGTAGCATACGTACCAGACGGGCCAGCTCGCTTAGCTCGTCATCCGCCATACCGTGGTTTTGCAACTCTTGTTCCAGCGCAAACAGATACTGCGCGTTGGTTCCCAGCGGGCCGCTGGCCTGGGCAATCAGCGGCGCAACCCGGTGAATACAGGTGTCCTCTTCAACCAGCGGATGCCCGGAGGCGGAAACAAACACCAGAGCGGTGACAGTGTCACCATTTTGCCGCTGCAACTCACACCACTCCGGGCGGTAACACCCGGTCAGCATTTCACGCTTCCACAACAGCTCTAAATCCTCACGCAGCGAAGCTTCCGCCAGACGAAAGGCCAGACCGGTGGTCTGCCCGCCCGGCTGCAGCGCCAGCATGCGCCCGGGGCGGCCAACCGTGCCCCGTCCGGCCGTCAGCCGCAGGCAAAAAACCCGGTGCCAGTCGTGAAGCGTCGCCAGACCGGCTTCTTCGGCGTCAAAAACCGGATTCCACATCAGCGAACCATAACCGAATACCCACACCGGGCTTTTATCAGGGCGTCGGGCCAGCGTCTGCGCCAACGAATCGGCTCGCTGCTGCGGCGTAAGTAATAAGGTTTCCTCAATACGGCCAAAAGACGTTCTACAATCTGCTTTCTGCAAAAAATCACGTGTTAACACGACTTCCCCGCTCCCGGACCACATACCGTTTTCTGCCAATCAAGGTCTGTTGTCGTGCCATCCTTGAAGCCCAACACTGTCGCCTGGTTAATTTTACGGCAGTAATGCCTTGAGGTTATTCATTTTCCGCCCGGCAATCAAGTCAGATGACGAAGCAACGCGGATATTGTCGTTTTTGTCCAAACCGCGATAAATTAATCTACACTGGATGGGGGAAACAACCGATAAGGCGGCAGCGCGGTTAATCGTTTCCGCGGGTTGCCTTATCCTGCAGAGGCCGTGCGGGTCGGCAGCATAAGAACCGTCAATGATATGAGCGGAATAAGCTTTATGCTGTTTCTTAATGGCGAGAAGGGTTAAAGAATGAGGATTATCGCCACAAACGACGCGATATAATCAATAACGCTGAAAACTAGTCATAAAAAATGTATTTAATATTATTATGATAGAGAGAAGATTATTATATTCTCCCCTTTGGTTTTAATTTCGCTTTCAAGCGTAAAAATCCGTAAAAAAGCCGCGAATCATCCTGAAATCTGGTAATCTTACACCATCTTTTTACGCTATAAACACTTTTTAGTAACGTTTTTATCATAATTCCGCTGGATAAGGAGAACCGCCGTAATGAAGTCTTACTCTGAGGTTGTCAAAACCCGTCATCAGGAATATTCACTTATCCTGCCGATAGTCTCTCTGATCGTTCTGTTCCTGTGGGGGGACACACAAGACTTCCTCGCCATTCTGGGTATTAATTTACTGGCCTTGGTCGGTATCCTTTTCAGCGCCTTCAGCGTTGTCCGTCATGCCGATGTGCTGGCCCACCGCTTAGGTGAACCCTATGGTTCGCTGATCCTCAGCCTGTCGGTGGTCATCCTGGAAGTCAGTCTGATTTCGGCCTTGATGGCCACCGGCGACGCCGGACCGGATCTGATGCGCGACACGCTCTATTCCATTATCGTGATCGTTACCGGCGGTCTGGTCGGTTTCGCGCTGCTGCTGGGCGGCCGCAAGTTTGCCACGCAGTACGTCAATCTGAGCGGAATCAAGCAGTATTTAATGGCCATTTTTCCGCTGTCGGTTATCGTGCTGGTTTTCCCCAGCGCCCTGCCCGGCGGTAATTTCAGCGTGGGGCAATCCCTGCTTGTCGCGCTGATTTCCGCCGTGATGTACGGCGTATTCCTGCTGATCCAGACCCGCACTCATCAAAGCCTGTTTGTCTATGAACATGAAGACGAAGGCGACGATCCGCATCACGGCAAGCCGTCGGCGTACAGTTCGCTATGGCACTCGGTATGGTTGCTGATCCACCTGATTGCGGTTATCAGCGTCACCAAGATGGACTCGCAGCCGCTGGAAGCGCTGCTGACGGAAATGAATGCGCCGGCCCAGTTTACCGGCTTCCTGGTCGCCCTGCTGATCCTGTCGCCGGAAGGACTGGGCGCCATCCGGGCGGTGCTGAGAAACCAGGTGCAGCGGGCGATGAATCTGTTTTTCGGCTCGGTGCTGGCCACTATTTCACTGACTGTGCCCGCCGTAACCATTATCGCCATGCTCACCGGCCAGACGCTGAACTTCGGCCTGGATATGCCGCATATCGTGGTGATGCTGACCGTGCTGGTGTTGTGCCATATTACGTTTTCAACCGGCAGGACCAACGTGCTCAGCGGCAGCGCCCACCTGGCGATGTTCGCCGCCTACCTGATGACCATCATGCTCTAATCCTTTCCTTTTTTCCGGCGACGCGTAGCGGCGTAGCCGGATTGCAAAATCCGTGTTTTCTCTTGATGTATATCTGGATCTTCTAAGAACAACCGGCGTATCGTATATAACGCATATCTACGACGGACCCAGCCGGCCCGCCATTTGTTTTTCTTTTTATTGGTTCTTTCTTAGATGAAAACGCATGGAATTAACGGCATTAAACCGTTTAGCGCGCTTATTGAAGCGTGCTGGCGCGAAAAATATACATTACAACGACTTACCCAGGATATTATAGCCGGCACCACGGTTGGTATTATCGCTATCCCTCTAGCCATGGCGCTGGCGATCGCCAGCGGGGTTCCTCCTCAATACGGGTTATATACGGCGGCCATCGCCGGGATCGTTATCGCGGTCAGCGGCGGCTCCCGCTATAGCGTTTCAGGTCCCACCGCGGCCTTTGTGGTGATTTTGTATCCGGTATCCCAACAGTACGGACTGTCGGGACTGCTGGTCGCCACCCTGCTCTCCGGCGTATTTATGCTGCTGATGGGAGTATGCCGCCTGGGGCGGCTGATCGAATATATCCCGCTGTCGGTCACACTGGGCTTTACCTCCGGGATCGCCATTACCATCGGCACCATGCAGATCAAGGATTTCTTTGGTCTGCAGATGGCGGTTGTGCCGGAACACTACGTTGAAAAAGTCGGGGCGCTGGCGCAGTCAATACCCACCCTGCAACTGGGCGATACCCTGATTGGCATCACCTCGCTGGCGGTGTTGATCGGCTGGCCTAAATTGGGCATCCGTTTGCCGGGACATCTGCCCGCCTTATTGGCGGGCGTTGCGGTGATGGGGATCCTGTCGCTGTTTGGCGTTGAGGTGGCGACCATCGGCTCCCGCTTCAGCTATCTGCTGGCCGACGGCACTCAGGGCCAGGGCATTCCCCCTATTCTGCCGCAGCTGGTTCTGCCCTGGGACGTCACGACGCCGGGCGGCCGGGCCATGACCCTCGACTGGCAAAGTATCTCCGCCCTGCTGCCCGCCGCGTTTTCCATGGCCATGCTGGGGGCGATTGAGTCCCTGCTGTGCGCCGTGGTGCTGGACGGCATGACCGGCAGAAAACACAATTCCAACGCCGAACTGATGGGACAGGGCTTCGGCAATATTATCGCCCCGTTCTTCGGCGGCATCACCGCCACCGCCGCCATCGCCCGTTCGGCCGCCAACGTGCGCGCCGGAGCGACGTCGCCGGTGTCGGCCGTCATCCACTCGCTGGTGGTGCTGCTGGCGCTGCTGGCGCTGGCGCCATGGCTATCCTATCTGCCGCTGGCGGCGATGGCCTCGCTATTGCTGCTCGTCGCCTGGAATATGAGCGAAGCCCACAAGGTTATCGATCTGCTGCGCCACGGGCCGAAAGACGACATTATCGTTATGCTGCTGTGCATGTCGCTGACCGTATTGTTTGATATGGTCATCGCCATTACGGTGGGGATTGTACTGGCGTCGCTGCTGTTTATGCGTCGCATCGCCCGGATGACCAAACTGAGCGAACTACCGGAAACCCGCGCGCCGCATCAGTTGGTGCTGCGCGTCAACGGCCCGCTGTTCTTTGCCGCCGCCGAACGCATTTTCAGCGACCTGCTGGCGCGCAGCCAGGATTATCAAACCATTATCCTGCAGTGGGATGCCGTACCGGTGCTGGATGCGGGAGGGCTGAATGCCTTACTGCGTTTCAGCGACACATTGCCGGCAGGCAAGCACCTGATTATTACCGACATTCCCTTCCAGCCGTTAAAAACGTTGGCGCGGGCGAACGTCCACCCGATAGCGGGACGTCTCAGTTTTTACGCTTCCTTGGCTCAGGCGCTTGAAGCTACCGCCGAAGAGAGCAAGGCGGCGAAATAAGCGGGCCGAGGAGTTATACAAAGTTCGCTGCCGCCCACTTCCCGGCCTCCACCTTGCCAGGGGGAGGTGTTTTTTAGCGCGGCGCGAGACGAACCGACAGGCGCTCATCCGTTGGGTTAGCGCCTGCGGGTCGCCGCTCTCCTCACCGTTAAACCCTATCATGCAAGATTGTTTATTCAGGTATATTGTCACGGTTTACCGTGGATTTTTCAGCCTGTTCAGGAGCATTGATTGTGGCAATTTTTCCTTCCGCCCCCGTATTGATTACCGGCGGCGCCCGGCGCATCGGCCTTGCCTTGGCCCGTTCGTTTCTGGCGCGGGGTATTCCGGTTATCGTCAGCAGACGTACGGCTTATCCCGAGCTTGAGGCATTGACGCAACAAGGCGCCATCTGCCTGCCCGCCGATTTCTCCACCACCGAGCAGATTTACGCCTTTGCCGCCCGGGTCAAAGCGTTGACGCCGCGCCTGCGGGCCATTATCCACAACGCCAGCAGCTGGCAGGCGGAAAGCGCGGATATTCCACCGGAAAAAACGCTGGCGGAAATGCTGCAGATCCATGTTTACACCCCCTATTTACTTAACCAGTTGCTGGAGCCCTGCCTGCGCGGTCAGGGCGTCGCCGGGGCCGATATCATTCATCTGACCGACTATGTGGTGGAAAAAGGCAGCGATAAGCATATCGCTTATGCCGCCAGTAAAGCCGCGCTGGATAATATGACCCGCTCGTTCGCCCGCCGGCTGGCGCCGGAAGTCAAAGTCAACGCCATCGCCCCCGCGCTGATCATGTTTCATCAGCATGACGGCGAGCAGTATCGCCGGCAGGCGCTGGATAAATCTCTGATGAAAATAGCGCCGGGCGAAGAGGAGATTGTGCGGCTCGTCGACTATCTGCTCGCCAGCCGTTATATCACCGGAAAAACGCTGGGGCTTGACGGCGGCAGATCGCTGCGCTGAGAGCCGCGCTTTAACACTCGTTTACGCTCTTCATATATGGCAGCGATGCCGAAACCGGAAAGCGCGGTGGATGCGGACTGGGGCTGGCCATCGTCCAGGCCATCGCCCGCGCGCATGCGGGAACCATCGCCGCGCACGGCAGTCCGCTGGACGGCGCCCGTTTTCGTTTTTGCTTGCCTGTGAAAGTCGCCGCCCCGCTGAATTATCGCTCCGGCGGGCAGTCGGTCTCCCCGCGGCCGATCTCCGGCTGCCATAAAACCTGGAGACGCTGAGGATCGGCGCCCAGCAGTAGCTTATGGATCATGCCGGCAATCTGTTTACCGACGCTGGTGCGGGTATTCTGCACGATCGGCGTCACGGCGATATCAAGCAGCGTGTCATCCGGCAGGCCGTCATACGAGATCAGCGATATTCCCTGTTTTCCCAGCAGGCCCGCCTGTTGCAGCGCGCTGGCCGCGCCGTCTCCCAGCATATTGCAGTCGGTGATAATCGCCGTTGGCGGCGCCGCAAGCGCCAGCAGGCGCCGAGTCGCCTGATAGCCGCCGCGACGGTCGGGTTCCACCTGCTGGATATAATCCGCCGGTTGCGGCAGCGAGCGCCCGGCCAGCGTGTCGATATAGCCTTGCAGACGCTGCTCCACATAAGAGAGCCGAGCGTCGGTGCCCAGAAAAGCGATGCGCCTGTGCCCCAACTCCGCCAGTCGCGTTACTGCCATGGCGGAGCCCGCATAGTTATCAAAATCAAACCAGGCATAAGGTTGGGATAAATTGCTGCGTCCCAGGGCCAGAAAAGGGAATTTCTGCTGCTGCAGATAGTCCAGACGGTGATCTTCCGGCTGGGTATGGGCGACGAGCAGCGCATCCACCCGGCGGGTTTCCACCAGACGGGTAAGCGAATGGTGGGTATGATCCCGCTCGTCTGGAATAAGCAGCAAATCGATGCCGAATTTCGCCAGTTCGATGCCGATCCAGCCGATCATCTCCAGAAACGTCGAATTGTTGAGTACCCGCGGCCGCGAAGGGTACGCCAGCGCCACGGCGTCGGTTTTCCCCATTTTCAGGCGCCGGGCCAGCGAATTAGGCTGATAGCCCAGGCGTTTGGCGGCTTCCACAATCCGCTCCCGCGTCGCCGCGGCGACATCGTCATAGCCATTCAATGCGCGACTGACGGTGGTGGAGGAAAGCCCCAGTTCGTTAGCGATCTTTTTTAATGACATAGTCAACCCGGCAACTGATGTGATAAGGAAAGCGCAATGCATCCGATCTAGCATTTAAACCGTTTTTAATCAATTTGTTATAATAATCTCGTTCAATAACGTTAATCACGTACCGGCCGCTCGCGCCACTCCCGAACCGATTCTACCATTTTACGCTTTGATTCCAGCCCGCCCTGAGCGATTTCGCCGCCTGATTTTTTAACTTCATCACAGATCCGAAACGTTTAGATTTTAATCCGAAACGTTTCGGATGTATGTTGAATGAAAGCGTTTCCATACGGCGAAAAGTCCGCCCCGGACCATGGCGCCATCAGCTACGGTAGAGGTGTTTATGAGCGACGCAAGCGAAGAAAAATCCTATTGGGGAAACCGTAATTTCTGGTTGTTCGGGCTCTTTTTCTTCTTCTATTTTTTTATCATGGCTTCCTATTACCCGTTCTTTCCCATCTGGCTGCATGATGTTAATAATTTAAGCAAAACCGATACCGGCATCGTCTTCGGCAGTATTTCGCTGTTTGCCCTGGCTTTCCAGCCGATCATGGGGCCGCTATCCGACAAACTCGGCTTAAAAAAGAATCTGATGTGGATTATCGTCGCACTATTGGTGCTGTTTGCCCCCTTCTTTATTTATATTTTCAGCCCGCTGTTAAAATACAATATTTTTATCGGCGCCTTGATCGGCGGCTGCTATCTGGGCTTTGTCTTTACCGGCGGTTCTCATGCGATTGAAGCCTATATTGAAAAGGTCAGCCGCCACAGTAATTTCGAATACGGGCGTACCCGCATGTTTGGCTGCATTGGCTGGGCGTTATGCGCCACCGTGGTGGGCATGCTGTATAGCGTCAATAATGAATTAATATTCTGGATGGCCTCCGGCTGCGCGCTGGTGCTGGCCGTTTTGCTGTTTTTCGCCCGCCCGGACCAGGAGTCCACCGCTTATGTCGTCGATAAACTGGGCGCCAACAAGCCGCCGTTCAATCTGAAAAGCGCCATTGAATTGCTAAAGAAACCGGCCTTATGGTTCTTTATTCTGTATATCGTCGGCGTGGCTTGTATTTACGATGTGTTCGACCAGCAATTCGCCAATTTTTTCACCACCTTCTTCGCCACTAAACAACAGGGAACGGAGATATTTGGCTTTGTCACCACCGGCGGTGAATTACTCAACGCCACGGTGATGTTTTTCGCCCCGGTGATTATTTCCCGTATCGGCAGTAAAAATGCGTTACTGCTTGCCGGCGCCATTATGTCGGTGCGTATTCTCGGTTCCGCGTTTGCCACCACGGCGGTGGAAGTGGTGTTCCTGAAAATATTGCATATGTTTGAAGTGCCGTTCCTGTTGGTCGGCTCGTTTAAATATATTACCCAGGTATTTGAAGTGCGCTTTTCCGCCACTGTGTATCTGATTGGTTTCTGTTTCAGTAAACAGCTGTCGATGATTTTTATGTCCGTCTTCGCCGGTCGCATGTACGACAGCATGGGTTTTCAAAATACCTATCTGGTGCTGGGCGGCATCGTTCTGACGTTCACCATTATTTCAGCCTTCACCCTTTCCGGCCGCGGCGTTGTCGAAAGTATTCGTTCTTATTTCAAAAGCGATAAGCAAATCGCCTAGTTTTTTGGAGTCGTTATGAATAATACCTTTGTCAGGTTAGTCAGCCGTCACTCGGATATTGTTTTACGTTGCTATCCCTATGCGGAAATCATTTATTGGGGCCGGCACCTGCATGCCTATCAGCCGGAGGCGACTGCGGCGTTAAACCGCCCGATCGCCAACAGCCGTCTGGATAACGACGCGCCATTGACCCTTTGCCCTGAAAACGGCCGCGGATTATTCAGCGTGCCGGGCATGGAAGGGAACCGTAACGGTCGGGACTGGTCGCCGGTATTTACCACCCGCAGCCACCAGCTTGACGACAACGCGCTGACGATTGTCGGCGAGGATGCCGCCGCCGGTCTGCGGCTGGTCAGCGAGCTACGGCTTTGCCCGGACAGCGGCGTATTGCAAACCCGCAATACGCTGACCAATCTCCGCGGCGGCCTCTATCGGGTCGATCGGCTGGCGGCGACGCTCCCGTTGCCCGAGCGCGCCAATGAAATCATGGCGTTCAACGGCCGCTGGATCAAAGAGTTCCAGCGCCACTCGCTCAAGCTGGAGCACGGCGGCTATATTCAGGAAAACCGGCGCGGCAGAACCTCCCATGAGTATTTCCCCGCGCTGATTGCCGGCAAAGTGGGGTTCAGCGAACAGCAGGGAGAAGTCTGGGGAGTGCATCTGGCATGGAGCGGCAATCATCGCCTGCGCGCCGATTGTAAAAGCGACGGCCGCCGCCAGCTGCAGGCCGAAGCGCTCTATTTTTCCGGTGAAATCACGCTGGACGCCGATCAAAGCGTGACCACGCCCTGGGTGTACGCCAGCTATTCCGCCCACGGTCTGAACGGCATGAGCGACAACTTCCACCGCTACGTGCGCCGGCACATTATTCCGACGCTGGCGAGCAAGCCGCGCCCCGTTCATCTCAATACCTGGGAGGGGATCTACTTTAACCACGATCCCGACTACCTCATCCGCATGGTGGAAAACGCGGCTAAAATCGGCATCGAACGTTTTATTATCGATGACGGCTGGTTTAAAGGGCGCAACAACGATCTCAGTTCGCTGGGGGACTGGTATATCGACGCCGATAAATACCCTCAGGGGCTGCAGCCGGTGATTGACGCGGTTAGAGATCAGGGGATGGAGTTCGGCATCTGGGTCGAACCGGAAATGGTCAATCCGGACTCCGATCTATACCGCAATCACCCGGACTGGGTGCTGAAACTGGACGGCTACCCGCTGCTGGCGGGACGGAATCAGCTGCTGCTCGACCTGTCGAACCCGGCGGTCTATGACTATCTGCTGGAGCGTCTGAACTGGCTGCTGGGGGAACATAACATCGACTACGTAAAATGGGACTTCAACCGCGAGATGGTACAGCCCGGTCACCGCGGGCATCCTGCGCAGACGCGGCAAACCGAGCGGTTATATCGCCTATTCGACCAGATCAACGCGCGCTTTCCGGCGGTGGAATTTGAATCCTGCGCGTCGGGAGGCGGACGGATTGATTATGAAATTCTGCAACGCTGTCATCGTTTCTGGCCGTCGGACAGTAATGATGCGCTCGACCGCCTGCAGATCCAGCGGGGAATGAGTTACTTTTTCCCACCGGAGGTCATGGGCGCGCACATTGGCGGTAATCCCTGCCATACCACCTCCCGCACGCACAGCATCAATTTCCGCGGGCTTACCGCGCTGTTCGGCCATATGGGGGTTGAACTGGACCCGGTTACCGAACCCCAGTCGGCGCAGCAGGCGTTCGCCCGCTATATCGCCCTGTATAAGCAACTGCGCCCCCTGTTGCATAGCGGCACGCTGTTACGCCTCGACCATCCCGACAAGGCCACGCTGATCAATGCGGTTATCTCCCAGGACCAACGGCAGGCGGTGGTGGTGCTCAGCCAACTGGCCTTGCCGGAATACGCCCTGTGCGGCAGCGTGCAAATCCCCGGCCTGCAACCGCAGACGCAGTACAAGCTTGAGGTGCTGGACATGCCCGACAGCCTGCGCAAAGAGAGGAATCACACCATGAAGCAGTACCCGGCGTGGCTTAAACAGCCGATGACGCTGAGCGGCGACTGGCTGGAGAAGGCCGGCATTGCCCTGCCGATCCTCGATCCCGAGTCGGCCCTGCTGCTGCGGCTTACCGCGCTAAGCTGACGGGCGCAGGGGACGACATCACTCTCAATCCGGCGCGATAAATTGCGCCGTTTGGGTGAGATAAAACTCCCGTTGTACATTCGGTTACACGCCGAAACCAATCACTTACGGAAGGGCGCCCCCTTTTTCTCTATGCTCTTTTCACCGGCCCGACGCAGGGTCACGAAACCTGAACAAGCTATGAGGGAATGATGATGAATAAAGTATTAGTGATGATCGCGGGTGCGACTCTGGGTCTCTCTTTCGTCACCTTTGCCGCCGACACCGTCAGCAGCGCGCCGGCCCCGGCGGCGACAACTTCCGCCCCGGCCAAAACCCTTCACCATAAAAAGCAGGTGAAAAAAGCCAATACCGCGGAGCAAAAAGCGCAGGCGGCAAAAAAGCACGTTAAGAAAGACAAAGCGGCGCAACCGACCGCCACCACGCCGGCCGCCAGATAAAGGTAGCATCGCCCAGCGCCGGGCTATGGCGGTGAAAACCATCTCCGTCGTCCTCCCCTGTCAGGGCTGTCTCTTAGTCACATATATACTGTTAACGGTATATGTGAGTTCAGCGCTATTTCGTGCGCTAGAAGGCCGTCATTTCTCTGCTATGTCGCAGCACGCGCCCGACGCAGGGTGGTTCAAGCGCCACCACCCTCCGGACCCGGGCTGTGGCTGAAATCACGTCGCTGACGCGATGCCTTCGGCGGTCGCCCCCTTTCCCGAACCGCCAGTGACGGAATACTCGTCTCATCCCTGAGACTCGCCCTACCGGGCCAGCGCAAGCGCTGTTCAAAAACGCTCCCGGCGTTTTTGTCCGACGCGGCACTGGCTTGCGCCGCTTCCCTGCGGCGCATTCGCGGGGGCGTCCACCTCAGCGTGATTTCTTACGCCGACGAAAAGCAAAAAACAAAGAACCAAGAATGAACCCAAGACCAGAATACACATGGCCTCTAGAGGTTCCTTGGATTTGTGTATAAGAGACAGGTCAGGGGGAGGAGCCAAACTCCCTCCCGGCCTCCACTTGTCAGGGGGCGCTAACAGGTGGCCTGCAAACTCAAACACCCGCGCATCCGGGTGTTTATTTTATGGGATCGGACTATGCCGCGACGTTACGATTTTGAAATCACGTTCTCGCTGGTGCTGCTCTGCGGGGTCGTCGCCCTGCTCTTCTTTCTATAGATCATCAGGTTAATCAATCAAAAAAATCGTTTCCCCGCCAAATACATCTATAGTTATTTCACGGTTTGTTTGATTACTGACTTTTACTCTAAGGCACAATTTTACATGCGCATATCAGCCTGGTTGCTATGTTCATTATCTCTCGTCCCCCTTTTCAACTGGGCCGAAAGCGGCGATGTCAGCGCAGCGCAACGGCAGCAGATCTTATTTTTCAACCATGACGATCGGGATAGCGTGCCCGACGTCACCCAGTGGCCGTGGCAGGCCATCGGCCAGCTTGAAACCGCCAGTGGAAATCTGTGCACCGCTACGCTTATTTCGCCGCATCTGGCGCTTACCGCCGGGCATTGCGTGCTAACCCCGCCCGACGGCGAGCCGGACCGCCCGGTCACGCTGCGTTTCCTGGCGACCGATAGCGGCTGGCGCTATGAAACCACGGATCTTGAAGCCCTGGTGAATAAAAAACTGAGTGACCTGCTGGAAGCGGATGGCCAAGGCTGGGTGGTTACCCCCGCCGCGGCGCCGTGGGATTACGCGCTCATCCGGCTGGCGCAAACGCCCCCGGACATTACGCCGCTCCCCATGTGGCAAGGGAGTCGTCAGGCGTTAGTACAAGCATTGGCGCAAAATAAACACCGCGTTACCCAGGCAGGCTATCCGGAAGATCATCAGAATACGCTGTATCGTCACCAGGACTGCCTTATTACCGGCTGGATTCAATCTGCGGTGGTATCGCACCGCTGCGATACCTTGCCGGGCGATAGCGGTTCGCCGCTAGTATTGCACACGGCCTCCGGATGGGTATTGATGGGCATTCAAAGCTCGGCGCCCGCCGCCGGCGACCGCGATAAGGCGGATAATCGCGCCGTCGCCGTTACGGCAATCCGCCAGGCGTTGGAAACGCTGGCCCAAAAATCGGGCGTGCTGCCATCGCGCCCCGGAGTCGTCAAATAACCGGGCGCCATTATAAATACCGCGCCGCGAATTAATCATCCGATTGATTAAAATATGGCGCAATGCTTTATTACGCTCAGTGAATTAAAACCTATTATTGCGCGTTGATTTATCATTGTTTTCACATAATTTACAAATTCTAAAGATAATTACTCAAGGCCGCGAACGAAAAACTTGACTTGCATTTTTGCCATACCAACCATATCCAGTGACGTTCATTGCTGATTAATTACTATATACATTAAACGGTTATAATCCTCAGAATAGACTATCCTCTTTTTATCGCCCCATGTTAATGTGTTGATGCGAATTTTATTTTATTCTTTATATCGTTATTATTGCGCGGGGAAGGAGGAGCCAGCATGTTAAGACATTTAAATCATGATGAAAAAAAACGCATGCAAACTCTGGATGCAGTACAGGATCTTGATAGTTATCAGGATAACACTCTAAACAAGATCACGGCGATGGCCTGCAAGTTACTGCAAATGCCGACGTCATTAGTGACGCTCAGCGGCTCACAGAAGCAACACGTCAAGGCAAAAACCAATTTCGCCTTGAACGAAATGGAAAAAATCGGATCCTTTGATCAATTCGCCGTGCAGACCGGCTGTTTTCTTATCTGTCAGGATGCTTTGCAGGATGACAGGTTTAAAAATAGTCCCTACGTCTCAGGGCCGCCCTATATTCGCTTTTATGCCGGCATACCGCTTTTTACCGAAGAAGGTTACGCCATCGGCACCCTGTGCGTTATTGATTATATGCCCCGCACTTTCAGCATGCTCCAGTTGCAGACGCTGAAAGATTTAGCCACCATCGCCGTGTCGCTGATTAAATACCGTAATGCAATCGGCCTGGTTGATGCGGTCACCATGCTGCCGAACCGCCAGCGGTTGATAGAGGATATTAATCACATAACCGATATCCATGAAAACTACCTGCTGATACTGATCGACAGCATTAATATTTCCTACGCATACGAAATGGGCCGCGCGCTCGGTATGCCGACGGTCGAAAGAATGCTGAAAGATATCGGCATGTTTCTGCGCCTGACATTCCACTCGCGCGAAAATGTTTACTGCGCCGCCATCGGCCGTTTCGCCCTGTTGGTAAAAGCCGACAGAAAAGAGCAGGTGCTGGCCAAACTCGCCACCTGCGCCGACCGCATCCAGGACAGTATTACCAGTCACGTACCCTTGAAGCTGGAGTTGTTCGTCGGCTACACCGAATTCCGCATCCCGGTCATCGACCCGCAGCGTATCCTGCGCGAGGCCATGAGCGCGCTGCATGACGCTATCGATAACAACATCCGCCAGTGCGCCTACCACGAAGGCAGCGATAAGGCTCAGCAAACCGCGTTTGCCGTGCTCAACGAACTGTCCGACATTTTGCAGCATAACAAGCCCGGCCTGTATCTGGTTTATCAGCCGAAACTGAACATCAAGACCGGCAAAGTCATCGGGGTTGAAGCGCTGATCCGCTGGCATCACCCCGATTTGGGTGAAATATACCCCGACAGTTTTATTCCCCTGGCCGAGGGGACGACGCTAATGCGCCCGCTGACAGAGTGGGTGATAAAACAGGTCGCCCGGCAGATAAAAACCTGGCGTCAGGCAGGCGTATTATTTCCCATATCAATTAATGTCGCCGCCAGTAATTTCGCGGAAGACAAATTTATTTCGCGGCTAATTAATATCCTCAATAACCACCAGCTGACCACGGCGGATATTGAAATTGAATGTGTGGAAACGCAAAAAATAGTGGAAAGCTCCGAGACGCTCGCCACCATTCGGGAGCTGAAACAGCGGGGCTTCAGGATATCTCTGGATGACTTTGGCGCCGGCTACAGCAATTTGAGCTACCTGAAAAATATTCCGGCGACCATGATAAAATTGGATAAGTCGCTGATCCAGGATATTAAAACCGATCAGGATAGCCGGACTATCGTTGAGTCAATCATCAGCATGCTGCATAAGCTTAATTATGATGTTCTGGCCGAGGGCGTTGAAAATAAAGAAACGCTGGACTACCTCGCCGAGTTTGGTTGCGATGAGGTTCAGGGCTATTATTTCTCGCGCCCGCTCCCGCCAAAAGATTTTATTAGGTGGCTGAATAGCCGCCAGGTCTGATAGCAGACTCTCTCCGGGGTTGCCGCTATCTGGTTTTAATCATATCGCGAGATTTTTATGACCATTTTTGATGACCGGCAAGATATAAACGATATCAGACAGGCCATAACTTTGCTGGAAGCCCCCTCCTTTGCCATACAGCTGGCGAATCTGGTTGGCGGCCCCATTGAGTGGAGCATCTCCAAACTGCCCAACTGGGTAAAAAACAAGGTACAGGACGTGGTTCATGCCGCCCTGCATAAATCCGTCGACGCCGCGCTCTATACTTTGGACGACGATCCGCAACGAGCGTCGTCGCCCAAAACGCATCGGCTGGCCGCCGCCGCGTCCGGCGCCGTCAGCGGCTTTTTTGGCGCGGCCGGCTTACTTGTCGAGCTGCCCATCAGCACCACGATCATGATGCGTTCGGTGGCCGATATCGCCCGCAGCGAAGGATTTTCGCTGGCGGACCTGGCGGTAAAAACCGCCTGCGTGGAAGTTTTCGCGCTCGGCGGCCGCGCCAAAAGCGATGACGCCGCCGAGTCCGCCTATTATGCCTCCCGCGCGGTGCTGGCGGATATTACCAAACACGCAGCGCGCGAGCTTATTGATATCGCCGGTAAAAAAGGCGCGGAAAAAGCGTCGGCGAGGATCACCACCTCCCAGGCGGGAAGAACGCTGGCCAGAGTGATCGACGCCGTCGCCGCGCGGCTGGGCATTACCATCACTGAAAAAATGGCCGCGCAAATCGTCCCGGTTATCGGGGCGGCAAGCGGCGCGGCCATCAATACCCTGTTTATCAACCATTATCAAAATATGGCGCGGGGACATTTCATCATCAAACGCCTGGAGCAAAAATATGGCGAAGATGAAATCAAGTCGGCCTATATCCGGTTAAAGGAGGAGGTTCGGCCGCTCTGATGATTACCCTTGACTGAAAATGCCAGTCTTTCCCGATGTATTCCCGGTCGGTAAACGTTCTTTTCCGACCGGTCATTATACCCACAGATCATTTTCCGCCGTGCGTTCCGAATCCGCGTTGCCGGTATTCAGAATACCTTTCGGCTCAACCAGAATCATGCTAACTTCCTGCTCGGCATAGGGTTTATGCTCAACGCCCCGTGGAACCACATACATTTCCCCGGCGGAGACATAAACCGGCCCCTCACGCAGATCTATGCGCAGCGTACCTTGCAGTACGCCGGACAGGGTGATACCAATGGCATAAGTGTCATGACGATGCATCTCATAGGCATTGCCGTGAAAAAATGCTTCAATCCTTTCCATGCCAGCTATTTGAACGGGACGATGGATCCAATTTTGACCTGGCGCTTTTATTTCGCCCATAACTGATTTACCCACGTTGCACCATTACCGCATGGCCCGCCCATAATGGCTCGACGGGCATATCGCCATAGAACCTAACCCGCAACGCGTAACCCTAAATATAGGATTATGCGTCAATCTGATCCATCGCCTGCAATACGCGCTTGTCCGATACAGCGAACGGGGTGCCCAACTGCTGGGCGAAATAGCTCACCCGCAGTTCTTCGATCATCCAGCGCACCGCTTGCACGTCATCGTCGTCGCGGCGCTCCGCCGGCAGCTTGTTGCACCACTGTCGCCACGCCTGCTGCACCTGCTCCACCTTGAGCATCTGCGCCCGGTCGCGGTGCGCATCCTGCGCCAGTTTTTCCAGCCGCCGCTCAATGGCCTGCAAATAGCGCAGCACGTCCGGCAGCCGCCGCCAGCCGTTGGCGGTGACGAAGCCGCGGAACACCAGGCCATTGAGCTGGCTTTTGATATCGCTCAGCGCCAGCGCCATCGACATATCCACCCGGCCCTTCAGGCGCTTATTGATGGCAAACACCGCGGTCAGGATCTGTTCGACCTGTTGGGCGATATCCACCACCGACTCGTTAAGTTCTGCGCGCACTTTTTCATGCAGGCGGCGGAACGCCTCTTCCTGCCACACCGGCCCGCCGAATTCGGCAATCAGCTTATCCACCGCGCAGGCGATGCAGTCGTCAATCAGATCGAGCACTTTGCCGTACGGATTAAAATAGAGCCCCAGCTTCGCCTTGTTGGGCAATTTCTCATGCAGATACTTGATGGGCGACGGAATATTCAGCAGCAGCAAACGCCGCAACCCGTGCCGCATCGCCTGCTGCTGCTGGCGCGGCGTATCGAATAAACGGATCGCCACGCTCTCTTTTTCGTCCACCAGCGCCGGGTAGGCTTTCACCGAATAGCCGCCGCGCTTCTGCTCGTAGCAGTCCGGCAGCGAACCGAAGCTCCAGAGGTGCAGACCGCTCTGCTCCAGGCCGTCGTCCGCCACCGCGGAGAGGGTTTGCTGCACCTGGTCCTTAAGCTGCTCTTTCAGCGCGGACAGATCCTTTCCCTCGCGCAGGGTGCGGTTTTTTTCATCCACCACGCGAAACGTCACTTTTAGATGATCGGGCACCTGTTGCCACTGCCACTCGTCGCGCGGCACCGTCACCCCGGTCATTAGCCGCAGTTCGCGCTCCAACGCGTCCAGCAGGCCTCGTTCCAGCGGCGTGGCGCGCGCCAGAAACGCTTCGGCGTAATTGGGTGCCGGCACAAAATTACGCCGCATCGGTTTGGGAAGGGATTTAATCAACGCAATAACCAGTTCGCGGCGCACGCCGGGGATTTGCCACTCAAATCCCTCTTCCCGTACCTGATTAAGGATCGGCAGCGGGATATGCACCGTCACGCCGTCCGCATCGGCGCCCGGCTCAAACTGATAGGAGAGGCGCATCTTCAGCTCGCCCTGATGCCAGAAATTGGGGTAATCCAGCGCGCTGATATTGTCCGCCCCATCCTTAATCAGCATGCTTTTTTCAAAGTTCAGCAGATCGGCATCCTGATGGCCGGCGGATTTCCACCACTGGTCGAAATGGCGGGCGGAAATGATATCGGGCGGCAAACGCTGGTCGTAAAAGGCGAACAGCGTTTCATCGTCCACCAGAATGTCGCGGCGGCGGGATTTATTTTCCAGTTCCTCAACTTCCGCCAGCAATTGCAGATTGGCGCGAAAAAAGGCGTGACGCGTTTGCCAGTCGCCCTCCACCAGCGCATGGCGAATAAACAGCTCGCGCGCCAACGGCGGATCGATCTGGCTGTAGTTAACCTTGCGCACCGCCACAATCGGCAGGCCGAACAGGGTGACTTTTTCCTGCGCCATTACCGCGCCCTGCGCTTTTTCCCAGTGCGGATCGCTGTAACTGCGCTTGATCAGGTGCTGGGCCAGCGGCTCGATCCATTCGGGATCGATACGCGCGGCGATGCGTCCCCACAGTCGGCTGGTTTCCACCAGTTCGGCGACCATCGTCCATTTGGGCGGCTTTTTAAACAGGCCGGAGCCGGGAAACAGGGCGAAACGGGCGTTGCGCGCCCCGCTGTACTCCTGCTTATCCACGTCTTTCTGGCCGATATGCGATAGCAGCCCGGTCAGCAGGGCGCAGTGGATACTGCGATAGTCGGCGGGCGCGCTGTTGATCGGCAGCCCCTGCTCCTTCACCACCTGCCGCAGTTGGGTGTAGATATCCTGCCACTCGCGCACCCGCAGATAGTTGAGATATTCGCTGCGGCACAGACGGCGGAACTGACCGGACGACAGCGTTTTCTGCTGCTCGCGCAGGTAATCCCACAGATTGACGAACGCCAGAAAGTCGGACTCCTTGTCCGCAAAGCGGCGGTGCTTTTCATCCGACGCCTGCTTTTTATCCAGCGGGCGTTCGCGCGGATCCTGAATGGACAACGCCGCGGTAATCACCATTACTTCGCGCACACAGCCGGTGTTGCGCGCTTCCAGCACCATGCGCGCCAGGCGGGGGTCGATGGGGAGCTGCGCCAGTTGGCGCCCCTGCGGCGTCAGCTGATAATGGCCGTTTTCCGCCAGTTGGATCGCCCCAAGCTCCTCCAGCAGGCGCACGCCATCCTGAATATTGCGTTTATCCGGCGCCTCGACAAAGGGAAACGCCGCGATATCCCCCAGCCCCAGCGCGGTCATTTGCAGAATGACCGACGCCAGATTGGTGCGCAGGATTTCCGGATCGGTAAATTCCGGGCGCGACAGAAAATCCTGCTCGGAATAGAGCCGGATGCACACCCCGGCGGCGACGCGTCCGCAGCGCCCTTTGCGCTGATTGGCGGAGGCCTGAGAAATGGCCTCAATCGGCAGACGCTGCACCTTGGTGCGGAAACTGTAGCGGCTGATGCGCGCCGTGCCGGGATCGATAACATAGCGGATGCCCGGCACGGTCAGCGAGGTTTCAGCCACGTTGGTCGCCAGCACGATGCGGCGGCCGTGGTGCGACTGAAATACCCGGTTCTGTTCCTGATTCGACAGCCGGGCATACAGCGGCAGCACCTCGGTATGGGGTAAAGTCAGCTTGTTCAGCGCATCCGCCGTATCGCGAATTTCCCGCTCGCCGCTCATAAAGATCAGGATATCCCCCGGCCCTTCCCGGCTCAGCTCATCCACGGCGTCAAAAATCGCCTGCAGTTGATCGCGGTCGCTGTCCTCCGCGTCCTCCACCACCGGGCGGTAACGCACGTCGACCGGATAGGCGCGGCCGGAGACTTCGATAATCGGCGCGTTGGCGAAATGGCGGGAAAAACGCTCGGGATCGATGGTGGCGGAGGTAATAATCACCTTCAGGTCCGGGCGTTTCGGCAGCAGCTGGCGCAAATACCCCATAATAAAGTCGATATTCAGGCTGCGTTCGTGCGCTTCATCGATAATCAGGGTATCGTACTGCATCAACAGACGATCCTGCTGGATTTCCGCCAGCAGAATACCGTCGGTCATCAGCTTCACCAGCGTATTGTCGCCCACCCGATCGTTAAAACGAACCTTGTAGCCCACGCTACCGCCCAGCGGCGTTTCCAGCTCGGTTGCAATACGCTCGGCCACCGTTCTGGCGGCCAGACGGCGCGGCTGGGTGTGGCCGATCAGCCCGCGCACGCCCCGGCCCAGCTCCAGGCATATTTTCGGCAGTTGGGTGGTTTTACCCGAACCGGTTTCCCCCGCGACGATGATCACCTGATGGTCGCGCAACGCCTGCAGAATACGATCTTTTTTCTGGCTGACAGGCAGTTGCTCAGGGTAACTGACCGCGGGACAGCCGGCGCGACGGTTTTCCACCTTCTGGCGGGCGATGGCGATCTCACCTTCGATCTCCTGGGCGATGGCGGCCTGCGCCTGCGGCGCGCCCACTTTCGCCGCCCCCTGTAACCGGCGCTGCAGACGTTGTCGATCGCGGAGCATTAACTCGCTTAACTGCGAAGATAATGCGTTGAGAGGTGATTTCACGTTGTCATTCCTTAATGCTTTTTGCTATGGCGGGCTGTGGGAACGCCTTTATTTTTCGGCGGGCATGGTAGCACATCGACGGCGATGGCTCTAACCACGGACGATGAACCTTTATTCAATAAAACTGAAAGATGTGCTCGAAATATTGCCCTTTCAAGCCATTGAGGAGGCGGATAAGATGGCAATCAACATCATTGTTATCCTGCATTACTTTTGTGCTTGGCTGTTTATTGCGCGCTGCTCGGCGCGCTTTTCTTTATCTCTTCCCCCGCCGCGCCGGGTGATTTTTCCAGCAACTGCGTCGCCTCTTTATCCGCCCGGATATAAATATCATGATCGATTTTAACGTTCATATTGATGGTTATCGGCTCCTTGGGCGCCGCGACTTCTATCCGCGGCACACAGCCGGTCAATAAAAGCAGGACGCCAAAGGTTCCCGATACCGCATAGAGATTTTTCATCATTCCGTCCTGAATTTAGTCATTCGCCTGTTGCTCCAGCGTATCCTGCAAATTATCGCCGAAACGTAAACTGCGCCACAGCTGGAAAATATTCTCCTGATGGCGGTAGTTAAGTATCACCTGCCGCTCGGCGCTGAGCTGGGGATTTTTCCCCTGAATCTGCGCCCCAAGCGACAGCATCCCTTGATTATCCAGCTCAACCGTTGCATGGGAGCGGCCGATCTCCAGGTAGCGCAGCCAGCGGATTGCCGCGCCGCTGGCCATATTTTTATTTTCCAGCTCATCGGCGAACTGTTTATCCAGCCGTAGCGTAAGGAAACGATCGTTGCTGATGCGCCCCTGTCGGATCAGCATTCGCGGGTGGTTGAAATCAAGCGGCAATACCCCGCTCACCCGCCCGGACATCGCCAACTGCTTTATTTTCAGCAGCGGAAACAGTTCGCTGAGCTCAACGCTCTCCACTTTGAACAATGCCGCTTCCCGCTGCGGCCAGCGCAGGGCGGAAAGCCCGACGTGCCCGCTTAATACGTCCATGGCGGCCTGCGTCATGGTCAGCGGCCGCTGTTCGCTGTAGGGGTAGAAACCTTGCAGTTCGACGCGGATATTGGTCATCTTGAACAGATTATCCAGCATGTCGATACGCAGCGTGACCGGCTGTTTCACCCCCAGCTGCCACTGCTGATCCTGCAGGCGGTAGGGAAGAATAAAGTTCACGCCGTCGACTTCGCCATCCTGCAGCCACAGCCCGCCCTCTTTCACTACCCAGTGGCCCCCGGCGCGAAACCCTTCCCCGCGCGCCGCCGAAAAAGCGGACTGGGCATAAAATTGTCCGCTGCGGATCTTCATTTTCAGATTGGCGGACAGCAGCGGCTGAAACACTCGCAGCGGCTGTTGCGGCCACCAGGCGCCGCCGCGCAGCCGTTCGCCATCCCAGCGTCCGCGCAGCGCCACCGGACCAATATCCTGCGCCCGCAGCTCCCCCTGCCAGAGGAAGTCGCCGGGGTCGCGCCCGCGCAGCTTTAGCGTTAAGCGCGACGGGGGAAGATAGCCGCCGTTATTGAACTCCGCCCGTTCGGCAACGAGCTGCAACGCCCCCTGAAAATCGGCCTCTGCGCGGGCGCGCTGCCAGCGCAGCGGCTCGGTGATGGTCAACCGCGGCTGATGCACCTTCACCAGCCCATAGTTCAGCTGATCCAGCCCGCTGGAAAGCTGCTTGATCTCGATAAGGGTATCCTGCCAGCTGCCGCGCCCGGCCAGGTCTCCTTTACTTTTTAGCGGCGGCAGCTGCCCGTTGCCCCAGTAGCGCCACTGCCAGTTCCCCTTATCCGGCCAGAAATCCTGCGCCTTGCCGTCAAGGTGTAGCTTAAAGCTTCCCCAATAGTCGTCCCGCGCCCTGACTATCGCCTGCAAACGGCCGTTGACCCCCGCGGCGCTCACTCGCAGCCCGGCCAGCGGCCAGCGGGCTTCCTCAAGCCGCAGCTGCGGCGCCGGCGTGCCCCAGGCCCGCAACAGCGCCCCCGGTAAAATAGACAACTCGGGATCCAGCGCCGATCCCTGAATGACGCCCGGCAATGACGCCGTCAACGACAGGTCCGCCAGATTGGCCTGACCGGTCAGCCGGAAGCGCAGTTCGCTGTTAATCAACCCCAGATTGCCCGGTCCCAGCACCAGCACCGCGTTGGCTTTGCCGTTGTGCCCTTGGGTCAGCATATTTATCCGGGCGTCAATCCGGGTTTTATCCAGCCCCTGACGCCAGTTTTGCAGGGTGAGAGAGACCCTGCCGGAGAGCGGCTGCGCGGCGTAGGGCCAGCGCCAGACGCCGTCATTAACCTGAATGGCGTCTTCGCTCAGCCGCCACGGTAGCGCCGCCAGGGGTTCGCCGCCGCCGACCGCATGCAGCGCCAGCTCCCCCTGCCGCGCCTGCCAGCGTAGTGAGGCGGCAAGCGGGTCCGGCGCCTGTCCGCTTTCCAGATTTGCTTTCAATTCGCCGCGTACCGGCGCCAGCGCCAGCCTATCCGCCAGATCCAGCTCCCCGCTGACCCGCAGGCGGGAAGAACCCGTAGGGGTCGCCAGCATGCCGTTGCGCAACGTCAGATGCCGCTGCTTCAATTCAGCCTGCAAAGCCAGCCGCTCCCCCTGATAATGCAGCCTTTGCCGCTGATTGCCGTCGGTCGTCAGACTCACCCGACCGGCATACTCCGGCCAGGGGCGCAGGGTGAACGTTTTAATGGCGACCTGCGCGGCGGGCAAGCGCCGCTGCCACTGTGAAAGCAGCGCCGGCGCCGCGTTATCATCCGCAGACAGTGGCGGCAGGCAGTCGCTGTCCAGCGTAACGGCATCCGCCTCGACGTGCCATCGGCCCGACTGCCGCCGCAGCGAGATGTCGCTCACCTCAAGCAGCGGGCAGTCGCCGGCCTGCAGACTAAAACCATCGCTGCGCAGCCCCCCGTCATGCCACTGGGGAGAGGCGTTGAGCGTCAGCGAAATTCCTGACGGCAACCAGGCGTTCAGCAAACGCGGCAACCATTGCGGCAGCGCCCACCATGATGCGACCAACAGCAGTAGCACCAGCGCTAATCCCGTCAGCGAGTATTTTTTAATCATCAGCGGCTATTAAGCATCCTATTTCATTCAGGCCCGTATGCAGGTCGCGCTCCGTTCTACCATTATGGATTAATTATTTACATTTTTTCATTCCCCGGCGGTTACTGTTAGCCGGGCAACAATTTGTCTATTCACTATTTTCTGCTAGTTTAACCAGAGGATGTTGCGGAGAAATAGGTTATGAAACTGGCAGTTTACAGTACCAAGCAATATGACCGTAAGTATTTAGAACAGGTCAATCAGCAGTTTGGCTATCAGATAGAGTTTTTTGAATTTATGCTGACCACGCGCACCGCCAAAACCGCGGCGGGCTATCAGGCGGTGTGCATTTTTGTCAACGACGACGGAGGCCGCGAAGTGTTGACCGAACTGGCGGAGCTTGGGGTAAAAACCGTCGCGCTGCGCTGCGCCGGCTTCAATAACGTCGATCTCGACGCCGCCAAAGAGCTGGGGATCCAGGTCGTCCGGGTGCCGGCCTACTCGCCCGAAGCCGTTGCCGAGCACGCCGTCGGGATGATGATGTGCCTTAACCGTCGCATTCATCGCGCCTATCAGCGTACCCGCGACGCCAACTTCTCGCTGGAAGGGCTGATTGGCTTTAATATGCACAACCGCACCGCCGGGATTATCGGCACCGGCAAAATCGGCATCGCCGCCATGCGCATTCTGAAAGGGTTCGGCATGCGTCTGCTGGCGTTCGATCCCTACCCTAACCCGCAGGCGCTTGAACTGGGCGCCGAATATGTCGATCTGAAAACGCTGTACGCCCGTGCGGATGTGATTTCGCTGCACTGCCCGCTGACGCCGGAAAACCATCATCTGCTTAATCAGGCGGCCTTCGCGCAGATGAAAAACGGCGTGATGATCATCAATACCAGCCGCGGGGGATTAATTGACTCGCAGGCCGCCATTGATGCGCTGAAACAACAGAAAATCGGCGCGCTGGGCATGGACGTCTACGAAAACGAACGCGATCTGTTCTTTGCCGACAAATCCAACGACGTAATTCAGGACGACGTATTCCGCCGCCTGTCCGCGTGTCACAACGTGCTGTTCACCGGGCATCAGGCATTTCTGACGGAAGAGGCGTTAACCAGTATTTCCCAGACCACGTTGCAAAATCTGCAACAGATAAGCCGGAACGATGAGTGCCCCAATCTGTTGAATCCCTGATTGACCTGCGGCGGACAGGCGCTGCAACGGGCGTCAGCCGGCGGGACAAGTCCCATTCAGCAGCGCCTGTTCGTCGCAGCGCTTACCGTTGGCCAACTGGCAGGTTCCCACGCTGGCGCCGTTTAGCTGCCTTGACGTCGCCATCTTGCCCCCCGCCAGCACGCAGTTAACCTCGGCCGGCGTACTGCTCTTCAGCCGCACAATGGAATTTCCGTCGTTATCCGCCGCGGCGCCCTGCCGCTCCGCGGCCGCGTTTTTTTCACCATTGCTGCAACCGACCAGCAGCAGCGCAGCGGCAGTGAACAGCCATTGATACCATTTCATTTTCTGGCTCCAGTACGTATTTATGACGTGACTTAACTTATTCTGGCGTCATTCTATAACGAACGCCGAAATCACATGAAGCAAATTATCCCTGGAATTCAATTTAGGGTATAAGCCCGACCATCGGAAAAAGTAATGAAAGATCCATTCATTTTCTTTATAGCCTAAAGCCGGCGTTTAATCGTCTTAATGGGTAAAAAATATGTACTTGAAACGGATTGGGAATATATTCATAGGATTAATAAAGTCATAGATTAATTAATTTACCACAAGGAGATTGATACGATGACCGGTATAGATAAAGAGGCATCCGTTGAACAAGCTGGTTGGGCATATCAGCCTTTTTCAGGGCTAGCGGCAGAGTTGATAAATCAGGATGGTAAAAGAAAGCAGCTTACTCAGGCGTGGGATTTATCAGAACAGGACGCCGTATCCGCGCTTTTTAACCAGGTTAACGCGCTAGCGGAAAAAGATCGCGCCATTCATAAACTGGCGCACGATTTGGCTTTATCATTAAGAAAGAAAAAAGTCGCCAAAAACCGCGCGGCCATCGTGCAAAATCTATTACAGGAATATTCGCTCTCTTCCAGGGAAGGTATTGCATTAATGTGCCTGGCCGAGGCGCTATTGCGCATACCCGATAATGATACCCGCGACTTATTGATAAGCGATAAAATTTCCGGCCGCGACTGGAAGGCGCATATCGGCAATAACCGGCCTTTATTGGTTAACGCGGCGTCGTGGGGTTTAGTGCTCACCGACGCGCTTGTCAGCTATAGCCATAAACCACAAACCGCGGGCGGCCTGAAAAAAATCATCCGCATCTGGTCGCCGGCGCTAATCAGAAAAGCGATGAATACCGTGATGCACGTGATGAGCGAGCATTTCGTCACCGGAGAAACCATCGCGCAGGCTTTGGAATATTCGGCAAAAATAGCAGAGCAAGGATTTACCTACACCTATGACATGCTGGGAGAAGCCGCGTTAACCCAAAGCGACGCGCAGGATTATATTCAACGCTGCCGGAATGCGTTGCATGAGATCGGTAAACGCGCCGACGGCAAGGGAATATATTCCGGCCCTGAGTTTTCGCTTAAGCTGTCGGCATTGCACCCGCGCTATACGCGCCATCAGTATCACCGGGTATTAAATGAAATATACCCGGTATTGAAATCATTAGTGATACTGGCTAAAGAATATAACGTTGCTATTACCATTGACGCCGAGGAAGCGGAACGTTTAGATATTTCACTGGATTTACTGACAAAACTTTGTCATGAGCCGGAACTTCAATCCTGGAACGGCATTGGTTTCGTGGTGCAGGCATATCAAAAACGCTGTTACTACGTAATAGATTTTTTGAAAACCCTGGCGAAAACCACCGAACGGCGGTTGCGCGTCCGCCTGGTCAAAGGCGCTTATTGGGATAGCGAAATCAAACGCGCCCAGATCGCCGGACATAAAACCTATCCGGTATTTACCCGTAAAGTGTATTCGGATATCTCCTATCTGGCCTGTGCCGGCTCCCTGTTGTCCGAACCGGAACTGATTTATCCGCAATTCGCCACTCACAACGCCCAAACCCTCGCCGCCGTATACCATATCGCCGGGGATAATTTTCAGCCTGAGCAGTATGAATTTCAGTGTCTGCACGGCATGGGGGTTCCGCTTTATCAGGAGGTGGTGGGTAAGGAAAAATTGCATCGCCCTTGTCGCATTTATGCGCCGGTAGGGTCACATAAAACGCTGTTGCCCTATCTGGTGCGCCGCCTGCTGGAAAACGGCTCCAACAGCTCCTTCGTCAATAAAATCGCCGACTTAACCATCCCCCTCGATGATTTGGTGGCCAGCCCTGTGCATGAAGTCGCAAACCTGGCGCAAACAGAGCATGAAATAGGATTGCCCCATCCCAAGATCCCGCTGCCACGAGATATTTATGGCGCCTCCCGCCCCAACTCCGCCGGCTTGAATTTATATGACGAAGATTGCCTGCACCATTTATCCCATGTCTTAACCGCAAGCTCGGCGGAGCAGAGTCATGTTACTCCGCTTATCGCCGCAGCCTCTCCGCTTTCGACGCCCAAACCGATAATCAACCCGGCGGAGTCGCGGGATATTATCGGCCAGGTTTACGATGCCGGCGACGACGATATCGCCATCGCGCTGGCGGCGGCTGAAAAATCCGCCGCGAGCTGGGCCGCCGTTCCTCCCTCCCGCCGCGCGCAGATCCTGCAACAGGCCGCCGAAATCATGGAGCAAAGAATGGGCGAACTGATCGGCGTGCTGGTCCGGGAAGCGGGAAAAACCTATGGCAACGCCATAGCGGAAGTCCGTGAAGCCATCGACTTTCTGAATTATTACGCCGGGCAGGTCAGCGACAGTTTTGATAATCAAACCCATACGCCGCTCGGGGTCGTTGTTTGTATCAGCCCGTGGAATTTTCCGTTGGCCATTTTTACCGGACAGGTGGCGGCGGCATTAGCCGCAGGCAATACCGTTATAGCCAAACCCGCTGAACAGACGCCGCTGAACGGCTATAACGCCGTCAAAATTCTGCACCAGGCCGGTATCCCCGTCGATGTTCTGCAACTGTTGCCCGGCCGGGGGGAAACCGTCGGCAAAAAGCTTATTGCCGATGAAAAAGTAAAAGGGATTATGTTCACCGGCTCGACCGAGGTGGCCTCTTTTATTCAACGACAGATCGCCGCAAGAGTGGATGCGTCCGGCCGTCCAATACCGCTTATCGCCGAAACCGGCGGTATTAACGCCATGATTGTCGACTCATCCGCCCTGCCGGAACAGGTTATTATCGACAGCATTAATTCGGCTTTCGATAGCGCCGGCCAACGCTGTTCGGCATTAAGATTAATTTGTATTCAACATGATGTCGCCGATCGGCTGTTGAGCGCGCTGCGCGGCGCCATGGCCGAATACCGCATGGGAAATCCGCAACGGTTGTCCACCGATATCGGTCCCGTTATCGACGCCGAGGCAATGAATAACATCAATTCGCATATCAAGGAAATGGCGGATAAGGGATTTCAGGTACATCAGGGGGCGGCCAATCTGGCATCGGATGATGTTGCCGCCGCCAAGGGCTATTTTATCGCCCCGACGTTAATTGAAATAAACCGCATCGAAGATTTGCAAAAAGAGGTATTCGGCCCGGTTCTGCATGTATTGAGATACCACAGCCGGCAGTTGCCTTCCCTGGTGGAAAAAATAAACGCCTCAGGATACGGACTGACGTTTGGTCTTCATTCCCGTATCGATAGCACTATTGATGAAGTGACAAAAAATATCAAAGCCGGGAATATCTATATCAATCGCAATATCGTCGGAGCCGTGGTCGGCGTGCAGCCTTTTGGCGGCGAAGGATTATCCGGTACCGGCCCCAAAGCCGGCGGACCGCTGTATCTTTATCGCCTGCTGGCGGCATACCCAACCGATGCGCAACGCAAGGGGCTGAATTACACTTCCCCATCGCTACCCGAAAAAACCGTCGGACAGACCGCATTACTGGCCGTGCATAACGCCCTATCATCATGGCTGGAAAAAAATGAGGCCGCCGTTTATCCGCTGTGCGAGCAGTTTATAAAAAACAGCGCCAGTTTCACCGCCAGCGATTTACCGGGTCCGACGGGAGAAGCCAATAGCTACCGCTTACTCCCCAGAGAAAGGGTCTTGTGTTTAGCGCCTAACCGGCAGGATATTTTAGTGCAGCTCGCCGCGATAACCAGTATCGGCGGCAAAGCCTTGTGGCCGGATGAACCTCACTACCTGGAGATCTATGGCTTGCTGCCTGATGCCGTGCAACAGGTTGTGGACATCGAGCCTCTGTCCGGCGTCTTTGCCCGCCCCTTTGACGCGGTAATCCATCATGGCGACGCAGACTCGCTGCAAAAAACCTGCCGACTAGTGGCCGAGCGCGGCGGCCCTATCGTTTCAGTTCAGGGTCTGAAAAGCGGGGAAACGGATATCCGGCTTGAGCGCCTGCTTATCGAGCGCTCGGTGAGCGTCAACACGGCGGCCGCCGGCGGCAATACCCAATTGATGACCATAGATTAACGCGCGGTTTCAGCGGTGCCGCTGTCCTATCCGGCGACAATAACGAGGGGTTGCAAACCCAATAAGCTGCTATATACTCGATGTATATAGCAACTAACGGCAATGCATAGCGAGGTGTATCATGTTCCAGCAAAGCAAAGTTTTCATGAGCAACCGAACCCAGAATGTGCGGCTGCCGGTCAATCTCCGCTTCCCCGATAACGTCAAAGAGGTGACTATCAGGGCAAAGGGCATGGAGCGGATCATTACCCCCGTCAGGAACACCTGGGACAGTTTTTTCCTTTCCGGGCCAGAGGTAACGGATGACTTTCTGCCCCAACGCCCTGAACAGGTAAGCAGCGAGCGGGAATCCTTTGATGATTAAGTACCTGCTGGACACCAACATCGTCATTTTCACCATTAAGCGGCGGCCGGAATTTTTACTCCCGCGCTTTAATCAAAATGCGGAACTGCTGGCCATTTCAACCATCACGCTGGCAGAGTTGGTTTTTGGGGCGGAAAAAAGTAGCCACTCCGCAAGGAACCTCGCAACGGTAGATGATTTCGTTTCCAGAGTGACGGTGCTTCCCTACGACGAGTCTGCCGCTTTTCACTATGGCAACATCAGGGCATCGCTGGAAAAATCCGGAACCCGAATCGGGGACAACGATTTACACATAGCCGGGCATGCCAGAAGCCGAGGGCTGATTGTCGTCACCAACAACACCAGAGAATTTGACCGGGTAGATGGGCTGCGGGTTGAAGACTGGACGCAACCTTGATAAAAGTCCGCAGCAATGAACGAAACGAAGACCAATTTAGCCTGCTAAGCATTAAACTATGTTTGCCCCTGTGGTGCCCCTTTGCAAAATGAGCACATGTAAATATGCAAGATAAACAAATAGTTAACCAAAAACAACAATACAATCTCAACAAACTACAAAAACGCCTGCGCCGTAACGTCGGCGAAGCCATCGCCGATTTCAATATGATTGAAGACGGCGACCGCATTATGGTTTGCCTGTCCGGCGGTAAAGACAGCTTCACCATGCTGGAAATTCTGCGCAACCTGCAACGGAGCGCGCCGGTCGACTTTTCTCTGGTGGCGGTCAATCTCGACCAGAAGCAGCCTGGCTTTCCTGAACACGTATTACCGCAATACCTGGAGAGTATCGGCGTTGAGTACCTGATCGTCGAAGAAAACACCTACGGCATCGTTAAAGAAAAAATTCCGCAAGGCAAAACCACCTGCTCGCTATGCTCACGCTTGCGGCGCGGCATTCTGTACCGCACCGCAACGGAGCTGGGCGCCACCAAAATCGCCCTCGGCCACCACCGCGACGATATTCTGCAAACCCTGTTTCTGAATATGTTCTACGGCGGGAAACTGAAAGGGATGCCACCGAAGCTGATGAGCGACGACGGTAAACACGTGGTGATCCGCCCGCTGGCCTATTGCCGTGAAAAAGATATCGAGCGATTTGCCGAAGCCCGCCAATACCCCATTATTCCGTGCAATCTGTGCGGCTCGCAGCCTAATCTGCAACGCCAGGTGATCAAGGATATGCTGCGCGACTGGGATAAACGTTATCCCGGGCGTATCGAAACCATGTTCAGCGCGATGCAAAACGTGGTGCCTTCCCATCTGGCCGATCATGCGCTGTTTGATTTCAAAAGCATTCATCACGGCGGCGAGGTGATCGACGGCGGCGATTTGGCTTTCGATCGCCAGGAGCTTCCGCTGCGGCCGTCCGGCTGGCGGCCGGAAGACGAGGATGAAGCGCCGTCGCCGGCCAGGCTCGACGTAGTGGAAATTAAATAGTTTGAAAGAAATTGACGACGGAAACTGAGCCCTGTTTGATAAATCGTCTTAGATTGCAGGATCTCGTCTTTTAAAGGTTTTCCTTCGCGTAAAAAATCGCGCTGAGGTGGGCGTGGCCGCCGGGTGAGCGGCACGGACGCCGCGAAAGCCAGTGCCGCGCCGGACAAAAACGCCTGGAGCGTTTTTGAACAGCACTTGTGCTGGCCCGCAGGGCGAGCCCCATGGATGGGGCGAGTATTCCGCGTCAATGGCGGCCCGACCAGCGGTCACGAACGCCGAAGGCATCGCGTAGCGACGCGATTTCGCGAAAAGCCCGGGGTCACGGGGCGGCGGCGACTGAGCCGCCTCGTGTCGGGCGCGTGCTGCGACAGTTGCAGAAATCGACTGAGGTTAGTGCGCACGAAACCCTCACTGCGCTTACAGACATTCCTTACCCTGATTTCTAGGGCCCCCCAGTCTCCCGGCAATGCTTTATCGGTGCGGCGGCGGGTCGATAATCGGGTGCGGGTCGGGTTCCGTGGGGGGCGGTTCGGGGATCGGCTGCGGTTTTGGCAACGGATCCGGGATGGGGATGGGATCGGTGGGGATCGTATCGACGAGCGGATAAACCGTCAGGCTCTGCATAGGCATACTTTCCTCCTCGGTGTTGGATGATTTTTCGTCAAATCCTGCGCCTGAAACGCCGATTGCGCGGCTAGCGAATCCAGCACTTATCGATTAAGCATAGAAGCCGAGGGGATAGCCCGCCATAAAAAAACGTCAGGAACGTTTTTCAACGCCACAACGTGGCGGCCCGGAGGGTGGCGGGCAGGATAGCCCGCCATAAAAAAACGCCGGGGAAACGTTAAAAGTCGCTCCGCGACGCATAAAAAAATGCCGACGAAATCGTCGGCATGGTGTGAATCAATTGTGCTATGCAGTAATTCAAAAAAGGAAGTAAGACAATATGGAGCGCAACGCCCATCGCTTGGCGTTGCATTCACCTGCGAGCGGAATAGTGCCGCACAACCGGGTTAAAAATGTTGATATCGCTCAAGTTAGGCGGTTCTTTTTGCGCATCCGCGGCAGTCTGTGACTTTCCACACAATAATTATCGCCAGATACTCACAGCCATTTACTGCGTTTTAACCACCAGGCAACGCCGCCAACCAATCCCACCAACATCAGGCAAAAGGTGGCGAATCCCAGCCGGGAATCGCCTCCCGGTATCCCGCCCAGGTTGACGCCGAACAAACCGGTTAGAAAGGTAGTGGGGAGAAACACCATGGCCAGCAACGACATGGTATAGGTGCGCCGGTTCATGGCGTCGGTCATTAAGGTGGTGATTTCATCGGATAGTACCGTGGTGCGTGAAATACTGGCATCCAAATCCTCCAGTCCGCGCCCCAGCCTGTCGGCGATCTCCTGCATTCGGCGTCGGTCGTCGTCCTGCATCCAGAGCAGCTTCTCTCCGGAAAGGCGAGAAAACACATCCCGCTGCGGAGTCATATAGCGCCGCAATACGATAAGCTGTTTGCGGATCAGCGCCAGTTCGCCCTGTTGGGGGATTTTCTGCTCCAGCAGGTTCTCTTCCAGATCGACGATTTTTTCATGTAAATCATCGATAAAGTCGCTGGTATGGTCGGTCAGCGCTTCCGCGATGGCAACCAGCCAGCTACCGCTGTCCGTCGGCCCATGGCCCTCTTGCAACTCGGCCAACACTTCGTCAATCGCCAACAGCTTGCGGCGCCGGGTGGAAATAATCAGCTTGTCGGTAATAAAGACCCGAATGGCGACCAGTTGGTCGGGGCGTGCGTTCTCATTGCGGTTAATGCTGCGCAGCGTAATCATCGTTCCCTCCCCCAGACGGGTGACTCTGGGACGCACGCTTTCTCCCAACAACGCATCGCGCACGCTGTCCGGGACCAGCGTGGTTTCCGTCAGCCAATGCGCGCTGGCCGGCTGGGTGGAGTCTAGGTGCAGCCAGCAGGGTTTGGCGTCCGTGACCACATCATCATCGCCTATCGGCGCGATCCCGCCCGCGCCGTTCAACTGATAGGCATACACCGCGCCGGTGTGTTGCAGCTCTTTTCCTTTAAAGGATTCCACGCTTTCCTCCGGGTCCGATATCACCCTATTCAGTGTTTAACGATATACAGCGTGTGGCTATAAGCCACGTCCTCCGGGTTGGCGATCGGATAACCTTTTACCCAGGGTTTAATCAAACGCCCGTTGGTGTATTGATAGATCGGCGCGATCGGCGCCTCTTCCAGCAGAATCTGCTCCGCCCGGTTATAATCGGCATTCAGCGCCTCGGCGTTGGTCTGATTGCCCGCTTCCTCCATTAACCGGTCGTAATCGGCATGGTTAAAGCGGGCGATATTACCGCTGTGGCGCGAGGTCAATAACGACAGGAAGGTCGAGGCTTCGTTGTAGTCGCCCACCCAGGACGCCCGCACCACATCAAAGTTGCCGCTGTTGCGGCTGTCGATATAGGTCTGCCACTCCTGATTGACCAGGCGTACGTCAACCCCCAGTTTGGTTTTCCACATTGAAGCAATGGCGATGGCGATTTTCTGGTGGTTTTCCGAGGTGTTATACAACAATGAGAGCTTCATCGGCTTGCCTGGGCCGTATCCCGCGGCAAATATCAGCGCTTTCGCCTGCGCATCCAGTTCATCCTGACCGTATTGCTGCAACAGACTCTGCGCCGGTTTAAAGCCGGCGGTGACGTCCGGCGTGAAGTGATAGGCCGGTTTTTCCCCGGTTCCCAACACTTTTTGCGCAATGACCTTGCGGTCAATCGCGTAAGAGAGCGCCTTGCGCACCCGCACATCGTTGGTGGGCGCCCGTTGGGTGTTGAATGCGTAGTAGTAGGTGCCCAGCTGTTCCGGGGTATAGACCTGGCCGGGCAGATCCTGCAACAGCTTGCGGTACATATTTTTGGGAAAGGATTCGGTAATATCGATATCGCCGGACAGATAGCGTTTGGTGGCGTTCGACTCCTGATTAATGGGAACGAACGTCACTTTGGTCAATTTGGTATTGGCGTGATCCCAGTAATAGTCATTCGGCGTCAGCACCAGTTTTTCGTTTACCACCCGCTGTTGCAGTTTAAAGGCGCCGTTCCCCACCAGATTGCCGGGTTTGGTCCAGTCGTTGCCGTATTTTTCCACCGTGGCCTGATGCACCGGAAACAGGCTGAAATTGGCCAGCAGGCTGACGAAATAAGGCACCGGTTTACTGAGCTGCACCTTCAACGTATGGTCGTCCACCGCGGTTACGCCGAGCTGGTCCGGCGACGCTTTCCCTTCGATGATCTGCTCGGCGTTGGCGATCCCCGCCAGACGGGCGAACCAGGCGAACGGCGAGCTATTTTCCGGCGCGACCAGCCGGCGCCAGCTGTACACAAAATCTTTTGCGGTAAGCGGCTCGCCGTTCGACCAGCGGGCATCGCCGCGCAAGGTAAAGATGAACGTGCGGTTATCGCTGGTTTGCCAGCGTTGCGCCACCCCCGGAATAATGTCGCCCTGCGCATCCTGGTTAACCAGCCCCTCGAACAGATCCCGCGAGACCTGCGCTTCCGGCAGTCCTACCGCTTTTATCGGATCCAGCGAGGCGGGTTCGTCCTTGATATGGCGGACGATTTCCTGCTTGTCGGCCAACGCGGTTCCGGCCGGAACCTGCGCCGCCGCGGCATGTTCCGTCACTGCCGCGAACAGCGCGGCATATAATGCACAATGACCCAGTCGCATAATGCTTTTTCTCACACAATGATGAAGTTACTGAATAATATCATAGTCAGAGATCGCGCATGGTGCCGCCATTGACACTACGACTGCTGCCGGCAAAATGGTGTTTGGGATCTTTGCAGCACAGCGTGAGTTGATTGCCGAACGCACAACCGCGGGGCTTGCCTCTGCCAGAGCCCTTGGCCGGAAAGGCGGACGCCCATATAAGATGACACCCGCTTAACTGAACCTTCAAAAAGGAACAATCTCATGACCATAAGCATTAGGCTTACTGTTGCAGTAACTCTGCTTGCTGCGACGCTGCCTGTATTAGCTAAAGTGCCAGAAAACTTTATCTATACCAGCTCTGGTGACCTCGAAGCAGCGTCTGTCATTATGGGGCGTAGCGACATTGGCGGTGCGCAGATCGTTTATAATTGGCGTTCACTCGAGCCTGAGAAGAATAAATACGACTTCTCGCAGATTGATAAGGATCTGGCTCGCCTCAAAGTAGCCAATAAAAAACTCTTCATCCAAATTCAGGACCGGTTTTTCGAACAAGATGCCAGGTACGTTCCTGATTATCTGATGAATGACGCCAGGTATGGCGGTGGTATATCGCCACAACTTGATAATCCTGGCGAAGGGAAGCCAATTGCGTCAGGTTGGGTGGCACAGCAATGGGATCCTGCTGTGCGCAAACGTTATCAGGCTTTATTGGCAGCGATTGCAGAGCGTTTCGATGGTCAAGTCTATGGTGTTAACTTACCCGAAACAGCCATTGATCTTGACAAGAAAAAGCTACCCAAAGGATTCTCCTGCGATAACTATTTCGCTGGAGAAATGGAAAATCTCACCTTTGCGCGAAAGGTGTTCACCAAATCACACGTAGTACAATATGTAAATTTCTGGCCGTGTGAATGGAACAACGACCACAATTACATGGGCCGGCTGTTTGAATTCGCCAGTGCCAATAATATTGGACTTGGCGGCCCGGATATTGTTCCCAACCGCAAGGCGCAAATGCAGAACTCATATCCGTTCTTCAATAAATACAAAAACAAACTGGTACTCATTGCCATGGCAGTACAGGAGCCGACCTTGACCTACAGGAACCCTAATACGGGTAAACCATTTAGCAAGGGTGAGTTTGTTCAATTCGCAGAAGATTATCTAGGTGCAGATATCATTTTCTGGAGCACGACGTCTCCCTGGTTAGCCAAGAAATAGGTAACGGGCAGGACAATGCAGGTGTTGATCGTTGGACGACTGAAATTGTGGTCAGCCAACAGGGCACTATGCAGATGTTAGGCTGTCGTCCGAATAATGGAAATAACGACCAGAGTGCAGCAAGCACTTCATGGGGAAAACCTCAACAGCCAGCTGCACCGGCGAGTGGTACTCCTCAGTCCCAACATCCAGCAGGCAATGAACCGTTCCTGGGGTTTGGTTATGGCGTATGTCGCAAGGTGATTTACGCAGTTTCGTAAACACTGGCACCAGTCTTTGACTGGTGCTTTTTTACATGACAGACTTAGTAAAACACTTACTTTTTCTGTGATCCTTCGGGGATAAAATGACTACTCATACTCGATACGAGACTGATGTTGTCGCCTGGGCTAACGAGCAGGCGGAACTTTTACGCTCCGGTAAATTTTCAGAGATCGACTGCGAGAATATCGCTGAGGAGATTGCAGACGTGGGTAAGAGCGAACAGAGGGAGCTGGCAAGCCGCATGGCTGTCTTGATTGCTCACTTGCTGAAATGGAAATATCAACCGGAACGTCGTGGTTCGAGCTGGGAAAAGACGATTAAAGCGCAACGCAAAGATATTGCGTACGCGCTGAAAGAGTCTCCCAGCCTGAAAACTAAGCTTAATGATCCTGACTGGTATGATGTTATCTGGTCTAAAGGTGTCGCTATCGCTGCGGATGACACTCAGCTTGAAAACCTGCCTGATGAGCAAATCTGGACGGTAGAAGATGTGTTGTATTCCGAGTTCTGGCCTAATTAACCTTTCTCATGCAGCTATGGAACAAACAGTCGCGAGATCATGCTGTAGGGACTTTTCCGGATAAAATCGCGGCTTATCCCCCCATGATGGACCGGGTTAAAGACACTGAGGGCAGAGAAATGGAAAATAATATTATCTTCCAGCGGCCCCGCCGGCTGCGCGGCAATCTCCCGTCGCTGGGCGAGCCGTACGGCAAATCGCTGCTCGGCGCGCCGCTGCTCTATTTCCCGGCCGAACTGCCGCAGCAGAACGCCGGGCTGATTATTGCCGGTACGCACGGCGATGAAACCGCCGCGGTGGCAACGTTATCCTGCGCGCTTCGCACCCTGTTCCCTGGACAGCGCCATCACCATGTGGTGCTTGCCGTTAATCCCGATGGCTGCCAGTTGGGATTGCGGGCGAACGCCAACGGCGTTGATATCAACCGCAACTTCCCCACCGGCAACTGGCAGCCGGGGAGTACGGTATACCGCTGGAACAGCGCTGCCGACAAGCGGGACGTGGCGCTTTCCAGCGGCGAAACGCCGGCGTCGGAGCCGGAAACCAAGGCATTGTGCACGCTTATCGAGAAACTTAATCCCGCCTGGGTTGTCTCTTTTCATGAGCCCCTGGCCTGTATTGAGGATCCGCAAAATTCGCCCCTGGGCCAGTGGCTGGCGCGGCAATTTGATTTGCCGCTGGTGGCCAGCGTGGGTTACGACACCCCCGGTTCTTTCGGCAGTTGGTGCGCCGAGCGGAGGTTGCCGTGCATTACCGCGGAGCTGCCGCCCATCTCGGCGGATGCCGCCAGTGAATGCTACCTGAACGCGATGACGGCATTGCTATGCCGTAATTTTTATATCAATGTTGCCGATGTTGCCTTAAACTGAGCAACGCGTTAACCATCTGTAACTTAAGGATACATACATGTCACAGAACGTACATTTTCAAGGCAATCCAGTCCCTCTGGCCGGCACCTTCCCCGCCAAGGGCGACAAAGCCAAGGCTTTTACCCTGGTTGCCAAAGACCTGTCGGACGTCTCTCTCAGCAACTATGCGGGTAAACGTAAAATCCTGAATATTTTCCCCAGTATCGATACCGGCGTATGCGCCGCCTCGGTGCGTAAATTCAACCAGTTGGCATCCGAACTGGATAACACGGTGGTGCTGTGTATCTCCGCCGACCTGCCGTTCGCCCAGGCCCGCTTCTGCGGTGCGGAAGGTTTGAACAATGTGGTGGTGCTTTCCACCCTGCGCGGCACCGAGTTTAAAGAAGACTATGGCGTCGCCATTGCGGATGGCGCGCTGCAAGGCCTGACCGCCCGCGCCGTGGTTATTCTGGATGAGCATGACAACGTATTGCATAGCGAACTGGTGAACGAGATCACCACCGAGCCGGATTACGATGCCGCTCTCGCGGTACTGAAATAACCGCTGCGTAGCACGTTATCGCCCCGGCCAGCGGCAGTACCAGGCCGGGGCGATAACGACTCAATCCGATCGCGCGCCGATCGCCGCCTCACCCTGATATGCGCTTATTCGCTGCAACCGCCGCTCCCGCCGCCGCATCCAGCAGGCGCCGCCCAATAAAATCAGCATCAGCCCCAACTCCGCGCCCAATACGGCAATCAAAGACACGGCGTAGCGCCCGTGGGTAATATGCAGCATCAGCACCAGCACCGAACCCAGCATAATCGGCCCCATCCCCAGCGCCGCCTGCTGTGCCGTGGACAATAGCGCGCTGCCGGAACCGGCGTGGGAAACCGGCACATCGGACAGCCCAATGCGAAAGAAACTGCTGACGATAAACGCCTGACCGAACCCGATCGGCACCGTGGCGGGAAGCAGACCGAGCAGCGTGGGCGCCGGCCACATTTTTTCCAGCGTCGCCATCAGCAGCAGCAGACCGCTAATCTGGATAACACAGCCGATAATCAGCGTGCGGATTTTCCCCACCCGTTCCGTCACCCGTCCGCTGAGCAGCGACGCCGCGAAATAGGCCAGGCCGAGCCCGATAAAACTGTTGCCCGACTGCAACGGCGAGAAACCCGCGCCGGATTGCAACACCAGGGCGACGGTGAACATAAAACCGCTCCAGTTGGAAAAAAACAGCAGCGCGACGCCCAGACCGAAACGCACGCTGGGCAGCCGCAGCAGCGCTGGCGACAGCAGCGGCGCCTGCCCACGCCGCTCCAGACGGCACTCCACCCGCCACAGCAGCGGAAACAGCACCGCGCTCGCCATCAGGGACGCCAGGCAAGGCCAGGGCCAGTTCCACAGCGGCCCCAGCGCCAGCGGAAACAGCAGACAGACGATGGCCAGCGCCAGCAGTAAGGTGCCCCACCGATCGACAGCCACCCGTTTTTCACCACGGGTATCCGGCACCCAGCGCGGCGCACAGAGTAATACCAGCAGGCAGAACGGCAAATTAACCAGAAAAATGCTCCGCCAGCCGACGCCGGCGATATCCAGTTTCAGCAGTATGCCGCCCAGTACCTGCCCGGCGACAAACGCCAATCCGCCGATAGCGCTGTAAATCCCCAGCGTCCGGGCATGCGCCCGCCCCTGCAGACAGACGTGTATCGTCGCCAGGACCTGCGGCACAATCAGCCCCGCGCCAATACCCTGCAACGTACGCGCCAGCAGCAGCAGCCATACCGACTGCGCGATCCCGCACAGCAGCGACGCCACGCCAAACACCGCAACGCCGATCATAAACACCCGTCGTCGGCCCTGGTTATCTCCCAGACGCGCCCCCATGGCCAACGACACCGCAAACGCCACCCCATAAACGGAAACCACCAGTTCGAGCTCGGCAGGCGTGGCGGCGAGCCTGTTCGCCATCGCCTCCAGCGCCACATTAACGATGGAGAAATCAATCATCGGCAACAACTGCCCGGTCAATAGCACCATCAGACCGATACGGCTTAAACCTTGCGTCAGCGGAACCTGCTTCATTACGTCGCACCCATTGTATTCATTACCTTTGAGCGTTAGCATCGTAGGTAATTTAAACGGGTACCAGTTCTTGATTATCCTGGTATAAACACTACCAGCCTAGTGCGGAGACTTGCTCAATGAGCACGATGATGACGGATTCTCCCGCGTCCGACGCCGGGCGGCACAACAGAAAAATACTGGGCGCGTACCTGCGTTCCCGCCGCGAAAGCCTCGACCCGGCGCGGCTCGGCTTATCGCTTGCGCGCAAGCGGCGCACGCCGGGACTGCGCCGGGAGGACGTCGCGCTGCTGGCGGACGTAGGCATCACCTGGTACACCTGGCTGGAGCAAGGGCGGCCGATCCGCACCTCCGCCAAGACGCTGATGGCGATCGCCAAAGCGCTGCAATTCAACGAAGACGAAACGCGGCACCTGTTTATGCTGGCCGAGCTGCCGTTTTCACCCACGGTGCGCGCCAGCTGTGAAAAAATCAACGCCGACAGCCAGGCGATCCTCGATCGGCTCAATCCGTTCCCGGCGGTGATAGTCAACGCCCGCTTTACCATTCTGGGGTTTAATCAGGCCTGGTGCAGCCTGCTGAATATCGATCTGGCGCAAATCCCGCCGCAAGATCGCAACTGTATTTATCTGGCCTTTACCCACGCCGACTGGCAGGCACGGCTGGTGGACCTGCAGGAGTTTCTGCCCGATATGGTGGCGATGTTTCGCGCCAATATGACGGAGCACCGCGGCGATCCGCTGTGGGAAGAGCAGTTGCAGCGCTACCTGGATGCGTCCGACACCTTTCGCCGCCTGTGGCAGCAGCGCTATGAGATTCAGGGAATCAACGACAAGGTAAAACGCTTCCGGCATCCGCTGCTGGGGATTATCGCCCTGCGGCAGATCAACTGGTGGACCGCATCCCGCAACGGCGACCGGATGCTGGTGTATATGCCGGCCGGGGAAAACGATCGACAGCAGTTGGAACAGCTGTCCCGGCTTGATTTCCCGGCCTGACCCCGGCCGCGTCGCCGCCGAGATTTGTGACAACGTCACTAAGCAACAGAGATAACGACACCTCGCCCGGCGCTACGGGCTTTACCCCTCGCCGTCTTGTTCGCCCGCCGCCTTGCGGCCGCTGAGGCCATACTCCCGCAGCTTATTGGCTATCGCCGTGTGCGACACCCCCAGCCGCTTCGCCAGTTTACGGGTGCTGGGATAGGTCTGATATAACCGGGTCAGCACCGAGCGTTCAAAACGCTTGCTGATATCATCCAGCGACCCCTCCAGCAACTCTTCGCTGTGCGGTATCTCGACCGAAAAAGCGGGCAGTTCGATATCCTGCATCCGCAGCTCATAGCCTTCCAACTGCGTCAGCGCGCGGTAAATGGCATTTTTTAACTGGCGTATATTGCCGGGCCAGCCATACTGCGGCAGGAACTGATGCAGATCGGCGGCCAGCCTGGGTCGCGCAATGCCCTGCTCATCGGAAAATCGCGCCACGAACAGTTCCGTCAGCGGCATGATGTCCGCCGGGCGTTCGCGCAGCGGCGGCAACGTCAGGGTCAATACATTGAGACGATAATAGAGGTCTTCGCGAAACTCCCCCCGCTGCACCATTTCCAGCAGATTTTTCTTGGTGGCGCAGATAACCCGTACGTCCACGTGCATTTCGTGATCTTCGCCAACCCGGCGAAAGGTGCCGTCATTGAGAAAGCGCAATAGTTTGATCTGCATCTGCGCCGACATTTCGCCCACTTCATCCAGCAGCACCGACCCGCCGTTGGCCTGCTCGAAAAAGCCCTTCTTGCCTTCCAGCGCATTGGGATAGGCGCCCGGCGCATGGCCGTAAAGCTCACTTTCCATCACCTCGTCAGGCAGCGCCGCGCAGTTCAGCGCCAAAAAAGGCTGCTTGCCTCTGGGACCGCGCAAATGGCAGGCGTGGGCCAGCATATCTTTACCGGTGCCGGTCTCCCCGACGATCAGCAACGGCGCATCCAGCATCGCCAGCTTGCGGGCCTGGTCGATCACGTGGCGCATTTTGGGGCTGACCGCCACGATATGCTCAAATTCGCTATCGTCGTTAACCGACAAATCCTGCAACTGCCGCCCCATGCGCGCCGTGGACTTGAGCATCGCCAGCACGCCCGCCGTCGACTCTTTCCCCCCATCATCTTCCAGACGAATGGGGGTAATCTCCAGCAGAAAATCCTGCCCGCGGATCACCACCCGTTCGGTTACCGGCCCGCCGCCCCGATCCAGCCAGTCGGTGAAGCTATACCCGCTAATCAGTTGCGCGATGGTCAGGTGGCGAAGTTTATCCGCCCCGACGTCGAACAAAGCGGCGGCCGCCGGGTTGGACAGCTCGATCTTGCCTTTCATATCGAGCGACAGTACCGGCTCCGGCATCGATTCCAGCAGCGCGTTCAACGCCCGGCGCTCGCGCTCGGAAGGCATACAAGCCACGGTGCGCACGTCGCTCACGCTTTCAATCCGCCGGATTTCCGCCATCAGCAGGCGAAAATCATCAAAATCCAGCGTGGCGAAGTTCAGATAAATACGGCCGGCCGGGTCAATCTCTATGCCGCGCAGATCGATATTGCGCGACGCCAGCAGATCCAATAATTCGCGTGCCAGGCCAATACGGTCTTCACAAAAGACTTCCAAACGCATCAAGGACTACCTTCTTCAACGGGGCGACAGGCTAATAAGTTCCGATAATACTCTTTCGCCCAGGCGGGATGAAGCCGGTGTCAGCAAAAGTTGACACTCTGCGCGATCTTTTTCCCTAAAGCGGACCGCCAATGCGCGCGCCATCTTTTGATAAAGCCGCATAACCTATACCGGTTTTTATATTTGTTACTGCGGCGCGCAGTTCATAGAATCGCGCTTAACGCCACGCGCAGGCGGCGAGCAGAGCTCCAGCCCAACGCCAACGTAACGGCGGCATAAAAACCATAACCCGATAAATGCGTTTAGCAGACGCGATGTCTCCCGCGTTGACCTCGCCGTCGCGGTTGTTCCTACCAGGGGTGTTAATCATGCATCAAAAAAATCTTGCCATTACCTTTGGCGCGCTGGCCGTGGCGATTAACGTTATCGCCGGCAGCGTCGTCGAACATTTGAAAATTCCGTTCCTGTTCCTTGATACGGTGGGCACCATCTTTATCGCCGCGGTTTTCGGCCCGCTGTGGGGGGCGCTGGTGGGGTTATTGACCAATCTGGTTTTGGGCGTCACCACCAGCTATACCGCCATTCCCTTCGCCCTGGTCAATATCATTGTCGGCCTGGTGGTCGGCTACAGCGCGCGCAATGGCTTTCGTCTCTCATCCGCGCTGTTTTCCGGCATTCTGCTGGGCTTTTTATGCCCCGCCGTGGGGACGGTCATCGCCATCGGCCTGTTCGGCGGATTAACCGGCGGACTGCACGACGTGGCGGTGCTGTGGCTGAAGCAGGCCGGAACCAGCCTGTTTACCGCGGCATTTCTGCCGCGTCTGGCCGAAAACCTGGTGGATAAGATTCTGTCGGCGCTGCTGGTCTATTACGTAGTGAAAAATCTGCCGCCATCGCTGCTGCACCGCCCCGGCTATGCATTGAAGGAACCCGCCCGTGCAAAGGAGTAGAACGGTTATCGTCACCTCCCACTGCGTGATCAACCAGAATGCGGTGGTGGGCAGCCTGGCGCGCAGCCGCGGTATGATGAAATCGGCGGTCGACTGGATGTATCAGCAGGGGTACGGCGTGATCCAGCTGCCCTGCCCCGAATTCACCTTTCTCGGCCCGACGCGGCCGCCGATGACGGTAGCGGGATACGACACGCCGGCGTTTCGCGCCCATAGCCGCAAAATTCTGCTGCCGGTGGTGGAGCAGTTGAAAACCTACCAGGATAACGGCTATGCCATTGCCGGCGGGTTGGGGATTGCCGGCAGCCCCTCTTGCGATCCGGGACGGGGCGTCTTTATGCGGGTGTTTCTGGCGCTGCTGGCGGACGCCGGGGTGCGGATCGATTTTTTCTGGCAGATACCGCAGACGGAAGACGGCGTGTTCGATCCCAACGTACCGGAGAGCGTTTACGGCCCGATCAAGCGCCGCTCCCGGCGTAAGGCGGAAAAAATCATCGCCCGCCTGACGCCACAAGGCGACGCCCGATGATCGCCGTGCAGGATATTACCTTCCGCTACTATGGCGCAGCGTCCCCGGCGCTGTCGCAGGTATCGCTGGAGATTCGCCCCGGCGAGTTCATCGCGCTGCTCGGCCGCAACGGCTGCGGCAAATCGTCGCTGGCCCGGCTGTTGAACGGCATCGAACTACCGTCGCAGGGGCAGGTCGTCGTCGACGGCCGCTCTACCGCGGACAGCGACGCGATTCCAGCCATCCGCCGGGCGGTGCAGATCGTGTTTCAGAACCCGGAAAATCAGCAGGTGGGGATCACCGTCGGCGAGGATATCGCCTTCGGCCTGTCGAATATCGGTTGGCCGCAGCGGGATATCGCCGGCCGGGTGGCCTGGGCCATCCAACTGACGGGGCTGGATGCGGAGCAACAGCGCCCGGTGGCGCAGCTGTCCGGCGGCGAGAAACAGAAGCTGGCGCTGGCCGCCGTACTGGCGCTGGCGCCGCGTTACCTGATTCTGGATGAAGCCACCTCGATGCTCGACCCGGCGGCGAGACGCCAGTTCGTCGCCACGCTGCACCAGGTGCGAAAACACACACCCTTCGCGCTGATCTATATCACCCACCACCTCGATGAAGTGCTCGACGCCGACCGCTGGATACTGTTCAATCAGGGGCGACAGCTGGCCGACGCGCCGCCGGCGGAGCTGCAAACCCAACTCGACCTGTTGCACGGCTGCGGGCTGGAACTGCCCTATTACCACCACCTCGCCGCGCTGCTGCGTCAGCGCGGGATCCCCGTTTCCCCCAACCCGCAGGATCTGATGGCGCTGTTATGAAAATCACCCTCAGCGATGTGACTTTCAGCTATGGCAAACGGCGCAGAAACCGGCCGCCGGCCGGCGCGCCGCTGCTGGAAAATATTTCCCTTACCGTGGAGCAAGGCGAAATGCTGGCGCTGGCGGGGAAGTCCGGTTCGGGTAAAACGACGTTACTCCAGTTGATAAAAGGATTTATCGTCCCCTGCGCCGGGCAGATCCGCCTGGACGGGTTGAATCCCCACGCCGAGCGCCGGAGGGAATGTTTCGATCGCATCGGCTATATCTTTCAGTATCCCGAACACCAGCTGTTCGCCAGCACGGTTTTCGCCGATATCGCCTTCGGGCTGCGCCATCGGCGTCTTGATGAGGCGACAAAGCGGGAGAAGGTGCGCCAGGCGATGGCGGCCGTGCAGTTGGACTATGACGCCTTCAGGGAACGCAGCCCTTTCGAGCTGAGCGGCGGCGAGAAACGCCGGGTGGCGATCGCCGGCATCGTGGTGCTGGAGCCGGAGGTGCTGATACTGGACGAACCCACCGCCGGGCTGGATCTGCAATCCCGCGACGCCCTGTTCCAGTTGCTGCACCGTTTGAATCGGGAAAAAAAACTGACGGTTATCTGGGTCAGCCATCAGTTGGAGGAAATCGCCCGGCACGCCGCCCGGCTGGTTTTTATCCGCAACGGCGCCATTCAGGCGGACGGCCCGCCGGCGACGCTGTTCGCCGATGCCTCTTTGCGCCAGGCCTTTGATTGGCAAGAGCCGCCGGCGCTGGTCGTCGGCCGCTTGCTACAGGCCGCCGGGCATCCCGCTGCGGGATGGCTGTCGCCGCAGCAGGCGGCGGACGCCATTATCCGGCTGCGCGGCCGTTATCCGCACCACGAAAACGCCCCACGGGAGCCCTGATGTCGGACGCCTACGGTTTGCTTTATCAGCAGCGGGGCTCCTGGCTGGAGCGCCGCGATCCGCGGGCGAAAATCATCGCCGTTCTGCTGGCGGGCGCGGCGCTGCTGCTTACCCAGCATCCCGGCTTAAAAAGCTTGCAGCTTCTGCTGTTGCTCACCCTGTGGGCCGTCGCCGGACTGCCGTGGAAAATGCTGCTGCTGACGCTGCTCTCCCTGTCGCTGTTCTTTGTTTCCACCATGATTTATCAGGCCGTGCTGACCGCCCGGCCGGGGGAGGATCTGGTGACCTGGGGCGGGATCGCTTTTTCCGCTCAGGGCGCGGTGCGCGGCGTGATGATGTGCGAGCAGATTGCCGGCATCGTCTTGCTGTTGGCGCTGCTGGTCAGAACCACGCCCCCGGTTCAGCTGGCGGAGGGGCTGGAAATTCTGCTCGGCGGTCTGAAGAGATGGCGCTTTCCGGTACACGAAGCGGTGATGATGTTTTCCATCGCCCTGCGCTTCCTGCCGGGCCTGTTCGAAGAGTTCGACAAGATCCGCAAAGCCCAGCTGGCGCGCGGCGGCGGTTTCCATCGCCAAAACCTGTTTATCCGCATTCAGGGCATCTTCCCCATGCTGATGCCGCTGTTCGTCACCTCGATCCTGCGGGCAAAAGATCTGGCCGTCGCCATGGAGTCACGCTGCTATCGCGGCGACGTCGGCCGCACGCCGATCAGGATTTACCGCTTTCATCGCGCAGATTACGCGCTGCTGGCGGGCGCGGCGCTGGAACTGCTGGCGGCGGCGCTCTGGCGCTGAAAGCCGCGACGATCCGCGCCTCGCCGCGGCTGGGGGGAAATAACCCGCGCTATTTGGCCTTTTGCAACGTGGCTTTCACCTGCCCGATGAGTTCGCGGCGAAAATCGCCCAGCCGCGGTTTGTCGCCCAGCCAGGGCAGCGGACGGCACAATTCCATCGCCTTGATGCCCAGGCGGGCGGTCAGCAGCCCTGCGCCGATGCCCTGCGCGGCGCGCGCCGACAGCCGCGCCGCCAGATCCTGCGACATCCAGTCCATGCCGATCTCGCGCACCAGTTCCGACGCGCCGGCGAAGGCGATATTGAGCAGCACCAGACGGAAAAGACGAATACGGCTGAAATAGCCCAGTTCGATGCCGTACAGCGCGGCGATGCGGTTGATCAGCCGCAGATTGCGCCAGGCGATAAACGCCATATCCACCAGCGCCAGCGGGCTGACGGCGATCATCAGGGTGGATTCCGCCGCCGAGCGGCTGATCTCCCGCCGCGCCTGGCTATCCAGCACCGGCTGCACCAGACGGGCGTACAGCTCGACCACTTCACGGTCGTTATGGGTTTCGTGCAGCGACGCCTGCCAGCGCTGCAACGCGGGATGGCCGTTATCCAGCCCCGCCTGGCGGGCCAGCTTTTCACAAAACTCGCGCCCGCGTCCGATGCCGTGGCTGTGCAGTAAATCACCGGCGATATCCCGCTCTTCCGCCCGCTGGCGCAGCCGGTACAGGCGCCGCCACTCGACGGCGATCGACCCCACGCCCGCCGCGACGATCAACGCGCCGGCGCTAATACCGCCCAGCGCGATCCAGTCCTGCTGCACCCAGGAATTATGCAGCGATTGCACCCCCTGGGCGACGGCGCTGACGCCGAACAGCGCCAGCCCGGCCATCACCATGCGCCGCCACAGGCTGCGTTTGGGGCGTAACGCCGCGCTGACCGCCTCTTCCGCCGCGCCCTCCTCGGGTACTTCCTCTTCGCGGGCGACCGGCGAAAAAAGTTGCGCATCCTGCTCATCAAAAGCCAGGCCGGCGCGCAGCTGCGGCTGAGGCTCCGCCGGCGCGGCGTTATCGAACGTCATGCGCGGTTTCAGTGGTTCGTTCATCGCAATTTATCTCCCAACAAAAATTCCATTACCGTATCCAGGCGGATGTGCGGCAACGGGGTGTCCACCGTCATTTCACGCGGACGAAACTGATCGAAATGAAATCCCTGCTCTTGCCAGAATGCCGCGCCCGGCAGGCGGGCCGGCACTTCCCCAGGGAAAACCGTCAACGGCTGACCGTCGCTCAGGCGGTTGCCTTTCAGCGCCGGGACTTTCTGTCCCTGATGCTCGATAACCCCGCTTTGCGTCGATTGAATCGAGGCGATGCCGGCGCAGTCCATGCTGATCCCTTCAAAGGCGGCGTTTTGCCAGGCTTCCTGCACCAGTTGCTGCAGCAGCGACACCAGATTGGCATGCTGGTCGGCGGTAATATGATCCGATTTACTGGCGGCAAACATCAGCTTGTCGATACAGGGTGAAAACAGACGCCGGAACAGCGTGCGTTTGCCGTAATGAAAGCTTTGCATCAGCTGGGTTAACGCCAGCCGCATATCGTTAAAGGCGTGAATGCCGCTGTTCAACGGCTGCAGGCAGTCCACCAGTACGATCTGGCGATCAAAACGCACGAAATGATGCTTATAAAAACCTTTCACCACCGACTGGCAGTAATAGTCGAAACGCTGGCGCAGCATACCGATATTGGTTTTGGCGTCCGCCTGCGCCAGCCGGGCCTCGCCCAGCTTATCCACCTGCGGCCACGGAAAAAATTGCAGCACCGGCGCGCCGGCCAGATCGCCCGGCAGCACGAAACGTCCCGGCTGAATAAAATGCAGTCCCTGCTGCTTGCAGCGCAGTAAATAGTCGGTATACGCCTGGGCAATCTCCGCCAGCTGGTTTTCATCCGCCGGCGCCAGCGGGTCGAACCGTTCGCACAGCGCCAGCCAGGGTTTGGCCCACTCGGCGCGATCGCCCTGCAACAGCCCGGACATCTGGCGCGACCAGCTCAGGTAGCTTTGCTCCAGCAGCGGCAAATCCAGCAGCCACTCGCCGGGGTAATCGACGATTTCCAGATACAGCGTTGAGGTATCTTTAAAGTGCCGCAGCAGCGAGTCATTGGAGCGATAGCGCAGCGCCAGGCGGATTTCACTCACCCCGCGCGTCGGCGTCGGCCAGTCGGGGGGCGAACCGTATAACGCCGCCATGCCTTCATCATAGGCAAAACGCGGCACGCCGAGATCGCGCTGCGGCACGCGTTTCGCCCCCAGCAGCCGCCCTTCGCGCACGGCGGAAAACAGCGGCAGATGGGCGCCGCTGTGGATATTCAGCAGTTGATTGACAAAAGCCGTAATAAAGGCGGTTTTCCCGCTGCGGCTCAGCCCGGTGACGGCCAGTCGCAGATGACGATCCACACCGCGGTTAACCAGCGAATTAATCTCATTTTGTAATCGCTTCATTGGATAAACCTGACTCCTTGATTCTTCGTCTTGTATAGTTTCCGTCTGGCAAATCGTAGCGGCGGCGATAAATTACCCGGCTCCGCCATGAGACTCGCTTATATCGGGGCGCCGCTTCGGCGGCAGGGGCGCAAAATAGCCGACGACCAGGATCAGGAGCGCCACCCCGATAAAGGCCACCGCCCGCGCCAGTCCGCCGCCTCCGGCGCTATCCACCAGAAACAGTTTGGCGACCGTTAGCCCCAGCAACAACGCGCCGGCCAGCCAGCCGCCGCGCAGCTGTCGCCGGGTCGACCACAGCATGCCGACCAGGGCGGAAAGCGTCCACAGCAGGGCGAAAGCGGTTTGTATCAGGCGAGAGGCCCACAGCGCGTCCGCCGACCACGGGATCTGCGCGTACCAGGCCAGCGAGCGCAGCAGCAGGCCGTTCAGCAACCAGAAACTCAACAGCCACAGCGCCAGGCGGCATTGGCGCCTTAACGGAGTATGCGGTGAAAACGCCGCCAGCGTGCGGCGATACCACAGCATCAACGCCGCCGTCGCCAACGCCATGCCGGCTTCCAGCGGATTAAACAGCGGCAGATAGAAACCGTCCGCGCCGCGCCAGGCTATCTGTCCGTCCAGCAGGTTGGCGGCGCCCGTCAGGGTAAACAGGGCGGCGACCAGCGGCACCAGCCCGGTCCGGTTGTACAACGCCGTCCAGCGCGTCAGCGGCCACAGCCGGTGGCGCGTCGGCAGCGCCAGCGCGATAACGACGACGGACAGCAGCGCCAGCGTCAGTACCGGTTCCCCCTCTTCCACCGCCGCGGGGATCAATGGATACAGATACTGTGACGCCATCAGCAACAAAAAGCCAACCGTCATCCACAGCAGCGTTAGATGAAAACCCTGGGTCAAGCGCAGCGGCAGCGCATCTTCATTGCGGTAAAGCAGCCCGTAGGCGATAGCAAAACTCGCCAGCCAGCCCGCCAGCGCCGCGAGCTGTTCGCCGCCATTCAGCAGCGGGAACTGGCGGTATTCCGCCGCGATAAATTGCTGTAACACCGCCAGCAGCAGCGCGCTCCACAGCAACCAGACGCTATGGCGCAGCGCCGGCCAGTCGAGTCGCCTGCCCGCCGCCTGCCAGAGCGCCGCGGACGCCGCGACGGCCAGCAGAACCCCCGGCGTATACAGCAACGCGTGGGTGCGCCACGGCGGCATAAACTCGCCGCCGTGCCAGAACGCCGCTAAATAGACGTCCAACGCGCGATCGACGGCATAAAGCAGCCAGCCAAACCAGGTCGCCATCCCCAGCAGGAAAAAGCCCAGACTGAAGCGGCGCCAGTGCGCCTCAACCTGAGGGTAGCGCCGCCAGCACAGGCTGGCGCCCAGCGCGCTCAACGTCAGAATGCCGAAGATAAACAGGAATGACGCCGTGGTAAGCGACGCGAAAAACAGCGCATACCAGGCGGACAGCACGCCCAGCAGCATAACGGCCGATCCGCTCCACCCCATGCGCCGCTGGCCTTGATACAGCCCGGCCCACAGTACGCACAGCCCTTCCAGCAGCCAGGTCATCGCCGTCCATCGGGCGGAAAACGCCAGCGGCACGGCCAATGTCAGAAAACAGCCGCCAAGCGCGAGCGAAAACAGTCCCAGGCGCGGCGCTGTCCGGCGGGTCTGTCTTCCCAATAGCAGGTAAAAGACGCCGTAACCCACCGCGGAGAGCGCCGGGCCATAGGCCCACCGCTGCGCGATCAGATACTGCATGCCGAAGCCGATCAGCGGCGGAGCGAACAGCAGCACGCCGTCCACCAGCTGTTTGCCCGCCGGCTGGTGACGGAGCGAGAAAAGCAGCGCGCCCACGCCGAATATCAGGATGTTGGCGATCAGGAACAGCTGGCTGCTGAGGTAGTACTCCTGCCGATAATGCTCCGCTCCCCAGAGCAGCGCCGCGCCAAAGGTAAAAATCAGCCCCAGCAGATTAAGCTCCCGCCAGGACTGGCGCGCGCTGATGGCCAGAATGCCCAGCGACAGCAGCAGATAATAGGAAAACAGCACCAGGTGGTTGCCGCCATCCGGCGACAGCAGGAGCGGCGCCAGATAGCCGCCGGCGCTGGCCAGCATCGCCAGACTGAGCGAACGCTGCAACACCGCCAGCCAGACGCTGGCGGCGCAAATCACCAGCAGCAGGGCGAAGGCCGGCGCATAGGGCAACAACAGATAAAGCCGAAAAGCGCCAAATACCGTGATATACAAGGCGCCGACCGCCCCGCCCTGTAATATCAGGGCATACAGCCGTTGCTTATGGCGCAAACACCAGCCAAAAGCCAACAGCCCGCCGCTGATTAACGCCGCGATGCCCAGCCGCCATTCGATCGCCAGCATATCGCGTTCAATGCTGTACTTCATCAGGTACGCCAGGCCGAAAAACAGCAGCAAAATGCCTATTTTCGCCAGCGGATTGCCTTGCAGCAGCCACCTCGTCAGCGAGGAAAACAGCCCTGACGGCGATGCGGATGAAGGGTTTTGCCAAGGGTTTTCCGCCTGCTGCGCGGCTTGGGGCGCCGGTGGTTCTTTTATCGCCGGCGCGGCGTCCACCGCCGCTGCGCTCTGCCGATATTCGCCCTTTGCCGCGGCGGATGGCGTTATCTCCGCCGCCGGTTCCGGCGCGGATAAGGGGCGGTCGCGGCCCAGCGATTGACTCAGCTGCGCCGACGTCCGGGCCAGCTCGGCCTGCAGTGCGGCGACCGTCCGCTCAAGCCGCGCGGTTTGCCGCTGATGACGCGCGGCGCGCCTGAAGATTATCCATACGGCAATCGGCAGCGCCAGCATGTAGACCAGCAACATCACCGTAGCGATCAAAAGCATTGTCTCATCCATGAAGTACCTTTTATTTAGTTGAGGCGAATGCTGCGTTTGTACATGAAATTATGGTCGCTAACAAATTGAGCGCAAATTATGGCCGTGAAGAAAACTGTAAGGCTCGACGCGACGTTATCCTTTGGTAACGATATGAGCGGATAACATCGGCGTCGTAGGGGTTCTGGTTTAAAGCCGGCGGAAACGGCTCTCTACGCCAAAGGTATCAGAGGTGACATAGCGCTCGATATTGCGCAGGCGCCGTTCGCTGGCGTTCAGAGTGGCATCCGCGTCGTCCAGCAGCTGTCGCGGAGCGTGCGGCGACGCCGTCTGATAGCTGCCCGCCGGCGCCGGCTCAAGCATAAAGCTGAGGATGATATAAGCCAGTATGGTGAAGAAGAACAGGCCGAAGAACATCGACAGCACCACAATCACCCGCAGCAGCTTTATCGGCACGTCGAAGTAGCGGGCCAGCCCGGCGCAGACGCCTTTCAGCATCCCTTCTTCCGGTATGCGGTATAAGGTTTTACCCGACCAAGTATTTTTCATGACGATTTTCTCCAGTCCGGATGTTCCGCGTCCAGAATTTCTTCCAGCGCCTGAATGCGCTCGCGCATACGGCGGGCCTCTTCCGTCAGCCGCGTCAGACGCTGCATGTCGTTTTGTCCCAGTTGAGCATTGTTTTGCTTGCGCTGACTGTAATGCAGCCAAAGCCATATCGGCGCCACAAAGAGAAAGAAAATGGTCAGCGGTATGGCAAGAAACAAAGCACTCATCGTGTCTCCTTAGTTATTATGTTCACCGGTGGTCCCCATTGCTTTCGCCGCGGGGAGCGACGGCCGCCGCCAACATTGACGGCAGCCGGTCCGGTTATTCTGCTGGTTTAACTTTAGCTTTAAGCGCCGCCAGTTGCTCGCTGATTTCATCATTGGCCCGCAGTTCGGCGAATTGCTGATCCAATGATTTTTGTTTGCCAATCCCCACGCTTTCGGCTTCGGCCTCGATGGTATCGATACGGCGCTCAAACTGTTCAAAACGCGCCAGGGCTTCATCCAGTTTACCGCTGTCGAGCTGACGGCGTACATCGCGTGACGACGAAGCGGCCTGATGGCGCAGCGTCAACGCCTGCTGGCGGGCGCGGGTTTCGCTCAGTTTGTTTTCCAGCTCGCCGATTTCGCGTTTCAGCCGCTCCAGCGTTTCATCCACGTTTTCCGCTTCGTGCTGTAGTATCGCGATCAGGTCGGTCAGTTTCTGTTTTTCAATCAGCGCCGCCCGGGCCAAATCGTCTTTATCTTTGCGCAGCGCCAGTTCGGCTTTTTCCTGCCACTGGGCCTGCTGCGTCTGCGCCTGATCGATACGGCGGGCGATCTGTTTCTTTTCCGCCAGCGCGCGCGCCGAGGTGGAACGCACTTCCACCAGCGTATCTTCCATTTCCTGGATCATCAGCCTCACCAGCTTCTGCGGATCCTCGGCCTTATCCAGCAGCGAATTGATGTTGGCGTTCACGATGTCGGCAAAACGAGAAAAAATACCCATAATCAAATCCTCTTAATGATTTCCAGCGTCTGATTACGCCTGATTTGTTATCACCACCGTGCAGTAGCGATATGGTTATTCTTATCAATAAGCGTGCCAATTTTTATTTATCTATAACCTATTGAAAAATATAGCAGGTGAAATTTTGACTATTTGCCAACATCCGCTAGATTAGTCAAATAAGCCAACTATTGGTAAAAATCACAGGATGAAAATCGATGTCCCAGGAAAAAGAGAATTTATTGGGGGAAGCCAACAGCTTTCTTGAAGTGCTGGAACAGGTTTCACAGTTGGCGCAGCTCAACAAGCCGGTGCTGGTTATCGGCGAACGCGGCACCGGCAAGGAGCTGATCGCCAGCCGTCTTCACTATCTCTCCCCCCGCTGGCAGGGCCCCTTTATCTCGCTGAACTGTGCCGCGCTGAATGAAAACCTGCTGGACTCCGAACTGTTCGGCCATGAGGCCGGCGCCTTTACCGGGGCGCAGAAACGCCACCTCGGCCGCTTTGAACGCGCCGACGGCGGCACGCTGTTTCTCGATGAGCTGGCCACCGCACCCATGCTGGTGCAGGAAAAACTGCTGCGGGTGATTGAATATGGCGTGCTGGAGCGCGTCGGCGGCGGCCAGTCGCTACAGGTGGACGTTCGGCTGGTGTGCGCCACCAATGACGATCTTCCCGCGCTGGCGGCCAGCGGGAAGTTTCGCGCCGACCTGTTGGACAGGCTGGCGTTTGACGTGGTTCAGCTGCCGCCGCTACGTGAACGCCTGCAGGACATCATGCTGCTGGCGGAACATTTCGCCATCCAGATGTGCCGCGAACTGCACCAGCCCCTGTTTCCCGGCTTTACGCCCCACGCCCGCGACACGCTGCTGGGCTACGCCTGGCCGGGAAATATCCGTGAATTAAAGAACGTGGTTGAGCGTTCGGTTTACCGCCACGGCAGCAGCGATCGGCCGCTGGACACCATTATCATTAACCCGTTTCGTAAAACGGCGCCCGACGCCGAAACCGCCACCGACTCGGCGCCGGGCGGCGGCGTTGCCGATTTCCCGCTGGATATGAAGCAGTGGCAACGCGCCCAGGAACAGGCGCTGCTGGAACAGGCGCTGGCAAAGGCGCGCTTTAACCAGCGCAAAGCCGCCGAGCTGCTGGGGCTGACCTATCATCAGCTGCGCGGACTGCTGAAAAAACACGCCATCGTGGTCAATGAATAAGAGAAAAAACCATGCAGACATTGTTCTCCCCTCGTTTAATTCTGCGCCAGTGGCAACCGGCGGATCGCGGTGCCTTCGCCATGATCTGCGCCGATCCGCAGGCCATGGAATTTCTTCTCCCGCTACCGACGGCAGACGACAGCAATGGATGGATTGACCGGCAAATCGCGCACCAGGCGACATTCATAATTATTTTTTCAGCCGGTCAGGAGCGATCTTGCGTCTTGGCATATCTTCTCTACAAGGGGGAGTGACTGGGCAACTGCGATAACTGTCAACTTTTTATATGACGTCACAATTTGACGTCATATAAAAATTATCATAGAATTGACGTCATAAAACGACGTCAACAGGATGAGCGATGATTAAGGCTAAGGAACTAAGTTCAAGGCACCAGAAAACGCTTGCCGATGTGATGATCACGCCGCCGAAGCCCGGCATAAAATGGGATGACGTAGTCAGCCTGATAAATACTCTGGGCGGAAAAGTGAAGAACGGGAACGGCTCCAGACGCAAGTTTGTGCTTATGGGGTCAGTTTACCAGACTCATCAACCCCATCCGGGTAACGTGATGGACAAAGGCGCAGTAAACGGCCTGCGCGAATGGTTCGAAAATGTAATAGGAGTCGAACATGATTAAGGGCAACAACATTATGATGATCGACGGCCACCCGGCCTCCGTTACCTACGAGGCAGAAATTAAAGCCTTTCGCGGTAAGTTCCTGGACGTCACCGGCTATTGTGATTTTGTATCGGACAGCATCGAGGGGCTGGAAAAAGAAGGCAAAATTTCGCTCGCGGAATATATCGAAACCTGCAAGGAAGAGGGAATTTCTCCGTTCAGGGAAGAGGAAAAGCTGAAATCGTTTACGTTGCGATATCCTGGATGGCTGGACGCGCGTCTTACAGCAGCAACAGCATCTCGTGCGGTTTCGAAAAATCAGTTTATTGTTCAGTTAATTGAAAGAGAGCTTCAATAACCCCCACGCCGAGGCCGCATATGCGCCTCTGAGGTTGCTGACAAAGTGCCTGTGAGCCTGAGATACACGGGCCTACCGTACCGAGGGGCGCTCCGGCGGCTTACGCCGCTACGGCCCCTCGCCACGCTCTCCCTAATAACGGACTTTGTCAATGGTCTGCGAGGCCGCATATGCGGCCTCTTTACAGAGTGCCGGGCATGCGCAGCAGCTCGGGGGAAAGTCCCCTGTCCAGCCTGATGGTGGCGAAGAACTAGTTTTATCGTAAGACATAGTCATGTAAAGCTGAAAAGCATAATCCGTCGGGCGGCCGGCGATCCCGGCGTTTTAGTGCACTGTTGGATTGCCGATAGTGATGCTATACCCTTGTTCAGGTTTCCTCTGTTATCGATAAGGTGTTCCATGCCCGCCCCTATGCCGTTGCAATGCCGCATTATTGATGATTACCAGAACGTCGCATTGTCGTTCGCCGATTGGTCGGCGCTGGCGCCCCAGGTGGAATGCCGCGCGCTGACGCGACACATTGACGATGAAGCACAACTGGCTTCCGAACTGGCCGAGGCGGACATTGTGGTGATTATGCGCGAGCGTACGCCGTTTACCGCCGCGCTATTCGCCCGTCTTCCGCGCTTAAAACTGCTGATTACCTCCGGCATGCGTAACGCCGCCGTCGATCTGGCGGCGGCCAAAGCCCACGGCGTGACCCTGTGCGGAACGGACAGCGGATCGGCGGCGCCGGTTGAACTCGCCTGGACGCTGATCCTCGGGCTGGCCCGGCACCTGATGAGCGAAAATCTAGCGTTACGACAAAACGGCCCATGGCAAAGCACAGTCGGCATCGGACTGAGCGGTAAACGACTGGGATTGCTGGGGTTAGGTAAAACCGGCCAGCGAATGGCGCGCATTGCGCTGGCCTTTGGCATGGAGGTCAGCGCCTGGAGCCAGAATCTGACGGCGGCGGACGCCGCACGGCAGGGAGTCGCGCTCGCCGCTTCGAAAGAAGCGTTGCTGAGCGGCAGCGACATCGTGTCGATCCATCTGGTGCTTGGCGAACGCACGCGCGGTTTACTCGGCGCGGCGGAGCTGGCGCGGATGAAACCTTCCGCGCTGCTGATTAATACCTCGCGAGCGGCGATTGTCGATCAATCCGCCTTACTGCACGCGCTGCGCGCGGGAAACATTGCCGGAGCCGGGCTGGACGTTTTTGACAGCGAGCCGTTGCCCGCCGATCACCCGTTCCGCACGCTACCTAATGTGCTGGCGACGCCGCATCTCGGCTATGTCGCCGACGATAATTACCGCACCTACTTCACGCAGGCGGTTGAAGATATTCAGGCGTTTCTGGCGGGAAAACCGCTGCGCGCATTGGGGTAGTGGGACGCCAAAAAAAAAGCCAGCGCTTAGGCTGGCTAAAATAATACTGGAAGCAATGTGAGCAATGTCGTGCTCTCCTTCAGTGCCTGCGAAGAAGCAACCGTTGAAGTGCGGAAATGATGATAATAGTTATCAGTATCATCTGTAAAGCACTTTGTTGAGAATTTTTCTCATTTCCATACTGATTATGGGGTTCCTGGCCGTTTGCCCTTGGCGCTTTTTTATGCCCTTTCAGCATTTTTTCGGCGTGCGTTGGGCATACTTTTGCACAAAATCCTCCCAGCGATCGGCCAGCAGGCTTAAGTGCTGCAACTCGCTATTCAGCGTCGATGCTTTGCTGCCGCGGTTTCTCAGCATCATTTCAAACTGGTCGAGCATATCGACGGCGCTACAGGCGTTATCGGCGATCGATAACGCCTGGGACATATCGAGCTGCGTGCCATGGGTTCCCTGTTTCAGGGCTGCAATATCATCCCGCACCGCGGCGGCGTACTGCTCCTCGCCCAGGCCGGAGGCCAGCAAAAACTCCGCGTTGGCGGCGCCCAGCCGGATAGCGTCCCGCCGCGCCACCAGTTCGCCGATGTAGTCGTCAATGATATGCGCGGCCCGCGGCTGATGCGCTTTGGTGATAAATGCCAGATTGATAAAAGCGAGCATCTGTTTTTTCACCGCTATTTCAAAAGCCTCCAGCATTGCCGTCTTTTCGGCATTCAACGGGGTTGAAAAAGCGTCATGCAGCGCGTTGGCAAGTTGAGTAGTCGAAGAGTGCGTGCTTTCTACGGCCAGAATAAAAAACGCGGCGGCCTGATCGGAGACGCGATCCTGCGGTGCGGCAAGCGTGGCATCGGCCAGCCGTTTTATCTTTTCATGCTGCGCGTTGAGTTCCTCTGCGGTTAACGCCCGCGGCGGATTTTGCCGATCCTCGTCGGTCTCATTTTCCATGCGGCCCACACCGCCATCCGCTGCAAGTTCAATCGCCTCGAATGTCGCCGCGCCGGCGTCTGAATCATCGGGATTATTGATAGCGTCTTCCGATCCAGGCGAGAATTCGCCGTCATGAGGGCAATGAGGCCTGATAGCGTCCATCCGGAATCACTCCATTTTTCGGGCAAAGTGTTAGCTATAACGGCATTTTTTCCACAGAACTTAGTTAATTATCCGTCATTATGGGGATAAAACGTCTCTTATATGATCCAGAGCAAAAATTCGCCATAAGCAATACCGGCGGTTGGAAAGTCGCCATCCGCGCACAACGGAGTGGGGAGGATTGCCAGAGTGCGGTACACTCTGTGTATTATGTATTGACTGAAAAATATCCCGTATGTCTGGAAAAACCTGTTTCGCACTGGCATTCGTCTGGCTGGCTATGCCTTCGCTGGCGGCTCCCTTGCCGACGGCGCCGGTTGCCGCGCCGCTGGAAGATATCCGCCAAAGCGGCTTTGTCTATTGCGTGAACGACGTACTGAATACCTTTAATCCGCAAATGGCGCGCAGCGGCGTGACCATCGATACGCTGGCCGCCCAGCTTTACGATCGCCTGCTGGACGTCGATCCCTATACCTATCGCCTGATGCCGGAACTGGCCCAGCGCTGGGAAGTGCTGGACAACGGCTCGACCTATCGCTTTTATCTGCGGCGCGACGTCCCTTTTCAAACCACCGCCTGGTTCAGCCCCAGCCGCAACATGAATGCGGATGACGTACTATTCAGCTTTCAACGCATGCTGGATAAAAAGCATCCGTATCATGACGTCAACGGCGGCGAATATCCCTATTTCGACAGTCTGCAATTTGCCGACTCGGTGCAGAGCATCCGCAAGCTGGGCGAATACGGCGTTGAAATCCGGCTTAACAGCCCGGACGCCTCTTTCCTGTGGCACCTGGCAACGCACTATGCGCCGATCCTCTCCGCCGAGTATGCCCGGGCGCTCTCCGCCGGCGATAAGCAGGAATTGCTGGATCGCGAACCGGTCGGCACCGGCCCCTATATGCTGAATGAATACCGCAACGGGCAATATATTCGCCTGACGCGCAACGCCGCCTACTGGCGCGGCCTGCCCCGTATGCGGCAGGTGGTGGTGGATCTGGGCGCCGGCGGCACCGGCCGCCTGTCCAAACTGCTGACCGGCGAATGCGACGTGCTGGCGTATCCCGCCGTCAGCCAGTTGGCGATTTTACGTAACGATCCGCGACTGCGCCTGTCGTTACGTTCCGGCATGAACATCGCCTATCTGGCATTCAACGTGCGCAAGCCGCCGTTGGACGACCGCCGCGTGCGTGAGGCCATTGCGCTGGCGATTAATAATGACCGGCTGATGCAGTCCATTTACTACGGCACCGCCGAAACCGCCGCCTCAATCTTGCCGCGCGCCTCCTGGGCCTATGACGATGAGGCCAGGATAACGGAATACAACCCGGAGAAATCCCGCCGGCGCTTGCAGGATCTGGGGATAAGCAATCTGAACCTGCGCCTATGGGTGCCCAGCGCGTCGCACTCCTACAATCCCAGCCCGCTGAAAACCGCCGAGCTGATACAGGCCGATCTGGCGCAGGTAGGGGTACAGGTGACCATTGTGCCCGTCGAGGGGCGTTTTCAGGAAGCGCGGCTGATGGAGCTCAGCCACGATTTGACCCTGGCCGGCTGGACCACCGACAGCAACGATCCCGACAGCTTTTTCCGCCCGTTATTAAGCTGCGCCGCCATTCGCTCGCAAACCAACTACGCCCACTGGTGCGATCCCACCTTTGATGAAGTACTGCAAAACGCGCTCTCTTCACAACAGTTGGCGAAGCGTATCGAATACTATCAACAGGCGCAGCAGATTCTGGCCGAACAGCTGCCGGTGTTGCCGCTGGCCTCCTCGTTACGCCTGCTGGCCTATCGCTATGATATGAAAGGATTGGTGCTCAGCCCGTTCGGCAGCGCCTCGTTCGCCGGGGTTTTCCGGGAAAGCGACAATCCTCGCCGCGAGCCAGGCGCCGCCCCGCTCCTCCCTTCTTCCCGGCCGGTCGATGAAGGAGAACAACCGTGATTATCTTTACCCTGCGGCGCCTGCTGCTATTGCTGGTTACGCTGTTCCTGCTGACGCTGCTGGGCTTCAGCCTGAGCTATTACACCCCGCACGCCCCGCTTAACGGCGCCGCGCTGCTTGACGCCTACCGCTTTTACCTCTCCAGCCTGCTGCAGGGCGACTTCGGCCGTTCCAGCACCAACGGCCAGGCCATTATCGTGCAGTTGAAGGTCGTGCTCCCGGCGACGATCGAGCTTTGCCTGCTGGCGTTCGTGCTCTCTTTGCTGGTGGGGATCCCGCTGGGGATCACCGCGGGGGTGATGCAGAACAAAGGGCCGGACATCGTTATCAGTACGCTGGCGCTTATCGGCTTTTCCCTGCCGGTATTCTGGCTGGCGCTGCTGCTGACGCTGTTTTTCTCACTGCATCTCGGCTGGCTGCCGGTTTCCGGACGCTTCGATCTGCTGTATCAGGTAAAAACCGTAACCGGTTTTGCCCTGATCGACGCCTGGCTGTCCGACTCCCCCTATCGCAATGAGATGATGGTCAGCGCGATCCGGCATCTGATTCTGCCGATTAGCGTGCTGGCGGTGGCGCCGACCACGGAGGTGATACGGCTGATGCGCATCAGCACCACCGAGGTTATCGGCAAAAGCTATATCAAGGCCGCCGCGACCCGCGGTTTGTCGCCGCTGACCATTATTCGCCGCCATGTGCTGCACAACGCGTTGCCGCCGATTATTCCCAAGCTGGGATTACAGTTTTCCACTATGCTGACTCTCACCATGATTACCGAAGTGGTCTTCAACTGGCCGGGGCTGGGGCGCTGGCTGGTCAACGCCATCCGCCAACAGGATTTCGCGGCGATTTCCGCGGGCGTCATCGTGGTCGGCGCCATGGTTATTACGGTTAACGTGCTGTCCGACATCTGGGGAGCAATAACCAACCCGTTGAAACACAAGGAGTGGTATGCCCTTCGATAACGTCTACAGCGAAAAGCGCATCCCCAGCCGTCTGGGCGATACCTGGCGCGTGTTTCACCAGGATACGCTGGCGATGGTCGGCTTTTACGGCTTTCTGTTGCTGCTGGGCCTGTGCCTGTTCGGCAAACTGCTGGCGCCTTACGACGTCGGCCAGCAATTCCTGGGTTACCAGATGCTGCCGCCCTCCTGGTCGCACTACGGCGAAGTCTCGTTTTTCCTCGGCACCGACGACCTGGGGCGCGATCTGTTGAGCCGGCTATTGAGCGGCGCCGCCCCCACCGTGGGGTCGGCGCTGATCGTCACCCATGCGGCGGCGCTGTGCGGCATCGTGTTAGGCGTTTTCGCCGGCGTCACCCGCGGATTGCGCTCCGCCGTGTTTAACCACATTCTCGATACCCTGTTGTCCATTCCGTCGCTGCTGCTGGCCATTGTGGTGATCGCCTTTATCGGCCCGAAGCTTGAGCACGCCATGCTGGCCGTGTGGCTGGCGCTATTGCCGCGCATGGTGCGCACCATCTACAGTACGATACACAACGAGATGGACAAAGAGTACGTCGTCGCTACGCGTCTTGACGGCGCCTCCGCCTTTTATATCGTCTGGTATGTGGTGTTGCCCAATATTGCGGCGGTGCTGGTGTCGGAATTCACCCGCGCCTTGTCCATCGCCATTCTGGACATCGCCGCCCTGGGTTTTCTCGACCTCGGCGCGCAGTTGCCCACCACCGAATGGGGAGCGATGCTGGGTAATTCACTGGAGCTGATCTACGCCGCCCCCTGGACGGTGATGTTGCCCGGCGCGGCCATCGCCCTGAGCGTGCTGATCGTCAACCTGCTGGGGGACGGCATTCGCCGCGCCCTGCTGGCGGAAACGGAATAATGGCGGAGACGACCTATGCCCTTGCTTGATATTCGCAATCTGACCATCGAGTTTCTCACCTCCGAGGGCGCGGTAAAAGCGGTCGACCGGGTCAGCATGACGCTGACCGAAGGGGAAATCCGCGGTCTGGTGGGCGAATCCGGATCGGGCAAAAGCCTGATCGCCAAAGCCATCTGCGGGATTACCAAAGATAACTGGCGGGTGACCGCCGATCGCTTCCGCTTTGATGATATCGACCTGCTGCAACTGTCGCCGCGCGAGCGCCGCAAGCTGGTGGGCCATAACGTATCGATGATTTTTCAGGAGCCGCAGTCCTGTCTGGATCCTTCCGAAAGCATCGGGCGGCAATTGATCCAGACCATCCCCGGCTGGACCTATAAAGGCCGCTGGTGGCAGCGATTCCACTGGCGCAAACGCCGGGCGATCGAGCTGCTGCACCGCGTCGGCATCAAAGATCATAAAGATATCATGGGCAGCTATCCCTATGAGCTGACCGACGGCGAATGCCAGAAAGTGATGATCGCCATCGCGCTGGCGAACCAGCCGCGTCTGCTTATCGCCGATGAGCCCACCAACGCCATGGAGTCCACCACCCAGGCGCAGATTTTTCGTTTATTGTCGCGGCTCAACCAGAACAATAACACCACCATTCTATTGATCAGCCACGACCTGCAAACCATGAGCAAATGGGCCGATCGGATTAACGTGCTCTACTGCGGCCAGACGGTGGAAAGCGCCACCAGCGAAGACCTGATCAGCGCGCCGCACCACCCCTACACCCAGGCGTTAATCCGCGCGATGCCGGACTTCGGCCGCTCGCTGCCGCACAAAAGCCGGCTGAATACCCTGCCGGGGGCGATCCCCTCGCTGGAACATTTACCCGTCGGCTGCCGTCTCGGCCCGCGCTGCCCCTACTCGCAAAAACAGTGTATGCAGACGCCCCTGCTACTGCCGGTGAAGAACCATTGGTATGCCTGCCACTTCCCGCTCAATATGGAGGAATCCTGATGGTTGAAACCCTGCTTGAAGCCCGCAACCTGACTAAAACCTTCCGCTATCGCAGCGGTCTGTTTCGCCGCCAGCACGTCGAGGCGGTGAAGTCGGTCAGTTTTACCTTGCGCGAAGGCCAGACCCTGGCGATCATCGGCGAAAACGGTTCGGGGAAATCCACGCTGGCCAAGATGTTGGCGGGTATGATCGCCCCGACCTCCGGCGAGCTATTGATCGACGATCATCTATTGCATTACGGCGATTATCGCTACCGCAGCCAGCGTATCCGCATGATTTTTCAGGATGCGGGCAATGCGCTGAATCCTCGTCAGCGCGTCGGCCAACTGCTGGACGTGCCGCTGCGGCTGAATACCGATCTCAGCGCCGCGGAGCGCGAAAAGGCCATCAACCTGACGCTGCAACAGGTGGGGCTGCGTCCGGACCACGCCTACTATTATCCTCACGCGCTGGCTCCCGGCCAGAAACAGCGCATCGGGCTGGCGCGCGCGCTGATCCTGCAACCGAAAGTCATCGTGGCGGATGAGGCGCTGGCGGCGCTGGATATGTCTATGCGGTCACAGATTATCAATCTGATGCTGGAACTCCAGGAAAAGCACGGTATCTCTTATATTTACGTCACTCAGCATCTGGGGATGATGAAGCACGTCAGCGATCAGATCCTGGTGATGCAGGCGGGAGAAGTGGTGGAGCGCGGCAGCACCGCCGACGTGCTGGCTTCTCCGCTGCATGAACTGACCAAACGTCTGATTGCCAGCCATTTTGGCGAGGCGCTGAGCGCCGATGCCTGGCGGCGCGACGGTGCGCAGCTGTGAGTATCGCGCCGCTCCAAATATGACGGGTAACGACTGCTCGGAGTACCCCTATCGGCTCCGGGCGTGCTAGAATCGCCCGGTTTTATTCATCTCGATCATCATTAACAGCTCATTTTATGACCGATGGTCGCAGCAACAACGATTACAAGGATTACTGCTATGGGTTTTCTTACCGGTAAGCGCATTCTGGTCACTGGCGTCGCCAGTAACCGCTCCATTGCATTCGGTATCGCACAGGCCATGCACCGCGAGGGTGCCGAACTGGCGTTCACGTATCAGAACGATAAGCTAAAATCGCGCGTTGAAGGCTTTGCCGGCGAACTGGGTTCCAGCATTGTGCTGCCGTGCGACGTCGCGGAAGACGCCAGTATTGAAGCGCTGTTTGTCGAACTGGCCAAAGTCTGGCCGAACTTTGACGGTTTCGTGCACTCCATCGCTTACGCGCCGGCCGAACAGCTTGACGGCGATTATGTCGATGCGGTAACCCGCGAGGGCTTCGGCGTGGCGCACGATATCAGCTCATACAGCTTTGTGGCGATGGCGAAGGCCTGCCGCAAGATGCTGAACCCGAATTCCGCTCTGGTGACCCTATCCTATCTGGGCGCAGAGCGCGCCATTCCCAACTATAACGTTATGGGTCTGGCGAAAGCGTCGCTGGAAGCGAACGTACGCTACATGGCGAACGCCATGGGCGCGCAGGGCGTGCGCGTTAACGCCATTTCCGCCGGCCCAATCCGTACGCTGGCCGCATCAGGCATCAAGAACTTCAAGAAAATGCTGTCGCACTGTGAAGCGGTTACGCCAATCCGCCGCGTCGTCACCATCGAAGACGTCGGCAATTCCGCGGCGTTCCTGTGCTCCGATCTGGCGGCCGGCATCTCCGGCGAAGTGCTGCACGTGGACGGCGGCTTTAACATCGCCGCGATGAACGAGCTGGAACTGGATAATTAATCTCCCCGGCGGCAAACCCCGCCGGCAAACCCCGCGCTTCCATGCGGGGTTTGCCGCCTCTGCTATTCCTGCGCAGGCAGGAGCTCACCCCTCGCCGTCGGCGCAAATTAATTCGTAGCCGTCGTCCAGCCGTTCGAAATCGTAGTGCCGCCGCGAAGAAAGAATGATCCGTTTATCTTTGGTGACAAAGATGGCCTCTATATCCGCTCTGGGGCGTAAATAGTCAATTCCGGCCGCGACGCCCATGCCGTACAGCAGCGTGGTATAGCTATCGCCGTCGATGGAGTCGTCCGAAATAACCGTGACGCTATGCAGTTCGTTATCCAGCGGATAGCCGCTGCGCGGATCCAGGATATGGTGATATATCCGCTCGTCAACGGTGAAAAATCGCTCATAGACGCCGGACGTCACCACGGATTTGCCGTTCACGCGGATAACGCCAAGCAGATCATCGCGCTCGGCGAACGGTTTTTGCAGCCCCACGCCCCACCGCCCTTGCCCATCCGTCAAGGAGCCGCCCAGCGCCAGCACGTTGCCGCCCAGATTGATAAGCGCATGATAAATGCCGTGCTGCCAGAGCAAATCTCTCACCAGATCGGCGATATATCCCTTGGCGATGGCGCCTAAATCGATTTCCATCCCCGCGGTGGGCAGTAAAACGGCGCTCTGCTCCTCATCGAGCAAAACGCTTGCCGGATCGGTCAGCGCCAGCGCCTTTTCTATTGTCGCCGCGGCGGGAACCGAGCGGCCGTCAAAGCCGATTTTCCACAGTTTCACCACCGGGCCGATGGCGAAATTAAAACAGCCGTCTTTAATCAGGCTGATTTCTCTGGCGCGCTTAATCAGTTGGAATACCACGGGACTGACCGCAACGTAGCCTTTACCCGCCGCGTGATTGATGCTCATCACTTCCGAGTGCGCGCGATTAACGGTCAACAAGTCTTCCAGCCGTTTGATGCGCCGGAAGACCCGTCTGACCGCCGTTTCGTCATCAACAAACAGTTTTAACGAAATGGTGCTGCCCATCAGCCGGGCGGAGTAGGAATAGATATTATTTACCGATGTCATTATGCGGAAGTCAGATAGCCGATGTTATTTCAGGCGCTGCGGGCGCAACGCCCGCAGAAGAGGTCCGAACGGAGAGGCGCCCTGGCGGACGCGCTCTCCCGTAATCAGTCCTCAATCAGCACCGGCCGTTTCTCCGCCGCGCCGGACGCTTTTGCGGCGCTATCCCCGGCATCGGTTGCCCGCGCATTATCCGGCGGCCTGGCGTAGGCCGCCGCACGTTTGCCGGCCTGGATACCGAAAATAATGATATCCGCCACCGCATTGCCGCCAATACGGTTGGCGCCGTGAATACCGCCGACCACTTCCCCGGCGGCGTAGGCGCCGGGAATGACGTTATGATGGCTATCCAGCACTGCGGCGCCGTCATCGATCGCCACGCCGCCCATGGTGTGGTGCACGCCCGGCGCGACTTTAATGGCGTAGTAAGGCGCCTGGTTCAGCGGATCGCGCATTCCCGTCACCCGGCCAAAATCATCGTCGCGTTTCTGGCCGACGAAGCTGTTGTAGCGCTCAAGCGTCTGTTGCAGCGTATGGGCGTCGACGCCGATCTGTCGCGCCAGCTCGCCGACGCTATCGCCGCTTACCGCCAGGCCCTGCGCCACATACTCCTCCACCGCCATATTTCTGTTTCTCACCTGCTGATCGAACAGGATATAGGCGTATTTCTCCGGCAGATTAACGATCGCCGCCGAAACGTTGTCGCGGGTATCCAGCTCGTTGAAGAATCTCTCCCCGCGCTGGGAAACCAGAATGGCGCCGCCGCCGCGGATCGATTCGGAGATCAGATAAGAGGTGGTTTGCTCCACCGTCGGGTGGGTCTGGATTTCTCCCATATCGACCGTGGCCGCGCCGATATTTTCCAGCAGGCGAATTCCGCCGCCGGTGGCGCCCTTATGATTGGTGGTGACGTAGCCGTTCAGGTCGGGACGATATTTGACCACCATCTGCTCATTGGCGCTGAATCCCCCCGTCGCCACGATAACGGCTTTAGCGGCAATGACTTTCTCCTCATGCTCGTCATTGACGATTCTGACGCCGGCGACCTTACCCTGCTCACGGATGATTTTCGTTACCGAGGTATCCAGCAGGACGTCGATATTGTGCTTGTTGAGGTTTTTAATCAGCCCGCTGATTAAATAGCCGCCGACGGCCGCGCCGTTGGCCGGCCGGTGCGTTCTGTCGACGCTCATGCCGCCGGTGGTGGTAATGTCGCTCAGTTCAATATCGTGTTCGGCAAGCCAGTCAACGGCGCGCGGCGCATGCTCGACGAAATATTTCACCAGGTCGGGGTTATTTTTATGTTTGCCGCTTTTCAGGGTTTCGTTATAGAAAAGGGTCTGACTGTCCTCAATCCCTTTGATTTTCTGGAATACCGTTCCGGCGGCGTTCATCCCGGCGGAGGCCTTAATGGTATTGCCGCCGATAACCGGCATTTTTTCGACAATAATGACGCGCGCGCCCTCTTCGCTGGCCTGAATCGCCGCCGCCAGTCCGGCGCCGCCGCTGCCGATCACCACCACATCGGCCGCCAGGCTCGCATCCGGGTCGCCGCCTTCGGCGATAATCGCATCCTTGCAGGATTTTACCATCGCCTTGGTGACGGCTTTTTTAATCGCTTCGCTCTGCGTGGTCGCGCCGGTTACCGCATCAACGTGCGGGCTGTTGGTGTCCAGAATCCGCTCGCGAATGATTTCAAAACTTATCATCAGCGAATCGTCGATATCGGCGTCGTCTTCCAGCGCGATATTTTTTATCCGCTCGGCTTCAAAGCTGATATTAACCGTCAGTTCGCCGTTTTCATCCCGGACTTTTTCCTGATAAGTCCCGGCGTTGAATTTCTTGCCGACTAAATTGACGTCGCGGATCATCGCTTCCACCAGCGAAAAACGCCACAGCGGTTCGGGGATGGTTAATGCTTCGCGCTGGTCGCTGGGGATATAAAGATCGATTTTTTCCCGGGCGGCAATCTGTTCAATCCAGTCAGGATAAGCGATACAGCCGCGGCCCACGGCGACCAGGTCATAGCCGCATTCCAGCGCCGTTTCGGCATCCGCTTTATTAACCACTTCGCCGACGCCGATTACCGGAATAGCGGCCAGCCGGGGCGAGCGTCGGGCGAGATATTTTTTAATCAACGGCGTAGGGTCGCCGGTTTCGACGATGGACGGACGCAAAATATTCCCCATGGAGAAGTGCACGTAGTGCAAACCTTTTTCCGCCAGTTTCTCCAGCAGATAGAGCGAATCGTCAAAACGAATGCCGGGCTCTTCTATTTCTTCCGGCGAGAAGCGATAACCGATAATAAACGCGCCGTCCGCATATTTATTAACTCTATCATGGGTGATATCCAGCACGGCCAGCGGAAACGCCGCGCGATTATCCCGGCTGCCGCCCCATTTATCGGTGCGGTGATTGGAATTGGGAGAATAGAACTGCTGGATAAGGTAGGTATTGGCGCCGTGAATTTCCACGCCGTCATAGCCGGCCTGAATGGCGCGGTATACCGCATCGCCGAACTTGGCGACCATCGCCTCGACCTCATCCCCGCTCAACGCCTCGGGAACCGCCGCGCCGGCGCGCGGCGCGGCCACGGCGCTGGGGGCCACCGGCGCGGCGCCGCCGATAAAGCGCGGCTCCACCATGCGCCCGCCGTGATAAATTTGCAGTATCGCCTTCGACCCTTTTTCTTTAATCGCCGTCGCAATCTTCGCCAGCCCGGCGATTTTATCGTCGTGGTCTATTCCTATCGCCCCGGGGAAAGCCAGCCCACGGTCATCCACAAAGCAGCACTCCACAATAACCGTGCCGATGCTTCCCGCGCGGGCCTGATAATATTCCACCAGCTCTTTGGTCACGCTGCCGTCATAAAAGCCGCTACAGGTGGTCATCGGCGCCATAACCACCCTATTTTTCAGCGCGATGCCGTTTGGCAGGGTAAAAGAATTTAATAAGTCCCGGTTACTATTCGTCGTATTCTTCATAGCGAACGCTCCACTTAAAAATAAAAAAATTGCTCAAAAATAAATCGGGGACGCAGCCATGATTTTTATCTAATTAGTTATATTGGCTGATAGTTTTCGGGCTAATTATCTGTTTTTTTTTAATGTAAAAACACGTTTTTTTACTATTTTAACTGCCGAATAGAATCACTATTAGCAGGGTTATTGGCGTGACTATTTTTTAAAATTAATATTCGCTATTTTTTATTAACATTTATTTATCTTGATACCAACTTAAATAGCATTATTAATCACATAAACATCGCGAAAATATAATGCGTGAACGGATAATTGTTATGCCACGTCATTTAACAACATTTTTTGTATGGACATATAAAAAGCATAAATAATGTATGGACAATAATATATTCGCCGGACGCCTGTTTATTATAACGCCGCCACCGCGTTAATATTAATCAACGGGACGCGGTCCTTGTTTAGATAACTGCCCGCCTATACTATTCAGACTGGGCAGCTGGGAGAGACGTATTCGATGATCGATAAACACTCTTTTATCCCTTTTTATCTGCAAATCGAGCAGATTCTAAGCCGCCAGATCCGGGAAAACGCGCTGCGGCCCGGCGATCCATTGCCTACCGAAGCGGAAATGTGCCGGCAATATCAGGTTTCACGCATGACGGCGCGCAAAGCGGTGGATTATCTGGTCAGACAGGGATTGGTCGAGCGTTTTCGCGGCCGCGGCACCTTTGTCGCCCGGCCGGATACCCGCGTCAAAGTTCAACTGCCGCTGGATCAGCACCTGACCTCCAGCGAGGTCGCCAGCAGCGTCCGGCGCAAGGTCGTCAATCGCTTGCTGCATTTTTCCCAGCAACCCGCGACGCCGGAGGTCGCCGGCGCGCTTCAGGTGCCCGAACAGGCCGCGGTTCACTATATGCTGCGCCTGCGGCTGATTGACGGCACGCCCTTTGTTTATGAACAATCCTGGATGAATCAGGCGCTGTTTCCCGACCTGAATACCCAGGCGCTCAATCAGTCGAAATATGCCTATCTCAAGTCAAAAGGCTATGGCGCCGTCGGCAGCCATAAACAGATATTCGCCGAGCTCCCCTCGACCGAAATACGCGAAGCGCTGGGGCTGGCGCGCGATGAACCGGTGCTGCACGCCAGCGTGATCGCCTTTTTCGCCAACGGCGTTCCCTTTGAGCTGTCGAACGTCTATTACAACCAGCGGCACTATACCTTTACGCTCGACGCGCCGCCGCGTCCGCTGCTGGCGCTATAGCCTCCCCGGCGGCTACTTCAACTGCGGCCAATAGCCTTTGTTGGCTTCAATCAGCGCATCCAGCACCTGGCGGGCTTTTTTGGCGTCCACCACCAGCCGGTTAAGGGTCAGCGCCTGCAACGCCTTGTGATAAGAGCCCTCAAACCAGGCCTCGATCGTCAGGCGCTCATAGGCGAACTGCTGCTCAATCATCCCCTTGTAGAATGTCGGGATGGGACCGACGCCGAAGGGCCGCGGGCCGTTGATGCCCAACGTGGCGGCCACCTCCACCATCGCGCTGTCATCCAGATTGTTTATCAGGCCGTTGTTTTCCACAATCACCACAAAAATTCGCCGCTGGTTGCCGGCGATCGACTCCGCGACCTCGACGATCATGTCGCCGTGGGCGTCGTTATGCACCACGCTGGCGTCTTTGGTGGTGCCGGCCTGCACCGCGGCGCGGCAGGTTTCAAATACCCGCTTCTCCCTTCCGGCCATCACTTCGTTGGCGCGGGTATAGTTCGGGTCCAGCTTGCTCAGCTTATACTCGGGATAGAGGTAGTATTGCAGATAGGTGTTGGGCAGATAGCCGGGAAAATCGCGCATCATGTCGGCCACCACCGCATAGGTGTCCAGCCATGAGCGATCGCGCTGCTCCGCGTCCGCCGGTTTAAACCCCTGATTGAGAATAATCTCTTGCAACTGCGGCAGCAGGTCCGTTCCCTGCCGGTCATACAAATGGGTAAACCAGCCGAAATGGTTAAGACCGAAGTAGACCGGTTCGAACTCATCGGCGTCGCGCCCCAGCAGCCGGGCATAAGAACGCAGCAAATTGACCGGCTGGTCGCAAATATTGAGGATGCGCCGATCGTGGGGAAATTTCACCCGCAGCGCATCGGCGACGATCGCCGCCGGATTGGTGTAATTAAGGATCCACGCGTCCGGCGAACGGGCTCGGACGTTCTGCACCAGTTCAATCATGTCGCCGATGGAGCGCATGCCATAGGCGAAACCGCCGGGACCGCAGGTCTCCTGCCCGATAACCCCCAGCGACAGCGGGATCTTCTCGTCCTTTTCGCGCATGGCATAACCGCCGGTGCGCATCTGGCAGAAAACAAAATCCACCTCGCGAAACGCCTCTTCCACATCGGTAGTGTAGGAAAAGTCCACCTCCGGGTACTCTTCGCTAAACAATAGCCGGGCGAACTCTCCAATCACCGCCTGCCGCCCGGCGTCGACGTCATACATCACCAGCCGCCGCAGCGGAAACGTGGCCTGACGTTTACACAACGCTTTCAGCAGACCCGGCGTCCAGGTCGATCCGCCGCCGACGATTACCATGCTGTACCGCTTTGTCATAGCCTTATCCTATTTCATTTGATTGAAAAAAAAGGTTACCCTGTCACGCCAAGCGCGCTTTTGACGTCATTGGCGATTTTCTCCACTTTCGGACCGTAAATAACCTGGATGTTGTGCTCGTTAACCCGCTTGATGCCGTTGGCGCCGGTGGTCATCAAGGTCTTGTCCACCACCAGCGCCATGTCTTTTACCTGCACGCGCAGACGGGTAAAGCAGCAATCCACCTCGGCGATATTGCTCTCGCCGCCCAGTCCGGTGATGATGTTTTGCGTACGCTGGTCGGCGCTGACGGCGGTGGCTTCCGGCGGCTGATCTTCCGACTCCCGTCCCGGCGTTTCGACGTTCATACGGTTGATAACGAAGCGGAAAGTGAAGTAATAAAGCGGGAAATATATCCCCCCCAGCAGCACGGCATACCACCAGCGGGTTTCCGCCCCGCCCAGCACGCCGAACACCACCAGATCGATCGCCCCGCCCTGAATATTGCCGATCATCAGATGCAGCACGGACATCAGCATAAAGGAGAGCCCGCTCAGTGCGGCGTGGATCAGATATAAAAGCGGCGAGACAAAAATAAAGCAGAACTCCAGCGGTTCGGTGATGCCGGTGGTGAACGAGGCCAGCGCCCCGGCCAGCACCAGCGCCTTCACCCGTTTTTTATGCTTTGGCTGAGCGCAGCGATACATCGCCAGCGCTGCCCCCGGCAGGCCAAACATCATGATGGGGATCTTGCCCTGGGCGAGAAACCGCGTTGCTTCACGGATGATTTCATCGCTCACCACGCCGGGATGCGTCAGCGACGCATTAAAAATATTCAGCGCGCCCACCACCGTTTGATTATCGATGGTGACGACGCCGCCAATCGGCGTAAAACGCACCGTTTCATTCAGAATATGATGCAGCCCGGTCGGGATCAGAATGCGTTCTGAAAAACCGTACAGAAACGCGCCGTACTGCCCGCTGTGGCCGATCAGTTCCCCCACCCAGGCGATGCCCTGGCCGATGGTCGGCCAGATTAACGCCAGCCCGACGCCCACCAGCGGCAAACACACCACCGTAATGATGGGCACAAAGCGCCGCCCGCCAAAAAAGCTGATGGCCGTGGGCAGTTCAATGGTGTAGAAGCGGTTGTGCAGCAGCGCGGTGAGCACCCCGGCGATCACCCCGCCCAGTACGCTCATGTTATAGGTGAAGATCCCCAGCGTTTGGGTGAATTCGGCGGCGTACATCAGCGCGGCGGTATGATCCATCCCCGCCGCGGTAAGCGCGTCGACGGCGGTGGTGGCGGGCGTCAAATTTTGCGCGGTCAGCGTCGCCTTGACCCCGACGTGCATGGAAATAAAGCCAATCACCGCGGCGAACGCCGCCGTCGGCTTCTCGGCGTTCGCCAGGCCGATGGCGCTGGCGACGGCAAAAAACAGCGGCAGGTTGGCAAACAGCGCGCCGGCAATCTGACGAATAAAACCGATGATCAACTGGGGAGTTTTCATCTCCGCGAAGGCATCGCCGGTGATGGCCGGGTTTTGCATCGCCGCCGCCAGTCCCAGGAAAATCCCGGCGGCGGCGATCACCGAAATCGGCATCATCAGCGCTTTGCCAAAAGCATGAACCTTATTGCCCAAATCTTTCATCATTCGCCCTTCCTGTTTTCCGCTACTGGTTAAGTAATAGCTGGAAAATGGGCGCTATTTGTCTATACAACTAGACAAAAAAGTCACAGTTTGCGCCTGGTCACATTTTCCTCAATAATTCGTCCCGCGCTATTGCGCCATCGCCCCCGGCACGGCGCATTCCGAACGGAATATCCGTACGCCAATCATCCGCACATCAAGCTTGCCGCCGGCCCCCGATTCGCGTAAAACTGTCAGCCGCTAATCGAGCTACTTATAACCGTATTTCTGGACGCTATGTTTCAAGATAATCCGCTGCTTGCACAGCTAAAACAGCAACTTCATTCGCAGACGCCACGGGTTGAAGGTGTCGTCAAAGGCACTGACAAAGGGTTTGGCTTTCTGGAAGCTGACGGACAAAAAAGCTATTTCATTCCGCCGCCGCAGATGAAAAAAGTGATGCACGGCGACCGCATCAGCGCCACGCTACACACCGAAAAAGATCGTGAAATCGTCGAGCCTGAAAAGCTGATTGAGCCTTTCCTGAGCCGCTTTGTCGGCCGCGTTCAGAAAAAAGACGATCGCTTGGCGATTATCCCCGACCATCCTTTATTGAAAGAGGCCATCGGCTGCCGCCCCGCCCGCGACCTCGGCCATCAGTTTCAGGACGGCGACTGGGCGGTGGCGGAAATGCGCCGCCATCCGCTCAAGGGCGACCGCGGTTTTCATGCCGAATTGACCCAGTACATCACCACCGGCGACGATCCGCTGGCGCCGTGGTGGGTGACGTTGTCACGCCATGATCTGGAACGCGCGGCCCCTGACGCCGCAACCAGCGCGCTCAACGATGGCGCGCTGGTGCGCGAAGATCTCACCGCCCTGAATTTCGTCACCATCGACAGCGCCAGCACCGAAGATATGGATGATGCGCTGTACGTGCAGGACAACGGCGACGGCTCGCTGCTGCTGACTATCGCCATCGCCGATCCCACCGCCTACGTCGAAGCCGGCAGCGAGCTGGATAATATCGCCCGCCAGCGCGCCTTTACCAATTACCTGCCCGGCTTCAATATTCCGATGCTGCCGCGTCAACTGTCCGACGATATCTGTTCACTGCGCGCCGACGAACGCCGCCCGGTCCTCGCCTGCCGCGTCACCATCGCCGCCGACGGCACGCTGGGAGACGATATTCACTTCTTCGCCGCCTGGATCGAATCCAAAGCCAAGCTGGCCTATGACGACGTATCCGACTGGCTGGAGCAACAAGGCCAATGGCAGCCGCCGAGCGATGCCATTGCACAGCAAATTCGCCTGCTGCACCGCGTCTGTCTGGCGCGCGGCGAATGGCGCAAGACGCATGCGCTGGTATTCAGAGACCGCCCGGACTACCGCTTCCTGCTGGGAGATAAAGGCGAAGTGCTGGATATCGTCGTCGAACCGCGGCGCATCGCCAACCGCATCGTCGAAGAGGCGATGATCGCCGCCAACGTCTGCGCGGCCGTGGTGCTGCGCGACCGGCTGGGATTCGGCATCTACAACGTCCATAACGGCTTTGACCCGGCGACCGTCGAACAGGCGGTGGCGGTACTGGATTCGTTTGGCGTGCGGACCGATGCGCAGTCGTTGCTGACCCTTGACGGTTTCTGCGCCCTGCGCCGCGAACTGGACGCGCAGCCCACGCCGTTCCTGGACAGCCGCATCCGCCGCTTCCAGTCATACGCCGAAGTCAGCACCACGCCGGGGCCGCATTTCGGGCTGGGATTGGAAGCCTACGCCACCTGGACCTCGCCCATCCGTAAGTATGGCGATATGGTCAACCACCGCCTGCTGAAAGCGCTGATCGCCGGGCAGCCGGCGGAGAAACCGCAGGATGAGGTGACCGTGCAGCTCGCCGAGCGCCGCCGCCTTAACCGCATGGCCGAGCGGGACGTCGGCGACTGGCTCTATGCCCGTTTCCTGAATGATAAGGCCGGCACCGCTACCCGCTTCCCGGCGGAAATCATCGATGTCACCCGCGGCGGCCTGCGCGTTCGCCTGCTGGATAACGGCGCGGTGGCGTTTATTCCCTCCTCCTTTGTCCACGCGGTGCGCGACGAGCTGGTTTGCAGCCAGGAGAACGGTACGGTGCTGGTAAAAGGCGAAGAGGTTTACCGCCAGGGCGATACCCTGGATGTGCTTATTGCCGAGGTTCGCCTCGCCACCCGCAGCATCATCGCCAAACCCGCCGCATAGTTCTTCTGCGGTGACCGGTCTACAGAGGACCGGTCACCGGTAGGCGCTCTTTTATCACATCTCTTTCATTTCTCCATCGCCCATTTCTTGATACCGGAATGTATCTACCGTTTAAATTTCTTTACAGAAATTTATGGTTGCTCACATTTTCATATCCGCCCGCTTCTCTTCGGCAACAAACCCACTATTGTTAAATTGCCTTAACACTCGCGCTACACATCTTCCTGAGTAACGAAGGAGCCGTTGTTATGAATAACGTCAAGAGCATCGTGATCTGGCTGTTGGTTGGATTGGCGGGGGCTATCGCGTTCGCCATGCTGGCCCTGAGCCGCGGTGAACACGTGAATGCCGTATGGTTGGTTGTCGCATCCGTAGCTTGTTATAGCATTGCCTATCGTTTCTACAGTCTGTTTATCGCCAAGAAAGTCTTTGAACTCGACGACCGGCGTCTGACGCCGGCGGAGCGCCATAATGACGGCCTGGACTATGTTCCCACCAATAAATGGGTGCTGTTCGGTCACCATTTTGCCGCCATTGCCGGCGCCGGCCCGCTGGTCGGCCCGATCCTCGCCGCGCAGATGGGTTTTCTGCCCGGTACGATCTGGATTTTGGTCGGCGTGATGCTGGCCGGCGCGGTGCAGGATTTCCTGGTGCTGTTTATCTCCACCCGCCGCGACGGGCGTTCTCTGGGCGAAATGGCGAAGCAGGAGCTGGGCGCCTTTGCCGGGGTGATCACCATGCTTGGGGCGCTGGGGGTGATGATCATTATCCTGTCGGCGTTGGCGCTGGTGGTGGTAAAAGCGCTGGCGGACAGCCCCTGGGGACTGTTCACCATTGCCGCGACCATTCCGATCGCGCTGTTTATGGGCGTTTATATGCGCTTTCTGCGTCCGGGAAAAATCGCCGAGATATCGCTTATCGGTTTCGTGCTGATGATGCTGGCGATTGTCTATGGCGGCAATATCGCCGCGCATCCGTACTGGGGCCCCTTCTTCACCTTAAAAGGCACCTCGCTGACCTGGGCGCTGGTGATTTACGGTTTTATCGCCTCCGTGCTGCCGGTGTGGCTGCTGCTGGCGCCGCGTGATTATCTCTCCACCTTTCTGAAAATCGGCGTTATCGTCGGGCTGGCGGTGGGCATCGTCTTCGCCATGCCGGAGATGAAAATGCCCGCCGTTTCCCGCTTTATCGACGGCAGCGGTCCGGTATTCTCCGGCAGCCTGTTTCCCTTCCTGTTTATTACTATCGCCTGCGGCGCGATTTCCGGTTTCCACGCGCTGGTCTCCAGCGGCACCACGCCGAAACTGGTGGAGCGCGAGAGCCATATCCGTTTTATCGGCTACGGCGCCATGCTGATGGAGTCCTTTGTGGCCATCATGGCGTTAATCTGCGCCTCGGTGATTGAACCCGGCGTTTATTTCGCCATGAACTCGCCGGCGGCGCTGATCGGCACCACGGTGGAAAATGCCTCGCAGGTGATTAACGGCTGGGGATTCGTCATTACGCCGGAAGCCCTTTCCGAGATTGCCAGAGACGTGGGCGAGGCCTCGGTGCTGTCCCGCGCGGGCGGCGCGCCCACCTTCGCCGTGGGGATGGCCTACATCATTACCGAAATCTTTAACAGCCGGGCGATGATGGCGTTCTGGTATCACTTCGCCATCCTTTTTGAAGCGCTGTTTATTCTGACCGCCGTGGACGCCGGCACCCGCGCCTGCCGCTTTATGGTGCAGGATCTGGTGGGCGTGGTGATCCCCAGGCTGGCGAACAGCCATTCGTGGCTGGGCAACCTGGCGGGCACCACCGTCGCCGTCTCCGGCTGGGGCTTTTTCGTCTATCAGGGGGTTATCGATCCGCTGGGCGGCATCAACACCCTGTGGCCGCTGTTCGGCATCGGCAACCAGATGCTGGCGTCCATGGCGTTGATTCTCGGCACCGTGGTGCTGTTCAAAATGAAGAAACAGCGCTATGCCTGGGTGACCATCCTTCCCACTATCTGGCTATTTATTACCTCGATGACCGCAGGCTGGCAGAAGATTTTCCATGAACAGGCCAGCATCGGCTTTCTGGCTCAGGCCAGACGTTTCTCCGCCGGTATTGAACAAGGCACGCTGATCGCCCCGGCCAAAACCATCAAAGATATGGAGACCATCGTGTTCAGCAACCAGATTAACGCCGCGCTGTGCGGGTTCTTTATGCTGGTTGCCGTCACCATGCTGATATCGGCGCTGTTTATCATCCGCCGCGCGCTGAAAAGCGAGCAGCCGACGGCTCAAGAAACGCCGGCCGTATTCCGCGAGGAAGCGCCGCATGGTTAAGCAAGGCGTTTAGTATTCAGCCTCGGCAAACAAAATCCCTCCGCAACGGAGGGATTTTGTTGTGGCGCTTATTGCCCGTAGTAGGCGTTTTTACCGTGTTTGCGTAGATAGTGTTTATCCAGCAGCGTTTGCTGCATGGCGCCCAGATCCGGCGTCAACTGGCGCGAGAATAGGCCCATATAGGCAATTTCCTCCAGCACCACGGCATTATGCACGGCGCCGGCGGCGTCTTTTCCCCAGGCAAACGGGCCGTGGGAATTTACCAGCACCGCCGGGATATCCGTCGGGGAAAGCCGGCGGGAATGAAAGGTTTCCACAATGACCCGGCCGGTCTGCCATTCGTAACGCCCGTTAATCTCTTCGTCCGTCATTAAACGGGTACAGGGAACGGCGCCATAAAAATAATCAGCGTGGGTGGTGCCCCAGGCGGGAATATCCCTGCCGGACTGCGCCCAGATGGTGGCATGGCGGGAATGGGTGTGAACGATACCGCCAATGGCGGGAAACTCCAGGTACAGCACCCGGTGGGTATCGGTATCGGAAGAAGGTTTTTTCGTCCCGGCGACCACGTTGCCGCTCTCCAGTTCCACCACCACCATATCCTCCACGGTCATCGCGGCATACTCGACCCCGGACGGCTTAATCACCATCAGTCCTTGCGCCCTGTCCACCGCGCTGACATTTCCCCAGGTAAAGGTCACCAGGCGATGTTGCGGCAATGCCAGATTGGCTTCCAGTACCCGTTGCCTGAGTTCATTTAACATCGTCCGCCCTCTCAATGGTGTATTAACGCCATTCTCCCGGCCGCTGGGCAGCGCCGCTATGGGCTAAATCGCTAAAGATCCGGCAGCGTTCTGCTGTAACGCGATATTTATTTTCATTCCGGCGGCTAAAAAACAACCATCTTTACCAATTGTTGCTATCGTTATCCTAATGTAAGGGAATTAAGATTTTTTACCTGTTGCGGTTTTTACCGAGGATTATACTCGTCACCAGGCCACGGAAGGCGCGGTACGCTTATTTAATGCGGTAAAAGTGTTGCATTACGATATTTCCTCACTGAAAAAAAGTGAGGCCGAGAGTGAAAGGGGAAAATATGAAACTGAACAAACAATTTACCAGCGCGGCTTTAGCCATCGTACTGTCAGTGGCGCTGGCCGGCTGCTCGAATATGTCCAAGCGCGACCGTAATACCGCGATTGGCGCGGGCGCAGGCGCGGTCGGCGGGGCCATTTTAACCGACGGCGGCACGTTAGGCACGCTGGGCGGCGCCGCTATCGGGGGGATTATCGGCCGCCAGGTTGATTAAGCGTCCAAATCACCGTCATCGTTTTTATGAAATGGAGCTGAAATGCTCCATTTCATTTTCCGTCAGGCGGCGACGTGCCGATAGCGGATAGTCCCCTCCAGCGGCTGCGGCCGTTTAATCAGATTCAGCACCGGACACCAGGTTTCCACCGCCTGATGCAGAGCGGTAATTTCCGCTTCATCGGCCGACGAATCTATTTCCACCGTATAGCGCAGGTTAAAAGGATAAAAGGGAATATCTTCATAACCCTCCTTTCCGGCGCGTAAATCAACATCCGCCTGCACTTCAACTTCCAGTCGGGAAAGCGGAATTTGTCGATCTGCCGCATGAATCAGAAATATATGCGTCAGACAGCTGGATAACGAACCGATAAAAATTTCCGGGGAAGCGGGTCCAAGATTATATCCGGCGAAATCCGGCGGGCTGTCGCTGATAATATGATGTTCGCGAATACGAATATGCCGAATCCCGCTGCGACCTTCCGCCGTGGCGCGGGCGGTAATCGTCTCCGGTTTTATCGCTGCCGGGTCGCGGGCATTACGAATTAACAGCGCCGCCCTTTTTTGCGCCAGATATTCATTCAGATCGCTCATCGTCACTCCTTGTTAAAATATTACGCGGTCGGTTCAATATTGTCTTCCATTCCCAGTAATTCCAGCACCTGGGTACGCAGCTCAACCAGCTGAGGATCGTTACGGCGGCGCGGATAAGGTAAGGTCACCTCGATGGTTTGCAGAATACGCGCCGGGCGCGGGCTGAAAACGACCACTTTATTGGCCAGCAACAGCGCCTCTTCCACATCGTGCGTCACCATTAGCGCGCTGTAGCCGCTTTCCTGCCACAGACTAAGCAACTCCCCCTGCATGCGAATACGGGTCAGGGAATCCAGTTTGCCCAGGGGCTCATCCAGAATCAGCAGGCGCGGCTTGTTCACCAACGCCCTGGCCAGCGAGGCGCGTTGCGCCATTCCTCCCGATAGCTGGCGCGGCCAGGCGCGGGCGAACTGATCCAGACCGACATGCTGCAAAAAGCGATCGACGCGCTGTTTCCCCGCCTCATCCAGTTCCCCGCGCGCCTGAAGCCCCAGCGCGACGTTCTGCCAGACGGTGCGCCACGGATAGAGCGTCGGATCCTGAAACACCACCACCCTGGAGGGATCGGGCCGGGTGATGGGCTCTCCGTCGGCCAGCAGTTGCCCTTGCAACGGTTTTTCCAGACCGGCGATCAGGCGCAGCAAGGTAGACTTGCCGCAGCCGGAAGGCCCCAGCAGCGCGATAAACTCACCCGGCGCCACCGAAATAGAGACATCGCTCAGTACCGGCAGAATAGTGCCTTCCAGGGTAAACGCGTGGCTGACGTGATTAACCTCTAAATTTAATCCGGATAAATTTTCCTTATAGGCGCCAGCGGCGGCACGAGTAATAGCCATATCGAGTACACTCCCGAAAATAATCATTTCCGTTAAATAATAAAATCAATGACGTTGGCATGAAAATAAATCCATTGGCTAGCGCAGGAAAATTTTATCCCGGCCCCAGTCTAGAATAAAGACACCTGTTTTAGGTAGCATAATTATGAATAAGCATTTCCAGATAACGCCAGATGTATTAATAAAGTTAAAATCATCACAAAAATAACAATACAAAGTCGTTATAAGTATTTCAGAATATTAAATTACATAAAGTTATTTATTATTTCCCGCCAAATGACATTTTATAAGAACATATAGCCGGTATCTTCCTTTCAAGTTTTATCCACACACATTTACCTAAAAACAAAGGGGCATGTTTATGTCTGATCGCGCATTTTTACTTTCAAGACGACGCTTTCTGGCGTCACTAGGTGTTGCCGGCGCCGCGGCCGGATTGAGCGCATTTCCCGCGCTGGGCGCGCCGCCTGCCGCCCCGGCGCAAAACGCCGCGCTCACCACCATCAAACTGGCATGGGGTCAGACCTCGGTTTGTCAGGCACCGATATCCGTGGCGCTCAGACAGGGACTATTTGAAAAATACGGTTTGAAAGTGGAGCCGGTGAATTTCAGCGGCCCGACCGACGCGCTGTTGCAGGCCATTGCCACCGGTAAAGCCGATGGGGGCATCGGTATGGCGCTGCGCTGGCTAAAACCGCTGGAACAGGGATTTGATGTGACTTTGACCGCCGGTACTCACGGTGGTTGCATGCGTTTGCTGGTGCCGAAAAATAGTAATATCCGCAGCCTTGCCGATCTGGCAGGGAAATCGGTGGCGGTCAGCGATCCGGCCAGTCCGGTGCGCAATTTTTTCGCCATTCAACTGGCGAAACTGGGCATCGATCCAGACCGGCAGGTAAATTGGTTGCAGTATCCCGCCGATCTGTTCGGCGAAGCGCTGCGCAAGGGAGAAGTTCAGGCCATTGCCGGTGAAGACCCCCAGTCATGGCTGATCAAGCGCAATGATCAACTGCTGGAGTTGTCCAACAATCTGCAAGGGGAGTACGCCAACGCCGCCTGCTGTGTATTGGGCCTGCGCGGGACGCTGGTGCGCGAGCAGCCAGACATTGCCAGGGCCATTACCCAGGCGATTCTGGATGCCCAGCAGTGGACAGCGCAGCACCCGACGGAAACCGGCGAAACCTTCGCGCCTTACCTGCCCAGTAATATTCCGGCCAAGGACATCGCCACTATTCTGACCGAACATACCCACAATCATCGTTCTACCGGCGCACAGTTGCGCAAAGAGGTGGCTTTATATGTCAACGACTTGAAAACCATCAATGTCATCCGGCCGGATACCGATGCCGAGCGTTTTGCCTCCCACTATGTTGCTGATATCCTGAATATTTCCGCTTCTGCGCAGCACAGTCATAGCTAACCGTGCGCTAAGCGTTCGCGAATCATGATCCGGGAGTTACTTTCTGCCAAGCAGTGAGGGTTTATGTCAGAGAAATCGCTTTTATCGGCAAGCGACGCCGATTTGTCTTTGTCTCGCGTCGTTTCGCCATTCTGGTACAGCGGGCTGATCGCCGCATTGCTGTGGGGGGCGCTGGCGCTGCTGATACTGCTGTGGCCGGATAAGGTCACCGGCTTCGTCAAGCCGCGCTATGTCGCCGAAACCAATATCATCGTCGCGGTGTTTGCGGCGATCATTTTGTCGTTGGCGCTGCTGGAACGGCTCCCCGGCCTGCGGCTGTTCTTCCAGCCGGTGACCAAAGCCGTGCGCAACAGCGGTCGCTGGCTGATTGCGCTGGCGTTGCTGACCACCCTGTGGGAAATCGCGACGGCGAAACTCGCCCTGCTGCCCGTCCCCTTTTTCGCCCCGCCCCATGCGCTGGTTGAAGCCTACGCCACCGACTGGACCCGGCTGGGCGAAAGCGTACTGCATTCGCTCAGGCTGCTGGGGCTGGGGTTCCTATTCGGCAGCGTCGCGGGATTTATTACCGGCGTGGCCATCGGCTGGTCGCAGGTGCTGGGCTATTGGGTTCATCCGGTGCTGCGTTTTCTCGGACCGGTTCCGCCCATTGCCCTACTGCCGCTGTCGCTCTACATTTTTCCCTCCAGCTTTGCCGCGGCGATTTTTTTGATCGCCCTGGCCAGTTGGTTCCCGCTTACGGTATTAACCTGGTCCGGCGTGGCCAGCGTGGATAAAAATTACTACGACGTGGCGCGAACCCTGGGGGCGGACTCCAGATTTCTGATCCTGCGCGTGGCGATCCCGGCGTCGCTGCCGCACGTGTTCACCGGCCTGTTTATGGGGCTGGGCGCCTCTTTTTCGGTGCTGGTTACCGCGGAAATGATCGGCGTGAAGGCGGGACTGGGCTGGTATCTGCAGTGGGCGCAGGGCTGGGCGGCCTACTCCAATATGTACGCCGCGCTGATTGTGATGGCGATACTGTTTTCTTCCCTGATAACGCTGCTGTTCGCCATTCGCGATCGTCTGCTGGCCTGGCAGAAAGATGCGGTCAAGTGGTGATCAAGCGCTTCCAGGCGTCGGGGCCGGCGCGCCGCCTGCCTCATCCGCCGGCCAGCTTGACCCGCATTCCCTTCGCTTCCAGCAGCTGTTTGAGCAGGTCGCGCTTATCGCCCTGAATTTCGATGGCGCCGTCTTTAACCGCGCCGCCGCAGCCGCACTTTTTCTTTAATTCGGCCGCCAGCTTATCCAACGCGGCGTCGTCAAGATCGATGCCGCTGATCACGCAAACCCCTTTTCCCTTACGTCCGCTGGTCTGACGCTGAATACGCACAATACCGTCTCCCCGGGGGCGGGCGGCTTTCTCTTCTTGCTGTTGGATGCGCCCGGTTTCCGTGGAGTATACCAGGCGGCTGTCGTCGTCACCGCTCATCTATCACTCCTCCGCCGCCAGCGAGGCGCGGATATCGCGCAACGTTTGCGCCGGGTCGGCAGACTGGGTAATCGGCCGGCCGATCACCATATAATCCACCCCGGCGCGCTGCGCCTGCCGCGGCGTCATAATACGCCGCTGATCGCCGACATCGCTGCCGGCGGGGCGAATGCCCGGCGTAACCAGTTTAAACTGTTCGCCGCATAGCTGTTTCAGACGCTGCGCCTCATGAGCGGAACAGACCACGCCGTCAAGACCGCAGTTAAACGTTAACTGCGCCAGCCGTTCCGCCTGTTCCGCCGGGCTGGCGGTGATGCCCAGTTCGCGCAGATCTTCCGCTTCCATACTGGTCAGCACAGTCACGGCGGTTAATAACGGCGCGTCGCCGGCGAATGGCGATAGCGCGTCTTTCGCCGCCAGCATCATTCTCGCCCCGCCGCTGGCGTGCACATTCACCATCCATACCCCCAGATCGGCCGCCGCGGCGACGGCGTGGGCGACGGTATTGGGGATATCGTGAAATTTCAGATCGAGGAATACGTCAAAGCCGCGCTGCTGTAGCGCTTGCACAAACGCCGGACCAAACAGGGTAAACATCTCTTTGCCGACTTTTAACCGGCAGTCCCGCGGGGAGATACGGTCGACAAACGCCAACGCCGCCGCTTGATCGGCGTAGTCCAGCGCCACAATAATCGGGGATGATGCAGATTGATCATTCCGTTCTCTGTTCTGGTTTTTCACGTGTCACCCGTTGCTGTTAGCCATGATTCGCGTTCAAAATTCCCGCTGCATTCTACATGCCCGGCGGCGGAAATCCCAGCCGCCTGTTAAGCGAATACCCTCGCCGATAGTGTCTGAAACGGCTGATTTGTGACATCTCTTAGTATGTTGTAACTAAGTGGATAAATCCGCTGCGCATTCAGGACCACAATACCGTTACTGGCCGTCCAGGCCGCGGATAGGTTTGATGCTTGCCCAGGAGCGGCAGGAAGGACAGTGCCAGTAGAGCGATTGCGAGGTGAAGCCGCACTTGCGGCAGGTATAGCGCGGTTTGGTGCGGATTTGCTCGCCGACCATGTCGCGCAGCACCAGCAGGCTCTCTTTTGCCCGGCCGTCCTCCGCGTCATTGAGGTGAAAATCCATCAGCCGATGAAATACGCGCATCGTCGGGTGCCGCTGAAGCTGGCGGGTGATATATACCTGCGCCGCTTCCGTCCCCTGCTCTTGCTCAAGAATATCGCCCAGCAACAGCTCCGCGGTCGCGCCGGTGTTCTCCTCCACGCAGCGTTTCAGAAATTCGGCCCAGACCTGAGGCTGTTGCAAATGCTGATAGCACTCCTGCAGCATCGGCAACGTTTCACTGACCAGCTCTTTGTCCTGGTCGAGCACCTGTTGCAGAGATTCAACGGCGCGGGAATAGTGCTGCTGCGCCATATAGATGCGCCCCATCATAATCGATATGCGGGCGCACTGTTTATCCGCCGCGGCGCCCTTTTTCAGCAACGCCAGCGCCTTGTCCAGATCGTCGCTCCCCATGGCGAGCAGCGCCTGTTCACAGTAGAAATGGGCAATGTTCACCCGCAGTTGATCTTCACCCATTTTGACCAGCTTTTCCGCCACATCAATGGCGTTTAGCCAGTCGCTGGTCGCCTGGTGGATCAGCAAAAGCTGCTGCAGGGCGCTGCGGCGGAAATCCTCTTCATCCACCAACTGGTTGAAAATTTCTTCGGCGCGGTCATACAGCCCTGCCGCCATATAGTCGCGCCCCAGTTGCTGTACCGCCAGCAAACGCTGCTCAAAGGTAAGCGAGGTGCTTTCGGTCAGCGCCTGATGGATACGGATGGCGCGATCGACTTCGCCGCGGGAACGAAACAGATTGCCCAGCGTGATATGGGCTTCAAAGGTATTGCTGTCGTCCTTGAGCATGTCGAGAAACAGTTCGACGGCTTTATCCTGCTGGTTGGATAGCAGAAAGTTCACCCCGGTGACGTACTCACGCGACAGGCGGTTGGACTCCTGCTCCTTGTCCTGCTGCGCACTTCTGCGTCCCATGTACCAACCGTAAGCGGCGGCCACTGGCAGCAACAGAAACAGCAGTTCTAACATAGAGAATGATTCCTTAGTGGGTGGCAGGCTGTACTGGCGCCACGCTTTCCTCGTTAGAGGCAGAGAGTTGTTGTTCCAGACGCTTGATTTTACGTTGCGCGCGGCCTAATGCAATGCGCTGACGAAGATAAAACAGACCGCAGATTACCCAGCCAAGAATAAATCCCAGCGCAAACAGGGTGGCAAGCAGGGTTGATACGCGATAATCCCCTTGCGCCAGCAGATAATTAAACGTAATCACCCGATCGTTGTGCGCGCCCAGTGTGACAGAAATGATGAATATCGCCAGCACGAGTAAAAAAATCAGCAAATATTTCACGTTTTCTTTCCTGTTATTTACTATTAACTAAATGAATTATGCCAAATTTTGGCGATAAACCCCATTAAATTACCATTTCCCCCGCAGACTGGGGAATCGCTCCCCCTGCCGCCTGCCGTGGCCATCGCTGGTGCTTGTTATTTATTCCAAGCTGAATAAAAATGATAGGCGCGCGTCAACCGGAGGGATAAACATGTCAAAACAGGATGAACAGCGACTATTGGTCAAGATCGCCACGCTTTATTATAGCGAAAGGATGAAACAATCAGAAATTGCCGAGTCTCTCCATTTGTCGCAATCTTTTGTATCACGCGCCATCACCCGCTCGGTTAAAGAGGGGGTGGTCAAAATCAGCGTGGTTCAGCCCGCCAATATGTTTATGGCGCTGGAGTCGGCCATTCAGAAACGCTATGCCATCGACCAGGCAATTGTGGTCGATGTGGCCGATACCGCCAACCTTTCCCAAGTGAAACAGACCATTGGTTCGGCGGCGGCTCATTATCTGCAGACCAGCATCCGCCCCGACGATCTGGTGGGCATCTCATCATGGAGCAGCACGCTGCGCGCGATGGTGGATAATCTCCACCCTCTTGGCACCAAGGCGCGGGGGGTGATTCAATTACTCGGCGGCGTCGGTCCCAACGGCAACGTGCAGGCCACCATCCTGACGCAAACCCTGGCCAACCTGCTCAACTGCCCGGCCTATCTGCTGCCGGCGCAAAGTATAGAACGCTCGGTGGAAGATCGCACCCGGTTGATTACCAGCGATGAAGTGTCCAGCGTGGTGGCCAAATTCAGCGACGTCAGTCTGGCCCTGGTCGGCATTGGCGTACTGGAACCTTCGCAGTTGTTAAAAAATTCCGGCAACTATTACCACGAGGAAATGCTGCAGTTACTGGCGCGGCGCGGCGCGGTGGGCGACCTGTGCCTGCACTACTACAACGCGCGGGGGGAACCGGTATTGCAGGATGAGGAAGATCCGGTTATCGGCATGGCGCTGTCGCAGTTGCGCCGCTGCCCGCGGGTGGTCGCCCTGGCCGGCGGCGTGGACAAGAGCGCCGCCATTCGGGGCGCGTTGACGGGCAACTATATTGACGTGCTAATCACCGACCGGCTGACGGCCGAAACGCTGGTGTAATACAAGGCTGATTGCCCGCCGGAGGAACCCGGCGGGCGGTTTATCCCCTACTCGGCGACGTTGATCGACGAGAGCAGCGCATCCTGTACGATACGCTGCGCCCGTAAGGCATCCTGCGCTTCCTGCGCCGCCTGCAGCGCGGGAATATCCAGTTTATCCAGCGCCCGATAGACGTGTTTCAGAAAGCGGATCGATAGCCGGGCGGCTTCGACATGGTTTTCGCGGAAGGGGAACTGATCCAATTGCCAGACGCCCTGCCAGTTATTGATTTTTAGTACATAGAAGAATTCGAAAATTTCGGTCATATGCACGGTGCCGACCACCAGGTCGTCGTCCCAGCCGCGCAGATTATCATTGACGTCCATGCCGAATAAGCGGCCGCGATCGATGATTAACTGAGCGGAGTCGGCGGGAGATTCGCCGCCGTACAGCGCGTGACCGAAATCCAGCAGCACGCCGACGTTATCCAGACCGATATCTTCGATGCCCAGCAGCGTGCGGGCGGCGGAGTCCCAGGTCATTTTGACGCGCGGCTCGCGCGGTTTATATTCAATGGCGAATTTTACGTCCGGGTTGGCGCCGGCCAGATCGCGCATGCCGTCGACCGCCAGTTTCCACAGGTTTTTATGGCTTACCTGAAACGGATAGTCCCAGCCATCCTGTCCCGGCCAGACTTTAACGTAGTTCGCTCCCAATTCACGCACAACGCCGGCCGACTCATGCATTAGTTCAAAGGCCGCCGCCCGCGCCGCGGCATCGGGGTTGGTAAACGCGCCGCGCGACCATTTGCGCAGGTAGATTTCCGGCGTGATGCCAATCGCTTTTAATCCGGCGTCTTTCAGGGCGTCTTTTACTTCCGCCAGCGTGACGCCGGGCGTGAACGGATAGGGTAAATCGACGTAAGAGAGTTCGCCGACTTCTTGCGCCGCTTTAATCTGATCCAGCGTACTCAGCGCCGGACCATAGCCATCGACGGCGTAACGGTCGATATAGTTGGCGAAATGCCATAAACCGGCGCCGAATTCAGGATAGGTGTAGGTTGCCATAATTAAGTCGTCCTCATTTATTAGTAATCAGCCAGGCACAGCTATTGTTGCCCGGCATATCAAAGAGACCGGGTGAAACGGGCGCGGGCCACCGCCGTCTGCCACTGCGCATAACTCTCCTGGAGCGCCCCATTCGGCGCCCGCGGCTCGATAAACTCCACTTCGCGCGGCAAAGCGGCGATCTGCTCGCCGTCACGCCACCATCCCAGCGTTTTGCCCCCCAGATAGGCCGCCCCCAGCGCCGAGACCTCGGCGTTATGATTGCGAATAAGGGGACGTTGCAGCAGATCGGCCTGAAATTGCATCAGCCAGCGGTTTTGCGTGGCGCCGCCGTCTACGCGCAGCGCCGGCAGCGCGCATTGCGCCGCCTGCTCCATGGCGAAAAAAACATCGGCGATCTGGTAGGCAATCGATTCCAGCCCCGCCCTGGCGATGGTCGCCGGCGTGGTTGCATCGGTCAGGCCGCAGAGCAGACCGCGGGCGTGAGTATCCCAGTGCGGCGCTCCAAGCCCCGATAACGCCGGTACGAAAAACACCCCTTGCGCCGACGGCGCGCTCAAGGCCAGCTCCGTCAGCTGCGCGACGGAAGGAATGCCCAGCATCTTGCCTATCCAGGCAAAGCCGGAGCCGGTATGGGTAATGTTTCCCTCCAGCGCATAGCGCAGCTCGCCGTCATGCCAGGCGATAGTGGTGCTTAATCCGCTGGAGTGAGCGTGCGGGTTGGCGATGGTGGTCATCAACGACGAGCCGGTGCCATAGGTGGCCTTGATGGCGCCGCTTTGATTGATCCCCTGTCCGTATAACGCGGCGTGGGAGTCGCCAATCAGCGCGACGATCGGAATGCCGGCCGCCAGCCCTTTGATTTCCGTCAGCGCGGTATACCCATGCAGCGCCGACGAAGGCGTCACCGCGGGAAGGCATACGCTGGGAATAGCGAAAAGCGCCAGCAGATCCTCATCCCAGCATTGGCGGTGAATATCGAAAAGCTGGGTGCGGGCGGCATTGGAGTAATCCGTCGAATAAGCCTGGCTGCCGCTGAGCTGCCAGTTAAGCCAGCAGTCAACGGTTCCGACGCATAACTCGCCGTGGGCGGCGCGGGATACGCCGTCCGGCAACTCGGCCAGCATGCTGTGGATTTTGGCCGCCGGGAACAGCGGGTCCAGCGGCAGACCGCTGCGGGCTTCGATCAGCTTTTCTTCGGCGCCGCCCTGCAAGGCCTGGCAAAAGCGTTCCGAACGGCGATCCTGCCAGCTGACCAGCGGCGTCAAAGGCCGTCCTGAATGCCTTTCCCAAATCAGCACCGACTCACGCTGATTGCTGATGGCGATACCCGCCACCTGCACCCGGTTCAGCGATGACAGACAGGACTCCACCGCCTGGCAAACGGCGCGCCAGATGGCCATGGCGTCCTGTTCCGCCCGTCCCGGCTCCGGGTGGGCGATCTGCAAGGCCACCGCCGCCTTGGACAGAATACGCCCCTGGGCATCTACCGCGACCGCTTTAGCATTAGTCGTGCCTTCGTCTATTGCCAAAATAATCGGTGTAAACATGATTAGGCCCCCGGACAGAGACGCTGCGCCGCCTGCGCAATGCCTGCCGCGTCCAGGCCGTGGTGCGCGCGCATCGCCGCCCGATCCGCCGCTATCGCATACTGGCCGTCGGGAATACCCAGGCGCAACAGGGAAATACCGCTGCCCGCTTCCGCCAGAACCTCGGCCACCAAACTGCCCGCTCCGCCGTTGACGTTATGCTCTTCGACGGTGATGACCCGCGGCGCGGCGCGCAGAATTTCAAGCAGTCGGCGAGTATCGCACGGCCGCACCGAAGAAAGGTTGACCACCGTAGCAGCGATGCCCTTTTCCGCCAATAACTCAGCGGCGGTAACCACTTCGTGCACGGTAGAGCCGAGCCCGACCAGGGTGATATCGCGGCCCGTACGCAGCACATCGATTTGCCCCGGCGCAAAGCGGTAATGCTGGTCGTGCAACGCCGGTAACGGTTTGCCGTCCAGGCGGATATACACCGGCCCCTGATGTTCCAGGGCATAGTCGATAATCTGGCGGCACTCTTCGGGGCTGGAGGGCGCATAGATTTCAATGTTGCCAAAGCCCCGCAGCACCGCGATATCGTCGATACTGTGATGAGTACTGGCGAGCGGGCCGTAGCTGCATCCGGCGTTCAACCCGAACAGCTTGACGTTGCTGTTGTTGTAACAGACGTCGACCTTGACCTGTTCATTGGCGCGCGAAATCAAAAACGGCGCGGCGTTACAGGTCACCGCCACCTTGCCGCCGATGGAAAGTCCTACCGCCGTTCCCACCATGGTTTGCTCCGCAATCCCCACGTTGACGATACGGTCGGGGAAGCGCTTGACAAAGGGGGCGATTTTCGCGGTAGAGGTAGAGTCGGCCACCACCGGCACCAGATCGATGCCCCGATCAACCGCGTTAATAAATTGCTCGACCATCACACTGGCCAGATGTTCTGCGTTATTCATCTTTTAATTCCTCCAACGCCAGCGCGATTTCTTCGCCTTTCGGCACCCGGTGATGCCATTCCGCGCGCCCCTGAATAAAGGAGACGCCCGCGCCTTTTTCCGTATTGGCGATCACCACGTTGGGTTTACCGTTAGCGGGCAGGTTCTCCAGCGTCTTCACCACCGAGCGCATATCATTGCCGGCGCATTCGGTGACGTTCAGGCCGAATGCGCGCCATTTATCCGCCAGCGGGTCGGTATTCATGATGGAACAGGTGGTGCCGGCCAGCTGCAGCTTGTTCTTGTCGTTGATGATGACCAGGTTATCCAGTTGGTAATGCGCCGCCGCCAGGGCCGCTTCCCAGTTGCTGCCTTCGGCCAGCTCCCCGTCGCCGGTCACCACAAATACCCGCCGCGGGCTGTTATCCCGTTTCGCCGCCAGCGCGATCCCCACGGAAACCGGCAGGCCGTGGCCCAGCGCGCCGGTATTCAGCTCGATCCCCGGCGTCTTGTACTTCACCGGATGTCCCGGCAAGTGCGAGTCCGGATGCTGATAAGTCGCCAGCCAGGATTCAGGGAAGAATCCCGCTTCCGCCAGGCAGCAGTAATACCCGCCCACCGCGTGCCCCTTGGACTGGATATAGATGTCCCGCTGCGGGTCCTGAAGACGGTCCGGCGCGCAGTTCAGGATACGAAAGTAGAGCGCCGTCAGGATTTCAACCTGTGAAAGGTCGGCCCCGGTATGGCCGCCCGCCGGGCTGTTGGCATTCAGATTAATGATACGGCGCCGAATGGCGCGGGCTTTTCGCGTCAGCGCCTCCACCGACAATGCGTACGGATTCATACTTCACCTCGCCTTGAATTTTTACTCAAATTCGAATATTTATTCCACAACAGACAAAAAAAACAGCATCTCCGATCTGGCGCGTTTCGCCGGCCGCCTCCTCCTGCTTGCTGAGCAGCAATTGGCAGCAAATCAATGCCAGACCGCTACGCCCCTTCCGCTGCTACCTTTTGCGATACAATCGCCGCCTTGTGCTGCATGCGGTTTTGCATCTGGTCAATGATGACCGCCACAATAATTACAATGCCTTTAATCACCATCTGCCAGAATTCACTTACCCCCATCATCACCAGACCATCCGCCAGAATGCCGATGACAAAAGCGCCGATCAGCGTTCCCAGTATCGTTCCCCGTCCCCCGGCCAGCGAGGTTCCGCCAAGCACCACCGCGGCGATGGCGTTCATTTCAAACGCCGTCCCGGTGGCCGGATGGCTGGCGACCAGTTGGGAGGAAACCACAATCCCGGCAATGGCGGCGCAGAAACCTGAAATGGTGTATACCCAGACTTTTACCTGGCGCACTTTCACCCCCGATAATTCGGCGGCGCGTTCGTTATCGCCAATGGCGTAGACATGGCGGCCGAACGGCAGACGGCGAGCCACGTAGGCGATAACCAGCGCCAGCACGAACATCAGCCAGATGGCGAACGGCAGGCCGAGGATCGTGCCCGCGCCGATCAGCTCAAAACCGGTATTGCCCAGTTGGGGATTCCCCGCCAATCCCGGGAAGGTTTCACCGCCGGAAATCAGCATGGCGGCGCCGCGTACGATATACATCGTACCCAGGGTACAGATGAACGGCGCCACGTTGTAACGAGTGATGATCCAGCCGTTAATCGCCCCGATAAAGGCGCCGATCAGCAATACCACCGGCACTATCACCCATACGCCGGGGAAAATGGCGATGCCGAACATCGGCAGGACGATCCCCTGGGTAATCATATAGCCGGCGATCATGCCGCATAGCCCCAGCGTTGCGCCTATCGACAGGTCGATGCCGGCGGTGATAATGACGAAGGTGATCCCCAGCGCCAGAAACGCATTGATGGCGATGTGTTTGACCATAATGATCAGGCTGCCGGTCGCCAGAAAACCCGGAACGGTAAAGGCGAAAAAGCCGAGAATCAGAAACAGCGCGATAAAAGTGCGCAGCCTGAGGATCAGCAACAGCAAGCCCTCACGCGAGCGTACGAACTTGCCGGGTAATAGCGCGCCGGACGCCGCCGGAAGGTTAGTCGTTTTCATTGTCAGAACCCTTGTGCACTTGCCGAAACCAATGCCGACTCGCTGGCGGACTGACGGGCGATATTCGCCGTCAGCTTGCCGTTCGACATCACCAGAATACTATCCGATACCGCCATGATTTCCTTCAGGTCCGAGGTGGAAAACAGTACGCCGATACCCTGCTCAGACAGCTTGACCATCATTTCAAATACGTCGGCCTTTGCCCCCACGTCGATTCCGCGGGTCGGCTCATCCAGCAGCAGGATCTTGGGGCTGGTCAGCAGCGAGCGGCCGATAACCACTTTCTGCTGATTGCCGCCGCTCAGCGCCTGAATCTCCACCTGCGGCGAGGAAACCTTGATACCCAGCCTGCCGATAGTGGTGGCGACCACTTTCTCTTCCTCCCGGTGGAATATCGCCATCCCGTATTTCAGCCGCCGCCATAGGCTGGCGATGGTCAGGTTGGAGGCCACCGACGATAAGGGGAAAATGCCGGTTTTTTTGCGGTCTTCCGGCACCAGGCTCATGCCCATGCGGATACGATCGGCGGTGGACAGGCGCGTATGCACCGGCTTGCTATCAAGGTAAATCTTGCCCAGATAGTCATGCTGCGTTCCCAGCAGGCACTCGAACAGTTCGGTGCGCCCCGCCCCCATCAGACCGTAAATGCCGACGATTTCGCCCTCTCTCACCATAAAGGAGACATCGTTGACCACTTTGTTGCCCGCATCGTTGAGGCAGGTGATATGTTCCGCTTCCAGTACCGGCGAGCCGAAAGTCCGCCCCGGCTGCAGGAAACTGGATACCGGATCGCCGCCCAGCATTTCCCGAATGATCCACGGCACGTCGATTTCATTGACCGCCGCTTCGGCCTGAAAACGGCCGTCGCGCAAGATGGTGATGTAATCGCCAATGGCCATCAGCTCTTCCAGCCGGTGGGAAATATAAATAATGGAGACGTTTTGCCGGGTAAGCTCGCGGATCACCCGAAACAGGATGTCCACTTCGGTTTTACTTAACGCCGAGGTGGGCTCATCGAGAATCAGGATATCGGCCTGTTCGGCCAGCGCCTTGGCGATTTCCACCAGCTGCTGCTGCCCCACTTTCAGGCCGGCCACCTCGGTGCGCGGCGAAATATCCTGATCGAGGCGCGCCATCAGCTGCGCGGCGATGTTCTCCTGTTGCTGGTAATCGATAGGCGCCAGCCCTTTCTGAATCTCCCGCCCGAGAAAAATGTTCTCCGCCACGGTGAGGTTTTCAGACAGGTTAAGCTCCTGATGCACCATGCCGATGCCTTTGGCCGCCGCGTCCCGGGTATTGGCGATGCGCACCACCTCGCCGTTCAGCAGGATCTGGCCGGCGGTCGGCTGCTGTACGCCGGCCAATATTTTCATCAGCGTCGATTTACCCGCGCCGTTCTCCCCGATGATCACATTCACCTTGCCGCGATAGACGTTGTAATCCACGTTATCCAGCGCTTTGGTGCCGGGAAACAGCATCGTGACGCCGCGGGTAGCCATGACAATGTCCGGTTTCCGGGTCATTTACTGCGCCTCCCTGGGTGATTCGGATGGGAGCAATTCGAGCGGAACCGCGTCGCGGATGTCCTGCCCGCTCAGCCTTAACGCGGCAAGCACCCGGATATCTTTTCCCTGCCAGCCCTGATCAATAGCGGACAAATTCTCCATGGCCTTTTTATTAAGCGAACGCGCCAGTTGGGCGAACTGCACCTGATTTTTAAAATCCTCAAAGCGAATAAACCCGGCGGCATCGCGAATCGCATTGCCCTTGACGATAGGCCCCAGTTGCAGCGCAACCGTCTCGCCCTGCACGGCGATCTCCAACCGTCCTTCACGGCCTTGACGATCGACTTTCACCACCTGGCCCTGAAACCGCGCATACACCGCTTTGCCGGCGCCGCCCGTCAGCGTCGCCTGCTGCTTTTTCAGTTCATCCCAGCTCAGCGCCTCTTCCTGTGCCAGCGGCAGCAGCTTCGGTTGCCAGAGTTGGGTCGCAATAGTATCCGGCGTCATGTTGTTATAGCTCGGGGTCGCGGACGGATCGACGGGGATAATCGGCTTGCCGTTTTCATCCAGATCCACCACCGTACAGGCCGACAGCAACAGCGCGCATAAACCGATCCACCTGGTACGGCATCGTTGATAACGCTGCATAATGGCTCCTCTATTGTTGCACGCGCCTGACTCGGGGCGCTTGCGCCCCCGGTCACTCCTTTTTACGATTGCCGCGCTTAGGGTTTCAACGCAAATGTACTGAGCTTGCCGGCGTTGGATTCATCAATCAGAATGCAGTCCATCAGCTGTTTTTCGTCATGCCGGGCTTTACCGTTCTTCAGGTAATAGTCGGCCTGTTCCACCGCCATCTGCGCCTGCTCCCAGCCGGGTTGCAGCACCGTCGCCTTGATGTTGCCTTTATTGATAATGGAATCGCGCACGTAGTCGCTGCCGTCAAACCCCACCACGATGACATCATGCCGCCCAGCCGCTTTCAGCGCCGCTTCGGCGCCCAGCGCCATGGTGTCGTTGCCGGAAATGACCCCGGCGATATCCGGATTGGCCTGCAGGATGGCTTCCATACGGTTGAAAGCTTCGGTCTGGCTCCAGTTGGCGGTCTGCCGGGCAACCATCTTCAGATCCTGGTATTCGTCGATCACGTCGTGATAGCCCTGGGAACGAACGTGCGCGTTGGTGTCCGACTCGCGGCCGATCAATTCAACGTATTTGCCTTTTTGCCCCATCAATTCAACAAACTTCTCGGCGCCAAGCTGCGCGCCCTGATAGTTATTGGAAACAATCTGCGCCACCGCGACGCCGGTTTCATTGATCTCGCGATCGATGAGAAAGGCCGGTATTCCCGCCGCCTTGGCTTTTTTCAACGGCCCGATGGTGGCATCGGCGCCGGCGTTATCCAGCACGATGGCTTTGGCCTTGCGGGCAATCGCCGTTTCAATCAGTTGGTTTTGCTTGCTCACGTCATCGTCGTGGGAAGCGACCAGGGCGGTGTAGCCCAATTCAATGGCCTTGGCCCTGGCGCCTTCCGCCTCGGCTTTAAAAAAGGGGTTATCGTGGGATGGGGTAATAATGGCGATCAACCCGTTGTCGGCCGCAAAGGCAGCGGCGGAAAGGGAAAGCATGATGGCCGTCAGACAGGGTTTCAGTAGGTAAGGTTTCATTATTATTCTCCTTTCTGAATATATATTCAATATTGAATTAACATTCAAGAAGAGTTTTGCAAGCCAACCGAAAATTGTCCAATGGTAAAAACAGGAATAGCGAAGCAGCTCACAAATTGTTTACATTTATGATTCAACGCAGGGTAAGGCGGGAATTAAGCAACGCGAAAGCGGATGACGGCCGGTCGTCCGCGGAGATTCGGAATAATATTAGACGCATCATGCGCCGCTTGGGCGATTTATGTTTTCCCCTGCGGGGCGTCGTCCTGACGCTGTCCGGCTTTCTCTTCACGCCGCAGAGAAAGCGGGCCGTACCACTGCTGGGCCAGCCAGCAGGCAATCACCACCAGCAGCCAGCTTATCAGCGTAGCGGCCACCAGATCCCGCGGCCAATGCATCCCCAGCACCAGACGACTTCCCATCACCGCGCTCGCCCACAGCATTAAAACCACCACCGTTTTGTAATGCCGGCGCGCCCACAATAAGCCGACGCCCAGCAGCGCCCAGGTAGCGGCGAACATGGTATGGCCGGAAGGAAAGGCGAACCCGGTTTCAAACTGCCAGTGCTGACGCAGCCAACTGGGGATCTGCCGTTCGTTATGCAGTTGCTCTTTTACCACGTCGGCGCGTTCCTTACGCGGCAGGGAATAGAAATAGCTATCGTCAATCTGGTGATGATTCTCCAGCCAGACAACAAACGGGCGCGGCTCCTGAACCCACTCTTTAATCGCCGATTTCATCCCCTGGCCGATCACTACCGTGATGATCATGATCGCCAGCAGACCGAGCGCGGGTTTCAGACGAAAGCGCAAGCACCACAAAAACCAGAGGCCCAGAATGATGCTGGTTAACGTCCCCCAGGGCGACGTCACCGTTTCCGTCGTCCAGAACAATATACGCAGCCATAAGCCACTATATTCCGGTTGCCACTGCCACCCGCTGGCCCAAATAATCAACGGCATGATCAGCAAAAACAGTGCACCAATAGTGGTCCGTTTGGCGATGTCGTACATCATTTCTCCCTATAATTCAGTGTCATGTCTGAAATAATATTTTCACAATTCTAGCAGAAAAACCGGCATCGGCCGTTGGTATGGCATAAAATAGCCCGCGGTTTCGTCAACGGGAAAACCATCACCTCACTATTTCCGCGTCGTTTAAGCACGATCGGCGAGTGCAATGCCTTAACTTTCCAGCTATGGTTTTTCGCTGGTCAAAGCCCCCATCCGGCAGTAGGATGCGCGTCAGCATTTTTTGTTTTTTGGGAGAATAACATGCAGCTAAAACGGGTGGCAGATGCCAAATTACCCACCTCCTGGGGCGATTTCCTGATGGTGGGATTTGAAGAGATCGCCACGGGACATGATCATCTCGCATTGGTTTATGGTGATATTTCCGGCTCGGTTCCGGTTCTGGCCCGAGTGCACTCGGAATGTCTGACGGGTGATGCATTGTTTAGCCTGCGCTGCGACTGCGGGTTTCAGCTTGAAGCCGCGCTGAGCCATATCGCCGAAGAAGGCCGCGGTATATTGATCTACCATCGGCAGGAAGGCCGCAATATCGGTTTGCTGAATAAAATTCGCGCCTATGCGTTACAGGATCTGGGGGCCGATACGGTTGAAGCCAACCATCAGTTGGGTTTTGCCGCCGACGAACGCGACTTCACCCTATGCGCCGATATGTTCAAACTGCTGGGCGTTGATGAAGTCCGCCTGCTGACCAATAATCCGCAAAAAGTAAAAATCCTCAATGAGGCCGGCATTAATATTGTCGAGCGGGTGCCGTTAGTGGTGGGCCGCAACCCGAAAAACGAACGCTATCTGGCGACCAAAGCCGCCAAGATGGGACATCTGCTGGATATGAAATAACGGCCGGTCAAGGCGAATGCCAGGCACCCCCTGGCATTTATCTCCTCTTAATGCTTGATGATATAAATATCCTTGCTGTATATATCCGCTTTCTGGTCGGGCTTAAATCCGCCGACATAAGGTTTCACCAGTTGCGCGCGCACATAGTAATAGATGGGGAGCAGCGGAACCTGCTGCTGAAGAATTTTTTCCGCCTGATGATAGTCGTCGCTATTACGCGCCGCCACCGAGTTCGCGTTGACCGCGCGATCCAGCAGGGCGTCGTATTCGGCATGAGTGAATCGCCCCTGATTATTGCTGTTGCCGGTACGCAGGATATCAAAATAGGTGGAAGGCTCGTTATAATCCGCCGCCCAGGACGATCTCACCACCTGGAAATCGCCGGTCCGCATGGTGTCCAGCATGGTCTTCCACTCCTGATTTTTCAGCCGCGCCTCCACGCCCAGCACCTGCTTCCACATGGAGCTGGCGGCGATGGCAACCCGCTGATGCGACTCGGAAGTGTTGTACAGCAGGTCGAACTTTAACGGCCGCTGCGCGCTGAACCCCGCGGCGGACAGCAGCTTTTTCGCCTCGGCGTTTCTCTGCTGCTGGGTCCAGGCCGCCCATTCGGGCTGTTGGCTGGTATAGCCCGCCATACCCGGCGGCAAGATGCTATAGGCGGGCACTTGTCCCATGCCCAACACTTTTTCGGCAATCACCGTTTTGTCAAGCGCCAGATCCAGCGCCCGTCTGACGCGCGGGTCGTTAAACGGCGGTTTTTGCGTATTGAATTTATAGTAGTAGGTCGATAACTGCGGGTTCACCTTAACCTGATCGGGCAATTCCGTCTTGAGCGCTTTGAACAGATGCGGCGGCAGCGTAAAAGTCACCTCCACCTCCCCTGTCTTGTAGCGATTCACCTCCGCCGTGTTTGACACGATGGGCAGATAGGTCACCTTGTTGAGTATGGTATGGACGTTATCCCAATAATAGGGATTGCGTTTGGCGACAATGCGCTCGTTGACCACCCACTCCTCAAGGATAAAAGGACCGCTGCCGACGAAATTGCCGGGCTGGGTCCATTTATCGCCATACTTTTCAATCGCCGCTTGCGGCAGGGTGACGACGGCAAAATGGGCGACCATCGCCAGAAAATAGGACAAAGGCCGATCCAACTCGATTTGTACCGTGCGCCTATCCAGCGCCCTGATGCCCAGCTCGCTGGCGGGCTTCTTCCCTGCCGCGATATCCGCCGCGTTGCGCACATGCATGTTGGGGATATAGGACTGATAGGGGGAAAGGGTTTGCGGATCGACCAGACGCCGCCAACTGAAGACGACATCGTCGGCAGTGAGCGGAGTGCCGTCGGACCACTTCAGATCCGGACGCAAATGGAACGTCCAGAGCTGATGGTCCTGCTGCTCCCACTTTTCGGCCAGCCCGCCGGAAATGCTGCCGTCATCACGCACCGCAATCAGTTTTTCAAAAAAATCATGAATAATATTGGCTTCGACATCGCTTTCCACTTTATGCGCATCGAGCGAGGCGGGTTCGGAACCGTTGCCGCGCACCAGCTCCTGTTTTTCCGCCAGTTGCACTCCCGCGGGCACCGCCGCCGCATCAACGGCAGCCGGGGGCAACGCTGAACAAAGCGAAAACAGCAAAGCGCCGCGCGCTTTTTTACCGACGTTTAACGCTAAAATCATACCATCTCCTTATGCATCCTCTAACCAAAAGCCTTGACCACCTGCCGCTCTACCGTCAGCAGGCGATATATCAACGCAGCGGCGTCGACCTCCCTCGCAGTACCCTCGCGGGCTGGTTCGGTGCGGTTGGCGCGGCGCTGAAACCGCTGACCCGCAAGCTGCATCAGAACCTGTTGCAACCCTTACCCGCCGCGCTGGGTCCCGCCGCCGGTCTGGAAAAATATCCGCCAGCGGCTACACTGAATGGCAATGATGTTCACAATCAGGTGGTGATTATTGGGTTATATTTATTCAGTTATAGAGCGTTCCATCAACAGATTTATTCAAAATAAGCTGTTTTATCCTGCCCATTCGCTGCATGTGTATATTGTTCCCGTTGCGGCGTTTTCCTTGTTCCACCGTAACAGCAGACACGCCTCGCGCGATGGCGAAGCGGGGATCTCACCTGGCGCGGACGATGGTATTATGACGGCAGGACGCGCAATAGGTTACAGCGTAACAAAGTGCGATACCCACACCATACAGACAGGAGGATCGGTTTGACCACCATTGCGACGGAAAACACCACCGACACCCCGCCTCTCCCCATACTGAACGGCGGGCGATACGCCTTCTTTTTCGACGTGGACGGCACGCTGGCGGAGATTCGGCCGCAGCCGGACGCCGTTGCCATTCCTGCTGATGTGCGCGTCAATTTGCAGGCGTTGTCGGCCGCGTGTCACGGCGCGCTGGCGCTGATATCGGGCCGCCCCATCGAACAGTTGGATAAACTGATCGCCCCGCTCAGGCTGCCGCTGGCCGGGGTACACGGCGCCGAACGGCGCGACGGCGCGGGTAACCTGCATCGCGTCACGCTGCCGGCGGAAGTGACGGAATCCCTGCGGCGAATGCTGGAGCCCGCGATAGCCGCCCTGCCGGGCACCTTGCTGGAGGCCAAAGGCATGGCTTTCGCACTGCACTATCGCCAGGCGATGCCGTATCAGCCGCAGGTAGTAGCTCTGGCGGAGTCCGCCGTGGCGCGCTTTCCTCAACTATCGCTCCAGCCCGGCAAATGCGTGGTGGAGATAAAGCCGCGAGGAACCGACAAGGGCGCGGCGATTAACGCCTTTATGCAGGAAGCCCCTTTCACCGGACGCATCCCGGTTTTTGTTGGCGACGACCTGACGGATGAGAAAGGATTTCTGGCAGTGAATGCCATGCAGGGCATTTCCGTTAAGGTCGGAGACGGTTCAGGCCATGCCCGCTACCGCCTCGGACGGGTAGCGGACGTTTACCACTGGCTTGAACAATTACTATTACAACTAAAGCAAGATAACGTCGCTAAGGAGTTAAAGCTATGAGTCGCCTGGTTGTCGTATCTAATCGTATCGCTATTCCTGATAAGTCGAAGTCCAGCGCCGGCGGACTGGCCGTAGGTATTCTGGATGCATTGAAAGCCACCGGGGGATTGTGGTTTGGCTGGAACGGCGAGATAAGCGAAATATCCGGTGAAGATGAGGACGATCTGAATCTGCAGGAAGTGGACGGCATCACTTATGCCGCGCTTCCGCTCAATCAAAACGATTACGATCTCTACTACTGTCAGTTTTCCAATACCGTCATCTGGCCGGCATTTCATTATCGTATCGACCTGGTGCAGTTTCAGCGCGAAGCCTGGGAAGGCTACCGTCGGGTTAACGAACTGCTGGCCAAACGGTTACAGCCGTTGATCAAACCGGACGATATCCTGTGGATCCATGATTATCATTTGCTGCCGTTTGCCGCCGCGTTGCGCAAAATAGGGGTGAATAACCGTATCGGTTTCTTCCTGCATATTCCCTTCCCGACGCCGGAAATTTTCAATGCGCTGCCCACCCATCAAGAACTGCTGAAAATGCTGTGCGAATATGACTTGCTCGGATTTCAGACGGAAAACGACCGCATGGCGTTTCTCGACAACCTGGGGCAACTGACCGCGCTGCAGCCGATCGGGGCGAAAACCCATCGCGCTTTCGGCAATACGTTTATGACGGAGGTTTATCCGATAGGCATAGCGCCGGACAGCATCAAGGAGATGGCGGAAGGCCCGCTGCCGCCCAAAATGGCGGCGATGAAACGCGAACTGGGCGATGCGCAGAATATTATCTCCTGCGAACGGCTGGACTATTCCAAAGGGCTGCCGGAACGCTTTCTTGCCTATGAGGCCTTGCTGGAGCACTACCCGCAGCATCGCGGCAATGTTCGCTATTCGCAAATCGCCCCGACCTCGCGCGGCGATGTGCAAGCTTATCAGGATATTCGCCATCAACTGGAGATGGAAGTCGGACGGATTAACGGCAAATACGGCACCCTGAACAGTACGCCGCTCTACTATCTCAACCAGCATTTCGACCGCCGGCTGCTGATGAAAATATTTCGTCTGACGGATGTCGGGCTGGTCACCCCGCTGCGCGACGGCATGAACCTGGTGGCGAAAGAGTATGTGGCGGCACAGGATCCTGACGATCCGGGAGTACTGGTGCTGTCGCGATTCGCCGGCGCCGCCAATGAACTGACCGCCGCGCTTATCGTCAACCCTTACGATCGGGACGAAGTGGCTGCGGCGCTGGATAAAGCGCTGACCATGCCGCTGGCCGAGCGTATCTCGCGCTACAACGACATGATGGCGGTGCTGCACAAAAATGATATCGCGCGCTGGCGTGATAGTTATTTGCAAGACCTGCGGACCATCCAGCCGCGCAGCGCCGCGTATGGCGCGGCCGCCCAAGCGCCGACTTCATAAACGCCGCCCTGGCTGCAGACGGCGGCGAACCTCATCCCTTCCCTGTCCCGCCCCGTTGACCGGGGCCGTACATCAATCGTTGCAAACAAAACGCGCCGGATTGCGGCATGGCGTGGTTATGCCGCGTTGTTTTTTTATTTTTATAAATAACGAGTTATATGATTTTTCGCCTTTGGCGGTCATAGGAAAACGTGATGGGTAGCACACTTTTTGCTGTAGGTGATGAAACAGATGTCTATACTTAATAGCGAGACCCTGGACAACATCCCTTATCTTTACCACGCCATGCGGAGGTTTGTAGCCCATGTTCAATACGAAATTACCGGTTGCTGAATCAGCGGAGTTCGACATCGACAAAAATCGCCAATACCAACTTGATCCCGTCGAGTTAACGCTGGATTACATGCTCGAAGCGGAGCCGGAACCGGAAATGATCGAAGGGCTGCCGCCTTCCGATGCGCTGACCCCCGCCGATCGCTATCTGGAGTTGTTCGAGCGCGTACAGTCCTCGCGTATTTTCGACGACAGCAAGACGTTCCCCGACTGCGCGCCCAAAATGGATCCGCTGGATATTCTTATCCGCTACCGCCGGGTGAAAAACAAACCCGATTTTGACCTGAGGCAGTTTGTCGAAGCGCATTTCTGGCTGCCGGAAAGCCGTGACAGCGATTATATCTCCAATCCGCAGCACTCCCTTAAAGAGCATATCGATAATCTGTGGATCGTGCTGACGCGCGAGCCTCAGGACCATATTCCGTGGTCGTCGCTGCTGGCGCTGCCGCAGGCCTATATAGTGCCGGGCGGCCGCTTCAGCGAAACCTACTACTGGGACTCCTACTTCACCATGCTGGGGTTGGCGGAAAGCGGGCGCAACGACCTGCTGCGCTGTATGGCGGATAATTTCGCCTGGATGATTGAAACCTACGGGCATATTCCCAACGGCAATCGCACCTATTACCTCAGCCGTTCGCAGCCGCCGGTGTTCGCGCTGATGGTGGAACTGTTTGAAGAGGACGGTGTGCGCGGCGCCCGCCGTTATCTGGAGCATCTGCTGCTGGAGTATGCTTTCTGGATGGACGGCGCCGAATCGCTGGCGCTGAACCAGGCCTATCGCCACGTAGTGCGGATGCCGGACGGCGCGCTGCTTAACCGCTACTGGGACGACAGGGACACCCCGCGCGACGAATCCTGGCGCGAAGATGTGGAAACCGCGCGACACTCCACCCGTCCGGCAAATGAGGTTTACCGGGATCTACGGGCGGGGGCCGCTTCGGGATGGGACTACTCGTCGCGCTGGCTGCGCGATGCGCATCGTCTCGCCAGTATTCGCACCACGCAGTTTATCCCGGTGGATCTCAACGCCTTTCTTTACAAGCTGGAGGGCGCCATCGCCAATATCTCCGGTTTGAAAGGGGATAGAGAGACGGAGACGCTATTTCGCCACAAGGCGGAAGCGCGGCGCACGGCCGTTAACCGCTATCTGTGGGATGAGGAGCAAGGATGTTTTCGCGACTATGACTGGCGCCGCCAGCAGATGGCGCTCTTCTCCGCCGCCAGCATCGTACCGCTGTATGTGGGACTCGCCACCCACGAACAGGCCGACAGACTGGCGGAAGCGGTACGCGCGCGCCTGCTCACGCCGGGAGGGATCATGGCCACCGAGTATGAAACCGGTGAGCAATGGGATAACCCCAACGGCTGGGCGCCGCTGCAATGGATGGCCATTCAGGGCTTTAAACTGTACGGCAACGACGCGCTTGGCGATGAAATTGCCCGCAGCTGGCTAAAAACGGTGAACCTTTTTTACCGCCAAAACCATAAACTGATTGAAAAATACCATATCGCCGGCGGCACCCCGCGCGAAGGCGGCGGGGGCGAATACCCGCTTCAGGATGGTTTTGGCTGGACCAACGGCGTTGTACGCCGGCTGATTGGCCTTTACGGAGAACCTTTGGAATGAAGTTTTTCGTATGAGCCACCCGCCTGCCGCTGCCGGCGCGGTTCCGCGGATGGCTGCCCCGTTCTTTAAGTGAAACCAAATGAAATCACAACGTTTTTTCCTGGAGCGCATGGCTACCCCGCTGCGGCGCGATATCCCGGCCGGGGAAACCCTCAGTTACGGCGCGCTGGCCGCGCGCATCAACAACCCGCTGGCCGTACGCACCGTCGGGCTGGCCAACGGCGCCAATCCGGTCGGTATCGTGATTCCCTGTCATCGGATAATCGGCGCCAACGGCTGATTCCTCCCGTTATGCCTTGCCCACTCGCTCATCATCCCCTGCCGGAAACGCCGCCAACAGCCAGGCGCGCAGCTGGCGGATGTCATCCCGCGACGCTTTTTCCCGGCCGGTGACGAAATAGTAGCGGCCGCCGGGCAGAGCGCCGATTAGCGGCGCGACCAGCAGCCGTTTTTCCAACGCATCCTGCACCAGCAGTTGGCTGGCGATCACTACCCCCTGTCCGGCAATCGCCGCCTGAACGGCGTGCGCCTCGTCGTCAAAGCGAATGCCCGCGCCAACGTCAAGATCCGCCGGGCCGTACGCGTCGCGCCAATGCGCCCAGTCGGGTTCCGGCTGGGGAATATGGCGGTTTTCAATATGAAACAGCGGCACGCCCGTTAAATCCGCCGGGGTACGGATATTCAGCGCCGGGCTGGCCAGCAGCAAAAAGCGGTCCTGATACAGCAGCGCGGCGTCAAGGTCGGGATCCACCTGCTCCGCGTAGCGGATCGCCGCATCCATATCCCTGCCGCGCACATCAACCAGTTCCGTTCCGCTATGCAGACGCAGTTCCACCTGCGGACAGTGCCGTTTCAGCGCCGGCAGGCGTGGCACCAGCCAGTGGCTTAAAAAATTGCTGGTGGTGCTCAGCGTCAGCGACGCAGGCCGGCGGGCCGCCGCGATCTCCTCCACCGCTTCACGCAACGTAGTGAATACCTTGCCCGATGCCCGCAGCAGGATCTCCCCCGCCGCCGTCAGCGTGACGGCTTTAGCGGAACGCTGGAACAGGCGCGTGTCCAGCGCCTCTTCCAGCACGCGGATCTGATGGCTGACGGCGGTGGCGGTGACGCCAATCTCTTCCGCCGCCAGTTTGAAGCTGGCGTGGCGCGCCACGGCATCGAAGGTGCGGATCGCCGCCAGCGGAGGAAGACGTCGCTTTCTTATCATGAGCTCAATTCATCCATAGCTGAAAATAATGACTTTGAATAGGGGTTATTACAGCAAGTAATCTGTTGCTTTAACAAAGTATTAATGAATTTTTTTCACCCTTGCCAATTAAAACACTCACGCCACAGGAGGCTGCATGACATGCCTGACCACCCCAACGTCTTCCCGGCGCGGCGCTATATTGCTGCCGCTGCTGGTGCCGGGAATCGCGCAGGCGCTTATCGCGCTGGATTACGCCATTATGTTCGTGGCGCTGCCGGAGCTGTCGCGGGCGCTGCGGCTAAGCCCGGCGATGACGCCCTGGATCGTCTCGCTTTACGGGCTGACGTTCGCCGGGCTGCTGCTCACCGGAGGCTGGCTAAGCGATCGGTTTGGGGCGCGGTGCAGTTTTCGCCTGGCGATGGGGCTATTTTTGCTGGCCTCGGTATGCGGCGCGCTGGCGCAGGAGAGCGCGATGTTGCTGCTGGCGCGCGCCGGACAGGGCGCCGCGGCGGCGGTGATGCAGCCCGCGGTGCTGGCGCTGCTCAGACAACGCTTTCAGGGGGACGCCTACAACCGGGCGTTGGCGGTATGGAGCGCCACCGGCGCGGCGGGTCTGGTGGCCGGCGTGTTTCTCGGCGGCGTGCTGACCCATATCGAATGGCGACTGATCTTCTGGGTGAACCTGCCGCCGGGCCTGTTGACGCTCTGGCTGGTGCAGCGCCATTTCGCCGCTGTTCCCGCGCCCCGGCAACCGCAGTCGCTGTCGCTGGGCGCCCTGCTGGGCAGCGCCGCCGTCGCCGGCGTCGTCTGGTCCCTTACCCGTCTGGCGGAGACCGGCGCGGCGGATTATCTCGCCAATCGCCTCTCGGCGGCCCTGGTGCTGGCCTTTATTCTGCATGAAACCTTCGCCCGCCGTCCGCTGCTTCATCCGGCCCTGCGTGCGCTGACCACCCTGCGCATCGGCTGTATCGCCAGCGCCTGCTATATGGCCAGCGTCGGCAGCCAGTTCTACGTGATGACGCTGCTCTGGCAGCGCTACTACCAGTTGGACGTGCTCACCACCGGGATGCTATTTCTGCCGCTGGCGCTGCTGATTGTGGTCGGCAACCTGCTGTTCGCGCGTTTAGCCAAAGGCCGGGATGCGCGCCGTTTACTACTGTGGGGATTTATCGGCGCCGCGTTCGGGCTGGGATTACTGGCTTACGCCGCTTTGCAGCCGTTCTCCGCCTCGTTTATCGCCGCTATCGTCGCCAGCGGAATCGGCCACGGCATCATCTATCCGGCGATGTTTCAACTTGGATTACGCGACGTGCCGCAGGAATATCAGGGCGCTGCCGGCGCGTTGATGGTGACCAGCCAGTACACCGCCGGCGCCCTGGCGCTGGCCTTGCTCAGCCTGCTGCTGGGGAACGGCGCCGGTGCCGAAAGCTGGAGCAAAGCGCTGTGGCTGCTGACTGGCGCCGCGGCGCTGGGAGCGGCCATCGTTGCGGCCTATGAAACAGAGCGCCGCTAACGGCATAGCTCCCCCCAGGCATTAGACCAAAATACACGCCGCCATGTTAATGAGACTTATTTGCAACTTGATGCCAAGCTTCTATCATTAGATTTTTCTCTATATGACGATATGCCTATGACCGATAACATTCTGGAAACGCCTTGCTGTATTGTCGGCGGAGGGCCGGCCGGACTGATGCTCGGCTATCTGCTGGCTCGCGCCGGCATCCCCGTTCTGGTGCTGGAAAAGCATGCCGACTTTTTGCGTGATTTCCGTGGCGATACCATCCACCCTTCAACGCTGGAAATTATGGAACGTCTGGGGCTGCTGGAGCCATTACTGCGCCTGCCCCATCAGCGGGTGGAAAAGCTTATCGGCGAGTTTAATGGCGAAAAGATCGCCATGGCCGACTTCAGCCGCCTGCCGTGTCTGTGCCGGTTTATGGCGCTGATGCCGCAGTGGGACTTTCTCAATTTTCTAGCCGAACAGAGTCAATCGCTGCCGGGATTCCGGCTATTGCGATCGACTAAGGTTGTGGGAGTGATGCGGGAAAATGGCGTCGTAAAGGGCGTGGAAGCATTGGATGCCAACGGAGACAAACTGCCGATCCGCGCCGGACTGGTGATAGGCACCGACGGCCGCCAGTCGGTGGTGCGTCAGGCCGCCGGTTTGACCGGCCGCAGCTTCGGCATGCCGCGGGATGTATTGTGGATGAAATTGCCCAAAGCCGTCGGCGACGAAAACTGGGCCAGCGGGCACGGCGGCCCCAAAAACAACTTTATCATGCTGGATCGGGGCGATTATTGGCAGTGCGGCTACAGCATCGCCAAAGGCACCCTGCCCCACATTAAGCAGCGCGGCCTGCCGGCGCTGCTGCAACAGGTCGCGGCGGTATCGCCCGTCGGCGTCGAGCGGCTGGCGTCCGCCGTAGCGGACTGGGAGCATGTCAAATTGCTGGATATTCGCATCGACCGGCTGGATCGCTGGGCGGCGGCGGGCGTCTTGTGCATCGGCGACGCCGCTCACGCCATGTCCCCCATCGGCGGCGTAGGGGTAAATCTGGCCATTCAGGACGCCGTGGCCGCCGCCAATATCCTGGCCGCGCCTCTGGCGCGCGGCCCGGTCGGCCTGCACATCCTGAATCGCGTACAGCGCCGACGCGAATTGCCCACCCGGCTTATCCAACGATTGCAAATCATGATGACCGGCAAAGGGGATAAACCATCCCACGCCGCCGCCCGACGTCCGCCGGCGTTGGTAATGCGGCTTATCCGCCAGCCCTGGTTACCGCATTTGACCGGCCGCATTATTGGGCTGGGTTTCCGCCGCGAGCGCCCCCGCTTGCCACGCTGATTCAGGACGACGGACGCGTGATGTAATCCATACCCTGCTTCGTTTGCAACAATACAATAACAAACATGTTGCATACGAAGCACGCCCTTCCCCCTCTAATACATAACACTCTGATTTTAAACCGTTAATTTAAATATTCGTATTGGCATGATTACTGCTATTCCTCTTATAAGAAAAAGTTTGAAGTTTCCCCAACACAGAAACAAAGTGTTATATAAAAAATAGATAATCATTTGTGTTTATTTTTCTATAAGGGCTTTTTCAGCCAGTCGCCAAATAAATATTCATTATATTTCAATAAATTAATAGGAGCCATTATGTCGACACCCATAACGCCCCAAAAACCTATCCAGTTCGCTTACTGGGTTCCCAATGTTTCCGGCGGGCTGGTGATCAGCCGCATACCGCAGCGCACCGGTTGGGATATTGGTTATAACCGCAAGCTGGCGCAAATCGCCGAACAGGCCGGCTTCGATTATGCCCTGACGCAAATCCGCTTTACCGCCGGATATGGCGCCGATAATCAGCACGAGTCGGTCTCTTTCTCCCAGGCGCTGCTGGATTCAACCACAAAGCTCAAGGTGATTGCGGCGCTGTTGCCCGGTCCCTGGAACCCCACGCTGGCGGCGAAACAGATTGCCACGATCAGCCATCTTTCCGAGGCGCGTATCGCGGTGAATATCGTCAGCGGCTGGTTCCGCGGCGAGTTCAAAGCCATCGGCGAACCCTGGCTCGACCATGAGGAGCGCTATCTGCGCTCGGAAGAGTTTATCCGCTGCCTGCGCGGCATCTGGACCGAAACCAGCTTCACCTTCGCCGGCGATTTTTATCGCTATCGCGACTATTCGCTGAAGCCCAAACCCCTGCAGCCGCTGCCGGAAATTTTTCAGGGCGGCAGTTCGCGCGCCGCGCGCGATATGGCGGCGCGGGTATCCGACTGGTATTTCACCAACGGCAATAGCGTGGCGGAGATTAAAAAGCAGGTGGACGACGTTCAGCGCAAGGCGGCTGAAAACCAGCACCGGGTCAAAATCGGGGTAAATGGTTTTGTTATCGCCCGCGACAGCGAAGAGGAAGCGCGCGAAGTATTGCAGGAGATTATCGATAACGCCAATCCCGACGCGGTAAAAGGCTTCCAGCATGAGGTCAAAAACGCCGGCAACGCCTCGCCGGAGGGCGAAGGCAACTGGGCCAAATCGACGTTTGAGGATTTGGTGCAGTACAACGACGGCTTCAAAACCAATCTGATCGGCACGCCGCGCCAAATCGCCGAGCGGATTATCGAACTCAAACACGCCGGCGTCGACCTGCTACTGCTGGCGTTCCTGCACTTTCAGGAAGAGGTGGAGTTCTTCGGCAAAGAGGTTATTCCGCTGGTTCGCGAACTGGAAAGCCAATATCAGCGCACGGCGACGTCGGCCACCTGATTGCCGCCACGTTGAGGAGGTCAGTATGGTTTTTGATGCATCATCAATGCAGAGCTTTGAGCAACTGCGGCACGCGTGCCAGGATGGCGAGATAGCCGGCCATGCCGAGCGCGATACGCGCGGCGCCGAGTTATCCCTGAGCGGCGTCTCGCTGTCGTTCGGCGGCGTCAGGGCGTTAACCGATGTCTCGCTGCACGCCAAACCCGGCAGCATTCTGGCGATTATCGGTCCCAACGGCGCCGGTAAAAGTTCATTGCTGAACGTTATCTCCGGTTTATATCGGCCGGATGCCGGGGAAATCGTCCTCGATAACCGCTCCTACCGCGCGCTGCTCCCGCAGCGACTGGCGCGCGCCGGCGTGGCGCGCACCTTCCAGAATCTGGCGCTGTTCGGCGGGCTATCGGTGACGGATAACGTGTTGCAGGGCCTGGCGCACCGTAAAGCATCCTCGCTGTTCAGCGAGCTGTTCGGGCTGCCGAAGGCGCGCCGGGAAAAAGCCGACGCCCGCGCCCAGGCGCTGGAGATGATGCGCTTTTTCGGGCTGGAGGCCGTCGCGGACAGTCCGGTAACCAGCCTCTCCTACGGACTGCAAAAACGGGTGGAACTGGCGCGGGCGCTGATCGCCCGCCCCAGAATGCTGCTGCTGGACGAACCGATGGCCGGCATGACGCTGGCCGACAAACAACGGCTGACCCAAACCATTCGCCAGATCCGCGAACGTTTCGGCACCACCATCTTATTGATTGAACACGATATCGGCGTGGTGATGAGTTTGTCCGACCGTATCCTGGTGCTGGATCACGGCCGCCGCATCGCCGAGGGCCTGCCCGAGGACATCCGTCAGGATCCGGCGGTCATCGCCGCTTACCTGGGGCTGGCGACCGAACCCGCCGCGACGGGAGCGCCATAATGGAGATTGACGCACTCTTTTTTGTCGAGGTGCTGATCGGCGGGCTGCTGTCCGGCGTGATGTACTCGTTGGTGGCGCTGGGTTTTGTCCTGGTCTACAAAAGCTCCGGCGTATTCAACTTCGCCCAGGGAGCCATGCTGCTGTTCGCCGCGCTGACGTTCGTCTCGCTGGTGGAACGCGGCTGGCCGGTGTGGCTGGTGCTGGCGATTACCCTGCTGACCATCTCGCTGGTCGGCATGCTGATTGAACGCACCGTGCTGCGTCCGTTGGTCAATCAGCCGCCGATCATTCTGTTTGTCGCCACGCTGGGCGTTTCCTACGTCATAGAAGGCGCGGCGCAGCTTATCTGGGGCACCCAGGTACACGCCCTGGATTTAGGCATCGACGACCTCCCCTTTGAGGCGTTCGGCGTGATGATCAGCATTTTTGATCTGTTCGCCGCCGGCGTCGCCGCCCTGCTGGTGCTGGCGATAAGCCTGTTCTTCCGCTACACCCATACCGGGCTGGCTTTTCGCGCCGTGGCCGACGACGCCTTTGCCGGACTGGCCGTCGGCCTGAATATCGGCCGCCTGTGGGGCGTGGTCTGGGCCGCCGCCGGGATCGTCGCGCTGGTGGCCGGTCTGCTGTGGGGAGCGCGCCTCGGGGTGCAGTTTTCCCTATCGCTGGTGGTGCTGAAAGCCCTGCCGGTGCTGGTATTGGGCGGATTCGATTCGATAGGCGGCGTGATTATCGCCGGACTGCTGGTGGGCGCCATCGAGAAAATAGGCTCGGTTTATCTCGGACCGCTGCTCGGCGGCGGCATCGAGAGCTGGATCGCCTACGCCGTCGCCCTGCTCTTTCTGCTGGTGAAACCGTCCGGACTGTTCGGTTCCCGCCATCTGGCGAGGCTATAACCATGCCGCATCCGACATCCGCTTTGCGCCGCGCCCTGCCGCGCGCGTTAAACCCCGCGCTGATTGCGCTGCTGGTCATCGCCTACGCGCTGGTCCCGCTGTTCGCCAACGAATACCTGTTCGATGCGGTGCTAACGCCGTTTCTGGCGCTGTCGCTGGCCGCGCTCGGCCTGAATATACTGGCCGGCTACACCGGGCAGGTCTCGCTCGGCAGCGCGGCCTTTATGGCGGTGGGCGCCTACGCCGCCTTAAACCTGATACTGCGGCTGCCCTTTCTGCCGCTGCCGGCGGTACTGCTGCTGGCGGGAACCATCAGCGCGCTGCTTGGGCTGGTTTTCGGCTTGCCCAGCCTGCGGCTCAGCAGCTTTTACCTGGCGATCTCCACGCTGGCGACGCAGTTTTTCGTCCAGTGGGCGCTGAATAATTTCGGCTGGTTTTCCAATCACAGCCCGTCGGGCGTGGTTTCGGCGGCCCCGTTGCGGTGGGGAGGCTGGGTAATAGAGAGTTCGGCGAGCCGCTATTTTTTCACCCTGCTGGTGGTCAGCCTATTGACCTGGCTGGTGGTCCAACTGGCGGCATCGTCGGTCGGCCGCGACTTTATTTCCGTCAGGGATAACCCGCTGGCGGCACGGGTGATTGGCGTGCCCGTCCTGCGCACCAAAATGATCGCCTTCGGCTTTTCCTCATTCATTATCGGCATCGCCGGGGTGCTGTGGTCCTTTACCTATCTGCGCAATATCGAACCCGCCGGTTTCAATCTCGACCGCTCTTTCCAGATCCTGTTCATCATCATTATCGGCGGGCTGGGTACGGTGCGCGGCGCGTTTCTCGGCGCCGCGCTGCTGACGGTATTTCCCCTGTTGCTGTCGCGCGGCGGCGAGTGGCTGCTGGGGCAGCGCGTCGACTCCGGGGTACTGGAGTTGCTCCAGCAAATCATCCTGGGCCTGATACTCATCGGCTTTCTGATCGTCGAACCCAAAGGTCTGGCGGCGCTGACGCAGCGGCTGGATCGTCTGACCGTTCGCAGGAGGAAGCATGGCGCCTGAATCACCGCATGCGTTGACGGTATCGAACCTCAGCGCACGCTATCAACGCCATATCATCGCCCTTGAGGCCATTTCCCTCAGGGTAGAAGAAGGCGAAATCGTCGCCCTGCTGGGGCGCAACGGCGCGGGGAAATCCACCGTTCTCCAGGCTATCTCGCATTTGCTGCCCGCACGGCGCGGTCAGGTCAGCGCCGGGGAGATCCGCTGGGGCGGCAAGGAGATCACCAACGCGGCGCCGCATCAACTGGTGCGGCTCGGCATCGTGCCGGTGGTGGAGGGAAGACACTGTTTCCCCTCGCTGACCATCGAGGAGAACCTGATTACCGGCGCGCTTGGCCGCGCCGCATCGCGGGCGGATATCCGCCGCGGCCTGGCGGAGGTCTATGACATCTTTCCGCGGCTGCAAGACAAACGCACGCTGAAGGCCGGGTTGGCCTCCGGCGGCGAGCAGCAGATGGCCGCCATCGGCAGAGCGCTGATGTCCCGTCCGCGCCTGTTGCTGTTGGACGAGCCATCCATGGGGCTGGCCCCGCGGATCGTCGAAGAGATTTTTAGCGTTTTAACGCGGCTTAATCGGCAGCAGGGGCTGTCGATTCTGGTCGCGGAACAGAACTCCACCGTCGCGCTGCGGCATGCCCATCGGGCGTACGTTCTGGATAACGGCGGCGTGGCCCTTTCCGGCCCGGCGGCGGAACTCAGCCAGCGTGAAGACGTGCAGAAAATTTATCTCGGCTTTGCAGCCTGACACCTACCCTAAAGGAGAACGATATGAGTAACCTTCAAACGCCAGAGACAGCTTCACCACGCGCGCCGCAGGGCGTGCCGGGTTATCCGCGTCCCGACAAACCCGCCCATATCATCGGCAGCGATGAGGAAGCCATCGCCGTGGCCCACGCCCTGGCGGAGCAATTCGCCGCCGGCGCCGCCGAACGCGACAGTCAGCGCATTTTACCGATCGACGAGCTGGACGCGTTTTCGCAAAGCGGGCTGTGGTCGATCAACGTGCCCAAGCGCTTCGGCGGGCCGGAGGTCTCTTACGCCACCCTGACCCAGGTGGTGCAGATAATCGCCGCCGCCGATCCCTCCATTGCGCAAATCTCGCAAAACCACCTCGGCATCATCGCCGCTATCCGCTCCGTCAGCGATGAGGCGCAGCAACGGGAGCTGTTCGGCCTGGTGCTGCAAGGCGTGCGTTTCGGCAACGCCTTTTCCGAATTCAACAGCAAACGCGCGGCGGATTTCCAAACCGTTTTTGTCGATAACGGCGACCACGTGCTGGTCAACGGCCAGAAATTCTATTCGAGCGGCGCGCTGCTGGCGCATCTGGTGCCCATCGTCGCGCTCGACGATCAGGGGCGCGCCTGGTATGCCATCGCCGAGCGCGACGCGCCGGGGTTGACGGTGATCGACGACTGGTCCTCCTTCGGCCAGCGCACCACCGCCAGCGGCACCGTACTGGTGGAAAACGTCAAAGTGCCCAAGTCCTATCTGGTTCCCGCCTATAAAGGGTTTAAATCGCCCACCGCCGACGGCGCCATCTTCCAGATCATTCAGGTCGGCATCGATAACGGCATCGCCCAGGCGGCCATCGACGACGCCATCCGCTTTATTCGTGAAAAATCGCGTCCCTGGGTGGACAGCGGCCTGGATCATGCCTGGCAGGACCCCTACACCATTCAACGCATCGGCGATCTGACGTTACGGCTACACGCCTCGGAAGCGATACAGGAAAAAGCCGGGCTGGCGGTGGATCGCGCGGTGGCGCAACCCAACGCGGAGAATGTCGCCCGCGCGCAGATCGCCGTCGCCGAAGCCAAAGTGCTGAGCACCGAAATCGCCATCGAGGCCACCAACCGGCTGTTCGAACTGGCCGGCACCCGCTCAACGCTGGCGGAGCACAACCTCGATCGCCACTGGCGCAACGCCCGCACCCATACGCTCCACGATCCGGTGCGCTGGAAATACGCCATTCTGGGCAATTACGCCCTGAACGGCGTCAATCCTCCGCTGCACGCCTGGAGCTGACACGGACGCACCAAATAAAATAATAAATTAAACAGGGCATTATCATGAAGACAACGTATGTCAAACCTGCATCGCCAGTAAAATGGCTGGTCAATATCATCGCCGGAACCCTACTGCTGGGCGCGCAGTTAGCGCAGACCGCCGGTGCGGCGGACGAGCAGTACTTCCCGTTACAGAGCTATCGCGTTGGTCCCTACGCCGCGGCAGGAAGCGGCTTTTTCGGCGGCTTTATCGATTATCTGACGCTGATTAACACGCGGGACGGCGGCGTTAACGGCGTCAAGCTGAGCTGGGACGAGTGTGAAACCCAATATGAGGTCGAGCGCGGCGTGGAGTGCTATAAGCGCCAGAAAAATCACCCCGGCGCGGCCGCATGGAACCCGCTTTCCGTGGGGATCGCCTACGCGATGATCGACGACGTAACCCGGGACAAGACGCCGCTGATCACCATCGATCACGGCAGAACGGACTCCACGGACGGCCGGGTTTTCCCTTACGTCTTTCCGCTGTTGCTCAACCCCTACAGTGAAACCTCCGGCATTATCAGCTTTATCGGCGGCAAGGTAGGCGGCGAGGAAAAGCTGCGGGGCAAAAAGATCGTCGTGCTGTATCACGGCTCGCCCTATGGCAAAGAAACCATCCCGATTTATCAGTTGCTGGCCGAAAAGTATGGCTTTGAACTACAACAGATTGAAGTGCCGCACCCCGGCAACGAACAGCAGTCGCAGTGGCTTACCATCCGGCGCGCCAAACCGGACTACGTGGTTTTACGCGGATTCGGCGTGATGAATCCGGTGGCGTTGAAAACCGCGCAGAAAGTGGGATTCCCGGCGGACCAGATCATCGGCAACGTGTGGTCGAACTCGGAGGAGGACGTTATCCCGGCGGGCAGCGCGGCGAAAGGGTATATCGCCCTGACCACCCAGGCGTCGGGCGCGTCCTATCCGGTGGTTAAAGAAATTGTCGATACCGTCTACGGCGCCAATAAGGGGAATTTGCAGGACCGCAAGCGCATCGGCAGCGTCTATCATAATCTGGGCATCGTCAACGGTATTTTGAATGTGGAAGCGATTCGCATCGCCCAGGAGAAATATGGTCATCGTACCTTAACCGGCGATGAAATCCGCTGGGGGCTTGAGCATCTGCGCCTTGACCCGGCGCGGGTGGAAGCGCTGGGGGCGAAAGGACTGTTTCACTCCATCAACGTTACCTGCGAGGATCATGAAGGCCAGGGCCGGGTGACGTTCCAGCAATGGGACGGCGTGAGCTGGAAGGTGATCAGCGATTGGATCGCCCCGGACTGGGCGCTGCTGCGTCCGATTATCGAAAAGTCGGCCAGCGCCTACGCCAAGGAAAAGAATATTACGCCGCGTACCTGCGACGGTAACGACGGCTGATCGCCGCCGGTTATCCTGTTTATTCGGCAACGCCGTTTGATATACAGGCCGGGCACACTGCCCGGCCTGTGGTTTTGATAATGCCTGGTAAAAAAACCCCTCCCAGCCTCCCCCTTAGCACTGGCTCTTAGTCACAAATTACCGATAACGTTATATGACAATATATGTAAGCTCAGTGTTATTTCGTGCGCGAAAAGACAGGTATTTTTATGCCACGTCGTAGCACGCGCCCGACTCAGGGCGCTCAGTCGCCGCAGCCCTGAGAACCCTGGCTTTCGGCTGAAATTATGCCGCTTCGCGGTGCCTTCGGAACCAGCGGTCTCCTGTCGAACCGCCATTGACGCGCTCCCGGCGCGGCACTGGCTTTCGCAGCATCCCTGCTGCTCATTCGGGAGACCGCCGATTCCTCAGCATAATTTTTTACGCCGGCCAACGGCAAAAGACGGGAATGATTCCGAACAACGCAACGTTGTCAGGGATAGGTTACCCTTACGCCGGGCGAGTTGCCCGGCGTAGTAATGACGTTAACCCGCGCGATGGCTATTCCCTATATGCCAGATAAAGGTGGGCGGCGTGGCGCTGATTTCCCAGGCGCCGATATTGCGCAATTTGTAAATCACCGGATTGTGCGACGCCACCGTGCGCGCATTGCGCCAGTGGCGATCCAACGCCTTATCCGCGCGGGTATCGGAGGCGCCCAGCGCGTTAAACAGCTCCGTCGCCGCTTTGGGAATCAGTTCGGTGGCGATGGCCTGGGCTTTGGCCGCGTCGACTTCGGCGGCGATATTCGCCTCCAGCTCCAGCGCCTCGTCGCCGCTGAAGTGCGCCTCATAGGCGCGCTGCAACGATATCGCCGCCTGCAGAACCGTGGCTTCCACCGCGTAAGACCAGGCCGATATCTGCCCGACCACCTGCTGAATCTGCACGTCGTCCTTGACCAGATCGCCGTTGCCGTGGCTGTAGATACGCTTGCGCCGGCTGACGCCCTGCGCCGCATCGCGGGTCACCGCCCTGCCGATGCCCGCCTGCACCGCCAGCAGCACCTGCTGATAAAAGGCGGTCTGGTAGCGGAAGCGATCGGCGAAATCGTAAACGTGCTCGGCCTCCACGTACGCCTGCCTGAAGCGGGTGGTGCCGCTGCCGGTCAGGCGCTGGCCGAAACCGTCCCAGTCGTCCTCGCGCTGTACCGCCTCCTGCGCGGCGCGGACCAGCGCAATCACCGATCCGCCGTTGTCGGCGCGCTCGGCGTAAACGTCAATCCAGTCGGCGAACAGCGTACCGGTGCTGTAAAACTTCTCGCCGTCCAGCCGCCAGCCGTCGGCGGCTGGCGTTACCCGGGTGTTGACCTCCCCCAGCTTCGCCGCGCCGATTTCGCTCCAGGCGCTGCCGATGGTCTCGCCGGCGACAAAGCGGCGCAGCCAGCGCTCGCGCTCGGGGCTGTCCGGCGCATTCAGGCGATCCTCCACAAAGCCCAGGTGTCCGCGCAGCGCCTGCGGCAGGTTGGGATCGGCCTCGGCCAGCTCAATCAGCAGTTGGAACAGCTGCGGCAGCGAGGCGCCGTCGCCCCCCTGCTCTTGCGGAACCCGCACCGCGCCGATTCCGGCCTCCTTCAGCCAGCGCAGCGGCTCATCGGGCAGTTGGCGCGAGCGCTCCCGCTCCAGGGCTCCCGCGGCGATGCGGGTAAAAATCGGACGAAACCGGGCGGCCAGCCGGGCGTAATCGGTGCCTGTGGCAATCAGCGGATTTGCGCTCATGCTTCACTCCTTTCATCAATGTCATCGTCAATATCCTGTTTCGTCGGCTCATGACGCACCGCCAGCAGGAAAATAATCGGGATAATGGCGCTAAGCGATACCAGCCAGAACATATCGGTACCGAAATGCGCCTGCAAAATGGGCAACACGAACAGCGCCAGCGCGCTGCCTATCCCCGACAGGGCGCGGCTGAAGCCGACGCCGGTGGCGCGAATGGAGGTGGGATAAGAGAGCGCCGGGTAGATCATCAGCTGCGCCCCCGGTCCGAAACCTTCGGCAAACAGCCACAGCGCCAGCATGCTGACGGCCAGCACGATACCGATGGTCGCCTGCGGCTGACCAATCAGCGCCAGCGCAATCAGGGCGATAAATTGCAGCGCGAAACCGGCAATCGCCACGTGGCGCGACGGAAATTTCCACGCCAGCCGCATACCGAGCAGGCCGCCGGTAAAGGCGAACAGCGCGTTCAGCCCCAGCGAGGCGGAGATGGTTTCAAACACCCCGGCGCCGAGGAACCGGGCCAGAATCGAAGGTAGGAAGAAAGCGATGGCGGTATATTCGAAGGCGATACAGATATTCATTACCCCAGCCACCACGGTGCGCTCACGGTAGGGTTTCTGAAACAGCACGCGGAAGCTGACCTTGGGCGGCTTAGGCTTCTCCTCTAGCGGGCGATCCGGCTCCGCTTCATGGGCCTGGATGCCGTAGGACTCGCGCAGAATGCGCACCGCGCTTTTCAAGTCGCCCTGATTAGCCGCCCACAGCGGCGATTCATTCATAAATTTGCGCCGCACCGCGATAATCAGCAGCGCCGGCACCGCGCCGAACAGCAGCGAGGCGCGCCACAGCCAGTCCATATGCTCCGCGGGCAGCAGGAAGTAGAGGCCGAAGATAATCAGAAAGCACATGGATGAGGCGGCGTACCACATCGGGCACCAGGCGGCGAGACGCGAGGCTTTGTTGCCTTTGCCGCTGAATTTGGAAAACTCCGCCAGATAGGCCATCGCCACCGGCAGATCGATCCCCACGCCGATCCCCATCAGGAAACGCGCGCCGATCAACACCCAGACGTTCGGCGCCAGCCCCGCGGCTATCGCCGAGACCACGAAAAACAGCATATCCGCCATAAATACCGAGTAGCGCCCGTATTTATCGGTCAGCCAGCCGCCAATCAGGTTGCCGACAATGGTGCCGATCATGATCGACGAGGTCACCAGCCCGGTGACCACCGGCGTCAGCGCGAACTCTTTCACCACATCGTCAATGCCGTAAGAGAGCGTGGTGAGGTCGTAGGCATCGAGAAATATCCCGCCCAGCGCCAAAAACACAATCATGCGCGCATAGCTGGTGCTATCGGTGCGGGTGTTGATCAGCCGCGCCACGTCGCCGGCCGAGCGCACCGGCGCCGATAATGACGGATCGATTCCATCATCGATATTTAATGTACTCATAATACCCTCTCGCTATGGATTATTTTATGCAGGTGACTCACTCGGCGGAAACCGGCACCAAAACCCCTTTCACCAGCGGATCGTCGGTTTCCCTTAACCACTGCTGCACCCTTGCGTCGGCAAAGGCTTTTTGCAGTTTGATAATGTTTTCGTTATTTAAATAATCGCTGCCGATCACCAACTGCGAGGCGAAGGTTTTCGGCGCCGGAGGAAACAAAATGCCTTTTTCACGCGGCACTTTGCCGGCGTCGAATTGCGAAACATAGCCAATGGCGGCGTCCACCGAATTCAACGCGCGCGGCATGGTGAGCAGATCCAGCTCCTTAAAGCTAAAGCGGCGCGGATTCTCCCTGATATCTTTTAATTTGGCGGTGCGCGGCTCGATCGCCGGATCGAGACCGATCACATTCAGCCGCTGCAACAGCCACAGCGCCTGCCCCTGATTGGCGCCGTCGTTGGGGATGACGATTTCCGCGCCGTCGGGCAGGTCGTCAAAGGAGCGATAACGATCGGAATAGATGCCGAACGCCCACTGGAACACCGGCAGCGTGGGGGTCAGCTTGAATCCGTTGGCGTCCACCACCTGTTTCAACCACCACTGATGCTGGTAAATGGTGGCGGCGTATTTTCCCTCCGCCACCGCCCGGTTGGCCTGCACCGGGTCCTGCAAGCCGCTGGCAATCAGGGTCAGGCCGTAATCCGGCGCGATATGCTCGGCGACGTACTGGATCACCCGCTCCTCCCCGGCCATCGCCGGCTCGAAATGCACCTTCAGCGTGCTGCCGAAGTTCACCGTCTGCGTATTCTGCTGGGCGAAATACCCGACGCCGAGGGCGATGGCCGCGACAACCGCCAGCGCCAGCCACCACGGCCAGCGCCGTTTTTTACGTAATGTGAAAGCGTGATTGGTCATAATTAATGCGTTCCCTGTGGATGACGTAGTGCGGCAACCAGCCGGTCGCCGAGAAACTGAATCAATTGAATGGTGACGATCAGCACCACAATGGTGGCGATCATGATGTGGTGATCGAAACGCTGATAGCCGTACACCACCGCCAGATAGCCGATGCCGCCGGCGCCGATGGTGCCGGCGATCGCCGAGTATTCGATCATCGAAATCAGATTGAGGGTAATGGCGGAGACCAGCGCCGGCAGCGCCTCGCTAAGCTGGGCGCGGGTGATGATTTGCCAGTGGGAGCCGCCGGACACCAGCCCGACCGCGGTCACCTCCGGCGGCAGCTCGTTCAGGGCATTCTCCACCAGCCGGCCGAAGAACGGCACGCCGGCGACAATCATCGGGATCACCGCCGCCGGAATGCCGATGGTGGTGCCGGTCAGCCAGAAGGTAAACGGGATAATCGCCGCCATCAGCACCAGAAACGGCAGCGAGCGCCCCATATTCACCAGCCAGCTCAACGTCCGGTGCGCCAGAGGACGGGGAAACAGGCCGCGCGCCGAGGTGTTGAACAATACCACCCCGACCGCCCCGCCGATGGCCACCACGAACAGCATCACGATGCCGACCATCAGCCAGGTTTCGCCGTAGGCCGGCAGCATCAGGCGATGAATCTGATCCCAGGGGGTGTCCTGGCTGATAACGTTGCTTGCCGCCTGCGTCATACCGCCTCCCGCCATGCCGGGGACGCGTCCACCACCTGGGCGATAACCCCATAGTCGCGCAGCTGTTCCACCAGCACCTCGGGAGGCACCGCGCCGCCCTGAAAGCGCACCGCCAGTTGCAGCCGTCCCGCCAGCTGACCGCCCACGCGTTCGATATGACCGCCGAGCAGGTCGATGCGCAGCTGACGCAGTTGGCTGATGTGGCTGATCCAGTCGGCGGCCACCGGCTGCCGGGCGGAATAGGTGACGTGCAGCAGCAGATCCCCCTGAGCGTCGACGGCTTCCAGCGGGAACAGCTGCCGTCCGAGCAGCGAATCCGGCGCGGCCAGTAAATCCCGCACCGCCCCCTGCTGCACGATCACGCCGTCGCGCAGTTCCGCCACCGCATCGGCGGCGTTGCGCACCGCCTCCATCTCATGGGTAATCAAGATAATCGACAGGCCAAACTCGTCGCGCAGCCGCTTGAGCAGCGTCAGAATGGCGCGCGTCGACGCCGGGTCGAGCCCGGAAGTGGCCTCGTCGGCCAGCAGCACCGACGGGTTGAGCGCCAGCGCCCGGGCGATGCCGACGCGCTGGCGCTGGCCGCCGGACAGCTGCGCCGGGTAGCTCCCCGCCTTATCGGCCAGCCCGACGCTCTCCAGCAGATGGCCCACGCGCTGTTCGATTTCGGCGGGGATCACCCCCAGATACTCCAGCGGCAGCGCGACGTTTTGCCACGCGGTTTTGCGCTGCAGCAGCGCCGAAGACTGAAATACCGTGCCGATGGCCCGCCTTTCGCGGCGCAGCGCCTCGCCGGACAGGCGCGACAAATCCTGACCGTTCACCTGAATGCTGCCGCTGCTCGGCCGCTCCAGCAGGCTGATGCATTTGGCCAGCGTCGATTTCCCGGCGCCGCTGGGGCCGACCACGGCGGTAATCGACCCGGCCGGCACCTGCAACGACACCCCTTTCAGCACCTCGACGGGTTCGCCGTCGCGCCCGCGATACTGTTTATGCAGTTGCGAAATATCGATCATGGCAGCCGCTCTCCCACCGCCTGCTGCGCCGCCGGGTTGAGCGCCGCCCCGCGCCGGTAAGCGGCGCCCGGATGCGGCGCACCGAGACGCGCCCCCTGCCCGAACAGCTTTTCCCGCAGGGTGCCGGGCGCGTAGTCGCGTTTGAACGCGCCCCGGCGCTGTAGTTCAGGGATCAACAGTTCCACCACGTCGCTGAAGGTTTCATGGGTGACCGCATACGCCAGGTTGAAGCCGTCGACGTCGGTCTCCTCCACCCAGGACTGCAGCTCGTCGGCCACCGTCGCCGCGCCGCCGACCAGCAGCGGACCAAAGCCGCCGATCCCCACCCACTCCGCCAGCCCCTGCACCGTCCACTGGCGATGGGGATCGGCGGTGGAGAAGGTTTCCACCGCCGACTGGATGGCGTTGGTGTGCAGATGCTTGAGCACCTGATCCGGCCGGTATTGCCCGAAATCGATGCCCGTCCAGCCGGAAAGCAGCGCCAGCGCGCCTTCATAGCTCACCCAGGACTTATATTCCCGCCATTTATCCTGCGCTTGCTTATCCGTCTCGCCGACGATGACGGTTTGCAAATTAAAAATTTTGATGTCGTAAGGGTCACGCCCGGCTTCGGCGGCGCGGCGGCGAATATCCGCCACCGTTTTTTTCAGCAGCACCTTGGAGGGCGAGGCGACGAACACGCACTCGGCGTGCTGCGCGGCGAACCGTTTGCCCCGGCTGGAGGCGCCGGCCTGATACAGCACCGGCGTACGCTGCGGCGAGGGTTCGCACAGATGAATGCCGGGCACCTGAAAGAAGTTGCCCTGATGGTTGATCGGATGGATTTTGCTCGGATCGCTGAAAATGCGCCGTTGGCGATCGCGCAGAACAGCCCCCTCTTCCCAACTGCCCTCCAGCAGTTTGTACACCACCTCCAGATACTCGTCGGCGTAGTCGTAGCGCGCATCGTGGTCGGTCTGGCTCTGCTGGCCGATATTGCGCGCGCCGCTTTCCAGATAAGAAGTGACGATATTCCAGCCGACCCGCCCTTTGGTGAGGTGGTCGAGGGTGGAGAGCCGACGGGCGAAAGGATAGGGATGCTCGAAGGAGAGCGAGGCGGTCAGCCCGAAGCCCAGATGCTCGGTGACCAGCGCCATCGGGGTGATCAGCGCCAGCGGATCGTTGACCGGCACCTGGGTCGCCTGGCGGATGGCCGCGTCGCCGTTGCCGTTCAATACATCGTAAATCCCCAGCACGTCGGCGATAAACAGACCGTCGAACTTGCCCCGCTCCAGCAGACGGGCCAGATCGGTCCAGTACTCCAGATCCTTGTACTGCCAGGAACGGTCGCGCGGGTGCGCCCACAGGCCGGGCGACTGATGACCGACGCAGTTCATATCAAAGGCGTTAAGCCGGATTTCACGTTGCGATGACATAGTTTTCTCCATAGCGATCCCGGACCGGTGCCCTGTCTTGGCCGGGTTATTGTTATCGGGTTAACTCAGTAGAGAAGATTCAGGACGGCGCGGGACATCGCTGCGCGTCGCCGGAGGTGACGGCGGCCAGCAGTTGGTGGGCGACGGCCTCGGCGTGGTCGGCGACCTGCGGCAAACCGATCAGTTCGCCAAAACGCCCGCGCGCCGCGGGGCCGGCCACCAGCAGGCGCGGATTCGCCCGGCCGTGTCGGTCAATCGCCTGGCTGTGTTCATCGACCAGCAGTCCCAGCCCAAGCGGGTCGGCGCGCAGCTCGCCGCGCTGCGCCAGGGCATGAAACAGCGGATTGCTCTCCAGCAGCGCGCCGTGGGCCGGGCCGGTGGTGACGACCAGCCGGTCGACATGCAGGGTTTCCGCGCCGCCGCCGCGTTTTCGCAGCTGCAGCGCGATGGCGTTGTCGCCGTCGACCGACGCCTGTTGCAGCCGGGCGGCCAGCACCCGCAGGCTGCCCTGCGCGCGCTGTTGCGCCAATAGCGCGCTGACCTGCGGGGCGATGCGGTAACGGTGCACGTCCCAGTAGGCGCGCAGATGGCGCAGAAAACGCTGCTGCTCGGCCAGCGGCCACTGCTGCCACAGCTGCTGCCCGTTGACACGAATCTCATCCAGCACTTTTTGCCACGGCTGCCGCTGGAGGGCGGCGCGCTGAATTTCCCGGCGGATATGCCGCAGCAGGCCGCGCGGCGTGGCGGCCTGCTGCGGCGATATCTCCAGCGTCCAGTCGGGATAGTCGCCGCTGACGTTGGGCCGGGACAGCAGGCCGCGGCGGGAAAACGCCACAATGGCGCCGCGATGCCCCCGCCGTTGCAACGACGCCACCACGTCGGCCATGGTTAAACCGCTGCCGATAATCGCCACCCGATCGGTGGCCGCCACCGCATCCAGCGCGTCGTGGCGCCAGGGGTCGGCGATCAGGCCGGGGTGGCGCGCCAATGCCTGCGCCAACGGGCGCGGCAGCGACGGCTGCGGATGGCTGACGGCCAGCGCTACGCCGTCGGCCTTCAGCCTGGCGCCCCGTTCCGTGACGATAAATCCGTCCCGCCAGTCCACGGCGCGGTCTTGCAGATGACGCAAATTCCCGCCCGCCGCCTGGGCGAATTTTTCCGCCATATAGCGGCCGAACACGCCGCGCCGCGGGTAGATTTTGCCGTCCCGCCAGAGGGCGTCGGGGTCGTCGCGCAGGCCGCCGTTCTCCTCGAACCAGCGCTCGAAACTGTCCTGCTCCGCGCGCGACAGCCACATTCTTTCCACCGGCACATTCAGGCGGTGCGCCGCGTCGGCGGTGGAATAGGCCACGCCCTGTCCCACCTGCGCCCGCGGCTCCACCACGGTTATCTCCAGCTCCGGCCGGGCGGCGCGCGCCAGATGAATCGCCACCGCCGTCCCGGTATAGCCGCCGCCGACAATCACTATCCGTCGTTCAGTCATGCGCTGCATCCCTCTCCTTGACGCCTGCGCTCAGCTGGCGCTGGCCTGCTTATTAACCGGCCGTTTATCGCCGCCGATGGTTTCGCCGAACGGCCCGGTATTCACCTGTCGCGCCTGACGCTCCGCCGCTTCGGAGACCGGCAGCAGCGGCATCACCAGCTCCGCGAAGCGGTGCGCTTCCTCCAGGTGCGGATAGCCGGAAAAAATAAAGTTCTCAATGCCCAGCGCCTGATATTCGCGGATGCGTTCGGCCACCTGCTGCGGATTGCCCACCAGCGCGGTGCCGGCGCCGCCGCGCACCAGTCCCACCCCGGCCCAGAGGTTGGGGCCGATGCGCAGGCTGTCGCGCGAACCGCCGTGCAGGGCGCTCATGCGCTGCTGTCCGGTGGAGTCCATGCGGGAGAAGATTTTCTGCGCGCTGGCGATGGTCTCCTCATCAAGATGGGCGATCAGCCGGTCCGCCGCCGCCCAGGCTTCCTCCTCGGTTTCGCGCACGATCACATGCAGACGGATGCCGTAGCTTAGCGTCCGTCCCGCTGCGGCCGCCCGCTGGCGCACCAGCGCCAGTTTCTCCGCCACCTGCTCGACCGGTTCTCCCCAGGTGAGGTAGCTGTCGATCTGATTGGCGGCGACGTCGATCGCCTCGGGTGAAGAGCCGCCGAAATAGAGCGGCGGGCCGTTCTCCTGCACCGGCGGAAACAGAATTTCCGCCCCCTCGACGCGGATATGTTTGCCGGTGAAGTCGACCTTCTCCCCTTTGAGCAAGCGTGAATAGACGGTGAGGAACTCCTGCGTCACCTCATAGCGTTCGGCGTGGCTGAGAAAAATGCCGTCGCCGCGGTTTTCCACCGGATCGCCGCCGGTCACCACGTTAATCAGCAGGCGGCCTGCGGATAAGCGATCCAACGTGGCGGCCATGCGCGCCGCCAGCGACGGCGGCTGCAATCCCGGACGCACCGCCACCAGATAACGCAGGCGGCGGGTAATGGGCGCCAGCGCCGAGGCGATAAGCCACGAATCCTCGCAGCTTTTGCCCGTCGGGATCAGCACCCCGTAATAGCCGAGGTTGTCGGCGGCCAGCGCCACCTGTTGCAGATAGGGCAGATCCACCGCGCGGCCGCCTTCCGTGGTTCCCAGATAGCGGCCGTCGCCGTGAGTGGGCAAAAACCAAAAAACGTTGATATTTTGTTTCAGCGGTTGGCTCATTATGCATTTCCCATATAACAATATGTCTTATTTGTAGATAGAAAAACTGGCTTTCGTTATAAAGGATGTCAGCACGATGCATGCCAAGATTAAAATCAAATAAAAACAATTTAAATCAATAGATTAAAAAAATAGGCTTCGGTCAACTCCTGCTGCATTTGCAACAGAACCCCCACCCCCGCTGCTGCAAAAGCAGCATTTTACGCCCCCCTGGCTCTCGCCCTTTGCCGGCGACTCGGATAGGATTTTCACACCGCTGCAACCATGGAGCTACTTATGCATAACCCACGCCCCTTTTCCTCGGACAAGCCGGTACTGATAGATCCCGCCTCGATCGCCTTTCAGAACGTACTGGATCAACTGGCGCCCACCGATGCCACCGTGCTGATCATTGGTGAAACCGGCACCGGGAAAGAGGTGGTTGCCCGCTATTTGCACCATAGCAGCCCGCGCCGCCAGCGACCCTTCCTGGCCGTCAACTGCGGCGCGCTGAATGAAAGTCTGGCCGAAGCGGAACTGTTCGGCCATCAGAAAGGCGCGTTCACCGGCGCGACCGAAACCCATCAGGGATGGTTCGAAGCGGCCGAAGGCGGCACCCTGCTGCTGGATGAAATCGGCGAACTTAGCCTTTCGCTCCAGGTTAAACTGCTGCGGGTGTTGCAGGAGAGGGAGATCACCCGCGTCGGCTCGCGGCGGCCCATCAAGGTCGACGTGCGGGTGATTGCCGCCACCCATGTGGATTTGGCGCACGCCATCCGCGAAAAACGCTTCCGCGAAGATCTCTACTATCGGCTTAACGTCGCGGCCGTCACCCTGCCGCCGCTGCGCCAGCGCCAGGAAGACATCCCGCTGCTGGCGGAGCATTTTCTCTCGTTGTACGCCCATCGCCTGGGGCGGCCGCAGCTTCAGCTCTCCGCCGAGGCGCATCAGCTGCTGATGGATTACCCGTGGCCGGGAAATATCCGCGAGTTGGAAAATACCCTGCACAACGCGGTGCTGCTGAGTAAAGAATCGGTGATCACTCCCCGGCAGCTGCGCCTGACCAGCAGCGCGGAAATACCCGGCGCGACGGAGACGGAAGAGCTGGACCGCTTTATCCGCCGCCACCTGCAGAGCGACGTCGGCCAGATTTACCAGCGGGTCACCCAATCGCTGGTGCGCAACGCTTTCGACATCTGCAACGGCAATCAGCTACAGACCGCGGCGATGCTGGGGATCAGCCGCAATACCCTGCGCACCCATCTGGCGCATCAGGGGCTGGTCAAGCCGCGGCGGAGTTCGGCGTCGAGCCTGAACTGGCCGCGGCGCTGTTCCGCCGCCGGGCCATCCCTCGACCGTGAGCTGCGCATCGGCTATCAGAAGTTCGGCAATCTGGGGGTGCTTAAGGCGCGACAAAGCCTGGAGTCGCTGTTCGCCGGTCAGGGCATCAACGTGTCGTGGAGCGAATTCCCGGCGGGGCCGCAGCTGCTGCATGCGCTGCACAGCGACGAGATCGATTTCGGCACTACCGGCGAAGTACCGCCCATTTTCGCCCAGTCCCAGGGCTGCCCGCTGGTGTACGTCGCCTACGAACCGCCGGCGCCGCAGAGCGTGGCGCTGCTGGTGGCGCGGGACAGTCCCATCGCCAGCGTCGCGGAGCTGCGCGGCAAGCGCATCGCCGTCAACAAAGGCTCCAACGTGCATTACCTGTTGCTGCAACTGCTCGATGAACACGCGCTGACCTTGCAGGACGTGCGTATTATCTACGCCCCGCCGAAATACCCGCTGGCGCCCAGCGACTATCAGGCGGTGGACGCCTGGCTGCTGTGGGACCCGCTGCTGAGCGACGCCGAGCGCAACGGCGACCTGCGGGTGCTGGCCGACGGCCGCCAGCGGGTGCAGAACCAGCAGTTCTATCTGGCGCAGCGCCAGTTTTCCGAACGGTGCGAGGATATCCTGCAGCAACTGTTCGCGGCATTGCAGAAAACCGGGAATTACATCGACAACCAACGGGCGGAAGCCACCGCCCTGCTTTCGGCCGAACTGGGCCTGCCGCGCGCCACGCTGGAACTGGCCCTGTCGCGCCGCAGCAATAAAACGCGGCTTATGAATACCAACGTGATTCGCGAGCAGCAAATCATCGCCGATCGCTTTTTCGCCCTCGGCCTGCTGCCGCGCGCCATCAATATCCGCGACGCCATTTGGCGCACCGGTTCGTCGTCGCCGTCGGCGCCGATATATGCTGAATATAGTTCCGGGAGATATTAAGCGCCGTCGGGCGCGTGCTACGTCGTAACAGAGAAATGGCGACTTTATCGCGCACGAAATACTCACCAATGTGACATATTCCAATTTATGGGAAACACTCAGGCACGAGCGGCGTTATTATCCGCTATTTGCGGATTCCAGATATAAACAGCTGGAAATCATATTTCTACTGTTATCACTCAGGTAATAGATTAGTTAACCAACTGTAAACCACGTTAATGAGTATAGGGCGGCTTACGGCCGTTCCTCAGCATGATGTTATCTTTAGGAGATAGAATGAACGTTATTACCCTGGCCGGCAGTCCGCGTTTTCCCTCCCGCTCAAGCGCGCTGCTGACATTTTCCCAACGCTGGCTTGAAGAAAAGGGTATTAACGTTATTCCCTGGAACCTATTTAATTTTAATCCGGAAGATCTGCTGTACGCCAAATTCGACAGCCCCGGGCTAAAGGTTTTTATCGACCAGTTGGCCGCCGCCGACGGGGTGATTATCAGCACGCCGGTGTACAAAGCCTCTTTTACCGGGGCGCTGAAAACCCTGCTCGACCTGCTGCCGGAGCGGGCGTTCGAAAATAAAGTGATTTTACCGCTGGCCAGCGGCGGCTCGTCCAACCATATGCTGGCGCTGGATTACGCCCTGAAACCGGTGTTGAATGCGCTGAAAGCGCAGGAAATATTGCACGGCGTCTTCGCCGAGGACAGTCAGATTACCCACTACGATCATACGCCGCTATTGAGCGCGTCGCTGGAAGCCCGCCTGACCGCCTCGCTGAGCGACTTTTCCCACGCGCTGGAGCGGAAAGCCCACTTCAGCGCACCGTCGTTTTCGCAAACCGCCTGAGCGTGCGCCGCTGCGGCAGGGGTGATTATCGGGCGGGTTGGCGCCAGCGCGGTCAGAGACTGACAAACAGCAGTCGCGCGGCATAGCCAATTAAAATCACGCCCATAAAGCGCTCGAACCAATGTCCCTGCCTTATAAACCGCCGGCGAATGGCGACGGAAGGAAAGCGTCACCGGCAGAACCCTATGAATTTCCCGAGGCGGATAATAAATATCCGCAACCGGCTAAACGTCCTCGATATCCCGCCCGGGACTTCACATCACCATGCGGATGTTCATGCAGGTGAGAAGGGTTGCCGCCTTTATCCCCGCGGACCGTTCAAAGAACCAGACCGGCGAACGCGGCGGACAGCAGACTCACCAGCGTTGAACCATACAGCAGCTTTAACCCGAAGCGGGAAACCGTATTGCCCTGCTGCTCGTTTAACCCTTTAATCGAACCGGCGATAATGCCGATGGACGCGAAGTTGGCGAACGACACCAGAAAGACGGACAGGATCCCCACGCCGCGCGCCGACATCTCGGCGACGATTTTTTTCAGCTCGATCATGGCGATAAACTCGGTTGAGACCACTTTGGTCGCCATAATGGCGCCCGCCTTGAACGCGTCCTGCGCCGGGATCCCCACCAGCCAGGCCAAAGGATAGAATGCATAGCCGAGCAGTTGCTGGAAGCTCATGCCGAATAACGCGGTAAAGGCGGCGTTGACGGCGCCGATCAGGGCGATAAAGCCAATCAGCATCGCCAGAATAATCATCGCCACCCGGAATCCCGCCAGAATGTACTCGCCGAGCATTTCAAAGAAGGTCTGCGACTCATGTAGTTTTTCCAGCCGCACTTCCGGCTCATCGCCGGGGGCGGAAGGATTGATGACCGATAGGATAATAAAGGTGCTGAACATGTTCAGTATCAGCGCCGCCACCACGTATTGCGCATCGATAAGCGTCATGTACGCCCCGACGATGGACAGGGAAACCGTCGACATCGCCGTGGCGGTCATGGAGTAGAGACGCCGGGGAGAGAGGTCGGCCAGGATGCCTTTGTAGGCGATAAAATTTTCCGACTGCCCCAGCGCCAGCGAGCTTACCGCATTAAACGACTCCAACTTGCCCATGCCGTTGATTTTCGACAGCACGGTGCCCACTCCCCGAATCAGCAGCGGAAGAATACGCCAGTGTTGCAGGATGCCGATCAGCGCCGAAATAAAAATAATCGGGCACAGCACGCCAAGAAAAACAAACGCCAGCCCCTGCTGACTCATCCCGCCAAAGACAAAATCCGTGCCCTGCGCCGCGTAGCCAAGCAGGGCTTCAAAAAAGCCCGCCACCTTGCGCACCACAAAAAGCCCGCTTTGCGCATGCAGCAGGAAGAAAGCCAGCGCCGCTTCCAGCACGATAAGCTGAACCAGACGGAGGACGCGGATTTTTTTACGGTCGTAGCTCACCGGCAGAGCCAGCGCCAGGATAACCACCAAAGCAAGAGAGAAATGAAATAGGTTCGACATAAACAGGTTAACTCAATGAAAAGGTGTGCTATTTAGCCATAGTCAACCCGAGTATATAAATACTTATTTTAGCTTATCATTCCCCTTTTCCGCCGATCTTCGGACAGGGCGGCGCCGTTTTTTTACATCAGCTCCTGCCGGCGATCGTCGGTTTCGCCGTAGCGGTGCAGCGTCGGCGGCTTCAGCCCCTGATAAAGGACGTCGATGCCGGCATTGATGATCTGATTGTGCTGTTCGAACAGCGAGTTGCCGCGCAAATCGCTCTCGACGATAAACGGGCCGAAGCGCTCCACCTCAAACAGCCACATCGCCTGGGCGATGCCCAGCTCTTCCAGCCAGTGCACGTCAATCACCCGTTTGATGCCGCGTCCCAGCAGCGCGCCGGTGCCATAGCCCACCGTGGTCAGGTAGACGGCGCCGGCCGGCACCAGCACCTGGCGGTACTGCTCCAGCGGCATGCCTCCTTTGCCGAGAATGATATTGCTGCCGCTAAGCGACAGCCAGCGCTCCATCCAGCGGGCAAAGCGGAAACTGGCGGTGGCGGTGACCGCGCCCACCTGGTAACCGCCGTCGCCGTCCGGCGCCGCCGCGGGCGAACAGTGGAAATTCACCAGGCTGAGCGCGCGCAGATCCAGCGGCAGCGGCCGCCCCTCATCGAGGATCATGCGGTAGACGCCTTCCCGGGCGGTGTAGACATTACCGCGCAGATACACCACGGTGCCGATTTCCAGCTGGGCGAGCGCCTGAGCGGAGACCGGCAAGGTCAGCTCGACCACTTTCAACTCGTCAGATTTTCCGGCCATTCCACACTCTCGCGTCTCAGGTAAGGGGTGAACCAGACGGGGTCGGTACGATAGCTGACCGAGCCGTCGGCATGAACCCGCGCCGTGGCGCGGCGTGAAGCGAGACAAAAGGTATGCAGGCTGACCGGCATGCCGCCGGTATGGGTATAGCCCACTTCAATATGGCAATCCGCCACCATCGAGCGCCCCGCCAGCCCCATGGCGCCCATGCCCAGCGAATTACCCAGCGTCAGGATCTCCAGTTCCAGTTCGGCGATGCGCGGGTCCGGGTTACGGTCGCCCACCACCCGCAGGCAGGCGGCCTGCTTGCCGAGTTGCATGCAGGTATCCTTCGAGCCGCCGATGCCGATGCCGACGATGGCCGGCTGGCAGGCCAGCCCGCGCTTGCCAAAGGCGATCAGGGTGTCCAGCGCGAAACGCTTGATGCCGTCGATGCCGTCCCCGGGGAACAGCATGCGGTAGTCGGTGCCGAACAGCCCGCCCTTATGCACGGTGGTGATATCCACCCAGTCGGCGTCCGGCTCGAACGACCACTCGATTTCCGGCGCATTGATGCCCACATTGTTGTTGAACTCGGTGCGCCATAAAGGATGAACCCGGTTGGGGCGCAGGGGGATATCCTGGGTCGCCCGGGCGGTGGCGCGGCGCAGCGCGCGCTCCACGCCGACAAAGCCGCTATCCACCGCCGCGTTATTGCCCCATTTGACGTAATAGCGCGGCAGCCCGGTGTCGGCGCACATCGGTCGGCGATCCTCGCCGGCGGCCCGCCAGTTTTCGATCATCGTATCCAGCACGAAACGCGACAGCGCGCCGCTCTCCTCGCGCCGCATGGACTTGATTTTGTCGCGGTAATCCGCCGGGATATCGATGGCCGCCAGTTTCATGATTTCGTAGGCGGCCTGCTCCACCCGCTGGATGGCAACGCTCATAATGCCCTCTCCTGATTGTTCGGCGTCATATCGCCTCCCGCACGGGCGGTTCCGTCAGCAGAGTTTCCCCCGGCGCGACGATATCAAACGCCACAGGCACCTGTTCCAGCACCAGCGTCGCGCCCTCGTCCACGCTGCTGATGCGCGTGTAGCAGCTGGCGTTGAGATCGCCGGTGGCGGGAAAGTCTTCGCGAAAATGCGCCCCGCGGCTATCGTTGCGCGCCAGCGCCGCCGTGGCGATGGTGCGGGCGATCAGCAGTTGGCTGTCGGTATTCAGCCAGTCGTGCCAGCTCAGGTTGTAGCGGCGTTCGCCGTCGCGCACGCCGATAGCCGCCAGTTCGCGCCCATACCGTTCCAGCGCCGCCGCGCCCCGTTCGATGCCCTGCCGGGTGCGCATTACGCCCACATGATCCCACATGGTCTGCGCCAGCGTCTCGCGCAGCGGGGCCAGCGGCCCCGGCGGCGCGGCGAAAGCCCGTTCGGCGCGGGCGATGCCCGCCTCGATGCGTGCGCGATCCGGTTCCCGCCAGCCCGCGCCCTGCCGCAGGTAGGCCGCCATGGCGTCGCCGGCGATGCCGCCGAATACCGTGGAACAGGCCACGCCGTTGCCTCCCAGCCGGTTGGCGCCGTGTACGCCGCCGCTATCCTCCCCGGCGACATACAGACCGGGAGAGGCGGTGGAACAGTCCGCGTCGAACTCCACGCCGCCCATCAGATAGTGCGCGGTAGGCACCACTTCCACCAGTCCGCCCGCCAGATCGAAGCCGCAGTCGGCGCAGCGGGACACCATGCCGGGAAACAGCCGGCGCACTTTCTCCTCGCCCAGGTGTTTCATCTGGATGAATATGCCGCCCATCGGTCCGGTGCGCCCGGCGCGCATTTCGGCATAAATCCCCCGGCTGACCACATCGCGCGTGGCGCGTTCGCCGCGCGGATCGTAGCGCTGCATAAAGCGCTCGCCCAGCCCGTTGAGCAGATAGCCGCCGGCGCCGCGCAGCCCCTCTTCCAGCACCGTGCCGGTCATGCGCGTGTCCGGCCCGCCCAGCAGTCCGGTGGGATGAAACTGCACCATCTCCATATCGCGCAGTTTAAGACCGTAGCGCAGCGCCATCGCCAGACCGTCGCAGGTTTTCTCGCCGGAAGGGGTATGGTAGCGAAACATGGTGGGGCCGGCGCCGGTAGCCAGCAGCACCGCCTTAGCCCGAACCAGACGGTAGACGCCGCTGCGCAGATCGATAAACAGCACCGCGGCGATGCCGCCGCCGTCCGCCGCCGGGATCAGCTCGATGGCGCGGTGCTCTTCCAGCTCACGCACGCCCGCGCCGCGCACCTTCTCCATCAGTCGGTTGATGATCTCGATGCCCGTCAGATCGGACTTGTGCACCGTGCGATCGAAGGTCTGACCGGCAAAGGCTTTCTGATGCAGGGTGCCGTCGGGGTTGCGGTCAAAAAAGCAGCCGACTTCGTTTTCCAGTTCGCGCACCCGTTCTATGGCGCCTTCCACCAGCCGCCACACCAGATCCTGACGGGGCAGCCATTTGCCGCCGTTAAGGGTGTCCATCACGTGCCGCTCGACCGAATCGCCGGCCGCCAGCGCCACGTTATAACCGCCCTGCACCATCCGGGTACAGCCGCTTTTCCCCAGCAGCCCCTTGGTGGCGACGGTCACGTCCAGCGAGGGATCCGCCCGGCGCGCGTGCAGCGTGGCAAACAGACCGGCGCCGCCGGACCCCAGGATCAGAATGTCGGTTTTCAGGTTCTCAAGCTGCATGGCTAGAGCACCCCCATAATAAAGACGGTGCCGACGATAAGGGAAAAACCGGCGCCCCAGCCAATCCAGCCCAGGCGCGCTTGGCGGATATCGCGCCAGTTCAGCATTTCCAGCGCCAGCAGGCGCAGCCCGAAACTCGCATGCAGACAGAGCGCCACCACCAGCCCCCACTCCGCCGCTTTCACCAGCGGCAGATCGCTAAAGCGGATCACGCGCTCCAATCCGGCTTCCCCCTCCAGCGCCAGGCCGAGCGCCAGAAAATGCAGCGGCAGAAATAGCGTCAGCGCCAGCCCGGACAGCCGGTGGCCGATAAAAGCCAGATAGCCTTTTTGACGGCGTAACGCGTTCATAACCCTCCCACGGCGATAACCGCCCGTATGCCAAGGATCAATAGCAGAAGCGCCAGCCCCAGGCTGATGCCGTCCGCGGCGCGGTAGCCGATGCCGGTCCACTCGCTCAAGACGGCGCGCACGCCCAGCGGCGCATGCACGGCGACGCAGAGGACGAAAGTTGAATAGAACAGCAGCCAGCCGACGCTGCCCTGGGTACGCCCCAGGATGGCTCCGGCGCTCAGGCCGCTGTGCGTCGCATAGATCATCACGCCCACATGCACCAGTACGAAAGGGATAAGCAGCAAGGTACTGAGGCGCTGAATAATGAACAGTTTTCTTTCCATGGGTCACGCCTTAACGAACCATTGCCACAGCGAAATCCGTTTCAGACCGGCGATACTGCGGGTCGGACTCAGCCCTACCGGGCAACAGGCCATGCAATTGCCCTGCATATGGCAGGCGCTGACGCCGCCGCCATCGGCGACGCGCGCTTTCACGTCGGCGTGCGCCTGGTGCCGCTCATCGTTGATCAGCGTCCAGGCGCGATTCAGCGCGGCCGGGCCGAGGTAGCGCTTATCCCAGGCCACCACGTCGCAGGCGGCATAGCAAATGCCGCAGTTGATGCACTCAATCGCCTCGCCGGCGAGACGCCGCCGGGCGCCCTGCGGATCGATGCGCGCCGGTTCCTGCCGGCGGTCGCGGCCGGAGCTGAACTCGCCGCCGGCCTTTTGCCACTTGGTGAAAAACTCGCGCATATCCACCACCAGATCCTTGATCGGCGGCAGATTGCGCAACGGCTCCAGCACCAGTTCGCCCTTGTCGGCCACCCGGCTGACGTGCGTGCGGCAGGCCCAGCGCGGGGTGCCGTTGACCATGACGGCGCAGGAACCGCACACCCCGACCCGGCATGAAAAACGGTAAGACAGCGTGGGATCCTGCCGCTGCTGGATTTCTGTCACCACGTCCAGCACCGTTTGATTATCCCGCCGGGGCACCGAATAGACCGCATGCCTAATACCCGGCTCGCCGCGGGCGATTTTTACCCGTAGTGTGTTTTGTTCGTTAGCCATTTATTTTTTGACTCGCCGTATGATCCGGGCCAAAAACGCATCGCCGGCGCAAATGCTCCACCGGCCCCAATCCTTCGCTTATATATTATGAATAGATATCGCCGACGGTAATTACCGCCGGCCAATTTACCGAGAACAAATAACGGCAATAATTAATCCGACCGCCGTAAGAAAATACGGCGACCAGACTATCATCGAGATAGATGATAAAAACCCGCCGCAATAAAACACTATAATTAACAGGGTTAAATACTCTAACAATTAATATGAATAAGCAAAGCTAAAATTCGCAAAAGATAAAAACCCATCTCAAACGCGCCCACTTAACCGCCACTGCGCCAAAAAATAACGTAACCAACTAAAATAAAAGATAAATTTATCCACTCGTCAATAATAAAAGCATCATTTTATTTATCCCGGATAGCATAGCTGCACAAACCAATAATAAAAAACTCGCCACCAAACAGGAAACGTGTTATTAGCTAGCCGATACTTATCCGTTTTTTCCGTAAGGGTATTAATTTTACCTAATGAAATAACCATTACACATAGCTTATTACAAAATGCGCTTTATCAGAAACGGCAGGTTAACTTATGCTTCGCTTCATATTCCGTTAGCGCAGGAATATATTAACTAATGTAATAAACAATATTTATTTAACCATCAACTGGCCAAGTTCATGATCTGGCTAAAATGTCTGGCTCCGGAAATTTTTTAATTTTGTTTCTATTTTGTTAAATAAACCCCGGCCCCGAGATTTTACGCAGATTTCCCCGTTCGACGACGAACGCTTTTGATCGGCCAATTTGTCTATCACACTTTCCAATGGGTACTGGGTATGAAAAAAATAAATCGCGCGGCAAGTCCGACCGGCCGTTTTTCCCGCAAACTGATCGGCCTGACTTCGGCCGTCAGCCTGCTGGCATCGGCCCTGGCCCTGCCGACTCAGGCATATGCGGAAGGCCAGTTGCGCATTGCGCAGCAGTTCGGCATCGTCTATCTGCTGCTTAACGTGGCGCAGGATAAACAGCTGATTGAGAAGCACGCCAAGGCCGACGGGCTGGAAGTCAAAGTGGATTATCTGCAACTCTCCGGCGGCGCGGCGGTCAACGATGCGCTGCTGTCCGGCTCGGTAGATATCGCCGGCGCCGGCATCGGCCCATTGTTTACCCTGTGGGACCGCACAAAAAATCGTCAGAACGTGCGGGCCGTGCTGGCGACCGGCCAGTTTCCTTACTACCTGATCAGCACCAATCCCAACGTGAAATCCATCGCCGACTTCACCGACAAGGATCGCATCGCGGTGCCAGCGGTAGGCGTATCGGTTCAGTCGCGCTATCTGCAGCAGGCCTCGGCGAAACTGTGGGGCGATAAGGAATTCAATCGCCTCGATAAACTGCAGGTGGCGCTGCCCCACCCAGACGCCACGGCGGCCATTATCAGCGCCGGAACCGAAATCACCGCCCACTTCGGCAACGCCCCCTTCCAGGAACAGGAGCTGGCCGGCAACCCCAATGCCCATATCGTACTGAACTCTTATGACGTGCAGGGCGGCCCGACGTCGCCGGTGGTGCTTTACACCACGGAAAAATTCCGCAAGGAAAATCCGCGCACTTACCGCGTGTTCGTCAATGCCCTGGCCGAAGCGGCGGAATTTGCCGATCAGAATCCTGAAGAAGCAGCCGATGCCTTTATCCGCATCACCAAATCCAAAATCGACCGAAAACTGCTGCTGGATATCCTCAAGAGTCCCGAGTCGAAATTCAGCATCACCCCGCAGAATACCTTGCAGTTGGGGCAGTTCCTGCATCGCGTAGGGGCCATCAAAAACAAACCCGAATCGGTGAAGGATTACTTCTTTGACGATCCGCATGTGGCCTCGGGGAGCTGATTGATGTCGCTGGATTCCGGCGCCGGCGCGGCGGCCGAACCTTTCTCCGGTAAAGCGGCGGGCGTCGGCGGCCCTGCCGCCACCCGCAAGGTAGCGGACGCCGTCGCCGAAACGCTGGCCAACTTCGGCGCCAGATTCGTCTTCGGTATTCCTGGCAACGACGTACTGGAACTGATGCGCGCCTGCGAGGAACGGGATATCCCTTATTTCCTTGCCCGCTCGGAACCGTCCTGCGCCTTTATGGCCGACGCGGTCTATCGGCTGACCGGCACGCCCGGCGTGGTGCTGCCGGCGCTGGGGCCGGGATTGGCCAATATGGCGTCGGGCATCGCCGGCGCCTTGCAGGATCGCAGCGCGCTATTGGTGCTTGGCGGCAGCGCCGAGCGGAATGCGGGCGGCATTTACAGCCATCAGATTATCGATCAGCTGGCTTTGATGCGGCCCATCACCCGGTATGCCGATACGCTTAATCCGGCGCGCGCGGCGCAGCAGGCGGCCAAGGCGCTGGATATCGCCACCCGCTATCCGCCGGGTCCGGTTTTCCTCGACGTGGCGGCGGATGTAAGCCGCGCAACCAGCGGCGAAGCGGCCTATACGCCGCAGACTCGCCACGCCGGCGGCTATCTGTCGTCAGAGGATCGCGACCATATCCTCACCCTGCTGCGGCAGGCCAGACGCCCGCTGGCGCTGATTGGACAGGGCGCCCTCTACGGGCCGCGCCCGCAGGCGGTGAGCGATTTTATCCACGCCAGCGGACTGCCGTTCCTCACCACTTACAAAGCCAAAGGCATCGTCAGCGAATACCATCCCCACAGTATCGGGGCGCTGGGGCTGAGTCCGGTGGTGGACGCGGTGCAACGCGACGCCATCAACGCCGCCGACGTGCTGCTGCTGATAGGATTCGATCCGATTGAGCTGCGCAACGCCTGGCTGGATGCCTGGCCGGCCGAAAAATCGGTACTCACTCTGGACTGGGCGCCGCTGGATCAGCGGATGTTTCCCGCCGGCCGCGAATACTACGGCAATCTGCACGGCAACCTGCAACGGTTGCGTCAGGCGTGGGAGGGCGATCCCTATCCGTCGGCGCAGGCGACCGATTTACAACGTCACCGCGCCCGTATCGCGCAGTTGCTGTCCCCAGGCGTCAATCACCAGGACATCAGTCCGGCGGCGCTATTCGGCGTACTTGACGCTCAGATGACCGATGAGTGGCTGGTGACGCTGGACGTTGGCGCGCACCGGATACTGGCCAACCATATCCTGCGCTGCCGCCGCCCCAACCAACTGCTACAGTCAAACGGATTTTGCTGCATGGGTTACAGCCTGCCGGCGGCCATCGCCGCCCAGACGCTATATCCTCAGCGGCCGGTCGTCGCCGTGACCGGGGATGGCGGCCTGCTGATGACGCTGGGGGAGTTGACGCTGGCCGGCGAACGGGATCTGCCGCTGGTGGTGGTGGTGCTTAACGACGCCGCGCTATCGCTGATCCGCCTGAAGCAGTCCCAAAGCGGGCTGGCGGAGCGCGGCGTACGCTACCGCTCCACCGATTTCGCCGGCGCGGCGCAAGCGCTGGGAGCGCGGGGCATACGGGTAAGCGATATCGACGAGTTCGACCGCGCCCTGCGCGAAGCCGTCGCCAGCCGGCATTTCACATTGATAGACGCCGCCATCGACCCGGCGGAATATGCACATCAGATGTGACCATAATCGTCGGCCGCCTCGGCGCCGGCCGGTTCGTCACGCTGGATCCTGAATAATAACGAGAGGGGAAATCATGCCTTTTCAGTCATCGCAGCCCCCCACGACACCGCTGTTGCAGGTGGAGGGGGTCAGTCTGGAATACGCCACCCGCGAACGTCGGGTTCGCGCTACCCACGATGTCAGTTTCGATATCTTTCCCGCCGAGCGTTTTATCCTGCTCGGTCCCTCGGGCTGCGGCAAGTCCAGCCTGCTGAAAGCGGTGGGCGGATTCCTGCCCCCGGTCGACGGCCGTATCCTGCTGGAGGGAGAGGAAATCACCAAACCCGGCCCGGATCGGATGATGGTGTTTCAGGAGTTCGATCAACTGCCGCCGTGGAAAACCGTGCTGGAAAACACCCAGTTCCCGCTGCGGGTCACCGGCAAGCTGTCCGCCGCCGAGGCGCGGGATCAGGCGCTCTATTATCTGGAGAAGGTCGGCCTGGCGGATTTCGCCAATGCCTGGCCGCACACCTTGTCCGGCGGGATGAAGCAGCGCGTGGCCATCGCCCGGGCGCTGGCGATGAAACCGAAAGTCCTGCTGATGGATGAGCCGTTCGCCGCGCTGGATGCGCTGACCCGCCGGAAAATGCAGCAAGAATTGTTGGAACTGTGGGATGAAGTCCGCTTCACCCTGATGTTCGTCACCCATTCCATAGAGGAAGCGCTGGTGGTGGGCAACCGCATTCTGTTGCTTTCGCCGCACCCCGGCCGGGTGCGCGCCGAGCTCAACAGCCATCAGTTCGTACACAATAACGAAGGCGGCAGCGAGTTTCAGACGGCGGCGCGCCGTATTCACGATCTGCTGTTTCCCGCCGGACAGCCGGTGGAACCGGAACCGGCCGCGACCTCTGCGGACACCGCCCCGCGTCGTTCACTGGCCGGACAGCATACCCGCTGATCCCCGTTTAATAATGCGATAGAAAAGGTTTACCATGAGTCAACTTCCACCCGTCAGACCGGAATATCTGAAAGATCTGGCTCCGCTGACCGATGTCAAGGTCGCCCAACCGCTGCCGCTGCTTAATCGCCTGTGGAACCTTAGCGGGGTGCGCAAGACCCTGCTGCTGATCCTGCTGGCGCTGCTGTGGGAAGGCGCGGCGCGCTGGCAGGATAACGATTTGCTGCTGCCCACCTTCACCCAGGCGGCAGCGGCGTTTGTCGACGATATGCGCAGCGGCGAACTGCCCGCGAAAATCGCCATCTCCCTCGGCACGCTGGTCAAAGGCTATATTATCGGCACCCTGCTGGCGCTGGCGCTCAGCGCCCTGGCCGTCTCCACCCGCCTGGGACGCGACCTGCTTTCCACGCTCACTTCGATGCTGAATCCGCTGCCGGCCATCGCGCTGCTGCCGCTGGCGCTGCTGTGGTTCGGCCTTGGCACCAATAGCCTGATTTTTGTGCTGATCCATTCCGTATTGTGGCCGATGGCGCTCAATACCTACTCCGGTTTCCTTGGGGTATCCGAAACGCTGCGCATGACCGGACGCAACTACGGATTAAGCGGACTGCGCTACGTGTGGCACATCCTGATGCCGGCGGCGTTGCCGTCCATTCTTTCCGGCCTGAAGATCGGCTGGGCCTTTGCCTGGCGAACGTTGATCGCCGCCGAACTGGTGTTCGGCGCCTCCAGCGGTCAGGGGGGCCTGGGCTGGTATATCTTCCAGAACCGTAACGAACTCTATACCGATCGGGTTTTTGCCGGTCTGGCATCGGTGATCATTATCGGCCTGCTGGTGGAAACGCTGATTTTCGCCACCATCGAGCGCATCACCATCAAACGCTGGGGGATGCAACGCTAACCTCGGTCCGCTTTCACCGCTCTGACGACTCAGACGGCGAAAGCGGCTAAACATTCAGCACCTGACGAAGATGGATGGACAAAGCTCTTGCCATCCGCCCCGGAGCAGTCCATAATAGCGTCCATTCCATAGGCTGGAATGAAAAAAAGCATTTTAATCAAACGGTTAGTAATTTAGTTAGCAATGATTAAAACGCGCCATCCCCTGTACGACCGTAGCTCAGTTGGTTAGAGCACCACCTTGACATGGTGGGGGTCGGTGGTTCGAGTCCACTCGGTCGTACCAATTCAATGTTCCATAGACGTTCGTCGGCATTGCTATTAATCAATAGGTCCCTTTCTCTTTCGGTCTCGCCAAGAGACGGAGTCAGGACTCGACGTGCAGGAAATCTTTGATATCTCCCAAGCGCTGTACGAGCACCGCAAAGCGACGGCTATCTACGCCCCGGCCGGGTCTCCTGCCCAATAGCAATTAGATCACTTGATAACTCCAGGGTGATTACCGGTTGTCGCTAATAACGCCTGCCGGGATCGGCGTTTAGTAAAAAAAGAGAGATATAACCTCAAAAGTCTCAGTTGACTCAAATAATGATTGGACCGGAGTATTAAACAATGGATGTTGGGCGCGCATCCGGCGGCCCGCATCGATTTTATCAGCGAGCGCGCCGCCGTGAGATCCTCAGGGCGCGAGCGTGACGACGTGCTGCCGAATATCCGGCCGCTGCGCGATAAGACCCTGTTGCAGATACCAGTCGGCGATATGCTCGATGTGGGAGATGGCGTCGTCATCCACCGGCGTGACCGGCACGGTGTTGACGCGGCCGAGCTGGGCCGCCAGCCCCTCTCCCAACTGTCCCATCTGCGCTGCCCAGATTTTGCCCGCCTCCAGCGGATGGGCCTTGGCCCAGGCATTCTCCTGCTGCAACACTTCATAGATCCACGTCAGCACCTGCGGATGGGCACGGTAAAATGTCTCGCTGACAAAGTAACCGGCGGCATTTTCCGACCCCACTTCCCTGCCGTTGCTCAACAGCCGGGCGTCGTAGCTCTGTTGCGCCAGCGAGAGGAAGGGATCCCAGACCGCCCAGGCATCAACGTGGCCGCCGACAAAGGCGCTGCCCGTGTCCGACGGGCTGAGATAGGATTTTTGCACCTCATTTTCCGCAATGCCGGCGCGGCTTAGCGCCCGGGATAGCAGATATTCGCCGGTGCCGCCTTTATTCACCGCCACTTTTTTACCGCGCAGGTCGTTAAGTGAACGGATGTCGCTGGCGTTTCTCACCACAATCCCTTCACCGTCGACGGGCATCGCCTGGTAGGCAAAGAAGCGCAACGGCGAACCGGCGGCGATTGCGGTGACAAACGCCGTGGAACTGCCGGTGGTGAGGTCGATAGAGCTGGCATTCAACGCCTCATAGGCCGGCGCTGCGGCGGAGAACGGCCCCGCCCACACCACCTTGACCTGATGGGCCGCCAGCGCTTTTTCCAGCGTGCCTTTTTTCTTTGCCAGCGCCAGATCGGTGGGGCCGTGCAGGAAGCCGATGCGCAACGTGATGGTTTCGGCGGCGTGGGCCGCGCCGGCGCAAAGCAGCAACGCGCCAAGAGCTATGCGAGTCATCCGGGATGTCATGCTGTTCTCCGATGTGAAAGCGTTAAGGCGGAAGAAATGAATCCCACCGCAAAAAGGTCGTCCGCCTGCCGCTGCTGTTCGGCGATGAGTCCGTCGTCAGTGGGCGTAATCCCCCACGGACGCGCCTCCAGACTCTGTCGCCACTCCATCGTCCGAATGGCGGGGTTGAGATGCCGGGCCAGCAAGCGCGCGGCGAGGTCAGTATTCTGCCCAATCCAGAGATCGTTTTCCCCCAGTATTTGCACCACCCAGGCGGCGGCGTCGGGGTGGCGGTTCAGCCACTCCTGACGCGTCCAGAACACCGAGCGATTGACGATCTCGTCCCCCACCGACGCCAGCGTCACGATACCGGGCGCGGCGCGTGCGCGGGTGAGCCAGGGATCAATCGCCAGCCAGCCATCGATTTCACCGCCGAGCAGCGCATCCAGCGCCGACTGGCCCTGAATGTCCAGCAACTGAACGTCATCGCGCAGCAAACCCTGCTTTTTCAGTAAGCGGGCAAGGAAGTGATCGGTAAAAGAGCCCACCATCGCCGCCAGTCGCCTACCCCGCAGCGAGGAGAGATCCCGCCCCGCGCGCGCCAGCAATGCGCAACTGGCGTCGCGCGGCGGCGAACTGGCGAGATAGGCCACCGCCAGACCCACCGTCTGCGCGGTGATCGGCGGGGTCGAGCCGGTGCCGACCACATCGACGCGCTCTGCGGCCAGCCACTCGCCGCTGCGCGCGCCCTGCTGATAATCCAGCCACTCCACCTGCCAGCCGCGTGCCGCCGCCAGCGGTTCGATCACGCCGCGGTGACGCAGGATAAACAGCGATAAGTTATTGGGATGGCTGCCAAGACGTATTTTCATTATGTCTTTCCCGCTGCGCCGACCGGACGATCCCACAGATTGCCCCAGGTGAAGGCGTTATCGGCATTATCCGATGCCGGGGCGAGCGCCAGGCGCGGCAACACCAATTCGCTGAAACGATAGGCTTCTTCCAACAGGGGAAAACCCGAGAGAATAAACACATCGACGCCCGCTTCCTGATAGGCGCGCAGCGTGCGTTCGACGGTTTCCGGACTGCCGACGATGGCGGTACCCGGCCCCGGTCGCACCAGGCCGATGCCGGCCCACAGGCCGCTATAAATCTCCAGCTCGCGCGGGTCGTCGGGTTTTCGGTCGTTGTGCAATGCGCTCATGCGCGACTGACCGACGGAGTCGGAGCCGCCGGCGAGCCGTTGCCTCGCCTCGATAGCCTGCTCGTCCATAGTGGCATAGAGCGCGTCGACGGCCTGCCAGGCAAGTTCATCGGTTTCGCGCACAATAACGTAAAGGCGGATGCCAAACCGCAAGCGACGTCCGTGTTTTTCAGCGCGCGCCTTGACCTGAGCGATTTTCTCCGCCGCCTGCGGCGGCGTTTCGCCCCACGACAGATAGGTATCGATGTGCTTCGCCGCCACTTCCTGCGCCGCTTCCGACGAGCCGCCGAACCACAGCGGCGGCGGCGAGTAGCCGCCATTGGTCAAGGCAAGTCGGGCGTTATCGATATGCAGATGCCGCCCCTCGAAGGTGACGCTTTCCCCGGCCAGCAGCGGACGCAGCACCTGAAGAAATTCATCGCTCAGGTCGTAGCGCGCGTCATGATCGAGATGCAGCCCGTAGGCGCCGAGCGTGTTTTTATCCCCGCTCACCACATTCAGCAACACTCGGCCTTTGGAAAACTGGTTGAAAGTGACGGCCATCTTGGCCAACAGCGTCGGTGAAATTAAACCCGGCTGAATGGCGATAAGAAACTTCATCCGTTCGGTGTAGGGGATCAGCGCAGCGCCCAGAATCCAGGGGTCGTGTGCGCCGGTGGCGAGCAACGCGCCGGTAAACCCCAGATGATCGACGGCGCGGGCGATCTGCTGAAAGTAAGCGTAGTTAACCTGACGACTGCCCGAGGCGGTCCACGGCTGCGGACCGTCCGGCGCCGTGAGGTACCAGTATATTTCCATGCCGTCTCCAAATATCATTAAACTAAAAGACACACACTATTAACAAATGGGCGGTATGAGAGGAAATGCGCATATTGGGAAAGCTTAGAACTTGTCCCAATAGATTGATAATGAAGTTTTTTAGATGGCGTTCATGGCCGCGGCGACATCTGCTCTGACTCCTGATGTTCGGGCAGCATTTCGCCATTATCCAACGCTTCATCTTCCTGCGCCGTTTCCGGGTAAAGCTCCGGGTAGAGATGCCGTTCGGCCTGCCTGGCGTCGAAAGTGTCGGACCATTTGGCGACCACCACGGTAGCCACGCCGTTGCCGACGGTGTTGCAGGTGGCGATCGCCATCGACATAAAGCGGTAGACGCCGAAAATCAGCGCCAGACCCTCAACGGGCAGGATGCCGGTCGATGTCACGGTGGCGGCAAATACCACGAACGAGCCGCCGGACACCGTCGCGGCCCCTTTGGAGGTCAGCAGCATCAGCAGCAAGATGCCGATCTGGGTTTCCAGCGACAGCGGAATGCCGTAGGCATGGGAAATAAACATCACGCCCATGGACATAAAGATGGATGTGCCGTCAAGGTTAAAGGCATAACCTGTCGGCAGCACCAGCCCCACGGTCTGCTTGGCGCACCCCAGGCGTTCGAGCTTGATCAGCATGCGCGGCAAAACGCTTTCGGAGGAAGCTGTGCCGAGGACGATGATAAGCTCATCTTTGATATAGCGCAGGAAGCGCCAGAGACTAAACCCCGCCAGCCGGGCGATCAGCCCCATGCCGAGGATAACGAAGAGCGCAATCACCGCGTAAAACACCAGCACCAGTTCCGCCAGGGCCAGTAATACGGAGGAACCATTGCTCCCCACCGAGTAGGCCACCGCGCCGAAGGTGCCCAGCGGCGCGAGTTTCATCACCAGATTAATAAACGCGAACAGCACTTCGGAGATCATATCCAGGCTGTCGTTGACCCGCTTACGGCGCTCGGCCGGGATGGCGAGGATGCCGATACCCACCATCACCGCCAGTACCACCACCTGTAGCAGTTCCCCTTTAGCAAAGGCGCCGATGAAATTGTCAGGCACGATATGCAGCAAAAATTCGCCAAAACCGGGCGTGGTCGCGGCCTGGATATCCAGCGCGGGGGCGCCGTTTTCCGGCGGCGACATGCCGCTGCCGATCTTGATGACATTACCCGCCATCAGCCCCAGGAGCAGGGCGAAGGTCGATACCACTTCGAAGTAGACGAAAGCGCGCCAGCCTACCCGCCCGGCGCTGCGGGCGTCGCCCGCGGAGGCGATGCCGTGAACGATGGTCAGGAAGACCAACGGCGCGACGCCGGCCTTGATCAGATTGAGAAACATATCGCCCAACAGCTTGAATTGCGTGGCGAATGACGGAAAAATAAAGCCGACGACAATCCCCAGAATGAGTGAGATGAAAACCTGGGTTCCCAGACGACGATACCAGGGGGGCCGTTTTGCTGTGCCTGTTGTGACATGGGAAGTATTCATTGCGTTTGTATCCCCCATGATTTAGAAAAAAGATGTAACCAGAGGACCTTAAGATGCGGAACCATCGGAAGCCCTCACTCGATATGTCCGAACTTGTTTGTATAAATATGTTCGTACATTTTGAAAATAATGTGTTTCTTTGTTACGGAACAGTAGTCGTTTTCACATTCTGTGACGCACCGCGTATTCACTTAGTTTTATAATTATTTTAAATGGCTTAACGGTTATAAAAATGGGCAAGCTCAACTACACCCAACTGGCGCGCCAGTTAATGGAAGGTATTACGCAGGGATGTTTTCCGCTGGGTTCGCTGTTACCTACCGAGCTCCAGCTGTGCGAACTCTATGGCACCAGCCGTCACACCGTGCGTGCCGCCCTTAATGAGCTGCAACAGCTCGGCTTGGTTACGCGCCGGAAAAATGTCGGCACACGGGTTACCGCCACTCAGGTACGCAACGATTTTCAACCGACGCTGGCGTCGCTTGATGAGCTGATCCAATTCGGTAAGGAACATATCCGCGCAGTCCAGAACATCGGCCCTGTTCAAGTGACGGGCGAACTGGCCAGAGAGCTATCCTGCTCCCCGGATAGTCTGTGGCTGCGCATTTCGGGCCTGCGGCTACAGGAAAGCGGACGTCTGCCGATCGGCTGGAGCGATATCTATATCGAGCCGGATTATGCGGAAATCGTGGCGGATGTGCACCGGCAGCCGGGCACGCTGGTCTGCTCCCTGATCGAAAGCCGTTTTGGGCGACGCGTGGCGGGAGTCCGGCAGGAGATCCGCGCCTGCACCGTGACGAATGGCGCGATGGCGAAAGCGCTGCGGCTGAAAACCGGCGCCGCCGCGCTGAAGATCGTGCGGCATTATCTGGACGTTACGGGACGGGCATTTGTCATTTCGGTGACGGTGCATCCGGAAGAACGTTTTTCCGTGGTGCTACAGCTCAGGCGGTCGGAGATGGCAAAATAATCGTATGCTCCTCACATTGCCGTACTTCAGCGCTGTGTGAAAAGACTTGCTCATTTTTTATCCCCGCAGGTTAGCGCCAGCTTGGCGTAGAAATCTTCCAGCGTGAAACGGGCATCAACGGCGTTATATACGCGAATCTGGCGCGCGCCGGGCTGCGGAGCATAGGTGAGATCGTCATTCAGCAGCGGCGCATCGCGCAGGGTATAGTTGTATTCATGCTCGTCGAGCAGCAGAGAGACGGACGGATTATCCCCCAATACCCACACCTCGCTTTTCGGCCAGGGCACATCTTTCATAACGGCGGAAATCATCTTGTTGAAATCAATCAGTTGCCGCCACAGATATTCTCCTGTTTCACCTTGCGGTTTGACTCTTGCGGCCAGTTCCGCCAGCGAGACTCGGACCGACATATAGACATTGTGCGGCACTTGCCACAGCGCAACCTGCGACTTAAAGACCTCATTCGCGGCGACAGGATCGTTGAACATATTGTATTCCCATCCGCCTTGCGGGTAAGGCATGCCGCCGATCCACACCACCGTCATTCTGGAAGCAATGCGCGGTTCGGCCCGCAACGCGGCGGCGATATCGGTGATAGGCCCCATCACCAGAACAAACAGCGGGTTACTATCCTCTTTCAGTGCTTCTCGAATCAACGCTTGCGCGCCTTCGCTCAGCTCCGTCTGTTTGTCGCCTTCAGCCAGTTCCCGCTTTGCGCCCCGATAGATGGGCACATCCGCTTTTCCCATCACCTTCATCAAACGCTGCAACTCGTTGTAGCTCTCCATCATGCTGTTTTCGCCATCGCGCTTCATCATCGGTGCGGTACGGGCATAATGCGCGGCGATAAGCCCCTTAACCTTCATCGTCGGCGTCAATACCGCATGCGCCACCGCAAAATCATCATCCGCTTCGTTTTTGGCATCGGCGCTGATGACGACGCGAATCTGTTTATGTTGCACAACCTCGAAAGGCTGACACTGAGCCGCAGCAATAAAGGAACAGCATGCCAGCAGCGCCACGCCGATCCTGACCATTTGAGGAAAATACCGTTTAATAGACATAGGGTTATACTCAAAATAAAATATTTAGGTGGGTAGCGGGCAGAACGAACGCCCGCCATAAAATACATTGCTTACCACCAAACTTCCGCCTGTACCCCGACGGTAAACTGATCGCTCTTGGCATCGGCAAACTGGAACTGGCTGATTTCATTATCCAGCGCCTTCAGATAGGTGCCATAGAAGCGAATTTCAGGACGCGAGGTCAGCAGGCTGGTGTCCACCTTAAAGGTATGGAACAGCGTGGTTTTGTAACCGGACTCATGGTATTCCACGCCGCCGGCGCGGTTTTTCTGATCGAACCAGCCCAGTTCCACGCCGGTCTGATTGTTATTATCCCAAATATAGGCCGGACGAATAACCGCGCGTGCGCTTTCGAAATCGCTATGGGCGCCGGTATCGTAGCTGTAGATATCGCTGCCCCAGGCATAGACCAGGGCATTAGCCATGATGATATCGGGACGCAAATATATTTCCCCCTGGGAAATCAGGCGGTATGCCTTGCCATAGGAGTGTTCGCCGTAGTAGTCGTCGCCATAGCCGTAAGAAGGATTCGAATCGGAAATCAGGGCAAAACCGCTGGCGATGGAATTATCGGCCGCCTGCAAGGTGTACTCATTGAACCCGCCGCCGGCGAAATTTTGCCGCAGAATGGCCCCGGCGTGCCAGGCGTCCTTCACGCTGTAATAGCTGCCGTCGTCTTCATTCTTGCGGTTGGTGTCGTTGCGGTTCGCCATTACATATCTGCCGAACACCTCCAGCGTCGCGTTTTCCCACAGCGGGATCTCTTTATAGCGCAGATCGATGCCGTTGGTATTCACTTGCTGGCTATTGCCCGAGGCGTCGTAATCCACCGCGTGGGCGTTCAGATCCTGCCGGGTCAGCGACACATTCAGCTTGCCGGGGCCGAGCTGCCAGTTCTCAATGCCGATACCGGAACCGGAGTTGGTGCGGTGGCTCTTCCAATCCAGCATCTGAATCTCATAGACCGGCAAATTATGTTTCCCCACCCAGAAATCGGCTTCCGGCGCAAAGGGCAGGAATCCTTTGGTGGTCAGATAGATATCTGAAAAAGCGAGCACGTTTTCCGTACTGCTGTCGAACCATCCGCCGTTGTACTGCAAGCCGACGTTACCGTCCAGCATCACCACGGCCTTCGCCATCTTACCATCGCGATCGTACACTTTTTGCGCCAGTTCCAGATCGAACCAGGCGCCATTTTCATTGCCAAAGCGCCCCACGGAACCAATGGCGTAGGACTTCGGCGCGCCACGCGTTCCGGTGCTCCAACCGGAACGGAAATAGCCGCGATAGCTGAAGCCGATATCGTCTTTAACGTATTTACTTATCTCATCCAGCGTCAGCTCCTGCTGCCGCGCGGCGCCGGTGGTCGACGCGCCCGCCGTGACGGATGCGCCCTGCGCCGTTTCTCCCGCTGTGGCGCTTACCGGTACGGCAATACGCTCTTTGCCCGTCAGGCCGGCGCTATTGGCCGCGATGAGCGTTTGCTGCTTATCGACAAGGGTTTTATATTCCTGTAACTCTTTTCTTGTCGATTGCAACGCCTGTTTATTCTCCGCCAATTCTTTTTCCAATAACTCCAGTCTTTCTTCGACCGTCAATCTGGCGCCAATAGCACTATTGGATACAAGCGCTGAAGATATTAATAATACAATCAGCTTCAGAGTATTTTTCTTATGCATAATATTATTCCAAGTACAATACATGGTTGAATGAGAGACAAGAAAATTCCTGATGAACGGAGTCATCATCTTCATTTTTTATAAAATGGCGTCGATGCAGCTGCACTGACTATTTTTTATGGCAAAGTTCCCTTATAACGTTAAAAATAGCTCGCAGAGATGGTTATTTATTGTTATTTTCCCTATGCGGTAAAACGGTTACGAATAAAATAACTCGGCGTACAACTCCAGGCATGGCAATAACTATTAGCTCGCTTTATTCTCTTCCGCACGCAGGGGCAATGCCTTAATACAAGATGCAACAACTGCCGCTTTAATTAACAGTTCTCTTCTGTTCATTTTTCGTCCTGTTGACTGTGGCGATTACCTGAAGATAAGCGATGGCTGTCGCTTATCTTCCCGCCGTAATTCACCCGCTGCGGATTTACTTCAGCGATCCCCCATTGCTGTCGATAACCCCTTTGTACCAGTAAAAGCTTTTCTTTCTCTTGCGCTCCAGCGTGCCCTCGCCCCGGTCATCACGATCGACATAAATAAAACCGTAGCGCTTCGACATTTCCGCTTTCGACGCGCTCACCAAATCGATCGGCCCCCAACTGGTATAGCCCAGCACCTCGACGCCGTCTTCCAGCGCTTCAGCGACCTGAACCAGATGATCGTTAAGATACTGAATGCGGTAGTCGTCGTTGATGCTGCCATCGCTTTCAATCCGGTCTTTGGCGCCCAGACCGTTCTCCACGATAAACAGCGGTTTCTGGTAGCGGTCATACAGCACATTCAACAGGATGCGCAGCCCTTCGGGATCGATCTGCCAGCCCCATTCCGAGCTGTCCAAATGCGGATTCGGCACCATATTCAGGATATTCGCGCGCGCCTTTTGGTTAAGTTGCTCATCCGTCGTCACGCAGCCGCTCATGTAATAGCTAAAGGAAATGAAATCGACGGTTTCTTTAAGCGAGGCCCGATCGTCATCGGTGATCTGCAACTCGATGGCACGCTGTTTAAAGAAGCGCTTCATATAGGCGGGATAAGCGCCGCGCACCTGGACATCGCCGAAAAACATCCACTCCCGATTCTGCTGCAAGGCTTCCAGCACGTCGGCTGGCTTGCAGGTCAGCGGGTACAGCAGCCCGCCTAACAACATGTTGCCGATTTTTGCATCGGGAATAATTTCATGACAGGCTTTCACCGCCTTCGCGCTGGCGACCAGTTGGTGATGGATAGCCTGATAAACGGCCGCTTTGTCGCTCTCTTCCGGTAGACCGACGCCGGTAAACGGGGCATGCAGCGACATATTGATTTCGTTAAACGTCAGCCAGTATTTCACCTTGTGCTGAAAACGCTGAAACACCGTGCGGGCATAGCGTTCAAAAAAGGCGATCGTCCGCCGATTGCCCCAGCCGCCATGGTTTTTCACCAGGCCATACGGCATTTCATAATGTGATAATGTCACTAATGGTTGAATGTGATGTTTGGCCATCTCGTCAAACAAGCGATCGTAAAATGCCAGGCCGGCTTCATTCGGCGTCTCCTCATCACCCTGTGGAAAAATGCGCGTCCAGGCGATCGACGTGCGCAGACACTTGAAGCCCATTTCGGCAAACAGCGCGATATCTTCCGGATAGCGATGGTAGAAATCGATCGCCACATCCTTTATTCCGCTGTCTCCCGCGGTTCTTTCCACTATCTCGCCAAACACGCCCTGCGGCTGCAAATCGGAGGTGGATAACCCTTTACCGTCCGTCAGGTAAGCGCCTTCCACCTGATTGGCGGCAAGCGCGCCGCCCCATAAAAAACTGTCGGGAAAACGATGACTCATGGCTAATCTCCTTCTCAATTCGATTATTAAATGTTTTAAATCAACGAACTAGCGTTAACAACGGCGCCTGTTCGGATACGGCCCCCTGCGCCGCAGGCAACACATCGATGTAGTCGTCGCTGTTGGTGATAATCACCGGGGTGGTGATGTCATATCCTGCCGCTTCAATGGCTTGATAATCAAATTCCACCAGCAGATCGCCCTGCTTCACCGCATCCCCGGTTTTAACGTGAGCGGTAAAGTGCTGTCCGTTCAGTTTTACGGTATCAATTCCGACGTGAATCAATATTTCGGTGCCTTCATCAGACTCCAGGCCGATCGCATGGTTGGTTTTGAACAGCGATGCGACCGTACCATTGACCGGCGAAACCACTCGCCCGGACTGCGGCTTGATGGCAATACCTTTTCCCAGCAAACCACTGGCAAAGGTCTGATCGCCAACCTGTTCCAATGGCAGGGACTCACCGGCGATCGGGCTGCCGACGGACTGTTGGCGTGTCAAAGCGGTTCCTTTTCGCGTAGTGTCGGATGCCGCCGGAATTTCCGCTTCGGGGGCGGATTTTATACCAAACAGCCAACTGGCCGTGGTGGCGAAAATAAAGGCGATCGCCGTACCGATAATGCCCGCCCACACCGAGACATCTATCCCGGTGGCGGGGATAAGCTGGGTAAAGGTGAAGATGCTCGGCAGCCCGAACGAATACTGCGTGGTGTGGAAATAGCCGATGATCGATGCGCCAATGGCCCCGCCGATACAGCCAAAGAAGAAAGGACGGCGCAGCGGCAGGGTAACGCCGTAGACCGCGGGTTCGGTTATGCCGAAGATCCCCGCTGAAAATGCCGACCCGGCGATGCCTTTCAGTTTCATATCCCGCGTACGTAAAAACACCCCCAGCGCCGCGCCGGCCTGCGCCAGCACCGCCGGCAGCAGCAGCGGCATCAATGTGTCATGCCCCAATGCGCTGAAATTATTAATCATTAGTGGAACAAATCCCCAGTGCAGGCCGAAGATGACGCAAACCTGCCACATGGCGCCCATAAACGCCCCGGCAATCGTCGGGCTGGCGCCATAGATAAGCTGATAACCGTTAGCCAATTGCTGGCTCAGCCAGGTCGCTATCGGGCCGATCAATAAAAACGTCAGCGGCACGGTAATTAGCAGACACAGCGCCGGAGTAAAAAAGTTACGGATATTGGCATGTAATATCGCATTCAATGGCTTTTCCAACCGGCAGGAAACCCATGATGCGAAAATGATTGGAATAACGGATGACGCATAATTGATAAAGGTAATCGGGATCCCCAGAAAATGCTGCGGTTGATAATCCGCGGCCGACATGGCATTAAATGCGGCGAGCATGGTCGGATGAACCAGCGCGCCGCCAATGGTCATGGTGACAAAGGTATTGCCGCCGAACTTTTTACCTGCGGTATAACCTAGAATAATCGGAAGAAAATAAAATAATGAATCACTGGCTGAAAATAAAATCTTATAGGTTCCGCTATTTTCAGTTAACCAATTGCAGGCCAGGCTTAGCGCCAGAAATCCCTTCAATATCCCTGATGCGGCCATAATCCCCATCAGCGGGGTAAAAATGCCGGCAATAATATCGATAAAGCGTGAGAAAAGATTTTCTTTTGACTGTCCGTCATCGTTATCGGATGCAGAGCAGTCGGTTATGCCTGAAACATTAAGAAAATCATTATATACCTCGTTTACATGATTACCGATAACCACCTGAAACTGACCGCCGCTTTCGACCACCATAATAATTCCCGGATTATTCTTAAGCGCCGTAATATCCGCCTTCTTTCTGTCCTTTAATTTAAACCGCAGTCGCGTAGCGCAATGCAACACGCTGTTCACATTGCTACTGCCGCCAACGCCTTCAAGTATCTCACCAGCTAATGTCTTGTATTTCATTGTCTATCCTTAACACTCAGCAACAACACAAATAAATCAGAGCGTTATGAGCGCCCAATGCCGTTTTAAACGAAAAAAACCTAAACCGTTTTTCTCTCGTCACCATCATGGCTCGTGAAAGAATCGGTTTAGGTTTTGCCTGTAAAGCTGATAGCCAGCGATACAGTTACAATCCAGATTTTCTTAAAACTGTTAATGGGAAAATTCTATTATCCAAGATAACGTCGCTGCAAGTAACTTATTCCCTCTTAACAGCATTCTGTGATGAATAGCAAACTTTCCTTTTTACTTCACCGTCTGATTTTTTCCAACGGTTCTGTTCTTACCCGTTCAATATGGATGGTCAGGAACATTAACTCTTCTTTCGTCAAATGATATTGATACTGTTGTTCGATATGCATCTGTATCTTTTCAGCGCAGAGATAGGCTATCTGATATTTTTCCTTAACCACATCGTGTAGTGATTCATCATCACTGGATACCGTATTTTTCCCAATCAGCCGTTGCGCAAAAAACTTAAGATGGGTAACGAAGCGATGATAGCTTAAGGCCTGTTCATTATAATCCAGACTTAACTGATATTTAACAATATTCAGAATTTCCTGCATGATCTTGGTTATCTGAATCACTTCCGGCATTTCACTATCAAGCTGGGCATTGATTAAATGTAACGCAATAAAACCGGCTTCGTCTTCCGGCAAGCGTACGGCCAGGCGTTGCTCAATAATATCCAACGCTTCCAGACTTACGCTGAATTCTTTTGGATAAAGACGTTTGATTTCCCATAGCAATACATTGCGGATATCTATCCCCTGCCTGTGGCGCTCTATCGCAAAATGGCAGTGATCGGTCAACGAAATGTAGATGCTGTTTTGCAGCTTTCCCGGCAAACGCTCCTTCGCCAGCAAAATGATTTTATCGGCGGTCGTGATCACCTCCAGCGGGATCTCGGAAAGCAGCTCCTTCAGACGTGATGTCAATTCACTGCTTTTCATAACGAACACTCTTTCAATCAGCGATTCGTCCAGCCGATCGCCGGCATGTTTTTTGAAACCCAGCCCCCGGCCCATGACAACCGACTCATTGTCGTTTTCGTCGATAACCGTCACGACATTATTGTTGAGTATCTTGGCAATTTTCATTATTCATACCCTGGAAACAAAAAAACCAGACGCCCGTTGAAAGAACGGAGTCTGGTTTTGCCTGCTTACGCAGTAACAATCCTTAATGGTGGACAAGCTACCATTAATCATGATCTTCTCAACTCCGTCGGAACAGAAACGTGATATCGATCGAAAGAAAACATTCTGTTTACATATCCTTTTCTTTTTTGCGAAAAAAAGTGATCGAGAACACATTATTATACAACACCATGACTCCCCTGCTTAACGATTGCCGAGGCCGATCACAGGCAGTTGCGCAACTAAGTCTGGTAAAAACCACAAATCGTCCTTTTTTTGCGTAAACGGGTTAAAATATGCGACTTGCGGCCATCTACCACCTTGTTTCTCATTGACTAATAACTATAATACGGAACGTTGTTTCGATTGAATGGTTTCAGCTAATCGACGTGCCACTATCATTAGAACCGTTATCAACGGCATTGCTTACCCTTATCCCGATGCTCAAACGCGGTAATCGGACGCGCTTCATCATCTATACTTTATTCTTCCTGGCCGTTGCCAAACGCATTTTTTCCGGAAGTCGCTCTATGCCAACTGCCGGTTCACTCGCTTTTTATCCATCACAACTTGTAGAAGCTATCGTATGAAAAAGACAAAAATTGTTTGCACCATCGGGCCTAAAACGGAATCAGAAGAAATGCTGAGCAATCTGCTGAACGCCGGAATGAATGTTATGCGCCTGAACTTCTCGCACGGGGATTACGCTGAACATGGTCAACGCATCAAAAACCTGCGCGCCGTGCTGGCAAAAACCGGTAAGCAGGCCGCTATTCTTCTTGACACCAAAGGACCGGAAATCCGCACCATGAAGCTGGAAAACGGCGCCGACGTTTCGCTGACCGCGGGCCAGACATTCACCTTCACCACCGACTCGAGCGTGATCGGCAATAGCCAGCGCGTTGCGGTTACCTATGCCGGCTTCCCTGAAGATCTGAGCGTCGGCAACATCGTTCTGGTCGATGACGGCCTGATCGGCATGGAAGTGACCGCCATCAACGGTAATGAAGTCGTTTGCAGGGTCCTGAACAATGGCGATCTGGGCGAAAATAAAGGCGTTAACCTGCCGGGCGTCTCCATCCAGCTGCCGGCTCTGGCGGAAAAAGACAAACGCGACCTGATTTTTGGCTGCGAACAGGGCGTCGATTTCGTTGCCGCTTCCTTTATCCGCAAACGCTCCGATGTTGAAGAAATTCGAGCGCACCTGCAGCAGCACGGCGGCGAACACATCCAGATCATTTCCAAGATCGAAAACCAGGAAGGTCTGAACAATTTTGACGAAATTCTGGATGCGTCCGACGGCATTATGGTTGCCCGCGGCGATCTCGGAGTCGAAATTCCGGTTGAAGAAGTGATTTTCGCCCAGAAGATGATGATCGAGAAATGTAACCAGGCCCGTAAAGTCGTTATCACGGCAACGCAGATGCTGGATTCAATGATTAAAAACCCACGCCCTACCCGCGCGGAAGCCGGTGACGTCGCCAACGCCATCATTGACGGCACCGATGCGGTGATGCTGTCCGGCGAAAGCGCCAAAGGGAAATACCCGCTTGAGTCCGTCACTATCATGGCGACCATTTGCCGCCGTACCGACACCGTGATGAAAGCCCGTCTGGATGCCATCAAGCCGTTGGGTAAACTGCGCATCACCGAGGCCGTATGCCGCGGCGCGGTTGAAACGGCTGAGAAACTGGACGCGCCGCTTATCGTCGTGGCGACCAGCGGCGGCAAGTCGGCCAAGTCGATCCGTAAATACTTCCCCAATGCCCGCATCCTGGCGCTGACGACCAATGAGCTCACCGCCCGCCAGCTTCTGCTGAGCAAAGGCGTGGATACGCTGCTGGTAAAAGAAATCGCCTCCACCGATGATTTCTACCGTATCGGTAAGGAAGCGGCGCTAAACAGCGGCCACGCGCAGGCCGGCGATGTGGTGGTGATGGTTTCCGGCGCGCTGGTGCCAAGCGGCACCACCAATACCGCGTCGGTGCACCGTCTGTAAATCCGTTACGCTTCCACATATTAAAAAAGCGCCTTTGACGGCGCTTTTATATATTCTGCGGTTATCATGCTTATCCGTAGCGCGCTAAATTAATTCCTTTATTCGACAGGCCATTTTAATAGCAAAAAGCTCAGACTATTCCGATGGAAATGACGCTGTTTTCTTTACTTTTTTCATTGTTCCGCAAAACTCGCTGCTTCTTTGAGCGAACGATCAAAATTAAGCATGTTCTCATCAAAAATTTATTCTCATTAGAAAAAAGTTTGTGTAATACTTGTAATGCTACATGGAGATTAACTCAATCTAGAGGGTATTAATAATGAATCGTACTAAACTGGTACTGGGCGCGGTAATTCTGGGTTCTACACTGCTGGCTGGTTGTTCCAGCAACGCTAAAATTGACCAGCTGTCTTCTGACGTTCAGACTCTGAACGCTAAAGTTGACCAACTGAGCAACGACGTGAACGCAATCCGCTCTGACGTACAGGCTGCTAAAGACGACGCAGCTCGTGCCAACCAGCGTCTGGACAACCAAGTTCGCACTTACAAAAAGTAATCGAACTGGTTAAGTAGTAAAAATGGCGCACATTGTGCGCCATTTTTTTGTCTGCGTTTTTTCGCTTCACAGGCTTGCACTTGTCGGGGCGCGCCGTAGCGCGGCACCCACCCCGGCCACAGAACGCCCTCAGCCGGGTTTATTCCCGCTATCTTACCGGGAGGCGCTGACGGAGGTGATTGGCGCGCCCTGCGGCGACGCTGCGTCTTCAGAGACCGACTGTATAGGCTCCTGATAGGTATTGATATCCTGCCCGACATTTACCAGAATCGGCATCCCGGAACGCCGCACGATGGCGTCCGCGACGGTTTTGGCGTCGGTCTCATCGTCATCAATAAATTTTTTGGTCTTTTTATTGATGCTGATCGGCATAGTCTGCGGGTCATCCCGATCGGTTTTGGACAACGGCTGGTGAACCTCCACGTAACGTTTACCGTCCGGCTCAACCGATGTTTTAAGCGCATCATTGATGATTTGCACCCGCGTACCGACCGGAACGGCGTTAAACAGCGCTTCGATATCGTCCGGCCGCAAGCGGATGCAGCCGGAACTGACGCGCATGCCGATACCAAAATTCGCATTCGTTCCATGAATCAGGTACACGCCGCCGTGCGCCGCCAGACGTAACGCGAACAGTCCCATCGGGTTATCCGGCCCGGCGGGTACCACCGCCGGCAGCGTAATGCCCTGCTCTTCCAGATAATGTTTGCGGATATTCGCCGTTGGCGTCCAGGTCGGATTGGCCCGCTTTTCAGAAACAGAGGTGACCATCAGCGGAGTTTTGCGCCCCAGTTGACCAATGCCGATGGGATAGACGATGACGGTATTTTTACCTTTCGGATAATAATAAAGCCGCAGTTCCGCAAGGTTGACCACAATGCCCTCACGCGGCGTATCCGGCAGCAGCATCTGCGTGGGGATGGTTAAGGTCGAACCGGCCTGCGGCAGATAGGGGTCGGTTCCGGGATTCGCTTCCAGCATGCCTAATAGGCCAATCTTGAAATCAGCGGCAATAGCTTCCAGCGGACGGCCATCATCGGGGACGGTATAGGCGATGTTCTCGCCGATAAGGCGACTGCCCGGCGGCGGCAACGGATATTCCGTGGCGCCGGCTGCGCCGCTGCCTGCCAGATACGTGGCGAATACCAGACCAAGTAAAGTTAACGCGCGTTTCATACAAAGTTCCCTACGTCACTGATTTATGCAGGTTTATAAACGATGTCCGGTTCTTTATTCAGCAACCGGTATCATGCTTATGCAATATTAGCATTGTGGTAACAAAATTATCTTTTATTTGAAAATCAAGGGATTGATATTCAATTCTTTACAAATATCCGTTTCAGGATAAATTTTGGCGGGGGATAAATCTACGGGACTCATTCTGAAATATCAGAAGGATACTTCAAAATGAGTCCCGCAGGATTGCGCGCTATAAAACATCGCCCGGATTGAAGGCCGGGCGTTTTTTCGCGGAAATAAGAAGTAAATGGCGAACGCTTAGGACAACCCCGCCGCCCGCGCGCGAATGGCCCGGAGCATGGCTTCCAACCCCTGGGAGCGGGATGGCGTCAGATGCTGGGTCAACGCCAGTTCCTGAAAGAAAGGACGCACGTCCAGCGCAACGATTTCCTGCGCACTCAGCCCCTGATAAAGGCTGAACACCACGGCGATCAGCCCTTTGACGATGGCCGCATCGCTGTCGCCATGCAGGGTCACCCGACCCTGATCATCAGGCTGCATCACTATCCATACCTGACTCTGGCAACCGGCAATCAGATTTTCCGGCCGGCGCCATGCCTCGGGCAGCGGCTCCAGCCGCGCACCCAATTCAATAATATAAAGATATTTTTCTTCCCAGTTATGACAGCGCGAAAAATTACGCACCAATTTCTGCGGATCCGGCAGACTTGCCATTTTTTCCTCCCCAGGCGACAAAGCGGCGCTTAGTTGCCCAGTAATCGATGGATACGTTGCAACCCGGCAACCAGCCGGTCTATTTCTTCGCGGGTAGTATAAACGGCCAGCGAGGCGCGGCACATACTGGAAACGGCATAGTGCTCCATCAGCGGCATCGCGCAGTGGTGACCGGTGCGAATGGCAATTCCATACTGGTCGAGGAAACTTCCGACATCATAGGCATGGTGCCGCCCGAGGTTAAAGGCGATAACGCCCTTTCTCTCCGCCGGGCCGTACAGCGTCAAATCAGGAACCTGGGCCAGCGCCTCCAGCGCATAGCTCATCAGCGCGGACTCATAGCGCTGGATCGCCTCGCGTCCCAGCGCCGTGACATAGCTTAGCGCCGCGCCCAGCCCCATAATGCCGGCGGTATTCGGCGAACCGGCCTCAAAACGCCATGGCGCATCGGCATAGGTGGTGCCGGCGCTCAGGCTGACTTCGCGGATCATCGCCCCGCCGCCTTCCCACGGCGGCATCGCCTGCAACAGCGCGCTTTTGGCATACAACACGCCGATCCCCGACGGACCGTAGATTTTATGCCCGGAAAAGACGAAGAAATCACAATCCAGATCCTGCACGTCGACGGGCTGATGCATAATCGACTGCGCGCCGTCCACCAGAACCACCGCCCCGGCGGCTTTTGCCTGCGCGATAATCTCTTTCACCGGATTCAGGGTGCCCAGCACATTTGAAATATGGGTCACCGCCACCAGGCGGGTGCGGTCATCCAACGAGGCGCGGAGCCGGGTCAGGTCCAGCGTTCCGTCCGCCGCCAGCGGCAATACGCGGATTTCAATTCCCCGCGCCTGCGCCAGCATCTGCCAGGGAACGATATTCGCGTGATGCTCCATCTCGGTAATGAGCAGGTTGTCACCGGGCTGGAGGAACGTGTGTCCGTAGCTGTTGGCCACCAGATTAATGGCCTCCGTGGTACCGCGAACAAAGACGATCTCTTCCGCCGAAGCTGCGTTGATAAAGGCGGCGACCTGTTCGCGTACGCCCTCCATGGCGCTGGTGGCCTGCGCGCTCAGGGTATGAATGCCGCGATGGACGGCGGCGTATTCATGCTGGTAAAACGCCGTTTCACGGTCGATCACCGCCTGGGGTTTTTGTGCGCTGGCGGCGCTGTCCAGGTAAGCAAGGGGTTGTCCGTTCACTTCCGTCGCCAGCAGCGGGAAATCGGCCCGAACCCGTTCGATTGGATAAGTCATAGCTCCGCCTTCAATAAATCGTCCTGTGCGTTCGGCAGGCGCAGCGCAATACGTTTTAAGATCACATCCCGTAGTGACTCATCGGCAATGGCTTCCGTCAACTCGGCGGCAAAAGCGAAGATGATCATCTGGTGCGCGTCCTGCCGGGTTATGCCGCGTGAACGCAGGTAGAACAGCTGCTCCTCGTCCATACGGCCGATGGTGGCGCCGTGGCTGCATTTCACGTCGTCGGCATAGATTTCCAACTGCGGCTTGGTATCCACTTCGGCCAACCGCCCCAGCAGCAGGTTATTGTTGGTCATCTGACCGTCGGTTTTCAGCGCGCGGGGAGCGACCTTGATCATACCGTTAAACACCGCCTTGGCGCGGTCGTTGACAATGGTTTTATGCAGCTGGCGGCTCTCGCCGTAGCCGTCGTTATGCTCCAGATAGGTGCGGGTATCGCACACTTCGCTGCCGACGGGCATGATAAGGCTGTTAATCGCCAGATTGGCACCTTCGCCGTTCATCTGCGCGCTGGTGTGGTGGCGGGTCAGCCCCGCGCCCAGCAGGAAGCTGTGGCTGCGCACCTGCGCGTCGCGCGCCAGCACCAGATCGTTATGGGAAAAGTGGTAGCCGGCCGCCGCTTCAAACGCCAGCTTGATATGACCGACGCGGCTGTTTTCTCCGGCGCTGATCGTCAGGCGCGCGCCGGTAAAGTGCGCCTGCTCATCCAGGCTGACATAGTGTTCGATAATCTTCGCGCCAGCGCCGCGCTCCACGTTCAGGTGATGGCGATGGTGGACGGTATTCAGCGCGGCGTCCTGCCGACCGCTGCTGATATGCAGCAAATACAGCGGCTTTTCCGCCTGCTGCCCGGCGCGCAGGCGAATCAGCGTGCTGGCGGCGGCCAGGCTTTCCGTCAGGTGCAGAAACACCTCGGGCTGGACGGCGGCAGGCAGTTCGCCCTGAGCGCGCGATGCGTTGATATCAACCTGATAAGGCCCCCACTGGGTATCGCTGAGCTGCTCGTTGAACACGCCGTCAATAAATACCAGACGCCAGCAGTCAACCGGCAACGCCAGCGCATCCAGCGCCGCCCTGTCGACCTGCGGCGCCTTGGGGAGCACAAACTCGTGCGCCAGCAGCCCGTCGAGCGGAGTATATTTCCAGTGCTCGTGCTTACGCTGCGGCAACCCCAGGCGCCGCACTTCCTGCCAGTGCCGATGCGCCTCCGCCGATCGCCGGGCGCTATAGGTTTCAAACAGGTTATGCCACTGCTGCAAGGCCTGTTCCTGTTTGCGCTGCGTATTGGTTTTACTGTTGGTCGGTAAGCCAGCCATAGCCTTGCTCCTCCAACTGTTTCACCAGCGAGAAATCACCGGATTTAACAATGCGCCCCTGATACAGGACGTGAACGTAATCGGGCCGGATATAATCCAGAATACGCTGGTAGTGCGTGACGATAATAAATGCGCGCTGCTGGTTGCGCAGCGAATTCACGCCGTTGGCGACAATTTTCAGCGCATCGATATCCAGGCCGGAGTCGGTTTCATCCAGAATGCATAACTCCGGCTCAAGCGCCGCCATTTGCAGAATGTCGTTACGCTTCTTCTCGCCGCCGGAAAAACCGACGTTCACCGAACGGGTCAGCAAATCCTCCGGCATATTCAATAGTTTGATTTTGTCTTCGATAAAGTCGGCGAAGTCGAAACGGTCCAGAGGCTCCAGTTGGCGGTATTTGCGCACGGCGTTGACCGCGGTTTGCAGGAAGAACTGGTTGCTGACGCCGGGAATCTCCACCGGGTACTGAAACGCCATAAAGATGCCTTCGCCGGCCCGGTCTTCCGGGTCAAGCTCCAGCAGGTCCTTTCCTTTAAAACTCACCGTGCCGTCGGTCACTTCATACTCTTCACGCCCGGCCAGCGTCGCGGAGAGGGTGCTTTTCCCGGAACCGTTCGGCCCCATAATGGCATGGACCTCACCCGGCTTGACCTGGAGATTCAGCCCCTGAATGATTTCTTTGCCTTCTACGCTGACTTTCAGATTTTCAATACTTAACATGCTCTATCCTTCCGGCGTCTTACATCTGGTGACGCTCATCATTTTTGTGACCGATGATAAGAAATATCGGCAACCGACGAATTAACCCACGCTATGTTCCAGACTAATCGCCAGTAACTTTTGCGCCTCGACCGCAAACTCCAGCGGCAACTCAGAGAAAACATCCTTACAGAAACCGTTGACGATCATCGAGATGGCGTCATCTTCGCTGATGCCGCGCTGCAGACAGTAAAACAGCTGATCGTCGCCAATCTTCGAGGTGGTCGCCTCGTGCTCCAACTGCGCGGTGTTGTTGCGCACTTCCACATACGGGAAAGTATGCGCGCCGCAGTCGCTGCCGATCAGCATGGAATCACACTGGGTGAAATTGCGCGCGTTGGTGGCGCTCGGCATGATCTTCACCAGCCCGCGATAGGTATTTTCGCTGTGGCCGGCGGAAATCCCTTTGGAGATGATGGTGGAGCGGGTGTTTTTACCGATATGGATCATCTTGGTGCCGGTATCCGCCTGCTGGCGACCGTTGGTGAGCGCCACGGAGAAAAACTCGCCCACCGAATTGTCGCCGCGCAAAATCACGCTGGGGTATTTCCAGGTAATGGCCGAACCGGTTTCCGATTGCGTCCATGACATTTTCGCATACTCACCGGCGCACAGCGCCCGCTTGGTGACAAAGTTCAGAATCCCGCCTTCGGCGTCCTGACCGGCAAACCAGTTTTGCACGGTGGAATATTTCACTTCGGCGTTTTTATTGACGATCACCTCAACCACCGCCGCATGCAGCTGATAGCTGTCGCGTACCGGCGCCGAACACCCCTCGATATAGCTGACGTAGCTGTCGTCGTCGGCAATCAGGATGGTGCGCTCAAACTGCCCGGTTTTAGCGGCGTTGATACGGAAATAGGTGGACAGCTCCATCGGACAGCGCACGCCTTTCGGGATATAGACAAAGGTGCCGTCGGAGGCGACCGCGGCATTCAAGGCGGCGAAAAAGTTGTCGTTCGAAGGCACCACCGTACCGAGGTACTGGCGAACCAGATCCGGGTGATCCTGAATCGCCTCGCTGAACGAACAGAAAATGATGCCCTGCTCGGCCAGTTCATGACGGTAGGTCGTCGCCACGGAAACGGAGTCGAAAATCGCGTCCACCGCGACCGACTTGCCTTCGCGCACCGGTACGCCCAGTTGGTTAAAGGCGTTTTCAACCTCGCTGGTCAGGTAATTGTTGACGTCCGTAATGCCGGACTGCTGGGTAGCGCCCGGCTGGGAGTCGCAGGTGTCGTCACAGTGACCACAGGACGGCGCCGAATAATAGCTATAATCCTGATAGTCGAGCTTGACATAATGCGCTTTCAGCCAGTGAGGCTCTTCCATTTCCAGCCACGCCCGATAGGCGTTAAGCCGGAACTCCAGCATCCATTCGGGTTCGTTACGCTTGGCCGAAATCGCCCGGACCACGTCTTCGTTAATCCCGCGTGCCAGTTCATCCGTCGCCAGTTCGGTGAAGAAGCCCTCTTTGTAACGGCCGTCTCCCATCCAGATCTGGACATCATCGGGTACATCTACTGTGCTACGTGCCATAATTTTTCATCACTTAAATGCCGAAGCTCTCGCCGCATCCACAGGCATGCTGAGCTTTGGGATTATTAAACTTGAACACCTGATTCAGCCCTTCACGGACAAAATCGAGCTCGGTGCCATCAATAAAAGGCATCGCCTTTAGCGGTACGTAAAGTCTTGCGCCGTCGCGTTCGAACAACAGGTCATCCGGTTCGGGCTCGCGCACCAGATCCAGCACATAGCCAAACCCGGCGCAGCCGGATTGTTTGACGCCAAGCCGTAAACCTTTTATCGCGGCATCCTGCCGCATTAAGTTGGTTATCTGTTTTGCCGCGCTATCCGTCAGCGTCAGTCCCTGCCAGATATTTTCATCCAGTGAAAACGTTCCTACACTTTCCGTTTGCATAAGGCATACCTCATTACGTGTGGTACCAGTTTCAGGCTGGTTTCCCCTAATGTTAGTGATAATGGATATAGCTTCAACCTCTTGTTTTGCAGGGCTATTCGTAACATTTGCTTTTGCATGGCGGCGGCCGCCCGCGCGCATCGCCCTCCCCGGCGAAAATCGCCCGGTGAATTACAGATTAATCCATTGATAAACAAAGACTAAATTATATCCCTTGCCGGTCACGCCCAGGGAAAAGTTATCAATTTATTATCATTAGTATAACATTCATCGAGGATACCTATTTATAAAACAGGGAAAGTAAATGATGATTTAATTTCATCAGCAGCAAATTTTTATGACGGGCTATCCCTGCCCGTCACCCTCCGGGCCGTCGCAAGCGACGTTGAAAATCGCTCCCGGCGATTTTTTATGGCTAGCGATCGTTTTAGCCATTGATCCCGACTATTTTTATAAATATGATAATGATTATCATTTGATATTCAGGGTTGAGATCCCATGCTTTCCGTGAATGCCTGGCTGCAACATCAGATTGACGAATATAAATTCCAAATCCGCAACGCCACCGTGGATTTCTATATGGCGGAGGCGCGTCTGAATCGGCCGGGAAGCCATATCGACCATCTAAGACGCTATCATAACGCCTGCATGGATATGGTCGATCTTTGTCTGAGAAACGGCGACGACGCCAGCTATCTCCACGCCTTGGTAAAATTACATAACCGACTGATTAAAGAAATAAATAATGAGGAGCGCTGCCACCTGTTCCGGGTCCAGAGCTACTACTTCGCACGCAATACGCTAAAGACCATCTGCCACCAACTGAGCATCCAGGGTTCGTGGGATAAAGCCACCGCTTTCCAGAGCGATTTCGTCAAGCGGGTTCCCTTTTTGCCCTGACGGCCCATAGCGCATAAGCCACGACCTGACAAACCAACCGCAGCGGACGGCAAAATGCGGCCGGTGCGGTTGTCGGTCAGGGCTACGGCGTAATTACCGCGGTCGTCAGGCGTGAGGTGCAGCACAGGCGATCCCGGCTATCGAAAATATCTATCTGCCATACCTGATTGCGTCGCCCGGCGTGCAGAGCGCGGCACACGCCGCGCACCTCGCCGTCAACCACCGCGCGCAGGTGATTGGCATTGACCTCCATACCCACCACCTGTTGATCCCCTTCGGTACACAGATAGCCGGCCACCGAACCGAGGGACTCGGCCAGCACCACCGACGCCCCGCCGTGCAGCAGGCCGAACGGCTGGCGGGTACGGTCATCCACCGGCATCATCCCTTCCAGGCAATCGTCCGTTATCCGCGTGTAGCGGATCCCCAGCAAGCCAATCATACACCCCCGACTCTGCTGATTAAGCTGTTCGAGGGTAACCTGTCGTTTCCATAGCATCAGATAATCTCCAGCAAGGCCTGTAGAGGATGACGCAGCCCGCGACCCTCCATCCGTTTCACCTGGCTGCGGCAGGAGTAGCCGGTGGTCAGACAGCGCTGTTGCGGCAACTTCTGCAGGGCCTGTTGCCAGGAGAGCGCATAAATACCCTGCGAATTCGCCAGATTGCTGCTTTCATGGCCGTAGGTTCCCGCCATGCCGCAACAACCGACGCTGACGTTTTCCAGCCGGGCGCCAAAGCGGGAGAAAATATCCACCCACTGCTGGGTACTGGCGGGCAACGCGGTGGTTTCCGTGCAGTGTCCGAACAGATACCAGCATTCGCCGGCGACGGCCTGAGCGGTTTTTCCCGCCAGCGAGGTCATCAGCCACTCATGCACCAGTTGCACCTTAAAGTCGCCCCGTTTATCCCCCAGTATCTCCCGGTATTCATCGCGATAGCACAGCACCAGCGCCGGATCGACGCCGACCATCGGTATCTCCAGTCTGGCGACGCGATTAAGGAAATCGGCGGTTTTCGCCGCGGTTTTGGCAAAGCGCTGCAAAAAGCCTTTAATGTGTTGCGCCTTGCCGTTGGGAGAAAACGGCAGCAGCACCGGTTTCAAGCGCAATTTCTCCACCAGATGCACAAAATCGGCCACCACTTGCGCATCATAATAGCTGGTAAAGGGATCCTGAACGATTAATACATATTGCCGGCGCTCCTGCGCGGACAATTTTTCCAGCTGTTCCAGCGTGGTTTTACCGGCGCGGTGACCGGCAAACTGCTGGCGCAGCGACGGAGAAGAGAGCAACGGCAGATCGACCATGCCGATCTGCCGACGGCTCAGCGCATTCACCCACGGCATTTTCAAAAAGAAGTTGAAGGTCTTGGGACTGCGCGCCATCAGCGGCGCATAGCTCTCCACCCCGGCCACCAGATAATCCCTCGCCGGCCGCAAATAGCGGGTGTGATACAGTTGCAGGAAACGGGAGCGAAAACCGGGTACGTCAATCTTGATCGGACACTGCGTCGAGCAGGCTTTACAAGCCAGGCACCCCGACATCGCCTCTTTCACCTCATGGGAAAAATCATACTCGCCCTGACGGGCATACCAGCTATTGCGGGTTTTCTGGATCAGGGTATTCAGGCTGAGTTTCTGCTGCGGCAGTCGTTTCTCCAGTTCCAGCGGATCAACCCCCTGCTCCGCCAGCAAACGCAGCCATTCCCGCACCAGCGTCGCCCGGCCTTTCGGCGAATGGATGCGGTTGCCGGTGATTTTCATCGAAGGACACATCGGGCTGCGGGCATCAAAATTGAAGCATAGGCCATTGCCGTTACACTCCAGCGCGCCGCGGAAAGAGCCACGCACCGCCAGCGGAATGGTACGATCGTAGGTGCCGCGTTTGGCGGCGTCCACTTTCATCATCGGCGCATCCAGCTCCAGCGGAGCGCAGATTTTACCGGGATTAAGCCGGTTATCGGGATCGAACGCGGCTTTGATGCGCCGCAGCTCGGCATACAGTTCGGGGCCGAAAAACGCCGGACTGTACTCGGCGCGAAACCCTTTGCCGTGCTCTCCCCACAGCAGGCCGCCGTATTTCGCGGTTAATGCCACAATTTTATCGGAAAGCCGCTTCATCAGCATTTCCTGCTGCGGATCGCACATATCCAGCGCCGGGCGTACGTGCAACACCCCCGCATCCACATGGCCGAACATACCGTAGGTCAGGTTGTGGCTGTCCAGCAGTTCGCGAAATTCGGCAATATAATCCGCCAGATGCTGCGGCGGCACGCAGGTATCCTCGGCAAACGGGATCGGTTTCGCCAGCCCTTTACTGTTTCCCAGCAAACCGACCGCTTTCTTGCGCATGCCATAAATGCGTTCAATGTCCGCCAGATCGTTACAGGTCTGATAGCCGATAACCCCGGCCTCGCCGCTTGCCAGCAGCGCATCCAGCCGTTGACAGAGCTGGCGCACCCGCCCGTCGATCAAGGCTTCATCATCACCGGCGAACTCCACGATATTCAGCCCCAGCATATCCTGATTAGGCACATCGGTAATCAGTTCTCTGACGGAGTGCCAGACAATATCCTCGCGCGCCAGATTCAATACGCTGGAGTCCACGGTTTCCACCGACAGCGCCTGCGCTTCCACCATAAAGGGCGCATTGCGCAGGGCCGAGTTGAAGGAGTCATATTTGACGTTTACCAGCCGCCGCACTTTCGGCAGCGGCGTAATATCGAGCTTGGCTTCGGTAACAAACGCCAGCGTCCCTTCGGCCCCGGTAAGAATGCGCGTCAGGTCAAAGGTTTGCAGGTCATCGCTGAAAACATGGCGCAAATCGTACCCGGTAAGAAAACGGTTCAATTTGGGAAATTTGTCGACAATAAGCTGACGCTGCTCGCGGCAGCGGTGCAGCACGGTATGATAAATCCGCCCGACCGCGGAGGATTCCCGCGCCAACTGTTCCGCCAACGCCACGGGCATAGCCTGCGTATCCAGCATTTCACCGCCGAGCAGCAGCGCGCGCAGGCCCAGCACATGATCGGAGGTTTTACCGTACACCAGCGACCCTTGTCCCGAGGCATCGGTGTTAATCATGCCGCCCAGCGTGGCGCGGTTGCTGGTGGATAACTCCGGGGCGAAAAAGTAGCCGAACGGTTTAAGATACTGGTTGAGCTGATCTTTAATCACGCCGGCCTCGACTCTGACCCAACCCTGCTCCGGGTTAATCTCCAGGATGCGGTTCATATAACGCGACATATCCACCACAATGCCCTTATTCAGGGCCTGACCGTTGGTTCCTGTGCCGCCGCCGCGCGGCGTGAACGTCAGACCGAGAAAGCGCGTCTCCCCCGCCAGACGCGCCAGAATCGCCACGTCGGCGGTGGAACGGGGGAAAACCACCGCATCCGGCAACAGCTGATAGATACTATTGTCTGTCGCCATCGTCAGGCGATCGGCGTAGTTTGTCGCCGTATCGCCGGTAAATCCACTGTGCTTCAATGCTTCCAAAAAGTTAAGCACCGGCTGAACCAGCCCGGGAGACTGAGAGATCTGTGGGATCATTATTTTTTGACCCTGTCCGAACAAGAAATGTTTGCCAATATGACGTTAGGTGTCTGTGATGAAACGATTTGCGCCAACCATCCCTGTAATCCAGCCGTCCGTTTATCCGACCATCAGACTTATCACGTTTTATCATATTTCACGCGGCCGCGCCGCTGAATCGATAAAAAACACACGGCGTAACGGGTTTACACCCTTTGACCAACAATCTGTTCAACGGACTGTTAAAAACGGCGGAAATATCTCATGATAAATCATTGCCGCTTTCATCGCCTTGCCAAAGCGGCGTTGCTTTCAGACATTATGTCTACTTACCGAGGTATTATTCATTGATAAGAAAATCTCAACAACAGCGTTTCGACCTGGCCAGAATATTATTTAGCCTGCTGTTTATCGCCATTATGATCATCGCCTGCTTTTGGGTGGTGCAACCCTTTATTCTGGGGTTTGCCTGGGCCTCTATGGTGGTCATCGCGACCTGGCCGCTGATGATTAAGCTTCAGCATCTGCTTTGGGGGCGACGTTCCCTGGCCGTTCTTGCCATGACGTTGCTGCTGATTCTGCTGTTCGTGTTGCCGATTGCCGTACTGGTCAGTAGCGCCATCGACAACAGTTCGGCGCTGATGCGCTGGGGAGCCAGCCAGGAAAATTTCTCGCTGCCGCAGTTGGAGTGGCTGACCTCTATTCCGCTGGTGGGAGACAAACTGTTCAGCGGTTGGCAAACCTTGCTGCAAAGCAGCGGCAGCGGCCTGTTTTCCAAAATTCAGCCCTATGCGGGCAAAACCGCCACCTGGCTGGTGGCGCAGGCCGCGCACGTCGGCCGCTTCCTGGTGCACTGCGCCCTGATGCTGTTATTCAGCGCGCTGCTTTACTATAAAGGGGAAGCCGTCGCCAAAGCGGTGCGCCATTTCGCTATCCGCCTCGGGCAGGAGCGCGGCGATACCGCGGTGATCCTGGCGGCGCAGTCCATTCGCGCCGTGGCGCTGGGCGTGGTGGTGACCGCCATCGTTCAGTCGCTGCTGGGTGGCCTTGGGCTGTTCATCTCCGGCATTCCGTACACCACCTTGCTGACGGTGCTGATGTTTCTGTTCTGCCTGGTGCAGTTGGGCCCGCTCCCGGTACTGATCCCCGCCATTATCTGGCTCTACTGGAGCGGAGACACCACCTGGGGAACGGTACTGCTGGTCCTGAGCTGCGTGGTCGGCACCATCGATAACTTTATCCGCCCGGTGCTGATTCGCCTGGGGGCCGACCTGCCGCTGCTGTTAATCCTGTGCGGCGTAATTGGCGGATTGCTGGCTTTCGGTATGATCGGGTTGTTTATCGGACCGGTGGTACTTGCCGTATCCTACCGGCTGATTTTCGCCTGGATGGAGGAAATTCCCGAACCGGGAAATATCGTTCCTCTTGAGCAGGACACCGACAAAAAGTAGGCGGCACCATGCAATAGCGGCGGCCACGAAAGAGATCTTCCGTGGCTACCACCTCACAATAAATAAAAAAATCTAATGATTAACGCTGGTTTTTGCGGGACTATTCCTAAAAATTTTGCTTATTTCAGATTATCGGTGTAATTTTATTGCAGTAATAACCTACCTCTTTCTCAATCCTTAAAAAATAATTAACCATTAGGATGATTCTTAATGACTCGGCTTAGCATAATCTCTAGCATAGATTTTAAAGCTAGCTTTAACCTACTGTTTGTCAATGAGGTTTTCTCCTCGTCAAAGTTAGTAACGAATTGCTGTGTGTAGTCTTTGCCCATCCCCTGAGGTGGGCTTTTTTTTGTCTCTTCCTTCAGGCCGCCCCATCGCTTTTCTCGCCATAAATTGCGGTCGGCCAGGTTTTTGTTAATCTGCTATTTGCATTTCTCGCACTTTGCTTTATTTGTTAGCGCCTTGCTTTATTCTTGGGAGTTTTTTCATGACTAATCTCGCCAGGGGATTACTACTTGTTGGTTGTGTGCTCTGCCTGCTTACGGCCTGCGATAGCGCCCCCCAGGTCGCCGCCCCTCGTCCGCTGCTGACCATTGAGGGAAAAACCATGGGCACTTTCTATAGCGTCAAAATCAGCGGCGAAGTGGCGGAAAGCAAGGAACGGCTGCAGCAGGAGATCGATGGCTTGCTGGAGCAGGCCAATGACGAGATTTCCACCTACCGTAACGACTCGACGCTATCGCGATTCAATCAATATCGCGGCGGCGAGCCCCGACCCGTCAGCAACGGCATGGCGGACATTATTCTGGCGGCGCAGCGTATCGGCAGAGCAACCGACGGCGCCATGGATATTACCGTCGGGCCGCTGGTCAATCTGTGGGGATTCGGTCCGCAAAAACAGCCCACGCAGATCCCCAGCCAGCAGCAGATCGATCTGGCCCGGCAGAACGTCGGGTTAAGCCATCTTCGGCTGCTCAGCGATCAACGCGGCGAATGGCTGCAAAAAGATCTCCCCGACCTCTATGTCGATCTGTCGACGCTGGGGGAAGGCTACGGCGCCGACGTTCTGGCGCAATTGATGCTGCGCAAAGGCATCGCCAACTATCTGGTTTCCGTGGGCGGAGCAATATCCAGCCGGGGGGTCAATGCCGATGGCGTCCCCTGGCGCGTGGCGATCCAGAAACCGACCGATCGGGAAAACGCCATTCAGGCGGCGGTCGATTTACAGGGATACGCCATCAGCACCTCCGGCAGCTACCGCAATTACTTTGAACAGGACGGCAAACGCTATTCCCATGTTATCGATCCGGCGAGCGGCAAACCCATCACCCATCAGTTGGTTTCGGTTAGCGTTATCGCGCCAACGGCGCTGGAGGCTGACGGCTGGGACACCGGGTTAATGGTGCTGGGCACGGAAAAAGCGTTAAAACTGGCGCAGCAGGAGGGACTGGCGGTTTACTTAATCACCAAAACCGATAAAGGCTTCAGCGCCGTAATGACGCCGCAGTTCAAATCCTTTCTTATCGCCCGCTAAAAAAACGCCCGGTAAACAAGCGTTACCGGGCGCATTATTTTACCGGGTTACTGGTGTTCGGCCAGATTCAGCCAGGTCTGCACCACGGTATCCGGGTTGAGGGACAGGCTATCGATGCCCTGCTCCATCAGCCAGAGGGCGAAATCTTCGTGGTCCGAAGGACCCTGGCCGCAGATACCCACGTATTTACCCTGTTTCTTCGCCGCCTTGATCGCCATTGACAGCAATGCCTTGACGGCATCGTTGCGTTCGTCAAACAGCTCGGAGACCACGCCGGAATCCCGATCCAGCCCCAGCGCCAACTGGGTCATGTCGTTGGAACCGATGGAGAAGCCGTCAAAGTGAGCCAGAAACTCCTCCGCCAGCAGCGCGTTGGAGGGGATCTCGCACATCATGATGATCTTCAGTCCGTCTTCCCCACGCCGCAGCCCCTGGCGCGCCAGCTCGTCGATTACCGCTTCCGCCTGCGCCACGGTACGTACGAACGGGATCATAATCTCCACGTTCTTCAGCCCCATATCGTTGCGAACGCGCTTCACCGCCGCGCATTCCAGCGCAAAGCAGGCTTTGAAATCCGGGGAAACATAGCGCCCCGCCCCGCGGAAGCCGAGCATCGGGTTTTCCTCCTGCGGTTCGTAGCGCGCGCCGCCCACCAGATTGGCATACTCGTTGGATTTAAAATCGGACAGCCGTACGATCACCCGTTTCGGCGAGAACGCCGCGCCCAGGGTCGCAATGCCTTCCGTCAGCCGGGCAATATAGAACTCCACCGGATCGTCATAGCCATTCATCAGCGCTTTGATTTCACTCTGCAGCTCCGGGGTCTGCTGGTCGAACTCCAGCAGCGCGCGGGGATGCACGCCAATCATCCGGTTGATGATAAATTCCAGACGGGCCAGCCCGACGCCCTCGTTCGGCAAACAGGCGAAATCGAACGCGCGATCGGGATTACCGACGTTCATCATGATTTTCAGCGGCAGGTCCGGCATCGCATCAATCTGCGAGCTTTTCACCGTGAAATCCAGCAGGTCGTGGTAAACATAGCCGGTATCGCCCTCCGCGCAGGAGACGGTCACCTTCTGGGCGTTTGTCAGCCGTTCGGTGGCGTCTCCGCAGCCCACCACCGCCGGGATCCCCAGCTCGCGGGCAATAATCGCCGCATGGCAGGTGCGCCCGCCGCGGTTGGTCACGATGGCGGCCGCTTTCTTCATGATCGGTTCCCAGTCGGGGTCGGTCATATCGGTAACCAGCACGTCGCCGGCATTAATCAGGTGCATTTCACTGATGTTCTGAATGACTTTTACCTCGCCGGCGCCAATGCGATGCCCGATGGCCCGGCCCTCAACCAGCACCTCGCCCCCTGCCGGCAGATGATAGCGCTCCATCACCTGCCCGTTGGAACGCACGGTTTCCGGACGCGCCTGAACGATGTACAGCTTGCCGCTGTGACCGTCCTTCGCCCATTCGATATCCATCGGCCGGCCGTAGTGTTGCTCAATCAGCAGCGCCTGACGCGCCAACGCCTGTACTTCATCATCGCTCAGGCTGAAGCGGGCACGCTGCTGCTCGGGTACATCCTCGATCCGCACCTGCTTGCCGTGCTCCTGGCTGGCGGCGTATACCATGCGGATTTTTTTCGACCCCATATTACGGCGCACAATGGCCGGCCGGTTGTCGCGCAGGGTGGGTTTATGCACGTAAAACTCATCCGGGTTCACCGCCCCTTGCACCACCATCTCGCCCAGACCATAGGCGGAGGTAATAAACACCACCTGATCAAAGCCGGACTCCGTATCGATGGTGAACATCACCCCGGCGGCGGCCAGATCGGAGCGCACCATGCGCTGAACCCCCGCCGACAGCGCGACGCCGCGGTGGTCGTATCCCTGATGAACGCGATAGGAAATGGCGCGATCGTTAAACAGAGAGGCAAAGACGTGCTTCACGGCGGTCATCACCGCCTCAATGCCCTGAACGTTGAGGAAGGTTTCCTGCTGTCCGGCAAAGGACGCATCGGGCATATCTTCCGCGGTGGCGGAAGAACGCACGGCAAAGGAGGCGTCTTTCTCCCCCTCGGCCAACTGCTGGTACGCAGCGCGGATCGCCTGCTCAAGCGCCGGCTGGAAAGGGGTATCGATAATCCACTGGCGGATTTGCGTTCCCGCTTTCGCCAGTTGGTTCACATCGTCAATGTCGGTATGATCCAGCAATTCATAGATACGCTGATTGATACCGCTTTGGTTAAGAAAATCATTAAACGCCTGCGCCGTTGTCGCAAAACCATTGGGAACGGCAACGCCCAGTTCGGAAAGGTTGGTGATCATCTCACCCAGAGAGGCATTTTTGCCCCCCACCCGCTCAACGTCGTGCATACCAAGCTGGTTATACCAGAGGACATTACGCAAATCAGGGCCGTTATTGGACATCGAAAAAATCCTTTCTGCATACAATTTAGGGTATGGAAATATTCAGTCAAGAATCAGTCTCAACCTAATCAGCGTAGCATAGCGATTTATAAAGTATTGACAGGTGAATCGATCAACCTGGGAAAAAACCCCATTTCATCGCTCAAAATTGGTTAATGAGCTAAAAATCCAATATGGTAAAAGTTCATTATCTTTATCATGGAGATAATGAAAAGCTGTTTTAATAAAAGTATCTACAAAACACAATTTTGATGAGATTGGGCGGCAAAAAACATTTAAGGAGTTTACGTGGAAAGAAACGTATTTTATGTCTCGGACGGTACGGCGATTACCGCCGAAGTGCTCGGCCATGCGGTGCTGTCGCAATTCCCGGTGAACACCGTCAGCTATACCTTGCCTTTCGTCGAGAGTGAAGCGCGGGCCAAAGCCGTTTGCGAGCAGATCAATACCCTGTATCACCAGAGCGGCGTGCGGCCGCTGGTTTTTTACTCTATCGTCACCCCGACGGTGCGCAACATCATCACCGGCAGCGAAGGGTTCTGCCAGGATATCGTGCAGGCGCTGGTGGCTCCCTTACAGGAAGAACTCAATATTCCGCCCACCCCCATCGCCAACCGCACCCATGGACTGACGGCCAACAATCTGGGTAAATATGACGCGCGCATTGCCGCAATAGACTATACGCTGGCTCATGACGACGGTATTTCACTGCGCAATCTCGATCAGGCGCAGGTCATCCTGCTTGGCGTATCGCGCTGCGGCAAAACGCCCACCAGTCTCTATCTGGCGATGCAGTTCGGTATCCGCGCCGCCAATTATCCCTTTATTGCCGACGATATGGATAACCTGCGGTTGCCTGAAGCGTTAAAACCTTTCCAGCACAAGCTGTTCGGGCTGACCATCGACGCCGAGCGACTGGCGGCCATTCGTGAAGAACGGATAGGCAACAGCCGCTATGCTTCCCTGCGCCAGTGTCGTATGGAGTTGAACGAGGTCGAGGCACTGTTTCGCAAACACCAGATTAAATATATCAATACCACCAATTATTCGGTTGAGGAAATTTCCGCCAGAGTCATTGATATTCTTGGTATGAGCCGGCGCATGTACTAATTGGCGGTTCAAGCAAAAATGCGCCGCCGTCACTCAAAGCTCAAATTATTATTTGAGCGCTTTTTATTACCTTGGTTTAAAAATAAGTTTAATATTATAATTCCGCTAAGTTTTTATTTTTAAGCCCACCTCGATACGCTATTTCCCGCACAATAAAATCACCGCGGCAAACTATAAGTTGACCATTATTAATTCCCCGGTAAAGTGCGCAATTCAAAGTCAAGACATATGACTTATTGCGGTTACATTATATTGTTTTTATAGCAATTAATTCCATCTTCGCGCCTGACACCCTATGTAAAACGGCATGGCGATTAATAATTTAAGCGTCATAAAAAAACCAATTATAAGTAACTCTATTTATTATATGATTATGCTAAAAAAACGTTTAACACTCAGCGCCATATTACTGGCGAGTTTGACTTTCTCCGGTTTATGCAGCGCATCGTCTCAGGATAACGGCATAGAGAGCTCATCCGTTGTGGCAATTAACGATGGCGCTTCGGTCCATCCTTCCTGGTGGAAAGAGGCCGTGTTTTATCAGATTTACCCTCGTTCATTTAAAGACAGCAATGGCGATGGCATCGGAGACCTGAAAGGAATTACCGAAAAACTGGATTATTTAAAAGATCTCGGCGTTAACGGCATCTGGATTAATCCGCACTATGACTCGCCGAATGTGGATAATGGTTACGATATCCGCGACTACCGCAAAATAATACGCGAATACGGCACCATGGAAGATTTCGAGCTGCTGATAGCCGAGATGAAAAAACGCGACATGCATATGATGATCGACGTGGTGGTTAACCATAGCAGCGACCTATTCGATCTGATCCGCGTTGACCGCTCGTCTGAGGAGAGATGGCGCAAGAAAACGTGGCAATTATCGCAATTTCGTCAGATTAATAACCGTCTGAATAACATGACCGGCGAATATGGCTGGAATACCTTCTTCCTGAACAATCACGATAATCCCCGTTTGGTGTCGCACTTCGGTGACGATCGTGCGCAGTGGCGCGAACTTTCCGCCAAAGCGCTGGCCACGATGGCGTTAACCCAGCGCGCCACCCCGGCATTAATCTACGGCGCTTATCAGTATCTCGATCCCGACAATAACGACGTCTATGCTTATACCCGTATTCTGGACGGCGAGAAATATCTTATCGTGGTAAATTTCTGGGAACAGCCCGTCAGCTATGCGCTGCCTGAGTCGTTCTCAATCAAGAAAACCCTGCTGGAAAGCGGCATGAAGGAACAGGTGCGGACCAATGCCGGCAAACTGGAGCTGCAACCCTGGCAGTCAGGTATTTATCAACTGAATTAATTCGCCGTCAGCCTGCATTTTCCCCGCCCCGGTCGCCGTTTCATCCTGATGGATTAAGAAAATTTCACTTGATGTAACTTTTTTGTTACATGAAAATGATTCTCATTAATTTCTGACCAATGTGGCTATGCTGTGACTATGACAAAGAATGAGGAAGCGATGATGCAGACTTCACTTTACCAACAATACCTCGATGCTAAAACTGCGCATCCGCGTAAATACGCCCGCGATCTGGCCGCCCTGCTCGGCATCAGCGAAGCGGAATTAACGCACGCGCGCGTCGGGCATGACGCGCAGCGCCTGCAAGGAGACGCCAAAAGCTGGCTGGGCGCGCTGGAGCAGGTTGGCAAGACCAAGTCGATTACGCGCAATGAGTACGCCGTTCATGAGCACGTCGGATATTATCGCAATCAGCATCTGGACGGGCATGCCGGCCTGATCCTAAATCCGCGCGAACTGGATTTACGCCTATTTCTGCACTCATGGGCTTCCGCCTTCTTCCTGCGCGAAACCACGCCGCGCGGAGAGCGTGAAAGCATTCAGTTTTTCGACCATCAGGGTGACGCCATTCTGAAGGTTTACCCCACCGACGACACCGACAGTCAGGCCTGGCGGCAGGTTATCGCGACATTCGCCAGCGGCGAAAACCCCGCGCTGCTGATCCGCCCGCCGGCCGCCGACGCAGCAGCAGTACCGGCGGCGCAGCATAACCCGGAATTCGAAGCCGACTGGCGGGCGATGACCGATGTTCACCAGTTCTTTATCCTGCTGAAACGCTACAATCTCACCCGCCAGCAGGCGTTCCGCGCCGTCAGCGACGACCTGGCTTATCAGGTTGATAACCATGCGCTATCACAGATCCTGTTCGCCGCCAAAGACGCGCAGAATGAAATTATGGTATTTGTTGGCAACCGCGGCTGCGTGCAGATTTTTACCGGTAAAATCGAACGCGTGGAACGGGTGGAGCAGCATGCCGAATGGATTAATATCTTTAATCAGGATTTCACGCTGCATCTGATTGAGAACGCCATCGCCGAGAGCTGGGTCACGCGCAAACCGACCGCCGACGGTATCGTGACCAGTCTGGAACTGTATGCCGCGGACGGTACGCAAATCGCGCAATTATTCGGCCAGCGCACCGAAGGCACCGCCGAACAGCAGCAGTGGCGCGAGCAGATAGCCGCGCTGAAACCACGTAAGGATCTTGCCGCATGAAAAACTGGCTATTGCCGTTGTTGACGCTCCTGCCGCTCAGCGTTTCGGCCGCGGAACGCATTGTGTCCGTCGGCGGCGACGTCACCGAAATCATCTACGCGCTGGGCGCGGAAAAAGATCTGGTCGCCAGAGACAGCACCAGTCTGCATCCTGATGCCGCCGCCAGACTTCCCGACGTGGGCTATATGCGCCAGCTGAATACCGAGGGCATTCTGGCGATGAAGCCCTCGCTGGTGATCGCCAGCGAACTGTCGCAGCCCTCGCTGGTGTTGCAGCAGGTGGCGGAAAGCGGCACCCGGGTGATCAATGTGCCGGCCAAACCGGCGCTGGAAACCGTGCCGCAAAAGATTAACGTCATTGCCCAGGCGTTAGATAAAGAGGCGCAAGGCAAGGCGTTGACTGACGCTTACCGCCAGCAGTTGGACAAGGTCGCCGACACCCCGCTGCCGGTTAAGGCGCTTTTTATCCTCAGCCACGGCGGGATGACGGCCATGGCGGCCGGGCAGAATACCCCCGCCGATACCATTTTCCGCAGCGTCGGGTTACACAACGCCATGCAGGGCAGCCAACGCTATCAGCCATTATCGCAGGAAGGGGTGATCGCCAGCGCTCCCGACCTGGTTGTGATCTCCACTCAGGGGCTGAAGAGCCTGGGCGGCGAAGCGCAAATCTGGAAATTGCCGGGCCTGGCATTGACGCCGGCGGGCAAAAACAACCGTCTGCTGGTGGTTGACGACATGGCGATACTCGGCTTTACGCTGGAGACGCCGGCGCTGATGGCCACGCTGCGTCAGGCCGCAGAACAGATAAAATGACGCCACGGCTACATCCCGGTTATTGGCTGGCGGGGCTGCTGTTGCTGCTGCTGGCGCTGATGATATGCGCGGCTAACCTGGGCGCGCTCAACCTATCGTTTCACACGCTGTGGCAGACGTCCCTGGACGATCCGCTATGGCATATCTGGCTGCATATCCGCCTGCCCCGCGTGCTGCTGGCCGTTCTGGTCGGCAGCGCGCTGGCCTGTTCAGGGGGCATCATGCAGGGGCTGTTTCGCAATCCGCTGGCCGACCCCGGCCTGCTGGGGATCAGCAGCGGCGCGGCGCTGTGCGTGGCGCTGACCATTGTTCTGCCGCTCGGCCTGCCGCCCTTGCTGTCGCTTTACAGCCCGATGCTGGCGGCCTTCGTCGGCAGTCTGGCGATTACCGCGATCATTTTTATCCTTAGCCGCAGCGAACAGGGCGGACTGACGCGGCTCTTGCTGGCCGGCATCGCCCTTAACGCCCTGTGCGCCGCGGTGGTTGGCGTGCTGACCTATATCAGCAACGACCAGCAGCTGCGTCAGTTTTCACTGTGGGGCATGGGCAGTCTGGGACAGGCGCAATGGCCGATGCTGCTGGTGGCGGCCACGCTGACGCTGCCCGCCATGGCGATCACCCTGTATCAGACCCGACGCTTAAACCTGTTACAGCTGGGGGACGAAGAGGCGCACTATCTGGGCGTTAACGTGAAGCGCACCAAATATACGCTGTTGCTGTTAAGCTCGCTGCTGGTGGGCGTGGCGGTTGCCGTCAGCGGGGTGATCGGTTTTATCGGGCTGGTGATCCCTCATCTGATCCGCATGCACCTGGGCGCCGACCACCGCTGGCTTATTCCCGGCTCGGTACTGGGGGGCGCCTGCCTGCTGCTGGTGGCGGATACCCTGGCGCGTACCCTGCTGTCTCCGGCGGAGATGCCCGTCGGGCTGTTGACCAGCCTGATTGGCGGCCCCTATTTTTTATGGCTGATCGTGCAGCATAAAGGACGCGGAAATGAATAGCGCCGGACGGGATAACGCCTTGGTGGCCCATAATCTGAGTTATCGTATCGGCGGACGCTACCTCACCGAGGAGGTTTCGCTGGAGGTGAACTGCGGCGAAATCGTGGCGATTATCGGCCCCAACGGCGCGGGCAAGTCCACGCTGCTGCGTCTGTTGACCGGGTATTTGACGCCGCATCAGGGGGAGTGTCTGTTGGCCGGTAAGCCCTTTTCCCACTGGGCGCCAGGCGCGCTGGCGAAAACCCGCGCGGTGATGCGTCAGCACAGCGGACTGGCTTTCGCCTTCAGCGTACGCGATGTGGTCGCCATGGGCCGCTCCCCTTACGGACGCGACCGGCGGAATGATGAGATTATCCGCCGGGTGATGGAGCAGACCGGCTGTTTGGATCTGGCGAATCGCGATTACCGCCATCTCTCCGGCGGCGAACAGCAGCGGGTACAGCTGGCCCGCGTGCTGGCTCAGCTGTGGCACCCGCAGCCGACGCCGGGCTGGCTGTTCCTTGACGAACCCACCTCGGCGCTGGATCTCTACCATCAGCAGCATCTGTTGCGCCTGTTAAAACAGCTGACCCGGCAGCAGCCGCTGGCCGTCTGCTGCGTGCTGCACGATCTTAATCTGGCCGCCCTGTACGCCGACCGGATCCTGCTGCTGCATCAGGGGAAACTGGTGGCGCAAGGCTCGCCGCATCAGGTGCTGCAAACGGAAATACTGACCCGCTGGTATCAGGCCGACCTGAACGTCGGCCGGCACCCCGACTACCCGATCCCGCAGGTGCATCTGCGCCAGTAGCCCAATGCCGGTCACTCAGGGAGCGACCGGTTTTCAACTGGAGCAGGATATTTCGAGATGCTTGCCCCACTCCGGCGGCAACGCCGCCAGATCGTCCATTTCCGGCTGCTCCTCATAGGGCCGGCAAAGCGCCTGATGCAGGCGGGCCAGCACGCTGATATCCTCTTTTTCCGCCCGTTCGATGGCCTGCTGCGCCAGATAGTTGCGCAGAATATAGTTGGGATTGGCGCCCTTCATTCGCTGCCGGCGCTCGGCGTCATGCTGCGGTTCCTGCGCCAAACGTTTACGGTACGCCGCAAACCAGCGATCGAACGCCGGACGATCGATAAACTCATCGCGCAGCGGGGAAAGCGCGTCGCTTTTTTCACCGTCGGCCAGCAGACGGAAGGTGCGGGTATAGTCGCGCCGCTCCTGCCGCATCAGGCGCAATAGTTCCACCAGAATCGCGTTATCCTCGGCATCCGCGGTAAACAGCCCCAATTTGGCGCGCATCAGCTCGCCATATTTTTGCATCAGCGCCGGCTCATAACGCGCCAGCGCCGTTTCCAGTTCCTCGGTGTCCATCAGCCCCGATAGCGACTGCGCCAGACGATGCAGATTCCACAGCCCGACCGCCGGTTGATTATCAAAGGCGTAACGTCCCTGATGGTCGGAGTGGTTGCAGATATAGTCCGGCTGGTAATCATCCAGAAAGCCGAACGGTCCGTAATCAATGGTTAAGCCGAGGATGGACATATTGTCGGTATTCAACACGCCGTGGGCAAAGCCGACGCTCTGCCAGTGGGCAATCAGCCGCGCCGTGCGCTCCACCACATCGCCGAGCCATAGCGCATAGCGCCGCGGGTCATCCCGCCACTGCGGCCAGTGGCGGGCGATGACGAAATCCGCCAACTGGCGAACCCTTTCGCCTTCGCGGCGATAATAGAAATGTTCGAAGTGGCCGAAGCGCACATGGCTTTCCGCCACGCGCAGCAGCATCGCCCCCGGTTCTTCCCGTTCGCGCGCTATCGCCTGCTCGCTGGTGACAATGGTCAGCGCCCGCGTCGTCGGGATACCCAGATGATGCATGGCTTCGGACGCCAGAAACTCGCGGATAACCGAGCGCAGCACCGCGCGCCCGTCCCCCATGCGGGAATAGGGCGTCAGCCCGGCGCCTTTAAGATGCCAGTCCATGCTGCGGCCGTCCGCCAACTGCTGTTCGCCCAGCAGAATGCCGCGCCCGTCGCCCAGTTGCCCCGCCCACATGCCGAACTGATGGCCGCTGTACGCCTGGGCCAGCGGCTTCATGCCCGGCAACAGCGCCTCGCCGCGCCACACCGCGTCATACTGACGGGTAAACCATTGCGCGGATAGCCCCAGCTCATCCGCCAGCCCGCGGCTGTAATAGAGCAAACGCGCGCCCTGCAGCGGCGTCGGTTGCAGTTCGGTGTAGAAGCCCGGCAACTGTTGATGGTAGTGATTGATGAACGATGGTTTCTGCGGCATGTTTTTCCCCTCTACCGCAAAGTGTAGAGCGGCCATCGGGGAATTAACACCCATCCAACTGTGGGGATATTCTTCGGCGCCTAATAACCAGGGGGTAAAAATAAGGCTTAGCGAGAAAAATCAATCTGCGTTTTCAGCTCATCTAAGTGAACCGCCGGCCAGAGATTTCCCTGCAGTCCATTAATATTCAGATTACTGACTTTAGCCAGACAATCCGCGGTATCGATGCCTTTGACGATAACCCTCACTCGCGGGTAATAGTTTTTAATGATCCGTAATAACGGCTCCATAATCAACGTGTTCGACGATCGGGATAATAGATGCTCCACCAGATGCTGATCCATTTTCAGCGTACTAAGCAGGCCGTCATGCAACGGTTTCAGGTTGCTTTTTCCCGAACCAAAGTTATCCAGCCACAGATCAAATGATTTGCTCAATCTCAAAAGACGGGTATTTTCTTTTCCCTGCATCAAATCAGGAAAGAGCTCATTAATTTCCAGCTGAACGAACGGCAGGTTGGTAATGTCATTGCGCACCGTCTTTGACGCTAACAGAAAATCCACCGTATCAGCGTCAACTTTCAGCGCCAGCAGAATACGCTTATCAATAAACCAGTCAGCATTGTTTGTTATAAATGCCAGCTGTTCTTTAATAAAATCATGCTTTTGCGATTTACTCAGCACATTGAAAAGAATATCAGGCGGGATACTCAGATTTCCGGACCGGCTATTAAACCGGCTGATCATTTCAACCGCCAATAAGCGCCCTTCCAGGCTATAAATAGGCCAGAAAACATACTCACTAACATAGTCCACTTCCAGCCGGATAAGCATACAGCAGCTATAGCCTAATAAAATTAGCAACCTAATCTATAGACCAGTACTGTATATTTTTCACTCAGAGGAAACCGAAAAACGGAAGCGCCGTATATTACTCAATGCCTGCCGCCAGCCACGCGGCCATTTGCTGTAATTCATGGTGCTGTTGCGGGAATTCCGCGCTCAATTGCTGACAAATACCCGCCATATTTTCCGGTCGGTACGCCGTACCGCGCAGGGCCGCCGCCAGGGCTTCCAGCGGAGCCGGCTGTAAACTGTCGGTAAAAATCCGGCTGCGGACAATTACGCCGCGCTCAACGTCAAAATGTAATTCAACGCCTCCCCAGGCAAAACGGGTATCCAGTAAATGGCTAAAATCCGGCGCCTGTCCGAAATTCCACTGCCAGCTGCTCTGGCGGGCAAACTGCTCGCTGAATCCCGGTAAATCCGGAAAGGCGGCGGGGGAAATAATTTCCGCCTCACAGCGTTCGGCGTAATAATCAAAAAAGGCCTGTATCACCGACCGGCATATTTGCTGATGATCAAGCGTCGGTAATAGCTCAATTAGATTGGCTACCCGCGAACGCACCGAGGTAATTCCCTTCGCCTGTAATTTTTTCACGTCGGGATTAAGATAGTCGGCTAAACGACTCAGATCGGCGTTTAATAGCAGGGTGCCATGATGAAAACCGCGATCTTTGGTTTCCCGGTAGGCGGAACCCGATATTTTTCGGCTGCCGTCCGGCGTATCAATCACCAGATCGTTACGGCCGGAGGCGCTGGCGTTAATCCCGTGCGCCGCCAGCGCGTTAAGGATGATTTGGGTTGAAACGCTTTTATCGTATTCCGGCTTGCCCGCCATAAAGGTGAAACAGGTATTGCCCAAATCGTGAAATACCGCCCCGCCCCCGCTGCTGCGCCGCGCCAGTTTGATGCCGTCTTGCGCCATGCGGCGCGTATTACACTCTTTCCACGGATTCTGCGCCCGGCCAATGACCACGGTCTCCGCGTTGCGCCATAAAAACAGCACCCGCTGCGTGGTCGGCATTTGCCGGAAGATGCACTCTTCGACCGCCAGATTAAACCACGGGTCGAAAGAGTCGGAGAGCAATAGACGCAGAGAAGACATAAGACTCCATAGACGCCCTCAAGGGCGAATCAGATACGGCGGGCCTGCCAGTATGCCCGCTTCCAATAGACGTTATCCAGCGATGAGCGGATGACTCCCTGACTGGTGGAGGCGTGGATAAACTGGTCGTTTTTATCGTAGATACCCACATGCAGACCGTTGCCGCCGCTGCCGGTTTTGAAAAACACCAGGTCGCCCGGCATCAGGCTGTCGCGGTCCACGCGTGCCCCTATTTCCGTTTGCGCATCGGTGCTGCGCGGCAGGCGGATGCCGAAGCGGTCGCGAAAGGTCAGGTAGACAAAGCCGGAACAATCGATACCGTTACGATCCAGACCGCCATAGCGGTAAGGCGTGCGATACCATTGATTCAGCTGATCGTTCAACTGCGCCACCACCATTATCGAATCGCTCAGTCGCGCATCCGGCGGCGGATTGCGATGACTGCCGCACCCCACCAGTATCAGGCTTGCCAACATCAATAGCTGCTTTAGACGTATCATGCTTTTTTACCTGAAAATCCGCGGATTGATGCAGAAAACCGGCGGAGTATAACTATCTGAATGATATGCATGTAATTTAGCGTTGAAAGGGCGTAACTGGCAAGTAAAGGCGATGTTTTCCGCCGCCGAACGTCAGGCGCGACGGGGTATCAGCCAGTGGCGGCCGTCAACCCGGCAGCGCTGGAAATCGACGCCGAACACGGACGACAGCGTCTGCGGCTGCATAACCTGCTCGGTCTCTCCCGCGGCGACCAGTTTTCCGCCTGACATTAGCCAGATATCGTCGGCATGGTGCAGACTGTGGTTGAGATCGTGGGAGCAGACAATCACCGTCAATCCCGACCGGCAAAGCAGCCGCAGCAGATCGTCCAGCGCAACCTGCTGCGCCACATCCAGGCTGTTGCCGGGTTCATCCAGCAGCAGCAGGCGGCCGTGGGGATTGGCCTGCGGCCAAATCTGCAATAACGCGGCGGCCAGGCGGACGCGCTGCCACTCCCCGCCGGAAAGCCGGGTCAGCGAGCGGGGCAGTTTATCGGCCAGCATCAGCCGGGCGGCCAGAAAATCGACGGCCCCTTCGATAACCGCCTCATCGGCCAGCGGCGGCTGGTGCAGGCGTAAGTATTGGAACACCGGCATCATCGATACGGCAGGCTGCTGCTGGGCAAGGTAAGCCCGGCACCGCGCCAGATCCCGGGCGGACCACGCCTCCAGCGGCCGGCCGGAGAGACAGACCGTCCCCTCGCCGGCCAGCATGCCCGCGATCCTGGACAGCAACGTGCTTTTCCCCGCGCCGTTGGGGCCGATAACGTGCAGCAGCCGGCCGGAACAGCAGGCGGCGTCAACCGGATACAGGCGGGGGAAAACCCCCGCCTGCCGCAGTTGCAACAAGGGTGCAGAGTGCGGCGCCAACTATTTTGCCAGCGCCGCTTCGATGGCCTTGATAATCACCGCGTCGTCGGGGGTGATATCGGGGGAGAAACGCGCGATCACGCTGCCATCGCGGGCAACCAGGAATTTTTCAAAATTCCATAAGATATCTTCCGGATGCGCCGGTTTGCGGCCTTTGTTGACCAGGCGAGCGTAAAAAGGGCTCAGCAGCGAACCCTCGGCTTCCGGCTGCTCGCGGATCAAAAGCTGGTACAGCGGATGACGGCCGGCGCCGTTGACTTCGATTTTGCTGAACAGCGGGAACTGCACGCCAAAATTTGTGCGGCAAAACGCCTGAATCTCTTCCTCACTGCCCGGCTCCTGCCCGGCGAATTCGTTCGACGGGAATCCCAGCACCACAAAACCCTTATCGCGATAGGTTTGGTAGACTTTTTCCAGCGCGTCGTACTGTTTGGTCAACCCGCACTTTGAGGCAACGTTGACGATTAACGCCACCTTGCCCTGATAGGGCTCAAGCGTCGTCTCTTGCCCGGTAATGGTTTTCAGCGGAATAGCATAGATTTCATTACTCATCGTCTTGTTCCTTTTTATCCTGCGAGAAGGGAGGTCGTCACTTATTTGTCCGCGCGGCAAAACACTAAAGTCTGTTGCGCAGCAACAGCCAAATAAACCACGGTGCTCCCAGCGTAGCGGTAACCACGCCAATCGGCAACTCGGCGGAAGCCAGCGCGATGCGCGCCAGCGTATCCGCCAGCATCAGAATCGAACCGCCGGCCAGCGCGCAGCCGGTTAATAGATAGCGCTGATCGGTTAACCCGCACAGGCGCAGCATATGGGGAATAATCAAACCGATAAAGCCGATCACCCCCGCCAGCGCCACGCTTAGCCCCACCAGCGCGCCGACCACCCACACCAGCAGGTTGCGCCAGTGGTAGACCGACACGCCCAGTTGGCGCGCCGCTATTTCCCCCAGCGCCAGCCCGTTCAGCACCTCTCCCCGGCGGCTCAGCCACAGGATCAGCGGCAGCAGGGCCAGCATCAGCCAGCCGTGCCGCCAGTCTATTCCGCTGAATCCGCCCATCATCCAGTACATCAGCTGACGCAAATCCAGGCTGGTGCTGAAATAGACCGCCCAGGTCATGACCGCGCTGCAGATAATGCCCAGCGCCACGCCAATCAGCAGCAGACGGGCGTTGGAAACGTGGCGGCGGGCAAAGCGCAGCAGCAGAAAGGTAATCAATAGCGCGCCGGCGATGGCGCTCAGGCTTAGCGCCCATACCGGCAGCATGCCCTGTCCCAGCAGTACGCTGAGCACCAGCGCCACGCCCGCGCCGTTGGCGACGCCCAGCAGCCCCGGTTCGGCCAGCGGGTTGTCAAAAATGGCCTGCATCACCGCGCCGCACATCGCCAGACTCGCCCCTACCAGCATCACCGCCAGGGTTCTGGGTAAACGCAGCTGCCAGACGAAGATGCGCTGGCTTTCATCCAGCCAGTGTAACGGCCAAATCCAGCGTTCGCCGGCGCACAGGCCGATGGTCAGCGTCGACAGCGTCAGCAGGAACAGCAGGATTAACCGCCGGCGATCCCGCACGCGCTGCCGCTGTTTTAACTGGGTATACCCCGAATTCAAAGGCTGCATAATCCATCCGCGACAAAGGAAAGACGCCTGTCCCGACAGGCGTCTGCGCTATGGTAACCGATTTTAGCGGCCGCTTCCGCGCCTGATTGTCACGCGGCGCCCGTTGACGCACATTGACATTCGCCATTCCGCGCTTGACAAAATATCGGCTACGATTAGTCGTATGAGAACAGCTCTCATTTATTGATGACCGGCGACCGTCCCGACAGGCTTCAGCGAGGATATAGGACCATGTTGACGATTTTGCGCAGTGCCATCCAACGGCTATCGCGTTCCCGCGATATCCCGCCATCAGCCGCCGCCTCCCACGCCCGCTGCGATGAATGCGAGTTCTGTTTCTTTAATCACTCGGCCACGTTCGCCGTTGATCAGATCAATGAATGTGCGGATGGTACTGCGACGCAGCAGGAGAAAACGGCGCAGCGGATTGCGCCTGACGGATGACGTTAGCTCTTCCCCCTGACAACTGTCTCTTATACACAAATGCAAGGGTTCATGACGGGTTTTGCCGTTACCCGGCGTAAGAAATTATGCTGAGGTGAACTTGACCGCCGAGTGAGCAGCAGGGATGCTGCGAAAACCAGTGCCGCGTCGGACAAAAACGTCGGGAGCGTTTTTGAACAGCGCTTGCGCTGGCCCGGTAGAGCGAGTCTCAGGGATGAGACGAGTATTCCGTCACTGGTGGCTCGAATAGCGGTCATGGGCGCCGAAGGCACCGCGCAGCGGCATAATTTCAGCCGATAGCCTGGGTTCTCAGGGCTGCGGCGTTTGAGCGCCCTGAGTCGGGCGCGTGCTAGGACGTGGCATAAAAATCCCTTTCTTTTCGCGCACGAAATTGCACTGAGCTTACATATACCGTTAACAGTAAATGTGACTAAGAGACAGTGACAAGGGGGAGGCCGGCCGGGGTTGTCAATGGCAAAGCGGAGCCTGATGCTCCGCTTTTTTATATCCATATCGCAAAGATTATTAATTTACCGGAATAACCGCGCCGGCATACTTCTGTTTGATAAAGTCCTGTATCTCCTTGGAGTGCAGAACCTTGACCAGCGCTTTAATCTCCGGTTTGTTTTCGTCGCCGCGACGGACGGTGATGATATTGGCGTACGGATTATCTTCGCCGCTCTCTACCGCGATGGGATCTTTGGTCGGATTCAGACCCGCATCGATGGCGTAGTTGGCGTTGATAACCACCGCATCCCCTTCGTTATTGGCATAAACCTGCGGTAACAGGCCGCGCTCTACGCTCGGCAGGAATTGCAGCTTTTTCGGGTTCTCGACGATATCGCTGATACGGGCGTCAACGCGCTTGACCTCCGGCTTCAGTTTAATCACCCCCGCCTTTTCGAAGATGGACAGGATACGTCCTTCTTCAGCCACCGCGTCGCCGAGGATGAGCTTGCCGTTTTCCGGCAGATCCTGCAGGCTCTTGTGCTTTTTGGAGTAAATACCGATCGGTTCGATATGGATCGCCCCCGCATTGACGAAATCGTAGCTCTTATCGCCGGCGTGATCCTTCAGTACGCTCTCCAGATAGGGAACATGCTGGAAATAGTTGGCGTCGATATCACGGCTGGCTAACGCCGTATTCGGCAGAATATAGTCCTGAAATCGCTGGATCTGGAGGTCTATGCCCTCTTTCGCCAGAATCGGTTTCGCCTGTTCAAGAATTTCGGCGTGCGGAACGTTCGAGGCTCCCACCACCAGCTTGGTGTCCGCGACCGCTGAAAACGCGGTCACGCTCAGTGCGGTCAGAGAGGCATAAGCCAGCATTAAAATTTTACGCGTCTTCATCATCATCATTCCTTTTATAGTATTAACGTTTATCAAGAATTGCCGTTACGGTATCGCCGATAAACTGGATAATGAAAACCAGCAGCAGGATCATTATCGTCGCCACCAGCGTCACATCGCCGTGATTGCGTTGAAAACCCTCCAGATAGGCCAGGTTGCCCAGCCCTCCGGCCCCAATAACACCCGCCATAGCGGTATAACTCACCAGCGCGATTAGCGTTACCGTAATACCGGAAACCAGCGCCGGTGAAGACTCGGGCAGTAGCACCCTGAAAATGATGGTACTGATTCTGGCCCCCATCGAGCGGGCCGCCTCGATTACCCCTTTATCCACTTCGCGCAGGCCGATTTCCACCAGGCGGGCGTAAAACGGCGCCGCGCCGATAATCAATGCCGGCAGGGCCGCGTTGGCGCCTAAAATGGTGCCGACGATAACCCGGGTAAACGGGATTAGCAGCACGATCAAAATGATAAACGGGATGGAACGGAATACGTTTACCACCACCGAAACCAGCGTGTACACCAGACGGTTTTGCAACAGCTGCCCGCGGGAGGTAAGGAACAGCAGTACGCCCAGTATCACCCCCAGCACAAAGGTCGCCAGCCCGGCGATGGCCGTCATGTAAATCGTTTCATAAGTCGCATCAAGCAGACGGTCGACCTGCAGGTGAGGGAACAGTGTCTCAAGCATGTTTAATCACCTCGGCGGTAATGTTCCTTTCCTGTACCAATGCCAGCATGTTTTCCAACTGCTGCTCATTCCCTGCGACGTGAACATAGAGTTCGCCAAATGCGCCATTTAACGTTTGGGTTATTTTCCCGTGCAAAATATTAACGGTCAGACCGTAACGCTGGATTAATTCCGAAATCACCGGCTGCCGGGTTTGTACCCCGACAAAGGTCAGTTTGACCACCGCGCCGGACAGCGACTCCACCAGCAGCGGATTAAAGCTCTCCTGCGCCTCTTCATACTGCGTCACCTGGCTGACAAACTGCTGGGTAATCGCCTGCTGAGGATGGGTAAAAACATCCAGCACCGCGCCCTCCTCCACGATGCGGCCGTTTTCCATCACCGCCACGCGCTGACAAATTTTTCGCACCACGTGCATCTCATGGGTGATCAGCACGATGGTCAGATTCAGCTTGCGGTTGATATCCAGCAGCAAATCAAGAATAGCGTCGGTGGTTTGCGGATCGAGCGCGGATGTCGCTTCGTCGCACAGCAGCACCACAGGATTGTTCGCCAATGCGCGGGCGATACCCACCCGCTGCTTTTGTCCGCCGCTTAGCTGGGAAGGATAGGCGTTTTCCCTGTCCTGCAGCCCCACCAGGGCGACCAGTTCCGCCACTCTGGCCTTGATTTGCGCTTTTTTGACCCCGGCGATCTGCATCGAAAAGGCAATATTTTCACTTACCGTTCGCGACCACAGCAAATTAAAGTGCTGGAAAACCATGCTGATGCGCAAACGCGCCGCGCGCAGCTCAGCGCTGTTGGCTTTGGCGATATCCTGCCCGTCAACCACAATCGAACCGCCGGTGGGGGTTTCAAGGCCATTCAACAGGCGAATCAGGGTACTTTTTCCGGCGCCGCTGTAGCCGATGATGCCGTAAATCTGCCCGGTTTTAACGCTCAGGCTTACGTCTTCTACCGCGCGGATGGAGCCAGTGGAACTATCGAATACTTTCGAGACATTCGAGAGAGTAATCATTATGAAGCACATCCCATTATTTTTTTATTTCTTAACTATTAAGGAGTTAAATCACACTTTATAATAAACTCATCGCGCCGATATCGTCACATGATCCTATCCGGCCGCAAAAGAAAGAATGTGTTAATGACCTGGCTCGGAGAGATCCTACCGAGCCAGTCAATGTAAGGAAATAATATAAAGTTTATTAGTTATTCGCTAATCGAATAAAAGGCGGGGCAACGAAAACGAAATCATTAAAATGAGATTACGGACAAACTCGTCTATAAGCTTGAGATACCCGGGCCTACCGTACCGAGGGGCTATTATGGGACACATCCTTGTGTCCCACCCTGCGGGCCAGCATAAATGCTGTTCAAATTTGCTCCCGGCAAATTTGTCGGCGGCTTACGCCGCTACGACCCCTCGCCACGCTCTCCCTAATAACGAACTTTGTTAACGGTCTGATCAAAATGCTATATTTTTCCGTCGCGTCAGCCAGGCGCTGACGAATTCGGGCACCACCGTGCCGGCCGGGCCATAGATTTTTTCATCAAACTGGCTTTCCACCTGGCTAGGTTCAAGATTCAGCTCAATGGTATAAGCGCCGTGCGAATGCGCTTCATGCACAAACCCGGCGGCGGGATAGACGTGCCCCGAGGTGCCGATGGCGATAAAATAGTCGGCCTGCGCCAGCGCCTGATAAATGCGCTCCATTTCCAACGGCATTTCGCCAAACCAGACGATATGCGGGCGCAACGGCGCGGGAAACTGGCAGCAGTGACAGCGTTCGTCGGCGGAGAGATCGCCCGGCCAGTCAACAATCTGTCCGCTCTGGCAGCAACGCACCTTCAGCAACTCGCCGTGCATATGAATAATCCGCTGGCTGCCGGCGCGCTCGTGCAGGTTGTCGATATTCTGCGTGATAAGTAAAAAATTATCCCCCAACAGCGTTTCCAGATTAGCCAGCGCCAAATGCGCCGCATTGGGCACGATTTCCGGCTGCTGCAGCTGGCGACGGCGGGCATTGTAAAATGCCTGCACCAGCTCGGGGTTGCGCTGAAAACCTTCCGGGGTGGCGACATCCTCAACCCGGTGCTCTTCCCACAGGCCGTCGGCCGCGCGAAAGGTTCGGATGCCTGATTCCGCGGAAACGCCCGCCCCGGTTAACACAACGACTCGTGGTTTTTTCACTTCGGTTGCCGCCAGATAGTCTCGATGAAAAATACGTGCACGCAGACGCTGCTGACGCATACGTTTCCCTTTGTGAAAGCGTCCTAATCGTTGATGCGTATGCATAACTGCTCCTGCTATTGATTCATTAAGTGTAGCAAAGCCGCGCCGCGAATGCCGCCCGCATCGCCATAGCGCGCCTTTTCGATGCGCGGCGGTTTGGCAATCGGCAATAGTCGCGCGGGCAAACGCGTGGGCAATATCTGATATATTTCATCGAAATTCGATAATCCGCCGCCCAGCACCAGCAGGTGGGGATCGATAAGGGTCAACAGATTGCCTAAACAGGCCGCCAGCAGATCCATAAAGCGATCGACGAACGCCAGCGCATTGGCATCCCCCGCGCGATAGTGGCGGATAATGGTCACGGCCGGCAGAGGCTGTTGATAATAGTGGGCGTACAGCCACTCGAAGCCGCGGCCTGAAATATAGTTTTCGATGCAGCCGGACTGCCCGCAGCCGCATTTCACGCGCGGGATGTCCTCACCGAGAATATCCAGCGCGTCGCACGGCAGGCGGAAATGGCCGAGCTCGCCGGTGATGCCGTTGCGCCCGTCCGCCGGGCGGCCGTTCACCACCAGGCCGCCGCCGACGCCGGTGCCCAGGATCATCCCCAGCACCACCGGGTAGGCGCGGAATTCCGCATTCCAGGCCTCGGAGAGGACAAAGCAGTTGGCGTCGTTGTTGATGCGGATCTCGCGCTGTAATAGATGACTCAGATCCTGCCCTAACGGCCGTCCCATGGTCGCCGGCAGATTGGCGGTAAACAGGGCGCCGTTATTGCCGGTCTGCATGCCCGGCACGCCGATGCCGATTTTACCTTCCGTTCCCGTCTGCGCGTCGGCCTCCCTGGTCAGCTCAACCAGGGTATTGAGCAGGGTTTCATAACTGTTGCGCGGCGTGGCGACCCGCTTGTGCCAAATCTGGTTCAGTTCGGCATCAAATACGCCCAGCGCGATCTTTGTACCGCCCATGTCAAAACCGTAGTAGTACATGACCGCCCCTTACTGGTTGATGACACAATTCCCACCCCGCACGACGCCGAGTGTGGATATAACAGGTTACTGCCCGCTCAATACCCGCGCGGGATCGATCCGGCTGGCGCGGCGCGCCGGATACCAGCTGGCGATCAGACTCAGCACCAGCGCCGTCGCCAGCACGCTGACAACATCGATAACGTGCAGCTCCGACGGCAGAAAATCAATAAAATAGATGTCGCCCGACAGAAAGCGATGACCGGTTACCGATTCAATGGCGCGAATGATATTGGTCAGTTGCAGCGTCGCAATCACCCCCACGACCACGCCGAGCACGCTGCCCAGCAGCCCGGCGAGCAAGCCATACCAGACAAATATAGCGCGGATAAGCCCGTCCGTGGCGCCCAGGGTGCGCAACACCGCGATATCGCCGCTTTTATCTTTTACCGCCATCACCAGCGTGGAGACGATATTGAAGCAGGCCACGCCGATCACCAGCACCATCGCCAGATACATAATGGTGCGCACCATCTGGATATCACGGTACATATAGCCGTAGGTGCCGATCCAGCTGCGAATTTTTACATAGGCGTTGCTGACCTCGCCCGCATCGCGCACCAGCTTATTGGCGCTAAAGACATCCGTGGCTTTAATGGCGATCCCCGTTACGCTCTCCCCCATATCCAGATAGCGCTGCGCGTCCGCCAGCGGCACCAGCGCCAGGCTGTGGTCGAGCTGGCCGCTGAGCTGCAGAATGCCGCTGACCTGCAGCCGGATACGCTTCGGCTGCATCAGCTTCATCTGCGGATCGCTGTTGGGGATCATCACCGTCACCCAGTCGCCCTCATTGACGTTCAGCGCCTTGGCCACGCCCTGGCCGATAATCACCTGCTGCTCCCCGGCGCGAAAATTTGCCCAGGCGTTGTTCATCACAAAACGGGGTAAGGCGCTGAGCCGGCTCTCCTGCCGCGGGTCGACGCCTTTCACCTGAATAGCCCGCAGATTGGCGCCGTTTTCCAGCAGACCGGTAAAGTTGATATAGGGCGCCGCCGCCGCCACGCCGGGCACCTGCTCGATTTTGGGCAGAATCGACCGCCAGCCGTCAAAGGGTTGGTTAACCGGTTCGATTTCGCCGTGGGGGACCACCGCCAGAATACGCTCGTTCAACTCGCGCTCGAAACCGTTCATCGCGCTTAAACCGACGATCAGCACCGCCACGCCCAGGGCGATACCCACCGTCGAAATCACCGAAATCAGCGAAACCATGCCGCCGCGCCGCCGGCCGCGGCTGAAACGCAGGCCGATCAGCAGGGAAAGCGGAGGAAAGGTCATTGCGGCACTCCCATCAGCGTCACGTCCTGCTGCAACCGGCCGTCGCGCATTTCCAACTGCCGGTTCAGGCGGCCCGCCAGCTGTAAATCATGGGTAACCACCAGAAACGCCGTCCCCTGGCGCGCGTTCAGTTCGCCCAGCAGTTCAAAAATCGTATCCGCCGTGCGCTGATCGAGGTTGCCGGTCGGCTCGTCCGCCAGCACCAGCGACGGACTGTTCACCAGCGCGCGGGCGATGGCGACGCGCTGGCGTTCCCCGCCGGACAGCTCCGCCGACCGGTGATGGCTGCGCGTCTCCAAACCGACCGCCGCCAGCATTTCGCGCGCTTTTTCCTGCGCCTGCGCCGCCGGCACATGGCCGATCAACAGCGGCATGGCGACGTTTTCCAGCGCGGTGAAATCCGGCAACAGATGGTGGAACTGGTAAATAAAGCCCAGTTCGCGGTTGCGCAGCGCGGACTTTTCCGCCGCGGAAAGCCGGCTCATCTGCTGGCCTTTAAAAATCACCTCGCCGGAAGTGGGCGAGTCCAGCCCGCCCAATAGATGCAATAAGGTACTTTTGCCGGAACCCGAGCTGCCGACAATCGCCATCATTTCCCCGCTGCGCATCTCAAAGGAGACGTTGCGCAGCACATCCGTCGACAGTTTGCCTTCCTGATAGCGCTTGCACAGGTCATTGCACTGCAACAGCAGTAAATCATTCATAACGTAAAGCCTCAGCGGGTTGAACGGCGGCGGCGCGCCACGACGGATACAGCGTAGATAACAGGGCGATGATCATGGCGGTCAGCGCGATGGCGGCCACCTGTAGCGGTTCTATCGCCACCGGCAATGCCGCGCCGTCCAGCAATAATCCCAGCATCGGCATCAGCGTATTGAGCTGGCTGGCCAGCAGCGCGCCCAGCAGCGCGCCTAATAAGGCCCCGACGATCCCGGCGCTGCCCCCCTGCACCATAAACACCGTCATAATCTGACGTTGGGTCAACCCCTGCGTTTGCAGAATGGCGACCTCGCCCTGTTTTTCCATCACCAGTAGACCCAGTGAGGTAATAATATTGAAGGCGGCGACGGCGATAATCAGGCTCAGCAGCAGTCCCATCATGTTTTTTTCCATCCGCACCGCCTGGAACAACTCGCCCTTGCGCTCACGCCAGTCTTTCCACACCAGCCCGTCCGGCAATGTCTGGCGGCTCAGGGTATCCACCGCCAGCGGCTGGTCAAGCCACAGACGCCAGCCGGTGATATTGCCCGCCGGGTAGCGCATCAGCCGCGAGGCGTCCTGCTGATTGACCAACAGCTGATAACCGTCGACCTCGCTGCCGGCGGAAAAAGTGCCCGCCACGGTAAACAGCCGCTGGCTGGGGATGCGCCCCATCGGCGTGAGCTGGCTGGCGCTGGGCACCATCAGGCGCAGCTGTTCGCCGCGCTTTACCCCCAGCTGCGACGCCAGTTGTTCACCGAGAATAACCTGATATTGCCCCGGCTGGAGCTGCTGTTGCCGCACGTTCACCAGATGGCGCGACAGCGGTTCCGCTTCGTCGGGGTTAATGCCCAGCATAACCCCCACGGCGACGCTGCGGGCGCTTTGCAGCACCACCTCGCCGGTGGTCAGGGGCGCCGTGCGGTTAACGCCCTGAAGCGCATCCAGCGACGAAGCGGGATAAGTTTGCGGATCGAGCGATCCCTGCGCGCTGGTAATCAACGCCTGCGGCATCAGCCCCAGGATATTCTCCTCCAGTTCGCGCTCAAAACCGTTCATAACCGACAGTACGGTTACCAGCGCCATTACCCCGAGGGTGATGCCAATGGCCGATAACCAGGAGACAAACCGCCCGAAGCGGTCTGATGCGCGGCCGCGCATATAACGCAGGCCAATAAATAATGCGACAGGTTGATACATGAAATCCGTCTGGATATGGTTGCCAAAGCAAAGTGATCAAGGATAATAAAGGGTAGTACCGCTTTATGGAACCCTAATACCCCCACTCTCCGGCTTTTTCTTAGCGGACGACGGGGTAGAGACCTGATAATCAGATTATGCCTGAAAAATACCGTTATTCGTTGCCGCGCAAATCGGGCGAGCAACGCCTGCTGGGACAATTAACCGGCGCCGCCTGCGCCGTGGAATGCGCAGAGATTATTGACCGCCATGCCGGACTGGTGGTGCTTATCGCCCCCGATATGCAGAATGCCTTACGCCTGCGCGATGAAATTCAGCAATTTACCGCCCAGACCGTCACGGCCTTGCCGGATTGGGAAACCCTGCCTTACGACAGTTTTTCTCCCCATCAGGAAATTATTTCCAACCGTCTTTCCACCCTGTACCGCTTGCCGCTGATGGAGCGCGGCGTGCTGATCCTGCCGGTCAACACCCTGATGCAGCGGGTATGCCCGCATACCTTTCTGCACGGCCATGCGCTGATACTGCAAAAAGGCCAGCGTCTGTCGCGCGACAGGCTGCGTTCCCAACTGGAGCAGGCGGGCTACCGCAGCGTCGACCAGGTGATGGAGCACGGGGAGTACGCCACGCGCGGCGCGCTGCTCGATCTGTTCCCCATGGGGAGCGAAGAGCCCTACCGCATTGATTTTTTCGACGATGAAATCGACAGCCTGCGGCTTTTCGACGTCGACACCCAGCGCACGTTAAATGAGGTGCCGCAGATCAATCTGTTGCCCGCTCACGAATTCCCCACCGACAAAAGCGCCATCGAACTGTTCCGCAGCCAGTGGCGCGAGCAGTTCGAGGTGCGTCGCGATGCGGAACACATTTACCAGCAGGTAAGTAAAAGCAGCTGGCCCGCCGGTATCGAATACTGGCAGCCGCTGTTTTTCAATCAGCCGCTGCCCTCGCTGTTCAGCTACTTTCCCTCCGACACGCTGGTGGTCAACACCGGCGATATCGAACAGGGCGCCGAACGCTTCTGGCAGGATATTCAGCAGCGCTATGAGAGCAGGCGGGTCGATCCAATGCGTCCGCTGCCGCCGCCGGAGTCGCTATGGCTGCGGGTCGACGGCCTGTTTGCCGAACTTAAAGCCTGGCCGCGGGTGCAGTTGCGCACCGATACCCTGGCGGATAAAGCCGCCAATGTGAATCTTGGCTATCTGCCGCTGCCCGATCTGGCCGTCCAGCCGCAGCACAAAGCCCCGCTGGATACCCTGCGCCGTTTTATCGAGCGGTTTGACGGGCCGGTGATCTTTTCCGTGGAAAGCGAGGGCCGGCGCGAAACCCTGCAAGAGCTGCTGGCGCGCATCAAGCTCAATCCCCAACCGATTGATAGCCTGCAGCAAGCCAAAGCGCAGCGCGCCTCGCTGCTTATCGGCGCCAGCGAGCACGGTTTTATCGATACGCTGCGCCAGCGGGCGCTGATTTGCGAAAGCGATCTGCTGGGCGAGCGCGTCAGCCGGCGGCGCCAGGATAGCCGCCGGGCGATAAACACCGACACCCTGATTCGTAATCTGGCGGAACTGCGGCCGGGCCAGCCGGTGGTGCATCTGGAACACGGCGTGGGACGCTATGCCGGCCTGACCACCCTGGAGGCGGGCGGCATTAAGGCCGAATACCTGATTCTCACCTATGCCGGGGAAGATAAGCTTTACGTGCCGGTCTCCTCGCTGCATTTGATCAGCCGTTACGCCGGCGGCGCGGACGACAGCGCGCCGCTGCACAAACTGGGCGGCGACACCTGGTCGCGCGCCCGGCAGAAAGCGGCGGAAAAAGTGCGCGACGTGGCGGCCGAGCTGCTGGACGTCTACGCCCGGCGCGCCGCCAAAAGCGGCTTCGCCTTTCGGCACGACAAAGGACAGTATCAGCTTTTCTGCCAGAGCTTCCCTTTTGAAACCACCCCCGATCAGGCTCAGGCCATCAATGCGGTGCTGAGCGATATGTGCCGGCCGCTGGCGATGGATCGCCTGGTGTGCGGCGACGTGGGTTTCGGTAAAACCGAAGTCGCGATGCGCGCCGCCTTTCTGGCGGTGGAAAACCATAAACAGGTGGCGGTGCTGGTGCCCACCACCCTGCTGGCGCAGCAGCACTACGACAATTTCCGCGATCGCTTCGCCAACTGGCCGGTTAAAATCGAGATGATCTCCCGTTTCCGCAGCGCGCGCGAACAGACCCAGATTCTGCAAGAAACCCAGGAAGGCAAGGTCGATATTCTGATCGGCACCCATAAGCTGTTGCAGAGCGATGTGCGCTGGCGCGATCTGGGGCTGCTGGTGGTGGATGAGGAACACCGCTTCGGCGTGCGCCACAAGGAACGCATCAAGGCGATGCGCGCCGACGTGGATATTCTCACCCTGACCGCCACGCCAATCCCCCGCACGCTGAATATGGCCATGAGCGGCATGCGCGATCTGTCGATTATCGCCACCCCGCCGGCGCGCCGCCTGGCGGTGAAAACCTTTGTGCGCGAATACGACCATCTGGTGGTGCGCGAGGCCATCCTGCGTGAAATCCTGCGCGGCGGTCAGGTTTATTACCTCTACAACGATGTGGAAAACATCGAAAAGGCCACCCAGCGTCTGGCGGAGCTGGTGCCGGAGGCGCGCATTACCATCGGCCACGGCCAGATGCGCGAACGGGATCTGGAACGGGTGATGAACGATTTCCATCATCAGCGCTTCAACGTGCTGGTGTGCACCACCATTATTGAAACCGGCATCGATATTCCCAGCGCCAATACCATCATCATTGAACGGGCCGACCGCTTCGGGCTGGCGCAGCTCCACCAGCTGCGCGGCCGCGTCGGGCGCTCCCATCATCAGGCCTATGCCTATCTGCTGACGCCGCATCCCAAAGCGATGAGCGGCGACGCGCACAAACGGCTGGAAGCGATCGCGTCGCTGGAGGATCTGGGGGCGGGCTTCGCCCTCGCCACCCACGATCTGGAAATCCGCGGGGCGGGCGAACTGCTGGGCGAAGATCAGAGCGGGCAGATGACCAGCGTCGGCTTTTCGCTCTATATGGAGCTGCTGGAGAGCGCCGTCGAGGCCTTGAAGGCCGGCCGCGAACCCTCGCTGGAAGACCTGATCGGCAGCCAGACCGAGGTGGAACTGCGCCTGCCCGCTCTATTGCCGGAAGATTTTATCCCTGACGTCAATACCCGGCTCTCATTCTACAAACGCATCGCCAGTGCCAAACGCCCGCACGAGCTGGAAGAGCTGAAAGTGGAGCTTATCGACCGTTTCGGCCTGTTGCCGGACGCCGCACGCCATCTGTTACAGGTGGCGGCGCTGCGCCAGCAGGCGCAATCGCTGGGGATTAAACGCATCGAAGGCCATGAAAAAGGCGGATTTATCGAATTTAGCCAACAGAACCGCGTCGATCCGACCCACCTGATCGGTCTGCTGCAGCATAACCCCGGCGTTTACCGTCTGGATGGCCCGACGCGGCTGAAATTCATCAAGGATTTAAGCGCCCGGCCGCAGCGCATCGAGTTTATCCAGTCGCTGTTAAGCAATATGGCGCAGCATACGCTGGCGGCATAGCCCTCAGATCCCCCTATGGCATTGGGCGTCGCCGCCCAATGCCAAACCGCCGCCCTGCTCCATCCGCAACCCTCCGCGAAAAATTTGAACTGCGCCTCACTTTACCGCCGTCAGCGGCAATCGCCGGCGCAGACCGACTACGCTTAATTATTCAGTAAGTTGCATTTCACTGCCGAATGCAGCGTTCTGTCCTACCGGCCGTAAACAAGGAGATTTGCGTATGTTTTCCGTTTCCTCGCGTGGCATAAAAACGTCTCTGCCGCCCCTTGCTCTGGCGCTAAGCCTCGGCATTTCATTTTCCACGCTCGCTGCGCCGGCGACGCAACAAGCGACGACAATCAGCCGGCCCGGCGCGGCGATGGCGGCTCCTCAGCCGCCCGATGTGCTGCTGGGGCCGCTGTTCAGCGACGTGCAAAGGGCCAAGCTGTTCCCCGATCAGAAAACCTTTGCCGACGCCGTGCCGAACCGGAACCCAGCCGCCATCCTCGAGGCCTATACGCGGCAGAAACCGTCGCCCGGCTTCAATTTGCGACGCTTCGTCGAGAGCAACTTTACCCTGCCGCAAGAAGGCGAAGCCTACGTCCCGCCCGCCGGGCAGACGCTACGCCAGCATATTGACGGCCTGTGGGGCGTACTGACGCGCACCACCCGGCAGGTGCAAGCGTACGACTCGCTGCTGCCGCTGCCCCATAGCTACGTGGTGCCCGGCGGACGTTTTCGCGAGATTTACTATTGGGACAGCTATTTCACCATGCTGGGTCTGGCGGAAAGCGGCAACTGGACGCTGGTGCGCAATATGACCGACAACTTCGCCCACGAAATCGACCGCTACGGCCATATTCCCAACGGCAACCGCAGCTACTATCTCAGTCGTTCACAGCCGCCCTTCTTCTCGTTTATGGTGGAACTGCTGGCGCAGCATCAGGGAGATAAGGTCTACGCGCATTACCTGCCGCAGTTAAAAAAAGAGTACCACTACTGGATGCGCGGCAGCGTGGGGCTGCCGAACGGACAGGCCGGCGATCGCGTGGTGCGCCTTGACGACGGCAGCGTGCTGAACCGCTACTGGGATGAGCGCGATACGCCGCGCACCGAATCCTATATGGAAGACATTACCACCGCCTCCCAGGCGGCAGATCGCCCCGCGGCCGAGGTTTACCGCCATCTGCGCGCCGGCGCCGCGTCGGGATGGGACTTCAGTTCGCGCTGGCTGCGCGATCCCCGCGATCTCTCCACCATCCACACCACCGATATTATTCCGGTGGACCTGAATTCGCTGCTGTTTCATCTGGAGCAGACGCTGGCGCGCGGCGCCGAAGCCGCCGGCAATCAAGGGGAAGCGGCGCACTTCCTGCGCGTCGCCGATGAGCGCAGGCAGGCCGTCAACCGCTATCTGTGGAATCAACAGGACGGCTACTATAGCGACTATGACTGGCGCCGGAAGGCAATAACGCAGCCGATCACCGCGGCCGCGGTATTCCCGCTGTATGTCAATATCGCGCCGCGCGATCGGGCTGCCGCCACCGGCGAGGCGGTGCGCAAACAGCTGCTGAAAGAGGGCGGGTTGACCACCACCACCGTCAATACCGGCCAGCAGTGGGACGCGCCGAACGGTTGGGCGCCGCTGCAATGGGTCGCGGTCGAGGGCTTCAGCCGCTACGGTCAGGACGCGCTGGCGCAGGCCATCGGCACCCGTTTCCTGGTCAATGTGCAAAAGCTGTATGACGCCGAGCATAAGCTGGTGGAAAAATATGTGGTGGAAGGCGCAGGGTTCGGCAGCGGTGGAGGCGGCGGCGAATATACGCTGCAAGACGGCTTCGGCTGGAGCAACGGGGTCACGCTGAAGCTGATGGCGCGCTACTGCGACGCCGTGCCGGCCTGCCGGCGCGAGGAGCGCTCCGCTTCCGGTCGGGACGCCGCGCAGTAACCTCATAGCCGCCCGCTCCAAGTATTCGGGCGGCTATGGCAGACTTGTGCCAGATACATTGCCCTCCAATGCCTTTCAGCCAATTTTTCCCTGAGCGGTACACATCCCCCTTTACAACCCGGAGAGTAACGCAGTAAAGTCCCCACCTTTTTTCATGGCATGGGTAATTCAGGATGTTTATCGGTTTTGACTATGGCACGGCCAATTGTTCCGTGGCGGTGGTGCGAGACGGCACGCCACGGCTGGTGCCGCTGGAAAACGACGCCCCTTATTTATCCTCGCTGCTCTGCGCCCCGGTGCGCGAAGCCGTCAGCGAATGGCTGTGGCGCCATCACCAGGTCGAAACCAGCGGCGAAAGCGCCCTCTTGCTGCGGCGCGCCATCGGCTATAACCGCGACGAGGATATCCGCGTTCAGCCGGACAGCGTGAAGTTCGGACGGGACGCGTTGCGGCACTATATCGCCGACCCGCAGGAAACCTGGTTCGTTAAGTCACCCAAGTCTTTTCTTGGCGCCAGCGGCCTGAAACCTCAGCAGATCGCCCTGTTCGAAGATCTGGTCTGCGCCATGATGTTGCATATTCGCCGACAGGCGGAACAACAGCTTGATCAATCCATTACACAGGCAGTTATCGGCCGCCCGGTTAACTTCCAGAGCAGCGGCGGGGAAGAGGCCAACCGGCAGGCGCTGGGTATTCTGCAACGCGCCGCCCGGCGCGCCGGTTTTCAGCAGGTGATGTTTCAGTTTGAACCGGTCGCCGCCGGGCTGGATTTCGAAGCCAGTCTCGATAAAGAGACCCGCGTGCTGGTGGTGGATATCGGCGGCGGCACCACCGACTGCTCAATGCTGCTGATGGGTCCCGATTGGCATCGGCGGCGCGATCGGCAGCAAAGCCTGTTGGGGCACAGCGGCTGCCGGGTGGGCGGCAACGATCTGGATATCATGCTGGCCTTCAGGCAGTTGATGCCGCTGCTGGGACTGAACGGCCTGACGGAGAAAGGCATCCCCCTTCCCGCGCTGCCCTGGTGGAATGCGGTGGCGATTAACGATATCCCCGCGCAGAAAGACTTTTACAGCCCGGCGTGCCGAACGCTAATCAACGAAATGATACGCGACGCCCGGCAGCCCGAGGCGGTAAAACGTTTGCTGACCGTGTGGCGCCAGCGGCTGGGCTATCGTCTGGTGCAACTGGCGGAAGAGAGCAAAATCATCTTATCCGACGCCGCACTCGCCAGCGCCGACCTGCACTTTGTCGAGCCGGGCGTGACCGCCGCCATCGACAATAGCCAGCTTAGCGCTGCCATCGCTCAGCCTTTGCTGCGCATTCAGCAGCAGATCGAACTGGCGCTAAAGAGCAGCCAGACCCGTCCGCAGGTTATCTATCTGACCGGCGGCAGCGCCCGTTCGCCGCTGCTGCGCCAGGCAATAGCGCGGTTGCTGCCCGGCGTCCCCCTCGCCGGCGGCGACGACTTCGGCTCGGTCACCGCCGGACTGGCCCGTTGGGCGGAGATTCTGTTACGCGATTAACCCATTGGTGCCGGAAAGGCTATCCCTGGTATGCCCCTCCGGCGGTATTCTCCCTGCGTGTGGTGCATATCAGCGCTCCCTGATAGTGCAGCGTAGCGCTCGGCCCTTATCCTCCCCGCTATCTGACCTCATGTTTCCGCCGTTATGGCGATATCGCGCCCGCCTTTCGCCGCCCATCGCCCGGCATACGTCGCCGCCGCCTGTCCGAGGCCGACATATGGCACTAATATTGCTTTATAACCCTGAAATCCCGCGCCCCATATAGATGCCACCGCATTCGCCGCACACCAGGGCTACAATTCAAACATCACCACGGAGAACATAATGAAAATAGCAACACGGGTATCACTGATTCTGATCGGGCTTGCCTGCCACGCGGCCTATGGCGCGGACGCCGGCAGCGAAAACGGGGCGATTCCGTCCGACACGCTCAAAAAAATCAAGGACAGCGCTACCATTGTCGTCGGGCATCGTGAATCTTCCGTGCCCTTCTCCTATTATGATAATCAGCAGAAAGTCGTCGGCTACTCCCAGGAGTACGCGAATGCGATTGTCGAGGCGGTGAAAAAACAGCTCAATGAACCCAATCTGACGGTGAAAATGCTGCCCATCACCTCACAGACGCGTATTCCGCTATTGCAAAACGGCACCATTGATTTTGAATGCGGCTCCACCACCAATAATGCGGAACGGCAGAAACAGGTCGCTTTCTCCAACTCCATCTTTATCGTCGGGGGGAAATTGCTGGTCAAAAAGGGAAGCGGTATCAATGATTTTCAGGATCTGTCAGGAAAACCGGTCACCACCACCGCCGGCACCACCAACGAAATTTTACTCAACCAGTTGAATGATAAAAACAATCTTCAGATGCGCATTATCTCGTCCAAGGATCACAGCGACGCTTTCCGCACGCTGGAAAGCGGACGCGCGGTCGCTTTTTATATGGATGACCCGCTGCTGGCCGGTGAGCGCGCCAAGGCGAAGAAGCCCGATCAATGGGAGATCGTCGGTACGCCGCAGTCGCACGAAGCCTATGGCTGCATGCTGCGCAAAAACGATCCCGCCTTTAAAAAGCTGATGGATGAAACGATAGCGCAGGCGCAAACCTCGGGCGAGGCGGAAAAATGGTATCAGCGCTGGTTTACCCAGCCCATCCCGCCCAAAAACATCAATATGAATTTCGCCATGTCCGAAGATATGCAGGCGCTGTTTAAAACGCCGAACGATCGTATTCTGTAATCGAGTTTCACCAGGTACAGTGCCGGAAGGCCAAAAAACGTCAGGAGTGATAGGAAGAAAAACGCCGCCCGGAGAATTGCGCTATCTGGGCGGCGAAAAAAAAGAGTGGTCGAGCCGACGCGCATCAGCTCTGTTGGTTAAGGATCAGTTGGCCATTTTTATCCACCGGGATCTGCGTTCCGGGATCGCGGTCCATACGGATTTTTCCCTGCTGATCGCCTATTTTATAGGTGACGTCATAACCCAATACTTTTTGCGATTTGTCGTACACGGTCTGACAACGCTGCTGTGTCGTCGTGTAGGTATCTTTTTCCTGCATACTGCCCTGAACTTTATTACCGGCATAGCCGCCCGCCAAAGCGCCGGCGACCGTCGCCACGTCTTTGCCGCGACCGCCGCCGAACTGATGTCCCAGCACCCCGCCCGCCACGGCGCCCAACACCGAGCCGGTAATTTTATGTTCATCCTGAACCGGGCGACGATTAGTAACGCTAACGTTACGACACTCCTGGCGAGGGGTTTTTACCGTTTCTTTTATTGGTGTTGCCGTCAGCACCTGCGCAAATTGCGGTTTGGATGAGAACACATCCATACTCGCCACCGCCGCCACACCCAATGCAGCAGCCACACCGATACCTACACCCGCTAACATTGATTTGTTCACAGGATACCTCCCGAATATATTTCCACGCATTCCACCTGCGGTCCTGTATTCAGCACAGCTCGCGTTTCACGCGATAAACCCGCCGGTTCCTCCTGAATGTGAATGACCCGCATTCAGGATGTGCGACGTGCGTGCTACGCCGCCTGTAAACAGTGGGAAGTCTGCACAATGTTTCTAACTCCCGCAATAAGACTAATTAACCAAATATTTTTTTTGATAACAAAAAACCATCATTTGAGAATTATCTTAACGGGAAAGGTTAATAGGCGATATTTTATACTGTATGGCGGGCTGGCGGGCGGACGCTACTGAATAAAACCGCCTGCGGCAGACAGGCGGCGAAGAATTACAGCATCAGTGCAATTTAAGGCGCGGACGAATAACCCGGTTGATACCGCCCACCAGCATCATCAGGCCGGTTTTAACATAGCCGTGCAACGCAATCTGGTGCATACGGTATAGCGAGATATAGACGAAACGGGCAATGCGCCCTTCTATCATCACCGAACCGCTCATCAGGTTGCCCATCAGGCTGCCGACCGTACTGAATTTGGACAAAGAAACCAGCGAGCCGTGATCTTTATACACGTACGGTTTCAACGTCTGGCCGTTCAGTAGCGCCAGAATATTGCCATGGCAGCGTGATGCCATCTGGTGAGCGGCCTGCGCCCGCGGCGGAACAAAACCGCCGCTTTCCTGCGGACAGGAGGCGCAGTCGCCAATGGCGAAAATGTTGGCATCGCGGGTGGTCTGCAAGGTCGGCTCCACCACCAGTTGATTGATGCGGTTGGTTTCCAGGCCGGCGATCTCTTTCATCGCGTCAGGCGCTTTAATCCCGGCGGCCCAGACCATCAGATCGGCTTCGATAAACTCGCCGCTTTTGGTATTCAACCCGCCCGCTTCGGCGCTGGTCACCATAGTATTGGTCAGTACCCTGACGCCGATATTGCTCAGTTCCTGATGGGCGGCAGCGGAAATGCGCGCGGGCAATGCCGGCAGAATACGATCGCCCGCTTCCACCAGCGTCACATTCAGCGTCTCTTTATCCAGCCCCTCAAAGCCGTAGCTGTGCAGCTGTTTCACCGCGTTGTGCAGCTCCGCGGAGAGTTCCACCCCGGTGGCGCCGCCGCCCACGATGGCGATATTGACCCGCTCTTTTTCATCCGTCCGGGCGGTGAACTTCAGGAACAGATTCAGCATTTCATTATGGAAACGCCGCGCCTGTTTCGGGTTATCCAGGAAAATGCAGTGCTCTTTTACCCCCGGCGTACCGAAGTCATTGGAGGTGCTGCCTAATGCGATAACCAGAATGTCATAAGGAATTTTGCGGGCGGCAACCAGCACCTCGCCCTGCTCATCGCAGATTTCAGCCAGTTGGATATGCTGCTGCTGGCGATCGATATCCGTCAGCATGCCCAGCTGAAACTGGAAATAATGATGGCGGGCGTGAGCCAGATAGCTCAGCGCGTCCATGTCGTCATCCAGCGATCCGGTGGCGACCTCATGCAGCAACGGTTTCCACAGATGGCTGTGATTGCGGTCGACCAGCGTAACCTGCGCTTTTTTCTTACGGCCCAGCTTGTGACCCAGACTGGTCGCCAATTCAAGTCCGCCGGCTCCCCCGCCGACAATAACGATTTTTTTGCTTGGTACTGTCAAAATGACCCCCTAAATTGTGAACCAATGGTTAATAAAGGGTAAAATAATAATATCCTTATATTACATAGGGTTCGTATAAGTTAAGTACGTTATCTGCTGCAAGAATAACATGCCGGGTCATATGGTCATACCAAAATTGATATATATCAATTTATTTTCAGCTTGAGGGTGTAACCGTCTGAAATTTCATCTTTATTTCAGTTAAATAGTCGTTACAAAAGAGAGAGTCGTGACAACGTCACCAAGGCGTACCCGCCGCGGCGACGAACGGGAAATGACCGATTGGCGTTCAATCCTGCATTTTAAATAATTTTATCCGTTGCAGATGGGGAGAGATATTTTTGAATTTATGCGTCTGCGTTTCATCCCAGATAATTTCATAATAACCATCCAGCACCTGCGCACTGCGCCGGCTGTCGAGCATTTCATCCTCGCGGGATAATATCGCCATGCAGCGTCGGCGGTTTTTCTCGCGAAAATTGGCGACGCATTTGGTCGCGATATCCAGATACTCTTCCGGACGATCGATTTTACCGCCCATATTTTCCTGCGGATAAAGATTGGGATTGAAAATCACCTGGCGGATATTGCACAGGAAACCAACCCGCTCCGCCCAGAAGCCGCCAAGCCCGACGCCGCATATCAGCGGACGCTCATCGTCGACCTGCTGAATCATTTTATCCACCTGCTTCAGCAGGTGTTGCATATCATGACGCGGATGCAGCGTGCTATAGCTCAGCAGCCGGACGTCATCATCAATAAACTCCAACTGCAGCACTTTTTCGTGGTTGCCGGGACTGGTCGAATCAAAACCATGCAAGTAGATAATCATCGCTATCTTCACCCCTGTTTTGCTACGCCGCGTCGTGGACGGCGTAGCGGAAGAACCTATTTCCCGCTCTCTTTATGCGCTTGCCAGCGGGCGCTGAGCGCCGTAAGCGCCTGATTGGCCTGCTTCCAGCGCGGCGATTCCAGCAACCGATCGCGGGAGAATGAACCCCGATGATATAAGCTGGTTAGCCGCTCCGCCTTGACCGCAAACAGGTTATCCAAAATACTTATCGCCCCATCGCGGCGATTACACACCAGAATCATATCGCACCCGGCATCCAGCGACGCCTGCGCACGCTGCGGATAACTCCCCATCACCGCCGCCCCCTCCATCGACAGGTCATCAGAAAAAATTATCCCGTCAAACCCCAGTTCCCGACGCAGCACCTGCCTGAGCCAGAACGGCGACCCGCTGGCCGGACGCGGGTCGGCCGCGCTATAAATAACGTGGGCGGGCATTATCGCGTCCAACCGCCGCTGCTGAATCAACTCTCTGAAGATCAGCATATCACGGGCGCGGATTTCATTCAGCGGCCTGGGATCGCGCGGCGTCTCTTTATGCGAGTCCGCGCTGACCGCGCCGTGGCCGGGGAAATGTTTACCCGTCGCCTTCATTCCCGCTTCATGCATTCCGGCGATAAAGCGCTGCGCCATCAGCAGCGCCTTTTCCGGCTGCGCATGAAACGAACGCTCGCCTATCGCCGCGCTCTGGTGACCGATATCCAGTACCGGCGCAAAGCTGATATCAATATCCATGGCGATCATCTCCGACGCCATCACCCAGCCGGCCTCTTGCGCCAGCCGGCCCGCTTCCGGTTCGGCGTTCAACGCGGCAAACGCCTGGGCCGCCGGCAAGGAGGTAAATCCCTGCCGAAAACGCTGCACCCGGCCGCCCTCCTGATCCACCGCCACCACCAGACGCTCACGCGACGCCGCACGGATTTGCCGCACCAGTTCACGCAGCTGTTGCGCATCATGAAAATTTCGGCTGAATAAAATGACGCCGCCCACCAGCGGATGGGCTAATACGTCGCGATCTTCAGCATCCAGCTCATAGCTGGCGACATCTAACATTACCGGACCCAAGGAAAACCTCATTGATTACTTGATTTGATTGATATGCCAGCCAGATGCGATAGCGGGCCGATGTTGTACGCGCGCCGTCACTCCCCTATTCCCAGGCGCTGGCGCAGCGGCGCCAGCGCTTGCAGAAACCGCTCCTGCCTGGTCTGCCGCCAGCGTATTTCGAACCACATCAGCACCAGATAATCGACCCACGGCAGCCATTGCGCCGTATGTCGTTGCAGGCGAGCGACGGAAAATCCCGGGCGCCGCTGATGATAGCGTTGCAGGAAACGCAACTGCGTTTCGCCATCCAGCTGATTGGCGCGCACAATAAATGCCAGCTCCAGCGCGATGTCGCCATCCGCCGCATACTCCCAGTCAATCAGCATCATCCGCTTATCGGTCAGCAACAGGTTGTCCGCATGCACGTCCAGATGCAGCGGCGCAATCGCCAGCGGCTTGGGGAGCGCACGGCGCTGAAAATGGCGATGAAGCCGCAACAGCGCCGGTGAACGGCGGCGGCGGTCCATCTGCTGCCAGTGGCGGACGAACAGCGGCTTCAACGCCAGCGGATAGCCGCTGGGCGGCCGCTGATGAATATGGGCGAGATAACCGGCCAGTTCGCCATCGCTCAGCGCGGCGGAAAACTCCGCTTGCGTCGCCGCGCGGCCTGCCGCCCATTCGATAATCAGCCAGCCGTCCCGCCACAGCAGCGGACGCGGCGCCAGCCCCACGCCCGCCATCTGCCGCAGCAGGCGAAACTCGCGCTGCCGATCGCTGCCCGACAGGCGCCCGGACGCCGACTGCGGGCGCGCCAGCCCGTTGAATTGTTCCGAGCTGATACGCCAGCTTTCGCTGCTTAATCCCCCAACGGGAGATATATGAAAACCGGCGGACTCGGCCGCCGGGAAGTGCTTACTGATAACCGCGGTAAGCCGTTGTTCAACGTTGGACTTCACCATTTCCCGACCAGACGATTTCGCCGCTCTGCACCAGCATCAGTTGCATATCCAGCACCGGTGATTTCACATCGCCGCTCACGTCGCTGTACAGCACATACTGCGCGCCGACATAACGGGCCAGGCCGATCGCCTTGCTGCGCGATCCCAGGCTATCGTCAACCGACAGCCCCAGCGTCTGCTTGGCGGCATTCACCTGTTCCCGCGGCACCAGGGTAAAGGTATTGCCGGCCGACAGCGCATTATACAGCGCGCTATTGGCTTTCGCCGTCGGCAACGCCCCGTTGGTGTTGTTTTTTACGCTGTCCAGCAACAGGATGCTGCCCGGCGCCACGCCGCCCGCCTGCAGCATCTGGGCGACCAGCGGATTAATGCTGGCATCCCAATTCAGCGTCTGGATTTTGGGCGGCGGCGGAACCGGTTCGCCCGGCGGCGGCGGCGTCGGAACCTGCGGCTCTGCCGGTTCAATCGTCGCGGGCGGCTCCGTGGGCTCCGGCGGTCGGCTGGGACACCCCGTCAACACCAGCGCCGCCAGCACTACCCATAGATACTTTTTCATGTTTCCTCTCTCAACACACCATTATAAAAACAGATGAAGGCGAACCTGGCGCACGTCAGGGTTGCCGCGCGTCGAAACCACGCTGATCTCCGCCTCGGGCGGGATCACCAGGGTTCGGGCTGCTTCATAAGGCAATACGTCCAGGCCTTTGTCGTCATACCAATAGAAACGATAATGTACGGTGACCGGCCGGCGCGTACTATTGCTGACCACGGAAGACGCGCGTTTTTCACCGTTCACCGTAGCCAGTGAAGGATTCCCGGCGGTAATCCCCGCCGACAATAGCGGCGCATCCAGCACCAGCGTCTGGCGTTCATTTATGGTGAGCACCCTGGGGGCGCCGCAACCGGCCAGCACCCCCAGCATCAACAGTAGCGACAGACATTGACTCAGCGGATTGCGCATCGGCGATTACGTCCGCTCGGCCAGCAAAGGCCCTAACGGGCGGCCGCCGAGCAGGTGCAGATGGATATGGTAAACCTCCTGCCCGCCGTGCCGGTTGCAGTTGATAATCAGGCGATAGCCGTCATCCGCAATCCCCTCCTGGCGGGCGATTTTGCCGGCTACCGTAATCATCCGCCCCAGCGCGGCTTCATGTTCGTTCGTGGCGTCATTAACGGTGGGGATCAATACATTGGGCACGATGAGAATATGGATTGGCGTGCGTGGCGCAATGTCGCGAAAGGCGGTCACCAGTTCATCCTGATAGACGATATCGGCGGGAATTTCCCGGCGGATAATTTTACTAAAAATGGTTTCTTCAGCCATGATTGATTTCCTTTTTAAAACCAGCGCAGATCAAAGTCGTGTAGGCAGTATGAGTGACATATTCCATTTCTTTCAACCTTCTTCGTCTATTTGTGCCGCAAATGGATGTTTCGCCAGCGACGTCACGCTGTTGTGTCGAACTATCCGTAAAAAAAATGCCGGCCACCATAAGTGACCGGCATTAGACTTTCGCCCCTTTAACTCACGGCTCAGTTATTGCGGATATAGTCGTCCATATCGGTTTTCAGGTTATCGGACTTGGTGCCGAAAATTGCCTGAACGCCGGAACCGGCCACTACCACGCCGGCCGCGCCCAACTGTTTCAAACCAGCCTGATCGACTTTTGATACATCGGCCACGCTCACACGCAAACGAGTAATACAAGCATCCAGATTGGTGATGTTTTCTTTGCCGCCAAATGCGCTAACCAGCGCCGCCGCTCTCTCGGTGCCTCCCTGAGCAACCTGTTCGGAGGACGTGTCTTCGCGACCGGGCGTTTTCAGGTTCAGCTTGGCAATCAGTACGCGGAACACCGTGTAGTAAATCAACGCATAGCCCAGGCCGACGATCGGGAACAGCCACAGATTGCTGCCGTTGCCGCTCAGTACCACAAAGTCGATCAGCCCGTGCGAGAAGCTGGTGCCGTCACGCATATCCAGCAGGATACAGATCGGGAACGCCAGACCGGCCAGAATCGCATGGATGGCATACAGAACCGGCGCCACGAACAGGAACGAGAACTCGATAGGCTCGGTGATCCCGGTAAGGAAAGAGGTCAGCGCCGCAGAGATCATGATGCCGCCCACCTTGGCGCGATTCTCTGGCTTGGCGGAGTGCCAGATGGCGATGGCGGCGGCCGGCAGACCGTACATTTTGAACAGGAAGCCGCCGGATAATTTACCGGCGGTCGGGTCGCCCGCCATATAACGGGGAATATCGCCGTGGAACACCTGGCCGGCGGCGTTGGTGAATTCGCCAATCTGCATCTGGAAAGGTACGTTCCAGATATGGTGAAGACCGAAAGGCACCAGCGAGCGTTCAACAAGTCCGTACAGGCCGAACGCCAGCACAGGGTTCTGATAGGCGCCCCATTGGGAGAACGTCTGAATGGCGCGTCCCACCGGCGGCCAGATAAATGACAGCACAATCCCCAGGGCGATCGCCGCCAGACCGGAAATGATCGGCACAAAACGTTTGCCGGCGAAGAAGCCGAGGTATTCCGGCAGTTGAATACGATAAAAGCGGTTAAACATATAAGCCGCGATGGAGCCGGCGATAATACCGCCTAACACCCCGGTGTCCGCCAGATGCTGGGATTCAATCTCCGCCGCCGACAGATGCAGAACCAGCGGGGCGACCACCGCCATGGTTTTCACCATGATGCCATAGGCCACCACCGCGGCCAGCGCCGATACGCCGTCGTTATTGGTGAAACCCAACGCCACGCCAATAGCGAAAATCAGCGGCATATTGGCGAAAACCGACCCGCCGGCCTCCGCCATAACGTGGGAAACAACGGCAGGTAGCCAGCTGAAATTTGCCGCCCCGACGCCCAGCAGAATACCTGCGATAGGCAATACGGATACCGGCAGCATTAGCGACTTACCTACTTTTTGCAGGTTTGCGAATGCATTCTTGAACATAATTGAGTGTGCTCCTGAGTAATAGTACTTTTACTGCTTGATGCTTCATATGCGTAAAGGTGGGGAAATACCCTTTACCTATTCGGGGTGTCTTAGCCCCCTTTAATTTTTACGCAGAGTAAAATAAATAGCGCCGGCAGTGTTTGACTGCTATCACGTTTCAACAAGCCGGCAAGTCTAAAAAGCGCATAATTTTAGCTTCTTAATGATATATGACTAAAAAACGCCCATCCCCGGAGAAAGAAGCCTTATCCAGAGTGCGCATCTATCGCTATTAATTACACAGCCCAAAAAAACTCGGCTATTCTCAACCACTATTACCCTGTGGTCAACCGTGCCGAATCGATATGGAACAGACGGGAAAAATTCTCGGTGGTGGCCGCCGCCAGACTCTCCAGCGTTACGCCTTTAAGCACGGACAAATACTCCGCCACATCCCGGACATAGGCGGGCTGGTTCTCCTGCCCTCGAAAAGGGACCGGCGCCAGCCAGGGGGAATCCGTTTCAATCAGCATCCGATCCAACGGCACATAACGCGCCACCTCGCGCAGCGCTTCCGCGGTACGGAATGTCACAATGCCGGAAAACGAAATATAGAAGCCCATATCCAGCAGGATCTTCGCCGTGGCTAAATCTTCGGTAAAACAGTGCAGCACGCCGCCGCACTTCTCCGCCTGTTCTTCTTGCAGAATCGCCAGCGTATCTTCCCGCGCCGCACGGGTGTGGACGATAACCGGCTTGTTAAACTGGTTGCCGATACGAATGTGCTCGCGAAACGATGCCTGCTGCTGCGCTTTCGTCTCTTCCTGATAGTGGTAATCCAGCCCCGTCTCCCCCAGCGCCACGACGCTATCGGACGCGGCAAGCCGGCGCAGCTCGGCGTAATCGTAGGGCGCATCCTGATTTAACGGATGAACGCCGCAGGAGAAGGCGACGTTATCCCGCTCGCCGATCAGCTGCGTCATGGCGCGGAATCCGGGAAGCGTGGTGGCAACCGCCAGGATGAAACCAACGTCGCGCCGTTTGGCTTTATCCAGTACGTCGGCGACGTCTTTATGCAATGACTGATAATCCAGCCCGTCAAGATGGCAATGGGAATCAACTAACAACATGATGCTATTTACTCGAAATCGATTATGCGGAAAAGGGATGAAAGCGCCGCTGGACAGCCGTGGACAGGCTCTGTTCGCCGTCAAGCAACCGCTCGGTTAATAATAGCTCACGGTTCACCGCGGCTATCGTCAGTAACTTTTGCCGACAGGCCAACCATTGATGCAGTTCGTACTGTAGCTGGGGATTGGCGGATTCATTGGCCAGACGTTCAATCAACGCCGGCTGATCCAGATTCACCAGATGATCTCCCGCGCCCTGCTGCCACTTCACCGCATCCAGCAGCAGCGATGCCAGCCAGTGAATACGCTCGGCGGCATCATCATGATTAAGCTGCGGCGTCAGCGACAGAAGATCGTGCGAGGAGAGCACGGCGGAGAAGGCCTGGCATAACGCCGTGCGCTGCTGCCATCGTTCCGCTTGCAACAGTTTCTCCGCCGCCAGCGGGGCGCCGGCCTGCAATCTTAACGCGGTGCGCAACGCCTGCTTATCATGCCGATGGCGCGAATTCAGCCACAGGATGCCGTGCGTTTCATCCGGAACGCCCAGATAATGATACAGGCAACGGCTGCGCAGCGTCGCCAACAGACGGGCGGGTTCACGGCAGCCAAACAAAAAATAGGTTCCCTGCGGCGGTTCTTCCAGCGTTTTAAGCAGCGCATTGGCCGCCGCTTCGGTAAGCTGCTCCGCCGACGGCAGCCATATCACTTTCGCGCCGCCCTGTCGGGCGTGCTGATACAGCTTATCCAGCACTTCCCGCACCGGGTCGATCCCCAGGCTCTGTTTGCCTTTTTCCGGGCTCAGCACATACCAGTCAGGATGCGTCCCGGCGATCATCAGATGACAGGAATGGCACTTGCCGCAACTTTTCATCCCTTCCGGATGCTGGCACATCAGCCAGCGGCTCAGTGCATAAACCAGCGAGTCCTCACCCATGCCGGATAAAGCATGCAGCAATATGGCGTGGTGTCCCCGCCCCGCCTGGTATTGGCCGATCAACTGGCGGTATGACGCATTAAGCCAAGGATACCAGTCCATCAGACGCCATCCCGCGGGTGTAATCCCTGATTTTGCAGCCACTGGCGTAATACCGCCTGAATGTCGGCGCGGACGTTTGCCAGCGGCTGCGACGCATCGATGGTGAGGATGCTGCGATCCTGCGCCGCCAACGCCCGATAGCGCGCGCGGGTTCGCTCAAAAAAGGCGAACGACTCCTGCTCGATGCGGTCCAATTCCCCGCGCTGGCGGGCGCGTTGCAGCCCCAGCGCCGGCGGCAGGTCGAGATACAGCGTCAGATCCGGGCGGAAATCCCCCAGCACCGCGTCGCGCAGCGATAGCAGCAGCTGCGGGTCGATGCCGCGCCCTCCCCCCTGATAGGCCTGGGAGGAGAGATCGTGGCGATCTCCAATCACCCAGTTCCCCTGAGCCAGCGCCGGCTTGATCACATTTTCCACCAGTTGGACGCGGGCGGCATACAGCATCAGAATTTCGGCTTTATCCGTTACCTTCTCGTCGGCCGTCCCCTGCTTGATCAACTCACGCAGCTTTTCCGCCAGCGGCGTACCGCCGGGTTCACGGGTAAAAATCACCTTATCAACGCCGTACTCGCCCAGCGTCTCGACCACCACGTTGCGCGCGCTGGTTTTCCCTGCGCCTTCCAAACCTTCCAAGACGATAAATTTACTGTTGTCCATCCCGTTCCTTTAACGCTGAGCGGTATTGCCTTACAGCGCGATTATGGTCTGCAAGGTTGGTAGTGAAGCTGTGTCCGCCTTTGCCATCGGCTACAAAGTAAAGGTACGACGTTTTAGCCGGATGAGCGGCCGCATCCAGCGACGCTTTTCCCGGCATGGCTATCGGCGTCGGCGGTAAACCGGGAATCACGTAGGTATTGTAGGGCGTCGGCGTATCCAGCGCCTTGCGGGTAATCACGCCCGTATAGGCGTCACCCATGCCGTAAATAACCGTCGGATCGGTTTGCAAACGCATACCGACGCGCAGGCGGTTGATGAAAACGGACGCCACCTGCGGACGTTCTGCACCGATCGCCGTCTCCTTTTCGATGACCGATGCCATGGTTAACAGTTCATCGGGCGTTTTATAGGGTAACCCATCCTCACGCCCTTTCCATACCTCGTCCACCGTTTTCTTCATGCGCTGATGGGCGCGTTGCAGCAAGGCGCCGTCGGCAGTATTGGCGGTGTACATATAGGTATCGGGATAGAACCATCCTTCCGGATTGGGTTTATCCCTTATCCCCAGCTGTTCGGCAATCTCGCGCACGTTTTTATCCGCCAGCGTATGTTTAATATAGGGAGACTGGCGCAGCGTTTCGAGCCATTCCTTCAGGCGGGAACCCTCAACAAAGCGAATGGCGAACTGCGCCTCTTTGCCGCTGGATAACAGCGCCAGCATTTCGCGCACCGTCATCGCCGGCGTAAAACGGTAGGTTCCCGCCTTGAAGTTCGCCAGCTCCGGCTCAATGCGCAGCAGCCAGGGAAACAGGGCTCCGTCGGCGATCGCCTGCTGGTCCAGCAGTAATTTTTCCAATCCCTCACGGCCGGTGCCGGCCGGAAGGGTAAAAATGGTTTCCTGTTTGATGGCCAGCGGCGAAGCGGCAAATTGCTGTATTTTCTGCCACAGCAGCAACAGGGCCAGCAGCAATAGCGCCGGCAGCAGAATGGTAATCTTCTTTCTGTTCATAAATCAACCAAAGGCTAACGGTCAGTGCTCAGGAACCGATACAGATCTCTGGAGCGATAACGCCAGGTCTCGGCCTGGTTTACGGGAACAATCGGCATTAATGCGTTGCAAATAATCACCTCATCCGCATCCGCCAGCGTGTCTACCGGCTCGGTGACGACATGCAGCTCGAACGCGGAATCCGCCAGCAGTGAAATGACGTGTTGCCTGGCTACGCCATCCACCCCGGCATAGGATAAATCCGGCGTATACACGCGATTTCCCTTGCGCCAGAACAAATTAGCCGCACAGCATTCCACTAGCGTCCCGGCGGTGTCAAGCACCAAGACCTCATCGGCCGCGCGCTGTTCTAGATCGATACGAATCAGAACCTGTTCCAGGCGATTCAGATGCTTTATACCCGCCAGCAACCGACTTCTGGCTAATGTAACCGAACTGAGGCGCAGGCTGATACCCTGCTCGCGCCAATGGGAATAATGAGCGGGATAGTCAGCCTGCATCACGATCCGCGTCGGGCTATCGCAGCCCTGAATGCCATATCCCCGTCCGCCCGATCCCCGGGTAAGCATGACTTTAACGATGCCTTCACTGCGACCTTGCGCCGCCAGGTTCATCTCCTGCCGCAATAACGGCCAGTCAATGGCGGGCAGCATCAAACGTTCCGCCGCCTGCCGTAAGCGAGCCTGATGCCTGTCAAGCCAGACGATCTCGCCACCGCGTACTCTGGCGGTGGTAAAACACCCGTCGCCAAACTGGGTGCCGCGATCAGATACCGCTAACTGTTCCTGTATGCGACCATTAATCCACTGCATCTATTTCTTCCTTTCGGCTAAATGCCGTCAGCTTGCCAGCAAACGGGAGGGGCACACAAGTCACCCAGTCCGATTTTACGCAGGTAAGGGGGGCAACCACGAATGGTTCGTCACAACACAAAAAAAAACCCGGAAACCGGGTTTTTTACAAGACGTTGACGATCACACCTTACGGAATAACAGCGAACCGTTGGTGCCGCCGAAACCGAAGGAGTTACACAACGTATACTCCAGATTGCTGACCTGACGCGCCTCGTGGGGGACGAAATCCAGATCGCAGCCTTCATCCGGGTTATCCAGATTGATGGTCGGGGGAATAGCCTGATCGCGTAGCGCCAGGATGCTGAAGATCGACTCGATCGCCCCGGCCGCCCCCAGTAAATGCCCGGTCATCGATTTCGTCGAGCTGACCAATACCCGGCCGGCATCAGCGCCAAACACGGATTTGACCGCCTGCGTCTCGGCCAGGTCGCCCGCTGCGGTGGATGTGCCGTGCGCGTTGATATAACCGATTTGGGATGCGGAAACGCCCGCATCGCGCAGCGTATTTTTCATCGCCAACGCCGCCCCGGCGCCATCCGCCGGCGGCGACGTCATATGATAGGCGTCGCTGCTCATGCCGAAGCCGACGATTTCCGCATAAATTCTGGCGCCGCGTTTTTTGGCGTGTTCGTACTCCTCCAGCACCATGATACCCGCACCGTCGCCCAGCACGAAACCATCGCGGTCTTTATCCCACGGACGGCTTGCCGCCTGCGGGTTATCGTTACGGGTCGACAGCGCGCGCGCCGCGCCAAAACCACCCACGCCGAGCGGCGTACTGGCTTTTTCCGCCCCGCCGGCGACCATGACGTCGGCGTCGTTATAGGCAATGATACGCGCCGCATGGCCGATGTTATGCACACCCGAGGTACAGGCGGTGGCGATGGAAATACTTGGGCCACGCAATCTGTACATAATGGTGAGATGCCCGGCAACCATGTTGACGATGGTTGAAGGCACGAAGAACGGACTGATTTTACGCGGACCGCCCTTCACCAGCGAACTGTGGTTCTCTTCAATAAGACCCAGGCCGCCAATGCCGGAACCGATCGCCGCACCGATGCGCGGCGCGTTCTCTTCCGTTACTTCAAGACCGGAATCGCACATGGCCTGAATGCCGGCGGCGATGCCGTATTGGATAAAGGCATCCATCTTGCGCGCTTCTTTGCGCGAAATGAATTCCTCACAGTTAAAATCCTTTACCAGCCCGGCAAAACGGGTTGCATAGGCACTGGTATCGAAATGGTCGATCGGGCTGATGCCACTCTGACCGGCAAGAAGAGCACTCCAGGTGGACTCAACCGTATTGCCGACAGGAGATAACAGGCCCAGTCCGGTCACAACTACTCGACGCTTAGACACGCTTGTCCTCCAGGGAGGGAAAATATGACGCCGCGGGACAAAAAACTTAGGCGGTCGAATGACCGCCTAGATATGTTCGCTTACTGCTGGTTAGCCTGAATGAAATCAATGGCTGCCTGAACAGTCGTGATTTTTTCAGCTTCTTCGTCTGGAATTTCTGTATCAAATTCTTCTTCCAGCGCCATTACCAGCTCAACGGTGTCAAGAGAATCAGCGCCGAGGTCGTCTACGAAAGAAGCATTGTTTACGACTTCTTCCTGCTTAACACCAAGCTGTTCAACGATGATTTTCTTAACGCGTTCTTCGATAGTGCTCATACTCTTAAATTTCCTATCAAAACTCGCTTTCGCGATGGTTTTCGTAGTGTATAAAATGTTGAAAAAGATGCAACAAAATCCCGGCTGGTCGAACCACGATTTTGTGCTATTTTGCGGTTATCGCCGCAAATAACGCAAATAATTGTCGTGCTTTTTAGATCATATACATGCCGCCATTGACATGCAATGTTTCGCCAGTAATGTAACCCGCCTCATCAGAGGCTAAAAATGCAACAGCACTGGCGATTTCTTTAGCGGCACCAAGCCGGTTAGCGGGAACCTGGCTCAAAATGCCTGTTCGCTGTTCTTCTGTCAACGTCTGAGTCATATCTGTTTCGATAAACCCCGGCGCGACAACGTTAACCGTAATACCACGGGAGGCGACTTCACGCGCAAGAGACTTGCTGAAACCAATCAGCCCGGCCTTTGCCGCCGCGTAGTTCGCCTGCCCGGCATTACCCATCGTTCCAATCACCGAGCCGATGGTAATGATACGGCCAAAACGTTTTTTCATCATAGCGCGCATTACAGCTTTAGACAGTCGGAACACCGATGTCAAATTGGTATCCAGAATATCCTGCCATTCGTCTTCTTTCATCCGCATCAGCAGATTATCGCGGGTAATGCCGGCGTTATTGATCAAAATATCGATTTCGCCAAACTCGGCGCGCATCTGCGCCAACGTTTCTTCCACCGAAGCCACATCGACAACGTTCAGCCGATAACCCTTACCGTTCTCGCCCAGCCAGTCGCTGATTGCCTCAGCGCCCTTATCGCTGGTTGCGGTGCCAATGACTTTTGCCCCGCGAGCGACTAACGTCTCAGCGATAGCCCGCCCTATTCCGCGGCTTGCGCCCGTTACCAGCGCAATTTTTCCTTCAAAACCCATTGTCTTCTCCATGGTTATTTTTCAAGCGCCGCCGACAGAGAAGCAGGATCGTTCACCGCGGCCGCTGTCAGGGTAGCAACGATTCGTTTAGTCAAACCGGTAAGGACTTTACCCGGCCCGATTTCCAATAGCGATTCAACGCCCTGAGAGGCAATAAATTCGACGCACTCGGTCCAGCGCACCGGACGATAAAGCTGGCGCACCAGCGCGCTGCGAATCGCTTCCGGCGAGGTTTCAATCCGCGCATCGACGTTATTGACCACGGGAATTGCCGGTTCATTGAAATCTACCGACTCCAGCGCCACCGCCAGCTTTTTCGCCGCCGGCTCCATTAACGCGCAGTGCGAAGGAACGCTTACCGGCAATGGCAGCGCGCGTTTGGCGCCCGCCGCTTTACAGGCCGCGCCGGCGCGCTCGACCGCTTCTTTATTCCCGGCAATCACCACCTGTCCCGGAGAATTAAAATTTACCGGCGACACCACCTGCCCTTGTGCGGATTCGTCACAGGCTTTAACGATGGCGTCATTATCCAGGCCGATGATCGCGTACATCGCCCCGGCGCCTTCCGGCACCGCTTCCTGCATAAGTTTGCCGCGCAATTCAACCAGGCGAACCGCCTGCTGGAAATCCAGCACGCCGGCGCAAACCAGAGCGGAGTACTCACCCAGACTATGCCCGGCCATCAGCGCGGGGGTTTCCCCGTTCTGCTGTTGCCAGACGCGCCAGAGGGCGACGGATGCCGTCAACAACGCGGGCTGGGTCTGCCAGGTTTTATTCAGTTCTTCAACCGGACCCTGCTGGGTAAGCTGCCACAGATCATAACCTAAAACGGCGGAAGCCTGAGCAAACGTCTCGGTCACCACCGGGTATTCCGCCGCCAGTTCGGCCAGCATGCCAACGGTTTGCGATCCCTGGCCCGGGAATACCATTGCAAATTGCGTCATTTTAAAAATCCTGTTTAATCAAAAACGAACCAGCGCGGAACCCCAGGTAAAACCGCCGCCGAATGCTTCCAGCAGAACCAACTGCCCCGGTTTAATCCGGCCGTCGCGCACCGCTTCATCCAGCGCGGCGGGAACGGAAGCCGCCGATGTATTGCCATGACGATCCAGCGTCACCACAACCTTATCCATTCCCATGCCTAATTTTTTGGCCGTGGCGCTGATAATGCGTAAATTAGCCTGATGAGGCACCAACCAGTCTAACTCGCTTTTCTCCAGTTGAGACGCGCGCAGCGTTTCTTCAACGATATGCGCCAGCTCGGTCACGGCGACTTTAAACACTTCATTGCCGGCCATCGTCAGATAGGCCGGATTTTCCGGACGCTCGCGATCGGGGTGCGGCAGCGTCAACAGCTCGCCGTAGCGCCCATCCGCATGCAGATGGGTGGATAAAATGCCGGGCTGCTCGGACGCGGACAATAAAACGGCGCCCGCGCCGTCGCCGAACAGAATCAGCGTACCGCGATCTTCAGGGTCCAGCGTGCGGGACAAGGTATCAGAACCGATAACCAAAGCATAATCCACCGCGCCATTTTTGACGTACTGATCGGCAACGCTGAGAGCGTAGGTAAAACCCGCGCAGGCCGCGGCCAGATCAAAGGCGATGGTATCTTTAATTCCGAGCAGCCGTTGAACCTCGCAGGCCGCGCTGGGGAAAGCATGCGTTGCGGATGTGGTGGCGACGATCAGTAAACCGACCTGCGATTTATCAATATCCGCCATTTCCAGCGCTTTTTGCGCGGCATGGTAACCCATCGTCGCCACATTTTCATCCGGGGCGGCGATGCGCCGCTCACGGATCCCGGTTCGCGTGACGATCCACTCGTGGGACGTATCCACCATCTTCTCTAAATCAGCGTTGGTCCTGATTTGCGCAGGCAGATAACTGCCCGTTCCGATTATTTTTGTATACATGTACGCTCAATCACTCTTGGGTAATACAGCTTTCAAGCGGACGGCAATTTGCTCGGGAAGTTGCCGTTGTACCGCCTGCGCCGCCTGTGCGATGGCAGCCGCAAACGCCCGTTGGTTTGCGGCTCCGTGACTTTTAATTACGGTTCCCCGCAATCCTAACAGACAAGCACCATTATATTGGTCAGGATTCAAATGACCGAAACGTCTGGCCAGACGTTTTTGTAACAAACGTCCCAGCCATCGTAGCCACCAGGACTGCTTTTTCCCGCGCTCACTGCCGGAAGAGGAAGGTTTCAATAGCGACAGAAACATTCTGACCACCCCCTCCATGGTCTTTAACGTGACGTTGCCCACAAAGCCGTCACAGACCATGACATCCGTCTTCCCGGTCAGCAATTCGTTACCTTCGAGATAACCAATATAGTTAATCGACGGCGTATTTCTTAATTTGGCCGCCGCATCGCGGATGTTATCCAACCCTTTGCTCTCTTCTTCGCCGATGTTCAGCAACGCCACCCGAGGGTTTTGCAGCCCGAGCACTTCCTCCGCCATTACCGACCCCATAACCGCGAATTGAACCAGCATGGTGCTGTCGCATGCGACGTTGGCGCCTAAATCCAGCACCACGGTTTTCCCGTGCTGCTGATGAGGTAATACGGACACCAGTGCCGGCCGTTCAATGCCGTCAAGCGGTTTGATAAGCAGCTTCGCCAGCCCCATCAACGCGCCGGTATTGCCCGCGCTGACGCAAGCCTGCGCTTTTCCGTCTTTAATCAGTTCAAGCGCTACGCGCATCGACGTTCCGCGGCTGGCGCGGATGGCCTGCGATGGCCTTGCATCACTGGCAATAACCGATTCGGCCGGAAGAATTTCTAACCGGGAGCGCAAATCAGAATCGACTTTGGCAAGTAATGGAGTAATCGCAGCGGGATCGCCAACGAGTATCAGCTTGAGATTTGGATTAGAAGCCAGTGCCTGCAATGCAGCAGGCACTGTTACGCAGGGACCGAAATCCCCGCCCATCGCATCTAACGCCAGAGTTAGGCGTGTCAAGGTATTGCCTTGCTGATAATTCGCAAGAATTACTTGGCAATGACCTTGCGACCGCGGTAGTAACCGTCCGCAGTGATGTGGTGACGCAGGTGAGTTTCGCCGGAAACTTTATCTACGGATACGGAAGAAGTGGTCAGCGCATCGTGAGCACGACGCATACCACGTTTGGAACGGCTAGGTTTGTTTTGTTGTACGGCCATGGACCTTACTCCTTAAATTACTTACGCTTTAAACTGGCTAATACGGCAAACGGATTCGGCTTTTCCGCCTCTGCAGGCAGCTCGCCGAACACCATGTCCGCTTCGGACACTTCACAGTGTTCAGAATCATGTACCGGAGCGATAGGCAAGGTCAGGATGATTTCATCTTCAATCATTGCCAGCAGATCGATTTCGCCAAACTCATCAACTTCGATCGGCTCGTACGCTTCCGGTAAAGCTTCGGCCTGTTCATCATTGATGACCGGGCTAAAACAAAACGTCGCATGGACCTGATGCTCAAATGGCTTTCCGCAGCGCTGACACATTAATGTGACATTCACATCCGCGCTACCGTCAATCACCGCCAGGCGTTGATTATCGATATTGAAAGACAAAGACGCCTGAACATCACCGTCCACACTCACCACTGACTCGGCAACACGCATCACCTGTTCGGGCGTATAGATACCGACATAATCTAAACGCTTTTGAGCAGTGCGAACCGCATCAAGGGTTAGGGGTAATTTTACCTTTTGCATAGGGCGCGCATATTAACGTCGTAACGACATAGAGTCAAAGAAAAAGGCGGTGAAGCACCACCTTTCACCAATATTCGCTTCCGGAGCGGCGCACAGTTTAAAATGCCTTTCATCATTACGCTACGGTTTATAAAAAAATTATGTATCAGATCGTTCTCGCGTCAACCTCGGCCTACCGCAAGTCGCTGCTGGAAAAACTCAATATACCTTTTACCTGCGCGGCCCCGGAGGTGGATGAAACCCCGTACCCCGGCGAAGACGCCGTAACATTGGTTGCCCGACTGGCCGCAAGCAAGGCGCGCGCGCTGGCGGCGCACTACCCCAATCACCTGATTATCGGCGCCGATCAGATTTGCGTCTTAAATGACGTGATTACCGGGAAACCGCATAACAAGGGCAACGCCGTACGGCAACTGCAGCAGGCCAGCGGGCGGCGCGTCACTTTTTTTACCGGTTTGGCGCTATTCAATAGCGCAAGCCAGCGGATACAGCAGGTGGTCGAACCCTTTGAGGTCCATTTTCGTACTCTGACGCCGGAGGAAATTGAGGGCTATCTGGAAAAAGAGCGGCCCTGGAACTGCGCCGGCAGTTTTAAGAGCGAGGGGCTGGGTATTACGCTGTTCGATAAATTATCGGGGCGCGATCCCAATACGCTGGTCGGCCTTCCTTTAATCGCGCTGACGCACATGCTGCGGGTTGAAGGGATTAATCCGCTGACGATATAACCCGCGGACGGGATAGCGCGCCTGCCGCTATCCCGGAAAGGATCGCCCCGCTACGCCTTTGACTTGCGCAGTATTTGCAGGCAGTGACGCAGTTGATTGTCCAGCGGCGCCTCGATGCGCAGCGTTTCCCCGCTATTGGGATGTGCGAAGCGTAACGCCAGTGCGTGCAAAAACAGGCGTTTCAGCCCCGTTCCCGCCAGTTGACGATCAAAGTCGCGATCGCCGTAACGGTCGTCAAAGGCGATCGGATGGCCCGCATGCAGGGTATGTACCCGGATCTGATGGGTTCTGCCGGTTACCGGACTGGCGCGGACCAAGGTCGCCATCTCAAAACGTTCTTCTACCTTAAAACGCGTCTCGGAAGGCTTACCTTCGCTATTGACCCGCACGATACGCTCGCCGCTTTGCAGAATATTCTTAAGCAACGGCGCCTGCACCACCTTGCAATGGGACTGCCACTCTCCGCGCACCAGCGCCAGATAGTCTTTCTGCATCTCTTTAAGGCGCAATTGTTCATGCAGCGAACGCAGCGCCGAACGCTTTTTGGCCACCAGCAGCACCCCGGACGTATCGCGATCGAGGCGGTGAACAAGCTCCAGAAAACGCGCTTCCGGTCGCAGGGCGCGCAGCCCCTCAATCACGCCGAAACTCAGCCCGCTGCCGCCGTGTACCGCGGTGCCGGAAGGCTTGTTGAGCACCAGCAGGTGGTCATCTTCATAGAGGATGCAATCGGCCAGGGCGGCGACTTTCCCCAGGCTGGCCGAAACGGGCGCGTCGTCGCGTTCGGCCTGTCTGACCGGGGGAATGCGGATTTCATCCCCGCCCAGCAATTTATATTCCGGCTTGACCCGTTTCTTATTTACCCGCACCTCGCCTTTGCGCAGGATGCGATAAACCATGCTTTTAGGCACACCTTTTAAGCGGGTATGCAGAAAGTTATCAATGCGTTGTCCGGCCTCATCGGCGGATATCGTCACGAATTGTACTGTGGGATTGTCTGTTTTCATGATGCGCGATTCTAAATAGAGCGCTTGGATAGCGCCACTTCTTTTTCTGTGCTTAACTGTCAGTCTGACCGATGAAGATAGCGTTGCACCCACAGGTTTGGCAGAAATCAGTCTCAGCCGCCGCCGGTTCGCACACTATCTTTTATACTGGCGGGCAAAGTCACCTTGCTATAATAGTGTCAGCAATGGAATAATGCTTTTCGCGTTTTCCGTGCTGATTTGCAGTTAAACAAGGGAAATTGCGGAATTATTAAGTTTGCCTGATGACGCAGACACGCAGCAATGGCGTAAGACGTAATGTGATATCAAGCAGTTAGCGGGCTGCGGATTGCAGCTTGGCCGGCAAATGGAATCAGATCTGGCGACATTATTCAGAAGCTGTTCCCTCAGTAAACGCGCTGTTTTCCATCAGGAAATACAGGCTACCGAAAAATGCGCCTCCATGCAGGCGACAACCGGGAGGTTGACGTCCCTGCGATAAGCCACGAGGCCATCGGTTCACTCCGGTCATGCGGTTCTTTTGTCCGCAGCTCTATCAATAATGTACGTAAAAATAACGAGTAAGTTAAAGATGAAGAGAATGTTGATTAACGCGACTCAACAGGAAGAGTTGCGTGTTGCCTTGGTTGATGGTCAACGACTGTACGATCTGGACATCGAAAGTCCCGGTCATGAACAGAAGAAAGCGAATATCTACAAAGGTAAAATCACCCGTATTGAACCCAGCCTTGAAGCCGCTTTTGTCGATTATGGCGCCGAAAGACACGGTTTTCTCCCTCTCAAAGAGATCGCTCGCGAATATTTTCCCAGCAACTACTCCTCTCATGGTCGTCCCAACATCAAAGATGTATTGCGTGAAGGCCAGGAAGTCATTGTTCAGGTAGATAAAGAAGAGCGAGGCAACAAAGGCGCGGCGCTGACGACTTTTATCAGCCTGGCCGGCAGCTATCTGGTCCTGATGCCGAACAACCCCCGCGCCGGCGGTATTTCACGCCGTATCGAGGGGGACGATCGAACCGAACTGAAAGAGGCGCTAGGCTCTTTACAGTTGCCCGACGGCATGGGGTTGATTGTGCGTACCGCCGGCGTGGGTAAATCCGCCGAGGCGCTGCAATGGGATCTGGCTTTCCGTCTGAAACACTGGGAAGCCATCAAAAAAGCGGCGGAAGGCCGTCCGGCTCCGTTCCTGATTCACCAGGAAAGCAACGTGATTGTGCGCGCTTTCCGCGACTATCTACGCCCGGATATCGGCGAAATTCTGATCGACAACCCCAAGATCCTCGAACGCGCCAAAGAGCATATCGCCGCCCTGGGCCGCCCCGATTTCAGCAGTAAAATCAAACTTTACAGCGGTGAAATCCCGCTGTTCAGCCACTATCAGATTGAGTCCCAGATTGAATCCGCCTTCCAGCGCGAAGTGCGCCTGCCTTCGGGCGGCTCCATCGTTATCGACACCACGGAAGCCCTGACGGCGATCGATATCAACTCGGCGCGCGCGACGCGCGGCGGCGATATTGAAGAAACGGCGTTCAATACCAACCTGGAAGCGGCGGATGAAATCGCCCGCCAGCTGCGGCTGCGCGACCTGGGCGGCTTGATCGTCATCGACTTTATCGATATGACGCCGGTGCGCCACCAGCGTGAAGTGGAAAACCGCCTGCGGGATTCCGTACGCCAGGATCGCGCCCGCATTCAAATCGGCCGGATTTCACGTTTCGGCCTGCTGGAGATGTCCCGCCAGCGCCTCAGCCCGTCGCTGGGCGAATCTAGCCACCACGTCTGCCCGCGCTGCGGCGGCACCGGCACCGTGCGCGATAACGAATCGCTTTCTCTGTCTATTCTGCGCCTGATTGAAGAAGAAGCGCTGAAGGAAAACACCAAAGAAGTTCACGCCATCGTTCCGGTGCAGATTGCCTCTTATCTGCTGAACGAGAAGCGTGATGCGGTCAACGCCATCGAAACCCGTCAGGGCGGCGTTCGCGCCATCATCGTTCCCCATGACGGTATGCAAACGCCGCACTACTCCGTGGTGCGCGTGCGTAAGGGCGAAGAGAAACCCTCGCTCAGCTATCTGTTGCCGCAGTTGCTGGAAACCGAAGCGCAGCAACTGCAGGAAGAACAGACGGTCGAACGTAAACAGCCCGAACAGCCGGCGCTGGCCACCTTCACCATGCCTGACATGCCGACGGAAGAGACAGTGCCGGAAGTGGAAAAAGCCGCTCCTGTGGCTCAAGGGGCCCCTGCCCAGCCGAGCATTGTCAGCCGTTTCCTCGGCGCCCTGAAAGGCATTTTCGCCGCCGAACCGGCTGTGGAAACCGTAGATAAAGCGGATGAGCAGAAAAACGAGTCGGCTAACGCCGGTGATGCGCAACGTCAGGAACGTCGTCCTGCGCGCCGTCAAGGCAACAACCGCCGCGACCGCGGGACACGGGACAATCGTGAACCACGCGAAGATCAACGCCGCAATAAACGTCAGCAGACCGAAGCCGTCGCTGAAACACCGGCGGTAGAGGCAACTGAAAAAGCCGCCATCGACGAACAGCCGCGTCGTGAACCGCGCGCGGAACGTCAGCGTCGTCGTCCGGATGAAAAACGCCAGCAGCAGGAAGCGAAGGCGCAAAACGCGGTTATTGAGGCAGCGATCGACGCACCGGAAGAGAACATCGCCGAACAGGATAAGCCCGCGCAGGTTATGCCGCGCCGCCAGCGTCGCCAACTGACGCAGAAAGTGCGTGTGCAATCTGCAAGCGATGAAGCGGTTGAAAAGGCGACGCCGGCACTGGCGTTTGAAACGGCGCCGGCGCAGTCCAATCCCGTCGATGAGCAGATTATCGCTGACAACGACGATGCGGAAAATACCTCGGCCTTTGACGCCAACCGCGGCGACAACGCCGAAAATGGCGGAATGCCGCGCCGTTCGCGCCGTTCGCCGCGTCATCTGCGCGTAAGCGGTCAGCGTCGTCGTCGTTACCGTGATGAACGCTATCCATTGCAGTCGCCGATATCATTGGAATACGCCTCCGCTTCGCCGGAAATCGCGTCGGGCAAAGTATGGATTAGCTATCCTGTCGCGCAATCCCCGCAGTTGGAGCAGGCCGAGGAGCAAGTAGCGGATGAGAATATCGTTTCTGCCGCCACGCCTCTGCTGCCGGCCGTCGTGGATGCCGCCGTCCCGGTTATTGAGACCGTAACACAGCAAACGCCGACGGTTGAAGCGGGGCCGGCGAGCGCAGCGTATGATGAGACGATTACCGCGGCGGCTAAAGAGGATCAGGCGGAAGAAATCGTGCCGCCGGCAGCGCAAGAGTCCGCGCCTCAGGCCGAGGAAGAATCATCAGCCGCGGAGCGAACAACGGACACGCCGGTTGTTGAAACCACGGTTAGTGAGACGGCGGCTGAGAATGACGCCACCGTTGCGGCAACCGACGCAACCGAGGAAATTTCTGCTGCAGAGGCGCCGATTAACGCTAGCACGGCGGATGCGGCTGTCGAAATAGCCTCGGAGACGCCGGCGGATACAGTGATTTCTCTGTCGCAGGCAGTCGAGGAGGAAAAAACGCCGGCGGCTGAAGCTGAGGCAAGTTCCCCGACGCGCGATACGGCGGCGGCAAGCCCCGCGGTCGAGTCGTCTGCCGAGGCGGCCGCTCAGCCAACTCAGGCCGACGCCGGCGCTTCCGCTGCGCCTCGCTATAAGCTTCACGCGACGGCGCCGATGACGAAAGCCCCGGCCCCGGACAACCAGACGGAACCGGCGCGTCAAAGCGACTGGCAGCGTCCAGTGTATCAGTTTGCCGGCAAAGGCGCCGCCGGCGGCCACGCGGCCGTTAATCAGGCTACGGCGCCGGCGACCAAACCGCCCGCAATAAGCGAATAATCCGCCGCGTCGCCAACGCAAAACACCCGCCACTCGGCGGGTGTTTTATTATGGCGCTTGCTGAACGTATCTCCCTTTTTATCAGTCCAGATATTGCAGCAGCTTTATCTCCATCGCGCTGGTTTTCCCTGCAAGCCGGGACACCAGACGCTGAAAGTGCTCGCTCTGTTCATGCTCGGTCAGCTGCGCCTGACTTTTCCAGCGCTCAAAAAAGACAAAGGCCCCCGGCTTGCCGATCTCTGCATGCAGATCGTATTGCAAGTTACCCGACTCCCGACGGCTGGGCGCCACAACTTGCTTCACTGCGGCGCCAACCTCTTCAATAAACTCGGCTTTAGCCTGTAAACTGGCAACGATGCGGATTTCCATGGTAGTCCTTATTTGATTTACAAAAGATAAGGTATGAAATGCCTATCCGTAGTTAATTTCAAGCATTCATCAACAAACGGATGCATTCAGGAAGCTTTGCCCTTATTCTTGTTCCCCGCCGTATCAGTCCCTAAACCCACTGACCGCCGGAGCCACATTTCATGACCGCACTGCACGATACTTTGAAAATCCCCCGCCCTGACGACTGGCACCTTCATTTACGTGACGATAGGATGCTGGAAACCGTTCTTCCGTACACCAGTCGTTTTTTCGGCCGCGCTATCGTGATGCCCAATCTGACGCCGCCAATCACCAGCGTGGCAAGCGCCATCGCCTATCGGCGGCGTATTCTTGCGGCAATCCCCGAGGGGGATAATTTTCAGCCGTTGATGACCTGCTACCTGACCGACTCGCTGGACGCCGCAGAGATTGCCAGCGGCTTTGAGCAAGGCGTTTTCACCGCGGCAAAATTATATCCCGCCAATGCCACCACCAACTCCAGCCACGGCGTAACCGACATCGCCACTATCCACCCGATACTGGAAAAGATGCAAAAAATTGGCATGCCGCTGTTGATTCATGGCGAAGTGACCGATCCCGCGGTAGATATTTTTGATCGGGAAGCCCGATTTATCGAGTCAGTGATGGAACCGCTGCGCCGGCGGTTTCCCGAGTTGAAAGTGGTCTTCGAGCACATTACCACCAAAGAAGCCGCTCAGTATGTCGTCTCCGGCAATCGGTATCTTGCCGCCACCATTACCCCCCAGCATTTAATGTTCAACCGCAACCATATGCTGGTCGGCGGGATTCGCCCACATCTGTTCTGCCTGCCCATTCTCAAAAGAAATACTCACCAGCAGGCGCTGCGTGATGCCGTCGCCAGCGGCTGTAACCGGCTTTTTCTCGGCACCGACTCCGCCCCCCATGCCAGACACCGTAAAGAATCCGCCTGCGGCTGTGCCGGAGTGTTTAATGCCCAGGCGGCATTAAGCGCCTACGCGACCGTTTTTGATGAAATAAATGCGTTGGACAAACTGGCGGCATTTTGTTCATTGAACGGCCCGAATTTTTATGGTTTGCCGGTGAATGAGGAGTGGCTTGAACTCTACCGCAGTCCGGTGACCTTCCCGGAAGAAATTTCACTGGGAAATGAATCATTGATTCCCTTTCTCGCCGGACAACGCCTTGGCTGGTCCGTTCGCAGCGCTTAGGGTATAACCTGATTCGATCAGCTATGAATTTTTCTTCACCGCTTGTTCTTTCTTTCTAATAACTGTATAAATAAACAGTTAAATATCGGAGGCAATGATGCGTGTAGAAATTACCATAGCAAAGTCATCCCCTTTGCCGGCAGGCGCCATTGAGGCGCTGACCACTGAACTGGGGCGGCGTATTCATCGGCAGTACCCCGATATCCCGGTTCAGGTTCGTTACGCGGCGGGCAATAGCCTTACCGTGCTGGGCGCCGGTAAAGATGACAAAGAGCGTATATCTGAAATTTTGCAAGAAACCTGGGAAAGCGCGGACGACTGGTTTATACCTGAAGCATAAATATTTCCGCAAGGTCGGCTCTCGCTTTATGCGTCGCGTTCTGGCATGTTGTGTAGTCTGTTGAAAGATTTGGTTATACACGGTAATAACCATTGGTATCGGGCATTTCACCACCGTGTTAGTCACGACTGAGGATAGCTATTATGGCAGTAGAAAAACCAGAAGAAGCAATGACATTCGGTGAGCTGCTGGAGTTGATCGGCGCACAACAGCGAAAAATTGACGCATTGGAGCTTGCATTTTCATCTCTGGTCTTCTGTCTTGATGAAAAAGCAAACCAGTTGCTGATCCACAATCTGAAGCTGGAATCACAAAATGAGAATCGGGATCCCTTGATGAAAAAACATCTTGCCCGCTTCGCCGCCACGCTGGAGAAAAATGCCGGTTTAAATAGCGAATAGCGCTGTTATCTTCCCCTATTTATCACCCCAGTCTGGGACAAATGAATGCTCGTTCCGGACTGTTTAATTATCGCACAATGTTTTTTTTTGCAGTTTTTTTGAAAATATTTCCCATAAATTAAATAAGCGGCGATATACTGATAAAGCTCTTCTAAATAAGGAGCCGCCTTAAACCTCGTTAGTCACTCATGTTGGTAACTAGTCAATAAGGGGTATTTATGGATAGAAAAAATGAAGTTATTCAGACACATCCTCTTGTAGGTTGGGACATCAGTACCGTTGACAGTTATGACGCCATGATGATCCGTTTACACTATTTGTCCACCTCGGATCAGGCTCCAGATGAAGCGCAAGTTGACCGGACGTTATGGTTAACGACGGATGTAGCCAGACAGCTTATATACATACTTGAAGCCGGCATCGCCAAGATTGAATCAACAGACAGTCAGGCGCTTGATTATCGCAAGCATTAACTATTGATATTGCTGTTAATATTATTATTTCATACCAGATTTACCGATTTTTTGCTTCACAACCGCCCATAACAACACCGTCTTTCCGACGGTGTTGTTATTTTAAGCGCCAACCGCCAATTTGTCCTTTTTTTGTCCCAGACCAGCCATTTAAACCAAGAACTCACGCCCGCCGCCGATAGTTACCCGTTACATAATTATTCAGCAAATAAAATACATGGTGAACATTGATATTTCTGTCCGCCGCAATCTCGCACGCTATCGCTATTGAAAAATCAGGCCATCCTGTTTTTATTTTCTTTCTTAATTACAATAATCAGATTGAATAAGATATGAATTTAAATTCAAAAAAACTGTTCAAAGTTACGCTATTGTTATGATTGGCACTTTTATATTGATTTTGTGTCTCTACCTGTTTAATTTTGCCGAGTACTCACGTTACCTGATAAGGAGTCATCAACATGCTTTGGCGTAATACCTCATCGCGTTACGGTCATATCAGCATTCTTCTCCATTGGGCATCCGCGCTGACCATTTACGGCATGTTTGCGCTAGGGCTATGGATGGTAACGTTGGGATATTATGATGTGTGGTATCACCGCGCGCCCGAAATCCATAAAAGCATCGGGATATTGCTCTTTGCCGTTATAATCTTCCGGGTTGTCTGGCGTTTCATTTCTCCCCCGCCGCGGCCGTTAAGCAGTTATTCAACCTTTACCCGCATCGGCGCAGCGCTGGCGCACATTACCCTCTATGTCGTGCTGTTTGCGATACTTATCAGCGGTTATCTGATATCCACGGCAGAGGGACAATCGATTTCAGTTTTTGGCTGGTTTTCTATTCCGGCTACAGTAAGCGGCCTGACGGACCAGGCCGATATTGCCGGCACCGTGCATCTTTATCTTGCCTGGGTAGTGGTAGTTCTGTCAGTACTGCACGGTTTAGCCGCATTAAAGCACCACTTTATAGATGGTGATTCGACGTTGAAACGGATGTTGGGTCGCAACATCCCTTAACTTTCTGGATTTATGGAGAAATACCAATGCTGAAAAAAACATTACTGGGCCTGACGGCCTTTTCCCTGCTGGCCTCCGCCGGATCGGCCCTGGCCGCCGATTACAAGTTCGATAAGGAAGGTCAGCACGCGTTTATTCAATTCCGCATCAACCATTTGGGCTATAGCTGGATTTATGGCGGCTTTAACGATTTTGACGGGACTTTTACTTTCGATGAAAAGAACCCCGCGGCTGATAAGGTGAATGTTACCATCAACACCAACAGCGTCGATACCAACCACGCCGAACGCGACAAGCATATCCGCAGCGCCGACTTCCTGAATGTGTCCAAGTTCCCGCAAGCCACCTTCACCTCTACTGAGGTGAAAAAAGACGGTGATGAGTACGATATCACCGGAAACCTGACCTTAAACGGCGTAACCAAACCGGTTAAGCTGGACGCTAAACTGATCGGTCAGGGCAACGATCCCTGGGGCAACTATCGCGCCGGTTTTGAAGCGGAAGGGACCATCAAGCTGAAAGACTTTAATATCACCAACGACCTGGGGCCCGCGTCTCAAGAGGTTGAATTGATAATTTCCGTCGAAGGCGTACGTCAGAAATAAGCGAACATCGCCACGTCCGATTAAAGCCCTTTCAACAGATGAAAGGGCTTTTTACTATCATTACTTTTCCTCACCCTCGGCGGGCGGTGAAGGAATACCTAATGTGGATTGCAACAATCCTTTCGATTTATTAAAAATCTTCATGCCGTTTTCACGGCCGCTGCGGCGGGCGCGTTGCTCTTCCAGCGGTAGTTGCCGCTCTTGCTGACAGGCCGCGCTACAGCAGCCGGCATATTTTTCCGCACACGTCGGGCACTGGATAAACAACAGATGGCAGCCTTCATTACGGCAGTTGGTATGGCTGTCGCAAGCGGCGCCGCACTGATGACAATGGGCGATCACCTCATCGGAAATTCGTTCGCCCATCCGTTCATCAAAGACAAAGTTTTTGCCGATAAACTTCAGCGGCAGCCCCTGCGCTTTAGCCTGACGGGCATACTCGATAATACCGCCTTCAACATGGTAAACATGTTTAAAACCGTGATGGAGCATATAAGCGCTCGCTTTCTCGCAGCGGATCCCCCCGGTACAGTACATGACGATATTTTTATCCCGCTGATGATTGAGCATCTCCACCGCCATCGGGAGCTGCTCGCGGAAGGTATCCGAGGGGATTTCCAGCGCATTTTCAAAGTGTCCGACCTCGTATTCATAATGATTACGCATATCGACAAATAACGTATCGGGGTCGTCCGCCATGGCGTTCACCTGTTCGGCTTGCAGATACTGCCCGACTTGCGCCGGATTAAAGGTTGGGTCATCGATGCCGTCGGCCACAATGCGGTCACGAACTTTCATGCGCAGAACCCAGAATGATTTTCCATCATCGTCCAACGCAATATTCAGCCGAATCTGGTCAAGCGCGGGATGGGCGGAGAACAAAACGCTTTTAAAGGCGGCGAACTGGTTATTCGGCACGCTGATCTGCGCATTGATACCTTCCGCCGCGATATAGATGCGACCAAATACCTTGAGTGGCGCAAACCGGGTATACAGGCGATCGCGAAACGCTTTGGGATCGTCAAGCGTGAAATATTTATAGAAAGAGACTGTAGTACGCGGCTCGGTTTCAGCCAGCATGCGCGCTTTCAGCTCCTCATTGGAAACCCGGTTATGTAACACTGGCATGGTGTACTTTCCTGTCTTCATTGAGGTTAATCGTTACCGCTCAGCGCCGGATTTATCCTGACCGGCGCAACAGCCCGGCATCATACCTGATAGCGCAATCGCTGTCAGGAGGTGAAATTGATAGTGGGATATGAAATAGTGCGCTTATAGTTAGAAGATTATTGCTCTATATTAATCCGGATCGTCGCTTTCCGGATTTCATCGGAAAATCACCAACCAAGGTCGTCGTATGAGTCAGCTATTCTCTCCCTTGTCGCTCGGTAAACTCACACTCCCTAACCGCATCATCATTGCCCCCATGTGCCAATACTCGGCGGAGGATGGCAAAGCGACCGACTGGCATACCATGCATTTGGGCAATCTCTCCCATTCCGGCGCCGGGCTGTTAATTCTGGAAGCCACCGCCGTGGCGCCGGAAGGCCGGATTTCATCCCACGACCTGGGCTTATGGGATCAGGACACCGAAGAGGCCCTTGGCTCCGTTATTCAGGCGATAAAAAAATACTCGGCTATTCCCCTGGGGATCCAACTGGCCCATGCCGGTCGCAAAGCGTCAAGCGACGTGCCGTGGAGCGGGCGCGCCCTGCTGAGCCCCGAACGGGGAGGATGGCAGACGGTCGCGCCATCGGATATTCCCTACAATGAAAAAGACCCGGCCCCGCTGGCAATGACCACCCGGCAAATCAACCAGCTGATCGCATCCTTCGTCGACTCAGCCAAGCGGGCGGACCGCCTTGGCTTTGATTTGATAGAGCTTCATGCCGCGCATGGCTATTTACTGCACCAGTTTCTGTCCCCCCTGGCAAATTACCGCACGGATGAATACGGCGGTTCATTGCAGAACCGCATGCGCCTGGTTTTAGCCGTTTATAACGCGGTTCGGCGGGTATTTCCGGCGCATAAAGCGGTCGGCGTGCGCATCTCGGCCACGGATGGCGTAGCCTGCGGCTGGGATATGGAACAATCCGTTCAACTCGCCGAGGCTTTACATGCATCAGGCTGCGACTTTATTCATGTCTCCAGCGGCGGCCTGTCCGCAGAGCAGCAAATCCAGCCGGGACCAAACTATCAGGTACCCTATGCCCAGCGCATCAAACAGGAAGTCGGCATTGCCACCATTGCCGTCGGGTTGATTACCGAACCCGAACAGGCTGAAGCGATTGTGGCTACCGGCGAAGCCGACGCCGTCGCCCTGGCCCGCGCCATTCTCTTTAATCCTCGCTGGCCGTGGCATGCGGCGGCCAGACTGGGGGAGCAGGTAAAGGCGCCGCCCCAGTACTGGCGCAGTGAACCGCGTTACGCCCAGGGCGTATTTAAACGGTGAAGTTAAAATACCGAGTCCGAATAGATACGGGGTCCGGAATCAGCGGGTGACCGGGCCTATCCGTCTTGATGCCGTCAACGCTTACCAACCGCCGGTTGTTGATGATATCATTATATATTCACTTATTTTTTATGAAAATCAGGCTAGAGCGCCTCAGAAATTTGTTTTCCCATGAAAGTGCCGCAATACTCTATCCTGTCGAGTGGAAATTCCATTTATTCTTTTGCAAGTATGAGTGCCTGTACGCACCAGAATTTGATACTGAGACCATGACACAACTCCCTGTTTTTAATCGTTCATTATTGCACCCGCGTTATTGGTTAACCTGGCTGGGCATCGGCATCCTTTATCTGGTGGTGTTTCTGCCTTATCCTCTGCTTTATCGTATCGGCACCGGTCTCGGTCACCTGTCGATACGCCTGCTGCCGCGCCGTGTTGAAATCACCACCCGGAATCTTGAGCTATGTTTTCCGGATATGCCGCCGGCCGAACGCAGGGAGTTGGTCAGAAAAAACTTTGAAGCCGTGGGGATGGGGATACTTGAAACCGGCATGGCCTGGTTCTGGCCCGACTGGCGTATAGAGCGCTGGTTTACGGTAAAAGGCCTTGAACATATCCGGCGGTTACGTGAGGAAAAGCAGGGAATATTGCTGATCGGTCTGCATTTTCTGACGCTGGAACTGGGCGCCCGCATCTTTGGTATTCATAATGCCGGCATTGGCGTCTATCGTCCTAACGATAACAAATTGCTTGACTGGTTGCAGACCTGGGGAAGAATGCGCTCCAACAAATCGATGCTCGACCGGAAGGACGTGAAAGGCATGATCCGGGCGCTTAAACAGGGTGAAATTATCTGGTATGCGCCCGATCATGATTATGGTCCGCGCAGCAGCGTATTCGTACCGCTGTTTGCCGTTGATAAAGCCGCCACCACGGTGGGAAGCTATATGCTGGCCAAAGCGGCCAGACCGGCCATTGTGCCTTTTGTGCCGCGCCGCCTGCCGCAAGGCAGAGGCTATGAGCTGCTGATTCAGCCGGTTGAATCGGACATACCTCTCGCCAGCGAAGCCGCCGCCGCGACCTGGATGAATAAGCTCGTAGAGCGAAATATCCTGTTGGCGCCCGACCAGTATATGTGGTTGCATCGCCGTTTTAAAACCCGCCCGGACGGCGAAGCATCGCTCTATTAACCCTGATAAAGAGACCATCCGCGGCGGCCGGCGTGGATGATCTTCCCCGTCTGACGTTCGCCCTCTTGAAAAACAGTCGTATTCTTAGCAGCTTATAATGATTATCTTGCCGATATCCTTTAAGCGGCTCATACTTAATAGATAGCCTGTTATGCAATAACTGATTTTTACCTTTTTTTGCCAGCCCTCTCCCATAAAAACAGCAATACGTTAACGGAAACTTATGACAGCAGAAACGGAGCCTATTGATTGGAAGCGTAATCTTTATGTTGCCTGGTTAGGCTGTTTTTTCACTGGAGCCGCATTCAGTCTGGTCATGCCTTTTCTTCCGCTCTACGTTGAACAGCTTGGCGTCACCGGCCACGAAGCGCTGAATATGTGGTCCGGCGTGGTTTTCAGCATTACCTTTCTCTTCTCCGCCATCGCCTCTCCTTTTTGGGGACGACTCGCCGACCGCAAGGGGCGTAAGCTGATGCTGCTACGCTCCGCGCTGGGTATGTGCATCGTTATGATACTTATGGGTCTGGCGCAAAATATATGGCAATTCCTGTTCCTGCGGGCCGCCCTAGGTATTCTGGGCGGTTTTGTTCCTAACGCCAATGCATTAATCGCCACTCAGGTTCCGCGCAATAAAAGCGGATGGGCGCTGGGAACGCTGTCAACCGGCGCCGTAAGCGGTGCGCTTATCGGCCCTCTGATCGGCGGCTATCTGGCGGATACCTATGGCTTACGCCCGGTGTTTTTCATCACCGCCGCGGTGCTGTTTATCTGCTTTCTGATCACCCTGATCTACATTCGGGAACGTTTTACCACCATCCGTAAAAAAGATATGCTTAGCGGCCGTCAGGTGATGACCTCGCTGAAAAACCCCAGGCTGGTATTAAGTCTGTTTATTACTACGTTGATTATCCAGGTCGCCACGGGATCGGTATCGCCGATACTCACGCTATTCGTGCGCGATTTGGCCGGGCATACGCAAAACTTGGCCTTTATCAGCGGAATGATCGCCGCCATTCCCGGCGTATCCGCGCTTATCAGCGCGCCGAGATTGGGCAAGTTAGGCGACAAAATCGGCCCGGAGCGCATTCTGATCGCCATGCTGGTGGTGTCGGTTTTATTATTGATTCCAATGGCCTTTGTTCAGTCCCCCTGGCAACTGGGCGTGCTTCGTTTCCTGCTGGGCGCGGCGGACGGGGCGTTACTGCCGGCGGTGCAGACATTGCTGATTTATCATTCCTCCAATCATGTCGCCGGACGGATATTCAGTTATAACCAGTCGTTTCGCGATGTGGGAAATGTGGCGGGCCCGGTGATAGGCGCATCCATCTCCGCGACCTACGGTTTCCGGGCGGTATTTATCGTTACCGCGTTGGTGGTGATGCTCAACGTGATTTACTCCTGGAGAAGCCTACAGCGCCGCTCCTCAAGAATTGAGCTGCCGGGAGATTAACCCGGCAGGCTGGACGTTGTTAGTATCCCATTGGTTCCTGACAATTTATCGACGATTAAATTACACGCAAAAAAAAGCAACGGCGCCACCGTTGCTTTTTATGCGTTTTAAGGCGATTACCCCTTGATTACCGGCGGCGGCAATTCGCGGTAATAGTCGGACCACGCGGCATACCGTTCCGGCTGCTGCCATACACGGTAATGGAGACGGGATATCGTTACCGGATCGCTTAACAGCGCCAAGCGCTGGTTATTGCCGACATCCTGCGGCGTGCGACCCAGCGCATCGTTGACATTCTGTTCGCGTACCGCTTCAATCGCCTGGCTGAAACGATGGCGGGCAGTGGCCATCGCGCTGGCCAGCGCATTGATTGACGGATCAAAAACCGCCTGAATAAAACCATGCTCCAGCTTGCGCTGACGATTCAACCGACAATACTCATCGGTGGCCACAAGTTCGCGCGGCGGCTCATATTCCTCAGGGATCAGCAACAGTTTGGCGCGTTTACAAGCCAGCCCCAGCGTGGCGCGGCTGGAATAAACCGAAACAAACGGTGAAAGAATCAATGAGAACACGATCGGCGAAAGCCACCACAGGAAACGCAGATCCAACCACGCCATCCCTATCGCCCAAACCAGTCCCAGGGTTAATTGGGAACCGTGGCGAATAAAGGCTTCCTTCCAGGGGGTAGCGTCGTCGTCACGCTGCGGCGATTTCCACTGTACCGACCACCCAAGGAAAGCGCTAACCACAAAGACGGTATGAAACAGCATTCTGACCGGCGCCAGCAGTACGGAGAACAGCATCTCTATCAGCAGGGAAATAAACAGCCGGCAAGCGCCGCCATAGGCCTTCGCGCCTTTGGCGCAAATCAGGATCACGCTTAATAATTTCGGTAAAAACAGCAGCACCAGCGTGGTGGAGAATAGCGCGATAGCCAGCTCCGGACGCCACTGCGGCCATACGGGAAATAACTGTCTGGGTTGCAGAAAGTACTGCGGCTCCATCAGGGTATGCACCACCTGCAAAGCCGTCGACAGCATCAGGAACATAAACCATAGCGGCGCCGACAGGTAAGACATCACCCCGGTCAGAAATACCGCCCGGTGAACCGGGTGCATGCCTTTAACCAGAAACAGCCGGAAGTTCATCAAGTTGCCGTGACACCAGCGGCGATCGCGTTTCAGCTCATCCAGCAGGTTAGGCGGCAACTCCTCATAGCTGCCCGGCAGATCATAGGCGATCCACACCCCCCATCCGGCGCGGCGCATCAATGCCGCTTCGACAAAATCATGGGAAAGAATGGCTCCGGCGAACGACCCCTCGCCCGGCAACGGCGCCAGCGCGCAGTGCTCGATAAAGGGTTTCACCCGGATAATGGCGTTGTGGCCCCAATAATGGGATTCGCCCAGTTGCCAAAAATGCAGCCCGGCGGTAAATAACGGACCGTAGACGCGGGTGGCGAACTGTTGGCAACGCGCATACAGCGTATCCATGCCCGACGCTTTCGGCGAGGACTGGATAATCCCCGCGTTCGGGTTCGCTTCCATCAGTCGGACGAGAGAGGTCAGACATTCGCCGCTCATCACGCTGTCCGCATCCAGAATAACCATATAGCTGTACTGACTGCCCCAGCGACGGCAGAAATCATCAATGTTGCCGCTCTTGCGTTTTACCCGGCGGCGGCGGCGGCGGTAAAAGATTCGTCCCGCCCCGTCCACATCCCGGCAAAGCTCCATCCAGGCTTTCTGCTCGGCGATGCAGGTATCCGCATCGTTACTATCGCTCAACACATAAATATCGAAGTGATCGAGCATCCCGGTGGCGGCCACGGATTCATAGGTGGCGCGCAGGCCGGCAAAAACGCGCGCGACATCCTCGTTGCAGATAGGCATGATAAGCGCGGTACGGTGTTCCGGATTGAGCGGCTCATCGCCAACCGTGGTGGAAGAGATGCTGTACTTATCCCGTCCGATCAGCAGTTGCAGAAACCCCATCAGGGCAGTCCAGAAACCGGCGGAAACCCAGCAGAACAGTACCGCGAACAGCACAAGAATGCCGCTCTGCAATACATACGGCAGCAGTTGCAGGAAGGATTGCATCAACGGCTGACCGGCCATTTCAAATGGGTCGATCAGCGCCCAGCCTTGATAAGGTAGGATGGTTTTCATATACCAGGTGGCAATCGCCGTCTGAAAAAGCGTCAGAATCAGCAGGATATAACGCCGCACCGTCCCCACTATGCGCCATCGGTTTTCAGCGATGGTTTCTTCAGGGGTGGTGTGATGGCGAGGCGGCACCGTCCGGCCCAGTAAACTTTCCCACCAGCGAACCAGCGGATTAGTACGCCAGACATCGGGAAACATGGAGGAACGCGCGATCGTCGGCATCGCCTTCAATGCGATCCGCCCTTGCGTATCCTTGCCCAGTTGACCGCCGTTATTCAAGCCGTCGGGCCAGGCCATTTCCAGACGCGTCTGAACCGAACTCAGCGCGGCATCTTCTTCCGTCTGAGTCTTGACCTGGCCGTCGCCGGCCAATGCCTGATGCAATGCCGACTGATCGATAATCTCTGCCGGTGACAGCTTTTCGCGCAGAACCCTCGCCTGCTCGGCAGGCAAGGGCAATTTCCCGATGTAATCGAGGGGGGAAGTTGACTTATTCATTGGCAGGTAGCTGATAACTCCAGGTTTCAGTCAATGGTGTTTCACCATTAATCAGCGCAGCCCGCATTTCTGTTGGCTGTTTATTGTCTTTCACACGCAAACGCAGCGTCAAGCGCCAGCCCTGAGTCACCGGGTTATAACGAACGCTGCTTTCAACAATCTCGCCGTTTTCGCCGATACTGACCTGAGAGGTAACGGAGGTTTCCTCATTCAGCGCTTTTAGCGTCGGTCCGACAAAGTCGACGATAAAAGCGGTAGTGCCATCGGGCTGACGAATCAGGTTCGACTGTTTTACATCCCCGGTGGAACGACGGGTCTGCTGAACATAGGCGACATCCGGCGAATGCAGTTTCTCTTCATCGCGGGTGAAACGCAGGAGATAGCTCAGTTCCAAAGGCTTACCGGTTTCAGGCAACACGTCCGGGGTCCAGAAAGCGACGATATTATCGTTGGTTTCATCCGCCGTCGGAATTTCAACCAGCTCGACTTTACCTTTACCCCACTCGCCTTTCGGTTCAATCCAGCCGCTGGGACGCAGATCGTAGCGATCGTCAAGATCTTCATAAGCGGAGAAAGCGCGGCCGCGCTGCAGCAAACCAAATCCTTGCGGATTTTCTACCGCATAGGTACTCACCGCCAGATGCCGGGGATTATTTAACGGTCGCCAAATCCACTCGCCGTTGCCGGCGTGAATCGACAAGCCGTTTGAATCATGCAGCGCCGGGCGGTAGTTCAGCGTTGACGCAGGCTGATTCGGTCCGAACAAATACATGCTGGTAAGCGGCGCCACGCCCAGCTTACCGACTTTGTCCCGCAGGAAGACTTTAGCCTGAACGGCAATAACGCTGTCGCCCCCCGGATAGACCACAAAGCGATAGGCCCCCGTCGCGCGCGGCGAATCAAGCAATGCGAAGATCACCAGGTGTTTATCGTTCGGTTTCGGCTGTTCGATCCAGAACTCGCGAAAGCGCGGAAACTCTTCCCCGGAAGGCAGCGCGGTATCAATAGCCAGCCCGCGCGCAGACAGGCCGTAAACCTGACCTTTACCGACCACACGGAAATAACTGGCGCCCAGCATACTGACGATTTCATCGTCTTTATCCGCTTTATTAATCGGATAGAGCACTTTAAAACCGGCGAAACCAAGGTTTTTCACCGTTTCGGGATCGTGATTGACCGGGCCAAAATTAAAGTAATCTGCTGAATATTTAATCTCTTTTACCGTTGTGGCAGTCACTTCATTAATTTTAACCGGCGTATCAAAATACATCCCTTGATGATAGAACTGCAATTTGAACGGCGTCTGCAACGTATTCCAGTATGATTTTTCGTGATTGAATACAATTTGCTGATAGTCGGCAAACTTCATATCACGGAGCGGTGCCGGGAGATTGCTTTTCGGCGCCTCGAAGCCTTTCGCCGCCAACTTCTCCGCCTGTTGAGCAACATCGTCAATGGAAAATGCCCAAACCGGCGCGGCGCTTAACGACAACACGACGACCGCTGAAAGCCAGCGAAGGCCGACGGCCCGCTTTTTAAACCCACATTTATTAACCAGCACAACTCCCCCTGTACGTGTGCTTCAAATTAAATCCATATTAATGGATAAGTTAGCTTTCCGACAACTTGATAAAGGCATGGTTCATCATAATAGGTCAGCGTTTAAGCAACGAAAGCGCCAATCGATGATAAACCGGTCCCGCGTCTTCGCAAAGAGCAACCCATCCCTCAATCCGGACAGCATCAGTAAAACTTTATTGCTTGAAAAAATTGAAAACTGACTCCCCGATGCCCTGCTTAAGAAAAGTCCTAATAATTTTTAAGCATGCCTATCCATAAAATATCGGATATCCGTACTATCCGGCTGCAGGAATATTCCGTTTGTCGCGCCGGGTAATTGATCCATTCACGCCACATGAACGGATGAAACGGGACAGACCATATTCATGTAATAACACGCGCCGCTATTTATTCACAGGGAATAAGCGGCAAACAAACATTTGTGTAACCAAAACCGCGCGGATTAAGGTACAGTATCCGCCACTGAATTCGATACGGCTTACATCATCTCGCTATGCTTTTGTCCCTGTTGCGGCGACGTTTTCCGGCCTGGCTCGCTATCTTCGCCACGCTGACCATTTCCATTGCGCCAGTGATTTCACAAATGCTGACGCACCGCGATCGCGATACCAGTCAGACCTTAAGCATAGCAACGGCTTTTGCAGATCATCATCACGCCGGACATCAAATCTCCGGCATGCACCATGGTCAAACGTCTCCCTCTCTCCACCCCCTGCCCGCATCCACGATGGATCATGCGGCCTGTGGCTATTGTGTTCTCTTTTCTTACACCCCGGCGTTGGCTGATGTCGGCGGCATTATCCTTGCGCTAACGCCGAATATGTCCCGTACCCGGGCGATAGCCTTCTTCTCCCGCATCATCCCGCTAACGCGATGTGTCTCGCCCGCGCCACGCGCCCCCCCATGCTGAGTATATGTCAATAAGCCTTCGGGCATTTATCTCGTAAACCAGGTAACGATACCTTTTCAGGTATCGCGTTGGTTCTGGTCGTTTTCCTGCCAACCGATTTCAGAAGGTTTTATGCCGCATTCCAAAACTCAGGCATCCCCCCACGCGGCTGCGTTATCCGGGATAATGCCGTCAGATGCCGTATCACCGCGCGTCGCGATGATCGCCTTATTTATCCGTCTTCATTTTTATATCGGTATTTTTGTCGGGCCTTTTATTTTCATTGCCGCGCTTACCGGTACGCTATATGTGCTGACGCCGCAAATTGAAAACCGGCTTTACGCGCATCAGCTTTTTACGCAAAGTCATGGCGCGCCCCAACCGCTGGAAGCGCAGATCCTGGCCGCCCAGTCGGTACTGGGGCATCACCATCAGGCGCGATTAACCGCCCTGCGCCCCGCGCCCGCGCCCGGCGAAACCACCCGGGTTATGTTTGCCTCCCCTGAACTGGGGCCATCGGAAAGCCGGGCTATTTTTATCGATCCCGTATCGCTGGAAATTCGCGGCGATGAAACCGTCTATGGCACCAGCGGTATCCTGCCTTTCCGTACCTGGCTTGATTACCTGCATCGGGGATTATTACTCGGTGATATCGGACGAAGTTACAGTGAACTTGCCGCCTCCTGGCTATGGGTTGCGGCGTTGGGCGGGGTGTTAATCTGGGGAGCAACCCGGCATTCGACGACCACGGACAGACGGCGTAATAAAAAAGCGCCTCGGACGCCGGCGGCGCAAAAGCGGCGTTTGCGCCGCCGGCATACCGGCATGGGGCTATGCCTGCTACTTGGACTGCTGTTTTTCTCCGCTACCGGCCTGACCTGGTCAAAATGGGCCGGCAGCAATATTTCGCTGGCGCGCAGCCTGCTAGGCTGGCAAACCCCGGCGCTCCAAACCCAGCTTATCAGCGAACCCATGACGCTACCGGCCCATCACCATGGCGCCGATAGCCACCCGATGCCCGCGGATGAGCACGCGGAACATCACGCTCCGATGCCGATGCCTCATGCCGTCGATAATCCCCCTGAAATGTTTGATCGGGTATGGACCCTAGCCAGAGAGGCGGGTATCGACGCCCAAAAAATCGAAATCAAACCCGCGGCCAGACCCGGTCAGGCGTGGACAGTTTCAGAAATTGACCGCGCCTGGCCGACACAGGTTGATGCGGTTGCCATTAATCCCGCGACGCTGGAGATCGTCGACAAAACGGATTTCACCACCTTTCCGCTGGCCGCCAAACTGACCCGCTGGGGGGTTGATGCCCATATGGGCGTATTGTTCGGTTTACCGAATCAGATTCTATTGGCCGCTTTCGGCCTTGGCCTCTGTGCCATGATTGTCTGGGGATACCGGATGTGGTGGCTGCGACGGCCACGGCATAGGGGCGGCAATAATCCGCTTAACACGCTCACCGGCGCGTTCCTGCAGGTGCGTTTTTTCTCCAGGGTGCTGCTGGCAGTCATCAGTTGCCTGCTGGCGGTATGCTTGCCGGTGATGGGCGTCAGTTTGCTGCTCTTTATATTGATTGACGTCATTCGCTGGCAGCGGAGTCGGACGGTAGCGTCAAAAGGCGCTTGATTAAAAAGCGTTTAAACGCCGTCGGTGAGCGCCTTAAAGGCGGCAGGCAGGAAAAACCCGCCATTGGATTATGCAATGGCGGTCAGTAATGGTAAGGAATAATGCCGAATTAGCTTAAAACGCCGCCCAATCCGCCAGTTCCCCCGCTTTCTTCTCTTTAACGGGAGCGCTCTCTTCCGGAGAAGGAAGAACCGCCGTTGCCGCTTTTCTGCCTGATACCGCTCCCATATACGCCGCACCCAGTTTAAACACGCTGACCGTTTGGGTGAGGCTATGCGCCTGATCCTGTAGAGAGAGCGCCGCCGCGGCAGACTCTTCAACTAATGCCGCGTTTTGCTGAGTCGTGGTGTCAATCTGCCCCACGGCCAGGTTAATCTGGTTAATGCCGTCGCTCTGTTCACGACTCGCCTGAGCAATTTCACTGATGATACCGTTAACGCCCTGAACATTGCTTACCAGTGAATTCATCGTAACGCCGGTTTCCTCTACCAGCCCCATACCGTCCTGAACCTTTTTGAAGGAATCATCAATCAATTCTTTAATCTCTTTGGCGGCGGTAGCGCTTCTTTGTGCCAAAGCGCGAACCTCGCTGGCGACGACGGCGAATCCCCGCCCCTGCTCGCCCGCCCGAGCCGCTTCTACCGCGGCATTCAATGCCAGGATATTCGTCTGAAAAGCGATACCGTCAATCACGCCGATAATTTCGGCCATACGCTGCGACGAATCCCGGATGCCGCGCATCTCCTGCGTCACCTTCTGCATCATTGCGCCGCTTTTTTTCACGGTTTCCGAGGTGTCCGCGGCCAGTTCGGTGGCCTGCAGCGTATTGTCGGCGGTATTTTTTATCGTTGATGTCAACTGTTCCATCGACGACGCCGTTTCCTCCAGCGAACTGGCCTGCTCCTCCGTTCTGGCGGAAAGATCCTGGTTACCGGCCGCAATCTGCGATGCCGCGCTTGAAATCGTCTCCGCACCGTCCCGCACCTGGCTGACGATTTGCCGCAGGCTGGTATTCATATTCTGCAACGCCGTCAGCAACATCCCGGCTTCGTCTTTACGGGTGATGTGGATTTGCGAGGTTAAATCGCCTTTGGCGACATTCTCCGCAATAACCAATGCCTCCTGTATCGGATACGTAACGCTGCGGGTGATCAGCGAGGCAATAATCAGCCCGGCGATGATGCTGGCAATGATGACGATTGCCATAAGGGTCCGGGTTTCCCGGTAGCTATCGGCGACATCCTGCGCCGACGCCGCCATTTTGGCATCTTGCGATTCAATCAACTCGGCGATCTTATCCTTATACTTCTGCTGGACGACGCGGGTAACATCGAAATACTCAGCCGTTGCGCCGGCCAAGTCGCCCGCAACCGCAAACCCCGACAGCTTATTGGCCGAGGCGAGGAAGTCACTGCGGATGTCTCCGATAGAACTCAATATCGCCAGCGACCTAGCGTCATCCACATGTTTGTGCAGATACTCCATTAATTGGGATACTTTTACTGAACTTGCTTTGGTAAGTGCCAATTGCTGGTTAACTTCTGCTTCTGACTTCAGCAATAGCAGCAACTGTTGATTATTGAGAAAAGCATTTAACTCATCAATCAGCTGATTGCTTGTCACCGTCAATGGATAATCCCGCTTGACAATATCATCCATTTTATTGTTAAAATCAGTCAGCTTAATTATTGCAACGCTACCCACAATCAGAAGCATTAAAACCAGGAAAGAAAACCCCGCCCCTAATCGATATCCTATACGCCAGTTGGATAAACTCATTAAAATCTCCTTTATTCATCCTTTCCATCTGTATTTGGAACAATGGCCGCCACTCGGTCTTATGCAAGACCGAGCAAAATATAACCAACCCCCAAACACCGATAGTTCCAATTTACTTATCATATTTAAAAAAGATATGAACCCTGGATAGAGTATTTATTAAGCAATGATAAACCTAAAGAACACGCCAAGATGCTATACCGTTAAACAACGCTTGTAACGGTGAAAACAGGAAGCGGGGCCGGCCAGAGCAAACTGCCAATCTCCATAATCCTAATGTCACCCAAAAGTGTATCGGCACGCTGACAATAATCTTTATATCTCTCCCGGCTATATTCCATTGCTCGCATATCTATTTAATCGATCGGTTTTTTATAACTTACCCATTTACAAGATAGATGAGGTTATTAAATGAAAATAAAAGAGGAAATAATAAATCGTAGATTTATTAATAACTAAAAAAATTTTTGTCTGATGAGACATATAATTCTGAAATCAAAATTCAAAAGGGGGGAATATTATTCAAAGATAAAAAAGAATGACATAATGATCTATGTCATTCTTTTTTATGTCAGGCGATTAAAGTCAAGTATGTTTTTTTCCAATGAGCTTCGCATTCCATACGGGCATTAGGAATATAATGTGATTTTAAACGCCAGTATGGATTATCAATACCCCAGGTAACCACGGCGACATCATGAGAAAAGACGGTCTGCTGAGTATAGATAACGGCAAAATATCCTTCTTTATAGTCACTCTTATAGATCTCATACCGATGAAGTCTAACATTATCATCTTGTACAAAAACCAGCGTTTCTTTAAGAGTTCCCATTAACATAATTGCCTCCCCAAATGATATGAATAATCATTATCGGCAAAAATGCAGGAAACCTTACTGATCGATATCGCAGATTTTGCCGTTAGCTAACGGCAAATAGCATTGCTATATCACAACCCATTAACACCATGATTGTCATGACATAACATGCTATAAAGATAGGCGCTATTTTTTTCTGGACGAGCCTTTGGTCTTGTCTTTAAGTAATGCTCTGATTTTCTTTATTTCTTTCTGAGTCAACCGGTCCGCAACCTCCTCTACGGTATGCTGATTATCGACCGTTGCCGGCGTGGGCGCTTTGTTATCCTCATCAAAACTTCGCTGCAGCCGTGCGGTCACTTCAGCACTGATTGAAATCTCATGTTCCAGTGCCGCGGCTTTAATCTTCTCTTTCAAATCCAAGGGGATTTTCAACGACAGGCTAGATATCTCACTCATTTTATTACCTTTCTCATAGAATAAAATACCAAGCTATGATAGTCCTCAGACAATGTCTATAGCGTAACAAAAATTTAATATTTTCGTCATGTGAGCGCCGGCGGCGGAGCGGTATCTATTTTCAAATTCCGCTTCTCCCAAACTCCGGGTTAAATAATTGATCATGAAATACTAACGGCATAGAATACCGCCGCATAAGAAAAAAGGAAATAAACGTGCCGCATCAACCCCTGTGGGAGTTAATCAAACTCATTTACTTCATCGGTTTTACTATTTCATTAGTGGTTACGTTTCTGCTAAGCAAAGATAAGTCGCTGACTATTCGTCTCCTGGCATCTTTGCTGATAGGGCTAACCTGGCCGCTGAGCTTTCCCGTCGTTTTGCTGTTCTCTATTTTCTAGCCGCGGCGCGATCGCCGAAGATAATTTGCTCCACGCCTGGTCGTACGGCCTTGAATCGGCCAAAATACCCCCAATACTAAGCAAAGATTCACTCTTCTCTGGAGGTAATCATGGCGAGTGGCTGGGCAAATGACGGGGCGGTTCAGGATCAAATCGACGCTACCGTGGATGATGCCGTCGCACATGCCCGTAGTCAGTTAAATAATGGGGAAAGCGCGCGGTACTGTGATGAATGTGGCGTTCAAATTCCGCAGGCCCGTCGCAAGGCCTTATCCGGCGTGCGATATTGCATCCAGTGTCAGGAAGAAATCGATAAAAAAAACCTGCGGAATAGCGGTTATAACCGGCGCGGGAGTAAAGACAGCCAACTGAGATAACCCACCGGCTTATTCCAGGTAACGGGAATAAGCCGCATGGTACTGCCTAGCGAACAACCAACACGGATGTTTTAGCATGCCGCACAATAGCCGCGGCATTCGATCCAAGAAGATAGGTTTTGACATCGGGCCGACGTGAGCCCACGACGATCAGGTCGGCATTGATTTCCTCAGCCAACTGCAGCACTTCATCTCTTGGCGTACCAAAACTCACGCTGAATGACAAACGGGATGAAGGAAGATCGATAGTTTCAGCAAGGGCTTTCAGTTTGTCATTGGCTTTAACTACCGCCTCATTTTCAAACTCTTTTATGCCGAAAGAATACGCGGATAAGAATGCCGATGCATCCGGAAGCGCATGAAAAAGATGCACCGTCGCCCCGGATATTTTTGCCAGCCTTACCACATGGATAAGCGCGTTGCTTGTCAATTCGTCTTCTTCAATATCAACCGGCACTAAAATGATTGTATACATGATAGCTCCTTACATAGGTGAACCATTATACAAAAGAGTAGCTCGCCCTACCGGCAAGTAACATGATCTCGTTCACCTTAGTGCGTTAAGGTCCAGCAAAGTCGCACGCGTATTGCTTAACCGCCTTGCCAGGACGTCAAAATTTCCCGGGTTGTTTTCACACGGATGGCGTTATCAGGAATGATGAAATCGCGCCATACATCATTATAGTGGGCGATCAATTGCTCTGCCCGCAAAGCGCCACGATCGGCGGTAGTATGGGCGTCAGACGCGATAGTCAGCGCATAGCCGCGGCTGGCGCCATTTTTAACCGTCGCGTCGACGCAATAGTCAGTCGCACATCCACAAACCGTCAGGTGGTTGGCGCCCAACTCTGCGAGCAGGTCGGCAAACGATGTGCGATAAAATGCATCACAGGCCGTTTTGCTAACAAACAGGCTCCCTTGCGGCTGATTCAATTCAGGCAATATCTGCCAGCCTTTACTCCCCGCCGGCATCTCTTTTCCCTCATGCAGGATAAAAACGGTACGCTGCGCGGCAGCTGAAAGCTGGTTGATCCGGGAAACAATCAGTTCCTTATGGTAACGCCGCGTCTCAAACACGGCATTTTGCATATCAATAACTACCAGAACCGGCACCTTCTCACCTCTTACAAAATATCGGATTATCTACGATTTATCATATCCATTAAGCGGCAGGTACGCTCATCGGCAACTGTAATAAGGTAAAAATCACCCACTACATAATTATCATGCCGGTTTTTCAGGTTTACTGAGATTGGTTTATCTGCCGCTATTTATTTTTTATACTTCCTGGCGTTATGCGCAATAGTGAACTAGAGTAATAGTATCGTGCTGCAACAGGCGAGCGGTTGTCATTTTTTATTCAAAAAATTTCATCCACATTGACTTAACCATATTATATGCCTCATTTAATTTGAAAAGGAGAAATAAATGCATACAGATTCTCCACAGACTGATAAAGATACTTCTGATTATTATAAAACCGCAGTTCCAATGAGTAAGATGGAGTTACTTGGAAATATCGTCGATGAAATAATCCATTCTGGTCATGCAGTTACCAACAAATCCATCATTTCAAAGTTAGTTAGCAAGATTGAGAACGAAACCAATATAGACGCTTTGGACAGCTACCGCGCCCTGTTGGAACGGGTCGTCCATAAGACGCAGGATGATTTTCTGGTCTAATCAGAGCACCACGGAAGGATGCTCTGACTCTGAATAACGATTTGAAAAACAACCCAGCAGGCGATTCACTTTTATCCTTGATTAATTCATCCGTTTTTAACGAACCCGGTTAGGCTATTTACAACCAATGCTTTCACCTACCTTGCATCACGATTAAAATCAAAAGCATAAACTGATCAAGAGAAATATTTTATATTTCCTTGAACAGTTCAGTCGGGAATCTCCTTTTCGAGCGCCTCTTGCTTTTAGTATTTCTCATTGTAAAAATCGGAATAACCATAAAAAACAGACAATACGCTAAATAAGCGGCATTGATTAGATTAAATGCGCTGCATTTCGGACAAAAAAACAAAATTTCATCATTAAAACATATTAAGTGTTAGAATGTTTACCCATACATCGAATTGGTGAAAGATATGTCTATCTTTGATGCCCTAAAAACCTTCAGCAGCACATCCGTTAACGTCGCGTGCCCGGAATGTTCTTTTGCTACTATGCAATTAAGGAGCAAAATACGTAATAACACCACCCTTATCTGCCCCAAGTGCGGTCACTTTTTTCTGCCAAGGGAGCCCCGTGCCAAAAAGGCATAAGCAATGTTGCGCTCTATCCGCAAAACCAACGTCGCCATACGACTTGCAGGTAGCCGTCGGGCGAAAAATTTCCCAACAGCCGATTCAATGAGCTGCCGCATGCGCCGAAAATCTCTTTAGCTGATACCCGCCACTCTATGATGTTAATTTATCTGCAAAATGTGAGTACGCCGATCGCGGACTGCGCTTGGGTTAATGACTCACATTGAGTAAGCTCTTCCTGTTCAGCAATTTTGGCTTTGAGGCAACGCATTTCCAGCGTCTGATCGGATAGATTCGCTTAACAACATGTTCACTGAATGGATAGGATTAGCGGATCCAGTTGTGTAGAATGTGAATACCGGCCATCGGTAACTTTTTTATATGTCCCGTCTGGCCGGAAAGTTTTTCCCTGGTGTTGGCCGTATTGGCAACCTGACCGTCGCGGTCAGGTTTTTTTTCTCCAACACAGCGAGATTTATTATATATAGCGAATCAAGATCCGTAATCTGTACTTAAGTACCCACCTGCCCTAGACTTTAGTACAGTTCCCTATACCTCCAGGGGAAATTGGACCTTCAGGGAGCCAGTATGTTTTCAGTTTTTGTTAAAAATCAGATAGTAATAGATACACTCAGAGACTATATCGACAGAAAACTGTCCCTGCCCGGCAGTTCGAAGTACGCCTATACGGTCGTCAGCAAAAAAAATCCGTCAGAAATTCTTATAATTTCCAATTATCCTGACGAATGGGTCGAACTCTACCGGCTCAATAATTTCCAGCTCATCGATCCGGTTATCCTCACTGCCTTTAAGCGCTCTTCGGCCTTCGCATGGGATGAAAATATCACGCTGATGTCCGATCTGAAGTTCACCAAAATCTTTTCTCTATCCCGTCAGTACAACATCGTCAACGGCTTTACCTTTGTGCTACACGACCATTTCAACAATCTGTCTTTGTTGTCTGTCATTATTGGCAACCGCGAACAGGGGGAGCTGGAAGAGTATCTCTCTTCCGAACGAGGGGTTTTGCAAACGTTACTGATTGATATTAACGAGCAGATGTACCGGCTTGCCCGCTCTGCATCATCCGACAGGCAACAGAATGACGAAAGCAAGAATAAAGCCATCTTTACCCCGCGCGAAAATGAGGTACTTTACTGGGCCAGTATGGGAAAAACCTACGCGGATATTGCGGCAATCGCAGGTATCTCCGTCAGTACGGTAAAGTTTCACATGGGAAATGTCGTCATCAAGCTGGGCGTCAGCAACGCCCGTCAGGCCATCCGATTAGGCGTTGAACTGGATCTGATTATGCCGGCAGCGACAGCGGCCAGGTGATAACGGACAAGGACGAACATCCGGGCAAGGCGACGAATCCGGATGCCATCCTTTCCTGGTCTTCAGAACCGGTCGGGAGATACACCAGGTAGATGCGCTCACGCTCATTGAGAAACGCCTCTTTGAGCGGCCTGATCTGCCAACCCGAACGCTTCAGGATAGTCAGCATCGGCCGGCTCACAATGGTGTGAATAGCGCTGCGCTCATGGCGCCGGGCCCAGTTGATCATGGCGAGAAACAGCGCCTGGCTTACCGGATAACGTAAGCCAGGCAACTGCCGTGCGCGAGTCTTGTCGACAAAAAACCGGCTTGATTCAACGCCTGAGACCGGTAACGTTACGTCGCCGAAACATTCCTGGAAAGTGTGAGTTATCATATTCGGCCGGTCAAGACCGGTAAAACGCACGCTACAAATCAGCTGCCCTTCACACAGTCCAAGTATATAGCGCGTGGCGGGATTATCGAACTCATCGAATTCCATATCGTAACTGCACACCACATCCCATCCGAGACGATCGCTGAAGGTTTTTTTCCTCAGCCGGTAAAGCTCATCAGAGTGCTTACCAGTCAGCTCATCATAGCTAACGTCAAATAGTTCAAGCATTCCATAACCCTTTTATTTTTCATATATTGCGACGGATATTCTACAATATTTTTTAACTATCTGGGTTAAACTGGGTCATTATTGTCTGCATCCATAAGGATTTCTGATTACGGGGAAAACAGCAGAGATAAACAGCTATTCAGGGGGCATAAAATAGAAGGTCAGGTATGATTTACGACCGGAAAAAAAGGCGACCGACGCCGGATAGCCCGCCAATCAGGAAAGGTGTTCTACGATGCTATTCAAGCAACGCAAAAAGAAAACGGGCTAGCTTTCGCTAACCCGTTGAATTTGTTGGCGGAGGAGTAGAGATTCGAACTCTAGAACGCTTTCGCGTCGCCGGTTTTCAAGACCGGTGCCTTCAACCACTCGGCCACTCCTCCGCAATGACGCGCACTATAAACAGAGTGCTGAGTCTTGTAAAGCATCATTGCGTTCAATCGCCTGAAAAATAATCTCTTATGATTCAAGCGGACGCAAAAGCGCCATAACGTTCATTAATATAGCGATTTACAGCGTAAAGAAGGGTAAAACACCTTTAATAACGTACGGTAACTATTTACTCTTTGAGGTTGGATATGGCCCCCTTAAAGAGAGAGTCGCTGATATGGATCGTATTGTTGCTTCATCAACCCGCGAAAGCTCGTTGCTCAGCACCCATAAAGTGCTGCGTAATACCTATTTCCTGCTATCGCTGACATTAGGCTTTTCCGCCGTCACCGCCACGGCCAGTACGGTGCTTAATCTGCCGGCGCCTGGATTGCTGTTAATGCTGGTCGGCTTTTATGGCTTGATGTTTCTGACCCACAAGCTGGCAAATAGTCCCGCCGGCATTCTGGCGGCCTTTGCGCTGACAGGCTTTATGGGCTACACGCTGGGCCCGCTATTAAGCACGCTGATATCTTCCGGCGCGGGCGACATTATCATGCTCGCCCTTGGCGGCACGGCGCTGGTCTTTTTCTGCTGTTCGGCCTATGTATTAACCACACGCAAAGATATGTCTTTCCTGTCCGGTATGTTGATGACCGGTTTCGTGGTACTGGTGGTCGCGGTTATTGCCAACCTGTTCCTGCAAATCCCCGCGCTGCATCTGGCTATCAGCTCGCTGTTTATTCTGTTTTCTGCCGGTGCGATTCTCTGGGAAACCAGCAACATCATTCATGGCGGTGAAACCAACTACATTCGGGCTACCGTCGGCCTGTATGTGTCGATATATAATATTTTCGTCAGCCTGTTAAGCATTCTGGGCATTATGCGTAACGATTGACCATCGCCCGTTATCAAGCTCAGGCCTCGCTTATGCGCTGAGGGATCCCCACAAATCAGCGCTAATAAACCAACACCTTATTTCGGTAGGTTTTGGCGAGGTGGCTAAGAACAGTGCTCAGCACCGTTCGTCTTAGTATTAGCGGAGAGTGTCGCAGGACATTTTCCGCTAACGTCAGATACGAAATTACCCGCCGCGATTTAATGCTGTTGGCCTGGTATCGCAGGTGTAATCCTTTATTTTCAACATGGTAGCCTATCAGCCACAAGACTATTGTGCTGAGTGTCGCTAGCAGACTCAGGACCAGAAGACGCCCTGCTGAACGGCTGTAACTGACACGTAAACCGAACCCGAAACGCTCACTCTTTTCATCCCGGAAGTTTTGTTCTATCTGCATCCGACGACTGTATAATTTCATGACTTCACGCGGCTTAAAGTCATCTGCGCTACTGAATATCAGCCAGGGCTCTTTTGCCGCTTTTCGGGCATCCCGAACCTGCGATTTACGATGGATACGACACCGGGAATGTTTATGTTTACGCTTCCGGGAAGGTTTTTTGTGAAGATAAAAGTGTCCGTTACAGCGTGCTGTATTCTGTACGCCCCAACGTACCAGGTCCGAGATATACCGGCCGAGTGCCTGATTTAATAAGAGGATTTTTTTCTTCTTTTATATCAGTGACATCATGCCAGCATTCACCTGTTTTCTGGAGACTGAACTTTACCCTGCCCCGGATACGACCAATAAAATCCCAGCCCAGCGATTTTACATGACTGAACCAGGCATTCTGAAAGCCAGCATCCGTGACGATGAGTACTCTGGACTTCGGGTTTACTGCTTCGGCAAGCGTATCAAGAAACGCTTTTTGGATTTTTGCATGCTGCTGTTTTTCTGAAGGAACTATCCAGCTCAGCAGAGGGAGTGAGCGTCCGTCGCAAATCAGGCTGGCGCGGAGAACATGATATTCCTGAGACGGATAGCCACTCCAGTCAACAGCAATGACACACAGAGATAACTGACATGTCAGCATCGAAATAATGTTTTTAAAAATCAGAGGAATGTCATGCTGAAGTGATTCATTACCCAGTAGACGATCCACACGTTTAATTTTATTTTTAACCTGGGCGTACCCAGGTAAAAAACGCCCGATGCTGGTCAGCGTCAATGATGCGCCGTTAATTAGTACAACAGTGGCGTCCAGCAGAGCATTTTGTCGGTATTTGTGAAACGGCGCTAAGGCATCCGGAAGAAATTCTGACATACTTTACGAGCAGGCATAGAGGTGATCTCATTGAATTTGTTGCACAATCAGTAGATCACAAAACTCTATGCCTGTCTTTTATCACCTGCCCATTACTGGGGATCCCTCAGCGCTTATGCGGGGCCTTTGTTTTATTGCCCCATATTCTTTTCTTGGCCGAAGAAATTTTTGTTAAACTGGCGCGAAGTCATATTGTATTTGAGGAAATATGTTGGAGTTTGAAGGCCGTATCATTGAAACGGATGCGCAAGGATATCTGATGGAGAGCACCGCCTGGAGCGAAGCGCTGGCCGCGGTATTGGCCGAGCGGGAAGGTATTAAACTGACCGATGCGCACTGGGAGGTGCTTCGATTTGTGCGGGCGTTTTATCTGGAATTCAATACTTCACCGGCCATTCGCATGTTGGTGAAAGCGATGGCGAAAAAATACGGTGAAGAAAAAGGCAATAGCCGTTATCTGTATCGGCTGTTCCCCAAAGGCCCCGCCAAGCAAGCGACCAAGATTGCGGGCCTACCCAAGCCGGTCAAATGCATATAGCATTTAGTAGCGGATGCTGAAACCTTTATAATCGAACTTGCCGTGCGGCTCGGTGAAAACTTTTTCAACGCTGGCACTGCGCGGGCCGCCTTGCTTCAACCATTCGACCAATTGTTCAACCGCCTGATGTTCCCCGCAGGCGATAACCTGCACGCTGCCGTCGTTACTATTACGAACATAACCGCTAAGGCCAAGCTGCGCGGCGCGATGCTGGGTGCTGTAACGAAAACCAACCCCTTGAACCACACCATAAACATGGGCGGCAATAGATACTGTCGGCATTCTCCCTCCCTCTCTTATGTAAAGCAGCCATTCACCAACCTGCCTGATAGCATCTTCTGAAAAATGGCGCCATGCTATTATTATAGTATTCTGCCGTTGCATACCGGGCAAAAAACAAGCTTATCCGCCGCCTCCTCTACTTGAAAAAAAACCACAGCCCCCCATTTAGAGTATGTTGGTGATTGTCAGGAGGTTATATGATCGTCTGTAAATTTGGCATCGGGCAACAGATTCGTCATAAGCTGCTGGGGTATCCGGGCGTGGTAATCGATATCGATCCCGAATATTCATTGGAAGCTCCCGCATGGGAGGAACTGGATGCTCAGGACAGACTGCGTACGGCCCCTTGGTATCATGTGGTAATGGAGGATGGCGCAGGGCGGCCTATTCATACCTATCTGGCAGAAGCCCAGTTGATCAAGGAAGAATCCTACCGTGGCGATCATCCCTCATTGGATGAATTGGCTAAAGCCATCCAGAACCGTGCGCCGCAACTGCGCCACTGATTTGCGCCGGCATGGCTGGTCAGGCAGCATTTACCCGTTGCGACGCTAACGGCGTTAAATATCGCGGGCGCTTATTTCTCCAAGCCCAAACGGGGAATTTCAATTTTAGGGCAACGGTCCATGACCACCAGCAAGCCGGCATCTTTTGCCAGATCAGCGGCCGGTTCATTTATTACCCCGAGCTGTAACCATAACACTTTAGCCCCGATGGCTATCGCCTCTTGGGCGATGTCATAAGCCGCTTCCGGCTGACGAAACACATCAACCATATCAACAGGATGGGGAATGTCACCCAAACTGGCATAAGCTTTTTGCCCTTGCAACGTCTGCCCCGCCAGTTTCGGACTTACCGGTATCACCTCATAACCTTGCTCAAGCAGATAGGCCATGACCCCGTAACTTGGCCGGGTCGTTTTCTCGCTGGCCCCGACAAGCGCAATGGTTTTTACGGTTTTAAGTACGGACTCGATATCGCTGTCTTTCATCATGTTCTGCCTCTTTTACGCCACTCCCTATAGTGTATCCTATATCTCACTCCAGCGAGAGGGCGTCCCCCCAATACCCATCACGCCGGCAAAGCGGTGGTTTTACGCGCAGTAATCGCGCATTTCCGGCGGCTGTTCGCATTTTTTCTTTTTATCGCTTTGCACTGAAACAGGGTTTCCGTAATCTGTCTTGCCATATCGACAGCTTTACCCTACCGACTGAAGGACGTAACCATGGAGTACACCACCCGCACCATTGCTGCGCATAAACATATCGCTTTGGTCGCACACGATCACTGTAAGCAATCGCTGTTGAACTGGGTCGATGCCAATAAAACCGTGCTTGGCGAGCATAAGCTTTATGCGACAGGGACAACCGGCAATCTGATCCAGATAAAAACCGGCCTTCCCGTCAAGAGCATGCTGAGCGGGCCGATGGGGGGCGACCAACAGGTCGGTGCGCTGATCTCCGAAGGGAAAATAGATTTGATGATTTTCTTTTGGGATCCGCTCAACGCCGTGCCGCACGATCCGGATGTTAAAGCGCTGCTGCGGCTGGCCACGGTCTGGAATATTCCGGTCGCGACCAACCGTTCGACGGCTGACTTTCTCATCAACTCGGCGCTGTTCAGACAACCTGTAGAAATCGCCATCCCCGACTATCAGCGCTATCTTCAGGAACGGTTAAAATAACGCCTTTTCGCAGCGGCTGGCCGGCGGATCATCGCCGCCCTGTCTCAGGGTTTGCGCTGCGATGGCACCCCCAGCTTGCGCAGCTGTTCGATGAATACCGATGGATTTTTACTATCCTGCAATAACCAGACCCGATGCCTGGCTCTGGTTAACGCCACATACAGCAAACGACGCTCTTCCGCATCAGGAAAGTCCTCAGTCTCGGGCAATAGCACCTGTTCAAGAACGGACTCGCGCGCGGGGGCGGGGAAACCATCCTTACCGTCGTGCAGACCGACGATAATCACATATTCCGCCTGCTGGCCTTTACTGGCATGAACCGTCATAAAGTCGATAGGCAAATTCGGCCATTTTGTCGCCGCTTTCTGCAACACCTCAGGGCGTAAATGGTGATAACGGGCCAAAAGCAACACCCGCTCGTCTGGCTTAACGAAACCGCTTAATTTATCCAGCAACGGTTCCAACTGTTCCTGAGAAAGAATCGTTACCGCCTTTTTATCCCCTTTACTCAGGCTATTAAGCGGTTTTTTCAACTGATAAGGATTTTGCTGAATAAACTGGTTGGCGATTTCGCCGATACGCTCATTGAAGCGATAGGTCGTATCCAGCGCGCACTGTTCACTAACGCCGAAATTTTGTTCAAATGCGGTTGTCAGCGACAGTTCCGCCCCGCTGAAGCGATAGATGGCCTGCCAGTCATCTCCCACGGCAAACAGGCATGTTCTGCTGTTTTGCCTGCGCAGTGCGGATAACAGACGGGCGCGCTGGGGGGAGATATCCTGAAACTCATCCACCAGTATATGTTTCCACGGGCTGATAAAACGCCCGTTATCCAGCAGGTTGACCGCCTGATGGATCAAGCCGGAGAAGTCTACGGCATTTTCATCTTTCAACGCCTTCTTCCAGGCTTTCAATAAGGGCGACATCAGCCGGATCCGCTGCTGAAACGAAGGACGAAGCGCTTCCGGCGCCTGTTCAATCATCTCGCTCTGGCTGCCGCCGTGCATGCGCATCAAACCAATCCAACGCTCCAGGCGACCGGCCAGGCGTTCGGCCAATGCCGGATCGCGCCAGAAGTCGCCTTCGGGAATCGGCCACGCTAGTTCCTCCGTCAGCCATTGCCGCCAGCCTTTGGCCTGCGTCTTTTTCTCCGCGCACTGTTGCTGCCAGTTGCGTATCAGTAATTCGCGGCGCTTTTTACCATTGCTTTCCAACTGGCTAATCTGGGGAATTTTACGGCTGGACTGCTCAATGATATGCAACGCCAGGGCATGAAACGTTTTCGCCTGAATATCTTCCGTGTGCAGCCGGGCATGAATACGCTCATTCATTTCTTCCGCCGCTTTGCGCCCAAATGCCAGCAGCAAAATCTGTTCGGGAACGGCGTCCCCGCGATGCATCAACCAGGCGGCACGCGCCACCAGCACCGACGTTTTACCACTGCCGGCGCCGGCCAGCACCAGGACGGCATCTTCACCATTCATCACCGCCTTACACTGGGCGACGTTCAACGCCGTCGCTTCTACCGACAGAAAAAATTCCTGTTGTGACACCAGCGTGCGCTCCATCCATTGCTGATTGCACTCCGTACGTTTTCCGGCTCCGTGGTCAAGCCATTGCCGGCAAAGCTGATAGTTATCCCGGCAAATTTCAAATGATTCCAGCCGGGCGACCGGCAGCGGAAGCGAGGCCAGCGTAGCGCGGATATTCTGCTGCAACCGCTCCAGCGCCTTACGATCGAACCAGTCGTCCTGCTGTTCCAGCGTATGGATTTCGTTGGCCTGTTTTTGCAACACCTCGGCGCTTACCAGGCTCATTTCCTCGCTCCACGCCTGCCAGGATTTAATCAAATAACGGTAAAACGCCTGCGTTTCCTGCCATTCCGTTCCATGTAAGCGCACAACTTTGCCGGCAGCCAATTCAAACTCCAGTTCTCCCCATACCAACCCTCTTTTACAATGAATATCGAGCAGTTGGTTGAACGGGAGAACGTATTCATGTCTATCGCCGCTCACTTCGACGCCCGCATTAAGCATCCTCACCCGGTTATAAGGGTGCTGCGCCAAATGTCTACCTAAAGCTGTTGATTTAAGTTCCATTATCTTTGCGCCATGAATATTGTGAGATTTTTATCGTCCATCGCCCTAGTTTACCCGCTATCCGCATTTAGTCTCCAGCCCTAAAAACAGGGTAGGATATCTTGCCAGTTAATGTAATAATTCGTTTATCATCATAGAGTTTGGTCGTTCCGGGAATACAGGAGTACCTATGCGCACCGTATTGAATATCCTTAATTTCGTGCTGGGAGGTTTTTTCACCACCTTATCCTGGCTTCTCGCTACGGCGGTCAGCGTCCTGCTGATCTTCACGCTGCCGCTGACGCGCTCATGCTGGGAGATCACCAAGCTGTCGTTGCTGCCCTATGGCAACGAGGCCGTTCACGTTGACGAACTACGCCCGGATGGCAAGAATGTTATTTTAAATACCGGCGGCGCCGTGCTAAACATCTTCTGGTTTATTTTCTTTGGCTGGTGGCTATGCCTGTCGCATATCGTTACGGGCATTGCGCAATGTATCACCATCATCGGCATTCCGGTTGGCATCGCCAACTTTAAAATCGCCGCCATCGCGCTGTGGCCGGTCGGTCGCCGCGTGGTATCGGTTGAGATGGCCCAGGCCGCCAGAGAAGAAAACGCCCGTCGCCACTATCGTTAACTGAGCCTGAGGATATATCGTTGCTCGCATTCACGCCCGGGATCCGCCGCTATATCTATAACAGCGGCTGGCTGTATAACATCCGTATATTTATCTCGCTTGCCGGCGCGTCGGCCGTTCCCTGGTGGATCGATCAGCCGACGGCGACAATCCCGCTAACGCTGGGCGTGGTTGCCGCCGCGCTGGCCGATCTCGACGATAGCCTGACCGGGCGCCTGCGCAACCTGTTTATTACCCTGCTCTGCTTCTTTATCGCCTCTGTTTCGATAGAGCTGCTATTCCCCTATCCCTGGTTATTCGGCATCGGCCTTGCGCTCTCCACCTGGGGTTTTATCCTGCTCGGCGCCTTGGGACAACGTTATGCCACCATCGCCTTCGGCGCTCTGCTGATCGCGGTATATACCATGCTGGGAATTTCGCTTTACGACACCTGGTATCAACAGCCCGTCATGCTGCTGATAGGCGCATTATGGTACAACCTGCTCACCTTGTTCGGACACCTGATCTTCCCGATCCGCCCGCTACAGGAGAACCTGGCGCAGTGTTATCAGCAGCTTGCGCGCTATCTCGACGCCAAAGCCAATCTGTTCGATCCCGATGCTGAAGAAGAGTCGGACGAACCGCTGATTGAAGTCACCATGATCAACAGCCAGGTGGTGGCGACCCTGAACCAGACCAAAGCGTCATTGCTGACGCGCCTGCGGGGCGATCGCGGCCAGCGAAGCACCCGTCGCACGCTGCACTACTACTTCGTCGCGCAGGACATTCATGAACGAGCCAGCTCCTCACATGTCAATTACCCGCACCTGCGGGAAAAATTCCGCTACAGCGACGTACTGTTTCGTTTTCAGCGCTTGCTCTCAATGCAGGCCCGCGCCTGCCAGCAACTGGCGCAGTCAATTTTATTTCATAATAAATATCAGCATGATAGCCGTATTGAACGTGCATTCGTCTATCTTGAATCAGCGCTGGCGCGTATTGCGGCAAGCCAGGGTTCCGATGCTTCGCAAATCAAAGCGTTACAGTACCTACTGAATAATTTGCGGGCCATCGACGCGCAGTTGGCGACCATTGAATCGGAACAAACCATCGAACAGGAAAACAATCCGGAAAATACGCTGGCGGATGACAAGATTACCGGTTGGAGCGATATTCGTCTGAGGTTCGGTCGCCATCTGACGCCGCAATCGGCGCTGTTTCGCCATGCGGTACGCATGTCGGTGTTGCTTTGCAGCGGCTATGCCTTTATTCAGATTACCGGCATGCAGCATGGGTATTGGATCCTGCTGACGAGCCTGTTTGTTTGTCAGCCCAACTATAATGCAACGCGACGGCGGCTGGCCCTGAGAATCATCGGTACGCTGACCGGCATTTTGCTCGGCCTGCCTATTTTATACTTCGTTCCCTCCCTTGAAGGGCAGCTGACGCTCATCGTAATTAGCGGCGTGCTGTTTTTTGCTTTTCGCCACGTACAGTATGCCCATGCCACCATGTTTATTACGCTATTGGTACTGCTGTGTTTCAATCTGCTGGGTGAAGGTTTTGAGGTTGCGGCGCCGCGCGTTATCGATACCCTGCTCGGGTGCGCCATCGCCTGGGCGGCGGTAAGCTTTATCTGGCCGGACTGGCGCTTTCGCGGGCTACCTGCCGTTATCAATAAAACGCTGGATGCCAATTGCCGATATCTTGCCGCGGTTATGGCGCAATACCGCCAGGGTAAAGATAATAGTCTGGCATACCGCATTGCCCGCCGGGATGCTCACAACTGCGATGCGGAATTAGCGTCCGTGGTTTCCAACATGTCGTCGGAACCGCATCTCATCAAACAAAAAATGGACAGTGCTTTTCGCTTAATGTGCCTTAATCACACCTTGCTAAGTTATATCTCCACGTTAGGCGCGCATCGAGAAAAAATTTCGTCGGCGGAAATTCTTAAATTACTTGATGATACCGTTGGTTACGTTGACGATGCGTTGCATCATCAGGAGATGGAAAACCCGCGTATAAACCAGGAATTGAATGCTATAACCGACCGCATCCAATCCCTGTCGCCGGAACCAGACAGCAAAGCGCTATTGGTTATTCAGCAGATTGGCCTACTCATTGAACTCTTACCCAAACTTACTCAATTGAAAAATGAGATGATTAAGCAGTAAAAAAAGTCAACGAATAAGCGCTGTGCCTCAACGATCGTGCCCTTTAGGCGAGGATGACGCATGACGCTCGTACCATTCCAGCAGCTCTTTGCGGATGCCTTTCGGCAATGCCGCCTGATGCGTACCACATATCGCACCGGCAAGCGCCAGCAATATATTGACGCTCAGATTGGCTCTGACTTCCCGCAATTTCAGATAGCTGGTTTTAGCGCCATATTGCTGTAGCTCATCGATGTTCTTTATGCCCGCCTTCCATAGCAGACGTTCAAGATCGTGATTGAGATTGGGTAAATCCTTCAAGCGCCCGCATCGGTTCTGGGCCGCTTTATCATATTGCGCGCCCGCCAGGGACATACCGGCAAAGTGCAACAACTGCGCATGGTTTTCCCATAGGGACTCATCGACAAGATAATAATTCAATGGAAATGGCATTCCGCGCTTGGTATAAACCAGATGGGGCATATTGCGATCGCGAAAATGCTTCTCATCGTTCTTGCTGGCGCGTAGATAGAGCTCGCCCCCCGACACCACCCCAAAAATAATTTTATTTGCTGCGATGCTGTAACCGCCAAATTGGGAGCGCGAGGTGATCTCCCCCAAAGACGCAAAATGACATTTAGACTGTAAAATCCTTTTTTCGCTTAACTGTTTCATTACCGTAATCCTTAGTATTGAAATAATCTGTCCCTGTCAGATTGGACTATCAATTACAGGAACATGTAATTAATCACAGGGCAAAGGCAGCTTCAAACATAAAATGGGTCTGTTGAGCGTTGCATGCTGAATATGCGAAGCGCTTTGAAAAAATCAGGTTGATTTTCACCCACACAAAAGATACTGTATATGCATACAGCAACACTATGGGTGGATCTCATTATGCGTACTCAGTCACTCAATTCTTACAACGATCAGTCGTCGCCATTTTCCGCTAACCAATCAGCTACGGCGTCTTCTTTGTCTGGCGGTGGAATGATCAGCGAAATTGTTTACAACGCCGATCAACCCATAGTCACCTATATACTGCTGCCGCTCTTGCAACAGTTGGGTGCACAATCACGCTGGCTGCTTTGGCTGTCTCCCCAACAGAAGCTTAGCCGCCCCTGGTTACAGCAGTCTGGGCTGCCGCTGGATAAAATCGTTCAGCTAAATCATATCAACCCCCTATTGACGGTTGATGCCATGGAAAAAGCTTTGCTGACGGGAAATTATAGTGCGGTGCTGTGCTGGCTACCCGACGATCTGACGGAAAAAGAGAAGGTAAGATTGCGCCAGGCAGCCCTGTCAGGAAACTCTTATGGCTTTATCATGCGTCCGGAAAACACGAATTTTGGCCCCTATAGACTGCTTCCCAGCCTGAAAATTCACTCAACATTGTATCATTAAGTAAATTAAGAATATTCTCATCCGGTTTGGCGTAAAATTAGAATATTACCCGGCAACGCTGGCATTCCGGGGGGTTCTGATATTTCCATTCAAAAATAAAACCGGTCATATCTGTCAAAATCATCTACTATTTGTTAGTAAATGTGTATGAAGCGTTAATTTTTCTATGATGCTCATCACATCATACTTGTAAGTTTCTCATCACGTTGTAGACTTTAACACGCTGGAGTTGCTCTTTTATAATGCCAATCTACTTGGCAGTGAGTAATAAATAAGAGCAAGGTCTCCTGTTAAAGGATTTTAACCAAAGGTCTATTAACCACCCGCGTTAATTGCCGATTTGGATGATAATGAGGCGTAAAATGAAAAAAACAGCTATCGCAATTGCAGTGGCACTGGCGGGCTTCGCTACCGTAGCTCAAGCCGCACCTAAAGATAATACCTGGTATACCGGTGGTAAACTGGGCTGGTCCCAGTACCACGATACCTCTCTGTATGGCAATGGTTATCGAGTAAGCAACAACCCGGATGAAAGTCAACTGGGTGCTGGTGCGTTCCTCGGTTACCAAGCCAATCAATATTTAGGCTTTGAACTGGGTTATGACTGGCTGGGCCGTATGAAATATACCGGCACTTACCACGGCGACTATAGAGCGCAAGGCGTTCAACTGTCAGCTAAACTGAGCTATCCGGTCGCCACCGATCTGGACGTTTATACCCGTCTGGGTGGTTTTATTTGGCGTGTCGATAGCAGTGATGACCTCGGTCACAGCAACAACGACACCGGCGTATCTCCGCTGGCTGCCGCTGGTTTGGAATATGCCATCGACAAAAACTGGGCAACTCGTCTGGAATACCAATGGGTTAACAACATCGGCGACGCAGCTACCGTTGGCGGTCGTCCTGACAATGGCCTGTTGAGCGTTGGTGTTTCTTACCGCTTCGGTCAAGATGACAACTACGTAGCTCCGGCTCCGGCACCGGCTCCGGCGCCGGTGGTTGAAACCAAGCGTTTCACCCTGAAGTCTGACGTACTGTTCAACTTCAACAAATCCACGCTGAAAGCGGAAGGCCAGCAATCACTGGATCAACTGTACTCTCAGTTGAGTTCTCTGGATCCGAAAGACGGCTCTGTTGTCGTTCTGGGCTTCACCGACCGTATTGGTTCCGACCAGTACAACCAGGCGCTGTCTGAAAAACGCGCACAAAGCGTTGTCGATTACCTGGTTTCCAAAGGTATCCCGGCAGACAAAATCTCCGCTCGCGGCCACGGTGAAGCAAACCCGGTTACCGGTTCTACCTGCGACAACGTGACACCACGCGCTGCGCTGATCGACTGCCTGGCACCGGATCGCCGTGTAGAAATCGAAGTTAAAGGCATCAAAGACGTGGTAACTCAGCCTCAGGCTTAATTGTTATCGCTGAAAAAAAACCTCGCTTCGGCGAGGTTTTTTTATTTATAAACAAATAACCGTATTTAACTAGTCGCTTTTTTCTTTATTCAGAATCGCCTTGAGATCCTGTTTCAACAGCGACATCTGGCTGGCGTATTTCTCTTTATGCTCGGCGTCCTCAATCAGTTGCACAATGGTGTCCGATAGCGTGCTTCCCCGCCTTTGCGCCAGTCCCGCCAGACGTTGCCAGACAAGATACTCCAAATCGATCGATTTCTTACGGGTATGCTGATGCTCCGCATCAAAATGACGTTTACGCCGCGCACGAATAGTTTGCTTCATGCGGTTTTCCAGTGCTGGATTCATACACTGTTCGATCCATTCCAATACCTTAACCGGCTGATTTTCCAGTTTCAGCAGTAAACTCACCGACTCCTCAGCAGCGCTAAGCTCCAGGAAACGGGTAATCTGCTCACCTTCCCGGTACTTCTTCACCAGATATTTCCACTTCCAACCGCACTCAAGATTTTCTAATTGTTGATATTTCATATTTATGTCTTCAGTGACCGTGTAACGTTGACCTTAGCATAGCAGTTTTTTTCCGGCTTTCACTACCCTTGCCGCTATTTTTAAGGCTGTTTTTTACCCAAATAAGGCTAATTGAGTCCGATCATTTTTTATCATATGACGCTCCACATGTGCAGCCCGCATTATTCTTGTATAATCACGCTTTTCCTTCAGACGATTACATTTGACACTTTGACCAGTAACCAACTCGCATGGCAGCATTTACTGCCCAACCATACGCCTTATCAAACGTTATTCAATCAGGCCGCACAGCTTACTTCTGCTGAATTTTCCGCTATCCAACCGCGTTTGGCCGACAGTTTGATGCTTTTTTGCCACCCGCGCGCGCCTGCGCGCTTTATGCTGCTGAAGGCACAGGAGAATAACGAATACATAGCGCTGATTGAACGTGCCGTGAAAGCCATCCGACCTGAATCCGACTCGTTGTACGGTAGTAAATACATCATAGAAGGCGGTGATATTCAGATACGGCCGGCAACCCAGGCTAGCGACAATTTTGCCTCACAGAGCACCTGTTGCAGTCAGGAATGGGTTGAAGCAGAGCAATTATTTGGATGTGTGCGTTATTTTCGCGATGAGGTCACCCTCCATCCAGGGTTGATCCATCAGGCAAACGGCGGCACGCTGATCCTTTCCGCCAGGGCATTACTGGCACAGCCGTTAATGTGGTTACGCCTGAAACAAATTATTGTCGAAGGGGTATATCGCTGGCTTTCCCCGGATGAGCGCAAACCGCTGCCTGTCGATATTCCGCCAATGCCGATGGATATTCGCTTAATCATTCTCGGCGATCGGGAAAGCTTAGGTGATATCCATGACATGGAGCCGGAATTAGGCGGGGTGTCCGTATACGGTGAATTTGAAACACAGCTACAGCTGATTGAAAGCGACGATATGGCGCGTTGGTGCGCTTATATCAACTCACTGTGTATGGAAAATAATCTGCCTTTGCTGACTGCCGATGCATGGCCTGAATTCTTTAAGCTGGCCGTGCGTTACAGCGGCGATCAGGGCTGCCTGCCATTATGCCCGCTATGGCTGACCCACCAGCTTAAGCACGCCGCGCTATATACGCAAAGTCAGGAAATCAATGCTCAGACACTTATCGACGCGGTAACGGCCCGCCGCTGGCGCGAAGGTTATCTGCGAGAACGTATGCAGGATGAAATTGAACTGGGCCAAATCCTGATTGAAACGGATGGGTATGTTATCGGGCAGGTCAACGGGCTTTCCGTACTGGAATATCCTGGTTATCCGCTGACGTTTGGCGAACCGACCCGCATCAGTTGTGTGGTCCATCCCGGTGACGGCGAATTCACCGATGTTGAGCGCAAAGCTGAACTTGGCGGAAATCTGCATGCCAAAGGCATGATGATTATGCAGGCGTTCCTGATATCCGAGTTAGAACTTGACCAACAGCTTCCTTTCTCCGCCTCCATTGTTTTTGAACAATCCTATGGCGAAGTTGACGGCGATAGCGCTTCGCTGGCGGAACTGAGCGCGCTGATCAGCGCTCTCGCCTTGCAGCCGATTAATCAGCAGATTGCCGTAACCGGTTCGGTTGATCAATTCGGTCATGTTCAACCTATCGGCGGGGTGAATGAAAAAATTGAAGGCTTCTTTGAAGTTTGCCAGCGTCGCGGTTTAACCGGTCAACAGGGTGTAATACTACCTGCGGCCAATCTGCGTCACTTATGTCTGCAAGAAGACGTCGTAGCCGCCGTTCGTGAAGGTCAATTCCATCTTTTCCCGGTGGAAAACGCGCCGGAGGCGATATCATTACTGACAAATCTGGCTTATGACGATACTCGCCAGCCCAATTTGCTGGCCGCCATCCGTGAAAGAATCGGACAACTCAACCCGCAGGAACGACGGCGTTTCCCGTGGTTTTTCCGTTAAGCAAACTGGTTTAACCAGACGTAACGGGCTTGCTCGGCGTACATCTGTACGCTAACCTGCGTGCTTCACTAAAACAAGGCTTACAGAGAACATGGTAGATAAACGCGAATCCTATACAAAAGAAGACCTTCTTGCCTCCAGCCGCGGTGAACTGTTTGGCCCGCAAGGACCACAGCTGCCGGCGCCCAATATGCTGATGATGGACCGGGTGGTAAAAATGACCGAAGACGGCGGTAATCACGGCAAAGGCTATGTGGAAGCGGAACTGGATATCAACCCTGAGCAGTGGTTCTTTGGTTGCCATTTTATCGGCGATCCCGTAATGCCTGGCTGCCTTGGTCTGGATGCCATGTGGCAGTTGGTCGGCTTCTATCTGGGTTGGCTGGGCGGCGAAGGAAAAGGACGCGCCTTAGGCGTGGGTGAAGTAAAATTCACCGGGCAGGTTTTGCCCAGCGCTAAAAAAGTCACCTACCGTATTCATTTCAAACGCGTCATCAACCGCCGCCTGGTTATGGGCATCGCCGATGGTGAAGTATTGGTAGACGACCACTTAATCTATACGGCAAATGAACTGAAGGTCGGCTTGTTCAAAGATACAAGCGCCTTCTGATCGTATGCGCGGGCGAAAAGCCATCTGGCCGTTCGCCCGCGATAACCGAGGCCGCGTTCCGACCTATTATTACTGGCCCGCCTGTTGCTGATTATTCATTTCATTGGCGATCGACTGACGGACATCCTGAGGGATCTTAAGCGACGCGGCCAAGGCGTCCAGATAGCTTTTCTCCATAAAATGGTCGACATCGATCACCGCACAGCTCAGAAAATAGACTTCCAGCGCTTCTTCCTCATTCTTGACATCTCTGGCTAACAACTCCGGATCGAGCGGCTGCGCTATTGCCTCCTGCACCCACCGCTGAGCTTCGCTGCCCAATTGTAATTGGCGGATATTTTCATCAATCCGCTGTTTTTCCGCGTCATCGATATGACCGTCGCTCTTGGCCGCAAACACCAAGGCCTGAATCAAACGCCGCGCACGTATATTGTCCGGTGATGACTGCACGCCAAATTGCGGATCGTCCTGATGCGTATCCCGAACCCGCTTTTTATACTGATCCCATAGCACAACGCCGGCCGCGGCGCTGCCCCCGATAATCAATGCGTTCTTACCCAGGGATCCCATTATTTTCCGGGCCGATTTATTCGATAGCAACACACCGGCCAGTCCCCCTAGTGCGGCAGGTTTCAGCATATCGCCCAGATTACCATTCCTGCCGCTCTGATGATGATTACCCTGCTTCGAGCAGCCGGAGCTTAATAGCCCCTGAATCTGTTGTATCCAATTATTCATTTTTCCACCTCAAGGAAATCGCGTTACAGACATTCACACCGCAATGCCATAGTAAAACCTGGCAGACGTTTTTTTGTCAGGTTATGTATATCAATGAAAAGTATAGGACCCTTTTATCACCGCCCGCATTCTTTGCTGCGATGGTTTGCGCTTTATTTTTGAAACGGTATACTGAATCCAATAAATTGAAATGTGGTTTTAAAAAAATGTAGTTGTCTGTCACAAAAAAGGAACGAACATGAAAATTGCTCTGATTAATGAGAACAGCCAGGCTGCCAAGAATGAACTGATTGCCGCTACCTTGACCAAGGTTGTCGAGCCGCTGGGGCACACTGTTTTCAACTACGGTCAATATTCTGCCGAAGATGCCGCACCGCTGACCTATGTGCAGAACGGTATTCTGGCCGCGATTCTACTCAACTCCGGCGCCGCTGATTACGTGGTAACCGGCTGCGGCACCGGCGCTGGCGCAATGCTGGCCTGTAACTCTTTTCCTGGCGTGATCTGCGGTCTGGTGGTTGATCCTTCCGATGGCTATATGTTTGCTCAGATCAACGACGGTAACGCCATCTCCCTGCCCTTCGCCAAAGGTTTTGGCTGGGGCGCGGAGCTGAACCTGCAATATATCTTCGAAAAACTGTTCGAATGTGAAGGCGGTCAGGGTTATCCGCGCGACCGCGTTATTCCGGAACAGCGCAACAAGAAGATTCTGGATGCGGTCAAGGCCGTTGCCTACAAAGATCTGATCACCATTCTGCGGGGGATCGATCAGGATCTGCTTAAAGGCGCCATCAGCGGTCCAAAATTCCAGGAATACTTCTTCGCCAACAGCAAAGACGAAGCGCTAAGCGGTTACATTAAGGGGCTGCTGGCTTAGCAGTCCCCAAAGTCAACGGTACAAGACCACAGCTGATTTGCGCTGTGGTTTTTTTCGGCCATGGTTTATGTTTTACGCAACTAAATGCATAAATATCCCTTATGCCGGGCCGACTTCCTCCACCAGCGTTCAATGCTTGACCAGATGAGCTAAAACCAGCAAATACTGCTTGACCGAAATAGGGCGACTGCCTATAGTAGCGCCCCGTTGCCACCTGAACGGCAACCCCCGGTGAGGTGTCCGAGAGGCTGAAGGAGCACGCCTGGAAAGTGTGTATACGTGAAAACGTATCGAGGGTTCGAATCCCTCCCTCACCGCCATATAAAAGAAAACGCCCCTGACGCAAGTCAGGGGCGTTTTCTTTTATCCGTTGACGGGACTGACGAGAAGCCTCGCAGGGTTCGACAAAACGGCAGGACTGCCGTTTGGGACCGCCAACGGCGGCCCGCAGGGCGAGTGCCATGGAAGGCGCGAGTCAATCCCGCCACCACAAGTAAGGGCGTTTTCTTTTATCCGTTGATGGGACTGACGAGAAGCCTCGCCAGGGTTCGACAAAACGGCAGGACTGCCGTTTGGGACCGCCAACGGCGGCCCGCCGGGCGAGCACCACGGAGGGCGCGAGTCAATCCAGCCGCCGCCAGCTTTTTATCCAGTGGCGACCCGCAAGATTACTGATTGCCGCCGGTTAAACGACGCTGCAACTGGTCGCGCAGATTCGGCGGCGTGCCTTTGATGGTCAACGTATCCGTTGCCGGATCCCAGAAAATACGCTCGCCCAGCAACAATGCATCGAAATTCAAACTGATGCCGCCGCCGCTGCCGGAAAATTTCGTCAGTTGCCGCAGCGTACTGCGATCGGCGGGGAAACTCTCTTCCAGTTCATATCCCTGCTCGGTTGAGAATTGCTGGAACGTTTTTTCACCCAGCGGCGCCAACTCCTGCGATAGCGCCTGCAACTGAATTTCCTCACCCGACTGCAACTGCTCGTTGCAATAGCTGTACACCTGCTGACGGTAGTTCTGACGCTCATTTTTATCCAACTGGGCATCGGCGCAGTACTCATCCACCGCTTTCAGCAGGCCGCGGTTTTGCGCTTTAGTGTCCAGCCCTTCCGCCGCCGCCAGAAAATCCATGAAAAAGTCAGAGACTTTCCGCCCTACCCGCCCTTTTAAAAAGGTCAGGTAACGCGTTGACTCCGGGTTGGTTTCCCATTCGGTCAAATCGATACGCGCGACAATATCCGCATGATTGATATCCAGATAATGCGTACTGCTGATATCAAGCTGCTCATTGACCCGCATGCTGTTGCAGCTATTGAGAACGGCGATCAGCAAATATTCAACGGCCAGATAACGATACTGGCAAAACAGCACAATGCCGCCCTCGGCAAAGGGATATTTGGCCAGTTCATCGCGCAGGCGCCCGGTAGCCGCCCGCGTAAAGCTCAGAAAGTCCTCATCCCCTTTACGGCAGGCCCGGAGTGCGTCCGCCAGTTCACTTTGCTCATTAAACAAGCCGTATGATTTATTCTTGGCGCTATAGACACGATGCAATTCAGCCATCATCTCTTCAACTGTCGCATTAGTCGACAACAATGAATCGCGCAACACCATTTCCAGCGTTTGCTCGTCGCGTTTGATTAGCTGATGCAGGGCAATCTGGCCGATATCCAGACTCATGATAAACTCTCCTTTTGGCAAGGAGCGTATTCAAACACCGAAGCGAGGTGGCTGCAACCGAAAAGCCTCGCTTAACCTGTTGCATATACGCATGAGGCGTATACCCTAAAAATGATAAAAGTGCGGAAAAGGATGAGCCTATACGGTAAGATATCCGACTCTAACAGTCGGAGAAACGCCATTTTATGCCACAATCATCCCGTTACAGTGACGAACACGTTGAACAACTGCTCTCCGAGCTGGTCAATGTTCTGGAAAAGCACCATGCGCCAACCGATCTTGCTTTAATGGTGCTGGGTAATATGGTGACCAACCTGATTAATACCAGCGTTGCCCCGGCTCAACGTCAGGTTCTGGCCGCTTCTTTCGCCGAAGCATTACAGGCTTCGATTAAAAAAGCAGATAAAGCTCACTAAGTTTTGACCAACTTATGGTAACCAACCGTCAGCGCTACCGTGAAAAAGTTTCCCAGATGATAAGTTGGGGACACTGGTTCGCATTGTTTAATATTTTGCTCAGTTTGGGGCTGGGTAGCCGCTACCTGTTTGTTGTCGATTGGCCTTCCTCGCTGTTTGGCCGCATTTATGCGTTGGTAAGCTGGCTCGGGCATTTCAGCTTTATCGGGTTTGCCGCCTATCTGCTGATTGTTTTCCCGCTGACGTTTATCGTCATGTCGCAGCGTCTGCTACGCTTTCTTTCCGCTGCGCTGGCGACGGCGGGGCTGACGCTGCTGTTGGTTGATATTGAAGTTTTCACGCGCTTTCACCTTCATCTCAACACCACCGTCTGGGAGTTGGTGGTCAACCCGGATCAAAGCGAGCTTGCTCGCGACTGGCAACTGATGTTTATCGGTATCCCGCTTATTTTCATGGTGGAAATGCTGTTCGGCACCTGGTGCTGGCAAAAGCTGCGCAGCCTGAATCGCCGCAGCTTCGGCAAACCCCTTGCGGGCGTTTTTATCTCGGCGTTTATCGCGTCGCACCTGATGTACATCTGGGCGGACGCCAATTTCTATCGTCCGATTACCATGCAGCGCGCCAACCTGCCTCTGTCCTACCCCATGACGGCGCGCCGTTTTCTGGAAAAACACGGCCTGCTTGACGCGCAGGAATATCAGCGCCGTGTGGCGCAGCAAGGCAACCCTGAAGCGATGACGGTGGAATACCCGCTGAACGATATCGTCTTCCGTGATAACGGCAGCGGATATAACCTGCTGATGATTGTGATAGACGATGCCGAAACCGACGCCATTCAGCACGGCATGCCGGGCCTGACGCGCTTTGCCGAGCAGAATATCCGCTTTAGCGATCATTACGACTCGGGTACCCAGCCGAATGCCGGGCTATTTAACCTGTTCTACGGGATCTCGACGACGTACATGGACGGTATTCTGAGCGCCCGTAAGCCTTCCGCGCTGATGACCGCGTTAAGCCAGCAGGGTTATCAGTTTGGTCTGTTCTCCACCAATGGCTTTGATAATCCGCTTTACCGCCAGGCGCTGCTGTCCGACTTCTCTCTGCCAGCGCCGCAAAAACAGAGCGACGAAACCATTACCGAGCAATGGCGGCAATGGCTGAACCGCGATAGCAACACCGCGCCATGGTTCTCTTATATCGAGCTGGGCACTGCCTCACAGGACGGGGAAAGCGGAAAGCTTTCCGCGACGGAACAATCCCGGCGCACTACCGCGAACCGTCAGAATACCGATCAACAGATCGACCGGATTATTAGTACATTACAGGAAAAGGATGTGCTGGATAAAACCGTGGTTATTATTACCTCCAGGCAAAAAAATCTCGGCGAACAAGATAGGGCAAAGATTTTCCAGCGCGCGCAATGGCAAATTCCGCTTATCGTCCACTGGCCGGGAACGCCGGCACAGACGATTAGCAAAATGACGGATAACAAAGACGTCATGACTACCCTGATGCAACGATTGCTGCACGTTAAAAACGCCGCGGACGACTATTCCCAGGGAGAAGATCTGTTTTCTGCTCAGCGCAGTAATAACTGGCTGGCGAATGGCAATAGCGGCGATTTAACCATTACCACGCCGGAGCAAATCATTATGCTGGAAAGTAACGGCAGCTATCGCGCCTACGATCGGGAAGGACGTAAGCTGAATGATGAAAAACCCCAGCTTGCCCTGCTTTTACAGGTGCTAACCAATGAAAGACGCTTTATTGCCAACTAACTGCTTAAAACTAAAGCAGTCATTCTGTCTGGCTCTTGCAATCGGAACAGGAAACGGTAGTATAAGCACCCACAGCATCGGCACGTAGCGCAGCCTGGTAGCGCACCGTCATGGGGTGTCGGGGGTCGGAGGTTCAAATCCTCTCGTGCCGACCAAATACATATTCCGTTAGTATCCTTTACTACCGGAAACCCCACAGAAACCCGCATTCTCTCTGAGTTTGCGGGTTTTTTGTTGCCTGTTATCTAGCGGTTTGCTTCGTTTTCAGAAGGTTGCCGCTGACTGGTACGAGGTGAAAAAATCCCAACCGTTGGCCGGGAATACCATTAATGATATCTCGCGTTCGCTGGAAAAATACATGTTCCCGTTCATCGGAATCATGCCAATCACACCCAACTCACCGCCTACCACTTCATCAACGCGCTGGAACCGATACCGGTAAACAGGAAACCGTCAAAGGAGTTAGTCTGCGTATGTTGTATAACCGCAGAATAAATCTTATCTCGTTTCTGAACGTCACAACCTACTAGAAAACAAATAAATTCTCATGCAAAGGACTAGATACCATCTAGAGGTAGCTTGCCTCATCAAGTCCAACTAACTACAATGTATACAAAATAAACAATATAGTGAGGCAGTAATATGGGTGTCATGTCCGTTCGATTGAATGATGAAACAACCGCGCAGCTTGATGCACTGGCTAAAGCCACAGGACGTACCCGCTCTTTTCTGGCTGGACAGGCCATTGAAGACTATCTTGCGCGGGAAGCCTGGCAGATTTCGGAGATCGAGCAAGCCATAAGAGAAGCCGATGCGGGTGATTTTGTCTCGTCAGATGAGATGAACAACCTATTTAAAAAATTAGGTACGGCAAGACATGGAAATTAAATGGCTGCGTAAAGCTGCGGCCAATTTGGAAACCGAGTACCTCTATATCGAGCAAGACGATCCACTGGCTGCCAGCCAGTTCGTAGATGAAGTCCAACGGTTAACGGAATTACTACCACAACAGCCAGCAATGGGGAGACCTGGCCGTGTTCCGGGAACGCGTGAGCTGGTGTTAACGCACTATCCCTACATCATCCCTTACCGCGTAAAAGATAATATGATCCAGATTATGCGCGTCTTTCATACGCACAGGCGTTTACCCGCGAAATGGTGAACAACTGCCTTTCTGAATTTTGACGAACACACATCCACCAACTAACCGCCACACAGCCATGAAAAATGATAAAAAACATAGCCAACAATCAAGATCATCCAGTTGGGGTGGGAAACGTGCCGGTGCAGGCGCTCCCGTTGGTAACACCAATGCAGTAAAACATGGAAAACGCAGCCGCCGGCATTCTTTCCTTTGGCGGGAGATAATGGGCGATTCATGCCGTTGCAATTGCTACGTGTAAGAAACCTACTCCTTGCCGAATGTGTCGGCGAGTTGATGCACAAATCTCTTTCTTTGGGTACAGCCGAGTGGCGTGAGTTTATATTGCTCGATGGAATTTTATGGCAACACACCCGAAAAATGATGGCATTGGAGCGTCGTCAAGCAAAGTTAAATTCAGAACACAGCCAGCGCTAAAAATCAGCGTATAAAACGGCGAGATATAGCCATTTTTCAAACTGACTTTTCTCTATGGGACTATAATTGGGACTACCATAGAAAAACATCAAACAAAAAATACATATAAATCAAAAAATTGAAATTAAAATTCAATTTCTCTCGTGAAATCAGCACGGTTAGTGCAATTCAGACAGGACTATTGGTCGAATGCCCAATTTCATCGGCGATGACCAAATCTGACTGGAGCATCGATCCGGCTACTGATACTCTGTTGCATAAATATCGAACTTTTCAAAAAATTGATGGTGTGTACTCGACAACGTCATCCGTATTTGATCGCCAGTAGATGACTCACTTAATGCGGATTAGACCGTAAGACCAATGCACACTACGCTGCTTTAGCTTGCGGGCTGCCTATTGGCCGCCTTTTGCCGCACGGACAACCCATTTGCATCGATAACACCATTTGCTGAATGGCGGGCGTACTACGCAGCCGTTATTAACGTTCGGCGAGGGAAATTCGGGATAAAACCAAGACCGTTTCATGAAAAAACTAACAGATACAAACTGGTATAAGAAACGATATTCAAACCGCGTGCTGTTCTGGCGAGAGATCTCGCCGCTTGCTTTTCCCATCTTTATCGAAGGCCTATGCGTGGTTCTGATGGGGGTATTCAGCACTTTTCTGGTGAGCTGGCTGGGCAAAGAAGCGATGGCGGCCGTCGGTCTGGCCGATAGCTTTAATATGCTGATTATTGCTTTTTTTACCGCTGTCGCGCTGGGTACCGCCGTCGTCGTGGCTTTCAGTCTGGGGCAACGCAACAGAAAGCAGGCCCGGGCCGCTTCGCGCCAATCCATCTCCCTGCTCGTTTTAGTGTCGTTCCTGCTGGTGGTTTTGGTCGAGTTTTCCGGCGCGGTAGTTATCGATCTGATTGCCGCTCAGGCCAATGACAATGTCAAAAGCCTGGCCCTGACCTTCCTACGCTGGACTGTGTGGGGCTATCCTGCCCTGGCCATTACGCTGGTAGGGTGCGGAGCTCTGCGCGGGGCGGGTAATACCAAATTGCCGATGGTTATTAATATCGGGATGAATATCCTCAATATTGTCATTAGCAGCCTGTTGATTTATGGCTTTTCTGGCTGGGATGGACTCGGTTTTATCGGCGCCGGCATCGGGATTACCCTCGCCCGTTATATCGGTGCGTTGTTCGTTATCCTGACGCTGATGCACGGTTTTAAGGGCGCGCTCAGAATACCATTCAAATCCTACTTCGCCCCCTTTACCGCCGCTATTTTGTATGAGGTGCTCAGTATCGGCATTCCCGCCAGTATTGAATCCGTGATGTTCAACGTCGGTAAACTGATAACCCAGCGTTTTGTCGCCGGAATGGGCACCGAAGTCATTGCCGGGAACTTTATCGCCTTTTCAATTGTGGGATTGATTAACCTTCCCGGTAATTCGCTGGGCTCCGCCGCCACCATTATTGTGGGTACGCGGTTAGGCAAAGGGCAAATAATGCAATCCACCCGGCAGTTGAACTATATTTTCTGGCTTTCGAATATCGGTTCGTGCCTCCTGGCGCTATTTTCCATCCCCAGCGCCGGATTTCTGGCATCGTTCTACACCGATGAACCGGAAGTTATTGGCGTGGTTAAACACCTTATTTGGCTCAATGCGCTATTTACGCCGATCTGGGCGGCATCATGGGTGCTGCCGGCCGGATTGAAAGGAGCAAAAGACGCCAGCTATAGCATGTGGGTGGCCATGGCCGGAATGTGGGGATGCCGGGTTATCGCCGGCTATATTCTTGGCGTTATTCTCGGGTTTGGGGTGATTGGCGTGTGGATGGGCATGTGTTTCGACTGGGTTGTACGCGGCGTGCTTTTTTACCGCCGGATGGCGAGCGGACGCTGGCTGTGGCGCTACCGTCCTCAAGAGACGCCATGACGATAAGCGCATTTCGCCGCTTATCGGCATCGGCCGGCGGCGTCCGTCCGTTATTTCTCTTTGCGCGGAGATATCTCCCGCTCAGGCATAGCGCCGTTTTAACGGCGCGAAGCGGGTGGCGATAATCATTAATACCACCACGCCCACCGTCATAATCAACCAGGCCTGCTGCGCGCCATGGCGATGATCATAATCCCCAGGGCGATACCACGATATTCCCCCAGACACGACTGTAGCCTACCGCCATACAACGCGCACCATCCCATGGCAAATACCGGCAACGTGGTCAGTAGCCCAGCCATGGCGTCGCTTAATCCTGCGGCGACCTGGATCTGAGTCAGCAACGGCCCGATTCCCGCCAGCACCGGCCGCAGATTTAGCCCCAGCAAGATAGCGGTAATAAATATGCGGGTCCGGCGCGGTGATGCCACAACCATATAAAAACCTCAGCAACTTGTTCCAGGTTTTGGATTACATCCGGGTGACGGCGTCAAAGCAAATCCGCCGATCGGCGCGGCACACTACATCGATCGCGCTGACAAAACCAGTAAAAAAAAATCCGCCCCTAAAGGCGGATTTTGCAGACACACTCTTAACAACCAAACTTGAGGGCTAATGCCTGAAGCTCTGGATTAGAAACGATAACCTACGCCAACAGCCCAGATACCGACGTCAACACTGCGGATACGGCTCTGCTCGTAACCCACATCCAGCGCAACGTCCTGAATCGGGTTGAACTGCAGACCTGCGCCATAGGTGAAGCCATAATCGTCATTCTTGTTGGTATCAGAACCGTTGCTGCCGTTATAGGTATATTTACCGTGGCCTAAACCGATAACGCCGTAAATGCTTGCCCAGTCATTCAGACGATAAGCAGGACCGGCGGTAATACCGATATATTGGCCTTTGTTATAATATCTATCAGCATCACTGCTGCTATCTTCCAGATAGGTGAAAGAACCAATGGCACCCAGCGGGCTATTATCCCACTCGTAACGGTATTTCAGGTTAAAACCTTTTGCCTTGTTGACTACGCCCTGAGCATCACCCTGAGCATAACCTGCCGATACGGTACTTTGACCAGCCACTGCAGAACCTGCGCTAACGGCTAATACACAAGCCAGAGCTGAAAGACACGCGATTTTTTTCATATATACAGCCTCGAATTCATCTTATTGAAAGAACACCTAACGCTGTAAATATAACAAAAAAAGAGTGAACTTGCCGCCTGATAAATATTTTTCAATCATAACTTAGATGTAACAAATATTTTCAAATAGCCCTAGCACACTAATTATAAAAGCTTTTCTTAGTTGACAGTAAGAATAAAAAATAATTCAAAACAGGTCGACAAAACAGAACATTCTTAGCTTTACGTTCAATTTATGCGCAAAGAGATTTCACAAAAAACAAATCGACTAAATATAGCGTAAATAAAGGTCAATAAAAGTAAGCATAAGCGGGACAAATCCTTTACAATTGGTCAGTCTGGCGGCACCGGGTTTTGATAACGGCCGTTCTTTCTACATTTTATCAAGGCCGTAAAAATGACCTTACCTTCTTCTCCCCGTCTATCAGCATTGCTTCCCGTTTTGCTCATTATTGTGTCGATGGTATCGGTACAAAGCGGTGCGGCATTGGCCAAGAGCGTGTTTCCGCTGATTGGCGCCTCCGGGGTAACCGCACTACGCTTGGGCATCGGCGCGGCAATCCTGTGTCTTATTTTTAAACCGTGGCGTATGCGTTTTGGCAGCAACCGCTTACCGCTGTTAATTTACGGAATTACCCTGGGAGGCATGAATTTCTTATTTTACCTCTCACTGCGCACCGTCCCGCTGGGTATTGCCGTCGCCCTGGAATTCACCGGCCCGCTTGCTGTCGCCATGTTATCATCACGCAGGGTGATTGATTTTTTATGGGTTATTCTGGCTGTTCTGGGATTATGGTTCTTATTGCCGCTCGGACATAATATCGGCAATGTCGATATGCCGGGTGCGCTCTGTGCCATTGGCGCGGGCGCCTGCTGGGCGCTATATATTCTTTTCGGACAGAAAGCGGGCTCTATTCACGGCCCCGGCACCGTTGCCGTCGGCTCTTTCATTGCGGCAACGGTATTTTGCCCCATCGGCGTGATATATTCTGATACGTCGTTATTTTCATCCGCCATATTACCAGTGGGTATTGCCGTGGCTATTCTTTCCACCGTACTGCCCTATTCTCTTGAGATAGTCGCGTTAACTCGCCTGCCGGCCAGGACATTTAGTACCCTGATGAGTATGGAGCCGGCGATCGCCGCCGTTTCCGGCCTGTTATTTCTCAGCGAACATTTATCATTTACCCAATGGATGGCGCTCATTTTTATTATCATCGCCTCTATTGGCGCCATCCTGACCATTAAACCGACAGAACGCGCCGGCAAAAAACATAATCACTCCACGTTATAACGGCTGACATGCATGCTGCTCAAAGTGATGCAAAAATGCCTCGCTTTCCCGTGGAGAGCGTAATGATATAAAACGAATATGGCGGTAACGAGCGTCAGACAGATCCGCCAGATAGCGTTTACGATTCGCTGAATAGGTTTTTATCGTCCAGATGATAATTGAATCGCGACTGAAAAAACTGCGCATAAACGATTCCCGGTTTCCCGTTCCCGCCCATAACTCTTCTTTACGCCATGAACGCAGCCAGGCGCGGGAAATCGCCTGAAAAAGCGTACGGCTAAAGCCATAGTCCACCCAGACAACAACATCTACGTTACGCCATTTGATATCGCGAGTGCGGTTATAGTTGCCATCAAGCACCCAGCTTTGCGCCGTCAATGCCGTCTCAAGACGCGGGAAAAACTCGCTGTCCGGGCTTTCCCGCCAGTTTTCCCGCCAGAACAAGGCATCCATTTCGATGTAAGCAATCCCCAGCCGCTGCGCCAGGCCTCTGGCGATGGTCGATTTTCCGCTACCGCTGGTGCCTATCACGTTAATTTTCATTCCGGTCTCGTTGCCGCGCTATTTCAGTGGTTGTGATGGATAATGTAAATGACCACCTATCCGGTCATATCCTAAATAATTATCATTTACGTGAATATTGACATAAATAGATGCCGCGAGTAATTATAGCCAGAGCGCACCATCATAAAAGAGTCTGATAATAAAAAGTTATTTTTTATACACCATAGCTATTTATTCAATAGGTGATTCTTTTTAAAATTTTGGTTTATTGCTGCTATAATAGACCACGTTGAACAGTAAGATTACGAACAATTAAATAATGAGGAAAATATTATGCGTACCGCTAAACTGGTAAACCCCGCATCTTCCGATCTTATCTACACGCGTAATGATTTGGATGACGAAGTCAAGACCTCTACTATCAAGCTGTTAAGTCAACTGGTAGTGGACCTGATCGATCTTTCCCTGATCACCAAACAGGCACACTGGAACCTGCGCGGCGCTAATTTTATCGCCGTTCATGAAATGCTTGATGGCTTCCGTACCGCCATTACCGACCATCAGGATACCGTGGCGGAACGTATTGTTCAGCTAGGCGGCGTCGCGCTGGGCACGGTGCAGATCGTCAACGAAAAGACCGAGCTGAAAAGCTATCCGACGAATATCCACAACGTACAGGATCACCTTAAGGCGCTGGCGGAACGTTATGCCTTCGTCGCTAACGCGGTGCGTAAAGGCATCGGCCAAACCGAAGATGAAGATAGCGCCGATATCCTGACCGCCGCATCGCGCGATCTGGATAAATTCCTGTGGTTTATCGAATCCAATATCGAGTAAGTTTCGCTTTTAAGTCAAAAAATGGGCCGCGTATGCGGCCTTTTTTATGGCGGGCGTCCTCGTCCGCCATAAAAAAGGCCACCGCAATCGCTTCATGCTTTCGCCTCACTACTCAGGCTCATACCATGAGGCGAGAGGGTGAGGCGATATCGTGAAGTGAAAGCCGACGCAGGAGAAATAATTGTTTTGGATAAACCAGCAATCAACAGCAGGGATAGTTGGTTGGGGCTGCTGGGTCAAAAACAGATAAACATCCAGTAACAGCGCATTGTGAGTATCGGATTAGCGTCCGTCGCCCCTCATATCTCCTCTCTTTAGCGTTCTTTTTAAAGAACCACTTCTTGACGACAACAAAATTTGTTCGTTATATTGAATTAAATTGTTCTGTATAAGGAACTTCATTCATGGACACTTTCTCCACTCTAGCCAGTGAATTCCGTACTTCCGTTTCAGTTAACCTTACTAAAGTCAGGCAGACCAGAGGTATGACTTTGTCCGGCCTGGCGGAAGTTAGTGGTATAGGTAAAGCGACCTTATCAGGCATCGAAGCCGGTCGCGGCAACCCAACTATTGAAACTGTTTGGAAATTGGCCAGGGCATTAGATGTTCCATTTGGCGAACTTATTGACGCTGATAATGAGCAAACTGTTGATTCGGTTTCCGAAGGCGTCAGTGTTCGACTCATTAATCGACAAAATACACCGCGGGTGATAGAGACCTATATCATGGAGCTGGCACCACGCACTAAGCGTTATGCTGATAGTCATATGACAGGAGTGGAAGAAAGCGTAGTAGTGCTCAAAGGGCAGGTGCTGGTAGGGCAAAGTACTGCCCCGGTGTTCCGTTCGACTGGACAGAGCTATAGCTTCAAAGGTGATAGCCAGCACCTTTACCAAAGTTTAGGCGAACCCTGTTCGCTGATGGTTAGCGTGATTTACCCTGTTTTATCAGAGATAACTCTGGGCGCGTATGACGTACAACGCGACTGGCCTCAGACCGAAGAAGACTGGACCGGATTGAAGCAACAAGCCGACCGTATGGCTCTAGAGAGTCGCCAGGGAGTGAACGCGGTGCGTCTTAGTTTCAAACAGTTTCCTGTTGATAAACCATCTGCGTTTTCCCAATTGATGCAGAAGCTGGATGTGCCTGCGTTTTCTGGAGCATCAGGTTCACAGACATTTATTGTCGATGAGCAAGGGCTGATGCTGATTTATCTCTCTCGACAAGGTAAGCATACGTTATTACCGTTGCCTAAGCTTAACAATCCGATGCTGCGACAAGCTGTAGAACTTTGTAACCGTAGCTATTCGTTGTGGAACCCTCTGGATGAATCCGAGATAGCGATATTGCGTGAGCTTTCTCAGAGTAAATTGGCGTGTTTGTCTACTCTGGCTGCGGAATCTTTGACCCGTCATGGTCATCCTGCTGTACCATTGCGGGCGACACCCGCCTATGAACACAGTGAAATGGTAGAAAAAAGCACTGATGTAGTGCTATTTGAAGATCGGATCAATGTTGATTCCTATGCCGCTTACGAACTAGTGCGTCCAGCCTATGCTAAGCAGTCTGTAGCTATTGCTCTGCATCTGGAACAGGTTTTTCAAGGACAGGCTGGACATATTCTTGATGTCGGCACCGGTCCCGGCTCACCGCTCAAGATGGTGTTGGAACTGATGCCGCAATTGGAAGCCACAACAGTCGATCCGAGCGAAACAGCGTTTAATCATCTACAGAAACTTTTCAATGGATATGACAACGTTCACTCTCTGAAAGCCAGTATCACTGAACTGCCCGTGCCGGAGAATCCCTATTTGGCAGCAATTTCCGTTGGTGCTTCTCATCATCTTGATACATTCGATTTTCTGACGTCTGTTCGTCGTCAGCTCAAGCCGGATGGGATATTTATTGTCTCCGATGAAATGATCTGTCCGTTCGGTGATGCTCGGGGGCGCAAACTGGCATTGATTTCCCATCATTTACAGTACATCGCTGATACACTGGCTCCCGTTCCCGTTGATGAGCTGGTTTCGCCGGAAGAATCTTTGGTCCGAGTCATCCAGCATAATGTGCCGCTGGCTCTGTTTGAAGCTCGTACTGGCGATTTGGCGAGAGCCGAATATCGTTGCCGTAATTTGGTTGAATTACTGAAAAAATTGGTATTGCCTACTCAATCTGGTCATCCGTTACTTGCATTTTACCGATTACATTTTCTGGAATTAGAAGCATTAGTCGCTGGCCTGGATTATGAGGTTGAACAGAAAACCCACCCGCGCTGTTTTGCTGATTTAGCTTGTTCCGCTGGTTTTGACATCAGCTACCATCAACGGCTGTATGCCACCTGTGGTCGGGATGAATGGGAGGCGGGGACGCACTTGTTTGTTCTCCGAGCATTATGATGACTCAGGCCAAGGTGCGATGGGGGGCTATCAGAGCATCATTGCCGATTGTTACCGGCTATCTCCCCATTGCTTTTGCCTTCGGCATGGCTGGGGTTGTGAATGGATTACCGCCTTCTCTCCTCCTTGGCATGTCTGCATTTATTTTTGCTGGAGCCAGCCAGTTCGTACTGTTGGCAGCTATCCACTCTGGTGCTTCTTGGCTATTGGTACTGGGCCTATGCGCTTTAATGGATGCTAGGCATTTATTGTATGGCGCAGTACTGATCCCCAAATTGCCGGATGGTCTCCGGCGACAGTTGGTGACGGCTTTTACCCTGACTGATGAGGTGTTTGCCACCGCGTTGGTCAGAATGTCGGCAGTGGAAAAAAAACAGAGAAATCTTTGGCTAGGTTGGCTGGGCCTCAGCAGCTATTTGTCATGGTTGGTGGGTACTGCACTCGGCGCTTTTGCTGGTGTCAGACTCAGCCAGAGCGTACCTCTCTTGGCTGAAGCTATGCCATTTGCTTTGCCAGCACTGTTTATAGTACTGGTTCATGAAAGTTTTAATCGCTCATCTCAATTACCGATCGTTATTTCAGCGTTAGCCGCCTCTTTTTGCTATTTACAGGGGATGACGGCGCTGGCGTTATTGGCCGGTGCGGTATGTGGCTGTGGAGCAGTGCTCATAAGGAGTAAGTATCATGATGTTGTCGTCTGATTTGGCTTGGATTGCGGTAATCGGCATGGCGCTTATTACCTACCTTACCCGAGCCTTGCCTTTTGCGATCAGAAAAAAAATCAAGGCAAATACAGGTGAACGGGAGAATGGCCCAGCGGTACTAGCGGCGTTAGGTCCGTCATTATTAGCAGCAATCACTGTGGTGACCGTTATTCCCGGTTTACGGGACGCAATAGAGATCGGTATCTCATCGCAATTAAGTTACCTGGTCGGCGTGGTGACAACATTGTTAATACTAAGGTTGTCGAATAATTCAGGAGTGGCCGTTATATCTGGAGTGGGCGCGTACGCATGCATTTTTTACCTAACTTCAATGTTAAGGTGAAATAAATAAAAGATAATTTCATTTTGTAACTTTTATAGAGAGCAGCAATCCCTATCATTATTGTAAAAGTGTCGTACCATCCCCCGAGGCGGCGCTCAAAAAATTAGCACCCGCACTCAATAATCCGCCACGACGCCAAACAACGGTTGTATCCGCCGCACAAATTGGTTAATCATAACCACGCCTTGCATAACCGACATGGGCGATAAACCATGCCGTTGGCTCGGTCATTAAGCGAAAATAGCGGGTGGAACACAGCATTCTGTAAACAACCTTCTGTTCTAACAGGTTTTTTATTCCATAGTATTATTGATATATGACCTGTCTGCCAAAAATTTCTCACAACGGATACACTAGGAAGGATTTAATGAAATCACTACTGAAAGCCTCTCTGGCTGCGTTGACGCTGACCCTGAGTATTTCCAGCTACGCGGCGGAGAAACAACTTATCGTCGCCACCGATACCGCCTTTGTTCCCTTTGAATTTAAGCAGGGCGACAAGTATGTCGGGTTTGACATCGACCTGTGGGACGCCATCGCCAAACAGCTTAATGTAAGCTATACCCTGAAGCCGATGGATTTCGGCGGCATCATCCCCGCGCTGCAAACCCGTAATGTCGATCTGGCCTTGGCGGGCATCACCATCACCGAAGAGCGCAAAAAGGCCGTCGACTTCTCTGACGGTTATTACAACAGTGGCCTGCTGGTGATGGTGAAGGCCGATAACAACGACATCAAGAGCGAGCAAGATCTGGCGGGAAAAGTGCTGGCCGTAAAAGGCGGCACCGGTTCGGTTGATTACGCCAAAGCGAATATCAAGACCAAAGATCTGCGTCAGTTCCCGAACATTGACAACGCCTATATGGAATTAGGCACCAACCGCGCCGACGCCGTGCTGCACGATACGCCTAATATCCTCTACTTCATTAAAACCGCCGGTAACGGCCAGTTTAAAGCCGTGGGCGACTCCATCAAGGCCCAGCAATACGGCATCGCTTTCCCGCAAGGCAGCGACCTGCGTGATAAAGTCAACGGCGCGCTGAAAACACTGCAGGAAAATGGCACCTACGCGGCGATCTACAAAAAATGGTTTGGCGTAGAGCCTAAATAATTGCCGATTTAATCTGGAGATATTCCATGCAGTTTGACTGGAGCGCTATCTGGCCTTCTCTGCCGCTTTTGCTGGAAGGGGCGAAAATGACCCTGCTGATCTCGGTATTGGGTCTGCTGGGCGGCTTGGTTATCGGTGTTCTCGCGGGCTTTGCCCGCGCATACGGCGGCTGGTTTTCCAGCCGTATCGCACTGGTGTTTATTGAAATCATCCGCGGTACGCCGATTGTGGTGCAGGTGATGTTTATTTATTTCGCCCTGCCGATGATTTTCACCTCCGTGCGCATCGATCCGTTCGCCGCCGCCGTGGTCACCATTATGATCAACTCCGGCGCCTACATCGCGGAAATCACCCGCGGTTCGGTGCTGTCGATTCATAATGGCTTCCGCGAGGCCGGACTGGCGCTGGGATTGTCACGCCGGGATACGCTGCGCCATGTCATCGCGCCGCTGGCGCTGCGCCGTATGCTGCCTCCGCTGGGCAATCAGTGGATCATCAGCATCAAAGACACCTCGCTGTTTATCGTTATCGGCGTGGCGGAACTGACCCGTTCGGGTCAGGAAATCATCGCCGGTAATTTCCGCGCGCTGGAAATCTGGAGCGCGGTAGCGGTGATTTATCTGTTTATCACGCTGGTGCTCAGCTTCATCCTGCGTCGTCTGGAAAGAAGACTTAAGATTATATGATTGAATTTAAAAATGTTTCTAAACACTTTGGTCAAACCAAAGTTTTACACGACATCGATCTGAAGATTAATCAGGGTGAAGTGGTGGTGATTATCGGCCCTTCCGGCTCCGGTAAATCCACGCTGTTGCGCTGTATCAACAAGCTGGAAGAGATTACCAGCGGAGAGCTGATTGTCGACGGTCTGAGCGTTAGCGATCCGCAGGTCGATGAGCGCCTGATCCGTCAGGAAGCCGGGATGGTATTTCAGCAGTTCTACCTGTTTCCGCATCTTACCGCGCTGGAAAACGTGGCGTTCGGCCCTATCCGGGTGCGCGGCGCCGGTAAAGCGCAGGCGGAAAAGCTGGCGCGGGAGCTGCTGGCGAAAGTGGGACTCTCTGAAAGGACGCATCACTACCCGTCCGAACTTTCCGGCGGCCAGCAGCAGCGCGTCGCCATTGCGCGCGCCTTGGCGGTGAAACCTAAGCTGATGCTGTTCGATGAACCGACCTCGGCGCTGGATCCCGAGCTGCGCCATGAGGTGCTGACGGTGATGAAGGATTTGGCGGAAGAAGGGATGACCATGGTTATCGTTACCCATGAGGTGGGGTTTGCGCATAAGGTGGCTTCGCGCCTGATCTTTATCGATAAGGGCCGCATTGCCGAAGATGGCGACCCGGAAACGCTGATTGGCAACCCGCCGAGCGATCGCCTGCGTGAGTTTCTGCAACACGTTTCCTGAGTCTGAAAAAGTTGGAAAGGGGGGAATCCCCCCTTTCCATCCCTGTTACCGACCATATTCCCGTTCGATAAACGCGGCGAAATCCCGGCACATCACCTCGTCACCCTGCTGATTATCGGCAATCACCCGGCTGCCGTCGACAATGCGGATACGGGCGGCCAGGTCGAAATCCGCCGCGGGCTGCGGGCGCTGCGACGCCTGCGCGATGGCCGCTTCCGCCCGCTGCCAGGCCTCTTCCACCGTCAGGTTGCACGCCTGCGCCAGATAAGCGGGGTTGAAACCTTCGCCCGTCAGACTGCGCAAGGTATCGTCATGGCTGACGCTATTGCCGGGCAGCCAGTAATGCCGCGCCAGGTCGGGGCCGATCGCCGCATTGTCGCTCAGATAACCGTCCCGCTGCAGGAAGTAATGCCGCGTTTGCTCCACCGCCATCAGCGCCAGCAGATATCCCTGATAGGAACAGGCCGACTCCATCGACAGCAGATGGGGGATCGCCAGCGTGGGCCGCGGGCTGCCGCCAATCCCCAGAATACGTTGTTCGATATCCCGCGCCAGTTTGGTTATCGCCTCCGGCGTGCGCTGCTCGTCGCTCCAGGAATAGAGTTCCCATTCAAAATAGGGCACCAGCAGAATATGGCGCTCGTTAAATGCGCGCATCGGCTGGCGCGTGCGGATATCGGCGCGGATCAGCTCATCAGGAATGACCTCGCCCTGCCGGTTTTTCGCATAGCGTTTCAGCCAGTCGGCGTCGTGCAGCAGACTATCGCAGAACATGGACTGCGTCTCCGCATAAGCCATGGAGGTCGGCGGAAACTCCTGTGAAAAACTGGGGGCGTTCTGGCGAATATTGGCGAAATGCGCGGCGTGTCCGCCCTCATGAAACAGAGTATTGATGCCGCCGGCGCCGCTGCCGACCTGATCCGGCTTCGCCAGACTGGTAAAATTAATCCGCGCCGGGATCCACTCTCCCTGCTGAAAAAAAGGCGGCACCGGGCCGTGCATAAAGCCATTTTCGTACTTGCCCTTGCGCACCAACAGGTCGAGCTGCATTTCCGCCCCGTTAAAGCCGATATGCAGACGCTTGAAACTGTTTATCCAGCGTTCCAGCGAGGCGGAGAACGGGAAATAGGGATCGAGCTGACGGGTTACGTCGCCGGCGCTGGCATAGCGAATATTCCACGGCTGTAACGCCTGCGGCCCTTTTGCGGCGGCCAACTCCTTCAGGCTGCGGGCGTTCGCCTCCCAGGTTTGCTTTTCGAACGGGTCGAGAATGGCGAAAAGCTGTTCCGGGGTCATGCGCTCGGTTTTATTCACCTTGTAATCGAAATAGTTACGGTATCCCATCTGGCGGGCAAAGCGGTTGCGCAGGCCGATAAGCTCCGGGAAACCGTTACGAAGCAGCCATTGTTCCAGGTCGCGCAGCGCCTGTTGCGAGCTCTGCCGATACGCTTCGTTATCATTCGTCGCCTGGTTGGTCAGCAGTTCGCCCAGTGAAGCCGCGACCCGCTCGCCGTTGGCGTCCAGATGCGTCATTTCATAGCCTTTACGCTTGGCGTACAGCGCGCTTTCCGCCGCGATGATCTCATCCATCAGCGCCTGGGCCTTGGCATCTTCAATCACGTTGCAGTCAAAAAAGCGATACCACCCGCGCAGACCGTGCAGCAACGCCCGCTGTTCGTCATTCGCCGGGCTATCCTCCAGCGCGGCAAGATGATGGCGTAATTCAACCAGCCGCTGCGGCTGGGCGATAAAACGTTTATAAGCGCTTTCCGCCGCGGAAAAACGGGCCGATACCTCCTCGTCCCCGGTTCCCATATACAGCTGCCAAAACAGATCTTCTTTGGTTTGGTGAACCGCAAGATAGTCGCGGTTCAGCGCATTAAAATAATCCACAGCCTGTTGCATGATTGCTTTCCCTCTTCTTAACCCAGACGTTTTCTGATGTTTGCCACCGCCTGCTCCATCGACGGCGCGTCGCCGCCGGCCACCAGACAGCAGGCCAGTTGCAGACGAATCGCCTGCGGCAACGCTATCTCCCCCGCCAGACATTGCGCCGTCCAGCGCGCCGTTGTCGCCGCATCTTTCGCTATCGGCAAACCATCCGGCGCCGGCGCAATATCCTGACGCAATTGCAGAACCTGCGTTTTCTGCTGATGTATAAAATGAATTTCCGGGCAGCGCTGCGGGCTGGCGTACACTTCACCCTCGGTGCCGTGCATCAGTAACGCGCGCCCCTCAATATCGCGAAAGAACGTGGCGACGCGGGAAATATACTCCGGGTGGGAAACGCTGGCGAGCCGCAGCGCGCCGCCTTCGGCAAACGGCGTGGCCAGCTTGGCCAAGGTATGGCTGCTGTTGCGCACGCCCATACGCCAGCGCAGCTGCAACTGTCGGTCGATTGGCGGACACAGCAGCGAGATGGGAATAAACAGCGGCTCGCCCTTATCCAGCAGCCGTTGCGCCTGTTCGGCGCTTTCCACCGCGGAGATCCCCAGATTGTGCAATATCTCGGCGCTGGTAACGCGGGTGGGATCGTCGCTCACGCCGTGAACCACCACCGGATACCCCAGTTTCGCCAGCAGAAGCGCCAGCAGCGGCGTCAGATTGGCCTGTCTTCTCGCCCCGTTATAACTGGGGATCACCACCGGCATCGGCCCCTTCTCCGGCGGCCGCAGGCGCAGCACCCGCTCGCTCATCGCCTGATAAAAACCGCGCATCTCGGATTCAGACTCGCCTTTGATGCGCAAGGCAATCAGCAACCCGCCCAGCTCAAGCTCCGGCACATCGCCATTCAACATCAGACAATAAAGTTTATACGCCGTCTCCTGATCCAAATCGCGGGCATGATTTTTACCGCGCCCGACCTCTTTAATCACTTTGGTGTAATCCATGCCGCCTCTCATTCACCGCAACGCCGTTGATAGCCTGTCTGCGAAAATAGCACGTTTTGCTTTCGTCTGAATAATGCAAATACCGCGCAGACGCGATGCGCAGAAGCAGGGAAGCGATGTAGCGAAGCGGCAAGCGCAAAACGCAGGCCGTTGGCGCGGCGGTCGCGGCTCCCGCGCCGCGACCTGCCGGTTATCATACCAGGTAGCGACGAAACCAGCCGATGGTGCGTTCCCAGGCAAGCTCGGCCGCCGCCTGGTCATAGCGCGGGGTGGAGTCGTTGTGGAAGCCGTGATGAACGCCGGGATAGATATAGGCTTCATAATTTTTGTTTGCCGCCTTGAGCGCCGCCTCATAAGCGGGCCAGCCCTCATTGATGCGGGCATCCTGTTCCGCATAGTGGATCAGCAACGGCGCCTTGATGCGCGGCACATCTTCCGGCTTCGGCTGTCTGCCGTAAAAAGGCACCGCCGCCCCCAGTTCGGGATAGGCCACCGCCGCGGCATTGGCGACGCCGCCGCCATAGCAGAAGCCGGTAATGCCCACCTTGCCGCCGGTCTGCTCATGACGCATCAAAAACTCGACCGCCGCAAAGAAGTCGTTCATCAATTTAGCGGGATCGACCTGCTGCTGAAGTTCGCGCCCTTTATCATCGTTGCCGGGATAACCGCCGACGGAACTCAGTCCATCAGGCGCCAGCGCGATAAATCCCGCCTTGGCGACGCGGCGCGCCACATCCTCAATATAGGGGTTAAGTCCCCGGTTCTCATGGGCGACCACCACGCCGGCGACCCGTCCGGCGGCGTTGGCCGGACGCACCAGATAACCGCGCACGCTGCCGTGTCCGTTGGGGGAGGGATAGGTGATGTACTCGGCGACGATATCCGGATCGGTAAATTCAACCTGCTGGGCGAGGGCATAGTCAGGACTCATCAGGCCGAGGAGCGCGATCGCCGTCACCCCGCCGACGGCGTATTTTGCCGCAAGGTCGAGAAACTGGCGTTTGGTGATCTTGCCATGGGCATAATAATCATAGAATTCGAGCAGTTCCGCAGGAAAGTCTTGCGCAGTGAGGCGGGTCATTGTCGGTTCTCCTTGCTAGAAAATCAAACTGCAATTTAACAGACAAGAAACATAAAATGGAAGTTTTTTAACCAATTTGAAACCACTTTACGCGCACCGCCATGCGGTTAAAGCGAGGCGTCCGCCGCGTGGCTGAAAGCGCTGTCAGCCTTTATCCGGCATTTCCCGTTCTTCAATCGGGAAGACGGGCAAAGCGCCCAGCAGTTGGACGCCATAGCCTTTGGTCAGCAAGCGGCGATCGTAAATGACGATTTCGCCGAAGCACTCATGGCTGCGGATCAGCCGCCCAACCTGCTGAATAAGGCTGAATGAGGCGTTGGGAAGACTTTGCACCACGAACGGCTGACGTTTCAGGCTTTTCAGCCACTCGCCTTCGGTGAGAATGACCGGACTGTCAATCGGCGGGAAAGCGATTTTATGAATGTGCACCTGGGAAAGCAGCTCGCCTTTCAGATCCAGTCCTTCGGCAAAAGACTGCAAACCGATAAGTACGCTGGTTTTCCCTTCCTCCACCCGCTGGCGGTGTAGCTCAACCAGCCGATAGCGCGGTTTATCGCCCTGAACCAGCAGCATCAGACGCAGGTCGGCGACCTGCGTCAGGAAAAGCTGCATGGCGCGCTGGCTGGCGAACAGCATCAGCAGGCCGCGATGTTTGCCCCGTTGCAGTTCGGTGCGGAAAAAGCGCGCCATTTCGGCAATATGCTGCGGTTCGCTTTTCAGCAGCGGTTCGTGGCGCATTTTCGGGATCACCAAACGCCCCTGTTCACGGTGATTAAACGGCGAATCCAGCGCCAGAAAGCGGTCGCCGGCCGGCTCATTCAGGCCGGACAGCTCCTGCAAGCGCGAAAAACTGTTCAGCGAACGCAGCGTCGCCGAGGTCACCACCACATGCGGCACATTGTTCCACAACAGCTTTTCCAACTGGTCGCATACGCGGATGCCGGCGCAGTGCAACGATAGGTGCTCCTGTCCCTCGCGGATATCGCGGGTAAGCCATTTGGATACCGGCGCATTGGAGGATTTTTCCATCGCCGCCAGACGCCATAGTTTGCTCAGCGACTCCAGATAGCCCAGCAGCCGGCTCATTTTCAGCAGCGTCTGGTGTAGACGCACCACGTCATGTTTGCCGGTTTTCTCGCTGAGGTCGTTGAGCATATATTCCGTCAGCCCGCGCAGGCTATCGGTAAGCTTAAACAGGCGGATACAGTTTTCGCGCATCTCTTCCGGCATTTTTCCCAGCGGAAAGCGGTACTCGTTTTCCGCGCTCTCCGGCGGCAAAAACAGCCCGCACAGCTGCACAAACGACTGCGCCGCGTCGCGCAGCTCCTCGCAATGGGCGGTCAGCCGTTCGCCGTGCGCCAGGCGCGGCGGCGACTTCGGCGCAAACTGCGCCATACACAGCCCAATCTGCTGCACCAGCTGTTCCAGCTGTAGGGTGATGGCGGCGGGCGTAACGTCGCCGGACATTTCCAGCGTATCGCGGGCGACGTCGGGAATATGGTGCCCTTCATCCAGCACCAGCAGCATATGTTTCGGGTTCGGCAACACCGATTCGCTTTCCATCGCCGCCATCACCAGCGCGTGGTTGGTCACCACCACATCCGCGTTTTCAATCTCGCGCCGGGCGATGAAAAACGGACACTCGCGGAAATAATGGCAGTTATGGCCCAGGCAATTGGCCTTGTCGGTGCTGAGTTTGCGCCACAGGCCGTCGGGGATGGATTCCTGATAGTGATCGCGCAGGCCGTCCCAGGCGTGGCCTTGCAACGCCTGGGCGATACGCGCGCACTTGCCCTGTTCCTCGCGGCTGGACGGCGCTAACTCATCGCCCAGATAGAGGGTTAAATCGCCCTGCGCATCAGCGTCCGTCGCCAGCATCGCCAGATTGCGCGGGCACACATAGCGTCCGCGGCCAAACGCCGCGGTGAAGGTCAGTTCGGGGATAAACGTGCGCAACAGCGGTAAATCTTTACTGAAGATCTGATCCTGCAAGGCCACGTTCGCCGTACTGACCACCAGCGTTTTTTCTTCCGCCCGTCCGACCGCGATGCCGGGGATCAGATATGACAGCGTTTTGCCCACTCCGGTCGGGGCTTCGATGGCCAGATGACGCGGGTAGTCGCCCGCCAGCGTTTTCGCCACTTCGGCAATCATCTGTCGTTGAGGTATGCGGGGAATAAAATCCGGGATCTGCCGTTGCAGGGCCTTATACCATTGGCCGATCTGCAGTTTTATTGCGGGGGACAGCGCCATGCATTCTCTGTATTCAGTCAATCCGGCCGCCATTGTCCCACAGACCGGACACAACGTCAGCCGATATCGCCGCTCGACAAATTTCCGCGCGCCGATTAGGGTAACAGTCTGTTTTGATAGCCGACCATTCACCATGTCATCCGTTCATACTGTCGATCAAGCATACTGGTTTTCACCGCTACTGCCGCATGTGGAGAGCCGCTCGACCTGGCGCAGCGGCCATGGCTATAAAACACACAGCCATGAACAGTTCTCCATCGGCGCCATCGAACAGGGTTCGACGCTCTGCCATTACCGCGGGGAGATACGCCGGCTACGGGCGGGCGATCTGATTTTTATCGATCCGCGCCAGCCGCACAGCTGTAATCCCCTACCCGGTCAAACCCGCAGCTATCATATGCTGTATCTGGACACGGCATGGTGCCTGAAACGGCTGTCCGAACGCTGCGGCTATCCGGTTACGTCGCTGCACTGCCGCTGCGTCACCCTGCGCGACCCGGCGCTGTTCGCCCGCTATCAACGGCTGATCCGCCAGCTGCATCGCGGGGAGGTGGCGGCGGCGGAACAAACGCTGAACCAGTTGATTACCCCGCTATTGCTGCAATACTGTTCCCCGCTTGCGCCGTCCGAACCGTTGCCCGCGCAGCCTGCCACCCGCCATGTACGCCAGCGTCTGTTGAGCAACCTGCAGCAAGCGCCGTCGCTGGAAACCCTGGCGCAAGAGTTGAATGTGCGGCGGGAAACCATCGTGCGGCAATTTCGCCAGGATACCGGCATCACCCCGATGGCTTTTCTTAATAATGCGCGGATTGAATTCGCCAAAAATCTGCTGAAAAATGGCGTTCCGCTGGCCGATGCCGGCTATCAGAGCGGATTTTGCGATCAAAGCCACTTCCATAAAATCTTCGTGCGATACACGGCGGCAACGCCCGGACAGTATCGTCAGGGGCGATCAATATTTGACAATAAATAACGACATCAACGGCCTAGACTGACCCCGTTCATTTTTCGAGGTCATCGTTATGTTAATCGGTACATTTTTCCCCGCCAATTTTCCCACGCTGGCGCTGGCTCATTTTGTGGCCCTGCTGAGCCCCGGCCCGGACTTCTTCCTGTTAACCGCTTACGCCATTCGTTACCGTTTACGCGGCAGCGCCGGGATCTGTCTGGGCATTGCGCTGGGAAACGGTATTTATATTCTGCTGGCGGCCATCGGCTGGGCGGGTATGCGGCATGCAACGCGGCTGTTTACCCTTATGGAACTGGGCGGCGCCTGCTATCTGCTGTGGATCGGTTATCAACTGCTGACAAGCCGCGCGTCGCATCGGCTATCGTCCATGCGGCAGGCGGACGGCTGCCCGTCCGTTGCCCGGCAAATTCTGCTGGGGCTGGGTTCCGCGCTGCTGAACCCCAAAAATATGCTGTTTTACATCAGCCTGATGACCACGATCCTCGGTCAGCATGTCACCCTAACCCAGCAGATGGTCAGCGGCGGCTGGATGTTCTCCGTGGTGCTTGGCTGGGATCTGCTGGTGGCCGCGCTGATGACCCTGCCGCTGGTACAACGACGGCTTGAACGCTATCTGCACCCTGTCGAACGCGGCGCCGGCGTCATTTTGCTCGGCTTCGGCTTGATCTTGCTGTTTAACCGCTGAATGCCATTCCCGCCTTGTTTAAGGCGCCGAAGGCTTTATAATTCAGGGAAATTAACCAAAGGATAACCTGATGACTTTAAGCAAAGCAGGCATTATCGGGCTGTTTGCCCTGTGCGCCATCGGCGGCATCGGCGGCGTTATGCTGGTGGGTTACATTATCATCATACACGGCGGTTAATCGTTCCCCGCCAGCCAGACTGGCTAATCCCGGCGCCGCGCCGCGTGAAATTGCGTCCAATAAGCCGGGATACGCGGGAATGTCAGTTTGAACCAGGATGTGAATAGCTCCGGCGAGGTAACCATACGCCGTTCGATCTGCTCCAGCGCCAAATACTGATACTCCTCCGCCTCATCAGGATTGAGCTGAGGGAGGTCATCGGTAATCCCGAAATAGACGTGTCCGAACTCGTGTTCGATCAAGCCATTGCTCAGAGGCAATCGGTAACTCAGCGTAAACATCGGCGTGAGCGCGCAGCGCAGCCCCATTTCCTGATATAGACGGCGGTGCGCCGCCTGAAGCGTCTCCTCGCCCGGAGCCGGATGGCTGCAGCAGGTATTGCTCCATAGCCCGCCGCTGTGATATTTCGCCCCGGCTCGCCGCTGCAGCAATAGCTGCCGCCGCGAATTGAAAATATAAACGGTTATCGCCCGGTGCAACGCGCCTTGTACGTGTGCCTGCTGCTTTTCCATCACGCCTGTCGGCCTGTCGTTTTCATCAACCAGAATGACTTCCGTCAACGGCATACTTCCTCCCTCGGCAATTGCCATAAACGTAAACGAGCTTGATCGCCGCCGACGGCGCATCGGCGGCGCGACGTTCAGTTATAGCATAGTGAAACGCCGACTTTTAACCCGCTGCGAATCCAGACCGATAAATACATCATATTCACCGGGCTCGACGACCTGCTGCATACGGGCGTTGTAGAATGTCAGCGCGCCCCTATCGATAGGGAAACTGAGGGTGAGCGCTTCTCCCGGCCGCAGCATCACTTTTTGGAAACCGCGCAACTCTTTCACCGGACGGCTGACTGATGCCACCACATCATGCAAATACATCTGCACCACGGTCTCGCCGGCGCGCTCGCCGGTGTTTTTCACCGTAACGCTGGCCGTTACCACGCCGTTGCGCGGCATGGTCCGGCTGGACAAGCGCACGTCCGATACGCTGAAAGTGGTATAGCTCAGGCCGTAACCAAACGGATAGAGCGGCCCGTTGGCTTCGTCATAATAGTGCGAGGTGTACTTGCCGGGATTTTCCGGCGTATACGGGCGGCCGGACGGCAAATGATTATAGTAGATGGGAATTTGACCGACGGAACGCGGGAAGGACATCGGCAGCTTGCCGGACGGATTATAGTCGCCGAACAGCACGTCCGCGATCGCGTTGCCCCCTTCCGTTCCGCTGAACCAGGTTTCCAGCAGCGCATCCGCCTGTTGATCCTCACGCACCAGCGCCAGCGGGCGGCCGTTCATCAGCACCAGCACCAGCGGCTTGCCGGTGGCTTTCAGTGCCGCGATCAGGTCGCGCTGACTTTGCGGCAGGTCGATATTGGAACGGCTGGAGGCTTCGTGCGCCATGCCCGCCGCTTCCCCCACCACCGCCACCACCACGTCGGCCTGCCGCGCCGCCCGCACCGCTTCGTCGATCATCGCCTGCGGCGGACGCTTATCCACCTGAACCGCCTCTTCATACAGATTGAGGAAATCAATAATCCCCTGGTGATTGCTGATATTGGCGCCTTTGGCATACAAAATCCTGGCGTTGCCGCCCACCGCGTTCCTGATGCCCTGATAAACCGTGACGGTCTGCCGGGTAACGCCGGCGGCGGACCAGCTCCCCATGGTATCGCGCTTGCTATCGGCCAGCGGCCCGACCACGGCGATCGTCCCCTGCTTTTTCAGCGGCAGCGTCTGCAGGCGGTTTTTCAGCAGCACCAGACTCTTGCGCGCCACTTCACGCGCTTCCAGCCGGTGTAAGCGGCTTTCCGCGTTGGTATCGGCCGGATCGGCGTCCGCCGGTCCCAGGTGGCGATACGGATCCTGAAACAGCCCCATATCATATTTAACGTTCAGCACCTGGCGGCAGGCATCATCGATTTCCCGCTCGCTCACCGCGCCGCTTTTGACCAGTTCGGGCAGATAGCGGATAAAATACTCATCGCTCATGCTCATGCCGACGCCGGATTTCAGGGCCAGAAGGGAAGCGTCGCGCGGGTTGCCGGCCACGCCGTGCTTAATCAGCTCCTTAATCGCTCCGTGATCGGTAATGGTGATCCCTTTAAATTGCCACTGGTCGCGCAGAATATCTTTCAGCAGCCAGCTGTTGCTCGTCGCCGGCGTACCGTTAATCGAATTCAGCGCCACCATCACCCCGCCGCTGCCCGCATCGATCGCCGCTTTATAGGGCGGCATATAATCCTGAAACATACGCTGCGGGCTCATATCCACGGTGTTGTAGTCGCGCCCGCCTTCCACCGCGCCATACAGCGCGTAGTGCTTCACGCTGGTCATCAGGGAGTGACGCGCCGTCAGGTCGTCGCCCTGGAAAGCCTTTACCACCACGCCGGCTATTTTACTGGTTAGCCAGGTATCCTCGCCAAAGCCCTCGGATACCCGCCCCCAGCGCGGGTCGCGGGTAATATCCACCATCGGCGCCCAGGTCATATTCAGCCCGTCTTCCGTGGCTTCATAGGCGGCGATACGCCCGCTCAGGGCGATGGCGTCCATATCCCAGCTGGATGCCAGCCCCAGCGCGATAGGGAAAATGGTGCGCTGGCCGTGCACCACGTCGTAGGCGAAAAACAGAGGGATTTTCAGGCGGCTAAGCTGCATCACCTGATCCTGCATGGCACGGATATCGGGCCGCGTGACGGTATTGAAAATCGCCCCGACCTGACCGTTCCTGATCATCTCGCGAATGGCCTCTTTCGGATTATCCGCCCCGACGCTGATCAGCCTGAGCTGGCCGATTTTTTCGTTCAGCGTCATTTTCCCTATTAAATCAGAGACAAAGGCATCACGCTGCTGATGTGACGGTGTAACATATGGCGGTGCGAACGCGGTTTCCTGAGCGAATAGCGGGTTACAGGCAAGTCCAACAGCGATAGTCAGTGAAGTAAGCCATTTCATTCTTTATACGGATCTCGTCAATCCCGGCATCAGGACGGGTTTGTAGATAAGTCAGCCGCTGCGCCATAACCTCTGGCAGGATGATGACCGCCGAACCCGGCATTCACCGACAACGCCAACATACTTGGATACACAGCGCGTAATCATAGTGTATTTATTTACCTTTGATTGAGTAAAAACTGTAAAAATAATGCGATTCGTTGCGCAGAATACAAATTATTCCCGCCCGTTGGGCCACAAATTGAAACGCCGGATGATCTCCGGCGTCGTCGTATTGAGAAAGGGGCATCAAGACGCCGCCGCGCTTAACGCTTTATCCAATGCCCCGACCAGCCAATCAATATCCTGTTCCTGAAAAGCCAGCGGAGGACGCAGCTTCAGTACGTTGCCATATGGCCCGGCGACCGAGGTGAGTACCCGCTCGGCGCGCAGCCGCTCAATCACGTCCAGCGCCAACGCCTTATCCGGCGTTTTGGCTGCACGATCGCTGACCAGTTCAAATCCAATAAACAGCCCCGCGCCGCGCACATCGCCGACACACTCGTGTCGCTGCGCCAGATACCCCAGCTCGCGGCGCAGCTTTTCCCCGACGATGCGGCTATGTTGCTGTAAATTTTCCTCTCTAATCACGCTTAAAACCGCCTGGGCGGCGGCGATGGAAACCGGGTTGCCGCCGAAGGTATTAAAATAGGGTATTTCATCGCTGAAGGCGGCCAATACCTCCGCCTTTGCCAGCAACGCGGAGATGGGAATGCCGTTGCCCATCGGTTTTCCCAGCGTCACCACGTCCGGCACGATATTATGACGACCGAATCCCCAGAAACATTCACCGGTGCGGGCAAACCCCGGCTGCACCTCATCGGCGATAAAAATCCCGCCGTTCGCATGCACGACGTCGACGGCAGGTTGCAGATAGCCCGCCGGCCCCGGCAGTACGCCATCCGATGAGAAAATGGAGTCCGCCAGAAAACCGGCGAACTTAATGCCGTTTGCCGACATATCGTCAATTTGTTTTTGCAGCTCATTGGCGAACCAGACGCCCAGATCGGGCGCCTTGACCCGATAGCGATCGGGAGACGGCACCAAACGCGTGGACGAAGCCAGCGGTTGCCCGCTGCCCAACGCCGGCGACGCCCCGGAGGTCAGTTCGCTGGTGCCGTGATAGGCCTCCTGACTCACGATAATGCCGGTGCCGCCGCTGTAGGCTTTCGCCACGCGGATTGCCAGATCATTAGCCTCGGAGCCGGTGCACATATACATCGCTTTATTGATTTCATCCGGCACCGTCGTCAGCAAATCGGCGGAGTAATCCAGAATGCGCTCATGCAAATAGCGGGTGTGGGTGTTCAGCAGGCTCATTTGTTGGTGCACCGCGTCAATCACCGCCGGATGGCAATGGCCGATACTGGCCACATTGTTATACACGTCAAGATATTTCTCACCCGCCGCGTCCCACAGATATTGCCCCTTGCCGCGGACTAAATGCACCGGGTTGCGATAAAACAAACGATAGGATGCGCCAAGCACTTTACTGCGCTTATCAGTGAGTTTGCGAACATCCTTATCCAACGCGTCGGCGTGTTCCGCACGAAAACTGTTGGTATCCATAATGGTTGAGCGTGTCGCCATGATGACTCCAGTGTGAATAATCAATTAAAACCGAGGCCGGAAAACCGGGGGCGGTCTGAGGCTGAATGTCACCATACACCAAAAGCAATAAAATACACAAACACAAAAAAATGCACTTTTTTAGCGCACGAAAAACACCAAAAAAGAGCAAGAAATAACTAAAAAGACGCTGAAATCGCTTCATGACGGCAGGTAAATAGCAGACACCCGATCGCCAAATTATTTTAATCGGCTGTATTCAAATGAATAAAAATAAAAAATGGCGGCATTAATTGAAAATGGCATGTTTAGTGCTAGAAAATCAACAATAGCAAAAAAATGCACAAATAAGCGCGGTGCGCAACAAACACCAAACAGATTGCTTTGGATTTTCACCGTCATTGTGTCGATATTTTCTACAACCGTAAGGGGATCGTTCATGAACACTTTTTCATTTCGCCGCACCGGTCTGATAGCCGCGCTCGCCCTATCCACGCTGGTCTCCGCCGCCCAGGCCGGCACGATTACCGTCTATACCTCGCTGGAGGAAGACGAAATCAAGGATTATATCGCTCAGGCCAAAAAAGACATGCCGGACCTGAAGGTGAATGTGCTGCGTTTATCAACCGGCGATCTTGGTCCGCGCATTCTGGCCGAAGCCAAAAATTCACAGCATGACGTTCTGTGGGGATGGGCGCTGACCAACGTGATGGATAAGCGCATCTCCGCGCTGTTAGAGCCTTATGCCGCCAAAGGCGCCGATAAGCTGGCGGATACCTACCGCGCGCCTGACGCTAAGTGGTTTGCCGCCACCGGGTATATGGCGGCATTCTGCGTCAATACGGAAGCGCTGAAAGCCAAGAATCTGCCGGTTCCCGCCTCCTGGCAGGATTTAACCAACCCGGTATATAAAGGCGAGATTGTCATGCCGAACCCGGTGTCCTCCGGTACCGGCTATCTGCAAATTGCGGCGCTGTTGCAGTCAAAAGGCGACGATCGGGGATGGGCGTTCTTGAAAACGCTGGACGGCAACATCGCCCAATATACCAAATCCGGCTCCCGCCCCTGTAAAGCCGCCCGCACCGGCGAATTTGCGATTGGCGTATCGCTGGCCTTCGCCGCCATGCAATCGATTGAAGAAGGATACCCGGTAAAAATGGTGATCCCCAACGACGGCGCCGGCTATGAGCTGGAAGCCTCCGGCCTGATGGCCGCCGCAAAAAATAAGCCGGACGCCCGGCGTTTTCTGGACTGGACCCTCTCCGACAATGCGGCCGCGCTGTATACCAAATATAAGGAGATCGTCACCATTCCCGGCGTTGAGCAGGCGAATGCGGCCAAAATGGCCGGTCTGCCGGGCGATCTGTCGTCCTTGTTGTATCCCGTCGACTTTAGCAAAAGCGCCGAGGAGCGGGATACCATCCTGAGCCAATGGCAAAAAACCATCGGACGATAATAGGTCGATCGTAAAAAATTATTTTCGATGAAACGATACGCATAAACGCTATTGACCCCAAAAAACCATCAGACGCCGGCGTCTGACCCCGTGGTAATAAGAGGTAATATCATGGCTCTGGTTATTCAGAATCTTCATAAAAGCTTTGATGGCTACGTCGCGCTTGATCGTATCAACCTGGCGATCGACAACGCCGAGTTTGTCTGTCTGCTCGGCCCAAGCGGCTGCGGCAAGACGACGCTGTTACGCATTATCGCCGGTTTGCTCAGCAGCGACGGAGGGAAAATCACCCTCGACGGACGGGATCTGGTGAACGTGCCGGCGCGTGACAGAGGCTTCGGGATTGTTTTCCAATCCTATTCGCTTTTTCCGCATATGACTATCGCGCAAAATATCGGTTATGGACTGAAAATCCGCAACGCTCCCGACGCCGACGTGCGGGAGCGGGTAAACGGCCTGCTTGATACCGTTCACCTGAGCGGATTCGGCGATCGCTATCCCAACCAGCTTTCCGGCGGCCAGCAGCAGCGGGTGGCTATCGCTCGCGCCCTGGCGGTCAATCCCTCGCTGTTGCTGCTGGATGAACCGCTCTCGGCGCTGGATGCCCGGGTTCGCGCCGAGCTGCGGCAGGAGCTGCGCGAAGTGCAGCAACGGCTGGGGATCCCGACGCTGATGGTGACTCACGATCAGGAAGAAGCGATGAGCATGGCGGACAAAATCGTCTGTATGCACGGCGGACGCATTGTGCAGGAAGGTACGCCCAGAGAGCTTTATACCCTCCCGCGCTCCCGCTTTGTCGCCGAGTTTATGGGGCACAGCAACTTATTGCCGAAACCGCTGGTGCGCGAATGGATGCCGGAACTTCTGCATACCGGGCAGGCCGCATCCCAGCCTGACGATGCGCAGCTATTTATCCGCCCGGAGCGCATTACCTTGCATAAACAGGCGGGAGCGGAAGGCCGGGTTATCAATGCCAGTTTTCTGGGAAACATTCAACGGGTACAGGTGCTGTGGAAACAGCAGCCGTTGCTGGTCGAAACCGGCAGCGCGATAAACTGGATACCGGGCGAGAACGTTCATATTTCTATTGCCGCACAAGATTGCGCCTGGATACAAGCATGAGTCTATCCCTTCTCCCCCCGCAAACCGCCGCCGACCGCTGGCTATCGCGTCTCTGCCTTTGGCTGCCGTTGGCGGCGCTGATCGCCTTTTTCGGCGTACCGATGCTGAGCATCGTCTGGCACAGCCTGCTTGACGATCGGACCGGCGCGTTCGGTCTGTCGAATTATCTGGCGCTCCTTGACTCCCCCGGTATTTGGCGGGCCACGCTGAACAGCCTGATATTAGGCGTGGTCACCACCCTATTGACGCTCCTGCTAGGTTTTATCGTCGCCTATGGCCTGGAGTTTACCGCCATGCCGGCCAAGCGCTTTATCTCCTTTGCGACATCGTTGCCGGTGCTGGCCCCCTCGCTGGTCCTGGGCCTGGGATTGATTTTTCTGCTGGGCCGCAACGGCATCGTCGGCAATATGCTCGGGGTGCGCCTGGATATTTACGGCTTTTGGGGATTATTGATCGCCAACGTGCTCTATGCCCTGCCGCAAGCGATTTTAATTATCCGCGCAACGTTGCGCCACAGCGATGCCCGTCAATACGAAGCCGCCAACGTGCTGGGCGCCGCCGACTGGCGGCAGTTCCTCGATATTACCTTGCCCGGCGTACGTTACGGGCTATTGAGCGCCGCTTTTGTGGTGTTCACCATTACCATTACCGATTTCGGCAATGCCATTGTGATTGGCGGCGACTTTTCCGTATTGGCGACCGAAATTTATAGCCAGGTCAGCGGACAGATGAAGTTTGGCATGGGCGCGGTGGTAGGCATTTTACTCTTGCTGCCCGCCGCGGCGTCGATTTGGATCGAACGGGCCGCCTCCCGCCGCCAGAGTATGATCGGCACCCATTCGGCAATGCGCCATGTGCCGCAGGCGCTGCCCGCGCGGGATATTCCCTTTTATCTGGCGACCATGACCATTGCGCTCACTATCGTCACGGTGATCGTTACCGTGATTATCGCCAGCATGATCAGGCTTTGGCCTTACCGGCTGGACTTAACGCTCAGACACTATGATATCGATCTTGCCGGCGGTTACGCCCCTTTATGGACGTCGATCTGGATCTCGGCGCTGGCAGCCATTATCGGCACTACGCTGCTGTTCCTGTTAACCTTCGGCATTCGCCGCAGTCCGGGCAAAGGGGCAACCGTCGCCGCCTTACTTAGCGCATTACCGGTGGGGGTTCCCGGTTTGGTGCTCGGTCTGTCCTATGTGTTTACCTTCAATAGCGCCACGCTCCCGTGGGGGATGCTATACGGTTCGGCCATTCTGCTGGCGTTATGCAATTACTACCATTATCACACCCAGGGCTATACCACGATGATGCTGGGAATGCGCAACGTACCCAGCGCCATGGAGGATGCCACCACGGTGCTGGGGGGCGGCATCGCCAGGATCTTACGTGACGTTTACCTTCCCGCCATGCGCATCACGCTGATTTCCGTCGCGATGTTCCTATTCATGCGTTCGATGGTGACGCTATCGGCGGTTATCTTTCTGGTCACGCCCTCCCTGCCGCTGGGCGCGGTTACCGTTATGCGGCTGGATGAGGCAGGTTTCACTTCGCAGGCCGCGGCCTTTTCTACATGCATCATGGGGATTGTGGCTATAATGGCGCTGTTACTCCATACCCTGACGGGAAAGCGGGAGTAGCCGCCGTCCGATCCGTTAATCCTGAGAACCTATATTCATGCTAGAAGAAACGCGCTTACATCGTATCCGTGCCCTTTTGTCCACCTTAAACCGGGTTAGCACGGAGAAAATCATCCAGCATCTCGGCGTATCGAGAGAGACCGTGCGGCGGGATATTCTGAAGCTGGAAGCGATAGGCGCATTACGCCGCGTTCACGGCGGCATTGTGGCGACGACGCTGGAGCCGGAGGCGCCGTTATCCGTGCGCAATACGGTACGTGAAAAAGAGAAACAGGCCATCGCCCGCGCCGCGGTGCAGCAGCTAAAGGCCGGACAGACGCTGTTTATCGATGCGGGCAGCACCACCTCGCTGCTGGCCGACGAGCTGCTGTCGATGCCGGGAATGACGGTGATCACCAACAGCCTGAACGTGGCGCTTAAGCTTACGGCGACGGAAACCACACTGCATCATGAGGTGATTTTGCTGGGGGGGCATATGGGGCCGTCGGTGCAGGCGACCAGCGGGGATTTAACCATTAGCGAACTTCAGCGTTATCGTGCCGACGTCGCGCTGTTGTCCCCGGTGGGGATCGCCAGCCAGTCGGGCGCCAGCAGCTTCGCGCATCATGAGGCGGCCGTGGCCGGCGCGATGGTGCGACATGCCAAAACGCGGATTATTCTGGCCGATCACGGCAAGATCGGCGTCACCAGCCGGGTTATCTACGCCACCCTGGCCGAGATCGACGTCATTATCACCGACGCGGCGGCGGCCGATAAAGCGGATTTATCGTCGCTTCAGTCGCAATGCCGGCGGACCATTATCGCCTGATGGCGCCGGGGGCGACGTTGTGCCCGGCGCATCGATATCGTCATTGAATTAAACGCCGCCAAGATGATTTCCGGCGTATTTCGTGCTAATGCTAATGTTCTGATAACAAGGAGCATAAGATATGTATCAGCTGTATATCGCCAATAAAAACTACTCTTCCTGGTCGCTTCGCCCCTGGGTATTGCTACAGGCGCTGTCCATTCCTTTTACCGAGAAGCTGGTGACGTTCGTCTCCGCCGGGGCGAATCCCGCCTTTAAAGCCTTTTCCCCTTCGGCGAAAGTGCCCTGCCTGATTGACGGCGACACCACCGTCTGGGACTCCCTGGCGATAACCGAATACCTTGCCGAGCGGCATAAGGAAGTGTGGCCCGCCGATGCCAAAGCCCGGGCCTGGGCGCGCTGCGCCGCGGCGGAAATGCATTCCGGCTTTAACGCCCTGCGCAGCAGCTGCGCCATGAGCTGCGGCGTAAAAGTCAAAATAAAAGATATCCCCCCGGCGTTGAGCAACGATTTAAAACGGCTTAACGAGCTGTGGCTGGAGGGCTTAACCCGCTTCGGCGGCCCGTTTCTGGCGGGGAAGGATTTTTCCGCCGCGGACGCCTTTTTTGCCCCGGTGGTGTTTCGAATTCGCACCTACCAGTTGCCGGTGGCGCCGCAAGCCGCGGCCTACTGCCGGCATATGCTCGCCCAGCCGGCCATGCGGCGCTGGCTGGAAGACGCGCTGGCGGAAACCTGGCGTGAACCGGAGCATGAAGAGGATGTCGCCCGCGCCGGGGAGATTATCGAGGATTTACGGGCCGGTGGCTGACGAATAAGGCCCTGAGTCAGGGTCTGCAAATCTCACCGCCGCCGCTCCGGCGGCTACTCTATCCCCGCGCTATCGGCGCTTGCCATGGCCTGGGGCTGCCGCGAAGCCAGCGCCTTTTGTTTTTTGTAGCTTAATGCGGCGGCGGGAACCGCGCTGACCTTACCGGTTTCCATCCATTTGCGCAGCCGGCTGGCGTCGGCGAAATGGGTGTATTTGCCAAACGCGTCCAGCACCACCAGCGCCACCGGGCGCTGATTAATCAGGGTACGCATCACCAGGCAGTGTCCGGCCTGATTAGTGAACCCCGTTTTGGTCAGCTGAATATTCCAGTCCGGCTTATACACCAGGTGGTTGGTATTACGAAACGGCAGGGTGTACGCCGGATGGGAAAACGTCACCATTTTCTCATGGGTGGTGCTGAGCTGGCTGAGCAAAGGGTACTGTTTGCTGGCGATAAGCAACCGGGTAAGGTCGCGCGCGGTGGAAACGTTATGAATGGACAACCCGGTCGGCTCCACATAGCGCGTATGCTTCATACCCAACGCGCGCGCCTTGGCGTTCATGGCGGCGATAAAGGCGCGATAACCGCCGGGATAGTGGTGGGCCAGGCTGGCGGCGGCGCGGTTTTCCGACGACATCAGCGCCAGCAGCAGCATATCGCGCCGGCTGATTTCGCTGTTCAGACGCACGCGCGAATACACCCCTTTCATTTCCTCCGTCTGGCTGATGTCAACGGCGAGCACCTCGTCCAACGGCTGATTGGCGTCCAGCACCACCAGCGCAGTCATCAGTTTGGTCACCGAGGCGATGGGAACCACCACGTCCGGATTACTGGAATAGAGTACGCGGTTATCGCGTAAATCCACCACCATGGCGCTGCCGGAGGCGATTTCCTGATGCGCGGCAACCGCCGCTCTGGCGGGAGATTGCGCCATGACCGGCGGGATAACCAGCATATTGGTTGACAACAACAGCATACCAAACCAAGAGAGCTTGAATTTTTTATTCATTATTCAACTGCTTAAACAGTATCCTGTTAAATGAAAAGAGAGAGACCGGCGAATTATAATTTACCGCCGTTCGCCGCGCACTCAGGCAAAGGAAAAAGCTTTGTGACAAAGTTTAACAAGCCCGCTGGCTCTCTCCTTTAACAGTGGCGAACCTGCACGTTGCGCATCTGGTTTAGCAGACGAATGCCGATGCCGCTGAAGATCCCCGCCGTTATTCCCCCGGCGGCGCCGGACTGGGCACAGAACAGGACGCTGTTGGCCAGCTCAGGGAACCTTGCCAGTTGCAGGGAAAAGTAGAACCGCAGACCAAAGGTCAACAGCATTAACGCCAGCGGCACAGACGACCCGGCGCGCTCGAAGCGGCGGATCTCCTCCCGGTAAACGCCGGCGTTTTTCCCCAACCGCCATCCCAGGCCCAAGCCGATTATCAGCGCCAGCAAAAAGCCGCCGGCCGCGGCCTCAACCATCGCCAAAGTATGGAAAATCGCGGCGACGCCCCAGCACAGAAAAACCAGCGGCAGCGCCAGCAGGCGGCTCAGAGACTGTTGCCTCGGTCGCCGGGCTTTCATCCCGGCATAAAGCAGATAGGCCAGCACAATCCACCCCCACAAAGGGGTATGGCGGATGATAACCAGATAGTTTTCCATAACATTCATTTACTCATGATAAAAACACCTGAGGCGCATAATACCGCTCAGCGCAGGATCATCATACCCGCCAGGATCATTAATCCGCTGCCGACCGTGCGGTTAATCCAGGCGTAACCGCGGTTGATTTTTTCCCGCAGCGCGGACGTGGTCAGGAATAAGGCCACCAAAGCGAACCAGGCAAAATGCGCCAGCGACATAAATGCGCCATAGCCCAGTTGATACAGCAACGGCGTTTGCGGGTTGACCAACTGCAAAAAAGTGCTTAATACAAACAGGGTGGTTTTCGGGTTTAACGCATTAGTAAAAAACCCCTGCCGGAAATAACGCCAGCCGCCGATCGTCTGAGTGGTTATCACGGCGTTGTCCCTACCCGGTCTGGTATCGGTAAACGTTTTATAGCCGAGATACAGCAGATAGGCCGCGCCAAGATATTTGATCAGCGTATAGAGTTGCGGCGTCTGGCTCATGATAGCCGCCACCCCCAACAGGGTATAGGCGACGTGCAGCAGTACGCCCACGGCAATGCCCGACGCCGTCAGTATGCCCGCCCTTCTTCCGCCGGTTAAACTGTTGCGCGTCACCATGGCGAAATCCGCCCCCGGACTGATTACCGCCAGACAGGTAATCGCCATCACCGCTAAAAACTCCACCATATCGTCCTTTATCCTCAGTCAGTTATGCATAATGCGGAGGTAAAGTAATAAGTGGAAACGGCGCGCAGGAAAATCGATAATAACTCACATCCACCTGTGACGAGCGTTCACCAATGACGAAAAAACTCCCGCCGCTCAATCTATTGCATACCTTTGACGTGGTGGGCAAACGCCTGAGCGTGACCGAAGCCGCGCGGGATTTGCACCTCACCCACGGCGCGATCAGTAAACAGATTAAAGCGCTGGAAGCTCATCTGGGTTTCCCTTTGATTGAACGCGACGGCAGAGGCATCCGACTGACGGCGCAAGGACGCGAACTGCACCCGGCGTGCAGCCGCGCCGTGGCGCTGGTTTCCGCCGCCATCGACAAACTCTCGTCGCAACCCGATGCGCCGCTGACGGTTTCCTGCGAGCCAACGCTGTGCATGCGCTTCCTTATTCCCCGCCTTCCGGCTTTTAAGCAGGCGCACCCGGACATCGATATTCATCTGCTGGCGGCCGGAGGCAATATCGACCTGGCGCAGAGCCGGGTCGATATGGCGCTGCGGCGGGATGATTTCGTCTTTGACGAGCACTATTTTTCACAGCGGATTATTGCGGAATATACCGCCCCCGTCTGTTCGATACGCCAGGAGCATAGTGAAAGGCTGAGCACCTATTTGCATACCGCATCGCGTCCCGACGCCTGGAAAATCTGGCAGGCGCAGGCGTCGTTGCCGCGGGACCATCAGGCTGTGCAGCATCGCTATTTTGAACATTTTTATCTGACGTTGCAGGCGGCCGAAAGCGGACTGGGCGTCGCCATCGCCTCGTTGTTTATGGTCGAACAGGAATTAACCGATGGCCGTCTGGCGACGCTGGCGCCATTTCAGCCGGACGGCAGTCAGTACATTCTTCTGTCGGCCCGCCCTATCGACGGCGATCGCCGCTATCAGGCATTCCGCGACTGGCTGATAGCGGAAATGGCGGACGTCGAGCGGCGTTTCAGCGGTCTGAAAACCTGAAATACAGGGAAAACCGGATAGCGTTCACCGCCTATCCGGTATCCCTCAGACGGCGATCTATCACTCTTTTACCGTGTCCTCCAGGAAGAAGCGCCCAAGCGGATTCTGATAAAACCCTTTGATATTCTTCCGGCTGACGTTGCGGTAGGGGCTGTAATAGAGATCGATCCAGTTAACGTCGGCCTTGGCCGTTTTCTGCAAATCGATATACATCTGTTCGCGTTTCTTCGGGTCCATCTCGACGCGGGCCGCCGCCACCAACGCTTTCACTTTGTCATTTCGGTAGTGGGTCATGTAGTTGTTATTGGCGTCATGCCCCAGCACAAAGGTGGTTTTCTGATCGGGGTCGAGGATATCGTTGGTCCAGTACATCACGGAGATATCGTATTCACCCGCCACCAGCATATCCCAGCTCTGGCTAGGATCGACCTTTTGCAACCTGACCGTTATCCCGGCCTGCGCCAATTGCTGTTGCAATAGGATAGCTATCTGCTCATCGACCTCGTCACCGGCGTTCACCACGTAGTCCAGCGAGAGTCCGCCGGCGCCGGCGTCCGCCAGCATCTTTTTCGCCTTTTCGGGATCGTAAGGGCGGCGCAGATTATCGCCATAGTGATAAAGCGCGCCGACCGGAACATAAGAATTCGCCACGCTGCCATAGCCGAACGTCACCGTCTTGACGATGGCATCCTTATCAATGGCGAAATCCAGCGCCTGACGCACTTCCGCTTTCGCCAGCGCGCCGCGGGCATGATTTATCAGCAGGTGATCTTCCCGCGTGGAGCGATCCAGTTCGACGGTCAGGTTAGGATCCTTCTGCAACGAGGCAATGCGTGAAAACGGCACCGACAGCGCGGCATCCAGTTCGCCGGCCTGCACTTTGAGCATCCGGGTATTGTCATCCGGCAGCGTCAGCCACTCCACGCCATCCAGACTGACGCTGTCGGCCTGCCAGAAGTGAGGGTTCTTCACCAGTACCACTTTCTCGCCGCGCGTCCATTGCTTGACGCTGAAGGCGCCGGAACCCACGGGTTTTTCCGCAAAGGCCTCTTCGCCTGCCGCCATCAACGCTTTCTCTGAAATAACCGACGCATTGGGCAGCGCCAGTTGCGACAGAAATGGCGCCGAAGGTGACTTCAGCGTGATCGTCAGCGTATGCGGATCGGTCGCTTCGGCTTTCTCGATAATACTGTAGGAATCGCGCCACAGCGACTCGCTGTTGTCACGGATACGCAGCAGGCTGAAGGCCGCATCGCCGGCGCTGACCGGCGTACCGTCGGAGAATTTGGCATCGCGGATTTTCAGGATGTATACCTTGCCATCGTCAGACACCGTCCAGCTTTCCGCCAGTCCGGGCTCCAGTTTGGTCCCGCTCCTATCCACCCGCACCAGCGGATCGAATACGTTGGAGAATACCCAGTTATCGGCGTTCTGCGCCGACTTGATCGGATCGAAAGTGGTGCTGTCCTCACGGCGGCCGATGGTCAGGATCCCCGCCGCCTGCGCCATTTCACCGACGGCGCTTAGCGCCAGCAGCAGCCCGGCAGCGGCAATATTATAATGTTTTTGCTTCATTTCGTTTTCCCTCAGTCTACGGATAAACCCAGACGCCATCACGCCGATTCAGCGTGCAGGCGAAGGCATGGTCGGCACAATGCCGCATTTCAGGCGCCGCGCCCTGACGGCACGACGGTAGAGCATAGGGGCAGCGGGGATGAAAAGCGCAGCCGGCCGGCAGCGCGACGGGACTCGGCGGCTCCCCCGGCAACGGATTGACGGGCAGCGGCCGTTCGGGGTCGATCTCAGGTATGGCCGCCACCAGCGCGGCGGTATAGGGGTGAAGCGGCAGGGTAAAGACGGCTTCGGTCGGCCCCTCCTCCACAATCCGCCCCAGATACATCACCGCCACCCGATCGCACAGGCGGCGCACAATCGCCAGATCGTGGGCGATAAACAAGACGGCCAGCCCCATTTTTTCGCGCAGATCCATCAGCAGATTGATAATCTGTCCCTGAATGGAAACATCCAGCGCCGCCACGCATTCATCGGCGACGATCAGCCGTGGCTCCAGCGCCAGCGCGCGCGCTATCCCCGCCCGCTGGCACTGACCGCCGCTTAGTCCCTGTGGACGCCGATCCGCCTGTTCAGGCCGCAACCCCACCAGCGTCAGCAGTTCGCTTACCCGTGCGGCCACGGCCGACGGCGGGACCTTTCGATGCACCCGCAAGACTTCGGCGATGCTCTCGCCGATGGTCTGGCGCGGATTCAGCGATGAGAACGGATCCTGAAAAATCATCGCCGTTTGTCGGCGCAGCCGGGCTATATCGCTTTTCAGACCGCCGGTAATCAGGTGCCCGTCAAAGCGCACCCGACCCGCGCTGGGCGTTTCCAGATGCAGGATCGCCCGTCCCAGCGTGCTCTTGCCGCTGCCGGACTCGCCGACCAGACCAAAGGTTTCCCCGGCATGGATATGCAAAGAGACGTGATTCACCGCCTGTAAACGGCGTTTTCGCAGGCCGAAGCCGCCGGAAACGGGGAACGTGACCGACAGGTCGTCAATATCCAGTAACGGGTGGGATTTACTGACCATTATTCCTCCCGTCGCATGCCTGCATGCCGGGCGGCAAGGGATGATGACAGGCAGCCCCGTGGGCGTGCGCCGTCTGCTGTGCCCGCATCGGCGGCTGCGTGAGGCGACAATCCCCTTGAGCGTACTGGCAACGCGGGTGAAAACGGCAGCCGGAGGGGAAACGCTCGGCAAGCGGCGGCTGCCCCGCAATGGTCCGCAGCCGCCCATAGCCTCCTTCGCTGACCGGCTGGCAGTCAATCAGTCCGCGGGTATACGGATGTAACGGCCCGGCCAGCAGCTGACGCTTATCACCGATTTCACATAACCGCCCGCCGTACATAACGGCGATGCGATCGCAGGTTTGCGCCACCACGCCCAGATCGTGGGTGATCAGGATAACCGCGATGCCCAGCCGATCGCGCAGTTCGTTCAGCAGGCGTAGGATCTGCATTTGGACGGTGACGTCCAGCGCCGTCGTCGGTTCATCGGCAATCAGCACGGCGGGTTCGCAGGCCAGCGCCACGGCGATCATCGCCCGCTGGCGCATGCCGCCGGAAAATTCATGGGGATAGTTATCCACCCGCCGCTGCGGATCGGCAATACCGACCTGGCGCAACAGCGCCACCGCCTGCCGTCGGGCTTCACGGCGACCGGCCGCAAAGTGCAGGCGGCGGCTCTCGGCGATCTGCTGACCGATGGTCATCACCGGATTGAGATGGCTGGCGGGGTTCTGGAAAATCATGCCGATTTGCCGTCCGCGCATGGCCGTCATCTGCCGTTCACTCAGCGTCAACAGCGACTTATCGCGCAGCAGGATATCGCCTCCGGCGATACGCAGCCCGTCGCCGGGCAGCAGCCGCATCAGCGCCCGGCAGGTAATGGTTTTACCGGATCCGCTTTCGCCCACCAGACCGAGAATCTCCCCCTGTTCGAGCGTCAGCGAGACACGATCGACCAGCGCGATGCCCTGCGGATTTTCAACGGTTAACTGCGACACAGTCAATAGCGTCATGGCCGTTCTCCCAGCTTGTCGCCCAGACCGTCAGCCAGCAGGCTGAAGCCCATCGCCAGCAGCACAATCGCCAGGCCGGGAAAGGCGGTGATCCACCAGGCGGTGGTAATAAAACTTTGTCCTTCCGCCACCATCACGCCCCACTCCGCCAGCGGCGGCTGAACTCCCAACCCCAGATAACTTACCGCGGCGCCGTTGAGCAGCACCAGTACGCAGTCGGACATGGCGAACACCACCGAGCCGGTCAGCGCATTGGGCAACAGGTGAATAAACAGGATCCGGGCATGGTTATAGCCCAGGCTGCGCGCTGCCAGCATAAAATCACGCTGCTTCAGCGTCAGGACCTGGGCGCGCACCAGTCGGGCATAGGAAACCCATCCCACCATCGCCATCGCGATATAAAAGCTGCTCAGGCCGGGGCCGAGAATGGCGATGATGGCCAGCATCAGCACCAGAAAGGGAAACGCCAGCACAATATCAATGCCGCGCATCACAACCGCATCCACCGTCCCGCCGATATAACCGGAGAGCGCGCCGATCGCCGTACCGATGACAAACGGGAAAATCACCCCCATTACGCAGATTTGCAGATCGACTCTGGCCCCCCAGATCACCCGCGAGAAGATATCGCGCCCGAAATTATCGGTGCCGAACAGATGAGGTAAGCCAGGCGGAAGCAGACTGGCCTCCAGATGTTGAGCAATCGGATCGTAAGGGGCAATCCACGGCGCCAGCAGCGCCAGCAATAGCCAACTCCCCAGTATCAGCACGCCTGCCGTCAGGGTATGCCGCTGCGGCAGCCAGCGGTAACGAACGCGATGGACGACCGAGGTCAGGCTCATTGTTTTACCCTCGGATCCAGCGCTACGGTGAGTAAATCCGCCAGCAGATTCACCGCCACCGTAGCCAGCGCGAATACCATGACCACGCCCTGCACCACCATATAGTCGCGGCTGAAAATAGCCTTTACCAACAGTTGCCCCATTCCCGGAATGGCGAACACGCTTTCGATCACCACCGTGCTGCCGATCAGCCAGCCGATATTGACCGCCAGCAGATTCACCGTGGGCACCAGCGAGTTAGGCAGAACATGGCGCCAGAAAATGCGCCGCTCGCTTTGCCCGCGGGCGCGGGCGGCGGTGACGTAATCATTTTTCAGCTCCATCAGCAGGCTGGCGCGCAGATTGCGGGTCAGCACGGCAGACAGCGCCAGCGCCACCGTCAGGCAGGGCAGCGCCAGATGATGCAGCCGCTCGGCCCAGTCATCGCCATAGCCGGAAACCGGGAACCAGCCCAGCGTAATGCTGAACAACAGGATCAGCATGATGCCGAGCCAAAAAGCGGGAAATCCCAGCCCGGCGGTGGAAAACAGCCGGATAAGCTGATCGGGCAGACGCCCGCGGCGGCGCGCCGCCGTTGCCGCCAGAGGCAGGGTAAGCAGCAGCGCCAGCAGCACGCTGCCCGTCACCAGATGTAGCGTAGGCTCGATCCGTGACAGGATCAGCTTCAGGGTATCGACGCGATAAACGATGGATCGGCCCATCTCGCCATGCAGCAGATTGCGCAGAAAATAGAGATATTGCAGCCATACCGGCTCATCAAGCGCGTATTGCGCGCGGATACGCGCCACGGCCTGCGGCGTGCTGCGCACGCCAAGCAAAATACGCACCGGATCGCCGGGAATAGCGCGCACCATCACGAAGGTGATCAGGCTGATGCCCAGCAGAACCGGAAGCAGCTGTAACGGACGCCAGAGCAGAAAACGATAGCGATGCATCGGTTTACCCTCTTTCGCCGTCACGCTGCTGGAGGAGTAAAGCGCGCCGCGACGCACTGTGATGGTGCAAATCCGGCGCGTTCGCCAGTTTGGCGCGCATTATCGCCAGACCGTTGCCGGGGATTGCGGCTTCGTCATTCAGACGCCGTTTACCCGCCTTATGATTGTCGCCACCCAGTGCCGCCTTAGCGGGGCGCTGCCTGTCAGCGTTGATTTCGTACCACATATCTCCTCCGGCCGATCGCGGTGAGGGTTATCATCCCTTTGTGCCTACGCTAACCGGCGCTAACGCAAAGGGGTAGTTAGTAAAAATACTAGGTTTGTCTCCATCGTGAGATGGCACTTTATTTGCATGATTGCGATCGGGATTTGCAGGATCCGTGCCCGAACGGAGGGGCCCCTGGCTGGCGGAGGCGAAGATGAAACGGGTAGTGAAAGAAAACGGCGCACGCCCGCAACAAGCGACGCTGGATGCGGCGTTCGAACGGTTGTACGGACAAACGTCCCGGCTCGGCTTTGACGCGCTGATTTATGACTACACCCCCGTACCGCGCTCGGTTGAGGGAGAGTTGATCACGCCATCAGTGCTGCAAATGCGCAATGTGCCTGAAGATATGCAGCTGCTGTGGTGCGAGAGCGGGTATTATCAGGTAGACCCGGTACAAATTTATGCGCTGGAAAGCTGCGCGCCTTTTATCTGGTCTTATCAACGCCCCGATAGCTCGTCATTGAGAAATATCATCGATGAGCGCCATTATCCGGTCACGCACTATATGCGCGATAACAATATGCCCTGCGGCGCCACGGTTCCGCTGCACCTGCCGCGCGGCGGGTTTGTCACCGTCACCGGCATCCACAGCGGCGCCGGGCACGAACGGGACATCGACCAGGTGCTGGCGGAGCTAAGCCTGCTGGCGCATACCTTTCAGGAACAGATTTACCCGTTATTCGACGATCGTGTCCTGACCTGTCAGCATATCCGCCTGAGCAAACGCGAGCGAGAATGTCTGGCATGGGCGGCGGAAGGGCTGACGGCCAAAGAGATTGCCCGTAAGCTTAACCGCTCTATCGCCACCGTCGCGCTGCACCTCAATTCCGCCGCCAGAAAGCTGGGGGCCAGCAATCGCGTACAGGCGGTGGTTCGCGCCCTGCACTACCGGTTGCTGGACAGCTAAACCTATCTTTTTTACTAGCTGTTTCCCCGCTCGCCGCCGTTTACCCTGAAATCATCCATGACCAACAGGGTAAACATCATGTACGACATCAAAGAAGGCTATGCGCCTTATCTTGAGTATCACACCTGGTATCGAATCTGCGGCGATCGTCATAATGGATTAACACCGCTGGTCATTGCCCACGGCGGGCCGGGCTGCACCCATGATTATGTCGACGCGTTTCGTGATATCGCGGAAAGCGGCCGGGCCGTAATCCACTACGACCAGTTGGGCAATGGCCGCTCAACGCACCTTGCGGATAAACCCGCCGATTTCTGGCAACCCGCCCTGTTTCTGGACGAACTGGATAACCTGTTGCGGCACCTTGGCATCGAGCGAAACTATGCTCTGCTGGGACAGTCCTGGGGAGGTATGCTAGGGGCGGAACACGCGGTGACGCGGCCTGCCGGGCTGAAGGCGCTGATTATCGCCAACTCGCCGGCATCGATGGCGCTGTGGTTGTCGGCAGCCGCCAGACTGCGCTGCGCATTACCTGACGACATTCAAAACGCGCTGCGACAGCATGAACAGGCCGGTACGCTCAACAGCGCTGCGTACCGAGCCGCCACCCAGGCGTTTTACCAACGCCACGTCTGCCGCCTCGATCCCTGGCCGGACGAGGTCAAACGCACCTTCGACGCCATGGACGCCGACCCGACCGTCTACCACGCGATGAACGGCCCGACGGAGTTCCATGTCATCGGCAGTATGAAAAACTGGAGCATCATTGATCGGTTGTCCGCAATCAACGTCCCCACGCTGCTGATCTCCGGACGCTATGACGAAGCGGCGCCGGAAGTTGTCGAACCGTTCGCAGAATATATTCGCGATGCCGAGTGGATTATCTTTGAACACTCCAGCCATATGCCGCACGTCGAGGAGCGCGCGGCCTGCATGGCGGCGGTACGCCATTTTCTGAACAGAAAACTGTCCGCCGGCGGCGGGCAATAACCTCCCCGGCAATAACTGTATGTAACGACCAGTCCGCAATAGCACGCCATCACGGACTGGTGAGAGAACATATTATTTTGCTTGCTCCAGAGCCTGCTTCACGGCGTTAATCACCCCCTCGCTGGACGCTGTGGCCCCCGTTACCGCATCCACCTGGTCAGGATCCTGTGTTTCAATCAGTTCAGGTATCACGTTATCAATAACGCCCATCATCAGCGCTTCGGTGTCTTCATGGCTGACCACCTCGGCGTTGGTGATTTTTCCTCCTTCAACAATTACGGAAACTTCGACTTCCCCCTCTTTGCCCGGCGCCTTACCCGTATAGGTGCCGTCTTTATACTCGGCGGCGGCGGCAAAAGAGAACGAAAGAGCCAACGTGGCCATCATGGCCGGAATCAATTTTTTCATAGCTTTCCCATAAGTTAATTACACATAAAAACGTCCATCAAACACGCGCGACTGACAGTAATGCTGTTGGTGAAACCAATATAACCACTCAACCATCCCGGACAATGCGTCAGGATGGTTTTTGCGATCAACGCCTCTGATTATTTACCTGCTTTAATCTCTTTCACCGCCTGATCGGCGCCGATGCGGCCGTAGGTGACGATATCCGCCAGCGAGTTGCCGCCCAGACGGTTGGCGCCATGCACCCCGCCGGCGGCTTCGCCCGCGGCGAACAGGTTGGGGATCACCTTGCCGTTCACATCCAGCACCTGGGCTCTGTTGTTGATCGCAATCCCGCCCATGGTGTGATGAATGCCCGGCGTGACTTCAATGGCGTAATATTTGCCGCTGTCGAGAGACAGCTTCAGGCTATCGCGGCCGAATTCGGCGTCTTTGCCATCTTTAACGTAGCCGCTGTAGGTGCTGACGGTCTGCGACAGCTGTTTGCCGTCGACGTTAATCGCTTTGGCCAATTCCTCAGCCGTATTCCCTTCGGCGACCAGTTTTTGCTTAAAGTAGGATTGAGTCGCCTGATTTTGCTTGACCAGCGCGTCATTAAAAATCAGATAGGCATGCGCGCCCGGCTGTTTCAGAATACTCTGCGACACCACGTCACGGGTGAGCAGTTCATTGATAAACCGCTTGCCGCTTTCATTCACCAGAATAGCGCCGTCGCCGCGCACCGCTTCAGTAATCAGGATACCTTTGCCCGGCACGGTGGAAGGATGGATCTGGATATATTCCATATCCACCAGTTTGGCGTTCAGCTTGGTCGCCATCTTGATGCCGTCGCCCTGAGAACCTGGCGCATTGGTGGTTTTAAACCCCACCAGCTTGGGATCATATTGTTTGATCATGTCAAAGTTGGCGCCAAAACCGCCCGAGGTGATTAACACTTTTTTGGCGTCGATGGTGAATTCCTTGCCATCTTTGCCTTTGGCTTTTACGCCGCTGACTTCACCCTTGTCATTTTTGACAATATCGGTCGCGGAGGTGCTGGTGCGCAGATCGATGTCCAGCGCTTTGACTTTTTTAATCAGCGCCACGGCAATAAAACTTCCCGCCGGCTCGCCGCCGGCGGGACGATGGGTGCGGTCGACGCGAGAGCCGCCGGTACGGGTCAGATCCGCCAGGTCGGCGCCGTTCTCTTTCAGGAAAATAACCGAGTCCCTGGCATGTTCCGTGAGGGTTTTAACCACTTCCGGGTTATTGATATTGCGCCCCCCTTTCATGGTGTCTTCATAGAAGGCTTCAGGGCTATCCTCAATGCCTCTGGCCTTTTGCAGATCCGTGCCGGCGGCGTTTAATCCGGCTTCCGCCCGGGCGGTATTGCCGCCGGCGAAAGGCATTTTCTCCAGCAATATGACTTTAGCGCCCTGATTATGCGCTTCGATGGCAGCCGACATACCAGCCCCGCCCGCGCCGATAATGACTAAATCCGTCGTTTCGCTGTGAACGGCCGCGGAAAAGGCTAATGCCAACGCACTCAATAATAGGAATTGTCTCTTCATAATAAATAAACCTATATTTTGTTATTTCCAATAAGGAATTACGATTACGAGACCGATGCTCATCATCCTGTACGGAAAAACCATCGCCCGTAACCACATGCAAAACGCATCAATTTAAATCCTACTCCGATTAGCATGCAAAAATTTTAACCTGATCATATATTTATAAATTTCTGAATTATATAATCAGGAAAAGTTATCAGCGGGATAATAGGGGAGGACACCTAATTTTTCGTTAGGCGTCCTTTTTACCAGATAGGAAGATAAGGCCGGCAATTGAGCGGCAGTAAGAATAGCTAAAATATATTTTTAATTTAACAGCCGAATAACACAAAAAAGACATAATTAATCAATTTATTACGACCTGGGACTAAAACCCCAATAATTGCCGATAAGAATGGTTTTCTATATTATCCATTGACAGCCCCAGGAGAATTGCACAGTCAAGACACTGTTCCCGCAGCGTATTCAGCTTCGCTTCATCATCCGTCATCACGGATATTTCGACAAAGTGGCCGAGCGACTCGATATAATCCAGCGTAATATGAAAAATACCCATGAAATAAACGCTACGAGTCTTATAGACTTCATGGATCGCGTTATATCCCAGCGTCTGCAACATGCTATCCGTCTTTTCGAACGATTCGACACTGACGGCCTCACAGCGTTGCGCCTCCGGTCCTTTGACAATCCACAGCTTAATCCCCGACGGGGCCATGCGCCGTAATAGCATACTGATGTTTTGTTGGTACAGGCTGTTTTGCGCACCGTCGTAATAAATATCATGCTCTTTATTCTCGAAAACAAAGGCCTCAGGATGATGGCTAAAGAGCGTATCGCGGAAAGCAGTGATATCCCGGATACGAAATTTCAGTTCAACTTCATATTTCCCCATAAAATGTTCAACCATGTTCTTTCTCCTTACAGAACCGTCCGTAAGCACTATGGAACGCCAGGCCCGACTTTATCCAAAGATGTCGGCACATTGAGGCGAATGCCCGCAAAATGCGCCGTCAGCCGTCCATAAACAGATCGTGCAGGTAACATAAAAGGCTCCGCCAGGCCAGTACCGGCAGTGGTCAATGGCATGTAGTCCGCAGCGCGGTATGCTCACCATTATATAGTAATCAAGATGGAAAAAACTGCTAGTGCTTTAGCTCGCGGAAGGGAACGGCGCCAGGATATTTATGGCATCAAAAGCCGTGAAATAGCGACGTCACAGGCTGGGCCGGCGCAATGCGCGCGCCGGCTTGTTCATATTGCCGACGGGGATCGGCGTCAATATCCATCATCATTATCCTTCCCTTGAGGTTGGCAGAATCGGGCGATTGCGGCGATATCCGCCGGCGTGGTCCGGCAACAGCCGCCGATCAGTTTTGCCCCCGCGGCCCGCCACTGCGGTAAATACTCCGCCAAAGAACAGGTATGGCCGTCGCCATCGCCCCAGGTTTTGGCGACCGCATCATAGTGCTCGCCCGAGTTCGGATATACCACCAGCGGCAGCGAAGTTTCCGCCGACAACTGCGCCAACGCCGCGGTCACCTTATTCAGCGCGATACAGTTGATGCCGACGGCCACCACCTGCGGATACGCGTTCAACAGCGTCAGCACCTCGCGCAAGGGGGTGCCGTCGCTCAGGTGCGCGCTGTCGCGCAGGGTAAAAGAGAACCATGCCGACGCCTGCGGGAACTCGGTCAGTAATTCCGCCAACGCCTTGATTTCAGGAAACGACGGCAGCGTTTCACAGGCAAGGATATCCACGCCGGCGTCAAGCAGCGTGGCCATCCGCACGCGGTGAAAATCCATCATTTCGCTCTGGGGCAACAAGTAATCGCCGCGATACTCCGAGCCATCCGCCAGATAGGCGCCATAGGGCCCTATCGATCCGGCAATCAGCAGTTTCCCGACCTGAGAATGGGTTTTACGGAAGTCGTCACGCGCCTGAACGGCAAGCCGCACGCTTTTTTCAATTAGCGCCTGCGACTGCCGTTCACTGAATCCCCGCGACTTAAAGCGCAGCGGCGTCGCCTGATAGCTGGCGGTGATGGCGCATTGGGCGCCGGCATGAAAATAGTCGAGATGAACCTGATAAATCAGCGCCGGATTTTCAACCAGCACCTTTGCCGACCAGAGCGGATCGTTCAAATCGCAGCCGCGCGCTTCCAGCTCCGTGGCCAGCGCGCCGTCCAGTACAATCGCCGGCGCCGTCGCCAGCATTTCAGCCACAGGATTATTCCGCAACATCGTAGACTCCCTTTGCAAATTTACGCATTTCAATCAGCTGCGTTACATAATAAGCGTCATCATACAGATTAAAGAAGGAGAGGCCGACGGGACTTATCTTGCGCAGATCGCCCGGGCGATATCGGCGGAGCTATTCAACGCCCGGATTTCGCCAAACAGCGCTGCGGCCTCGGTATACTCTTTACGCAAATAGCCCAGCCACTGTTTGATGCGGGCAACGTGATACATCCCGGTATCGCCCTGTTTTTCCAGCCGCACGTATTTTTGCAGCAGTTTCACCACATCGTCCCACGCCATCCGCGGTTGGTTATATTTTATCACCCGGCTCAGATTCGGTACGTTCAGCGCCCCGCGGCCAATCATAACCGCATCGCAGCCGGTGGCGGCCAGACACGCCTGCGCGCTCTGCCAGTCCCAGATTTCACCGTTGGCGATCACCGGGATGCGCAGCCGCCGGCGGATTTCGCCAATCGCCGCCCAGTTGATATATTCCGCTTTATACCCCTGCTCCTTGGTGCGGCCGTGCACCGCCAGTTCCGTCGCCCCGGCCTGCTGCACCGCATCGGCGATTTCAAACTGCCGATCGCCGGAATCCCACCCCAGGCGCACTTTCACCGTCACCGGAAAATGCGCCGGCACCGCGTCGCGCATGGCTTTCGCCCCCTGGTAAATCAGTTCGGGATCCTTTAACAGCGTGGCGCCGCCGCCGCTGCCGTTGACCAGTTTGGACGGGCAGCCGCAGTTCAGATCGACGCCATACGACCCCAGTTCGACGGCGCGCGCCGCGTTCTCCGCCAGCCATTGCGGATATTGCCCCAGCAGTTGCACGCGCACCGGCGTACCGGACGGCGTGCGGCTGGCATAACGTAGTTCCGGGCATAAACGATAGAAGGACTTGACCGGAAGGCGTTGATCCACCACCCGTAAAAACTCGGTGATGCACAAATCATAATCGTTGACTTCGGTCAGCAGCTCCCGCACCAACGAATCGAGAACCCCTTCCATCGGGGCAAGCAAAACACGCATAACGCTACTCGGTCAGCAAAAAAAGCACGCCATGGTACTGTTCATGGCAAGGTTAACGCAACGGGAAAGATAATGGGCGCGCCGCCGATCATTGCCGGCCGCGAAAGTATCGATTTCGCATCCGACATGGCTATAAATGTTGTCACGGCGTGTCTTATCATCAATAATTCGTTTCCTATATGTTACATCCATGTTCCCGGCGGACCACAACGAAATTATTGCCATGTCGAATGTCAAAACCTCGGACTTTCAACGTCCGATGCTCTCACTACCGGACGGCGCAGACAAGCTGCTGTTGCACTCCTGCTGCGCCCCCTGTTCGGGCGAAGTGATGGAAGCCATTACCGCCTCCGGCATCGAGTACACCATTTTCTTTTATAACCCTAATATTCATCCGCAACGCGAATACCTGATTCGCAAAGAGGAGAATATTCGCTTCGCCGAACAGCATAACGTGCCGTTTATTGACGCCGATTACGATACCGATAACTGGTTTGAACGGGCCAAAGGCATGGAGTGGGAGCCGGAACGGGGTATTCGCTGCACCATGTGTTTTGATATGCGCTTTGAACGCACGGCGCTATATGCGGCTGAAAACGGCTTCAGCGTCATCTCCAGTTCACTGGGCATTTCACGCTGGAAAAACATGCAGCAGATTAATGACTGCGGAAACAACGCGGCTAAAAAATACCCCGGCGTGGTCTATTGGGATTACAACTGGCGCAAAGGCGGCGGCTCCGCGCGGATGATAGAGATCAGCAAGCGCGAGCGTTTTTATCAGCAGGAATACTGCGGCTGTATCTATTCGCTGCGCGATTCCAATAAGCATCGAAAATCTCAGGGCCGCGACATTATCCGCATTGGGAAATTATATTACGGCGACGACCCGGAATAAGTTTACCTCCCGCCCTCAGCGCGACAGGCTGCGGCGCAGCGCGGAGGGCGTGATGCCGAACGCGCGTTTAAAACGGTGGCTAAGGTGGCTGGCGGAGCTGAAACCGCAGGCCAGGGCAATATCGGTTATCGATAGCGTGCCGCAGCGCAGCATCTCGTCCGCTTTCGCCAACCGCCGTTTCAGCACGTACTGGTGCGGCGCCATGCCTTCGCTCTGGCGAAACATGCGCGCAAAGTGAAATTCGCTCAATCCGGCCTCCGTCGCCAGCTCGGACAAGGTCAGCGGCGCGCCGATGCGGATTTCAATCCACTCTTTTACTCGGCGCAGCACCGCGGGCGCCAGCCCGCCCCGCACCTCCGGCAGCGTCCAGCGCAGCTGGGTGTATTGCCTGAGAATGTGGATCATCAGCAAGGTCGCCGCACTGCTCAACACCAGTTTATTGGCCGGAACGGACCAGTCGTTATTGAGCAGAAACTGGCGATACAGCAAGGCGATCTGCGTATCCTCACCGAAAATGCGCTCCTCGGTGCGAATCGACGCCGGACTGCGATCCCAGGTCTGTTCCGCCAACTGGCGGAAATGGCCATCGTCGCAGTAGAGGTGCGCGAAAGAGAGATCGCCGCGGATATCCCAAACGGAGACGCTCTGTTTCGGCATCAGACAGAAGCGATCGGGCCCGCCGCCGTTGTGCCAGCCATCCGGCGTTTTATGGTAACTCTCGTAGCCGTCGGCGACGTACAGACTGAGGGTGTGATGATCGCTGTTTTCCACCGTGACCATATCGTGGCGGTTAAACCAGGATGCCAGACGCACGCCGGAACCGAGCTCGACGGTATCCCGCAGCTCCGTTTTATGCTGTTGCAGCGTATCGAACACTTTATAGCGGCGCATTCGCCCTCCCGTTAAATAAACCGCAAGATTATGCTATTGAGCGCAATCCGCTGAAAGCCTGCTTCCGGGGAAAACCGCATACTGGCAGGTATACTAACCTCCGGAGTCCGCTTATGAACGTTTTTCTTTATCTTTCCGTGGTGCTGATCTGGGGCACCACCTGGATCGCCATCAGCTTGCAACAGGGCAGCGTGGCTGCCGAAGTCTCCATTTTCTGGCGATTTCTGATTTCGGCGGCGATTTTACTGGCATTTCTGGCGATCTCCCGCCGCCTTCGTTCGCTGACGCTTAAAGCCCATCTGCTGTGCATGGTGCAGGGACTCTGCGTATTCGGCATTAACTTTCTCTGTTTTTACCACGCCATCGCCTGGATTTCGAGTGGATTGGAATCGGTTATTTTTTCCATGGCGGTACTGTTCAACGCCTTTAACGGCCGGCTGTTTTTCGGCCAGCGCCTGACGCGCAATGTGATGCTCGCCGCGCCGCTGGGCCTCGCCGGCATCGTGGCGCTGTTCTGGCACGATCTGATGAATATGGAAGCTCAGCCGCATCTGCTGTGGGGCGTCGGGCTAAGCCTGTTCGGCACCTACTGTTTTTCGCTGGGCAATATGATCAGTTTTCAGCATCAGCGCCAGGGGCGCGACGTGATGACCACCAACGGCTGGGGGATGGGCTATGGCGCGCTGTGGATGGGGCTGTTCAGCCTGTTTCAGGGCTACGACTTTACGCTGGACGACTCACCGAGCTATCTGGCGTCGCTGGGCTATCTGGCGCTATTCGGCTCGGTAATTGGCTTCGGCGCCTATTTCAGTCTGGTGGGACGCATCGGCGCCAGCCAGGCCGCCTACGCCACGCTGCTGTTTCCGCTGGTTGCGCTGTCGGTATCGACGTTGTTCGAAGATTACCATTGGCAAACCAACGCCGTGCTGGGATTGGTGCTGATCCTGGCGGGTAACGCGGTGATGTTTTACCGGCCGCGCGGCGGCGCGGCGCAAACCGCACCGGCCAAATAAAGACAGGGAGCCGCAAGGCTCCCTGAGGTTGCTGACAAAGTCGCCTGTAAGTCGGCGATACCCGGGCCTACCGTACCGAGGGGCGCTCCGGCGGCTTACGCCGCTACGGCCCCTCGCCACGCTCTCCCTAATAACAGGCTTTGTCGATGGTCTGAGGGAGCCGCAAGTCTCCCTCAGATTGATAAGGCTTATTTCGCCGCCGGTTTGCCGCGATTTTGCGGACGCGGCGCGCGGCGCTGCTGTCCATCTCCGTTGCCTGCCCACGCGCTGGCGCCGTTGCCGCCGGACCTGCGCGGCTGACGGGGGCCGTCGGCGCGCTGGCGCTCGGATTGACCGCGCGGCGCACCGGTCTGACCGCGAGGCGCACCGCCGCGTCCGCCCTGGCGACCGTTGATAATCGGCTCGGCCTTGATCGACGGATCCGGCTCATAGCCCGACACGGCAATGCGCGGGATCTCGCGCTTAAGCAAACGCTCAATGTCGCGCAGCAGCTTGTGTTCGTCCACGCAGACCAGCGACAGGGCCTCCCCGGTGGACTCCGCGCGGCCGGTGCGGCCGATGCGGTGGACGTAATCTTCCGGCACGTTGGGCAGTTCATAGTTCACCACGTGCGGCAGTTGATCGATATCCAGACCGCGGGCGGCGATATCCGTCGCCACCAGCACGCGAATGCCGCCGTCCTTGAAGTTGGCCAGCGCCCGGGTACGCGCGCCCTGGCTTTTGTTGCCGTGAATGGCGGCGGCGGTGATGCCGTCTTTCTCCAGCAGCTCGGCCAGGTGATTAGCGCCGTGCTTGGTGCGGGTAAATACCAGCACCTGCTGCCAGTTATTTTCACCGATCAACTGGGATAGCAATTCCCGCTTGCGGCGCTTGTCGACAAAATGCACATGCTGGGTGACCAGCTCCGACGGCGCATTGCGGCGCACCACTTCAACCGACGCGGGGTTGGTCAACAGCTTGTTCGCCAGCGTCCTGATTTCATCCGAGAAGGTGGCGGAGAACAGCAGATTCTGACGTTTAACCGGCAGTTTCGCCAATACGCGGCGGATATCGTGAATAAAGCCCATATCCAGCATACGGTCCGCTTCATCCAGCACCAGAATTTCAATCTGCGACAGATCGACCGCATTCTGATGTTCCAGATCGAGCAAACGGCCCGGCGTGGCGACCAGAATATCGACGCCGCCGCGCAGCTTCATCATCTGCGGGTTGATGCTGACGCCGCCAAACACCACCAGAGAGCGCAAACGCAGGTATTTGCTGTATGCCTGCACGTTTTCATCGATCTGCGCCGCCAGTTCGCGGGTTGGCGTCAGGATCAGCGCCCGAACCGGACGACGGCCTTTCGCCGGCGGCGCGCCGCTGCTCAGCAGTTGCAGCAAAGGCAAGGTAAAGCCGGCGGTTTTGCCGGTGCCGGTTTGCGCGCTGGCCATCAGGTCGCGGCCGGCCAGCACCACGGGAATCGCCTGGCGCTGTACCGGCGTCGGTTCACGATAGCCCTGTTCTTCAACGGCACGCAGGATATCGGCGCTCAGGCCGAGAGAATCAAATGACATAATAGAGAACAACTCCAGATCCGCCCTGACCGGATAATAGCCGGTGTAGTTTTCAGAGGGATAATAAGACGGGTTTGCCGGGCCATCATCAACTCAACGATAGCGACGTAAGCAACAACCACGATGAACGGGCACAAACTACGGTGCATAACTGCCGACGATTGTATCAGAAATTCTGAAGATAAAGGAATATTTATCGGTGGATCGCTAAATTTGTTATTCACACCGATAGCGAGGGTTAAACATAATTTTTGCGATCTGCATCGATAAAAATACTAAAAACAGGCCTAAAGTTAATCATATGATTGATTAAATTTATCGAGTCGGCCTATGGTTCAGCAATCCTCCCCTTCCAGCCGCAGCGATCAAACGCGACAGCAGCTCATCAATGCCGCACTGGAAGTCTTCGGCGAATACGGCCCCCAGGCCGCGACCACCCGCGATATCGCCAATCGGGCCGGGCAGAATATCGCCGCCATCGCCTATCATTTTCAGTCAAAAGAGGGACTTTATCTGGCCGTTGCCGGCTGGATGGCCGATTATATTCAGTTGACCTACCGCCCCCTGGTGGCGGAAATCGATGCCTTTTTGCAACTTCCGCCGCAGTCGCAATCGTCGGAACAGCTTATGGAGTATATTCGCCGCGGCATCCTGACTTTCAGCCGTCTGATGACCCGCGCGGAAACGCTGAATCTGAGCCGGATCATGTCCCAGGAACAAATCTCCCCAACGGCAGCCTATCCTATTATCCATCAACAGGTTATCGACCCCATGCATCGGTTGTTGACGACGCTGGTCGCCCGCTATACCGGGATGGACCAGAATCATCCCAAGGTTATCGTTCATACCCATGCGCTGATCGGCGAGGCGCTATCTTTTCGCGTCGCCAGGGAAACCATTCTGCTGTGTGCGGGGTGGAAAGATATCGGCGATGAAGAAACGACGCTGATTCAGCAAGTTCTGATGGAACATCTGGAAATTCTCCTTAACGGACTGCGGGACAACCATACCCGGCAGATGAAGGAAAAATGGCGTGATGAATAAGAAAAAACCGGCTTTTGCTATTGTGATTATCGTCCTGATCGCGGCGGCTATTTATGGTAAGGCTATCGCCGCGAAGAGATCGAACAGGTGCGCTCTCAATTGATGCAAAGTCAGGCGGCCTATGATTACGCCAACAGCTTCTATCAGCGCCAGTTGGGTCTGTGGGCCAAACGCACGATTTCCGCCGATACGTTGGAAGATGCCAAAACCGCCCGTAATCAGGCGCTGGCGACCTTACAGGGGGCCAAAGACAAACTGAAACAGTATGAAAACGGCAACCGGCCGCAGGAGATCGCCGGCGCAGGCCGAACTGGATCTGCAAGATACCGAGTTGACCTCCCCGTCCGCCGGCGTCATCCTGACCAGGGCGGTGGAAACTGGCAGTATGCTCAGTTCAGGCGGTACGGTGTTTACCCTGTCGTTGCCCCATCCGGTCTGGGTGCGCGCCGTTTCCTACCTGATCCCGGCCCGTTATTTTGTCAGCACGCTGCAAACGCTGTTTCTGGCGGGCAATATCACCAGCGTACTGTTCATCAATCTGCTGTTTCTTATTGCCTCCGCCGTGGTATTCATCGGTCTCACCGCCTGGAAAACCCAGCGCAGACTGGACTAGGGAGCCAATATGTTTCATCGTTTATGGACACTCATCGTCAAGGAACTCCAGTCGCTGCTGCGTGAAACGCAAACGCGCGCCATTCTGATGCTGCCGGTGATCCTTCAGGTTGTCCTGTTCCCGTTCGCCGCAGTTTTCCCGCGATATTGCGCGCGGCGAAAGCGCGGCGCTCCAGATCATACTGGATGGGCGACACTCCAACAGCGCCCAGATCGCCGCCAACTATGTGCGCAAGATCGTCAGCGATTATCAGTTGGAATTGTTGGCCGACAGCCCGAAAAGCAACAACAGCGAGTTGGTGGTGCGTCACTGGTATAACCCGAATCTGGACTATAAATGGTTTGTGGTGCCGTCGCTGATAGCCTTGATCACCACCATCGGCGTGCTGATTGTCACCGCGCTGTCGGTTGCCCGCGAACGCGAACAGGGAACGCTGGAGCAACTACTGGTTTCCCCCTTGTCGACCTGGCAGATCTTTGTGGGTAAAGCGGTGCCGGCCCTTGTCGTCGCCATCGTCCAGGCCACCATTGTGCTGTTGGCCGGCATCTTCGCCTACCAGATCCCTTTTGCCGGTTCGCTGCTGCTGTTCTACCCCACCATCCTGATTTACGGCCTGTCGCTGGTGGGGTTCGGGCTGCTGATTTCATCGCTCTGCTCCACCCAGCAGCAGGCATTTATCGGCGTATTCGTGTTTCTAATGCCGGCGATCCTGCTGTCCGGCTATATCTCGCCGGTAGAAAACATGCCGCAGTGGCTACAGAACGCCACCTGGATTAATCCGATCCTCCACTTCACTGAAATCACCAAGCAGATCTACCTCAAGGATGCCGACTTCGCCATTATCTGGGGCAGCCTGTGGCCGCTATTTGTGATTACCGCCACTACCGGTTCGGCGGCTTACTGGATATTTCGGCGCAATATCGCCTGAAGACAATGGGGGTTTTATCCGCCGCCAATCGCGTTATCCATATTTGGTCCATATTTGGACAACCGCTCAGCCGTTGGTGTATTCTTGTCCATAGCCGCCCCGACCATTCAACCAGGAGTCTGATATGCCCCCAGCAACAGGTTTGCGCATCACCACGGTATCGGCATTCAAGAAAGAGCTGGCATCAATGGATGTCTCCGAACCCGTGATGGTCACCCAAAATGGCGAGCCTCTGTATGTCGTCCAGGATCCGCGCCAGTTTGAGATGCAGCAGGAGCAAATGGCGTTGATGCGCCTTTTATCCTTTGCGGAGAAGGATGTCAAAGCGGGCCGGACGGTATCATCCGCCGATCTTCTTGACGGTCTGCGGAGTCAGGTAAAGCGTGACGCCACATAAAATTCACTATACGCAGACCTTCAAGAATCAGCTGTACGATCGGTTCCACTATCTGACCAGGCATATCGGGCCGGAGGCATCGGCAGAGCTACTGGAAAGATTCATCGGCAATTTCGAAGCCCGTATCGCTGATTACCCGCAGAGTGCGCCAATCTGCGAAGAAACCGCGGATCTTGGGTTAACCCATTACCATGACTATGTGTATCCCAAGCTGCAACTGCGGGTGATTTATCGTATAGATGCGGCGAACGGCGTGGTTTTTGGGATGCTTTTTCTGAGTACCAGACAAAGCATCAGAGAGGCGCTGATACAGTATTGCCTGCGCAGAGAGTAAAGCGTCGGAGACTGATTGGGGATGGCATCCCCGGACGCCGCACGGTATCCGGGGAAGGAGGGGAAAAGCAGCACTCAGCGGCGGTTGCCGAAAATCCGCAGCAGCATCAGGAACAGGTTGATAAAGTCCAGATAGAGCGTCAGCGCGCCGACGATGGAGTATTTGCGGAAGTTATCCTTGTCGTCGACCGACAGCTGTTCGCCCAGGCGTTTCAGTTTCTGGGTGTCATACGCCGTCAGCCCGACGAACACCACCACCCCGATATAGGTCACCGCCCACATCAGCGCTTCGCTTTTCAGCCAGATATTCACCAGCGACGCCAGGATAATGCCGATCAGCGCCATAAACAGCATGCTGCCCAGGCCGGTTAAATCACGCTTGGTGGTATAACCGTACAGGCTCATGGCGCCGAACATCCCGGCGGTGATCACAAAGGTGCTGGCGATGGACTCGCCGGAGTACAAGATGAAAATGCTGGAAATGGTCAGCCCGGTCAGCGCCGAATAGAGCATAAACAGGCCGGTGGCCACTCCGCCGCTCAGGCGCTGCACCATGCCGGAAATCACGAATACCAGCCCCAGTTGGACGATGATCAGGCCAAAGAAGATAATCTGGCTGGAGAAAATAAAATTGAGCACCGCCGGCGTATTGGCGGCGTACCAAGACACAAACGCCGTCAGCAGCAACCCGCAGGTCATCCAGCCATAGACCTGCGCCATATAAGCCTGAAGGCCAGTCTGCGCGCGTTCAACAATCGAATCACCCGAACGAGGATACCTATCCATGACGCTACCTTTGTATTAAGTCATTTATATCCCTCATACTTCAAGTTGCAGATGCGTTGGCTACGCTCAGTCACCCGAATCACTTACTTGAGTAAGCTCATCGGGACTCCCTCCCTTGCCGCCTTCCTGCAACTCGAATTATTTTGGGTATATACCTAAGAGGCGTTACGCCTCACCTGCCTCTATCTTAACACATAACCGTTCATTCGGCCGAAACCGCTACCAGCGCCGGGCCGCCTGCTCGTCGCTGTCGCGCGCCTCCACCCAGCGCTCGCCATCCGGCGTGGCTTCGCGTTTCCAGAACGGCGCGCGGGTTTTCAGATAGTCCATAATAAACTGCGCGGCATCAAAGGCGTCGCCGCGGTGGGCGGCGCTGACGCCGACAAACACAATCTCGTCGCCGGGATAGAGCGCCCCGACCCGATGGATAACGCTAACGCGCGGCAGCGCCCAGCGCTCGCGCGCCTGGCCGACAATCTCCGCCAGCGCCTTTTCGGTCATGCCGGGGTAGTGCTCCAGGGTCAGCGCGCTAACGTCGCGCGCCTGATTATGATTGCGCACCTTGCCGGTAAAGGTCACCACCGCGCCGTCTTCATCGCACTGCGCCAGCCACTGATATTCATCGCCGACGTTGAAATGGGCTTCGCCTACGCGAATTCGCGTCTCGGTCATGATTATCCCCCCGTTACCGGCGGGAAAAAGGCCACCTCATCGCCGTCCCGCAGCGCATGTTGCGGCTCCGCCAGCGACTGGTTGACCGCCGCCAGCAGCCTGCCGGACTCCAGCGCCAGCGCCCAGCGGTCGCCCCTGGCGCTCAGCGCCTGACGCAGATCGTCCACCGTGGCGTACTCCGCCGCCAGAGTCAGACTATCGGTGTCGGTCAGTTCGCGCACCTGGGCGAAAAACAGCACCTTAATCATTATTCCTCATTCCTCCGCCCTGAAGTCGCCCGACTTGCCGCCGCTTTTCGCCAGCAGGCGCACCGGGCCGATGGTCATATCTTTCTGCACCGCCTTGCACATATCGTAAATGGTCAGCGCCGCCACCGACGCGGCGGTAAGCGCTTCCATCTCCACGCCGGTCTTGCCGGCGAGGCGACACAGCGTTTCAATGCGCACGCGGTTGTATTGCGGCTGCGCCTCCAGTTCAACCGCCACTTTACTCAGCAGCAGCGGATGGCACAGCGGGATCAGCTCCCAGGTGCGTTTCGCCGCCTGAATACCGGCGATACGCGCCGTGGCGAACACGTCGCCTTTATGGTGGCGGCCATCGATAATCATCGCCAGCGTGTGCGGCGCCATTTCGACAAAGGCTTCCGCCCGCGCTTCGCGCACGGTGTCGGCCTTGGCGGAAACGTCCACCATCATCGCCTCGCCGGCGGCATTGATATGGGTCAGTTGTGACATAGACAGGTTACTTTTTCAGATGGGGGTGGAAATTACAGGGCTTCTGGCGCGCATCCAACTGCTCCTGGATGATGCGCTCCCAGGCGGTATGACAGGCGCGGGTCGAGCCAGGCATGGCGAAAATCACCGTCTGATTCGCCAGCCCGGCGACCGCCCGCGACTGGATCGTGGCGGTGCCGATATCTTCATACGACAGCATACGGAACAGTTCGCCGAAACCTTCGATTTCCCGGTCGAATAGCACGCCGATCGCCTCCGGCACCAGGTCGCCGGCGGTAAATCCCGTTCCGCCGTTGATCAGGATCGCCTGAATCTCGTCGCTGGCGATCCAGGCGGATACCTGCGCCCTGATCTGGTAAAGATTTTCTCTGACGATCCTGCTGGCGACGATCTGGTGCCCGGCGGACTGCGCCGCTTCGCGCAGATAATCGCCCGACGTATCGTCGGCCGCGGTGCGCCGCTCGGATACGGTAAGCACCGCGATATTGAGAGGAATAAATTCGCTACTGACCTTACTCATGGCAAGCTCCTTACGGATAGGTTGAACGGCGGCGTCAGCCGCCGATAAACGACAGATTCTGCGTAATGCCGCTGTTGCCCTGATGCAGAAAATGGCTCTGTTTCTTGGTCGCCAGGCCGCCGGAAATACGCATTTTCAGCGCCGCGATCTGCTGGTCGTCGGCCAGCAGATCGCGCAGCGGAATGCCCTGATCGCCGAACAGGCAAAGATGCAGATTGCCGATGGCGGAAACGCGCAGGCGGTTGCAGCTCAGGCAGAAATCTTTCTCGTAGGGCATAATCAGCCCGATCTCCCCCTGATAATCGGGGTGGCTGAATACCCGCGCCGGACCATCGCTGCGCCCGCGCGCCTGTTCGAACCACCCCTGCCGCAGCAGCCGCCTGCGGATAACCTCGCCGGAAATATGGTGGCGGCGAAACAGCGCGCCGCCGTCGCCGGTTTCCATCAGTTCAATAAAGCGCAGCTGAATCGGACGCGCTCTGATCCACTCAAGAAAGGTTTGCAGGCTGCCGTCGTTGACGTCGCGCATCAGCACGGTATTGACCTTTACTTTGGCGAAACCGCAGGCGAACGCCGCGTCGATGCCGTCCATCACCTGACGGAATTTATCCTGCCCGGTAATGGCGTGGAACTGGCGGGCGTCGAGGCTGTCCACGCTGACGTTCAGCGCCGTCAGACCGGCTTCGCGCCAGCGGGCCACGTCGCGGGCCAGGCGGTAGCCGTTGGTGGTGACGGCCAGCGTGCGGATCGCCGGGTTTTCCCGGATGGCGGCGATAATATCGACGAAATCGCGGCGCAGCGAGGGTTCCCCGCCGGTGATACGGACTTTTTCCGTGCCTGATTCGGCGAACGCGCGGCTGACGCGGCGGATCTCGTCGAGGGAGAGAAAACGGTGCGGGTTGGCGCCATCGGGCTTATAGCCGTTCGGCAGACAGTAGGTGCAACGAAAGTTGCAGACATCGGTTACAGACAGGCGCAAATAGTAAAACTTGCGCGCAAACGCATCGGTCAGTTGACTCGCCATAAACACCTTTCCAAATACGGGAGATGCAGGCATTTCTACCTCGCACCCTGGTGACCGTTCCGGCCACGGCCGGGGCGCCATATCATGCGTCGTATACGCATCACTTAGGCGCCAGGGCTAGGAGTTTGATTCCGGTCTATTATTTGACTAACAGGGTCAGACAAGGCGGACGCGGAACCATGAATTTCATCAAAAGCTTACCGCCAATGGCGGCGCATAGTCACTTAAAAAAACGATGTATAATTTAATATATAACGGATTTTCAATACTTTATCCTGCATAGCATAAGTGGAAAATCAGCGGCGGACATTGTCTCAGCTCACAGCAGCACGATGATTTTTCGCCTTTTATAGCGAAATCGGCTACCTTACCGGCGGCAGTTACCGCCTCAGTTCAGCAATAAGGGTTATTATGCGCATTCGTACGTTGGCCGATGTCGATCGGGTCGTCGCCCTGGGGGGCGGGCACGGCCTGGGTCGGGTAATGTCTTCACTCTCCTCCCTCGGCTCGCGCCTGACCGGCATCGTCACCACCACCGATAACGGCGGCTCGACGGGAAGAATACGCCGCGCGGAGGGCGGGATCGCCTGGGGGGATACCCGTAACTGCCTGAATCAGCTGATTACCACCCCGAGCGTCGCCTCCGCCATGTTTGAGTACCGTTTCAACGGCAGCGGCGAACTGGCGGGCCATAATCTGGGTAATCTGATGCTGAAAGCGCTCGACCATCTGAGCGTTCGCCCGTTAGAGGCCATCAACCTGCTGCGCGATCTGCTAAAAGTCGACGCTTTTTTAATCCCCATGTCCGAGCAGCCGGTTGATTTGATGGCCATTGATGAACAGGGCAACCCGGTATACGGCGAAGTGGATATCGATCAGCTCGCCGCGTTGCCGCAGGATCTGACGCTCTATCCTCCGGTCTCCGCCCCTAATGAAGCGCTGGAGGCCGTGGCCGATGCCAACCTGATCCTGATTGGTCCCGGCAGCTTTCTGACCAGCCTGATGCCGCCGCTGCTGATCGACGATCTCAGCCGCGCTCTGCGCGACACCGCCGCCCCCATTATCTATATCGACAATCTCGGCCGCGAGCTCAGCCCGTCCGCCGCCGGCATGACGCTGTCGCAGAAGCTGGAGATGATGGAGAAACACCTGGGCGGGCGGCGGATTGACGTGGTGATCCAACCTCCCGGCCCGGCCGCCGCGCCGTCCGGCCGCATGCTGATTCAACAGCCGCTGGAAGCCGCCGATATCCCCTACCGCCACGACCGCCAATTACTTTACGCCGCCATTGAAAAAGCATTGGCCGCGTTAGTCTGACTCTCGCCGGTCGCCCCCGTTCTCCATCACGGTTTACCTTCGGCGACCGCTTCCCTCTGCCAATCCCCTCATGGGTTTTCCCTGCAGTAAGCAGCTCAGTTGATGTTTTTTCCTCATATCCAAAGCCAAATTTCATATTGGCTAATTATTAGCCTGCTTCATAAACTGCCTGCAGTTAAGCATCCTAGTCTCCTCCTGTGAGCTGCTCACAGCACGTATTAAGGATTTCCAGATGGCTACGATTTCATCCGAAAAAAATGCCGCCTTGTCGCAGGGCGATACCGCCTGGCTGCGTATTCGTCACGATGTACTGTGCTGCCGGCTGCTTCCCGGCGCCATGATCACCGAACAGGCGCTGATGGAACGTTATGAGATTGGCAAAAGCAGTTGCCGCGTGGCGCTGGCCCGTCTGTGCCATGAAAATCTGCTGCGGTCGCGCCCGCGCAAGGGGTATCAGATCGCGCCGGTCACCGTGCAGGACGTGGAAGAGATTTTCACCATCCGCGCCCAGCTTGAACCGCTGGCCGCCCGGCTGGCGGTGGGCCGCGTGGACATTGATTTACTGCGCCGGCTGGAGGCCGCCTGCCGGGAAGAGATCCGCGCGCCGCTGTCGCAACAGATCAACGTGTTTATGAACGCCAATAAGCGCTTTCATCTCACCATCGCCCAGGCTTCCGGCAACAACCATCTGATCCGCACGCTCTCCAGCCTGATGGACGAAATGTCGCGTCTGGTGGCGCTGGGCTTTAACGTGCAGGGAACCAAGCCGGAAATCAAGCACGACCACAACGCCATGATCGAGGCGTTCAGTCAGGGCGACGGCAAGCGGGTCGAGCTGATTGCCCGCCGCCATATCGAAACCTTCCAGGCGATGACGCTGGAAAAGGTTTACGCCACCCTGAGCCGGGACGGCGCCGTGCTGCCCATTCTGGAACGGAGGCTGCAGCAATGAGCGCGCTGTTGCAGGAGACGGCGCCAGCACCCGCCGCCGCGCCGCTGATCCGGGCGACCGGCATCAGCAAAGCGTTCGGCGCGCTGCAGGTGCTGCGCGACGTTGATTTAACCCTTAATCCGGGCGAGATCCTGGCGCTGCTCGGCCCTTCCGGCTGCGGTAAAAGCACGCTGCTGAATATTTTGTCCGGCCTGCTGAGCGCCGACAGCGGATCGCTGACCATTCAGGGCGCCGACGCCGCGCACTTCCGCCACTGGCAGCGCATTGGCTATCTGTTTCAGGAAGATCGCTTGCTGCCGTGGCGCAGCGTACAACAGAACGTCAATTTCGGGCTGGAGAATCTGCCCCTCAGCCAGACCGAGCGGCGCCGGCGGGTGGCGGACGCGCTGCATCTGGTCGGGCTGACCGATTTTACCCGCTACTGGCCACACCAGCTCTCCGGCGGAATGCGCAGCCGGGTGGCGCTGGCGCGCAGTCTGGTCACGGAGCCGGAAATTCTGCTGATGGATGAGCCGTTTTCCAAGCTCGATGCGCAAACCCGCAGCGTGATGCATAACGAAATCCTGCGCATCCAGCGCCTGACCGGGATGTCGATCGTGCTGGTCACCCACGATGTGGAAGAGGCGGTGGTGCTGGCCGACCGGGTGGTGATATTCAAACCCCATCCGGGACATATCCACCATATTCAAACCATTGAGCTGCCGCGCCCTCGCCTGCCCACCAGCCGGGCGGTCAGCGAGCAGATACGCCTGCTGCGCCTGGAGATCTGATATGTCCCGTGCCCGTTCGCTGTCGACGCTGCTCTTGCAACGCCTGTCCCTGTTGCTGCTGTTTCTGCTTATCTGGTGGCTGGCGGCCCTGCAGATGCCGGCCTTTATCCTGCCCGGCCCGCAAAAAACCTGGCTGGCGCTGCAACTGCTGTGGCATAACGGCACGCTGCTCAACGACATCGGCGTTACCCTCTCCCGCGTGGCGATGGGCTTCGCCTTCGCCACCCTGGTCGGCACCCCGCTGGGGCTGGCGCTGGGGGCCAGCCGTCGTCTGGCGCAGTTCTTCGAACCGCTGCTGGCGGTGTTTAACAGCGTGTCGTCGGCCATCTGGGCCATCTTCGCCATCATCTGGTTCGGCATCTCCAACGCCACCACGGTGTTCGTGGTGTTTATGACCGCCATGCCGCTGATCCTGACCAACGTCTGGCAAGGGGCGCAGACGGTGGAATCCCAGTACGTCGAGCTGGCGCGCAGTTTCCGCATGAACCGCTGGCAGACGCTGCTGAAAATCTACCTGCCCACCATTCTGCCCTATTTCTTCTCCGGCGCCCGTCTGGCTTTCGGCTTCGGCTGGCGCGTATCGCTGGTGGCCGAAACGCTGGGGTCGTCAAACGGCATCGGCTATCGCCTGCGGCAGGCCGGCGATCTGGTGCAAACCGATCAGGTGTTCGCCTGGACGGTGCTGTTGGTCGCGCTCATGCTGCTGCTTGAGAGCGGCATTCTGAAACCGCTGGAACGCCGTCTGTTCCGCTGGAAACAACTCACACAGGAATAACGCCATGAAAAATATCATTGCAGCGGCCCTGATGGTCGCCGGGGCGCTGTTTGCCCAAAATCTCGCTGCGGCGGAAAAAGTCCGCATCGGCTACTGGACCAGCGGCGTCAGCCTCGGCTATGGCGCGGTGCTGGAAAGCACCGATTTTCTCGCCCGTCACGGCATCGACGCCGAGTTTATCCACTTCCCGGACGTCAACGCGCCGGTAAAAGCGCTGGCTTCCGGCTCCATCGATCTGGCGTTCGGCGCGCCGCTGGCCGGCATCCTCAGCACCGCCGCCGAGGGGGTGCCGGTAAAAATCTTTGCCGCCACCCAGCCCGCCGACGTGCAGTTTGTGGTGCCGAGCGATTCTCCCATCACCCAGCTTTCCCAACTGAAGGGCAAAAAGATCGGCATGTCCCCGGCGGGCTCGTCGGTGGCGGTGATCGCCGGCGCCATTCTGGCCGGCAACTACGACATCAAAGCGGCGGATTTCTCGCTGGTGGGCGGCAACGAATCGCGGCTGGCGCAGTTCCTGGCGCAGAAGCAGGTGGATGCCGCCGCGCTGCGCTCGGTGACCATCGCCCAGTTGGATGAGCTGCATGTCAAACCCCTGGGCAGCTTTGCCGATGAGTGGCGCAAGCTCACCCACAGCGACGCCGTTCCCTATATCGGCATCGGCGCGGTGCGCAGCGAGCTGATCGATAAACAGCCGGATACCGTGGCCCGGGTGATCGCCTCGCTGCGCGACACCCTGGCCTGGGGACGGGCGCATCCTGATGAGGTAGTGAAGATCCTGCAGAAAAAAGCCAACCTGCCGCAAAAAGACGCCGAAGTCTACGTCAGCCGCTGGGAGAGCATGAACCGGGTTTCGTTCGAGCAGGCTGATATCGATACCTTGAAATTGCAGCATAAGGTGTTCGTTGAAAGCGGCGCCATCAAGGGAGATCTCAGCGACGGCCTGTTTGTCACCGGCCCCTATCAGAAGTCGAAATCCATCCCCCCGCTGGCCGAATAACCGCCAGCCCAACAGGAGACAACTTGTGAGCGACACCATGAAAGCACTGGTACTGACGCAGCACGGCGACCTCGATCGGCTGCGGGTAATCGATAATCATCCGCGACCGACGGCGCAGCCCGGCCACGTGGTAATTCGCGTCGGGGCGGCATCGTTTAACTATCACGATGTGTTTACCGTACGCGGGATGCCGGGCATTACCATTCCGCTGCCGGTGGTGCCCGGCCTGGATTTGGCCGGAACAATCAGCGCCGTCGGCGAGGGGGTCGACGGCTGGAAAATCGGCGATCGCATACTGGTCAATCCGCTGAAACCGGCCGTGGGGCTGATGGGCGAGATGATCGACGGCGGCATGGCGGAATATGCGCTGGCGGACGCCGCCCAGCTTATCCCCCTGCCGGACAAGGTCAGCTTTGCGCAGGCGGCGGCCCTGCCGGTGGCTTACGGCACCGCGCACCGTATGCTGGTCACCCACAACACCATTAAAGCCGGCGACCGGGTGCTGATCCTCGGCGCCAGCGGCGGCGTGGGCAGCGCCTGCGTGGTGCTGGCCAAGCGGCTGGGGGCGGAGGTTATCGCCTGCGCCGGCAGCGCGGAAAAAGCCGAGGCGCTCAGAGCGCTGGGGGCGGACCAGGTGGTCAACTACCGGGAAACCGATTTTGCCAAATGGGCCATCTCCGCCTACGGCAAACCGCAGCGCCGCACTTATGAAGGGGGCGTCGACGTGGTGATCAACTTCACCGGCGGCGAGACCTGGCGTCCGTCGCTGCGCTGCCTGAAACGCGGCGGAACGCTGCTGGTGTGCGGCGCCACCGCCGGTTACGACCCGCAGGAAGATCTGCGCTATATCTGGAGCTTCGAGCTGACGGTCAAAGGCTCCAACAGTTTCTACGCCGACAACCTCTCCGCCCTGCTGGAGATGGTGGCGCGCGGCGAAATCGATCCGCTGATTGACCGCGTCCTGCCGCTGGAACAGGCCGCGGAAGGGCTGCGGCTTATCCGCGATCGCGAAGTGCTGGGCAAGGTTATCGTCACGCCCTGAAAACAACATCATCACGATAAAAGGTAATGCTAATGGCTGAATCCACACCGCTGAGCGCCGCCGATGTGCAGGCGCGTTTGCTACAAGGGCCTTATCACCAATGGCTCGGTCTGCAGGTGACCGCCTTGGGAGAGGGGGAAATCGAATTAACCGCGCGCTGGCGCGCAGAATGGGTGGTCAACGCCGCCGGAGGATATACCCACGGCGGTATCCTCGCCGCGCTGATCGATCTGGCCGCCGACTGGGCGTTGGTGGCCTTTACCGGCCGGGGGGTGCCGACGCTGAATCTGCATGTGGATTACCACCGTCCGGCGCGCGGCGATCTCACCGCCCGCGGCCGGGTGATCAAAAGCGGTAAACAGGTCTCCTGCGCCGAAGCCGACGTGTTCGACAGCGAGGGGCGTCTGGTCGCCAGCGGACGCGGCCTCTATTCCACCGCCACCGCCTGAGGAGCCGGCCATGTCTCTCTCTCTCGACCATGTGGTGCTTAACGCACAATTCGAGACCGATCGCGCCGCATCGTTACTGGAGCAACTGGGGTTCACTCTGACGCCGCGCGGCTATCACTCCATGGGGTCGATTAACCATCTGATTATCTTCGAGCGCCACTATCTGGAAATTCTCGGCCTGCCGCCCGGCGAGCCGGTGCAGCGCCGGGAACTGCTGGACGGCCCGCCCGGCCTCGACGGGCTGGTGTTCGCCAGTCAGGATATCGCCGCCAGCGCGCAGGCGATCCGCCAGGCCGGCTTTGCCGCGCAGCCCGTGCGCACCTTCTCCCGCCCGGTGGATATCGACGGGCAGCGGCAGCAGGCGCGCTTTAGCACGGTGCATCTGGCGGCGGGCAGTTTCAGCGCCGGGCGGATCTATTTCTGCCAGCATCACACGCCGGAGCTGGTGTGGCGCGATGAGTGGCTGCGGCATCGCAACGGCGTGACGCGCATCAGCCAGCTGACGGTGGTCGGCGACGATCCCGCAGCGCTGGCCGGCGACTATCAGGCGTTGGGCGCGCTGGCGCCGGGTTTTGCACTGGCTTTCCTGCATCACGACGCTTTCGCCCGGCACTATCAGCATCTGCTGCAACCGGACCCGGCGCGTAAAAGCCGGTTTGCCGCGCTGCGCCTGCACGGCGGCGACCGCAAGCTGCTCGCCGACCGGGCCCGCGCGCTCGATCTGCCGCTCAGCGAACAGCCGCAACGCCTGCTGGTGGCGCTGCCGGCGTTCAATAGCCTGTTCGAGTTTCTGCCATGAACGGTCGTAATCTTGGCGTACTGTTTACCGAACGCCGCGACGGCGAGCAGCCCGCGCTGATTGCGCCGCGCGTCGGGCAGCCTGCGCAGGCGCTCAGCTATGCCCGGCTCGACGCGCAGGCCAACGCCATCGGACGCGCCCTGCTGGCGCGCGGATTTCCCCCCGGCAGCAAGGTCGCCATTCTGGCGCTCAACTCGACGCACTATGTCGCCGCGCTGCTGGGGATCCTGCGCGCCGGGCTGGTGGCGGTGCCCATCAATATCAAACTGCCGGTCGCCGCCATCGAGCATATTTTGCAGGACAGCGGCGCCCTCTTTCTGTTCGGCGACGGCGCGCAGCTGGCGCGCCTCGCCAACCCGCCGCCGCATATCCCTTTTGACGACGACGCCATGACGGCATTTAGCGACCCCGGCCCGCTGACGCCCTGGCAGGCCGGCCCGAAGGACGTGGCGCTGCTGCTGTATACCTCCGGCTCCAGCGGCGTGCCCAAAGGGGTCAAACTGAGCCACCACAGCCATCTGTGGGTGATAGAGACGCGTCTGGCGGCGCGGGAACTGCATGATGAACGGGTGCTTATCGCCGCCCCGTTTTACCATATGAACGCGCTGGCGCTGATCCTGCTGGCGCTGGCAAGCCGCGTCACCGCCGTGATCCTGCCGCAGTTCAGCGCCGCGGACTATATTCGCGCCATTCACCACCATCGCTGTAGCTGGCTGACGGCGGTGCCGCCGATGATCGCCATGATGCTGCGGGAAAAAGCTCTGCTGGCGCAAAGCGATCTATCCTGCGTGCGGGCGGTGCGCATGGGGTCGGCGCCGGTGAGCGCCAGCCTGATAAGCCAGATCCGCCGGCTGTTGCCGCAGGCGCGGATTATCAACGCCTACGGCACCACCGAGGGCGGGCCGGTGGTGTTCGGCCCGCATCCGCAAGGGCGCCCGCTGCCGCCGCTGGCCGCCGGCTACCCGCATCCGCAGGTTGAGCTGCGGCTGCGCGGCGAAGACGGAGAGCTTTCCCGCCGCGGCGTGCTGGAGCTGAAAAGCCCGGCGCTGATGCTCGGCTACCACCAACGGCCGGATATTGCCCCTTTCACGCCGGACGGCTATTACATTACCGGCGACGTGTTCCGTCAGGACGATCAAGGGTTCTACACCTTTATCGGCCGTTATGACGATATGTTCGTCTGCGGCGGGGAAAATATCTATCCGAGCGAAGTGGAGCATCTGCTGGAACGCCACCCGGCGGTGCAGCAGGCCTGCGTGGTGCCGGTCGCCGACGAGATTAAAGGCCATAAACCCACGGCCTGGGTGGTGCTGCGTCCCGGCAAACAGGTCGGCGTCGAGGAGCTTAAAGCCTTTACGCTGCGCGAGGGCGCGGCCTATCTGCATCCGCGCCATATCTGGCTGCTCGAGCGTTTTCCGCTGGCCGGCACCAACAAAATCGATCGCCAGACGCTGAAACAGGAAGCAACCCGGCGCGTGCGCTCAGAGGCGGAAAAACGCAATACGTCTTAATCTCCTGCGATTGCTTACGTAGATGGAAATGCAGCGGCGGCTACGGGTGAGATTCGTTATGCGTCAGATTTTCCATCGCGCAGTCAGGGCGTATGGGTCACGCCGACCAGCTTATCCGTGGTCAAATAATCACTATTGCCCTCCAGCGGCTTTAACGGCAGGCCCAGCGTGTCAACGTAGAGCCTATAGCTGGCCGGAGCTGATTTTACGATGGGGCCAAAACCTGCAACAAACAAGACATCTACACCCGGTATAGCAACATCCATAACGATCCCTCAAAACTTTCTGCTCGCATCATCCATCAGGACAACGCAATAAACTGCGCGCGCAGCGCCTGTACCCGATCGCGCAGGCCGGCCGCTTCTTCAAACTCCAGATTCTGCGCGTGGGTCATCATCCTGCTTTCCAGCTCGCGGATTTTCTGCTCCAGCGCTTTCGGCGTCAGCGCCAGATAGTCGGCCGCCGGCTCCGCGGCTTTCTTGCCGCGCCCTTTGCCTCTGTTGCTCGGCTGCCCCAGTTGCAGGATATCGGCGATTTTCTTGTTCAACCCCTGCGGCACAATGCCGTGTTCCAGGTTGTACGCCTGCTGTTTCTCACGGCGGCGCTCGGTTTCGCTAATCGCCCGCGCCATCGAGGGGGTAATTCTATCGCCATACAGAATCGCCTTGCCGTTCAGGTTACGCGCCGCGCGGCCGATGGTCTGAATCAGCGAGCGCTCGGAACGCAGGAAGCCTTCCTTGTCGGCGTCGAGGATCGCCACCAGCGACACTTCCGGCATATCCAGCCCTTCGCGCAACAGGTTAATGCCCACCAGCACATCGAATTCGCCCAGCCGCAGATCGCGGATAATCTCCACCCGTTCGACGGTATCGATATCCGAGTGCAGATAACGCACCCGTTCGCCGTGCTCTTCCAGATATTCGGTTAAATCTTCCGCCATGCGCTTGGTCAGCGTGGTGACCAGCACCCGCTCGTTCACCTCGGCGCGCAGACGGATTTCCGACAGCAGATCGTCCACCTGGGTGGCCACCGGCCGCACCTCCAGCACCGGGTCCAGCAGGCCGGTGGGACGCACCACCTGATCGATCACGTCGCCGCCGGATTTTTCCAGCTCGTAGTTGCCCGGCGTCGCCGACACGTAAATGGTCTGCGGCGCCAGCGCCTCGAATTCCTCAAACTTCATCGGCCGGTTGTCCAGCGCCGACGGCAGGCGGAAGCCGTACTCCACCAGGGTTTCCTTACGCGCCCGGTCGCCGCGATACATACCGCCTATCTGCGGAATGGTGACGTGCGACTCGTCGACCACCAGCAGCCCGTCGGCCGGCAGGTAGTCGAACAGGGTCGGCGGCGGCTCGCCGGGGCCGCGCCCGGACAGATAGCGCGAATAGTTTTCGATGCCGGAGCAGTAGCCCAGCTCGTTCATCATTTCCAGATCGAACTGGGTGCGCTGGCTCAGCCGCTGCTCCTCCACCAGCTTATCGTTCGCCAGCAGTATCCTGCGGCGATCGGCCAGCTCCACCTTGATATCTTCCATCGCCTGCAAAATACGCTCGCGCGGCGTCACGTAGTGCGTTTTCGGATAAATGGTATAACGCGGCACGGTGTGCAGAATCTGCCCGGTCAGCGGGTCAAACAGCGACAGCCGCTCCACTTCTTCATCAAACAGTTCGACGCGCAGGGCCACCTCGTCCGATTCGGCGGGGAAAATATCGATCACCTCGCCGCGCACGCGGAAGGTGCCGCGCTGAAACGCCTGATCGTTACGGGCATACTGCAATTCCGCCAGGCGCCGTAAAATCGCCCGCTGGTCGATAATCATCCCCTGCGTCAGATGCAGCATCATTTTCAGATATAGGTCGGGATCCCCGAGGCCGTAAATGGCGGAAACCGAGGCGACCACAACCACATCCCGCCGCTCCAGCATCGCCTTGGTGGCCGAGAGTCGCATCTGTTCGATATGTTCGTTGACTGACGCATCCTTCTCGATAAAGGTATCGGAGCTCGGCACGTAGGCTTCCGGCTGATAGTAGTCGTAATAAGAGACGAAATACTCCACCGCGTTATCCGGGAAAAAGGCTTTCATTTCCCCGTAAAGCTGGGCGGCCAGCGTTTTATTGGGCGCCAGCACCATGGTGGGACGGTTCAGGTCGGCGATCACATTGGCGATGGTAAAGGTTTTGCCCGATCCGGTTACCCCCAGCAGCGTCTGATGCGCCAGCCCATCCTCCAATCCTTCCTTTAAACGACGAATGGCTTCCGGCTGATCGCCCGCCGGCTTAAATTCGGAATTCAGTTTGAATGCTTTACTCATAGTCGAATACGTTACTCATGAATGGGCTATCGGATGACGCGCGAATGGAACTGAACGGCCGTTATTGACCCTCAGGTTATTATGGGAAGCAATCGCGGACTTTACCACCGCCATGATACTGGATATAAAAACAGCATCAAGAAAATTATCGCCTGGCTGAATGATTAACCAACGCATGGATTCGCTAGCATAAAGGTTGCCGATCCACCAGAAAAAGTTAGCGACTTTTTATCCCCAAACGGCTAATTTTGGTAACCTGCCGCTAGCGCCTGATTACTAATTTATGTCAGCGGGCGCCAAGCGCAATCAAGGCGCTTGATTTTAAATAACATAATGATTTTAATGGTATTTAAAAAAAAGCAGAGAATAACGTCAACCCGACGGAAACCCGCGTCAGCTCTCGTCTGGCATAGTTTTCCTAGTGCTCATGCACACAGTTATCCACAGAAATAGTGGATAACTCCCACAACCCCGCACCCGCTCTGTGTTACAGAAATACTACCTTCAGCTAATATCATTGCCGATACGGATTTTTTTCACCCCTTTTCTGCGATTTATCTCATAAGTATTAGACTGAAAAATGCTAAAAACGGAACGCGGATTCCAGAAACGCATTCAGGGGTAGCAAGGGCTAAAGGGGAAAATCAAGATATTTTTTCTATTGATTGATGAATAAATACCAGGCTAATTATCAATCCGGGGATAAAGCCGGGTATTTATTATCAGCAGGTGAAACCTCAGCCCAGCCGCGATAGATCGATATACCGCCCCAGATTCTGCGACTGCGGCAGCGCCAGATGCGGGATTTCACCCAGCATCGGGGCGGGCAGACGCTGCCGCAAACTGAGCAGATATTCCTGATGGCGCTTTCCCGGCGCTTCAACGCCGTTGGCGATCCAGCCGCCAAGCGTTGATCCGGCCTGACGGATAGCGCCCGCGGTCAGCAGCGCATGGTTAATGCAGCCCAGCTTGATGCCCACCACCAGAATAACCGGCAACTGCTCCCGCGCCACCCAGTCGGCGAAGGTTTCCTGCCCAGACAGCGGCGTAAACCAGCCGCCGGCCCCTTCCACCAGCAGCCAGTCCGCCTGCTGTTCCAGCGCCCGCAGCCCGGCGGAGAGCGCTGACAGGTGAATAGGCCGCCGCTCCGCCGCGCTGGCGATATGCGGCGACGTCGGCTCGATAAACGCCAGCGGATTGACCTGCTGATAATCCAGCCGCACGCCGCTGTTGGCCTGCAGCAGCAAGGCATCGCCGTTGCGCGCGCCCTGCGGGGTTATTTCGCAGCCGGAGGCCACCGGCTTATAGCCGGCGGTACGGTATCCGGCCCCATTGGCGGCCTGCAACAGCGCGCAGCTGGCGATGGTCTTGCCGACCTCGGTATCCGTTCCGGTTACAAACCAGCGCTTAATCACGATAAATCACTCCGTAAATCAGTTGATAGCTGAGCGGATAGCCCTCCTGGCGCCGAGGATACCCCGACGCCAGCGCATCAAGACGCGCCCGGCTGAGCAAACCGGGCGCGCGTCCCTGATGCAGCCAGGTGGCGCCGATGCCTTTCAGCGACTTCAGCAGCGCCAGCACGTCGGGAAAACAGTGGGTCACCCGCTCCTGGTGAAGTTGATGGCGGTAAGGGCGGCAGGCGGCCCGTATGGCGGGAACGGAGAGAAAACGGTTCACCCGGCGGCTGCCGTCCACGCGCCGCCAGGCCTGCGCCAGCTCGCTGAGCGATCCGTCCGCCAGCGTGGAAAAGGCGATGGCGCCGCCCGGGCGGGTCACCCGATACAGTTCGGCCAGCGCGCGCGGCAGATCGTCGCACCACTGCACCGCCAGATTGCTGTAGCTGATATCCACGCTGCCGTCCGCCAGCGGCAGGTTTTCGATATCCCCCAACACATAGCGGTGCGCGGCCCGCTGCTCGCCGGCGTAGGCCAGCATCTCGGAAGACAGGTCCAACGCGGTCACGGTCTTATCCAACTGCCGCCAGCGGCGGCTGAAGTGACCGGTGCCGCAGCCGGCGTCCAGCACCTGCGATCCATGATGCGACGCGACCATCTCCAGCAGGCGCGCGCCGCTGGCCCGTTGCAGCGCCGCATAGCGGTCGTAGCTGTCCGCCGCCCGGCCGAACGCCCGGGCGATGGCCGGTTTATCGTGGGTTTCAGTCGGCATGGCGCAGCACCGTCAATAATTGCTCAATATCTTCCGGCCGATGCGCCGCCGTCAGCGTAATCCGCAGGCGGGCGCTGCCGGGCGGCACCGTGGGAGGACGCATCGCCGTTACCCATATTCCCTGCGCGCGCATGCGCGTCATCAACGCCAGCGCGCGGGCGTTGTCGCCGACCAGCAGCGGCTGAATGGCGCTATCGGAGTCCATCGGCCGCCAAGGCGAGGTAGCGCAACCGGCGCGGAACCGGGCGATATTGCGCCGCAGCGCCTCCCGCAGCGCCTCCCCCTGGCGGACACAGTTCAGCGCGGCGCTTAGCGCGCAGGCCTGCGCCGCGGGCATGGCGGTGCTGTAAATCAGATGGCGGGCGAACTGCAACAGGTATTCCGCCAGCGGTTCGGCGCACAGCACGGCGGCGCCGCTGACGCCGAACGCCTTGCCGAAGGTGACGATCAACAGCTCGGGCCTCACCTGCCGCCGCCAGCAGCTTCCCCGCCCTTCCTCGCCCAGCACGCCTACCCCGTGGGCATCATCCACCATCAGCCAGGCGCCGCGTTCACGACACAGCGCATGCAACTGCGGCAGCGGCGCGCTGTCGCCGTCCATGCTGAACACCCCTTCGGTGACCGCCAGGGTTTGACCCGCGGCTGGCTTTTCCAGCAGGCGCCGCAAAGCTTGATGGTCATTGTGGCTAAAACGCCGCAGCGTCGCCGGCGAGTGCGCCGCGGCCTCCAGCAGGGAAGCGTGGCTCAGCCGGTCGGCCAGAATACGATCGCCCGCCTGCGTCAACGCGGCGACCACCGCCTGATTCGCCGCATAGCCGGAAATAAACAGCAGCGCGCGCGCATAGCCCAGCCACTCCGCCAGTTGTTGCTCCAGCGTCTCATGGGCGTCGGTATAACCCGTCACGTGGCCGGAGCCGCCGGAACCGACGCCATAGCGCTGCGCCCCCTGGCGCCAGGCGCGAATAATTTCCGGATGACGGCTCAGCCCCAGATAATCGTTGCTGGAAAAATTGAGGTAGCGCCGCCCGTCCTGCATCAGCCAGCGGCCGTTGCCGCTCTGATTGGCCCGCCGCGTGCGGTAGGCATCATCCTGACGGCGCTGTTCCAGCGCCAGCGCAATGCGTTGTTGCCAGCTCATGGCCGCCGGCGCCGCGCGTGCGGAGCGCTACAGCGCGGCATTGTAGAACTGCTCCGTATCGGCGTGGGTCAACTGCCGCGTCAGCCGCTGCTGCTGTTGGTTATCGCCGTATTCCACCTCGGTCTGCCGCGGGTTCAGCCCCAGTTTGCGGAATAGCGCCAGATCCTTATCCTCTTTGGGGTTCGGCGTGGTCAGCAGTTTGCAGCCATAGAAGATGGAGTTGGCGCCGGCCATAAAGCACATCGCCTGCGTCTGTTCGCTCATCTGCTCGCGGCCGGCGGAGAGACGCACGTAGGAGGTCGGCATCATAATGCGCGCCACGGCGATGGTGCGGATAAAATCAAACGCGTCGACGTCCTCGTTATCGGCCAGCGGCGTGCCTTTTACTTTTACCAGCATATTGATCGGCACGCTTTCCGGCGGCGTCGGCAGATTGGCCAGTTGCACCAGCAGGCCGGCGCGGTCGCGCACCGTTTCCCCCAGGCCGACAATCCCGCCGGAGCAGACCTTGATACCGGCGCCGCGCACCTTATCCAGCGTATCCAGGCGCTCCTGATAGCTGCGGGTGGTAATAATGCTGCCGTAAAACTCCGGCGAGGTATCGAGATTGTGGTTATAGAAATCCAGCCCGGCCGCGGCTAAACGCGACGCCTGATCGCCGTCCAGGGTGCCGAGCGTCATACAGGTTTCCATGCCCAGCTCTTTGACGCCCTGCACCATCTGCTCCAGATAGGGCATGTCGCGCTCGTGCGGATTTTTCCAGGCGGCGCCCATACAGAAACGGGTCGAGCCGGCCGCTTTCGCCTGACGGGCGGACTCCAGCACCTGCTCCACCTGCATCAGCCGTTCGGTTTCAATGCCCGTACGGTAGCGGGAACTTTGCGGACAGTATTTACAGTCTTCAGGGCAGGCGCCGGTTTTGATCGACAACAGTGTGCTGACCTGTACCTGACGGGGATCAAAATGCTGACGATGAATCTGCTGCGCGGTAAACATCAGCTCCAGAAACGGCTTGTCGAATAGTTCTTGCGCTTGCTCAAGCGTCCAGTAGATGCGGTCGGCCATGGCGGCGTCTCCAAAATAAAAACGTTTCATCAGTTTAAATTAACCCTTTATACTGTCAACCAACTCAATACATTTTTAGTTTACAACACCAATGATGACGCCTGACGACCTCGCCTTCGACCAACGCCATATCTGGCATCCCTATACCTCCATGACCCAACCGCTGCCTGTTTATCCGGTGGTCGCCGCCGACGGCGTCGAACTTGAGCTTGCCGACGGACGGCGTCTGGTCGACGGCATGTCTTCCTGGTGGGCGGCGATCCACGGCTATAACCATCCGGCCATCAATCAGGCGTTGCAGCAGCAGATGTCTCGGATGTCGCACGTGATGTTCGGCGGCATTACCCATCCGCAGGCGGTGGCGCTCTGTCGTCGGCTGGTGGCGATGACGCCTGACGCGCTGGAGTGCGTGTTTCTGGCGGACTCCGGCTCGGTCGCCGTGGAGGTGGCGCTGAAAATGGCGCTGCAATACTGGCAGGCGCGCGGGGAGCGGCGCCAGCGTTTCCTCACGCTGCGCCACGGCTACCACGGCGACACCTTCGGCGCGATGGCGGTCTGCGATCCGCAAAACTCGATGCACAGCCTGTATCAGGGCTATCTGCCCGCGCATCTGTTCGCCGACGCCCCGCAGTGCCGGTTCGACGACCAATGGCGCGAGGAGGATATCGCCCCGCTGCACGCGCAGCTGGCGCAACACGCCGCGCAACTGGCGGCGGTGGTGCTGGAGCCTATCGTCCAGGGGGCAGGCGGCATGCGTTTTTACCATCCGCGCTATCTGCAACGGGTGCGCGAACTGTGCGATCGCTACGGCGTGCTGCTGATCGCCGATGAGATCGCCAGCGGGTTCGGCCGTACCGGCAGGCTGTTCGCCTGTGAACATGCGGGCATCACGCCGGATATCCTCTGTCTGGGCAAAGCGCTCACCGGCGGCTATCTGACGCTTTCGGCCACGCTCACCACCCGGCAGGTGGCCGACACCATCAGCAACGGCGCGGCGGGCTGCTTTATGCACGGCCCGACCTTTATGGGCAATCCGCTGGCCTGCGCGGCGGCCAACGCCAGCCTGACGCTGCTGGCGGAGAACCGCTGGCAGAGCCAGGTCTCCGCCATCGAACAACAGCTGCTTCAGGCGCTGAAGCCGTTATCCGCCGCGCCCGAGGTGGCGGACGTGCGGGTGCTGGGGGCGATTGGCGTGGTGGAGACGCGCCGCCCGGTCGATATGGCGCGGCTGCAGCGCTTTTTCGTGACGCGCGGCGTATGGATCCGCCCGTTCGGCAAACTTATCTATCTTATGCCGCCGTTTATCATTCCGCCCGAACAGCTACGCCGCCTTACCGACACCATCGGCGAAGCGGTTTCCGAGCGCGGGCTGTTTACCGGCTGAGCCGGCATCCGGATTTACCGGCCGGGAAAACCTGTGATCTGTGGCACACTAATTCCATTAGCGTTATCATGGCCGTATCAGTTAATCAGGACTTTCCCATGCGTAATACGATCACCCTTTGTTGGCGGTATTTACGCGCTTTCGCATTGATTTATCTCTGTCTGCTGGCAGGCAATGCGATATCCGCGTTACTCCCTCTGGTTATTCCGGGCAGCATTATCGGTATGCTGATTCTGTTCTCGCTTCTCGCTTCGCAGATCCTGCCGGCCACCTGGGTGAAACCCGGCTGTCATCTGTTTATTCGCCATATGGCGCTGCTGTTTGTGCCGATAGGGGTGGGCGTGATGAACTACTACGATCTGCTTAGCCAGCAGTTTGGGCCGATCGTCGTTTCCTGCCTGATCAGTACCTTTGTGGTGATGATCGTCGTCGGTTTCAGCACCCAGCTGATGCAGCGCGAACGCGCCATCGCCGCTGATACCCCGCCAACCAAGGACAAACCCTGATGTTCGCCTATTTGTGGTGGTCGTTGCCGCTCACGCTGCTGGTCTTTTTCGCCGCCCGTAAGCTGGCGGCGGTGACACAAATATCGTTGCTGAACCCATTGTTGGTGTCGATGGCGATTATCATTCCCCTGCTGCTACTGTTGCGTATCCCTTACGAGCACTACTTCAAGGGCAGCGAAGTGCTCAACAGCCTGCTGCAGCCCGCCGTGGTCGCGCTGGCCTTTCCGCTCTACGAGCAGATTCACCAAATCCGCGCGCGCTGGAAATCCATCATCAGCGTCTGTTTTATCGGCAGCCTCGCCGCCATCGTTTCCGGCACCCTGGTGGCGCTGTGGATGGGCGCATCCCCGGAGATTGCCGCCTCGGTACTGCCGAAATCCGTCACCACGCCGATCGCCATGGCGGTCGCCAGCTCGCTCGGCGGTATTCCCGCCATCAGCGCGGTGTGCGTCATTTTTGTCGGCATCGTCGGCGCGGTGGCGGGACACGGTCTGTTCGACCGCATCGGCATTAAAACCAAAGCCGCCCGCGGCTTGTCGATGGGAACCGCTTCACACGCCCTGGGCACGGCGCGCTGCGCGGAAGTCGATTTTCAGGAAGGGGCGTTCAGTTCGCTGGCGCTGGTGATCTGCGGGATTATTACTTCGCTGGTGGCACCGTTTATTTTTCCGGTGCTGCTTCATTTTGCCGGTTAACGCGGCTTGGCGTTTTACGGTTATGGATTAAGGCGGCCGATACCTTAACCCTTTGGCCCTATTCCCGCCCTCTTTACTCAGGCGCAAGAGAATAAAATCCAATACACATCACATATTTTTAATATTCCTTTCATTCCTTACATATATAACGAGATAATAATCACAATATATTGCTAATCTGCTACTTAATATGATGCCTATTCATCAATACAAAAGAGCAAGCCGCTATGTTTCCACGCTTTGAAAACGCCCTGAAACAGTTGCCATCCCGTTTGCAATCCGCCCTGGAGCCCATTCTGCACCGGCAGGATTTTGCCGCCATGCTGACCGCGGATGAAGCGGCCGGGCTGGCCGACGCCGGCCGGATGGATACCAACGCGCTGGCCTTTGCCTTGCTGCCGTTGGCCGCCGCCTGTGCGCTGACGCCGATCTCGCGTTTTCAGGTGGGCGCCATCGCCCAGGGAGTGAGCGGCAATTTTTATTTCGGCGCCAATATGGAGTTCAGCGGCGCGCCGCTTCAGCACACGGTACACGCGGAACAAAGCGCGATTAGCCACGCCTGGTCGCGCAATGAGACGGGGCTGGCGGCGATAACAGTGAACTACACGCCGTGCGGCCACTGCCGGCAGTTTATGAATGAGCTTAACGCCGCCTCCACGCTGCGCATTCAACTGCCGGGCCGTCAGCCCGCCCTGCTCGGCCATTATCTGCCGGACGCCTTCGGCCCCGGCGATCTGAACACCAGCGCCAGGTTGATGGATGAGGTCGACCATGGCTGCGCGCTGGCGCATCAGGACGCGCTGGTCCTTGCCGCGCTGGATGCCGCCAACCGCAGCCACGCGCCATACACGCAGGCGTTAAGCGGCGTGGCGCTGGAAACGCGCGGCGGCGCCATCTATACCGGCCGCTACGCTGAAAATGCGGCGTTCAATCCCAGCCTGCCCCCTTTGCAGGGGGCGCTTAACCTGATGAATCTGGCGGGCGAGCGGCATACGGCGATACGCCGGGCCGCCGTGGTCGAACGCCGCGACGCCGTCATCAGCCAATGGGAATCGTGCGCGGCGCTGCTGAACGACCTGGGCTGTAAAAATGTTATCCGCCATTTCATGCAGTGACGGCGCTGATTAAATGAACTGATTGAATCGATACAGCTTTTTTTATTCGCCGATGCAAGCCATCTGTAACTATTTTAATTAACATTTTCTGTACATATTTTGTGGGTAATTTAAGATCCGGGCCACAGCGTTTTTATTATTCACCCGAATTCGTTTCTGTTACCCAAAGAGTAAAAAAGTCATGGAATTAGAATACGAAAGTAAACGTCCCCTCTACATCCCCTATGCTGGTCCAATACTTCTTGAATTTCCCCTGTTGAATAAAGGCAGCGCTTTTACAGAAGAAGAACGCGCCGACTTTAATCTATATGGTTTATTACCGGAAGCCGTCGAAACCATTGAAGAACAGGCCGAACGAGCCTGGCGTCAATACCAGGAGTTTAAAAACGATATAGAAAAACACGTATACCTGCGCAATATCCAGGATACCAACGAAACGCTGTTCTATCGTTTGCTGGACGCCCACCTCAGCGAGATGATGCCCATCATCTATACGCCGACCGTCGGCGAAGCCTGCGAGCACTTCTCTGATATCTACCGCCGGGCGCGCGGCCTGTTTATCGCCTACCCCAACCGCGCGCATATCGACGATATGCTGCAAAACGCCACCAAACAGAATGTGAAGGTCATCGTGGTTACCGATGGCGAACGTATTCTGGGCCTGGGCGACCAGGGCATCGGCGGAATGGGCATCCCCATCGGTAAACTGTCGCTGTACACCGCCTGCGGCGGCATCAGCCCGGCGTATACCCTGCCGGTGGTGCTGGATGTCGGCACCAACAACCCGCAGCGTCTGAACGATCCGCTGTATATGGGCTGGCGTCACCCGCGTATTACCGATGACGAATACTATGCGTTTGTCGATGAATTCATTCAGGCGGTTAAACGCCGCTGGCCGAACGTGCTGCTGCAGTTCGAAGATTTCGCCCAGAAAAACGCCACCCCGCTGCTGAATCGCTATCGCGACGAGATTTGCAGCTTCAATGACGACATTCAGGGCACCGCGGCCGTTACCCTCGGTAGCCTGATTGCCGCCAGCCGGGCGGCGGGCAGCCAGCTGCGCGACCAGACCGTGGTGTTCCTCGGCGCCGGTTCCGCCGGATGCGGCATCGCGGAACAAATCATCGCCCAGATGAAGTCTGAAGGTTTGAGCGAAGATGAAGCCCGCGCCCGGGTATTTATGGTGGACCGCTTCGGCCTGCTGACCGATAAGCTGCCGAACCTGCTCGACTTCCAGAGCAAGCTGGTGCAGAAAAGCGAATTGCTGACCCGCTGGGAAGTCGCCAGCGACGCGATCTCCCTGCTGGAGGTGGTGCGCAACGCCAAACCGACCGTGATGATCGGCGTTTCCGGTCAGCCCGGCCTGTTTACCGAAGAAATTATCCGTGAGATGCACAGTCACTGCGAGCGCCCCATCGTGATGCCGTTGTCCAACCCGACGTCGCGCGTGGAAGCCCGCCCGGAAGACATTATCCGCTGGACGGACGGCGCCGCGCTGGTTGCCACCGGCAGCCCGTTCGCGCCGGTTCACTATCAGGATAAGGTTTACCCCATCGCCCAGTGCAACAACTCCTTTATCTTCCCGGGGATTGGTTTAGGGGCGCTGGCATCGGGCGCGACCCGCATTACCGACGTTATGCTGATGGCGGCCAGCCGTACCCTGGCGGACTGCTCTCCGCTGGCGAACCACGGCGAAGGCGCGCTGCTGCCGGATATCGCGGATATTCAGGAAGTATCGAAACGCATTGCGCTGGAAGTGGGTAAAGCGGCGCAGTTGCAGGGCGTGGCGGTGGTGACCTCCGGCGATGCGCTGGCAAAAGCCATTGCCGACAACTTCTGGCAACCGCAGTACCGCAGCTACAAACGCACCTCGTTCTAATCTCCTCGTTATTTTCGATCGAAGAGCGCGGCTTAGGCCGCGCTCTGCCTCCCTACTCTTTTACCCCGCCACCGCCGCTTCGTGGCACACGGTATCCGGCGTCATCGCCGCCAGCACTTCGCGCCGCAGGTCGGTAAACGCATAGCTGGCGCGGTCGCGCGGTAAAGGCAGCGTCACCTCCACCACCCTGGCGATCCGCCCCGGATGCGATTGCAGCACCACTACGCGGTGACTCAAATAGAGCGCTTCCTCAATATCGTGGGTCACCAGGATCATGCTGGTGCGCTCGTGCTGCCAGATATGCAGCAGTTCATCCTGCAACCGGATGCGCGTCAGCGCATCCAGCGCCCCCAGCGGTTCATCCAGTAGCAGCACTTCCGGACGCGCCACCAGCCCGCGGGCAATGGCGGCACGCTGCGCCATGCCGCCGGAAAGCTGGTGGGGAAAAGCCTGCTCGTAGCCCGACAGCCCGACCAGTTCAATATGTTCGCGCACCGCGTCGCGTTTGCGCGCCGCCGGCCAGGAGACGTTTTCCACCGCCAGCGCGATGTTCTCCTCCAGCGTCAGCCACGGCAGCAGACGATGGTCCTGAAACACGATGCCGCGCTCCGGGCCGGGACCGCTAATGCGCCGACTTCCCAGGGTAATCTCGCCCTGGTAGTCCTGATCCAGTCCGACAATCAGCCGCAGCAGGGTGCTCTTGCCGCAGCCGCTCGGCCCGACGATGCTGACGAATTCGCCCGGCTCCACCGTTAAATCGATGCCGCGCAGCACCTCGTGCGATGCGGCTCCCTCGTGCGCATAACGTTTGGTCACGCCGCGTACATGCAGTGTCTCGGTCATGGGTTAGCCCTCATAGCCCTGCTTCCATACCAGCGCGCGTTTTTGCAGCGCCAGCATTAACCGGTCGATCAGAAAACCGACGATGCCGATGGTCGCCATGCAGACCAGCAGTTGGTCGGTCAGCAGCAGCGACTGGGCGCGGAAGATCAGAAAACCGATCCCCACCTGCCCCGCGATGCCCTCGGCCACCACCACCAGCGCCCACGCCAGCCCGGCGCTGTAACGCAGGCTTACCATCACATTAGGCAAGGCCGCCGGGATCACGATGCGCCGCAGGGTTTGCCAGCGCGTCAGGCGCAGCACCTCCCCCAGCTCAATGTAGTTGCGATCGACGTTGCGGATCCCCTGCAGCGTATTGAGAAACACCGGGAAAAACACCGACTTGGCGATCACCAGCGTCTTGGCCGGCGCCCCCACCCCCAGCCACAGAATAATCAGCGGCAGCCAGGCGATGCCGGGAATATGGCGGATAGTGTCGAACGTCGGGCCGAAGAAGTTTTCCACCTTGCGGGACATGCCGGCGGCGATCCCCAGCAGCAGCGCGGCCAGCGCGCCAAGCAGGAATGACTGCGACACCAGGGTGATGCTAATAAAAAAATCCTGCTCGAACGACTGTTTGGTCAGCAGATCCCAGAACGAGGCGAGCGTTCGCCCCGGCGACGGCAGAAAGACCGGCGGGACCCACTGATAATGGGACGCGGCCTGCCAGCCGGACAGGATCGCCAGCGGCAGGATAAAGCCGATCCAGTTCCCCGATCGCCGGCGCCGAACGGGCTTTGCCGTCGCCACGCCGCCAAGAATGTTATCGCTCATGGTTCTCGGTCCTGTTTAGGTAAAGGGAGGTCAGTTATAGACCGAATAAGCGCCGCCTTTGAAAAAGCGCGCGTCGACCAGCTTATCGACCTGGATATCGCTCAGATTGCGCTCGCTCAGGATGTCGTCCCCCTGCGCGATGTACCAGGCCTGGAAGGTTTTGATATTGCCGCGTACGCTGTCGGCGTCTTCCTCACCGCGCATAAAGAAGTACTGCGACGGATCGGTGATTTGGAACTTGGCGATATGCTCCGGCACGCGGGTGGCTTTGGCGACGATGACCGCCGCTTCATCGGGGTTCTCCCGCGCCCAGACTTTGGCGCGATCGACCGCCACCAGAAAGGCCTGAATGGCCTGCGGGTAGTTTTCGACAAACGAACGCATCGCGAAGTAGGAGACCCGGCCGGCGCCGTTGACGTAGACGCCGTCGTCCGGGGAGCGTCCGATCACTTTCACCTGACCGGAGGTATAGAGCGCGGCCGCGCCGGAGGCGCCGAGATGCACCGCCGTGGCATCGATGGAGCCGCTTAACAGGGCAGCGGATACCGCGGCGTTGTTATCCATCGACTGGTAGCGCACCCGCCCCTGCTGCTTACGGGAGTCCAGCGGCAAGCCCGCCTTGGCCAGGATCTCGGTGGGCGCCGTCCAGTAGCAGCTCACCCGGCTGCTGGCGAATTTACGCCCGTCAAGGTCCTGAACCTGGTTAATCTCCTTGTTGTCCACCCGGGCGATAATCGGCGTACGGTATTTGTCGGATGGCTCCGACTCCCAGACGATAACCGCATCCAGCCCGTTGGCGTGGTGCACCACCGCCGGATAGATCATGCGCTGCGCCACCGCGATGCCGCCGTGGTTAAGGTTCGCCGCCTCCGCGCCCAGCAGTTCGGCGCTGCCGGAGGCGATCAGCTTCACTTCGTTGATGCCGATCTTGTCGAACGCTTCCTTGAAGAAGCCTTTTTCCTGCGCCACCGCCGTGGCGGGGTCGAGTTGCAGCGTGATGCTTTTCAACGGCTGCGCGGCGCCGGACGCCGTCTGCAGCCACAATATCAGCGTCGCGCTCAGCGCCACCAGCGCGGCGGCATGCCTCTTGTTATTCACTGACTGATTAGACATGGCAAAAATACCTCATGGTAAACGAATAAAATAATAATGACGGGATAGCGGCGACTCTCTATTTATAGGATTACCTATCCCACTCCCCCTGCAATAAACGGCGGCAAACAGGAATGCGCGCCGAAGGCGGTTATTGCCGCCCGAATCAACCCGCGCTTTCGCATACCAAAGCGTCAGGCGTAGGTTTGATTATTTTCCTGTTTGCTCAGAACGACCTCCAGCCCGAAAGCGGACAGAATCTCACCGGCTTCCCTGACGCGCGGGCGTTTATTTGTATAAACGTGGTAGGTTTTTCCCAACGCTTCGTATTTCGAAGAGCCGAATTCGTGATAAGGCAGAATCTCGATGACGGGCAGCGCGACCTCCTTCATAAAGGCGCCCAGCCGGGAAAGATTGTCGTCGTCGTCGTTAAAACCGGGGATCAGAGGCAGGCGCACCAGTATGGGAAATCCGCGCTTGCCGAGATGGCGGGCGTTTTCCAGAATGCGTCTGTTATCGCGCCCGGTCGCCGCTTTATGGCGGGCGGAATCCATATGTTTCAAATCCAGCAGGATCATATCGGCATGGGGCAAAAGCTGCTCCAGCGTCGACCAGGGCGCGTAGCCGCTGGTGTCGAGACAGAGATGAAAGCCGATTTCGTCGTGCAGTTTCTGCAATAGCGCTTTCAGGAAAACCGGTTGAGACAGAATTTCTCCGCCGCTGCAGGTCACGCCGCCGCCGCTTTGCATAAAAATCCGCCAATGCTGGCGCACTTCGTCCGCGATTTCCTCAACGCTCATCTTGCGCCCCGATAAGCTGCGGGCGTCGTTGGGGCAGGCTGCAACACAGGTCCCGCCGCTTTGGCACAGGGTTCGGTCGATATCGACGCCCTTTTCCCCCAAAGAAAGCGCGCCGGACTTGCAGGCGGCGACGCAGGCGCCGCAGCTGACGCAGTTCGCCGCGAAATAGAGCAATTCCGGTTTTCTACGTTGCGATTCCGGATTGGAGCACCAAAGGCAGGATAAAGGGCATCCTTTGAAAAACACGGTCGAGCGCACGCCCGGCCCGTCGTGCAAGCTAAAATGCTGAATGTCGAAAATAACGCCCTGCGGTTCCATTGCGTCAACCCTGATAGGAGAGGCGGCGCGGGATTGCCGCACCGCCTCTGCGGTTTTTAACCCCCCCGTTAAAACGAGAGTTCGGTCCGCGCGATAATTTCGTCCTGCACCCCTTTATGGAGCCGGGTGAAATAAGCGGAGAAACCGGCCACGCGCACGGTAAGGCCCTTGTAGTCTTCAGGGTTGGCCTGCGCCTTGCGCAAGGTTTCCGAACTCACCACGTTGAACTGGATATGCGATCCGTTGCGGTCCATATAGTCCTTGATCAGCGCCAGGAGTTTGCGGGCGCCGCCAATCCCCGCCAACGCCTGCGGATGGAACTTCATATTGAAATGATTCGAACCGTATTTCACCGTATCCAAAGCCTGGGCGGCGGAGGTCAGCAGGGCGAGAGGGCCTTTGCGGTCCGAACCGGGGGTGGCCGAGACGCTGGCGTCGGTCAACGGCGTGCCCTTTTTGCGTCCGTTGGGCAACGCGCCGGTCAGGATGCCGAAGTAATTGTGGATGGAAAGCGAGAACGCCTCCAGATTGGCGCCGTTGTCGCCGAAAAAATTATCCTGATCGTCGAGCGAGTGGAAAAGCGTCCACGCATCGTCATACACGCGGCGGATCAGGGCGTCGGTTTCGGCGTCGCCGTTGCCGTGCTTGGGAGCTTTAATTAATTTGTTGTGCAGCGCGTCGTAGCCCTCGAAATTGGCGGCCAGCGCGGCCAGCAATTCGTCCCATCCGGTCTCTTTCTCGTCGTAAATCACCTGCTTGAGCGCCGCCAACGAGTTGGCGACATCCACCCCCGCCGTCGAGATGACGAAATAGAGGTAATAATCCGCCCCGCCTTTGTAAATGTCCTTGCCGCGCCGGCGGCTGCCTTCGTAAAGGGATGAACGGAACGGTACGGGAACCGTATCGCCCAACGCCTTGTTGGACAGCGATCCCAACGGCCGGATCTGCTGGAAAAGGTGAAGAACCTGCTGCGAGTAGGCGGCGTAAAGCTGTTCGAAATCAGCAAAATTTCGCGGATCGCCGGTTTTCGCGCCGACTGTCAGGCCGGTGGCGGGATCGACGCCGTCGTGAAGCGCCAGCTCCAGCGCCTTGGCCAGATTGAACGAACCGCCTTCGTGCAGAAACGCCGTTTTGCCGGCGATGCCGGTGGCGACGCAGCTCATGTTGATGCAATTTCTGGCGTCTTCAATGGTGACGCCGACCTTGGCGTAGCGGGTCAGCAGGCGTTCGATGACCACGCGGTTGTTCAGCCACTGCGGCTGGCCGAGACCGGTGCGCTCGAGATCGACCGCCTTGAGCAGGAAATCCTCCGCCAGGCCGTCATGGTAAAGAATCGTGATGGTGGGCTGAATGGTCTGTAACTCTATCTGCGTATCGAGCAGAATGTAATCCAGTTCCGTGGTCGCGTCCCGGCCGCCGGCGTCCAGCCCGCCCAGATTGATGGTATGGCCGGTGTGGCCCGATCCCTGACGGGCGGCGATCACCCCGGAATAGAAACCGTAGGACAAAATCTTGACGAACAGCGCCTTGAGCCAGCTTTTCGCCTGATCGGCGGTCAGGCCGTTTTGGCTTTTGTCCGCCTGGTAATATTTATCCAGGTACTGTCCCAGCCTACCGGGGGACGAACCGCAGCCGCTTTGCTCGATCTGGATCCCCAGGTGGATAAACCACCAGCTTTGCAGCGCCTCGCGGAAATTTCTGGGCGGATTTTCCGGTACGTGGCGCGCAACCTCGGCGATCTCCAGAAGTTCGGCGCGACGTATGGGATCGCCGGTTTTACCCGCTTCGCTTTCCGCCAGATCGGCGTAGCGATGCGCCAAGGCGATCACCGCTCTGAAGGTAATCAGGATGGCCTGGTAGTAATCGATTCTGTCCGACTCCTCAGCCGTTCTGGGAACCGCGCGCAGGCGCGCTTCGGTTTCCCGGATGATCTCTTTCAGCCCGCGATCTATAAAGCTCGCGTAATCGACGTTGCCGGCGCCGACGGTGTAGCGCGCCGACTCCGTGAACAGTCCGGCCGCCACGCCCTCTTTGGGATCAAGCCCCAACAGTTGCTGCGCCAGTTCGCGGGAACGGGCTTCGGCGTTTTTATCCTCGAAATAGGCGGCCGCTTCGGCCAACAGCTCCCGGTCCCTGCTGGAAAGCGAAACTTCGCCCAGATGGGAGACGATCGGCTGGTCAAGCTCCTCGGCGATCCACTCCGAACCGTATTCGGGATAGACATAGACCCCGGCGGGATACGAGGTAACCGACCCCACCAGGGGGTTATTGTCCAGAAACAGCGTCTTCTTTTGCAAAACCTGCTCGAACACGCGAGCTCTTAACCGTATGGCTGGCTCGGTGCCGTATTTCCGGTAGACGTCCAGCAGATGGATCAGGCGTTCGGTATCCACCCTTTGGGGCGAATCCAACAGTTGATCCTTGATATCCAGCGCGGCTTGCAAGGCGCGCTCCGCCTTCTCTTCGTAGGTCAGCTTTCCATCCGCGTCGAAAATCGATCGGGAAAACTCTATTTCCTCTTTCAACAGCGCGTTGCCGCTTGATGGCATGATGATCTCCTCCATAATCAGGTAAATACGTCGCAATATTGTTTGGCTATTTTGTATAGGGTTCTTGAATGTAGAGAGCCCGAAGATAATTTTCATTAGGATTGGTTACAAATAAATCATTAACATTAGTATTGTTAATATTTACATTTGTATATTTTTCAACCATTTTAGCGTGGGCGCGAATAGGCGGAGAGCCTCGATTTTCGTCGCGGCGTCAAAACCAAAGCAGGGAATCCTGTCGCTCTCCCCCGCCGACATGGGCGTCGTAGGGATCAACCCTGACCGATAAGATTGTGAGCTGGATCGTAATTCTCCCACCTGGGCGGCGGGAGGATAAGGGTGGGAGCAGTGATTAACCCCACTCCTTCGCAGGGGAGAGAGTCAGTCAGCTCCTCCCCCTGGCAAGGGCTGTCTCTTAGTCACATATACTGTTAACGGTATATGTGAGTTCAGCGCTATTTCGTGCGCTAGAAGGCCGTCATTTCTCTGCTATGTCGCAGCACGCGCCCGACGCAGGGTGGTTCAAGCGCCACCACCCTCCGGACCCGGGCTGTGGCTGAAATCACGTCGCTGACGCGATGCCTTCGGCGGTCGCCCCCTTTCCCGAACCGCCAGTGACGGAATACTCGTCTCATCCCTGAGACTCGCCCTACCGGGCCAGCGCAAGCGCTGTTCAAAAACGCTCCCGGCGTTTTTGTCCGACGCGGCACTGGCTTGCGCCGCTTCCCTGCGGCGCATTCGCGGGGTCGTCCACCTCAGCGTGATTTCTTACGCCGACGAAAAGCAAAAAACAAAGAACCAAGAATGAACCCAAGACCAGAATACACATGGCCTCTAGAGGTTCCTTGGATTTGTGTATAAGAGACAGTCGCAGGGGAGGGAGTTTGGCTCCTCCCCCTGGCAAGGGGGAGGCCGGGAGGGGGTCAACTACCCGGCTACCGCCGCTTCGTGGCGCACGGTATCCGGCGTCATCGCCGCCAGCACTTCGCGCCGCAGGTCGGTAAACGCATAGCTGGCGCGGTCGCGCGGTAAAGGCAGCGTCACCTCCACCACCCTGGCGATCCGCCCCGGATGCGACTGCAGTACCACCACGCGGTGACTCAAATAGAGCGCCTCCTCAATATCGTGGGTCACCAGGATCATGCTGGTGCGCTCATGCTGCCAGATATGCAGCAGTTCATCCTGCAGCCGGATGCGCGTCAGCGCATCCAGCGCCCCCAGCGGTTCATCCAGCAGCAGCACTTCCGGGCGCGCCACCAGCCCGCGGGCAATGGCGGCGCGCTGCGCCATGCCGCCGGAAAGCTGGTGGGGAAAGGCCTGCTCGTAGCCCGTCAGCCCGACCAGCTCAATATGTTCGCGCACCGCGTCGCGTTTGCGCGCCGCCGGCCAGGAGACGTTTTCCACCGCCAGCGCGATGTTCTCCTCCAGCGTCAGCCACGGCAGCAGACGGTGGTCCTGAAACACGATGCCGCGCTCCGGGCCGGGACCGCTAATACGCCGCGCGCCCAGGGTAATCTCGCCCTGGTAGTCCTGATCCAGTCCGACAATCAGCCGCAGCAGGGTGCTCTTGCCGCAGCCGCTCGGCCCGACGATGCTGACGAATTCGCCCGGCTCCACCGTTAAATCGATGCCGCGCAGCACCTCGTGCGATGCGGCTCCCTCGTGCGCATAACGTTTGGTCACGCCGCGTACATGCAGTGTCTCGGTCATGGGTTAGCCCTCATAGCCCTGCTTCCATACCAGCGCGCGTTTTTGCAGCGCCAGCATTAACCGGTCGATCAGAAAACCGACGATGCCGATGGTCGCCATGCAGACCAGCAGTTGGTCGGTCAGCAGCAGCGACTGGGCGCGGAAGATCAGAAAACCGATCCCCACCTGCCCCGCGATGCCCTCGGCCACCACCACCAGCGCCCACGCCAGCCCGGCGCTGTAACGCAGGCTTACCATCACATTAGGCAAGGCCGCCGGGATCACGATGCGTCGCAGGGTTTGCCAGCGCGTCAGGCGCAGCACCTCCCCCAGCTCAATGTAGTTGCGATCGACGTTGCGGATCCCCTGCAGCGTATTGAGAAACACCGGGAAAAACACCGACTTGGCGATCACCAGCGTCTTGGCCGGCGCCCCCACCCCCAGCCACAGAATAATCAGCGGCAGCCAGGCGATGCCGGGAATATGGCGGATAGTGTCGAACGTCGGGCCGAAGAAGTTTTCCACCTTGCGGGACATGCCGGCGGCGATCCCCAGCAGCAGCGCGGCCAGCGCGCCAAGCAGGAATGACTGCGACACCAGCGTGATGCTAATAAAAAAATCCTGCTCGAACGACTGTTTGGTCAGCAGATCCCAGAACGAGGCGAGCGTTCGCCCCGGCGACGGCAGAAAGACCGGCGGGACCCACTGATAATGGGACGCGGCCTGCCAGCCGGACAGGATCGCCAGCGGCAGAATAAAGCCGATCCAGTTCCCCGATCGCCGGCGGCGTACGGGCTTCGCCGTCGCCACGCCGTCAAGAATGTTATCACTCATGGTTATCGGTCCTGTGGTCCTGTTTAAGCGAGCGGCGGTCAGTTATAGGCCGAATAAGCGCCGCCTTTGAAAAAGCGGGCGTCGACCAGTTTATCGACCTGGGTATCGCTCAGATTGCGCTCGCTCAGGATGTCGTCCCCCTGCGCGATGTACCAGGCCTGGAAGGTTTTGATATTGCTACGCACGCTGTCGGCGTCTTCCTCACCGCGCATAAAGTAGAACTGCGACGGATCGGTGATTTGGAACTTGGCGATATGCTCCGGCACGCGGGTGGCTTTGGCGACGATAACCGCCGCTTCATCAGGGTTCTCATGCGCCCACGTCTTGGCGCGAGCGACCGCCACCAGAAACGCCTGGATAGCCTGCGGGTAGTTTTCGGCAAACGAACGCATCGCAAAGTAGGAAACCCGGCCCGCGCCGTTGACGTAGACGCCGTCGTCCGGGGTGCGTCCGATCACTTTCACCTGGCCGGAGGTATAGAGCGCGGCCGCGCCGGAGGTGCCGAGATGCACCGCCGTGGCATCGATGGAGCCGCTCAGCAGCGCGGCGGCTACCGCGGCGCTGTTATCCATCGACTGATAGCGCACCCGCCCCTGCTGTTTGCGGGAGTCCAGCGGCAAGCCCGCCTTGGTCAGGATCTCGGTGGGCGCCGTCCAGTAGCAGCTCACCCGGCTGCTGGCGAATTTACGCCCGTCAAGGTCCTGAACCTGGTTAATCTCCTTGTTGTCCACCCGGGCGATAATCGGCGTACGGTATTTGTCGGAAGGCTCAGATTCCCAGACGATAACCGCATCCAGTCCGTTGGCGTGATGCACCACCGCCGGATAGATCATGCGCTGCGCCACCGCGATGCCGCCGTGGTTAAGGTGCGCCGCCTCCGCGCCCAGCAGTTCGGCGCTGCCGGATGCGATCAGGTTTACCTCGTTGATGCCGATCTTGTCGAACGCTTCCTTGAAGAAGCCTTTTTCCTGCGCCACCGCCGTGGCGGGGTCGAGTTGCAGCGTAATGCTTTTCAACGGTTGCGGCGCGCCGGACGCCGTCTGCAACCACAATATCAGCGTCGTGCTCAGCGCCAGCAGTGCGGCGGCATGCCTTTTGTTGCTTACTGACTGATTAGACATGACAAAAATACCTCATATTGAATATGTCGTATAACTGTAGGATGGCGGCGGCTGGCGTATGCGCCGCATCCGGCGATCGGCGCTATTCGCACGACGCGAACGCCGGACAAAGGCCGGGACGGCGTATCAATGACAGGGCGGAATTCGGTTGCCCTCGGCGGCGGACGCCGCCGGTTGCGCCGCGGTCTTCTCCTGCGGCGCTTCCCGTTGCGGCGACGTATCGGCCTGCGCCGCCTGCCATCCGCCCAGCGCCCAGCTCAACCCGCATAGCGCGGCGATGGCCGTTTTTCTGATTGCGGTAATCCTTGACATGATGCTCCTTTATTAATGCGATGTTGTTTTTCGGATATTTCAGGTGAATTCTTTTAACAAATAAACAAACGAATATTTAAAGTTGCACACATTATTTATCAACCAACAAATATTTATATGGTTACCCAGCAGCCAGTAATAGCTGACCGCGCGTCGGCGCCAAACGGCCTGATGGGCGGATATAACGGGTTTTCATCGCCGTCAATGCTCGATACGGCCGCGCGTTTATTAAATAAAAAAACGCCAGGAGCGTTTTTCAACGTCGCCTGCGACGGCCCGGAGGGTGGCGGGCAGGGATAGCCCGCCATAAAAAAACGCCAGGAGCGTTTTTCAACGTCGCCTGCGACGGCCCGGAGGGCTGAGGAATCCCCAGCAAATAATTAAGCATTATTTGATAAATCGTCTTAGATAGCAGGATGTGGTTTTTTAAAGGTTTTCCTTCGCGTAAAAAATCGCGCTGAGTTGGGCGTGACCGCCGGGTGAGCGACAGGACGTCGCGAAAGCCAGTGCCGCGCCGGACAAAAACGCCGGGAGCGTTTTTGAACAGCACTTGTGCTGGCCCGCAGGGCGAGCCCCAGGGATGGGGCGAGTATCCCGCGTCAATGGCGGCCCGACCAGCGGTCACGAACGCCGAAGGCATCGCGTAGAGACGACACCATTTTGCAACGCAAAATGGAACAACGCTTGCGTTGGCCCGTAGGGTGAACCCCAACGGGGTTCATCATTTCGCGAAAAGCCCGGGGCCACGGGGCGGCGGCGACTGAGCCGCCCCGTGTCGGGCGCGTGCTGCGACGGTTGCAGAAATCGACTGAGGTTAGTGCGCACGAAACCCTCACTGCGCTTACAGACATTCCTTACCCTGATTTCTGGGGATTCTTCAGCCCGTAGGGTGGCAGGCAAGGACAGCCTCCCATAAAAAAACCCCGCGACAGGTCGCGGGGCTGCGGATGATTGCTGCGGCTTACGCCGCGCTTTCAGCTTTTCAGCTTCGGATCCAGCGCATCGCGCAGTCCATCGCCCAACAGATTGAAGGCCAGCACCGTCAGGAAAATCGCCAGGCTGGGGAAAAGCGCCACGTGCGGCGCGATCACCATATCGGAACGGGCCTCGTTGAGCATGGCGCCCCACTCCGGCGTGGGCGGCTGCGCCCCCAGTCCGAGAAACGACAGGCTGGCGGCGGTAATGATCGACATGCCGATGCGCATGGAGAAATAGACCACGATGGAAGAGACCGTGCCGGGCAGGATATGGCGGAAAACGATCGTCCAGTCGGACGCGCCGATGCTGCGCGCCGACTCGATATAGGTCTGCTGTTTCAGCACCAGCGTATTGCCCCTCACCAGTCGCGCGAACGCGGGAATGCTGAAAATGGCCACCGCGACAATCACATTCGCCATCCCGCTGCCCATAATCGCCACCACGGCAATCGCCAACAGGATGCCGGGAAAGGCGAACAGCACATCGCAGATACGCATAATCACCCGATCCCACCATCCCTCATAATAGCCCGCCAGCAGGCCGAGCGAGGTGCCGATAAGCATGCCCACCAAAACGGAGAAAATGCCGGCGGCCAGCGAAATCCGCGCCCCCAGCAGAATGCGGCTGAAAATATCCCGCCCCAGGGAGTCCACCCCGAGCCAGTGCGCCATGGACGGCCCTTCATTGAGCCGCTCATAGTCAAAGTAATTTTCCGCGTCATAGGGGATCAGATAAGGCGCCAGCAGGGCAACGACAATCAGCAGCGTCACAAATACGCCGGCCAGCAACGCCACGTGCTGATGGCGGAAACGCCGCCAGAACTCGCGCCACGGCGTGCGGATTCGATTCTCCCCGATCGTCGGCAGAGCCGACATCTGCGCCTTACGTCGCCAATTTATCATTCCCTTTCCTTATTTATAGCGAATCGCCGGGTTAATCGCGGCATACAGCATATCCACCAGCAGGTTGATAAGAATAAACTCCAGCGAAAACAGCAGCACTTCCGCCTGGATAACCGGGTAGTCGCGCATTTCAACGGAATCCACCAACAGCCGCCCCAGCCCCGGCCAGTTAAACACCTTCTCAACCACTATCGAGCCGCCGAGCAGAAAGCCAAACTGCAGCCCCATCATGGTGACGACGGGGATCAGCGCATTGCGTAAACCGTGCTTCACCACCACCAGCGATTCGCGCACGCCCTTGGCCCGGGCGGTGCGCATATAATCTTCCTGCATCACTTCGACGAATGAGGCGCGGGTAAAGCGGGCCATTACCGCGGCGACCGCCGCGCCCAGGGTTATGGAAGGTAAAATATAGTGCCGCCAGCTGTCCGCCCCGACGGTGGGCAGCCAGCCCAGTTCGACGGAAAATATCTGCATCAACAGCATGCCGAGGGCGAACGCCGGAAAGGAAATGCCGGATACCGCCAGCGTCATGCCGATTCTGTCGGGCCAGCCGTTGCGCCATACGGCGGAGACCACCCCTATCGCTATGCCGAAAATAACCGCCCACGCCATACTGCTGACCGTCAGCCAGAAAGTGGGCATAAAGCGGGCGGCGATTTCTTCGGTTACCGGCCGTTTGGAAACGATCGACGTGCCGAAATCGCCCCGTAACACATTGGTGAAGAAATGCCAGAACTGCTGCGGCAGCGGTTTGTCCAGCCCCAGATCCTGACGCACCATCTCTATCACCACGGCGTCCGCTTCCCGCCCGGCGGCCAAACGCGCCGGATCGCCCGGCAACAGATGAACAAACAGGAACACCAGCACCAACACGATCAATAAGGTGGGGATCAATCCCAGTAACCGTTTAATAAAATAATTCAGCATGGGCAGTTTTCCACATACATGTGACTGGCTCTCCGTTGAGTGGGGGGGTTACTGAAAATGGGGGACGGCCGATGGCGCGCCGTCCCGCTTGCCCTGCCGGCGGGCTTACTCCTGCAGATCCGCTTCTTCAAAGCTGAAGGCGGTATCCGGCATCACATAAAACCCGCTCAGCTTCTTGCTGTTGGCGGAAACCAGCTTCTCGGTCGCCAGGAATACCCAGGGCGCGTCGGCCCAGATTTTATCCTGCGCGTCTTTATACAGCTGCTGCTTTTGCGCCCGATCGGTGGTTTTCAGCGCGTTCGCCAGATCGGCATCAACCTGCGGATTGCTGTAAAACGCGGTATTGAACAGCGCCGGCGGCCAGGACGAGGTGGCGAACAGCGGCGACAGCGCCCAGTCGGCCTCCCCGGTGGAGGCCGACCAGCCGGTATAGAACATCCGCACCCCGGTCTCTTTCACCCCTTTGCCCTCCACCTCGGCGGCGCGTTGGCCCGCATCCATGGCGGTGACCTGCGCCTTGATGCCCACCTGCGCCAGCTGCTGCTGGGTAAACTGCAGCACTTTCTGCGCGGTGCTGTGGTTATGCGACGACCACAGCGTGGTGGTGAAGCCATCCGGATAACCGGCTTCCTTCAGCAGCTCGCGCGCTTTTGCCGGATCGTAAGGCCAGGGCTGATACTTCACCGCATAATCAATGCTGGGCGGCAGCGGCCCTTCCGCCGGGGTGGCGTAGCCGGAAAAGGCCACTTTAATCAACGCGTCCTTGTTAATGGCGTAGTTAATCGCCTGCCGCACCTTGAGGTTATCAAACGGCTTCTGCGTGACGTTCAGGCTGATATAGCGATGCAGAATAGAGGGGGTGGAAACCAGCGCCAGCTGGTCGTTTTTCTCCAGCACGGCGGCCTGCTCGAACGGGATCGGATACGCGAAGTGCGCCTCGCCGGTTTGCAGCAGCGCCGCCCGGGTGTTGTTATCCACTACCGGGCGCCAGGTAATACTGTCCAGTTTCGGCAGCCCCGACTTCCAGTAGCCGGCAAACTTCTCGGCCTTGACGTAATCGGTCTGATTCCAGGTGACGAAACGGTATGGCCCGGTGCCCACCGGATGGAAACCGATCTCTTTGCCATACTGCTGCAGCGCCGCCGGAGAGATAATCACCGCCGCCGGGTGCGCCAGATTATTGATAAAGGCGGAGAACGGCGTTTTCAGCGTGATTTTTACCGTCTGATCGTCAACCACTTCCGTTTTGTCGATCATTTTAAACAGGTTATAACGCTTCAGGCGGTTTTGCGGATTGCTGGCGCGATCCAGATTCACCTTGACCGCCGCGGCGTTGAAATCGCTGCCGTCGTGAAACTTGACGCCGGAATGCAGCTTGATGGTATATACCAGGCCGTCCGGGCTGGTTTCATAACTTTGCGCCAGCACGTTGATCAGTTTTATATCCTTGTCGAAACCAAATAGCCCCTGATAGAACGATTTGGCGACGGTTTGCGATAACGAGTCGTTGGCGTCGTAAGGATCCAGCGTGGTGAAATTGGAGCCCACGGCGATAACCGCGTCCTTGGCCGCCCAGGCGGGCGCCGTCGCCATCGCCGCGGCGACGCCGGCGGCAAGTAACCAGCTACGCTTTAAAGTGATAACATTCATCGTGTTATGTTCTCCATATGATTCCCTGTCAATAAGCGCCGGCTATCGGATGATGAGCGACAAAATGCCGCTCGCCAACCTGAACCAGAGGCGCGGTGGTAGGTTCATCGCCTATTGCCCGGATCGGGCTCGGTACTTCGTCAACCAGTAAAACCTGCTCGCGATGGCGGCGCGACGGATCGGCAACGGGCACCGCCGCCATCAGTTTGCGGGTATAGGGGTGCTGCGGATTTTCGAACACCGCGCTGCGCGGACCGATTTCCACAATCTGCCCCATATACATCACCGCCACCCGGTGGCTGATCCGCTCCACCACCGCCATATCATGCGAAATAAACAGAAAGGCGATGCCGAACTCGCGCTGTAGCTCCAGCATCAAATTGACGATTTGCGCCTGGATGGACACATCCAGCGCGGAAACCGCTTCATCGGCAATCACCACCTTCGGATTAAGCGCCAGCGCCCTGGCGATACAGATACGCTGACGCTGCCCGCCGGAAAACTCATGGGGATAACGTCGCGCGTGCTCAGGCTCCAGCCCGACCCGCGCCAGCAGCCAGGCCACCCGTTTCTCCGCCTCCTGACGGTTGCCGATGCCGTGCACCAATAGCGGCTCCATAATGGAAAAGCCGACCGTCAGACGGGGATCCAGCGAGGCGTAGGGATCCTGAAAAATAAACTGAATATCCCGGCGCAAATGCTGCAAGGTCGCGCCGGTCAGCCGATCAATCTGCCGCCCGTTAAAGGCGATCGTCCCGCTCCGGCTCTCCACCAGGCGCAGCAGCGACCGCCCGGTGGTGGACTTGCCGCAGCCCGACTCCCCCACCAGCGCCAGCGTTTCCCCAGGGTAGAGATCGAAACTCACCTTTTCCACCGCATGGACCTCGCGCGTTATCCGGTTCAGGATGCCGCTGCGCAGCGGGAAACGCGTCACCAGATTTTTCACCTGCAAAATCGGCGCCGCGCCGGCCGGAATGGTATTCTGCGGCTCGCCGTCGGCCAGCGGCTGCGCGTCCTGATTCAGCAGCGGAAATTTTAGCGGAAACGGCTGTCCGCGCATCGAGCCCAGCGTCGGCACCGCCGCCAGCAGCGCTTTGGTATAGCGATGGCGCGGCGCGCTGAAGATGTCGACGGCGGCGCCGGCCTCGACGTTTTCACCGCGATACATCACCAGCACCCGGTCGGCGATCTCGGCCACCACCCCCATATCGTGGGTAATAAAGATCACCGCCATCGCCATTTCCTGCTGCAATACCCGGATAAGCTGCAGGATCTGCGCCTGAATGGTGACGTCCAGCGCCGTGGTCGGCTCATCGGCAATCAACAGCGACGGCTTGCAGGAAAGCGCCATGGCAATCATCACCCGCTGACGCATGCCGCCGGAGAGTTGATGAGGGTAGCGATCCAGCACATTGCGGGCTTCGGGGATCCTGACCAAATCCAGCATACGCAACGCTTCGCGGCGAGCGGCCTGGTGATCCATCCCCTGATGCAGACGAATGGACTCGGCAATCTGTTCGCCCACCGGAAACACCGGATTCAGCGAGGTCATCGGCTCCTGAAAAATCATCGCCAGATCGGCGCCGCGCAGCTTACGCATCAGCGGCTGACGGGCGGTTTTCAAATCCAACACCTGGCCGTTGCGCCGGCGAAACAGCATCTCGCCCTGAGAAATCATGCCCCCCGCCTGTTCGACAAGGCGCATCAACGCCAGCGAAGTCACCGACTTGCCCGACCCGGACTCGCCGACAATGGCCAGCGTTTCCCCGCGATCCACCGTAAAGGTCAAATCACGCACCGCATCGGTACGCTGACCTTGCTGCTCGAAATAGACGCCCAGATCGCGTACCGCCAGCACCCGGCCATCCGGCAGAAAAAGCCCCGACTCCGGGGGAAAAGGCGGCGCATGATGCCGTGTGTGTGTCATTAACGGTGAATCTCCATATAAACGGGATGCCGGAATGTCATGGCGCGGTTACGGCAAAATAGCTGACGCGGTCATATCCCTGTAAGCCACATGACAATTTTTGACTATATTTAGCGCAAAACAGGATGTAAAGCGGAAACTGAAAGGCGGCTTTTATAAAAACGCCGGCAGAACATTATGTTAACGAGCATAACCTCCCCCCCTTCGTCCGGACGTTTTCCCGGCCGCGTTTTTTACCCGCCGCGGCCTGAACTTGACCCGCTCGCGTTCTCCCCCGCCGTAATCTCTGACATAATATTGGCATACGGTAAGCGTTTTTGCCTGCGGGCATAAACAATCATGGAGTACGGATGAAAAGCGCACGCACAGATTTATTGACGCTCGAACAGGCTCGGGAACGCATGCTTTCCCGGATAGATGCCATCGCGGAAACGGAAACCGTTTCGCTGTATGACGCGGCGGGGCGGATTACCGCCGGCGCCATCGCCTCCCCGTTAGACGTTCCGCCGTTTGCCAATTCCGCGATGGATGGCTACACCGTCCGCCGCGCGGATTTATCATCCGCAACTCCGCTTCCGGTAGCCGGCAAAGCCTTTGCCGGCGCGCCTTTTACCGCCGCATGGCCGACCGGGAGCTGCATCCGCATTATGACCGGCGCCCCGCTCCCCGCCGGCGCCGATGCCGTCGTTATGCAGGAACATGCCGAGGTGAGCGACGCGGGCGTGCGCTTCACTCAGGCGGTGAAAGCGGGACAGAATATTCGTCTGGCGGGAGAAGATATCCGCGCCGGCGCCGAGGTGCTGCCGGCCGGGGTCAAACTGGGCGTGGCGCAGTTGCCCCTGCTGGCGTCATTGGGGATTGCCCGGGTGGAGGTGGTCCGCCGCCTGAAAGTCGCCGTCTTTTCAACCGGCGATGAGCTTCAGCCCGTCGGCCAGCCGCTGCAGGACGGGCAGATTTACGATACCAACCGCTTTGCGGTACGCCTGATGCTTGAGCAGTTTGGCTGCGAGGTCGACGATTTGGGGATCGTCCGCGACGATCCGGCCGCGCTGCGCGACGCCTTTCACCGGGCGGACATCGGCGCCGACCTGGCGATCAGCAGCGGCGGCGTTTCCGTCGGCGAGGCGGACTACACCAAACAGATGCTGGAGGAACTGGGCGATATCCATTTCTGGAAGCTGGCCATCAAGCCCGGTAAACCCTTCGCTTTCGGTAGACTGCGACATGCCTGGTTCTGCGGCCTGCCGGGCAACCCGGTTTCCGCCGCCTTGACCTTTTATCAACTAGTCCAGCCGCTGTTGGCCCGGCTGTCGGGGTATACCCAGTGGCGCCTGCCGACCCGGATACGGGTGAAAACCACCAGCGCGCTGAAAAAAACGGTGGGGCGCACCGATTTTCAGCGCGGCATTTTCAGCCGTAACCCGCAGGGCGAGCTGGAAGTCGCCACCACCGGCCACCAGGGGTCGCACGTCTTCAGCTCCTTTAGCCTCGCCAACTGCTTTATCGTGCTGGAGGCGGAACGGGGCCATGTCGCCGCCGGCGAATGGGTGGAAATCGAACCTTTTAACGCGCTGTTGGGAAATTGATCGTGCTGCCGGAACTCAGTCGCCAGGAGGAGCTGCGTTATAATCGCCAGATTATGCTGCGCGGCTTCGATTTTGACGGACAGGAAAAATTGAAAGCCGCGCGTCTGCTGGTTGTCGGACTCGGCGGACTGGGCTGCGCCGCCGCGCAATATCTGGCGGCGGCGGGCATCGGGCATCTGACGCTGCTGGACTTCGACCAGGTGTCGCTCTCCAATCTTCAGCGTCAGGTATTGCACCGCGACGACCGTATCGGCATGCCCAAGGTTGACTCGGCGCGCATCGCCCTGGCGGAAATCAATCCGCATCTGTCGCTCGATACCGTCAACGCCAATCTGGACGATGCGGCGTTAAGCGCGCTGGTGGAAAAACACCAGGCGATCGTCGATTGCACCGATAACGTCGCCATCCGCGATCGTCTTAATCGTATTGGCTTTCAGCTGAAAAAACCGCTGATTTCCGGCGCCGCCATTCGCATGGAAGGACAAATCAGCGTATTTACCTACCGGCCGGATGAGCCCTGCTATCGCTGCCTCAGCCGGCTGTTCGGCGAAAACGCGCTGACCTGCGCGGAAGCGGGCGTGATGTCTCCGCTGGTCGGCGCCATCGGCAGTTTGCAGGCGCTGGAGGCCATCAAGCTGCTGACGGGATACGGCCAGGTCATCAGCGGCCGACTGTTGATTTTCGATGCCATGACGATGCAATTGCGCGAAATAAAGCTGCCGAAGCATCCCGCCTGCCCGGTCTGTCACGGCTGATAGATATTCGCCCGGCGCCGTTATAATAAATTTATCAATCATTAGTAAATATAAATATACAAATCAACACACTATTGTATTGAATACGCCATATACTAGTGCCACCGTAGCGCATTAAGCGTCATGTAAAGAGGAACAGACCATGAGTAATGCTTTTTTGCAATCCATCAAGCTTCGTCGTTCTATCTATGCCATCGGCAAAACACTGCCGATATCGGAAGATCAGGTTGTTTCGCTGATTACCGAAACCGTTAAGCAAAGCCCTTCGTCCTTTAACTCCCAAAGCTCCCGCGCCGTGGTGCTGTTCGGCGAACAACACGAAAAACTCTGGGATATCGTTAAACAGCAGTTGAAAAAAATTGTTCCCGCCGATGCTTTTGAATCAACGGAGAAAAAGCTGGCATCCTTTGCCGCCGGCGCGGGTACGGTGCTGTTTTTCGAAGACAACAAAGTGATTGAAGAGTTACAACAGAAATTCGCCCTGTACGCGGATAATTTCCCCGTATGGTCGGAACACTCTACCGGGATAGCCCAGTTCGCCGTGTGGTCCGCGCTGGCGCAGGAAAAAATCGGCGCCTCATTGCAGCATTACAACCCGCTGATTGATGACGATGTGAAAAAACAGTGGGACTTGCCGGCAAGCTGGAAATTGCGCGCCCAGTTGCCCTTTGGTTCGATTGAACAGCCCGCGGGTGAGAAAACCTACATTGCGGATGAAGAGCGCTTTCGTATTTTTAAATAGCGGCAACCATATTAATCAGCGATATTCAGGCCGGCCCGGCGGCCGACCTGAAAACTTAGCCGCCTTGCTTGGTCCATTATTCGCCGTCAGGCCACTTTATTAACTTTATTAAAGGGCGCGGCGCAGGTCGGCGCCGCTTCGCTAATAACCTGCTTAATATCGGACGTTCCCGTCCAAATCGACAGAATGGTTGTGGTGGTCCACCATAGGTCCGACTGCGCTTTCGCCACAATTTTCGGCGTGTCTGCTTTTAAACATGACAATACCTGCCGAGCCGTTTCTTGCGACATATTCGCGGATTCCGCATAGCGGTTTAATTCGCTTTCAATAGGTTCAAACAGAAAGAAAGCCAGTATCGCGGAAATAATTGTTTGCATCGTCATCACTTATATAAATTTAATTAGCCGCCGTTTTTTGCGGGGAAAATACGCGAATCGCGCGTGCTTTAAGGGTAAATATCGCCGGCGTTTTGCCAACTAGCTCACCATCGGCATTAATATCATGCGGCTTTGCGGTATGCAACGTTAAACGGGTCGCGGAAAAAGCCCGTACTTTTCGCCAGCGGCCGTGGGTTCCCCGGCGCAGAAAGGGAACCAGCGCGATGATTTCCCACCAGTGGGAAACCTCCAGACTATAAACGTCAAGCCGACCGTCGTCCGGGGCAGCCGTCTGTTCCACCGTCATGCCCCCGCCGTAAAATCGGCCGTTGCCCACGGAAACCTGAACGGTTCTAACCCGCTCTCTGACGCCATCGTGTTCAATTTCAGCCCTGAACGGCCGACTCTGCTTGAGTAATTTAAACGCGGCCAGCGCATATCCCAGCGTTCCCCAGCGCTTTTTAGACTCGGCGGACAATCCGCGCGCCAGCGCCGCCGAAAAACCGATACTGGAGACATTAAAAAACAGGTGGCCGTTAACCTCCCCCAGATCGATGGATCTTAAATATCCGTCGGCAATAATCTGTACCGCCTGTTTTAAATCCTTGGGAATATCCAGGGTGCGGGCAAAATCATTTGCCGTGCCTAACGGCAACACCCCCAATGGCAGCCCGGTATCGACCAGCGCCTGAGCCGCGGCGTTGAGCGTGCCGTCGCCGCCGCCGATAATAACAAAATCCACGTCATTGGCATGGGCACGAATAATATCGCCGCTGGTGCCTGAGTCCTGTGCGCCGGGTTCAATCACCGCGATGCCATGGGCCTGTAATAATTGGTTCACATACGACGTTGATGAATCACCATTTCTCGCTTTTTGATTAATAAATAAAAGTGCTGTTGGGCGACCCTGCTTATTTTTACATTGTTCTGTTATCATTACCCACCCGACTTAATTACCGTTTTTACCACTAATTGATAGCATTATTTCAGCGGCATTCACAAGTTACATTTAACAACACCACAATAAAATACCAATCATTACATTTCCTCCCGGAATTGCGGATTTATTAACGGCGATTGATTAATAATAAACCATTCTGCGGCGCATCGTTGCGTTGTATGCCGGAACGATACGAGCTAAAGCACGGCGTTCCAACCTCTTCATCATCCATGTTTTACCGCCGGTGAGGACGCTTTTTATTGATGTTTTCCTATTTGCCTGCTTAACTTCCATAAGGTATTTACCGGCGGTCATGAGGGTTAATGATGCTTTTCCGTCTGCCTCTGGTTAGTCGACTATACGAGGAACGCCGCGTTGCTGACAGGATTGATGATAAATTCACTCTGGCTGAATAAACCACGGGCAATTGTGTTATTTGCCATCATGCTGCTCAGCGCGTTTCTGATTATCAGTTGGACCAGCTATGAAGTGGCAAAAAAATCTCTGGAAGCGGACATAAAAGAAAACACCTTGCCCCTGACCAGTGATAATGTCTACTCCGAAATCCAGCAGGACCTGCTGAAACCTATCTTTATCTCATCGCTGATGGCTCACGATACCTTTGTGCGCGACTGGGTACTCGATAATGAAAACAACCCGCAGGCGATGATTCGCTATCTGAAAGAGATCGACCGCCGCTTCGACACTTTATTTTCCTTTTTTGCCTCTGAGAAAACCAAGCGTTTCTACGACCCCCTGCGTATTCAGCGAATTATCTCGCCGAACTCCCCAGAGGATCAGTGGTATTTTCAGGCCAAAGCCCTGTCGGAAGACATGCCCTACTTCATCGATATCCGCGTCAATCCTGAAGACCGCTCGCATCTGGACATCTTCATTAACCACAAGGTTATGGATTATGAAGGCAATTTCATTGGCGTTACCGGCATAGGCATTCCCGTCGAGCGGGTAAAGCACCTTATCGAAAAATACGAGCAGCGCTATAACCGGACGATTTATTTTGTTGATAAAACCGGTAACGTAACCTTGCATGGAAAAAGCTACGACCGACAGTTGAAGATCCAACAACAGCCCGGGCTGTCAGCGTTTGCCACCGCCATTCTCACTGTGCCCGGCGGCGCTTATGAATACCAATCACAAGGCAACAAAATATTTCTTAATACCCGGCTGCTGCCTGAGTTTGACTGGTATTTGATGATAGAGCAGAACAATCACCCGGGTGAGAGGCAGCTTTTCACTACGCTGATGAAAAATCTTAGCGTCAGCGTCGTCGTCAGCTTCCTGTTTTTATTCCTGCTGTGGGTGACCATCGGCGGCTATCAGCGCCGTTTGGAGCAAATGGCGACCACGGATAAGCTGACCGGCATGATGAACCGCCAGGCTTTCGATTATTTCTTTAGGCGCCTGTGCGCCAAACAGTCGGCTCAATATAAGCCCTTATCCATCCTGCTGATTGATCTTGATAATTTCAAAATGATCAATGATCGCTACGGGCACGGCGTTGGTGATTTGGTGTTGCAAAAAATAGCCCGACTACTTCAGAAGTCAATACGCCATAGCGATAGGGCATGCCGTTGGGGAGGGGAAGAATTCGTGGTTCTGCTGGATAACTGCAATATCGACGATGCGCTGCAACGCGCGGAAACGCTGCGCCGCGAGGTTGAAATAACCGAAGTGCCGTATCGCGATGAGGCCATTCATATCACTATCAGCTGCGGCGTAGCGCAATGCCTGCAGGATGAAACGCTGGACATGCTAATCAACCGGGCGGATATCGCGTTGTATCAAGCCAAGCAGCAAGGACGTAACCGGGTGGTCAAATCCGGCGGCGGTGCCAACGAATCGCCATCCTTATGACTGCATCAACGTCAACAACGTCGTCATGATGGTAATGCTGATGATGACCGATAATGAATTGGCAAAGCTGGAGACCGACGCGAACATCACGCTGAATCTCGAGGTAAATAGAGGCGCCAGCGACGATACCGGCGAAAACACCACCACTGCAAGCACCTGACGGATTTCCAGCGGTAGCGGCGTATAGTAATAAAACGCCATGGCAAACAGGGTGGCGACGCTATAGCGCAGCAACAGCACCTTGGCGACATTCGCCAGCGCCGCCCGGTTAATATTGATTTCCAGCATCATGCCGATAATCAACATGGCAAGAAACGGGTTGGCATTGCCAATGGTCGAGGTAATCAAGGTAATCTGACTGGGAAGGTACAGATCAAACAGCGCGGCGATCAACAGCAGCATATAGACATCAAAGGGGATGGAGGAAAATAGCCGCTTAAAAGTATTTTTCAGGCCGGCGCTGCGCCCCGTAGCATGCGATGCCGCAACGTAGCTGCCGCCGGTACAGATAACGGAATTCCCGGCATCAAACAGACAGGTGGCGACGATGCCCGCCGGTCCGAGAAAGCTCTGGACATAAGGCAAGGTAAAACAACCGATGTTGTAGCCCGGCGAATTGATCATATAGAAGGCTTTCTTCTCATCCGGGCCCTTGCGGGCAATCCAATACCCCGCGCCCATCAGCAAAAGATTACACCCCAGCCCCAGCGCCACCAGAATCAGCAATGAATGATCGACCTTGAAGCTGGCAAACCCGGTAATCACCGCCGCCGGCAAGGTAATATTCATCATGATTTTCGACAGCGCAAGGCTGTCGGAACGTTGCAATACGCCGCGCTGTTTCAGCCAGTACCCGATAATAATAACAAGAACAAACGAGAAGGCTTTTATAAGCACATCAATCATCTTGATTCCCCGAACGCGACAAAGCTCGCTGCTGCCTCCGCATTTTTAATTAATAGAATGGCAAGGCGCGGATACCTGTATATGCTGCATATCTTGTTTTAACGCCCAAAACGCCGCTCGCCACCAGCGATAAAGGCCGAAATCGATGATGAAACAGATGGTGTTAAAGCGTTGGCAATACGGATATGCGATAGCAGCAATATGTGATCAGAATAACATTTCTGGCCGCATACTGAACAGCGTCAGAGGAGAAATTTCCGGCAGGAATACGGCAAAAAACGGACGACGCCAATGGCGTCGTCCGTTTAAAATAGTGCATCGTCTATGTTACTTATCATGCAGCACGCGCGGTTACAGAGTTCGGCGCGGCGCTTACTCAGATACCGTTAGTTTTCGTCTGCACCCAGAAAGCATGAATCAACCCCGGGAAATATCCCAGCAATGTCAGAATGATATTCAGGACAAATGCCCAGCCGATGCCTTTCCCCAACAACACGCCCAGCGGCGGCAGAATAATTGTAAAAACGATGCGCCAAAACCCCATATCAGCCTCCGTTATTTGATGATTGACTATGAAATTAGTACATAGTGCGCAATCTGACAAATTTACTTCGCGATACTGCATGAAATTACTCCCGGCAGCGGTGCCGATTGATGTAATCGGAGTAATCACCTGGCCCGCCGTCGCAGGATTGATGTAGTATCCTGCACCGTGCGACATGCGTTTCAACGCTTTCGAACAATAGAGGGCTTTAACAAATAGTGGTTAAATAACAACACATCACATGGATTGCAGTTAATGAAAAAAGCAAAATTATTTCTTTTGGCGCTGGCCGGTTTAGCCGTGTCCGCGGCCGGGTATTGTGCGTCGCCAACGGCAACAAAAAGCGCCGACGCGCGAATACCGGCAATCAAGCTAATTAGTACGCCAGACAACCACTCGGCCTTTTTAACCGGAAGTATTCCGGCTTTCGAAAAAATCCCGGCGCAAAAATTCTGGATCAGCAACTCCACGGAAGATTGGGAGAAGAACGTTCATCCCGCCCCCAGAAAACAGTATGTCATCACGCTAAAAGGCACGCTGAAATTTAAAGTCAGCGACGGCGCCACATTTATCATTGCTCCTGGAACCGTGCTTCTTGCCGAAGATCTCCAGGGCGAAGGACATAGCTGGGAAATCATTGACGGCAGCGAATGGGTACGAGCATACGTCCCTATGATAGATGACAACGATTATTTTATTGCCGGAAAGTAACCACGCATGCGCGGCAAGCCCTAACCGCCGGGCTTGCTGATTATAATATCTCATTACCAAACGCGCGCTGCGGCGCAGTTTTCCACTGTTACGCAGCCGGCAATTGCGGCATATTTGCAACGGGGATAACGGGAAGGTCGATATATCAAGTGTGATGAATGTCGTAGACGTACAATGGGCTAACTGTTTGAATAGTGGCGGAGAGAGAGGGATTTGAACCCTCGGAGGGATTGCTCCCTCAACGGTTTTCGAGACCGTCCCGTTCAGCCGCTCCGGCATCTCTCCATTTAAGCGGTTGCTATAATGCCCGCTTTTGCGGCATTTTAACAGCACTAGCTCTTGTCTTTAAACTCAAGTGATGACTTTGCGAGCAACAGCATGATTAAGTGGCCGTGGAAAACAAACGAACTTCAGGCGGAACCGCTCGACCTCTGGCTGCCGGCAATATCTATCCCGCTACTGGCGCCTTTAAACGACGCGGAACGGCAGCGGCTGATTAATATTGCCGGCCAGTTGCTGAGGCAAAAACGCCTTATTCCCTTACAGGAGCTGACGTTAACGAAAATCATGCAGCAGCGCATCGCACTATTGTTTGCTTTGCCTGTGCTGGAACTGGGCCTTGAGTGCTTGAACGGCTTTCATGAAGTGCTGATTTATCCCGGTCCTTTTATTGTCGATGACGAATGGCAGGACGATATCGGACTGGTGCATACCGGCAAGATCGTCCAATCCGGACAGAGCTGGGATCAAGGGCCGATTGTCCTTAACTGGCAGGAAGTACAGGATTCGTTCGACCTGTCCGGGTTTAATCTGGTTATTCATGAAGTGGCGCACAAGCTGGATATACGCAGCGGCGGCATCGCTACCGGCGTTCCACCTATCGCGCTGCGCGATATCGCCCTATGGGAACAGCATTTACATGCCGCGATGGAAGCGCTGCAGGAAGAAATTGATTTGGTAGGCGAAGCCGCGACCAGCATGGATCCTTACGCCGCCCAAGATCCCGCCGAATGCTTTGCGGTGCTTTCCGAATATTTCTTCAGCGCACCGGAATTACTGGCTGAACGATTCCCGGCGTTATACCAATGCTTTACCGGATTCTACCGTCAGGATCCGCTGATCCGCCTCAAAGCATGGCAAAACAGCACCAATTACCGGTCGTCCGCGATTTATTAACCGGCGATAAATAAGAATTGTACAGGGCCTAAACGGTCGGACGGCAACCCCGATTTTGCCGTTGACAGCACCGCAGACGCCGGATATGATGCGCCCCGTTCACACGATTCCCCCGTAGTTCAGTCGGTAGAACGGCGGACTGTTAATCCGTATGTCACTGGTTCGAGTCCAGTCGGGGGAGCCATTTCTTGTTCTGTGGATGCCTACTGATGTTCACAGGTCATTGAAAGATGGATAAAAATCATCTTTCCACGCGCCAACGACTTCCACTGAAATCCACCGGTATCCGGTACTGTTAAGTCCATTATTAAGTCCATCGGAAAAAGGAAGGATTGCGTCCGCATTGTTGCTATTAGCCAGTGCGATTGGAAACCAGAATCCAGCTCTGACTTGTAATCAGGAGCGACGATTACGGCACTTTCCGATAGTCACATGTCCATATATGCTGGGTAAGATCAATTACCGATTAGGTGTAACTTTTATAAAATTGGCGAAAAAATCGATTATTTTATTATTCGACGTAATAAGGATAAGTTTTCATAATTAGCTTGAGCAATAAGCATTCTATTAAAAGGATCCTTGGATAAGGATTCCGGGAAATTCAACAGATTGAGAGAGTGTTCTCCTTTAACCGCTAGTTCCTTGAATCCATTATCAAACAGTCCTTTTCTTAACGCATCCGGGTTGATATTGAAATCGGGCTTATTTAACGCATACTTGATAGCGACTTCCCAAATACTGGCGGCACTGAAATAGAGTTCATTCTCGGCATCCTGAATAATATTTTTTTCCTCTTCCGTGAGGTGTTCTGAGCTATAAGCAAGAAAGAGAAAAATATTGGTATCAAGTAAATACATAATTCATATTTCCCTTCAAACATATCCTGTATTTCTGCGCCGTTCAGCTCATCAAAGTGATCAGGAACCGTTCCTTTGCCCTTCAGAAAATCCAGCTTACGTTTTGGCCTCTCTTCCGTGTAAGACACAACCTTTGCCAAAGTCTTGCCATTTCGCGCGATCGGGAATGATCGCGCGTACGCAGCATGTCGTTGTGATCAACTTGCCATGTCAACGCCCTCTGCCCGACCCGATCGATCTGACCGCCGCCCATCACTGGGTGTATGGATCCATCAATAGCCGTTGTGCCGTCTCGGCCGTGCACTCAGCGTCGGCGAGTACTAGCAGGCAAGTTTTCCCCGCTGTTCACAAGACATATGAGAACCCAATCCTGCTCCCAGAGACAGATCCAGGATACCCGGTCTCACCGGCCACAGGACAGATACAAACACATATCAGGGCTGAATATGTATAGCTTCCAATATGTCTTTAACATGATTTTTTGCGCGCCTAAGCAGTATAGGTTTTTCGCTTTCGTAATATTTAGTATATATCAATCGTTCTTTAATCTCCCGGTATGATTTTAAATGTGCGCGAAATTCTTCTCTTTCATCCGGACTCAAACATTTGATAACATTTTTAATAACGCTGAAGGGCACTTTTGCCGTCAAATTAAGCGTTCCAGCATCAAGCTCCCTATGCCTTGCCTCAAAAAACAATACTAAAGGTTCAACCACCTTATTTCTTTCTCTCTTCTGTTTGTTTTTTCTGTATATCAGAAAAAAAACATAAAACATGACAGCGAGAATACTAATAATATATATGTACAATGCCAGACCTCAATTATTATATTTATAAGTATATTAATTGTAGCAGAATTTATTCCGTAGTTCCAGACAGGTTTATTCTTATCCGATAGCGATTCTTGCCCCCAATTCAGTTCTATCCAAAATCGGAGACCTTATAATGTCGCATTTTTATATTCAACTTAAGAACATCATTATTTCAAACAAACCAATCCTGAAGCGCCCCCGGACGTCGGTTGCAAATACTGCCCCGAAATCGTGCTCTGATAGAGCAATATTACCAGAAACAGTCTTTTTCCCGGCGCATATCCTGTCGGACTAATCCCATTTCCTGTCCGGAGGGCGAATCATCATGGTTTTATCAGACTGTCGATAGTCGCTTTCTTTTCCATCATTCAGCGCCATCCAGCGACCAGCCGTTGCCCCATATTGAATGCAACACAGCGGGAATATGCCTTATAATGACTTTTTCCGCGCCGTGCCAGCGCGCACAGCGGCTGAATGCCCCGGTGAGATCCTTAATGCGTCGCGTAGTGATTTTTATTCCCTCTTCCAGATGCAGCGTTTTAATTTCAAACACCTCCTCTTGGCGATGGATTTTGGCATCCACCCGGCCTATCAGCTCACCGCGGTTTAATATCGGCAGGGTGAAATAACCGTACCGACGCCGCTCTTGCGGCGTATAGCACTCCAATCGATAGTCGAAGCCAAACAACGTCAGCGCGCGTTTTCTGTCCCATACCACAGGGTCAAAAGGTGAAAGCAGCGTGGTTACCGTGGAGCTTATCCGCCCCTGTAGCGCCTGTTGCAACAATGCGTACTGTGAGCGGTGTACATAATATTGCCCTTCCAGCCCGTCGACATTCACCGCAGTGAGCTCCCCGCTGTTCAGCAAGCGGGAAATAACCTCGCCGGTTTTAATACGCTTTAACCGGTAGTAATCGGCCAACCATTCGGCTTTGAAGAGACCGAGGCACTCGGCGGATCGGCGCAACATCTCAATTTCGGCTTGGTCCTGGGGCAAGGCCCGCGTGGCGTCGTCCCAGCCTGGCAATACGCGTTCGGCGAGATCATACACGCGATGAAAATTGCGCCGTTCCGCCACCATCAGTTTTCCGACGGTAAACAGCGTTTCAAGGTGTTTTTTATGCGGTTTCCAGTCCCACCAGCCGCTGGACGAGGGCCTATCCGTACTGAAATCGGCGGAGCGCACCGGTCCGTTTTCAGCGATATGGCTCAAAAGCGCGGTGATATCCTGTTGATGCGTTTCAAGCCATTGCTGTGAATATTTCCAACCCATTTTTTCAGGTTGCAGCATACGGTGGCGTAATAACGGGTAATCTTCGATGGGAATGAAACAGGCTTCATGCGCCCAGTACTCAAACAGTTTGCCTTCGGCCAGCATCTCTTCCAGCCAGGGAGTCGGATAATGTCCGAGGCGGCTAAAAAGCACCAGATAAGGGCTGCGCGCCACGACGCTGATGGTGTCGATTTGCAGCAACGCCATGTTTCTGATGGCGGAGAGGAGATCGTCCCGCACGGGTTTACGCTTTAAGGGATGCTGCAAATGTTGTGCGGCGAGGTGCAGATTACGCGCGGCGGAAAGAGGTATAACCGGTTGAGACATATCGGTATCCGTTGATGAGAATGCTACTACGGATATCAATAACATATTTTGGCCGGAGCGCCAATTTACGCGCTGAGGCCACGGTGAAACCGCGCGGCGCTGAAAATGCGCAGCACGGCGTTATCGAGCTTGATTGTCATCGCCGGCAGGGAGCCGACGGCGATTTTTATTAAAAAGTGGTCCAGTTCCCTTCGCCTGAGGCCGCTGATTTGCCGCCGACCGTCGCCGGTTTATGCTCCAGAGCGACAGAGGGGGCCGTAGCGGCGGAGGCTGGCTTGCCGGCCGCTGACGAACCACCGGATATTTGCTGTTCGCCCGTCAGCCGAAATACGCTTACTCCCCGCTCCAACTGCTCGGCCTGCTGTTGCAGCGACTGGGTGGCCGCCGCCGCCTCGTTTACCAGCGCCGCATTTTGCAGCGTGGTCTGCTCCATCTGGGTCACCGCCACATTCACCTGGTCAATCCCCAGTGACTGTTCCTGACTGGCCGCGCTGATTTCACTCACCAAATCGCTGACTTTGCGTACGCCGCCGACAATCTCCAGTATCGACGATCCGGCCTGTTCCACCAGCCGGTTGCCTGATTCCACGGTCTGCACCGAATGGTCGATCAGTTCCTTGATTTCCTTGGCCGCCGACGCGCTGCGCTGGGCCAGGCTGCGCACTTCGCTGGCCACCACCGCGAAGCCCCGGCCCTGCTCGCCGGCGCGGGCGGCTTCCACCGCCGCGTTAAGCGCCAGGATATTGGTCTGGAAGGCGATGCTGTCGATCACCCCGATTATGTCGACAATCTTCTTGGATGAGGTGTCTATCGCCCCCATGGTCTGCACCACTTCGCTTACCAACTGCCCGCCGGACTGGGCCTGACCGGCGGTGGACTGCGCCATCTGGTTGGCCTGTTTGGCGTTGTCGGCGTTCTGGCGCACGGTGGACGCCAGTTGTTCGATGGCGGCCGCCGTCTCCTGCAACGCGCTGGACTGCTCTTCGGTACGGCTGGAAAGGTCTAGGTTGCCCGCGGAGATTTGCGAAGACGCCCCGGCGATGGATGCCGCCCCCTGGCGCACCTCGCCGACGATGGTGCGCAGCCGTACGGTCATGTTCCGCAGGGCATGGAGCAACAGCGCGGTCTCATCCCGGCCTTCCGGACGCACCTCCTGGGTGAGATCGCCGTCGGCCACCGCATTGGTGATCCGCACCGCGTGTTCCAGCGGCCGCACGATGCTGCGGGTGAGCACCCAGGCCAGCAGCGAACCGGCGACCGCGATCAGCAGGCCGATAATGCCCAGAAAGAGATAACCGTTGCTGGCTCCTCGGGAAATATCCGAACCCAGTTGGTCGATGCTGGCGCGCTGGAAGTCGCGCAGGGCCTGCAGCGTATCCAGATAGTTACGCGCCGCCGGTCGGAAATCCTGCTCAAAAAGCGTTAAAGCCTGTTCAAGCTGTCCGCTCGACTTCACCGTGATGATAAGGTCGCGCACCTTGATATAGCTCTGACGAACCTCATTCAGCTTGTCGAACAACGCTTTCTCCTGCGGACCGGCGATCCGCCCGGCGAATTCGGCCTGCCGTTCGCTGGACCCCGTGCTGGCAACGGCGTTTTCCGCCGCGAACAGTTCGGATAACGCATCGTCGCTGCTGCGGGCAATGGCGGTGGTGCGTTGCACGCTGGCGCTGATAACGCCATACCAGTCCGTTACCAGCCGCTCCTTCTGCAACGGCTCCTGCATCATCTGGCGGGTACGTTGATCAATCTGATGCAGTTGATAGATACCGCAAGCCAACATCACCAGAGAAAAGACGATAAGCACGCCAAATCCCACCCCCAGCCGAATGCCGATTTTATAGTTCTTCACTTTCTCACTTCCCTCGTGTGGATAAGGCTTGCCCGATGCAAACCTTTGCGTTAATGCCGCGCGTATTGATTGCATCCGTTTAACATCAGTCATATCCCGGCTTGTAACGGGAGGTTGCCGCAGAGCTTGAGGTGCGTGGAAAATGATGCTTGTCAATCTTGTGAAACCGCATCGAACGAGCGGTTATGAAATCTTGCCGGCAGAGACCTCGCACTTCGGGTGAGCACATGCGCGTTATGACTGAAAAATATTTCTAACGCCTGTTATTTATCGGCTGACGGCAAAGGAAGTTTACGTTTATGATCGACAAAAACGATCAAAAATAACACTTTAATAGGTCAAGTAAATCAAATGGGTAATTTTGATCGTTAGATTCTATTTTGATCCGGTGATATATGCGGTTTCCAGCGCCATGCGAGCGTGGAAACAGAGAGGCGGCGAATAAATACGCTATCATGCGGGAGGCCGAGTTTAGCCGGTTTCGCTGTTCCGGCAGGGAAAACGCCATCCGGATTTATGCCCGGCGCGGGCAAGAGCGCGCCGGGGAAAATATTCCTGCTTCCATTGGCTGTCCGTCGCGTGCTCCGCCTGCACGCGCTGCGGCCCAGCCTGCGCTCTGTTTATGCCCGCGCCCGGGATTTAAAACTCTCCAGCATCACGGCGACGATAATGATCACCCCTTTTACCACCTGCTGGTTATAGCCGGATATATTCATTAAATTCATCAGGTTGGAAATAATGCTCAGGATCAGCACGCCGATAATGGTATTGACCACCGTGCCGCGTCCTCCCGCCAGGCTGGCGCCGCCCACCACCACCGCGGCGATCACGTCCAGCTCAAAGCCGATGGACATCACCGGCGACCCCACGCCGGTGCGGGTGGAGGCCAGCACGCCGGCCAGGCCGCACGCCAGTCCGCTCAGGGCGTAGACGGCGAATTTGTACCAATCCACCCTGACGCCGGCAAAGCGGGTGGCGGTTTCATTGGAGCCGATGGACACCACCAGACGGCCAAACACCGTGTAGCGATAAACAAAATGCGCCAGCAGCGCAAAGGCGATAAACACATAGACCGGCAGCGGCAATCCCAACAGGTAGCCGGTGCCGAAATTCACATAGGACACATCGTCAATAAAAACCGGCTGCCCCTTGGCGGCGATCAGCGCCACGCCGCGGGCGATGGTCATCATGGCCAGCGTGGCGATAAACGGGGCGATATTGAAAAAGGTCACCAGACTCCCGGCGGCGGCCCCCACCAGCGTGGCGATGCCGGCGCCGGCGATTATCGCCGGCATCACCCCGATTTCCGGGATCAGCAGCGCCACCGCCACCGAGACCAGCGCCATAATCGACCCCACGGAGAGGTCGATGCCGCCGGTCAGGATCACGAACAGCATGCCGATGGCCGCCAGCCCGAGCGGCACGCTCTGCCTTAAGACATTGGTAATATTCTCCGGCGTGTAAAAACGGTCGGATAAAAAATTGGCCACGATCAACATGACGAAAAACACCAGCAGCGTCGAGTTGTTGGCAAAAAAATGCAGCGTCTTGCTTCGCAATGCGAAATCGGTGTTTTTGGTCGGGACTTTTACCGTTTCCATAATCTTTCCTCAGCTACGCTAAAGCACGTTTGGGTATGGCGAAGCGCATAATGTTCTCTTCGGTGATCTGGTCGCCGTGCAGTTCGGCGGTGATGGTTCCTTCGCTCATCACGTACACCCGATGAGCCAGGGAGATGACCTCGATCATCTCCGAAGAAATCACAATAATGGCGTAGCCCTTTTCGGCTAATTCATGAATCACGTTATAAATTTCCACCTTGGCGCCGACATCCACGCCGCGGGTAGGTTCGTCAAGGATCAGCAGATCGCATTCGGTGGCCAGCCATTTGGCGATCACCACTTTTTGCTGGTTCCCGCCGCTGAGGCTGGAAATAGGATCTTCCACCGAACCCAATTTAATCGACAGCCGCTGACGCGACTGTTCGCTGAGCGCCCGCTCGCGGCGGTAATTTAAAATGCCGAAGCGATAACAAACGCGTTTTAAATTCGATAACGTCATATTCTCCCGGATGGGCCGGGATAGAATGGCGCCCTGCTCTTTGCGGCTCTCCGGCACCAGACCGATGCCCTGGCGCATGGCGTCGGCGGGATGGCGCACGGCGATCTCCCTGCCGTTTTTCACAATCCGTCCGGCGGTCATACGGTCCAGGCCGAACAGACAGCGGGAAATTTCCGTGCGCCCGGAGCCCACCAGCCCCGCCAGGCCGACGATTTCGCCTTTTCTGGCGCTGAGATTGATATCTTTCAGCAGCGACTTGGTGGACATGCCGTAGACCTCAAGCACGGTTTCTTGCCGGGGAACGTTTTTCGGCGGATAAAGATTTTCGAATTTACGCCCCACCATGCTGGAAATAATGTCATCTTCGGTGCAGGTGGCGGGGTCCAGGTCGGTCACCGTTTCGCCATCCTTGATCACCGTAATCGCGTCGGCGATGGCGAATATCTCCTCCAGACGGTGGGAGATATACAGAATGGTCACCCCCTGGCCTTTCAGCAGTTTTAGCTGGCCGAACAGGATATCGATCTCGCGGTGCGACAATACCGCCGAGGGTTCGTCCAGGATCAAGATCTTCACGTCCCTGGCCAGCGACTTGGCGATTTCCACCATTTGCTGGTAGGCGACGCTCAGGGAACCGAGCCGTGCCGTGGGGGGGATATGAAAGCCCAGATTGGATAATACCCGGGCGGCCTTCTGGTTCATTTTTTTCCAGTTGACCAACCGGCCGCCGAAGCCGAGATCGCCGAGGAAAATATTCTCCGCCACGGTGAGGTCCGGGGCCAGCGCCAGCTCCTGGTAAATAATGCCGATATGATTTTCCCGGCTCTGCTTCGGCGACGTGAAGTGGACCTCTTTGCCATTGATGTGGATGGTTCCGCCGTCCTTGATATAGATGCCGGACAGAATCTTCATCAGGGTGGATTTACCGGCGCCGTTTTCTCCCACAATGGCGTGGATACTGCCCCTCTTCACTTGCAAATCGATGTTTTTCAGCGCATGGACGCCGCCAAAACTTTTTTTAACCTGCTCGATAACCACCGCATACTGGTCCATGAAAATACCTCATTTTCAGCCCCCCTGGTTCGCCAGGGGGAAGCGACTTAGAAAAGCGATTCAGGATCGTAGACTTTCTTTACGTTATCTTTGGTGATCAGTACGGTGGGGGTATAGACGTAATCCGGGAACTCCTTATTGCCCGCCTGGTATTTAGCGATGATATCCAGCACGGTGGCCGTCAGGGTGTTGGGGTTGTTGGCGGCCGTCGCCTGCAGGTCGCCGCGCTCCACGGCTTCCAGCCCTCTTTTATAGCCGTCATGGGCGAAGACTTTTACCTCCTGCAGCTTATTGGCCCCTTTTAACGACAGTATCGCCCCCAGCGCCATATCATCCATTTCGCTGTAGACGCAGTTAATCTTGCTGCCGTGGGCGACGACGATATCCTCCATCGCTTTCAGACCGCCCTGCTGATCCCAGTTGCCCCAGCCCTGGCTGACGATGGTCAGGTTGGTCTGGTTATATTTGCGCAACTGGGCTTCCATCACCCCGCGGATAAAGTTGGAGCGCCGGGCTTCGCCCACCAGATTCCCCTGGTTGCCGCTGATCAGCACGCAGTTCATCGGCTTGTTGCCGAATTGCTCCACCGCATATTCGCCGATGGCGATATTGTTTCTGGCGTTGTTGGCCTGGACGCGGGTAATCACCGGCGCATCCAGGGAAATATCGCTATCGAGAATAACGGTGGGAATGCCCGCGCGTTTGGCGATTTGGGTAATGCGCAGGCCCGCTTCGGGATCCTGCGGATTCAACACCAGATAATTAATCCCCTGGGAGATCATATCTTCAACGTCCGAAATCTGCTTGGTCAGATCCCCGCGCGCATCGGTGGTAATCAGATCGTAGCCGCGCTCTTTGGCATGGATCTTCATATATTCGGTCAGCCCGTTGAAAAAGGCGCCGTTAAGGGTGCGGTTGGCAAAACCCACTTTGATTTTATCTTCGGCGTGGGCGGAAACCGTAACTGCTGCTGCGGCCAGAAGAAGACCCGCTAATACTTTTTTCATCTGTCTCTTTCCTTCTCTTTTTGCGATGGGGTAGACGTCAGGTAGGGCGAAGCCGTCTACTTCTTATGGTATTTGCCGCCGGTCGGGAAGCCCCAGGGGCTATTGAACCCTTGTCCTGGCCTCCACCTGCTGACGGTAAAACAGCCGGTAACGGGCTAAACGGCCGCGCAGCCGTTCGGCCCGCTCGCCGCCGGCGGTAAAACGGCTATCGATCGCCGGTTTGGCGCACACCTGCGCCTCATCGCCGCCAGCCGCCAGCCAGCCGAGGCGCGCGGCGCCCAATGCGCCGCCGGCCGCGCCGTCCCGGTGCGTCACCACCGGGATATCCATCACGTCGGCAATCAGCTGCGCCCACCAGGGACTGCGCGCGCCGCCGCCGATCAGCGAAAACTGTTCGATGCGGCTGCCGGCCTGCTTCATCACCTCCAGACCGTCGACCAGGCCGAAGGCGACGCCCTCCAGCACCGCATAGGCCAGCGCGGCGCGCTCGGTGGAGTGCGTCATGCCGTGGAAGGAGCCGCTGGCGATAGGGTCGTTATGGGGAGTACGTTCGCCGGAAAGATAGGGCAGGAAGATCGGCGCCCGCAGTTGCTCGTCCTTGCTCAGCTCGGCCACTTCCGCCAGCAGGGTGGGTTCATCGGTACGCAAAATGCGGCACAGCCAGCGCAGGGCGCTGGCCGCGGTAAGCATGACGCTCATCTGGTGCCAGCGCTGCGGCAGGGCATGGCAGAACGCATGCACCGCCGACTGCGGATTGGGGCGAAAACTTTCGTTGACCACAAAAATCACCCCGGAGGTGCCCAGGGAGATAAACGCGTCGCCGCTGTTCACCGCCCCAATCCCCACGGCGCTGGCGGCGTTATCCCCGCCGCCGCCGGCGACGATGACCGTTTCCGCCAGCCCCCACTCGCGGGCCACATCCGCCTTCAGGCGGGCGGAAGGCGCGGAGCCCTCCACCAGCGCGGGCATATGGTCACGCGTCAGACCGCAGGCTTGCAGCAGCGCGTCCGACCAGTCCCGTTGGGCGACGTCCAGCCACAGGGTTCCCGCCGCATCGGACATGTCGGAGACTTTCTCGCCGCTCATCATCAGGCGCAGATAATCCTTCGGCAACAGCACGGTGTTGATGCGAGCGAATAGTTGCGGTTCGTGTTTAGCCACCCACAGCAGCTTGGGGGCGGTAAAACCGGGCATCGCCAGATTACCGGCGATGCGATGCAGTTCCGGCGCCCGCGCGGTCAGTTCGTCGCACTCCGCGGCGCAGCGGGTGTCATTCCACAGGATGGCCGGTCGGAGAACCCGATCGGCTGCATCCAGCAGCACCGCTCCGTGCATCTGCCCGGACAGGCCGATGCTGCGAATGCCCGGCCAGATATCCCCATGGCGGGCGCGTAACCGGCCGATGGCCCGGTTGGCGGCCGCCCACCACTGGGCCGGGTCCTGTTCCGACCACTGCGGGTGCGGCCGCTGTACGGTCAGCGCTTCGCCTTCGCCGGCGACCAGCGTCCCCGCGTCGTCGATAATGACGATTTTTATCTCCGAGGTGCCTAAATCAAGACCGAGATACATAATCGCTCCCTCTGGGTTAAGGTAGGGTGAAATTAATGGCTGACGGCCAGCGGCGCATTGGCCCGCGCCCAGGCATCAAGCCGGGCAACGGTCTCGCGCAGCAACTGTTCGAACTCCTCTTTGGCGGCCAGCGGCCCGAACAGCTTCTCATCGCGCGCGTAGCCGGCGAGGGGATCGGCCGAAGCGAACATGGCGTGGGTCGCCGCCTCATCCAGAATGCCGTCCTGATAGGCGTACGGCAGCGTTCCCTCATGCCAGCGGCGCATAAAGATAAAAAACAGCGCCGGCAGCGCCGCGCTGGCCCTGGGCTGTTGGCCGCGGGCGTAGCACTCGATCAGCGTCGGGGTGATAAATCCTGGAATTTTGGAAAACCCGTCGGCCGCCACCCGCTGGTTGGTGTCGCGGATATAGGGGTTGCCGAATCTTTCCAGCACCACGTCGCGGTATTGGCCGAGATCCAGCGGACTGGGGGCCAGCGACGGGATCACATCCTCGGTCACGTAGTCATAGGCCATCCGGCGGATAGCGTCGGTGCCGGTGCTTTCATGGATATAGGACTGGCCGATCAGCGTGCCGGCCCAGGCGATGCAGCTGTGGCTGGCGTTGAGGATGCGGATTTTCGCCTCTTCATAGGGCGCCACCGAATCCACCATCTCGACGGCGACGTTTTCCAGCGCCGGGCGCCCGGCGATAAAGTTATCCTCCACCACCCACTGGATAAAGGATTCCCCCATCACCGGCGCCCGGTCGTCCACCCCCAGCTTTTCTTTGACGCGGGCGGCGATATCGGCGGCCGGACGCGGCGTAATGCGGTCGACCATGGTGTTCGGCGTGGTGGTATGGCCGTTCACCCAGGCCAGTAAATCGCCCTCGCCCTGCAGGGTCAGAAATTCGCTCAGCCCGTCGTGGAAACGTTCGCCGTTGTGGCGCACATTGTCGCAGCTCAGCAGCGTGACCCCGCCGCTGTTCCGCGCCCGGCGGGTACGGAGAATATGCGCGACGGCGCCGTAAATGGTGCGCACGCCGCCCTGCAGATCGGCCTGGATATCGGCGTTTGATTGATCCAGCCTGAAATGGGTGTCGAGGTAATAGCCGCCCTCGGTCACGGTAAAGGAGATAACGCGCGTTGCGGCGTCGGCGCCCTGCTCAACCAGCGCCGACAGCTGCGGGTCCCAGGGGATAATGGCGCGCAGAGAGGTGATTTTTTCATAGCTGCGCTCCCCGGCCGGCGTTACGGTTTCCAGGACGTATTCTCCATTTTGTTGCGCCAGGGTCTCCAGCAGCGGATTGGCGTCGTCACGAATATTGCCCAGCGCTATCGACCAGCGTAGGTCGCCCTGCAGCAACAGGCGGTGCAGATACCAGGCCTGATGCGCGCGGTGAAATGAACCGGCGCCGATATGCATCCAGGTAAAGTGCTCTAAGGTGGTCATAATATCTATTACCTCGCAACAGGATGATGAGCATAAGCTCACAAAATGAGTAATTGCCTGGGAAAAGAGCATAGTTGAATAATAGCCCAATGAATGAGCTTTAGCTCACATATCGCAAATGAGCGATTTACCCGCCTGTCGCCGGCGGGTTATAGTTTTGACACTGCTAAAAGTGAGTACCATCAATGAGTAAAACCGATAGGAAATTGGATCACGCCGCGCGGGCCGCCTGGATGTATTACGTGGCGGGCAAAACCCAGCATGAGATCGCCGAGCTATTGGGGGTTTCCCGCCAGGCGGCCCAGCGGCTGGTGGCGCTGGCCTCCGAGCACGGCCTGGTCAGGGTGAATATCACGCATCCGGTCGCCGACTGCACGGCATTGTCCCAGCAGTTGGCCCATCATTTTCGCCTGTCGACCAGCCTGGTGGTGCCCTCCGCCGGTATGGACAGCGCCAGCCTTAATAAGATGATCGCCGTGGCCGGCGCCGAGCTGATGGCGCAGTTTATCCACCGGGAATCCCCGCAGGTCATCGCCGTGGGTTCGGGACGGGCGCTGCGCTCCACCATCAACGAGCTGCCGCAAATCGATCGCCCCCAGCACAGCTGCGTATCGCTTATCGGCGCCATCGCCGCGGACGGTTCCTGTACCCGTTACGACGTCCCGCTGTGGATGGCGGAGAAAACCCAGGGCAAATACTTTATTTTGCCGGCGCCGTTATTCGCCGACAATCTGACGGATAAAGAGCTGTGGTGTAATCACCGCATCTATCGCATGGTCACCGAGAAAGCGGCGCAGGCGGACGTCACCTTTATCGGCATCGGCCAGATGAACTATCACTGTCCGCTGCATTACGACGGTTTTATCACCACCGAAGAAGTGGAGAGCCTGACCGCGGCGGGGGTGACGGCGGAGATCGTGGGACACTTTATCGGCGCCGACGGCCAGCGGGTGCCGAGCGCGATGGACGACCGCCTGACCAGCGTCACCATCAGGCAATACCCCGAAAAACCGGTTATTGCCTTTGCCGGCGGGGAGGAGAAGTTCCGCGCCATTCAGGCGGTGCTGCGCGGCGGCTGGATAACCGGCCTGGTCACCGATGAAGATACCGCCACAAAACTGTTGGCCGCTCCAGCGCGCACTCTTTAAAGGCCGCGCAGCCTCCCGGCGCAAATCGGCCCCGCTCACCCGGCCGGCACGCCATAGCGCGCGCCGCAGCGCATGGCGGCATGCCGGATAATATCGGCGGCGCCGTTATTCTCAAGCCGTTGCTCGTCGGGAAAATAGTCCCGGCCCAGCAGGCGGTACTTGTCGCTGCCTAAACGGTGATAAGGCAGGATTTCATAGCTGACGCGCGGCAGCGACAGCACAACATCGACGATTTGGTCGATATCCTCCCGCGTAGCGTTAAATCCCGCAATCAGCGGGGTGCGGACATGAATGGGCAGGTCGGGAAATTCCCGGCGCAGCCGCAGCAGATTGTGCAGGATGCGCCGGTTGCCGCGCCGCGTAAAGCGGCGGTGCCGTTGGTCGTTCAGGCTTTTCACGTCAAAGTAGACGGCGTCGGTGTAAGCGGCCAGCGCGCGCAATACCGACCAGTTCCCTTCCCCGCAGGTCTCCAGCAGCGTATTGATATGATGTTTCTTCGCTTCCCGCAACAGCGCCAGCGAAAAGTTCCCCTGCATCAGCGGTTCGCCGCCGCTCAGCGTTAAGCCGCCTCCGGAGCGCAGATAAAAAATCGCGTCGGACTCGACGATATCCAGCACCTGGCGTACCGTCATCCGCTCGCCGAAGTGGTGCAAAGCCCGCGTCGGGCAAGGAGCGACGCATTGCAGACAGTTCGAGCAGCGGCGGCGATCGATCCGCACCTCCCCCACGGGCGTGTAAGCCAGCGCCGCCGCCGGGCATTGATGCTCGCACAGGCCGCAGGCCGTGCGCCCCAGACACTTGCGCCCGTCAACGGCGATTTCCGGCCTGCCGTGCTGGGATTCGGGATTACTGCACCATGCGCAGCGCAGCGGGCAGCCCTTGAGAAACACCAGGGTGCGGATGCCCGCGCCGTCATGCAGGGAGTAGCGCTGGGTATTAAACACCCAGCCGGTGGGCTGTTCAGCAGGAAGCGGCATAGTTTATTTACCGTAATCGGGCGGCGGATAATGCAGCCGCGACGGCATGCGCCTAGAACATTTCATGACCGGTGCGGGCGATCAGATCGTCCTGTAAATCCGGCGACAAATCGGTGAAATAGGCGCTGTAGCCGGCAATGCGCACAATCAGCCCCCGATAGCGTTCCGGATCGGCCTTGGCCGCCAGCAGGGTTTCGCGGTTGATCACGTTAAATTGCACGTGCCACAATTTCAGGTCGCACCAGGCGCGGATCAAATCGCACAGTTTCCGCGTGCCCGTCTCCCCGGCGACGACGGACGGAGTGAATTTGATATTCAGCAGGCGCGCCGCCCGCTCGCGGAACTGATAGTTTTTAGTCTGATAATTCGACAGCAGCACCGCCGTCGGCCCTTTGGCGTCGCATCCCTGAGACGCCGAGGAGCCGTCCGACAGCGGCATCCAGGCTTTACGGCCGTTTGGCGTGGCATGCACCACCTTGCCGAACGGCACGTGGGAGGTGAACGGCACCAGCCGCAGATCGAGATGCACCCCCAGGGTTTGCGAATACTGCCGGGTGAATTCCAGGCAGACCTTATCCAGCGCCTTGCCGATATCGTCGGCGTAGGGATCGTTGTTGCCGTATTTGGGCGCGTTCATCAGCAGGGCGCGCAGCACCTGATGATGTTCGAAATTGTTTTCCAGCGCCGCCAGCAATTGCCGCATGGAGATGCGCCGCTCTTCGTAGACCAGCTTTTTAATCGCCGCCAGCGAATCAATTACCGTGCCGTAGCCCATAAATTCGAAGTAGCCTAAATCAATCCCGCCCTCAATCACCGGCTGATGAATATCTTTGCAGGCGTCCATGGCTAAATCATGCAGCGCCGTTCCCAGCGGCCAGGCAAAATGCCTGGCGCGCAAATCGATGATGATCTTTTGCTGAATAAAGGCGTGACGCAGAAAATTGATATGCTGGCGGAGATAGGCCTGCCAGAACGCCTCCCAGGTGGGGAAATCCAGCGGATCGCCGGTTTCCAGCCCCAGCAGTTCGCCGCCGTAGCGCTGCATCCGTCCGTTATACAGCGTCATTTCCAGCGCCGCCGGGAAATTGATATAGGCGCAGGGGCTGGTATAGGTATCAAGGTTCGGCATCCGGCATTCGGCGCAGCCGGAAACCGCATAGTCATAGGCCTGCTCGAACCCGGCCCCTTTGGAGAGCAATAAGGGGACCACCTCTTCGTCATTGATCAATTTAGGAAAGCCGGTGCCTTCTTTAATCGTCTGCGCAATATCGTGCAGGAAACGCGCCGGCGTGCGGTTGTGAATACGGGCGGCCAGATCCGGATAATGCAGCGGGAATTCGCGTTTGGAGCGTAAAAACAGGTGCGACAAGGGGTTGGTGGCATCCATGCCCTGCGGCGTCTGCCCGCCGATGGTCACCGCCTCCCAGTGGGCATAGCCTTCGTTAAAGGCGCCGCCGGTGGGCGAAATATATAAATCCACAAACTGCGCCATGGCGACCCACATGCAGGAGAGCCATTCCAGCGCCTGTTCGTCATTCAATATCCCCTGCTCAACGTCGCGCTGATAATAAGGGAAAAGATACTGGTCCATACGACCGTTGGAAATAATGGTGCCGGTTTTCTGCTCCAGACGGGAAAAAAGCTGGGTAAACCACTGCGCCTGCAGCGCATCGCGGAAGTCGCGCGCCGGATGCTCCGGCACCCATTCACAGCGTTCGGCGATCTCCAGCAGCTCCTGCCGCCGCCGGGGGTTATTCTCTTTTTGCGCCAGCGTTGCGGCAAGCCGCGCATGACGCTGCGCCCACAGCACGACGGCGTCGGCGGCGATAATAATCGCCTGTAGGAACGGCGCCTTCTCCACGTTATCGACCGGATTAAACGGGTCCAGCTGCGCCAGGCGCTGCTCGGCGTCCTGCCGGATGCCTTTGAAACCGCGCTTCAATACCTTTTCATAATCATGCACCCATTGAATGGAGGAGCGAAAAGAGGAGGTTTCATTGACGATAAAGCGCGAAGTCTGGCGATCGGCGGGGTCGTAAGTCAGGCGCAGCGTCTCTTCCGGCAGCGCCTGGGATAAATGCTCATGGTAGGTTTTACCCTGCCAGTAGGGGGTGATCTCCTCGCGGATCACCGCGCTATCCTGCTTATCGATGATAAACGGCGATTCCCGCCGCGCGGGAAGCTGGCTGATGGCGGCGTCGAGAAAATCCCCGTCCAGTTCGGGATAGAGAATGCCATAGCGCCCCGGTTTACCGGCGCGGCCGACGATCAGCTGTTCATCGTCGATATACACGGTGATGTTCTGCGCGATGTGATACATCGCCTTCGCCCAGCGCAGAATCAGCAATTGCCCTTCGGTGGCGCGCATCGACTCGGTGAAATAGCGGGCACGCTCAACGTCGATGGCGGGTTTTCCCTGCAGGATGTCGGCCAATATGCGCTCGGTTCGCCGCGAACCGCCCGCGTCGTCCCGCGGGGGCGTATCCTGGGAGTGTAAAAGACGCGCCTCCTGCGGGCTTAATATCAGCGTTTCCTCACTCATTGCCGCCCCTCGTGGTACTTGAGGCCGCTATCCGCTTCGTCCCCGGCGCGCTTCTCGTCATGGCGATTAAAGATATGTTCCAGAATTTCCTGCTCCAGCGCCGCCAGGCGGGCCTGCCCGCGCTGACGGGGCCTAGGCAGATCGATCTGCAAATCCAGGCCGATATTTCCCTGTTCGATAAGGATCACCCGATCGGCGATGCCGACCGCTTCGCTGACGTCATGGGTCACCAGCAACACGGTAAACCCCTGTTCCAGCCACAGGCTTTCAATCAACTGCTGCATTTCAATGCGCGTCAGCGCATCCAGCGCGCCCAGCGGTTCATCCAGCAACAGCAGACGCGGGCGATGAATCAGCGCCCTGGCCAGCGCCACGCGCTGTTTCTGGCCGCCGGAGAGCGCCGCCGGCCAGTCGTTTTCCCGACCGGACAGCCCCACCGCCTCCAGCGCTTCCCGCGCCTTGGGCTTCCAGTCGCCCTTCAGGCCGAGGCCGATATTTTCAATCACCGTTTTCCACGGCAGCAGTCTGGCATCCTGAAACATCAGACGGATATCCTGCTGCAATTGATGCAGCGGCTGATTGCCCGACAGCAGCCGCCCCGAACTGGGTTTCTCCAGCCCGGCCAGCAGCCGCAGCAGCGTGCTCTTGCCGCAGCCGCTGCGCCCGACCACCGCAATAAACTGTCCGGCGGGGATCTGCAGGTCCAGGTTATGCAATACGGATCGCTGATTAAACTGTTTATCGAGCCGCTGCGTAACCAGCGGAATGCCCTGATTAACGGCGTAAATACGAGCGCTCATGCCGCACCTCCGACAGATTGATACGAGGGATGCCAGCGCAGCCAGCTGCGTTCCAGCAGGCGGGCGGCGACGTCAGCCAGTTTGCCGAGCACGGCGTACAGAATAATCGCCATCACCACCACGTCGGTTTGCAGAAACTCGCGGGCATTCATCGCCAGATAGCCGATCCCGGAGCTGGCGGAAATGGTTTCCGCCACAATCAGCGTCAGCCACATCAATCCCAGCGCAAAGCGCACGCCGACCAGAATGGACGGCAGCGCGCCGGGAAGGATCACCTGACGAAACAGCGAGAAACCGGAGAGCCCGTAATTACGCGCCATCTCCACCAGTCCGGCATCCACATGCCGCACTCCGTGATAGGTGTTCAGATAGATAGGGAAGAAGGTGCCCAGCGCCACCAGGAAAATCTTGGCGGATTCATCAATGCCGAACCAGAGAATAACCAGCGGGATCAGCGCCAGATGGGGGACATTACGCACCATCTGCACCGTACTGTCGATCAGTAAGGCGCCGAAGCGCGACAGTCCGGTAATCAATCCCAGCAATAACCCGATGCCGCCGCCGATGCCGAACCCCACCGCCGCCCGCCAGCTGCTGATCGCCAGGTGTTGCCATAGCTCGCCGCTGTAGGCCAGCGTCCAGCCAGCTTTAAGCACCGCGCCCGGCGCCGGCAAAATGCGGGTGGACAACCAGCCGGCCGTCACCGCCCCTTGCCAGACGGCGATCAACAGTAGCGGAATCAGCCAGGGGGTCAGGCGTGTCGCCGTCGATTTAATCCATACGTTCATCGTCGATTTAATGCACCATAAAATAGGAAACCGTAATGCATCCTAATATTTATCAAACGGTAGTCTGAAATACCCGTTACTAATAAGGATAGAAATTATTTGTCTAACATCTAATCGCGGTGCGCAGAGGTTTGCCATTTACGTATCGGCTTGAAAATTAAGAAAGAGTAATATCGTCGATAAATCAATACGCAACCATCGCGCAGCAATAATTCCGAAACTCAATCTATTGTTTTTCATTTATTTTACTCTATCGACAATATCATCTTTGCTATGCACAAAATGATATTAAGATATTCACCTAGGTGAAAAATCAGCAATAAAAAGATAAATATCATCTTTGACAGTATAGAGAATTTTCTAAAGCATACCCCTTGTTTTTCTTATTTCCGCTCACTTGATGGGGTATCTTTTTATGTCGCGATTATATTGGGTTAATCTCCGCCTGACCGCACTGATTCTGTTGCTATTATTGCTCTTTACGCTCCCGCCGGCTCAGGCGGAATCAACCCTGCGTCTCGGCTACCAAAAATCGTCCACCCTGTTGACCATCCTCAAACTGCAAGGCGAGCTGGAAAAAACCTTAAATCAGCAGGGGGTGAAAGTTACCTGGCATGAGTTCTCCAGCGGGCTGCCGTTGCTGGAAGCGCTTAATCTGGGCAATGTGGATATTTCCGCCGATGTGGCGGACACCGTGCCGGTATTTTCCCAGGCGGCCGGCGCCAGGCTGACCTATTTTGCGCTGGAAACCCCTTCTCCCGCGGCTCAGGCGATTCTGGTGCCGGAGCATTCCCCGCTAAAAAACCTGGCGGAGTTAAAGGGCAAACGCATCGCCGTCACCAAAGCGGCGGGCAGCCATTACCTGTTGATTGCCGCCCTGGCCAAGGCCAATCTCTCTTTTAAAGACATTACGCCGGCCTACCTGACGCCGGCGGACGGCCGGGCGGCGCTGGAAAGCGGCAATATCGACGCCTGGGTAACCTGGGAACCCTTTGTCTCCAGCGCCATCGTTCAGCAACGGGCGCGGGTTCTGGCCGATGGCAAAGGACTGGCCAGCTATCAGCGCTATTATCTTGCCTCCACGGATTACGCCGGCCGGCATCCGGAAATTCTTAATATCATTTATCAGCAACTGGAAAAAACCGGCCAGTGGGTGAAAGCCAATCCCGACCAGGCCGCCGCGCTCTTGGGGCCGCTATGGGGAAATCTGGACGTTGATACGGTCAAACTGGCCAACGCCAACCGCACGTATCAGGTAAAACCGGTGACGCACGACGGCCTGAGCGAACAGCAGCATATCGCCGACGCCTTTTTCAAGGAGGGACTGCTGCCCAAACGCATCGATGCGCAGGACGTCGCCATCTGGCATCCTACCTCGGGTCTCAGTAAATGACCGCCGACCGCTCTCGATGTCAGACAACCCCCACGGAGAGCGACGCGGCGGTAAACCAGCTGGTAAAACGCGCGCGCGACGCCCAGCAACAGATCGATCATTACCAGCAACGGCAAATCGATCGGGTGGTGGACGCGCTGGCGTGGGCCATTATCCATCCCGAACATAACCAGGCGCTGGCGACCCAGGCCGTTGCGGATACCGGCCTGGGCGATATCAACGATAAAGTGGCGAAGAATTCCCGTAAAACCATCGGCCTGCTGCGCGATCTTCAGGGAAAGCGCAGCGTCGGGGTCATCAATGAGATAGCGGAAAAAGGGATTATCGAGATCGCCCGGCCGGTGGGGGTCGTGGCGGCGATTACCCCCTCCACCAACCCGGTCGCCACGGTTATCAACAACATCATCAACGCCGTCAAATGCCGCAACGCCATTATTATCGCCCCCTCCCCCGCGGCGGCTAAGGTGTGCGCCCGCATGCTGGAGTATATCCACCACGAGCTGGATTTTGTTCAGGCGCCGCGCGATCTGGTGCAGATGCTGCCGATGCCGGTCAATCGCCGCCAAACGGAGGAGTTGCTGCAACAGGCCGATCTGGTGGTCGCCACCGGTTCACGGAAAAATATCGCCGCGGCGGCGCAAAGCGGCACGCCGGCCTTTGGCGTCGGCTCCGGCAACGTCGCCAGCATCATTAGCGAAAGCGCCGATATCGAGAGCGCCGCCGCCCATATCGCGGCCTCCAAAACCTTCGACAACGCCACCAGCTGTTCGTCGGAAAATAGCCTGATCGTTCCGGCGGCGGTTTATCGGCAAACCGTGGCGGCGCTGATCAGGCAAGGCGGCGTGCTGTTAAGCGCGGCGGAAAAGCAGCAGCTCCGGCAGGCGCTGTGGTCGGCGGGGAAACTGGCCCGCGATAGCATTGCCCGCCCGGCAGGACGGCTGGCGGAAATCGCCGGACTGGCGCGTGCGGAATGCCGTCAAGCGCGTTTTCTGCTGGTGGAGGAGCAGGGAATCGGCCCGCAGTTCCCCTTTTCCGGCGAAAAGCTTGCCCCGGTATTAACCCTGTACCAGGTTGACGATTTTCACCATGCCTGTGAGACGGTAAAAGAGATCTACCGCTGGCAGGGCGCCGGCCACTCCGTGGGCCTGCATACCCGTGACGAGCGCGAGGCGTTGCAGGCCGGGCTTTCGCTGCCGGCCAGCCGGGTGATCGTCAATCAGGGGCACTGTTTCGCCACCGGCGGCAACTTCAATAACGGCCTGCCCTTTACCCTGACGCTGGGCTGCGGCACCTGGGGCAAAAATCATTTCTCGGATAATCTCAACTATCGTCATTTTTTTAATCGGGTCAGCATCGTCTCGCCGATAGCGGAACAGGTTCCGACGCTGGAGGACGTGCTGGGCGATTATTTGCAGAGGCGCTACCGATGAGCGCGCCATTGGCGACGTTACAGGATAGCTTACTGCGCCAGGCCGCCGAGCGCCCGGACGCACGCTTTATTCTGGCCGCGGAATCGACCGATACCCTGAGTTTCGCCCAGCTATTACACAGCGCAGTCACCACGGCGCAGTGGTTGCAGGCGCAAGGCTGCCGGCCGGGGGATAAAATCGCCTTTCTGCTGAGCGGCGGTTTTGATACCGTCAGGCTGGCGCTCTCTCTGATGCTGGCGGGATATGTGGTGGTGCCGCTTAATCTGCTGGCGACCGATGAGACGCTGGAGTGGATTATCCCCCACAGCGACGCGCGCATTATTTTTACCGCCCGGCAGTTCGCGCCCCGTTTGCGGGACATCGCGCGGCGGCTTCCCTCACCCGGCCCCGCCATCGTCACCGAGGAGCGGTGGCCCGCCGCGCCGCAGGCGTTATCTGCGCCCCCGGCGGCGCTTTACCGGGCGGCGCCGGCGCATCCGGCGTTATTGATGTACACCTCCGGCACCACCGGCAGGCCCAAAGGGGTGCTGCTCAGCCATGCCAATCTGTTCGCCGCCGCGCGGGAAATCAGCCGCTGGCATCGGCTTGGCCCCGAGGATCGGCTGCTGAGCGCCCTGCCGGTTTATCATATTAACGGCTGGGTTATCGGCACCCTGGTTCCGTTGTTTTCAGGGGGCAGCCTGGTCGCCATGGGGCGCTTTTCCGTCTCCGCCTGGTGGCAAACCGTCAGCAAACATCGCTGCACCTGGCTGAACCTGGTGCCCACCATGATCGCCTTTTTATTGAACGCCCCCGGCGGCGCGCATCGCTATCCGCAGGTGAAATTCGCCCGCTCGGCGTCCGCGCCGCTGCCGCAAACCCACCATCAGCAGTTTGAACGGCGTTTCGGCATCCCGGTGATTGAGGGCATGGGGATGACGGAGTCCGCTGCGCTGGTTTTCTGCAACCCCCACGACGAGCGGGTATACGGCAGCGTCGGGCTGCCCTGCGGCGTTCAGGCGGCGGTGGTCGATGCGCAGGGAGAGCGATTGGCGGATAACCGCGTGGGAGAAATCATGCTGCGCGGCGCCAGCGTGATGAACGGCTACTACCAGGATGCCGCGCAGACCGCCGCGGCCATCCGGGACGGCTGGCTGCGTACCGGTGATTTAGGCTACCGCGATGATAACGGCTTCTATTTTATTACCGGCAGGCTGAAGGAGCTGATTATCAAAGGCGGCGAAAATATCGCGCCGCGGGAAATCGACGATGTGCTGGCCAGGCACCCGGCGGTGATGGAAGCCGCCGCGTTCGCCATTCCCGACGCCCACTACGGACAGGAAATCGCCGCCGCCATCGTCCTGAAGGCCGGTTATCCGCTGGATGAAGCGGCGCTGCGCGAATGGTGCCGCCGGAAACTGGGGAAATACAAAACCCCGCACGCTTTCCATGTGGTCGACAATCTGCCGCGCGGCGCGTCCGGGAAAATTCAGCGTCTCAAGCTGGGGGAACAGCTGGCATTGACCGCGCCGGGTACGCTTCTGCCTCATAACAAGTCAGGTAGCCAACGATGAGCAAACGGCCGGAAAATATAAGCAACCTTATTGTGGATAACGCGCTGAAAATCGCCCTCGCCGACTACGGCGTCAGGCTGTCTGACCGTGCCAGGGAGCCAGTTTGCGTTGCAGATAACGCAGCCCGATCTCCATCACCACCGCAACGATGGCAATAACGAAAATCCCCAGGATCACCACATCGGTGACCAGAAACTGTGAGGCCGCCTGCACCATAAACCCCAGTCCCTGCGTGGCGGCCACCAGCTCCGCCGCCACCAGGGTTGACCAGCCGACGCCCAGCCCGATGCGGATCCCGATCAGAATATCCGGCAGCGCGCCGGGAAAAATCACATAGCGAATCAGCTGCCACGGCGTCGCGCCCAGCGTCTGGGCGGCGCTGACTCTGGCGGGATCCGCGCTGCGCACGCCGCCGGCGGTGGCGATAACCACCGGCGCCAGAATAGCCAGGTAGATCAACAGCACTTTGGAAAACTCGCCGATGCCGAACCAGATCACAATCAGCGGCAAATAGGCCAGCGGCGGGATGGGCCGGTAAAACTCGATAAGCGGATCAAATATCCCGCGGGCAATCCGGCTGCGGCCGATGGCGACCCCCAGCGGGATGGCCGTCAGCAGCGCCGCCAGCAACGCCAGTCCGATACGTTGCAGGCTGGCGTATAAATGGTGCCACAGGGTGGAGTCCATATATCCCACCGTCGCCAGTTGCCACAGCCGTCGCAAAACCGCGCCGGGAGAAGGAAGAAACAACGGCTCAATCAGATTAAGGCGGGTGACCAGCCACCACGCCAGCAGCAGCGCCGTCACGCTGAAAGCGCTGATAACCATCAGCGGCAGCGGTTTTTTAGCGCCGGGTAGGGGCGGTTTTCCAGCGTTGTTTTGCCGCGTCGCCGCGTTATCAAGGGCGCTCATGATTTCCCCTCCTCGTGGTTTGCAAACTGTTCACGGTCGGCAAACACGCGGGAGAGCACATACTCCCGCGATTCAATAAACAGCGGATCGGATTTTATCGCCCTGGCGCTCTCGCCGCCGGCGTAACGGGTGCCAAACTCCAGCTTCAGGTGCTCGACGATGCGTCCGGGATGGGGCGACATGACGATCAGATCGGTGGCGAGGAAGATCGCCTCTTCAATATCGTGGGTAATCAAAAAAACCGGCTTGGCCGCTTTTTGCCACACGGTGAGCAACAACTCCTGCATCTGCTCGCGCGTAAAGGCATCCAGCGCACCAAAAGGCTCGTCCAGCAGTAAAATGCGCGGGTCGGCCGCCAGCGCCCGGGCAATCCCCACCCGCTGCCGCTGTCCGCCGGAAAGCTGCCACACCGCCCGGCGGTCATACCCGGTCAGCCCGACCTGCGCCAGCAGCCTGCGGGCTTTCTGTTCACGTTCAGCCCTGGGCACGCCGGCCAGTTGCAGCCCGAAAGCCACATTGCCCAGAACGTCCTGCCAGGGCAGCAGAACGTCATGCTGGAAAACCACCCCGCGCTCCGGCCCCGGCCCGCTGATGGCCGCGCCATCAAGCGAGATGGCCCCGGCGACCGGCTGAATAAACCCGGCGATCAAATTAAGCAGCGTGGTTTTTCCACTGCCCGACGGCCCCAGCGCCACCATCAGCTGGCCGGCGGACAGCGTCAACGAAATATCTGCCAGCACCGGCCGTTCGGTAGCGCTGTATTGCGCGCTAACCTGTTCAAGTTTCAGTAATGTCATCAGTGTATCCGCTGGCAAATCATCCCGCGTGCGGCGGCAGGCGCGGGGTCGCCGTCAAAACATCATTCCGGGACATATTTGGCGGTAACATAAGGCGTGTAGTCAGGCAAAACGGCATCGATGCGCCCCTGCTCCTTGAGAAACGCCGCCGTATCGCCGATAGCCTTCACCGTCGGCGCGCCCAGGGATTCCCGCTGCTCCTCCGCCAGCGGATAGGTATTTCCCTGCAACAAGCCGGGGATATCTTCCGCATTGGCGCCGGTGATTTTCACCAGTTTATCGATATTGCCTTTATCCGCCAGCCAGGCCTGCGGATCCTGGCGGTAGCGGGCGTAGGCATCCTGGGTGACTTTGGCGAACGCTTTCGCCGCTTCGGGATGCTTCTCGGCGAAGTCTTTGCGCACCAGCCAGACATCAAACGTCGGCGCGCCAAGCTTCGCCAGATCGCCTGAGGAGATCAGCACCTTGCCGCTCGCTTTCGCCACGCCGAGCGCCGGGTCCCAGGTATAGGCGGCGTCGATATCGCCGCGTTGCCAGGCGGCGCTAATCGCCGGCGGGTTAAGATTGAGGATCTGCACTTTTTTCGCGTCGATATTCCAGTGCTTGAGCGCCGCCAGCAGGCTGTAATGGCTGGTGGAAACAAAGGGCGTCGCCACTTTTTTACCCACCAAATCCGCAGGCGTGGCGATACCGGCGCCATTGCGCGCCACCAGCGCTTCGCTGGCACCCAGTTTGGAGGCGATCAGCAGCGTTTCAACCGGCACCTTCTGACTGACCGCGGCGGCATAAGGACTGGATCCCAGATAGGCGATCTGCACCCCGCCGGAGGCCACCGCGGCAATCACTTCCGCGCCGGCGTCGAATTTGCGCCAGTCGATTTTCAGCCCGGTGGCTTTTTCATACGCGCCGTCCGCCTGAGCCACCTGAGAGGGATCGGGGATGGTTTGGTATGCCACGGTAAGATCGGCGGCGACGGCGCTAAAACCGATGTTGATTAATACCATTGCGGCCAATATCGGCCGAAAATATTTATATTTCATCGCTATCCCCTATTAAATAGAAATATTTTTTCCTCTCGCTTGTTAAGACAATATACGATGAAAAACGGAGATAAAAACGCATCTGCATATAATAAATAAAACTAATATTTTCTGAAAAATAACTATAAAAGCGTCATTGCAAAAAACATTTTAAATAAGAAAAAGCCTGCACTGAAAATATTACCCCCTACCGCCCGGCGATGGCGGAAAAAATTAAAAAAGCCCGCTCGTTTTCCCTGAGCGGGCTTTTTTGCTGCGCTGCCGCCATTAAATTACCGGCGATTAGCCGCGTTGGGCCTGAGCCGGTTTGGCGCCGTCAAGCACGCCGTGAATAACCGTCGCCAGTTCGTTGATTTCGAATTTCGCCACGTAGGCATCCGCCCCGACCTTGCGCACATGATCTTCGTTGGCGCTGCCGGACAGAGACGAGTGAATAATCACCGGGATATTTCTGAGGAAATCATCGTGCTTGATATTGCGCGTCAGCGTAAAGCCATCCATCTCCGGCATTTCCAAATCCGTCAGCACAAAGGCGATCTTGTCGGAAATCGGCCGGCCTTCCGCCTGCGCCTGTTGCGCCATCGCCTTGATTTTCTTCCAGGCTTCCAGTCCGGTAACGTGCATCGCGGCGGGGATCGCCATCATATCCAGCCCCTGTTGCAGCAGCGAACGGGCGACCTTGGAATCCTCGGCCACAATGGCAACCGCTCCCGGTTTGAAATTGAACGCCCTGGTTTGCTCATCGTCTATATGGATATTACGGTCGACCGGGATGATGTCGTGCAGAATCTGTTCCACGTCCAGCACCTGGGCCAGACGGTTACTCTCTTTATCGCTGTCCAGCCGGGCGATACTGGTGATGTAGCTGCTGCTGACGCCGGCTTCGGCGGTAAGCACCTGAGTCCAGTCAAGCCGGACGATATCGTCAACCGACTCCACCGCGAAAGCTTGGGTGCTGCGCGCATATTCCGTCACCAGCAGAATATTGAGCCCCGTCTCCGGCACGCAGCCGGCGACGGCGGGAAGATCGATAACCGGAATAACCTGTCCGCGAATATTCACCATGCCCAGCATGGGCGACTTCATCCCCGCCGCTTTGGTCAGCGCGGGCATGGGAACGATCTCGCGCAGCTTGAACACATTGATACCGAACAGCTCCGACGGCAGTTCAGGGGATGCGCTTCCTAAGCGGAACAATAACAGTTCAAACTTGTTAGCGGAGGTGAGATTGGTTCTCTCATCAATATCTTTTTGAAAATTATCCATGTTTTCCTCAATGCGAATACGTATTAATGTCCGCTAACAAGACGACATCAGCGATGCGGGCAAAAAACAGGGGCTAAGATCCCTCTCTTTCACTTTACGCGATCCTGTCGGTAAACGTGAAGTTCTGATCGCCGCCGCCTTTGTTCCGTTGCCGGGACAAAGACGTTTTCAGCGTCAGGCGCGACGGGTAGTCAGCATTTGCGGGATACAACCTTCACCGCGCCGTCATAGCACCAGTCTGATGCGATGCTCCCCCGCGACCAATTCAACCCGCACCTTTTCATTATCGGCCGGGATGACCCTATCATCCAGCGTTGCCTGTGAAATTCCCCGGCAGCGGTGATTATCATTCACCACGCTAATCAGATAACGGCACGCCCCGAGGGTGATTTCCGCCTCAAAACCAGGCCAGTAATCTGGTATACAAGGGCTAAGCAGCAGTTGATTGCCTTCCCGGCCGATCCCCAGAATGCCCTCGATGCCCGCGCGGTGCATCCACCCCGCCGAACCTGTGTACCAGGTCCAGCCGCCGCGCCCGGCATGCGGCATCACCGAATAGACGTCGGCGGCGATGACGTAAGGCTCGACCCGGTAGATGGCCGCCTGTTCCGGAGTTGAGCCATGATTAATGGGATTCAGCAGGGCAAACAGCTCGCCGGCCTTATTGCCTTGCCCCAGCCGGGCGAAAGCCAGCACCGACCACATCGCCGCATGGGTGTATTGCCCGCCGTTTTCGCGCAGTCCGGGCGGATAGCCTTTGATATAGCCGGGATCACGCGCGGTGCGATCAAACGGCGGCGTGAACAGCAGCGCCAGACCGTCATGCCGGCGAATCAGGTGCTCATCCAGCGAGGCCATCGCCGTCGCCGCCCGCTGCGGATCGGCGGCGCCGGAAAGCACCGCCCACGACTGAGCGATCGCATCTATGGCGCACTCATCGTTAGTATGGCTGCCCAGCCAGCTGCCGTCGTCAAAGGTGGCGCGGCGATACCAGGCGCCGTCCCAGGCCGTCTGTTCAATGGCCTGCCGCACCGACTCGGCGTGCCGGCGCCAGCGCTCGGCCCGCGGCGCGTCACGCGTATCCGCCAGCGGAGCGAAGATGGCGATGGTGCGGATCAGCAGCCAGCCGAGCCATACGCTCTCCCCTTTGCCGCCTTCCCCGACGCGGTTCATGCCGTCGTTCCAGTCCCCCCCGCCGATAAGCGGCAGACCGTTGGCGCCGGTCAGCAGCAGGCACTGATCCAGGCCGCGGGCGCAGTGCTCGAACAGCGAGGCGGATTCCGCAGACTGCATCGGCTGGAAGAACGCGTCGTGTTCCCCCGGCGCCACGGGCGGCCCTTCCAGAAAGGCGATCGGTTCGGCAAGCACCGCGTAATCCTGACTGGTTTGCACGTAGGTCGCGGTGGCGAAAGCCAGCCAGACCCGATCGTCGGAGATATGGGTTCTGACCCCGGCGCCGGAATGGGGCAGCCACCAGTGCTGCACGTCCCCCTCGGCGAACTGCCGGCCGGCGGCGCGCAGCAGATGGCTGCGCGTCTCATACGGACGGGAAAAGGTCAGCGCCATGCCGTCCTGCAACTGATCGCGGAAGCCATAGGCCCCGCTGGCCTGATAAAAGCCGCAGCGCGCCTGAATACGGCATGACAGGGTCTGATAGAGCAGCCAGCCGTTGAGCATAATATCCATCGCCCGGTCCGGCGTTTTAACCTGTACCGCGCCGGTTACCTCCGTCCAGTGCGCCTCGACCTCGGCCAGCACCTGATCCAGATCGATCTCGCGATATTTCTCGATCAGCTTGCCGGCCTGCGCCGCGGACGCCTCCTGACCGATAAACCAGACGATCTCCAACTGCTCGCCGGGGGCGATGGCGACGTGGGTCTGCAGTGCGCTGCAGGGATCGTATCCCGCCGCGGTATTCCCCGACAGCCGCACGCCCTCAAGCAGCGCGGCCGGCGCGCGCATATGTCCGTTGCGCCCCAGAAACTCGGTTCTGTCGGCGGTGTACGACGACTGCCAGCCGCCTAAATCGGCGAAGCCGACCCGTCCGGGAAAAGCGCCGGACCAGGGATTGCCGACCAGCATCGCCCCGGTTTGCGCATCCACCCGGCTTAAAAGGTAAGGAGCGCTGCCGCTGCGCGAGGTTCCCAATACCCACTCGGCATAGCCGGTGATGGTCAGTTGCCGCGTTTGCGGCGAGGTATTATGCAGGCGCAGGCGGGATATTTTTAGCGGATCGGCCAGCGGGACGAACTGTAATAACTCCAGCTCAATGCCGTTGGCGTGATGAGTAAAACGGCTATAGCCGAAGCCGTGGCGGGCAATATAGCAACCGCCGTCGTTGATCGGCCATGCCGTCGGCGTCCACAGCACGCCGCTGACGTCGTCCCGTACGTACAACGCCTCGCCGCCGGGATCGACCACCGCGTCATTGCCCCAGGGCGTCAGCTGATTTTCACGGCTGTTCTCCGCCCAGGTATAACCGCTGCCCTGCGCCGAGACCTGAAAGCCGAATGCCGGGTTAGCGATGACATTGATCCAGGGCGCGGGGGTGGCGTGTCCGGCGTCGAGACGCATGACATACTCGCGTCCCTGCCGGGCGAACCCGCCGATGCCGTTGAAAAACTCCAGCATCTCAGGCTGCGGCGCGCTGTCCGGCACGCTCGGTTGCGGCGTGCGCGGCGGGCGGGCGCGGAGAGGAGAATGGGGAATCAGCGCCAACTGATGGGAGATCGGCCCCCGGCGCGCCGTCAGGGAGACCCGGGCGACCGATAACAGCAGGGCTCTGGCTTCGGTGGTCATCATATCGGCGCGCAGCGCAAACACCTCGCCGCGGGTTGACGCCCCCTCCAGCCTGGGCCGCGACTGGCTGCTGCGGATCGCCGTTTCAATGGCGATCTGCAGGTCCTGGATATAGGAAGAGGAGCGTTCGTTAACTATCACCAGGTCCACATTCAGCAGCTTCAGGCGCCAATATTCATGCGCCCGCAGCAGTTGATGAACCTGCGCCATATCGTCAATATCGTCAATGCGCAACAGCACGATGGGCAGATCGCCCGATATGGACAGCGGCCACAGCCCGGACTGCATTCCCGCGCCGTTGACTATCGATTCAGGCGGCGCCCGGAAACGCGGGTCGGCATAAAGTATCGGCGCGGCCAGACGCTGAAAATCCGCCGCTTCTTCGGACTTCACGCCAAGATGGCGCAACTGAACCTGAGCCTGGGTCCAGGCAAAGGTTTTATCACGCTCGTAGGCGCTGCGATCGTGATGTTTATCAATCACATCAATCAGCTCATCGCGGGAAGAGGCCACCACCGTCCAGAACGCCAGGCGAACGGTTTTACCGGCGGGAATACGCACCTGCTGGCGCAGCGAAAAGATAGGATCAAGCACGGTGCCAGTGGTGTTGGACAACCCCTGATGGCCTAAAATGGCATCCGCCGTCATCACCGACTTGCCCCGGCCGATAAAACGGGAGCGATCCGACTCATACTGCATTTTGCTGCCGATAACCCCTTCCAGCACCACAAAATGCGCCGCCCACACCGGCCGCTCATCCGGCGATCTCGGTCGGCGGGTGGCAACCAGGGTGGAGATTTCCTCCAGATATTCCGTCTGCACGAACATGCGGGAAAACGCGGTGTGCGCGCTATCGGCGGCGGGGGTCGCCAGCACCACCTCCGCGTAGGAGGTCAACTCGATATCACGCCGCCGCCGTCCGCTATTGGTCAGGGTTATCCGCCGCACTTCGCCATCGCTTTCTCCCGACACCAGGACGTCCAGCGTGGTGGTCAGCGTGCGTTCATGGCGGATAAAGGAGGCATGATCCTCCCCGAAAATAACGTCGTAGCGATGCGCCGCAACGCCGATTTTGCTACTGATAAGGCCGGACGGCACGGGAAGATTTCCCGCCGATTCGCTGAGCTGCCCCTGTTCGCCGGCGGACCAGATGCGGCCGCTGCGCATATCGCGCAGCAGAATAAAGCTGCCCGAACTGTCGCGGGTGGTGTCTTCCTGCCAGCGCGTTACCGCCAGCTCGCCCCAGCGGCTGTAACCGGATCCGCTGGTGGTCAGCATCACGGCATAGCGTCCGTTGGAGAGTAAATGCGTGACCGGCGCTCCCGCGGGCGCGGCGGAAAAACGTCGCAGCGCGGCGGTCTCGTTACGGCTTTCGCTCCCGCTGGCTTTCACATCGTCAGGCTGAGGCTCGGCGATGGCCACATGCGCCGGCAGACTCTCCTGCAACAGCAGTTCGCAGGACTGAATCATCGGCTCGCGATGGAAACGGCGGCGCATGTGGCCGTCATGCAGGGCGTTGGCGATGGCCACCAGCGTCATTCCCTGATGGTGGGCCATAAAGCTGTAAACAATGGCCACCTTTTTATTCTCCGGCAAGCGTGAAGGGGTAAAATCGAGCGCTTCATAGAAGCCGTAACGCCCGGACGCCCCCATCTCCGCCAGCCGCTCGTAGTTGCGGCATGCGGCAAGCGGATCGACCATGGTCGCCAGCCCGGTGGCATAGGGCGCCACCACCAGGTTATCCGCCAGACCGCGCTTTAACCCCAAGCCTGGGACGCCAAAATTGGAATACTGATAGGTGAAATCTATATCACGAGCATTATACGCCGACTCGGAAATGCCCCAGGGCACCGATGCGCTACGGCCGTAGGCCTGCTGATGGGCGACGATAAGACTCGTCGTCTGCTCCAGCAAACTGCCCACCGGCGCCTGCATCACCAGCGACGGCATCAGGTATTCGAACATCGAACCGGACCAGGACATCAGCGCCGCGCCCCGGCCGGTCAGCACCGCCGCCCGCCCCAGACGGAACCAGTGCCGGGTGCCGACATCGCCTTTGGCGATGGCGAACAGGCTGGCCAGTCTGGCCTCGGAGGCCAGCAGGTCGTAACAGCTGACGTCCAGCTGATTTTCCGCCATTAAATAGCCGATCGACAGCAGCTTACGCTCGGGATCGATAAGAAAGGCGAAATCCATATCCAGCGCCATCTTGCGCGAGCGGGAAGCCAGCGCCTGCAAACGCTCGTTCAGCGCGGCCGAAACGCCCTGTTGGTTTTTATGCGCCGCCAGCATCCGCCGGGCGGCGTTAATCCAGAAAAGCGGCTCGGCGACGGCGCCGTCCTCGGCGCGCGGCAACAGCCCCTCCGCCAGCCGCAGCAGTTGATCCGCCTGCAGCGCCGATTCCGTCAACAGGCGTTCAGGCGGCAGATCGCTGTTCAGCAACGCGTCGATCTTACCCAACCGCTGGAGCAACGCCGGTTCCCCCTGCGTTTCCCGGTGCAGAAACAGCGACTCGCGAATCAGTTGCATATGGTCGGCCAACGGCTCGCGAATATCCTGTTCCCCGTCCTCTTCCAGCCATAGCTCGCAGGCATTCGCCAGCACTATCAGGTTGCCCGCCAGGTTTCCGCTATCCACCGAGGAGACATAGGCCGGCTGCAGCGTGTGTAAATCCCGCGTGTCGTACCAGTTAAGAAAATGGCCTCTGAAACGCTGTAACCGCTCCAAGGTGGTTAATGTCGCTTCCAGACGTTCGAGCACATCGACGATGCCGATCCAGCCGAAATCCCGCGCCGCCACCGTGGAGAGCAAATACAGGCCGATATTGGTCGGCGAAGTGCGGTGAGCGATAACCGGCTTAGGCTGTTCCTGAAAATTATCCGGCGGTAGATGGTGCTCATTTTCGGTGACAAAGGTTTCAAAAAAGCGCCAGGTGCGCCGGGCGGTCAAGCGCAACGCGCGCTTGTCGGCGGCGGCGATATTTTCCTGACGCGTTATGCCGCGTTCCCGGCTGACCCACAGCGCCAGCGCCGGAGACGCCAGCCACAACAGCGCCAGCGGCAGCCACAGCGGCCAATTGCCGGGCGCCGCCGCCAGCGAACAGCCCACCACCGCCGCGCTCAACAGCAGCCCGCCAACCATTTGCCGATAAAAACCCTTCAACGTCAGCCGCGGGCGGCGTCCTGACTGCGCGGCGGTGGTCCACTCCAGCAAATGCCGCCGGGTTAGGGTCAAGCGCACCATGGTGCGGGCCAAGGCATCCAGCGAACGCCAGCTATGATCGGCAAGAAACGCCAGCGAAAGGAAGACCTGCATAAACGCCAGTTTCAGATCGCTGAACAGATGGCGGAAAGGGTGGCTTTGCTTAAGCGGCTGTTCTCTTGTCAGCGCGCGCCAGCAGCGGGAAATCACATCCCATAACGCGGGCAGGCAGGCGGGAAACGCCAGCACCAGCAGTACCATAGCCAGGCCTTTCCATGCCAGCGCCAAAGGCAGCGCGCCGCAGACAAACAGCAGCAGCAACAGGCTGGGCGCGAGCAGCGAACGGCGCAGATTGTCGATCATTTTCCAGCGTCCCAGCGCCGATAAGCGCGCCGCCTTGCCCGCCCCGGAGCGCGCCAGCCCCAGGATCCACGGCAGCAGTTGCCAGTCGCCGCGCGTCCAGCGGTGTTGCCGCTTTACGATAACGTCGTAGCGCGAAGGAAACGCCTCCACCAGTTCGACATCCGAGGCCAGCCCCGCCCGCGCATAAACGCCTTCAAACAGGTCGTGGCTCAGCAGGCTGTTTTCCGGTATGCGATCCTGTAGCGCCCGTTCGAAAGCATCCACATCGTAGATCCCTTTTCCGGTGTAGGAACCTTCGCCAAACAGATCCTGATAAACGTCGGACACCGAGGCCTCATAAGGGTTGATGCCGCCCGGCGCGGAGAAAATACGCTGATAGCGCGAACCTTCGCGGCCCGCCGGTAAAGAGGGGGTAATGCGGGGTTGCAGAATAGCGTAGCCGGCGACGATGCGCTCTCCGCCGGCATCCCATCGCGGCTGGTTAAGCGGATGCGCCATTTTGCCGATCAGTTTCAGGGCCGCGTCGCGGGGTAAACGGGTATCGGCATCCAGCGTAATCACATAGCGCACACCGGTCGGAACGCGCACGGCGACGCCGTCTACCGGGATAAAGCTGGTATCGGAGGCGCCGCGCAACAGCCGGTTAAGCTCATGCAGTTTTCCCCGTTTACGCTCCCAGCCCATCCAGACGTTTTCACCGGCGTTGAACAGCCTTCTGCGGTGCAACAGTAAAAAGCGATCGCCGGCCTCTCCCGGGCCATAACGCTGATTGATCTGCCGTATCGCCAGAGATGCCCGCGTCAATAGTTGCCCATCGCCGGCGAGGATTTCGCTATCGGCATCAACGCCATCCGCCAGCAGGGCAAAGGTGATATCGCCCTGGCCGCCGGAGAGGTAATGGACTTCCAGCTGTTCCACCTGTTGCAGAATATCCTGCTCGCTGGATAACAGGGTGGGTATGACCACCATCGTCCGGCAATGGGTCGGCACCCCTTGCAGCAGTTCCAGTCCCGGCAGCGGCGCGGCGCCGAACAGGCTGGCCGCCAGCCGGTTAACCCAGGCCGTCGCCACCTCGGAGAACGGAATCAGGCAGATAAACGCGATAAACAGCAGCCAGACGCCGGAAACGGCGGAGGATGACAACACGGATAGCGCCGCGGCGAGCAACAACGCGGTAAAAAAACCGATGGCGCCCACATAGCCCGCCAGCCCCGCCCGTAGCGTCAGGCGGTTAAAACGCAGCAGCGTTTTGGGGCGAAAGCCAATCTCCGCTTCCAGCCGCGGCCGGCCTTCGGCAATCAGGTAATACCCCGGCTCGCGCTTACGATCGTCAAGCTCGCCCGCAGACGGCGAATCAGACTCGCCCTGAGCCAGCGACAGGGCCTTTTCGGCAATATCCAGTTCGCTGCAGGGAGCTTGCCGCGCCAGCTGTTCGATGGCGCTGCGATAGCGATTGCGGGTGGTGAAATCCATCTGCGCAAAGGCGCTGCCTGCCCGCAGACGCGCATCCACCAGGCTGACGCTTTCAAAAAACGTCGCCCAGTCGATATCGGAGATCAGCCGCATGCTGGTAATAATATTGCGCACCGTGACGTTGGACACGCCCAGACGCTGCTGCGCGTTTTGCACCACCTTCTCCGCCGAACTCCCCTGCTGATTAAGCCGGTGTTCCAGCCAGCCCAACGCCGGAGTGGTGCGCGGATCCTGATCGCGCAGCCGCTTCACCAACTGGGCGGCAAAGGTTTCGGATAACGGCCCATCGTGGTGGCGGGCGATCTCCTTCGCCAGAGCGGCCTGTCCGTCCTCCGCCTGCAACAGACGGTTCGCGGCCAGCTCCGCCTCGGCGCGCGCCAGACGTCCCGCGGTCATCTGATCGGCCAGCCGCCGCAGATTTTCTATCAGCACGATACGCAGGGTAATGGCGACGGCCCACAGTTCCCCTATCGTCAGCGGCTGTACGCCTTGATAGGCCATGATAAAACGGCGCAACGCTTCAGGATCGACATGGCTGTCGGTGTGGGCGATAAACGCCCATACCAGACCAAATACCCGCGGATAGCCGACAAAAGGTCCCTGCGATAATTTCGGCAACTGCTGGTAATAGCGCGGAGGCAGATCTTCGCGGATTTCGCGGATCTGCGCCGCAACCAGATGATAGTTATCCAATAGCCATTCCGCGGCCGGCACCACACTGCCGCCGCTTTCCAGCTCCGCGGCGCTGGCGCGATAGGCGGCCAACAGCACTTTGGCGTTATCGTTCAAGCGATGGTGTAAAAACATCACGACGGGCGGCGAAAGGGTCACCAACTGAGCGGCGGCAAGCGTACGCCCATGCTGTTCCAGGCGCTCCATACCGAACAGCTCGCCTCTTACCGGCAGAATATCATTCCAGGGCGGCGAGGCTTTACGCGAAAAAATAAACGCGCGTGGGAATATTTTCATAATCGCCTTGTAGCCTGAACGTGAAAATCCGCGCAGGCGCTATTGAAGGTAACATCCAGAAGCTGGCAGACCTTATTGACGCAGGCATGTCGGCATGTAGAGCCCGTCCCTGAAGGCGTAATGACGGGCTTTCAATACGGGAAATCGTCATCGGCTGACGGCAGCGGCGATGATTTGATGGAGAAAGGCAGAGAAAGAAAGATAAGTGTAGTCGATAAAACGGCGAACCGTTAAATATCGTTCCGCGGCCGGCACCGCGCGCTGCTAATCATACAGGGACGCTTCGCCGGCCGGGCGCGTTTTAAAACGCCGATGCAGCCAAAGATACTGCTCGGGGGCCTTGACGATTTCGTCTTCGATAACCCGATTGATATAGCGCGCGGCCGCCAGGCCGTCGTCGTAGGGATAATCTTGCAGCGCGGGGGAAATGCTTAATCGATATCCCTGGGCGCCGGGTTTACGGATCACCACCGCGGTAACCAGTTCCGGCCGGGCCAGTCTGGCGATGATAAAGGTGCCGTTGGAAGTGGCCGTGCGCTCTACGCCAAAGAACGGCGCGAATACGCTGCCTTTGGGGCCGTAGTCCTGATCGGGAGCGAACCAGACGACGCCGCCGCGTTTTAAGGTATGCACCATACCGATCAGCTTTTTGCGGCTGACCAGCTTATTGCCCGACCTTGAGCGCCCCCATTTTTGCACCAGCTCCATAACGTCGCTGTTATGCGGCCGATACATCACGGTCATCGGCTTGCAGTACCCCAACATGCGGAAATGCAGTTCCAGCGTCATAAAATGCACGCCGATAACGATAACCCCGCGCCGTTTCTCCTCCGCCGCCTGCAAATGCTCCAGCCCGGTCACCTCAATCCACTTTTTTATTCGTCTGTCGGGCCAAAACCACGCCATACCCGTCTCCATCAGGCCGATGCCGAGGGAGGAGAAGTTGTCGGCGACTTTGGCGTCGATCTGCCGCGCATCGGCGTCGGGAAAGCTCAGTTCCAGGTTGCGTCTGGCTATCGCCACCCGTCTTGCTAAAAAACGCATCGAGCGGCGGCCTAACCAGCCGCCAAGCTTGACCAGCATGGGATAAGGCAACTGAACCAGGAGAAACAGCACCCCCAGGCCAAACCACAATAACCAGTTTCTCGGATGGGCATAGGGTAAAAACTTTTCCGGGGGAGTAAGCATATAGTGTGTGTCTCTAATTATTAGCAAGCAGTCTTTAACGGGGGATTATTCATAACACGCTATTATTAAGGTGAGATTGTCATAACTTGCGCTGTCCCTGTCTGAATTAGGCTAACCTCTTTATCTGAGTAGGGTGCTGTCATTGAGTCTACGTTCGACTCCATTACGATGAGTTAATTCAAATTTAATTTTCGGATAATGATTATTTCCGGGTTAACACCCCGTCCGGGAAATGTTTGATTCGAAATAGAAACCTCACCGGAACGATGAGGTTGAGGAGGATAGAAGAGATTATTCCGTCGGTAATCAGTAGCGGTATCAGAAACAGCCGAGGGTATAAAACAGCGATAGCCCTGTGGCGGCCCAGTCCATGCTAAACCCCGTCTAATGAGACATTAATGACTTTCTGGGTTCTCAGCGACTCGATCGCCGCCTCGGCAAGCATTAATGCTTTCAAACCGTCACTGGCGGTAGAGGGAATCGGTGTTTTCGTCTTGACTGCGGTAATAAATGCATCCCATTCTTCCCTGAAGGCATCGTGATAACGCTCCAGGAAAAAGTACAGGGGTTTCTGCGCCTGTACGCCGCCCTCTTCGGTAAGCTTAACCAGCGTCGTAATGGGAACGTTGTCAACGCGCAAGGATCCCTTCTGACCATGGGCTTCGATTCGCTGGTCATATCCGTAACCAGACCGTCGGCTATTATTGATCACCGCAATCTTTCCTGAGGCCGTTTGCAGTGTGACAACCGCCGTATCAATATCGCCTGCCGCTTTTACCGCAGGACTGATAAGCGCGGATGCGATTGCCGAGACGGAAACCGGCTCTTCGCCAAGCTGGAATCGCGCCATATCGAAATCATGAATGGTCATATCCCTAAACATACCGCCGGACGCCACAAGGTAATCATCAGGGACCGGGGACGGGTCCCGGGAGCTGATTTGCAGATGTTCCAACTCACCGATTTCTCCCGCACGCAAGGCGCGTTGCAAATGTGCATGATTCGGATCGAAACGACGGTTGAAACCGATCATGAAAGGCACGCCGAGGTCGTTGATTTCAGCCACACAGGCTTTCACACGATCAATATTCAAATCAATAGGTTTTTCACAGAAGATGGCTTTTCCGGCTTTAGCCGCCAGCAAAGAGAACTCGGCATGGGTTTCCGTCGATGTCGCAACTAATACAATATCCACTTCGGGATGATTTATCGCTTCCTGGACAGAAAGCACCCTGGCCTGATATTGATCCGCCAAAGACCGGGCGGCATCCGCGCTAATATCTGAAACGGAGTACAGTATTGAATCAGGATGCGCATGGATATTATTAGCATGGATCTTGGCGATACGTCCTGCCCCCAATAATGCAATTTTCAACATAATGATCCTCACAATAAAAATTAATCACATAGAAGGGTGTGATTATTTTGCCCCCGCGATTTCATCGCTCTATATCCTCCAGACAATCAACAAATTGATATAATCTCTACTCATTGTTTTCATTGGGAATTTCACCTTTAACGATAGACATGTCGACTGCCAGAATGAATCATTCGGCGCAACGTCCAACGGCCGAAAACCCCGGAGCGCGGCTGAAGCACCGTCCCCTATTAAAGTACTAATGAGTATATACGCATTAAAATTTCATATAATTAATTTATGGAAAAATAATTTTATTTTGAGGGAGAGATCAAACTATTGCCAACCAGAGAGGCATTTTTCACATGGCGCCCCGGCAAGCGTTCCATCGATTCAGGCAAAGCCCCGTTTTCCGCCGGTTTAGGACATATCGGCAACCGTGAAATAGCTATACCAGCCTATACTCAGGCTGTGTCGCCCTGCCGGGCGGATATCGCGGTCATTGATACCGAACCACTGCTGTTATTGACGTTAATCAGCCACAATCATATTTCGAATGGCAATCACTACAAAAGAAATTATTTTTTCATTATAAAAAATAAGAAAACATTAATTCATCAAGCGCGGTCACGCCGTCGTTTTCATGCCGACGCCGCCATACCGCGGATAAATCACGCATTGGAGAGAGAAATCGATATCGCGGATGATTGCGCGGGACAAGGATTTCCCCCGCGCCAAGGTATGCCGTTGCGGCCGTGTTCAGAGGGGGGCGGGACGATAAGTCCGCCAGTATCCGATCAGCCTGAGGAAATTCTGTTTCACTGCTTCCACCACCTGGCGATCGTCCAGTTCACCCCTAAACCACTTAGCGGCCGGTTCGCCGAATATCGTCCTCCCCACCGCGAATCCTTTCACCCAGGGCGCATCCGCCGCCGCCGCAAAACCCGCTTTCAAGGATGCTTCCGGCGCATCCAGCCCCAAAATCACCACCCCCCGGCACTGGCTGTCATACCGTTCGATGATCTGACTGATACCCCGCCAGCCAGTAGATGACAGCGGCGGCAGTTTCCACCAGTCCGGCTGGATGCCCAGCGAATAAAAGCGCGACAGGATCTCGCCATAGTGCCTTTCGTCCCGGTCCGAGTTGTCATGCGGCAGGATCACTTCCAGCAACAGTTCGTGGCCGGACTGGCAACAGGCATGATAGACCTCGGTGATTGACGCTTCCTGTTCCAGTCGCGTCGCCACGCTATCCTTAGGGTGATAAAACACCAGGCATTTCACCACATGTTCCAGCGGCCACCCCACCAGTTGGGAACCGATGTCGCCATGCTCCAGACGCAGTGGCCGCGAGCCAGGCAACTCTATCGGGCGCCCAATCCACCATCCCTGGCCGGTGATATCGTTAAGGGCCGCCTGACCGTATGTCGTGTCCGCCAGGATGCCGGCATTATTTTTCAATCCCGCCTCGCCGGCGGCGGCCCGCGCCCCTTGCAGCAACAGCAATTTCAACGGGGGGATATCGCTCTCGTCCCGCCCGGCGGCGTGGGCCATATCCGCCAATTGCTTGCGGTGATCAAATGCAAACACGCAGAGTTCAGGCCACTGTTGCTTGCGGGTGGTAACTCGATGCAGATGATTCAACCGTTCATCTTTATCCGGCCGCGGCACCGATTGCTCCCGCGACAGATAGTCGTCCAGTTCAAGACGGGTCGGCATCGCCGGCGCGCAACCGTGTCGCGACACCACCAGCGCGCCGCAGGCATTGGCGTAACGGCAGGCTTGTTCCCACCCTTCATCGTCGAGATAACCGCGCAATAGGCCGGACATAAAGGCGTCGCCCGCCCCCAGCACATTCAGAACGTCCACTCTGACGCCGCTATAGAGCGCCACCTGGTCCCAACCGGTCGGTATCTCCCCTTCGAATACCGAGCATCCCTGCGCTCCCCGCTTGCAAACCAGGGTCGCCTGACTCACCTGACGGACATTACGCAGCGCCGCCAGCGTATCGGTGCTGCCGCCGGCAATATGGAATTCTTCTTCAGTCCCGACAATCAGATCGAAATGGTGCAGCACTTGCTGTAATTCACGGGTAACACGCTCGGAAGGGATAAAACGGGTTTCGCCGTCCCCCAGGGTGGTTAGCCCCCAAAGTACCGGCCGGTAATCGATATCCAGCGCCCGGCGCAGACCGTGGCGCTGCGCGAATTCCAGCGCTTTGAGCACAGCGGCGCGGGTATTGGAATGGGAAAGGTGGGTACCGGTTATCGCCACCGCCCGACTGGAAGCGATGTAGTCCTCGTCGATATCCTCAGTACTCAGCGCCATATCCGCGCAGTTATCACGGTAGAAAATTAACGGAAACGTCTCCTGATCTTTTACGCCTAAAATCACCAGCGCCGTCAACCGCTCTTTATCAGTAATGAGGTAACGGGTATCCACGCCGGCGCGCTGCAATTCCTCGCGCAGAAAACGGCCCATATGCTCGTCGCCCACCCGCGCCAGCATGCCGGACTTCAGCCCCTGAACCGCCGTGCCATAAGCGACATTTCCCGACGATCCGCCCAAATATTTGGCAAAGGTGGTCATATCTTCCAATCGGGAACCGATTTGTTGTCCGTACAAATCGAGCGCGATGCGCCCGATGCAAATGACATCAAGCGTCTTTTGCTGCTGCGCTGTACCCATAATATGCAATCCCCATGAATAAAAGCCTGAGAATATTATGAGGAATAAAAATTTCATTTTCAATCGAATTAAAATAAAACACTTCTAAAATGTGTGCCGGCGATAACATTTATATGACCATTTAATTATAATTAAATGATTTTTATAGTTATATACAATAATAAAAATGGCAGTGTTTAATATAATTAAATTGACTAAACAAACATAATTCATTGTTTAAAATGGTTATTTTATAAAGAGACAGGCTTTTTCCCTGCGCTGAAGCGCGATAGGAAATATTAGTTTCATTTTTTGATCAATATCCCACAAATGGAATTTTTATTCCAAAATAGACTCTTACAGGACATAACGCGCCTATAATGTCGGCAGTAACGCGCCATGTATTTACCCGAACGCGGCGCCGTGTCGCGGGCGCGCCAAAGATCTGAACATCCGGCACGAATGCATCCCCGAGCGGACAAAAAATTACGCAGCAGGACCGCATGGCAGCCAAGGCATAAGCCGTTAAGCACGACGATGCCTGACAAACGAAAGAGAGCTTGACTAAATGATGGAGTAAATAGATATGTCTACAGTGCAAACATTACAGTATTTGGTTGACGGTCGCTGGCTCGACTCCAAAACCACCCGCTTTATGGACGTGCATAACCCCAGTACCGGCGAAATTATCGCCAAGGCTCCCTGCTGCACCGAGGATGAAGTGAAAAACGCCATCACCGCCGCCCGTAAAGCGTTCCCGGCCTGGTCGAACACGCCGGCGATCAAACGTGCGCAGATCATGTTCCAGGTGCGCGAACTGCTGATCAAACATGAGGAGCGGCTGACGGAACTGGTCGCCAGGGAAAACGGCAAAGCCTGGGGCGATGCCCAGGGCGACGTGCTTAAGGCTAAGGAGGGAACCGAACTGGCCTGTTCCATCCCGACATTATTAGCCGGCGAAAGTCTGATGGACGCGTCGGCCGGCATTGATACCACCCTTTATCGTGTACCCATCGGGGTATTTGCCGGTATCGTGCCGTTCAATTTTCCCGCCATGATCCCGATGGGCTGGATGGCGCCGCTCTGTATCGCATCCGGCAATACCATCGTGATTAAGGCCGCCAGCATGACGCCGATAACCTGTATGGAAATCGCCAAACTTTACCAGCAAGCCGGCGCGCCCGACGGCGTCATTAATATTGTGACCTGCTCGCGTCACGAGGCCGACCTATTCCTGACCCATCCCGACGTCAACGGCGTCTCTTTCGTCGGTTCGACCCCGGTGGGTCTGCACGTCTACTCCAAAGCGGCGGCGCACGGTAAACGCGTCCAGGCGCTGTGCGAAGCTAAAAACCATGCATTGGTGCTGGCCGACGCCCCCATCGCCCGTACTGCGGCGGGCATTATCAATGCCGCCTTCGGCTGTGCGGGAGAACGCTGTATGGCGTTGCCGGTGGTCGTGGTCCAGGAAGAGATCGCCGATCGGCTGATTGCGGCCGTGTTGGAAAAAGTACAAGCGCTGAAGGTTGGGCCGGGTTACCGCAAAGAGACGGATATGGGACCGGTTATCTCCGCCGAACACAAAAAGTCGGTGGAAAATTGGATAACCAAAGGCATCGAACAAGGCGCCGAACTCGTGCTGGACGGTCGCAACTATAAAGTGGAGGGTTTTGAGAACGGTTATTACGTCGGCCCGACGCTGTTTGATCGCGTAACCGAGGACATGAGCATCGGTACCGAGGAAATTTTCGGACCGGTTCTCTGCTTCAAACGGGTGAAAGACTTTGAGGAAGGATTACGCATCATGAACCAGAACCCGCTCGCCAATGGTTCGGTGATCTTCACGCAGAACGGTCATTATGCGCGGGAATTTCAGAAACGGACCCACGGCGGCATGGTCGGCATCAATGTGGGCATTCCGGTACCGGTCGGCGTATTCCCCTTCTCTGGCCATAAAAACTCATTTTTTGGCGATCTGCATTGCCTGGGTAAAGACGGCATGCGCTTTTATACCGAAACCAAATGCGTTACCAGCCGCTGGTTTGACGAGGAAGAACGTAAACGTGAAAAAGTGGATTCCTGGGACGGTACGATTTAAGCGGCATTATTGACTTGAGTTTGACGACAGACCTGCGTGGTTTAACCCCACCCCGGCCCTCCCTTTTCCAGGGAGGGCTAAAAACACGATATTTTTTAATGAATTAGCGCCCCCGATAGGGCTGAGGGATCCCCAGAAAATAATTAAGTATTGTTTGATAAATCATCTTAGATAACAGGATGCTGTTTTTTAAAGGTTTTCCTTCGCGTAAAAAATCGCGCTGAGGTGGGCGTGACCGCCGGGTGAGCGGCTGGGACGCCGCGAAAGCCAGTGCCGCGCCGGGAGCGCGTCAATGGCGGCCCGACCAGCGGTCACGAACGCCGAAGGCATCGCGTAGCGACGCGATTTCGCGAAAAGCCTGGGGCCACGGGGCGGCGGCGATTGAGCCGCCCCGTGTCGGGCGCGTGCTGCAACGGTGGCAGAAATCGACTGAGGTTAGTGCGCACGAAACCCTCACTGCGCTTACAGACATTCCTTACCCTGATTTCTGGGGATTCCTCAGCCGATAGGGTGGCCGGAAAGGGGGATTAACTGTGCGTCCCCTCTCATTAAATTAAAATTTCATAACAATAAAATTGAAATATTTATTCCAAAAAGATAGGGTAACAAGGATTTCGCCACGCCTTTCTCTCCCCTTAGCCGGAGCGCAACCCGGCGATCGGGGCGTGGGACGCTGATTTGCACAGGAGGATTATGTGACCACGTTACTATCAAAGTATCATGCCGGAGACGTCAGCGGGCGTATCCAGCACATTACTCCGGCCAATGCCGGCTGGCGTTATGTCGGTTTTGACGCCTACCTGCTTAAAAAAGGGCAGTCGTTGGATCTCGACAGCGGCGACCAGGAGCTTTGCCTGGTATTGGTGGCGGGCCTAGCCACCATCGCCACCCGCCACGTCGAATTCAGCGATATCGGTAAACGCATGAGCCCTTTTGAACGTATACCGCCTTTTTCGGTTTACGTACCCCATCACGACCAGGTGCATATTACTGCGCAAACCGATTTGGAACTCGCGGTTTGCCGGGCGCCCGGCAACGGCGATTTACCGGCGCGGCTTATCGCACCGGGAGACGTCGGGGTAGAACAACGGGGCAAGGGCCGAAATAAGCGGCTGGTTCATAATATCCTGCCGGAAAACGACCCGGCGGATAGCCTGCTGGTGGTCGAGGTATTTACCGCGGAGGGGGATACCAGCTCTTATCCCAGCCATAAACATGATACGGAAAACTCGGCCGATGAAACCTATCTGGAAGAGACCTATTATCATCGTCTCGACCCGGTCCAAGGGTTTTGCCTGCAACGGGTTTACACCGATGACCGCTCGCTTGATGAATGTTTGCCGGTGTACGATCGCGACGTGGTAAAAGTTCCGCGCGGCTATCATCCGGTAGCGACTATCGCAGGTTACGACAGTTATTATCTTAATGTTATGGCCGGCCCGGTACGTAAATGGCAGTTCACCTGGGAAAAGGATCATGCCTGGATCAACTCGGCGGAATACCCCCGGCGGTCTTAACCGCCTCAAGCGCCCCTTCCCTCCGTCATTCCCGCAAGTCGTTGGCGAGAATGACAAGGCGGGGGGCTTATTCATCCGGCATCGTAATCAGTCGACATTTTGCCTATCGTTGGACGGGAGGGAAGCGCTTTGCATCGCCAGGGACAGCATCAGCGTCTGGGACAGACACATGGAAGAGATCTGGGAACGAAACCCGTCTACCTGCGCTTCACGCACCACAAAGCAGACTTCGCTGAACGCGGCCAGCGGGCTGACCAGACTATCGGTAATGGCAATTTGCTTGGCGCCGCTTTTAGCCCCCATGGAGACCAGTTCCACGACTTCCTGGGCGTACGGCGAATAGCTGATGGCGATCACCACATCATCGGGCTGCACCATGCTCAGTTGTTCGGAAAACATGCCGCCCAGCCCGTCGATAAGAAAAGCGCGACGCTCCAGATGCCGCAAGGCATAGGTCAAATAGGAAGCGAGGCTGAAAGAGCGGCGTAACCCAATAACATAAATGTTGTTGGCATTTGCCAGGAGTTGCACCGCCCGGGACAAATCCTCTTCTTTGATCTGGCCCGGTAGTTGCTGTAACGCCAGACTATTGACCATGCTGAACATGCTCAGTATTTCCATCGGCGTTTCCGGTACATCGGCCTCTTTACCGGCAACCTGGCGAAATAATCGGGCGCGTTCGGTATAGCTGACCGTATCTTCCATGATGTGTTGACGAAATACCTGTTTCATTTCATTGAAACCGTCAAACCCGAACGCGTTGGCGAAACGAATCAGCGTCGAGGGCGGAACATTGGCCTTTTCAGCGATGGATGCAATCGTATCGAAAGGGATACTGGTGCTATTATCCAGCATATAGCGCGCCACCTGCTTCAATCGCTTGCTAAGCGTATCGTAGCGGTTACGTATATCATCCTGCAATGACGAGAGTTGGGAGGAAGAAGTTGTCATGAAAACAGCACACCGTGGATTTCAGCAAAAGCGCTGACATTGATTATTACGACTGAAAAATTCAAATCAACCTATTATTGAAAATATTTCGTCATTTTATCAAATATGCCGGTCATGCGTGCTGGAAAGGATCGTTTGGTCAGAACCCCTTTCAAGAAGCATCACCCATATTTTCTCTCGGCGCTGGAAAAGACGGCTCCACCCCATCAATCAAGCATTGCCCGTCCAAGCGCGCCAGAATGCCAATGAGCAAAATCCCTCAGGCATCGCGTAGTCAAGGACATAAAATTTCACAAAATATACAAATGGAAAATCTTATCCACATTGAGTGTTAAAAAACAAATCGCATGCCATTCCCATCGCTAAACCCATCCTCATGATAAACAATAAATATCCCCTATAATGGTGAAAGAAACACCGTCAAAACCGCGGGACGCAGACCTTCCTCTGGCAGAAAAATGAAATTTTCATTATTTGACCCTTCTCTCACAAATGAAATTAATATTTTGTTTTTTATTTTTTTGAACAAGGGAATCCTTATAATGGCGCTATGACTTCATCACCCGATTAATCATAACCCTACGTCTTTCTCAGATCGATTTATGGGGCGGTTATCCTGACCGCCGTGTTTCCCCGCAGGCTAGAGGAAATGGAAGGAAAATATGAACAAAATCAGATTAACCACGGCACAAGCATTGGTCCGTTTTTTAGATAACCAATATGTCGAGGTTGACGGTGTCGAAACAAAATTCATCAAAGGAATTTTTGCCATCTTCGGCCACGGCAATGTTCTGGGGATCGGGCAGGCTTTGGAGCAGGATAGCGGGCAACTGCATATCCATCAGGGCCGAAACGAGCAAGGCATGGCCCATGCGGCCATCGGCTATGCCAAGCAGTCTTTGCGCCGGCAAATCTATGCTTGTACCTCTTCCGTCGGCCCCGGCGCCGCCAATATGATTACGGCGGCGGCCACCGCCACCGCCAACCGCATTCCTCTGCTGCTGCTGCCCGGTGATGTCTATGCCACCCGGCAGCCCGATCCGGTGCTGCAACAAATCGAACAGTCCTATGATCTCAGCATCAGCACCAACGACGCGTTTCGCGCCGTGAGCAAATACTGGGATCGGATCTCCCGCCCCGAGCAATTGATGAGCGCCTGCATTAGCGCCCTGCGTGTGCTGACAGACCCGGCGGAAACCGGTGCGGTCACGCTGTCCCTGCCGCAGGATGTCCAGGGTGAGGCTTATGATTATCCTGATTATTTCTTTCAAAAAAGGGTGCACCGCATCGAGCGCCGCTCCCCCACCGCGGATATGCTGGACCAGGCAAAGGAATTATTATTGCGTAAAAGCAAACCGTTGCTGATTTGCGGCGGCGGCGTTCAATTCTCGGACGCCGCACAGGCGCTGCGGGATTTTGCCGAACGTTACCGCATTCCCTTCGCCGAAACTCAGGCCGGGAAAGGCGCATTGCTTTCCGACCATCCGCTGAATGTCGGCGGTATCGGCGAAACCGGCACCCTGGCCGCCAACCAACTGGCCCAAGACGCCGATTTAATTATTGGCGTCGGCACCCGTTATACCGACTTTACGACCGCTTCCAAATGGATTTTCCAGAATCCGGCGGTTTCGTTCCTGAACCTCAATATCAATCGTTTCGACGCCTACAAGCTCGACGCTTGCCAGATCACCGCAGACGCACGCCAGGCGCTGATTGCGCTCAATCAATACATGTTGTCGGAAGATTGGCGCGCGGACTGGGGGGATCGCGTCACCGAGGTGCGCAACCAATTGCAGGCGGAGCGGAAGCGCGTTTACGCCATTAATTACACCGGCGACGATTTTGCGCCCGAAATCAACGATGGCCTTGACCATAAATCCGTTTTTGCCGAATTCAACCGTATCACCGGTTCGCTGCTGACCCAGAGCCGGGTATTGGGCATCGTCAATGAAAGCATCCCGCAAGACGCGGTGATTGTCGCCGCTTCCGGCAGCCTGCCGGGGGATTTACAGCGTATCTGGCGTACAACCTCCCCCCAGCGCTATCACGTTGAATATGGCTACTCCTGTATGGGATACGAAGTCAACGCGGCGCTGGGCGTTAAAATGGCTGAGCCGCGCCGGGAAGTATACGCGCTGGTGGGCGATGGCGCCTTTATGATGTCGCATTCCGAACTGGTCACCAGTATTCAGGAAGGTAGAAAAATCAACGTGTTGCTGTTCGATAATATGGCCAACGGTTGCATTAACAACCTACAGTTGGGGCACGGTATGCAAAGTTTTTTCACCGAATTCCGTTTCCGGGATAAATCTCCATCCCGGCTTGACGGCGCCCTGGTGCCGGTAGATTTTGCCAAAATAGCCGAGGGCTACGGCTGTAAAAGCTATCGAGTCACCACGGTAGAGGAGTTGCATCATGCGCTGGAAGACGCCAGACGGCAGAGTATCTCGACGCTGATCGATATCAAAGTGCTGCCGAAAACCATGATCCCCGGTTATTTCAGTTGGTGGCGAGTCGGCGGCGCACAGGTCTCCACCTGCGCGGATATACAGTCCGTCGCAGACCTATTGGCAGAAAATATCGGCAAGGCCCGTCAATACTGAGTCGCCTTTGGCCCGCATCTTCGGTGGTTATTGTCAGTAAACGCCGATGGTGCGGCGCTTGCAACGGATTTAGATGAAGATGGAATAATGCAAAATAAAAATTTTGTATTATTTTAATATGGAATTTAATTTTTAAAAAAATTTGATAAAAACGTATCATATTCATCAATCACTGCCGGTCATTTTTATAACGCCCATTCACCCAAATCTTAATAAAACCCGGCAAATACAATCATGTAACTTTATAAAAATAGAGTTATTTATCATTACACTTGCAGTAAATACCGCCCTAAAGGAAGTAGGCAAGCCAGGTGCAGGCGCAATAAATACCTTTCAATATATGATCCCTATCTCAAAATGGAATATTTTTTCTGCAAAAATATAATATGAAAGATATATTCTTATATAGCAAGACAGAACAGATACTCTGAATCGGTATGCATCACGATAATCTTTTCCAGTATGGCAATCGGGATACGCCGGTTTACACGCCAACATTAAGGCGTCATGTCCCATGAGCAACCGTGAGGAAATTTCTCTATTATCGCTCTATTCGAGGTGTATTTATCATGGATAAAAATAAAGTCAAACTCGCCATTGCCCCCATCGGCTGGACCAATGACGACATGCCCGATTTAGGAAAGGAAAATACATTTCAGCAAACGGTCAGCGAAATGGCGCTGGCGGGTTTTACCGGCAGCGAAGTGGGCAGTAAATATCCGCGGGATCCCAAGGTTCTCAAACCGATGCTGGATATGCGCGGCATTCAAATCTGCAATGCCTGGTTCAGTACGTTTTTTGCTGACGGGCAAAAAGCCAAAACCCTTGATGAGTTTATCACTCACCGGGATTTTCTTCATGCTATGGGGGCAACCGTCATTGGTTGTTCCGAGCAGTCGCGCAGTACCCAGGGTACGCCAAAGCCGGTACTGGAAGGACGGCCTATCTTTACCGATGTAGAATGGCGCTTAGTGGCCGACGGGTACAATAAATTGGCGGATCTCGCAGCTGAAAAAAATATGACCGTCGCCCTGCATCACCATATGGGCACCGGCATTCAGACTGCTGAGGAAATCGATCGTTTCATGGATCTGGTGAATGATGATGTTTACCTGCTCTATGACACCGGCCACGCTTACTACTCAGAAGGTTCACAGGAAGCCATGTTGCAAATCCTGCGCAAACACTTGCCGCGCATCAAGCACGTTCATCTGAAAGATGTGCGGGACGAGATCGTCGCCGAGGTTCGCGCCCATAAATTGAGTTTCCTGGATGGCGTGAAAAAAGGAACCTTTACCGTACCGGGCGACGGGGTGATTGACTTCAGGCCGGTCTTTAAGTTACTGGAGGATTTTGGTTACCAAGGCTGGATCGTGGTCGAGGCCGAACAAGATCCCGCCAAAGCCAATCCTTTTGAATATGCCGTTAAAGCCAGGCGTTATATTCGCGAGGTCGCCGGTATTTAATGACGATGTGTGACTCCCCCGCAAGGCGCGTTTTGCCTTGCTGCTATTGAATAGCAAAGGGAATAAATGATGAATGACGAGTTTCTCAAGTATTGGAAGCCATTATTTAATCAGCGAAGGAACGCCGATGGGTTAAAACTTAAAGCAAGAAAACAATAAAATTGTAAGCAAGCGCAGAAAATAAAACCTTCGGTGGCAATCATATTAATAAAACTTTTATCAACTTTATTTATATAAAAATTTAGCCAAATAATCGTTCACAGAACCAAGAACCCTTACCGCCTTTTATTCATAAGGTGTAACAGCCATTAACATGAATATATTAAGGGGTTTTTGGCATCACATGATTAACTGAATAAAAGGTAAAGATATGTCGCTAACAATGGTACTCAATATACAACAGCGAAAACGATTGCATCAAATAACATTAGTCGCCACATTCGGAGGCCTGCTCTTTGGTTATGACACTGGCGTGATTAACGGCGCCTTCCTTTCCCTAAAAGAAAATATGGCGCTCACACCGACGACCGAAGGTCTCGTCATGAGCGTACTTTTAGTCGGGGCCGCCCTGGGCAGCGTCTGCGGCGGCAAACTAGCCGACTATATGGGTCGGCGAAAATATTTATTATATTTATCATTCCTTTTCTTGTTTGGCGCGTTTATGTCTGCGCTGGCGCCCAATATCACCAACCTGTTGATTGCCAGATTTTTACTCGGCTATGCCGTGGGTGGCGCTTCGGTCACGGCGCCTACATTTATATCCGAAGTCGCGCCAACCGAAATGCGAGGAAAGCTCACAGGATTAAATGAAGTGGCCATCGTCATCGGCCAATTATCCGCGTTTGCGGTTAACGCTGTTATTGGTTATGTCTGGGGACATCTCCCGGATGTTTGGCGGTATATGTTAATGGTTCAGGCATTACCCGCCATTGGATTGCTCATCGGCATGTGGCGTTCGCCGGAAAGCCCCCGATGGCTGGTTAGCAAAAATCGCGGAGAAGAAGCATTAGCCATTTTAAAACAAATTCGGCCGGTAGAAAGAGCGGTTAAAGAATTTGAAGATATCGTGACGTTGATTAATATCGAAGCAGAAAAGAAGCTGCATGCGAAAGGCACGCTGTCAATCATTCTCAATACGCCCTGGATTTTCAAACTCATTCTGGTGGGCATCGTCTGGGCTGCCGCCCAACAAACAACCGGGGTTAATGTTATTATGTATTATGGTACGGAAATACTTCGTACCGCTGGTTTTTCCGAAAGAACATCCTTGATATGTAATGTGCTCAACGGCGTATTCTCCGTCGGCGGTATGTTGGTCGGGGTACTTTTCCTGGTTGACCGGTTTAAACGGAAAACGCTAATCGTCAGTGGTTTTGCTCTTATGGCAACCTTGCATCTGGTCATTGCCGCCGCTGACTACACCCTGACCGGCGATATAAAAGCCACGGCGATCTGGCTACTGGGCGCATTATTTGTCGGCGTAATGCAATGTACCATGGGTTTCCTGACCTGGGTGGTGCTAGCCGAACTGTTCCCATTAAAAATCCGCGGAGTATCCATGGGTATTTCCGTATTTTTCATGTGGATTATGAACGCTATCGTCAGCTATTTATTCCCGGTGCTTCAGGCTGAACTCGGTTTAGGCCCCGTATTCCTTATACTGGCCGTCATCAACTATCTGGCTATTATCTTTGTCGTATACGCCTTGCCGGAAACCTCGAATAAATCACTGGAGCAATTAGAGGAAGAGCTGTCCTCCGGACAATAGTCAACGCGATTACATATGAAAAAAAACAAGTTATATAGCAGAAACAATTCGAGATGCGGGAAAAAAAGCAGAGGGTACAGAGCATGATAGATGATATTACAATCAATAATCTTCATTTAGGCTGTCAGGCAAAAAACAAAGCGGAAGTCCTATCCATGGTCGGTAGATCTTTTAAAGAAAAAGGATATGTCAGCCAGGATTGCGTTGCCTTTCTCAATGAAAGAGAACAACAGGTCTCCACCTTTCTGGGAAATGGCATTACCTTGCCTCACCTGCCGAAATCGGCTACCAATATCATTGTAAAAAAAGGCGTTGAGATTTTTCAGTTTCCCGATGGCGTTATTTGGGATAGAAGCAACAGCAGTGTGATGTTTATCGCGATTGGCGTTATCGCTAAAGAGAAAGAGCATATTGATGTCCTAAAACAAGTCGCATCGATTTTTAGTGACGAAATCATTGCTAATGCACTCTCTCTTATTTCAAATAAACAGGATTTTCTTCGTATTCTTAATCGAGGGTAGTCATCTGCCCTGAATGATTCGAGGTGCAGGAGGACGACCACCGAGTGATAAATCGTCAGGAAAAAATTTACCGTGAGAGACAGGATGTCTCTTATTAATCCGCAGAAGCATACACAAGTCGGTGACCGGAGCGACCGGTATGTCATGTTAACTCGGACATGACGCACTGATTGTTGATCGGACGCGGTGACGGCAAATGTATTTAGGTGGTCGCCCTCACCGAGCGCCGCATGACTTCGGCCAACAGCGTCGTCACCAGTATGGAAGCGGCGAAGGCCACGACAAATGTCGTCAATAACCCGACCTTAAGAAGCAGTTCCCCGATAGTCACATAGAAAATGATGACGCCCAACGCGCTTACCGCATTGCCACGCACCACCGCGGCCATTTCCCCTCTGCCCCTTTGGCTATGGGCAAATACCGTCAGCGGCCAGGCGATAACCGGTACGGGAGAGAGAACGCCGCTAACCTGCGGCCCCAATATCTGCGCCGAACCGGTAATGGCAAACAGCATCGCGGTCGCCGTCAGCATACGCAACGGAATATCCCAGAACGGTATCGCCGTTTCCCTGGTCTCTTTCTCCCCGGCATGGGTTAAGCGCAGAATAATACCTATCGCCACCAGGCTGATGACAATCACTCCCTGCGGCGCACCGGCGCATAGCAACAGCCAGGAGATAAGCCCGAAGAGCGCCACCGAACAGACGCACGCCGCCGGGATCGTCAGCTCGCGGGTGGCGACAAGGTAGAAAAGGTAGGTGAGCAATACCGCGGCCAGCCCGGACAGCGCGCCGGATGCCGCCTGAGCGGCGAACTGCGGCCCCTGCTCGATAGCCAGAAAAAAGGCGACCGGCCCGGAAGTCAGCGGCATACCGGAAAGTATGCCGCCGACGAAACCGCCCCACTTCCTGACGGCCAACGAAACAATCAGCATCAGAACGGGCGTTACGGCCAATTTGATGGCGAATATGTCCAAATACGGCATCTCCTACACCATACTAAATATTAAATATATTGCATTATGTTTGAATTAATTTTTTCCTGCTAGGGTTGGATTAGGATATGGTGAAAAATTGGCCTGTATTCGCCCTATTTTTACTTTCTACCGCGATAGTTTCCGCTAAAACAGAGTCGTCCAGACTAAGAGATGAAATGTCGCTGGCGAAGGCCGACCAGGTTTATCAAACCGTGGCCGGTATTATCAGTTATTCGTACTGGCCTGGGTAAAATAAAATCCCTCCGCTTCGTGTATTCTCCTCCGTTTATTCTCTATCCGCCCTGACGGCGGATACGCCAAAGAATCCGATCTTTAATTTCGTGATAATAAAAAAATATTCATGACTTTTCTCGTCACGATGCGATGCGGTATATTTTGGACAGGAGTCTGTTTCAGCACAGGTAACCATAGCCAACAAATTTCCTGAACATCCATTATTGACGATTGCCGAACAAAACCTGGAGAGTATCTACGGCAGCGCATTTTGTCTGATATTCTCCAATAAAAAGGAGTGTTTTTCCGTTAATTTAGATTCTCTGACCCGAACCGGCATCAGGGTTAACCCTGAGGTTTTAATTCTCGCTCACCCACATAATGAATAAGCACTGAACTTTTGCCACCAATATGACAAGAAAAATAACTTTCAGGTCCGCCCTGACCCGGATTAGCACCATAAGTCATGATTATTACCATGACGGTATCATGGAAGCTGGATTACGGCATGGAAGACGGGGAAGTGGCGTTAAGCTGCCGGCAGGCTTTTCTGTATCACACCCTGAAGCGACTGGGTCTGCAAACGGAGCAATCCGCCGAACCGGCCGGCCAGCAGATTGTTTTGAAAAACCGGGCGCAAATTCAACCCTATATCGATGCGCTGCCGAAGGATATCTGATTTGCGCCGCGGGCGGTTATTGATCCACCACTGAACCGTCAACGTGCAGTCGCGTTTTGAGACCGCGGCGGCGATAGGGGAAACGCTCCTCCAGATTATCGGCCAGTTCGATACCGATACCCGCCGCCGTCGGAATTTCCATAAATCCGTCGGTACATTGGAAGGTGTTTTTCACCATGTCTTTTTTCAGCACGCCGTTCTCTACCCCGGTGGCGCCGAATTTTTCCGACAGCGCCGGCTGGTCGTCTCCGGGATATTCCAGCAGGGCGAAATTGGGAATGCTGACGGCTATCTGCAAACAGGCGGCGGTGGACACCGGGCTGAGCGGATTATGCGGCACCACCATCAGGTCGTGCGCTTCCGCCAGCGCGGCGATCTTCTTCGCCCCGGTAATGCCGCCGCACATGCAGACGTCCGGACGCACATAGGAAACCGCATTGCGCTTGATCAGCATGGCGAACTCCTGCGGATTGTTCAGCCGCTCGCCGGTAGCGATGGGAATGTTGATTTTATCCGCCACCTCGGCCATCGAGTCAAAATTATCGGCGCCGATAGGGTCTTCAATAAAGTAGGGATAAAATGGCTCAATGCCGCGGGAAAACACCACCGCGTCCGCCGGTTTCAACCGCCGGTGCACTTCAATGCACAAATCCACCTCATTACCCACCGCGTCGCGATAGGCGCCGATGCGCTCAATCGCTTCCGCCATTTCCCTGGCGTGGGTAATGAAATACGGGGTATCGCGCGATTCATCGAGAAACGGCGACAGATGACCAATGGCGGTGAATCCCTGGGCCTTGGCCTTCTTCAGATTTTCAATGGTTTCCCCGGTGGTTTTGCCGCCGGCATGGGCGTAGACCCGCGCCTTGTCCCGACAGCGCCCCCCCAGCAGATTGTATACCGGTGCGGCATAGTATTTGCCGGCGATATCCCACAGGGCGATATCAATGGCGCTGATGGCGCCCATAATCGCCGCGCCGCGAAAATGCCAGCAGCGGTACATATACTGCCAGTGATGCTCTATGCGCAGCGGATCCTGTCCGATAAGATAGGTACGCAGCGCGTCGACCGCCCCCTTCGAGGCATCGAGAAACCCCCAGGCGCCGGATTCGCCAATCCCCTTAAGCCCTTCGTCCGTGGTGATTTCAACAAACAGATACCGATTGACCAGAATGGCCCGTACATCAGTAATTTTCATGGGTAATGGTTTTCCTCGTCATATGCCGTGGCAAATAATGCATACAGATTAACAGCGGCCCGGCAAGCGCAATAATCGCTCTCCGGCGAACGTTGGTTCACATTCTCATTTTTCCCTAATTCGATAAATAAACCAACTCACACATTTTCTTGACAGATATATAACATTCATATAAAACTAAACCGTACGGTTCATTTATGGAAATTCGGCGTGCCGCCGCCCAGCGGGAACAATGCATGCGGCCGGTATGGAAAATCTCTTGCGCAGGTTCCTGGTGACGCTCCCCAGAGACCATTGGAAACGGGAAGGATGCTATGAAAAAACGATTACTGCCAGGGTGCCTCGCCGCTGTGTTTTTATTAAGCGGATGTATTTCCATCGGGGGACACGACCGCAACCATCATCACCGACCGCACTATAACGACGGTTACCGCGATGATCGCGACCGTAACGCCGATCGTATTGGCGATCGCCAATACGATCGGCGTTATGACGGCGACTATCGCCGCCGCTAATCAGCAGGAGATGATGCCTGATGCGGCAAGGCGTTAATGGGCCGCCGCTCCGGCAAGAAACAGATCCACCGCGCGTTTGACCATCTGGTGAATTTCTTCAGTATCCAGCGGATCAGGATCGCACTGGTAGAGACGCACTTCCGACTCCGCGGTAATCAGCGCCAGATATTGCAACGCTCTGACGCGCGCATCCGCCGCACGCAGTTCGCCGCGTTGCATCGCTTCCGTCATCAGCATGGTCAGCACGTCGATACACTCGGTCGGCCCGGACTGGTAAAACAACATGCCGATGTTCGAGCGCCCCGCTTCCGCCACCACCATACGATAAACCGCTATCGCGCTGCCGTCGTTAGTTAACACGCACAGCATACGCTCGCCGAAACGCATCAGCGAGGTTTCAAGGGATAGCTTTTCGCCCGGCTGCGCCGCCAACTCGGCAACGGCATCAGACAAATGCACGGTGGTAACGGCGCGGACAACGGCAACGAAAAGCTCCTCCTTGGAGGAAAAATAGCTATACAACGTTGCTTTTGAGCCGCCAAGCCGTTTTGCCAGTTCATTCATTGACGCGCGTTCATAGCCCATCTCCTGGAAGAGTTTGGCGGCGACCTCAATGATAGCTTCGCGACGAGCCTGCGTCCGTACTTTCATTGTCACTCCCGTTGTGTAATTTATAAGTAAACCAACCTGTACATTTTCTTGACAAACAAAAGATATCAGTGAAAACTAAACCGTACAGTTTTGTTTTGTTATCAAACATTACTTTACCCCCCGGTTCAGACCTTGTAAAGGCGGACTGCGGAAGCCTCTGCCGCTCACTGGTCGCCTTTGTGACAACAGGCAGGTTTTGACAGATACCTACGCCACATTTTGAATAGGATGTTTCAAATGAACCTTTCCACCAAAGCATTTCGATCGGCAATTCTGACCCTGGGCATCGCTTTAGCCGGATGCGCCGGAACGCAACCCGCCCTTTACTCGGGCATCGACTCCTCACCGCAGCTACGCCCGAACAGCGGCGACGAATCTGACCGCATTCCGTACCGTTATGCTACGCCGGTGGACTGGAAGCAATACGCAAACGTCATTATCGAGCCCGTGGTCATCTACCAGGGCGCCGATAACCAGTTTGACGACATAGAGCAGGAAGATCGTCAGGCGCTGGCCCTGTATATGCAGAACACCTTTATCAACACCCTGAAAACCCGTTTCCAACAGGTCAATACCGCGGCGCCGCATACCCTGCGCATCAAGCTGACTCTGACCGGCGCGGAAACCACCACGCAGGTGGCGGGCACCGTCACCAAGTTCGATTTGGCGGGCGGTCCCTATAATATCGTGCAGTCCATTCGCGGCAAGCAAGGCATGCTGGGCGGTTCGGTGAGTTATGCGGTGGAAATTTACGACGCGCAGACCAATCGCCTGCTCAACGCCTACGTCGCCAAGCAATATCCGAACGCGCTTAACGTCGGCGCCACCATTGGTTCGTTAAGCGCCGCCGAGGTAGGGATTGATAAAGGCGCGGAAGAGCTGCTCGATATGCTCAAGTAGACATGGCCGGGCGCGATGAAAACCTTTCCCGACCTGGTGATCTGCCGACACTGCGACAGCGTATACCACCGCCGGATACTAGCCGCGGGCGCCGAAGCCCGCTGCCGTCGCTGCGGTTTTACGCTGTACCGCGCCGGCCCGGCGGCGTTCGAACGCTGGCTGGCGCTGACGATAACCGCGGGAATCGCCTTCATTATCGCCAACGTATGCCCGATATTGCAGGTCAGCCTGTACGGTCTGCGCAACGAGGTCACGCTCTGGCAGTGCGTCGCCGCCCTGTCTCACGGCGCCACCTTGCCGCTGGCCGTCTGCGCCTTTCTGCTGTTGATGCTGGCGCCATGTCTGCAAATTGCCCTCCTCGGATGGATACTGGTCTTTGCGCGTCGCGACCGGACGGCGCCCGGTTTTATTCCCGCCATGAAGATGCTCCGCTGGCTGCGGCCGTGGAGCATGATAGAAGTGGGGATGCTGGGGCTGATGGTCGCCGCGGTCAAACTCGACGGTTTTTTGCAGGTTGCCTCCGGCGCCGGCAGTTGGGCTATGGCGGCGCTGATGTTTCTGATCGCCATCATCTGCCATCAGGATACGCACGCGCTGTGGGAACTGGCATCCCGGCGGCGGCGCGCCGGAGCCATAGCATGAGCCAACTTTCCCGCGCGAGGCAAATGGGCATAATCGGCTGTCACACCTGCGGGCTGGCGTGCCGGGATACGCACGCCGGATTGCAGCCATCCCTCTGCCCGCGCTGCCTCTCTCCCCTGCGCTATCGGCGCGCCGCCGGCCATCGGCTGTCTCTGGCCCTGCTGCTCACGGCGATAATCCTCTACATTCCCGCCAACGTGCTGCCGGTGATGTACAGCACGCTGCTCGGCAGAGGCGGCGACAGCACCATCACCGGCGGCATCATCGACTTCTGGCAGTCGGGTTCCTACGGCATCGCGCTGCTTATCTTTGTCGCCAGCGTCGTCGTTCCCGGCACCAAGTTTTTGGCGCTCGGGCTGCTATTGCTCACCTCGGCCTATCACAGCCGCTGGGCCATGCGCGAGCGCGCCGCGCTCTACCGCCTGACGGAAGTGATCGGCTACTGGTCGATGCTCGACGTGGTGGTGGTGGCCATCGTCTCCGCGCTGGTCAAATTTAACGCCTTAAGTGAAGTGGAGCCGCGCAGCGGCATCCTGTTTTTCGGACTGGTGGTGATTTTCACCATGCTGTCCGCCATGAGTTACGACCCGCGACTAATCTGGGATGGTGAGAACGATGCCGACCAAAAATGAACAAGCGCTGACGCCCGAGGAACCGATCATTATCCGCCGCCGCTGGCGAGGATCGCTTATCTGGCTGATGCCGGCCGTCGCCGCGCTGCTCGGCATAGCCATGCTTATCCACGCGTGGATGTCCCAGGGGCCTGAAATCACCATCACCTTTCAGACCGCATCCGGACTTGAAGCGGGCAAAACCGCGGTTAAATACAAAGACGTCACGGTCGGCATCGTCGAGTCGATCGCGCTGAGCGACAACAGTTCACGCGTCGTCGCCACCGTGTCGTTGAACAACAATGCCAAAGACCTCGCCCGCTCCGATACCCGTTTCTGGGTGGTTCGCCCGCGCGTCGGCGCCGGCGGCGTAAGCGGTATCGATACCCTGCTTTCCGGGGCCTACATCGGCGTGGACAAAGGCACCGCGGTTCAGTCCGCCAGGGAATTCGTCGGACTGGAAAACCCGCCGGCGATAATTAACGGTATGCCAGGCCGTCGCTTCAAGGTACTGACGGATGATTTGGGTTCGCTGGATATCGGCTCCCCGGTCTACTACCGCCGCGTTCAGGTCGGACGCATCGTCTCTTATCAGCTCGCGGATGACGGCCGCAGCGTCAATCTACACATTTTTGTCGACGCCCCCTATGACCGTTTCGTCACCCAGGATACCCATTTCTGGAACGCCAGCGGCATTGACGTCTCGCTCGGGGCAGACGGCTTCCGGCTAAAAACGCAGACCATGACCTCCATCATCGCCGGCGGCATCGCTTTCGCCTCTGCCGATTACGGGCAAAATAGCCCTCCCGCCGCCGATCAGGCGACGTTCACGCTGGCGAAAGACCCCGAATCCGCCATGGCCGCGCCGGACGGGGAACCGATTGTATTTAAATTACGCTTTGAACAATCGCTGCGCGGTTTGGCCATCGGCGCTCCCGTCGAATTCTCCAGCATCAAGGTCGGCCGGGTGGCCTCCATCTCCCTGGACTATAGCCAGTCCGGCTATCGCTTCCCTACCCTGGTAGGCATCGAAGTTTATCCCAACCGGCTGGGAGCAGTGCTGGAAAAATTGCCCAAGGCGGAAAAAGATACCCGGAGACAGACGGCGCTATTCGTACGCGATATGGTGGCGCACGGTCTGCGCGCCCAGGCCCGCGCCGGTAATCTGCTGACCGGGCAGCTCTATGTCTCGCTTGATTTTGTCCCGCAGGCGGCAAAGGTTCCCTTTGAGGTCAACGCCTGGCCGCTGATGATCCCGACGGTCAACAGCGGATTCGAACAGTTGCAGGAACAGCTTGCCAGTATCGTCAGCAAGGTCGACAAAATGCCGCTGGAATCCATCGGGCATAATCTGGATAACGCCCTCGCCGATTTTGATAAAACCCTGCGGCTGCTCAACAGCCAGACCCTGCCGGAAGCGAACCGCGCGCTGCGCCAGACCGGTCAGCTGCTTGCCGCCACGCAGGATCTGCTGGCGGAGGATGCGCCCATGATGCTCAACCTGGAGCAGACATTGCAGGAAATGCGGCGCGCCATGCGCTCGCTGCGGGTGTTCTCCGACCTGCTCGAACGCCATCCGGAAGCGCTGCTGCGCGGCCGTCCGGCAACCCCGGCGGCGGCGGAGCGCGCCGCCTTCTCTCCCCAAGGAACGAAAAAATGATCTCTTCCGTCCGCTTGTCCCTGCCGGCCGGCGTATTGCTGCTGGCGGGGTGCGTCGTTTCCACCGCGCCGCATTACTACACGCTGCTGCCGTCACAGACCGACACGGCCGCAGCCTCTGCGCCCGCCCCATTCGCCATCGCGCTACTGCCGGTGGGCGTTCCGGTGCAGATTGACCAGCCCCAGTTGGTGGTGCGCCAGGGCGACAGCGGGCTGGTGGTACTCGACGACGCGCGCTGGCTAAGCCCGCTAAGCGACGAGATCCGCACCGCGCTCTCCAGCGAACTGGTTCAGCGCCTGGGCGCGCAGGATGTTTCCGGCCTGGCGCGTCAGGAAGGGAAACCGGTGGTGAAAATTCACCTCCAAGTGCGTCGTTTCGACGTCTGGCCCAACCAATACGTGAAGTTTGCCGCGGACTGGAGCCTAGGATTTGCCGACCGCCCCCGATTGGTATGCGGCAGCCAACTGACGGAAAATACCGCCGGCGACGCTGCGGACACCGTGCTGGCACAGCAACGGGTGATCGCCCGGCTGGCGGCGCAGATAGCCGCCAACGTGCGAAATCAGACCGCAGGTCGCCAGGGGGGCTGTATCTGAGGTAAATCCGCGGATGGGCGTCATAATCCGGCAGCAGCGCCAGCACCGACTCGGTGGTTTCCGGGTCGAGCGCGCTGGTGGCTTCGTCGCACAGCAGGTAATACGGGCGGCGTCGGCGGCCTGCGCCGTCAACGCCAGACCTGCGCCTGCGGACAAAACGCCATCCCTGTCAAAGAGAAAATGACGCGCTTTTTCATGCTGAGCTTCCTTCTTTCTTTAGGTTGTTATGGTTTCTTTGGCGGCTAAAACGTCCGCGTAATAACGCGCGGCGACATCAGGATGGGAACGCAACCGCCCCTTGAGGTAATTCCAGCCTACGTCGCGCAACAGGGGATTATGCGGATCGCTGGCCGGCCCCAGCGCCTTGGCGGCGAGGTGGTCGGCTAAGCGGTAGACCGGCACCACGGCATCCAATTGGGCGCCGAGGAAAAAGGCGATGGAGAGGCGTTCCCGGCCCGGCGGCGGCGAAACCACCCGATGCACCGTCGCCCGCAGATAGCCGTTACTCGCCAGTTCCAGCAGTTCGCCGATATTGACGACAAAAGAGCCGGCCAGCGGCAGCGCGTCGATCCAGCGTCCGGACTCTATTTCCACCTGAAGCCCCTGCTGGTTATCTTGCAATAAAAAGCTCAGAAAACCGGAATCCTTATGGGAACCGACGCCTTGCCGGCCGCCGTCATTCGGCTGAGCGGGATAGCGGATCAGCTTGATATGCTCATTGGGTTTTTCACCATATAGCGCATCAAACGCGGTGACCGGCAACTCCAGCGCTTCGGCGAACGCCCGCAGCAGGCGCAACGACATGCGCGTCATCTCCTGTTGCCACTGCAGCAGCGTGGTTTTCAGTTCGGGAAGCGCCGCGGGCCACAGATTGGGGCCTTGCAGCCGCCGCCAGGCGGGGTCGTCCCCCAGCAGCGACAGCGCGGGACGTTCCGCGCCGATATCAAATTGCTCGCGCCAGTCCGGCTGGTTGCGCGTCAACTCCGAACCGGCGCGGTTATAGCCGCGAAAATGGGGGGAGTGAATCATGGCCACGCGCTGTTTCTCTTCGTCCGGCAGGGAGAAAAATTCCCGCGCCAGCTGCTGTACCCGCTGTTGCAGCGCGTCGCTGACGCCATGATGGGCCAGATAGAAAAAACCGACGTCCCGGGCGGCGCGGTTCAGTTTTGCCAGAAAAGCGGCCCGATGTTCGGCGTTGCCGTCAAGCTGCGATAGGTCGAGTATCGGTAAGGATGTGATGGTGCTCATAGCGGACTCCCGTAATTACGCCGTAAAAATCGCCTGAATATCTGTCGGAGTCGCTGCAACAACGGTAACAAGACATATGAATCCCTCTGCGAATCAGACCGGCAACGGAACGCACGGTCATAGTTTTCCGGCCATCGCAGCGCCGATAGGCGTTTGCGCTGAGGCTCTCAGGTATTAATCCCCATTTTCCCCAAGGGGTAAAATGCAAATAGTGGAAAAGCTCATTCATATAATCGCTATGGCGATCGCCGCCCCGACAAGCGCCGCCGGCAACGATCGCTGATTATTTATTCGCCTATATTTATACCCACATGGAATTACATACTACAAAAACGACTAATTTACTTATAAATATTTGGTTACTCTGACAGCGCGAATGCACGAGTCAATAACGCAATAATAAAGGGTAATAAATAATGAAATTTTCACTTCACCAGGTATTGATGGCGCTGACGCTGGTCACCGCCCCTTTTTTCAGTCAGGCGGCGGAAACGTCAACCTGGCAGCATATAAAACAAACCGGCGAACTGCGCATCGGGGTGGCGCAGGGAGAGCCCTGGTATTTCAAAGATCCGGCCACCGGCCAATGGGATGGTATCGGCTATAACGTGGGTAAAGATCTGGCAAAGGAGCTGGGCGTCAAGCTGGTGCCGGTGGAGACCACCTGGGGTAATGCGATTGCCGCGCTGCAAACCGGCCAGATCGATACCATGCTGGTGCTGGATCCGACGGATGAGCGCAAAAAAGCGGTCGATTTCCCGGATCAGCCGTTCTTCTGGTATGCGCAGGGCGTGCTGGTGCGCGACGGCATCGAGGTCGCCAATTGGGACGATCTCAACCGGGCGGACATTAAAATCGGCGTCACCCTCGGCTCCAGCCCGGACCTGATTCTGACCAAACGGCTGCCGAAGGTACAGCTGGTACGCTTCACCAATATGGATGAAGGCGTCGCCGCCTTCTACGCCGGCCGGGTGGACGCCCTCTCCTATTTCCATCCGGCGCTGGCGCTGCAACAGGCCAAAGTGGGCAAAGGCAACCTGATCCTGCCTAAGCCGATTGTCTCCGTCAGTACCAGCGGCGCCATCCGCAAAGAGTCCGACCCGACATTCCGTCAATTCCTCAACGATGCCTTCGCCAAACTGTATACCTCGGGTAAAACCCAGCAGTATTACGAGCAGGCGCTGACGCTGCGCGGCGTCGACGTCAGCAAAGTGCCGTCGGTAATCAAAGAGGAGTGGAAGTAACCCGCCGCGCGCGCCGGCCAGCTTCTTTTGGGTCGGCCGGCCTTGCCTAGCGCGTTTCCAGCAACGGGGCGATAATCGCCCCGATATCCGCACAGCGTTCAAGCTCGGACAGGGCCGCGATAGCCGCGTCAATCACCGGCGGCGCGGCGCGCGCCGACAGGTTGCGCGCAAACTTGTCCAGCACCAGCGCTTCCGACAACGGATGCTGCGCGCAGCCGAGCGGAAAGTCGATGCGCGCCCCGCTCAGCGTTCTGCCGCCGACCACCACCTCCACGCGCGATACCGGCCGCCGCTGCTGTAACATCAGGCGGTTCAGTTCCGGGTCCACGCCAATCTCCACCTTATCGGCAAACGCCAGTATCCGCGGGTCGGCCAATGTCTCTTCGTCGCTCCAGCGGTGGCGCGGCACGTCGTATGCCAGACAGGCCAGCGCCACGGGCAGGCTGAACTGAGCATCGGTGGCGTTAAGCGGTCGCGCGTCGGCAAAGCAGGACGCCAGCGTCTGGCTGCCCGTCACCTGAACGCGCTCAACCAACTGGGGCGTCACGAGGTGCGGCGGCAGGCGCTCGTACGACTCCAGCGCCGTATGGAGCCAGCGGCAGACCGGATAGGCTTTGAAACTGGCGTGTCGCGCCAGCCACTGCTCGCCCAGTTCGCCGATCAACAGCGACTCGTCAAAGCGGTCGGACCCCATCATGCGCCAGAAGCCCTGCTCGCCGGCCAGCACGTCGCGCGGGCCGACAATGCCGCCGTAGTGCAGTTCGACGGCGCGCACCCCCGCCTCCGCGGCGGGCGCATTGTAGTCTTTAAACGACACCAGCGGCCGCTGCCGCCAGTTGTACTTATGCAGGCTGGGCAACGGCGTCAGCGATGCGGCCAGACCGAGCGCGTTTTCCAGCCCGTCGGCGTCGCAGCCGGTAAGCAGGCCATAGGCGACGGCGGCCCCCAGCGATTCATGCTGACAAACGCCGTAAACCTGCTGAAAACGTTCGCTGCTCGGCTGTTGCGACAGGATCACCCGGCCGTTGATCTCGTAGGCGGCGGTCAGCGCCCGAATCAGCGCCCGACCGCCGATCGGCCGCGGCCCCACGGCGGCCAGCGCCGCCGCGACCAGCGTCGCGCCGGGATGTCCCATCCCCCGCCCCGCCACCTCATAGCCGTCATCATAATCCAGCGCGTTGATCGCCGCGGCATTGAGAAACGCCGCCCCCACCGGCGACAACGGCGTGCCGCCATCCAGCGCGATGCCGGCGCCCGGCGCGTACTGGGCGCGGATAACGCGGGCGCTGTCGCGCGCCACGCGGCTGTCGGCCCCGGCAATACCGCAGCCCAGGCTATCGATAAAATGCAGCGCCATTTTTTGCCGCAGCGCGGCGGGGATCGCCTCCGGCGTCAGTTGGCTGGCAAAGGCGGTCAGGCGTGAGGTGATAGGCGGCAACGCGGATATGGTCATCGTCGGACTTAACGTTTTTTATACATAAAACGAATATTAGCACCCTCTTTTATTATTTATTTATCACTTTTTGACAATGCTAAGATGCACAGGTTCTAACAATAACAATGCCTTTTCGCCACTTTCTTCATTCCAGGGGTTATGCATTTTATGTCCTATCAATGGGATTTCGCCGCAATCTGGCCTTATCATCAGCTACTGCTGGACGGGTTATGGGGAACTGTAAAGATCGGCGCCGCCAGCATTCTGATCGGCATGACGGCGGGTATGCTGCTGGCGGCGATGAAAATGTCGCCGCTCAGGCTGCTGCGCCTCCCGGCCGTGGTGCTGATCGGTTTTTATCGCAATACCCCGGCCCTGGTTCACTTTTTCTGGATCTACTACGCCCTGCCGGTGGTGACGCCGCTGGCGCCCTCGCCGTTTGCCGCCGCCGTTATCGCCCTTTCCGCCCAGTCGGGGGCGTTTTACGCCGAAGTGTACCGCGGCGGTATTTCCTCCATCGCCCGCGGCCAGTGGGAAGGCGCCAAGGCGCTGGGCATGACGCGCGCGACGGCGCTGCGGCGGGTGATTTTACCCCAGGCGCTGCGCCGGATGATCCCCCCTTTTATCGAGCGCTCCTTTGAGCTGATCAAATCCACCTCGCTGGCCTCCTCGCTGGCATACGGCGAACTGCTTTACCAGGCGATGCAGCTTAACAGCCAGACCTACCGGCCGCTTGAGGTCTACACCGTGGTGGCGGTGATCTATTTCACCCTGCTGTTGATTATCAGCCTGATCGGCCAGCACATCGAAAAACGTCTATCGCTGGCGGATAGCCGGCCATAAGGGGAAACGCGGATGGATTATCAATGGGATTTCTCACTGGTGTGGGAAAATGCGCCGGTGCTGCTGAAAGGGTTGGGCGTTACGCTGCAACTGTGGCTGCTGGCCGGCGCGATCGGCACCGCCGTCGGCTTGGTTTTCGCTATCGGCCGGGCCGGCGCCCGGCGCTGGCTGCGCCTGCCGATCGCCGCGTTTGTAGAGGTGTTCCGCAATACGCCGGTGCTGATTCAGCTGATCTGGTTTTACTACGCGTTGCCGATACTGGTGGGGATACAGTTCTCCACCTTCGGCGCCGCGGCGCTGGCCCTGACGCTGTATACCGCCGCCTACTGCACGGAAATTTTCCGCGCCGGCCTGCAGTCCATCGAGCGGGGACAGTGGGAAGGCGCCAAAGCGCTGGGGATGCGGCAGCGCGTCATCCTGCGCCGGGTGGTGCTGCCGCAGGTGTACCGCCGCATGCTGCCGGCGCTGACCAACCGCATGATTGAACTGGCGAAAGTCACCTCGCTGGCGTCGATCCTGGCGGTGAACGAACTGATGTATCAGGGGCGGCTGCTAAGCAGCACCCACTATCGTCCGCTGGAGATTCTGACGGTGGTGGCGCTGCTCTATTTCGTACTGATCTGGCCGGGCAGCTATCTTGCCGCCCGTCTGGAGCGCCGCTTCCGCCCGCATTCTTAATCTGCAAGAGAAACCGACAGATGAACCAACACCCTATTCTACGCATTCGCGGACTGCGCAAACAGTTTGGCGACCAGCCGGTATTGCAAGGCATCGACCTGGATGTGCGCCGCGGCGAAAAAATCGCCATTATCGGCGGCAGCGGCTCGGGGAAAAGCACCCTGCTGCGCTGCCTGAACTTTATGGAAATCCCCAGCGCCGGCACTATTGAACTGGAAGGCGAGGTTCTCGGCCGGCCGGACGGCGACGGACGCCGCCGCTATCAGGAAAAACAACTGTGCGCGGTACGGGAACGGGTCGGCATGGTATTCCAGCAATTCAATCTCTTCCCGCATATGACGGTGCTGGAAAACGTACGCGAAGCCCTGCTGTCGGTTAAAAAAATGCCGCGCGGCGAGGCGGACATCATCGCCGGCGCGCAGTTGCAAAAGGTGGGGCTGGGCAACAAGCAGCACGCCTGGCCGGCCAGCCTGTCGGGCGGTCAGCAACAGCGGGTGGCCATCGCGCGGGCGCTGGCGATGTCGCCGGAGATCATGCTGTTCGACGAGCCGACATCGTCTCTCGACCCGGAACTGGTGGGCGAAGTGCTGCACACCATTCGTCAACTGGCGGAGGAGGGCCGCACGCTGCTGTTGGTGACCCACGAACTGGGATTTGCCTGGCATTTCGCCGATCGGGTGATCTTTATCGAAAACGGCGTTATCCATGAAATGGGCAGCGCGGAACAGGTGCTTAAACATCCGCGCCAGGCGCGTACCCGGGAATTTCTTGCCCGCTTCGCCGAACGCGCTTTTTAATCCGGAGGGAATAATGATAAATCCAGTGATGTCCGGCCAGAGCAGTCAGGCTTATCTGCAAGACGCGCGCAATGATGATGTTCTGGTGTATGTAAACGGCGAGTTTGTCCATCGCGATCTGGCCGTGGTGTCGGTTTTTGATTCCGGCTACGTGTGCGGCGACGGCGTATGGGAGGGATTGCGGCTGGTTAACGGCCGTCTGGTGGCGCTCGACGCCCATCTGGACCGGCTGTTCGAGGGCGCGGCGGCCATCCGACTGGATATCGGTCACAGCCGGGAAGCCCTGATCGACATTATGCGGCGGACGCTGAGCGTCAACGGCATGGAGGACGGCGCGCACCTGCGCCTGATGATCACCCGCGGCAAAAAACGCACCCCCAATCAGGATCCGCGCTTTATTCTCGGCGGCGCCACCATCGTCTGCGTGGCGGAACACAAGGTGGTGGACAGCGCGGCGAAAAAACGCGGGCTGGCGCTGTTCACCGCAACCTATCGCGCCAGCGGCCCGGACGTGTTCGACCTGCGTCTCAACTCCCACAGCCGGCTCAATCTGATTCAGGCGCTGCTGCAGGCGCTGGAGGCCGGCGCCGATGAAGCGCTAATGCTCGATCCGCACGGCTTTGTCGCCAGCTGTAACTCCACCAACTTTTTTATCGTACGCCGGGGCGAACTCTGGACCTCATCCGGGCTGTACTGCTTCAACGGCATTACCCGCCGGACAATTTTGAACCTCGCCCGCCGGCACGGCCTGCCGGTACGGGAAAAAGACTTTACGCTGGCGCAGGCGCTCACCGCCGATGAAGCCTTCGTCACCGGTACGCTGGCCGGGATCACCCCGGTCAGAAAGCTGGATGGACGGCAGTTCGATGCCGCCGCGCGTCCGATAACCGAGCAGCTTGACCGCTGGTATCAGGATTATTTGCAGGCGCAGTAGCAACTGCCGCCAGGGAAGATAAGCCAAAAAACGGCAAAGAATAGCGTTTTTACGCAGTTAACAAGCCTATTTGATTATGATTTTCTGGCAGCCGGGCTTCTCTATCGGACGGGGAAAGTAATGTCATCATTAACGTTGCAAACAGCGCAATTACAGGCCGGGCAGGACGCCGGACGGCGCGTTTCGGTCGGCGTTGCGCATATTGACGGTCGCCAGGCGGATATCCAGCGTACGCTTCGGGCAAGTGAGTGACGCCCCATGTCAGCGCCGCGCTATTATCATCATGACGCGCCCTTTACGCTGGAGAATAGTACAACGCTCCCGCGTATCGATATCGCCTATCACACCTATGGCGCGCTTAATCGGCAGCGATCCAACGTCGTCTGGATATGTCATGCGCTGACCGCGAATTCGGACGTTTCGAACTGGTGGCCGGAGCTGGTCGGCGGCGGCAAGCTGTTCGATCCTGCGCGCTATTTTATCGTCTGCGCCAACGTGCTGGGTTCGCCGTATGGCTCCACCGGCCCGCAAAGCCCGGATCCACGCAGCGGGAAACCCTATCTGCTGGACTTCCCGTTAATCACCGTCAGGGATATGGTCGCGGCGCACCGCCTGCTCGCCGGCCATCTGGGCATCGAACGGATTTTTTTGCTCACCGGCGGCTCCATGGGCGGACAACAGGCGCTGGAGTGGGCGATACAACAGCCCGAGCGGATTCAGCACGCGGCGATACTGGCGGCCAACGCGGCCAGTTCTCCCTGGGGACTGGCGTTTAATGAAAGCCAGCGGCTGGCGCTGTCCGCCGACAGCACCTTCGACGGCGTCAATCCGCACGGCGGCAAACAGGGGCTGATGGCCGCCCGCAGCATCGCCCTGCTCTCTTATCGCAACTTCCATACCTACCAGCACACCCAGGCAGAGCAGGATTGCCATAAATTCAGCCAGTTTGTGGCCGCGTCTTACCAACGCTATCAGGCCGAAAAATTTATCCGCCGCTTTGACGCCTACAGCTATTGGTGCCTGATCAACGCGCTGGACAGCCATAATATCGGCCGGAATAAAAAAAGCGCGCAGGCGGAGCTGGAAAAGATCACAGCCAGAACGCTGGTGGTCTCCATTACCTCCGACCTGCTGTTCCCCCCGCTTGAGCAACGCTATCTGGCGCAACATATCGCCGATGCACGCTATATGGAAATGGATTCACTCTACGGGCACGATGGCTTCCTGGTTGAAAGCGGAAAACTGACCACGATGATCAAAGCGTTTCTGCACCACGCGCCTAGTGCGCAATTGAACGCCTACATGCCCGCCGGACATTAACCTGCGCGCGTTAAGCCGCCATTCTCCCCACTTCAGATAACGTTCGTCCCCGTCAGCAAGCTGACCTCCCGCCGCCGGTTTTGCCTGCGCAGGGTGATTTCCCTTTTACGTCGCCGGAAGTATATACGTCCGAACTGCTGCGCGCCCATACATCCGCACGGCCAAACAGGATTTTATATCACATATATGCATATTCATTGGTGATTTATTTCGTTCGGCCGGTTTCATGGCGGATCTAATATGGTGCATCACCTTTCTCTATCAGGACGGAAAAACCATGGCGATCCCCGCTTCCGTGCTCGATTTTATCGGCCAGACGCCGTTGCTTGAGCTGACCCATTTCGACGCCGGCCCCTGTCGGCTGTTTGTAAAACTGGAAAATCAGAATCCCGGCGGGTCGATCAAAGACCGCGTCGCCTTATCGATGATTGAACACGCGGAACGGCAGGGATGGCTGCGGCCGGGAGGCACCATTATTGAGGCCACCGCCGGCAATACCGGTCTGGGGCTGGCGCTGGTGGCCGCGCTGAAAGGCTATCGGCTGGTGCTGGTGGTGCCGGATAAAATGAGCCGGGAAAAGATTTTTCATCTGCGGGCGCTGGGAACAGAAGTGCTGCTGACGCGATCCGACGTCGCTAAAGGGCACCCGGATTACTATCAGGATTATGCCCGCCGCCTGGCGACGGAGATTCCCGGCGCCTATTACATCGACCAGTTCAACAACCCGGCCAACCCGGAGGCGCACTACCGCTCCACCGGCCCGGAACTGTGGCGGCAGTTGGATCATCAGATTGACGCGGTGGTGGTAGGCGTCGGTTCCGGCGGCACGCTGGGCGGTCTCAGCCGCTACTTTGCGCAGGTATCGCCGCAGACCGAATTCGTGCTGGCCGACCCGGAAGGATCAATCCTCACCGACTACCTGCGCCACGGCGCGGTGGGCGAGGCCGGAAGCTGGCGGGTGGAAGGCATCGGCGAAGACTTTATCCCCGAGTTGGCCGATTTCAGCCGGGTCAAACAGGCTTACGCCATCAGCGATGCCGAATCCTTTACGACGGCGCGGGAATTACTGCGTAAGGAGGGCGTGCTGGCCGGGTCGTCGAGCGGCACGCTGCTGGCTGCCGCCCTGCGCTATTGCCGCGCCCAGACGGAGCCGAAGCGGGTGGTCACCCTGGTGTGCGACAGCGGCAACAAATATCTCTCCAAAATGTTCAACGATTACTGGATGGTGGAACAAGGATTGATTAAACGTCCGCCGCACGGCGATCTGCGCGACCTGATCACCTACCGGCACGACGAGGGCGCCACGGTATCGGTGGCCCCCGATGATACGCTGGCGGTGGTCCATGCCCGCATGCGCCTGTATGACATCTCTCAGCTTCCGGTGCTGGAAAACGATCGGGTGGTGGGCATCATCGATGAGTGGGACCTGCTCAACAGCCTGAAAAAAAATGCGCAGCACTTCTCGCTTACCGCCCGCGAAGCGATGACCGATCGGCTAAAAACCCTGCGTAAAGAGGCGTCGCACGATGAACTGCTGGCGACCTTCGATCAGGGACATGTCGCCATCATTCTGGATGGCGAACGCTTTCTGGGGCTGATTACCCGCACGGATGTGCTGAATCACTGGCGGCAGACGCTGCGCTGATCCCCCCTTTTCTGACATAACAAGGAATATGCCATGAGCCGTTTTGATACCCAGACCGTCCACGCCGGCTATACCCCCGACGGCACCGGCGCGGTGATGCCCGCCATTTACGCCACCTCCACCTTTGCCCAACGCGCGCCGGGGGAACACGCCGGCTATGAGTATTCCCGCAGCGGCAATCCGACCCGCGGCGCGCTGGAAGCCGCCATCGCCGAACTGGAGGGCGGCACGCGGGGATTCGCTTTCGCCTCCGGGCTGGCGGCCAGCTCGACAATCCTCGAACTGCTCGATCACGGCAGCCATGTGGTGGCTGTGGACGACCTTTACGGCGGCACCTGGCGGCTGCTGGAAAACGTGCGCAAACGCACCGCCGGGCTACAGGTCACCTACGTCGACCCCGCCGATACCCAGGCGCTGGAGCGCGCCATCACGCCGCAGACCCGGCTGATCTGGGTCGAGACCCCGACCAATCCGCTGCTCAAGCTGGCGGATCTGGCGGCGATAGCCGCCATCGCCCAAAAACACCGGCTTATCAGCGTGGCGGATAACACCTTCGCCTCCCCCGCCCTGCAACGGCCGCTGGATCTGGGATTCGATATTGTGATCCACTCCGCCACCAAATACCTTAACGGCCATTCGGACGTGATTGCCGGGCTGGCGGTGGTGGGCGATAACCCTGAACTGGCGACCCAGCTCGCCTATCTGCAAAACGCCGTGGGCGGCATCCTCGATCCGTTCAGCAGCTTCCTCACCTTAAGGGGAATTCGTACGCTGGCGCTGCGGATTGCGCGCCACAGTGAAAGCGCGCTGACCATCGCCCGCTGGCTGGAACAGCAGCCGCAGGTGAAACAGGTCTACTACCCGGGACTGCCCAGCCACCCGCAGTACGGGTTGGCGCAGCGGCAGATGTCCGCCGCGGGCGGCATGATCTCGGTACGTTTGCAGGGCGACGAGGGCTACGCCCGCGCGGTTATCCAGAAAACCCGGCTGTTTACGCTGGCGGAAAGTCTGGGAGGCGTGGAAAGCCTGATCAGCCAACCCTTTGCCATGACGCACGCCTCGGTGCCGCTGGAAAAAAGGTTGCAAAAAGGGATAACGCCGCAGCTGTTGCGCCTCTCCGTCGGCATTGAAAACCCGCAGGATCTGATCGACGATCTGCAACAGGCGCTGAATACGCAGGAAAACAATCTGTAGAGACAAAAAGATGGCGGATGACGGCGATAACGCCGCCATCCTCCGCGACGGACGGGAATTAATATCTTTCCAGCCAGTGGGCATAAGGGGCGGGCAAGGTCCAGGACGGACGCTCAACGCCCAGTTCCTTCGCCGCGAAATAGCTCCAGTGCGGATTAGCCAGATGCGCCTTGCCGACCATCACCAGATCCAGCTGTTCGGCGGCGACGGCCTGCTGCGCAAGGTCGGGGGTGCCGAAGCCCCAGGCGGACGACACGGGAATATCCGCCTGCTGACGAACCTGGCGGGCAACCGGCCCCAGAAACGCCGGCGCCCAGGGAATATCAGCCTGCGGCGTCGAGAAGCCGATGCTTACGCTGAGCATATCTAGCCCCGCTTGTTTAAAGCGGCGCGTCAGCTCAATCGACTCCTGTAGCGTCTCCTCATCGCGCCCGTCAAACTCAATTACGCCAAAGCGGGCGGTCAAAGGTAAGCGCTCAGGCCACACCTCGCGCACCGCCGCCAGCGTTTCCAGCACAAAACGGCTGCGGTTATCGAAACTGCCGCCGTAGCGATCGCCGCGCTGGTTGGAATGCGTGGAGAAGAAGCTCTGCCCCAGATAGCCGTGGGCGAAATGCAGCTCCAGCCACTCAAAGCCCGCCTCTCTTGCCCGCCGCGCCGCCGCCACAAAATCATTACGTACGCGGTCGATATCGTGCTGCGTCATTTCCCGCGGTTTTCTGGGCAGATTGGCGCCAAAGGGGATGGCGGACGGGGCGATGGTCTGCCAGCCGCGCGGGTCGCCCTCGGCGATATGGTCGTCCCCCTCCCACGGAATATTGGCGCTGGCCTTACGCCCGGCGTGGGCGATTTGAATGCCCGGCACCGAGCCGGCCGCCTTAATCGCCTTGACCACCGGAACGAACGCCTGCGCCAGTTCATCATTCCAGATGCCGGCGCAGCGCGGGGTAATGCGCCCTTCCGGCGCCACCGCGGTGGCCTCGACGATCACTAGCCCGGCGCCGCCGCGCGCCAGCGACGCGTAATGCACCTGATGCCAGTCATTGATCAGGCCGTCATTGGCGGAATACATGCACATGGGCGGCACGGCGATACGGTTGCGCAACGTGACATCTTTCAGTGTAAAGGGTTGAAATAGTGCTGACATGGGCGTTTCCTATATGGGTTGGAGAATAGTTCCATATTTCGATATTATTAGAATAATAGATTTTAAACAACCCGGCCGCTATAATTCGCCCATGAGAGCATTCAAACACCCCACAGCCGATGAATTTGTCCTTGAGCGCGTACTGTACGCCTTAAGCGATCCGGTACGCATGGAGATTGTCCGCCGCCTGGCCCGCCTGGGTGAAGCCACCTGCGGCGATCTCGACGGCGGCCGCCCGAAATCCAGCGTCTCCCACCATTTCCGGGTATTGCGTGATTCGGGCCTGATCCACACCACCAATATCGGCACCACCCATATCAACCGCTTACGCCACGGCGAAATGCAAAGCCGCTTTCCGGGGTTGCTGGATGCCATTTTGGCGCAGCGGATCGAGATGTAACCCGGCGGCAGTTGCAGAGTGAACGGTAGAAGTATGACGAGCATATTTCACAAATCAGAATTTACTTTGCCAATATAGGAATATAGAGCCGCCGGATTTTCCATTACCCTGATTTCGCCCGCAATACAGAAGGTGAGTGACGGATGGATTACTACATTGGCATTGATATCGGCACCTCAAAGGTTAAATCGGTGCTGTTCGATTCCGCGTTTAATGAACATCAGATCGCCTCCGCCGCCAACGCCACCGAGACGCCTTTGCCAGGTTATGCGGAACAGGATATGACCGGCTTATGGCAAGGCGTGCTGGCGACCTTGACCACGCTGGCGCGCTCTCCCTTGCTGCGGCTGGGCCGGTTAAAAGCCATCGGGCTGACGGGCCAGGGAGAAGGCGTATGGCTGAGCGACCGCCGGGGAGAACCCGTCCGCCGCGCCATACTGTGGAGCGATACCCGCGCGGCGCAGCGGGTATCGCAGCTAAAACAGGATCCGGCGCTTGAAGCCGCACTGTTCGCCGCCACCGGCTCCCCGCTGCTGCCGTGCAACAGCAGCCTGATCCTGCATTGGCTGGCGCGGCATCAACCCCAGTCGCTGCACGCGGCGGACTACTTTTTCTTTGCCAAAGACTGGGTGCGCTTTCGCCTGACCGGCAGGGCCAACCTTGAATTAACCGATGCCGGCACCTCGCTGCTGGACCTGCACAGCGAAACCTTGTCGGATACCGTCTTGGATGCGCTGGATCTGGGCGCGTTCCGCCATCTGTTTCCGCCGCTGCTGCAACCGCAGGCAATCGCCGGCGCGCTGAGCGACGACATCGCCGCCCTCACCGGCCTGCCGGCCAAAACCCCGATCTGCGCCGGCGCGCTGGACGTCTCCGCCGCCGCGCTGGGTATCGGCGCGGTTCACGACGGGGATATTTTCACCATCCTCGGCACCACCTGCTGCACCGGGATTGTCTGCCGCGGTCTGGCGCGCGTCAGTCCCCAAACGCGCTTTGTCGCCCACGCCTGGCCGGGCCACTACCTCAATCTGTTCGCCATGCAGTCCGGCACGCCGAACATTGACTGGGCGCTGACGCAGTTGGCGGATACCGCCGACTTCGACGAGCTTGGCGAGCGAATCAGCCGCATTGCGCCGGGCAGCGACGGCGTATTTTACCAGCCTTACCTGAACGGCGAACGGGCGCCCTTCTATAGCCAGTTCGCCCGGGCGGGCTTCTTCGGCATCGGCCGGCACACCACCAACGATCACCTGTTGCGCGCGGTGTTCGAAGGGCTGGCCTACGCCATCAAGGATTCGCTGACCGATTACCCTGACGGCGGCGATCTCTATATCGCCGGCGGCGGCGCGGCCTCCCCCTGGTGGCTGCAAATCATCGCCGACTGCACCGGACGCAAGGTGATCGCCAGCCCGGTAAAAGAGCTCAGCGCCCGCGGGGCGGCGGTGCTGGCGGCGCTCGCCGTGGGCGAAAAAATCGTTCCCTCGGATCTGGCGGGCGATGCGGGGCGGCAGGCGTTTGTCCCCGATCCCCGCGCCCATCGCCATTACCAGACGCTGTTCCCCGTCTTTCGCCAACTGCGCGACCAGTTGCAGCCCCTGTGGCTGGCCCGCGAGCAGGCGCTAAACACGCTTTCAGAAGAGCCGCTATTATGAAAATCATTTTTACCGCCGAGTATGACGGCAGCCTCGATCGGTTTCGTCGGCTGGGCGAACTGGTGCTGGACGGCTGGGCCGTCGGCAAACCAAAACTGAGCGAAGCGGCGCTGATTACGCTGGCGCAGGACGCGGAGATCATAATAACCAGCTATGACGACATCACCGCCGGGGTAATTGCCGCCTGCCCGCGCCTGCGGCTTATCGCCTGCACCCGCGCCAATCCGGTGAATATCGACGTCGCCGCGGCGCGGGATCGCGCCATTCCAGTGATCTATACGCCGGGGCGCAACGCCGATGCCGCCGCGGAGCTGACGCTGGCGCTGATGCTCAACGTCGCGCGCCATATTCCGCAGGCGCACGCGGCGTTAAAACGCGGCGAGTTCACCCGCGACGACCGGCAAAGCCACGCCGCACAGGCCGGCCTGCGGCAGGACGTGGTCTGGGACGTCACCAAAGAGAGCCCGTACGAGGTATTTAAAGGCAGCGAACTGCGCAACAAAGCGCTGGGCATCGTCGGCTACGGCAGCATCGGCAAACGGGTGGGCAGGCTGGCGCGGGCGTTCGGCATGCAGTTGCTGATCGCCGATCCCTACGTCGCGGCGGAGGAAATTGACGAACCCGGCGTACGCAAAACCACGCTGGAAGCGCTGTTCGCCGCAGCGGACTTCGTCAGCCTGCACCTGAACAGCACCCCGCAGACCAGGGGCCTGGTTAACGCCGCGCTGCTCAGCCGCATGCGGCCGCACGCCTACCTGATCAACACCTCGCGCGCGGCGGTGGTGCGCGAAGAGGATCTGATCGCCGCGCTGCGCGACAAACGGCTGGCCGGCGCCGCGCTGGACGTCTACGACAGCGAGCCGCTCTGGCGGCATCATCCGTTCGTCACCGAATTCGACAACGTGGTGATCACCCCGCATATCGCCGGCGCCACGCGGGAAACCCTGAGCAAACACACCGCGATGATCGCCGCCGAACTGGAGCGTTTCGTCGGCGGCGAGCCGCTGTTGTATATGTGGAAGTAGGCGGAGCGTTGACCTCCTCCCGGCCTCCCCCTTGTCAGGGGGAGGAGCTAATCGCGCCCTCCCCTGCGACTGTCTCTTATACACAAATCCAAGGAACCTCTAGAGGCCATGTGTATTCTGGTCTTGGGTTCATTCTTGGTTCTTTGTTTTTCGCTTTTCGTCGGCGTAAGAAATCACGCTGAGGTGGACGACCCCGCGAATGCGCCGCAGGGAAGCGGCGCAAGCCAGTGCCGCGTCGGGAACGCGTCACTGGCGGTTCGGGAAAGGGGGCGACCGCCGAAGGCATCGCGTCAGCGACGTGATTTCAGCCACAGCCCGGGTCCGGAGGGTGGTGGCGCTTGAACCACCCTGCGTCGGGCGCGTGCTGCGACATAGCAGAGAAATGACGGCCTTCTAGCGCACGAAATAGCGCTGAACTCACATATACCGTTAACAGTATATATGTGACTAAGAGACAGCCCTTGCCAGGGGGAGGAGCTACTTGCTCCCTCCCCTGCGAAGGGGAGGGTCGGGGTGGGGTATTCACATTAATTTCACCAGGTTACAACGTCTCCGCCTGCGCCATAAACCGCAGGGTCTCCTCCCAGTCCACCACGCCGGCGTCGGAGCCGAGCCCGGTGGCCACCAGGCCGGAAACCGCCGACCCGAGACGGCAGGCGCGCTCAAGATCCCAGCCGCGCGCCAGCCCGGCGATAAAACCGCCGCAGTAGCTATCGCCGCAGCCGGTGGTATCCACCACCGGAACCCGATAGGCGGGAATATGCAGCGCAAAATCCTGCCCGAACACGTAGGAACCGTCGGCGCCGGCTTTAAAAATGCATACCCCCACGCCCCGATCGAGAAAGAACGCCGCGCTGTCGGCCAGTTTCTCCCGCCCCGACAAAAACGTCGCTTCCTGGCGCGACGGCATAAAATAGTCGACATCGGGCAGCAGCGGCGCCAGCAGCGACAGGGTGCCGCCGTCCGGGGCGATCAGATCCAGACTGGTGGTGACCCCGCGCGCCTTGGCATGGCGCAGCAGCCGGGCGCTCTGTCCCTGATCCATCCTGGCCAGCAGCCCGGTGCCGCCGTGGTGCAGAAAGCGCGTATTGCATACCGCGTCAAAATCCTGCTCGGCGATAAACAGCCGGTCGGAGGCGCCGCGATAATGCAGCGCCGAACGCTCGCCGTCCGGGCGGATCGCCAGAATGGTGGCGGAGGTCTCCGCCTCGCGGGTGCGCTGCACCAGCGAGCAATCAATCCCCAGCCGCTGATAGACGCCGAGAATAAAGTCGGCTTTTTCATCCTCCCCCAGACAGGCGGCGGTGGCGGTGCGGATCCCCAGCTTGGCGGCGTTCATCGCCGCGCCGCTGGCCGTACCCGCCGGATTCAGGCGGATCCGATCGATAAACTCCACCCCGCCGCCGGGCGGGAGGGCGCTGACCGGACGACCGGCGATATCCAGAATGGTTAACCCGACAAAAACCGCATCAAACTGACTCACTTCGACTCCTTTTATCATCCCAGGCCCTGCCGCCGTCTCCGTTTACCGACGCTGCCGCAGGCGCCCCTGCAAAAACGACAGCGCCAGCGCCACCACCAGAATAATACCGGTCAGGGCGTCTTTTACCATAAAATTCAATCCCATCAGGTTCAGTCCGTTGGCGATCATGCCGAGGAACAGCACGCCGATCAGCGTACCCGGCACGTTCGGCCGCCCGTGCGCATGAAACGCGGTGCCGATAAACACCGCCGCGATGGCGTCCATCAGGTACGCCTGCCCCGCCAGCGGGGTAAACTGCCGCAGATTGGCGGAGAGGATCACCCCGCCGACGGCGCAGGTCATTGAGGAGACAATCAGCAGCCAGAACAGCGTGCGCCGCACGTTGACGCCGGCGATCAGCGCCGCCGACGCATTCAGCCCGATGGCGTGGATGCGTTTACCGGCGATGGTGCGCTCAAAAAACAGGTAGTAGATTATCAGCAGCGCCAGCCCGATAAGGATCGGCAGCGGTATCCCCCACAGGTCGCCCACCGCCAGTTGGTGATATTCCGGCGCCATGCGCCGATAGGCGATCGGACCGCCGCCGTCGGTATAGATACGCTCGACGCTGCTGCCGATAAACCAGGTGCCCAGCGTGGCCAGAAAGGGTTTTATGCGGCAATAAATAATCAGCCCGGCATTCAGCAGCCCCACCAGCGCGCCGCCCGCCAACGCCGCCAGCACCGCCGCCTGCCACGGCAGTTGATAGACTTTGAGCGCCACCAGCGCGAACGCGGCGCCGAAGTCCAGCGCCACCCCCACCGACAGGTCGATGCCGCCCGCGGTGACCACCAGCGTCATCGCCAGCGCCACGATCAGCAGCACCGCGCTCCCCTGCAACAAATTGCCCCAGTTGACGAAAGTCAGAAATACCGGGCTGCTGAGCGCGAAGAACAGCAAAAACGCCAGCAGGATAAGCAAAAAGCCGTAGCGGACAAACAGCGTCAGCAGCGGATTGTCGCGCCGGGGCAAGGCCGGGGAAGGCATAACGCTCTGCTTCACGATGCGCGCCTCCGCAGCTGTAGCGAGGCCGCGCCCAGCACCAGCAAAATCAACGCGCCCTTGATGGCGCCGACCCAAAAGATATCCACCCGCAGCAGCGCCAGCCCGTTTGACAGCGCATTGACCAGCAGCGCCCCCAGCAGCGCGCCCCAGATGGTGACCACCCGGCGGCGGGAAAACGAGGCGCCGATAAAGGTCGCCAGCACCATCTCCAGCAGCAGCGGTTCCGCCGTGCCGGGCGAGCTGCCGGAACCCTGCGCCAGCAGTGTTAACGAGGCCAACGCCGCCGCCAGCGCCGCCAGCAGATAGGAGCCGGTCACCAGCGCGCGCCCGGAAAGCCCGGACATCTGCGCCGTTTCCGCATTGCCGCCCGCCACCTGCAAATGCTGCCCCCAGCGGCTGTGGTGAACAATAAACTGAAACAGGGCGAAAACCAGCAGCATAAACCACACCGCCAGCGGCAGTCCCAACAGGCTGTTATCGCGAAACGCCACGATAGCCGGATCGCTGACGCTGATGCGCCGCTGCCGGGTAAGCAGATTGGTCAAACCGGTGAGCGCCACGGAACAGGCCAGGGTCGCCAGCAGCGGCGGCAGACGCACCAGCACCACCAGCAGCGCATTCAGCCCGCCCGCCAGCAGCGCGGCGCACAGCGCCGACAGCGTCAGCCACAGGTAGCCGTCGTCGCCGTTGGTCAGGCCGTGGCTGACGATCGCCACCGCCAGCACCGCAATGGCCGGCAGCGACAGATCGATGCCGCCCGCCACCACGTCATCGCCGCCGCCGGCGATAACGCACACCAGACCGAAGCACAGTATCGCCAGCGGCGCCGTCTGGCGCAGGATAATGGCGATATTCCGCCAGGAGAGAAAATAGGGCGCCTGCAGGCACAGAAACAGCAGCAGCGCGGCGAATAACAGCAGCGGAATTTTATCGAGCAGCGCCGACGGCCGCCAGCCGGCCGGCACCAGAGCGGCAAGAGGTATCATATTGCCTCCTTTTCCGTTTCCGCGCCGCCGCTGGTCAGCGCCAGCAGCGCGTCGACGGAGAGTCGTTCGGTCGCCACATCGGCAATCAGTTCGCCGCGCCACATCACCAGAACGCGGTCGCACAGCCCCAGCAGTTCGCCGGCGTCGCTGGAGGAGACGAGCACGCTGCGCCCCTGCTCCGCCAGTTGGCGGGTCAGTTGGTAGATTTCCGCCTTGGCGCCGATATCCACGCCCAGCGTCGGCTCGTCCAGGATAAACAGCGTGCTGGCGGTACTCAGCCAGCGGGCCAGAATCACTTTCTGCTGATTGCCGCCGCTCAGATAGCGCACCGGCAGGCCGACCTCGCGCGGACGGATATCCAGCTTATCGGCCAGCTGGCGCGCCCGCTGGTTGGCCCTGGCGCGCCGCAGCCAGCCGAGGCTCGCCACCGCGGGCAGCGAGGAGAGATTGATATTGTCCGCCACCGACCAGGGCAAAAGCAGCCCCAGATGGCGACGGTCGCGCGGCACCAGCGCCATCCCCAGCGCGGTGGCCCGCACCGGGGAGCTGATGCGGCGCGCCACGCCGTCAATTTCGATACGTCCGCCGCGCGCCGGGGTTAAGCCGTACAGCGTGTCGATAAGCGCCTCGCGCCCCGATCCCAGCAGGCCGGCGATGCCGACAATCTCGCCCCGCGCCAGCGAAAAGCCGAGCGGGCGGAAATGCCGCCCGTCGGTCAGCCTATCCACCCGCAAAAAAGGAGGCTCGGATGCGGCGGCGCGACGCGGCGCGGCGAACAGGCTGTTAATATCGCGCCCCACCATCAGCTGGATCATGCCGTCGATATGCCGTGCCGCCTCCCCTTCCAGCGTGGCGACCTTGCGGCCGTTGCGCAGCACCGTGACACGGTCACAAATCTCTGCTATCTCGTTGAGATAATGAGAAATATAGATAATGGCGATGCCGCGCTGCTTTAGCGCCAGAATGGTTTGCAGCAGCAGGCCGGCCTCGCGCGCCTCCAGCGGCGCCGTCGGTTCGTCAAACACCACCAGCCGGGCGTTGCCGTCGATCAGCGCCCGCGCTATCTGCACCAGCTTGCGCTCCGCCAGGCTCAAATCACTGATTAAGCGGTTGGCGTCCATCGGCAGTTGTAGCGTTTGCTGAAAGAAACGCTCGGTTTCCCGGCGCATCCGCCGCCGATCCAGCCCCAGCCAGCGATGGCGGCGCTCCTGACCGATAAACACCGATTCGGCGACGGTAAAATGCGGGATCAAATGGAGTTCCTGATGGATAACCCGTACGCCGTGGGCGTGAACGGCGGCGGGCGTGACCGGGTTAATCAACCGGCGGTCGAAGCGGATCGCGCCGCTGTCCGGGGCGTATACCCCGGCGAGGATTTTAATCAGCGTGGACTTTCCCGCCCCGTTTTCGCCGATCAGGCCGAGGATTTCCCCCGGCCGGGCGTGCAGCGAAACATCGTCGAGGGCGGTAACGCCGGCAAAGCGCTTGCCAATCCGCGTCATCGCCAGCCCCGGCGACGCCGAGTCCGCCGCCTGTTGGTGCGCCGTCATGGGTTACTTAAGCTCGCCGTAGCCGAGTTGCTTATAGGCCGCTTTGGCCTCCGCTTCCCCTTTCACCGGCAGCACCGGCACAAAGGTTTGCGGCAGCAGGGCTTCGCCGCCAAAGTGGCGGGCCACGTTTTTCGCCGCCAGGGTACCGATCAGACGCGGCTGCTGCGCGACGTTGGCGACAAACGGGCTCTCTTTTTCCGCCATGATTTCCAGCGTTTCCGGACCGGCGTCAATCGCCGTCACTTTCACGTCCTTGTCGCGCCCGGTCTCTTCCAGCGCCTGCACCACGCCGATGGCCGGCTGGTCCCAGCACGCCACGTGAATCGCATCCAGCGTGCCCTTCGGATACTGGCTCAGCAGCTCAAGGGTTTTCTTGCGCGCATCTTCCGGCGAGTTGGAATATTGCTCCGCCAGCTCCGGCTGAATGATTTTGATGTCAGGATAGTCCTGCAATACATACTTCCACAGATCGTAGCGGATGCCGCAGATGCGCAGCGAGTTGGAGAAGGCGTTGAACACCGCGACATTGCCCTTGCCGCCCAGCACGTCCGCCGTGTAACGCCCGATGGTGGAGCCGATGGCATAGTTGTCGGAGGTGGTGTTGTTGATGGAATACGGCGAAACGTGATCGACGGTAAATACCGGGATGCCCGCGTCGCGCAGCGCCTTGAACTTGGGCTCCACCGCGCTGTCCCCCAGAATGCTCACCACCGCGTCCACCTTGCGCGCCAGCAGAATATCGTGGTTGTTGGCGTGCACCTGATTGTCGCGCCCGCCGTCCACGCCCACCACGCTGCCGCCCAGTTTTTCTATCTCTTCGGTCGCGCCCTTGTACGCCTCGCGATCCCAGAAATGTTGCGTCCCCACCACGGCGACGCCGATGGTTTTTCCCTTGAGCGAAAGCGATTCATCCGCGGCCTGTGCGTTGCCGGCCAGGCCGACCAGCAACGCCAGCAGACCTATACGACGAAAATGAGCGGTCATGGTTTTTTATCCTAATTTTTATACAGTTAGTTGCGATAAGGGATGCTAACAGCAGAAAAATTTAAATCTAAATAACAAAAATGATAATAGCTATTAACTAATTGGGAATAGCGTTAACCACTGGTTAAAAATATTAACACACCCCGTTTTGGGCTATAAAAACACTGGAATAAGATATAAATAAAGCGTCTTGTTTTTTATCCATAGAAAGATAATGGTTAACGGACTAGCGATGAATACCCGAGGTGAAGACCATGACCACTCTGTCCATTTTCCAGCGTCCGCAGATCGCCCAACCGCTGCAACAGCTCTCCCGCTTCGACGATATCGCCGCGCTGCTTGCCGGCGCCGGCATTCAACTGGAGCACTGGCCCGTCGACGGCATCAGCCATGAAGCCAGCAGCGCAGCGCTGCTCGCCCACTTCCACGATGAGATTGAACGGCTCAAACGGCAGGAAGGCTATACCTCATCGGATGTGATCAGACTGACGCCGGATCACCCGCAGCGTCAGGAACTACGGGAAAAGTTCCTTCAGGAGCACACCCACAGCGAAGATGAAGTGCGCTTTTTCGTTTACGGCAGCGGCACCTTTTTTGTGCCGATTAACGACAACGTGTTCCGGCTCACCTGCGAGGCGGGGGATCTGCTGCGCGTGCCGGCCAATACGCCGCACTGGTTTGACAGCGGCGAATCCCCGGATTTCGTCGCCATCCGCATCTTTACCAACCCCGCGGGCTGGATAGGTCATTTTACCGGCAGAGAGACCTTCCACTGATCGGGCCGGCCGGCCATCAGGCCGAAACCGCCCCGTCGCGGTTCGGCCTGATGGCCCGCGGGCGCGCCGCCGAGTCCGTCGGGCATCCTTTCGCGCATCGCTTTATCCTCCCCCGCGTTTTATACTACCCGCCATTAATAAGCGGCGAGAAAAATCCGGTAATGATAAATAACGATGTACTACGTAGCCTGCGCTACATGTTGAATTTGAATAACCAGCAGTTGATTGAGATCCTGGCGCTGATGGATACCCGTATCACCCCGCAGCAGATAGCCGGCTTTATCAAAAAAGAAGAGGAGGAAGGCTACCAGCCCTGCCCGGATATCCTGATGGGTACATTTCTTGACGGCCTGATTATCCGCCAGCGCGGAAAAGACGACGGCCGCCCGGCGCCCAAAGTGGAGCGCAGAATCACCAACAACATTATCCTGAAAAAACTGCGCGTGGCGTTTTCCCTGAAAACCACCGATATTCAGGAGATTCTGCAGTCCCAGGATTTCCGCCTGTCGCAGCCGGAGCTGACCGCCATGCTGCGCGCGCCGGAACACAAAAACTACCGCGCCTGCGGCGATCAGGTGCTGCGCTATTTCCTCAAGGGATTGACCGCGCGTCTGCGCAAAAGCTGACTACCGACGGCGCGGATAAACGTGACCCGCCACTCATACTGCGCCCGCCTCAAGGATTAGACTGTTTTTATTCAATGATTCGCTTTGTGCATGATTCAATTGAAGAGAGGGAACTACTATGGGAATTTTGTCGTCTTTTCGTGCAGGAGCAACGATTTTCGGTCATCAATCGCCCGCGAGCGGCGTCTTTGACTGTGAAGCCTTACCCGCCTCGCCGAGCAGCCTCGGCCTTTCCGCCAAAGCGGGGATTTTGCTGGCCTTTGTGCCCCCCGAGGCGGATTTCCCCACCGTCAGCCAGGCCTGGCGGCGTTTTTCCGACGCCAACCTTACGGTACTTACGCTCTCTTCAACCGGCGCCCTGTGCAACCGCCCGAAAACCTCCGCCTATTGCGACATGGCCGGCAGCCAGGGTAGTTGGCTATGGCTGCCGCAGACGTTGATATCCCGCCACGAAGCGCACGTTATTGATTTGCACGTCCGGGAAAAAATGACCGCCGGCCAGCGCGTGGCGGCCATTCGTCAGGAGCTGGAGCGGGTCAACGTCTCCATGCCGCTTTCCGCCGATCGCACTTTCGCCATGATCTACTGCGACGGACTCTCCGCCGCCGAAGGCTTTCTGATGCAGGCGTGGTACGCCAGCGGCCGCTTCCCCTGCATGGCCATCGGCGGCTCGGCCGGGGGAAAACTCGACTTCAGCGCCACCTATATCGGCAACCATGACGGCGTATTACAAGGCAAGGCGGTACTGGTGTTTTGCCATATGGCGCCAGGAAAATCCTTTGCCCCGTTCAAAAGCCAGAACTTTGAGCCGACCGCACAAAGCTGGCTGGTGGCCGAAGCCGATCCGGTCGCCCGCACCGTCACCTCGGTATTCGACGCCAACGGACGCCCGCAGCCGATTATCAGCGCGCTGTCCGACTACCTGCGCTGCAAACCGGATCAGATCGGCAACCACCTGGAGGGAAAGACCTTTGGAGTAAAGGTGGATGACGAGTATTTCATTCGCTCGGTGGCCGCCATTCAGGCTGACAGCGTCGCCTTCTTCTGCGATCTGGAGTTCGGCGACCGCCTGTATTTGTTGCAGGCAACGGATTTTGTCGCCGCCACCCGACGTGACTGGCAGCAGTTTCTGACGGGGAAAGGCAAGCCGAGCGGCCTGCTGCTCAATGACTGCGTGCTGCGCAGAGTGAATAACGCCGCCAGCCTGGGACAGGCCAGTTTTTTTGATGACGTGCCGGCGGCCGGTTTTTCCAGCTTTGGCGAAATTTTCGGCGTCCCCATCAACCAGACGCTATCCGCGCTGGCGTTCTTCGACCATGACGTCAAGGCGATGTCCCATTTCCCCATTGAGTACGCCGCCTATGCGGGCCACTACGCCCAGCGGGCGCTGCGCCGCTGGGAGGCGATGCACGCCATCCAATCCGGGGTGATCGAGCGGGTGGTGGCCTACCAGGAAGAGCTCAACCCGCTGCTGACCGCCCTGCCGCAGCTTGAGCGCGCCACCGCGCGCCAGAGCGAAACCCTGGACGTGGCGGAGTCCAGCATTCGCGCCATCAGCGAAGCCGCCACCCAGACCCGCAGCGCGCAGGATAATCTGGAGCATGAGCTCAACCAGTTGGAACAGATTTCCCTCGGCATTACCCAGATCACCGTCGGCATCAGCGGCATCGCCGATCAGACCAACCTGCTGGCGCTCAACGCCGCCGTGGAAGCGGCGCGGGCCGGCGAGGCGGGACGCGGTTTCGCCGTGGTGGCGGACGAAGTACGCCGTCTGGCCCGCTCGTCGAAGGATCAGGCGGACGCCACACGCAACAATATCCGCTCCGCCGTCGAGACCATTGAGCGCATCCGCGGCGTTGCCGCGCAAACGGTCGGCACCACCCAGGAGATGGCCGACCAGAGCATCTCCGCCGCCGATCAGATAGCGACCATGAGCACGGAAACCAGCCAGGAGCGCCATAATCTGACCACCAACATGGGGAGGATGAAAGAGGCCGCCAGAGGCATGGACGCCATGCATGAAGCGGTGGAACAGTTGACCGCCCTGCAACGGCTGACGTCGTTCTAGCGCAGGTCGGTATCTCCCCTTCGCAGAGGAGGGAGCACGTTGGCTCCTCCCCCCGACAAGGGGCGCTACTGCGTCGCCACCCCGCCGCCCAGCGCGTTATATAAGGTCACCAGATTGTTCAGCCGGGTCTGCTCGATGACGATCAGCGTCTGCCGGGCGCTGTAGAGGGTGCGCTGCGCATCCAGCACGTTCAGATAGGTATCGACCCCTTCCCGGTAGCGCGAATCCGCCAGCCGGTAGCTGCGTTCGGCGGCGGCGGCGTAATCCCGCTGCGCCGTAAGCTGCTCGTCAATGGTGGCCTTACGGGCCAGCGCATCAGCCACCTCCTGAAACGCGGACTGAATGGCTTTTTCATAGCTGGCGATATAGCCTTTTTTCTGCGCCTCCGCGTACTGCAACGCGGCGCGGTTGGCGCCGCCGTCGAAGATGGGCAGGCTCAGGCTGGGGGCGAACGACCACACCCCGGCGCCGTGGCTGAACAGCGAAGAGAGCGCGCCGCTGCCGACGCCCCCGCTGGCGGTCAGCGTCAGGCTGGGGAAAAATGCGGCCCGCGCCGCGCCAATGTCGGCATTCGCCGATTTCAGCGTATGCTCCGCCGCCAGCACGTCCGGTCGCTGCAACAGCACCGCCGAGGAGAGTCCGGCGGATACCGGCGCCACCGCCGTTGCCAGCGAGTCCAGATCGGCGGGCAGCAGGGCATCGTCAACCGGTTGTCCCGCCAGCAGATCCAGCGCGTTTTTGCTCTGCGCCACCGCCGTCGTGTTGCCGGCCACGTCGGCCCGCGCCTGTTGATACACGGTTTCAGCCTGCGACACATCCACGCCGGAGGCGACGCCGTTGCGCTGCCGGTTGCGCGTCACCTCCAGCGAGTGGCGGGCGCTTTGCATGGTTTCCCGCGACAGTTGCAGATCGCTGCGCGCCGTCGCCAGCGCGATATAGGCCGTCGCCGTATCGGCAATCAGCGTCAGGCGGGTGCTTTTCGCCGCCGCCTCCGTTGACAGATAGCTCTCCAGCGCGGCGGCGCTCAGGCTGCGCGCCTTGCCGAACAGATCCAGTTCGAAGGCGCTGAGCGCCAGATTGGCGCCGTAGCTCTGGCTTATCGCCGTGGAATTGTTATTCGACGACGAATCGCTGGTCAGCGCCCGGCTGCGGGTGCCTTCCACGCCCGCGTTGACGGCGGGAAACTGCTCCGCCCGCTGAATGCCGTATTGCGCGCGCGCCGCTTCGATATCCGCCAGCGCCTTGCGTAAATCCCGGTTATCGCTGAGCGCGATATCGATAATGCGCTGCAATTTTTCATCCACGATCACCGAACGCCACGCAATGGCGCCGGCTTCGGGTTGCGCAGACGATACGGTTTCCTGCTGCGGCCAGGCCGCGGGCACCGGTGCGTCGGGATGGCGATAGTCCGGATCCAGCGACAAACATCCCCCCAGCAGCAGGGGTAACAAAGCAACGATAAATTGACGACTACGCATTATTCTTCCCTCGATGAGTCAACGCCAGGCAGCGCTTTGCCGGTACGCTTGGGAAATACGCGTCTTACCAGAACAAAGAACATCGGCACCAGAAAAACGGCCAGCACGGTCGCCGTCAGGGTTCCGCCCACAATGCCGGAACCGATGGAAACACGGCTGTTGGCCCCCGCGCCGGAGGAGATCGCCAGCGGGAAAACCCCGACGATAAAGGCCAGTGAGGTCATCAGCACCGGACGCAAGCGGGTAACTGCCCCTTCCAGCGCCGCGGCATAGAGCGTCGCCCCGCGCTGATAGGCGGTTTCCGCAAACTCCACAATCAGGATGGCGTTTTTCGCCGATAGCCCGATGGTGGTCAGCAGCGCCACCTGAAAATAGACGTCATTTTCCAGCCCGCGCAGCGTGGCGGCCAATACCGCCCCCACCACGCCGAGCGGAATCACCAACATAACGGAAAACGGAATACTCCAGCTTTCATACAGCGCCGCCAGACACAGGAACACCACCAGAATCGAAATCGCATACAGCGAGAACGCCTGCCCGCTGGCCAGCCGCTCCTGATAGGAGAGTCCGCTCCAGGCATAGGTGGTGCCTTTCGGCAACCGACTTGCCAGCCGTTGCATTTCGTCCATTGCCGCCCCGGAACTCACCCCCGATGCGCCGGCCCCTTGAATTTCATAGGACGCCAGACCGTTGTAACGCGACAGGCTTTCCGGTCCGTAGATCCAGCGCGTGGTGGCGAAAGAGGAGAACGGCGTCATCACGCTGTCGCCCGCGCTGTTGCTGCCGCGCACAAACCACTTATCCAGATCCTCCGGCTTGCTGCGCGAATCCTCATCGCCCTGGATATAGACTTTTTTCACCCGCCCGCGGTCAATAAAATCATTAACATAGCTTCCTCCCCAGGCGCTGCTGAGCGTCGCGCTGACATCGCTCATCGCCAGCCCCAGCGCGCTGGCCTTGTCATTATCGATATCCACCTGTAGCTGAGGCATCTGCGTCAGGTCGTTGGGACGAACCGCCGCCAGTTGGCTGTTTTTACCGGCCGCCGCCAGCAGTTGATCCCGCAGTTGCAGCAGCGTTGCGCGATCGGTGGTGCCGGTAGCCTGCAGCTCAAAGGTAAAGCCGCTGGACTGCCCCAACCCGTCCACCGCCGGCGGCGTCAGGGTAAAGACCTGCGCATCGCGCAGTTGGGACAACGCCCGCGTCGCCCGCGCCGAAATCGCCTCGGCGCTGTTTTCGGCGCCGCTCCGCTGGTCCCAGTTTTTTAACGCCACAAACGCCATCCCGGCATTTTGCCCGCTGCCGCTGAAGTTAAACCCGGAAATAATGAAAATGGCTGCGGTATTGTCCTTTTCTTCGGTCAGGAAATAGCGCTCAATCGCTTTGCCCACCTTGGTGGTGCGCGCCTCGGTCGCCCCCGCCGGCAGGGTGAACTGCACCATGACGTTGCCCTGATCTTCCGTCGGTAGAAAACCGGACGGCAGGCGGATAAACATCAGGGCCAGGCCGGTAATCAACAGCGCATACAGAACGATGTAGCGCATCGGGCTATGCAGCACCCGGGCGACCTTGCCGGAGTAGCGATCCTGCATGCCCTGATAACCCCGGTTAAAGCCGGCGAAAAAGCCCTTTTTCTCAATTCGGTGCGCCGTCTGCTTCAGCAGCGAGGCGCACAGCGCGGGCGTCAGCGTCAGCGCGACCAGCACCGACAGCAGCATGGAAGAAACAATGGTGATGGAGAACTGGCGGTAAATCACCCCGGTCGATCCGCCCAGGAACGCCATCGGCAGAAACACCGCGCTCAGCACCAGCGCCACGCCCACCAGCGCGCCGGAAATCTCCCGCATCGACTTTTCAGTGGCCGCCGCCGGCGCAAGGTTTTCATCACGCATCACCCGCTCGACGTTTTCCACCACCACAATGGCGTCGTCCACCAGCAGCCCTATCGCCAGCACCATGCCGAACAGCGTGAGGGTGTTGATGGAATAGCCGAATACCGACAGCACGCCAAAGGTTCCCAGCAATACCACCGGGACGGCGATGGTGGGGATCAGCGTCGCACGCAGGTTTTGCAGGAACAGAAACATCACTATCACCACCAGCAGGATGGCTTCAAACAGGGTTTTCACCACCTCCTCCACCGAGATTTTGATAAAATCGGTGCTGTCTTTAGGATAGGCGACCTCATATCCCTGCGGCATGGTGCTCACAAACTCCGCGGTCTTGGCTTTCACCCGCTCCGCGGTAGCCAGCGCATTGGCGCCGGGAGCCAGCATCACGGCGATCCCCGCCGCCGGGTGGCCGTTCAGCCGCGTTACCGTGCTGTAATCTTCATCCCCCAGCTCCACGCGCGCCACGTCTCCCAGCCGAACGACCGCCCCGCTGGATTGGCTTTTTACAATGATGTTGTTGAACTGTTCGGGCGTTTTCAGCCGCGACTGCGCCATCACCGTGGCGGTAAGCTGCTGATCGTCACGGGAGGGCCGCGCGCCGATTTTACCCGCCGAGACCTGGGTATTCTGCGCTTCAATAGCCGAGGAAACATCCGACGGCATCAGGTCGTAGGCGGCCAGCCGGGTGGGATTCAGCCAGATGCGCATCGCATACTGCGAACCAAAGACCCTGACATCCCCCACGCCGTCGACGCGGGCCAGCGGATCTTGCAAATTGCTGACCATATAGTCGGCGATGTCCGCTCCGCTGGCTTTATCGGTGATGTCGTACAGCGACATAATCAGCAGAAAGCTGGTTTGCGATTTGGTTACCGTCACCCCCTGCTGCTGCACTTCCGTCGGTAAACGGCTTAACGCCTGCTGCACCTTGTTCTGCACCTGCACCTGCGCCGTATCGGCATTGGTGCCCTGTTTAAAGGTGGCGATGATTCTGGCTTCGCCGCTGGAACTGCTGGACGAGGAAAAATAAAGCAGTCCGTCCAGCCCGGTAAGCTGTTGTTCGATGATCTGGGTTACGCTGTTTTCCAGCGTCTCCGCCGAAGCGCCGGTGTAGGTCGCGGTTATCGACACCGACGGCGGCGCTACGTCCGGGTACTGGGCGATGGGCAGAGACTGAATCGCCAATACGCCGGCCAGCATGATGACAATCGAGATCACCCAGGCGAATACCGGCCGATAAATAAAGAAACGAGAAAACATCAGGATTTCACCTCGGTCTCTGCGGCCGCCGCATCCGCGGTGGAGGATGTGACTTCTACGGCTTGTACCGTATCATCGACGCTCACCTTATCGGTGCCTTCGATAATCAGCCGATCGCCGGCGTTCAATCCTTCCGATACCAGCCAGCGATTGCCGATCGCCCGCTCGGTCACCACCTGACGCTGTTCCACCCGCTGTTGATCATTGACCACCAGCGCGCTGGCATTTCCCTTCGCATCCCGGGTGATGCCCTGCTGCGGCGCCAGAATTGCCGCCGGATCGATGCCGTTGTCAACGGTGGCGTGAACATACATGCCGGGCAGCAAAAGATGCTCGGCGTTGGGAAAGGTCGCCCGCAGGGTGACCGATCCGGTTGACTCATCCACCGCCACCTCGGACAACTGTAACCGCCCGCGGGAGGCGTAGGTTTCGCCGTTTTCCAGCTTCAGCGACACCTCCGGCCGTTCGCTTTGCCGCAAGCGCCGCAGCGCCAGACGCTCGCGGCTGGACTGGGTGAGATCGATATAGATGGGATCGAGCTGACGAATGGTTGCCAGCGCGGAGGTCTGGCTGGCGGTCACCAGCGCGCCGGGGGTAACGGAAGAGATGCCGATACGACCGGAAATCGGCGCCTTGATCCGCGTGTAGCCCAAATTGATTTGTGCGGTTTTCAGCGCGGCCCGCTTTTCCGCCACCGTAGCCAAGCTCTCTTCATAGCTGGTTTGCGCATCGTCGGCATCCTGGCGCGACACCCCCTCTTCTTTGACCAGACGGGCGTAGCGCTGCGCTTTCAGCTTTGCCGCCCGTACGCCGGCCTGCGCGTTTTTCAATGCCGCCGCCGCCTCGTCGTAGGCGGCCTGATAGCTGGCCGGATCGATCTGATACAGTACCTGTCCGGCCTGCACCTCGCCGCCTTCGGTGAACAGGCGTTGCTGAATAATGCCGTCCACCTGCGGCCGCACATCGGAGACCATGGCGGCGACGGTTCTGCCATTCAATACGCTGTTCAACACCACCGACTGCGGCTGCAATGTTTCGACGGTGACCTCGACGGCCGCTTTGACCTGCGCCGGTTCGGCGGCGCGTTCACAGCCGGAAAGTAATACTGCCAGGAACAAAATAAAGCGTTTACCTTGCATGAAATCATGCCCTATAATTGAGAATGAACGTTCATTCTCATTATCAGGCAAGAGAGACCGGCTCTTCTCACAAGATTACGTAAGGTTTTGGTAAAAGATGATCGTTCTCACACGAGGAGAATTAACCAGAGTGCAACAGACCACCGCCAGGAGCGAACGGACCATAGCCCGGCGCGACCAGATTATCGCCGCGGCGCGCCTCTGTTTTCGCCGTTCGGGATTTCACGGCGCGGGGATGGCGGAAATCGCCGCCCGCGCGCAGCTTAGCGTCGGGCAAATATACCGTTACTTCGCCAGCAAAGACGCCATTATTGAAGAAATCGTCAGCCGGATCGTCAACAGTAAACTGCACTTTTTGCGCTTAGAGGAAAATCACCTGGCGCAAATGGCGCACATGCTGGCGCAACGCGCCCTGCCCGGTGATGAAGCCACCCGCGAGGACGACCAGGCGCTGATGCTGGAAGTGACCGCGGAGGCGACCCGGAATCGCCGTGTCGCGGCGATCCTGCAAGAAGCCGACGCCAGACTGTTTCAGCGGGCCGCCGTCCTGTTGCAACAGCGCCATCCGCATCTGACTCCGCCGCAAATCGCCGCGCGCGTCGAGTTAATGGCGGTGTTGTCCGAAGGAACGGCGTTTCGCATGCTCACCAGCCAGAAAGCCCCGCCGGATGAGTTAAACCAGCTCTATCAGCATATTTTTCAATACACCTTTTCTGATGAAACCATCACCGATGAGTAAAACTATACGATCGTCCCGTTTGGGCTATGCCCTGGTTCTGGGTTTTTTGGCGGCGCTGGGCCCGCTGTGCACCGACCTCTATCTTCCCGCCCTGCCGGAGTTAACCGCGGACCTGTCCTCCTCCACAGCCGCCGCGCAGTTAAGCCTGACGGCGGGATTACTTGGCCTGGGGGCCGGCCAGCTGATTTTCGGCCCGCTGAGCGACAAGCTGGGACGGCGGCGCCCGCTGCTGTTTTCACTGCTGATTTTTCTGGCGGCTTCGCTATGGTGCGCGCTGGCGCAGGATATCAACCACCTGATCGCGGCGCGCCTGATTCAGGGCATGGCCGGCGCCGGCGGCGCGGTGCTCTCCCGCGCGGTGGCGCGCGATCTTTATTCGGGCCATGAACTGACGCGCTTTTTCGCCCTGCTGATGCTGATTAACGGCCTGGCGCCGATTCTGGCGCCGGTGATGGGCGGCGCCATGCTGAACATTATGAACTGGCGGGGGATTTTTTTCGCGCTGTCGGCGATCGCCGTCCTGCTACTGCTGCTGTCCGCCCTGCGCCTGCCGGAAACCCTTGAGCCGCATCGCCGGGTTACCGGCGGCGTGGCGTCGCTGCTGGCTTCGTTGGGCAGCCTGCTGACGCAACGCCAGTTTATGGGGCTATGTCTGGCCCAAGGATTCGCCGGCGCCGGCATGTTCGCCTATATCGGCGCATCGCCGTTTGTGTTGCAGGAGATTTATCAGCTTAGCCCGCAGATGTTCAGCCTGTGCTTCGCCATCAACGGAGTGGGATTGATCTGCGCCGCGCAGATTTCCGTACGCCTGAGCCGCCACTGGGGGGAAATGCGCATACTGAAGCTGGGACTGCTGATCGCCGCCGTATCATCGTTGCTGTTGCTGCTGGCGGCCGCTTTGCAGGCGCCGCTGGTATGGCTGCTGATCCCGCTGTTCTTCACCATTATCATTATCGGCATCGTCGGTCCCAGCGCGTCGGCGCTGGCGATGCAGAGCCAGGGGGATAAGGCCGGCAGCGCATCGGCGTTGCTCGGCGTCAGCATGTTTACCCTGGGGGCGATAAGCGTTCCGCTCACCGGCCTGCACGGTATGTCCGCCCTCTCCATGGCGCTGACCATCGTGGTGTGCTATGCGCTGGCCATCGGCTCATTCGCCCTGTTTGCGCGCCAAAAGCGATAGCGGAAACAACGCGCGGAAATAAACAGGGGTAAGACTCCGGCTGGAGTCTTACCGCGCGAGGCGTCCCCCCGATGCGCCAGACGCGCATCAGATTGCGCTTTCCGGGAACAGGAACGGATTGATGCTACTGCGGGAAAAGCCCTCCTCTTCCATCTTCACATCCAGCACCAGCGACGCCAGATCGTCGGCCACCGCTTCCACCCGATGATCCTTTTCCTGATACAGAATTTTCAGATAGGTGCCGCAGTGGCCGCAGCTTTCCGCCTTGATGGCCGCGTTTTCGCTGTCCAACGACCAGTAGTTCAGATCGCTTGACTCTTCGCAGTTGCTGCACTTCACCCGCACCATGTGCCACTCGCTTTCGCACAAATTACAGTGCAGATAGCGCAGCCCGCTGCCGGCGCCGAGCTGCACCACGCCGGAAACCGGCATGCTGCCGCACACCGGGCAGAACTGACGGTGCTCGCCCGGCTCCGCGCGGGCTTTGCCGGGAATGTTTGCGGCCATTTGCGCCCAGAACAGCGACAGCGCCGCCCAGATAAACGGGGCTTTATCGTTATTTTCCGCGCTGAACTGATGCCTGAACAACGCGCTCGCCATGGTTTCCAGCTCCTGCTGCGACGACTTTTCCAGATTTTCCAGCGTGGCCAGTACCTGCCCGCCGGCTTCGGGCTTAAGCTCTTCGATCAACGCGCGCAGCAGGGTGTGCCAGTGCGTATCGCGCGGAAATACCTCGATATCCAGCGGCGGACGATCGCCGGACTGTTTTAACACCTCGGTCAGATCCATCCGCAGCGGATGGTCGTGCAGCGCTTTGCGCTGGGCGTCCACCACGCCGGCGACAAACGCAAGATAGTCGCCCAGCGGATGATCCTGCGCCAGCTGTCGTAGACGCTCGGCGCGGCTGTCGTACAAACTTTTCAGATTGGCGAACAGCAGCGGCGGAATATTTCCCGCCGCGTTCGATTTTTCATTACTTTCTAACTGTTCCTGAGGAACAATGCGGATACTCATCAGGGTTTATTTTCCTGTTGTTTACGTTGTAGCTCACGATACCAGCGCGGATGATGCTTCTTCGCCCAGGAGGTCGACACCCAGCCTTCCACCATGGCGGTAATGGTCCCCTTCACCCATAAGGCCGCATAGATATGCACCATGATCGCCAGAATAAGCCCTACCGCCGCCAGAGAATGCACCAGCAGGGCCAGACGAATAACCGGGATGGGGAATGCGTCGGCAAAGTACGGCCGCCACATCACAATGCCGCTCGCCAGCAGTAATAACAGGCTGATAATCGCCAGCCAGAACACAGATTTCTGGCCGAAATTATACCTGCCGGTATCGCCGACTTCCTGGTTTCTGGCAATCTTATGGATGTTTTTCGCCCATTCGATATCGTCGCGGTTAATCAGGTTGTGTTTCCAGTAGCGGAAAAACATTAACAGAAAAGCGATAAACATCACCACCCCCACAAAGGGATGCACAATTCTCGCCAGCTGCGGCGTGCCCAGAATATGCATCATCCAGTTGAGCGAAGGGAATAAAAAACCCAGACCGCTGATAGCGGCGAACACGAAGCAGAAAGCCACAATCCAGTGATTAATGCGCTCCGGCGCGCTATAGCGCTGAATCCGATTACTCTTCTTCATGTTGCTTATCCTCATGATGCGCCTCATCCGCGTCCTCTTCATCGTCTTCTACGCGATTCGGACCCACGCCGACATAATGGAATACGCTGGCGGCGAATGTGGCGGCAAAGCCAATCGCCGCCAGCGGTTTCCAGATCCCTTTCCAGAAGGTTACCGTCGGGCTGATGCCGGGGTTGTCCGGCAGGCCGTGATAGAGCTGCGGCCGGTCCGCGTGGTGCAGAACGTACATCACATGGGTGCCGCCCACGCCGGCCGGGTCGTACAGCCCGGCATGCTCATAGCCGCGCGTGTTGAGTTCGCTCACCCGCTCCGCCGCCAGATCCTTCATCGCCGCCTTGGTGCCGAAATGGATGGCGCCGGTGGGACAGGTTTTAACGCAGGCCGGCTCCTGACCGACGGCCACGCGATCGACGCACAGGGTGCATTTGTAAACGCGGTTGTCCTGTTTATTCATTCTGGGTATGTCAAACGGGCAGCCGGCGATGCAATAGCCGCAGCCAATGCACTGTTCCGACTGGAAATCGACGATACCGTTGGCATACTGAATGATAGCCCCTTCCGCCGGGCAGGCTTTCAGGCAGCCCGGATCGGCGCAGTGCATACAGCCATCCTTGCGGATCAGCCATTCCAGTCTGCCTTGCTCCTCCACCTCCGCAAAACGCATCACCGTCCAGGATTTCGCGCTCAGGTCGGTCGGGTTATCGTACACGCCGACGTTATGTCCCACCTCGTCGCGGATATCGTTCCATTCGGAGCAGGCGACCTGACAGGCCTTACAGCCGATACAGGTGGTGACGTCGATCAGTTTGGCGACCGGCTCCTGATGATCGCGCGCCTGCGGCGGCGGCGTCAGAGAGTTCGTCGCCGAGCGACGAATAATATCTTGTGATTGCATGGCCATAATCGCTCTCCGCTACGCCTTTTCCAGATTAACCAGGAACGCCTTGTATTCCGGCGTCTGGGTATTGGCATCTCCAACGTGCGGCGTCAGAATATTGGCCAGAAACCCTTTCTGCGTGGCGCCTTCGAATCCCCAATGGCAAGGCACGCCGATGGTTTCCACCGGCCGGCCTTCGATCATCAGCGTGCGGATGCGTTTGGTGACCACCGCTTTGGCCTTGATATAGCCGCGTTTGCTGCTGAGCTTCACCATATCGCCGGCGCGGATGCCTTTCTGCCCGGCCAGCGCTTCGCCGATTTCGACAAACTGCTCCGGCTGGACGATGGCGTTCAGGCGCGCGTGTTTGGTCCAGTGACGAAACAGTTCGGTAATCGAGTAGGTGGTCGCCACATAGGGGAATTCAGCCGCGGCGCCCATACGCCGGCGGTCGGCGTCAAACAGTCGGGCCGCCGGATTGAAGCGCGTGTTTTCGTGCAGCGGACTCTTCGCCAGCGGCGATTCCACCGGCTCGTAGTGTTCCGGGAACGGACCGTCTGCGAGCTTGTCGATGGCGAACAGGCGTCCCAGCCCCTCGGCCTGTAAAATAAACGGCCCCACGCCGCTGCCGGGCGGCGCATTGCCGTAGTCGGGGATGTCGATGCCGGTCCAGCGCTCTCCGGTCCAGCGAATCAGTTCGCGTTTCGGATCCCAGGGGTTGCCCTGTTCGTCCGCCGAGGCGCGGTTATACAGAATGCGGCGGTTTTGCGGCCAGGCCCAGGCCCAGCCGGGGGTGTTGCCCAGGCCGGAGGGATCGGCGTTGTCGCGCCGCGCCATCTGGTTGCCCTGCTCGGTCCAGCAGCCGGTGTACACCCAGCAGAAACTGGCGGTGGCGCCGTCGTCGCGCAGTTGCGAAAAGTCGGCCAGCAGTTGGCCTTTTTTCAGCACCAGGTTGCCCTGCTCGTCGTAAATATCTTCCAGCGCGTAGCCGTTGCCCTCTTTCGCCACCTCTTCCGGCGTCGGGTCTTCCGGGTCGAGGTAATTCCACGCCATATTGAGCACCGGTTCAGGATTGGCGCCGCCCTCTTTGGCGTACATCTCCCGCAGGCGCAGGAAAATGCCGGCCAGAATCACCCCGTCGTGCCGGGCTTCCGCCGGCGGCTCCGCGCCGCTGAAGTGCCACTGCAGCCAGCGGCCGGAATTGACGATCGATCCGTTTTCCTCGGCAAAACAGTTTGAAGGCAGGCGGAAAACCTCCGTCTGGATTTGCGCCGGGTCCACCTCGTTCAACTCGCCGTGGTTTTGCCAGAAATTCGAAGTCTCGGTGGCCAGCGGGTCGATAATCACCAGAAATTTCAGTTTTTTCAGCGCATCGCGCGCCTTGTTGGAGTCGGCAAAGGCGGCTATCGGGTTAAATCCCTGGGCGATATAGCCGTTGACCTTGCCTTCGATCATGCGCTGGGTGAAATTCAGCGCGTCATAGCTCTGATCCCACTTCGGCAGCCAGTCGAATCCCCAGTCGTTTTCTTTGCGCGCCTTATCGCCGTACAGGCTTTTCATCAGGCTGATAAAGAATTTAGGGGTGTTTTTCCAGTAGTTGACCTGATCCGGCAGCAGCGCCTGCGGCGTGATTTGCGCCAGATAGTCCTGCAAGGTGGTCTGTTTTTCCGACGGCAGATCCATGTAGCCCGGCAGGCGCAGCGAGAGCAGCCCCAGATCGGTGTAGCCCTGAATATTGGAGTGGCCGCGCAGCGCGTTGATGCCGCCGCCGATCATGCCGATATTTCCCAGCAGCAGTTGGATCATCCCCGCCGCGCGGATCATCTGCGAACCGGTGGTGTGCTGCGTCCAGCCCAGCGCATACAGAATGGTCGCCGTTCGGTCCGGCACGCAGGTGGAGGCCAGAATGTCGCAGATGGTGAGAAACTCGTCCTGCGGCGTGCCGCAGATGCTGGAAACCACCTCCGGCGTGTAGCGCTCCACGTGCTGCTTCATCAGGTTCCATACGCAGCGCGGGTGGCTCAGGGCGGCATCGCGTTTGGCGAAGCCGTTTTCATCCAGTTCGTACTGCCAGGAGGCGCGATCGTATTTGCGCGCCTGCGGGTCGTAGCCGCTGAAAATACCGTCATCGAAACGGTAGTCCTCGCGCACCAGCAGGCTGGCGTTAGTGTAGGACTTCACATACTCCATCTGCACCTTATTGTTGCCAAGCAGATAGCGAATCACCCCCAGCAGGAAAGTAATGTCTGAACCGGCGCGGATCGGGGCGTAAAGATCGGCGACCGATGCGGTGCGGTTAAAGCGCGGGTCGACCACGATCAGCTTGGCGCCGTTTTTGATTTTGGCTTCCACCGCCCAGCGGAAGCCCACCGGATGCGCCTCCGCCGGGTTGCCGCCCATCACCAGCACCACGTTGGCGTTTCTGATATCGACCCAGTTGTTTGTCATAGCGCCGCGGCCGAATGTGGGCGCCAGCGCCGATACGCTCGGGGCATGGCACAGGCGCGCCTGCGTATCGATCCCCAGCATCCCCAGCGCGCGGGTAAAACGGAAGTCCAGCATTCCGGTTTCATTACTCGCCGCCGATGAGCACAGCATGCCGGTGGTCAGCCAGCGGTTAACGGTCGCCCCGGCGTCGTTTTTCTCGATAAAGTTGGCGTCCCGGTCGGCCTTCATCAGTTTGGCGATGCGCTCATAGGCCTCCGCCCAGCTGATGCGCTGCCACTTATCCGAACCCGGCGCGCGGTATTCGGGATATTTAAGCCGCTGGTCGCTATGAATATAATCAATCAGTCCCGCCCCTTTCGGACACAATGCGCCGCGGCTCACTGGATGGTCCGGGTCCCCTTCGATATGAAAAATGGAGGGTTTGGCGTTTTTGGCGCCATCGCCCAGGCTGTACATCAAAATGCCGCACCCCACCGAACAGTAGGTGCAGTTATTGCGCGTCTCTTTGGCGCGCAACAACTTATATTGCCGGGTTTCCGCCAGCGCGGCGGCGGGCGAAAAACCCAGCGCCGCCACCGTGGTTCCGGCCATGCCGCCCGCGCATATTCTAAAAAATTGTCGTCTGCTGACCTGCATGGAAAGTGCCTCGCACTACATGGCTTACATTGAAAATAAAGTTTTTATTTCTTTTTATAAGATGGAATAAAGCGCTGGTTACACCAGCCAAAAACCACATTAAGTATAGGTATTATTTCAGGGGTTTGAGAGGTTATTTTTTTATATAACAGTTGGAGAAGTAATTTTGTTCAGACGTGCCGATAGATAAGGCCGCTTAATACATAAGCAGCCCTGCCGGGAAAAAGTTTACCGATCGGGGGGAAATAACGCGGCGCGGCTAGCGGGCGGCATACTGCTGAACGAAATCCAGCAGGATTTTTCGCGCCCACAGCGGTTCGTCGCTCAGTTGCATCATGCGCTCAACGTCAAAACCCAGCTCGCGCAGCCGGGTTTCATTACGCCGCAAACAGGCCAGCATGATCTGCGCATTGAATTCCGGATGGAACTGTACGCTCAGCACCTTATCGCTGTAGCGAATTATCTGGCAGCGGTCGGCCTGTGACGCGGCCAGAATCTCCGCCCCCGGCGGCGCAACCAGCACCGACTGACGGTGGGTAAGGTAGGCGGTGAACCGTGAAGGGTGATGTTGCAGGCAAAGCGTTTTTTCCGCCGCTGGGTGCAGCGTTACCGTCTGAAGCCCCAATTCCGGGCCGTTGGGGTTGTCTCCCACCGTGCCGCCCAGCGCATGCGCCAGCAGCTGATGTCCGTAGCAGACGCCCAGCATCGGCACCTCTGCGTGAAAGGCTTCGCGCACCCAGCCGGCGGTATATTCGCTCCACGCCAGCCGATCGGTGACCATCGCCCAGGAACCGGAAATAATCGCCGCCGATACCCGCTCAAACGTCGGCAGCGCCTCGCCGCGATCCGGGCGTATCACCCGTAACGCATCATGCCGCTCCGGCAGCGCATCGGCAAACCATTTCCCCTGCTGCCCGACCTGAGCCGCAATATCTTCCGGCGGCTCGCCCATCTGAATAACCAACAACGCCTTCTCGCTCATCTTCCTTTTCTGCCTGTGGTAGCTGAAATTAACGGGATATCCCGCCGCACTCAGCACTAACGCGCGGCGATGTCATCGTAGCATTGAGCCATTAAAACAGTACAGAACTCACGCCGGCGGCGGTTGGCGATAGGCCAGCGAGAAGACGTCGTAAAAAACCACCGCGCCTTTGTGGTGCAGGATTCTGTCTATCCCCGTTTTCACATCAGGCGGGACATGTTCATTGTTCAGCAATTTATCCACCGCCGCCGGCGACATGTGCCGGGTGGTGAACCAGCCGCCGTTGTAGCAAATACGCAGATCGTGCACGTCGATATCTTCAAAGCGAAATTTGGGACGAATGTCCAATGACAACGCCAGCACCATCACCAGCACAAAGACGGTAAAGCCGACGGCGTAGTACCAACCGAAATAAGGGGCATAGAGCAGAATGGCCGCCACCGGAATGTAGCTAATCAACATCGTGGAAAAAAGATACGGATGAGACTGCATAAATTTCCGGCTGAATCTGATCTTATTATCGCCGCGTTTTTCTTCCCGGTTAATTTTATCAATTTCTTCGCTCAGAATGCGTTTCACTTCATCCATCACCACCACCGTTATGCTTACGAGTATTGCTCTCAGGAAAAAAATTGCGCCGGCGCGCAATTAACAAAAATACAACATTACGTCCTGACTAAAGCATAGACCGAAAAAGATAACAGGGGGCAATTTACCCGGCGGCGGCGCAAGGGGGTTATGGCATCAACGGCAGCTCAAGCTCCGGATCGATAAGGCTGTAAATCTGGTTGCCAAATACCGGCTGCTGTAAGAGCCGATCGACGCTCAGCGCCACATCCTGACGGGAGACCAGGCCCAGCATCGCATTGCCCTGCGTAAGCTGGGCGTTGTGCGTGGCGACCACATCCAGCAATCCCCCCGGACGGACGATGCAATAATCCAGCGAACTGGTCTGCAACCAGCTTTCCGCCAGCGACTTTTCCCGCACCGCCAGCCCGAAAGCGGCTTTGGCGCGCGGCGACAACAAGGGCCATTGCTCGCCGCAGCCCATGGAGGTCACCAGCAGCATGCGCGTTATCCCGGCCTGTTCGGCGCCGTCAATCACTACCCGGTGGCCCTGATAGTTCACCTCGCCGCCGCCCATGGTCGAGACGACGATAGCCGCTCGCCCCGCCAGGCGGCAGGCCTGCGCCACGGTATCGGCGTCGCGGGCATCGCCCTGCACCACGGTGACGCCCTGCCCGCGCCAGTGCGCGACCTGTTCGGCACTCCGCAGCACCGCCACCACCGGCTGCTCGCATTCAATGGCGCGCTGCAACAAACAGCGCCCCACTCCCTGACCCGCTCCAAAGAGTAACCACGTCATACCTGCTCCGGCTGTAGCTCAAGCGCCAAGGTACGGAACGCCTCAACCTGGGTGGTTAACAGCTGGCGATGGCTATCCCGTCCGAGAAAGATTTTAAACATAGCAGCTCCGGCGGCATTAAAAAACACCACAGATGCTGTGTCCATTGCCATAAACTTGCGCTCGATAAAAGCGATATGCCGGCAGTTTACCGCCCGAATATGCCCGCTTAGCCCATTCCTGCCGCGCAGGTTAAAGTAACCGTGGCGGTGCGCGCCGCTCGGCAGCTCGCTTTTAAATTCCAGAATGGCATCCGCAGTATGGCTGATTAACGTCACTTCCCCCCAGCCGGCAATCGCCTCCCAGACCTGGTCGAACCGCTCGCCGGCGACCAGGGTACGCTGAACTTCGGGTAACGCCTTAACCACGTCGAACAGCGAGGTGTCATACTGAGCGGCGATATCTTCCAGCGTGCCATCCGGCTCGGTTGCCAATAATTCATACAATGTCATGGTTAGTCTCCGGCTAGTGGGCGTGTTCTTCGGCATTAAGCTGCGGAATAATCTGTTGTAACGCCTGCATCAGGTTGTTCGCCCAGAAACGGCCGTCGTCGGTCAAACGCAGATAGGTGGAATCATCACGGGTCAGCCCCGACTGATGCCACTGGGTCAGCAAGGGCTGAAGCGCATCGGCGTGGCGGGTTAGCTGAGGCAGTTTAAGCCGCCCTACTTCGATCCCGGCCTGAAGCTGGTGCTGCCAGGGGCCGGACGGGCTGGCCGGCGTCATCATCATGATTGGTTTTTGCCCTTGATCCAGGGCCTGGTAATAGCGCTCCAGGCTGCGCTCCATCATATAAGATTGGCCGTTGAGATTACCGCCCGCTCCGCTGCCCAGCGCCAGACAGTCCGCGCCCTGCTTTATCAGCAGGTTATACAGATTGCGCTCGCGGGTGGTTCTGGCCCAATGGCTGTTGCTTAACTGATGCCAGCCGGCGTCCGCCAGAAAGGAGGCGCCGGTACGGTAAAAATCACGCCGGGCGGCGACATCCGGCAGTTCCACCCGCTTATTTTCCGCCGCTTTCGCCAACGGCGTGGTGGGCAATAAATTCAAGGCGTAGAGATCGACCCCGTCCAGCGGCAAATTACTGACAATATTCAGATCCTCCCGCCAGGTTTCCGTCGTTTGCCCCGGCAGACCGAACATCAGGTCGCACACCACCGCGGCGCGATCGCGCCGGCACAACTGTTCCAGAAAGCGGATAGACTGCCCTTTATCCGAGGTGCGCGCCATGCGCTGGCGAATACGGCTGTCAAAGGTCTGAATACCGATGGAAAAACGGTTGGCCCCCGCGTCCAGGCAGGCGTCGATACGCGCATCGTCAAAATCCATCGCCCTGCCTTCAACCGTAATCTCGCAGTCGGGGGCGAGAGGCAATGAGGTGCGAATGGCGGTGATTATCCGCGCCAGTTCGGTCGCCGACAGCGCCGTCGGCGTGCCGCCGCCAAAATAGACGGCGTGGATCGGCGCCGCCTGATGCAGCGGGCTGTCCGCCTCCATCGCCAGCTCCTGCAACAGATAGCGGGTGTAGGTTTCGGTACTGTCCGCACGCAGTTTATTCTGATAGAAACCGCAGAAGGTGCAGTGGGTGGCGCAGAAAGGAATATGTAAATACAGCAGACGCTTGCGGGCGGGTAAAACCTGCTGTTTCAATGCCTGCCAGCCGGCGGGGATCTGTTCAGCCGACAGCGGCACATGGTTGCGCCAAGGCATGGCCATGCGCCGCGCGCCGAACGGCTGGGCGCCGGGCTGGGCATAATAGGGCGTCAAATCGATGTTCATTTATATCCATCCCCTCAAAGGCAATAGGATAATTAAATGATAATTATTTTTATTTATCAACGCGCCCGATCTCCCCTTGGCGGGCGATAGTTTATTTTAGCGGCGGATTTGCTTTCCATTAACCTATTTTCATATTTTATTTAAAATAAAACCTACAAGTTACTTTTTTATTATTTATATTTTTCATCATGTTATCCGAATTAACGTTTAATAATGTTATAAAAATGAAAATAAAAAACCCCGTATTAAAATTAATTAACCTGACAAGCCAAAAAATATTGCAAGTGCTTTATCAGATAAAAATGCGATACGACTCGCATAATTGAAAACTCTCTGAAGTTTAATTTCCGCAGCTTCGGGATAAAGAACACTACCCTGTTCGAACGGGGGGAGTTGGAGTCCGACTTCTATCCGCGCGTCGCCGAAGCGGTGCTGGCGCTTAATCGGGGATTTTACCCCTGAGCGCCCGCAGGCGATAATTGCGCCGCCGCGATCAGCGCCTGCCCCAGCGACAGCCCGCCGTCGCCAGCGGGCAGCCGCTGCGGCTGCAGCACCGTCAGCCCTGACAGCTGCTGATGCAGCAGCACGGAGAGCAGGCGGTTATGCATCACCCCGCCGGACAGCGCCACCGTATGGATGCCGTGCCGCCGGGCGGCGCGCCGGGCCAGGGCGGCAAATCCCTGCGCCAGCGCGTAATGGAACGCATAGGCTTTGTCGGCGGGCGCGGCGCGGTAATCCAGCCACTGCCGCCAGAAGGCGGCCAGATCCAGCCTGCCGTCCGCCAACACCGGCAGCGCGACCGGCGGCCGCCACTGCGCCCGCTGACGCTGAAACCGCTCGCTGCGCCACGCCAGCGACTCCAGCCAGCAGGCCGCCTCCCCTTCCCAGCTTTGCGCCTCGTGCGGAAATCCCGTTGCCGCCGCGACGGCGTCAAATAACCGGCCGGCGGATGAGGCCGGCGGCGCATTGATGCCGCGCGCAATCGCCCTGCTCAGCAAAGCGGAAGAGGACGCCGGGATCGCCGAGGCCTGCGGTAACGACTGCCAGTCAGGAACAAAACGCAGCCACTGCGCCAGCAAGTTGCGCCACGGCTGGCGGGCGGCCAGATCGCCGCCGGGCAGCGCTACGGCGGGCAAGCCGCCGAGATGACGGCACTGGGCATAGTCCGCCAGCAAACACTCCCCGCCCCACCACCGGCCGTCGGCGCCATAGCCGATGCCGTCCAGCGCCAGTCCGATAACCGGCCCGGCGTCGCGCGGCCATTGATGCTCCGCCAGACAGGAGACGATATGGGCGTGATGGTGCAGCACCTCGATACAGGGAATATGCCGCCGTTCGGCCAGCTGTTTGCCCAGGCGATGGCTGATATAGCCGGGATGCGCATCAACCGCCAGCGCGCCGGGGGCGAAACGGTAAATATCCTCAAACAAGGCGATTGACTGGCGGTACTGCCGTTCGACATCGCTGTCCTCCAGATCGCCAAGATGCTGGCTGACCACCGCGTTTTCATCACGCAGCAGGCAAAAGGTGTTTTTTAAATCCGCCCCCAGCGCCAGCAGCGCAGGCTGGCCGGCAAACCCCGGCGGCAGCGGCAGGGCGTCCGGTACGTAGCCGCGCGCCCGGCGCAGCATTTCCGCCCTGCTCTTGAATAAACCCTGGTGGTGCAGCCTGACCAGCGAGTCATCGGCCCGCTGCACAATATCCCGGTTATGCATTAACCAGCGATCGGCAATGGCGCCAAGCTGCTCCGTCGCCTGCGCATTGCTCAAGGCGGGCGGTTTGCCGCTGGCGTTGCCGGAGGTCATCACCAGCGGCAGATCTACCTGCGCCAGCAGCAGATGTTGCAACGGATTGGCGGGCAGCATCATCCCGACCTCGGACAGGCCGGGGGCGATCGACGCCGACAGCGGGCCGTCCTGACGCCAGGGCAGCAGCACAATCGGCGCGGCGCCGCTTTGCAGCAACCGCAACGCCGCGGGCATATCGTCGACGGCGGCGCATCTCTCAAGCCACGCGGCATCCGGCGCCATAACGGCCAACGGCTTGCCGGGACGATGCTTGCGTTGGCGCAGGCGCTGCACCGCCTGGGTATTGGTGGCGTCGCAGGCCAGGTGAAAGCCGCCAATCCCTTTAATCGCCACGATTTTCCCCGCCCGCAGGGCGCCGGCGGCCTGACGGATGGCGTCTTCCCCCTCGGCCAGTCGCTGCGATGCGCCATTCTCCAGCCAGACCTGCGGACCGCACTGCGGGCAGGCGTTGGGCTGGGCGTGAAAACGCCGATCCGCCGGCTGCCGGTACTCGGCCAGGCATTGCGGACACTGCGGGAAATCCGCCATCGAGGTAAACGGGCGGTCGTAGGGCATCCGGCGGATTATGGTAAAGCGGGGACCGCAGTGGGTGCAGTTGATAAAGGGGTAGCGATAGCGGCGATTCGCCGGGTCGTTGAGTTCGCGCCGGCACGCCTCGCAGGTGGCGGCGTCCGGCACCACCTGGGTATCCATCCGCCCGGCGCCGCTGTGTTCGATAACAAACGCCGTAGGTACGGCCGTCCACTGCCACGGCCGGCGGGTAATGCTGTCGATATGCGCCAGCGGCGGGCATCCGGCCGGCAGCGCGTTGATAAAGCGTTCAATATTTTCCGACTGATAAAGATGAATCAGCACCCCGGCGCCGTCGTTGCTGACGCTGCCGCACAGCTTCAGTTGCTGCGCCAACTGCCAGACATAAGGCCGAAACCCCACCCCCTGCACTTTGCCTTTTACGCGGATCTGAATGCCGTTATTGTTCATGCTTACGTGGGGTATATTCCTTTTCTGTTTATACAGGCTTCTGTGTATACAGGTTTCTATGTAAGTTCAGTGCTATTTCGTGCGCGAAAAGAAAGGCATTTTTATGCCACGTCGAAGCACGCGCCCGACTCAGGGCGCTCAGTCGCCGCAGCCCTGAGAACCCTGGCTTCCGGCTGAAATTATGCCTGCTGCGCAGGTGCCTTCGGCGCCCATGACCGCTATTCGAGCCACCAGTGACGCGTTCCCGACGCGGCACTGGTTTTCGCAGCATCCATGCTGCTCACTCGGCGGTCAAGTTCACCTCAGCATAATTCCTTACGCCGGGTAACGGCAAAACCCGTCATGACTCCCTGCATTTGTGTATAAGAGACAGCCCTTGTCAGGGGGGCGCTTTCTCCCTGCAAGGGGACATGTCGTCAGCAAATCCGCGGCATCGGCTCGTTATGCGGCAGATCCAGCAGCCGCGAGGCGCCGAACACCCCGCACAGCCGCACCTGCGGTTTTTCCGTCACCGAACCGATGGTTGCCGCGTCACGGCCTAGCGGATGCGCGCGCAGCGCGGCCAATACGGCGCTTTCCGCCTCGGTGGACACCACCAGCACCAGCTTGCCCTCATTGGCGAAATTCAGCGCCTCCAGCCCCAGTATTTCACAAATGCCGCGCACCGCCTGCTTCAACGGCAATGCGCTTTCGTTGATTTCCATACCGTAGCCGCTGGCCTGGGCGTACTCATGCAGGATGGCGGTCACCCCGCCGCGGGTGGCGTCGCGCAGGGCGCGCACCCCGGCAATATCACGCAGCGGAGCGATCAACGGCGCCAGCACCGCGCAGTCGCTGGCGAGCTCCGCCTCCAGCCCCAGCTGTTCGCGCAGGTTGAGAACGGCGGCGCCGTGATCGCCCAGCGTACCGCTGACGATAATTTTATCCCCCGGACGAATCTCCCCGGCGCCCCAGCGAATATCCGTCGGAATCGCGCCGATCCCGGAGGTATTGATAAAGATTTTGTCGGCGGCGCCGCGCGGCACCACTTTGGTGTCCCCGGTGACGATCTGTATCCCGGCGTCGCGGGCGGTTTGCGCCATGGATTCCACGATCCTGCGCAGGTCGGCGCCGGAAAATCCCTCTTCGATAATAAAACCGCAGGAGAGATACTGCGGCGTCGCCCCGCTGACCGCAATATCATTCGCCGTGCCGCACACCGCCAGTTTACCGATATCCCCGCCGGGGAAAAAAATCGGATCGATAACGTAGCTGTCGGTGGTGAACGCCAGCCGATCGCCCTGCTGCGTCAACGGCGCCAGCGGCAGTCTGGCCTGATCTTCCCGCTGCCCCAGCAGCGGATTGTCGAACGCCTGCAAAAACAGCTGTTCAATCAACTGCTGCATCGCCCGGCCGCCGCTGCCGTGCGCCAGGGTAATTTCTTTTGGCTGCATCTCTTTTGGACTACTCATTCAGGCGCACTCCCGCCGATACTGATAATAAGCCGCACAGGCTCCCTCGGAGGAGACCATCAGCGCCCCTATCGCATTTTGCGGGGTACAGCTGCGGGCGAAAAGCGGACAATCCGCCGGCTTGCAGCGCCCGGTCAATACGTCGCCGCAGCGCGATCCCGGCTCGTCGGCCACGCGCTGCTGCCGCGGATGAAAACGGCGCTCGGCGTCAAAGTCGGCATAGGCGGGCCGCAGCTGCATACCGGATTCGGCTATTTCGCCCAACCCGCGCCATTCGCTGCTGGCCTTGATTTCAAACACCTCCTCCATCGCCTGCTGCGCCAGCGGATTGCCGCCGTCCGGCACGATGCGCCGGTACTGGTTTTCCACCTCGCAGCGCGCGTCGTGCAGCTGGCTTACCAGCATCAGCAGCGCCTGTAAAATATCCAGCGGTTCGAACCCGGTGACCACAAAGGGTTTATGAAAGCGATCGCACAGCGGCTGATAGGGATAAGCGCCGATCACCATGCTGACGTGCCCCGGCGCCAGAAAACCGTCGATGCGCAAATCAGGCTGTTGCAGCAGGCTCTTCAGGGTCGGAATAATGGTGATGTGCTGGCAAAACAGGGTGAAATTGCCGATGTTGCGGCGTTTGGCCTGTTGCAGCGTCAGCGCCGTGCTCGGCATGGTGGTTTCGAATCCCAGCCCGAAAAACACCACCTGCCGCTGCGGATTTTTCTCCGCCAGCGCCAGCGCATCCAGCGGCGAATAGACGATGCGCACATCGGCGCCATGGCGGCGGGCGTCCTGCAACGAACCGTTCCTCCCCGGCACGCGCATGGCGTCGCCGAAGGTGCAGAAAATCACCTCGGGATGCGCCGCAATTTCCAGACAGGCGTCGATACGCCCCATCGGCAGCACGCAAACCGGGCAGCCCGGACCGTGGACGAACTCGATTTCCGGCGGCAGCAGCCGGTCCAGCCCGAATTTGAAAATGGCGTGGGTATGGCCGCCGCAGACCTCCATCAGCTGTAGCGGGCGTTCACGCAGCTGCGGCATATCGGCCACCAGCGCCCGAATACGTTGCAGCAGCGCTTTCGCCAGCTCGGGATCGCGGAATTCATCAACGTACTGCATAATCGGCTCCGCTCTGACGCATTTCATCCAGTTCCAGCCCCACGGCGCGCATCGACTGCAAGGCCGCCAGCGTATCCTGCGCCTCCTGTTCGTCCAGCAGGCTCATGGCGAAACCGACGTGCACCAACACCCACTGGCCGATCAGGTCGGCGGGCGAACCTTCGCATACCAGCGCAATATTCACCGAACGCTGTACGCCGCAAACGTCCACATAAGCGGGCTGGTGGATATCATCCCCCGCTGAAATCACCTTCCCTGGAATGCCTAGGCACATAGCTGCGCCTCCAGCCAGCCCAGCCATTCGTCCATCCCTTCGCCGCTGCTGGCGGACAGGGCGATAACCTGAATCTCGGGGTTAACGCGGCGGGCATTGGCCACGCAGGCTTCCAGACTGAAATCCACATACGGCAACAGATCGATTTTATTGATGATCATCAATGAGGCCGCGGCGAACATATGGGGATATTTTAACGGCTTGTCTTCGCCTTCGGTCACCGAAAGCACCGCGACCTTGGCCTGTTCGCCCAGGTCGAACCCCGCCGGGCACACCAGATTGCCGACGTTCTCGATAAACAGCAGGCTGTTGTCCGCCAGTTGCAGACGGTGCGCGGCGTCGTGCACCATCTGCGCATCCAGATGGCACCCTTTGCCGGTGTTCACCTGAATCGCATTAACGCCGGTGGCGCGGATACGCTCGGCGTCGTTGGTGGTTTGCTGATCGCCCTCGATCACCGCACAGGAAAGGCGCTGGCTGATATGGTTCAGCGTAGAAGTCAACAGCGTGGTTTTACCGGAGCCGGGGCTGGAAACCAGGTTCAGCGCCAGGATATTCCGCGCCTGAAAATGCTCCCGGTTATGCTGCGCCAGATGGTTATTCTTGCTCAGCACGTCCATTTCAATCTGCAGCAGACGCTGCTGCCCGACGCCCGGCGCGTGCGTTCCGGCCGCGCCCCGTCCGTAATGCAGATCCTGCTCCCTGACCTCGGGCTGAAAGGCGGCCTCGCCCTCGTCGGCGGCGCCTTTGGCCGACGGCTTAGCGCCCTTGGGCGGCAACGCGTAATAGTGGTTATGGACAGCGCCGTGATAATGGTGGTGATGGATAATCACGCAGCGGCTCTTTATTTTACCGCCGTGATGGTGGCCGTGGTGATGATCGTGTTGATGGCCGTGATCGTGGTCGTGTTGATGACCGTGTTCGTGATCGTGGCCGTGATGATGGTCATGCTGATGAGAATGTTCGTCACCCTCGATTCTGCTTTCCCCTTCACCGCAACCGCATGTGGTACACATAGGGATCTCCTCCCGGTTTAAAACCGTTGTTACTCCACCGCTAACTGCTTTAGCTGCATACTGTCGCCGTCATCCACTCGCAGATTATGGCTGCCGCACTGCGGACACCCGGCGTCATGGTTGACGATTTCCACCACGGCGCTGCACTCCCAGCACCAGGCTTTGGCCGGCCGAACCGCAACGTGCAGTTCACATCCTTCCGCCAGCGTTTGCCGGCAGGCTGACTCAAAACAAAAACGCAGGGCGCTCTCCTCAATACAGGAAAGCGCGCCTATTTCCAGCCACACGGCGGTCACCCGCCGGGCATGATGCTGACGGGCCTGCTGTTCAATCAGTTCCAGTGCGCTATAGCACATGGAAATCTCATGCATGGCGTTCACTCCGATTGCGACTGAAAAGCGCCCGGCGGCCGATATTCTGCGGCGCATCGCCGTCCGCGACGGGGAACGACAGCGCCATTTTCGCGCTCTGCTCCGCCAGCAGAACCGCCTGCTCCCCGCTGATGCCGCCGTCGATGGGCGACATCAGCGAACAGGAGAGATACTGCTTCCCTGACATCTCGCCGACGATAAACGTCACGTTGCCGCAGGGCAGCGCCAGCGCCAGACGATCGGCCAATTTTCTGACCGGCCACACCTGCTCCGGTCCCGGCAGCACCAGCAGGCTTATCATCCACGGCGTCAGCAGACAGCCGACCCACTGCCGTTCAAACAGGGTAAAGCCGCAGGCCCTGACCGGGATGCCTTCACGATAAAAAGGCAGCATCCGCATCTTTTCCCGCGCGACCTGCTCGAACATCGGTTCCAGCCAGGCCGCCGGATGACCATCATGACGGATAGTAAGCGCGGATTCTTTGCGCTCGCCCGGCATCTGGTCCAAATCGCCTGCTTCAACTGGGTTATTCACTACAGACCTCGTCATGCTCACGTTCGCTGACGGTGACGCCGCTTTGCCGCAGCGCCGCGATAATCTGCTGTAAGGCCGGCTCCAGCGCCCGCGTAACGGTTGCCGTCAGGCCGATATTCACCTCCAGCGACTCCGGCTCCACCCCCACCAGCGTCAGCTTTTGCGGGAATTCGCCCGTCAGCCGCAACGCCATCAGCACATCGGATAAGCCCAACTGGTGCGGGGAAATCTTGCGGGTGAACAGCGCCGGCACTTCGTCGTCGCGCAGTACCGCCACCTCCCCCGGCGCCTGCCCGCTCAGCACCGCATCCGCCACAATCAGGTGATCGCGTCCGGCCATCGCTTCCATCAGCTCCATGCCCGACGTACCGCCGTCAAGGATGTCGATTTGCGGCGAAAACCTATAGCGCCGCTCTAACGCCTCGATAATGCGCACGCCCACGGCTTCATCGCTCAGCAGCAGGTTGCCGATCCCCAGCACCAGTATGTTCATCACAGCACCTTGACCCTGGTCACTTCATTGCCGTTTACCGTATCCACAATATGCACCGCACAGGACATGCACGGGTCAAAGGAGTGGATGGTGCGCACCACTTCCAGCGGCTTATGGGGATCGGCTATCGGCGTTCCCACCAGCGACTGCTCATAAGGCCCGGCGACGCCCTCGAAGTTGCGCGGCCCGGAGTTCCAGGTGGAGGGAACCACCGCCTGATAGTTGGTGATTTTGCCGTTTTTAAACACGATCCAGTGCGACAGCATGCCGCGCGGCATTTCGCCGAACCCCACGCCGCGGAACTCGGTGTCCGGCGACAGATCGGGTTTGATAAAGGTCTGGTGATCGCCGTTGCCGATATTGGTCACCAACGCCTGCCATTGCTGCGCCAGCGTATCCTTCAGCACGCAGCAGTGCACCGTACGGCCGATCACCCGGCCCAGCGTGGAGTGCAGATGTTCCGTCTGCAGCTGCTGGCCGGTCAATTTGTGGTACGCCGCGCCGACCTGGGCGAAATGCGCGTCGGTCTCTTTATGTTTGGCCGCCAGACTGCACAGCAGCCAGGCCAGCGGCCCCACCTCGACGGTCTTGCCGTAGAAGGTCGGCGCCTTGACCCAGGAGTATTTGCCGTCATCCTGCCAGCCGGTGTAGTTCGGGCGCGTCAGCCCTTCCCACGGCGCCAGCGGTTCGTCATCCTGATACCAGGCGTGCTTGCCGCTCTCCTTGATGCCGTCGATCAGAAAGGGATCGTTATGGCTGGTAATCGGGCGATATTTGGCAAAGTCGCCGTTTTCCAGGTAGCCCCCCGCCAGCAGGAAACCGCCGTTTTTATCGTCCGTCGGCAGTTCAGGCACGCTGAGGTAGTGATCGGCGGCTTTCCCCAGACTCAGCCATTCGGGATAGTGGGCGGCAATCACCACGCTGTCCACCTTATAGACCTGCTCGATAAAATCGCTCAGACGATCGATAAACGACTTCACGTACATCAGGCGTTCCAGGTTCAGCACGCTGGGCGCATCCAGATTGATCGGGTTGGCGACGCCGCCCACGGCCAGATTCTGGATATGCGGCGTTTTACCGCCGAGGATCGCCACGATGCGGTTGGCGTCGCGCTGACACTCCAGCGCCTGGAGATAGTGGGCGACCGCGATCAGGTTAACTTCCGGCGGCAGCTTCATGGCCGGGTGTCCCCAATAGCCGTTGGCAAAAATGCCCAACTGGCCGCTGGCCACCAGATCTTTCACCTTCTGCTGCACTTTGGTGAATTCCGCCGCGTTGTTCAGCGGCCAGTCGGACAGCCCCTTCAGTAAGGCTTCGGCCTTTTGCGGGTCCGCCTCCAGGGCGGAGGTGACGTCAACCCAGTCCAGCGCGGAAAGCTGATAAAAATGCACGATATGGTCATGGATGCTGTGCGCCGCCAGGATCAGGTTACGGATATACTGGGCGTTGACCGGAACGTTGAGCTGCAAGGCATTCTCCACCGCCCGCACGGACGCGATGGCGTGCACCGTGGTGCAAACGCCGCAGATACGCTGCACTATCATCCAGGCATCGCGCGGATCCTGACCTTTTACAATCTCTTCCATCCCACGCCACATGGTGCCGGACGACCAGGCCTTAGTGACTTTCCCCTGTTCAATTTCGCAATCAATGCGCAGGTGTCCCTCAATACGGGTAATGGGATCAATGGTGATGCGTTGGCTCATGCTTTACCTCGGCCTGATAATTCTTATGAACGCCTTCCAGCGCGGGAAGTACCGGCAGCAGCCGGATTAACAAGATGTATGCGCAGACTTCAATCGCCACAAAACCGATGGAGATCAGCACTTCCGACGTAGCCGGGAAGTAGTGATAGCCGCCGCCGGGATTGAACGCCAGCAGGGAATAGCTCAGCCGCCACAGCGCGGCCCCGAACAGCATGCTCAGCGCCCCGATAAACAGCAGACGCGAGTCATTGCGGCAGCGTTTGAAGCGGAACAGGATCAGCGGGAAAACCATCAACGCGATTTCGCACCAGAAGGTGATGGCGAAACGATCGGCGGTAAACAGATACCCAGTTTTATCGCGCCAGATAAGCTCGCCGAAACGCAGCACCACAAACAGCAGCAGCAGTACCTGAATGATTTGCGTCAGCCGGGCGAACAGATGCTTTTCGTTCGCGGCGCGGCCTTTCAGCCCGGCCTGCACCAGCGACCCCTCAAACATCACGATGGAAAAACCCATGATGAACGCCGTCAGCAGCGACAGCAGCGGCAATAGCTCATAGCTCTGCCACAGCGGATGGACCTTAAACCCGGCGGAAATCATCAGCGACCCCATTGACGACTGGTGCATGGTGGGCAGCAGCGCGCCGAGGGCGATAATCAGGAACATCACTTTATTTAACCGCCTGAGCGACACCTTCCAGCCCATGCGCTCGCAGATCACCGGCGCGAACTCCAGCGCCATGACGCCGATATAGATCGTCATACAGACCGCGGTTTCAAACAGTACCGATGAGGTATTGAAATAGCCGGGGATAAAGAAGTACGGAATGTTCCAGTAACGCCCGACGTCGATGGTGATCGACAGCCCCCCCAGTGAATAGCCGAACAGGCTGGCCAACAGCGCCGGACGAACCAGCGGGTGGTATTCGCCGCGGTTAAACACATACACCGCCCAGGCCAGCGCCCAGCCGCCGCAGGCGAAACCGGTACCCACCAGCAGGTCGAAGGCGATCCAGATCCCCCAGGGATAGCCGCCGTTCAGCGCCGCAACGGAGCCGATGCCGAAAACCAGACGTTTCACTATCAGCAGCGCGCACAGAATGACAAACGGCGCCAGCAACATCACCGGCCAACTGACCAGACGCCCGCCTAACGGACTCGCTTTATGCGCCGTCATGATCGTTCTCCTGTTTCTTATCGGCGGGTTTATCGTCCGCCGGATCCTGGTGATCCTGCCGGTCCGCGCGGGTATTGCGATGAACCAGCACCGACAGCCCCGCCAATACCGCCAGCGGCAGCACCATGCCTTTATACAGGGTGTGCTGGATATGCTCGGAGCGCGCGCCGGTGGAAAGTTCCGCCAGCTCGGGCAGATCAAGATTCTGATAAGGCACGCCCGCCAGCACCAGCACCTGGGTGCCGCCCGCCTCTTTTTCGCCATAGACGTGCTGGTCGTATTTCGGAACGGTATGGAGATAGGTATCCTTTTTGCTCAGCGTCTGGCGCGGATAGTGATACTCATCGCCGGCCGACAGCGACAAACGGCGCCTGGCTTCGGCCAGCAGCTCTTCACGCGTACCGAAAATGACCGCGCCGGTGGGACAGACGTCCACGCAGCCCGGCAGGCCGCCCTGGTCCAGTCGTTCCAGCCCCGGCTGATTGCACAGCTCGCATTTATGCAGTTTGCCGAACGGGTTTTCGTAATCGTACTTGGGGATGTTGAACGGACAGGCCACCATGCAGTAACGGCAGCCGGTGCAAATGTCGGCGTCGTAATGAACCACGCCGGTTTTGGGATTTTTCTTCAGCGCGGAAACCGGACAAACCGATACGCAGTTGGGATCGACGCAGTGCATGCACTGCTTTTTGATATAGGCGTAACCGTTCTCAACCTGATCCTTGTTTTTGCCGTCGCCGGAGCTCCACACCTGAATAATGTTATTGGTGTAAGGGCTGAGCTTATCGTTGTTCGACCAGATGGCGTTCCCGCCGGCGTAGATTTTGCTGTCCGGATTGTAGGTCAGCTTATTGAGCTGCTGACATTCGGTCACGCAGGCCTGGCAGCCGACGCACAGCGTGGAGTCATAAAGCATCCCCAGGGCGCCGGGAATGGGTTGTTTATTGGTTGCCGCGGCCTGACCCGCCTGGGGCGTACCGGCCAGCAACGCGCCGGCGGAGGCCAACTTGAAAAAATTGCGTCTGTTCACGGCCTAACCCTCCCGGGGTGGGTTTCCAGCGTCCTGCTGACTTTGCTTGTGAGCCGCCTGCTTTTGCTGACGCCCCAATTCACGCACGGTCATCAGACTGACGCCGCCGACCACGCCAAGCACGCCGCCGATCAAACCCGTCGCGGTGGCGGAGATATGCCCGCCCTCAGGACTATGGACGTCGGGTTTTTCCACCCGCGGCGTGGGATTTTCCACGTTGGCCAGCTGGAAAATACCCTTGGTGAAGCCGATGCCCTTCTCGTTACAGCCATAGCAAGGGTGGCCGATGCCCACCGGCCAGATGCCGCCGCCCACGTCGCAGAACTCCAGCGTCGGACAGTTGCCGTAGGTTTCCGGCCCTTTACAGCCCAGATGGTAGAGACACCACCCCTGACGATGCCCTTCATCGCCGAATTCCTTGGCGAAACGTCCGGCGTCGAAATGCGGGCGGCGCTCGCAGTTTTCGTGGATCAGGCGGCCGTAGGCGAATGTCGGCCGGCCCTCGCCATCCAACGCCGGCGGACGTTGATAGGTGATGATATGCGCCACAGTGGCCAGGAAGTTGTGCGGATTCGGCGGGCAGCCGGGAATATTAATCACCGTTTTCCCCGGCAGGATCTCCTGCAGGCTGACCGCGCCGGTCGGGTTGCTGCCCGCCGCCGGGACGCCGCCCCAGGCGGAACAGGAGCCGATGGCGATGATGGCGGCGGCGTGTTCGGCCGTCTCCTTGATATGATCCACTATCGGTTTGCCGGCCACCATGCAGTAGATGCCGCCGTCTTTGATCGGGATCGAACCGTCGACGACCAGTACGTATTTCCCTTTGTATTGCTCGATGGCACGGTGCTTATTTTCCTCCGCCTGTTCGCCGAACGCGGCGGAGAGCACTTCGTGATATTCCAGCGAGATGGTGTTTAACAACAGATTCTCAATGGTTGGATGCGTCGCCCGCAGCAGGGACTCGGTACAGCCGGTACACTCCTGCGCGCCGATCCAGATAACCGGCGGGCGCTGCGTGGAACCTACTGACCGGGCGATTTCCGCCACGGCGCAATCCGCCAACCCCATCGATGCCGCCAGTGCCGCACATAACTTCATAAAATCACGACGATTAACGCCGTGATGGGAAAGCATGAAATTTTCCCCACTCATTTTTTATTATTCTCCTGTAACCCGAACGGAGGAACACACAATATGTGTGGGGTTATGGTAATGAGTAAGTTAAGTTAACAGACTTGATCTTCATCAATCGGCGGGACAATAGATTTCTTATTTCTGTTATAACTGTGACTTTATACGCATGGCATCTATTTAAAGGGACATGGCTATCGTTTAAATGAGAAATAATCGCAATAACCCGCGTGGGATTATCATGATATTTATATTTAATTAGCTAAATCGATTAGTCACCGGACGTAATCGTTTAATTGATTATTTAAAACGCACTGATATAAAAAGATTTTTTAACATATACGCATTGTCTTTATTTGTTTATTTGCCACGGCGTATACGGCTTTTTTTTATACTCCGAAATTAACAATTAATATTAGTTACTTTAGATTTTTTAGTTTAAAAAAAAATTCTGACGCCTCAGATTTTCAATCCAGCTAACAGGAAATCTCCTTATAACCTGATAATCCACGGCACAATAAATAGCGCTAATATTGGTTAGTGAACGGCGAATAAAAACGACGCGGCCCGGCACCCATTGATAGCTGAAAGAGTAAACAAAAAGGCAGCACGGTATCAACCGTACTGCCTGAAGCGAAAAAAACAGCGCCGTTTTCAGGCCGGATTATTGAATGCCCTGACTGCGCAGATAATCTTCGTAGTTGCCGGTGAAGTCGATGACGCTATTCGGCGTCATCTCCAGAATACGGGTCGCCAACGAACTGACGAACTCGCGATCGTGAGAAACGAACAGCAGCGTGCCCTGGTACATTTCCAGCGCCATGTTCAGCGACTCGATGGACTCCATATCCAGGTGGTTGGTCGGTTCATCCATCACCAGAATATTCGGACGCTGCATCATCAGTTTGCCGAACAGCATGCGGCCCTTTTCGCCGCCCGACAGCACCTTGACCTTCTTCCTGATATCATCCTGGCTGAACAGCAAACGGCCCAGCACGCTGCGCACCGCCTGTTCATCATCCCTTTCCTGCTTCCACTGGCTCATCCAGTCAAATACCGTCAGCGCGTCGTCAAACTCGTATTCGTGATCCTGGGCGTAATAGCCGATCTTGACATTTTCCGACCATTTCACGCTGCCGCTATCCGGCGGGAGATCGCCGACCAGCGTTTTCAGCAGCGTCGATTTACCGATGCCGTTGGTGCCTAGAATCGCGACCTTTTCACCCACTTCCACCATCAGATTCAATTTGCTGAACAGCGGAGCGCCATCAAACCCTTTCGCCAGCGCCTCCACTTCCAGCGCGTTACGGAACAGTTTTTTATCCTGCTCGAAGCGAATAAACGGATTCTGGCGGCTGGAGGCCTTCACCTCTTCCAGCTGGATTTTATCAATCTGCCGGGCGCGGGAGGTCGCCTGTTTGGATTTGGAGGCATTGGCGCTAAAACGGCTGACGAAAGACTGCAGCTCGGAAATCTGCGCTTTTTTCTTGGCGTTGTCCGCCAGCAGGCGTTCGCGCGACTGGGTGGCGGCGGTCATGTATTCGTCATAGTTGCCGGGATAAATACGCAGTTCGCCGTAGTCCAGATCCGCCATATGGGTACACACCATATTCAGGAAGTGACGGTCATGGGAAATGATGATCATGGTGCTGTTGCGATCGTTCAGCACCTGCTCCAGCCAACGGATGGTGTCGATATCCAGGTTGTTGGTCGGTTCATCCAGCAGCAGAATATCCGGATCGGCGAACAGCGCCTGCGCCAGCAGCACGCGCAGTTTCCAGCCCGGCGCCACTTCGCTCATCGGGCCGTAGTGCTGTTCCACGGGAATGCCGACGCCCAGCAGCAGTTCGCCGGCGCGGGCTTCCGCGCTGTAACCGTCCATCTCGCCGTACTGCACTTCCAGATCGGCCACTTTATAACCGTCCGCTTCGCTCATTTCGGCCAGCGCGTAGATACGATCGCGTTCTTCTTTTACCGTCCACAGCTCGGCATGGCCCATGATCACCGTGTCCAGCACGCTGTATTTTTCAAACGCGAACTGATCCTGGCGCAGTTTCCCCAGGCGTTCATTCGGATCGAGAAAAACGTTGCCGGCGCTCGGCGCCAAGTCGCCGCCGAGGATTTTCATAAAGGTGGATTTGCCGCAGCCATTCGCGCCGATCAAACCGTAACGGTTGCCGCCGCCAAACTTAACGGAAATGTTCTCAAACAACGGCTTGCTGCCGAACTGCATGGTGATATTGTTGGTACTTAACACAGCACTTACTCAAGTCAAAATGTGATATGGCACGCATTATGCCACAAGATAGCCGCATAATCGCGGTTAGTCCGGCGCGAAAACAGCAACGCGTGGTTTATGCCCGGAGTACGCGGTTTTAGACGGGACGATGTTTCTACCGCGCGGCGCTTATTGACGCAGCCCCGCAGGTGTAAATACCGTTGCTGCAAGAAATGATCTTTATTAAGGAGCCGGAATGAAAACGCTGTATGAATTGCATTATCCCCCTCACCTGCGTTTAAGCATCCAGGATGAGAACGACGCCGCCGCGCTCTTCGCGCTGATTCAGGCGGAAAAGCCCCGCCTGCGCCGAACCCTGCCCTGGCCGGACTCGGTAAAAGATATCAATGACACGCTAAACACCATCAAAACCAACCGGGATGAGTTTTTCGCCGGCGTCGCCGCGGTCTATGTCATTCGCTGGGACGGCATTATCGCCGGCATCGTCTCGTTCAACACCATCCGGGAGCAGGAAGGGGTGATTGGCTACTGGATTGGCGAAAAATTTGAAGGCAAAGGCGTGGTTTCACTGGCGGTCGGCACCATGATAAAAGCCTATATCGACGCCGGGATCGTCAAGCGCTGCGTGATAAAAGCCTCGGTGGAAAACGCGCGCAGCAACGCGCTGGCGCGGCGTCTGGGATTTGCTTTTTATCGCATCGAAAAAGGGGGAGAAAAGCTTGGCGATCGGCGCATCGATCAGAATATTTACCGCTATCACCCCTGATATCGCCCGCCGGCACCCCGGTTAAAAGACTAGGCTCTGCTCCCGGCCGACCGCCGTGACGGGGTATTACCAAAGGTTGATACGCCGACCGGCCTATCAACCAATAGTCTTATCCACTATCGTTTGGCTAATAACAACCCGAGCACCAGCCCGACCGTCGCGCCGATGCCGATGCCATGCCAGGGTTTGTCGTGCACGTAGACATCGGCTTTATCCGCCACCTGTTTGGCGCGGGCGTAGTAACTATCGGTTGCGCCAATGCGCGCTTTGACCTCAAGCAGCGCTTTCTCCGCATTCTTTTTCAGATCAAGATAGGCTTTGTCGGCCTGGTCGCCGGTGTAACGTAGCACTTCGTCCAGCGTTTCAGTCAAGAGTTTTAGATCGTCGTCGATACGAATCTCTTCAGGTTGTTTTTTTTCGGCTGCCATACAGTGCTCCCTTTCCTTATGAAAAATGGTTGTCCAGTTAACTATAGACAATTCTGCGCTTCTGTAGCGCCTTATAGGGGCAGATCATTCCTAAAGTCGGTTTTTTTATGGCGGGGAGGATAGCCCGCCATAAAAAAAACGCCAGGAGCGTTTTTCAACGTCGCTTGCGACGGCCTGAAAGGTGGCGGGCAAGGATAGCCCGCCATAAAAAAAGCCGCAGATAAAAATCTGCGGCGGTTTTCACGTCAGGCAAGGTTTTCTGCTGGCGGTTACATTATGGGCTGCGCCAGTTGAACCAGCCCAATCAGCGGCTGCGGGTAAAAACCCAGTACCAGCACCACTATGGCTGAAATCACCACCACCGCGCCGCCGGCCGTTAATGCCCAGCTTCCCGGCGCATCTTCACGCGTCGCCACCTGCGGCGCATCCAGATACAGGCTGACCATCACCCGCAGATAATAGTAGAGACCAATCGCGCTACCCAGCACCACCGCGCCGGCCAGCCACCACAGATCGGCGTTAACGCTGACGGCCAATACATAGAACTTGCCGAAGAAGCCCAGCGTCATCGGGATACCGGCCAGCGACAGCATCATCACCGTCATCACCGCGGACAATACCGGCTTATGCCAGAACAGACCGCGATAGGACAGCATGGAGTCGGCTTCCGGAGCGCTGCACGGGCTCGACATCAGACTGACCACGCCAAAGGCGCCGAGACTGGCAAACAGATAGCCCACCAGATAGACGCCGACCGTTTCCAGCGCCAGTTGATGACTTTGCACCGCGATCAATGCAACCAGCAGATACCCCATATGCGCAATGGATGAGTACCCCAGCAACCGCTTGATGCTGCGCTGCGAAACCGCCATCACGTTGCCGAACACAATGGAGACAAAAGCAATCACGCCAAGCGCGATTCTGACCGAGTCGCTGTCCACCATCGGCGCGTAGAGGAACAGACGCATCACCGCGCCGAAAATGGCGATTTTGCTGGCGGTGGCCAGAAAGGTCGAAACCGGCGCCGGCGCGCCCTGATACACATCCGGCGTCCACAGTTGGAAAGGCGCCAGCGACAGCTTAAAGCCCACGCCGACGATGATCATCCCCAAGCCCGCCAGCAACAGCGGCTCATGGATATGAAGGTCGCTCAGACTCCGCCCCAGGCTGGCAAAGGTCAGACTGCCCGAATCGGCATACACCAGCGCCATACCGAACAGCAGGAATGCAGACGACGCCGCCGAGAGCAACATATATTTTATACCGGCCTCCAGCGAACGCGCCTGGCGGAAGGCATAACTGACGAGTCCAAACAGCGGCAGCGAAATCAATTCAATGCCAATGAACAACGACGCAAGATGATTTGCGCTCGCCAGCAAGATCCCACCCAGCGCGGCAATCAGCACCAGCAGATAGAACTCATCACGGTTATCCGCATACCCTTCCAACCATGAATAAGCAAAGGTACTGGTCGCCAGACTGGCCAGCAGCACCAGTCCGGTATAGAACATGGAAAAACCATCAACCCGCAGCAGCGGGGTCACATCGGTCGGCCCTGCCTGGCCTACAAAGTAAAGTGACAGCAGCGCGATGCTCAGACCGATAATCGTCAAGGTTGCGTTGACAAAATGGTTGCGTCGCCACGCAATGCACAGCATCACAACCACTACCGTCAATCCGACGATTAACAGCGGCGATAGCGCGATTAGTTGTTGAGGAGTTATTGTCATGGCGAATTACGGCCTTGTTGTTGAAAGTATTGAATCTGGAGCAGACGACATAAACCACTGCTGGATATTTGACATCGCGGCACTGGAGGTATCCAGAATCGGCTGCGGGAAGACCCCTAACAACACCAGTAATACCACCAGAGGCATAACGACGGACAGCTCGCGCATCGTCATACCCGGCAGCGGTTGTTCTGATTTCGGGGCGCCGTAATAAGCACGTTGCATCAGCATCAGCGAATAAACCGACGCAAATACCAGACCGAAAGTGGAAATCACGGTAATCAGCGGAACAACCTGATAGCTGCCGATCAGAATATTAAATTCCCCGACAAAGTTGCCGGTTCCCGGCATACCCAACGTGGCGACGGCAAAAAAGAGCGACAGCGCCGGCAGATACCTGAGACGGGCCCATAGCCCTCCCATCTGGCGCATATCCCAGGTATGCACGCGCTCGTACAGCTGACCGCACAGGATAAACAGACCCGCTGCCGACAGACCGTGAGCAATCATCAGGATAACCGCGCCCTGAAAAGCCTGTTGGTTGCCGGAATATATGGCGATCATCACAAAACCCATATGGGAAACCGAGGTGTAAGCGACCAACCGCTTGATATCAGTCTGATTAAAGGCCATCCAGGCGCCGTAGAATACGCTGATTACCCCCAGCCACATGGCGATGGGCGCAAATTCGTGGGAGGCATTGGGAAACAGCGGCAGGCTGAAGCGCAGTAAACCGTAGGCCGCCGTTTTCATCAACAGCCCGGCCAGGTCGACGGAACCCGCTGTCGGAGACTGGCTATGGGCATCCGGCGACCAGCCATGTACCGGCACCAACGGCATTTTCACCGCGAACGCGACGAAGAATCCCAGCATCAGCAGGTATTCGATGCCATACGACATCTCGGTCTTCAGCAGCGCTTCGTAATTGAAGGTCCAGACGCCGGTCGCATCGTGATGCACGAATACCAGCGCCAGAATGGCGATCAGCATCACCAGACCGCTGGTCTGGGTATAAATGATGAATTTGGTTGCCGCGGCGGTTCGGGTTTTGTCGTCAGAACCTTTGTGTCCCCATATGGCGATGAGGAAATACATCGGCACCAGCATCATTTCCCAGAAGAAGAAGAACAGGAACAGGTCGATGGCGACGAACACGCCGATAACGCCGACCAGCGTCCACAATATCCCAAGGTGGAAAAGCCCCTGGTTGTGGTGCTCTTCATTCCATGAACTGAGTATCGCTAACACGCCCAGCAGCGCGGTTAACACCACCATCAGCACCGAAAGACCATCCAGCGCGAGATGGAAATCAATGCCAAAGCGCGGGATCCACGGCACGGTGAATTCGGCCTGCCATTGCGGCAGTGCGCCGGGCGTGGCCAAAGAATAGCCACCCTGCAACCACAGTTGCAGAGATAGCACCAACGTCAACCCCATCGCAATCAGCGCGATCCAGCGCGGTACTTTCGCACCTAAACGCTCAGACAGCCAACACAGCAGACCGCCGATAAAGGGGATAAGAATTAGCCAAGGTAGTAGCATGGCGCTTTGTGTCCCTAAATTAAAGAAATCTGAAAACTTGCCGTGGCGGGCGCTCTCATCAGGAATGCCCTACCCTTGTACGTTCCGGTTACCGTCTTAAACCAGCAGTAACAACGCCAATACCGCGACGGCGCCCAATCCCATGGAGGCAACGTACCAGCGCACCTGACCATTTTCGCTCACCGTCAGCCCGCGATTACCCCAACGGGTAATGAAGGCCGGAATAGTCATCAGCGCGTCCAGCGGATCGCGGTGCAACAGCCTGGCGACGGCCAGATAAGGTCTGACGAAAACGTTGTCGTACAGCCAGTCGAATCCCCAGGCATGGAACCACCAGGTTGAGAAGAAACGTCCGGGCGCGCTTTGCGCGATACCGGTCACCAGCTGACGTTTGCCCAGCCACAGCAGCGCGGCCAGCACGATTCCCGCGACGGCGACCACGCCGGAGGCGATTTCCAGCGTTATCATCCGGCCGTGCTCAAGTTCCGTCGTTTCCGGCAGTACGCCGTGCAACGGCGGCACAATCAGCGCGCCGATAAAGGTGGACAGCACCATTAATACGATCAGCGGCAAATGATGGGATATCCCTTTGACCGCATGCGCATGGGTTTTTTCCTCGCCGTGGAACACGATGAAGATCATACGGAAAGTGTACAGCGAGGTCATAAAGGCGCCGGCCAGCCCTGCCGCCATCAGATTGATATGGCCGTTGGCCCAGGCGCCCGCCAGGATCTCGTCTTTACTGAAGAAACCGGCGGTAACCAGCGGCAGCGCCGCCAGCGCCGCGCCGCCCACCAGGAAGCAGGCGTACACCAGCGGGATCTTCTTACGCAGGCCGCCCATTTTGAAGATATTCTGCTCGTGGTGGCAGGCCAGAATCACCGAACCGGAAGAGAGGAACAGCAGCGCTTTGAAAAACGCGTGGGTCATTAGGTGGAAAATCGCCGCATCCCACGCCTGCACGCCGAGGGCCAGAAACATATAGCCGATCTGGCTCATGGTGGAATAGGCGAGCACGCGTTTGATATCCGTCTGCACCAGCGCGGCGAACCCCGCCAATACCAGCGTTACCGCGCCGATGATGCCCACCAGATGCAAAACCTCCGGCGCCATCAGGAACAAACCGTGGGTACGGGCAATCAGATAAACCCCGGCGGTAACCATGGTCGCCGCATGGATCAACGCGGAGACCGGCGTCGGACCCGCCATCGCATCCGCCAGCCAGGTTTGCAGCGGCAGCTGAGCGGACTTGCCCACCGCGCCGCCCAACAGCATCAGGGTCGCCCAGGTAATCGCCGGGGAACCCTCCGCCAGCTGTTGCGGCGCCAGCACCATTAGCTCGCGGAAGTTGAGCGTGCCCAGTTCCCGATACAGAATAAATAGCGCAAACGCCAGAAATACGTCCCCGACGCGCGTCACCACAAAGGCTTTCATCGCCGCCGCGCCGTTTTTCGGATTGGTGTAGTAGAAACCGATCAGCAGATAGCTGCACAGCCCCACCCCTTCCCATCCGAGGTACATCAGCAACAGGTTATCCGCCAGTACCAGCACCACCATGCTGGCGATAAACAGGTTGGTATAGGCGAAGAAACGCGAGTACCCCTCTTCACCGCGCATATACCAGGAAGCGTACAGGTGGATAAAGAAACCCACGCCGGTAACCACGGACAGCATGGTGGCCGACAGGCCGTCAAGCGTCAGCGTCACGCCGATATTAAAGTCGCCCACCGCCATCCAGGTCCACAGATGCTGGTCAAATACGCCCGCACCGCTATGTTGCCGACCAAGAAAATCAGCCACTACCCAGGCCGCCGTCAGCGCCGCCAGTCCGACGGAACCCACACCGACCGTCGCAGACAGATTCTCCGACCAGCGGCCGCGGGAAAACGCCAACAGCAGGAAGCCAAGCAGCGGGAATAGTATTGTTAAATAGAGTAAGTTCATCCGCGCATCTCACTGACCGTATCAATATTCAGATTCTGGCGGCGGCGGTACAGTTGCAACAGCAGCGCCAACCCAATGCTGGCTTCAGCCGCCGCCAGCGTAATCGCCAGAATATACATCACCTGCCCGTCCGCCTGATGCCAGTAACTGCCCGCCACCACAAACGCCAACGCCGCAGCGTTAATCATTATCTCCAGGCTTATCAGCATAAACAGCAAGTTACGACGGATAATCAGCCCGGTCAGCCCCAAAACAAACAGGATGGCTGCCAAAATCAAACCATGTTGTAACGGAATCATGCGCGTTCCCCTGTTATTTTATTATCAACATCCTGGCGCGCGGTTTCTTTGGCGATAACCTCACCGCGTTTGTCTTCGCGACCGACGTGGAAAGCGACCACCAGCCCTGCCAACAGCAGCATCGAGGCCAGTTCAACGGCGAGAACATAAGGGCCGAACAGCGCGATGCCCACCGACTTGGCATCCACCACTTCTCCGCTAATGCCCTGGTCATCCAGACTGAGAATGCCCTTCACTATCACTACCAGCAATACCAGCGACAGCAATGATGGCCCTATCCAGACGGTGGGTTTAAGCCATGCGCGTTCCTGCTCGACCACGGAATTTCCCAAGTTGAGCATCATCACCACAAACACGAACAGCACCATAATGGCGCCCGCGTAAACGATGATCTCCAGCGCGCCGGCAAAGTAAGCCCCCAGCGAGAAAAACACGCAGGCGATGGCAATAAGAGAAACGATCAGATACAACAGCGCATGTACCGGGTTGGTATGGGTAATGACGCGCAGCGTCGCCACTACCGCAATCAGACCCGCAATATAAAAAGCGAATTCCATGCTAGCTCCTTAGGGCAACAGGCCTTTGACATCGATGGGTTTGGCTTCGTTTTCGGCTTCGCCTTTATCTTTCCCATCGATAGCCATGCCGGCCATCCGGTAAAAGTTATATTCCGGATATTTACCCGGCCCCGAGATCAGCAGATCTTCTTTTTCGTAAACCAGATCCTGACGTTTGTAATCCCCCATTTCAAAATCCGGCGTCAGCTGAATCGCCGTGGTCGGGCAGGCCTCTTCGCAAAAACCACAGAAAATGCAGCGCGAGAAATTGATGCGGAAGAATTCAGGATACCAGCGGCCATCTTTGGTTTCCGCTTTCTGCAGGGAGATACAGCCCACCGGGCAGGCCACCGCGCACAGGTTACAGGCCACGCAACGCTCCGCGCCGTCCGGATCGCGCGTCAGTACGATACGGCCGCGAAAGCGCGGCGGCGGGTTCACCGGCTCTTCAGGATACATTCTGGTTTCGCGCTTTTTAAAAGCGTTCGAACCCACCATACAGATACTGCGTACCTGGGTGCCGAAACCAACCACTAAATCTTTTAATGTCATGGTTTATTCACCCCTTATTGAGCGTTGTACAAAATGACCGCGGCGGTCGCCAGCAGGTTCAGTAGGGTTATCGGCAGGCAGATCTTCCAGCCGAAGGACATCACCTGGTCATAACGCGGACGCGGCAGCGCGGCGCGGATCAGAATAAACATCATCATAAAGAAAGCCGTTTTCAGGGCAAACCAGATGAACGGCGGCAGCCACGGACCGTGCCAGCCCCCGAAGAACAGGGTGACGATCAGGGCGGAAACCGTGACGATGCCGATATATTCCCCCACGAAGAACAAACCGAATTTCATACCGGAATATTCAATGTGGTAGCCATCCGCCAGCTCCTGCTCCGCTTCGGGCTGGTCGAACGGGTGGCGGTGACACACCGCCACCCCGGCGATGGCGAAAGTGACGAAGCCGAAGAACTGCGGGATGATATTCCACAAATGTTCCTGGGAATCCACGATGTCGCGCATATTGAAGGAGCCGGCCTGGGCGACGATACCCATCAGCGACAATCCGAGAAACACTTCGTAGCTCAGGGTCTGTGCGGATGCGCGCACCGCGCCCAGCAATGAATATTTGTTGTTGCTCGACCAACCGGCGAACAGCACCGCGTAAACCGCCAGACCGGCCATCATCAGGAAAAACAGCAGCCCGATATTCAGGTCCGATACGCCCCAGGTCGGGGTGATGGGTACGATGGCGAAGGCCAGCAACAGCGAGGTAAAGGCGATCATCGGCGCCAGGGTGAAGATCACTTTGTCGGTAAACTTCGGCACCCAGTCTTCTTTGAAGAACATTTTGATCATATCGGCGACCAGCTGTAACGAACCGCCCCAGCCGACCCTGTTCGGTCCGTAACGCCCCTGGAACAGCCCCAGCAGCTTACGTTCGCCCATACTCATAAATGCCCCGCAGGTCACCACGACCAGCAGGATAACAACCGCTTTTCCGACAGAACTCAGTATCTCCAGGAGATCCGGTGTCAACCAACTCATTGTGCAGCCTCCCGCAGATTCTCAACGGTTGCGCCCGCCAGCACCGGGGCGATGCCCGGCAGCCCCAACGGTAAACCAACCTGTCCCTGACTCAGTCCGGCGCTTAGCCGCAGCGCCAAACGCCATGTCTGACCGCCGCAGCTCAACTCCACCAGCGAACCCGGATTAACCCCCAACGCCGCCGCATCCGCGGGATTAACCACCACATAAGGCTCCGGCATACGTTGTTGAATCACCGCCGAGCGCTGCGACAACTCGTCGCTGCCGAACAGATGATAATACGGCGCCACGCGCCAGTTGCCCGACTGGGCGACGAAGGCGGCCGGGATATCGGCGAAATAATCCAGCGTCTTCTCGCCCGCTTCAATCAGGCGCACGCCGGGATCGCCGTGGCGCAGATGACCGCCCACTTCATCCTGGAACTTGTTCCACGCCTGCGGCGAGTTCCAGCCCGGCGCCCAGGCGAATGGAATCTGCTGGCGATCGGCCGTCGGGCTGTTGTTCCCCTCCATCGAGAAAGCGAACATGGTGTCTTTATCCTGCGGCTGACGCGGCTCGTGCACGCTGATATTGGCGCGCATCGCGGTTCGCCCGCTTGAACGGTTCGGCGAACGGGCCAGCTTTTGCCCCTTGATCCTGAAGGAGGCATCAGGCGCGGCCTGCTTGATCGCCGCCAGCTGCGGCAGCGCGGCGACGCAGGCGTCAATCACATGGTCGAGCTGCGTCCAGTCGATCTGGCGGCTGTTATAGGTAATAAACAGCGAGTGCAGCCAGCGCCAGCTTTCCAGCATCACCACCTGGTCGTCGTAGTAAGTGGGGTCATACACCTGGAAGAAACGCTGGGCGCGCCCTTCCTGGTTGATCAGCGTGCCGTCGCTCTCGGCAAAACTGGCCGATGAGAGGATCAGGCTGGCTTTCTCCATGATGCGGGTGCGCTGATGATCCAGCACGATCAGATTGCCGGCTTTCTCCAGCGCCGCGTCGACGCGCGCGGCAGGTGCATGGCGATAGAGGTCGTTCTCCAATACCACCACGCCGTCGGCCTCGCCGCTTTCCAACTGCGCCAGGGCCTCATCCAGCGAACCGCCGCCGATCATCGACAGGCCGATGCTGTTCGCCGCGGAAGCGACAAAGGTGATGCCGACGTCGGAACCGCGTGCCTTCAGCGCCTGCGCCACGTTGGCCGCCGCCGCGATGATATCGCGGCTGCCGGCGTTGGTGCCGGAGATAATCAGTGGCTTTTTCGCCCCGGCCAGCGCCTGAACGATGATATCCACTTTCTGCTCAAGCCCGGCGGCCAGATCCGGCACTGCCGGGGCGCCGTCGTCCAGCGCATGGGCGATGGCAAAGCCCAGCCGCGCCTGATCGGCCACCGGCGCGCGGTAGTTCCAGGCGGCGATATCGTCCAGACGGGTATCATCGACGTTGGTGATAAACAGCGGATGCTTGGCGTGCTGACCGATGTTCATAATGGCCGCAATCTGCCAGTCGGCCACTTTCTGCGCCGCCGCCATTTCACGCGCCTTGCCCTTCACCGCCTGACGCACCGCCAGCGCAATGCGGGCGCCGGTCTGGGTCAGATCCTCTCCCAGCACCAGCACGGCGTCGTAGCTCTCTATCTCACGCAGCGCCGGGGTACGTACGCCGCTTTCGCGCAACACCTTCAGGATCAGTTGCAGACGATCCTGTTCGTCCTGGGCGATGCCGGTATAGAAGTTTTCCGCCCCCACCAGCTCGCGCAGCGCAAAGTTGCTTTCGATGCTGGCGCGCGGCGAACCGATGCCGATGGTTTTCTTTGCCTGGCGCAGCACGTCGGCCGCCCCCTGCAACGCCTGGTCGGCATTCAACGCAATCCAGTCCTCGCCGCGGCGTTGCAGCGGCCGTTTGGGACGATCCTGCAAATTGACGTAACCGTAGCCAAAACGACCGCGGTCGCATAGGAAGTAGTGGTTTACGCTGCCGTTGAAACGGTTTTCAACGCGGCGCAGCTCGCCATAGCGTTCGCCCGGGCTGGTATTGCAGCCGACGCTGCACTGTTGGCAGATGCTCGGCGCAAACTGCATATCCCATTTACGGTTGTAACGCTCGGAGTGCGTTTTGTCGGTAAAGACGCCGGTGGGACAAACCTCGATCAGATTACCGGAGAACTCGCTTTCCAGCGTGCCGTCCTGCGGGCGCCCGAAGTAGACGTTATCGTGCGCGCCGTAAACGCCGAGGTCGGATCCGTCTGCATAATCCTTGTAGTAGCGAACGCAGCGGTAACAGGCGATACAGCGGTTCATCTCATGGGAAATGAACGGCCCGAGATCCTGATTGCGATGAGTGCGCTTGGTAAAACGATAGCGACGGAAATTGTGTCCCGTCATCACCGTCATATCCTGCAGGTGGCAGTTGCCCCCCTCCTCGCACACCGGACAGTCGTGCGGGTGATTGGTCATCAGAAACTCGACTATCGTTTTACGGAATAGCGTGGCTTCTTCTTCCTCAATAGCAATATAGGTACCGTCGGCTGCCGGCGTCATACAGGACATTACCAGGCGACCGCGGGTGTCTTCCGCGTTCTGATATTGCCGGACCGCACACAGGCGGCAGGAGCCTACGCTCCCCAGCGCCGGGTGCCAACAAAAATAAGGAATATCAAGTCCCAGGGACAGACAGGCCTCAAGCAGGTTGTCCGCGCCGTTTACTTCATACTCCTTGCCGTCTACATGAATAGTAGCCATAGTCAGCATGCTTCCATAAAGGCCTGAGTTACCACAGGCGCTAATCAAAAATTCTGTTTATGAGGGCGGCTTGTTTGCGCCGCCCGGCGGATACATTTACTGCATCTCAAGCTCATCAGGCGATTAGTTACCAGCGTTCTTTCAACAGGTTGGGTTGAATGCCGCCAATCGCTTTGGTGTTACCCAGATATTGTGGAGAAATACCCGCCTCAAATTCATTGCGGAAATATTTGATGGCGCTTTGCAGCGGTTCCACGGCCCCCGGCGCGTGGGCGCAGAAGGTGTTGCCCGGCCCCAGAAAGCGGCAAAGCTGCTCCAGCGTTTCAATATCTCCCGGTTGCCCTTCCCCGCGCTCCAGCGCGCGCAGCAGTTTTACGCTCCAGGGCAAACCATCGCGGCACGGGGTACACCAGCCGCAAGACTCACGGGCGAAAAACTCTTCCAGATTGCGGGTCAGGGAAACCATGTTGATTTCATGATCGACCGCCATCGCCAGCGCGGTGCCCAGGCGGCTGCCCGCTTTGGCGATATGTTCGAAATCCATCGGCAGATCGAGATGATCCACCGTCAGAAAGTCGGTACCGGCGCCGCCGGGCTGCCAGGCTTTCAGCGTCAGCCCGTCGCGCATACCGCCGGCGTAATCCTCCAGGATCTCGCGCGCGGTGGTGCCGAACGGCAGCTCCCACAGGCCCGGATTTTTAACCCGGCCGGAGAAACCCATAAGTTTAGTGCCGGCATCTTTGCTTTTCCCCGCGGACAACCCCTGATACCAGGCCGCGCCATGTTCGATGATGGCCGGCACGTTACACAGCGTTTCCACGTTATTGACGCAGGTCGGTTTGCCCCAGGCGCCGGCGGAAGCCGGGAAAGGCGGTTTCGAGCGCGGGTTGGCGCGACGGCCTTCCAGCGAGTTGATCAGCGCCGTTTCTTCGCCGCAGATATAGCGGCCGGCGCCGGTATGCACAAACAGCTCGAAGTCAAACCCGCTGCCGAGGATATTTTTGCCCAAAAGACCGGCGTCTTTGGCCTCTTCAATGGCCCGGCGCAGATTCACCGCCGCTTCAATATATTCGCCGCGCAGGAAGATGTAGCCGCGGTAGGCTTTCAGCGCAAAGGCGCTAATCAGCATCCCTTCTATCAGCAAATGCGGAAGCTGCTCCATCAGCAGGCGGTCTTTGTAGGTACCCGGCTCCATTTCATCCGCGTTGCACAACAGATAGCGGATATTCATGCTTTCGTCTTTCGGCATCAGGCTCCATTTCAGCCCGGTGGAAAAGCCCGCGCCGCCGCGCCCTTTCAGACCGGCGTCTTTAACCACGGAAACCACCTCATCCTGGGCCATGGCGCTCAACGCTTTTTTCGCGCCGGCATAGCCGTTTTTGCCGCGATACTCTTGCAGCCATACCGGCTGTTCGTCATCGCGTAGACGCCAGGTCAGAGGATGCTGCTCAGCAGTCAGGACAATGTTTTTACTCATTGATACTGCTCCAATAACGATTCGATATCTTCAGGCTTGACGTGGGTGTGGGTATCATCGTCAATCATCATTGACGGACCTTTGTCACAGTTCCCCAGGCAGCAGGTGGGCAACAGGGTGAAACGTCCGTCGAACGTAGTCTGTCCCGGCTTGATGCTGAGTTTGCGCTCCAGGGCCGCCTTAACGCCTTCATAACCGTTGATATGGCAAACCACGCTATCGCAGTAGCGCACGATGTGACGCCCCACCGGCTGGCGGAAAATCTGGCTGTAAAATGTCGCCACGCCCTCTACGTCGCTGTCCGGAATGCCCAGCAGGTCGGCGATCGCCTTGATGGCGCCGTCCGGCACCCAGCCGCGCTGCTTTTGCACGATTTTCAGCGCCTCGATCGAAGCGGCGCGCGCATCTTCATAGTGATGTTTTTCGTGCTCGATGGCGTCACGCTCCGCGTCGCTCAGCACAAAAACAGTATCTTTCGTCAGTGAAACGGCGGCGGGTTGCCCCTGAACGCCGATATGATCGTGAGTGTTGTTATGATCGTGCATAATTAGCGGTCCACATCTGACATGACAAAATCAATACTGCCGAGGTAAACGATCAGATCGGATACCAGACATCCGCGGATAACTGACGGAATCTGCTGCAGATGCGGATAGCTCGGCGTGCGAATACGAGTACGGTAGCTCATGGTGCCGCCGTCACTGGTCAGGTAATAACTGTTGATGCCTTTTGTCGCCTCAATCATCTGGAAGGATTCATTGGCGGGCATGACCGGCCCCCAGGAAACCTGGAGGAAGTGGTTAATCAGGGTTTCAATATGCTGTAGCGTGCGTTCCTTCGGCGGCGGCGTGGTCAGCGGGTGATCCGCCTTGAACGGCCCTTCCGGCATGTTGTTCAGGCACTGTTCCAGAATACGCAGGCTCTGGCGCAGCTCTTCAACTTTCAGCATCACCCGGCTATAGCAGTCGCTGATGCCGTTGCCCACCGGCACTTCAAAGTCAAAGTTTTCATAACCGGAATAGGGACGCTGTTTGCGCACGTCAAAATTGACGCCGGTCGCCCGCAGAGCGGCGCCGGTAACGCCCCACTCCAGCGCTTCTTTGGCGTTGTAGGCGGCTACCCCCTGGGTACGGCCTTTCAGGATGGTGTTCTGCAAAGCGGCCTTGACATAAGTGTCCAAACGGGATGGCATCCAGTCGAGGAACTCGCGCAGCAGGCGTTCCCAGCCGCGCGGCAGATCGTGCGCCACGCCGCCGATGCGGAACCACGCCGGGTGCATACGGAATCCGGTGATGGCTTCCACCAGATCGTAAATTTTCTGGCGATCGGTGAACAGAAAAAAGATCGGCGTCATGGCGCCGACATCCTGAATATAAGTACCGATATATAGCAGGTGGCTGTTGATGCGGAAAAGTTCGGACAGCATGACGCGAATGGTTTTAACCCGATCCGGCACCTCGATGCCCGCCAGTTTTTCAACGGCCAGCACATAGGGCATCTCGTTGACGCAGCCGCCCAGATATTCGATGCGGTCGGTATAAGGAATGTAGCTGTGCCAGGACTGACGCTCGCCCATTTTTTCCGCGCCGCGGTGGTGATAGCCGACATCGGGAATACAGTCGATGATCTCTTCGCCGTCCAGTTGCAGAATAAGACGGAAAGCGCCGTGCGACGAGGGGTGGTTCGGCCCCATGTTGAGGAACATGAAGTCTTCGTTTTCGGTGCCGCGCTTCATGCCCCACTCTTCGGGTTTAAAAGTCAGCGACTCCATTTCCAGATCTTCTTTCTGCTTGGTCAGCACGAAAGGATCGAACTCGGTGGCGCGCGCCGGATAATCCTTGCGCAGCGGATGCCCTTCCCAGGAATGCGGCATCATGATGCGCGTCAAATGGGGATGGCCGTCAAAGGTGACCCCGAACATTTCCCAGGTTTCACGTTCATACCAGTTGGCGTTGGGGAACAGTTTGGTCATGGTCGGCAGATGCAAGTCACTTTCGACCAGCGCGACCTTCAGCATGATGTCGCGGTTACGCTCGATGGAAATCAGGTGGTAAAAAACAGAGAAATCAGCGGCCGGCAAACCCTCGCGATGGGTGCGCAAACGTTCGTCCATGCCGTGCAAATCAAACAGCATCACATAAGGCTGCGGCTGTTTTTTCAGGAAAGAAACGACTTCCAGTAATTGCTCACGTTTAATCCATACGACGGGAACGCCCGTGCGCGTCGCCTGTACGGTAAATGCTTCCGGCCCAAAACGGTTGCACAGTTCGCTAACCACCGGATCATCAAGGTGATCGCGGGTTTGCCAGGCTGGCTGAGCGATATCGTGCGTCGTTAAATCTGTCATAAATATGTCACCACATTAAATGTGCCATTTTCTGTATCTGATCCCGTCCGCACACTGTTATCGTGATATTACGCGATCGGGATACTCATCATTTACCGGTCAAATCTCATCGGGGGAACGCAGATTGGTCACCGCGATGCGCTCACCGCGTTTACGTTCGCGTTCGGACTGCATATTGGCGCGATAAACGCCCTGCTCCCCTACCGTCCATGACAGCGGGCGACGCTCTTTGCCGATTGATTCTTGTAACAGTAACAGCGCTTGCATATAGGCTTCGGGGCGCGGCGGGCAGCCGGGGATGTACACGTCGACGGGCAGGAATTTATCGACGCCCTGCACCACGGAGTAAATGTCGTACATCCCGCCGGAGTTGGCGCAGGCTCCCATGGAAATGACCCATTTGGGCTCAAGCATTTGTTCGTACAGACGCTGGATGACCGGCGCCATTTTAGTGAACACCGTCCCGGCGACGACCATGAAATCGGCCTGGCGCGGCGAGGCGCGGATAACTTCGGAACCGAAACGGGCCACGTCGTGTACCGCGGTAAAAGAGGTTGTCATTTCCACATAGCAACAGGAAAGGCCGAAGTTATAAGGCCAAAGGGAGTTCTTGCGACCCCAGTTCACCGTATCGTGAAGCGCATGCTCCAGCTTGCCCATATAGACACTGCGGTGAACATGCTGCTCCAGAGGGTCGGAAACGATCTCCTGCCGTTGCAGGGGATAACGGTCATTCTCACCGTCCGGCTCTATGCGGGTGAGCGTATAGTCCATCTTAAATGCCTCGCTGTTACTGCTGATGATTGTTGGCGGAGCTTACCGCGTCTGATTTAACGACCCGTCTCTTGGAACGCTCGGGGATCCAGTCCAGCGCCCCGATGCGTGCCAGGTAGATCAAACCGGACAGCAGCACCAAAATGAAAATGGCTGCTTCGATAAAGCCAACCCAGCCGCTTTCCCGGATGGAAACGGCCCAAGCGTATAGATATAAGGCTTCAACATCGAAGATGACAAAAAACATGGCGACCAGATAAAACTTGGCGGACAGGCGCAAACGCGCGGAGCCTACCGCATCAATCCCGGATTCATAAGGTGTATTTTTAGCTCTGGCCTTTGCTCTGCCGCCGAGCAAAAATCCCCCCGTCAACATGAAGCCGCACAGGCCCACGGCGATGATAAGGAATAGCGCGAATGCCCAATGATGGGCGAGGACTTCAGTAGTTGTTGACATACTCGTTGCTTACTCATCAAAAGTGGCGGGTAACGTCTGCTCTTCATTTTCGGCAGCTAATGCACCACATCGATTAAAAGGAAAAGGTCAATAACCATACAAAAAGCACGGAAACGTGTCAGGTAAGCGGCTTCCCTCTGGCTGAACCCCTAATTTTATAACCTTTTTTTCAACCTTACTAAAAATAGCAGTATATTAGTTTACATGCATACAGTTTTGTTAACATATCCATCCCCCCTCTCAGGCTAAATCGAGTCAGTGGCAGTTACACATTAACAACTTGCTATCGCAGGCAACTTTAGGTTTACCCGGCCACTATACCATTTTCAAAAGAAATGCCTGTTCTCCCATAGTGTTATTAGGGTTATTTTTTGATCTGGCACACATTTTTCCCAATTTAGTTAGTAAAAAAACTGGCCGGGTCAACAGCGGTTTCGGGATGATTTTTTACACCTTCAGTTTAAAAAAAAGGAACCATGATTTCATAAATACGAGGAGGAGCGGCGATAACAACTTTTCGCCCGTCTGGGAGAGGAGAAAAGGCCCGAATACAGATTCGTTAACCTGGGTACAACGCGATAATATAAGCCGCCATCGTTCAGGTCGGATCCTTTGACCCGAACGATGTCCGACTTTTCACGCCGCTATATTACATCCTTCAGCAGAGGCGCCGCAGGCGGGATGTTGATGTCATTACCGAGCAAAGCATCATCCGCCGCTGGCATATAGGATTTAGCGCCCGCCCCAATCACATTAAAAATCGCCGTTGCCAGATCACTTTCATGCTGCGGATTTTTGCACAGAAAATAACGGGTTTCCGGCAGCCTCGGCAACCCGTCCTCCTCGCCCAGCACTCTTAGCTCAGGGCTCATCATCTCCACCGAGCGGATGGTTACCCCCAGACCGGCTTTAACCGCGGCACGGACGGCCGACAGCGTTGATGCCACGTAAGAAATCCGCCAGGGGACGCCTGCCGCGGTCAGGTACTCCAACGCCAGGGTGCGGAAAGGGCTGGGGTCATCCATTACCACCAGCGGGACGGGCTCTTCCGGTCTGAACGCATAATCGGCGGCGCAATACCACAGCGTTGGCGACGTTCGTAATAAGATGTGGGGAAATGCCATACTGCTCATCGTGGTAATCACCAGATCAATTTTTCCCTGATGTAGCATTTCCAACATTTCCGCGCTGCGTTTCACGCTGACGGCTATGGATAATTTAGGAAAAACAGAGGTTACCCGATGTAAAATATAAGGAAGGATGGTGTAGGCGGTATCATCGGAGGCGCCGATGTTGAGGGTGCCCTGAATATCGCTGTACATTAATGAAGTACATGCTTCATCGTTGAGTTGTAATATTTTTCTGGCGTATCCAAGAAACTGGATACCGTGTCCGGTCAACAGTTTATTGCGCCCGTGACGGGCAAACAGCTCTTTGCCGATGAGTTGCTCTAAACGTTGCATTTGTTGGCTGACCGCCGATTGCGTACGGCGTACGGCAACGGCCGCGGCGGCAAAAGTGTTCAAATCCGCAACGGCGACAAACGTTCTCAATAGGTCAAGATCAAGATTAAGTACTGGTCGATTTGCATTAGTCATACGATTCATCACTTATCTATTTTAATTTTTAACAAAAATATTCCTGGTGTTTTATTACATGTATTGGTAACAACCCATACAGTTTAAAGACACTATCGCAGACGCACGATAAGGGCAAAAAAATACTTATATTTCGTTACCACAATCGCCTTTTCAATTGATGAGTCATCCTTATTTTAAAGGATCCACCTCCTTAATTGTTAAACGATTAATCCGATAAAAATTACCTTTCTTTTTTCAGCCTGCAAAATAAATAATCTCCATTATTTTGAATAACCGCAGGCGTATTTTCATAGCAAAGCCATTCGGTGGCGAAAGTTCCTGCTGCCACTCACCCTATCGCACTATCAGACTAGTACACAACCCTCATAGTGCATCAGGGTAATAATTTGCAGAGAAAGCGATAATCATTCTTCAAAAGGTACTATGGGAGGAGTACATTAAGCAGGTTATGCTATTCCACCCGAGAATACGCTTTTCCCGCAAAAGGTTTGTAATATTTATGTCTCCGATTGAAAAATCAAAGAAACTGGAGAACGTCTGTTATGACATCCGTGGTCCAGTTCTGAAGGAAGCCAAGCGCCTGGAAGAAGAAGGCAATAAAGTCCTTAAGCTGAACATTGGCAATCCGGCCCCTTTCGGCTTTGAAGCCCCTGATGAAATTCTGGTCGACGTTATCCGTAATTTGCCGACGGCGCAGGGCTACTGTGATTCCAAAGGCCTGTATTCGGCGCGTAAAGCCATCGTACAGCACTACCAGGCCAGAGATATGCGCGATATGACCGTCGAAGACGTTTATATCGGCAACGGCGTCTCCGAACTGATTGTGCAGTCGATGCAGGCATTACTCAACAGCGGCGATGAGATGCTGGTCCCGGCGCCGGACTACCCGCTGTGGACGGCGGCCGTGTCGCTGTCCAATGGCAACGCGGTACATTATTTATGTGATGAAGAATCCGACTGGTTCCCGGATCTGGACGATATCCGCAGCAAGATCACGCCTCGTACCCGGGGAATTGTGATTATTAATCCCAACAACCCGACGGGCGCGGTATACAGCAAAGAACTGCTGCTGGAAATCGTGGCCATCGCCCGCGAACACGGCCTGATCATTTTCGCCGACGAAATTTACGACAAAATCCTCTATGACGATGCCCGGCACCATTCGATTGCCGCACTGGCGCCGGATCTGCTGACCTTAACCTTTAACGGGTTATCAAAGACCTATCGCGTCGCCGGCTTCCGCCAGGGCTGGATGGTGCTGAACGGGCCGAAAAAGCACGCCAAAGGCTACATCGAAGGATTGGAAATGCTGGCGTCGATGCGTTTGTGCGCCAATGTTCCCATGCAGCACGCCATTCAGACCGCCATTGGCGGTTATCAAAGCATCAGCGAGTTTATTCAGCCCGGAGGGCGATTATACGAACAGCGTAACCGCGCCTGGGAGCTGATTAACCAGATCCCCGGCGTATCCTGCGTAAAACCGCGCGGCGCGCTCTATATGTTTCCGCGTATCGACGCCAAACGCTTTAACATTCAAGACGACCAGAAACTGGTGCTGGATCTTCTTTTGCAGGAAAAAGTATTGCTGGTTCAGGGAACGGCGTTCAACTGGCCTTATCCGGACCATGTGCGCATCGTGACTCTGCCCCGTATCGACGAACTGGATATGGCCGTGCATAAGCTGGGCCGCTTCCTGGAGAACTATCGCCAGTAACGCAACGCCCGTTTCCCGGCGCCGGGCGTGCCGTCTGAGCGCCCGCGCCGGAGCGGGGTGATGTTTGCATTATCCCCGCCAGGTGCCACAATAGATTTCCATCGTGCCGCTGTCCGAGAGATTGTCATGATTCAGAGTCACTTTTTTGCCCATTTATCCCGTCTGAAACTCATTAGCCGTTGGCCGCTGATGCGTAACGTCCGCACAGAAAACGTATCAGAGCACAGTCTTCAGGTCTCCTTTGTCGCCCACGCGCTGGCGGTGATAAAAAACCGCAAGTTCAATGGCAACATTAATGCGGAGCGTATCGCCCTGCTGGCGATGTACCACGACGCCAGCGAAGTTCTGACCGGAGATATGCCTACCCCCATCAAGTATTACAATGCGCAGATCGCCCATGAATATAAGAAAATTGAAAAGATAGCCCGGCAGAAACTGATCGATATGCTGCCGGCGGAACTACAGCAGGATTACCACTCTTTGCTGGACGAACAACAGATGAGCGAAGAAGAGCGGGCGATCGTCAAGCAGGCCGATGCGCTGTGTGCCTATCTGAAATGTCTGGAGGAGTTGTCGGCGGGCAACACGGAATTTGCCCTGGCCAAGGCCCGGTTGGAAAAAACGTTACAGCAGCGCCAAAGCCCGGAGATGGATTATTTCATGACCGTATTCATCCCCAGCTTCAGTTTATCGCTGGATGAGATCAGCCAGGACTCCCCGTTGTAACGCCTCCTTATGCCGCGAGCGCCCCGCACGCGTCAGAAAGGGTAAATCCATGGAACCATTATCACGCTGACGATCATCACCAGTACGGTGAATGGAACGCCGATACGCACAAAGTCGCCGAACTTATATCCTCCCGGTCCCAGCACCAGCGTATTCACCGGTGATGATATCGGCGTCATAAAAGCGGCGGAAGCCGCAATCGCAACGATCATGGCAAAAGGATAGGGCGACACCCCCATCTGTTTCGCCGCGGCGATGGCAATTGGCGCCATCAGCACCGCGGTCGCGGTATTGGAGATAAACAGGCCGATAACGGCGCAAAGAATAAATAGACACACCAGCATGATATGAGGCCCGGATCCCCCGGCGACATCCATAAGCCCATTAACGATCAGCGTTACGCCGCCGGTTTGCTGCAATGCCAGCGCGAACGGCATCATCCCCACAATCAGGATAATGCTCGGCCAGTGAATGGAGCGGTAGGCCGCTTCCATATCGATACAGCGGAATTTTCCCATCAATAAGCAGGCAATCAGCGCCGCAACCGCATTGGGAATTTCGTCCGTCAGCATCATCGCCACCATCAGCGCCAGACAGAACAGCGCATGGGGGGCCTGACTGACCGCCGGGGCCACGTCATCCACCTCCGCGGGCAGACTAAGCAGCAGAAAGTCGTTTTTCTGCGTGTGCAACTGCCGAATCATGCGCCAGTCGCCGATAACCAGCAAAATATCGCCCAACTGCAGCTGTTCGTCAGCCAGAATCCCTTCCATTGCTTCACCGTTGCGCCGGATCCCCACCACGCTAAGACCATAGCGACTGCGAAAACCGACATCGTAAAGGGTTTTCCCCAACAGTTCGGAATCAGGGATCAAGGAGACCTCGGCCATCCCCACATCACGCGCCTGCTCGGAGAAATACTCGCCGCGCAGTACCATCGGCTCCAGACGCTGCGAGGTGCAGAACTCGCGTAAATCGACTTCCGAGGCGGACATATCGATCAGCAGAACGTCATTAAGCCGCAGCTCCGTATTTCCCGCCACGCTGACCATCACCCGGCGAAATTTGCGCCAGCGTTCAATGCCAACGATATTCGCCCCATAGCGCTGACGCAGACGCAGATCGTCCAGCCGATGGCCGATAAAAGGAGAACCGGGGCGGATGGCCAAACGGCGCGCCCGGCCCGTTAGTTTGTAATCGCGGATAAGATCGCGAAAAGTTCTTCTTTTCCACCCCTCTTTGGCCGCGGCGGTTTGGGCGTCGCTGAGCCAGTAGCGAGCCACCATCATATACGCCACGCCGATCAACAGCACCACGATGCCAATCGGCGTCATACTGAAAAAACCGAACCCGTCGATACCTTCCCGCACCAGTTCGCTGCTGACGACCATATTGGGCGGCGTGGCCACCAGCGTCATCATCCCGCTGATCAGCCCGGCAAAACTGAGCGGCATCATCAGCCGCGCCGGCGATGTTTTCATGCGTGCGGACACGCTAAGCACTACCGGAATAAAGATGGCCACCACGCCGGTTGAACTCATAAATGCGCCCAGCAGCGCGACGGCGACCATCAACAGCACCAGCATTTTTATTTCGCTGTTGCCGGCAACCCGCACCAGCCAGTCGCCGACCTGATAAGCCACGCCGGTACGCACCAGACCTTCGCCAATAACAAACAGGGCGGCGATCAGAATAACGTTGGGATCGCTGAAACCCACCAGCGCCTCCGGTAACGTCAATGTCCCGCTCAGCACAAAAGCGATAATGACCAGTAGCGCAACCACGTCCATGCGTAATTTATTGGTGGTAAACAACACAATGGCGATCAGCAACAAGGATAAGACCCAGAGAAGTTCGCTATTCAAAACGGTTCCCCTGACGGAAAAAAACTCATGGATAAGCATTCTGCTGCGAACCAATAGGATGGGAAGGAGGCAGACAGGGATAGTCTGCCATAAAAAAATGCAGGAGCATTTTTTAACGCTGCCCTGCTGCGGCCCGAAGGGTGGCAGACAGGGATAGTCTGCCATAAAAAAACCCCGCGGATACGAGGTTTGATCATATTTAGTAAGTTTTTATCAATAAGTTAGACGAAACTACCGATTGAGGATAATCCGGGCGCCGTTAGACGACGGCTCAATGCGCAATTGCGCCAGCGAATCCAGGATCAGGTCAACCCGATCGAGTTGCGGCGTATCGGACGGCGCCTTTACCGCAATAACCTGACAGCCTGCAGCCAGACCGGATAAAACCCCGGCGGGGGCGTCTTCGACGACGACGCAATCCTGCGGTTTCAATTCCAGCCGCCGTGCGCCTAACAAGTAGGCGTCGGGATGGGGTTTGCCCTGCGCCACCTGCTCCGCGGTAATAAAGGCATGCGGCGCAGGCAACCCGCCGGCCTGATGACGGGCGCTGGCGATAGGCACGGTGCCGGACGTGACGATCGCCCAGGGAATACCCAGCCCATCCAGCCGTTCCAGCAGCGCCTTCGCGCCCGGCATGGCGACAACGCCGTGCGTATCCGCCGCCTCTATTTTTTCCAGCGCGGCGAACTCCAGCTGGATCGATTCTTCTGTCTGCCCCTTGAGAAAGTGGCGCAGAGAGGTAATCGCCTGTTTGCCATGAATGAAATCGAGAACGTCCTGCGGTTCGATACCGTGCGCTTGCGCCCAGTTAGCCCAGGCCCGCTCAACGGCCGGCAATGAATCGACTAGCGTACCATCCAGATCAAACAGAAAACCTTTACACTCCACGGCGGGCTCCTTGGCAATTAATCAGGCGTTGATAATCTGGGCGATTTCGACCGCGCTCAAATGATACTGACGCGGACAAGACTGCCAGATAGCCAGCATTCTGCCATATTTATCCCACATTTTTGTCTGGGCGTTAAAACCATGCGTTCCCGAATCGAAATGCGGATAGCGCCCTTCCACGTGCACCATAAAACGCACAAAGCCGAGATAACGCGCCTCGGTGGCGGCGTCAAAGCCCAGAAAGGCCAGGCGGCGTTCGTCCAGATCCTGCTTATCTTTCAGATTCCCCCAGGAGACCTGCAGGGCGTGATGCATTTCCATGATGTTGATAATAGTGCGACAGACCTCTTCGCTCAGATCGCCGAAATCGCGATCCAACTCGCGCATTTGCAAACCGTAGCCGCGCTCGATGATGGTTTGCAACCGGCGGTAGCGCTCTGCATTATCCGGATCGAGCATGGTCATCATTTTATATTGATTTGAAAGGATCAATCTCTGGGCATTCGTCATTTCCATCGTGCTCTCCTGAACCTCTATTTCCGGCATGGCGCCGATCGCTATTATCTTGCCAGCAGAATCGCATACTGAATCGTGTCGCGGTAGCCGTAGCGCCCGGTTTTTTGATTTAACGCGGCAGCAAGGGCAAAAATAGCCTTCCGCCCGCCGTCTATCTGACGGAGATCACAGATCGTCGAGAAATGTTTTGTCGAGCTGTTTAAACGCACGTTTCAGCACCTCGGCCAGCGCTTGATAGGTCGGCGTTTCCTCCAGCGGGGCCAGCGCCAGGCCGGACTCAAGCAGCTTATGGCGGATATCATGAAACCATTGCAATAACGTAGGGGGTAAAGGAGTAACCGAACGACGCCCCAGCCACCATAGCCCCTGCATCGGCAGGCTACAGGCAAAGAGCGCGGTGGCGATTGCCGGCCCCAACTGCCCGCCAAGCGCAATCTGCCAGGTCAGGGTAAATACCGCCAGCGGCGGCATAAGCCGAATCGCGAACTGCGTGGCGCGGGCCACCCGGTTTTCGGGAAACACCGGCGCCAGACGTTTATCCGCGGGCCAGGTTTTCATATAGCGTTGCCCGCGCTGGAGTAACTGTAGCCAACTGATTCGACCGCTAGGTTTCGTTGCCATGGTCACCCCTCAACTTTACTGATAAAGAATAAAACTTTCTCACAAATCAACAACTCATTTTGACAAGGTTAAAATATATTTTGTGTTTGCCGGACGCTATCGGTATTCTAGTCGCGCCTTTTAGCCGCCATATACTCACGCTGTAAGACTATTCGCACGGGATATAATTCCCCATGGCGCAACAAGTGCTGTCGACAGCCATCGGCGATGACCCATCGCCTTATTAAACTGCGGCTTCATAAGGCCAGTGTCATGTCATTATACTGTGCATTCGGTATAACAATACTTGATAACATCGGCACTTTTTCATCGTCATGTCGGGTGTTTCACACCAAGGTATGATGTTAATCATAAATGCTAACAGCGATATGCGATACGCTAGCTGCGTTTGGCATTTTTTTAACCATATATAACAAGTAGGTACTTCCATGTCGAGTAAGTTAGTACTGGTTCTTAATTGTGGTAGTTCATCCCTGAAGTTCGCCATCATCGATGCTGTTAACGGGGAAGAATACCTGTCTGGTCTGGCCGAGTGCTTCCACCTTCCCGAAGCCCGTATCAAATGGAAAATCGAGGGTGGTAAACAGGAAGCCGCACTGGGTGCTGGCGCAGCTCACAGCGAGGCGCTGAACTTCATCGTTAATACCATTCTGGCCCAGAAACCAGAGCTGTCTGCTCAACTGGTTGCCATCGGTCATCGTATCGTGCACGGCGGTGAGAAATTCACCCGGTCGGCCGTTATCAATGACGATGTCCTGCAGGGCATCAAGGATTCCGTACCTTTCGCGCCGCTGCACAATCCGGCTCACCTGATCGGTATCGCCGAGGCGTTGAAATCCTTCCCGAAGCTGGCTGATAAAAACGTGGCCGTATTTGATACCGCGTTCCATCAGACCATGCCGGAAGAGTCCTATCTTTATGCCCTGCCGTACAAACTGTATACGGATCACCATATCCGCCGCTACGGCGCGCACGGCACCAGCCATTTCTTCGTCACGCAACAGGCGGCCGAAGCGCTGAACAAACCGGTCGACGAACTGAACGTGATTACCTGCCATCTGGGTAACGGCGGTTCCGTCGCCGCGGTGCGTAACGGCAAGTGCGTTGATACTTCCATGGGGCTGACCCCGCTGGAAGGGCTGGTGATGGGCACCCGCAGCGGCGATATCGATCCGGCGATCGTCTTCCACCTGCATGATTCGCTGGGCATGAGCGTAGAACAAATCAACAAATTGCTGACCAAAGAGTCCGGCCTGTTGGGCCTGACCGAAGTCACCAGCGACTGCCGCTATGTTGAAGATAACTATACCACCAAAGAAGATGCCAAACGCGCCATGGACGTATACTGCCACCGCCTGGCCAAATACATCGGTTCGTACAGCGCGCTGATGGAAGGCCGCCTGGACGCGGTGGTTTTCACCGGCGGCATCGGTGAAAACGCCGCGATGGTACGTGAACTGACGTTGAACAAGCTGGGCCTGCTGGGCTTTGCTGTCGATCACGAGCGTAATCTGGCCGCGCGCTTCGGCAAAGGCGGCAACATAGCCAAAGACGGCAGCCGCCCGGCGCTGGTTATTCCCACCAATGAAGAATTGGTGATCGCCCAGGACGCCCTCCGTCTGACAGCGTAAAAATAAATCCCAACTCCGTCAGCTCAGGCTGACGGAGTTGTTTTTGACTAACGAGCAACCGTAAAGAGGTTCAGCCGTGTCCCGTACAATCATGTTGATCCCTACAGGCACCAGCGTCGGCTTGACTAGCGTCAGCCTTGGTGTCATTCGCGCCATGGAGCAAAAAGGCGTACACCTGAGCGTGTTCAAGCCTATCGCCCAGCCCCGTTCCGGCGATAACAAACCGGACCAGACCACCACCATCATCCGCGCCAACTCATCCATCAATGCCGCCGAACCGCTGCAAATGAGCCACGTTGAAGCCTTGCTAAGCTCCAATCAGCAAGACGTGCTGATGGAAGAAATCATTGCCCGCTACCATGAAAATACCCAAGATGCGGAAGTGGTTCTGGTGGAAGGGCTGGTCCCGACCCGCAAACATCAGTTCGCCAATGCGCTGAACTATGAAATCGCCAAGACCCTGAATGCGGAAATCGTCTTTGTGATAGCGCTGGGCAACGACTCGCCGGCGCAGTTGAAAGAGCGTATCGAACTGGCCCGCTCCAGCTTCGGCGGTAGCAAGAACAAAAACATTACCGGCGTGATCATCAACAAGCTGAACGCGCCGGTGGATGAGCAAGGCCGTACCCGTCCCGACCTGTCTGAAATCTTTGATGATTCAACCAAAGCCAACGTGGCGAATGTCGATCCCAGGCAGTTGTTCGCCAACAGCCCGTTACCGGTGCTGGGCAGCATTCCGTGGAACTTCGATCTGATCGCCACGCGCGCCATCGATATGGTGAAGCACCTGGATGCCCGCATCGTCAACGAAGGCGACATCCAGACGCGGCGTATCAAATCCGTTACTTTCTGCGCGCGCAGCATTCCGCACATGCTGGAGCATTTTCGCCCCGGTTCGTTGCTGGTCACCTCCGCCGACCGCCCGGACGTACTGGTTGCAGCCTGCCTGGCGGCCATGAACGGTATCGAAATCGGCGCCCTGCTGTTGACCGGCGGCTATGAAATGGATCCCAGCATCAGCAAGCTGTGCGAACGCGCGTTCCAGACCGGCCTGCCCGTCTTTATGGTCAAGACCAATACCTGGCAGACTTCTCTCAGCCTGCAAAGCTTCAACCTTGAAGTGCCGGCGGACGACCACCAGCGCGTGGAAAAAGTGCAGGAGTACGTGGCGCGCCATATCGATCCCCAGTGGATTGAGTCGCTGAGCGCCGCATCCGAGCGTTCGCGTCGCCTCTCCCCGCCGGCGTTCCGCTATCAGTTGACCGAACTGGCGCGCAAAGCAGGCAAGCGCATCGTTCTGCCGGAAGGCGATGAGCCGCGTACCGTTAAAGCGGCGTCTATCTGCGCTGAACGCGGCATCGCCCACTGCGTGCTGCTGGGCGACCCGGAAGAGATCCAGCGCGTCGCCGCCGCTCAGGGCGTCGAGCTGGGCAAAGGCATTGAGATCGTCGATCCGGTTGCCGTACGTGAGCGTTATGTTCCACGTCTGGTTGAACTGCGCAAGAGCAAAGGCATGACCGAGGTGGTTGCCCGTGAACAGCTGGAAGACAACGTGGTGCTGGGCACGCTGATGCTTGAACAGGGCGAAGTCGATGGCCTGGTTTCCGGCGCGGTACACACCACCGCCAATACCATCCGCCCGCCGCTGCAGCTGATTAAAACCGCGCCGGGCAGTTCGCTGGTCTCTTCCGTCTTCTTTATGCTGCTGCCGGAGCAGGTTCTGGTTTACGGCGACTGTGCCATCAACCCGGATCCGACCGCCGAGCAGCTGGCTGAAATCGCCATTCAGTCCGCGGACTCGGCCGCCGCTTTCGGCATCGACCCGCGCGTGGCGATGATCTCCTACTCCACCGGCAACTCCGGCGCCGGCAGCGATGTGGAAAAAGTGCGTGAAGCCACCCAGCTGGCGCAGGAAAAACGCCCCGATCTGATCATCGACGGACCGCTGCAGTACGACGCGGCCATCATGGCCGACGTGGCGCTCTCCAAAGCGCCGAACTCGCCGGTGGCGGGTAAAGCGACGGTGTTTATCTTCCCGGATCTGAACACCGGCAACACCACCTACAAAGCGGTGCAGCGTTCGGCGGACCTGATCTCCATCGGGCCGATGCTGCAAGGTATGCGCAAACCGGTTAACGACCTGTCGCGCGGCGCCCTGGTGGACGATATCGTTTACACCGTCGCCCTGACGGCGATTCAGGCGACCCAGCTTTAATTCTGCCGCCCGATACAGGCTAAACGCCAACCCGCGGGTTGGCGTTTTTTTTCGCTTAGCGACCGACCGGTACGCCTCAACTACTGGCGCCGGGCTCAAATCGATAGCTGAACGGACGATTGACCGGCTCCGCTACGCTTTCGCTTAGCATTGCCGTCAGCAGCTTGCCGGTCTCCCGCCCCATTTTTTCATAATCCACCCGCACCGACGTCAACGCCGGATGGGTTTGATCGCAATTGTCGCTGCCGTCCAGGCAGGCTATCGCCAGATTTCCCGGCACCTTGATCAACCGGCGCTGACACTCGAACAATACCCCGAGGGCAATATTTTCATGGCTGCAGACCAGCGCGTCCAGCTCCGGCTGCCTGAGCAGCAGCTCGCCCAAGGCATAGCGGCCAAACCGCATGCTGGAGGCATCCGGCGTCGCGACCACCAGATCGGCATTCTGGTAGCCTTGCAGCATGGCCTTGTGCCAGCCGTTCAACTGCTGACGTTGCAGGCGATTATCCATATGCGCACAAACGTAACCGATATTCTTGCAACCCCGCGCCAGTAAATGTCGGGTAAGCTCTTGCGCGGCGGCGGGAAAATCGACGGTAAGGGTCAGGTTGGCATACGGGTTGCCGTCTCCGGCAATATTCAAGGCGGGTACCGACGCCCGTTCAACGGACTGCCAGGTGCCGTCGGCAAGCTGCGATCCGAATACCACCAGCGCATCGGGATTATTTTGCAGCAGAGCGCCAAGAATGCTGGCCTCATGCTGCTGATTGTAATCATGACAGCCCAGCAGCAGTTGGTAATTGTTGCGCTTAAGCACCTGTTGCAGCGACTGCATAAAGGCCGAACTGGCCTGGTCGGCCAGCGAAGGGAGCAGTACCGCAATGGTGTTACTGTACCCGGAAGCCAGCGCCCCCGCCGCGCGGTTGGGAATGTACCCCAACGTCTCCACGGCCTGCTCTATTTTCTCACGCAGCTTATCCGACACCTGTTCCGGCGTTCTCAGCGCCCGCGAGACGGTCATCATGCCAACGCCGGCGTAGTTCGCCACATCCTGCAGGGTAACCCGCCCGGTGGTGCGGCGTTTACGTGATTTTTCCATTCCGCTATTCCCTGTTTCCGACATCGTGCCCCGCCGCAGCCGTTGGATGATATGAAGCCCCATTGTAACCGCCGCGGGGCGGTATCTTCAAAGCATCACATCATTATTGATAGCGCTATCACATAATTTGGTAGCGCTATCAGTTAGCGCTACCAAGTGGGAGCCCCATCACATTAATCAGCCAATAAAGCCACTACGCTCTGCGATATAACGTAAAGAGAGAGAAACGTAAATGTTAAAAATCTGTTAACGCCGGATGTTATCCAACTGATTGACCGTGTAGATGACTGGCGCGGCGCCGTGGCCGCCGCCTGTCAGCCGCTGATCGATAATCACGCCATCGAGCCTCGTTATCTGGAAGCCATTTACCGCTCGCACCAGGCGATTGGCCCGTATTACGTCATTGGCCCCGGCATCGCCATGCCGCACGCTCGCCCGGAAGAAGGGGCGAATCGTCTGGCACTGAGCCTGACGGTGATCCGCAGCGGCGTGGCTTTTGCGGCCGGCGACAACGATCCGGTCAGGCTGCTGGTGGTATTGGCCGCTCCCGACGGCAACAGCCATATTGAGGCGATTTCACAACTGGCGGCGCTATTCGACAACGGCGATGACACCGCCGCCATTATGCAAGCCACCACCCCGCAACAGATCCTCGCGATTATTGCATCCTATTAATCACCAGTTCCGGAGTTATTAACATGAAAATCACAGTCGTTTGCGGTAACGGTTTAGGCACCAGCCTGATGATGGAAATGAGCATCAAAAACATCATCCGCGATCTGGGCGTCAGCGCCGAGGTCGACCATGTCGATCTGGGATCGGCCAAGGGCACGCCAAGCGACATCTTTGTCGGCACCAAAGATATCGCGGAACAGCTGGTCGCCCAGTCCGTTAGCGGGAAAATCGTCTCGCTCGACAATATGATCGACAAAAACGCCATGAAAGAACGTTTGTCCGTCGCGCTCAGCGAACTGGGCGCCCTGTAACCGGAGGTGAGTATGGATTTCTTTCGTTTTTTGATGAGCGACGTGCTGTCCGAGCCTTCGATCCTGGTCGGCCTGATCGCCTTAATTGGTCTTATTGCCCAGAAAAAACCCGTTACCGAATGTATTAAAGGCACGGTCAAGACGGTGATGGGTTTCCTTATTCTGGGCGCCGGCGCGGGGCTGGTGGTGGCATCGCTGGGGGATTTCGCCAATATCTTTCAGCACGCGTTCGGTATTCAGGGCGTGGTGCCGAACAATGAGGCGATTGTCTCGGTAGCGCAGAAAAGCTTTGGCAAGGAAATGGCGATGATCATGTTCTTCGCCATGGTGATTAATATCCTTATCGCCCGTTTCACGCCGTGGAAGTTTATCTTTCTGACCGGACACCACACGCTGTTTATGTCGATGATGGTGGCGGTGATCCTGGCGACCGCGGGAATATCCGGCGTGACGCTGATTGCCGTCGGTTCGGTGGTGGTCGGCGCCGCGATGGTGTTCTTCCCGGCGATTGTGCACCCGTATATGAAAAAAGTCACCGGTTCGGACGAGGTGGCGATCGGCCATTTTTCAACCCTCTCCTACGTGCTGTCCGGCTTTATCGGCAGCCGGTTCGGCAACAAGGCGCATTCCACCGAAGATATGAACGTACCGAAGAGTCTGCTGTTCCTGCGGGATACGCCGGTGGCGATCGCCTTCACCATGAGCATTATCTTTATCATTACCTGCCTGTTCGCCGGACCGGAATTCGTCAAGAGCATCAGCGGCGGCAAGCACTGGCTGATGTTCTCGCTTATCCAGTCCATTACCTTTGCCGCGGGCGTGTATATTATTTTACAGGGCGTACGCATGGTGATCGCCGAAATCGTCCCGGCTTTTAAAGGTATTTCCGACCGGCTGGTGCCCAACGCCAAACCGGCGCTTGACTGCCCGGTGGTGTTTCCCTATGCGCCAAACGCGGTGCTGGTCGGTTTTCTCAGCAGCTTCGCCGCCGGTATTCTCGGCATGTTCGCGCTGTATCTGCTCGACATGACGGTGATTATTCCCGGCGTGGTGCCGCACTTCTTCGTCGGCGCCGCCGCCGGCGTATTCGGCAACGCCACCGGCGGACGCCGCGGGGCGATTCTGGGCGCTTTTGCCCAAGGGCTGCTGATTACCATTCTGCCGGTGTTTCTGCTGCCGGTGCTGGGGGAAATCGGTTTCGCCAACACCACGTTCAGTGACGCGGACTTCGGCGCGTTGGGGATCCTGCTGGGGATTATTGTGCGTTAACCCCAGCGGTCGGCAACCTCGCCTGTGATCCTGAGATACCCGGACCTACCGTACCGAGGGCGCTCCGGTGGCTTACGCCACTACGGCCCCTCGCCACGCTCTCCCTAATAACGAACTTTGTCAACTGCCTGAACGGCAGGCGAAAGCCTGACGTTCAGGTTATTAAAAGGCGCGGTTACTTTTCCAGTTCAATGGCGTCGCTGCCTTCGGGTTTGCCCTGGCTATCTACCCGGCTTTCAGGCGAGAGCGGTTTGCCGTAGTGTTTGTCGTTGTAGCGCGTCAGCCACAGCGACAGGGCTTTAAGCGAATCGGGCGTAAACTCGTCGCAGCGAGCGGTGATCTCTTCGGGCGTCAGCCAGCTTACCTCGTCGACTTCCGTCTCCTGAAGCGCAAACGGCCCGTGCGTGACGCAGCTGAATAATCCCCCCCACACCCGGCAATTTTCCCCTTCGTAGTAAAACAAACCATGTTCGGCAAAGGGCACCCCGGCAATACCAAGCTCTTCCTCCGCCTCGCGCCGGGCGGACTCCAGCATATTCTCTCCGCTCTGCACGACGCCGCCGGCCGTCGCGTCCAGCCATCCCGGATAGAAATCTTTGCTTTCGGTCCGGCGCTGAACCAGGATTTTCCCCATGCCGTCATGCACGACAATATAAGTAGCCCGATGGCGCAGACACTGAGCACGCATCTGCTGACGACTGGATTGGGCGATAACCTGATTGTTTTCATCGACGATATCCACCCACTCGGTGCCTGCTGACTGACTTTGTTCCGCCATCCTCTGAAACCCTTTAGTATTGGCGCGTTGCCGCGCGCGTCGGTGTTGAATAATGGTGTGTTGCCGGGAGACAACCGCTAAATTAGTGGCTAATCGTCACTTGTGCAATAGGTTCCCCGCCTTGCAACGGAAGAACCTGTAAGGCGCCCTGCGACAGCATCCCGTAGCTGGCGGGGTAGCCGCCTTTGGGTAGGCTCACCGAGCCGGGATTAAAGTAGTATAGGTCACCCCGCTTCTCCGCCACGGGAATATGCGTATGGCCGTAAACCAGCACGTCATCGGTATTTAACGGCGGAAGATTGTCGGGATGATAGAGATGACCGTGGGTAAGGAAAAGGCGATTTTTCGGCAATAGCACATGTTGCCAAGGCGCCGTCACCGGGAAATCAAGCAGCATCTGATCCACCTCGCTGTCGCAGTTTCCCCGTACCGCAATGATACGCCGCGCATAGGCGTTCAGCCGGGCGGCGACATCCGCCGGCAGGTAGCGTTCAGGCAATGGATTTCGCGGACCGTGATTCAGAAAGTCACCCAGCAGGATCAACCACGCGGCGTCGCTTTGCTCAAAAATATCCAGCACCCGATCGGTGGCGGCCAAGGATCCGTGGATGTCTGAAGCAAACATTAATTTCATCGTTTATACCCTTTCTCGCGTCGCAGTCGCCGCCTTCTCAAGGTTAAAACAGGGTTCGGCGACTCCAGTGACTTTGGTTAGCGCCCCAAAGCACGTTATCAGTCATACCTCCATAGTTTACCAAAGTTACGCCGCCGGTCTTACCCCGAATTCAGGATAAATCGCGCCGTCGCCGCAAAGCCGTTTTCACATGGGGGCTAGCATGACGGCAACCCGGCGGACGGCGGCGCGATGCGCCCGTGCAGCACGGGATTGTCGCTTTCGTCCTTCAGTTGAATCCCCGACAGGCGGCGCCGGAAGCACTGCTCCAGCAGCCAGGCCAGCTTAAAGGCGGCCTGGGGATAATCCAGCCCTTCGGGACGGATATTGGAAATACAGTTGCGCTCCGACTCCAGACGCCGGGTATGAGGCCCCCAGGTCAGATAAACGCTCAGGCTGTCCGGTGAAGAAAGTCCCGGCCGCTCGCCGATCAGAATGGCGACGGCCTTGGCCTGCAAACACTCGCCGATATCGTCTCCCAGCGCCACGCGCGACTGATGCGCCAACACGACGGGCGCCAGCGAGAGTTCCAGACGGGAGAGATAAGGCAGCAGTGCCGCGATCAACGGCGCAGCCTGCCGATGTACCGCCTTGGAAGAGAGACCGTCGCCCACCACCAGCAGCAGATCGGCCGGCTTAACGGACGAGGCCCGCAGCAACTCGCGGCTCTCATCGGCAAGCCGGCGCCCTAAATCGGGGCGGCAAAGATACTGCTCCCGGCTTTGCGCGGCGCTGTGCACCCTAAGGGTTTTCAGTCCCGCGCTTTCCAGGCGACGAGCCAGGGTTTCACTGTCGAACGCCTGATGTACGGCATCGCGGGCCTGGGCGTGGGCCATGCCGAACTTCAACAGCTCCCCCGTCGGCATGCTGGCCCCGGCACGCCCCAGCGCGATGCGCGCGGCGGTAAACTCGCGCAGCGCCTCCCAGGGGTTAGCGTGGATCACCTTGCTCATGCGTTCTCCTCCAGATAGGGTTGATGCCGTAATAGCGGGTGCTGACTGCCGGCATCGCACAGGCGTCCCTGTGCGTCGATGATCCTCATCTGCTCCAGCCAGGCGCCGAATTCCGGCGCATGCTTCAGCCCCAGCAGTTCGCGGATGTAAAGGGCGTCATGAAAGGAGGTGCTCTGATAGTTGAGCATAATGTCGTCCGCACCCGGAACGCCCATCAGAAACGTCAGTCCGGCATTGGCGAGCAGGGTCAGCAGCGTGTCCATATCATCCTGGTCGGCCTCGGCATGGTTGGTGTAACACACGTCGCATCCCAGCGGAACGCCCAGCAGCTTGCCGCAGAAATGATCCTCCAGCCCGGCGCGGATAATCTGTTTGCCGTCATACAGATATTCGGGACCGATAAACCCTACCACCGTATTCACCAGCAGCGGAGAGAAACGGCGGGCCACCGCATAGGCCCGCGCCTCGCAGGTTTGCTGATCCACCCCGTGATGCGCGTTGGCGGACAGGCAACTCCCCTGCCCGGTTTCAAAATACATCACGTTATTGCCCACCGTACCGCGCTTCAGACTTAATGCCGCCTGATGCGCTTCTTCCAGCGTGGCCAGATTAAAACCAAAGCCGGCGTTGGTGGCCTCGGTGCCGGCGATCGACTGGAACACCAGATCGACGGGAGCGCCCCGCTCCATCAATTGCAAGGTATTGGTAACGTGCGTCAGCACGCAGGATTGCGTCGGGATGGAGAAACGGCTGATGACGTCATCCAGCATATAGTTCAACTTTTCCAGCAGCGGCAGGCTGTCGCTGGCGGGGTTGATGCCCACCACCGCATCGCCGCTGCCGTACAGCAGACCGTCCAGCATGCTTGCCGCGATGCCTTTCAGATCGTCGGTCGGATGGTTAGGCTGCAACCGTACGCTAATGTGCCCCGGCAGGCCGATGGTGTTGCGGAATCGGGTGGTGATGCGGCATTTTTTGGCCGCCAGGATCAGGTCCTGATTACGCATGATTTTACTGACGGCCGCCGCCATTTCAGGAGTGATGCCGGGGGCGACCCGGGCCAGCAGCGCGCTATCGGTACCTTCACTTAACAGCCAGTTGCGAAAATCCCCCACCGTCAGATGAGAAATCGCGGCAAACGCCTTAGGGTCATGCGTATCGATAATAAGTCGCGTCACCTCATCCTGTTCGTAAGGAATCAACGCCTGCTGTAGAAAGGTATCCAGCGGTAAATCGGCCAGCGCCATGCGCGCCGCCATACGTTCCTCGGCGCTTTGCGCCGCCACGCCGGCCAGGATATCGCCGGAACGCGCCGGCGACGCCTTGGCCATCAGCTCGCGCAAATCATTAAAACGGTAGCTGCGGTGACTCAGCGTAGTCTGATACATGCTTGCGCCTCAATGGTGTCGGCAACCACCCGCCATCGGGACAACGGGCGGCTGTCCGGTGTGTAAATCCGTCGCTTACTTGGACGCCGTCAACTGCGGGTCCAACGCCGCGGCATCGCGCGATTCGCCGGTCAGGCGAAACCAGCCGTAGCCTATCAGCATCATGGCGGCGAAAATCGTCGCCAATAAGCTATTGTAATACACCATGGCCGCCAGACAGATTATCGCCATCACCAGCGCAAACGCCGGGGCAAAGGGATACCAGGGCGCGCGGAACGGACGGTCCAGCTCAGGTTCGCTGCGCCGCAGTTTAAACAGCGACGCCATTGAAGTGATATACATCACAATGGCGCCGAATACCGACATGGTGACGATATTGGCCGTCAGCGGCTGCCCGCCGATGGTTACCAGCGAATCAGAGAAGATGGCGGCGATGCCGACCACGCCTCCGGCCAGAATCGCCCGGTGAGGCGTACGGAAGCGGGTATGGATGCGCGCCAGCGGCTTAGGCAGATAGCCCGCCCGCGCCAGTGCGAATATTTGCCGGGAATAACCCATGATAATGCCGTGGAACGACGCAATCAGACCGAACAGCCCGAGCCATACCAGCATATGCAGCCAGCCGCTATCGCCGCCGACGATCAGCTTCATGGCCTGGGGCAGCGGATCGTTGATATTCGCCAGTTGACGCCAGTCTCCCACGCCGCCGGCAAACAGCATGACGCCAATGGCTAAAAGCGTCAGCGTCAGGATGCCGCAGATAAAGGCGCGCGGAATGGTGCGGCGCGGATCTTTCGCTTCCTCCGCCGCCATCGCCGCGCCCTCAATCGCCAGAAAGAACCAGATGGCGAACGGGATGGCGGCAAAAATACCGGAGATCGCCACCGCGCTGAATTCGTCTGACCCCGCCCAGCCCAGATTGGTGAAGTTGTCCCATTCAAAACCGGGAGCGACCACGCCCATAAACACCAACAGCTCAAAAATCGCCAGCAGCGTCACCATCAATTCAAAGGTGGCGGCGATGCCGACGCCCAGGATATTGAGTCCCATAAAAACAAGATAGGCGCTGACGGCGACCCATTTGGGATCCAGCGCCGGAAACTGCACGTTCAGATAGGCGCCGATAGCCATGGAAATAGCCGGCGGGGCAAATACAAACTCGATCAGCGTGGCGAACCCGGCGATAAAACCGCCGGTCGGGCCAAAAGCGCGGTAGGCATAGGCGAACGGGCCGCCGGCATGGGGTATCGAGGTGGTCAGCTCGGTGAAGCTGAAGATAAAGGCGCAATACATGGCGGCGATCGCCAAGGCGGTGATCAGGAACCCCAGCGTACCGGCCTGCGCCCAGCCATAGCTCCAGCCAAAATATTCACCGGAAATCACCAACCCGACGGCGATCCCCCATAAATGGAAACTGCCCAGGGTCCGTTTTAACCCCGGTTCCGCGTTATTGCTTTTCATGTTGCCATCCTTTGGTATCAATATATTATCCAGGGATATTGCAAAGTGCGTACCAGATGGCCGGAGAGAAAATATGCCCGCGCTATGCCGATCTGCCAACGATCCATCACCGTCTTGCGCACCGCGCCGAGACGGTCCGCTCCATAATGCGGCATTTGATGCATAATTTCAGGGCATGCGCCATTGAGATGCGAAACGCGCGGCCTGCGCCATAAACAGCCTAGGGTATTACCCATCGACATGCGCGCGGCAGCTTGATCCGCGCCACAAGATTAGCTCGGCGCCGCTTATTTTCCCGCCGCAGAAGTGGTAGGGTAATCTCCCGGCTTTTCAGAAACGGCAGGTTAATCCTGCCCGAACGGCAACGTGATCAAACGTGATCGATAGTCACGCAGTTCCAGCAACGGAGACGCTATTTATGATTGATCTCTATTACGCCCCTACCCCCAACGGGCATAAAATCACCCTTTTTCTTGAAGAGACAAATATTCCCTACCAGCTTCATCACGTTAATATCAGCACCGGCGAGCAGTTTAAGCCGGCGTTTCTGACCATCTCTCCCAACAACAAGATCCCGGCGATCGTCGATCATCAGCCCGCCGATGGCGGCGCCGCCATCAGCCTGTTTGAATCGGGGGCGATCCTGCTCTATCTGGCGGAAAAAAGCGGCGCCTTGCTGAGCCGGGATCTGCGCGAACGCACGGCGACGCTGCAATGGCTATTCTGGCAGGTCGCCGGCTTCGGCCCGATGCTGGGGCAAAACCACCACTTCAACCACTACGCGCCGCAGCCCGTTCCCTACGCCATTGAGCGTTATCAGCAGGAAACGCAGCGCTTATACCGCGTATTGGATAAACAGCTGCAGAAAAGCCCCTGGCTGGCGGGTGAAAATTACAGCATCGCCGATATCGCCACCTATCCGTGGGTGGTCTCTTATGCCCGTCAACGTATTGATCTTGCCGACTATCCGGCGGTGAAAAGCTGGTATGAGCGGATTAATGCCCGTCCGGCCACGGAGCGCGCCTACAAATTGGCTGAGCGGTAATTATTCTGCTATTCATCCCATTCGGCCTGCGGTTATCTTCTGGTATGGTTAGCCAAACATCAATTATCACCGAGGGCCGATGAATGTCACACAGCAACAACGATGCAATTATCCGTATAAAAAACCTGCGGTTACGCACGTTCATTGGAATTAAAGAAGAAGAGATCAATAACCGGCAGGATATTGTCGTCAACGTGACGATCCACTACCCGGCGGCGCGCGCGCGACATAGCGAGAATATCGATGATGCATTGAATTACCGTACAATCACCAAGAATATTATTCGCCATATTGAGGAGCACCGTTTTGCCCTGCTGGAAAAATTAACCCAGGATGTGCTTGATATCGCCAGCAATCATGACTGGATCACCTATGCTGAAGTTGAAGTGGATAAACCCTTCGCCCTGCGCTACGCCGACTCGGTCTCCATGACCATGCGCTATTACAAGGAATCACGCTAGCCGTGGCCCGTCAGGAAAAAGCCTTATGACACCCCCTGGCCGGCATGGGTTCTCAATGAGGTAAGATATGCAATTATTAATTACCGGTGGAACCGGTCTTATCGGCCGCCATCTGATTGAACGATTACAGCTGCTTTCCCACCAGGTCACCGTATTGACCCGCGATCCCGAACGCGCCCGGAAGCGACTGGGCGATAAGGTGGAATACTGGTCGACGCTGAACAATAAAACCGCGCTGAACGATTTCGACGGCGTGATTAACCTGGCGGGCGAGCCGATCGCCGACAAACGCTGGACTCCGCAGCAGAAACAGCGCCTGAGCCAAAGTCGCTGGAGTATTACCGAACGGCTTGCCAACCTGATTAACGCCAGCAGCGAACCGCCCGCCGTTTTTATCTCCGGATCCGCCGTGGGCTATTACGGCGATCAGGGGGCGGCGCTGGTAACGGAGGATGAAACCCCCGCCAACGAATTCACCCATCATCTTTGCGCCCGCTGGGAAGCGCTGGCGCAGTCCGCCGAGAGCGACAAAACCCGCGTCTGCCTGTTGCGCACCGGCATCGTCCTCTCCGCGCAGGGCGGCGCGCTGACCAAGATGTTACCGCTATTCCGTCTGGGCCTTGGCGGCCCGCTGGGGTCCGGCAAACAGTACATGCCGTGGATTCATCTCGACGATATGGTGAACGGGATTATTTATCTGCTGGATAACACAGTGCTTAGCGGCCCGTTCAATATGGTGTCGCCCTATCCTGTGCGCAACGAACAGTTTTCGGCCATGCTGGCGCAGGTGCTGAACCGGCCGGGATTGGTGCGCGCTCCCGCCTGGGCCATCAAGCTGCTGATGGGGGAAGCCGCCACGCTGGTGCTGGGCGGGCAGCGGGCCATTCCGCAGCGGCTGGAGGCGGCGGGTTTCGGCTTTCGCTTTTTTGAACTGGAAGAGGCGCTGCGGGACGTGACGAAAAAAACCGGCTGACGTAACGCCAGCCGAAACGAAATTATTTCAGGGTTCCCGACAGAAACTGCTGTAAACGGGGGCTTTTGGGGCTGCCGAACAGCACATCCGGCGGCCCCTCTTCTTCAATCACGCCCTGGTGCAGAAAAATCACATGGCTGGAAACGTGGCGCGCAAACTCCATTTCATGGGTGACCACCACCATCGTTTTCCCCTCTTCCGCCAGTTGCCGCATAATACGCAACACCTCGCCGACCAGTTCCGGATCCAGCGCGGAGGTGGGTTCGTCGAATAGCAGCACTTCCGGCTCCATCGCCAGCGCCCGCGCAATCGATACCCGCTGCTGCTGTCCGCCGGAGAGATTGGCCGGGTATTTACTCTGCGCCTCCCCGGTGATGCCCACTTTATCCAGATAAAACGCCGCGCGCTGGCGCGCCTCGGCCTTACTCAGCCCCAATACCTGAACCGGCGCCTCCATCACGTTTTCCAGCGCGGTCATAAAGCTCCACAGGTTAAAATGCTGAAATACCATCGTCAGACGGGTACGCAACATCTGCAGCTGTTTTTTATCGAACACCTTCAACTCACCGCCGTTATCGCGCACCATGCGGATTTCCTGGTCGTTGACATAGATGGTCCCTTCGCAGGGTTTTTCCAAAAAGTTGATGCAGCGCAGCAGGGTGCTTTTGCCGGAGCCGGACGATCCGATAATCGAAATCACATCCCCGGCGTTAGCCTGTAGCGAAACGCCCTTCAGCACTTCATGCTGACCATAACGTTTATGCAGATCCGTCACCATCAACTGATTATTCGACATACTCTATTCCTGGATTTAATGGGATGAACGGGTAATAAGATGGCGTAACCAGCGCTGTTCCGCTTTTCTGAACAACCCGATTAACGCAAAAGAAACCGCCAGATAGATCGCCGCGGCGATGCCGAAGGCGTGAAACGGCTGGTAGGTTGCGGCATTAATGTCGCGGGCGATCTTCAGAATATCCGGCACCGTGACGGTAAACGCCAGCGCCGTGGAGTGCAGCATCAGGATCACTTCGTTACAGTAAGCCGGCAGCGCGATACGCAGGGCGCCCGGCAGAATAATGCAGCGGTATTGCTTAAAGCGAGAGAAGCCATAGGCCCTGGCGGCTTCGATTTCCCCATAGGGAACGGAACGAATCGCACCGGCGAAAATTTCAGTGGTATAAGCACAGGTATTGAGCGCCAGCGCCAGAACGGCACAGTTCAAACCGCTGCGGAAAAACGCGTTTAACAGATCGCTTCCGCGTACAATCTCCAGGCTGTAAGCCCCGGAATAGAACACCAATAGCTGCACATAAAGCGGAGTACCGCGAAAAACATAGGTAAATATCCAAACCGGCAGGCTGAACCGACGCCGCGGCGAGACTCTGGCCACCGCCAGAGGTAACGCCAACGTCCCGCCAATCGCCACGGAGGAAATCAGCAGCCACATGGTCATCGCCAGACCGGTCAGGCGATAACCGTCGCTCCATAGCAGAGACTGCCAGTATTGTTGCAGGATCTCACTCATAGATTATTTTTCTGACTCCCTGCGAATAGCGTTTTTCCAGCCACCACAGAACCCCGTTGGAGACAGTGGTAAAGATCAAATACATCGCTCCAGCGACCAGTGCGAAATAAAATGGCTCATGCGCTCCTTTACCGGCCAGTTGCGTTGCCTTAATCACATCATTCAGGCCAAGCAGCGACACCAGCGCCGTCGCCTTTAAAATAACCTGCCAGTTATTACCGATACCGGGTAAAGCAAAACGCATCATTGAGGGAAACAGGATGCGGCGAAATACTTTCATCGGCGTAAAACCAAAAGCGACGGCGGCCTCAATCTGACCGCGAGACACCGCCAGATAGGCGCCACGAAATGTTTCGGTAAAATAGGCGCCGTAGATAAAGCCCAGCGTGATAACGCCGGCCGTTAGGGGATCGATATCGATTTGGCTGAAACCCAGCGCCTCCGTTATGCTATTCAGCGCGATCTGAAGACCGTAAAAAATCAGCAGCATCAGCACCAGATCGGGCACGCCGCGAATCAGCGTGGTATAGCAGGAGAAACATCCCGACAGCAGCCGATTGGCGGACAGCTTCGCGCCGGCGCCGATCAGCCCGATGACCAACGCCAGCAGCAGCGAACTCACCGCCAGCTCCAGCGTCATCGCCGCGCCATCCAGAATTAATTGCGAGTAGCCATACAGCATTGCTCATATCCGTTAAGAGTAAAATGGAGGTTAACCGCCAGGCATTGTGGCGTGACGGACTTGCTGAATCCGTCGTACGGCCTTTGCCGGCGTTACTCACGCGCGGGCGGGCATCCTGATAAACCGCGGCCTGCCGTCGCGGTTTATCAGCGACCAAAACAACCAATAACGGAGACTTAGCCGCCGTAGACGTCAAAATCGAAGTATTTTTTCGCCAGGGTATCGTAGGTGCCGTCTTTACGCATTTCCTCAAAGGCCTTATCCAGCGCGGCCTTCAGCTCGGTATCCGTTTTACGCAGCCCCATACCGGTGCCCACGCCGAAATATTTATCATCTTTTACCGCCGGGCCGGCAAACGCATAATCCTTGCCGATAGCCAGCTTCAGAAAACCTTCGCTGCCCGCCACCTCATCCTGAAACGCGGCGTCAATACGGCCGGCCGTCAAGTCGGAATAGATTAATTCCTGATTCTGGTAAGCGACAACCTCAATGCCTTTCGGCTGCCAGTAAGCATTGGCATAGGCTTCCTGGGTGGAGGCCTGTAATACGCCAACGCGTTTGCCGGCCAGGGATGCCTGCGTCGGTTGAATATCGGCGTCTTTCTTGGCAATCAGACGCGCGTTGGCTGCATACAGTTTTTCAGTAAAGGAAATTTCCTGCTGGCGTTTTTCGGTGATGGAGAGCGAAGAGATAATGGCGTCGATTTTTTTCGCTTTCAGCGACGGAATCAACGCATCAAAGTCACTTTCGACAAAGGTACAGTTGGCCGCGATACGTTTGCATAATTCTTTTGCCAGATCGATATCAAACCCGACCAGTTCACCGCTGGCACTTTTCGATTCAAAAGGGGCATAAGATGGATCGGTGCCTAATTTAATATTTTTAGGAATATCCGCCATGGTACTTCCTGCCGCCAGAATGAATGCCAGCGGTAAAACTTTTATCAGTTTTTTCATATTGTTATCCTTATCAATGTGGATGGAAGGGCAAAGTTTATTTGCCGGAGTCAGAATCAGCTATCGCCTTAAAGCGCCACATGATTGCCACATGTCGTCCACCGCGATATTGCAGTTTTCATGCCATAATAAGAAATCACTATTAATAAGGTCATAAAACACGAGCAGCAAAGCGTGATAAACGATATAAGCAATTAATTAATAAACTATTTTACACTTACTTCCTCTGAAAGAATGACATCGGCCGCTCTCAGGGCAACAACGATGGCGATCTACTGGCGCCATTAAAGTGCATTCGCGCAATATAATGGGGCATGAGCGCAAAAAAGCCCCAAAACGGGGCGACGAATCTTATTTTTACCTATCGTAATTTCAATCAATGCGCAAAAAATATGCAGGATTTACGCGCCTTGCCAACGAGTAAACAGATCTTGCGGCAACGTGATCTCAAACTGATCGAGAACCCGGTTCACCGTCTGATCGATAATATCCTGCACCGTTTGCGGGCGATGATAAAAAGCGGGCACCGGCGGCATAATAACCGCCCCCAGCTCCGCCGCCTGAGTCATGATGCGCAAATGCCCCAGATGCAGCGGCGTTTCACGCACGCAAAGCACCAGCGGGCGACGCTCTTTCAGCACCACGTCCGCCGCCCGCGTCAGCAAAGTGTCGCTGTAGCTATGGGCGATCCCCGACAGGGTTTTTATCGAGCAGGGCAAAATCACCATTCCCGCCGTCTTGAACGATCCGGAAGAGAGGCTGGCGGCGATATCACGCGTATCGTGCACCACATCCGCCAGCGCCTGAACCTCGCGCAGAGTGAAGTCAGACTCCAGCGGCAGCGTCTGCCGGGCCGCCTGGCTGATAATCAGATGGGTTTCTATTCCCTCAACCGCCTGTAGCACCTGCAGCAGGCGAACGCCGTAAATCACGCCGCTGGCGCCGGAAATGCCGATAATAAGTCGTTTCATCAATACTGCCTCTGAACTGAGCGCGCCTGACGCTCAACGCGAATAACGAATCTGCGCTGACTTTGCCGCATCGGCGGGCGATAGGCAAGAATAAGAAAAGGGAAGCGCGCCCGAACGCACTCCCCTTTTCGTTATCGCACTACAAGATTTTCAGCGCTCAACCTTCGTTGTGCAACTCCAGATCTTCCACTTCGCTCTGGCTGCGCAGCGCTTTGGCGTCGTCATTGCGCAGTACTTCCAGGTAGTCCAGATAGCCCTGATCGACGTCCTTGGTCACATAGACCCCGTTGAATACCGAGCATTCAAACTGGGTGATATCCGGGTTATCCTCGCGGGCCGCGGCGATCAGATCGTCCAGGTCCTGGAAAATCAACGCATCCGCGCCAATAAGCTGGCGGATCTCCTCCACTTCGCGGCCGTGGGCAATCAGTTCATTTACGCTCGGCATATCAATGCCGTACACGTTGGGGAAGCGGATTTCCGGCGCCGCCGACGCCAGGTAGACCCGTTTGGCTCCCGCCTCGCGCGCCATCTCGACAATCTGCTCCGAGGTGGTGCCGCGCACGATGGAGTCATCCACCAGCAGCACATTTTTATCACGGAACTCGGCGCGGTTGGCATTCAGCTTGCGGCGCACGGATTTACGGCGCGCCTGCTGCCCCGGCATGATAAAGGTCCGGCCCACATAGCGGTTTTTGACGAATCCCTGGCGATACGGCTTATCAATGATGCGCGCGATTTCCAGCGCGATGTCGCAGGAGGTCTCGGGAATGGGGATCACCACGTCGATATCGAGATCTTCCCACTGACGCGCGATCTTCTCGCCCAGCTTCTGCCCCATGCGCACGCGGGCGCTGTACACGGAAATTTTATCGATAAACGAGTCCGGACGCGCAAAGTAAACGTACTCGAACAGACAAGGGTTGCTCTTCGGGTTCTCGGCGCACTGGCAGGTGAACAGCTGTCCTTTCTCGGTGATGTAAATCGCCTCGCCCGGCGCCACGTCGCGCAGGAATTCAAAACCCAGCGTATCCAGCGCCACGCTTTCCGACGCCACCATATATTCGATGCGGCCGTCTTCCAGATCGCGTTTACCGATAACCAGAGGGCGAATGCCGTTGGGATCGCGGAACGCCACCATACCGTGGCCGATAATCATGCTCACGCAGGCATAAGCGCCGCGAATCTGCTGATGCGTGGCGGCAACGGCGGCAAAAATATTATCGGCTTCCAGCGGATAGTGCTGAAAACGATCCAGCTCTCTGGCAAAAATATTCAGCAGAATTTCCGAATCCGAGGTGGTGTTGACATGGCGACGCTCTTGTTCAAACAGCTTTTTACGCAGTTCGTGAGCGTTGGTCAGATTACCGTTATGCGCCAGAGTGATGCCGAACGGCGAGTTAACGTAGAAAGGCTGCGCTTCGGAGGCGCTGGAACTGCCCGCGGTAGGGTAACGCACATGACCGATGCCCATATTGCCTTGCAAACGTTGCATGTGCCGTGCTTCAAACACATCTTTCACCAAGCCGTTGGCCTTGCGCAGGCGAAAACAGTTTAAGGCATCAATGGTTATGATGCCTGCGGCATCCTGCCCACGGTGTTGCAACACCGTTAACGCGTCATAAATAGACTGGTTGACCGGTGTAAAACCGGCGATACCGACAATACCGCACATGGTGTCTTTTCCTCATCAACGCTATCGCAGCTCTATATGCTGCGGCAAGAAACTTGACGTGCTTTGCAGGTAGTCAAAAAACCACCTGATAATATAACTGAACTGCGGAACTAACTGGGACTGCTTCCAGTCGGCGCTCTGTGAAAAACCGGTAAAGGTATCCAGAAAAAAGAGCAGCGCGGAAACAATCAACACGCCGCGCAGCGCCCCGAAACAGACGCCCAATACGCGATCGGTGCCCGACAATCCGGTGCGTTCAACCAAAGAGCCGATCACATAGTTGACAATAGCACCCACAATCAAGGTCGCAATAAACAGAATGGCAATGGCGATGCCGTTGCGGACCAGTTCGTCATCAAAGCGGGTGAAATACACCGCCAGATAAGCGTAGTAATGGCTGGCGACAAAAAATGCGCATCCCCAGGTCACCAGCGACAACGCTTCACGTATAAACCCCCGGATCAGGCTGACCAGAGCCGAAAATCCGATGATGCCGATAATGACGTAATCAACCCAAACCATGAGCCATCCTAATTATGAACGATGCCAACCGCCCGGCCGCCGCATCATCCTGTTCGCGGCGAATTCTAACAGAAAAAGAAAACGTTTGCGTAGCGTATTTCCGCCGATTTTATCAATCGGCGGACAGAACAAAAACCGCCCGCCGGCGCGTTAATCCTTTAACGCACACTGTACGATCTGACCTGACCGCTCAATCCGCTGAGCCGCTGTAATTCCGCCAGCGAAGACTGCAGCTTCTGTTTTGACGCGTCCGGCCCGACATAAATACGGGTTATCTGCCCCGCCACCGGGGTGGCCGGCACGGTATAGGCCCGGTAGCCGGAAAGACGCAGCTTGGCGACAATCTCATTCACCTTGTCGGCGTTTTTCAATGCGCCAAGTTGTACCACATAGGCTTGCCCGGCGGGCGCCTGTTGCGCGGGCCTGGTCTCCGGTTTGGCTTCAGGCTTCGGTTCCGCTTTAGGTTCAGATTTGGGTTTCACTTCCACCTTAGGCTGCGCCTTGGGTTCACTGGGCGCCGTCGGGCGCTCAACCACCGCCGGCGGCGCGATCGTCGCCGGGGGAGCCGTCGTTGCCGGAGGCGGGCTTTCCGGCCGGGCGATTATCCCGGGAGTTTCGGCATCGGAAGCCGCGCTCTTATCCTCCATGGCGGACGCCGCCCCTTCCGGCGGCTGGCTGGGCAGCGGCTGGTTCAACGCAGGCAAGGCTTCCATTTCGTTGCTGTCGCCCGGTTTGGGAACCAGCGGGATAGCCGCGAACTCATCGGCATAGTGCTTTTTATTGCCGTCCAGCAGGCCGGGCAGCACAATAACGCCCAGCGCGACCAGAACGATCGTGCCGACCAAACGATTCTGAAATTTACTCGCCATACGCTTTCCCCTCATCCAGCGCTTCCATGACCTGCGCTACCGTATGAAAAGATCCACACACAATGACGATATCCTGTTCCGCCGACTCGGACATCGCCTGCCGCCAGGCGCCGGCCACATCCGCGAACTGTCGGCAATGCTCCAGATATTGCGCCAGTTGCCCCGCCGTGGCGCCGCGCGGGACGTCCAGCGGCGCGCAATACCATTCGTCCACCTGCGGCGTTAAATGACTTAGCGTGCCGCCGATGTCTTTATCCGCCAGCATACCGACCACCGCGCGGACTTTCCCGCCCTGCGGCAGCATCGCCAGGCGGTTCGCCAGATAAGCGGCGGCATGGGGATTATGGGCCACGTCCAGAATCAGCAGCGGTTTCTCGCCGACAATCTGGAAACGGCCGGGCAACGCGGCCTGGGATAACCCCTGGCGAATCGCCTCTTCGCTGACGTTCAAGGGCGAATAGTTCAGCGCGCCCAAGGCGCTGGCCGCATTGGCCAACGGCACATGCGGCAGCGGCAGCCCCGACAGCTCGCGCTGCTTATTCTGCCAGCTCCATCCGTCACGCTGTATGGAGAAATCCCAGTCGCGGCCGCGGCGCAGCAACACCGCGCCCTGTTCAGCGGCCGCCTGCGCAATCGAGCCGGGCATATCAGGTTCGCCGACCACCGCGGGTTTGCCGGCGCGGAAGATGCCCGCCTTTTCCCGGCCGATGCTGTCGCGGTCTTTACCCAGCCAGTCGGTATGGTCCAGCGCGATGCTGGTGACCACGGCGACGTCCGCATCGACGATATTGGTGGCGTCAAGGCGTCCGCCCAACCCCACTTCCAGGATCACCACGTCCAGTTGCGCCTGCTTAAACAGCCGCAGCGCGGCCAGGGTGCCGAATTCGAAATAGGTGAGCGACACATCGCCCCGGCCGGCTTCAATCTCCGCGAATGCCTGACAGTGCTGCGTCTCGGGCAGTTCTTTGCCCTGAATCCGCACCCGCTCGGTGTAGCGCAGCAAATGAGGCGAGCCGTAAACGCCCACCCGCAGTCCCTCCGCCAGCAGTATCGACTCCAGGGTACAGCAGGTCGTGCCCTTGCCGTTGGTCCCTGCGACGGTAAATACCACGCCGGCGGGTTGTAACAATTGAAGATTCCCGGCCACCTGCCTGACGCGATCCAGCCCCAAATCAATGGCCTGGGCGTGCAGGTGCTCAAGATAATGAAGCCACGTGACCAATGGCGACGTGGCTTGGGGTACTTGAAGATTATCCATGAGTCCCGTTCACTGGCTTACGGTTCATTTTATACAGGAAGCATGGCTGCCGTTCGGTGCATCGCTCACGCTTCCTGTTCATCGGTTCGGTTATACTTCATCCTGTGATTCGGAGGCGGTATCGTGACTCTCCTCCACCACATCGCCGCCGGGTTCCGGATGATTGGTCAACTTGGCGAGGATCGTCGCCAGTTTATAACGCATATCCGGGCGGCGGACGATCATGTCGATGGCGCCCTTCTCAATCAGGAACTCGCTGCGCTGGAAGCCCGGCGGCAGTTTTTCACGCACCGTTTGCTCGATCACCCGCGGACCGGCAAAGCCGATCAGCGCCTTGGGTTCGGCGATATTCAGATCGCCCAGCATGGCAAGACTGGCGGAGACGCCGCCCATGGTCGGGTCGGTCAGCACGGAAATGTAAGGCAGGCCGCGGTCGCGCATTTTTGCCAGCGCGGCGCTGGTTTTCGCCATCTGCATCAGCGACATCAGCGCTTCCTGCATCCGGGCGCCGCCGCTGGCGGAGAAACAGACCAGCGGGCAGCCGTCTTCCAGCGCCTGCTCGACGGCGCGGACGAAACGCGCGCCCACCACCGAGGCCATCGAACCGCCCATAAAGGAAAATTCAAAGGAGGCCGCGACAACAGGCATACCGTATAGCGTGCCTTTCATGACGATCAGGGCATCTTTTTCATCAGACTGCTTTTGCGCGGCGGCCAGGCGATCTTTGTATTTTTTGGAATCGCGGAATTTCAGGATATCTTTCGGTTCCAGTTCGCTGCCCAGCTCCACCGTCCCTTCCTTATCCAGAAAAGCCTGCAGGCGCGCGCGCGCGGAGAGGCGCATATGGTGATCGCACTTGGGGCACACTTCCAGATTTCGTTCCAACTCGGCGCGATAAAGAACCTGGCCGCAGCTATCGCATTTCGTCCAGACCCCTTCAGGAATGTTCGCTTTACGGGTCGGAGTGATATTGCTTTTGTTAAGAATTCGTTCAATCCAGCTCATTGATAACCTTTCTGCTTGAACCTGGCAAACGCCAGTCCGCTGCTCATGTATTCCTTGACGACGCTGCCGCTTGAAATATGCCCGGGACGCGCTTTGCCAGCGTTGCCGGAGCGTCGGCGCCAAGGATTGTTGCCGTGAACAGACCATAAATGCCGCCCATTAAACCATAACGCTCCGGTACTGTGGATAAAAAACTGGTCGAACCGGAGGTTAAAATTCACTTCATTTGTTTTACATCGCCGCGCGCGGCGGCTCTTCTGTGCCGTACGATTTCAATTACGCCGGGCAGAATGGAGACCAGGATAATCGCCACAATCAGTAGCTTCAGGTTTTCCTGCACCACCGGCAAATCGCCAAACAGATAGCCCGCATAGGTAAACAGCAGAACCCATAGCAAAGCGCCCGTTACATTATAGAACGCGAAGTGGCGGTAACTCATATGTCCCATTCCCGCCACAAACGGCGCAAATGTTCTCACAATAGGAACAAAGCGCGCCAGAATTATCGTCTTGCCGCCGTGGCGGGCATAAAACTGATGCGTTTTATCCAGATAGCTGCGGCGGAAAATTTTTGAATCCGGGTTACTGAACAGCTTTTCCCCAAACAGGCGGCCGATGGTGTAATTCACCGCATCGCCGAGGATGGCCGCCACCAGCATCAGCAAAACCATCAGGTGCACATCCAGCGCGTTGGACGGCAGCGCGGCCAGGGCGCCGGCGACAAACAGCAAAGAATCTCCCGGCAAAAACGGCGTGACCACCAGCCCGGTCTCACAAAACAAAATCAAAAACAGAATGGCATAAATCCACACGCCGTATTGCGCCACCAGTTCCGCCAGATGAACGTCAATATGCAGGATAAAATCAATAATAAAGCGTATAAATTCCATAAACATCTCTCTTGATGTCGCCTTTTTACCTCTGGCCGCCACCGGCCGGCCAGAAACGAGTCACCCGGAAACTAATCGTCCAAAAACAAAGGTCCCATCACCGGCTGCGGTAAAGCAAAACGCGCGGGATAATCCACCGCGACCAGATACAGCCCTTCGGCTCTGGCCGTCGCCGCCGCCAACGAGCGATCTTTCGCCGCCAGCAACTGCGCAATCCACCCTTCCGGCTGATTGCCGCAGCCCACTTCCATCAGGCTGCCGACGATATTGCGCACCATATGGTGGACAAACGCATTGGCCTTAATATCTACCACGATATAAGCGCCATGACGCCTAACCTTTAAATGATTTACATTGCGCCAGGGGGTGCGCGACTGGCACTGCACGGCGCGAAAGGAGGTGAAATCGTTCTCTCCCAGCAGACATTGGCCGGCGCGTTCCATCCGCCCGGCGTCCAGCGGCAAATAGCAATGGGTGACGCCCCTGGCCAGCACCGCGGGACGGTAGCGATGATTATAGATGACATAACGATAACGGCGCGCGGTGGCGCTGAAACGGGCGTGAAAATCATCATCCACCGCTTTTACCCAGCGCACCGCGATATCCGGCGGCAAATTGGCGTTGACGCCCATCGTCCAGGCCGCGTCCTTGCGCGCCGCCCGCGTCGCAAAGTGCACCACCTGCCCGGTGGCGTGCACGCCGGCGTCGGTGCGTCCGGCGCAGAACACCGCGATGGGTTCATTCGCCACCTTGCTCAACGCCCGTTCGAGACAGCCCTGTACGCTGTCGACCTCCGCCTGCCGCTGCCAGCCATAGTAGCGGCTGCCGTCGTACTCTATCCCCAGCGCAATTTTCAGCGCGGTATTGTCCTCCGCCAGCATCGGTTGCGACATTACCCCAGATACTCCCGCACCAGACGCTCCGCCGTTTCCACCGCCATCAGCGCGCCGCCGAAGCGAACGTTATCCGCCACCGACCAGAACTGCAGCAGCTCGGGAATACCGTAATCATTACGCAAGCAGCCGATGCTCAGCAGCGCATTGCCGGAGGCGTCGCCCACCTGCGTCGGGTAATCCTGCTCTTCGCTAAGCTCGATATCGCCGGCCTGCCGCAGTTCGTCCCGCGCTTCCTCCGCGGAAAGCGGACGCAGCGCCTCCAGGTGCACCACCTGGGCATGGCCGTAGAATACCGGCGACTGGATGCAGGTGACGGAGACCGGCAGCCCTTCATCCTGCAGGATCTTACGCACCTGCTCCACCAGGCGGCGCTCTTCGCGCACGCTGCCTTCATTATCAGGCAATAGCGGCAACAGATTGAACGCCAGCTGTTTGGGAAATATCCCCGCCTCGGGCGGAATGCCGTTCAGCAAACGCGCGCTTTGGCCGGCCAAATCATCCACCGCCGCTTTGCCGCGCGCGGAAACCGACAGCAGATTGGTGACGTGCAGGCGGGATAATCCGGCCGCTTCCGTCAATGGTTTGATCGCCGTCAGCAGTTGGCTGGTCAGGCTATCCGCCACCGCCACGATATTGCGGTTGCGGTAATCGGCCAGCGCGTGGGCGTTAACCCCCGGCACCACCAGCGGCACGTCCGGCTCCAGGGCGAACAGGCCGCTGCTGTCGATAACCAGACACCCGGCATCTCCCGCCTCTTGCGCATAGCGCTCGCTGGCTTCCTCGCCGGCGACGAAAAACGCCAGATGCGCCTGCGACCAGTCGAAACCCGCCGCATCTTCCACCCGGCGGGATTTACCGTTAAAACGGATGATTTCCCCCACGCTACGTTCGCTGGCCAGCGGATAGAGTTCACCCACCGGGAATTCGCGCTCCTGCAATAACTCCAGCAACGCCGAGCCTACGGCGCCCGTGGCGCCCAGCAGAGCAATATTCCAACCGTCAGACATGTGGTTATTCTCCCCTAACTTGTAAATAAAACGCCATTACCGCCGCGTTGGCGCAGTAGCAGCGCGTTACAGGCCGGCGGCCGGCGACGCGGTGAATCCCAATTCGTTCAGACATTGCGCGCTGGCAGCGTCGGCGCAGACAATATGCAGCGACGACCATTCGCGCCGCTCCTGATAATGGCGGCGCAGGCGATCGAATCCTCCTTCCTGATGCGCTGAATGGCGCAACAGGGCGTCATCCCGGCGCACATCATACACCAGATGCACCAGGCGCTTTAATAACGCTTCATCCAGGGGCGCGGCGACGGTCAGCGCGGAGAATTCCGGCGGCGGCAACAACGAAGACAACGCCACCCGCTGCGGATTGCCGATAAACCGGCTCCACGCCTCAAACACCTGGGTGGTGCCGCGGGCTTTGCCTTCCAGCGTATAGCCGGCGATATGCGCGGTTGCCACGTCCGCTAGCGCCAGCAGCTCGGTGGACAAGGCCGGTTCAGTCTCCCAGACGTCGAGAATAACGCTGAGTTTTTTCCCCTGTTTTAACGCTTTCAGCAGCGCGGCGTTATCCACCACCGGCCCGCGGCAGGCGTTAATCAGGATGCGCCCGTCGGCGAAATCATGCAGCACCGCCTCATCAACCAGATGGTGGGTCCGGTACGCGCCGTCAAGGTATAACGGGGTATGCAGCGTCAGGATATCCGCCTCCCTCACCAGCGCCTCCAACGGCAGGAAATTTTCATCATCGCCCCGCGCCGCCCTGGGCGGATCGCACAATAATGTTTTGACTCCCCAGGCTTTCAGCCGTTTATTCAGCCGTCCGCCCACGTTGCCGACGCCGACAATCCCGACGGTTTTATCACGCAGTTGGAATCCATCCCGTTCGGCAAGCATCAGCAGGGAAGAAAAGACATATTCGACGACGGCTATCGCATTGCAACCCGGCGCCGCCGAGAAGCCGATGCCGTTGGCGTCAAGCCAGTTCCGGTCGACGTGATCGGTGCCCGCCGTGGCGCTGCCGACAAACTTTACCCCGCTGCCGGCCAGCAGTTCGGCATTCACTTTCGTTACCGACCGCACCATCAGCGCGTCGGCGCCGTTCAGCGCGGCGCGCGGCAGCGGGCGCCCCGGCACAGTCCGAACCTCGCCCAGGCGGCTAAACAGTTCGCGTGCGTACGGCATATTTTCGTCAACCACAACCTTCATTGCCTTCCCCGGTAACCCGTTACCCTGAAAAAAGAGGGTGGCTATTTTGCCACTGAATGGGGAGGAAGCCCAACGCTATCGGCAGCCGGAGTGGGCCTTTATTGCCGCTTCCCTCCGCAAACGCGGCGGGATAGCGCCCGCGCGGCGCGGAAACCTGACCGGCGGTTCGCTGATTTTGGCTATGGAAAATAAGCGCAACGGTATTAAACTCAGCGGCTGTTGTTTAGTCATCATCATTGAGAATCCCTATTTTGAATTCCCTGTTCCCCATTATTGCCGTGCTGATCTGGTCGGTTAATATCATCGTCAATAAACTCTCCGCCGCCGTCATCGATCCGGCGGCCATCTCTTTTTATCGCTGGCTGCTGGCTTTTGCGGTGATGACGCCGTTTATGCTGCCGGGCATCGGCAGGCACCTAGCCACCATTCGCCAATACGGCTGGAAACTGCTGGCGCTCGGACTGCTGGGCATGGTGCTGTACCAGAGTCTGGCTTACTACGCGGCGCACACCACCAGCGCGCTGATGATGGGGATTCTGGGATCGCTCATTCCGCTGCTCACCGTGTTGATCAGCATTCCGCTGCTGCGCATCGCGCCTACGGTGGGCATCGTTGGCGGCGGATTGCTGTCGTTCGGCGGCATCGTCTGGCTGATCAGCGCCGGCCATCCGCAACAAATTCTTGTCCAGGGCATCGGCGCCGGTGAAATCATGATGTTCGGCGCCGTCTGCGCCTATGCGCTCTATGGCGTATTAACCAAACGCTGGAACATCCCCCTGCCCAACTGGCTGTCGCTTTACGTGCAGATTGCCTTTGCCGTGGTTCTGCTGCTGCCCAATTTTTTGCTGACGGAAAATGTGCGACTCACCGGCCAGAACATACCGCTGGTCGCCTTCGCCGGCGTTATGGCGTCGATTATCGCGCCCTTTTTGTGGATCCAGGGCGTGATGCGACTGGGCGCCGGCACCGCGTCCGTCTTTATGAACCTGATGCCGTTATTCACCGCCGCCATCGCCATTATTTTCCTCCATGAGCCGTTACACGGCTACCACCTGATCGGCGGCGGAATTGCGCTGCTGGGGGTCATTCTGGCGCAGCGGTTACGCACCCCGTTGGCCAAGGCGAAGTCGCGCGGCGCCCATTAGCGGAGGGCCGGCGCGGGGCCCGGCGGCAAAGGCCGGATTCAGCGGACGTTCAGCGCTTATCTGTGACTATCGAACGGCGATGGAGCTTGCTATGATTCGTCTCAATAATTGAGACTGCCTGCCCATCGTCAGGCCCCATTAGCAGCGGTGAGGATAATCGGTATGCAACCTGTAAGCGGCCCAGGAGCCCCACTGCCCGGCGATCGCGCTGTCAGTCCGCAGGCTACGTCACCGGCGGCCAATGCGCCGGGGACTGACGGCGGCGATGCGCCGTTGACGCCCGCACAGCGCGCCACGCTTGAAAACCTGATGGTTAAAATCGTCGCGCTCGGCACGTTAAAAGCGAGCGAAGTCTGGAGCAGCGTGAAGCAAGGGCTGGGGCTACAGGAAAACGCCGAGTTGACCTCACGCCACTATCAGCCGGCGGAGCAGCAGTTGCAAACGCGCTTAACCCAGACGCAAGCGCAGGATAACGGCGCCCGCCAACAGCTGATGCAACGGGTGACGGAGTTGCTCACCCAGGGGAATAACCGACAGGTGGTCAGTGATTTTATCCATCAGCAATTCGGCCATACCACGCTGAGCTCACTGAACAAAGCGCAACTGCAACAGGTGGCGACGCTGTTGCAACCCGGACCGACGGCGCCCGCCAATACGGCGTCCACCCAGCCGCACTCCGTTGCCAACCCGCCTGAGCGTTCCCTGTCGCCGGCCGAGCAGCATAGCCTGAACCAGTTGGTTACCCGCCTGGCGTCGCAGAGCGGCGAGCAGCCGGTAAAAATCTGGACCACGCTGATGACGATGCAGAACCTCAATGCCGGGCAGGCGATTCCGCTAAAAAATCTGCCGTTGCTGACCCAGTTCCTGCAAACGCAGGCGTCGTTGCAGCAGTTGCCGACCGCTTCATCGCCGCCTTTACCGCAGGGGGCGCCGACAACCCTCGCCGCCGATGTCGCCCCGAATCAACCCGCGGCGAACGCCGCCCAGACTTCCGCCGGCACGGCCAACGCGGCCTCAATATCGCCGCAGACCGCGGCCATCGCCACGTTGCAGGCGGCGTTGCCGCAGCCGCTCACTGCCCAAGAGCAGCAGATGCTGCTGGACTATATGCAGAACCGGTTTAACGCCGGATGGCAGACGCCGCTGGCGCCGATGCAGCTTAGCGAGGCGCTCACCTTCCTGTTCACCCAGCGCATACAGCGCGCGCAGGAAACCGATTGGACGGCGCCGCAGCCGCTGCTGAACCCGCTTATTGCCGCATTGCCGCTTAACTGGCCGGCGTTATTCCAGAAATCGATGTTCTGGACCATCGCCGGCGTTGGCGTGGCGCTATTTCTGTTATGGGTGGTATTCTGATTTCGCCGGCGGCGAAAAGAGAAACGCCCTGCAGGCAGGGCGCAACGGGGGGTACGTTCTCAGCCCGCCTGACGCGGGCTGACGATCGACGCGTGGTTAACGCTCGAACTTTCTCATCACCAGCGTGGCGTTGGTGCCGCCGAAGCCGAAACCGTTCGACATCACGGTAGTCAGCTTGCGCTCCGTCGGCTCGGTGATGACGTTCATCCCGATCGCCTGCTCATCCAGCGTTTCCACGTTGATGCTCGGCGCGATAAAGCCGTGCTCCAGCATCAGCAGGCTGTAAATCGCTTCCTGCACGCCCGCCGCCCCCAGCGAGTGGCCGGTCATGGCTTTGGTGGCGGAAATGGCCGGAACATTGTCGCCGAACACTTCGCGGATCGCCCCCAGCTCTTTCACATCGCCAACCGGGGTGGAGGTGCCGTGGGTGTTGATATAATCAATCGGGGTATCCACGTCCTGCAGCGCCATCTTCATGCAGCGCATGGCGCCTTCGCCGGAGGGAGCGACCATGTCCGCGCCGTCGGAGGTGGCGCCATAGCCGATGATTTCGCCGTAGATGTGCGCGCCGCGCGCCAGCGCATGCTCCAGCTCTTCAACCACCACGATGCCGCCGCCGCCGGCGATAACGAAACCGTCGCGATCCGCATCATAGGTGCGGGAAGCCTTTTCCGGCGTCTCGTTATATTTGGTGGATAGCGCGCCCATGGCGTCGAATTCACAGGCCATTTCCCAGCACAGCTCCTCGCCGCCGCCGGCGAATACCACATCCTGTTTACCCAGTTGGATCATCTCCACCGCGTTGCCGATACAGTGCGCGGAAGTCGCACAGGCGGAGCTGATGGAGTAGTTGACGCCGCGGATTTTAAACGGCGTCGCCAGGCAGGCGGAAACGCCCGAAGCCATGGATTTGGTGACCATATAGGGACCCACGCCGCGCAGACCTTTGGCCCGCATGCCGTCGGTGCCGGCAACCTGATTACGCGGAGAACCGCCGCCGGACCCGACGATCAGACCGGTACGATCGTTGGAAACCTGATCGTCGCTTAGCCCGGAATCTTTAATCGCCTGTTCCATAGACAGATAAGCATAAATCGATGCATCACTCATAAAGCGCACAACTTTGCGATCGATGAGGCCTGTGGTGTCCAGTTTAACGTTACCCCAGACGTGACTACGCATGCCGGAATCTTTCAGCTCCTGAGAAAAAGTAATACCCGAGCGGCCTTCCCGCAGAGATGCCAGAACTTCCTGCTGGTTATTACCTATGCTTGATACGATCCCCAGACCAGTAATCACTGCACGTTTCATTCAATACCTCTTCCACTTATAAAGTTTGGGATTTCGCAACGCACTTTAGCGTACACTTGTAAGCTGAACAAGTCCGATCAGCCGAACTTTTGCTAAATTTGCTCCGCGGCGGGCGGACCGTTAAAATCGCCGCACCGCCTGAGTAATGAGTCATTTGCCGTGAATAACCGCCCCGTTCAACATGCGTCGTTGAGCTGGAACGAACAGGGTACACCTGTATCGCAACAGTTTGATGACGTCTACTTTTCCAATCAGGATGGGCTGGCGGAAACCCGTCATGTGTTTTTACAGGGCAACCGGTTTCCCGAACGTTTTCTCACCCACGCGCGTGAAAATTGCGTAGTGGCGGAAACCGGCTTCGGCACCGGGCTGAATTTTCTGACGCTGTGGCAGGCTTTCGATGTCTTCCGCACCCAGCATCCCCACGCGCCACTGCGCCGTTTGCATTTCATCAGTTTTGAAAAATTTCCGCTGCGGCGGCACGATCTGGCGGCGGCGCACGCCCAATGGCCGGAACTGGCGACATACGCCGCGGAATTGCGACGGCAATGGCCGTTGCCCCTGTCCGGCTGCCACCGTCTGATTCTGGCCCAGGGCGGCGTCACGCTCGACCTGTGGTTTGGCGACGTCAACACGCTGCTGCCTACGCTGGACGACTCGCTGCATCATCAGGTCGACGCCTGGTTTCTTGATGGCTTCGCGCCGTCCAAAAACCCGGATATGTGGACGGATAACCTGTTTCACGCCATGGCGCGCCTTGGCCGCGATCAAGGCACCTTCGCCACCTTTACCGCCGCCGGCTTCGTGCGCCGGGGGCTACGGCAGGCGGGTTTCAGCGTCAGTAAAATCAAAGGATTCGGCCGCAAACGCGAAATGCTGAGCGGCCATCTTCCCGTCGGCATCGCCGCGCCGTCCGCCGCCCCCTGGTATGCCCGGCCGCCGGCCGCGGCCACCGACGATATCGCCATTATCGGCGGCGGCATCGCCGGCGTGCTGACCGCCCTGGCCCTGCAGCGACGCGGCGCGCGGGTGACGCTGTACTGCGCCGACCAACAACCGGCGCAGGGCGCGTCCGGCAACCGGCAGGGCGCGCTGTACCCTCTGCTGAACGACAGGCACGACGCCCCGTCGCGTTTCTTCGCCGCCGCCTTCGCCTTCGCCCGCCGCCAGTATGACGAACTGGCGGCGCAGGGCGTCGTTTTTGAACATCAGTGGTGCGGCGTCAGCCAACTGGCCTATGACGAAAAAAGCGCCCGCAAGATTGCGCAGGTTTTACAAGGCGCGTGGCCGCCGGAACTGGTTTTCGGCGTTACGGCGCGGCAGCTTGAAGAGGTGAACGGTCTGATGCTGGGCGCCGGCGGCGTTACCTACCCCGACGGCGGCTGGCTGTGCCCGGCGGAGCTGACCGCCTCGGCGCTGGAGCTGGCGCGGCGACAGGGGCTGGCCGTACATGTGAGCACCAAGGTTTCCGCGCTTGAACAAACCGGCTCAGGCTGGCGTCTAACGCTGGATAACCAGCGGCAGGCGGATCATGCCGCGCTGATTCTGGCGAACGGACATCAACTGTCGGACTGGAATCAGACCCAACATTTACCGTGCTATGCGGTGCGCGGCCAGGTCAGCCATATTCCGACCACCCCGGCGCTGCGGCGGCTGAAACAGGTGCTTTGCTATGACGGCTATCTGACGCCGGTCAGCCCGCGGCATCAGGAACACTGCATCGGCGCCAGCTATCAGCGCGGCGATAGCGCCACCGACTACCGGGACGATGAACAGCAGGAAAATCGCCGGCGCCTGCTGAACTGCCTGCCGCAGGCGGAATGGGCGCAGCAGATCGATATCAGCGGCCGTCAGGCGCGGCAGGGCGTGCGCTGCGCGCTGCGCGATCATTTGCCGCTGGTGGGCGCGGTCGCCGACTATCAGCGGACGCTGGACTGCTACCGGCATCTGTCGCCGCAGCGGCGCGACGCGCAAAACCTGCCGCCCGCGCCGGTCTACCCCAACCTGTTTATCATCGGCGCGCTGGGGTCGCGCGGACTCTGCTCCGCCCCGCTGGCGGCGGAGATTCTGGCCTCGCAGATTTACGGCGAACCCCTGCCGCTGGATGGCGACACGCTGGCGGCGCTGAACCCTAATCGATTCTGGATCAGAAAATTGCTCAAGGGGCGACCGGTTTGACCGGACGAAAGCCCAGGCGCGCCCGGGCGTGCGGGATTATGGGAAGTCAGTGCGTTTGCCGGCTCCGCGCCTGCTGGAATAAATTATCCCACATGCGGTTGACCAGGATCTGATCCGGCGGGGAAAGCTCGCCGTTTTTTATCGCCTTATCAATGCTGTCGCTGACTCGCGCATGTAAAGCCTCCAGCGTGTGTTCGCCATTTTCTTCGACTTCCGCCACCGACACAGTCAAATGACCGCGCAAATACCCGCCGGCAAAAAGTTCATCGTCGCTGGCATGCTCCACCATGTCATCAATCAGCGCCAGAATACGCGCCTCAAATTCTGCGATCATTTATCATCCTCGGTTAAACTGTTTTCCGCGCCGCTCAGCAGAGGTCGGCGGGATACGGAAAGCTCGCCGCCGTCAGCGGCGGCGTATGGTAAAACGTCTGTAACGCATTAATAAAGCGCGCCGGACGCGGCGGGATCCCCTGGTGCAGATAGTGCATCACCTGCGCATGAACCCGACGTTGAAAAGCAATGCGATCCGGTTCGCCGTCGCCATTCAGATTATCGCAGCTGACATTAAACGGAAAACCCGCCGCCGCGCAGAATAGCCAGTCGAGCGCCTGCGGTTTAATTTCCGCGGACTCAAAGCGGGACTGCGTCTGCGCATCGCGCCCGTCCGGACAATACCAGTAGCCGAAGTCGACCTGTAGGCGCCGCTGCTCGCCGGCTATGCACCAATGGGAAATCTCATGCAGCGCGCTGGCGTAAAAACCGTGCGCGAAGATAATCCGGTGGTACGGCGCCTGCTCGTCCGCCGGCAGGTAGATTGGCTCATCGTCGCCTTTAACCAACCGCGTGTTGTACTCATCGCTAAAGCAGGCGGCAAAGATATCAATCAGTTGCTGGTAGTGATGGCAACCCATATTATTCACCGTCATCAGAAAAATTGTCCCAGCCAACGGGCGATCTCGCCGCCGTGGCTGTCGTAAATCAGTTTGCAGCTCATAACGGCGGAGACGATCACCAGCATGGGACGAATCAGCGTCTGGCCTTTGCTCAGCACCATTTTGGCGCCGAGACGCGCGCCGATAAACTGCCCCGCCAGCATGACCATCCCCAGCCCCCACACTACTTTCCCGCCGAGCATAAAAAACAGCAGCCCGCCGAAATTGGAGGTGAAATTGAGGATTTTGGCATGGGCGGTGGCCTTGGCCAGATTAAAACCGCTCAGGGTGACGAACGCCAGCGCATAAAAAGATCCGGCGCCGGGACCGAAAAAACCGTCGTAAAATCCGACGCCGCAGCCGGCGACAATCGCAAAGGGAACGGCGGACAGACGGCGTTGACGATCCTCATCGCCGATCTTCGGCGACAGCAGGAAATAGAGCCCGATGCCGATGATCAGCAGCGGCAACAGCTGGCGCAGAAAATCGGCGTGGATCTGCTGAATCAGCCAGGCGCCAAAGGTTGAGCCCACAAAGGTTAAGGCGATGGCCAACTTCTGTTCGCCCAGGCTGACCGCCCGGCGGCGAATAAAATAGAGGCTGGCGGAAAACGAACCGCCCACGGATTGCAGCTTATTGGTCGCCAGCGCCTGGGCGGGCGACAGCCCGACGGCCAGCAAGGCCGGCACGCACAATAGCCCGCCGCCGCCGGCGATGGAGTCGATAAACCCGGCCAGCACGGCGACGAAGAACAAAATGGCCAACATTTCCGGCCCGACGACAAACCAGTCCATGCGTTATTCCGCGGCGAAATGTCTGTCGAGCAGGGCCTGACAAGACGGGGGTAATGGAGGCGGCGTTGTTTTGACCGGCGATTCACGCCCCGGCTGGCGCGGCTGGAACCAGCTGGTCAGCTCCGCGCCGCAGCCATCGCCGGCGGGCGGCGAATCCTGCTCCTGACACTCCAGGCTATCCGCCGGACAGCGCAGGCGAACGTGCATATGCGCGCGATGCCCGAACCAGGGGCGCACCTTGCGCAGCCAGTCGCGATCCTGGCCGGCCTCGGCGCACAGCTGTTTTTTTATCGCCGGATTGACGAAAATACGCGTTACATCATGGTCTTGCGCCGCCAGTTTCACCAGCGTCGTTACCTCTGGCTGCCAGACGCGCGGGTTAACCTGACGCCCGTTGGCCATAACCAGATCGATAGGCTGCGGTTTAAGCAACTGCTGCTCGCTCCAGCGCCGTTTGGGCAATTGCAGCCAGATATCGACATCCAGGCCGGACTGATGGCTGGCGTGGCCGCTGCTGAAACGTCCTCCCACCGGCATGCCCATATCGCCAATCAACACATTGGCGGCGGTACGGCGTTTTACATTGGCGCTCAGGCGATGAATAAACGCCAGCAGATCGGGGTGACCGAAATAGCGTCGCTGATCGACGCGCATCACCTGATAATCAGGCGATTGCAGCGGCAGCGGTTGGGCGCCGATAATACAGCCGTTGGAAAAGCCGCCGATGGACTGCGCCGCGCCCGCCACCGGGTGCGTCATTTCCTGCCAGGGGGTTTTCGCCCATCCGACCTGCATTCCCCCTGACGCACCGAGCGCCAGGGCGATAACCCCGATAAACCCTTTTTTCATCATCTCTTACCAGCGGGGAACCTGACTCGCCACATCGCCGCACTGCGCGCGCTGGCGCAGCAGGTGATCCATTAACACAATCGCCATCATTGCCTCGGCGATCGGCACCGCACGGATCCCCACGCAGGGATCGTGACGTCCGCGGGTCACCATTTCCGCCGCTTCACCCTGACGGTTAATGGTTCGCCCCGGCACCATAATGCTGGAGGTGGGTTTCAGCGCCAGATGCGCCACAATATGCTGTCCGCTGCTGATGCCGCCTAAAATCCCCCCGGCGTGGTTGCTCTGGAAACCCTGCGGAGTAATCTCATCGCGGTTTTCGCTGCCGCGCCTGGTCACTACCGCAAAACCGTCGCCAATCTCCACCCCTTTGACCGCATTGATGCTCATCAGGGCGTGCGCCAGATCGGCGTCCAGACGATCGAACACCGGTTCGCCCAGCCCGGCGGGAACGGATTCCGCCACCACGCTGACCTTGGCGCCGATGGAATCGCCCTCTTTTTTCAGCGCCCGCATCAGCTCATCCAAAGCTTCCAGCTTGTCGGCATCGGGACAGAAGAACGGATTCTGCTCGACCAGATCCCAGTCTTTCAATTCGCAGGCTATATCGCCGATTTGCGCCAGATAGCCGCGAATTTTCACGCCGTGCCGCTGTTGCAGATATTTTTTCGCTATCGCGCCGGCCGCGACGCGCATCGCGGTTTCCCGGGCGGATGAACGCCCGCCGCCGCGATAGTCGCGCAGGCCGAACTTTTGTTCATAGGTGTAGTCGGCGTGACCGGGGCGGAAAACGTCCTTAATGGCGCTGTAATCCTGCGAGCGCTGGTCGGTATTTTCGATCAGCAGACCAATGCTGGTGCCGGTAGTAACGCCTTCAAACACCCCGGAAAGAATGCGCACCCGGTCGGGCTCGCGGCGCTGGGTCGTATAGCGCGACGTTCCCGGACGACGCCGGTCCAGATCCTGTTGCAGATCCGCCTCCGTCAGCGGGATCCCCGGCGGTACGCCGTCGACAACACCGCCCAGGGCAATTCCGTGGGACTCACCAAATGTGGTGACGCGGAAAAACTGCCCGATACTGTTTCCTGCCATCACGGCTCCTTAGCCTATACAGATAGGGTTAGCCATCGCGAATCAGTCGCGGTAAATGCTAAAATATTCTTTACAATCAATTAGCTGATGCCTGGTCAGCATAAACACGCCCTCTCCGCCGTTGGCGAATTCCAGCCAGGTGAACGGAATGGCGGGATATTGCTCGATCAGGTGCACCATGCTGTTGCCCACTTCGCAAATCAGCACGCCGTCGTCGCTGAGGTAATCCGGCGCGCTCGCCAGAATGCGCCTCACCAGGTTCAGGCCATCGCTGCCCGCCGCCAATCCCAGTTCCGGTTCATAGCGGAACTCCTGCGGCAAATCCGCCATATCCTCTTCATCGACATAAGGGGGATTGGTGACGATCAGGTCGTACGCAATAGCCGGCAGCTCGCGGAACAGGTCGGAGCGAATCGGGGTGACGCGGTATTCCACACCGTGCTGCTGAATATTTTGCTCGGTCACCGCCAGCACATCGTCGGAGATATCCACCGCGTCCACTTCCGCCTGCGGAAACGCCTGGGCGCAGGCGATGGCGATACAGCCGCTGCCGGTGCACATATCCAGAATATGGCCCGGCGCTTTAGGCAACTGGTCGGCGAAATAATTGCCGATTAGCTCGCCGATGGGCGAACGCGGCACCAGAACCCGCTCGTCAACGTAAAACTCCAGCCCGCAGAACCAGGCTTTATTGGTCAGATAAGCCACCGGGACGCGCTCGTTTACCCGGCGGATAACGCGTTCGACAATACGATGACGCTCGCTGGACGTCAGGCGGGAAATATACATATCCTCAGGAATATCCAGCGGCAGGAACAGAGTGGGAAGCACCAGCTGTACCGCTTCATCCCAGGGATTATCCGTACCGTGACCATAGTAGACATTGGCTGCGTTAAACCGACTGACCGCCCAGCGCAACATATCCTGAATGGTATGAAGATCGCTGACGGCCTCATCGACGAAAATTTTGTCCAAGCTTGTCCTCCGCAGACACATCTGAATGGAAATTGGCGCTGTTACACATAAGAAAGGCATAGTTTGCCATGAAGCCCGCGACAAATCAGCAGATATAACCGGCGGAACTCAAGGTTGCGCCGACTTTTATTTAGCAGCCGCGAAGAGAAAAGGTAAACTGAACGGATATCGATGCGAAGTGAGCGGCCAATGAGTAATAAATATTCGCTGAACGACGAAGAACTACAGCTTTTTCGTACTTCAGTCTCCGGCACTAAAAAATTACGCCAGGATACCTATGTCCATAAGCCGGTTCGTCCCAAAACCGGCGAACTGCCTCCCCGGCGGGCGCTGCGGGAGCAGGCCGATGCCAGCTTTTACTTTTCGGACGAGTTTCAACCGCAGTTGGAAAGCGCGGGGCCGACGCGCTATGTGCGCCCCGGCGCCAGCCATTACGAACTGAAAAAACTGCGGCGGGGCGACTACTCCCCGGAACTGTTTCTCGATCTGCACGGCCTGACGCAGCAGCAGGCAAAACAGGAGCTGGGCGCGCTGCTTGCCGCCTGCCGCCGGGAACACGTTTATTGCGCCTGCGTGATGCACGGCCACGGCAAACGCATTCTGAAGCAGCAGACGCCGCTGTGGCTGGCGCAGCACCCGGACGTGCTGGCTTTCCATCAGGCGCCCAAGGAGTTCGGCGGCGACGCCGCGCTGCTGATACTGGTGGCGCTGGAAGCGCCGTCGCTCGGCTAGCCAGGGCGGCGGGAGATCGGCGCGGCGGCGATTACCTCTTCAGCGCCAGCTGCGCCGGACTCACCTGCCAGTCAAACACGCCGCGCCCCGATGGGGTATCAATGCTCACACTGGCAATGCCTGAGGTGGCGAACATGGGGGCGTTTTCAGCGGGACACAACTCCGCGACCAGATAGCCGACCAACGGCAGATGCGAGACGACCAGCACCGCTTCCGTCCCCTCTTTGGCCAGGGCTTGCAGATAGCTGCCGACAAAGCCGGCATCGCCGCCGGGGGTGAGCTCGGACAGGCATTCATCTCCCTCGGGCAAGGGCAGTAGCCCCCGAATCGCCTCCAGCGTTTGCCGGGCGCGCAGATAAGGGCTGACCAGAATACGATCAATATCCAGTTGCTGGTTATTCAGCCAGCTTGCCATCTTGCGCGACTCATCATAGCCGCGCGCGCTCAAAGGCCGCAGCGCGTCGCTGGCCGCATCAGGTATCGCATCACCATGACGCATAATCAAAACTTGCATATCACACCGCTATTTGACGAACATATCGTAATTAAAAAGCTTATAAAGCAATCAGTCGTTGTATAAGCGCACACTGAAGCAGGACGATACAGGCTATCACGAAAATCGTTATCGCCGCTGCCTGATGTAAATTTAACCGTCCGGTAAAGCGCACTTTCTACCTTAGGTGTTGGCTGGGCGTCAATATTAACCAGCGTCAACCGGCGCATCGCCGGGCGGAAGCGCCGACGGCGTAACCTCGTCTGGTAGCGGGTAGAACCGCTGCTGACCGTCCCGCATGGCCAGCAAGGCTTCGCAGGGCGCAAACCTGTCGCCATACTGCTGCTGCAATACCTGCAACGTTTTTACCACCGTGGCGATGCCAAGGCGATCCATATAATGGAACGGGCCGCCGAGAAACGGGGGAAAACCGATGCCGAACACCGCGCCGATATCCCCGTCGCGCGCGCAGCGGATCACTTTTTCATCCAGACAACGGGCCGCTTCGTTCAGCAGCAGCATCACGCAGCGCTGGCCGATCAGCGCCGGATCGAGATGCGCTTTCGGGGTCACATCCAGCAGCGGATAGATTGAAGCGTCCACTTCTCTGGCCTTATGCCGCCAATGGAAATAACGTTTCCGGTTATAGCGATAAAACCCTTTGCCGTTTTTACGCCCTTTACGGCCATCCCTCAGGACGGCGTCAAAGGTGGGAGGCGGGATAAAACGCTCACCGAGCGCCTGACTGAGCACCGGTACGATTTTGGTCGCGACGTCAATGCCGACTTCATCCAGCAGCGTCAACGGGCCGACCGGAAAACCAAAGCGCACCAGGGCATAATCGATCGACTCGACCGGTTCGCCCTCCAGCAGACAGTAGGCGGCTTCATTAATGTAGGGCGCCAGAATACGGTTAACATAAAAGCCCGCGCTATCGGCCACCACAATCGCCGTTTTACCCTGTTTTCGCGCCAGCGCCAGCGTGGCGGCAATGGTTTCGGCGCTGGTGTGCGCATGCGGAATCACTTCCACCAGCGGCATTTTATCCACCGGGCTAAAGTAATGCAGGCCGATCACCTGCTGCGGGCGCCGGGCTTGCGCGGCGATCTGGTGAATCGGTAATGACGAGGTATTCGAGGCAAAGATGGTATGCGGCGCGGCATGGCGCTCCACCTCGGCCACCATCTGCCGTTTCAGCGACAGATCCTCAAATACCGCTTCAATCACCATGTCGCTCTGTTCGAACCCCCGGTAATCGGTGCTGCCGGAAATCAGGCTCATCAGGCGTTGCCGCTCGGCTGGCGGCATACGCCGGCGCTCCACCCGTCTGGTCAGCAACTGCCAGCTGTAGTTCAGCGCACGGTTAACGCCCTGCTCATCAATATCTTTAATACGTACCGGTAAACCGCCGCGCACCGCCGTGACGCTGGCGATACCGCCGCCCATCAGCCCGCCCCCCAGAATCCCCACCCGGCGGATGGGGGGCGCCGCAGCGCCGTCGGACTCTTTTTTTAACGACGTCGAGGCAAAAAACAGACTGCGCAGCGCGGCGGACTGCGGCGTCATAACCAACTTACCGAAAGCGCGGGCCTCAAGCCGGTAGCCTTCGGCCATGCCTTTTTCCATTCCGCGGCGAATCACCTGAATAATCCGCTCCGTCGCCGGGTAATTGCCATGCGTTTTGGCCCGCGTTTTGCGCTTAACGATATTAAAAAACAGCGGGCGGATCGCCGGGCTCGCCAACAGGCGGGCGCGCCAGTCCGGCGGCGATGCTTTACGCTTACCCTGCCTGATCATCTCCAGCGCCGTTTGCAGCAAAATACTGTGCGGCACCGCGTCGTCCACCAGTCCCAGTTTCAGCGCCTGCGCGGCGCGGACGTGGCGCCCGGTAAGGATGATATCCAGCGCCGGCGCGACGCCGATCAGCCGGGGCAAGCGCTGGGTGCCGCCGGAACCGGGCAACAAGCCGAGCTTGACCTCCGGCAGCCCCAACAGCGTTTTCTCATCCAGCGAGCACAGGCGGTAATCGCAGGCCAGCACCAGCTCCAGCCCGCCGCCCAGACAGGCGCCATGGATCGCCGCGACCACCGGGAAGGGCAGCGCGGCGATATAGGAAAAGGTTTCCTGCCCCTTTCGGGCCAGATCTTGCGCCTGTTCGGCGCTGGTACAACCGTCCAGCATGGCGATATCCGCGCCGGCGATAAACGAATCCGCCTTGGCCGACACCAGCACCAGCCCGCGCAGCGCCGCATGTTGCCGAGCCTGTTCAATAACCTTGACGATCTGCTCGGCAAATTCGCTTTTCAGCGTATTGACCTTTTCTCCCGGCACGTCGATGGTGACGATGCCGATATTGTCCGGGCGGATAGCGAGGGAAAAAGCCGAAGCCCCGGTAGGGAATGCGGATAAGGGTTGCCGATCGTTCATGGCGTCACCTCCAGTACCATTGCGGCACCCAGTCCTCCCGCCGCGCAGGCGGTGGTCAACCCCAGTCCGCCGCCGCGGCGGCGCAGTTCGCGCAACGTCTGGGTAATCATCCGGGCGCCGGTAGCGGCAAACGGATGCCCGTAGGCAATGGAGCCGCCGAGCACGTTGAATTTCTCCATCTCTACCTCGCCCAGCGGCGCCGGCCGCCCCAGTTTGCTGAGGGCGAAATCCTCGCTGGCAAACATTTTCAGGTTCGCCAGCGTCTGGGCGGCAAAGGCTTCGTGCATATCGATCAGCGCCAGATCGGACAACGCCACCCCGGCCCGCGCCAACGCCAGCGGAGAGGCGTAAGCCGGTCCCAGCAACATATCCTCCCGCACGCCGATGGCGCTGAAAGCGTAACTGAGCAGATAACCCAGCGGGGTAATCCCCAGACTTTTGGCTTTCGATTCGCTCATCAGCACAACCGCCGCCGCCCCGTCGGTCAACGGCGTGCTGTTGGCCGCCGTTACGCTGCCGTGCCTGCGGTCAAAGGCCGGACGCAGGCGGGCATAATGCTCCGGCGCCGAGTCGCGACGCACGTTATTATCCTCGGCCAGCGCCTGCCGGTAAGGCGGCACGTACGCCGTCATCACCTCTTCGCGCAGCAGCCCCTCCTGCCAGGCGCGGGCGGCCAGACGATGGGAGCGATGCGCCAGCGCGTCCTGCTCTTCCCGCGTAATGCCGTAGGTTTTCGCCATTTGTTCCGCCGTATCGCCCATGCGCAGGCCGGTGGAGTATTCCGCCACCGGGGGGGCGACGGGCAGCAAATCTCCGGGGCGCAGCCGGGCGAGCAGTTTAAGGCGCTGGCGCAGCGTGCGGGCTTTGCTGATATCGACCAAGGTTGCGGCGAGGGTTTTACTCACCCCGATCGGCAGCACCGAGGAGGAGTCCGCCCCGCCGGCAATCCCCACCTCGACGACGCCCGCCATAATGCTTTCCGCCACGTTGGCCACCGCCTGAAAACTGGTGGCGCAGGCGCGGGATACGCTGTACGCGTCGGTATGCTCGCTCATCCCCGTTCCCAGCACAATTTCCCTGGCGATATTGGGCGCCTCCGGCATTTGCACCACCTGACCGAAAACCAGCAGTTCGATCAGTTCGGGATCGATGCCGGTGCGAATAAGCAGCTCATTCACCACGATTTTTCCCAGATCCACGGCCGGCACGCCATGATAGGCCGTCGCCTGGCGGGCAAACGGGGTACGTAATCCGCCGACAATCGCCACGCGATCGCCACGACGGGTTATCAGTGGTAACACCTCGCTCATAAACGCTCCCCTGTTAACTGATAAAATCGAGCCTGCGCCCAACAGGTCAGACCTGATCTGATTGTTAACCAGATAGTTACATTACGCAAACCGCGGCGAGGCAAAATGAGAGGGGAAATGTCCGTCCGGCACGGGGCCGGCTAGTGGGTGCGCTGAAAATCCGCTTTCACCGCCGCCAGCAACGACGGTTCGGTCAGCAGACGATAGCCGGACAAAGCCAGCGCGTCATATTCCGCCAGATAACCAATGCGCGGCCCGCTATGCCTTTCCCCCTTGCGGGCGATAAACCCGGTTTCGTGCCCGGCGATATTCTGGGTGATGGCAAATCCCGCCTCACGCAGCACATCGACCAGCGTTTCGGCGGCGAAAAATTCCTGATTGCCGATTTCCGGCCGGGCGTGAATCTGATGGCTGACCCGCAGATAGCGCTGAGCGGAGCGTTCAATATGGGACTGAATCTGTGCCCGGTGACGGGCGGCATCCACCGTACTCATCTTTGCAACCTGTTAGCGAACGATAATCTTGAAATTAAATAGAATCACAGAATTATCTGCCAGTGATAAAAATAGCTATCCTATTGCAATTGATGACTAAAGCAGGGAGCCGCGGCGAGACGGAAACAAGGCCGCTTAACGCAGCCCAAGCTGGAAAATCATCGTTTCAGCCTGGCAGCTGAAGGTGAAATCAATGTCCAGCTTCACGCCGCCGTCCACGCTTTCCAGCCGACTTTCGATCTGGCAAGGGTCCGACTCCACCGAACGGGCTTTATCCGTCAGCGCTTGCAGCGTGGCCTCGGCCTCGGCCCGCTCGATAAAGATTTTACTGTAAGACGCGGTGCAATCGGTGTTATCCATCACCGTGCCAACATCCACGCAGCAGCAGGCGGCGGTTTCTTCGGCAGAACATTTGTTTATGGCGTTTGTCATCATTTCTTCCTCTATACGGCGGAGATCTGTACAACGGCTATGATCCGATTCAAAAAAACTTACTTTCCGCTCTATTCTACTCACCGGTTCAGTTCAGCACTAGAACTTACTGCCCGCCGCGGCATTTAGTGAGAACCGTCACATTCCATTGTTATAGCAGGGTAAAATCTCGCTAATTCTCGCCGTTAAAATCAACCAAAATGTTAAGCAGATCTTATTTCTGTATCAATTACGACATATTTTAACTACATACATGCAACATTTAAATATTCCCCACATATACTTTGGCAACTGGTCCGATTTGCCAGATTGAGAGCGCCCCCTACAATGCGCGTCCCTTGTTACTTGATGTAACAAAGTTAACTCACGAGCACATAAAGAGGTTTTGGTCATGAGCCAAAAAAACCGGTTAAAACAATCCGCAATTGCTGTTGCAGTGGCACTGGTTTCAGCAAACGCTTCCGCGGCTGGCTTCCAGCTCAACGAATACTCCTCGTCAGGTCTGGGACGCGCGTTTTCCGGTGAAGGCGCCGTCGCGGATAACGCCGCCTCCGGCAGCCGTAACCCGGCAACCATGACCCTGTTTGATCGTCCCTCTTTCTCCGGCGGCGTGACCTATATAAACCCGGATATTGATCTGAACGGTTCAAGCTCATCCGGCCAAAACGCCGATGCCGAAAACATTGCGCCCCATGCCTGGGTGCCGAACCTGCACTTTGTTATGCCGCTTAACGATCGGTGGGCCATCGGCGCTTCCGCCGTGACCAATTACGGTCTGGCGACGGAATTCAACGATAATTACGTCGCGGGTTCCATCGGCGGCAAAACCGATCTGGTGACCTCCAACCTGAACCTGAGCGCCGCGTATCGCCTCAATCAGCACTTCAGCTTTGGTCTGGGGGTGAATGCGGTGTACGCCGATGCGAAAATCGTTCGCAATGCGGGGGAACTGGCGCCGGCGCTTGGTTTACAGCCCTCCTCCGAAATATCCCGTCTGGAGGGTAAAGAGTGGGGCTACGGCTGGAACGCCGGCATTCTGTATGAAGTGGATGAAAACAACCGCTACGGCCTGACCTACCGTTCCAAGGTCGATATCGATTTTAACGGCGATTACAGCAACGACATCCCTGTCGCCATCGGAGGCACCGGGGGAGCGACCATCCCCGGCAAACTGACGCTGAATCTGCCGGAAATGTGGGAAGCGTCGGCCTACCATCGCGTGGCGCCCAAATGGGCGGTGCATTACAGCCTGGCCTACACCAGTTGGAGCCAGTTCCAGGAGCTGAAAGCGACGGGTAATAATGGGCGGACGCTATTCCAGAAAGAAGAAGGTTTCCGCGACGCCTACCGTATCGCCCTGGGAACCACCTATTATCATGACGATAACTGGACCTTCCGTGGCGGCGTCGCCTTTGACGACAGCCCGGTTCCCGCCGACAAGCGCTCCGTCTCCATTCCGGATCAGGACCGCTTCTGGCTGAGCGCCGGCACCACCTACGCCTTTAATAAAGACGCGTCGGTGGACGTGGGGGTTTCCTATATGCACGGTAAGAAAGTCACCATCCGCGAGGCGGATCCCGTGGGGGTAAACACTTATACCTACAGCTCTGAAGGCAAGGCCTGGCTGTACGGCGTGAACCTCAACTACGCGTTCTAAACCTGCGCTCCGTAACGTAAAAAAGGCCGCTTGCGCGACCTGAGATTGCTGACAAAGTCGCCTGTAAGTCGGCGATACCCGGGCCTACCGTACCGAGGGGCGCTCCGGCGGCTTACGCCGCTACGGCCCCTCGCCACGCTCTCCCTAATAACGAGCTTTATCAATGGGCTGAGGCCGCTTGCACGGCCTTATCAACGCCATATCACAACGTTATTCCGGTTTTACTTCAATATAGTTCAACTGCAAGGCGCTGCTGGTGTAGCTGCGGATCTTATTGGTCAATTCAATATTGCCGTCCAGCGTCTGGCCGTAGGAAGGAATGATTTCCTTCAGCTTGGCCTGCCATTCCGGCGTCGCGACCTTATCCTTAAAGACCGTTTTCAGCAGGCTCAGCATGATCGGCGCCGAGGTGGACGCGCCCGGAGAGGCGCCCAGCAAGGCGGCGATGGAACCATCCTGCGAGCTGACAATCTCGGTGCCCAGCTTCAGCACGCCGCCTTTATCCTCATCTTTCTTGATAACCTGTACGCGCTGTCCGGCAACGACCAGTTTCCAGTCTTCTTTCTTCGCGTCGGGGAAATACTCCTTCAATGCGGCGAAACGGTCGTCGTCGTCCATCATCACCTGGCTAATCAGATATTTAATCAGATCGAAATTGTCCAGCCCCACCTTCGCCATGGGTAAAACGTTGGACAGGGTAACCGAATCTACCAGATCCCACAGCGAACCATTTTTCAGGAACTTGCTGGAAAATGTGGCGAACGGCCCGAACAGCAGCACCGGCTTGCCGTCGAAAATACGGGTATCCAGATGCGGAACCGACATCGGCGGCGCGCCGACGGACGCTTTGCCATAAACTTTCGCCAGATGGCGCTTCACTATTTCAGGATTTTCCGTTACCAGAAAATCGCCGCCGACCGGGAAACCGCCGTAGCCGTCAGCTTCCGGAATACCGGATTTCTGCAGCAGTTGCAACGCCGCCCCGCCCGCGCCGATAAAGACAAACCTGGCTTTGACCACGCTCTCTTTCTCGCCGTTTTTCAGATCGGCGTAGGTGATGCTCCAGGTGTTATCCGCATTACGTTTGATATCACGGACTTCAGAATTAAGGTGCAGGGCGAAATTCTGCTTTTTCTGCAGAGAGCGCACCAACTGGCGGGTAATTTCGCCGTAGTTGACATCCGTGCCGATGGGCATACGGGTGGCGGCGATTTTCTGTGCCGGATCGCGGCCTTCGATAATCAACGGCGCCCACTCTTTGATGACGTTCGGATCATCGGAAAATTCCATCCCGCGGTATAGCGTGCTGTGCTGCATCGCTTCATAGCGGCGTTGCAGGAAGCGGGTGTTTTCATCCCCCCATACAAAGCTGATGTGCGGCACGCTGTTAATAAAGGAGTGCGGATCGTGAAGCACGCCGTTTTTAATCTGATGCGACCAGAACTGGCGCGATATCTCGAAGGCTTCGGTGATCTCTACCGCTTTACTGATATTGACCGGGTCGCTTTCATTCTTAGGCTCCGGCGTATAGTTCAGCTCCATAAAGGCGGAGTGACCGGTGCCGGCGTTGTTCCAGCCATTAGAGCTCTCTTCCGCGACGTTATCCAGACGTTCGATCATGTCGATCGACCAGTCGGGCTGAAGCTCTTGCAAATAGACGCCAAGGGTCGAGCTCATAATACCGCCGCCAATCAGCACCACATCCGTAGTTTTGTCCGCGGTGCCGTTTTCTTCCGCCGTCGCCAGTGGGGATATCCCAACCATGCTCAGGCATAAAATCATCGTGAGTAGTTTTTTCATACTTATATCTCTATTCATTGAATTTTTATAATTGCAGGCAAATAGACTTTTCAGACATCCCTTATCGTCAGCAAGACCCTGCACCTTTCATAGCGAAAAACCATCATTTCATGACCTTTTTGTTAATACGGTTTTTAACAAAAAAATCAATTGGCTGACTCTTTTCAGCATCAAAGGGGCATCGGCTCTGGCCAGCACACAACATTATTGTTATCTGGAGAAGAAAAGAAATTTTTGTAAGTAAATAAACAGTCAACAATGTAATAACTTTTACGAAACAAATCGAGTAATACCCCAATGGGAAACAAGTTTAGCAGCATTTTATAAAAGCTAAAGGCGCCCGCAGGCGCCTTGGTCAGCACGACGCGTCGCTACTGGGCGGAGTCGATCTCGCCCAGCGAGTCTTCAATCGCCGCCGCATTGGGATTTACCGGCGCGTTAAGCTGCCCGTCGCCGGCCAGAAAATCATGCCGTTGGAAATAGGCTTCGCGCACCATCAGATAAGGATCGGAAGAGTTACGCAGCAGTCCGTCGGAATCCAGCAACTGCGCCCGCGTTTCCAACCCCTCCAGCACCCATTTACCCGCCGACATCCAGAATGTCAGGTAGCTCAACGCCGGATAGAGCGTGTCGACGTAACCGCCGCCGTCTTCACGGATGGTGACGCTGCCATAGCCAGGCAACACCACGTACGGCCCATATCCTATACCGTAATTACCCAGCGTACTGCCGAAACGGCGAGGCTCCTCTTTTGCAAGTTTGGGGTTCGCCATTGACGCCACGTCAATCAGACCGCCCATTCCCAACAGGGTATTGAGAAAGAAACGGTTGAAATGAATCATCGCCTTGTACGGCTTGCCTTCAATAAAGTAGTTCACCATTGCCGCGGGTTCCGACAGGTTACCGAAAAAGTTGTTCAGCCCGTTGCGCGCCGGCGTCGGTACATAATCCCGCCACGCAACGGCCGCCGGCCTTACCAGATAAGGGTCCAGCACGTTGTAGTTAAAGCTGAACATGGAACGGTTGAAACCTTCAAGCGGGTCCGAACGCCCTTCTTGAGAGCGATCCCCGGAGCTGGCGCAGCCAACGAGCAACAAGCTGGCAAACGCCACCCCACTCAGGCGGTAATTCATATCTGTTCTCCCTGTTTATACTACGTTCTGCCTGTCATACCCCAAGCTGCGGCGAGGGCGGAATATCGGCCAACAGTGTAACATTTTATTGCTTCGCTTCTACTTCGGCTTGTGTATTCCTGTCTTTTCGGACGATTGTCAGACAACTCTCAATAATCCCCCGACAGGGGAAATACGGCCGGCCGGTCCGCTCGGTTAAACCGCGCCCGACGCGCGCTACCCTCCGCCAGCATGACAGAATCATAGCATAAGCCCGCAACCGCACGACCGTCGCTACCAGATATGTTGAAAATGGCTACGCTATAACCATCAGCAGAAAAACAGAGGGAACACAGATGAATCAACCGTCAGCGAAAAAGCCTATTCATAAGGAAAAAGCCAAGCCGCGGAATGATGATAACGAAGTCGAAAGCGAAGAAAAAAGCCAGGGAAAAGAGATCGAGATTGATGAAGATATCCTGCCCTCTCCCGCCGCCGCCATCCATGAAGAGATCCGCCAGGAAGGACAGAAAGAGCTGGAACGTGACGCCATGGCGCTGTTCTGGTCGGCCGTCGCCGCGGGCCTGTCCATGGGGACGTCGTTTATGGCCATCGGCATATTGCACATCAATCTGGTGGGCGTACCCGGCGCTTTTTTACTGCAGAGCTTTGGCTACACCATCGGTTTTGTCATCGTTATTATGGCGCGCCAGCAGCTGTTTACCGAAAATACCGTGACCGCGGTACTGCCCATCATGCAAAACCCGGCACGGCATAACTTTTATCTGCTGTCCCGGCTATGGGGGCTGGTGCTGGGCGGCAATCTGGCGGGTACGGCGCTGGCGGCGCTGGCGTTCACCTATATGCCCGTTTTTGACGGCGCCACCCGCGATGCGCTAATCGAGCTTTCCCTGAAAGTGATGAAAAACTCGCCGGGTGAAATGTTCTCCAACGCGGTGGTTTCCGGCTGGATTATCGCCACCATGGTTTGGATGCTCCCCCGCTCCGGTTCAGCCAAAATATGGATCATCATCATCATGACCTGGCTGATCGCTTTCAGCAACCTCACCCACATTGTCGCCGGCGCCTCGGAAATTTTTTACCTGGTGTTTATCGGTCAAATCACCTGGCAGGATTTTCTCTGGCCTTTTGCGCTGCCGACGCTGGCGGGCAACATTATCGGCGGCACCTTTATTTTCGCCTTGATAAGCCATGCCCAAATCCGTAACGATATGAGCAGCCAAAACAAGAAAGCGCCGACAGGCGGCGGGGAAAAACCGGCGACGGGTAAAAAAGCGGCCTGAGTGCTGACACTTTGAGCAAACGAGCAGTCAAGTGCTTATTATCGGGGCCAAAATGCGTATAATGGCTCCGCGCTAAGTCCCCGTAGTTAAACGGATATAACAAGCCCCTCCTAAGGGCTAGTTACTGGTTCGATTCCAGTCGGGGACACCAGAACACTATCTTACACATTCTCCAATCGTCTAAAAAACCCTTTAAAAACAAAAAATACAATCAACCCCCTGTCTTAACTGATACCATAAAATCTTGTAGAAGCTATACACATATGCGTATAGAATCGTGTATACACTCAGTTCGATCTTTTTCTTATACACATGCTGCTAACCGACCTAAAAATAAAGAAGGCGAAAGCCCAGGACAAACCCTACACACTCAATGACGGCAACGGGCTGTCTTTACTGATTGATACCAAAGGGACAAAGGGTTGGCGCTTCCGCTATCGATTCGCCGGTAAGCCTAAACTCATTTCGTTTGGCACTTACGATACCGTGTCTCTTGCCGACGCTCGTAAGAAACGTGATGAAGCCAGAGCCATGTTAGGCAACGGTATTAATCCCAGCGACGCCCGTAGAGCGGATAAGCTCTCTTTGCAGTTCTCTACGGAAAACACCTTTGAAGTAGTAGCGAGAGAATGGCACACCTCAAAACTCGCTACCTGGTCAGAAGGGTATGGCAAAGAAGTTATACACTATCTGGCAAAAGAAATTTTTCCGTTCCTGGGTAAACGCCCGATAGACCAGATCACACCGCTTGAACTCTTGTCCGTTCTGCAAAAGATCGAAAAACGTGGTGCGTTGGAACAAGCCAGCAAGATTCGCCGCCGCTGTGGTGAAGTATTCCGTTACGCGGTGGTAACGGGACGCGCTATGTATAACCCGGCACCGGATCTGGCCAGCGCCATGAACAAGCCAAAGAGCAATCATTTCCCGTTCCTCACCGAAAGTGAACTGCCCGACTTTGTTAAGGCAGTCAATAATTACAAAGGAAGCCAGATCACAAAATACGCCACTCAGCTTTTAATGCTGACCGGAGTAAGAACCATTGAATTACGCTCGGCTGAATGGGCTGAGTTTGATTTAGAGAATGCGCTATGGGAGATCCCCAAAGAACGTATGAAGAAACGCCGCCCGCATTTGGTGCCGCTATCCACACAAGCGATTGCTATTCTGAAAGAACTGAAAGTGCTTACTGGTTATTATCAGCTTGTTTTTCCTGGCCGAAATGACACTAGAAAGCCGATGAGCGATGCCGCGATTAATAAAGTGATCAAGATGCTGGGTTATCACGGCAGGCTTACCGGTCATGGCTTCAGGCATACCATGAGTACCATTTTGCACGAACATGGATTTAACAGCGCATGGATTGAAACCCAACTTGCGCATGTTGATAAAAATTCCATCCGTGGAACTTATAATCATGCGCAGTATCTGGAAAGGCGTAGGGAAATGTTGCAGTGGTATGGACATTTTTTAATAAAATGCTCACAGTGTAATCATGTTTAATTATCCATTCCCATCTATAAAGATCTTAAAAAATGACTAATATCATTTAAAGACTCACTTGCCAAATTAAAGTATCCTTTCTGAGCTGCAATTCCTAAGCTTGGCACGTAGTGCTCCATCCCTGCTAAGAAACTATGAAGCCTAGCTTTATGTTCATTTCTAGGAAAATTATATTGGCAGTCATCAACTGTCGGAGCTAGATTTCCCTTAAGATCATCAATATACTTATCGCTGAATTTTTTAACTGGATGTGTTAATACTGTTTCTAACACCAAGTTTTCAAGCATTCCATTATCCTGAAACCCTGGAGCAATAAATATACCAACCTTGATTTTTTCATTACTAGAAAATGTATTATGACCTTGAGGTTGGGGCATGTTATGTTTCTTAAGAGAACTATTAATGCTGCTAATTGCACCAGCCATTGTATTATCAGCATCACGTACAATCCCTAATGAAGTAACGATCTCAAATCCAGGCGCATTAATTATAGCATCAAACTCTGGTTTAAATCTCTCTTTCCCATTAGTTTTAATAATCTTAATATCACCAATTCCTAAAAAATCACAAAGGGCCTCAAAAAAACCTTCTTCATCCTTTCCCTCAACAAGAAGTAACTTTTTATTTTCTATCATCATCTAACATCCCATTCACGATCAACCGCAGCATTAAGAGCCGAGCTATCATAATATTTAGGAATTATATTTTTATTTATTTCATCAAACCGAATAAAACAAAGATCCTTATCTTTCACAGAAATATCTTGTGAATTCTCTTTCCAGTACGAATACACACCTTTAATAACGTCATTGCTATGCGTAGTGATAAAGACTTGTGTTTTTTTATCTTTAGAAACCTTATCTATTATTTCCCAAATTTTAGGAAAAAAAGAATAATGTATCCCATTTTCAATTTCATCAATTAAAACAATACCTTTACTATTTGTGAGCAAAGAGACTAGAACTGAAAGAAATTTATTAATCCCTTCCCCCATGGAAGATAAAGGTATTTTCCTTTTCAATCCAATATCCGCATAGACTATACTGTGTGAACCTTTAGGTACGATACTAACGCTCTTTAGTCGGGGTTCTATAATACGCAGATAATCTGTTATTTCATCTAAACCTTCTTCTATATCAAGTTTACCTAACCTTTCAGCATCATGTTGTCCATTACCTCTAGCTGATGAATTCAAAAATATTGTTTCTTTCGTGACTCCCATCAAATCATTAACATTCATATTTAATTGATTATTATTGACAAATAATGATGTTTTACCAACAGACCGGTCCTTATCTCCATAATAACTTGACTCTAATGATCCCATTAATATATTACCAGAAGATTCTATTTTATTTCTTATAATAGAGTCTTTAGGAATGGTCAAGTTTTGAACAGTTTCTTCCACATGTTTATATTCAGCCTTCCCCTTGTGTCCAGAATCCGTAATCTCTATAGAAACGGTCTCACTTAAATCAAAATTATAAAAAAAAGGTTGCCATAGATAAGATGGGCTAAGCTCAATATTTGTTACACCTCGCCATACATTGGATTTAATTGTTAGATCTGGAGAAGCACGATCATAAAACATAAAAATCGCTTCTAATACGGATGTTTTTCCCGTGTTATTTTTTCCAGAAAAAATATTAATCCGCTTCAGATCATCTAACTTTAAGAGTTTAAAGTTTTTATAATTTTTTAGAATTAATGAATCTATCAATTGTTCCTCCTTAGCATATAGAACAAAAAGCCAATAAAATCTAAAAATCAAGCGTTCTGCTGATACTTCAAAAATCGATATCACATTTTTTCTGAAACATAGAGCTTCCTGAAAAATAGTCATCAGTTATACCTGAACCTAACCCATACACAGAACATGCGCTAAGTATAGTGACTCAGGCGTTAACGTGTTAAATCGTTCTCAATCACACTATACGCTTCGTATTTAGCTATTAACTAAAAATACTACCTTCTGCAAGATATCTCAACCACGCCCCGCTAACGCAATCAGTGCCAACACAAATAAACACTCACATGACAAAATCGGCACTACACCGCACCCGCCTGCGGTTTTCGGATCATAGAAATTTTTCAATTTTCTTTTTCTACAAACCAACCCGCCAGCCCGCGCCGTGGCTGGGTTGGTGCGTTCCGATGCCAACTGAAATCATTGAAACAAATTTCAGCTTTTTTCAGTTTTGCCGTTTTTCGTCAATTCTAAAATTTGCAAAAAATCACGCTATCTCTTTGAATTTAAAGACACGATGCGATTTTGTGTGGCGTAATGAAAAAAAATAGGCGGGAAAGACAGTGCGCCGCCGTTCCGGCAATCCCTTGCCGGACGGGGCTTACAGACGAGTAATGATGTTGGAATAACTGAAAAAATGAGAATGGCCAATGCGGCGTTACGCGCTTTATTTCTCCCCAATTTTACGCCGCACCACAACCAGGGAATTTTCCGGCTCGTCCACGTTTTCGGCCTTTTTGTCGTCCTCCTGCGCCTGCCTCAGCATGTCGATCATCTCCTTGCGCTTATCCGGCGCGATACCGTCTATCACGCTCTTAATCACATGCCCGTGGGTTTTGGCGCTGGGGCTAAGCGTATGTGAGAACGTCATATTCATCACAAAGGTATGCCCGCATTCCACATCGGTACAGGCGCAGTAAATATCTGAGATATGCGGATGCTTCCGATGGGTTTTCTTCACCCTGGCCACCGTGCCGCATTCCGGGCAATAAACACGCATTATCCTCATATCACTCACTCCTTCCATTCTGTTAACCCCGCCCGCCAGAAATAAAGCCTTAACGGACGGCCATTTTTAATATGTTTCTCTTCTCTGCGTGTGGTAACAGCGGTAACACTGGTAACAGCTTTGATATAAAAGACTTTTCTCTGTTACCACTGAATTTTCATTACTGGTAACAGCGGTAACAAACTGCTTTTTGTTACCAGTGTTACCACTGACCTTTATTCACTGGTAACACGTTCAGCCCTTGTTCTGTCTACTTGTTACCAGTGTTACCTCTGTTACCTCAGAAAAATAAGATTCACGCGAGAGTATTACCCCAATACGCTGCTATTAAACTGGTACACCCGCTTGACGCCTATTTCTGGCAGGCGGATGTTTTTCTGTGTCCGGGCAGCATCTTCCGGCAAATCCAGATACCCCGCCCTGGCGCAAAGCTGCGCCACTTTCTTTGCATCGAACCCTTTGCAGATTTCTTTCCAGCCCGACGACAGCACGTAAAACGTGGTTACCGCATCCTCTGTGTTATGGCCTTTGGCCACTTGCCGGAAGCCCACCAGATTGGCCGGGCGGCTGTATTCGTTGTGCCAGTCGGCAAAGCGGCTGAACTGGTTACGGGTGATAAAGTCTTTCACCTGCTCCAGCGCGGCGGCTTCCTCCTGATTGGCCACATGGCCGCGATCGACCATCCACGCATCCAGACAGACTTTTGCCGCCCGTAGCGCTTCCCCGGCAGGCCAGCCAGTTATCCCCGCTTCGGTGGCCAGTTCGCCCGCCATCGCCACCAGCGCAAAGCGCGTCACCGCCCGCCCCACCTGGTTGCCCGCCTCCGCTGGGGTTAACTCGCGGGTGTAGGTTTTCAGCAGCGCTTTGGCTTTCGCCGTCATGCCGGATAAATCCGCCGTTAGGTGGCGCAACCACTCGCGGAACGCCGCGCCGTGGTATTCCGTTACCGCCTGCTCTAAATGCTCGGCCAACGTCTTACCGCCCGAAAAGCCGTGAAGCTCTTCAAACACGCCGTACTTACCCGAATCGCTGGGGATTTGCACCATACGCACTTCCACCCCGGCATAGGTGCGTTCCCCGGCATTAGCGGCATGTTCAACCAGCGACAGTTCCCCGGTAGAGAGAAACAGCAGGCACCAGCGATTCGTTTCCCTTACGCTGCCGTCCGTTCTGGCTCTGGCCTTACCCTGGCCGTTGGCCAGCATATAGGCGATATTCCCGGCCTCGCGTCCGTCTACCTCGCGGATTTCATCAAGCATCAGCGTGGCATCGTTACGGCGGCTGGCCGTGCCTTCCAGCGCGTTGCCGGTTGAGCGCCAGGTGTGCCAGAAATCCGCGCCGCCGCACACCGACGCCGCCACCTTCATGGTGGTAGTTTTGCCATCCGTCGATTCCCCTTTCAGGTGATAGCCGCCGCCCCCGACGCCGACCAGCTTTAGCAGCGGCGCGGCAAAGGCCAGGCTGACGGCAAACGCCACGCGGGCGTTACCCACGCAATACCGCGCCACCTGGTCGCGCCAGTCAGCCAACGTTCCGGCAGTGCGAAAATCCCGCCCCTGAACGCTGGACGTTTGCAGAATCACCGATTCCGCCCCCTCGCCTATCACTTCATCCTGAAGCACGTACACCGAGCCGTGCCAGCCGGTTTTACTGACGCACGTCACCTTGCGGTCTGGCTTGCACAGAGAAAGGTATTCCATCAGGTGCGCCCGCGCCTGGCCGTTGGTGTTGATGTACGACAGGCCGTTAACCAACAGTACCCGGCGCAACTCTTCCCCGCTGCCGCCTAATAGCTCCATCGGCATCGCCCATTTGCGGCTTACGCCGTTGGTGTCCTCCCATTCCAGCAGGCGGCCGTAGTTGCTGCCGTCCATATCGCAGGTGATAGCCGTCACCCGTACCGGGCTGCACAGCTTGATATTGCGGATTTCCGTATCGCCGTCCGACTTGTTCACCAGTTTGTCAAACCACAGGTATTCTTTGGTCAGCCGGAAGCCTTGCGGCAGACGGGTTTTGCCCTTGCCAAACAAAATCATTTCCTCGCGCAACGCCTCTTTGGTGCGCTCCTGGCCATGCTCCTGCCTGAAATCATCCCAATCCGCTTTATAGCGCGTCGGCGGCAGCGATACCCAGCTATCCACCGCTTTGGCCGCTTTCTCCGCCCACTGTTTCCCGGTGTTTTCCTTGCCGTCGTCAAAGTCGTTATCCCCGGCTATCACCAGCCGCACATCCGGCCAGCGCTGACGGAACGCCTGCGCCACATTCGGCAAGTTACTGGCGGCAACAGCCGCCACCGTGACGCCCTCAGTCAGTGCCGCCACCGTCAGCGCGGTAGCGTAGCCCTCGGTGATAGTGACCTGCTCCGGCACATCCAGCGGTAGCGGTTGCAGGGCAATAAAGCTGCCCGCCAGGGTGGAATGGGCCAGCAGTCGTTTATCCCCTAGCGGGCTGATTAGCTGCGCCCCGGTCACCTGGCCGTCAACGTCAGTCAGCGGCAGCAGCAGTGAACCGGCAGGAAATGCCACGCCGCCGCTCTGTTTCTCCTGCCCAATCAGGGGCAAGCCGTGCCCCGTTAAGCCTTTGTTGGTCAGATAGGCGCTTTCGCCTGTCTCACAGGTCGCCCGCAGTTTGCGATAGGCGACGCTGAACTGGCGGCGCTTTTCGGCTTCGTCGGCTTCTTTCCTAGCGGGCGGAGTTGTCGGGTGTTGCACTTCCGGTAAGCCCAGCACGGACGCCACCGCATCGGCAGCGGTTTTGTTGTCGCCGCCGCTGACCAGTTGCACCAAATCCAGCCCGTCGCCGTTGCCGCACTGCGAACAAAACCACGTCCCGCGCCCGTTCTTATCATCAAAGCGGAAACGGTCGGTGCCGCCGCATTTCGGGCAGGCGCCGTGCCTGCCGTTAGCCGGAATCGTAATCCCCAGCGCCGGTAATATCTGCGCCCAGCGGTTGCTTGCCGCCTTGACCGTCTCGGAGAGTTTGGGTCTGCTCATTGCACCTTTCCTCCCGCCGTCAGCGTTTCCACCACGGCACCGGGCGGCAATTCGCCATCCGTCGCGCCGTTGGCAATCTCCGCGTACACCGCCGATAAGCAGAGGTAGCCATACGCCGACAGGCGCACCGCCTCACGCATAAAGCCCGGTTCGAGCATTTCATACAGCGTCTGCGCCACCATCGGTTGCCCCATATCACAGCCGAACTGGTCGATATAGGGCGCTTCAAGATGGCGAATGATGTTAATCGCCACCTTGTCGGCGGTCAGCGGAATGCGGCTACCGTTCAGCACATAAACCGCCTGGCCGTGTTGGGCAGTCATGGCCTCAATAAAGGCGCTGGCGATGTAATGGCGCAGCAGCGCCATTTTGAAAGCCGGTGAGGTCGGCATGTTAATTGCGCTCATGGCGTTCCCCTCCGGCAAAGAATGCGCTGGTTTCTACCGCGCCATTGATCTGGTCACGAACACATTCAAAAATGGCGGCAAGGCCGTCCGAATTAAGCGGCTTATTGGGGTGATCGGCATGGTGGCGTAACAGATCGGCCATGCACTCGGTGGCCTGTAAGGCACGGTGTATACGTTCTTCGCCGTTCTGCGTGTAGCCGCAAGGGAAAAGGGGATTAGTCATGGTCACCCCCCGCTACCGGCTGGTGAAAAGCGCGGTGCAAGTTGTCCAGCCGCTCCCATAGAACAAAGGCCAGAATTTCTTTGGCCTGGGGCTGTTCCAGTTCAACCAGCGCATACGCCAGCGCCCGGCATTGGTCGATGATTTCTTCGAGTTCCAGCGGCGTGTTATCAAACATGACGCGCCCCCTCAACCGGCAGACGGCCAGCAAAAGCGAGCACATAGTCACGCGCCAGCAGACGGCGGGCGCTACGTTCATTCGGGGCAATAACGGTTTCACGGTGCGGGACGGCGTGAACATCAGTACGGCGCACGGCAAGAAATAAAAAGACAAATTCAGGGTGAGTTTGGGTAGGGGTAGATGACATGGCGTCAACCTCCAACGAGTAGCTAAATTGCTACCACCAGAGTTTCCACGCTCATGATTGGTGGTAGCCCAGACGGGGGTGGAAATACCGGCCTCGTTGGATACCGGCCAGCCCGTAGGCTGCCCCGCCTGAGCCACCATTGATTCGGTACGGATCGATGCCGTAAAAAATAGGTGTACTAAGGCTGCGACAATAAAAAAGACGCAAGGCGCGTCTGGTGTCGCCAACGAGTTACACGGGTTTCCACGCCCGGTTGCCGATTTTGCGGCAACGGGCAGACTATACCCCGCGTTTTCTAACGACAGCAAGCAATTTTTATCCGAATGCCGGTGATTGACCGGGTGCGTTATCGCGTACATAGTGTTTCCTGCTCAGTGACGAGCCATGACGTTAGATGACAAGGGAGTGTTACCCGGTGCCTACCGCACCGGGTATTTTTTTGCCTGCGTTTAGCCGCCTGATATCGCTGAATACCAGCCGGACGGCGACAGCGAAAACCGGCAGGGGATCGGCTGGCTGAGCCGGGCGCGTTTCCCACGGCGTGAGAAATACGCCCGATTAGCGCTAAAGCGGATGCGATCCGTTCCCACACTGGCGGGGCTGTCCGTTACCGCCAACCCGCTGAGATAAAACCGCCCCGCTTCGGGGAAATCCTCTTCAATCTCAATCGAGCAAAACAACTTTTGCCCTTTCTCGTTGTAGCTGACCAGTTGCGCCGTGGGACGAATGCGCACAAACAGCCGGGATTCGCCTTCAATAACCTCGTGTTTTGCGGCCAGCACTTCCCCCAGGTTATCGCCATTGCGTTTATGCTCGCCCCAAATCAGCGCGGTATAGCGTGCCGGGTTGTAGGTCGCCCCCATGTCTTTCAGCCAGGCCGGATCGATATAGCGCCCGTCAATGGTTGCGCCTTCGGTGGCCACGCAAAACCAGCCGGTCGTTAACTGTGAATCGTTCATATGCTCCCTCACTGCAACAGCGTGATGGCCTGCTCATCGGCAGCGGCATACAGATAACCATCCCCCAGCGCATACCCCTCATTACGCCAGTAGCTATGCTCATATACGGAACGATCATCAATGAATTCAGCCCGAAAGTAGCGGCTGTGTTTTTGCGTGTAGACGTGCAGGTTTTCCAGCGTGGTAATGGCCAGCCGTTTACCCGGCATAAACGGCGGAACAAAGGCAAAGCGCCCCGCCACTGAACTGGCGGCCATCTGCGCGGCGGCGAGATCCGCTGGCCGGTCTGCCATATTGAACAGCCGTAGCCGTTCCGCAGCAGCCAGTTCAGCGCCCACCAATACCACCAGGCGCGGATCTTCGCGCAAGCCTTCCGGTATCTTTTGGGTGATCAGGTGATTGGCCAGTGCATCCAGGTGCGGGAAGTCGCCGCCATTTCCCAGGGCGATCGCATCAGTCAGCACTTGTGAGCCGCCATTAAATTGTTTGGCAACGGCATGCCAGCCAAGATTGATATCTTCCCCTTTGGGGTACTTCGCGGGATTGGTTTCCGGGCTGAGAAACGCGCCATTTAGCCCGATGCGCAAAATATCTAACGCCATTGCCCGTTCAAAGAACGCCGCCACCGTTCGGGTGAAATGGTCAATCCCGCCTACGTTGGCAATGAGTGACATTTGCTCATACGACAGCGATGCGCAGGAATCCGTTTCAACCAGCACATACGGCGTACCGTTGACAGCCAGCGGCTTATTAAATCGCCCCTCCATCGCACGCCCGGTATGCAGGCTGCTATCCCCAATGGTGATCGCCTGACCGCTTTCTTCCGCCATATCCATCAAGGTGATGCCCTGCATCATCCAGCCGGATTCCAGTAAGGCGACGCGTAATTTATTTTCTGCCTCTTCTGATACAGAAAACGTTTTTTTGTTGCTGCTTAAATAACTTGCGCCGCGGGTAAAATTGCGATGAAATTCCCCCGCCAATGCAGGAGCATTAACGTGATGCATAAAATATCCTTTTATAAAAATGGGGTAATACGGTGAATTACAGTGCGTTTCGCATCATGCTATTTTTATATTGTTCGGCCTCTAACGTTTCTATCATTAATTTCACATAATCATTTACCGGCATGAGTTGGCGAAATAGTTCACCGTCATGACCGTAATACAAACGGCATAATTCAGATTTTGCGATCCCATTATTATTTAACTCATATTTATCTATGGGGTGACGACAGCATTTTAATATCTCTTCAACCGCTTTTTGTAATTCATCCATTGCCGACCAGGCATAAATATGGGATTCACAGCTTAAACCATCAGAATAAGAGCTTATTTTATAAGCATACTCAGGTAAAGAAGCAACCGGCAGCTTTTCCATCACCTTATTCATAAAGCCTTTGATGTTCTTTTTCAGCATTGCTTCCACAACGGGGCGTAATAAACCTAATAATCCGTATCGCGCCTGGTAAATTAATTTAGCCCGTTCAAAATCATCTTGTGCCTGTAACCGCCGCTCCTGCATCTGCCTCATGGCTTCTTTCATGGAAACAAGGCTTTCCCTGGTATCAGGCATATTTTGGTGAAGGATATCAGCCTCGCCGCCGTATCGGATAACGCCTTTCTGAGCTTCATCAACGGCTTTTTGCGCGGTAACACAAATCGCCGTGCCACGCTCTATCAGGACGTTGATTTCGTCCGGGTCACACATGTAGCTGGGCATGTTATAGCCGGTCAGAGTTTCCAGTTCGGCTAATGAGCGCTCCATTTTAAACAGGCGATAGATTTCAATTACCCGGATCGCATAACCGCCATCCCCGTATTTAGGTTCAAATGGAACCGGATGATAAGCCGCGATGATGTTCATGGCTTTGTCGTATTTACAGTGTTCTATTTTTTTCATTTTATTACTCCACTCCTTTCCTATTTACCAGATTGCTATTAATCCAATCGATAATTTCTTGCTCTACCCACGCCACCGTTCTTTCCCCGATCGATACATTAAGCGGGAATCGACCATCCTTCATTCTGTGATAAATCGTTGAACGCGGAAGCCCGGTTTTGGCCATTACATCCTTTAATCGAATCAAGCGTATTTCTTTGCCTTTATTTAAATAAGCACCCATAACTACACCTTTACCATTTTTATTTTAGCCGCACGATACCCATGAGATAAATTCAGATTCAAAAGGAGTTCGTAAGATGTATATAGATTTACATGTAGAGTACATCTTGTAAATAGAGGGGATTTTCACATATAGGTAAATAGTGTTTTGTTTAATAGTCCTCCCATCATATTCAATAATATTTAGTCGTATTTATCACTCATTATCACTATATAATTACTCGACTCAGAAGGTAAAGAATTGTAAATGCACAACATCATCACTCGGCCTTAGCATTTCTAGTCGTGTCTATGATTGGTTGAATCTGATGTATAACGTCCGCTTGTGAGGTTCTTCCATGGCCAGCGTCAACAATCATTGCACCCATCGCAACTCTGCTCAGGTTTCCCCCCGGACGCTGAAATCGGCATTACACCGCCATTCGCACTTTAAAAAACACTCGCCACGATGAATAACTTCCTCTCCGGTAGCCCATGCTGAAGTGATGCTGATCTGCAAGCTTGATGCGCAATGGAGTTTTGTCGGTAGTAAAACCCATCAGCACTGGATCTGTTTCGAGTACAAAACAAAAACAGGTGACGTACTGACCGACACCTTTGGCCGCGAACGGTGAAACCAGCCGTGAATTGCTGGCGCGGCTCATCCCTTTAAATCTGCATGATAACCAGCGACGACAGCGGGAGTTAGGCCAGAGATGTTCCCAAAGAAAAACATCTGACCCACAAAATATTTACTCAACGTATTGAACGTAACGACCTGACGCTGAGAACCCGAATAAACAGACTAGTCCGCTTCTCGCGCTCTGTAGAACTGCATGGAGAGGTCATTCGTGCCTTCATCGAAAAATACATGATCTACTGATTGGAGGCATCACCGAATTTTTATTCACGTATAAGCACATGTATAAATAAAAACACACAAAAAATAAATCACTTAAAAAACAAACAATTAATAAATAAATTCGATTCCAGTCGGGGACACCATCACTCGCCAAGCGGCGCGCACCGACCACAACAACCCCATCATCCCCAACGTCCGGCGCCTGCATTAACCCTATTTGTCGCGTCATAGTCATTGGCGGCAATAATCCCCAAAACTAAAAATCGTCCGACAGGTAAATCCCTGTTAGTTTTCTTTTACGGCCAGGTCGGTTTACCTGCGCGGTCATTTAAATGATATGGGATATGATCAATTAATTGTGAGTGAACAATAGGAGAAATAAATATTCAGCTGATTTTCCGGCAAGCGGCATAAGGCGATAGCTTATAGCTGACCTGTTATATTTGAATGAAATTCAGATTTAACACAAGGTAATATTTATATAGCAATACATCGATCTCGTTTTAGCGCCAAATATCTTGTATGCTGATAATGTCTTTTCAACATAAGGAAACCCCATGATGAGTTTTAATATCCTCAATAATGTCCGCTCTCTTCGTGCTCAGGCCAGAGATACCGATCTTGAGGTGCTTGAAGATCTGTTAAGCAAATTCACCGCCATTGTTGAAGAGCGCCGTGAAGAAGAAAGCAAAGTTCAAAAGGAGCAGGCTGCGCGGCTGGCCAAACTGGAAGCGATTCGCGCTAAATTGCTTGAAGACGGTATAGACCCGGCGGAACTGTTGGAAAGCGTAAAATCTAAACCGGCCAAAGCAAAACGTCATCCCCGCCCCGCTAAATACAAATATATTGATGAGAACGGCGATGAAAAAACCTGGACCGGTCAGGGGCGAACGCCAAAAGCCATAACAGCCGCGCTGGAAAGCGGCAAAAAACTGGAAGATTTTTCCATCTAATTTTCCGCTATACCCTAAATAATTCGAGTTGCAGGAAGGCGGCAAGGGAAGGAATCCCGATGAGCTTACTCAAGTAAGTGATTCGGGTGACTGAACGCAGCCAACGCATCTGCAGCTTGAAGTATGACGGGTATATCGTTTTTTTAGCCGCTAATAATCGTTAGCGACTAATATCACCTTTCCCTATACCTTAAATAACAGACCAGGCGTCTCTGCATTCAATACGGCATCCAGTCCATCGCCGGCCGGTTAAATTTAAATGCCGTTTACGGCGTCGCTTATTAAAAAAATTAAAACCAGTCCGCCGCGACATTCAGGAAGGCAGCGCCAAATTGGACCAGATGGCCTCCGTAAGTTGGATAAAAGCGGGAGCGCCGCGCAGAGCGCGCAGGTGGCGCGGCCGCGGCAAGGTAACGCGGTAATCCGCGATGATGCTTGCCGGACGGGCGCTGAAGACGATCACCCGGTCAGCGAGGGCCACCGCTTCCTCAATATCATGGGTGACAAAGATAATCGAACGGCGTTCCGCCTCCCACACCCTGAGCAGTTCCCTGCCCATGGCGATCTTGGTTTGGTAATCAAGCGCGCCAAAAGGCTCATCCATCAGCATCAAAGAGGGCTGGTAGGCCAGCAGGCGGCCCAAAGAAACGCGCTGGCGCATCCCGCCGGAGAGCTGATGCGGCCAGGCATGCTCAAAACCATCCAGACGCAGAAGCGTTATCAGCGCGGCAATGCGCTCGTCCCGCTGCTCCGCCGGCATCCCGCCCAGCTCGGCGCCGATGCGAATATTGCCGCTCACGGTTTTCCAGGGCAGGAGCGCATCTTTCTGGAACATAAAGCCCACGCCGGGCGGCGTGCCCGTTACCGGTTTACCATCCACCATGCTGATGCCGCCGGAAGGTTGCAGCAAACCGCAAAGCGCGCGCAGCACGGTGGATTTTCCGCAGCCGCTCGGGCCGACGATGGCAATGAATTCGCCTTCCGCCACCGTCAGCGAAACCCCCGCGAGAACCTCAAGCTGTGCGCCATCCGCCAGGGGAAAGGCGACGCGAAGATCGCGCAATTCCGCGCGATAAGGCTGCCGGGGATCGCTCGCTCCCGCCGCCTGATGAATATTGGTCATTAACGCCACCGGATCATCCTCTTTTCAATAAAGCCGATCAGGTAATTGGCGAGCATGGCCAGAATCATAAGCACAACCAGACCGCTGAACACCCCGGTGGTATCGAGCTGGCCGCCGGAGCTTTCAATGTACCAGCCCAGACCCCGGTTGGACCCGATCAGTTCCCCGACCACCGCGCCAATCAGCGCCAGGCCGACGCCGATGCGAAACGAGGCCAGGATCCACGGCACCACCGCGGGAAAAAGCACGGTTCTGGCGATATATAACCGTCCTGCGCGCATCGATTTCATCAGGTCGATCTGGTCGGCATCAATGGTTCTGATGCCCTCCATCACATTGAGAATAAAGATAAAGATCACCATGGTGAACGACATGGTGATTTTGGAAAACAGGCCGATGCCGAACCACAGAATAAAAAGCGGCGCCAGCGCCACGCGCGGCAGGCCATACAGCCCCATAATGATGGGATCGAGTAGGCGCGCCAGCCGCGGCGCGCAGGCAAGCCCGATGCCGACGGGCACGCCGACAATCGCCGCCAGCAGCAGTCCGGCGGCGGCTTCCAGCAGCGTGATGGAGGTGTGCAGCCACAGATGTCCGCTGAGCGCCAGTTCGAACAGGCGCTCGGCAATCATACTGGGGCGGCTGCCCCAGAACGGATTGTACAGATGGTATGAGGCCAGTTCCCAGAGCAAAAGCAGCACGATAATCAACGCCAACTGCGGCACCACCGCCGCGCGGGCAAGCCGGCATTATTACGTACGCTTATGGTGCTCCCGGGCAGGGTTGTCTTGGGCATGACGGCTCCCGAACATGGTTGCGAAAAGCATTAACCCCCTCTCAGGGATGCGTGTTAATGGTGATATCCCGGTATGGGGAGACGTTCTGGTTCGGGTTTACCGCGCGAACAATCTCGCCAAGGGTGGCGTAGCTCTCCGGAGAAAGCACGCCATCGGTCGACAGGTAACCGGAGGTGACGTCAGTAACGATCTGCCGGATAAGCGCGTCGTCTTTAACCTCGGGGAACATCTCTTTAAGCGCCTTGGTCAGCACATGCGGATCCTGATGAATAATCGCCAGCGCCTTGGTGATGGCCCGGGAAAGGGCGGCGGCCCGCTGCGGATTTTTCTCCAGCCAGGCGTCCGTTACGATCAGCCCCTGCGAGGGGTAGGCCAGCGTGCGGTAATCTTCCAGGATCTTGAACTTGCCGCTATCGGCGAGGGTGATCTGGATATCCGGGGTGGTGAACATGCCGGCGGAGATAGCGCCGGCCTGGATGGCCGCCCGCTGCGCGCCGGCGCGGCCAACGGCGATAAGGCTAAAATCCTTATCCGGATCGAGGCCGATTTGGCGAATGGCGTAGCGCACCGTGGTATCCGTCAGGCTGCCCGCGGAGGTGATGCCGATTTTTTGCCCTTTGAGATCCGCGAGACGCGTTGCGGACAAACCGGCCCCGGCGAGCAACGCGTAGCTGTGGCGGTCAGCCAGGGAGACCAGCACCTTTCCCCCCAGCCCCCTTTCCTGTAGGCGAACCGCATGTTCGACCGCGCAGATGCACGCATCAACGCTGCCGGATGCCAGAGCCTGAATCGCCGGGCCGCCGCCTTTGAAATCGAAACGTTGATAGGAAAGCCCCTCGGCTTTCAGTAACCCCTCCTGGTCAGCAACGATAATCGGCAGCGACGCGGCCGATGTCTGCGCCGCGCCGATTTTGATGACGGACTCCTGGGCGGCGGCAACCGAAAACAGTCCGCTGATGGCCATCAGCGCCCCGATAAGTATGGCGTGTTTCGTTAGCATAATATTTCCCGAAGATAAGAAGGTCTGACGTTGGGGGTAAATAAACGACGCATTTACTGCGGAAAGCGCACGGCAAACTCTGACCCGCGCTCGCACATTCGCCCGCGGGCATCCTGCCACAGCCGTTGCGTACTATGCAGTTTGCCCAGGGCGCGGGCGACGGTTTCGAAGTTATAGCGCCCAAGCGTATCGGCGATGTCGGTATAGAAACGCGGCTCGGTGCGGATCATGCTCAGGATCTCATCGGCTACGGCGTCGATCTGCGCATCACTTGCCGTGGTTCCGTCCACGTCCGCTTTGCCGGCGATATACTCCTCCAGCCGCGCGCTATCCGCATAGGCGTAAGCGATGCGCTCAAAGCGCTCATGGGGGATCCCCTCCGAAATGGTGGCGTCAATCCCCAGTTTCGCCGTGGTCGGCACCACGCCGGGCGGCATCACCGGCAGGCTGGGATCCAGCGGTTTGCCGCGCGCGCCGCTGATAATGACGAGATCCTTGTCCGCCTGCACGCGGGTGGCGATGGCCCATTCGACGTCCACCGGATTGAAGACGTCGATATCGTCGTCAACCACCACCACATGTTTGAGATCCATAACCGAGAGCGCGGCGAGCAAGGCGTTTTTCCCCTCGCCCGCCTGTTTTCTGATGGAGATCACCGCGTGCCAGAAGGCGCATCCCCCCAAGGTGACGTTGATATCCTTGACCGCCACCCCCGCCGTCTTCAGCGCCTGGCGAATCTGCGTGTAACGGGTAGGCGCGGCAAGCCAGGTATTCTCCCACGGCATATGCAGCGCATAATAAATGGCGTCCTTGCGCCTGCGGATCGCCTTTACCCGCACGATCGGGTTCCAGTGCAGGCCGCCCATCAGCCGGGTAAACTCGCCGAAGCGGCCTTCCGGATAGACCCATCCCGTCGGCAGGATTTCCGCTTCGATAACAATTTCCGCATCCGCGATACAGGGCACGTCGATCAGGTGGCCGGGCGCGAGCTCGACCGGCGTCTCGCGCAGTCCGCCGGCAATCGCCATTTCGTCGACGCCGAGCGGCGCGCGAAATCCCGAACCCATGATTTCATAGGGATGCGTGCCGATCGAAATAGAAATGGGACAAGGTTTTCCGGCCTCGAACGCCCGCTGGGCGAAAAGCCGCATATTATTCGGGGTAACGAGATCGATGCCGGTAAGGTCCTTCTCCTTGACGATAAAACGATAGATGCCGGAATTGAGGCCGAACTCAGGATCGCGGGCAATTACCACCCCGGCGGTGATCATCGGGCCGCCGTCATAGATCGAACTCATGGGAATCGGCAGCTTGTACAGATCGATATCGTCTCCCTCAAGCACCACCTCCTGTATGGGGGACGTTGCCACCCGCGTCGGCGGGAGCGGATTATCGATGGCTTTTTGCAGCTTGCCCTCTATTTCCTGATAGGTTTGACACCCCATCGACATGATGACCCGCTTCTGCGAACGGATGATGCCGGAAACAACCGGGATATCGTAGCCGATGACATGGTGAAACATGATGGCCTTATCGGACTGATCGACCAATGTCGCAATATGGCGAATATCTACCGGCTGTCTGAAATCAATGAGTTCGCCCTCATTTCTCAATCGCTCGATAAACTGCCGAAAAGATTCATTATCTTTCATCGTTATCCTTTAATTAATTCGGGTACGAATTGAGTTGATGAATATCTTTGTCCCGGCATCCGTGGCGGTATCGCTTGCTGAACAATATAGTGCAGCGCAAGCGCTGCAGGGGTATTTATGCCCTGATTTTCAATATGGAATCAAACAAAGAAGCCATAAAAAAACATACCGCTATTCCATTGTAAAATGAGAAAAAAAACTATCTATAGCCAATTTATCTCTAGACTGGGACTCTCAAAGGCGGGATAAAGACGGCGGGGATTTATCGGTTTTTATCGGCTTATTTTGCTGCTTCGCCATATTCAAACCGCTTTAAAAAACATAAGCATGGCTAATAAAACATCAGGATAAAAATAAAAACTCAATAATTACAATACGATTAATATAAACGTTCGCGGCGGTTAATTAATATTTTTCCACCGGAAGGTTAACGTTATTTTAAAAGGCAAGTTTCTTTCAATCACGCGATAAATAAACACCAGAGCAGATACTATTCCGCTCTGATGTCGCTCACCATATCGCCTAACTTATTTCTTGCCGCGTAAACGGGATATCACCGTTACCGCAAACAGTACGACTGCGCCGACGATAAAACCGATAATCAGGTTGGCCAGGTTGTTCGTCAGCACCGCGCCAAAGCCGCCGAATTTCTCTCCTAAATCGGTAACGGCGTGATGAAGCAGCGGCCAACCGTGAACCACAATGCCGCCGCCGACCAAAAACATCGCCAGCGTCCCGACGACGGAAAGGATCTTCATCAGCCAGGGCGCCGCCACCAGCAGCGCGCCTCCCACCTTTTGCGCCACGAAGGACGCCCGCTGTTCCAGCCACAGGCCCAGGTCGTCCAGCTTGACGATACCGGCCACAATGCCGTATACGCCGACGGTCACTAGCATGGCGATACCGGACAGGACGAGAACCTGATTGAGCAGCGGCGATTCCGACACAATGCCCAGCGTAATCGCCACAATCTCGGCCGAAAGGATAAAATCGGTACGTATCGCCCCTTTCACCTTGTCGTCTTCGTAGCCCGCGGTGTCGGCGGACTGCGCCGCCGCCAGTAATCGCTGCTGCCGGGCTTCCGGCGTTTTTTCCGCTTTATCCCGATGCAGACTGTGCATCACCTTCTCCACTCCCTCATAGCAGAGGAAGGCGCCGCCGATCATCAGCAAAGGAGTAATGGCCCAGGGGATAAACGCGCTGATCAGCAACGCCACCGGCACCAGAAACAGCTTGTTAAGAAAAGAGCCTTTCGCCACCCGCCACACCACCGGTAATTCGCGGTTCGCCTTAACGCCGCTCACCTGCTGGGCATTCAGGGAGAGGTCGTCCCCCAATACCCCGGCGGTTTTTTTAACCGCCATTTTTCCCATCACCGCAATATCATCAAGCAACGTGGCAATATCATCCAGCAGCGTAAGTAAACTTGCTCCAGCCAAAGTGTTGTTCCTTATTCCAGTTCATTAAGTAGACAGTAGGGACAGTCCCGTATTTCAGCACTCAGCATAGACGCAATTGCCGCAAAATCCTACTCGCCGCGTACGGGGAAAAAGGGAGACAGCCACTGGCGCATGGCATTGTGCAACATCCGCAACAGCCCCACGCAAAAGACTCTGCGACAGCTTAAAACCCAGAACGGCCGCTACACGCTCGATACCGTCGCTCGCGTGTCATCCGACAGCATCGCCAAGCTGCATGGTTTTATCGTTCCCACCGTCAAAGATGGCTATAGCCAGGGAAAATACCGCGGGCGACGCAGGCAAATTAAGACTTAACCGAGCGTACCGGCCATGCTGATCGGCGGCCGTTGCTGCTATACTCGATTTTTCACTTTTTCATCAGGTTACCCTTAATGCGCTATCTATTTCCCCTGCTGTTATCGCTGGCGGCCGTGAGTTGCAGTACGTCACAGCCCAGGCTAAATGATGTTCGGTCCGTTCCCCCCAGCCGCCTGATGCTGTATCAGAACACCCCGACCACGCCTTATGCGACGCTGGTGGTCGTGCGGGATAAAGGCTGGCTGGCGGGCACCTGCCGCATCGGCGTGATGATCGATAATGAATTCGCCGGCTCCATCGCCTCGGCGGAGAAAGCCGAGTTCAGGATACCCGTCGGGCAGCATAGGGTCAGTCTGGGGCAGGATGGCTATTATAATAACGCCTGCGTCTGGCGCGATACCTCAGGCAGTCAGACGCCGTTCCTGAAAGCCGGAGAAACCCGCTTCTTACGCATCAGCGGCAACACCGGGGAAGGCTTTACCCTGCAACCCAGCGCGGAATTCGCCGCGCAGTAACCGTCGGCAAGATGGGAATTGCCCTGCTTTGCGTAGATGACAGGGCAATATCGGACGCAGGTGATTGCGCGGCTTACTTCAGCAGCCGCACCTTGCAGCTTTTTCCTTTGATTTTCCCCTGCTGCAACCGTTGCAGCGCCCGTTTGGCGCTGGCATTGCGGATAGCGACATAGGCGTGGAGCGGGAACATATCGATTTTACCGACCTCCGCCGCCGTTAGTCCTGCCTCTCCGGTCAGAGCGCCGAGAATATCCCCCGGACGGATTTTGGCTTTTCGACCGCCGTCGATGCACAGCGTCGCCATTTCCGGCTCCAGCGGGGTCGCTGCGCCGCGACCGATCTCCGCCGCCGGCGTCCAGTTAATGCGTATCCCCAGATAATCCTCTATCAGATGGGCGCGGCTCATTTCCTGCGGAGTACACAGGCTGACGGCCAGCCCTTCCATCCCCGCGCGACCGGTTCTGCCTATGCGGTGCACGTGCACTTCGGGGTCGAAAGCCAGCTCGAAATTCACCACCAGTTGCAGATCCTTGATATCCAGACCGCGGGCGGCGACGTCGGTGGCCACCAGCACACGGCAGCTGCGATTGGCAAAACGCACCAGTACCTGATCGCGATCGCGCTGTTCCAGATCGCCGTGCAGCGCCAGCACGCTTATGCCGCGCGCATCCAGCGCGTCGAACACGCTCTGACAGTCGCGCTTGGTGTTACAGAACACCACGCAGGAAGCGGGCTGGTAGTGGCTCAGCAGAGCAATCAGCAGCGGCACGCGCCGTTCTTTGTCGGTTTCATAAAAACGCTGTTCGATGGCGGGCTTATCCCCGTCGTCGGCGACTTCAAAATTCACCGGCCGGCGCTGCACGCGCGCGCTGATTTGCTCAATCTCCGGCGGATAGGTGGCGGAAAACAGCAGCGTCTGACGGTCGGACGGCGCATAGCCAATCACGTCATCAATGGCTTCGGTAAACCCCATATCCAGCATCCGATCGGCCTCATCCAGCACCAGCACTTTCAGGGCCTCCAGCGATAGCGAACGCCGGCGTAGGTGATCCTGAATACGTCCCGGCGTTCCCACCACGATATGCGGAGCATGCACCAGCGAGTCGATCTGATGTCCCATCGGCTGCCCGCCGCACAGGGTCAGTATCTTGATATTCTGCGCAAAACGCGCCAGACGGCGCAGCTCCTTACTCACCTGATCCGCCAGTTCCCGCGTCGGACACAGCACCAGCGCCTGGGTAGTAAACTCCCCGACCACGATGTGATTGAGCAAACCGATGCCGAAGGCGGCCGTTTTGCCGCTGCCGGTTTTCGCCCTGGCGCGCACATCGGCGCCGCTCAGGATGGCCGGCAACGCCGCCGCCTGCACCGGCGTCATGGCGCTATAGCCCAGCTCATTAAGGTTGGATAACTGCCCGGCGGGCAGCGCGAGGGAGGAAAAAGAGGTTGTGCTCACAGTGATTACTCTATTATTACCAAAGGCAACATGACGAAAGGCGACGCCAGTACAGCGTACGGCGCGTGATTTTGCCGCAATAATAACAGAGATAACCGCCATTGCCCGATTTACCTGCGAAGCGATGGCGAAATCGCCCGCAGACCGCCAAATGCCGGGAATAAAACCCCAACGCTTTTTAATGCTATTTCGGTAAATATAGTGCCTGAGACCTCTTGAATTATGCCCCCTACTCGGCGTAGATTTAGCGCCGATCCCGTTATGATCGGAGCGTGCTCCGGTGATGACAATGGGAAGCTGTTTCCCTGCTGCGAACCGGCAACCGGTGTAAACATTTTCCTTCCATAATAAAACGCACAATCGGGATCATTGCTGGCGTGGTTTCTGCTGGAGAATATATCGGTGAAATATTTTTTTATGGGTATCTCATTTTGTCTGGTTGTCTGGGCGAGTACGTTTATGCTGATGGTGGAATAACCATCGACCATTTGCCCGACAGACACTAATCCGCAGGGCAGGAAGCTAACCAAAGAAACAATTAAGCAGGCTGACGGGGTTACGCCGTCAGCCTATTTTTATGGCCGCCATTATTCTCCCGTCCGACATTTCTGCGCTGTTTTAAACCGCCGGGCTAAATTTCATTATACCTACAAGTGAGCCAACGCCCCCAGCGCCAGCCAGGGCCCAAACGCCAGCGGCCGGTCGGCCTTTTCCCGCCGTAGCCCGCGCCACAACAGCGTAATCATCAACCCGCTCAGCGCGGCGATCAGCAGCAGATTGGGCAGCGCCCGCCATCCCAGCCAGCCGCCCAGCGCGGCCAGCAGTTTAAAATCGCCGTAGCCCAGCGTCTCTTTGCCGCTGAGAAGCTTCACTCCCCAATACAGCAGCCACAGAGACAGGTAGCCCGCAACCGCCCCCACGACCGCCTCATCCAGCGAAACAAAGGTTGCGGAGAAATTAAACAACAGTCCCAGCCACAAGAGCGGCAACGTCAGGCTGTCCGGCAGCAGCTGCGTTTTGCCATCAATCGCCGCCAGCGCCAGCAGAAAGGAACACAGCACCAACCGCCCCCATAGCGCCTCTCCCGGCAGGTATTGCATGCCCGCCGTCAGGAAACCCAGCGCGGCGAGCAACTCCACCAGCGGATATTGCCCGCAAACCGGCCGCCGGCAACAGCGCGATCGCCCACGCAGCCACAGCCAGCTGAACAGCGGGATGTTGTCTTTCAGCGCAATCCGCCGCCGGCAGTGCGGGCAGCGCGAAGGCGGCCAAAACAGGTTGAAACCTGACTCCTCCTCGGGCTCAGGCATCCCCAGATATACCCGCGCCTCACGTTGCCAGCGACGTTCCAGCATGATTGGCAGACGGTAAATAACCACATTCAGGAAGCTGCCGACCACCAGCCCGCTGAATGTCAATAGGCACAGCCACCCTCCATACCATCCTTGCGCGAACGCAGTCAGCCACTCCATGTCCGGCTCCGGCAACCAATCAAGACATAACGTAAACGGCATGCTGGCATAGCCGCTAGCGGACGCCAACCGATTTGGACGGTGTAATATGGGAAGTGCGCGGCGCTACGCAATCAGCGTGAAAAGAAGCGTTGGTCGGGACAGAAAAAACGCGATGGGGATAATTACGCCCCGGTGTTAAACAGACCGGGGCGACGACTCAGGCGGCGGAAATCTTGCCTGCGGAGGATTTTGACGGCGGCAATATGCCATCGGCGCGGAACATCGCCTTGATGCCGCGCACGGCCTGGCGGATACGATCCTGATTTTCAATCAGCGCGAAACGCACATGCGTATCGCCATAGTCACCGAACCCGATCCCCGGCGATACGCATACCTTCGCATCGGACAGCAGACGCTTGGCGAACTCCAGCGAACCTAAATGCGCGTAAGCCTGCGGAATCTTCGCCCAGACATACATCGAGGCTTTGGGTTCGTCCACCATCCAGCCCGCTTCATGCAAGCCGCGCACCAGCACATTGCGCCGCTGGCGGTACTGCTCGGCGATATCCAGCACGCACCGCTGCTCGCCTTCCAGCGCCGCAATCGCCGCCACCTGAAGCGGGGTAAAGGTGCCGTAATCGTGATAGCTCTTGATGCGCGCCAGCGCGTTGACCAGTTCCGGATTTCCCACCATAAAACCGATGCGCCAGCCGGCCATATTGTAGCTTTTCGACAGGGTGAAAAACTCGACCGCAATATCCTTGGCGCCGGGCACCTGCATAATCGACGGCGCTTTCCAGCCGTCATAGACGATATCGGCGTAGGCCAGATCGTGAACCACCAGCACGCCGTACTGTTTCGCCAGCGCGACGACCCGCTCGAAGAAATCCAGCTCGACGCACTGCGCCGTCGGGTTGGACGGAAAACCCAGGATCATCATCTTCGGTGTAGGGATACTTTCGCGGATCGCCCGTTCCAGCTCGTTGAAAAAATCCACGCCCTCGACCAGCGGCACCGAGCGAACCTGCGCCCCGGCGATTACCGCGCCATAGATATGAATCGGGTAGCTTGGATTCGGCACCAGCACGGTATCGCCGTGATCCAGCGTCGCCAGCATCAGATGCGCCAGCCCCTCTTTGGAACCTATGGTGACGATGGCTTCGCTTTCGGGGTCGATAACCACCTGATAGCGATCGGCATACCAGCGCGAAATCGCCCGGCGCAGACGCGGGATCCCTCTGGACGTTGAGTAGCCGTGGGTATCCTCGCGTTGAGCGACCGTGCATAGCTTTTCCACGATATGCGGCGGCGTCGGGCCGTCGGGGTTGCCCATGCTGAAATCGATAATGTCTTCGCCGCGCCGGCGGGCAGCCATTTTCAACTCGGAAGTAATATTGAACACATAAGGGGGAAGACGATCGATGCGCGTAAAACGGCGCGGAGAATGGAAATCAGCCATAATATCCTCGAAATAACGTGAGCGCCCGGACCGTCCGAGCGACGCTGGGACCCGACTTGCGAGCCCGTAATTAAGCTATCCCAGATCGGATAATCTGTCGAGCGGCGCCCGATAAATTTTTTCCGGCGCGGAGATACGGATAACTCCGCCACATTTTGCGATATCAGCCAGAAGCTGCCCCGCCCCGTTCAGCGCTCGTTGACGCCGGGCGATCCAACCGCGTAACGGCTATACCGGCCGACGTTAATCCGTTGGCCGCCACCTGGGAAAATGGCGGTGTTCTTGCCGACGAAACTTTCTCTTATGCCGGAATAAAAATATTGTGCTAAGAAACAGCCTTCTGACAGACATATTAATTATTCTTCTGGCAAACCGTAAAAATATTAGCATTGTTGATATTGATAATACAAAAACCATTTCTGATTAACGAATAAAAAACCAAAAATGGTAATGCATTATTTTTGGGCCCCATTATAAGTCAACTCACCAAAACAGTGCGTTGAAATTACATGATACTAAAAATAAAAAATTATTAAAATCAATAAGATAAAATAATACCCTCGGAGAGGTGATTTCATTTTTTTTATAAAAAACCACAATAGTGGAAAATAAAACCTCAAGACAAAATTTAATATCACAAAAAAAGCAAAAATCTGTATTTAATTTCATAAAAAAAGCAAAAAATCAGCCATTATCACTTAATAATGGTTGTTATTGACAATTATACACCCACAGTTATTATCAATCAGCAATACCCTGTTTCCGCCCAATAAAACTTTTCCGCGAACGTTTTATTAATAAATTACGTTCTGGGACTTACGAGGATGAATAATGGATATCAGAAAACCTTATTTATTATTCCTTGGTGATGCTCACGATCAGCTGGCAGCAAAGGTTGCTATCGGGATTAAGCAATGGCACCCGGAATATTGCGTCGGCCAATATCGTATGGATGGCTGTCACGCCGACTGCGATCTGCCCGATATGGATATCGCCGCCGCCCGTGCGGCAGGCGCGCAAACGTTGGTCATCGGCGTCGCCAACCGCGGCGGAATTATTTCAGAACAGTGGATCGCCGTGTTGCGCCAGGCGCTGGAAAGCGGCATGGACCTGGCCGCCGGTCTGCATAACCGCCTGGCCGACGTAGCGGAACTGCGCGAACTTGCCGCCAAACTGGGTCGTTCCCTGTTCGATGTGCGTCACCCGTCGCAAACCTTCCCGGTAGCCAGCGGACGCAAACGCGCCGGTAAACGCCTGCTGCCCGTCGGCACCGACTGCTCCTGCGGCAAAATGTACACCGCGCTGGCAATCGAAAAAGAAATTTTATCACGCGGCGGTAAAGCCACTTTCCGGGCAACCGGCCAAACCGGAATTCTGATTAGCGGTTCCGGCGTCAGTATCGATGCCGTGGTATCCGACTTTATCGCCGGCGCCGTTGAAACCATCGCTCCGGCGAATGATGAAGATCACTGGGACGTTATCGAAGGCCAGGGTTCGCTGTTTCACCCCTCTTTTGCCGGCGTAACCATCGGGATTATTCATGGCGCGCAGCCGGATGCGCTGGTGCTGTGTCACGAACCTACCCGTAAAACCATGCGCGGCGTCGACTACCCTATTCCCGATCTCGCCGATTGTATGGCCTTGAATTTATCGGCCGCCCATCTCACCAATCCTAAAGCACATTTTGTCGGCATATCCGTCAATACGGCGGCGCTCAGCGAAGCGGACGCATTACGGCTGATGGCCGACCTGGAGAAAAAATTCGGCTTGCCTGTGGTGGATCCATTCCGCCAGGGCGTAGGACGCATCGTCGACCAATTGGCCAGTCTATGATCGAACTCGAACTGTTTCATGAAAGCTGGCCGCTAGAGACAACTTTTACCATTTCGCGCGGCAGTAAAAGTCAGGCCGAGGTGGTGGTGGTTGCGCTGCGCTGCGGCGACATCAACGGCTACGGAGAATGCGTTCCTTATGCGCGCTACGGTGAATCCATTGAAAGCGTGATGGCGCAGATCGCCGCGCTGCATGACGATATTCGCCACGGTCTGGATCGCGAGCAGCTGCAAACCAGACTTCCGGCAGGCGCGGCGCGTAATGCGCTCGACTGCGCCTTCTGGGATCTGGAATGCAAACAGCATAATCAGCGCATCTGGCAGCGCCTGAATCTGCCGGCGCCGGGCATACTGGAAACGGCATACACTCTGTCGCTGGATACGCCGGAGAAGATGCAACAGGCCGCGCGGCAAAACGCCAACCGCCCGCTGCTCAAGCTGAAACTGGCCGATAAAGACGATTTGGCCAGAGTGGCCGCGGTGCGCAACGGCGCGCCGTCCGCGCGCCTGATCGTCGACGCCAATGAAGGTTGGGATGCCGAGCTCTACCTGAAACTGGTGCCGGAACTGGCTGCCCTGGGCGTTGCAATGATCGAACAGCCGCTGCCCGCCGGGAAAGACGGCATACTGGCCGAACTGCCGCACCCGATCCCGATATGCGCCGATGAGTCCTGTCATGACAGCCGCTCGCTGGAAGCGATCGCCGGGTGCTATGAGATGATCAATATCAAGCTGGACAAAACCGGCGGCCTGACCGAAGCGCTGCGCCTGCGCGCAGGCGCGCTGGAGCAAGGGTTGCAGATCATGGTCGGCTGTATGGTGAGCACCTCGCTGTCGATGGCGCCGGCAGTTATAGTGGCCCAGGGTGCGCAGGTGGTCGATCTGGACGGTCCTTTGCTATTACAGCGCGACAGGACCAACGGCCTAGGTTATGACGGCAGTAAAATACCCCCGTCAGAAGCGGCACTGTGGGGCTAAAATACGTTATGCTGCATGAACGACTATTAAGGAGTGTTGTAATGCAACGTCTTGTTTATGTTGATGGGCAATATGTGCAGGAAAGCGAGGCCAAAGTGTCGGTATTCGACCGCGGTTTCCTTTTTGCCGATGCCGTGTATGAAGTGACCGCGGTGGTAAATGGTAAACTGGCCGAGTTTGACGGTCATCTGGCTCGTCTGCAACGCTCCTGCCGTGAGCTGTCGCTTACTCTGCCCGTTAGCTCCGCCGAACTGAAAGATATCCATTACGCCCTGATCGAAAAAAACGACATAAAAGAAGGCGCGATCTATTTACAGTTAAGTCGAGGCAACGCCGGCGATCGCGACTTCCATTTTCCGCCATCTGACGTAAAACCGACGCTGGTGCTGTTCACTCAGGCGCGCACCGTTCTGGAAAACCCGAAAGCGGATACCGGTCTGCATGCCGTAACCTGCCCTGACATCCGCTGGCATCGCCGGGATATTAAAACGGTCGGCCTGTTGGCCGCCTGTCTGGCGAAAGAGTACGCCCATACACAGCATGCCGATGATGCCTTTTTGGTGGAAAACGGATTTATTACCGAAGGCAGCTCTTGCAACTGCTATATCGTCCTGCACGATAAAACCGTGGTGACACGCCCGTTAAGTAACGACATTCTGCACGGTATTACTCGTCAGTCGCTGTTGAAACTGGCTGCAGATGCTCAAATCAAACTGGAAGAACGGCTTTTCACCCCGGAAGAGGCCTATCACGCCAGTGAAATTTTTATCAGTTCGGCGACGACCTTCGTTTTACCGGTGGTCAGGCTTGACGGCAAAACCATTGGCGACGGCAAACCCGGCCCGGTAACCCGCCGCCTGCGGGAAATCTATATTGAGATGGTGAAGCGACAGGTTGAGTAATCCGTAGCCAGATGGCTGACAATCTCATACATAACCAACAGGGATTTCTGCATCCGTGCAGCAATCCCTTTTTAAGTTATACGCTCCGCATCAGACGGGCTTCTCTCCCATGGCGTTGCCATCCGACATGTCAACCGCCGAGTTTTCCAATACCATTCGTTGGGGCACGGCCAAAGGAATGCTGGCTGACCGCAGTCGTTTGATAATCTCAAACAATAGATCGCTTTTCGCCCCGGCGACCAGACGCGGGCTGCTGACATACCCGGTCACGCTCAGCACCATACCGGTCGGAGTAAGCTGACTGAATGAGACCGATGGCGCGGGCGACTCCAGAATCGATTCATGTTCCGTGTAAGCGTCCAGCAGAATGGCTCTGACTTCCTCGGGATCGATATCCAATGGAAACGTCAGCGCCATGGTCGCCACGCCCAGGGCGTTTCCCATGGTAATGTTGCGCACGTTCTGCGAAATAAACTGGGAATTGGGAACAATCACCGTCGAACGGTCGCCCAACTGAATCTCCGTCGCCCTGACGTTAATCCGCCGGATATCCCCTTCCACGCCGCTGATATTCACCAGATCGCCGACCTTGACCGGCCGTTCGGTCAGCAGAATCAAACCGGAAATAAAGTTTTTTACGATCTCCTGCAGGCCGAACCCGATACCCACCGACAGCGCGCTGACGATCCATGCCAGCTTATTCCACTGAATACCCAGCGTCGCCAGCGTCAGCAGAATAATGAGGATATAACCGATATTGCTGAATAACGTCACCAGAGACGCCCGGATGCCGCGATCCATCATGGTTTTGGGAAGAAATTCATCCTCCAGCCAGCGCTTTGACGAGCGCAAGACATAGACCCCGATAACCAGGAAAAGCACCGCATTCACCAAATGGGCGGGCACAATGCTTAACGTCTCCAGCCCCTTGCCGCCCCATAGCTCGACGGCCTTTTGCACCAGAGACAGCGGCGTGGTGGTACCGAAAGTACCGTTCAGTAACGCGACCGCGGCCATCATAATCAAAAAAACCTTTCCGCTGGCGGAAAGCAGCGCCGTTGCCTGCGCCAAATGCCGGTCGTCAAGATTGAGGGAGTTTTTAATGCGTCTCCCGCTGGTATTGTTGGGAGAAAAGACGCTTTCGCAGATATCGGTAATAAATGTCGAGAACAGATAGAGGCATGAAAAAACCATGCCGATCCACACCAGTTCATACATCAGGAACCTGGCCAGCGAAATATAACCAATCACCAGCGAAATAAGCACAGACAGTGAAGTCACCAGTACAGCCAGGTGAATCAACCCGGCCAGCGTAGAACGCGCTTCCGGTTGTGTGCCGGAATGCACCATCTGGCGACGGACCTGATCGCTTTTCAGCGCGATGGTGCCGACGGTAAGGGCCAGAAATAGTGCGGATAAACCATTCACCATAATGGTGGCCGACACCGATGTCCCTACGGTGGCCGTAACCTGGTCAATAACGCCAAACACCAGAATAAACACAGCCGCGACCACCGGGAAAGGCTTCATGGCTTTGGCTACCGGGTTGGAGATCGCCGGCAACCGCCAGGAAGGCCGATGATTCGAGAGAAATGCGCGCCCCAGTCCCGCAATCATCGAACAAAAGACGGACAATTGCGTCAGCACATCCAGAAATGCCGCAACACGTTCAGACGCCTCGCCATGACGGGTAAAGGTGAAGTCGAGTAAATTTGCGGCGATGCCGATGGTCAGCACCGTGGAGATAACGCTGGCCGTTGCCAGAAAACTGCGTCTCAACCGCCCTTCCGGCAATAGATTAATCCCGGCCCAGGTCAGGTATTTCTCCATATAGCGGCGCCCCGCGCTAACCAGCACCGCCGCGACCAACAGATAAAAAGCGGAACCATAACGCCAATCTGGCTCCCAGGAAACCATAAACGCATCGCTTATCTGCTGCTGAAAAGCGCTCAGCTTACTCTGATCTTCCGCCTGAGGCGTTATCAGAGGGGACCAGAAACGCGCGCCCAAAATACTGCCGGAATTCAATGCCAGCTGGGTTTTCAACGCATTACGCCGCAGCGTAACAATCTGTGCCGAAAGATTCGCCGCACTGGCGCGAAACGCCTGAATTTGCTCAATCTGCGCATCCACCTTCGCCTTTTGCGCGTTCAGACTGTTGCGCTTGCGGGTGACTTCATTGGTTTCGTTGATGGAAGAACCCGGCTCAGGCGCAGGCCCCAACACATCCAACTGCGCCTGTAACTGCTCGCGAAGCGGCGCGACGGTAGCGGACAGATCGTCGGCGCTGCCGACCAGTAGCTGCGTGGTATCGTTCAAGGCACCGAATTTACTATCGCTGTTGGCGCCAGAAACCTGCTGCTTAATGTCGTCCAGTTGCTTTTGCAGCTTCACCAGTTCGGCATCAACATTTATTCTCACCGGAGTTTCATCTGGTGATGGCCGAGGAGCCGGATCTGCCGCCGCCACATACCCGACGGGCGATATCAACATTGCCAACAGAAAAATACGCAATAACGCAGATAACAAAGTACGCATAAATCGCAAGGTTCCCAGATTCGACAGAAGTGACGGATTTTAAAACAACCGCACGCGTCAGACAGGTTAAATTATCGTTCATCAATGATGCAGTGTAGCAACAGCAGGTTCCGCCGAACATGCCTACGTATAAACATACAAAGAATTACCGAACAGGCACAGCAGATAAGGATGAAATAGCCATACTTTCATCACCTGGCATGATAAAGCTCGCCGCGGTACAAAAACAGCGTTAGAGAGGAAGATATCCCCCCGGGGTTGTACAGGGATTCGCCGTATGGCGGAAATCAAACGCCAATCCGTTGACTCACCGGGGCGGGTGGGTATAATCCAGCCCACTATTACTGCAACGCATTGTAATACTCCTCTCGCAATGCGCCCTTAGCTCAGTTGGATAGAGCAACGGCCTTCTAAGCCGTAGGTCACAGGTTCGAATCCTGTAGGGCGTACCATTTCGAAGTAAACAGACGTCAGCCTACGTCTTTTTTATGCCTGAAATTCAGTCAATTAGCCTTGATTCGGCAATTTTCACTCCACTGAACTCTATCAACATCAATGTACATCAAGCAATCTTTGTTGGTCCATCTGATGGTACAAGCCCGTTCAATGAACACTTATACCAGCAACGGAAGGCAGCATATGGCGCTTACCGATGAATAGTACATGGCTTCAACGCCATCCATGCAAAACGTTAATTACCACATCAAATCATCGGGCACTTTAAAATCGGCATACGGATCTTCTTCATCTTGCTCTTCCTGACTAAGCGCACTATTTAATACAATACTGTTCGCATCTCGCTGCGCAATTTTATCGGCTACGCTCGCGGGGATAATAGCGTATTCACTCTCTCCACTGTTATCAACAACCAAACGAGCAATGGCGAGACGACCACTAATCAGCTGAGCTTGAGTAAGCTTATCCACAACTATTTTTTTAATTAACTTATTATCTGTGAAGTTAAAACCTATATCGCCTTTTGAAATGTCGATTCTGTTCATTTCAATGAGCTGCTTCACCTGAGCTTTACACTCCTTAGATAAAGCAGCTTGTTTTTGCTGTTCGCTTAGCTGTTTATCACGCTCAAGTTGTGCTTTTTTGTTTTCTTCCACAGCCGCTCTTGCCTCACGAGCCTGAACTCGTGATTTTTTAGCCGTTCTTTGTACTTTGGCCATTTTTTTGCTGGTCACTAATCCAGCTTTTAGCAACTGCTCTTGTAAAGTGAGTTTTGTCATCTTCGTTTCTAAACCAGTTGAATAATTTGTGGGATTATACCTGTAATTTTTGAGGCTGTACCAGGACTGTGTGGCTTGAGTTTGGAGGGGTCTATCAGAGGCCGGCGTGACCTGCACTCAGGATTAGGGATGTAAATTGTGTTTTCATCAAAGAAATCTCGCCCTGATTTTACTAACAGGTTAAGCTGGCAAAAAAAAGGGGGTATTATGAGAAACGTAATTATTAGTATGGTCACCAAGATTTCTAAAATGGATGCGGAAGCCAAGCTTCTTGCAGCCCGAGTAGAGGCGCAGTCGTTACTCCTTGGAGCCTTATTACTGACCATCGGCAAAAACGGTGGTGTAAACGAAATGATTGAGAACGTTAAAAAAGCCATCAACGCCGCACTTGATTCGGCTGATAATCCGCTTAAATCTGATGCAGAAATACTTCTGAATGAATTTAATAGCCTTCTGTCATTAACTCAGTTACTTGAAGAGAATGATCCTGAAATTGATTATGAGTCTTTAAACGCGCTTCCAGGACAGACTGCCACTGATTAAAGCCCCTATAATTATCGGCTTCCGTATCTGATAACAGTGAGACGACGCTATAGCGTAAGACACTACAAGCTGGTTTGAAAGAGTAAGCGTAACGTCTGACTTCATGAGTAGCCGGGATCAACCAGACGGTGATTGAAGGTTTTGCCGCCCGTCAGGAAGTGCTGGAAAATGGTTTTGATATCCGCTCATCCGCACTGATACTGGTAACCAATAATGTCCGCCGTGAGTTTGAGCGAGTACCGGGACTACGAGTAGGAAACTGGGTAAATAGATGAGTCGAAGGCGTTCGTAACTTGCTGAGAGACAGTATCAATGCGGAATATAAAAAACTATCCATTTTCAGCATCCCGGTAAAAATACCGGGATACATAAAAGCTATTGGTTACAATGGTAAGCAATTAATGTTAAATAACGGCACCCATCTTTGTATACCAGGGTTGTTGGCCCGGGCAATTATGGATATTCAGCATCTCGACATGTTTAAGGTCTTTTTTCCCGTCGCCATTATCAACAATCTTATAAATCCTTAAATACTTACCCGTTTTAGGATCCTGATGCTCAAAATCAACAGTTACGTAATAGAATGCACCGGCTTCAGGTTTAAAAACGATGATGCTTTCCGCTACGGCTACTTTAGGCGAAAAGATATTCGTTGCACCGGTTTTTCCGGTATAAAGAACCCTTACCGCCAGGTTATCACTGGCATTAACCCAGAATTCTTGTCTTCTTTTACTCATTCCATCCACTTCGGGGATACCAATCTTTTTCCCGTCAGACCAGGCATTATTATCAATAAAACCGACAGGAACAAAACCGTTATTTTTTGAGTATAAATCAATGCAGCTTTTGGTCTCTGGATAAACCCTGGCCTGGTTGTCTTGAATATTAAATGCAACACCTATTTTTTTGTCGCCAGTATAATCCGTCAAATCCTTATTATAATCATTTACCATCGTGAGGGTAGAACACCCCATTAATAATAAAACCCCAGCCAACCCCACAAATCTTCTCAATTGAAACACTCCTATTTCAAAATATATACGTACCATATCTCGTACGGCCACACCCGTTGCTTCCATGACTACATTTTACCCTGCACGGCGATGCGACAAAGGGTGTGTTCATACTACCGAATATGGAAGCTATTGGCATGAAATATCAGCAAAAATTCCAGGTTTTGAGTTGGACTCGACAGGAAGTGATCAGGCGTCACACACCCTTTACATAATCACATTTTTACCGTAGGGATATCAGATAGCCGGGTGGTGTATGCCGGGGAGAGCATTTCTCTTTTCATTGCCCACGACTGGCAAACGCCCTGCCCGGCGAACCAGATCTTTCCGTTACCGCTATGGTTTATTTTATCAATCGCCGACATTAATGCTTCACTGTGCGGATGAGGTTGATGGCTATCAAACAGGTTGAGCTGCGCGATTCCACGGCTGTAGAAATCGTTGAGCATCACTCCCGCTTTTATATAGCGGCAATTCGGTTGCCATATTCGCTGCAAAGATTCAACGGCCACTCGGACAATATCGCGCGTGTCGTTGGAAGGTATCGATAATACGCCCATTGACTGGTTGCTATAGAACGTCTCGTTCCCGGCATGCGGGCTGGTTCGGATAAATACGGAAACCTGTTTGCAATATTGTCGCTCCCGCCGTAGTTTCTCAGCCGCTCTCTCGGCATATAAACAAACCGCCTGCCTCATATCATCATAGTGAGTGACCCGCGAGCTGAATGAGCGGGAACTGATGATCTGCTGTTTTTGCGCCGCCAGCGCCTCAACGTCCAGGCAGGACTCCCCGCGCAGTTCGCGAACGGTGCGTTCCAATACCACATTGAAAGATTTGCGAATATATGACGAACTGCACTGGGAGAGTTGCAATGCGCTGTCTATGCCCGAGCTTCTCAGTTTACGCGACAGACGGCGCCCCACGCCCCAGACTTCCTCGACGGGGATCAGGCTTAAAAGTTTCCGCTGGCGATCGACGTTTGAGAGGTCGACCACCCCATCCGTTTTACTCCACTGTTTGGCGGCGAAATTCGCCAGTTTCGCCAGGGTTTTCGTCGGCGCGATCCCAATCCCGACGATCAAATGAGCCTCCCGCAAAACACGCTCCCGTACGTGGTGGCCGAACTGCGTCAAATCCACACAGTTGCCGACCCCCGTTAAATCTAAAAATGCCTCATCAATACTGTACACCTCAACCGCGGGGGCCATCTCTTCCAGGATGGTCATCACGCGGCAGGACATATCCGCATAGAGCGCATAATTTGAAGAAAAAACAGCGACGCCATAACGCTTGACCAGGTCGCGGATATGGAAAAAAGGCATCGCCATTTTGATGCCCAGTTTTTTGGCCTCCGCCGATCGGGCGATCACGCAGCCATCGTTGTTGCTGAGCACAACGACCGGCCGGCCGCGCAAGTCGGGGCGGAAGATCGTCTCGCAACTCGCATAAAACGCATTCACATCAACCAGCGCGTACATTAACGTGTCGCATGTATGACGTAGGTGACCACCCCAAAGATATCCAGGCTATCAGCCGAGTGGATATAAATGGGCCGATAGGCGGGGTTCATCGGCATCAGCGCTAGGCGCGGCGCGGTTTGTAACCGCTTCACGGTGAATTCGCCGTCCACCGCCGCAATCACGATATCCCCATGTCTGGCCTCAAGCGAGCTGTCAACGACCAGCAGGTCGCCATCGCTGATATGTCCCTCGACCATCGACTCCCCGCTCACACGCAGAAAATATGTCGCGCTGGGATGGCGCACGCATACCTTGTTTAAGTCAATACGCTGTTCGACATAATCCTGCGCCGGGCTTGGAAAACCCGCGGGGATGAGGTCATTAAACAATGGCAAACTCAGTTCGTCAGGATTCTCAATCGCACTTATCAATAACATGACACACCTATACTGTTTTTTTATACAGTATAAATAAGCCTGCCGGTAATGCAATTGGTACGATAAAAAATGCGCCAGGAAATAGCGTCGCGATTATTTTGTCTCGATCCTCTTTTCAAAACCGCCTCGCCCCATTACTGTATATCCAAACAGTTGATAATGAGGTATTTCATGTTTGTTGAACTTGTATACGATAAACGCAATGTTGCCGGGCTGAATAATGCCCACGCCCTGATTGAGAGCGAGCTGGAAAAGCGCGTGCGGCGCGTATTCCCCGACGCGGCGGTCACGGCGAAAGCCATGCAGGCGAACGGGATTAATACCGACGCCAGCAAATCGGATAAAGCCATCCTGAACCGTCTGGTCGAAGAGATGTTTAACGATGCCGATGAATGGATGACGGCGGATTAGACGGCAAGATTTTCAGCCACTGAAAAAAAACGACAGGACGCGGCAAAGGCGCCCTGTCGCGATGTGATGTCAGCGGGCCATTAAGCCTGATGTTCAATGGCCTTGCTGCGATTGTCTATGGCGATCTTTTGCGGTTTTTCGCTTTCCGGAATTTCCTGGTAGAGCTCAATGGTCAGCAGACCGTTTTCCAGAGCCGCCCCTTGCACTTTCACATGCTCAGGCAAGGAATAGCTGATGCTGAAATCCGTACGCCTAATCCCCCGATGCAGCCAGTTTTCCTCTTCAGCATTATTTTCCTCTTCGCGTTTACCCGAAACGATCAGCTGTCCGCCCGCCGTTTTTATATCCAGCTCGTCTTCTTTCCAGCCGGGAACGCTCAGCGTGATGCCATAGCGGCTGTCATCCAGACGGCGGATATCATATGACGGCGTTGTTGATAAAGGCGCATCCCCGGTTAGCTGACTGAATAGCCGGTCAATGCGGTTAAAGCGATCGGAAAAAAGCGTATTGGAGACGTCAGGGAATAACGACAAGGTTCTTAGCGCCATAATTAACCTCCTGAATATACGTTACCAGACATTCAAAAGTTCAACCTATAAGGCAAGCATCGCTTGTCTACCAGACAACATGGTGACGGCGGAAAAAATTTCAAGCGCCCTTTTTAGTGATCTGTATCACATTTTTATCGGCAAATCCTGAGCGCAATCAGATGCCGTTATCAACGCCATTAGCGCTGACTGCATACCAGACACATGGAGCAAAATTCGTTTTCATCCAGAGGCGAAATTCTCCATCACCAGGTGTCCGGGGCCGACCTCGGTATAAGTCCGTTGCGGATGAATATAACCGAGCGACCGTACGGGACTGCGCAATTCATCGATGGCGGCGTTGCGGCGAAAACCGCGCCGCGAGGGATCCGGAACCGGTACGGCGGCAATCAGCTTTTGGGTATAGGGATGGCGCGGGTTGGCGAAAATCGCCGCGCGCGGGCCGATCTCGACGATTTCCCCCAGGCACATCACCGCCACCCGGTGACTGACGCGCTCCACCACCGCCATATCATGGGAAATGAACAGAAACGCAATCTTGAACTGCTCTTGCAGATCGAGCAGCAGGTTGCATATCTGCGCTTTAATCGACACATCGAGCGCGGAAACGCTCTCATCGGCGATGATAACCTTCGGTTTGAGCGCCAGCGCGCGGGCAATCGCCACGCGCTGGCGCTGGCCGCCGGAAAACTCGTGGGGATAACGGTCCATCATCGCCGGCGATAATCCCACCCGTTCCAGCAGGTCGGCGGCCCGTCGCCGCGCCTCGCCGTGGGCCGCCAGCCGGTGCTTGATTATCGGTTCGGCGACGGCGGCGCCTATCGTCATGCGGGGATTGAGGCTGGAGAACGGATCCTGGAAAATCATCTGCACACTGCGGCGCATGGCGCGCAGGCCGATCATATCGAGATTCAGCACGTCGTAACCATCAAGCGTGACTTCACCGCTGCGCGGTTCGATTAGCCGGGTGATTGAACGCCCTGTGGTGGATTTTCCGCAGCCAGACTCGCCCACCAGCGACAGCGTTTCTCCCTGAAACAGATCGAACGAGATGTTCTCCACCGCGTGTACCGCGCCGCTGGTGCGGCCCAGCAGACCGGCGCGAACATCAAAGCGCGTTACCAGGTTCTTTACCGATAGCACCGGCGTCTGGCCGCCGGCCACCGTATCCGGCACATCTCTGGCGGCGGTGATGGCTCCGCTTGCCATATCGATATGCGGGAAGCGCAGCGGCCATGCCCGCCCCGTCATGGAACCCAGTTTGGGAACCGCGGCCAGCAACGCCCGGGTGTAAGGGTGTTTCCCATGATGAAAGATATCGCCGGTTGCGCCGCTCTCCACCCGATCGCCGCGAAACATCACGATGGTGCGGTCGGCGATTTCCGCCACCACGCCCATATCATGAGTGATAAACAGCACGGCCATGCCCTCCTCTTGCTGCAACTGTTTGATAAGATCCAGTATCTGGCCCTGAATCGTCACATCCAGCGCGGTGGTCGGCTCATCGGCAATCAGCAGTTTGGGCCGTGAGGCCAGCGCCATGGCGATCATAACGCGCTGGCGCATGCCGCCGGAGAACTGATGGGGGTACTCGTCGAAACGGCTCTGCGCGTTGGGGATTCGCACCTTTTCCAGCAGCCGGATGGTTTCCGCCCGCGCTTCGCTTTTGCCCATGCCTTTATGGCGCCGCAGTACCTCTGAAATCTGCCTGCCGATGGTGAAAACCGGGTTTAGCGACGTCATCGGCTCCTGAAAGATCATCGACGCCTCGTTGCCGCGCACGGCGCGCATCTCCTTTTCCGACAAGGAGAGGATATCTCTGCCGTTGAGGATAATCTGGCCTGCAATGCGGCTTGAGCGAGGATCGAGCAGGCGCATAATGGCAAGCGAGGTGACGCTTTTGCCGGACCCGCTTTCGCCGACCACGGCCACCGTCTCGCCGGCCTTTACCTCGAAGGAAATATCGCGCACAACCGATTTCCATTCTCCGTCCACCCGGAAAGCGGCGGTGAGATTGCGAACCGCAAGCACGGTTTCCGGCGCTGGCTTTATCTCATTGCTGGTCATCTTTTTCCTCACTATCAGGCGTCTGTCGGCGGCGCATCGAACCGGCGGAAACCCGCTGGTCCGATAGGCGTCCTGTGTCGGCTAATCCATCAGCGGCCAATCGCGTATGCCTGCATCAGGCGCGGCGTGGCGGCCGCGTGCAGCAGGCCGTCGGCATCGCGGCGCGCGGCGGTCAAACGCCCGATGGTCCAGGGGGCGGCGGTGGAAATGTCATGGCCGCGCGCCTTCAGCGCCGCCAGCGTGGCTTCGCCAATACTGCTTTCGATCATCACATTGCCCGGCTGGCGGGTACGCGGATAGAATGAACCGGGAAAATGCGCGGTATGGAACAGCGGCAGATCGATGGCCTGTTGCAGGTTGATGCCGAAATGCGCGTAGCGCAGAAAGAACGACAGCTGCCACTGGTCCTGCTGATCGCCGCCGGGCGTGCCGAATGACAGCGTCGGCTTGCCCTGATACAGCGCCAGCGACGGCGTCAACGTGGTGCGCGGACGTTTTCCGGGCGCCAGCGAAGTCGGCAGGCCGGGTTTCAGCCAGAACATCTGGGCGCGGGAGTTGAGGCAGAAGCCAAGCCCCGGAATGATCGGGGAGGATTGCAGCCAGCCGCCGGACGGCGTGACCGAAACCATATTGCCCTCGCGGTCGATAACGTCAATATGAACCGTGTCGCCGCGTTTTTCGCTGAGGTGCGACATGGTCGGCTCGTAGACCGCGCCGCTGCCGCTCATGGCGTCCAGCATCGTCATGGTGAGATCGTGCTGCGCTTCAAAACCGGGTAAGCGGCCGGGGCGCAATTCCAGCGACGCCTGCGCGCCAATCAGTCGGCGGCGTTCCCGGTTATAATCCTCCGAAAGCAATGTGGCGAGCGGCACCGGCGAAAAGGCGGGATCGCCGTAATAGACTTCGCGATCGGCGTAGGCCAGTTTCATCGCCTCCACCACGGTGTGGACGAAATCCACCCCGCCCGGATCCATCGCGCCGATATCGAAGCCCTTGAGCAGCGCCAATGCTTGCAGCAGCACCGGTCCTTGCCCCCACGGCCCGGTCTTGGCGATAGTCCAGCCGTGATAGTCATAGGTGACCGGCTCCTCGACGGTGGCGCGCCAGTTCGCCAGATCCTCGGCGGTCAGCACGGCTTTGTGGCGCGTGCCGCTGGCGTCCATCACCTCCGCCGTTTTCAGGTACTCGCCGATCGCCTCGGCGACAAAGCCGCGGTAAAAGGCATCCCGCGCGGCGTCAATGCCCGCCTCGCGGCCGGGTCTGGCTTCGGCTGCGCGGATAATACGTTTCCAGGTAGCGGCCAGCGCCGGATTTTTGAAGTTTGACAGCGCCGCGGGCGCGACGCCGCCCGGCAGCCAGGTTTCATAGGAGGTCGGCCACTCCCGGCGGAAAAATTCGCCCAGATCGTTGATGGTCGCGGCGACGCGCGGCAGCAGCGGATGGCCGTTCTCCAGATAGTGGATCGCCGGTTCCAATACTTCGCGCACGCTCATGGTGCCGTAATCGCGCAGCATCAGCATCCAGCCGTCAAACGCGCCGGGGATCACGGTGGCGAGCAGGCCGTCGCCGGGGATCAAATCCAGCCCTTCGGCGCGATAGTGCTCGATGGTCGCGCCGGCCGGCGCGGCGCCCTGCGCGCAGATGACTTCCACCTTATCTTTCTTGCGCGAATAGATAATGGCGGGCATATCGCCGCCGGGGCCATTCAGGTGGGGTTCGAACACCTGCAAGGCAAAACCGGTCGCCACGGCGGCGTCAAACGCGTTGCCGCCTTTTTCCAGTATGCTCATGCCGACGGCCGAGGCCATCCAGTGGGTGGAGGTTACGACGCCGAATGTGCCGAGAATTTCAGGGCGGGTGGTGAAAGCGTTCATCATGATATCCTTATGTTAATTTTCGCGCGGATCGAGCGCATCGCGCAGACCATCGCCCAGCAGATTGAAACCGATAACCACCAGGAAAATCGCCGCGCCCGGCCACCAGGCCATCCACGGCGCCTGCGTCAGAAAGTTCTTGGCGACGTTAAGCATGGAGCCCCAGCTGGGCGCCGGCGCCTGTTGGCCCAGACCGAGAAAGGAGAGACTGGCTTCCGCGATGATGGCGGTGGCCACCGTCAGCGTCGACTGGACGATGATTGGCGGCAGAATGTTCGGCAGGATATAGCGCAGCAGAATATCGCCGTGACCGAGACCGATGGAACGGGCGCCTTCGATATAGTCCTCGTTTTTCACCGCCAGCACCTGCGAACGCGTCAACCGCACGAAAATCGGCATGGCGGAGAGGCCGATGGCGATCATCGCGTTGGTGAGACTCGGACCGAGAAACGCCGCCAGCGCTATCGCCATAATCAGAAAAGGCATGGCGAGAAACGCCTCGGTAATGCGCGAAATCACCTGATCGACCCAGCCACCGAAATAGCCGGAAATCAGGCCGAACGGCACCCCGGTCAGCACGGCGATGGCAACGGAGATAACGCCGGCCATCAGCGACGCCTGCGCGCCCCACACCATGCGGGAAAGCACGTCGCGGCCGATATCGTCGGTGCCGAGCCAGTGCGCCGCGGAGGGCGCCTGGCGGATGGCGCTCCAACTGGTGGCAAAGGGATCGGCCAGCGGCAACACGGGCGCCAGAACGGCCAGCAGGGTGAAAAAGACGATGATAATCAGCCCGGCGATCGAACTGCGATTGCGCTTCATTTTTTTCCAGGCGCGATTGCCCGCTACGGCCTGCGGCGCGGCCAGCTGTGTTTCGGAAAGGCTCATAGCGCGCTCCTCATCCGCGGGTTAAGCAGCACGGCGATGACATCGGCCAGCAGATTCATGAAAATAAAGCCCACGGCGGTGCAAAGCACCACGCCCTGCACCACCGCGTAGTCGCGGTTGAACACCGCATCGACAATCAGCTTGCCGAAACCGGGAATGGTGAAGATCTGTTCGGTCAGCACCGCGCCGGCCAGCAGCTCGCCAAACAGCAGCGCGGTCAGCGTGACGATCGGCGACAGCGCATTGCGCAAAGAGTGGCTGAGCACCACCTCGCGGTTGGAAAGTCCTTTGGCGCGCGCCGTGCGGATATAGTCCGACTTCATCACCGAAAGCATTGCCGAGCGGGTATGGCGCATCAGCGTCGCCGCCAGCGCCGTGCCGAGCACGAAAGCGGGCATGACGGTGGTTTTCAGCGAACGCGCCGGATCAACGAATATCGACTCATAGCCCGATGCCGGCAGCCAGCCCAGATGGACGGAAATCAGCAGGATCAGCATGATGCCGAGCCAAAAGTTGGGAATGGAGAGGCCGGAGAGCGCAACGATGTTGGCGAGGTAATCAATCGCCGTGTTTTGTTTTACCGCCGCCAGAATGCCGATCGGCACGCCGATAATCAGCGCGAAAAACATCGACATCAGCGCCAGCTGGAGGGTGACCGGCAGTTTTTCGCCAATCAGCTCCAGCACCGGCTGATTGGTACGCAGCGATACGCCGAAATCCCCCTGAACCACGTCGCCAAGCCAGTAGAAATATTGATAAACCACGGGATCGTTCATCCGGTACTTGTCGCGCAAGAGTTCAATAACGGCCGGATCGCGCTCTTCTCCCGCCATCGCCAGTATCGGATCGCCCGGCAGCAGCTTTTGCAGTGAAAAAACGAAAATAGAGATAATTAACAGCGTCGGTATCGCTACCAGCAGCCGTTTACCGATGTAGATGTGCATGCCAGCGACTCCTCATTCAGGCAAGGCTTAACCGGATACCCCGGGAGACGCGTCGGGCGCTCCCGGCGTGTGGACGAAACGGCGCTAGTCGCCTTTCTTGACCCCGGTCAGGCGGATCATGCCGTCGGCCGACGGCTCGAAGCCGGCGATTTTTTTTGGCGTAGGCATAGAGATAAGCCTGATGGCCGAGGTAGATCAGCGGCAGATCGTCATCCAGAATTTTGGTCGCGGCATCGTATTTGGCTTTGCGCACCGCGTTGTCCGTCGAGGCGCGGGCGTCGTTAAGCAGCGCGTCGACCTGCGGGTTGCAATATTTGGTGTCGTTGATGCCGCCTTTACAGGTCACAAACTGATGAATATTGCCGTCCGGATCGGGACGCCCGGACCAGTCGGAGCGCGACAGCACATAATTTCCCGCCGTTTGCTCGGCGAGCAGGGTAGCGAATTCGGTCGCTTTCAGGCGGACGTTAAAGCCGGCTTCGGCCGCCATTGACTGAATCACCTGCATCATCTGGGTCTGCGTGGTGTTGTTGGCGTGCTGAAGCTCGATGTCGTACTTCTCAAAACCGGCCTCTTTCAGCAGCGCCCTGGCTTTCGCGACGTCGCGCGCCGGAACCGGTATCGCTTTGTTGTACCACGGGCTGGTCGACGGCCACGGCTGGTTGCCGGCCAGCGCGGTGCCTTCAAATACCACCTGGTTGATCGCCTCACGGTCGATGGAGAGCGAGAAGGCCTGGCGCAGGCGCTTATCCTTGCCGAACGGGTTATCGGCCCGCGCGCCATTGCCGATATTGACGTACATGGCCATGTAGCCCGGCCCGACGATTTTGCCATAGACCAGGTTCGGGTCTTTTTTGACGGCATCGACATCGGACGCCGAGATGCGTTCTATCAGGTCGAGCTCGCCGGATTGCAGGTTGGCCAGACGAACCGTGGTATCCGGGATCGGCAGGAAAGTGACCTTATCGATAAAGATATTGTCGGCATTCCAGTAGTCGGCGAATTTTTCCAGCACGATGCGATCCTGCTGAACGCGCTGAACAAATTTAAAGGCGCCGGAGCACACCGGGTTAGAGCCGAAATTGGCCCCCAGCTTCTTGCCGGCGGCGGGGGAGATCATCATGCCGGCGCGGTCGGATAGCTGGGCCAGCAGGCTGGCGTCCGGGCTTTTCAGCGTAAACTTGATCTGGTATGCGCCGGTGGCCTCCACTTTGGCGACGGAGGCCAGCTCGCTCTTGCGGCGCGATTCCGGCATCGTCATATAACGGTCGATATTATAGACGGCCGCCTCGGCGTTGAACGGCGTGCCGTCGTGGAACACCACGCCCTGACGCAGATCCATGGTCAGCGTGGCGCCGTTATCGCCCCACTCCCATTGGGTCGCCAACTGAGGAATGATCGACAGGGTATTGTCCACATCCACCAGCTTGTCGCACAGACTGGTGTAAACGATACGACCCACGAATGTTCGGGACTGCGCGGGATCCAGCACGTCGGCATCATCCTGTAAACCAATGCGCAATTCCGCTGCAAACGCCGTAGCGGCCATCAACGTCCCGGCCAGCAAAAGCCCGGTCTGTCTGGTAAGTCGGTTCATGTCGTCATTCCTCTGGTCGGTTGTCGCCGGCCGAATCGCCGGCCGGCCTAAAATCTCAGTCGGCCACCTCTCCCGCCGTCGCCGGCGTGAAGTAGCCCAGCGACGTCTGACGGATCAGCCGTTCCTGCAGACTGAGCAGATGTCGGCGCATCGCCTCGCCGGCCCTTTGCGGGTCACGTGCGGCGATGGCCTCTATGATTTCGTTGTGATGGACGCGCGATTCAGCCATCGAGGAGCTTTGCCGGCGCGCCCGCTCGCGTATCGCCTGCCAGGCCGGATCTTGCCGCACGCGGTTAACCACGTCGAACAGCGACAGAAAAAGCTGGTTGCCGGCGCTTTGCGCAATCAGGCGGTGCAACGCGCCGTCCCAGAGTTCGCGCCAGTCGGCGTCGGTGCGTTGGTGAATTTTTTCGCTCAGCGCCCGCATGCGTTCGATATCTTTCGGCTTGGCGCGCAGCGCCGCCAGTTGCGCCAACTGCGGCTCGATGCGCAGCCTGACCTCCATAATCTCCATAAAATTGGTTCCCTCGACGAGATTGGCGGCGTGGCTGCTCCAGTTGTCGGGTTTTGGTCCGAGAAAGGTTCCGGCGCCCTGTTTACGCCAGATAAGTCCCTCGGCCTCAACCACTTCCAGCGCGCGCCGGACTTCCCGCCGACCGACGCCCCAACGCTGCGAAAGCGCCCGTTCCGTAGGCAGTTTGCCGTTTGGTTCAATGACGCTTTCACTCAAAAGATCCCGTAATCGTTCCAGTGCGTAATTGGCGTTTTCTGCCGTTTTTATTTCTATGGTTTTATTCATTGGTTCATCCCAATTCTTAATTGGTTCAAACAGACCATGAGAAGAATACGCTGTCAATATGGTGGATAAAGACGGGTAAATGCGGCGATCTCAACAAAATCACTACGCCATTGCTGCTTTTAGCTTCGATGTTCCATCAATCGCCGCATAAATGGTTCAAAGGTTGTTTCAACAGCGATTTTGCAGCGATTTATTTTGTGACGAGGTGACCATACTTTAAATTTATGGGTGAAAATCAGAGGGGAGTGTTTCGCCGACAGGCAGAACGCATAACTGCGCTGGCACGCCGTTTGTCGATGGCTTGCTCCAGGGAAGGTTCTAAGTAGCAAGCGTCTGGGGATTCGCTCGCATGCCGCCTTGCTAATCTATGGATCTATGGGGCGTATAACTCTTTTCTAAGCGCAATAATTTCTTCAGTCAGTTCACGGCACAATATCGCGTTCATCAGGTGATCCTGAGCATGGACGATGATCAGGTCGAGACTGATTTTTTCCTTATTCCCATTGCCGCTAATAAATTCCGTCTGGATAGACTGCGCTTTACGAACGGCCGTTGCAGCCATCTTCAATAGCTGATCCACCTGCTCCCACTCCCTTTTGCGGGAAGAGCGTAAAGCCTCCATCGCGCAGGAACGTGCTTCTCCAGACTGAACAATCAACTCAATCATCCGGGTTTCTATGTCCATTTTCTTTACCTCCGGTTCATTTATCGGTCTCCTGAAGTAAACATCGTGCTTGCCCCTTCTCCTCCTTTAGCTACGTGGTTTGCGTAGTATTTATTCATAATAATACAAACCCCTCATCACAATTGCTTAAAAAATGCACTGCGTAAATGAGAGGATCATTGAAAATACGATAAAAAATCAACAAAGCCAGACGCGCAGCAACCGACGGCGTGAAAGCCATGTTCGTCAATATCCAGGCTGGCGGGTGTAATAGTAGATTAGTTTGTTTATAAAATACCGAATCGCGCTATGGCGTATTCAAGTCCTGTGAGGGGGAAACACGGGGCGTGGCTTCATTTGCCAAATCTGCCCCGTGGTGAGGATATCTCACATGCTTAACTGATGGCGTTGCGACGCCCCGCCGGCTTTTTTAGCCGACCGACAAGGTTAACGCCCAAAGTGTCTGTTGCAGGTTTTAACGCCCCACAGTCCCGCCAGCGCACTGACGATCGCGCCAATCAGCAAGGCAAAGAAAGACCACAACGCGGCATGAGCCACGGCGGAAGCGGCGGCGGCGGCCTCTTCACGAGCAGCCTGTTTCAGTTCGGCATATCGCTGTTTTGCCTGCTCGATACCGGCTTCAACGTCATTCAGGCGCTGCTCGACCAACTGCGCAGTTTTCTGCTTGGCGGCAATCAGGTTATCAACGGTTTGATCCACTTCTTCCTGCGACAATGAGGTGTTTTCAGACAGCGCCCTGGTCAAGCTGTCGCGATCGACGTCTTGCGTTAACGCTTCGCCGCGTTTTTTCAACTTGTCGGTCAGCGTCTGAATAATGGCATCGCTGTTATTCGGGTTGATGGCCAGCGCTTTTACCGCTTCGCCGATTTCCTTTTTGGCGCCCTGCAACTGCGTTTGCATAAAGTCCGGCTGCAATGAGGCGATATTGCTTTTGCGTAAGGCCGCGGCCACTTCGTCGGTCACCTCTTCAGGTTGCAGTTCGGTGTCCAGATTCAGATTATCAAACGCCTGTCCGCCGATATCGGCAATCCCCTGCAAACCGCCGCCTACGGCGGAACCGGCGCCGGAGATAACGTTACCGGTTAACGAGCCCACCGACCCCAACGCGCTGCCGGTGGCTTTCACCGCGCCGCCCAGCAGTGCGCTGCCTAGAATAGCGGCAACGATAAGCGCCGTCGCCCAGACAAGGAAACCGTGAATCAAACCATCCGTCGCCGCCAGTCGACCGGCAATAAATGCTCCCCCCGCCAGACTGATGATGATGGAGACGGCGGACCAAACCAATACCGTACTCCCGACGCCGTCAACCGGATCGTCGGACAGCGGATCAACAATCGAAAAACCCAGGCTAGTGCCAAGCGTAGAGAGTAATAACGAGACGGCTAACACGGTGATGACGCCGCCAATAATGCTCCCCCATGATATTTTTTTTGCCACATGCAGTTCATTCGTAACGCTCATACTCAAGCTCCTGTTAAGCCGCCAGTTTTAAGCTGCTGGCATATTGTAAAACATCGTAAAAACATTAAATCATTTGAAGTATAGTCGTAATTTTAAAAATGATAGGATGAATAAAAAGGGTACTAGACGCTAGCGGACAGAGCAGATGGGTTTATGTATATTTATATATAACAATAAATAAGTTAATATTCCGCAATATATTTGGACATAAACCCACCATTCCGATCGACTGATCCGCCAATAAGACAAGATAAAAATAATTAGCATGATTAATATAAACTAGCGATATAAATATTGGCCGGAATAGCGGACAGGCGCGATTTTACCAACTGCAACGGAAAACGATTACCGCCCCTGGCGCAACACATGGCCATTGAAAATTATGTTATGCTTTGCTAACCTGCCGCAGGTGCGATCAGCGCCACCTTGTCCGCGGAAAGGGCTACGCCCATGATCGATGAATCGGTATGCCATACGGCTTTCCCTTTTCTGTCTGACTGGCGGACTCGGACCTTGGAAAAGGGGCGCAACCGTGACGTCATCCCAATCTTCCGTATTATCCTCACCCTTTCGCATTAATCTTGAGCAACAGCGTAAACGCGCCAAAGCGCTGCGCGATGCCATCAGGCAATCTCATCCCGAGGCAATTGCCCGCTTTCTCCGATACCGCCCCAGTTTGACGCCAGCGCAATTGGCGGAACAGTTCGGCCGTCTGAGCGACGCGCAGTGGATCATCGCCCAGGAATTAGGGTTGCCAAGCTGGCCCAGATTGAAAGCGCATGTAGAAGCGATGGCGCACGCCAGAACGGTGATCGACGCCCAGAGCAGTGCGCCGGATCACGCGCTTTCCACCTTACATATCCGCTGTGGCTCAGACATTCAGCAGCCGCTGCGGCAGGCCGGATTCCGGGGCGACTATCTGGCCTATAGCGATCCTTTTTGTCAGGGGCCGGTGCTTACCGGCGACGACTGGCTGCCGCAACGGGTAGCGTTTATTGCCAGCCACTATACCTCGCGTATCGGCATCAGCCGGCAACAGCTTCAGCAACAGCGTGAACAGGAGGAACGCACGCTGTTATCCGCCGGCGAAAATTATCGGCGCGTCGTACTATGGTTTGAACATGACAGCTACGATCAGCTGATTCTGGCGCGCTGCCTGGCGCATTTCGACGCTCACCCAGCTCCGTTGCTGGAAATGGTCACCGTCGATCGCTATCCCGGCAGCCGCCGTTTTCTCGGCCTTGGCCAGTTGCCGACCGAAGCTTTGCTGCTACTGTGGCAGGCACGTCAGCCCGTTACCCCGCGGCAATGCCGTCTGGGGCGTCAGGTATGGGAAGGGTTGCGTTCGGATAATCCCTCGACGTTGCTGTCGCTGGCGACAGCGGTTGCCGCCGACCTTCCCTTTATGCCGCAGGCGCTGCTGCGCCATTGCCAGGAGTTTCCCAGCGTAAAGAATGGACTGGGCCTGACCGAACAACTGGCGCTGCGCTGTCTGGCGGAACGTCCCCACACTCCAAAGCAGCTTTTTCACACCCTGACGGAGCACCACGATCCCTTGCCCTGGCTGGGAGATATCATGCTGGACGACATTATCGACGGACTGAGGCTGGCGCCGGAACCCGCGCTGTCGCTGGATGCGGCCTCGGGCGTCCTGAGTCTTACCGAGGTTGGGCGGGCATTGCTGGACAATCGTCTGGACTGGATGAACTGTTATCCGGCTGAACGCTGGCTTGGAGGCGTACGGATTGACGGCGGTCAACGCGGCTGGCGCTGGCATCAACAGAGTCAAAAACTGGTGCTGACAAGGTAGATGGCGCCATGGCGGCGGCCCAGGGTTGCCGCCATTGTTATGATTATCTTTACACAATGCCTGACAGCGCGCGCGGCTTCTGACAAAATAGCGCCACTTCCCCCGCATTTAAAATTGATGGATCTCATCTCAGATGGCAGCAAAGATTATTGATGGTAAAACGATTGCGCAGCAGGTTAAAGACGAAGTCGCTGCGCAGGTAAAACAGCGTCTGGCCGCGGGTAAACGAGCGCCAGGTCTGGCGGTTATCCTGGTTGGAGAGCACCCGGCGTCACAGATTTATGTCGCCAGCAAACGCAAGGTCTGCGAAGAAGTCGGCTTTATCTCACGTTCTTATGACTTACCGTCCACGACGACGGAATCCGCATTGCTGGCATTAATCGACCAGCTTAACGCGGATAACACCATTGACGGTATTCTGGTTCAGCTTCCTCTGCCGGAAGGCATTGATAATACCAAGGTTATCGAGCGCATCGCGCCCGATAAGGATGTTGACGGTTTCCATCCGTATAACGTCGGGCGTCTTTGCCAGCGCGCGCCGCTGCTGCGGGCCTGTACGCCGCGTGGGATTATCACGCTGCTGGAGCGCTACAATATCGACACCTTCGGCCTGAATGCCGTCGTCGTCGGCGCCTCCAATATCGTCGGCCGTCCGATGAGTCTGGAACTGCTGCTGGCCGGCTGCACCACCACGGTGACTCACCGTTTCACCAAGAACCTGCGCCACCATATTGAAAACGCCGATCTGCTGGTGGTCGCCGTGGGTAAACCCGGTTTTATTCCCGGCGAATGGATCAAACCCGGCGCCATAGTGCTGGACGTCGGCATCAACCGTCTGGAAAGCGGCAGGGTGGTCGGCGACGTCGACTACGACGGCGCCCGGGAAAAAGCGTCATATATCAGCCCTGTGCCGGGGGGCGTCGGGCCGATGACGGTCGCGACCTTGATTCAGAACACCTTGCAGGCCTGCGAGGAGTATCACGATAACGCCGCGCGGTAATACATACTTAACGCATATAAATCAGGAAATTATGGAAATTTTTCATCTCGACGATCACCCGCACGTTGAACTGTGCGATTTACTGAAACTGCTGGGCTGGAGTGAAAGCGGCGCCGCGGCCAAAGTGGCGATTGCCGCGGGAGAGGTCACCGTCGACGGGCAAACGGAGACGCGCAAGCGCTGCAAAATCGTTGCCGGTCAGCAAGTGCGGTTTGACGGCGCCACGGTGGAAGTCAGCGCCTAGGATCCCCGCATAAGTAAGTATCCCCCGGCATAGCCGGGGGATACTATTTTGCTAAAGCGGCAACGAATTACTTACGGCGCCAGATGGTTCCCTGCGGCCCGTCTTCCAGAATAATGCCCATCTCATTCAGCCGGTCGCGCGCCTGGTCCGCCAGCGCCCAGTCTTTGGCCTGACGGGCGTCCTTACGCTGCTTAATCAGCCCTTCGATCTCCCTGACTTCGGCGTCATCGGTCTGCGCGCCGCTTTGCAGGAATACTTCCGGGTCCTGCTCCAGCAGGCCGAGCACTTTCGCCAGCTTACGCAGCGCCGACGCCAGCTGATTGGCCTCGTGCGGGTCTTCCGTCTTCAGGCGGTTAATATCCCGCGCCATATCGAACAACACGGAATAGGCTTCCGGGGTATTGAAATCATCGTCCATCGCCTCACGGAAACGGGCTTCAAAGATCTCTCCGCCCTGCGCCTCCACGCTGCTGTCCGTACCGCGCAGCGCGGTGTACAGCCGCTCCAGCGCGGAACGCGCCTGTTTCAGGTTTTCTTCGCTGTAGTTCAGTTGGCTGCGGTAGTGGCCCGACATCAGGAAATAACGCACGGTCTCAGGATCGTAATAGGCCAGCACGTCGCGCACGGTAAAGAAGTTGTTGAGCGATTTCGACATTTTCTCCCGATCGACCATCACCATGCCGGAATGCATCCAATAGTTCACATACGGGCCGTCGTGCGCGCTGGTGGATTGGGCGATTTCGTTTTCATGATGCGGGAACATCAGATCCGAACCGCCGCCGTGGATATCAAAATGTTTGCCCAGCTGTTTGCAGTTCATCGCCGAACATTCGATATGCCAGCCGGGGCGCCCTTCTCCCCACGGCGAAGACCAGTGCGGCTCGCCGGGTTTGGACTTTTTCCACAACACGAAGTCCATCGGGTTATGTTTAACTTCCGTAATCTCTACCCGCGCGCCGGCCTGTAGCTGATCCAGATCCTGACGGGAGAGCGCGCCGTAGCCGCGGGCGGTGGCGACGGAAAACATCACGTCGCCGTTGCTTGCCACATAGGCGTGGCGTCGGGCAATCAGCGCTTTAACCAGTTCGATGATTTCGGCGATATGATGGGTGGCGCGCGGCTCTTCATCCGGACGTAAAATATTCAATGCATCAAAGTCGGCATGCATTTCAGCGATCATCCGGGTGGTGAGTTGATCGCAGGTTTCACCATTTTCCGCCGCCCGTTTGATAATTTTATCGTCAATGTCGGTAACGTTGCGCACGTATTTCAGCGAATATCCCAAATACCGTAAATACCGCGCCACCACATCAAACGCCACGAAAGTACGCCCGTGGCCAATATGACACAGGTCATAAACGGTGATCCCGCATACATACATCCCGACTTGACCTGCGTGGATAGGTTTGAATTCCTCTTTTTGGCGACTCAGCGTATTAAAAATCTTTAGCATCAGGCATTCCATGGTATTCGCAGGATAGGTGGATCATCGTTCGCTGTAAGCGTGAGTAACATCATTTTGCCAAGGGCTTTACAACCCTGACGGCGTATTGAAACCTGAACCCTGCGCTATTGCAAGACTGACGCAGAGGAATAAACGGATAACCGCTAAGGATGGCGCCAAAAAAACGCCGGAAGAGTTTTTTGACGTCGCCCCCGGCGACGGCCCGTAAGGGCGGCGGCCAGGGATGGCGCGCCGCAAAAAAGCCCGGAATTATCCGAGCCGGAGACCAGACTACCGTGGCGCTGGCGCAAATGCCATCAGCGCCAGCGCGGATTGGACATCACCGAATATCTGCCGCTGCCGAGGAAAGCGATAGCCAGTCCGGCAAAGAAGAATACCGCCGCCGGTTCCGCGATCCACGCGCCGGTTTTAGTCAGTACGAATAGATCGTTCGGATTTGCCAGCAACGCGGCGGCAAGCATGGTGAAGGAAAAAATCAACGCGGCGGGACGGGTGAAGATGCCCAGAATCAACAGAATCGGGATAATGACTTCGCCAACATAGACGCCATAACCGACGAATGTTGGAATACCCGCTTCCACCAGCATTCTTCGCACGCCGCCAATACCGCTATGGACCTTGTGCCAGCCGTGAAACAGCATCAGGGTACTGAACGACACACGCAATAATAACTTCCCGAAATCAGGTTTATCCAATACTCGACTAATACTGTTCAGCATAATTCACCTGTCTATATTAGTGTTATTAATGTTAATTAAAGGTAATAAGAGTCGCTCTCAGACTAATCCGGGCGACAACAAAACAACAAGCAAATTATGAAAAACAGCGATCTGGCGCAATAAAAACCTCATTCAAATAAACTAACTAAATATATTATGTTTAATCAGTTTATTTGTACAATCGCAATATTCGGCGCTGAATGACCGCGCTCCCCCCAGGTTATGCGCCAGCCTGTACTGACTCGGCAAGCCAGTTATGTTATAAGAGCGCTCTTGATTGTTCACCGCATGTTGTGAGCGTCGTTGTTCATTACCAAGGCTATGTAGGGCTCATTACTATGATCACGTTTCATACCAACCACGGCGATATCGTCATTAATACTTTCGCCGACAAAGCGCCGGTTACCGTGGAAAACTTTCTGAATTACTGCCGCAGCGGTTTTTACGACAACACCATTTTTCACCGTGTTATCAATGGGTTTATGATCCAGGGCGGCGGTTTCGCTCCCGGCATGCAACAGAAGGAAACCCAGGCCGCGATTAAAAACGAAGCCAACAACGGCTTGAAAAACACCCGCGGCACGCTGGCGATGGCGCGCACCAACGATCCGCACTCCGCCACCGCGCAGTTCTTTATCAACGTGGTCGACAACGACTTTCTGAACTTCCGTTCAGAGCGTGCGGACGGCTGGGGCTACTGCGTATTCGCCGAAGTGGCTGAAGGTTTGGACGTGGTGGATAAAATCAAAGGCGTGGCAACCGGCCACAGCGGTATGCACCAGGACGTTCCCAAGGAAGACGTGGTGATCACCGGCGTTACCGTCAGCGAGTAACTGCCGCAGCATGGCGACACTATTTATTGCCGATCTGCATTTAAACATTTATCAACCGGCGATCACCGCCGGTTTTCTGCGTTTTTTACGCCATGAAGCGGTAAATGCGGATGCGCTTTATATTCTGGGCGATCTGTTTGACGCCTGGATCGGCGATGACGATCCGCAGCCGCTGCACGCGACGGTCGCCGACGCCTTGAGGACATTACATCAACAAGGCGTTCCCTGTTATTTCGTGCACGGCAACCGGGACTTTCTGCTCGGCAGGCGCTTCGCCAGGCGCAGCGGCTTAACGCTACTGCCGGCGGAAAATGTGCTGGATCTGTACGGCCGGCGGATACTTATTTTGCACGGCGACACGCTGTGCACCGACGACCGCGCCTATCAGAAATTTCGCCGCCGGGTGCATAATCCGCTGATCCAGCGTCTTTTCCTGCTGTTGCCTTTACGCCTGCGCCTGCGCATCGCGGAAAAAATGCGCTCGGCCAGTCAGCATGCCAACCGGCATAAATCGCAGCAGATTATGGATGTCAATCCGCAACAGGTTATCGCCCGGCTGCAACACTATCAGGTCAACGCCATGATCCACGGCCACACCCATCGTCCGGCCGTTCATCAGATCGTCGCCGGTCATTTCAGCGCGCAGCGCGCGGTGCTGGGCGCCTGGCATAACGAAGGATCGATGATTAAAGTGACGGAGCATGATATCGAACTGATTTTTTTCCCTTTCTGATCCCTTTTTACCCCCGCGACTTGCCGCCGCCGCTGTTTTTCGGGGGTACGCAACCGTTTTCCTCACTTTGCAGTCGTGATATGCTCTACGCCCTCAACGCCAGCGCACCCACTATCTGGCGGATGCCGCACCACCACCATGTAACATCACAGGAGCTTTACAGGCATGTCATCCAACGTTGCCCCGGCTAAAATCGCCATCGTCATGGGTTCAAAGAGTGACTGGGCCACCATGCAATTTGCCTCGGAAATTCTCACTACGCTGGCTATTCCTTTTCATGTGGAAATTGTCTCCGCCCATCGAACGCCGGATAAGCTGTTCAGCTTCGCCGAGCAGGCCGCACGCAACGGTTTTGAGGTGATTATCGCCGGCGCGGGCGGCGCGGCCCACCTGCCGGGCATGCTGGCGGCTAAAACGCTGGTGCCGGTATTGGGCGTGCCGGTGCAGAGCGCCGCGCTGAGCGGTATCGACAGCCTTTACTCCATCGTACAGATGCCGCGCGGCGTGCCGGTCGGCACCCTGGCCATCGGCAAAGCGGGAGCGGCCAATGCCGCGCTGCTGGCGGCGCAGATTCTGGCGTTACATGACGGCGCAATCGCCACGCGCCTGGCTGACTGGCGGCAGAGCCAGACCGATGAAGTGTTATCCCACCCCGATCCGCGGGAGGAAGCATGAAACCGGTCTGCGTATTAGGCGATGGTCAGTTGGGAAGAATGCTGCGCCAGGCCGGCGAGCCGCTGGGGATCGCGGTTTACCCGGTTGGGCTGGATGCGGAGCCGGAATCGGTGCCTTTCCACAACAGCGTCATTACCGCTGAAATCGAGCGCTGGCCTGAAACGGCGCTTACGCGTGAGCTGGCGGCGCATACCGCCTTCGTCAACCGTGATATTTTCCCACGTCTGGCCGACAGGCTGACGCAAAAACAGCTGCTGGACGAGCTGAATCTGGCCACCGCCCCCTGGCAACTGCTTGCCGCCAAGGAAGAGTGGCCGCAGGTTTTTAACCGGCTTGGCGAGCTCGCCATCGTCAAACGCCGCGTCGGCGGTTACGACGGCCGCGGGCAGTGGCGCCTGCGGACCGGCGAGCAGCACGGGTTACCGGCGGACTGCTATGGCGCATGCATCGTTGAACGGGGCATCAATTTTTCCGGTGAGGTGTCGCTGGTCGGCGCGCGCAACGCGCGCGGGGAGTGCGTTTTTTATCCGCTGACGCATAATCTGCATCAGGACGGCATTCTGCGCGCCAGCGTCGCCCTGCCCCGGCCGGCGCCGCAGTTGCAGCAACAGGCGGAACGGATGCTCTCCGCCATCATGGACGAACTGGGTTACGTTGGCGTGATGGCGATGGAATGTTTTATTGTCGGCGATCGTCTGCTGATTAATGAACTCGCGCCGCGCGTACACAACAGCGGCCACTGGACGCAAAACGGCGCCTCTATCAGCCAGTTTGAACTGCACCTGCGGGCGATTCTGGATCTGCCGATGCCGGCGCCGGTGGTTAGCGATGCCTCGGTGATGGTCAATCTGATTGGCACCGACGTCAATACCGACTGGCTATCGCTGCCGCTGGTTCATTTGCACTGGTATGAAAAAGAGGTGCGCCCGGGGCGGAAAGTCGGTCATCTGAATTTGCCCGCCCAGGATACCGCTCAACTGCGGCAAAGCCTGCAATCACTGTCCGCCATGCTGACGGATGAATACCACAGCGCTTTGCGCTGGGCGCAGGAAAAACTGCCGCTCTGATTCCCCGCCAGGCATACGCCGCGCGATGCCTGGCTGTTCGCTAAAAGAGAAAACGTGATATCGCTGAAATTACGTTTATTATTTCCACTACCCATGCTTTTAACAATTTTTATTTTTGCTTATTTTTTATCTATTATAAATAAATTAGCGCATCAAGAAAGAACCGTTAAAAAAAACAAAAAATAAAGTATCACTATTGATATTTTAATTCCCTTTAATATTTATTAAAATAAATCACTTAAATTCATTTATGTGATCACCTCAATATTATTTACCGCCTCGTCAAATATAGAATGCAGCCACAAAAAGAATTACCCATCGACATGGATTTTATATGTCTTATTAACAATTATCCTTGTAACGGCAACTTGCCGGTACGGTATTTTTACACTGTGTTCACTTAGGAGAAAATGTATGAGCACAATTCAAGATAGCGGCCAGATATTAGAACAGGCTTCAGGCTGGCGTAAAAGCGATACGGTCTGGATGCTTGGCCTGTACGGTACGGCCATTGGCGCCGGCGTGTTATTTCTGCCGATAAATGCCGGTATCGGCGGCCTGATCCCGTTAATTATTATGGCTATTATCGCTTTTCCGATGACCTATTATTCCCACCGCGCTTTGTGTCGATTTGTATTATCCGGTAAAAAAGGTGGTGAAGATATTACAGAAGTTGTTGAAGAACATTTCGGCGTCGGCGCTGGAAAATTAATCACCTTGCTGTATTTTTTCGCCATTTATCCCATTCTGCTGGTTTACAGCGTGGCGATTACCAATACGGTTGACAGTTTTATAACTCACCAGGTGCATTTGCCTTCTCCTCCAAGAGCGCTGCTGTCATTAATATTGATCCTGGGATTAATGTTTATTGTCCGCTTTGGCGAAACCATGATTGTTAAGGCAATGAGTATTCTGGTTTATCCTTTTGTCGCCGTTTTAATGTTGCTGGCTCTGTATTTAATACCGCACTGGAATACCTCTGTTTTCGAGAATGTTTCCCTGGCGAATAACGTAACCGGCAACGGTTTGCTGGCGACGTTATGGCTGGCGATCCCGGTAATGGTTTTCTCATTCAACCATTCACCGATCATCTCCTCCTTTGCGGTCGCCAAGCGTAAAGAGTATGGCGATCAAGCCGAGAGGAAATGCGCCCGCATTCTGTCTTACAGCCATATCATGATGGTAATCACCGTGATGTTCTTCGTGTTCAGCTGCGTGTTGAGCCTGTCTCCGGCCGAACTGATGGAAGCCAAAGAACAGAACATCTCCATTCTGTCCTATCTGGCCAACCACTTTAATAACCCGCTGATGGGCTACCTGGCGCCGGTTATCGCCACCATCGCCATCTCCAAATCGTTCCTCGGCCACTATCTGGGAGCCGGCGAAGGTTTCAACGGCATGATTGTGAAGTCGCTGCGCAGTAAGGGGAAAACCATCTCCAGCGGCAAACTGAACCGTATCACCGCGTTGTTTATGCTGGCGACGACCTGGCTAGTCGCCACGCTGAACCCCAGCATTCTGGGGATGATCGAAACGCTGGGCGGCCCGATTATCGCCTGCCTGCTGTTCCTTATGCCGATGTACGCCATTCAGAAAGTCCCGGCGATGAAAAAATACAGCGGCCATATCAGCAACCTGTTCGTCACCGTTATGGGGCTGATCGCTATCTCCGCCATCGTTTACAGCCTGTTTGGTTAATCGCCAGCGGTACGATTATTCCCACTCCTGATTCGCCTCTTTCCACGCCGGTAGGTTATTTCGACTACCGGCGTTTTTTAAAGGAAATCGTTATGGTCAGCGTATTTGAAATTTTTAAAATCGGTATCGGCCCTTCCAGTTCGCACACCGTGGGTCCGATGAAGGCTGGCAAAATGTTCACCGATGATTTGGTCGAAAAAGCGCTTATTTCATCGGTAACACGGATCGTTGTTGAGGTATATGGTTCCCTGTCGCTGACGGGAAAAGGTCACCATACGGATATCGCCATTATTATGGGGCTGGCCGGCAACCTGCCGGATAGCGTTGACATTGACGGTATTCCGCTGTTTATCCAGAAGATAAAAGAAACTCACCGGTTACCGCTGCTGAACGGTCAATACGAAGTCGGTTTCCCGCTGGAAACCGCCATCCGTTTTCAAGCGGAAAACCTGCCGCTGCATGAAAACGGCATGACGATCCGCGCCTACCATCATCAGGAACAGGTTTACGGTAAAACCTATTATTCCATTGGCGGCGGCTTTATTGTCGATCAGGAGAATTTCGGTAAAACCGCCGTGGCGGAGGAAAATGCCCCTTATCCGTTTTTTTCCGCCCAAAAACTATTACAGCATTGCCGGGACAATTGCCTTTCCCTGTCGGCGATCGTCATGAAAAATGAAATCGCCATGCATGGTCGCGAGGCCATCGAATGCTATTTCGCCGAAGTCTGGCAAGTCATGCAAAACGGCATTCATCGCGGTATGAATACCGAAGGGGTATTGCCCGGACCGCTGAGAGTGCCGCGCCGCGCATCCGCGCTGCACCGTCTGTTATTGATTAACGATCGCTTCTCCAGCGACCCCATGGATGCGATGGACTGGGTCAATATGTTTGCGATGGCCGTCGCAGAAGAAAACGCGGCGGGCGGACGGGTGGTCACCGCGCCGACCAACGGCGCCTGCGGTATTATTCCTGCCGTACTGGCCTATTATAATCACTACATTCAGCCTGTTACCCCCGAATCCTATTTACGCTACTTTTTAGCCTCCGGGGCTATTGGCCTGCTGTATAAAATGAATGCCTCCATTTCCGGCGCCGAAGTCGGCTGCCAGGGGGAAGTCGGCGTAGCCTGTTCCATGGCGGCGGCGGGCCTGGCCGAATTACTCGGCGCCAATCCGGTGCAGGTTTGTATCGCGGCGGAAATTGGTATGGAACACAATCTGGGGCTGACCTGCGATCCGGTTGCCGGTCAGGTTCAGGTTCCCTGCATTGAACGTAACGCCATCGCCTCCGTTAAGGCGATTAACGCCGCACGCATGGCACTGCGCCGCGCCAGCGAACCGCGGGTGTCGCTGGATAAGGTCATCGAAACCATGTTTGAAACCGGTAAAGATATGAACGCCAAATATCGCGAAACATCACGAGGCGGATTAGCCATTAAAGTCGTAATCTGTGAGTAAACCCGTTAATGGCCGAATACGATCGGTTAATTCCCCAAGCAATCCCGCATAACGCTTTTGCCAGAATAATCGTTTATTTTTAATGCGGAAATCGGTTAATAAGCAGCGAGCCATTAACCGATTTCATTTATATATCAAATAAATAAACTGGCGCGCGCGCTCTTATTAAACCGACTATTTCTTTTCATTCTCCGGCCATGACCAGATAACATTATTTTCGGCGGCGGAGACATACCAGTCGACCGAACTGACAGACGCTTTTTTAACATCCTGGCGTCGGGAAACGACTTTTTCAGGGAAAGCGGACGCTTTCTTTCGAATACGCAGCGGGGTATGTTTTTTCTCGCCCCGCACCTGGTCGTTAAATGATTCGACCTCGGCATCAAATAACACGCCGTCCAACTGATGCAAACGATTAAGTCCACGCAAAATGGACAACAGGCTGCTGAGCGTGATCGACTCGCCCATCTCGGCGCGTTTAATAGTTGCAATACCTAACCCCGCACGTTCGGCGAGATCAACCTGAGATAAGCGCTGCTGGATTCGAGCACCTTTTATTCTCCGGCAAAGCGCGGTAATAATTTCGCCTTCATTCATGGTGCTAAATCTCATTTTTCCCGCCGTTTATACGTACCATTAGTGCGCGCATTTTATCATCAATTTTTCTTCCGGCACGGACAATTAGCGAGCAGTATCCATTATCTTGATCAATCACATAAAAACGAGGGGATAACGCGCGCGCCTCAACCGAAACGCCCGGTAATATAATCTTCCGCGCGCCGCTTGCTGCATGTTGCATGTCACCACATACAGCAGATAGAAGAAAATCAGCAGCAACACCGTCCGCGGATTGGATTTTCACGTCATGAACGCGCCATAATGTTGATGGATATTGGATAGACCTTCAGCATACTAGTTTACCGGAGTGACAATGAGTCAGGACAAACTCTATATTGAAAAAGAGTTAAGTTGGTTATCCTTTAATGAACGGGTACTTCAGGAAGCGGCAGATAAAAGCAACCCCTTGATTGAGCGCATGCGTTTTCTTGGCATTTACTCCAGCAATCTCGATGAGTTTTATAAAGTCCGTTTCGCCGATCTGAAAAGACGCATCCTGATTAATGAAGAGCAGGGTTTAGACGGCAATTTACGCCACCTTTTAGGCAAGATTCAGGCGCGAGTGCTGAAAACCGATCAAATTTTTGACAATCTTTACAATGAGTTATTGCTTGAAATGGCACGCAACCAGATTTTCCTGGTTAATGAGCGCCAGGTCTCCCCGAATCAGCAGGATTGGCTGCGGGAGTATTTCAGGCAGCATTTACGCCAGCATATTACCCCAATATTGATCCTGCACGACACCAATCTGGTGCAGTTCCTGAAAGATGACTACACCTATCTGGCGGTGGAAATCATCCGCGGCGATCGCATCAATTATGCGCTGCTGGAAATTCCCTCGGACAAGGTTCCCCGCTTCGTCAACCTGCCGGCGGAAGCGCCCCGCCGCCGCAAAACCATGATTCTGATTGATAACATTCTGCGCTACTGCCTGAACGACATTTTCAAGGGTTTTTTCGATTACGACGCGCTCAACGCCTATTCGATGAAAATGACGCGTGATGCGGAGTACGATCTGGTCACCGAAATGGAGTCCAGCCTGCTGGAACTGATGTCCTCCAGCCTCAAGCAGCGGCTGACGGCGGAACCGGTACGCTTTGTTTATCAGCGCGATATGCCGGATGCGATGGTCGCCATACTACAGGAGAAGCTGGGGATCTCCTCTTATGACTCGGTGATCCCCGGCGGCCGTTACCACAATTTTAAAGACTTTATTTCGTTCCCCAACGTCGGCCGCGCCGCGCTGGTCAACAAAGCGCTGCCGCGCCTGCGCCACGAGTGGTTCGGCCACTTCCGCAACGGCTTCGACGCCATTCGCGAACGCGACGTACTGCTTTATTATCCGTACCACACCTTCGAGCATGTGCTGGAGCTGCTGCGCCAGGCCTCGTTCGACCCCAGCGTGCTGGCCATCAAAATCAATATTTACCGGGTGGCGAAAGATTCGCGCATCATCACCTCGATGATCCACGCCGCGCACAACGGCAAGAAAGTCACCGTGGTGGTGGAGCTACAGGCGCGTTTCGATGAAGAGGCCAATATCCACTGGGCCAAACGGCTGACCGAGGCCGGCGTTCACGTGATCTTCTCGGTGCCGGGGCTGAAAATTCATGCCAAACTGTTTTTGATCTCCCGCCGTGAAGGGGACAACATCGTGCGTTACGCCCATATCGGCACCGGCAACTTCAACGAAAAAACCGCCCGGCTCTACACCGACTACTCGCTGATTACCGCCGACGAACGCATCACCAATGAAGTGCGCCGGGTATTTAATTTTATCGAAAACCCCTATCGCCCCGTCTCCTTTGAGCATCTGCTGGTTTCTCCCCAGAATTCGCGCGACAAGCTTTATCAATTGATCGATAAGGAAATCGACAATGCTCTGGCGAATATCGACGCGGGCATTACCCTTAAGGTGAATAATCTGGTGGATAAAGGACTGGTGGAAAGGCTGTATCGGGCTTCCGCCGCCGGCGTGAAAATCAATCTGCTGGTTCGTGGTATGTGCACGCTGATCCCGGCCCTACCGGGGATCAGCGAAAATATTCAGGCGAGCAGCATCGTCGATCGCTATCTGGAACACGACCGCGTGTATGTGTTTAATAATGGAGGAGACAAGAAAGTCTATCTCTCCTCCGCCGACTGGATGACGCGTAACATCGATTACCGTATTGAAGTCGCCGTCGAAGTGCTCGATCCCATTTTGAAAAATCGTATTCTGGAGATTCTGGACATTCTGTTCAGCGATACGGTGAAAGCCCGTGTGATTGATAAAGAGCTGAGTAATCGCTATGTATTGCGCGGCAACCGTCGTAAAGTACGCGCGCAAAATGCCATTTATGATTACATCAAGGCGCTTGAGCAACCCGAGGATAAGCCTGAATAATGCCATTAATGAATAAAGACGACGATATCGTAAAACCCCAGGAGTTCGCCGCCGTCGATCTGGGGTCCAACAGCTTTCATATGGTGATCGCCCGCGTGGTAAACGGCGCGCTTCAGGTGCTTAGCCGTTTAAAACAGCGCGTTCATCTGGCCGACGGACTGGACGGCCAAAACCGGCTCAGCGAAGAGGCGATGGAGCGCGGTTTAAGCTGCCTGGCGCTGTTTGCCGAACGGCTGCAGGGGTTCTCGGCGCTGAATGTCTCCATTGTCGGCACCCATGCGTTGCGCCAGGCGACCAACGCCCAGGAATTTCTGCGCCGGGCGGCGGAAATCATTCCTTATCCGATTGAAATCATCTCCGGCCATGAAGAGGCGCGGTTGATTTTCATGGGCGTGGAGCACACCCAGCCGGAAAAGGGCCGCAAGCTGGTGATCGACATTGGCGGCGGTTCCACCGAACTGGTGATCGGCGAAGACTTTGAGCCCATGCTGTTGGAAAGCCGCCGTATGGGCTGCGTCAGTTTTGCCCAGCAGTTTTTCCCCAATGGCGAAATCAGCGCGGCCAATTTTAAGCGCGCCCGGCTGGCGGCGGCCCAGAAGCTGGAGACGCTGGCCTGGGAATACCGTATCTACGGCTGGCAATATGCGCTGGGGGCGTCCGGCACCATTAAGGCCGCCCATGAAATTCTGGTGGAAATGGGCGAGAAAGACGGCCTGATTACGCCGGAACGCCTGGAAATGCTGCGCGATCATGTGCTGCGCTTTAAGTCGTTCAAGGCGCTGAGTCTGCCGGGACTGCCGGAAGACCGGCAGTCGGTGCTGGTGCCCGGGCTGGCTATTCTGTGCGGCATTTTCGACGTACTGGCGATCAAAGAGCTTCGTCTGTCCGACGGCGCGCTACGGGAAGGGGTGCTGTATGAAATGGAAGGCCGTTTCCGCCATCAGGATATCCGTATCCGCACCGCGCAAAGCCTTGCCAGCCATTACAATATCGATCGGGAACAGGCGCGCCGGGTGCGGGAAACCACCGAGTCGCTGTACGCCCAATGGGCGCAGCAAAACCCCGGTCTGGTCCACCCGCAGCTTGAGGCGATCCTCAACTGGGCTTCCATGCTGCATGAGGTCGGGCTGGGCATAAACCACAGCGGCATGCACCGCCATTCGGCCTATATTCTGCAAAATACCAACCTGCCCGGCTTCAATCAGGAACAGCAGCTATTGCTGGCGCTGATCGTGCGGCTGCATCGCAAGGCCATCAAGCTGGAAGAGTTCCCGCGCCTGTACCTGTTTAAAAAGAAGCAGTATTTGCCCATGGTTCAGCTATTGCGCCTGGCCACCCTGCTGAACAATCAGCGGCAGGCCACCACCACGCCCGCCACGCTGCGCCTGCTCACCGACGATAACCACTGGACGCTGATTTTCCCCGCGGGCTTTTTCGCCCAGAACACTCTGGTGCAGCTCGATCTGGAACGGGAGCAGGAATACTGGAAGGATGTCGCCGGCTGGAAGCTGAATATCGAAGAAGAGCCGGCCTGAACCGGATGCCGATAACGCCGAGGCTTGGCTTTTCCTCGGCGTTATCGGCCCGTTGCCCCTCGTAGCGCCGCCGTTTTACCGCCGCAGTGAAAGGCGGCGCCGTCTTTCATTTTTTTATCCTGATGGATTGACCTGCGCCAGCGCTTGTGCCTAAATTAATCACAGCGAATGTTCGCTTCCACAGGAGATTTTACGGTAATGTCCACGCTTACCCATAAACGACGAATATCAATGCGCCCGCGACGAAGTAGTTCACGCATTGCCCGTGCCGTTTTATTGATCAGCTTTATTATCCTCTTAGGCCGTTTTGCTTACTCCGCTATCAGCGCGTTCGCCCATCATCAGGACAAACAGCAACAGCGCGTCGAACAATCCCTCACCGCTTCCGACGTAGTAATCCACAAGAAAGAATAGCGTTCGCCGCCCCGCGACTGTTTTATAGCGAATTATTCAACCTCTTCATCCGCGCGTTCCGCCACGCCATCGATCCGCGGTATCCGCGTCCTGCTGCCTTTTTATTCGCCCGATTCAACGCATTCAGGCATTAATTCTCAAACCGTCCTATTCTTAATCCGCTGATTTTGCGCTACGTTTAGTCAGTTGCACCAACCGTTCAGTACGAGCGGGAATAAAACCATACCGAGCATAAGAAACCCATGTCGAATGTAAAAAAACTCACCGCCGTCCGGCGTCGCATATCGCTTTTACTGTTAGAAAACGGCGACCTGGTTGATAACATTATCAACCGGCAACCAGGAGACAGCGCCACAGAACGTAAGACCCTGCTCGACCAGACGGCCGAAATATGCCAGTTGATTATCGGGTTGCACGCCGCCGACCTGGCCGACCTGCTGGAGTCGCTGCCCCATGACGAACGTTTGGCGCTCTGGCGGCTGATCCCCATAGACAGGCGCGGACGGGTGCTGATCGAAGCCTCCGACAGCATTTCGGACGATCTTGTCGGCGATATGCAGAATAAAGAGATTCTGAAAGCGGTCCGCGTGCTGGATGTTGACGAACAGGCCCAGTTGGCGCGCATGATCCCCCGCCATCTGCTGGGCCGGATACTGACCTCGCTGGAGCCGAAACAGCGCGCGCAGCTGCGTGGCGCGATCGATTATGACGAAGATTGCGTCGGCCATATCATGGATTTCAAACTCACCACCATACGGGCCGATGTTACCCTTGCCGCGGTACAGCGCTACCTGCGCTATCGGAAAACCATCCCGGACTCCACCGATAAGCTGTTCGTCACCGATCGCAGGAACACCCTGATTGGCGAGCTGTCTCTGGCCGATATATTGCTTAATGCGCCGGGGACGTCGGTAGCCTCCATCATGGATAAACAGCCGACCCTGTTCCAGCCGGAAGATCGGGTGACGGACGCCGCCGGGGCCTTTGAACGTTATAACCTGATCTCCGCCGCCGTGGTGGACAGCAAAGGCAAACTGATGGGCCGCCTGACGGTGGAAGATATCGTCGACGTGGTCAATAAAGAAAGCGACAGCCATCTGCGCCGTTCCGGCGGGTTAACGCCCTCCGAAGACGTCTACGCGCCGGTCTACAAAGCCGTACGCAACCGCTGGGGCTGGCTGGCCATCAACCTGTGCACCGCGCTGGTGGCGTCACGCGTTATCGGCCTGTTCGAAAACACGCTGTCGCATCTGGTGGCGCTGGCCACCCTGATGCCGATCGTCGCCGGCCTTGGCGGAAATACCGGCAACCAAACCATCACCATGATCGTCCGCGCGCTGGCGCTGCATCAGTTGGAACACGGCAGGAAGTCTTATCTGCTATTGAAAGAGCTGGGCGTAGCGCTGGTCAACGGCCTGATATGGGGCGGCGTGATGGGGCTTATCACCTTCGCGCTGTACGGCAACCCCGAAATGGGCGGCGTCATGATGCTGGCGATCCTGCTGAACCTGCTGCTGGCGGCGCTGATGGGGGTACTGATCCCCCTGGTGATGGTGCAGCTCGGGCGCGACCCCGCCATTGGCTCCAGCGTGATGATTACCGCCATCACCGATACCGGCGGATTTTTTATTTTCCTCGGGCTGGCAACGCTGTTTTTGCTGCCGTGATGCAGCCCGCGTCACCTGACGCCAAAAGCGGCTCAGCTCAGCCGGCCGGCGCCGTCGGACGGACGGCAGAGATAGATTGAAGCCGGCAATCCGCTGCGTGCCGGGTATTCGCGCTCCAGCATCCGGCAAATGTCGGCGGTCATCGCCGCCGGTACCAGCGACACCACGCAGCCGCCGAAACCGCCCCCGGTCATTCTGGCTCCGCCCTGCTCACCGACGTGGTTCTGAATCAAATCCACCAGCGTATCAATCTGGGGAACGGTGATCTCGAAATCGTCGCGCATCGAAACATGAGACTCGGCCATCAGGGCAAACAGGCGTTTGGCATCCTGCCTGGCCAGGGCATCGGCCGCTTGCAGCGTACGGCTGTTTTCGCTAATGACGTGGCGGGCGCGTTTTACCGCCGGCGGATCCAGCCCCGCCGCGCCCGCCGCAAACTGCTCCGGCGACAGATCGCGCAGCGCCCTGACGCCAAAATGGCGCGCCGCCGCCTCGCACTGCCGACGGCGGGTATTGTATTCGCTGTCCACCAGTCCGCGACGCACGTTGGAATTGACAATCAGGATATCGAACCCTTCCAGCATACTAACCGCCCGCCCTTCCAGCGACCGGCAGTCGATCAGTAACGCATGCCCCGACCGCCCCTGCGCCGAAATAAACTGATCCATAATGCCGCAGCTACAGCCGACAAAATCGTTCTCCGCCTGCTGGCCGACGAGCGCCACGTCCAGTTGGCTGATATCCAGACGGTTCAGCGTCTTGAACGTTTGTCCGACGGCGACCTCAAGCGAGGCCGACGAGCTTAGTCCCGCGCCGGACGGCACATTGCCCGCAATCACCATATCCATACCGCTAATCGGCAAGCCGCGCGCCTGCAAAAACTTTACCGTGCCGCGCACATAGTTTGCCCAGGCATACTCGGCATGCGGCGCTATCTCCTGCGTCAGATCAAATTCATCCTGCTGGCTATCGCAGTTTACCGCCACCACCCGCACGAGACGGTCTTGCCGGGCGGCCGCGCCGATCACCGTCTGGTAATCAATGGCGCAGGGTAAGACAAAACCATCATTGTAGTCGGTATGCTCGCCAATCAGGTTCACCCGTCCCGGCGCCTGAATATGCGCCTGCGGCGCGTAACCGAACAGGCGTTGAAAGGTTGCATCGACGAAGTGGCGCAAAGCATCAATACGGCTCATACCCGGTCCTCAATTTTGCTCAAGAAAATGGATATCGCTGACAGCCCGCAGGCGTTCGGCGGCCTGTTCCGCCGTCAGGTCGCGTTGGGCTTCCGCCAGCATTTCGTAACCGACCATAAACTTGCGCACGCTGGCGGAACGTAATAGCGGCGGATAAAAATGGGCGTGCAGCTGCCAGTGGCTATTATTCTCTTCGCCGTTAAAGGGCGCGCCGTGCCACCCCATGGAATAGGGAAACGAGCACTGAAACAGATTGTCGTAACGACTGGTCAGTTTTTTCAGCGCCAGGGCCAAATCCTCACGCTGAGCATCGCTCAACTGCGGCATCCGCCTGACGGCAAACTTCGGCAGCAACAGGGTTTCAAACGGCCAGGATGCCCAGTAAGGCACCACCGCCAGCCAATGTTCGGTTTCCACCACCAGCCGGCTGCCGTCCGCCTGCTCGCGCCGCGCATAATCCAGCAGCAGAGGCGTAGCGTAATGCTCAAAATAAGCGCGCTGTTGCCGATCCTCATGCCGGACTTCATTGGGTAAAAAATCGTTGGCCCATACCTGTCCGTGCGGGTGCGGGTTGGAGCACCCCATCATCGCGCCTTTGTTTTCAAAAACCTGAACCCAGGGGTAGCGCTGTCCCAACTCCGCCGTCTGCTCGCTCCAGGTATCGATAACCTTTTTCAGCGCCGACAGGGGCAACTCAGGCAGGCTTTTGCCGTGATCCGGCGAGAAACAGATTACCCGGCTGACGCCTCGGGCGCTCTGCATCCGAAACAGCGGATCTTCGCCGGGCGATAGCGCCGGGGTATCCTCCATCAGCGCCGAAAAGTCGTTGGTGAACACAAAGGTTCCCTGATACGGCGGGTTCACCTCTCCGGTAACCCGCTTATTTCCGGCGCACAGATAGCAGGTCGGATCGTGCGGCGGCAGCGCCCGGCGCTCGGGTTCATCCTGCTGCCCCTGCCATGGACGCCTGGCGCGGTGCGGGGAAACCAGAACCCACTCCCCTTTCAGCGGGTTGAAACGGCGATGCGGGTGCTCGGTTGGTTCAAATGGCATAACGATCGCTCCTCAAAACAGGACGGATGCCCCTCGCCGTGGCGATATTTCCCGGCGGCATCTGGCAGTCAATGGCAAAACCCGCACCGGGTGTAACACATTACACGGCGAATTTTTTATACAATCCATTAATAATAAACATAATAAATTAATATAAAATGTATTAGCACAAATTTAGTGTAATCGATTACCCTAAATTTAAACCGCAGGATGACATTTGGAAAGCGGGAAGTTACTCTTGATAGTGATGCCGATCACATAAGCGTTCTCTGGATACCGACGGTAAAAGAATGAATAAGCTAACATCTGAAAAAACCTGTAGTTTTATAAGCCTGTAGTTTTATAAACTTATAGTTTTTTGCTAACCACTGCGTTAACCGGGAAAACCTATGCCCCTCGGTAATGCCGATTTCAGGAATCCGCCATGGCTACAATAAAGGACGTCGCTCGTTTGTCAGGGGTATCGGTGGCCACGGTTTCACGCGTTATCAACGATTCGCCCAAGGCCAGCAGCGCTTCGCGTCAAGCCGTGCATAAGGCGATGGCCGAATTGAAGTATCATCCTAACGCCAACGCCAGAGCCCTGGCGCATCAAAGCGCCGAAACGCTGGGTCTGGTGGTTGCCGATGTCTCCGATCCTTTCTTCGGCGCGATGGTGAAATCGGTGGAGCAAATCGCCCAGGCGACAGGAAATTTTTTACTTATCGGCAATGGTTACCATAACGCCGAGCAAGAGAAAAAAGCGATTGAACAGCTGATTCGCCACCGCTGCGCCGGGCTGGTGGTCCACGCCAAAATGATTGCCGATGGGGAACTGGCGTCCTTGATGAGCCACATCCCCGATATGGTGCTGATCAACCGTACGCTGCCGGGTTATGAAACCCGCTGTGTGGCGCTGGACGACCGCCACGGCGCCTGGTTGGCTACCCGCCATCTGCTGCAGGAAGGACATCAAAAGATCGGTTTTCTTTGTTCGAATCACCCGATTTCCGACGCATTCGACCGCTTACAGGGCTACACCGACGCGCTGAATGAACACGGCCTGCCGGTGGATGAGCGGCGCATCGCCCGCGCCTCCCCGGATGAAACGGGCGGCGAATCCGCCATGACCGAACTGCTGAGCCGCGGCGGCAATATAACGGCCGTAGTGTGTTACAACGACTCTATGGCGGCGGGCGCGCTGTCGGTGCTTAGCGATAACGGCATCAACGTTCCTCAGGATATGTCCGTCGTGGGGTTCGACGATGTGCTGATCGCCCGTTATCTCCGTCCCCGCCTGACCACGGTGCATTACCCGGTTTCAGCCATGGCGATACAGGCGGCCGAACTGGCCGTCGCCCTGCACCAGGGGAGAACCCTGCAAGAGACGACAACCCTGTTCAGCCCGACGCTGGTTCGCCGTCACTCCGTCAGCCCGCCGTCCCGGAAGAAATGACGCTTTGCTCTTTAATCCGCCGGCCCAACGAGTCGGGCCGGCGTCCGTTTACAGGGTTGCGCCCGCCGGTTACAGCAGCCGCCTGACCAGCAGACCGAGCATGATGGTCAGGGTGAAGGAAAACAGCGTGCCAAGCATCACATACTCGGTACGCATCTTATCGTCGCTTTGGCGCAGATCGCCGAAACGAAAAATGGATTTTGCCGCCAGTAAAAAACCAATCGCCGGTATCTGCCCGATTAGCACAAAGGTCAGGATTAGCGTTCTTTCCAAATAGCCGATTTGTTTCCCCGCTCTCAACAGTGAATCTTTATTCGCCCTGGCGGAAGGGGGCATCTGGGGTGACCAACGCGCCAGCAGTTGGTCGATCAGGATACTCATCGGCAGGTAAATCACCAGATAGGCGGCAACAATCAGACTAAACTGCACGCCGGCCAGTTGTTGACACAAGAAAGAGAGCAGCGGCCGGGCATCGGGAATCAACGCTAACCACAGGAGCAGGATCGCCGACAGATGCAGACCCTGATCTATCAGGAAACTGCCGGCCAGGTTTAACCGGCTCATTACGGTGACTTTCATCAGGTCGATCAGATAATGGCTGATGCCTATCACCAGTAATGCGAGCAACGCATAGAAAGAGGGCAAGCTGCCGTACAGTAAACCAAATCCGGCGACGACCAAGGCCGCCGCCGCCGCATGCAGAATGGCGTGGAGTAACAAAAATTTCGAACCGGCGCGGTATCTGGCTTTATGCTTCACCCAACTGAGCGGTTGCAAAGAGAAATCAACAACCAGATGCGCTATCAGCATCCAGGTCAACAGCGGAGCGAAGGTTAAATCCATAGCTAGGTTATCCTGTTGATGGCGGAGATAAATCTTATGATTTCCTCATAGGCGGCCCGTTTGAGCGCGGCGGATACCGTTGATGTCGCCTTTTGCAGCGTTTTCGCCACCTCGACGTTGGTCGCGGCAAACATCCGCGCCTGGACGATTTTTGCCTCGCTCGGCGATAGACGACCTATGACATGATCTAACATCGGCAGTAAATCGCTGACAACCGCGTTTGTTTTATCATTGTCATTTTTCAGAGCCAGTCTGCAATTTTTGCCTATCGTGTCCAACGCCTGGCCGGAATTGAGAAAAGCGCTGCCGTAGCCTGTTCCCCGAGCCTTGTGGCTACCCAGACCAACGGCTACCCTGGCGTCCCAGTAGGCGATCCCGGAGGCTTTCAACGCGATGCGGATATACACCGCCAACAATAAACCCTGTTCTGATTTAGCGACGGCCTGAAAAGAATCGCCCCGGAAGATTTCGAAGCTATGTAACCACTTAGCCTGCTGCAAATCGTGCAGCAGGTTATCCAGTCGCTCAAGATAGGCCGCGGTGTCCCCCCGCTGAGAATTGACCAGATCGCCGGTAATCACACTGATTTTTGTCGCCATTTTTTATCGCCCTCAGGCAATGATAGAACCCGAAATTCGCATCTAGGGACGAATATATCAAATGTTCGTCCCTAGATGCGAATTTTACCGCTATTCGCCGTACGGAACGAATCCGACTCGGTGGAATTACTCCGCCAGGCTGCGGACATAGTTATGCATCCATCGCTACGCGCTGATGAAAATATCGCCGTTGTAAGAAGGTATCAGAATAATGAATGGTTAAAAGTGCAGAGATAACAAGGCGCGCCATTTAGTTTAGCCATCGTTCTAATATAGAATTGCGTTTTTGCATTCTCCATCTCATTTTTGGCGCAGCCGTTACATAAAATGACCTGGAAAATTTGGCCTGCCTCATATTTGGAGCATACATGTCCCTGTCACATATTGCGCAATTCGCATTAGCGTTGGTTGTTGTTGCAACTCTGGCGTTACTCATCTGCCGCGACCGTAAAAGCATCCGCATTCGGTTTATTATTCAACTGCTGGTTATTGAAATCCTGCTTGCCTATTTTTTCCTCTACTCGAATATCGGCTTAGGCGTGGTAACGGGGTTTGCCGCCGTCTTTGATAAATTACTTGGTTTTGCGGGCCAGGGAACCGATTTCGTCTTTGGCGATATGGTCAACAGCGAGAAAAACCTGATTTCCTTCTTCTTCAAAGTGCTTTGCCCCATCGTGTTTATTTCCGCGCTGATCGGGATTCTGCAATACATCAGGCTATTGCCGATCATCATCCGCCTGATCGGCACCGTACTGTCCAAAGTCAACGGCATGGGCAAACTGGAGTCGTTTAACGCCGTCAGTTCGCTGATCCTCGGGCAGTCGGAAAACTTTATCGCCTACAAGGATATCCTGGGCAAAATGTCCGAAAAGCGCATGTACACCATGGCGGCGACGGCGATGTCCACCGTGTCCATGTCGATCGTCGGCGCATATATGTCCATGCTGGACGCCAAATTTGTGGTTGCCGCGCTGATACTGAACATGTTCAGCACCTTTATCGTACTGTCTCTGATCAATCCGTACAAAGTTGACGCAGAACCGGAGTTGCAGCTGGGCAATCTGCATGAAGGCCAGAGTTTTTTTGAGATGCTGGGCGAGTATATTCTGGCGGGCTTCAAGGTTGCGGTTATCGTGGCGGCCATGCTGATTGGTTTTATCGCCCTGATTGCCGCCATCAACGCCATCTTCAGCGCGATATTCGGCATAAGTTTTCAGGAGATGCTCGGCTACGCTTTCTACCCGTTCGCCTGGATTATGGGTATCCCCTCCCATGAAGCGCTGCGGGTCGGCAGCATTATGGCGACCAAACTGGTCTCCAACGAATTTGTCGCCATGCTGGAACTGCAAAAGATCGCCGCGGAGCTTTCGCCGCGCAGCGTCGGGATCCTTTCCGTCTTTCTGGTTTCTTTTGCCAACTTCTCGTCTATCGGCATCATTGCCGGGGCCATCAAAGGCCTGAATGAGCATCAGGGCAACGTGGTTTCCCGCTTCGGACTGAAGCTGGTTTACGGTTCCACATTGGTAAGCATCCTTTCCGCCTCCATTGCCGGGCTGGTGCTGTAACCCGATAATAAACCGGGAACCTTCGTTCCCGGTTCAGACCATTGACAAAGCCTGTTATTAGGGAGAGCGTGGCGAGGGGCCGTAGCGGCGTAAGCCGCCGACTTGCGCTCTTTTCAAAATAAGAGAACCTCCTCCCCTGTTAATTAAAAAACAGAAGCCTCTGTTGATGGAAATTTAATAAAAAAACCGCCGCGCTATTAACTTTCTCCAGCCATCTTACCTACCGTAAATGATGTTAACAAATCATGTTACCGGTAACGTAATCCAGGCGACATTTCCATCGCGACGATTGTTGCAATACTGCGCCCTCAAGGTAAAAATCGCTTTTCTCTGCAACATTTTGAAGCAGACCGGCATGATGCTGCCGGTAACCCAATAAGCGGCAATACCGAACCTGTAAAATAAATCATTTTAAATATCATAAAATTAAATTTTAACCATGTGATATTTTCCGCTACGTTTGCTTGCAGCGCGGCTAATTTTTCCTCTAATTGCGTAAAAAATCATTCAGGCAGCCATCAGGAATTGTTTATGAAAGATCTATTTTCACTCTCCAAAAAGAAAGTGCTTATTACGGGTTCAGCGCAAGGCATCGGTTTTCTGCTGGCTAAAGGGTTATCCGAATTCGGCGCGGAAATCATTATTAATGATAAAGCGTCGGGTGGCGCTGGCCGGCCGCCTCAACGCCAAATTCATCGATGGGGATGACATGCATCCGCGGGCGAACATTGAAAAAATGGCCTCCGGCCGCCCGCTGAACGACGACGATCGACTGCCCTGGCTCGAACGCCTGAGCGACGTGGCCTATAGCCTGCAGCAAAAAAACGAAACCGGCTTTCTGGTCTGTTCCGCGTTGAAAAAACGCTACCGCGACCGGCTGAGAGAGGGGAATAACCATATGACCTTCCTGTGGCTGAACGGCGACTACCCGTTGGTGTTAGAACGGATGCAACAGCGCGCGGGTCACTTCATGCCGCAAAGCCTGCTGAAAAGTCAGTTCGCCACCCTGGAGTCCCCCGATAAGCAGGAGAGCGACGTGATGCCCTTCGATATCGCCGCCTCGCTCGACGGCGTGGTCAACCGCTGCATCGAGGCGCTATCCCGGGAAAGGGCGCCGCAACCTCTGCACGCCGGTCGAACGGAACAAACGGCATAAATAACAACGCCTTGCCAATGCCGCCTTGCTCCCACCCTGCCTGGACAAGGCGGCATTTCTACTGCTGATAACCGACACGCGCCGCCGTCAGAGGCTTTGGCCGCGGCCTGATTTACGCCTCTCGGCTGTGGTATTTCCGCCCCGCGCCGACAATCCCTGACACATCTTCCATATTTCCTTCATTATTTCTCCGGCATGGGGTGGTTAAACTAGTATGATAAAACGCATAATTTTATACCACGCACTGTTGCAGGGACCCGCGCGTTGTCCGCGCCATACGGAGAGACTAACCGATTACCATGAATGCCAAACGCCTCTTACACCTGTTGATATTTGTTGCCGTCGTTGTTGCCGCTCTGCTGCTCTGGCGTCATTTCACCCAGCCGCAAACCACCGCCGGCCAGAGCGGCGATCGTGCCGCGCCCGCGGCGCGCCAGGGAAACGGCGCCGGCCGCCGGGCCGCCATGAACGTGCTGCCCCCGGTGCAGGCCGCCCGGACCGGTTCCGCCTCGGTTCCCTACTATCTTTCCGCGCTCGGCACCGTTACCGCCTCCAATACCGTCACCATCCGCAGCCGGGTTGACGGCGAACTGATGGCCCTGCACTTTCAGGAAGGGCAGCAGGTCAACGCAGGCGATCTGCTGGCGGAGATCGATCCGCGGCCGTTTCAGGTAGAGCTAACCCAGGCTCAGGGGCAGTTGGCAAAAGACCGGGCGATACTCGCCAACGCCAGGCAGGATCTGGCCCGCTATCAGCAGTTGGTGAAAACCAACCTGATCTCCCGTCAGGAGCTGGATGCGCAACAAGGGCTGGTGCGGCAGTCGGAGGGCGGCGTCACAGCGGATGAAGGCGCGGTGGCCAGCGCCGAGCTACAGCTGGCTTACAGCAAAATCATCGCCCCCATCGGCGGGCGGGTGGGGTTAAAGCAGGTGGACGTGGGAAACTACATCACCAGCGGCGATACCAACGGTCTGGTGGTTATCACCCAGACGCAGCCCATCGATGTGGTATTTACCGTGCCGGAAGGCGAGATCGCCACCATTGTCAAGGCGCGCAAATCGGCGCAGGCGCCGATCGTGGAAGCCTGGGATCGCGCCAATCAGCAGAAGCTGTCACAGGGCAGCCTGCTGAGCATGGATAACCAGATCGACGTAACCACCGGCACCCTCAAGCTCAAAGCCCGTTTCGAAAACAGCGACGACGCCCTGTTCCCCAATCAGTTCGTCAATATCCGCATGAAGGTGGATACGCTGCAAAACGCCATCCTCGCCCCCGCCGCCGCGGTACAAATGGGCAATGAAGGGCGCTTTGTCTGGATACTGAATGATAAAAACGAGGTGAGTAAACGTCTGGTCACCACCGGTATTCAATACGGCCAGCAAATGGTGATTACCGCCGGTCTGAGCGCCGACGTGCTGGTGGTGACCGACGGCATCGACCGTCTGACCGAAGGCGCCAAAGTCGAGGTGCTCTCCTCCGACGCCACGGATAAAACGCCGTTAATCAGCGGAGAGAAACCCTGATGCGGCAGGATAGCGTGCCGGCCAGCGGCGGCGGACCGTCGCGGCTTTTTATCCTGCGTCCGGTGGCGACCACACTGTTGATGGTCGCCATCCTGCTGGCGGGTATTATCGGCTACCGCGCCCTGCCGGTTTCCGCCCTGCCGGAGGTGGACTACCCCACCATTCAGGTGGTGACGCTCTATCCCGGCGCCAGCCCCGAAGTGGTCACCTCGGCCATTACCGCGCCGCTGGAACGCCAGTTCGGGCAGATGTCCGGGCTGAAGCAGATGGCGGCCCAGAGCTCCGGCGGCGCCTCGGTGATTACGCTGCAATTTCAGCTGGAGCTGGCGCTGGATATTGCCGAACAGGACGTACAGGCGGCGATCAACGCGGCGACCAATCTGCTGCCTTCCGACCTGCCCTACCCGCCGACCTACAGCAAGGTTAACCCGGCCGACCCGCCGATTATGACGCTGGCGGTCACCTCCAGCGCCATGCCGATGACCCAGGTGCAGGATCTGGCGGATAACCGCATCGCGCAGAAAATCTCGCAGGTAGCGGGCGTCGGCCTGGTGTCGCTGGCCGGCGGGCAGCGCCCGGCGGTGCGGGTAAAGCTGAACGCGCCGGCGCTGGCGGCATACCAGCTCACCGGCGAAACGATCCGCAGCGCCATTACCGCCGCCAACGTCAACTCCGCCAAGGGGAGCCTCGACGGCCCGACCCGCTCGGTGACCCTGTCCGCCAACGATCAGATGAAATCCGTCGAGGATTACCGCCAGTTGATCGTCGCCTGGCGTAATGACGCCCCGGTGCGCCTGCGCGACGTCGCCAGCGTGGAGCAGGCGGCGGAAAATACCTATCTGGGCGCCTGGGCGAATCGGCAACAGGCGATCATTATCAACGTTCAGCGCCAGCCGGGCGCCAACGTGATCGCCACCACCGACAGCATCCGCCAGATGCTGCCGGGACTGACCGCCAGCCTGCCGAAATCGGTCGAGGTATCGACGCTGACCGACCGAACCCTCAGCATCCGGGCGTCGGTAAAAGACGTGCAGTTTGAACTGCTGCTGGCCATCGCGCTGGTGGTGATGGTGATTTACCTGTTTCTGCGCAACGCCGTCGCCACGCTGATCCCCAGCATCGCCGTGCCGCTGTCGCTGATCGGCACCTTTGCGGCGATGTATTTCCTCGGCTTCTCCATCAATAACCTGACGCTGATGGCGCTCACCATCGCCACCGGATTCGTGGTGGACGATGCGATAGTGGTGATTGAAAATATCTCCCGCTATATCGAAAAAGGCGAGAGGCCGCTCCACGCCGCGCTGAAAGGCGCCGGGGAGATCGGTTTCACCATTATTTCATTAACCTTTTCGCTGATTGCCGTGCTGATCCCGCTGCTGTTTATGGGAGACATTATCGGCCGGCTGTTCCGCGAATTCGCCATCACCCTGGCCGTCGCCATTCTGATTTCCGCCGTGGTGTCGCTCACCCTGACGCCGATGATGTGCGCCCGCCTGCTCAGCCATCGGTCGCTGAGTAAACAGAATCGCTTTACCCGCGCCAGCGAGCGCTTTTTTACCCGGCTGGTGGCCGCGTACGCCGTCTGGCTGCGCAAGGTGCTGAACCATCCGTGGCTGACGCTGAGCGTGGCCGTGGGCACGCTGGCGCTCACCGTGCTGCTGTATCTGTGGATCCCCAAAGGCTTCTTCCCGGTGCAGGACAACAGCATTATTCAGGGCACGGTGCAGGCGCCGCAGTCGGTCTCTTTCCGCAATATGGCGGAGCGCCAGCAGCAGGTGGCATCCATCATTATGAAAGACCCGGCGGTGCAGAGCGTCTCCTCGTTCGTCGGCGTTGACGGCACCAACGCCGCGCTCAACGGCGGGCGGCTGCAAATCAATCTGCATCCGCTCAACGAGCGCCGCGAGCGTATTGCGGAAATCATCGCCCGGCTGCAACAGCAGACCGCGCAGCTCCCCGGCATCCAGCTCTATCTGCAACCGGTGCAAGATCTCACCATTGATACCCAGCTTAGCCGAACCCAGTACCAGTTCACCCTACAGGCGATGTCGCTGGACGATCTCAGCCTGTGGGTGCCGCAGCTATTGACCGAGCTGCGCAAGCTGCCGCAGTTGCAGGACGTCAGCAGCGACTGGCAGGACGGCGCGGCCATCGCTTACGTCAACGTCGACCGCGACAGCGCCAGCCGTCTGGGCATCAGCATGGCCGATGTGGACAACGCGCTCTATAACGCCTTCGGCCAGCGCCTGATCTCCACCATTTACACCCAGGCCAGCCAGTACCGTGTGGTACTTGAGCACGATACCGCCGACAATAGCGGTCTGGATGCGTTAAACGACGTGCGCTTAATCAGCAGCGACGGCGGCAGCATTCCGCTCAACAGCATCGCCGCCATCGAAGAGCGGCAGGGGCCGCTGGCCATCAATCATCTCGACCAGTTTCCCTCCACCACTATCTCCTTCAACGTCAGCAGCGGCTATGCGCTGGGGGAAGCGGTAGAGGCCATCACCCAGGCGGAACGGCAAATGAACCTGCCCGCCGATATCACCACCCGTTTCCAGGGCAGCACGCTGGCCTTCCAGTCGGCGCTGGGCAACACGGTGTGGCTGATCGTCGCCGCGGTGGTGGCGATGTATATCGTCCTCGGCGTGCTGTATGAAAGCTTTATCCATCCGGTGACCATCCTTTCAACGCTGCCTACCGCCGGGGTGGGAGCGTTGCTGGCGCTGATGATGGCGGGCAAGGAACTGGACGTGATCGCCATTATCGGCATTATTTTGCTGATCGGCATCGTCAAGAAGAACGCCATCATGATGATCGACTTCGCGCTGGCCGCCGAACGGGAACAGGGCATGAGCCCGTATGACGCCATCTACCAGGCCTGCCTGCTGCGCTTCCGCCCGATCCTGATGACCACCATGGCAGCCCTGCTCAGCGCCCTGCCGCTGATGCTGAGCACCGGCGTCGGCGCCGAATTGCGCCAGCCGTTGGGGATCTGCATGGTCGGCGGTCTGGTGATGAGCCAGATTCTGACCCTGTTTACCACCCCGGTGATTTACCTGCTGTTTGATCGGCTGGCGCAGCGGTTGCGGGGCGCGCCGCGTCAGGAGGAGGAAACCAAGTGAGGTTCTTCGCCCTGTTTATCCATCGGCCGGTGGCCACCATTCTGCTGACGCTGGCGATCGCCCTCTGCGGCGTCCTGGGGTTTCGCCTGCTGCCGGTGTCGCCGCTGCCGCAGGTGGACTTTCCGGTGATCGTGGTCAGCGCCTCGCTGTCCGGCGCCTCGCCGGAAACCATGGCGTCATCGGTGGCCACGCCGCTGGAGCGGGCGCTGGGCAGGATCGCCGGCGTCAATGAAATGACCTCCACGAGTTCGCTGGGCAGTACGCGCATTATTCTGGTGTTTAATCTCGAACGGGATATCAACGGCGCGGCGCGCGATGTGCAGGCGGCCATTAACGCCGCGCAGAGTCTGCTGCCGTCCGGCATGCCCAGCCGCCCGACCTACCGCAAAATGAACCCGTCCGACGCCCCGATCATGATCCTGACGCTGACCTCGGATACTTACAATCCCGGACAGCTGTATGACTACGCCTCCACCCGGCTGGCGCAGAAAATCTCCCAGATGTCGGGCGTGGGCGATGTCTCCGTCGGCGGCAGCTCGCTGCCCGCCGTGCGCGTGGCCCTCAATCCGCAGGCGCTGTTCAATCAGGGCATTTCGCTGGACGAGGTGCGGCAGACCATCAGTCAGGCCAACGTGCGCCAGCCATTGGGCGACATTGAAAACCGCCGGCAGCGCTGGCAGATAAAAACCAACGACGAACTGAAAACCGCGGCCGCCTACCAGCCGCTGGTCATTCGCTACAACAACGGCGCCGCCGTGCGGCTGAGCGACGTCGCCACGGTGCGGGATGCGGTGCAAAACTCGCGCAACGCCGGGATGGCCAACGCCAAACCCGCCGTGCTGCTGGTAATCAGCCGCGCCCCCGGCGCCAATATCATTACCACCGTGGACAGCATTCGCGCCGCCTTGCCCGAGCTGCGCGCCAGCCTGCCGGCGGAAATCCGGCTTGATATCGCCCTGGATCGTTCGCCCACTATCCGCGCCTCGCTGGCTGAAGTGGAGCAATCGCTGGTGATCGCCGTGGCGCTGGTGATTGTGGTGGTGTTTCTGTTTCTCCGTTCCGGGCGCGCCACGCTGATCCCCGCGGTGGCGGTGCCGGTTTCGCTTATCGGCACCTTCGCCGCCATGTATTTGTGCGGTTTCAGCCTGAATAATCTCTCCCTGATGGCGTTGACCGTCGCCACCGGTTTCGTGGTGGATGACGCCATCGTGGTGCTGGAAAATATCTCACGCCATATCGAAGCCGGCATGAAGCCATTGCCGGCCGCGTTGCAGGGGGTACGCGAAGTCGGTTTCACCGTGCTGTCGATGAGCATATCGCTGGTGGCGGTGTTTATCCCGCTGCTGCTGATGGAGGGCCTGCCGGGACGGCTGTTTCGCGAGTTCGCCGTTACCTTGTCGGTGGCGATTATTATCTCGCTGCTGATCTCGCTCACCCTGACGCCGATGATGTGCGCCCGGCTGCTGCGCGCCGCGCCGCAGCGCGGCCAGCCGCGTTTGCGCGGTTTCGGCCGCCTCCTGCTGGCCATGCAGCAAGGCTACGGGCGTTCGCTTAAGTGGGTGCTGAACCACGCCCGCTGGGTGCTGGCGTTGCTGCTGGGAACCATAGCGCTCAATGCCTGGCTGTATATCAGCATTCCGAAAACCTTTTTTCCGGAGCAGGATACCGGCAGGCTGACGGGGTTTATCCAGGCCGACCAGAGTATCTCGTTTCAGGCCATGCAACTGAAGCTACAGACCTTTATGACCCTGGTGCGCAGCGATCCGGCGGTTGACAACGTTACCGGCTTTACCGGCGGTTCGCGCACCAACAGCGGTTCCATGTTTATTACGCTCAAGCCGCTGTCGCAGCGCGACGTCAGCGCCCAGCAGGTAGTCGGCCGCCTGCGCGCCACGCTGGCTAAAGAGCCCGGCGCCACCCTGTTTTTAATGCCGGTGCAGGATATACGCATCGGCGGGCGCGAAGCCAATGCGAGTTATCAGTACACCCTGCTGTCGGACGATCTCGGCCTGCTACGCGCCTGGGAGCCGAAAATTCGTCAGGCGCTGAGCAAACTGCCCCAACTGGCCGACGTCAATTCCGATCAGCAGGATAAAGGCGCGGAGATGGCGCTGACTTACGATCGCGACGCCATGGCCCGGCTGGGGATCGACGTCGCCGACGCCAACGCGTTATTGAACAACGCCTTCGGCCAGCGGCAGATTTCCACCATTTACCAGCCGCTCAACCAGTACAAGGTGGTGATGGAAGTGGACGAGGCCTACACGCAGGATGTCAGTTCGCTGGAAAAAATGTTTGTCATCAACGATGCCGGCAAACCCATCCCGCTCTCCTACTTTGCCCGCTGGCAACCCGTCAACGCGCCGCTGACGGTCAACCATCAGGGATTGTCCGCCGCATCCACCATCTCCTTTAACCTGGCGCAAGGGGCGACCCTTTCCGACGCCACTGCGCTGGTTGAACGAACCATGACCTCGCTGGGCGTGCCGTCCGCGGTGCGCGGACAGTTCTCCGGCACGGCGCAGGCTTTCCAGCAGTCGCAAACGGCGCAGTTGCTGCTGATTCTGGCGGCGATTATTACCGTTTATATCGTGCTGGGCGTGCTGTACGAAAGCTACGTGCATCCGCTAACCATTTTGTCCACCCTGCCCTCCGCCGGCGTGGGCGCCTTGCTGGCGCTGCAATGGTTCGGCGCGCCGTTCAGCCTGATTGCGCTGATCGGCATAATGCTGTTAATTGGTATCGTTAAAAAGAACGCCATTATGATGGTGGATTTCGCGCTGGCGGCGCAGCGCAGCGGCGAACTCAGCGCGCGGGACGCCATATTCCAGGCCAGCCTGCTGCGTTTCCGCCCGATTATGATGACCACGCTGGCCGCGCTGTTCGGCGCCCTGCCGCTGGCGCTCACCAGCGGCGACGGCGCGGAACTGCGCCAGCCGCTCGGCATCACCATCGTCGGCGGTCTGGTGATGAGCCAGCTTCTGACGCTCTATACCACGCCGGTGGTGTATCTGTTCTTCGATCGTCTGCGCAATATGCGGCGCAAAACCCATGAACGTATTTCTGTTTATTAATTATTTTCAGCAGGAGATCCCTGAAACATGGTGACTCGGCCCGCTTCCGTTCGCTGGCAACTGTGGATTGTGGCCTTTGGCTTTTTTATGCAAACGCTGGATACCACCATTGTGAATACCGCGCTGCCGGCCATGGCCGCCAGCCTGAATGAAAACCCGCTGCGCATGCACTCGGTGATTGTTTCCTACGTACTGACCGTCGCCATCATGCTGCCCGCCAGCGGCTGGCTGGCGGATCGTATCGGGGTTAAAAACATCTTCTTCTCCGCCATCCTGCTGTTCACCCTGGGGTCGCTGCTGTGCGCGCGGGCGGAAACCCTGAACGAGCTGCTGATCTCCAGGGTTATTCAGGGGATCGGCGGCGCCATGATGGTGCCGGTCGGGCGGCTGACGGTGATGAAAATCGTCCCGCGCGATCAATATATGGCCGCCATGACGTTCGTCACCCTGCCCGGCCAGATTGGCCCGTTAATCGGCCCCGCGCTGGGCGGTTTTCTGGTGGAATACGCCAGCTGGCACTGGATTTTTCTCATCAATCTGCCGGTGGGCCTTGCCGGCGCGCTGGCGACCTGGCTACTGATGCCAAACTACACCATGCAAACCCAGCGCTTTGATATTACCGGTTTTTTGTGGCTCGCCTTGTGTATGGCGACCCTGACGCTGGCGTTGGACGGGCACCATAATCTCGGCATTCCGCCCATCGTTATCCTCGCCCTGATCGCCACCGGGCTGATCTCCCTGCTCAGTTACTGGCTGCACGCCCGCCATAACCCGCGGGCGCTGTTTAATCTGCGCCTGTTCGACACCCAGACTTTTACCGTCGCGCTGACCGGCGGGTTTCTGGCGCGCATCGGCAGCGGGATGCTGCCGTTTATGACCCCGATGTTTCTGCAATTGGGCATGGGGTTCTCGCCTTTCCACGCCGGGATGATGATGATCCCCATGGTATTGGGCAGCATGGGGATAAAGCGGGTGGTGGTGCAGATCGTTAACCGCTTTGGCTATCGCCGGGTACTGATCGCCTCCACGCTGCTGCTGGCGCTGGTTACCCTGCTGTTCGCCCTGGTGGCGATGATGAATTGGATCTGGCTGCTGCCGGTGGTGCTGTTTTTCCTCGGCACGGTGAACTCGATCCGCTTTTCCGCCATGAATACCCTGACGCTGAAAGATCTGCCGGACCCGCTGGCCAGCGGCGGCAATAGCCTGCTGTCGATGTCGATGCAGTTATCCATGAGCCTGGGGGTCAGTATCGCCGGGATACTGCTCGGCATGTTTTCACACCGGCACCTGAACATGGGGCCGGCGGAAACCCACAGCGTATTCCTGTACGCTTATCTCAGCATGGCGGTCATCATTGCGCTGCCCGCCATGATTTTTAATCGCGTTCCACCCGACACCGATAAGCAGTTGACGCTTCCCCGTCGCTCGTGAGGTTGCCATGAAATTCGGGATCACCGCTAAATTATTCCTGGCGATTTTCGCCACCTGCCTGCTGGTGCTGATTACCATGCACTGGGGCGTGCGCCTCAGCTTCGAACGCGGATTTATCGACTACGTCAAACGCGGCAACGAACAGCGGGTGGCGCAGTTGCGCGACGCGCTGGCGGAGCAATATCAGCAGCACGGCGACTGGTCTTTTTTGCGCAACAACGGGCGCCTGGTGTTCAAAATGCTGCACTCTATGGATCAGAACAGCGACGACGATCATGCCATGCAGGGCTGGCGCGTTCGCCTGTGGGTGCTGGATGCGGAAAAAAACAGGCTGTACGGCTCTCCGGCGCCCATAACGGAAGAGAGCACCTGGCAGCCCATCAGGGCGCAGAATCAGACCGTCGGCTGGGTAGTCGCCTCCTCTTCCGAACGCCTGACCCGCAACGCCGATATCAATTTCGACCGGCAGCAACAGCGCACCAGTTGGCTGATCGTCGCGCTATCGACCCTGCTGGCGATCATCGCCACCTGGCTGACCTCCCGCGGTCTGCTGGCGCCGGTCAAACGGCTGGTCAACGGCATTCATCGTCTGGCGGCGGGCGATTTCAGCGCCCGCGTCACCGCCAGCGCCCACGACGAGCTGGGGCGGCTGGCGCAGGATTTTAACCAGCTTGCCGGCGCGCTGGAGAAAAACGAGCAGTCCCGCCGCGCCTTTATGGCGGATGTATCCCATGAGCTGCGCACCCCGCTGGCGGTGCTGCGCGGCGAGCTGGAAGCCTTGCAGGACGGCGTGCGCCGGCCCGACGCCGCGTCGCTGCAATCGCTCCAGGGGGAGGTGGCCACCCTGACCAAACTGGTGGACGACCTGCACCAGCTCTCGTTATCCGATCGGGGTACGCTGGCCTATCGCAAGGTCTCCGTGGATGTGGTACGGCTGCTGCATATCGCCATCGCCACCTTTCACGAACGCTACCGCAAAAAGCGCATTACCCTGACCACCGACTTTCCGCCGCGGGCCGAGGTGTTTGGCGACGCGCACCGTTTAAACCAGTTGTTCAACAACCTGCTGGAAAACAGCCTGCGCTATACCGACGAACCGGGAACCTTACACATCGCGGCGGCGGTGCGCCACCAACGGCTGGTCATCACCTGGCAGGACAGCGCGCCGGGGGTAACCGACGAGCAGCTGGCGCTGATATTCGACCGTTTTTACCGCGCGGAAGGCTCGCGCAATCGCGCCAGCGGCGGTTCCGGACTGGGGCTGGCCATCTGTCACAATATCGTTGAGGCGCACGACGGACGACTGTATGCTGAGCATTCTCCCTTGGGGGGACTGCTGATTAGCGTTGAACTTCCCTTGCATCCGCCAGAATAGAGTAATGATGACCACTGAATCCGCCGTGCCGGTCCTGATCGTTGAAGATGAGCCCAAACTGGGGCAACTGCTGGTTGACTATCTCCAGGCGGCGGATTACCAGACGCGCTGGATCAGCAACGGCGATGAGGTGCTCGACTGGGTCAAGCAAAACCCGCCGGCGCTGATCCTGCTGGATCTGATGCTGCCGGGCACCGACGGCCTGACGCTGTGCCGCGCCATCCGCCGGTTCTCCAACGTTCCCATCATTATGGTTACCGCGCGCAGCGAGGAGGTCGACCGTCTGCTGGGGCTGGAGATCGGCGCGGATGATTATATCTGTAAACCGTTCAGCCCGCGGGAAGTGGTGGTAAGGGTAAGAACCCTGCTGCGCCGCTGCGGCTGGCAGGCGGAGGCGCAAAAACCGGCGGATAAGGCCGCGCTGCTGATTGATAAAAACAGTTTTCAGGCCAGCTATCTGGGGCAAAACCTCGACCTGACGCCCGCGGAACTGCGGCTGCTCAAAACCCTGGCCACCGAACCGGGCAAGGTGTTTTCCCGCGAGGCGCTGCTGGATAAACTTTACGATGATTACCGGGTGGTGACCGACCGCACCATCGACAGCCATATCAAAAACCTGCGCCGCAAGCTGGAGCAGTTGGACGAGCAAACCTCGTTTATCCGCACCGTTTACGGCATGGGCTATCGCTGGGAAGCCGAACCCTGCGAGCTGGTGTAGCCATTCGCAGGCGGAAGCGGCCGCTGGAAAAAATCCCCCCGCCTGAAGGTCATCGCAGTGGAAGACTATCGACGCCCCGGTCAAAAAATCTGTCCGACTTAGTTAAAAATTTATCATTTTTTCTTTATCTCAGGCTGATAGGCTTACCGCTCGACAATAGTTATCAGATTTTAAGCGAGGCGAGATGTCAGGTTTAGTGGATGGAAAATGGGTTAACGGCGATGTGGCGGCGGAAGAGATCAAGAACGGGGCATTTCACCGCGAGGAGACAACATTCCGCCAGACCAGGGTCGTCGCGGAAAAAGGCCGCTACCAGTTGTTCGTCTCTTATCTCTGCCCCTGGGCCTCGCGTACGTTAATCTTCCGCAAGCTGAAAGGGCTGGAAGAGATCGTTCAGTTGTCCGTTGCGCAGCCGCGCATAGCGGAGAACGGCTGGGAGTTCAGCACGCCGCAGGATGCGGGCGAGCGCGTCGGCCCAATCCGTTTTCTCCATCAGCTGTATACCGCCACGGATAAACGCTACAGCGGAAAAGTATCGGTGCCGGTACTGTGGGATCGTCTGGAAGGACGCATCGCCAACAATGAGTCGGCGGATATCATCCGTATCCTGAACGACGGCTTTAATGCGCTGACGGACAACCGGCTGGATTTCTACCCGCCGGCGCTGCGCGGCGAGATAGACCGCTGGAATGAAACCATTTACCACGGCATCAACAACGGCGTATACAAAACCGGCTTCGCCAAAACGCAGGCGAGCTATAACCAGGCGTTCACCACGCTGTTCGCCACTCTGGATAAGGTCGAGGCGCATCTGGCGACGCACCGCTATATCGCCGGCAATACGCTGACGGAAGCCGACTGGCGCCTGTTCGTGACCTTAATCCGTTTTGACGTGGCCTATCATGGCGCCTTCAAGTGCAATCTGCGCCGTATCGAAGATTACCCCCATCTATCGAACTACCTGCGCGAACTTTACCAGTGGCCGGGCGTTAAAGAGACCGTCAATATCGACCATATCAAAGCCGGTTATTACGGCATTCTGTGGCTGAACCCGACCGGTATCGTGCCGCTGGGCCCGCTCGTCGACTTACAGCGTCCGCATAACCGCGCGGCGCTGGGCGAATCCGTGGTTGCCGTCGCCCGCTGAGGAAACTCGCCCAATAGGAGATTGTTGACAACCCCACTCCGGCATAGTCATCTCCGAAATACCACCACCGGTCATCCCCGCGGCGGTAGTCGGGGATCTGCTTTCAGCTAATACATTGATATCAAGAAGATTCCTGGTCACTCGCCCCATATTCCTGGGACTCGCCCTGCGGGCCACCGCAAGCGGTGTTCAAAAGCATTCCCGATCTGAGGAATCCCGAGAAAATAATTAAGCATTATCTGATAAATCATCTTGGATGTTAGCGGAGAGCGCCAACTGCGCCATCTCCTCGTCGGAAAGCCGGGTGATTTGCTGCACCTGCTCGCGCGCCATGCCGGTCAGCAGTAACTGGCGCGCAATCTGCCGCGCACTGGTTTTCATTCCTTGCTCTATGCCTTGCTCTCTTCCCTGTATTACTCCGGCCTGCATCCCTTCTTCAAATCCAATCTGTTTCAGCTGCTGTGCAATCGTCATTATCTCCTCCCGATCCGTTGACAACGGCTCCGCCACCATTTCGATAAAATCGGCTGGTCTGGATGTATTGCCGGTTTGCGCGATGTAATACAGCAACGCCCGCTTCTGCATCAACGGCACCTGCCAGCGCTCAAATAATAACCCGATGTCTCGCGCCAGTTCCAGCATATCCCGCGTACGGATATGTTTTTGCACCAATTCCAGCAACGCCGCCCGCCGGTGGGTTTTAATCTCTTCATCTGAAGTCACGGTGAGGTCAATCAGCGGAAAATCCTTACTGTATATCCGGGTCGCCAGCACAGGATCATCAAATGCATCCAGCCAACGCAGGCTGTACGGATACGGGCTGCGTTCTCCCTGATAGAACAGCAACGGCCCAGAGGGTGGCGGGCAGAAACATTTATAACATTCCACGATCTAATTAATCGCCAAATTCAAAATATTGAGGAAGGAAGGGATGCCGGAAACAGAGTGCGAGACCTTGCTGGCTCTGATGGCGGCAATCCCTGTTATTATTGAGGGAATTTATCAGGAGGATAGATTTTGGGGGGCTCTCTCAGATTCCCGATGTTTTTGTACGCAGGAACGACGGATTTGGAGTCGCTATTACCAATGGCTACTTTGTCAACGCGCTCAATAGGCCTACTTTTTGTAGGCCGTCTGCTGCTTTTTCCCTTTATAAGCGCTAGAATCCCCGCCTTTACTGCTCCCATCGGGTGCAGCCTGACTTGTAATCAGAATCGAGAGACAGCAAGCAATGTTTAAACCGGAACTTCTTTCTCCGGCCGGTACGCTGAAAAATATGCGTTACGCCTTTGCCTATGGCGCCGACGCCATTTATGCCGGTCAACCCCGCTACAGCCTGCGGGTGCGCAATAACGAATTCAACCACCAGACGCTGGCGCAGGCCATCAATGAAGCCCATGAGCTGGGTAAAAAATTCTATGTGGTGGTGAATATCGCGCCGCATAACGCCAAGCTGAAAACCTTCCTGCGCGACCTGCAACCGGTGGTCGAGATGGGGCCGGATGCGCTGATTATGTCCGATCCGGGGCTGATTATGCTGGTGCGGGAAAACTTTCCGCAGATGCCGATCCACCTCTCCGTGCAGGCTAACGCGGTAAACTGGGCGACGGTGAAATTCTGGCAGCAAATGGGGCTGAGCCGGGTGATCCTCTCCCGCGAGCTGTCGCTGGAGGAGATCGCCGAGATCCGCAGCCAGGTGCCGGAGATGGAGCTGGAGATTTTCGTCCACGGCGCGCTGTGCATGGCTTATTCCGGCCGCTGCCTGCTTTCCGGCTATATCAACAAACGCGACCCTAATCAGGGAACCTGCACCAACGCCTGCCGCTGGGAATACAAGGTGCAGGAAGGGAAAGAGGATGAAGTCGGCAATATCGTTCATCAGCATGAACCCATCGCGGTAAAAAACGTCGAGCCGACGCTGGGCATCGGCGAACCCACCGATAGAGTCTTTATGCTGGAAGAAAGCCAGCGCCCCGGCGAATATATGAGCGCCTTTGAGGACGAACACGGCACCTATATCATGAACTCGCGCGACCTGCGCGCCATTCAGCACGTGGAGCGCCTGACGCAGATGCAGGTGCATTCGCTGAAGATCGAAGGCCGCACCAAGTCGTTTTACTACTGCGCGCGCACCGCGCAGGTATACCGCCGCGCCATCGATGACGCCGTCGCCGGCAAACCCTTTGATCCCACCCTGCTGCAAACGCTGGAAGGGCTGGCCCACCGCGGCTACACCGAAGGTTTCCTGCGCCGCCATGTGCATGAGGATCACCAGAATTACGACTACGGCTATTCGGTATCCGACCGCCAGCAGTTCGTCGGCGAATTCACCGGCGAGCGCCGCAACGGGCTGGCGGAAGTGGCGGTGAAAAACAAATTCTCCTGCGGCGACAGCGTGGAAATGATGACGCCGGGCGGAAATGTTCAATTCACCATTGAAGCGATGCAGAACGCCAAAGGGCAGGCGACCGACGTCGCGCCGGGCAACGGACACATCGTCTATTTGCCGATGCCTGAGGAAATCGATCTGCAATACGCGCTGCTGTTGCGCAATTTGCCGGGCACCACAACACGAAACCCCCATAAAAAATAGCGGAATGTTCCACAAATGATGTGGCTTTTGACAAATATTAGAATCAGATCACATCAATGACGCGGACTTGTGGTTACTATGGCGACGCTGAGAAAATATAGAACGAAAAATAAGCGTAGTGATACTACTAGGAACCACCTCCTTGGCCAGCTCAATCTCCCTTGAGCTGGCTTTTTCTTTTCCGGCTTCCCACCTTTTCCTCCCCGTTCACCGAATCTTCCGATATCGGCCCGGGTATTTAGTCACTATGATTAGAGGGCATTGAGCATCCGGCATGTCATCAGCAATACCGAATATGGAGAACACCATGGTTCAGCCCCCAGCCACGCTGCTCATTCTGAATGGAAAAAGCGCGGATAATGAGGAACTTCGTCAGGCAATTGAGCTGCTACGTCAGGATGGATACCGGCTGCTCGTCAGAGTAACCTGGGAGTTTGGCGACGCGCGGCGCTATGTAGAGGAAGCCGCCCGGCTAAAAGTGGAGAACGTCATCGCCGCCGGGGGCGACGGCACAATCAATGAAGTTGCCGGCGCGCTGGCGGTTCAGCCCGCGACGGCACGCCCTTGTCTGGGGATTATCCCGTTGGGAACCGCCAACGATTTCGCCACCAGTTGCCAGATTCCCCTCGACCTGCGCAACGCCCTGACGCTGGCCGTCAAAGGCCGGGCCTGCGCCATTGACTTGGCGAAAGTGAATGACGAGCACTATTTCATCAATATGGCGACCGGCGGATTCGCTACCCGTATTACCACCGAAACCCCGGCGAGAATGAAATCGGCGCTCGGCGGCGCGTCCTATATTCTGCACGCGCTGCTGCGCATGGATATGCTGCAAGCGGAACGCTGCGAAATTCGCGGGCCGGACTTCAACTGGTCGGGAGACACGCTGGTCATTGCGGTGGGAAACGGCCGTCAGGCCGGCGGTGGTCAGTTGCTCTGCCCGGATGGATTAATCAATGACGGTCTGCTGGAACTGCGCATCCTGTCGGCGCAGGAGCTGTTGCCCAATATGCTGCAGGCCTGGTTTACCGACGGCGAAAACCAGAATCTGATTTCCGCCACCCTGCCCTGGCTGGAAATTACCGCCCCCGATGAGATGACGTTTAATCTGGACGGCGAACCGCTCAAGGCGAATCGTTTTCGTATCGAAGTGATCCCGGCGGCCATCCGTTGTCATCTGCCGCCGCAGTGCGCGCTGCTGGGGTGAATCACCGCCCCAGCGACGCCTGCCGCTCCCCCCCTCCCGGCCTCCCCCTTGTCAGCTGTCTCTTATACACAAATCCAAGGAACCTCTAGAGGCCATGTGTATTCTGGTCTTGGGTTCATTCTTGGTTCTTTGTTTTTTGCTTTTCGTCGGCGTAAGAAATCACGCTGAGGTGGACGACCCCGCGAATGCGCCGCAGGGAAGCGGCGCAAGCCAGTGCCGCGCTGGCCCGGTAGGGCGAGTCTCAGGGATGAGACGAGTATTCCGTCACTGGCGGTTCGGGGAAGGGGGCGACCGCCGAAGGCATCGCGTCAGCGACGTGATTTCAGCCACAAGCCCGGGTCCGGAGGGTGGTGGCGCTTGAACCACCCTGCGTCGGGCGCGTGCTGCGACATAGCAGAGAAATGACGCCCTTCTAGCGCACGAAATAGCGCTGAACTCACATATACCGTTAACAGTAAATATGTGACTAAGAGACAGCCCCTGCGAAGGGGTGGGTCGGGGTGGGGTCAGCCGAGAACTATTCGCGCCTCAGGCGATTACTGTTCGCCAGATAGAGCGTAATCACCAACAGCAGGATGGAGGCGGCGTAAATCAGCGTATCGATGGGATTTTTGTGATCGACGATAATCAGCCGGATAATCGCCGTGATGCCGATATAGACAAAATAGCGCAGCGGAAAATGGTATCCCGATTGAAAATACTTGACGATCAGCGCGATAAACTCGAAGTAGAGAAAGTAGATGACGATGCTTTCAATCAGCTGATAGGACGACTCTTTCTCATTGGTGACCAGCAGCACCTGCGCCAAATGGTAGGTTTCCTTCCCCAGAAAGATCACCAGAATGGTCGCCAATATCAGCAGTCCGATATTGAGTATCGTCTGAAGTCCGTTTGAAACCATAATGCTGCGCGTTGAACCCGCCATACTTACTTTCCTCTAATTACTATCCGTCATGCCTTATCGTTCACAGGTTACCACCCTTATTCATCATCAGGGAGACAACCTGCTTATTTATAAGCAAAATTAACGAGAGCGCAACCGCATATCGCCGCTGCATATTTCAGGTTGCGGGATTGGCTGATAGCCCGCTGCGCCGAGCACGGGCGTTCAACCCTTGAGATGTTTCACAAAACCGCCCGCCGCCGTGGATAATGTGTGGCGCAAAATGGCATTTATCGACGATCGCATCTATTGTTTCGATCGTCAGGATGTCGTTCATCCTGTCTTAGCGACCTCAATCACCGCTTTTTCATTGCGCCGTAACCATTGATCCTGGAGCAGACGCAGGGTCCGCATAATGGCTACAAACTCAGAATAACAAGCGAAATCACCTGAGACGGCGATAAGGAAAAGCCAAACCAGGAGTCAATCATGACTGATATTGCACAGTTATTAGGTAAGGAAGCGGAAGATCTGTTGCAACACCGCTGTACCACCATCCCCGCTGAAAACCTCTACCTTCCGGGCGCCGACTTCGTCGATCGGGTGATGATCGATAACAATCGCCCCAACGGCGTGCTGCGCTCGATGCAAACGCTGTTCAACCACGGCCGGCTGGCCGGCACCGGCTATCTGTCCATCTTACCGGTCGATCAGGGGGTCGAGCACTCCGCCGGCGCGTCCTTCGCCGCCAACCCGATCTATTTCGACCCCAAAAATATCGTTGAACTGGCGATCGAAGCGGGCTGTAACTGCGTGGCGTCCACCTATGGCGTACTGGCTGCGGTTTCGCGCCGCTACGTGCACAAGATCCCGTTTCTGGTCAAGCTCAACCACAACGAAACCCTGAGTTATCCCACCCAGTACGACCAGACGCTGTACGCCAGCGTTGAGCAGGCGTTCAATCTGGGGGCGGTCGCCGTGGGCGCCACCATCTATTTCGGCTCTGAACAGTCGCGCCGCCAGATCGAAGAAGTCTCAAGCGCGTTCGAACGCGCCCACGAACTGGGCATGGTCACCGTGCTGTGGGCCTATCTGCGCAACTCCGACTTCAAAAAAGATGGCGTAGACTACCACGCCAGCGCCGATCTCACCGGCCAGGCCAACCATCTTGCCGCCACCATCGGCGCCGATATCGTGAAGCAGAAAATGGCGGAAAACAACGGCGGCTATCGCGCCGTCAAATTCGGCTATACCGACGACCGCGTCTACGACAAACTGACCACCGATCACCCGATCGATCTGGTGCGCTATCAACTGGCCAACTGCTATCTGGGCCGCGCCGGGCTTATCAACTCCGGCGGCGCCGCCGGCGATAACGATCTGCAGGAATCCGTGCGTACCGCGGTGATCAATAAACGCGCCGGCGGCATGGGCCTGATCCTCGGGCGCAAGGCGTTTAAAAAATCCCTGCGGGAAGGGGTGGCGCTGATCAACGCCGTGCAGGATACCTATCTCGATAAGAGCATTACCATCGCCTAGTCCGTCGGAGATTGTCCGGTCGGCGGTTCAGCCCGCACGGCCGGACAATCACCTAACAGCCAGGCTAGCGCCGCGCGCCTTTAACTTCGCCCGCCATCACCACCAGGCATGGAAATGATGCACCGGGCCTATCCCCTGCCCCACTTCCAGCGTATCGGCCTGCTCAAGCGCTTTTTGCAGATAATTTTTCGCCGCCGCGACCGTCTCCGGCCAGTCGGCATGACGCGGCCGCAGCGCCGCCAGCGCGGCGGACAGGGTGCATCCGGTGCCGTGGGTATGGCGGGTTTTGACGCGGGGAGAGGTAAAACGCTGCGGCGCCGCGTTGCGGCTAAACAGCCAGTCCGGGCTCTCCTCCTCGCTCAGATGACCGCCTTTCATCAGCACCGCCTGACACCCCATATCCAGCAACGCCTGCCCCTGCTGGCGCATTTCCCGCTCGTTCACGGCCGGCGCGCAATCAAGCAGAGCTGCCGCTTCCGGCAGGTTAGGCGTAATGATGGATACCTGCGGCAGCAATAAACGGCGGATCGACGCCACCGCGTCGGGCGAGAGCAGCGGATCGCCGCTTTTTGCCAGCATCACCGTGTCGAGCACCACATGGGGCACCGCGTAATGACGCAAACGCTCAGCCACCGCGTCAACGATATCAGCCTGCGCCAGCATGCCGATCTTGGCGCTGTCGATGCGCACATCGCTCAGCACAGAATCAAGCTGGGCCGCGACAAAATCCGGCTCAATGCGGTAGACCGACTGCACGCCGCGCGTATTCTGCGCCACCAGCGCGGTAATCACCGTGGCGCCGTAAGCCCCCAGCGCCGAGAACGTTTTCAGATCGGCCTGAATGCCCGCCCCGCCGCTGGGGTCGGTGCCGGCAATGGTTAACGCATTGATTCGTTTCATGCCAGATCCTCCCCGCGCAGGCCATAGAGAGCGTCAAGAAAGGCCGGAATAAAACTCCCCGGCCCCTGGGCCTGGCGCGCGGCCCGCTGCCCGGCCAGCGACATCACGTAACAGGCCGCCGCCACGTGGCATAAGCGATCGCCCTTCAGCGCGCAGAAAGCGGCGACCACCGCGGACAATGCGCAGCCGGTTCCCACCACGCGGGTCATGATTTTATCCCCGCCGCTGATCGCCCAGTCAAAAGAACCGTTCGTTACGTAGTCCACTTCGCCGGTCACCGCGACAACGGTGGAGAACCTGCGGGCCAGCCCGCGGGCGGCGGACAGCGCGCTATGGGAATCGTCGGCGCTGTCCACGCCGCGACTGCGCGCGCCCAGTCCGGCCAACGCCATGATTTCGGAGGCGTTGCCGCGAATGGCCGCCGGTTTTAATTGCAGCAGTTGATGGGCGAATTCGCTACGATAAGTCAGCCCGCCGACCGCCACCGGATCGAGCACCCACGGCGTGGCGGACTGATTGGCGCCGTGGACCGCCGCCAGCATGGCGTCGGCGCGATGGCGCTCCAGCGTGCCGACGTTGATCAGCAGCGCATCGGCCAAGGCGCTGAACTGCGCGGCTTCGGCGGGATCCACCACCATCGCCGGCGACGCATTCAACGCCAGCAGCACGTTGGCGGTGAAAGATTGCACCACATCGTTGGTGAGACAGTGCACTAAAGGAGACAAGGCGTGAAATTGCGTTAGCGAGGCCGCCGCCTGGGCAGCCGGTAAATCGACAGGTCGAGCGTTCATCATTCCCCCAACCGGCGTTCAAGAAGGCGGTAACCGGTTGGTCGGCATACCGTGACTTCCCTACGCTGGCATAATCCAGATCAGGTAATGCGGGTATTTCTCAGCCCTGTGGTTGAAACCAGGGCACCCCGAGTCATGTAATTCATCGCCTATGGCTAGGCCTGTACAGTATCGCCAACAAACGCCGCGACAACAATGCCAATTTGCCGCGCGGCGGCAAGTTTGTGCTTAATGCGCGGCAAGATGGCGGCGGGCGACGCGCGCCGCGGCGCGCACCAGGCTCAGATCGCTGCCGCGCGGTCCGATAAGCGAAATTCCCAGCGGCGCTCCCTCTTTGTACGTCAGCGGCAGATTCAGCTGCGGGATGCCGCACAGCACGGCAATGGACAACAAATGGTGCGACAGCTGCCGGGTCTGTTCAATATCCTCGTCCCGCGCGTCCAGCAGCGGCGCAATATCCGGCACCGTGGGCAATACCAGAATACGATTGCCCAACAGCGCCTGCCAGGCGTCGCGAAAGCGCTCGCGGACACGACAGGCGTTCTGGTACTGCTCGTCCGTCACGCCGGCGCCCCAGGCAAAACGCCCGGCCACGTCCGGCCCCAGCGCAAAACCGTAGCGGGTGATTTTTTCCCCCTGCGTCAGCCAGGCCTCGCGCCCCTGGATAAAACGGAAAGCCCAGTAGGCCTCTTCCAGCGCGGGAAGCTCGCCGGACAGCGGCGACAGTTCGCCGGCAACGTCCTTGATACTTTCCAGCGCGGGCCGCAACGCCTGTTGCGATGCCGCGGGAAGCAGGTCAAACAGCGCATGGCTGATGACCCATTGCGCTTGTGGCGGCAGCGGGGCGTCGTCCTCACCCAGCAAACACTCCCCCACCCGCTCGAATAAGTCGGCGTCGCGGGTGAAGTAGCCCGCCGTATCCATACTGGGGGCCAGCGGCTGGCAATCGTCCAGGGAAATCCGTCCGTGACTGGGGCGCAGGCCAAACAGACCGCAGTAACTCGCCGGCGTGCGGATCGAACCGCCGGTATCCGTCCCCAGGGCGAAATCGCACAGACGGTTGGACACCGCCGCCGCCGATCCCGATGACGACCCGCCGGGAATGCGTTCCGGCGCCGCGCCGTTACGCGGCGTGCCATAGTGCGCATTCTTGCCGCTCATGGAAAACGCCATCTCGTTGGTATGGGTCTTCCCGACGAATTCCGCCCCCGCATCCAGCAGCCGCCGTACCGTCGGTGCCGTACGCCGTTTTATGCCCGACATGGCGAGTATGTGGGGGCTACCGCCTCCGGTCGGATACCCCGCCACGTCGAACAGATCTTTAACCGCAAAGGTAAAACCGGATAACGGTCCCTGAGGCGCATGCTCGACGGCGGCCGGCGGATAGGGCATAAAAGCGAAAGCATTATCTTGCATGATGGTTCCTTAAATTCACGACGGTGGATGGCCCCTCTACGCCGTCGTTCCAATGATGACAACTAATTTGATGTCCGGCAATCACCTGCCGGGACGCCGGTATCTGGCTGCGGCACAGCTCGCTGGCGCGCGGACAGCGAGGAGAAAACGCGCATCCCGCAGGCAGGCGGGTCAGATCCGGCGGCGAGCCGGGAATGCTGACCAGCCGTTCGCCTTTTTTCAGGCCCCCCTTGGGGCGGGTGCTCAGCAGCACCTGGGTATAGGGGTGAAGCGGATTATGCAACAATTCATCCAGCGGCGCCTGTTCGACGATGCGCCCGCCGTACATTACCGCGACGCGGTCGGCCACTTCGACGGCCGCGCCGATATCATGGGTCACAAAGACGATGGAAAGCCCAAGCGCCTGCTGTAGCTCGCGCAGCAGAATCAAAATCTGAATCTGCACCGTGGCGTCCAGCGCCGTGGTCGGTTCATCGGCCAGCAAGAGCTGCGGCTGGCACGACAGCGCCAGGGCGATCATCGCCCGCTGGCGCATGCCGCCGGACATTTCGTGCGGATAGGCGTCAAGCCGCTGCTCAGGGCTGGGAATACGTACCCGCCGCAACGCCTCCAATGCGGCGATCCGCGCTTCGGCGTATGAAATCGGGCGGTGCTGGCGCAGCGCCTCGATAATCTGCTCGCCGACGGTATAGACCGGATCCATCGCCAGCAACGGCTCCTGAAAGATCATCGCCGCCACCGGGCCGCGCAAGGCGCGCAGCTGGCTTTTACCCAGCGCCATCACATCCTGACCGGCGATATGAATGCGCCCTTCGATAGCGGTGCTGCGCTCAGGATGGAGACGCATCAAGGCCCGCAGGGTCACGCTCTTCCCCGAACCCGACTCGCCAATCAGCGCCAGAACTTCGCCGCGCGCCACCGCCAGGCTCACGCCGTTGACGGCGGATACCGTCTGGCTGCCGCGGCGGAAACGCACCTTGAGATCCTGAACGTCAATCATCAGTTGTTCCGCCATTCAGGCCTCCTTGACAAAGATAGGGCTGGCGGGACTCTGCGAGTGTCCGCCGCCGGGTTCGACCATCAGACAGGCGGCGGAATGCCGCGCCGACGCGGAGTACAGCCGCGGTTTGCGCTGTCCGCACACCGCCTCGGCGTGGGGGCAACGGGTGTGAAAACGACAGCCGGCCGGCGGATCGATCGGGCTGGGGGGATCGCCGCTCAGCGGGGAGCTCAGCGTGCGCCGCGCGGGATCCATGGACGGCATGGAGCTGAGCAACGCGCGGGTATAGGGATGCAGCGCCCCGGAGAACAGCGCCTCCGCCGGTCCGATTTCCACCACCTCCCCCAGATACATCACCATGATGCGGTCGGAAAGATAACGCACCACGTGCAAATCATGGCTGATAAACACATAGGTCAGATTCAGACTCTCTTTCAGATCCAGCAATAGATTGATCACCTGGGCCTCAACCGATTTATCCAGCGCGGATACCGCCTCATCCAGGATCACCAGGCGCGGATCCACCGCCAGGGCGCGGGCGATATTTACCCGTTGGCGCTGCCCGCCGGACAGTTCGTGCGCGTAGCGTCCGGCAAAACGCGCCGGCTCCAGCCCGACGCGGGCCATCAGGTCGCGCGCCCGCTCCCCGGCTTCCCGCTTGCCGGTGCCGTGCACCAGCGGACCGAACGCCACCGACTGTTCCATGGTGAGGCGCGGATTGAGCGAGGAGTAGCTATCCTGAAACACCATTTGCACCTGACGGCGGTAACGGCGCAGCGGCAGCGGCTGGCTTCCGACTGACTGTCCGTCGAAAATAAGCTCGCCGCCATCCTGTTCAATCAACTGCATCAGCACGCGCGCGGTGGTCGATTTGCCGCACCCCGACTCCCCCACCACCCCGAGGGTTTCGCCTTTCAGCACCGCGAAATCGATGCCGTCCACCGCGCGCACCAGCGCGCGCTTCCCCAATACCCCTTTAACGGGAAAATGCTTGACCAGTTTCTGCCCCATAAGCAGCGGCTGCGCCGGCCCGCCAATGTCGTGGTTATCCATCGTCAACTCCGTATCGCCATGGCCACCCGCAGACGGTCGGCCAGAATATTAAAAGAGATCGAGGTGATGAAAATCATCGCCCCAGGCAGCGCGGACACCCACGGCTGGGTATAAATCGCGGTACGCAGCGTATTGAGCATCAACCCCCACTCCGGTTCCGGCGGCGTTACCCCGAGGCCGAGAAAAGAGAGCCCCGACGCCAGAATCATCGATACCGAAATCAGCCCGGTGGTAAACACGAAGATCGGCCCCAGTACATTGCCCAGCACCTGAGTGCGGATAATGGTCAACGCCGACGCCCCGGACGCGCGGGCCGCCTCGATATAGTCGCGGTTACGCACCTGGGTCGTGACGCTCTCGGCGATACGCGCCACCTGCGGCACAAAAACCAGCGTCAGAGAGATCAAGGCGTTGACCACCCCGGCGCCCATCGCGCCGGAGAGGGCGATGGCCAGCAACACGGAAGGAAAGGCATAAAAAATATCGACGGTGCGCATGATCACCGTATTCAGCCATCCTCCGGCGTAACCGGCGATAATGCCGATGGTCGATCCGATAAAAAAGGCGATCACCACCGGGGTAATCCCCATAAACAGCGACAGCCGCGCGCCCAGCATCAAACGCGAAAGCATATCGCGCCCCAGTTCATCGGAGCCCAGCGGGAAACCGGGCGTGCCTATGGGTTTCAGACGTTTAAACATGGAGGTGGCATAGGGATCGCCGTGGACGATCCAGGGTCCCAGCAGCGCCATAACCAGCAGTAATGCAATCACCGCGCCGACAATCAGCGCCGAAGGATCGCGCATTACTCGTCCCAGCACCACCCGCCAGTATCCCGGCGACTTTTCCGTCGGCACCGACAGCGGCACCGAACGAGCCAGATTCAGATTCATGGTCAGGTCCTCTTGATGCGCGGATCAAACAGCGTTTGCAGTATATCGACCAGCAAATTGAGCAGCACAAAGAACAGCGCCAGCACCCAGATGGTGCCCTGCAACAGGGGTAAGTCGCGCTGGAAAATCGCCGAATTGAGCAGCAGGCCGGTACCCGGCCAGGCAAAGACGGTTTCAACCAGGATCGAGCCGCCCATCAGATAGCCAATTTGCAGCCCCATCACCGCCAGCGCCGTGGGGGCGGCGTTTTTCGCCACGTGGGTAAACAGCGCGAACTCGCCGATCCCCTTGGCGCGCAGCCCGACGATAAACTCCTGCGCCAGGGTTTCCGCCACCTGTACGCGCACGGTGCGCGCGATAATCCCGGTGGGAATGACCGAAAGGGTGATGGCGGGCAGCAACATAAATTTCAAATGATCCCAATCCCAGGCCCAGTCCATCGCCCCCATCGGGCCGCCGCCCGTTGCCGGCAGCCAGTTGAGCTGGGAAGAAAAAATAATCACCAGCAGCATGCCCAGCCAGTAATGCGGCACGCTGACCCCAAAGATGGAAAAGGCGGAGGCAAGGCGGTCGATCCAGCTATCCTGGAAATATCCCGCCACAAAGCCGCACAGGCTGCCCAGGACAAATCCGATAAACGAGGCGAGCAGCGCCAGACGCAGCGAATAGCTCACCGCGTTCATCACCTCGCTGCTTACCGGACGGCCGCTGGCGATGGAGGTGCCCAGATCGCCCTGCACCGCATGCCACAGCCACAGACCGAACTGCACCGGCAACGGCTTATCGAAGCCATAATCCCGGATCAGCTGCTGGCGCAGCGCTTCGGAGGCGTCCGGCGGCATGACGGAAACCAGGGGGTCGCCCGGGGTCATATGCACCAGCATAAAACAGACCAGCGCCACGCCAAGCAGAATAGGCGTCGCCAACAGCAGGCGACGAATAATATAAGTAAGCATGAAAACCCTCGCAGCTCAGAGAGAGAAATGGCCGTCTACGCCGCCGATCAGTTCTTCTTCGCCACCGAGGTAAGGTCGATCATCCAGCTCTGGGCCTGCACCACGCCGCTGACCGCGGGCGATATCGCCCGGGGCGCCATATCGTGGGCGACGTACAAAAAGGGCGTTTCATCGACCATTTCCTGATGCAGTTCGGCGGCGGCGGCGTCCAGCGCTTTCGGCTCAAAGGTGTTGCGCGCTTTCTCGATCAGCGCCTCGATTTTCGGGGTGGTGAAATAGCCCCAGTTGGTTGAGACCGGCGGGAAGGTTTTTTCACTGGCGAAACGCATCATACCGAAGAAGGGATCCATCACCGCGGCGCTGACGTTAATCGCATCGGCCCCCTGCGCCGCCGGATCTTTGGCCCCCAGACGCCAACTGCTGAACAGGGTATTCCACTCCGTCACCACGATATTGACGTCGAAATAGCAGTTCTTAAGGCTCTGCTGAATATATTCATTCATCGGAAGCGGCTGCATTTGACCGGAACCCGAAGCGGATGTGAGCACCTTCACTTTCACCGGCTTGCCGGCGCTGAAGCCGGCATCGCTCATCAGCTTGCGGGCGGCGTCCTCGTCATAGCGGATTTTGAAGCTGGGGTTGCCATACCAGGGCGAACCTGGCTCATAGGTGCCGGAGGCTTCCTGCATATAGCCGCCAAGGTAGGACTTAAGTTCGCTGCGGTTCAGGCACAGGTTCGCCGCCTGCCGCACGCGCTTGTCCAGCCAGGGGGATCCCGGCGCAAAAGAGAGCTGCCACGGCCAGATATGCGGCTGCGAATTGGCGTAAATTTTAAAACCCCGGCTCTCAATCTGCGCCATCGCGTCCGGCGCGGGGGCCTCGATCCAGTCAACCTGCCCGGACAGCAACGCGGCAGTGCGCGCATTGGCCTCAGGCAGCGGGATGAGCAGGACCTGATCCACCTGCGGGATGCGTTTGGGGTCCCAGTAGGCGGGGTTTTTATCCAGCGTAAGCTGTTGCCTGGGCACCAGCTTATTCATTTTGAACGGGCCGGTGCCGACGGCATGAAAGGCGAAAGCCGCCCAGGCCTGTTTGGCCCGCTCGGCGGCATCGGTCACCGCCGCCGGAACCGCGTCAAAGTCTTTTTGCCAGGCGGCGGGGGAAACGATAAACAGATTGGTAAGGTTGAACGGCAGAATGGAGTCCGGCTCGCTGGTGGTCAGCTCCACGGTCAGATCGTCAATCTTGCGCGCGGATCGCAGCGTCGGCATGCGGGACGCCGTATTACCGATCTGCGCCGGGGCGTATTGCGGCGCCTCCTTATTCAGTACCTTGTCGACGTTCCACACCACCGCATCGGCATTAAACGCGGTGCCATCGTGAAATTTAACCTCCGGCCGCAGTTTGAAAATCCACTTGGTATGGTCCTGGGGATCCACATGCCACTCCGTCGCCAACCCCGGAACCAGCTCGCTGGGCTTTTCGCCTTGCGACAAATCCCACAGCACCAGCGCGTCATACAGCGTAATCCCGGTAAAACGGTTACCTTCGTAGCCTTGATCCGGCTGCCCCAGCGTCAGAGGAATATCGGCGGCGGTCATGGCGATACTCAACGTGCCGGCGGAAGCGGAGAACGGAGCCCAGGCGCACGCCGCCAGCGCGGCGGCGGCGGTCAAACGGGCAAAACGAGGAGAATGGCGGTTTGTTTTATATGACATATCGGCGGTTCCCTATCGGTGGCAAAGTCGTTTGCAGTGACAGAGGCAATGAATGTACCAACTTTTATAGGGATGCTCCCTTTGACCAGGAGAATTGCCAATTTTATTTTTTTATCAAGGCGTTACTTTTGCATAAAAACCAATTAAAGTTTTACCCAAACGTTTGGGTAAAAGATAAAAACCGCATGTGCGATAAAATGGGGCAGGGTTCACCAAACTGGAGCACCCGCGATGCGAACAAATGACGGTGGCCTTTTGCGATATTTTTGTGCCGAAAATATCACCGTACCTTTACCATTAAGCCGTGCGATTATTTTTTTAACAAGGCCGTCCCATGAGCAAACGCCCCGCCACATTGCGCAGTATCGCCGAACAGCTGAATGTTCATGTTTCCACCGTTTCACGCGTGCTGAATGGCGATATGGCGCGCATTGCCAGCGCGGCATCCAAGGAAACCATCGAACGTATTCGTGAATTGGCCGCCACGCTTGGCTATCAGCCCAACCCGCACGCCATCAGCCTGAAAACCCGGCATAGCCGCGAGATCGCCGTGCTGGTGCCGCAGCTGTCCGATATCGTGCTGGCGAATATTTATGAAGGCATCGACGCCGCCGCCTGCGAACACGGCTACACCGCCTTTGTCGCCAATACCCTCGATCGCCCGCAACGCCAGCGCCAGTTGGCGGAAAAAGCGCTGGCAAGAAACGTCGAAGGTTTGATCATCAGCGATGCGCACTGTACGCCGGACACGGATTTTATCCTGGAACTGGAGCAAAGGCGCATCCCGCTGGTGCTGGTCAGCCGCCGTAAAGAGGGGTTGTGCTCCGTCACCTCGGACGACGGCGCGGGCGGGCGGATGGCCGCGCGGCATCTATTCGAGCAGGGACACACGCGGGTCGGCATTATCGCCGGGCAGGCCCACAGCAGCAACGCCCTTGAACGCGTAATCCATTTTCTGAACTATTATCGTGAGCAAGGCATCAGCATTCCCGCCGACAATATCATCCACGGACCGTTCGACGCGGCGACAGGCTTTACCATCGGGGAGACCTTGCTCGATCGCCCCGAGCGCCCGAGCGCCATTTTCGCGGTTAATGACTTTCTGGCGATCGGCCTGTTCGGCGCCATGCGCAACCGTGGGCTGATCCCGGGGCGGGATATCGCCGTTATCGGCTATAACGATACCCCTCTGGCCGCGCATTTACAGACGCCGCTGACCAGTATCAGCACCTGCATGTACCAGCAGGGGTATCTGGCGGTTGAAACCTTGCTTAAACGCATCGCGGGAGAGCCCGTCGAGTCCTACCGCTTTCCCGCGGTGATGACCGTTCGGGCGAGCAGCCAGTGCCGGCCGAGCTAGCGGCGGCGCCGTCCCGCCGCATCAAACCGGACGATACAGACAATTCCGGATAATAAATTAAATTGCCCCGTTCTCTTGACACTAAAGCATAGCCAATGCAAAACTGTACCGTACGGTTTTGTTTTGTCCATTTTACGCACTAAACGTCAGGTATCTTCGATACCACAGGAGATTGTATGAAAAGTGTTTTTCTGCTGGGCTGCATTGCTTCAGCATTTATGTTAACGGGCTGCGTGTCGCTGTTTTAATTAATTTGTCCGCTCACCTTCAGGTATTTTTGATGCCATCGGAGATTATATGAAAAACGTATTTTGGCTGGTCTGTATCTCATCAACCTTGATGTTGTCGGGGTGTCTTTCCATAGGCAGCCATCTTTAATCTTGTTGTCAACCATGGCGCGGGGTGGCGCCACAACCCCGCGCCAATGGTTTATTGCTGGTACGGCGTATATTTCACCGCGCAAATTCATATCGAAGCGGGAGTAACGTCTGCAATGGCCGCGCCGACAGGAATAATCAGCTTAACGCAAGCGCCATCCTAGCGATTGCGCAGCCAGCGGGAGTAGCGGTCGCCGATAAGCTGCACCACGGTCACCATGGCGATCAGGATGGCGATAACGATGACCATCACCTGACTGTCGAAGCGCTGATAGCCATAGCGGATCGCCAGATCCCCCAGCCCTCCGGCGCCCACCGCGCCGGCCATCGCCGACGAGCTGATAAGCGCCACCAGCGTAATGGTGAAACCGCCGACAATCCCCGGCAGCGCTTCCGGCAAATAGACATAACGCACGATATGCCATTTTTTACAGCCCATCGCCTGGGCCGCCTCGACGAGTCCGGGATCGACTTCACGCAGGTTAACCTCGACGATGCGCGCAAAAAACGGCGTGGCGCTGATAGCCAGCGGCACAATCGCCGCCCACACGCCGATGGTGGTGCCCGCCACCCAACGGGTAAACGGGATCAGCGCCACCAGCATGACGATAAACGGCGTGGCGCGGAAACCGTTGATCACCCCGCCCACCACGCGGTGGAAACGGGGAGAGGCAACCAAGCCGCCCGGCGAGGTCATAATCAGCATCACCGCCAGCGGAATACCGGCGACAAAGGCGATACTCCCCGATACGCCGACCATGGTCAGCGTATCGACCAACGCTTGCGTATAGCGTTCAGGCGGAATGGAAAGCGAAGGGAACATAACCAATCACCTCAATTTGATGCGCAATGGCCTGCGGCCCCTGCGTAAGGCTGGTGAAATCCGGCAGCGGCGCCGCGGCCGACGCCGCCAGCAGCAGACGTCCGTGCGCATGGCCCTGAATGCGATCCATCCCGCCATAAACCAGACGCACCGGCGTTTGCAGCGCCTGGGCGATGCGGGTGAAATCCGGCTCCAGTCCTCCTTCGCCGCTGTATGAGAGTTGCCAAATCCGATCGCCGTCGCCGTTCGACGCCGGCTGCGGCCGCAGACGGCGCAGCAAATCATCCGGTACGCCGTGCTGCAACGGCGCCAGCAGCGCTTTCGTCGCCTCGTGTTGCGGCGATCCGAAAACCCGCCAGACCTCGCCCAACTCGGCGATGCGCCCCTGCTCCAGCACCAGCACCCGTTCGGCTATTTCACGGATCACGCTCATCTCATGGGTGATCACTACGATGGTAATGCCCAGGCGCCGATTGATATCGCGCAGCAGCTGCAGAATAGACTGGGTGGTTTCCGGATCCAGCGCCGACGTGGCCTCGTCGCACAGCAACACGTCCGGCGCGGTGGCCAAGGCGCGCGCAATGCCTACCCGCTGCTTCTGCCCGCCCGAGAGGCGGCTCGGGTAGACGTTGCGTTTATCCTGCAGCCCCACCAGCGCCAGCAGTTCGGCCACGCGCCGCTCGATCTGTTCCTGCGGCACGTCGGCCACCCGCAACGGCAACGCCACGTTCTCCCACACCGTTCTGGCCGCCAGCAGGTTGAAATGCTGAAAAATCATGCCGACGCGGCGGCGCAGGTTCACCAGTTGGTTTTCATCAAGGGTACTGATATCGACGTCGTCGATAAGCACCCTGCCGACCGTCGGCCTCTCCAGACGGTTAATGGTGCGCAGCAGGCTGGACTTGCCCGCGCCGCTGCGACCGATAATGCCGAAAATGCACCCCGCCGGAATGGTCAGACTGATATCCGTCAATGCCTGTACCGGCTTATTCGGCGAAGGGTAAACCCGGGAAAGGCGCTCAAAGGTCACCGAAGAGCCGGATGCGCCGCGCGGCGCCGATACGTCGGAGGACGCCCCGGCGACAGACTGCGCGCCCGCCGCCGTTTTACCCCAATCCAGTATCGTTTTCATCACCACGCCCGCCAGACTCATGGCTTCGCGCCCTCCTTGAGCCAGGGCAGCGCATAGAGGTTGGGATCGTTATTGAAGCGTTTGGCGATGGTATCGCGCACCGCGGCGGAGTTCTGGTAAATGCTGATAAATTTCCGTAACAGCGGATCGTCGGCGCGATCGCTGCGGGCGGTGAAATTCATGGCGTAGTAGGTATCGCTGACGCCGGAATAGAGCAGCGCCTGACTGGCTTTCTCCGGGATCCCGGCGTTAAAGAAATAGGAAGGCCAGACGATGGAGAGATCGAGATCCTGCAGGGAACGGATCAGCTGCGGCCCTTCTATCTCGAAAAATTTCAGCTTATGCGGATTGTCCGTCACGTCATCCAGCGTGGCGTCCGTGGCCTCGCCGTTGCGTAGTTTGACAAGATTCGCTTTCTGCAACAGCAGCAGCGCGCGCCCCTGATTTACCGGGTCGTTGGGTACACCGACCTTCGCGCCCTGCGGCACCGCGTTCAGATCGGTTATTTTATTCGAATAGATACCGATATTTTGCAATAAACCAAAACCGATATTCTTTAATTTATATCCGCGTTCTTTGATGGCATTTTGCAGGAATGGCTCATGCTGGAAAAAATTCAGATCGATATCGCCGTTATTCAGCGCTTCATTAGGCAAAGTCCAATCGGTAAATTCCACCAGTTGCACATCGATCCCCTGCGCCTTCGCCTCATCGACCACGGCCAGAATGGCATCGGACGTCGCCCCGGCGGTGGAGCCGATTTTCACCACCTCCGCGGCCTGAACCGCTAGCGCCAAAGAGCACATCGCGCCGGCGAACAGTTTGCTCAACATCCTTACGTATCTATTTTTCATTATAATATTTCCTCTTTACGACTCAGCGTTTTACTGCGCCATGACTGCTGATAATATTCTGAACATCCCCGTTATGTCGGACGCGGAATTAGTTGCAGGTGGTTTTTCGGCGACCCGAAATTTATGGAGGAATATGTGGCGGCAACCTAATCATTACTCTCGGCAATCACGGCGTATTTATTGATTACCGACGGTAATTGATGGGTTCAGACCAGTCAAAACAAAAAAATGAAAAAGGATTGCCATTAATTGCATTTAATAAAAGCGCCGTTTATGGCGCGGATAATTGCCGTTCGAATAGTGGTCAATATTCCGCTATTCGGGCGAAGCCTGGCTTGCTCTCAACTTTCATTCTTTGGCGCATCGTCATAGCCAAACCGACCGATAAACGGCAAACGCAGCGCCGGGGAGGTGAGATCCACACCCACATTAATCCCCAACACATTGACCTCGATACCCTCCTCCGCGCCCAAGGTAAAACCCAGCACGCCCAGCAATGAAACCTGCACGCCCTTGCCGGAAGGGGGCAAGCCGATCGGACGCGTTAACGCACGGTAATCTTTGCCGATGGCGTTGGCCGGCATATCCAGCTTCAGCGCCGGCACTTCCCTGCCGATATGGGCGATAAAGGTATTGCTGTTCGGACCGGGCCAGGCGCGGTAGGTCTGGGGATAAGGATAACTTTTGATCGCCGCCTCAATCCGCGGGATCATCGCTTCGGCCGCCGCACCGCGATGATCCGCCAACAACGACGGGCGCGCGCCATACCAGTAGCCGTCGGGGATCGAGCGGTTAAGACGAATAACATTCTCATCGCCCCAGCGGGTGACCTCATAGCGGCTGTATTGGGTTTCGCCGGCTTTCTTGAAGATGATCCACGGATGCACCGCCACCCGCCCTCGCCAGCCGTAGGCGGGCGCCGCATAGATTTGCACTATCGCCGTTTGACGGAATTTCACCGCATCCGGCGCCATCCCCGCGGAGTCGCGCCTGGTTCCCCACCAACTCTGGCCGGTAAAGGTATCTCCGCGCTGCATGGCTTTGGCATAACTCTGCCAAAGTGGCAGCAGCAACACGCAGCAGACAATAACAACCGTCAACGCTTTGAGATAGCTCATCTATTCAGTCACCCCGATGAAAAGAATGAAAAAGGAACAGACCATTGACAAAGCCTGTTATTAGGGAGAGCGTGGCGAGGGGCCGTAGCGGCGTAAGCCGCCGGAGCGCCCCTCGGTACGGTAGGCCCGGGTATCTCCGGCTTACAGACGACTTTGTCAGCAACCTCAAAGGAAAGCTATTGGCGATCGCCATCCCATTACCGGATTGGCCGCGACAGCCTTATCCGATACCGCCACTGTATACGGTTTTTTTTCAATCTATCACAAGAAATGCAAAGGAATGGCGGCAGCGACAAGCTGCCGCCGGTATGGCGTGTCCTGTCCCGTCCTCTTTCAAGCCGCGGCTACGTTAACCTATCTTGAAACCTATTGGGGGGATAGGCGCCGATGGCGAAAGCCGTCACGGCCAGCGCCCAGACGCCCGGATGGGGGCGGCGCCGACTCATTCCTTGCCTCCCGACCGCCCTGCCGACCGCGCACGGGGATAGTCGGTATAGCCTTCGGCCCCGCCGCCGAAAAAGCGGCTGGCGTCGGGTTCATTCAACGGCAATCCCAGCCGCAAACGCGCCGGCAGATCCGGATTGGCGATAAACGGCCGCCCAAAGCCGATCAGGTCGGCCCAGCCGTTGCGCAGCGCCTGCTCGGCGCGCGTCGGCGTATACTTGCCGGCGTAGATCAGCGTACCGCGGTAGATCAGGCGCAGCGCCTCTTTAAACGCCGCGGGCATATCCGGCGCATCCTCCCAGTCCGCCTCGGCGATATGAATATAGGCCACGCCCAGATCGTCCAGTAGCCGGGCCGCGCCGAGATAGGTCGCCTGCGGGGTGTCATCCACGGCGCCCTGCAAGGTGGTCAACGGGGCGAGCCGCACCCCAAGACGCTGCGCGCCGGTAACGCTGGCCACCGCCTCCACCACCTCGCGCAGAAAACGCAGGCGGTTGGGCAGGCTGCCGCCGTACTCGTCGGTGCGCGCATTAGCCTGCGAGTCGATAAACTGATTGATCAGATAGCCGTTGGCGGCGTGCAGTTCGACGGCGTGTCGGGCAGCGCGCCGGCGAACGGCGTCAGCGTAGCGCCGATAACGCGCACGCCGCGGCGGTGCGCCTGAGCGATCAATTGACGATAGCCCGTCGTCAGCGCCGCCAGCGCCGGCACGGACAGGGCGACCGGATCGCTGATAAGCGTTGCGCCGGGGAGGATCGTCGCCGTTTCCCGCCCGCCGAACGTCAGGGTACGCAGGCTGTCGGCAACCAGCGCGCCGTCCTTCGCCGGCAGCGCCAGCGTCGCTTTCCCCAGCGTCACCGGCTGACGGCCATAGGCATTGGACAGCAGGATACGCACCCGCTCTCCGCCCAGACTGACGCGCGCTATCTGGCGTACGGTTTGATGATGCAGTTCGCTCGGCGCATTGAGAGGAAACAGGAAATCCGTACCCCACACCGGCTGAGGGCTGGCGCTCCACGACGCGACCCAAGACGGTTCATCGGCGGCGCGCACGGCGGCGGGGAATAGACCGGCGGCAAGCGCCACGCTCAGCATCAGGGAACCAGAGAATTGAGTGAGTTTTTTCATATCAGTGAATTCAGTAGCAATGTGTCACTACATGATGAACTCAACGACATGAATGAACTAGACTGGCATCAGGAAAAACAGTTGTGAATTGAAGTCATTAAGGAGGCCGTTATGGCGCGTCTGGAGGTCAACCGTTCCGGGGAACTGGAGGTGTTTGTACAGGCCGTCGAACTGGGCGGATTTTCCGCCGCCGCCCGGGCCTGCGGCATGACGCCCTCCGCCGTAAGCAAGCTGGTCGCGCGGCTTGAGCGGCGGCTGGGCACCCGGCTGCTGAACCGCTCCACGCGCCAGCTGCAACTTACGCCGGAAGGCTGCGCCTTTTACGAGCGCGGCGTGCGCATCCTGAACGATCTGAACGAAGCGGAACGCTGCGTCAGCGCCCACTCGACGCCGCGCGGGCGGCTGAGGGTCAATGCCAACGTCACCTTCGGCAACCATTTTCCGCTGCCGCTGGCCGCGGAATTTCTGACGCGTTATCCCGACGTGATGCTGGATATCGTCCTTACCGATGAAGTCATCGATATTCTGGAGCAGCGCACCGACGTGGCGGTGCGCGCCTTGCTGGACTTTCTGGTGGAACGGGTCAGGATCGACGGGCAGTGAGCGGGTCCGGCGATGGTTGCGGCGGCAGTTCGCGGACAAGCCGCTACCTGGCGTTAGCCATATCATCGCGACAGACAGCGCTAACGCCGCGACGACTTTCGCCTCCCTCTCAGCGCTTCACCGATGACGGAAAGCCGTGCCGCGCCGCACGCCACACCACCGCCAGCGTGGCCGTCAGCAAGACCAGAACGGCGGGCGAAAACGCGCCGACGCCCGCCTGGTCAAGCAATACGCCGCCGATAATACCGCCGCCGGCGATGGCCGCGTTCCAGGCGGTCACCAGCATGGACTGCGCGACATCCGCCGCTTCTCCCGCCGTTCTGGCCAGCGCCATCTGCAACAGCGTCGGCGCGCCGCCAAAAGCAAGCCCCCAGGCGGCGATGGCCGCATAAACCATGGCCGGCGCATTGCCGGACACGCCCAGCGCTAACGCCGCGAGGCCAAACAATAGCGTACTGGCAAGAGTCAGCGCGCGCAGGTGGCGGTCGATCAGCGCGCCGGTGATCCACAGACCAATCAGCGAGGCGATGCCGAAAACCAGCAGCGCCGCATCGGTCCGTTCGGACATCTCGAACCTCGCCAGAAAGGGGGCGATATAGGTATAGAGAATGTTGTGCGCCAGTACAAAGGACAGCACCACAAACAGCACCGGACGAATGCCGGCGATGACGAACACGCGCGCCACAGACTGTTGTTTCCCCATCGCCACGCCTGGGAAATCCGGCACCTTGATCCGCACCCATAACATCAGCAGCAACGCCAGCAGGCTCATAAGGCCGAAACAGGCGCGCCACCCCACCAGCGCGCCGAGAAAGGCGCCGGCGGGCACGCCCAGCGACAGCGCCAACGGCGTTCCCACCATGGCGATGGCGATGGCGCGCCCTTTCTGATGTTCAGGCACCATGCGTGCGGCGTACCCTGCCAGCAGCGCCCATAGCAGCCCCGCCGATACGCCCGCCAGAAATCGGGCGACCATCGTCAACGCATAGCTCGCGGAAATCGCGGTGATGGTGTTGGCGGCGACAAAACCGGCGATAGCAGTCAATAACAGCGCTCTGCGCCGCATACTCTGCGTGACGGCGGTCAACGGAATGGCCGCGACCAGGGAACCGATGGCATAACAGGTGACGGTTTGGCCGACCAATGCCTCGGAAACCGCAAGACTCCGGGACATTTGCGGCAACAGCCCCGCCGGAAGCGCCTCGGTCAGAATGGTGATAAAGGCCGCCATCGAGAGAGCGAGCAGCGCGGCCATCGGGAGTCGGTCGCCTGGCGGTAAAAGCGCATTCCTCGTCCCTTGTTTCTGCGCCGCGCTCATCGTCCCGCCCCCGGAGAAACAAAGGCGGCATCGGATAAACAAGCGGCGAAGCAGTCGGGCATACGCAGCGAAAATGTGGCGTCAGTCAAAACAGATCCCTTCTTTCATGGTGAATTTCTCCACTACCATAGAAAGTCTTTCATTAAAGAAAAAGTAGGGTACAGTTCCTGGTTATTAGGAACCAGATGTCCGCAATTGAGGCGCGTTATGGATAGTCTGAATAGTTTTACGGTGTTTGTGCAGGTCGCCGAAACGCGCAGCTTCGTCGCGGCGGGAAGGCTGTTGGGCGTGTCGGCCTCGGCCGTCGGCAAGAGCGTGGCGCGACTGGAGGGAAAGCTCGGCGTTCGTCTGTTTCATCGCAGCACGCGCAGCATTACGCTGACGGCTGAAGGCGAGCTGTTCCTGGAACGCAGCCGCCGCATCCTCGCTGAAATCGAAGCCGCGGAGCTGGAACTGTCGCAGACGGCGGCGGCGCCGCGCGGTCGTCTGCGGGTCAGCCTGCCGCTGGTCAGTTCGCTGATATTGCCCGCTCTCAGCGAGTTTATGCATAAATATCCGGCGATTGAACTGGATCTGGACTTCACCGACCGGCTGGTCGATGTCATCGGCGAAGGTTTTGATGCCGTGGTCAGGACCGGCGCCCCCTCCGACTCGCGTCTGTCCGCGCGCCGGCTGGGCGCCTTCCGGGCGACGCTGGTCGCCTCCCCCGACTATCTGTCGCGACGGGGGACGCCGCAGACGCCCGCCGACCTGCTCGACCATAGCTGCCTGCACTACCGCTTTCCGAACAGCGGCAAACTGGAGACGTGGCCGCTGCGCCGCGCCGCCGGCGAACCCGAACCGCAGGTGCCGATCTCGATGGTCTGCAATAACATCGAAACCCGCGTATGCTTTGCGCTGCAAGGCCGCGGCATCGCTTTTTTGCCGGATTTCTCGGTAAAAGAACTGCTGGCCGACGGACGACTGCGCGGCGTGCTGACCGATCATGTGGTGCGAACGGGCACTTTCCACGTGCTGTGGCCCGCCAGCAAACATCCCTCCCCCAAGGTTCGGGCATTGGTCGATTTTCTCTGCGCGCGCGTGTTCCGCAATCAGGCGCCCGGCACCGACGACTTATTACCTGAATTCGGCGCGAAAAATGCCACCCCCCGTTGATTCCCCTGGCGTTGCCAAAGGCTATGGGATGCGCAGAATATCAGCTTTTCCTCACCGTGATGCTCCATTGGGCGTCGCCCACCTGCCGATAGTCGGAGACGACGTGTCCCTCTTGCGCCGCCCACAGCGGAATACTCTCGGTGGCCTGGGTGCAGTCGAAATCAATCACCAGCTCGTCGCCGGATTGCAGCGTCGCCATCGCCGCTTTCGCTTCAATCAGCGGAAACGGACAGACCTGGTTGATAACATCAAGCTTTTTAATCATAACGACTCCTATAACGCGATCAGTTGGAGGCGGCTTGCAGATTCGCCTGACGCTGCGGACGGACGAATAAATACCATGAAGCCGTCCATGCCCCCAGAATCATACAGGCCAGCCCGACCCAGCCCTGCCAGGTGATCAGCGCGGTCATCACCAGACCGTTGCCGATAGAGCACCCGCCGGCGATACTGGCGCCGAATCCCATCAGAATGCCTCCGGAGAAACTGCGCACCGAGGTCGCGGCGTCGGCGGCGCGGATACGGAATTCACGACTACCTTTGGCGGCGATAAACGACCCCAGAAAAATCCCTAACACCAGGAGCACGCCCCAGTTAAGAAACTTGTCATTCCCGATCACCAGATACTGCAAGATATTGGCGCTGGGCGTGGTAATGCCCAGGCCGAACACCCGCCCGGTGGCCGCGCTGAGCGGCCAGGCCAGCAGGGCGATAAGCCCAATCAGCACCGCGGTGACGAACGGATGCCAGCGTTTTTCAAATAACAGGTGCGCCAGACCGAATTTCCGCTGCGGCAGCGCGGCGACCTTCAGCCTGGGCTTTTTCAGCTCTTTCGCCACCAGCCAGCCGGTCACTGCGATCAGCAGCGCGATAAACAGCCAAGGCGACAGGCCCAGCGTTTCGGCAATGGAGTTATGTTCGGTGCTCAGCGACTTTATCTGCCGGTTGAAGGCGGTCAAATGTTCAGATCGCATCACGGCGCTGGAAAGCATATAGGCGAACAGCGCGATCCAACTGGCGATAAGCCCTTCGCCGGCGCGATACCAGGTGCCGGTGGCGCACCCGCCCGCCATTATGATCCCGATGCCGAAAACATAGCTGCCCAGCACGGTGCCGAACCAGGGAAAAGCGCCGGCGTCGTAGCTTAATCGCCCGGCGGCGATCAGGGCGAAAACCCCGACGCTTTGAATCGCAATGGCGATTAACAGGGCGTAAAAGATGCGGTTATTTTTAGCGATATACATATCGCGAAAACCGCCGGTAAGACAGAATCTGCCGCGTTGCATCACAAAGCCAAGCAATGCGCCGCATAACAGTCCGGAGAAGATCGGTTGCAGCATAATCATGCACCATTCTCACATTATAGGGAGCATAAAGTATTCGCCGCTGCCGCCCGGCCAGCAAATAACCAAAGAAAATAATATATATCTGAATAGCTTGAGTGGCGGGATAAAGGTTATCGTTTACCCCATGGTGCCGAAGAAAAGACAGTTCCCTCTAAACGCGAAAGGTAGTAGCGCCGTAATAGCGATTATCCGTAGCCGCGATGGCGGCAGGTTAACGCATCGACGATACCGTTTAACCTACCCAAAATCCCGCGGTGCGAATTGATTAACGGCTGGCGGAGGTGAAGTAACCTTCAATGTCGGCAAAGCCTATTGCATCATCCAGCGATAAGAAAGAACCCGAATTGTTCATTTCCTCCACCGCCCGGATAAACGAGCCTAGAGCCAGTCGGGATAACGCCGATCCGACACTGATACGCTTGACGCCTGCATGCGCCAACTGATCGACGCTAAAGGTTGTTCCCTGAATACCGGCTATTACGTTAACCGGTTTCGTCAGTGACTGGCAGAGGGTGCGGATGGTATCCAAATCCCGTAATCCGGGGCATAAAGCACATCCGCCCCCGCGCTTTCGGGGCTGTCGCCAAACCCCTTTTCCAGATCGGCTGAAACCGGCAGCGTCGTTGCCTCGACAAGCGAACGACAATGTTGGATAACTTGCTCACGGCTCACCTCTCCCTCTTTTACCCCCAGAGAGAAAGCCATTCCCGCGCTGGTTGTCGCCAGCGCCTGAAACCCCACCGCCGCCAGAATTCTGGCTGTGCCGACATCCCACGGATTGGGGATAATAAATGCGCCGACGTCTTCATGTAACCGCCGAAAAACACTGCCCACATGCTCAGCGTCCGCCATTTTATCCTCCGTTTTACGTTGAAAACTCACAGTACAAAACCCCTGTCGGGCGGCAAAACGCAACACCGACCGACCGGCGATAAAGATTCAACAATCCGTTTCAATACAGTGCGTGAAACAGGCCAGAAAATCGCTCAGCCATTGCGCCTGCACATCAGGGCGATGCACCAGATAATAAGCGGCGCCGGTTTTTACCGTTTCGTCGCAAGGCATTACCAGGCGCTGTCGCCGGATATCTTCCACCACCAGCGTGACATCCGCCATCGCTACCCCGAAGCCCTGGATCGCGGCGCTGATGGCCAGATCCATGGTATCGAACTGCTGATTGCGGCGCATTACCCCCTCATCCATACCCTGGGCTTTCAGCCAGAGTTTCCAGTCCCGCCGATCCTGCGTGGGATGCAACAGCGTGAACGGCGTCAGCTGCTGCGCCGTCAGCCTTGCATGCCCGGCCGGCAGCAGATGCGGCGCCGCCACCGGCGACAGCACCTCGTCAAACAGTTTGTCGCCATGCTGCCGCGGCGCGCCGTCCGGCGCGAACACCACCGCCGCATCATAGTCTTCCGCGCGAAAATCGACGTCGTGTTCGGTGGTGGTGGTGAGCGATACGTGAATATCCGGCCGCGCCTGCTCCATTCTCATCAGATGAGGCAACAGCCAGCGCATGGCGCAGGTAGGAGCCTTCATACGGATGGCGCCGCGCTCGCGGACTTTGCTCGTCACGCTGAAGAGTTGCTCGAATATCTCGCTGATTTCCGGCAGTAGCCGGCTGCCCTGCGGCGTCAGCCGCAGACCGCGCGCGTGACGTTGAAACAGCATCACGCCCAGCCAGGCTTCCAGCGTGGCGATCTGGCGGCTGACCGCGCCCTGGGTGACGAACAGCTCCTCCGCGGCGCGGGTAAAATTGAGATGGCGAGCCGTCACCACAAACGCGTGCAGGGCATTCAGGGGGGGAATACGTTTATTCATTATCGAACCTGCCCTAAAGCAACGAGCCATAAGAAAATCGACTACATAAATATGTTATCGGCCGCCAGGAAAAACGCGGCTGCGAATTGATGGCAATCCGTAGCCAACCCGTCGCTCCCGTTGAGATTTATGCCGGAATAGCGAGAAGTAACGGCTAAGCCATGAATTTTACTCATGGCTATTATGACAACAATTCGATTGCGGCGCCAGCCGCCGCAACGTCTAATAAATGAATAATTATTCACTTATTACGGCGAAAACGGAGATAGATATGCCGATTCAAACCCCGGTGCAATTCAGCTCAAAATTACCGGATGTGGGTACCACCATTTTCACCGTTATCAGTCAGCTCTCCAGCCAGCACAACGCCATCAACCTGTCGCAGGGCGCGCCCAGCTTTCCCTGTGCGCCCGAACTTATCGCCGGGGTGACCCGCGCCATGGAACAGGGCCATAACCAGTACGCCCCAATGACCGGGCTGGTGTCGCTCAAAGAGGTGGTCGCGGAGAAGGTCAACCGCCTGTACGGCCAGCGCTACGACGCCAGCCAGGAGGTCACCATCACCGCCAGCGCCAGCGAAGCGCTCTATGCCGCCATTTCCGCGCTGGTGCATCCGGGCGATGAAGTGATCTATTTTGAGCCTTCGTTTGACAGCTATGCGCCGATCGTTCGGCTACAGGGCGCCAAACCGGTGGCGCTAAAACTGTCCGTTCCGGCCTTCAGCATCGACTGGGATGAGGTACAGGCCGCTATCAACTCCCGTACCCGGATGATCATCATCAACACGCCGCACAACCCGAGCGGACAGGTGCTGAACGCTGACGATCTGGCGCAGTTGGACCGTCTGACGCGCAACACCGACATCGTGATCCTGTCCGATGAAGTGTATGAGCACGTGGTGTTTGATAATCAGCGTCACCACAGCATGGCGACCCACCAGACGCTGGCGGCGCGCAGCGTGATTGTCTCATCATTCGGCAAAACCTTTCATGTGACCGGCTGGCGCGTGGGTTACTGTCTGGCCCCCTCCGCGCTGATGAATGAAATCCTCAAGGTGCATCAGTTCCTGATGTTCTCCGCCGATACGCCGATGCAGTACGCCTTTGCGGAATACATGGCCGACCCGGCGACCTATCTGTCGCTCGGCGCCTTCTATCAGCAGAAACGCGATCTCCTGGTCGATGCGCTGCGCGACGGCCCGTTTAAACTGCTGCCTTCCGCCGGTTCTTTCTTCATTCTGGCGGATTACCGGCATTTCAGCGACGAGAGCGACGGCGAAATGGTGAAACGGCTGATCGTGGAACAAGGCGTGGCGACCATTCCGCTGTCGGCGTTTTATACCGATGCCACCGATAACAAACTGATTCGTCTTTCTTTTTCCAAGGATGAAGCGACATTGCTGGCAGGGGCGAAAGCGCTGTGCCAGGTGGCGGGCAACGGGCGTTAACGCTGTGGGACACTATTTTTAATCACAACTCATCGAATTAACGGAGATCGTTCCAGATATGAAAAAATTAAACATGCTGCTGGCATCGCTCGGTTTACTCTCTTCCTCCTTTGCCATGGCGCAGACCGAACTGCGTTTCGGCGTGGAAGCCGAATACCCGCCGTTTGAAAGTAAAAATGCGCAAGGCCAGTTGGAAGGATTCGATATCGATCTGGGCCATGCCATCTGCAAAGCCGGCAACTTCAAATGCTCCTGGGTCGAAACCTCATTTGACTCGCTGATTCCGGCGCTGAAAGCCAAAAAATTCGATGCCATCAACTCGGCGATGAACATCACCGAAAAGCGTAAAGAAGCCATTGATTTCACCACCCCGATTTACCGCATCCCCACCCAGTTGCTGGGCAAACCGCAGGCCGGACTGGCGCCGACGGCAGAGGCGCTGAAGGGCAAAAACATCGGCGTGCTTCAGGGTTCCATTCAGGAAATCTACGCCAAAGAGCACTGGGAGAAACAGGGCGTCACGGTGATCTCTTACAAAGATCAGAATCTGGCCTATGACGATCTGGCGGCCGGTCGTCTGGACGGCACGCTGGTGATGGCGGCGGCCGGACAATCCGGCTTTCTCGACCGCCCGGAGGGTAAAGGCTTCGCCTTTATCGGCCAACCGGTTGACGACGCCACCATTCTCGGCAGCGGCATCGGTTTCGGTCTGCGCAAAGACGACGCCAAGCTGAAAGAGGCGCTGGATAAGGCCATCAAGCAGGTGAAAGAAGACGGCACCGTCGAGAAGCTGGCCAAACAGTACTTCCCCGGCTTTGATGTACGGGTGGAGTAATATTCGCAGCCGCCTGCCGAGGCGGCTCCTGGCGGACCTGAAGGCATTTCCGGGGGAATAGACAGGTATTTCTTGAACCCAAAGCCGCCGGCGGAAAAAAGTGCTACGTAAAGCGGGCAAGCGCCAGCGCCGCCGCGCCCTGCGCGCCGTTATAGGCAGAAGATGAAGCCGCCAGAAAACGCACCGCCGCGTGCGGCAGCGGACGGCGCAGGTGCGAGTCAATCCGCGCAATCAGCGCATCACGCGGGAACGCGGGCATATCCATCACCCCGCCGCCGAGGATCACCGCCTGCGGATCGAACAGGTTAATACTGGTGGCGATGGCCCGCGCCGCATGCTGCAACAGCGCCTGCACAAAGGGTTCATTACGGGCATGAATAAACAATTCGCCGAGCGCATAATGACGCGACTGCAGCTCATACCAGCGCTTGAGCGCGATACCGGAGCAGACCGTTTCCAGGCACCCGGCATTGCCGCAGCCGCAGCGTAGCCGCATGTCGCCCTGCGGAATGTGGCCGAGTTCGCCCGCAACACCGTGCGCCCCGATCCACGGCGCGCCGTTCAGCCAGATAGCAAAGCCCATGCCTGTGCCAAGATAGGCCGCCAGCACCAGTTGGTCTTTCAGGCCGTTCTCCCGTACGTCGAACGAGAGTTGCAGATTCACATCGCGGGAAAACTCCACCGCACAGCCCAACGCGGTTTCCAGTTCATCGGCAAGTCCGGTAAGTGAACCCGCCGCCAGCGGTAAGTTGGGGGTGGAGATGATGGTGCGTTTGTCTTTGCCGACCAGCGCCGGGAATCCCATCACCAGCCCGTGGCAACGGGCGTGAAACCGGTAAAGCTGTTGCTGCAACAACGTGCGAATACCGGCGACCAGGCCGTTGGCAATCACCTCAGCCGTGCGGCGTTTCTCACAGTGCAACACTTCTCCGCTTATCGATTGCAGACAAAAACGGATATGCGTCGCCCCCATATCCACGCCCGCCACGACGTTATGCCGTTCTTGCATGAGGCTGTACCTCTTTTTTCGCCGCCAGGATCTGCTCTGCCATTAAGGACCAGGCTTCATCGATATTGTCCGCATGGTTGAACAAGCCGGAGGTGCCGACGATAAAGACATCCGCCCCGGCCGCGATGAGTTTCTGATAGGTGCCCTGGTTACAGGAACCATCGATTTCAATTTCGTAGCCAAGCCCTTCGCGTTCGCGCCAGGCTTTCAGCTCGGTGATTTTTTCCAGCATTTCCGGGATAAACGGCTGCCCGGCAAAGCCCGGATCGACGGTCATAACGGTAATTTTGTCCGCTTTATGAATATAGTATTTCATCGCCTCAACCGGAGTTTCCGGATTGAGGATCAGCCCGACTTTCATGCCGAAGCGGCGGATCTCATCGATCAGGCGAAACGCCTGGCCGTTGATCGTTTCCGGATGCAAGGTGATGAAGTCCGCCCCCGCCCGCGCCAGTTGACCGATATAATCCTGCGGCCGCGTGACCATCAAATGGCAATCCAGCGGCAGGCTTGCCAGCTTTTTCACCTGGCTGACAAAAAAGGGCGAAAGCGTCAGGTTAGGGACAAAGTGACCATCCATAATATCGATATGAAAATAGTCCGCATGGCTATCAATAAACTCGATCTGTTCTTTAAATTTCAGCAGATCCATACACATCAAAGAGGGGGATATTTTCATCGTGGAATTCCTTACTTACTGATAAGCCTATCGAGGGCAACAGCGGCAATAATCAGCCCGCCCATCACCACCAGTTGGTAATAAGTCTGTACTTGCAGGATATTCAGCCCGTTATTGATAGTGCCGATAATCAGTCCGCCTATAACCACTGAGAAGATGCGACCCTTGCCGCCGAAGAAACTGGTGCCGCCGATAATGGCGCTGGCGATGGCATAGGTTTCAAAACCCATTCCCGCCAGCGGCTCCGCCGCGCCCAAACGCGCGGTTGAAACCACGCCGGCGAGACCGGCGCAGATACCGGAAATGATGAACACCACCAGAATGTGGAATTTCACATCGATGCCGGAGTAAAAAGCCGAATTCTTGTTACCGCCCAGAGCGTAAATATTGCGGCCCAGGCGCATCCGCGTGGTGACAAACCACAGGATCACCGCCACCAACAGAGAGAAAATAACCGGCACCGGGATGCCGATAACGCTGGCGGCAAAAAAGTTCACAAAATCAAATGAGAAGCCGTACACCGAGTTGGCATCGGAAATCACCAGCGTGACGCCGCGGAAAATGGCGTTGGTGCCGAGCGTAATAATGAACGGATGCAGCCCGGTCCAGTTCACCAGACAGCCGTTAATCGCGCCGAGCGCGCCGCCGACCAGCACGCCGCCAATCAGCGCGGCGAGAAACGGATCGACGCCCGCCAGCATCAGTTTGGCGGTCACCATACCGGAGAGCGCCAGGATGGCACCGACCGACAGGTCGATCCCCGCCACCAGAATGGCGAAAAACTCCCCCATGCCGATCAATACGGTGACCGAACTTTGCACGAAAATCTGCGTGATGTTATTGGTGGTCAGAAAGTATTCCGACGACAGGCTGCCGAAAATGGCGACGATGATCGCCAGGATAAAAAAGGTGCCGTACTTATCCCAGAACAGCGCGAAGTTAAACGGTTTTTTCTCGCTCATGTCGCTTTTCACTCTTGAGGTAATGCCCATGCCATGATCTCCTCTTCGCTTATGTCGTCGCGGTTGCGCAGGATGTTTGTCAGACGCCCCTCGCAGAACACGGCGATGCGATCGCAGACGGTGATAATTTCAGGAAGTTCGGATGAAACCATCAGAATGACCTTGCCTTCGTCAGCCAGTCGGCGCATCACCTTGTAGATTTCAGCCTTCGCGCCGACGTCAATGCCGCGCGTGGGTTCATCGAAAATAATCACTTCAGGTTCACAACATAACCATTTGGAAATCAGGACCTTTTGCTGGTTTCCACCGGATAGTTCGCCAATATTTTGCTCAACGGAGCGGCACTTCAACGCCAGCAGATCTCGTTGCGCTTCAGCGATTTTGCGTTCTTCCGCTTCATTGAACAGGCCCATTGCGCCCTTATAGCCGCCTCGTTTCAGGCTGTTGCTGATCGCAATGTTTTGCGCAATGGAAAAGTTGGGGAAAAAGCCGTTGTCACGGCGACTTTCGGTGATGTACGCCATGCCTTTTTTAAGCGCGTCCAGCGGTGAGCGCGGGGAAATGACTTTGCCATTTAACCAAATTTCACCGGCACCGCGTTTCTCCACCCCGAACAGACAGTTCATCAGTTCGGTACGCCCGGAGCCGACCAGCCCGGCAAAGCCGAAGATTTCACCGCGATTGACGCTGAAAGAGATGTCGCGCACTCTCTTTTTGTCGCGACTGGTGATGTTTTTCACCTCGAATACCGTATCGCGCTCGACGTTGCCGGCGCTTTCTTTCATCGCATTGAAGCGATTTTGCAGCTCACGACCCACCATCAGACGCACGATGTCATCGTTCGTCACGTCGCGGACCATGCCGCTGCACACGCTGCCGCCGTCTTTCATGACCGTATAGCGATCGCAAATCCGGCGAATTTCCGCCAATTTATGCGAGATATAGACAATCGCAGTTCCTTCTTTACGCAACTGATTCATGATCAAAAAAAGATAATCCACTTCTTTATTCGTTAATGAAGAGGTGGGTTCATCCATAATAATGACTTTGGCATCAAGCATTAATGTCTTGGCGATTTCCAGCATCTGCTTATGGCTAATGGATAAATTCGCCACCTTCGCATCAAGGTCAACCTTTAAACCCACGCGCAATAACATCATCGCGGCGCGCAGGCGCATCTCTTTCCAGTCAATAATATTGACGCCAAAAATCTTTTTAGTCAGATGGCGGCCGATATATAAATTCTCCAGCACGGTTAATTCATCAATAACGCTGAGTTCCTGATAAATAATGCCGATACCGAGCTGCGCCGCGAGTTTATGATCAAGTTTGTCGTAATTAACATTATTGATGGTAATGGTGCCTTTGGTCGGGTCGTGGATCCCCGATAATACTTTCATCAACGTTGATTTACCGGCGCCATTCTCCCCTAATAACGCATGTATTTCATGGGTATAAACCGTTAAATCAACCGATTTTAATGCGTGAACCGGACCAAAGGATTTGCCGATCCCCACCATCGAAATATATGGCGTGACCATAGTAAGCCTCATATTATTGCCCCCCCTGCTTACGGGAAGGGACCCTCTCCCTGAAGAGAGGATCGGAGTGAGGGGAAAATTACTTCGTCACCAGAAGCGAATCGACCAGCTTAAACGCCGGCGCTTTTTCCAGCGGAATTACCTTGCCGGTGCTCGCCGCCTCGATCAGCAATTTCAATCCCGTAGCGCCAATATCCGCCGGGTTTTGCGCGACGGTGGCGGTCATCTGCCCGCCGTCCACCATTTTGCGCGCTTCCGGAATACCGTCGGTCCCCACCACCAGTACTTTGCCGGTTTTACCCGCATTCGCCACCGCCTGGGAAACGCCCATCGCCATCGTGTCGTTTGCACAGTAGAACGCCTTCAGATCCGGGTTGCGCTGCAACACGTTGGTGGCCACGTCCAGCGCTTTAATCCGATCCCAGTCGGCAGGCTGACTGGCGACCAGTTTGATCTGCATCGCTTTTTTGAAAGCCCCGGTCGCCCCGTTGCGGCGAGCCTCGCCGGAGGCGTTGCCCGCTTTGCCTTCAATAATCGCCACTTCACCGCCTGTGGCGCCCAGTTTTTCAATGATAAATTCGGCGCCTTTCGCCCCGACCGCGACGTTATCGGTGGTGACAAACGCTTCAACGTTACCCCCCGCTTTTTTCAAGTTATCCATATCGATTTTTTCGTCGAGGTTAACCAGGTAAATTCCCTTTTTCCATGCTCGTGCCACCGGCATTACCAGGTTGACGGAAGATAAGGGGGCAAAGGCGATGCCTTTGTAATTTTTATTGCTTAGGTCTTCAAAGAGTTGCAATTGCGACTGGAAATCGCCTTCAGAGGGGGAGGCGAAAATATCGACGCTCACCCCCTGTTTTTTCGCTTCGTCTTCAATTCCTTTTTTCATATCCACCCAAAACGGATTGGATAATGTTTTTAAGACTACGGCATATTCGGCGACAGCGAAGGCACTGGTTGACAGCATTAATCCCACGGCCGCGCCGCTGAATATTTTCAGATATTTATTCATGGCAGTGTTCTCTTTGTAGGGAGTACAGAGATATATTCCACATATGCGGAATACATCTTTATATTGTCACTTCATCGGTCACGCCGGAAAAAATCGACAATAGCACCGGTTTTTTCCATATTTAATGTTGCCTGTTCAATATTCTGTTGGGCAACGGAAACAAAGAAAGCATCTAATAACGTTAATTGTAATATTCTGGCTGACGCGTTTCGTCCCAATAAAGGGGTCTCTGGTGCTGGCGAACAAATAATAAAATCTGCCAGTTTGGCAATCGGCGAATGATAGCTATGAGTAATACAAATTATTTTTGCCCCATTTTTCTTCGCCAGTTCGACGGCCGCTTTCAAATCACTGGTGCGCCCGGAATGCGACACCACCAGAACCACATCGCCCTCTTTCAGCAAAGCGGCGGACATCATCATGATATGCGCATCCTGATAGGCATGGCAGCGCACGCCGATACGCAAAAGTTTGTGGTGAATATCGGCACAAATGGTGTTAGAACCGCCGACGCCGTATAAATCACGCTGGTCGGCGCCAAAAAAGTAACGTGCGGCGCGATGAATTTCATCAACATTAACAATCGACTGGCCTTCCATGATGGTGCGTAAGGTAATATTGAACACCTTGTTCACCACATCCTGCGGCGCTTCATCGAAAGAGAGCTCCGCAGGCAACACCTGTTCAGACTGCGAAAAATAATTCACCAGGGCGCTGCGCAGGTTGCGAAACCCGCTGAAACCCAGACGCTTCGATACCTTGACGATCATTGCCTCGGACACCGCCAGCGCCTCGGCAACATCTTTAATCGCCGGGGCTTCACTCAAATTGCCTGGCGTTAACAGCCACTCCACAATCCGGCTTTCGTTTTCAGTCATCCCTTCCTGCTTCATACGCAGATAGGGCGCAATACCGATTCCGTTAGGGAGTCCCTGATCAAACTCTGACTGACTCATTGTGCGCTCGCGTCCTTTAAATAGAAGACGACACTATATCACCACACCGGCAGCGAGAAATATGCCATCAACTTCACAAAAATATTAAATTTATAAAGTTTTTATATCCATGAAGTTCCCCCTCATTTTTATTTTCAAAAAACAAAAATAATACAATAAAAACAATAAATTAAATAAAAATCATACATCAGTACAGGAACATGACGAGCTATTTTATGTATATATCCATATTGATTTGTCTCATCAGGATGTGTAGAACAGGCGCTTAACCCGGTGACGCCGTGGCTTTTTTCCGCATAAAATCGATAAAAAGTCACAAATAAACCTTAACTGTAAAGTTTTCTCAAGTAGGGGGAATAGCGTATGAAGCGGATTGCATTTGGCTGTGACCATGTCGGGTTTATCCTCAAAGAGGATATTCTGGCGCATCTGCGGTCAAAGAACATCGAGGTCGTGGATAAAGGCGCCTGGTCGCAGGAACGCACCGACTACCCGCACTTTGCCAGCGCGGTGGCAGAAGCGGTGGTGAACGGAGAGGTTGACGGCGGTATTCTTATCTGCGGCACCGGCGTGGGGATTTCCATTACCGCCAATAAGTTTCCCGGTATCCGCGCCGTGGTGTGCAGTGAACCCTACTCCGCGCAGCTTTCCCGCCAGCACAACAACACCAATATTCTGGCATTTGGATCGCGTGTAGTGGGGCTGGAATTGGCGAAAATGATTGTCGATAGCTGGCTCAAGGCGGAGTTTGAAGGCGGGCGCCATCAGAAACGCGTCGAGGCGATTGTCCAGCTCGAACAACAGCTGCGGCGCTGAAAAAAGCCATCAAGACGGCACCGTCGAGAAGCTGGCCAAACAGTACTTCCCCGGTTTTGATGTACGGGTGGAGTAATTCCGACAGGCTCGGTTCAGGTACGTCATAATACGCTGCGCCATCACCACTAAAAGCTCATCACGATCGTGTCGGCGGCTACGGCTGCAGGCGTGGGCCGGCTCGTCGCAGATCAGACAAGCTCTGGCCGGATGGCCTATCGCAGAACGAGAAAGGGGGCCGCTCTCCGGGCTCACTACGTCCATATCCCATAAGCGGCCTAACGGATGTCGATCCTCAGCGTCCACCATCGCCGCTTTCAACGACATCGCCGGCGCATCAATCACCCATATCGCCTGATAGCCCGTATCCTCCTGTAGAATTTCCCGCTCCAACGCCATCCACCCACGGCTTGCGCAGAGTTCAGCGACGAAGCTAATCGCCGCATCAAAAAGGATTTTCGCGGCCAATATGTCTGATAAGCTTCTGGACGCCTACCTGCTGAGCGGCCCATGGGAGCAGGTTACGCCGAATACCATCATTGATCCCGACTACCTGAAGCGCGAGGTACTTAAGACTCGGGAACTGGGCTATGCCGTGAATGATTCAGAATTTGTGATCGGAGTGGTGGGCGCTGCCGTACCTGTTTTTGATCCGGCTGGGAAAGTGATCGCCTGTCTGAGTATCTCCGCGCCACATGTGAGAAAAAACCTAGCAAATATGGTGCACCTTATTACGCTACTTCAGGCAACGGCGGATAAGATAACAAAAGTCCTCTATATATAAAGGCGGCGCCTAGAGGTTTTCTCTGCTGCGTGCGATACGACGCAGATCCACTGACGGCGGCAAGCCAAACAGCCGCGCATATTCCCGGCTGAACTGGGTATGGCTTTGATAGCCGACGGACAGGGCGACGGTGGTGATATTTGCGCTCCCGGTCGCCAGTTTCGTCCGCGCCTGCATCAACCGAATGCGTTTCTGATACTGCAGCGGGCTGAGCGCGGTAATGGCGCGAAAGTGACGATGAAACGCCGAGACGCTCAGCGCGGCCATCGCCGCCAGCTCCTTAATCCTCACCGTCTGCATATAGTTCTGTTTTATCCAGTTGACCACGGCGTAAATGCGCGACAAATGCGTGTCCGGCGTGGCGATATCCCGCAGCATCCAGCCGAGCGGCCCCTGAAGCACGCGGAACAGGATTTCCCGTTCATAGGCGGGAGCCAGCGCGGCGATTTCATCCGGCTTATTCATCAAGCGCAACATGCGCAGCCAGGCATCAAGTAATTCCGGCGTTACCGGGGCCACGGAAAACCCGACGTTGTAAAGTGACGGGGAACTGGCTTCAGGCAAGCCGGACAGCAGATCGGCGATAATTTCCGGCGCCGGCGTCAGGCTGACGGCAAGATAAGGGGCGCCGGTCTGCGCATCGGCATAAATTTTACCGACGGCCGGTAAATCCACCGACATGACGAAATAGGTCGCCGGGTTGTAGCGGTATGTTCTGTCTCCCACCGTTATGCTTTTCGATCCGGTCAGGATCAGGTTAATCATCGGTTGATAAACGGCGGACAGCCGATGTTCAGGAATTTCTCCCTGAACCATCGCGACGCGCGGGATACCCGTTTCAGTAGGCTGATTCCCTGCTCCGGCAGCCAGAACGCGCAATTCTTGCAGCTGATTTTCCATGGCCGATTATTAGCATGGCCGGCAGAGGCCGACAAGAGAAAAGCAGAATCAGGCAACTTTCGAAGAGGATTACATGAGCCGCGGCAAACGTCAGCGCCTATCCTTTAGGTCTGCCCTGCTAACCCCGGAACTCTGTATGCGTAGCGTTCCGATAACCGCAGGCGGCTACAGAATGTGAAAAGAGGAACCATCATGCTTGACCATATCTTTCTGACAGTAAGCGATATCGATCGCGCCATTGCATTCTATTCTCAGGCGCTGACTCCGCTTGGGATTACCGGCCGTCTTAAATACGACGGCGGGAATGGCCCCGCCGGACATCCGGATCTGGAGGGCTTCGGCGCCGATGGACGGATGTTTTTCTGGCTGCGAAAAGGGCTACCTGCTCCCGGCGCGGTGCATATCGGGTTCGCGGCGGACTCCCGGCGGAAGGTAAACCAGGCTTATCACGCCGCGCTCGCCGCCGGCGCCACGTCCATTCATGTTCCCGGCCCACAGCTTCATTATGACCCTGAGTATTACGCCGCACAGGTTACCGACCCGGACGGATACAGCCTTGAGTTTGTCTATAAGCGCTGGCAGCACCAATGAAAAAATTAATGATTTATGGCGCCAGAGGTTACACCGGGCGGCTGATAACATCCTGCCTGGCGCTCATGGGGCTGAATGCCAGTCTATCTCCATCGCATTCTCAAAACGCGACCACGGCGATTAAAAGGATGCCGAGGCAACCAGCTTTGTACCTCGTTACAGCGCGACCCCGATGGAACGCAGCTCGGTATAAAGTTCAATGGCTTCCCACCCCATTTCACGCCCCCAGCCGGACTGTTTGAATCCCCCGAAAGGTAGCGCGGGGTCGATCACATGATGGGTGTTGACGCCAATAGTGCCGGCCTTGAGTCGCTGTGCCACCCGGTGCGCCCGGCTCAGATCGCGGGTAAACAGACTGGCCGCCAGACCATAAATGGAAGCGTTGGCCTGAGCAACCGCCTCATCGTCATCAGAGAAACGGCTCACGCACAGCACCGGTCCGAAGATCTCTTCCCGCACCACCTGCATGTCGCCGCGGGTATGGTCAAGGATCGTCGGTTCAACATAATAGCCGGTTTCCCCCCAGGCTTTTCCGCCGGTCAGCAGCGTTGCCCCCTCACGGATACCGGATGCGATATAGCCGCACACGCGCTGCCGCTGTTCTTCAGATACCAGCGGGCCGATTTGCGTTCCTTGCGCCAGTCCGGGGCCAATTTTCAACGACTGCGCATGGCCGACCAGCCCCTGAAGCACCCGGTCCGCAATATCGTCATGCAGATAAAGACGGGTGCCTGCCGTGCAGGTTTGCCCCATGTTGTAAAAAATGCCGGAGGCGATGGCCGGGATCGCCTTATCCAGGTCGGCATCGGCAAACACGATCATCGGTGATTTCCCGCCCAGCTCCAGCGACACTTTTTTCAGGTTGCCCCCGGCGGCGGCAAGAATTTTTTTGCCTACTTCGGTGGAACCGGTAAAGGCGACCTTATCCACCGCGGGATGCGCCGCCAGCGCCGCGCCGGCGCTTTCTCCCAGGCCGGTCACCACGTTGAATACCCCGGCGGGAAAACCGGCTTCCTCAACCAACTCCGCCAGACGCAGCGCCGTCAACGGCGTCTGCTCCGCTGGCTTCAGCACCACGGTGCACCCCGTCGCCAGCGCCGGCGCGACTTTCCACACCGCCATCATCAACGAAAAATTCCACGGCACAATCTGGCCGCAAACGCCAACCGGCGTTCTTAATGTGTAAGCGTGAAAGGGCGCGCCACTGGAAAGCGGGATGGTTTGACCGCAGATTTTGGTGCTCCACCCCGCCATATAGCGCAACAGCTCATAAGAGAACGCCACATCGCCCCAGCGGGCGTCGCCAAACGGTTTACCGTTATCGAGCGCTTCGATTTGCGCCATCTCATCGGCATGCTGCTCCAGCAGATCGCCAAGCCGCCAGACCAGCTTGCCGCGCTCGGATGGCGTCATAGCGGCCCATGGGCCGCTGTCAAAGGCCCGGCGCGCCGCTTTAACCGCTTTGTCGATGTCGGCCTTATCACCTTTCGGCACCAGGGTAATCACCTGCTCCGTCGCGGGATTGATCACCGCGAGAGTTTCGCCGCCGGCCGCCTCAACCCACTCGCCGTCAATAAACATCCGCTTCTCTTTATCAATAAAAGCCTGCGTCTGCGGACTGAGTCCTTCCACCTCTGCTTTCTGCGTCTCTTTGGTTGTCATTTGGCTGAAATCTCATTTGATGTTATCAGAGTCACCTCACCGTCCAGAATCGGTTTGGCAATAGCAAAAAAATGCGCCACAACGTCGGAACCATTATGGTTATCCATAGCCGTCCGATCGGTGAAGCGCTCATAGGTGGTGAAAATACAGGGATCTTCACCGTCTTGCGCAATAAAGAATCCCTGGGTTTGCGGCTCGTTCTGGCGAACATGCGCAGCGACTTCCAACAAGGCATCAGCCAGAACATGGGCATAACCCCGTTTAACTTTGATGATGGCGGTAATACACAGCATAAAACCCCCTTGTCATGCTTTCTCAGGCAACAGACCGTTAAATTCGGCAACCCAGCGACTATCGGATAGTTTGGCGGGATCGACGGCCGCGCCCAGTTCCCCCTTGCGCAGCGGAAAAACCCGGTCGGCAAGCTGGCTGATGAACGTCAGATCTTGTTCAACCAGAATGATGGACAGCCCGTCACGTTTCGCCAGCCGTTGCAGGGTTTCGGCGATATCGTCACAAATGGAGGGCTGAATGCCCTCGGTTGGCTCATCAAGCAAAATCAGTTGCGGCTCGGCGCACAGGCAGCGGCCGAGCGCCAGAATCTGCTGTTCCCCGCCGCTCAGCACCCCGCCAGTGCGGGCGAGTATCGGCTTCAACCGCGGCAGATCTTCCACCACCGCCGCGATTTTCCGCCGGGCCTCACCTACGGGAAGATGAACGGCGCCCATACGCAGATTATCCAGCACGCTCAGCGCGGAGAAAATCTGCCGTCCCTGCGGCACCATGCCCATACCAAGCCGCGCCCGCTGCTCCGGCTTGAGATGGGTAATTTCCCGCCCGGCCAGATGAAGCGCGCCGCCCTGCGCCGGCAGATGCCCCATCAGCGTTCTGAGCAGCGTGGTTTTCCCCATACCGTTGTGCCCCAGAATGCCAATCATCTCGCCATTGAACAGCGTCATGTCGATATCAAACAAAATCGGGATATTGCCGTATCCGGCGCATAGCTGGCGCACCGTCAACAGCTCAGGTCGTGTGTGATTTGCCAAGATAGACCTCACGAACGTGTGGATTACTCAAAATGCCCTCGACATGATCTTCCGCCAGGATTTTCCCCTGATGAAAAACCGTCACCCGCTTGCCAATCAACCGGATAAAATTCATATCGTGCTCGACCACCACCAGCGCATGGCGACGGTTAATCTCCAGAATGATTTCCGCCAATCTGCCAACCTCTTCACCGGTCATGCCCGCAGCAGGCTCATCCAGCAGCACCAGCGGCGGATCGCTGGCAATCACCATAGCCAGCTCCACCAACTGCCGCTGGCCGTGCGCCAGTTGTCCGACGATTCGATCCGCCAGCGCGCTGACGCCGACCCGCTCCAGGGCGGCGCGCGCCATATCGTCCCGCTGTTTTGGCTGTGATAGGGCACGCAGCCCAAGCCAGACATTCTCCAGCGCCGTCAGCCCTTCAAACAGATGAGGGATCTGGGTTTTGATGCCGATGCCCGACCGGGCGATACGAAACCGTTCCGCGCCGTTCATCACCTGTCCGTTGAATGAAATCGTGCCCATTGTCGGCCGCTGGCTGCCGGTCAAACAGCGGAAAAACGTGGTTTTACCGGCGCCATTTGAGCCGATAAGGCAGCGCAATTCCCCTTTGCATAGCGTGAAATCGATATTATCCAGCGCCTTTACCCCGCCGAAATGGACGCTGACGCCGCGGGCTTGCAGTAAAATTTCATCGTTCATGGATCACCGCCGTTTTGTTGACATTGCGCCCCGTTCGTTTGGGTAAACAGGCGATCGCCGTTGGCAGCAGACCGCGCGGCATCAGCAGGACGAAAAGAGTCAGCACGCTTCCCAATACGATGTTGGGATCGATCCAGCCCAGCGTGCCGAGATACGCGCTGAGCAATTGCAGCAACAAACAGGCGATGATCGGCCCCATCAACGTTCCCACGCCGCCCACCACCACCCAGATCAGCACCTGCGCGCTGTTGGACAGACTGAACACCGAGGGGCTGACGAACACCGAGGTGGCGAACAGCAGACCGGCTACGCCCGCAATCCCGGCGCCGACGGCGAACATGAGCAGTTTCAGCAATCGGGCGTCGTACCCCAGCAACTCCGCCCGCGCCTCATTCTCACGCACCCCGGCGACGATGCGGCCAAAGCGTGATCCCATCAGACACTTGCACAGCACATAGCCCGCCACCAGCGCACTGACCGCCAGCATAAACACCGCTTCCGGCGATAACGGCGTAACCGGATCGAACGGCATGTTCAGCGGCGGCGTATCCGGCATACCGTTAAATCCGCCCAGCCGCGCCTTGCCGATGCGCCAGGCGTCGCCGGAGGTGCTGTTCGCCAGTTTGAACAGAATCAGGGTGACGGTAAGCGTAATCACCCCAAAATAGATGTCGCTCAGTCGGCCATAAAAAACGAAGTAACCCAGAACGACGGCGAACACCATCGGCGTCACGATGGCGACGGCAATCGCCCAGGTTGAGTCGCCGAAATTGATCCCGGCGACGGCGTAGGCATAGGCGCCCAGACCGAAGAACATCGATTGGCCGAAACAGAGAATGCCGCCGTGTCCCCAGATCAAAGCCATGCTCAGTGCAAACAGCGCCAGGCTGACATAGATAGTCGAATTAATGAGCGAATAGAGATCCAGCATGGCCGGTAATACCAGCATCGCCAGCCCGCCCGCGACAATCGCCACCAGATTACAGTTAAGCGTGGTGGATAGCTTCATGGCGCCCCCCGGAAAACTTTACCGGTGATGCCTGTCGGTAACAGGCGCAACAGGATGATCGCCGCCGCCAGCAGCGCGACATCGCCAAAAATGGGATTACTCAGGAACGTGGTAACGGTGCCTATTCCGCCCAGTAACGTCGACCCCAGCGCCGTACCGGTGATAACGCTGGCTCCGCCGGTGATCACGGTGATAAAAGCTTTGGCGACATAAGCCGCGCCCATAGTCGGCACCACGCCGGAAAGCGGCGCCAGCAATGCGCCGGCCAACCCGCTGAGCGCCGCACCCAGCGCAAACGTTAGGGCAAAAACCTGCGAACGGTCGATGCCGAGCGACGCCGCCATTTCAGGATTCTGCATGGTGGCGCGGGCGATCAGGCCAACGCGGGTAAAGCGCAGGATGGCAAACCCGCCGGCAAGTAACAGCAGGCACACCACCACGATAAACTGGTTATATAAACTGATGCTGTAACCGGCAAACTGCACGCTGCCGAGCGGCGCGGAAATCCCCTGAACCCGGTTGCCAAACAGAGTGGTGGCCAGCCCGGTCAGCAGCAGACTCAGCCCCCAGCTTGCCAGCATGGTATCGATCATCCGGCCATACAGATGGCGGATAATCAGCCGCTCTACCACCAACCCCAGTAGCCCTACCGCGCACGGCGCGACGATAAGAATGGAAATCCAGATGTTAATGCCCAGATTACAGGCATAAATGCTGGTAAAGCCGCCCAGCATGATGAACTCGCCGTGCGCCAGATTGATGACGCGCATCATCCCGAAAATCACCGCCAGCCCGATTGAAACCAGAACCAGTTCCGCAATGGAATTGATTATCTGGATGGTGGTTAATACAAAAAATTCCATACTCCGCCTCCCCTCATGGATTAAGCACGATACGGCCCAATGCTCTCCCCTTGCGCAGATCGGTCAGCGCATCGTTCAGGCAACATAGAGGACGTTGGGTAATCGGCAACGGGGCGAGTCCCCCTTGTCGGGCTAGTTCAATCAACGCTTTCAGCTCTTGCAGGCTACCGGTGTAGGTGCCGATGACCGACAACGCCTTGAACGGCAATAGCGGAAGACGCAGATCGATACGCCCGCCCTGTAGCCCGACCAGGATGATCCGAGCGCCTTTGGCTACGCTGTCCATCGCCAACTGCATCGTCGACGGCAGCCCAACGGTATCAATCACGCCGTACAACCTGCCCTGAGCCAGCTCTGATAACCGACTCCCCGCCGACTCACCGCCGATATTGAGCGTTGTGCTCGCTCCTAACTGCCGGGCCGCCTGCAAGCGATCGTCCGCAATATCGCAGGTAATGACGGATTCAATCCCCAGCCGCCTGGCGAGAGCAACCGCGCTCAGCCCCAGCCCTCCCGCGCCGATTATTGCTATTGCCCCTTCCGGCTTGAGCGGCAACAACTGTTGCAGTGCGCTGTAAACCGTCAAGCCGGAGCAGGCCAGCGTCGCCGCCCATGCCGGATCAAGCTCGCCGATCTTCAGCAGATAGCGCGCATCGGGTATCACCACGTGCTCGGCATAACCGCCGTGGCGGAAAATGCCGAGCGTGCGCGGCTGCTCACAGTGGTTTTCCTGCTCGTTCCGGCAGGCCGGACAATTTCCGCAGCCTATCCACGGATAAACCAGCCGACGCTGGCCGATCAACGCGCTATCGGCATCCGCGCCGACGGTCGCCACCTCGCCGACGATTTCATGTCCCATCACCAGTGGGATCGGCATGGTGCTGTGCGCAAAATCAATCCGCTCGCCGTTACCCAGATCCTGATAACCGTCCTGAATATAGACATCCGAGTGACATACCCCGGCGTGCGTTACCCGCAGCAGGATGTCTTGCGGTTCCAACTCCGGCAGCTCATGCTCCACCTGCCGTGGTTCTCCTCCATAATGCGGCAGCCGATAACTGTGTGTAACCGCCATCGTTTAACCTCCCGCCTTGATTACATACTGCTGGTTATCGTTGGGATTGGTGATGAGGTTACACACGGCGGCGGTATCTGCCGGCGGCTGCTGCGGATAGGATTCCAGCACCTTCCATGCGCCGTCGCGAACCTGCCCCAGATGGATGTCCACGGTAAAGTGATGGGTCGCCGCATCCAGCTTCGAGACGCCTCCAGGTCCATCCACGACCGAACCTTTTTCCAGCGCTTCGGTAACCGCCATACGTTCGGTGGAGTTGGCCATCCTGACGCCGTTGGCCCAGTGCATCACGGCATACCAGCCATCAATGGCCGTCTCGTTGATATAAGGGGCACGATTGCCGAACTTGCTCTTAAGACGTTGCAGAAACTGCTGGTTGGACGGGGTGTCCAGTTCCTGAAAATAGGCGTAGGCCGCGAGAATTCCCTCGCTTTCCTGCGGCGTCAGAATACGGTGTTCATTACCGACGCCAAAATCGCTGGAGGCGATGGGGATCTTGCCGACCATACCGGCGGCGGCCCACTGCCGGAAGAAAGAGATGTGATTCCCGCCGACCAACAGTGAAAACACCATATCGGGCTTGGCATCCTGTATTTTCTTGATCGTGGCGCCGAACTCGGTGACATCCAGCGGGAAAAAATCGCTGGCGATCACCGAACCGCCGGCTTCCGTGGCATATTTTTTTACCCAATCGGTAGAGATGTGACCAAAGTTGTAGTCGGCGGCGATGACATAAATTTTTTTCCCCCACAGGTTCACGGCATAAGGCACGATCCTGGCAACCGTTTGCGCCGGGGTGGTGCCGATCGAAAAACTGTTGCGATCGCATACTCCGCCTTCATACAGCGAGGGATAAAAGTAAAGGGTGCGGTAACGGCGAAGCAAAGGGCGGATGGCCTCGCGCGAGGCGCTGGTCACGCCGCCGAAAACCGCCACAACGCGATCGCGAGTCGCGGCCTGAGTAGCAAACTGGGTGTAATACTGAATATTGGACTGCGGATCGTACTTGATAAGTTCTATCTGGCGCCCGAGTAATCCGCCCTGGCTGTTCAGGTCGGAAATGGCCAGCTCCACGCAGTCCATCACCGGCTGACCGTAGATATCCAGCCCGCCGGACTGGTCGAAAATCGCCGCCACTTTGATCGGCTCGGCGGCCTGAGATCGGCCGATAAACGTGGAGGCAGCCAGTGTCATTATGCTGCCTTGCAGTAACTTACGTCGTGAAATAGCCATCTTGTTCTGTTTCCCCCAAGCCATATGCGGACATTGCCGGGTATCACCACCCGTCGGTAAGGGAAAACTTATCAGCTAATATTTCACTTTTCAAATATAATTTATGAAACTATATGCGCTGTGATGAATTGAACGCCGCGATGATGTTAAAATGCATCCCTTCCGCTTTTGCCAGATAGATTGAAGGCGCGATCCCTCCCCGGCGAATCGTCTGGCATCCGCGCACGCTGTGGAAAACCAACCCCTCAAAAGCGTTATTCAATGATGCCATACTCAAGTCGCCGGCCCGTTTCGCCAACGCCGAGAAGAAATGAATCGCATCGTAGCAGGATTGACTCAGCACTCCTTGAATGGGGGCGTTGGCGCCAAAGGCCGCACGGTATTGCGCCATGAATTTCTGATTGGCGCCAGTCTGCAACGAACTGAAATAACTGGCTGCGCAGTAAAGGTTATGGGTATGCGCCGCGCCGATGCCAAATAGGGTATTTTCTTCAATCGAACCTGACAGCCGTAAAATATGTTGCGACAGCCCCGCCTGTGAAAACGCGCGATTGAACATCACGCAGTCCGATCCGACCAGCGACTCAAATACGATATCGGGCTTCTCGGCGGCGATCTTCTTTATGACAGTGGCAATATCCGTTTGCCCCAGGCTGACATAGTCTTCACCAACGATTTCCCCCTGGTTGGCATTGATCAATCGGCTGACCGTGGCATGGCTGGCCCGCGGCCAGATGTAGTCATTGCCCACGATAAACCAGCGTTTTACACGGCAGTGGCGCATCATCCAACGGATCGCCGCGGGAAACTGCTGCTCCGGGGTTTCGCCAAAGGCGAAGACGCCGGGGGTCGTCTCCCCGCCCTCATACAAAGGCGCGAAAACGTAGGGCACATGGCCGGCGAAAGCATCGCGCAGCGCGATGCGCACGCTGGAGAGGTGTACCCCAATCAACGCATCCACCTTATGCTCGTCGACCAGTTGGCGGCTGCGCGCCACCACCCCTCCAGGCTCGCCGCCGGCATCGGCGGCAAACAGTTCAATCGGCCGCCCCAGCGTGTGATCGCCCCGATTCAGTTCTGTCGCCGCCAGCACCGCGCTGTACTGACATGATGGTCCCCAGATGGCGTCCGAGCCATGAAAAGGCACCAGCAATCCCAGCCGCAGAGGAGCCTGTTTGCGTTCGGGCCGCAATAAAACACGGCCATTGAATCCGTGCGGATAACCGTATTTTCCCGCTTGGGGAAACGGGTGGCGAAACACCGGAACAGGAGACATGGCGGTAGACGCGTTCGGTGACATCATGGCTGTATCTCAGGACTATGCAGGTAGTGTGACCATGCAAGATCTATGCAACTCTAATTACAAACGAAAAACAACCGAAGAAAAATCACCGGAATCGCCAGTGATCGGGGTGAAATAACATGCTAACATCGTCTCCATATCTATATCATCATGCTCGTGCGCGCATTATGTCGGAAAAACCAATAAACCAATATCTTGCTCATCTGCTGGTGCAGGCTAACCGTCAGGTTAACCGCCAGTTATCTCTGGAGGGGATCACTCTGGAGCACTGGCGTGCGTTGAAATCCATCTCGGAAAACAATGGCCTGACCATGCGCGAGCTTTCCGACAATCTGACGCAGAATTTCCCTACCCTGACGAAAATCATTGATAAAATGGTCAGCGAAGCACTGGTGTATCGCCTGCCTGATGAACAGGACCGACGCAAGGTGCGCTTATTTATCTCCGATAACGGTAAGGCGGTATTGGATAAGCAAAACAGCCGGGTTAACGATCATCAGGGTAAGCTCGAAGATGCCTATGGCAGCGCCGAAGCGCAGATGCTGAAGGAAATGCTGGAACAGTTTTTAAAATCAGTGCCGCACGATTGACCCCACCCCGCTCAGCCGACCTATTCGTTTTACCGTTCCGTTCTTTTGCACGGTACTGGTGAAACTCATGCACCAATAAGGCGAATTTGGTCATCTTTACATTTTTACCGGGATAGGAGCGCCGTTCAATTCCATTCAGTTATAGATTTAAAAATAAATAATCATAAAATCAGTAAATTACATAAATTTAGATCTATGAAACCATGAAAAATGCCATGTTCAACTCCAGGGGATAGTAGCGCCCCTCATCGGCAGTATCTCACTCTGTATCCTGCCCTAGGGCCATTACCATCTGCTGCCACAGAAAGCCCGTTGCCAAACGGTGCTTTTGCCTTTCCGCCCCGGTTGGCGCTAAGCTAAGATTCTGACCATCCTTCACGTCACTAATTCAGAACGCCAAGCGCGGGAGCAATCAAAGCTTCAAGTTCATCGCGGCTTGCGCCGTCCCTTGCCTGAAATGAGATCATCTGCATGACGCCGTGGATAAACGCAGAGCGTTGCTTAATGTCGCATTCAGGGGGCAGTTCTCCAGTAGCGCGAGCATATTCAAGGCGCGTATGTATGAGTTCGCGCGTCTTGTTTCGCGCAACTTTGAGGTACGCCCGTGCCGCTTCATTCTCCGGGAGACAGTTCACAACGCCAAGAATCAGCAGACAGCCACCAGGTGACGTTGATAAAGCAACATCAACGCTGGCAAGAAGCATCCGCTCCAGTCCTTCACGTAGAGTTGCGGCGTTATCTAATTCCTGCATCGGTCTTGCTCCGACCGTCGCAATATAGTGATCCACCGCCTCACAAAATGCTTCCTCCTTAGAGCCAAAAGCTGCATAAAAGCTTGGAGGCGCAATTCCGGCTGCTGCCGTGAGATCAACCAGTTGCGCCCCTTCATAGCCGCGCGTCCAGAATACCTCCATCATCGACTGAAGGGCGGTGTTCCGGTCAAAACCGCGCGGGCGGCCGCGTTGTGTCATGACGTTATCCTTTTGTAATTTTCACTACAATATTCTATTGACCCACGCCGTTATTGGCAATAGCATTTATTGAATTATCACTACAGAAAAGGAATCGCACCATGAGCATTTCCCCCCGCGCAGTCATCGAAGAATTCTTCCGCCGTGCTGGCTCAGGCGAACCTGTTGAAAAGATCGCGGAGTTAGTCAGCGAGAAAGTTGATTGGTTTGTCGCGGGCGATACGAGCGTCGTGCCTTGGATCGGTCGCAAAATCGGGAAGGCAGGTGCCGCGGAGTTCTACGCGCAGATCAGAGAGCAGATCGCATCTGAGGCTTTCTCGGTGCGAGAAATCCTGTCGCAAGGCAATCGGGTCGTCGCAATCGGAGAGCTTGCGTCTCGCGTTTTGCGAACAGATAAGCTAATTGAGTCAGAATTTTGCTTCGATTTCACTGTTGAGAACGGCGAAATCACTCGCTTTCGCCTGTTTGAAGACAGCTTTGCCGTGGCGAAAGCTGCCGTGTGATTGCATTGACACTAATGAACCAACGGAACTCCGAAGCCCATTTAAAGGGGCTTCGTAAAGTTAGTCTTCAATGCTGTGCAGCGTCTCAAGTTCTAGCCGCTCGCCGGTCAGTAAAAAAACATAATGGTCGTAACAAGCTCTGGCATGGAAACGATAAGCTTCCCGTTACTCAAACCAACCAGATATAAAAACAAAAAAGCCCGCAAAGGCGAGCTTAGTTAATTTAGTTATCAGCTATTTATAAACAAGCCTACTCCCACTCAATCGTCGCCGGCGGCTTGCCAGACACGTCGTAAACCACGCGGGAGATGCCGTCCACTTCGTTGATGATGCGGTTGGATACGCGGCCGAGGAATTCGTACGGCAGGTGCGCCCAGTGGGCGGTCATAAAGTCGATGGTTTCCACCGCGCGCAACGAAACGACCCAATCGTACTTACGGCCGTCGCCCATTACGCCGACGGAGCGCACCGGCAGGAAGACGGTAAAGGCCTGGCTCACTTTGTCGTACAGCTCGGCTTTGTGCAGTTCTTCGATAAAGATCGCGTCCGCGCGGCGCAGCAGGTCGCAGTACTCTTTCTTCACTTCGCCCAGCACGCGCACGCCCAGCCCCGGCCCCGGGAACGGATGGCGGAACAGCATATTGTACGGCAAGCCCAGTTCCAGGCCGATTTTGCGCACTTCATCCTTGAACAGCTCTTTCAGCGGTTCCACCAGGCCCAGTTTCATCTCTTTCGGCAGTCCGCCGACGTTGTGGTGCGATTTGATGACGTGCGCTTTACCGGTTGCCGACGCGGCGGATTCGATAACGTCCGGGTAGATGGTGCCCTGCGCCAGCCATTTGACCAGGTCCTGTTTGCAGGCTTCTTCGTCAAACACCTCGACAAATACGCGGCCGATGGTTTTACGCTTCACTTCCGGGTCGTCAATCCCGGCCAGCGCGCTCAGGAAACGCGCCTCTGCCGGCACATGCACAATATTCAGGCCGAAATGGTCGCCAAACATCTCCAGTACCTGATCGGCTTCATTCAGACGCAGCAATCCGTTATCCACGAATACGCAGGTGAGGCGTTTACCAATGGCGCGGTGCAGCAGCATCGCCGTGACCGAGGAGTCGACCCCGCCGGACAGGCCGAGGATGACATGATCGTCCCCCACCTGCTGACGAATACGCGCCACCGCGTCGTCAATAATCTTGGCGGGCGTCCACAACGCCTCGCACTGACAGATATCGCGCACAAAACGTTCCAACAGACGCTGCCCCTGACGGGTGTGCGTCACTTCCGGGTGGAACTGTACGCCGTAAAAACGCTTCTCTTCGTTGGCCATAATGGCGAACGGGCAGGTATCGGTACTGGCTATCGTGACAAAATCAGCGGGGATGGACGTCACTTTATCCCCGTGGCTCATCCATACATCCAGCAGCGGCGCGCCTTCCGCACTTATCGCATCCTGAATGTCGCGCACCAGCGCGCTGTCGGTTTTCACTTCAACCTGGGCATAGCCGAACTCACGTTCATTGGAACCTTCAACGCGACCGCCCAACTGCATCGCCATCGTCTGCATACCATAGCAGACGCCCAACACCGGCACGCCGGCCTGGAAAACATACTCCGGCGCCCGCGGGCTATCAAATTCGGTGGTGCTTTCCGGACCGCCGGAAAGGATAATCCCGTTAGGGTTAAATTCGCGGATCTGCGCTTCTGTGACATCCCATGCCCACAGTTCGCAATAAACGCCCAGTTCACGAATGCGTCGTGCAACCAGCTGCGTGTATTGCGAGCCGAAATCCAGAATAAGAATGCGGTGTTGATGAATGTTTTCTGTCATAAGAGGCGTGTTCCAAAATACGAATTGAAGCAATAATGATTAAACCCGGCGAATAGTACCGGGTTTAACGCTTTAAATCAGCCTGCAAATCACCTTATGAACCCATGCGGTAATTCGGCGATTCCTTGGTAATGGTAACGTCGTGGACGTGGCTTTCCTGAATACCGGCGCCGCTGATGCGCACAAACTCGGCCTGGGTACGCAGCGCATCGATCGTGCCGCATCCGGTCAGGCCCATACAGGAGCGCAGCCCCCCCATTTGTTGATGGACGATCTCTTTCAGACGGCCTTTGTAAGCCACGCGCCCTTCGATACCCTCCGGCACCAGTTTGTCCGCCGCATTGTCGCTCTGGAAGTAGCGATCGGAAGAGCCTTTGGACATCGCCCCCAGCGACCCCATTCCGCGGTAGGATTTGAAAGAGCGCCCCTGATACAGTTCGATCTCGCCGGGAGACTCTTCGGTACCGGCCAGCATCGAGCCCACCATCACACAGGCGGCCCCTGCGGCTATCGCTTTGGCGATATCGCCGGAGAAGCGGATACCGCCGTCGGCAATCACAGGAATACCAGTGCCTTCCAGCGCTTCGACCGCGTCGGAGATTGCGGTGATCTGCGGTACGCCCACGCCGGTGACGATACGGGTGGTACAAATAGAGCCGGGGCCGATACCCACTTTAACCGCGCTGACGCCGGCGTCCGCCAGCGCTTTTGCGCCCGCGGCCGTCGCCACGTTGCCGCCGATAATCGGCAGGTTCGGATATTTGGCGCGGGCATCGCGGATACGCTGCAACACCCCTTCGGAATGGCCGTGTGAAGAGTCGATCAACAAAACATCAACGCCCGCCGCAACCAGCGCGTCGATACGTTCTTCGTTGCCGTCACCGGCGCCGACGGCCGCCCCTACGCGCAGACGGCCGTGTTCGTCTTTACAGGCGTTGGGTTTACGTTCCGCTTTCTGGAAATCTTTTACGGTGATCATGCCGAGCAGATGAAACTGGTCATCCACCACCAGCGCTTTCTCAACGCGTTTTTCATGCATTCTTTGCAGAACGACTTCGCGGGCTTCGGCGTCTTTTACCGTTACCAGGCGCGGTTTGGGAGTCATCACCGCGCTGACCGGCAGATCCAAATCGGTGACAAAGCGAACGTCACGGCCGGTGATGATACCGACCAGCTCATTGCCTTCGGCGACGACAGGGTAACCGGCAAACCCGTTACGTTCGGTCAGCTCTTTTACCTGACGCAGCGTCGTCGTCGGGGTAACGGTCTTAGGGTCGATAACCACGCCGCTTTCATATTTTTTGACCCGGCTGACTTCTTCAGCCTGACGCTCAATAGACATATTCTTGTGGATAAATCCCAGACCGCCCTCCTGAGCCAGCGCAATCGCCAGACTGGATTCCGTTACGGTATCCATCGCGGCGGACAGCATAGGAATATTCAGGCGAATGGTTTTCGTCAGTTGAGTGGTTAAATCAGCCGTGTTGGGCAGAACGGTGGAATGGGCGGGAACAAGGAGAACGTCGTCAAACGTCAGTGCTTCTTTAGCGATACGTAACATGGGCAATATCTCACCAAGGTGGATGTGAAGAACGGATAAAATATTGCCGTGGCATTATACAGAGCGTAACCGGTTGCCTCCAGCATTTTTTTGATAAAATGCTTGATTACCTGTTGCAGGCAGGTAGTATCAATCAATTAAGCCACTGTTTTAAAATTTGATCTGGCTCACAATGTCCCAATTTCCCTCCGCCGCGATTTTTACCGTTAGCCGCCTGAACCAGACGGTTCGACAACTGCTGGAAATGGAGATGGGGCAAATCTGGCTTTCCGGTGAAATCTCCAACTTTTCTCAGCCGTCATCCGGCCACTGGTACTTTACGCTGAAAGACGAGCGTGCGCAGGTACGCTGCGCCATGTTCCGCAACAGCAACCGCCGTGTTACCTTTCGCCCGCAAAACGGCCAGCAGGTGCTGATTCGCGCGGCGATTACGCTGTACGAACCGCGCGGCGATTATCAGCTGCTGGCGGAAAGCATGCAGCCGGCGGGTGATGGTCTCTTGCAGCAGCAGTTTGAACAATTAAAACAGAAGCTCGCCGCAGAAGGGCTTTTCGATCAGCAATTTAAACAGGCATTGCCAAGCCCGCCCAGACGAGTCGGGGTGATCACCTCCGCCAGCGGCGCCGCCCTGCACGATATTTTACAGGTATTGCAGCGGCGCGATCCTTCCCTGCCGGTGGTGGTCTACCCGACAGCGGTGCAAGGCAACGACGCGCCGCAACAGATTGTGCGCGCCATTGAACTGGCCAACCGGCGCGGCGAATGCGACGTGCTGATTGTCGGCCGCGGCGGCGGTTCGCTGGAAGATTTATGGAGCTTCAACGACGAACGGGTGGCGCGGGCCATTTTTGCCAGCCGCATTGCCATCGTCAGCGCGGTCGGCCATGAAACCGATGTCACCATCGCCGATTTTGTCGGCGATTTGCGCGCCCCCACGCCATCGGCGGCGGCGGAACTGGTCAGCCGCAATCAGCTCGAACTGCTGCGTCAGATACAGTCCCAGCGCCAGCGGCTGGAAATGGCGATGGATTATTATCTCGCCCAGCGCAGCCGCGAATTTACCCGCCTGCACCACCGTTTGCAGCAGCAGCATCCGCAGCTGCGGCTGGCGCGCCAGCAGACCCAATTGGTCAGGCTGCGCCAGCGTTTAGATGAGGGGGTGCAGTTGCAGCTCAAACGGCTGTCGCGCCGTAGCGAGCATCTCCAGCAACGGTTGGCTCAGCAACAGCCGCAGCCGAAAATCCACCGCGCGCAGCAACGTCTGCAACAGTTACATTATCAGTTACAACACGCCCTTGAACGTCAGCTCGGCCGGTATAATCAAAGGCTGGGCGCCGCCTGTTCGCACCTGGAAGGAGTCAGCCCGCTGGCGACGCTGGCGCGGGGCTATAACGTCACCACCACCTCTGCTGGACTGATGCTGAAAAAGGTGGCCCAAACCGCGCCGGGCGAAACCTTGAAAACCCGCCTGCAGGATGGTTGGGTCGAAAGCCAGGTCACCGCGCTGGTGCCGGAAAAGAGAACCGCATCAATAGCCAAAAAACGCCGAACATAGCATCGGCTTCCGGACTATACTTAGCGCTGTAGCTGTACGTCTGAATTGCCGATCGCCACCTTTCTCAAGGAGATAGAGGTATGAAGTCCAGACCGATTCACAGCGTCATCCCGCCCTACATCCTGCACCGCATCATCGCCAATGGTTCAGAAGCCCAGCGCCACTGCGCCCAGCTGACCTTGATGCATGTCCAGTCTCTGATGGTAAGCACTCACCCCATAGCGCAACCCCACCCATTGGCTTCTCCCGGTCTGGTTCACCGCGAAATTCACGATGCGGAAAACCAGCAGCAGTTGCCCGGCAAACTGGTGCGCGCGGAAGGACAAGACAGCAACGGCGATATCGCCGCCGATGAAGCCTATGACTACCTGGGCGTTACCTATGATTTCTTCTGGCGGAATTTCCAGCGCAACTCTCTGGATAATCAGGGGCTAACGCTGTCAGGCACGGTACATTACGGTCAGAATTATCAGAATGCGTTCTGGAACGGGCAACAAATGGTCTTTGGCGACGGTGACGGCAAGATATTCAACCGGTTCACCATCGCCATTGATATCGTGGCGCACGAACTGACGCACGGCGTGATAGAAAACGAGGCGAATCTCATCTATTTCAGACAGTCCGGCGCCTTGAACGAATCGTTGTCCGACGTTTTTGGTTCAATGGTGAAACAGTTCCACCTTGGGCAAACCGCAGAGCAGGCGGATTGGACGATTGGCGCCGAGCTGCTGGCCGAAGGGATCCACGGCACCGGCCTGCGCTCAATGTCGAATCCGGGAACCGCCTATGACGATCTGCTGTTGGGCACGGACCCGCAGCCCTCACATATGGACAAATACATTAACACCCGTGAAGACAACGGCGGCGTGCATCTGAACTCCGGTATACCGAACCGCGCATTCTATCTGGCCGCGACCGCGCTGGGCGGCTACTCCTGGGAAAAGGCGGGCTGGATATGGTATGACGCTCTGTGTGATAAATCCCTGCCGCAGAACGCCGATTTCGAGGTATTTTCACGCTACACCGTGAAGCACGCCGGGCAGCGTTTCGACCGGTCCGTGGCCGATATCGTCAAGCAATCCTGGGAAAAAGTAGGGGTTGTATCCGCTCAGGGAAGCCTGTAGATGAAGACATTACCTGAACTTAATGACGATGCCGTGGTAGAGCTGGCGCGTGAAGGCGGTATCGCCTGGATCCCCAAACTGGCCGGACCACGGCGTTTTGCCCTCGCCAACCTGCCGGAGTCAGAGCGGGAACGCATTTGCGCCGCTATTCGCAACGCATTGCCGCTGGCGCGCGACCCCGGAAAATCTGATTCTCCCGGACGCGGCGATCAATTTTATTATCGGATCCATATCAGCTATAGCCATCCACAGAAAAATCACTATGCCGAAGCGATATTGCTGGTTCCGGAGGAATATGCGCCTCCCGAATTGGAGGAACTGTGGCGTAATGGCATTCAGCAATGATGCCGTCAGGCGTCCACGGGAAGAAAGCTGAATACCACGCGTTTCTTTGAGATCAAACCATGCCCCTGCTGGCAAAAATAATCCACCGCGCCGCAGGCTTTCAGCACCTGAAGCAGGTAGTTGCATTCAGGGCAATAGGCTTCGCGCAGATAGTCCTGCCGACAGGCCGGGCAGTGAAAACAGTGGCCGTTTTTCCAGTTCATCACGCCATGACAGCGCGGACAAGTGACTTCCATCTTTTTCCCGTATCGCTAAATAACCCCGAGCGAACGCAAGAAATAGACGCCCAGGGCGATAACAAAGAACGAACCGGCGGTGGTCAGGCCGATAATATTGGCCGCCAGCGTCGGATTGCCGCCCATTGCCCGGGTCATCGCATAGCTGCCCGCCGCCGTCGGCGTGGCGGAAAACAAAAAAATCACCCCGAGCGTAACGCCGCGAAAACCGACCAGCCAGCCGCCCAACGTCAGCATGCCCGGCACCAGCAGCAGCTTGGCCAAGGAGGAGAGCGCCGCCACGTTGGATGAGCGAAAAATCATCCGCAGGTCGAGGCTGACGCCGGCGCACAACAGCGCCAGCGGCAGCGACAGCGCGGCAATAAAGCCGCCGGTCTGCTGGATCACCGTCGGCATCGGCCAGCCGCTTTTCGAATAACACAGGCCGCCCAGCAGTCCGAGGATCAGCGGATTGGTGACTATGCTCTTCAGCAGCGCGGGAATGCTGATCCCCCGCCCGTCAGCCTTACGCTGTAAACTGCGCGTCAAGGTGATAACCGACAGCACGTTAAACATAATCACCGTCACCAACAGATAAAGAGAACCGACGGCGACGCCCTCCTGGCCGTAGGCGCTCATGGCAAACGCCAGCCCCATAATGCCGGTGTTGGAACGAAACCCGCCCTGCACGAAGATACCGCGCTCGGTCGGTTCCTTAACCACATAAACCGCGGCGAACTCCAGCAGCAGATAGCACAGCAACGTGCCGCAGACCCCATAAATCACCAGCGGCAGCTGCTCCATAATCGACTGGTGATTGGTGGCCAAGCTGAAAAAAAGCAGGCAGGGCAAGGATACGTTAAAAACCAATCGCATGGCTGAATCGCAAAAAGCGTCATTCAGCATATTGAGTTTGCGCAGCGCTATCCCCAGCAGCAGCATTAACAGGTTCGGCACCGTAACGTTAAACGCAAAACTCCAGTTTTCCCAAGACATAAACTTTCCCGGCTATTCAGCAAAGCAATGCAGGGCGAATGTCGCCATCCGCCCCGTTTACCCGTTATTTGCTTTTTTTAAGGTGCTGCATCAAACGTTTACGCTTGCGTAACTGATTTGGCGTCAGCGTGTTGCGTTTATCCGCAAAAGGATTTTCGCCCTCTTTAAACTGGATGCGGATTGGCGTTCCCATCACGTTCAGCGAGCGGCGGTAATAGTTCATCAGATAGCGTTTGTAGGAATCGGGCAGATCTTTCACCTGATTACCGTGGATCACCACAATCGGCGGATTGTAGCCCCCCGCATGCGCATATTTCAGTTTTACGCGACGGCCGCGCACCAGCGGCGGCTGATGGTCATCGGCGGCCATTTGCATAATGCGGGTCAGCATGGAGGTGCCGACCCGGCGGGTGGCGCAGCTGTATGCTTCAGTCACGGATTCAAACAGATTTCCCACGCCGCTGCCATGCAGCGCGGAGATGAAATGAATACGGGCGAAGTCGATAAATCCGAGACGCAAATCCAGCGTCTCTTTAACCTGCTCGCGTACCTCCTGCGACAGGCCGTCCCATTTGTTGACCACAATCACCAGCGAGCGCCCGCTATTGAGGATAAAGCCCAGCAGCGAGAGATCCTGATCGGATATCCCTTCGCGCGCGTCTATAACCAGCAGCACCACGTTGGCGTCTTCGATGGCCTGCAGGGTTTTAATCACCGAGAATTTTTCAACCGTTTCGGTTACCTTGCCGCGTTTGCGCACCCCGGCCGTATCGATCAAGATATATTCACGCTCATCGCGCACCATCGGAATATAGATACTGTCGCGCGTGGTGCCGGGCATATCGTAAACCACCACGCGATCTTCGCCCAGAATCCGGTTGGTCAGCGTGGACTTGCCCACGTTCGGACGGCCGACAATCGCCAGTTTAATCGGCAAATCTTCAGGATTGAAATCATCCTCCGCGTCCTCGGCATTTTCAGTCGCCTGTTCGTCCGCAAGCTGTTCCGCCCAGTAAGCGGCGTTCTCTTCTTCTTCCGTCAGCGCAACGGGCTCGGCCTCGTCATCCTGTACAAACGGCAGCAGCACTTTTTCCAGCAGGGAGGAGACGCCGCGCCCGTGAGACGCCGCTATGGGATAGATTTCCCCCATCCCCAGCGCATAAAAATCGCCGATAACGGTGTCGGGATCGATGCCGTCCGTTTTATTGGCCACCAGAAACGTCGCCTTCTGGCGGCTGCGCAGATGGTGGGCGATGCCCTGATCGGCGGGCATAAGTCCCGCGCGGGCATCGACCATAAACAGCACGATATCGGCCTCTTCAATCGCCAGCAGCGACTGCCCGGCCATACGCGTTTCCACGCCGTCTTCCGCGCCGTCGATGCCGCCGGTATCGATGATGATGAATTCGTAGCCCTCCACTTCCGCACGGCCATACTTGCGGTCACGCGTCAGCCCTGGGAAATCCGCCACCAATGCATCACGAGTGCGCGTTAAGCGGTTAAACAGCGTGGACTTCCCCACGTTCGGACGTCCGACCAGCGCGACGACAGGTATCATTGTTACAACCTCATTACTTATATTTCAATACGTTACAGCAAGAATACCTGCTGACGATAAAAAGACGAAACGGCCCCTGATACTGTCAGGAGCCGTTGGGGGATCGCATCTGCCGGCGGCAGGGATCCAAACATTACGGTTTTTAACTAGCGGGTAAAGGCGTAAACCTCGCCGTTCTTCGCCTGAATAAGCAGCTTGTCGCTGGCAATCACCGGCTTGCTCAAGAAACCTGAACCGTCAACTTTCTGCTGTACGACAAAGCGGCCGTCAGACGTATTCAGCCAGTGCAGATACCCTTCGGTATCCCCCACCACCAGGTAACCATTATACAGCACCGGCGCCGTCAGGTTGCGGTGCAGCAGATCGCTCTGACGCCACAGGCTCGCGCCGCCGTTGGTGTTCAGCGCCACCACGCGGTCGGACTGATCGACCAGATAGATACGGTCGCCATCAACGATAAAATCGTGCACCGAACCCAGTTCCCGTTTCCACAGGATCTGGCCGGAACGCAGATCCAGCGCGGTCAGATTGCCGTTATAGCCCAGCGCGTAGACCACTTCGCCGACAATTACCGGCGTGGTATCGACGTCATTCAGGCGATCGATTTCCGTCGCCCCGCTGGGCTGCGAAATACGCTGCTGCCAGATTAACTGCCCTTCATTAATCAGCACCGCATTGACGCGTCCGTTGTCGCCGCCGACGATGGCCGCGCCAAAGGCGGTGGTCGGCGCGGATTCGCCGCGCAGAGAGAGCGTCGGCATATCCAGGTTAACCGTCCATTTAATCGCGCCGCCGCTTTCATCCAGCGCCTGCAACAGACCATTGCTGGTATGAACCAGCACCACGCCGTCGCTGATAACCGGACGGGACAGCACTTCACCGGCGACTTTGGTTTGCCATACCGGCGTTCCGTCTTCCGCGTTGAGCGCAAACACCTGCGCTCTTTCACTGCCGACATAGATATGGTTGCCGGATACCGCTACGCCGCCGGACAGTAAGGCGGGCGTATTACGGGAAAGAAAGCCGGTTTTTTCAGACAAATCGGCACGCCAGATTTCGCTGCCGTCGTTGAGATCCAGCGCTTTTACCGTCCCGCGGCGATCGGCGGCAAAGACGCGATCGCCCTGCCAGGCCGGGTGCAGATTGGAATAGAACTCACCGATGCCGCTGCCTACCGAGCGGCTCCACGTCTTCGTCGGCGTGAACTGATTTTCCACCGTCGGCAGTGGAGACATGGTAACGACATCTTCCTCGCTGTTAAACAGCGAACATCCGTTCAGCAGGGCGACAGAGACCAGTCCTACCAGAAGTGTTTTACGCAGTTGCATGGAATTCCTCTTAGCTGGACAGGTTATTCAGTTTCATACGCAGCAATGCTTGCAATGCCTGCGGTGGATTAGCGGCCAGACCTTTATTATAAGCTTCGCGCGCGGCCTGATTGTCCCCTTTGCTTACCAGGGCATCGCCACGCACTTCCGCCGCCAGGGCAACCCAGCCGTCCGACTTGATGGCCTCCAGCGTCTTCAGGGCTTCATCAGTCTTTTTCTCCTGGAGCTGAATGCGCGCCAAACGCAAATTCACCACGGCAAGCAGGTCGGCGTCTTTGGTTTGCGACCTGGCCTGCGCCAGCTGTTGTTCCGCTTTGGCAAAATCCTTCCGCTCCGCATAATGACGAGCCAGCTCCAGCGATGCCAGCGCCCCATAATTATTTTTGTTTTCAGCGGCGAATTTCTCCGCCGAGGTTACGCCTTCGGCTTTACCGCCCGCCAGCTGTTCGCTGATTTGCTGATAGGATACCGACGCCTCCATGGCGCTGTTGCTCTGGTGATTCAGCCAGAAACGCCAGCCAACCAGCGCGCCGACGCCCAGCACAACGCCAACGACCAATGCCTTCCCGTTTTCCGCGAGGAAACGACGTAGCGCATCAACCTGCTCATTCTCTGTGGTATAGACTTCCACGGTGTCTCTCTCCTCAATCCAGTAACGTTGCCAGTCGCGCGGCGACGTCGGCCTGTGCCAATGTGTCCTGCTCGCCGTTTCGCAGGTTTTTTATCACCACCTGACCCGCGGTCACTTCGTTTTCGCCTAATACCAGCGCAATGCGCGCGCCCCATTTATCGGCGCGGGCAAATTGCTTTTTAAAATTGCCGCCGCCGTAGTTGGTCATCAGTTTCAACTGCGGCAGCGCATCGCGCAGTGTCTCAGCCAGTTGTATCGCCGCCACCTGCGTGCCTTCGCCGGAAGAGATCAGATAAACGTCGACGCCCGGAGGCGCTTTAAACTCGGGGTTGATGGACTGCACCAGCAGCACCAGACGCTCCAGGCCCATGGCAAAACCCACCGCCGGAGTAGCCTGTCCGCCCAGTTGCTCAACCATACCATCATAACGCCCGCCGGCACAGACCGTGCCCTGCGCGCCCAGACTGGTGGTTACCCATTCAAAAACGGTGCGGTTGTAATAATCCAGACCGCGAACCAGACGCGGGTTAACGGTATATGGGATACCCGCCTGGGTTAAAAGTTCACCCAACGCTGCAAAGTGCGCCCGCGACTCGTCGTCCAGGTAGTCGGTCAGCACCGGCGCGTCATTAAGCAGCGTCTGCACCTGGGGGTTTTTCGAGTCCAGCACGCGCAGCGGGTTGGTGTACATGCGGCGCAGGCAGTCTTCATCCAGCTGTTCTTTATGCTGCTCCAGGAACGCCACCAGCGCCTCGCGGTAACGGGCGCGGGCTTCCAGCGAACCAATCGAGTTCAGCTCCAGTCTGACATGCTGCGCAATGCCCAGCACCCGCCACCAGCGGGCGGTGAGCAGAATCAGCTCGGCGTCGATGTCCGGCCCCTGCAAACCGAAGACTTCGCAGCCCAGTTGATGAAACTGGCGATAGCGGCCTTTCTGCGGACGCTCATGGCGAAACATCGGCCCGATATACCACAGCCGCTGCTCCTGATTGTAGAGGATGCCGTGCTCAATACCGGCGCGGACGCAGGAAGCGGTATTTTCGGGACGCAACGTCAGGCTGTCGCCGTTGCGATCCTCAAAGGTATACATCTCTTTTTCCACCACGTCGGTAACTTCACCGATGGCGCGCTTAAACAGCGACGTCTGCTCAACGATGGGCGTACGGATTTCACTGTAGCCGTAGCTGGCGAGCACCTGTTTCAGGCTGTTTTCAATCCGCTGCCACAATGCCGTTTCGGCCGGCAGGTAATCGTTCATACCGCGAATGGCTTGAATATTTTTTGCCACGTCTGTTCTCTATGCATTTTTCAAAAAATAAACCCGATTATAGGGGGATTGATACCGCATCTTCAATGCACCGGTCTCCCCATCGGGTTCAGGAATAGTATTTGTGCGGATAACAGCCAAGGACTGCGCCGGCACGGATTATTTATCCACCAGATTTACCGTGATGCGCCGGCTTTCATCCATGATCGAGGCTTTGGCGCGAATTTTGGCTTCGAGCTGGTCGATCATCTGTTCATTATCGAAACGCTCGCGCTGACGCACGCCGTCTTCATAAAAGCCGCTCTTATTGTGGCCGCCCGTCACGCCGATGGTGGAAACCAACGCCTCGCCCGGACCGTTGACCACGCAGCCGATAATGGATACGTCCATTGGCGTGATGATATCTTCCAGCCGCTGTTCCAACGCGTTCACCGTACCGATAACGTCGAACTCCTGCCGTGAGCAGGTGGGGCAGGCGATAAAGTTGATGCCGCGGGAACGGATACGCAACGATTTCAGGATATCGAAGCCGACTTTGACCTCTTCCACCGGATCGGCCGCCAGCGAAATACGCAGGGTATCGCCGATCCCTTCGGATAGCAGCAGGCCGAGGCCGATGGCCGATTTAACCGCCCCGCTGCGCGCGCCGCCGGCTTCGGTGATCCCCAGATGCAGCGGCTGATCGATACGGGCGGCCAGCAGCCGGTAAGACTGTACGGCCAGAAAAACATCGGAGGCTTTCACACTGACTTTAAACCGATCGAAATTGAGACGATCGAGGATATCGACGTGGCGCATGGCGGATTCCAGCAGGGCTTCCGGCGTGGGTTCGCCGTACTTTTCCTGCAAATCCTTTTCCAGCGACCCGCCGTTGACGCCGATGCGGATTGGTATGTTGTAATCGCGCGCGCAGTCCACCACCGAGCGGATACGCTCTTCGTTGCCAATGTTGCCGGGGTTGATGCGCAGGCAATCGACGCCATACTCCGCCACCTTTAACGCAATGCGATAGTCAAAATGAATATCGGCGACCAGGGGAACGTTAACCTGCTGTTTGATAAGTTTGAACGCTTCCGCCGCATCCATCGTGGGAACGGATACGCGCACAATATCGACGCCGACGCGTTCCAGTGATTTGATTTGATTGACCGTCGCTTCAACATCTGTGGTTCGGGTGTTGGTCATGGACTGCACTGCGATCGGCGCCCCATCCCCAACAGGCACCTTACCGACGTAAATCCGCTTTGATTTCCGACGGGTTATGGGTGCAGCGTTATGCATTACTTCTTCTCCAAAATGGCAGCATCACCAAGACAAATTGCGTTATTCCGCCGCCAGCGTCAGACGTGCAACCTGATTGCTTCTCACAAACCGGCTTAAATCGACCGGCTTACCTTGAAACTGAATCTGTACCGCCGCGGGCGCGCCGATTTTCAGACTATAGGGAGGCTGGCCGCTCAGGTTCAGGGAACCGCCGTTGCGCTGCATCCCGCTGAACAGTTTTTTGCCGCTGGCGTCCGTCACCTCTAACCAGCAATCAGCGGTAAAACTCATCGCCAGCGCCTGCCCCGCGTCGGCGGGCGGGCTCGTGTCGGCGGAAACGGGGCCGGTCGCCGGCGCCATCGCGCTCTGGCTCAGTAATGCATCATCCTCCGCCGGCGGCTGCCGCGTCGCGGAGGAGGGTTCCGGCTGGGCGGCGGAAGAAAGTGTGGATTCGGCCTGTTGCGGGGCCGAATCGGCGGTATTCACCGGCACATCCACCGGGCTGGAAGGGGCGGCATCGAAAGCCGTCGCATCCTGCGGCACGGTATTATCGCCATTATCCATCAGCGGCACCGATTGACCTTCACTCTGCGCCTGTAGCGAGCTGGCGTGGCCGACCATGGAGTTGATCTCCTGCTGCTGCGCCTGATGATTCTGCCACCACCATGCGCCGGTCAGCCCCAGGACGACAATCACCACCAGCCAGGTGAAGGTCATTAACCAGCCGTCCCGCTTCTTGCGGCTTTTTCCTAAGGAAAAACTCTGCATGGGGGCCACATTCGACGCCCGGGGAGCCACATGCTTGTCCAGCATGGGTAACAGTTCACTCTCCGGCAGGTGAACCAGCTTCGCATAAGAACGGATATAACCACGTAAAAAAGTCGGCGCCAAATCGGTCGGCGTATTGCCGTCTTCAATCTCACGCACGGTGGAAAGCTTCAGGCATAAACGTTCGGCGACGGTCTGCTGGCTCATTCCCAGACGCTCACGCGCCTGGCGCAGACGTTCGCCGGGGATGGTGGATTCTGTATTATTTTGAGTGGCTTCAGTATTCATTAGCTAAGAACTGCTGGTACTGTTTAGATTGTGGAAAACTTCGCGCCAGCAATTTGCCGTAATGCTCAAGCTCGTCATCACGGTTCGCCAGCGCGGCGAAACGAATCTGTAACCATAAACTCTCGGCACTGGCCGGAAGGATATGCTGATAAACGCCCAGAAGCAATTGAGCCTGCTGGTATTTTCCGGCGGCAAAGCGTTTATCCGCCTCTGCCAACAGCGTAGCGCCTTTCGCGGGATCATGCTTCAGCGCCTGGCTTAATGCGCGACGCGCATTATCATCCTGCCCTGCTTTGAAAAAGCAATACCCTGCATTTTCCAACGCATCGGCGACCTGACGGTAATCGGGGAGTTGCGCGGCCGCGTCAAACTGTCGCTGCGCCGCTCCATACTGCCCTAAACCACACAGAAACGCACCGTAATTATTCATTACGCCGCCGTTCCCCGGCGCCTGCCTTAATGCCAGTTGATAGCGCCGTTCAGCGGCCTGATTGGCGCCAATCCGCTGTTCATAAAGCGCCATGCCCAACTGGGTGCGGTAGTCTTGCGGCGCCGCCTGCAACGCCTTTTCAAGATTCCGCCGCGCCGCGTCAAGGTCATTACGGGCCAGGTACTCCAGCCCTAACTGTAAACGGGTTTGCGCCGCCGGATTCGCCCCTTCATAAGGAGCAGAAGCGCATCCTGCCATCAGAAGCGCCGCGACCACCGGCAACCCACCTCTTCCCTGCCTTGACTGTTGCGTCATTCACGACTTCCTTGCGTTGGCATCCCGACCCGTCATATCAGCGACCATGCGACTTTACGCCGTTTATGGTAACAGCCATTCCCGCCAGGGAATAGCATGATTAACCGCGCTAATGCAGCGCTACTTTCATTGATAACCGGGACGATTAGGTATCAGACCGTTTTAACCGCGATAGGTTCACCCGCCATTTTTTTCTTCAGCGTGCGCTTGGTTCTGTCCACCACTTCACCTGCAAGCTGGCCGCAGGCGGCGTCGATATCGTCGCCGCGGGTTTTGCGCACGATGGTGGTAAAACCATACTCCATAAGCACTTTGGAAAAACGATCGACCCGGCTGTTCGAACTGCGGCCGTAAGGCGCGCCGGGAAAGGGGTTCCAGGGGATCAGGTTAATCTTGCACGGCGTATCTTTCAGACACTCGGCCAACTGATGCGCGTGCTCCGTACCGTCATTGATATGGTCCAGCATCACGTATTCCACCGTGACGCGCCCCTGATTAGCGTTGGATTTCTCCAGATAGCGCCGCACCGCGCCCAGGAAAGTTTCAATATTATACTTCTTATTAAGCGGCATAATTTCATTGCGGATTTCATCGTTCGGCGCGTGCAGGGAAATCGCCAGGGCCACGTCGATCATATCGCCCAGCTTATCCAGCGCCGGCACCACGCCGGAGGTCGACAGCGTGACGCGCCGTTTAGACAGGCCGAAACCGAAATCATCCAGCATGATTTCCATCGCCGGCACCACGTTGGTCAGGTTGAGCAGCGGTTCCCCCATCCCCATCATCACCACGTTGGTGATCGGACGCTGCCCGGTAACTTTAAACGCGCCGATGATTTTGGCCGCGCGCCACACCTGGCCGATGATTTCGGAAACGCGCAGATTGCGGTTGAAGCCCTGCTGCGCGGTTGAGCAGAATTTGCACTCCAGCGCGCAGCCCACCTGCGAAGAGACGCACAGCGTGGCGCGATCCTCTTCCGGGATATACACCGTTTCCACACGCTGGTCGCCGACCAGAATCGCCCACTTGATGGTGCCGTCGGAGGAGCGCTGCTCATCCACCACTTCCGGCGCGCGGATCTCGGCAACCTGCTGTAATTTGGCGCGAAAGGCTTTGTTTATATCGGTCATCTGGGCGAAATCGTCGCAGCAGTAGTGGTAGATCCACTTCATCACCTGATCGGCGCGGAAAGGTTTCTCCCCCAGTGAGGCGAAAAACTCGCGCATTTGCTGACGGTTAAGATCCAATAGATTGATTTTTTCCGCCGCGGATTTGGCGGATTGGGGCGTTCCGGCGGACGCCGGTGAAAATTCGGACACGATTTGTTCAGACATAAGGACTCTTGGCCTCGTTATTACACGTTATGGCGCTATTAAAGAAGGATAGTTAAAGAAATGCCCCGAACGAGCGCGGACTCATTCAGGGCGCAGCATTGTACAAAGTTTAGTACCGCCAGGCCAGCGGTGCGCGGAATTAATTCCGCGGGCAGATTTCATCGGCGCTGAAAAAATAGGCGATCTCGCGCTGCGCGGACTCGGGGGAATCCGAGCCATGCACCGCGTTGGCGGTAAAGCTGTCGGCGTAGTCGGCGCGCAGCGTGCCCGCCAGCGCGTTCGCCGGGTTGGTGGCGCCCATGATATCGCGGTTGCGCTGCACGGCATTTTCGCTTTCCAGCACCTGCACCATGATCGGCCCGGAGATCATAAAGGAGACCAGCGCGTCAAAAAACGGCTTGCCCTGATGTTCGGCATAGAAGCCTTCGGCTTGCTCACGCGTCAGATGCAGCATTTTGGCCGCCACAATGTTGAAACCCGCGCTTTCAAAACGCGCATAAATCGCACCAATGGCATTCTTCGCCACAGCATTCGGTTTTACGATGGAAAAGGTACGTTCTACCGTCATATTGACCTCATTAACTGACTATCAGATAGCATCCGGATTGTAAAAATTATCTGCCTCACACATCGTCCGGGTAAAAGTTCAGGATGCGTAAAGTGGCGCAGATTATAGGGTGGCCGGAACCACTTGCCTATCAGAGACGTAACATCTTATTAAAAAAATATTATCTTCTCCCCTGGCTTATCGGCGATCACAGTTCTGAGGGCCACCTGTAACATTATGAATTATTTGTTTTAAAACAATAAGATAATGGGAATAACATCTTCATTCGCTGCTAGCCTTGCTCTGTACCCACCCACCCAATAATGACCACCAAGAGAGACGATAATGAAAAGAGCGGTCAAGGCATTGCAGAATTTCGGCAAATCGCTGTATGGGCCAGTGTTGATTTTACCGATTGTCGGGCTGTTTATCGCCTTTGGCAATGTATTTGGTAACGGCAATCTGGCCGGTTATATCCCCTTGCTCAACCATCCGCTGATTCAGGATTTCGGTCAGTTGGTTTCCAAATCCGCCGTGGAGATTCTGGCCAATCTGGCGCTGGTGTTCGCCGCGGCGGCCAGCTACCGGGAAACCGGTATTCTGCCCGATGCGTTCCACGTTGGGGTACACGGCGCCTTTATCGTCGACGTGGCCTGCTCGCTGGCCTTCGATCTGCGCCAACGCCATCTGGTGATTGTGGAAAACAAGGGCGCCATCGCCAACCTGCCATACGACGCCATGGTGGAAGTGCCGGCCTATATCACCGCGCAGGGGCCGGAGCCGGTGCGTATGGGCAACGTGCCGCGGTTTCACCGCGCCCTGCTGGAGCAGCAGTTGGCTTCGGAACAGCTGCTGGTGGAAGCCGCCATCGAAGGCAATTACGAGAAAGCCTTGCAGGCTTTCACTCTTAATCGCACCGTTCCCACCCTGCAACACGCCAAAGCCATTCTCGACGAGATGATCGCGGCGAATCGCGAATACTGGCCGCAGTTAAAACAAGCATATAGCGACGGCGTCGCGCAGTAAGCGCGCACTTGTCGCGACAGGAAAAATCGCTGACAATGAATCCTTCATTGCGCATCGGGGCTGAATCCGTCGGCCCCTGAGTGGGGGTTCTATGTCAGCATCTTCTTCTGAACTGTTTGTTTCCGCCGCCTGGCTTGCCGGGAATCTTGACGATAGCGATATCGCCCTTATCGACGCCCGCATGTTGCCGCCGGGCGACACCACCCGCGATATCCACGCCGAATACCGGGCCGGACATTTACCCGGCGCGGTATTTTTCGATATTGAAACCTTATCCGACCCGCATTCCAACCTGCCTCATATGATGCCCGACCAGGATGACTTTGCCCGCGCGATGGGCAAACTCGGCGTCAACGAACGGCAGCATTTAGTCATCTATGATGAAGGTAATCTCTTCTCCGCCCCCCGCGCCTGGTGGATGCTGCGTACCTTCGGGGCGGAGCGGATTTCAATCCTCAGCGGCGGGCTGGCGGGCTGGAAAAAACAGCATCTGCCGCTGGAACAGGGAGACGTCGAACCGGCGCCCCAGACTTTCAATGCCCGGATCGACGCTTCGGCCATTCGCCAGCGCGACGACCTGCTGGCGATTATCAATGATGCCTCGGCGCAGATTGTCGATGCCCGGCCCGCCGCCCGTTTTAACGGCGAAGTGGATGAACCCCGCCCCGGCCTGCGGCGCGGCCATATTCCGGGCAGCCTTAATGTTCCCTGGAACGAGTTGGTCGCCAACGGCGCGCTGAAACCCAACGCCGAACTGGCGACCATCCTGCATAAGCACGGCGTGGACTTCAGCCGGCCCATCGTTGCCAGCTGCGGCTCCGGCGTGACCGCCGCGGTGGTGGTTCTGGCGCTGACGCTGCTGGATGTGCGGCATGTGGCGCTGTATGACGGTTCGTGGAGCGACTGGGGCAGCCGGGACGATGTTCCAATCACGCTGGATTAAGCCGGACGGCGAGCATGGTTTTACTTCCCGGTCGTTGCGAAGCGTTATTGCAAACATTCAGGAGCCGTAAGCATGGATAATCGGCTGGCATCATTGATGCAGCACGGTCAGGATTTAACCCGCGCCGCCGCCGGCGAATAATCATCTGCCGCCCGCCTTTCAGCATTTTATCGATAACTATCAGCGCACCTATTCTTATATTACCCCCGCGGACAGGGCGTCGTTCAGCCGGATACTGCGTCAGGAACGCCACTTTTTTCTCTACATCGCCGGGTTCTCCCACCTGTTCGCCGAGTATCTGGCGAAAAAATGCAGATTCTGGGTAAAGACGCTTTCTCATCCGGGCTGGGAGACAGCAGAGGGATCTTTCTGAGCAACGCGCCGAAATATCGGGTATTTATCGCCATCTCGCGCAGCGGCGAAACGGAGCAGGTGCTGGATAAAGCGCGTATCGCCGGAAATATCGGCATGAAAGTCATCGCCTTTACCCGCGCATCGCTGAATTCGCTGAGCGCGCTGGCCGATTTGCATTTTCAACTGTATGACGATGCGGTGCATTATGCGGCGGAGGCGGGCGAGATCGGTTCGTATGAATCGAACCCGCTAATGCTGATCGACCTGCTGCTGTTGCAGGCGACAACGGCGGATAAATGACCCGCCGTTGTGCCGGGCCACATATCAGGCCTTGCCGCTGTTTTTAAAATCCCGCAGAAAGCTGCCCCACCGGCGCTCATAGAACGGGGTGGTGTGCTTGGTCAGATAATGGCTGATGCCCGGCTCTCCCTCTTTCACCAGACACAGATCGACGGGCCGCTCGTCGGGCAAGGTGTCGCTGGCCACGCTGCCCGCCGCGCGGATAACCTCCTCCACATCATCGACATCCACTTCCAGGCCGATTAACAGATGCGGCTCCTGCTCTCCGGCCTCCTGAATCTGGGCCAGAAACGCCCGGCGGACCTGCCGGTATTTGGGAAACAGCTGCGTCAGCGAATCGATCATCTGCACCGGCAAGTCGGCGGGCTGACTGAGCTGCACTTCGGTCTCTTCCTCCACTACCCGCTGCTGAACAAATCCGTGCCCCTCGCCGGAGAGCATATGCTCCACTTCCTGCGGCAGAAACTCTTTGCCGTAAGGCAGCCTGGGGTTGAGAAATAGCGTGGCGCCCTGCGTCAGTTCAAACAGCGAACGCGCCGGCAGCGCCAAAAACGACGCTTCTTTGGTCACCGCCAGCTGTAACGCCTCCAGCGAAGAGAAAAAGGGAATGGCGGAAGAGCCATCGTCCTTTTCCCAATGCTGAAGCCGCACGTTGCTGCCAGCATGCAGAACCTTCTCCTCCGCCTCGCCGTTGTCGTCGGCGCTGCCCAGCACAAACACCGTGGCCTCCATCAGCTCATTGAAAAACTCCGGCCGATGAGCCGGCTCGCCGGCGGCAAGAATCAACACTTCTTCCAGTTTGTTTTGCGGAGAAAAATCCATACCTATCCTCAACTCATCACGGCGCCCGGCGGCGCATCCTTTAGCTTAAAACGGCTTACGGCAATGCCGATTACCCGGCCTTGCTCAGCAGCAGGTTCGCCAATGTTCTAACCCCCAGCCCGGTAGCGCCGGTCGCCCACTGCTCTACCGCCCCTTTGCGATACGTGGCCGAGCAGTCGATATGCAGCCAGCCTTGCTGATAGTTCTGCACAAAATGAGACAGAAACGCGGCCGCCGTGCTGGCGCCCGCGCTGTGCGCCGCGCCGGCTATGTTGTTCAAATCCGCGAAACTGGAAGGCAAGTGGCCGCGGTGAAACTCTTCCAGCGGCAGGCGCCAGAAGGGTTCGCCCTCCAGCTCGGCGCTGTGCTGTAACGCAGCGACCAGTTCATCATCAAAGCTGAACAGGGCGTGATAATCATTCCCCAGCGCCGTTTTCGCCGCCCCGGTCAGGGTGGCGCAATCGATGATCCACTGCGGATTCTGCTCAGAAGCGTCGATCAGGCCATCCGCCAGTACCAGACGCCCCTCCGCATCGGTATTCATCACCTCTACGCTCTTGCCGTTGCGATAACGGATAATATCGCCCAGCTTGAACGCGTTGCCGCTGACCATATTGTCCGCGCAGCACAGATACAGTTTAACCCGCTGTTTCAGCCCGCGAGCGGCGGCCAGCGCCAGGGCACCCGTCACCGTGGCCGCCCCGCCCATATCCGACTTCATGGAGTCCATAAAGCCGCTGGGCTTCAGGCTGTAGCCGCCGGTGTCAAAGGTAATGCCTTTGCCGACCAGACAGGCTAACACCGGGGCTTCCGGGTTGCCGGTGGGGTTGTAATCCAGCGCCAGCAATACCGGAGGGCGCGTCGATCCGCGGCCGACGGTATGAATGCCCGCATAGTTTTGCGTGCGCAGATCGTCGCCTTTGGTAATGCGATAGCTGATGGCCTCGCCGGCGACGGCGTGCAACAGATCGATCGCCCGGGTCGCCAGTTGTTCAGGCCCCAGATCCTCCGCCGGAAGGTTGATGGTGTCGCGCACCCAGTCAACGATGTTAAGACGGTCGTCCAGCTCTTTTTTGTCGGCCTCGTCGAGCGTCGGCCACTCAACCGCGCGTTGTCCCTTCGGCCCACGGTATCCCTGCCAGAATGCCCAACTGCTCTCCAGATTCCAGCCTTCGCCGGCCAGCTTGACGTGCCGAATCCCCTGGCCGTCGATTTTACGGGCGGCGCGTTGGATAGTCGCCAGCGGCGACTTGCCGTTCAGATGGATGGTAAAACCCCGGTCGTTAGCGCTTAACAGCGCCTTCTCTCCCCAGCGCGCATTCGCGGGTTGGGTGGAGAGTGAGATCAGCATAGCTTTGCTTGTCATAGTCCTGCTCCCGATTGTTCCGTAAACTGCCTGTGCCTCAGCGCACAAAAACAGTGCGGGCCGCCGTAACAGGCAGCCCGTGATGTCCAACTATTCCGCTTCATCTAACCAGACCAGCAGGATCGCTTCCAGAATTTTCTCGCTGGACGCATCCGGCGCGTCGTCGAATTCTTCCAATTCGCAAATCCACTGGTGCATATCGGTAAACCGCACGGTTTTCGGATCGAGATCGGGAAACCGATCGTAAAGCGCTTCGCCGATCCCACGGCTGTCCGTCCATTTCAATCCCATTGCCACTCCCGTCAATGTTCACGTGCATGATTAATCGTATAGCGCGGGATTTCAACCACCAGATCCTCATCCGCTACCCGCGCCTGGCAACCTAACCGGCTTTCCGTCTCCAGCCCCCATGCCTTGTCCAGCATGTCATCTTCCTCTTCCGTACTCTCCGCCAGCGAATCGAACCCTTCCCGGACGATACAGTGGCAGGTGGTGCAGGCGCAGGATTTCTCGCAGGCATGCTCAATTTCGATACCGTTGCGCAGCGCCGCGTTCAGAATACTTTCTCCACGCTCTGCTTCCAAAACCGCCCCTTCAGGACACAGATCCTGATGCGGCAGCAAAACAATCTTGGGCATGTTTAAACCTCGTCCACAGAATAGCCCGCCAGCGCGCGACGAATGGAGGCGTCCATCCGCCGGGCGGCGAACGCCTGGGTTTGTTGATCTACTGTTTTAATGGCGGATTCAATCGCCGACGCATCCGTGCCCGCCATCGTCTGGCGCAGCCGTTCGGCGGCGGCGTCGACGGCGGCTTTTTCATCGTCGCTGAGTAAGTCGGCGTCGGAAGCCAGCGCGCCGTGCAGGCTTTCCAGCACCCGGGCGGCCTCAACCTGCCGTTCCGCCAGCATCCGCGCGCCCACGTCGCCCTGCGCGTTCAGCATGGCGTCTTTAATCATGGCGGCGATTTCGGTGTCGTTCAGACCGTACGAAGGTTTGACCTGAATAGAGGCTTCCACGCCCGTCGATTTCTCCATCGCCGTCACGCTCAATAAGCCGTCGGCATCCACCTGAAAGGTGACGCGAATATGGGCGCCGCCCGCGGGCAGCGGCGGCAGGCCGCGCAGCGTAAAGCGGCCGAGGGAGCGGCAATCCTGCACCAGTTCCCGCTCCCCCTGCAAAACGTGGATCATCATCCCGCTCTGACCGTCTTTGAAGGTGGTGAACTCCTGCGCCCGGGCGACCGGGATGGTGGTGTTGCGCGGAATGATTTTCTCCACCAGCCCGCCCATGGTTTCCAGCCCCAGCGACAGCGGAATAACGTCCAGCAGCAGCATTTCGCTGTCCGGCTTGTTGCCCACCAGAATATCCGCCTGAATCGCCGCGCCAATCGCCACCACTTTATCCGGATCGATGGAGGTCAGCGGAGTGCGGCCAAAAAACTCGCCTACCTGTTCGCGCACCAGCGGCACGCGGGTGGAGCCGCCGACCATCACCACTTCCCGCACCTCATCCGGCGTAATCCCGGCGTCTTTCAGGGTGCGGCGGCACGACAGCAGCGTGCGTTTGAGCAGCGCGGCAATCAACGTATTGAATTGGCTTCTGGCGATCTCGCCCCGCCAGCCCGCCACCTCGATCGTGGTCGACTCTGCGCTGCTTAATGCGATCTTGGCGCGGATCGCCGCCTCTCTCAGGGCATGCTGCAAATGATGATCGTCGCGCGCGGTGATGCCGGCCTGCTCGCGCAGCCACTCCACCAGCAAGTTATCGAAATCATCGCCGCCCAGCGCCGAATCGCCGCCGGTGGCCAGCACTTCGAATACGCCGCGGCTCAGGCGCAGAATAGAAATATCAAAGGTGCCGCCGCCCAGATCGTAAACGGCGATCGTCCCTTCTTTAGCGGAGTCCAGCCCGTAGGCGATGGCCGCCGCCGTCGGCTCGTTGAGCAGACGCAGCACGTGCAGCCCGGCCAAACGCGCGGCGTCTTTGGTGCCCTGACGCTGGGCGTCGTCAAAATAGGCGGGAACGGTGATCACCACGCCATCCGGCGCGCCGCCCAGTGCTTCCCGCGCCCGCTGCGCCAGAGCGGAGAGGATATCCGCCGACACCTGAACCGGGTTTTTGTCTCCAGCCGGCGTCCGGATCAACGGCAGGCCGTTATCGCTGACGCCGTATTGATAGGGTAAATGGGGATAGCGCTGCCGCACGTCGGCCAGCGAGCGCCCCATCATCCGTTTTATCGAACTGACGGTATTGGCCGGGTCGTCAGCCCCCTTTTCACGGGCTTGCCAGCCTACCTCATGCCCCGCGGCATGATAGCGGACTACGGAGGGCAGCAGATCGCGGCCTTTATCGTCGGCCAGGGTTTGCGCTTCGCCGCTGCGCACGGTGGCGACCAGGGAATGGGTGGTGCCTAAATCGATGCCGACGGCCAGACGACGCTGGTGCGGCGCCGCGCTGAGACCGGGCTCACTGATTTGTAATAAGGCCATATTGAGCTTCCATCAATTGGCTGGCGGGAAAACCTATGTGCGGTGCGTTCCCCGCCGGATTAAAAATTTATCTATCCAGCAACTGTTCTTCGAGTTGTTCAACCTGTTGCCGGAGCTTGTCGAAAAAACGCAGTTTGCGCACGGTATCCGCCGCATCGGCCCAGGATTCGCCATCCAGCTGATTGCGCATTTTCCCGCTGCGTTCAACCAGCATCGACTGCAAACGCCCGGCAAACTCCGCCAGCGCTGCTTCGGCATCGGAAAGGCGCGCAATGGCGTCCAGCTCTTCGCGTAATTCGAGCTGTTCCATCAGAAAAGCGGCGTCGCGCAGCGTATGCTGCTCGTTGCTTAAATCGAAACCGTGCAAAGATAACATATACTCCGCGCGTTTCAGCGGATGTTTCAACGCCTGATAGGCGTTATTGATCGTTGCCGCCTGCTGCAATGCCAGCATACGCTCCCTTTCCGGGCTGGCCGCAAAGCGATCGGGGTGAAACTGCCGTTGCAGTTCCTGAAAACGAGAAACAAGCAGGCTGCCATCCACATCATAGCGAATCGGCAGCCCGAACAAGGTAAAGTAATCCATAGCGCGCTCTAAGGGTTGTGGGTCATTGTCGCTGTTTGCCGCTGTCTCTTTACGGCCGATAACCGCAAGAGACAGGGAGTGCTCGCTAACCCGCTAACGGTCAGACGTTAAAACTTTCGCCGCATCCGCATTCGCCGGTGACGTTAGGGTTATTGAACTTAAAGCCTTCGTTCAACCCTTCCTTGACGAAATCCAGTTCGGTGCCGTCGAGATAGACCAGGCTTTTGCCATCGATAATGACCTTGACGCCCTTATCCTCGAAAACCACATCGTCGGCATTGACGTCATCGACAAATTCCAGCACATACGCCATACCGGAACACCCGGATGTCCGCACCCCAAGGCGCAGGCCAAGGCCCTTACCCCGATTGGCCATAAAGGCGTTTACCCGTTGTGCGGCACTATCGCTCAAAGAAATTGACATATGACCAACCTCGGCAATTTATTTGGCTTCACGTTTACTTTTATAATCGGCGATAGCGGCTTTGATGGCATCTTCCGCCAAAATGGAGCAGTGGATTTTTACCGGCGGCAGCTCAAGTTCTTCGGCAATCTGGGTATTCTTAATCGTTTCCGCTTCGTTGAGCGATTTGCCTTTCACCCACTCGGTGACCAGTGAGCTGGATGCAATGGCGGAGCCGCAACCGTACGTCTTGAAACGGGCATCTTCAATAATGCCGTCATTGTTGACCTTGATCTGCAACTTCATCACATCGCCGCAGGCCGGCGCGCCCACCATCCCGCTGCCGATGCTCGGGTCGGCGTTATCAAACGACCCTACATTGCGTGGATTTTCGTAGTGATCAATTACTTTTTCGCTGTAAGCCATAGTCGTCGTCCCCCGTCCTGCGAATCAGTGATGCGCCCATTCGATGCTGCCGATATCCACGCCCTGCTGGTACATTTCCCACAGCGGGGAAAGTTCGCGCAGGCGGCCAATGGATTTACGCACCAACTCAATGGCGTAGTCGATCTCTTCTTCCGTGGTAAAACGCCCCAGGGAGAAACGGATAGAACTGTGCGCCAGCTCATCGTTCATGCCCAGCGCACGTAATACGTAGGAGGGTTCCAGGCTGGCCGAGGTACAGGCGGAGCCGGACGAAACGGCCAGATCCTTCAGCGCCATAATCAGCGATTCGCCTTCAACATAGTTGAAGCTGACGTTGAGAATATTCGGCGCGCCATGCTCAATGTCGCCATTCAGATAGACTTCCTCGATATCATTGATACCGTGCCACAGACGATCGCGTAGCGTGCGCAGACGCGCCGCCTCGTCGGCCATTTCTTCCCTGGCGATACGGTAGGCTTCGCCCATACCGACGATTTGATGAACGGGCAAGGTGCCGGAACGCATACCGCGTTCATGGCCGCCGCCGTGCATCTGCGCCTCGATCCGAATGCGGGGCTTACGGCGCACGTACAGCGCGCCGATGCCTTTCGGTCCATAAATTTTATGGCCGGAGAAAGACATCAGATCCACTTTTAACTGGCTCAGATCGATGGGCAGTTTGCCCACGCTCTGGGTGGCGTCGACGTGGAACACGATGCCGCGGCTGCGGCATATTTCGCCGATGGCGGCAATATCCTGCACCACGCCGATCTCATTATTCACGTGCATGATGGAAACCAGAATGGTGTCGTCACGCATGGCGGCTTGCAGCTGTTGCAGATCGATAATGCCGTTGCGCTGCGGCGCCAGATAGGTGACGTCAAACCCTTCGCGCTCCAGTTGGCGACAGGTGTCGAGCACCGCTTTATGTTCCGTTTTGCTGGTAATAATGTGCTTGCCTTTCTTCTGATAGAAGTTGGCGGCGCCTTTAACGGCCAGATTATCCGCTTCGGTCGCGCCGGAGGTAAACACGATCTCTCGAGGGTCCGCGCCCACCAGTTCAGCAATTTGATTACGGGCGATATCGACGGCTTCTTCCGCCTGCCAGCCAAAACGGTGGGAGCGGGAAGCGGGGTTGCCAAAAGTACCGTCCAGGGTTAAAAACTGCATCATTTTTTCAGCCACGCGCGGATCAACCGGCGTGGTGGCTGAATAGTCCAGATAAATCGGTAACTTCATTGCTCATAAACTCCGTACATCACTTCAAAACGTGCAAAGCGTCTTGTTTTTATTAGGAATATATGTTGTTAAAAATAAAAAATATCAGGCGCGCAAATTGACGTTAATGGTGTCCTGTGTGCGTCCGTTGGCGACACGGCGCGTATCGGCTTCCTGACGATCAGCAACGTCCAGCACTTCTTTATTATTCACCAGTTCATCCAGCGTAATATTGTTCAAAAAGTCGGTGATGCGGTCGCTCAGATCGCGCCACAGCGTGTGCGTCAGACAACGCTCGCCGCCCTGGCAGGTTTCGCGTCCCTGGCAACGCGTCGCGTCCACGGACTCGTCTACGGCGGAGATCACCGCACCCACCGCGATCTCTTTGGCGTGTTTACCCAACAGATAACCGCCTCCCGGACCGCGCACGCTGGCAACCAGACCGTTTTTACGCAAGCGTGAAAACAGCTGTTCCAGATAGGAGAGCGAAATCCCCTGACGTTCCGAGATATCGGCAAGCGGAACCGGGCCTTCCTTGGAGTGCAGAGCCACATCGAGCATGGCGGTAACGGCATAGCGGCCTTTAGATGTCAGTCTCATGATAGTGGTACCTGTAGATAAAACATGTATTATTGGAACATGTATTGGCTAAACATGGCCTGAGTCTGACATTCCCGACTGTTTTAGTCAACTATTTAACCCGGTAAACCACTCAAGTATTATTCGTGCTTATTTTTCTGCACCGAACTCAGTATGCCGCGCAGAATGTTCAATTCCTGGCTCTCCGGCCGGGCACGGGTAAACAGCCGGCGTAGCTTATTCATCACCTGTCCTTGATGCGCCTGCCGGATAAAGCCCGTTTGCAGCAGCGTCTGTTCAAGGTGCTGGTAAAAACGTTCCAGATCGTCCGCCAGCGGGTAAGGCGTTGCGCCGTGCTCATCCTGGCCCGCCTGCAAACGGTCCAGATGGGCGACGCGAACTTCATAGGCCAGGATCTGCACGGCCATCGCCAGATTCAACGAGCTATACTCCGGGTTCGCCGGAATAGCAACATGGTAGTGGCACTTTTGCAGTTCATCGTTGGTCAGGCCGACGCGTTCCCGGCCGAACACCAGCGCGACAGGCGCGTGTTCCGCTTCCCGGGCGCTGCGTACCCCGCACTCCCGCGGCTCCAGCATCGGCCAGGGCAAGGTGCGAGAACGCGCACTGGTTCCCACCACCAGACCGCACCCCTCAAGGGCCTGATCCAGTGTGTCGACCAGCACGGCATTGCCAATCACGTCGCTGGCGCCGGCGGATAGGGCAATCGCCTGCGAGTCGGGTTTTACCAACGGATTAACCAGATAGAGTTGACTCAACCCCATGGTTTTCATCGCTCTGGCGACCGACCCCATATTGCCGGTGTGGGACGTTTCAACCAGAACAATGCGAATATTGTGTAACATGCGGACTCTGTAATGCGAGGAGGAAATCGCAGCATTCTAACACAATCTTAGATATTTTCATTTTCCCCTGCTATAATGCGCCCCGCTTTCTGTTCTTTAACATTCCAGTGGACGATACCATGCACCCGATGCTCAACATCGCTATACGCGCTGCGCGTAAAGGCGGTAATTTAATTGCTAAAAATTACGAAACCCCCGACGCCGTAGAAGCCAGTCAAAAAGGCAATAATGATTTTGTCACCAACGTTGACCGGGATGCCGAGCGCCTGATCGTTGAAGTTATCCGCAAGTCTTATCCGCAACACACCATTATTGGTGAAGAGTGCGGCGAGCTGACGGGGGAAGATCAGGATGTGCAATGGGTTATCGATCCGCTGGATGGCACCACCAACTTTATCAAACGTCTGCCGCACTTCGCGGTCTCCATCGCGGTACGCATCAAAGGCCGCACTGAAGTCGCCGTAGTTTACGATCCCATGCGCAATGAACTGTTTACCGCCACCCGCGGCCAGGGTGCCCAGTTGAACGGCTACCGCCTGCGCACCAGTAATGCCCGCGATCTGGACGGCACGGTGCTGGCGACCGGTTTCCCGTTCAAAGCCAAACAGCACGCCAAAAGCTATATCAACATCCTCGAAGCGCTGTTTACCCAATGCGCTGATTTCCGCCGCACCGGTTCCGCCGCGCTGGATCTGGCCTATGTCGCCGCCGGCCGCGTTGACGGCTTTTTCGAGATCGGCCTGAAACCATGGGACTTCGCCGGCGGCGAACTGCTGGTGCGCGAAGCGGGCGGCATCGTCACCGACTTCGTCGGCGGCCATAATTATCTTGCTTCCGGCAACCTGATTGCAGGTAATCCGCGCGTGGTGAAATCCATTCTGTCGACGATCCGCGATAGCCTTAGCGATGCGCTAAAACGCTGATACCCTTCGCTACAATCTGTAACAAGCCATGCCAGCCCAGTGCTGGCATGCTTTTTTTAATTATTCCAGCCCGTTGCGGGCTTCCATCCGTAGAGTAATTCTATAAATATATGAGAATAGTTATTAAAATCATTTTTCTTCAAAAATGGAAAATACCAGGATCAGGACAATGCTCAAGAAAACGCTATTTGGTCTTTTGCTGACCGCATCGCTAACCGCTCCTTTTGCCGGCCTCGCCACGCAATATCCGCTCACCGTTACGGATATCGACGGGCAGGAAATCGAAATCAAACGGGAACCGCAGCGCATCGTGCTGCAGGATGGCCGCGACATCATGGCACTGGCCCTGCTCGACAAGGAGAATCCGTTTCAACGCCTGGTCGCCTGGAATAACCTGCCGAAAAGATCGGATGCGGCCACCTGGGCGCTGATGACGCAAAAATGGCCGCAGGCCGCCGAAATCCTGGATATGGGCTTTGGCGACAAGGGAGAGGTTGAACTGGAGAGCGTGCTGTCGAAACGGCCGGATCTGATGATCGCGCAGCTGCGCGCCAAACCATCGCTAGCGGACAACGGCATTATCAACAAGCTGAAAGCTCTGAATATTCCGCTGGTGTTTGTCGACTATGAGGTCAACCCGGTGCGGAATACCGCCCCCAGCATTGACCTGCTGGGTAAAGTGTTGAACAGGGAAGAGAACGCCAAAGCCTATACCGACTTTTATCGCCGGCATCTGGCTGATATCCAGAAACAGACGGCATCGTTGCCGGTCAAGGCAAACGTGTTTGTCGAAGCCTGGGCCGGGCGTTCGGACTCCTGCTGCTTTAGCCATGCCCACAACGGCTGGGGCGGACTGGTGGAAGCCGTCGGGGCGCGTAATATCGGCTCTGAATTACTGCCGGGCGCCAACGGCTACGTTTCATTGGAAAAACTTATCAGCATGAAACCGGACGCCTACATCATGACGGGCGCCAAACGGGGTAAAACCAACGGCAGCGTGAATCCGCTGCCGTTCGGCCTGGGCGCCGATGAGAAAAGCATTGATGCGCAGGCCGCCATATTGTTAAACCGTACCGGGGTCAGCCAGATTCCGGCCGTGCAGCAAAAAAAGACCTACGGCATCTACCATCAGTTTTATAACAATCCGTTCAATATCATCGGCATGGAATATCTGGCAAAAGCCATCTATCCGCAGCAGTTTTCCACGCTGGATCCGGATGCAAACTACCGTTATGTTGTGCGCCATTTCACCGGCTTGCCCGACAGCGAGTTTATCTTTTTCTGGAAACCGGCTAAGTAATCCTTTATGAGCGTAACAACCCATCGCAAAATTACCAGCGCGTCAGACGCAGCGGGAAAGCCCATTTTAGGAAACCAAGGTTCCGAAAATGATGTCGCGCACCGCTATCGGCATATTGTGCGCCGCCGGATGAGCGCCATCGCGCTGCTGGTTGCGGCGATCGTCGGCTCGCTGCTGCTGGATTTCACCATGGGTCCCGCGGGGCTGACGCTGGAGGTGTTATGGCAAACGCTGACCCACCCCGAACTGGCCGACGCGGGCACCCGGGTGATCGTCTGGGAGATTCGTCTGCCTTATGCTCTGATGGCGATTATCGTCGGGCTGTCGCTCGGTCTGGCGGGCGCGGAGATGCAAACCATCCTCAATAACCCGCTGGCCAGCCCGTTTACGCTCGGCGTGTCGTCCGCCGCGGCGTTCGGCGCGGCGCTCGCCATCGTACTGGGGATCGGGATTCCCGGCATACCGGCGCAGTGGTTTATTTCCGCCAACGCCTTTTTCTTTGCCCTGCTGGCCGTGCTGCTGCTGGACGGCATTACGCGCTGGACCCAGGTGGCCACCTCCGGCGTGGTGCTGTTCGGCATTGCGCTGGTGTTTACCTTTAACGCGCTGGTTTCCATGCTGCAATTCATCGCCAACGAAGACACGCTGCAAGGGCTGGTGTTCTGGACCATGGGCAGTCTGGCGCGGGCATCCTGGGAAAAGCTGGGGATTTTGCTGCTGGTGCTGCTGGCCGTGATGCCGCTGTCGCTGATGAGCGCCTGGAAACTCACCGCGTTGCGGCTGGGGGAAGATCGCGCCGTCAGCTTCGGGATTAACGTGCGGCGTCTGCGTCTGGCGACCCTGCTGCGCATCAGCATTCTGTCGGCCATCTCGGTGGCCTTCGTCGGTCCGATCGGTTTTATCGGTCTGGTGGCGCCGCACATCGCCCGCATGATATTCGGCGAGGATCACCGCTTCTACCTCCCCGCCAGCGCGCTTATCGGCGCGCTGGTGCTTTCGCTGGCTTCCGTGGCCTCGAAGAATCTGATCCCCGGCGTAATTATTCCCGTCGGGATCGTCACCTCGCTGGTCGGCGTGCCTTTCTTCCTGAGCATTATTCTGCGCCACAGGGGGAACGTATGAGCCAGCCGATATCTTCGGGATTACGCATCGCGCATTTTCGGGCGGGCTACCCTAAACGCCAGGTGATTGACGATCTGTCCGTCCCCTTGCTGCCGCGCGGAAAAATCACCGTGTTGCTCGGGCCGAACGGCAGCGGTAAATCCACGCTGCTGCGCGCCATGGCCGGGCTGGGGGCCTGCGAGGGCGAACTGTGGCTGGACGAGAGCAACCTGATGCAGCTGTCGTTCGCCAAGCGGGCGGAAAAAGTGGTTTACCTGCCGCAGTCCCTGCCGGCCGGCGTGCACCTGCACGTACTGGAATCCATTATCGTCGCCCAGCGCGCCTCCGGCGGCCTGCACGGCGCCAACAGTCAGTCCGAAGTGATGGCGCTGCTGAAACAGCTGGGCATCGAGCATCTGGCGTTAAGCTACCTCGATCAGCTTTCCGGCGGGCAAAAGCAGCTGGTCGGGCTGGCGCAGTCGTTAATTCGCCAACCTTCGCTGCTGCTGCTGGATGAGCCCCTCAGCGCGCTGGATCTGAACTATCAGTTCCACGTGATGGATCTGGTGCGCCGGGAAACGCGCAAACGGGGCATGATCACCGTGGTGGTGGTGCACGATATCAATATCGCCCTGCGTCACGGCGATCACGTGCTGATGCTGCAAAACGGCAACCTGATTGCCAATGGCGCCCCCGCCGAGGTAATCAGCCCGGAAAGCCTGGCCGCGGTCTATGGCGTGAAAGGACGTATCGAACGCTGTTCGCAAGGCATTCCGCAGGTGATTATCGACGGGTTGGTCAGCGAACCGAGCAGTTAGTCAGACAGGCGCCGACGGCAAACCGCCGTCAGCGCGTTTTTTGTCAATCAGGATTTTGCCGGCAGCGTCACCCAGTAACCGGGCTGATACGGCAGCGGCAGAAACTTCTCGTGGAAGGTGCGGAAGGTGGCGTCCGGATCGATATCTTTAAACAGATCCGGATGCAGCCATTTGGTGATGGCCTGGATGGCGACGAACTGATACGGGCTGTCGTAGAACTGATGCCAGATGGCGTGCGCATTACCGTTGGTCGCCACAGGCAGCGTTTTAAATGCGGCGCGTTCCATCAGCTTTTGCAGACGTTGCAACGCAGCCTGGCGATCGGCGCCGGGGCCGACCCCTACCCAGCCGTTAGCCGTATTGTAGTTTTTCCAGTTCGCGCCGGTCACGATCACCACATCCGGCCGCGCGCTGATAATCTGCTCCGGATTGAGCGACCCAAAGGTGCCGGGGATCAGGTTCTTGGCAATGTTCTCGCCGCCGGCCACCTCCACCATGCGGCCAAAGTTTTCGTTGCCGAACGACATGCAGCATTCGTCTTCATAGCCCCCCGCGCGATCGATCATCACTTTCGGCCGCGGACCCTGATAATTTTTCAGCCGCTCGGTAACGAGGTCAATCTGCTGACGGCGGAACTGGATAATCTCCTCGGCGCGCTGCGGTTTGCCCAGCAGTTGCCCCATGATATGAATACTTTTTTCGGCATTCTCAAACGGCTTTTCGCGGAAATCGATAAACACCACCGGGATGCCCAGCGAAGCGAGTTTATCAATCAGCTTCCCTTCGTCCGTAGCGGCCTTCGACTCCAGGTTCATCAGCACCAGATCGGGCTTTAACGTCAGCGCCTGCTCGACGTTAAAGGTGCCGTCTTTCGCGCCGCCGAAGGTGGGCAGTTTTTTAATCGCCGGGTATTTATTTTCATAGGCCAGATAGCCGTCATAATCCGCTTTCGGCAGATCGTCGCGCCAGCCCACTACGCGCTGGAACGGCGCTTCGGTATCAAAGGCGGCCAGCAGGTAAATTTGCCGCCCCTCGCCTAAAATAATCCGTTGAACCGTGGAGTTAATTTCAACCTTTCTGCCGCTGACGTCTTCAATCACAATCGGCGCGGCGCTAAGCGCAAAAACGGCGCCTAAACTCAATATGGCGACCAGCGAGCACAGCCACTTTTTCATTTATTCCCTTCTCCGGCAAAAACTACAAATGATAATCATTATCGACGAAGCGGGATAATATAATGCTGATGTTAAAACAGGCAATGTGTTTTTATATAATTGTTAACGGCAGGTAACATCACCCGGCAAAGGGGCGGATCCCGCCCATCATTGCCGGCTGCGCGCTCAGATAGAGCAAAACGCCGCTGCCCAGCAGAATAACTCCGCCCGCCAACGACAATAGCGACCAGGCGGCGCGCTGCCCGACGGACGGCGTACCCTTCCCGCTCAGACGTTCCACCAGCCGGCGACAATAAAATACCAGCATCGCCAGCGCGGAAATGGTCAGCGCCGTTCCCAGCGCCATCACCAGCGCCGCGGCGATCCCCCAGAGGAATACGCCAATTACCTTGGAAAACAGCAATATCAGTATCGCCCCGGAGCAGGGCCGCATGCCCATCGCCAGTACGATCATCAGCCGGGTGCGCCAGTGGCCGTCCCGGCTTAGCTCCTCATCGCTGGGAAGATGCCGGTGCCCGCATCCGCAATCGGCATGGTGTTGATGATCGAGCGCAGATACCGCGCCCAAAGGACGAATGCGGCGATCGTCCGCCGGGTTAAGCGGGGTCAGGCGCAGAATGGTCGCCGGTTTAGGTCGGAGGAAAAGCGTGAAATACAGCTGCCTGACCGCCCGAAAGCAGAGCAGCGCGCCCAGCCCGGCCACCAGGATAAAGCTCCCTTTCTCCAGCCAGAAACTGCTGCTGTGCAGCGTGCGGCTTGAAAGCTGTAATATCCCCAACACCACGGAAACCAGCAGTACCGCCATGAGTCCTTGCACCAGCGAAGCGGCGAAGGTCAGGCGCAGGCTGCTTTTCAGTTTGGAGGGATGGGTCGCCAGATAGGTCATGATGACCACCTTGCCGTGCCCCGGCCCGACGGCGTGCAGCACGCCGTACGCCAGGCTGAACGCCATCAGGCCAAGCCCCGCCTGATGCGGCCGGTCTGCCACCATCTGCAAGAGTTGCGACATCTGCTGGTGCAGCGATTTTTGCCACACCGCGCTTTGCAGCACGATTTGCGGCCAGTGGCCAATCACCTCACGCAGCGCCAGCGCGAGCAGCAAGAAAAACAGCCACAGCGGCCACAGTTTTAACAGGGGTCGACGCCGCTGCGGCGGCTCACTCACATTTACTGACATTGTAACGTCACCTGCTGGGCAAATTGCTTACCGAGTTCCATATCTTCTCCCGGCGAGTCATTTTTATCCAGAGAGAGCGCATAGGACTGTAAATCCACGCTGGGCGTCGGCGTCACCAGCGTGGTTTTGCAGCGGGAGGCCAGCGCGGGCGCCAGCCTGACGGCGCTTTCATCCGGGTAAGATATATCGACGAAATAGGTGGGATCGTAAGTGGCAATCAGCAGCGGTTTCCCCGCCAGCGGCTGGGGATGCGCCAGCGGCAGGACGAACTCCAGCACCGCCTGATTGCCCTGGCGGGAAAGGTGGTATTCGCTCGGCATCGGCGCATATTTCACCGACTGGTTAGCGCGGTAGATTTCGGTGAAGTAGTGCTGTCCCAGCACGTTGGCCATCACCTCCGCCGCCAGTTTTTTCCACACTTCCGAGTCTTTCGCCGCATTGCCCGCATCGTAAAGCAGGTCCGCCGAGGTAATGGGATCCATGGTCCAGCGCATCCGCAGGCCGGTAATTCGTTCGTTTTGACTCTCAACCGTGGTTTGCATCTCGATAAAGCTATGCGGATGGGCCAACGCCGGCGGGCCGCCGAGCACCATAACGGCCGTCAACAGGCTTAGGCGCCAGCGCATTAACAGGTTATGCAACAACATCTACTCCTTATGCCTTTCTGGCAGCCCGCCCGCTGACTGAAGGACGCACAAACAGCGCCGGAACCGCCAGCATCGCCATCACCCAAAAGGTTCCGTTCGGCGAATGCTCGAACAGGAAGCCGGAAACCACGGTCATCAGTGCGATGCCCCCGCCCATCGCCAGCGCTGAATAGACCGCCTGCAACCGTAATACGTCGCCGCCGCTGCGCGCGGCGATAAAGCGCATCGCCGCCAGGTGGCACACGGTAAAGGTGCCGCAGTGCAATATCTGTATCACAATCAGCCACGGCAGCGCCACCGTCGACCCCATCATCCCCCAGCGAACCACGCCGCACAGCGCGGAAAGCAGTAATAAATCTCTGGCGCTCCAGCGGCGAAACAGGCGCTGGCTAAAGGTGAAAATAACAATTTCCGCCGCCACCCCCAACGACCACAGATAGCCGATAATCGATGCGGAATAACCGGCATCCTGCCAGTAAATCACGCTGAAACCATAGTATGCCGCATGCGCCCCTTGCAACAGGGACACGCACAGCAAGAAACGCCATACCGCAGGTTCGCGAAGCAGGGGTTTCCAGGGCGTGACGACCGTCGATTGCGTTGCAGAGACGGCAGCTTCCGGCATCACGCTGGGGCGAAACAACATGCCAAGAAACATCGCCACCAGCCCGGCGCTCAGGATCGCCAGAATCGCCGGATGCCCCCAGACGGACACCAGCTCGCCGGTAACGGCGGAACCGATGACAAAAGCAATCGATCCCCAGACCCGCACCTTGCCATAATCCATGGCGATCTGCCGTTGCCAGATAGCGGCCAGCGCATCCGTCAAGGGCACCAGCGGGGCAAAAAACAGATTAAAGCCGATCATCACCAACAGCAGCCATAACCAGGCATTACCTAACCAGAAGCCGACGGATAGCCCCAGCGTCAGCAACCCCAGCATCCGCAATGCCAGTATCAGTTTCGACGGATCTTTCACGCAGGGCGTAATCACCAGACTACCGACGCAACGGGCGACCAGACCGGCCCCCAGCAGCACGCCGATGGATTCGGCGGAAAGCCCCTCGCCTTTTAACCACCCGCCCCAGAACGGCAGGAAAATGCCATAACAAAAAAAGTAAGTGAAATAGCTTAGCGCCAGCCAACGCGTTGAATGCAGAACCATAACTCCCCCTCATTGGTTGGCTACTCTGTCAGAGAGCGGGCGCCGGCGCAATGCGTTATTCACCATAAAAGGCGCTAAGCGGGGATCGAGCTAAAGATAAAAAAAACGCCGGCGCAAAGGCTGGCGTCTTGATTTAGCCCCGGAAGCGACATCCGGGACGATGGCGTTGCTATCAGGCGTAAACCGGGAAGCGAGCGCAGATATCCAGCACCTTCTGCTTGGTGCGCTCGATGGTGGCTTCGTCGTTGATATTGTCCAGCACGTCGCAGATCCAGCCCGCCAGTTCGCGCACTTCCGCTTCCTTAAAACCGCGGCGCGTCGCCGCAGGCGTACCGATACGCACGCCGGAAGTGACGAACGGACTCTTGGGATCGTTCGGTACGCTGTTTTTATTCACGGTGATATTGGCGCGGCCCAGCGCGGCATCGGCATCTTTACCGGTGATATTCTTGCTGACCAGATCCAGCAGCAGCAGGTGGTTGCTGGTGCCGCCGGAAACCACGTTATAGCCCCGTTGCAGGAACACCTCGACCATGGCTTTGGCGTTTTTGGCCACCTGCTGTTGATAGACCTTGAATTCAGGCTCCATCGCTTCTTTCAGCGCCACAGCTTTACCGGCGATAACGTGCATCAGCGGGCCGCCCTGACCGCCGGGGAATACCGCGGAGTTCAGCTTCTTATACAGGTCTTCGTCGCCGCCTTTCGCCAGAATCAGACCGCCGCGGGGGCCGGCCAGCGTTTTATGGGTGGTGGTGGTGACGATGTGGGCGTGCGGAATCGGCGTCGGATAAACGTCCGCCGCCACCAGACCGGCGACGTGCGCCATATCGACGAACAGATACGCGCCGATGCTGTCGGCGATTTCACGCATTTTCGCCCAGTCGACAATGCCGGAATAGGCGGAGAAACCGCCGACGATCATTTTCGGCTTATGAGTGCGCGCCAGTTCCGCCATCTCGTCGTAATCGATCTTGCCGCTTTCATCGATGCCGTAAGGAATGACGTTGTAAAGTTTACCGGACAGGTTGACCGGGGAACCGTGAGTCAGGTGGCCGCCGTGCGCCAGGTTCATGCCCAAAATGGTATCGCCCGGCTGCAGCAGCGCGGTGTAGACGGCAAAGTTGGCCTGAGAGCCGGAGTGCGGCTGTACGTTGGCGTAATCGGCGCCGAACAGCGCTTTGGCGCGATCGATAGCCAGTTGCTCAACCACGTCCACATACTCGCAACCGCCGTAATAGCGCTTGCCCGGATAGCCTTCGGCATATTTGTTGGTCAGCTGCGAACCCTGAGCCTGCATGACGCGTGGGCTGGTATAGTTTTCCGACGCAATCAGTTCGATATGCTCTTCCTGACGCACCACTTCCTGCTCCATTGCTTGCCACAGTTCGGCATCATAATCGGCAATGTTCATTTCACGCTTTAACATCCGCATCTCCTGACTCAGCTAACTTACAATATACTGGAAAACAATCACCCTGTCGGGTACTGGCCTATAGTGTAAACCGTTTCTCCCTTTTGAAGATAGGCCTTGACAGAGGTTTTTACGCAAACGATTAGCTACAGGCAGGGCAAGGGCTGCGGCGATTTAACCCCTCTGGCGGGAAACGGAATTTTCTTCATCTCCATGCTGTTTTTTCTTCATGTGGACATCATCCATTTTAGCCATCCCGCTTGCTAAAATTAGGTGCATAATAATCCCCCTTATTCTTGCAACAAATTTGCCCCATAAAATGAAGCGCTAACTTCATCCGGCAAGCAGTGGCAGCAGCAAAGAAATATTTTTTCGATTATCGCAACAAGGAATATGGCTAATCATGTTGAAACGTTTTTCCGGTGGTATGACTTTCGCTATTATGACTTCCGCTCTGCTGTTTTCCGCCCCCTGGGCTCCGGCGCAAGCCAAATCATCCGCCGCCGCGCCGCCAAGCGCCATCGAAATCATGCCCGCCGTCAAACTGGGGGAAAACACCACCCTGACGGGCAGCGTGACGCACCGCGAAATCCACCTGCCCGCCACCATTATTATCCGCGATCAGCAGGGCCAGCGCCGGCAAACCCGCACCGACGACGCCGGGAAATATCATATTGACGTTGCAGGATTATCGTCGCCGCTGCGCCTGTTGGCCATCGAGTCCGGCGGCACCAACTGCCAGCTCAGCAATATTCCCCGCGCCATTTGCCTCAACGCTCTGGCCCCGGCCCTTCAATCCGGCGACGATAATATCGTCAATATTAATCCGCTGACCGACCGTATCGTTTCCGACGTCGCCGTCGCCGCCGGCTATATCGGCCCGCAACAGCTATGGGACGACCCCGCGTCGCCCACGCTTGACGGCGGCGCCTGGAAAAAAGCTTACGCCGCGTTTCATGCCGGCTTTAATTCGGCGCTGAAACAGGCGGGCATCGCCGCGCCGGCGCATTTCGATCCCCTGACCTATCCCGCCGCGCAGCAGGACGCCGTCAACAATATTATTCAGGTGATTAACCATAACCGCAGCTATGACAATGATACCGGCTACTCAGGGCATGTGGTGCTGACCGACAGCGCGTTTCGTCCGATTGTCGGACTAAGCGGTCAGGGAGGATATGAGCCGTTGGACTATCGCTTTGCCCGCCAGAATCTGGAGGCGACGCAAAAAGCCCGGATGCGGATCTTCCTGGTGGGGGACTCCACCGCCGCCAGCTACGAAAAGGCGCGCCTGCCGCGCATGGGCTGGGGACAGGTTTTTGAACAGCAGTTCCGTAAAGACGGCGGAGTGAAAGTCGTTAACGGCGCGCGCGCCGGCCGCGGTTCGCGGGACTATTTCTATGCCGGCTGGTTTCGCCAGATGCAGCCGTTGATGAAAGCGGGAGATTTTCTCTTCATTCAGATGGGACACAACGATCAGAACTGTAATAGCGCCAGGCCGGTGCGGGGTGCCGCCGACGTCGCCAATCTGTGTACCTACCCCAATAACGCCGCGGGTGAACGCCAATCCCCGCCGGGTAAATCCGACATGTCGTTCCAGACATCGCTGGAGCGCTACGTGAGTTTTGCCCGCCAGCATCGGTTGATCCCGGTATTGCTCACGCCGACCACCCAAGTCCGCACCGCCGACGGCAAAGACGGCACTCCCGCGGTACACGGCCACTTTACCACGCAGAACGCGCAGGGAGGCTACGCGTTCGTCGGCGACTACAGCCAGACAATCAAAGAAACGGCCGCGGCCAATAAAGTGTTTCTGCTGGATATCGAGTCCGCCACCATCGAGCTGGCCAACAAGGGCAATCGAAATCACTGGAAGCAATACTGGCTGGCGGTCGATCCCGCGCGCTATTCCTTCTACCGCAATCAGAGCGGCAGCCTGAGCAAACCGGATACCACCCACTTTCAGAAAAAAGGGGCGATTGCCGTGTCGGGGATCGTCGCGGATGCTATTCGCCAGACGGCGGAATTAAAAACGCTGGCGGATAAACTGACCAGCAGCCGTAAGCCATAATACAAAGTATCGGTCGGCCGCGCAGGCGGGGAACGCTTGTACTGCGAGCCGCCTGCAAAAGCAGGTCCCCGCTTGCCGCCGCGGGGACGACCGGCGCAGAATAACGGGCCGGATATATAGGCGTCAGATGGCTTCTTCGTCCTCTTCGCCGGTGCGGATACGCACCACGCGGGCCACGTCAAAGACAAAGATTTTACCGTCGCCGATTTTACCTGTCTGGGCGGTCCGCATAATGGTTTCCACGCAGGTATCGACGATATCATCCGCCACCACGATCTCGACTTTCACCTTGGGCAAAAAATCGACCATGTACTCGGCGCCGCGATAAAGCTCAGTGTGGCCTTTCTGCCGGCCGAACCCTTTCACTTCCGTTACCGTCATCCCGGTGATACCCACTTCAGCTAACGCTTCACGCACATCGTCCAGTTTGAACGGCTTGATAATCGCATCAATTTTTTTCATCAAAGAACCTTTACCTATGTTGCGGCTAAAGCCGGGCATCAGCGAACAAAAAGATTGCCGGAGCCAAACTTACAATCCATTAACCTATTCTTTAAAATCGTTGGCGTCCAACTCATGACGCCCCAACAGCTTATAAAACTCGGTCCGGTTACGCCCCGCCATTCGCGCGGCCTGCGTGACGTTGCCTTTGGCAATCTGCAACAGTTTGCGCAGGTAGTTCAGTTCGAACTGATGCCGCGCCTCGACGAACGTCGGCAGCGCGGTGTTTTCACCTTCCAGCGCCTGCTCAACCAGCGCCTCGCTGATAACCGGCGCGCTGGTCAGCGCCACGCACTGTTCAATCACGTTAACCAGTTGCCGTACGTTACCCGGCCAGCTTGCCGTCATCAACCGTTTCATGGCGTCCGTCGAGAAAGCGCGCACAAAAGGCTTATGTCTTGCGGCCGACTCGCGCAGCAGATGGGTCGCCAATAGCGGAATATCTTCCGCCCGCTCATGCAATGCGGGCAGCTTCATATTCACCACGTTTAAGCGATAGTAGAGATCTTCGCGGAACTCGCCTTTTTCCATCGTCTTGGGTAAATCACGATGGGTGGCGGAAATGATCCGCACATCGATATCCAGATCGCGATTGCTGCCCAACGGACGCACCTTGCGCTCCTGCAACACCCGCAATAACTTGACCTGCAACGACAGCGGCATATCGCCGATTTCATCCAAAAACAGCGTACCGCCTTCCGCCGCCTGAAACAGCCCCTCCCGGCTGCTGACCGCGCCGGTAAAAGCCCCTTTCGCATGGCCGAACAGTTCGGACTCCAGCAAAGGTTCCGGCAACGCGCCGCAGTTGATGGCGATAAAGGCTTTTTTCGCCCGCGGGCTGGCGGCATGAATCGCCTGGGCCAACACCTCTTTCCCCGTACCGCTCTGGCCGTGAATCAACACGCTGACGTCCGACTGGGCGACCATCCTGGCCTGCTCCAGCAGGCGCAGCATCAACGGACTGCGGGTAACGATGGCTTCACGCCAGCTTTCATCGCCGGCCGGGGCGGACAAGGCCATTGCCTCGTCGATCGCTTTGTACAACGCATCGCGATCGACCGGTTTGGTCAGGAAGCTGAATACCCCCTGCTGCGTCGCCGCCACCGCGTCGGGAATAGAACCGTGCGCGGTAAGAATAATGACCGGCATGCCGGGCTGATGGCGCTGGATTTCCGAAAAAAGCGCCATACCGTCCATTTCATCCATGCGCAGATCGCTAATCACCAGATCGAAGTGCTCTCTGGTCAGCAGACGCAAGGCTTCCTGACCGCTTTCCGCCGTCGTCACGCTAAAACCTTCGCTGGTCAGACGCATCCCCAGCAGCTTTAGCAGACTGGGATCGTCGTCCACCAACAGCAAATTTGCCGCTCTCCGGGCTGTCATTGGCTTTTCGGCTCCTCGGTCGTCGATTTATCCGCATCCGATTCGGCTGGCGGCGCGTAGGTGTCGTCCGCTTTTACCGCTGCCGCCGGGTTGCGGCGATCGGCGTCGCTCTCGGGCAATTCGCCCGAGAGCTGTTTACGCGACGAAAGCCGACGCTCAATGTCCGTCAGGTTTTCCAGTTTTTGCCGGGTGGTCTCAAGCTGATATTGCAGATGGTTTTGCTGGATGCGCAGGGTGTCCAGCTGTTTATCGCTGGATTCCTGCAAACGCTTATAGCGCAGGCGCTCATCGGATAACGCCAGAAACAGCGTTTGCCTGTCGCGCCAGGTCTGTATCAGCGGGCGTAATGCGGCGGGAAAGGCGAGACGATGTACATTGATTTGCTCCAGCATCTGGCGTCTTTCCGCCTGCGTGATGCCGGCATTATTCAGCAAAATACCCCGCTTGAAAGCGTTCTCCCAGCTGTCGGCCTCCAGCCGCTGCGCTTCTTCGCGCGCCTGATTCTGGGGCAGGCGTCCGGCGCAATCCATCGCCCGCAGCCAGTAAAGCGCATTATTCATCGCTGCGCGGCCATCCACCCGCCAGAGATAACCGCACTGCGCAATACGATAGTCGGTTACCTGCTCTTTCGGCGTTGAATTTTCCGTATCCTGCGACGATACGTAGCTGCTTACATTACTGATGCATCCGGCCAATACCACTACCGGCAATAACATCACCACGGCCTTTAACACACGGCTAACGGAGACATCCAGCACGGCGGGCAGGATGCGCCGCGGGAAAGGACGGGCGAACCATTCATTCATTATCTATTCATTCTCAGAAGTTAATGGCAATTCAATACGAAAACAGACGTCGGCATAGTCAACGGTTATCAGGCTTAGCTCGCCGCGCATACGGCGGATACAATCCCGGGCGATACTCAGCCCCAGCCCGCTGCCTTTTACCGCGCCTTTGCGCTGATGGCTGCCCTGATAAAAGGGCTCGAAAATCATACCATGCTCCGCATCCGGGATCGGCGTACCGCTATTGGCGACCTCAATCTGCACCCGATTGCCGCTCAGACGGCTGCGGATCCAAATGTTACCGGATTCCTCGCCATAGTGCACCGCATTGGAATAGAGATTATCGATGACGCGCATCAACAGCGTGGTTTCCGCCCAACAGTGCTCCGCCTCCAGTTCAATAGCGGTATGCATTGTTTTCGTCCGGGCGGGCAGGCTGTGGGACGACACCACAATATCGACGATTTCCTCGATTTCGACCCGCTCCAGCTCCGTCGGCGCATCCGCCAGTTTACGATTATAGTCCAGCAGTTGGTCTATCAGTTGCAACAGATGCCGGCTGCTGCCGTCCAGAATGGATACCACCTCTTTCTGATCCGCCGTCAGCGGGCCGGCCACTTCGTCCGCCAGCAGTTCGGTGCCTTCGCGCAGGCTCGCCAGCGGCGTTTTCAGCTCATGGGAAATATGCCGGAGAAACTCATGCCGCTGTGATTCCAGCCAGGAAAGCCGCTCGCTCAGCCAGATAATGCGCTGCGCCAGGGAACGAATTTCACGCGGTCCCTTAAAGGTGCTGGTATTGCCCAAAGATCGCCCTTCTCCCAGACGATTGATCATCCGTTCCACCCCATTTACCGGACCGATGATCATCCGGGTAAATAGCACCACCAGTAACAGGCTGACCAGAAACAGCAGCAGGGACTGCCAGCCGAAAAACCGGCCGCGCTCGGCTATCGCCTGTTGCAGCTGCTGACCGCGGGAAAACACCACTTCCCTGGTTATCTGGACCATCTGTCCGTTGGCGCGCGAGAAGTTTTCCAGCAGTTCGGAGGCATCCCGGCCGGGTCCGCTGTTGTGGCAGCTTAACTCCGCAAGCTGGGTTAAATACTGGCGCAGGGTTTGATAATAACGCGGCTCCGGCAGAACGGAGGCGTGGGAATCCAGCATCTGGGAATACTGATTGCGCTGATTTTGGTAGAGCGTCGCCAGCGTCTGGTCATCCAGCACGCAGTACTGGCGATAGCTGCGCTCCATGGCCAGGGCGACGCTGGTCATCGCCTCGCTGCGCCGGGCATCGGTCAAGGTGGTGCGGTTAATCTCCGCCGCCTGTTCGCTGAGGGTGTTCAGGCTTTGATACGCCTGATAAGCCAGCACCAATAAAGGCAGCAGCACCAGCAGAAAAGCCATGATTACTAACTGTCGCAGGGAACGCGGAAATAAACGCCATCGTTTCAAGGAAATCATCTCATTACCCATCGGTTCGCTCTGATGCTAACTGAATGCGCCAAAAACGTCAGAAACGTTTTTAAACATTGCGTAGCAACGACAAGGTTAACAAGGGTGATCATCAACGGGAGAGGAAAGCGGACTGGACTTGGCGTTACGCGGCCGGGAAATAACCTCTTCCGGCCGCGTAACTGAATAGGCGGTGCCTCACTCAACGTGTCGCCCGATGTTTGATAAAGTCGGCTTGCGCGTACGGTTATCGATCTGGTGGACGATAGGCACCCTTTCTTTTGGCGTCATTCCGGATGTTATGAGCGAATTTATCTGCCAATCAGCAGCGCAATCATAACCAGTTGAATGAGCAACGGTGATTATTAAGCACTTATCATGCCAATCTTCAACACCCAACTTAAGCAATTAATTTATATCAATTTTATTTAACGACATTTTAGCGAGTCGCTCTTCTGTCCGCCGATAACGGCGCGAAAACCCGCTTTATGTCGTCAAAAACAGACGTTTTTCCGCTCATGTGATTCAACTTATATAAATCAATCGGTTAAATGTCTCCTATCAGAGACGGTTAAATCTATATTTGTCGCAAAAACACGACACAGGGGAAACAGCGGGGTTATTGCCGCATTTATCACCCACGCAAGGGGCCGAAAGCCCTTGCGTGTTTTACCCGCAGCGAGATTACCCCAGTTGCCGGCGCGCATTGCGGAACATACGCAGCCACGGGCCGTCCTCACCCCACTCTTCCGGATGCCAGGAGTTGCTGACGCTGCGGAATACGCGCTCGGGATGCGGCATCATCACCGTGGCCCGGCCGCTGGCGCTGGTCACGGCGGTAATGCCGTTGGGCGAACCATTGGGGTTGGCCGGATAATTCTCCGTCGCCTGGCCGTAGTGATTCACATAGCGCAACGCCACCAGATTATGCTGCTCAAGCGCCGCCAGATGCGCCGCATCGCGCACTTCAACCTGACCTTCGCCGTGGGAAACCGCGATGGGCATACGCGAACCCGCCATGTCGTTCATAAACAACGATGGGCTCTTCTCCACTTCAACCAGACTAAAGCGGGCCTCAAAACGGTCCGATTTATTGCGCACAAAACGCGGCCACAGATCGGCGCCCGGAATCAGCTCGCGCAGATTCGACATCATCTGACAGCCGTTGCACACCCCTAACGCCAGCGTCTGCGGGCGCTGGAAGAACGCGGTAAACTCGTCGCGCACCCGGGCGTTGAACAGAATGGATTTCGCCCAGCCCTCCCCGGCGCCCAACACATCGCCGTAGGAGAAGCCGCCGCAGGCCACCAGCGCCTGAAAATCCTGCAGATCCCGGCGCCCCGCCAGCAAGTCGCTCATATGGATGTCGACGGCGTCAAACCCGGCGCGGTGGAAAGCCGCCGCCATTTCAATATGGGAGTTAACCCCTTGCTCGCGCAACACCGCCACTTTCGGACGGACCTGCCGGGCAATATAGGGCGCGGCGATATCTTCCTGCGGATCAAACGTCAGCGCCACGTTCAGGCCCGGATCGTTGTCATCCTGCTTGGCGATATGCTCCTGATCGGCGCACTGTGGGTTATCGCGCAGACGCTGCATTTGCCAGGTGGTTTCCGCCCACCAGCGACGCAGCGTGGTGCGGCTCTCATGGTAAACCACCTCGTCGCCGCGGGTAATGATAAAGCGGCCGCCCTCTTCGGCGCGGCCAAGGTAGTGAACGCAATCCGCCAGACCATGGCGGGCGAATACGCTTTCCACTTCGGCCTGACGGGAAGCGGCAACCTGAATAACCGCCCCCAATTCCTCGTTGAACAGCGTCGCCAGCACATCGTCGCCCTGCGCGGCGATATCGACGTTCACGCCGCAGTGGCCGGCAAACGCCATCTCCGCCAGCGTCACCAACAGTCCGCCGTCGGAGCGATCGTGATAGGCCAGCAGGGCTTTTTCCGCCACCAACTGCTGTATGGCGTTAAAGAAAGCGCCCAGTTGATGCGCATTGCGCACGTCCGCGCTATCGCTGCCCAACTGGCGGTAAACCTGCGCCAGCGCGGTGGCGCCCAGCGCCTGATGTCCGGCGCCCAGGTCGATCAGCAATAGCGCGTTATCCTGCTCGGCGCGCAGCTGCGGCGTCACCGTGCCGCGCACGTCTTCCACCCGGGCAAAAGCGGAAATCACCAGCGACAGCGGCGAGGTGATGGCGCGTTCTTCCTCCCCTTTCTGCCAGCGGGTTTTCATCGACATGGAGTCTTTGCCGACGGGAATCGTTAACCCCAGCGCCGGACAAAGTTCTTCGCCGATGGCTTTTACCGCATCATACAGCCCGGCGTCTTCGCCGGGATGGCCGGCAGCCGCCATCCAGTTCGCCGAGAGCTTAACGCGAGTCAGAGGGCCGATATGGGTCGCGGCGATATTGGTCAACGCCTCGCCCACCGCCAGGCGGGCGGAGGCGGCGAAATCAAGCAGCGCCACCGGGGCGCGTTCGCCAATCGACATGGCTTCGCCGTAGTAGCTGTCCAGGCTGGCGGTGGTGACCGCACAGTCCGCCACCGGCACCTGCCACGGACCGACCATCTGGTCGCGCGCCACCATGCCGGTGACCGTGCGGTCGCCAATGGTAATCAGAAAGGTTTTTTCCGCCACCACCGGTAAGTGCAGCACGCGCTCCACCGCTTCCGCCAGATAAATGCCGTCCCGCTGTAACGGCGTGCCCGCCGCCTGCTTGCGCTCGACGTCGCGCAGCATTTTCGGCGTTTTACCCAGTAATACGTCCAGCGGCAGATCGATCGGCTGATTGTTGAAGTGACGGTCGTTCAGCGTCAGGTGCAGTTCTTCCGTCGCCTCGCCAATCACCGCGTAAGGCGCGCGCTCGCGGCGGCAGATTTCGTCAAACCGCGCTAATTGCTCCGGCGCGACGGCCAGCACATAACGCTCCTGCGACTCGTTGCACCACACTTCCAGCGGACTCATGCCCGGTTCGTCATTCAAAATATCGCGCAGTTCAAAACGGCCGCCGCGGCCGCCGTCGCTGACCAGTTCCGGCATGGCGTTGGACAGGCCGCCCGCGCCCACGTCATGAATAAACAGAATCGGATTCTCCTCACCCAGTTGCCAGCAACGGTCGATCACCTCCTGGCAGCGGCGCTCCATTTCCGGGTTATCGCGCTGCACCGAGGCGAAATCCAGGTCGGCGTCCGACTGGCCGGAGGCCATTGACGACGCCGCCCCGCCCCCCAGGCCGATATTCATCGACGGACCGCCCAGCACGATCAGCTTGGCGCCGACGCTGATTTCGCCTTTTTGCACATGGTCGGCGCGGATATTGCCAAGACCGCCGGCCAGCATGATGGGCTTGTGATAACCGCGCAGTTCGGTGCCGTTATGGCTGTCGACCCGCTCTTCATAGGTGCGGAAATAGCCGGTCAGCGCGGGACGGCCGAATTCATTGTTAAACGCCGCGCCGCCCAGCGGGCCGTCTGTCATGATATCCAGCGCGCTGACGATGCGCTCGGGTTTGCCGAAGTCCTCTTCCCACGGCTGTTCGAAACCGGGGATACGCAGGTTTGATACGGAGAATCCGACCAGGCCCGCCTTGGGTTTGGAGCCGCGTCCGGTTGCGCCTTCATCGCGAATTTCGCCGCCGGAGCCGGTTGCCGCTCCCGGCCAGGGTGAAATCGCCGTCGGGTGGTTGTGGGTTTCCACTTTCATCAGGATATGCGCCTCTTCCTGATGGTAATCATAATTGCCCTGGGTATCGGCGTAGAAACGCCCGACGGCGGAGCCTTCCATCACCGCCGCGTTATCCTTATAGGCGGATAACACGTGCTGCGGCGTGTGGCTAAAGGTGTTCTTAATCATCTTGAACAGCGATTTCGGCTGTGCCACGCCGTCGATCACCCAGTCGGCGTTGAAAATTTTATGCCGGCAATGCTCGGAGTTCGCCTGGGCGAACATATACAGTTCGATATCCGTCGGGTTGCGGTCCAGCCTGGTAAACGCATCCAACAGGTAATCTATTTCATCTTCCGCCAGTGCCAGTCCCAGGCGGACATTCGCTTCCTCCAGCGCCTGACGGCCCTGTATGAGGATCTCGACGCGTTTTAACGGCGCGGGCTGGTGATGAGAGAAAAGTTTTTCAGCCTGCCGCATCTCATCGAAAACGCTTTCCATCATCCGATCGTGCAGCAACGCCCCCAGTTGCCGCCACTGTTCATCGTTCAGCGTCGGCGCATGAATATAGAAAGCCAGGCCGCGCTCCAGCCGCAAGACCTTATTCAGCCCGCAGTTATGCGCAATGTCGGTGGCTTTAGAGGACCACGGCGAGATGGTGCCGGGGCGAGGAGTAACCAGCAGCAGGCGGCCCTGCGGTTCGTGTTCGGCGAGAGAAGGACCATATTTCAGCAAACGCGCCAGTTTGGCCTGCTCATCATTGTTCAGCGGGGCGCTGACATCGGCGAAATGCACGTATTCGGCATAGATATCACCGATCGGCAAAAAGTGCTCTTTGCAGCGGACAAGCAGTTTATTAACACGAAAAGCCGACAAAGCAGGTGAACCACGCAGTATTTCCATAATCTAAAGTTCTCTCGTCTTCGATGCACTGACCGGCGTGCAGTCATTGGGCGCTACAAGGGGGGAAACGCGCGCCATTATAGTGAATCCTTTCCGCGGACGAAACCGTTTGCGCGGTTATTGTTGCACATCGCATCCCGGCATAGGTTAATCATTAACCAAATCAATAAAAGTTGCACGCCGGCGCTTTGTTAAGCAAAATGCCCCGACTCTGGGACTTTCGTATAAAAAATCGCCTGGAGCGATTTTCAACGTCGCTTGCGACGGCCCGTAGGGCGAGTCTCATGGATGAGACGAGTAAAAAATCGCCGGGAACGATGGCTACAGACAAAGAGGCTGGCAAGCCGCAGAGAGACAATTATTTGAAGCGTTTAAAATTAAACTATTTTTTCATCGGGGTTATCACGCTGCTGCTGGCGTTGGCCTTATGGCCCAATATCCCCTGGCGCAGCAGTCAGGACGATCAGCTCAGACAGATCCTCTCGCGCGGCGAGTTGCGGATCAGCACCATCGACTCGCCGCTGACTTACTACCTCAGTAAAGGCGCCCCGGCAGGTCTCGATTATGAACTGGCAAAACGTTTCGCCGACTATCTCGGCGTCAAGCTGGTGGTTTCGTCGCGCAAAAATCTTGACGATCTGTTTGACGACCTGGATGACGACGATGCGGATATACTGGCCGCCGGATTAATCTACAATCATGAGCGCCTGGAGCGTTACCGCGCCGGACCGACCTATTATTCGGTCTCGCAACAGCTGGTGTATCGCCTGGGGAACGCCCGTCCCAAAACGCTGGAAAAATTAACCGGCCGCCTGGCCGTAACCGCCGGATCTGCGCACGCCGCCACGCTGCGCGATCTGAAAACCGAAAAATATCCGCCGTTAAACTGGGAGTCGGTTTCCGAGCTTACCACCCAGGAGTTGCTGAAAGCGGTGGTTGACGGCAAACTCGACTATACGCTGGGGGATTCCGTCACCATCGGTTTAATGCAGCGTATTCATCCGCAGCTCGCCGTGGCGTTCGATCTCAGCGATGAAGAGCCGGTCACCTGGTATATGCGGCGCTCTAATGACGATAGCCTGACGGCGGCGTTACTGGATTTTTTCAGCCGCATCGTTGAAGACGGCACCCTCGCCCGGCTGGAGGAGAAATACCTGGGCCATGTGGGCGAGTTTGATTACGTCGACACCACCACTTTCCTGCGCGCCATTGATGAAACCCTGCCCGATTTCCAGCCGTTGTTTGAAAAATATGCGACGGAGATCGACTGGAAACTGCTGGCCGCCATCGCCTATCAGGAGTCGCACTGGAATCCGCAGGCCACCTCGCCGACCGGCGTTCGCGGGCTGATGATGCTCACCCGCAACACCGCGGAAAGTCTGAATGTAACCGACCGTCTCGACCCGGAACAGAGCATTCGCGGCGGCGCGCAATATATGTCGCATATGATGCAAAAAATGCCCGATACCATTCCCGACGATGAAAAGATCTGGTTCGCGCTGGCGGCCTACAATATGGGGTACGCCCATTTGCTGGACGCCCGCAAACTGACCGCCAAACAGCAAGGCGACCCGGATAGCTGGGTCGATGTGAAAATACGCCTGCCGATGCTCAGCCAGAAGCGTTACTACACGCAGACGACTTACGGCTATGCGCGCGGACAGCAAGCCTACAGCTATGTGGAAAACATTCGTCGTTATATGGTGAGTCTTGAAGGGTATTTGCTGGAGAAAGAGGCCAGGGCGAAACTGCGGCTGTTGTCGGCGCAGGCTTATCCGGCCGTTGCGCCGGATAAAGTGCCGGATTAGGCCGACGCCGCGCTTAATTCGCGGCCTTTTTTTCCGCGTCCCGCCGCGCTTTGTGCTGTTCGCGGCGCCGGCGGAAAAAAGCGCTCAGCGTGGCGGAGCATTCGGCGGCCAGGATGCCGGAATCGACGACAATCTGATGATTCATGCCGGGATGGCGCAGAATATCCACCAGCGACCCGGCGGCGCCGGTTTTTTCATCCGCCGCGCCGTACACCAGCCGGCCGATGCGGCTGTGGATCATCGCCCCGGCGCACATAATGCAAGGCTCCAGCGTAACATACAGGGTGGTATGCAGCAGGCGGTAGTTCCGTAACGCCGCCCCGCCTTGCCGCAGCGCCATGATCTCGGCATGGGCGGTGGGATCATGATGCCCGATCGGGCGATTCCAGCCTTCGCCCACCACCTGGTTGTCCAGCACCAGCACCGCGCCGACCGGCACCTCGCCTTCATCCTGAGCGCGCCGGGCCAGCGTCAGCGCATAGCGCATCCAATATTCATCATCCAGTACGCGGCTCACGATATCCTCTTACGCTATTTTCTGCTGTCACTTTTGGCGGCGGGCATTATACATGGTTAATGCCAATGCCATCGGCCAAACAAGAGAAAAAATAACCGAAAGCAAGTCCCAATAAGATGGGTGTTATACCCATAAAAATTTTGACGCCATTATCATTGATGGGTATCATACCCACATATTGACGAGATGGAGACTCGATGCAAAGTGCAGAATTAATTAAACGCTTAGAGGCTGACGGATGGGTTAAGCAGCGACAGACAGGAAGCCATGTAACGCTGAGTAAACCGGGAGTAAGGAAAATCATCACCATCCCCCACCCCAGAAAGGATTCGTCAAAAGGGGTTGTCCGCCAGGCTCAAGAGATATCAGGTCTCAAATTGCTATAACGGGGAGCGGCCGAAAGCTTCCCTCTCTGCAAACAACATCATCTAAATTTTGTGAGGTAAAATGATTTATCCGCTTTTTATTTTCAAAACAGACAGCGGCACGTTTGATGGCTACTTTCCGGATGTAGACGGGTGTTTCTTTGCCAGCGACACGCTGGAGAATGCCATACGCGACGCTGAGACAGCATTCGGTCAACACATGGAGGTATTAACAGAGCAAGGCGGGCACGTCCCCGCTCCACGCGATCCAGCCGATTATCTCGGTGACGAACGTCTAATCGCAGATAACGGCTTTATGGCATTGGTGGAAATAGATCCGACAAAATACGAAACCAAAGCCGTTAAGTTCAATCTCACCATGCCCGGCAATCTCATTACTGCAATTGACCGCTATATTCAGCAAAACGGGCATTATAAAAATCGCTCGGCGTTCCTCTCTGAGTTAGCCAGAAAAGAGATTGCGCGAGGGTAAGGTTATGGGCTGCCGCAAGGTGACCCATTCTTTCCTTAAAATATAACGCCGGAGGGGAATTACTCCAACTGCTGCAAACTGCCGTTGGGCGTCACCCGCCAGCGATGCTCGCAAAAATAGAGCAGCGGGTTATCCTGTTTACTGTCGCTGTAGCCGCTATAGAGCTTCAGCGGCGCGCCCAGACGCCGTTCCATCTGAATGACTTTTTCCTGCCCCAGACAGCGCAGCGTCAATACCCAGCCGCCGCTGCGTCGGGTTATCTGGCTGCCCATCAGCCGGACGCCGGGCAAAAAAGGAGCATCATGATAGACCTGCTCAACCAGCCGCTGCGGCGAACCGGTTACCAGCCAGACCTGCGTCTGGGTATCCTGTAAATATTCTTTCAGCCGCTGCTGCACCTGCGGGAAAGGCGTCACCTGACGGCGGAAGTGACTGACGAACAGCTGTTCCAGGCGCAGCAGATTATCTTCGCGGCGGCCAAAGGTAATCGCCCATAACAGCCAGCTCATCGGCCAGCGGGCGGCGCGGCCGCGCACCAGCAAACCGGCGCCGATAACCGGCAATAGCGGGAGCACCAGCAGCAGATTGAGCGGCAACCGCCTGAGCAAAAAGCGCAAAAAACTACCGAACATATCCTGTTGATGCAGCGTGCCGTCCAAATCAAAAAACACGATGCGCAGGTCTGGCTTATCACTCAAAACGTCACTCCTTGGCAATCCGTTAACAAAAATAAAAGACGATGTTGTATCGCATCAGGCAATCAGCGCCTCGCGCAGATAGCCATTATGGCGTATCAGCTTCTGCCGTGCGTCTTGCGCGCTCACTCCGCTCAGAATCATCAGAATAGCAGGTTTCACCTCATTCCCCGTCTGCGCCAATGCCTGTCGCGCCGTCTCCGCATCCGCGCCCGTGGCTTCGATGACTATCCGGCAGGCGCGATCCAGCAATTTGACGTTGGTGGCTTTTACATCCACCATCAGATTCTGGTACACCTTGCCCAACTTAACCATGACGCCGGTGGAAATCATATTCAGCACCAGCTTTTGCGCCGTTCCCGATTTCAGCCGGGTCGATCCCGTCAAGGCCTCCGGGCCGACAAGCGGCGAAATGGCCACCTGGGCTTCCCGGGCTATCGGAGAGTTCGGGTTACAGGAGATGGCCGCGGTACGGCAGCGCAGACGGCGGGCATAGCGCAAGGCGCCGATAACATAGGGCGTTCTGCCGGACGCCGCCAGACCGATCACCATATCCTCCGCCGTGAGATTGAGCGCGACAAGATCGGCCTCGCCCAGCGCCGGATCGTCCTCCGCCCCTTCCACCGCGTTAAGCAACGCCCCCGGACCACCGGCTATCAGGCCGATCACCAGCCCGTGCGGCACCCCAAACGTCGGCGGGCACTCCGCCGCATCCAGCACCCCCAAACGGCCGCTGGTTCCCGCTCCGAGATAAATCAGCCGTCCTCCCGCTTGCAGCGCCGCCGTCGCCAAATCGACCGCGTCGGCGATCGCCGGCAATACCTGGCGGATAGCCTCCGGCACCTTTTGATCTTCCTGATTAAAAGCCCGCATCATTTCCAGCGTAGAGAGCTTGTCCAAATCCATCGTGGCGGGATTACGGGTTTCCGATACCAGTTTCCCTAAATGGAAAACACCTGAATTCATCTTGCTTACCTCATATATTGCGCCGCTCTTTTTCTTGCGGCGTTGTCCTGCTGCCATAGTAATCACTTTTTGCTGCTATAAAAGTAAGATATTCTGTAACTATATCTATAATCTGATTTATTCGTCTGCGCGCGGTTGAGACTACCCGTTGGGCACACAGAGAACATCGGTGCAATACCTCTTGCCTAAGGCATCCTGTTACAAGCTTTTTCTCGTCTGCTGTCTGCTGTTACCGCTGGCGGGCTTCCTGCGCGCGGACTGGGACTTCCCCCTGGTTACCCAGCGCACGGAGCAGCTTTACGGCCCCGCCGCGCCGGAAGCCAGGCGAAGAATTAACGAATGGCAGGCGTTACTGACCGCCCAACGTAATGCGGGGGAACAACAACAGCTGGAAGCCGTGAACCGTTTTTTTAATGACCGTTTGCTGTTTCGCGATGATAGGGTCATCTGGAATCAAGGAGACTACTGGGCCAGCCCCATAGAAGCGCTGCGCAAAGGCGCGGCGGATTGCGAAGACTACGCGATCGCCAAATACCTCACCCTGCGTCAGTTAGGCGTAGCGAGTGAAAAACTGCGCATCACTTACGTAAAAGCGTTGCGTCTTAATCAGGCTCATATGGTGCTTACCTATTATCCGACGCCGACCGCGATCCCACTGGTGCTTGATAACCTGACGGGCAAAATTCAACCTGCGACCCAGCGCACCGACTTACTGCCGGTTTACTCCTTTAATGGAGAGGGATTATGGTTACCGGGCGCCAGCGGCAACAAGCGCGTCGGCGACAGCAAACGACTTTCGCGCTGGCAGGCGTTATTAACCAAAATGCGCGCCGAGGGATTTTCAATTGAGGAGTAGGATGAGGCTATGTCTCTATACAAACAATTACTGATAGCCATCTGCCTGTTCGTGCTGATTATTTTCAGCGGGAGTTTTTTCGTCAGCCTGGAAAACTCCCGCGAGCATTCCAATAACCAGCTGCGTTCCCATGCACAGGATGCGGCAACCGCGCTGGGGTTGTCCCTGACGCCGAATATTGACGATCCGGCGATGGTGGAGCTGATGGTCAGTTCCATCTTTGACAGCGGCTACTTTTCCAGCATCCGCGTTCGCGATTTAAAAACGGATAACATTACCCTGGAACGCGCGGCGTCACCGGAAGTGCCCGACGTGCCGGCCTGGTTTGTGCGGCTGGTTAATCTGCAACCCGGCGCGGGCGAAGCGATAGTCATGCGCGGATGGGAACAGGCGGCCAAGGTGGAAGTGGTCAGCCACCCGATGTTCGCCGTCACGCGGTTGTGGAAAAGCAGTTTGGCCACGCTTATCTGGCTGCTCAGCTGTGGTACGCTAGGGGTGTTGTTCGGGGCGATACTGCTGCGCCGCCAGCTGCGCCCGCTGGACTATATGGTCAAGCAGTCGCTGGCCATTACCCGCCGCGAGTTTCTCAGCCAGCCCGATCTGCCCAGCACGCCCGAGTTCCGCCGCGTGGCGCAGGCGATGAATCTGATGGTCAGTAAGCTGAAAACGCTATTTGAGGAAGAAGCCGAACGCAGCGAACGCCTGCGTCAGGAAGCCTATCAGGACCCGCAGACCGGTCTGGCCAACCGCCGCGCTTTCGATATTCAGTTTCAGGACAAACTTGCCGATGACGAGACGTCCCCGGGCTTCCTGATTATGATCCGCCTTCAGGATCTATCGGGCATGAACCAGCGGCTTGGGGGACATCGCACCGACACGCTGCTGGCCTCCATCGGACAGATCATCCGCACAACCCAAAAGCAGTATGTCACCACGGAAAGCCTGTCCGCCCGTATCCGCGGCGGCGAATTCGCCCTGCTCTGCCCCGGGCTGGTGGACAAGGAAGCCTTCGCCCTGATAGGCGAGCTGACGCGCAACATTGAAAGCCTGTATTTGACCGGTGAAACCGACGTCTCCCCGGTGGCCAGATTTTGCATGGTGCCGTTCCGCCACGGAGATAGCGCGCAATCCCTGCTGATACACGGCGACCAAGCGCTGACCCGCGCCGAAAGCCATTCCGACAAAACCACCGTCGACCAACCGCTGCAATCCTTGGAGCAGGTGGAAACCGACCGGCATATGTGGTTTAACCGGCTCGACCCTATATTGGAACAGGAACGGCTGCAGCTTTTCCTGCAACCGGTGGTGGAGTGTCTCAATCCGGATAAGGTGCTGCATCATAAGGTGCTGGCAAGAATTGAGGATGAACAGGGAAACAGTATTGCCGCAGGCCGCTTTCTACCGTGGATACAGCGTTTTGGCTGGAATACCCGGCTGGATCAGGCGATGTTGAAACTGGTATTGGATTATCTGCGCCGGCATAAGGGAACGCTGGCGTTAAGTCTCTCCTGCAACACCGTCCTCGATCTGCCTTTGATGGCTCGATTGCTGGAACCGCTGAAACAGCAGCCTCATCTGGCCGAACGCCTGATTCTGGAATTAGATGAGAATCAACTGCCGGATTCCACGCAGTTTGATGCGTTAATCAAGCTGCTGAACGAATATGGCTGCGCGCTGGGGCTTCAGCACTTCGGCGGCCGCTTTAATATGATCGGCAATTTATCGCAATGGGGGCTGGCTTACTTAAAAATAGACGGCAGCTATATCCGCGATATCGATCGTGAAGAGGATAAAAAAATGTTTATTGAAGCAATGTATCGCGCCACCAATAGCATAGCGCTGCCGCTTATCGCCGAACGTGTGGAAACTGCCGGCGAATTGGCAGTGCTGCAGGAAATGGGACTGCAAGGGGCAATGGGACGTTTACTGGGAGAACCGGCGCCGGCCAAGTGACCGGTCAGACGGCCAGATGAAAAACGGCCCCAGCGGGCCGTTTTTCATCTACCATTGCGATAATCAGAACATGCCGTCTTCATCATCGCCGATCAGCTTGTTCAATCCGCCGTTCAACGCTTCACGCGCCTGTGCCCGGCCAATTAGCTTTAACTGCGCCGCCGACGGGAAATCAGTAATACTGATCACCCCTTTATTAATGAGTACCTGAATCAAATCTTCAAGTACCCGCACCATTTCCAGGTCGCTTTGGCGCAGCTGTTGCAAACCGTTCAGCGCCGTTTGATGACTTTCATACCACGCCAACGCCTCTGTTGAGTCCTCAGCCAGTTCACCATTCATTTCAGGAAAAGGATGCTCCTCAACCCTGATCAGGTGACCGTTACCATTACGCTGGATATAAAACATACTCAGAGACCTTGTTAAGCGTTCTTGATAAAGAGTGAACCTCATCACCTGAGGTTCCACTCGACGCGATACCCCGTCAGCCTTGGGATTGTTCCGGCTTGCTGACTAAGCTTTCCAGAGACGGCAAAGCACCGCTATAGTGATCAAGCGTGATGGATACCGCCACCGTGCCTCCGCTATCGCCCGTGAAATCGCCTTCCGTACTGACTTCAATCGTCGGCGAACCATTACCCTCCGTAATACGGATATAGCGGCTGATATCGGTTCCCTCTTCCAGCTCGCCGACAAGCTCGCTTAAGTCGATCCTGTCGCCTTCGCCGGCATTGAAGTCTTTGATAACGTCATGCCCGACATCCCCGGACTGCCACTTAAAGATGTCAGCTCCGGCACCACCGGTCAACACGTCATTGCCCGCGCCGCCAATCAGAATGTCGTCGCCGGTCCCGCCGAGCAGGGTGTCGTTACCGTCGCCGCCATACAGGATATCATCGCCCGCGCCGCCGATCAGCGTATCATCGCCGCCCTGACCATACAGAATATCGTCGCCTGCTCCACCGTTAAGAATATCGTTGCCGTCACCTGTCGAGGACAGGTTAAATTCATCGCTGTGGGCGACGATATAGTCGTGCATAGACTTGGCGGTTACCGATGAGGTATCGCCGTCCGTCGTTCTGTCGGCGATATATTGCTGCAATGCATTATATCCGTTGCCGTCAATATGATTAAACTTGACCACGTCGCCGAACAGAACGTCGTGCCCGATCCCGCCGGAAACCGAGTCATCCCCCGCCGGCAACTGGGTATTGCCCCCCAGAATCGCCTCACTGAGAGCGGAGGGATCGATATCGGACTGCACCTGGCCGTCGCTGTCGAAATGCTCGAGGTCGGCGGCGCTCAGACTCTTACCCAGACCAATCGCCTCAACGACGGACAACGCGCCAAGGATGGCGAACGTGGAGATGGCGTTGCTCAAGGTGGCGGGGTTGGTTCCATTCCCCCATCCCGCGCGGGAGGAGACTTCAAAGGTGCCGTCGCCCTGCGCGCGCAACTGCCCGACGCTGTTGCCCCAAAAGGAGTATGGGGAGTAACTGTATACCTGCCCCTGGCTATCCACCACCACGAACTCCCGGCCGTTGATGGTTACCCGTACCTCTTCGCCCGCCTGATAATTATCCACATCCAGAATATCGTCCAGCCGCAGCGTGGCATTTCCCCACCAGTCGGTGGCGATGACCGGGTTAGTGTTCTCACTGTCTTGATAATACGTCGGCTGGCCGTCGGTAATAAAATAGGTAAGATTAGTACCGGAATTGCCCGTGACCTGATCGCTTAGGAACCAGTTGGCCGTCGCTTTAAACACATCCTCATAGTTGGTGCCGCCGCCGGCACTCATGCCGTCAAGCGTAGCGATCAATTTCGCCAGCGCATCGCTGTCCGCCAGATTGACGGACACCGTCTGCTGCACCTGGCTGTCGAAGTCCGCCAGGAACACATTCACCGTTCCCGCATTGCCGCCGCCCGCGCTCTCGATCAGGCTATTAAATACTTCTGTCAACTGGGCTTTCGTATTGGCCATATCCGTGTCAGACATACTGCCGGACGAGTCGACGATAAAGGCGATGTTATAGTTCTCCCCCTCCACCACCTGTAAACCGACGACGTCGGAAACGACGATATCATTGCTAAGCGTCCCGGTAATATCATCATCACCGGTAGAACCGACGACCACCCCATACTGCTCGACCTCTTCCGATGAGTAGCCCACCACCGAGTCATGATTCAGCGACTCGGTCGATGTCGCTTCGGCAATAACATCGAACTTACCTGCCGACACCGGAACCCGAATGCTGATATCCGCAGTGAACGACTGCGCGTTGCCGGTATTGGGGATCAGATAGGTTCCCTCGTCGCCCACGGTATAAAGCACCGTATCGCCGGAAACGATTTGCGTGCCGGCCGGCAGACCGGACAGCGTAATGCCGGAGAGCGTTTCGCTGCCGTCGGTATCCGTCAATGCGGCGGAAACGGTGATGGAATGCGCCTGATAGCCGCTTTGCGCCGGGATCACTTCAACCGTGGTGGTGCCGTCATTATCCGCCACATAGGTCGAGCCATCGCCGTAGATCACGCCTTCCAACTGGTTGCCGCTGCTGATTAGCTGACCGTTGCCGTAAACGTTCACCCCGTCGAACGTATTCACATTGCTGGCGGCATTGTTGTTGGTCGAGTTGCTGACGCTGTATTTGGACGTATCGCCGTCCTGAAGGAAGATATAGTCCGGCGACGTGCCCCTGGCTTCCGAACCGCCATTGCCGCTGACTTGATTCAGGCCGCGCTTGGTGCCGTCCTGGATATAGCCGGAACCGTCATGCACCACATAGACATCGGTATAGCTTCCGCTGCCGCTGATATTCCCCTGGTTGTAATAGGCAATGACGCCGTTACCAACCACCTCGGGAACCGGATCTCCCTGCGTCAGCCAGACGCGCACGCCATCGCCGATAGCGACGATCTTGCCGTCCTGGATATCGAATCCACCGTTCTCGCTGCCGCCATTGACTTTGATGGTTCCCGGCACCAGCGTGGTTTCGCCGCTGGTGATGGTCAGGCTGACCTCCGGCGCATCCGCCACCGGCGTGATATTGATACTTAATGAAGCGCTATAGCCAACGTTTCCAGCGCTATCGACCGGCTGATACTCAAATCCGCTGAAAGGGGCGCCGGCGGCATTAGCCACCGCTTCAAATCTCAAATCGCCATTTTCCGCCGTAAATACCTGCCCGACGCTCACCGCTTTCCAGCTACCGCCATCGTTAAAATACAAGATCCCCTCGCTGGCCGGCGGCAGAGCCGATATAACGATACTGGCGGTGTCGGCGGAGGCGCCAAGGTCGCTCCAGCCAATATGCAGCGGCGTATCTTCCGAACCTGTCACGGAATTGTCGTTAGCAACCGGTGGCGTGGTATCCGCTACCGTAGCCGGAGCGCCCAGTCGCAGATCTTCAAAGGTTTTGCCCGTCACGCCGGCGTCAACCAGGCCCAGCGTGACGCTGCCCGCATCACCGCTCTGCGCCGACACGGTATAGGCCACGCTCTGCTCGCCGGCCCGGATGGTTACCGTGTCGCCATTACTTAGGGTGACGAGCAGATCGTCGACCAGTACCCGATCCACCTTGACGGTAAATACCGCCTCCTGCACTTCGGTCATATCGCCGTTGCCGGCGATCGTCACATTGACGGTATCGATCGTATCGGTGATATTTACTGTCGCATCGCCGCCCAGTTGCAGATCTTCAAACACCTTGCCGGCCACTTCCGCCTTGTCGAGTCCCAGCGTTACGCTGCCCGCATCGGCGTACACATCGTCGCCCTGCGCCGGCACGCTATAAGCCACACTCTGCTCACCCGCCTGGATAGTCACCGTGTCGCCATTGCTTAGGGTGACCACCAGATCGTCGGATAGCACCCGGTCTGCCTTGATAGTAAAGACCGCGTCCTGGGCTTCAGTCACGTCACCATTGGACTCGATGGTGACATTGACCGTATCCACCGTATCGGTCACCGCCACCGTTGCCGTGTCGCTGGTATCCAACTGTTCAAAGTTATGTTCGCCCGCGTTCGTTACGCTTAGGGTGTAGCTTTCACCATCTTGATAAACATCATCGCCCTGCACCGCAAAAGCCGAAGAGGTGCCGGTTGTTGCCCCGGCGGCAAAGGTGATGGTGGCGCCATTACTTAACGTCACGGTAAAGGCACGATCGGTGGGATTACTTAGCGTAGCGCTGACGGTGGCGCTGTCGCTGCCCTCCGCCACCGTGATATCACCCAGCGTCAATGTGGTGGTATCGACCGTGTCGGTCACCGTCACTGTCGCGGTATCGCTGGTGTCCAACTGTTCAAAGTTGTGCTCACCCGCATTCGTTACGCTTAGCGTATAGCTTTCACCGTCCCGGTAAACATCATCCCCTTGTACTGCAAACTCGTTCGAAGTACCGGTCGTTGACCCGGCGGCAAAGGTAATGGTCGCGCCATTGCTTAGCGTTACCGTAAAGGCACGATCGGTGGGATTACTCAGCGTTGCGCTGACGGTGGCGCTGTCGCTGCCCTCCGCCACGCTCACATCGCCCAGCGTCAATGTGGTGGTATCGACCGTGTCGGTCACCGTCACTGTCGCGGTATCGCTGGTATCCAGTTGCTCAAAGTTATGCTCACCCGCATCCGTTACGCTTAGCGTGTAGCTTTCACCGTCCCGGTAAACATCATCCCCTTGTACTGCAAACTCGCTCGAAGTCCCGATCGTTTCTCCAGCCGCAAAGGTAATGGTCGCGCCATTGCTTAGCGTTACCGTAAAGGCACGATCGGTGGGATTACTTAGCGTGGCGCTGACGGTGGCGCTATCACTGCCTTCCGCCACCGTGATATCGCCCAGCGTCAATGTGGTGGTATCGACCGTGTCGGTCACCGTGACTGTCGCTGTATCACTGGTATCCAGTTGCTCGAAGTTATGCTCACCGGCATTCACTACGCTTATCGTGTAGCTTTCACCGTCCTGATAAACATCCTCGCCCTGCACCGCAAAGGCGCTCGAGGTGCCGGTCGTTGCCCCGGCGGCAAAGGTAATGGTTGCCCCGTTACTTAACGTTACCGTAAAGGCACGGTCAGTGGCATGGCTTAGCGTGGCGCTGACGGTGGCGCTGTCGCTGCCTTCCGCCACCGTGATATCGCCCAGCGTCAGCGTAGTGGTATCTACCGTATCGGTAATGTTTACCGTAGCTTCATTACTGGTCAGTTGTTCAAAGTTATGCTCACCCGCATTCGCTACGTTTAGCGTATAGCTTTCACCGTCCTGATAAACATCATCGCCCTGCACTGCAAACGCCGATGAAGTACCGGTTGTCGCCCCTGCGGCAAAGGTAATGGTCGCGCCATTGCTTAACGTCACCGTAAAGGCACGGTCGGTCGGGTTACTTAGCGTTGCGCTGACGGTGGCACTATCGCTACCTTCCGCCACCGTGATATCACCCAGCGTTAGCGTAGTAACATCCACCGTGTCGGTCACCGTTACCGTGGCGGTATCGCTGGTATCCAGTTGCTCAAAGTTATGCTCACCGGCGTTCGTTACGCTTAGCGTGTAGCTTTCTCCATCTTGATAAACATCCTCGCCCTGCACTGCAAACGCCGATGAAGTACCGGTTGTCGCCCCTGCGGCAAAGGTAATGGTCGCGCCATTGCTTAACGTCACCGTAAAGGCACGGTCGGTCGGGTTACTTAGCGTGGCGCTGACGGTGGCACTATCGCTGCCTTCCGCCACCGTGATATCACCCAGCGTTAGCGTAGTAACATCCACCGTGTCGGTCACCGTTACCGTGGCGGTATCGCTGGTATCCAGTTGCTCAAAGTTATGCTCACCGGCGTTCGTTACGCTTAGCGTGTAGCTTTCTCCATCTTGATAAACATCCTCGCCCTGCACCGCAAAGGCTGATGAGGTAGCGGTTGTCGATCCGGCTGCAAAAGTGATGGTCGCCCCGTTACTTAACGTTACCGTAAAGGCACGATCGGTCGGGTTACTCAGTGTGGCGCTGACGGTGGCGCTATCGCTGCCTTCCGCCACGCTCACATCACCCAGCGTCAGCGTGGTGGTGTCGACCGTATCGGTCACCGTCACTGTCGCGGTATCACTGGTATCCAGTTGCTCGAAGTTATGCTCACCCGCGTTCGTTACGCTTAGCGTGTAGCTTTCACCGTCCCGGTAAACATCATCCCCTTGTACTGCAAACGCCGATGAAGTACCGGTTGTCGCCCCTGCGGCAAAGGTAATGGTCGCGCCATTGCTTAACGTCACGGTAAAGGCACGATCGGTGGGATTACTCAGCGTTGCGCTGACGGTGGCGCTGTCGCTGCCCTCCGCCACCGTGATATCGCCCAGCGTCAATGTGGTGGTGTCGACCGTATCGGTCACCGTTACCGTGGCGGTATCGCTGGTATCCAGTTGCTCAAAGTTATGCTCACCGGCATTCGCTACGCTTAGCGTATAGCTTTCACCGTCCTGATAAACATCATCGCCCTGCACCGCAAACTCGCTCGAAGTCCCGATCGTTTCTCCAGCCGCAAAGGTAATGGTCGCCCCATTGCTTAACGTCACGGTAAAGGCACGGTCGGTGGGATTACTTAGCGTGGCGCTGACGGTGGCGCTGTCGCTGCCTTCCGCCACCGTGATATCGCCCAGCGTCAGCGTGGTGGTATCTACGGTATCGGTAATGTTTACCGTAGCTTCATTACTGGTCAGTTGTTCAAAGTTATGCTCACCGGCATTCACTACGCTTATCGTGTAGCTTTCACCGTCCTGATAAACATCATCGCCCTGCACCGCAAAGGCTGATGAGGTAGCGGTTGTCGATCCGGCTGCAAAAGTGATGGTCGCCCCGTTACTTAACGTTACCGTAAAGGCACGATCGGTCGGGTTACTCAGTGTGGCGCTGACGGTGGCGCTGTCGCTGCCCTCCGCCACGCTCACATCACCCAACGTCAGCGTAGTGGTATCCACCGTGTCGGTCACCGTCACTGTCGCGGTATCGCTGGTGTCCAACTGTTCAAAGTTGTGCTCACCGGAATCCGTTACGCTTAGCGTGTAGCTTTCACCGTCCTGATAAACATCATCGCCCTGCACTGCAAACGCCGATGAAATTCCGGTCGTTGACCCGGCGGCAAAAGTGATGGTCGCACCATTGCTTAGCGTTACCGTAAAGGCACGATCGGTGGAATTACTCAGCGTTGCGCTGACGGTGGCGCTGTCGCTACCTTCCGCCACCGCGATATCACCCAGCGTCAGCGTGGTGGTGTCGACCGTATCGGTCACCGTCACTGTCGCGGTATCGCTGGTATCCAACTGTTCAAAGTTGTGCTCACCGGCATCCGTCACGCTTAGCGTGTAGCTTTCACCGTCCCGGTAAACATCATCCCCTTGTACTGCAAACTCGCTTGAAGTACCGGTTGTCGCCCCTGCGGCAAAGGTAATGGTCGCTCCATTGCTTAACGTCACGGTAAAGGCACGATCGGTGGGATTACTCAGCGTTGCGCTGACGGTGGCGCTGTCGCTGCCCTCCGCCACCGTGATATCGCCCAGCGTCAATGTGGTGGTATCTACGGTATCGGTAATGTTTACCGTAGCTTCATTACTGGTCAGTTGTTCAAAGTTATGCTCACCGGCATTCACTACGCTTATCGTGTAGCTTTCAGCGTCCCGGTAGACATCATCCCCTTGAACTACAAACTCGCTCGAAGTCCCGGTCGTTGACCCGGCGGCAAAGGTAATGGTCGCCCCGTTACTTAGCGTCACGGTAAAGGCACGATCGGTGGGATTACTCAGTGTGGCGCTAACGGTGGCGCTATCGCTGCCTTCCGCCACCGTGATATCGCCCAGCGTCAGCGTGGTGGTATCTACCGTGTCGGTAATATTTACCGTAGCGTCACCGCCTAGTTGCAGATCTTCAAACACCTTGCCGGCCACGCTGGCATCGGTAAGGCCCAGCGTGACGTTGCCCGCATCGGCGTACACATCTTCGCCCTGCGCCGCCACACTATAAGCCACACTCTGCTCACCCGCCTGGATAGTCACCGTGTCGCCATTGCTTAGGGTCACCACCAGATCGTCGGACAGTACCCGGTCTGCCTTGATAGTAAAGACCGCATCCTGGGCTTCGGTGACGTCGCCATTGGACTCGATGGTGACATTGACCGTATCCACCGTGTCGGTCACCGTCACTGTCGCGGTATCGCTGGTGTCCAACTGTTCAAAGTTGTGCTCACCGGCATCCGTCACGCTTAGCGTATAGCTTTCTCCGTCTTGATAAACATCGTCACCCTGGACCGCAAAAGCCGAAGAGGTGCCGGTTGTTGACCCGGCGGCAAAGGTAATGGTCGCCCCGTTACTTAACGTCACCGTAAAGGCACGGTCGGTCGGGTTACTTAGCGTTGCGCTAACGGTGGCACTATCGCTACCTTCCGCCACCGCGATATCACCCAGCGTTAGCGTGGTGGTGTCGACCGTATCGGTCACCGTCACTGTCGCGGTATCACTGGTATCCAGTTGCTCAAAGTTATGCTCACCCGCATCCGTTACGCTTAGCGTGTAGCTTTCACCGTCCCGGTAAACATCATCCCCTTGTACTGCAAACTCGCTCGAAGTCCCGATCGTTTCTCCAGCCGCAAAGGTAATGGTCGCGCCATTGCTTAGCGTTACCGTAAAGGCACGATCGGTGGGATTACTTAGCGTGGCGCTGACGGTGGCGCTATCACTGCCTTCCGCCACCGTGATATCGCCCAGCGTCAATGTGGTGGTATCGACCGTGTCGGTCACCGTGACTGTCGCTGTATCACTGGTATCCAGTTGCTCGAAGTTATGCTCACCGGCATTCACTACGCTTATCGTGTAGCTTTCACCGTCCTGATAAACATCCTCGCCCTGCACCGCAAAGGCGCTCGAGGTGCCGGTCGTTGCCCCGGCGGCAAAGGTAATGGTTGCCCCGTTACTTAACGTTACCGTAAAGGCACGGTCAGTGGCATGGCTTAGCGTGGCGCTGACGGTGGCGCTGTCGCTGCCTTCCGCCACCGTGATATCGCCCAGCGTCAGCGTAGTGGTATCTACCGTATCGGTAATGTTTACCGTAGCTTCATTACTGGTCAGTTGTTCAAAGTTATGCTCACCCGCATTCGCTACGTTTAGCGTATAGCTTTCACCGTCCTGATAAACATCATCGCCCTGCACTGCAAACGCCGATGAAGTACCGGTTGTCGCCCCTGCGGCAAAGGTAATGGTCGCGCCATTGCTTAACGTCACCGTAAAGGCACGGTCGGTCGGGTTACTTAGCGTTGCGCTGACGGTGGCACTATCGCTACCTTCCGCCACCGTGATATCACCCAGCGTTAGCGTAGTAACATCCACCGTGTCGGTCACCGTCACTGTCGCGGTATCGCTGGTATCCAGTTGCTCAAAGTTATGCTCACCCGCGTTCGTTACGCTTAGCGTGTAGCTTTCACCGTCCTGATAAACATCATCGCCCTGCACTGCAAAGGCGCTCGAGGTGCCGGTTGTTGACCCGGCGGCAAAGGTAATAGTCGCACCATTGCTTAGCGTCACGGTAAAGGCACGATCGGTGGGATTACTTAGCGTGGCGCTGACGGTGGCGCTATCACTGCCTTCCGCCACCGTGATATCGCCCAGCGTCAGCGTAGTGGTATCTTCTGTGTCGGTCACCGTTACCGTGGCTGTATCACTGGTATCCAGTTGCTCGAAGTTATGCTCACCGGCGTTCGTTACGCTTAGCGTATAGCTTTCAGCGTCCCGGTAGACATCATCCCCTTGAACTACAAACTCGCTCGAAGTCCCGGTCGTTGCCCCGGCGGCAAAGGTAATGGTTGCCCCATTGCTTAACGTCACGGTAAAGGCACGGTCGGTGGGATTACTCAGCGTGGCGCTGACGGTGGCGCTGTCGCTGCCTTCCGCCACCGTGATATCGCCCAGCGTCAATGTGGTGGTATCTACCGTGTCAGTAATATTTACCGTAGCGTCACCGCCCAGTTGCAGATCTTCAAAGACCTTGCCGGCTACGCTGGCGTCGGTAAGGCCCAGCGTGACGCTGCCCGCATCGGCGTACACATCGTCGCCCTGCGCCGCCACGCTATAAGCCACACTCTGCTCACCCGCCTGGATAGTCACCGTGTCGCCATTGCTTAGGGTTACCACCAGATCGTCGGACAGTACCCGGTCTGCCTTGATGGTAAAGACCGCGTCCTGCGCTTCAGTCACGTCACCATTGGACTCGATGGTGACATTGACCGTATCCACCGAGTCGGTCACCGTTACCGTGGCCGTGTCGCGGGTATCCAGTTGCTCGAAATTATGTTCACCGGCATTCGCTACGCTTAGCGTATAGCTTTCTCCGTCCCGGTAGACATCATCCCCTTGTACTGCAAACTCGCTCGAAGTCCCGGTCGTTGACCCGGCGGCAAAGGTAATAGTCGCCCCATTGCTTAGCGTTACCGTAAAGGCACGGTCGGTAGGATTACTTAGCGTGGCGCTGACGGTGGCGCTATCACTGCCTTCCGCCACCGTGATATCGCCCAGCGTCAATGTGGTGGTATCGACCGTGTCGGTCACCGTGACTGTCGCTGTATCACTGGTATCCAGTTGCTCGAAGTTATGCTCACCGGCATTCACTACGCTTATCGTGTAGCTTTCACCGTCCTGATAAACATCCTCGCCCTGCACCGCAAAGGCGCTCGAGGTGCCGGTCGTTGCCCCGGCGGCAAAGGTAATGGTTGCCCCGTTACTTAACGTTACCGTAAAGGCACGGTCAGTGGCATGGCTTAGCGTGGCGCTGACGGTGGCGCTGTCGCTGCCTTCCGCCACCGTGATATCGCCCAGCGTCAGCGTAGTGGTATCTACCGTATCGGTAATGTTTACCGTAGCTTCATTACTGGTCAGTTGTTCAAAGTTATGCTCACCCGCATTCGCTACGTTTAGCGTATAGCTTTCACCGTCCTGATAAACATCATCGCCCTGCACTGCAAAGGCGCTCGAGGTGCCGGTTGTTGACCCGGCGGCAAAGGTAATGGTCGCGCCATTGCTTAACGTCACCGTAAAGGCACGGTCGGTCGGGTTACTTAGCGTTGCGCTGACGGTGGCACTATCGCTGCCTTCCGCCACCGTGATATCACCCAGCGTTAGCGTAGTAACATCCACCGTGTCGGTCACCGTTACCGTGGCGGTATCGCTGGTATCCAGTTGCTCAAAGTTATGCTCACCGGCGTTCGTTACGCTTAGCGTGTAGCTTTCTCCATCTTGATAAACATCCTCGCCCTGCACTGCAAACGCCGATGAAGTACCGGTTGTCGCCCCTGCGGCAAAGGTAATGGTCGCGCCATTGCTTAACGTCACCGTAAAGGCACGGTCGGTCGGGTTACTTAGCGTGGCGCTGACGGTGGCACTATCGCTGCCTTCCGCCACCGTGATATCACCCAGCGTTAGCGTAGTAACATCCACCGTGTCGGTCACCGTTACCGTGGCGGTATCGCTGGTATCCAGTTGCTCAAAGTTATGCTCACCGGCGTTCGTTACGCTTAGCGTGTAGCTTTCTCCATCTTGATAAACATCCTCGCCCTGCACCGCAAAGGCTGATGAGGTAGCGGTTGTCGATCCGGCTGCAAAAGTGATGGTCGCCCCGTTACTTAACGTTACCGTAAAGGCACGATCGGTCGGGTTACTCAGTGTGGCGCTGACGGTGGCGCTATCGCTGCCTTCCGCCACGCTCACATCACCCAACGTCAGCGTAGTGGTATCCACCGTGTCGGTCACCGTCACTGTCGCGGTATCGCTGGTGTCCAACTGTTCAAAGTTATGCTCGCCCGCGTCGGTTACGCTTAACGTGTAGCTTTCTCCGTCCCGGTAAACATCATCCCCCTGGACTGCAAACGCCGATGAAGTACCGGTTGTCGCCCCTGCGGCAAAGGTAATGGTCGCGCCATTGCTTAACGTCACCGTAAAGGCACGGTCGGTCGGGTTACTTAGCGTTGCGCTGACGGTGGCACTATCGCTACCTTCCGCCACCGTGATATCACCCAGCGTTAGCGTAGTGGTATCTACCGTGTCGGTAATGTTTACCGTAGCTTCATTACTGGTCAGTTGTTCAAAGTTATGCTCACCCGCATTCGCTACGTTTAGCGTATAGCTTTCACCGTCCTGATAAACATCATCGCCCTGCACTGCAAACGCCGATGAAGTACCGGTTGTCGCCCCTGCGGCAAAGGTAATGGTCGCGCCATTGCTTAACGTCACCGTAAAGGCACGGTCGGTCGGGTTACTTAGCGTTGCGCTGACGGTGGCGCTTTCGCTGCCTTCCGCCACCGTGATATCGCCCAGCGTCAGCGTGGTGGTATCTACCGTATCGGTAATATTTACCGTAGCGTCACCGCCTAGTTGCAGATCTTCAAAGACCTTGCCGGCCACGCTGGCATCGGTAAGGCCCAGCGTGACGCTGCCCGCATCGGCGTACACATCGTCGCCCTGCGCCGCCACGCTATAAGCCACACTCCGCTCGCCCGCCTGGATAGTCACCGTGTCGCCATTGCTTAGGGTGACCACCAGATCGTCGGGTAGCACCCGGTCTACCTTGACGGTAAAGACCGCGTCTTGCGCTTCCGTGACATCGCCGTTGCTATCGATCGTCACGTTGACGGTATCCACCGTATCGCTAACGATCACCGTTGCCGTGTCGCTGGTGTCCAACTGTTCAAAGTTATGCTCACCCGCATCCGTTACGCTTAGCGTATAGCTTTCACCGTCCCGGTAAACATCATCCCCTTGTACTGCAAACTCACTCGAAGTCCCGATCGTTTCTCCAGCCGCAAAGGTAATGGTCGCGCCATTGCTTAGCGTTACCGTAAAGGCACGATCGGTGGGATTACTTAGCGTGGCGCTGACGGTGGCGCTATCACTGCCCTCCGCCACGCTCACATCGCCCAGCGTCAATGTGGTGGTATCGACCGTGTCGGTCACCGTGACTGTCGCTGTATCACTGGTATCCAGTTGCTCGAAGTTATGCTCACCGGCATTCACTACGCTTATCGTGTAGCTTTCACCGTCCTGATAAACATCCTCGCCCTGCACCGCAAAGGCGCTCGAGGTGCCGGTCGTTGCCCCGGCGGCAAAGGTAATGGTGGCGCCATTACTTAACGTTACCGTAAAGGCACGATCGGTCGGGTTACTCAGTGTGGCGCTGACGGTGGCGCTGTCGCTGCCTTCCGCCACGCTCACATCACCCAACGTCAGCGTAGTGGTATCCACCGTGTCGGTCACCGTCACTGTCGCGGTATCGCTGGTGTCCAACTGTTCAAAGTTGTGCTCGCCCGCGTCGGTTACGCTTAACGTGTAGCTTTCTCCGTCCCGGTAAACATCATCCCCCTGCACTGCAAACGCCGATGAAGTACCGGTTGTCGCCCCTGCGGCAAAAGTGATGGTCGCACCATTGCTTAACGTCACGGTAAAGGCACGATCGGTGGGATTACTCAGCGTTGCACTGACGGTGGCGCTGTCGCTGCCCTCCGCCACGCTCACATCACCCAACGTCAGCGTAGTGGTATCCACCGTGTCGGTCACCGTCACTGTCGCGGTATCGCTGGTGTCCAACTGTTCAAAGTTGTGCTCGCCCGCGTCGGTTACGCTTAACGTGTAGCTTTCTCCGTCCCGGTAAACATCATCCCCCTGCACTGCAAACGCCGATGAAGTACCGGTTGTCGCCCCTGCGGCAAAGGTAATGGTCGCCCCGTTGCTTAACGTCACCGTAAAGGCACGATCGTTGGGATTACTTAGCGTAGCGCTGACTGTGGCGCTGTCGCTGCCCTCCGCCACCGTGATATCGCCCAGCGTCAATGTGGTGGTGTCGACCGTATCGGTCACCGTTACCGTGGCGGTATCGCTGGTATCCAGTTGCTCAAAGTTATGCTCACCGGCATTCGCTACGCTTAGCGTATAGCTTTCACCGTCCTGATAAACATCATCGCCCTGCACTGCAAAGGCGCTCGAGGTGCCGGTTGTTGACCCGGCGGCAAAGGTAATGGTCGCCCCATTGCTTAACGTCACGGTAAAGGCACGGTCGGTGGGATTACTTAGCGTGGCGCTGACGGTGGCGCTGTCGCTGCCTTCCGCCACCGTGATATCGCCCAGCGTCAATGTGGTGGTATCTACGGTATCGGTAATGTTTACCGTAGCTTCATTACTGGTCAGTTGTTCAAAGTTATGCTCACCGGCATTCACTACGCTTATCGTGTAGCTTTCAGCGTCCCGGTAGACATCATCCCCTTGTACTACAAACTCGCTCGAAGTCCCGATCGTTTCTCCAGCCGCAAAGGTAATGGTCGCCCCATTGCTTAGCGTTACCGTAAAGGCACGATCGGTGGGATTACTCAGCGTTGCACTGACGGTGGCGCTGTCGCTGCCCTCCGCCACCGTGATATCGCCCAGCGTCAGCGTAGTGGTGTCGACCGTATCGGTCACCGTCACTGTCGCGGTATCGCTGGTATCCAACTGTTCAAAGTTATGCTCACCCGCATCCGTTACGCTTAGCGTATAGCTTTCACCGTCCCGGTAAACATCATCCCCTTGTACTGCAAACTCACTCGAAGTCCCGATCGTTTCTCCAGCCGCAAAGGTAATGGTCGCGCCATTGCTTAACGTCACGGTAAAGGCACGATCGGTGGGATTACTCAGCGTTGCACTGACGGTGGCGCTGTCGCTGCCCTCCGCCACCGTGATATCGCCCAGCGTCAGCGTAGTGGTGTCGACCGTATCGGTCACCGTCACTGTCGCGGTATCGCTGGTATCCAACTGTTCAAAGTTATGCTCACCCGCATCCGTTACGCTTAGCGTATAGCTTTCAGCGTCCCGGTAGACATCATCCCCTTGTACTACAAACTCGCTCGAAGTCCCGGTCGTTGACCCGGCGGCAAAGGTAATGGTCGCCCCGTTACTTAGCGTCACGGTAAAGGCACGATCGGTGGGATTACTCAGTGTGGCGCTAACGGTGGCGCTATCGCTGCCTTCCGCCACCGTGATATCGCCCAGCGTCAGCGTGGTGGTATCTACCGTGTCGGTAATATTTACCGTAGCGTCACCGCCTAGTTGCAGATCTTCAAACACCTTGCCGGCCACGCTGGCATCGGTAAGGCCCAGCGTGACGTTGCCCGCATCGGCGTACACATCTTCGCCCTGCGCCGCCACACTATAAGCCACACTCTGCTCACCCGCCTGGATAGTCACCGTGTCGCCATTGCTTAGCGTCACCACCAGATCGTCGGACAGTACCCGGTCTGCCTTGATAGTAAAGACCGCATCCTGGGCTTCGGTGACGTCGCCATTGGACTCGATGGTGACATTGACCGTATCCACCGTGTCGGTCACCGTCACTGTCGCGGTATCGCTGGTGTCCAACTGTTCAAAGTTGTGCTCACCGGCATCCGTCACGCTTAGCGTGTAGCTTTCACCGTCCCGGTAGACATCATCCCCTTGTACTACAAACTCGCTCGAAGTGCCGATCGTTTCTCCAGCCGCAAAGGTAATGGTTGCCCCGTTACTTAGCGTCACGGTAAAGGCACGATCGGTGGGATTACTCAGCGTTGCGCTGACGGTGGCGCTGTCGCTGCCCTCCGCCACCGTGATATCGCCCAGCGTCAATGTGGTGGTATCTACGGTATCGGTAATGTTTACCGTAGCTTCATTACTGGTCAGTTGTTCAAAGTTATGCTCACCGGCATTCACTACGCTTATCGTGTAGCTTTCAGCGTCCCGGTAGACATCATCCCCTTGAACTACAAACTCGCTCGAAGTCCCGGTCGTTGACCCGGCGGCAAAGGTAATGGTCGCCCCGTTACTTAACGTTACCGTAAAGGCACGATCGGTCGGGTTACTCAGTGTGGCGCTCACGGTGGCGCTGTCGCTGCCCTCCGCCACGCTCACATCACCCAGCGTCAACGTGGTGGTATCTACCGTGTCGGTAATCGTGACTGTCGCGGTATCACTGGTATCCAGTTGCTCGAAGTTATGCTCACCCGCATTCGTTACGCTTAGCGTATAGCTTTCACCGTCCCGGTAGACATCATCCCCTTGTACTACAAACTCGCTCGAAGTGCCGATCGTTTCTCCAGCCGCAAAGGTAATGGTTGCCCCGTTACTTAGCGTCACGGTAAAGGCACGATCGGTGGCATGGCTTAGCGTGGCGCCAACGGTGGCGCTGTCGCTACCTTCCGCCACCGTGATATCACCCAGCGTTAGCGTGGTGGTATCGACCGTATCGGTCACCGTCACTGTCGCGGTATCGCTGGTATCCAGTTGCTCAAAGTTATGCTCACCCGCATCCGTTACGCTTAGCGTATAGCTTTCACCGTCCCGGTAAACATCATCCCCTTGTACTGCAAACTCGCTCGAAGTACCGGTCGTTGACCCGGCGGCAAAGGTAATGGTCGCGCCATTGCTTAGCGTTACCGTAAAGGCACGATCGGTCGGGTTACTCAGCGTAGCGCTGACGGTGGCGCTATCGCTGCCCTCCGCCACGCTCACATCACCCAGCGTCAACGTGGTGGTATCGACCGTGTCGGTCACCGTCACTGTCGCGGTATCGCTGGTATCCAACTGTTCGAAGTTATGCTCACCCGCATTCGTTACGCTTAGCGTATAGCTTTCAGCGTCCCGGTAGACATCATCCCCTTGTACTACAAACTCGCTCGAAGTCCCGGTCGTTGACCCGGCGGCAAAGGTAATGGTCGCCCCGTTACTTAGCGTCACGGTAAAGGCACGGTCGGTCGGGTTACTCAGTGTGGCGCTAACGGTGGCGCTATCGCTGCCTTCCGCCACCGTGATATCGCCCAGCGTCAGCGTGGTGGTATCTACCGTGTCGGTAATATTTACCGTAGCGTCACCGCCTAGTTGCAGATCTTCAAAGACCTTGCCGGCCACGCTGGCATAGGCAAGGCCCAGCGTGACGTTGCCCGCATCGGCGTACACATCTTCGCCCTGCGCCGCCACGCTATAAGCCACACTCTGCTCACCCGCCTGGATAGTCACCGTGTCGCCATTGCTTAGGGTCACCACCAGATCGTCGGACAGTACCCGGTCTGCCTTGATAGTAAAGACCGCATCCTGGGCTTCGGTGACGTCGCCATTGGACTCGATGGTGACATTGACCGTATCCACAGTGTCGGTCACCGTCACTGTCGCGGTATCGCTGGTGTCCAACTGTTCAAAGTTGTGCTCACCCGCATCCGTCACGCTTAGCGTGTAGCTTTCACCGTCCTGATAAACATCATCGCCCTGCACCGCAAAGGCGCTCGAGGTGCCGGTCGTTGACCCGGCGGCAAAGGTAATGGTCGCCCCATTGCTTAACGTCACGGTAAAGGCACGATCGGTGGGATTACTCAGCGTGGCACTGACGGTGGCGCTATCGCTGCCTTCCGCCACCGTGATATCGCCCAGCGTCAATGTGGTGGTGTCGACCGTATCGGTCACCGTCACCGTTGCCGTGTCGCTGGTATCCAGTTGCTCGAAGTTATGCTCACCCGCGTCGGTTACGCTTAACGTGTAGCTTTCTCCGTCCCGGTAAACATCATCCCCTTGCACCGCAAAGGCGCTCGAAGTCCCGATCGTTTCTCCAGCCGAAAAGGTAATGGTCGCCCCATTGCTTAACGTCACGGTAAAGGCACGATCGGTGGGATTACTTAGCGTTGCACTGACGGTGGCGCTTTCGCTGCCCTCCGCCACGCTCACATCACCCAACGTCAGCGTAGTGGTATCCACCGTGTCGGTCACCGTCACTGTCGCGGTATCGCTGGTATCCAGTTGCTCAAAGTTATGCTCACCCGCATCCGTTACGCTTAGCGTATAGCTTTCACCGTCCCGGTAAACATCATCCCCTTGTACTGCAAACTCACTCGAAGTGCCGGTCGTTGACCCGGCGGCAAAGGTAATAATCGCGCCATTGCTTAACGTCACGGTAAAGGCACGATCGGTGGGATTACTCAGCGTAGCGCTGACGGTGGCGCTGTCGCTGCCTTCCGCCACGCTCACATCACCCAGCGTCAGCGTGGTGGTGTCGACCGTATCGGTCACCGTCACTGTCGCGGTATCGCTGGTGTCCAACTGTTCAAAGTTGTGCTCACCGGCATCCGTCACGCTTAGCGTGTAGCTTTCACCGTCCTGATAAACATCATCGCCCTGCACCGCAAAGGCGCTCGAGGTGCCGGTCGTTGCCCCGGCGGCAAAGGTAATGGTTGCCCCGTTACTTAACGTCACGGTAAAGGCACGGTCGGTGGGATTACTCAGCGTTGCACTGACGGTGGCGCTATCGCTGCCCTCCGCCACGCTCACATCACCCAACGTCAGCGTAGTGGTATCCACCGTATCGGTCACCGTTACCGTGGCGGTATCACTGGTATCCAGTTGCTCGAAGTTATGCTCACCCGCGTTCGTTACGCTTAGCGTGTAGCTTTCACCGTCCTGATAAACATCATCGCCCTGCACCGTAAACTCGCTCGAAGTCCCGATCGTTTCTCCAGCCGCAAAGGTAATGGTCGCCCCATTGCTTAACGTCACGGTAAAGGCACGGTCGGTGGGATTACTTAGCGTGGCGCTGACGGTGGCGCTGTCGCTGCCTTCCGCCACCGTGATATCACCCAGCGTTAGCGTGGTGGTATCGACCGTATCGGTCACCGTCACTGTCGCGGTATCGCTGGTATCCAGTTGCTCAAAGTTATGCTCACCCGCATCCGTTACGCTTAGCGTATAGCTTTCACCGTCCCGGTAAACATCATCCCCTTGTACTGCAAACTCGCTCGAAGTACCGGTCGTTGACCCGGCGGCAAAGGTAATGGTCGCGCCATTGCTTAGCGTTACCGTAAAGGCACGATCGGTCGGGTTACTCAGCGTAGCGCTGACGGTGGCGCTGTCGCTGCCTTCCGCCACCGTGATATCGCCCAGCGTCAATGTGGTGGTATCTACGGTATCGGTAATGTTTACCGTAGCTTCATTACTGGTCAGTTGTTCAAAGTTATGCTCACCGGCATTCACTACGCTTATCGTGTAGCTTTCAGCGTCCCGGTAGACATCATCCCCTTGTACTACAAACTCGCTCGAAGTCCCGATCGTTTCTCCAGCCGCAAAGGTAATGGTCGCCCCATTGCTTAGCGTTACCGTAAAGGCACGATCGGTGGGATTACTCAGCGTTGCACTGACGGTGGCGCTGTCGCTGCCCTCCGCCACCGTGATATCGCCCAGCGTCAGCGTAGTGGTGTCGACCGTATCGGTCACCGTCACTGTCGCGGTATCGCTGGTATCCAACTGTTCAAAGTTATGCTCACCCGCATCCGTTACGCTTAGCGTATAGCTTTCACCGTCCCGGTAAACATCATCCCCTTGTACTGCAAACTCACTCGAAGTCCCGATCGTTTCTCCAGCCGCAAAGGTAATGGTCGCGCCATTGCTTAACGTCACGGTAAAGGCACGATCGGTGGGATTACTTAGCGTTGCACTGACGGTGGCGCTTTCGCTGCCCTCCGCCACGCTCACATCACCCAACGTCAGCGTAGTGGTATCCACCGTGTCGGTCACCGTCACTGTCGCGGTATCGCTGGTGTCCAACTGTTCAAAGTTGTGCTCGCCCGCGTCGGTTACGCTTAACGTGTAGCTTTCTCCGTCCCGGTAAACATCATCCCCCTGCACTGCAAACGCCGATGAAATTCCGGTTGTCGTCCCTGCGGCAAAAGTGATGGTCGCCCCGTTACTTAACGTTACCGTAAAGGCACGATCGGTCGGGTTACTCAGTGTGGCGCTCACGGTGGCGCTATCACTGCCTTCCGCCACCGTGATATCGCCCAGCGTCAGCGTGGTGGTGTCGACCGTATCGGTCACCGTCACCGTGGCTGTGTCACTGGTATCCAGTTGCTCGAAATTATGCTCACCCGCATCCGTTACGCTTATCGTGTAGCTTTCACCGTCCCGGTAGACATCATCCCCTTGTACTGCAAACTCACTCGAAGTGCCGATCGTTTCTCCAGCCGCAAAGGTAATGGTCGCCCCATTGCTTAGCGTTACCGTAAAGGCACGATCGGTGGGATTACTCAGCGTTGCACTGACGGTGGCGCTATCACTGCCTTCCGCCACCGTGATATCGCCCAGCGTCAGCGTGGTGGTATCTACCGTATCGGTAATGTTTACCGTGGCGTCACCGCCCAGTTGCAGATCTTCAAACACCTTGCCGGCCACGCTGGCATCGGTAAGGCCCAGCGTGACGCTGCCCGCATCGGCGTACACATCGTCGCCCTGCGCCGCCACGCTATAAGCCACACTCCGCTCACCCGACCGGATGGTGACCTGCTCGCCGTTGCTCAGCGTTACCACCAGATCGTCGGACAGCACCCGGTCTACCTTGATGGTAAAGACCGCGTCCTGTACTTCAGTAGTATCGCCGTTGCTTTCAATGGTTACGTTAACGGTGTCAACGACGTCGCCCACCGTGATGGTCGTGGTGCTGGAAGTATTCAGATTGTCGAAGTTGCCGCCCACCGTCGACCCGATACCGATAGTGATACTTTCGTCGCCCTGCATGTATTCATCGTTAGCGCGCGTATCGATTTGTACCGAGCCAGTTTGTTGCCCGACCGGAAGAGTGATGGTTGAACCGTCGGTCAGGGTGATAGTCAAAGGGGTTCCCGTCACCGGGCTGCCCACGGTGGCGCTGACTGTAAACGTTCCGCCTTCGGCCACGCGGGCATCAGAACTCAGGATAACAGAGGTCGGATCGCTGCTATCCCCCACCGTGGTTGTCAAGCTCGTTACGGATTCGTCAGCGCCTTCGCGCTCATCGACCGCATCAAACGCAACGCCCAGTCCCTCCGTCGGGAAACCAGAGTTAGCCTCTACTATCTGCGCGGTGAGGTCCAACACCACCGACGTATGACCGCCGCCGCCGTCGCCAGCCTCAACCGCATCGATATTGCCGGCAGCCGTGGGATCCAATACCTGGGTCGGGTCTTCCCCCTGGGCAATAGCGGATTGTAAGGTAGCGACTTCATCGTCCGCCGCGACCCTATTCTGAGAAGTCATTTCAGCGACATCGCTCCAGCGGCTGTCGCGGCCTAAATCCAGCGTACGGCCGTCAGGCAAGGCTATCGAAACCGCGCCGTTGGCGCCGGTAACCACTTCTTCGCCGCTGTAGATACGCTCTCCCGCAACCAATAACCGTTGGCTGCCATCCAAAGCGATGACAAAAACCTGACCAATAACGAATTTGATGATACCGATTACGCTATTCAAAATATTTTCCCCTTGATATTTATCATTATTTTTATGTTGCTGATAAATTTTGGCAATAGAATCAGGACGTTATCCTGACGGATGGAGCTTGCTGTGTATCGTCCTGATAAATTATTGAGGCGTCACCGTAAATCGGCTTTCTTATGCGTCAATCTCTTGACTCGATGACCAATATAATAAAAAATTCAGAATATTCTTTCCAGAACTTTACTCATCTTGAGTAATTAAGATATCTCAGGAAAATTTCATTTTCTTACACAAGAGCTAAATTACTGATATTAATATATTTAAAATTAAATTAGCCGGAAAATTATTAATATCGCAACCGTTCACGGAAATAGGAATAATCACAAAATCAACATTTGTGAAGGAAAATAACACCATGTCCTCTAACAAATATAGATTCTCTACATTACTTTTCATTACCGCTTTTACTAATTATACTCACGCGGATACTATTCAGGATGCAATTAAACACTCGCTCAATACCCATCCTGAAGTTAGCGCCTCAATTAATAGCCGTTTCTCTGCCGATCATGATTTACGTGCGGCCAAAGGAGCATATCTTCCTTCCGTAACGTTAAATGCCGGTATCGGCCGTGAAGAAACGGACAGCGCCTCGACGCGTTCCAGCGGCAATCACCGTGTCGAATTGAGGCGCAGCGAATCCGGCATCAACGTCAGCCAGATGGTTTTTGACGGTTTTGCCACTTCCAGCGAGGTCGGGCGGCAACGGGCCACGGTGAATTCCCGAGCCTATAACGTGCTGAGCTCCAGCGAAACCACAGCATTGGATGCCGTGCAGGTTTACCTTGATGTGTTACAGCGCCAGGAATTTGTCCGTCTCGCGGAAGCCAATCTTGCCAACCATGAACGTATCTACGATCAGATAAAGCTGCGTAGTGAGCAGGGCGTCGGTCGCCTTGCCGATCTGGAGCAGGCGGAAGCCCGTCTGGCCCAGGCCCGTAATAACGTATTGACGGAAAAAACCAATCTCGATGACGCCCGGACCAATTACTATAGCGTGGTCGGTAAAGAGCCGGATAATCTTGCTGTTCCGAACGATGCCACCATTACCCTACCCGTTTCGCTGGAAGAAGCTCGCCGCATCATGCTGGCGAATAATCCGACGTTAAAATCCGCCGAATCCGACATTGAGGCGACTACACAGCAGTACGAAGCGGCAAAATCCACCTTTTACCCGCGGGTAAATATTGAGCTGGCGCGCAGTATGGATAACAACGTCGATGGCGCTCGCGGTCACAACAACGAATGGCAGGCGATGTTAAGAATGCGCTACAATCTGTACGAAGGCGGTAGCGGTAAAGCTAATATGGAATCAAAGGCTTATCAAATCAAAGAGGCGCAGGACATAAGAAATAACTCCCTGAGACTGCTTAATGAAGAGCTGCGCCTGGCATGGTCTGCTTTAAATAATGCTCGTCAGCAGTTGCCTATCGCCGCAGAATATGCCGAGCGCAGCAGGAGAGTACGCACCGCTTACCAGAAACAGTTCAGCCTGGGTGAAAGAACGCTGCTGGACTTGCTGGACAGTGAAAATGAGCTATTTACCGCACAGAGACGCCTGGAGGAAGTTCGATTTACTGCCCTGTTTAGCGAATATCGGATAAAATCACGTATGGGGAATTTATTAAATAGTTTATCAATCCCTGCGCCGACGGCTGGTAATAGTCTGACTAACGTGACGACTCACGCAGAATTACCCGGATTGAATTAATCTATTGGACTATTCGATACCGATAAACCATGTTTGGTATATCGATGTCCCATTTCGCAGGTAGGGAAACCGCCTATTTGCCTATTATCAACTGCAGAGATGCGTTGCGTAAGGAAAAATTCAGCTAAATGAAGTTGCATTCTGCTCACGATACCAATAACCCTGATGAATCGGTTGCCCATGAACATAGCGATCCTCGTAGCCGTCATGACGATCCATTGTTGGATAGTTTGCTGATACTTTGTTCTTTACAGGGTAAATCAGTCAGTAGAGCAACGTTAACCGCCGGATTACCCCTTGCCAACCAGCGCCTGTCGGTAAAATTACTCTCCAGGGCCGCAGCGCGCGCAGGATTGCAAGGCAGAGTGCTTAAGCGCCCGCTGGACAAAATTGCTGCCATGTCGCTTCCGGCGATGTTGCTATTGCGTGAGGGAGGAGCGGCAATTTTACTGGGCTGGAATGCCGACGGCAGCGCCCGCATCATGCCCAGTGAAACGGAAGGCGGGGAAATTACCGTCGATCGCCATACATTGCAGCAGAACTATCTGGGGCTGGTGATGTTCGCCCAACCCCGCCATCAGTTTGATATCCAGTCCGACTCCCTGATCCCCCGCACCAAATCCTGGTTCAAGGATACGCTCAAACTGTCGCGTTTTCTTTACATGGACGCGGTGCTCGCCAGCTTGCTGATTAATATCATCGCCCTGGCGACGCCGCTGTTTATTATGAATGTCTATGACCGGGTGGTTCCCAATCAGGCGACGGCAACCTTATGGGTGTTGGCGATTGGCATTACCGGGGCGTTTATTTTTGATTTGATATTGAAAACGCTGCGCGGCATTTGTCTTGATATCGCCGGCAAAAAAACCGATCTGATTATTTCAGCCACACTGTTTGAACGCATCACCGGCATGTCGATGAAAGCCCGTCCGGCTCGGGTGGGTAACTTTGCTCAAAATATCCATGAGTTTCAATCGCTCAGAGACTTTCTTTCTTCGTTAACGCTGACAACCCTTATTGATTTCCCCTTCACATTATTGCTGCTGCTGGTTATCGGTATTATCGGCGGGCCGTTGGTCTGGGTTTCCATACTCGCCTACCCTATCGCTTTACTGGCCAGTTGGGCGTTACAAAGGCCGCTAACGTCAGCCATTGAAAAAACCATGCATCTTGCCAGTGAGCGGCAGGCAACGCTGATCGAAACATTGAGCAGTCTCGATGCGATAAAAGTTAACAACGCGGAAAGCGAACGACAATATCAGTGGGAACAAACCATAGGAAGCCTTAGTCGGCTGGAAATGCACGCCAAGACGCTGTCATCGCTGGCGGTTAATCTGACCCAGTGGATCCAGCAATTTGCAGGCGTCGCCATCATTGTGGTCGGCGTATATCTGTTAATTAACGGCAAACTCAGCATGGGGGGATTAATCGCCTGCTATATGCTGAATGGCCGGGCGCTGATACCGCTGGGACAACTGTCCGGGCTGGTTACCCGTTACCAGCAAGCCCGTCTGACGATGGACACGACGGAACAAATGATGCAGTTGCCGCAGGAACGCAGTGATAATGAACGCCCATTGAAGCGGGAAAGCATTCGCGGCAGCATCGAGTTTCGCGATGTGTCGTTCAATTATCCCGAGCAGAAAAACAGCTCTCTGCAGGGGATAAATATCGCCATCGCGGCGGGTGAGAAAGTCGGCATTATCGGGCGCAGCGGCTCGGGTAAGAGCTCGCTGCAGAAACTGATTGTCAATCTCTATCAGGCCAATGCCGGTAATATTCTTATCGATGGCGTGGATGTACGCCAGTTGGATGTCAGCGATCTCCGGCACAATATCGGCTATGTTCCGCAGGACATTCAGCTGTTCAGCGGGTCGCTGCGCGATAACCTGGTCAGCGGAGCCCGCTACGTTGAAGATGAAACCATGCTGCAGGCGGCAGAGATAGCAGGCGTTAATGAATTTGCCCGCCTGCATCCGGATGGTTACAACCTGCAGGTTGGTGAGCGCGGTCAGCAGCTCTCCGGCGGCCAGCGCCAGGCGGTCGCACTAGCCAGAGCCCTGTTGCTCGATCCGCCGATTCTAATTTTTGACGAACCCACCAGTTCCATGGATAACACCAGTGAAGATCGGTTGAAAAATGCGTTGGCGCCCGTGGTCGCCAATAAAACGCTGTTATTGGTGACGCACCGGGCGTCCATGCTGTCGCTGGTCGATCGTTTGGTTATTGTTGATAAAGGACGCATTATTGCCGATGGTCCGAAGGCCATCGTGATGGATGCCTTAAAGAAAGGACAGATCAATGCGTCTCGTTGAATATGCTACGCGCATCAGGCGTTATTTTGTCGGGCGTGACGACGACGACCTTCAGGCCATGACCGCAGTCAGTAATGCCATGGTGGAAGACTCCCCCCGGGTTATTCGCATCACGCTATGGAGCATCGGCGCCTTTTTCCTGTTTTTCATCCTATGGGCGGCATTTGCCAACGTAGACGAAGTCACCCGCGGTGACGGTAAGGCGATACCGTCCTCGCGGTTACAAAAGATTCAGAACCTCGAAGGCGGTATTGTCACCGAACTATTTATCCATGAAGGTCAGGTGGTTCAGGCCGGCGATCCACTACTGCGGCTTGACGATACCCGTTTTGCCTCCAACGTAGGAGAAACCGAAGCAGACCGGCTGGCTTTGATTTTGCGGATTGAGCGCCTGAATGCCGAAATTAACGATCGTGATTTAACGTTATCAGCCAATATAGCCGAACTGTCGCCGGAAGTGGCCAACGGCGAGCGGGAGTTATATAACAGCAGACGTCAGCAATTCCACAATGAAATATCCGGGTTGGAAGAACAACTGATACAACGCCGGCAGGAGTTGCGGGATTTCTCCGCCAAACAGACCCAGTTCCGCAACAGCCTGAATCTGCTGCAGCAAGAAATCAGGATGTCTGAGCCACTAATCGCCGAAGGCGCCATCTCCAAAGTGGAAGTGCTGCGCCTGCGGCGCGCCGAAGTGGAAACCAAAGGCCAGCTTGAATCCGTCACGCTGTCTATTCCCCGAGCCGAATCGGCCATCAAAGAGATCGAGAACAAGATTCAGGAGACCAGAGGACGTTATAAAAGCGAGGCTTTAGTGCAGTTGAACGAGGCCCAGACTAACCTGAACAAAATCACCGCCACCGGCAAGGCACTGGAAGACCGGGTTAATCGTACGCTGGTCGTTTCACCGGTACGCGGTATTGTGCAGCAAATTCTGGTTAATACCATTGGCGGCGTGATTCAGCCAGGAAGTGATTTAGTGGAGATTGTTCCGCTGGATGACAACTTGCTGGTCGAGACCAGAATCCGTCCTCAGGATATCGCTTTTCTCCATCCCGGTCAGGAAGCCATTATTAAATTCACCGCTTATGATTACACTATCTATGGCGGGCTGAAAGGTCAGTTGGTGCAAATTAGTCCGGATACGGTGACGGATAAAGACGGCAATAGTTTTTATATTATTCGTTTGCGTACGGATAAAAACTATCTGGGAAGCGCTGAGAAACCGCTGCTTATTATTCCCGGCATGGTGGCATCGGTTGATATCATGACAGGGAAGAAAACGATCCTCAGCTACCTGTTGAAACCTATCATCCGCGCCCGGGCCGAATCACTGCGGGAAAGATAAATGGGAAACGCTCTTCCGCATTGAGAGCGATTTTATTCAACCCACGCCGCCATCGCGTTATTGATGGTTATTCGAATCATGATAAATTTGCGTCTGACTACGCCCCATCGCTTTTGCCTGATACATAGCGGAGTCCGCATTAATTGCCAGAGTCAGGGAATCGGTGCCGTGCTCCGGATACAGCGCGATGCCGATGCTACAGGATATATCAAGTTTTTTCCCTTCGATATCAAAGGGTTCATTTAAAGCGTGATGAATCTTATCAGCAACATACAGCGTGTTGTCGACTTCCTTGATACCTTGCAGCAAGATAATAAACTCATCGCCGCTGCGCCGATATACCGTATCGGAATCTCTTACCGCACTGCGCATCCGCACTGCCGCTTCTTTTAATAACAAATCGCCGACCGCATGTCCGAAAGAATCATTTATCTGTTTAAATTTATCCAGATCGAGGAACATCAACGCAATCTTTCTGCCGGTTTGCTTGGACAACAATATCGCCTGCTCCATTTGCTCCGCAAACGTTAAACCATTCGCCAGCGACGTCAATGAATCATAATGCGCCAACTGGCGGTAGTGCTCTTCGCTGCGGCGCAGCATATCAATAGCCCGGTATCGTTCAATGGCGATAGAGATGAGCTGGGCAGATTTTTCGATAGAAAAAATTTCTTCATCATTAGGAACATATACTTTTCGGTGATAAACACTCAGCACGCCTAATACTTCTTTGTTCTGCCCATAAATGGGTTCAGACCAGCATGATCGCAAACCTGCGTATAAAGCCAGGCCTTTATAAAGAGACCAGTGGGGATGAGTAGAGATATCATCCGCTATTACGCGTTTTCCAGTATAAGCTGCCGTTCCAAAGGAGGCGACGCCATCGGCAATCTTGACGTTATGAATCGCGTTTTTATAGAAACCCGGTAAACTGGGGGCCGACCCTAACGTCAGGCATTTCTTGTCTTTATCAACCAGCAATACCGAACATACGATACGGCCGGGATTTTTTTCTTCCACGCTAAAGATAATCGCATCAAGAATATCTTTTAACGGCGCCCCGCTTGATAAAAGCTCTAATGCCCGATTATAGGAGTTATCATGATGCTCTTGCGTTTTTCTCTCGGTGATATCAAGCTTAACGCCAACGTATTGAGTTGAATTGTTTGCTTTATTATATATTTTAACGATATTGGCCTTTTCCCAATACAGCTGTCCATCTTTTCGGCGGTTAACAAACTCGCCGCTCCAAATATCGCCTTTATTTATGGTCGACCAAAGATCCTCATAGACAGCCGCGTTAGTCATACCTGATTTTAATATATTCGTTTTTTTGCCAATAACTTCGTCCAGCATATAGCCGGACATGGTAATAAACTGCCGATTAACGTAAATAATTTCACAATTTTCATCCGCGATCATAATAGAAGCAGGACTATATTCCGTCGCAAAGAAAATCATGTTTAGAAAATCTTGTTTTTTCTGCTCAGAGTTAAACTTTTGTTTTATTTTTCTATTCTTTACAGAAGAAAAAAATATAACTAGTAGTAATATGGTTATTATAATTTCATACACAATAACACTCTCCTCAGGCCCGAGCGGTCCTGATCGTACTAATCACAGCACTGATGACGAAAAATCCCGGTAACAGATCCCTATCCCGTCGATTTTCAGGATTGGCACATTTCCGGAGAGCAGAAAGGATGAAAGAAAAAATGCTCCAGACAGCTGGAAAATTCAGAAACATAGAAACATCAACATAGAATCCTCGCCTACCATTGTGTGTAAATAACAATAAAAACATCAAAAAATCGTTTTAATTTTATATTAGGAATTGTTTGCATTATAAGTTCCGCTAATGGAATTAAGAAATATTCCACGGATCACATGCTGATATATTTTGAACATCAATTTTTTGTAAGCAAATCAATTATACCAATAAATATCACCATTTTAATCAATAAAATCTATCATAAAGTGATTTTCGATCGTCAGTAACAAACATTGATTATTTTATTCTTAATAATCAAACAATTAAATTCAAGGAAAAATTATCTGACAGGTTAACCGCATGGCGACTAAAAAATCCATAAAAAAACACCACCTCACTCGCTAACAATATAAAAACCTAAAATTAACAAAATAATGGAAATAAAAAAACAATATTTATTAAATTTACGAAACAATATGTTGCATTAACCAATATTAATAGCGTAATTACGATGCGTACACTTTTCTTGGCGCGAGCAAACATTAGCCGCGGTAATGAAGTTCGGGAGAGATACAGGAAGGGAGGTGATTTGGAATAGCAGATATTACAAAGGTATTATTAAATACGCCAGGATAGAATTAAAATCCTCCTCTAGAATTCAGAGCTTAGCGTATCGAAGTTATCAAACGATTGCGGACGTGAAAGATAGTACCCCTGGGCAGCGTCCGCATGGGATGCTTTGACAATCGCCCACTCTTCCTTGGTTTCAATGCCTTCGATAACCACATAGTTGCAAAAACGGGCGAGCAAGGCGATCAGCGCAGGGAAAACCTCACGCCCTTCTCCGCTTTGCTGTAACAGAATAAACAGTTCACGAGCGACTTTAATACAGTCATATTGCGCTAACATTAATGATGAAAAATTCGCCATGCCGCAGCCAAAATCATCCAACCATAGCGTTTGAGCTTCAGGAAGCCTGGTTAAGATCTCTTTCGGCAATCCCCCCTGATTTTCAACCATCTCGAAACGAATCCAGGGCATCGAGGTGATGAGCCTTTTTGCTTCACCGCTCTGTTGTAAAGCCAGCAGCGTCGAACCGTCAATATTGACCGATGCGAGCAGTTCGTCACGGATAAAGCGCTGATGCCAATGCGATAAAAGTTGCAGTTGTTCTATAATGATTTGCAGACGCGCTTCAACGTTGATGTTGGCAAAATATTTTTCAGGAGAAATAAATTTTTGTGGCAAGGAAGGAGCAAAAACCGAGGTTAACAATTCAATAGCCATCAGCTTACCGGATGTTCGGTAAATTGGCTGAAATTTGTACCGCCGTTGGCAATGAAGCCAGTAGTCGGGATCCGCTGGTTCAGCGTTCTCCTGCTGGGGATACAATAGCTCAAACTGATTAAAATTCCCTTCCTGTTGCACTATGAGATCCGCCATTAGACTGACACTATTAGTTAGAAAAATCATATCATACAGGTATGTACCGTTATCGACTCTCCAAAAACAAACTTTATCTGAGCTACCGATAACCGCAATGTTCGCAATCCTGCGAACATTGCGGCAGCGAGGCGATAACCAACTTAATTTAACTTATAAATCAGCAAATTAGAACCTGATAGTCACAGTCATATTGGCTGATTTCCATAGTCTAAAGGATAAATCCACAACCAATTTAATGAACAGATGGTCATTTTACCCTGTAACTTCACTATCTGTTTGTTCATGAACGACGGTTGGAGGTGTTTAAACCGCCTGTAGCAGGTATAATCTGCGCCCTGTTTGTAAGGTAGAAGATCATCATGGCGTTGCTCATCACTCATAAATGTATCAATTGCGATATGTGTGAACCCGAATGTCCTAACCAGGCCATCTCAATGGGGCTGGACATCTACGAAATCGATGCCGACCGCTGCACCGAATGTGTCGGGCATTACGACACCCCTACCTGTCAGAAAGTGTGTCCGATCGACAACACCATCATCAAAGATCCTGCTCACCGGGAAGAAAATGAGCAACTGTGGGAAAAATACGTATTGATGCACCACGGTGACCGACTGTAAGCCTTAATCTTCGATAATCACCGTGGCGCAAGCGTAATGCCGCTCATCAGCCAGGGTAACGTGTACGCGCCTCACCCCCAGATGAGCAGCCAATTCGGCAGCGCTGGCGAAAAAACGCAGGCAAGGTTTCCCCAATTCGTCGTTAAATACCTCAAACTGAGCAAAAGCCAGTCCATTACGAATTCCGGTGCCAAAGGCTTTCGCAGCCGCTTCCTTAACGGCGAAACGTTTGGCAAGAAAACGCACCGGCTGCTGGTGCCGCTGATATTGCAACCACTCATTCTCGGTCAGGATGCGGCGGGCCAGTCGCTCGCCTGAACGTTCAATGACCGATGCGATACGGGCAATCTCGACGATATCCGTTCCCAGCCCAAGAATGCTCATTGGCGGCGAGCTTCCCGCATCAGCGACTTCATTTCAGCCACCGCGGCGCTCAATCCGCTCATCACCGCCCGTCCGATAATGGAATGGCCGATATTCAACTCGTGCATTTCCGGCAAAGCGGCAATAGCCTGCACGTTATGATACGTCAGACCGTGGCCGGCATTCACTTTCAATCCTTTTCCTGCCGCATAGGAGGCGGCCTCGCGGATACGCTCAAATTCATATTGCCGGGCCTGCTCATCAACGGCATCGGCGTAAGCGCCGGTATGGATTTCAATATAGGGCGCGCCGCTGGCAACCGCGGCGTCGATTTGCCGTTTATCGGCATCAATAAACAGGGAAACCAGGATCCCCGCGCGACTTAATCCGGCCACCGCATGGTTCATTTTTTCCTGCTGGCCGGCAACATCCAGTCCGCCCTCGGTCGTCACCTCCTGACGTTTTTCTGGCACCAGGCAGCAAAAATGGGGCTTCAGCTCACAGGCAATGTTCACCATTTCCTCGGTCACCGCCATTTCCAGATTCATCCGGGTTTGAATGGTCTGGCGCAGGATACGTACATCGCGATCGGTGATATGGCGCCGGTCTTCACGCAGGTGGACGGTAATCCCATCGGCTCCCGCCTGTTCAGACAAAAACGCAGCCTGCACCGGATCCGGGTAGGCCGTACCGCGGGCATTCCGCAGGGTGGCGATATGATCGATATTAACGCCCAATAGCAACTCAGCCATGGTAAATCCTCGATAAATTAAGACGTAATACGAGGCAGTTTACACCGATGTGCCTATTTCCAGGTACAAGAGAAGCGGGATTATTTATCGGAAGACGGGGTTTTCGGTAAATTGAACCTGGGAACGAACTGGCGGAACAGTTCGCGACTTTTCAGCGGCTTACCGCCGAGATAGGGTTTCAATGCCATGCGGGTAAAGCGTTTGGCGGCGCGTAACGTTTCCGAATCAGGAAATTCCCGCGCTGCCAGCGCACGCAGCTCGTAGCCGGTAAAGCTAGAGTTATCGACGATCAAACTGGCGATAAACCCCTTCTCTTCACGGTAGCGATAGGTCATGGTATCGGCTACCGGCTCGCCGCTCCCCGCACAGTGCAAAAAATCCACGCCATACCCCAGGTTCCCCAGCAAGGCGAGTTCAAAACGGCGCAACGCCGGCTCAGGCGCGGCATTCTGAGAGGCAAGCTGTTGTAGGCAATTGAGATAATCAAAGAAAAGCGCGGAATAATTGGTTTCGTGTTCCAGAACGCGCACCAGAAGCTCATTCACGTATAAACCGCTATACAGCATGATACCGCTAAGAGGAAGCGCCAATGACACCGGCTCGGCATTGCGTAAGGTTTTCATTTCACCCCGCCCGCTCCAGCGTACCAGCAGAGGGGTGAAAGGCTGTAAACAGCCTTTCAGGCTGGAACGCCGGGCCCGGGCGCCTTTAGCCAGAACCCGAACCCGTCCGTCATTTTCGCTGAACAAATCCAGCAATAAACTGGTTTCGCTATAAGGTCGCCCATGCAAGACAAATGCGCGTTGCCAGCCTTCCATCGGCATGAGCCTTACAGGTCTTCACTGTAACCCAGGCTGCGCAGGGCGCGTTCGTCATCCGCCCAGCCTGATTTTACTTTTACCCATAATTCGAGGTGAACCTTGGCTTCAAACATCTCTTCCATGTCATGACGCGCCTCGGTGCCAATGGTTTTGATCTTGCTGCCTTTATTGCCGATCACCATTTTTTTCTGGCCTTCGCGCTCAACCAGAATCAAGCCATTGATGTCATAGCCGCCCCGTTCATTGGTCACGAAGCGTTCAATTTCCACCGTCACCGAATACGGCAGTTCTTCCCCCAGAAAGCGCATCAGCTTTTCACGAATAATTTCTGAAGCCATAAACCGCTGCGAGCGATCGGTGATGTAATCTTCCGGGAAGTGATGGGTTGCCTGCGGTAAATGCTTACGCACAATGCCGGCGATGGTATCGACGTTGGTGCCCTTCTCCGCCGATATCGGCACCACATCCAGGAAGTTCATTTGCTGGCTGATAAACTGAATATGCGGCAACAGCTTGGTTTTATCCGTGACGTTATCCACTTTATTGATCGCCAGCAGGACAGGATGTTTCTGGTCGCGCAGCTTATTCAGCACCATTTCATCATCGTCGTTCCAGTGCGTACCTTCGACGACAAAGATAATCAGTTCCACATCCCCGATAGAGCTACTGGCGGCACGGTTCATCAGGCGATTGATAGCCCGTTTTTCCTCGATATGCAGTCCCGGGGTGTCCACGTAGATAGCCTGATACGGCCCTTCGGTATGAATACCCATAATACGGTGGCGTGTTGTCTGGGGTTTACGCGAGGTAATGGAAATCTTCTGCCCCAGCAGCTGATTCAATAATGTGGATTTACCAACGTTAGGCCGGCCGACAATCGCGACAAAACCGCAGTATGTCTGTTCTTCACTCATTCAAGCTCCAGTTTTTTCAACGCTTGTTCCGCCGCGGCCTGCTCAGCCTTGCGGCGGCTCGAACCAGTGCCGATGACCGATTCACTAAACCCACTGACCTGGCAGTGAATGGTAAACTCCTGATCGTGCGCTTCACCGCGCACCTGAACCACCAAATAGGTCGGCAGCGGTAAATGACGCCCCTGCAAAAACTCCTGCAACCGCGTTTTTGGATCTTTTTGCTTATCGCCAGGGCTGATTTCATCCAGCCGGCTTTGATACCAATTCAGGATCAAACGCTCAATGGTCTGAATATCACTATCGAGAAAAATACCGCCGATCAGCGCTTCTACCGTGTCCGCCAGAATGGATTCACGCCGAAAACCTCCGCTCTTTAACTCACCCGGCCCCAAACGCAGGCACTCGCCCAACTCGAATTCACGCGCAATTTCCGCCAGGGTATTACCGCGCACCAGAGTCGCACGCATACGGCTCATATCCCCTTCATCCACCTTGGGAAAGCGATGGTATAGCGCGTTGGCGATAACAAAACTCAGAATGGAATCGCCCAGAAATTCGAGTCGTTCGTTATGCTTACTGCTGGCACTCCGATGTGTCAGGGCCTGTAACAAAAGTTCGTACTGCTGAAAAGTATAGCCCAGCTTTCTTTGTAAACGGTTTATTAGGATGGGATTCATGTGTTACCAATAGAGATCAACAATGCGTCAAAAACAACTGCACACGGAACAGCCCTGGTTTGTCAACCATCAGCCAAAGCTGTTTCGTTTGCATTAGCTCCCGACCGGGAGCTTTAGCTCATATCTGGAAATATTCTACAACGGACAGCGTAATAATGCTGCGTGTTTATCACCTCAATCAGTGAATACCGCCAATTCGGCTCAACCGAACTCCGGTAGGCCACTCACCTTCCTGTTTTTCAAAGCTCATCCAGATGGCGGTGGCTTTCCCGACAAGATTTCTTTCCGGTACAAAGCCCCAATAACGGCTATCCAGGCTGTTATCGCGGTTATCCCCCATCATGAAATAATGCCCGGCGGGCACAACCCAGGTGGCGAGCTGTTGTTGCGGCTGCTGATAATATCCGCCAAGCTGGTCCTGCACGCCGGGAACAATCAGGATATTGTGCGTCACATTGCCCAATGACTCTTTACGTATGCCCAGGCGGACGCCATCGGCGTTATTTTCATGCGCCGGAATCTGATAAAACCCGCTGCGGGACTCCAATCCTGGCTGATTGAATGTCTGAACGAAGTCGCTGGGCTGAATATCATTATAGGTTACCGCCAGCGCTTTATCACAAATTTGCTGACCATCGCAGGCTGGGTGAATGGTAACCTGCTTGCTCAGGGGATTATAGCTGACGCGATCGCCCGGCACCCCAACCACCCGTTTGATAAAATCCACTTTCGGATCGGACGGATATTTAAATACCGCGACGTCGCCGCGCTTGGGATGGCCCGTCTCGATTAAGGTCTGCTGCGTGAAGGGTTCTTTAATACCGTAAGCATATTTCTCTACCAGTATGAAATCACCGATCAGCAATGCGGGCATCATTGAACCGGATGGGATCTGAAACGGCTCATAAATAAACGAGCGCACAATTAATACCAGCGCCACCACCGGAAATACCGAAGCGACCGTTTCAATCCATCCGGGTTGCGTCGCGGCTTTTGACAACGTATCGTCATCCGCCAGCCCATTCGATGCCGCAAATTTTTTCCGGCGCGCCGGCGCCCACATAAAGCGTTCAAAGCACCAGACAATGCCCGTGACCAGCGTTACCAACGCCAAAATTACGGCAAACATATTGGCCATGCCAACTCCTCAGGATCTATTTGTTGTCTTTGCCAACGTGCAAAATAGCCAGGAAGGCTTCCTGCGGTAACTCAACGTTGCCCACCTGCTTCATCCGTTTCTTACCGTCTTTCTGTTTCTGCAACAGCTTTTTCTTACGGCTGACGTCACCGCCGTAACATTTCGCCAGCACGTTCTTGCGCAACTGCTTTACGGTGGAACGGGCGATAATGTGGTTGCCGATCGCCGCCTGAATCGCAATATCAAACTGCTGACGCGGGATCAGTTCTTTCATTTTTTCCACCAGATCGCGACCGCGGTACTGTGCGTTATCGCGGTGGGTAATCAACGCCAATGCATCGACACGCTCGGCGTTGATAAGTACATCCACCCGTACCATATCCGACGCCTGAAAGCGTTTGAAGTTATAGTCCAGCGAGGCGTAGCCGCGCGACGTCGATTTCAGGCGGTCAAAGAAGTCGAGCACCACTTCCGCCATCGGAATGTCATACGTCAGCGCCACCTGATTACCGTGATAGACCATATTGGTCTGTACGCCACGCTTCTCAATGCACAGCGTGATGACGTTGCCCAGATATTCCTGCGGCATCAGCATTTGGCATTCGGCGATGGGCTCACGCAACTCCTGAATATTATTCAACGGCGGCAGCTTCGACGGGCTGTCGACGTAAACCGTTTCACCGGAGGTGGTTTCAACTTCATAGACTACCGTAGGCGCGGTGGTAATCAGTTCCAGATCGTATTCGCGCTCCAGCCGCTCCTGAATGATCTCCATATGCAGCAACCCAAGGAAGCCGCAGCGGAAACCAAAACCCAGCGCGGTAGAGCTTTCAGGTTCGTAAAACAGCGAAGCATCGTTCAGGCTCAGCTTACCCAATGCGTCGCGGAAGGCTTCATAATCATCGGAGCTGATGGGGAATAGCCCGGCATAAACCTGGGGTTTGACCTTTTTGAATCCCGGCAACGCTTTTTCCGCCGGCTGACGGGCCTGCGTCAACGTATCGCCCACCGGCGCGCCCAGAATATCTTTGATAGCGCAGACCAGCCAGCCGACCTCACCACAGTTGAGCACGTCGCGGTCGACCCGTTTCGGGGTAAAAATACCCAGCCGATCGGCGTTATAAACCTGCCCTGTGCTCATGACCTTGATCTTGTCGCCTTTGCGCATCGAGCCATTTTTAATGCGCACCAGTGAAACCACGCCAAGATAGTTATCAAACCAGGAATCGATGATCAGCGCCTGCAACGGCGCCTCCGCGCTCCCCTGAGGAGGCGGCACGTCCCGCACCAGACGCTCCAATACTTCAGGCACGCCGACGCCGGTTTTAGCCGAGCAGCGCACGGCGTCCGTCGCATCAATGCCGACAATATCTTCGATTTCCTGCGCGACGCGATCCGGATCGGCGGCCGGCAGGTCGATTTTGTTGAGCACCGGAACCACTTCCAAATCCATATCCAGCGCGGTGTAACAGTTCGCCAGCGTCTGAGCTTCCACTCCCTGGCCGGCATCAACCACCAGCAAAGCGCCTTCGCAAGCGGCCAGCGAGCGCGAAACTTCATAAGAGAAGTCGACGTGTCCGGGAGTATCAATGAAGTTTAACTGATAGGTTTGCCCATCCGACGCCTGGTAATCCAGCGTCACACTCTGCGCTTTAATGGTTATACCGCGCTCGCGCTCCAGATCCATTGAGTCCAGAACCTGCGCAGCCATTTCACGTTCGGTTAAACCACCGCAAATCTGGATAATGCGGTCGGATAATGTCGACTTACCATGATCGATGTGGGCAATAATGGAGAAATTTCGTATATGCTTCATTATAAAAATTTTTCTACCTTGATATTCCTGAAATTCTTGCCGATGGGCATGCGCATTGGGTGAAAACAGCAGCGATGACCTTCCACCTGAATCGCTGCATTCTACATGCCGGACGACCGAAAACCTAGTCATGTACCGCGCATTAACTTTGATTATGACGGTTTTATTCGGGATGACGGCGCGACAGGATGAAAGAAGAGGTTAAACCGATGACAACGGCCGAAAGTAATGAGGAATAAGCGAGGAATGACGGCGTTATCTTTCTTTCCCCGCGCGCCTCATTCTATGACTCGGTTACGGTGTTAATTTGCAATAACTCGCCCGGAAGGGCAATTTGCAGAATAACCGGCTGATAACGGCTGTTTTTCCCTAGCTTTCCCGCCCAGCGCTTCACCGAGAAAAAAGCCGCCCCGCCGCCGATCAATGCGCCCAGAATGGCGGCAAGCTCACTGGCGAACAAAGCCTGGAAGAGCGCCGAACCGGCGAACAGTCCCAGCAGAGGAACAAAATAGACCATGACGGCGGAGTGCAGCAGGCTCCCTTCGGCTATACCCAGCTCAACCCGCTGACCGCTTTGCAGCGGCTGCGCGCAGGGCACATACAGCGTATGTTCGGCCGGCGCGCCTAACTGGTTCAATATCGAGGTTCCACAGGAGGATCGCGACTGGCAGCTACCGCAACCGGAGCGTTGTTCACAGCGCAGCAGCGCGATGCCGTCCTGCCATGAAACCACCGTCGCCCATTCTTTAATCATTATTGCGCCTTGAAGATAACATTGTCCGCCACGCGCTTGGCCGTGGCCGGCGGGAGCTCGCCGACAACGGTGATCTCATTATTATCACGAACCTCGGTATGTATTGAACGCCTTCCGGTACGGACAGCCTGCTCACCGCGCGCTTCGGAAGAGGGGCTGACGTTGATGGAAAAACTGAACAATCCGTCATTGTACAAACGCGTTTCAATAGGGAGAGTGGCTCCCGGCAATACTCTGCGGCTGCGCGAAATCTCTTTCATTCCCAGCGGCAGCCACTGCGCCGACCAGGAAAAATCTTTGTTTTCGGTCGCGGGGGCCGACAATGCGGGAGGAAGACGAATATTTTCCAGCGGACGCAGCGCGTTTACCACGCCGTCATCAACGATTAAAGCGGTCGCCAGGAATTGTTCCAGACGCTCGCCATTGCGATCCTGCAGATCGACCCGCAAAGGCAATTTGGACTCCGCATCCATCCAGACCGCATAGCTGTAGCGCGTCGCATCCCGTGAAATAATCCTGATCCCCACGGCCAGGCGATCGGCGATGCGGACGCGGCCGTCGGCGGGAATAAAGTCGTAATATTGGGCGATTTTCTGAAAATCGGCGTGGACCAGCGAGGGCAACGAATCGACGATATGATCGCTCGACAGGGTAAAAGGCTCAAGACCGGCATCGAAATAGCTGATTTCATTCCCCCGCTGCACGATCTCGCGCCGCGGCCCGTCCATAAACATTAACTGCGCCAATGAACGGTTGTTAATCACCGCGTGACGGTAGCGCACCGACTCAAACCCCTGACGGGTGATATTGATAAAAGAGATTTCATAGTTTAACGAACGGCTGGCGCCGTTCATTTGTTGCAACAACGCCCCGGACGCGGTTTGCGCCGGGGCGATGGTGGAATAAAACAGACTGCCAATCAGTAAACAGACGGCAAACCAGACAGGCTTCATTACCGAGGCTGAGTTCCTAATGATTGAGTTCCTGGAACCTGAATCGCCGCTTGCTGATCGTCATGCTGCTGGAGTTGTTCGGCGTGCAGGCGGCGCTGTAATTCATAATCCTGCAAAATAGCATTGAGGCGGTTACGTTGCACGTCCGATTTCTGCTGACCTTGAGCCGCCACATTTTCCGACGGCACGCCCAGACTGACCGGAGACGCCGTTCCCATTGCCGGTAGCGTGCTGAACGCCGCAGACTCGGTTACGCCGTCCGAGCCGCCGATTTGGCTGTAATTCTGCACCCCGACAATCACGGCCAGCGATACGCAGGCCGCAACGCCAATCTGAGTCAGTTGGCTGGCCCACGGTCGCACTTTATGCCAGAACGGCAGTTGCGACCAGCTCCGCGGATGTGGCTGAGATTCGGGGACCGCCTGGGGAACCAGACGCACTGGCTCTTGCTCGATCGCGGTAGCGACCCGTGAAGCGATATCCAGATGGATAACATTTTCACCAATATCTCCACGCAATGTGTCGCGGATAAGATGATAACTTTGCCAACTTTGCTGTAACTTGTCATCGCGCGACAAGGCACTCAGCAGTTCGGAATCAACTGCCTCACCATCCATTAAAGCGGAAAGCTTCTCTTTCTGCATACCCACACCCTTATCTGTCAAATCCATCATTAATCATACGCTGCGTTTGCCACTCGCTAACGCTGAATAAGCGGTTGTACTTTATTATCAATCGCTTCCCGCGCCCGGAAAATACGGGAACGAACCGTGCCGACGGGACAATCCATAATTACGGCTATCTCTTCATAACTTAATCCATCCAACTCACGCAAAGTAATCGCCATGCGCAAATCCTCCGGCAAAGACTCGATAGTACGGAAAACGATGCTTCTTAACTCCTCTGACAACATTAAATTCTCAGGGTTCGATATTTCTTTCAATGCGCCGGCATTTTCATAGTTCTCCGCATCATTGGCGTCAATATCGCTGGAAGGCGGGCGTCGACCCTGGGCAACCAGATAGTTTTTCGCCGTATTCACCGCAATGCGATACAACCATGTATAAAAAGCGCTATCGCCGCGAAATGACTCCAGCGCGCGATACGCCTTGATAAACGACTCCTGTACCACATCTGGCACGTCCCCCTGAGGGACGTAACGGGATACCAGACTCGCCACCTTGTGCTGATAGCGAATAACCAGTAGGTTAAACGATTTTTGATCGCCCTTCTGGACCCGCTCTACCAGGACCTGATCTGCTAGCTGCTCGCTCATCCGAGGTAATATCTCCTCAAACCGTTCTCCACACGTAAAATAGTACTGCCAGCCATCACATAGTTATAACCCAGAGCAAGCCCCAGCTTAGAGCCAACGCATGGCATAAAGTTCCGGGCAACCAATTTCTTCCGCCTACCGCGGTTAACCGTGCCCATAACGAGTCGCGCCGACTCGTCGTTTTTTTCATTTATCATCGGGCACACCGGGTCGATCATACGATAAATCCATGCCATTAGCACGAACCAGCCCTGCCAGGAGAGCGGTATTTATACATCTTTACAGGGCGATCAAAATCAATACATGGATAAAACATTGAGTGCTAACATCGGTTCTCCCTTCCCTTTCTTATGTTGACGATACAAACATGCAACCGACCACTGAATACTCCTGTGATGTGTTAATCATTGGCAGCGGTGCTGCCGGGCTGTCTCTCGCGCTGCGTCTGGCCGACCACGCAAACGTTACCGTTCTGAGTAAAGGCCCGCTTAATGAGGGCTCGACCTTCTATGCCCAGGGCGGCATTGCCGCGGTTTTCGATGAAACCGACAGCATCGATTCACACATCGAAGATACATTAGTCGCGGGCGACGGACTGTGCGAACGTGAAGCCGTGGAGTTCATCGCCGGCAATGCCAAAAGCTGCGTGCAATGGCTGATCGATCAGGGCGTACTGTTCGATACGGAAACCGGCGCCGGCGGCGAAGCCCGTTATCATCTGACCCGTGAGGGGGGCCATAGCCACCGCCGCATCCTGCATGCGGCCGACGCCACCGGTAAAGAAGTGGAAAATACGCTGGTACAAAAAGCCCGCTTCCATCCCCGTATCCATATTATGGAACGTTGTAACGCCGTCGATTTGCTCACCTCAAGCAAGCTGGGTCTGCCGGGAACCCGGCGGATTGTCGGCGCTTACATCTGGAATCGTGAACGGGAAACGGTCGAATCCTGCCGGGCAAAGACCGTCGTTCTTGCCACCGGCGGCGCATCCAAGGTGTATCAATACACCACCAATCCGGATATTTCATCCGGCGACGGCATTGCCATGGCATGGCGCGCGGGCTGCCGGGTAGCCAACCTGGAGTTCAATCAGTTTCACCCCACCTGCTTATTCCATCCGCAGGCGCGTAATTTTCTGCTGACCGAAGCCCTGCGCGGCGAAGGGGCTTACCTGAAACGCCCCGACGGCAGCCGCTTTATGCCGGATTTCGATCCCCGAGGCGAACTCGCCCCGCGTGACGTCGTCGCCAGAGCGATCGACCACGAAATGAAGCGGCTTGGCGCGGACTGCATGTACCTGGACATCAGCCATAAACCCGCGGAGTTTGTTAAACAGCACTTTCCCACCATCTATGAAAAGCTGTTGGCGCTGGGCATCGATATTACCCGAGAGGCTATTCCCATTGTTCCCGCGGCACACTATACCTGCGGCGGCGTGATGGTCGATCAGCATGGGCGCACCGATCTCGACGGCCTGTACGCCATCGGCGAGGTGAGCTATACCGGGCTGCACGGCGCCAATCGCATGGCGTCGAACTCCTTGCTGGAGTGTCTGGTCTACGGCTGGTCGGCGTCGGAAGATATCCTGCGCCGCCTGCCGCAAATCAAACCCATCAAGAAACTGCCGGCCTGGGATGAGAGTCAGGTCGACAATTCGGACGAGCAAGTAGTTATCCAGCATAACTGGCATGAGCTAAGGCTATTTATGTGGGACTATGTCGGCATCGTACGCACCACTAAACGGCTGGAACGGGCGTTGCACCGCATTACCCTGCTCCAGCAGGAAATTGATGAGTATTACGCCCATTTCCGTATTTCCAATAACCTACTGGAGCTGCGCAATCTGGTACAGGTGGCGGAGTTGATTGTTCGCAGCGCGCTGGAAAGAAAAGAGAGCCGCGGATTGCATTACACTCTTGATTATCCAGACCAGTTCGACGCCCTTAAACCCACCATCCTTACCCCTTAGCGGCGATTTTTTATGGCGGGCTATCCCTGCCCGCCACCTTCCAGGCCGTCGCAAGCGACGTTGAAAATCGCTCCAGGCGATTTTTTATGGCGGACTTATCCCTGCCCGCCACCTTCCAGGCCGTCGCAAGCGACGTTGAAAATCGCTCCAGGCGATTTTTTATGGCGGACTTATCCCTGCCCGCCAAGCTACATAAATAGATAAAAATGCCTGGTCAACTCCCGGAAATCGGCGGAGTAGCGCCGATCCGCATCACGTATCGCCAACTGCCATGCTCGGTACTCTCCGGGTTGCAGCGACAACGCCAGCAAAACGCGGCGCGCCGGGCGCGCATGATATTCGGCGACATCTACGCGCTGACGGAGAAACCAGTGCTGCTGCGCCGCCAGCGCAATAAAAATCTCGGCAACCGATATAGGCAGCACCACGCAGAATAGGCCGTCGGGCGTTATCAGACGCCGCACGCAGTCGAGCAGGAGCTTATGCGTCAGCGTGGTGGTGTAACGAGCCTGGCTTCGCTGCGCAGTACCGCAGGCGATACCGGGCGCAAAATAGGGCGGGTTGCTGACAATCAAGGGATAACGTGCCGCGCTGGCGGCGGCGAAACCGGCAATATCCGCAACCTGAACCCTCATACGATCGGACCACGGAGACGCGGCGATATTTTCCCCGGCCTGGCGGCCCGCCGCCGCATCCAGCTCCACCGCATCGATGCGCACATCATCATCAGTGCGCTGCGCCAGCATCAGGGCGATCAACCCCGAACCGCAGCCGATGTCCAATACGCGCTGCACGCCGTCGGATACCGGCGCCCACGCCCCCAGCAATATGCCGTCGGTTCCCACCTTCATGGCGCAGCGATCGTGCGCCACAAAAAAACGCTTGAAGGTAAACCCATCGCGACGCAGCGTCGATTTATCGTCAGGTTGCTCACTCATTATGCCGGGCTCCAGATGAAAACCGTCGTAGCATAGGGTAAACCTCTATACAGTAAAAGCGCGGTTGTCTGTTTTAAACAGGTGAAGAACCCGGCCAATGCGTCTATAATCAGCGCCCCAAATAGAGGTAGACCATGACAGCAACAACTTTTTCCGAGCTAGATCTTGATGACAGCCTGTTAGACGCCCTGCGCGATATGGGTTATGAACGCCCGACGGCTATCCAGTTGGCGGCCATTCCGCCGGCGATGGACGGCCGCGATGTGCTGGGCTCAGCGCCGACCGGCACCGGCAAAACCGCCGCCTATCTGCTGCCGGTCTTGCAGCATCTGTTAGATTTTCCTCGTAAAAAATCCGGACCGCCTCGTATTCTGATCTTAACGCCGACGCGTGAACTTGCCATGCAGGTCGCCGATCAGGCGCGCATCATGGCCGCCCACACCCACCTGGATATCGCCACCATTACCGGCGGCGTGGCCTACATGAACCACGCCGAAGTGTTCAGTGAAAATCAGGATGTGGTGGTGGCGACCACCGGTCGTCTGCTGCAATATATCAAAGAAGAGAATTTTGACTGCCGAGCGGTAGAAACGCTGATTCTGGATGAAGCGGACCGCATGCTGGATATGGGCTTCGCGCAGGATATCGAGCATATCGCCGGTGAAACCCGCTGGCGCAAACAGACATTGCTGTTCTCCGCGACGCTGGAAGGCGAAGCGATTAAAGACTTTGCCGAGCGTTTGCTGAACGATCCGGTCGAAGTTGAAGCCGATCCCTCACGCCGCGAGCGTAAAAAAATTCTGCAATGGTACTACCGTGCCGACGATATCAAACACAAAACCGCCCTGCTCTGCCACCAGTTGAAACAAGCGGACGTTACCCGCTCAATCGTTTTCGTGCGCAAGCGCGAGCGCGTGCATGAGCTGGTGGCCTGGTTACGGGAAGCCGGCATTACCGCCTGTTATCTTGAAGGCGAAATGGTGCAGGCCAAGCGTAACGAAGCGATAAAACGCCTGAGCGACGGGCGGGTGAACGTGTTGGTGGCGACCGACGTCGCCGCACGCGGCATCGACATCAATGATGTCAGCCATGTGTTCAATTTCGACCTTCCGCGTACCGCCGATACCTATCTCCATCGCATCGGCCGTACCGGTCGCGCAGGGCGCAAAGGCTGCGCGATCTCTTTCGTCGAAGCGCACGATCACCTGCTGCTGGGGAAAATCAGTCGTTATCTGAATGAACCGCTGAAACCGCGGGTTATCGAAGAGCTTCGCCCGGCCACCAAAGCGCCCAGCGCCAAAACCACCGGCAAGCCCTCCAAAAAAGTATTGACCAAGCGGAAAGAAAAGAAAGAGAAAGAAAAAGAGAAGGTCAAGGTGAAGGTACGTCACCGGGACAGCAAAAACATCGGCAAACGCCGTCAGCCGGTTCCCAAAGCGGGTAAGTCCGGCGAATAAAGCGTCGGAATGCAAAAAAGGGAGCTTCGGCTCCCTTTTGTATTTACATCACGCTCTGGATAAAACGAGTTACAGACTTTCGGTAAAAGTACGGGTGATCACATCACGCTGCTGTTCCGGCGTCAACGAGTTAAAACGCACCGCATAACCGGAAACGCGGATAGTCAGCTGCGGGTATTTTTCCGGATGCTGAACGGCATCTTCCAGCGTTTCACGACGCAGCACGTTGACATTCAGATGCTGACCGCCTTCCACGCGCACTTCCGGTTTGATTTCCAGCGGAACTTCACGATACTCAATCTGGCCCAGGTCGCTTACCGGAACGATTTGATCTTCGCTATAAACGGATTTTGCACAAACACAGCGTGCCTGAGATTTTTCTTCATCCAGCAACCAGAAAGAATTGATCAGCGCGCTGTCGTTTGCTTTGGTGATTTGAATACCAGTAACCATTATTGCCTCCGTAAAACGGCGTGTTTATCGTCTTAATTAAAAATTGGTATCAGTAACAAACTGCCGTCAGTTTTTAACGTTTGAATAAAACTAATTCTACCTGAGTCCCTGTATACCAGCACAAGAGCGGCAATTCTTTGACTTAAATCAATTTTAACGACCACCAAAATCAACCATTTGGGGCAATTTATTGTTTTACATCAAATTTATCGGCCATCATCACTGCAAATAATTTTGTAAATTTTCAATTTTTTTTCAAAATCATCCCTACGCCGCGCTGCTTTCACCATTGTTACGATTTTACCTCGGCGCAATTGAACGGTAAGCTACCGGCAACAAAACTCACCCTACGGACAGAGAGTGCATGATGGCAACTTCCCTAACCTGGCATGACGTTCTGGCACAAGAAAAGCTACAGCCCTACTTTATTAATACGCTTCAATTCGTCGGTAAAGAACGCGCGGCGGGAAAAATCATTTATCCGCCGCAGAAAGATGTCTTTAACGCTTTCCGCTTTACCGAGCTTCATCAGGTCAAGGTGGTTATCCTCGGTCAGGATCCCTACCACGGCCCCAACCAGGCCCATGGGCTCTCTTTTTCCGTTCGCCCAGGCGTGCCCGCGCCACCTTCGCTGGTGAATATTTATAAAGAACTGGCTAATGATATACCGGACTTTGAAATCCCGCGGCACGGCTTCCTGCAAAGCTGGGCCGAACAAGGGGTGCTGCTGCTGAATACGGTGTTGACCGTAGAGGCCGGCCAGGCCCACTCACATGCCAATCTGGGCTGGGAAACCTTTACCGACCGCGTGATTGCGGTATTGAATGAAAATCGCGAAGGCATTGTCTTTTTGCTGTGGGGATCGCACGCCCAGAAAAAAGGCAGCATTATTGACCGCCAGCGCCATCACGTTCTGAAAGCGCCGCACCCTTCCCCTCTGTCGGCCCATCGCGGCTTTCTGGGATGTAAGCATTTTTCCCAGGCTAACCGGCTCCTGGAACAGCAAGGTCTTGCCCCGATAGACTGGACGCCGCGCCTGCCGGAGAATCAGTAAAGAAATACTGCCTTCAGCCGCTGGAGGCAGCAACATCATGACGGCGAAAACGATAATAAACCAGGGAATGATATAACAAGGAGAAGGGAGTGATTTGGTGGAGCTAAGCGGGATCGAACCGCTGACCTCTTGCATGCCATGCAAGCGCTCTCCCAGCTGAGCTATAGCCCCACGTTAAGTGGCGAGTTCGCGATATAAAACCAAACAGAGGGATTGTTTGGTGGAGCTAAGCGGGATCGAACCGCTGACCTCTTGCATGCCATGCAAGCGCTCTCCCAGCTGAGCTATAGCCCCGTATCTTACAGACCGTATCTGTGCGAACGGGTCGCATAATATGAGACCCGATTGGCAGTGTCAACGGCTAAATCCTTTTATGGCGCCAACCGCTGAAAAAGACGCCAAGCGCGCTCATAATCGATAACATATCGGCATCGACCGGCGGTTCAGAGTGGCGCAAGCGCGGGGCGTCAGGTAAATGCCATAAAAAAGCTGCCAACGATAAGGCGTTTTATTATCATCTGATAATATTATGTTCATCCATTCAGACAACCTGTCCCATGCCCTATTTGCCGATGATTGCATTTACCCTGATGATGGCCGGTATTTTGCCTGCCAGAGCACAGCCGGACATCGTTCCCATCACCGAACGGGCCAGAGATCATTTCGATATCCGCCAGTTCGATTTGGAGAGTAATAAACGCCGCCGGTACCGACTTTTTATTGCGCTTCCGCGTCAGGCGGCGCCGGCAGAAGGTTATCCGATACTTTATCTGCTGGACGGCAATGCGCATTTTCCTTTCGCGGTGAACAGCTATAAAACGGAAAACGGGGCGGCGCCGCTGATCGTCGCCATCGGCTACCAGAGCGATCGGGAGTACGATGTGCCGGCCCGAACGCGGGACTACACCCCGCCGGCCACCATCGTCGATCCCCATTTTGACAAAGGCGGGGAAGCCGAAGCCTTTTACCAGTTCCTGCAAAGCGGCGTGAAACCCTGGGTGGAGGCGCGTTATCGGGTGAACACGCAAAAACAGACCCTCGCCGGCCACTCTTTCGGCGGTCTGTTTACTCTTTACACGCTGTTTAACCATAGCGCGTCTTTTCAGCGTTATGTGGCGGCAAGCCCTTCTATCTGGTGGGGCGACGGCGTGGTTATTCCGGAAAAAACGCCGCTGCTCGACGCGCCGCCGCAGTCCATTACGCTGAGCGTGGGCGAATGCGAGGACGCGCCGGAAAAAGCGGCGGCAAAACAGCCCGCCGACGCCGGACGGGAGGAGCGTCACGGCCGGCGGCAGATGGTGACCAAAGCGCGGACGCTGGCCGCCCGGTTACAACATCAGGGCGCCAACGCGCGGTTTATCCTGTTTGCCGGCAAAAACCACGGCGACGTTATTCCGGACGCCATAGCCCAGGCGGTTATTATCGCCGGTCAGTAACGACGCCCACTTCCGGATGAAAAAACCCGGCAGATTTGCCGGGCTTGCATTAATCGAATAGCGTCAGCGATTACTGCTGCGCTTCACGTTCGGCGATAAACGCCAGCGCCTTATCAATCCGCGCCAGCGAACGCTGCTGACCGACAGCCTGTACCGTCACATCCACGCCGGGAGACTGCCCTGCGCCGGTTACGGCCACACGCAGCGGCATACCGACCTTACCCATACCCTGGCCCAATTCATCGGCGGTTCCCTGAATCGCCTGATGAATGTTTTCAGCCGTCCAGTCGGTGATGGCCGCCAGCTTGGCGCGCACCAGCTCCAGCGGCTGACGGGCCACCGGACGCAGGTGCTTCTTCGCCGCATCGGCATCAAACTGTTCAAAGTCTTCATAGAAATAACGGCAGGAAGCCGCGATCTCTTTCAGGGTTTTGCAGCGCTCGCCCAGCAGGGTAACCAGTTCGCTCAGCTGCGGGCCGGTGCGGGTGTCGATGCCCGCCTGCTCGATATGCCATGACAAATGGGTGGCGACGTATTCCGGCGGCAGGTGATTGATATAGTGATGATTCAACCACTGCAATTTTTCGGTATTGAAGGCGCTCGCCGATTTGCTGACCGCGGCCAGTGAAAACAGATTTTTCATCTCTTCCACCGAGAAAATTTCCTGATCGCCGTACGACCACCCTAAACGCACCAGATAGTTCAGCAGCGCTTCCGGCAAATAGCCATCATCGCGATACTGCATCACCCCCACGGCGCCATGCCGTTTGGAAAGCTTCTTGCCGTCATCACCCAGAATCATCGATACGTGGGCATATTCCGGCACCGGCGCGCCCAACGCCTTCAAGATATTAATCTGGCGCGGCGTATTGTTGATATGGTCTTCACCACGGATCACATGGGTAATTTCCATGTCCCAGTCGTCGATCACCACGCAGAAGTTATAGGTCGGCGAACCGTCGGTACGGCGGATGATCAGATCGTCAAGCTCCTGGTTGCTGAACTCAATCGGACCGCGAATGCTGTCGTTAAAGATCACCGAGCCTTGCTGCGGATTCAGAAAACGAACTACGTGAGGCTCGCCATCGGCGTGCTGGTGATGGGAATCACGGCAGTGGCCGTCATAACGCGGCTTCTCGCCGTTCGCCATCTGCTTTTCGCGCAGCGCTTCCAGACGTTCTTTCGAGCAATAACATCTATAGGCCGTGCCGTCTTCCAGCATCTGGTCAATTACCGCGTTATAACGGTCAAAGCGCTTGGTCTGGTAATACGGACCTTCATCCCAGTCAAGATTCAGCCAGTTCATGCCATCCATAATGGCGTCGATCGCGTCCTGAGTGGAACGCTCCAGGTCGGTATCTTCAATACGCAAAACGAACTCGCCGCCATGATGACGGGCAAATAGCCAGGAATAGAGTGCGGTACGGGCGCCGCCTACATGAAGATAGCCAGTTGGACTGGGCGCGAAACGGGTTTTAATTTTCATTTGGGATTACAGCCTTTTTACGCGACGGCAGTCGGCAGATGCCGACATGAGTTCAGATAACAAAAGTGGACAACATTCTATCATTCTGCCCCGATTCCTCAACGCCGTAACGTATCACTACAGGGCTTATTCCCCGTTAAAATCAAGAACAGGACATCATCGGCGGCCAGAAATAAGGCGTCCTGACTAATTTTACAACGAACAACCATTTTGCTTTTAAAAAGCGTTGACTCACTTTCAACTATCCCTATAATGCGACTCCACACAGCGAGGGTGATTAGCTCAGCTGGGAGAGCACCTCCCTTACAAGGAGGGGGTCGGCGGTTCGATCCCGTCATCACCCACCACTCTATTAGAGTGACGCGCCGTGTAAAGTAAGAAGAATTGAGATTGGGTGATTAGCTCAGCTGGGAGAGCACCTCCCTTACAAGGAGGGGGTCGGCGGTTCGATCCCGTCATCACCCACCAATCTCATACCAGCTATCTTCTTATTGAAAATGAAGTACGGAAGTGGGTGATTAGCTCAGCTGGGAGAGCACCTCCCTTACAAGGAGGGGGTCGGCGGTTCGATCCCGTCATCACCCACCACTTCTGCGGGTCGTTAGCTCAGTTGGTAGAGCAGTTGACTTTTAATCAATTGGTCGCAGGTTCGAATCCTGCACGACCCACCAATATCCGCAAAGTTTTCCCCTTATGCAATACTTCATCTTCTGCAATAACCTCATCTTGATTTGTATATTGCGCCTGGCGTGCCGTTCTCTTCTCTTGCACAGCAGGTGCTGAGATTGCTTTTTCAACGCCGCTGGCACATACTTTGCGCATACCCTTGCGCAGAGGATACCACGTGATGAAAACCGCAATAGCCTCCCGCCATGGAACCAAAAGAAGCACCAATGTATATCTGACAGCTTCATTGGTTGAAGCGGCCCGCAGCATGGACATAAACCTGTCGGCAACGCTGGATCAGCTTCTGGCACAGGCAATAGAGGCCCGAAAAAACGATCGGGAAAAAGAAAAGCAGGATATGCAGGCCATAAATATGTTTATGGAAAAGGCCGGAATGCTCACGGATGATGACTTTTTCGGCGGCATTTAATGTCACAGTTTGATATCTACCGCAATCCATCGGCAAAATCAAACCAGCTATGGCCCTATTATCTGGTCATCCAGCACAATTATTTCGATGATTTATCGACAAGATTGATTGTTCCCCTGGTTTCAAAGCATAACCTCACCCTGAATCAAAAAAGAATAACCCCTATCGTGAATGTTAATGGTGGAGACTATTACCTATTTACTCCCGCGATGACATTTCTCGAAGCTAGAAAAATTCATAAAATAGATTTTGTATGTAGTGCCATTTCATCCCAGGGTGAAATTCTTTCGGCTTTTGATGCCATATTCACCAACACCTGAACGGCGTCAGCTGATTCATAGCAAGCTCGCCGCCGCCCGTGGCCATACTGCATACGGTCGTTACCCGATATTCTCTCATCGCGCCTAATGATTGATTTTGTCCGTTTCAATAAAAAACGCCCTGATAAGAGCGTTTTTTATGGGTTTTATACGGCGAATGATTTATCCGCGATAACGCTCAAATTTCCCAGTCATGGTTATAGCGCTTGGGTTTGAACTGGATAACATCCCCTTTTTGCAAGCCATGCAAACTGAGATCGTCTTTCGCCACTTCAGCTTCTATTAGCTCCTGTTGATTGCCAATCTTCAATGACAGACGGGTCAACGCGCCCAGTGGACGGATATCACGTACGATGACCGGCTGATAGCCATCCTGCGCCTCAACGGACAAAGCCACTTCATGGGGACGGAACAGGATGGTTTCGTCAGTCTGTTCAATCTTCAGCAGGTTGCTGTCCCCCAGGAAGTGATAAACAAATTCACTGGCCGGGTGATTATAAACTTCATCAGGCGAACCAATCTGTTCAATGACGCCTTTATTCATCAGTACGATACGATCGGCGACTTCCATCGCCTCTTCCTGATCGTGCGTAACAAACACCGACGTCAGATTGATATCCTCATGCAGGCGGGATAGCCAGCGACGCAGCTCCTTGCGCACTTTGGCATCCAGCGCGCCGAAGGGTTCGTCCAGCAACAGAATGCTGGGCTCGACAATCAGCGCCCTGGCAAGGGCGATACGCTGACGCTGGCCGCCGGACAATTGCTCGGGATAGCGGTCCGCCAGCCACTCCAGTTGCACCAGGCGGAGCAGTTCATGGACTTTTTTCTCAATATCGCGTTTCGACGGGCGGATGCTTTTCGGCTTCATCCGCAGCCCAAACGCTACGTTGTCGAACACCGTCATGTGGCGGAACAAGGCGTAATGCTGGAACACAAACCCCACGTTGCGCTTGCGCACGTCGTGAACGGACACGTCCTCGCCATGAAAAATAATGTTGCCGCTATCCGGCTGTTCCAGACCGGCGATAATACGTAATAATGTGGTTTTACCGCATCCGGACGGCCCCAGCAGCGCCACCAGTTCGCCGCTCTGAATGGCCAGGTTGATTTGATTCAGAGCCTGGAACTGACCAAATTGTTTATTAATATTGCGGATCTCAATGCTCATTTTTGGTCAACTCCTGTTGTTTCTCTAGTTGCTTCGTCAAACGGCTTTCACTCCACTGGCGCAGCAGAAGCACGACCAGCGACATCACCAACAGCAGTATGGCGACGCTAAAAGCAGCGACGATATTGTATTCGTTGTAAAGAATTTCGATATGCAGCGGCAGCGTGTTGGTCAGCCCGCGGATATGGCCGGAAATAACCGAGACGGCCCCGAATTCCCCCATCGCCCTGGCGGTACACAGCACTACGCCATAAATCAGCGCCCACTTCACGTTAGGCAGCGTGATATGCCAGAACATCTGCCAGCCGTTGGCGCCCAGCAGCCTAGCGGCCTCTTCTTCCTGCGACCCCTGCTGCTCCATCAACGGGATCAGTTCGCGGGCCACGTACGGCAGCGTGACGAAAATCGTCGCCAGCACAATCCCCGGCACCGCATAAACGACTTCCAGATTATGGGCGGTCAGAAACGGATACAGCTTACTTTGCGCCCCAAACAGCAGGACATAGACCAAACCGGCGACCACCGGCGAGACGGAGAAAGGCAAATCGATTAACGCCAGCAGAAAACTTTTGCCGCGGAATTCGAATTTCGTCACGCTCCAGGCGGTGGCAAGGCCGAAGAGGACGTTGAGCGGCACGGAAATCACCGTGGCCAGCAGCGTCAGCTTCAGCGCGGAGACCGCATCGGGTTCGGTAATGGCATCCCAGAATGCGGCGACGCCTCTATCCAACCCCTGCGTCACCACCATAAACAGCGGCAAAACCAGAATCAGGAAAAAGACGATCCACGCCAGCGAAACCAAAATATAGTAGGTCGCCGGGTGCTTTTTGGATTTCGTTGCACGGGGCTGAGCGGAAATAACTTGATCCATCACGACATGCCTTACAGTTTCGGTTGGATGCGGCGCTGCAATAAATTAATCAACAGCAACATAATGAAAGAAACCAGCAGCATAAACACGCCAATCCCGGTCGCGCCTTTGTAGTCATACTGGTCGAGCTTCGAGACGATCAGCAGAGGCAGAATTTCGGTTTTAAAAGGAATATTCCCCGCGATAAACACCACTGAACCGTACTCCCCCACGCCGCGGGCAAACGCCAGGGCAAAGCCGGTCAGCCAGGCGGGAAGCAAGGTGGGAATCAACACATGGCGGAATACCTGCAGCGGACGCGCGCCAAGACAGGCCGCGGCTTCCTCGATTTCCTTCGGAATATCGGCAAGAACGGGCTGCAATGTCCTGACGACAAAAGGCAGGGTGACAAAAATCAACGCCAGCGTGATGCCGATGCCGGTGTAGGCGATTTTAAACGGAAACAGCGAGCCAATCAGGCCGTTCGGCGCGTATAGGGCCGTCAACGCAATCCCCGCGACCGCCGTCGGCAGCGCGAACGGCATATCGATCATCGCGTCAATGACCTTGCGGCCGGGAAAAGTGTAACGAACCAACACCCACGCCAGCAGCGTTCCCAAAATACCATTGATAAATGCAGCGGCCAGCGCCGTGCCAAAAGAGAGCTGGAGCGAGAAAAGTACCTGCCGACTGGTAATGAGCTCCCAGAATTGTGCCAGGGTCAGTTGGCTGGCGTAAAGAAACATACCGGCCAAAGGGATGAGTACTATCAACCCTAAATAACTCAGGCTGAAGCCCAAAGTTAATCCGAAACCGGGAATTACCGAGGAGGAACGTTGTGACATACTGTGCCTTTAAATAGTCATGCTCAGAGATCCAGGCGAATCAAATAATTGCCGACGAGATAAAGCCGCTGCATAGACAGCGGCCTGAAAAAGTAACAGAAAGACTGTTGATTATTTATTGATCTCTTGGAATATTTTGTCAAATACCGCGCCATCTTTGAAGAACGTATCCTGCGCAGCTTTCCAGCCGCCGAAGTCTCCGTCAATCGTTACCAGCTTCACCGAGGCGAACTGATCTTTAAATTCTTCGGCAATCTTTTCATTGCGCGGACGGTAGAAGTTTTTACCGATAATCCGTTGCGCCTCGTCGCTGTAGAGGTATTGCAGATAGGCTTCCGCCTGCTTGCGCGTTCCTTTACGCTCCACTACCTTGTCAACCACCGCCACCGGAGGTTCGGCCAGAATAGACAGCGACGGAGTAACGATTTCCAGCTGATCGCCGCCCTGCTCTTTCAAAGAGAGGTAGGCTTCGTTTTCCCAGGCCAGCAGCACATCGCCCAGTTGGCGCTGCACAAAGCTGATCGTTGAGCCGCGCGCGCCGGTATCCAGCACTGGGGCATTGCGATACAGATCGGTGACAAACTTCAGCGCCGTTTCATCGTTACCGCCGGGCTGAGCCTTGGCATACGCCCAGGCGGCCAGGAAGTTCCAGCGGGCGCCGCCGGAGGTTTTCGGATTTGGCGTAATTACTTCGACGCCCGGTTTAACCAGGTCGTTCCAGTCTTTAATCTGCTTCGGATTGCCTTTTCTCACCAGAAAAACGATGGTGGAGGTATAAGGCGTACTATTGTCGGGCAAGCGCGCCTGCCACTTCGGATCGATAATTTGCTGATTCAGATTAAGCGCATCGATATCCCCGGCCAGCGCCAGCGTCACAACATCGGCCTGCAGGCCGTCAATCACCGAACGCGCCTGCTTGCCGGAGCCGCCGTGGGAATTTTTGATGGTGATATCTTCACCCGCGGTCTCTTTCCAATGCTTGATAAAAGCGGCGTTATATTGTTGATACAGTTCGCGGGTCGGATCGTAAGATACGTTCAATAGCTCGGTCGCTGCGGAAGCAACGCCGGAAAACAACAGCGCTGCCGTAGCAACAGATAGCCCCAGACGACGTATTGACATTATTATCACTCCCTAAAATTTGACAGTATTTATTCCCGCCCGGAACGCTATAGCGCCCAGGATAACGGGTTAATGCGTTATCATTTCCGACAGTTAGATTCAAAAAATAACGATGAATGCGACTGATTGGCGCGGCGTACGCTCAGGTATCAGACCGACGGCACGAAAGTGACAATAGAGGATATGGGAAAGTGGCAAAAATACTGTTTCGCGATAATTTATACTATCGCGTTATATTGTTAACCGATATGAAATAGTTTTCAATCTAAGTAAATGATATTCGCCGGAACGACATTTTTGCGGCCGTGTTGCAATAGCTATTTTTCCTCATCCAGTTGCAGGGCGACATACAACAGCAGACGATCGTCGAAATTCCCCAGATCCAGTCCGGTGAGCTCAGAGATGCGGTTAAGACGGTACTCCAGCGTGTTGCGATGGATAAACAGCGACTTTGCCGTTGCTCCGGGCTGCACATTATTGCGGAACCAGGCATGCAGCGTCCGACGCAACAGGCCGTTACCATCCATGGCCTTAAGCTTCGCCAACGGACGCACCAGTTCATTCGCCTGCCAGCCTCCGCGCAGGCTGTCCAGCAATACCGGCAGCATCAGATCCTGATAATAGTAACAGCGCTGCGCGGGCATCCGCTGCTTGCCGACGCTCATGGTGGTGCGGGCGGTGCGATAAGAGCGGGCAATGCTGCCGGGGCCGGTAAAATAATTTCCCAGCGCCAGCCGCACCCGCAGGCGGCTGCTCTCCGTCATGCGCGACAGCAGGCCATCCACGCGGCGGCGATGCTCCTCCGCATCCCAGCGGCCGTGGCTGTTTAACGCCGGCTTCAATACCACCATTTCCGTCAGGGAAACAATGGCGATCAGATTGTTGCGCTCCGGCGTGGTCAGCAGCGTCTGCAGTTGCTGTAGCTCCGCCATCGCGCTGTCTACGCCAAGCTGTCCGCTATCAACCTCAACCACGGCCACGACGCGCGGCTGATTAACATCAATGCCCAAACGCTGCGCCCACTCCATCAGCGCGGGAGAGAGATCGTCAGTACGAATCAGATTAAGCACCAGCTCTTCGCGCAGACGGCTATCCTGCGCCAGCATATGCAGCAGCCTCGCCTGCTCAAGCATCATTTCCGCCGTCATGCACACCAGTTCGCCGTACTGACGCAACTGTCCGGGGTTGCCGGTCAGACCGATCACCCCGACGATTTCACCGTCAATATGCAGCGGCAGGTTGATGCCGGGACGCACGCCGTGCAGATGGCGCGCCACCGCCTCGTCAATATCGACCACCCTTCCCTGCGAAAGCACCAGCAGCGCGCCCTCATGCAATTCCCCCAACCGCTCCTGATCGCCACTGCCGATAATCTTACCGCGGGCATCCATCACGTTGATATTGCTATCAATAATCTGCATGGTCCGCGCGACGATATCCTGTGCCATTTTGGCATTAAGATGGTACGACGCCATTTCTACCTCTGAGCGGGAACATTGACAATTGCACCAGCATAGCGGCGAGTCCTGCGCCGTACATTGTGCAAATGAACAAAGAACGGGGGATTGAGTTGAAACTGTGGAAGATCTCACAAAATTCGGGCGGAACTGTGGAGGGATAGCCGGGTGCGCGCCACCCGGCTTTGACGGAACGGGATTATTGGGAGAGCAGATAAATATTGCTGTCACCGCGACGGACATGCAGCGCCAGCACCGCGGGCTTCCTTTCCAGGATCTTGCGCAGTTCGCCAAGATTCCGTATCGGCTGCTGGTTCACCCCAAGGATGAGGTCATCCTTTTTCAAGCCAATGCGCGCCGCCGCGGAATCCGCTTTGACGTTATCGACTTTGACGCCCTTTTGGCCATCCACCTGGATATTGCTTAATTCGGCGCCTTCGATACCGGAATAGAGGTTGCCGGACGCCACCTGCGCCTGACTGCCTTGCCGCAATGTCACATTCACCGTTAGCGGTTTGCCGTCGCGCAGCAGCCCCAGCGACACCTTGCTGCCCACCGGCAACGACCCCACCTGCGCCCGCAATGCCGCAAAACTGCCGATCGCTTTACCGTTCAGCGTCACAATCACGTCGCCGGCTTTAATGCCCGCCTCGGCCGCGGCCGATTTCGGCTGCACCTGGCTGACAAAAGCGCCGCGCTGCGCGTCCACCTTCATCGCCTGCGCCAGTTCCGAATTCAGTTCGGTGCCGGTAATGCCCAGCTCGCCGCGTTTTACCTCGCCGAACTCGACGATCTGCGCCACCAGGCTTTTCACCATATTACTGGGAATGGCGAAACCGATGCCGATATTGCCGCCGTCAGGAGCCAGGATCGCGGTATTTAAACCGATCAGCTCGCCATTCAGGTTAACCAGCGCGCCGCCGGAGTTTCCACGGTTGATGGCCGCGTCGGTCTGAATAAAGTTTTCATAGTTTTCAATATTCAATCCGCTGCGCCCCAGCGCCGAGATAATCCCGGAGGTTGCCGTCTCCCCCAGCCCGTACGGGTTGCCGATGGCGACGGTGTAATCGCCGACGCGCAACTGGTCGGAATCGGCCAGGCGGATGGCCGTCAGGTTGTTGAAATTTTGCAGTTGCACCAGCGCCACGTCGGAACGGGGATCTTTACCGATCACTTTGGCGTCATATTTACGGCCGTCGTTGAGACGCACCTGAATTTTATCGGCGTTATCCACCACATGGTTATTGGTGACCACGTAGCCTTTTTCGGCATTGATGACCACCCCGGCGCCCAGCGCCTGAAAATCCTGCTGGCGGGAAGGCTGCCCCTCGCCGTCGCTCTCCCCGTCCTGACAAATGGGAGATTGCTGAAACGGCGAGCCGTCCTGACAGAACGGCGAGTCTTCGCCAAAGAAAGGCTGTAGCTGCTGAGGGATGCTCTCTTTGCTAACGTTAGTGTGCCCTTCCACATAGATACTGACGACCGAAGGCATGACCTTTTCCAGCATCGGCGCCAGGCTGGGAAGTGCGCTCGGTGAGGATGAGGAGGAAACCGTCTCTGCCGCATACGCTCCGATCGGCCCCATCGCCATCGCCAGGCTTAACGTCAGCGCGCTTAGAACTAATGATTTTCTTTTCATGGGGAATATATCTCATAGTAACAATGGGCAAGTTTCACGGCCTTTATGCACAGGTCGTGCTGGGTGAGATAAATATGAACCAACAAAGTTCATCAATGGAAGATGATGAAGCGTAAGAAAATATTGTCGCTATTTACAAAAGTGATTATTCCGCGGCCATCAGCCGGCGGTATTCATCATAGGCATACAGATCGGTCATACCGCTAATGTAATCCTGAATTAACCGGGCGCGATAATAGTACTCGCGAATCTCCTGCTCGGCGGAAGATAAGCGTTGCAGGTTCTCCACCGCTTCCCGATACGCCAAGCAATGTTTGCTGGATAATTTATGATACAGGCGCGTTTCGATAGGATAGCGTTTATGCGTCCCTTCTGTTACCAGTCGGCTGAAGTCCTGATACGTCATATCCAGCAGCGGACTATAAATATCCAGTAGCCCGCGGATAACCCGGTAGCCCTGAAGCTCCAGTTGCTCAACCTCGTGATGATTGAATACGTGCTTCAAAGCGACATTTTTAAATATTTTCAATAACCGGTTCTGCGCGCTTTCATCTTCCAGCAGCGCCTGATTAAACGCTCCGCTATAGATTTCGGGCAGGTTATCAATAAAGCGCTGCGAAGCATGCGGCACCAGTCTGGCCACGGTATTTACGCGAATATTCATAAAGAATTGATCGCTGGTGCTGCGCCAGGGATGACGATTTTGGTTTTCGAAAGCGCGGCCGACGGTCTTGCTGAATAGATCTCCCGGCAGCGCCTCGCCCCAGCTCTGATGTAAACGGTCGTATAACTGTTCGACGGTGAGGATATCTTTCTCTACCGCATCTTCCAGATCGGCAATGCAGTAAGAAATATCGTCCGCCGCTTCCATAATGTAGGTAAGCGGATGGCGATGAAACTCCCCCATCGATAACGCGTCGCGCAGCGTGGTGACGAACTCCTCCTCGGCCAGGTAGTAGCCGGGTTTTTTCATCAGGTAGTCGTACTGCGCGGGTACGGCTCCGCGCCAGTAGGCGGGCCGGGTGTATTTCAGGATGCAGCCGACCTGTCCGTAGGTCAGGTTCAGCTTAAGCAGGGTGTGCACCAGACGAATGCCCTGCGCATTTCCTTCAAAGTAGCTCAGATCCTGACGGATGCGGCTGCGCAGTTCGTCCAGCCCATCGTCGCGCAGGCGCAGCGCCTCAACGCGGCACCGATCCTGGCGTCCATCGCCCTCGCCCTGATAGGCGACGTCCAGTAACGACCCGAACCAGTTGTTAATCGCCGACTCGCCGAAATGACCAAAGGGGGGATTGCCGATGTCATGCATCAGGCAGGCCATTTCCACCATGCTTTCGAACGGGGTTTGCCACTGGGCCAGTCCCAGTTCCTCCAGACGATTATCCCGTCGCAGGCGCTCCAGGATATCTTTGGCGATATACCGCCCCACCTGCTGCACTTCCAGGGAGTGGGTCAGGCGCGAACGCACCGCGGCGTTACGTTCCAGCGGGAAAACCTGGGTTTTTTGCTGCAGGCGGCGAATGGCGGCCGAATTGATGATGCGTCCGCGATCGCTTTCAAACTGGCGCACAATCGAATAGTCATCCTCCGCGCTAATCGGCTGGCTAAGAGGACGCTGAAAGCTCATCTTTTTGGCGAAATCGATACCGGACATAGGATCCTCCATTGAGTGCCGCTGCATAACCGTCTCCATTTAACCCCGTAAGCCATGATAGACTAGCCGACGCTATACTCATGCTATTTATCACAAAATTTGTGGGGAACCCTATGAAAGTCGGCATTATCGGAGCTATGGAACAAGAAGTTACCCTGCTTCGCGATCGGATAGAAAACCGTCAGACCATACAACGCGCCGGCTGCGAAATCTACAGCGGCCGGTTAAACGGCGTCGACGTCGCGTTATTGAAGTCCGGTATCGGTAAAGTCTCCGCGGCGCTGGGAACCACGTTATTGCTGGAGCACTGCCGGCCGGACGTGGTGATTAACACCGGCTCGGCCGGCGGGCTGGCCGCGACGCTGAAAGTCGGCGATATTGTGATTTCCGACGAGGTGCGCTATCACGACGCCGACGTCACCGCCTTTGGCTATGAACCGGGTCAGATGGCGGGCTGCCCAGCGGCGTTTATCGCCGACGAGGGGTTGATTACGCTGGCGCAGGACGCCATTGCCACTCTTCGGCTGCATGCGGTGCGCGGCCTGGTGGTCAGCGGCGATGCGTTTATCAACGGCGCGGAACCCCTGGCGCGCATCCGCCGCACCTTTCCTCAGGCGATAGCGGTAGAGATGGAGGCGACGGCCATTGCCCACGTCTGCCACCAGTTCGCCGTGCCTTTCGTTATCGTGCGCGCCATTTCCGACGTCGCCGACCAGGAATCCCACCTCAGCTTTGATGAGTTTCTGACGGTTGCCGCCGAGCAATCCACTCGCATGGTGGAAACCATGTTGCAGGCGTTGGCCGAGCGCCGCTAACCATGCGCGTCCTCCGTCGCCTGATCGGGCTTCTGCTGCTTTCGCTGGCCGTCGCGGCCCACGCGACGCCGCAGCGGGTGATAAGCTTGGCGCCGCACGCCACCGAACTGGCGTACGCCGCCGGGATGGGGGCACAGTTGGCGGCGGTCAGCAGTTGGTCCGACTATCCTCCGCAGGCGCGGAAGCTGGAGCAGGTGGCTTCCTGGCAGGGCATTAACCTTGAGCGGATCCTGGCGTTAAAGCCCGATCTTATTCTGGCCTGGCGCGAAGGCAACCCGCAGAGGCCGCTGGAACAGTTGACCCATTTCGGCATTCCCGTGGTTTATCTGGACCCCAAAACCCTTGACGATATTCCCGGCGCATTGATAACCCTGGCGCCGTACAGTGCGCATCCCGAACAGGCGCGGCAGAGCGCCGCCGCCCTGCGCCGGCAAATCGCGCAGTTGCGGCAGCGCTATGCCAGCAATAAGCCCCGGCGGGTTTTTATCCAGTTTGGTTCCCAGCCGCTGTTCACCTCGGCGCAAGGCACCTTGCAGAGTCAGGTTGTCTCACTGTGCGGCGCGCGGAATATTTTCGGCGACAGCCCGGCGCCGTGGCCGCAGGTCAGCCGTGAACAGGTGCTGACGCGCAAACCGCAGGTGATTATTATCAGCGCGTCCCCCGCCGCCATCGCCAATACGCGGCAATTCTGGCAGCCGCAGTTATCCGTGCCGGTTATTGCGGTCAATGAAGATTGGTTTAACCGCAGCGGGCCGCGTTTATTACTGGCGGCGCAGCAAATTTGCCGGCAGTTGGCCGAATTGAAAAACGGCGATTAGCCGCCGGTCCGTCCGATTGCGGTTAAGCGGTTAATCCCGCAAAGCGGCGAGGTAACGCCAGAAGGCAAAAACCCGCGCGGTCTGAGCGACGGCGCGGGCCTTATGATTTTTTTCAGGCGATCAGATACTGAAAGAGGAACCGCAGCCGCAGGTGGTTTTGGCGTTGGGGTTGGTGACGATAAAACGCGAACCTTCCAGACCTTCGGTATAATCGACCGAGCCGCCCACCAGATATTGCAGGCTCATCGGGTCGACCACCAGGGCCACGCCCTCCTTCTCGATGGTCATATCGCCTTCGTTGATTTGATCGTCAAACGTAAAGCCGTACTGGAAACCGCTACAGCCGCCCCCGGTAATATAAACCCGCAGCTTCAGCTCGGGATTTTCTTCATCGGCAATCAGGTTCTTCACCTTGTTCGCCGCCGCATCGGTAAATTGCAGCGGCAGTGCTATATCGTCGCTCATAATATTTTCTACTCCCAACTCAGGGCCATCAGATGATACGCCCTAATCATACGCCTATTATCCAGCAGTAGGTTAAAACGTTCAAGATTTGACGTCGATCGACGAATTAATCGCGCCATTATGCAACCAGCGCGCCCGTTGCGTCAGTACCCTGCGCTGACCTTTTCAAATATGAAATCCGCACAACGATTTCACAACCGCGCCCAGTTTATTAGAATGGCGCTATTTTCCACGCTACACGCAAGGTCAGGATCCGCTTAATGAACAAATCAGAAAGTCTGTACGCCGCGGCGCAGCAACTTATTCCGGGCGGGGTGAACTCGCCGGTTCGGGCGTTTAACGGCGTGGGCGGCGTTCCCCTGTTTATCGAACGGGCCGACGGCGCCTATCTTTACGATGTCGACGGCAAATCCTATATCGATTACGTCGGCTCCTGGGGGCCGATGGTGCTGGGACATAACCATCCTGCCATTCGTCAGGCGGTGATTGACGCCGCCGAGCGCGGGCTGAGCTTTGGCGCCCCGACGGAAATGGAAGTGCGCATGGCGCGTCTGGTGACCTCGCTGGTGCCGACCATCGACATGGTGCGCATGGTCAACTCCGGCACCGAAGCGACCATGAGCGCCATCCGTCTGGCGCGGGGATTTACCGGACGCGACAAAATCATCAAATTCGAAGGCTGTTACCACGGACATGCCGACTGCCTGCTGGTGAAAGCCGGTTCCGGCGCGCTGACGCTGGGGCAGCCCAATTCGCCGGGCGTACCGGCGGATTTCGCCCGCCATACCCTGACCTGCACCTATAACGATCTGGCTTCCGTACGCGCCGCCTTTGAACAATATCCGCAGGATATCGCCACGGTTATCGTCGAACCCGTGGCCGGAAATATGAACTGCGTGCCGCCGCTGCCGGATTTTCTGCCGGGGCTGCGCGCGCTGTGCGACGAATTCGACGCGCTGCTGATTATCGACGAGGTGATGACCGGTTTTCGCGTCGCGCTGGCCGGCGCGCAGGCGCACTACGGGGTGACGCCGGATTTGACCTGTCTGGGGAAAATCATCGGCGGCGGCATGCCGGTGGGCGCCTTTGGCGGCCGGCGCGAAGTGATGCAGGCGCTGGCCCCCACCGGGCCGGTTTATCAGGCGGGAACACTGTCCGGCAACCCGATAGCCATGGCGGCGGGTTTCGCCTGCCTGAGCGAAGTCGCCAAACCCGGCGTGCATCAAAAACTGACCGCACTGACGGAACAGCTGGCGGCGGGTTTGTCCGCGGCGGCGCAGGCGGAGAATATTCCGCTGGTGGTCAATCAGGCCGGCGGGATGTTCGGGCTATTCTTCACCGATGCCGAGCGCGTCACCTGCTATCAGGAGGTGATGACCAGCGACGTAGAGCGTTTCAAACGCTTCTTCCATCTGATGCTGGAGGAAGGGATCTACCTGGCGCCCTCCGCGTTTGAAGCCGGATTTATGTCGCTGGCCCACAGCCCGCAGGATATTGAACGCACGATAGAAGCCGCGCGCCGCTCTTTCGCACGGCTGTAATAAATAGCCCGTAAAGCCCCACCCCGTGGGGCTTTACCGGGCCTGCCGGCGCAGCAGATAAACGAAATAGGGCGCGCCGATAAAGGTCGCCAGCAGCCCTGCCGGAATCTGGTTCGGGAACAGCAACATTCTCCCGCACCAGTCGGCCGACACCATCAGCCCCCCGCCAAGCAGCGCGGAAGCGCAGATCTGCGGCATGATGCGGCTGAACCCCATCATGCGCGCCAGATGCGGCGCCATCAGTCCCACAAAGCTCATCGGCCCGACGATTAACGTCGCCGTGGCGGTCAGTACCGAGGCCAATAACAGCACCAGCAGACGCACCGGAGTAACCGCCACCCCAAGCGAACGGGCGGTGGCGGCGCCTAGCGGCAAAATACGCAGCCAGCGCTGGCACAGCGGGACTATCAGCAGCAGCAATACGGCGATAACGACGGATCGCACCGCATCCGGCCCTTCCACGTTATAGGTGGACCCGGACAGCCAGGTGAGCACGCTCGCCACGCGCGGATCGCCGCTGGCCAACAGCAGCGTAATCACCGTGCCGAACACCATGCTCAGGGCGATACCGGCCAGCAGCATGCGCTGGGTGGAAAATCCGCCGCGCCCGGCAATCATCACCATCGCCAGCAGCGCCGCCGCGGCGCCGGCGCTGCCGGCCGGGATCAGCCATGCAAAGGCGTCGCCGGGTACGAAAAACAGCAGTATGATGACGCCGAAGGAGGCGCCGGAGCTGATCCCCAGCACTTCAGGGCTGCCCATCGGGTTGCCGGTCAGTTTCTGTATCAGCGTGCCGGCCACCGCCAGCATCACCCCGGCGGCCAATGACGCCAGGACGCGCGGCCAGCGCCACGGCAATAGCTGCGTCAGTTGATCGCCGCCGCTCCACTGCCAGCCCTGCGCGTTTTTCCCCAGCGTCAGCGCGATTAACGCCACGACGATCAACAGCGCGCCGCCCGCCAGCATCCACCATCCCCACCGGCGCCGTTCCGTCTGCCGTAATCCGCCCGGTTCCATCATCGAAGGCTGCCCGCCGGTGCGCAAACGCGGCAGCAGCCACAGCAGCAGCGGCGCGCCAATCACCGCCGTCGCCGCGCCGGTCGGCACCTCGCGCCATACGTCGCTCAGCCAGATGACGATTTGATCGGTCACGCCCAGCAATAAGGCGCCGAGCAACGGGGCCAGCCACAGTCGATGCAGTAAACGCCTGGCGCCCAGCATTTTGGCCAGCAGCGGAGCAAAAAGGCCGATAAAACCGATAATCCCGGCCGCGTTGACCAACTGCGCGCTGAGGAAAATAGCCAGTCCGAGGGCGCCCAGCCGCGCCAGCGATATGCCCAGCCCCAGATTGCTGGCGACGGCGTCGTCCAGCCCCAGCAGGGTTAACGGACGCAGCAGCAGTAACGCCAGACAGAAACAGATCAGCAGACGAGGAAAGACAAAGCGCACGTTACTCCAGTCCTGCTGATTCAGTACCCCGCTGCTCCACAGAAACATATTCTGTAGCTGGTCGTGGTAAAACAGCGCCAGCAATTGGTTGAGCGCGCCGCAATAAAAGCTCACCACCAGCCCGGCCAGAATCAGCGTAACCGGCGATAGGCGTCTTCCCCAGGCGACGCCGAACACCAGCGCGCCAACCGCCAACGCGCCGATCATCGCCGCTATTTGCTGAATAAACACGCCGCCGGGCAGCGCCGCCAGCGTGGCGGCCGTAATGCCCAACTGCGCCCCGGTGGCGATCCCCAGCGTCGAGGATTCCGCCAGCGGATTACGCAAAACCTGTTGAAACAGCACCCCGCTCAGCCCCAGCCCGGCGCCCACCAGCAGCGCCAGCGCCATGCGCGGCAGCAGGCTATAGTGAAACAGCAGTTGGCGGATATCCTCGGCGGAGGGCTGCCATACCCCCTGCCACCACAGCGCCGCGGGCAGTTGACGCTGCAAATTGTAAGCGCCCAGCGCCAGCGCCGCCGCCAGCAAAAAACCGATCGGCAGAACGGGCGACATGCGTTTTTTAGTTAACGTCACGCCGCGCCTCCAGAGCCTGTTCCAATAGGCGGCAGAAACGCATGGCCGACAGCGTAGCGCCATACAGCCAGGCCGGAGGTATCCGCTGCAAGCGCCGCTGACGCACAAACGACATCGCCTGCCACAGCGGGCTATCCGCCAGTTGCGCCATAACTGCGTCGTCGCCGTGATCGAAGCAGAGGGCGTGGGCGTGTTCAATCTCGGCCAGACGTTCAATGCCGACAATCGTACTGCCCCAGAAACTGGTTTCGCCCCGCCAGGCGTTTTCTATCCCGGCTTCATCCATCACTTCCTGAAACAGGCTGTTTTTGCCGATCACCACCGCGTGGCGCAGGTCCAGCAGGGTAAACAGCAGCAGCGGGCGACGGGTATAAGGCTGTAAACGCGTTTTTGCCTGCTGCATAAATTCGGAGAACTGCCGTAAATGCCGGTTCGCCGCATCGGGTATTCCCAGCGCATCCGCCAGCTTCTCCAGCGAGGGCTTTACCAACGCCAGCGGCTTGCCGGTTCCATCGTTAAAGCCGAACCCCATGGCCGGCGCGATACGGGCGATTTTCTCCGCCGACGGGCCGTAACCTTCGGAATGCAGAATCAGCGAGGGGCGAAGTTCGGCCAGCAGTTCCAGATTCGGTTCGGTACGAAAACCGACATCAATCACCCCCGGCGGCAGTTCAGGTTCCGCCACCCACAGGCGGTAATTATGGATATCCGCGACGCCCATCGGCGCGATCCCCAACGCCATCAGCATTTCAACCTGCCGCCACTCCAACGCCACGATACGCCGCGGATCGGGATAGGCCGCGGCGCGGCCGGCGGCGGAATAGAGAAGCGGGGAAAGCGCCAGCGCGGTCAGCAGGCGACGGCGCCCGATATCGGCGCAGCGGCCGGACGATAATGGATAAGACATAGTCAGCAAACGAAACTTACCGGCGCGCCACCGCCGGGATGAGGCAATATTCCCATGGGAATACCATAAATATTTTCCAGCACCGGACCTTGCATCAGCGCCAGAGGCTCGCCTTGCGCAATCATTTCACCGCCGCGCAGCGCCACCAAATAATCGCAATAACGCGCCGCCATATTGATGTCGTGCAACACGGCGATCACCGTCAACCCCCGCTGCCGGCTCATCCGCTGGATCAACGCCAGCACCTCGACCTGATGCGCGATGTCCAGCGCCGAGGTCGGCTCGTCCAATAACAGGCAACGGCTGTCCTGCGCCACGGTCATCGCCAGCCAGGCCCGCTGCCGTTCCCCGCCGGACAGGCTATCCACCAGACGGTTGGCGAAGGATTTCAATCCTACCAGCCTAATCGCCTCGTCGACCTTTTCCCGGTCGGCGCCGCCGAAACGCCCCAGGGCGCCGTGCCACGGATAGCGCCCGATGGCGACCAGTTCGCGCACGGTCATGCCTTCCGCCGCAGGCAGCTGTTGCGGCAGGTAGGCCACCTGACGGGCAAAGGCTTTACTGTCCCAGCGGTCGAGGGAGCGTTCGCCCAGCCAGACCGAACCGGCGCTGGCCGGCTGGTGGCGGCCAAGAATTTTCAGTAGGGTGGATTTGCCGGAGCCGTTGTGTCCGATCAGACCGCAGACTTTCCCCACGGGAAAAGTCAGGGTCAGCGGGCGCAGCAGCGCGCGGTCGGCAATAGTAAAGCTGACATCGTCCAGCCTGAAGGTGGTATCGGGCAGTGCATGTTGGTTTTGCATAACGTTTTGGATTTCACCGCCAGCCTGGAATCAAGGCGGCTAATGGTTATCAAGCTAAAAGCCAATGATAATAATTATCACAAAGATTGCATGATAGGCGTAACGGAATGCGCTCCGCAAGGAATATACACCGCCGGGAATAAATAACGAAAGCGCTGGAACATTACCGGCAAGCGGCCCCTCCCCCGGCGAACCGGGGGAGGGGAAGAAAAATCATTGACCGAACATTTCCCTGATCCAGTCCGCCACGCCCTCGCCGTTTTGCTGCGCCGGCTGCGGCTGGCTGGCCTGACACAGCGCCTGCGGATTATCCGTCCATACCGGTAAAACCCGTCCGGCGCTGCTGCCGTTGCAGACGAAATTGCCGCCGGCATCCACCGTCATGGTGGTTATGCCTTCCGGCGGCGTCAGCGTCAGCGGCAGCGGCGTCTGATTTTCCAAATAGCGGCGATAAATGGTCAAAGCGCCGTTCGCGCCGGTCAGCTTCGCCGGCCCGTTGTTGTCACGCCCGACCCAGCTTATCGCCACTTCCTTGCCGTCCACCCCGGCGAACCAGCTGTCGCGCAGGTCGTTGGTGGTGCCGGTCTTCGCGGCCAAATGATAGTTCGGGAACTTGACCGCCAGCGAACGTGAAGTGCCGCGCGCCACCACCTGCTGCATGCCGTAAAGCGTCAGGTAGGCCGCCTGGGCGGGAACCGCGCGCTCGGCCTGCGGGAAACTCTGGAACAACACCGTGCCGTCTTCGGCAATTACCGAACGTAACGAGGACAACGGCGCGCGGTTGCCGCCGCCGGCGATAGTCTGGTATTCCTGCGCCACTTCCATCGGCGTCAGGCTGATCGCCCCCAGCAGCATCGAAGGCAACGGCGAGATCACGTTTTCAGGAACCCCCAGCCGTTTCAGCGTGGCGGTGACCTGATCCAGCCCCACGGCCATCCCCAGGTTCACCGTCGGCACGTTGAGCGAGTTGGCCAGCGCGTCAACCAGCATCACGCGTCCTCGGAACTGGCGATCGTAGTTTTTCGGCTGCCACAGTTGGCCGTTGGGCTGCTTGAGCGACAGCGGCTCATCCGCCAGCCAGGTATTCAGCCGATAGGTATCCGGCTGGCTCAGCGCCGTCAGGTAGGTGGGCGGTTTGGCCAGCGAACCTACCGGACGACGCGCCTGCAAGGCGCGGTTGAACCCGGCGTATTGCGTTTGCGCTCCCCCGACCATGGCGCGAATTTCACCGCTGAAGCGATCGACGATCACCATCGCCGCCTCCAGATCGTTAACGCCGCGCGCGGCCCTTAGCGCCGGGATCCCCTCCTCCACCGCTTTTTCCGCGGCGTCCTGCGAGACCGGATCGAGGGTGGTGAACACCTTCACCCCGGAGAGATCGCTGACTTTATCCCCCAGCCGCTGTTGCAATTCCTGCCGCACCAGTTGCATAAACGCCGGCTGAGGACTGATAACGCCCCCTTTCGGCTGTACGCCCAGCGGACGAGCGCTCAGCATGTTATACAGTTCGACGTCAATCACCTGCTGGTTCTGCAGCAGGCGCAACACCAGATTACGGCGTTCCAGGGTGATTTTAGGATTACGCCACGGGTTATACAGCGATGCGCCTTTCACCATTCCCACCAGCAGCGCCTGCTGATCGAGGCTCAGCTCATTCACCGGACGGCCGAAATAGTAAAGGCTGGCCAGCGGGAAGCCGCGGATCTGATCGCTGCCGCTCTGACCGAGGTACACTTCGTTGAGATACAGTTCCAGAATGCGATCCTTGCTATAGCGATAATCCATGATCAGCGCCATATAAGCTTCGTTGGCTTTACGCCACAGGGAACGCTCATTGGTCAGGAACAGGTTTTTCACCAGCTGTTGCGTCAGCGTACTGCCGCCCTGCACCGCCCGACCGGCGGTGATGTTGGCCAGGAAGGCGCGGCCGATCGAGTACAGGCTGATGCCGTCATGCTCATAGAAATGACGATCTTCCGTGGCGATCAGCGTATCCACCAGCAGATCGGGAAAGCCGGTACGCGGCACAAACAGGCGCTGCTCGCCGTTGGGCGACTGCATCATGGTGATCAGTTTCGGATCGAGACGAAAGAAGCCGAAATTGCGCTGGTTATCCAGATTCTGGATCTGCGCCAGACGATCGTTATTGAACGTCAGGCGGGCGCGGATCTGCCCCTCTTTACCATCGGGAAAATCAAACGGGCGGCGCAGTATTTCAATGCTGTTGCCACGCACGCTGAATTCACCGGGGCGGGTAATGCGGGTAACCTGACGATACTGCATCCCTTCCAGCAGGCCGACCATCTCTTTGTGGTTATAGGCCATCCCCGGTTCAAGATTGACCATGCGGCCGTACACCGCGGCCGGGAGTTGCCACACTTTTCCTTCAATGCGGCTGCGGATCTGGCTGTCCAGATAGACGCCATAGATCGCCAGCAATACGGCAAACACCAGAAACAGCTTGATGAAGAGCCCCAGCCAACTCCGTCGTTTATTCCGCGATTTGCGCGTCATCCCGCCCTCGTCATCATAGCCATCGTCGTCATAATCGTCCTGATAATCGTCATAATCGTCTTCATAATCATCATCATAGTCGTCATCCCTGCGGCGCCGAACTGCCTGCTTGCGCGCAGGTTTCCGTCCCGACGCTTTTCCTTTGCGTCCGATAGGTTCGCGGTCATCCCGAGACATTACTGTTGCTTCTCCGTCTGGTTATTAACGGCCACCCGCTGTTCGCTCAAGCCGCCTACTCTGTTTCCACCGCCCTTTGCAAGGAAGCGGAAACGTCTGAAATTAGTGATTCTGATATTTTCGGGTGCGCCGGGTCGGGAGCGCATTCGCCGGATCGTCCGGCCAGAGGTGCTTGGGATAGCGCCCTTTCATCTCTTTTTGCACCTCCGGGTACGCCCCCTGCCAGAATGCGGCCAGATCGCGCGTAATCTGCAACGGCCGCTGCGCCGGCGATAACAGCTCCAGCACCAGCGCGACGCGTCCTTCCGCCAGCAGCGGGCTTTGCCGCTCGCCAAACATTTCCTGCATCCGCACCGCCAGCACCGGCGGCTTATCCTCATAATAGGCGATGGGCAGCCGGCTGCCGCCCGGCGCGGTGTAATGGGTGGGCAGCGCGCTGTCCAGCCGCTGGCGCAGAGGCCAGTCCAGCAAACGCGTTAACGCCTCGCCGAGGTTAATCTGGCGCAGTGCCCGCAGGTCGCGCACACCCGACAGGGACGGCAGCAGCCACCGCTCCAGCGTCGCCAGCAGGGTGTCGTCATCCACCGGCGGCCAGTTCACTTCCGGCAGCCACTGGCGGGCGCACTGCAGCCGGGCGCGCAGCTGCAACGCCGCCGCATCCCAGTTCAGGCCGGACAATCCCTGCTCGCGCAGCCAGGCCAGCAAGGCCTGCTGTAGCTCCTCGTCAGAGGGCTTGCTTAACGGCCGCTGCCGCAGCGTCAGACAACCTATCTGATGGCGTTTGCTGGCGCGCAGCGTACCTTTTTCTTCGTCCCACTGCACCCGGTTATGTTCGCCGACCAGACCGGGCAACTGCTGTTCCAGACGCGCGATATCCAGCGGCAGTGCCAGCAGGATGCGCGCATCCGCATTATGGCTGTTGTGCAATAAAGTGGGAACCAGCAGCCACTCCGTGCCGGACAACGCCTCGTCCGGCGACATCATCGCCCCGCTGCCGTTCGCCAGCTGATAGCGGCCGTCCTGAGCGCGCCGCCGGGCGATGCGATCGGCGAAGCCCTGCGCCAGCAGCCAGGCGGCCCAACCCGCATCAATACGGCCCGGCTCCGCCGACAAACGGCGCGTAAGCTGTCGCGAGCGCCGCAGCCAGTGCGGCTGAGGACGGTGCAGCCAGTCGAGCAGATTGAGCGAACCGCCGCGCGGCGGCTCTTCCAGCATCGCCGCCAGGCAGCCCGCCGTCGCCAGCGCATCGTTGCCCTGCTGCTCCGCGGCCGTCAGCATCGCCGCCAGCCGCGGATCGCACCCCAGCGAGGCCATTTTTCGCCCGGCGGGCGTCAGCCGGTCATCCCGGTCGGCGATCCCCAGTTGACGCAGCAGCTGACGCGCCGTCTGCAGCGCGGGCGGCGGCGGCGCATCCAGCCAGACCAACTGGTCGGCGGCGCGGCATCCCCATTGCAGCAGATCCAGCCACAGGCTGCCGAGATCGCCGTTAAGTATCTCGGCATCGCTTTGCGCGGCGGCGCGCTGCGCCTGTTCACGGGAACACAGGTGCCAGCAGATGCCGGCGCTCAGCCTGCCGGCGCGTCCGGCGCGCTGCACCATCGATGCCTGGCTGATGCGCTGGGTGATCAGTCTGGTTAAACCGCTTTTGACGTCAAAGCGCGCGACCCGTTCCAGCCCGCAATCCACCACCAGCCGGATCCCTTCAATGGTCAGACTGGTTTCGGCGATATTGGTCGACAGCACCACCTTGCGGCGCCCGTTCGGCGCCGGCAGAATCGCTTTCTGCTGCTCCTCCAGGGTCAGCGCGCCATATAAAGGGCACAGATCCACGTCGTCCGTCACACTGCCCGCCAGCAAGGCCTGCACCCGTTTGATTTCCGCCACGCCGGGCAAAAACAGCAGCAGCGATCCTCGCTGTTCGGTCAGTAGCCGTCTGACCTGACGGGCCACGCCCTCTTCCAACCGTTCGTGACCATTTAACGGATAATAGTGGCGTTCCACCGGATAACTGCGCCCTTCAGAGACCACTACCGCCGCATCAGGAAGCAGCGCCGCCAGCCGGGCGTTATCCAGCGTGGCGGACATGATCAGCAGCTTTAAATCGTCACGCAGACCCTGCTGCACATCCAGCAGCAGCGCCAGCGCCAGATCGGCCTGCAGGCTGCGCTCGTGAAACTCATCCAGAATCACCAGCGCCACGCCGTTCAGCTCGGCATCCTGTTGCAGCCGTCGCGTCAGCATCCCTTCGGTGACCACTTCCAGGCGGGTAGCGGCGCTGACGCGGCTTTCCGCGCGCATCCGATAGCCCACCGTTTGCCCCGGCTCCTCGCCCAACTGCTGCGCCAGACGCCAGGCGACGCTCTTCGCCGCCAGCCGCCGCGGCTCCAGCATGATTATCTTGCCGTCCAGATTGCCCTGACGGAGCAGTTGCAACGGCAGCCAGGTCGATTTCCCCGCCCCGGTCGGCGCATGCAATAAAACCTGAGGCGAGGCGTGCAGCGCGTTTATCACTTCATTAAGCACGGCACTGACGGGCGGTAAAATCACAGAAATCTCCATAACGGTTAACTTTCAGCGGCAGGCATTGTAGCATCGGATGGAATCAGAACTTAAGAGATCGACATGCACCCTACCCGCCGCCTGTTTTTTGCCTTATCGCTACCGGAAGATACCCGGCAGGAGATTATCCGCTGGCGCGCCGCACGCTTCGCGCCGGAGGCCGGTCGCCCGGTCGCCGCCGCCAGTCACCATCTGACGCTGGCCTTTCTTGGTGAGGTCAGCGAACCCAAAGAGCAGGTTCTGCGCGCGCTGGCGGGACGCATCCGCCAGCCGGAATTTACCGTGACGCTGAACGACGCGGGCCAGTGGATAAGTTCCGGCGCGGTGTGGATGGGGTGCCGGCAGGCGCCGCGCGGGTTATTGCAGTTGGCTGATTTATTGCGCTCACAGGCGGCCCGTAACGGCTGCTATCAGAGCGCGCAACCTTTCCACCCCCATATCACCCTGCTGCGCGGCGCCACCAAAGCCGTTGCTCTGCCGCCCGCCGATTTCAGCTGGGCGCTACCCGTGCGCCATTTTTCACTCTATCAATCGCTGTTTGAAAATGGCAAAACCCGCTATCAGACGCTGGCAAGCTGGCCGCTGACCCAACCAAAATAGGATACGGATGCAATACACGCCCCGCTTACGGCCGGCTCGATTAATTAAACGCTACAAACGTTTTCTGGCCGATGTGGCGACCCCGGAGGGAGAATTACTCACTCTTCATTGCGCCAATACCGGCGCCATGACGGGCTGCGCCACCCCCGGCGATACCGTCTGGTACTCCACCTCCGATAACCCCAAACGCAAATACCCGCACACTTGGGAATTGACCGAGACGCAACAGAATGACTGGATTTGCGTCAACACGCTGCGCGCCAATACGTTATTGCACGAGGCCCTGCTGGAAGATCGGGTAGACGCGTTGGCGGGTTATACCTCTTGCAAAAGCGAAGTGAAGTACGGCGCGGAAAACAGCCGTATCGATCTGCTGTTACAGGCGCCGGACAGGATTAACTGCTATATTGAGGTGAAATCTGTCACATTGTTGCAACATGGATGCGGGTATTTCCCCGATGCGGTAACCCTCAGGGGGCAAAAGCACCTGCGCGAACTGCAACAGGTGGTCGCTAACGGCGAACGGGCAGTGCTGTTTTTCGCCGTACTTCACTCGGGGATCAAACGGGTCTCTCCTGCCCGGCATATCGATCCGCGTTACGTCGAATTATTGACGACCGCACAACGACAGGGGGTTGAAATTCTATGTTATGGCTCCACATTAACCCCTGACAGTATCAAGCTTACGTATCAGTTGCCGTTATTGATTAATGCAGTAAATGATTAAACAAAGTGCCTACGGCCACAACACGCTAACACCTTGTTTATCATCCGATGATAATACGCTGTTCCTCACACTTTATCAGGCCGGTGTCAGGAACCATTGCCAACCCCATCTTCATCTGCTATTTATAGCGGCCTGTTTTTCCCCCTTAGGGGATCGATATACCCAAGGTAATTGGCGTTGCAGCCAGGCTGTGACTTCAAGTAAAAAGGGTATAGTGCGTGTCGTGTTATGTAGGAGAAGCAACATGCAAGAAGGGCAAAACCGTAAGACATCTTCTCTGAGCATTCTCGCAATTGCCGGAGTAGAGCCGTACCAGGAGAAGCCGGGCGAAGAGTATATGAACAACGCTCAGCTGGCTCATTTCAAGCGTATTCTTGAAGCATGGCGCAACCAACTCAGGGATGAAGTGGATCGTACTGTATCGCATATGCGAGATGAAGCTGCCAATTTTCCCGATCCGGTGGATCGTGCGGCTCAAGAGGAAGAGTTCAGCCTCGAACTGCGCAACCGCGATCGCGAACGGAAGCTGATCAAGAAGATCGCCAAAACGCTGCAAAAAATCGAAGATGAAGACTTCGGTTACTGCGAATCCTGCGGCGTGGAGATTGGCATCCGCCGTTTGGAAGCCCGTCCGACGGCCGATCTGTGTATTGACTGCAAAACGCTGGCGGAAATACGCGAAAAGCAGATGGCAGGATAATCGTTAGCCCTAAAGCCTGGCCCCGCGGGTATGCTTTTCGCACCCAGGGCCAGGTTTCGCGGGAGTCCGTCTGAGCGCTCGAAACAGAACGTTCGCCGCTGTTTTATCCTTGCAGCCCGCAAGATAAAAGCTATGACGGCGTTATATTACTTTTATGTGCCAAACAGATTACTACACCGGTCGTTTTGCCCCTTCTCCATCCGGCGACCTGCACTTTGGTTCATTGATTGCCGCTCTCGGCAGTTATCTCCAGGCTCGCGCTCAGCACGGGCGCTGGCTGGTTCGTATTGAAGATCTCGATCCTCCCCGTGAAATCCCCGGCGCGGCCGCCCGCATTCTCTCCCAGTTAGAACATTACGGTCTGTATTGGGACGGCGAAGTCGTCTATCAGTCACAGCGCTACGCGCTTTATCAAGAGGCGCTCCGCTGGCTGGCGCAACGGGGATTAAGCTACCACTGCACCTGTACCCGCCGCCGGATCCAGCAATCAGGCGGGCATTATGACGGCCGCTGCCGGGAGCGCGGCTTACCCGCAAAAAATGCCGCGATACGCCTGCGACAAACCGCGCCGGTATGCCACTTTTACGACGGGCTGCGCGGAGACGTTTTCGCCGATCCGGCATTCGCGGGCGAAGACTTTATTATTCATCGTCGCGACGGGCTTTTCGCCTATAATCTGGCCGTGGTGGTCGACGACCACGCGCAGCGCGTCACGGAGATCGTCCGCGGCGCCGATCTGATAGCGCCTACCGTGCGGCAGATCTCGCTATACCGCCAGTTGGGTTATCAGCAGCCTTCCTATATCCATCTGCCGCTGGTGCTGAATGACAACGGGGATAAACTCTCCAAACAAAACCATGCCCCAGCGCTGCCAAACGGCGACCCGCGCCCGGTATTGATAGCCGCCTTGCGGTTTCTGCATCAACCATTGCCGGAAAGCTGGCAAGATCTGACGCTCCCGGCGCTGCTTGCATGGTCCGTCGCCCATTGGACGCTCTCCCGCATCCCGGTGCAAACGGCAAAAACCGGCCTGAGCTCACATCGGCATTCTCAAACCCGGCCCGGTGAGCTATGATTAGCCGCTATTTTTTTATGACGATTTTATTATTCATCACTATCGAGGTGTATTATCTTTACCCGAGTCGCTAATTTTTGCCGTAAGGTACTGAATCGTGAGAACGAAGTGCTCAAAGCCGAGGAGCCGCGTCAGCATCTGACGGTTATCCCGCGCGACCAGCACAATATTTCACGCCGAGAGATCAGCGAGAACGCGCTGAAAGTACTTTATCGCCTGAACAAAGCGGGCTATGAGGCTTATCTGGTCGGCGGCGGAGTGCGCGACCTGCTGCTGGGCAAAAGGCCTAAGGATTTTGATATCACCACCAGCGCCACGCCGGATCAGGTACGCAAGCTATTCCGCAACTGCCGTCTGGTGGGGCGCCGTTTCCGGCTGGCCCACGTCATGTTCGGGCCGGAAGTGATCGAGGTCGCCACGTTCCGCGGTCACCATGAGCAGCATCAGGAACAGCAGGAAGTCAAGAACTCCGCCCAGCAGGCCCAGAGCGGCATGCTGCTGCGCGACAATATTTTCGGCTCCATTGAAGAAGACGCCCAGCGGCGCGATTTCTCCATCAATAGCCTGTATTACAGCATTGCCGATTTCACCGTACGGGACTATACCGACGGCCTGAACGATCTGCGCCAGGGCGTTATTCGCATGATCGGCGATCCGGAAACCCGTTACCGTGAAGATCCGGTGCGGATGCTGCGCGCCGTGCGCTTCGCCGCCAAGCTGGATATGACCATCAGCCCTGAAACCGCCGAACCGATTCCCCGCCTGGCCGCCCTGCTGCACGATATCCCGGCGGCGCGGATGTTTGAGGAATCGTTGAAGCTGCTGCAGACCGGTTACGGCTACCCGACCTATAAAATGCTGTGCGAATATCAGTTATTCCAACCGCTTTTCCCGTTAATCAGCAATCAATTTACCGAAACCGGCGACAGTACGCTGGAGCGGATGGTGGCGCAGGTGCTGAAAAACACCGATCGGCGTCTGCAAAATGATATGCGGGTTAATCCGGCGTTTCTGTTCTCCGCCATGTTGTGGTATCCGCTGATTGAGCACGCGCAAAAGCTGACTCAGGAAAGCGGCCTGGCCTATTTCGATGCCTTCGCTCTGGCGATGAATGATATTCTGGACGAGCAATGCCGCTCGCTGGCGATCCCCAAACGTATTACTTCGTTAGTGCGCGACATCTGGCTGCTGCAGTTACGCCTGTCGCGCCGTCAGGGCAAACGCGCCTATAAACTGATGGAGCATCCCAAATTCCGCGCCGCCTACGATCTGCTTTGCCTGCGCGCTGAAATCGAAAATCATCAGGAGTTATTACGCCTGGCCCAGTGGTGGGGAGAGTTTCAGGTTGCGCCGCCGCCGCGTCAGCAGGCAATGCTGGGCTCGCTGGACGACGGCCCGACGCCGCACCGCCGTTCCCGCCCGCGGCGCCCACGCAAACCGGCCGCCGCGCGGGAAAAAGCTTGATGACGCGCGTCTATCTGGCCCTGGGCAGTAATCTGACGCAGCCGCTACAACAGATTCACGCCGCCCTGAGCGCGCTGGATAACCTGCCGCAAACCCGGCTGGCGCGCTGTTCCTCTTTCTACCGCAGCCGTCCGTTGGGCCCGCAGGACCAACCCGACTATCTGAACGCCGTGGCGGAGCTGGCGACCGACCTGAGCGCCGAACAACTGCTGGATCATACCCAGGCTATCGAACGGGAACAGGGACGGGTACGCAAGGCGCAGCGCTGGGGGCCGCGCACGCTGGATGTGGATATTCTGCTGTTCGGCGACGAGGTCATCGCCACGCCGCGGCTGACCGTTCCCCACTACGATATGAAAAACCGCGAATTTATGTTGTATCCACTGGCCGAGATCGCCCCGGAACTGATTTTTCCTGACGGCGAGTCCCTCTCTTATCGCCTGCTTAGCGTGAATCGCAATGGATTGATTCTCTGGGATGAAACGCCCGATTCCCGATAGCGCCATGTGTCAAAGTGGAGGCGCGATCGCTATCGCTCTCTGACGGCATCCATTAGAATACTTTTTTTAATCTTTACCCTATTGATTTAGGAATGCTGCCATGAAACCAACGACCCTTTCCCACCTACGCCAATGGAAACAAGAGCAGCGGAAGTTTGCTTCAATTACCGCTTACGACGCCAGCTTTGCCCGTTTATTCTTTGAACAGGGTATCCGGATAATGTTGGTCGGCGACTCGCTGGGAATGACATTGCAAGGACATGACTCCACCCTGCCCGTCACCATCGATGATATGGTTTACCACACCCGCTGCGTGCGCCGCGGCGCGCCTCTGGCCTTGCTGCTCTCCGATATGCCGTTTATGAGCTACGCCACGCCGGAACAGGCGTTCGACCAGGCGGCGGAGCTGATGCGCGCCGGCGCCAATATGGTGAAGCTGGAGGGCGGAAGCTGGCTGGTCCCCACCGTACGGATGCTGACCGAACGCGCCGTGCCCGTTTGCGGGCATTTAGGCCTGACGCCGCAGTCCGTCAATATCTTCGGCGGTTATAAGATCCAGGGCCGGGACGAGGCCGCCGCCAACCAACTGCTTGACGATGCGCGCGCCATAGAGCAGGCCGGCGCGCAGCTGCTGGTGCTGGAGTGCGTGCCGGTGGCGCTGGCGAAGCGCATCACCGACGCGCTCGCCATTCCCGTCATCGGCATCGGCGCGGGCAACGTCACCGACGGACAAATTCTGGTAATGCATGATGCGTTTGGCATCACCGGCGAAAAAACGCCGAAGTTTGCCAGGAACTTTCTGGCGCAGAGCGGCGACATTCGCGCCGCGGCGCGTCTTTACGTCCAGGAAGTCGAACAGGGCATTTATCCGGCCGAAGAACACTCTTTCCATTAAGATCGGCTGCGTTTGTTACGCATTAAGGAGTAATAGGAGTGCTGATTATTGAAACCCCTCTGCTGCTGCGCCGTGAAATCCGCCGCTGGCGCCAGGAGGGGAAACGCATCGCCCTGGTGCCTACCATGGGCAACCTGCACGACGGGCACCTGAAACTGGTTGATGAGGCCAGAGAACGCGCTGACATGGTGGTGGTGAGTATTTTTGTCAACCCGATGCAGTTTGAACGGCCGGATGATTTGGCCAGCTACCCGCGCACCTTGCAGGAGGACTGCGAGAAGCTGACCCGCCGCGGCGTCGATCTGGTTTTCGCGCCCGGTGCGGAGGTGATCTACCCGAACGGGCTGGAAGAGCAGACTTTCGTCGAGGTTCCCGGTCTTTCCGCTATTTTGGAAGGCGCCAGCCGTCCCGGTCATTTTCGGGGCGTCGCCACCATCGTCAGCAAACTGTTTAACCTGGTGCAACCCGATGTGGCCTGCTTTGGCGAAAAAGATTATCAGCAGTTGGCGCTGATCCGCCGGCTGGTGAGCGATATGGGCTATGACATCAGCATTATAGGCATGCCGACGGTGCGCGCCAAAGACGGGCTGGCCCTCAGCTCGCGCAACGGCCGCCTCAGCGCCGAGCAGCGCCAGATCGCCCCGCGCTTGAACCAGATCATGGCGACCGTGGCGCAAAAAATGGCGGCCGGCGATCGCCGGATAGATGCCTTGCTCGCCCAGGCGGAAACGGCGCTGCAACAGGCAGGTTTTACCCCTGACGAGCTGTTTATCCGCGATGCTGATACACTGCAGCCACTGACGCCGGCCAGCACCCGCGCGGTGGTTTTAATGGCCGCCTGGCTGGGTAAAGCGCGATTAATTGATAATCAGCAGGTCGATCTGACCGTATAAACCCAATAGATTTCGAGTTGCATCAAGGCGGCGACTGAACGAATCCCCAGGAGCTTACGCCAGTAAGTGACTGGGGTGAGAGAAGGAAGCCAACACAGATGCAGCTTGAAAGATGAAGGGTATAAGTCGAGGTGATGAACAATGATACGTAACATGCTGCAAGGCAAACTGCATCGGGTAAAGGTAACCCAGGCTGATTTGCACTACGAAGGCTCTTGCGCCATCGATCAGGATTTTATGGATGCGGCGGGCATACTGGAATACGAAGCCATCGATATCTACAACGTGGATAACGGCCAGCGGTTCTCAACCTATGCCATTGCCGGAGAACGCGGTTCGCGGATTATTTCGGTAAACGGCGCCGCCGCGCGCTGCGCCTGCGTCGGCGACAAGCTGATCATTTGTTCTTATGTGCAGATGTCCGACGAGCAGGCGCGGGAACATCACCCCAGGGTGGCCTACTTCTCCGGCGACAACCAGCTACAGCGCCAGGCCAAGGCGATACCGGTACAGGTGGCGTGATATGACAAGGCGGTGGCGACACCGCCTTTGCTTTACATCCGCGGCTCAGCTGCGCAGTCCGCGCCCGCGTTCAATCAGCCACCATGCCAACAGGTAAAACACCGCGATAAAGGCGAGCAGCACCGCCATGGTAAAGGCCAGCGGCACGTCCTGGATCCCCAGAAAACCGTAGCGAAAACCGCTGATCATATAAACCACCGGATTCAGCTTCGATACCGCCTGCCAGAACGGCGGCAGCAGCGTCAGCGAATAGAATACCCCGCCGAGATAAGTCAACGGCGTCAGCACAAACGTCGGGATCAGGCTGATATCGTCAAAGCTTTTGGCGAACACCGCGTTCAGCAGCCCCGCCAGCGAGAACAGTACCGCCGTCAGCACCAGCGTCAAGACAATCACCCACCAGGCGTGGATATGCAATGGCACGAAAAACAGCGATACCGCCGTCACCAGTACGCCGACGCAAATGCCGCGCGTCACGCCGCCGCCGACATAACCCGCTATCACCACGTGCGTAGGCACCGGCGCCACCAGCAGCTCTTCGATATTGCGCTGAAACTTGGCGCTGAAGAAGGAAGAGGCCACGTTGGCGTAGGCATTGGTGATCACCGACATCATAATCAGTCCGGGAACGATAAACTGCATGTAATCAAACCCGTGCATCTCTCCGATGCGGGAACCGATCAGATTACCGAAGATAATAAAATAGAGCGTCATGGTGATGACGGGGGGGACCAGCGTCTGGATCCAGATGCGGCCGAAGCGATGCACCTCTTTGTACCAGATACTCTTCAACGCCACCCAATATAACCGCATCATGCTTTCCCTCCGTTGCCGTTCACCAGGGTGACAAACAGCTCTTCCAGCCGGTTGGCTTTATTGCGCATGCTCAATACCTGAACGCCCTGCGCGCTCAACTGGCTGAACACCCCGTTCAGCCCCTGTTCGCGCATAACCTGCACTTCCAGGGTTGAGGTATCCACCAGGCGATACTGATATCCCTCAAGCTTCGGCAACGGACTCTTCGCCGCCAGATCGAAAATAAAGTTTTCCGACTTGAGTTTGGAAAGCAGGTGCTTCATGGAGGTATTTTCCACCAGTTGGCCATGCTGGATAATGCCGATGTTGCGGCACAGCATTTCCGCCTCTTCCAGATAGTGGGTGGTCAGAATGATGGTCGTGCCCTGCGCGTTGAGTTCTTTCAGAAATCCCCACATGGAGCGGCGCAGTTCGATATCCACCCCGGCGGTGGGTTCATCAAGGATCAGTAATTTAGGCTCATGCATCAACGCGCGGGCAATCATCAGACGACGCTTCATTCCACCGGATAACATGCGCGCCCGCTCGTTGCGTTTTCCCCATAAATCCAGCAGCCGCAGATATTTTTCCGCCCTCTGCTGGGCGTCCTGACGTTTTACGCCGTAATAACCCGCCTGATTGACCACAATCTGCAGCACGGTTTCAAACGGATTAAAGTTGAATTCCTGCGGCACCAGCCCCAGTTGACGCTTGGCGTTGACCACATCGCGATCGAGATCGTAACCGAATACCTGAACCTTTCCGGCGGTTTTATTGACCAGTGAGCTGATGATGCCGATGGTGGTGGACTTGCCGGCGCCGTTCGGCCCCAGCAGCGCGTAAAAATCACCCGCTTCAACGCGCAGATCGATGCCACGCAGCGCCTTGACGCCCCCCGGGTAGGTCTTGGTCAGTTGCGCCAGTTCCAGTGCATATGTCATAAAAAATGCGTTGCCCTATTATCAGTAAGTTCTACAGTTTCAATTCCTAAACTATCGTTTTCAAACGACGATTGTTGTCCTATATTACCTCTCACCGCCCCTTGTTTGTTACAGGTCATTTACTTTCATGAAAGAAATCGAAACGCTTATCGCCAATAACCAACGCTGGTCAGAAACCATGGTGGAAGAAGATCCGGGTTATTTTGAACGACTGGCGCAGGCGCAACGCCCCCGTTTTTTATGGATTGGCTGCTCGGACAGCCGCGTGCCGGCGGAGAGCCTCACCAGCCTCGAACCGGGCGAACTGTTCGTGCACCGCAACGTTGCCAATCTGGTGATTCATACCGACCTGAATTGCCTTTCCGTGGTGCAATACGCCGTCGAGGTGCTGGAGGTCGAACATATCATCATTTGCGGCCATTACGGCTGCGGCGGCGTCCAGGCGGCGGTGGAAAACCCCGAACTGGGCTTGATCAACAACTGGCTGCTGCACATCCGCGATCTGTGGTACAAGCATAGTTCGCTGCTGGGAGAATTGCCTCCCGAACAGCGCTTGAATGCCCTGTGCGAAATCAACGTGGTTGAGCAGGTGTATAATCTCGGCCACTCCACCGTCATGCAGTCGGCGTGGAAACGCGGCCAGAAAGTGACCATCCACGGATGGGTTTACGGTATTCAGGATGGACGGCTGCGCAATCTGGAAGTGACCGCCACCAACCGGGAGACGCTGGAACAGCGCTATCGTCGGGCGATGTCCTCCCTGTCCTGACCGATGCCGACGCCCTGACATCGGGCGTCGATTTACCATGGCGTTGCGCGCGCGGCCTTAATCCTGAGGGATAACCCTGCCGACGTAGGGTAAATGCCGATAATGCTGCGCGTAGTCAATGCCATAGCCGACCACGAACTCATCGGGTATGGAGAATCCCACCCACTCGACGTTAACGTCCACTTCGCGACGCTGCGGCTTGTCCAGCAAGGTACAGATTGCCAGCGACTTCGGGGAGCGCAGTTGCAGGATCTCACTCACTCTGCTCAGCGTATTGCCCGAGTCGATGATATCTTCGACAATCAGCACATCTTTGCCGCGGATATCCTCATCCAGATCTTTGAGGATCTTCACGTCGCGGGTGGTGCTCATACCGCTGCCATAGCTGGAGGCCGTCATGAAATCGACTTCGTGTGAAACATCAATCGCCCGGCACAAATCGGCCATAAAAATAAACGAGCCGCGCAATAAGCCGACCAACACCATATCGCTGCCGCTGTCACGGTAGTGTTCACTGATTTGACGGCCCAGTTCGGTAACCCGCGCCTTGACCTCCCGTTCGGAAATCATGACTTCCACGATATGCTTCATCATACTCATAACTCTTTGAATAAAGGTATTTCAGCACCATCAATAGCATGCGGATGATGCTTATCGACGGTACGCCAGTGCAGACGGATAGCGCCTAAGGGCGCGCAGTATAGCAGAAAGCGCGGGCCAGCCCCATCCCTGTCGGCCACGGCCATGATGCCGCCAATTGCTAATGAATATGCAGGATTGCGTTATCACGGCATAAATTTGCGTAAAGCCCATTGCGGCCTCCGCCACGACCCAGGGAGGCATGACCGTACTGGATATGAACGGCGAACGCTTCTATGTGAAAAACGGCGCCTATTACAAACGCGCCATCAACGGCGAATACCTCGAAATCCCCAAACCAGCCGGGTTATAACGCCTGGGTGCGGCTATAAACGGGGAAACAGAAGCGGTTGTTCGGTTTTTATACTTAACCTGACCGCTTGCCCCGCCTCAAACCAGGTACTGCTCTGTACCTGGATGATATGGTCGTCCAGCCTGATGCGATAATGGTTCAAGGTGCCCATAAACAGCCGATCCACAACCTCCGCCTCGCCTTTGGGATCGAGCGCCAGCGCAATATCATGCGGACGAACCAGCCAGTCGCAGAGAGAGCCGATAGGCTGCCCATGCGGGTGCGCGGCGTGATGATCGCCAAAGAGACTCCGCCACTGATGATCGCTGAGGATGTTAACCGGCAGATAGTTGCCGCTGCCCAGATAGTCCGCGACCAAACGGCTGCCGGGCTGCTGATAAAGCGTTGCCGCATAGCCCTCCTGCACAATGGTCCCGTGGTCCATTACCGCCAGCCGATCGGCAAAGGCAAAGGCCTCTTCCTTACTGTGAGTCACCAGGACGGTGGCGACCTGCTGCCGTTTAAGGAGGAGGCGCAGCTCGTTAATCAGCGTATCGCGCACCTGGCTATCCATATTGGAGAAAGGTTCATCAAGCAGCAGTACGCTCGGCTTGCGGGCCATCGCCCGGGCGATGGCCGCCCGCTGCTGCCGCTCACGGGAGATCTGGTGCGGATAGCAGTCCTCCAGCCCGGCCAGATGCAACAGCGCCGCCATCTCTTCAACGCCGCGGGCTATCGCTTCCCGAGACTGACCGTTCAGACCAAAGGCAATATTTTGCGCCACCGTCAGATGCGGAAATAACGCGCAACCCTGAAAAACCAGCCCAACCTGACGCAACGCCGGCGCGACGGTCCGCTCGCCGTCGCTCATCGTCTGGCCGGCAACCACAATCGACCCGCAATCCACCGGGAGCAACCCCGCCACCGCTTTGAGCAGCGTGGTCTTGCCGCAGCCGCTGGCGCCGAGCAGGCAAACAATTTCCCGCTGCCGAACCGTTAGGGAAAGGTTTTGCAACGCCGACCCCTCCCTTTCTTTACGCGGCGGATAACGGCAGGTTAGGTTATTAATCGTCAGTACATCGGTTACATCTGTCATGGTTTATTTTTCAGCACCGTATTAAGCCGGAAATTCGCCGCGTTTATTCGGTATCGTCGGTAAATAAAAACGCCCGCCACCCTAATCACGCTCTCCGCTATGCATTATATTCCGGGCTGGAATAAATCTATCATCCGAATATCAGATATTTATTAACCTAACCTCCGCGCTTGACCGCCCTGCCCGGCAAAACCAACGCAACAAGAAAATTTGGTCAGGTGATCTACAATTGTGATAACGTCTCCTGACGATAACCGGAATGAATTTAACCATGAAAAACTCTGCGCTGGCGCTGTTACTGCTGAGCCTGATGAGCTTCTCCTCCGCCAGCAAGGCTTTGAATGAATTTGAAGCGGAAGATCTCGCCGATTTAACCGCGGTTTTCGTTTATCTGAAAAACAACTGCGGTTATCAGGACCTTCCCAATGAGCAGATTCGTCAGACGCTGCTGGCTTTCGCCCGGCAAAATCGTTGGGATCTCAGCAATTACGGCGCGTTCAATATGACCGTACTGGGGGAGGACAGCTATCGGGACCTGAGTAAAATCGCCATCCCCACGGCCAAAAAATGTCAGGCGCTGGCCCGGAACTCACTCGGTTTACTTGCCTACGCGCCGTAATTCCCCTCCTCCCGCGCACTGAATGAAATTTGACCGTGCAAGCGCCGCGAGAGTTCGCTATCATGGCGCGCCAATTTTCATGGCTGTTATCGCGGAGGAAGCCCTAACATGTCCCAGAAAGAAATTTGGTATGAAACCCTGCATGCCAACTTCGGTCAGTACTTTGCCATCGAGCGGGTGCTATACCACGAAAAGACCGACCATCAGGATCTGATCATCTTTGAAAACGCCGCCTTAGGCCGCGTCATGGCGCTGGACGGCGTGGTCCAGACCACCGAGCGCGACGAATTCATCTACCACGAAATGCTGGCCCATATTCCACTGCTGTCGCACGGCAACGCCAAACGCGTGCTGATCATCGGCGGCGGCGACGGCGGCATACTGCGCGAAGTCAGCCGACACGCCGGCGTTGAGCATATCACTATGGTGGAAATTGACGCCGGCGTGGTGGAGTTCTGCCGACGGTATTTGCCCCACCATAGCGCCGGCGCCTATGACGACCCGCGTTTCAATCTGGTGATTGACGACGGGGTGAAGTTCGTTAATCGCTGTACGGAAAAATTCGACGTCATCATTTCCGACAGCACCGATCCCATCGGGCCGGGCGAAAGCCTGTTCACCTCTGATTTTTACCAGGGGTGCGCCCGCTGTCTGAACGAAGACGGCGTCTTCGTTGCGCAGAACGGGGTGTGCTTTCTGCAACAGGATGAGGCCGTCAACAGCCACAAAAAGCTCGGCCGCTACTTTAGCGACGTCACATTCTACCAGGCGGCGATCCCCACTTATTACGGCGGTATAATGACCTTTGCCTGGGCCAGCAACGCGCCGTCGCTGCGCCGGATAACCACCGAGACGTTGCAACAACGTTTTAATGCCTCGGGTATTGAGTGCCGTTATTACAATCCGGCCGTTCACATGGGTAGCTTCGCGCTGCCGCAATATTTACTGAATGCGCTATCGCATTTTGATTCCGCATACATAAGGGGGTGACTTAAATTGCACAAGCTGAAACTGCACGGCTTTAATAATCTGACCAAAAGCCTGAGTTTTTGTATCTACGATATCTGTTACACCAGAACGGCCGATGAGCGTGACGGTTACATCGCCTATATTGATGAACAGTATAACGCCAACCGGCTGACCGAGATCCTGAGTGAAACCTGCTCGATCATCGGCGCCAATATTCTGAATATCGCCCGTCAGGACTATGAGCCGCAGGGCGCCAGCGTAACCATTCTGGTCAGTGAAGAGCCGATAGATCCCCGTGACGTCGACAATTCCGAACATCCGGGGCCGTTGCCCAACTCGGTGGTCGCCCATCTGGATAAAAGTCATATTTGCGTGCATACCTATCCGGAAAGCCATCCAGAGGGCGGACTCTGTACCTTCCGCGCCGATATTGAAGTGTCGACCTGCGGCGTTATCTCCCCGCTGAAAGCGCTTAACTATCTCATCCACCAGTTGGAATCGGATATCGTCACCATTGATTACCGCGTCAGGGGCTTTACCCGCGATGTTAATGGCGTAAAGCACTTTATCGACCATCAGATCAACTCGATCCAGAACTTCATGTCGGCAGACATGAAATCGCTATATCACCTGATGGATGTGAACGTTTATCAGGAAAATATGTTTCACACCAAAATGTTGCTGAAAGATTTCGACCTGAAGCATTACCTGTTCAACGTCGATCCCAACGCATTGAGCGTTGAAGAGCGTAAACGAATCACTGATTTGCTGTATCACGAGATGCAGGAAATTTATTACGGCAGAAATCTGCCGGTGCTGTAATGTCTCAGGAAGGGAGCGCGGCTCCCTTCTTCCCGCCATCGACTCTGCTGAAAAAAACCTCAGCATAACGGTCGCCTTACCCGCCATTTAAAAAATATTTTTTACTTGTTTTTATTTTTCCCCTTGCGCCGTCTGGGTTAGCAGCCGTTTGCATAAGCTCGCGCATAAATCCTATATATTGTATGGTTGAAATTTAAAACACCTACATCTAGTATTCAAAGCGTAAGCTCATCAATAATGGTGGCTACATCGTGGAATCGCTCCGGGCGCGCAAGCCCTGAAGATAGCCGTTCCGAAACACTTCTCTTCACGCCAGAAGGTAAATACGAATCATGCGTATTACTATTTTCACCAAACCAGATTGTGTGCAGTGCAATGCCACACGCCGTGCGCTGGATAAACAGGGAATCAGCTATCGACTGGTGGACTTAACGGAAGACGAACAGGCATTACAGCAGGTAAGAGCGTTGGGCTATCAACAGGTTCCGGTGGTGATGACGGCTAACGACCACTGGAGCGGATTCCGCCCGGATAAAATCAGTACGCTGCAGCAGTCCCTGCAGTTGCAGTGAGGGGGTGAAATGAACCCGCTGGTCTACTTTTCCAGCCAGTCGGAGAACACCCATCGCTTTATCGCCAGGGTTGGATTGCCGGCCCTGCGTATTCCGATAGCGACTGAGCGGCCCGCGCTGAAACTGGATCAACCCTATATCCTGGTGGTTCCCAGCTATGGCGGGGGGAGCGCTAAAGGCGCGGTGCCCCGTCAGGTGATCCTGTTTCTCAACGATCGGCAAAACCGCGACTATCTGCGCGGCGTCATCGCGGCGGGCAATACCAATTTCGGCGCGGCGTACGGCCTGGCCGGCGACATCATCGCGCAAAAGTGCCGGGTGCCTTATCTATATCGCTTCGAACTGCTGGGTACGCCAGAAGACGTGGCAAACGTGCGAAAGGGAGTAACTGAATTTTGGCAACAACAGAATCCGTGATCGCTAAACCAGCCAATACCGAGCTGGATTACCATGCGCTGAACGCCATGCTGAACCTCTACGACGCCGAGGGGCGCATCCAGTTCGAACAGGACAAGCTGGCGGCGCGGCGCTATTTCTTACAGCACGTCAATCAGAACACGGTGTTCTTCCACAATCTGGAAGAGAAGCTGCGCTATCTGGTGGAAGAAAACTATTACGAAGCCGCGGTGCTGGACCAATACGCCTTCAGCTTTATCAAAAGCCTTTTTCAGCAGGCCTACAGCCATAAATTCCGCTTTCAAACCTTCCTCGGCGCGTTCAAATACTACACCGGCTATACGCTGAAGACCTTTGACGGCAAGCGCTATCTGGAACGCTACGAAGACCGCGTCTGCATGGTGGCGCTCACGCTGGCCGCCGGCAATACCGAACTCGCCAGCGCGCTGGTGGAGGAGATCATCAGCGGACGCTTTCAGCCCGCCACCCCCACCTTTCTCAACTGCGGGAAAAAACAGCGCGGCGAGCTGGTTTCCTGTTTTCTGCTGCGTATTGAAGACAATATGGAGTCGATTGGCCGCGCCATCAACTCCGCGCTGCAGCTTTCCAAACGCGGCGGCGGCGTGGCGTTTATGCTCACCAATATCCGCGAAACCGGCGCGCCGATTAAAAAAATCGAAAACCAGTCATCCGGCATCATCCCGGTGATGAAAATGCTGGAGGACGCCTTCTCCTACGCCAACCAGTTGGGCGCGCGCCAGGGCGCCGGGGCGGTGTACCTCAACGCCCACCATCCCGATATTCTGCGTTTCCTCGACACCAAGCGGGAAAACGCCGATGAAAAAATCCGCATCAAAACGCTGTCGCTTGGCGTGGTGATACCGGACATTACCTTCCAACTGGCGAAAAACAACCAGGTGATGTACCTGTTCTCGCCGTACGATGTCGAACAGGTGTATGGCGTTCCGCTGTCGGAAATCAGCGTTACGGAAAAATACCATGAGATGGTGAACGACAAACGGATACGCAAATCGCAGATCAAGGCGCGGGAGTTCTTTCAGATTCTGGCGGAGATCCAGTTCGAGTCCGGCTACCCCTATATGATGTTCGAGGATACGGTCAATCGCGCCAATCCGATTCAGGGCCGCATCAATATGAGCAACCTGTGCTCGGAAATTTTGCAGGTCAATGACGCCAGCCTATACGATGAAGACCTCGGCTATCGCCACGTCGGTAAAGATATTTCCTGCAATCTCGGATCGCTGAATATCGCCAAGGCGATGTCGTCGCCGGACTTCGGCCTCACGGTGGAAATGGCGATCCGCGCGCTGACCGCAGTGTCCGATATGAGCCATATCCGTTCCGTGCCATCGATTGAAAAAGGCAACGACGCATCGCACGCTATCGGCCTCGGGCAGATGAATCTGCACGGCTACCTGGCCCGCGAGAGGATATTTTACGGCTCCGAGGAAGCGATCGACTTCACCAATATCTATTTTTACACCGTCGCCTACCATGCGCTGCGCGCCTCAAATCAGCTGGCGACAGAGCGCGGCCAGAGCTTCAAAGGCTTCGAGAATTCGACGTACGCCTCCGGCGAGTACTTCAGCAAGTACGTCGAACAACGCTGGGAACCCGCCACGGAACGGGTACGCCAACTGTTCGAGCAGGCGGGAATCACCATTCCCGACCAGCAGGACTGGGCCGCGCTGCGCGACGCCGTTATGGCGCACGGGCTGTATAACCAGAATTTGCAGGCGGTGCCCCCTACCGGCTCCATCTCTTATATCAATCACTCCACGTCGAGCATCCACCCGATTGTGTCGCGCATTGAGATCCGCAAAGAGGGCAAAATCGGCCGGGTCTACTATCCTGCCCCCTACATGACCAACGACAACCTGGAATATTATCAGGATGCCTACGAGATCGGTCCGCAGAAGATTATCGATACCTACGCGGCGGCGACCCAGCATGTCGATCAGGGACTGTCGCTGACGCTGTTCTTTCGTGATACCGCCACCACGCGGGATATCAACAAAGCGCAAATCTACGCGTGGACCAAAGGCATCAAGACCATTTACTACATTCGCATACGGCAGATGGCATTGGAAGGCACCGAAGTTCAGGGCTGCGTCTCCTGCGCCTTGTAAGCTATCGCTGAAGGAAATTTGATCATGACATCGTTAACGCGCGTACAGGCCGTCAACTGGAACAAAATTGAAGACGACAAGGATCTGGAAGTCTGGAACCGGCTTACCTCGAATTTCTGGCTGCCGGAAAAGGTTCCGCTATCCAACGATATTTCGTCCTGGGGCACGCTGAACGCCTATGAGCGGCAGTTGACCATTAGGGTATTTACCGGGCTGACGCTGCTGGATACCATTCAGAACACCGTGGGCGCGCCGACGCTGATGCCCGATGCGGTGACGCCTCACGAGGAGGCGGTTTTATCCAATATCAGCTTTATGGAAGCGGTGCACGCCCGTTCCTACAGTTCGATCTTTTCCACGCTGTGCCTGACCAGCGAAGTGGACGACGCCTACCGCTGGAGCGAGGAGAATCCGTCGCTGCAGAAAAAAGCGGCTATCATTCTCAATCACTACCGCAGCGACGACCCGCTGATGAAAAAGGTCGCCAGCGTATTTCTGGAGTCGTTCCTGTTCTATTCCGGCTTTTATCTGCCCATGTACTGGTCGAGCCGCGCCAAGCTGACCAACACCGCGGATCTGATACGGCTGATTATCCGCGATGAGGCGGTACACGGATACTACATCGGTTATAAATTCCAACAGGGCTTGGCGAAGGCGGACCCAGCCCGCCGGCAGCAGGTGAAAAGCTTCGCCTACGATCTGTTGCAGGATCTGTATGACAATGAAGTCCTGTATACCCAGGAATTATATGACGGGGTGGGCTGGACGGAAGATGTGAAGAAATTTCTGCACTATAACGCCAACAAGGCGCTGATGAATCTGGGTTATGAAGCCCTGTTTCCCGCCGGCATGACCGACGTCAACCCGGCGATCCTGTCGGCGCTTTCGCCGAACGCCGACGAGAACCATGACTTTTTCTCCGGTTCCGGTTCGTCGTACGTTATTGGCAAAGCGGTAAACACCGAAGATGAGGATTGGGATTTTTAACCGCCACGAAAATCATCAGACTCGCCGTTTCGGGCCGGGGTGCTGTGCAATCGGCATCCCGGCAGTCAATAGCGTAAGGCTTTCCACTGCCGCCTGCGCCACCGGCAGGCGATCATATGGATACTTGTGACCGGCAGGCAGGCTTTCAACCCAAACAACATGTTCACTGGCGATAGGCAACTCACGGTAAAGTGGCGGAACTGCTGCCGTGGAAGATGGTTCTGCCTGCCTGTTCAGGGTCAACACGGCTCAGCGTTTCATCCCCGGTCCCCTTGCGTTGCGGTATCAATAACCGGGCGTACGGACATGCCGACGCGCAGCCTGCGGATATCTTCCTGTCCCGCGTCCAGGTGTATACGCACCGGCAGACGCTGCACGATCTTGGTGAAGTTGCCGGTGGCATTATGCGGGGGAATCGGTGAGAAGCTGACGCCGCTCGCCGGCCCCAGACTATCCACCCGGCCTTTGAGCTTGATTCCCGGCAGCGCATCCACGCTAATATCTACGCTTTGCCCTACCCGCACATTGGCCAACTGCGTTTCGCGGAAATTGGCCTCCACATAAACGGCATCCAGGGGTACTAGCGTCAACAGCGGCTCGCCGACGCGGGCATAACCGCCGACGCGCGCTCTGCGCTGCGCGACGACGCCGTTCACCGGCGCAAGTACATTTACATAAGACAGGTTCAAATCGGCACTCGCTTTTTCCGCCTGCGCCGCCAGCTCGGCGGCTTTCATTTTTTCCAGATCCGCGCGCAGGATAGCTATTTTCTGCTCGGCCGAACTTAATCCGGCAAGATCGCGCTCACGGGCGGCGCGCTGAATATTCCACTCCGCGTCGGCCTGCTGTTGGGCCTGCACTGTCCCTGAACCATCCCGGGCCAGATTAGCGAAACGCTTCCGGTTCGCTTCAGCAAGCTTTAGATTGGCCGAAGAGGCGTCAACCATGGCCCGCGCCTGCTCGATAACGCTTTTCTGCTGGATGAGCTGCGCTTCCAAACTGTTAATCGAGGCTCTGGCGCTGGCGATATTCGCTTTTGCACTGTCAACGGCGATCCGCAAATCGCGATCGTCAATGTTGACCAGGGGCGTACCCACAGAAACCTCCTGGTTGTCGTTGACGTTAACCTGGGTGATTATCCCGGTAATCTGGGGAACGATCACCGTAAAGTCGGCTTGGACATACGCATCATCGGTACTCTGCGTTGATGAGCTGGATTCAGGTTTGTTGAGGATAGTGAATCCAATAATCACTGCAGCAATGGCAACTAAACCGACGATAATATTAAAACTTCTGTTCTTAACCATGAGATACCGCTTTTCTAAAAAATGAAGAAGGTTAATGACTGGCGCCACTCTTTGCCCCTGACGGTCTGACTTGAGGTGGGAGTGCGGTTACCGGTGCAGGAATATGCTGAAGTTTCAGAACGGCCGGAATCAACAACAACGCGATTAAACCAAATACCCGATAGATGTCCGCCGCGGCCAGAACGCTGGCTTGCTGCGTAACGGTTGCGGATAACGTACTCAACATCGAGTCGGATGACGGCAGGCCGGGAAGTCGGAGTCCGGCCTGGTCGAGCAGCATTTCGCTGTGAAAATGTCCCCGCACGCTCATCATCTGATTGATGGCCGCGCCGCCGAGCACAGAGCTGAATGCGCGAAAAGTGTTAACGATCCCGGCCACATACTGCCCTTCCATTGGTTGAACCACGCTCGTCGAGAGGAACAATAGCGAGACGACGGCCATGGGTTGCCCAATCGCTTGCAGAATCTCAGCGCCGGCGAACTGTTCTACCATCCACTCGCTGGTGATGCCGCTTCCCAGCCAACAGGCCGCGCCGATGCAGCTTAGGCCGATGGCGAAGACATACCGCGCGTCAACCCAGCGCCGGTAGAGCAACAGCGCGACCGCGGAACCTAGCACCAATTGCGGCAGACCGACGATAAGTCCTATCGACGCGCTTTGCTCCATGCGGAACCCCTGCAACTGACCCAATACGTTGGCAGGTAAAGTGACGGCGGTAGACATCGTTATCAACAGGAAAACGAAAATAGCGAAGCCTAGTCCGAGATTACGGCGCGCCAGCATTTGCAGACGCATAAAGGGTTGAGGATGACTCCACTCGCTTATCAGGTACAGTGCGATAAATATCGCGCCGACGGTAAGCGACGCGACGATAACCGGAGAATGGAACCAATCAAGGCGCACGCCCTGGTCTATACCAATCACAATAAGCGCCAGACCGGGAACGCCCAGCGCCATGCCCAGCCAATTGCCCTGCTTCAGACGCGGCAGAGCCGTCGGGAGTTTCGGAATACCCCAGGCGACAAGGCATATCGCTATCAGGCCCAATGGGATAACGTGCCAATAGACCCACCGCCAGTCCTCCAGCCGGTCCACGCACAACGCGGCCAGCCAGAGCGAGATATTCGGCGAAAAGGTGGCCGTCATCGCATAAAGAGCCAGGCCGTGGAGCCGGATTGACAGCGGCAGGAAGCGTAATGCCGACATCATTAACAGCGGGATCAAGGCGCCGGAGAAAAGCCCCTGACACGCCCGCAATACCAACAAGAGATTTAAATCTCGAACGTAAGGGATGATAAGCGACAGAAACAAAGCGGCGGATAGCATCGTCAGATGAAAACGACGCAGCGAAAAAGTTATGGCGAACCAGGTGGCGAACGGCATTGCGGCTAGTTCACCTGCGGAGTAGGCGGTGGTAAGCCACGACGCGCCATCTTTCGAAAAACCCAGCGTGCCCTGCATATCGACCAGAGTCAGACCAGGTACGCGATTATTCAAACCTGCTATCATCGCCGCCAGCAACACGCCCAGCAGGCCGCACGCCAGACGGAAATTGAAGACCGGCTGCTGCTGCGATGCCGCTGGTTGCGCCGCGGCGGTTGGCGTTGTTTTGCCGGCCGTCATTTCTGGCGTACTCATAGCGGCCCGCCTGCCGGCGCCGCGTCAGGCTGCAACCTGGAAGACCACCCTCCCCCGAGAGCCCGATAAAGCGACACCACCGACAGCGCCGAGGCGGTTGCGCTTTCCGTCAACTCGGATTGACTGGATAACAATGAACGCTGCGCCACCAGCACCGAAGTAAAGTCGGCCGTCCCCTGCTGATAAGAGCGCTGCGCCACCACCAGTGCCGTTTGATTTTGCTCCAGAGCCAGCTGCAATTGTTCATGTCGTTTTAATTCGGTGCTATACGTCGTCAGCGCATTATCCACTTCATGCCAGGCGTTGAGCACCGTTTTCTGGTAAGCAATCGCCGCCAGACGATGGCGTGCCTCGGTTAATGCCAAATTACTTCTCAGCCTGCCGCCCTGAAAGATGGGCAAATATAGCGTCGGCCCGACTGAAAACTGACGGGAATCCCAACTGCCGAGGTCAGAGAACTCAAAGGCGCCGACCCCTAGGCCCCCGGTCAGGCTGATCCGTGGATAGAAGTCCGCCTTGGCCGCGCCGATATCGGCGACCGCGGCACGTAAACGCGCCTCCGATTGCAGAATATCCGGCCGATTGCGGGCCAGTTCCGAAGGCACGCCCACGGGCAGTCGTTCAGGCATTGCCGGCATAGCGGCCGAGGCCAGACGCGCGTCCAGTTCCCGGGGCGGTTTTCCCAGCAGCATCGCCAGAGAATTCATCAACGTATAGCGCTGTTGCTCCAGCTGTAACTGACGGGCGTCAATCCTGGCCAACTCCGCGCGGGCCGCCGTAGCGTCAAAACGGGTAGCCACGCCGTTTTTCTCGCGGCTTTCGGCCATCTCTACCAGCCCTTTGGCGATCTGACGATTCTGCCCGACGATTTTTTCCTGGGCCTGGATGCCGCGTAACAGGAGATAGGTTCGCGCGACATCGCCGCCGATCGACACCATTACCGCCTCTTTACTGTAACCGCTGGCTTCCAGGTTAGCCCTGGCGGAGTCGCTCAGGTAGCCTAGATGTCCCCACAGGTCCAGCTCCCAGCTTGCCTGTAGCCCTAGCGACCAGGTGCTGGAGGCATCGGTAGGCGCGCCAAGCGAGGCCATCGGCGAATGTTCGCTGAGTCCGGAACGTGAATATGCGCTATTTGCGCCGATCTGCGGTCGCCGCGCGGAATCCGCCAGTCCAAGTTGCGCCCTGCTCTCCTCGATACGCGCAACCGCCGCCTGAAGATCCAGATTGGATCCAACGGCTTCCGCTTCAAGCGCGGTCAGCGTGCTATCGCCAAACAGTTCCCACCACTGTGAGGGAGGATAACTTTCCGCCAAAGCCGGCTCATTCGCCACAATCGTCGCCCGTGAATGCAATGCCGTTTCATACTGTGTCAAGGAGGAAGTCTGCATATCGGGGAGGGTTATGCAACCGGAGAGTGTCAAAGCCAGCAAGGGCACGCCATACGGCGCTGAGCACAGACTCCGGTTTCGAAAAATGCGAGTCATATATTTCCTTAAACAAAATGGGGGGACAACGCAGACTAACCCCGCCCGTACCGGTCGGTACTTTATTATTTCGTTGAATTTTTGTCAATATTTGTCAATATTTAAGATATAATTTGATATTTAATAGGGATATTTTAACGAGGGGCGGCAATAGCAGCCGTCGGGACAAGCGGGGCGCTATGACTATTTATGCCCGAAAGCGCTTAAGAAGGTGGAGACGGCGAGCTGTACCCAATTCTCCATCTGCGCGATGGAGGGGCGGGAATCGGGATGCGTGAGCGCCTCCATTTGGCCTTCGGCGCGCACCATGCTGATAAAGAGCGCAGCGGCGGCGGTAATACCGGTTGTCTGCACGTTGATCTCCCCGCTCTGGGCCGCCTCTCTCAGCCGCGCCGCCACCATTGAGATTACGGACTTGGGGCCGGTAAGGTAGAACCTGCGCGCCAGATTGGGAAAGCGGGACGCTTCCGCCACCACGACTCGATACAGCGCCAGCCCGGTCGGCGACAGCACGATTTGCAGATAAGACATGCCGATATCCGCCAGCGTCTTGGCAATATTGCCGGGCGTGGTCTGAATGGATTGGATCGTAGCGGCCATAATTGAACACTGCTGTTCAATCGCCGCGGCGAACATCGCCTTTTTGTTGGGAAAACAGGCATACATCGTCGCTTTCGATATGCCGGCCTCGCGCTGGATCATATCGGTGGTAGCGGCATTGAAGCCGTGCTCCAGAAAGATAGACGTCGCCACCTCCAGTATGGGGAGCTTTTTATCATCGAGTTCGATAGTTTCAGGATCTTCCATGTTACGCCACTCATAAAATCTCAACAAAATTATATCCAACGGTACTCTCGATCACAATTATATCCCCGCCGTAATCAGATTATACGTGTATGTCTCAACGGCCCCCAGGGGTTAATCGAAGCGGTTGACTAAGATGTTTTGATTGATTATCGTACCGGTCGGTACTCACATCATTCGCGCAGACGACTTCTCGCCGGATACGGCGAGTATAGCGCTATCGACAAACGGCATCGAACGCCGGCCGGTTCTTATAATTATATTAAGGACAGGGACACCGACCTTCTTATTCTTAAGTCTCCCTACCTATATTTGCTACCATACCGCCGGGGCAGAAGTAAATTTTGAGCGACGCGTCTATTGGCAAAACTTATGTTCTCTGAAAAACCCTATTGTTTCCTAAAAGACATTCTTGTTCTCTGAAAGACACTATGCCCGTCGACAGCGATTTAATCATTGAGGCGGGTTTTAAACTCTCTACTTTTGGATACCACCCACTATGCAAGGTTATCAAGTTACTTTCTTCACGCAACAGGATCGTACGTACGGAAGTCTGCCGCTCGCTCAGTGGCTGCTTGATGCGGCGAAAAAGCTCGGTATTCGAGGCGGAACGCTGAGCGGCGCCATCCAGGGAACGGGACACGATGGTTTAGACCACTCGATCAACATGTTTGACCTATCCGACCAACCCGTTCAAGTCACGCTGGTGATCAGCCCTGAACAAACGGAACAACTGTTCGATTATCTCAATAAGGAGCACATCAAAGTATTTTTTGTCAAAATCCCCGTTGAATTCGGCGTGCTGGGAAAGGCGTAGTCGGATGTCAAAGGCACCTTCCCGGCCTCCTCTGCGAAGGAGAGAGCTGGGATGGGGTCGACCAGAAGTTCGTCAGCGCTCTGAAAGCCTGTCGGTACAGGCTTGATTATTGGCAAAACTCAAAATGTGCAGGTGCGCGTTACCGGATCGCAGGTCAGTTCTTGCGGCTCAGCTTCCCAGAATCCCCCGTTTCCAGCGGGGATAAAACGGATTCTTTTTTGTTCAGTGAGAGAGGCGAGCAATTTATCCAGCTCAGCGGCGGAAAGATCGAAAACCGTTGTCAGTTCGACGTTGGCCGCCCGCCCGCTCTGCAAGAATTTTACAATCGCCTCAGCCGAGACAGCTGGTTGATGTGCGGCCACCTGCCCCGCGGAGAGGGATGAGATGACCGAGCTCATGCTTTCGAAACTTTGATATCCGCGCAGCAGCAACTCTTTCCCTCCCCACCGGAACAGGAACGTAGGGAAGCCGCGAACGCCATATTGTCTGGTCGTCAGCAGATCGTCATTAAATGCTTTTTCCGCACTGCCGTCATCCAAAGCGGCAATAAATACCGCAATATCCACGCCTGTTTCATTCGCCAGTTCAATCAGAACTTCACGCTTACCGGTTTCCCTCGCTTCCGCGGCGGAGGCTTCACGGATACGGCGCAGGAATTTCGCCGCCAGTTCAGGGTTACACAGTTCAACCGCTTTGTAGGCGATATTTTGCGGGTATGTTGAGACGGTCTGTGCGGAAAACAAACGAAAACCCTCGATCTCAACCGGCATACCATGCCTGTTTGACGCGTCCAGCCAGTGTTTGGCAATCTGTAAATTGGATTGCTCCGGGCTTCCGCCGATATCATTGTGATGATCATAGAACTTGCGGATATCTTCAACCAGCCCGCCCATCACCGGTATAATGCGGATGCGATCGCCATACCACGCCAGGAGTTTGCGTAAAACCGGCTCGCTGCCCCAGCACCAGGTACATACCGGATCCGTAAACGCGACAATTTCAACTTGCTGTTCAGTAGTCATATCAATATGTCCCCAGGAATTTATGCAGGTTCATCTTCAGGCAATCCTTAATGGAATAATGTTGCATTAACGCTTATACGGAATAAACAAGCTAAAATGGAAATCATTAATCCATAGATGGAGTAATCAAGTTTGAGATCCCCGGCCATCAGACGGCAGGGTTACGACAGCAGCCGTTCGCGGGCGGCAGGATTGAGTTCTTCCACTTTGGCAAACGCGCTTTTGCGGCCCTGGCCTAAGGAGAATAGTTGATCGCCAATGCGCTTGGCATTCCCCCATCGGAAATCTGGCCCAGTCGATATTATGATACTAACGGATGGCCGCGCCGATTTTCTTCTCGTCTTCGGGATTCAGGTTCCCGGTGACGGCGATGTCCCGCAGCCCGGACTTAAATCGGGAATACTGGATGATGGAGCTGACGAGCGGGGCCGCCACCGTTCTGGCCATCGCATAAGTTTCAACGCCTTTGCCGTAGAGACTTATCCGAGATTAGCCCGCAGTGCGTCGCTTTTTGCCGAAATAGCCGACAGGCGTTGCTGCTGACGTTGCAACTGTTCCATCGTGCGGCCAACGCTCAGCAAATCAGTATTGAGGCGCCGGGCGGCGGTGCCTATATTTGGGCCATAGTCATCTGGACGCTCTATAGCATCCACAACAGCGATCCCCTGGCATGGGTGCTAATGATCGGCGGTGGCGTTGTTGCGATCACCGTTGTCGCCGCGCGCCATGCTCAACTGCGCTGGCATAGTGCTCGTCGAAAGCTGGATGCCTGACGATGTTATTGGAAAGCTCATCAGCCGTTCTCTTAAAACAGCAACCGGCGCATCAATTATCGCTGAATACTTCGCTGTGCAAAATCAATCCTGAATTCGGATATCCCGTAATTTCACCCCATGACGTCTTCACGGACCTCATTCTTATGATGCGTCATGACATGAAAAAATAGTGATTCAGGAAAGGTTTCCATAGCAATTACAGGTGAAAAACGCCGCCTAAATTCGCTGTATCGGACCGGGATACTGCGCAACCCTCGCATCGGCGGTCAACAACGTAATGCCCTCCACTGTCGCCTGCGCCACCAGCAGACGATCAAACGGATCCTTGTGAACGGCAGGCTGACTCTCGACCGAAACAACATGTTCGCTGGCGATAGGCAATTCGCTGTAACCATTATCCAGCAACCCCCGTCGCAACAGTCGCGCATCGACCTGAAAATCGTCACGTCCCAGCCCGCGCTTAATGATGACTTCCAAAAGACTGACCACGCTGAAAAAAAGCTCATTTTCCGGCGAACCCAACAACTTCGCTGTTGATGAAGACAGTTTTTCCGGCATACCTGCCGCCCACAGCAACACATGGGTGTCGAGTAAAAATTTCATTTGTCACCGCCGAAAAGCTGTTCAATCTCCCCTTCGCCTAGCCACTCCAGTCAACAGCAATGACACACAGAGATAACTGACATGTCCGCATCGAAATAATGTTTTTAAAAATCAGAGGAATGTCATGCTGAAGTGATTCATTACCCAGTAGACGATCCACACGTTTAATTTTATTTTTAACCTGAGCGTACCCAGGTAAAAAACGCCCGATGCTGGTCAGCGTCAATGATGCGCCGTTAATTAGTGCAACAGTGGCGTCCAGCAGAGCATTTTGTCGGTATTTGTGAAACGGCGCTAAGGCATCCCGGAAGAAATTCTGACATACTTTACGAGCAGGCATAGAGGTGATCTCATTAAATTTGTTGCACAATCAGTAGATCACAAAACTCTATGCCTGTCTTTTATCACCTGCCCATTACTGGGGATCCCTCAGCGCTATGCCGGGGGTATCATAGAGACGAAAAAAAACCGTATGCCTTTGACAGCGATACGGTTTTCATTCATCCAGAGATGTATAGGAACATCCCGGAATAGATAAGTGGCGGAACGGACGGGACTCGAACCCGCGACCCCCTGCGTGACAGGCAGGTATTCTAACCGACTGAACTACCGCTCCACTCTGTGCTCATTGAGCGGGGTGAATACTAAGATGGCGCTACTATTACGTCAATGGTTTTTATAACTAACCGCTTCTGTTTGCTTATAATTTCAGCTGAACGTCTATTCCCTCGCCGCCGCGATACTATTCACCGCGCCACAGACAGCTTCCGCCTTTTTTGGCGATCAAATCCAGCCGTTTCTCATGCGCCAGCAGCTCTTCATCGTTGGCGTATAACACCTTCATCGCCGAGGCAGGACGGACGATGCGCTGAATGCTTTCGCTTTCATTCTCCTGCCGTTGCGTCTCCCCTTCCATCGAGAACGCCAGCGATGTCTGGCCGCCCGTCATCGCCAGATAGACTTCCGCCAGAATTTCGGCATCGAGCAAAGCGCCGTGCAGCGTTCGTTTACTGTTATCTATCTGATAGCGGTCGCATAACGCATCCAGATTGTTCCGTTTGCCCGGAAAAATCTTACGCGCCATTAGCAGGCTATCGGTTATCTTGCAGAAGGTTTCCGTCTTGGGTATTTCCCGATTGAGCATCCGGAATTCATAGTCCATAAAGCCGATATCAAACATCGCGTTATGGATGACCAGCTCGGCGCCGCGGATAAAGTCGAGAAAGTCGTCGGCAATCTCCGCATAGGTCGGCCGGTCCGCCAGAAACTCATCGCTGATGCCGTGCACGTTATAGGCTTCCGGATCGACCAGACGATCGGGCTTGATGTACACATGGAAGTGGCGCCCGGTCAGACGACGGTTAATCACCTCAACAGCGCCAATTTCGATGATTTTATGTCCTTCGTAGTGAACCCCCAGTTTGTTCATACCGGTGGTTTCAGTATCCAGGACGATTTGTCGCGTAATTTCAGTGCTCATCGTTTTCGTTTATGTCAGACTTGCCATTTTCACCATAAAGGAAGAGTCTACCAGAGATGCTTAAACAGGTAGAGATTTTCACCGATGGATCTTGCCTCGGTAATCCGGGCCCCGGCGGTTACGGTGCCTTGCTGCGCTATAAGCAGCATGAAAAAACCCTGAGTGCGGGTTATCGGTTAACCACCAATAATCGCATGGAGCTGATGGCCGCCATCGCCGCGCTTGAAACCCTGACCTCACCCTGCGAGGTGGTGTTAAGCACCGACAGCCAGTATGTCCGCCAGGGGATCACCAAGTGGATCCACAACTGGAAAAAACGCGGCTGGAAAACCGCGGATAAAAAACCGGTGAAAAATGTCGATCTCTGGCAGCGTCTGGATCAGGCGATTCAGCACCATACGCTGCGCTGGGAATGGGTGAAAGGCCATGCCGGCCATCCTGAGAATGAGCGCTGCGACGAGCTTGCCCGCAGCGCCGCCAGCGCGCCAACGCTGGATGATATTGGATATAAACCCGAATAACGGGTTTTCAGCTACGGTAAGTTTTCGTCACGCCGACCGTGCGGCGCAAAGGGACCTTGCAAAGCCGGGCACGCATCGGCGTAAGACTCAGGGGGATGGTGCGCTTACGCGCGATAATCAGCGACAGACAGCCGAATACCGGCAGGTGTTTATTCAATTTCCCCCTGTTTTTTCGCCATGGGGTGACCTGAAGGCTGGCGTGATGGACCACCTCATAATTCAGCAAACCGAGCCAGTCCATCATGCGCATTTGCGTAAACATCCGGCTGCAATAGGGCTGCCGTCTGTTTAACCCCGGGATAAGTTTTGCCACCCCCAGCAGGCTCACCGGGTTGAAGCTGCTCAATATCAACCAGCCGTCGTCAATCAGCACGCGATCCACCTCCCGCAATATGCGGTGCGGATCGGCGGAATAGGAGAGCGTTTGTATCAGCAGACAGGCATCGACCGATTTCTCGGCAAAAGGCAGTTGGTGCGGATCGGCAATGACCTGCATATTATCTCCGGCGGGTGCGACATTGACCTGATGCGCAATAGCGCACTCCGTTATCTCCGTTGCCGCACTCAACGCCCCGATTTTCAACAGATGAAAGCCGAACAGCTTCGACCACCAGGGCGATAGCGCCTTCTCAAGCGATTCGCGGTAATATCTTCCTCCGGGGATATCATCCCATGAGCCGGGAACCGCAACCGTCTGAGATGTTTGTGCTGGCTTCATGTTCTATTATCTTCCCTAGGCTGATGCAAAACGAGGTACTCCATGAATCTTATCAGTATTGCGGCGCTTCAGGACAACTACATTTGGTTATTGAGTAACAAAGAAAATCACTGTGTCGTCGTCGATCCCGGCGAAGCACAACCGGTGCTGGACGCGCTCGGCAAACATCGGTTGACGCCTGAGGCGATTTTGCTGACCCACCATCATCACGACCATGTCGGGGGCGTCGCCGCTATTGTCGAACATTATGCGCATCTGCCGGTTTTTGGCCCCCGGGAAACCCAAAAAAGCGGCACAACGACCGTCGTTGAAGAGGGAGATACCCTGCCGCTGCTAAATTCGGACTTTTCCGTGCTGGCCGTTCCCGGTCATACAGCAGGACATATTGCTTATTATAGCCACCCTTTTTTATTCTGCGGAGACACGCTTTTTTCCGGCGGATGCGGGCGAATTTTCGAAGGCACTCCAAATCAAATGTATGATTCAATTAAAAAAATATCCGACCTACCCGATGACACGCTAATCTGCTGCGCCCATGAATATACCCTTGCAAATCTGGAATTCGCTCATGCCGTCTGGCCTGAAGAGGCCACAATTAAGACCTACCTTCATAAAATCAGACAGATACGCGAAAAATCACAATCTACTTTGCCGACCACCCTGCAGCTGGAGCGAAAAATCAACCTTTTTCTTAGATGCCATGATGTTGATTTGAAAAGAAAAATATCACCAGAACCTGAAAGCATAGAGAATTGGCAAGTTTTTGCTCAGCTACGTAGCAAGAAAGACGGCTTCTAAAGGTTTATGTTGTGCTAATCCCCTAATCAAAGTATTATTGCTCGTCTTTTAAGCAACTAATTTGACACACATATGAAGGCTAAAGCGATACTTATCGCCTCAGTCTTGCTGGCCGGTTGCCAGGTACCGCCTAACGATACCTCTCAACCCAAGCAGCATGCACAGAGTCTGTCTTCGGCAAGTCAAAGTGAAGCAGCAAAGTACGCAGAGGGTCGAGAGACCTCGGCGCGATGGCTGGATGATGACAGCGGCGCGCAACGAGATCTGTGGAGCTTTATTGGCGACGAGCTGAAGATGGAGGTTCCGGAAAACGCCCGGATCCGCGAACAAAAAAGGCGTTATTTAAAAAACAAGAGCTATCTCCACGATGTAACATTACGGGCAGAGCCGTACATGTACTGGATTGTCGAGCAGATTAAACAACGTAAGATGCCGATGGAACTAGTACTGCTACCCATAGTGGAGAGCGCTTTTAACCCTCAGGCCACATCATCCGCCAATGCCGCAGGGCTATGGCAGATAGTCCCTGGCACGGGGCGTAATTATGGTTTGAAACAAAACCAGTGGTATGACGGACGCCGCGACGTGGTTGCGTCGACGACCGCCGCGCTGGATATGATGCAACGCCTCAACAACATGTTTGACGGCGACTGGTTATTAACCGTCGCTGCCTATAACAGTGGTGAAGGCCGCGTCATGAAAGCTATTAAAGCCAATAAAGCACAAGGCAAACCAACGAACTTCTGGGCATTGGCGTTACCTCGCGAAACGTCTATCTATGTTCCGAAAATGTTGGCCTTGAGCGATATACTTAAGAATAGCAAAAAATACGGCATTAGCCTGCCCAAACCAAACGAAAGCCGTGCATTGGCCAGAGTTGAAGTCGGGCAGCAGATGCAGTTGACGCAAGCAGCGGAAATGGCTGGCCTGCCGTTGAACAAACTGAAGAGCTATAACTCGGGCTACAAACGCAATGTGACCGCGCCTAACGGGCCGCACTACATTATGGTGCCGAAAGCTCACGTTGAGCAGTTGAAGGATTCTCTGGCAGATAGCGATATCGCCGCGATCCAGCCAACCCGCTTGGCGCAGTCAACGCAGGAGTCGCAGTATAAGGTGCGCGCTGGCGATACGCTATCCACCATTGCCGCACGGTTGAAGGTCAGCACCAGGGACTTGCAAAGCTGGAACAACCTGCGTAGCGCAAATGCGCTGAAAGTTGGTCAAACCTTGCAAGTTGCTCAAGTGTCTGACGTTGATAATGGCAACAGCGGTAAAGGCGGGTCAATCACCTATCAGGTTCGTAAAGGTGACTCACTTGCCAGCATTGCCAAACGTCATGGTGTAAATATCGCTGATGTTATGCGTTGGAATACGGTAATCAACAAAAATGCCAATATCCAGCCCGGCGATCGACTGACGCTCTACGTCAGTAAAAACACCCAACCAGAGTCGTAAGCCTTTCTGATTAAAAAACTGCCTATATGGCAGTTTTTTTACGCTTGGGCGTTCCTTGAGGCCTTTATTTCCAACTATTAAGCTGAAACTCAACCAGCAAGGGGTTGTGATCCGATGCCTGGGTGACCAGGATGGAGGATTGAACCACCGTCAGATCCCGATAGAATACAAAATCCAAAGGGCGACCGAACACCCGGCGACGGTAGTCGTCAATAAAACCCACCTCCTGTAACGCCATCCTGGTAGCAAACCGATAGAGCGCCCTGATGCGAGGCTGACTCCAGGCATTGAAGTCCCCCGCCATTACCACCGGGCCGTGATGGTGTATCAGCTGATCTCCGATGGTTTCAAGCTGCTTACTGTACACTTCAACGCCGAAACTGAAATTTACCGCATGGATGTTAATCACCATTAACTGGCGGCCATCGGGCAATGAATAGACCGTTACCAACGCCGATTTGGATAACCGCAGTAAAGGCTCTTTTTCCCGCAACGGGCAGCAGTACATAGGTTGAGCAGCGGACAGTGTCATTACGCCCGAAGGGTGTTGTGGCAAAATAATTGCCGGTACCTGATCGGTAGAAAGATAGTTAGAGGTTGCAAAACGAATAAGTTCCGGCGAGCTTTGCGCCTCCTGCAATAGCACCAGTTGCGCATCTCTGCCGAAGTCCTGTAAAACAGAAAGCCAGTTCATTCTTTGCTGCTTAAAGATATTCCACACCATGACGCGTAAAACATCTTTCTCCAGCAGCAGTGGACCTGACGGCAGCACTTGCTCCAGATGATGCATTGTTCCGGGGGGAAAGATACGCTCTGCCGGCTGACCAGCTACATACCTCATCGCATATGTTTTTTTTCGCACGCCACGCCTTGCTATAGATTCCAGTACCTCAAAATACCTTTAATGGATCAAAGGTACGCTTCTGTTATAGAGATTGTATAGTAGACTTTCAATACATGGCAGCACTAATGCGATCAACGCAATAACATAGCTACCGATACGGATAGCATAGCGGATAGGCTGCGTAACTGTGACGATGCAAGCTGGAGATAAGAAATCATCGACGTGCAAAAAAGCCCTGAGCGTTAACTCAGGGCTTATGCAATAAGTGGCGGAACGGACGGGACTCGAACCCGCGACCCCCTGCGTGACAGGCAGGTATTCTAACCAACTGAACTACCGCTCCACCGAATTTCTTTTATTCACCAGCATTTCGCCGGTTTACTGCTTTATTTGATGCCTGGCAGTTTATGAATCATTTCATGATCCACCCTGCGGGCCGTTGCTGCGCAACGTTTAAAAGCCTTCGGCCTTTTTCCTACTCTCTATCGAGTAGCGAACTGCCCGCAGGATTTCACTGCTACTTCTAATTTGATGCCTGGCAGTTCCCTACTCTCACATGGGGAGACCCCACACTACCATCGGCGCTACGGCGTTTCACTGCTGAGTTCGGCATGGGGTCAGGTGGGACCACCGCGCTATCGCCGCCAGGCAAATTTCTCGTCTCTTCCTGAGACTCGCCCTTCGGGCCGTCGCTACGCGACGTACAAAATCGTTCCCGACGATTTTGTCTGTTCCCTTTTCAGGCCAGCGCTCCGCGCTGTTTGATGTCCGCGTTATACGCAAACATTTTAATCTTCAATCCGTCAACAAGCTGATTATTGTGAGTCACTCTCAAAACACCTTCGGTGTTGTAAGGTTAAGCCTCTCGGGTCATTAGTACCGGTCAGCTCAACGCATCGCTGCGCTTACACACCCGGCCTATCTACGTCGTCGTCTTCAACGGCCCTTCAGGGGACTCGAAGTCCCAGGGAAGACTCATCTCGAGGCAAGTTTCCCGCTTAGATGCTTTCAGCGGTTATCTCTTCCGCACTTAGCTACCGGGCAATGCAATTGGCATCACAACCCGTACACCAGTGGTGCGTTCACTCCGGTCCTCTCGTACTAGGAGCAACCCCTCTCAATCTTCCAACGCCCACGGCAGATAGGGACCGAACTGTCTCACGACGTTCTAAACCCAGCTCGCGTACCACTTTAAATGGCGAACAGCCATACCCTTGGGACCTACTTCAGCCCCAGGATGTGATGAGCCGACATCGAGGTGCCAAACACCGCCGTCGATATGAACTCTTGGGCGGTATCAGCCTGTTATCCCCGGAGTACCTTTTATCCGTTGAGCGATGGCCCTTCCATTCAGAACCACCGGATCACTAAGACCTGCTTTCGCACCTGCTCGAGCCGTCACTCTCGCAGTCAAGCTAGCTTATGCCTTTGCACTAACCTCCTGATGTCCGACCAGGATTAGCTAACCTTCGTGCTCCTCCGTTACGCTTTGGGAGGAGACCGCCCCAGTCAAACTACCCACCAGACACTGTCCGCAACCCGGATTACGGGCCCACGTTAGAACATCAAACATCAAAGGGTGGTATTTCAAGGTCGGCTCCACGCAGACTGGCGTCCACGCTTCACAGCCTCCCACCTATCCTACACATCAAGGCTCAAGGTTCAGTGTCAAGCTATAGTAAAGGTTCACGGGGTCTTTCCGTCTTGCCGCGGGTACACTGCATCTTCACAGCGAGTTCAATTTCACTGAGTCTCGGGTGGAGACAGCCTGGCCATCATTACGCCATTCGTGCAGGTCGGAACTTACCCGACAAGGAATTTCGCTACCTTAGGACCGTTATAGTTACGGCCGCCGTTTACCGGGGCTTCGATCAAGAGCTTCGCCCTAAGGCTGACCCCATCAATTAACCTTCCGGCACCGGGCAGGCGTCACACCGTATACGTCCACTTTCGTGTTTGCACAGTGCTGTGTTTTTATTAAACAGTTGCAGCCAGCTGGTATCTGCGACTGGTCTCAGCTCCATCCGCAAGGGACTTCACCAAATCCAGCGTGCCTTCTCCCGAAGTTACGGCACCATTTTGCCTAGTTCCTTCACCCGAGTTCTCTCAAGCGCCTGAGTATTCTCTACCTGACCACCTGTGTCGGTTTGGGGTACGATTGACTGTTACCTGGTGCTTAGAGGCTTTTCCTGGAAGCGTAGCATCGGTTACTTCGTCACCGTAGTGACTCGTCGTCACGCCTCAGTGTTAACGGTGTTCCGGATTTTCCAAAAACACCCACCTTCACGCTTAAACCGGGACTACCGTCGCCCGGCCAACCTAGCTTTCTCCGTCCCCCCTTCGCAGTAACAACCAGTACGGGAATATTAACCCGTTTCCCATCGACTACGCCTTTCGGCCTCGCCTTAGGGGTCGACTCACCCTGCCCCGATTAACGTTGGACAGGAACCCTTGGTCTTCCGGCGTGCGGGTTTTTCACCCGCATTATCGTTACTTATGTCAGCATTCGCACTTCTGATACCTCCAGCAGCCCTCACAGGCCACCTTCTACGGCTTACAGAACGCTCCCCTACCCAACGAACGTATCCTTAAAACGCCTTGCCGTCTGTCAGCGCTCAGGCCAACTCAACGTTTTTGTGGCTTGAACGTGCCAGCTTCGCCGTCACGTTAAGCGTTTTAAGTGATACGTTCGCTGCCGCAGCTTCGGTGCATGGTTTAGCCCCGTTACATCTTCCGCGCAGGCCGACTCGACCAGTGAGCTATTACGCTTTCTTTAAATGATGGCTGCTTCTAAGCCAACATCCTGGCTGTCTGGGCCTTCCCACATCGTTTCCCACTTAACCATGACTTTGGGACCTTAGCTGGCGGTCTGGGTTGTTTCCCTCTTCACGACGGACGTTAGCACCCGCCGTGTGTCTCCCGTGATTACATTCTACGGTATTCGCAGTTTGCATCGAGTTGGTAAGTCGGGATGACCCCCTAGTCGAAACAGTGCTCTACCCCCGCAGATGAGTTCACGAGGCGCTACCTAAATAGCTTTCGGGGAGAACCAGCTATCTCCCGGTTTGATTGGCCTTTCACCCCCAGCCACAAGTCATCCGCTAATTTTTCAACATTAGTCGGTTCGGTCCTCCAGTTAGTGTTACCCAACCTTCAACCTGCCCATGGCTAGATCACCGGGTTTCGGGTCTATACCCTGCAACTTGACGCCCAGTTAAGACTCGGTTTCCCTGCGGCTCCCCTATTCGGTTAACCTTGCTACAGAATATAAGTCGCTGACCCATTATACAAAAGGTACGCAGTCACCCCACCCCAAAACACTCACGGCTTGTTTTGTGTGTTGCTCATCGCAAAAAACGCGATGACAACCGTCACCTCGACATCCGCATCGCCTCTCGGCCCGGAAGTGTTTTGGTGGTGGGGCTCCCACTGCTTGTACGTACACGGTTTCAGGTTCTGTTTCACTCCCCTCGCCGGGGTTCTTTTCGCCTTTCCCTCACGGTACTGGTTCACTATCGGTCAGTCAGGAGTATTTAGCCTTGGAGGATGGTCCCCCCATCTTCAGACAGGATATCTCGTGTCCCGCCCTACTCATCGAACTCACAGCATGTGCATCTTCGTGTACGGGACTATCACCCTTTGTTGCGCGACTTTCCAGACGCTTCCACTGACACACAAACTGATGATGGTTCTGGGCTCCTCCCCGTTCGCTCGCCGCTACTGGGGGAATCTCGGTTGATTTCTTTTCCTCGGGGTACTGAGATGTTTCAGTTCCCCCGGTTCGCCTTTCATGGCTATGTATTCACCATGAAATAGTGCAACGTATTGCACTGGGTTTCCCCATTCGGGTATCGTCGGGTGTAACGGTTCATATCACCTTGCCGACGCTTTTCGCAGATTAGCACGCCCTTCATCGCCTCTGACTGCCTAGGCATCCACCGTGTACGCTTAGTCGCTTAACCTCACAACCCGAAGGTGTTTCTTTCTGTACGGCCTAGGGCCTCTTACAGAGAACACGTCGTGCTGCGATTATTTGAGAGACTCTGACACAACAAAATCATTACCCTCGCGGGTAATGTTCAGCTGCGTCGTTTCAATTTTCAGCTTGTTCCGGATTGTTAAAGAGCAAATACTTCGCAGCATACTGTCGCCAATACGCTCTGAAGTCTTTTTAATGGTGGAGCTATGCGGGATCGAACCGCAGACCTCCTGCGTGCAAAGCAGGCGCTCTCCCAGCTGAGCTATAGCCCCAAATCAGTCATACCTCTGCCAACTCGCTTAGCCGACGAAAGGTTCGTTGCGAGTAGCGCAGTGTGCAAACGCACATGAGCAACGCAGCAGCGAAGATTTCAAGGATAAGTAGAGTTGGTAGGCCTGAGTGGACTTGAACCACCGACCTCACCCTTATCAGGGGTGCGCTCTAACCACCTGAGCTACAAGCCTATTAAGGTATTTCTGCTCGTTATTTTCATCAGACAATCTGTTGTGGACACTGCACCTTCCAATATCTCACTTCAGTTTAAGGAGGTGATCCAACCGCAGGTTCCCCTACGGTTACCTTGTTACGACTTCACCCCAGTCATGAATCACAAAGTGGTAAGCGCCCCCCCTAAGGTTAAGCTACCTACTTCTTTTGCAACCCACTCCCATGGTGTGACGGGCGGTGTGTACAAGGCCCGGGAACGTATTCACCGTAGCATTCTGATCTACGATTACTAGCGATTCCGACTTCATGGAGTCGAGTTGCAGACTCCAATCCGGACTACGACGCACTTTATGAGGTCCGCTTACTCTCGCAAGTTCGCTTCTCTTTGTATGCGCCATTGTAGCACGTGTGTAGCCCTACTCGTAAGGGCCATGATGACTTGACGTCATCCCCACCTTCCTCCGGTTTATCACCGGCAGTCTCCTTTGAGTTCCCGACCGAATCGCTGGCAACAAAGGATAAGGGTTGCGCTCGTTGCGGGACTTAACCCAACATTTCACAACACGAGCTGACGACAGCCATGCAGCACCTGTCTCTCAGTTCCCGAAGGCACAAGACTGTCTCCAGTCTCTTCTGAGGATGTCAAGAGTAGGTAAGGTTCTTCGCGTTGCATCGAATTAAACCACATGCTCCACCGCTTGTGCGGGCCCCCGTCAATTCATTTGAGTTTTAACCTTGCGGCCGTACTCCCCAGGCGGTCGACTTAACGCGTTAGCTCCGGAAGCCACGGTTCAAGACCACAGCCTCCAAGTCGACATCGTTTACGGCGTGGACTACCAGGGTATCTAATCCTGTTTGCTCCCCACGCTTTCGCACCTGAGCGTCAGTCTTCGTCCAGGGGGCCGCCTTCGCCACCGGTATTCCTCCAGATCTCTACGCATTTCACCGCTACACCTGGAATTCTACCCCCCTCTACGAGACTCTAGCCTGTCAGTTTTGAATGCAGTTCCCAGGTTAAGCCCGGGGATTTCACATCCAACTTAACAGACCGCCTGCGTGCGCTTTACGCCCAGTCATTCCGATTAACGCTTGCACCCTCCGTATTACCGCGGCTGCTGGCACGGAGTTAGCCGGTGCTTCTTCTGCGGGTAACGTCAATCAACAAGATTATTAAGCTTGTTGCCTTCCTCCCCGCTGAAAGTGCTTTACAACCCGAAGGCCTTCTTCACACACGCGGCATGGCTGCATCAGGGTTTCCCCCATTGTGCAATATTCCCCACTGCTGCCTCCCGTAGGAGTCTGGACCGTGTCTCAGTTCCAGTGTGGCTGGTCATCCTCTCAGACCAGCTAGGGATCGTCGCCTAGGTGAGCCTTTACCCCACCTACCAGCTAATCCCATCTGGGCACATCCGATGGCGTGAGGCCATAAGGTCCCCCACTTTGCTCTTGCGAGGTTATGCGGTATTAGCTACCGTTTCCAGTAGTTATCCCCCTCCATCAGGCAGTTTCCCAGACATTACTCACCCGTCCGCCGCTCGTCACCCAAGGAGCAAGCTCCTTTGTGCTACCGCTCGACTTGCATGTGTTAGGCCTGCCGCCAGCGTTCAATCTGAGCCATGATCAAACTCTTCAATTTAAGATTTGTTTGATTCGCTAAGTTAATAGCATGCTCAAAGAATTTATAACTGTTTATTCGTAATGAATTTACTGTCAGTCACTCTTCAAGACTTTTTATATCGTTTGCGGATATCGTCTTGTGAGTGCCCACACAGATTGTCTGATTAAATTGTTAAAGAGCAGTGCCACGTTACGCCGTGGCGCGGGCCGCATATGTTATGCAATTCCGCTGTGAAGTCAAGTGATTATTGCCTGGCTTCCTACCGTCATCACAACCGCGTTGCCGCCGTTGCCGTGTCAGTGGAGGCGCATTATAGGGCGTTCTCGGCGGCTTACAAGGGCTAAATGCAAAAAAATAATCAAGCGCTTAAAAATAAGTCAAAAAACCATTTTTAGCCGGTTTTATGCGGAAAATAAGGGTTATCGATACAAAATAAATAAAGACGGGAGAAACAGCCGCTTTCTCCCGTTTTTGAGTTTGTCACCCAGCGGCTTTATTGGCGGGCAACGATGTTTTCACCATCAGCATCCAGCGTTACCGGTTTACCTGGGATTAATTTCCCAGAAAGAATCTGCTGAGCCAGCGGGTTTTCAATCAACTGCTGTATTGCCCTTTTAAGCGGACGGGCACCATAAACCGGATCGAAGCCAATTTCTCCCAGCCGTTCCAACGCCGCGTCGGTTATCGTCACCGTATAACCGCGCTCTTCAAGGCGTTTATACAAACGCTGTAGCTGGATCTTGGCGATAGAGGCGATATGTTGCCTACCCAGCGGATGGAATACCACCACTTCATCGATACGGTTGATAAACTCAGGACGGAAGCTATGGCTAACAACCTCAAGCACCATCCCCCTCATCTCCGCATAGCTCCGCTCGCCAAAGCGTTCCTGAATCAGGTCGGAACCCAGGTTCGAGGTCATAATCACCACGGTGTTGCGGAAATCGACCGTACGCCCCTGGCCGTCCGTCAGGCGCCCATCATCCAATACCTGCAGCAGAATGTTGAACACGTCCGGATGCGCCTTCTCGATCTCATCCAGCAGAATCACCGAATAAGGACGGCGACGCACGGCCTCCGTCAGGTAGCCGCCCTCTTCATAGCCGACATATCCCGGAGGCGCCCCCACTAAACGCGACACCGAATGCTTTTCCATAAACTCAGACATGTCGATACGAACCATCGCATCATCGCTGTCGAACAGGAAAGAGGCCAGCGTCTTACACAGTTCCGTTTTACCCACCCCGGTCGGCCCAAGGAACAGGAAAGAACCTATTGGGCGATTGGGATCGGACAAACCGGCGCGGCTGCGTCGAATAGAGTTCGCCACCGCTTCGACCGCTTCATCCTGTCCGATTACGCGCTGGTGCAACGCCTCTTCCATTCTTAACAGCTTTTCACGTTCGCTTTCCAACATTCTGGATACCGGAATACCGGTCCAGCGGGCAAGCACCTCGGCAATTTCAGTATCCGTAACGCGGTTACGCAACAAATGCATAGTTTTACCTTCAAGCTGCGTGGCCGCTGCCAGCTGTTTTTCCAACTCGGGAATTTTGCCGTATTGCAGCTCGGACATCTGCCCCAGATCGCCTTGACGGCGTGCTTGCTCCAGCGAAATTTTCGCCTGCTCTAACGCCGCCTTAATATTCTGAGTGCCGGTAAGCGATGCCTTTTCCGCTTTCCACTCTTCTTCCAGCTTGGAGTACTCGCGTTCCTTCTCTTCAAGCTCGGAACTTAACAGCTCTAAACGTTTTTGGCTGGCTTCATCCGACTCTTTTTTCAGCGCCTGCTGTTCCAGTTTCAACTGAATGATGCGACGGTCCAGACGATCCAACGGCTCGGGCTTTGAGTCAATCTGGATACGAATACTGGAAGCCGCCTCATCAATCAGGTCGATCGCCTTGTCCGGCAACTTGCGGTCCGCAATATAACGATGGGATAGCGTGGCCGCGGCAACAATCGCCGGGTCGGTAATCTGCACATGGTGATGCAGCTCATAGCGCTCTTTAAGACCGCGTAAAATAGCAATGGTATCTTCTACCGTCGGCTCGGCAACGAACACCTTCTGGAAACGGCGCTCCAAAGCAGCGTCTTTCTCTATATATTGCCGATATTCATCCAGCGTGGTGGCGCCGACGCAGTGCAGTTCGCCGCGCGCCAGAGCGGGCTTGAGCATATTCCCGGCATCCATGGCGCCGTCGGCTTTCCCGGCGCCCACCATCGTATGGAGTTCATCGATAAACAGGATAACGTTGCCTTCCTGCTTGGATAAATCGGTCAGCACCCCTTTTAAACGCTCTTCAAACTCCCCGCGGTATTTGGCGCCGGCGACCAGCGACCCCATATCCAGGGATAAAACGCGTTTGTTCTTTAAACCTTCCGGCACTTCGCCGTTAACAATACGCAGGGCCAGCCCTTCGACAATGGCGGTTTTACCCACCCCCGGCTCACCGATTAATACCGGGTTGTTTTTAGTTCGACGTTGTAATACCTGAATGGTACGGCGAATTTCCTCATCACGGCCAATAACCGGGTCAAGCTTGCCTTGTTCCGCACGCTCGGTCAGATCGATGGTATATTTTTTAAGCGCCTGCCGTTGATCCTCCGCGCCTTGATCGTTCACTTGTTCCCCCCCTCTTATCTGATCGATTGCTTTGGTAACGCTTTCTGGCGTCGCCCCCGCACGTTTCAGCACGTCACTTAGCGTACTGCGCGACTCCAGCACCGCCAACACAAAAAGCTCCGAGGAGATGAAAGTATCGCCACGTTTCTGCGCCAGCTTGTCGCAGACGTTTAATGTGCGAACCAACTCGCTGGACGGCTGAACATCGCCGCCGGTACCTTCGACCTGAGGTAAACGTATTATTGCCTGATCGACTTCATTTTTCAGGTGAGCAACATTGACGCCAGCCGCTGTCAATAGAGGACCGACAGTACCGCCTTCCTGATTAAGTAAAGCGCTCATCAGATGAAGAGGTTCGATAAATTGATGGTCGCGCCCGAGAGCAAGAGATTGGGCATCGGCGAGAGCAAGTTGAAACTTGCTGGTAAGACGATCCAGACGCATAACACCTCCCATATAACTGGTCAAAACTGCTACTGGAGATCAGATGAGGTCAACCCTCAAAATTTCAAGGTTATTTCGCCAGTAGTAATGGGATTAAAATGTTACTTGCCGTGGATCGTCTTAATTCAATAGGTTATATCAGCCAGATTAAACTTGCCATACGGCCCGTCACGCCATCACGCCGATAAGAGAAAAATTTTTGCCGATCGCTTACGGTGCAGTCGTCTCCGCCAAAAATTTGCGTCACGCCGGCTGCGCGCAAACGTAAACGCGCCAACTGGTATATATCGGCCAGAAACTTGTCGCCGTTAGCCCTGAATGCCGACTCGGCCACGGCGTCATGCCGGATAAATGCTTCGCGAACTTCCGCACCGACCTCAAATGCATCCGGACCGATTGCCGGGCCGAGCCATGCCATAATCCGCGACGGTTTCGCGCGGAAGCAGGAAAGCGTCTCTTCCAGTACGCCGGCGCACAGCCCGCGCCAGCCTGCATGCGCCGCGGCGACCTCATCGCCGGCGGCGGAACAAAACAGCACCGGTAAACAGTCGGCGGTCATCACGGCACAAACCCGCTCTTTCCGATCCGTATAAGCCGCGTCGCCGCGAACGGAAAGCGGAGCTGCACTGCCGATGCGAATCACATCCGTACCGTGAACCTGCTCCAACCAATGCGGCATTGATGGCAAACCCGCTTCATCAACCAGCATCTGACGGTTCACCCTCACCTTTTCGATATCATCACCGACATGGCTTCCCAGATTGAGCGCATCATACGGCGGCAAACTGGCGCCGTCATAACGAGTGGTGCTACAGGCCCGGATATTCTCCGGCATCGGCCAGTCAGGATAAATTAGCATCGTTTCATCACCAGTTGAGTTGATCCTGGAACGCTTCGGTATCGGCTTTTAATGCATTGATAAGATCGACCATATCTTGCGGCAAGGGCGCATGCCACTCCATTTGTATCCCGCTGACGGGATGATATAGCCGCAACATTGTGGCGTGCAGCGCCTGGCGATCAAAACCGCGCAGCACCGTAATGAACTCGTCAGATGCGCCTTTCGGCGGGCGAGGACGGCCGCCGTATAGCGGGTCCCCCACCAATGGATGGTTTATATGCGACATATGTACGCGAATCTGGTGGGTGCGTCCCGTTTCCAGGCGCAAGCGCAAGCGCGTGTGTGCGCGGAAATGCTCCATAATCCGGTAGTGTGTGACCGCCGGTTTCCCCATCGGATGGACCGCCATATGCGTGCGTTTTGTCGCATGACGCGCAATCGGCTCGTCAACCATTCCCCCCGCCGTCATGGTGCCAATGGCGACGGCCTCATATTCACGCGTAATTTCACGCGCCTGTAATGATTCAACCAGCCGGGTCTGTGCAGGGACGGTTTTCGCCACCACCATTAGCCCCGTGGTATCTTTATCCAGACGATGAACAATACCTGCCCGCGGAACATCCGCTATCTCAGGATAGTGATGCAACAGCGCATTGAGCACCGTGCCGTCAGGATTACCCGCGCCGGGATGAACCACCAAATCTCTGGGTTTATTAATTACCAGGATATCCTGATCTTCATACACGATATCCAGCGCGATATCCTGCGCTTCCCAGCGCGCCTCTTCCTCAATAAGCGCGTCAATCGCAATCGATTCGCCGCCCAGTACCTTCACTTTTGGCTTATTGCTGACAATGCCATTAATCTGTACCCGGTTCTCGAGGATCCACTCTTTTATACGAGATCGTGAATAATCAGGGAACAATTCGGCCAAAGCCTGATCTAAACGTTGTCCGAGTTGAGATTCGGCCACCGTTGCGGTGAGTTGTACTTGTTGTGCCATAGTTGCAGCTTCTTCGTTAACGTTGGGTTTTCACGGCGACGCCGTTTAAAATAATGTACTATTGTCACTGGTCTAAATCGGGAGCTTAACGGACAGTCTCCCGGAATAACACTCTGAGGATAATCAAAACGTCATGACGCGTATGAAATATCTGGTGGCTGCCGCCACGTTTAGCCTGGCGCTGGCTGGCTGCTCCAGCAATTCCAAGGATGCGGTTCCTGACAGTCCGCCGTCCGAACTGTATGCAAATGCTCAACAAAAACTGCAGGACGGCAACTTTAGAGCCGCCATCACGCAGTTGGAAGCACTGGACAACCGCTATCCATTCGGCCCCTATTCTCAGCAGGTGCAGTTGGACTTGATTTACGCCTACTATAAATCCGCCGAACTGCCGTTGGCCCAGGCCTCCATCGATCGTTTCCTGCGCTTAAACCCCACTCATACAAGCGCTGATTATGTCTTGTACATGCGTGGACTGACCGATATGGCTCTCGACGACAGCGCGCTACAGGGGTTCTTTGGCGTCGATCGCTCCGATCGCGACCCCCAGTATGCCCGCATGGCCTTCCGGGATTTCAGCCGGCTGATTCAAAGCTACCCAAACAGCCAGTATGCAACCGACGCCAATAAGCGGCTGGTCTATCTGAAAGAGCGATTGGCTAAATATGAACTTTCCGTCGCGCAATATTACACGAAACGCGGCGCTTATGTGGCAGTAGTTAATCGCGTCGAGCAAATGCTGCGTGATTATCCGGACACCAAGGCCACCAAAGATGCCTTGCCATTGATGGAAAATGCCTACCGCGAGCTTCAGTTGGCGACGCAGGCGGATAAAGTCGCTAAAATCATCGCTGCGAATCCGGCTTAAAATAACTGCGAATAAAAGAATAAGACGGCAGCTTCGGTTGCCGTTTTTTTATGGCGGGTTCAATATATCCTTTCGATAATGACATAGCTTATACCCCCTCTCAAGCACTTCCCGTCGATTCCTGAGCATGGTCCACAAATCACGTTTTCCTGACAAAAAGTGACAAAAAAAAGTGATCATAATCACGATTTTTGTCTTCACTCGCGTTATGCTGAAATTATCCAAGACGGACAAAGGCAGAGAGGTAAGTTATATGACTATCAATATTACCAGTAAGCAAATGGATATCACCCCCGCAATACGTCAGCATGTCGAAGACCGTCTTTCTAAACTGGATAAGTGGCAAGCCCATCTGATTAACCCGCACATCATTCTGTCAAAAGAACCTCAGGGTTTCGTTGCCGATGCAACAATCAGTACGCCAAACGGACCGCTGGTCGCCAGTGCCAAACATGAAGATATGTATGCCGCCATTAATGAGCTTATCGCCAAGCTTGAGCGCCAATTAAACAAAGTGCAGCATAAAGGCGAGGCGCGCCGGGCGGCGGCTTGCGTCAAAGATGCCAACCTGCAGGTGCCGCAGGAAGAATAATCCGACTTCATTATTGTTATCTAACGCGCCTGAGGGCGCGTTTTTGTATCTCGGGGGCCCTAAAGTGCCGTCTCTGTGCGTTGTTCAACATCGCTTCCGGCGATTTTGTATTGACAGGATGAAAAGCCAACCGTAACTTTACATGCTATTATTTCATACCTATGTTTCTTACATACCGGTTCAGCATGACTAACACACCGTTCTTCTTCATATTCTTTTTCACCTTCCCCTGATTTGGGAGGCGATTCGTCGTAAGAGCAAGAATACGAAGACGAACAAAAAGCCTCCTGAAACAGGAGGCTTTTTTTTATGGCGGGCTATCCCGGGCCGTCGCAGGCGACGTTGAAAATCGCTCCCGGCGATTTATAAGAACAGCAAACAGGTAACAGGATAATGACCGATAACCCACTACTGGCATTACGCGAGCGCATCAGCGAGCTGGATGTAAAATTACTGGAATTGTTAGCGGAGAGACGGGAGCTGGCGCTCGACATCGCACGCACTAAATTGCATTCTCATCGCCCTATCCGCGACAAAGAGCGCGAACGTGATTTGCTTGATAAGCTCACGGTCGCGGGGAAGAAATATCACCTCGACGGTCACTACATCACCCGTTTATTCCAGCTTATTATTGAAGATTCAGTGCTGACGCAGCAGGCGCTGCTGCAACACCATCTCAACCAGACCACCGCTCACTCCGCGCGCATAGCCTTTCTTGGGCCGAAGGGATCTTATTCGCATCTGGCGGCCCGCCAATATGCGGCCCGGCATTTCGAGCAGTTCATCGAGTGCGGCTGCCATAAATTCCAGGATATCTTCAATATGGTGGAAACGGGTCAGGCGGACTACGCCGTGTTGCCGATTGAAAATACAAGTTCAGGCTCCATTAACGATGTCTACGACCTGTTGCAGCACACCGGGTTGTCGATCGTCGGCGAACTGACGAATCCCATCAACCACTGCGTATTGGTTGCTACCGCGACCAGTCTCGATCAGATTGAAACCGTTTACAGCCACCCGCAGCCGTTCCAGCAATGCAGCCATTTCCTGAGTCGTTTCCCGGACTGGAAAATTGAATACTGCGAAAGCACCGCCGCGGCAATGGAAAAAGTGGCGGCGCTTAACTCGCCCAAAGCCGCGGCGTTGGGAAGCGAAGCCGGCGGCATGCTATATAACTTGCAGGTTCTCGAACACAATCTGGCCAACCAGTCGCAAAATATCACCCGGTTTATCGTTCTGGCGCGTAAGCCCATCGAAGTGACGGAACAGGTTCCGGCCAAGACCACGCTGATTATGGCGACAGGGCAGCAGTCAGGCGCGCTGGTTGAAGCGCTGCTGGTGCTGCGCGACCAGGGCATCATTATGACCAAACTGGAATCCCGGCCGATCAACGGCAACCCCTGGGAAGAGATGTTCTACATTGATGTGCAGGCCAATCTGCGCAGCGAGGCGATGCAGAAGGCACTGCGGGAATTGACATCGATTACGCGCTCACTGAAGGTGTTAGGCTGCTACCCCAGTGAAAACGTCGTGCCCGTAGACGTCAACGAGTGAAAGAGGCCATCCCGGCTATATCGCGGGATGGCGAATAGGCTGGTTGTTAAAACCTATTATTGCCGGATATCGTTGGCCTGACGTAATAAAGTCCTGCTTTCAGACAGGAATCGTCCGGCGTAATCACCAAACCAGCGTTCGATTCTTTTGAAGCTGTTGATAAACTCGGCTTTATCCGCATGTTCCAACAGCTCGATGACCTCGCCGAAACGTTTATAATAACGTTTAATCAATGCCAGATTATTTTCAGAAGACATAATGATGTCGGCGTATAGTTGCGGATCCTGAGCAAACAAGCGGCCTACCATGATCAATTCCAAACGGTAAATGGGCGATGACAACGCCAGCAACTGCTCCAGCTGTACGTTCTCTTCCGCCAAATGCAGGCCGTAAGCGAAAGTGGCAAAATGGCGCAGCGCCTGAATAAACATCATATTCTGATCGTGCTCCACCGCGCTGATGCGATGTAAACGCGCGCCCCACACCTGTATCTGCTCCAGCAGCCATTGATAGGATTCCGGCTGACGTCCGTCGCAATAGACCACCACCTGTTTCGCCAGGCTGCCGCTATCCGGTCCGAACATGGGATGCAGCCCAAGCACCGGTCCGCGATGGGCGGCCAGCATCGCTTGCAGCGGGCCGTTTTTGACCGAAGCCAAATCCACCAGAATACAGTCATCCGGCAATTTAGGCAGACGGGCGATAACCTGTTCAGTGACATGGATCGGCACGCTGACAATCACCATGCCGGCGTCAGATAGCAGGGTTTCCGCTTGCGGCCAGTCCTCCTGCTCCAGGATCCTGACCTGATACCCCGACAGCGTCAGCATTTTTTCAAACAGCGCCCCCATCTGCCCACGGCCGCCGACGATAACCACCGGACGCAGTTGAGGATTCAATGTCTTAAATCCCTTATCATTTTCGCTGGAGTAGGATTCGCGCATAACGCGACGCAAAATATCTTCAATCAGATCGGGAGGCACACCCAGCAGAGCGGCCTCTTTACGGCGCGAACTGAACATGGCGGCTTCGCGATCGGGCGCATAGATAGGCAAGCCATAACGGCTTTTGACCTCCCCCACTTCCGCCACCAAACGCAATCGGCGTGATAGCAGCGCTAACAGCTCTTTATCCACCTCGTCTATCTGATCACGCAACGCGGTCAGTTCAGCTACCATCTTCTGTTACTCTCCTGAATGTTTTACCCGTTCCGCGCCAAGCTCCTGATGTACGGAACGCAGTAACGTTTCTGTATTTTCCCAACTGATACAGGCATCCGTTACCGATACGCCATAGCGCATTTCCGCACGCGGCTGCTCTGAAGACTGGCTGCCTTCGTGAAGATGACTTTCCAGCATCAGGCCGATGATCGAACGGTTGCCTGCCTTAATCTGCTCAATGACCGACTCGACCACCAAGGGTTGCCGACGGTAATCTTTATTTGAGTTGCCATGGCTACAATCTACCATCAGCGCCGGATTCAGTCCCGCATCAAGCATCTGTTTTTCACATTCTGCAACGTCTGGCGCACTGTAGTTTGGCGTTTTGCCGCCGCGCAAAATAACATGGCCGTCCGCATTTCCCTGCGTGTGCAGCAGGCAAACCTGGCCGGATTGATTAATCCCCATAAACCGGTGCGGCATGGCCGCCGCTCTCATCGCATTAATTGCCGTGCCAAGGCTGCCGTCGGTGCCGTTTTTGAACCCGACGGGCATGGAGAGGCCGGATGCCATTTCGCGGTGCGTTTGCGATTCGGTGGTGCGGGCGCCAATCGCCGACCAACTGAACAGGTCGCCCAGATACTGCGGATTGTTGGGATCCAGCGCTTCAGTCGCCAGCGGTAACCCCATGTTAACCAGCTTGAGCAATAGCTCACGGGCGATATGCAACCCGGCTTCCACATCGCAAGAGCCATCCATGTGAGGATCGTTAATTAATCCTTTCCAACCGACGGTGGTGCGCGGCTTTTCAAAGTACACCCGCATAACGATATACAGCCGATCGCTCAATTCAGCCGAGAGGGATTGCAGACGGCGCCCGTACTCCAGGGCGGCATCGGTATCATGGATAGAACAGGGGCCGCATACGATCAGCAGACGCCGATCTCGCCCATGAATAATATTGGCGATGGTTTCGCGGGCGCTGGCGATGGCTTGGCGCTCGCCGTCGCTTAGCGGGAACTTGGCTTTCAGTTCATCCGGGGTAATCAGTATCTGTTCTTCCACAATATTGATGTTGTTAAGAGCGTCTTTTTGCATGTTTATATTTCCTGAAGAATCCTGTATGACGTAATCGATTAATGCCAGCTGCATTATGTTTACACCATAACACGAACCGTAAAGATTTCAATCCATATTTGTAAACTTAAAATTACCGCAGATATAAAACCACGCAGCGGCAAATCTGCCGCGCGCTTCACCGCTATCACTCCAATCCCATCAGCGAATGGTGGTAGAATCATCGGGACAAAGGGGGGAACGATGCTGAAAGCCATCATAATTGACGACGAACTGCCCGCTCGTGAAGAACTTTCATTGCTGCTGGAAAATGAACCTGACATAACGATTATCGCTCAGTGCGGCAACGCGCTTGAAGCGATACCGGCTATTCACCGCTTGCAGCCTGACGTGATTTTTCTGGACATACAGATGCCCAAGGTCAGCGGTCTGGAATTAGCCGCCATGCTGGATCCGGAAAACATGCCTTACGTGGTGTTCGTCACCGCCTATGACGAATACGCAGTGCGCGCCTTTGAAGAACATGCTTTCGACTACCTGCTTAAGCCGCTGGATTCGCAACGGCTGAATAAAACGTTGAATCGTTTACGCCGCGGCGCAAGTGTAAATAAAAATGTACACTTAATTACCGAACCCTATCTGCGCCATATCCCCTGCCACGGGCACAACCGCATTTTTTTGCTCAAGGTCGATGAAGTCGAATATCTCAGTTCCGAACTCGGCGGAGTGCACGTTGTGGGAGTAAACCAGACTGGCTATACGCAACTGTCGCTAAAAACGTTGGAAGAAAAAACGCCCCTGGTGCGCTGCCATCGAAAATATATGGTCAATACGGATCTGCTGAAAGAAATTAAACTGCTGGAGAACGGCGCGGCAGAAGTGCTCACCAACACCGGAAAACAGATTCCGGTGAGTCGCCGCTATCTCAAACTGCTAAAAGAAAAACTGGGCATCGTTTAAAAGCGATATGCTTTATACCCTAAATAATTCGAGTTGCAGGAAGGCGGCAAGGGAAGGACAAATTCGTCGGGAACGAATTTGACCAGCCAACGGCTGGCCTCTGGTGAGAGACAGGATGTCTCTCATTTAATCCCGATGAGCTTACTCAAGTAATTGATTCGGGTGACTGACAAATCTGCCTGGAGCAGATTTGAACGCTGCTTGCAGCGGCCCCAACGGGGCGAGGCCCAGGGAGGGGCCGAGTAATGCAGCCAACGCATCTGCAGCTTGAAGTATGACGGGTATATATGGCGATAACCAACTCACAAAAGGTTTGATATGAAATACAGTTACTGTCTGGCTGTAATTCTCTTTATCGCAGGCTGCCAACACAACGCCTCTGCGCCAACTGCCGACAACCAGAACACTTTCTGGTATGAAGCTGGTTACCAGGACGCCATATCCGGCCTGGTTGTCAAAGATAATAGCGTGTTGGAGGAGTGGTTTGGCAATCCCCAGATCGATCGCGAAGCCTATTTGCGCGGCTACGGCGCGGGGCAAGCGGACTTTTGTCGCATTGACAACATGCCTGCGTGGGGGAAATCCGGCAAAAATTTCCCCGCCAGCTGCGATGGCGTTGCCGATGCGGAACAACTACGAGTCCAGTGGCAACGGAGTATGAATCAACCCTAAAGCGCGCGGATAAAAAAAGGGTTTAGCCATTGGCTAAACCCTTGATAACTAATTACTTTCGGATGTCGCGAAAGCGCGCTATCAGTTGAGACGCTCTTTGATACGAGCAGACTTACCGGTGCGTTCACGCAGGTAGTACAATTTGGCTTTACGTACGGCGCCGCGGCGTTTAACAGCGATGCTGTCCACTACCGGGGAATGCGTTTGGAAAACGCGCTCTACGCCTTCGCCGTTGGAAATCTTGCGAACAGTAAATGCAGAATGCAGACCGCGGTTACGAATAGCGATAACCACGCCCTCGAATGCCTGCAGACGTTTTTTGCTACCTTCAACAACCCATACCTTCACTTCTACGGTATCACCCGGACGAAATGCAGGTACGTCCTGCTTCATCTGTTCTTGTTCAATTTGCTTGATAATGTTGCTCATAGTATGTCTCTTACCCTAGGTAAACTGATATTTGGGTTCGTCAGATAAAACGCGACGACCACCTAATACTCATGTTGCCCGGACTGATATTCTCGTTGGAATTCAGCCAGCAACGTTGCTTGCTCGTCAGTCAGAGCTAGGCTTTTCAGAAGTTCAGGTCTTCTAAGCCAGGTTCGGCCCAGCGACTGCTTCAACCGCCAGCGACGTATTTCAGCATGGTTTCCTGACAGTAAAACTGGCGGGACATCCATACCGGCCAACACTTCAGGACGAGTAAAATGAGGACAATCCAGCAACCCGTCAGCGAAAGAATCCTCTTCCGCGGAAGACTGATGACCCAGCACGCCCGGGATAAACCGGGAAACAGAGTCAATCAGCGCCATTGCCGGCAGTTCCCCGCCGCTGAGAACGTAATCACCGATTGACCATTCTTCGTCAATTTCGGTTTTAATTACGCGCTCATCAATTCCCTCATACCGCCCGCAAACCAGGATCATTTTCTGGTTGGCGGCGAGTTGACGCACGCCCTGCTGATCTAATTTACGGCCCTGAGGTGATAAGTAAATCACCCTGGCGCCTTCGCCTGCCGCTGCTTTCGCTGCGTGGATCGCATCCCGCAAGGGTTGCACCATCATCAGCATTCCGGGGCCGCCGCCGTATGGGCGATCGTCCACGGTGCGATGCCGGTCGTAAGCGAAGTCTCGCGGACTCCAGTACTGTACGCTCAGCAGGCCATTTTTAACTGCCCGGCCAGTGACTCCGTAATCAGTAATTGCGCGGAACATCTCTGGAAACAGGCTAATAACCCCAATCCACATAGTTTCGTTCCACCGGGTACTACTGGTTAATTCAGAGTTCAAAAACCAGGATCCCAATCTACTTCAATGGCTTGAGCAGAAAGGTCAACGCTCTTGACAACCTGTTCAGAGAGGAACGGAATCAGCCGCTCCTTGACCCCGAAGGCATCTTTCAGGTTAGCCCTTACCACCATCACGTCGTTGGAACCGGTTTCCATCATATCGATGACTTTTCCCAGTTGATAACCTGCTACGGTTACGACCTGACAGCCGATAAGATCCTTCCAGTAATAATCACCTTCATCCAGTTCCGGCAACTGAGCCGAATCAACGATAATCTCGCAATTGGTCAGTAAATTCGCCGCATCACGATCGTCAACATCTTTAATCTTGATGATCAGATCCTGATTGTGGTGTTTCCAGCTGTCAATCTCGACGGGCCGCCAACCACTTTTTGTCTGGATAAACCAAGGTTGATAATCAAAAATGCTCTCGGCATCTTCGGTGGATGAAAACACTCTGAGCCAACCTCGGATGCCATAAGTCGACCCCATCTTGCCCAATACAATCGGGTTAGCGGGAACTTGTGGGCTGAGTTGCTTGCTCATTGTCACCACCGCAACAGATTATGCCGCTTTCTTGGCGTCTTTGATCAGCGAAGATACGCGATCAGAAACGGTTGCGCCCAGGCCGACCCAATGTTCGATACGGTCCAGATCTAAACGCAGCGCTTCTGCCTGACCGGTTGCGATCGGGTTGAAGAAGCCTACGCGCTCAATGAAGCGACCGTCGCGCGCATTGCGGCTATCGGTCACGACAACTTGATAAAACGGGCGTTTTTTCGCGCCGCCACGTGCCAAACGAATTGTTACCATAACATCCTCTTTAGTTAATAAAACAACCGGGCCCCATCGAGGAACGGGGCCCAGTGTCATATAAAAAGCCCCAAAATTTTACTCATTTTGGCGCAGAAAGCAATCTAAAGCGTATCAACCCGCGATATTTGTCCGTTCGACAAGGTTTTCGCTATTAGCGCCCCGGGAATCCCGGCGGCATCATACCTTTCATGCCGCGCATCATTTTCGCCAAACCGCCATTCTTCATTTTCTTCATCATCCGCTGCATATCGTCAAACTGCTTCAGCAGACGGTTTACGTCCTGAACCTGCATCCCCGACCCGCTCGCAATACGACGCTTGCGCGATCCCTTGATGATTTCCGGCTTTGCGCGTTCCTTATGCGTCATCGAATTGATTATCGCTTCCATACGCACCAGAACTTTGTCATCCATCTGCGATTTCACGTTATCCGGCAGTTGGCCCATTCCCGGCATTTTACTCATCATGCTGGCCATGCCGCCCATATTGCGCATCTGCTTGAGCTGATCCAGAAAATCGGTCAAATCAAACCCGTCGCCCTTTTTGAGCTTATTGGCCAGTTTCTCAGCCTGAGTGCGATCGACTTTGCTTTCAATATCCTCGATAAGGGAAAGCACGTCGCCCATGCCAAGAATACGCGATGCCACACGCTCCGGGTAGAAAGGCTCCAGCGCGTCGGTTTTTTCCCCCACGCCGAGAAACTTGATGGGCTTGCCGGTGATATGTCGGATAGAGAGCGCTGCGCCGCCCCGGGCATCGCCATCGATCTTGGTGAGGATAACCCCGGTCAACGGCAGGGCTTCGTTGAAGGCTTTCGCCGTGTTCGCCGCGTCCTGCCCGGTCATGGCGTCAACCACAAACAGGGTTTCCACCGGATTAATCGCCGCGTGAACCTGCTTGATTTCGTCCATCATGGCGTCGTCGACATGAAGACGACCGGCGGTATCCACCAACAGCACATCGTAGAATTTCAGCCTGGCGTGCTGCAGCGCCCGACTGACGATATCAAGCGGTTTTTCCTGCGCATCGGAAGGGAAGAAATCGACCCCCACGCCTTGCGCCAGCGTCTCCAGCTGTTTGATGGCCGCCGGACGATAGACGTCGGCGGAAACCACCAGCACCTTTTTCTTCTGTTTTTCTTTAAGAAACTTGCCCAGTTTACCCACGCTGGTGGTTTTACCCGCCCCTTGCAAACCGGCCATCAACACCACCGCCGGCGGCTGAGCGGCCAGATTCAGCTCGGCGTTAATTTCGCCCATTGAGCTGACCAGCTCGTTCTTGACTATTTTGACGAACTCCTGACCGGGGGTCAGACTTTTGTTTACTTCGTGACCCACCGCCCGCTCTTTTACGCGGTTAATAAAGTCTCGCACCACGGGTAAAGCAACGTCGGCTTCAAGCAGCGCCATGCGAACTTCGCGCAGCGTTTCTTTTATATTGTCTTCAGTCAACCGCCCGCGGCCGCTGATATTGCGCAATGTGCGCGATAGTCGATCGGTTAAATTTTCAAACATATCTCATGCTCAATGTAAGACAAGCCGCCACCGCGACGCGAATGGCCGGGATTATAACACGAAAGCGGCGGCGATCTCTGCGCCCGGAATGGAGAACAGTTGGTGCCCATGGAGACTAACGTTATACTGACCGTTCATTTTACTTAGTTGATATTAATTAACCTACTCGAATGTCTGTTTTCGCTATAGTGGCTTTAGTCGCCTACACTCTCAGCCTCGGACTGATTATCCCCAGTCTGCTGCGCAAGAACAGTGCATATCGTCGGCTGGCAATATTTTCGGCCAGCGTTGCGCTTATCTGCCATGCAGTAGCGCTTTATCAACGGATTTTCGACGTCCATAGCGGCCAAAATCTTAGCCTGTTGAATATCGGCTCCCTTGTCAGTCTGATCATCTGCACCGTGATGACCATTGTCGCCTCACGTAACCGCGGCTGGTTTCTGCTGCCGATCGTCTATACGTTTGCCTTGATCAATCTGGCTTTCGCCAGCTTTATGCCCGGCGAATTCATCACCCACCTGGAGGAAACGCCGGGGCTGCTGTTCCATATCGGTCTGGCTCTGTTTTCCTATGCCACCCTGATTATCGCCGCCCTTTATGCGCTACAGTTGGTATGGCTGGACTACCTATTAAAAAATAAAAAACTGAGCTTCGCTGCCGATATGCCGCCGCTGATGAGCATCGAGCGTAAAATGTTCCACATCACCCAGATCGGCGTCATTCTTCTGACCCTGACGCTATGTAGCGGTCTGTTTTATATGGATGACTTGATCAATAACAAAGAGAATCTGCATAAGGCGCTGTTTTCTTTGTTTGCCTGGTTTATTTACATCCTGCTGCTCTGGGGGCACTACCACGAAGGATGGCGCGGACGGCGGGTTGTATGGTTTAGCCTGGTCGGCGCGCTGCTACTGACGTTATCCTACTTCGGCAGTCGGGTGATACAACACTTCGTTGCCGTCTGAGACGGCAGTCCGTAAAAAAAGCCGCGCAGTTGCGGCTCTTTTTTTATGGCGACAGCAATTAGATATGTAACTCAACCAGCTTGTCTTTCGGCAACGCCAGTTCATCATTCTGATTGATGCCAATATCGTGATCGATAATGTGCCGGGCGATCTCCTGCGCTTCGGCCAGAGAGTGCATCTCATAGGTCCCGCACTGGTATTCGTTCAGCTCGGGGATTTTACGCTGATCGGTCACTTTCAGCACGTCGGCCATGGCGGCTTTCCAGGCATCCGCGACGCGCTGTTCGGCAGGCGTGCCAATCAGACTCATATAGAAGCCCGTGCGACAGCCCATAGGTGAAATATCGATAATCTCCACCCCGTCGCCGTTCAGGTGATCGCGCATAAAACCGGCAAACAGGTGCTCCAGCGTATGAATACCGCGTTCCGGCATCACTTCGATATTAGGACGGCAAAAACGCAGATCGAATACGGTAATGGTGTCGCCATGAGGGGTTTTCATGGTTTTTGCAACCCTGACGGCAGGCGCAGCCATGCGGGTATGATCTACAGTAAAACTATCTAGTAACGGCATAATGTCACCTCCTCATAGAAAAAATTCATTTTTTCTCGTTTCCGGGAAACTTTTCATTTTTATGCGGGTCTGAATTCCTGAAAGACGCGCAATTATCATCATCATCCCTATTTAGAGATGTTTCTTTGGCCACATTGACTGTGGCCTTTTCTTTTTACTGCGCCGCCAGATATTCATCAAAACTGATTTTATCTTCTGCTTCAATCTGCCGCTGACGACGCCATGAACGTTCACTTTCCGCCGCCAGCTGTTCTTCTGTCAATACCTGCAGCGGCTCATGGCAAAGTATCTTACGATACTCTTCCGCCAGATTAAGTCCTACCCCTCCGCTGTCGCTTTCTTTCATCAGGCTCAGCAAGCGAGCGGAGAAGGTGCTTTCAGGATCATCAAAACCGCTAATCAGCTCATCACAAACCTGTTGATAATGAGGCTGATCGTTACCGTCATCCAGCACCTCCGCCACTCGGCGTAGATCGGCGAATAACGATTTACCGACCTCGGCAATCGGATGTTGGTCCGTTTCACATCCCATTCCCACGGTTTGTCCCGGTTTACGGCCTTCCAGTATCACTCTATTCCAGTTTTTACGGGTACAGAGCAGTTCATCCGCGCTCATTTCCGGCGCATCCGCCAATGCGCACCAAATCAGGAATAAATCCAGAAAACGCACCTGACTGGCGCTGACGCCGATGGGTGAAAAAGGATTGATATCCAACGATCGCACTTCAATATATTCGATCCCGCCGCGCAGCAAGGCGTCAGCAGGAGATTCTCCCGGTCGGGTAACCCGTTTCGGTCTTATTGGCGCATAGAGTTCATTTTCAATCTGCAACGCATTGGTGTTCAACTGTAAATAACGGCCGTCTTTCTTCAGTCCAATACGCGCATACTCTGCGGAGGGAATTTTTATCGCCCGTTTCAATGCGGCCACATAGGTGTTCAAATCGTTAAACGTAATGCCGAGATTGCTTTGTGTTTTATTAGTGTAGCCCAGATCGCTCAGCCGCAAAGATGTGGCATAAGGCAGGTAACACATTCCCTTATCGGTACGCGTAAACGGCAGCGAGGTTTCCCTGCCTTGCAGGAAGGAAGAACAGATGGCCGGAGAGGCGCCGAAGAGATACGGAATGATCCAGCCGAATCGGTAATAGTTTCGAATCAGCCGAAAATAGCCCGCCGAGATTTCTACTTTACCGCTTTCCTCATCGCGGACGCCGGCCCGGGCTTGCCAGAACGCCAGCGGCAACGAGAAATTATAATGCACGCCCGCAATCGTCTGCATCAACGCGCCGTAACGGTTTTTCAATCCTTCGCGATATAGCGTTTTAAAACGCCCAATGTTGGATGAGCCGTACTGCGCCAGTTCAATCTCCTGCTCTTCGGCAATGAAGCACGGCATGCTCAACGGCCACATGCGCTCATCGCCCAAATTGCGCGCGACATGGCGATGAATATCGCCCAGGAACGCCAACAGATGGTCGATATCTTTATCGACCGGAGTAATGAATTCCAATAATGTCTCGGCGAAATCCGTGGTGATCCACGGATGCGTCAATGCCGCACCTAATTTCTCTGGATGCCCGGTGGTAGCCAGATGTCCGTTTGCCTGCACGCGCAACGTTTCGCGTTCAATTCCGCGCTGGATACCGCTTACTGCCTGAGGATTATTTTCCAGCCAGGAAAGAGCCGGTGATATATCCGGGATCAAATCGACCTCCCGATGTTAAAAAGTAATGTTTATAAGCATAATTGAAACTCGACAGCGCTCACCAGATCTCATTTTTATCCGGTCAAGACCACCATGCCATGCCTTGTAAAGTTATCCCTGCCAGAACGATATAGCGCAGCGCTTTTCCGATACATATAAAAATCGCCGAACACATCCAGGGCATGCGCAACCAACCCGCCAACACGCACAATAAATCTCCGACGACCGGAACCCAGCTAAATAATAGCGCAGGCGGGCCATAACGCTGTAGCCAGCCTAGCGCCATCATATATCCGATCTGCGTTTTTGGCCGAGGCAGCAAGCGTCCGATAAAAACATTGGTTAATCCGCCCAGGGTATTTCCCGCCGTCGCCACAATAATCAGCAAGACGGGCCTGACGCCGTCAGAAACCAATAAGGTTACCAGCAACACCTCCGAGCTGCCGGGCAACAATGTCGCACTCAGCAAGCTACTCCAGAAGAGAGAAAAAGCCGCCCAGAATTCACTCACAGCTTACGAACATCAACCACCGCCATTTTCGCCCTTACAGCCGCCTCGATGCCGTAATCCGCATCCTCAAACACCACGCAATGTTCCGGCGCAACCGCAATAAGCTCGGCGCAACGCAAAAAGGTATCGGGGAAAGGCTTATGATTGTCGACATCATCCGCGCCCACAATTGCATCAAAGTAGTCACGCAGGCCCAGATGTGTTAACAGTTTGTCGGCCATACCATGGGTACTCCCGGTTCCAACTGCCATCGGGCGGCGTCCGCGATAGGATTTGACGACATCGATAAGCGGCAGGGGTTTTACCGTGTCCAACAGCATTTCCTCCACCACGGTGGTTTTTTCAGCAGCCAGCCGATAGGGATCGATATCAACCTGGTGACTGCCGATAATCGCCTGAGCAATACGCCAGGTGGGAGACCCATTCAGCGCGGTCATGGCTTTGGCGTCATAGGTCATCCCGTATCTTGCCAAGACCTTATTCCACGCTTTGTGATGTGTTGGTTCCGTATCGAGGATGGTGCCGTCCATATCAAAGATCAGGCCTTGATAGCGATCGTACATCATGACTCCATGCTCACTGAAAACGAGGGACTACTTTATCGCAAAGTGAAAACGTTGTCGCTTATTCAATAATGTCATGAAAACAAGGCCGTTGGCGGCGTCATGGCCAAGCGATAAGGCAGATTGACGATGTGCGACCTATGCATTGAAAGGCGCGGGAGAGGATGGGGTAAGGTTGGAAATTCAGACGGGGGTTGCGGTCATTACCAAACTAATATGGTGCATCCGGGAGGATGACTCGGCTGCGCCTCGCCCTGCGGGCCGTTGCTAACGCAACATTATCCTCCCTAGTACTGGCTTGGTGAAACCAAAATATACCAGACTCGGGTCGCTGTCATTCCGGAGTAATATGGTGCATCCGGGAGGATTCGAACCTCCGACCGCTCGGTTCGTAGCCGAGTACTCTATCCAGCTGAGCTACGGATGCATAATGACGCTAAGGTTATTTTACTTAACAGGGGTAAGCGAATAACTTGCTGTAAACCAATTGAGATACCTAAGAATGGTGCATCCGGGAGGATGACTCGGCTGCGCCTCGCCCTGCGGGCCGTTGCTAACGCAACGTTATCCTCCCTAGTCCTGGCTTGGTGAAACCAAAATATACCAGACTTGGGTCGCTGTCATTCCAGAGCAATATGGTGCATCCGGGAGGATTCGAACCTCCGACCGCTCGGTTCGTAGCCGAGTACTCTATCCAGCTGAGCTACGGATGCATTGATAATTCTTTGTACAACGTAGCGTTTGCTCGACACTACTGATACCCGAATAGCGGGTTACAGCCATTTCCAAACTAAATATGGTGCATCCGGGAGGATGACTCGGCAACGCCTCGCCCTGCGGGCCGTTGCTAACGCAACGTTATCCTCCCTAGTCCTGGCTTGGTGAAACCAAAATATACCAGACTTGGGTCGCTGTCATTTCAGAGTAATATGGTGCATCCGGGAGGATTCGAACCTCCGACCGCTCGGTTCGTAGCCGAGTACTCTATCCAGCTGAGCTACGGATGCAAATAAATGGCGGTGAGGGAGGGATTCGAACCCTCGATGCAGCTTTTGACCGCATACTCCCTTAGCAGGGGAGCGCCTTCAGCCTCTCGGCCACCTCACCAAACACTACCTGCGATTACCACGAAAACTTCTTATTGGTGCTCACCGGTACTGCGTGGCGCACATATTACTTTCCAGGACTTATAAGTCAAACAATTTTTCCCAACTTAGGTTTGTTTGCGCAATTCCCGCCCAAGACGAGCAGATTCACAACAAAAAGCGCATTTTATCAACAAAAAAACAGATGCTTATCTTATTGGTGAAAAAGATAATCAAAGAGGATAAAGCCTGTAGAGCAACATGCGGAAGGGTAAAACGCGGGAAATAACAATAGCGCCCCGTTTCTGCGAGACGCATTGTCAATCAATAGGATGTCGGTTGAGATTTCTCTGCCTGAATTCGCTGGTAGATCTCTTCACGGTGGACAGAAACCTCTTTAGGAGCGTTAACGCCAATACGCACCTGATTGCCTTTTACCCCTAGTACGGTAACCGTTACCTCATCGCCGATCATGAGGGTTTCGCCAACTCGACGAGTCAAAATAAGCATTCTTTGCTCCTTGAAAGATTATAAAGAGTCGGGTCTCTCTGTCTCCCCGTCATTATCCATCATGTGCCGTGAAAACGTAAACCTAGATGGTAATGTAAACCTTCACCATCTCACTCATTGTTTGTCGCTACTTTCAGTTTAGTCGATATAAGTAGCTTGTGCCTTTGTTATCGCAACAAGACGCCAAGCCGATCCAACTTCCAACCTCTGAAGATGGCGTCTTGTGCATCTTGCTTGCCGGAAGCCTTTCCGGCAAGACAAAAGCGCCAGAACCAACGAAGTAATGGCGCTTTTGTTAGGATAACACTCTGATTTAAATATTTATAACTTATCAGTCACCCAAGATTCAATGCTGGCTAACGCCGCGGGTAAAGCGGCAATATCGCTGCCACCGGCCTGCGCCATATCAGGACGCCCACCGCCTTTCCCTCCGACCTGCTGAGCGACATATCCGACCAGTTCTCCGGCTTTTACGCGGTCGGTCAGGTCTTTCGTCACCCCGGAGATAAGGCTAACCTTACCCCCTTCCGTGGTCGCTAACACAATGATGGCCGACCCTAATTGGTTTTTCAGATCGTCCACCATAGTACGCAGCATTTTAGACTCAACGTTGTCCAACCGGGTGACCAGCAGTTTCGCACCGTTAATATCCAGCGCCTTGCCTGAAAGTGAGGAACTTTCCTGCGCCGCCTGCTGTGCTTTCAACTGTTGGAGCTCTTTTTCCAGCGTACGGGTACGTTCAAGTACAGAACGTACCTTATCGGCCAGATTATTGCTATCCCCTTTCAGCAGTTGCGTAACATCTTGCAAAACGTCGCTCTGACGGTGCAGCTCAGATAGCGCGCGCTCCCCCGTTACCGCTTCAATACGACGGATGCCGGAAGCCGTACCGGACTCGGATACGATCTGGAACAGACCGATATCCCCGGTACGGCTGGCGTGAGTACCACCGCACAGTTCGATAGAAAAATCACCCATGGTTAATACCCGGACATGATCTTCATATTTCTCGCCAAAAAGGGCCATCGCTCCTTTTTCTTTGGCATCGGACAGAGCCATAATCTCTGTTTGTATCGCCAGGTTACGACGAATCTGGGCATTAACGATATCTTCAACCTGACGAACCTGCCCGGGTTTCATCGCTTCAGAATGAGAAAAATCGAAACGGAGGTAGCTATCGTTCACCAGCGACCCCTTCTGCGCGACGTGATCGCCCAGAACCTGCCGCAACGCGGCGTGCAACAGGTGCGTAGCCGAATGGTTAAGGCGAATACGGTTACGACGCTCGCTATCAACAATCGCTTCTACGCTATCATTCACACGCAGCACGCCTTGCGTCAGCCTACCGATATGACCGATTGCCTGACCATATTTCTGCGTATCCTGAACGGCAAAACTCACGTTCACGCCTTTTAATTCGCCCTGGTCGCCGACCTGGCCGCCGGATTCACCATAGAATGGCGTTTCATTCAGAATAACGACCGCGTCTTCGCCCGCGGCAACCTGATCTACCGCGTTGCCATTGTGATAGAGCGCAATGACTTTTTCCTGCTGGCGCGTTTGCTCGTAGCCGCAGAAAGGCGTTTTGGCATCCACGCGGACAAGATTATTGTAATCCACGCCAAACCCGCTGGCTTCGCGCGCGCGCTGACGTTGCGCGTCCATTGCCCGGTCAAATCCTTCCTCATCCACTTTCAGGCCACGCTCACGGCATACATCGGCCGTCAGGTCGATCGGGAAACCATAGGTGTCATACAACCGAAAAGCGGTTTCGCCATCGAGCGTATCGCCTTGCAGGTTCTTGATCTCTTCATCCAAAAGAGAAAGACCGCGTTCCAGCGTACGGGCGAATTGCTCTTCTTCCGTTTTCAGCGCCTGCTCGACAATCGCCTGCTGGCTCTTCAGTTCGTCAGCCGCGGGGCCCATTACCTCAATCAGCGGCGCCACCAGCTTGTAGAAGAAGGTGTCCGTCGCCCCCAACATATTTCCATGGCGAATCGCCCGGCGGATGATACGGCGTAAAACGTAGCCACGGTTTTCATTTGAAGGCATCACGCCATCGGAAACCAGGAAAGCGCAAGAGCGGATATGGTCGGCAATCACGCGCAGCGACTTATTATTCAGGTCGCTCGTGCCCACCACTTTAGCTACGGCGGCAATCAATGTCCTGAACAAATCGATCTCGTAGTTCGAGTTCACATGCTGTAGCACCGCGGAAATGCGCTCCAAACCCATTCCGGTATCAACGGAAGGCTTGGGCAGCGGCAGCATCGTTCCGTCGGCCTGACGGTTGAACTGCATAAACACCAGATTCCAGATCTCAATATAACGATCGCCATCTTCTTCAGGACTTCCCGGCGGGCCGCCCGCTATGTGATCGCCATGATCATAGAATATTTCAGAACAAGGGCCGCAAGGACCTGTGTCGCCCATTTGCCAAAAGTTATCTGAAGCATAAGGCGCCCCTTTATTATCTCCGATACGGATAATGCGCTCGTGGGGAACGCCAATTTCGTTGGCCCAGATGTCGTACGCCTCATCATCCGTGGCGTATACCGTTACCCACAGTTTCTCTTTCGGCAGGTTAAACCACTGCGGCCCGGTCAGCAGTTCCCATGCGTAATGGATAGCCTGCTGCTTGAAATAGTCGCCGAAGCTGAAATTCCCCAGCATTTCAAAAAAGGTATGATGGCGTGCGGTATAACCAACGTTTTCCAAATCGTTATGTTTGCCGCCCGCGCGCACGCAGCGTTGTGACGTCGTCGCTCGCGAATAGCCACGCTTATCCAGCCCAAGAAAAACGTCTTTAAACTGGTTCATACCCGCATTGGTGAACAGCAAAGTCGGATCGTTATCCGGCACCAGAGAACTGCTGGGGACAATCTGGTGTCCTTTACTATGGAAAAAATCGAGAAACGCTCGACGGATCTCAGCGGTGCTCTTGCTCATAATTGTCCTGGAATCAAGCTAAAAGAACAGATCGCGGGCAAGGTTAGTGCAGCATGCTGACGTTACCGTGCAACTCACGAACAAAAAAAGTGGGAATAAGATAAATTTTCTTCGATGGGAAGTAAAATCCCGTATGCATTCAATCTGAAAAATTCGCGTAAATGGATTGGATTTCTTCATGGGAAAAACCGCGATACAGCAGATATCGCTGAAGTTTTGCTTTTTCTTTCCATTCAACAGGCAAAAGAGGCCCGAATTTTCGTTCCGCCGCGGATTTAGCCAATTCGCACCAATCGATATCACATTCTGCTAACGCAGCAGCAATGATCGCCTTGTCGATACCTTTCTGTCTTAGTTCGGCCCTGATACGCTGCATCCCGAGCCCTTTAAGGCTACGACCGCGGATATAGCGACGGGCAAAGCGCTCATCGTCCAGCCAGCCATGATCGGTGCAATAGGCAATGGCTGACTCGATCTCCTCAACGGAACACGCGGCCATTTCATCGGCATCGGCTTCCGCCGTAACCGCCCTGTGCTGATACGCCGCAAGCTTGCGGCGTATCTCAACTTCACTATGGTCGCGGACGGAAAGCACATTCATCGCATAGCGTAACGGTTTACTCATTCAGCAATCCAATGAACGGCGTTACGGCAAGCATTAAAACTCCGCATTACCTTCGCCAGCGACGGCTTCATCGTAAACATCGCCAGCGGCGGCTGGAGACAATTCATTGCCTTTATGCAACAGCATATCACGCAGTTTCTTGTCCAGTTCAGCGGCAATAGCAGGATTTTCTTTCAGGAAATTACCGGCATTGGCTTTACCCTGCCCTATTTTTTCACCGTTGTAGCTGTACCAGGCGCCGGCTTTTTCAATCAGCTTATGCTTAACGCCCAGGTCGACAAGCTCACCGTGAATGTTGATCCCCTCACCGTACAAGATCTGGAATTCGGCCTGTTTGAAAGGCGCCGCCACTTTATTTTTCACCACCTTGACGCGGGTTTCGCTGCCGACCACTTCATCGCCTTCCTTGATAGAGCCGATACGGCGGATATCCAGACGAACGGAGGCATAAAATTTCAGCGCATTACCGCCGGTGGTGGTTTCAGGGTTACCGAACATCACCCCGATCTTCATACGAATCTGGTTAATGAAAATCAGCAGCGTATTCGCCTGTTTCAGGTTGCCCGCCAATTTACGCATCGCCTGGCTCATCATTCGAGCGGCCAGCCCCATATGCGAATCACCGATTTCACCTTCGATTTCGGCTTTAGGAGTCAACGCTGCAACGGAGTCGACAATGATGACGTCCACCGCGCCGGAGCGCGTCAGGGCATCACAGATTTCCAGCGCCTGCTCACCGGTATCCGGCTGGGAACACAGCAAGTTATCGATGTCTACGCCAAGTTTCTTGGCATAAATCGGGTCCAGCGCATGTTCCGCGTCAATAAAGGCACAGGTCTTGCCCTCACGCTGAGCGGAGGCAATCACCTGCAAAGTCAGGGTTGTTTTACCTGATGATTCAGGACCGTAAATCTCAACGATACGGCCCATCGGCAAGCCGCCGGCGCCCAATGCAATATCAAGAGACAGGGAGCCGGTAGAAATCGTTTCAACATCCATTGAGCGATCTTCGCCCAAACGCATGATAGAACCTTTACCAAATTGCTTTTCGATCTGACCCAATGCTGCTGCCAGTGCCTTTTGTTTGTTCTCATCAATCGCCATTTCTGCTCCTGTCATGCGGCGTAAAGCGTTCTCTACGCGGCCACTTAATCACGGGTTACCGAATAATTACCGATATTATACTGTATACACATACAGCATCAAGATTATTTTTACAGAAACTCATCGAGCAGGGTTTGCAGCGCAAAATGGACCGACTGTAAACGTACCGCGTTTCTGTCACCGCTGAATAACGCCTTGCGGGTAAAGGCGTGCCCCTGATTATCGGTAAAGCCAAACCACACCGTGCCCACCGGTTTTTCATCAGACCCGCCGTCCGGCCCGGCAATACCGCTAACCGAGACGGCAAAATCCGCGCCGGCCGCCATCAGCGCCCCGGCCGCCATTTCCTGCACCACCTCGGAACTCACCGCGCCATAACTCGATAACGTATTTTCATTAACTTTAACCAAGTCCTGCTTGGCCTGATTGCTGTAAGTGACAAAGCCATAATCAAACCAGCCGGAACTGCCGGCGATATCGGTGATTATTTTAGCCAGCCACCCTCCGGTACAGGACTCTGCGCAGGTCATTTTTGCGCCGCGCGCCTTAAGCCGATCGCCGACCAGGCCGCTTAACCGTAAAATGTCTGTTTCCGCCATTGCGTATCATCTTAATCAGGAGTTAATAAGTCAGGGTAGCACTTTTCCCCGGAAAAGACGCTGGACCACCCTATATGCGAAGCGCCTTGCAAGGAAGAAGATAATGTTACATTACCCATAGGCGAGGCCGGTTCTTCTTCCCGCTTTGCTTCACGGTCAATATCAGTCAAAATAACCCCAAAGAGGCCCTTTCGGGCTAAAAATCCATTAGGGAGACTCTTGATGCGACCTTCTTTTCTAAAAAACATCGGTATTATAAGCAATAGTGATTCAGATGAAATCCGCAGCAGCATCATCATTGATCGTCCGGCTGAGACCTTGTTTGCGCTGTGGCGTAAACCAGAAACGCTGCCGGTTTTAATGAATCATTTCGCTACCATCGACATTCTTAACCATACCGATTCACGATGGCGCGTTAACACCCCGTTCGGCGCACTGATTGAATGGCAGGCAAGAATTGTTGATGAAAAACCCGGGGAATATATCTACTGGCGTTCTCTGCCGGGCGCGCGCATTCCTAATGAAGGGCGATTATCGTTTAAACCGGCACAGTCAGGCACCGGAACAGAAGTCACCTTGATGATTCGCTTCGATCCGCCGGGCGGACTACTGGGGAGAAAAATAAGCCAGATGTTCAACATTTTATCCAAGGATATGTTGACGAAAACGCTCTCTCGTTTCCAAAAACTGGCGGAAAGCGACGGTGACCCCGAAGAAAACGACCTCCAGTAATATATTGTCAGGCCATTACTTACCCTATAGAAAAACAACTAACGGGAGATTAAATGCTGGAGTTGATTCAAACCATCGGAGTGGGCTTAGTACTGATTTTACCTCTCGCCAATCCCCTGACAACGGTTGCGCTGTTTTTGGGGCTGGCTGGAAATATGAGTTACCGCGAGCGGAACCGGCAGATATTTCAGGCATCGCTATACGTTTTCCTCATCCTGACCGGCGCATTTTATAGTGGGCAACTCGTCATGAATACCTTTGGTATTTCCATTCCCGGGTTGCGTATTGCCGGCGGGCTGATTGTGGCTTTTATTGGTTTCCGTATGCTGTTTCCGGTGCAGAAACCGGAGCACGAACCGGAAGTGACAAGTAAAGCCGATGAAATCCATAACAGTGAATCCTCCAGTGTGGTCAATATCGCTTTCGTACCATTGGCAATGCCCAGTACCGCAGGGCCGGGCACCATTGCGCTTATCATCAGTTCCGCATCGCAAATAAAAAGCGGTTTGGATATTACGCCGTGGGTGCTTACGGTCGCTCCGGTCCTGACATTTATAATGGTCAGCCTTATTCTGTGGCTCAGCCTGAAAAGTTCAGGATTTATTATGCGTCTGGTTGGGAAAAGCGGCATTGAGGCCATTTCCCGTCTTATGGGCTTTCTGTTGGTATGTATGGGCGTTCAGTTCGTCATCAACGGTACATTAGAGATTATCTCCACTCTTCATTAGGTGGGGCGATGCCAATACCAGGCCGGCGGATAGTCGAATTTACTCGCCGGCCTATCCCTTGACAGTATCCGCATGCAGTGCTTGATTTAAGGTAAAAACGGTTCGATTCGTTTCCCACCATGAATAAAGGCATTAATATGTTCACACGCCGCAAATTTATATTGGCAACATCAGGAGCATTTATTTTCCCCGCCTTACCAAACCAGGCTCTCGCTTCTCAGGCAGTTTTCAAAAATGATCAAGTCAGCCGCGATATTCAACAAGCATTATTAACGCATTTTAAAGACGGCAAACTCTCCGCATCCCTCACCGCTCACATTATCGATGTCGGCCTGGACTGGCAGTTACCTGAAATTGAAGTGAGCAAGATCGATTGCATCGTCGCTTACGCATTTGGCAATCGTCCTAATAAAGAAAGCGCGGGGGGTTCGGCGGGAAGTAGTGAAAATCTGGTTGGATTACCCGATCCAGGGCCGACTAATGAAGCCCTGGCCGATACCGTTTATCAAATTTATAAGCTGAAACCGGTACCTATTTATGCCCAGTGGGAAATCGCCCGGTTTCTGACATCCAAATATAAATTGGATAAAGAACTCTTCTCCGTTGAGCCGGTAAAGAACAGTGATGGAACGATAACTTATCTCAGTACCGATGGCGTCGCCAAAGCTATCGTTGACAAAGAGGGGAGCGCCGAAAAATTAGGCAATGTTGCGGTGGTGGCTCATCAGGATCACGCCAAACGATGTATTCAAACGTCGAATAGCATCGGTTTGCGTTCTTTTGCGGTAAAAGAAGTGGCGTTACCCACCCAGTATGATGAATTATCAGGCCAGCCTTGGACACGTGACCGCGAAACGTACTTACTACATGATATGTTCGTACAAATGCGCAACCTCAGAGATAAAAGAATCAAAGCGCTCTATCCCCAAGATTGAAATATAAATTAAACGCTTTTTTTGAGCGTGTTGGACCGCCCGTGCGCAAAACCACTTGCTAATTAACAAGTGGTTTTTGTTTGTTAATACCCCGTAAAACGGTGCGCTGCAGATTTATACCTTATGACATAAAGGCCTGTCGCCACTTTTCGACATCATACATTTCCAACTATTTACGCCGTCAGTAATTTGCTCGCCTCCGAGGATAAATTCCCTCTGTACCTTTTTAGCATCAATATCCGTAAGTAAAGTGGCTTCGATACCGACGAACCAAACATACCTTCCATCGCTAAAAACATTTTCACTAAGGGATTTGATATCCTGCACATTCACGCCCGCAGGGATAACTGGCAGCAGCCTGGCGCCGACAGATCTACTTTTACATGTTTCTCTTTCAGCATTTCTGCAGATAAGCGCGGATTTTATGTCTTAGACAAACTGCTTTTTACCCTCAAGCCATAGCAAGGAGGGTAAGCGCTGGCGCTACGCTTGTAGGGTAAAGCCACACTCTTGCCAGCGATAACATAATAGCGGTTTTTATCTTTAGCCTGATTATTTTCCAGCGTTTCAAACGTTGCAGCATCGGCCCCATCAACCGATTCCCCCTTGATGGTGAAAACGACTTTTCGGTCGGTAAAAAATGGAAAATCCAGCGCGGCAAAATTATCGTCATCGACGTTGAAATTCATCGGCTTACAGTTGACGTATGCTTTACCATTAGCAAGCAAAAAACTTTCCTCGATAATACTTGCAGAGTCGGGATTAAACTCTTGCGGCAGTTTCAGCGCGTTACAGTAATAATTTCTTCCGGAACTGGCGATATTCGTCTTATCAGGATAATTCCCTTTATAGATAAGCTTAAAATTTGCAGAATCCGCGTCAGGCAACGGTTCAGGAGTGCTGTTTTCAAAAGGCTGAAAAACAACCATACTACCTGAAGTTTTAAAAGGTGGTTTTACATTATCTATTTCAGCCGCCCCGCTGTGCTGGGTAGCCAACAAAGAGAAAGCCCCCAATGCCATAGTTCTGGTAAATAAAAGCCTGTTCATTTTTATTTTAAAATTATCCTGAATTAATTCAATAATATCTTTTATCTATAAACAACCTAATAATTACGACACCGATATTGCCGCGCTGCTGTCGAAACTGGATGGTAGCGACAGATAGGGCGCGGACTGGATACGCGATAACGGCGAACTGACGCTTGCGGGCGACTGGCTGACCCGCTGCGGATTGCTCGGCCGGTCACTGGAGATTGAACTGCTGCCCGACAAGATGATTATTCGGGCAGAGCAGGGTTCGATGCTGGCTTAATTATCGGGCAGATAAATAAAATAGCCGGAAGGATCGTTAGATCGCTTCCGGATATTTATTAATATTATTTACTAATTACTTTATAACTAATTTTCATTTCTCACAAAGACCCAGCCTTTATAAGGCTTCAACTTACCAATCGGCTCATATGATTTAACCAAGTTGATTTCTTGACTTTCCAGATCAGGATATGACGCCATTATTTCACTTATTGCTATATCGATAACTTCATAATCATCATCATCAGGATCTGTATCCAAATATCCATATATAATTATTTTATTATCATAATAATCATATGCTAACGTCCTAACATTATTATTAACATTCTCCAACAAGGAGTTAAATATTGTTAATTTAAGATCTTTCATATTCATTTTACAATCAACCTAAAGAGTATCAGGTAAAGCAGGAACAATGTGAGCGCCATTTTTCCCACTATGGATTATTCCCCATGATGTAGGAGTACTAGTCCCATTCATATCTTTATGAGTATCGATCACATCACCAAAGTCCACTTTAACTTTATTGTCATTAATCACCCTTGTGGCATTAACATTTCCCGCATGATAATTATCTAATAACTCTTGAGGTTTAGCATCTATGACACTCTTGCCTTCAACATAGTTATTATGACCGGGTATATGTTTACCTTGCGCACCTTCATGAATTTTTGTCGATATATTTGGCTTTTTAGCTGCTGGCTTTTTGCTATTTTCTGGTGAATTCGGTGACTGAGGACACTTATCCGAATTCAACCCCAGCGGATCAATCCACTCCAATGGGTTATGCACATAACCTTGAGGTCGGATGCCGCCGTTTAGCCCTATCGGGCCATCGGGACGATCCTGACGCCGTCGTACTTTTTAACGCACTTAACCCGCTGAGGGCAATCACTTTTTAAAGCGCGTTTTTACAGCATTAACAGCACATTAACCCCACAGCCCCGACGCGCACTTTTGACCCGGCACAGTATAACAGTACCGGACACGCCGCACCTGACAAGGCAGTAAACCCGCAGGGACGCGGGATTGCAGCCCTTCTCTTCACCCTGCGCCCTCACAAGGAATGAGCTAGCTTTTCTGTCGCGTCTGGTATTTCGCCGACACCTTGCGCTAGGTATGTAATATCCGCAGGATATGCGCTTCGTTTATCTTTCGTTTCAGCGCATAGATAATGATGAACGGGAACTTTGTCAGCACCAGTTTTCTTCTCTCTCCTGACTTGCCTATATCGATCCCCGCTTCCGGCGTGGCTTCCAGCAGCGATACCGCCGACTCGAACTTCTCATCCGCCCCATTCGCCACATCCAGTCCAGCCTCTTTATACAGGTAACGATAGATACCTTCACGGTCTGCCAGCGCCCGTTTTTCCCAGCGCACGTTGACCGTCACAACTCACCTCGCGCCGCCCGCGCTTTCAGTTCATTCATCCGCTGACTGGCATCCTCATTGCCGATGAACTCACTTTCTCCCGCATCATAACGGGCGAACGCTTCCCGCACTTGTGCTTCAAGCCATTCATCACCGGCGTTACGCTGATGTTGCCGCTCTTCTTCGGCCAGTTCTTCCGCCCGCTGACGCATCAACTCCGTCAGACTGACCTGATGACGCTCGGCGGCCTGCATCGCCAGCCGTTTGATTTCCTCATCGATTCTGAAGTGAATGGTTCCCATTGCCGCCTCCCGTGGTGTCATTTGTGTTGTCATCTTACGCTACTTTTCCTGTCTTTTCCTCTTCTTTACCTTGCGCTCCGCCGGGTGCGTCTTCTCATGTACCTTCTTAAGATGCCCGATGGCGACCCGCGTGTAGATTTGCGTCGTCTCAGCTTCTCATGCCCTAAGATGGCTTGTATGTGTCGCGTGTCCGCGCCGTTTTCCAGCATCTGCGTCGCCATCGAGTACCGGGATACCGATATCGCCGCGCTGCTGGCTGAACTCGACGGCCATGACCGCGAGGGCGCGGACTGGATACGTGATAACGGCGAGCTTTATCTGGCGGGCGACTGGCTGACCCGCTGCGGGTTGCTAGGCCAGTCGTTAAATATTGAACTGCTGCCCGGTAAGATGATTATTCGGGTGGAGTTTGGGGTGATACTGGCTTAATAATATAAACCGCTAAATAAAATAGCCGGAAGGATCTTGGGGATCGCTTCCGGCTTTTTATTCAAGAGTAGATATCTTTATCTTCTGCCTTTTCTATAAATAGATCCTGTAAACTACCTTGTATTTCATTATCTTTATATGTAACAACAAAATCTCCATTAATATTATCGGGGAAGTGAGAACCATCCAGAGTCCCTAATATCACCGATGCACTATCAGCAATAACGAGATCAATAAACTTAAATACATTATCCTGCTCGGCAGGATCTAATTTTGCCAATGCATTTCTAGCGTTAGCATAAATACCAGTATCATTATTTACTGGTTTAACAAGGGATTGCCTGTAACGTAGTGAGTTATCTTCAAATAACTCTTTGAAAATAGCGTCAACCACTTGTTCATTAAGTTTCATAAAACCTCACTCACCTTAATTCAGGATACATTTTCTTGTTCATATCTATAAGCTCTTTAAGCTTACTATTTGGAATGTCAGGATATACTCTTCTTAGCTCTCGAATATCTCTTGCTACAACATCCCTTGCATTGTCAAATGGCAATCCTGTCTTTGAATTTATTCTGCTTCTTGAAACGATCCCCACACCTTCTTTTGATACAGTATGTCCAACACGAGGAACTAATATGGCTGGAGCAGTTACAGGATCATATCCTTCGACTAAATCTTTCATGATATTTTTCTGGCCGACATGATGAGAATCCAAACCGAGGTTTAATCCTTTAACGGCATTTTTATTATTCTGGTGTGAATCTACGTCCCATTTTTCAGGTTTACATCTCGCCAACCCCAACGGATCAATCCACGTAAGCGGATTCGGCGCATAAGCGTAGTTGTTTAAACCACCCGCCAGCCCTATCGGGTCCGGCGAGATATACTGTCCGCTCTCCGCATCATAATAACGATGCCGGTTATAGTAAAGCCCCGTTTCCGCATCGTATAACTGCCCCTGATAGCGCAGCTCGCAGTACACCTCCTCGTTCGCCGCATCGCCCAGATAGCGCCGCTGCCTTATCGGTAACCGCTCTTCCCGGTGCTCGCCCCGCCAGTGGACTTCCCCCGCCTCGCTGCACAATTCCCGCGCCGTTCCCGTCAGGTCCGTCACGATATAGTGAAGTTGCGTCTCCCCCGCTTTCGACTCCACCTGCGCCAGCGGACGGAAACTCCCCGGCTCATACACCCACTGCACTTCCCGCGCCGCCGTGCCGTCCGCCAAATACTGCCGCTGTCCCACCAACTGGTCGCCGTCCCACCGGTACGCCACCCGCGCCACCGCCTGCGCCGATTCAACCTGACCCTCGCGCACCTTGCTTATCCGGCGACCAAACGCATCATAACGATAGCGCCAGCGCGCCCCGTCCGGCAACAGTACCCGCACCAGGCGGTCCTGCACGTCCCACTCGAAACGCGTTTCCTTCGGTCGAAAGCCGGGGCGCGCCTCCCGCTTCACCGCCAGACGCCCACAGTCGTCATAACGGTACTGCGCATAACCCCGTTCTACCATCCGCCCCGCCGCATCATACCGCGACGACCACTGCGCCACCGCCTCCTTCACCGACAGCGCCTCGCCCATCCCCGGCGCTATCCGGGAGATTTCACACAGGTTTTGTTCCGAGTCGTAACCAAACAGCCTGGCCTGACGCCGACGGCCCTGCTCGCGACGCTCCGCCGTTACCTGACCCGCGCCGTTCAAACGGAACGCCTGCTCGCCCCAGTGGCTGTCGCTGATACCCGTCAGCCGGTCCAGCACGTCGTACTGATAGCGCCGCTCCAGCACATCGTTTACCCGGCCGTCCGCCCCCTCCAGCGCCTGACGCTGCAACAGCCCCGTCGGGCTCCACTCCTGACGCAGCGCAAAACCGGCGCCGTTGCTGCGGCGCTGCTCCTCGCCCGCGTCCGTATGGCTGAACGTCAGCGGCTGATGCGAACCGATACCCAGCGACGACAGCTGCCCCGACGACCAGGCCAGTTGCAGCGGCGCCAGAATACCCTCCACCGCCGCGCGCTGCCCGCCCGCATCGGAATTGCTGGCAGAACTAGCCAAAGGGTCAAAATAAAAAATAAACGATTTTAAAACATATAGTTAATACAATTTTGGATCCCACCCGCATAACGGCAGGCCCAACCCGCCCTCGGCCATCAACCTTAAAGGCCGCTGGCTCGAAGAATGTGGCTTTATGACCGGGATGCCCGTCACCGTTACGGTGGAGCGCGGCAGGATTATTATTGAGACGCAGATTAATTTGTAGCGGCTAACCAGATTATAAAATAAAAAAGCCGGAAGGATCGACGATCGCTTCCGGCTTTAAAATAAGATCAATAGTTGTTTATAATCAAGGTATCGCTATCGTTATATATACGCTCTCATCATCTTCTTCTAAATACGTCTTTGCCACAGCAATTTTTTGATAACCAAGCGTCTCAATTTTTTTATTCCAAACATAAGCCAAATCATCGGCAAAACTTTTAACCATCAAATAATCGTCACACTCAAAAATACTCGTCAAATCCAGCATATTAGACCAAAACTGGATAGTTTTCTTATCCGAATTTTCTTGAACATGTCTATTATACTCATCCCTTCCATAGAAGTCTTTTAATAACAAGACTTCATCTACAACCTCGAAAACAGGCGATATAAGATTGAGTAAAGATATAATAATATCTTTTGGCAAACCCTGCTGAGAAAAAAAAGCATGAATATAATCAGCTTTATTTAGCTCTTTAGGTTTATTTGCATTAAAAAAGTCATTTATTGAGAAAAAGGCATCATCAGCTTTCATTCTTTTCCTCCGGGAAACTCATCTGGTCGTGGCAATCTAACCTTACTTTTACCTACAAAGACCTTTCCATTAGGTGCCTGATTTAACGTGGTCTCTTTAACATTAGGACGAGGTATACCGCCATGATCTTGCCCTGATCCACGATACTGCTTCCACGTCCCATCACCGTTATGAGTTGTATACTGCCCATCCGGTCCTGGGCGTTCAATTATCGTATGAGGCCTTCCTTCTGCCTCTTCAAGAGGGTCTGGGCGACCACTACGAGATTTTTTACTGTTGCTACCATCTCTAGACTCAGGGCATTTATTCGAATTCAACCCCAACGGGTCAACCCACTCCAGCGGATTGTGTACGTATGATTGTGGCCTTATCCCACCAAGTAACCCTATCGGGTCCGGCGAAATATACTGTCCGCTCTCCGCATCATAATAACGATGCCGGTTATAGTAAAGCCCCGTTTCCACATCGTATAACTGCCCCTGATAGCGCAGTTCGCAGTACACCTCCTCGTTCGCCGCATCGCCCAGATAGCGCCGCTGCCTTATCGGTAACCGCTCTTCCCGGTGCGCGCCCCACAGACCCTGCTCGCCGCGCCAGTGGACTTCCCCCTCCTCGCTGCACAACTCCCGCGCCGTTCCCGTCAGGTCCGTCACGATATAGTGAAGTTGCGTCTGCCCCGCTTTCGACTCCACCTGCGCCAGCGGACGGAAACTCCCCGGCTCATATACCCACTGCACTTCCCGCGCCGCCGTGCCGTCCGCCAGGTACTGCCGCTGTCCCACCAACTGGTCGCCGTCCCACCGGTACGCCACCCGCGCTACCGCCTGCGCCGATTCAACCTGACCCTCGCGCACCTTGCTTATCCGGCGACCAAACGCATCATAACGATAGCGCCAGCGCGCCCCGTCCGGCAACAGTACCCGCACCAGGCGGTCCTGCACGTCCCACTCGAAACGCGTTTCCTTCGGTCGAAAGCCGGGGCGCGCCTCCCGCTTCACCGCCAGACGCCCACAGTCGTCATAACGGTACTGCGCATAACCCCGTTCTACCACCCGCCCCGCCGCATCATACCGCGACGACCACTGCGCCACCGCCTCCTTCACCGACAGCGCCTCGCCCATCCCCGGCGCTATCCGGGAGATTTCACACAGGTTTTGTTCGGAGTCGTAACCAAACAGCCTTGCCTGACGCCGACGGCCCTGCTCGCGACGCTCCGCCGTTACCTGACCCGCGCCGTTCAAACGGAACGCCTGCTCGCCCCAGTGACTGTCGCTGATACCCGTCAGCCGGTCCAGCACGTCGTACTGATAGCGCCGCTCCAGCACATCGTTTACCCGGCCGTCCGCCCCCTCCAGCGCCTGACGCTGCAACAGCCCCGTCGGGCTCCACTCCTGACGCAGCGCAAAACCGGCGCCGTTGCTGCGGCACTGCTCCTCGCCCGCGTCCGTATGGCTGAACGTCAGCGGACGATGCCCGACAATCCCCAGCGACGACAGCTGACCTGACCGCCACTGCTGTTGCAGAGGCGCCAGTATGCCATCCACTACCGCACGCTGCCCGCCCGCATCGGAATTGCTGGCAGAACTAGCCAAAGGGTCAAAATAAAAAATAAACGATTTTAAAACATATAGTTAATACAATTTTGGATCCCACCCGCATAACGGCAAGCCCAACCCGCCCTCTGCCATCAACCTTAAAGGCCGCTGGCTCGAAGAGTCCGGCTTTATCACCGGGATGCCCGTTACCGTCACGGTGGAAAGAGGCAGGATTATTATTGAGACGCAGATTAATCTGTAGAAAATAACCTGACCACTAATAAAATAAAAAGCCGGAAGGATCGGATTATCGCTTCCGGCTTTTTATTTATCAGCATGTATTAATAATTAAATTATACGCACCAAAATCACTTTCTTAAAACATAAACCAACCCAACTTTACGCGGACCTTCATATATTTCAAACGAATCATATTTCTCAAGTTTTTCTCGAGGTGCGTTATCCATCAGAAATTCCAACCTGCCAGAACTTGTTTTATTTCCATCAATATCTTCAGGTGGAGACAGTTCAAGAACAACGCTCCATGCGTTATTTTGCCAAACTTTATCATCAGGAAATCTAGCTACTGAAAAATAACGACCTACTGGTGGGGGACTTTTTCGTCCCCCTTCATTTGCACTGAACCACTTTACCTTAACAGTTTTCATATATACCCCCATGAACTCTAACAAGATTTTTTGGTTGATTTAACCTCTTTAGTCCATGTTATTTTTGTTCTTGGGTCATTTAGATCATCAAGTTCTGCATATCTTGCTGGTCCAATTCCGTCTAAATGAGGATCTGCATGAAGTCTATTTGCTATATCATCCGGCATATTAATTTGGACGACTTTAAATGTATCACCACCATGTCCCATTTTATTTCCCCAAGTCACAGCATCTTTATATGACTCAGCAAACCATTTTCCTTCCATTGAGCCATTGCCGTATTTCCAAACACCATCTTTCATCAGATCATTATATTCAGCGATACTCATCCCTCTGTATAAAACCATTAATCCATATGGGTCTACAGAGGTTAAAGGATTGGAAACATAGGCTTGCGGTCGGATACCCCCAAGTAAACCTATCGGATCCGGCGAGATATACTGTCCGCTCTCCGCATCATAATAACGATGCCGGTTATAGTAAAGCCCCGTTTCCACATCGTATAACTGCCCCTGATAGCGCAGTTCGCAGTACACCTCCTCGTTCGCCGCATCGCCCAGGTAGCGCCGCAGCCTTATCGGTAACCGCTCTTCCCGGTGTGCGCCCCACAATCCCTGCTCGCCCCGCCAGTGGACTTCCCCCTCCTCGCTGCACAACTCCCGCGCCGTTCCCGTCAGGTCCGTCACGATATAGTGAAGTTGCGTCTGCCCCGCTTTCGACTCCACCTGCGCCAGCGGACGGAAACTCCCCGGCTCATATACCCACTGCACTTCCCGCGCCGCCGTGCCGTCCGCCAGGTACTGCCGCTGTCCCACCAACTGGTCGCCGTCCCACCGGTACGCCACCCGCGCTACCGCCTGCGCCGATTCAACCTGACCCTCGCGCACCTTGCTTATCCGGCGACCAAACGCATCATAGCGATAGCGCCAGCGCGGCCCGTCCGGCAACAGTACCCGCACCAGGCGGTCCTGCACGTCCCACTCGAAACGCGTTTCCTTCGGCCGAAAGCCGGGGCGCGCCTCCCGCTTCACCGCCAGACGCCCACAGTCGTCATAACGGTACTGCGCATAACCCCGTTCTACCACCCGTCCCGCCGCATCATACCGCGACGACGACTGCGCCGCCGCCTCCTTCACCGACAGCGCCTCGCCCATCCCCGGCGCTATCCGGGAGATTTCACACAGGTTTTGTTCCGAGTCGTAACCAAACAGCCTTGCCTGACGCCGACGGCCCTGCTCGCGACGCTCCGCCGTTACCTGACCCGCGCCGTTCAAACGGAACGCCTGCTCGCCCCAGTGGCTGTCGCTGATACCCGTCAGCCGGTCCAGCACGTCGTACTGATAGCGGCGCAGCCTTATTGGTAACCACTCTTCCCGGTGCACGCCCCGCCGCATTCCATTGCGGGCAACTGCCAGCGCTGACGCTCACCGGCGACGAACTGGCTCAGACAGGCTTTACCGCCAATACCCTGTTCCGTATCAGCCAGTACCGCAACGGATTGATACTCACACGACTCGATGAGGATACCGATATCGCCGCGCTGCTGGCAGAACTCGACGGCCATGACCGCGAGGGCGCCGACTGGATACGCGAGAACGGCGAACTGACTCTGGCAGGCGACTGGCTGACCCAAAGCGGATTGCCCGGCCAGTCGTTAAATATTGAGCTAATGCCCGGTAAGATGATTATTCGGGCGGAGTTTGGGGTTATGCTGGCGTAACAATACTGACAGCTAAAAATAAAAAGCCGGAAGGATCGTTGCGATCGCCTCCGGTTTTTATTTAACTAATAAATGCTAACTATATTTTTCACATTCATTTTGCAGATCAGTCAATAATTTGTCTGCGCTAACAATGGGTGTGTCAGTTGTTGATGGAACCATAAAAACACCTATATTAATATTACTCTCTAACAAATCAGGCAATAACTCATCAAATATATAATCCAGTTCAATTTCTTTCGCTTTATAGTTAGACCATGTATCTACGGCACACAACTCGGCATACTCTTTAGCCGACCATAACATAATAAAATCATTACCGTTATCATCACTACTTAAAGCAAAACCTTCATCATCAAGTACCCACGCAGATTCGTTATCAGCAACTCTTTTAATAAAATAGACATATCTATCTTCATTACTTTTTTTAGACATCGCCTCTATTTCTTTAGCAGAGATTTTCATTGTTTTTTCCCCTTACAGGCTTTCTTACCCTTACCACTTGCTCCAGGTTTATTTTTCTTACCGCGGCCATCATATTTATGCTGCCGTTTATGAAGGTCTGTATGTTGTGGATCAGAATATTCATAACCATAACCTTTCGCTGATTCATATCCACGCCAGTGAGCTAATTGATAGCCAGGGGGATTTCGGATATTGGTTCTCTGCCCTCTGGCAATAGAATTCTGTTCTTGCTTTATCCAACCACGAACATGGCTAGGCTGTTTCGGATCATTAGCAAGCTCTTTTAATCGAGCTTGCTTTCCTGCTCGGCCAGTAGATAGGCCTAAAGGATCAACCCACTCTAATGGATTATGTACATAGGAATATGGGCCAAACCCACCATCCAGCCCTATCGGATCCGGCGAGATATACTGTCCGCTCTCCGCATCATAATAACGATGCCGGTTATAGTAAAGCCCCGTTTCCGCATCGTATAACTGCCCCTGATAGCGCAGTTCGCAGTACACCTCCTCGTTCGCCGCATCGCCCAGATAGCGCCGCAGCCTTATCGGTAACCGCTCTTCCCGGTGTGCGCCCCACAATCCCTGCTCGCCGCGCCAGTGGACTTCCCCCTCCTCGCTGCACAACTCCCGCGCCGTTCCCGTCAGGTCCGTCACGATATAGTGAAGTTGCGTCTGCCCCGCTTTCGACTCCACCTGCGCCAGCGGACGGAAACTCCCCGGCTCATATACCCACTGCACTTCCCGCCCCGCCGTGCCGTCCGCCAGGTACTGCCGCTGTCCCACCAACTGGTCGCCGTCCCACCGGTACGCCACCCGCGCTACCGCCTGCGCCGATTCAACCTGACCCTCGCGCACCTTGCTTATCCGGCGACCAAACGCATCATAACGATAGCGCCAGCGCGCCCCGTCCGGCAACAGTACCCGCACCAGGCGGTCCTGCACGTCCCACTCGAAACGCGTTTCCTTCGGTCGAAAGCCGGGGCGCGCCTCCCGCTTCACCGCCAGACGCCCACAGTCGTCATAACGGTACTGCGCATAACCCCGTTCTACCATCCGCCCCGCCGCATCATACCGCGACGACCACTGCGCCACCGCCTCCTTCACCGACAGCGCCTCGCCCATCCCCGGCGCTATCCGGGAGATTTCACACAGGTTTTGTTCCGAGTCGTAACCAAACAGCCTGGCCTGACGCCGACGGCCCTGCTCGCGACGCTCCGCCGTTACCTGACCCGCGCCGTTCAAACGGAACGCCTGCTCGCCCCAGTGGCTGTCGCTGATACCCGTCAGCCGGTCCAGCACGTCGTACTGATAGCGCCGCTCCAGCACATCGTTTACCCGGCCGTCCGCCCCCTCCAGCGCCTGACGCTGCAACAGCCCCGTCGGGCTCCACTCCTGACGCAGCGCAAAACCGGCGCCGTTGCTGCGGCGCTGCTCCTCGCCCGCGTCCGTATGGCTGAACGTCAGCGGCTGATGCGAACCGATACCCAGCGACGACAGCTGCCCCGACGACCAGGCCAGCTGCAACGGCGCCAGAATACCCTCCACCGCCGCGCGCTGCCCGCCCGCGTCGTAACCGCTGGCGACCGCCTCGCCGTTAACCGTTTCGCTCACCACCTGACCGGCGCGGTTGTAGACATACTCCACCACCGCATCCGGACCGGCCGCCTTAACCAGCCGGCCGGCAATGTCGTATTCCAGCGTGGTGACGCCTTCGGTCTCGCCGCCCGCTTTCAGGGTCGTGACCGCCGTCACGCGTCCCGCCGCATCATGCCCATAGCGTATCGCGCTGCCGTCCGGCGCCGTGCGACTCGCCAACCGCCCCGCGATATCATAACCGTAACGGTACACCCGACCGTCGTAATGCCGCTCCTCGCTCAGTCGACCGCTGGTATCAAACACATACAGCCACTCCTGTCCCTGGCTGTTGGTCACCCCGGCGAACTCCGCCTCGGCGTTGTAGTGGTAGCGTACCGTCGCCCCCAGCGGGTCGGTGGCTTCCAGCAGGTTGTCGAACGCGCCGTAGCGGAACTGGTAACGCTGTCCCAACGCGTCGGTGACGGCGGTCAGATTGCCTTCCACATCGTAACCGAAACGCGTTTCGCTGCCGTCCTCGTAAATCACTTTTGACGGCGCCTCTCGTCCCCCTTCGTATTCCCAGCGGCGAACCTGCGCGCCTTGCTCATGGGCGATATGCCGTTCCGTCAGGCGATCGTGCTCGTCATAGACAAACGTCACCGGCGGCGCGTTGTCACGCTCAAGACCGCTCAGCAGCCCGCGCGCATTGTAGTGATAGCGTTGCAGCACCCCGTCCGGGCCAATCAGCGTCGCCAGTTCTCCTGCCGCGTTATAACTATGCAGCCACTCCCGGCCTTCAGGATCGTTCACTTCCAGCAGTTGGCCGACGGCATTACGCTGGTAGCGCCACACGCTTCCCAGCGGGTCGGTGTAGGCCAGCAGTTGACCTTCATCATCGTAGTCGTAGCAGTGCGTCGCCCCGTCCGGCAACGTCACCTCCGTTACCTGCCCCCAGTCGTTACGCCGGTATTCCGTGCGGTTGCCCAGCGGATCAATCTCCGCCGCCAGTTGGTTGTTTACCCATTCGAAGCGGGTTTCCCCTCCGTCCGGCGTTCGCCGCAGCAGAATATTATTACGCTCATCGCGTACATAGCCGATCACCCCGCCAAAACCACTGTGATAATGGCTGGTCAGGTTGTCGTCGTCATACTGAAAACGTCCCGGCCAATAACCTTCGGACGTTCTGTCACATACCGCCCGCCCCTTTTCGTCGTAGTCATGCTCGACCCAGGTGTGAGCCAGATCGGACCAGCGCAGCAGCCAGCCTTCGGGCGAGTAGGCGTAATCAAAATTATGACCTTCGCCGGCGCGAACGCTCAGCAGGTGGCCCTGCGAGTCATAGGTATAGCTGGCCAGGGTTTTCAGCGGCTGGCGATGAATATCGCACAACGTCAGTTTGATAATCCGTCGATGCGCGCTTTCCACATGCACCAGACGGCCATCGGGCAACGTAATCCAACACAGTTTGCTACGATCCCACAACAGCGATAAGCGATTTCCCGACTTATCCTCGATCGCCGTCAGACAGAGTTGCAGACCAAGTGCATGGTCGAACCGGTAGCGTAACCCATCCACATTCTGCAACAGCAGTTGTCCCTGCTGACGGCTTAGCCGCCATTCGGGATTAGACGCTGAACGACTGGACTCGCCCTCCGCCGGCAGGACGAATATAGCCCGGTTGAACTCGCCGTCCGTCAGCGTCACGATCCCGCGGTCCAACTCCAGACACATATCCCAGTTGCTACGCCACAGCGTACCCAGCAAACCCGGCTTACGCTCTCCGCCAGAGCGGTAATAGCGTTTTATGGCTAATGGTAAAACGCCGGCCAGTCGGAAATCGGTACGCCAGTCCACCACGTAGCCGGTGGCCATATCTACGGGTTCCCCCTGGCTCTGGCATTTACCTGATGTGGCGCAGGTGGTTTCATCCATTTTGTCGGCTTTGTTTTGTTGCTCCGCGGCATCGGGCCGCTCATCCTTATTACGACCGGCGTTAACATTATTCGCCGCTTCCGGCGCAGATTTATTTTCTTTCTTAGCGGTATCTTTTGACTGGTTTTTTTCTGCGCCGCTATCGGCTTTTGCCTCTGTCGGCTTGCTGCCGGATGCCGCTCCGCCCTGTTCAGGTTTGGTGGATGAGGTATGAGTGGCGGTTGGCGTTTCTGCCGTCGCGTGGGGTTTGGGCGCCTCGACTGTTTTGGCAAACGCGCCTTTGGAACGGGGAGTGCCGGGAACGCGTGTCACGATAAGAGGAATGAAATTATCAAACTCCTTCTCAAGCATCGCTATCGCTTTATCGTAACCTTTAACCAGTTGGTCCAGGTAATGAACCATCTTGCTGAACCGATCTTTCATCAAGGCGACAATCCAGCCATCCTTATCAGACGCTTTCATCGCCGTCGTCAATGCCTCCCGCATCGTCACCAGCATCGCTTTGCCTTTCTGACCATACTCTTGCAGTAAGCCACGCAGTTTGGCGACGCCTTTCACCAGATTGCCGTCCGACAGGTTACGGATGGTTTTGATGGCAAACCGCACCGCCTCGGGCGATGATGAATTTTTCAACGCCTTCAGGATGGCCCGGCCGCATACCTTGAGCGCATCCCCTAATCCTGGAACCACGCCGATTACGCACAGCACGCCATCCGCCAGATGCAACTGTTCATCCATAAGGGCGGGCTTTTTATAGGTTCGCCAGCACCAGTCGCCGATGGAATAAACGTCCAGCGCCTGTCCTACCACCGGGGTACATCCCAGGATGACTTCACAAAACATCATGAGCGCGGCATTATCATCCTCTCCCGTATCCGCTACCTCTGCCGCCAGGCTATGATGGATTTTGTTGATAGCCTGCTTCAGTTGACGGCTGCCGTGGTTAATCTGTTCATCCAACTCCCAGAACCGCTTGTAGGACTTATAGTATTCGTCCGGTATTGACGTTAATAACCCTGCGCCGTCCACATCCACGTGCCGGTCGCTGCTATCATCGGCGTCATAGGTGACCAATCCCTGCTTGCGCAGGAGAAGGAACAGGGTGAAATACTCGCCGGCCAGCGCGGCGTAGACGGGATTAGACTGTAAAACCGGGTTGTTTTGAATGGTTTCCTGCGGTTTGAACTCATCCGATCCCTCTTCCAGCATCAGCTCAAAAGCGTTGCAGCCCATGTCATAGATAAAACAGAGGCCATTGGCATCGGTTTGCCCATGAATCTCGGTTTTATTGCTGTCGATAAGGACAAATGGCGCATTGGGAACCGGCTTGCCGGAATCGTAATGGTAGTGAATCAGCACTTCGCAGCCGCATTCGACGCAGCCGCCGGAGATTTTTCTATCCGTGCTAAAGTTGCGGCTTGCGGCCGCCTCACTGGAGAGCAACGTCGCCTGTTTATTTTCACTCATGAAATTGCATCCTTTTTATGCTTTATCCAGTTGGCCAACCGCCGCCTGATACAAACGATCCATACGGTTTTGCGTGCCGATATTTTCCGGCTGCACCATAATGCGCTGCGCCCAGGGTTGCAGGATAAAATCAGGGGCCAGTTCGGTCGCCAGCGCCAGCCAGCGCACAATGTCCCGATCGTTGTTAAAACCGTTAAGCCGGGCCTGTTCCGTTTGCTGACGCGTAAAGACCAGCAAGCGCTCATCGTCGTCCTGCCAGTGCGGGTGATGTGAGCGCAGGTGCGCCATATAGCGCTCCAGCACCTGATGTTCCGACGGCGCCATAATGGCCTGCCATTGCCGATCGCTCAGTTGGCGCGGCAGCCTGTCCGATATGGCATGTGGTTCGCGGGTAACAAGGCTTAAGGTCTGCACCGTGCCAGTAGGTGAGATATCGCAGAAGCGGGCGATGGGACCATATAGCGCACAGGCTTCCTGAGCACTGCTGGCCGACAGCAATTGACTGACGACCAGCCAGTCACTGATACGAAAGATGGCGTCTTCTCCCGCGGGCGATATGACCAGACTCCAATTTCTCAGGTGCTTCATGACCTCAAGCAACTGGTCAAGCGGGGAATAGGCCTGCATAAACCAAGCCAGTTGCATCCCCAGTCCCCAGCCATCCTGAGTCAGGATATGCTCCCGCACCTGCGCCCAGTTGGCGGCGTGAACCGGGATACAGTAGGGGGATACCGCTGCGTGTATTCGCCCGGTTTCCCCCCAATATAATCGGGTCTGTTCCAGGCTGCCGCCCCAGCGCTCCGCCAGCCATGGCACGGCGTCATTCAACGCGGCTTCCGCGACAATAAAACAACCCCCCTGAGCAATACGCGTTTGCCAGGCGGCATCATCTTCCGATTTCTGATCCAGAAAAGACTGAGACACACTCACCGGATGACCTCCGAAATGTCAGGTAATTCTCCCCGCATCCAGCCGGGGCGATGATAATGAAGACGCACGCTCTCGATGCGCTCAGATGCGGATTTAAAGATCCGAATGCTGTCGCCGAGCGAGTGATGTTCGATAAGATGAATAAATACCGGATGTTGGAAAAACTCGCTGCCCAAGACCCAGCGATGAGCCGACCAGGCTTCACACTCAGCTTCGGTTGCCTGGGGATATCGCGCTTTTGCCAGTTCAATACCGCTGATAAAGCGGCTTTTGACCACCTCAATATCCAGCGGAAAAAAATATAACGTGCCGGCAAACAAAAATAATTCATTCGCCAGCCGATGCAGTCGGTTGTTATCGGCGAGCAGATAAAACTGGTAACGGGTCAGTTGAATCTGATAATCAGGGGGCGTCTCCCCCCCTTTTTCCCGTTCAATCAGTAACTGATACCGCCCCTGCTCATCGTCAGGTAGCGGCAGATACAGGTTGTTAAGCGATCCCAGAAAATCCGTTTGGGCATCGCCGTCGAGAGTCCGCCACCAGGGCAACAACACCTCCGGCGCGTAGCTGCGCATCAGCACGAGGTCGCCGTCCGGCCAAAGACAAGTAATGCGTTGCTGCCAATGGGCAACCACCTGCCGAAGAGACAGATCGCCGTTCATCAGTATGACGCCATGATGCGTTGCAGGTTGCGTATCAACCAGCCAGTGCAGCAGTGTCTCCCCCGGTCCGCCCTGCTCGACTTTTACCACAATAGGCGCCCAGGCTTGCCAGTCCGCAGCCTGCTTGTCAAAACGTAGCGCTTGCCATAAATCGATTGCCGCAGGTTGAAACGCCCGCCAGAATTGCGGCAAGTCCGGATAATTCATCAGGTCAATAATGGCGTACAGGGGTAAAGTATGGCGCTGACTGATTTCAAACAGAGAATAACCGTTTGTCATCATCGATATGTGCCTGTGTGTTATTTAACTGATTTTTGTTAAAAACAAATAAAATAGACGCGAGAATAAAAAAACATATAAACAATAAAAATTAATCGGATATTTAATTAATAACCGATTAATCTCAATTAATTATTTATGAAAAACCATCACTATAATGCAGAAGAAATATATTCCTGACGACAGGCGGTTAACAGCGGCAGACAGGCCACTAGCAGTTTGAGCCAACGCCTCAAAGCGGTTCCCCTTTTGCCCGGCGTTCTCTTACCTCGGCCGGAGACAACGGCGGAAATTTAACGCCGCGTTGCTGTAATAGCTGTTTGACTTTTAACGCCCAGGGATATTGGGGGGATTCCGAGGATATAATTGATAGACTGTCTTCTACCGAAAAAGCTAAATCACTACCTGTATCATCATAAATAGTGATATCGGCGCCTTGTTCAATCAGCCAATAAACGATTTCATATTCATCCAGATAAGCGGCATAAAGCGCGCTATTTCGTCCTGGACCGTCTTTTAAATTTATATCAGCTCCACGTTCTACCAATAATTTAATATCCGCCCAGCGTTCTTCACCGATGGCATTAAACAAAGCAGGAACCTTATTGTGATCTAATGAATTAGGGTCACCACCAGCATCAAGCATCATTCTAAGCCACTCTGGTGACTTAGCACCTGAAACCATATTCACTGCGGTATTACCATGACCGGTTCTAAAATTGGGATCGGCCCCCAATTTTAACGCCAGCTTTGCGCCAGCCTGATCTTTCTCCATGACCAGCCACAATAAGGGCGTAATCCCTTCCTTTCCCTGCACATTCAAATCCAGCCCTGTCTGCGTTATCTGCTGTTGGGCCGCCGTTTCATTCCCTTTACGGATAGTCGCCAACAATTTCACCATCGGTGGCTCAAAAAACTCGCTGGCCTGCATACTGCGTCCTCCTGCCTGACAGGCGGTTAACAGCGACAGACAGGCCACTAGTAGTTTGAACCAACGCCTCAAAGCGGTTCCCCTTTTGCCCGGCGTTCTCTTACCTCGGCAGGAGACAACGGCGGAAATTTAACGCCGCGTTGCTGTAATAGCTGTTTTACTTTTAACGCCCAAGTATATTGAGGAGATTGGGGAGACATAGTTGCTAGGCTGTCTTCTACTGAAAAGGCTAAATCACTGCCTGTACGATCACGAATAGTGGTATCTGCGCCCTGTTCAATCAACCAATACACAATATCATATAGATCAAGATAGGCTGCATAGTGAGCACTATTCCTTTTTTGCCCATCTTCCAAATTTACATCCGCTCCTCGTTCTACCAACAACTTAATATCCGACCAACGCTCTTCATTAATCGCACTGAATATTGCTGGTTGATCAAGGCGGCCTATAGAATTAGGATCCCCTCCTGCATCCAATACTATGCGTAGCCAGTCGGGATCCCTTACTCCAGATACCCGGTTTACTATGCTGTCACCAGAGCCATCTTTATAGTTAGGATTGGCTCCCAGCTTTAATGCCAGACGCACCGCTTTCTTGTTCTGTGTTTCATAAACCAGCCACAGCAACGGGGTAATTCCTTCTTTTCCCTGAATATTCAGGTCCAGCCCCTGCGACAGTTGCCGCTGGGCGGCGGCTTCATCTCCGTTGCGGATACTTTGCAATAGCGCTGCCATCGGCGGTTCAAATAGCTCACTGGCTTGCATACTGCGTCCTCCTGCCTGACAGGCGGTTAAAAAACCCAGAATAACTATCACTACCCATTTTAAACGTGCCAACCATTGCATTATGCCCCCTTAAGTACGCTGGTAATTTTGCCGATATCGTCCTTTTTCTGACTTTCAATACCGGCGATTACCTGATCCATGCCATGACGGGCCAGCGGTGAACCGCCGGAAGCCGGCAGTGACTGCATGGCGCCCGCCGCTTTTGGCAGAGCGCCGCCCAACAGCGTCGCCGCTCCCACTATGCCACCAATTGCCGCCCCAGCCGAACCGCCGATTAACGCCCCGGCGCCGGATAATAGCCCTGGCACCATTGCCTTGCCATAACCTTGCAGCATGGTTAAAATCTCACCATCTACCGCCTGAGTGGTAATCAATGGGTTAATTTTAGCAAGATCGGCTCCCCCGGCCCGAAGCGTAGTATTCGTATGCAGACCTGCCGCATTAAAGGTATAGCCGGTTAACCCACTCTTACCCACGCCCGCCGATGCCAACCCTCCCCCTAACGAGTGTCCGACAATGACAGGGGCTGGAGAAATCGCCCTCTTCACCTGTTTAGCTAAATCCATTGCTTGCTTATATTGAGCAGTTTCCAAACCCGCACCTTGTCCGGCATTGGTCAACCAGTCCTTCGCGCCGGTTACCGCATTATTGGTACCACGATAGGTCAGCATGGTCTCGCCATTAATGGCCGATTTAAATAATGCTGCCCCAAATCCTGAATCCGGATCCATAAACTTTGCTCCGCTAAGCTCAGGAATTTTCTCACCATCCAAAAGCGCCAACCCCACCGGCGCCTTAGGCAGCGCCGCCAGCACGCCGCGCCGAAACTCATCCACCGGATAAACATACTGCGCCGCTTCGGCCCGCAAGATACTGTCGTTATTAAACGCCAGCCGTTTTGCCGCATCCGCCAGTCCCGGCAGCGTGGCCGCTTCCGTCGCGAGTTTGGCGCGCGCCAGATAGCGCTCCTTACGTTGGGCAAGGGTAAGCAGTTCGTCAAGCACCGGCAACTCGGCGGTTTGCGCCCACTCCATCAGGGTCGGCAATAGCATCGGCGTTAACGCCAGCAGCGGCGCCCGACTTTTGGCGGACTGCTCGGCGCAGGGTTTAACCGGGGACTGATAGGGAGTATCGCCAATAATAACATCGCCGCTGCCCGCGGCCACCGAACCGCCGCAGCCGATGGCGTCCCCCACCCGCGCGGCCAGCTTTCCATTGATGATAACATTGCCGGAGCCGGCGGAAATCGCCCGATTATGTACGCCGTGCGGCATATTGGGGCACGGACAGGCATGCAGCAACACCGCATCGCCTTTGCGGGCGGCGGGTTTGCCATTGATTATCACGTCGCCGCTGCCTTCGGTTATCGGGGTTGCCGGGAAACAACCGTGACCCGCACAGCTGTCTCCCAAACGTGCAGCACTTGGCATAGTCTCTCCTTAACGCCTGTCCGGCGCGTCCGGCAGCGTAGGTTTGGCGGGTTCATCCGGCGTAATGGAAACCGGGGCGCTCCCGGCTCCCGGCGCGCCGCCATCATTGATTTTCACCACCGTTCCGGAAATGGTGACGCCTGCGCCATCAATCTTGATAAAACCGCCAGGCGCTTTGATGGTCAATGCCTGACCCGCTTCCAGCACAATGTCCGCCGCTTTCAGGTAGCTGTCGGTATTCACCAGAATGTGCTGATGCGCTCCGATCAGGGTTTCTTCCGAGCCGGACAGCGTGGTCTGACGACTCCCTTCGATCTGGGTGATTTCGCCGCCGCCGATAAAGCGTTTTAATGAGGCGGCAATCTTCTGGACAAAATTACGTCCGATAGACTGATGGTGATCCTGACCTATCTGCTCAAAATCATCCTGCCCAACAGTACGGTGACGGTGGCGATCCACCCGCTGGAACTGATCCTGCGCCACGCTGAGATGCTGGTCCAAACCGACGCTTTGGCGGTGGATATTATTGATCACCGCGTCCATGTCTTTTTGAGCATGCAGATAAATCTGTTCACGCGTGGCTTCATCTTCAAAGCGCAGTTCGTTAAAACCACTGCCTTTATGCGTGTCGGTGCGCAGCGTGGTGCGCGTTTTATGCTCCGGCAACACATAAGGCGTCGGATTGGTGGCATGGAACGTCCGCCCCGTCACTATCGGCTGGTCCGGGTCGCCCTCCAGAAAGCTCACTATCACCTCATGCCCGATGCGCGGGATGGCTATCAGACCGTACTGGCCTCCCGCCCACCCCTGGCTTACCCGCACCCAGCACGAACTCTGGTCGTCGCTCGCCCCGTAGCGGTCCCACGGAAACTGCAGTTTCACCCGCCCGTACAGGTCGCAGTAGATTTCTTCTCCCGCCGGGCCCACCACCGTCGCTATCTGCGGACCGTCCACCATCGGCTTGTGCGCCATCTCCGTCCGCCACGTCGTGCTGCCCTTCACCACGCTGAAACTGTTGCTCAGCGTCGTCGGCTCGCCGCCGCTTTCCTCTTCCAGCGCCTGCGGCTGTTGCCCGCTATGCGTGATGTTCACTATCTGCCAGGCGATATTCAGCGCCGCGTTCGGGTGCTCCGTAAGCGGGAACGCGCTGCCCGGCATCAGCCCCGCGCAGTTCGATTCGCCCCCGCCCGTTACCGCGCCGGCGCGCAGCGCGTCCAGACGGTAGCCGGTAAAGGATTTCCCGCTCGGGTCCTGCTTGAAGCGCCCCGGATAGTCGTAGTGCTGGTAGCTCTCCCGCTGGTGCGCCAGCTCGCTGCCCTGTTTGCTGTGCAGCAGCCCGTACGCCGGGGTCTTGAAGCTGTAGTCCTTTAGCGCCACCTCCGCCGTGCTCACCCGCTCCGCATAGTGGAAACGCCGCACATACGCCCCTTCCGACAGCCCCTGATTCGCCAGGTTGAAGAACAGCCCCGGTCCCTTACCCAGCGCCCCGGCGTCGTCGGCAAACACCACCCGGTGCTTCCCTTCCTCATATTCATGGAAGAAAAACATCCCCTCTTCCGCCGCCAGCCGGCTGACGAACGCCAGGTCGCTCTCCCGGTACTGCACGCAATATTCCCGCTGCCCATGGTCGTGGCGCAGCGCAAACGCGTAATCGGTTATCCCGGCTTCCTCCAGCAGCGTGCCGATAATCGCTTGCGGCTTCTGCGCCTGAAATATCCGCGCGTTGGTGCGCAGCCCCAGCCGCCACAGCGCCGGCCGCACCTCCGCCTGATAACGCGTGCGCCGAAAGCCGGTGTCGCCCTGGCTGAAGGCGCTGACGATGCCGCTCACCCGCCGTTGCAGTTCCCCCTCGTACCACACCAGCAGTTCGCACGGCTGGTCCAGCACCGCGCCGAAATCCACATCCGGCAGCGCGCTCGCCAGATTCAGCGCCAGGCTGAACGGCCGGTTCAACCCTTCGTCCAGCCTGAAATCCACCACCGCGAACGTGCTCGCCGGCAGCGCGCCGAGCGTCACGGTGAACTGTAGTCCCGTACTGTTTGCCACCTTGTACCTCCTCCCTCCGCCATGGCTACCGCACGCCCCGTTACCGCCCGGTGCGACATGCAACTACCCTGATGAAAAATAAAACGCCCGTGTTGCGGTCTGGGTCCGCCCACACCGCAGCACACGCAAAAAACCCGGGCAAGCCCGGGTTAAAGAGGGATTAGGCTTCCACCGGCGCGCGCCAGTCGTCAGAGCCTGACGTCCCGGCCACCGTGTGCTCCCAGTCGATTTTGCGGTACGCCACGGACACCTGAATCAGCTGGGTGAAATCCGCCTTGGACGGGTCCTGGCAGTGCGGCATCTGGCAGTCGATATCCACGATGGTGGCGTCGGTCAGCACCGTGGAGAAGAAGTGCTCCTGCTTGCCTTCCACCGAGGTGCGATACCATTTCAGGGTCACGGTCGGCAGCATTTCGCCGGAGGCCAGGGCGTTGTACAGCAGCGGGACCGCCTTGTTCAGCGCCACGGTGAACTTGAACGGCTTGTGAACGCGCTGGCCGGAGGGCTGGCCGGACTGCGGGTCGGTGGGAACGGTCACCACGTGCTGGAATTCCTGCACCAGCATTTCGTCTTCGTGGCCCTGCACGTAGATATTGCCGACCGAATCGGAAGTGAAGGCGCCGGCGGTGATATTGCCCTGGGTTTTGCCTTCGATGCTGATATAACATGGGGTTGGCATGGTCTTGCTCCTTGTTGATTAAAACGGGTTATTGAACATGTGTTTGGTTGCACCTGCTCTGTATAGCAATGACCATGCCAACTTTTATCTATCTGTTTTTAAAGGTAATTTCCTTAAGTAAAACCATCCCTAAGTGAAATTTGAGCAAGAAGTTGCGCAGACTGCGCATTTCGTTTGCAAACATTGCGCAAACAGGGATTTATGCTGGAAAGTGAGCAAGAAATTGCGCAGATTTTGCAGTTGTTCTGATAGTTTGATTTAGGGTTGATTAAAGCCAAAGAAAACAACGGCAATGACGATTAATTTATTAAGAATCAATAGTCAAAATCTTTTTATAACGCTCGACAGGCTGACGGATAAAGTGGCAACCACGCCACGTCAGCATGCGATATCGCACATACCGCAATGAAAATTTGCGGCTCTATACCCTAAATAATTCGAGTTGCAGGAAGGCGGCGACGCAACGAATCCCCGGGAGCTTACACCAGTAAGTGACCGGGGTGAGTGAGGAAAGCCAACGCACCTGCAGCTTGAAGTATGACGGGTATAAACGTAAAAAAGCGGGTGTTGCATCACGCAACACCCGCTGGTAGATCTCCCGATAACCGCGTATCGGAAATGGATGATTTATATCTGCACGCGCCTTAAAAACTCGTCGGGAAAATTATTCCGTTTTCCCGGATGACCAATGCATGGCAAGCCGCTGCCCGGCTTTGATTTCATCAGGCTGCATGGTCGCTTCAAGATCGTTACGGGCGTGGATCGCCTCCGGCATACCTTCCGTCGCCGCCATCGAATACCAGGCGTAGGCATGAATACGGTTACGGGATGCGCCCAGACCATCCTGACGCATGATGCCCATGCGATATTGCGCCATCAGATTGCCGGCGTGAGCGGCCAGCCGATACTGTTTCAATGCTTCCGCATTGTCGGTTTTGCCGCCCTGCCCCCACCTCAGCATTTCGCCATACGCCAGTCGGGATTCAGTATCCCCCGCCGCTGCCGCTTTCGCGTACTCTTCACGGGCACGGCTTAATTCATCACGGTTGAACAGCCATTCGCCCAATTCACGCTGGGCACGGATATACCCGGCGGACGATGCCTGTAGCAGATAGCGTTCGCGCCGTTCATTGTCCGTTTGCGCCAGACTGAGCAAATAGTTCGCCTCACCCGATCCGCCAGCGGCGGCGCGCTCCAGCCAGTAACGCGCCTTTTGCTCATCCTGCGCTAGCCATTCGCCGGCCTGGTATGCCTTACCCAGCCACAGCTGCGCCTGCGCGTCGCCCGATAACGCCGCTTTCTGATACCAGTCCAGCGCGTTTTTGCCCTCTTCATGACCGGCCATCCACAACTGCGCCTTTGCCTGTCCCAACTCCGCGGCGCGAAAATACCAGCGTTCAGCCAGATCGCGACGTATGACGACGCCTTTTCCTTGTTCATAGCGCAACGCCAGTTGGTATTGCGCATCCCGGTTGCCCTGATCCGCCGCCTTCTGCAACCACGCGACCGCATCCGCTTCGCCGCCGGAACGCGTAGCGTGCCACTGGGCGACCACCAGTTGCGCCGGCGCATAGTCATTCGACGCCGCCGTTTCAAATGCATCAATGCATTCCGCCGCCAGTTTGCCCTGGTTCCGAGCCTGGCAATCCATCCCCAGCCGATAGCCCGCCTCGCCGTTACCCAGCCGTGAAGATAGCGTCCACCACCGGCGGGCCTGCGGGCCGTTTTTCGGCTCACCCAATCCGGCCTGATACCAATCCCCCACCTGTAACGCCGCTGCCGCGCGGGTTTCCCGCTTAGCGGCGGGCTGCGACCGTTCCGCCGCCTGCCGCATCCAGCGCATGGCGTCGGCATACTGTGAGCGGGCGGCCAATTGGTTAGCCAATTGATATTGCGCCTCGCCATTACCCCGGTTGGCCGCATTTAGCAGTTCCGCTTCCGACATGGAGGAAAGCGGCGTCTGGCACGACGCCAGCCAGCATACCGACAGCGCCGCCAATAATTTTTCGTATTTCATCATGTTGTTGCCGTTAACCATTATTTATCGCCGTCATTGCGGGAATATCGCCTGCCGGAATTCGGCCTCAACTGCCGCTATCGCCCTGCTGCAACCGGTAAAGACGGATATTGAACGCACGCAGTTCATCCTCCATATTGCGCAGTTCCGCCGGCGTCGGCGGTTGACTGGCGCGCTTACGCTCTTCCAGCGCACGCAGACGCAAACTGAACGGCACATCCGCCAGCAGATCTTTCTGCATGTCGTAGAGTTTTGACTTCAGGTAGGAAATGGTGACGGTACGGCGCTGACGCTCAATTTCCAGCAGTTGTCGCAGCGTGTCGTCGACTCTGGCTTGCGCCTGCTCATAGCCCTCCGCCCGCGGCTTGTCGCCCTGCTGGCGGTCGAGAGCGAGCCGCCACTGACGCTCCATCTCTTTCACCGCCAGCGAGTCCGGGTATAGCTGGCGCATTACGCCCTGCAATCCCTCGCCGTATTGATACAGAAAGAACGGCGAAGCGTTTTTTACCTGCTCCAACTGTGCCTGGTAGCGATTGATCAGTTCACCTTCCATGCCCTGTAATTGCTGCTCGCCCAATACGATGCGCACCCGGCGGATATCGTTGTGATCCGCGGCGGTCGGCAGCGCATAGGCCGGCTGTTGCAGCAGCGCCAGCGCCGCCGTTTTCTGCTGCTGCCAGTACTGCCAGCCGGCGATCGCCGCCACGGGCAACGCGCAGCTCAATAACCCGCAGACAAACCAGAACCAGGCGGGTTTCTGCTTACGATGCGTTTCAATCTTCAGTACCGTTGGTTTCATCTGTCCTTTCTCCCGTCCGACCAGAATACTGCCCGCGGGCAGCGCGGGCTGACCGCTCCCCGCGGCGCCGTCCCCCAACGCCGCGCCGGATTCCATATCCGAATGAAAGAACACCATGGGCGGGATTTGCATATCCTGCTTTTGCAGGGACTGATCGTCGGAGACCACCACAATCTCGGTTTCATCGAACAGATGGGTATAGCCCTCGATAAAATGCAGCAGATTTTCCACCCGCGGGATGCGGCTCAGCCCCGAGTTGTGCAGTTTTTCACTCATCAGTTGCAGAGCCCGTTCGCAACGATAGACCAGCCGTTTATGTTCATGGCTGATGGGATACTGGCGAATAACCTCGCTGATACGGGCGATAAACCAGTCCAGCATTTCGATGCGCGCCCGCTCCTGATGGACCGGCGGCCAGAAGTTGTCCCACTGGGTCACAATCAGGTTCGCCAGAAACTCACAGCTTTCGGTAAAGCCATTCAGCCCCGCCAGACGCGAGCGGGCCAGGGTAAAATAGATCGCCGTCTGTAAATCCACCCCTTGCTTTTCAAAGATGCTGGTCGCCATATCGTGTACCCGCCTCCAGTCCACTTCAGGACGGGAGGCGTGACTCAATTTGTTAATCTCCGCCCGTAATGCTTCATACTCGGGCAGCATCCGCGGATCCCGGCCTACCTTCAGCGCTTGTTGTGCGTCTTGCATATCACTTATCCGGCAATGGGGGCTGCCACGCCCCCTCTGGGTTAATAAAGAGAGTCAGGCAGCCTGAACTGGCTGAACAGACCACCGGCGAACGGGTTATGGCTCGCGTCGGTATAAACGCGATAGGTCATCGCCCCTCGCTCCAGCGAGAAGCGCACGTCAAAGGTGTTGTCGTTTACCTGCGTCAGTTGGTCGTTGTTGATCAGACGGAACATCGCCCATGGGCCGCTAAAGCTCAGGCTGCGCGGCGAACGCTCCCGATCGTCCGGCACCAGCGTCAATTTGCTTTCGGCGCCGTCGCGCATGCTGTTCGGCCACACCAGCGGGGTTTTCTGGCGACGGCCGTGGCTGTATTCCAGCAGCTGTCCGTCCAGATTCAGTACGCTGCGGCGTTTATTGGCCGTCAGCTCCAGCGGCTCCACCACGAAATGCACTTCCAGACCGCCCTGCGCGTTGAACAGGGTTTGACGGATACGTTCGGCGCGCTCCAGCTGTTTCGCCAGCTCCGTCGGCAACGGCGAGGCGGTTTCACCCTCCAGCACGCCGCTTTCCATCATCGACCTGAGGTTGGTCTGATAGAAGCTGTCCAGCGTACCGCCGGTCATAAAGAACCGTTCCATTTCAGACAGCGGAACGTCCTTGTCGGACGAGGGATTGAACGGATAGCGATCCGCCAGCTTCTCGTTGAACGGCGTCACCACTTTGTTCAACCATTCCTGATTCAGCGACGACATCGCCAGACCGGTCACCAGACCGGCGCTTTCCCCCGCCAGTTGACCGACCCAGCGATCCAACGGCGCGGGAAGGCCGCGGGCGTATTGCTGCAAGGCGAATACCGGATCGGCAAATTTATTGCCCTGCCGAATCTGCACCGCTTTCAGCGCCGCCTGCCCCGGATCGGTCGCATTCACAATCTGGTCAAGATAGTGGTAGAGATCGGCCAGCTTTTGATTGACCTCCTGCACCAGCGGTCCCTGCTCTTCCCGGCCGCTCAGCGCGGCATTAATCGTCATAAACGGGCGGCCGATACGCGTGTTGATGCCCTGTGCCGTATCGTTATCCTCTTCCGTCAATTTACGAATGCGGGTGTTGTCGCTCACCGTGGTCAGCACCCGCTGGAAAGGCTGGTCGTTGCCGGTAATGTCGGTCAATACATCCAGCGCCTGCTCAGGCGTGTCGAGGGTCTGCACATCGATATTGGCCACCACCTTCTGCCACTGATTGATGTAGTCCGTGATGTAACGGTCGTTCACCTGGCGCAAAATTTCCCGGCGATCGGCCTCGCTGAATTGCGCGCGCTCGCGCTGGCCCAACACCCAGGCATCCAGCGCCGTCAGCTCCAGCAGCGCCTTATCCTGTTTGAGGTAATAATCGCTGAAGCCGGGATAGGTCAGCAGCCGCGGCACGCTGCCGGCCTTGTCGCTGCGCAGGGAAAATACCGGGTCGAAAGTCGGTCCGACCTCGTCGCGGATGGCTAAATCCGGCGGCAGCACCTGCGTCGCCTTCATCACCAGGCTCTGGTAGACACGCTGGTACATCGGCAGTTTACTCAGTTCCCGCTGCGCGCCGGCGATGGGTTCGCTGAACGGGGCAAACGTCTCGATCGCCGCCGCGTCCTTCCGCTCGCGGGCCTGATGCCAGTCGGTATGGTCGAGGGCGTAGTCAAGGTGCTGCATCAGCTGTTCCTGCACCTGGCCTTGTGCGGGAAACGCCCGCTGCCAGCGCTGCGCCATAAACTGTTCCACCAACGCCTTGTTACGCCCGGACGCGTCATCCAGCATGCGCATGACGCGCAGAATCGTCAGCTTTTGCTCACTGTTGCCCGGGGCCTGATGCAGATCCTCCAGCAGCCCCTGCATCACCGCCGGCAAGAAGCGCTGGTTGAGCATTTGCAGGTAGGTGCCTTCCACGTAAGGCCCGATCTTGTTGCCCTGATAGAGACCGAGATCGGCCAGCAGCGGAGTACGCTCATGATAATTACCGAACGATAAGGTGGCATCGCGGATCAGGTTGAGACGGGGCAACTGCTGATAGCCAAAGCCCGGTTGCCCTTCCAGTTCGTTGGTGCCGATAAAGGCCTGCGCCTTGGTCAGCACATTCCGGCCCGCCTCTTCATTGACGCGGTAAAAATGATGCCAGCCGCCAATCAGCGCCAGACCGGCCGCCGCCATGCAGCCGATCCCGATGCTGAGCCGGCGCCGGCGGTAAAGACTGTGCAAACGGTTTTCACCCGCCAGACTGGCTTCCGGGAAAATAACCTCCGGAAACAGGCGCTGCACGAAAAAGGTGGTGGATTCACCGCGCATGGCGGCGTTGACCGGTTCCGGCAATTGATAACGTCGGGATGCCGACTGGGCGAACGCATCGAAGGGAACGCCCTGCTGATAGACGGAGCTGGCGTAAACGCCGCGCACCATAAAGGAACGATCTTCTCCGCTCGCCAGCGTTTCGGTCAGCACATCCACCACGTAATCCTTCAGCCCGGCCAGTTGGCGAACAAAGGCGAACAGGGTGTTGCGCACGCCGCCGTCAGACTGAGCCAGCAACATTTCCGGCAGATTGTCGTTCAGATGGGTGACCCACTGGTCCCAGAAGTTTTCCAGTTCCTCCAGCCAACCTTTGCCATCGCCGGCCTGGGGGGTAAAGGTCACCCCCAGCACCGCCTGACGCGCCTCCCGGTTCAACAGGCCATACACCCGGTCGAATCCGCTCAGCATATCCAGCCGGGTCAGCATGACATACAGCGGCAGGCGGGTGTTGAGGTTCAGCGCCACCTCCTGTAAGCGAGTCCGCATCACCTGGGCATAGGCTTTGCGTTCCGCGACGCCCGCCTGCGCCAGCCACGCAATATCCAGCGTCAGCACCAGGCCGTTAAGCGGCTGGCGGCGGCGATTCTGGCTCAGCCAGCGCAACAGATGTTGCCACTGCCGGGCGTAGCGATGCCCTAAAGCATCGGCATCCAGTTCGGGCTGAGCAAGCAGTTGACCGTTCGGATCCCAGATCACCGCCGACTCCCCGACCCAGCAGCCAACCTGCTGGCCGCCGGCGAATTCACGCAGTTCCGCATCCAGCTTCGGATTGAGTTTATTCGCCGGATTGGCCCGGTGAATCAGGCTGCTTTTGCCGCTGCCCGCCAACCCGATAGTCAAATACCACGGCATGGCGTAGAGGGCCCTCTTGCCGAACTGGGCTTGAAATGCCGCCAGCCAGCGATCGAGAAAGGCTTGCTGGCTATCGAGATAAACCTGCTGCGGATCCTGTTCGATAAGCTGCCGTTCATCACGCTCGGCGCGTAATTGCCGCACGCGGCGCCATATGCGCCAGGCGCTATAGGCGAAGGCCAGCCACAGCCAAATCAGGGTGAATATCACCCGCGCCCAGACGCTATGCAACGGACGCAGATCGCCAAGCGTCAACCGCGGCCCCAGCCACCAGGCCAGCACCAGCGCCGCCACCCACAGTATCGCGCCCAGCAGCGGCCAGGAAGGTTTCAATTTCGGCAGCTGCTGCCGCAGAAAGGTAACGATTGTTTTAAACATAAGTGACCATTCACTCCGAATGTCTTATTTTTTGCGGGAAGCGGCCAGCCGTTGCAAACGGTCGACCATTCCCGGTTCCCACTGCATCAGGCCCAGTTGCTGGCTTTCCTGCCACAGGCGTTGATAGTGCTGCGCCGCCAGCGCTTTCATGCCGTCCTCGGCCAGCAAATCCGCCAGCACCAGTTCGGCATAAAAACGCTCGCGAGGCTCCTTCAGGCTGCGCATGCGCTCATCCAGCAACGCCAGCGCCGCCGCCATTCCCTGTTCGCTCCGGCAGGCGGCGGCCTCCGTCGCCAGATCGCCCTGCCGTTCGCTTCCCCCGCGCGCCGCCGGAAGCGAGCTCAGCCACTGATTGCATTTGGCCGTCAGAAATGGCGAGCCATCGCTGAAGGTCAGTTCGCGCAGCTCCGGCAGGCGGTTGAGAAAGGCCGACAGTTCTTCCGCGATGGCGCCGGCGACCGGCGCATGCCCCAGCCGGGTCGCGACGGCGGCCGACAGCATGTGACCGTCAAACCAGTAGGGAGCCAGCATCAGGCTTTGCTCAATGCGTTCCCACAGCGCCAAATCCGCTTGCCCCAGCGCGCTGTAATATTCATCCGCCCGATCGGGCGAGACCGGGGCCAACTGCGTTTTATTACCGCGCGAAGCGATGGGCGGCGTAGTGATGCCCGACCAGACGGCGTGACGGCGCAAGCGATAACCCACCGGGGCATCCGGCTGACGCTCCACCAGCACCGCCGCCACATTCAGCTGGGTCTGCCGCCAGCTACGCTCATCGGAAGTATTCACCTCCAGCGCGCCGGCCGGCGACGATGCCGCCTCGCTGCCGGCGCTGGCTATTTCCGCCGCCCCGCCACGGCCGGCGGAAGAGGATTTGGCGGCCCGTTCCGCCTGCTCCTGCGCCTGGTGGCGCTGCCGGGCGCGGTTGATTCCCTGTAGCAGTTCGTCGGTCAGCGCGGCCTTGTCCGCCGCCAGATGGCGCCAGCGATGCGCCAACTGCTCCGCCAGTTGCTGCAGCTGGTTCAGTTCCGCACCTGAAGCGCTCTCCGCCGTGCGCGGCATAACGCTCTCGAAACGCCGGACGATTTGTTGCATCAACCTCTGCTTCTGCAGCGGGCTGGCCGGCCAGGCCTGTTCCCAGTAGGCCGCCAGCCAGCTATCCAGCAGCATCAGCGCGGTGGCGAAGGGCGTGGCTTTGGCCGGATGCTGCAAACAGCGCAGCAGCTGAACCAACACCCGCATATCTTTGGTGCTGCTTTCCAACAGCGTCAGGCAGTGGCCGGCCACCGCATTGAGATCCACCTGGCTGTGAGCCAGCGAACCGAGCTTCACCAGTTCGGTTTCCACCTTCTCCCACAGCGGATCGTCCGCCGCCACGGCGGCGCGCAGCGCCTCGTCGGGCAGCGGCGTCAGCAGGCGTTTACACCAGGGATGCGCATGCATGGTTATTCCCCCTACCACCGGCACTGCTGACGCAGCGGCGTCAGCGCCTCGCCCAGCCCCGCGAGGTCAATGCGCAACGCATTACCCTGCGCGTCGCTCAACGCCAGTTCACGGTGGCCGACCCAACGTTTTAGGGCTTCAATGGCCGGCAGGCCGCGGCTAAACTCCAGCAGCAAACCGCGATTGCGCACAAACCAGTTGTCCGACGCCGTCACGCCGTCCAACAGGGCCGAGACGGTTTCCCCCGCCCATGGCCGCCCGAGGGTCAGCCTTACATGGGTGATATTGCTGGCGCAGCCGATCACCAGCACATTGCCGTCCGCCAGGAGGCGCGTCAGCGTCAGGTCGCCGCTGCCGGCCTCACGTCCGAGCTGGAAGGCGCCGCCCGCCGTCGCCGCCTTGCCGTCGGGCGGAGAAATGACGCCGGAACGCCCGGCCTCCCGGCTCAGGGCGTCATAGCAGGCCAGCCGGAGCGCCGGCGAGGTTTCAGCGCGGCACTGCTCCCACAGTCGCTGCCAGGCGGGATCGGGCGAGCCTGTCGCCGCCAGCAGCAGAGGAACCATCGTCAGGAACATCAGTTCACCTCCAGCTTCTGGCATTTGTGATCGAGCGTACGTTTAGCAATATTGAGACTCTCCGCCACCAGCAGACGGTTGCCCTGAAACTGGCGCAGGCGCGCCTCAATAACCGCGGCTTCATATTGCTGCGTGGCGATACGCAAATCGTGAATATGCTGAAAATCATCGTTGGCCGCCGCCGGTCCGCCGCCGATGCGCTCGCGCAGCTCCGGCGGTAAGGAAGCCAGGCCCAGGGATTCGCCGTCCGGCGTATGGGCGCAGGCCACCTCCAGCAGATTTCTGAGTTCCCGCACGTTGCCGGGAAAGTCATAGCCCACCAGCTGTTTGAGGAAAGTCCGCTGCAAAGATCCCACGCTTTTCTGCTGCTGGCGGGCAAACTGATCGATAAAGTGCTCACATAACAGGCGGATATCATCCGGACGTTCGCGCAGCGGCGCCACCAGCAACAGACACTGACAAAGCCGGTGATAGAGGTCCTGACGAAAAACGCCCTCGGCAACCCGCTGTTCCAGCGGCTGATGCGTGGCGGCGATAATTCTGAAATCGGAATGATTTTCCTTGTCGGCCCCCAACGGCCGGAAGCTGTGGTTTTCCAGCACCCGCAAGAGCTTGGCCTGCATAGGCTGCGGCATGTCGCCCACTTCATCCAGAAACAGCGTGCCGCCGTTAGCCTGCGCCACCAGCCCGACCTTGTTGCTTTGCGCGCCGGAAAACGCCCCTTTCTGATAACCGAACAGTTCGCTTTCGATCAGATTATCCGGGATGGCCGCGCAATTAATGGCGACAAACGGCTTCTCCGCACGGTCGGAGCACTGGTGCAGCAAACGCGCCACCACCTCCTTGCCCGAACCGGTTTCCCCCTGAATCAGCACCGCAAGCCGGTGACCGGCCGCCTGGTAAATCTGCTGATGCAGTTCCCTGATGACCACAGACTGGCCAATCAGCGTTTCCTCGACCCGCTTTTCCCGTTCGCGCCGGTATGCGCCTTCATCTTTAATCTGGCGCAGCGAATGCCGCAGCGCGGTCTGCTCCCGCCGGATACGCCCCAAATCGCGCAGCAACGTGAGCTGGCGGCAAAACACCTGCGCCAGACGCGCGCAGTCGCCGCTTTGATGCACGTCCCGCAGCCGATCCGGCGTGTCCAGCAGCGCCAGAACCGCCAGCGGTTTGCCGTCGTCCGCCAGCAGCGGCAATGCGTGCAGCCCGCAGGCGGTTCCCGCCGCCGCCAGAATGCGGCGAAATTCGCGATGTTCGATTCGGGCGCCGCCATACAGCGAATCCCAGGTGCGCACCTGATTTTTATGCAGCGCATAAGCCAAGGGATGGCTGAAATCATCCACCCCCAACTCCAGCGCGACCGGCGCGTTATGCACCCGTCCAAGGCAGGTCAATTGACGACCGCTGACATCCACCATGCCCAGCAATATCCCCTGCGGCCGCCAGGCATGTTGCAGCGTATCGAGCAGCCAGTCGCACAGACCGGGCTCATCACGCTGGCGGGTGAGCGTCAGCGCCAGTTCGAGGGCATATTGCATACTCAGCCCTCCACCTCGGTCTGGAACTGGCCTTCTGCTACGCGGAAATGAATACGACCGACCGGCTGCCCAGACGCCATGCGTTGCAGCAGCTGGAGCGATACCGGCGGCAATAGCGCGCCGTCGATAACCGACTCCAGCATCCGCGCGCCGTTTTCACTCCGGTTGGCCAGGCGCAGAATCTCCTCCGGCACCGCGTCGTCAATAACCACCTCGGCGCCGAAGCGCTGCTGCAGCAGAGAAACCAGGCGGGAGAGTTTGCCCTGCACGATGGCCACCATGGTGTCGTGATCCAGCGGCAGGTAAGGGATCACCTCCATTCGGGCCAGCAGCGCGGGTTTGAAAAACGCCGCCAGCTCCGGATAGAGCGCATCGAGCAGCGCCTGCTGATGCCCGGCATAGCTGACGATAGTCTGGAAGCCTAGGTTGGAGGTGAGGAAAAACACCACGTTGCGGCAGTCGATGACCCGGCCTTCGCCATCCGCCAGCTCGCCTTTGTCAAACGCCTGATAAAACAGGTTGAGCACGTCGGGATGCGCCTTTTCCACCTCGTCCAGCAGTACCACCGAATAAGGTTTCTGACGGATGGCTTCAGTCAGTACGCCGCCCTCGCCGAAGCCGACGTAGCCCGGCGGCGAACCGATCAGGCGCGATAGCGTATGTTTTTCCTGATATTCGGACATATTGATGGTGGTCAGATAGTTACGGCCGCCGAACATCAGGTCGGCAATCTGCACCACGGTTTCGGTTTTGCCGACGCCGCTCGGTCCCACCAGCAGGAAAGCCCCCAGCGGACGACCGGGACGACGCAGATCCGCCCGCGCGGTCAGCAGGTGTTTGTGCAGGTGCGCAATCGCCAGCGTCTGGCCTTTGATGGTTTCGCCCAGGTAGGACGGCAGGTGGGTGACCACGTCCATCTCCCCCTGAGAAATCCGCTTCAGCGGCACGCCCGTCCACTCGGCAATCACCGCCGCAATCTGGCTTTTATCCACGTGGGGAGACACCAGCACCGCCGACTGCTGGAGCGATTCCAGCTGCCGCTCGCAGGCGGCCAGTTCCGCGGCCGCCGCGGCGACATCAAAATCATCAGGCCGTTGGTCGTCCAGCAATGCGGTACGCAGTTCAATTACCCGCCGTACCTGCGTTTGCTGCTGTTGCCAGTCCGCTTCCAGGCGCGCTAATTCCGCCGCGCCCGCCTCACGCTCGCCGCGCAGCGCCGCCAGCCTTTCCGCCGTCTCCCCCAGCCCGATACGACCCTGACGTTCAAGCTGAACGATTTCCATCTCCTGCTGGCGTAAACGGGTCTGCAACTGGCTGACCGCGCGCGGCGGCGTCGTCAGATTGATCGCCACCCGGGCGCTGGCGGTGTCCAGCACGTCAATCGCCTTATCGGGTAACTGGCGACCGGAAATATAGCGGGCGGAGAGTTGCGCCGCCGCCTGAAGCGCCTCTTCATCGATCAGTACGCCGTGCGCCTTTTCATAAATGCCGCGCAGCCCGCGCAGAATGACCGTCGCCTCTTCCGCGTTCGGCTCCCCGACCTTGACCAGTTGGAAACGACGGGACAGCGCCGCGTCTTTTTCCACATATTTTTTGTATTCGCTCCAGGTTGTCGCGGCAATAGTTCGCAACTCCCCGCGCGCCAGCGCCGGCTTGAGCAAATTGGAAACATCCAGCCCGCCGGCCTGATTACCGGCGCCGATCAGGGTATGCGCCTCATCAATAAACAGGATCACCGGACGGGGCGCGCTCTTCACTTCCTGCATCACGCCTTTGAAGCGCTTTTCAAACTCCCCCTTGACCGACGCGCCGGCCTGCATCGCCCCCAAATCAAGCGTCAGCAGTTCCACCTCGCGCAGCCTTTCCGGCACCAGGCCGGCGACGATGCGCAGCGCCAGCCCCTCAATCAGCGCACTTTTGCCGACGCCGGCCTCGCCGACCACAATCGGATTATTTTTACGGCGGCGGGAGAGAATATCGATCATCAGATCGATTTCATGGTCGCGGCACAGCACCGGATCGAGCTGCCCCTGGCGCGCGGCTTCGGTCACGTTCTGGGTATAGCGGGAAAGCTGGGTGCCGATCGCGGCGGCTTGATCTTGCGCGGCCGGCTGGGCGAGCGCCGTCTCGGTTTCCACCGAATCTTTCACCCACTCGTCAAACTGCTGGCGCAGCAGTTCGCGATTGATTTGCGCCAGCGGGCGTGATGCCGGGGCCGATAAATAGCGGTTCGGCGTCATCAGCAATACCAGCAGCAGCACGCCGCTGCGCAGGCGCGGGTGTTGAAATTCGGCGGAAGCCAGCAGCCAGCTGTCTTGCAGCCATTCCACCAGCAGGGGGGAAAACGCCGGATAACCCGCCTCAAAACCTTTGTCCACCGCGGAGGGCGGCAGCAGCGAAGAGAGCTCGTCGATCTCCACCCCGGCGCGTTTCAGGATCTGCCGCACGTCGCTGAGCGGCGTCTCCAGCATTTTCAGCAACAGGTGTTCAATACGGATTTCCGCCCCCTGACATTGAATACAGAGCGCCGCCGCCTCTTCCAGCATATGGCGGCACACCGGGTTGAGTCGCTCAACCAGCGTCGGCAGTTCAATTCGAATCATGGGATAGGCTCCTGTTATTGTAATAATTCGCCCAGTTGACGCAGTACGTCCTGGGTCTGATGGGTAAGCTGGTAGCGATACAGGCCGAATGCGGCGGCCAATACCGCGCACATGCCGATAAACAGGCTGCGCAGCGAAAGCTGTCGGCGCAGTTGGTAGCGCGCGGCCTGCCGGCCCAGATTGAGATGGAACGCCACCGGCGGATTAGCGGGTTCAGGACGCAGCGTGCCGTGCAGGCGGCGCACCACGCGCTCCAGCTCTTCATGCCCCTGCGTCATCACCCGGTAGCGTCCTTCAAAGCCCAGACACAGGCACAGATAGATAAACTCCAGAATGTCGCGGTAGCGCGCCGGGTCCTCCAACAGCTTCTCCAGCAACACAAAAACCTTCTCCCCGCCCCAGGTTTCGTTGTGGAAACGGGTTAACAGCGAATGCGCCGACCACATGCTCTGGCCGCCCCATTCCCGCTCCATCACGGCTTCATCAATAAAGGTGCAAAGGATGTAGCGGAACGACAGGATCACGCCATTGTCATAACCATGGGAATGCAATTCCTGCTCAATCGCCTGAATTTCCGATACCACTCGCTGATAGAGATCCGCCACGTCCTCATAGGCGGACAGCTGACGTACCCGGTTCACCATGCCCAACAGCGGCGTCACCGCATCTATCATCGGGTTGATGCTGTGCCCGCGCAGACGGAACCAGTAGTCGGAATCCATATCCAGCTGCCGGGCGTGGTCGTAAAGCAGGTCGCCCAGCCGATCGTTTTTAATCACCTCGATGCTCATCTCTTCCTCCCGTTACGACTGGCTGCGGATAGCCCAGAGCTGCATATCCAGCTCCGGGAACTCGCCGGCGATATGGAATGCCAGCGTGTTGCCGGACACCAGCGTTCTCCAGGCCGGGCTTTGACGATCGAGCTGGAAATAGCTGTAGCCGGCGTGATAAGGCAGTTGGCGCGGCGCGACCGGCAGCGGCAACAGCGGTACGCCGGGCAACTGCAGGCTGATCAGTTCGCGAATCTTGTCGCTGGAGGCAATCTTGGTTTGCTGCAACAGCTGTTTACGCAGGTGCTCCTGCGGCATGCGCGCCCGAACCGCCAGCACGAACTCGGCGCCGGTCATCAGTTCGGCATCGCCGACCATGGCGACCATCACGCCATAAGCCTGTTTCTTCAGTTGGATGGAGACGGCGCGCGGCGACAGTACCGTGCTCAGCGCCTGGCGCAGCGCCATCATCAGCGGCTCAAAACTGGCCTGCTGGTGTTCATGCCGATAAGCCGGAAACTCCGGCGGCAGCCGTGATTCATCGGTAAACGTCATCAGTTCGCCACACAGCTCCACCAGCGCTTCGTGCAGCCTCTCGGGATGCAGCGTGCCCAGGCGCGCCAGATGGGAAAGTTTGGGCTGCGCGCGATTGAGCAGTTGCAGCATCATAAACTCGGCCACATCCGCCACGCCCTGCTGTCCCGGCGCCGCAATACGCTGGGCCAGACTGCGGGCCCGCTCGGCGACCAGCCCGGCGGACTCCCCCAGAAAACGCTTCAGGGTGGCAATCGCCGTCACGCTGATGCTGCACGGCATAAAGTTGGCATCCAGCACCAGCCCGCCGTCCGGCCGCTTATCCAGAATGTTGGCGATCGCCAGCGAGGCGTAGGCGCTGCGATCCTCACGATCGAGCATCAGCCGCAAACTGACTTTGCCTACCTCCATCGACACCACATCGCCGCCTTCGCTGTGCAGGTCGCGCACATCATGCCGCTGCGACTGCAAACGACTGGCGATACCTTGCCCCGCTTGCCCGACTTCGCTCACGCCGTTCACCGCCAGCGGCAGGGCCAGATAGACTTTCTGGTTTGCCAGCGCCACATCGGTGATTTCCAGCGGCTGCGGCAACGCATCGTCGCCGGGAATATTGAACACCGTGCCGTCCGGCATCACCCCGGTGGCGTGGTCCAACGCAATACGGCCAAAATTGAGGTACTCCTCATTGATCGCCAGCGACTGCAAGCCGTAGAAATAGTCGCTAAGCGCGCTGAGACGGGCATGAAGCGCATAGTCCGTATGTCTTTGCTGCTGCTGAAAGTGTTGCGGCTTGATAAACAGCCCTTCCCGCCAGATAACCCGATTTCGGCTCGACATAATTATTCTTCTTCTTGGTCTTTTTTGATTTCAACTTCATCCCGGCGCAAATGCACCAGGATCTGGTAGGTTCGTCCGGTGTTTTTCAGCTTGATCACCTTGCGCCACTCGGCGCTCTCCGGGTCGGCATAACGGGCGATCACCCCGAGGTAACGGACGTTTTCATCCAGCGCCTCCGGCGGCAGATATTTGAACTGCCCCGGCAACAACGTGTAGTCCTGATGGCTGAGGTAGTTTTTGGCTAACGCCTTTTCGATATCCGTCGTCACCTGGTCGTAGTCGGTGGCCAGCAGGCGGGAATCCTCCGCCAGCATCACCAGTTGAAATTCGACGGGCGCGGCTTCCCCGCTTTCATTGGGATTGGCGTCCGGCTCCGCCAGCAGACTGAACCCCACCGTGGAAGGCTGGCGATCGTTGCTGCCGACCTGGATATCCGGGTTCGCCGCCACCTTGGCCATCTTGCCCAGCGTGGTACACCCCGGCAGCAGCAATATCAGGACGCATAGCCACAGGCCCCTAAGCATTATTGCGGCTCCTGTTGCCGGCGCACCGCGTGGTCGTACGCCTGGGCGTACACCTGGTGGAACAGCTTCTGAAAACCTTGCTGGCGCGGCGAAGTCAGTTCCCGGTAATAGTGCTGATACATTCGCCACGCCCAGCCATCATCGGCGGCCTGCAGCTCGCCGCTGCGGCGATAGTGCTCAAAGCGATTGAGCAACGCCGCCGGAGAAAACGCCTGAAGAATGCTTTCCAGCGCCACGGCGATAGCCTGTTGATTCGCCAGATGATGCACGCGCACGTTATTCAGCGCTTCTTCCACCGCCGCCGGCGCGGAGAGATGTACCGGGCTTTTATCTTCGGCGAACAGCAGCGACAGCGTATCCGCATAATCCAGCCCCAGGCGCAGCGGGTTATCCTCAATCGGGCGCAGATGGGTATCCGCCAGCGCCGCCTGCCCGGTTTGCAGCGCCAGTAAACCTTCCACCACCGCCCGCAGGCTTTTCCCCATGTCTTCCAGCACTTCGCGCAGCCGCGCTTCATCCCCGGCCTGAAGCGAGATCCCCAGACCGCGCATCAGCGGAGCCAGCGCGGCGCTGTCGAGGTAGCCGTCCTGACCCGGCGCCGCGTGCGAGCCGGCAATGGTCGGTAATTCCACAAATTTTTGATCCATGTTGTCCTCAGCGGCAGAAAGAGAAGAAAGCGATGTCGACAGCGGCTCATCCGCCGGTTCATTGTCTGACGTCAGCAGAGCGTGGCGCTGCTCCTGTTGCAGCGCCCACAGCGGGTCGTTGAGTACCGCCTGCGTGGCGGCGTTTGCGGCGGGCCGGCCGTTTTCCTCTTCGCTCAGCCACCCGCCCAGCATATCGTCGGGGCGTTGCCCCAAAACCTGATCGATATCCGGCTCCGTAGCCGGATCGCCGAAATAAACCCCCAGCCGAAAAGGACCGATCGTCAGTTCATCGCCGTGCGAAAGCATGACCTTCCGCTCCCGCCCAATCGGCGACAGCGCCCCGTTGATAAACGACTGCCCGCTCAGATCACACAGGCAGAAACGGCCATCCAGCATTTCAATGCGCGCATGTTGCGGCAGCACGGCGCCAAGCCGGTCCCGCAGTTGCCAGCGATCGTTTTCCGACGCGCCCAGCGTGCCGCCGCGCTGATCAAACTGATGCTGCACCTGAGAGTTGATATCCAGTTGTTCACTGTTGAGAACAACCAGCGTAAGGGGATTGGTCACGTTCACAATTACTCCTGCACACAAATCGTTACATAGGGGTCGGCCGGTGGCTGGCCGAGAAAACTGCTCCATCCCAGACAGCCGCTCTGCTCGCTTCCCAGACTCAAACCTTGCGCCTCGCCGGCGGCAAAACCGAGGCGTAGATCCCAGGCCAGCTGGTCGCGCAGGATGAACGAGACGAAACGGACCAGCGGCTGAAAGTGCTCGCCATTAGGCAAAAAGCCGAGGAAACGGCTAAAACTGAGATCGCCCACCTTAAGCAGGAATTTACCTGCGCAGTCATTCACCTTGTCGCCGATGACAAAATCCCCGCCCAGCGCCATATTGGCGCCGCCCAGACGGTTCTGTTGCCCCGTATGGATCGGCACCCGACGGTGCTGCCAGGCAATGACCGCCACGTCGTCCAGGTCGAAGCAGTGGCTCACCAGTCCCGCCACCACTTCCGGGGAGCGGCTGGGGCTGGCCAGCAGGCCGGCATAGGAAAGCATCTTGGCGCGATTGACCGGCAGGCTGTCGCGTACCGCGTCGTTCCCCAATCCCACCAGGGCAAACATCAGCCGGGAGAAACCATCTTCCCCCTCATTCTGAAAACGAACGTGATAACGATATTTACGCCAGGCGCGGTGCAGCAGCGTCAGCAGGCGATGATGAAAAAAATCGAGAAAGACGCCCAGTTTTTGCTCGCCCTGCGCGTACTCCCAGGCCAGTTCCTCCAGGTAATAACCAGGCATCGGCGACTGGCTGCCGTGCAGCCCCAGAAAGGCGACTTCCAGCTCCTGCCGCCCCTCGCCGTCATTCCCCACCCGCAGCACATCGCCGGGATGAAAACCTATCGAGGCCGTCGAGCGGAAACGCAAACGCTCCCGATCGGGATGAAAATCCAGCGCCTGCTCCAGATCGACCCCTTCCAGCTGATTAAGCAGCTCCACCAGTTGGAAAAAGTTGAAGCGGGAGGCATCCCGCCGGAACGTCACATCATCGAGTGTTGACCTATCTGCACCGGCCATCGGTAGCGCTCCTTGTTATCGATGTTGACCACCTCCAGCAGGTGGAAAGCGTTGACGCTGGCGTACAGCGAGAAGAAATGCGCCAGCACCGTACTGAACAGATACAGTTCGCCTTCACTTGAGAAGGCGGACTGCCGCACCGACAGCACCGATTTCAAACCGCGAACCGGCATCCCCCGCACCAGCCGGTCAATGGGCGTCGTCTCGATGGACTCGATGCCCGCCAGCCGTTTGCGCGACGCCTGCTCCGCTTGCTTGTCATGCAAGGCCGGGAAATCGTAGGTACGTAAAATCTGCACCAGCGCATCGCGGCGCAGCAGGGAAACATAGTTCAACGACAGGTTGGAAATCAGCGTCCAGTGCAGGCTGCCGTCCATCGCCGGCCGCAGCGGGCGCGTCGGCCGGGTCAGGTTGCGGAAGGTGGCGAATGACGGAGAGCTCCCCGTCGGCACGCAGATCGCCCCGACGGGCAACTGCGCGGCGCGGGAACGGTTGGTGCAGGTCATGGTGACGGAAATGGACTCGTCCAGCTCAATCACCTCGCGTTCATCTCCGCGCACAAAGGAGAGCAGGTGTTCAAAACCGTCCCCGCTGACGGCCTCTCGTACCCGGATGCGGTAATAAAGCGCCAGCCGTCCTTTCGCCCGCTCAATCTGATGCTGGAAGCTTTCGAAGGGCTGGTAGACGCGCGGAATACCGCGTGACCGCCCCGCACTCCCCTCCACCCAGCCTTCCACCTTATCAACGGAAAAAATCTCAAACCCCTCGGCATGACGGTAACTGGCTTTCAACGGATAGTCGGTCTGACGGCCATTAAGATTGATCGGCTCGCCGTCATGACGAAATAGATTGATGGCCGGAACGCAGTTGAGCATGAACGAATCCGGCCGAATTTTCAGCTCTGCCGGCAGCGGCCGGTCAAAACAGAAATGAAGGCGAAAGTCGGTTACCGTCAACGGCAAATCAGGCCATGCCGCGCCGGAAAGTTGAAAGAACAGGAAGCTTTCGGGAAAACAAAAATACTCCTGCAAAATGCGGTAGCCCGAGTAAACGTTGCCGGGATACGGCAGCAGCGCATCCTCACGCTCGAACCCGACCGTTTTCAGCACGCCGGCCTCCTGGCGGAAGCGTTTACCCGCCACTTCCAGCTCAATGTGCGACAGCTGGCTGGCGATCCAGAAATACAGTTCGTAGGCGGTGTAGGTATCGCCGCCGAGATAGAAACGCAGCTTGTCGAGTTGCAGGGAACCCAGCGACAGCGGGCCGTGCAGCCCGATATCCAGCGTAATGGTCGAGAGATCGTTACCGCTTTGTACATTGATCCGCCGGATATCCGCCGGATAGATCCAGGCATCGTGACAGGTCTGAAAATGGCACACCACCTCGTCAACCGGCAGACTATCCAGCTCGCAGCCGCGAGCGACAAACGCGGGCTGAACAATGGCGCCGGGCAGCACCGAAAACTGCATAATCGTCATACTCGGCACCGGACGCAGGTAGTTGGGCCACAGCATGCCCAGCAGGCCGTGCGTCAGTTCCGGAAATTCATCCTCGATCTTCGCCCGCAGGCTCCCGGTCAAAAAGGCGAACCCTTCCAGCAGCCGCTCAACGTCCGGATCGGTGGTCTGTTCCGACAAAAATCGAGTCAGCTCAGGGTGCGCTCTGGCGAATTCGCGCCCTTGCAGGCGCAAATAGGTCAGTTCATCGCGGAAAAAATGTTCCAGTGGCATAATCAGATCATTCTGTAATGGCGGTGGCTATCCATATGGATATTGAAGGAGGCGACCTGCTCCAGTTCTTCCAGCCTGACGTGGGCGGTGACCTGAAACGACATCTCCAGCGGATTGGACAGATAGTCCGACGCACTGACGTCCACATGGACAATCCGCGGTTCAAAGCGGCAGATGCACTGCCGGATCGCCTCGCGGATTTTCCCCCTGATATCCGCGCCGCCCTGGGTGGCGTCATTGAAATCAATCACGCCAAGCTCCGGTGCGCTGCGACAATTTCCAGGCCGGGTATTGAGCACGTTGTCCAGTTGACGCTTAACGGAGGCAATCAGCGCTTCCACATCCGCTTCGGGGGAAGTGCGCGGTTGCTCTTCCCCTCGGATACGATCGAACAGGCTGGCCGCGGTTCCTCTTTCCCAGGCTGAAAGCGACGGCATCCGTCTTATTCCTTATCCAAACGCCCTACCAGCGACAGTTCAAAGTTCGCCCCCATGTATTTGAAGTGCGGACGAACCGCCATGGTGACCTGATACCAACCCGGTTCGCCTTCCACATCCAGCACCTTGATCTGCGCGGCGCGCAGCGGACGGCGGCTGCGAACGTCCGCCGGCGGGTTTTCCTGATCGGCAACGTACTGTTTAATCCAGGAATTGAGCTCACGTTCAAGGTCCTGACGCTCTTTCCACGACCCAATCTGTTCACGCTGCAATACTTTGATGTAGTGAGCCAGACGGTTGATGATGAACATGTACGGCAGTTGCGTACCCAGCTTGTAGTTGGTCTCCGCCTCTTTACCCTCTTTGGTGTTCGGGAACACCTTGGGTTTCTGTACCGAGTTGGCGGAGAAGAATGCGGCATTGTCGCTGTCTTTACGCATCGTCAGCGTGATAAAGCCCTCTTCGGCCATTTCGTACTCGCGACGATCGGTGATCAGCACTTCGGTCGGGATCTTGGCCTGAAGCTGCCCCATCGCCTCATAAACATGCACCGGCAGGTCGTTGATGGCGCCGCCGCTCTGCGGGCCGATGATGTTCGGACACCAGCGATATTTGGCAAAGCTGTCCGTCAGCGCGGAACCCATCAGATAGGCGGTATTGCCCCACAGGTAGTGCTCATGGTTGGAACTGATATCTTCCTTGTAATTGAAGCCCTTGATCGGGTTTTCAACCGGGTCGTAAGGCAGACGCGCCAGAAAGCGCGGCGCCGTCAGCCCCAGGTAGCGAGCGTCTTCCGATTCGCGCAGCGAACGCCATTTGGTGTAGCTCGGTCCTTCAAACACCGACTTCAAGTCTTTAATGGAGGGCAGATCGGTAAAGCTGTCCACCCCGAAGAATGTCGGCGCAACGGAGGAGATAAACGGTGCATGGGCCATTGCCCCCACCGCGCTGACATACTGCATCAGCTTGATATCCGGAGAGCTCTGCGTCATGGCATAGTCGCCGATAACTCCGCCGATGGGCTGGCCGCCAAACTGTCCGTAACCGCTGGAGTAAACGTGTTTGTAGAAACCGGACTGGGTGATTTCAGGGGCAAACTCGAAATCCTCCAGCAGTTCCTCCTTGGTGGCGTGCAACACTAATATCTTGATGTTTTCACGAAAATCGGTGCGATCGATCATCAGTTTCAGAGAGCGCCAGGAGGACTCCAGTTCCTGAAGCTCCTGAGCGTGCAGGATAACGTCAATCTGCTTGCTCAGTTTCTTGTCCAGTTCGACGATCATGCTGTCTACCAGTGCTTTATTCACCGGCTCCGCCGCGTTGCCGCTATCAAGGATATTGGCAACCAGCGCGGCGATCCCCTGTTTGGCTACGCTGTACCCTTCATCCACCGGGGTAATGCGCGCCTGCGCCATAATCTCGTCAAGCAGCGACCCGGAGGCGGCGGCCGCCCCGGCCGGCGCCTGTTCTTCAACTATCGACATATTTGTTTCCCTATCTCGTCAGTAACCATCAATTATTCGGCGGGTTTTACCAGATCCAGCTCTTTGAGCAGTTGCTCCCTGGCCTCTTCGCTGGACAACAGATCCTGCAAACGATTACGGAAGGAAGGAATATTGCCGAGCGGTCCTTTCAGCGCCACCAGCGCCTCGCGCAGTTCCAACAACTTGCGTAATTCGGGCACCTGCTGGGCGATGCGGTCGGGGGAGAAATCATTCAGCGAAGCGATATTCAGCGTTACCGGAAGATCGTCCTGGCTGTCCTCTTCAAGGCGATTGGGAACGCTGAAATTCAACGCCAAATTGGCCTCTTTCATCACTGAGGTAAAATTATTCTTGTCGATTGATACCGTCTGGCGCTCTTCAATAGGCGTTTCCTCTGTGCGTCCTTTCATATTCCCCACAACCATCAGCGTCAGCGGCAGCTCTATTTCCGCTTGCTGACCGCCCGTGGCCGGGACATATTTGATATTAATACGTTCCTTTGGTGCGACAGACGCACCGTCAGTTCCTTTTGCCATATATCTATACCAACGTAAGGGCGCTCTGGCCCGGAGAAATAAAGTCGATACCGATCGAACCCCCGCCAAAATAAATAAAGGCGGAATATTCGATCAACAAATAGGCTATTTGCTTATTCGACCAGCGAGATAAAAGAAATAAAATACGCATTATCAATATGCGAACGCACTAAAACGTTATTAAACCGTATATAAAATAAGCGCCAATAAGAAAAAGAAACACCAAATCAAAAAGAGAGGTAAAACCTGTATATTTAAGTTGAATCATACACACAACGCCGACAAACGGTCAACGCCCGGCACGTCAGGCGAACAATTAAGGCAATAAACAATAAAGACAAATAAAAACAAACAATTAAAATAAAACCCTCAACGAGGAAGTATAAAAAATAGCTATAGTCAGCATACTTTCCCTTCAGTTTTAATCAAACAAAAAACGATATGTTTTGTGCCTTTTAATTTCATTAAAGAAAAAATAGTTAACTTGCTAATTAACTCATCATCAAATATCAATTATTAAATTTACCTTTGTTTGTTTTTTTAATCCTATTTTTTTAGTTTTGTCAGAATAAATAACCAACGTGTTATCTGGCATTCCGCTTGCTAAAGAAACGCCGAAAGGGATCATTGCGACAATTACCTCATCCCTAACAAAAACTTTTAGATTTTTATATTGTGCGTATGACTTAAATCGAAATAGCTGACCGCCCACAGCATATTGTGGGGGAAATGTTAAAATGAAGCACGTAAGTTAACGAAGCGTTATCCAGCTTCGGGTAGAAAATCGACCAGATAGCGGACAAATAGCCAGCAATCAGACCCAGGTCGAAATCTCATACAAATATCGTGAAATAATTTTCCAGAATAGTGATCTATACCCTAAATAATTCGAGTTGCAGGAAGGCGGCAAGGGAAGGACAAATTCGTCGGGAGCGAATTTGACCAGCCAAGGGCTGGCCTCCGGTGAGAGACAGGAAGTCTCTCATTTAATCCCGATGAGCTTACTAAAGTAAGTGATTCGGGTGACTGACAAATCTGCCTGGAGCAGATTTGAACGCTGCTTGCAGCGGCCCCAACGGGGCGAGGCCCAGGGAGGGGCCGAGTAATGCAGCCAACGCATCTGCAGCTTGAAGTATGACGGGTATAGTATGCATAACACACAGCAGCGCCAGCCAGGCCGTTTATCTCGCGGATTTCTCAAACGTCACTTTTGCGCCCTGTGTTTTAGCCGGTACTCCCTGATAAAACCCTGCGGCCGGTAGATCAGCATGACGATAAGGCCCAGCCCGATAAGCATCAGGCGCAGCGAGGCCAGTTGGCTTGGCGTAAGCCAGGAGACGTAATCATTGAGAAAGCGCGTGCCTTCCAGCAGCAAAATGACGGTGGCCGAACTCAGCAGGACGCCGACATTGCTGCCGCGCCCGCCGATGATCACCGCCATAAAGGCATAGGCGGTGATCGCCGGACCAAACTGGGTAGGGTCGATATATTGATAATAAAAAGCATGAAAACAGCCGGCGACGCCGATAGCGCCGCCTCCCAGGGCGAACAGACGTAACCGGAAGGAGAGAACGCTCTTGCCCAGCGTTGCGACCACCAGCGGATCGTCGCGCAGCGCCCGGGCGGTCCGGCCGAGCGGAGCCCGCGCCACGCCTTCATACAGCAAAAATATCGCCGCCAGCGCCCCCAGGACCACCAGCAAAAAAGCGCCGTCTCCGCCAATCAGGCGCGGTATGCCGGATATCCCCAGACTTCCCCGGGTAAGCCACTCTTCATGGACGATCGCCAGTTTGAGACTTTCGGCAAAGCCGAGCGTGACTATCGCCAGGTAGTCATCCGACAGGCGAAGCGAGATAAGGCTCACCAGCGCGCTGGCCAGGGCGGTGATCAGCACCGCCGCCAGCATGGCAAGCCAGGGATCCCAATGCCACTGCACGGTTAATTGCCCGCAGAGATAAGCGGCCAGCATATAAAAACCAAACAGCCCGAAGTTGACCAGGCCGGATAATCCCCATTGCATATTGAGCGCCAGGCCGACAATGGCGGAGATCGCCACCAGCACCAGAATAGAAAACAGATAAGCAGTCATTTTTTCACCCACTGGACGCCTAACAGGCCGGACGGTTTTAGCATCAGCAACAGGCTGAGCACCAGAAAAGCCACCAAGGTGCGGTAGTGAGGCGGCAATATTATCGTCGACAGTTCGCTCAGCATCCCCATAATCAGCGCGCCCGCAATGGCCCCCAGCGGATTACTCAGGCCGCCCAGAATGGCGGCGGCAAACACCGGCAGCACATAGTTCCACCCCATCAGGGGGTCCAGCGTCGAATCCAACCCGATAAGCATGCCGGCGATGGCCGACAGCGCGCCGGATAAAATCCAGGTCATCGATACCACCCGCTGATGGGATATACCGCGCGTCGCCGCCAGATCCGGGTTATCAGCCACCGCCCGCATGGCGCGGCCCAGCCGCGTATAATGGAAGATCAGGCCTATCAGCGCCAGACAGCCGAAACTGATGCCGGCGGTCAACAGTTGCTCATGATTAATGCGCAGGCCGCCCCACAGCAAGGGACGGGCGACCTCCACCGCGTAGCCGACCGGGGTGCCGCCGGCGAAAAAACGCACCAGATTTTCCAGAGTCAATGCCACGCCCATTGACGCCACCAGCAGCGTAATGCTGGATCGTCCGAGCAGACGGCGATAGACCAGCAGGTCGATCGCCACCGCCAACAGCGCCGCCAGCACGGTGCCGAGCAGGCAGGCAAGCGGCAGGCTGAGACCGAATAGCGTATTGCACCAATAAATCAGATAGGCGCCGGCGGTGACCATGGCTCCGATGGCAAAGTTGGCGAAGCGCAGTACGCTGAAGGTCAAGGAGAGAGCCAATGCGGGCAAGGCAACCAATACGCCGGTCACCGCCCCGTTAAATAACAGTTGCATCATTGCGCGTGGCCCAAAAAAAGAGCGTGTAAGTGTGCGTTCCGCGCCAGCTCGGCCGCCGGCGCCAGCAGTTTTACCTGACCGGCGACCAGCACCAGGCCGGTATCCGCCACGGAAAGGCCGAGTTTGACATTCTGCTCAATCATCAGCAGCGTAATACCGCTGCCGCGTATTCGCGCGATACTCTCGAACAATAGCCCGGCATTGCGCGGCGACAACCCGGCCGAGGGTTCATCAAGCACCAGAAGCGACGGCTCCAGCATCAGGGCCGACGCCATCGCCACCATTTGCCGCTGTCCGCCGCTCAGCAAGCCGGTGGTTTTACCCAGATGAGGGCGCAGCTCGGGAAAAAGATCCAACGCCTGTTCCATTCTGGCCCGCAGGGTTTTGGCGGATTGTTTGCGGTGCGCGAACTCGCCGCTGGTGCGCAGATTGTCGCTGATGTTCATATTGGGAAAGATATTTTTTTCTTGCGGAACATAGGCCAGACCCAGCCGGGCGCGCTGTGGCGCCCGGCTGGCGGTAATGTCGCGGCCGTCCAGTTCAATTCGGCCGTCGGAGACCGCCAGCAGCCCCGCCAGCGTTTTCAGCAAGGTGGACTTGCCGGAACCATTCGGTCCGATGATGGTTAGCGCCCCTCCCGCCGGGACGGCGAGATCGATGCCATGGAGAATATTTTTCCCATGATAACCGGCATACAGCCGTTCGACTTTTAATGCGGTTGCCATAGTTACCCCCCCAGATATGCCTGCTGCACGCGACGATCGGCGGCAATGGTCTCGAAGCTGCCCTGAGTCAGCACCCGCCCTTCGGCCAATACGTAAACCGTATCGCACAGCGCCGCCATCAACGCCATATTGTGCTCGACCACGGCAAAGGTTTTGCCCTGCGCGCGCAGCGCGAGGATGAAAGCGGCCAGCTCATCGATCGTTGCCGGATTCACGCCGGCGGCCGGTTCATCCAGCAGGATCACCGCGGGATCGCTCATCAGCGCCCGGCATAGCTCCAGCAGCTTTTTTTGTCCTCCGGACAGGCTGCCGGCCGGCTCATTGCGCAGCCCGCGCAAATGAACGCGCTCCAATAAATCCAGGGCCTTGTCGATCGCCGCCTGTTCCGCACGCTTTGCGTCTTTAGGGGTCAGGAAGATGCGCCATAGGGCATCGCCCGGCTGACGCGGGGCGGCCAGCAATAAATTCTCCAGCAGCGTGAGGCTATCAAGCTCGCGGGAAAGCTGGAATGTACGGCTAATACCCAGCGCGGCGCGCCGGTGTATGGCCAGCCGGGTGATATCTCGCTCGCCCCAACACACCTGACCGGCGTCCGGCGTCAGGGCGCCGGCCAAAATATTAAACAACGTGGTTTTACCCGCGCCGTTTGGGCCGACAATCCCGGTGATCCGGCCCGGCTCCACCACCAGCGAGGCTTGTTGCAGCGCCGCCACCCCGCCAAAGGCGTGGGAAACATTACGGGCGGTGAGCCGGTAACCGGCGGGCACACTTTGCGACGCCGACATCATTTCAAAACATCCACCTGCTGGTTAACCCCATCGCGAATAATGAAATGACCGTATAAGCGGTTGAGCTGGTCGCCGGTGGGGGTAAAGGTAAACTGGGAGCCCGCGCCGCTATAGGCGATGTTTTTACCGGCGCGCAGCGCGTTAAGCCCCGCGACCGGGCTTTCGACTTTCTCGCCCGGACCGTTGACGACATCCGGTATTGAGCGGGTAAATACCCGCGGATCCGCGCTGCCGGATTTTTCAATCGCCAGGGCCAGAACGGAGATTTCATCCCATACGTTAGACGGAAAGATCGCCAGCGTATTGGGGGAGATACCCGCCTTTTCGGCAAAAATATGATAGGCGGCGGAATCTTGCGGTGGAATGGATTGGATATGGTGAATCCCCTCCGCTACCGCTTTGCCGACGTTTTTGACAAAGGCGCCTTCGGCGTCCGCCGCCGAAGAATTGGCGTAGAGGGTACTGTTAAAGCCGCTGCGGTATATTTCCCGCGCAATGGCGGATAAGTCCGGCAGGTAGCTGGGGACAAAAACGGCGTCCGGTTTTTGGGCAAAGGCTTTCTCCACTTCCGCCCGATAGGAGGGCTGGCCGGGATTGTAATAAACGGTATCCAGAACGCGCCCGCCGGCAGCGGTAAACTCCTGGATAAAAGGATCGACCATGCTCAGGGTAAACGGAGTTTGCAGCACCAGCAGGGATGCGGTTTGCGCCCCGTCTTTAACGGCGGCGCGGGCGAACGCCTTGCCCCAGTCCCGGCCGGTGGCCTGGAAGCGCCACACCAGCCCCTGGTTATCCCCCTGGGTGATCTCATCACCGGAGCCGGTGACCAGTAGCGGGATGCCTTTTTCAATGGTCAAGGGTTTCACGGCCATGGCCACGGCGCTGCTCCATAGCCCGACGATGGCGGAAACGCGGGAGACATCGATTAATTTTCGCGCCGCCGCGACGCCCGCCGTAGGGTTGCTTTCATCGTCGGCAACGATAATTTCGATCTTGCGTCCGTTCAGCACGCCGCCCGCGTCCTGATTGATAAATTCGGCGGCTTGCGCGGCGGCGGCCGCCATGCCGGCGCCATAGGCGCCGCCTCCGCCGCTTAGCGGCACCAAGACGCCGATACGAATCGGTTCCGCCGCCTGCGCCCCGGCCATATGGCAGAACGCCAGTACGGCCGCAAGGGATAGCGCGAAACGCCGGATAACGCCGAACAGCTTATGACCAGCCAAGGTGAATAAAAACCTCATGAACCACTCCTGCAATAAATGCCGAACACTCTGGCGATACGAACTCAGCCAATCTGTAATGCCTGATTAAAACGATTGAAAAACCCGCACAGCGCAATACGCAAGGTGAGCTCGACGATTTGCGATTCGCTGAACTGCGCCCGCAGGCGATCGAACAATGCGTCGCGGATACGCTGAGGCGACTGGGTTACCGCAATGGCGTATTCAACCACCAGTTTATCCACCGCGCTCAGTTCAGGATGTTGGGCATAATCCAGCAGTTCGCGCGCACCCTGCGTCGATATGCCCTCCACCGCCAGACGGGGAGCATGGTTATCCACGCAATAGGTACATTCATTGATAAGCGAAACCACCACGATGCTCAGTTCAATATAGCGTTGAGCAATGCCGCCGCGCGCCTTGAGCTCCAGCAGTAAGCCGAACAGATGCTCCGCCGCCGGCCGCACATGCGACATCACCGAAAACTGATCGACAAATACAGCGCCATTTTGGGTATAACGCCGGAACAACTCCCCCAGCGGCCCATCAAACGTATGGGGATCCGGTTCGGAAATACGGGGCATGATTTCTCCTGAATAAATGAGGATTAACGAGGATTGGCGTTATCGCCGCGATAGCGGCTGCCGTCATGGGTTGGCGGTAGATAAGGGCCGTAGGCGAACAGTTTCTCCCGCAGCGTTCCCGGCGCATAGGCCGTTTTATAAGCCCCCCGCCGCTGAAGTTCGGGGATCAACAGCCTGACGATGTCTTCAAAAGTTCTGGGCGATTCCACGTAGGCGAGGTTAAAACCGTCGATACCGGTATCCGCCACCCAGGACTGCAACTCATCGGCGACGTGGGCGGCGTCGCCCACCACCACCGGCCCGCGCCCTCCCACCGAAACGAACTCCACCGCGTCGCGCACCGTCCAGATGCGGTTGGGGTCCAGAATGCTAAAGGACGCCAGCGCTGATTGCCCGGCATCGGTATCGACATAGGCCAGCGTATCGTCAGGGTGATAACGCGAAAGATCGATACCGGTCCAGCCGGCCAACAGCGTGCGGGCGCCGTCATAGCTTGCCCGCGCCAGATAGTGGTGAAAACGCGCATTTGCCAGCGCCATGCTATCGTCGACGATAACGGTAAACATGGCGAAAATACGCACGGAATCGGAGGGGCGGCCCGCCTTGAGCAGGTCAGCGCGAAGCGCATCCACGGTACGGCGCAGCCCATCGCGCGTCGGCGCGCCGACAAAAATACACTCCGCGTGCTGCGCCGCGAACCGGGTACCGCGCACGGAGCCGCCAGCCTGGAAAAGGACCGGCGTGCGTTGCGGCGAGGGTTCGCACTGATAAATCCCGTTCGATTGAAAATAGGGCCCCTGATGCTCGACGCGCCGTATTTTATCGGGGTCCGCGTAGACGCCCCGCTCCAGGTCGCGTAGCACCGCCCCCTCTTGCCAGCTGCCTTCCCACAGCTTATAGCAAAGGCTCAGGTAGTCATCGGCGCGATCGTAGCGCTGATCATGGGACAATGGCTGAGAAAGTCCCAGGCTTGCCGCGCCGCTGGAAAGATAAGAGGTAACGATATTCCAGGCTATCCGCCCTCCGGTCAGATGGTCGAGGGTGGAAAACCGGCGGGCGAGCAAATAGGGAGGCTCATAGGTCACCGAGGCGGTGACGCCGAAACCGAGATGTTGCGTAGCCTGCGACATCAGCGGGACCAGAGGGAAAGGGTCGTTCATCGGCACCTGCGCCGCATGGCGTAGCGCGCTGTCTGCCGAATCGCCATCAACGTCGTAAATACCCAGCACATCCCCCAGAAACAGACCGTCAAATAACCCGTCTTCAAGTAACCTGGCCAGACCGATCCAGTACTGTGGCTGCAGATAACTGAGGGAGTGATCCTGTGGGGAAGCCCACTGTCCCGGCGCCAAATGTCCGATGCAATTCATCATGAACGCATTAAAACGTATCTCTTTGGTCATTAGCCATTTCCACCATGGTAAGACCCCTCGGAAATACGACTATCTCATCCGAGCTTACCGCTTAGCCTGCTTGTTATTATTTATTAAGGCATCGGCTCGCCAGTGAGCAAAACACATATTTTTTCTAATGAAAGTTAAAAAATGACGAAAGAGACAATGCAGGATCAATAAATATTGAAGTGAATCTTATTATTCATTTAGCCTGAAGTGGCGGTTTTACCCGATAAAGAGGAGGGGGATTATGGCGATCTGAGCTGGACAAGGTGACTGATGCAATTTCGTCATGGTTTGCGAAGATCGTGATGGTGGTGAATTATCGTATAAATAAATAACCTCGCATCATAACAACATACTCCCAAATTTTAAATAAACGGCCATGGAATTACTCTTCAGTCATCTGATTTAATTCGTTTCAATAAATAATTGTTAATGGCAACTCAGGCCTGAGGGATGAGTTTTTGGTGGGAATAATAAAAAGTTGAAGCATCCTAGGGAGTACAGATAAAAACATGATCGATTTTTATATATCTATTACCAGAGATTTAAACACGCATTTTTATTAATAAATTTCATTACAATCCGTCAATAGGCTCAACCGAGTATTTTACCCATTCATCTCGTAACACACTCATTATTGCCGTATCCCATCTTTCATTGCCAACTCTCGCAGAAGATCGTCGAATACCTTCAACAATAAATCCTACACGAGTATATGTTTTGATGGCTTTTTTATTCCAAGCATAGACGTTAAGTTCCGTTCGCTCTATGTCAGCATAAGAAAATGCTTTTTCTAAAACCTTGCGAACCATTGGCGTTGCCAAACCACTTCCCTGTCTTTTGGGGGAAATTACAACCCTACCAATTATGGCCGTCCCATTCCTCCAGTCAAAAGCAAGCTGGCAGTGGCCGCATAACTCTCCTGCATTATCTTCAAGCATCCAGCACAAACGGTTTGGTGGTGTAGTCTTTGTTTCAATAAGCATCGCGCTAAATTGTGCTTCATCAAGCGGATAAGACAGAGTCGTCCCTCCCCATTGGACAATTTCCTTTTCATTGAAAAACCAATCAGCCAATATTGAAAAATGTTGTTCGGTAAAAGGAACAAGACGAAGTCCATTATTCGAGGAGTTTGTTTTTTTATTCGGGAGAAACGCCGACATATCCATAACAAATCTATTGCCCCATTTATTACTATCATACGAATGAACATATCACAAACAAATAGATTATCAAAACACAATTTAATACAGCATTTTATTTTCTCTTCGGTGGTGATATACCGGTATATTACAATTAAAAATAAGATCAGAAAATTGGTCTGGCAACAGTAATAATCCAATAAGCAGTAAGGAATGGCTTCAACTTGTTGATAGCGATAAAAAGTTGTCTATTGATAATAAAAACGGTGATTTTTTCGCTATATGGAGTGGTCATAGTGAATATGATGAGCCTTGGCTTGATTGGAATGATGGAAGGATTTCAACCAAACATCCCGATGAGGCCATTTATTGTAAGGTGTTGCAGATAGCTAACAAGTTAAATGCAATATGACCTGCGGCACAAATGCGCAAGCTGGCGTGCCGATATCTGTGCTGCAGGAAATGGGCGGATGGGAATCAATTGGGATGGTTAGACGATATGCCCATTTGGCACCAAATCACCTAACTGAGCACGCGCGACAAATTGATGCTGCTTTGCCCAAATATGTCCCACGCACTAACAGGAACTGAAGGAGATAACACATAAGTAATTGATTTTATGGTGCGATAATGGGAGTCGAACTCAACATGATAACTCAATGTTTTTATTGAGTATTTTTAGTTATTAAAAATTCATTTATACATATAGAATCTTGAGCCCCATAAAGTGGATACAAAATCTCAAGTAAGCAATATGACACCTCCCCCAATAAAATTATTTTTCGAAAAACTGTTCACCCTCTTCATCAAAGAATTTTTTAATAATCAATATATTAATGGGTTATGAATTGGTGAACTGGTGACGAGTAACTCATTACCTGATAATCATGTCGTACAACAAGAAGATCGCGAATTTAAGGTATCCGCGCTTACAGCCTGTCTTTGGCAGCCTTATAAACCTCTGAGCGTTCCCGCTTGCCTACGGCCAAGACCAGCACAACCACCTCGTTATCGATCACACGGTACACTAACCGGTATCCGGCAGACCTGAGCTTGATTTTGTAGCAATCCGTCATACCATGCAGGCGATTGGCGGGAATGTGAGGGTTAAGCAATATGTCATAGAGTTTCTTTTTAAACTGTTCCCGCACTGGTGCGCACAACTTATTAAACTCTTTCAGCGCGTGTTCTTCAAACTCCAGCTTATAACTCATCCAGATCTACCTTGACGCGTTTACCTTTCATCCGTGAACGGGCTATTTTCGCGAGTTCAATATCTTCCTGATAGTCGGCCAGCGCTTCCCATGTTTCCGGGGAAACATAATAGCCAGAGATACGGCCATTGGTTAATACGGCTACAGGTTCGCCGTTGGCTTCTTTAAGCGCGGCATTGGGTGATTTTTTAAAGTCGCTGATGCTCACTGCGGCATTAGCAAGGATAGGTTGCACAGACATAATCAGTCCCTTTTTAGTGCGATATTTGATACCGAATTTAGCACTTAGCTAAAAATGCATCAATACGGAATGTAGCATACCCAGTAAAAAGATTTTATAAAAAACCGTCCCCCCTCTTCACCTGAGATTTTTATGATTAATAATCAATATATTACTGAGTGATGAGTGGGTAAATAGGTGACGATTTACTCATCATCTTTTAAAGCGGTTTGACGTAAAAAAACCGGCCGGAGCTGGTTGTATCGTTGCTGGCGTCTACCTCGCCAATTCACACTTGGGTATCTGTGCTGCAGGAAATGGGCGGATGGGAATCAATTGAGATGGTTAGACGATATGCGCATTTGGCACCAAATCACCTGTTTAACTTTAATGCGCAAATGTCTTCTGTTCGCTCGTAGCTCCTCCTGCTTTCTACTGTGGAGGCTAGCCGACTGTTAGATTTAATCAAACCTTGCTATTGAACTGTTTCAGGTTGAGTTGCGACTAATTCAGTCATTGTTCACAGTAAAAATACGTTCATGATTCATGAACGTATTTTTACTGTGAACAATGACCCTAAAACCCTATCTTCAGCCATCGCTTATCATACCGTTCCAGAAGTCATTCATGATCTGCTCAATCTCTGCCATATCGTCCACATCAGATTGCCGCGCTATAGCATCAGTCAGACGTTCCCTATCGAGACGCATCAACTCTGCCAAAGATGAGCGCTCGCTAATCGCAGCGATATCACTGCCCAGCAGAACAGCCCCCATGCGTACAGGATTCCAGTACAGGTTTTCACCTGCAACGGTGGGGGCATAGATGCGCTCATCTTCGATAGCGCTATATTCACGGATAATCTTGTAGAGATCGGTCGCATCTTTAGCACTGCCATGCCCGCGATCGCGCCAAGCGAAAAGTTTTAACAACGCTAACCCCGGCAGGGAGCAAAACGGCAGCCTTTCGCCGTTCGTAAGTTGCACTGTTACAGTATGAGAAAATACCTCACTAAATCCGTCCACTGACATAATGATTTCACGCTCTGGCGGCCAGGCAATTTGATTGCCTTCAGCAACACCGCCAAAAGGGATAATATCCAGTTCGATCCCTTCGGCAATCATACGATGGGCATTATCTCGGACCGTCTGCGCACCTTCAGCAAGGAAGGCATTTCTTAACGCATCAAACATCGGCCAGCTATCGACAAAAACGGCGATTTCAATGTCACGGGTTCGGCGGCCAATACTCCTGCCGTGAACATGATGGAGCAGAATTTCACGCGCTGTCGCCCCCGCAATAAAAAACGGGATCCCCTGAGCTACGCAAATTCGCTTTATCTGGGTTAATAGCGCTTCAGTAGCTGAAAAGATCGGATTCACTAAGATGAAGATATTTGTCATTGATTATCCTTGCCGCTTCCCGGTTTCTATCATCGCCGCTCGCCAGCAGCTCGGCCACACACAACATCGCTTCGGCTTTACGGTTCAGGGTAAAGTTCCCCCAGAAACAGGAAATCAGTTGCAGTTTTCCACCAGGATCTGGTTTTAATCTCAGCTCCTTTCGTCTTTGTAACAATGAATGAGGCGTAAAAATCACGCCGCTTTCTGGTATCAGGTATCCGCCGCTCAGTTCTGCGGCGGCAATCTCGCCACTCCAGTATTCATCGGTTGCAAGTGTTATTTCATCCCGCGAAGCAGGTGTAGGCAAGGAAAGAAAATCCAGCTTCGGACGCAGGGCGGTGGCATAATCTTTTAACCACAAAACCTGTAATTCGCCTTCATTCATTAAGCGCCGCCCCTTCTGCGATTTGCGGAAATAGCGATGCGCCGCAAGGTAATCGAAAGCTTTGCTGACCATTCCCAAAGAGATGCCCGCTTTCTCCGCCAAGCGGCGGTAAGTATCGTTCAGGCTTTCCGGGCAGGATAACAGCACAAAAAGAAGCTTCATTACTCCTTCAGCAAAATGACTGCTGACAGCAACAGGTTTCTTCTCATATCGACCTTCAATAAACAGATATAACCCCGAAACCTGGATTCGGGCATTTCCGGCCGTATCGATGAAATTAATCTGGTTATCCGCACAATATTCCGCCAGTGCGGACGTCAGGCGGTTGCACACTAGTAATGCAGGAAAATCCGTAGGAAAGCGGGTCATCTTTTCACGGACAGCCATCAGCGACTCTTTACGATGGATATGCTTTACTTCCAGGGCAAATGTCGCCATCTCGCCCCCCGGTCCCGTCAGTCTGCCCCAGCCGTCATGTATGTCAGGTCTGTTGCCAATTTCATACTGCAACAGGAAGCCTTTTGGCAAATTCTCTACAGCATCAGACAAAAGCTGTTCTTCTTTCATTTGTTCAGACCTTAATCTTGTTCATGAATCATGAACAAAATAATTTTATGAACAAATCGGAGAGGAAGCAACGCAAATTCTCAAAAAAATACAAGTCAGAGATGTTACTCTCTGAGCAACCGTTCCTGCGGCGTTTTCCACTTCAGCAGCCGCTCAACTGCTGAATTCCCCGTGAACTGACGGGCCAGTTGCAGGCGTTCTAAAACCTGTGTTTTCTGATGATTATCGAGAGTGCCCTATACCAAAACTCTTCGCAAAAACTGGTGATAGCGGCTGGAATATGGATATTCATCACCATACTCACGGTGTTAATCCAGCCAATTGCTTACCTATGGTAAATGATGCTTTTGATTTAATGGGTAATCTTTATGGCACAAGTTCTTTATCTGGGAGGGACAGTGACTGGGGCATGAACCATACTCACGATATTGATCGCGATGTCAACCCGGCTAACGGCCTTCCCACTATGGATAGCGTTATTGACGTAATGGGTAATCCTTGCGGAACCAATTTTAATCACATCGGCGATGGCGACTTTCACTCTGGTTTGGGTTTTGGTTCCGATTTCTAAGCGCCCATATTGTGAAAAAAGCCTCGAAATGAAAGCGGCTTATCTAACTCAGCAGGAAGTCGCTATGTCATGCTAACTGTGTACCCCAGAGTGTACCCGAGAGCAAAAAATGAAGATTTTAGAAGGGAGATGATTTGTAACTCATTGATTTTATGGTGCGATAATAGGAACAACACCTGACTCATATGATATTGATAGTATTGATTAATGTTCTGTTTCAAATACCTGCATGCCCCCAATGATGCCCCCATATGTTTTTCTGCCCTAAATGACCGGGTGTTTTTTGACCAGATTAATGTTTCATCCTGAACGCTTCGGCTATCATTCCGATCTTATGCATATGGTTATTGTTGCGCGCCATTTTATGCGCTTCGGGTTTCAGGATGATAATAAGTAGATAGGCATCGGGATCCATCGCACCTTGACAGTATACCAAATGCGCCTGATCGCTGGTTCGTTTGAACTGACGTAAAAACTTAGGATCAAGGGGCATCTGCATCGGCAAGATGAATGTGGGCCACCTGCTCCTCTTTTACCAAGGGATAGGTGCGGTCATCATCATAAGGCGCATCACGCCCAAAGGTATCTGGCAATACACCGTCTTTTTTATAGGACAGAAAATCCGCCGCCAAATCATCAAGCTCTTGCTGGCTTAATTGCTGGCGAATTAGTGCTGACTTAAAAATCTTGATGCTCATTCCGTGAACTCGGTCAGATCCTTGTCAGAGGCATTTTGCAGCAGTTTCTGCCCACTATCCGCAATATCACTTAAACGTTCAGCCGTTGGCCTGAATCGCGCAGCGGTATGAACCCTGCCTTGCTTCTCTTCCAACAGATCGATTAGCTCTTCAAACACCTTAGCACTGACCATGTAGCCAGCGGGACGGTTGTTGGAGAGAACGGCAACCGGTTCATCAATGAAATATTTTGCCGGGTTCTTTCTTAACTCAGTGATGTTGATAGATTTTTCTGCGAGGATACGTTCCATAACCCACCTAAAAGCATGTTTAATTACACACACAATAATGCACATCAAAGCATACATCAACTTTTGTATTTATAAAATATATAAAGATAGTTAAAGACTAAGTATGGTTGATTATCTGAAGTAAAATACGCACAATACAATATAACGCTCTGATTATGTGAAACTTATGGTCATGAGAGCGTAAATACAGATGGGGCTACCTTGAAATTTTTCTGAAAAAATTCTCAAGGCACTTGCGACTCTGATAGCTACTTATCATGTCATAAGACAAGATCACATTCAAAAATGGAGTAAAATTTGAGCGCTAAAGATACACTTAAGTTATTAAAAAGTAATGAAAATAATTTATTTATTATTCACTACTCTTGTGAGAATTTGAATGACAATAATGAAAACTACTCACCTAGAATAACTTCTATCGCTGTATTACATGTTGGTAGTTCTACAATGCATAGTTTTTCGATTCATTTAATTGCGGAAGTTAAAAAAATAAATAGGGAAGATATACATGAACATTATGATACTCTTGAAGGTGAAATGCTAAAGCAGTTCTTTGGCTTCGTTTCTGAAAATGATGATGCATACTGGCTTCATTGGAATATGACTAATATTAACTATGGTTTTCAAGCTTTAGCACATCGATATAAAGTTTTAACTCAACAAGATTCAAAGCGTATTCCTGACACGAAAAAATACAACTTATCAGCCTTGATACTTTCTATATACGGTAAAGATTGTGTTAATCATCCACGAATGGCTAGTTTTATGAAACTTAATAATGGGGAACATAGAGATAACCTTTCAGGTAAGGATGAAGTAGCAGCATTTTCAGCAAAAGAATATGTGAAACTACATAAGTCAACCATGTCAAAAGTATATTGGTTTCAACATATGTATTTTTTACTACAGCAAAATAAGGTAAAGGTACACAATAAAAATTGGGGCTATAAGGTAAATCATTTTCTTGAGAAACCTAATGTGAAAGTTCTTGGTTTTGTCGCTGTACTATTTTCAATTTTTCAGCTAATACAATTTGGTTGGTCTACATATGAAATGTCCAAACAGAAAAATAATGCAGAACAGGCTGAAGTTAAATCTGGTACAGTCAAAGACGCATCTAATAATTGATATATTAAAACAACCACATACTAAAAAATCACAAAATCAGCCAATTGAACCAACTGTTCATGCAGTTCCGGAGCTATGCAAATCCTGAAGGCTAGAGACTTGCCAGCAGTCGATTTTCTTGTATCGCGTTTAGCAATTGACTAGTAACAGTCCTAGCCTTAAGTTGCAGCGAATCAGGTACGTACTTCACAAAAAAAAACCTGAACACCAGTCGCCCCCGAAAGGAACTGCAATACCAGACAGGGGCTAACCACAACGTTATGGAGCTAACGCTATGGCTACCAGTCAGTTTACCTATTCCCCGCCTGAAAATCTGCATCTGGGCACTGGCTTTTTTGCTACATCTCAATATCCAGCATCGGAGGCTTATCATGTTCGATAACACGCCGATGGAACTGGAAGAAATCATCGATCAGTGTCGGGCATTAATTTATGCTGTTGTTGAACTGGATGAACCCAAGGTTAAAGAGATTTTAATCTTCGTGCTGTGGGAACGACTTGAGCTGTTATTTCGATCTTTTCATGTTCAGGGATAAAGGGTGATAGGGTAAATAATGAAGGCCAGTGATGACCTTCATGAAATGATCACCATCTGAGCATTGAAGTAGGCAAATATGTTATTGCCTCAACTTTTTCATTAAGATCATAATCTATCTGCATACTCACCGGAAGACTATAATTTTTTAAATGATAAAGATCTGTATAGCCAATATCTCTTTTTAATCTCTTCCTTGGTGGCAGAAATTTACAGGGTTCACCAAACTTTTCCTGAACCCAGCTTCTTGACATCGTATTTTTTAGCGGATGCGGTAGTTTATTTGGGAAATAATACCCGACTTTTCTATTTGATATAACCAAAGTAATTTCATTCAATACTCGATCATTTCTATTAAAAGAGAGATAAATACCCTCTTTTGCCATATCCAGACTAATACTAGAGCTGCCAGAAAAACCAGTCGGTTTGGTTTTATAGGAAATCAGACCTGCATCAAATATTTCCTGATGAGTTTTCCCCAAGCTATCGATTAATGCTTCCACATTTACGGTCATTAATACAACCCCTGATCTTCATTGAGTTTATGCATTTTTTCTCTTGCCGCCTCCAACTGCTCTTCTGTCACACCATACTCTTTCAGAGTAGGTTTTATCGCGTCAAAGTTGCGATCTACCGCACCGCGTAAATCATGAGAGTCTCGATCAATATCTTGCGGCCTATTGCGCCAACCATAAGTTTCACTAATTTTTTGGTGAACTTCAGCAGGAATGATTATAGCCGCGACATCCTTAGCCATCTGTTCTAATTCATATTCTTTAGCATCAGGATACAACCGCTTCAAAAACTCTATTACGGCTGCAGCCGATGGCATATGGTCTGCATGGTATTTTCCCTGCCGTGAACGTCCCTTAAAATTACTGTATAAATCAACATCAAGCAAGTTAACGGGTGGCTTACTCAAATAAACATAAATCGGTGGAAATGCATTCTCCGGGAACACCAGAATGTAATCACGGAAATCCTTCTCATCCGGGATAGGTGTTGCAAGAATGCTGACATCATCCATCTCTGGAATTTCAAATCCCGGTATGGCTGACGGAATAACAGGCTGTTCACCGTGTGCCGTATCCGTTGGCAATTCTACCCCCGGATTATCCGGCGTCCACAGAATGGTTGGCCCTGTTGCGCCCTCTTCCCAGAACTCGTAGCGGTTATTGGGAAAATCATGCTTCAACAGCCTGACACGCACCCGATCGCGCCCGCTTTCCATACTGGTGTGATAACCAACTGCCTTCAGCCTGCCGGTATCCTCATCCTCTACCCACTGATAACGAACACGACTTGGCACCGTTCCCTGTTTTTTGGCTACCTCAAGCAATTTTTCCGGCGTCAATAAATCTTCTTTTTCACCTTTCAGATGATGCTGGATCAGCGACCCCATCAGCACAAAACTCTGTGCCATTTGTAACTGGCCTTGCCATATTGAGGGACCCGACAGATGTTTCAACTGATGCGTCAGCACCTTTGCCGCATCCTGATTGGCTTGCGCTACCGCACCACCTGCGGCGGCTGTCGCACCTGCTTGTGCTGCCGTACCTGCCATGACTAACGGTTGAGGTGGCGGCAACATCGCCGCATCCGCTTTACCAACGAACAGGTCGAATAACGTCTGATACCACGGCTCCAGCGGTGGCAGGGCCGGTTTGTTAACCGTATTGGCTGATGAGTTGGGTGATGGTGCGTTTCTTCCGGTAAACGATTGAGGGGAAGCTGTAGAAGATGTATTTTTCTTTTTTGCCGCCTGCGCATACTGCTTCACTTCACCCGGTTTTTCTGATGGAGGAGCAGCATGACGAACAGCTTCTGCGACATACACGCTCATTTCACCAATATTGGTCTGCGGCTCTTCTTCCGTCCCCGCGTCCGTACAGCCCGCGCTACGTAAACAGGATTTGGCAAACACAGGCTCCATTGCCAGCATCGGTGTCAACGCCAGCAAAGGGGAACGGTTCAACGCCACCTGTTTAGCACATTCCTGAACCGGAGATTTATAAGGCGTATCACCAATAATGACGTTGCCGCTGCCGGAGATAATGACACCACCGCAATTGATGCCATCACCAATACGGGCAGCGGGTTTACCATTAATGGAAACCGTCGATGAACCTTCGGCTATTTTTCGGGTATGCACACCGTGCGGGGCATTGGGACAGGGACAACCATGCAGCAGAACTGTATCACCCTGACGCGCGGCTGGCTGACCGTTGATGCTCACATCAGGGCTGCCTTCCACGATCGGGGTTTCAGGGAAGCAGTCGTGACCACTTGCAATATCATTCAGACGGGCGGCACCCGGCATGGTCATCCTCCTTTGACTATGGATATATCCGTTTCGACTGAACTCAGTTTGTGCGGTCTTTACGTCTGCCGCAATGCCAAAGTTCAATGTTTATTATATACAGAGCTTCTTCCTAAAATTTTTACTTATGTTCATATATTATCATTTCCTTGCCATTACCCTCTCGCTCAATTTCTTGTTATGTATTTTCTGTCACGCCAAAAGAGAGTCTGTCTTTTGTGTTGTGGGAAAGGTTCGACGTTCTATATCGAACCTACCAAACAAAAGATGTGAGTTAATTTCTGAATAGATTTTTATTATAAGCTGAAACGCAAAAAGGGTCGTTAAGCCCTTTTACTGCCTCATTGAGGCACTATCCATAGGATAGAATACTTAGCCCCACATTTGGGGCAACGATATCAGCCCATCGGGCTGTAAACAAACTCTCCATATAAATAACTGCGTTGAATAGTAGATCACTTTGAAGGGAACTCAGTCCGATTTTTGCGATCTGATCAATCGCCAAAAATCACAAATCACTAACCGGACTGAGCAATGCCGATCATAGCACCAATACCCAGTGACAAACGATACCTGATGATAAAAGCTCTCCATACAACGGATGATAAGCACCATCAGCGCAGGTTGAACGCCATACTACTGTTAGAGCAGGGTACAAGGTCAGTCACGTCGCAAAAATGCTCTATTGCGCTCGTTCATCGGTAATACGTTGGATTAACTGGTTTACTGACGGAGGCATAGAGGCGTTGCGTTCACTGACGCCGGGGTGTGAACGCCGCTGGTCACGTGAACAGGTTTGCGGACTGATATTTGATCTTTTGGATTTTTCTCCCAGCGATTTCGGCTACCAGCGCTCACGCTGGAGTAGTGAACTATTTTCTATAATTATCAAAGAAATGATGAATGTTTTTATTCATCCAGGGACACTCCGACGCTGGTTGCCTCAGATGGATATTGTCTGGCGCAGGGCCACACCCACATTGCGTATACCCGACCCAAACAGAGCAGAAAAAATGGCTGCAATTCAGGAAGCGCTGGATAAATGTGATGACCGTAATCCTGTCTTTTATGAAGATGAGGTAGACATTGATTTGAATCCTAAAATTGGTGCTGACTGGCAGTTACGGGGACAACAAAAGAAAGTGGTGACGCCCGGCATCAATGAAAAATGTTACCTTGCTGGTGCCCTACACAGTCAAACCGGTGAAGTCATCTACGCTGAAGGAAGCAACAAAAAAACGGCTTTATTCATCAGTCTGTTAGAGAAACTCAACGCGACTTACTCCCAGGCAGAAAGTGTGACACTCATCGTTGATAACTACTGTATTCACAAAAGCAAACAGACCGAAAAATGGCTGAAAAACAACCCCAAATTTAAGCTTATTTTTCAGCCAGTGTATTCCCCCTGGGTAAATAGGGTTGAACTACTCTGGCTCTCATTACATGAGACGGTTACACGAAATCATCAATGCCGTTTCATGTGGCAGTTACTGGACAAAGTTCGCCACTTTATGAAGACAGTAAGTCCCTTTCCCGGGGCAGGCCATGGAAAGGCAAAAGTGTAGCGCTATTAGACGCAGTTATTTATAGAGCAATCAGACACCTCATTAAAGTAAATATCTTTAAAGATATACAAAAAAATAATATATTATTTTTTGTTTTTAAAATACTCCTATCTTTTTAAAAAATATTTTTATTTATTGAGTTTCGCATGAGAATTTAAAATATTTTATTTATTGAACCTATTTATTGAATATAAATTCTCAGTGAATATACAGAATAGTAACAAACCGTTTCAAACCATTCCCCATCATAAAGTAACTCGCCCATTTGTATCCAAACATAATCATTTTCATTCATTACACCATTTGTAATGCGATATAACTTAAATATTATAGATGTGTCATTCCAATAACTATTATAAATATATTTTTTTGTCGTTTCAGTTTTATCTCGTTGATAACAATCATTCTTGGAAGTGGTTCATAAACCTTCAACTAAAATATTGTTAACTTCATAATCCGTAATCAAAAAAATATCACCATTTTCCCAAGATCGCCCCATCTCGGATCTGATTTATCAGGGATTATTTCTACAGCCTCTGTAATCGTATCATCCTCAACAGACTCTGTTGGCTTTACCGGTATACTTGGCTCCGGTAATGGTCGGGTAGACACCAAACACCACACGTTTTTCTTTACCGGCGATACGGTATTTCATGCGCCAGCTTTTGGTGCCGTTAGGGAACACCTCCAGATACATGCCCCCACCATCCGCTAACTTGTAGGGTTTATCTTTGGGCTTGGCAGTCTCGACCTGTCTGGCATTGAGCTTCATCTGGGGGTATCTCCTCTAGACCGAACACATCATGCCCCCACCGATGCCCCCAACTCACCGTAGATTTCTGTGAACGTGAGTAGACGAGCAGAGACAACAAGGGCCGTGAAACCGCGTATTATAAGGGTTTAAAGGGTGTTTGAGTAGACTTAGGGAGACGTTAAAATAGGTAGGATGGTGCCGATAATAGGAGTCGAACCTACGACCTTCGCATTACGAATGCGCTGCTCTACCAACTGAGCTATATCGGCGTTAGGATCGTCACAGCGAAGCTGCGGCGGAACTACGGGGTGACAAACTAGTGAAAATATCAGGTCAAGTCAAGCAATTGGCGGTCTTCTGCTGGTTTTATAATCGTCCCGCTAAGGATAAGGATTCTCTGATAATTTTCCAAACTAATAACAGAGAATCCTATAACTTTACGGATTAAAAAACGCCATCAGGGGCGGACCAGATCGTCGCCGTAGCCGATCCACTTGTAGGTGGTCAGCGCTTCCAGTCCCATCGGGCCGCGCGCATGCAGTTTTTGCGTACTCACCGCCACTTCCGCGCCCAGGCCGAACTGGCCGCCGTCGGTAAAGCGGGTGCTGGCGTTGACGTAGACCGCCGATGAATCCACCTCGCGCACAAAACGCTCCGCGTTGCTCAACGAGCGGGTGAGAATGGCGTCCGAATGCTGCGTGCCGTGCTGGCGGATGTGCGCCACGGCTTCATCCAGGCCGTCGACCAGCGTGACGTTGAGGTCGTTGGAAAGCCATTCGTCATCATAGTCGGCCGCTTCCACCGCCACCACTTTCGCCGGGCCATCCGTCAGGAACGGCATGGCGGACGGGCTGGCGTGTAAGGTTACGCCCGCGGCGGCCATTTTTCGGCTTAGCGCCGGCAGGAAGCGAGCCGCAATGCTTTGATTAACCAGCAGCGTTTCCAGGCTGTTGCAGGTACTGGGACGCTGGACTTTAGCGCTTTCAATCACCGTCAGGGCTTTGTCAAAATCTATACTTTCGTCCGCATACATATGACACACCCCGACCCCGCCGATAATGACCGGAATGGTCGACTGTTCGCGGCAGAGTCTGTGCAGACTCGCGCCGCCACGAGGGATCAGCATGTCGATATAGCGATCCAGCTTCAGTAACTGGTTCACCAACTCACGATCGGGACTTTCAATCGCCTGAACCGCTGACTCGGGCAAACCGCATTGCGCCAGCGCCTGTTGGATCACCTTTACCGTTGCGGCATTGGTGCGATAGGTTTCCTTGCCGCCGCGCAGAATAACCGCATTACCGGTTTTCAGGCACAGAGAAGCCACGTCAATGGTGACGTTGGGACGCGCTTCATAAATCACGCCGATAACGCCGAGCGGCACGCGGCGGCGCTCCAGCCGCAGGCCGCTGTCCAACAAACGGCCGTCGATCACCTCCCCTACCGGGTCGGTCAGCCGGCATACCTGGCGAACGTCGTTGGCTATCGCCGTCAGCCGCGCCGGCGTCAGCAGCAGCCTGTCGAGCAGCGCTTCGCTCATGCCGTTCTGCCGCGCCTGAGCCACGTCCTGCTCATTGGCGGCCAGGATCGTCGAACTTGCCGATTCCAGCAGGTCGGCGATGGCCGCCAACGCGCGGTCTTTCTCGGCCGTACTCAGCACCGCCAGCTGATACGAGGCCGCCTTTGCCGCTTTGCCCATTTGTTCAAGCATCGCGCACTCCTTAATTAATTATCATGTCGTCCCGGTGTACCGCCACCGGGCCGTATTCGTAACCGAGGATGTCGGCTATCTGCTGGGAGTGGTGCCCGGCAATCATACGCAGCGCGTCGCTGTTATAGCGGCTGACGGCATGCGCCAGATCTCGGCCGGTCAGGCTACGGATGCGCACGACCTCGCCGCGGGAGAAATTCCCCGTCACGTCGCGGATCCCTTTGGGCAATAAAGAGCTGCCGCGTTCCAGGATCGCCGCTAGCGCGCCGTCATCCACCGTGATTTCACCGGCCGGGGGTGCGCCGAAGATCCAGCGCTTACGATTTTCCAACGGGGTTTCCAACGCATGGAAGCGCGTGCCGACGGACACGTCCGCTATCACATCGCCGATAACGCCGGGCTTGCCGCCCGCGGCGATCACCACATCAATACCCGCACGGCAGGCGACATCGGCCGCCTGCAATTTCGTTAACATGCCGCCCGTGCCCAAACCGGATACGCTGTCGCCGGCAATGTTACGCAACGCATCGTTAATGCCGGTGACTTCACGTATCAGCTCAGCATCCGGATTTTTCCGCGGATCGGCGGTGAATAAACCCGCCTGATCGGTCAGCAGCAGCAGTTTGTCCGCATCCGCCAGCATGGCCGCCAGCGCGGAAAGGTTATCATTGTCGCCGACTTTGATCTCCAGCGTCGCCACCGCGTCATTTTCATTAATGACCGGAACGATGTGGTTATCCAGCAGCGCCCGCATGGTGTCGCGCGCATTGAGAAAACGCTCGCGATCTTCCAGATCGGCGCGAGTCAGCAACATCTGCCCGATATGGATACCATAGATGGAGAACAGCTGTTCCCACAGTTGAATCAGGCGGCTTTGCCCCACCGCCGCCAGCAGTTGCTTGGTGGCAATCGTCGGCGGAAGTTCCGGGTAGCCCAAATGTTCACGACCGGCGGCAATCGCCCCGGAGGTGACAATAACAATCCGGTGCCCTGCCGCATGCTGCTGCGCGCACTGGCGCACCAGTTCAACAATATGGGCCCGGTTAAGGCGGCGCGAACCGCCGGTCAGCACGCTGGTGCCAAGTTTCACAACCAAGGTCTGGCTGCCGCTCATAGTTTTTCTGCCGTTGAAAGTCATAAAAAGAAACAAATAAGGAAAATGTTGTAACAGGACGGGCGCGTTATGCCAACAGGCGTAACGCGAAAATCCGCGAATAAATCGGGAATCAGGCAGGGAACATCACGGTCGGGCGGTTAATGTACAGACCGGGTCCAGCGATTGCAGGAGTTTTTCCAGTCGAACATGAAAAGCTTCTTTGGTGCTTTTCAGCTTATCCAGCACTTCCTTATCTTTGATTTTCTCTTCGCGCCAATTGCCGCTTTTGTCAAATAAACCAAAATGGTAATCATAGGTAAAGGTCTGTTCCTGCGCTTCCAGCGTCAGCCACCATCCCCAGAACTCACGGCTTTCCGGCGCGGGTTTGACATTGACGCACACCGCCAGGCAGTCAAAGAAAAAATGGTCGTGCTCGCACTGCGCTTCACGCAGATAGGGCCCCAGCGAAGCAAAGTTTTTCATCAGTCTGCTTTTCGGGTGTCCACTTGGTAACATCATTCGGCAATCTCCTCGGTTTGAACATTCTTTTTAGCAGAGAATGACAATTTATCAATCAACTAGGCCAACTTATGCTCTAACCAATGGCTGATTTGCTGTAACGCCTGGTGAAAATTCTGATAGACCGGTGAAAAATTCACCGTCAGCAATTTCCCCTGCTGTGATGAATTGGCGATCAGGGATGCTTCCTCTTTCGGACTCACCGGGTCGTTCTCCCAATATCCGGCCAGCATGGGGGTTGGACAGCGCCGCCCCAGCAATCCCTGGGTTTTAAGGGAATAACGGCCTAATTCTGTTTTCAGCGCCGCATCGGTGGAAAACGGCATGCCCAACCGGCTCGCCAGCACGTCCATAAACATATCCGGCACCCGTTGCTGCCGTTTCGCATCATACAGCAGGTGATGCACTATCGGGCCGAGGCAGGCGACGCCGCGCAGGCGCTGCGTTTCCAGATAAGCCAAGCGCACGGCGATGTTGGCCCCGAAACGGAAACCAAACGCCCCGACGCGGCAGTGATCCACCCACGGCACATCCGGCAATGCCCGCAACACCTGCTGATGCAGGAAACTGGAATCCTGATTCAGCTTCCAGCGCGAGGAGAAACCGACCGACGGAATATCAATGGTCAGCATGGCCATTCCGGCCGGCGCCAGGTAATCATGGAACAGGCGGTAATAGTCGCTTTGCAGCATCTCCAGACCGCCGCACATCAATATTGTCGGGAACGGGGCTTTCCCCTTCTGGGGCAGGTGCAGAAATCCGGTCAGCGAACCGCCGCCCTCAATCTGGAAAGTCAGCGCCTTTAGCTCATAGGGAAGATATTTCGCCGCTTCTTCGTAGGCCCGGTTGGCCAGGGTTTGCGCCTGTTCCGCCAGTTCATCGCCCTTGATATGGGGATAGGCGGCAATGCTATACAGATTCGCGGCATTCAACCAATACTGACCGCACTGCTCGCTGTCGCTACCGTCAATCGCCCGCTGCTGCCAGCCTGCCCCCTGCTTGCACCACTCATATATCCAGTTGCCGCTGCGATAGCCGATAACCGTGTCCAGTAAGTGATCACTGCTTCTTTCCGCCTGGCTGACGGCGATACGCGCCAGCACTTCTTCAATATCCCACGGATGAACGCCGCGCCAAATCCACAGCAGCCGGTTAAGCATGCGATACCAGCGGCCGGTATCTTCCCCCTCCAGGGCGGAGTGCGTTCCCGCCCCGCCCTGAGCATGACGGGGGCGCTTGACCAGCGTCGAGGTTTCAGGGTGTTTGAAGGAGGGTTTGAACAGGGTTTCCGACAGGTTAGCTTGCGCCACAGCACTCTCCGTTAATCTACGCCGCCGTCAGCGGACAACCGAACCGAAAACCGAGTGTAACCAACTCATCGTGGTGAAGACAAACGGCGCAGCACGGAAAACACCTTATCAGATCATCTCCGCTGCAAATAGCGGGCGATCCCAGGGAGATTATGAGACGTCACACGCAACAATGCCCGGCATAAACCGGGCATTGGCGCATGTAAACCAGCGGCGGTCAGCGACCGGCCAGCGGCGGTACGAATACCACGCTCATATCCCACGGCTGTTCGATCCAGGTATCCTGCGGGATGTCGACAATATAGTCGTCAACCAGCGGCTTACCGGCGGGTTTGGCGAAAATAGTGACAAAATGGGCTTTGGGATACATATCGCGGATGGCTTTAGCGGTGCCGCCGGTATCCACCAGATCGTCCACGACGATGAAACCTTCGCCGTCACCCTCGGCGCGCTTGATCACTTGCATTTCGCGCTGGTTATCGTGGTCATAGCTGGAGATGCAAACCGTATCCACATGACGAATACCCAGCTCGCGCGCCAGCAACGCTCCGGGAACCAATCCGCCGCGGCTGACGGCAATGATGCCTTTCCATTGTTCGGCAGGCAGTAAGCGCTGCGCCAGTTTGCGGGCCTGAATTTGCAACATGTCCCAGGTTACGACGTACTTTTCGCTCATAAAATATATCCCAGCCGAATAGAAGTGGCTTACGTTGAGTCTGAGGGGGAAAAAGGTTGCGCGGGATTATAGATATCCAACGACATAAAAACCAGCGTTATAACGACCTTTCCGCCGTTGCCATGCAGTCTAAACAAAAATTTGGTGATAACTAAGCACAAAAAGAGATTGGACGCTAACGGCGGAAAAATATATTAAACAAGGCAAGAGAAATCAGCCGGAGACGACCATGACCGAATTTTACGTTCTGGTGCAAGAACAGCTCACCGTGATAAGCACGATGCTAATCATAGGACTGGCGGCGCTATTTTGCGCGGAATTAAAATCCAACTTCCAGCAGCTGTGGAAAAAACCGGAAGCGCTACAGGGGAGAATCGTGCATCGATGCTATCTTCCCGCCCAGCGCACCCTCACGCTGATTGATAACTTTTATGGCTACGTTCCGGTACATGCGCTGGAAAGCGAACGTTTTATTCTCGACGTCGAGGCCGGCGGGCAGCGCTATCAGGTTGAAGCGGACGAGGAGACATACCGGACGCTGTTTGTCGGCGACAGCGTGGTGATCTACGCCAATCGCGACGATATCACCATTGCCCCGTCCTGCGCGAAAACCCTGTAGCATTCACTTTCAGAACGGGGCGACCCGCGCCCCGTTGTTCTCCAGCATTCCGCTTATTCGATATCGGCCAACTGGGTGGTGCGTTTTACCGCCGCCAATACGCTACGCTGCAAGCCCGCGGCAAAATCACTGTTGTTGAGCTCATACAAACCGTGCATTCCCACGCCGGCGGGAGAATTGTTGATATCCAGCAGTTGGCGCGGATGCAGCTGCGTCAGTTTGAGCATTTCCACCGCGCCTATCAGGTTTTCCAATACCAGACGAGTGGCCAGCGTGCGCGGCAACCCGGCCAGCACCCCCGCGTCGGTCAATGACTCGATAAAATAGTAGATATAATTCGGCCCGGCGACGCCAAAACCGGTGAATATATCGATCAGCTTCTCTTCCAGATACGTCACCTTGCCAAAGCTGGAGAGAAAATCATCGACGTCATCGGCATGGACATGGCTATTCAGCGCCACGCCGCTGTAGCCATATCCGGTATCCGTCAAGGTATTGGGGATCACCCGGGCAATGGGGCGCGTATTCCCCAGCAGCGACTCCAGGCGGTTAATCTTCACTCCGGCGACAATGGAAATAACGATGCTTTCCGGCGCCGCATGCTGCCGGATACGGCCGGCGACCGACGCGATATCATCCTGAGGACGCACCCCGATAACAATCAGCCTGGCCTGCGCCAGCGCGGCATCGGGCGAGCCGGCCGATGCCGGCAGCTGATATTTTTCCTGCAGCAGGCTGATGCGCTCGGGATCGATATCGTCAATGCTGATATGCTCGGCAAGCAATGTCTTACTTGCCAGAGCGGCGCGGATAATGGCCTCGGCCATCTGCCCCGCGCCAATAAAATGTACCTTTGCCATTACGGCCTCTCTTTAATTGATTGTCTTTGATAAGGGATATTTTACCGCTCGTGATGCGGGTTTTAATTGAAACGGTATTCGCCTAAGCCAATCTCGATTTTGTTCCCCTTCAATAGCGGCGAATCCGTTTCTAGATTAATCGCCGTCAGGCGATTTTCCGCCCCTTCGCGGAAAATAAAATGCTGCCCGCCGATATGCAATACGGCGGCATCATCAGGATCCGGCGCTAAAGAAAACAGCCGTTGCCAGTGCGCCGCCACCTCCTGCGGAGCGGCGACGTGAAACAGGGCCGAGCTGATCGCCGCCTCCCCGGCGGGATGCGGCCGGTCGATGCCGCGCTCGCGCAGCTGCCGCAGACGTTGCTCATCATCGTTTCCCCACTGTAAAACAAAGGGATACGCCAACCCCTGGAAATCGCCGTCAATGGTGAACATTTTCCATTCAATAAGATTACCGCCGGCGTCATGCCGCTTACCCGCCAGAATCGGCGACAGTTGCAATCCTTCACGCCGCAGCCGGTCCGCAACCGCCTCGATATCGTCCGTACGTAACGCCAGGTGGCTAAGGATCTGCTGCTGCGGCAAATAATGTTTCAGCTCGCGGCACAAGAGTTGTTTATCCGCCGCCGCCGACAGTTCATCCGCATCGCGGATGCCCAGAAATTCAATATAGGTGAGGCCGAAATAGCTCAGCGCGTTATGCGTTCCCCAGCCCGGATGAGAGCCGCCGGGAAAGGCGACCAAGCCATTTTCGTTAAAGCGCGTTGTTGCCTCATCAAGATGATTAACGTAATGAACAACGTGATCCCATAACAACTTTGCCATGATAACTCCTTTATAATTCCTTACTTATCGCTATTACGATCATTAAAAATTCATTCAAGCCTTTACGTTAGTGATTTTTTTATCTTTATAAAGACAAAAAATAGATATATAAAAAAACGTATTATATTCCATATACGCATAAGCATATAATAAATGGTAATTTCCCTATAAATAACCGGTAACTTTATTCTGCGCTAAGGAAATGATTTCTCATTTTTTTTACTTCACACAGGGATTTTATAATGAATATTACCCGTCGGCGTTTACTGATCTCGTCAAGCGCACTGGCCGCAACATTTCCCTTCACCTCTTTCCTCAGCGCGGCGCAAACCCACGCCGCCGCCACGGGAACGCCGGTCAAAGGCGGCACGTTGGGGGTACACATCGCCGGAGAACAGCGCATTCTGAACCCGGCGCTGCGCGCTTCCACCGGGGTATATATCGTTACCAGCAAGATTATCGAATCCCTGGTGGATCTGGACGCCAACGGCGCGATCGTTCCGCAATTGGCCACCGAGTGGCACAGCGAGAAAGACGGTAAAACCATCACCTTCAAACTGCGCGAGAACGTTAAATGGCACGACGGCAAACCCTTTACCGCCAAGGATGTGCAGTACAACGCGCTCGAACTGTGGAAAAAGCAGCTTAACTACAGCACCGCCCTGCAACAGTTTCTCGACGCCGTAGATACGCCCGACGACCATACGGTGATATTCCGCTATTCCCGCCCCATGCCGATCGAGCTGTTGCTGCGCGCCCTGGCCGATCTGGGCTATGTAGTGCCCCGCCACCTTTACGAGAATAGCAACGTGCTGGAAAATCCGGCCAATACCGCCCCTATCGGCACCGGGCCTTTCAAGTTCGTCGAATACCAGCGCGGGCAATATATTATCGCCGCGCGCAACCCCGATTACTGGAGGCAGGACCAGCCTTATATAGAACGGATCGTCTGGCGCATCATTACCGATAAATCCGCCGCGACGGCGGCGCTGGAAACGGGTCAGCTGCAGCTAAGCGCCTATTCCCAACTGTCGCTGGCCGATCTGGATCGGCTGAAAAACCATCCGGACTTTGAGGTGACGGACAAAGGCTCCGAAGCCAATACCTTTAACAACACGCTGGAGTTCAACTTCCGCCGCAAGGAAATTGCCGACGTCCGCGTAAGAAGGGCGCTGGCCCACGCCATCGATATTCCCTTTTTCATCGAAAACTTTCTCTACGGCCAGGGCAAACCGGCGACCGGAATTATCCCGTCGACCTCCGCCGGGTTCTATCCGCCCAACAGCGCCCAGCCCTATCCTTTCGACCGCAAAAGGGCCGAAGCGCTGCTGGATGAAGCCGGCTATCCGCGGGGGGCCAACGGCGAACGGTTTAAGCTAAAACTGGTGCCGATCCTCAACGGAGAAGATGTCGCACTGTTCGCCACCTTTATTCAGCAGTCTCTGGCGGAAGTGGGGATTAAGGTGGATATCGCCAACTACGACTATGCAGGCTCCTTATCGGCGGTCTATAAAGAGCACAATTTCGATCTCGCCACCGGCTGGCATCAGTACCGGGGCGACCCGGCGGTATCCACCACCGTGTGGCTGCGCTCCGGCAGCCCGGACGGCGCCCCCTGGACCAATCAGTATGGCTGGCAATCCGACGTTATCGACAAGCTGATTGACGACGCGGCTTCCGAGATCGACCCTGAAAAACGGCGGGCGCTGTACGCCAAACTGGTCGCCGAAGCCAACGAACAGTTCCCGCTGTGGTTCGCCATCGAGCGCCAGTTCCTTACCGTGGTCAACAAGAAACTCCACAACGGCCTGAATAACGCCCGCTGGCCGTCAAGTAGTTGGCATGATGCCTGGCTAGAGGCGTAACAATGAATTTGCTATTACTCTGCGGCCGCCGATTGGCGGCCGCCATCCCTGCCTTATTGCTTATTCTGGTCGGTATTTTCCTTCTTTTGCAGTTGGCGCCCGGCGATACCGTCGATGCCCTGGTCGCGCAGGTCGGCGGGGCCGACGCCACCATGATCGAGGAGCTGCGCCGTTATTACGCGCTGGATCAGTCGGTATCGGTACGTCTGGGCGATTATCTGTGGCGTCTGGTTCATCTGGATCTCGGTCAGTCGGCCATTTATGGCAAGCCCGTTGCCGACGTGATTATCGAACGTCTGCCGGTTACCCTGCTGCTGATGGGATCGTCGCTCGGGCTGGCGGTGTTTATGGGTATGGTGCTGGGTATTATCGCCGCCCGGCGCGTGAACCGCTGGCCGGACACGCTGATCTCCCTGCTGGGGCTGATTTTTTATTCCACCCCCTCTTTTTGGTTCGGCCTGATGGGGATTTTCCTGTTTTCCATCTATCTCGACTGGCTGCCCTCCGGCGGATTTGAAACCATCGCCGGCGGACTCAGCGGCTGGGCGAGGATTTGGGATATCGCCCGGCATCTGTTATTGCCCACGCTGACGCTGGCCCTGATATTTCTGGCGATCTATCTGCGCATCATGCGCGCCTCGATGCTGGAAGTCGCCACGCTGGATTTCGTGCGCACCGCCCGCGCCAAAGGATTAAGCGAAACCAACGTCGTCGTCAGACATATATTGCGTAACGCACTGCTGCCGCTGGTGACGTTAATCGGTCTGCAGGCGGGCACCATGCTGGGCGGCTCGGTGGTGGTGGAAAGCGTGTTTGCGCTGCCGGGATTGGGTCGCCTGGCCTACGAATCGGTGATGCAGCGCGATCTGAACACGCTGTTAGGCGTGGTTTTCGTCTCCGCGCTGCTGGTTATCAGCATTAATTTTCTGGTGGACGTACTTTACGCCAAACTGGATCCGCGTATTTCCGGTGAACGGTCATGATTGATTTTTTCAAGCGCTACGCGCGCAGTCCCGCTTCATTATTTGGTATCGCGTTATTAGTCGTGGTGGTGGGCATGGCCCTGACCGCCGATCTGTTCTTCCCCGAAAATCCGCTGCGGCTGGCCGGTCGGCCGCTACAGTGGCCGTGGCAAAATCCGCGCTTTTTGCTGGGCACCGACCACGCCGGACGCGATATCGCCGCCCAGTTGTTCCACGGCGCGCGCGTTTCGCTGATGATCGGTTTCGTCGCCACGGCGATCGCCATCGTTATTGGCATCGTGGTCGGCGCGCTGGCCGGCTATTACGGCGGCGTCATCGACGATCTGCTGATGAGGATCACCGAAACCTTTCAGATCCTGCCCAATTTCCTGCTGCTGCTGTTGCTGGTGGCGGTCTTCGGCTCAACCATGCAGACCGTTATTCTGGCTATCGGCATCGTCTCCTGGCCCCCGGCGGCGCGCTTAACGCGGGCCGAGTTCATGTCGCTGCGCAACCGGGAATTTATCCAGGCGGTGCGCTCGCTGGGGATGCGCGATCTGCCGATTATCTTTCGCGAAATTCTGCCCAATGCGCTGCCGCCCATCGTGGTTTACGCCAGCGTTATCATGGCAATCGCCATTCTGCTCGAAAGCGCGCTGGCCTTCCTTAATCTGTCCGACCCCAACGTTCCCTCCTGGGGAAACCTGATCGGCGGCGGCCGCAGCGTACTGCGGGAACAGTGGTATGTTTCCGCCATTCCCGGCATCGCCATTCTGCTTACCGTGCTGGCGGTCTCGCTGGTCGGCCAGGGAATCAATGACGCCCTCAATCCAAGGCTTAAAAACCGATGAATACACTGCTGTCGATAACCGATCTCAGCGTCAGACTGCCGGCCAATGCCGATCGGCCTTATGCCTTGCGCCAGGTGTCGCTCGATCTGCGCGAAAATGAAATCCTGTGTGTGGTGGGGGAAAGCGGCTCAGGTAAATCGATGACGGCCAGCGCCATCATGGGGCTGCTGCCGGAACAGACGCGCATTGAAGCGGGAAGCATCCTGCTGGAAGACCGCGACCTGCTGTCGCTGCCGGAAAGCGCGCTGCGCAAAATTCGCGGCGCCCGTATCGGCATGATTTTTCAGGAACCGATGACGGCGCTCAACCCGCTGCATACCGTTGCCGACCAGATTGGCGAAATGTTCCGTACCCATCGGCCGACCCTTTCCCGCAGGGCGATTGCGGAAAAGGTGCAACAGCTGTTAATCGACGTTCAGATCCCCGACCCGCTCTCCGCCGCGCACGCCTATCCGCACCAGCTATCCGGCGGACAGCGCCAGCGCGTCATGATTGCCATGGCTTTGGCGCTGGAGCCGCGGGTGCTGATTGCCGACGAACCCACCACCGCGCTGGACGTGACCACCCAGGCGCAAATCCTGCGGTTGATACGCGAATTGCAACAGCGTCAGGGCACCTCGGTGCTGTTTATCACCCATGATTTTGGCGTGGTCGCCGACATCGCCGATCGCGTCGCAGTCATGCAGCACGGCGAAGTGGTTGAACAGGGGCCGGCTGAGCAAGTGCTCAACGCCCCGCGGCATCCCTATACCCAGGCGCTGATCGCCGCCGTGCCGTCATTTCGCCCCGGCGCGGCGCGCCCGGCGGTCAACGGTCAGGACATCCTGACATTAGGGCACGTCAGCAAAACATTCCGCCAGGGAGGCTGGCTGCCGCGCAACCGGCGGGTATCCCACGCGCTGCGGGACGTCAGCCTGACGCTGCCGCAAGGCAGCACGCTCGGCATCGTCGGCGAAAGCGGTTCCGGCAAATCGACGCTGGCCCGCTGTATTGTCCGGCTCTATCAGCCGGACAGCGGCGAGATTACTCTGGCGGACCAGCGCCATGACGGCAGCAATCGAACGCGCCAACGCCGCCAAAGCCGCACCGTGCAGATGGTGTTCCAGGATCCTTTCGCCTCGTTGAACCCACGCCAGACGGTGGGGGAAATCGTCGGAAAAGGGCCGGAGATCCACGGCGCATCACGCAAACAGGCGCAGCAAAAAGCCAGGGAGCTATTTTCACTGGTCGGGCTGGATCCTGAATCGATCCATCGCTATCCCCATGAGTTTTCCGGCGGACAGCGGCAGAGAATCGGTCTGGCCAGGGCGCTGGCGCTGGAACCGCGCATTCTGGTGGCGGATGAGCCGGTTTCCGCGCTGGACGTTTCCGTCCAGGCGCAGGTGTTGCGCCTGCTGGCGGAACTGCGCCAGCGCCTCGGCCTGTCGCTTATTTTTATCACCCATGACCTGCGGGTGGCGGCGCAAATCTGCGATCGGGTGATCGTGATGAAAGCGGGAGAAATCGTCGAACAAGGGCCGACGCATCAGGTATTCCAGTACCCCCAGCATGAATATACCCAGTTGCTGCTCAACGCGATTCCCGGTAAAGGATGGAACCTTCAGACGCCATAAAATAACGCTTCCGCAACATGCCCCAGGGCCGGCGGAAAATGATATTCTGTCGCCACACGCCATGCCGGATTATCCGACGGTCATTCATCTGCAATTTGCAGCGCCTGCGCGCCAGCCGCGCCGACAGGCCTGCCGAAAAGGAGACGTTAACAGTGTCTGAATTGTCTCAGCTTACCCCGCAGCCGCTGTGGGACATTTTTGCCAAAATCTGCTCTATTCCTCATCCCTCCTACCATGAAGAAGCGCTTGCCGCCCATATCCTTGCCTGGGCGCAAGAGAAAGGCATTTATGCCGAGCGCGATCGAGTCGGCAATATTCTGCTGCGTAAAGCGGCGACCGCCGGGATGGAAAACCTCAAGCCGGTGGTGTTGCAGGCGCATCTGGATATGGTGCCGCAGAAAAACAACGACACCGTGCACGACTTCACCAAAGACCCCATCCAGCCGTACATTGACGGCGAGTGGGTGAAAGCGCGCGGCACCACGCTGGGCGCGGATAACGGCATCGGCATGGCGTCGGCGCTGGCCGTGCTGTCCGACAGCGGCGTGAAGCACGGTCCGCTGGAAGTGTTGCTGACCATGACCGAAGAGTCCGGCATGGACGGCGCGTTCGGCCTGCAACCCAACTGGCTGCAGGGCGAAATTCTGATCAATACCGACTCGGAACAAGAAGGCGAAGTTTACATGGGCTGCGCCGGCGGCATCGACTTCATTACCCGTCTGCCGTTGGAGCGCGAAGCGCTGCCTGCCGGTTACCAGACGCTGACCCTGACGCTCAAGGGGCTGAAAGGCGGCCACTCCGGCTGCGATATCCATCTGGGGTTGGGCAATGCCAATAAGTTGCTGGCGCGCTTCCTGTTCGAACAGGCCGACAAACTGGATATCCGCATTGTGGAGCTGAACGGCGGCACGCTGCGCAACGCCATCCCGCGCGAAGCCTTCGCCACGCTGGCGCTACCGGCCGCCAACGTTGAACAGCTAAAAGCGCGCAGCCAGGATTATCTGGCGGTGCTGAAAAACGAGCTCTCCGCGGTGGAGAAAAATCTGACCCTGCTGGTGGAAAAGCGCGACAGTCAGGCGCCGGCGATAACCAAAGAGATCGGCGCACGTTTGCTGGCGCTGCTGAACGCCATGCCGAACGGGGTAATCCGCATGAGCGATGAGGTAAAAGGGGTGGTGGAAACCTCGCTGAACATCGGCGTGGTTACCGTGGACGACAAACAGGCGGAAATTTATTGCCTGATCCGCTCCCTGATTGACAGCGGCAAAGACGCCGTGGTCGGCACGCTGACGGCGTTGGGCCAGTTGGCGGGCGCCCACACCGCGCCGAAAGGCGGCTATCCCGGCTGGCAGCCGGATGCGAACTCTCAGGTTATGCAGCTGGTGCGGGAAACTTATCAGAAACTGTTTAACAAAACCCCGGACATCATGGTTATCCATGCGGGGCTGGAGTGCGGACTGTTCAAAGAACCCTATCCCGATATGGATATGGTTTCCATCGGACCGACCATTACCGGGCCGCACTCGCCGGACGAACAGGTGCATATCGCCAGCGTCGGCCAATACTGGCAGTTGCTGACCGCCCTGCTGAAAGCCATTCCCGAACGCGCCTGATCCGGCAAAGTACGGTAGTTGCTCATTAAAAACCCCCTCCCAGCCTCCCCCTTGTCAGGGGGAGGAGCTAAGCTGCGCCCTCCCCTGCGAAGGGGAGGATTGGGGTGGGGTCAAACCACGCAGATTTGTCAGCAAACTGAATCGGCTTCGGAAAGCCGCTTGCCTTCATTCCCAGTTCAACACCAACTGACGCTCAATCAGCGGATCGAGCAACGTAACATGCAATCCCACCAGCCGCACGCCGCGCTTATCGCGCCTCTCCCGCCAGGTTTGCTGCGCCAGCGTCAGCAAATCCTGCTTATTCAGCACCGGCCACACATGTTCCTGCGTGGTCTGGCGGAAATCATCAAACTTCAGCTTTACCCCCTGCCGCGCGATATGCAGGTCCGGCTTGACCCGTTTTAAGCGCAACTCAAGCTCCTGATAGAGCTGCTCGATTAAACCTTCGCACTCATGCCAGTGATGAATATCCTGCGCCAGCGTTTTTTCAACGCCGACGGATTTACGCAGTCGGTCCGGCGATACGGACCGCTCGTCAATACCGTGGCAGCGCTCCCACAGGACACGGCCGAATTTACCGAAATTCCTTAATAACTCGGCCAGCGAGTAATGGCGCACATCGGCGCAGGTCAGCAGCCCTTTCTCCTCCAGCCGTTTTGCCGTCACTTTGCCGACGCCGGGGATCTTCGCCAGAGGCAGTTGCAATATAAATGCATCCATCCGATCCGGCGGGATAACGAACTGACCGTTAGGTTTGTTCAGCTCGGATGCCACCTTGGCGAGAAATTTGATGGGGGCGACCCCGGCGGAGGCCGTCAGATTCAGCTCAGCGGCAATAGCCTGGCGGATCTCCTCCGCCATCAGCGTCGCGGACCCATTGCAATAAGGACTGTCGGTCACATCCAGGTAGGCTTCATCCAGAGAAAGCGGTTCAATCAGCGAGGTATAGCGGGCGAAGATATCGCGGATCTGGCGGGAAGCCGCTTTATACACCTCCATCCGCCCGGAGAGCAATGTCAGCTGCGGGCACAGGCGCAGAGCGGTTGCCGTCGCCATCGCGCTATGAATCCCATAGCGCCGGGCCGGATAATTGGCGGTGCTGATTACCCCACGGCGATCGGCGCTGCCGCCAATAGCCAGCGGGATATCGCGCAAGCGCGGGTTATCACGCATCTCAATTGCCGCGTAGAAGCAATCCATATCAACATGAATAATTTTGCGCATGCCCACCCCCCAATAATACTGTATAAATATACACTGACAAATCCGTGCAAACAAGTTGCGCAAGATTGCTTTATAGTGGCTTGGCGGCCGGGAAAGGCGTCTCCGGCCTCCTTCATAACGTATGAGTCACCCGTTTTAATAGAGAGCGATGATGGAAAAGAAATCGGATCACAGCGGCAGCGTCGAACGCCAGTTCGGCTCACAGGCGCAAAACTATCTGACCAGTGCGGTCCACGCGCAGGGCAAAGATTTGCAACGGCTGTCCACGCTATTGGCTCCCTTCCCCAATGCCAGCGTTATCGATCTGGGCTGCGGCGCGGGACACGCCAGTTTCGTCGCCGCGCAGGCAGTCGCCGACGTGGCGGCATATGACCTTTCCGCAGCAATGCTGGAGGTTGTCGGCCAGACCGCTCGACAAAAAGGGCTGACGAATATCCGTACCCGGCAGGGCGTCGCCGAGTCGCTGCCGTTCGACGACGCCAGCGCCGATATCATTATCAGCCGTTATTCCGCCCACCACTGGCATGATGTAGGGCAGGCGCTGCGTGAAGCCAGACGGGTACTGAAGCCCGGCGGACAGGTCATCATGATGGATGTGGTGTCTCCGGGCCATCCGCTGCTGGATATCTATTTACAGACCGTGGAAAAGCTGCGTGACACCTCGCACGTGCGTGACTACTCTCCCGGCGAATGGCTGAGCATGTTTAGCGAGGCGGGGTTTATCGTGCGCCATGTCACCAGCGACCGTCTGACGCTGGAGTTCAGCAGTTGGATTGCGCGGATGCGAACTCCCGAACATTTCACGGTCGCCATCCGGGAACTGCAAAAAACGCTGGCCGACGAAGTGGCCCGGCATTTTGAAGTACAGGACGACGGGAGCTTTGTGACGGACATTATGACGATCGAGGCGACCAGAGCCTAAACGACGATTCGCTCATTTGCCGCAGCGCGGCACGGTAAACAGCTGGACGGCGAGTTTACATAAATTCGCCGTCCGGTAAAAAATCGCCCTGTTATTCCGCCCCGCGGTTATCAAGAAAATAACTTTTTACCAATTTTGATCTTTGCTTAAAATTAAGGCGATGATAATGTGACAACGCTAAAGGCAGAGGTATACGGGACGATAATTGTTTTACCGTATGTAGCGCTTCTATTTATTCATCAGGATCCACAATGCAAAAAATCGCGCTGTCGTTTGCGATGTTGTTTTTCTTGCCGTCTTTTGCTGTTACCAGCGCCGCCAGTGAACCCGCGCCGCTAACGCCGATAAAAAAAGAATTAAAACAGCAATTATTGGGCTCGCCGATCTATATCCAGATATTTAAGGAAGAGCGGCTATTAGAACTCTACGCCAAAGTAGGAAATGAATATCGCCTATTGGAACATTATCCCATTTGTAAATATTCCGGCGGTCTCGGCCCCAAACGCAGGGAAGGCGATCTGAAAAGCCCGGAGGGTTTCTACCAGGTTGATTTGCGCCAGCTTAAACCGGACAGCCGCTATTATCGCGCGATTAATATCGGCTTTCCCAACGAATATGACCAATCGCAAGGGTATTCGGGACGCTATCTGATGATCCACGGCGAGTGCGTATCGGTCGGCTGCTACGCCATGACCAATAATTATATGGAGGAGATTTATCGTTTTGCGGAACACGCGTTGCTTAACGGGCAGACGAAAATCAATCTCGCCATTTATCCGTTCCGCATGACGGAACACAATATGCAGCGCCATCGCAATTCAAGCTATTATTCTTTCTGGCGTCAGCTGCAACCGGCCTATAGTTATTTCAATCAGCACTATCAGCCGCCGGCCATCACGGTATTTAACGGGCAATACGTCGTCAGCCCACCGTTGATGACCAGCCAGCCGATATCAAATTATGCGTTCACCGAAACAAAATAACACGAATTCGCCTGGCATGATTTGATGCCAGGTTTCATCCCCGGTCAGCGGCTGCGTGGCCATCACCGTCACCACATCGTTGGGCGTGGTCTGCTGCTGGAAGTCGACCTCCATATCCTGATCCAACAGCGTCGCCTTGCCAAAGGGGGCGCGCCGGGTAATCCAATAGAGTTTGCTGGAGCAGTATCCCATCACAAACTGCCCGTCAGACAGCAGCATGTTGAACACGCCCTTTTTCTGCAGGGTCCTCGCCAGTTCGGCGATATAGCGGAACACCGCCGGCCAGTTGCCCGGCGTGCGCGGATAGCGCTGCGACAGTTGATACAGCAGCCAGCAGAAGGCAAACTCGCTGTCCGTCTGCCCGACCGGCCGAAACATGCCGGTTTTCAGCGAACGATAGCCTTTCAACTGCCCGTTATGGGCAAACGTCCAGTTGCGCCCCCACAGTTCCCGGGTAAAGGGATGGGTGTTTTCCAGCGCCACGGCTCCCCGGTTCGCCTGACGGATATGGGATATCACCGCGCGGGACTTGATGGGATTATCCTGCACCAACCGGGCTATCGGCGAATTGAAGCTGGGCAGGGGATCTTTGAACGTCCGACAGCCATGCCCTTCATAAAACGTGATTCCCCAGCCGTCCCGATGCGGACCGGTCAGCCCGCCGCGCCGTATCAGGCCGGTAAAACTGAAACAGATATCTGTCGGTACATTTGCGCTCATCCCAAGCAATTCACACATCGTAACTCTCTTAACCTCTCCCGTCCGTTAGTCAAACCTGTCGCAAGAGGCTGTCACTTGGCAACCATCTCTTTTTCGATCAGTTGGATCAGGATATGAATCGCTTTGATATGGATCTCCTGAATGCGGTCGGCGTAGCCGAAATGCGGCACGCGGATTTCCACATCCGCCGATCCGGCCATTTTGCCGCCGTCTTTGCCCGTCAGGGTGATGACCTTCATTCCTTTTGCCTTCGCCGCCGCGATGGCTTTAATAATATTGCCGGAATTACCTGAAGTTGAGATGCCCAGCAGCACATCGCCCTCACGCCCCAGGGATTCAATATAACGGGAGAAAACAAAGTCATAACCAAAGTCATTGCTAACGCAGGAAAGGTGGCTGGGGTCCGAAATGGCAATCGCCGGGTAGCCAGGACGGTTTTCACGGTAGCGCCCCGTCAGCTCTTCGGCAAAATGCATCGCGTCACAGTGCGAGCCGCCGTTGCCGCAGGAGATCACTTTACCGCCCGCTTTAAACGAGTCAGCCAGCAATACCGCAGCATTCTGAATAGACTGAATATTCGCCTCATCGCTCAAAAACGTCTGCAACGTTTCCGCCGCTTCTTTCAGTTCACTACGAATTAAGTCCTGATACATGGAATCCTCTCATTTTGTCCAGTGACATCATTATCTCTTCTGTCTTGCAGTGTAGCGGATCGCCGAAACAGCGAGAAGCGCGTAATGTCACGATCGCCAGGATCGCTGGCGACAATCGGAAAACGCCGAGCGGTTCGCCGATTTGTGAGTCAAGTTGTAATTGTGATGTAAATGAATTGATAAAAACAGTCGAGTGCACTACAACAAATACAGACCAACAGGTCAGACCTCTTATCAGTCAGCGACGATTCCGCCGGGTTAAAAGCCAGACCGCCGAACGGGATACGTTGCTGAAGTCGACGACAACACGGGAGACACGCTATGGTTGCTGTCAGCATTCTGCTCCTACTGATTATTATCGGCGCCCTGTTCTATCACCGCCTGAATTTGCTGTTGGGCAGCGCCATCCTGCTGGCTTACTTCGCCGCCATGGCTGCCATATTGCTGTGGCCGGCGTGGCTGCTGATCCCGCTGGTGATATTACTGCTGCCGTTCAACCTGCCGCCGTTACGGCGCCGGCTCTTTTCGTCTTCCGCGCTCAACCTGATGCAGAAAGTCATGCCGCCGATGTCGAATACGGAAAAAGAAGCCATTGAGGCGGGCACCACCTGGTGGGAGGGCGATCTGTTCCGCGGCGCGCCGGATTGGAAAAAACTGCATAGCTATCCGCCGCCGCGGCTCACCGCCGAAGAACAGGCGTTTATCGAAGGGCCGGTGGAAGAAGCCTGCCGGATGGCGAACGACTTTGAAATTACCCATGAGCGCGCCGACCTGCCGCCGGAGCTGTGGGCGTTTTTAAAACAGCACCGCTTCTTCGCCATGATCATCAAAAAACAGTACGGCGGCCTGGAGTTTTCCGCCTATGCGCAGGCGCAGGTGCTGCAAAAGCTGGCCGGCGTCTCCAGCATTGTGGCGATTACCGTCGGCGTACCCAACTCGCTCGGCCCCGGCGAACTGCTGCAACACTACGGCACCGACGAGCAGAAAGATCACTACCTGCCCCGGCTGGCCCGCGGTCAGGAAATTCCCTGTTTTGCGCTGACCAGCCCGGAAGCCGGCTCCGACGCCGGCTCCATACCGGACAGCGGCGTGGTGTGCTATGGCGACTGGCGCGGCGAGCAGGTGCTGGGCATGCGCCTGACATGGAACAAGCGCTACATCACCCTGGCCCCGGTGGCCACGGTGCTCGGACTGGCTTTTAAACTGTATGACCCGGATCGCCTGCTGGGCGAAACGGAGGAGCTGGGCATTACCTGCGCCTTGATCCCCACCGACACCGCGGGCGTACAAATCGGCCGCCGCCATTTCCCGCTCAACATCCCGTTTCAGAACGGCCCCACCCAGGGGGAAAATATTTTCGTTCCGCTGGATTATATTATCGGCGGGCCGAAAATGGCCGGACAGGGCTGGCGGATGCTGATGGAATGCCTGTCGGTCGGGCGCGGCATCACGCTGCCGGCCAACTCCACCGGCGGGCTGAAAACCATCGCCCTGGGCGTCGGCGCCTATGCGCATATTCGCCGCCAGTTCAAAGTCTCCATCGGCAAGATGGAGGGAATTGAAGAACCGCTGGCGCGCATCGCCGGAAATACCTATGTTATGGATGCCGCCGCCACCTTGATTACCTGCGGGATTATGCAGGGGGAAAAACCGGCGGTGCTGTCCGCCATCGTCAAATATCACTGTACCCACCGCGGCCAGCGGGCGGTGATGGACGCCATGGATATTACCGGCGGCAAAGGCATCTGCCTCGGCCCTTCCAACTTCCTGGCCCGCAGCTATCAGGGCTCGCCGATCGCCATCACCGTGGAAGGGGCCAATATTCTGACCCGCAGCATGATCATTTTCGGCCAGGGCGCGATCCGCTGCCACCCGTACCTGCTGGACGAGATGGCGGCGACGCAGACTAAAGACGTTGCGCGCTTTGACCGCGCGCTGTTTGGTCATATCGGGCATATCGGCGGCAGCGCGGTGCGCGGTTTCTGGCTGGGTTTAACCGACGGCCGCCTAAGCCGCGCGCCGGTCAATGACGCGACCCGCCGTTATTATCAGCGCCTCAATCGCCTGAGCGCCAATATGGCTTTGCTGGCCGATGTTTCCCTGGCGGTATTGGGCGGTAGCCTGAAGCGGCGCGAACGTATTTCTGCCCGCCTGGGGGATATTCTCAGCCAGCTCTATCTGGCCTCCGCCACGCTGAAACGCTATGACGACGAAGGCCGCCAGAAGGCCGACCTGCCTTTGGTCCACTGGGGGGTTGAGGATTGCCTGCATCAGGCGGAGCAGGCGTTGGTCGATCTGCTGCGCAATTTCCCTAACCGCGCCGCGGCCGGTCTGCTGCGGTTTATCCTGCTGCCGCTGGGCCGCCGTTGCCACGCCCCGTCGGACCGCCTCGACCATCAGGTGGCAAAACTGCTGCAAACGCCGTCAGCTACCCGCAGCCGTCTGGGCCGCGGGCAATATCTGACCGCCAGCGAACACAATCCGGTCGGGCTGCTGGAAGAAGCGCTGCGGGATATTATCGCGGCGGAACCGATTTACCAGCGCCTGTCGCAAGCCAGCGGCAGACACCAGCCTTTTATGCGATTGGACGAGCTGGCCGAACAGGCGCTGGCGGATGGGAATATCACCGCTGACGAAGCGGAAATACTGATCAAGGCGGAAGCAAGTCGCCTGCGTTCAATCAACGTTGATGATTTCGCCGCGCATAAACTGGCGTCTCAGCCGCAAGAGACGGCCACACCAGCGCGGCGGGAAAAGACGCAGGCGGCGTAATGGCGCAACCAGGGCCGGACGTTCCGGCCCTTTATTTCCGCGAAACGCATTTGCGCGCCTCATCCCCTGCGTTAAACTGACGCTGTTTTCTTTAACACTGGTAATCCCCCATGGCATACATCCCGAAAAACTACGCGCGGCTGGAAAGCGGCTATCGCGAAAAGGCACTGAAACTCTTCCCGTGGGTATGCGGGCGCTGTTCGCGCGAATTCGTCTATTCCAACCTGCGCGAATTAACGGTTCACCATATCGATCACGACCACGGCAATAACCCGGAAGACGGCAGCAACTGGGAGATGCTGTGCCTGTATTGCCACGATCACGAGCACTCCAAATACACCGACGCCGACACCTACGGTTCTACCGTGGTCGCCGGCGAAGATGCGCAGAAAGACGTGGGCCTTGCCACACACAATCCTTTCGCCGATCTGAAGGCGTTGCTGGAGAAAGGAAAAAAGTAGCCGTCACCCGACAGGACGAAAGGAATGGGGCGATCGAACGCCCCCCATCTGCCGCGGCCCTATGCCGCGCTTTGGCGCACCCGGTCCAGCAGCTCATCCTCATTGGCGATTTGCGGCGCGGCGAGAATCAACTCCCGGCCGAGGCGCAGCGCCTGGCGCTGGGATTCCTCCCGCGCATCGTCGTCCTGAATGGTATCGAGGTCGGCGACGTGCGCCAGCCCAATGGTGCGGCGAATCAGTTCCGTGCCGCAATAGCCGACGGCATCCTGCCATACCTGCTGCAAAAAGATCTCGGCATAGCCGGATTCAGACAAAGAAGGCTCGCGGCCGCGCTCCTGATTCAGCGCCAAAAAGCGCGCGGAGAAGGTATCCCACAGCGTACGAATATCGGCAAGACGCCGCTCGCGCCCTTCCTCCGCCTCACGCGGCGCCAGCAGGCCGGGTAAACCGCAATAGTTAAGCAACAGGTTGCCGACGGCGGTTCCCACGTCGAAACCGATGGGGCCGTAAAAACCGAACTCGGCATCAATCGCCTTTAGGCTCCCCGCCGCCACAAAAATCGAACCGCTGTGAATGTCGCCGTGCAGCAGCGCTTCCGCCTTGCTCAAAAAACGGTGTTTCAATCCGGCGACGGCCAGCTTCAGCGCCCGATCGTCGCGCAGCGACCGCACGTCGTCCAACAACGCGGCGTCGAACTGGTTTCTTTCATGGTCGATATAGGGGTCGGTAAAGAACAAATCTTCGGTGATTTGGCACAGTTCGGGATTGGTGAAGCGGCTTACCGCCGCTTTTTTATCATGGGGGGACTGATAAAAATCCGACGTATGAAACAGCGTTTGCGCCAGATACTCGCCCAGCTGCGCGGCGGCCTGGGGATAGTGAATCCCCTGAATCAACTCGCTGCGCCAGATGCGATAGTCAGAAAGATCTTCCTGTACCATCACCGCCAGCTCCGCGTCATGGTGCAGCACCGTCACCGTATGCTGGGGGCAAAACTGCGCATGGGTCAGCAGCGTTTGCGCTTCAATACGCGCGCGATCCAGCGTCAGCGGCCAGGATTCGCCGACGCAGCGCACGTAGGGCAATGCCTGTTTGACAATCACCCGGCTGACTCCCTGGGTATCACGAACTTTAAACACCAGATTCAGATTACCGTCGCCGATTTCTTCTGCCGCGATCAGCGCCTGCGGATCGCTCACCCCGCCGTACTGACGGGCATATTCCACGGCATCCTGTGCCGTAAAGGTGCGGTAAAGTGACATTGCCAACCCCTTCTTTCTGCATTCGCTATCTTCAGCACCCGAACGGTCTATGGGTATAAAAACGTTTGGACGTCTATACATCCGTTCAACATATTGGCAGAATAAGAAAATTGACGCCATAACGCAACATGGATTTAACCACTCATGCAGTCACTTAACACAACCAGCCTGAAAATCGTTGACGACCAGCTGTGGATCCTCGACCAGCAGGCGCTGCCGCAGGAAAAAAGCTGGCGCCCCTGCCCTGACGTTACCGCGCTGGTTGAGCATATTCAGGCGCTGCGGGTGCGCGGCGCGCCGCTTATCGGCCTTTCCGCCAGCCTGCTGCTCGCCCTGCTGGCGGAACAAGGGCTGACCCGGTCGCAGTTGGCCGACGCGCTGGAAACGCTGCGCGCCGCGCGCCCCACCGCCGTCAATCTGATGAATAATCTGGATCGGATGAAACTGGCGCTGGCGCAGCCGCAGTTCGCCCCGGCGATGACGCGGGAAGCGCTAAGACTGGTGGAGGAAGACCGCGCCCTGTGCGAACAGATAGCCGATTACGGCGCCGCGCTGGTCAAGCCCGGCAGCCGCCTGTTGACCCACTGTAATACCGGCGGGCTGGCGACGGCCGGCATCGGCACCGCCATCGGCGTACTGCTGCGCGCGCATCAGGCGGGAAAAGTGGCGCAGGTGTGGGTGGATGAAACCCGCCCATTGCTGCAGGGCGGGCGCCTTACCGCCTGGGAGCTGGGCGAACTGGGCATTCCTTATCGGCTGATTTGCGACTCGATGGCCGCCGGCCTGATGGCGCAGGGCCAGGTCGATGCCGTATGGGTGGGCGCGGATCGCATCGCCGCCAACGGCGACGTCGCCAACAAGATCGGCACCTACAGTCTGGCCGTACTGGCGCGCTATCATCAGATCCCATTCTACGTCGCCGCGCCGCATACCACGCACGACCCCGACTGCCCGGACGGCAACGCCATCCCGATCGAACAACGCGCAGCGGAGGAGGTCACCGGCGTAGCCGGCAGTTTCGGCCGCTGCCAGTGGGCGCCGCACAACGCCCCGGTCTACAACCCGGCCTTCGACGTCACGCCGGCGGCGCTGATCAGCGGCTGGGTGCTGGATACCGGCGTGGTGACGCCGCAGGCGGTAACAGAGGGGCATTTCAGGCAACTATGAGATAATACACCGATCTATCGAGAGGAAACTGGTTTTGCCATCATCTGAAAAGTGTCTACGACTACTTATTGCTGGTGCCCACAACAATCACCAAGAGTACTGTCGCGAATGTTCTGTTTATACATAAAAAACTTCAAGATGTAGGTTTAACAACTTAAATATGTAGTTAATTCAGGTTGTTTGTGAACCTGCTATTTCGGGTTGCATTGAGTGAAAAAATTAAATGTTTCGTTCAGATTCAGGCTGAAAGACGGCTGATAAGGAACATCACATACTCAGGATAATAAACATAAATATTGTGTGATTTTAACAAGAAAGTGATAATGCAATTATCATATATACGAATAACAATAATGACATTTACGTCCTTTTGATTAGCTGCTATAAAGTAATAAAATATTAAAGTCAAGGATGAAAATATGTTCACTTCATTGAAATATTCACTGCTTCTTGCTTTTTTCATTTTTATATCTCCAACTTATGCACAGGTATGTGGCTGTGCTGCTGACTTATGTTGTAGCCAATATGGATATTGCGGTACAGGAGAAGACTATTGCGGAACGGGATGTCAATCAGGCCCCTGTGACGATGATATTGATCCCGTTGTTTGTCGTGCTGCATGCACCACAGTCGGCGCTGGATTTTGTGCAGCAGTAGCAGTGTCATGTACTACGGGTTCCGTGGTCACCGTTGGTACATTAGCCGTACCATGCTCGGCTATAATAATCACTAGTTGCGCTGCATCTGGCGGAGGTGCATCAGTTTGTAACGATCTAGTATGTAATTAATATACTTAAAATCATAAGGGGTTCCCCATGGATAAGATAAAATTTTTATATAAACTATCTATTTCAATTATTGTCTTATTGATAATTCCATTTTTTATATTTTACTTTATAAAACCATATGACCTAGGTTTTATAGAGAAATTCCTGACCTATTCTGCGGCAGTATTAATTCCGTTTCTATTACTAAAGTTGTTTTTAAAAAAAACCATAAGAAAAAATGAAACAATAACAATAATTGTTGCTATAATTATTTTTAGCTTATTTATTACAGTTTCTGATTTTTTTCATGAAGGTACTAAAAATTATTTTTATCTAGCTATTTTAGGTGTGTCAATAATATCTTTTGTTAGCGCTGTGATTTTATATAATCGTTCTAAAAAACAAGGATAGACAGCGATGACAGAAAGTAATCCATTATTTTTACGAAAAAAAAATCTTTATTTGTTTTTTTTCATTATTATTTCCATCACTGCTACTCTTGTTTTTTTATGGGACAAAAAAAAAGAAACCATATCTTACAACATAATCTCAATAAAAAAGGGAGATATAGAGGAAAGCATTTCTGCTTTAGCAAATATTGTCCCTTCTAATATTGTTAATGTTGGAACTCAGGTTACAGGTCAGATTAAAAAATTAAATATTAACGTAGGCGATAATGTTAAGAGAAATGATCTGATTGCTGAGATAGACGACACATCACAACAAAACGAATATATAGCGAGCCAAACAAGATTTGAAAGTCTAAAAGCACAATTAAATGCCAAAATTGCAACATCACTACTGGATGAGATAAACTTCCGTCGAGAAAAGGAAATATTCAGAAAAGGATTCTCCTCACAATTAGATTATGAAAAAGCGGATGTAACACAAAAAATCAGTAAGGCAGAAGTCAAATCTCTTGAGGCACAACTACAAGAGGCAAAAACACTGGTCGATACGGCAAGAATAAATTTGGGATATACACGTATCACATCCCCCATAGCCGGTACTGTGGTTGCATTGCTGGCGACAGAAGGCCAAACAGTCAATGCCAATCAAACTACCCCTAATCTAGTCAAAGTCGCTAATTTATCCACCATGTCTATCGTGGCAAAAATATCCGAAGCTGATATAAAAAAGGTAAAGGTAGGACAAAAAGCCATTTTCTCTACTTTAGGTTCCCCAAATGAAAAGTATATAACATCAATTAATACTATTGAACCAGCTCCAATAAACATAAGCCAGAATGATGATATTACTGAACCAACACAAGGTGGAATTTATTATAGAGCCACAATGAATATTGACAATATCAACAATCAATTTAATGCATTAATGACTGCACAGATAAAAATCATTATTTCCGAAGCTAAAAACACGCTAATAATCCCATCGACGTTATTAAGAGTAAAGAATAGTGATGGTAGCTATACTATTAATATTATAGATTCACAAGGTACCCCTGCGCTACGAAGAATAAAAATCGGCATTAATAATAGGATCATGGCGCAGGTCCTTGAAGGAATGACACCTGACGAGAAAATTATTGTCAACATACCTTAGTATAGTATGAGGAATAAAATTTGCTAATCTTACATAATGTATCAAAAAAATATGGTGGTCATAATGAAGATATATTTGTTTTAAAAAACATTAACATGACGATCACTCGAGGTGAGTTTGTTGCTATTTTAGGTCCTTCAGGTTCAGGTAAGTCAACATTACTCAACATTATTGGATGTTTAGATAAGCCCTCGACGGGGGATTATGAGATAGACGGCATAAAAACAAATAACCTCTCTTCAACATCGTTATCCTTATTGAGATTAAAACACTTTGGTTTTATCTTTCAAAAATATAATCTTATCCCCTACTTTAATGCTATCAACAATACCGCTTTACCAGCATTTTATGCTAAAATAAAACCGCAGACAAAAACATTCAGAGCACTACGACTACTTACTTTATTAGGTATGAAGCATCATCTTTATCATACTCCGGCACAGCTCTCCGGTGGACAACAACAGCGGGTGAGTATTGCCCGAGCACTAATGAATGGAGGAAGCGTGATACTGGCCGATGAGCCTACGGGTGCGTTGGATCAGAAGAATGGAGAAGAAGTATTAAAGCTACTGAAAAAAATGAATGACAAAGGCCATACAATCATTATTGTCACGCATAGCAGGCAAGTTTCACACTATGCTAATCGTATTGTCGAAATTACTGATGGTCAACTCGTCAATGATAACGCAGTAAAAAATATTAGAAAGCAATACAGCAATAGAAAATATACTAAAACATCAAAAAAAGAATTAAAACAACACAAAACACCATTTAATTATTATTTTGAAGTATTAAAAACCTCCTTCAAGATAATGAATTCGCACAAGCTGAGAACGTTGATTTCTATGCTGGGTATCATCATAGGCATTGCATCCGTTGTATTAGTCATAGCTATCAACGAAGGGGGAAGGCAGAAAATAATTAAAGATATTTCTTCATTTGGTACGAATACGATTGATATTTTTCCTGGATCCCTTATCAATAAAAAAATGATACCGGCCAAGCTGGGAGCTATACATATAGAGATGTTATCCGCTCAAGACTATGTGTATCAATTATCCCCCTCAATCGATATAAGCTCGAAAATAAAATACCAAGATAAGATGGTCGATACGGTTATCAATGGTGTTAATGAATATTATAAAGACATTATTGGATTAAAAGTCATTGATGGCCAATTTATCAATTCGGAATCTATTCACCGTCAATCACAGGAAATTGTTATAAGTGATAAAATACATCAACATTTTTTCCCTGATGGTTCCTCACCAATCGGAGAGGAAATTATTGTTGGAAACGTACCCTGTCACATTATAGGCGTTGTCAAGCAAGCAGAAAATAGTACCTCGCTTACATCATGGATGCCTTATACATCGGTAGCAACGCGCATGGCGGGATTACCTTATTTCACAAGTATTAAGGTAAAGGTAAATGATGATATGTCAATGGCGCTTGCTGAGAAAAATATATTCTCACTAATGATGAATTATCACATGACTGATAATTTTCAGTTACTTAATATTGACAAATTTAAACAACTGGCTGAAAAAGTAAATATAACCGTTAGCAATCAGATTTTACGCGTAGCTATTATATCATTAATCGTAGGTAGCATCGGCATCATGAATATTATGCTCGTTTCAGTATCAGAGAGACGTAAGGAAATTGGTATACGCATGGCTGTCGGTGCAAAAAAAACAGATATATTGCAGCAGTTTATTATTGAATCCATATTAATTTGTTTTCTCGGTGGTATTATTGGCGTAATAAGCGCAATCGCCATAGGAGTAGGTATGAGAAACTGGATGAGTACGGCAGTTGTTTTTGATTATTTTTCATTTGGCATCTCCATTGCCTGCTCTCTTATTATTGGTGTTTTATCTGGGCTATTTCCTGCCTATCGTGCCGCAACACTTAATCCCATAGAGTCATTAACAATAGAACAGTAATATCTAGCAAGAATCAATAAACGTTAAGAAGGATAAACAATGAAAAGTAAATTCATGATAACCACGATATTTCTACTTACTTTGCTTTGTGGGCAATCTTTTGCTAGTAACGAGGATAAAGTTAAGGAGCTAGTCACTACACGAATGGGAAATAGTACCATTATAGACTCAGTTCGAAAAACTGACTATCTAGATCTGTATGAAGTAAAAATTGGGAAAAATATTATTTATACCGATCATGATGTTAATTATTATATCACTGGTCATATTATTAATGCAAAAACACTCTTTGATTACACGAATGAAAAGCTGATAGAAGCCAATAAAGCTGAAGTTAATAATCTCCCATTGGAATTAGCAGTAAAAATCACAAAAGGTGATGGTTCAAGAAAACTATTTATTTTTGAAGATCCTAACTGTGGATACTGCAAGTTATTGAGAGAAAAAATAAAAAATATTGACAATCTAACAACATATACATTCTTATATAACATACTCAATGAGAGTTCATGGAAACTCTCAAGAGATATTTTATGCGCAAAGAATCCTGGCATCGCTTTTGAGGAGTGGATGATAAATAAAAAACAACCAGCAACAGCCTCGGAAAACTGTAAAGACCCCAATAAAATCGTTTATGAACTTGGAAAAAGAATGAATATAACTGGGACACCCACTATTTTCTTTCTCGACGGAACGAGTCAACAAGGAGTCATGGAGGCTGATGCATTTGAAAAAAAATGGGCAAATATTAAATAAGTAATACAACAACGCTTTTGAAAAAAATGGCCGTAACCTGTAAAATTCTGAAATAGAAATGAACATTCTGGTTTGAGAATCGTGACAGTTTATGGCTCTAACGACAGCTAAAATATTCGTGAACATCAGCAATAAATTAATGAAATATAGATAAAGTGCTAGATCGACAGCGATTAAACCGCTGTGGATTGGCGCTTTCAGAATTCCAAGAATGGAGAGCGAGGTCATGGGACTCGCCTCCGTTCTTATATATCACTCTTTATGCCGCTTATTCCGCCAGCTTCGGATACGCATCGGCAATCTTGTCGCCGGTGAAATGCGCGATCCAGCCTTCCGGGTTGTCGAACAGGCGGATGGCGGTGAAATGCGGCTCCGGCCCCATATCAAACCAGTGCGCGGTGCCGGCGGGAACGGAGAGCAGATCGTTTTTCTCGCACAGGATCTGGAAAATCTTTCCTTGCAGATGCAGGCAGAACAAGCCGGCGCCCTCAACGAAGAAACGCACCTCATCCTCGTTATGCGTATGCTCGGAGAGAAACTTGGCGCGCAGCTCCGCGCGCTGCGGATTGTCCGCGCGAATGCTGATGACGTCGACCGACTGGTAGCCTTTTTCCGCCACCAGCCGGTCGATGTCGTGCTTATAAGCCGCCAGCACCTCCTCGGAGGAGGGATTGGCGCTTAACGGCTGCGTCGCCTGCCAGCGTTCAAACCGCACGTCGATATCGTCCAACTGCTGACGGATGGCCTGCGCGTCCTGGCTTTGCCAAATCGGTTGGCTGGCGTCGCTATCGCTAAAGATGGTCAGTGCGCTCATTGGGAATACTCCTCTAAATCGATCTGGTCAAAACGTGCCACCTGGCGGTGACGGCTCAAATCATCAGCATCACCGCGGATCAGCTGACAGGTGTGCCACCCGGCCTGCTGCGCGGCATCCAGCTCCTGGCGGATATCCGACAGGAACAACAGTTCTCCGGCGGGCAAACCGATGGATTGGGCGATGGCGCGGTAGGACGCCGCTTCTCGCTTGGCGCCGACGCGGGTATCAAAATAGTCGCTGAACAGCGGGCGCAGATCGCCCGCCTCGCTGTAGCCAAACAGCAGTTGCTGCGCCTCCACCGATCCCGATGAATAGACATACAGCCGGATGCCCCGGCGCTGCCAGTCAGCCAGCTGCTGCGCCACCTCTGGGTAAATATGACCGCGAAAATCGCCGTTGTGATAACCGCTGCGCCAGATAATGCCCTGCAACAGTTTGAGCGCCGTTGATTTGCGGTCCTGGTCCATAAAGCGGTGCAACGCCGAAATCAACGCGTCGTCGTCCGCCTCCGGCGCGTCCAGCTCCTGGCGCAGCAGCGTCAACGCATGCGCAATCTCCTCATCGTCGCCCTGCCGGCGCACCGTTGCCGCCAGCCGCTCGCGGGCATAGGGAAACAGCCGGTCGTGGACAAAACGGATATCGCTGGTGGTGCCTTCAATGTCCGTCACTATCGCCTTAATCACGCGGTTGTGGCTCATTTGGCCTCCAGCAGCAGACGCTGTAGTTCGCACTGAAACAAGAACTCCAGCCCTTCAAGATGGCGTCGCGCCTCTTGCACGCCGTCGCCCCAGCAATAAAGGCCGTGGCCGCGCACCAGAAAGCCGTAGCGTAGCGGCGTTTGCTCCGCGTGGGCCGCCACTTTCCGCGCCAGCGCCGCAATATCCTGATCGTTATCGAAGATGGGGATCGCCACGGCATCCAGATGGCTTTTCTGTCCCGCCAGCGACTTCTGCATTTCATAGCCGTGCAGCACCAGCTCCGCGCCGGCGATCGCCCTGGAGAGCACGGTCGCATTGACCGAGTGGGTATGCAGCACCGCCCCCGTCTGCGGGTAAGTGCGGTACAGCAGGGTATGCAGCCCGGTTTCCGCGGAAGGCGTGCGCCCGCTGGGCACATGGTTGGTGGCGATGTCCACCAGCAGGAAATCCTCCGCCTGTAAGCTGCCTTTATCCTTGCCCGATTCGGTAATCAGGCACTGCCGCTCATCCAGGCGTACCGACATATTGCCGCCGGTCGCCGGACACCAGCCCTTCTGCCCTATCCAGTGACAGGCGGCAAGCAGCGCCGCACGTTGCAGGTTTTCTGTCATTGATACTTCCCGTTTTATAGGTACTTAGTACCTTTAGTTATGAGTTAGCATTTAAAGGAATTTAGCCGTTTATACGTCCAAGCGGCTTGATTGCCAAATACTAACATCGTGATATATTGGCAGACAATACAGGCTTGCAGGAGTCCTTACCAGTCATGAGCGCCGCCCTTATTCCCGAAAGTAAACTGCCCTCCCTCGGCACCACCATTTTTACCCAGATGAGCATGCTGGCTTTGCAGTATAAGGCCATCAATCTATCGCAGGGCTTCCCGGACTTCGATGGTCCCGACTATTTGCAGCAGCGCCTGGCGTACCACGTCGGTCAGGGCGCCAATCAGTATGCGCCGATGACCGGCGTCGCCCCGCTGCGCGCCGTCATCGCCGAGAAAACCGCCGAGCTTTACGGCTGGCGGCCGGACGCCGATAGCGAAGTCACCGTCACCGCCGGCGCCACCGAAGCGCTGTTTGCCGCCATCACCGCCCTGGTTCGCCCCGGCGATGAAGTCGTCTGTTTCGATCCCAGCTACGACAGCTACGCCCCGGCGGTGGAGCTGGCCGGCGGCGTACTGAAACGCCTGGCGTTGCAGCCCCCGGCCTTTCACGTCGACTGGGCCGAGTTCTCCACGCTGGTCAGCGAACGCACCCGCCTGGTGATCCTCAACACGCCGCACAACCCTTCCGGCACCGTATGGCGGCGGGAGGATTTTCAGCAGCTGTGGCAGGCCATCGCCGCGCACGAAATCTACGTGCTGAGCGACGAAGTGTATGAGCATATCTGCTTCGCCGCAGAGGGACACGCCGGCGTGCTGGCCCATCCGTCGCTGCGTCAGCGGGCCATCGCCGTTTCCTCATTCGGCAAAACCTTTCATATGACCGGCTGGAAAGTCGGTTACTGTGTGGCCCCCGCCGCGCTGAGCGCCGAAGTACGCAAAATCCATCAGTATCTGACCTTCTCCGTCAATACGCCGGCCCAGTTCGCCATTGCGGATATGCTGCGCGAGCACCCCGAACACTGGCGCACCCTGCCCGACTTTTACCGCGCCCGCCGCGATCGTTTCGTCAATGCGCTGGCGCAGAGCCGGTTTGAGCTGTTGCCCTGCGAAGGCACCTACTTCCTGCTGGCGGATTACCGCGCCATTTCCGATCGGGATGACGTCAGCTTCTGCCGCTGGCTGACCGAAGACATAGGCGTGGCGGCGATCCCGCTGTCGGTATTCTGCGCCGAGCCGTTCCGGCACACGCTGATTCGGCTATGCTTTGCGAAACAGGAACCCACTCTGGATGCGGCGGCGGAGCGCTTATGTCGACTTTAAAAATCACCCTATTGCAACAACCCCTCACCTGGCAGGACGCCGAGGCCAACCTGAAGCACTTTGATACGCTGCTGGCGGAGATTACCGGTCGCGATGTGATCGTGCTGCCGGAGATGTTTACCAGCGGTTTTTCGATGGAGGCGGCGAAGAGCGGCGTGGAGCTGTCGGTGGTGGAAAAGTGGCTGCATCAGTGGGCGCAACGCAATAACGCGCTGGTCGGCGGCAGCATTGCGGTACGGACGCCCAAGGGCGCGGTAAACCGCTTCCTGCTGGTTTCGCCCCACGGCGACGTTTACCATTATGACAAACGCCACCTGTTTCGTATGGCCGATGAGCACCATCACTACCAGGCGGGCGCGGAGCGGACCATTATCGAGTGGCGCGGCTGGCGGATTTGCCCGCTGATTTGTTATGACCTGCGCTTCCCGGTGTGGTCGCGCAACCGGCAGGATTACGATCTGCTGCTGTATGTGGCCAACTGGCCGGCGCCGCGCGCGGCGCACTGGCAGACATTACTGGCGGCGCGGGCGATAGAGAATCAGGCGTACGTTGCCGGCTGTAACCGCGTGGGCACCGACGGCAACGGCCACAGCTATCGCGGCGACAGCCTGATCGTCAACGCGCAGGGGGAAATTCTGACTTCCGCGCCGCCGAATCAAGCCGCCCGGCTGGATGCGGAGCTGTCGCTGGAGACCCTGCAAAGCTACCGCGAAGCTTTCCCGGCATGGCGCGACGCCGACCGCTTTTCGCTGTAAAACGCCGGCGGCAAGGCGGCGAGAAAATCATGATGACCGTCTTAAAATACGCGCCGCTTGACGGGGAAGGGGGATTTTTCGTCGATGACGGCGGCGAGCGATACGTGAAAAGGCGGCCGCCCCCCGCCTTTTCACCGGCACTCCCTCCGCCGCGGCTACGTTATCATCCGGCAATACCGGCGGCGGGCACCTCATCCCGATAGCCGAGTATCACCGCCTCCAGCGCTCTCAGCGCCTGCGCCACGTCCGCCGTGCTTACCGACTCGTCGGGATGATGGCTGATGCCCCCCCGGCAGCGAACGAACAGCATGGCGACCGGCCAGCGTTCGGCAATGGCTATCGCGTCATGCCCCGCGCCGCTCGGCAACAGCGGCGCGCGCCCCTGAACCTGCGTTACCGCCCGGCTCAACCGCTGCTGCAAAGCCGCATCGCAGCGGGTGGCCGCAATTCGGTAATACTCTTCGGCGCCAAACCGGCAGCCGCGCGCGTCGCCAATCTCATCTCCCAGCGCCAGCAGCTTGTGCAGCAATGCATCCAGCGCCGTATCGTCCGGACCGCGGATATCCAGCGTCAAGCGCACCTCGCCGGGAATAACGTTGGCGGCCCCCGGCAAACACTGCAGGGTGCCGAAGGTGGCGACCAGATAGGGGTCGCTCTCCCGCGTCAGGCGCTCCGCCCGCACCATCCAGTGCGCCGCCGCCGCCAGCGCATCCTGACGCTGCGTCATCGGCACCGTGCCGGCGTGTCCCGCCACGCCGTGAAAGGCGCAGTTCAGCCGCCGCGCCCCGTTGATGGCCGTGACCACCCCCAGCGCCAGATCCTGCTGTTCCAGGCAGGGGCCCTGCTCGATATGCAGCTCAAGGTAGGCCGTAATATCGCCGGCCGGACGCGCCGCCCGGGCAATCGCCTGCGGATCCAGCCCGGCGTTTCGCAACGCCTGCTCCACCGTGATGCCCTGCGCGTCCTGACGGCTCAGCCACTCCGCCGGCCAGGTGCCGGTCAGCCCGCGGCTGCCCAGCAGGGTAATGCCGAAGCGGGTGCCCTCTTCATCGCCGAACCCGACGATCTCCAGGGCGACCGGCAGGCGAATGGCCCGCCGGTGCAGAGCGCGTACCGTCTCAATCGCCGTCAATACGCCCAGCATACCGTCATAGCGTCCGGCATTGCGCACCGTATCCAGATGCGAACCCAATAACAACGCCGGCGCGCCCGGCCGCCGGCCTTCATAGCGCCCGCAGATATTGCCGACGCTGTCCTGCCAGACCCGCATCCCGGCTTCACGCATCCATTCGCCCACCAGCGCATTGGCACGCAGGTGTTGCGGCGACAGGTATACCCGGGTGAGCTGCCCGGCGGTTTCACTGATTTCCGCCAGCGCGTCGCAGCGGGCCATCACCTGCCCGGCGGCGGCGAGCGCGGCGGACGCCGACATCGGGGCATAACTCATGAAGATTCCTCATCGGCGGCGTAGCAATCCCACGCGGCCTGCAACGCCGCCCCCTGCGTCGAGCGGAACCCCAGCCGATTCAGCACCGCTTCCAGCGCGCTCAGCGTCTGCATCACGCAGTCTTTGCGGGCGTTATAGCCCATGGTGCCGATGCGCCAGATCTTTCCCTGCAGCGGCCCGAATGAAGTGCCGATCTCAATGGCGAAATCCTCCAGCAGCATTTTACGCACCTGCTCGCCGTGGATCCCCTGCGGGATCACCACCCCCAGCACGTTGTTCATCCGGTGGTCGAGATCGCCGAAAGTGCCGAGCCCCATCGCCTGAATACCGGCCACCAGCGCCGCCCCTTGTAACGCATGGCGGGCGATACAGCGATCCAGCCCCTCTTCCAGAATGATCCGCGCGCATTCGCGGGCCGCGAACAGCATGCTTGTGGCTTCCGTGTGATGGTTGAGACGCTCCGGCCCCCAGTAGTCCATCACCATGCCGAGATCAAAATAGTTGGAGTAGATCATTTCGTCCTCGCCGTCCCGATGGGCGTCGGTACGGATCCCCTGCTCGACGCATTTGCGCCGGCGGATCGTCTCCTCCATCTGCAGGCTCAGGGTGACGGGAGAACTGCCGGACGGTCCGCCCAGGCATTTTTGCAGCCCGGCGGAAACCGCATCCAATCCCCAGCGATCGGTTTCCAGCGCGTTGCCGCCGAAAGAAGCGGTGGCATCGGTATAAAACAGCACGCCGTGACGGCGGCAAATATCGCCCAGTTCTTCCAGCGGTTGCAGCATGGTGGTCGAGGTATCGCCCTGCACCGTCAGCAGCAACCGGGGACGCACGGTTTTGATGGCGTCTTCGATGCGATCCGGGGTGAACACCTCACCCCACGGCGCCTCGATGGTATGCACTTCGGCGCGGCAACGGCGGGCGATTTCGCACAGCAGATGGCCAAAGCGGCCGAACACCGGCACCAGCACTTTGTCGCCGGGGCGAATGGCCGACAGCAGAATCGCCTCTATCCCGGCCCGCGACGTGCCGTCCACCAGCATCGTCCAGCGATTTTCGCTACGAAACAGCCGGCGGTACAGTTCCATCACCTGATTCATATAGTCGGTCATCGCCGGGTCGTACTGACCGACAAGTTGACTGGCCATCGCCCGCAGCACCCGCGGATCGGCATTGATTGGTCCCGGCCCCATCAGCAGGCGATGGGGAGGATTGATCTGCGCAAACAGCTCGTTATTCATTATGGTTTGCTCCAAACTTTTGTTTCATCGAACTACTTTTTTCATCGGGCATAAGGTATTACGCTTCCGCCAGCCCGCGCACCGAGGCGATAAACTGCTTCAGCTCCGCGGTCTGCGGGTTGGCGAACAGCGTTTTGCTGTCGCCCTGCTCCCACACCTTGCCCTGATGCATAAACACCACCCGATCGCCCACTTCCCGGGCAAAGTTCATCTCATGCGTCACCAGAATCAGCGTCATGCCTTCGGCGGCAAGCTGTTCCAGCACTTTCAGCACTTCGCCCACCAGTTCCGGATCCAGCGCCGAGGTAATTTCATCGCACAGCAACACTTTCGGGTTCATCGCCAGCGCCCGCGCAATGGCCACGCGCTGCTGCTGACCGCCCGACAGGCTGGCGGGGTAATAGTCGATGCGCTCCCCCAGCCCCACCTTGTTCAGCACCTGTTCCCCCAGCGCGCGGCATTCGGCGGCGCTTTTTCCCAGCACCCGGCGCGGCGCCAGCATCACGTTCTCCAGCGCGGTCATATGGGGAAACAGGTTAAAATTCTGGAACACCATCCCCACGGAACGGCTGATTTCGCGCGCCTGCGAGTCGCGGTCGGTCACCGTCATGCCGCCCAGCTTAATGCTCCCTTCCTGATACCCTTCCAGGCCGTTGATACAGCGTAGCAGGGTGCTTTTGCCGGAACCGCTGCGCCCGATAATCGAAATGACTTCGCCCATTTCAATATCCAGATCCACGCCTTTCAGCACATGGTTGCGGCCGTAATATTTCTGCACCTGATTAATGGTGATGAGCGGCATTGAATTTCTTCTCCAGATAACGGCTGTAATAGGAAAGCGGATAGCACATCAGGAAATAGCCCAGCGCCACCAGGCCGAAGACCTTGAACGGCTGATAGGTGACGTTGTTCAGCATGGTTCCCGCCTTGGTCAGTTCGACAAAACCGATAATCGACGCCAGCGCCGTGCCCTTGATCACCTGCACGGAAAAGCCTACCGTCGGCGCGATGGCGATACGCATCGCCTGCGGCGCAATCACCCGGTAGAGCGTTTGCCCGAAGTTCAGCCCCAGGCAGCGCGACGCCTCCCACTGCCCTTTGGGCAACGCCTCGACGCTGCCGCACCAGATATCCACCAGAAACGCGCTGGTAAATAGCGTCAGCGCCAGCGCCGCCGCCGTCCAGGGGCTGACGTCGATGCCGAACAGCGCCAGACCGAAAAAGGCGAGGAATAGCTGCATCAGCAGCGGCGTGCCCTGAAACAGCTCGGAATAGAGACGGATAGCGCGCGTCGGCCATTTGCGTTTGGTCAGCCGCAACAGCATCAACGGCAGCGTCACCACCGCGCCGCCGATAAACGCCGTCAGCGACAGCAGCAAAGTCCAGCGCGCCGCCAGCAGCAGGTTGCGGACGATGTCCCAGTCGGTAAAGGTCATCATGACGGCTGACTCCCCAGAAAGCGCCGGCCCGCCAGCAGCAACAGTTGACGCATCAGGACCGACAGCGCCAGATAGCACAGCGTGGTCGCCAGATACACCTCGAAACTCAGAAAAGTACGCGACTGGATCAGGTTGGCGGCAAAGGTCAGCTCCTCATAGGAAACCTGCGATACCACCGACGATCCCAGCATCACGATAATGCACTGGCTGACCAGCGCCGGGTAAATCCGCTGTAGCGACGGCGGCAGAATCACCCGGAAAAACGTCTGCCAGCGCGACAAGCCCAGTACTCTCGCCGCTTCCCACTGACCTTTCGGCGTCACCTGAATGCCCGCGCGGATAATTTCCGTGCTATAGGCGCCCAGATTGATCAGCATCGCCAGCAGCGCCGCCTGCCCGGCGGTGAGTTTCCACCCCAGACTGGGCAGGCCGAAGACGATAAAAAACAGCTGCACCACAAAGGGCGTATTACGGATCGCTTCCACATAGAGGCCCCACAGCCGTCCCGGCAGCGAGGGTTTTCCGCTGCGCAAGGCGGCGCCGCAGATACCGATGGCGATGCCGCCGATGGTTGCCAGCGCCGTCAGCTCAATGGTGACCCATAAGCCCGCCAACAGCTCAGGCCAGAACGGTAACAGGGCGGTAAAATCAAGCTGATAGGTCATCGCCGGTCCCCGTTATGCCTTGATGCTGTCAGGCAGCGGCGCTTTCAGCCATTTTTCCGACAGGGCGTTAAGGGTGTTGTCTTGCAACGCCTTGTCGATTAACGCGTCCACTTTGGCTTTTAACGCCGGCTCATTTTTTTTCAGACCGATGTAGCACGGCGAATCTTTCAGCATAAATTTCGCCACTGGCGCTTTGGTCGGATTCTGCGCGGCGATGGCCGCCACCACCAGGTTGCCGGTGGCGATGTATTCCACCTGGCCGGAGAGATAAGCGGACAGCGTGGTGTTGTTATCTTCGTAACGTTTAATCCGCGCCTCTTTCGGCGCAATCTCCGTCAGCACCATATCTTCCACCGCCCCGCGCGTTACCCCGACGCTCTTGTCCTGCAGCCCCTCCGGCGCGCTGACCTCGCCGGCCTGCGGGCCAAACACGCCGAGGAAGAACGGCGCGTAGGCGCGGCTGAAGTCGATCACTTTTTCGCGCTCGGCGTTTTTACCCAGGCTGGAAATCACCAGATCCACTTTATTGGTTTGCAGATAGGGTACGCGGTTGGCGCTGGTGACCGGCACCAGCTGCAACTTCAGTTTCATCTCCTGCGCCAGATAGCGCGCAATATCGATGTCATAACCCTGCGGCTGTAAATCCGTCCCCACCGATCCAAACGGCGGGAAATCCTGCGGCACCGCCACGCGCAGCACGCCGCGCTTCTCGATATCCTGTAGCTGGTCGGCCATCACGCCGCCGGCCTGTGTCAGTAACAGCGCGGCGCCGGCTATCGCCAGCAAACATTTTTTAATGCCCAGCTTTTTGATCAACATCGTATCTGCCCCCGATTAAATTATTTTGAAACGAAAGATTCCTTAAAAGCAAATATTGAAACTATCGTTGCAAGCCCAAGCAAGGAGCATGCCAGCATTGGTGAACGGCGGGAGATGAAGTAAACCGCTGCCATTCAGGCCCGCCCGACGGGCAAAAACGCAACGAGGTTGAACCAAATTGGTGCACCAGCACCATTTTCGCGCCCCACTATCGCTGTTCCAATTCGTCCAGTTCGCTATAAAGAGCGGCAATATGATGAATGCGCTGGCGGCCGTCGCGCAGCATTTCATGCAGCAAAGCGTTGCTGAGCAGATTGACCAGGCTCATGGCGGAGGCGTAGCTGTCAAAGGCGGAAACGCTGTCCAGGGGCGCGCACAGCGACCAGGTCGCCAATGACGGCAAGGCGTGCGCCTGCGGTTCGCACAACAACAGTACCGGGATCCGCCTGGCGTGCAGCTCCGCCAGTAACGGTTGGATAATCCGGGAGCGGCGGCGGAAGGCCACCACTACCACCACATCCTGCTCATTCACATCCACCAGTTCCTCCGACAGCGTTTGCCCCGGCTGAACCAGCAGCATCACCTGCTGGCGGATCTGTACCAGTTGCTGGCGCAGATGCAGCGCCACCGGATAGCTGTTGCGCAGGCCGACGATGCACAGGCGCCGCGCCTGCATCATGGCGGCGATAACCGCCCCGAAACACGCCGGATCGATCTGATTGATCCACTGGGTCAGATTCGCCATTTCCTGCTTGTAATGGCGCGCCAGCAGGGTATTGCCCTGCACCGCGTCACGGTGATCCGTCAGCGGCATCCCGCTCTGGCGCAGCGTGCGCAACTCCTCGCGCATGGCGCGATAGCTGGCGTAGCCGAGGCGCTTGAACAAGCGGCTGACCGTGGCCTTGGATACGCCGCTAAGCCGCGCCAGCTCGGCGCTGTTATAGCCGATCAGATCATCGATATGATCGAAGATAAAATCCGCAACTCGCTGTTCCTGTGGGGAAAGTTCGCTGTAGCGATGCCTTAACCGTTCATCAATCTGCTTCATGACGCTATTCACCTATCGGCTGTAACTTTCGTTTCAGTTTATTTCATCGCAACATAACACAAGCCGACGATGATTAAACAGCCGACAAAACTGGAACGGCGTTTGCTTAACACCAGGGTAAGTTGACTTCCCCAACCGCCGGACAAAAAAAAGGAACCACGGCATGATGCAAAGCAATAGCGCGCCACTGGGCATGGCGGTGACGCCACATCATTTGGCCAGCGCCAGCGCACAGACCATTTTGCGCGAAGGGGGCAATGCCATTGAAGCGATGGTGGCGGCGGCGGCCACCATCGCGGTGGTTTATCCCCATATGAACGGACTCGGCGGCGACGGATTCTGGTTAATCCTGCCGCCTCAGGGCGAGCCGATCGCCATCGACGCCAGCGGCGCGGCGGGCAGTCTTGCCAGCCGCGACTTTTATCAGGGAGAAACCCGCATCCCGCATCGCGGCCCCAAGGCCGCGCTCACCGTCGCCGGCACGGTGGGCGGCTGGCAGGAAGCGCTGAAATTCTCTCAGGAGCTGGGGGACACGGCGCTGCCCGTCGCCCGTTTACTCTCCGACGCCATCCGCTATGCGGCCGACGGCATTCCCGTCACGCAGTCGCAGGAGGATGCGCTGACCCAGCACTATCACGAACTGGCCGCCCTGCGGGAGTTCAGCCGGGTTTTTATGCCGCAGGGCGCCATTCCCCGCGCCGGCAGCCGCTTCACCCAGCCCGATCTGGCCGATACGTTGACGCTGCTGACGCTGGAGGGACTGGACGGCTTTTACCGCGGTTCGCTGGCGGAGCGTTTCGCGCAGCAAATGACGCTGGCCGGCATGCCGCTGACTATTGATGATTTGGCGAACTACCGCGCCAGACGCACTACGCCGCTGCGCCTGCAGCACAGCAAAGGCGATATTTATAACCTCGCGCCGCCGACGCAGGGGCTGGTTTCACTAGCCATCCTCGGCCTGACCGACCACCTCGCCATGGCGGATTTAAGCGACAGCCAGACCGTGCACCGCATTGTCGAAGCCACCAAGCTGGCTTTCGGCCTGCGCGACCGGTTTATCACCGACCCCAGAATGATGACCCAGGACGTTCAGGCGCTGCTGGCGCCCGACAAGCTCGGCATTATGGCGCACCGGATCGATACCCGCCGCGCCGCGCCGTGGAACGCAGGCAAAGACCCCGGCGATACGGTCTGGATGGGGGTATGCGACAGCAGCGGGCTTTGCGTCTCTTTTATTCAGAGCATCTACCACGAATTCGGCAGCGGCGTGGTACTGCCGGGAACCGGGGTGCTATGGCAGAATCGCGGCGCCGCTTTCAGCCTTGACCCCGACCATCTGCTGGCGCTGGAACCCGGCAAACAGCCGTTCCATACCTTAAATCCGGCGGCGGCAAGGCTGTCTGACGGCCGCACCATGGTCTATGGATCGATGGGCGGCGACGGCCAACCCCAGACGCAGGCCGCGCTTTTTATCCGCCATGTGCTTCAGGGATTACCGCTGCAGCAGGCGATCACCGCACCGCGCTGGCTGCTGGGCCGCACCTGGGGTCAATCATCCGATACCCTGAAGCTTGAAGATCGCTTTAAGCCCGCCACCGTCGACGCGCTGCGGGCATTGGGTCATGACGTCGAGTTGTTAAGCGGTTTTAGCGAAACCGTCGGCCATGCGGGCGCCATCGTCCGCCATACCAACGGCATGCTGGAAGGGGCGTTCGATCCCCGCAGCAACGGCAGCGCCGCGGGCTTTTAATTTTGTTAAACGCAGTTCTTCTCAGGAGCCGTTCCGATGAAACTTGATGACATTAACCATCCCAGCGTACTGGCCGAGGTGAGCGCCGCCTTTTACCGCTATGAAAAAGCCTTGACGACTAACGATATCGAGATACTGGATGAACTGTTCTGGTCCCACGGCCACACCATTCGCTATGGGGCAAGTGAAAACCTTTACGGCATCGATGAAATCCGTGCGTTCCGTCTTGCGCGTCCGTCCGCCGGACTGGAGCGAAAACTGCAAAATACGGTGATCACCACTTACGGCGACGACATGGCGGTGGCCAGTACGGAATTCCGCCGCGAGGGCAGCGCTAAAATCGGCCGCCAGATGCAAACCTGGGTGAAACTGCCTGAGGGGTGGCGCATCGTCGCCGCGCACGTCAGCCTGATGAGCGAGTAGGCCAATGACGGGAGATATTCCCCCCTCCACGCCGTAATGGGTAAAAAATCCCCCTGCGCGGCGGGGGAATAATGTTAACTGAATCACACTAGCGCGGCGGGCAATATTCTCCAGCATTGTCCCTGCGTCATATATCAAATTACGCAAGAAAATCACCACATCTATTTTTGCAATAATTATCGCAATAGCGACGATCCCCCTAAATTATATTGGGCGCAAATCGTCCCGTCCCCGCTGCCCGACCGGCACATTATATCGCCCCGTAGTTTATTGATAAAACAAACAATAATCGGCAATTGACGGCCGAAGAAAAATGCTTATTTCATACGGATAAGCACCGCAAAAACAGGTCACATAACCAATTGTTTTAAATGATATAGGTGGGAAATTCGTCAATATTAAAATCCATCCCCTTATCCAATTATATGAAAATGATAGTATTAAAATCGCACTATTTATTATGTAAGGGTTACGACAGATTCAGAGCATGGGGGGTTGTCTCAGAATTTCATTATGGTAGGGTATAGGGCGTTTAATCATTACCAGGACAGCGCTATAGAATTATAAATGACCATAGGAAAACAATAATTTCATGGCAATTAAACTTGAAGTAAAGCATCTTTATAAGATATTTGGCGAGCATCCTAACCGGGCATTTAAACTGATTGATAAGGGTTTAAGCAAGGACCAGATTTTTGAAAAAACGGGTCTGACGCTCGGTGTGAAAGATGCCAATCTGGCCATTGAAGAAGGCGAGATATTTGTCATCATGGGATTATCCGGTTCCGGCAAATCAACCATGGTACGCCTTCTCAATCGTCTGATAGAACCGACCCGCGGTCAGGTTCTGATTGATGGCGAAGATATCGCCCAAATATCCGACTCGGCGCTGCGCGACGTGCGGCGTAAGAAAATCAGTATGGTGTTTCAGTCGTTTGCGCTGATGCCGCATCTGAATATCCTCAACAACACCGCATTCGGTATGGAGTTGGCGGGGATCGCGAAAGAAGAACGCGAGCAGAAAGCGCTGAACGCCCTGCAACAGGTCGGCCTGGAAGCTTACGCCACCTCCTACCCGGATGAACTGTCCGGCGGGATGCGGCAGCGCGTCGGGCTGGCGCGGGCGTTGGCCAACGACCCCGACATCCTGCTGATGGACGAAGCCTTCTCCGCGCTCGACCCGCTGATCCGCGCCGAAATGCAGGACGAGCTGATCAAGCTGCAATCGCGCAACCAGCGTACCATCGTCTTTATCTCGCACGATTTGGATGAAGCCATGCGTATCGGCGATCGCATCGCCATTATGCACGGCGGCGAAGTCATTCAGGTCGGCACCCCGGACGAAATTCTCAACAACCCGGCCAATGACTATGTGCGCACCTTCTTCCGCGGCGTGGACATCAGCCACGTATTCAGCGCCAAGGATATCGCCCGCCGCCGTCCGGTGACGCTTATCCGCAAAACGCCCGGCGTCGGACCGCGCTCGGCGCTGAAAATCCTACAGGACGAAGATCGCGATTACGGCTACGTGCTGGAACGCGGCCAGAAATACATCGGCGTCGTCTCTATCGATTCACTGAAACAGGCCCTGAAGGAGCAACAGCCTCTGGAACACGCGCTGTTATCCGATCCGGCTCCCGTGCCCGCAGATATGTCGCTCAACGAACTGATCTCCCAGGTGGCGCAAGCACCATGCGCCGTCCCTGTGGTCGGTGAAAACAATGAGTACATCGGTATCATTTCCAAGGGAATGCTGCTACAGGCGCTGGATAAGGAGGGAGCGACCAATGAGTAAATCAACGCCCGATTCATGGGAAAACAGTAACGCGCCGCAGCCAGGCGCCGATCAGGCCGCTAACCAGCAGGAAAACGCGGCGCAGAACGATCCCTGGGCGGCAACCACCCAGCAGGATACGCCAGCGGCGGAGAACGCCCCGGCCCCCGACGCCGGCGGGCAAAGCGATCCCTGGTCCACGTCTCAGGATGCCCCCGCCAACGGCGCGGATGCCTGGAACAACGCGCCCTCCGATGCGGCCCCGTCCGGCAGCGACTGGCTGAGCAGCGCCCCGCCGACCGAGCCTGAACATTTCAGCCTGCTCGATCCGTTCAAAGATACGCTGATTCCGCTGGACCACTGGGTAACCAACGGCATCGACTGGGTGGTGGTGAATTTCCGACCGCTGTTTCAGGGCATTCGCGTCCCAGTCGATTTCATTCTCAGCGGCTTTCAACAGTTTCTGCTCGGGATGCCCGCGCCGATCGCCATTCTGGTGTTCTCGCTTATCGCCTGGCAGATGTCCAGTCTCGGCATGGGCGTCGCCACGCTGATTTCACTGATTGCCATCGGCGCCATCGGCGCATGGTCGCAGGCGATGGTCACCCTGGCGCTGGTGCTGACCGCCCTGTTCTTCTGCGTGCTGATCGGGCTGCCGATGGGGATCTGGCTGGCGCGCAGCGAGCGAGCGGCCAAAGTCATCCGGCCATTGCTGGATGCGATGCAGACCACCCCGGCCTTTGTCTATCTGGTGCCGATCGTCATGCTGTTCGGGATCGGTAATGTGCCGGGGGTGGTGGTCACCATCATCTTTGCCCTGCCGCCGATTATTCGCCTGACCATTCTGGGCATCCGTCAGGTGCCGGAAGATCTGATCGAGGCCGCCGAATCCTTCGGCGCCAGCCCCCGGCAGATGCTGTTTAAAGTTCAGTTGCCGCTGGCGATGCCGACCATTATGGCCGGCGTGAACCAGACGTTGATGCTGGCGCTGTCGATGGTGGTTATCGCTTCAATGATCGCCGTGGGCGGTTTAGGCCAAATGGTGCTGCGCGGCATCGGGCGCCTGGATATGGGCCTGGCGGCCGTCGGCGGCGTGGGTATCGTTATTCTGGCCATTATCCTTGACCGTCTGACCCAATCGTTGGGTCGCGACAGACGCAGCAAAGGCAATAAGAGCTGGTATACCACCGGCCCCATCGGCCTGGTGGCCCGCCCTTTCATCAAAAAATAACCGCCATGCGTCCGTTGCCCGGCCCTGACCGGGCAACGGAACCATCGACGATTAGATCGATATGATAAAACCTGCGCGACTAACAGAGGAAATAACTATGACCAAGACAAAAATCTGGGCCGCCGCCCTGACCACCACGCTGCTGAGTGCGCCGCTTTTCGCCGCCGATACCGAACTGCCCGGCAAAGGTATTCAGGTGATACCGGTGCAGAGCACCATTTCCGAAGAAACCTTCCAGACGCTGCTGGTCAACAAAGCGCTGGAGAAACTGGGTTACGACGTACAGCCGACCCGTGAAGTGGATTATAACGTGGCTTACGCCTCCGTCGCGGCGGGCGACGCGACCTTTATCGCCGTCAACTGGGATCCGCTGCAGGCGGACCAATATCAGGCCGCGGGCGGTGACGCCAAATTCTATCGCCAGGGCGTTTACATTTCCGGCGCGGCTCAGGGTTATCTGATCGATAAAAAGACCGCCGATCAATACAAGATCACCAACGTCGCCCAGTTGAAAGATCCCCAAATAGCAAAACTGTTTGATACCAACGGCGACGGTAAAGCCGATCTGACCGGCTGCAACCCGGGCTGGGGATGTGAGGCGATGATTAACCACCATCTGCAGGCCTATGACCTGAGCAAGACGGTCGATCACAATCAGGGGAATTACGCCGCCATGATCGCCGATACCATCACGCGCTATAAAGAAGGCAACCCCATTCTTTATTATACCTGGACGCCGTATTGGGTCAGCGATGTGCTGGTTCCCGGCCGTGACGTGGTATGGCTGCAGGTGCCCTTCTCATCCCAGCCGGGCACACAGCAAGGCATCAGCACCAAGTTACCCAACGGTGCCGACTACGGCTTCCCGGTCAATAACCAGCGAATTGCCGCTAACAAAGCCTGGGCGGAGAAAAATCCCGCCGCGGCCAAGCTGTTTTCCATCATGAAGCTGCCGCTGGCCGATATTAATGCGCAAAACCTGCGTATGCATAACGGTGAAGGCTCTCAGCAGGATATCGAACGCCACGCCGACGGCTGGATCAGGGCTCACCAGCAGTTGTTTGACGGTTGGGTGAAAACCGCGGCCGAGGCGGCTAAATAAGCGTTACGCGCCGACCTTCGTGCGCTGCCCCTCCCATTCGCTGTGTGTTTAAACCCGGGAGGCCGGGAGGGGATCATTAATGGCAAAAGTACCGAACTTATCATCAGTCCGAAGGCGGCTTAGACCGCCTTTCTTTTTCCCTCCGCCAGTTGAACCGCGCCGGCGCCCCATCGGCCAACGTAGACAAAGCGTGATATTTTAACGCCGCTTTGGTAGTGTTATCAGCCCGTTGTCATACCGACCATCAACGCCTGAGCGCACAGTGAATACACCAGACCAGCAGAAGCTTTCCGATTTATCCCCACGCGCCGCCGCCTCATTCGGCGAAGGGGTGTTCGACAGCCTGCCCATTGTCGTGGGCTATCTGCCGGTGGCCTTCGCTTTTGGCATGAATGCCGTCAAGCTGGGTTTCACACCGCTGGAGGGGATTTTTCTTTCCTGCATTATTTATGCCGGCGCCAGCCAGTTCGTGATCACCGCACTGCTCAGCGCCGGCATGTCTATATGGGTCGCCGCCTTGACGGTGATGGCGATGGATGTCCGTCACGTACTCTACGGACCGGCATTGCGCCACCGTATTTTGCAGCGGCTTCCCACCGGTAAAACGGCGCTATGGGCTTTCGGTCTGACGGACGAAGTCTTTGCCGCCGCCATCGCCCGGCTGGCGCGCAATAACCGCCGCTGGTCGGAAAACTGGATGCTGGGCGTCGCGCTTTGCGCATGGCTGTCATGGGCCATAGGCACCGTTATCGGCGCCCTGTTCGGCAACGGTCCGCTGAACGATTACCCGGCGGTGGAAGCCGCGCTCTCTTTTATGCTGCCGGCCCTTTTTCTCAGTTTCCTGCTGGCGTCATTCAAACGCAGACAAAGCCTGGTGGTTATCGGCGCCTTAGGGGGCGCGCTGCTCGGTCTGCTGCTTTCATCCATTCCGGCGGCTATTCTGATAGGCATCGGCGGGGGGGGTGTGGCTGCGCTTTTGCAACCCGCCTCAGCCACGCGGGAGCATTTATGAGTACGCAAATTATTCTTATCGGGCTGCTTGTCGGCCTGATTAATTACCTATTCCGTTATCTGCCGCTGTGTCTGGACTCTTCCCGCGCCTGCGGCTCTTTGCAGCGCGGTAGGACCGCCCTGCTGCTCGACAGCATCGGCATCGCCTCGATTTGCGCCCTGCTGATCGTCTCCAGCGTACCGGATATCCTCAGACACGGCGAAAAGCTGCTGCCTACGCTGGTCGGATTCGCCACGCTGACGGTTGGCTTTTATAAAAGCCGAAGTATCGTATTTTCTACCCTGCTTGGCGCATTTTGTTACGGAGTCGCAATCAAATTATTCTGATTCCCCCACGTATGGTTATTCTCTAACATCATGATATTAGCCTTTATGGCAGCGAGTCTTTTTGTGACCCGCCATCCCTGTCGGACCATCGCCGGCTCGGCGCTTACCTTCTGTCACAGAATAAGTGAGCTTGTCTACCCTAATATGTTTACCCAAGTAGTAACTTTCGTTACTATACTGGCCGTGATTAATGAGGTTAATACCAAAATGGACAGTTCGTTTACGCCAATAGAAAAAATGCTCAGCCTGCGTGCTTCACGTAAACCCGACTTCCCGTATCAGGAGGTTTTGCTGTTGCGTTTATGCATGCATATGCAGAGCAAAATACTGGAACACAGAAATAGAATGCTTAAAGAACAAAATATTAATGAAACCTTGTTCATGGCATTAATCACTCTGGAATCACAGGAGTCTTACAGTATCCAACCTTCGGAACTCAGCGCCGCGCTGGGGTCGTCACGCACCAACGCCACCCGCATTGCCGACGATCTGGAAAAAAGAGGCTGGATAGAAAGACGTGAAAGCAATAGCGACCGGCGTTGCCTGCATTTGCATATGACCGAAGAGGGCAAGAACTTCCTGGATCAACTGCTTCCTCCGCAGCATAAAAGCCTGCATTTCCTCTGGTCCACGCTCAGCGTCGATGAGCAAAAACAGCTTGAAACGTTAATGCGCAAACTGCTGACCCGTCTGGATGAAATGGACGCCAGAGAAGATGTTTAATCAATTGATTTTAAAATAAAAAAATCACATTACCTTCACTATGCCTGAAATATCCCAATGCTTATTGCATCGGGCCGATAATGTTTGTCACCAGAAATGCCCGTTTATTTTGCAGGCCAGGCAAAAAAGAGAAATAAGAAGAGAGAACACCATGAGTGAAAATGTGGAAAATCAGGCGCCGCAGCCAGCCCGGAAAAACAAGAAAAGGCAGCGCAAACGGATCCTGACGCTGCTGACCTTTATTTTTATCGTTCTGGGCTGCATCTGGTTTATTTACTGGTTCCTGATTCTCAGACATCACCAGAGCACCGATGATGCCTACGTCGCAGGCAATCAGATTCAGGTTATGGCGCAGGTGACCGGCAGCGTTACCCGTGTGAATGTCGATAATACCGACTTTGTTAAACAGGGCGATGTTCTGGTGGAATTGGATCCGACGGATGCCCAGCAGGCTTTTGCCCGAGCCAGGACGGCGCTGGCCAACAGCGTGCGTCAAACGCATCAGTTAATCATTAACAGCAAACAGTATCAGGCGAATATTGAGCTGCGCCAGACCGAGCTGAATAAAGCGCTGAGTGATTTAAAGCGCCGTGAAACCCTGGGCGATGTGAACGCCATCGGCCGTGAAGAAGTCCAGCACGCCCAGGATGCCGTAGCCGGCGCCAGAGCCTCGCTGGAAGTGGCGAAACAGCAATATCAGGCTAATCAGGCCATGATCCTGGATACCCCATTGTCGCAGCAGCCGTCGGTGCAACAAGCGGCGGCGGAAATGCGCGACGCCTGGCTGGCCTTGCAGCGGACAAAAATCGTCAGTCCGGTCAACGGCTACGTTTCGCGCCGCAGCGTTCAGGTCGGCGCCAGGATCGCCACCACCTCCGCGCTGATGGCCGTGGTGCCCGCCGATCATCTGTGGGTTGACGCCAACTTTAAAGAGACGCAGTTAGCCAATATGCGCATTGGTCAACCCGCCACCGTTATCGCGGATATCTACGGCGACGATGTGGTTTATCAGGGCAAAGTGGTGGGGCTGGATATGGGAACCGGCAGCGCCTTTTCCCTGCTTCCGGCGCAGAACGCCACCGGCAACTGGATAAAAGTCGTACAGCGGCTGCCGGTTCGCATCGAGCTGGACCCGCGGCAAATCGCCGAGCATCCGTTGCGCATCGGCCTGTCGGCGCTGGTTAACGTCGATACCGCCGATACCGAGGGTAAAGCGCTGGCGGAAACCCCGCGCGGCGCCCCGGCTTATCAAAGCGATGCGCTGGCGCTGGATCTCGCGCCGGTCGATAAAATGATTAGCGACATCATTCAGGCTAATGCCGGTTAATCTGTCAGGAGAGAAGCGTGCAGAGAAAACCGCTTAAAGGCGCCAGCCTGGCCTGGATGACCGTTGCCCTGTCATTGGCAACGTTTATGCAGGTGCTGGACTCCACCATCGCCAACGTCGCCATTCCGACCATCGCCGGTAATCTGGGCGCCTCCAACTCGCAGGGCACCTGGGTCATCACCTCGTTCGGGGTCGCCAACGCCATCTCCATTCCCATCACCGGCTGGCTGGCCAAACGCTTTGGGGAAGTTCGCCTATTCCTGCTGTCTACCGCGCTGTTTGCTTTCACCTCCTGGCTGTGCGGCATGTCCACCAGTCTGGAGATGCTGATTTTTGCCCGCGTGCTGCAGGGGATCGTCGCCGGACCGCTGATCCCGCTGTCACAGAGCCTGCTGCTGAACAACTACCCTCCAGCCAAGCGCAGCATCGCGCTGGCGCTTTGGTCGATGACCGTGGTGGTCGCCCCGATTTGCGGGCCGATTCTGGGGGGATGGATTAGCGATAACTACCACTGGGGCTGGATATTTTTTATCAACGTCCCGCTGGGAATGGCGGTGGTGGTCATCACCCTGCAGACGCTGCGCGGGCGGGAAACCAAGACGGAAATCAAACCCATCGACACCATTGGCCTGGCATTGCTGATCGTCGGCATCGGCAGCCTCCAGATGATGCTTGACCGGGGCAAGGAGCTGGACTGGTTCAACTCCAGCGAGATCGTCGTCCTTACCGTGGTGGCCGTCATCGCGCTGGCGTTTTTAATCGTCTGGGAATTGACCGACGACCACCCGGTGGTGGATTTGTCGCTGTTTAAATCCCGCAATTTCACCATTGGCTGTTTATGTATCAGCCTGGCCTACATGTTCTATTTCGGCGCCATCGTTCTGCTGCCGCAATTATTGCAGGAGGTATACGGCTACACCGCAACCTGGGCGGGACTGGCTTCCGCGCCCGTCGGCCTGATGCCGGTGATATTGTCGCCGATTATCGGTCGCTTCGCGCCGCGTCTGGATATGCGCCAACTGGTCACCTTCAGCTTTATTATGTATGCCGTCTGTTTTTACTGGCGCGCTTACACCTTTGAGCCGGGAATGGACTTCGGCGCCTCCGCGTGGCCGCAGTTCGTGCAGGGTTTTGCCGTGGCCTGTTTCTTTATGCCGCTGACCACCATCACGCTCTCGGGCCTGCCGCCGGAGCGTATGGCGGCGGCGTCCAGCCTGTCCAATTTTACCCGCACATTGGCCGGCTCTATCGGCACGTCCATCACCACAACGCTGTGGACGCAGCGGGAATCATTACACCACGCCCACCTGACGGAGTCGGTGACGCCCTATAATCCGCTGGCGCAGGAAACCTATCAGCAGCTACAGGCGATGGGAATGAGCCAGTCACAGGCGTCGGCGTATATTGCGCAGGAGATTACCGCGCAGGGGCTGATTATTTCCGCCAATGAGATTTTCTGGGCGGCGGCGGGGGTATTCCTGCTGCTGCTGGTGCTGGTGTGGTTTGCCCGCCCGCCGTTTACCTCGGGAGGCGGCGGCGGCGCGCACTAAGCGGAAAAAAGAAAAGGTGGCGCGGCCACCTTTTTGAGGTCGCTGACAAAGTCGCTTGTGAGCCTGAGATACCCTGGCCTACCGTACCGAGGGGCCATGATGGGACACATCCTTGTGTCCCACCCTGCGGGCCAGCATAAATGCTGTTCAAATTTGCTCCCGGCAAATTTGTCGGCGGCTTACGCCGCTACGGCCCCTCGCCACGCTCTCCCTAATAACGGACTTTATCAACGGCTTGAGGTGGCGCGGCCACCTTTTTGTTTATGCGGATCAGGCCTTATTCTGCCGCCACCATTCAGACAGCAGAATCCCCGTCGCCACTGAAATATTCAGGCTTTCAACCCGGCCGGTGCCGTCGATGGAGATCTTGACGTCGCCCTGTTGCCAGGCGCTGTCCGACAGGCCGTCGCCCTCCTGCCCCAGAACAATCACGGTCTTGGCCGGGAAGGCGGTTTTCGATAGTGGCGTCCCTTTGTGACTGGAGGTGGTCACGATGGTATAGCCGGCGTTACGGAACTCGGCCAGCACGGAAAGGAAATCATCGGCGTTGATGGCTTTAACATGCTCGGCCCCGCCTTCCGCCGTACGCACCGCCGCCCCGGACTCCAGCGCCGCCGCATCCTGCACCACTACGCCGTTTACGCCGAAGTGCGCGCAGCTGCGCATAATGCCGCCGAGATTGTGCGGATTGCCAATCTCTTCCAATGCCAGTACGCAATCGCGCTCCCCGGCCGTTTGCAGGTATTCGCGCACATCCAATCCCTGACGCTTTTTAATCAGGAAACAGACGCCGCCGTGATGCTCCGTGCCCGAGGCTTTGATCAGCTCGTCATCTTCCACCACGTGGTAGGCCTTGCGGTTAGCCGCCATCCAGCGCAGCGCTTCGCGAAAACGCGGCGTAACCTCCTGCAAAAACCAGGCGCGGACAATCGCCTCCGGACGGCTTTTAAACAGCGCGTGACAGGCATTTTCCCCGTAAACCCGCGTTTCTTCCTGACGCTGACGGCGAATCTGCGCCGGGTCTATCTGGCTTTTACCGCTGATACCGCCGTGATCCGGCTCATCGCCTTCGCCCGGTGCGCGGGAAACCGTTTTCCATGGCGAATCATAAGCGCCGCTTTCATCGCCGCGCGGGCGGCGCGGCCGCTCGCCGCCGCGATCGTTACGGTTTCCCCAAGGGCTTTTTTCACGCCCGTCGCTTTCACGGGGGGGATTCTCACGGGCATGACGCGGATTCTTGTCGCGCGGGTTCTGCGGCTTATCGCGATTATTCCGCGCGCCGACGCCTTCACGCTGGCCGCGCCCGCTCTCACTGCGACGATCTTTATCAGCCGGACGCTTGTTTTTATTCTCTTTTTCGCCCTCATCATCGCTGCGGACGTACATCACGCGGACTTTGCCGCTTTTACTATTAAATGAATCGCTCATCGTTCTCTCCACCAACGCGCTGGGCGCGAAGATTACCTTATGTACACTCGCTTAGCTACCGGCTTGTGGAAAAAGCCAAAAACTATCATAGCTATTGAGCAAACCACGTTGTTGACTACCCACCTGGCCGCGATAATAAATCAACCATCAAGTAACACATTATTTAACCAACACTCATTTTTTAACACGTTGTTGACATCAGATTGCCTGCCCGCAACCGTTTTCATCAACGGCACACTTTTAGCACTTTTTTATCTGAGGCCTCTTATGAATACGGTATGCGCATCTTGCCACACCACCAATCGTTTACCCGAAGAACGCACCAACGACCACGCCAAATGCGACCGCTGCGGCGACCCTTTGTTTACCGGCGAGGTTATCAATGCCACCGAAGAAACACTGGATAAACTGCTGCAGGACGATCTACCCGTTGTCGTCGACTTCTGGGCGCCGTGGTGCGGCCCCTGCGTCAACTTTGCGCCGATATTCGCCAGTGTCGCACAGGAACGCGGTGAAAAAATACGCTTTGTTAAGGTTAATACCGAATCAGAACCCGCGCTGAGCGACCGTTTCCGTATTCGAACCATTCCCACGCTGATGCTGTTTAAACAAGGAAAGCTGCTCGATATGCTCAATGGCGCGCTGCCCAAAGCGCCTTTCGAAAGCTGGCTGGATGAGTCGCTGTAACCCCGAAGCCCGGGGTGTTCTGCCCCCGGGTCTTTTGGTCAGGCCGGATATCGATTAGAATGGCGTCTTTCCGAGCCCGTGCTTATCCATATTCCCGACAACCGCAGTTGGCACGGGTCCCTGGCTGAATTTTATGATCCCAAGACCCCATGATTAACAACGCCGTTCTTCGCCTGCGTCAGCAGCGTCTTGAGCAATCCACCAAACCGTTCCGCGCCCGCGGCTGCCGTGTGGTGCGCTGTCAGCGCTGTCTGTTGCCGCGTAAAAGATGCCTGTGCGATACCATTCAGCCACAGGATGCCCGCAGCCGTTTCTGTCTGGTCATGTTTGATACCGAGCCGCTGAAGCCGAGCAATACCGGGCGGTTGATCGCCGACATCCTGCCGGACACGCAGGCTTTTCTCTGGTCCCGCACCACCCCCGACCCGCAGTTGCTGGCCGCGGTGAAAAACCCGGCGTATCAGCCCTATCTGGTCTTTCTGACCGATGGCGCGGAGGCAGGGCGCGAAATATTTCCACAACTCCTTGCGCAGGGAAAACCACCGCTGTTTGTCCTGCTTGACGGCACTTGGCCGGAAGCGCGGAAAATGTTCCGCAAGAGCCCTTATCTCGACGGATTGCCCATTCTGTCGCTGACCGTCGAGGCGCTTTCCCGCTATCAGCTGCGGGAAGCCAGTAACGCCGGGCAACATTGCACCGCTGAAATCGCCATCGCCCTGCTCGGGCAGGCCGGAGATCACCTCGCGGCGGAGGCGCTATCGGCCCACTTCGATTGCTTCCGCAGGCGCTATCTGGCCGGCAAGTCACACCATAGCGTACGGGAAATTCCACCCGCCATCACAGCACGATCGGCGAAAAGCGTTTAGTATCAAATAGTCTTCTGTTAAAAGGGTGACTTATGAGCCAGCGCGGATTGGAAGCACTATTACGTCCCAAGTCGATAGCCGTTCTGGGCGCCTCGGAAAAAGCGGGTCGGGCGGGCTTTCTGATGATGCGTAACCTGCTGGATGGCAATTTCAGCGGACCGGTGCTTCCCGTCACCCCGCAGTACCGGGCCGTCTGCGGCGTTCTGGCCTATCCGAACGTCGCCAGCCTGCCGATGACGCCCGATCTTGCCGTTATCTGCACCAACGCCGAGCGCAATCTGCCGCTGCTGGAAGCGCTCGGACAGCGCGGCTGTAAAACCGTTATCGTCCTGTCCGCGCCCCCCGCTCAATTCAGCGAGTTAAAAGCCTGCGCCATGCGCTATAACATGCGTTTATTAGGTCCGAACAGTCTGGGTTTACTCGCGCCCTGGCAGGGACTTAACGCCAGTTTTTCTCCCGTGCCCATTATGAAAGGCAAGCTGGCGTTTATTTCGCAATCCGCCGCGGTATCCAACACCATCCTGGACTGGGCTCAGCAGCGGGGTATCGGCTTCTCCTACTTTATCGCCCTGGGCGACAGCCTGGACATCGACGTTGACGATCTGCTGGATTTTCTGGCCCGTGACGGCAAGACCAGCGCCATTCTGTTGCATCTCGAACACATCGGCGACGCCCGCCGTTTTCTTTCCGCCGCCCGCAGCGCCTCAAGAAACAAACCCATTCTGGTGATAAAAAGCGGCCGCAGCCAGCAGGCGCAGCGCTTGCTCAGCGGCCAGCATCAAGGATTGGACGCCGCCTACGACGCCGCCATCCAGCGCGCGGGGCTCTTGCGGGTGCATGACACCCACGAACTGTTTTCGGCGGTGGAAACCCTCAGCCATCTGCGTCCGCTGCGCGGCGAGCGTTTGCTGCTGGTCAGCAACGGCGCGTCTCCGGCGGCGCTGGCCCTCGATCAACTGCTGGGCAGACAGGGCAAACTGGCGGAGCTCAGCGAAACCACCCGCCAAGCGCTGCGGGATAAATTACCGCCGCACGTCGCCATCGGCAACCCGCTCAATCTGCGTGAGGACGCCACCGCCGCATGCTATCTGGCCGCGGTTTCCGTTCTGCTGGATAGCCACGACGTCGACGCGCTGCTTATCATTTACGCGCCCAGCGCCGCCGCGCCTGGAACCGCAAGCGCCGCGCAGCTGATCACGCTTTTTCAGCAACACCCGCGCGGCAAACGCATTACGCTTTTGACCAACTGGTGCGGCGAATTCTCGTCACAGGAAGCGCGGCGTTTATTCAATGAAGCGGGCATTCCCACCTACCGCACGCCGGAAGGGGCGGTAACGGCATTTATGCACATCGTCGAATACCGGCGCAACCAGAAACAGCTGATGGAAACCCCGGCGCTGCCGCAGGATTTGACCGCCAACGCCAGCCAGGCGCACAAGCTTATTCACCAGGCGCTGGCGGACGGCGTTACCCAACTGGATACCCATGAAGTCCAGCCAATTCTGCAGGCTTATGGCTTGAACACCCTGCCGACCTGGATTGCCAACGACAGCACCGAGGCGGTCTACATCGCCGAGCAAATTGGCTATCCGGTCGCCATTAAGCTGCGATCGCCGGATATTCCGCATAAATCCGAAGTTCAGGGCGTCATGCTTTACCTGCGAACAGCCAGAGAAGTGCAGCAGGCCACGGATGCGGTTCTCGATCGGGTAAAACAGACCTATCCCCAGGCGCGTATTCACGGCGTGCTGGTTCAGGGCATGGCAAACCGCGCCGGCGCCCAGGAGCTGCGCATCGCCGTCGAGCAAGATCCGGTGTTTGGGCCGTTGATCATGCTGGGGGAAGGCGGCGTTGAATGGCGGGAGAAACAGGCCGCCGTGGCGCTGCCGCCGTTGAATATGACGCTGGCCCGCTATCTGGTGTTACAGGCGGTTAAAGGAGGGAAAATCCGCGGCCGCAGCGCGCTGCATCCTTTGGATATTCCGGCGCTCAGCCGGTTGCTGGTACAGGTTTCCAACCTGATCCTCGATTGCCCGGAAATATCCCGGCTGGATATCCATCCCCTACTGGCTTCCGCCGATGAGTTCACCTTGCTGGATGTCACGCTGCAACTGGCGCCGTTTAGCGGCGATCCGCAATCAAGGCTGGCCATCCGGCCTTATCCGCAGGAGTTGGAAGAAACCGTTGTGCTCAAAAATCACTCGACCTGTCTGTTCCGTCCGATTCTGCCCGAAGATGAGCCCTTACTCAGCAAGTTCATCGCCAAGGTCACCAAGGAAGATCTCTATTATCGTTATTTCAGCGAAATTAATGAATTTAATCACGAAGACTTAGCCAATATGACCCAGATTGACTACGATCGGGAGATGGCTTTCGTCGCCATACGCCGGTCGGAAGACGGCGAGGAGATTATTGGCGTCACTCGCGCTATTTCCGATCCGGATAATATCAGCGCCGAATTCGCCGTTTTGGTGCGTTCCGATTTAAAAGGATTAGGCCTGGGCAGACTACTGTTGGAAAAGCTGATCGGCTATGCAAGATTACATGGGCTGGGACGGCTGAACGGCTTCACCATGCCGCATAATCAGGGAATGATTACCCTGGCCAGGAATCTGGGCTTTAAGGTCGACATCCAGTTGGAAGAAGGTATTGTCACGCTGGAATTCCCGTTGAAAGATTAATCGCCATACGTGATATAGCTCCCGCATCAAGAGACGATCTGGCTATCAATGGCAAAACTTGCTCACAACGGCAGGAAAGTAATGGTATTATCGCCCGATTCGGCTATTCCTTAACTTTTGATGGTGACCTACGGGTCATACACTGATGAGAGAAGAAACGCACTGTGATGTTGTCAAAATTTAAACGCAATAAATACCAACAACACCTTGCACAACTGCCCAAAATCCCTCAGACAGGTGATGACGTTCAGACACTTCATACCCCTGAACTCTTCCGTACCACGCTGGTAAATGCCATTCTGAATGCCACAAAACGTATTTATCTGGTGGCGTTATATCTGGAGCATGACGACGCCGGCAAGGGGATTTTGTCTGCGTTATATGAAACTAAACGACAGCGTCCCGAACTTGATATCCGCATATTGGTAGATTGGCATCGCGCACAGCGTGGACGAATCGGCGCGACGGCGGAAAATACCAACGCCGATTGGTATTGCGATATGGCGCAACAACACGCCGACACACAATTTCCCATCTACGGCGTCCCGGTCAACACGCGCGAGGCCCTGGGTGTTCTGCATCTGAAAGGCTTCATCATTGACGATACCGTGATATACAGCGGGGCAAGCCTGAACGATGTTTATCTGCATCAACACGATAAATACCGCTACGACCGCTATCAGATCATTCATAACCCGATATTGGCCGATACCATGGTCCAATATATTCAAAATCTATTGTCCGCTCCGGCGATACATCGGTTGGACCATTGCGATCGGCCGAAAAGCCTGGAAATCAAAAATGAAACCCGGCAATTGCGCCAGGCATTACGTACGGCGACCTATCGTATACCCGACTGCGGCGATGTTAACCACCAACTGAGCGTTACGCCGCTGGTGGGATTGGGCAAACAGAGCCCGCTGAATAAAACCATCCACCACTTGATGTATTGCACGGATAATCATCTGGTGATGTGCACGCCCTATTTTAACCTGCCCGCCCTGCTGGTCAGGAACATCATTCGGTTATTACGGGAAGGGAAGAAAATTGAAATCATTATCGGCGATAAAACCGCGAATGATTTTTATATACCGGAAGACCAGCCGTTTAAAATCATCGGCGCCTTACCTTATCTTTATGAAATCAACCTGCGGCGGTTTCTGAGCCGGTTGCAGCGTTATATTGATAACCAGCAGTTGGTCGTCCGCTTATGGAAAGACGGCGACAACAGTTTCCATCTGAAAGGTATGTGGATTGATGATAAATGGCAGCTACTGACCGGAAACAATCTTAATCCCCGCGCCTGGCGCCTGGATCTGGAAAACGCCATCCTCATTCATGACCCTGAACAGGTCTTGCTGGCGCAGCGCCTGCGGGAACTGGAGTGCATCAGGGTTCATACTCACGTGATAGCCAACTATATGGAACTGGAGAGCATCGCTCAATATCCGGTAAAAGTAAGAAAGCTTATCCGCCGCTTACGCCGTATCCGCATAGATCGCCTTATCAGCCGTATTCTCTAATCCTGCCGGCCACTGCATACAGCCTATCTAAAGCACAAGGCCCAGTCTTGCGACTGGGTTTTTCGTTCTATTTGAGTCTGGCAGTTTACGGCCCACGTCCCTGTGGGCCGCCCTTCGGGCCGGTGCTATGCACCGACAAACAACAGATAAAGCAAAAAGCCCCATGCTTTCGCATGAGGCTTTCTACTTTATTTGATACCTGGCAGTTCCCTACTCTCACATGGGGAGACCCCACACTACCATCGGCGCTACGGCGTTTCACTGCTGAGTTCGGCATGGGGTCAGGTGGGACCACCGCGCTATCGCCGCCAGGTAAATTCTTTTTAAACCGAAACATTAACCCATAAATCTGGTGCTGATACCCAGAGTCGAACTGGGGACCTCACCCTTACCAAGGGTGCGCTCTACCAACTGAGCCATATCAGCGCACCGAGTTATTTGATGCTTTCACCAGCATTTCGCCGGCTTACTGCTTTATTTGATGCCTGGCAGTTTATGAATCATTTCATGATCCACCCTGCGGGCCGTTGCTGCGCAACGTTTAAAAGCCTTCGGCCTTTTTCCTACTCTCTATCGAGTAGCGAACTGCCCGCAGGATTTCACTGCTACTTCTAATTTGATGCCTGGCAGTTCCCTACTCTCACATGGGGAGACCCCACACTACCATCGGCGCTACGGCGTTTCACTGCTGAGTTCGGCATGGGGTCAGGTGGGACCACCGCGCTATCGCCGCCAGGCAAATTTCTCGTCTCTTCCTGAGACTCGCCCTTCGGGCCGTCGCTACGCGACGTACAAAATCGTTCCCGACGATTTTGTCTGTTCCCTTTTCAGGCCAGCGCTCCGCGCTGTTTGATGTCCGCGTTATACGCAAACATTTTAATCTTCAATCCGTCAACAAGCTGATTATTGTGAGTCACTCTCAAAACACCTTCGGTGTTGTAAGGTTAAGCCTCTCGGGTCATTAGTACCGGTCAGCTCAACGCATCGCTGCGCTTACACACCCGGCCTATCTACGTCGTCGTCTTCAACGGCCCTTCAGGGGACTCGAAGTCCCAGGGAAGACTCATCTCGAGGCAAGTTTCCCGCTTAGATGCTTTCAGCGGTTATCTCTTCCGCACTTAGCTACCGGGCAATGCAATTGGCATCACAACCCGTACACCAGTGGTGCGTTCACTCCGGTCCTCTCGTACTAGGAGCAACCCCTCTCAATCTTCCAACGCCCACGGCAGATAGGGACCGAACTGTCTCACGACGTTCTAAACCCAGCTCGCGTACCACTTTAAATGGCGAACAGCCATACCCTTGGGACCTACTTCAGCCCCAGGATGTGATGAGCCGACATCGAGGTGCCAAACACCGCCGTCGATATGAACTCTTGGGCGGTATCAGCCTGTTATCCCCGGAGTACCTTTTATCCGTTGAGCGATGGCCCTTCCATTCAGAACCACCGGATCACTAAGACCTGCTTTCGCACCTGCTCGAGCCGTCACTCTCGCAGTCAAGCTAGCTTATGCCTTTGCACTAACCTCCTGATGTCCGACCAGGATTAGCTAACCTTCGTGCTCCTCCGTTACGCTTTGGGAGGAGACCGCCCCAGTCAAACTACCCACCAGACACTGTCCGCAACCCGGATTACGGGCCCACGTTAGAACATCAAACATCAAAGGGTGGTATTTCAAGGTCGGCTCCACGCAGACTGGCGTCCACGCTTCACAGCCTCCCACCTATCCTACACATCAAGGCTCAAGGTTCAGTGTCAAGCTATAGTAAAGGTTCACGGGGTCTTTCCGTCTTGCCGCGGGTACACTGCATCTTCACAGCGAGTTCAATTTCACTGAGTCTCGGGTGGAGACAGCCTGGCCATCATTACGCCATTCGTGCAGGTCGGAACTTACCCGACAAGGAATTTCGCTACCTTAGGACCGTTATAGTTACGGCCGCCGTTTACCGGGGCTTCGATCAAGAGCTTCGCCCTAAGGCTGACCCCATCAATTAACCTTCCGGCACCGGGCAGGCGTCACACCGTATACGTCCACTTTCGTGTTTGCACAGTGCTGTGTTTTTATTAAACAGTTGCAGCCAGCTGGTATCTGCGACTGGTCTCAGCTCCATCCGCAAGGGACTTCACCAAATCCAGCGTGCCTTCTCCCGAAGTTACGGCACCATTTTGCCTAGTTCCTTCACCCGAGTTCTCTCAAGCGCCTGAGTATTCTCTACCTGACCACCTGTGTCGGTTTGGGGTACGATTGACTGTTACCTGGTGCTTAGAGGCTTTTCCTGGAAGCGTAGCATCGGTTACTTCGTCACCGTAGTGACTCGTCGTCACGCCTCAGTGTTAACGGTGTTCCGGATTTTCCAAAAACACCCACCTTCACGCTTAAACCGGGACTACCGTCGCCCGGCCAACCTAGCTTTCTCCGTCCCCCCTTCGCAGTAACAACCAGTACGGGAATATTAACCCGTTTCCCATCGACTACGCCTTTCGGCCTCGCCTTAGGGGTCGACTCACCCTGCCCCGATTAACGTTGGACAGGAACCCTTGGTCTTCCGGCGTGCGGGTTTTTCACCCGCATTATCGTTACTTATGTCAGCATTCGCACTTCTGATACCTCCAGCAGCCCTCACAGGCCACCTTCTACGGCTTACAGAACGCTCCCCTACCCAACGAACGTATCCTTAAAACGCCTTGCCGTCTGTCAGCGCTCAGGCCAACTCAACGTTTTTGTGGCTTGAACGTGCCAGCTTCGCCGTCACGTTAAGCGTTTTAAGTGATACGTTCGCTGCCGCAGCTTCGGTGCATGGTTTAGCCCCGTTACATCTTCCGCGCAGGCCGACTCGACCAGTGAGCTATTACGCTTTCTTTAAATGATGGCTGCTTCTAAGCCAACATCCTGGCTGTCTGGGCCTTCCCACATCGTTTCCCACTTAACCATGACTTTGGGACCTTAGCTGGCGGTCTGGGTTGTTTCCCTCTTCACGACGGACGTTAGCACCCGCCGTGTGTCTCCCGTGATTACATTCTACGGTATTCGCAGTTTGCATCGAGTTGGTAAGTCGGGATGACCCCCTAGTCGAAACAGTGCTCTACCCCCGCAGATGAGTTCACGAGGCGCTACCTAAATAGCTTTCGGGGAGAACCAGCTATCTCCCGGTTTGATTGGCCTTTCACCCCCAGCCACAAGTCATCCGCTAATTTTTCAACATTAGTCGGTTCGGTCCTCCAGTTAGTGTTACCCAACCTTCAACCTGCCCATGGCTAGATCACCGGGTTTCGGGTCTATACCCTGCAACTTGACGCCCAGTTAAGACTCGGTTTCCCTGCGGCTCCCCTATTCGGTTAACCTTGCTACAGAATATAAGTCGCTGACCCATTATACAAAAGGTACGCAGTCACCCCACCCCAAAACACTCACGGCTTGTTTTGTGTGTTGCTCATCGCAAAAAACGCGATGACAACCGTCACCTCGACATCCGCATCGCCTCTCGGCCCGGAAGTGTTTTGGTGGTGGGGCTCCCACTGCTTGTACGTACACGGTTTCAGGTTCTGTTTCACTCCCCTCGCCGGGGTTCTTTTCGCCTTTCCCTCACGGTACTGGTTCACTATCGGTCAGTCAGGAGTATTTAGCCTTGGAGGATGGTCCCCCCATCTTCAGACAGGATATCTCGTGTCCCGCCCTACTCATCGAACTCACAGCATGTGCATCTTCGTGTACGGGACTATCACCCTTTGTTGCGCGACTTTCCAGACGCTTCCACTGACACACAAACTGATGATGGTTCTGGGCTCCTCCCCGTTCGCTCGCCGCTACTGGGGGAATCTCGGTTGATTTCTTTTCCTCGGGGTACTGAGATGTTTCAGTTCCCCCGGTTCGCCTTTCATGGCTATGTATTCACCATGAAATAGTGCAACGTATTGCACTGGGTTTCCCCATTCGGGTATCGTCGGGTGTAACGGTTCATATCACCTTGCCGACGCTTTTCGCAGATTAGCACGCCCTTCATCGCCTCTGACTGCCTAGGCATCCACCGTGTACGCTTAGTCGCTTAACCTCACAACCCGAAGGTGTCTCGGATTGCAATTTTTGAGAGACTCTGACACAACAAAATCATTACCCTCGCGGATAATGTTCAGCTGCGTCGTTTCAATTTTCAGCTTGTTCCGGATTGTTAAAGAGCAAAATACTTCGCAGCATACTGTCGCCAATACGCTCTGAAGTCTTTTTAATGGTGGAGCTATGCGGGATCGAACCGCAGACCTCCTGCGTGCAAAGCAGGCGCTCTCCCAGCTGAGCTATAGCCCCAAATCAGTCATACCTCTGCCAACTCGCTTAGCCGACGAAAGGTTCGTTGCGAGTAGCGCATTGTGCAAACGCACATGAGCAACGCAGCAGCGAAGATTTCAAGGATAAGTAGAGTTGGTAGGCCTGAGTGGACTTGAACCACCGACCTCACCCTTATCAGGGGTGCGCTCTAACCACCTGAGCTACAAGCCTATTAAGGTATTTCTGCTCGTTATTTTCATCAGACAATCTGTTGTGGACACTGCACCTTCCAATATCTCACTTCAGTTTAAGGAGGTGATCCAACCGCAGGTTCCCCTACGGTTACCTTGTTACGACTTCACCCCAGTCATGAATCACAAAGTGGTAAGCGCCCCCCCTAAGGTTAAGCTACCTACTTCTTTTGCAACCCACTCCCATGGTGTGACGGGCGGTGTGTACAAGGCCCGGGAACGTATTCACCGTAGCATTCTGATCTACGATTACTAGCGATTCCGACTTCATGGAGTCGAGTTGCAGACTCCAATCCGGACTACGACGCACTTTATGAGGTCCGCTTACTCTCGCAAGTTCGCTTCTCTTTGTATGCGCCATTGTAGCACGTGTGTAGCCCTACTCGTAAGGGCCATGATGACTTGACGTCATCCCCACCTTCCTCCGGTTTATCACCGGCAGTCTCCTTTGAGTTCCCGACCGAATCGCTGGCAACAAAGGATAAGGGTTGCGCTCGTTGCGGGACTTAACCCAACATTTCACAACACGAGCTGACGACAGCCATGCAGCACCTGTCTCTCAGTTCCCGAAGGCACAAGACTGTCTCCAGTCTCTTCTGAGGATGTCAAGAGTAGGTAAGGTTCTTCGCGTTGCATCGAATTAAACCACATGCTCCACCGCTTGTGCGGGCCCCCGTCAATTCATTTGAGTTTTAACCTTGCGGCCGTACTCCCCAGGCGGTCGACTTAACGCGTTAGCTCCGGAAGCCACGGTTCAAGACCACAGCCTCCAAGTCGACATCGTTTACGGCGTGGACTACCAGGGTATCTAATCCTGTTTGCTCCCCACGCTTTCGCACCTGAGCGTCAGTCTTCGTCCAGGGGGCCGCCTTCGCCACCGGTATTCCTCCAGATCTCTACGCATTTCACCGCTACACCTGGAATTCTACCCCCCTCTACGAGACTCTAGCCTGTCAGTTTTGAATGCAGTTCCCAGGTTAAGCCCGGGGATTTCACATCCAACTTAACAGACCGCCTGCGTGCGCTTTACGCCCAGTCATTCCGATTAACGCTTGCACCCTCCGTATTACCGCGGCTGCTGGCACGGAGTTAGCCGGTGCTTCTTCTGCGGGTAACGTCAATCAACAAGATTATTAAGCTTGTTGCCTTCCTCCCCGCTGAAAGTGCTTTACAACCCGAAGGCCTTCTTCACACACGCGGCATGGCTGCATCAGGGTTTCCCCCATTGTGCAATATTCCCCACTGCTGCCTCCCGTAGGAGTCTGGACCGTGTCTCAGTTCCAGTGTGGCTGGTCATCCTCTCAGACCAGCTAGGGATCGTCGCCTAGGTGAGCCTTTACCCCACCTACCAGCTAATCCCATCTGGGCACATCCGATGGCGTGAGGCCATAAGGTCCCCCACTTTGCTCTTGCGAGGTTATGCGGTATTAGCTACCGTTTCCAGTAGTTATCCCCCTCCATCAGGCAGTTTCCCAGACATTACTCACCCGTCCGCCGCTCGTCACCCAAGGAGCAAGCTCCTCTGTGCTACCGCTCGACTTGCATGTGTTAGGCCTGCCGCCAGCGTTCAATCTGAGCCATGATCAAACTCTTCAATTTAAGATTTGTTTGATTCGCTACGTTAATAGCATGCTCAAAGAATTTATAACTGTTTATTCGTAATGAATTTACTGTCAGTCACTCTTCAAGACTTTGTATATCGTTTGCGGATATCGTCTTGTGAGTGCCCACACAGATTGTCTGATTAAATTGTTAAAGAGCAGTGCGCCGTGGCCTTAGCCGCTAGCGCGAGGTGGCGTATATTACGCTTTCCTCTTGCAGAGTCAACGCTTATTTTAAGCCTTTTCCTCTTGCTTATCGACCCGGTTTGCATTCGCAGCACCGTGTCGATGGAGGCGCATTATAGGGGGCAGATTCAGAAGCGCAAGCAAATATCTTGAACTTTCTTCCGGTTGCGCAACTTTCAGCCACCTGGCCGATTAAATGCGCGTTTTTATCCACTGAGGCAGATCCGTAAGGCTGTCGATGACGCCATCGGCCTGAGATTCGCCCAGCTCGGTGATCGGTTTTCCGCTACGAACCAGAACCTTTGTTCCCACCCCTGCGGCAATCGCCGCCTGCATATCTTCAGCCTTATCACCCACCATATAGGAGGCAGCCATATCGATATTCAGATGGCGCTGGGCGGAAACCAGCATTCCCGGTTGCGGTTTGCGGCAGTCGCAAACCTGGCGATACTCCTCATTCCCTTGTTCAGGATGATGCGGACAAAAGTAGATACCGTCCAAATCCACGCCGCGATCGGCCAAAGACCAATCCATCCATTCCGTCAGTTGCATAAACTGCTCTTCGGTAAACTTGCCGCGGGCAATACCCGATTGATTGGTCACCACCACTAATGCGAACCCCATACTTTTCAGTTCGCGCATGGCATCGATGACGCCCTCAATAAATTGGAATTGATCAATCTCATGTACGTAACCGTGATCGATATTGATTGTACCGTCACGATCGAGAAAAACTGCTGCAACACGCTGTGCCACTTACTTTGCTCCTGATGGCGTAAATTACCACTTAGTATCGCATGTTTTCATCGGCCGAGAGAATGCCAGGTAGCGACAATCCCGATTGACTTGGACGTCTAGCCGCCCTAACATCCGACTAACATTCTGATTAAACAGAATCTGATTTATCCAGCCATAGGCGCTTATAATAAAATATATGATTGAACTTTCTAATATTACCAAGATTTTCCAGCAAAACGGCCAAGCGATTACCGCACTTGCGGATGTCAGCCTTCATGTCCCGGCAGGGCAAATCTACGGCGTAATCGGCGCATCGGGCGCCGGCAAAAGTACCCTGATCCGCTGCGTCAATTTATTAGAACGACCAACCCAAGGCAGGGTACTGGTTGACGGACAGGATCTGACGCAGCTGGCGGAGAGTCAGCTAACGCAGGCGCGCCGCCAGATTGGCATGATTTTCCAGCATTTTAATCTGCTCGCCTCGCGCACCGTGTTTGGCAATATCGCTCTGCCGCTGGAGCTCGATAACACGCCCAAAGCGGAAATTACGCGCCGGGTAAATGAATTACTGGATTTGGTCGATTTGTCGGACAAGCATGACGCCTACCCCGCCAACCTTTCCGGCGGGCAAAAACAGCGGGTGGCGATCGCCCGCGCGCTGGCCAGTAATCCTAAAGTTTTATTATGCGATGAAGCGACCAGCGCTTTGGATCCGGCGACCACCCGCTCCATTCTGGCGCTGCTTAAAGATATCAACCGCCGTCTGAATCTGACCATCCTGCTGATCACCCACGAAATGGACGTGGTAAAACGAATTTGCGATCGGGTTGCGGTGATCAGCGGCGGACGCCTGATTGAAGAGGACACAGTGGGGCAATTGTTCTCCCATCCCAAAACGCCGCTGGCCCAGACATTTATCCAGTCCACGCTGCATCTGGATATCCCCGACGACTATCTTGCCCGCCTGACGCCAACCCAGCGGGAAGGCAGCGTGCCATTGCTGCGCATGGAGTTCAGCGGCCAGTCCGTCGATGCTCCGCTGCTGTCTGAAGTCGCCCGGCGTTTTAACGTTAATAACAATATTATCAGCGCGCAGATGGATTACGCCGGCGGGGTTAAATTCGGCATCATGCTGGCGGAAATGTACGGCCGGGAGGCGGAGACCACGGCGGCGATACAATTTCTGAAGGATCACCATGCAAATATCGAGGTGCTAGGTTATGTCTGAAGCCATGATGTGGTTAATGGCCCGCGGCGTGTGGGAAACCGTGGCGATGACATTGGTTTCCGGCTTTTTTGGTTTTGTTCTGGGGCTGCCGGTCGGCGTGCTGTTATACACCACCCGTCCGGGGCAAATTATCGCCAACCCGAAACTTTATCGCGGGCTGTCAGCCCTGGTGAATATTTTCCGCTCCATTCCCTTTATTATTTTACTGGTGTGGATGATCCCCTTTACCCGGGTTATCGTGGGAACATCCATCGGCCTGCAGGCGGCAATCGTCCCGCTCACCGTTGGCGCGGCGCCCTTTATCGCCCGCATGGTGGAAAACGCCCTGCTGGAAATTCCAACCGGCCTGATCGAAGCTTCACGCGCGATGGGCGCGACCCCGATGCAAATCATCAGAAAAATATTGTTGCCGGAAGCGCTGCCGGGCCTGATTAATGCCGCGACCATCACACTCATCACCCTGGTAGGCTATTCTGCAATGGGTGGAGCCGTTGGCGCCGGGGGACTGGGTCAAATTGGTTATCAGTATGGTTATATCGGCTATAACGCCACGGTGATGAATACGGTATTAATCTTACTGGTTATTCTGGTTTACCTAATCCAATTCTGTGGCGACCGAGTAGTAAAGGCCGTCACACATAAGTAAGCGTTACAACACGCATGGGCTTTTTAAAAGTCCCATGCCATAGCGACTTTTAATTAGAGGTAAGGATATGGCTATTAAATTGCGGTCCATCGCGACCATCGGCGCATTAATTGGAGCTCTGGCTGGATGTGGTCAGGAAGAGAAAGACCCGAATCATATTAAAGTGGGCGTTATCGTCGGCGCGGAACAACAGGTGGCTGAAGTTGCGCAAAAGGTCGCCAAAGATAAATACGGTCTGGACGTCGAATTGGTCACCTTTAACGATTATGTGCTGCCTAATGAAGCCCTGAGCAAAGGAGATATCGATCTGAATGCTTTCCAGCATAAGCCTTATCTGGATCAGCAAATTAAAGATCGCGGTTATAAGCTGGTCTCCGTGGGCAACAGTTTCGTTTACCCCATCGCCGGTTACTCCAAAAAAATAAAATCACTGGATGAATTGCAGAACGGCGATCAGGTCGCGCTGCCGAACGACCCGACCAACCTGGGCCGTTCTTTGCTGCTGTTGCAGAAAGTGGGGCTGATTAAACTGAAAGAAAATGTCGGCCTGCTGCCGACCGTTCTGGACGTGATCGAAAATCCGAAAAACCTCAAGCTGGTCGAGTTGGAAGCGCCGCAGCTGCCGCGCTCGCTGGATGACGCGCAGATTGCATTGGCTATTATCAACACCACATATGCCAGCCAGATTAATCTGACGCCAACCAAAGATGGTTTATTTGTCGAAGAGAAAGATTCTCCCTATGTGAATCTGCTGGTGGCGCGTGAAGACAATAAAGACGCTGAAAATGTGAAAAAATTCGTTCAGGCTTATCAGTCGGATGAAGTGAACGAGGCGGCCAACAACATCTTTAACGGCGGCGCGGTAAAAGGCTGGTAAGCCAGTTATTATTTCTTTATAACGTATATCGCTAAGACGGGCTGCGGCCCGTCTTGTTATTTGTGCAATAGCTTGCTTCAATATCCGCTCTTTAAATAAAAGCAGAGGAAATTTTATGCGTGCTCTACCTCTTATGCTGTTAGCCATGTCGCTAACAGGATGTTCCCTGTTGCAGAAGTCACCGGCACCCGCGCCTCAACCCGTCAGCGAACCAAAAGTAGAGCCGGTTGCCAAACCCAAGCCAGTGCCGCGTCCCGCTCTCGCTGTGTTGTATAAAAGTGCTGAAGAGTTGGTTGGTAAACCGTTTCGCGATTTGGGGGAAGTGTCCGGCTCATCTTGCCAGGTAAGCGCCCAGGATGCGCCGCCCAATATCGCCAATGCCCGCCGAAGAATGCAAAGTCGGGCCGCGGAGATAAAAGCCAATGCCGTTCTGCTGCATGAATGCCAGGTTATCAGCGGCGTGGCCGGCTGCTATCGTCAGACCGTCTGTCAGGGCACCGCATTGAGAGTGTCTTCTCAATGACCCCATTTGTTTTCAATCAGATCGGCATTATCCGCTCGCCCTATAAAGAAAAATTCGCTATTCCGCGGCAGCCGGGTCTGATTGAAGATGGCGGAGGCGAACTCCGGCTATTATCACCCTGCAACCAGGCGGAATGCGTACGCGGACTCGCTGACTTCAGCCATATCTGGATCCTGTTTGTTTTCCATCAAACCATGGAAGGAGGCTGGCGCCCTACCGTGCGGCCTCCCCGATTAGGCGGGAATGCCCGTATGGGCGTTTTTGCGACCCGTTCAACTTTTCGGCCGAACCCGGTAGGGATGTCGCTGGTTGAACTGAAAACCATCCGCACCGAGGGAGATTCCGTCACGCTGGAGCTGGGAAGCCTGGATCTGGTCGATGGAACGCCGGTGATCGATATCAAACCTTATCTGCCCTTTGCCGAAAGCCGGCCCCAGGCCCGGGCGGGTTTCGCCCAGTTGGCGCCGGAGGCCGAAATGGGGGTAACCTTCTCCCCGCTGGCGCAAAAGCAGATAGCCGGATATCAGAAGAAATACCCCAATTTGCAGCGCTTTATTACCCAGGTGCTGGCGCAGGACCCGCGTCCGGCTTATCGCCAGGGTGAAGATAGCCCGCGGGAATATGCCGTTTTGCTGCTGGAATTTAACGTTCGCTGGCGGGTATCCGCCCGGCAAACCGAAGTGTTATGCCTTGAAACAACGGATTAGGGGCGGTCAAAACCCTGAGGCGTTTTTTAATTCCGCCGACTCTCTTTTGACGAACGCCCCACACTGGTAAACTAAGCCACTTTTTTATGCTTTCGGCTGCGCCGCAGCCCGATGTCATTTTCGTTTCCAACGGAAGTTAAAACACCATGCGAACTAGTCAATATCTGCTCTCCACGCTGAAGGAGACGCCCGCCGATGCGGAAGTGATCAGCCATCAGTTGATGCTCCGCGCCGGAATGATCCGCAAACTGGCCTCCGGCCTTTATACCTGGTTGCCGACGGGCCTACGGGTTCTGAAAAAAGTTGAAGCCATCGTGCGTGAGGAAATGAACCACGCCGGCGCCATCGAAGTCTCCATGCCGGTGGTACAACCCGCCGATCTGTGGGTGGAGAGCGGTCGCTGGGAACAATACGGCCCGGAACTGCTGCGTTTTGTCGATCGCGGCGAACGTCCGTTCGTGCTTGGTCCCACGCATGAAGAAGTCATTACCGATCTGATTCGTAATGAAATCAGCTCGTATAAACAGCTGCCGTTAAATTTCTTCCAGATTCAAACCAAATTCCGTGATGAAGTCCGTCCTCGGTTTGGCGTGATGCGTTCCCGCGAATTTCTGATGAAAGACGCCTATTCTTTTCATACCTCGCAGGAATCATTGCAGGTCACCTACGATGCGATGTACGCCGCCTACAGTAAAATCTTCAGCCGTATGGATCTCGATTTCAGAGCGGTTCAGGCGGATACCGGCTCTATCGGCGGCAACGCTTCTCACGAATTCCAGGTGCTGGCGGCCAGCGGCGAAGACGATATTGTTTTCTCCACCGGCTCCGACTATGCCGCGAATATTGAACTGGCGGAAGCCACCGCGCCCAAGCTGGGACGCGCCGAAGCAACGGAAGAACTGCGTCTGGTGGATACGCCGAACGCCAAAACCATCGCCGCACTGGTTGAGCAATTCAAGCTCCCCATCGAGAAAACCGTGAAAACGCTGCTGGTGAAGGCGGCGGAGGAAAGCGGCCATAAGCTGGTTGCCTTGCTGGTACGCGGCGATCATGAGCTGAATGAAGTTAAAGCGGAAAAACTTGCCCTGGTCGCCAGTCCGCTGACGTTCGCCACTGAAGAAGAGATAAAAGCCATTGTGGGCGCCGGCCCCGGCTCATTGGGGCCGGTCAATTTACCGGTTCCCGTCGTGGTCGATCGCACCGTTGCGGCGATGAGCGATTTCGGCGCCGGCGCCAACGTCGACGGCCAACACTATTTCGGCATCAACTGGCAGCGCGATGTCACGTTGCCGCTGGTGGCGGATATTCGTAACGTGGTGGAAGGCGATATCAGCCCGGACGGCAAAGGCACGCTGCAAATTAAACGCGGTATTGAAGTCGGCCACATTTTCCAGTTGGGCAGCAAATACTCCGAAGCGCTGAAAGCGACGGTGCAGGGAGAAGACGGGCGCAACCAGATCCTGCTGATGGGCTGCTATGGCATCGGCGTCACCCGGGTGGTGGCCGCCGCCATCGAGCAAAATCATGACGATCGCGGGATTATCTGGCCGGATGCCATCGCGCCTTTCCACGTGGCCATTTTGCCGATGAATATGCACAAATCTTTCCGCGTGAAGGAAGTCGCTGAAGATATCTATCAGCAATTACGGGCCAAAGGGATCGAAGTGCTGCTGGACGACCGCAAAGAGCGCCCGGGCGTGATGTTCGCCGATATGGAGCTGATTGGCGTACCGCACACTATCGTCATCGGCGATCGCAATCTGGACAATGAAGAGATTGAATATAAAAATCGCCGCGGCGGTGAAAAGCAGATGATTAAAACCAGCGAAATCATTGATTTCCTGCTGGCAAACGTCGTTCGCTAATCTTATAAAAAAATGGTGGGTTTCCCCACCATTTCTCTTCCGTCAAGACCTGCCAACCGCCGGCATTACTCACGGAACAACTCTTCAATATTCAACCCTTGCACCTGCAGGATTTCCCGCAAACGACGCAAGCCTTCCACCTGAATCTGCCGTACGCGCTCACGCGTTAAGCCGATTTCCCGGCCGACGTCTTCCAATGTGGCGGCTTCGTATCCCAGCAGGCCAAAACGCCGGGCCAGTACTTCACGCTGCTTGGCGTTCAGTTCAAACAGCCACTTAACGATATTCTGCTTCATATCGTTATCCTGGGTGGTGTTTTCCGGGCCGTTGTCTTTTTCATCCGCCAGAATGTCCAACAGCGCTTTTTCCGAATCGCCGCCCAGCGGGGTATCAACGGAGGTAATGCGCTCATTCAGACGCAGCATGCGATTGACGTCATCTACCGGCCTATCGAGCTGTTCGGCGATTTCTTCCGCACTCGGCTCATGATCCAGTTTATGAGAGAGTTCGCGTGCCGTACGCAGGTAAACATTCAGTTCTTTAACGATATGGATGGGCAGGCGGATAGTTCGGGTCTGGTTCATGATTGCCCGTTCTATCGTTTGCCGGATCCACCAGGTGGCGTAAGTTGAAAAGCGGAATCCCTTTTCCGGATCAAATTTTTCAACCGCGCGGATCAGACCAAGATTGCCTTCTTCAATCAGGTCCAGCAATGCCAGACCCCGATTGTTGTAACGGCGGGCAATCTTCACCACCAGCCGCAGGTTGCTCTCAATCATCCGGCGGCGTGATGGAATATCGCCGCGTAACGCGCGCCGGGCAAAATAAACCTCTTCTTCCGCGGTTAAAAGAGGTGAATAGCCAATCTCTCCCAAATAGAGTTGAGTTGCATCTAAAACACGCTGTGGAACGCCCTGTGATAACAGCTCTTCTTCAGCTATCTCACTGGTTTCTTCCTCCGTCAGCGCTTTGTCGTCAAAAACATCAAGTCCATTCTCTTCGAAATCAGCATCTTCATGTAACTCGTTAACTTTCAGCGTGCTTTGGCTCATAAGTGGCTCCTACCCGTGATCCCATGGCAGAATACCGCAATATTCCGCCCGATTTATCGCTGCGGAAGAAAACGCAGCGGGTTTACGGATTTCCCCTTGTAACGAATTTCAAAATGCAAACGAACCGAACTGGTACCGGTGCTACCCATGGTAGCGATTTTCTGCCCCGCCGTGACCTCTTGTTGCTCCCGGACCAGCATATTTTCGTTATGGGCGTAGGCACTCAGGTAGTCATCATTATGTTTGATGATTATCAGATTACCGTAACCTCGCAGAGCGTTGCCGGCATATACTACGCGCCCGCTGGCGGTAGCTATGATGGATTGCCCACGTGAGCCGGCGATATCAATCCCTTTATTTCCCCCTTCGGATGCGGAGAAACTATCAATGACTTTCCCTTCGGTGGGCCAACGCCAACTGCCGACAGCGGCCGTATTGCCGCTGGCAACAGCCGCTGGTGCGGTAACAGGAGCCGTCGCTGGCGCCCCTGTTGTAGGTAACATCTTACCTACATTCTGTTTACCCGAGTTATCAGAATACGCGTTCGTTGACTGAGAATCAACCGGCGTAGTTTGTATTTGGCTACTGGAAGGCGGAATAGGCACGCCGCTCGTCGTCGCATCCCTTGCCGCCAGCGCGCCGCCGCTGTTGTTTATGCTGCCCGGCACGGTGTTGCCCAGATTCAACGTCTGGCCGACATTCAGGCTATAAGGTTGCGGAATATTATTGCGCTGGGCAAGATCCCGGTAGTCGTTGCCGGTAATCCAGGCGATATAAAACAGGGTATCTCCCCGTTTAACGGTATAGGTATTACCGCCGCTATAGCTGCCCTTGGGAATGTTGTCATAGCTGCGATTATAAACGATACGGCCGTCGCGAGTGGCCACCGCCGACTGACCCGAACTCGTTATCTGTGGGGAAGCAGACAGTACGCCGCCTCTGCTACCGCCCGCATTTCCGCCGACGCTGCTGATCGGCGCAGATTTGGAATCATTGTTGGAACATCCGGCCAACCCTAAGATAACAGCCGTACAAGCAGCGATCTGACGCAAATTAATCATTCGGCATCCCATGCGCCTTACTCCCCCATAACTATAAAATTCAGTAATCAGTTCAGACATTTGTGCCTCACATCCCTTGCAGCATAGCTGAGATCGGGCATGTTGTTCGTCAGTCGGAACGAGAAAGGCGCCTTTTCTTTATCAATTGGCGCATAAGTAAAACCGGAGAGACAAAAACCGTCACCTAATGCTAGCAATATCAGCAAGTTCGTACCAGAAAACAGTTGTATTGAAATCTTGGCTTCCCGACAACAAAACCAGCGTACGGCAACCGTATCAGGCTAATTCGCCTTTGACTAGCGGAACAAACCGAACTGCTTCAACCGTTTGGATAATAAACTCACCCGCATGGCGTTGAACCACCTGCAACGTTTGCGACCGCTCGCCAACAGGTAAAACCATCACGCCGCCTTCATCCAACTGATCCAGCAACGCCCGGGGAATTTCCGGCGGCGCGGCGGTGACGATAATGGCGTCAAAAGGCCCGCGCGACGCCCATCCCTGCCAGCCGTCGCCATGACGGGTGGAAACATTATGCAAATCGAGCTGTTTAAGACGACGTTTGGCCTGCCACTGGAGTCCTTTAATGCGCTCGACGGAACAGACGTGCTTGACCAGATGCGCCAGGATCGCCGTTTGATAACCCGACCCGGTGCCAATTTCCAATACGCGGGAAACCGGCGTCAAACCCAATAACTCCGTCATTTTCGCCACCATATAGGGTTGCGAAATCGTCTGACCGGAGCCTATAGGCAGCGCCGTATTTTCATAAGCTTTATGCTCAAAAGCTTCGTCGACAAAGCGTTCCCTGGGCACGGCTTCCATCGCCCGTAGCAGGCGCTCATCCTGTATTCCCTGCTGGCGCAGCTGCGCCAGCAACGTTTGCATGCGTTTGTTCACCATTCCCCGCTAACCTCAGCCTTGGTTAACCTTGTCGTCAATGCGCCCTTTTTCCCCGCATGGGATCAAAACTGTCGCCGCCGTCATCGTTGTCACAACCATTCGTTCAAGGAAAATAAACCGCGCCATGTCAGTCGATGCTATTCATCTCTTGCTGCAGGTTCATTATTTCACGAACCACGCTGGTGGCGAAACTTCCCGCCGGTAACCAGAATTTCAGCTCGACCGTTACCTCATCCTGCCAGGCCCAACGCATCTGCCGCGGATACAGCAATACCGCCCGACGGGCCGGATCGACCCGCTCACGCTGCAATAAAGACAGCAGCGTCTCCTGCCCGACAAGGCTTTGCTGCTCGAACAGCAGCGCGTCATCCTGCGTGCCTAATGCGCCATCGCCCGGCAGCGGCGCGGTCACCTGCAGCTCTCCCGCATCAAGGCGCGCCTGCAACGCCGCCAGCTCATCCGGCCTGGCGACGAACCAGCTGCCGCGGCCGGTCAATTGTAAAGCGTCGCCGCACAACAGGGTTTTCGCCCGCTGCTGCGCCAGCCGGATACTGGCGACCTGATTAAACAGGGCGCTGCGGCTGGCGGAAAGATAAAAGCCGCGTTTAGCGCGCTCTTTAACCCGAATATCATTGTTTGCCCAGAGACGGGCCTGTTCAAGGTTATTCCCGTTCTTGCCAAAGCGCTGGCTGCCGAAATAGTTAGGCACCCCGTCCTGGGCAATCCGCAGTAATCGGGCATCCACCGCCGCCCGATCGCTTATCTGGCGTAATATCAGCGTAAAATCATTGCCCTGCAGCGCGCCAATCCGTAATTTACGGCGATGACGCGCAAATTCAAGCACCTCACAGCCTTCCAGCGTAAAACGGCTAAAATCAGGGGTTTCTTTACCGGGAATATGCAGGCAAAACCATTGCTCCGTCACGGCATGGCGGTCTTTCAGACCGGCGTAGCTCACCGCGCGCGCGGGGATGCGGGCAAATTTCGCCAGCGCTTCGGCGACGAATTGCGTATTGCAGCCGCGCTTGCGCACACGCGTCAGGATATGTTCGCCTTCGCCGTCCGGCTGAAAACCCAAATCCTCAATAACCGTGAAATCTTCCGCCGTGGACTTCAGCGCGCCCGACGCCTGCGGTTTGCCATGCAGCCAGGTAAGCTGTTCGCCGTTTGTCATGTCTACCATGCGACGATTTCACCCGCTTCGCTTTTCACCAATAACGCCACCGCTTCGCAGGCGATGCCTTCACCACGGCCGGTAAATCCAAGCCGTTCGGTGGTGGTGGCTTTGACGTTCACATTATCCATATGGCTTTGCAAATCTTCCGCCAGATTGACCCGCATTTGCGCAATATGCGGGGCCATTTTAGGCGCCTGAGCAATAATGGTGACGTCCAGATTACCCAGCCGGTAACCTTTTTCGCCGATCCGCCCCCAGGCTTCACGCAGCAGGCCGCGGCTGTCGGCGTCTTTAAACGCCGCGTCGGTATCGGGAAACAGCTTGCCGATATCGCCCAGCGCGGCAGCTCCCAGCAGGGCGTCCGTCACCGCATGCAGCACGACATCGCCGTCGGAGTGCGCCAGCAGCCCCTGAGCATAAGGAATACGTACGCCACCGATCACCAGCGGACCTTCTCCACCAAATTTATGAACATCAAAACCGTGGCCGATACGCATCGCGCACTCTCCTTATATATTTATTCAATAGAATTATTATGGTGCAAGTTGGTTAAATAAAACGCGGCCAATGCCAAATCTTCCGGGCGGGTTACTTTGATGTTATCCGCTCGCCCGCTGACGATTTGCGGATGATAACCGCAATATTCCAGGGCAGAGGCTTCGTCGGTTACCGTTGCACCCTCGTGCAGAGCCTGTTGCAAACAGCGTTTCAGTAACGCTAATGGAAACAGCTGCGGCGTCAGGGCATGCCACAGTTCGCTGCGGTCTACGGTGTGTTCTATCACCGTTCCCGCACGGCGCTTCATGGTATCACGAACCGGCGCCGCCAGAATTCCACCGACGTCGCTGTGCGCCGTAATACTCAGCAACCGCTCAAGATCGTCCAGATGCAGACAGGGCCGGGCGGCGTCATGCACCAGCACCCAGTCGGCATCGGCGATCGTCCGCAGCCCCGCCAGTACCGAATCGGCGCGCTGCTTGCCGCCGTTCACCACGCTGACGCGCGGATCGGCGGCTATGGGCAAGGAATAAAAAAGGGTATCCTCAGGGCTGATGGCGACGATCGCCCGGACAACGCGCGGATGAGACAATAATGCCTCGATGGCATGCTCAAGAATGGTTTTATTACCGATGGTCAAATACTGTTTGGGGCAATCGCTTTGCATCCTGCTGCCGTTACCGGCAGCGGGTAAGACAGCAACAACCTCTGGCTGAGAAGCAATCTGTTTTAGCATTGGTTAGCGTGGCGTATTGTCAGGTAAAGATGACGGGGTCGTGGCAGTGCGGCGCCCGGATTCCGGCACCAGGCGATAGAAGCTTTCACCGGGCTTAATCATGCCCAGTTCATTGCGCGCGCGCTCTTCAATCGCTTCCTGACCGCCGTTCAGGTCATCGATTTCGGCAAAAAGTTGTTCGTTACGGGCTTTCAGCTTGGCATTGTTCCCCTGCTGGACAACAACGTCCGCGTTAACCCGCACGTGGTCATGGACACCATTCTTCCCCAGCCACAGCGAATACTGCAGCCAGCCAAGTAATATTAATAATAACAGCGTAAGTTTTCCCATCCCGCCCCCTGAAAAGCCGCCTAATCATCCCATAACTTTCGCTTTGACTCCACACTGTCTGTCTGTGGATGGCGAGAATCCTTCCGCGATGCTGGCAACAGGGGGGAATTCGAGGCCGGTTTGATCACCAGCCGGTAAGAAAAGAGAAAATCAGCCAGTACAGGGAAATGACCGACAGCCCTGTCGTCGCCAGGGTAGACCAGAGATTATCGCCCAGCATAAAACCGCATCCCATCCCCATCAGGACCGACAGCGGCATCAGCGCCAGAAAAAACGGCCAAGTATAGAGCATAAAGAAAAACGTGGCGTTGGGGCCGTAAACAATAAAGGGAATAGCGAACGCCAGCCAATAAAAAGAAAAACCGGCAACGGTTCCGATAAAGGGATGCGGGATGTCGTCGTCCCGCACCGCTCTGGTCTTGCCGATCGTCAGTTGAGTGGCATTTTGCATAATTTCACCCCTTATTTATCCTCCCGCCCAAAGACGAGGAAGAAAACATCAGAGGTTGATAATAGCCCGCCGACTGAGCAGATCTAATAGTTGGCCGGTCAAATTTGTTACCAATTGTTCGCCGTCCAGATGAATATCCGGCGCGTCCGGCGCTTCATAAACCGCGTCGATTCCGGTGAAATTACGCAGTTCTCCCGCCCGCGCCTTCTTGTATAGCCCTTTCGGATCGCGAGCCTCGCAGGTCGCCAGGGGCGTATCGACGAAAACTTCGATAAACTGCCCCTCGGCCAGCAGGTCCTGCACCATTTTACGCTCCGCGCGATGGGGCGAGATAAAGGCCGTCAGCACCACCAGGCCGGCGTCCACCATCAGTTTGGCGACTTCGCCGACGCGGCGGATATTCTCCCGCCGATCGTCATCGCTAAAGCCCAAATCGCGGCACAGGCCGTGACGGACGTTATCGCCGTCCAGCAAATAGGTGCTGACGCCATGTTGATGCAGCGCCTGCTCCAGCGCGCCGGCCAGCGTCGATTTACCCGAGCCGGAAAGCCCGGTAAACCAGATCACCACGCCCCGGTGGCCGTGCAGGCGCTCGCGCTCCTGACGCGACACAACGTGCGGATGCCAGACGACGTTCTCATCGGCGGGCGACGGTGAAGACGGCGGGCGTCGGGACATTATTTCCCTCCCAGCAGGTCACGGGCGCCCCAATGCGGGAAGTGGCGGCGCACCAGCGCATTCAGCTCCAGCTCAAAGGCGCTGTAAGCCCCAGGTTCCTGGTAGGTCTGTTCAATGACCTCGCGCACCAGCCCGGCGCCAACGGTGACGTTGCTCAGGCGATCGATCAGGATCATGCCGCCGGTAACGTGATTCTGCTGATAGTTGTCCAGCACCAGAGGTTCGTCAAACGTCAGTTCAACCAGCCCGATGCCGTTCAGCGGCAGATTTTCCGCCACCCGCTGCGTCAGGGTATTGATTTCAACCTGATACTGGATATTCTCGACCCGGGCGCGGGCTTTCTTGCCGCCGACCTTGATGTCGTAACTCTGCCCCGGCACCAGCGGCTGTTCCGCCATCCAGACGATATCCACCAGCGCATTCTGCACCGCCTTCAGGGTTTCGCCGCCATCAACCAGTAGATCGCCGCGGCTGACGTCGATTTCATCCGCCAGCACCAGGGTGATGGCTTCGCCGGCCTGCGCCTGCTGCAGGTCGCCGTCAAAGGTGACGATGCGGCTGACGGTCGATTCCACCCCGGAAGGCAGCACTTTAACCCGTTGCCCCACCTGTATCGTGCCGGACGCCAGGGTGCCGGCGTAGCCGCGGAAGTCGAGATTCGGGCGGTTCACGTACTGCACCGGGAAACGCATCGGCAGTTTGAGGCTGCGCTGCGCCACGTTGACCGTTTCCAGCACGTCCAGCAGCGTCGGGCCGCTGTACCAGCTCATCGCGGCGCTCGGCGTGGCGACGTTATCCCCGTCCAGCGCGGAGATCGGCACAAAGGTGATGTTCAGATCGGTGGGCAACTGCTGGGCGAAATCCAGATAGTCCTGTTTGAACTGTTCAAATACCGCCTGCTGGTAATTCACCAGATCCATTTTGTTTACCGCGACCACCAGATCGCGGATCCCCAGCAGGGTGGCGATAAAGCTGTGCCGCCGGGTCTGATCGAGCACGCCCTTGCGCGCATCGATTAGCAGGATCGCCAGTTCGCAGGTGGAGGCGCCCGTCGCCATATTGCGGGTGTACTGCTCATGCCCCGGCGTATCGGCAATAATAAATTTGCGTTTTTCCGTCGAGAAATAGCGGTAGGCGACATCAATGGTAATGCCCTGCTCGCGCTCCGCCTGCAGGCCGTCCACCAGCAACGCCAGATCCAGCTTTTCCCCCTGCGTGCCCAGGCGCTTACTATCGCTGTGCAGCGTGGTGAGCTGATCTTCGTAAATCTGCCGGGTATCGTGCAGTAAACGGCCGATCAGGGTACTTTTACCGTCGTCGACGCTGCCGCAGGTCAGAAAACGCAGCAGGGTTTTGTCCTGCTGAGCGTGCAGATAGGCTTCGACGCCTCCCTGCTCAGCAATTTGTTTCGCAATTACACTATTTATTACAACCGTATCTTTTGCCACAACCTGGTTCATTCGACGACTCCTCAGAAATACCCTTGACGCTTTTTCAACTCCATTGAACCGGACTGATCGCGGTCAATCATCCGTCCCTGGCGCTCGCTGGTGGTGGAAATCAGCATCTCTTCGATAATTTCCGGCAGCGTTTGCGCGTTGGATTCCACCGCGCCGGTCAGCGGCCAGCAGCCCAGGGTGCGGAAACGCACCATGCGCTGTTCGATCACTTCGCCCGGTTGCAGGTCGATACGGTCGTCATCCACCATCAGCAGCATGCCGTCACGTTCCAGAACCGGCCGCTCGGCGGCCAGATAGAGCGGAACAATATCGATATTTTCCAGATAGATGTACTGCCAGATATCCAGCTCGGTCCAGTTGGACAGCGGGAATACGCGAATGCTTTCGCCCTTGTTGATCTGGCCGTTGTAGTTATGCCACAGCTCCGGGCGCTGACTTTTGGGATCCCAGCGGTGAAAACGGTCGCGGAACGAATAAATACGCTCTTTGGCGCGGGATTTTTCCTCATCGCGCCGCGCGCCGCCGAAAGCGGCGTCAAAGCCGTATTTATCCAGCGCCTGCTTTAATCCCTCGGTTTTCATGATATCGGTATGCTTGGCGCTGCCGTGGATAAACGGGTTGATGCCGAGCGCCTCGCCCTGCGGGTTGCGGTGCACCAGCAGCTCGCAGCCGTACGCTTTCGCCGTGCGGTCGCGAAATTCATACATTTCGCGGAATTTCCAACCGGTATCCACATGCAGCAGCGGGAACGGCAGCGATCCGGGAAAGAATGCCTTACGCGCCAGATGCAGCATGACCGAAGAGTCTTTACCGATCGAATACATCATCACCGGGTTGGCGAACTCCGCCGCCACCTCGCGGATGATATGAATGCTCTCGGCCTCTAACTGCCGTAAATGAGTAAGTCGTTTCTCGTCCATAACCATTCCTTAAGCCAAATTCACTACCGCCGGCCGACTCTCCGGCCGCGCCGTCAGTTGACCAAACCAGGCGATCTGATGGTGCAGATTCACCACTTCGCCAATCACCAACAGGGCCGGGGTCGGCGCCTGCCGGGCCAATTGTTCCAACTGCCGCAACGTGCCCGTCAGCACTTGCTGATCGTGCCGCGTTCCCCGACCGATCACCGCCACCGGCGTCTCGGCGGCGCGGCCGTGGGCGATCAATTGCCGGGCGATTTCGGCCGCCTTCACCGTGCCCATATAAATCGCCAGCGTCTGACGCCCGCGCGCCAGCGTCGACCAGTCCAGCGCGTCGCCGTCCGGCCGGCAATGCCCGGTGATAAACACCACGCTCTGGGCGTAATCCCGGTGCGTCAGCGGGATGCCGGCATAGGCGGTGGCGCCGGCCGCCGCGGTCACCCCCGGCACCACCTGGAAGGAGATGCCCGCCTGCGCCACCTGTTGCAGCTCTTCGCCGCCGCGCCCGAAAATAAACGGGTCGCCGCCTTTCAGCCGCACCACCCGCTTGCCCTGTCGCGCCAGTGAGATCAATAACCGGTTAATCTCCTCCTGGGTCACCGAGTGGGCGCCGGCGCGCTTGCCCACGCAAATGCGTTCGGCATCGCGGCGCACCAGTTCCAGAATGTCCGCGCTGACCAGTTGGTCGTAAAGCACCACATCCGCCTGCTGAATAACCTGCAAGCCGCGCAGCGTCAATAACCCGGCATCGCCGGGACCGGCGCCCACCAGCGCCACCTCCCCCCGCTCCTCCGCCGGCTGGCGTTGCGCATGCCGCTGTTGTTCCAACTGCTTTTGCAGTTCCTCTTCCGCCTGCGACAGCTGCCCCGCCGCCACCAGGCTGGAGAAGCGCCCGGAGAACAGACGCTCCCAGAAACGCCGGCGATCGCCGATGGTATGCAGGCGTTGTTTGATCCGCTCGCGCCAGCCGCCGGCGAGCTGCGCCATGGTTCCCAGACTGGCCGGCAGCAGCGCCTCCAGCTTTTCACGCAGCAGGCGCGCCAGCACCGGCGCCTGCCCACCGGAAGAGATCGCCACCATCAGCGGCGAACGATCGACAATCGATGGGAAAATAAAAGAACACTTCGGCTGGTCGTCCACCACGTTCACCAATAGATGGCGCTGGTTGGCGGCGTCGGATACGGCAGCGTTAAGCTCTGCGTCATCGGTGGCGGCGATAACCAGAAACACGCCGGACAGCAACTCCGGCGTAAAACGCTGCGCCAGCCATTGAATACGCCCCGCCTGATGCCGTTCGGCCAGGTTCGCCGACAACGACTGCGCCACCACCTTTACCTCGGCGCCGGCGCGTTGCAGCAGATCGATTTTACGCGCGGCCACGTCGCCGCCGCCTACCACCAGCACCGGACGTTGCCGAAGGTCAGCGAACAAAGGGAGATAGTTCACAATTGCCTTAACAAATATAAAAAATAGATAAAGCGACTATACGGTGCCGATAGAACACTTATGAAATGCCGAATTGGAATGACAAGTTCCGTAATGGAATAACCCGGGAAAAGCCGGCATAGATTGCGGGCAGTAGCCTGTTGGCCAGCGATACCCGGGCCTACCGTAACGAGGGGCGCTCCGGCGGCTTACGCCGCTACGCCCCCTCGCTACGCTCTCCCTAATATCGAACTTTATCACACGCTGAACCGGGCAAATGCCCGGCTCCGCCATTCACTCTTCGTGCAGCCCGCATTCGCGCTTCAGGCCGAAAAAGCGGGTTTCCTCTTCGCTCATGCCGGGTTCCCATTTACGGGTGGTATGGGTGTCGCCCACGGATAAATACCCCTGATCCCACAACGGATGATAGCTCAACCCGTTTTGTTTCAGGTACTGATACACCTGGCGGTTATCCCAGTCGATAATCGGCAGCAGCTTGAACACCCCGCGCTGCAGCGCCAAAACCGGCAGATGGCCGCGACTGGCGGACTGTTCGCGCCGCAGGCCGGCAAACCAGGTTTGCGCCCCAAGCTCGCTTAACGCCCGGTTCATCGGTTCCACCTTGTTCAGTTGATTGTAGCGCTCGATGCCCTCCACCCCCTGCTCCCACAGTTTACCGAAGCGCGCCTCCTGCCAGGCGGGCGACAGCGCCGCGCGGTATACCTGAAGGTTGAGCTGCAACTGCTCGGACAAGGCATCGATAAACTGATAGGTTTCCGGGAAAAGATAGCCGGTATCGGTCAGGATCACCGGGATATCGGGCCGCTGCCGCGTCACCAGATGCAGGGACACCGCGGCCTGAATGCCAAAGCTGGAGGAGAGCACGTACTCCCCCGGCAGATTTTCCAGCGCCCAGCTTACCCGCTCCTGCGCGGACAGTGTCTCCAGCCGATGGTTAACCGCCGCCAGCGCCTCCGCCTGCTCCGCTTTGGGTAACGCATTAAGCGTTTCGAGATTAAGCTCAGCCATCAGGATCTCCTGTCAGTCATAGAAGTCACGCGCCGGATCCAGCACCGGTTTAATGATATTGGCACGGATGGTGAAATCGCCAAAGCCTTCATTCTCATTGCGCTCTTTCGCCCAGCGCCCGACAAGCCGATCTATTTCGCCGAGGATTTCCGCCTCGTTGATGTTCTCGCGGTACATGCGCGGGATCCTCGTCCCCTCGCGGTTGCCGCCCAGATGCAGGTTATAGCGTCCGATGGCTTTCCCTACCAGGCCGATCTCCGCCAGCAACGCCCGGCCGCAGCCGTTGGGGCACCCGGTCACGCGCAGGATGATATGTTCGTCCCCCACGCCATGCTGCTGCATGATATTTTCAACCTTGGTCACAAACTCCGGCAGGAAACGTTCCGCTTCCGCCATCGCCAGCGGACAGGTGGGATAGGAGACGCAGGCCATGGAGTTTTTACGCTGTTCCGTCACCGCGTCGTCTATCAGACCGTGCTGGCGCGCCAGCGCTTCAATCTTCGCCTTGCTGCGCGTCGGCACCCCGGCGACGATCAGATTCTGGTTCGCCGTCAGACGGAAATCGCCTTTATGGATTTTAGCAATTTCCGCCAGCCCGGTTTTTAACGGGCGGCCGGGATAGTCAAGAATACGGCCGTTTTCGATAAACAGCGTCAGATGCCATTTGTTATCGATGCCTTTCACCCAGCCGATGCGATCGCCGCGGCCGGTAAATTCATACGGACGAATGGCTTCAAACTTCACGCCGGCGCGCCTTTCCACTTCCTGTTTGAAGGTCTCCACGCCCACGCGCTCCAGCGTGTACTTGGTTTTGGCGTTTTTGCGGTTGGTGCGATTCCCCCAGTCGCGCTGGGTGGTGACCACCGCTTCGGCGATTTCCAGCGTATGTTCAACCGGAATATAGCCCAGTTCGCTGGCGGTGCGCGCATAGGTCGCCTTATCGCCGTGGGCGATCGACAGCCCGCCGCCCACCAGCACGTTGAACCCCACCAGCCGGCCGTTATCGGCAATGGCGATAAAGTTGAGATCGTTGGCGTGCAGATCCACATCGTTTTGCGGCGGGATCACCACGGTGGTCTTGAACTTGCGCGGCAGATAGGTCGCCCCCAGAATCGGCTCCTCGTCCGTGGTCTCAACCTTCTCCTGATCCAGCCAGATCTCGGCATAGGCGCGAGTGCGCGGCAGGAGATGTTCAGAAATTTTCTTCGCCCACGCATACGCCTGCTGATGCAGTTCGGACTCCACCGGGTTCGAGGTACACATCACGTTGCGGTTAACGTCGTTGGCCGTCGCCAGCGAGTCCAGCCCCACGCTGTTCAGCAGCTTGTGCGCCGGTTTCACATTCGGTTTTAGAATGCCGTGAAACTGGAACGTCTGGCGGTTGGTCAGCCGGATACTGCCGTACAGCGTGTTGTCGGCGGCGAATTTATCAATCCCCAGCCACTGTGCGGGCGTAATGACCCCGCCCGGCAAACGGCAGCGCAGCATCATGGCATGGCGCGGCTCCAGTTTCTGCACGGCGCGTTCGGCGCGGATGTCGCGGTCATCCTGCTGATACATGCCGTGAAAACGGATCAGCAAAAAGTTATCGCCGTTGAAACCGCCGGTCAGGCCGTCCTGTAAATCATCGGCGATGGTGCCGCGCAGAAAATTGCTTTCCTTCTTAAGACGTTCGGCATCAGCGAGTTTCCCTTCCACCACTAACGGGCCGGGATGTTTTTCACTTGTAGACAATTTTTCACTCATTAGTACACATCTCGCTGATAACGGCGCTCAAGGCGCAAATCACTCAAAAATTCGTCGGCCTGCTCGGTATCCATGCCACCGTGCTCGGCCACCACGTCCAGCAACGCCTGCTCGACGTCTTTCGCCATGCGATTGGCATCGCCGCAGACATAAATATGGGCGCCATCCTGCAGCCAGCGCCAGACTTCCGCGCCTTTTTCCCGCAGTTTGTCCTGTACGTAAATCTTGTGCGCCTGATCGCGCGACCAGGCCAGATCGATATGGGTCAGCAGCCCCTCTTTCACATAACGCTGCCATTCAACCTGATAGAGGAAATCTTCGGTAAAGTGCGGATTGCCGAAAAACAGCCAGTTCTTGCCGCCGGCGCCATCGGCCTCGCGCTGTTGCATAAAGGCGCGGAACGGGGCGATGCCGGTGCCGGGTCCAATCATGATCACCGGTGCATCCGGGTTGGCGGGCAGGCGGAAATTATCGTTATGTTCGATAAATACCCGAACGGCGTCGTCTTCCTGCAGCCGATCGGCCAGATAGCCGGACGCGCCGCCGGTGCGGGGACGGCCGTCGACGTCATAGCGCACCACGCCCACCGTTATATGCACTTCGCTTTCCATTTCCGCCTGCGAAGAGGCGATGGAATACAGGCGCGGCGTCAGCGGACGCAATAGGCCGACCAACTGCTCGGCGCTCAGTTCCGCCGGCGCCTGGCGCACCATATCCACCAGCGGCGTACGCTGGGCGTACCGCTGTAGCGCGGGCTTATCGCTCGCCAGCGCCAGCAGCGTTTCATCGCGCGCCAGGGCGGCATATTTTTCCACAATCGGCGCCGTATTCTGCGTCAGTTCAAAATAGCTGAGCAGCGCCTGCGTCAACGGCAGCGTTTTACCGTCGACGCTTACCGGCTCATCCCCTTTCAACCATAGTAGCTCAAGCAGTTCCTGTACCAGCGCCGGGTCGTTTTCAAACCAGACGCCCAGCGCGTCTCCCGGTTGGTAGCGCAGGCCGGAATCGCCCAGATCGATTTCAATATGGCGCACGTCTTTTTCCGAATTGCGGCCGGTGATTTTCTGATTAACCGCCAACAGCGCCTGTAGCGGCGCTTCCTTGCTGTAAGGGCTGCTGGTGATTTCATCCAGCGCGCCGCCGGCGCTGGCCTGGGCCACCGCCTCGCCCTGCGCGGGCGCCCGCGCCTGAAGCACATCCACCATCTGGCGGCGCCATTGCTCCGCCTGCGCCTGATAATCCACATCGGCATCAACGCGATCCAGCAGCCGCTCCGCGCCCAGCTCGGCCAGACGGCCGTCGAAGTCCTTGCCGGCCTTGCTGAAGAATTCGTAGGAGGTATCGCCCAGCCCGAACACCGCGAAGGCGGTCTCTTTCAGCTGCGGCGCTTTTTTGGATAACAGGAACTTATGCAACGCCACGGCTTCCTCCGGCGGCTCCCCTTCCCCCTGGGTCGAGGTCACAATCAGCAGCAGTTTTTCCTGGGCGATTTGCTTGAATTTGTAGTCGCCGGCGTTCACCAGATTCACCGCCAGCTTGGCGCTCAGCAGATCATCGCGCAGCTGTTCGGCCACCCGCCGGGCATTGCCGGTCTGCGAGGCGGAAATCAGGGTGATGCTTGGAACGGGAACCGAGATCGTCGACGATGCCCCCGCACTCGCGGCGGTCGGCGCCGCGCCGGGCAGTTGTTGTCCCGTCGGCTGCTGTAGCAGGCCCCAAAAATAACCTGACAGCCAGGCCAGCTGCGTGGGTGAAAAATCACCGGTCGCCGCCTGTAGACGCGTTAATTGCTCCGCACTCAACGGGAGCAACGGAGTCGGAGAAACCGGAGTTGTCATTATGATCTCTATTTCCTTGTGCTTATGACCGGGGTAATACAATTCATGCGATAAAAGTGAATGGAATCTAAGGGTAACCACCCGCATCTTAACAATTAAAGAAATGATGGACATATAAAATAACCAAAATGACTAAATGGTTTTTCTGATAATCCTTATTGCCTAAAGTGTTATAGGCCGTGTGTTACCGCGCCGCCCGGCACAGCCGGACGATAAGCCTGCGCGCGGAAATGCCGGCGGCGCTTTCCCGAACCGTGGAGATAGGTGCTTCACAGGGCAATTTCCGGTAGTATGCGACGGTTTTTGAGTCGTAATTTGAAAAGCTATTTTTGAGAAACCGGGATCATCGCCATGGCTACCACGCTATTTAAAGATTTTCAGTTCGAAGCCGCTCACCGCCTGCCCCACGTTCCGGCCGGGCATAAATGCGGACGCCTGCACGGACACTCCTTTATGGTTCGGCTGGAAATTACCGGCGAAGTGGATGCGTATACCGGCTGGGTGATGGATTTCGCCGAATTAAAAGCCGCGTTTAAACCTACGTGGGAAAGGCTGGATCATCACTACCTGAATGATATTCCCGGTCTGGAGAATCCCACCAGCGAAGTGCTGGCCCAGTGGATCTGGCAACAGGTAAAACCCGTATTGCCTGAACTGAGCGCAGTGATGGTAAAAGAAACCTGCACCGCGGGCTGTGTGTATAAGGGCGAGTAAGCGGGCATCTCAAACCACGCGGAGCGTTCAAAAAACAGATCCCTTCCGGCTTTAACCCCGGCCTCCCCCTTCACAGGGGGAGGAGCTAACTTACTCCCTCCCTTGAGAAGGGTCGGGGTGGGGTCATAGCCGGGATAACGGATTGGCAGGACTAGGCGATATGCAAATACTTATGCGTTTGCATGGAAAGCCGCCAGTTGCGGGCGATACAGGTGGCGATGCACAGTTTGGTCGCCTCCGCTTTCTGACTGATGGGCTGTAGCGCCACAATGCGCGGCTTGTCATCTTCCAGCCGGGCCAGCAGGGCGTCCAGCGCCTCGATATCCCGCTCGCGGGCGACCGGATGCTTAATCTCATCCGCCCGCTGCAATGCCTGATCGATAACCTTCATGCCGCCGCGCATATTCACCTTCGGGGAAACCGTCACCCAGGTTTTGGGCGAGCAGCGCACCTCATGGGTGCCGCTGGTTTCTATCTGGCAGCTAAACCCCTGTTTTTCCAGCAGCAGCGTCAGCGGCGCCAGATCGTGAATGCAGGGTTCTCCGCCGGTGATGACGATATGGCGCGCGGTATAGCCTTCGCTCGCGATCAGCGCCAGAACGTCTTCGGCGCTGGCTGCGCCCCAGCCGTCGTTTTCCTGCGTTTTCACCAGCACCTGATCCAGCGGAATTTCCCGCTGCGCCAGTTTGTCCCAGGTATGTTTGGTATCGCACCAGCTACAGCCGACCGGACACCCCTGTAGGCGCACAAACACCGCCGGAACGCCGGTAAAATAGCCTTCTCCCTGTAACGTCTGGAACATTTCATTAATCGGGTACTGCATGTTTTTCACTATACCGGTTACTTAAAAACGCATTATCGCAGATCGCCGATAACACGCCAAACCTTGCGCCGCGATTGTCGTGCGGCCGGCGCTGGCGACCTTTGATTTGAGTAATGGCGCCACCCGGTTAATACTCAACAGGCAGTATTGATGCTTTTCAACCGTCGTCACACTGACAACGCAACAAGGAAAGAAAAACATGAATCGATTGAGATCGCTTGCCTTACTATTGCTGGCGTCTATTGCCGTCCCCGTTATCGCCGCGGCGCAGCCGGTGGCACAGGTAAAAACCCAGGCGGGTTTTTACCGGCTACTGCTGGGGCAATTCGAAATTACCGCCTTGGCCGACGGCACCAACGCCATGCCGGTGGATAAACTGCTGGCGCGCGCCTCGGCGGAGCAAATCAACGGCCTGCTGGCGCAACAGTCGCTGGCCGCTCCCGTCGATACCTCGATCAATGCCTATCTGATTAATACCGGAAAAAACCTGATTCTGGTGGATACCGGCAATGGCAGGCAGGGCAATCCGTCCGTCGGCAAGGTGGTGAATAACCTCAAAGCCGCCGGCTATACGCCGCAACAGGTGGATAGCGTCCTGCTCACCCACCTGCACGGCGACCACTTCGGCGGCCTGGTTGACGATGGCAAACTCGCTTTCCCCAACGCCAACGTCTACGTCAGCCAGCCCGAGGCCGACTATTGGCTCAGCGAAACGAATCTGCGACAGGCCGACGACGATCGCAAGCCAGCATTCCAACGGGTACAGGAGACATTCCGTATTATTACGGCATCCGATAAGCTGAAAATCTTTGCCGGCGAACAAGCGCTCTTCAGCGGCATCACGCCGCGGCCAACCCCCGGACACTCGCCCGGCCATACCGCTTTCCTGGCGGAGAGCGACGGAGAGAAATTGCTGCTGTGGGGCGATATCATTCACGTCGCGGCGGTACAGTTCCCGCTGCCGGCAACCACCATCAGTTTTGATTCCGATATGGACGCGGCGGCGCAAACCCGCCATAAAGTGCTGGAAGATGCCGCCAGTCATGGTTACCTGGTGGCGGGTTCGCATATCTCCTTCCCCGGCATCGGCCGCGTCAAGGCGCTAAAAACCGATGACGGCAAGCCGAACGGCTATCGCTGGGTGCCGATTAACTACAGCGTGGCCGGGCTGACGCAGTAAGCCCGCCGACGGACATCCCGCGCGCCGGGGATGTCCGCACCCTGATTACAGGTAAATCCGCAGATATTCCGCCAGGCAGAGGATCGCCATCGCCTGTCCGTACGGCATGGAAGTCAGCGCGATTTCACGGTAAAAATCGAGATCGTTGCCCATCGCGGTGCCGAACGAGACCCGTGTCAGCTCTCCCTCGGCGTTGACGTGGTTTATCACGCCGCGAATCGCTTTCTCCGCCACCACCGCGTAACGCTGGTCCACATAGCGCTTGCGCACCGCTTTTAACATGCCGTAGGCAAAGCCGGCGGTTGCCGAGCTTTCCAGATAGGATTGCGGATCGTCAATCAGCGTGTGCCACAGGCCGCTGTCATCCTGATATTTCGCCAGCGCCTCAATCTGGCTTTCCAGCACCTGCAACAGGAAACGGCGCGTGGCATTGTGCTCCGGCAGATCCAGCAGTTCGATAAACTCGGGGATCGCCACCGTCAGCCAGCTATTGCCTCTCGCCCAGCGCGCCTTGGCGAAGTTGTGCTGCTCTGCGAACGTCCAGCCGTGGAACCACAGACCGCTCTCGCGATCCATCAGATACTGGACGTGCAGCAGGAACTGATAGGTCGCCTCTTCCACAAACTCCGGACGGTTCAACAGTTTGCCGATTTTCGCCAGCGGCAACACGCTCATCATCAGCGTGTCGTCCCATAACTGCCCGGTATTCTCACTGTTATAGACAATGTGCTGCAACCCGCGCTTCCGGGTGCGCGGCATCTCATACATCACCCATTCGGCCCAGCGTTCCAGATACGGCAGCCAGCGGGGATCGCGCGTTTCCTCGTAGCGGTAGGCCAGTGTCAGGAAAGGGCAAACGGTATTCACATTCTTGGTCGGCGTGCCCTCGGCGAGCCGCGCGGCGAACCAGTCATCGATAATGGCCCGCATCTGCTCGTCCCCCGTTTGCTGATAATACTGATAAATACCGTACAACCCGATGCCATGCGTCCATTCCCAGCCGGCCCAGCCCTTGGTATCAATCACCCGGCCGTCGTCCAGCCGTAACAGAAACTCGCCGGTCTTATCTTCAATATTCACCAGATTATCGGTGACTCGGCAAATCAGCGCCTTCAGTTCCTCACGGGAAATAAAACGTTCGGGCTGACGTAAAAGCGGGCTGTGTTTTACACTGAATACGGTCATGGTCAATTATCCTATTGCGTTATCGTTTATCAGGACTGGGTAACATGGGGGTGGTCTTCGCCTTATGACGGTTGAGATAGCCGACATTGTTGTTGCCCCAGAGCGACTCATAAGGCATGCCGGCCAACATTTCGACGGTCGCTCTGGCCTGCGGGGTGATATTTTCGGGCACCGGCCGCCCCGCTTCGCGCATCTTCTGCGTTTCTTCCCGCAGTACGCTATGCGTGTGCAGATTGAGCTTAAAGCGCAGGGAAACCAGGAAGCCCAGCGCCAGCACCCCGACGGTGCCGAAACTGAGGATCATCAGGATGGTATGGCTGACGCTCGGCGCCTGTACGCTCTGCCCCGAGACAAAGCCGGACAGTTGCAGCACGATCCCCACCAGCATTACCGCGCCGGCCTGAGAAGCCTTGCGGGTCAGGGTCATAATGCCGGCGAAAATCCCCTCGCGGCGCTGCGCGGTAATCACTTCATCCACATCGGCGATATAGGTATAGGTGTTCCAGGGAACGTAGTTGATGCCGCCGCGGCCCAGACCGGCCAGCGCGGAAATCAGCAGCAGCAGCGAGAAGGCGTCATGCATGCCGCTGTACCAGAGGACGGCGTAAGAGATGGCGCTCATCCCGAACAGGCACACCACCAGACGGTAAGACGGCGCGGGCCCGAAACGGATGCACAGCGGGATCATGCCGATAACCGAGATAAATTGCAGGATCGCCATGGTGCCCATCAGGTTGGAGGCCATCGTCGGGCTTTGCATTAACACAAAGACCACATAATAGGTAAACACGGCGTTGAACACGTCCTGGGCGATATAGCCGCCCAGATACATGCCCAGATGCTGACGGAAAATACGGATACGCAGCGTCGACAACAGTTCGACGTTCAAACGTTTCAGGCTGTCCACCAGCGACAGGGACTGGCGTTCCTTTTCCGCCCGCAGCGACGCTTCCGACATCAGTTCACGCGGCCGCTCCCAGGTAAATAGGTAGACCAGCGTCAGCACCAGCGCGCAAATAACGGAGAACACCAGACTGGCATAGAAGAACGAGACGGCGTTGTCTTTACCAAAGTGGCTAAGCAGAATACCGGGCAGGAAAGCGGCCAGAATGGCGGAAAGCTGCGCCAGCGCGATACGCGCGCCGGAGAATTTGGTTTTCTGCTTAAAGTCGTCGGTCATTTCCGGCACCAGCGTTTCATACGGCACCAGAATCATGGTGTAGACGATATCGAACAGCAGATAGGTCAGCAGGTAGTACCAGTATCCCATGTCGCCGACCCACATAAAACTGTAGCTGAATACGCAGGGGATGCCGAGCAGGATAAAAAATTTGCGCCGGCCGAAGCGTTTGCCCAGCCAGGTGGAACCGAAGTTGTCGCTCAGGAAGCCCATCAGCGGGCTGACGACGGCGTCCAGTACCCGGGCCATGGCAAAAATAAACGTGGCTTCAATGGGCGTCAGGCCGCAGAACGTGGTATAGAAATAAAGCAGCCAGGCCGCCGTCAGCGCCGTGGTGCCGGCCCCAAGAAAGTCGCCCGAGCCATAGGCTAAATAGTTGGCCAACCCGATCTTACGTGTTTTCATTGCCATCCTTCCCGGTCATTGTGTTTATAAACGTTGAGCGGCAGGCCCCCTTGCCGCTATTTTCATAACGTAACGTTCGACCAAGCGGAAAACCTTTGTCCTTTTGCCACCACCGGTGATGCACTGGCAGCCGAAAGAAGAACATGGCGATCGGCTTCAAAGTTTTTATAAAAAGGCGTTTTATATTTTAAAAACCACGAGTCCGATTAATGTAATAACCAACGAAAAGGAATGCACGCCCAAGGATGGCGTTTTGAGAACGGGCACAATATTTGTGTTGTATGAGGGGGAAAGCGGCGCTGCAACAAGCCGTTAATTATTGTATACGGAAAAACGGCCCCGAAACGGGGCCGCGAGCAACACATTATTTTAAGCGAAAGAGGCGATTAAGCCTGGCCTTTCACTTCTTTCAGACCGTTGAACGGCGCACGGTTGCCCAGCGCTTCTTCGATACGGATCAGTTGGTTGTATTTGGCAACGCGGTCAGAACGGCTCATGGAACCGGTTTTGATCTGGCCGGCCGCGGTACCTACCGCCAGGTCGGCGATGGTGGCGTCTTCGGTTTCGCCGGAGCGGTGAGAGATAACCGCCGTGTAACCCGCATCTTTCGCCATCTTGATGGCGGCCAGGGTTTCGGTCAGGGAACCGATCTGGTTGAATTTGATCAGGATGGAGTTGGCGATGCCTTTATCGATACCTTCTTTCAGGATCTTGGTGTTGGTGACGAACAGATCGTCGCCAACCAGCTGGATTTTGTCGCCCAGCACTTTGGTCTGGTAAGCAAAACCGTCCCAGTCGGACTCATCCAGGCCGTCTTCGATAGAGACGATCGGATATTCTTTGGTCAGGCCTTCCAGATAGTGGGTGAATTCCTGAGAAGTGAAGGTTTTGCCTTCGCCTTTCAGTTCATACTTGCCGCTTTCTTTGCTGTAGAACTCGGAAGCCGCGCAGTCCATCGCCAGAGTAACGTCTTTACCCAGCACGTAACCGGCTTTTTCCACCGCTTCTTTGATAGCGGCCAGCGCCGCAGCGTTGGACTCCAGGTTCGGCGCATAGCCGCCTTCGTCGCCGACCGCGGTGTTCAGGCCTTTGGCTTTCAGCACTTTCGCCAGGGTATGGAAAACTTCGGAACCGATGCGAATCGCTTCTTTAACCGTTTTCGCGCCAACCGGCTGGATCATGAATTCCTGAATATCAACATTGTTGTCAGCGTGCTCGCCGCCGTTGATAATGTTCATCATCGGCAGAGGCATGGAGAATTTGCCCGGGGTGCCGTTCAGTTCGGCGATGTGTTCGTACAGCGGCTGGCCCTTGGAAGCCGCGGCCGCTTTGGCGCTTGCCAGAGAAACGGCCAGAATGGCGTTGGCGCCGAATTTGGATTTGTTTTCCGTTCCGTCCAGGTCGATCATGATTTTATCGACGTTGGCCTGATCTTTCGCGTCCTTACCCAGAATAGCCTGAGCAATCGGGCCGTTTACCGCGGCGACCGCTTTGGTTACGCCTTTGCCCAGAAAACGGGATTTGTCACCGTCGCGTAGTTCCAGCGCTTCGCGGGAACCGGTGGAAGCCCCTGACGGCGCGGCGGCCAGACCGACAAAGCCGCCTTCCAGGTGCACTTCGGCTTCAACAGTCGGATTTCCGCGTGAGTCGATGATTTCGCGACCGATGACTTTAACAATTTTGGACATTAGATTTTCCTCAATACAAGTTAACTAAAACCTCAGACGAACAACGCGCGATCGTTTAGGTCGCGCGCTGCTGAAAAAAAGCTTACTTCACCTGACGCTTTTGGTACGCGCCAGCGGCTTTGACAAAGCCGGCAAACAGTGGATGCCCATCCCGCGGCGTCGATGTAAATTCCGGATGGAACTGACAGGCCACGAACCATGGATGATCGGGTAGTTCTATGATCTCCACCAGTTTGCGGTCGGCGGAAAGGCCAGCAACCCGCAATCCCGCCGCTTCAATCTGTTTCAACAACATGTTGTTGACTTCATAACGATGACGGTGACGTTCAATAATCGTCGGCTCACCGTAAAGCTGACGTACCAGACTGCCTTCGGTCAGATGACATTGCTGCCCGCCAACCCGCATGGTGCCGCCCAGATCGCTCGCTTCATCGCGTACTTCTATATTGCCGTGTTCATCGCGCCATTCGGTGATCAGCGCAATCACCGGGTACTTACAGTCTGGCACAAACTCGGTAGAGTTTGCCTCATCCATACCGGCAACGTTACGGGCAAACTCCATTAATGCGACCTGCATCCCCAGGCAAATGCCCAGATAAGGGACGTTGTTTTCGCGGGCATAACGCGCCGCCATCACCTTGCCTTCCACGCCGCGGTAGCCAAAACCGCCGGGGATCAGGATAGCGTCCAAATCTTTCAGCATCTCGACGCCGCGGGTTTCCACATCCTGGGAGTCGATAAGCTTGATGTTCACCGTCAGACGGTTTTTCAATCCGCCGTGCTTAAGCGCCTCAATAACGGATTTATAGGCGTCGGGCAACGCCACATACTTGCCGATCATGCCGATGGTGACTTCGCCGCCCGGATTGGCCTCTTCGTAAACCACCTGCTCCCATTCCGACAGGTCGGCTTCCTGACAGTTCAAGCTGAATCGTTTACAAATATAATCGTCCAGCCCCTGGGATTTCAAGAGCGACGGGATTTTATAAATAGAATCAATGTCTTTAAGGGAGATTACCGCTTTTTCCGGCACATTGCAGAATAAAGCAATCTTTGCCCGCTCATTGGCCGGTACGGTACGGTCGGAACGGCAAATCAGCACGTCAGGCTGAATACCGATGGAAAGCAGCTCTTTTACCGAGTGCTGAGTGGGCTTGGTTTTCACTTCACCGGCGGCGGCCAGGTAAGGCACCAGCGTCAGGTGCATAAACAGCGTATGCTCGCGGCCCACTTCAACCGCCATTTGCCGAATCGCTTCAAGGAACGGCAGCGATTCGATATCGCCGACGGTGCCGCCGATCTCAACCAGCACCACGTCATGCCCTTCGCCCCCCTCAAGGATGCGTTCTTTGATGGCGTTGGTAATATGAGGGATAACCTGAATCGTGGCGCCCAGGTAGTCGCCGCGACGCTCTTTGCGCAATACGTCGGAGTAGATACGGCCGGTGGTGAAGTTGTTGCGGCGCGACATTTTGGTGCGGATAAAGCGCTCGTAGTGGCCCAGATCGAGATCGGTTTCCGCGCCGTCTTCGGTGACGAACACTTCGCCGTGCTGTGTCGGGCTCATCGTGCCCGGATCCACGTTGATATACGGGTCCAGTTTCATGATGGTAACGTTGAGGCCACGGGCTTCAAGAATAGCCGCCAGAGAGGCTGCGGCAATGCCTTTACCCAGAGAGGAAACGACCCCGCCGGTCACAAAAATATAATTAGTTGTCATGCTGAACCTGAGAGTTTAGGTTTAAAGACGATGGAACGACCAAGACGGGAAAGTAGTATACCGGAACCTGATGAGCGCCACAAATGTTCGTTTTACCCACCACCGGGATCCCAACCCGCCGGCCACAGGAGTTTAACCTCGCCCGACGCCAATATATAATTAATTTAAAATCATATATTTATAATGTTAATATCATAAAAATATCGCAATAACGGCCAAAACAGGATCAATGGCTTGTTTCCTGCAGTTTAACCTGCCGCCACGCCGCTTCCATCTCTTCGAGCGTGGCCTGCTCCAGCGTTTTTCCGGATGCGATAACGATTTGTTCTACCTGACGAAAACGCCGGCTGAACTTACGGTTGGCGGTTTGCAACGCCCGCTCGGCCTTGTGCCCCAGATGGCGCGACAGGTTAACCGTGGCGAACAATAAATCGCCGATTTCCTCACCCAGTTTTTCTTCATCAACAACGGCTTGCCGCGCCTCATGCAGCACTTCGTCGATCTCTTCGTAAACCTTGTCGACAACGGGTGCTAAACTGTTCCAATCAAAGCCCACCGACGCGACGCGCTGCTGAATTTTTTGTGCTTTCATCAGCGCCGGCAGCGCCTCGGGAATATCATCCAGCGGCGAATGGCGATCCTTTTCCGCCCTTTCCCGCGATTTGGTTTGCTCCCAGTTGGCCAGCACGGCGTCGCTGTCCGCCAGTTGGGCATCGGCAAAAATGTGCGGGTGCCGGCGCACCAGCTTGTCGCTGATGGCGTCACAAACGGCGGAAAAATCAAACAACCCCTGCTCCTGCGCCATCTGCGCGTAAAACACCACCTGAAACAGCAGATCCCCCAGCTCGCCGCGCAAATCATCAAAATCCTTACGGCTGATGGCGTCCAGCACTTCGTAGGTTTCTTCCAGCGTGTAAGACGCGATGGAGTCAAACGTCTGTTCCCGATCCCACGGGCAGCCGTTGTGCGGATCGCGCAGGGTTTTCATAATGGCGAGCAGGCGCTCAATAGCGGGTGAAGTCATTGGGTATCTCAATTTAAAAATTGGGTAAATAACATGCTGCGGATAGTGACATACGGATAGTGATTAAACAAAAGGCTCTTTATATGGCAGGCCAGTGAAAAATTTCGTGCGTGATAAATATCCGTATTTCTCTGGCGCATTGCGCCACGCCCGACAAAGGGATGCTCAAACGCCGCATCCCTTTGAACCCAGGCTTTTGGCTGAAATCACGCCGCTAACGCGGTTCCTTCGATGTTCGCCCCCTTTTCCGAACCGCCAGTGACGCGTTCCCGACGCGGCACTGGCTTTCGCCGCGTCCTGCGGCTCATTCGCGGGGTCGCCCACCTCAGCGTAATTTCTTACGCCATTGTAAAAGCCAAAAACCCCCCCCCTTCATCCCCCCTGCTGGCGGCGCGCGTCAATCACATCCGGCAGTTGGTTGAGTTTGGCCAGAATACGGCTCAGCACCTGAAGGTTATAAATCTCGATATCCATATCAATGGTGGCCAACTGCTGTTTGGTATCGCTGCGGCTCGCCACGCCCAGTACATTGACCTTTTCGTTCGCCAGAATGGTGGTGATATCGCGCAGCAATCCGCTGCGATCGTTGGCGGTCACCCTCACCACCAGCGAATAGCCGCTGGAATAGCTTTCGCCCCACACGGCGTCGACAATGCGCTCCGGCGCGTGGCTGCGCAGATCGTCCAGTTGCTCGCAGTCGGCCCGATGGATGGAGATCCCCCGGCCGCGGGTGATAAAACCGGTGATCTCGTCGCCCGGGATCGGCTGGCAGCAACGGGCGATGTGGTGCATCAGGTTGCCGACCCCTTCCACCACCACCCGCCCCTTATCTTTGTTACGCGCGGCCGGCGGCGGGGATTTCTGCGTCAGCTGGCGCAGCGCCTGGCGGTCCTGCTCTTCCGCGCTGGGCTGATTCAGCTGCGCCTGCAGGAAATTCACCATCTGGTTAAGGCGAATATCCCCCCCGCCTATCGCCGCCAGCAGTTCATCCAGAGAATTCACGTTATAACGCGGCAGCAGCAGTTTCTCCGCGGCCTTGAGGCCGATCCCCAGATGCGCCAGTTCATCATCCAGAATCTGACGGCCGGCCAGAATGTTCTTGTCGCGATCCTGTTTGCGGAACCAGTTGTGAATTTTTGAACGCCCGCGGCTGGTGGTGATATAGCCCAGATTCGGGTTCAGCCAGTCACGGCTGGGATTCGGCTGTTTCTGGGTGATCACCTCGATCTGATCGCCCATCTGCAGTTGGTAGGTGAACGGGACGATGCGTCCGCCGATTTTCGCGCCGATGCAACGATGACCGATATCGCTGTGAATGTGATAGGCGAAATCCAGCGGCGTTGATCCGGCCGGCAAATCCACCACGTCGCCTTTCGGCGTAAACACGTAGACCCGGTCGTCGAACACCTGACTGCGCACCTCATCCAGCACCTCATCCGAGTCCGCCATCTCCTCCTGCCAGGCGATCAGCTTACGCAGCCAGGCGATGCGGCCTTCGTAACCGGAACGACCGCCGGCCACCGTGCCCTCTTTGTATTTCCAGTGCGCCGCTACGCCCAACTCGGCGTCTTCATGCATCTGCCGGGTGCGGATCTGAATTTCCAGGGTTTTGCCGCGCGGTCCCAGCACCACCGTATGAATCGACTGATAGCCGTTCGGCTTCGGATTGGCGACATAATCGTCAAACTCATCCGGCAGATGGCGGTAATGGGTATGCACGATACCCAGCGCGCCGTAGCAATCCTGCAGGCGTTCCACCACGATGCGAACCGCCCGCACGTCGTACAGCTCGTCAAACGACAGCGATTTTTTCTGCATCTTGCGCCAGATGCTGTAGATATGTTTGGGGCGGCCGTAAATTTCCGCCTGCACGCCCTCTTCTTTCATCGCGGCGCGCAGCGTGTTGACGAAGTCGTCTATGTACTGTTCGCGATCGATACGCCGCTCGTGCAGCAGCGTCGCGATACGCTTGTACTCTTCGGGATGAAGGTAGCGGAAGCAAAAATCCTCCAGTTCCCATTTGAGCTGCCCGATACCCAGCCGATTGGCCAGCGGGGCATAAATATTGCCGCATTCCTTCGCCGCCAGCACCCGCTCTTCTTCCGGGGCGTCTTTCACTTCGCGCAGATGCGCGATCCGCTCCGCCAGCTTGATCACCACGCAGCGAAAATCTTCCACCATCGCCAGCAGCATGCGACGGATATTATCCACCTGTTCGGAGGCGACGGAGTCATGCTGCGTGGCTTTCAACTGGCGGATGGCATCCATATCGCGCACGCCGTGCACCAGATCGACGATGCTTTTGCCGAATTTTTCCTGCAGCGTGCTTTCATCCACCACGTTGGCGTCGGCGATGGGAAACAGCAGGGCGGCGCGCATGCTGTCATTGTCCATACTCAGCGTGGACAGAATTTCCACCATCTCGATACCGCGCCACAGCAGCAGCATGGCATCGGGATGATCCTGGGTTTGTTGTTCACAGTAATGCCAGGTTTCGGCTAAACGTTCACACGACTGCTGACTGGTTATGCCAAGCGAAGCAATCCACGCGTCAGGTACAAACTCACCAGCCGTATTCAAATGCGCACTTCTTACCGCAACCATAATTTCTCCCTACTTTACCGCGCCGCCGCATCACCTATGTATAACGCCATCGACTCAAGGTGGCCGGTATGTGGAAACATATCCAGCATGGCGACATTCGCCAGCCGATAACCGGCGGCGAGTAATATTTTGCTGTCACGCGCCAGCGTGGTCGGGTTACAGGAAACGTAAACCACGCGCCGGGGAGCCAGACGGACAATCTGCGCCATGACCCCCGCGGCACCCGCTCGTGCCGGATCCAGCAATATCTTATCAAAACCTTGGGCAGCCCAAGGCTGTTGAGTAACATCATCTTCAAGATTTTGGTGAAAAAATGTGACATTGGCGAGCGAATTGCGCCGCGCGTTCTCGCGCCCTTTTTCCACCAGCGCCGCCACACCCTCAACGCCGACGACGCTGGCCGCCCGCCGCGCCAGCGGAAGGGTAAAATTACCCATGCCGCAGAACAGATCCAATATCCGGTCCTGCGGCTGAACGTCCAGCCAGGCCAGCGCCCGTTCGACCATTTGCTGATTGACCGCATCATTGACCTGAATAAAATCCCGCGGGCTGAACGCCAGCGTTAATCCGGCGATATGATACAGCGGCGCCTCGCCGTGCAGACAGGTCACCGAATCCGCATCGGGCGCCAGATAAACCGACGCCGCGTGCCGCCGCGCAAAGTCGCTCAGCGCCTGGCTGTCCGCCTGGCTCAGCGCATCCAGATGGCGCAGCACCAGCAGCGGGCCGTTATCAGCCTGCACCAGTTCCACATGCCCCAGCCGCTTTACCGCCTGCAGGCGGCTCAGGCAGTCGCGCAGCGGCGCCAGCAGTTTCTCCAGCTCCGGCCGTAGTATCGGGCAGGCCCGGATATCGACCAGTTCATGCGACCCCGCCCGACGATATCCCATCAACAGCCGTTGCTGTTTAGCCTGATAGTATAACGCAAGCCGGGCCCGTCGCCGGTAGGCGTAAGACGGCCCGGCGATCGGCGCCGCGGGCGGCGCCTCCACTCCCGTTTCCCGCGCCATCAGGCGCGCCAGCGCCGACGCTTTGCTATGCTGCTGCAGCGCGATATCGGCATGCTGCTGCTGGCATCCGCCGCAGTCGTTGAAATGCGGGCAGCGCGGCGCGACGCGCTGCGGGCTGCTGGTTAATAGTCGTTTAAGTTTGCCATGGGCAAACTGACGCTTTTCCTCCGTCAGCCGTACTTCAGCCTGTTCGCCCGGCAGCACGCCGGCGACAAAAATCGTCTTGCCCTGATGACGCGCCACACCCTGCCCGAAGGGGTCAAGGCTGTCTACCGTCACGGTTATCGTTTGCCGGGTCGTCACGCGCCGGTTTGGAGAGTAGAATTGCGCCATAATTTACGATCGTTTTATAAATACAATAATTTTTAAGTTTAATTCTCCCACATTGGACTCTTATGACCAAATACAGTCTGCGCGCGCGCATGTTAATACTGATTTTGGCGCCGACGTTAATGATCGGACTGTTGCTCAGTACCTTTTTCGTGGTACACCGCTATAACCAATTGCAGGAACAATTGGCCGATGCGGGAGCCAGTATCATCGAACCGCTGGCCGTCACCAGCGCTTACGCCATGGTAAAAAACCAGCAGAATACGCTGCAACCGCTGATTAATACGCTGCATCGGCGGCACTCCGGCATTATCCGGGCCATCAGCATCTTTGATGATAAAAATCAGCTGATTGTGACCACCAATAATCGCTATAGCCTATGGTCGCCACTCCTGAGCGAAGACACCCCGGCCGACAACCGCTTGCACCTGCACCATAGCGGGAACACCCTGATCCTGCATATGCCGATTACCGCCGACGGCGAGTTCGCCGATAACGGTTTGACATCGCCGCGACCCGGCGCGATACCCCCTATCGGCTACCTTGCCGTCGAGCTGGATATCAACTCCATCAAGCTCCGGCAATACCAGGAAATTTTTATCGCCGGCCTGATGCTGCTGCTGTGTATGGGCGTCGCGGTGCTATTCGCCTATCGCCTGATGAAGGACGTTACCGCGCCGATCGGCAATATGGTGGAAACGGTCGATCGCATCCGCCGCGGACAGCTGGATAGCCGGGTTGAAGGCCACATGCTGGGCGAGTTGAATATGCTGAAAAACGGCATCAACTCCATGGCCATGTCGTTGACCGCCTACCACGAAGAGATGCAGCAGAATATCGATCAGGCGACCTGCGATCTGCGGGAAACGCTCGAGCAGATGGAGATCCAGAACGTCGAGCTGGATCTGGCCAAAAAGCGGGCGCAGGAAGCGGCGCGCATCAAGTCGGAGTTTTTGGCCAATATGTCTCACGAGCTGAGAACGCCGCTCAACGGCGTGATCGGTTTTACCCGCCAGACATTGAAAACGTCGCTGAATCCGACCCAGACCGATTATCTGCTGACCATCGAACGCTCCGCCAATAACCTGCTGAACATCATTAACGACGTACTGGATTTCTCCAAACTGGAGGCGGGCAAGCTGGTATTGGAAAACATTCCGTTCTCGCTGCACAACACGCTGGACGAAGTCGTGATGCTGCTGGCCCATACCGCCCATGAAAAAGGACTGGAACTGACGCTCGACGTTCAGCATGATATTCCGGAACAGTTTATCGGCGATCCGCTGCGCATTCAGCAAATCATCACCAACCTGTTGGGCAACGCCATCAAGTTCACCGAGCAGGGCAACATTGATATCCGGATGGAAAAACGCCGCCAGGAAGGCAACCTGGTTCAGTTGGAAATTCAAATCCGCGACAGCGGCATCGGCATTGCCGAACGCCAGCAGTCACAGCTCTTTCAGGCATTCCGCCAGGCGGACACCAGTATTTCACGGCGCCATGGCGGAACCGGGCTGGGGCTGGTGATCACCCAGCGGCTGATCAAAGAGATGGGCGGCAATATCGGTTTTCACAGCCAGCTAAATAAGGGCTCTACCTTCTGGTTCCATATCAATCTGCCGTTAAATCCCCACGCCGCGCCGGCAAACAACGAATACCGAACGCTGCGCGACAAACACCTGGCGTATATCGAATCCGATCCGGCGGCGGCGCAGGCCACGCTGAATATTCTCAGCCAAACGCCCTTAACGGTCAGCTACAGCCCGACGCTGGAACAACTTCCCGCAGCCCCCTTCGATATTTTGCTGTTGGGCGTTCCGGTGCATTACCGCAACACGCTGCTCGATTACACGCCCCAATTACGCGACGTCTGCCGGCGCGCGCCCTACGTGATCCTGGCGCTGCCCAGCTTTGCGCAAATGGATGCCGAGCAGTTGAAAATATTCGGCGTTTACGCCTGTCTGAATAAACCGATTTCCGCTCCCCGCCTGCTGCCGCTGCTGCAGGACAGTTCGGTTTTCCAGCTGTCGCTGCTGCCGGAAAACATCACCGCGCCTCAACCGCCGCCCCGCGCACGGCTACCGCTAAGCGTGATGGCCGTGGATGATAATCCGGCCAATCTGAAGCTGATCGGCACCCTGCTGGAAGAACAGGTGGAAACCATCATTCTGTGCACCAACGGCACGGAGGCCGTCTCCCAGGCCCGAAATCGCGATCTTGATCTTATCCTTATGGATATCCAGATGCCGGGGATGGACGGTATCCGCGCCAGCGAAATCATCCGCCAGTTCCCCAGGCATGCCAAAACGCCGATTGTCGCCGTTACCGCCCACACCATGAGCGATGAACGCGAGCAGCTGTTACAGGCCTGTATGAATGATTATCTGGCAAAACCGATTGACGAGCAGATGTTGCAGAAAGTGCTGTCCCGCTACTCTGCCCCGGAAGCGGAGCGTCCGCCGCAGGATCGGCGCCGCGATAGACAACCGTCGCTGGACTGGACGCTGGCGCAGCGCCAGGCGGCCAATAAACCGGAACTGGCGCGCGAGCTGCTACAGATGCTGCTGGATTTTCTGCCGGAGGTGCGCCGGCAGGTTGAAAACCTGTTGCACGATCGACCCGACGACAAAATCATCGAGGTGATCCACAAGCTGCATGGCAGTTGCAGCTATAGCGGCGTGCCGCGCTTGAAACAGATCTGCCGTTATCTGGAACAGCAGCTGCGTGAGGGGGTTAGCGCCAGCGAACTGGAGCCGGAATGGCTGGAGCTGCTGGACGAAATCGATAACGTCAGCGACGCCGCGCGCGCGCATCTGAACCGTAAATCACGCTGATAAATCTTGCGCCAGCTTGATGGTCGCCGCGATATTGCGTGCCGTCATGCGCACATTTTCCGCGGCGTTTTCCAGCGCTTCGTCCAGCGAACAGACGTTGTACAGCACGCTGAATACCGCATCCAGACCGTGCTGGTGGACAATCCCGACGTCGGCGGTCAGGCTGCCGGCGATGCCGATCACCGGTTTATGGTAGCGTTTCGCCACCCGGGCAACGCCAATCGGCACCTTGCCGTGAATGGTCTGGCTGTCAATACGCCCTTCGCCGGTAATCACCAGCGACGCATCGCGCACCAATTCATCCAGCCCCAGCGCTTCGGTAACGATCTCTATTCCCTGCCGCAGATCGGCGCCGCAGAACGCCCGCAGCGCGGCGCCCATTCCGCCGGCGGCGCCGGCGCCGGGAACATGCTCGACGTCCATATCCAGATCGTCGCGGATGACCGCGGCGTAATGCTTCAGCGCATTATCCAGCCGTTCGATCATCTCCTCCGTCGCCCCTTTTTGCGGGCCGAAAATAGCGGAGGCGCCCTGTTTTCCGGTCAGCGGATTGGTGACATCACAGGCCACTTCAAAGCGGCACTCTTTGATACGCGGGTCCAGTTCGCCGATATCGATACTTGCCAGCTTGTCGAGTTCTCTGCCGCCGAAGCCAATCTGCGCGCCGGATTCATCAAGCAACTTCGCGCCCAGCGCCTGCGCCATCCCCGCGCCGCCGTCATTGGTGGCGCTGCCGCCAATGCCGATGATGCAATGCCGCACGCCATGATCCAGCGCGCAGCGTATCAGCTCGCCGGTGCCGTAGCTGGTCGTCAGCAGCGGATTACGCCGCTGCGCGGGCACCTGTTCCAACCCGCTGGCGGCGGCCATCTCGATAAAAGCCGTCTTTTTATCGCCGGACAGACCGAAAAACGCCTCGACGTTATCGCCTAACGGACCGGTAACCTTAACCTTGACAATCTCGCCGTGCGTTGCCTCCACCATGGCTTCAACGGTTCCTTCACCACCGTCGGCGACCGGCAGTTTGATATAGCAGGCATCGGGAAAGATCTCACGGAATCCCGCTTCAATTTGCCTGGCAACCTCTTGTGCAGACAGGCTTTCTTTATAAGAATCCGGTGCGATAACTATTTTCATAAACGATCCGATTTCATAAACGTTTCGGTTTCACCAATAATCCGCGCTGCTGAATCGGCGCTTATCAGAATGATTACCCCGACAACCAGAGCGGCATACGGTCACCTATGCCGCTCCGACAACCATCAAGCCTTATCGCGTCACTTCAATCTTAGCTAACTTCTCGTAATAGCGGGCCAGCGCGCTGTGATCGGCGGAACCCAGATCGTCCGCTTTCAGCGCCTGCATCATCTCCATTACGGCGGCGGTCAGCGGCAGCTGCGCGCCCACGCCGTGCGACGTATCCAGCGCGTTGGCCAGGTCTTTAATATGCAAATCAATGCGGAAACCCGGTTTAAAGTTGCGATCCAGCACCATAGGCGCTTTGGCGTCCAGCACCGTGCTGCCCGCCAGCCCGCCGCGAATCGCCTGATACACCAAGTCCGGGTTAACGCCGGCTTTGGTCGCCAGCACCAGGGCTTCGGACATCGCCGCGATATTCAGGGCCACAATCACCTGGTTCGCCAGCTTGGTGACGTTGCCGGCGCCGATATCGCCGGTATGCACCACCGATCCGGCCATCGCCTTGAGGATGGCGAAACAGCGTTCGAACAGCGCTTTGTCGCCGCCGACCATCACCGACAGGGTGCCGTCGATCGCTTTCGGCTCGCCGCCGCTGACGGGGGCGTCCAGCATGGCGATCTCTTTCCCGGCCAACGCCGCCGCGATTTCACGGCTGGCCAGCGGCGCGATCGAACTCATATCGACCACAATGGTGCCGGCGCGCGCGCCTTCAATCACGCCGTTCTCGCCCAGCACCACCTCTTTCACATGCGGAGAGTTGGGCAGCATGGTGATAACCACGTCGCTCTGCGCCGCCACCGACTTCGGCGTTTCCGCCGCCGTGGCGCCGGCCGCGACCACCTCGGCCACCGCCTCCAGATTTCTGTCCATCACGACTAATGAGTAACCCGCTTTCAGCAGATTTTTACTCATCGGTTTTCCCATGATACCGAGCCCAATAAAACCAATTTTCATCGTTATAACCTCATTGTCTGATGTAATTAACACGCGCGATTCACTGCAAAATTACCCTTTGAACTTGTCGCGCAGCGCCTGGGTGGCGCCGCGGAAAACACCCAGATCGCTGCCGACGGCAACGAAAGTCGCCCCCCATTCCAGATAGCGCCTGGCATCGGCCTCGGCCGGCGCCAGGATGCCGCTGGGCTTGCCGTGCGCGGCGGCGCGCTCAAAGATATGACGGATAACGCGCTGCACTTCCGAGTGGTTGGGCTGCCCCAGATACCCCAGCGCCGCGGAGAGATCGCCCGGTCCGACAAAAATGCCGTCAACGCCGTCAACGGCGGCGATGGCATCCAGATTGTCGACGCCCTGCTGGCTTTCGATTTGTACCAGGACGGTGATGTTGTCGTTAATGGTGGCGAAATAGTCGGGCTCGGTGCCATAGGCATTGCTGCGATGCGCCACGGAAACGCCGCGCATCCCGGCGGGCGGATAGCGCGTCGACGCCACCGCGCGGACGGCCTCCTCCTCGCTTTCCACGAAAGGGATCAGGAAGTTATTGAAGCCGATATCCAGCAGACGCTTGATAATGACCGGCTCATTGCTCGGCGGACGGACGACAGGCGCGCTGCTGCTGCCTTTCAGCGCCATAAGCTGCGGAATAAAGGTCAGGATATCGTTCGGCGCATGCTCCCCATCCAGTACCAGCCAGTCGAATCCCGCCAGCCCCAGCACTTCGGTGGAAATGGGATTGCCCAGCGCGCACCAGCAGCCAATCAGAGTTTTCCCCTGGCGTAGATTTTGGCGAAAATGGTTAGGTAATATCGTATGACTCATAATAACCTTCTATTTAATTACGGTTCGTGAATTAACATGCCTGGACATTGACGGATGATAAAAGTGCTTCATCAATCATTAACTTTCTTCAATTCCATGCGTTTGATTTCACCTACAACCAGTAAATAGCACAGCATTGCCATCAGTGCGGAAATACCGACAAAAACCAGCGCGCTGTTAAATGAATGCAGTTCTTTGACTAAATAACCGATAACCAGCGGGGTAACGATTGACGCAACGTTGCCAAAGACATTAAATACGCCGCCGCACAGGCCAATGATCTCTTTAGGCGCGGTATCGGAAATAACCGGCCAACCCAATGCCCCGAATCCTTTACCAAAGAATGCCAGCGCCATCAGTGAAACAACCACTACATTACTATCGGTGTAATTACAGAGAATGATGGTTGAAGCAAGCAGCATACCCAGCACAATAGGAATTTTACGCGCGGCGGTTAACGTAAAGCCGCGTTTCAGCAACATATCCGATACCACGCCGCCCAGCACGCCGCCGGCAAAACCACACAGCGCCGGAATTGCCGCAACCAACCCCACTTTCAGAATAGACATGCCCTTTTCCGAAACCAGGTAAATGGGGAACCAGGTAAGGAAGAACCAGGTAATACTATTAATAAAGTATTGCCCCAGAAATACCCCCAGCATCATACGGTTGGTAAGAAGCTGTTTAACGTAGTTCCATTTAGGACCGTCTTTTTTGCCGCCCTCTTTTTTATGATCCATATCGACGACGGCGCCGCCTTTGGAAATATATTCCAACTCCTGTGGGCTAATACCGGGGTGATCGGTGGGATTATGGATAAACTTAAGCCATACCGCGGTCAATACAAACCCTAATCCGCCCATCACCAGGAAGACATGTTCCCAACCCCATTGGTAGGTCAACCAGCCGAGGATCGGAGAGAAAATCGCCAGTGAGAAGTATTGGGCCGAATTGAAAATGGCGGATGCCGTACCGCGCTCCTTGGTCGGGAACCACGCCGCGGTGATACGGGCATTGGCGGGAAAAGACGGCGCTTCGGAAAATCCCAGCATAAAGCGCAGGGCAAAAAGGGTTAACGGAGCCCACACCAAAGGAACCCAATCCACAAATCCTTGCAGGAAAGTGAACAGGGACCAGAAGAAGATACTATAGGCATAAACCTTTTTGGAGCCGAAGCGGTCGAGCAACCAACCGCCGGGTATCTGCATCACTAAATATGACCAGCCGAATGCGGAAAAAATATATCCCATATGCACCGCGTCTAGCTGTAACTCTTGCGCTACTGCCGAACCCGCTATCGACAATGTCGCGCGATCCGCATAGTTTATAGCGGTAACTGTAAAGATGATGAATAGGATAATGTAACGAACATAAGTTTTTCTTGTTGTAAGAAGTGCATCGGAATTCATAAAATCCCCTTGGCTCTCGTTATTAGTATGTTAACTCAAATAAACCAACATCACGCCAGGCATTGAAATTTGAGTATTTTATTTAAATGTTTTAGATAAAGACTATTTTAATAAAATGTTGCATGACCATCTTTATCCGCAAAGATTTGGAAAACGTTATCAGTATAAAAATAGCGCAACCGAATAGCATTGTTAAAATGCACAATAATCAGCGCCGCATTACATCTATTTTATGGGTTACGCACAAAAAATTGCGACCAGCATCACATTATTGTCAGTGGCATAGCCCATTAAAATATGTAAGGTGAGATAGATCACAGTATATTGGCTATTCGCCAGATCATACGACGTTAAAAACAAAAAATATCATTCAATTGCACAATCCAGTGCGATTAAAAATCAGATACTATGTATATATAAAATCTATATAGCCCTAATTATAACACGAAGAAAAAAACTGATTTTCTGAAAATTAAGCATTTACTGGAGACGTTATGTCGCAGAACAAACAGAATTCCGTGCAGGCATTTTACATTAAAGTTCACAGTGATGATAATGTCGCCATCATTGTTAATGATAATGGTTTACGTGCCGGAACCCGATTTGATAGCGGACTGGAATTAATTGAGCATATTCCCCAGGGGCACAAAGTCGCTCTGGTCAATATTGATAAAGGCGGACCCATTATTCGCTACGGTGAAATCATCGGCTATGCGTTAAGAGATATTCCCCAGGGAAGCTGGATTGACGAATCGCTGGTGGAATTGCCCCAGGCCCCGGCGCTGGAAACCCTGCCGCTGGCCACAAAAGTCCCCGCCGCGCTTCCCCCGCTGGAAGGTTATACCTTTGAAGGTTACCGTAATCCCGACGGCAGCGTCGGTACGAAAAATCTTCTCGGCATTACCACCAGCGTACATTGCGTCGCGGGGGTGGTGGACTATGTGGTTAACATCATTGAACGGGATTTACTTCCCAGGTATCCGAACGTCGACGGCGTTGTGGCCCTCAATCATCTCTACGGCTGCGGCGTGGCCATCAATGCCCCGGCGGCGGTCGTCCCGATACGAACCATTCATAACCTGGCGCTGAATCCCAACTTTGGCGGCGAAGTGCTGGTTGTCGGCCTGGGGTGTGAAAAACTTCAACCCGAACGCCTGCTGGAAGGCACGCCCGACGTGCAGGCCATCTCGCTGGACGACAGCAGCATCGTTCGTTTACAGGATGAACATCATGTGGGCTTTAAATCAATGGTGGATGATATTCTGACCACGGCCGATCGGCATCTGCAGCGGTTGAACCGGCGCCGGCGTGAAACCTGCCCGGCATCCGATCTGGTGGTCGGCATGCAGTGCGGCGGCAGCGACGCCTTTTCCGGCGTGACGGCAAACCCGGCGGTCGGATTCGCCTCCGATCTGCTGGTACGCTGCGGCGCGACGGTGATGTTTTCAGAAGTCACCGAAGTGCGCGACGCCATCCATTTGCTGACGCCGCGGGCCGTTAACCAGGAGGTCGGTAAGCGTCTGCTGGAAGAGATGGCCTGGTATGACGCCTACCTCGATAGCGGCCAGACCGACCGCAGCGCCAACCCGTCGCCCGGCAACAAGAAAGGCGGCCTGGCCAACGTGGTGGAAAAAGCGCTCGGCTCCATTGCCAAATCGGGCACCAGCGCCATTGTCGAAGTTCTGTCTCCGGGGCAGCGCTCGACCAAACGCGGCTTGATTTACGCGGCGACCCCAGCCAGCGACTTTGTTTGCGGCACGCAGCAGCTGGCTTCCGGCATCACCGTGCAGGTCTTTACCACCGGCCGCGGCACGCCCTATGGCTTACTGGCGGTGCCGGTCATTAAAATGGCGACCCGTACGGCGTTGGCAAAACGCTGGCACGATCTGATGGATATCGACGCCGGCACCATCGCCACGGGTGACGCGACGATTGAAGATGTCGGCTGGCAGCTGTTCCACTTTATTCTCGACATCGCCAGCGGCAGAAAGAAAACCTGGTCAGATCAATGGGGTATTCACAACGCCTTGGCGGTTTTCAACCCGGCGCCGGTAACCTGATTGCGACATTATCTTCTTATGGCCGGAATATTTTCCGGCCATTTATTAATTCAACAAGCCGTTTTTGACCCAGGATCAATTTAATAAATCTTCACATCTAAAAATTCGCCCGGTAACAGCGAAAAAAACAACGACCAGCAACATTTCACGCCAAATACGTAAAAATCACCTAATAAAATTTAACAAAACCAGCGTATCCCCCGTTATTGAATATATACCCTAAATAATTCGAGTTGCAGCCAACGCATCTGCAGCTTGAAGTATGACGGGTATATACCCTAAATAATTCGAGTTGAAGGAAGGCGGCAAGGGAAGGAATCCCGATGAGCTTACTCAAGTAAGTGATTCGGGTGACTGAGCGCAGCCAACGCATCTGCAACTTGAAGTATGACGGGTATAGCTGCCATTGATACTTAATCCTGTGAATCATTATCTTTTATCAATGAATTACTTATGATCAAATGAATTTATTGACAGCAGGATCCTCATCATCATAAATTCATCCATGCTGATAACCGGGTGATTGCATTCGGTAAACTATTATCAAATAGCGAAAAAAATTCAGCGTACCCAATTGAATATCTTGAATTAATTTAAACAGCAATATACCGCCGGGGTTTCTGATGCGATTAAATACGCCTGTCACACAGCAGGAGTATCTGTTGGATATGGATACGACATTAATGTCCACCACAGATATTCACAGCCATATCACCTATGCCAACTCCGCATTTATCAACGTCAGCGGCTTTTCGGAGGATGAATTAATCAACCAGCCGCACAATATTGTGCGCCACCCGGATATGCCGGCCGAAGCCTTTGCCGATATGTGGTTCACCCTACAGCAAGGCGACAGCTGGACCGGGCTGGTAAAAAACAGGCGGTGCAATGGCGACCACTACTGGGTCCGCGCCAACGTCACGCCGGTTTATCATCACAATCAACTCACCGGTTATATCTCCGTGCGCAATACGCCGAGCGCCGATGAAATCAAATCCGCGGAACCCTTATATCAGGCCGTAAAGAAAAAGCAGGCCGGGCACCGTGGATTTTACAAGGGGTTAGTGGTTAGCACCGGCATATTCGCCCCGCTGTCAATATTACAGAGGCTGCCAGTGCGCTGGCGCCTGCGGATGGCGATTGCTGCCGCGGGAATGGTTCCCGCGCTGCTCTCGCTCGGCGGAATAAACCCGCTCTGGTCGCTGGCTGTGACGCTTGCTTTAATCTTTCTGCTGGATCTTTTTCTGCAACGGCAGATTGCCCGGCCGCTGAAAATGCTGCTGAAACAGGCCCAGCATATTGTTTCCGGCCGCAAGGGAAAATCTATACGGCTCAACCGGGTGGATGAAATAGGTATGCTGCTGCGGGCAATCAACCAGTTCGGACTCAACCTGCACTCCCTGGTGGATGATATCGGCGCCCAGGTGCAGGGAATGACCGATGTCAGCCAGCGGCTGGCCGCAGACAATAGCGCGCTGAATAGCCGCACGGAAGACACCTCCGCCAATCTGCAGCAGACGGCCGCGGCCATCGAGCAAATTACCGCGGCGGTGCGGCAAAGTTCTGAAACCGCCGTCCAGGCGACGCAGATGGCGGAAACCGCCAACCGCACCGCGGTGAAAGGAGGGGAGATTATGCAGGAAACCATCGGCATGATGGATTCCATTTCCGACGCCAGTAATAAAATCGTCGATATTATCAGCGTGATCGACAGTATTGCCTTTCAGACCAATATCCTCGCCCTGAACGCCGCCGTTGAAGCGGCCCGCGCCGGGGCGCAAGGCAAGGGGTTCGCCGTGGTGGCCGCCGAAGTGCGCAATTTGGCGCAGCATTCCGCCTCGGCCGCCAGGGAGATCAAAGCGCTGATTGACGCCAACGTGGCCAGCGTGAAATCGGGCGGGCAGATGGTGGAAAATGCCGGCAGGCATATCAACGACATCGTGCAGGAAGTCCGCCAGGTTTCCAGCATGATCAAAGAGATCAGCAACGCCGCCGGCGAGCAGACTTCCGCGCTGGGCTTAATCAACACCTCCATTGCGCAGATTGAAGAAATGACCCAGCGCAATACGGATATGGTCGCCCAATCCACGGAGGCGGCGGAAAGGTTAAATCGTCAGGCGATGCGCCTCAATAGCGCCATCAATGTCTATGGTGGTTAATTAATGTTTCCAAATATTAAAGTTGGGGAAAATTTGACCGATAACCGTAAAGTTGCCGTCAGGAATTTTTACGTTGAGGATAAAACGATGTCTACATCTTCTATTGCTCTGGTTTTAGTTTCTTCTATCGCACCGATAACATCTAACACAGTTAACGATGTCGACCAACAGGTTACACAGCTTAATCAACGCATTAGCCATCTTAACGAGAAGCTGTCGCAACTCAGCGCCCCCGCCGCAGGTGGGGATGACAGCCCGAATAACATACAGATTCAGGAACAGAAGCAGATTATCCAGGCACAGTTGGCCGCGCTCCAGTCTCAGGTATCCGTTTTGCAACAGCGGCAGCCGGTCTCCCCTTCGGCGACAGACGCAACTGTGTCGGAAGTCCAGGATACGATCGATGCGACATCAGGGAGTAACCGACTCGATCTTTACGTGTAATGCCATTATTCACCATAAAGATACGCGGAAAAATATGACTTACAGTCAAAACGCAGCAGCAGCGTAAAATATGACGAGCAAAAACATGTCTTGTTACATGTTTTACTGAATACTGAAGACAATCAATCGCCTTGACAACCCAATTATCCTCAATGCGAAAACGCATTTACCGATAATAAATTCACACTATGTGTGTGATCTTTATCAGGAGGAAAAATGTCCAGCATAAGTGCAGTTTCATCGGTAACTTCATCTTCAGGCGGCTCTTCACAAAGCTACGCCCAGAAGATTAACCAACTAAATCAGCAGCTCGAAAAGTTAACAGAACAGCTTGAGAACATATCAAGCTCATCCGGAGACTCAGAAACAGCGGCAACTCAAAGCGAGCTGTTACAGGCTCAGATCCAGGCTATTGAGGCGCAAATCGCTCAACTTGAAGCCCAACAGGCGCAACAATCTGTAGAGGAGACGGCTACCGACGAAGGCGCTCTTTCAGCCCAGGCCGACGGCGTTAATCGCCCGACGGAAGAAAATCAGATCAATGTTTATATCTGAGTTCAAAAATAAGGCATGAGGTAACAATCATGCCTTATTATTACGCTTCAGCGGCTTAACCAGCCCTTGCAGACCTTCTATCTTGATCGCCAGCGTCATTTGCATCAGTTCGCCCAGGCGCCCCTGGGGAAACTCGCCTTTACGGGCAAACCACAGCAGGTACTCTTCCGGCAGGTCGATCAGCGCCCGCCCCTGATACTTGCCAAACGGCATCGGCATATTGGCGATTTCAATCAGGTCTTCTTTTTCCACCAGCCTACTCCCCCAGCAAACGCATCATTTCGGCTTCGTCAATCACCGGGATCCCCAGCTCCTGCGCTTTGGTCAGCTTGGATCCCGCCGCTTCGCCGGCAATCACCATATCGGTTTTTTTCGATACGCTGCCGCTGACCCTGGCGCCCAGCGCCGTCAGCCGATCTTTGGCCTCATCGCGGGACAGAATGCTCAGCGACCCGGTCAGCACCAGCGTCTTGCCGGCAAACGGACTGTCGATCTCTTGCGCTTTCACCGCCGGCGGCTGCGGCCAGTGGATATTGATGCCGTCGGGATCGATCAGTTCGCGGATCACCTGCCGGTTGTGTTCCTCCTCCAGGAAATGCCGCACGCGGGCGGCGACCACCTTGCCCACGTCGGGCACCTCCAGCAGCGACTCTTCATCCGCGGCGAACAGCGCCTCCAGCGAACCAAAATGCGCGGCCAGATTGGCGGCGGTCGCTTCTCCGACGTCGCGGATGCCCAGCGCAAACAGGAAACGCGCCAGGGTGGTGCTTTTCGCCTTCTCCAGCGCGCCGACCAGATTCTGCGCCGACTTCGGCCCCATGCGGTCGAGACCGGTCAATATCCCGGCGCTGAGTCGGAAAAGGTCGGCCGGCGTTTTGACATACTCTTTTTCCACCAGTTGGTCGATGATTTTGTCGCCCATGCCGTCGACGTCCAGCGCCCGGCGGGAAACAAAGTGCTTCAGGGCTTCTTTGCGCTGCGCCCCGCAAATCAGGCCGCCGGTGCAACGGGTGACCACCTCTCCCTCCACCCGCTCCACGTCGGAACCGCACACCGGGCAGACGTCGGGGAACACAATCGGCCGGGCATTTTCCGGCCGCTCCGTTTCCACCACGCCGACAATCTGCGGAATAACGTCGCCGGCGCGGCGCACCGTCACCCGGTCGCCAATGCGTAGGCCAAGCCGTTCGATCTCATCGGCGTTATGCAGCGTGGCGTTACTGACCATCACCCCCGCCACCGCCACCGGCTCCAGACGCGCCACCGGGGTAATCGCCCCGGTGCGGCCGACCTGAAATTCGACGTCGCGCACCCAGGTCAGCTGCTCCTGCGCCGGGAATTTAAACGCCACCGCCCAGCGCGGCGCGCGGGCGACATAGCCGAGGCGCGCCTGCAGCGCCAGATCGTCCACCTTGACCACCACGCCGTCGATATCGAAATCCAGCGCGCCGCGCGTCTGTTCGATATGGCGATAAAAATCGAGCACTTCCGCACTGCCGGTACAGAGCCTGATACGGTCGCTGACCGGCAGTCCCCAGCGCCTGAATTGCATCAGGCGCCGCCAGTGGCTGTCCGGCAGCTCTCCGCCCTCCAGCAAACCGACGCCGTAGCAAAAAAAGGTCAGCGGACGTTTGGCGGTGATGCGGGGATCGAGCTGACGCAGCGAGCCGGCCGCCGCGTTGCGGGGGTTGGCAAACACTTTGCCGCCGGTGCGGCGGGCTTCCTCGTTGAGTTTTTCGAAACCGCTGTGCTTCATAAATACTTCGCCGCGTACTTCCAGCCGACGCGGAATGTTATCTCCCGTCAGACGCAGCGGGATGGCGCCGACGGTGCGGATATTCGCGGTGATATTCTCGCCGGTGGCGCCGTCGCCGCGCGTGGCCGCGCGCGTCAGCACGCCCTCTTCATACAGCAGGCTGACGGCCAGGCCGTCCAGCTTCAGCTCGCAGCAGAAGGTCAGATCGTCGCCGTTTTTCAGCCGGTCGCCGATGCGTTTGCTGAACGCCAGATAGCTCTCTTCGTCAAATACGTTATCCAGCGACAGCATCGGCACTTCGTGACGCACCTGCTCGAAGGCCGCCAGCGGCGCCGCGCCGACGCGCTGCGTCGGCGAGTCCGCCGTCACCAGTTGGGGATAGGCCTCTTCCAGGCTTTTCAGCTCACGCATCAGCCGATCGTATTCGGCATCCGGGATTTCCGGCGCATCTTCCACGTGATACTTGTATTCATGATGACGCAATACCCTGCGCAACTCCGCTGCCCGCGAGCTTGCCTCACGCGCTTCGGCCGACTCTATATTCAATGGATTCATACTTATTTCAGTCAGTTATTCAGATTTACCGGCTTTAATGGCGTTAATAATATTGGTGGTGGAGCAGCCGTCTTCAAAATTCAGCACCCGGACCTCGCCGCCGTTGGCCCACACCTCTTCGCTACCGGCGATTTCATGCGGCTGATAATCGCCGCCTTTGACCAGAACATCCGGCAACACCTCGGCAATCAGGCGCTGCGGGGTATCCTCCTCAAACGGCACCACCCAGTCGACGGCTTCCAGCGCCCCCAGCACGATCATGCGCTGCGGCAGCGGATTAACCGGCCGGGTCGGCCCTTTCAGCCGTTTGGTCGACGCATCGCTGTTCACCGCCACAATCAGGCGATCGCCAAGCTTACGGGCATTCGCCAGATAGGAAACGTGCCCCGCGTGCAGGATATCGAAACAGCCGTTGGTCATAACGATTTTTTCGCCGCGCCGCCGCGCCAGCGCTACCGCCTCTTTCAGCTGCGCTTCGCTCATCACGCCGAAACCGGTTTCCGCGCGCCCGCGGATGGCGTTTTCCAGTTCGATGGGCGACACCGTTGAGGTTCCCAGCTTGCCCACCACCACGCCGGCGGCGGCGTTGGCGAGGAAACAGGCCTCTTCCAGCGAGTTGCCGGCGGCCAGCGCGGCGGCCAGCACGCCGATAACCGTATCGCCGGCGCCGGTCACGTCGTACACCTCCTGCGCCTGGGTCGGCAAATGCAGCGGCGCCTTGCCCGGCTGCAACAGGGTCATCCCCTGCTCCGAGCGGGTGATCAGCAGGGCGGACAGCTGGTAATCGGCCACCAGTTGCATCCCGCGGGACACCAGCTCATCTTCATTTTTGCAGCGTCCGGCCACCGCCTCGAATTCCGACAGGTTGGGCGTCAGCAGCGTCGCCCCGCGGTAGCGGGAAAAGTCCGTCCCTTTCGGGTCGATCAGCACCGGCACGCCCGCCGCTTTCGCCGTCTGGATCATGGTTTGTACGTGAATAAGCGCCCCTTTGGCGTAATCGGACAGCACCAGCGCGCCGATATTGGGCAACGCCTGCTGGATACGCTCGATCATCGGCTGCGGGTCGACGCCGCCGAAGCCTTCTTCAAAGTCCAGCCGGATCAGCTGCTGGTTACGGGATAATACGCGCAGTTTGGTGATGGTCGGATGCGTCGGCACCGAGACGAAATCGCACTTCACATTGACTTCGCCAAGTTTGCTGCTCAGGGCGCGGGCGGCGTCGTCAATCCCCGTCAGGCCGACCAGCCGCGAACCGGCCCCCAGAGAAGCGATATTCATCGCCACGTTCGCCGCCCCGCCGGGTCGCTCCTCAATGGTGTCAACCTTGACCACCGGCACCGGCGCCTCCGGCGAAATGCGGCTGGTCGGTCCATACCAGTAGCGATCCAGCATCACATCCCCAACCACTAACACCCCCGCACGGCGGAAATCAGGCAGCGTAACTTTCATCCCATACTCCAAGCTCATTTTGCATAATGCGCGTAATAATATCACAGGCCCGATTATTACTATTAAAAAGCGCATCCCGGTTAAACAGAATGCGAAACCTCTCTCAACCCAGCCATTTGTTCCAGCTGTGCTGCACCTGTCGACGTTCGGCGATAAATTTTTCCTGGCTCACCCGGCCGGCGATCTCCTGCAACGCCAGATGATGCAGCTCATTGCGCAGCGTAACGTAAGCCAGCCGCAGGGCATGCGCCTCGCTCTCCTCCATCACGCCGTACCGCGCCATCATCTCCAGTATGCGCACGTTATCCGACCAGCGGGTCAGGCGCGGCTCCCGCGACGCATAGCGCAGCACCAGATACTGGACGATAAACTCGATATCGGTGATCCCGCCGGCGTCGGTCTTCAGGTCAAACAGCGTTTTGTCTTTATTCGCCAGATGCTGGCGCATCTTCTCGCGCATGTCGCGCACTTCGCCACGCAGTTTCTCCCCATCGCGCTCGCGGCACAGGATGTTGCGGCGAATGTCTTCAAACTGCCGCTGTACGCCGCTCTCGCCGTAAACCATCCGCGCCCGCACCAGCGCCTGATGCTCCCAGGTCCAGGCTTCGTTGCGCTGATAGTCGTCAAAGGCTTCCACGGTGCTAACCAGCATCCCCGCCGCCCCCGACGGCCGCAGTCGCGCATCCACCTCATACAAAATCCCCGACGAGGTGCGGGTGCTGAACAGATGTATCACCCGCTGGGCCAGCCGCAGGTAAAACTGGCGGCCGTCAATGCTGCGTTCGCCGTCGGTCATCACCTCGGGCGGGCAATCGTGCAGGAAAACCAGATCGAGATCGGAGCCGTAGCCCAGCTCCCAGCCCCCCAGCTTGCCGTAGGCGATCACCGCGAATCCGCGCCCCTCGCGCTGCCGCAAATGGGCCGGCTGGCCGTAGCGCGCCGTCATCTGCCCCCAGGCCTGCTGCACCACCGCGGCGATGATGGCTTCGGCCAGATAGGTTAAGTGATCGCTCACTTTCATCACCGGCAGCGCGCCGGCGATATCCCCGGCGGCAATACGCAGCAGCTGCGCCTGCTTGAACTGGCGCAGCGCTTCCAGTTGCTGCTCTTCCTCCTCCTCCGGCACCCTGAGGAGATACTGCCGCAGCTCATCGGCATAGGCGTCCGGGGCGATCGGCTGATACAGGGTGGCGGAATCGAGCAGTTCATCGAGCAGCAGCGGATAGCGCGCCAACTGGCCGGCCACCATCGGCGAGGCCGCGCACAGCCGGACCAACTGCGCCAGCGCCGGACGCGATTCCAGCAGCAGCTCCAGGTAGGTGGTGCGGGTGACAATCCCCAACAGCAATGGCGTCAGGCGCGATAAAATGGTATCCGCATCCTGTCGGGCGCACGCTTCCGCCAGCAGGTTGGGCATCAGTTGGTCGAGCACGTCGCGCCCGCGCGGGCCGATGGTGCGTTTCGCCACGTCGTAGCGAAACTCGATGACCGCGCGCAGCACCTTCTCGCGCACGCTTTCCGTCAGGTGCGGCGTCAGCGACGCCAGATCGGCCTCATCCAGCCGGTCCTGCCACAGGCTACGGTAGCTGGCGTGTTCGGGAATATCGTCGCTGTCCGGCGCATCATCGCCGATTAAATCATCAAACACGCGGCGCACCGCCAGCATGTGCCGCAACAGCGCCTGTTGCAGTTGCGCCCAGTCGGCGAATCCCATGCCCCAGGCCAGCCGCTGCCGATCGAGTTCGTCCTCGGGCAGCGTTTGCGTTTGCTCGTCGGCTATCGCCTGCAGAAGATTTTCCAGACGGCGCAGAAAACGGTACGCCTCGCTGAGTTCGCCGACCTGAGGCGGCGCCAACAGCCCCAGCTCGCCGATATGACGCAGCGTGGGCAGCAGCGCCCGCTCCTGCAGCCCGGATTCGCGCCCGCCGCGGATCAGCTGAAAAACCTGGGTGATAAATTCGATTTCCCGAATGCCGCCCGCCCCCAGCTTGATATTGTCGCGCAAGTCGCGCCGGCGGACTTCGCGGGCGATCATGCCTTTCATATTGCGCAGCGACTGAATCACGCTGAAATCGATATAGCGGCGGAAAACAAAGGGCCGCAGCGTGCTGCGCAGCTCCTGGCTGTAGGCGTCGTCCATGCCGCCCAGCAGGCGGGCTTTGACCATCGCATAGCGTTCCCAGTCCCGCCCCTGCTCCTGATAATAATCTTCCATGGCGGCGAAACTCAGCACCAGCGGGCCGCTGTCGCCGAACGGGCGCAGCCGCATATCGACGCGATAGACAAAGCCGTCCACCGTCGGCTGATCCAGCACTTTTATCAGCCGCTGGCCCAGACGGGTAAAAAACTGCGCATTATCCAGTTCGCGGCGTCCGCCCTGGGTCTGTCCGTTTTCCGGATAGACGAAAATCAGATCGATATCCGAGGAGAAGTTCAACTCGCCGCCGCCCAGTTTCCCCATTCCCAGGATCAGCAGCGGCTGGGCCGCGCCCTGCCCGTTGACCGGCGTTCCCCACTCCCGGCAGCAGGCCTGATACAGCCAGTCGCGGGCGGCGATAATCAGCGTTTCCGCCAGTTCGCTGAGCTGGCGCAGCGTCTGCTCCGTGGTGCTGGTGCGCAACGTCTGCGACCAGGCGATCCTCACCAGCATACGGCGACGAAATCGCCGCAATACCGTCATCAGCGCCGTTTCGTCATTGACCGCGGCCAGCGCCTGATTCAGCCAGTCGGCATAATGTCGCCACTCTTCCGGCCGCGGCGGCTGCCGATGGAGCTCCCGCCACCAGTCGGGATAACGCGTCAGCGCGTCGCTGACGAAATCGCTCAGCGCCAATACGGCGAGATCGTCGTCCGCCGCCGCCGGCGGGTAATCGGCGGCGGTTTCCCGCAAGCGCAATAAAATCCGTTGAGACTGTTGCGCCAGTAACGGCGGCAAAGGAAGTAGCGACATGGTGGTTCCCTTGATCCGCCATCGCCGGCGGATAAATGCGGTTAACGGTTAGCCGGCGCTGTGCAGCCAGAATGGCGAATGAGCCAACGCCTGTTTACGGCAGGCTTCCAGATAAGGCGACGGGGTGTGATCGACCGACAGTTGCTCAATGGCCTGAATCAGCGCGCGCCAGCGATCGATGTACGCTTCCGCCTGTTCCATCGGATAAGCGCCGGATAACAGCTGAAAGGCGCAAATATTGCGCTGTAGACGCGGCAGTTGCTGTAAATATTGCACTTCGCTCAGCGTGCTGGCGAACGTGCTTCTCAGATCGGCGGAACTGCGGCCCAGCATGATATCGGCGAAACGTTTATAGGAGCCCTGCAGCCTGATGCGATCTTTGTTATCCATATAGTTACGCCAGCCGGCTTCAACCAGCCATGAAGTAAGCACCAGCTTACTTTGCAGATACTCCACGCCGTAGCATAGCTCTTGCGCATCCTCGGTCCTTTCCACGCCGGCTTCCAGACTGGCGAGGGCGGCGCGAAACAGCGTCGTCACCTTACGCGATACCACCCCGCCCACCAGCACCAGCATCTCGCGAATCAGCGCGCCGGCCTGCGGCAGCGCGTGGCGGGCGTCGGCGTTGCCGCGCACCCAAAGCTCCTCATGGTACTGCCAGTGGCTCAGCGCGTACTCCAGCGCCGCGCGGATCGCCTGATCGATATTGGCTTTCGGCTCCACCACCAGGATGCCGAGCGGGCGGCACTCGCGGGGCGGATTGCCCTGCGCCAGATGATAGCCGCGCGCGGCCTTGCTCAGGCTGCCCTGACGCAGACCGCCGAATTCGGCGATCTCCTTCGCCAGCTCAAGCAGGTCCGAGGTCTGCCCCAGCTTGAGCTCCATCTCCAGCTCACATAGGGGTTCGCTAAGTTCGCCCGCGCGGATTTCCCCCAGGTCAAGGGCGACCTCAATCACGCTTTGATGATAAGTGACCACCCACTTTTCACGGGTAAAATCGGTGCTGAACAGCGGCTTGAGCGACTGCTGGAGCGCCGCGGGATCGCAGTTTTCCGGCCAGATATCCGCCGGGAAAAGGGCCAGGTCCAGCTCCGCCTTTTCCAGCGCCAGATTATATTCCGCATGCTGGTGCAGCCCGCCGACCACGTTGCCGGCGGTTTTCGCCGTCATTTCGTAACGCTCATTCTCGCCGCGGATACGCAGCCCGATGCCATGTCGGCGCAGGAAATTATCCGCCGTCTCATAGTAGATATTGGTCAGCCGCCGGGCGCGCAGATGTTCGGAATGGCTGTATTCGCTCTGCCAGCCGGATAACTGCTGCCGTAGCGTATCAACGCCGCCGGGATGAACAATAAATTTCAGTTCGATTTCTTCACTCATAATTTGCTACACCGGGATCAATGTGAATGGCGCCAGTAAATAACATTTTACTTCACCTTGCCACCTTTGCAGCGCGCTCTGTTTTATCGCCCCCTTCGGGCCAAGAGTAAGACAGTTCTCATTTCTGTTTAATCATTGCCTCATCAGACTTAACCCTCTACTATCCTCCCATAACTCACGCAACACGATGATCTTATGCAGAAATTAAGCCTGATTTGTTTTACCTTGATAACCTTCATTTTAAGCGGCGCGGCTCATGCCGAAGAAAAGCGCTATGTTTCCGATGAGCTGCTGACCTATATCCACAGCGGGCCGGGTAATCAATACCGCATCATCGGCACGCTGAACGCCGGCGATCAAGTCACGGTGCTCAGCGTTAATCAGGGGGCGGGCTATGCGCAAATCCGCGATGACAAAAACCGCACCAGTTGGATCCCGCTCGATCAGCTCAGCGAAACGCCCAGCCTGCGCACCCGCGTTCCCGAACTGGAAAGCCAGGTGAAGGATCTAACGGAAAAACTGCACAATATCGATCAAACCTGGAACCAGCGCACGGCGGATATGCAGCAGAAAGTCACCGCCAGCGACGATATTATCAACGGATTACGCAGCGAAAATGAGGAATTGAAGAATCAGCTTATCGTGGCGCAGAAAAAAGTCAGCGCCGCCAATGTCCAGCTTGACGACAAACAGCGCACCATCATTCTGCAATGGTTTATGTACGGCGGCGGCGTGGCGGGCATCGGGCTATTGCTGGGTCTGCTGCTGCCGCACATTATCCCGCGCAGAAAGAAAAACGACCGCTGGATGGGTTAAGAGCGATGCCTGCCCGCGCAGGCATTTTTACCGGCGGTCAATAATACGCAGCAAAGATGTTAATATGTAGTGAATACCACCGCATACTCAGGAGTCCGACGTTGAATATTTACCTTGTCGGCGGCGCCGTACGAGACAGCCTGCTTAACTTGCCGGTTACCGAGAAGGACTGGGTGGTGGTCGGCGCCACGCCGCAACAGCTGCTGGCGCAGGGTTATCAACAGGTCGGCAGGGATTTTCCGGTCTTTTTGCACCCGCAAAGCCGCGATGAATATGCGCTGGCCCGCACCGAACGAAAATCCGGCAGCGGCTACACCGGCTTTGTCTGCCATGCCTCCCCCGATGTGACGCTGGAACAGGATTTACTGCGTCGGGATCTGACCATTAACGCCATCGCCCGCAGCGAACAGGGCGAGTTGATCGATCCCTATCACGGCCGCCGTGACCTGGAAAACCGCCTGCTGCGCCACGTCTCCGACGCGTTCAGCGAAGATCCGCTCAGGGTGCTGCGCGTGGCGCGTTTCGCCGCCCGTTTCGCCAACCTGGGTTTTCGCATCGCCGAAGAGACTATGGCGCTGATGAGCAAAATGACGCGCGACGGCGAGCTCGCCTACCTGACGCCGGAACGCGTCTGGAAAGAGACCGAGAAAGCGCTCGCCACCGACAGCCCCCAGGTCTATTTCCAGGTGCTCAGAGAGTGCGGCGCGCTGGCGGTGCTGTTTCCTGAAGTCGATAAGCTGTATGGCGTTCCGGCGCCGGCCAAATGGCACCCGGAAATTGATACCGGCATTCATACTCTGATGACGCTGGCGGTCGCCGCCCGCCTTAGCCCGGATATCGACGTGCGCTTCGCCGCCCTGTGTCACGATCTCGGCAAGGGGCTGACGCCGCCGGAGCTGTGGCCCCGGCATCACGGCCACGGTCCGGCGGGGGTTAAGCTGGTGGAGGCGCTGTGCCAGCGTTTGCGTGTTCCCAATCATATCCGCGATCTGGCGAAACTGGTGGCGGAATACCACGATCTGATTCATACCGTCCAGGCGCTACAGCCCAAAACCTTGCTGAAACTGTTTGATGCCCTCGACGTCTGGCGCAAGCCGCAGCGGCTGGAGCAGTTGGCGCTCTCCAGCGAGGCCGACGCCCGCGGTCGCACCGGCTTTGAAGAGAGTCCTTATCCGCAGGGCGATTATCTGCGCCAGGCGTTTCGGGTCGCCAGCGGCGTCACCAGCGCCGAGGTCGTCGCCGACGGCCATCAGGGCATTGAGGTCCGCAACGAACTCAACCGCCGCCGCCACAAGGCGCTGGAGCAGTGGAAAGCGCAGCAGGACGCGCCTACAAAAACACCACATACACCACCGCCGCCACAAAGAAACGATAGATAGCGAACGGCACGAAAGAGATACGTTTGATAATCTGCAAAAAGGTTTTAATGGCGATCAGCGCCACCACAAAGGCGGTCACAAAGCCGACGGCGAACATCGGCAGATCGGCCAATGACAGGAAATGCCAGCTCTTGTACAGATCCAGCACCGTCGCCCCCATCATCATCGGAACCGCCAGAATAAAAGAGAACTCCGACGCCGCATAGCGGCTGACGCCCATTAGCATCCCGCCGGAGATGGTGGCGCCGGAGCGGGAAAACCCCGGCCACAGCGCCAGACACTGAAAACAGCCGATGATAAAAGCCTGGCGATGGGTGATATCGTCCAGCCCCATCGCCCGCGGCTGTTTGGGTTTTAACCACTCCGCCGCCAGCAGCAGAAAGCCCCCGACAACCAGCGCATACATCACATTTTTGGGATCAAACAGCGATTTGATAACGTCGTGAAAAACCAGCCCCAGCACCACCGCCGGGATCATTCCCAACAGGATGTGCGTCAGTTTCAGACGCCCCGCCGTTTGCCCCTCATGCGGCACCTGACCGAAATGAATGCCGATAAGGCCGAACAGGCGGCGCCAGAACATCGCCACCACCGCCAGAATCGAACCCAGCTGGATAATCACCTCAAAGGTTTTGGCTTTGTCATCGGCAAATCCCAGCCAGTGGCCGACAATAATCATGTGACCGGTGGAGGAAACCGGCAAAAACTCGGTAAGCCCTTCAACCACTCCAAGAATAAATGCGATTAACAACGAATGCAGGTCCGTCATCTAAACTCCCTTACCGCCATAAAAAAACGGCTGCGCCACCCAGCGAGCCGCTATAAGCCCCATAGGCCTCGTAGATTACCGCTTAGTAACGCGTAAATCATTATTAACGCTGCTAAATCAGATTTATCGCGTACCGCGCTCAATCACCACGCCGACCTGACGCGCCTGCGCCACGGCGCCCGGCTTGGCGACCTTGATGCGCAGCCAGGGGATCGGGAAACGCTGCATCAGCATCTGCGCCACCTCCTCCGCGACGCGCTCGACCAGCGCAAAGCGCTGTCCCGCCACCAGCGCAATCACCGCTTCGCTGACGTCGGCATAGCTTAAACAGTCATTAACGTCATCGCTGGCCGCCGCCTGACGGTTATCCCATCCCATTTCGATATCGAACACCAGCTTCTGCTGAATCGTCTGTTCCCAATCGTAAACACCAATGGTGGTAATTACGCCAAGCTCTTCAATAAATACGATATCCATCACGCCGTTCTCTGTTTTTGTCGTTGTCGGATACCACTTCCGACGGAATATGCGTATTATCCACAGATGCGAAGAGTAAAACGACCCTTATTAAACGGAACCGCGTTATGAGTGCAATCGCGCTTGGCATGATAGTAATCGCGTATCTGTGCGGCTCGATTTCCAGCGCGATTCTGGTCTGCCGGATCGCCGGGCTGCCGGATCCCCGCAAGCATGGTTCAGGAAATCCTGGCGCCACCAACGTACTGCGTATCGGCGGCAAGTCTGCCGCGGCCGCGGTGCTGGTCTTTGATATCCTGAAAGGGATGCTGCCCGTCTGGGCGGCTTATGCGCTGGGCATTCCCCCGCTGTACCTCGGTCTGACCGCCATCGCCGCCTGTCTCGGCCATATCTACCCGGTGTTTTTTCGTTTTCGCGGCGGTAAAGGCGTCGCCACCGCCCTCGGCGCCATTGCGCCAATCGGCTGGGACCTCACCGGCCTGATGACCGGCACCTGGCTGCTTACCGTGCTGCTCAGCGGCTATTCGTCGCTCGGGGCGATTATCAGCGCGCTGATCGCCCCGTTCTACGTCTGGTGGTTTAAGCCGCAGTTCACTTTCCCGGTCGCCATGCTCTCCTGCCTGATACTGATGCGCCATCACGACAATATTCAGCGTTTGTGGCGCGGGCAGGAAAGTAAAATCTGGAATAAGCTGCGCAGAAAAAAACAGACCACCGACGGTGAGCGCTGATGCGCGGTAAACACGGCGACAAGAGCTAGCCGGACAAGCGTGGCAACGCGCCCGCGGCTTCGTCCGTTCTCCTAAAAATCGGCGACTTTCTCTGTGAGTTGGCTATAATGACCGGCACTCCATTTCAGCTTTGAAGAGAAGGAAAGCGACATGAGTCTGAACAATGTCCCGGCAGGTAAAGATCTCCCGGAAGATATCTACGTAGTTATTGAAATCCCCGCTAACGCCGATCCGATCAAATACGAGATTGATAAGGATACGGGCGCGCTGTTTGTAGACCGTTTCATGTCTACCGCCATGTTCTACCCATGTAACTATGGCTACATCAACCACACGCTGTCGCTGGATGGCGATCCGGTTGACGTGCTGGTGCCGACCCCTTATCCGTTACAGCCGGGCTCCGTCATTCGCTGCCGCCCGGTCGGCGTGCTGAAAATGACCGACGAAGCCGGTGAGGACGCCAAGCTGGTCGCCGTTCCGCACAGCAAACTGACCAAAGAGTACGATCACATCAAAGACGTTAACGACCTGCCGGAATTGCTGCGCGCGCAAATCGGCCATTTCTTTGAACACTACAAAGATCTGGAAAAAGGCAAATGGGTTAAAGTCGAAGGCTGGGATAACGCCGCAGCCGCCAAAGCGGAAATCGTCGCCTCTTTCGAACGCGCCAAGAAATAAGCCCCGTCGTAAAAGCAAAAACACCACTTTTCCTCCATCATGCCGGCGTAAGCCGGCATGCATTCCGAAATATCTCTCGCCGCGCAATATCATCGCGCTTAACGTCATCTCATCCGTTTCAGAGGATAGCGCTGCGCATAACCATTTTTTAGTTTTCATATTAAAAATATACGCGTTCAGCGAGATTTTATATCGTTAATAATTAAATACCCTATGCAATACCAATCTTTTACTTTGACAATATCGGCGACCTCTTACAACGTAAACCTTCACGTTAATCCAGGCGGTTCTTTTTAATCTCCCGCTGAGTTTTTAGACATTTCACTACGGATAAACAGGCGGTTTTATGAATTACGGGTATGTTTTAGCACGGCGCTTGCTGCGTCCGGTCATCGCGTTGCTGGCGCTGGGAATATTCAGTCAGGCATTCGCAGAGGCACAGCCCCTCAAGCAGTTGAATATCGGCTTTCAAAAAGCCAATATTCTGGCGCTGCTCAAATCCCGCGGCACGCTCGACGAAGCGTTGAAACAGAAGGGCATCGCCACCCGCTGGATCGAGTTTCCCGCCGGTCCGCAGATGCTGGAAGGGCTCAACGTCGGCAGTATCGACCTTGCCGCCACCGGCGACGCTCCTCCCGCCTTCGCCCAGGCGGCCAAAGCGGATTTGGTTTATCTGGCGCACAACATCCCCAATCCAAAGACCGAAGCGATCGTGGTGCCGAAAGAATCGACGGTACAAAACGTAAAGGATCTTAAAGGCAAGCGGGTGGCCCTGAATAAGGGGTCGGATGTGAATTATCTGCTGATTGAGGCGCTGAAAAAAGCCGGGCTGTCCTATACCGATATCACGCCGGTCTACCTGACGCCCAGCGATGCGCGGGCGGCATTCCAGAATGGCAGCATCGATGCCTGGGTAATCTGGGACCCGTTCTATGCGGAGGTTGAAACCAACGCCGGCGCGCGCCTGCTTCAGGATGCCGAAGGTCTTGTACCGCACTACACCTTCTATCTCGCCAGCCGGCGATTCGCTGAGAACCATCCTGACATCGCCAGGTTGGTCATCGAACAGCTAGCGCAACTGAGCGTTTGGGCCAACGATAATCATGACGAAGTGGCGCAGGTGCTGTCGCAAAGTACCGGCCTGCCGCAACCGATATGGCTGCGGGCGCTGGCGCGTATGCCTTTCGATACGCAACGCATCACCGATGACGTTATCCGCCAGCAGCAGACGCTGGCCGATACGTTTACCGACGTAGGTTTGATTCCGGTGAAAGTCGACGTCAACCAGGCGCGCTGGTCGCAGGATAAACCCCAAGGCGCTAATCCATAACCGTAATACAACGGACGACGTTGCTGCGGTTAGTTAAAAACCGCTATCGCCGGCAATCGCAAACACGGCCTGCGCAGTGTTTGCGATGTTTCTTGATTGCGTCCCGCTACTCTTCTCCGTCGCGCTTCAGCCAGTCCCCGCTGGCGATACGCGGTAATCCTGCCACCGAGTGCTTGTAAAGATAGATCCAGGCGTTGCCCAACGGGGTGGCGATCAGTTCACGCTGATATTCGTGACCGTCCCGCTTTAGCGCATCCAGCTCGGCCAGTATTGACGAACTGATGCGATACACCTCGCAATAAATTTCCCCATTACCGGGCACCACCGCCGGGTAATGGCCTAGATCGTACAGCTCGAAGCCATCGAGCCGACAATCCCCCAGCCACTGGGCGTTGGTCATCCAGTGACTATTCCCCTGTTTGCGCCGTAAACTGCCGTAGACAATAATTCGCATCGCTAAAACTCAAACTGATAGAGCAGATCTAATGCCTGATCGATACCAGACACCGCTTCCAGGTATAGTTTTGGCATTAAACGATAACGCAGCGTCAACGTTGCCAAAGAATCAAATATGCCAACTCCGTATTTAACCTGCAGGCCGGGAAGGACGTAACCGCTGACCACCACTTGAGAATCGTCGCCAGCGCCTTGTGTATCCAAGGCTAAATTGCTTACGCCAAAAGCCTCGCCGATTTTACCCACAACTTGACCGCTTTGCGCAACCCCTAAACCAATAAGCATTGAGGTCATGGCCGCGCTGTCGGCTCCGCTGCTGTCGAGTCCCTCGCCTCTGAGCAGATAGGACAGGGCTTCCTGCTGCGACATGGTCGGATCGGAGAAAACCTCCAGCTTGGGCGCGCTCGCCGGCCCGGTGACGCGCACCCCGGCGGTGACGTCATCCGCGGTATTATCGGGATTACGCACGGCTTCAATATTGAGCAGAGGCTGATCCGCCGGGCCGGAGAACAGCAACTGCCCTTTCTGCACGATAAGATCCTGCCCGTAAGCCTTGAAACGCCCGGAAGGGATATCTATCTGTCCGTTCAGTCCCAGCCCGCGCTCATCCTGCACCATTTTCAGGTCGCCCTGCAAACGCGCCTTGAGTCCATAGGCATCCAGCCGCACGTCATTGCCGACGCGAATGGTCAGGTTGCTGTTGATCGGTATGGCGGCGGAGGCCGTCTCCAGCGGCTGACGCTGTTGGTCCAGCATCACCTCGTCCGATGATACCGCCACCGCGCTTTCCGGCAGCTCATTGACCACAATTCGCGCCCAGGGAATACTGACCGAGCCGTTTAACGCGAACAGTTGCGGCGTCGCCTCAAACACGATGTCGGGCGAAACGTCCAGACGCGCCATCGGCGGCACGGTAACCCTGATGCGCTGACCGATGGCAGCGATGCGCGCGCGCCAGGCGTCAGGCTGCGACCAGTCGGCGTTGCCGCCCAGGTTTAACTGTCCGTTATCGGTTTTCAGGAATCCCTGCAGCGTTGAGGACATGCCGCTGAAACTCACCGCCAGCCGTCCGTTGGTCAGATCGATCGGCATCCAGCTGCCGTCGACGTCAAGCCGCTCCAGCACCATCCGGCCGAATATCTGCGGACGTTGCGCATCCCCCGCCAGACGCAGATTGGCATTCAGTATGCCGGTGACCTTCTCCCCTTGTTGCAACACCGGGTTAAGCAGCGCCAGCGAAATATTATTGATGGTGACCGTGCCGCCGAGATTGCGCCTTCCCTGCGGATCGCTAATCTGCACGTCGCCGCTGAAGCGGCCGTTATCGCGGATGGCGATCAGCCAGCCAAGCTGCGCGCGACCGCCATCGATGCCGGCGTTCAGGGTTAAGGTATCAAAAGCGACGGGCAGCGTTTTCCCCTGAACCAACTGGCGGACATTGACCCCGTTGCCCGCCAGCGTTACTTTGGCCTGCGGCAAACTTTGTCCGGCCTGCCAGCTGACATCGGCCCCGCCGCTGAAAGTGCCCGCCAGTTGCGTCTCCTCGCTCAGGAAAGGCTTCAGCATGGCCAAATCAAAGCGGTTCAGACGGATGCTCGCCTGACCGCTCGACCCGGCCTCAATGGGTCTGGCGACGCAGAGCTCGGCATGGGGATTACGCCAGCAATGCGCGCCGACGGTGATTTTTTGCTGGGCGTTGAGGTAATCCAGCGCCACGGCCTGCGTCAGCCGCCACTCGCCGACCGGCGTATCAAAGCGGGTGTTATTCAGCGTACCGCGCCAACGCTGCGCCTGACGATCTAAGCTGCCGGAAAGCGCCAGCTGTCCCGCTACCGGTTCCCCCGACATATTCAGGCGCAGCTGATGCTGCTGCTCGTTGCCGTCGGCATTAAGGGTCAACAGCCCGATATTCAGGTCCGCCTGACGCAGTTGCTCCACCCGCAGCGCAATCTGCCCCTGAATCTGCTGTTCGGAGCGCACGTCGGCTTTCAGCGTAACGCGCTGAATCGCCATCTCCTGCCAGCGCAGCCCCGACGCCGTGATATCCGCCAGAATCTGCGGCGCGCGCAGGTGGCCGCGCAGCTTCAGCGTTCCGAGCGCCTGCCCGGCCAGACCGGGCAACAGGCCGGTGAGCGCCGGCGCATTGATATCCGCATCCAACTGCCATTTATCGCTGAGTTCGCCTTTCACGTTGAGCTGATTACGTCCCAGCGCCAGATTAAGGCCGGGGATCTGCCACTGACCGGCGGCATTGCCGCTTAGCTGACCTCTGGCGGTGAGCTTGTTCTGCTTCACGTTGCCGTCCAGACGCAGCTCCGGCACCCGCAACTGCCAACTGCCGCCATACAGGCTGCCGCGGACGGTCACTTTGCCGTCCACTTTCGCCGGCCAGTCGGGCCACTGTTTCGCCGTATTGATGCCGCTAAGCACCAGTTCGCTGCGCCAGCTGACCGCTTTACTCCAGTCCACTACGCCGCTCAGGTCGGCGTTCCCTTGCAGAGCCGACAACCGCAGGCGCTCCAGGTTAAATTGCTGTTCGTTCCCTTTGCCGTCCAGCGACAGCGCGGCGGGCGGCAGATCGGCGCCGCGAATATCGCCGCGCAGCGATAAGGCGTAATCCGTGGCCTTGCCGTTCAGGCGCAACAGCAGATTGTTCACCTGATATTGCGCGTCTCCCGTTAACGGCCAGCGCACCCGCTCGGTTTGCAGCGTCAGCGCCAGCGGCAGGCCAGCCTGCGCCAGTTCGGTCTGCAGAGTGAGCTGCGCCCGCTGCGGGCCGGATAAATTAAGCGCCACGTTCAGCTGTTCGCGCAGCCCGCCGTCCACGGTCAGCTTGAGTTTTTCCCCTTTCAGCGGATCGACGTTCAGCACGCCATTCGCCGTCAGGGAAACCGGCCAGCTCTCGCTCAGGGTGGCCGCGCCGCGCATATTCAGCCCCCCCTGCGGCGACTGAACCACAAACTTCTCCAGGTTAATACGCTGCTGCTGCGTGGATGCCTGAATCAGCAGATTGGAAATCAGGATCTCCTGGTCACCCGTCAGCCGCAGCTGTTCGCCGTGAATTTCCGCGATATTCACATCCAGCGGCAAGGTGAATGACGGCAAGTCGGGTAATAAGGGTTTGGAGAACAGCTCAGCCAGCCGCTCGCCGAGCGGTTGTTCGGGCAAGGCGTCCGTTTCCGCGGCCGGCTTAACAGGCGCCGCCCCGTTATCGCCGGCGGCGGAAAGCGTCTTATCTATCTGAATCGGCTGCGTCGTTCCCTTTTCAACCGCTTCGCGCACCTCGGCCGCCGTTTGCTTGACCACCGCCGCCACTTCCTGCGCCGTCACTTTTCCGTCTTCCAGCAGGTTGACGGGCGTTTTCGGCAAGGCCACCAGCAAAGCGCTGATGCTGGTCGGCAGCAGCGTCAGCCTCCGTTCTTCCCACTGCATGCCGGTACGGAATTCCCCCAGCGACACCGCCGTGCCGTCCACGGTGACCTGCACATTGTTCAGGGTCAGCTGACGCAAAGAGATCGGAAACGGCGCCGACAGCTCGGTCAGCGGCTCGCCGGGCGGCGCGGGCTCATCCGCCGCCGGCAGCGATTGGGTATCCACCGCCACATCAATATTCCGCGCCGACAAATCGTTGATACACAGCTGGCCTCGCCGTAAACACCCCGGCGCCAGCGATAAATGAAACTCACCCGCCTTAACCGTGACGCCCGGCATTTGATAGCTGACGTTTTTCAGCGTCAGATCGCGCCAGCCGCCGCTGACGCCGGCAATCTCCAGCCCCGGCACCACGCGCGTCGCGCCATTCAGCAACAGATGCAGACCCGGCGTGGTCGCCACCAGCACCACCACCGCCGCCAGCAATAACAGCAGGAAAGCGACAATGCCGATGGCGATTTTTTTCATCAGGCCCGTTTTAGTTATCAGACTCATAGTTCAGGCCCCAATGCGATATAGAATTGCACGTCATTTTTTTCCGCATCGCCAATCGGCGTGGCGATGTCGAGCTTCACCGGACCGATGGGCGAAGCCCAGCGAACGCCGACCCCCGTCCCGGTTTTAAAGTCGCTCTGTTTGATGTCGTTGACGGCCTCGCCCGAATCCACGAAAACCGCGCCCCACCACTTGCCGCTGACGTTGTACTGATACTCCAGCGATCCGGTCGCCAGTTTGGACGCCCCGGTCAGTTTATCTTCGCTGTCGCGCGGCGAGATGGATTTGTACTTGTAACCGCGAATGCTGCGATCGCCCCCGGCGAAGAACCGCAGCGAGGGGGGAACGCGGGAGAAATTGTTGGTTTCAATCCACCCCAGGTTGCCGCGGGCGACGAAACGGTGTTTCTCCGCCAGCGTGCGGATCCACACGTTCTGCGCCTGGAAGATGGTAAAATCGATATCCGATCCCCACAGGGTGTCGGAAACATCGATAGAGTAACGCTGAGTGTCTCCCCATACCGGCATCAGCCCGCCGCGCTGGCGGGTGCGGTTGATACTCACGCCGGGATAGATAAGCATGGTGGTGTCGGTCACGCTGCCCTGCGTAAAGTGGTCGAGGCTCCAGCGCAAATTGACGGCCCGCTGCCAGCCGCTGGACAAGTCCCAGTAACGCGCCACGTTCAGCGTGGTCGAGTCAGACTTGGTATCATTGAGATCTTCACGCTTGAATCCGCCCTGCAACAGGTAATACTGCTCTAGCGGGTTCTTCAGTAAAGGAATTTTGTAACTCAGATCGAGCGACTGCTCCGGCGCGGAGACGCTGAGGCTGCTCTCCAGACTGTGTCCGCGCGAGTTCAGCCAGGGTTTATTCCAGGTGGTTTTGAAACGCGGCCCGACGTCGGTGGCATACCCTACCCCGGTCTCTATGCGGTTGCGGGTGCGCGGTGTTACCACCGCATCCAGCGGCAGAACTTTGCTTTCCTTCGACCGGCTGAAATCAGGCGCGACAACCACCGAGTTAAACCAGCCGGTTGCCGACAGGCGGCGGTTTAATTCGCCCAGACTTTCACTGCTGTACGGCTCGCCGTCACCAAACGGCACCAGATTTTGCAGGTAATCCTCACGGATTTGCGATCCCTGAAATTTAACCTCGCCAAAACGGTAGCGTTCGCCGCTGTCAAAATCGATATCCCAGAAAGCCTGGCGTTCCTCCTGAATGACGCCTAACCGGCTCTGCAAAAAATGGGCGTTGAAATATCCTTTACGCAGGGACAAACTATTCAACGAATTTTTAAAGCGGTCATAGTCCCCGTGATTCAGCACCGCGCCGCGTTCGGGCGTGCCGTCCCGCAGCAGTTGCCGATAGTCCTGGTCCTCGCGGGAGCCGCCGCGCAGCACAACGTTCACATCGGCTATTTTCACCGGTTCGCCGGGGGTCACGCTGGCAATCAGCACCGGACGTCCGCCGTTGACCGCCGGGCGGAATTCAAAAGCGATTTGCGGATCGTAATAACCCAGCGCGCGTAATCCCTGCCGGATGGCGTCGTCGACCCGATTGCGAAAGCGCCCGTCGGCATTGACTTCATCGACGGCGATGGTGGATAGGCGTATCCGCACGTTCTTTTGCAGCGCGCCTTCCAGTCCGACGACCTGCAGACGCACATTGGCGGCGGAACTCTCGCAAGGAAATAGCAGTATGCACAATAAACCCAAGGCAGGGCAACGTGGCGGGCAGAAGCCCAATAGGCTGGTTTTTGGTCCTGAAAAAATAGTCACTTAGCTTCCTGATCGCATCGTTCTGTCACATCTAATCCATAGCACCGTTTATGACATGGCGTTGTGCCGGTAAACACCCGCTCGCCTACCGCCGCGGGACGACGGAGGTAGCCGTCTATGTCGATAATGAAAGCATGTCATAAGCCTGCAGGAAATATTGATAATTCCCTTTAGCTATAGATTTTAACCTGTAAATTCTAAATTGCAGCGTTCCGCATATACATAACCTTAACATTAAACAGTTCGGGGCGATAAAGACAGGCCGAGACTTCTCGGTTATGCTCAGAAGAGATAAGTTTGATAGTGATGTCGGGAGAATAAAAGTGGTAGACAACGTAGATAAAACACAGCGCATCAAGCCGTCCGAGGCGCTGCCCGGACGCATCACGCCGATGCCGGTCGCCAGACTGCATGCCGTTAGCGAACACTCCATGACCCACGTTCCGGACAATATGGAGGTAGCGCTGTTTGCCATGGGATGTTTCTGGGGCGCCGAGCGCCTTTTCTGGCAGCTACCCGGCGTCTATAGCACCGCCGCGGGCTATACCGGGGGCTATACCCCCAACCCCACCTACCGCGAAGTTTGCAGCGGGAAAACCGACCATGCCGAAGCGGTGCGCGTCGTCTTTGATCCCGCGGTAATCAGTTATTCCCAACTGTTGCAACGCTTCTGGGAAAATCACGATCCCGCGCAGGGGATGCGCCAGGGCGGGGATATCGGCACCCAGTACCGCTCGGCCATCTACACGCTGACGCCGGAGCAGGAACAGGCGGCGCAAGAGAGCCGCCAGCGCTTCCAGCAGGCGATGAAGGAGAGCGGCGATAGCCGCGCCATCAGCACCGAAATCGTTCCCGCCGGCCCGTTCTATTACGCGGAGGATGAACACCAGCAATACCTGCATAAAAATCCGTACGGCTACTGCGGCCTGGGCGGCATTGGCGTCTGCCTGCCCCCGCAGCGTTGAGATCTGGCGGTAATTTCACCGCTCCTGCTATAATGCCCCGTTTATACCCAATAGATTTCAAGGTGCAGGAAGGCGGCAACCGAGTGAATCCCCAGGAGCTTACTCAAGTAAGTGACTGGGGTGAGTGAGGGCAGCCAACGCATCTGCAACTTGAAAGATGACGGGTAAAAATGATATGGGCCGACTCCCGGCCCTGTTAACGGCTTCTTGTGCGTTATTTGAAATGATTTGCCTTTCTGAGGATCGCCTTTCCCCATTCCGGGCCAAAGCGAAAATACTATGTTAAACAGTCTACTCATTATTATCGTCCTTATTGCCATCAGCGCGTTTTTCGCCCTTTCCGAAATATCGCTGGCGGCGTCCCGTAAAATAAAACTCAAGCTGCTGGCTGACGAGGGGAACCTCAACGCCGATATGGTGTTGAAATTCCAGGAAACGCCGGGGATCTTCTTTACCGTGATTCAGATAGGCGTCAACGCGGTCGCCATTCTGGCCGGGGTTATCGGCGACGCCGCCTTTTCCCCGACCTTCTCGCTGCTGTTTGAGCAATTCATGTCGCCGGAAGCCGCCGGCAAAGTCAGCTTTGTCTGTTCGTTCGTGCTGGTCACCAGCCTGTTTATTCTGTTTGGCGATCTCACGCCGAAACGCATTGGTATGATTGCCCCTGAGGCCGTTGCCATCCGCATTATCAACCCCATGCGCTTCTGTCTGTTCGTCTTCCGTCCGCTGGTATGGCTGTTTAACGGCCTGGCAAACGTGATTTTCCGGATGCTTAAATTGCCGATGGTGCGTAAAGACGACATCACCTCCGACGATATCTACGCGGTGGTGGAAGCCGGAGCGCTGGCGGGGGTGCTGCGCAAACAGGAACATGAGCTGATCGAAAACGTGTTTGAGCTGGAGTCGCGCACCGTGCCCTCTTCCATGACGTCGCGCGAAAGCGTGGTGTTTTTCGATCTGCATGAAGAGGAAGCGCAAATCAAGGAGAAGATTGCCCAGCAGCCGCACTCTAAATTCCTGGTGTGCGACGGCCATATCGATCAGATTATCGGCTATGTCGACTCCAAAGACCTGCTGATCCGGGTGCTGGGCAACCAGAGCCTGGAGCTGCACAGCGGCGTGCAGATCCGCCCGGCGCTGATCGTGCCGGATACCTTAACGCTCTCCGAAGCGCTGGAAAGCTTTAAAACCGCCGGGGAGGATTTCGCCGTCATCCTCAACGAGTATGCGTTGGTGGTGGGGATCATTACCCTCAATGATGTGATGACCACATTAATGGGCGATTTGATTGGTCAGGGGCAGGAAGAACAGATCGTCGCCCGTGATGAAAACTCCTGGCTGATAGAAGGCGGTACGCCGATAGAGGATGTGATGCGCGCGCTGTGCATCGACGACTTCCCCCACTCAGGCAATTATGAAACCATCGGCGGGTTTATGATGTACACCCTGCGTAAAATCCCCAAACGCACCGATTTCGTGCGCTTTTCCGGCTTCAAATTTGAAGTGGTGGATATCGATAGCTATAAAATCGATCAGCTGCTGGTCACCCGTCTGGAAGATAAATCCGCCGCCGGCGCTGCCAGAATAGATGAGAAAAAATAACAGCTGGCCGACAAACCTCTGTGCAGTGGCATGACCCAACCCTCCCCGTTCTCAGGGGAGGGAGTACGTTAGCGCTTGTGCTGTCAGCCCATCTCGGCCTGTAGCCTGATAACCTGCCGGTTGACTTCGGACATCACCAGCAGATGCCGCTTGTCCTGTGTCTTCGGCAATAAAATTTTGCCGTAATCGAATTCAAAAGCGCCGACGCCTTTAATGTACAGCCGTCCGCGAAACAGTGTCTTCACATACTTGGCGACCTTCATCGGGTTGTAACGTTCGAAGATCCTCATCATTTTTTACTCTCCTCCCGTTTTATTTTTCTACGCTCTTTCCATCACCGAAGCAGCTATAGGCTCAGAGCGTTACGGATACTGATAGTTAGTGCCGCGCAACGGTATTTAGTTCCCCCTCAATCAGTATTCTTCACTGCTTTTACAGATTTTTACAGAATACTCTTTACGCATTTCACTTACCGTCAGTATAAACCTTCAAAAGATAGGTGTTTGTGCGCTCCGGCACAGACGGCTAATTTACGTAACCAAGATGACAAAATAACGACGGTCGGCAATAGCGTTCGCGGCGTATAAGAAAGGAGGAGTGAAAGCAGGGAGTATTTACCGCGCGGGAAGCGCGGCAGGTTGCGCCCCTGCTGCATCAATCGGAAAATCAAAAACAGAAAAACTCAGAACAGCGATACGCGGAAACCGGGGTTGAGGAACGATTCCCGCGGCGTATAAGACAGGTCTTTTCCCTGCCAGTCATGAACCTGCGCGCCGGCGGCGATGGCAACCGCATGGCCGGCCGCCGTATCCCATACGTTGGTGGGTCCAAAGCGGGGATAAAGCTGAGCTTTTCCTTCCGCCACCAGACAAAATTTCAGCGACGATCCGATGGCAACCGTCTGATGCTCACCCAACTGGCTGAGATAATCTTTCAGTTCCTGATCCGCATGGGAACGGCTCACCACCACCAGCGGCGGACGCGCGTCATACACATTGATTTGCCGGCGTTCCCCTTTTTCCTCTTTCCACGCTTTCCCCTGCGCGGCGGCGTACATTACGTCGGTAACCGGGACATAGACCACGCCCAGCACCGGCTGCCCCTTTTCAATCAGCGCAATGTTCACCGTAAACTCGCCGTTGCGGCTGAGGAACTCTTTGGTGCCGTCGAGCGGATCGACCAGCCAATAGCGTTGCCAGTGCCTACGTTCCGACCACTGAGGGGGATCCTCTTCAGACAGTAACGGAATATCCGGAAATGCCGCCGCCAATCCTTCCTTAATGACCCGATGCGCCGCCAGATCGGCCGCCGTCACCGGCGAATCATCTTTCTTGCGCGTCACCTCAACGGGCTGATGCCCCTCATAGACCCGCATAATGGCGGCGCCAGCATCGCGGGCCAGTTGGCAAATAGGTTCTAGCATTTTCTACCTCGTCGTTACCGGTTATGCAGTGAAACGGCTAATCACCGCGTCATATATGCCTCATCCATATCATTATACAACGGGGATTTAAGGAGCCATGCATCGGTACATTCATTACCGGGAAATAGCCTCGTCCAGCTCGCGCACCAGATTCTTCAGCGTCTGCGACAGAACCTTTTGCGAGATCCCTTCCACATCGCGTTTTAACTGGTTAAAGCGCATGGGCCGCTCAACCAGAATATTCAGAATCAGTAGCGTCCATTTATCCGCCACCCGGTCCAGAATCATGCGCGCCGGGCAATGCTGCGCATAAACATCGTAAGGTTTTTTCATTCGCTGGCTTCCGTCGCGGTTACCTTTGGGATACCTGATAACTTAAAAGTGCTTTCTTAACAAAATCATGAGACTCCGCTATAGTCGCCATATTATAGAGGCTGTATCCATAAGAAAGCACGTATCGCCATGATGGATTTTGCCGTCGTTATGTCGGCGTGCATCTCATTCAAACTCAGAAAGTATGAGGCTTATTATGTCAAAAACCGTTGTGATCTATCATTCCGGCTACGGCCACACCCAACGTCTGGCCGATGCCGTTGCGCAAGGCGCCGGCGCCGAACTGATCGCCATTGATGCGGAAGGCAATATCGCTGAAGCGGATTGGGATAAACTGGCTGACGCCGATGCCATTATTTTCGGCACGCCGACCTATATGGGCGGCCCGTCCTGGCAGTTCAAGAAATTCGCCGACGCCAGCTCCAAACAGTGGTTTGCCGGCAAGTGGAAGAATAAAGTATTCGGCGGCTTTACCAATAGCGCCAGCCTGAACGGCGACAAGCAGGTTACGCTAATCTATCTACAAACCCTGGCTTCGCAGCACGGCGGGATTTGGGTCAGCCTCGGCATACTGCCGGCGAATACCAAAGCCGCCACGCGTAACGATATCAATAACCTCGGCGCTTCGGTCGGCCTGCTGGCGCAAACGCCGTCCGATGCCAGCGTGGATGAAGTGGTGGCGGGCGATCTGGCCACCGGGAAACTGTACGGTCAGCGCGTGGCGGAGATCGCCGCGAAGCTGGCAAAATAATCTCCGGCCGACCCCACCCCAACCCTCCCCTTCGCAGGGGAGGGAGTCGATCCAGCATCCCGGCAAGAGGCTCCCTTCGCAGGGGAGGGAGCCAGTTTAGCCGATCAGTGCCGGAACTGGCCGGGGCCGGGACCGTGGCGATCCGGGCCGTGACCGCGTTCGGGACCTCGTCCATGGCGGTAATCGCGGCGCGGGCCGCGGTCGTCCATATGCCGCGGACCACGGTGATGACGATTGTCGAAATGCCGCGGCCCGCGCTGATATTCACGCCACCAGCCGGGGTCACGCCAGCGCCAGCCATCCCAATAGTAGCCGTGACGGTTACGTTCGCCACGGTGATAGCCCCGGTATTCCCGCCACCAGCGCTCGCTGCGCCAGTCATAGCCATCCCAGTAATAACCGCGCCGATCGCGATCGCCGATATTCAGCGTCACGCCGGGCAGGATATCGATGCTGACGCTGCCGGCCTCTGCCGCCGGTGTCAAGGCGAACATGCCGACCAACAGGGTACTGACTAACAGTGGCTTAAACATAGGTCACTCCTTCCTTGCCGCTGCTGCGGATGGCAAAGATATACGGGGAATGCTTCAGCTCCACTATCAGATAAATACCCATTTGCACGGATTTACAGTTCTTAACGATTGGCACAGGGTTAGCGCCGGCCATGATGGAAAAAATTTTGCCGCACCTTATCCAGTGCATTCAATTAACAACTCCCCTTTTTTATGGTCACTAACTGCGCCGGCGAAAATAAAACGAATAGGGATATTTTATAAATAACCACAAGTTAGCCACCTGACGACGTCGTCGGGCAAACCGCACGAAATTTGTGCAGCCGTGTTCAACGACAGTGCGCCGCCATATGTTTTTACTATATGATTTATATTGGAAAATTAGCCATTGACAGCGCTTTGATTTGCTTTTTATAGTGATGGCAACTCTCCGCAAGACCGCCAATGACGTCGGTTTGTGGTGCAGGCAATAGAGCCCATGCAAGGTCTTAAGACTATGCCGGGCTCTTTTTTTTTGCTTATTTCCAGACCAACGCCAGGGGTATTTATGTCCAGAACAACAGGTAACTACGCCGCGCTGACGCTTGCGATCGCCTCCGCCTCCGCCTTTGCCGTGACCTTTTCAGGTATGGCGGCCGCAGCGGATAAACCGATAAAAATCGGCTTATTGGAAGATGCTTCCGGTAATTTTGCTCTGCCGGTTATTCCCAAGATCCATGCAACCGAATTAGCTGTCGAAGAAATCAATGCCCAGGGCGGTATTCTTGGCCGCCAGGTCGAATTGGTAAAATACGATACGCAATCCGACAATACCCGTTTTCAGCAGATGGCTCGCCGGTTAATCCGCACCGATAAGGTCGACGTTATTTTCGGCGCCTTTTCCAGCGCGTCGCGCGAAGCCATCCGGCCGATCATGGATCGGGAAAAACAGCTCTACTGGTACAACAACCAGTATGAAGGCGGCGTATGCGATAGCAACGTTTTCGTGACCGGCGCCGTCCCCGAGCAGCAGTTTTCCACCCTTATCCCCTGGATGATGGAAAAATACGGCAACAAGGTTTACACCATCGCCGCCGACTATAACTTCGGCCAGATTTCAGCGGAGTGGGTGCGCAAGATTGTCGAAGAGAACGGCGGCGCCATGGTCGGCGAGGAGTTTATCCCGCTCAGCGTCTCCCAGTTCGGACAAACCATTCAGAATATCCAGCAGGCCAAACCCGACTTTGTGATGACCCTGCTGGTGGGCGCCAACCAGTCCTCCTATTACGAGCAGGCGGCGGCGGCAAAGCTTAATCTGCCGATGGCCAGCTCCGTCAACGTGGCACAGGCCTACGAACATAAACGCTTCAAGGCGCCCGCGCTGAAAGATATGTACATTACCGCCAATTACATGGAGGAAGTGGATACGCCGGCCAGCAATGACTTTAAGCAGCGCTTCCGCGCCAAATTCCCCAATGAGCCCTATATCAATCAGGAAGCGGCCAACGCCTACGATGCCGTCTATCTGTACAAACTGGCGGTCGAGCGCGCCAACAGCACCGATCAGGTCGCGGTGCGCAAGGCGCTGGAAAGCGGGGATATCTGTACCGACGGCCCGTCCGGCAAGGTCTGTATCGATCCTAAAAGCCATCACCTGAGCCATACCATCTATCTGGCCCACGTCAAAGAAGATCACTCCGTCGAGATCCCCAAGGTCTGGCCCGACATCAAGCCTTACTGGCTGGGCGAGGCGGGCTGTAATCTGCCGGTGAAACCGGATACCAGCCAGTACACGCCGTCTAATCCGCCCAAGCCATAACCCGGCGGCTTACGGCCGGGGAAGCGTCGGCCACACGGCGCATCCCCGGTGTTATCCCTTTCTGACGGTGTCGCGCAGGGCACTAAGGATTCTCAGCAGATGCTCTCCTTTCTTTATTCGGTGATTTATCAGTTCGGAGACAACTTTGCCTATCTGGTGCTCGCGGCGCTGGGGCTGGCGGTGATCTTCGGCATGATGGGGGTCATCAATCTGGCGCATGGCGAATTCATCATGTGCGGCGCCTACGTCACCATCTCACTGAACAAATCCGGTCTGCCGCTGCCGTTGGCGATGCTGGCCGGTTCGCTGGCCGCCGCGTTCGCCGGCGGGGTCATCGAGCGGCTGGTGGTGCGTCATCTGTACCACCGGCTGTATGACTCGGTGGTGGCGACCTGGGCGATCAGCCTGATCGTGCAGCAAAGCATGCTGCTGCTGGCCGGTCCGTCGCTGGAAGGGCTGTCCACGCCTTTTGGCTCCTTTACGCTGGGCGGCTACTCCTTCGCCACCTACCGGGCGCTGTTGCCGCTGTTCGCCATCGCCATCCTGCTGCTGTTGTACTGGCTGTTCTTCCATACCAATTACGGCGTCTGCGCCCGGGCCACCATCCAGAATGCCCGCATGGCCGCCTGTCTGGGACTGGAAACCGACCGTCTCTATACCCAGACCTTCGCGCTGGGCGCCGGACTGGCCGGACTGGCGGGCGCCATCTACGCGCCGACGCTCACCGCCGTGCCCACCATGGGCAGCAGTTTTATCGTGCAGGCCTTTGTTTCCGTGGTGGTGGGCGGCGCCAACGTGCTGGTCGGCACCATTCCCGCCGCCATGACGCTGGGGGCGATCCAGACCGGGCTGAACGCCTGGTACGGCCAACTGGCCGGACAAATCGGTCTGCTGCTTACCGCCATGCTGGTCATCCGCCTGCTGCCGAACGGTGTGGGCAGCCTGTTTACCCGTCATCGCTAGGAGCCGACAGTGACCTCATCATCCATCCGTTTATCTATAGGCCCGGCGGGGAAACGCCCGCCGGCGCCCTGGGCCGGCGGCCTTATCCTGCTGGCCGCCCTGCTGTTGCCGCTGGGCGTCGACAGCGGCACCATCGGGGATTTCGCCTATTTCCTGCTGTGGACCTTCTGCGCCATCGGGCTGGCCGCCATGTGGGGCCACGGCGGGATCCTCTCCTTCGGCCAGACCGCCTTTTTCGGGCTGGCCGGCTACGCCTACGGCGTGTTGACGCTGAATTTCGGCGACGGCGCGCTCGCCACCTGGTCGGGATTGCTGCTGGCGCTGCTGCTGGCGGCGGCCGTCGCCGCCGCGCTCGGTTACCTGATGTTTTACGGCGGCGTGACCGGTATTTTCATCGGCATCGTCACGCTCTCTTTCACCCTGGTGCTGGAAACCTTTATGTCGCAGACCGCCGGGCCGCAGTGGACCATCGGCAGCGCCCGGCTGAACGGATTCAACGGCATGTCCGGCATGCCGCCGCTCTCGCTGCCCGGCGTTGACGGCGAATTGCTGGTGCTGGAAGGCAACGCCTTTTATTACCTGATTATCGTACTGCTGGCGCTGACCTACTGGGGCGTACGGCATTTATTACGCTCCGACTTCGGCCTGACGCTGGCCTCCATCCGCGAAAACCCGCGCCGGGCGGAAATGCTGGGGATCGATATCCGCCGCTATCAGCTGCTGGTTTTCGTGCTGGGCGGCGTACTGTCGGGGCTGTCCGGCGTGCTCTACACCCTGTGGGGGTCATATATAACGCCCTCGTCCATGGGGCTGACCGCTGCGGCCATGCCGGTTATCTGGGTCGCCACCGCCGGGCGTAAAAATATCTTCGGCACCATCGTCATTACCGCCCTGCTGGTCTGGCTCTCCCAGTGGCTGGCGGTTTACGGCAGCGAATACGCCATGATCCTGCTGGGCGCCATCCTGCTGTTTGTGGTGCTGGCCGCCCCCAACGGCATCCTGCCCTGGTTGGGCGACAGGATACGCCGGCTGATGCCGTCCGAACGCAACGCGGAGGACGCATGATGACGCAAGAGATCATTCTGGAAACGCAGGGGCTGGGCAAACGCTTCGGCGGCGCGCAGGTCATCAATCAGGTGGATATGCAGATCCGCCGGGGGGAAATCCGCTGCGTCATCGGTCCCAACGGGGCGGGAAAAAGCACCTTCTTCAAGCTGCTGACCGGCGAGCACGCGCCGAGCAGCGGCGAGATCCGCTTTTTCGGCCGGCGTCTTAATTCGCTGTCGCCGTTTCAGCGCATTCGCATGGGGATGAGCATCAAGTTCCAGATCCCCGGCATTTTTCCCGATCTGAGCGTCGAACAGCACCTGCAACTCTCCCTGCGCCATCTGCGGCCGGAAGTCCGCCACCAGCCGGAGAGTATCGATGCCCTGCTGCAACGCTTCAACCTGACCGGGGAATATCGCCAGTTGGCCGGCAACCTGTCCCATGGCAAAAAGCAGTGGCTTGAAATCGCCATGGCGGTTTCGCAGCAGCCCGTCCTGCTGATGCTGGACGAGCCGGTCGCCGGGCTGTCGGTGGAAGAAACCCATCTGACCGGCGAACTGATTAAACAGATGCGGCAGGACGGCCTGACGCTGGTGGTGGTGGAGCACGATATGACCTTTATCCGCCAGATTGCCTCCAGGGTGACGGTACTGCACGGCGGGCGGGTCTTTGCCGACGGCGAAGCCGAAGCGGTACTGGCCCAGGACGATGTAGCGGATATCTATTTGGGGAAAGCCGGATGAGCGACGACGTATTACTGCAGGTTAATGACATTACCGGCGGCTATGGCGGCGGGCTGGTGCTGAACGGCGCCACCTTCCAGCTGCATAGCGCGGAAGTGCTGGGGGTGATCGGCCGCAACGGCGTGGGGAAAACCACCCTGATGCGTTCGCTGATAGGCGCCGTTCCCGTCAGCCGGGGCCGTATTCTGCTGGGAGAGACGGAGATCACCCACGCCACGCCGCAGCGCCGCGCCCGGTTGGGCATCGGCTATGTGCCGCAGGGGCGCGAAGTGTTCTCCGGACTGACGGTGGCGGAGAATTTGCAGGTGGGGATGCAGTTCGTGCGCGAACACCGGGAATTCGCCAGCGACCTGCTGGCGCGGGTGCTGGACTACTTTCCCATCCTGCGCCAGCGGCTGAAGCAAAAGGCGGGCACCATGAGCGGCGGCGAGCAGCAGCAACTGGCGATAGCCAGGGCGCTGGTCGGCGCGCCGAAAGTCCTGCTGCTGGATGAGCCGTCGGAGGGCGTACAGCCCTCCATCGTCCACATTATCGCCGACACGCTGACGCGCATCGCCCGCGAGCTGCGGGTCGCCGTTATTCTGGTGGAACAGGATATCGCCATGATCCAGCGCGCCGCCCAGCGCTGCTGCGTGATGGATAAAGGCCGGGTGGTCGATACCCTGGACCAGCGGCAACTGTCGGACGATCTGCTGATGCGCCGCCATCTGGCGCTGTGACCCTCACCTGCGCCGCACAGGCGGCGCGATACCCTTTTTTGCACAGGAGTAGACAATGAAACAATGGCTGAAAAATTCCATCATGACCCAACGCGGGGTGGGCGCGCAGCGTAAGCCGGTTACCCATCATCTGACCGAAGAGATGCAGCAGGAGTTTCACTACACCATCGGCCCCTACTCCACCCCGGTGCTGACCATCGTTCCCGGCGATCGGGTGATTGTCGATACCCGCGACGCCTTTGAAGGCGCGATTCAGTCCGAACGGGATATTCCCAGCCAGCTGCTGAAAATGCCGTTCCTCAACCCGCAGAACGGCCCGATTATGGTCAAGGGCGCGGAAAAAGGCGACGTTCTGGCGGTGTATATCGAATCGATGCTGCCCAGGGGAGACGATCCGCACGGCATTTGCGCCATGATCCCCCATTTCGGCGGACTGACCGGCACCGACCTGACGGCAATGCTCAACGATCCGCTGCCGGAGAAGGTACGGCTGATCAAGCTGGACAGTGAAAAGGTCTACTGGAGCAAACGCCACACGCTGCCTTACAAACCCCATATCGGCACCCTGAGCGTGTCGCCGGAAATCGACTCCATCAACTCGCTGACGCCGGATAATCACGGCGGCAATATGGACGTCCCCGATATCGGCCCCGGCAGCATCACCTATCTGCCGGTACGCTCGCCGGGCGGACGTCTGTTTATCGGCGATGCTCACGCCTGCCAGGGCGACGGCGAAATTTGCGGCACGGCGGTGGAATACCCTTCGGTCACCACCATCAGGGTGGATCTGATCAAAAACTGGTCCATCAGTTGGCCGCGCATGGAAAATGATACCTCCATCATGAGCATCGGCAGCGCCCGGCCGCTGGAAGACGCCACCCGCATCGCCTACCGCGATCTTATCTACTGGCTGGTGGAGGATTTTGGTTTCGAACAGTGGGACGCCTATATGCTGCTGAGTCAGTGCGGCAAAGTCCGGCTGGGGAATATGGTGGACCCGAAATACACCGTCGGCGCCATGCTCGACAAAACGCTGCTGGCGCATTAATGATTCCCGCTATCGCGGCGAATCGCGCCGGGCCACGTTCCGCAACCAACATTAAGCGAGTCAATATGGGGTCGGCCACACCAATCACCATCGGTTTACTCTACTCGTCCAGCGGCGTGACCGCCGCGCAGGAGCAATCGCAACTGCGCGGCGCAACCCTGGCAATCGAAGAAATCAATCTCGACGGCGGCATCAACGGCCGTCCGCTGCAGGCCATTCATCTCGATCCGCACTCCGACAACGCGCGCTTCCGGGCGCTGGCGGAACAGTTGATCGTCGAACATCACGTCAATGTGATCTTTGGCGGCTATACCTCCAGCAGCCGCAAGGCGATGTCCCCCATCGTGGAGAAATACCAGAAGCTGCTGTTTTACTCCCAGCTCTATGAAGGGTTCGAATTCTCCGAGAACATCTTTTACGGCGGCGCGGCCCCCAACCAGAACTGCGTCCAGCTGGAGGATTACCTGACCAGCCATTTCGGCGCCAGGGTGTATATGATCGGCTCCCGTTACGTTTTCCCCTACGAATGCAACCGCAATATGCAGGAACTGCTGTTGCAGCGGGACGACGGCGCGGTGATCGGCGAACGCTATCTGGACCTTAATGCGCCGTATGAGGCTTTCCTGCCGGTACTGGAAGAGATCCGCAAAAAACAGCCGGACTTTATCTTCAGTACGGTCATCGGCCAGACCGTGCCCTACCTTTACCGCGCCTATCACGAGGTGGGGCTCGATGCCGCGCGGACCCCCATCGGCAGCCTGAATACCTCTGAAACCGAAATCGCCATGATGGGCGCCGAACTGGCGGCAGGACACTTCACCTCCTCGCCCTATTTCCAGAGCCTGCAAACCCGCGCCAACCTGGCCGCGCTGGACAAATTTCAGCAGATGTTCGGCCCGAACCTGACCACCGATATGAACTGGGAAGCGACTTACAGCCAGATGCACCTGTTCGCCAACGCCATGCGGGAGTGCGGCAGCGACGCCATGCCGTGTTTATCCTCCGCTCTGCGGGGCAGCGAATTCGATTCCCCGCAGGGCCGGATCAGGATCGATCCGCTGAACCAGCATACCGGGCTTTACCCGCGCATCGGCAAAGCCGACGCCGCCGGGCAATTCACCATCGTGCGGGAATCCCGGCGCATCGTGGCGCCCGATCCTTATATGACCAATCAGGTTCAGGGAGACTGGGTCACCAAACTGACAAAAGTGGAGTATCCCGATGCGCCGTAACGACTCCCGCAACAGCGCCACCGCTCTGCTCCTCAGCCGGGGGATCCGCTGCGTGGTGCTGCATCCCGATGATGAAGATGGTGAAACCCTGACCCGTCATCTGCGACGCATGGGATTCAAAGTCAGGGCATTCTGGCCGATACCGGAACAGCTTCCCGCCGATACCGATCTGATCTTCTTCGCCCCGCAGTCTGACCAGCCGGAACCGGAAGTCCCCTGGCTGGATCACGCCCGGCATGCGCTGATTTCGATCATCGCCTATGAAAATCCGACCTTTATCGATCAGGCGCTGCACATGGGGGCCGGAGCGACCATCACCACCCCGATCCGCGCTTCCGGCCTGCTCTCATCGATGGTGGTGGCGTTGCACCACCGGCAACAGCAGCAGCGGATGATGGAGCGCATCGAACGCCTGGAAAAGAAGATGCTGGGGATCCGCCAGGTCAGCGAAGCCAAAGCGATATTGATGCGCATACACGGCATCAGCGAGGAGCGGGCCTATGAAATCCTGCGCCAGCAGGCGATGGATAAACGCATCACGGTAGAGGAGATCTCCAGCGTACTTATCCAGGCCAACGACGTTTTTTCCATGACCGCGCCGATCAAGAAAGCGTGAAGCGCCTAGCGCCGTCACGGGTTTATTTTTCCTGCCGCGCCGCCGCTTGCGCCGGTCGGCGCGGCAACATTAACCGTTAGTAAGGATTCGTCATGTCAACAGCTCCTTTTCTCGCCGCCGCCGTCCAGTTCGAACCGGCGATGTTCGCCAAAGAAGAGAATATCGTCCGCCTGCTGGATCTGGTGGAACAGGCCGCCCGCCAGGGGGCCAAACTGATCACCACGCCGGAGATGGCGACGACCGGCTACTGCTGGTATGACCGCCGGGAGATCGCCGACCAGGTGGAAACCGTGCCCGGCGCAACGTCGGCGCGTTTTAGCGAACTGGCGCGGCGCTATCAGTGCCATATCGTGCTGGGAATGCCGGAAGTGGATGCGGAAAGCCAACTGTATTACAACAGCGCGCTGCTGATCGGCCCGCAGGGGGTGATCGGCCGCCACCGCAAAAGCCACCCCTATATTTCCGAACCCAAGTGGGCGGCGGCGGGCGACGTCGGGCATCAGGTGTTTGATACGCCGCTCGGCAAGATCGGCATTCTGATCTGCATGGATATCCATTTCCCCGAAACCGCCAGACTGCTGGCGCTGGCGGGGGCGGATATCATCTGTCACGTCAGCAACTGGCTGGCGGAACGCGCCCCGGCGCCCTACTGGATCAGCCGCGCCATGGAAAATAGCTGCTATCTGCTGGAAAGCAACCGCTGGGGGCTGGAGCGCGGCGTGCAGTTCAGCGGCGGCAGCGGGATTATCGCCCCGGACGGCGCGATAGTAGACGTGGTGGATAACGGGGACGGCATTGCTTACGGCGAGATTGACGTGCGGCTCAGCCGCCGGCGTCAGGTATTGGGCGAACCGGTGTTCGCCCAGCGGCGGCCGCAGGAGTACCACGCGCTGCTTAGCGACAGCTTTCTGTGGAACCCGGCGGATTTCTTCGGCCTCTACGGCCATCATCCCCTGCCGGCGGGCAAACAGAGCCGTATTACCGTCTGCCAGTTCTCCCCCGCCGATAGCGTTGAGGAGAATCTCGCCCAGATTGTGGCGCTGACGCAGGAGGCGGTCGACCGGCAACAAAGCGAACTGCTGGTGTTTCCCGAAATGGCGCTGACCGGCCATGGCGCGCCGCAAACCAACGCCCAGACGCCGGACGCCCCGGCGCTACGGTCATTGATCCAGTTGGCCATAACGCTGCGGGTGTATCTGGTGGTCGGCATGGCGGAACGACAGGAAGAGAAATATTACAACACCCAGGTACTGCTGGGGCCGGAAGGGATGATCGGCAGCTACCGCCAGATGCATCTGCCCCTGGCCTATCAGTCGTGGGCGACGGCCGGCGAACGGTGGCGCGTATTCGATACGCCGCTGGGGCGCCTGGGCCTGCTGTCGGGCAATGACGCGTTGTTTCCCGAATCAGGCCGAATTCTCACCCTGATGGGCTGCGACATCGTGGCCTGTTCGGCCGCGCTCGGCGACGGTTTCGTCAGCGGCCACGGCGGTAGCCAGGTTGCGCAAAATTACCCGATCCCGGTGGGGGCCGATCCGCTGCACTGGCATTTGTTGCGCACCCGCGCCGGTGAAAACAATTTCTATCTGGCCTTTGCCAACAGCCTGGACACGCACCGCCAGCGCGGCGGATACAGCGGGATATTCGGACCGGAAACCTTCGCCTTCCCGCGGCATGAACGGGTGCTGTGGCAGGAGCCGGGCATCGCGACCCTGACCGTCGATACCGCTTCGTTGGCGGACAGCCCGGTGCCGACGAACGCCGTCAGGCGCAAGGATCTGGTGGCGATGCGTCAGGTGCATCATTACCGGCCGCTGCTGCTCGATCAACGCTAACCCGCACGCTGATAAGGCCCTTAGCCGACGACCGTTTTGTTGACGCATTCTTTGTTGCCGAACCGCATCCCAAAAGTTGCACGCCAGCTTATTAAGGTGCGGTTTTTTATCAAACCGGCATCTGACATCTTTTCGGCGTACCGGGCGATTACAATCTGCAATTTCTCGATTACGTGATTAACCATAAGCAGATCGCCTGGGTCGGCTGCGCCAACGAACTGAATGCCGCCTATACCGCCGATGGATATGCCGGAGTTGCTACAGGCCGTTTCCCTATCCCTTGAACGGCGCAACAGGGCACATTGAGCTGAAAAAGGCGCTCAGTGAGCGCCTTTCCCGTTGTTGCATTAAGCGAGCTTACAGAATTTCCAGCAGCTCGACTTCAAAAATCAGGGCGCTGAACGGCGGAATAGACGCGCCGGCGCCGCGTTCGCCATAGGCCAGATTGTGCGGGATATACAGCTCCCACTTGGAGCCGACCGGCATCAGGGTCAAGGCTTCAATCCAGCCGGGGATCACCCCGCTGACCGGGAATTCGGCGGGCTGGCCGCGTTCGACCGAGCTATCAAACACGCTGCCGTCAATCAGGCGGCCGGTATAATGAACGCGCACCCGATCCTGACGCGACGGGATCTCTCCGTCGCCCTGAGTCAGTACGCGGAACTGCAAGCCTGATTCGGTGCTGCTCACGCCCTCTTTCTGCGCATTCTCCGCCAGGAACTGCTGTCCTTCAACCGCCAGCGTCTGCTGACGCTCGCGGCGCACGGCGTCGGCGCGTTCATGCACCTCACGCAGGGCGCGGTGAACCACATCCACCGGGACCGCCGGCACATTGCCTTCCAGCGCATCGCGCAAACCGGCGACCAGGGCTTCCGGGATCAACCCTTCCAGACCAGATTCCTGTAGCTGTTGACCCACCTGTAAACCGATGCCGTAACTTGCCTGCGCCTCGACGCTATCAAAAGAAGGGGTTGTCATGCATGTTCCTTTTAAACTGTAAAAAACCGAAAGCGCAGCATAACAGCGCCGGAGATTAGGGTAAAATCCTGTGTGCGGATGAATAACTTTATCTGCTAATCGATGGGGTAATTCCGGCTCACTGGCCTATACTGGAAATTCAGAACATTCTGTACTTCTGTTTCCTTAAGCATCAAAGAGTTAGCTGGTTATTATCCGCTTGTTACCGATATACTAACCTGTTTCCATTTATATACCGTTGCAAGAGAGGTCACCATGGGCAGAATTGCGCCCAGGAAGCGGAAAGTTACCTGGGGTTATCAAGCGTTATTACGCCGCTGCCAGCGTTTTATTCATCGGCAACCCGAGCGCGCCGAGAATGAAGCGGTGGAGGATCCCCAATCGCCGCCGTCATCCGGGCAGCGCATTAAGACCTCGTTGCGAAAAATCTGGCATCTGCCCGACCATTATCGTTGGATGGAACCCCTTCCTCTGTTCCATCGTCGCTGGATTTTAGTTGCTATCGCGCTATTGCTGGCGCTATTGCTGTGGCCTTACAGCCCGCCCCAGCCGCCGCGAACGGTTTCCGCGCCGGCGGAACAGGCGGATGATAATGTTCCCATCCGGGCGGAAATGATCGAAAACCGGCCGGCGGCGCAACAACCGCCCGCCGCCCCGCCGGCACAAGCGGTGCAGCCCCCGCCGCAGAATACGCCGACGCCCTGGCGCAGCTATCAGATCGCCTCCGGCCAGACGCTGGCGCAGCTGTTTCGCGACAACAATCTGCCGGTCGGCGACGTTTTCGCCATGGCTCAGGTGGAAGGCAACGACAAACCGCTCAGCAACCTGCGGGCCGGTCAGGCGGTCAAATTGCAGTTGAACGCGCAAGGCACGGTGGCGGTGCTGGAAATAGAGACCACCGATAATCAGGTCGTCAGGTTCACCCGCAACGCCGACGGCGCCTTTACCCGCGCCCGCTGATTTCCCGGTCCCGAAAATGCAAAACGCCGGCACAAGGCCGGCGTTTTACTCGTCACTGTCAGCAATTACGCTTCAGCAACAACAACCACATTCAGCGTAGCGAACACATCGCTGTGTACCTGGAAGCTCACTTCGTGCTCGCCCAGAGTACGCAGAACGCCGTTCGGCAGGCGAACTTCGCTCTTCGCAACGTCAACACCGGCCGCGGTTACCGCATCAGCGATATCGCGAGTACCGATGGAACCGAACAGTTTACCTTCGTCGCCCGCTTTAGACGCGATGGTAACGCTGCCCAGTTCTTTGATCTTGGCGGCGCGAGCTTCGGCGGCAGACAGAACGTCGGCCAGTTTGGCTTCCAGTTCCGCGCGACGCGCTTCGAAGAACTCAACGTTTTTCTTGGTTGCCGGCACGGCTTTGCCCTGCGGAACCAGGAAGTTGCGAGCATAGCCCGCTTTAACGTTTACCTGATCACCCAGGCTGCCCAGGTTTGCTACTTTATCAAGCAGAATAACTTGCATTACCTTATCCTCTCAAAGTCTCGTTAATGGACAGTGGCCGATTACTGATGACGATCAGTGTACGGCAACAAAGACAAGTAACGCGCACGCTTGATAGCGCGAGCCAGCTGACGCTGGTATTTTGCACGAGTACCGGTAATACGGCTCGGAACAATCTTGCCGCTTTCAGTGATATAGTTTTTCAGCGTAGCGATGTCTTTATAGTCGATCTCTACAACGCCTTCCGCGGTGAAACGGCAGAACTTGCGACGACGGAAATAACGTGCCATTTGGCTAGTCTCCAGAATCTATCAATTCAATCTGCTCGGCATGCAATACTATTTTACTCAGGCCATTGCGCCCTTGATGGCAGCTAATAAACCCCTGTACGGTGAGTTGCGTGCCGACCGTTATACTGTGGGTAAATGCTTGTGACGTTGGTCCACTGACAATCACGGGCATACGACACCATGCTTGCCGGTTGAATCCGGCTTCCTCCTGCGCCGATCGGTGCTCGAGCACAAACTGGCAGTGAGGAATACCCGAAGGACTGACTTTACGAATGGGGGTCTTGCACACCGTGCCCGACAACACCAGACGATTGGTCGTCACCACAATTACTCTTCAGAATCCCCAGCATCCGTATCATCGCCGGCTTCTGCGAAATCTTCACGACGCTCACGGCGTTCGTCTTTCGCTTTAACCATCGGAGATGCTTCGGTTACCGCGTGTTTAACGCGCATAATCATGCTGCGGATAACGGCGTCGTTGAAGCGGAAGTTTGTTTCCAGCTCGTCGATCACTTCCTGCGGCGCTTCAACGTTCAGCAGAACGTAGTGAGCCTTGTGCAGTTTGTTGATCGGGTAAGCCAGTTGACGGCGGCCCCAGTCTTCCAGACGGTGGATCGTACCTTCCGCCGCCGTGATGGCGCCGGTATAGCGTTCGATCATGCCTGGAACCTGTTCGCTTTGGTCAGGATGAACCATAAAAACGATTTCGTAATGACGCATCGAATTGCTCCTTACGGATTATTCAGCCTCCTGTCAGGGTCAACCGCGGCCCATGGAAGCAAGGAACGTGTGTATGTGTGCGGCTGAAAAAATGACGCGTAAGTATAGTGTTCCCGGCGGGAGAACACAAGCGGCGACGGCGGATATTATCAGACAGGCCGAACCGCGCCAGGCCGGCACGCTGGGTCGCCAATTCTCACAGGCGCCGTCCTCTTCAACGCGGCATGCGCGGGATGCTGGCCAACAGCTTTTGCGTATACGCATGGCGCGGCGCGGCGAGAATATCCTCCACCCGGCCGCTCTCCACAATGCGGCCGCGCTCCACGATCACCATCTCTTCGCACAGCGCGGCCACCACGCTCAGATCGTGCGATACCAGCGCCAGCGTAAGGCTATGCGATAAGGTTTTCAGCAGTTCCACAATGCGGAGTTTGGTCGCCAAATCGAGCGCGCTGACGGCTTCATCGGCCAGCAGCACCGCCGGACGGGAAACTATCGCCCGGGCAATGGCGATGCGCTGACGCTGGCCGCCGGAAAAGGCGTGCGGGTAACGATCGAGGCTCTCTTCCGCCAGCCCCACCGCATTGAGGACCTCCAGCACCCTCGGCTCCACCGGGCCGGGGATCCCCAGCGAGCGCAAAGGTTCGGCGATGATATCCCGCACCCGCTGACGGGGATCCAGCGATGAATAAGGATCCTGAAAGACCACCTGCACCGCTTTGCGGTAATCGCGCATAAACGCCCGGTTGGCGGGATCCAACCGCGCGCCGTTAAAGCGGATCTCCCCCTGCGACGGCCTGAGCAACCCCAGCAGGAGCCGCAGCAGGGTGGTTTTGCCCGATCCCGATTCACCGACGATCCCGACATTCACCCCGCGCCGGATGTGCAGCGAAACGTCATTGAGTATGCGCCGATCCCGGTGGTAGCCGAAGGCCACATGACTGACCTCGATCAGGCTCATGACGGACCGCCCAGTATCTTGTCAAACGCGTTCGCCGTAGCGACCAGCATTTGGGTATAGCTATTTTTCGGCTGGCTGAATATCGTCGCCAGGTCGCCCTGCTCGACCAGATGCCCGTTGTTCATCACCATCACGCCGTCGGCGACTTTCGCCACCACCGGCAAGTCATGGCTGATAAACAGCAGCGCGGAGCCTTGCTCCCGCACCAGGTCGGTCAATAACGCTAAAATATCCGCCTGAGTGGTCACATCCAGCGCCGTCGTGGGTTCATCCGCAATCAGCAGCGCCGGCCGGCAGGCCAGCGCCATGGCTATCGCCACCCGCTGACGCTGCCCGCCGGACAGCTCATGCGGCCAGGCCGCGGCGATCCTCCGCGGCGGCGACAGCGCCACCCGTTCGAGCCAGCTCAACACCTCGCGCTCCACCGTGCGGCGATCGGCCGCGCGCCCGTCGCGCAGCGCTCGGCGCCTGAGAGGTTCCGCCAGTTGCCGGCCGATTTTCATCAACGGATCCAGCGCGGTCAGCGGCTCCTGAAACACCATTGCCACGCCGTCGCCCCGCAGCCGGGTCAGTTGCCGATCGCCGGCGCCGATGACCTGCCGATCGGCCAGCACCACGGAGCCCTGCGCCTGAATCCCGGCCGGCAGCAGCCCGATAACCGCCAGCGCGGTAAGTGATTTTCCCGATCCCGACTCGCCGATTAACCCCACCCGTTCTCCCGGCGCAATGGTAAAGGAGAGATCCGACACCAGCGTCTGTCGGCCCGAGCGCAACGACAGCGCGTCCACGCGAAGCAACGGATTCATCAGCGTCTCCCCTGGGCGGCATCGGCCGCGGTCCTGAGGCCATCCGCCAGCGAATTGACGCCGATAACCAGCGTCACCAGGGCGATGCCGGGGGCGATCGCCGCCAAAGGCGCGCTATATAGGGTTCCCTGCGCCTCCTGCAACAGCCGTCCCCAGGACGCCTCCGGCGGCGGCGCGCCAAGCCCCAGATAAGACAAAGAGGCTTCGGCAATCACCGCCAGACCGAACTGCAAGGCTATATTCACCGACAGCGTCGGCCAGATATTCGGTAAAATATGCCGTATCACAATGCCGGCCCACGACGTGCCCGAGGTCCGGGCGGCGGTAATATAGTCCATGCGCAACACCCGTTTCGCCAGAATGCGCGTCAGGCGCGCCACAATCGCGGAAATGGCGATCCCCAGCGCCATAACGGCCGACCCCAGGCTGGCGCCATCGCCGGCCGCCACGATCAGCATCGCCAGCAGCAGCGTGGGAAACGCGATAAGAATATCCAGCGTCACCGCCAGCACGTCATCCAGCGTACGGCTGGCAAACGCCGCCAGCAGGCCAAGGGGCACGCCGATCGCCAGCCCGACGAGCGCCGCGCCGCATCCCACCTGCAACGCGATACGCCCGCCGATCATGATCCGGGTAAACAGATCCCGCCCCAGTTTATCCGTGCCGGCCCAGTGCGCCATGGATGGCGCGGCCAGCCGTCCGCCGCTCATCGCCGCGGGGTCATAGGGCGTCCAGAACAGGGTAGTCAGCGCGACGATAAGATGGATGCCCACCAACGCTATCCCCAGGATTAATGTCGGTGAATAGGCGGCGCATCGCCTGCGGGTAATAGGGGACGGGAGAATCATGGCGCCGTTCCCGACGCGCCGCCGCGTAAGCGCGGATCGATCAGGCGTTGGGCCACATCGGCGATAAAGCCAATCAGCAGCACCAGCAGCGTGGAAATCAGCAGCACGCCCTGCACGTTGGGATAATCCCGCTGGCCGATGCCCAGCAGCAGCATCGATCCCAGACCGGGCAGCGCGAACACCTGCTCAACCACCACCGCGCCCAGCAAGGTTGAAGCGAGCTCAATGCCGAGGATGGCAATCACCGGAACTGCGCCATTGCGGATACCGTGCCTGATAAGCGCCTGCGGGAAACTGGCCCCCAGCGCCCGCGCGGTGCGCAGATAATCGCTGCCCAGCACGTCCTGGGTAGCCGAACGCACGTAGCGTAACAGGGAAGCCGACATAACGATCGCGATGGTGCTCACCGGCAGAATAAAACTATGCAGCGCCGCCGGCAGAGCTTGCCAGCCCTCGGCGGGAAACCCGGCGGAAGGGAATAGCCGCAGATTGACGGCAAAAATCGTTACCAGCAGGATCCCGATCCAGAATACCGGCACCGCGATGCCGATCTGCGAGACCACCGAAATCAGCGCGCCGTACCAGCGTTCAGCCTTTACCGCCGCGATAATGCCCAGCGGCGCGGCAATCACTATCGCCAGCATAAAGGAAAGCAGCGTGAGCGGCAGGGTTACGGTCAGCCGGGCGCGAATTTCATCGGCCACCGGCACGCCGCTGACAAACGAGGAACCCAACTCGAAACGCCACAGCTGGTGTACGAACCGCCAAAACTGCTGTAGCACGGGAAGGTCCGATCCCACCTGACGCCGCGCCGCGGCGATCTGTTCCGGGTCAGCTCCGATAGAAACCAATGCATTGGCCGGATCGCCGGGCAGCAGGCGCAACAGGACGAACAGCACGCCGATGGCGATAAAGGCGGACAGCAGCAGAATAATGGAACGACGGAGCAGATAAACGGCCATAGTATTATGATAACCAACCTTAATTTAATGCCCCTGCCCGCCATGGGAGCGGGTCGCCATTATCTCTGACGCTTCTTGATGTTCCAGGCGAAAAACTGCGCATTCAAGCCATTCACCGGGTAGCCGTCGATGGTATTGGCCGCCACCACGATTTGCGGATAGAGATACAGCCAGCCGCTCGCCGCATCGTCGGCTATGATGCGGTTCGCTTCGGTCAGCTTGCGCGTCTGTTCCTCTTCGCTGGACGCCAGCTCCGCCTCTTTAATCAACGCGCTAACCTGCGGATTATCATAGCCCCAGTAAAAATCGGGATCGCCATAAAACACGATGTCGCGGTGGTTCACATGTTCCTGCAACGTCGCCTGGAAATTATGCGCCTTATAGATTTTCGTGTACCACTCATTGGCGGTGATCACGTTGATTTTTATCTTGATCCCCACCTTCGCCAGCTCGTTTTGCAGAAACTGCGCCACGATGGGATGCGGATCGTAGTTCGGCGTGTCCAGCGTAAAGGTAAAGCCGTCCGGATAACCGGCCTGCGCCAGTAGTTCCTTCGCGCTCTGTGGGTTATAACCGTTTACCCCGGTCAAATCCACGTACCAGGGGTCGGTCGGCGGCACAAAAGAGCCGATTAACGTGCCATAGTCGCCCCAGATAGAGGTCAGCAGCTTGCGGGTATCGATAGCGCGAATAATCGCCCGGCGGACATTGGCGTCGTTGAAAGGGGCAGCGCGGTCGTTGTAGGCCAACAACAGCTTGGTGGTGGAATGGCCTTCCGTCACCGCAAAGGCCGGGTTATCTTTAAACTGCGCCAGCGAATCCGGGCTCTGCACCGAGGTAATGATATCGACCGCGCCGGTCAGCAACGCATTGTTCAGCGCCGAGGCGTCGGTAAAGTACTGAAAAACCAGGCCGGAGTTGGTCGGCTTGTCACCCCAGTAGCCGTCAAACCGCTTCAGCGCCAGCGCCGAACCGCGCCGCCAGTTTTGTAACTGATAGGGGCCGGTGCCGTCCTCACGGGTAGTGAGGCTGGTGGCCCGATCGTTGACAATCCACACGTAGCTGAGGTTGTACGTCAGCGAAATAGAAGGCGAAGAGAGCGTGACGACCACCGTGCGGTCGTCCGGCGTGTCGATCCCGGCAATGGCTTTCAGGCTATTCTTGCGCGAGCTTTTCGACTCCGGCGCCAGCACCCGTTGAATACTGAATTTTACATCCGCCGCCGTCAGCGTTTTCCCGGAATGAAACCGCACCCCCGGACGCAGCGTAAAACGATATACCAAGCCATCCTCGCTGACCTGGTAATCCGTCACCAGCTGTTTTTCCACCCTGCCCTTATCGGTCAGTTGAAACAGCGCCTCATACACATTGCCGTTAAACGCTTCGTTGATTCCCTGCCCGGCGCCGGCGGTATTATCCAGATTTTGCGGTTCCGCCAGGGAGCCGATTTTAATGGTGGCCTCAGGATCAAAGCTTGCCGCCGCCGCCAGCGTGGCAAACAACGCCGCGGCCGTCGACAACGCCATTAACGCCGCGCCGCGCAATAGCCGTCCGCGCGTCCGCTCGCTCCATAACATCACCGATTGATACATACTCAGCTCCCGACCAGATAAGGATCCATAACGCCGTGGATATTCGTCGCCACTCTTTTCGCCTACGCGGTCAGATACCGCTGAAAAAAATCAACCCCCGCCCGAAGCGCCAGCGGCGTGATGCGGTGCGTCACGCCCGCCTCGGTCAGATAGGTCAGATTGCCATCCTGACCGCTTGCTTTCAGCGCCTGATATAAACGCGCGCTCTCCCGCGCGGGCACCACGTCGTCCGCGTCGCCGTGCCATAGCAGTAAGGGACGATCGGCCAATGCCGCCAGACGGGAGGAAACATCGTACTCGGCGAGCGTGGCGGACAGTTGCCGACGCGCAATATCGGCGCCCGCAATATCGGCGGGCACCGGGGGATAGAGCGCATGGGACAGGGTGGAAAAATAGCCCGACCCCATAAAGGCCGCCACGGCGGAAATCCAGGGGTAGCGCGCCATGCTCCCCAGCGCGCTCATGCCTCCCAGGGAAGCGCCGCACACGCCGATGCGTTCGTCGGCGATCAACCCGCGCTGCCGATATTCTTCCACGTAGCCGGGCAGTTCACGAATATTAGACTGCAGAATGTCCCAAAAATGGCGCAGCCGCCGGGCGTCGTCACCGTCATAACGGGCGCCGTGCATGGCGGCATCCGGCAAAATCACTCGGAAGCCGGCCTCGGCCAGCGCATAGCCAAAATAGGAGTAAACCTCTTTTGAGGAGAGGTAACCGTGAAAGAAAAAAATAGTTGGCAAGGGAAGATGGTGTTTACCGCCGGGAACCGCATGCAAAGCATTAATACCGTTAATGGTATCCAATGAAATTTCAACCATGTCCTTTTTCTCTACCTGTCATCGCCCAGTTTTGAACGTAAGCACCGATGAAAAATACCATAGCATCAAAAAGGCGTTCTTTTTAAAAACAAATTCGCAATGGTTTAGCTCAAACATGGCAATGCGGCGCTGATAAAAACCCCCGGAACCCGACCGCGGGCACAGGATAAATCCCTACGGCATAGCGATAAAGCGCGCTACACTCATCAGGCTGACAAACGTTATGGAGCAATGCACCATGCTGAAAGCTTTATTGGCGACGGCTTTCTCGCTATGCGTCGCCGCCTGCGGCACGCTGGCCGGCGCGTCGGCTTCCCCGCCGCCGCCGACGGAACGGGCGCAACTGATTACCTACGCGCAAACCGCCGCATTGCAAAAAATCGGCACCACGTCCGTCAGCGTAAACGGCAGCCCGGATGACGCGGATCAGGCCATTCAGCGTCGGGCGGATGAGCAAGGCGCCCGTTACTACACCATCGTGCTGAAGTCCGAGCACGCCACGCTTCCCGGCGTCTGGTTCGCCCGCGCGGTGCTATACCGCTGATGCCGCTCTCCTGAAAATCAGGGCAGCAGCGGCCGGCGCCGCCTCAGTATGTCATACAGGCCGCGTTCAGAATCCCGCCGCCCAGCGAGGCCGTGCACAGGAAAACGCCGGACGCCACTTCATTATGCTGGATACGCTGGCTGATAGCCGGCATATACAGCCGCACCGCGCCATAGATGACAAGCTGGATCACCAGCGCCACAATCCCCCAGGTGATGTAGTCAACCAGGCTTACCGAATTCACCGCCGCGCTGGCCAGCGGAATCACATACCCGATCAGCGCGCCGGCGAAACCGACGGCGGCGGCGCCGTTGTTCTGTTTAATCAGCGCCCACTCGTCATGCGGCGTGACGCGGGTATAAATAAACAGGAATGCCAGCACCATGACAAACCCGATGAAAAAGTAAGAAGCAAAAGCGAGTAATGCGCTGACGATAATCATGGCGTAAATTTCCTTTAGGTTGCCGAGGTGGTGAATATAACGTGGCGCCGATGTCCGAGACGGCCGCCGGCAAAGCCGGCGCCTGATTAGCCGTCAACTACGCTGACGCACCGCTTCAAACAGGCATACGCCGGTGGCGACGGAAACGTTCAGCGAAGAGACGCTGCCCGCCATCGGGATGCCGATCAGTTCGTCGCAATGCTCGCGGGTCAGGCGGCGCATACCCTCGCCTTCAGCCCCCATCACCAGCGCCAGCGGCCCGGTCAGCTTGCTTTGGTACAGCGTATGGTCGGCTTCGCCCGCCGTGCCGACGATCCAGATATTGTGTTCCTGCAACAGTCGCAACGTGCGGGCCAGGTTGGTCACGGCGATCAGCGGTACGCTTTCCGCCGCGCCGCAGGCCACCTTTTTCACCGTTGCATTCATCTGCGCCGAACGATCGCGCGGCACGATAACCGCATGTACCCCCGCCGCATCGGCGTTACGCAAACAGGCGCCGAGATTGTGCGGATCGGTAACGCCGTCCAGCACCAGTAAAAAAGGCGTCTCCAACCCCTCGAGCAAGGACGGCAGATCGTTCTCCTGATATTTCCGCCCCTCTTTGACCTTGGCGACAATACCCTGATGCACCGCCCCTTGGGCCTGGCTATCCAGCCACTGGCGGTTAGCCAGCTGAATCACGATACCTTGCGCTTCCAGCTCAGCAATTACCGGCTGCAGACGACGATCGTCACGCCCCTTGAGGATGAAAACTTCCTGGAAGCGTTGCGGATCGCGCTCCAGCAACGCTTTGACGGCGTGAATACCGTAAATAATTTCGCTCATTGCTACTCTTCAAATTAATCATAAACGGGCGGCGTCCGCCCGTTGGAGATTGATAACAATCTTTTGGATCCTACCCCACCCCAACCCTCCCCTTCACAGGGGAGGGAGCAGGCGCGGTCAATAACCCTTCCCTTCGCCAGGAAGGGGCAGGCACGGTGAATATTACTCGGCCGGCTTCTTCTTCGCGCGTTTGGCCCTGGTTGCCGCCGCGCTCTTGCGCGTTTTATCGGCGCTTTTTTTCGGCTTCGCCGGTTTGTCCATGCGCTCACCTTCCTTACGGAAAGCGGCATCAGGCTCAAAATTGGCCGCGGGCTTGGCGACATTGCGCCGGCGACGGCTCGGTTTGGCTTCCCGACTATCCGGCTTTTTGGCCCGATCGCGGGCCGTTTTCCCTTCGCCGCGCGGTTTACGCGTGCTGGAGACCAGCGCAAAGTCGATATTGCGCTCGTCCATATGGACCGCTTCAACGCGAATTTCCACTTCGTCGCCCAGACGATAAACCTGACCGCGCGACTCGCCGATCAGCCGCTGGCCGATATTATCATAGCGATAGTAGTCGTTATCCAGCGTGGAAACGTGCACCAGCCCGTCGATAAACAGATCTTTAAGACGCACGAAGAAACCGAAACCGGTGACGCTGGCGATAATCCCGGTGAACACCTCACCCACATGATCCTGCATAAAATCACATTTCAGCCAGTCCGCCACGTCGCGGGTGGCTTCATCGGCGCGGCGTTCGGTCAGCGAACAGTGCATGCCCAGCTGCAGCATTTCGTTTAGGTCGCTGTGCCAGCCGCCGGTCGGCGTCCAGCGCGCTTTGCGGTCGCCCAGCAGATACTTGATCGAACGATGCAGCGAGAGGTCGGGATAACGGCGGATCGGCGAGGTAAAGTGGCCGTAAGAGGTTAACGCCAGGCCGAAGTGCCCGCGGTTTTCCGGGTCGTATACCGCCTGCTTCATCGAACGCAGCAGCATGGTTTGCAGCATTTCACGGTCGGGGCGGCCGGCGATCTCCAGCATCAGATCGGCATAATCTTTCGGTTGCGGCTTCATACCGCCTTTTAACGTCAGCCCCAGTTCGCCCAGTACGCTGCGCAGGGCCAGAACGTGATCTTCGCTGGGACGATCGTGCACGCGGAAGAGGGCCGGCTCCTCATACTTCTCGACGAATTTCGCCGCCGAGATATTCGCCAGGATCATGCACTCTTCAATCAGCTTGTGCGCGTCGTTGCGCACCACCGCTTCAACCCGCTCGATGCGGCGCTCGGCGTTGAAAATAAATTTCGCTTCTTCGGTTTCAAACGCGATGCCTCCGCGGATATCGCGCGCCCGCTCCAGCACCCGAAACATCTTATGCAGCTCTTCCAGACCGCCCACCAGCGGTTGGTATTGCGCGCGCAACTCCTGGTCGCCCAGCAGAATATTCCACACCTTGGTGTAGGTCAGACGGGCGTGGGAACGCATTACCGCTTCATAAAACTTGTACGAGGTGAGCTTGCCCAGCCCCGACACGGTCATCTCGCACACCATACACAGGCGGTCGACCTGCGGGTTGAGCGAACACAGCCCGTTGGAAAGCACTTCCGGCAACATCGGCACCACCTGCGACGGAAAGTAAACCGAGGTGCCGCGCGCGCGGGCTTCGTTATCCAGCGGCGTATTCGGGCGCACATAATAGCTGACGTCGGCGATCGCCACCCACAGACGCCAGCCGCCGCCGCGTTTTTTCTCGCAGTAGACGGCGTCATCGAAATCGCGGGCGTCTTCGCCGTCGATGGTGACCAGCGGCAGCTTGCGCAGATCCACCCGCCCTTTTTTGGCTTCCGAAGGCACCTCTTCGGCGAAGTCTTTCACCTGCTCTTCCACCTGGGGCGGCCAGGTATGGGGAATATCATGGGTGCGCAGGGCGATATCCACCGCCAGGCCGGTGCCCATATTATCACCGAGGATCTCGACGATTTTCCCGATGGCTTTGGTACGGCGCGTGGCGCGCTGGGTGAGTTCCACCACCACCACAAAGCCCATCCGGGCGCCGTTGATATTTTCCTGCGGGATAAGAATGTCGAAACTCAGACGGCTGTCGTCCGGGACGACAAAGCCGACCCCGGCATCAACGAAATAGCGCCCGACGATCTGCCCGGTGCGCGGCTCCAGCACGCGCACAATGCGGCCTTCGCGGCGCCCCTTGCGGTCTTCTCCCAACGGCTGCGCCAGCACCACGTCGCCGTGAATGGCGCGCTTCATCTCTTCCGCGGAGAGGTAAAGATCGTCTTTACGGCCCTCCACGCGCAGGAAGCCGAAACCGTCGCGGTGGCCGATCACCGTACCGCGCAGCAGATCCAGTTTTTCCGGCAGGGCATAACACTGGCGGCGGGTAAAGATTAACTGCCCGTCGCGCTCCATCGCCCGCAGGCGGCGGCGCAATGCTTCGAGTTGCTCTTCGCTGGTCAACTCCAGATCGGCGGCCAGCTCTTCCCGTTTAATCGGGGTATCCCGCTTGGCGATATGCGCCAGAATGTATTCACGGCTCGGGATGGGGGATTCATATTTTTCCGCTTCGCGTTCCAGAAATGGATCTTGTGACATTGCGGTTCCTCCGTTGTCATCAGCAGGAGGCTGAACATATCTCATTCAACCAACAATAATTTGTAAAGTGGTGGATTTTCTTTGACCAAATCGGCCAGCGTGTATTGGTCCAGCTCATGCAGGAAATTCCGCACCGCCTGCTGGAGCACCTGTTTCAGACGGCAGGCCGGCGTGATGTGGCAAAACTCATGACTACAGTTAACTAACGAGAGCGGCTCCAGCTTACGCACCACATCGCCAATCCGGATGGACTCGGCGGATTTTCCCAGCCGGATCCCGCCATTTTTACCGCGCACGGCCGTAACAAACCCGGCCCGGCTGAGCTGGTTGATAATTTTGACCATATGATTGCGCGACACGCCATACACTTCCGTCACTTCCGAAATGCTGGTCATTTGCCCGCCGGGCAACGATGCCATATATATCAGCGCCCGCAAGCCATAATCCGTAAAACTCGTTAACTGCACATAAACCTCGGATACCTCTGGGTATCGTTTTCCGGCGCGCACAGGCGCCCCGAAGAAACCGGTCGAAATACCGCCGGACAAATCCCGGGCGCGCATCCCAAACGCACAAGCGTAACCTTGTTACGCAGATGATAAACCAGCCGCAAACGCTACGGCTAATTATTTAGCGCTAAAACCGATATATAGCGATGAAAGGGAGAGCGGATACTGTGCGTTAAAAATAAAGACTTTTCCCCAGGCTCAATTGAGAAGAAGGAATTTTGAGCCCATACAGAAATTACAACACAAAGACTTCCGGACCTTTGGCATCAATCGTATTGAGGATGCGCAATGCGGGGCCGCTAGGTTGAATCTCTCCCCGCTCCCACTTTGATACGCTTTCAACTGACATACCCAGCGTATAAGCAAGCGTTGACTGCGACATGCCATAACGTTCACGCATGGATTTAATCTGAATCCCCGTCATTACATGAACCTTGGCTATGCGTTCACGCAGTTCGCGCGATCTGACTCGGGCATTAATTCGGGACATTGTTTCGTCTGGCATAGCGCCGTGCTCGTGCAGTTCCTGCGCCAGCGCCTGTAACTCTTTCAGGTTAGCACCCATCGCAATTTACCTCTCTTAATTGCTTTGCTTAATATAGTAATGATTACTACATTTTTTCAAGTGCCATGAACAACATATGGCAAGACAACAGAATCTCCCATATTCCTTAATCTAAAACGGCCACCGTGCCGGTACAGAACAGGCATAGCGCCCCGACCTGCTTAACTAAAATCAAATATCCGTCGCCTTGCCCTAATGGTTATCGTTTATAAGCCGATTTTTACTTAGGCGAAGCGTAAAAGATGAAGTTAAAGCTCGGCGTCTGTTCTGCGTACCCTTAACGGATGGACGATAAATCGGGTTACCCGGATGGTCTGCGTTGCCCTATTTATTTAATATTATTATTACCTTATCGGCATCAGGTATGCTCGCACCGCACTAATCCCGAATTTTCTGTGATGTTCTGTTTGATGAACGGCCTCGAAAGAAACATGAGGTTTAACGAGGCTGTGAGCTTTACGACGTCTGTTTCTTTAATGCTGCACACACAAGGAAAAGGAAACCATGGGCCTGAAAAATATCTCCATTCGTGCCGGATTATTGACATTATTGTTATTAATCACCCTGCTGCTGCTTGTCGTCAGCGCGATGGGTATTTTGGCGATTAAAAAAGACCGGCAAGCGCTGCTGGCGCTGAACCAGATTCAGGGAACCGAACTCGGCAGCCTGCTGAACGGCTATAACCTGACGCTAAGGGCCAGAGGGTCGGCGACGCTGGCGGTGAGAAAAATTGAGATGGGGCGGCTTGAAGAGGGAACGCAGGAGACAGCAATAGTGGAAAGCAACCTGCTTCAGTCGCAACAAGAGATTGCTCGCGCCCTGGAGTCCGTGGAGCCAGGCACCCAGCGGCATGAACTGGCGCAGGCGATACGCAAAACCTACCAGGATTATCTCGAGCAAGGCATGGCACCGATGCTGAGCGCGCTGCAAAAACAATACACCGACGAATATTACGACGTGCTCGAAAAACAGCTCGGCCCGCTGAGCGACGCCTTTGATCAATCCATTCGGAATTTCCGTTTGCACGCGCAACAGCTCTCCGCACAGGGGCTGGATCAATCGGCGCGCAACGAGCGGTTAATGCTGCTGCTTATCGCTATTTCCTGCCTGCTATCGGTATTGCTGATTGCGCTGGCCTGGGGGACGCTGCGCCATATGCTGTTGCGGCCGTTGAATTACGCCATTGAACAACTGGAGCGCGTCGCCACCGGCGACCTAACATCTCGCCTGATGCTGGGCGGAAACAATGAACTGGGGCGGCTCAATGACGCCATCGGCCGCATGCAGGGGGCGCTGCTGGAGTCCGTCAGCCAGGTGCGGGACGCCAGTACCAGCATCGATCGCGGCAGCCGCGAGTTATTCGAAGGCAATATTCATCTTTCGCAGCGTACCGAAGAGTCCGCAGCGTCACTGGAGCAAACCGCCGCCAGCATGGAACAGCTGAGCGCGACGGTGAAAAACAACGCCGAACATGCTGAGCTGGCGCATCAGCTTGCCAATAGCGCGGCGGATACCAGCGGTCTCAGCAGTGAGTCCGTCTGCTATGTGATCGAAAAAATGCAGGAGATCGACGCCAGCGCCAAACGGATTAACGACATTCTCGGCGTGATTGACGGTATCGCCTTCCAAACTAATATTCTGGCGCTGAACGCCTCGGTGGAGTCGGCCCGCGCGGGCGAACAGGGGCGCGGCTTCGCCGTGGTGGCCGGGGAAGTGCGCAATCTGGCGCAGAACAGCGCCCAGGCGGCCAAAGAGATCCGCTCGCTGATCGCCGACTCGCAGACAAAAATTTCCGAGGGGCTGGATCTGGCTTCACGCGCCGGCGAAACCATGGACGAAATGGACGAGGCGATCATGCGCATCACCCAACTGATGAAAAACATTTCCCAGGCGACGCAGGAGCAGTACCGGGGCATTGAGCAGGTCAATATCGCCTTCAACCAGATCGACAAGGCGGCGCAGCAAAACAGCCAATTGGTGAAATCCTTTTCGGCCACCACCCAATCGCTGGAAGAGCAATCGCAGCAGCTTACGCGCTCAATGGCGTTGTTTCAGGTGTAACAACTCGCCGGCATCCGGGAATTTCGTCCCGGATGCCGGCGGACAAACCTTCATTATCCGGCCTGCATTATGGTTGTTACCGGCGGTTATCGGGCAAAATATCCCAAGTGAATTACCCTTTCCCATACCCAACGGTAACCGCCAACTATCCACCGCATAGGCGTACAATGAACAGCTTTGATCTCGCTTTTCTGAAATATGTACAGGAACACAGTCCGCTGGCCATTGACGAGATGATAACCAAATATTGTCCACGCTAAAACGGACGGTGAAAGAGATCAACGAGGGATTCCCTTCCGCCTATCATCTGCATATTGATAATCATTTTTTGCCCCTGAAAAAAAGACGGCATTCACAGTTTTAGTGCATTGCACGGCAATACGCACACTTATGACGCGCCATCAGCCAATAATAGAAATAGAAATGTGCATATCGCACACTTAATACCGTTACCCCTGCAAGGTTATCTGGCGATTTTTCTATTTTCAAAATCAGGCACGTTTATTGCTGTTCTCTGCGGGTACGCGCCCCCATCTTTTACCAGAGGAAAGCAATATGTCCGAGCAGAATGAATTCCCGTTAAGCGAAGCCCCCAAAGAGGGGCGCAAGGGATTACTGTCGATTTCGATGGTGTTATTCAGTTTTACCTTTTTTACCGGCACCATGTTTGCCGGCGGAAAAATCGGCGTCGCCTTCAATATCGTCGATATGCTGTGGGTGGCCGTTATCGGCAACCTGCTATTGGCGGCGTACGCCGCGTCGCTGGCGCTGATCGCCGCGCGCAGCGGTCTGAATTCCGTGCTGATGGGGCGTTTCTGCTTCGGTGAAATAGGCAGCAAACTCTCCGATTTTCTGTTGGGATTTGCCGAACTGGGCTGGTACGCCTGGGGCACCGCGACCCTGGCCATCGCGCTGGTCAAACTGCTGAACCTCCCCGCCGCATATACGGTTCCACTGATGATCCTGTTCGGCCTTGGCTTCTCCATCACCGCGCTGGTGGGTTACAAAGGGCTGGATATCCTGTCCCGCGTGTCCGTGCCGCTGATGTTCGTGATGCTGATCGCCTCCATGTGGATTGCCACCCATGACATTGGCGGCTGGCAGGGGGTGAAAAAAATCGTGCCGCACGACGCCATGACCTTTTCCGCCGCCATCACCATGGTATTCGGCACCTTCGCCAGCGGCGCCACGCAGGCGACCAACTGGACCCGCCTGGCCCGCAGCGGCCGCGTCGCCGTCTGCGCCAGCTTCCTCAGTTTTCTCGGCGGCAACGGGTTGATGATTATCTCCGGCGCTTACTGCGCGATTGTTTACAAACAGGCGGATATTGTCGCCGTCATGATGCTGCAAGGGCTTTCCGTCGCCGCGGTGATCATGCTGTGCCTCAACCTGTGGACCATTCAGGGACCGACCATCTACAACGTTTCCGCCGCCGCCTGCCACCTGCTGCGCAGCGAACGCCGCCGGACATTAACCCTGCTGGGCGCCGTCGCGGGCATCGTGCTGGCTATCGTCGGCATGTATGAAATGCTGATCCCTTTCCTCATCCTGCTCGGCTCGATCATTCCGCCCATCGGCGGGGTTATCATGGCGGACTACTGGTTCCGTTATCGCGGCCACTACCCGGCGATCCAAAACACCGCGTTGCCGCGCTTTAATTTTATCGGCCTTGGCGCCTATGCGGTCGGCGCGCTGCTGGCCTACTTTTCGCCGTGGATTGCGCCGCTGGTCGGCATCGCCGCCTCCGCCGCGAGCTATATTGTGCTCTACCAGATTGCCAAACGCGTCGCTCCCGCCGTCGCCATGCAGGGGGAATAGAATGAGTCTGACCGTCAGCGAAATCCTGGAATTACCGGGGCTGGCTGAACTGAAGCTGCGCGCGGGGGAGAATAATCTTCACCGTACGGTTCGCTGGTATTACGTGGCGGAAAACGAAGGCATCGCCGACTGGATTATGGGCGGCGAGCTGGTTTTCGTGACCGGGATTAATCATCCCAGGGATGAGATCAACCTGCTGCAACTGGTGCGTGAAGGGCATCAAAGCGGCATTGCCGGACTGGTGATCCTCACCGGCGAACCTTTTATTCACGCCATTCCCGACGCGGTGGTCGCGCTGGCCGCCCAATTAGGCATGCCGCTGATTGAGCAGCCCTATCTGCTGAAAATGGTCATCGTCACGCAGTTAATCGGCACGGCGCTGGTACGGCGGGAAACCACGCTGCGCTCGCAGCGCGACATTTTGACGCAGTTGCTGACCGGCGATTATCCGAGCCTTGATATCGCCAGCCAGCGGGCCGGCCACCTTCAGTTAACACTCGACCGTCCTTATCGGATTATCGCGCTACGCCTCTCCGCCATCAAGGCGCTGTTCGACCACAACGCGCCCGAGGCCGCCGAAGCGCGGCTGCAATCGGCACGCCGACTGGTGCAACAGCGGCTGGAAGAGCAGCAGCCGCTGCTGGGGGAAACCCTGCCGCTGGTGATCGTCGGCGATCTGTTTATCCTGGTGTTGCCCAGCGACAGCATCCAGTTTCATCAGGGAAAACAGTGGCTGCACGCCGTACAGCAATCGCTGCGTCAGAAGATTCACCCGCTGAAACTGTTCAGCGGCATTTCATCCACGGTGACGGCGGCGCAGCACTATCGTTCGGGCCTGAGCGAAGCGCGGCGGGCGCTGGACGTCGCGGAAAGCATGCGCCCGGACCAGGGCATGTGCGACTATAGCGAACTCGGCGTGCTCAAATTGCTGACCGCCGTTGCCGATCAGGATCTGGTGACGCATTTTATGCAAGAAACCCTGGGCCGTTTGTTCGACAACCATCGCAAAAAACCGGCGCTGCTGCTCGAAACGCTGGACGCCGTGTTGCAGGAAAACGGTAATCTGATCAAGGCGGCCGAGCGTCTTGCCATTCACCGCAATACGCTCAATCAGCGCCTACAGCGCATCGAGCTGCAATCGGGCCAGTCGCTCAGCGACCCGCAGTTCCGTCTAAACGCCTCCGTCGCATTACTTATCTGGCGCATGTCCCATGCGCAACAGCAGGAGTTTTTATGAAAATAATCAACGCCGCCCTCCGCCGGCAAAGCGGTCTTTTCAGCATCACCCTCGACAACGCCCTGATCGCGGCCATCGACGCGCAGCCAGGGTTATTGCCCGCAGCGACAGACGGCGAGACGATTGACGCCGGCGGCCAGTTGGTTATTCCGCCGCTGGTCGAGCCCCATATCCATCTGGACGCCACCCTGACGGCCGGCGAACCGCAATGGAATATGAGCGGCACGCTGTTTGAAGGCATTGAACGCTGGAGCCAGCGCAAGGCGACCATCACCCATGACGACACCAAGCGCCGGGCGCACACCGCCATCGGCATGCTGCGGGATCATGGGATTCAGCATGTGCGCACCCATATCGACGTCACCGACCCCAGCCTGGCGGCGCTGCAAGCCATGCTGGAGGTAAAAGAGGAAGCGCGCGATCTGATTGATTTGCAAATCGTGGCGTTTCCGCAGGAAGGCATCGAGTCCTTTGCCAACGGCCGCCAACTGATGGAGCGCGCCATTGAAATGGGCGCGGACGTGGTCGGCGGCATTCCGCATTTCGAAAATACCCGCGAACAGGGCGTCAGTTCGGTCAAGTTTCTGATGGATCTGGCTGAACGCACCGGCTGCCTGGTGGACGTACACTGCGATGAAACCGACGATGCGCAGTCGCGCTTTCTGGAAGTGCTGGCGGAAGAAGCCAGAGTGCGGCAAATCGGACAGCGGGTGACCGCCAGCCATACGGTGGCCATGGGCTCCTACGATAACGCCTACTGCTCCAAACTGTTCCGCTTGCTTAAAATGTCCGGCATCAGCTTTGTCTCCTGCCCGACGGAAAGCATCCATCTCCAGGGGCGTTTCGACACCTTTCCCAAACGGCGCGGCATTACGCGGGTGGCGGAACTCGACCGGGCGGGCATGAACGTCTGCTTCGGGCAGGACTCCATCAAAGATCCCTGGTATCCCCTCGGCAACGGCAACATTCTGCGCGTACTGGATGCCGGGCTGCATATCTGCCATATGATGGGTTACGAAGACCTGCAACGCAGCCTTGATTTCGTCACCGATAACAGCGCCAGGGCGATGAATCTGGGGGAAGGCTACGGCATCGCCGTGGGCCGCCCGGCCAATCTGCTGGTGCTGGATGCGGAAAATGATTACGAAGCCGTACGCCGTCAGGCCAAAGCCCGCATATCGATACGACACGGCAAGGTGATTATGCGCCGAATCCCGGAAAGGCTGAGCTATCCGCAATAATGTCTCAGGCATCCGGCCAACCCCGGATGCCCGATTTCCTGCTTTTGTTACATATAAAAAATCAATGATTGTTTTTGCATATTATTATGCTTTTTTTTGATTTTGCTATTTCCGCACGAAATGCATAATGGCTGAAAGGTAACTTCATTTTTAAAAATTTTCCAACCTAATAACGTTATTGTGGCGTGTTTTTGACATCCAATAATAATGGCGCAGCGGCAGCGATAATGATCCATCTAAATAAAATAACCAAGAAATTTGGCGATGAGACCATTCTAAACAAGGTTTCGTTAGAGGTTAAAGAGCGCGATATTGTTTGTATCATCGGCCCCAGCGGTTCAGGAAAAACCACATTGCTGCGCTGCATAAATTTTCTGGAACACGCGGATAGCGGCATGATCGAGATTGATAAATACCGCGTTGACTGCGCCCGTGCCAAGAAAAAAGAGATCAATCTGCTGCGCGGCAAATCTGCCATGGTTTTCCAGAATTATAATCTCTTCAAAAATAAAACCGCCTGCGAAAATATAACGGAGGGATTGGTATACGCCAGAAAACTTCCCCGACGCCAGGCAGAGGAGATCGCCGCCGATCTGCTGCAACGCGTCGGTTTGCTGCATAAGAAAGACAGCTATCCCAACAGCCTGTCCGGCGGGCAGAAACAGCGGGTCGGCATCGCGCGGGCGCTGGCGATGAACCCTTCCGTACTGCTGCTGGACGAACCGACGTCGGCTCTGGACCCCGAAATGGTGGGGGAGGTGCTGAAACTGATTCAGAAAATCGCTCAGGAAGGCCAGACGATGATCATCGTCACCCATGAAATGAATTTCGCCAGAGAGATCGCCTCGCGCATTATTTTTATGGAAGGCGGTACGATTGTGGAAGATGGCACTCCCGAGACTATTTTCATTTCACCCCGGCAGCCCAGAACGCGAGCATTTTTGGAGCGAGTCAGTTATTAACGTGGGCGTTTTACGCCTCTGGAATACGGTATGAACAACGCGGTCATTAATGTGGATGAAATTTTTATCATCATCCCGAAATTATTGCATAACATGGATGTCACGCTGTATATATCCATCGTTTCTCTGCTAATCAGCCTGTTGGGCGGTTTATTTTTTGTTGCGCTGCAAGAACAAAAAAACCGCACTATTCAAAAAATCGTCACCGGTTATCTTGACGTGATGCGCGGCTCGCCGCTGATTTTGCTTATCCTGTTATTCTTTTACGGCGGCAAACTTATCCTGAGCGAATTAGGCATCAGCCCGCAGGCAATCAGCGACAACGTTTTCGCCATACTCTCCATTTCGGCCAGTATGAGCGCCTATTTTGCCGAAATGATGCGCTCCGCTTATCATGCCGTGGACCAAGGGCAAAAAGAGGCCATCAGTAGCCTTAATATCCCCCCGTTCCTGGGATTGATAAGAATCATATTTCCGCAGGGGCTGATTATTGCCATACCCAACCTGGGAAATTTATTAATTAATATCGTCAAGATGACGTCGCTGATCAATATCATCGGCATTATCGATATTTTTGGCCGCGCGCAGAAGATTTCGCAAAATAGTTACGGCGTCAAACAGGCGGAAGCGTTTATCAGCGTTGTTCTGATTTACTGGGCTATTAATGTTCTGATCTTTGCGGTCATGAAAGCATTAGAAAAAAGATACCGGCACATACTCAATTAGAGAGAGAAGAAAATGTTTAGCCTTGATTTTTTTCTGAACAATATTCCATTTATTCTTTCCGCTCTGCCGAAAACGCTGTACATCACTTTTTTCTCAACCCTTTTTGCCAGCACATTCGGGATGCTGCTGACCTATTTCAGAATAAAGAAAACGCCCGTGCTGCATATTGTGGCGGAGATTATTATCTCTTTCGGCCGTTCCGTTCCGGCGCTGGTTATGCTGTATTTTGTTTATTATGTATACCCCTATCTCATCGCGGCGCTGCTGAATAAGCCGATAAACAGCATTGCGGCCAACAAATTATCGGCGGATACCGCGGCGATTGTATCGTTCACCCTCATCTTCAGCGCCTATTTTTCCGAAGTGTTCCGTTCCGCCTACCAGGCGGTGGATAAAGGTCAACGCGAGGCGGGCTGGTCGGTCGGTTTGTCCGGATTCACCTGCTTTAGAAGAATTCTGCTGCCGCAATCCGCTATTTCCGCGCTGCCGAACTATACCAGCGTGGTCATTGACTTAATCAAAGACTCCGCGCTGGTGTATACCATCACCGTGGTGGATGTGATGGCGAAAGCCAATATCGCCGCCGCGCGCGGTTTTCATTTTGTCGAGGCCTATCTGATCGTTCTACTTATCTATATTGCCTTGTGCTTCGCTTTCGCCAAAGCACTGCGCATTGTCGAAGCCCGGCTCAATAAAAAATGGGGGGACGCCAGCGCCGCTGATTCTTCCTTTAAAAAAGTTGCACTTTCCCACAGGAGTTAATATGTTCAGGATAAAAATATTCACCCAGGCCATCGTCCCGCTATTGCTGATCGTCATGAGCCTGAATACGGTTAATGCGGCGGATAACGCGGAAAAAACCATTGAAGTGGTCGTTAACGCTAATGGCTTTCCGTTCAGCTTTGTCGATGATGACGACCATATTTCCGGCTATGACGGCGAATTATTACAGATCATCGATAAGCGGTTGAAAGGGTATAAATTTCATTTTAATACCGTCTCCCGCGATGCGATTATCGTCGGATTATCCACCGGCGCGTATACGCTGGCGGCCAATCATTTTTATCTGACCAAGGAACGGGCGGAAAAATATGAGTATTCGAAACAGCCTTCCGGCATCAGCGACCTGCGCTTAATTGTCAGAAAAGATGATAATACTATCCGCTCCCTGCACGATCTTGCCGCGCAAAATAAAAAACTGGTGCCGATTCACACCAACGACGCCCGTTATATCGTGATTGAAAACTACAATTTGAAGCATCCGGATAATAAAATTAATCTGCAACCGACCGGCGAACAGTCCGCCGCCGATATGTTCAAGTCCGTCGCATCCGGCGAATACGACGCGGTCGTTTATCCGATCGGCGCATTTCTGGCCGTTACCAAAGCCATCGATCTGAATCTGAAAGTCGCCGACTCCGTCGGTCTTTTCCCCAACGTTTTCCTTTATAACAAGCAGACGGACCAAGCCTTTATCAAGGAGGTCGACGACGTACTTGCCGAATTAAAAAACGACGGCACATTGGCTGAACTCTCCAAAAAATGGTATTCCGAAGATATCTACGGGCTGGAAGGCGCCAAAGATGTCAAAGTCAATACCGACTGGGAGTGAGTAAGTCATCCTTATCATAAGATGATGTTTATTCCCGCCCGTTGCGTTGCTACCGCGAAACGGCGCGGGTTAAGGATAACTAATATGGAAAACGGCGTCTCCATGACTTATCACAATACCCCCAATCTCACGGATGAGGTCACTCTGGCGCTGCGGGCGATTACCGAGAAACGAGCCGCCACGATTGCTTACATGCTGGACGAAGCGAAGCGTTACGGTCTGGACGATCGCCATGCCCGCGACGCTATCGCCCATTATGGGCGCGACAATGGCCGAAAAATGGTTTCGCAGATGCAGAATCCCAATGATATTCATGAATTTGCGGCAATCTTTACCGCCGGACTGGAAAGCAAGGTTTATGAAATGCAGCCGATATCCTTAACGGATAACGAATTCATTGTGCACTTCCACTACTGTCCTTACGTCAATAAGTGGCTGGAACAAGAAAAAGCTCCCGATGAAATACACCAGCTGTGCGATATCTGCATGGAAGGCGACAACGCCATTACCGACGCCTTTCCCAATTTAATGTTTGTGTTGGGAAATACCATCGCCAAAGGCGGCGCCGTGTGCGAATTGTGCTACAAAAAGAGAAGCTGAAGAGCGCGACTCCTCTCCCCAAGGGTTGGTAAAACAGAGAGCATGCCCTGCTTAGCCAGCTCGCTTCACGCCAGCAGCCCTTCCCGGCAGCGCTGCTGCCGGCTTTGCTCAAAGGTCTGCATCCCCGCCTGCGCGCCGGTCTGGATCAGGCTGGGCAACTGGTGGCTTTTTCCTTCCCTGATCAGATTGCCGACCGCGGACGTCGCCGTCAGCACTTCAAATAGCGCCACCCGACCACCTTGCGGCATCGGCAGCAGTTTTTGCGCCACGACCGCCCGTAGACAGGCGGCGAGCTGGCTGCGGACAAACGCTTTCTCTGCGCCGGGAAATACGTCCACCAGCCGGTCCACCGCCTGCGACGCACTGCGGGTGTGCAGGGTAGCCAGCACCAGATGGCCGGTTTCGGCGGCGGTCAACGCCAGGCGGATGGTTTCGCTATCGCGCAGTTCCCCCAGTAAAATCACATCGGGATCCTGACGCAGCGCGGCCCGCAGCGCCAGGGCAAAGGAGGTGCTGTCCCGGCCGATTTCACGCTGCTGGATCAGACACTGCCCGCTGGTATGGATAAACTCGATGGGATCTTCCAGCGTGATCACATGCCGGCGGCGGCGCTGGTTCAACGCCGCGATCATCGCCGCCAACGTGGTGGATTTGCCGCTGCCGGTCGCGCCGGTGAGTAAAATCAGGCCGTCGGGCTGCTCAATAAGTTCCGACAGCGACGGCGGCGCGCGCAGCGTGGTTAACGACGGGTGGGTCGATGGAATGATGCGCAGCGCCGCGGAGAGTCCCTGACGCTGACGAAACAGATTGACCCGCAGGCGTGGCCCGTCCGCCGGCATCAGCGCGCAGTCCACCTGCCCCGACCGTTGCAACTGTCGTAACAGGGGCTGCTCAAGCCAGGCGGCGCACCATTGTTCCAGTTGTTCCGTACACAAACGTGGTAAGGTATTTTCCGATCGCAGTTGACCGTCAATACGCAACATCGGCGGATGTCCGCTACACAGGTGCAGATCCGAGGCATTATGTTTTACACTAAGCGCCACCCATTCATCCACATTCATCGATTAATCTCCTGAACTACTATGACCACTATCCAGCAGAATCTACAGGACATCAGGCAGCAGATCGCCGTCGCCGCCCAGGGCTGCGCACGGGCACCGGAAGAAATAACGCTGCTTGCAGTCAGTAAAACCAAACCTGTGACGGCTATCGAAGAAGCGATCGAGGCCGGGCAACGGGCGTTTGGCGAAAATTATGTGCAGGAAGGCGTGGACAAAATCCTTTATTTCCGGGAACACTCGCCGGAGACAGGGTTGGAATGGCACTTTATCGGCCCGTTGCAGTCGAACAAAAGTCGGTTGGTGGCAGAGCATTTCGACTGGTTCCACACGGTGGATCGTCTGCGTATCGCCCAGCGCCTGAGCGAACAGCGCCCGGCGTCGCTGCCGCCGCTGAACGTCCTGCTACAGATTAATATCAGCAACGAGCCGAGCAAATCCGGCATCAGGGCGGATGAGTTAGCCACGCTGGCGGCCGGCGTGGCGGCATTGCCGAACCTGAACCTGCGCGGTCTGATGGCGATTCCGGCGCCCGAAACCGACTATCGGCGCCAGCTTGCCGTTTTCCGGCAAATGGATGATCTGCTCCAACAATTGGCATTACACTATCCGCACATCGATACCCTGTCGATGGGGATGACGGATGATATGCATGCCGCCATCGCCGCCGGCAGCACGCTGGTGCGGATTGGCACCGCCATCTTTGGCGCGCGTGATTATTCAGCGGCGACCCAATAATCAGACGCGCGGAATACCTCGTCACCTTGGCGATCGTTAACAGAGCAAGATAATCAGCGAGAATTCACATGCAGCAACGTAAAATAGCGTTTATCGGCGCCGGAAATATGGCGCAGGCCATTGTTGCCGGGCTAATCGACGGGGGTTATCCCGCGCGGAATATCAGCGTGTGCGCGCCATCCGCCACGCACCGCGACCAACTGGCCGCCAAATTCGGCGTTATCAGCAGCGCGGATAACGTGCGCAGCGCTCAGCAAGCGGATGTAGTGGTGCTGGCGGTCAAGCCGCAAATCATGGCCGACGTCTGCGAACCGTTGCGCCGGCAGGTGGATTTCTCCGCCAAGCTGGTGCTGTCGATCGCCGCCGGCATCAGCACCGCCCGTTTTCAGGCGCTGTTGGGAGACAACCTGAATATCGTGCGGATTATGCCGAATATGCCGTCGCTGGTACGGCAGGGTATGAGCGGGCTGTATGCCTCCGCCTCCGTCAGCGCCGCCGATCGGCAATTCACCGCCGAACTGATGCAAAGCGTGGGTAAAATCTGCTGGGTGGAAAACGAAGCCGGGATTAACGGGGTGATTGCCGCGGCAGGCAGCGCGCCGGCCTATTTTTTCCTGTTTATGGAAGCCATGCAGCAGGAAGCCGTCCGTCAGGGTTTCGATGCGGATAGCGCGCGTTTGCTGGTACAGCAGGCCGCATCCGGCGCCGCGGCGCTGGTGGAAGCCAACCCGGACACGCCGTTGTCGACGCTGCGCGAGAATATCACCTCCAAAGGCGGCACCACGGCCGAAGCGCTGCGGGTGTTTAACCAACGTCAGTTGCCGCAAATCGTGGCGGAGGCGATGCAGGCCGCCGTCGAGCGCGCTCAGGAAATGGAAAAGCTGTTTTAATTGAAAGCGGTGATAATCACCCCCATTTATACCCGAAGTCATCGGCGTTGCGGCCGACATACCCGCAACCTGAAAGATGAAAGATGAAAGGTATCATCCATTAATAAGGAACTGACGTATTTATGCTTACCCTGACTTTTCTGGTCAAAACGCTGGTCGACCTCTACGTAATGGTCCTGCTGTTGCGCATCTGGATGCAGTGGTCGCGCAGTGATTTTTATAATCCGCTGTCGCAGTTCGTGGTCAAGATCACCCAGCCGATCGTCGGGCCGCTGCGCCGGATCCTGCCGTCGTTGGGGCCGATAGACAGCGCCTCGCTGCTGCTGGCCTTTATTCTGACCACCATCAAGTACCCGCTGCTGTTGCTGATTCAGGTCGGCGCCCTGTCGCTCAGCCCGATGAATCTGCTGGTCGGCCTGCTGTCGCTGATCAAGTCGGCGGGTTACCTGATTTTCTGGGTGGTGATTATCCGTTCGCTGATGAGCTGGATAAGCCAGGGACGCAGCCCCATCGAATATCTGCTGCACCAGCTTACCGAACCCTTTATGGCGCCGATTCGCCGCATCATCCCGGCGATGGGCGGCATCGACTTCTCGGCGATGGTGGTGATCCTGATCCTCTACCTGCTCAACTATCTGGGCATGGATCTGTTTCCGGGGCTGTGGTTCCTGCTGTGAGCGCCGTCACTCGCCAAGATGACGACCTGGTGATTCGGCTGTATATTCAGCCGAAAGCCAGCCGCGACCAGATTGTCGGGCTGCACGGCGACGAACTGAAAGTCGCCGTGACCGCTCCGCCGGTCGACGGTCAGGCCAACGCCCATCTGACCAAATTCCTCGCCAAACAGTTCCGGGTCGCCAAAAGTCTGGTCATTATTGAAAAAGGCGAACTCGGGCGGCACAAACAGATTAAAATCATCAATCCGCAACACATCCCGGCGGAAGTCGCGGAACTTCTCCGATAAACACGCAGGAAAACAGTATGCAAAAAGTGGTTTTGGCTACCGGCAACCCCGGTAAAGTGCGCGAACTCGCCGGTCTGCTGGCGGACTTCGGTCTGGATATCGTGGCGCAAACCGAACTGGGCGTGGACGCCGCGCAAGAAACCGGCCTGACGTTTATCGAGAATGCGATTCTGAAAGCGCGCCATGCGGCAAAGATCACCGGCCTGCCGGCCATCGCCGATGATTCCGGTCTGGCGGTGGATGCGCTGGGCGGCGCGCCGGGGATCTATTCGGCGCGCTACGCCGGCGTGGACGCCGGCGACCGCCAGAATCTGGACAAGCTGTTGCACGCGCTGCAAGACGTGCCCGATGAACGGCGCGGCGCCAGTTTCCACTGCGTGCTGGTTTATCTGCGCCATGCGGAAGACCCGACCCCGCTGGTGTGCCACGGCAGTTGGCAGGGAATGATTGCCGTTGAAGCCGCCGGTAACGGCGGCTTTGGTTACGATCCCATATTTCTGCTGCCGGACGAAGGCGTCACCGCCGCCGAACTGACGCGCGAAGAGAAAAACGCCCGCTCCCACCGCGGTCAGGCGCTGCGTTTACTGCTGGATGCCCTGCGTAATGCTTAAACTGCCGCCGCTCAGCCTGTACATCCATATTCCCTGGTGCGTACAAAAGTGCCCGTACTGCGACTTCAACTCTCATGCGTTGAAAGGCGACGTGCCGCATCAGGAGTACGTCGACCATCTGCTGGCCGATCTGGATGCCGACCTGCCGCTGGCGGATGGCCGGGAGCTGCACTCCATTTTTATCGGCGGCGGCACCCCCAGCCTGCTGAGCGCGGAAGCGATGCAATCCCTGCTGGACGGCGTACGGGCGCGTTTACCCCTCAGCCCCGACGCCGAAATCACCATGGAGGCGAACCCCGGCACGGTGGAGGCCGATCGTTTCAGCGGCTATCAGCGCGCGGGCATCAACCGCATCTCGATCGGCGTACAAAGTTTCAGTCAACAAAAGCTGACCCGGCTGGGGCGCATTCACGGACCACTTGAGGCCAAACGCGCCGCGCATCTGGCCGCCGGGCTGGGATTGCGCAGCTTTAACCTCGACCTGATGCACGGCCTGCCCGACCAGTCGCTGGAAGAAGCGCTGGACGACCTGCGTCAGGCCATTGCCCTCAACCCGCCGCATTTGTCGTGGTATCAGCTCACCATCGAACCCAATACGCTGTTCGGCTCGCGCCCGCCCAAACTGCCGGACGACGACGCGCTGTGGGATATCTATGAACAGGGGCACCGCCTGCTGAGCGCGGCCGGTTATCAGCAATACGAAACCTCGGCCTACGCCAAACCGGGCTACCAGTGCCGACACAACCTGAACTACTGGCGCTTCGGCGACTATCTGGGCATCGGCTGCGGCGCGCACGGCAAACTGACCTTTCGCGACGGGCGCATTCTGCGCACGGTGAAAACCCGCCATCCGCGCGGCTATATGCGGGGCAACTATCTGGACAAACAGCAGCAGGTCGCCAGCGAAGACCGCGCCTTCGAGTTCTTTATGAACCGTTTTCGCCTGCTGGAAGCCGCCCCGCGCGCCGATTTCACCGCCTACGCCGGGCTGGATGAAAGCGTAATCCGCCCGCAGCTGGAACAGGCGCTGGCCCAGGGTTACCTGATTGAGAGCGCCGCCCACTGGCAAATCACCGAGCACGGCAAGCTGTTTCTTAATTCGCTGCTGGAGCTGTTTCTACCGGAAGCGGAATAAGGCGGGGCCGCTCGTTCCGCGAACGCCCCGTTCACCTCCCGCCTTGCAAAGCGGCGCACAAAACGCGTTGCGAGCCGCTTTCCATTTTCACGTTATCCACCTTGCCAGACGGCCAAAAATATCATTTTCTTTACTCTGGATTGAGATTTCATCTTTAGGTATTCTCTGTAAGAATAAATCTTACATCCACCGCTGAGGTAGTTATGGCCAGAACGATAACCATTGATCTTGGAGATGAACTGCGACACTACGTAGAGTCGCTGGTTGAGTCCGGTGATTACCGAACACAGAGTGAAGTCATTCGGGAGGCAATCAGAATGCTGCGTGAAAAACAGGCTGAGTCCGACCTGCAAAAACTGCGTAATCTGATCGCCGACGGATTAAATAGCGGAGAGCCACAGGAATGGAATCGCGATGAGTTTCTGCAAAAAGTCAGGGATAAAGTGCAGGCGTCGACAAAAAGGAATTAAGCTCACCCCGCTCGCGCAGGAGGATATGGAAAGTATTTATCTGTATGGCCTGCTGAATTTCGGTGAAGAGGCGGCTGAGCGATATTTATCAAAACTTGAGAACACGTTTAGTACCATTGCTCAATATCGCGTCGGCACGGAACGCCACGAAATCGGTAGAGGCATCTATTCGTTGCCTGTCTCAAGCCACGTTATTTTCTTTTTGTATGAAGTCGATACGGTCATTATTGTGCGTATACTTCACCAATCGCAAGATGCCGTACGCCACCTCCGGTGGATATAGCCGACATAAACATAAACGCTTGGTTTGATGAGTAAGGCATCCGGCTGAATATCCCGATAAATTTCCGCTTTTTCAGCCTGTTCGAGATTGAATTTTTGCGCCGGATTATGACAAAGTGTAGCGGTGTTTATCTCCTCGGGTGACGATGATGAAATTGGTGAAATTAATCATGGCATCGCTGCTGATGGCGGCGGTATTGAGCGGTTGCAACACCGCGCGCGGCTTTGGTCAGGACGTGGAAAAACTGGGCAGTAAAATTTCCAGTTCAGCCAGTTAACCTGTCCGACGGCGGCCGTTCCTCGGACAGGGCGATGTGCCGCACCGCCGGTTCGCGCTGCGCTTCCTGAATCACCCGCAGGTTGATCACGGAACGGATCGTGAATGCGTTCACGGTTTTCCCTTCCCAGATTGCTATAGTCACTCAGGCCGTTCACACCGGACGGCGTCAGGATTGTGACTGTTTATACAGGCAAAACCTAAACCTCTCGACGTATTGCTTCCCTTGCGGGGAACGATGCGTCGCGGCGTTTAGGTTTTTTTTATCGGACAAGGGACGGGTATATGAAGAAAACAATGTTGTCGTTAGGGATACTGTGCTGCGCCGTTCCGGTCGCGGCGACGCAACCGGTACTGACCTGGCGGGCGGGAAAAATCATTGAGCAAGACGGACTACAGTTCCGCGATCTGAACCGCGATGCCGAACTACAGCCCTACGAGGACTGGCGCCTGCCGGTACAAGAGCGGGCGCGGGATCTGCTGTCCCGCATGACGCTGCCGGAAAAGGCCGGCATGATGATGCACGCTTCGGCGCCGTCCGTCGGGGATCCCATCGGCCGCGGCGCCGCCTACGATCTGGACGCCACCCGTCGGCTGGCGGCGGACAAGCAGGTGAACAGCCTCATTACCCGCCTGAACGAATCCGCTCCCGCAGAGTTCGCCCGGCAGAATAATCTGTTGCAGGAGATCGCCGAAGCCTCCCGCCTGGGGATCCCGCTGACCATCAGCGTCGATCCGCGCAACACCTATACCTATGCCATGGACGCCGCGCCGTCGCCCGCCGGTTTCTCCCAATGGCCTGCCCCGCCGGGAATGGCCGCCATCGGCAACGAGGAGCTGATCCGGCATTACGCCGACCGCATCCGCCAGGAGTACCGCTCCGTCGGCATCACCCAGGCGTTGTCGCCGGTGGCGGATCTGGCTACGGAACCGCGCTGGTCGCGCATCGACGGCACCTTTGGCGACGATAAGGAACGGGTAAAGAAAATGGTGCGGGGCTACGTCGCCGGGATGCAGAACGGCACCGGGGGGCTGAATAGCGCCAGCGTCAGCGCGGTGGTGAAGCATTGGGTCGGGTATGGCGCGTCAGACAAAGGATTCGACGGCCACCACCACTACGGCAGATATGCGCCGTTTAAAGACTCGCAGGCGCTGGAGGAGCACATCTATCCTTTCACCGGGGCGTTCGAGTCCGGGGTCGCCGGCGTGATGCCTACCTACCCCATCCTGAAGGACGCGGTCTATAAGGGCACGCCCATTGAACAGGTGGGAGCGGGTTTCAACCAATTCCTGCTACAGAATGTGTTGCGCGGAGAGTATGGCTTCCGCGGGGTGATCGTCAGCGACTGGCTGATCACCGCCGACTGCGTCGGCACCTGTATAGCGGGCTATCCGCACGGTGAAAAGCCCGGCGTGGATATCGGCATCCCCTGGGGCGTGGAACACCTGTCGGTGGCGGAGCGCTTCGTCAAGGCCGTCGAGGCCGGGGTGGATCAGTTCGGCGGCGTGGACGACTCATCGATCATCGTGCAGGCCGTGCGCGAGGGCAAGCTGAAGGAAGCGCGCATCGATCGGTCGGTGCTGCGCATTCTGGAACAGAAGTTCCTTCTGGGGCAGTTCGAGGCGCCGTTTGTCGATCCGCGGCGGGCGGAGCGGGTGCTGAACGATAGAGACGCGCAGCGGCAGGCGGATCGGGCGCAGTACGACTCGCTGGTGCTGCTGAAGAAGCGGGACGGCGTGCTGCCGCTAAAGGCGGGCGCAAAGGTTTATGTCTGGGGGATGAGCCGCAAGGCGGCGCAGAACGCCGGCCTGACGCTGGTCGAGCGCCCGGAGCAGGCGGAGGTGGCGATCGTGCGCGTCAACGCCCCTTATGAGCAGCCGCACAGGAACTTCTTCTTCGGCGCCATGTACCATGAGGGCGCGCTGGACTTCAAACCGGACGACCCGCAGTACCGGGCGATCCTTTCCGCGGCCCGTCACGTACCCACCGTGGTGACCGTCTATCTCGACCGACCGGCGATCCTGACTGCGATCGAGGATAAGGCCGCCGTGCTGCTGGGGAATTTCGGCGTCAGCGACGAGGTGCTGCTGCGCTCGCTACTCAGCGATAGAGCCTATACCGCCCGACTGCCGTTCGAACTGCCCTCTTCAATGACGGCGGTGGAGCAACAGCGCGGCGATGTGCCGCACGATTCGCCAGCGCCGCTCTATTTCTCGGGATTCGGACTGCAATAAGACCTGGGAACCGGCGCCGATAAAATAATATTGCGCATATCAATATGGGGAATGCCGTCTTCGTCGTACGACTCGCCGACGGCGACAAAACCGAAAGCGGCATAAAAATCCTGCAAGTGCGCCTGGGCAGAGAGCAACAGATGCTTTTGCGGCCAGTGGCGGGCGCAGCCGATCAGCGCATGCTCCATCAGCAGATGTCCTAAATGCCGCCCTCTGGCGTCGGGCGCCACAATCACCCGTCCGATGGTGACCACATCATTGCCCGGATGCGGCGCCAGCAGACGCGCATAGGCCACGATGCCGCCGTGGCGATAGGCGGCGATATGGCGACTGCCCTCCGCCAGATCCCGGCCGTCGATATCCTGATACGGACAGCGCTGCTCCACGATAAAAACCTGATTGCGCAGCGCCAGAATGTCATGGAGTGAATAAACGTTCAGATCGGCAACATGCCAGTCATGCCATATCAGGTCCATATCCGCCTCTATCCTGTCAGATTGCTGACAACGTTCGAAATCTTACCCTCCCGGCCTCCCCCTTGTCAGGGGGAGGAGCCAACTCCCTCCCCTGCGAAGGGGAGGGTCGGGGTGGGGTGAAACTCACTGCTCCCGCCGTTTCGCGTAAATCAGCCATAGCCATAATAGACCAATGGCGCAGGCGAATAACACGCCGAAGCCAATGCCGATGGTGATAACCGATACGCCCAGTTTAACCACCAGCGAATAGAGCCCCAGCATCAGCAGCATGGCGGCGTTCTCCCCCAGGTTCTGCACGGCGATGGCGTTGCCGGCGCCGACGCTGGCCTTTCCCCGCTCCTGCAGCAGCGCATTCAGAGGCACGATAAAGAATCCCCCCAGCGCGCCGAGCAGAATCAGCAGCGCATAGGCGCTGGACAGGCTCTGTTGCAGCGTGAAAATCACTACCACCACGCCAATCAGCCCCCCCGCCGGCAAGCAGCGCTGTACCGTTTTCAGCGTAATCAGTTTGGCCGCCGCCCCGGCTCCGAACACAATGCCCACCGCCACCATCGCATTGAGCAGCGTCGGCGTGGCGTTATCGGTAATGCCGAGCGCCAGCGGCACCCACAGCACCAGCAGAAAACGCAGCGTCACCCCGGCGCCCCAGAACAGGCTGGTGCCGAGCAGGGAAAAACGGGTTTCGCCATCGCGCCAGAGTACACGACAGGCGGAAAAGAAGCCGCGCGTCATCCGGGCGGGATGCCAGGACTGACCGGGCCGCGCCGCGCTGAGCCGCGGGATCAGCATATTGGCGCCCAGCGCCACGCCGTAGGCCGCCGCACAGACGGCCAGCGCGGCGTACAAATTCCAGTCCGCCAGCACGCCCCCGGCCACCGACCCGGTGAGGATCGCCGCAATGGTCGAGGCTTCCATCAGGCCGTTGGCCTTCACCAGTTGGTCGCCGTGGGTTATCTCCCCCAGAATGCCGTACTTGGCGGGCGAGTACGCCGCCGCCCCCACGCCCACCAGCGTATAGCCGAGAAACGGATTGCCGCCGAAGCAGATAAGCAGCGCCCCGGCCAGCTTCAGGGTATTGGCGAACATCATCACCCGGCCTTTGGCGAAGCTGTCCGCCACCTGCCCGACAAACGGCGCCAGCACGATATAGGCGGCGACGAAGCCCATTTGTAAAAACGGCTGACTCCATTCGGGATAGACCAGCTGTTTGATCAGCGCCAGCGTGGCGAACAGCAGCGCATTGTCGCCAAACGCCGAGAAAAACTGCGCGATAATCACCGCGCTCATACTGCGCGACAGCAGCGGGGTTGTCTGTGACGAGGTCTGATTCATTCCGCCTGCTCCGCCATTTCACGCAGCGTGACAAAATCGGGCTTGCCGCTGCCGAGTAACGGCAATGCCTTCACATGCCGAATATCGCGCGGCACCGCCAGTTCAGGCACGCCGCTGCTGCGCGCCTGCGCCGACAGCCGTTCGCGGGTTAGCTGGCCGTCGGTGGTAAACAGCACCAGCGCCTCGCCTTTGCTGCTGTCGCTGCGGGCGCTGGCGGCGTGCTGAGCCTGCGGGGAAACCGCTAACGCCAGCTGCTCCGCGCTTTCCAGCGACACCATCTCGCCGGCGAGTTTGGCGAAGCGTTTGACCCGGCCGACGATGGTGCAGAAGCCGGTTTCATCCAGTTCGACGATGTCGCCGGTGTCGTACCAGCCCGCCTCGATTTCGCCCTGCGCGTTTTCCGCCGCCGGCGTTTCCAGCACGCCGGGATGCTCGACGCGCAGGTAGCCTTTCATGATGTTCGGTCCGCGCAGTTGCAGGCGTCCGCCCCGCTCGATGCCCGGCACCGTAATCAGCCGCGATTCCATTTCCGGCAGCAGACGACCGACGGTATGGATTTTCGCCGCCATCGGCACGTTGATCGCCACCACCGGCGCGCACTCCGTCACCCCGTAGCCTTCCAGAATGCGGATGCCGAATTTATCCTGCCAGACCTGACGCGTGGTTTCCGATAGCTTCTCCGCCCCGGCCACCACATAGCGCAAACGGGCGAAATCATAAGGATGGGCAAAACGCGCGTAGTGACCCAGAAAGGTGGAGGTGCCGAACAGCACGGTGCAGTTCTGGTCGTACACCAGCTCCGGCACGATGCGGTAATGCAGCGGACTGGGATAGAGGAATACCCTGGCCCCGGTGATCAGCGGGGTCAGCAGCCCGACGGTCAGGCCGAAGGCATGGAACAGCGGCAGCGCGGACATAAAACGGTCGCGCGGCGTGAAGTCCGCCACGGTGCGAATCTGTTCGACGTTCGCCAGCAGGCTGTCATGGGAATGCACCACGCCTTTCGGACTTCCCTCGGAGCCGGAAGTAAACAGGACCATCGCCGCATCGTCCGCCTGCTGCATCAGCATCGCCCGGGCGGGGAACAGCAGATGAAGCAGGATCCACAGCTTATCCGCCAGGGTGACGGTATCTTTTAAATCTTCCAGATAGACCCAGTTGGCCTCGCCGACCTGCTGCGGCAGGTCGGTCAGCTTGCCTTTTTCCAGAAACTGGCGCGAGGTGACGATGGTGTGGATGGCGGCGGCTTTCATGGCGTTTTGCAGCCCTTTCGCCCCCGCCGTGTAGTTCAACATCGCCGGCACCCGGTTGCGCAGCGACGCCCCGAGGATCGCCGCCGCGGTGACGGTGGCGTTGGGCAGCAGCAGGCCGACGTGCTCATCTTCGCGGGTAAAACGCTGCAAAATCCGCGCGACGCCCAGCGATTTTTTCAGCAGCCCCTGATAGCTGTCTTCTTTAAACGAAATATCCGAAATACAAGGGGAACGCCGCCCGTAGCGGGTGCGCGCGGCGAGAAAAGCCTGATACAGCGTGTGCCGCGGCCGCGTCGCCATCCGGGCGTGCATCATAATCCGGTGCAAATGTTCGCCCGCCAAAATACGGCGTTCTCTGGCGCTGTTCGCCTCCGGCATCGGCAGCGTGGTGGGCGGCAGATATTTTATCGTGATCCGCGGAAACCAGCGGCGCTTGAACACCCCGGACAGCCGCCCGAACGGGGTGAACTCCGCGCCGTCCAGCCGTACGGGAACAATGGTCGCGCCGGATTTCGCCGCCACAAACGCCGCCCCGCTGTAGATTTTCATCAGCGATCCCGTCACGGTGATGCGTCCTTCGGGAAACACCACCACCGGCTGCCCCCGCTCAATCAACCTAATCAGCCCCTTGATGGCGAGCGGCTTGGTCGGGTCCAGCGGCACGAAATCAATATAGGGCTTCAGCCAGCGCATAAACCAGCGGTCCGAAATGGTGGAATAGACCGCGAATACCGGTTTGATGGGTAAAAACAACGCCAGCAGCGCGCCGTCAAGAAAGGAGACGTGGTTAGGGGTAATCAACAGTTTGGACTGTTGAAAATGGCGGCTGTCGCCTTCAATCCGGATGCGGTACAGTCGTTTGAACACCCAGCGTAACAGGGTATAAATCATGTCTTCTCCCAATAGACAGATAAAGGCTATGGACTGCGAAAAGCAGAACGGTGGGCCACTGTAACCAAAATACGCCCGGTATCAAAATATCTTATACCCTAAATAATTCGAGTTGCAGGAAGGCGGCAAGAGAAGGACAAATTCGTCGGGAACGAATTTGTCCAGCCAACGGCTGGCCTCCGGTGAGAGACAGGATGTCTCTCATTCAATCCCGATGAGCTTACTCAGGTAAGTGATTCGGGTGACTGACAAATCTGCCTGGAGCAGATTTGAACGCTGCTTGCAGCAGCCCCAACGGGGCGAGGCCCAGGGAGGGGCCGAGTAACGCAGCCAACGCATCTGCAGCTTGAAGTATGACGGGTATAGCCCAGTATAGTAGAAGACAATGCGCTATTTATCCCCGTTCCCTTTCGCGCTGCGCAGCGCAGCGGAACTATCCGGATGCGCTTCACCACGGCGCAGGGCGAAAAAAACCGCCAGCGCGGAAAGCAGCGTGATCGCCATCAGCCATAGCAGCAACGGATGAAACGAGGCGGCATAAAGCTGCTGAAGCTGCGTCGCGCTGGAGTGCGGCAGGAGAGGCTGCGCCCGCGACAGGTCTCCCGTTGCCAGCCGCTGCGCCGCCTCGCCGACATTCCCGACGGCGTCGGAGGCCAGCAGCGCCGTATGGATAAACGCGGCGAGCATCGCCCCGACCGTCGCCAGCGCAAGCCCTTCGCCGGCCACCCGCGTGGTGCTGAAAATGCCGCTCGCCATCCCCGCCCGTTCAAGCGGCACGACGCCGATGGACAGTCCGTCCATCAGTCCCCACGGCAGGCCGGTGCCGATGCCAATCACCAGCATCGGCGCAATCATCCCCGGCACGTCCTGCGCCAGCACCGCCTGACTCAGCCAGCCAAGACCGCCGGCGGCAATCACCAGCCCGGCGGTGCACAGTTTCCCCGGCGATATCCAGCGCGTCAGCCATCCCGCCAGCAGCGGAACGATCAGCATGGGCAGCGATAGCGCCATCATCATCAGCCCGGCGCGCGCTTCGCTCAAACCGACCACGCCGATAAACAGCATCGGCAACAGCACCAGCAGCACCACGAAGCAAAAACCGGTGGCCAGCGGCAGCGCCTGTACGCCGATAAAACGCGGGAAGCGAAACAGCGACAGCTCAAGCATCGGGTGCGCCACCCGCAGCTCCACGCGGATAAACACCGCCAGCAGCAGCGCCGCGCTCGCCAACAGCGACAATACCAGCGCGCTGCGCAGACCGTATTGCGGAATAGCCATCAGCGCCCAGGTCAGCAGCGCCAGCATAGCGGTAAACGACAGCGTTCCCGGCCAGTCGATTCCCGTTGCCTGCGGATTGCGCGTTTCACGCATTTTTGACGTGCCGGTCAGCAGGGAAAGCAGAGCGACGGCGGCGATGGAAAAAAACACCGAGCGCCAGCCCCAATGGGCGATCAGCGTCCCGGCAAGAAACGGCCCGAACGCCAGGCCGATGCCAAAACTGCTGCCGAGCAGGCTGAAAGCCCGAGTCCGCGCGTGCCCGGTAAACTCCTGAGCCAGCGCCGCGGAGCCCCCGGCCAATGCCGCGGCGGCGGCCACTCCCTGCGCCGCGCGCAACAGGTTAATCCCGATCAGGCTGCCGCTGAGCGCCTGCAATAAGGAAAACAGCGCGAACAGCGCCACCCCGCCGATAAACACCTTCTTCCTGCCGAATTCATCCGCCAGCGCGCCGGCCGCCATCAGGGTACAGCCGAAACTGAGCATAAAGGCGTTGGTGATCCAGCTCAGCGCCTGAGCGCCGCCCCCCAGTTCATGGGCGATGGCCGATGTCGCCACCGCGCCGCCGACAAAGTTGAGCGGCAGGATCACCGACGCCAGACACACGGTGAACAATACGCGGAGGCTGCCCGTCGCGCGGATAGATAAAGACTTCATCGCTTTCCCCTGCAAAGTAATTCGTGCTAAAAATGATAAAATGTCTTCAATTAAACAAAAACAGGCTTCATGTCCGTTCATTGCGGACTAAATAGCTCGAATAGGCGGAAGGAAGATAGTGCGATGGACAGTCTCAACGGATTAGTGGCGTTTGTGCGCGCCGCGCAGAGTCAGAGCTTTGTCGCCGCCGCCGAACGAATAGGCATTTCCGCATCGGCGGTCGGCAAAAGCGTGGCGCGGCTGGAAGAAAAACTCAACGTGCGTTTGTTCAATCGCAGTACCCGGCGCATCAGCCTGACCGATGAAGGTCAGCTGTTCTTCGAGCGCTGCCAACATATCGTGGCGCAACTGGAGGAGGCCGAGCAGGAGCTGGTGCGGATCTCCGCCGCGCCGCGCGGCAAATTGCGCATCACCGCTCCGGCGATTGGCTATCGCATGCTGCTGCCTCATTTGCCTGAATTCCGGCAACGTTACCCCGAAGTGGAACTGGATCTCGATTTCAGCGACCGCATGGTGGATATGATTAATGAGGGCTTTGATATTGCGATCCGCAGCGGCGAGCTACTCAGTTCACAAATGATGTCGCGCCGACTGGGGCCGTTTCGTTTCGTCATTGTCGGCAGTCCGGCCTATTTTGCCGACCGCCCGCCCCCGCAGACCCCGCAAGCGCTGCAACATCACGCCTGCCTGCGTTACCGCTTTCCCAATAACGGCCAATGGCAAGAGTGGGATATCGACGATGCCTCGCCGGTGGCGTTACCGCTGGCGCTCAGCAGCAACAATCTGGAGTCGCTATTACAGGCGGCGCTGCAGGGGCTGGGCATTGCCTATGTGCCGGAATTTATCGTGCGGGACTATCTGGCATCCGGGGAACTGATATCGGTACTGGCGCCCTATCTGAAAGAAGCGGGAAAATTCTCCGTCGTCTGGCCGAGCAGCCGTCATATGCTGCCGAAAGTGCGGGTATTTATTGATTTCCTGAGCGAAAAGCAGGTGCTGGGTTGATGAATTCAGCTTAAATTACAGACAAAAAAAACCTACGCATCCGCGTAGGTTGGTGTAATCAAATGGTTCAATGTACAGAGCACATCGATTTATCACCAATCAATACCTCTGGGACTTGATACTCTAAAGATAGCGCGCCGGGTACACCAGCACAGAATCGAAAGAGTTCTGCTCTAAATGCAACCAACTGTAAAATTATGCCGGGTAATGTAATACCCCTGACGGCCGACCGGCATCGTGCCGCGATGCGGTTGCAAAAATCGTGCTGCCGCGTCAGGTAAAGGTGGGGGGTTACCGAGGGCCGTCGGTCTGGGATGGCGGCGGATTTTTCGCCGTCGCCGCGGCGGTGGCCGGGTCGTACTCGACCGCGCCCAGCAGGGCATCAAGCAGGCCGGGAAAGCGCGCGTCCAGATCCTCGCGGCGCAGCGACAGCAGATTCTCGCGCCCGTAGGGCCGCTGCCAGATCACGCCGCTGTCGCGCAGCACCCGCCAGTGGTGAGTCAGGGTTGACTTAGAGATACCCTGCAGCACCGAGCCGCAGGAGTATTCGCCGCCGTCGGCCAGCACCCGCAGTACGGCGAGGCGTAGCGGGTTGCCTAGCGCGGTAAGCACATTTTCCAGGCGAATCTGGTCGCGATCGGGGTGGTTGGCAATCATTCCAGCACGGTATCCAATAGTACGAGGAGTGTCAAACACTCCCCGGTTGAGGGCACAGCGTTTTTAAACCAATTCCAACGCCAGCAGTTCTTCCAGCGTCTGGCGGCGGCGGATCGGCCGCGTCTTTCCCTGTTCGAACAACACTTCAGGCAGCAGCGGACGGCTATTGTAGTTGGAGGACATGGACGCCCCGTAAGCGCCGGTATCGTGGAACACCAGATAATCCCCCACCTGCGCCTGCGGCAGCGCGATGGTTTCCACGCCGCCCCCCGCCTGCTGGGTAAAGACATCGCCGGATTCGCACAGCGGCCCGGCAATCACGCTGTCGCGCAGCGGCGCCTGGCCGATATCGCGGTCGTCGCCCGGCAACAGGGATATATGGTGATAGCTGCCGTACATCGCCGGACGCATCAGGTCGTTGAAACCGGCGTCCACCAGTACGAAGTGACGGCCGCCCATATCCTTCACCGCGCGCACTTCCGCCACCAGCACGCCGGATTCGGCCACCAGAAAGCGTCCCGGCTCGATTTCCAGCGTCACCGGATGCCCCAGATGGGCGGCGATTTTCTCGCGGGCGGCATTCCACAGCCCGAAGTAATGTTCGGTATTAATGGATTCTTCGCCGTCGCGGTAGGGAATGGATAAGCCGCCGCCGGCCGAGATCGCCTCAATATCGTGGCCCAGGGTAATCACCTGTTGCACCATGGCGTCGCACACCTGTTCCAGATGACCGTAATCCACGCCGGAACCGATATGCATATGTATGCCCACCAGCTTCAGTTGGTAACGCCGGATCTGCGCCAGCGCCTGCGGCAGATCGCCGTACCAGATGCCGTGTTTGCTGTTCTCGCCGCCGGTATTGGTTTTCTGGCTGTGGCCGTGGCCGAAACCGGGGTTGACCCGCAGCCATACCGCATGCCCCGGCGACTGGCGTCCCAGCTGTTCCAGCATATCCACCGACCCCGCGTTGACCGGGATCTTCAGCTCCGTCACCCGCTGTAATGTCGGACGATCCAGCAGGTCGGCGGTAAAGACGATTTCATGATCGTCGGTGCCCGGCACAAAACCCGCCACCAGCGCGCGCTCAATTTCCCCCAGCGATACCGAATCCACCTTGACGCCCTGCTGACGCATCAGGCGCAGAATATGCGTATTGGAACAGGCTTTCTGCGCAAAGCGAATGGTATCGAAGCGGCGCAGCCTGGCGATACGCTCGATGATGGTTTGCGCATCATACGCCCACACCGGGCAGCCGAAGCGAGCCGGCAGTTCGCGCAGGCTTTGCGCGTTGAGCGCGTGCGTGGCGTCATTCAAATCGTGCGGCATAACGTTTCCCCGAAACAAAAAAATGACCATTTAGCGAATGTTTGTATTATGCCGATGGTCTGTTTGGTAATAAAATATCTATATATGGTTACTCTATTCATTTTTGATATACCAGGTTACCCAAACAGGATCCACGATGGCGGCCGTATCACTGAGACATATTGAGATTTTCCACGCGGTAATGACCACCGGAAATCTGACGGAGGCCGCCGCGCTGCTGAACACCTCGCAGCCGACGGTGAGCCGCGAACTGGCGCGGTTTGAAAAACTGATTCAGATGACGCTGTTCGAACGCCAGCGCGGGCGGCTTTATCCCACCGCGCAGGGCCTGCAGCTATTTGAGGAAGTGCAGCGCTCCTATTACGGGCTGGAGCGGATTATCAACGCCGCGGGCGATATCCGCCGTTTTCAGCAGGCGCAGCTGTCGGTCGCCTGTCTGCCGGTATTTTCCCAATCGCTGCTGCCGGACGTCTGTAAACCGCTGCTTAGCCGCTATCCGTCGCTTAATCTGCATATCATTCCGCAGGAGTCTCCGCTGCTGGAGGAGTGGCTCTCCGCCCAGCGCCACGATCTGGGGCTGACCGAAAACAGCGTTGCCCCGGCCGGGACCGAACGTCAGACCCTGATGATGCTTAATGAAGTGTGCGTACTGCCGGCCCGCCATCCTCTGGCGGCCAAAGCTCAGCTTATTCCGGCGGACTTCGCCGGCGAACCCTTTATCAGCCTGTCGAGCGCCGACGGCTATCGCCAACTGCTGGATAAACTGTTTCAGCAGGCGGGCATCTCCCGCCGGATGGTATTGGAAACCCACAGCGCGGCGTCGGTGTGCGCCATGGTGCGCGCCGGCGCCGGCATCTCCATCGTCAATCCGCTGACCGCGCTGGATTACGCCTCTTCCGGGGTGGTGGTGCGCGCGTTCAGTATCGAGGTGCCTTTCACCGTCAGCCTGATTCGCCCGCTGCACCGCCCGACCTCGGCGCTGGTGGAGACCTTTATCGCCGAGCTGAAACTGTACGCGCAAAGCGTGCCCGAGCGCCTGCGGCAGGTGTTGCGGCCTTAGCCGTAATGCGGAAAGCCTACTGCTCCATGTTAGTTAATATATAAACGAGTGTTGCGCAGTGCGCAACACTCGATATAATGTTTCTCATGGCGCGGGAGCGGGAAAGCTATTAATAATCGGGGACAAAAAAGGGCAATGGTCCATAACAGTTACAGGGAACTGGCGCATTACATTTGAATTTATCGATGGGAATGCCTATATCGTTAATTATAAGGATTACCACTGATGACTATGCATAACCCCCCGCATCCGGGGGAAATCATTGCCGAAACCCTAGAAGAATTGGGTGTAGGCATCAGAGAACTAGCCAGGGCGCTCGGTGTCGCGCCATCTACCGTGCAACGTCTTGTTGCGGGCAATGCCGCTATCAGTCCTGAAATGGCAGTGAGGCTATCCACCGTTCTGGGTAGTTCGGCGAAGTTTTGGCTAAACCTTCAGGACAATTACAGTCTTTGGATAGCTCACCAGACCGTTGACACGTCAACCTTGCACAAACTTGTTGCTGCATGATATGAGGCCACTACGCTGGCCTTCATGTAATGACAGAATGCACTAAAATTTCTTTTACCTGTTTGCCGAATCTTTTATTTTCACGGTAAACGTATTTACCCTTTTCTTTCACGCCGACAGTACAGCGGTAGCTGTACGGTGCCACCGGCGCGCTGACGCTTCTCTATGCTATAGTATGCCATATTAATTTTTTCGCTTTTCAGGTCCCCATAAATATGGGGGCTGACAAAGCGTCAATACGCCAAAATGATAAAAATGCACGAAAATATAGCCACGGAAAAATCAGCAAAAACAAGCATAAACACTGATAACCCGCAGAAACACCCCCCTCACCGCTTCTCCGTCGCCCCCATGCTCGACTGGACGGACCGCCACTGCCGTTATTTTCTGCGCCGGTTGACCCGCCACGCCCTGCTGTATACCGAAATGGTCACCACCGGCGCCATTATTCACGGCAAAGGGGATTATCTGGCCTACAGCGAGGAAGAGCATCCGCTGGCATTGCAACTCGGCGGCAGCGATCCCGAAGCGTTGGCGCAGTGCGCGCAACTGGCGGAACAGCGCGGCTATGACGAGGTGAATCTGAACGTCGGTTGCCCGTCCGATCGGGTGCAGAACGGCCGATTCGGCGCCTGCCTGATGGGGGAAGCCCCGCTGGTGGCCGACTGCGTCAAGGCGATGAAGGATCGGGTCGCCATCCCGGTGACGGTGAAAACCCGCATCGGCATCGACGATCGCGATAGCTATGAATTTCTGTGCGACTTTATCCACACCGTCGCCGAGCGCGGCGGCTGCGACACCTTTATCGTGCATGCGCGCAAAGCCTGGCTCTCCGGCCTGAGCCCGAAAGAGAACCGCGAAATTCCGCCGTTGGATTACCCGCGGGTTTATCAACTGAAACGCGACTTTCCCGCGCTGACTATCGCCATTAACGGCGGCGTCAAAACGCTGGAAGAAGCCAAAATCCATCTGCAACATCTGGACGGCGTGATGATGGGGCGCGAAGCCTACCACAACCCCGGTATCCTGGCGCAGGTGGATGCTGAACTGTTCGGCGTACCGGCCGCCAGCCTGGATCTGGTCGCGGCGGTTCAGGCCATGTATCCCTATATCGAGCGCGAATTATCCCAAGGCGCAGCGCTGGGCCATATCACCCGCCATATGCTGGGCCTGTTTCAGGGCGTGACCGGCGCGCGCCAGTGGCGGCGCTATCTGAGTGAAAACGCGCACAAACCGGGGGCGGATGCCGCCGTGGTTGAGCGAGCGCTGGCGCTGGTTAACCATTCCGCGCGCTGAAAAGACCAATAGTTAGTCTTTTTGACTAACGCCGAACGCGCCTTTCTTAATCTGTTGCTGATAAATCAATGAGTTATCGGCAACGCATCTTGGCACGATTCTTGTTATACCCTATGGCATGACCTTGATGCGGCAACCGACGACAATCACGCCACGGCTGCCGATACATCAAGATTAATCTCGTGCACAGCACATTCAGCCGCAACAGGAGCGCGCCATGTTGGAAATTTTCTTCGTTATTGGTTTTTTTATCATGCTGATGGTGACCGGAGTGTCATTGTTGGGGGTTATCGCCGCCCTGTTTGTCGCCGCCTTTTTTATGCTGCTAGGCGGGCTGTTCGTGATGGCCATCAAAGTGCTGCCCTGGCTGTTGCTGGCCGTCGCGGCGGTGTGGATATGGCGTCATTTCCAACAAAAACCGCTGCGCTATTATCGGTAACGATTGCGGATAACCCATCATAGCCTTGGGTAAAGGCATCGCGCTGCGGCTTTTATGCAAAATTGTGCGCCAGCAGATATTTTTCCCTTCTTGCGGCTGCTAGGATGTCGCCACAATTTGTTGGCGGCTTTGTAGTCCAGCTCTTGACCGGGCAAAAGCAGCAAACAACAAGATTTCATCAGCGTCAGAAAACTACCGTCACGCAGGCAGTGGCACCTTATATAACGACGCCCGCTGTACCCTACATACAGTTTGATGAAATAAGCGTCACTGCAAAGGCCTCCGTAAGGGGGCCTTTTGCTTTACTGAGCGCAAGCCATTACAGACCGGGGATCAACAGGCTGGAACCCTGCGTGCCGCGGCTTTCCAGCGCACGGTGCGCCGACTGCGCGTCCGCCAGCGCAAAGGTCTGGCTGGCCGGAACGTCCACCTTGATGGCGCCGCTGGCCAGCAGGGAGAACAGCGCATTGCCGGCCTGTTCCAGTTCGGCGCGATTGGTTATGTACCCCCCTAACGACGGGCGGGTAACGTACAGCGACCCTTTCTGATTCAGCAGCCCCAGATTAACCCCGGTTACCGGCCCGGACGCATTGCCGAAGCTGACCATTAATCCGCGACGGCGCAGGCTGTCCAGCGAGGGTTCCCAGGTATCTTTCCCCACCGAATCGTACACCACGGCCACCTTTTCGCCGCCGGTCAATTCGGCGACCCGCCCGGCGATATTTTCGGTGCGGTAATTAATGGTTTCCCAGGCGCCCGCCTGTTTTGCCCGCTGCGCTTTTTCATCGGACCCCACCGTGCCGATCAGTTTGGCGCCCAGCGCTTTCGCCCACTGGCTGGCAATCAGCCCGACGCCGCCCGCCGCGGCATGGAATAGAAAGATTTCATTCGGTTTGAGCGCATAAGTCTGATGGAACAGGTAGTAAACCGTGAGCCCTTTCAGGAACGATGCCGCCGCCTGCTCAAAGCTGATGCTGTCCGGCAGTAGCGCCACTCGCGCTTCCGTCACGTTATGCACCTCGCTATACGCTCCCAGCGTCGATTGCGCATAAACCACCCGATCGCCGACTTGCAGATGCCGCACGCCCGCGCCGACTTTCGCCACCACCCCCGCCGCTTCCGTCCCCAGCCCGGAAGGCAGTTCGGGAACCGGATACAGGCCGCTGCGCACGTAAGTGTCGATGAAATTGATGCCGATGGCGCGGTTTTCTATCTGAACCTCGCCCGCGGCGGGCTCGGCGGGCGTGAAATCAACATATTGCAGAACCTCCGGGCCGCCATAAGCCCTGAACTGAATGCGTTTTGCCATGTCGCTTCCTCTCTTTGTGTGTATTAGAAGTGTGTTATTCGTCGCTTTCAGATATACAATGCCCTCTTAATCAATGGCAAATCAACTGGTAAAAGAACTCGTTTCATGGCAGAAAAAAGACCGACCAATAAATCGAATGAACCCCGAGACCGCCAGATGGAAGGTCTGAAGCTTCCGCCGCATTCGCTGGAAGCGGAACAATCGGTATTGGGTGGCCTGATGCTCGATAATGAGCGCTGGGATAACGTCGCCGAACGCGTTGTCGCCAACGATTTCTATAATCGCGCCCACCGTCTGATTTTCACTGAAATGCAGCGCCTGCTGGAAATGAGTCGGCCGATAGACCTGATCACCCTGTCCGAATCGCTTGAACAACAGGGTGCGCTGGAATCGGCGGGCGGTTTTGCCTATCTGGCCGAGCTGGCGAAAAACACCCCCAGCGCGGCCAATATCGGCGCCTATGCCGATATCGTGCGCGAACGCGCCGTGGTGCGCGAGATGATTTCCGTCGCCAATGAAATTGCCGACGCCGGGTACGATCCGCAGGGGCGCAGCAGTGAAGATCTGCTCGATCTGGCGGAATCCCGCGTCTTTCAGATTGCCGAAAACCGCGCCAGCAAAGATGAAGGCCCGAAAAGCATCGACCGCATCCTGGAAGATACCGTCGCCCGCATCGAACAGCTTTATCAGAAGCCGCACGACGGCGTTACCGGCGTGGATACCGGCTATCAGGATCTCAATAAAAAGACCGCCGGCCTGCAAAAATCCGACCTGATTATCGTGGCGGCGCGCCCGTCGATGGGTAAAACCACCTTTGCGATGAACCTGTGCGAACACGCGGCGATGACCCAGGATAAACCGGTGCTGATCTTCAGTCTGGAAATGCCCGGCAATCAGATCATGATGCGTATGCTGGCGTCGCTGTCGCGCGTGGATCAGACCCGTATCCGCACCGGCCAGCTGGACGATGAGGATTGGGCGCGCATTTCCAGCACCATGGGGATCCTGCTGGAAAAACGCAATATGTACATCGATGACTCCTCCGGCCTGACGCCAACCGAAGTTCGCTCCCGCGCCCGCCGGGTATTTCGCGAACACGACGGCCTGAGCCTGATTATGATCGACTACCTGCAATTGATGCGCGTTCCGTCCCTATCCGATAACCGTACGCTGGAAATCGCCGAAATTTCCCGTTCGCTCAAAGCATTGGCAAAAGAATTGCAAGTCCCTGTCGTCGCGCTGTCCCAGCTTAACCGTAGTCTGGAGCAGCGGGCGGATAAACGGCCGGTTAACTCCGACCTGCGTGAATCCGGCTCCATCGAGCAGGACGCCGACCTGATTATGTTTATCTATCGTGATGAGGTTTATCATGAAAACAGCGACATGAAAGGTATCGCCGAAATTATTTTAGGGAAACAGCGTAACGGCCCGATCGGTTCCGTTCGTTTGACCTTTAACGGGCAGTGGTCGCGCTTTGATAATTACGCCGGCCCACAATACGATGACGAATAACGCACTGCGAGCATAGTGCGTTAAGGACTAAAAAATGAAAACGGCAACCGCCGTCATTAATCGCCGCGCGTTGCGTCACAATCTGCAACGGATCCGCCAACTGGCCCCGCAAAGCCGCCTGGTTGCGGTAGTAAAAGCCAATGCCTACGGCCACGGCATCATTGAAGCTGCCCGCGCCTTTTGCGAGGCTGATTGTTACGGCGTCGCCCGGCTTTCAGAAGCGCTGGCGCTGCGCGCGGCGGGCATCGACAAACCCATCCTGCTGCTGGAGGGTTTTTTCTCCGCCGACGAACTCCCCCTGGCGGCGGAGCATCAACTGGAAACCGCGGTTCACAGCCCGGAACAACTCGCCGCGCTGGAACAGGCGACGCTGCCGCAGCCCGTTCGCGCGTGGATGAAGCTCGATACCGGAATGCATCGCCTTGGCGTACTGCCGGAACACGCCGAAGCCTTCTACCGGCGGCTGGCGCAATGCCGCAATGTGGTGCAACCGGTGAACATTATGAGCCATTTTTGCCGCGCCGATGAGCCGCAGGTGGATACCACCGTACGCCAACTCGACTGCTTTGACGCTTTTGTCGCCGATAAACCCGGCGCACGATCCATCGCCGCCTCCGGCGGCATTCTACTGTGGCCGCAGTCGCATCGCGATCAGGTGCGGCCGGGCATCATCCTGTACGGCGTCTCGCCGCTGGAAACCGCAGACGCCGCCCATTTTGGCTTCCAGCCCGCCATGACCCTGACCTCGCAGCTGATTGCCGTGCGCGATCACAAAGCGGGAGAACCCGTTGGCTACGGCGGCATCTGGACCAGTAAGCGCGATACCCGGCTGGGAGTGGTGGCTATCGGCTACGGCGACGGCTACCCGCGCAGCGCGCCGGCCGGCACGCCGGTGCGGATAAATGGACGCGAAGTACCGCTGGCCGGACGGGTTTCCATGGATATGATTACCGTGGATCTGGGGCCGGATGCCCAAGACAAGGTTGGCGATGAAGTGATTCTATGGGGCGAAAAATTGCTCGTGGAGAAAATCGCCGCCCATACCGGCGTCAGTGCCTACGAGCTGATTACCCGGTTAACGCAACGTACCCAGCTGGAATACATTGATAATTAGAATAACCGCAAATAACGGTGTGACGTTATAAGTAAAAAAGCGCCATCAAGGCGCTTAAATTCGAAGACAACCCCTTCACTTTTACGGTCATCCCCGCACAGGCGGGGATCTTCTTGCTATCACTGCCCGACAGCCAGCCATTGACCAACGATTTTCTGATACTGCCCGGTGGCTTTCGTCAGGTGCAGCCACTGATCGACATACAATTTCCAACTGATATCCTCCCGCGGCAGCATATAGGCCTTTTCCCCATACTGTAACGGTTTATCCGGGTTAATCGCGCACAGTTTCGGGTAATGTTTCTGCTGAAACAACGCTTCCGACGCTTCCGTCACCATCACATCCGCTTTCTTATCCACCAGTTGCTGGAAGATGGTCACGTTGTCATGCAATATCAGCGTCGCCTGAGGCAGATATTTATGCGCGAAGGCTTCATTGGTGCCGCCCGCCGGTTCAATCAGGCGTACCGACGGCTGATTAAGCTGCTCAATCGTCTGGTATTTGTCTTTATTTTCACAACGCGCCAGCGGGATTTTGCCATCCACATCCAACGTGTTGGTAAAGAACACTTTTTTCTGCCGTTCCAGCGTGACGGAAATCCCGCCCATGGCAATATCGCATTTTCCAGACTGGAAATCAGGCATCAGCGTTTTCCAGGTGGTGTTCACCCAGTTAACCTTCACGCCCAGGCTTTGCGCCAGCGACTCGGCCATCGAGATATCAATTCCCTCGTAGCGCCCGTCGGCGTGTCGATAGGTATAGGGCTTGTAGTCTCCTGTGGTGCACACGCTCAGCACGCCCTGTTGCTGAACCTTATCCAGATGAGACTGCGCGCTTACGCCTTCAGCGATTAACAGCAAAGCCAGCGGACACCATTTGATCATTACGTTTTCCCCATAAGTAAAAATAGACGGTTGGCAAAAGCAGCAGTATACACAAATAAGATGCGCCGACAGCGCGGCGGATTTCCACCGCTACCGGGACGCCGGCGATAAAAAACCCATAGACAACGCGGGGTAAAAAACTGGTAGTCTGGGAGATTATTTTCCCGCGCCGCGTAGAGAGAACCATGTACAACATTGATGACTTTGATCTGAAAATACTGACGCTATTGCAGGCCAATGGTCGTCTGACCAATCAGGAGTTAAGCGATCTGGTCGGGCTTTCAGCTTCACAATGCTCCCGACGTCGTATTGCACTGGAACAAGCACAGCTGATTCTCGGCTACCATGCCCGCCTATCGCCCAACGCCGTAGGGCTGGAGTGTCTGGGGTTGATCGAAGTCAGACTGATTAACCACACCGCGGAATACGTCGAAAAATTCCACCAGATGCTGGGGGAAGTCGACGCCATTATCGACGCCTATAAAACGACCGGTGATGCGGATTATCTGCTAAAAGTAGCGGTTGCCGACCTGCCAGGACTCAGTACGTTGATTAGCCAGATCCTGTCACAGAATAAAAGCGTGGCGCACCTGAAAACGTCCGTGGTGCTCAACCGACTCAAAGAAAATGGCTTGATGGCGCCTGACATGCCGCTGTTGCCCTGATATGGGGCAACGCGCTTCTGGTTGGCGCAAGGAGATAATTAAATATTGCATGCTAAACGTTAAATTCGCATAATTCATTCGTAAAAAAGATGATTAATGCGTTACTTGTGCAAAACATCATACTTGCAATTCAATAAGTTGCCCTTATTGCTGCTTTACCCTGCCCAATCCCGCACCGTTTTCCCTTTATCTGGTGCGATTTTTGCTAGTTAATAGACAGGTGTTTATTGACGGTACGTTGAAGATGAAGAGTTCTATGGATAACGTGATCGCTACCGAAAAATTATCACATACGCTGCTGGAAGATGTTCTGGCGATAATCATTGGTACGCTGATGGTTTCTTTTGGCGTTATTTTGCTACGCCAGGCCGGCGCGTTGACGGGCGGCACGGCGGGCCTGGCCTTTCTGTTGCATTACCTGACGCAGGTCTCCTTTGGCGTGGCGTTCTTCTTGATAAATCTGCCTTTTTATTATCTGTCCATTCGCCGTATGGGGTGGAAATTCACCGTAAAAACCTTCTGTGCCGTGGCGCTGGTTTCCGCGTTTTCCAGTCTCCATCCGCTGTTTGTCCATTTTGATCATCTCAATCCGTTTTATGCCGCAGTATTTGGCAACATCATTATGGGGCTGGGGTTTATTGTTCTGTTCCGGCATAAAACCAGTCTGGGCGGCGTGAATATACTGGCCCTCTATTTACAGGATAAATACGGGATACGGGCAGGTAAATTGCAAATGGGTGTCGACGTTGTGATTGTACTGGCTTCCCTGTTCGTGGTAAGCATACCTATGCTGATTGCCTCAATACTGGGCGCGACCATTCTGAACCTGATTATTGCGATGAACCACCGCCCCGGCCGCTACGCGGTCTGACTGCCTGATTCATGCAAAGACGATGACCTCAGACAGCCGCGTTACCCGATGCCCATAAATTATTTCCAGGAGAGTTACACCGTGTTTCAAAACGTTGATGCCTACGCCGGCGATCCCATCCTGTCGCTGATGGAAAAATTCAAACAGGATCCGCGCGCGGACAAGGTGAATTTGAGTATCGGGCTTTACTACAACGAACAGAACATTATTCCGCAGCTTCGTTCCGTCAGCGCCGCGCAAGATGAACTGCAACAATTACCCAAGCAGGCAAACTCCTACTTGCCGATGGAAGGGTTGCAGTCTTACCGTACCGCCATTCAGCACCTGCTGTTTGACAAAAATCATCCGGCGCTGACCGCCAAGCGCATTGCCACCATTCAGACCCTCGGCGGTTCGGGCGCGCTGAAAGTCGGCGCCGACTTTCTGAAACGCTACTTTCCGCACTCGGAAGTGTGGGTCAGCGATCCGACCTGGGAAAACCACATCGCCATTTTCGCCGGAGCGGGTTTTAAGGTGCATACCTACCCTTACTTTGACGCCGACAGGCTGGGGGTAAAATTCGACGCGATGCTCGCCGCCCTGCAACAGCTGCCGGCACACAGCATCGTGCTGCTGCATCCGTGCTGCCATAACCCGACCGGTTCCGACCTGACCAACGAGCAATGGGATCGCGTTATCGAGGTGTTGATAAGCCGCGAACTGATCCCGTTTATGGACATCGCCTATCAGGGCTTCGGCGCCGGCATCGCGCAAGACGCCTATGCGATTCGCGCCGTTGCCGGCGCGGGTATTCCGGCGCTGATCGCCAACTCGTTCTCGAAAATATTCTCACTATACGGCGAGCGCGTCGGCGGCCTTTCGGTGGTGTGCGAAAATGAGGAAACCGCGCTGCGTGTGCTGGGCCAGCTAAAAGCCACCGTACGCCGCAACTATTCGTCACCGCCGAATTTTGGCGCCCAGGTGGTATCCTTGGTATTGAACGACACGGCGCTGAATGCCGGTTGGCAGGCCGAAGTGGAAGAGATGCGCACGCGTATTCTGGCAATGCGCCAGACGCTGGTCGCGGCGCTGAAAGAGGCGTTGCCGCAGCGTAATTTTGACTATCTGCTGACCCAGCGCGGCATGTTCAGCTATACCGGCTTCAGCCCGGCACAGGTCGATCGCCTGCGCGAAGAATTCGGCGTCTATCTGATCGCCAGCGGCCGTATGTGCATCGCGGGTCTGAACCACGGCAACGTTCAGCGCGTCGCCGCGGCTTTCGCCGCCATTCAATAAGCGACCGGGGAGCCACCGTCCGGTGGCTCTTATCCCCGCCCGATAACAGAACGGAGATAGCTGACTAGCGCACCACCAGCACGGAGGTTTTAGCGTAGCGCGCAATAGCGGAAGCGTTGGAACCCAGCAGATAAGTGGTCACACTCGGTCGCCGCGAACCAATGACAATCAGGTCGGCGCTGACCTCCTCGGCCTCTTTCAGAATTTCATCATAAATCGATCCCATACGAACGCTGATTGAAAGCCGCTCCTCCGGCTGCGCCAGCTTATCGGCGATAGCTTTCAGCTGTTGCTTGATATCCGTTGCCAGCGTGTCTTCAAACTGATGCGTTTGCGGATTAAACCGGTTCAGAATATAGTCCGGCACCGTGGATATCACATACAGCAGCCGCAGGCTGGCCGACGTTTTTTCCACCAGGAACCTGGCCTGCTGCAACGATTTTTCCGTTAACTCCGGCTCACTGACATCCACCGGTAATAAAACTGACCGATACATCCTGCCCTCCTGACGAAAATTAATGCTAATAGTGCAACTTTACTCCCGATAGAAAGCAATAGACAAAAAAACCGCTCCCGGCGGGGCAGTAATCTCGCGCGTTGTTTCGCGCAAGGAAACCGCTATCGCCAGAGAAACCCGGCAACGCTGCTGACTTTTTTGGGCTGCCTGTGCGGCAGTGAACCCAAGGCGGGTTGGTTGATCATCTTCTATATCTTTCTGAGCTGCCTGTACGGCAGTGAACACGCATTAAAGCAATCAATTTCATCTGTGACCTTTCTGAGCTGCCTGTACGGCAGCTTAGAAAAATCGGAGAATTCTGCGGCCCAGGATTGAGTCGTTCACTGCCGTACAGGCAGCTTAGAAATGATGACGAACCAGAGCCAGTGGAGTAAAATTGTTCACTGCCGTACAGGCAGATAACACTAAGGCAAAGTATCGCCTTTGCAGTGAAACTTTGTCCGTTTTTAATAGCGTGATTTGGCCGAAAAATAGTGAAGCCATCCTCATGCGGAGAATGGCTTCGATCAGGATTAGAACGAGGTCCAGTCCTGTGAACTATCCGCCGTTTTGTTCGCTGCCGGCGCTAACTTGCCGGCCGCTGGCAACGTAGTGGTTTGCGAAAAGTTGGCAGGCTCAGCGACCCGCGTAAATGCACCCGCATCATCCAGCTTAAACGTACGCACCGACTCCGCCAGTATGGACGCCTGGGACTGTAGCGAAAGGGCCGCCGAGGCCGACTCTTCGACCAGGGCCGCGTTCTGCTGGGTGGTGCTATCGATCTGTCCTACCGCAATATTAATCTGGTTGATGCCGTCGCTTTGCTCATGGCTGGCCTGAGCGATTTCGCTGATGATATCGTTTACGTCCTGAACGTTGGTCGTCAGGCCGCTGATATTTTCTTCGGCGTTATCCACCAACTGCATTCCTTCATGGATTTTTCCGACGGAGTCATCAATCAGTTCTTTAATTTCCTTTGCCGCCGCGGCGCTACGCTGCGCCAGAGAACGGACTTCACCCGCCACCACGGCGAAACCGCGCCCTTGTTCACCGGCCCGGGCGGCTTCCACGGCGGCATTCAATGCCAGAATATTGGTCTGAAAGGCAATGCCGTCGATGACGCTGATAATTTCCGCCATCCGCTGGGAAGAATCACGAATCCCGCGCATTTTTTGCGTAACGGAAACCATCACTTCGCTGCTGCGCTTCGCCGAATCAGAGGCTTTATTGGCAATCTCCGTGGCCTGCCGGGTGTTGTCGGCGGTATTTTTAATGGTCGACGTCAACTCTTCCATGGAGGACGCGGTTTGTTCCAGCGAGCTGGCCTGCTCTTCCGTGCGCGCAGACAGATCCTGGTTGCCGGCGGCAATCTGGGAAGAGGCGGTGGTGATGGATTCCGCCCCTTCACGCACCTGACCGACGATCTGCCGCAGACTGACATTCATATGCTCCAGCGCCTGTAGCAGTTGGCTGGTTTCATCTTTGCCCCGCGACTCAATCGTTGACATCAGGTCTCCCTGCGCCACGCGGTTAGCCACCTGCAATGCCTGATTAATCGGCGACGTGATGCTGCGCGTCATCGCCACGGCAATCATGCTGCCGACCACAATACAGCCGAACAGAATACCCAGCAGAATCCAGCGGCTGACATTATAGGAGTGAGACATCTCATTAATCGTGACATCCATGGCGTTATCCTGATAATCAATCAGCCGGGTGATGGCGCTTCGATATTTGCTCTGGATAATATCCGTGTTGGCATTAAACTCGGCGACGGCCGCATCCTGCTCTCCCGCCAAAGTCAGGCTGATGATTTTTTGCCCCGAATTCAGAAATTCCGTCCGATATTGGTGAATATCGCGCATAATTTTCTGCGATTCCGCATCGTTCGCGCCGGCCGTTATTTTCTCCATTAACTTGCTGATATTACCCGATACGTTGGTGATTTCATCACGTACCTGTTTGACTTTATCCTCGCTTTGCACCAGTAGCAGTTTCTGAAACGCCAATACCGCGGCATTCACATCATCGATCAACCGGTTGGCATCCACCGTCTGCGGATAGACATCTTCAACTATTCCGCGGGCATCATCGTGAAAATAAGATAACCGCGACAGCGAGACCAGACTAATAAGGCAAATCATGGCGACGAGAAAGATAAACCAGGCCACCAAACGGGTGCCGATTTTCCAGTCAGATAAACGCATACTCTCCCCTTACTTCAAATAAAAAGCCAAAACACGACAGAGAACGACAAGTGAGGGAGATCAACAGGATAGGAAATTATGAAGGAGGTAGTCACCATAAATAACATCAAAAAATGCAACAACAGCAACACTGACAACATTACTACCGCCGCCATTCGGAAAATAATGCTTATCGCCCGAACAACGGCTTCGCCCAAGATTCTATGTAAGAAACCAACGCCGGGATAAGATCCAGCCGACAGCAGCCATCATTATCCTTCTTCACATCCATCCGCGTTAGTCACTCTCACTGCGCTGATGGTCATTATCGGCCTGATTATCTATATCTTTATTATTTTCATGGTCAAAAAAACGGTTAAAAAAAATCGCCGCAGAGAAAAAGCCCGGCGCCCCGCGACTTAAAAGAGATTTCGTTCCCGGCGGTTTGCCCTATCCCGGCCGCCCATTATTCCCCTTGCAGCGTCACAACCAAGCGGCGACTACCGCCGTGATTGCGATGTTCACATAAATAAATCCCCTGCCAGGTGCCCACGTTAAGACGCCCGTCGCTAATGGGAAGCATCAGGCTGCTCCCTAACAGACTGCCCTTTAGATGCGCGGGCATATCGTCACTGCCCTCATCAACATGCTGATAATAGGGCTCATCTTCCGGCACCAGACGATTGAAAAAACGTTCAAAATCCTGCCGCACGGTAGGATCGGCATTTTCATTTATCGTCAGGGCCGCCGAGGTATGTTTGATAAAAATATGCAGCAGACCGACCTTGATTTGCCGCAGCGCTTTTACCTGCGCCAGCACTTCATCGGTAATCAGATGAAAGCCTCTGGCTTTCGGCGTCAGACGAATTTCATATTGTATCCACATAGCTACCTCAGCTTAGCGGTGAAGGTTACGCAGGTTGACGCGCCAACATCGGTTTCAGGAAACGCGCCGTATGCGACTGTTCGCAGTCGGCGACCGTTTCCGGCGTGCCGGATACCAGAATTTCCCCCCCGCCGCTGCCGCCCTCCGGCCCCAGGTCGACAATCCAGTCCGCGGTTTTAATCACATCCAGATTATGCTCGATGACCACGATGGTATTGCCCTGATCGCGCAGCTGATGCAGCACCGCCAGCAATTGCTGAATATCGGCGAAGTGCAGACCGGTGGTCGGTTCATCCAGGATATACAGCGTCTGCCCGGTGCCGCGTTTCGACAGCTCGCGCGCCAGCTTGACGCGCTGCGCCTCGCCGCCGGACAGGGTGGTGGCGGATTGCCCCAGACGGATATACGACAGGCCGACGTCAATCAGGGTTTGCAGCTTGCGCGCCAGCGCCGGGATGGCATCAAAGAACTCGCGGGCTTCTTCGATGGTCATATCCAGCACTTCATGGATGCCCTTGCCTTTGTACCTGATTTCCAGCGTTTCGCGGTTGTAACGTTTGCCTTTGCACTGGTCGCACGGCACGTAGATATCCGGCAGGAAATGCATTTCGACTTTGATGACCCCATCCCCCTGACAGGCTTCGCAACGCCCGCCGCGGACGTTAAAACTAAAGCGGCCGGGGTTATAGCCGCGGGTGCGCGATTCCGGCACGCCGGCGAACAGTTCGCGAATCGGGGTAAAAATACCGGTATAGGTCGCCGGATTGGAGCGCGGCGTACGACCGATCGGGCTTTGGTCGATGTCGATGACTTTATCGAAATGCTCCAGCCCCTGAATGTCGCGGTAGGCCGCCGGTTCGGCCAGCGTGGCGCCGTTAAGCTGACGCTGCGCCAGCGGGAATAAGGTGTCGTTAATCAGCGTGGATTTACCCGAGCCGGACACCCCGGTGATGCAGGTAAACAGCCCCACCGGCAGCGTCAGCGTCACGTCTTTCAGATTGTTGCCCTTCGCGCCGATCAACTTCAGCACTTTGGTCGGGTCGGCGGGCACGCGCCGTTGCGGCACCTCAATCTTGCGTTTTCCGCTGAGGAACTGGCCGGTGAGCGATTCAGGCACCGCCATAATCTGCTGCATCGTCCCTTCCGCGACTATCTCGCCGCCGTGCACGCCCGCGCCGGGGCCGATATCAATCACATGGTCGGCGGCGCGAATCGCGTCTTCGTCATGCTCAACCACAATCACGGTATTGCCCAGATTGCGCAGGTGAATCAGCGTTTCCAGCAGGCGTTCATTATCGCGCTGATGCAGGCCGATGGACGGTTCGTCCAGCACGTACATCACCCCGACCAGCCCGGCGCCGATCTGACTCGCCAGACGGATACGCTGCGCCTCACCGCCGGAGAGGGTTTCCGCCGAGCGCGACAGCGACAGGTAATTCAGCCCCACGTTGACCAGGAATTTCAGCCGATCGCCGATTTCCTTCAGCACTTTCTCGGCGATTTTGGCCCGCTGTCCGCTGAGCTGCATATTCTGAAAGAAGCTCATCGCATGGCCGATGCTCATATCGGAAATTTCCGGCAGCGTGGTCTGCTCAACGAACACATGGCGCGCCTCTTCGCGCAGACGCGTACCGCCGCAGCTGGCGCAAGGGCGATTGCTGATAAATTTCGCCAGTTCTTCGCGCACCGCGCTGGACTCCGTCTCTTTATAACGGCGCTCCATATTATGCAGCACCCCTTCAAACGGGTGACGGCGCACCGAGGTATCCCCCCGGTCATTGATATATTTAAACTCGACGTTTTCCTTGCCTGAACCGTACAGGATCAGCTTCTGGACTGATTCGCCCAGGCTGTCGAACGGCGCATCGACATCAAACTTGTAGTGCTCCGCCAGCGAGCGCAGCATCTGGAAATAATAGAAGTTACGCCGATCCCAGCCGCGGATCGCCCCGCCCGCCAGCGACAGCTCGGCGTTCTGAATTACCCGGGCCGGATCGAAAAACTGCTGTACCCCCAGGCCATCGCAGCTGGGGCAGGCGCCCGCCGGGTTATTGAATGAAAACATGCGCGGTTCCAGCTCATGCATGCTGTAACCGCACACCGGACAGGCGAAATTAGCAGAGAACAGCAGTTCGGGCGCCGTCGGGTCGTCCATATCGGCCGCCACCGCGCTGCCGCCGGACAATTCCAGCGCGGTTTCAAACGACTCCGCCAGGCGTTGCGCCAGATCGTCGCGCACTTTAAAGCGATCGACGACGACTTCGATGGTGTGCTTTTTCTGCAATTCCAGCTTCGGCGGATCGGACAGATCGCACACTTCGCCGTCGATACGCGCCCGGATGTAACCCTGCGTCGCCAGATTTTCCAGCGTTTTGCTGTGCTCGCCCTTGCGATCTTTCACCACCGGCGCCAGCAGCATCAGCCGCTTGCCCTCCGGCTGAGACAGCACGTTATCCACCATCTGACTGACGGTTTGCGCGTCCAGCGGAACGTCATGCTCCGGACAGCGCGGCTCGCCGACGCGGGCAAACAGCAGGCGCAGGTAATCGTGAATTTCGGTAATGGTGCCGACGGTGGAGCGCGGGTTATGGGAGGTCGATTTCTGCTCAATGGAAATGGCGGGCGACAACCCTTCGATATGATCGACGTCCGGTTTCTCCATCAGCGACAAAAACTGGCGCGCATAGGCGGAGAGAGATTCAACGTAACGTCGCTGCCCTTCGGCATATAACGTATCAAACGCCAGCGATGACTTGCCTGAACCCGATAATCCGGTGATGACTATCAGCTTGTCGCGAGGGATTATCAGGTTGATATTCTTGAGATTATGAGTACGGGCACCACGAACTTCAATCTTATCCATTCACACACTTCCCGGAATAAATACGGTTTTGCATTATCTCGCGGACGGAGACAACCGGTACGAAACATGCAATTATGGCACAAAAAAAACGCCAGGCGCGTTTTTAGCGTTGACGGAAACAGCCGATAAAGGCACCGAACCGGGATAGCCTACCACCAAAAAGGCTGAATGGATATCCAGTTGTTGGGGCATTTTTTATGCAACCGCTGCAATCAGCACTTTCATTGCTGAAGCTATTTCGCAGGTATGATAGAAATTCGTATCATGCTAAAATCGATGGTTTAGACTTAAGATAAATCAAGTGATTCATCAGGAGACACGAGCATGGCCAGCAGAGGCGTTAATAAAGTGATTCTTGTCGGAAATCTGGGGCAGGACCCGGAAGTTCGCTATATGCCGAATGGCGGTGCGGTTGCCAACATCACGCTGGCCACGTCGGAAAGCTGGCGTGACAAGCAAACCGGCGAGCAGAAAGAGAAAACCGAATGGCACCGCGTGGTGCTGTTCGGCAAACTGGCTGAAGTCGCGGGCGAATACCTGCGTAAAGGTTCTCAGGTTTATATCGAAGGTTCGCTGCAAACCCGTAAATGGACCGATCAGTCCGGCGTAGACAAATACACCACCGAAGTGGTGGTCAACATCGGCGGCACCATGCAAATGCTGGGCGGCCGTCAAGGCGGCGGCGCACCGGCCGGCGGCGGCGCGGGCGGGCAGCAATCCGGCGGCTGGGGCCAGCCGCAGCAGCCGCAGGGCGGCAATCAGTTCAGCGGCGGCGCCGCGCCAGCGCAGCAACCGCGCCCGGCGCAGAACAACGCCCCGGCGGCAGGCAACGAACCGCCGATGGACTTTGACGACGATATTCCGTTTTGATCCGGCATTAAAATATTTTTCGTCATATCAATAAAGCCCCGAAATTCGGGGCTTTATTAGTTTAATAAGCTTAAAAGCGACGCTACCCAGGTATCTTTTAGTACTGACGCCTGGATAGCGGCAATATCGACTTCGAGTTGGAAACATAACGTCGACGCCATCGCCGCCGGCATGAAATAGCCTGCTCTGGCCGCCCCGCGGGCAAGGAAATCCGCGGGGCGCGCCCTTATACGATCAAACGCGGCAAATTGATTTACCCTGACCGACGTAGTACCATGCGAAAATTCACCCTACCCCTCATAAGCAGTTGGTTTTCCTATGCCAATCATCCAGTCGGTGGAACGCGCTTTACGTATTCTGGACCTTTTTGACGAATATAATGTTGAAATCAAAATTACCGATATCAGCACGCAAATGGGTCTACATAAAAGTACCCTGCACTCCCTGCTGAAAACGTTGCAGGTAGCGGGTTATATCGATCAGAACCGTGAAAACGGCAAATATCGATTAGGGATGAAGCTGGTAGAACGCGGTAATCTGGTGGTGAACTCCATTGATATTCGCGAAAAGGCGCGCAGCTACCTGCTGGATTTGGCGTCGCAAACCGGCCAGACCACGCACCTTGCCATTCTGGACGGCAAAGAGGGGGTGTATATCGATAAAGTCGAAGGGAAACTGGCCGTGATTACCTTTTCGCGCATTGGCCGGCGTTTACCCGTTCACGCCACGGCGATTGGTAAGGTGCTGTTGGCGTTCAACCCGCAAAATGAGATCGACGCGCTGTTGCAGGACTATGAATTTACCCAGCGTACCCCCAATACCATCGTCGATCGGAAAACCTATCTGCAAGCGCTGGAATTCGTACGCCAGAATGGCTATGCGCTGGATAACCAGGAAAATGAACAGGGCGTGAGATGTATTTCGGTGCCTATCTGGAATCATGCCCGTCGCGCCATCGCGGCAATCAGTATGTCGACGCTGACCAATCGCGTTTCCGACGCGGAATTCAACGACTACATCGTGTTGCTGAAAGCCGCGTCCAAAGAGCTATCCCGACGCCTTGGCTACGAAGGTTGAAATTGCCGCTCCGACATGGCGGCAAGCCATACCAGAGCAAGCCCGTCAAATCACCATATTAAGCAGCAGGATAAAGGCCAGGCCAAAGACTGAGACCAGCGTCGACAATAGCGTCCAGGTCGCAAAGGTCTCTTTCATCGTCAATCCGAAATACTCTTTTATCATCCAGAAGCCCGCATCATTGACGTGAGAAGCGATTGCGCTGCCCGCCCCGGTGGCCAGCGTTACCAGCGCCAGATTGGCGTGACTTTGCGCCAGCGTCGGTATCACCAGCCCGGCGGTGGAAATGGCCGCGACGGTGGCGGAGCCGAGCGAAACGCGCAAAATAGCCGCCACGCCCCAGGCAAGCAGAATGGGGGAAGCCGAGGTGCCGGAAAACAGTTCGGCGACATAGCTACCCACGCCGCCATCGATCAGCACCTGCTTGAACGCGCCGCCGCCGCCGATAATCAGCAACATCATTCCGATACCGGCAGCAGCGGAGCTGCATGAAGACATCAGATCTTTCACCGCGATATCCCGGCTCAGCCCCATGGAATAGATGGCGAACAGCAAAGAGATAATCATGGCGACCGATGCGTCGCCCAGGAATTTGATAATGTCGGTAAACAGGCTATCGGGCACGCCGATTTGCTGCTGCACCATCGACACCAGCGTCGCAATCGACATCAATATGACCGGCAGCATGGCGGTAAATATGCTGATGCCGAATCCCGGGGTGTCTTCCAGTTGAAAGGTTTTCTGCATGCCGAGAGAATCAATATTCCCGACTTTGCTGAAGCCTTCCGGAACAATCAATTTCGCCACTTTATTGAATAGCGGACCGCAAATAACCACCGTCGGCGCACCGACGATAATGCCGTAAAATAATACCGTACCGATATCCGCGCCATATTCCCCCGCAATCATCGTCGGACCAGGATGCGGCGGCAGAAATCCGTGAGTAACCAGCAACGCGGAAATCATCGGAATGCCCAGGTGCAGAATGGAAACGTTTAATTGCCGTGACATGGTAAAGAGAATCGGGATCAGCAATACCAATCCCACTTCAAAAAACAACGCAATCCCGACAATAAACGAAGCAATCACCACGGCCCATTGAATATGGCGTTCGCCAAACCGATTAATCAGCGTCACCGCGATGCGGTGCGCGCCGCCGGCATCGGCGATTAACCGTCCCAGCATGGCGCCCACGCCGAAAATAAGCGCAATATGGCCTAATGTGCCTCCCAGCCCTTTCTCGATGGACTTGACTACGCCGTTGAGCGGGATGCCCAGCGCCAGCGCCACGCCAAAGGCGACGATAAGCAGGGAAACAAAGGTGTTTAATTTTAACTTCATGATTAAAATAAGCAGGAAAAAGATCCCGATACAGACAATAAATAATGGCATATCAGTAACTCCGGGTTTTTATATTATTAAAGGCAAGATAGATTTCTATTATTTATAGTTTTCCCTGACAATCAGACCTACTCATCCTGAAATAAAACTCATTTCTCACCACTATATCCGATTGATTTCAAGGCGCAGACAGGCAGCCAACATATCGGCAGTTTGCAATATGACAGACATCATATAAAACGCGTCGGCGATTAAATATAAAACCGACCCGACGGCATATTACCGCTTGCTTAATTAAACAAGACGGTAATACACGGCATCACGTTATTTCCAGTTGAATAATTATATTATTATCTTTGCGGCATTATTTATTTAATGCCTTCACTCCGGCTTGCAATACTTCAATAATTTTATCGATATCGTAGATACAGCCTTTCCAGGTTCCGCCGCTGGCTCCCTGTAGCGCCGCCCATAAACGGGTGTCATCGGGCAATTCAGGATGAGGACGCAAATCAGGATGGGCTTCACGCTTCGCCAGCACCTCGGCCGCTTCATCCGGCGTCAGCGGCTGTTGCTCACTGCCGATAAAATTAATCGATCCCGCCAGTTTCCGGCGATCGACGATAATTTCAATCATATCGCCGTCGCGCAGTTTGCCAATCGGCCCGCCGGCCAGGGCTTCAGGCCCGACGTGCCCGACGCAGGCTCCGGTTGACACCCCGGAAAAGCGGGCATCGGTAATCAGCGAGACATATTTGCCGTAAGGTAAATGTTTCAGCGCCGAGGTAACCTGATACGTCTCTTCCATCCCGGTTCCCGACGGCCCGCCGCCGATAATCACCATTATGTCGCCTTTGTGCACATCGCCCTGTTTAATCGCTTTAATCGCCAGTTCTTCCGAAACAAAGACGCTGGCTTTACCGGTATGCCGGTAAACCCCGCCCTCTCCCACCACCGAGTCGTCTATCGCCGTCGATTTAATCACCGATCCTTCAGGGGCGATATTGCCCACGGGAAAGGTAATGGTTGATGTCAGACCTCGGGCGCGCGCCTGCGCCGGACTCATCAGCACTTCATCCGGGTGAATACCGTCCAGCTGTTGCAAACGCTCGCGGAATATTTTCCGCCTCTGCGAGTTTTCCCACCATGCCAGGTTGTCGCCCAGGGTTTCGCCGGTCACGGTCAGCACGTCTTCATGCAGCAGCCCCAACGCGCGCAGGTGCAGCATCACTTCGGGCACGCCGCCCGCCAGAAACGCGCGTACCGTCGGGTGATAAACCGGACCGTTAGGCAACACGCTGACCAAACGCGGAACCCGGCGATTGACGGCGGTCCACTGTTCGACGTCGGGGAGGCGGCATCCCGCGGCATGGGCAATGGCCGGAATATGCAGCAGCAGATTGGTTGAACCGCCAAAAGCGGCATGTACCGTCATCGCGTTCTCAATCGCCTTGTCGGTCAGAATATCGCGCGTCGTCAGCCCCTTGCGCTCCAGCGTCAGCGCCGCACGCGCCGACTGACGGGCAATCTCCAGCCAGACTTCCTGCCCTGAAGGCGCCAGCGCGGAATGCGGCAACGCCAATCCCAACCCTTCGGCCACCACCTGCGACGTTCCCGCCGTGCCGAGAAACTGGCATCCGCCGCCGGGTGAAGCACAGGCCCGGCAGCCGAGCATCGCGGCTTCTTCCAGCGTCAGGTCGTGATTGGCGAAGCGCGCGCCGATCGTCTGTACTTTGCCCGCGTCCTCGCCGTGCGTCGGCGGCAGCGTGGCGCCGCCGGGAACGATGATCGTCGGCAGATCGTGCATCGACGCCAGCGCAATCATCATCGCCGGCAACCCTTTATCGCAGGTCGCGACGCCAATCACCGCCTTACGGGTGGGAAGAGAACGAATCAGACGACGAAAAACCATCGCCGCATCATTGCGGTACGGCAGGGAATCAAACATCCCGGTGGTTCCCTGAGAGCGCCCATCGCACGGGTCGCTGATATAGCCGGCAAACGGCACGCCGCGATGCAGCGCGATCTCCTCGGCGGCGGCGCGCATTTGCAGACCGATTTCCCAGTGGCCGGTATGGTAGCCCAGCGCCACCGGCGTGCCGTCCGCATCTCGGATACCGCCCTGGGTGCCGAGAATCAATACCTCGCTACCCAATAACTTGTTCGGATCCCAACCCATACCGGCATTGAGCGTCAGGCCGAAAATATGGCCGCTCGGCGAATCTATCAGCATTTCCGGCGTCAGCGGCAGCGCCCCCTGCGGCCCCGCGGCGTGCGTATAAATGTCATAGACCTGCGCATTGTCTTGATTAAAAATAGTATTAATAGACATGGCTTCTTCACTTATTGATTAGAATGAATAGGCGCCGTTTCCCTTGGGTCACAGCGGTAACCAGCGCTATCCGTAGCCTGAGCTATTCCTGCGGCAAGATATTGGCGTCGATCAGCGTTTGCCTGACCTGTGCTTTCTGTTTCTCGTTCAAAGGCTGAGTGGGCGGCAGGCAGACAGTCGAAATATCCAACCCCGTCAACCGCATCGCCTCTTTCACCACATTTACGAATGGGCTGTCGATCTGATAGAGCCTCGGCAATTGCAGGATGGTCTTATGCAGAGCGACCGCCTGCGCCAAATCGCCATCGCATACCGACCGATACAGGTCGACAGACAGGGCCGGAGCAAAGTTGGCGCTGGCGGAAATCGCCCCGTCCCCTCCCAGCAGCAGCGTATTCAGCAAATGGTCATCGAACCCGCAGAACACGCTGAAATCGGGATGGGCGGGCTTCACGGTGGCGATCATGTCGCGCAGATGGGCAACCGAGTCGATAGTGTCTTTAATACCCACGATATTGGCATGCGCATCCGCAAGGCGTTTCACCAGTTCCGGGTAGAGGTCCTGCCCGGTCAGTTTCGGAAAGTTATACAAAATCACCGGCAGCGTTACCGCCTGCGCAATGGCGCCGTAGTAGCCGAACAGATTATCTTCGGTGATTTGCCAGTAATAGGGGTTGATGGCGACGACCGCATCCGCCCCCGACAATTGCGCATGGCGGCTTAGCCCCACCGCTTCCCGCGTATTGGTGCTGCCCACCCCAATCAGTACCGGGACACGGCCATCCGCCAGGCGAATAACCGTTTCCGTCAAGCTCATCCGCTCCGTCGCCGACATTTGCGAAAACTCGCCGCCGGTGCCGAGAAAAAACAAGCCATCCACTCCGGCGGCGATCAGATAATCGATCACGCGCCGCATGCCGGCTTCATCCAGCGCGCCATTGGCGGCGAAGATCGAAGATACCGGGGGAATAATCCCGGAAAATTTTGTCGAAAACCCCATTAACGTCTCCTTACAACATCAACCACCAAGAGAGGAAGGCACCTGTTGCAGCGCTATTCGTTGCTAACAACGCTTGTTGCCGCGACAGCAAACCCGCCGATATTTGTTTTACATTATAAAACTATGTTCTATATTTCATAACAAGCATGCTAGCACCGCCGTTTATGGCGAGTAAATAGCCGGTTTGCGACATAGCTTAGAAATGGTTTGTGGATCACAAAATCAACGTCAGTAGATCAAATCCCGCATGGATAGAGATCGTTTATGAGGGGGAACGTCGCGGGAGCGGAATAGCATTACGCCGCCGTAATGGACGCGGTATGAGAGGCGGTAGCGGACCGGATACCCGGTCTCACACCAGCGTCAGATTAAACGGCTGCGCCTTGAGTTGCGCCTGTACTTCCGGCGGCAATCCGCCGTCGGTGACGATATCCGACAGGTCGGATAAGGGCGTGATGCAAAATAGTGAATAGGCGCCGTATTTACTGCTGTCCGCCAGTAACACCCGGCGGCTGGCGTTGAGCAGGAGATCCTGCTTCACGCCGGCCTTTTCTTCCGTCGGCGTGGTGATGCCTTTTTCCAGGCTCCACGAGTTGCAGCTGATAAACGCGATATCCGGGTAAATGCTGCGTAATAAACGCCGCCCGTGCTCGCCGATACACGACTGGCTGCTGTCATCAATCCGCCCGCCGATAATGGTGACTTCAATCTGTTTGAATTCCGACAGAAACAGCGCGATTTGCAAATCGGCGGTGATCACCCGCAGCGGCAGATGGGTCAGGTTGCGCGCCAGCTCCAGCGTGGTGGTGCCCGCATCCAGCACCACCGAGCTGCCGGGTTGCACCAGCGTCGCGGCGTAGCGAGCGATGGCCTGTTTTTCCAGCAAGTTGCGCTGAAGCTTTTCGTTGGTGGTCGGCTGGGCGGGAATAAAGCGGTTAAGGGTGACGCCGCCGTGAGTGCGGCTGATAACGCCCTGTTTATCCAGTTTGATCAGATCGCGGCGAATGGTCGCCGGGGAAGCATCAATGACGGCAACCAGTTCATCCACCGTCACCAGATTATGGCTTTTCAGATAATCCATAATCTGGTCAAGACGGCTTCGTCCTTTCGCATTATTTCCGCTCACGCGGAAAGCATCACTCAATGTTTGCCCCACGACGCTATCCATTTATTGAATCAAACCGCCTTATTAGCCGTTGAAAATCATCCCCGGATTACGCGAGCTGCATGGCTAACCGGATTGAGATCGCCATGCTCTCAGACTTCGCTTTTCCTGTCCAGGCAATATCAAACGCCGTGCCATGATCGGCAGAGGTACGAATAAAAGGGAGTCCGGCGGTAATATTGACCCCGTCATAAAAGCCCAGCAGCTTCAGAGGGATATGCCCTTGATCGTGATACATCGCCACCACCATATCGTATTGCCCTTCATACGCCTGTAGGTAGACGGTATCCGGCGGACAGGGGCCGGACACCTCAATCCCTTTGGCCTTCATCGCCTCAATCGCCGGGCTGACGATATTTATTTCCTCATCGCCAAACAGACCATTCTCCCCGGCGTGCGGATTTACCCCGGCCACGGCGATGCGCGGATGGGTAAAGCCGACCCGCTTGAGAAAAGTATCCGCCATGGCGATCACCGTTTCGACGCGTTCCCTACTCAGGGTGTCGAGAAACTTACGCAGCGCGATGTGCGTCGAGACATGGATAACTTTCAGCTTATCCGTATACAGCACCATGGCGTAATCGCGGCTGTGGGTAAGTTTCGCCAGCAATTCCGTATGCCCCGGATAAATATGTCCGGCCGAATGGAGCGCTTCTTTATTCAGCGGCGCGGTAGCGATGGCGTGTACCTCCTGCGCCATCGCCAATTCGGTCGCCCGCTTGATACAGCGGTAGGCCAGATCGCCCGCCTGGGCCTGCACTTTTCCCGGAATCAGCGCGTCAGGCTGTTCCAGGGGTTCATCTATAACGTTGATGACGCCGGGAGCGAAACTTGCCTGCGAAACCCGTTGAATGGGCTTCAGTTCAACATTGGCCGTAACCCCTAACGCCTGAACACGACGTAACGTTTGCAGACAGCCCACCACCACCGCCGGCGCCCCCGACAATTCTCCGTCAGACAAGGCATTAATAATAATCTCCGGCCCGATACCCGCCGGATCGCCCATGGTGACCGCAATCGTATTATTTGCCACGGTACATCTCCTCAATAAAATAAAGCGCGTCCTGGAGCGTTGACTCTCCGCCAAACCCGCCGGCTTTGGTAATCACCGGCAGATCGTCTATCTCACTGTTAATAAAGGTTCCACATGGCACACAGGGGGCAACTTCACTGGTGATACGATACCCTTCCGCGCCCAGCGCTCTGGCGACGGCGATGGCGATATCGCCGCCGGTAAGGAACAAGCCGCCAATCTGCGACTGACTCACGATGGCCAGCGTAATGGCGCCCAACGCATTGCTGATGCTGTCTCCCAGTTGCTGACGGCTTAGTTGATACTTTTCGCACAGCGTCTCTATCATCCGGCGGGCGTCGGCGTGGCGACTGGTGCGCAGCACGCAGTGCTGGCGGGCCTGAAGCAACGCCACCGCGCGGCGCGTAACCCTGTCCTGGGCATCCCGGCTATCCGCCTGAAGCAGTTCTTCAACGTCGACATCAACGATGCCCAGCAATTTTGACTCGGCGGCAAAGGCAATCTGCCGCCGCGTCGCATCACTCATTGAGCCGGCGACGACCAACACCGGCAGCCGTTGTTCGCTATTCAGATAACAGGTGGGAGGAAGCGCATTAGCCAAACCGGCGGCGCCGACCAATAAAAACCGCACGGTGATTTGCGTTATCGCCTGAGCCAGTCGCACCAGATCGCCGTCATGCTCGGCATCAACCACCACAATGCACGGTCCCTCACGACCCAGTTTCTGTAACGCCGCCGTCAGGTTGCCGGAGCGAACCTCCGACAGATCCAGTTCGTGAATGGGATATTCCGTTTGCAGTCCAATCAGAGTTTTAATATGTGATGAGACGACCGGCGTTTTGGGATCGCTGGCAAACTCCGTCTCCGCCAGCGGAACGCCGTGCACCACGCATTGTCCCTGCAAGGTGACGCGCCCGGCGGCGGGAATGGCCGCGGCGACGATGGCGATCTGCGCATCGCTGACCGCCATCGCCGCAGCGATTTCCGCCCCGACGTTGCCGCGAAACGTTGAATCAATTTTTTTATAAATCAGCGGCGGCGCATTGCTTCCCGAACAGTAGGGCTGCAGAGCGTCTCTGACTTTGTCCGCCGCCTGTTGGGCGGTTAATGCCCGACTCTCGGTATTAATCACCAGCACTTCGGCCCGGCCCGGCGTTTTTCTCTGTCCGTCGAACACAACTTCGGTACGCGCCCCTTTTTTAGCCAGCTGTACGCCGGTATCGTTCGCGCCGGTAAAATCATCGGCTATCACCACCATTTTCATATATTGTCCCCCCCATCCGCCGACGTGGTTTTCCGCTGCCGGTTTTGCTTCGCCACCCATGACGTCAGCATCGGCGTTAATAATGCAGTGACAATGACCGAAGTGGCGACTAACGGTGTGGCAACCGCAACCACCTGGGCCAATGCCGGATCGGCCTGGGCGATCGCCATCGGCGTCGCCACCGCGTTGCCCGCGGTGCTGGAAGCCGCCGCGCCGGCGATGCCCGACCCGCCCACTAAACGATCGACCTTGATATTGAAAAATCCTCCAACCAGCGTGGTCAGCGCGCCCAGTAAAATGCCCGCTATACCGCCCTTGATCAGCATGCTCAAATCGATATTCGCGCCCAGCGCGAAGGCGAAAAACGGGATCAGCAGCGGACCGCCTTTGGTGAGAAATTCCCGCATCTGTACGTCGAGATTGCCAAGCAGCATGCCTATCAGCATCGGGATCAACACCACCACAATCGACATCAGCGGGATGTTGGCCATACCTGCCGCCCCCAGAGCGATCATGGTTAGCACCGGTCCGTCGCTGAGCGACATCAACGGCGTCGCCCCCACTTCCTCTTCGCCGCCAAACTCACCGGCCAAGGCGGCGTATAATCCCCCGTTGGTATTGCTCATGGCGGCAATAATGGCGACCGAAGACAATCCCCAAAGACCTTCCGCCCCGAACAACCGCTCGACCCCAAAGCCCAGCGCCACCGCCACGATAAATTTGGTCAGCGTAATACTGCCCCCTATCAACAGCGCCTTAGGCGCCGCCTTGATATGGATCCCCGCGCCCATACATAATAAGAACGCGCCAATCAACGGCGCGGCGCCATTTTTGAATAGCGCGGTTGTGAATCCCCCGACGTTCAGTGCCTGAGGAGCAAAGGTATTCAGCAAGGCGCCCAACACCAGCGGCACCACCATCATTCCCCCAGGGATTTTCTCTATCGTCGCTTTAATTTTCATTGCTACCCCGCCGTTTATGATTTAATTAAATCACATATGATTATATTAGATCAAAATAAAACAAATGCGAGCCATATCCCAGTATGAAAAATCACAGGAATGATTATTTGATTAAATAAATTCAAAATGGAGGGTGTGTAGACGCTAAGCTCACAAAGCGATTCCCCATTCGGCACCCATCTGTTTCGCGCCTTGTCTTATCCGCTGGACGGCAAATATCACATTCCCCAGAGCAATTTGCGAAGCCATACCCATAAACAGTACCAGCAATAGGCTATCTATCGACGCATCCAGACGCTCTCGCCATAATGGGATTTTACTGCTACAATCCCAAATTGGGACTAAGAGTTCACATGAAAATTATCGCTATCGGCAGATTACGCGAGTTCTGGGAATTGCATCCGGATGCGGAGCAGCCGCTTAAAGCCTGGGTTGATGAAGTCAGAAATGCCCATTGGCTTACTCCAAATGAGTTAAAAGCGCAGTTTCGCCATGCCAGCATCTTGAAAAGCCGCCGGGTGGTTTTTAATATCAAAGGCAACGAGTATCGTCTTATCGCGTCTGTCGCCTATCGTTTCGGCGCCATGTATATCAAATTTATCGGTACGCATCGGCAGTATGACGCCATTGACGCCAATACCATTGAAGGGGAATAACATGATGTCGATTTATCCTATCCGCAATGACAGCGACTATCAGACCGCGCTTGGACAAATCTCTCCTTTATTCGATAATCCACCAGAACCCGGCACGCCAGAAGGAGATTTTTTTGATGTGATGGTAACACTTATTGAATCCTATGAGGCCAAACACTTTCCTGTGGATCTCCCCGACCCCATTGAAGCGATTAAATTTCGTATGGAACAATCGGGATTGACGCCCAAAGATCTTCAGCCGGCTATCGGTCGCTTAAATCGCGTTTATGAAATACTCAACGGCAAGCGAAATCTGACGCTGCCGATGATCTGGAATTTACATACCATGTTCAATATTCCTGCCGAAAGCCTGATAAGACCGGGGAGGGTTACGCCATCCGCCTAAACAGCATTGCCCGGAGGCCGACGCCGCCAACGAGCCCGCTCAACGCTGCCGCACAAACTCACGGTATTTCGCCACCAGATCGAGAAAGTCCTCCAGGCCGCACAGCGACAGGCTTTCTTCATCGTAGTAGCTCATGCCCTCTTCCATTTCATCGACGACGAATTCCAGCAGGTTTGCCTGAATCATGACTTCCTCGCCGTCCAGCAGCAGCGTATATTCGTGGCCGACTTTCCGCCACTGCCGTTCGCTTCCCGCCACCCGGCGGGCGGCCTCTTCCACGGCGTCCAATACCGCCAGTTGCCCTTTGACCTCTTCATTAAACCAGTGCCCGACCGCCTCATGTCCCATCGACATTCGTACCATTACCTGCCCGGTAACGTCCCGCAAGAATTCATAGTCCATGATGCCATCCTCAGTGATATTGCTTAACGTAGTTTAACTGTCCTCCTGCCATACCACAGTGATATACCCGTCATACTTCAAGCATGACGGCTAAAGAGGTGGGACGACGCTTAGCCGTCGACCTGATCCAGCGTCGGGTAGTCGGTATACCCGGTGCTGTCGGCACTGTAGATGGTGGCGCTATTCAGGGCGTTTAACGGCGCGTTGAGTCGGAAACGCTCCACCAGATCCGGATTGGCGATATAAAGCCGCCCGAAAGACACCGCATCCGCTTCGCCATCGGCAATCAGCCGCTCGGCGGACTCGCGCGTCAACCCATCGTTGGCAATCAGCGTGCCGCTAAAACGTTGGCGGATCAACGGAAGAATGCGCACCGGCGTCGTCAGCGCCTCACGCACGAAGATAAACGCCAGATGACGCTCGTTCAGCTGTTCGGCCACGTAGCCGAACAGCGCCTGCGGGTTGGAATCCTGTACGGAATGGGTGTCGGACATGGTATTCAGATGCACACCTATCCGCTCCGCCGGCCACACCTCCAGTATGGCGTCCACCGTTTCCAGCAGAAAACGGGCGCGGTTGGCGATGGAGCCGCCGTATTGATCCGTCCGCTTATTGGAACCGTCGTGCAGGAACTGATCGAACAGATAGCCGTTGGCGGCATGGATTTCCACCCCGTCAAAACCGGCGCGTTTGGCATTTTCCGCCGCCTGACGGAAATCCGCCACCAGTCCGGCTATTTCCTCCGTTTCCAGCGCGCGCGGCACCACGTAAGGCTTATACGGACGGATCGTAGCCACATGGCCTTCCGGCGCAATGGCGCTGGGCGCGACCGGCAGTTCGCCATCCAGATAAAGCGGATCGGAAATGCGCCCGACGTGCCAGAGCTGGATAACCACTTTTCCGCCGGCCTGATGCACCGCGTCATTAATCTTTTTCCAGCTTGCGATCTGTTCTTCCGACCAGATGCCCGGCGTATTGGGGTAGCCCACCCCTTGCGGCGTTACCGCGGTGGCTTCGGTCAAAATCAGACCGGCGCTGGCCCGCTGAACGTAGTATTCCAGCGACAACGCGCTGGGAATACGCTGTTCGAAGGCATGCATACGGGTGAGCGGCGCCATAACAATACGATTGGATAATGGAATGGCGCCTATCTTGATCGGATCAAATAAACTTGGCATGGCATTTTCCTTACGGCTTAACCCAGATGAGTGATCAGAGACCTTATCGATAATACGCGGCGTTAACCCGTCATATAATGAGCAAATACGCCGGGGAAGGCACGCCATTGCGTGCGGGATCGTCATACGATTAGGCTCTAACCCAGTAACGGAAGGTTATATATGCGGAGCGTTCGGCGCAGCGGGGAAAGTAAAAAGAGGCCTGACGGCCTCTGAGATTATTGATTATAGAGTTTGGTGCTATGACCCCCTCCCGGCCTCCCCCTTGTCAGGGGAGGCCGGGAAGAGAAAAACTACCGTGGTTTACACCGCCGTCTGGAAAATCACCCCGTCCGCTTTATCGGTATAGTGATCCAGACGGTCGAAGTTCAGATAGCGGTAGGTATCCAGCGCGGTTTTATCCACCTGCTCCATATAAGCCTGGTATTCCCCAGGCGTCGGCAGACGGCCCAGCAGCGAAGCCACCGCCGCCAACTCCGCGGAAGCCAGATAAACATTGGCGCCGGTGCCCAAGCGGTTCGGGAAGTTACGCGTAGAGGTGGAAACCACCGTTGACCCGTCCGCCACGCGCGCCTGATTGCCCATACACAGCGAACAGCCGGGGATCTCGATACGCGCCCCGCTCTTGCCGAACACGCTGTAGTATCCCTCTTCGGTCAACTGCGCGGCGTCCATTTTGGTCGGCGGCGCCACCCACAGGCGGGTAGGCAACTGGCCTTTGTGACTATCCAGCAGCTTACCGGCGGCGCGGAAGTGGCCGATATTGGTCATACAGGAACCGATAAACACCTCGTCGATCTTCTCGCCGGCCACGTCGGACAGCCAGCGGGCGTCATCCGGATCGTTCGGCGCGCAGAGGATCGGCTCTTTAATTTCCGCCAGATCGATATCGATCACTGCGGCGTATTCGGCATCCGCGTCGGATTCAAGCAGTTGCGGATCGGCCAGCCATTTCTCCATCCCCTGAATACGGCGCTCCAGCGTACGGCGATCGCCGTACCCCTCCGAGATCATCCATTTCAGCAGCACGATATTGGAGTTCAGATACTCGATAATCGGCGCTTTATCCAGCTTGATGGTACAGCCGGCGGCGGAACGCTCCGCCGAGGCGTCGGTCAGTTCGAACGCCTGCTCCACCTTCAGATCCGGCAACCCTTCGATTTCCAGAATACGGCCGGAGAAAATATTCTTTTTGCCTTTCTTCTCGACGGTCAGCAGCCCTTGCTTAATCGCATACAGCGGAATGGCATGCACCAGGTCGCGCAGGGTGATGCCCGGCTGCATTTTGCCTTTAAAACGCACCAGCACGGATTCCGGCATATCCAGCGGCATTACGCCGGTCGCCGCCGCAAACGCCACCAGCCCGGAACCGGCCGGGAAGGAGATGCCGATGGGGAAACGGGTATGGGAATCGCCGCCGGTGCCGACGGTATCCGGCAGCAGCATACGGTTGAGCCAGGAGTGGATCACCCCGTCCCCCGGACGCAGCGATACCCCGCCGCGGTTCATAATGAAATCCGGCAGCGTATGATGGGTGGTGACGTCCACCGGCTTCGGATAGGCGGCGGTGTGGCAGAATGACTGCATCACCAGATCGGCGGAGAAACCGAGGCAGGCCAGATCCTTCAGCTCATCACGGGTCATCGGCCCGGTGGTGTCCTGGGAGCCGACCGAGGTCATTTTCGGTTCGCAATATTCATTCGGACGAATACCGGCAACGCCGCAGGCGCGCCCCACCATTTTCTGCGCCAGCGAGAAGCCTTTATCGCTGTCGGCCACGGCTTTGGCGATGCGGAACACAGAGCTCGGCGGCATCCCCAGCGATTCACGCGCTTTTGAGGTCAGCCCTCGGCCGATAATCAGCGGAATACGGCCGCCGGCGCGCACTTCATCCAGCAGCACGTCGGTTTTCAGCGCAAAGGTCGCCAATATATCGCCGTTATCATGGCGACGAACCTCGCCCTCGTACGGATAGATATCAATCACATCGCCCATGTTCAGGTCGTTGACGTCCACCTCAATCGGCAGCGCGCCGGCATCTTCCATGGTATTGAAGAAGATAGGGGCGATTTTACCGCCCAGCACCACCCCGCCGCCGCGCTTGTTGGGCACATGAGGAATGTCGTCGCCCATAAACCACAACACGGAGTTGGTGGCGGACTTGCGGGAAGAGCCGGTGCCGACCACATCGCCGACATAGGCCAGCGGGAAGCCTTTCTTGTTCAGCGCTTCAATCTGTTTGATCGGCCCGACCACGCCGGGCTGATCGGGTTCGATGCCTTCGCGGGCGTTTTTCAGCATCGCCAGCGCATGCAGAGGAATATCCGGACGCGACCAGGCATCGGGCGCGGGAGAGAGGTCATCGGTGTTGGTTTCGCCGGTCACCTTGAATACGGTAACGGTAATTTTTTCCGCCAGCGCGGGACGAGAGAGGAACCACTCGGCGTCGGCCCAGGATTGAATAACCTGTTTGGCATGGACATTACCGGCTTTGGCCTTTTCTTCCACGTCATAAAAGTTATCAAACATCAACAGCGTGTGAGACAGCGCTTTTGCCGCGATCGACGCCAGATCTTTATTGTCCAGCGCATCAATCAACGGGTGAATATTATAACCGCCCTGCATGGTGCCCAGCAGCTCAACGGCTTTGTCAGGATCGATCAGCGGGGAAGAGGCCTCGCCTTTGGCAATGGCCGCCAGAAAGCCGGCTTTAACGTATGCGGCTTCATCAACGCCAGGGGGAACGCGGTTAATCAGTAGATCCAGTAAAACGTGCTCTTCACCAGCCGGCGGATGTTTCAATGACTCAACCAGCGCCGCCATCTGTGTGGCGTCTAACGGCTTGGGAACAATCCCCTGTGCAGCCCGCTCGGCTACGTGCTTACGATATTCTTCTAGCACGACTTTCTCCTCGCTCTCATTGTCTTCATTATGCCCGGTGCCCCTGTGCCTGCTTCTAATGTCCATGCCACTATTCCGGCACGGGATGTAAGGTAAGAGAGTGCCGGTTCAGCGCCGTTAGCATAACAGAATTTGCAGCGCCTGTTAATTTGTTTACAAGGCGGCAACATTAAGAGATCGTTTCTTTCACTTCGTTGGTGAACGAGTATCCCATTCATCGCGATCGCAGGCATTTTACGGCGATGATGCGGCGCGGGCGCGTTGTCGGCAATGCGCCATTGTATACGAGACATAATGTCTGCGACAACGCGCCGACGTTTTCAGAGAGAAAGTCCGCTATACGCCGAGCGCCCGCGCCAGAAACGCCTGACACCGATCCAACTGACCGCAGTCGATATACTCGTCCGCCTTATGGGCCTGTGCAATCGATCCTGGTCCGCAGACGACGGACGGGATCCCCGCCTGTTGAAACAATCCGGCCTCGGTGCCGAACGCCAGCGCGTGAAATCCGGGCTGTTCCGCCGCCGCCGCGCAGCGGTGTTTCAGCGCATCCAGCGACGCATCGTCCCGCAAACCAGGATAGGCCGACAGCGCCTCAAGCTGAATGTTCGCGTCGCCGGCGACCCGCCGCATCTGCGGCATGATTTGCCGGCGGGCGAAATGACCCAGCTCATCCGCCAGCAGATGGTGATCGCTGCCCGGCAGCGGACGGATTTCAAAATCGAATTCGCAGCGGTCCGGCACCACGTTGACCACCGCGCCGCCGCGCACCGTTCCCGTCTGTACCGTCGACCAGGCCGGCTCGTAGCGCGTATCGCTTACGCCCTCTTGCCAGTCGCGCCCACGCTGACGCAGAAACATTATCAGTTCGGCGGCGTATTCGATGGCGTTCACTCCCTGTTGCGGCTGGGAAGAGTGCGCCGCCTGACCGAGCACGGTGCAGCGCCAGGCGCTTTTCCCTTTATGCGCGGTGGCGATGCGCATCATGGTCGGTTCGCCGATGATGCATCCCGTCGGGCGCACGGCGTCCCGCGCCAGTTGATCCAGCAGGCCGCGCACGCCGACGCAGCCGATCTCTTCGTCATAGCTGATGGCGATATGTATCGGCCGGGCGTCGGCGCCGCGCGTACCCTGCACAAAACGCGGCGCCAGCGCCAGTACGCAGGCGATAAACCCTTTCATATCCGCCGTTCCGCGCCCATAGAGACGATCGCCGCGCCGCGTTAGCGTGAACGGATCGCTGCTCCACGGCTGTCCCGCCACCGGCACCACATCCGAGTGGCCGGAAAGGCAGATCCCGCCCCGATCCTGCGGCCCGATGGTGGCGTAGAGATTCGCCCGCTGGCCGTCGGAGCTGTACACCCGGCGCGCGCTAACGCCGTGACCGGCCAGATAGTCCTCCACATAGTCAATCAGCGCCAGATTGGACTGACGGCTGAGAGTAGGAAAAGCAATCAGTTCGGACAGGATACCAATGGCGGCAGTCATAGCGGGCTATCCTCAGGACTTTACGGCGATGACGTCGATTTCCACCCACCACTCCGGACGCGCCAGCCCGGCGATCGTCAACCCGGTCGACACCGGAAAGACCCCTTTCAGCCAGCGCCCCATGATGTTGTAAACCGTTTCACGGTAGCGGATGTCCGTCAGGTAGACGGTGATTTTACAGATATCCTCCAGCTTGCTGCCGGACTCTTCGAGCAGCATCTTGATATTTGACATCGCCTGCTCGGTCTGGGCCGCGACATCGCCTATCCCGACTGACTCCCGGGTATCCAGATTCTGGCCGATTTGTCCGCGCAGAAAGACCATATTGCCGGCTACCACCGCCTGACAGAGATCGTTGTCCAGATTTTGTTCGGGGTAGGTTTTTTTGGTGTTGAACGAACGAATACGCGTATGCGCCATAGTCTATTTCTCCTGGTAAAGCCGTTTTTTAAACGAGCGGGTTTGCGGCAGAGCTTGTCCATGCCGATGGGTTGGCAAGGTTCACTTTTAAATTAATTGCGTCTTAGGCTAAAAACTGTTTCAGTTCCGCACTTTGCGGATTATCGAAAATCTCCTGCGGCGGGCCGACCTCATGGACTTTTCCCTGATGCATAAACACCACGCGGTCGCTCACCTTGCGGGCGAAACTCATCTCATGGGTCACCATAATGATGGTCATGCCCTCCTCGGCCAGCTTTTCAACCACCTGTAGCACTTCGCCCACCAGTTCCGGGTCGAGCGCCGACGTGATCTCATCGCACAGCAGAACCTCCGGGTTCATCGCCAGCGCTCTGGCAATCGCCACGCGCTGCTGCTGTCCGCCGGACAGGCTGTCCGGCCAACTGTCGAACTTTTCCGCCAGCCCGACGCGTTGCAACAGCAGGCGGGCGGCGCGTTCCGCTTCGTCCTTTGGCATTTTCTTCACCAGCGACGGCGCCAGCATAATATTTCGCCCCACGGTGAGATGAGGAAACAGGTTAAAACTCTGGAATATCATACCGACGTCCTGGCGCAGTTCACGCATGGCGGTTTCATCGTCGTATTGGACCTGTTGACCGTCCACGCGCAGTTCCCCCTGCTGGAAAGACTCCAGACCGTTGATGCAGCGCAGCAGCGTACTCTTGCCCGAACCGCTTTTGCCGATGATGCACACCACCTCCTGACGTTTTATCTGCAAATCGATGCCCTTCAGCACTTCATTGTCGCCAAAACGCTTATGCAGACCGCAAATGTCGACCAGCGCAAAGTCGCTGGCAAGCTGGGCAGAATTAGTCATGACCGGTTGATCCCCGCGTTAAATGCTTTTCCAGATGTCGGCTCCACAGCGACAACGGAAAGCACAGGATGAAATATAAGAGCGCCACGCTGCCATAAACCAAAAACGGCGCGAAGGTGGCATTGGAAATAATCTGTCCCGAACGGGTCAATTCGACAAAACCGATCACCGAGGCCAGCGCGGTGGCTTTCACCGCCTGCACCATAAACCCCACCGTCGGCGCGATGGCCAGACGCATCGCCTGAGGCAGTATCACATAGCGTAACTGTTCGCCGAATGAGAGCGCCAGACTGGCGGCGGCCTCCCACTGCTGACGCGGAATAGCCGCAACGCTGCCGCGCCAGATTTCGGTGAGAAACGCGCTGGCGTATAGCGTCAGGCATAGGCTGGCGGCGAACAACGGCGCGGTTTCGATGCCGAGCAGTCCCAGTCCGAAGTAGGTCAGAAAGAGCTGCATCAACAGCGGCGTGCCCTGAAACAGATTGACGTATGCCGCAACCAGACGCTGCGACCAGACGCCGCCGGACAAACGCAACACCAGCAGAATGCCGCCGACGATGCCGCCGCCGATAAAGGCGATGACCGACAGCCCCACCGTCCAGCGCAGCGCCAGCAGCAGATTACGGTAGATATCCCACAGTGAAAAATCACTCATTATCGTTTTCCTGATATCAACGATTGAAAATACGCCGGGCGCATTTTTTAACGCCGCTGAGCGACGGCCCGGAAGGGCGGCCCGTCATAAAAATAAAGCGCGGCCCCACCCAGTTCAGAAAGCGGCGCATCGCGATAGCGAGCAGCAGATAGATCGCCGCCGCAATGATGTAGGATTCAAAATTGCGAAACGAGCGGCTGGCGATCAGATTGGCGCTGTACGATAGCTCTTCGGTGGAGATCTGGCTGCACACCGCCGACCCCAGCATGATGATAATCACCTGGCTTACCAGCGACGGCCAGACGCGGGACAGCGACGGCGGCAGCACGACGCGGGTGAAAATCTGCCAGCGGCTGAGCGCCAGGCTCTTCGCCGCCTCAATCTGGCCGCGCGGCGTCGTTTCGATCCCCGCCCGCACGATTTCGGCGGCGTAAGCGCCGAGGTTGAGGATCAGCGACGCCACGCTGGCGGTCAGCGCCGATAGCTGCACGCCGGCGGCCGGCAGCCCGAAGAAGATAAAAAACAGTTGCACGATGTAGGGCGTATTGCGAAAAAGCTCCACGTAACATCCCACCAGGAAACGCAGCCAGGCCGCTCCCCTGGCCCGGCCCCAGCCGCAGGCGATGCCAAGCAGCAGGCCGAACAGCGTCGCGATCAGCGCCATCGCCAACGTGGTTATCGTTCCGGTTAATAACAGCGGCCACTGTTGCAGTACCGTAGCAAAATCAAACATCATCAGGCGTTTTCCCCCGCGTTGGGCGCAGTGCCAGTATATCGTCAAGGTTAGGCAGAGTTTCCGCCCCCCACAGCCGGTCGAGCAAGTTCTGCGTCTGCGCGGCGCCCATCACCCGGCCGGCGCAGCGGCGAAACTTGTCGCTCAGTTCCTCATCGCTCAGCGGCCGGACGGACGTTCCCCGGGCTTGTGCGGTAAACCGCTCGTATTTCGTCCCATCCGCCATTTCCAGCGTGACCGCCGCGCCCTCCGGCGCCCGCCGCAACAGTTCAGCGTCGCGCCAGCGCGGGCCGGTGGTCATCGCCACTTTTTCCATCAGCTGCGCCAGCGCAGGACTGCGCACAGTCTCTTCGTTGAGGCAATCCAGCGTCAGTTCGCCGCAAGAGAGCGACGCGGCGATGGCGAACGGCAAACTGAACTGCGCCTGCTGAACGGAAAGCGGCTGCGGGTAGATCAGATTGGCCGCAACCAGCGGCGGCACATCGCAGACGATGCGCACGACATCGTTCGTATCGAGCATCCGCTCGTGGATTAGCTCCATCACGCCGTCCACCGCCGCATGGGAAGACAGGCACACCGGCAGACGTTTGACGTCGATGCCCGGGTTCAGCAGGCACCAGTTATCGCCCGCCTCCAGCCGTTCCCGCGTAAAACGACCTGCGTTGCACAGCGCGGCCAGCCCGTACGGATGTTCGACGGCATCGGTCGGCCCGCTGGCGCCCTGCCCGGCCAACAGCGCGGCGATCACGCCCGCCTCGCTAGCGCGCCCGGCCAGCAGCGGCTTGGCGTCGCTGCCGAATACGCTTTTCATCCCGCCGGTTCCGGCGATAGCCAACCCCAACGCCTGTGCGGTCGCGGACGCATCCAGCTCCAGCAGTCTGGCCGCGGCCGCGCAGGCGCCCACCGCCCCCAGCACGCCAGTGGTCCACCAACCGCGCTCATACAGCGTCGTTCCCAGCGCCTGCGCCAGCCGGTACTGGCATTCCGAACCGGCCGCCAGCGCGGTTATCAGCGCCGCGCCGCTGGCGCAACGGGACTGCGCCAGCGCCAGCGCCGCCGGTACAATCACCGCCGAGCCGTGCGCAAACCCGGCGTAGCAATTATCGTCAAAATCGAGGGCATGGGCCGCCGTGGCATTGACAAACGCCGCCGCCGGCGCGGCCATGTCGACATTGCATCCTACGGCTTCCGACCGGCCGAAGGCGGCGCTCTGCTCCGCCACCGCGCGCGCCAGCCCGGCAACGCGGGTCTCCGAGCCAGCCAGCATAACCCCCAGCGTATCCACCAGGCAGCGCTGCGCCACCCGGCGCACCGGTTCGGGGATCGCCTCCGGCGTCAGGGCCGCCAGCCAATCGGCCAATAGCCGGGTCGCGCGTTTCTCCGTCATGCCCACCTCTCCAGCCCGACCGTCATCATTCCGGCAGCTCGCCAGCCGGCGCGCCCAGCCACTTCTGCGCAATAGCGTCCAGCGTACCGTCCGCCTTGGCGGCGCGCAGGATCTGGTTCACCCTGGCGACCAGCTCCGGCTGGTTTTTCGGCATCCCGACATAGCATGGCGAATTGGACAGAATGACCTTCAGCTCCAGATCGATATTGGGGTTTTTCTGTTTCATGGCGCCCGCCACCGTGGTGCCGATCGCCACCAGTTCGGTCTGGCCGGACAGGAAAGCGGAGATGGTGCTATTGTTGTCCTCGAAGCGGCGGATGACGGCCTTCGGCGCCATGGTGGTCAACTCTTCGTCCTGCATGGAACCGCGGGTCACCGCCACGGTTTTGCCCGCCAGTTCGTCGGTGGTGGTCGCCTTGACCTTACCGCTGCCGAACACCGCGTCAAAGAAAGGCGCATAGGCGATACTGTAGTCGATCACTTTGGCGCGCTCTTCCGTTTTCCCCAGCGAGGAGATGGTCATATCCGCCTTGCCGGTTTGCAGGTAGGGTACGCGGTTGGGACCGGTCACCGGGATCAGCGTCACCCTGACGCCCATCTTTTCGCCGATCAGGCGGGCGATATCGATATCCACCCCCTGCGGCTGCATATCGCTGCCGACGTAGCCATAGGGCGGATAGTCCACAGGTACGGCCACACGTAAATTCTTCTGACTCATAATGCTATCGAGAACGCTGGCGGCATTGGCCGTCATTACCGCAAACGCCGCTACGACGCCGACGAGCGCGGACAACAATGTATGTCTTTTCATGGCAGTTCTCCTGACTTGGCATAGTGAATAAAGGTTGGATAACGACTCATTAGTTATAAAAACCCTGGTGTTGACGCAATAATCCGCTGTTTTTGCATGCGGCGTAAAAATGGTGTCTGATTATTTATCGTGGCGAACCGTCGCGAATGCGACGTTAAAATCAGCTCGCGGACGTTTTTTTAAAATAGCCGGCGCGCACCGCCATCCCGATCAGATTGATAAAGAACCGGCAGGCGGTAATCGCCGTAATATTGTTCACATCTTTTTTAGGCGTAATTTCGACGATATCCATGCCCACCACGCGGCCCTTTTTCACCAGGCCGTGAATGAGTTTTCGCGCTTCGCCGTAGGTCACGCCGCCCAGCGCCGGGCCGTTGACCGCGGGCATAATCGTCGGGTCGATCCCATCCGCATCCATGGTGATGTAATAGTTGCCGCCGTCGGGAATACGGCTGAGGATGTCCTCTGGGCCCGCGTCATGCAGTTCATGCGCGGTGATTAGATGCGCGCCGTACGCCAGCGCCGCGTCCACCTCTTCCTGGCGGGCTGACCCATTGGCGCGCAGACCGATCTGGAAGATTTCGCCAACGTGCGCCATCTCCGACGCGCGACGGATCGGGCTGGAGTAACCGTCGGTAACGCCGTTCACCTCCTGCCGCCAGTCAAGATGCGCATCGATATGAATCAGCGTAATCGGGCCGACGCTGTCCAGCGCGCGCAGCACCGGGATCGGAATGCCGTGGTCGCCGCCGATGATCAGCGGCATGCCGCCCAGCGCCAGGATCTTGCGCACCACCGCCTCGGCGGCGTCATAATGGCGGTTCAACTCGCGCGCATCGCCGGCGATATCGCCGCAATCCACCATGCGGATCGGCTGGTTGTCCATCATCGGGCCGCCGATATCAAAGTCATAACGCTCGAAGCTGCGCAGCGCGCGATCGGTTGCCTGGCGTACCGCCGTAGGCGCATGGGTCTGATCGTTACTGACCTCATCGATCGAGTAAGCCGAACCGTAGGGAATACCCAATACGGCGATATCCACGAAGTCGAGCGTATTTAAATCCGTCACGACGTCCGAATAAAGCAGACTTTTATGACCGTGTTTCGGCGCGGTAGTCAATTCAGGTTTATAGGCAATCATTTCTCTTTTCCTGGTGGCAATAAATAATAATGCGATAAACGGCGGCTGAATTAATTCAGACTCCACCACTCGCCCATCGCCCATAATTTTTCTTCGGTACTATTTACCAAGTCTTGTACGTCCACTTTCGCGGTGGCGGCTAATAACGCCACCAATAATTCGCTGACCAGAAAAGCCGGCGTCAAGGTGTCAAAAAAAGACGTGGTTTGTTTTTTTACCAAGATGGTTTCGCTGGCGATACGCGCCAGCGGCGAACTGGCGTTATCGGTAATGGCGACGACTTTCACCTTCTGCTGCGCCAGATAACGGCTCAGCGCCACCGAACGCCTGGCATAGGGGGAAAGACTGCATACCAGCAATACGTCTTTCGGGCTGATATTATTCATCAGTGCCATAATGCCGCTTTCTCCCGCGCCTTCGATTAAATGGATATTCCCCTGAAAATAAGTGGCTACGTGAGCGAAATGAAAGGCCACCGGAAATGAAGACCGCAAACCAAGGCAATAAATCATCCGTCCCGCGGAGAGCACTTTCGCCGCTCTGACGATGGCGTCCAGCGTAGACTCCTGGCATAGATTCTGAATATAGGCCGTGGTGGTGTTGGCCAAATCCAGCACCAGCGAGCTTTCGCCCATTCTCTGTTTCATCTCGACCAGCGCAGGCACGCGCGGAGCGTACTCATGCCCCTGCCCCCGCAAGGCGGCAACGAAAATAGCGCGAATTTCATCGTAACCGGGCAGCCCGAGCCGTTTCGCCAACCGGGTCATGGTGGAAGGGGGAATGCCCGCCAGCCGCGCTTGTTCGCGCATCGACATCACAGCCACTTCCTGGGGATGATCGAGCACAAAACCGGCCGCCAGCCGTTCCTGTTTCGGCAACGATTCAAACTGCTTTTTTATTTGTTGGCACAACGCAAGATGATCCATAAATTAGCCCGTTTTTCGCTTCGCTACGTACGGGACAGAATTTGCAACAGTCATGCCAAAAACGATTCACGTCGATTCATTTGATTCAATATTTGCGGATAAATTGCGGCGTCAAAAGTTCATATTGAAATATAGCGCAATGAAAAATGATTGGAATGAATCATTTTGTGCCGAAAATAATTTAATATATCCAAACAAACCGCTTGATTGGCGGATATACGGTGAACGTTGCCTTGCACCAAAAGTAAAAAATTCCTGCCCCTCTATGGTGCAATGCCCTATGGCGGCGTCAGACTCCCTCCGGCCCGCCTTATTCTCGCCCAGAAAGCGTCTGGTCGCTTATTACCGTCATCCATTTCAATTCGATATATCGCGTATAACCTATAAAAAAGACGTATGTAACTAATTGAGCCGATTGCCGATAGTCTCCTAATGGGCAGGTTGATATCAACGCCATTGGGAGTGCATATGTCCTTTTTACGGAATGTTACAATCAGAAAGGTTTTACTGGTTATTCTCAGTCTTTTTCTACTGTTATGGGGAGGGGTGTCCTGGTTTACGCTGTCATCGCTGAATCAGGCCACCCATTATCTGACGCTCGGCAACACCCAGGTGGAGTCCTTGAATACCCTGACGAACGGCACCGATCAGGCCCTGCGCTCGGTGATCCGCATCAACCGGGCGATGACGCTGATGCAAAGCGGCAAGCTGGATGATATCGATACCACCGTATCATCGGCCGATGCCGCCTTGAAAAGCAGTCAGGAAAATCTCGAAAAATTCAAAAATCAACCGCATACCGGAATTGAACAGCGTATCGTCGATGAGGTCGTGGCGTCATGGAGCCAGCTTATCGGGCAGGGGCTACAGCCGATGATGAACGCCCTGCTGGAGAAAAGATTCGCCGAATACCGGCGGCTGTTCCGCGATGATTTTCAGGCATTGAACGAAGCGTTTATCGCCGCGGCGGGCAACTATCAGCATATCGCCTCGGATAACACGACCGTGCAGCATGTCTACACGCTGGTCGACTGGTGTAAAAAGATTCTGATTGCGGCGATGATCGCGGGCGTCGTCATTCTGTTGCTGACCGACCGTTACCTCACGGGCTATATCGTGAATCCCCTGATGCTAATCAAAGAACATTTCCGCACGCTGGCCAAAGGCCGATTGGATCATGCGCTGGAAGATTTCGGCCGTAACGATGCCGGCCAGCTGATTCCCTATCTGCGGGAAATGCAGGAAAGCCTGAAAATGACGGTGAGCACCATTCGCAACAGCGCGGACTCCATCTATCAGGGTTCGGCGGAAATCAGCGCCGGCAACAACGATCTCTCTTCACGCACCGAGCAGCAGGCGGCGGCCCTGCAACAGACCGCCGCCAGCATGGAGCAGTTGGGCACCACGGTAAAACATAATGCCGACAACGTTCACCAGGCTACCGGGCTGGCGGAAAAAGCGACGTCGGTGGCGAAACAGGGCTGGGAAATGGGGCGTGAGCTCGGTGAGATCATGGGTAGCATCGCCACCAGTTCACGTAAGATCAACGAGATCACCGGCATGATCAACAGCATCGCCTTCCAGACCAATATTCTGGCGCTGAACGCCGCCGTCGAGGCCGCGCGCGCCGGCGAACAGGGGCGCGGGTTTGCCGTGGTGGCGGGCGAAGTGCGTAATCTGGCGCAGAAAAGCGCCCAGGCGGCGAAAGAAATCGAAGGGCTGATTGCGGAATCCGTCGAACGCGTGGATGCGGGCGCCAGGCAGGTGGTTCGCACCGGCGAAGTGATGGACGGCGTCATTGCCTCCATCAAACAGGTTAACGACCTGATGGGGGAAATCGCCGCCGCCTCCGACGAACAAAGCCTGGGGATCGGTCAGGTCAGTCAGGCGGTGACGGAAATGGACGGCGTAACGCAACAGAACGCCGCTCTGGTGGAGCAGTCGGCCGCCGCGGCGGCTTCACTGGAAGAACAAGCGCGCCAGCTGATGCAGGCCGTCGCCATTTTCCAACTGGAACAGGAGCAGGAAACCGCCGGAAGATTATCAGACGCGCAGCCGGTGCCGCAGTTGGCCGCCGCGCTATCCTGAACGGCGGACACGCCGATCGGCCAGACGGCGCCGCTTAGAAGCGGGTATTCAGACTGACGAAAAAGGTTCTGCCCGGCTCGTTATAGGTGGCGGCGCCCGCGCCGGCGATATTGTTCACCCCCTGCGCGTTGCCGGCGCGGAACTGGCGCTTGTCCAGCAGATTGTCCACCCCGCCCGTCACGCTCACGTACTGGTTAAACGCATAGGTGGAGCTCAGGCCGAATAACGTATACGGGCTGAGTTCATCGCTGGCGCTGCCGGTCACGCGGTTGCCGTTATAGTCATACTTTTTGGGTTTCTGACGACCATACCAGGTGACATCCGCCAGGAAGGACAGCTGTTCCGTCGCCTGCCATTCAACCGATGAGTTCAGGGTAAACTCCGGGGTGATGGACAGGTAATCGCCGGTGGTTTTATTTTTCGATTCCAGCATCCACGTCAGATTGTTACGCCAGTTGATACTCTCCGTAACCGGAACGCTCAGGCTGCCCTCCAGCCCCTGCACCACCGCTTTCGGGATATTTCCCCACTGGAAAATATTGGCATTGGCGTAAGCGGGGTTGCTTCCCCCGACTGCCTGACCAATCGGCGACAAACCGGATTCAATCTTATTGCGATAGTCATTGTGGAAATAGGTAATGCCCGCCGTCAAACCATTGCGGTGGAACTCCAGGCCGATCTCCTTATTCAGACTGGTTTCCGCTTTCAGGTCTTCATTACCGAGCAGGTAACAGCTCTGTGAGCTGCCGCCGTAACATCCCTGACCGCGGCTATAGAGAATATAGTTAGGGTTGGTCTGATACAGATTGGGCGCCTTGTAAGCCCGGGCGATACCCAGTTTCAGGGTGTAATCCTCTCCCAGTTCCTGAGACAGGTTCAGCGACGGACTCCAGTTGGTGCCCGCCGTGCTATGGTGATCGAGACGCAGCGCCGGCGTCAGCACCGTACTCGGCGTCAGTTGAATATTATCCTCAATAAAAGCCGACGCCAGACGGGCGGATGTCTTGTCGCTACGCCCGTCGCTGCTCAGCGAACCGATGCTGCCGGCTTCGGTGGTGGTCTGCGTATTCGACACCGGATCCTTCATTTTCTGCTCGTTCCACTCTAAACCGATGGTCGCCACCTGATCGAACAGAGCATTAAACGGAATATTGACTTCATTATGCGCGATGAAACTATCCAGTTTGATGGTGCTAAAAGCATTAGGCGAAGAGAAAATCCCCTCCGTACCGCCCGCCAATCCTTCCAGAATACGGGTATTGTGGGTGCGTTCATATTGCAGGTACGACATCGAACTGACTCCGCTGTCCCAATAGCCGCGATGCGTGACGGCAAAGTTCTGACGGTACATACGATTAGTCTCTTTGCCATAATTGCTGAGGACATTGGCATTGCTATTGGTATTTTGACTATCGCCCGCATAGATATTGCCCTGACGGCTGACGCCCGCTTCAAACTCCAGCGACTGCTGTTTGGTAATATCCCAGCGCAGCAGGCCGTTGATATCTTTATTACGCACCCCTTCCCGACCGGCGGGCAGAGAATTGATCTGATTGCCGGTACGCTCGGACTGATGCCCGTCATTGATATCTCTGGCATCGGCCTGGGTTTTATTCAGATTGCCGTACAAACGAAAGCTCAGATTATCGGTCAGGCCGCCCATCAGGCTGAAATCGGTGCGTTTGGTGGCGCCTTCCGACTTATGCTGCGGCGCGTTCAGATAGGTATTCCAACTACCGTGCAGCTCCTGCGTCGGCTGTTTGGTGATGATATTAATCACCCCGCCCGCGGCGCCGTTGCCGTAGCGCGCCGCCGCCGGGCCGCGCAGCACTTCGATGCGCTCCACCATATCGGCCGGCACCCAGTTGGTATCGCCGCGGGTATCGCGTTCGCCGCGCCAGCCATAGCGCACGGCATTGCGGCTGGAAACCGGCTTGCCGTCCACCAGAATCAGCGTATTCTCCGGCCCCATGCCGCGAATATCAATCTGACGGTTGTTCCCGCGCTGTCCGCTGGTGGAGTTCCCGGTAAGGTTCACTCCCGGCATAGTGCGGATCAATTCCGACAGATCGTTGGCCGGCGGACGCTTGGCGATATCTTCCGCGGTGATCACCGACACGCCCGGCGCCTGGCGGGTCTGCTCGGCGGCGGTGACCACGATGGTATCGGAGGAATCAGCGGCGGCCGCCGGCGAAGTCTGCCGGGTAGCGGGCGCATCGGCCCAGGTCAGGAAAGGCGTAGTCGCACAACTCAGCCCGATAAGGGTCGCCAGATAGTGGCGTGGTGGTAGTCTCATGATTAAAATCGCCCTGTAGAATCGTAATTTGAAAGACGCTGATGCTGACGCGGACTGTGGCAGGCTTTATTTATTGCCGTAAAACCGGCTCCATACTTGGTGGAGACAAGCCTGTGATATCGCGGGGGTTATCGCCCGCGCGTTGCCGGCCGCCAACGAAAAATGCTACTGAGAAGTATTTGCATTACCAAAGCGGCGCGGTCATTGTTACATTTGTTTTTCAAGGGCGGGTTTGTGCAAACAGCAAATTGTTTTGCAAAAACGGCAAAATGACCGGCGATAACCGGACAAGGTAAGAGGGGATCATGCAAAATCAGCTGCCATCGTCAAAATCGATCTATAAGAACCATATCGTGCAGCAATCCAGCCTGGTCACCAATGACTATCAACTGCTGGGATCGAGGCTGATTGACGATACGCCGGTGCTGTTCGGCAGCTTTAATGTTATCCAGTTGAACCGCGATTTGATTCTGCATACGGCCGATGTAATCAACCTGCACAATATGAAAACGCAGAGTATGCTGAACGGGGCGATAAAACTGGCTATCGTGGTAAACGGTATCGCGCATATCAGCTACGATGAAAAGCTGCTGCACCTGGGAAAGCATCATCCCGCCTCGCTGATTTCACTGACCGAACCCACGCGGTTCAGCCGCAGCGGTAAACGCGACGAATACGAACGCACCGTGTCGCTCACCTTTAGCCGGAAATGGCTGTACGGCAATCTGCTGGACAGCGTCAGCGACTGGCAGGCGATTTATGATTTCACGCAAACCCATCTCGCCACCCATTTATGGATCCCGTCGCGTCAGGCAATGGCCATTGCCTGGCAGATTCTGAACGCCGGCCCCTGTCATACCCCGCTGCAACGGCTGTATCTGGAAACCCAGTGTATGTTGCTGATTATCGAAGCGTTCGGTTCGCTCACCCGCCAGACGCAACGGGACAATACCGCCCCAGGAGTGACCTTGCGCAATCACCAACGGGTCCAACAGATCCGGGATATGCTGGAAAGCGGCGCCGCCGACCACCTCTCCATGGCTGAAATCGCCAAAAGCGTCAGCATGAGCGAAAGTACGCTACAGCGTCATTTTCGCCAGACGTTCAATATCACCGTGTTTGAATACCTGCGTAACTGCCGTTTACAACGCGCCATGCTGGCGCTGCAAAAAGATGGGATAGGCATTGCGCAGGCGGCCAGCATCGCCGGTTATAACAGCCCGGCCAACTTCGCCACCGCGCTGCGCCGCGCCTTCGGCATCACGCCGGGGCAGGTGAAGGATCGTTTCTGATACGCGCCATCACCCCCTTTAATAGCCAAAAAGAATGATTCATTCCGTTTGGCTATTAATCATCCGTCGGCCGGACGCAGTAGATTAAGGTATCTTCCACTGCTGATTTTGCTCTATTTATGACTAACGTTGCCGATTTAACCGCTGCCCTCGCCGATTACGTTACCCACAGTTCGCCAGATCGGGCGGCCATTGACGCCGCGCGTCTGGGCGTCACCGATTTTGTCGCCGCCGCCCTGCCCATTACCCAGGGCGCCATCGCCGACAGCGGGCTTCATCCGTTAAAGCAGGTATTTAGCGGCGCCGACAGCCTGACGAACAGCCTGATTCTGGGGTACGCCGGCCATGCGCTGGACTTTGATGACTATCAGCCGGCGTTTCGCGGCCATCCCGGCACCGTGATCCTGCCGGCCTTGTTCGCCCTGGCCGCTGAAAACCCCGTCATAACCGAAGCGGCGTTTCTCACCGCCTATGTTATCGGGGTGGAGGCCGCAGGACGCATCGGTCTGGCCGGCGGCTCGCGCCACTATAGCCTTGGCTATCACAACACCGCCACGCTGGGAACCATTGCGGCGGCGGCGGCGGCGGCGCGGCTGGCCGGCGCCTCCGCCACGCAGACGCGAAATATCCTCGGCCTGGCGGCGACGCAGGCCGCCGGGTTGCGCGCCCAGTTTGGTTCCGCGGCCAAACCGCTGCATGCAGGACTGGCGGCAAGAGCAGGCCTCACCGCGGTCAAACTCGGGCTGGCCGGTTTCAACGGCAATGCCCAACGGGTTGTGGAAGCCTTTCTGGCCGCGCATGGCGACCAGAAACAGCAGCCACAACTGCTCGTCGAATCCTGGGGGGCGCCGTGGCGGATCCTGTCTCCCGGCCTGGAATTCAAACGCTACCCGACCTGCGGCGGCACCCACAGCGCGGCGGAAGCGGCTTTCGCGCTCAGGGAGCAGTGGCAGGCGCAGCGGGAAAACGGCGCATCATTGGCGGATGATATAGCCGGCATCACCGTCTCTTTCCCGCCCGGCGGCGATACCGCCCCATTTATCCGTAAAGCCGCCACCGGTGTGGAAGCGCGTTTTAGTCTGGAATATGTGATTGCCGCGGCGCTGCTGGAAGGAGAACTGAAACTGGCGCGGTTTGCGGAAGGTGCGGTGGATCCGGCTATCGCCGCGCTGGCGGACAAGGTTACGCGGCTGGCGGACGATAGCACGCCGCCGGACGAACAGGATCCGGATGCCCGTTTCCATAAAGTCACCCTGTTCCTGCGCGACGGTTCAAGGCTGACCAGCCGCGTCACCCGGCGGGAAACGGCGGCGAAACCCACCGATCTCGGGGCAAAGCTGACGCAGAACATCAGCGCGTTGCCGCATCTCGATAGCCGGCAGATCCTGGCTCGCTGCGCATTGCAAAACGCGGGGGACCTGCGATATCTGCTGGAGCTGCTGATAGACACGCCGGCATAAGCCGCGCTCGCTAGCTACCCAAGCGATGAGTCAGCATAAATAATACTGTGGCGGTAAAGTGCCGCCTCAAAATCTTGTCTGGTGCTGGCGTACAGCAGGATTTCAATCTCCGGGCCTCTGTCATCGTAAAAGCAACGATAGCCGTGGTGAATATCCAACCATTCCCGCATCTGGATGCCTTTGTCAGCCAAATCCGGATTAAATTTGTAAAGCGCGGGGGAACGGCTGATGCTGGCTACGGAGCGATCAATCAGATCATCGACAAAAATTGCGGCTTGCTGCGGCCCGATAATAGCAGACTTATAAAACTCGATTTCACGTAAGCTATCAAAGGCCGTCTGCGCCAAAACCACCATTTTACTCATTGATTACGTCCCGTTATCTCCGCGCATCGCGTAGACGCTGTTTTGCTTCTTCGGGGGACATTTTGCGATCGTTGGCGATGTCGTGTTTCCCTTTCATAACGAGTTTCAACAGGGCGTTAATCTGACGCTCGCGGGCTCTTTCAGCCAGTTCGGCTTGCCGTTCCGCGGCCGTCTGCACAAAAAGCTCGGCAACTCCGTTTTTGGTGACAAAGACGCCGCCTTCAAAAAGTTCGGGATTACCTAAACCTTCCCGCGCTGTTTTTTGGGACATGGTATTAGTCATACTTAACCTCCTCACTGATACCTGATGGCGAGTGGACAGATTCCACAAACAGGCCGGTTAAATTCTGGATAATCACCGGCTAATTATTGCCTTCACTTCAGCCGGTCGCTAAGCGTGGAAATAAAACGCCAGCGAATAAAATAGTAGCAGCAGCCCTAATCGGTATCAAATTTATTATAAATTTATACCCATATGGAAAATGAACGGCACCATCGCGCTTAGGTGTCTGATGCGGACGTTGTTACTACCCGGCAACGTTCAGCCACCGATCAGGCAGGCCGCCAGCAACCAGAACGGTGCTCGTCGTGAAATGTATATCATAGTAGTCCCAAAGATAAGGCGTTGTTTTTCTTTGAGACGAAATTGTAAGACGCTGGGCGGCAAATAACCGAACCGACGCCACATTCCGCGCAACCGGCTAAAAAAAGCCGGGAGCGGCGGGCAGAACAGCCCGCCATAAAAAAATCCGGCATAATCTGCCGGATTTTGATTTTTCACCATGCGATAGACGCGGTTACTTTTTCTTGGCTTTCGGGTTCGGCAGGTCGGTGATGCTGCCTTCGAAAATCTCGGCCGCCAGACCGACGGATTCATGCAGCGTCGGGTGCGCATGGATGGTCAGGGCGATATCTTCCGCATCGCAGCCCATCTCAATCGCCAGACCGATTTCACCCAACAGCTCGCCGCCGTTGGTGCCGACAATCGCCCCGCCGATCACGCGGTGGGTCTCTTTGTCGAAAATCAGCTTGGTCATACCGTCTGAACAATCGGAAGCGATGGCGCGGCCCGATGCCGCCCACGGGAAGGTAGCCGTTTCGTAGCTGATGCCTTTCTCTTTCGCTTCTTTCTCGGTCAGCCCGACCCAGGCCACTTCCGGCTCGGTATAGGCAATGGACGGGATCACTTTCGGGTCGAAGTAGTGTTTCTTGCCGGCGATAACTTCCGCGGCGACATGGCCTTCGTGCACCCCTTTATGCGCCAGCATCGGCTGACCGACGATATCGCCGATGGCATAGATGTGCGGCACGTTGGTGCGCAGCTGCTTATCCACGCGGATAAAGCCGCGATCGTCAACCTCAACCCCGGCCTGACCGGCATCCAGCTGCTTACCGTTCGGCACGCGGCCGATGGCCACCAGCACCGCGTCATAACGCTGCGGTTCGGCGGGCGCTTTCTTACCTTCCATCGTCACGTAGATGCCGTCTTCTTTGGCTTCCACCGCGGTCACTTTGGTTTCCAGCATCAGCGTAAACTGCTTGCTGATACGCTTGGTAAACACTTTGACGATGTCTTTATCGGCGGCCGGGATCACCTGATCGAACATTTCCACCACATCGATCTGCGAACCCAGCGCATGGTACACGGTGCCCATTTCCAGACCGATAATGCCGCCGCCCATAATCAACAGGCGTTCCGGCACGCTTTTCAGCTCCAGCGCATCGGTGGAATCCCATACGCGCGGGTCATCATGGGGAATAAACGGCAGTTGGATCGGACGGGAACCCGCCGCGATAATGGCGTTGTCGAAATTGATCGTCGTTTTACCGTTTTCGCCGTCCACCACCAGCGTATTGGCGCCGGTGAATTTGCCCAGGCCGTTAACCACTTTCACCTTGCGCGCTTTCGCCATGCCGGACAGGCCGCCGGTCAGCTGGGTGATGACTTTTTCTTTCCACAGGCGAATTTTATCAATATCGGTTTTGGGTTCGCCAAACACAATGCCGTGTTCCGCCAGCGCTTTGGCTTCTTCAATCACTTTGGCGACGTGCAGCAAGGCTTTGGAAGGGATACAGCCGACGTTCAGACACACACCGCCCAGCGTGGCGTAGCGCTCCACCAGTACGGTTTCCAGGCCTAGGTCCGCAGCGCGGAATGCCGCGGAATAGCCTGCGGGGCCGGCACCAAGCACCACCACCTGAGCTTTAATTTCAGTACTCATCATGACCTCTTAATTAATTTCCGGCGGGCCTGTGACGTTATTGTTATCGAGTCTTAACGCCCTCTTCCACCGGGACGTGTCTTTGCCGCGGTAGCTTACAAAATTGTTAACAACTTTGAAACAACATGCGACTAACGATTTGTCCTTAATCACTGGTAGCCGTAGCAAATAACAGCTTATCAGAAAAAGCCGGCCGTCAGGCCGGCTTTTCGATTACATCACCAGACGGCGGATGTCAGACAACGTGTTGTTGATGATGGTAATAAAGCGTGCACCATCAGCACCGTCAATGACACGGTGGTCGAAGGACAGAGATATCGGCAGCATCAGACGCGGCGTAAACTCTTTACCGTTCCAGACCGGTTCTATCGCAGACTTGGAGACGCCCAGGATAGCCACTTCCGGCGCGTTGACAATCGGCGCGAAATGCGTGGTGCCAAGGCCGCCGATGCTGGAGATAGTGAAGCATCCCCCCTGCATTTCGCCGGCGGTCAACTTACCGTCACGGGCTTTCTTGGAGATAGTCGCCAGTTCGCGAGACAGTTCGATGATGCCTTTCTTGTTCACATCGTTGAACACAGGAACCACCAGACCGTTCGGCGTATCGACCGCCACGCCGATATTGATATATTTTTTCAGCGTCAGACGCTGGGCATCTTCGGACAGCGAACTGTTGAAACGCGGCAACTGCTCAAGGGCAGCGGCAACGGCTTTCATGATGAAAACAACCGGGGTAATCTTCACATCCAGCTTACGTTTCTCAGCCTCCGCGTTCTGCTGTTTACGGAACGTTTCCAGTTCGGTGATATCCGTTTTGTCGAAGTGCGTAACGTGCGGAATGACCACCCAGTTACGGCTCAGGTTGGCGCCGGAGATTTTCTGGATGCGGCCCAGCTCCACTTCTTCAATTTCGCCGAACTTGCTGAAATCCACTTTCGGCCAGGGCAACAGACCCGGCAGGCTACCGCCGCTAGCGGCGGCCGGAGCGGACTCGGCGCGTTTAACCGCCTCTTTCACATAGGCCTGAACGTCTTCGCGCAGGATACGACCTTTACGGCCTGTGCCTTTCACCTTCGCCAGATTGACGCCGAATTCACGGGCCAGACGGCGGATAACCGGCGTGGCGTGAACGTAAGCGTCGTTCTCGGCAAACTCGCCTTTGCCGTCAGCTTTCGCCTCCGGCGCGGCGGCTTTGGTTTCCTGCTTAGCCGGCGCCGCTTCCTGTTTGGCCGGAGCGGCTTCCGCTTTGCTTTCCTCTTGCGCCGCGGCCGGTGCGGCATCACCCGCGCCTTCCGCTTCAAACACCATAATCGGCGAGCCGGTTTTCACTTTGTCGCCGGTGTTGATTTTGATCTCTTTGACGGTGCCGGCGAACGGCGCCGGTACTTCCATGGAAGCCTTGTCGCCTTCCACGGTGATCAACGACTGCTCGGCTTCCACCTTGTCGCCCACTTTCACCAGCACTTCGGTGACTTCGACTTCGTCATCGCCGATATCCGGCACCGCAACCTCTTTGCTGGCGCTGGCCGCGGGGGCGGCCGCCGGCTTGGCTTCTTCCTGCTTCTCTTCGGCCTTGGCGGGCGCGGCATCGGCCGCGCCGTCGGCGGAATCGAAAATCATAATCAGTTTGCCGGTTTCGACTTTATCGCCCACCGCAACCTTGATCTCTTTAATCACACCGGCCTGCGGGGAAGGTACTTCCATCGAGGCCTTATCGCCCTCTACGGTGATCAGCGACTGCTCGGCTTCCACCTTGTCGCCCACCTTCACCAGCACTTCGGTGACTTCAACTTCATCTGCACCGATGTCCGGTACTTTGATTTCGATAGCCATGTAATCTTTACCTCTTATGCCAGACGCGGGTTGACTTTATCAGCATCGATATTGAATTTGGCGATGGCGTCGGCAACCACTTTCTTATCGATTTCACCACGTTTAGCCAGTTCACCCAGAGCCGCAACCACGACGTAAGACGCATCCACTTCAAAGTGGTGACGCAGATTCTCACGGCTGTCGGAACGACCGAAACCGTCAGTGCCCAGTACGCGATAATCGCTAGCCGGGATGAAGTTGCGGATTTGTTCGGCAAACAGCTTCATGTAGTCGGTTGAGGCTACGGCCGGCGCATCGCTCAATACCTGGGCCACATAGGGAACGCGCGGTTCTTCGGTCGGGTGCAGCATGTTCCAGCGCTCACAATCCTGACCGTCACGAGCCAGTTCGGTGAAGGACGTGACGCTGAAGATGTCGGAACCGATGCCGTAGTCTTTCGCCAGAATATGCGCGGCGTCACGCACATGACGCATGATGGAACCGGAACCCAGCAGTTGGACTTTTCCTTTGCCGCCTTCCACCGTTTCCAGCTTGTAGATACCCTTACGGATACCCTCTTCCGCCCCCTGCGGCATCGCCGGCATGTGGTAGTTTTCGTTCAGCGTGGTGATGTAGTAGTAGATGTTTTCCTGCGCTTCGCCGTACATACGATGCAAACCGTCATGCATGATGACGGCCACTTCGTAAGCATAGGCCGGATCGTAGGAAATACAGTTCGGGATGGTCAGCGACTGAATATGGCTGTGGCCGTCTTCGTGCTGCAAGCCTTCGCCGTTCAGCGTGGTGCGCCCGGAGGTTCCGCCGATCAGGAAGCCGCGCGCCTGCTGATCGCCGGCCGCCCAGCACAGGTCGCCGATACGTTGGAAACCGAACATCGAGTAGTAGATATAGAACGGGATCATCGGCAGATCGTTGGTGCTGTAAGAGGTTGCCGCCGCCAGCCAGGATGAACCCGCGCCCAGTTCGTTGATCCCTTCTTGCAGGATCTGACCCTTTTGGTCTTCTTTGTAGTAAGCGACCTGCTCACGGTCCTGCGGGGTGTACTGCTGGCCGTTCGGGCTGTAGATGCCGATCTGACGGAACAGACCTTCCATACCGAAGGTACGCGCTTCATCGGCGATGATCGGCACCAGGCGATCTTTGATCGACTTGTTCTTCAGCATCACGTTCAGGGCGCGCACGAAAGCGATAGTGGTGGAAATCTCTTTGTTCTGCTCTTCCAGCAGGCTGTTGAAATCTTCCAGCGTCGGCAGTTCCAGCTTTTCACTGAATTTCGGCTGACGGGACGGCAGGTAACCTTCCAGCGCCTGACGACGCTCGTGCAGGTATTTGTGTTCCGCGGAATCTTTGTCGAAAGTGAGGTACGGCAGTTTTTCGATGTTTTCATCGCTAACCGGCACATTGAAACGATCGCGGAAGTAACGTACGCCTTCCATGTTGATTTTCTTGACCTGGTGAGCGATGTTTTTCCCTTCCGCCGCGTCGCCCATACCATAACCCTTGATGGTATGCGCCAGAATAACCACCGGCTTGCCTTTGGTTTCCTGGGCTTTTTTCAGCGCGGCATAGACTTTCTTCGAGTCATGGCCGCCGCGGTTCAACGCCCAAATCTGATCGTCGGTCCAGTCTTTGACCAGCGCGGCGGTTTCCGGGTATTTACCGAAGAAGTGCTCGCGCACATAGGCGCCGTTCTTGGATTTAAAGGTCTGGTAGTCGCCGTCGACGGTTTCGTTCATCAGTTGGATCAGTTTGCCGCTGGTGTCTTTACGCAGCAGTTCGTCCCAGCGTCCGCCCCAGATAACCTTGATCACTTCCCAGCCGGCGCCGCTGAAGATGCCTTCCAGTTCGTTAATGATCTTGCCATTGCCGGTAACCGGTCCATCCAGACGTTGCAGGTTGCAGTTGATAACGAAAACCAGGTTGTCCAGTTTTTCACGGGTGGCGATGGTGATCGCGCCCTTGGATTCCGGCTCGTCCATTTCGCCGTCGCCCAGAAAGGCGTAAACGGTTTGCTTTGAGGTGTCTTTCAGGCCGCGGTGCTCAAGGTATTTCAGGAACTTAGCCTGATAGATGGCGCCAATCGGGCCTAGGCCCATGGAGACGGTGGGGAACTGCCAGAATTCCGGCATCAGTTTGGGATGCGGGTAAGAGGAGAGGCCGTTGCCGTGAACTTCTTGACGGAAGTTATTCATCTGCTCTTCGGTCAGGCGGCCTTCAAGGAAGGCGCGAGCATAGATACCGGGAGAGATATGGCCCTGGAAATACACCAGGTCGCCGCCGTCTTGCGCGTTGCGCGCACGGAAAAAGTGGTTAAAGCACACTTCATAGAAGGTGGCGGAAGACTGGAACGACGCCATGTGCCCCCCCAGATCCAGATCTTTTTTCGAAGCACGCATTACTGCCATGACTGCGTTCCAGCGAATCGCCGAGCGGATACGACTTTCCAGATCCAGGTTACCCGGATATTCAGGTTCGTCTTCCACTGCGATGGTGTTGACGTATTGGCGCGCGGCGCTGCCGGCGGCAACGCTGACCCCGCCTTTACGCGCTTCGCCCAATACCTGATCAATCAGGAACTGAGCGCGCTCAACACCCTCTTCACGGATGACCGATTCGATCGCCTGCAGCCAGTCGCGGGTTTCGATCGGATCCACGTCATTAGTTAAACGATCTGACATGGTTATTCCTTATCTTCTCTAATAAGTTGGTTTGTCGGAGCCTGTCTTCCTGTGTTCTGACTCGTCATTGGATCCGAGTAAAGCACATGAAGACAGGCTCATCATCGTAGTCGCCGTAATTCAGAGCCCCGAAATACAAAATGGGACGCTCAATCCCTGCGTTGCTGGAGCCGGCGCAATGACCTTTCTCGTCGGCTATTTTCCCGGTTAAGATCCAGCAATACTTCCTCAATAAACGCCAGATGGCGGTGTGATGCTTCGCGCGCCTTTTCCGGCTCACGGGCAACAATCGCCGCAAAAATACTGGCGCGATGAATGCTCACCTGCACCAGCACTTCCCGGCTTAGATAAAGCAATTCAAAATTCTGTCTTACGTTCTGTTCCAGCATCGGCCCCATACAACGCAGCAGGTGCAACAGCACCACGTTATGGGTCGCTTCCGTTACGGCCACCTGATACTGCATTACCGCTTCCGACTCCGCCGCCAAATCGCCCGCGTCCCTGGCCTGCTGAATAACATCATGACAATCCCGAATACGCTGCAAATCCGCCTCGGTTCCGCGTAACGCGGCGTAATAGGCGGCAATGCCCTCCAACGCGTGACGGGTTTCCAGCAGATCGAATTGTGATTCAGGATGATTGCTCAGCAGCGCGGCCAGCGGATCGCTGACGCTTTGCCATAGATTGGCCTGCACGAAAGTGCCGCCGCCCTGACGGCGCAAAAGCAATCCTTTGGCTTCCAGGCGTTGAATGGCTTCTCTCAGAGAAGGGCGGGAGACATCGAACTGTTTGGCCAGTTCGCGCTCCGGGGGCAGTTTTTCGCCGGGGCGCAAGGTTCCCTCAAGGATCAAAAACTCCAGTTGCTGCTCAATCACATCTGACAGTTTGGGCTGACGGATCTTGCTGTATGCCATGGTGAATTCATCTCTGCGAATGGCGCGGAGTCAATTGGTAATACCAATTTCAAAAACGTGACGCTAAAGTAACAAAATATTCACCTTCTGTCCATAAGGACGTGGCGCTAAATCACCAATCTCGCCATATTTTAACAAATGCACCAAGGATATGCGGCAAAGTGATAGCGCGCCGGCGCCATTCCCCTTTATCGCCCTGACTTATATTTTAACCTTTATGAAACGTAAAGCAGGCGGTGCTGAACCGTTTAAACAGTAAATAAATGAATTTAAATTCAAAATAAAAGACTTTTCATTCATTTATAATCTCAAGTCAACGGTATTTTCCGCTGCAATTTACCCAGGAAATCGGGCAATTTCATTCTATGGTAAGAAAAAGGCGATCGCTAAAACGGGGAAAAGAGAGCCCGCAGGTCGGGAAGAGGATGATTTAACGGTGAGACATTGATGTCACTATAATTTTTGTCTATAGAGCAGAAGAAATCAGTGCAATCTTGTTTGCTTGCCACTATTCTCTGACCAACGGTAGATGCTGATCAATATTCGTCTACATCTCATCGTAAAAATAAAATTACACCAACGTAAAAGAGTTAATACGGCCGAGCGGAGCGCATCGGCCTTATATTGCTCACCAAGGCAGAGGATTAAATTTGATGGATGGTCAACAACAGGACGGAGCGCTAAAGCGTGGCTTGAAAAACCGCCATATCCAGTTGATTGCCCTGGGCGGCGCGGTGGGAACCGGCCTTTTTCTCGGCATCGCTCAAACAATCAAAATGGCTGGACCCTCGGTTATTTTGGGATATGCGATTGGCGGGCTGATTGCTTTCCTTATCATGCGACAACTGGGGGAGATGGTGGTAGAGGAGCCGGTAGCGGGTTCTTTCAGCCATTTTGCTTACAAATATTGGGGCAACTTCGCCGGTTTCGCCTCCGGCTGGAACTACTGGGTACTGTATGTTCTGGTCGCCATGGCCGAACTGAGCGCCGTGGGGATTTACGTCCAGTATTGGTGGCCTGATATCCCAACCTGGGTTTCCGCCGCCGTGTTCTTCCTGGTGATTAACGCCATTAATCTGGCGAACGTCAAAATTTACGGCGAGATGGAATTTTGGTTCGCCATCATTAAAGTGGCGGCCATCATCGGCATGATCGTGTTTGGCGGCTGGCTGTTGCTCAGCGGCACCGGCGGCCCGGAAGCGACCGTTACTAACCTGTGGGCGCAGGGCGGATTCTTCCCCAACGGCACCAGCGGATTGGTGATGGCGATGGCGGTGATCATGTTCTCGTTCGGCGGACTGGAGCTGGTCGGCATCACCGCGGCGGAAGCGGATGACCCGGAAAAGAGCATTCCCCGCGCCACCAATCAGGTTATCTACCGTATCCTGATCTTTTACATCGGTTCCCTGACCATTCTGCTGTCGCTTTACCCGTGGGGCAAAGTGGTCGAAGGCGGCAGTCCGTTTGTGATGATCTTCCATGAACTGAACAGCAACGTGGTGGCGACCGTACTGAATATCGTGGTGCTGACCGCCGCGCTCTCGGTATACAACAGCTGTGTTTATTGCAACAGCCGTATGCTGTACGGCCTGTCGAAACAAGGCAACGGCCCTAAAGTGCTGCAAACGGTTGACGCTCGCGGCGTACCCGTCGTGGCGATTGGGGTTTCCGCCTTAGCCACGGCGTTCTGCGTACTGATCAACTACCTGATTCCCGGCAAAGCCTTTGAATTGCTGATGGCGCTGGTGGTTTCCGCGCTGGTGATCAACTGGGCGATGATCAGCCTCGCCCACCTGAAGTTCCGGGCGAAAAAAGACAGCGAAGGGACGGTAACCAAGTTCAAGGCGCTGCTTTATCCGCTGGGCAACTATATCTGTCTGCTGTTCCTGGCGGGTATTCTGGTGGTGATGTACCTGACGCCGGGCATTCGCATCTCCGTGCTGTTGATCCCGGTATGGGTGGTTATTCTGGGTATCGGTTACGCTTTCAGGCAGAAAACCGGGTCCGTTAATTAGCCTGATACGCGAAAAATGGCCGATATGTTCGGCCATTGAGGTTGCTGACAAAGTCGCCTGTAAGCCGGAGATACCCGGGCCTACCGTACCGAGGGGCGCTCCGGCGGCTTACGCCGCTACGGCCCCTCGCCACGCTCTCCCTAATAACAGGCTTTGTCAATGGTCTGAATGGCCGATATCTCCGGCCATTTTTCTTCCTCTTGCGCCTTATACCAGCGCGCCATAAATCGTCAGTAAAGCCACCACCACCACCAGTATTCGCGTCACTTTTTTCGCCAGCGCCACCGCCGCCTTTGGCGTTTCTACCGGGTCGATATGCGGCTCACGCGTCAGCGAAAATTGCGCCAGTTGGGTCAAAACCCAATATTGCGAGTTGCGGAAATCTCCCAGAGAAGCGAACCAGGCCGGCAGCGCCTTCTCGCCATGCCCCAGCAAAGCGTAAGTCACGCCGGCCAGACGCACCGGGATCCAGTCAAGCCAATGCAACAGCGAATCAACCCCTGACTGCGCGCGCGCCAGCGGCGTATGGTGGCGCGCCAGCCAGGTCTGCCGGGCGCGTAAAAACGCATAGCCGGCCATGGCGGCGGGACCATAAGGGCCCGCGACGATAAACCAGAACAGCGGGGCCAGATAAAAGCGGAAATTAATCCACAGCAAGGCGTTCTGCAGTTCCTGCAAACGCTCTTTTTCTCCCACCCCGACGGGCAAGCCCTGAATCAAAGCCAGCTCCGCCGCCATTTCCTGACTGGCGCCCACTTCTCCGCGCCGGGCCGACTGCAGATATCGCCGATAGTGCTGACGCACCTCCCCCGCCCCGATACACATCAGGCTGACGGCGATCCACAGCATTAACAGAATCAGTCCGAACAAGATACCGTCCGCCAGCCATAACAAAACCGATACCACTCCCACGCAGCACAATGTCAGCAACAGGGTTTGCAATAAGGAAGGGGGCGGCAAGCGGCGAAACACCGCTTCAAGACGGTGATCCAACTGCCAATGCTCACCCTGTTTAAACAGACGCTCCCACGCCAATACCAGCAACAATGTAAACAGCGTCATCGGTTTATGCTCCCGTCATTATCCATCCGGCCTTCCCGTATCAGGCGGTGATATAAATCCCAATCAAAGGCCGGTCCAGGATCGGTTTTACGGCCCGGTGCGATATTACTGTGTCCGGCAATGCGCGACGGCGTTACGGGGTAAGCGCTGAGCAGCAGCCGGGTTACCGCCGCCAGCTGATAATATTGTTCCGTAGTAAAAGGTAGCGTATCCGTTCCTTCCAACTCGATGCCGATGGAAAAATCGTTACACCGTTCACGACCTTCATATTGAGAAACGCCGGCATGCCAGGCTCGCTGGTTAAAAGAGACATATTGAATAATTTCCCCGTCCCGGCGAATAAGGCAGTGCGCGGAAACCCGTAAATGGCGTATATCGGCGAAATAGGGATGGGCGTCGGCATCCAGCGTCGCGGTAAACAGTTGGTCGATATAAGGGCCGCCAAATTCCCCCGGCGGTAAACTGATATTATGGATCACCAGCAGAGAAGGGGCTTCGTCGTCCGGGCGACTATCGCAATGGGGGGAGGAAATATGTTTTATCTCGGATAACCAGCCATTTTCCAAAAGCATCGGCGATAACCTCGCATCATGTCGTTTGCCGGGCTGAAATAAGGTGCGGTTAATCGGAACGGTGTTTAACCAGAATGCGCCTGCCGAAAGAGTACCATATTTCTCAACCCCATACCTAACCGGCTGGATACAAAAAGGTTTTATTGTTTCCCCGCGCGTTGTCACGCCGTCGTAAATCGTCTTTAAACAGGGTAATCGCTCCAGAAGCGAGCCGCGTTACGTCTCTCCAGAACGCCAGAAAATAGTGATATGGATCACATTTTTATGCAATCTGATGAATATGTGAATCAACTAACGTGCACTGTTTCAATTTTTATTTAAAATGGCGACGTGAAATAGTCATCGATTTTTTCAGGTATTACAAAAACTTATTTCACAATACCTGGCTTCACAACGCGCTTTCCAACTATACGGAAATTAATATGAAAAAAGCTTTCGCCGCAGGCGCTTTGGTCGCCTTGTCCTACAGCGTGCCGGCTCTCGCTGACGAGAATAAACCGCAATATCTTTCCGACTGGTGGCATCAGAGCGTCAACGTGGTGGGGAGTTATCACACCCGCTTCGGACCTCAGCTAAACAACGATGTCTATCTGGAATATGAGGCGTTCGCCCGCAAAGACTGGTTCGATTTTTACGGCTATATCGATGTACCGAAGTTCTTCGGCGTGGGAAACTCGAACGACCGCGGTGCCTGGGACGATGGCTCACCGCTGTTCGTGGAAATTGAACCGCGCTTTTCCATCGATAAGCTGACGGGCGCCGACCTTGGCGTCGGTCCGTTCAAAGAGTGGTATGTCGCCAATAATATCATTTACGACCACGGGCGCAGCAGTGATTCACGGCAAAGCACCTGGTACGTAGGGTTGGGCAACGATATCGATACCGGAACCGATTTATCGCTTTCCACCAATATCTATGCCAAATACCAGTGGAAGAACTATGGCGCCGGCAATGAAAACGAATGGGACGGCTACCGTTTCAAAGTGAAATACGCCTATCCGTTAGGGACGCTGTGGGGCGGCAACGTCGCCTATATCGGTTTCACCAACGTTGACTTCGGCTCAGACCTGCGCAATAAGGACGGCCGGTCGCGCACCGGCAACTCCATCGCCTCCAGCCATATTCTGTCGCTGGGTTACGACCACTTGCACTACTCCGTCGTCGCCCGTTATTTCCACAACGGCGGACAGTGGGCGGACGGCGCCGAGCTGAACTTCGGCCAGGGGCCATTTGAAGTGAAATCAACCGGCTGGGGTTATTATCTGGTGGTGGGCTACAGCTTTTAACAACTTAAAACCTTGAATTATCACAACTACTCATGGTGGATGTCGTCGTTCAAACCGGGTAGCATAGAGACCCGAATCCCCCTTCGGAGCTTTTTGTGATGACAACGCGTCGCTACAGTCAGGAACAACGCCAGACCGAGCTGCTCAATCGTATTGCGCAGGATATTCCCGCCAGCGTACGGCTGGCGTTAAGTGAAGATTTGGGCGGCGAGGTGGATGCCGCCCAGGATATTACCGCCCATCTGTTAACGCATGATGCCCAGGCCTCGGCCCGTATAATCACCCGCGAGGCGGGCATCTTCTGCGGCAAACGCTGGCTTGAGGAGGTTTTCGCCCAACTCGGCGACGCGACATCCATTACCTGGCGCGTTGCCGATGGCGATGCCATTGCGCCCGGCCAAACCCTGTGCGACATCGCCGGCCCGGCCAAACAGCTGCTGACCGGGGAGCGTACGGCGCTGAATTTCCTGCAAACGCTGTGCGGCGTGGCCAGCGAAGTCAGCCGTTACGTCTCGGTGCTGCAAGGCACCGGCACCCGGTTACTGGATACCCGCAAAACCATTCCGGGGCTGCGCACCGCGCTGAAATATGCGGTGATGTGCGGCGGCGGCAATAACCACCGGCTCGGCCTGTCCGATGCTTTCCTGATTAAGGAAAACCATATCATCGCGGCCGGCTCCATCAGGCAGGCGGTGGAGAACGCCTTTTTACTGCGCCGCGACGTGCCGGTGGAAGTGGAGGTGGAATCGCTTGATGAGCTGCGACAGGCGCTGGACGCCGGCGCGGATATCATCATGCTGGATAACTTCAGTCTGGAAACCATCCGCGAGGCGGTGAACATCACCCAGGGCCGCGCCCTGCTGGAAATCTCCGGCAACGTAACGATCGAGACGTTGCGCGATTATGCGGAAACCGGGGTGGATTATATTTCCGTCGGGGCGCTGACCAAGCACGTCCGCGCGCTGGATTTATCGATGCGCTTTATCTGACTCTCCAGGCGGCCTGGGAAATACCGGGCCTCTCTCCTCTTCGTTGCCGTACGCAAATTGCAAAACCGCTCGCAAAAACCATTCCATAATCGGCAAATCACCAACTCTTCTCCGCGCCCTGTTCCGGTTTTCATCATCGCCTGTCGCCAGTTGCCGCCACGTTTTCTATCTTGTCGCTACGCACCGCAACGGGGAAAACCACTATGGAAAAACAACAGGGATTTACGCTGGTTGAGTTGATGATCGTCATCGCGATTGTCGCCATCCTGAGCGCCATTGGCGTACCCGCCTATCAGGGATACCTGCAAAAGGCGGCTATGACCGATATGCTGCAAACGATGGCGTCGTATAAAACCGCCGTGGACCTTTGCGGGCTGGAGAATGCGGCGTTTTCCGCCTGCAATGCGGGAAATCAGGGAATACCCGGCAGTAAAACCTCACGCTACGTCAGCGCGGTCAGCGTTAATCAGGGCGTCATTACCCTAAGCGGACAATCCACCCTGCAAGGGTTGAGCGTCGTCCTGACGCCGGTATGGGATGCGGAAACCGGCACGGCGCGCTGGACCAAAAACTGCGCCACCGAAAGCACGGCGGACAGCATGCAATCCGCCTGTCAGGATGTTTTCCGTTTTGACGACGCGGCGGGTTAACCATGGCTGACGCACAGCATCTTGCCGGCGAATTACAGCGAGTGTGCCATCGCTACCATGCGTTACTGCTGAATATGGATGAGCAGACCTTGTCGGTGGCCGTCAGCGGCGAGGCGTCAGCGGAAATGATGGCGGCGCTGCGTTTCGCCGGCAATCGCCAGATTCTGCTGGAACAGTGGCCGCAGGCCAGAATGGAGCAGCAGCTCAAAACCGGCGCGGAAAAAACCGTGGTGAAGGAAACCACCGAGGCTTACCAAGCCGAGCCTGAAAGCCACATCAGCGACGAAGACGCCCCGGCGGTGCGGTTTATCAATCAGATATTGCGCCTGGCCATTCAGCGCCGCGCCTCCGATATTCACTTTGAACCCCTGCCGACCGACTATCGCGTGCGCCTGCGCATTGACGGCGTATTGCAGGAAGCCTCGCCGCCGCCGAGCGGATTGAGCGCGCGTATTACCGCCCGGCTGAAGATCATGGGCAAGCTGAATACCGCCGAGCGGCGATTGCCGCAGGACGGACAGTTCAGCATCATGCTGGATAGGCAAAGCTGTTCGCTGCGCATTGCCACCTTACCGGTACAGCACGGCGAGAAAGTGGTGCTGCGTATTCTGCAAACCCGCCGGCAGGAGTTGGCGCTGGACAAACTGGGGCTTGCGGACGCCGACCTGAAGCAGTTGATCCGGGTGCTGAATGCGCCGCAAGGGATGATTTTAGTGACCGGCCCCACCGGCAGCGGTAAAACCGTTACGCTGTATAGCGCCATCAGTTGGCTTAATCATGTCAGTCGCAACATCTGCAGCGTGGAAGATCCCGTTGAAATCCCGCTGCCGGGCATCAATCAGACGGCGATCAACCCGAAAGCCGACCTCGATTTCAGCCGCATATTACGGGCGCTGTTGCGCCAGGATCCGGACGTGATCATGGTCGGCGAAATCCGCGATGCCGAAACCGCTGAAATCGCCGTCAAAGCGGCGCAAACCGGGCACCTGGTGATGTCCACGCTGCATACCAATTCCGCGCCGGAAACCCTCACCCGGCTGAGTCATCTCGGCATTCCGGGCTACCTGATCGCCGCCGCCCTGAAACTGGTGATTGCCCAGCGTCTGGTACGGCGCTTATGCCCCCGCTGTAAGACGCCGGCCGCCCCGCTCGCTCATTTTCCAGCGGCGCTGTGGCGCGGTCCGCTGAATAACTGGCGGGCCAACGGCTGTAGCCACTGTCTGTCCGGCTACTACGACCGTGTCGCCATCTACGAATTGCTGCTGATTACGCCGCAACTGCGACAAGCGCTGGCCAATAACGCCGGCAGCGGCGAGCTATCACGGCTTGCACGCCAGCCGGGTTCCCCCTCGTTGCTCGAAGCCGGGCTATTACTGGTGCATGAGGGGGTAACCTCAATAGCGGAGATTTACCGTATTGTCGGCGCAGGCGCATGGCATCAGGATCCCGCGTCATGAGGCTGGAGCGTTTATATCACTGGCAGGCCATTACGCCGGAAGGGACGTTGGTCCACGGAGAAATAATCAGCGCCCGCCGACAACACGCCCACGCGCGTTTAATCAGCCAGGGATATCAGCCTTTATCGCTGAAAACCGGCCGCTACCTGACGCCGGGCTATTGGAAAGGCGAGCAGCTCAGCGAGCTTATCAAACAAATAGCGACGCTGTTGCAGGCGGGCCTCCCTTTGCTGGAAGCCCTGCATCTGGTGACCGAACAGCATCAACGTCCGGGCTGGCGCTGCGTGCTGAGAGAAATCGGCGTCCAGGTGGCGCAGGGGAAAGCGCTGTCTGAAACCGTAGCGGAATATCCGCATATCTTTCCCGTCATCTACCGTTCGCTGATCGCCGTGGGCGAACTGACGGGAAAGCTCGATGAGTGCTGCCTGCGGCTGGCGCTGCAACAGGAGGCGCAGTATCGCCTGCGCCAGAAAGTGGTGAAAGCGCTGCGTTATCCCTGTTTTGTATTAGCCATCGCCATGCTGGTCAGCCTGCTGATGCTGACGCTGGTATTGCCGGAATTTTCCAACCTGTATGCGTCTTTCGACACGCCGCTTCCCTGGTTTACCCGGCAGTTACTGCATCTGGCGGACGGGATAGCCCGCTACGGTTTAGCGGGCTTTGTCATCGCATTGAGCGCGTTACTGGGCTATTGCAGCCTACGCCGGCGCAGCCCCTTCTGGCGGGAGAAGGAACAGGCCTGGCTGTTGAAATTACCGCTCCTGGCGCATTTGATCCGCGGCGACTGCCTGAGCCAGATATTTAACGTACTGGCGATGACGCAGCACGCCGGGCTGACACTGCCGGCAGGACTGGATGCCGCCGCCGCCATCCGCCACCCGGTTTATCAGGCGGCAATCCGGCAGATACAAATAGCGATCCGGCAGGGCAACACGCTTCATCACGCGACCCGGCAATATGGCGCGCTGTTTCCCGCCCCTTGTCAGCAGCTTATTCGCGTGGGCGAGGAAACCGGAGCATTGGATAGCCTGTTTACTCAATTGGCGCATTGGTATGAGAGAAAAACCCGCCAACAGGCGGAAACGCTGACGCAAACGCTGGAGCCGATGCTGATGCTGATTGTCGGAGCGATGGTCGGCGCCCTGGTTATCGGCATGTACCTGCCTATTTTCCAGTTGGGCAACGTATTGGCCGGCGCCTGAACCAGCCAATACCGGGGGACGCTGTTCGTTAGCTATTGAAAATACGGTTTTCCTGCTCGGCAACGCGAATAAACGTGGTGCGCTTGGTCAGCTCCTTCAAGCGTGAAGCGCCGACATAGGTGCAGGCAGAACGCAACCCGCCAAGAATATCGCGTACGGTGTTATCAACCGGGCCGCGCAGCGGCAATTTGACCGTTTTGCCTTCGGCGGCACGGTATTCCGCGACGCCTCCCACATGGCGTTCCATTGCCGAAGCCGAACTCATGCCATAGAACAGCATCATTTTTTCGCCATTCTCTTCCACAACGGCGCCCTCACACTCATCATGCCCGGCCAGCATGCCGCCCAGCATCACGAAATCGGCGCCGCCGCCAAAGGCTTTGGCCACGTCGCCCGGCACGGAACAGCCGCCGTCGCTGACGATCTGTCCTCCCAGACCATGGGCGGCATCGGCGCATTCAATCACCGCGGAAAGCTGGGGATAGCCGACCCCGGTCTTGACGCGGGTGGTACACACAGACCCCGGGCCAATACCGACTTTAACGATATCCGCCCCTGACAGAATCAGCTCTTCGACCATTTCGCCGGTCACCACGTTACCCGCGCAAATCACTTTGTCTGGAAAGGCCTCACGCGCTTTTTGCAGAAAGGTGACAAAATGCTCCGAGTAGCCATTGGCGACATCAATACAAATAAACTTCAGATCGGGCGACAACGCCAGAATTTGCTGCAGCCTGGTGAAATCGGCGGCCGACGTACCGCTTGATACCATCACGTGACCTAACACCGATACGGATGAATCCTGCACAAAGCGCGTCCATTGCTCCAGCGAATAATGTTTATGCACCGCCGTTAATACATCGAACGATGCCAGCCTCTCCGCCATGCGGAAAGTACCGACCGTATCCATATTGGCGGCGATAATCGGCACGCCGGACCAGTCGCACCCAGCGTGGAGAAAAGTGAATCGGCGCTCCAGTTCAACGTCGGAACGGCTTTTGAGGGTAGAGCGCTTGGGCCGGATAAGAACGTCTTTAAAGCCTAATTTCAAGTCTTCTTCAATACGCATGGGGTTTGCATTCCTGGTTAGTGGCGACGATGCGCAACGGTGGTGATCGGCGTAATTCATGCCCTTTCCAGTGACGTTATCATACGCGGGAATAATCCTGCGACAAGACTGCGAATTTACTTTTTTAAGTGACGCCGGGGGGGATGTTTAGCTGATGACGCCCTGACAGTGGCGATGACAGGGATGGTGAAAATGTGACGAACGTTACATCACCGTCCGCTTAATCCCTATAATCTTTCTCCCGATATAACACTGGATTGTCACTGGTCGTCGATCAGGCAAAACCTGAGCGGGTCCTCGCTAAGAGGCCCACTCGGGTTTTTTTTATCTTAAATATTATTGACGGAATGATTATGGGAAAGATGAAGCTCTCGGTATTAATGATGGGATTAATGGGAATGATGTCGGCGGCAATCGCAGATAGCCGCATCGAAGCGACGCTGAAAGCCGAACAATCCGGTCCTCAGATATCGCGCTATATCTATGGCCAGTTTTCTGAGCATCTGGGGCGCGGCATCTACGATGGCATCTGGGTCGGCCCCGATTCCTCCATTCCGAATACGCGCGGTATCAGAAACGATGTGGTCGCAGCGCTCAAAGCGCTCAAGGTGCCGGTCGTACGCTGGCCGGGAGGATGTTTCGCTGACGAATATCACTGGCGTGACGGCATAGGGCCGCGCGATAAACGCCCGGTGCGCAAGAATAACTGGTGGGGCGGCGGTCTGGAAAACAATGCTTTCGGCACCCATGAGTTTTTCGACTTTGCCGAACAGATCGGCGCGGATGCCTATATTTCGGTTAATGTCGCGTCATCCACACCGACGGAAATGCGCGAATGGATTGAATATTTGACGTCGACGGAACAGGACAGCCTGGCCAACGAGCGCCGCGCCAATGGCCGCGACAAGCCGTTTAAGGTGCCTTTTATCGGCATTGGCAATGAGAGCTGGGGTTGCGGCGGCAATATGACGCCGGAGTATTATTCCAACGAACTGCGCCGCTGGGGATCTTTTTTCCATAAAGACGGCCTCAACTTCCATGAAGGCAATGACAATACCGCGCTGCGCGTCGGCTCCGGCGCGAATAACGACGACACTAACTGGACGGACGTGGTCATGAAAAACGCCGCGTTTCATCTGGACGCCATCTCTTTGCATTTCTACACCGTGCTGACGGGAGAGTGGGCAAATCGTAATCAGGCCAGCGCTACGGGTTTCCCTGACGAGCAGTGGAACGCGATTTTCCAGCAAACCCTGCGCATGGACGATGTGCTGCAGCAGCATATCGCCGTTATGGATAAGAACGACCCTCAAAAACGCATCGGTCTGTTCGTTGACGAATGGGGCACCTGGTATAACGTTGAGCCCGGCACCTATCCCGGCCATCTGTTCCAGCAGAACACCCTGCGCGACGGTATCCTGACCGCCGCCAATTTCAATATTTTTCATAAATATGCTGAGCGAGTGCGCATGACCAACATCGCCCAGGCCATCAATGTATTGCAGGCGATGATCCTGACCGAAGGGGACAAGATCGCGCTGACGCCGACCTATTATGCTTTCAGGATGTACGTACCGTTCCAGGATGCTACCGCCATCCCGCTTGATGTTAAGGCGCCTCTGCTGACCTCCGGTGGCAAATCGTTCCCGGCTTTTAATGTCTCCGCCGCCAGGGCGCAGGACGGCAAGGTATATATCGGCGTCGCCAACATGAACCAGCGCGAAGGCTATGACCTGTCCATCAATCTGGGAACGCTTAAAGCGACGTCCGTTTCCGGTGAAATACTTACCAGCACAGTGCCGGATGCGCACAACATCCCCGGTCGGCCCGAAGTTATTCATCCGGAAAACTATCGGGATGGCAAAATTAACGGCTCGGCGCTGGCATTGAAAATTCCCGCCAAATCAGTCGTGGTGGTGAGACTGGAGTAAACGCCAGGCCGAGGGACTAAACCGCCCTGCGCCATTTTTTATCGGAACGTTCAATATGCCGCCCCGCCGCCGGGGCGGCATATGGGGTTGAGACTCGTCACAGACCGCAGCCATACTGGCATCACGCTATCTTTACGCCATTTTATTCCGCGCGCAAAACTTCCCTATTTGGGATAAAATCGGATAAATCGCCCACCAACTTTTAAAATCGGCCTATGACATATATCGTAGCCTTAACCGGTGGCATCGGCAGCGGAAAAAGTACGGTAGCCGATGAGTTCGCCAAACTCGGAGTGAGCATCATTGATGCGGATATCATTGCGCGTCAGGTGGTTGAACCGGGGAAACCGGCGCTGGACGCCATCAGGCTACGTTTTGGCGCCGATATCCTGCACGCCGACGGCTCTTTGAAGCGCGCCGCGTTACGCCAAAGCATCTTTTCCTCCCCGGAGGATAAGCAATGGCTGAATAATCTGTTGCACCCGTTGATTCATGCGGAAACACAATCCCGGTTTCAGGAATCGACCGATCCCTATGTCTTGTGGGTTGTGCCATTACTGATAGAGAATGGTTTACAACGCCATGCCCAGCGTGTTCTGGTGGTCGATGTGAACCGGGATACTCAGCTTGAACGCACTCTGGCCCGAGACGGGATCGGTCGTCAACAAGCAGAAAATATACTGGCGGCTCAGGCGACTCGTGAACAGCGCCTGGCCTATGCCGATGATATTATTGATAATAGTCGCAGCCAAAGCGAGCTTGCTTCGCGCGTTGCGCAGTTGCATCGCCGTTACCTTGAGCTCGCGGCTTCATCCGCTGACAGGATTACCAAGCATGAGTGACGTATCCTCAACCATTTTATTTGAATATCCTTTAAACGAGAAAACGCGCACCTGGTTGCGTATCGAATTATTGTTACAGCAGTTGCACCGCAACCATTCCCTGACCGATATGGGAAGCGCGCTGACGTTTTTTCGCGCCATTTCCGACCTGATGGATGTGTTGGAGCGCGGGGATGTTCGCACCGAACTGCTAAAAGAGCTGGAACGCCAGCAGCAAAAACTATTGCAATGGAGCCATGTTCCCGGTGTTGATATGGAGCGGATCCATTCCCTGCGCCAGCAGTTGAAAACGCAGTCCGGCGTGCTGATGGCCGCCCCGCGGATGGGACAACTCCTGCGGGAAGATCGGCTGATCGCCATGGTCCGTCAGCGGCTCAGCATACCGGGAGGATGTTGTAGTTTCGATTTACCCACGCTGCATATCTGGCTTTATCAGCCACAGGAACAGCGCGAGCAGTTGGTGGCGGGCTGGCTGGACTCATTGGCGCCGTTAAAGAAATCGCTGGATATGATACTGGAGCTGATTCGCCACTCCGCCACCTTCCGCCCGCAGATTAGCCTGAACGGCTTCTTTCAGGATAATGCCTCTGAGGCCGATCTGTTGCGTCTGCGTATCGATCTGGCTTATCAGCTCTACCCGCAAATTTCCGGTCACAAAACGCGCTACGCCATCCGTTTCCTGTCCCTGGACAATGAGAACGGTCAGATTCCCGCCCGGCTGCCGTTTGATTTGGCCTGTTGTTAAGAAGAAATCGTTAAGAAAAAATAGTTAGGAAAAAGCCATGACTAATGACGTTACCACCGTAAAATGCCCGACCTGCAAGAAAACCGTTATCTGGAACGAGAAAAGCATTTACCGCCCGTTTTGCAGCAAGCGCTGCCAGCTTATCGATCTGGGGGAATGGGCCGACGAGGAAAAGCGAATCCCCAGCGATGATATTATTTCCGACAGTGAAGACTGGAGCGAACCGCGGCACTAAGGAATAGCGCCACGGTTTTCAAACGCCCGACGGCAACGGCGGCAGCTCGCCCTTAAGAACAGCGTTAATTGGCTTTCAACCAGCGGATCATCTCCGCATTCGCCGGTGGAAATTCATCTTCCAGCAGCTCATCCGCCCTCAGCCAGCGGGAAGCCTGACCTTCACGGCCGTATGGCTCGCCAAGCCAGCTCTCCACCAGAAAAAAATGCAGCGTGATGGCGCGCTCCGGCGTAGAGAAAGTTTTCGTATTCAGCGGCTGCGGATTTTGCGCCTCAATCCCGGTTTCTTCACGCAGTTCGCGAATCAACGCCTGCGCCGGGGTTTCCCCCGCTTCCACTTTACCGCCGGGAAACTCCCACATGCCCGCCATATGAACGCCGGCCGGCCGACGAGCAATAAAAAACCGTTGCTCGGCATTGCGGATAATGCCCACCGCAACGGATAACTGTTTTTGCACCATAATACGTCCCATCAAGTAAAAGGCGGCCTCTGCGACCGCCTTTATATTATTGCTCAATTCAACGGTCGGCTACTTCTGTAACCGGCCGTGGCATTGCTTATATTTTTTCCCGGAACCGCAGGGACAGGGGTCGTTACGACCAATTTTACGTTCGGCGTGAACCGGCGCGCCGGCATTCTGAGTCTCCTCTTCCTGGTGGCTCAACTGCTGCTGACGGGCCAGGCGCTCGGCCTCTTCACGCCGCTGCTGCTCCAGCGCCTCAATCTCTTCCGGCATACGAACCTGTACTTTGCTCAGCGTGCCGATCACCTCATATTTCAGCGATTCCAGCATGGCGGCAAACATGGCGAAAGACTCGCGCTTATATTCCTGTTTGGGATCCTTCTGCGCGTAACCGCGCAGATGGATACCCTGACGCAGGTAGTCCATCGCCGCCAGATGCTCTTTCCACAGGGAATCCAGCGTTTGCAGCATCACGCCTTTCTCGAAGTTGCGCATCACCTCGCTGCCCACAACCTCTTCTTTACGCTGATAAACCTCGATCGCCTGCTGTAAAATGCGCTCGCGCAGCGTCTCTTCATGCAGCTCAGGTTCTTTATCCAGCCACTCTTTAATCGGCATATCCAGCTCAAAGTCATTTTTCAGACGCTGCTCCAGACCTTCGACGTCCCACATTTCCTCCAGCGACTGCGGCGGAATACAGCTGTCGATGGCTACCTTGAACACGTCTTCGCGGATACTGGCGATGGTTTCGCTGATATCGGAAACGTCCAGCAGCTCGTTGCGCTGGGTGTAAATCGCCCGGCGCTGATCGTTCGCCACGTCATCATATTCCAGCAATTGCTTACGGATGTCGAAGTTACGGCTTTCCACCTTGCGCTGCGCATTGGCGATCGCCTTCGTCACCCAGGGGTGTTCAATCGCCTCGCCGGGCTTCATGCCCAGTTTACGCATCATGTTGGATACGCGGTCGGAAGCGAAAATACGCATCAGCGCATCTTCCATCGACAGGTAAAAACGTGAAGAGCCCGCGTCCCCTTGACGGCCGGAACGGCCGCGCAGCTGGTTATCGATACGGCGGGATTCATGACGCTCGGTGCCGATGATATGCAAACCGCCGGCAGCCAGCACCGCGTCGTGGCGCACCTGCCATGCCGCTTTAATCTCGGCTATCTGCGCTTCCTCCGGGTTTTCCAACTGGGCGATTTCAGCCTGCCAGCTTCCCCCCAGCACGATATCCGTACCGCGACCGGCCATGTTGGTGGCGATGGTTACCGCCCCGCTTTGGCCCGCCTGGGCGATGATATCCGCCTCCATGGCGTGGAATTTGGCGTTCAGCACACTGTGCTTGATGCCCGCTTTATCCAGCGCCTGAGAAACGACCTCCGACTTTTCGATGGAAATGGTACCCACCAGCACCGGCTGCCCGTTGGCGGAGCGTTCCTTGATATCTTCAATGATAGCGTCAATCTTCTCGCTTTCGGTCATATAGACCAGATCGGGCAGATCTTTTCGGATCATCGGACGGTTGGTGGGAACAACAATGGTATCCAGCTTATAAATCGAACTGAATTCAAAGGCTTCGGTATCCGCAGTACCGGTCATCCCGGCCAGTTTTTCATACAGACGGAAGTAATTCTGGAAGGTGATGGAGGCCAATGTCTGGTTTTCATTCTGGATAGCGACATTCTCTTTCGCCTCCACCGCCTGATGTAAACCATCCGACCAGCGACGCCCCTGCATGGTACGCCCGGTATGTTCATCGACGATGATAACTTCACCGTCTTTCACGATGTAATCCACGTCGCGGGTAAACAGCACATGGGCGCGCAATGCGGCGGTCACATGGTGCATCAGCATAATATTGGCCGGCGAGTAGAGCGACTCGCCCTCATCCATAATGCCTTCGCGCACCAGCAGCTCTTCCACCAGCACCAGACCGCGCTCGGTCAGGTTGACCTGGCGCGATTTCTCATCCACCGAGAAGTGCCCTTCGCCGTGGAAGGTATCCGAATCCTCTTTCTCCTGACGGATCAGGTGGGGAATGATTTTGTTAACGCGGATATAAAGCTCGGAGCTGTCTTCAGCCGGGCCGGAAATAATCAGCGGGGTACGGGCTTCATCGATCAGGATGGAGTCAACCTCATCCACCAGCGCATAATAGAGTTTACGCTGTACGCGCTCTTCCGGGCTGAAGGCCATATTGTCGCGCAGATAGTCAAAACCGTATTCGTTGTTGGTGCCGTAAGTAATATCCGCGGCATAGGCTTCGCGTTTGGCCGGCGCCGGCATGCCCGGCAGGTTGATGCCAACGCTCAATCCCAGGAACTCAAACAGCGGGCGATTGTTTTCCGCATCGCGCTGCGCCAGATAGTCATTCACCGTCACCACGTGCACGCCGCGGCCGGTCAGAGCATTGAGGTACGCGGGAAGCGTCGCGGTCAGCGTTTTACCTTCACCGGTGCGCATTTCCGCAATGCAGCGCTCGTTCAATACCATCCCGCCGATAAGCTGAACGTCGAAGTGGCGCATGCCGAACACCCGTTTGCTGGATTCGCGCACCACGGCAAAAGCTTCCGGCAGCAGGCTCTCCAGCGATGCGCCTTTCTCCAGACGCTCGCGGAATTCAGCCGTTTTGGCTTTCAGTTCGTCATCCGAAAGCTTTTCCATATCGGCTTCCAGACGATTAATCACCTCAACGTTCTTACTCATACGGCGCAGCGTACGATCGTTACGGCTACCAAAAATTTTGGTTAATATATTCATGACCATAATAGTTTTAATCTCACAAATGCCACTCATCCAGTGGCTGCACAACATCAAAAAACTGAGAGGAAATCCTGCAGCTGTTAATTAGCAAACAATTTTTTTCAGCTATGGATAGCGGGGCCGGCGCGAATGCCGCGAACCTGGGCCAGCCAGATGCCCGTCTGATGCTGCGCGGGGGAAAAATCGGAAGCTCGCCCGGTCCGGCGAATGATGGTGGGTTGCCGTTCCTGGTGCGTCAGCAACGCGCTCAGCGTATCCAGCAGCACCAGAGAATGCGAGGGCAAGTCGTCGACCTGCTGCGCATGTAGCTGCTGCGGCGCGGTAAGCGCAAAAGAGAGGTGACGTATTACCGTGCGGATGGCATGCTGATGCCAGTAGTCCACGCCAAAAGAAGAGCGACGCTGCGCTTCTTTCAGCGCCACTAAATCGGTAAGGCTGAGCGATACGCTGTTCTGGCGGCTAACGCTGGAAGCTGAATTCGGCAACGGCGCCAGATCCTGCGACTCATTCAGGCTGGCCGGCAAGCCAAGGCTCGCCGCGACCATCCCCAATAAGAGATGCGGCCAGAAATAACGTCTGCCAAATTGTCGCCAACGATTTAGAATACCGATCACTAGTTTAACGTCCGTCGGAGCCTGATTTATGCGTGATAGCCGCCCACAATCACTGGAATCCCTGTTTGATAGCGCATCGGGTGCGGGTACCGGCCCACTGCGTGATGTGCAGCAGCGCGCTATCGCTTTATTAAAACTCAACCGGGCGGTGCGCGGATTACTTCCCGCACAGCTGCATCCCTGGTGCCGCGTTGCCAACTATCGGCATGGACTGCTGGTGCTGGAAACCGCCAACGCTAACTGGTTGATGCGGTTACGTTATGAACAGCCGGCCCTGCTTTCTGCACTGCGCGCCCAAATATTACCATCATTGGCCTCGATCGACATCAGGATTAATCCCGCGCTCGCCGCAAAAGGGCATGAAATAGTGAAAAAAAGCGCTATCGGCGCGCCCGACGAGAAGGAAGAGGCAAAACCGTTTCGTCAGTTGAGCGAACAAAGTGCGGAAATATTGCGGGGTTTGGCCGGTCAAAGCCCGGAGAAGCTGCGCCGGATATTAGAACGACTGGCTTCACTGGCCGGAGAGGGTACCAGTAAAACCAGTCGTAATAAGAAATAACGACTTTATGCGTTAAGCCAATACGGTCGACGGCGCCTTGAATGCCAGCGGCATTTCAGCGTCATCTTCGAAGGTGACGTATTCCCACGCTTCCTGCTTCGCCAACACAGCCTGCAACAGTTTATTATTCAAGGCATGTCCTGACTTGAAAGCGGTAAATGCGCCGATGATGTTGTGACCGCACATAAAAAGGTCGCCGATGGCGTCCAGCATTTTATGGCGCACGAACTCATCTTCAAAACGCAGTCCGTCTTCGTTCAGCACGCGGTAATCATCCACCACTATAGCACAATCGAAACTGCCGCCCAGGCACAACCCACGAGACTGCAGATATTCGATATCACGCATAAAACCGAAAGTACGCGCGCGGCTTATCTGACGCACGAAAGCGTCGGCAGAAAAGTCCAGACGATAACGCTGGGATCCTGCATCAATCGCCGGGTGGTTGAAGTCGATGGTGAAGTCCAGGCTAAAACCGTTGAACGGCGTCAGCTCGGCCCATTTATCGCCGTCTTCAACCCGCACAGGCTGCTTGATACGCACGAATTTCTTGGCGCTGTTCAGCTCTTCAATCCCCGCATCCAGCAGCAGGTAGACGAAAGGACTGGCGCTGCCGTCCATAATTGGAATTTCCGGTGCATCAACTTCAATGACAATATTGTCAATCCCCAACCCCGCCAGCGCGGCGTTAAGGTGCTCCACCGTGGAAATACGCACGTCATGCTCATTAACCAGGCAAGTACAGAGCATGGTATCACGCACGGATTTTGCATCAGCCGGAAAATCAACCGGTGGATTCAAGTCGGTGCGACGATAGATGACCCCGGTATTTGCCGGTGCAGGCCGCATGGTCAGGGTGACTTTCTTGCCGGTATGCAAACCGACCCCTGTCGCCTGAACAATACGTTTTAGTGTACGTTGTTTGATCATCATTTTATCTCGCATGTTACTGAACCTACCGACCTAGTTTATACCAGGATCGGCGGGACAGTTTAGCACAAAGAGCGGAGATTCCAACGTCATAGGGCGGTATTAATCCGCCTGCTTACGCAGAAACGCCGGGATATCCAGATAATCCGGCTCTTTATTGGCCTGCTGATTCTGGTCGTTGACCACTTTAGCCGCCGGTTTTTCCTGGGTCAGCGGCGTCATGCCGTGCTGCTGATAGCGATGATCCATCACAGGCTGGCTGGACTGCTTATTGGTCACCAGGGTAATTTCCGGCCGCTTGTCCATGCCGATGCCCGTCGCCACCACGGTGACGCGCAGTTCGTCATTCATTTCCGGATCGAGCGAGGTGCCGATAACCACCGTCGCGTTGTCGGAAGCAAAAGCGCGAATGGTGTTACCCACGGTTTCGAACTCATCCAGACGCAGATCGAAGCCCGCGGTGATGTTAACCAGCACGCCGCGCGCGCCGGACAGGTCGATATCTTCCAGCAGCGGGCTGGAGATGGCCATTTCCGCCGCCTCTTCCGCACGATCTTCGCCGCGCGCCACGCCCGAGCCCATCATGGCGTAACCCATCTCGGACATCACGGTGCGTACGTCGGCAAAGTCGACGTTCATCAGACCGGGACGGGTAATCAGTTCGGCGATACCCTGAACCGCGCCTTTCAACACGTCGTTCGCGGCGCCGAACGCATCCAGCAGGGAGATGCCGCGCCCCAGAACCTTCAGCAGCTTATCGTTCGGAATGGTGATCAGCGAGTCGACGTGCTTGGAGAGCTCGGCGATACCCTGCTCGGCGAATGCCATACGCTTTTTGCCTTCGAAGTTGAACGGCTTGGTCACCACGGCAACCGTCAGGATACCCAGATCCTTCGCCACTTCGGCAACCACCGGCGCCGCGCCCGTACCCGTGCCGCCGCCCATGCCCGCGGCGATAAACACCATATCGGCGCCTTCAAGCGCCGTGCGCAGCGCTTCGCGGTCCTCTTCCGCCGAATTACGCCCGACTTCCGGGTTGGCGCCGGCGCCCAGACCTTTGGTGATGCCGCTGCCGATCTGGATCGTCTGGCCTACCGCCGTCTTACGCAATGCCTGAGCATCGGTATTGACCGCGAAGAACTCAACGCCTTCGATGCGCTCGCGCACCATATGCTCGACGGCGTTGCCGCCGCCTCCGCCGACGCCGATGACTTTAATCACCGCGTCGTTGGTTAATTCCATTGGTTCAAACATAGTTTCTCTCCGTTTTGTGCCTGTAACTACGAGATCATAAACTGTGCCAGGTGATCTCTTTGATAAAATTAAAATTCTTTCCTCAGCCAACTATTGATTCTTTTGAACCAGTTGCTCACCGAGGCACGTTTTTCGACCTCATGCTCACCGCCAAGGTGAGACTCTTTGCCGTAATGCAGCAACCCGACCGCCGTTGAGTAGTAAGGTTCCTGTGCATAATCCGTCAGACCTGTAATATTTAGCGGCTGGCCGATGCGCACCTGGGTGTGGAACACCCGCTGCGCACAGGCCGCCAGGCCGTCTATTTGCGCCGCACCACCGGTAAGCACGATACCTGCCGCCAGATGGTGTTTAACGCCCTGTTGACGTAACTGCTCCTGCAACTGTAAAAGTTCGTCGTTCACCAGATTCAATAGTTCGGTGTAACGCGGTTCAATCACTTCCGCCAGCGTCTGCCGTTGCAGGCTGCGCGGCGGGCGGCCCCCGACGCTGGGGACCTCGACGTTTTCATCTTTGCCGACGATGGCGCCCAATGCGCAGCCGTGGCGCACCTTGATCGCTTCGGCATCCGTCGGCGGCGTGCCGAACGCGTAGGCGATATCGCTGGTCACCACGTTGCCCGCGTAAGGGATAACCTTGGTATGGCGCAGGGCGCCGCCGGTATAGACCGCGATATCCATCGTGCCGCCGCCGATATCCACCACGCAAACGCCCAGTTCGCGCTCGTCTTCCGTCAAAACGGCGTAGCTGGAGGCCAGACCGGCGAAAATCAGCTGATCCACCTTCAGACCGCAGCGTTCAACGGCTTTGACAATATTCTTCGCCATATCGTTATGGCAGGTAATCAGGTGGACCTTGGCCTGCATGCGCACGCCGGATAATCCCACCGGATTCTTGATCCCTTCCTGATAATCAATGGCGTACTCCTGCGGGATCACATGCAGAATGCGATGCTCGTCGCGCACGCGTACCGATTTGGCGGTATGCACCACGCTTTCCACGTCGTCCTGCGTCACCTCTTCTTCCGAAATAGGCACCATCCCTATTTCATTCTGGCAACTGATGTGCTTTCCCGACAGCGCCAGATAGACGGAGGATATCTGGCAGTCCGCCATCAGCTCGGCCTGGTCGATCGCGCGCTGCACGCATTTGACCACCGATTCGAGATCGTTAACGCCGCCTTTATCCATACCGCGCGACGGGCAGCTGCCCACGCCGATAATATTGACCATGCCATCGGGCAGAACCTCCCCTACCAGTGCGGCCACCTTCGCCGTACCGATTTCCAGCCCAACTACCAGTTTTCTGTCCGTCGACTTGATCATTGTTGTTTAGCCTGTGCCTGATTCTGATTACTGTTCTGTTGCCGCTCAATCTCTTGCTGCTGCTCAGCGCCTTGCTGTTCAAACAAGGCCGGCGCCCAGCCTACCGCCGCGCCGCTGTCATAGCGCAGATCCACATAGCCGACGCGTTTGTTCTCGCTCTGCGCCTGACGCTGCAACAGCGGATAAAGCTCGATAAAACGCGCCAGCCGCTTGGCCCGATCGTCCCGTCCCAGTTCGATACGGGTATCATCATCCAACCCCAGCTGCCATGAGTGACGCGCGCTCATCGCCACCGTTTTCAAGCTGAATTTTCCAGCCGCCAGCACCTGATTCATGGTCCGGTAACCCTCCAGAACATCGGTTTCACTCCCGTCCGGGCCGTACAATAACGGCATCTTGCGGTTGCCGACCCGCTCGGCCGGTACGCTGAAAGCATTCCCCGCGCCGTCGACCATTAGCAGATCATTCCAACGCGCCACCGGAACATATTCAACCAGATGAATCTTTAATTCGTCCGGCCACTGCTTGCGCACGCTGGCCTGTTTGATCCACGGCAAACGTTCAATCTGCTGCTGGATGACGTTCACATCCTGCGTCATAAAGGTTCCCGGCGACCCCAGCGACAAAATCGCCTGACGGATATCGTCGTTGGTGGTGTACTGCCTTTCGCCCGTCACCACCATTCTGGACAACGGCAGGCGGCTGGCGTCCTTCATCCAGCCGACGACCATCCATCCTCCCCAGACGATCGTCCCCACCACCAGCAGCAGGAAAATCATCCCCGCCAGTTGGCCTCCGTTGCTGCGACGGGTCCCTTTCGCTTCGGGTTCCCGTGCGCGCGTATTCAGCGCTGCCTGCGACATATCAGCCGGCCAGCTCCAGAACCCTGGCAACCAGCTGTGAGAAACTCAACCCCTGTTGCCTTGCCGCCATCGGCACCAGACTGTGGCTGGTCATCCCCGGAGAGGTGTTGACCTCCAGCAGATAAAAAGCCCCGTCGCCGTCCATCATCAGATCCACCCTGCCCCAGCCGCCGCAATCCAGCGCGCGGTAGGCCGCCAGCGACAGCGCGGCCAGTTCCCGCTCTTTTTCCGCCGACAGACCGCTTGGGCAAAAGTACTGCGTATCATCCGACAGATACTTCGCTTCATAGTCGTAAAAGGTGCCCGCGGCCTGGATGCGAATCGACGGCAGCACCTCGTCGCCAAGGATGGCGACCGTGTACTCCGGGCCGCTGAGCCATTTTTCCACCAGCACCTCGTCGTCATGACGAAACGCCTCTTCCAGCGCGGCCGGCAGTGCCGCGATCCGATCCACCTTGCTCATGCCCACGCTGGAGCCTTCGCGGCTTGGCTTCACTATCAGCGGCGTGCCCAAATGGGCGAGTTTTTCCAGCAGCTCATCCTCCGCAAGCGCGGCGAACTGCTGGCGATGAAACGCAACATAGGGCGACACCGGCAATCCCAGCGCCTGCCACACCAGTTTGGTGCGCAGTTTGTCCATCGTCAGCGCGGACGCCATCACCCCGCTGCCGGTATAGGGCAACTGTAAAAACTCCAGCAGTCCCTGCAAAGTACCGTCTTCGCCGCCGCGGCCGTGCAAGGCGATAAAGACTTTGGTGAACCCCTCATCCTTGAGCCGCGTTACCGGAAACTCGCGCGTATCCACGGCATGGGCATTGATGCCCGCTTCTTTCAGGCCCGCCAGCACCGCCTGACCCGAAAGCAGCGACACTTCACGTTCGGCAGAGGTGCCGCCAAGCAATACGGCAACTTTCTCAGTCATGATGTTCCTCACTCGCTTATCTGGGGCTGTAGCCGGGAATCAGCCAGTTTCCGCGCCAGCTTGCCGATATTGCCGGCGCCCTGAACCAAAACCAGATCTCCGCCGCGTAGCGCCTGCGACAGCAGTTCCGGCAAGGTATCCACATCGGCCACCAAAATCGGATCAATCTTACCGCGCCCGCGGATGGTGCGGCACAGAGAGCGGCTATCCGCGCCGGGGATCGGCGACTCGCCCGCCGAATACACCTCCAGCATCAGTAAAACGTCCACCTGCGACAGCACATGCGTAAAGTCATCGTACAGGTCGCGGGTGCGCGTATAGCGATGCGGCTGAAAAACCATCACCAGACGCCGGTCCGGCCAGCCCGCGCGCGCCGCCTTGATGGTTGCGTCGACTTCGGTCGGATGGTGGCCGTAATCATCCACCAGCATGGCGCTGCCGCGTTGTCCGTTTACCAGCTCCAGCGGGTATTCACCCAGAAAATCAAACCGTCTGCCGGTGCCTTCAAAGCGCTCCAGCGCGCGTAGGATCGCCTCGTCGTCAATACCCTCGTCCATCGCCACCGCCACCGCGGCGGCGGCGTTCAGCGCATTGTGACGCCCCGGCGCGTTCAGCGTCACCTGCAGCAGCGGCTTATCCTGGCGCGCCAGGGTAAAGTGCCCCTGCGCGCCGGTCTGCTGATAGTCGGCGACGCGCACGTCGGCGTCGTCGCTAAAGCCGTAGGTGGTGATATGGCGCCCGACCCGCGGCAGCAGTTCGCGGATCACCGCGTCGTCCACACACATCACCGCCCGGCCGTAAAACGGCAGATTGTGCAAGAAGCTGATAAAGGTCTGCTTCAGGTTTTCAAAATCGCCATGATAGGTATCCATGTGATCGGCTTCGATATTGGTCACGATCGCCACCATCGGCTGCAGATGCAGGAACGAGGCGTCGCTTTCGTCCGCTTCCGCGATCAGGTAACGGCTGGAACCCAGACGCGCGTGGGTGCCCGCCGCCTTCACCAATCCGCCGTTGACAAACGTCGGGTCCAGCCCCGCTTCGGCGTAGATGCTGGCGACCATCGCCGTGGTGGTGGTTTTACCGTGAGTTCCCGCCACCGCGATACCGTGACGGAAACGCATCAGCTCGGCCAGCATTTCCGCCCGGCGGATCACCGGAATACGCGCCTCGTGCGCCGCCACAATCTCCGGGTTATCGGCGGAAATGGCGCTGGAGACCACCACCACGCTGGCGTTCAGCACGTTTTCCGCCCGATGGTGAAAATAGATCTGCGCTCCCAGTTCGCTCAACTGCCGGGTAACGGCGTTCGGCGCCAGATCGGACCCGCTTATCTGATACCCTTCATTAGCCAACACTTCGGCGATACCGCCCATGCCGGCACCGCCGATGCCGACAAAGTGGATGTGCCGGACGCGATGCATCTCGGGCACGATTGAACGCAGTTTCGCCAGTTGTTGAGTATTCACTTTTTTCTATCGCTACCTTATTTAATCCCCCGAACGGCAGCGCCGCCCGGCGATAATGTATTAATTAATCAGCTATGAACCGCGCGGCCCGCTACGGCGCTCACCGCCTTCGCCACGCGCTCCGTGGCGTCGGGAACGGCCACCGCTCGGGCCTTTTCCGCCATCGCCAGCAGCGTGGCGCGATCCCAGTTCGCCAGGACTTCACTTACCGACGCCGCGTTAAACTTCGGCTGCTCGATAATCTTTGCCGCCCCCGCTCTTTCCAGCGACAGGGCGTTCCAATACTGCTGCCGGTCCTTATGCTGGAAAGGGACAAACAGCGCCGGCAAACCGGCGGCGGCGATTTCACTGACCGTCAGCGCGCCGGAACGGCAGACCACCACGTCGGCCCAGGCGTAGGCTTGCGCCATATCATCAATAAATTCAGCGATCTTGTGCTGCGTCCGCCCGACCTGCCGATAGGCCTGCTCAACGTCCGCCAGCGCGCCTTTGCCGACCTGATGCCAGATTGTCACGCCGTCGCCCAAGGTCGCGGCGACGCCCGGCAGCGTCTGATTGAGGACTCGCGCCCCCTGGCTGCCGCCCAGCACCAGCACCCGAACCGGGCCGCTGCGGCCGGCAAGCCGAACCGCGGGGGCAGGCAATGCCAGCACGTCCGCCCTCACAGGGTTGCCGACCACCTCGGCTTTCACAAAGGCGCCCGGAAAAGCCTGTAATACTTTTTTGGCGATATGCGACAGCCAGCGGTTGGTCAGCCCGGCAATCCCGTTTTGCTCATGCAGCACCACCGGTACGCCGCACAGCCACGCGGCCAGCCCGCCGGGGCCGGAAACATAGCCGCCCATCCCCAGCACCACGTCCGGCCGGTAACGGCGCAATATCGCCCGCGCCTGCCGCACCGCCTGGAATATACGCAGCGGCGCGGCCAACTGGGCGCGCAGCCCCTTGCCGCGCAGCCCGGAGATACGGATAAAATCGATCTCGATATCGTGCTGCGGCACTAAATCCGCTTCCATGCGATCCGCGGTGCCTAACCAGCGCACCTGCCAGCCCTGCGCCATCAGATGATGCGCCACGGCAAGACCGGGAAACACATGTCCTCCCGTTCCGCCCGCCATCACCATCAAACGCTTGCCTTCGCCACTCATCGGGCACTCCTCGTAAACGCCTGCGCTTTAGTCAGGCGCGTTTCAAAATCAATACGCAACAGCATAACGATGGCCGTCGACATGATGATCAGACTGGAACCACCGTAGCTGATTAACGGCAACGTCAACCCCTTGGTCGGCAACATCCCCGACGCGGCCCCGACGTTGACCAGCGTCTGAAAGCTGAACCAGACGCCGATCGAGCAGGCGAGAAAACCGGAAAAACGCTGGTTGATCTCCAGCGCACGCCGCCCGATGGACATCGCGCGAAAAGCGACGAAGAATATCATTAACAGCGCCAAAACCACACCGATATAGCCGAGTTCTTCACCTAAAATGGAGAAAATAAAGTCGGTGTGCGCCTCCGGCAGATATTCCAGTTTCTGCACCGAATTTCCCAGCCCCTGCCCCCATAGTTCCCCCCGGCCGAACGCCATCAGGGATTGGGTGAGCTGATAACCGCTGCCGAACGGATCCTCCCACGGATTCCAGAACGAAGTGACGCGCCGCATACGGTAGGGTTCGGCGATAATCAGCAGGCAAACGGCAAAAATGCCGCAGCCGATAATGGCCAGAAACTGCCATAGCTTCGCCCCCGCCAGAAACAGCATCGCCAGGGTGGTGATAAACAGCACCACCACCGTTCCGAGGTCCGGCTGCGCCAGCAACAGCACCGCCAGCACCACCATCACCCCCATCGGTTTGCAAAAGCCCCAGAAGTTATTCCTCACTTCTTCCACTTTGCGCACCATATAGCTGGACAGATAGCAGAACAGCGTCAGCTTGGATAACTCCGCCGGCTGAATGCGCAACGGCCCCAGCGATATCCAGCGCGACGCGCCGTTAACCGAGCTGCCGACCGCCAGCACCACCAGCAGCAGCAGCATGGAGGCCAACAGCAGGACCGGGCTGTAACGCTGCCAAATTTCCATGGGAACGCGCAACGTCACCAGAGACAGCGCCAAAGCCAACCCCAGATACAGCGCATCGCGCTTGGCGAACAGAAAGGGGTCGCTGGCCAGACGCTGCCCGATCGGCATCGAGGCGGAGGTCACCATCACAAAACCGATCACCGCCAGCCCGAACGTCAGCCATACCAGCGTGCGATCATACAGAACCAGACTCTGCGTATCGCTTTCCCGCGTCCCCATGACCCAGTTTTTTATACGTTCGACAACCGCCAGTCCGGAGAAGCGCATCAGCCCAGTTCCTCCGCCAGACGGGCGAACTCGTCGCCCCGTTGTTCAAAACTGCGGAACTGATCGAGGCTGGCGCAGGCCGGCGACAGTAATACCATGTCACCGGGCGCGACGCGTCCCGCGATCAGCCGCATGGATTGCTCCATGGTTTCCGTCCGTTCGGCGATATCCGGACGCAGCGCCGCCAACTGTTCGCCGTCGCGGCCAAAACAGTAAAGCCGGATGTCGTCGCCCTGAAAATAGCGTAGCAAGGGCGAGAAATCGGCGGATTTGCCGTCCCCGCCCAAAAGCAGATGAAGAGTGCCATCCACCGTCAGGCCGCTTAACGCCGCTTCGGTGCTGCCGACGTTGGTGGCCTTGGAATCATTGATCCAGCGCACGCCGTTGCGCTCCCAGACCAGTTGGAAACGATGCGCCAGGCCGGTAAAGGCGGTCAGGGCCGTCAAGGCCGACGAACGCGGAATACCCACGGCGTCAGCCAATGCCAGGGCGGCCAGCGCATTGGTGTAGTTGTGCTGCCCCACCAGTTTAATCTCGCGGGTGTTCAACACCCGCTCGCCTTTAATCCGCAGCCAGGTTTCCCCTTGCTGCCGATTCAGGTGGTAATCGCCGACGTCGACGCCGAAGCTCACGCAGCGCTCATCCGCGCCGCGAATCGGCATGGTCAGCGCGTCATCGGCGTTAACCACGCACACGCCGGCGTTTTCGTAAATGCGCAACTTGGCGGCGCGATACTGCTGCAAGCCAAACGGATAGCGGTTGGTGTGGTCTTCGGTCACGTTCAGAATGGTCGCCGCCGCCGCGTGCAGACTGCTGGTGGTCTCCAGTTGGAAACTCGACAGTTCCAGCACATAGAGCTGGCATTCATGTTCAAGCAGGCGCAGCGCGGGCAGACCGATATTGCCGCCCACGCCCACCTGCCACCCGGCGGCCCGCGCCATGTCGCCCACCAGCGTGGTCACCGTGCTTTTGCCGTTGGAGCCGGTAATCGCCACGATGGGCGCCTGCGCTTCACGGCAAAACAGCTCGATATCGCCGACGATCTCAATGCCCGCCTCAGCGGCATCGCTCAGTATCGGCGTCGCCAGGGCGATGCCCGGGCTGGCGACGATGAGATCCGCGTCCATCAGCCAGGTTTCGTTGAGATCGCCGAGATGGCGCTCGACGTTTTCCGGCAGCTTATCCAACCCCGGCGGACTGATACGGGTATCCACCACGCGCGGCACCACGCCGCGCGCGAGGAAGAAATCAACACAGGAGAGGCCGGTCAGCCCCAGCCCGATAATGACCACTTTTTTACCCTGATAGTCCGCCATATTTTACCGTACCTTCAGCGTTGCCAGGCCAATCAGCACCAGCATCAGCGAAATAATCCAGAAACGCACGATCACCCGCGGTTCCGGCCATCCTTTAAGTTCATAGTGGTGATGAATCGGCGCCATGCGGAAAATACGCTGGCCGCGCAGCTTAAAGGATCCAACCTGTAAAATGACCGACAGCGTCTCCACCACGAATACGCCGCCCATAATTACCAGCAAAAACTCCTGACGCAGCAGCACCGCGATGGTGCCCAGCGCGCCGCCCAGCGCCAGCGAACCCACATCCCCCATAAACACCTGGGCCGGATAGGTGTTAAACCATAAAAATCCCAGTCCGGCCCCGACAATCGCCGTACAGACGACCACCAGTTCGCTGGCATGGCGGATATAGGGAATATGCAGATAACCGGCAAAATTCATATTCCCCGTCGCCCAGGCGACCAGGGCGAATCCGGCGGCGACGAATACCGTCGGCATAATCGCTAGTCCGTCCAGACCGTCGGTCAGGTTCACCGCGTTGCTGGTCCCGACAATCACAAAGTACGCCAGCACTACGTAGAGCAGCCCCAGTTGCGGCATGATGTCTTTAAAAAACGGCACCACCAGTTGGGTGGCCGGCGTGTCTTTACCAATCGCATACATGACGAAGGCCACCACCAGCGCAATCAGCGACTGCCAGAAATATTTCCAGCGCGCGATCAGCCCCTTGGTGTCTTTACGCACCACCTTGCGGTAATCGTCAATAAAGCCGACCACGCCATAGCCCAGCAGCACCGCCAGCACGCACCAGACATAGGGGTTGGACAGGTTGACCCACATCAGCACCGAAATAGTGATCGACGCCAGAATCATCACGCCCCCCATCGTCGGCGTTCCCCGCTTGCTGAAATGCGACTCCGGACCTTCACTGCGAACCACCTGCCCGATCTGCAAACGTTGCAGCCAGGCAATCAAATGCGGCCCCATCCACAGGGAAATCACCAACGCGGTCAGCAGGCTGACGATGGCGCGAAACGTCAAATAGGAAAAGACGTTGAAGCCGGAATAAAACTTGACCAGATGCTCGGCCAGCCACACTAACATGTTGCATTCTCCTGTAATGCGCGTACTACCTGCTCCATCGCGGTGCTCCGTGACCCCTTAACCAATATGCTTATTGTCTTATGTTCGGCTATCAGCGCGCCCAGACGCGAAACCAGCGCGCCCTTATCCTGAAAATGTTCGCCATCGCCGCCGGCGCGGCCGATCAATTCGCTTAACGTTCCCACGCTCAAGACTTTATCGATGCCCGCGGCGCGGACGGCCTGGCCGACCTGACGGTGACACTCCCTCGCCTCGTCGCCCAGTTCCCCCATGTCGCCGACCACCATCACGCGGTATCCCGGCATTTCAGCAAGAACCTGCGCCGCCGCGGTCATCGAGCCGACATTGGCGTTGTAGCTGTCGTCCAGCAGCAATTTTCCCGGCGCCAGCACAATCGGAAATAGCCTGCCCGGCACCGCCTGAAGCTGCGCCAAACCGGCTTTCACCGCCGCCAGCGTGGCGCCGACGGACATGGCCAGCGCGGCGGCGGCCAGCGCGTTGGCCACGTTGTGGCGCCCCGGCAGGGGCAGTGTCACATCAATTACCCCGAACGGCGTATGCAGGCTGAACTGCGTACCCTGCGCCAGCACCTTGATATCGCTGGCAAAAAAATCGACATCCTCGGCGGCCTGCGGTGAAAAACGCCATACGGTTTTATGACTCAGCGTCACCTGCCAGTGCGGGAAGTCGTTGCTGTCCGCATTGATAATCGCCACGCCGTCGGCCGGCAGGCCGGCAAAAATCTCGCCTTTCGCCTGCGCCACCCCCGCCAGCGAGCCGAAGCCCTCCAGATGCGCGGCGGCGAGGTTATTGACCAGCGCGCTTTCCGGACGCACCAGATCGGTGGTGTAAGCAATCTCGCCGATATGGTTGGCCCCCAGTTCAATCACCGCGAACTGATGCTCCGGCGTCAGACGCAGCAGCGTCAGCGGCACGCCGATATCGTTATTAAAGTTGCCGGCGGTATACAACACGTTGCCGCACTGACGCAGAATGGCGGCGGTCATCTCCTTGACCGAGGTCTTGCCGGAAGAACCGGTTAACGCCACCACGCGGGCATCGGACTGCTGCCTTACCCAACCGGCCAGCTTGCCCAGCGCCAGACGGGTATCTTCCACCAGCAGCTGCGGCGCATTAACTGGTAAGCGCTTACTTACCAGCAGGGCCGCCGCGCCGTTTTTCAATGCATCCGCGGCATAGTCGTGCCCATCGAATTTCTCGCCGCGCAGCGCGACAAACAGGCAGCCGGCCTGCAGCTTACGCGTATCCGTGGCGACATCGTCGATTTCGACGCTGCCGCCGATCGGTTGGGCGCCCAGAATCGACGCTATCTGCTGCAAGGAAACGCGCATCATGCGATAACCCCCAACAGGCGGGCGACGGTAATGCGGTCCGAATAATCCAACCGCTGATTGCCGACCAGTTGGTAATCCTCATGGCCTTTACCGGCCACCAGCACCACGTCGTTCTCTTTCGCCTGCATAATGGCGCTGGTGACGGCCTCGGCGCGGCCGGAAATGACCTGGGCGCGTCCGGCATCCAGCAACCCGGTTAAAATATCCCTGACGATGGCGCGCGGCTCTTCGCTGCGCGGGTTATCGTCGGTCACCACCACTCTGTCGGCCAGCTGTTCCGCGATGCCCCCCATAAGCGGGCGCTTACCTTTATCGCGATCGCCGCCGCAGCCGAAGACGCACCACAGTTGCCCCGCGCAGTGCAGCCGCGCCGCTTCCAGCGCTTTTTCCAGCGCGTCCGGGGTGTGGGCGTAATCCACCACCACCGTCGGTTTGCCCGGGGCGCTGAACACCTCCATCCTGCCGCACACTGGTTGCAGATGCGCGCCGGCGCTAATCAGCCGATCCAGCGAATAGCCCAGGGAAAGCAGCGTCGCCAGCGCCAGCAAGGTATTGCTGACGTTAAAGGCCCCCATCAGGCGGCTGGCGATTTCGCCATTGCCCCAGCTAGAGTCGAAGCGAATGGTGGCGCCGCGGTCGTGATAATCGACGCCGGTGGCCTTCAGCCAGCGGCCGCGGCAGCCCGGAACCAGATTGTTTTCCATGGTAACGGCGACGGCGTCCGGCAGTTTGTCGAGCCAGCGGCGGCCGACGTCGTCATCCGCATTAATGATCGTCTGCCCCACCCGGTGGTCGGCGAACAGCGACCATTTCGCGGCCTCATAGCGTTCCATGTCGCCGTGGTAATCCAGGTGGTCGCGGCTCAGATTGGTGAATACCGCCGCGGCGAACGGCAGTGCGGAGACGCGGTGTTGCACCAGACCGTGGGAAGAGACCTCCATTGCCGCAAACGTCGCGCCCTGATCGACCAGTTGCCTCAGCACCTGCTGTACCTCCACCGCCGATCCTGTGGTGTTGCCGGTCGGCGCGACGTGCCCCAGCAGGCCGTTTCCCACCGTACCCATCACCGCGCTGGTTTCGCCCAACGCCTGGCTCCACTGCGCCAGCAGCTGCGCCGTGGTGGTTTTACCATTGGTTCCGGTCACGCCGACCAACTGCAATTTTTCCGCCGGCTGCCGATAGAAATGTCCCGCCAGAGCGGAAAGACGCTGATGCAGATTGCTCAGGTAAACCACGGGAATGCCGTGCATTTCACGCACGTCCCCATCTGCGGCTTTGCCCTCGGCTTCGGCGATAATCGCGGCGACGCCTTGCGCAATGGCCTGCGGGATATAGCGCCGTCCGTCCGTTTGGTGGCCGACAATCGCCACAAACAGATCCCCGGCAGCCGCAACGCGGCTGTCTAATGTCATTTCCCGCAGCGCACAGGCCGGGGCGTCCTGCACCCACGGCGCTAATAACTCGCGCAAATTACGATCTGCCACCTGGACCCTCTTCTCGGTTAATTACAAACTCGTTTTTATCGCCGATGGGCAAAGCGTCTGGCTCTATGTTCATCGTCCGTAATACCCCCCCCATGATGGCGCCGAATATCGGTGCTGAAACCGCACCGCCGTAATATTTCCCGGCCTGCGGATCGTTGATGACCACGACCAGCGCAAAGCGCGGGTTACTGGCGGGCGCGACGCCCGCCGTATAGGCGATATATTTGTTGATGTATTTGCCGTCCGGACCGACTTTTTTCGCCGTGCCGGTTTTAATCGCGATCCGGTAGCCTTTAATCGCCGCCTTGGTGCCGCCGCCGCCGGGCAGCGCCACGCTTTCCATCATATGCACCACGGTGCGCACCAGCGCTTCCGGGAACACACGTTCGCCGGCGACCGGCGGATCGACTTTGGTAATCGACAGCGGGCGATAAACGCCAAAGCTGCCGATCGTGGCGTAGACTCGCGCTAACTGTAACGGCGTTACCATCAGCCCGTAGCCAAAAGAGAAGGTGGCCCTCTCTATGTCAGACCACCGTTGTTTTTGAGGATATAAGCCACTGCTTTCTCCGACCAACCCCAAATTGGTCGCCTTTCCCAACCCCATGCGCGAGTATGTATCCACTAACGCCGAGGAAGGCATCGCCAACGCCAGCTTGGAAACGCCGACGTTACTCGATTTTTGCAGGACCCCGGTCAGGGTCAATTCGTTGTAGCGCGCCACGTCTTTGATTTCGTGACCGTTAACGTAATAAGGCAGGGTATTGAGCACGCTGTTCTCTTTTATCACCCCGCGCTGCAACGCCGTCATCACCACCATCGGCTTCACGGTGGAGCCGGGTTCGAAAATATCGGTAATGGCGCGGTTGCGCATAATATCTTTGGCGGTGCCGGCCAGATTATTGGGGTTGTAAGACGGGCTGTTGGCCATCGCCAGCACTTCGCCGGTGCCGACATCGACCAGCACCGCGGTGCCCGACTCGGCTTTGTTAAACGCCACCGCATTGCTCAGTTCGCGATAGACCAGCGCCTGCAAACGCTCATCGATGCTCAGCGCCAGATTATGCGCCGCCTGACTGTCAACGGAGGAGATATCTTCGATCACCCGGCCAAAGCGATCTTTACGCACGGTGCGTTCGCCCGGCTGGCCGGTCAGCCAGCGGTCAAAGCTTTTTTCAACCCCTTCAATGCCTTGTCCGTCAATATTGGTAAAGCCGATCAGATGGGCCGTGACCTGGCCGGAAGGATAATAGCGGCGGGACTCCTGACGCAGGTTAATGCCGGGCAGCTTCAGTTTATGGATATATTCGCCGATGGCCGGGTTGACCTGACGCGCCAGATAGACAAAGCGCCCTTTCGGGTTGGCGTTAATCTTCGCCGCCAGCTGATCGAGCGGGACTTCGAGCGCGTCCGAGAGCGCTTTCCAGCGCGTATCCAGCGTGATGCCGCCCTGTTCGTTCACCTGTTGCGGATCGGCCCACACCGCATTAACCGGTACGCTTACCGCCAACGGACGACCGGCGCGATCGCTGATCATGCCGCGCGCCGTCGGCACCTCCTGCACGCGCAGCGAACGCATATCCCCTTCACGCACCAGTTTGTCGGGGTTAATCACCTGAAGATAGGCCGCCCGCGCCATCAGACCGATCATCGCCAGCAGAATACAGCTACAGAGCAACGCAAAACGCCAGCTGACAAAGCTGGCTTGATCTTCCTGGCGTTTTAACTTTCCTGTACGGGCTGCTTTCATGCTGTATTGGATACCTGTTTAGTTCATTGCTTAACCACAATATTTTCCTGTGACGGATCGACATGCCCCATTTGCAGTTTCTCCGTCGCGATCCGCTCAACGCGGCTATGATCCCCTAACGAATTCTCTTCCAGAATCAGGTTGCGCCACTCAATATCCAGCGCGTCACGCTCCAGCAATAGCCGCTCGCGCTCCGCGGTCAACAAACGCGTTTTGTGCGCCGTCGTCACCACCAGCACCGCGGAAACCAGCACCGCCGCCATCAGCAACAGCGGGATCTTGCCGTTACGCAGCAGATCCTCGCCGATGACGCCGACCAGGCCGTGACGCTCATGGCCGATCATGCCGGCAGCCTCTCGGCAAAGCGCAGCACCGAACTGCGGGCGCGGGGATTGGCGGCGACCTCTTCAGCCGACGGCATCATCTTTCCCACCGGCTTCAGGGTTTGTCCGCCCTGGCTGCGCAATTGCTCTTCCGTCAACGGCATACCTGCCGGCACCTGCGGACCACGGCTCTGATGGCGGATAAAGCGTTTGACTATTCTGTCTTCCAGCGAGTGAAAGCTGATGACCGACAGGCGACCGTGCGGAGCCAGCACGCTCAACGCGCCGTCCAGCGCCCGTTCAATCTCTTCCAGCTCGCTGTTGATATAAATGCGAATGGCCTGGAAACTGCGCGTCGCCGGGTGTTTATGCTTTTCGCGAATCGGACTGGCGGCGGCAATCAGCTCGGCCAGCTCTTTGGTGCGCGTCAGCGGTTCGATGCGGTTACGCTCGACGATGGCGCGGGCGATACGTTTGGCGAAACGCTCTTCACCGAAGGTTTTCAGCACCCAGGCAATATCTTCCGCTTCCGCTTTCAGCAGCCACTCGGCGGCGGAAAGGCCGCGAGTCGGATCCATGCGCATATCCAGCGGACCGTCGCGCATAAAGGAGAAACCGCGTTCGGGATCGTCGAGCTGCGGCGAGGATACGCCCAGATCCAGCAATACGCCGTCGATATGACCGGTAAGGCCGCGCTCGGCCATATAGTCGGCCAGCGCGGAAAACGGGCCGTGAATAATGGAAAACCGGGGATCGTCTATCGCGCCGGCGGCTTCAATGGCCAGCGGATCGCGATCGATCGCCAGCAGGCGTCCTTCCGGTCCCAATTGGGAAAGAATGAGGCGAGAGTGGCCGCCACGGCCAAAAGTGCCGTCTATATAGGTTCCGTCGCTGCGAATATTCAGGCCGTTAACGGCCTCGTCCAACAGCACGGTGGTGTGTTTATAATTTTCCGGCATGACTATAGCGATAAGTCCTGCAACCGCTCAGACAACGGTTCCTGAGTCGATTGTTCTGCGTCGATATCTTCCCTGATCTGTTGATACCAAGTCTGTTCATCCCACAGTTCAAACTTGTTGAACTGCCCGACCAGCATCACTTCTTTTGTAAGGCCTGCGTGCTGCCGCAACGTACCGGCGATCAATAACCGTCCGGCGTTATCCATCTGACACTCGCTGGCATGACCCAGCAACAGGCGCTGAACGCGGCGCTCTGCGGGGTTCATGCTCGACAGGCGCGACAGCTTCTGTTCAATGATTTCCCATTCAGGCAAGGGATAAAGCAGCAGGCATGGCTGATGAAGATCAATGGTGCAAACCATTTGACCTTGCGATTCCTCGTTCAGCGTTTCCCGATAACGGGTAGGTACGGCAAGCCGCCCCTTGCTGTCGAGATTAACCAGCGTAGCCCCACGAAACATGCCTGAGTTACCCCTCCATAACTTTTTTTACCACTTTATCCCACAAATCCCCACGATGAAGAGTGTACGGAGGGTATTAAAACCTTGTCAAGCCAGAGCTGGCGTGCTTTGGAATTATTTCTGCATGAATTTGGGTCGGCAGGAAGGTAAAAAAAATAAAGGCGGATAATTAATAAAGATTAAGGTCATGAAAATTTAAGAGAAATTTACTTCCGAAATAATATTGGCCGCAAAAATGGCACTGGATTTCCATTGTCCGATTATTTTTATTGTCACAGGCTGATACTAAATATAAATGTTTCCAGAATAATCTTAACTTGCCGTAAGCCTTGCATAACAAGGCTTTCACTGAGGGGGGCTATTATACTGCGCTTGTCGGCATTTGCTCAACGTCGCATTTTTATCACCAATATCCGTGCGTCTTTATTCAGCGCCCGATTTACTTTAATTTACGTTGTCCACATCGAAAATCCGCCGCCAAAAAGAAAAATCCGCAGTTAAGTACTACGGAATAAATAAAGCCTTTGCGTATTCACCGCCGCAGGTTAAAAAGCATGGAGATATATCCAGCTATTTTTAGCTGGCCATTTTCGCTTTTTAGTGCCGTTATTTCCCGTTGAATGGCGCAGCAGAGCCAATTTAAAATAACCTGTTGTTTTTAAATTATTTTATTACCATTCTCGCGATAAAAAAGCAAAACGGCGGCGAACCAGAGATAAAGTAGCGATAAACCTGATCAGGAGGTCAAAAATAAATATTTTTAGCTACTTATTAAGCAAGAATGCAGTGATGTACACTACTCACAATTTAAAAAGCAAAACAAAAATCCGTGATTAACCCGTTACTCTGATTTTTGTTCGCCATCTGAAAATGGAGTGAGTGAAGATGTTCTTTTCCCCGGTCTCAAGATTACGCAGCGCCACGGCGGATACCTTCGCCCTGGTGGTTTATTGCTTTATTACCGGCATGGTGATTGAGATCGGACTTTCCGGCATGAGCTTTGAACAGTCTTTATCTTCACGGCTGCTGTCTATCCCGGTCAATATCGTCGTTGCCTGGCCCTACGGCATTTACCGCGATCGCGTGCTCGGCTTCGCCCGACGCCATGGCCCGCAACACTTTCTGCTGCGCAACCTGGCCGATCTGCTGGCGTACGTCAGTTTTCAGTCGCCGGTTTATATCGCCATTCTGTGGACCATCGGGGCGGATTCGTCGCAGATGCTGACCGCCGTTGCCAGCAATGCGGTCGTCTCCATGGTGATGGGAGTGATATACGGCTATTTTCTGGAATACTGCCGCCGGTTATTCAGGGTCGCCGTCACCGGGTAACCGGTTTCCCCGCAAAGGCATCACTGATGGGAAACCGTTTTGCGACGCAGTTTGGCAAGCTGCGTCTTGAGGCGGTTACGTTTCAGATCGGACAGGTTGTCGAGCAGCGACAGCCCGTCGAGATGATCGATTTCGTGTTGCAGGCATACGGCAAACTCGCCGCCGGCGTCGATCTCCCGCGCGGCGCCGTCCAGATCGATAAATGCCACCTTGACCCGCTTCGCCCGTTCCACCGGCATGGGATGGCCTGGAATAGAAGAGCACAGTTCCAGATGTGACGTTTTCTCCGGCGAAGAGTGGGTTATCTGCGGGTTAATCAACGCCAGGCGCTGGCGTTCTCCCTTTTCGTCCGCCATGTCTATGACGACGATGCGCAGCGGAACGCCCAACTGGATGGCGGCAAGCCCCGAATCCTTCATGGCGTCAATCACGGCGAACATGCGCGTGACCAGCGCCTTAACCTCATCATCAATAATATCGACGTTGCGGGAACGCTGGTTCATCCGCGGATCGTCAATCCAAAGCACTTCAGTTGCATCCATGGTTATCTTCCCCGTTACTATCTATTTTCGCGCTAGCGACATCAGCTTGTTACGCAATCCGCGATCGTGGGCGTAAATATAGAGTCCGTGAATGGCGCGGGTCATCAGCACATTGATGGCGTTGAGCATGATGCGCTCTTTCATCCCGGCGCTATTTTCAATGCGCGATTGGCCCTGAAAAGCCGCGCTATCTTCGTATCTGGCCGCATCGAGCACGATCTCCTCACGCTGCGCATCCCACGCCACCGACGGCCCCAGAATCAGGCCGACATAGTTCAGATCGAACCCCTGCACAGTGTAAACCGATCCCACCTCGTCAATGGTGTCTTCGCGCTCGGCCCAGGGCAGACGCTCATTTGGTTTCGCGCGGTCCCAGCGCAAGCGGAACCGCCCCTCTTCGATAAAATAGTCCTGCCCGTCCAGCCGATAGGGATAGTCATACGTCGACAACATACGCGACAGGCCGCGGGCGGCATTTTTTTCTTTTACCCGTTCATACATGGCCTGAGCATCATCGAATATCCCGATCTCGAAAGCCTCTTCCGCCCCCGGCAGCGGCAGCAGTCGGCGCTGACAAAAAGCGCGGATCCAGCGCAGGCTGGCCGCATCCGCACGCATGCGGAACTGCCGCCGCAGCGCGTAAACCTCATGCGGCCAGCGAGTCAGCATGCGCGACAGATCGCTTTCCCGCCACAGACTCTTGAATTTCAACACCTGCTGTTCATCGAAAACCAGCACCACGATGCGCGCCAGACGAATAATCTCCTCCAGATGATTATCCTGGAAAAAATGGTTATAGCTATCGCGCCGGGTCAGCAGCAGATGCGCTTCGTCAACCAGCACGATGTCGGCAATTGCACCGCGTTTATGCATCCGGTTGATAAAAGTGGTGGGCCGCTCGTAATCCTTTTTTCTCAGCGCGGGCTGGTTATCGGCGGCATTTTTATAGGCTTTCAGCATCTCGGGATGGTTAACGAGAAGGTAGTTCTCGCTGCCGTAAAGCGGGTGCGGCGGCCGCAGGCGGGCCTGGGTTTGTATCTCGCCGAACAGGGTATTCAATAAAACGCTTTTGCCCGTTCCGGCTTCGCCATGGATAACGAAGAGCGCATGTTGGTCATGCCGATGCCGGTCCAGGAACGCCTCGACACCGCGCTTTAACGCCTCCTGCTCGGCGGAAAGCGTTTTTCCTGGCGCGAGCTTAAAACTGGCCTGATTAATTTCTGACATGTTAGCTGACTGATTTATAAAAGGTTAAAACACAGTTCGTTTTTCATCGTCGGCGGGCGCCATACGTTGCGCCCATATGAGCGCGCCGGGGAGCGATGTTAACGGCGGCTAAGCGAGCCGCGGCGATAAAGGTTGCGGCGAATGCGGTTAAGCCCCGGCTTCGGCCTTTTCGGTTCGTCCAGACTGGCCAAAACCAGTTCCAGCACTCGTTCCGCCACTTCACGATGACGCTGAGCGACGGACAATACCGGACACTCCAGAAAATCCAGCAATTCGTTATCGCCAAAGGTGGCGATGGCCAGATTATTCGGCAAACGTCCGCTCTGGCGCAGCGTAACGTCCATCACCCCCTGCAACAGCGGAAAAGCGGTAGTGAACAGCGCTTTCGGCATCGGATGATCGTTAAGGTACTGGGCAAACGCCGCCGCCGCCGCCGTGCGCTCATAGCTATTGGCATACAGATAATGCACTTCCCGCGCATCGTCGGCCCAGGCCTGGCGAAACCCCTGTTCACGCAGGAAACTGACGGAAAGCTCAGGCAGCGCCCCGAGATAAAGAACGGATTCGGCCGGGATTTTCCTCAGTTCTTGCGCCAGCATTTCGGAATCTTCGAGATCGGCGCCGACCACGCTGGTGAAATGTTCGCGATCCAGCGCCCGGTCCAGCGCGATAATCGGCAGTCTGTTATTCACCCAGCGCTGGTAGAACGGGTGCTCCGGCGGCAGCGCCGTTGACACGATGATCGCATCGACCTGGCGTTGCAGCAGGTGTTCGATGCAGCGCATTTCGTTATCCGGCTGATCTTCGGAACAGGCGATCAACAGCTGATATCCGCGCTGTCGCGCCTGACGCTCCAGATAATTGGCAATCCGCGTATAGCTGGTATTTTCCAAATCAGGGATCACCAGACCAATGGAACGGGTGCGTCCGGCACGTAATCCGGCGGCGACGGCGTTGGGATGATAATTATGTTCTCTGACCACCGCCATCACTTTCTCAACGGTCTTATCGCTGACGCGATACTGTTTTGCTTTTCCATTGATCACATAACTGGCAGTAGTGCGTGAAACACCCGCAAGACGCGCGATTTCATCCAGTTTCACGGTAACCCCTTAGTAAGCCGGATAAATAAAATAGAGCGATGACCATAAGCTCATCATGGATATGGCGTAGATCTAACCGCAGACGCAACTGAACGGCAACCGCTTTTATCATTTATAAGTTATAGAAGGAAAAAATTAACCGGCCCGATGCGATTATCGGGCCTGCTACGGCAAAAATCCGCGCTAAATCCCCCTAACGCATGATTTTATCGCCGCGGGATACGCCGACGATCCCGGAACGCGCCACTTCCACAATCTCCGCCACTTCACGTACGGCATTGAGGAACGCATCCAGCTTATCGCTGGTGCCGGCCAGTTGAACGGTATAAAGCGAGGAGGTGACATCCACAATCTGCCCGCGAAAAATCTCGGCGCAGCGCTTGACTTCCTCACGGCCGTAGCCCGTCGCCTGCAGCTTCACCAGCATGATTTCGCGCTCGACGTGGGAACCCTGTCCCAGCTCGCTGACGCGCAGCACATCCACCAACTTATGCAGTTGCTTCTCTATCTGCTCCAGCGCTTTTTCATCGCCAACGGTTTGAATGGTCATGCGCGACAGCGTGGGATCGTCGGTCGGCGCCACCGTCAGGCTTTCAATATTGTAACCGCGCTGCGAGAACAGGCCGACGACGCGTGACAATGCGCCGGATTCATTTTCAAGTAATACCGATAAAATCCGCCGCATGATCAGGTCCTCTCCGTTTTGCTTAGCCACATCTCATCCATCCCGCCGCCGCGGATCTGCATCGGGTAAACGTGCTCGCCGCTGTCGATTTTGACATCCACGAACACCAGACGGTTTTTCTGCGCCAGCGCCTGCGCCAGCTTGCTTTCCAGTTCGTCAGGGGTATCAATGGCGATGCCGATATGCCCATAGGCCTCCGCCAGCTTGACGAAATCCGGCAGGGACTCCATATAGGAACTGGAGTGGCGGCCGGAATAGATCATATCCTGCCACTGTTTCACCATGCCGAGGAACCGGTTGTTCAGGTTAACCACCACTATCGGCAGGTCATACTGCAGCGCGGTGGAGAGTTCCTGAATATTCATCTGAATGCTGCCGTCGCCGGTGACGCAGATAACCGTTTCCTGCGGCAGCGCCAGCTTGATCCCCAGCGCGGCGGGCAGGCCGAATCCCATGGTGCCCAAACCGCCGGAGTTGACCCAGCGGCGCGGCCGATCGAAAGGATAGTAAAGGGCGGCGAACATCTGATGCTGGCCCACGTCCGAGGCGACATAGGCATTACCGCCGGTCAGCCGATACAGCGTTTCAATCACCGCCTGCGGCTTGATCTTATCCCCTTCCGCGCTGTACTTCAGGCAGTGGCGGGCGCGCCACTGCTCGATGTTGCGCCACCAGTCGCGCAGTGCGTCAAACTGCTGCTGCGCCTCATCCTGCGCCAGCAACTCCAGCATCAGGGTTAATACCTGGCGGGCATCGCCGACGATGGGAATATCGGCGTTTACCGTTTTGGAGATTGAAGCGGGATCGATATCAATATGCAACACCGTGGCATCCGGGCAATACTTGGCCAGATTATTGGTGGTGCGATCGTCAAAGCGTACGCCGACGGCGAAAATCACGTCGGCGTTATGCATCGCCATATTGGCTTCGTAGGTGCCATGCATCCCGAGCATGCCCAGACTTTGACGATGCGTGCCGGGGAAGCCGCCTAACCCCATCAGCGAGCTGGCTACCGGCAGATTGAGTTTTTCCGCCAGCGCCAGCAGTTCCTGATGGCAGCCGGAGTTGATCACCCCGCCGCCGCTGTAAATAATCGGTTTTTCCGCCGCCAGCAGGGTTTGCAACGCGCGCCGAATCTGCCCTTTATGCCCCTGGACCGTCGGGTTATAGGAGCGCATGCTGACGCGATCGGGATAAGCGTAAGGCTGCTTATTGGCCGGATTCATCACGTCTTTCGGCAAATCCACCACCACAGGACCGGGACGGCCGCTGGACGCCAGATAAAAGGCTTTTTTCAGCACCGTCGGCACATCTTCCGCCTGTTTGACCAGAAAGCTGTGCTTCACGATGGGCCGGGAAATCCCCACCATATCGCACTCTTGAAAAGCGTCGTAGCCAATCAGCGATGTCGCCACCTGACCGGAGATTACCACCAAGGGAATCGAATCCATATAAGCGGTGGCGATGCCGGTAATGGCGTTGGTCGCGCCGGGACCGGAGGTCACCAGCACTACGCCGACCTCGCCGGTGGCGCGCGCATAGCCATCGGCCATATGCACCGCGCCTTGTTCGTGGCGCACCAAAATATGTTCAATACCGCCAACCGTATGCAAGGCGTCGTAAACATCCAGCACCGCGCCGCCGGGATAGCCGAATACATGTTTTACGCCCTGATCGATTAACGATCGGACCACCATCTCGGCGCCTGACAACATCTCCATGGGTTTGCCTCTTAACACTGTAGGGTTTTTTAAATATAACTAATCAAAATAACGCGAGATGATAACTCAGGCAACCGTCATGATTCAGAATACATGGCGTCGATTTCCAACTGATAACGCTGATGAATCACCTTGCGGCGTAGTTTCAACGTCGGCGTCAGTTCGCCCTCATCCATCGAAAACGGCGCCGGCAACAGGGTGAATTTTTTCACCTGTTCAACGCGGGACAGCTCTTTCTGTATCTCGCGCAGACGTTGCTCGAACAGTTCGATAATATGGCTGTGGCGCAGCAGTTCCAGACGATCGTGATATTTCAGATTGATCGAACGGGCGTGCTCTTCCAGTGCTTCAAAACAGGGAACAATCAGCGCCGACACGTATTTTCGCGCATCGGCGATCACCGCCACCTGTTCGATAAAGCGATCCTGCCCCAGCGTGCCTTCCAGGTGTTGCGGAGCGATGTATTTGCCGCCGGAGGTTTTCATCAGATCTTTCAGGCGTTCGGTAATAAACAGATTGCCTTGCGCATCCAGTTCGCCGGCATCGCCGGTTTTCAGCCAGCCATCCGCCGTAAAGGCGTCCGCCGTTTCCTGCGGACGATGGAAATAACCGCGCATCACCGTGGCGCCGCGCACCTGAATTTCATTATCCGCACCGATGCGCACCTCAATTTCCGGCAAGGGCGTGCCGATCGACCCCAGGCGGAAGTTCTCTTCTTCCCAGCAGGAAACCGTGGCGCAGGTTTCCGTCATGCCGTAGCCATAGACGATGCGGATGCCCATCGACTGGAAAAACAGAATGATATTGTCGTCCAACCGGGCGCCGGCGGCGGGCAGGAACCTGATCTGCCCGCCCAATAGCTGGCGTAATTTTCCCAGCACCAGACGGTCGGCGTAGCGATGCATCAAGCGACGCCACGCGCCGGGGTGTTTGCCGGCGCGCCGCAGCAGAAAGACCCGCCGCCCCTGGGCGACGGCCCAGTGGAATAAGCGCTGGCGATACCAGGGCGCCTGCGCCGCTTTTTCATAAATCGCGCTGTACACCTTTTCATAAAAGCGGGGCACCGCACACATCATAGTCGGTTTAACCGCCTGCATGGCGGCGCGCACCAGATTGGTGTCGTTGAGATACACGTTTTGCGCGCCGCTGTGCATGATAAAGAAGCTCCAGGCCCGTTCAAACACGTGCGACAACGGCAGAAAGCACAGGGAAATATCCGTCTCCGTCACGCGCAAGCGCAGGTCGTGCAGCTTGAGCTGCATCGCCATATTGGCGTAGTCCAGCATCACGCCTTTCGGTTCGCCGGTGGTGCCGGAGGTATAAATCAGGGTAAACAGATCGTTGAGATCGCGGCCGTCAATCCGCTTTTGCAGCTCATCGCGCCAGAACGCATCCACCGCCTGCGCTTCGAATTCGCGCAGCGTCACGGCAATATCGCAGCCGCGCAAATCCACGCCGTCGTCCATCACAATGATATTGCGTAATTGCGGACAGGTTTCCCGCAGCGCCAGCAGGGCATCGAACTGCGCCTGACCGCCGACAAAAATGGTGCGGATATCGGCGTCGTTAATGATAAACGCCGCCTGCGCGGCGGTGTTGGTGGCATAGATCGGCACGCTGATGGCCCGCAGGTGCAGCATCGCCAGATCGACCAGCGACCAGTTCAGTGAATTATGCGAGAAAATCGCCGCGCGCTCCTGCACGTCCAGCCCCTGCGCCAGCAGGGCGCTGGCGATTCGCCGTATGCGCCGCCCCGCCTGGGCCCAGGTAAGCCGCCGTTCTCCGTCCGGCGTCCATTCCCGTAACGCGCTGCGACCTGAACAATGTTCAACCTGCTGCTGTATCCGGTGTACTACATGGTATTGCTGTAAATGCTCATTCATTTGCAAGAGACTGCCCACAGAGGAAAGTTAGCCTGAAAATTTCAGCGTACAGTTGTAAATTATTTGGGACGCAGTCTACCGTTAAAGAATAAAACTGCAACACTCTTTCTAACGCCGGCAGTACCCCCCCGCTGCTTTACTTGACGCGGATCACACCAAATCAAAGGTTGACATAACCCTGCTAATCAAGTACCAATAGAGCACTTCACAAATTTCAGATGACGAGACTTCATGTTCAACTTCACTTTCCTACTAGGCCTACTACTAAACGCATCTACATTGCGCGGTATGCCGGTGGGAGGAATTTAGAACTGATTTCACGCCACCAAATAAAAAACCCGCGCCGATGCGCGGGTTTTTTTATGGCGGGCAATCCCGGCCTCCATACTAACTAACCCGCCGGGCGCTAAGTAAATACGATAAGGAAACCAATCGATGAGCCAGCAAGTCATTATTTTCGATACCACATTGCGTGACGGTGAACAGGCGCTGCAGGCCAGTCTGAGCGTCAAAGAGAAACTGCAAATCGCGCTGGCGCTGGAAAGAATGGGCATTGACGTAATGGAAGTGGGCTTCCCGGTTTCCTCGCCCGGCGATTTCGAATCCGTACAGACCATTGCCCGCCATATCAAAAACAGCCGGGTTTGCGCCCTCTCGCGCTGCGTTGAAAAAGATATTGACGTGGCCGCCGAGGCGCTGCGCGTGGCCGATGCCTTCCGCATCCACACCTTTATCGCCACCTCGCCGATGCATATCGCCACCAAACTGCGCAGTACGCTGGACGAGGTTATCGAGCGGGCGATTTACATGATCAAACGCGCGCGCAACTACACCGACGACGTGGAATTCTCCTGCGAAGACGCCGGGCGCACGCCAATCGCCGATCTGTGTCGCGTGGTGGAGGCCGCCATCAACGCCGGCGCCCGCACCATCAATATTCCGGACACGGTCGGTTATACCCTGCCCCACGAATTCAGCAATATCATCTCTTCCCTGTACCAGCGCGTTCCCAACATCGATAAAGCCATTATCTCCGTTCATACCCATGACGATCTCGGTCTGGCGGTGGGCAACGCCATGGCGGCGGTCAACGCCGGCGCGCGTCAGGTTGAAGGCACGCTGAACGGCATCGGCGAACGCGCCGGCAACTGCGCGCTGGAAGAAGTGATCATGGCGATCAAAACCCGTCATGACATTCTCAACGTCCAGACCGCCATCAATCATCAGGAAATCTACCGTACCAGCCAACTGGTCAGCCAGATTTGCAATATGCCGATCCCGGCCAATAAAGCCGTGGTGGGCGCCAACGCTTTCGCCCACTCTTCCGGCATTCACCAGGACGGCGTGCTGAAAAATCGCGAAAATTATGAAATCATGACGCCGGAATCCATCGGTCTGAAAGAGGTCCAGTTGAATCTGACTTCCCGCTCCGGCCGTGCGGCCGTCAAGCACCGCATGGAAGAGATGGGCTATCACGACAGCGATTATAATCTGGATAGCTTGTACGCCGAGTTCCTGAAACTGGCGGACAAAAAAGGCCAGGTATTCGATTACGATCTGGAAGCGCTGGCCTTTATCAATAACAAGCAGGAAGAGGCCGAGTTTTATCGTCTGGACTATTTCAGCGTACAATCGGGCTCCAGCGTGATGGCGACCGCCTCGGTCAAACTGATCTGCGGCGATGAAACCCAGTCCGAGGCCGCCACCGGCAACGGCCCCGTCGACGCCGTCTATCAGGCGATTAACCGTATTACCGGCTACCAGATTTCACTGGTTAAATATCAGTTGACCGCCAAAGGGCAAGGCCGCGATGCGCTGGGTCAGGTTGATATTGTGGCGAATTATCAGGGACGCCGTTTCCACGGCGTCGGTCTGGCGACGGATATCGTTGAATCCTCCGCGCAGGCAATGGTGAACGTTCTGAACAACATTAAACGCGCTCAGCAGGTAGAAAAAGAAATTCAGCGTCTGCAACAGCACAACAGCAAACAACAAAATAGTCAGGAAACAGTGTGATGACAAAGAGTTACCATATCGCCGTCTTACCCGGAGACGGCATCGGGCCGGAAGTAATGGCGCAGGCGCACAAAGTATTGGACGCGGTGCGTCAGCGCTTCGGCATAGGGATCACCACCAGCGAATACGACGTGGGCGGTAGCGCCATCGACCGTCAGGGTACGCCGCTGCCGCAGGCGACCATCGCCGGCTGCGAGCAGGCCGATGCGATCCTGTTCGGTTCGGTCGGCGGGCCGAAATGGGAGCATCTGCCGCCGGCCGAACAGCCTGAGCGCGGCGCATTGCTGCCGTTGCGCAAGCATTTCCGCCTGTTCAGCAACCTGCGCCCGGCGCGTCTGTATCAGGGGCTGGAAGCGTTCTGCCCGCTGCGCGGCGACATCGCCGCCAAAGGCTTCGATATCCTGTGCGTGCGTGAACTGACCGGCGGCATCTATTTCGGCCAGCCGAAAGGCCGCGAAGGCAGCGGCCAGTACGAGCGCGCCTTCGATACCGAGGTGTATCACCGCTTCGAAATTGAACGCATCGCCCATATCGCCTTTCAATCGGCACGCAAACGGCGCGGCGTAGTAACCTCCATCGATAAGGCCAACGTGCTGCAAAGCTCCATCCTGTGGCGTGAAATCGTCACTGAAATCGCCAAGGAATATCCGGATGTGAAGCTGTCTCATCTGTATATCGACAACGCCACCATGCAGCTGATTAAAGATCCCTCCCAGTTCGACGTGCTGCTGTGCTCCAACCTGTTCGGCGACATTCTGTCCGACGAGTGCGCGATGATCACCGGTTCGATGGGCATGCTGCCGTCCGCCAGCCTGAACGAACAGGGGTTCGGCCTGTACGAACCCGCCGGCGGCTCCGCGCCGGATATCGCCGGTAAAAACATCGCCAACCCGGTGGCGCAGATTTTATCGCTGGCGCTGCTGCTGCGTTACAGCCTGGGCGCCGACGACGCGGCCGGCGCGATTGAAAAAGCCGTGAATACCGCCCTGGCTGAAGGCTATCGCACCGCCGATCTGGCAAGCGACGGCCAGGCCGTCGGCACCAATGAGATGGGTGATGCCATTGCCCGGTTTGTGGCGCAAGGGGCATAACCATGAGCAAGACGTTATATCAGAAATTATTCGATGCGCATGTGGTGCGCGAAGCGCCGAATGAAACGCCCCTGCTGTATATCGATCGCCATCTGGTGCACGAAGTGACCTCGCCGCAGGCTTTCGACGGTCTGCGCGCCAAAGGACGCAAGCTTCGTCAGCCGGGTAAAACCTTCGCCACCATGGATCACAACGTCTCTACCCAGACGAAAGATATCAACGCCAGCGGCGAAATGGCGCGTATCCAGATGCAGGAGCTGATCAAGAACTGCGCCGAATTCGGCGTGCAGCTGTATGACCTGAACCATCCGTACCAGGGGATCGTGCACGTTATCGGCCCGGAACAGGGGATGACGCTGCCGGGCATGACCATCGTCTGCGGCGACTCCCATACCGCGACGCACGGCGCGTTCGGCTCGCTGGCGTTTGGCATCGGCACGTCTGAAGTCGAACATGTGATGGCAACGCAAACCCTGAAGCAGGGCCGCGCCAAAACCATGAAGATCGAAGTCACCGGCGATGCCGCGCCCGGCATCACCGCCAAAGATATCGTGCTGGCGATTATCGGGAAAACCGGCAGCGCCGGCGGCACCGGCCACGTGGTGGAATTCTGCGGCAAAGCCATCCGGGCGCTGAGCATGGAAGGCCGTATGACGCTGTGCAATATGGCGATTGAAATGGGCGCCAAGGCCGGCCTGGTGGCGCCGGACGAAACCACGTTCGCCTATCTGAAAGGGCGTCAGTTCGCGCCGAAAGGCGCCGACTGGGACGCCGCCGTCGCTTACTGGCGTACGCTGAAGTCCGACGACGACGCCGGCTTCGACAGCGTCGTCACGCTGGATGCCGCCGACATCGCCCCGCAGGTAACCTGGGGCACCAACCCCGGCCAGGTGATTGCCGTCAATCAGGTGATTCCGTCGCCGGAATCCTTCAGCGATCCGGTGGAACGCGCGTCGGCGGCCAAGGCGCTGGCCTATATGGATTTGCAGCCCGGCATCAAACTGACCGAGGTGGCGATCGACAAAGTGTTTATCGGCTCCTGCACCAACTCGCGCATTGAAGACCTGCGCGCGGCGGCGGAAGTCGCCAAAGGCCGTAAGGTCGCCAACGGCGTGCAGGCTATCGTGGTGCCCGGCTCCGGACCGGTGAAAGCCATGGCCGAACTGGAAGGGCTGGATAAAGTGTTTATCGAAGCCGGCTTCGAGTGGCGCCTGCCCGGTTGCTCCATGTGTCTGGCCATGAACAACGACCGCCTGAACCCCGGCGAGCGCTGCGCCTCCACCAGCAACCGTAACTTTGAAGGCCGTCAGGGACGCGCCGGACGCACGCATCTGGTGAGCCCGGCGATGGCCGCCGCCGCCGCCGTTACCGGCCGCTTCGCCGATATCCGCGAGTTGAATTAAGAGAGACGCCGACATGACTAAATTTACCCAACATACCGGTCTGGTGGTTCCTCTGGATGCCGCTAACGTTGATACCGACGCGATTATTCCCAAGCAGTTTCTGCAAAAGGTGACGCGCACCGGTTTCGGTCAGCACCTGTTCAACGACTGGCGCTTTCTGGACGAGTCCGGCCAGCAGCCCAATCCTGATTTTGTGCTGAATAAACCTCGCTATAAAGGCGCCAGCATCCTGCTGGCCCGTGAAAACTTCGGCTGCGGTTCGTCGCGCGAGCACGCGCCCTGGGCGCTGACCGACTACGGCTTCAAGGTGGTGATCGCCCCGAGCTTCGCCGATATTTTCTACGGCAACGCGTTTAACAACCAACTGCTGCCGGTGACGCTGAGCGAAGCGGATGTGGATACGCTGTTCAAACTGGTCGACGGCGAGCAGGGCATTACCTTTACCGTCGATCTGGAAAACCAGACCGTGCTGGCGGGCGGCAACAGCTACCCGTTCGAAATCGACGGCTTCCGCCGCCACTGCATGCTTAACGGCCTGGACAGCATTGGGCTGACATTGCAGCACGACGCCGCCATTACCGATTATGAACGGCAGCAACCGTCGTTCCTGCATTGATAGCACTTACCGGTGACGCGGGTTCGCCGGTGATAACGCACGATCGATAATCATCAGGAGGTTCCCCCGTCGGGAACCTCTTTTTTATGGCGCGCCAGTCACGGCGCACATAAAAAAAAAGCCAGCGGAAAGTTTCGCTGGCTGGTGAAATGCACCATTACTCAGAATTATTCTCTTATCGTTCTCTGCGACTATATCCAGTGACGATATTCTTCCTCCGACATTTCCGCTATTTGCCACTGCGTCGCCTGCTGCAATAACGCTATCCGCTGCCGGGCAGAGAGCCAGCACAGCCATTTCGCCCGGCACGTTGTGAGATAGGTCTGATAGAACCGGTACAGTGTCGAGATTGTCATAAGCCACCTCCGCGCTTTCATTATGGGAAAGTATCAACGTAATATAGGGAAAGATAAATTGATGACTTCAAGGCCAGGAGTTCCTCTTTTATGACTTCATCCCGTCTGCAACAACAGTTCGTGCGCCTATGGCAACGCTTTCAGGGACAGACCACCGCCACCACGCTGCAAGAGCTGGCGAGCGTTCTGAGCTGTTCACGCCGCCATATCCGCTCGCTGCTGGGCGCCATGCAGCAACAGGGCTGGATTACCTGGCAGGCGGAAGCGGGACGGGGCAAACGCTCGCTGCTGACCTTTATCTACACCGGGCTGGCGCTGCAACAGCAGCGGGCCGAGGACCTGCTGGAGCAGGACCGCATCGATCAGTTGGTGCAGTTGGTGGGGGATAAAGACACCGTACGGCAAATGCTGCTGGCGCACCTGGGCCGCAGTTTCCGCCAGGGCAAACATATTCTGCGCATTCTTTACTATCGCCCGCTGCGCAATCTGCTGCCGGGTTCCGCCCTGCGGCGCTCGGAAATGCATATCGCCCGGCAGATTTTCAGCGGCCTGACCAATATAAATGAGGAAAACGGGGAACTTAAACCCGATCTGGCGCACCACTGGCAAATGTTGTCCCCGCTGCACTGGCGGTTTTATCTGCGCCCGTCGATTCGTTTTCATCACGGGCGCGAGCTCGCCATGCAAGACGTGATCGCCTCGCTCACCCGGCTCAATGCGCTTCCCTTGTTCTCCCATATCGCTAGCGTGACCTCGCCGATGCCGTTCGTGATCGACGTCCGGCTGAGCAGCCCCGACGACTGGCTGCCCTGGCTGCTGGGCAGCGTGCCGGCCATGATCCTGCCGGAGGAGTGGCGCACCCTGCCTGATTTCGCCCGCCAGCCTATCGGAACCGGCCCTTACTCCGTGACGCGCAACAATAATAATCAGCTGAAAATAAAGGCGTTTGATGACTACTTCGGCTATCGGGCGCTAATTGACGAGGTCAATATCTGGGTGCTGCCCGACGCCACCGAGGTGTATCCCTGCTCCCTGCACCTGGAATCGGATGATTCATCTCACGATGAGTTGGAAAGCCGTATGGAAGAGGGGTGCTACTTCCTGCTGTTCGATAAGCGTTCGCCGCTCGCCGGTCAGCCGCAGGTGCGCCGCTGGCTGTGCCGGATATGCAACCCGATCGCCCTGCTCGGCCACGCGGATAGCGCGCATCAGCGCGACTGGTCGCCGGCCTATAGCCTGCTGCCCCGCTGGCATTACCGGCAGCGGGACGAAGCGCAGGAAAAACCGGCGGAACTGAAACAGCTCACCCTGACCTTCTATCATGACCATCCCGAATATCAGATGATCGGTGAAATAATAAAGAAAGTGCTTAAAGCGCACGGCGTTAAACTGACCATCCAAACGGTGACCTACGAGGATTGGCATCAGGGGGAAGCGCGGAGCGATATCTGGCTGTGCAGCGTCAACTGCTATCTGCCCCTGGAATTTTCGCTGTTTGCCATGCTTTACGAACAGCCGTTGATGCAGCATTGTCTGGAGGAAGATCTGCTTCAGGACGCCGGCCTGTGGCGCAGCAAAGCGCTGCCGATGGCGGAATGGAGCGAAAAACTGGTGCGTAGCGGTCAGTTGCATCCGCTGTTTCACAACTGGCTGCAACTACAGGGACAGCGCAGCATGCGCGGCATCCGTATGAATACCCTGGGATGGTTCGATTTCAAATCCGCCTGGTTCGCCCCGCCGGAAAACTGACGACCCGGCTTTCCCTGCCCTCCCCAAGCCTTTACAATAGGCCGTTCTCAACGGGGTGCGAAAACGGCTTTATCAACTGTCTCTAACGCGTTTTTCGCTGAGAAAATACCCGTCGAACCTGATCCGGTTAATACCGGCGAAGGGATTTGAGAGTGTTCATCGCTGACTCAAAGACCTTTGCCACCCTATAACGACAGGAGTGCAAAGTGTTAATTACATCGCTATTAAAACAAAACGGGTTAAAACCCGGGCCGCTGAAACGCCCGCTTTCCCTGTGGAAAAAAATCCTTCCCTGCCTGCTGCTGATGTCGGCGCCGGCGTTCGCCAAACCGGCGCTCACCGTTTACACCTACGACTCCTTCGCGTCCGAATGGGGCCCCGGCCCGGTGATCAAAACCGCTTTTGAAAAAGAGTGTGAGTGCGAACTGAATTTTGTGGCGCTGGAAGATGGCGCCTCGCTGCTGAACCGCCTGCGCATGGAGGGCAAAAACAGCAAAGCGGATATCATTCTGGGGTTGGATAATAACCTATTGCAGGCGGCGGAACAGACCGGGCTATTTAGCCGACACCAGTTGGATACCGCCGCGGCCGTGAAGGTTCCCGGCGGCTGGAACAACGCCACCTTCGTGCCCTATGACTACGGCTATTTCGCCTTTGTCTACAACAAGGAGAAGCTGAAGAATCCCCCCCGGAGCCTGCATGAACTGGTCGACAGCAGCGAGCCGTGGAAAGTGATTTATCAGGATCCCCGCACCAGCACCCCGGGATTGGGGCTGCTGCTATGGATGCAGCAGGTGTACGGCGAACAGGCGCCGCAGGCGTGGCAAAAGCTGGCGAAAAAAACGGTTACCGTCACCAAAGGCTGGAGCGAAGCCTACGGTCTGTTTCTGAAAGGCGAGGCCGACCTGGTGCTCAGCTACACCACTTCCCCGGCCTATCACATCATTGAAGAGAAAAAAGACAGCTACGCCGCGGCAAACTTCAGCGAAGGGCACTATCTGCAAATCGAAGTCGCCGGACAGCTGGCGTCCAGCAAAAACCCGGCGCTGGCGAAACGCTTTATGCAGTTCATCCTGACGCCGGCATTCCAACAGGCGATCCCCACCACCAACTGGATGTATCCGGTGACCGACACCGAGCTGCCGCCCGGCTTCGCCTCGCTTGCCGTACCGGAAAAAGCCTTGCAATACAGCGCACAGCAGGTAGCGGAACAGCGGAATAACTGGATCCAGGCATGGCAACGCGCCGTCAGCCGCTGACCGCAGGCAGCCTGTGGCCGGGCGGACTGGCCGCCACGCTGCTGATCTCGGTGGCGCTGCTGGCTTTCGGCGCGCTGTGGCTACAGGCGCCGGAAAACCAGTGGCGGACGCTATGGCGCGATAGCTATCTGTGGCATGTTATCCGCTTCACCTTCTGGCAGGCATTTTTATCCGCCCTGCTCTCCACCCTGCCGGCGGTCTTCCTCGCCAGAGCGCTTTATCGCCGGCGTTTCCCCGGCCACCGCTGGCTATTGCGGCTGTGCGCCATGACCCTGGTGCTGCCGGTGCTGGTGGCGGTTTTCGGCCTGCTGAGCGTTTACGGCCGCCAGGGCTGGCTGGCGCATCTGCTGGAGGCGGCGGGTCTTCCCTACCGCTTCTCCCCTTACGGACTGCAAGGCATTCTGCTGGCGCATATTTTCTTCAACCTGCCGCTGGCGACCCGTCTGCTGTTGCAGTCGCTGGAGGGCATCGCCACGGAACAGCGTCAGTTGGCGGCCCAACTGGGCATGAACGGCTGGCAGCATTTCCGCATTGTCGAATGGCCCTGGCTGCGCCGGCAGATCCCGCCCACCGCCGCGCTTATCTTTATGCTCTGTTTCGCCAGCTTCGCCACCGTGCTGTCGCTGGGGGGAGGACCGCGGGCCACCACCATCGAACTGGCTATTTATCAGGCGCTGAGCTTTGATTACGATCCGTCGCGCGCCGCGCTGCTGGCGCTTATTCAGATGACCTGCTGCCTTGGGCTGGTGCTGCTGAGCCAACGATTAGGCCGCATGCTGCCGGTGGGCAGCACCCGGCAACTGGCATGGCGCAACCCGCAGGACAGCCTGTTCAGCCGGATCTGCGATAGCCTGCTGATCGGCGCGGCACTGCTGTTGATCGTGCCGCCGCTGCTGGCGGTGGCGGCAGACGGCGTCAACCGCTCCCTGCTCAGCGTATTGCAACAGCCCGCGCTGTGGCAAACGCTGTTCACGTCGCTGCGTATCGCCGTGGCCGCCGGCGTTATCTGCGTCATCCTGACCATGATGCTGCTATGGAGCAGCCGGGAACTCAAGCTGCGCCACCGGCCGCTATCCGGCCAGCTGATGAATCTGAGCGGCATGCTGATCCTCGCCATGCCCGGTATCGTGCTGGCGACCGGTTTTTTCCTGCTGCTGAACAATACGCTGGGATTGCCGCAATCCCCTTATGCCCTGGTGGTGCTGACCAACGCGCTGATGGCCATCCCCTATGCGCTCAAAGTGCTGGAAAATCCGATGGTGGATATCGCCGAACGCTATAATCAACTCTGCCTGTCGCTGGATATCCGCGGCTGGCGGCGGCTGAAAATTATTGAATTGAAGGCGTTGAAACAGCCGCTGGCTCAGGCGCTGGCGTTTGCCAGCGTGCTGTCGATCGGCGATTTCGGCGTTATCGCCCTGTTCGGCAATGAGCAGTTCCGCACCTTGCCCTTTTACCTTTATCAGCAGATTGGAGCCTATCGCAGCGCCGACGGCGCCGTTACCGCGCTGTTGCTGATGCTGCTGTGCTTCATGCTGTTCACCCTGATTGAAAAACTGGCGGATCGCGATGATCTTTCTCGATAAACTGACCTATCTCTACCAACAGATGCCCATGCGCTTCGACCTCCAGGTGCTGCCGGGAGAACGCATTGCCGTTCTCGGTCCCAGCGGCGCGGGGAAAAGCACCCTGCTGAACCTGATCGCCGGTTTTCTGCCGGCTGACGGCGGCGAACTGCGTCTGAACGGGGAAGACCATCGCCATACCCCGCCCGCCAGGCGTCCGGTCTCCATTCTGTTTCAGGAAAACAACCTCTTTCCGCACCTGACCATCGAGCAAAATATCGCCCTGGGGCTGAATCCCGGTTTGCGGCTCAATGCCGACCAGCGCGAAACCCTGCGGCATATTGCGCAGCAGGTCGGGTTAAGCGAGTTATTCCAGCGCCTGCCCTCGCAGGTTTCCGGCGGCCAACGGCAGCGTGCGGCGCTGGCCCGCTGTCTGGTGCGCCATCAGCCTATTTTGCTGCTGGATGAACCCTTCTCCGCGCTCGATCCCGCATTACGCCTGGAGATGCTGCAACTGGTGGAACAGGTGTGCGATGAACGCCGGCTGACGCTGCTGATGGTGTCGCACAATCTGGATGATGCGCAATATATCGCCAGTCGGGCCGTCACCGTGTCTGAAGGGCGCATCATCGACAACCGGAAACTCAAATAAAGCGGTCATAACGTCATTTACCGTTCTGGTTAAAACTAACGCCATTGCATAAAAGGAAATGTTAATAAAAGGAAATAAAAGCGGCTATTTTACGACGTAAATAGACGCTTCTTCACACCATATTGTGATCTACCCGGTTATTCTGGGAAAAACTTTAAACTGATGCGTGAAACGCGCTAAAAAATAAAATATGCTACCTGATAACAAACATAGAGCAACGTGGCAATTACCCTATAACAACAGCCACGCAACATAATAACAACATCACCATTCTTAATGGGTAGAGATAATAATGCTTTTGATTTAGTTGGCTATTTTCCCGACTTTTTCTAAATACGCATAAACCAAACAACCCATTATTTCTGTTCTATTTTATTATCCATACTATTTTTATATTACTGAAAGCCACCAGAAAAACTCATTACACCCAACATATTTACCAATGTTTTCAAGAAAGAACCCGATCAATCCGCAGGCTGCGATCAATAAAGTAAATGGCAGGAGGTGATATTAATTAACAATTAAATAACCAAATTTAACACAAGAACAACAAATACTTTGATCGAGATTGATAATAAAAGATATGCCGATTTTTTACATCCTGGCGTGATACCGATTAATAATGCAAATGTGAAATAATAAGCCGGCTATTATTAATTTGCGCTCAGGACGCAAGAAATGCGTTAACAGCCTCCCAGCGGGGATTTGTTATCAATCTCAATCAAAGTCACCAATTTGATACGGAATATATTTACTCTCGGCATCGGTTTGTGTAACGCATGCCGCAGAGGTGGAAGCAAAAGCCCTGGCAAGCGTGCACGATGCGTCGTTACCAGCCTCGTGGGCTATTGCCGTCTTACTCAGGGAAAGCCCCTGGCAAATATATTGCTCAATTGGAGACCACCATGGCCGTAACACAAATTGATGATCTTGACTCCTTGGTTGCCCGGGTAAAAAAGGCCCAACGCATCTACGCCGATTATACGCAGGAACAGGTAGATAACATCTTCCACGCCGCCGCGCTCGCCGCCGCCTCATATCGCATTCCGCTGGCGAAAATGGCGGTGGAGGAATCAGGTATGGGCGTGGTGGAGGATAAAGTAACCAAGAACCACTTCGCATCCGAATACATATACAACGCCTATAAAAATGAGAAGACCTGCGGCATCCTGTCGGAAGATGACGCCTACGGCACGATCAGGATCGCCGCGCCCGTCGGTCTGATCTGCGGTATCGTTCCCACCACCAACCCGACCTCCACCGCCATTTTCAAGGCGCTGATCAGTCTGAAAACGCGCAATGGCATTATTTTCTCGCCGCACCCGCGGGCGAAAAACTCCACCAACAGGGCGCTCGAGATCGTGCTTCAGGCCGCGGTCGCCGCAGGCGCTCCGGAGGATATCATCGGCTGGATTGCCGAGCCCTCCATTGACCTGACCAACCAGTTGATGCATCACCCGGATATCAATCTGATCCTCGCCACCGGCGGTCCGGGAATGGTAAAGGCGGCCTACAGCTCCGGAAAACCGGCCCTGGGCGTCGGCCCCGGAAACACGCCGGTGGTGGTGGATGAAAGCGCCGACGTCAAACGGTTCGTCGCCTCCATTCTGATGTCGAAAACCTTCGATAACGGCATGATCTGTTCGTCCGAGCAGTCCGCCGTCGTCGTCAAGAGCATTTACGACGACGTGCGCGCGAATTTTAGCGCTCAGGGCGGCTATATCCTGCAGGGCAACGAACTTGCGGCGGTAGGCGAAATCCTGAGAAAGAACGGCGGGCTGAATGCCGCCATCGTCGGCCAGTCGGCGGTAAAGATTGCCGAAATGGCGGGCATCAGCGTCCCGCCGGATACCAAGGTGCTGATTGGCGAAGTCAGTAAAGCCGATGAGACCGAACCTTTCGCCCATGAGAAACTCTCCCCCACGCTGGCGCTGTACCGGGCGCAGAATTTCAGCGAAGCGGTCGATATCGCTGAAAAACTGCTCAATATGGAAGGTATCGGCCACACCAGTTGCCTGTACACCGACCAGGATAACCATGCCCACCGCGTGCTCTATTTCGGTGAAAGGATGAAAACCTCCCGGGTGCTGATCAATACGCCTACCTCTTACGGCGGCATCGGCGATCTGTACAACTTCAAGCTGGTGCCTTCGCTGACGCTGGGCTGCGGCTCCTGGGGCGGCAACTCCGTCTCGGAAAACGTGGGTCCCAAACACCTTCTCAATATAAAAACCGTAGCCAAGCGAGCGGAAAATATGTTGTGGCATAAACTTCCCAAATCCATCTATTTCCGGCGTGGTTCGCTTCCCGTCGCCCTGTCAGAGGTCGTACAAGACGGTGCGAAACGCGTATTTATCGTCACCGACCGTTTTCTGTTCAACAACGGCTATGCCGATCAGGTGATATCGCGTCTGAAACAGCACGGCGTCGCTACCGAAGTGTTCTTTGAAGTAGAAGCCGACCCGACGCTGAGCGTTGTTCGCAAGGGAACAGAGCAGGTGAACGCTTTCGGACCGGATGTGATCATCGCGCTGGGCGGCGGTTCGCCGATGGATGCGGCCAAACTGATGTGGGTGATGTATGAACACCCGGAAACCCGTTTCGACGACCTGGCGTTGCGCTTTATGGATATCCGCAAACGCATCCACACCTTCCCGAAAATGGGGGTGAAAGCGCGGATGATCTGCGTGCCCACCACCTCCGGCACCGGCTCCGAAGTGACGCCGTTCGCCGTGGTGACCGACGATGCGACGGGCCAGAAATATCCGCTGGCGGACTATGCGCTGACCCCGGATATGGCGATCGTCGATGCCGACCTGGTGATGACCATGCCGAAATCGCTGTGCGCCTTCGGCGGTCTGGATGCGGTCACCCACGCCACGGAAGCCTATGTGTCGGTGCTGGCCAATGAATTCAGCGACGGACAGGCACTGCAGGCGCTGAAACTGCTGCACGGCAATCTGGTTACCAGCTATCAGGAAGGGGCGAAAAACCCGGTGGCGCGCGAAAAAGTGCACAGCGCGGCGACCATTGCCGGTATCGCCTTTGCCAACGCCTTCCTAGGCGTGTGCCATTCCATGGCGCATAAGCTGGGTTCCGAATTCCATATTCCGCACGGTCTGGCCAACGCCATGCTGATCTGCAATGTGATTCGCTATAACGCCACCGATAAACCGACCAAACAGGCGACGTTCAGCCAATACGGCTACCCGCAGGCGCGCAAACGCTATGCGGAAATCGCCGATCATCTGGCGCTCAGCGCTCCCGGCGACGACGTGGGGCAGAAAATCGACAAACTGCTGGCCTGGCTGGAGGAAGCCAAGGCGGCGCTGGACGTTCCGGCCAGCATTCGCGACTTCGGCGTGCAGGAAGAGGCGTTTCTGGCCAAGGTGGATAAACTGTCCGAGGACGCGTTCGACGACCAGTGCACCGGCGCCAACCCGCGCTACCCGCTGATCTCCGAACTGAAGCAGATTCTGCTGGATACCTACTACGGTCGTTCCTACAGCGATACGCCGAAGCAGGCCGCGGAATCCAAAGCAACCACCAACGGCGGTAAAAAAGGGAAAGCGAAAGGCTGATAGCTAATCTCTACCCACCTCTGCGGGCTTATGCGCAACGGCGCATAAGCCCCTGTTTGACGGCCCCCTGCAAGAACAGACAGTTATCGCTATCTTTTCCCGGCAGCAGGGCGAAAATCACCAAATGTGATCCACTCGCGGATTTTTGATGTTTTTCCCCTGTGGGTATTGTGTCTTTTTCATCAGTCGTGTTTATATAAAGCGGTTGCATACCATTAACAGGAATCCCATGAGACAGGCTTCTTCCACTTCAGCACTACTAAGCACCGCGCATGTTGACGCGGTCGTCGTCGTGCGCGTGGTCGTGGTGGTCGTCGGCAGCGCGCCGTAACGGGTTCCGAATCAAACCAAGATTCCCAAACCCCGCCGGCGCAAGCCGAGCGGGGTTTCTTGTTTCCACCCTCCCCGCTCCGCCACCGCGCCGGCCCTGATAAAGGATATGATCATGCGTTATACAGGCGCCCAATTGATTGTCCGGCTGCTCGAACGGCAAGGCATCACCACGGTGGCAGGCATTCCCGGCGGCGCTGCCCTGCCGTTATACGATGCGCTCGGCCAAAGCAAAACCATCCGCCATGTGCTGGCGCGCCATGAACAGGGCGCCGGCTTTATGGCCCAGGGCATGGCGCGGGCCAGCGGGCGGGCCGCCGTCTGTCTGGCCTCCAGCGGGCCGGGAGCCACCAATCTGCTGACCGCCATCGCCGACGCCAAACTCGATTCGATTCCGCTGGTCTGCATCACCGGGCAGGTGCCTTCCTGCATGATCGGCACCGATGCCTTTCAGGAAGTGGACACCTACGGCATCTCCATTCCGGTCACCAAACATAACTATCTGGTGAGAGATATCCGCGATCTGCCGCGCGTCATTCCCGACGCCTTTCGCATCGCCCAGTCCGGTCGTCCCGGTCCGGTGTGGATTGATGTTCCCAAAGACGTGCAAACCGCGGAAATCGAGCTGGATGAACTGCCGGCGATAGTCCCGCCCCCGGCGCCGCCGACGCTCGACGGGCAAAAAATCGAGCAGGCCGCCGCGCTGATTAACGCCGCCCAGCGCCCGATTCTCTACCTTGGCGGCGGGATCATCAGCGCGTCCGCCCATCGGCAGGCCGTACAACTGGCGGAACGCGCCGGTTTGCCCACCACCATGACGCTGATGGCGCTGGGCGCCATGCCGGCCGATCATCCGCTGTCGCTGGGCATGCTGGGGATGCACGCCGCGCGCTCAACCAATCTGATCCTGCAACAGGCGGATTTGTTGATTGTGCTGGGCGCCCGCTTTGACGACCGGGCGATCGGCAAGGCGGAACAGTTCTGCCCGCAGGCCGGCATCATTCATATTGATATCGATGCGGCTGAACTGGGTAAAATCAGACGGCCGCACGTTGCCCTGCATGCAGATGTCGCGCAGGCGCTGGACCGGTTGCTGCCGCTGGTCGCCTCCCAGCGGCGCGACGCCTGGCACGCGACCGTCAGCGAACTGCAACGCGAGTTTCCGGTCAATATGCCGGGAACGGATGACCCATTGAGCCACTACGGGCTGATACGGGCCGCCGCGCAAGCGCTGGGCGATGAGGCGATTATCACCACCGACGTCGGGCAGCATCAGATGTGGGTCGCCCAGTCCTATCCGCTGCGCAGGCCGCGACAGTGGCTGACTTCCGGCGGGCTGGGAACCATGGGCTTTGGCCTGCCCGCCGCGATTGGCGCAGCGCTGGCCGAGCCTGAGCGCACCGTGGCGTGCTTTTCCGGCGACGGCAGCCTGATGATGAATATTCAGGAAATGGCCACCGCCGCGGAAGAGGGGCTGAACGTCAAAATCATTCTGCTGAACAATCAGTCCCTTGGCCTGGTTCACCAGCAACAGGCGCTGTTTTTCCAGCAGCGTATCTTTGCGGCGGACTACCGCTACCGCACCGACTTTCTGGCCATCGCCGCGGGTTTCGGTTTCGCCACCTGCGATCTGAATGCGGCGGCGGATCCTCGCGCCGCTCTGGCCGAGGCGCTGAACCAACCGGGACCGGCGCTGATCCATGTGTTGATTGACGCCAATGAAAAAGTTTATCCGATGGTGCCGCCGGGCGCCGCCAACATCGATATGATCGGAGATTAATACCATGCCAACTCAATCAGTCTCAAACCAGGTGACGCTGGAGCTATCGGTACGCAACCACCCCGGCGTGATGTCTCACGTATGCGGCCTGTTTGCCCGCCGGGCGTTTAACGTCGAAGGGATCTTGTGTATGCCGCTGGCGGGGGGCGACGAAAGCCGCATCTGGCTGCTGGTGCAGGACGACCAGCGGCTGCAACAGATGGTAAGCCAGGTGGAAAAGCTGGAAGATGTGCTGCAGGTGCGCCGCCACGGCGATGAAATGCGTATCTTTGATCAGGTGGCGGAATTTTATCGCTGATCGCCCGACCGCCCTCGCGCAATGACGATCCCGCAGGCATTCCATTGCGCGAGGGGCGGCGATTTAGCCATTCAGCACCTGCCACAGCAGGTGGCGATAGACGGGCATTAACGGATGTTGCAGCAGCATCGTCAGAAACGCGCCCGCCGCCAGCAGCGCCAGCGGCGTTACCCAGCGTAAACGGTTTACTGGCAGCCACCGGCTGAGCCCGTCGCGCTTTTTGCGTTTATCTCCCCACCACCAGCGCCAGCTCAGCCACGCCGCGCTCCACAGCAGTAACACCGTCGCCAGCAGCAGCCATTTAAAACCGGCGCCGTTGGCGGCGGCGGGAATATCAATGGCGACGCCCGCCAATATGCCGGGTAAAAAATAGATCGGCGGCCATAACAGGCAACCGATAATATTCGGCAAGGCGAATTTATAGGGCGAGAGTTCCAGCATCCCGGCAACCAGCGGAATTAGCGGGCGGGTCGGGCCGACGAAGCGCCCGATCAGCACGGTGGCGATATGGTGTTGATGCAACGCATACTCCGTTTTGCGCAACATCGTCTGGTGTTTTTTCAAGAAAGACCAGCGATGCAACGACTCTTTAAAACCCCGGCCGATAAAATAAGAGATCCAGTCCCCCAGCAGACAGCCGACAATCCCCGCGCCCCACGCCGGATACAGCCCCACCTTGCCGCTGCCGATCAAAGCCCCCAGCGTCGCCATCATCACCGTTCCCGGTAACAGCAGGCCGACCAGCGCCAGAGATTCCAGAAAGGTGACCAGCATGACGGCGAGCAGTACATAGGCTAATGACTGCGTCACCAGATGATCCAGCCATGCTTCCATAAAATCCCAACTCGTTGGTGATAAAAAAGGGATTGTGTGGATCTTGGCTGATGCCGTCAACCGGTCATTTTCAGTATTTACGCCAGAGGGAAATCTACCCCCCCAGATACATCTTTTTCACGTCGGGATTGGCCAGAATCGCCTGCGCCTGGCCTTGCAGCACGATCTTGCCGTTCTCCAGCACATAGGCGCGATCGGCAATCCTCAGCGCGGCGGTGGCGTTCTGCTCCACCAGCAGGATGGTGATATTATCCTTCTGCAACTGCTTGATGATGCCGAACATTTCGCCCACTATCTTGGGCGCCAGCCCCAGGCTGGGTTCGTCCAGCATCAGCAGCACCGGCTCGCTCATCAGCGCCCTGGCAATCGCCAGCATCTGCTGCTCCCCGCCGCTCATGGTGCCGGCCAGCTGGCTGCGGCGCTCTTTCAGCCGCGGAAACAGCTGGTACATTTTATCCTTCAGGTAGTTGAAGTTGACCGGATTGTTGTACGCCCCCATGCGCAGGTTTTCTTCAATGGTCAGGTTGGTGAACACCTTACGCCCCTCCGGCACCAGCGCCAGCCCTTTGCGCACAATCTGATGCGTCAGGCTGTGGGAGATATCCTCATTGAGGAAATTCACCTGCCCGGTCGATTTCACCAGATTGATAATGCCGTTCAACGTGGAAGTTTTCCCCGCGCCGTTGCTGCCGATCAGGGTAACGATCTCGCTGTTGTTCACCTCGATGTCGATCCCTTTCAATCCCTGAATCAGCCCATAAAATACCTGTAGATCAGCGGCCTTAAGCATAATCAACCTCTCCGAGATACGCGGCAATCACCTCTTTATTGTTAATGGCCTCATGGGTGGTGCCGCTAAACAGCGGTTTGCCATAGTCCAGCACCAGCACCCGTTCACACAGGGTGTTGACGAAAGACATATCGTGCTCAATCAGCAAAACCGTTAATTGGTAATCCTCGCGCATTTTAAAAATCAGTTGCGCCAGCTCGTTGGTTTCCCTGGGATTCATGCCGGCCGCCGGTTCGTCCAACAGCAGTAGCGCGGGCGACGTGGCCAATGCCCTGGCGATCTCCACTTTACGCTGATTGCCGTAACTCAGGTTGGTGGCCAGCGAATCGGCATGCTGCGCGATGCCGATGTAGTCGAGGATCTCCATCGCCTGCGCTTTGGCCCGTTTTTCCGCCGCGAAAAAGCGCCCCATATGCAGCGCCGCCTCAATAAAAGAGTAGTGAATGGCGCGATCAAAACCGATTAATACGTTCTCCAGCACCGTCATGGAATTGAACAAACGAATATTCTGAAAGGTGCGGGCAATGCCGCGATTGACCACCTGATTGGGTTTCAGGCCGGTAATTTTTTCACTGCCCAGCATCACCGTTCCCGACGTCGGTTTATAGTTGGCGGTGATAACGTTAAACAGCGTGGTTTTCCCGGCGCCGTTGGGGCCGATCAGACCAAATATTTCCGCCGGATTAAGCGTAAAGCTGACGCCATCGATAGCCCGTAGTCCGCCAAATTGCATCATGACGTTATCAACGCTGAGAATGGGTTTATTTTCCATGACGGCGCCTCCTGCTCACTTCCCAGATTTCCCGCTTACCCAACAGCCCTTCGCGGGCGAAAAGCATAATGATCAGCAGTACCAATGAAAAAACCACCATCCGTAAACCGGGATAAGTTCCCAGATCTTCGCCGAACAGGTTCAGCGGCTGGTCAAGGAAACGCAGCCACTCGCCGCTGCCCACCACCACGATGGTGCCCAGAATGGCGCCGGTGGTGCTGCCCAACCCGCCCAGGACAATGATGATCAGCAGTTGGAAGGTCAGCATAAAATCAAACAGATCGGGAGAAATAATCGTCAGCAGCGAAGCCAGCAAACCGCCGCCGATCCCTTCCAGAAAGGCGCTGGTGGCAAAGGCGCAGGTTTTGATTTTAAAGGTATTGATCCCCATGGCGATCGCCGCGTCCTCATCGTCGCGCACCGCCTTCATCGCCCGGCCGTATTTGGAATAGACGATCTGTAAAACAAGCAGCACCGCGATCAGGGCGATAAAGCCGCACCAGTACAGCATATTGCCGGCCTGGGGGATTTCGTTCAGACCTATGGCGCCGTTGGTGATTTGCGGATTATTAATCGCCAGGATTTTAATGATAAAACCAAACCCCAGGGTGACAATCGCCAGATAGTCGCCGCGCACCCGGAAAACCGGAAACGCCAGGCATACCGCCAGCAGCGAGGCGCAGACCCCGCTGATAATCAGCGCGGGCAAAAAGGAGGTATGCAGCGCCAGCACCAGCGCGCTGGGGGAAGCCATCTCATACATATCCAGCTTGGTTTCCGCGCTTAGCAACAAGATGGCGGTAATATAGGCGCCGACGGCGACAAAACCGTTTGGCTCAAGGGATAGCTGGCCGGTGACGCCGTTAATCAGGTTGTAGCTCACCGCCAGGATCATAAAAATAAAAATATTACACACAATGCGCAGCACGTAATCGTCAAACAGATGCTGCAACGCAAACAGCGCCAGCAGCATAATCACAAATAACCCGGCATAGCCGCCCAGCAGCGAAAAGGAATTGGTTGGCATTCTCATCAGAAACGGCTCCTTTCCAGTCTTTCATCACCCATAATGCCGACCGGTCTGAATAACAGGACCAAAATCAAAAACATAAATGCAAAGGCGTCTTTATATCCGCCCAGTTCGGGAAATATCGCCACGGCGACCACTTCGGTGAAGCCCAGAATAAAACCGCCGATCACCGCCCCGGTTACGCTGCCGATACCGCCCAGTACGGCGGCGGCAAACGCCTTCAGGCCGATTAATACCCCCATTAACGGATCGATGGTCGGGTAGCTGGTGGCGTAAAAAATTCCGCCCAGCGCCGCCAGCGAACTGCCCAACGCGAAGACAAAGGCGATGATATGGTTGGCGTCCACCCCCATCAGGCGGACGGTATTGACATCAAAGGCCACCGCGCGGATCGCCATCCCCTGCCGGGTACGGTAGAGGATAAACAGAATGCAGCCCAACAACACCAGCGTGACCAGCGGCACCAGCCAGGCGACGTTGGTGATAATGATGCCGCCGAAGGAAACGGTTTGATTAAAAAATTCCGGCGCGGCGAAGAAGCGCGGGCTGCCGCCGAACAGCACGTTAAACAGATTCTCCAAAAAGAAGCTCACGCCAATGGCGGTAATCAGCATGGAGATTTTGGAAGCCTGCCGCAGCGGGCGGTAGGCAATCTGATCGATGCATACGCCCAGCAGCGCCGAAAAGAGAATGGCGAATAAAATAGCGGCCCCGAAAGGCAACTCAAAGGTGGTGGAACCGAACAGGGCAAGGAATGCCCCCACCATCATAATATCGGCGTGAGCGAAGTTGATCAGTCGTAATACGCCGTAAACCATGGTGTAACCAATGGCTATCAGCGCATACATACTGCCCAGGCTCATGCCGTTAACCACCTGCTGAAAGAAAATGGCCGCATCCATAAACTCAATCCTTATTAGCCTTTATTTAGCCAGTAAATTTCACCCTGCGGCGACGCTCTTTACGCACCTCGGAAAGGAAACGCGTAAAGAGCGTCGCCGCAGCTTGAAAGATGCAAGGGATAATTAAGGGTTAACCACCGTTTTGAAGACCATTTTTCCATCTTTGACTTCATTTATTACCGCGCTGCGGATGGCATCGCCGTCTTTCAGCGTCAGCGTGCCGGTCACGCCGGTGAAATTATTGGTGGCGCGGATTTTTTCATTGACGCAAACCCGGTCTTTGGGGTCGCTGCACTGATTCATGCCGTTGACGATCATTTTGTAAGCGTCCGCGGTCATCGCGCCCCAGGTATGGGTCGGCTCTTTATATTTCGCTTCCCAAGCCTGGATAAATTTCTCCCCTTCCGGCGTCTGCTCTTTGGCGTCCGGCGAGTAGTAGTCGGTGGCCATATAGCCTTCGACCGCATCCTGCCCCAGAGTGAAGAAGATCTGGTCAGCCGCCAGGCCGTCGCCGCCGACCACCGGCGCCTTCAGCCCTAGCTGTTTGGCCTGTACCGCGATCAACGCCGCTTCGGTGTAATAGATCGGCATATAGATCATATCGACGTTTTTAGCCTTGATGGTGGAGAGCTGGGCTTTGAAGTCCTTGCTGCCGCCCGGCACCTGCACTTCGACGGGAATGGTGCCGCCGTTTTTCAGAAACTGGGTGCGGAAGGATTTCGCCAGACCGACGGAATAGTCGTTGCTGCTGTCGAACATGATGGCGGCGGTTTTCGCCCCCAAATCACGCGATGCCAGATTGGCGCCGACCACGCCCTGGAAGCTATCGGAGAAACATACGCGGCTGACATACTGGCGGTTGCGGGTTACGCGGTCGTTGGTGGCGGTCGGGGAAACCAGCGGCGTTTTGGTGTCTTCGGCCATTTTGGTCATCGCCATGGTATTGGTCGAGGTTACCTCCCCGATCACCGCATCGACTTTATCGCTGGAAACCAGGCGCTGCATGGCGTTGGCCGCTTCCACCTTGTCGCTTTTGTCATCAATGATGACCAGTTTAATGGTATCGCCGTTTTTCAGCGTCGGCTCCAGGCTATTAATCAGCTCAACGCCTTTTTGCGAAGGTTGCCCAAAACCGCTCAGCGGTCCGCTTAAAGGCAGGACCACGCCGATTTTCACTTCGGCCGCCAGCGCGCTATTGGCGCAGAGAACAGAGGAAACAAATGCAGCTGCTACCGTTATTCTGACAAAATTGTTATTCATGATCGCCTCTTTGATAATGAGAGATGCACATCCCAGTAATGGAATAAAGCCGTACGCCTGACTGTGAGAGTCTGAAAATTGCCGCAGGGATATATTCTGCTGGCGGAACTGAAATCAGCAATAAATGTGCCAGAACGATAAAATCGTTATTAACAAATTAATAAATAACAAGAAAATTGATTTATTACGGTAGAAAATAGAGCGGAGCGCAAAAGGCGTAAAGGGAAATGCACCAATTTGTTTCGTCGTTGCTTTTAAAAAGTGCGCCGTGGTTAACAGCCAGATTCTATAAGTAAATCAGCTTCTCAGGACGAGTCGGCAATATCGTATGCTGATGATTGTCATCTATTATTTATGCTCTGCGCGGGCGTGACGGTAAATAGACGCCATAGTGATTATTCCTTTAAATATGTCATTTGCCACTTTTTATGCTATAGCAGCAGGGGGAGAAAGTTTTTTGCATCAGGAATTGGTGAAAAATTTATCATCCCTCCCCGCCCAAGATGACTATACTAACCAGAATTTACAGGCCATATAGCAGCACTTATGATAGCGACCATTTTTACCACCGCGCCAATCTGCCCAATATGTTGTTAAAACGCGTCAATCACATCGGATTACGACAGCTAATCATACTCCTGTCCGTTACCAGCGCGCTGATTATGTTGGTTAACAGTTTTTACGCCAGTTACCGGGTACAACGTCAGTTGCTGATCGATAACACGTTGGAAGCCAATCGCGTTTACGCGGCCAAGCTGGCGGCCACCACCGATACTTTCTTTAAAGAATCGCTGCAGCAATTAGCTTACAGCGCCGGCGAGATAGCGGACCATATGGATGACGGCGACCGCCTGTACCGGGAAACCAGACGTATCGGGTTACAGAACCGCAGTTTTAACACCATATCCATTGTCGATGAACATGGCGTGGTCAAGGCGGCCTTTCCCGATATATTTCAATGGATAGGACATAAGGTCACTACGGCCGGCGTAAGACAGGCCCTGCAGGAAAAGGATCTGTTGATCAGTTCGCCTTATGTTTCCGTGGTCAATAACTTGATCGTCCTTGTCTCTGCGCCGATATTTAGCCGGGACGGGCGCTACCAGGGGTTTATCGGCGGCTCCATTCACCTGGAAAAACCCAGTATTCTCAATGCATTGCTTGACCAACACTTTTATCAGGACGGTTCTTATATCTATGTTACCGACCACTTTAGAAAAATTCTGTACCACCAAGACCCCCATCAGATCGGCGTCATTGCCCACACCAGCCCGATAGTGGATAGCCACACGGAGAGCGACGGCAGCCGGAAGATGGGGGATAAACAGGGTAAAGAAGTGCTGGTCGGATACGCCGTGGTTCCCGCCAGCCGTTGGGAAGTGCTGGTGCTGCGCCCAACGAGTGAAACATTAAAGCCGCTGGATAGCCTGATGATGAATGTGTTACGCCATACTTTGCCATTCGCCATGCTGACCCTATTCGGCGTTTGGCTGCTGGCCCGGCTTATTGCCCAACCGCTGTGGCTGCTGGCGCGCAGCGCCAATAAAATGGACTCGCAGAATGTTTCCGACGACATCAGGAAAATCCGCTCCTGGTATTTTGAGGCCACGCAGCTCAAACAGGCGATGCTAATCGGCATCGATCTGCTACAGAAAAAGATCGGCAAGCTGAGCTATGAGGCGCAAACCGACCCCATGACCGAGCTGTTTAACCGCCGGGGTATGGAAAGCATTCTGCGCTACTGGCAGCTCGGCCAGAAAAGCTTCGCCATTATCGCGCTGGATATCGACCGTTTCAAACGCGTTAACGACACCTATGGCCATGATGTCGGCGATAGCGTAATCATCTATCTTGCGCAGCTTATCCGCAACAGTTCGCGCGATAGCGATATTTTATGCCGCAGCGGAGGGGAGGAATTTCTGATTTTATTGCCGGAAGCCACGATGAAAAGCGCGATGGAGATTGCGGAACGCCTGCGTAACAAGGTGCAGCAAGCCGATATTCCGTCGGTCGGCCATATCACCATCTCGCTGGGGGTATCGCAGTGGGCGCCGCGCCATCATTACACCACCATGGAACGGGCGTTTAAAATGGCGGACGAAGCGCTGTATAAAGCCAAACAGCAGGGCCGTAACCGGGTGATCGCCGCCGCGGTCGCACGCTGAGCCCGCCGCGATGGCGGCTGTAATTCCCCCCAGCCGTTCAACGGACTATGGCGGCAAACCCCTGGACATCACCTGTATAAATAACCATACTCAATCATCTTTCTCCCGCGGCAACCAACCAAAAGGCAGCCTTAGTGACCGAGACTCGTCAGGGCTTTATTCTCACCCGCCACTGGTATGACGCCCCCGCCGGCGCCCAGGTGGAATTCTGGCTTGCCACCGACGACGGTCCGCTGCTGGTCCGCCTGCCCGCGCAACAGGCGGTCGCTTTTATCCCCGTCGCGCAACAGGCCCAGGCCACTCGCCTATTAACCAAAGAGAGAGGCTGGCAGCTACGGCCGCTGGCGCTGCGGGATTTTCATCATCAGCCCTTGCTGGGGCTGTATTGCGGGCAATACCGCCAGCTTCTGCGGCTGGAAAAGTTTCTGCGCGAAGACGGGGTTCAGGTCTATGAAGCGGATATCCGTCCGCCCGACCGCTTTCTGATGGAGCGCTTTATTACCGCCTCCGTCTGGCTAAGCGGCGAGAGCGCGTCGTCCGGTCTGCTGACCGAGGCGCGGATGAAGCCCAATCCCGATTACCGCCCCGATCTCAAGCTGGTTTCGCTGGATATCGAAACCAACCGCCACGGCGAGCTGTACTGCATCGGCCTGCAAGGCTGCGGTCAACGTCAGGTTTATATGCTCGGCCCGGCCAATGGACATGCCGCCGACGCCGATGATTTCACGCTGGAATATGTCGCCAGCCGCCCGCAGCTGCTGGAAAAACTGAACCAGTGGCTGCAGCGGCACGATCCTGACGCCATTATCGGCTGGAATCTGGTGCAGTTCGACCTGCGGGTATTGCAAAAACACGCCGAGCGCTACCGCATCCCGCTGCGGCTGGGCCGCAACGGCAGTGAGCTGGAGTGGCGCGAGCACGGCTTCAAGCCGGGACATTTTTTTGCCGGCGCCGCGGGCCGGCTGATTATTGACGGCATCGAGGCGCTTAAGTCCGCCACCTGGAATTTCGCTTCCTTCAGCCTGGAATTTGTCGCGCAGGCGCTGCTGGGCGAGGGTAAAGCCATCGATACCCCCTACCAGCGCATGGACGAAATCGACCGCCGCTTCGCCGAAGATAAACCGGCCCTCGCCCGCTATAACCTGCAGGACTGCGAACTGGTTAGCCGTATTTTCGCCAAAACGGAACTGATGCGTTTTTTACTGGAGCGCGCCAACGTGACCGGACTGGCCGCCGATCGCAGCGGCGGCTCCGTCGCCGCCTTTACCCACCTCTACCTGCCGCGCATGCATCGCATGGGCTATGCGGCGCCGAACCTGGGAGAGGTCGCGCCGCAAGCCAGCCCCGGCGGATTCGTGATGGATTCCCGCCCCGGTTTATACGATTCGGTGCTGGTGCTGGATTACAAAAGCCTGTATCCGTCAATTATCCGCACCTTCCTGATCGACCCGGTGGGTCTGGCGGTGGGAATGCAGCACCCGGACGAACGGCACGCCGTCGCCGGTTTTCTCGGCGCCTGGTTTTCGCGCCGGCAGCACTGCCTGCCGGCCATCGTCGAGCATATCTGGCAAGGACGCGAGGCCGCCAAACGCACCGGCAACAAACCGCTCTCGCAGGCGTTGAAGATCATCATGAACGCCTTTTACGGCGTACTGGGCGCCAGCGGCTGCCGCTTTTTCGATCCCCGGCTGGCCTCTTCCATCACCCTGCGCGGCCATGAAATCATGCGCAAAACACGCGAACTGATCGAACAACAGGGTTATCAGGTGATCTACGGCGATACCGACTCAACCTTTGTGTGGCTGCGGCGCGCCCATACGCAGGAAGAGGCGGCCCGCATCGGCAATACGCTGGTGCGGCAGGTCAACCAGTGGTGGCGCACGCATCTGCAGCAAACTCACGGGCTGACCAGCGCGCTGGAGCTGGAGTTTGAAACCCACTTCCGCCGTTTTCTGATGCCCACCATCCGCGGCGCCGAACAGGGCAGTAAAAAACGCTACGCCGGGATGATAGATACGCCCCAGGGCGAAAAAATGATTTTTAAGGGACTGGAAACGGTGCGCACCGACTGGACGCCACTGGCGCAGCATTTTCAGCAGCAGCTTTATCTGCTTATCTTTCAGCAACGTCCTTATCAGCAATGGTTGCGGGACTATGTGGCGAAGACCCTGAACGGCGAATTCGATGCGCAGTTGGTTTACCGTAAACGGCTGCGCCGCCGGCTCGACGACTACCAGCGCAACGTGCCGCCCCATGCGCGGGCGGCCAAAATCGCCGACGACTACAATCGCCGACAGGGGCGGCCGCTGCAATATCAAAACGGCGGCTGGATCAGCTACGTCATCACCACCAGCGGGCCGGAACCGCTGGAAACCCGGCATTCGCCGCTCGACTATCAGCACTACGTCGAGCGCCAGCTACAGCCGGTGGCCGATGCCATTCTTCCCTTTCTGCACGACGATTTCACTACCCTGATTACCGGTCAGATGGGGCTATTTTAATCATCGGCGTCCGCTGCGGGCTTTTGAGCAGGTGACGAACGCGTCGCCTTCCATTACCATAACGCCCTTTCTCAATTGACATCGACAACGCCATTATCTTCTTCGTGCCGGATGCGCATGGCGAAATAGAACCCGACTCTATACCGACACAGACAAAAATCGAGCTAAGAATTTATGCCTTTTACACTTGGTCAGCGCTGGATCAGCGATACGGAAAGCGAACTTGGATTGGGTACGGTGATTGCGGTCGACAACCGCATGGTCACCCTGCTTTTCCCTGCCAGCGATGAAAACCGACTCTATTCCAGAAGCGATGCGCCCATCACCCGGGTGATGTTCAACCCCGGCGATATCGTCACCAGCCACGAAGGCTGGCAGCTGAAAGTAGACGCCGTCGGCGATGAGAACGGGCTGCTGGTGTACCGCGGCCAGCGTCTGGATAACGAGGCCCCGGCCGAACTGCGCGAAATCATGCTGGATAGCAAGCTGACGTTCAACAAGCCGCAGGATCGCCTGTTCGCCGGCCAGATCGATCGTATGGATCGCTTCGCCCTGCGCTACCGCGCGCGTAAACATCAGCACGAACAGGCGCTGCAGCAGTGGGGTGGCCTGCGGGGCATGCGCGCCAGCCTGATCCCGCATCAGCTGCATATCGCCTACGAAGTCGGACAGCGCCACGCGCCGCGCGTGCTGCTGGCGGATGAGGTCGGCCTGGGGAAAACCATCGAGGCCGGGATGATCATTCACCAGCAACTGCTGGCCGGCCGCGCCGAGCGGGTGCTGATCGTAGTGCCGGAAACCCTGCAGCACCAATGGCTGGTGGAGATGCTGCGCCGCTTCAACCTGCTGTTCTCGCTGTTTGACGACGAACGCTACGCGGAAGCGAAGCTGGACAGCGACAACCCCTTTGAAACCGAGCAGTTGGTCATCTGTTCGCTGGACTTCGTACGGCGCGATGCGCAGCGTTTCGAACAGTTGGTCAACGCCGACTGGGGCCTGCTGGTGGTGGATGAGGCGCATCATCTCTCCTGGAGTGAAGAGGCGCCCAGCCCCGAATATCAGGCGGTTGAACGTCTGGCCGCCAATATTCCGGCGGTGATGCTGCTTACCGCCACGCCGGAACAGCTGGGTCAGCAAAGCCATTTCGCCCGTTTGCGCCTGCTCGATCCGAATCGCTTCCATGACTATCGGGAATTCGTCGCCGAACAGCGGCAATACCGCCCGGTGGCCGATGCGGTAACGCTGCTGCTGGCGGGAGAAAAAGCCAAAACGCCTGAGCTTAACGTGCTGAGCGAACTGCTCGGCGAGCAGGATATCGAACCGCTGCTGAAAGCGATTAACAGCGACGGCGAAGACAACCCGCGCGCGCGGCAGGAACTGATCGCCATGCTGATGGATCGCCACGGCACCAGCCGTGTGCTGTTCCGTAATACCCGTCAGGGGGTGAAAGGCTTCCCGCAGCGTATTCTGCATCAAATCCGCCTGCCGCTGCCGGCCCAGTATCAGACGGCGATCAAAGTGTCCGCCATTATGGGCGCCAACAAAGCGCCCGAAGCCCGCGCGCGCGATATGCTCTACCCGGAGCAGATTTATCAGCAGTTGGAAGGGAACGACGCCACCTGGTGGAATTTCGATCCGCGCGTCGAGTGGCTGCTCAATTATCTGACCGCCAACCGCCACGAAAAAGTGCTGGTAATCTGCGCGCAGGCCGCCACCGCGCTGCAGCTGGAACAGGTGCTGCGCACCCGCGAAGCCATTCGCGCCGCCGTTTTCCACGAAGGTCTGTCCATTCTTGAGCGCGATCGGGCGGCCGCCTATTTCGCCACCGAGGAAGAAGGCGCGCAGGTGCTGATCTGCTCGGAGATCGGTTCCGAAGGCCGCAACTTCCAGTTCGCCAGCCAGCTGATCATGTTCGATCTGCCGTTCAACCCCGATCTGCTGGAACAGCGCATCGGGCGGTTGGATCGCATCGGCCAGACGCAGCAGATCCAGATCCTGATCCCGTATCTGGAAAATACCGCCCAGGCGCTGCTGGTGCGCTGGTATCACGAAGGGCTGGACGCTTTCGAGCACACCTGCCCGACGGGCCGCGCCATCTATGACGCCCACTACGCGCAGCTGATTGAACGACTGACCGCGCCGGGCGAGCGGCAGGGACTGGATGAGTTTATCCGCCTCTGCCGCCAGCAGCACGAACAGTTTAAACAGCAGCTTGAGCAAGGGCGCGACCGACTGCTGGAAATGCATTCCAACGGCGGCGAACAGGCGCAGAGGCTGGCGCAGGGCATCGCCGAACAGGATAACGACGTTAATCTGGTCACCTTTGCGCTTAATCTATTTGATATCGTGGGCATTAATCAGGAAGATCGCAGCGATAACCTGATTATTCTGACGCCGTCCGACCATATGCTGGTGCCCGATTTCCCCGGCTTGCCGCAGGACGGCTGCACCATCACCTTCGATCGCGAACAGGCGCTGTCGCGCGAAGACGCGCAGTTTATCAGTTGGGAGCATCCGCTGATCCGCAACGGGCTTGATTTGATCCTCTCCGGCGATACCGGCAGTTGCGCCGTGTCGCTGTTGAAGAACAAGGCGCTGCCGGTGGGCACGCTGCTGGCGGAGCTGGTCTACGTGGTGGAGGCGCAGGCGCCGAAAAATTTACAGTTGACGCGCTTCCTGCCGCCGACGCCGGTGCGCCTGCTGATGGACCGCAAAGGCGCCGACCTGGCCGGACAGGTGGAGTTTGAAAGCTTTAACCGCCAGCTCAGCGCCGTCAACCGTCATACCTCGAGCAAGCTGGTGAACGCCGTCCAGGCGGACGTGCACGCCATGCTCAAACAGGCGGAAGCACTAGTGGAAGAACAGGCGCGCCAGATGATCGCCGATGCCCAGCAGCAGGCCGACCAGCAGTTGCGCCGCGAGTTGGAACGTCTGGAGGCGCTCAAGGCCGTCAACCCGAATATCCGCGACGATGAATTGAGCGCGCTGGAAAATCAGCGCGAGCAGGTGTTGCGTAACCTTCATCAGGCAAACTGGCGTCTGGACGCCATTCGCCTGGTGGTGGTCACCCACCAGTAGCCGGCAGAAAGGCATTATCGATGGAAGACTACAATCCCCCCGCCGATCCCTGGCTGCATATCCTGTATCAGGATCGGCACATCATGGTGGTGAACAAGCCCAGCGGCTTGCTCTCCGTTCCCGGCCGCGCGCCGGAACACAAGGACAGCGTGATGAGCCGCATTCAGGCCGACTACCCCGACGCCCAGTCGGTCCATCGTCTGGATATGGCCACCAGCGGGGTGATGGTTGTGGCGCTGACCAAAGCGGCCGAGCGTGAGTTAAAGCGCCAGTTCCGCGAACGCGAGCCCAAAAAGTCCTATATCGCCCGCGTCTGGGGGATAATGGAGCGGGATGAAGGGTTGATCGACCTGCCGCTGATTTGCGACTGGCCGAACCGGCCCAAACAGAAAGTCTGTTTTGAGCAGGGAAAAGCCGCGCAAACCGAATACCAGGTTTTATCGCGCGACGGCGACGGCACCACGCGCGTCAGGCTGATGCCGATCACCGGGCGCTCTCACCAGCTGCGCGTCCATCTGCTGGCGTTGGGCCACCCGATTCTGGGCGACGGCTTTTACGCCCATCCCGCCGCCAAAGCGCTGGCGCCCCGTCTGCTGCTTCACGCCCAGGAGCTGTGCATCACCCACCCGCAATTCAACACGCCGATGCACTTTCGCTGTGAGGCGGACTTTTGAGCACGGTAGCAGGCAGCAGGAGAGAACGATAAAGGCGGGGGAAAGGAGACGTCGTTACTTCAATTGATCGGCGCTTTTCAGCAGTTCATAGGCGGCCTGAATATCCTGCGCCTTGCGTTTGGCCATATCCATCATCCTCGGCGATAGCCCCTTCGCCACCAGCTTATCCGGGTGATGCTCGCTCATCAGCTTACGATAGGCGCGCTTAATGGTCGCCGCATCATCGTTGCGCCGTACGCCCAACGTACGGTAGGCGCTTTCCAGCGTGGGTCCGCGCGGGGATACCGGCTGCCGCTGCCCGCCGTAAGAATGGCCGCCGGACGACTGGCCGCGGCGCTGGTGGGACTTGCCGCTCTGTCCGCCGTCGCCGTGTCTGGCGTGGTAAGCCGAACTTTCCATATTGCGCAGAAAAAAGTCGAACTGCTCGCGGGTCACGCCCAGTTCGTCGGCGATAACGTACAGCAAGCGTCTTTCATTCGGATGCAGCACGCCATCGGCAAACGCCACCTGCAGCTGAATTTCCAGAAACATCTTAATCAGATCGAAACGACCCAGGCAGGCGTCGCGCAGTTTGCGCAGCTTAAGCCGCAGCGGGAAATGGCTGGCCTTGCCTTCGCGAAAAGCCTGCTGCGCCGCGGTTCTCGCCTCGCCGAACAGCTCAAGGCGATCCATCACCCTGGTGGCGATTCGGATATCCGCCTCCGTTACCCGTCCCTTGGATTTGGTAAGGTGGCCCATCGCCTGGAAAGTGGTGAGAAAAAACAGCGACTGGCGCGTGGCTTGGGCGGAGAAAAAGTCACGGCGACGCGATGCCCTGGCCCGGTCAAGCCAGTGCCCCATCAGCAGTCCCGTGATGATTCCCCAGATGCCGCCGCTAGAGATAATTCCCAGCATAAGCCCCAGCAACTTTCCCCAATACCGCATATACTCCTCAAATCCTCATGCCGCCGGTTAAAAATTGCTTTATCATACCCGTCATTTATCTTTGCACCTAACGGCAGCGCGTATTAAACAGTGGGGATTTAACACTGGCGCAACGCTGACGAGTGATATAGTCTCTGACCGTTTGCCGGCATGATGCCTCTGATGACGGAACACCTGATACCGCGTATGAAAAAAAGTTTCCCAACCCTGCTGGCCACCCTGATCTGGTCGGCGCTATACAGCCAGCAAACGCTGGCCGATCTCGCCGAACAGTGCATGCTGGGCGTACCTACGTACAATAGGCCGCTGGTCACCGGCGATGCCAATGATTTGCCGGTAAATATTCAGGCCGACAAAACCACGGCCAACTACCCTGACAGCGCCCTGTTCAGCGGTAACGTCAATATCGAGCAGGGTAACAGCGTCCTGACCGCCGAGCAGGTGGAGCTCAACCAGATTGCATCCGCCGCTCAGGACGGCGCGCCCACGCGTACCATTACCGCCACCGGCAATGTGCGTTACGACGATAACCAGGTCGTTCTGCAAGGTCCCAAGGCCTGGTCGAACCTCAACACCAAAGATACCGACGTGTATGAGGGCGACTATCAGATGGTCGGCCGTCAGGGACGCGGCAGCGCCGACAAAATGAAAATGCGCGACGATAATCGCTACACCATTTTGGAAAACGGCACCTTTACCTCCTGCCTGCCGGGAGATAATAGCTGGAGCGTCGTCGGTTCGGAAGTGATTCAGGACCGCGAAGAGCAGGTTGCCGAAATCTGGAACGCGCGTTTTATGATTGGCGGCGTACCGGTTTTCTACAGCCCTTACCTGCAATTGCCCATCGGCGACAAGCGGCGCTCGGGTTTCCTGATCCCCAATGCCAAATTCGGCAGCAGCAACGGATTTGAGCTGCTGACGCCATACTACTGGAATATCGCGCCCAATTTTGACGCCACCATCACGCCGCATCTGCAAACCAAACGCGGCATGCAGTGGCAGAACGAATTCCGTTACCTGACCGCCCCCGGCGCCGGCACCATTCAGTTCGACTGGCTGCCCAGCGACGATGAATACGCCAAAGACGCGCCGCTGGACGATAACGACACCCGCTGGCTGTTTCACTGGCGGCACAACGGCGTGATGGATCAGGTCTGGCGTTTCAATTCCGACTATACCAAAGTCAGCGACGATCGCTATTTCACCGATCTGGACTCGGAATACGGCTCAACCACCGACGGCTACGTCTCCCAAAAACTCAGCGTGGGCTACGCCAATCAAAACTGGGATACCACGCTCTCCACCAAACAGTTCCAGGTATTTTCCACCGCCAACAGCCGGGACGTCTACCGTGCCGAACCGCAGCTCGATATCAATTATTATCAGAATGATATCGGCCCGGTCGATCTGCATCTTTACGGTCAGGCGGTAAAATTCACCAACGTGAACGATAACCGGCCGGAAGCCACGCGTCTGCATATCGCACCGGCGTTGAGCCTGCCGCTGACCAACCGCTGGGGCAGCCTGAACACCGAAGCCAAGCTGCTGGCGACGCATTACCAGCAGGACAATCTCGATCGCTACCGCGCCGACCCGACGGTCAGCGACAGCTCAAAGAACAATCTGAAAGACAGGGTAAACCGCGTGATGCCGCAGTACAAGATAGACGGCAAGATGGTTTTCGAGCGCGAGATGGACTGGTCGCAAGGGTATACCCAAACGCTGGAGCCGCGGGCGCAATACCTGTATGTGCCTTATCGCAACCAAAGCGACATCCATACCTATGATTCAACGCTGCTGCAGGCCGACTACTCCGGGCTGTTCCGCGACCGCAGCTACAGCGGCCTGGACCGTATCGCTTCGGCCAACCAGTTGGCGACCGGGGTAACATCGCGTATTTATGATGACGAACTGGTTGAACGTTTTAATGCCTCCGTGGGTCAAATCTATTACTTTGATCGTCCGCGTACCGGCGATGGCAATATGTCGCTCGATCAAAGCGATGATAACGGCAGCATGGTATGGGCCGGCGACGCCTATCTGAAGGTTGACGATAACTGGGGCATGCGCGGCGGATTGCAGTACGACGCCCGCCTCAACGAAGTGGCGCTGGGCGACGCCGTGCTGGAATACCGCAAGGACGCCGAACGTCTGGTACAGTTGAACTATCGCTACGCCAGCCCGGAGTACATTCAGGCCATGCTGCCGAATGTGCAGAACCCCGGTTTCCAACAGGGCATTTCGCAGGTAGGCGTTACCGCCAGTTGGCCGATCGTCGACCAGTGGGCCGTGGTGGGGGCTTACTACTATGATACCAAGGCCAATCAGCCTGCCAGCCAGTTGATTGGGGTGCAGTACAACACCTGCTGCTGGGCCGTCAGCGTCGGGTATGAACGCAAAATCACCGACTGGGAGAGCAACGGCAGCGTGTATGATAATAAGGTGTCGTTTAATATCGAATTACGTGGTTTAAGCAATAATTACAGTCTGGGCTCCGAAAAAATGCTGCGGTCGGGTATTTTGCCCTACCAGCGCGCATTTTGACGCTATCGCGCCGCCAGCCGGTATAAATGGGCGAGCAGGCTGTATCAACGAAACTTTTAACCCGCCTTGCGGATGAGATAAATGGGAAAGGTATGAATAACTGGAGAACGCTTATTCTCGGAGTGGCACTAAGTGCTTCTACCGCGTTCGCAGCACCACAAGTGGTTGATAAAGTTGCAGCAGTGGTTGATAACAGCGTCGTATTGGAAAGCGACGTCAACGGCCTTTTACAGTCGGTGAAACTGAATGCCCAGCAGGCGGGCCAGCAATTGCCGGATGACGCCACCCTGCGCCATCAGATTATCGACCGTCTGATCATGGATAACATCGTCCTGCAGATGGCGCAGAAAATGGGTATCCAGATTACGGATCAGCAGTTGGATCAGGCTATCGCCAACATCGCCGCCCAGAACCGTATCTCGCTCGATCAGTTAAAAAGCCAGCTGGCTTATGAAGGTCTTAACTACAACACCTACCGCAGCCAGATTCGTAAAGAGATGCTGATCGCCGAGGTGCGCAATAACGAAGTTCGCCGCCGCGTCAGCGTGCTGCCGCAGGAAGTGGATGCGCTGGCCAAACAGATCGCCAACCAGACCGGGGAAGATACCGAACTCAATTTGAGCCATATCCTTATTCCGTTACCGGAAAACCCCAGCCAGCAGCAGGTTGATGAAGCTGAAAATCTGGCCGGCTCCCTGGTGAAGCAAATCAACGAAGGGGCGGATTTCGCCAAACTCGCCATCAGCTACTCCGCCGACTCCCAGGCGCTGCAAGGCGGCCAAATGGGATGGGGCAAGCTGCAGGAGATCCCGACCCTGTTCGCCGAACGGCTGACGCAGGCGCAGAAAGGGCAGATAGTCGGCCCTATCCGTTCCGGCGTCGGCTTCCATATTCTGCGGGTTAACGATCTGCGCGGCAGCGATAAAACCGTGTCGGTCACCGAAACCCATGCCCGCCATATTCTGCTGCGGCCTTCGGTGGTGATGACCGACAGCCAGGCGCAGGCGAAGCTGGAAGAGGTCGCCCAGCAGATTAAAAACGGCGGCACCGACTTCGCCACGCAGGCGAAACTGCTGTCGCAGGATCCCGGTTCGGCCAATCAGGGCGGCGATCTGGGCTGGGCGTCCCCGGATATGTACGATCCGGCGTTCCGCGATGCGCTGCTGAAATTGCGCAAAGGCGAAATCAGCCAGCCGGTCCACTCCGCCTTCGGCTGGCATCTGATTCAGCTGCTGGATACCCGCCAGGTGGATAAAACCGACGCGGCGCAGAAAGAGCGCGCCTACCGCATGATTTTCAACCGCAAATTCGCCGAAGAGGCGCAAACCTGGATGCAGGAACAGCGCGCGGCGGCTTACGTTAAAATCGTCAACGACGCGGACAACTGATGCACGGCAGCAACGATACGCCACGCGTGGCGATCACTCCCGGCGAACCCGCCGGGATCGGTCCCGACCTGGTTATTGCGCTGGCGCAGCGGCCGTGGCCGGTCGAGCTGGTGGTGTGCGCCGACCCCGACCTGCTGATGAGCCGGGCGCTGCAACTGCACTTGCCGCTGACCCTGCGGCATTACCAGCCCGGGACGCCCGCCCGGCCGCAGCAGGGGGGAACCCTGACGCTGCTGGCGCTCCCCGCCCCGGCGACCGTGGTGGCCGGCCGGCTTAACGTCAGCAACAGCGCCTACGTGGTCGAGACGCTGGCGCGCGCCTGCGACGGCTGCCTGAACGGCGAATTCGCCGCCCTGATCACCGGGCCGGTCCACAAAGGTATTATTAACGACGCCGGGGTGCCGTTCAGCGGACATACCGAATTTTTCGCCGCTCGCAGCCGCTGCAAACGCGTGGTAATGATGCTGGCGACCGAAGAATTACGCGTCGCGTTAGCCACCACGCATCTGCCGCTCGCCGACGTCTCTGCCGCCATTACCCGGCAGAGCCTGCATGAAGTCGTCACCATTCTGCATCATGATTTACAGAGCAAATTCGGCATCGAACGGCCGCAAATCTACGTTTGCGGCCTGAATCCCCACGCCGGGGAAGGCGGCCATATGGGCCGTGAAGAGCTGGACGTCATCATCCCCGCGCTGGATGAACTGCGCCGGCAGGGCATCTCCCTTATCGGTCCGTTGCCCGCGGATACGCTGTTTCAGCCGAAGTATCTGCAACATGCGGACGCGGTGCTGGCGATGTATCACGATCAGGGCCTGCCGGTGCTGAAATATCAGGGATTCGGCCGCGCGGTGAATATCACGCTGGGGCTGCCGTTTATCCGCACCTCGGTCGACCACGGCACGGCGCTGGAGCTAGCCGCCAGCGGCAGCGCCGATCCCGGCAGCTTTATCACGGCATTAAACCTTGCCATTAAAATGACAACGCATATTAATGAATAATCGAGTACACCAAGGCCACTTCGCCCGTAAACGCTTTGGGCAAAACTTTTTAAGCGATCGTTTTGTGATCGACAGCATTGTTTCCGCCATTTATCCGCAGCCCGGTCAGGCCATCGTCGAGATCGGCCCCGGACTCGGCGCGCTCACCGCGCCGGTCGGCGAGCGGATGGATCGCTTTACCGTCATCGAGCTGGATCGCGATCTGGCGGCGCGGCTGGAAACCCATCCCACGCTGAAAGATAAGCTGACCATTATTCAGCAGGACGCCATGACGGTGGATTTCTCCGCGCTGGCCGAGCAGGCCGGACAGCCGCTGCGGGTGTTCGGCAATCTGCCGTATAATATCTCCACGCCGTTAATGTTCCACCTGTTCAGCTATACTCAGGCTATCCGCGACATGCACTTTATGTTGCAGAAGGAAGTGGTCAACCGTCTGGTCGCCGGTCCCGACAGTAAAGCCTACGGCCGTTTAAGCGTGATGGCCCAGTATTACTGTCAGATAATCCCGGTGCTGGAAGTGCCGCCCACGGCGTTTAAACCGGCGCCGAAAGTCGATTCCGCCGTGGTCCGTCTGGTTCCTTACGCGCAGGTTCCGTATCCGGTGAACGACATCCGTACGTTGAGCAGGATTACCACCGCGGCGTTTAATCAGCGGCGTAAAACGCTGCGCAACAGCCTGGGTAATATCTTTACGCCGCCACTGCTGACGGAGCTGGGCATCGACCCGACCTGTCGGGCCGAAAACGTGACGGTGGAGCAATACTGCCGCCTGGCGAACTGGCTGACCGAGCATCCTGCCGCGCCGGAATAACTGGAGTTGTTCGTGATGATTAATGCGCCCCGTGTTTGTGTACAGGTTCAGAGCTTTTACGTCGAGTCTCAGTCACTGCCTGATGAAGAACGTTTCGTCTTCGCTTATACCATCACGGTGCGCAATCTGGGGCGGCATGAGGTACGTCTTCTCGGCCGCTACTGGCTGATTACCAATGCCAACGGTCATCAGACCGAGGTCCAGGGCGAAGGCGTCGTCGGCGAGCAGCCGGTGATACCTCCCGGCGGTGAATTTCAGTACACCAGCGGCACGGTGCTGGAAACCCCGTTAGGCACCATGGAAGGGCACTACCAGATGATCGATCATCTGGGCAACGCTTTTCAGGTCGCTATTCCCGTATTCCGTCTGGCTATTCCCTCATTGATACATTAATTATGTCTACTTATTTGATTGGCGATGTTCACGGCTGTTTAGCGGAACTTGAGGCGCTATTGGCGCAGGTATCCTTCCATCCACGACAGGATACCCTATGGCTGACCGGCGATCTGGTGGCGCGCGGTCCGGATTCGCTTCAGGTGCTGCGTTTTGTCCGCTCGCTCGGCAGCGCGGTCCGCATGGTTTTAGGCAATCACGATCTGCATTTACTGGCAGTCTACGCGGGGATCAGCCGCAATAAGCCCAAAGACCGGCTCAACGCCCTGCTGGAAGCGCCGGACGCCGATGAGCTGATTAACTGGCTGCGCCGCCAGCCGCTGTTGCAGGTTGATGAAGATTTAAAGCTGGTGATGGCGCACGCCGGCATTACGCCGCAGTGGGATCTGGCAACCGCGCAAATGTGCGCCCGGGAAGTGGAATCCATGCTGGGCAGCGATAGCTACCCCCTGTTTCTCGACGCGATGTACGGCGACATGCCGAATCACTGGAGCCCGGAGCTTAGCGGCCTGCCCCGCCTGCGTTTCAGCACCAACGTATTGACCCGTATGCGCTACTGCTTCGCGGGCGGTCAACTGGATATGATCTGCAAGGAGCCGCCGACGCAGGCGCCGTCATTGCTGAAGCCGTGGTTCGAATTACCGAGCCGGATCGCCCCGGCGTACGCCATCGCTTTCGGGCACTGGGCGTCGCTGGAAGGGAAAGGCACGCCGGAGAATATCTACGCGCTGGATACCGGCTGCTGCTGGGGCGGAGAGCTGACCATGCTGCGCTGGGAAGACAAGCGCTACTTCAGACAGAAATCGCTGTCGCGCCCGGATACGGGCAATGCCGAGTAATCCGTCCGCAATAACGACCAGGGCGCGCCGTCTGCGCCCTGGACCAAAGAATCAGTTTCTCTCCAGAATCTCGAAACAGTAGCTGTGAGAATTACGCTCATCCGCATCATGAAACTCGCTGAACGTGGACGACCACTCATCGGGCTCATAATCCGGAAAATGCGTATCGCCTTCGACTTCCGCATCGATATGGGTCAGATACAGCCGGTCAGCCCTGGGCAACATCTGCCGGTAGATACTCCCGCCGCCGATCACCATCACTTCTGGCGCATCGCCGGCGGCGGCCAGCGCCTCGTCCAGGGAGGAAACCCAGGTCACCCGCTCGTCATCGCCGGGATGATTGCTGACCACAATATTAAGCCTGCCCGGCAATGGCTGACCGATAGAGCGGAAGGTATTGCGCCCCATCACGATCGGCTTATCTACCGTATTTCGTTTAAACCACGCCAAATCCGCCGGTAAATGCCACGGCATGGCGTTCTCCATACCGATAACACGATCCACAGCCAATGCGGCAATCAAACTAATAACCATGGTGAAACCCTATAGGTCAGAAAATTGCTGACACTATACGGAAAGCTCCCCCACTCGTCGATATGGATACCTCTTATATACCCGTCATCTTTCAAGTTGCAGGTGCGTTGGCTGCATTACTCGGCCCATCCGTGGGCCTCGCCCCGTTGGGGCCGCTGCAAGCAGCGTTCAAATCTGCTCCAGGCAGATTTGTCAGTCACCCCAGTCACTTACTTAAGTAAGCTCTTGGGGAATCACTCGGTTGCCGCCTTCCTGCATCTCGAAATCTATAGGGTATAGCAATATATTTAGACGCTGGGGCGCTTACGGTACAGCCATATTCCCGGCAGCGACAGGCCGATGGACAACGCCCCGACGATAAAGCTGGCCTTAAGGAAATTGGTGATCATTACGCTCATCAATTCTTCGCTGTAGCCAAGGTGCGACAGCTCCACCACGGAAATCATCGCGGTATAGGCCGAAATCCCCGGGAACATGGGAATCACCGCGGCGACGGTAAACACCTTGGGGTGCGCCAACAGCCAGCGCGACCAGCGAATGCCGAGGATGCCGATGGTAATCGCCGCCAGAAACGAGGCCCATTCGATGTTCAAACCGAAATGCATGGCGATAAAGCGCACGCCGTGTCCCAGCGCCCCCAGCGCCGCGCAGTAGCGCAACGCCCTGACGGGCACGTTGAACACCATGGCGAAGCCCAACGCCGGCACCGCCGCCAGCGCCATATCCAGTAACAGCTCCCACAACAGCGTTAAGCCCATCCGCGTAATCCCCACATCGCCAGCGCCATCACCACGCCAATGCAGGTGGACAGCGTCAGCAGGCTGGCTACCGTCCAACGGGCCAGTCCCGTATTGACGTGTCCTTTAAACATATCGGCCACCGCGTTGATCAGCGGAAAACCGGGAACCAGCAGCAGCACGCTGGCCGCCATCGCCACGGTTGAGGTGTGCTGGAAAACGGGCAGCTTCATCAATAGCCCCGAGGCGGACGTCGCCACGAATGCGGTAATACAAAAGTTAATCAGCGGATTAAGGTGGCGGGCGGTGAACAGCTGGCGCACATACATCGCCAGGCCGCTGGCGATCAGCGTCACCACCGAGGCATCCCACCCGCCGCCGTTCAGCCGGCTGAAGCAGGCGCAGGACAGCGCCACGATGGACACCATCAGCCAGCGCGGATAGCGCAGCGGCTTGATATGGGCAAAACGTTTCTCCACCCCGGCCACATCCAGCAATCTATGCTCGGCCATAATCACCGTGTGCTGCACCTCGGTAACCACATGCATATTGATGCCGCGATCGACATTCTTGCGCGTGGACGTCAGGCAATGCCCCCCTTGGATGGTGGTCAGGACGATGGCGTTCGCCGAGATCGAACTCTCGACGCTATCAACGCCCAACGCCACGCCAAGCCTGGCGGGCAACTGCTCCACAACCGTACTTTCCGCGCCGTGCTGCAACAGCAACAGCGCGCACTGAATGCACAGCCGGGTAATCTCCCTTTGCCGTGACGTTTCATCGACCATGTTTTATATCCCGATCCCGACCCACAGAAATAACCCCGAACAAAGCAAGGAGACTTGTTAACATATTACCGGGCAATAGCCAATAATGGTGATGCGAATTAATTGCTCCGGCGCTATTATTCTATCCTGTTTTTATTTCTTATTTCCGCCACCTGGAACCACCTGGACTACATCATGCTGGAAACGTCGCTGTTTGTCGCCACCATTGCCGCGCTGGGCATGCTTTCGCCCGGCCCTGATTTTTTTCTGGTGATCAAAAATGCGGCCCGCTATCCGCGAGCCGCGGCGCTGATGACGTCATTAGGCGTGATCTGCGGCGTAGCGACCCATATGGCGTACTGCGTGGCGGGACTGGCGGTGGTTATCACCACCACCCCATGGCTGTTCAATTTACTGAAATACGCCGGGGCCGCTTATCTGATCTGGGTCGGCGTTCAGGCGCTGCTGTCCCGCGGCGGGAGTAAAATGAATCTCGCGGATTTAACGAAACAGCGGGTCAGCATGAAGAAAGCCTTTTTGCAGGGCTACTTATGCAATCTGCTGAACCCGAAGGCCACGCTGTTCTTTCTGGCGATGTTTACCCAGGTGCTGAGCGTCGACTCCGGCGTCGGCGAGAAACTGTGGTATGCCATGATTATCTGGGTTCTGGCCGCAGTCTGGTGGCCGCTGCTGGTGGTTATTTTTCAGAGCGGGCCGGTACGCCGCGTGCTGGAAAAAGCGCAAAAGCTGGTGGATAAAGTGCTGGGTACGGTGTTGATCGCGCTCGGTATCAAGGTGGCGCTGGGTTAACAGCGGTTTTACGTTTGGCCCGCCGAGCGGGGCAGTTTAACCCCACCCCAACCCTCCCCTTCGCAGGGGAGGGAGCACGCTCCTCCCCCTGACAAGGAAGAGGGAGTAAAAACGCTGGCTCCTCCCCCTGACAAGGGGGAGGCCGGGAGGGGGTCGTTAATGGGCGCGCCGAGCGGGCCTTTTATTCGGCTCAGAGGGTTCCCGTCCCGCCGTCGGAACACCATACCTGACCGGAGGCATAGCTGCTTTCCGCCGAGGCCAGCGTCACATACAGCGGCGCAATCTCCGCCGGCTGACCGGGGCGGCCCAACGGACTATCGCCGCCAAACTCCCTCACTTTTTCCGCCGGCTGGCCGCCGCTCGGCTGTAAAGGCGTCCAATAGGGACCCGGCGCCACCGCGTTGACGCGAATACCCTTCGGCCCCAGTTGCTTAGCCAGCGCTTTGGTGAACGCCACATTACAGGCTTTGGTCTGGGCGTAATCCAACAGGATCGGGCTGGGGATAAACGCCTGCACCGACGAGGTGTTAATGATGACGGAGCCCGCCGGCAAATGCGCCAGCGCGGCTTTCGAAATCCAGAACGGCGCATAGACGTTGGTCTTAAAGGTCGCGTCAAAGGCTTCCGTGGTCAGTTCCTCAATGGACTCGTTGTATTGCTGACGTCCGGCATTGTTAACCAGAATATCCAACCCGCCCAGTTTTTCTACCGCTTCCTTGACCAGGCGCCGGCAGAACTCCTCCGTGCGGATATCGCCGGGGATGGCGACGGCGGTGCGCCCTGCGGCGCGAATCAGCGCAATCACTTCCCGCGCGTCGGATTCTTCTTCCGGCAGATAGTTAATCGCCACGTCCGCCCCTTCCCGGGCGTAAGCGATGGCGACGGCACGCCCGATCCCCGAATCGCCGCCGGTGATCAACGCCTTGCGGCCGGAAAGACGCCCGCTGCCGCGGTAGCTTTTTTCGCCATGATCGGGAACGGGTTTCATTTTGCCGGCCAATCCCGGCGGCGTCTGGGGCTGATCGTCAAAAGGCGGTTTGGGGTACGCCTCGGTCGGATTTTTACCGGTTAATGGGGATGACGCGTCTTTGGTTAAGCTTGGATTCTGCTGGTTAACACTCATACTCACCTCTTATCTTGTTTACCGCATAAAACTTCAAACAATACGCTTAAGGATAGACGATTATCTGGATATTTCCCTAAAAGACGGCAATAAACCGCCAAAAAGGAAGAAATTCAAAGGGGTTACGGCGAGGAAGCAGGAATAAAGCGGGAACGGTGATAAAGCGTAGTTCGGCGGCCTAAAAAAAGCCGGCGTTGGTCGCCAACGCCGGCTTTGCCGGTCGGGAAGGAATCAGCCTTTCACCAGGGCATGCATTTCCTGTACCGAGATCACTCTCTCGGTGGGATCGGCGTTTAACGACATCGCCGTGGCGAACCCGCCGTTCATGGTAGTATCGTAATGTACCTTGTATTGCAGCGCGCTGCGGCGGATCAGCTTGGAATCCTCAATCGCCTGGCGCCCCGCCGTGGTGTTGACGATATAGGCGTACTCGCCGTTTTTAATGCGATCCTGAATGTGCGGGCGCCCTTCATGCACCTTGTTCACCAGACGAGGATTAATCCCCGCTTCACCCAGCTCAATGGCCGTGCCGTGCGTCGCATCCAGCTCAAAGCCGTGCTTAAGCAGTTTCGCCGCCAGATCCACCACCCGGGCCTTGTCGCCTTCACGCACCGACAACAGCGCCCGGCCGGATTTCTTCATCTGCGAGTTGCTGCCCAGCATGGCTTTGGCGAAGGCTTCGGCGAAGGTGCGGCCCACGCCCATCACCTCGCCGGTGGAGCGCATTTCCGGCCCCAGAATCGGGTCGACGCCGGGGAATTTGTTAAACGGCAGCACCACCTCTTTCACCGAGTAATAAGGCGGGATCACTTCTTGCGTCACCCCCTGCTGCGCCAGCGTCTGGCCCACCATCACCCGCGCCGCGACTTTCGCCAGCGGCACGCCGGTCGCCTTGGAAACAAACGGAACGGTACGCGCCGCCCGCGGGTTGACTTCAATCAGATAGACTTCGTTGTTTTTGACGGCGAACTGCACGTTCATCAGGCCGCGAACCCCCAGCTCAAACGCCAGTTTCTCTACCTGCCGGCGCATCACGTCCTGAATTTCCTTGCTCAGCGTATAGGCCGGCAACGAACAGGCCGAGTCGCCGGAGTGAACGCCCGCCTGCTCGATGTGCTCCATAATGCCGCCGATCAGCACCCGCTCGCCGTCACAGATGGCGTCCACGTCCACTTCAATGGCGTCGTCCAGGAAGCGGTCCAGCAGCACCGGCGCATCGTTGGACACCACCACCGCATTCTGGAAGTAGCGACGCAGATCGATTTCGTCGTAGACGATCTCCATCGCCCGGCCGCCGAGCACATAGGAGGGACGCACCACCAGCGGATAGCCGATATAGCGCGCCTTTTCCACCGCCTGCTCAATCGCCGTCACCGTGGCGTTGGCCGGCTGTTTCAGGTTCAGACGGTCTACCGCCTGCTGGAAACGCTCACGGTCTTCGGCGCGGTCGATGGCATCCGGGCTGGTGCCGATAACCGGCACGCCGGCGGCTTCAAGCGCCCGCGCCAGCTTCAACGGCGTCTGGCCGCCGTATTGCACGATAACCCCTTTAGGCTGCTCGATACGCACGATTTCCAGCACGTCCTCCAGCGTCACCGGCTCAAAGTACAGACGGTCGGAGGTGTCGTAGTCGGTCGAGACGGTTTCCGGGTTACAGTTGACCATAATGGTTTCATAACCGTCTTCGCGCAGCGCCAGCGACGCATGAACGCAGCAGTAGTCGAACTCGATGCCCTGACCGATACGGTTCGGCCCGCCGCCCAGCACCATGATTTTGTCGCGGTCCTGATGCGGATTGGCTTCGCACTCCTCCTCATAGGTGGAATACATGTACGCGGTGTCGGTGGCGAACTCCGCCGCGCAGGTATCGACGCGCTTATACACCGGGTGCAGGTCGAACCCGTCGCGCAGCTTGCGTATTTCGCTTTCCGCCACCCCGGCCAGCGCGGCCAGACGCGCATCGGCAAAGCCTTTACGCTTCAGCTGGCGCAGGAAGTCGGCGTCCAGCGCGTTCACGCCTTTTTCCGCCACCTGCTCTTCCAGACGCACCAGCTCTTCAATCTGCACCAGGAACCAGCGGTCGATATTGGTCAGGTTGAATACGCCGTCGACGGACATGCCGGCGCGGAAAGCGTCGGCGATATACCAGATACGCTCGGCCCCCGCATCCTTCAGCTCGCGGCGGATTTGGGTCAACGCCTGCGGATCGTCCAGATCGACTTTCGGGTCGAATCCGTTCGCCCCGACTTCCAGGCCGCGCAGCGCTTTCTGCAACGATTCCTGCTGCGTGCGGCCGATCGCCATCACTTCCCCCACCGATTTCATCTGCGTGGTCAGGCGGTCGTTGGCGCCGGCGAACTTCTCGAAGTTGAAGCGCGGGATCTTGGTAACCACATAGTCGATGGAGGGTTCAAAGGAGGCCGGCGTACGGCCGCCGGTAATGTCGTTCATCAGTTCGTCAAGCGTGTAGCCCACCGCCAGCTTGGCGGCGATTTTCGCAATCGGGAAGCCGGTGGCCTTGGATGCCAGCGCGGAGGAGCGCGACACCCGCGGATTCATCTCAATCACGATCAGGCGGCCGTTTTTCGGGTTGACCGCGAACTGGACGTTCGAACCGCCGGTTTCCACCCCGATCTCGCGCAGCACCGCCATCGAGGCGTTACGCATGATTTGATACTCTTTGTCGGTCAGGGTTTGCGCCGGCGCAACGGTGATGGAGTCGCCGGTATGGATCCCCATGGCGTCGAAGTTTTCAATGGAGCAGACGATGATGCAGTTGTCGTTCTTATCGCGCACCACCTCCATTTCATACTCTTTCCAGCCAATCAGCGATTCGTCGATCAGCAACTCTTTGGTGGGCGACAGATCCAGGCCGCGCTCGCAGATCTCTTCAAACTCTTCGCGGTTATAGGCGATGCCGCCGCCGGAGCCGCCCATGGTAAAGGAGGGACGGATAATGCATGGGAAACCAACCTCGGCCGCCACCGCCAGCGCCTCTTCCATATTGTGCGCGATACCGGAACGGGCGGTATCCAGGCCGATTTTCTTCATCGCCACGTCAAAGCGGCGGCGATCTTCGGCCTTATCAATCGCATCGGCGGTGGCGCCGATCATGGTGACGCCGAATTCGGCCAGCACGCCCTGACTCTCCAGCTCCAGCGCGCAGTTCAGCGCCGTCTGGCCGCCCATGGTCGGCAGCACCGCGTCCGGGCGCTCTTTCTCGATGATTTTGCGTACCACTTCCCAGTGAATCGGCTCGATGTAGGTGGCGTCGGCCATTTCCGGGTCGGTCATAATGGTGGCCGGGTTGGAGTTCACCAGAATGACGCGGTAGCCCTCTTCGCGCAGCGCTTTGCAGGCCTGCGCCCCGGAGTAGTCGAATTCGCACGCCTGGCCGATAACGATCGGACCGGCGCCCAGAATCAGGATGCTTTTAATATCTGTACGTTTTGGCATTTTCTCGCTCCTGATTATTCGGCTGAAGAACGGTAAGTCTTGATCAATTCAATAAAGTGGTCGAAAAACGGCGCCGCATCGTGCGGGCCGGGGCTGGCTTCCGGGTGCCCCTGAAAACTGAACGCCGCCTTGTCGGTGCGGTGAATCCCCTGCACCGTGTGGTCGAACAGCGATTTGTGCGTCACCCGTAGAGTGGCGGGCAGATCGTTTTCATCCACCGCAAAACCGTGGTTCTGAGCGGTGATCATCACGCGATTATTATCCAGATCTTTTACCGGGTGATTGCCGCCGTGGTGGCCAAGCTTCATTTTGACCGTCTTCGCCCCGCTCGCCAGCGCCAGCAACTGGTGGCCGAGGCAGATGCCGAATACCGGAATATCAGTGTCCAGAAAGGCTTTAATCGCCCGAATGGCGTAGTCGCAAGGCTGCGGGTCGCCCGGGCCGTTCGACAGGAAGATGCCGTCCGGATCCAGTTTCAACACCTCCTCCGCCGGGGTCTGCGCCGGCACCACCGTCAGGCGGCAGCCTCTGTCCACCAGCAGGCGCAGAATGTTGCGCTTCACGCCGTAGTCGTAAGCCACTACATGGTAAGGCAGTTCGCTCTGCGCTTTCGCCGCCGGCAGCCCGCCTTCCAGCGTCCAGCTGCCCTGCGTCCAGCCATAGCTTTCCGCCGTGGTGACCTCTTTCGCCAGATCCATGCCCTTCAGCCCCGGAAACGCCCGGGCTTTTTCCAACGCCAGCGCGGCGTCCGGCGCGTCGCCGGCGATAATACAGCCGCTCTGGGCGCCTTTCTCGCGCAGCAGGCGGGTCAGCTTACGGGTATCGATATCGGCGATGGCGACGATGTTATGGCGTTTGAGGTAGTCGGACAGGCTCTCTTCGCTGCGGTAGTTACTGGCAATCAGCGGCAGGTCTCGAATAACCAGCCCCTGGGCCTGTATGGCTGGCGATTCTTCGTCGGCGTCGTTGGCACCGACATTACCGATATGGGGATAAGTGAGAGTCACGATTTGGCGGGAATAGGATGGATCGGTAAGGATTTCTTGATATCCGGTCATCGACGTATTGAAGACCACTTCTCCCACTGCCGAGCCTTCCGCCCCGATGGCCCGGCCATGGAATTGGGTTCCGTCTTCCAGAACCAATAGCGCTGACTTAATCAAAACACCCTCCAAGGAATAAAAAATCATGTTATTTGCATATTAATTCAGATTAATCGATCTAAATCAACGCAAAAACCACCTGCGAGGTAAATTTTTGGCAAATTGGGCGCATTTTAATGATGGCCGGCTAAATTGTCCACTTCAACCGCACTTTTTCCCTTATTTATATAGCTTATGGCATAAATGCCGGCCCACCGCCGTAAAAACACAGGTTAACTAAGGAAAGTAAACGATTGCCACCCCAGATGGTTAAAATAAAGGTAAAAATCACTCAACAGGCTCCGTTTTGCTGCTTCAGAATAAAAAAACGGGCCTGAAAAACAACAAAATCGAGATAAATAACAAAATCAACCAATAAGACAAAATAAAACCGCAAAAATAAAAGCAACGACATAAAATCGCCACTTTTATCATTGGGTTATATTTATTTTATTTACACTTATCTTTTACAAATCATCCAAACCAAGCACGTCGCGCATATCGAAAAGCCCCTCTTTTCTGGATTTCACCCAGATTGCCGCCCTTACCGCGCCATTGGCAAAGGTCATACGGCTGGAAGCCTTGTGGGTAATCTCCACGCGCTCGCCGATATCGGCAAACATCGCCGTGTGCTCGCCGACGATATCGCCCGCCCGCACGGTGGCAAAACCAATGCTTTGCGGATCGCGCTCGCCGGTATAGCCTTCGCGGGCATAAACGGCGCAGGTTTTCAGATCGCGCCCCAGCGCACCGGCAATCGCCTCGCCCATCGCCAGCGCCGTTCCTGAAGGCGCATCCACTTTATGGCGGTGGTGGGCCTCAATAATTTCGATATCGCTATAATCGCCCATCACCTTGGCGGCTTTTTCCAGCAGCTTGAGCATCACATTCACGCCCACGCTGAAGTTAGCGGCGAAAACAATGCCTATCTCCCGCGCGGCGTCGCGAATAGCCGCTTTTCCCTGCTCATCAAAGCCGGTGGTGCCGATAATCATGCCCTTATGGTGCTGACGACAAAACGCCAGATAGGCCAGCGTGCCTTCAGGACGGGTAAAATCGATTAAGATATCGAAGTCGTCACGCACGGCTTCCAGGCTGTCGCTCACCGCCACGCCGGTTTTGCCCAGCCCGGCCAGTTCGCCGGCGTCAACCCCTACCAGCGACGATCCCGGACGCTCCAGCGCGGCGCCCAATATCGCGCCCTCCGCCTGCTCAACGGCCGCAATAAGCTGACGCCCCATACGACCGCCGGCACCGGCAACGGCGATACGGATGATTGATGAATCCTGCATAATGTCTCTCTCTTTGCTGATTTCTTCATGAAATAACGCTAGGTTAACGGGCGTGAAGCCCTATCGCCAGCGGATTTAATAGGCGGATAAGAAAATTGTGCGCGCAGAGAGGTTAACGCGTAAAGCCTGTCCGCAGCCAGCGCTTACGCCGCCACATTAAGCGCGACAGCGCATAAATATGCATTTTATCCGATAATTAACCGGCGGTCGGGTTTATTCGGGGAGAATGGAGGAAGAGGCGGCGAAGCGAAAACGCGCTCCCGCCGCCATCAATGTTAATCGATTAGCTTGACTTCAACGCGCAGCTCTTTGGGCACTTCAAAGACGATATTCTCTTCGCGCCCCTGCATTTCCACGGCAATCTCTCCGCCCAGGGCCTGCAAGCGCTCGATGACCTGCTGCACCAGGATATCCGGCGCCGACGCCCCGGCGGTCACCCCGACGCGGGTAATGCCGCTCAGCCAGCTTTCCTGAATGTCCGCGGCGGCATCAATCAGATAAGCCGCTTTTCCCGCGCGCTGCGCCAGTTCGGCCAGACGATTGGAATTGGAGGAGTTCCTGGAGCCGACCACCAGCACCACGTCGGCTTCAGTCGCCAGATTGCGCACCGCCTCCTGACGATTGGTGGTGGCGTAGCAAATATCATCTTTGCGCGGGCCGATAATGCGCGGAAAGCGTTCGCGCAGCGCATCGATCACCGCGGAGGTATCATCAACCGACAGCGTGGTTTGCGTCATAAAGCAGAGGTTGTTTTCGTCCTTCACCTGCAAGCGCCAGACATCCTCGGGCGACTCCACCAGATACATGCCGCCGCGCGCGTTACTGTACTGCCCCATGGTGCCTTCGACCTCCGGGTGGCCGGCGTGGCCGATCAGGATCGCCTCCACGCCTTTGCGGCTGGCCCTCGCCACTTCCATATGCACCTTGGTCACCAGCGGACAGGTGGCGTCAAAGACGGTCAGATCGCGATTTTTGGCCTCGGCGCGCACCGCTTGCGAAACGCCGTGCGCCGAGAAAATCAGGATCGAGCCGTCCGGCACATCCCCGATCTGTTCGATAAATATCGCGCCGCGCTCACGCAGCCCGTTAACCACATAGCGGTTATGCACCACTTCATGACGCACGTAGATTGGGGTGCCGTAGATCTCCAGCGCCCGTTCGACGATACTGATGGCGCGATCAACCCCGGCGCAAAAGCCACGGGGATTAGCCAGCAAGATTTGCATGGGGAACCTCCTGCCGAGAGGGGTCGATATCCACGACTTCCATATCAAAGGTAACCGAGCGGCCGGCCAGCGGATGGTTGAAATCCACGGTGACGGACTCTTCCGTCACCTCACGGATGATCCCCGGCATATCGTTGCCGCCCATGCCGCTGAACAGCATGATGGTCCCCACGTCCGGCATGCCGGTCTCGGCAAAGTCGCGACGCAGGAAAAACTGGATCAGGTCGGGGTTTGCGGCGCCGAAAGCGGACTCCGGCGCCAGCGTGAACTTGCGTTTCTCACCCCGCCTTAATCCCAGCAGATGCCGTTCCAGTTCGGCGGACAGGCTGCCGTCGCCCAAGCGGAACAGCGCGGGTTTGCCGCTTTCGCGGGTAGACTCCGCCGCGGAACCATCCTCCAGCGTCAGGATAAAATGCACCAGCACAGCGCTGTTGCTCTGTACAGTCTCAGACATCAGTGACCCTTTTGCTTGACCGCGTCATCATGGGTGTTGAAAAAGCCTTCCAGCACAATCAGCGCGGCGCCGATACAGATAGCGCTGTCCGCCAGATTGAAGGTGGCGAAATGCCAGCTACCGACATAGAAGTCGATAAAGTCCACGACAAAACCATGCCACATCCGGTCAAACAGGTTGCCCAACGCGCCGCCGATAATCAGCGCATAGGCGATATTATTCAGCTTCTGCCGCGCGCTGCCGCGATACATCATCACCAGCAGGGCGATAACGATGGCGATGGCGATACCGGCAAAAAACCAGCGCTGCCAGCCGCCCTTGTCCGCCAGAAAACTGAACGCCGCGCCATAATTGCGCGCATAGTGCAGGTTTAGATAGGGAACCAGCGGCTGCGTATCCCCCAGCGCAAAGTGGGCTAAAATCCACTGCTTGCTGCCGAGGTCGACAACCAGAACCGCCAGCGCCAGCCACAGCCAGCGCAATCCACTCGAACAGATCGATTTATTCATCAGACAAATTTACGCTCTTCGCCTTTGCCGCCGACGTTGGTCGCGCAGCGACCGCAAATGTCGGGATGATCGGGGTTGCTGCCGATATCCGACTCATAATGCCAGCAGCGCGGACACTTATGCCCTTCCGCCTTGCTTAAGGCAATTTTCAATCCGGGTAGTTCCGTAGCCTGCGCGTCAACCGACGCGTTTTCATACCCCTCGACCCGGGCTTTCGAGGTCAGCAGGGCGAAATGCAGCTCCTGATGCAGCCGATTAAGCTTACCGGCCAGGTCGGAGTCGGCGTACAGCGTGACGGAGGCTTCCAGCGAACCGCCGATACGCTTGTCGTTACGCGCCTGCTCGATCGCCTTATTCACTTCACTGCGTACCTGCAGAATATCCGCCCAAAAGGCGTCATTCATGGTTTCCGCCGTATCCAGACCAAACAGGCCGTCATACCACTCTTCGGTAAACACGTATTGCGCGCGCTCGCCCGGCAGATACGCCCAGATTTCATCCGCGGTAAAGGAGAGGATGGGCGCCATCCAGCGCACCAGCGCTTCCGCAATATGATACAGCGCCGTCTGGCAGCTGCGGCGGGCCACGCTGTCGCCTTTCGCCGTATACTGGCGATCCTTGATGATATCCAGATAGAACGACCCCATCTCGATAGAGCAGAACTGCATCAGACGCTGAACCACGCGGTGGAAATCATAGCTGTCGTAGGCTTCGGTAATCTCTTCCTGCGCGGCTTTGGCGCGGCCGACCGCCCAGCGATCCAGCACCACCATCTCTTCCGGCTTCACCATATCGGTCCGCGGATCAAAACCGTTCAGGTTGGCCAGCAGGAAACGCGCGGTGTTGCGAATACGGCGGTAGGCGTCCGCGGAGCGCTTCAGGATCTCATCAGACACCGCGATTTCGCCGGAGTAGTCGGTTGAGCCGATCCACAGCCGCAGAATATCGCCCCCCAGCTTGTTCATCACGTCCTGCGGGCTGACGGTGTTGCCGATGGATTTGGACATCTTGCGGCCCTGACCGTCAACGGTGAAGCCGTGGGTCAATACCTGACGGTACGGCGCCTTGCCCTTGATCGCCGTCGAAATCATCAGCGACGACATAAACCAGCCGCGGTGCTGGTCGGAACCTTCCAGATACATATCCGCCGCGTGGCCGCCGAACTCGGGGCGCACGTCCACCACCGAGCGGCTGGTCGATCCCGAGTCGAACCAGACGTCCAGCGTATCCGGAACTTTCACATAGTCCGCCGCGTCGGCGCCGAGCAGTTCGGCCGGGTCGAGATCCCACCATGCCTGAATGCCGTCCTGCTCCACGCGTTTGGCAACCGCCTCGATCAGCTCGCCGGTGCGCGGATGCAGTTCTTCCGTCTCTTTATGGACGAAGAGCGACATCGGCACCCCCCAGGTGCGCTGGCGGGAAATACACCAGTCGGGACGGTTGGCGACCATCGATTCGATACGCGCCTGGCCCCAGTCCGGGATCCACTGTACGCCTTTGATTTCGGCCAGCGACTGCTTACGCAGCCCTTGTTGATCCATGCTGATAAACCACTGCGGGGTGGCGCGGAAAATGATCGGCGTTTTATGGCGCCAGCAGCACGGATAGCTGTGCAGCAGTTTTTCCACGTGCAGCAGCGCGCCGCGCTGACGCAGGATCTCGACCACGGTGTCATTGGCCTTAAAGACAAACTTGCCGTCCAGTTCCGGATAGGTGCCGCTCAGGTAGCAGCCGTTCGGACCCACCGGATTGGCGACCTCCAGCCCGTATTGCTGACCGATGACATAGTCGTCCGGACCGTGGCCCGGCGCGGTATGCACCGCGCCGGTACCCGCGTCCAGCGTCACGTGGTCGCCCAGGATCGCCGGCACGTCGAACGCCAGGAACGGATGCTGGAAACGCAGCAGTTCGAGATCGCGGCCGCTGCATTCGCCCAGCACGGTCCAGTGGCTGACGCCGATGCGTTTCATCACGCTTTCCACCAGATCCGCCGCCAGAATCAACGCCCGCCCTTCCACCTGCACCAGTTGATAGGTGAATTCAGGGTTGAGGGAGATGGCGCGGTTAGCCGGCAGCGTCCACGGGGTGGTGGTCCAGATAACCAGAGCAAGCGGCCCGTCTACCCGGCTGACGCCGAATTTGGCGCTAACCGCCGCGGCATCGACGGCGTTAAACGCCACGTCGATGGAAGGCGAGGTTTTGTCGTAGTATTCCACTTCAGCTTCCGCCAGGGCGGAACCGCAGTCGGCGCACCAGTGAACCGGCTTGGCTCCTTTATGCAGGTGGCCGTTGGCGATAATTTGGCCCAGCGCGCGAATGATGTTGGCTTCGGTGGCGAAGTCCATCGTCAGGTAGGGATGATCCCAGTCGCCCAGCACGCCAAGACGGATAAAGTCTTTCTTTTGACCGGCAACCTGCTCGGCCGCGTATTTGCGGCACTCGGCGCGGAATTGCGCGGCGCTGACCTTCTCGCCCGGCTTGCCGATAAGCTGTTCAACCTTCAGCTCAATCGGCAGGCCGTGGCAGTCCCAGCCCGGGATATACGGCGAGTCATAGCCGGCCAGGGTTTTCGACTTGACGATAATGTCTTTCAGAATTTTATTGACTGAGTGACCGATATGAATGTTGCCATTCGCATACGGCGGGCCATCGTGCAGAATAAAGGTTTTTTTACCCTTTTTAGCACGGCGAATAATCCCGTACAGATCCTGTTCATACCAACGTTTCAGCATGTCAGGTTCACGCTTGGCCAAATCGCCACGCATCGGGAACCCTGTTTCCGGCAAATTCAGGGTAGTCTTATAGTCACTCATTAGATTCTCGATTTCGTTTTCGGCTAGAAAAATTAAACCGGTGTCTTTAACCCGAAAAACGCCCGGGCCGTCACCACATCATCAGCGATTTGCCGCTTGAGCGCCTCAAGCGAAGCAAAACGCCGTTCATTACGTATCTTTTTGCGTAGCGCCACTTCTATATGGCGGCCATAGAGATCCATCGTCACATCCAGCAAATGCACTTCAAGCTGCTGGCGCTTGTCTCCGGTTACCGTCGGGCGCGTACCGATATTGGCCACGCCCGGCAACGGCTTATCCCCCAGGCCATAGACACTGACGGCATAAACCCCGCCGACCGGCGATACCTGGCGTTTTAACGGCAGATTAGCGGTGGGGAAACCGATGGTGCGCCCCAGCTCGTTACCATGAACCACGCGCCCGGAAATGCTGTAGGGATGGCCCAACAGGCTTTCCGCCAGCGCTAAATCGTCATTGTAGAGCGCTTCGCGCACCGCGGTGCTGCTCACGCGCTTGCCGTCGTTGCAGAATGACGCGGTGCTGATAACGTCAAAACCCGCCTCCCGGCCCGCTTTCTGTAATAACAGGAAATCGCCTTCGCGACCAGCCCCGAAGCGGAAGTCATCCCCCACCACCAAAAACCTGACGCCCAGCTTTTCCACCAGCAGGGTGGAAACAAAAGTTTGAGCATGGTTGGCGGCAAAGTGGGCGTCAAACCGCACGCACAGCAGGTAGTCCACGCCGGCTTTCCGCAGATAATTCACTTTATCACGCAGACGGGTCAGCCGCGCCGGCGCCTTCTCGGCGGAAAACAGCTCCAACGGCTGAGGTTCGAAAATCATCACCATTACCGGAAGGCCGCGCGCGCGGCCTTCCTGCTTCAAACGCTCAAGCAGCATCTGATGTCCGCGATGCACGCCGTCAAAATTACCAATAGTGAGCACACAGCCATAATGGTGTGCCCGAAGATTGTGTATACCGCGAATTAGCTGCATGGCTGGCTCAGAACAAATGGGTTAAATTGGAAACCGGCGGATTATACCTTGTACAGCGAGTAAGGTTAACCCGCGATTCGCGCCTTTTACCGCCGGCCTTGCGGATACTGCCGCTATTTTGGCGGTTTTTCGACGGATCGTCGGCGAATAGCGGCGACAAGCGCACTATTCCGACGGGGTTTTAGCCGTGATTAATTGTTTTATCGCGCTTTAATCGCCCTAAGGTGAATTTATCATGCGAAAAGCTGTATTCCACCGCGTGAAGCTGTTAAAATCCTGCGCCATCACAACGTAACAAGCGTCGACGTACAAACGGCGCTTATTTGCACAAATCCATTGACAAACGAAGGCTAAAAGGGCATATTCCTCGGCCTTTGAATTGTCCTCAATAGAATATATTTGGGAGTTGGACCTTGGCTAATATCAAATCAGCTAAGAAACGCGCCGTACAATCTGAGAAGCGCCGCAAGCATAATGCAAGCCGTCGCTCGATGATGCGTACTTTCATCAAGAAAGTATACGCGGCGATCGCGACCGGCGATAAAGAAGCGGCACAGAATGCGTTTAATGATATGCAACCGATCGTGGATCGTCAGGCAAGCAAAGGCCTGATCCACAAAAACAAAGCTGCACGTCATAAATCCAATCTGGTTGCGCGCATCAACGCCATGCAATAATCGCTTTTCGCGTATTATTGTGGTTAAAAAAACCGGCTCAGGCCGGTTTTTTTACGCCTGCCGTCAGAGCAAAAAAACCGGTCGCTGATTCGCGACCGGTTTTTCCGTCTTATCCCACTGGCAATAAAAACGCGTCAGCGCGTCAGATCGTCAAAAAACTTCTTCACGCCGTCGAAGAAACTTTTGGAACGCGGGCTGTTTCTGTCGCCCGACGGACCGCCGAAACTTTCCGCCAGCTCCTGCAATAGCTCTCTTTGCCGCTCGTTCAGGCTGACCGGGGTTTCCACCACCACCCGGCACAGCAGATCGCCCTGGGCGCCGCCCCGTACCGACTTCACGCCCTTGCCGCGCATGCGGAACAGTTTGCCGGTTTGCGTTTCGGCGGGGACTTTCAGCTTCACCCGGCCATCCAGCGTCGGCACTTCAATTTCTCCGCCCAGCGCCGCCATGGCGAAGTTGATCGGCACCTCACAGTACAGGTTGTTTTCCTCGCGCTGGAAAATCGGATGCGCTTTCACCTGAACCTGCACATACAAATCACCCGCCGGCGCGCCGTGCTCCCCCGCTTCCCCTTCGCCGGACAAACGGATGCGATCGCCGGTATCCACCCCGGCCGGGATTTTCACCGACAGCGTTTTGCTCTTTTCCACCCGGCCGTGACCGTGGCATTTAACGCAGGGATCTTTAATTATCTTACCGCGGCCGTGGCAGTGCGGACAGGCCTGCTGCACGGTAAAGAAGCCCTGGCGCATTTGCACCTGGCCGTTGCCGTGACAGGTGGGACAGGTGACGGGCGAACTGCCCGGTTTCGCCCCGCTGCCATGGCAAACATCACACTCTTCCAGCGTGGGAATACGGATCTCTTTGGTGACGCCGCGGACGGCCTCTTCCAGCGACAGCTCCATGTTGTAGCGTAAATCGGCGCCGCGGCTCGCGCGCTGACGGCGACCGCCGCCAAAAATATCGCCGAAAACGTCGCCAAAGATATCACCGAAATCGGCGCCGCCGCCGCTAAAGCCCCCGCCGCCGCCCATGCCGCCTTGTTCAAACGCGGCATGACCGTACTGATCGTAAGCAGCCCGTTTCTGTGAGTCGGTGAGGATCTCGTAGGCTTCCTTGATCTCTTTAAATCGCGCCTCGGCTTCTTTCTCACCGGAATTACGATCCGGGTGATACTTCATCGCCAGACGTTTATAAGCCTTCTTGATTTCACGCTCGTCCGCATCTTTAGCAACGCCTAAAATCTCGTAATAGTCTTGCTTCGCCATTCTTTTTTTCCTGCCCTCAACATACGTGCACGGGCGCAGAGTTTCCTCGACGCCCGTGCTGGTTGCCAGCAACAGTATCTACTACTGACCGCTACCGTGCCCGCTCAGGGCAATTACTTTTTATCTTTTACTTCTTCAAACTCGGCATCGACCACGTCGTCGTCTTTATGAGCGGCGTCATCCGCCGCGCCTTCAGCGCCCGCGCCGGCCTGTGCCTGCTGCTGAGAGGCTTCCAGCAGTTTGCCGGAAACCTGAACCAGCGCCTGGATCTTCGCTTCGATATCGGCCTTGTCTTCGCCTTTCAGCGCGCTTTCCAGCGCTTTCAGCGCGTCGTCAATGGCGGTTTTATCATCGGCGGCCAGATTATCGCCGACTTCTTCCAGCTGCTTGCGCGTGCTGTGCAACAGGTGATCGCCCTGGTTGCGGGTCTGCACCAGTTCCTCAAACTTACGGTCGGATTCCGCGTTCGCTTCGGCATCGCGCACCATTTTCTGGATTTCGTCCTCATTCAGACCGGAAGAGGCCTTGATGGTGATTTTCTGCTCGCGGCCGCTGTTTTTATCTTTCGCGGAAACGTGCAGGATACCGTCGGCATCGATGTCGAACGTAACTTCAATCTGCGGCAAACCGCGCGGCGCAGGCTGAATGCCGTCCAGGTTAAACTGCCCCAGGGACTTGTTATCCTGGGCGCGTTTACGTTCACCCTGCAGGACATGAATCGTCACCGCGGACTGGTTATCTTCCGCCGTAGAGAACACCTGGCTGTGTTTCGTCGGGATAGTGGTGTTCTTGGCAATCAGCGCCGTCATCACGCCGCCCATGGTTTCGATACCCAGCGACAGCGGGGTAACGTCCAGCAGCAGAACGTCTTTCACGTCGCCGGACAACACGCCGCCCTGAACCGCGGCGCCTATAGCCACCGCTTCATCCGGGTTGACGTCTTTACGCGGTTCTTTGCCGAAGAAATCAGCCACTTTCTTTTGTACCAGCGGCATACGGGTCTGACCGCCGACCAGAATAACGTCCTGAACCTGAGACACGGACAGGCCGGCGTCTTTCAGCGCGACTTTCAGCGGCTCCAGAGAACGGTTGACCAAATCTTCAACCAAAGACTCCAGTTTGGCGCGCGTCACTTTGATGTTCAGGTGTTTCGGGCCGGTCGCATCCGCGGTGATGTACGGCAGGTTGACGTCGGTCTGCTGCGCGGAAGAGAGCTCAATCTTGGCTTTTTCCGCCGCTTCTTTCAGACGCTGCATCGCCAGCGGATCGTTACGCAGGTCGAAGCCCTGCTCTTTCTTGAATTCGTCAACCAAATAGTTGATCAAGCGGCTGTCGAAGTCTTCGCCGCCCAGGTGGGTGTCACCGTTGGTCGCCAGAACTTCAAAGGTTTTTTCGCCGTCGACCTCATCGATTTCGATAATAGAGATATCGAAAGTACCGCCGCCCAGGTCATAGACGGCAATGGTGCGGTTGCCCACTTCTTTATCCAGGCCGTACGCCAGCGCGGCGGCGGTCGGTTCGTTAATAATACGTTTCACTTCCAGGCCGGCGATACGGCCGGCGTCTTTGGTCGCCTGGCGCTGAGCATCGTTAAAGTAGGCCGGAACGGTGATAACCGCTTCGGTTACCGGTTCGCCCAGGTAGTCTTCCGCCGTTTTCTTCATTTTTTTCAGCACTTCAGCTGAAATCTGCGGCGGAGCCAGCTTCTGATCTTTCACTTCCAGCCAGGCATCGCCGTTATCCGCCGCGATGATTTTATACGGCATGATGTTGGTATCGCGCTGAACTTCTTCATCTTTGAAACGACGGCCGATCAGACGCTTAATCGCGAACAAGGTATTTTTCGGGTTAGTCACCGCCTGACGTTTAGCCGGTTGGCCAACCAGAGTCTCACCGTCTTGGGTATAAGCAATGATTGAAGGCGTGGTGCGATCGCCTTCGCTGTTTTCCAGTACTTTAACCTGCGTACCGTCCATAATCGCTACACAAGAGTTGGTCGTACCAAGGTCGATACCAATAATCTTACCCATCTAAACATCTCCACTAAAAAGTCATATTCGGTGTGGTAGTTCAACCTACTATGCGGACGCAATGTCATTTTTCAACTGCACAACAACATTTTCCACCGGCGCGGCCTGCTGTTTCCAAGACGCCGCGCCAGCGTAACGAGCCGACATAAACCCTTTTTTGATTTGGTCAAACCGTTTTGGTTGAAAATAAGATGGGGTCAACAATTCCATCATCAAGGGGGGATATGAAAAAAAATGACCTTTATGCCCTGTTCAATCAAACTATTCCGCATTCGACATGTTGTGTCCGCTCAACGCGCCGGATATGATGCCGCGCTCGCTGGTAAAACGGGGGACGCTTCCGTCGCTATCACGGGCAATAACACCTTAAACAACATCTATTTTGATAATCGGTTATTGCAGAGGTTTTATGAGCGCAAACACGTTGGCGAATCCCGGTCCGTTAGGACTGATGGGCTTCGGGATGACCACTATTTTATTAAACCTGCACAACGCAGGCTTTTTCCCGCTTTCTTCCATTATCCTCAGCATGGGCATTTTCTACGGCGGTATCGCCCAGATTCTGGCCGGATTACTGGAATATAAAAAAGGCAATACCTTCGGCGTTACCGCATTCACCTCTTACGGTGCTTTCTGGCTAACGTTGGTCGCTATTCTTATATTACCGAAAATGGGCCTGGCCGAAGCCAGCGATCCTCAGTTCCTGGGCGTATTCCTCGGCCTGTGGGGAGTATTCACCCTGTTTATGTTCTTCGGAACCTTACGCGCCAACCTGGCGTTGCAGTTTGTATTTGCCAGCCTGACCCTGCTTTTCGCGTTACTGGCCGTCGGTAATTTTACCGGCAACCATGCGCTGCTGACCTTTGCCGGTTTCGAAGGCATTATCTGCGGCGCCAGCGCGATTTATCTGGCGATGGCGGAAGTGCTGAACGAACAGTTCGGACGTAAAGTCCTGCCCATCGGCGCACGCGGCGCGCACTAAGTATGGAATTGCGTCACTCCCTGCGCCGCGGGGAGTGACCATCTTATGTTTGAAATCGCCAAACTTCAGTTCAGGCCATTGACAAAGCTCGTTATTAGGGAGAGCGTGGCGAGGGGCCGTAGCGGCTTACGCCGCCGACAAATTTGCCGGGAGCAAATTTGAACAGCATTTATGCTGGCCCGCAAGGGTGGGACACAGGGATGTGTCCCATCATGGCCCCTCGGTATGGTAGGCCCGGGTATCGCCGACTTACAGGCGACTTTGTCAGCAATCTCAACTTCAGTTTTTTATTTCGCGGATGGCATTTTTAGGACGAAAAGCTGCTACGACGCGCGGATCGGTTTCAATGTAAGGCCCTTCCAGCAGTTGGATACAATAGGGAATACTGGCAAAAATCCCGGCCACGACGACGTTGCCGTCACTATCTTTTAGCCCTTCCAGCGTCTCTTTGATGGATTTGGGCTGCCCCGGCAGATTAAGAATCAGCGCATGTTTACGAATCACCCCCACCTGTCTGGACAGAATCGCCGTCGGCACAAATTGCAGGCTGATTTGGCGCATCTGTTCGCCAAATCCAGGCATTGCGCGATCGGCGATCGCCAGCGTCGCGTCGGGCGTCACATCGCGACGCGCCGGCCCGGTGCCGCCCGTGGTGAGCACCAGATGACAGCCACGCTCATCAACCAGTTCACATAGCGTTTGTTCAATCAACGGTTGCTCGTCCGGCACCAGGCGGGTTTCGATTTCAAAGGGTGTAGTTAATGCGGCCGTCAACCATGTTTCCAGCGCCGGAATGCCTTTATCCTGATAAACACCGCCGGAGGCCCGATCGGAAACGGATACCAATCCCACATGCAATACGTTCATAAAGGACTCCTGGAAAATGAAAACCCAATTTTATCAGGATATTGTCTGCTTCGAGCGGCTAAATCGCCACATCACCGCCAAGCCTCGCCACACCGGGATGCCGCCCAGCCTGTATATAATAATCGTTATTAAGTCTCCTCTCAAAAATGATAAAAATTTATTTTAAGCAGTAACCCGCAGCATTGAATCCAAAGAGATAATAGAACAGTGCGAGTTTCCTCAACCGCCGAACTCCCGTCAGCTTTTCCTTAAATAAAAACTTTTAAAAAAAAGGAAAACAACGCCTCTGCCTATCATTAACGTTCACCCGAGCGAGGATAATATGATAAAATCGGGGCATAGCTTATATGCCAAGATAATAAGTAAAAAGTCACACCAAGGAAGTATGCATGAATAGCACTAAATATAAGATATTAGAGTTTTTTTCCCATCCGATATCCGCATTTATTCTGTTCGGTTTTATTTCATTTTTAATCGCCGTCGTTGTTATGCATGAGTCAGATAAAAGAACCTGGCGGGTGGAGAAGCGTAACCTTGAATCGATCATCAAAACCTATGATTCCTATAATTCCGGCGACGTTACAAACATCGATACCACGGAAAAAACCGGACGCTACCTTGTCGCGCGCATAAGAACCTTCGCCTTCAATACCCGCGATGTGAGCAGTGAATGTATCAACCGCTTGTCAGCCTCAGAGCTGCAATTTAATGATATGGCCGTTATCCGCGTCTGTCAGAATAAACTCCCCTCCATAGGTAAGTACGCGGGGCGGGATACCTTAACGTTCATTTTCCCGATTCTGTCGGCAAAAGACGAACTGCTGGGCGTGCGCATCCGCACTACGTCACGGGAGCCTATCCCTTCGATACTGGATACCTTTTTATCGACCACCTCGGCGTTTATTATACTGAGCATCGTGCTGTTTTGCGCGATACTGGGAAGTCTGCTCTCCATACTCGCCAAAAAGTATCTGATAGAACTACCGATAACCGCAAGATATGACGACCTGACCGGATACCTGCGGCGGGAGGCCTTTTTTATGGCCGCCAATAAAGTGCTGAGCATCGCCAATTTCGCCAAACGTCCGGTTTGCGTCATCCTTATCGATATTGATCACTTTAAGAACGTGAATGATACTTTCGGCCATAGCGCCGGGGATGAGGCACTAAAATTTGTCGCCGAAGTTTTTAAAAAATCATTCCGCCGAGAAGATATTTTCGGACGTATCGGCGGTGATGAATTTGCTATTGTTTTACCCAACATCGAACTGGAAGACGCCTACACGGTGGCGGAACGAGCCAGATTAAAGGTCAGTAATGCCAAGAGCGTAATATTCGGCAATGAGATGAACCTGACGGTCAGTATCGGACTGGTGGAATACCATATTGAAAAAGAAGATTTGATATCGGTTATGAACCGTGCGGATGAAAAACTCTATATCGCCAAAAACACGCGCAATGCCGTGGCGAAATAACGTCGCCTGGCGAAAACATGAAAAAAACTAAAGTATACCCGTCATCTTTCAAGTTGCAGGTGCGTTGACTGCCTTCGCTCACCCCAGTCACTTACTTGAGTAAGCTCCTGGGGATTCGTTCAGTTGCCGCCTTCCTGCAACTCGAAATCTATTGGGTATATATGGCATGGCGTCATGCGTTTACGCCTTGCAATGGCCGGATATCCATCCGGCCATTTTTTTCGCGCGTTTTTTTACAGTAATTCAGCAATCACTTTTTCCAGTTTTTCCTGGTCGACCGCAAACTTGCGAATGCCATCGGCCAGTTTATCGACCGCCATGGGATCCTGATTATGCTGCCAGTAGAACTGTGCTTCGGTCAGTTTAGCCGGACGCGCCTTAACCTCGCCGCTATAAGAAAGTTTACGCACCACATCCCCTTCGCTTTCCGCCAGTTCTTTCAACAGAGCCGGCGCGATGGTCAGACGGTCGCACCCGGCCAACTCGATAATTTCCCCCAGGTTACGGAAGCTGGCGCCCATCACCACGGTTTCATAACCGTGTTGTTTGTAGTAGTTGTAGATTTCAGTGACCGAAATCACCCCCGGATCTTCGTTCGGGGCAAATTCTTTCTTATCGCCATTGGCTTTGTACCAATCCAGAATACGGCCGACAAAGGGTGAAATCAGGAATACGCCGGCTTCGGCGCAGGCGCGCGCCTGCGCAAAGGAGAACAGCAGCGTCAGGTTACAGTTGATGCCTTCTTTCTCCAGCTGTTCCGCGGCGCGAATGCCCTGCCAGGTGGAAGCCAGTTTGATCAGAATGCGCTCATTGCTGATGCCGGCATCGTTATAAAGCTTAATCAGACGTTTTGCCTTCGCCACGCTGGCTTGCGTGTCATAAGAAAGACGGGCATCCACCTCGGTGGAGATACGGCCGGGGATCAGTTTTAAAATCTCAAGGCCGATGTTCACCGCCAGCTTATCCGTGGCGTCAATCACCCGCTGCTCACGGCTATCGCTCTGCTCGCGCGCCCAGCCAACGGCGTCGTCAATCAGCTTGCGGTATTCGGGAATCTGGGCGGCATTAAGAATCAGCGATGGATTGGTGGTGGCGTCTTGCGGTTGATACAATTTCATCGCCGCAATATCGCCGGTATCAGCCACAACCGTTGTCAGTTGGCGTAGGGAGGTCAGTTTATCCGTCATATTGGCATTTCTCATGGTTTATACGTGAATTATTCGAGCATGAACTGGTGGCGGTGTATTTTCGCTTGAATCTGATAATAACACGCGCGAAATCCGGCGCAAGGCGGCCTTTTCAGCTGCGCTATCCGTCCGTTCAGCCCGGCGAAAGCTCGATTGCTATTCCCTGTTATAACCATCGCCGCTTTCTTGCCTGATTTTGCCTGGTTCTTGTTATAGTAAGAGCATCAACATCGGCCCGATAGGATATGGCGCATGCTTATAACCATTTCACCCGCAAAAACCCTCGACTACACCACGCCTTTAGCGACGCAACGCTATACTCAGCCGGAATTACTGGACTATTCCAGCAGGTTGATTTCCATTTGTAAGCAACTGACGCCGGCGCAGATCGCTTCGCTGATGAGCATCAGCGACAAACTGGCCGACTTGAATGCCGGCCGCTTTAATGACTGGCACCCCGACTTTACCCCCGAAAATGCGCGCCAGGCGCTGCTGGCTTTTAAAGGGGATGTATACACCGGCCTGGCCGCGGAAGATTTCAGCGAAGACGACTTTGATTTCGCCCAGCGGCACCTGCGCATACTTTCCGGGTTATACGGCGTGTTGCGACCGCTGGATTTAATGCAGCCCTACCGGCTGGAAATGGGCACCAGACTCGACAATAAAACGGGCAAGGGACTCTACGGCTTTTGGGGGGATGTGATCGCTGAAAAGCTGAATCAGGCGCTCGGCGAACAAGGTGACGACATTGTGGTTAATCTGGCGTCGGATGAATACTTCAAAGCGGTTGACCGCAAAAAACTGCATGGCCGACTTATCAAACCGGTATTTCTGGATGAGAAAAACGGCAAGTTCAAGGTCATCAGCTTTTACGCCAAAAAAGCCCGCGGCTTAATGAGCCGTTTTATTATCCAGAACCGCCTGACGCAGCCGGAACAGCTGAAAGACTTTGATCTGGAAGGTTATTACTTCGAAGCGACCCAATCTTCGGCGGACGAGCTGATTTTCAAACGGCGCGAGCGGTAAATAAATATCCGCTGACTCATCCTCACAAACCTCAAGATAGCCGCGCGTGCGGTTTTCTCTCCAGGTTTGAGGAGAGCTCGTCTATGGATACGGTAATATATCCGGCTGTTTTCCTGATCCGACTTTATGCCCCGCGGGTAACGAAATACATCATTCCGGTCTTGTTTTTACAGCGAGGGAAAGCCATGGGATGAGCGGCTTTCACGCCGCCGGCCTCTTAAGACCCTGGCGCGTTACCGGCGATGCGATCGACGAAATAACCGGCAAGGCCGGTATAGCGATGGGGAGCAAGCAATTCCGCCAACTCGCCGGTCTCCAGCCATTGAGTAACCCTCGAGTCCTGTTGAAGCTCGTCCTGTAACGACCCTCCCCGTTCAAATACGGCCATGCAGATATGGTAAAGAATGTCATGGGCTTCCTGACGGCCGATTTTTTCTCCCAGGCGCATCATCACCGCTTCGGACAGCAGCAGCCCCTTTTGCAGATGGAGGTTTCGTTCCATATTGCTTTCACGCACGCTCAAACGGGCGGTGACAGCGGCGGTTTTTTTCAGCGCCGCGTGCGTCAGACTGAACACCCGGCTGATAAATTCCCGCTCGGTCTGCAAGGCGATCTTGTCGCGTTCATGATCGGCAATCATCGCTTCCAGCGCCAACGGCACCGTACTGCGCACGATGCGCGCCAGCGCCACCACGGTTTCACAGACGGGGGGATTACGTTTGTGCGGCATGGTGCTGCTGCCCACTTTGCCTTCATTAAACGGCTCTTCCAATTCCGCGATTTCACTTTTTTGCAGGTTATAGATTTCATGGGCAATGCGGGCGGCCGACTGGGAAACCATGGCCAACTGAACAACCAATTCCGCGATGCTATCCCGGCTCACATGCCAGCTGATGTAGGCGTCATTCAGGTCGAGCGCCCGAAAAAGCCCCTGCTGCACCGCGATGCCTTTATCGCCAAGCGACGCCAGCGTACCCACCGCCCCGCCAAACTGGCCGACCAGCACCCGCGGCTTGATCTCTTGCAACCGCTGCTGTCCGCGCCGCAGCTCCTGCGCCCAACCTGCGGCTTTAAAGCCAAAGGTGATGGGAAGCGCCTGCTGGCCGTGGCTGCGTCCCACCATGGTCAAATCACGATACTTAACCGCCAGCGCCAGCGCATGCTCGATCAACTCCGCCAAGCTTTTCTCCACCCATGTCAATGCGTCGCGGATTTGCAGCACCGTTCCCGTATCCATGATGTCCTGCGTGGTTGCTCCCCAGTGAATGTACTCGCCGCTGTCTCCGGCGCAGAGCTGCTTCATGGCCTTAAGCAGCGGCACAATGGGATGCGCCATACGATCCATATCGGCTTTGAGCGCCGCCAGATCGATAAGCTCGGCGCGCGCCTGGCGGCGGATTTCGGCGGCGGCGGCGGCCGGGATAATACCGAGCTCCGCCTGAACGTCGGCCAGAGCGGCCTCAACGTCGAGCCAGCGTTGTACCGTGGCGCGATCGCTGAAAATATCGCGCATTTCCGCCGTACCGAATTGGTCGCCGAACAGTTCACTATCAATAACATAGGCACTCATAAGACAATTATCTCCTGTGGAAAATTTTCCTGTTTCGTCTTACCCGGCCCGCGGCTTTATCACCGGCGCCGCGCTAATAGCGTATCCCGCTACGCGGCAATCCGGGCCTTGTCGCGCCATCGTCCATGGCATCGGGGATTTATTCCTGAAAAACTTCCTGCCGGGAGCGATTCAGTCGAGGTAAAAAGATAAGCAGCACCAGCAGCAGCGCGGCCAATAGCAGGCCCGCGGAGAGCGGGCGGGTAACGAAGACGCTGAAATCGCCGCGCGACAGCAGCAACGCCCGGCGCAAATTCTCCTCCAGCAGCGGCCCCAGTACGAAGCCCAGCAACAGCGGCGCCGGCTCCAGCCGCAGTTTGCCAAGCAGATAGCCGAATAGCCCGAAGGCCAGCATCTGCCAGAGATCCGCCGCGGCGTTTTTCACCGAATACACGCCGATGCAGCAAAACACCAGGATCATCGGATACAGCAAGGTATAGGGAATGCGCAGTAGCCGGGCCCACAGGCCGACCAGCGGCAAATTGAGCAGTACCAGGATCAGATTACCCAGCCACATGGAGACAATAAGCCCCCAGAATAGCGCCGGGTTGGTGCTCATCACCTGCGGCCCGGGCTGGATGTTGTGGATCATCATCGCCGCGACCATCATCGCCATCGTGGCGCTGGACGGGATCCCCAGGGTCAGCAGCGGGATAAACGAGGTCTGCGCGGCGGCGTTATTCGCCGATTCGGGTCCCGCCACGCCTTCAATCGCCCCCCGGCCGAACTCCTGCGGCCGCGCGGTACATTTTTTTTCCAGGCTATAAGAGGAGAAGGCGGCCAGAGTGGCCCCGGCGCCCGGCAATACCCCCAGCAGACTGCCCAGTCCGGTGCCGCGCAGGATAGCGGGCCACATGCGGCGCCAGTCCTGGCGCGCTGGCCAGAGGGTGTGGATCGGCGCGGTGCCATCGGCCCGCGCCGCCTCCTGCTCCAGGTTGCGTACGATTTCCGCGATGCCGAAAATGCCCATGGCGATGCAGACGAAATCCAGCCCGTCCAGCAGGCTGAGCTGGCCGAAAGCGTAGCGCGCCATGCCGGAATTCACGTCGGTTCCCACGGTACCCAGCAGCAGCCCCAGAATGATCATGCCGAAGGTTTTACTCAGCGCGCCGGAAGCGATCACCACCGAACCAACCAGACCGAACACCATCAGGGAAAAATAATCGGCGGGACCGAAATTGAGCGCGATGGCGGTAAGCGGCTGGGCGAACAGGGCAATGAGCAGCGTCGCCACGCTGCCGGCGAAGAAAGAACCGATACCGGCGGCGGTCAGCGCCACGCCGGCCCTGCCCTGAAGCGCCATTTGATGACCATCCAGGGTGGTGATGACAGAGGAGGATTCGCCGGGCAGATTAACCAGTATGGCGGTGGTCGAACCGCCATACTGCGCGCCGTAATAGATGCTGGAGAGCATGATTAGCGCCGCCGTCGGGGACATGCCGTAGGTGATCGGCAGAAGCATGGCTATCGTGGCTACCGGCCCGATACCGGGCAGCACCCCGATCAGCGTGCCCAGCAGGCAGCCCAGCAGGGCGAACAGCAGATTTTCCAGGCTGAGAGCGGTGGCGAACCCCAACTGCAGATGTTGTAGTAGCTCCATGATCCTATCCTATGAAAAACGGCCACAGAGGCAGCGGCAGGCCCAATCCCTTGACGAACACCAGCGCGCTGAACAGGGCCAGCGAGCCACCCAGCGCCGCCGCCCGCAACAGCGAGGCATGCGGCGCCGCCAGGGTGGCGGCCAGCACCATCAGCACGATGGCGAACAGCAGGCCGCACCAGGGCAAGGCCAGCGCAAACGCCACGATGGACCCGGCGACCAGCCCCAAGGCGCGCCGATTCGTAGGGGGCAGACGTTCGGCGAAACGGGAACGTATTCCCTGCGCCAATACCCAGCAGCCGATCAGCATCAGCAACGTACCCAGCCAGAACGGCAGAAAGCCCGGCCCCATGCGCGCCGCGCTGCCCAACGGGTAATGCCGCCAGGCGACGATCGCGAACGCGCCGCCCAGCAGCAGATACAGCAGACCGCTGAGCGCATCGGGTTGATTAATGCGCCGTGACATACACTGCTCCCGGGCGGCGGCGGCCGGTCGCCCGAATAAACAACCCGAAATATATTTCCCGTTTATTTGCGTTCATATCATTGCCTGCTTTATTACGACGATATCGCTTTAGCGATGAATCAACTTTAGTCAGCAAAAAAATATATAGATAGTTTGCATAATACCGGTTATTTATATCATGTAATTTTATAATTACGCCCTTATTCTAAGTACGCATTTTTAATTTCTAAAGATAAATTACACATATTCATTGCCGGGATAAATAAAGAGGAAAAATAGATAATGAAATATGCATTTATACGCTTCGCTGCCGTCATGGCGATCGCGGCGGGGACGCCTGCACAGGCGCAGGAAGCTTATCCGACGCGCCCCATCACTTATGTCGTCCCTTACACTCCGGGCGGCACCAATGACAATTCAGCGCGCATCGTCGCGCGCGCGCTGGAACGGCGGCTGGGTCAACCGGTAGTGATAGAGAACCGCCCCGGCGCGGGCGGCACGCTGGGAGCGGCCAAAGTGGCGCATGCGCGCCCGGATGGTTATACCCTGCTGAATGCCTCCATCGGCAATCTGGCCATCGCGCCGCAGCTGCTGCCGGCGCAGTTTGATCCGTTCAAGGACTTCACGCCGCTGGCCCATATTGGCGGCTCGCGTTCCGTCATCGCGGTCAATCCATCGCTGCCGATTAACTCCATCGCAGAGCTCATTGATTATGCAAAGAAAAATCCCGGAAAATTAACTTACGGCACTTCGGGGAACGGTACGCCGGGCAATATTTCCATGGAGTATTTCAAGATGCTGAGCGGCGTCGATATTCTTCATATTCCCTATAAGGGCAGCGCCCCCTCGCTGGCCGACGCGGTGGCAGGGCACATCGATCTGGTTTCCGATCCGCTGGCCAACGGTTTTGTCAAAGCCGGGAAACTACGCGGCCTGGCTTATTTCGGTGCCGACAGCGCGCCGGATTTGCCCGGCGTTCCGCCGATTACCGACAGCTATCCGCAGTGGAACTTCTCCGGTTCATTTATCGCCGTCGCGCCCGCGGGCACGCCGCAACCGGTGGTGGATAAATTGCGCCGGGCCTTCAGTGAAGCGTTAAACGATGCGAAAACCCAGGCGGAATTAACCGGCATCGGCGTATCGCCGGAAATAAAAACGCCGGAGCAAACCAGCGAATTAATTAAAGCCACCTATTCCATCAGTAAAGATATCATTCAACGAGCCAATATTTCCGTCAATGAATAAGCCAATATCCTATCCATATAATCTCGGGCTATTTTTTCCGCCCGAAAAATATAGCGCCTGTTTATTATGAAAATAGATGATATCGACGCCTTTGTGACGCTGGTGCAGTTGAAATCCACCCAGGCTACCGCGACTCAGTTGGGGCTAACCCAGCCGGCGGTCACGCGCCGCGTACAAAATCTGGAGCAGGCGCTGGGCGTACAGCTGCTGGACAGGCAAACCAAGCCGCTCAAACCCACGCCGCTCGGTCTGAGCGTTTACCGGCAGTGCCGGCGCATTCGGCATGAGATAGACGCCCTGCGCCAATTGATATCGCGCAAAGAGGGTCCGAGCGGCGCGCTGCGCCTGGGGTTGCCGCACAGCCTGGCGGAGCGGGGGGTGATGCCGGCATTGGCGACGCTGTGCGGCGAGTACGGCGATATCCGGCCGCAGATCGTCAGCCATTGGGGGCTGCCTTTGCTGGAGAGCCTGCGGCAGGGAGAACTGGATGCCGCGGTGCTGATGTTTCCCGCCGGCAACGTGTTTCCCGACGGGTTGCATAGCAGCGATCTCGGGCCGGTGCCGCTGACGGTGGTGGCGCCGCGCGACAAAGCTCCCCCGCCGCGGACGTTGGCGGAGTGCTATCCCCACGGCTGGGTGCTTAATCCGGAGGGGTGCGGTTTTCGCGCCGCGCTGCGACGCGCGCTGGCGGAACAAGGGTTGCCGCTGCGCATCACCATGGAGGTGATCGGATCCAACCTGCAGCAGTCGCTTATCGCCAGCGGCGGCGGGTTAGGGCTACTGCCGCGCTTTCAGGTGGAAAACGGTCTGTGGGCCGATCGGCTACGCATTTTGCCCCTGGCGGATTTCGCCCCGCAAAATCGCCTGTGGCTGGTGCATTCCGCCCTGCCGCAGCAACTACGCGACGCGGCGGCCAGCTTCGCCGGGGCGGTGGCCGCCGGACTGGGGCTGCCGGCGCCGCACGCCGCTTAGACCGGCACGGCGCGCCCGCCGGCCGAATCCCCGCGCCTGCGCGCGCGGGTTTTGCAAACCAGGGTGAAGGAGAGAATATGAGCGCAACGTTAAGACAGGATCGGCTACGCGACTTTATCGGCAAACTGGCGGCGGAGGTGGAGTCGGCTGACGATGAAGAGAGTCTGCTACGCCAGGGACGACCGCTGCTGGCGGAGTTGGTACGCCACGATGACTGGCTGGATGAGGCTTTCGCCCAACCTCACCCCGACCACTACCAGCAGTATCTGCTGCATGTGGATTCCCGCCAGCGGTTTTCGGTGGTGAGTTTCGTTTGGGGCCCCGGACAATTCACGCCGGTACACGACCATCGGGTCTGGGGACTGATTGGCTTGCTGCGCGGGGCGGAGCGTTCGCAGTCGTTTGCGCGCCGCGATGGGCGCCTGGCGGAAGACGGGCCGCCGGTGCTGCTGCGCCCGGGCGAGGTGGAGGCGGTGTCGCCCAATATCGGCGACATCCACCGGGTGAGCAATGCGCTGGATGACGCGGTCTCTATCAGCATCCATGTCTACGGCGCCAATATTGGCGCGGTGCGGCGCGCGGTGTATGACGCCGACGGCCGGGAAAAAACCTTTATTTCGGGCTATTCCAATACCCTGCTGCCCAATATCTGGGACCTGTCCAGGCAGCAGCAATAGCGCTTTGGCGCATCGCGGCTGGCGGAGTCGCGGCGATGAAAAAGCGACGCGCTCCCGGCGCGGCACTGGCTTTCGCGGCGTCCCTGCCGCTCACGCCCGCCGCAGCGCGATTTTTACGCGAAGAGAAAAGTTTGCTTACTCCGGCAAGGTTATCAGGAACTGACGCAGCTGCGCGAAATCAGCCGGGAAATGGTGCGACAGCAAATCCAGATCGGCGCGTTTCGCCAGCGCGTCAGGCAGTTCCAGCGTTTTGCCCAGAATGGCTTCCACGCTTTCCTTGAATTTCGCCGGATGCGCCGTTCCCAGAAACAGCCCGAACTCACCGGGCTGCAGCTGATCGCGCAGCAAACGATAGGCAATCGCCGCATGCGGCTCGGAGGTATAGCCCAGCGCTTCAAGCTCATGCAAGGTCTCTTTGGTGGTATCGTCGCTTACCGCGCCGAAGCCCAGCGTTTTCAACTGCCAGTCTTTACGGCGGAACAGCTCTTCCACACGCGGCCAGTTGTTCGGCTGGCTCACGTCCATGGCGTTGGACAGGGTGGCGACGGTCTTATTCGGTTGCCAGGCGCCATTGCTCAGGAAACGCGGCACGGTGTCGTTGGCGTTGGTGGCCGCGATAAAGCGTTTAATCGGCAGGCCGAGTGATTTGGCCAGCAGGCCGGCCGTCAGATCGCCGAAGTTGCCGCTCGGCACCGAAACCACCAGTTGATCGCGCGCTTCCTGCGGCAACTGCGCCACCGCTTCAAAGTAGTAACAGATCTGCGCCAACAGGCGGCTGATATTAATCGAGTTGGCCGAATTCAGACCGATGGCCTTTTTCAGCTCTTCATCATCAAAGGCCTGCTTGACCAGCGCCTGACAGGCGTCAAAATCGCTGTCGACGGCGATGGTGTGAATATTGCCGCCCAGCGTGCAGAACAGTTTTTCCTGCAACGGGCTGATTTTCCCTTGCGGGTAGAGGATCACCACGCGGATGTTTTCCAGACCGTAAAACGCGTGCGCCACCGCCGCGCCGGTATCCCCCGAGGTGGCGGTAAGAATGGTGATTTTATTGTCGCCCGCCACTTCCGTCAGCATCTGCGCCATAAAACGCCCGCCGAAATCCTTGAACGCCAGCGTCGGACCGTGGAACAGCTCCAGTGAAGCGATATCTTCCGTTACGGCGGCGACGGGCGCCGGGAAAGCAAATGCCGCCTTGACGCGCTGATAGACCGTTTCATCGGCCATTTCATCGCCGATATAGGCGGATAAAATGCGGCTGCTGCGGGTAACGAAATCCATCGCCAGCAGTTCATCAATCTGAGTGCGCCCGAACTCGGGCAGTTCCAAAGGAAAGAACAGCCCCTGCCGACTTCCCAGCCCTCGTTGAATAGCCTGCGCAAAGCTGACCTGCTCGTTATGATCTTTAAGGTTGTAGAGTTTCATGCATTATCCCAGTTGTCGCGCGCCTGTGGTATCCAGACGGCAAATATGAACAAAACCTTCATCGTTCTGCAAATAGTTATCCCGCAGCCAGTCGGCCAGACGCTGCGCGCTGCCCATTTCATCGCATACGGAAAACAATGTCGGACCTGAACCGGAAATACCGCAGGCCAGCGCCCCGATATCCTGCGCGGCCTTGCGCGCCTCGGCAAAGCCGGGCAGCAGTTTCGTCCGATAAGGTTCTGCTATCACGTCTTTCATCAGTTTAGCCGCCAGCGAGGCCTGCCCGGTATGGCAGGCGTGAATAAAGCCCGCCAGATATCGGCCGTGACTGATGCAGTCCTGGCGGCGATATTGCGCCGGCAGAATCGCCCGCGCTTCGGCGGTCGACACCTTGATACCCGGGTAGGCCATCACCCACAGCCAGTCGTCAAACGCCGGCACCGGCTGGCTGATAATGCCCTCTTCCCCCAGCATCAGTTGGATGCCGCCGAGAAAACAGGGCGCTACATTATCATAATGCACGCTGCCGGAAATACGCCCTTCCAGTTCGCCCATCAGCGTCAGCAGGCGGGTATCGTCCAGCGGCTTGCCGCAAAATTCATTCATCGCCATCAGGCCCGCCACCACCGAACAGGCGCTGGAGCCCAGGCCGGAGCCGATCGGCATATTCTTTTCCAGCGTCATCGCCACCGGGATGGTTTTACCGATTTCCTGACAGAAACGCTCCCAGCACTGATAGACGATATTTTGCCGCGCATCGTCCGGCAGCTTGGCGACAAATCGCCCTTCGCAGCGCAGGCTGAATTGATCCGCCGCGACGGCGGAGACGCAGTCCCCCAGCAGCGATCCGTCCAGCGGCGAAACGGCGGCCCCCAGCACATCAAATCCGACGCTGACGTTGCCAATCGACGCTGGCGCATACACCTTAACCATAATCAAGCTCCCAACTTCCATGACAGGGTACGCAGCAAGTCGGCGAATACGCCGGCTGCGGTAACATCATTCCCCGCGCCATAACCCCTCAATACCAACGGTAACGGCTGATAGTAGCGGCTGTAGAAGGCCAGCGCATTTTCGCCGTCTTTAACTTTAAACAGCGGATCGTTGCCGCCCACCGCGCTAATCTGAACCTTACAGTTCCCCCCTTCGATCACGCCGACATAGCGTAGCACTTGACCTTCATTGCGCGCCCGGGCGACGCGGTCGGCGAATTCGCCGTCCACCGACGGCAAACGGTTCATAAAGCTCTCCACGTCGCCGGAGGCGTCAAAACCGGCCGGCAGCACGGATTCCACCGCGATGTCGTCCAGCTCCAGTTTATAACCCGCTTCGCGCGCCAGAATCAGCAACTTGCGCGCCACATCCATACCGGACAGATCGTCGCGCGGATCGGGCTCGGTGTAGCCCTTTTCTTTCGCCTGGCGCGTGGCTTCGGACAGCGACAGCCCCTCATCCAGCTTGCCGAAAATAAACGACAGCGAACCGGACAGGATACCGGTAAAGCGGATCAGCTCATCGCCGGCGTTCAACAGATTTTGCAAGTTCTCGATAACCGGCAGGCCGGCGCCCACGTTGGTGTCATACAGGAAGCGGCGGCGCGATTTCGCCGCCGCGCTGCGCAGTTGCTGGTAGTAGTTCATCGACCCGGTATTGGCTTTCTTGTTCGGCGTCACCACGTGGAAGCCGTCGGCCAGAAAATCGGCGTATTGATCGGCCATCGCCTGGTTGGAAGTACAGTCCACGATCACCGGATTGAGCAGATGATACTCTTTTACCAGACGGATCAGCCGCCCCAGATTAAAGGGCTCGCGGGCTTTCGCCAGCTCATCGCGCCAGCCGTCCATCGCAATACCGTTGACGTTGGTCAACAGCGCTTTGGAATTGGCGATGCCGACCACCCGCAGGTCGATATGCTTCTGCTTCAGCCACGGCTGCTGGCGATGGATCTGCTCCAGCAACGCGCCGCCGACCCCGCCGACGCCGATGACGAACACGTCGATCACCTGATCGGTATTAAACAGCATCTGGTGCGCGACGCGCACGCCGGTGGTCGCCACGTCGTTGTTGACCACCACGGAGATGGAACGCTCGGACGAGCCCTGGGCAATGGCGACGATATTGATATTGGCGCTGGCCAGCGCGGAGAATAAACGGGCGGAGAGGCCGCGCAGCGTGCGCATGCCGTCGCCCACCACCGAGATGATGGCCAGACGCTGCATCACATCCAGCGGGTCCAGCACGCCCTCTTTCAATTCCAGATAGAATTCATCTTCCAGCGTCTTTCTGGCGCACGCCAGTTCGCTCTGCGGCACGCAGAAGCTGATGCTGTATTCCGAAGAGGACTGGGTAATCAGCACCACCGAGATGCCCGCCCGCGACATGGCCGCGAATACGCGGGCCGCCATGCCGATCATCCCTTTCATGCCCGGCCCGGAAATATTGAACATCGCCATATTGTTCAGGTTGGTGATGCCTTTGACCGGATATTCGGTGTCGGTGCCGTCCAGGCCGATCAGCGTGCCGGGAGCCTGTGGATTTTCGGTGTTTTTGATAAGGCAGGGAATCTGGAACTGGGCGATGGGGGCGATGGTTCTGGGGTGGAGGACTTTGGCGCCGAAGTAGGATAGCTCCATCGCCTCCTGATAGGACATCGACTTCAGCAATCTGGCGTCCGGCACCTGACGCGGATCGCAGGTATAAACGCCGTCGACGTCCGTCCAGATCTCGCAACAGTCGGCGCGCAGACAGGCGGCCAGCACCGCGGCGGAGTAGTCGGAGCCGTTGCGGCCCAGCACCACCAGTTCCCCTTTTTCATTACCGGCGGTGAAACCGGCCATCAGGATCACGTGCTCTTTCGGGATGGCGCTTTCCGCGATGCGGCGGGTGGATTCGGCGATATCGACGGTGGATTCAAGGTAGTGCCCCTGCGCCAGCAGTTTTTCCACCGGGTTGATAACAGAAACCCCGTAGCCGCGCGCCTGAAACACCGCTTCCATAACGGCGATGGAGAGCTTTTCGCCGCGGCAGATAATGGACGCGTTCACGCTGTCGGGACACTGCCCCAGCAGGGAGATACCGTGCAACACCTGTTTTAACTGCGCAAATTCGTGATCCACCAGCGCCTTCAGACGGGTAGCGTCAAATCCGGGCTGAGACTGCGCCAGACCTTGCAGCAGGGAAGAGAAGATAGTTTCGGCGTCGTTAAGATGAGGCAGAATATCCTGTCCGGCGACGGTTTTATCAATCATCGCAACCAGATGGTTGGTAATTTTCGCCGGCGCCGACAGGACGGTGGCAACCTGTCCCTGGCGCGCATTGTTCTCGATAATGTCGGCCACGCGTATAAATCGCTCCGCGTTCGCCACCGAAGTCCCGCCAAATTTCAACACTCGCATTTTTATCTTTTCTCCTGAATTTCCATCGACAAAAACGCCGGGAGCGTTTTTGAACGCCGCTTACCGCGGCTTAAGGTGCGGCGGGCACAGATAGTCCGCCATAAAAAATCGCCTGGAGCGATTTTAAACGTCGCTCCGCGACGGCCTGTCAAGGTGGCGGACAGGATAGTCCGCCATAAAAAATCGCCCGGAGCGATTTTAAACGTCGCCCCGCGACGGCCTGTCAAGGTGGCGGACAGGATAGTCCGCCATAAAAAATCGCCCGGAGCGATTTTAAACGTCGCCCCGCGACGGCCTGTCAAGGTGGCGGACAGGATAGTCCGCCATAAAAAAAAGCCCGCACTATTCGGTGCGGGCTTTTTTCGATTCTTCTGTATGCGTCAGCCCGCACCGTTACTGGTTGTAATGGTGATGGTAATAATCGTGGTGATCGGGCTGATATGGCGCATGATAAAATCTTGTCTTGGTAAATTTAGATACGATTGCCCTATTAGTTAGGCAATCGCCCCTTGAAGTCAACGGATTTCTTTTTTTTCATCGCGGCGGACGGCAAGGAACAAACGTTGAATAATCTATGAAAAGTTTATCTTTAAAAATAATTATTCGCAAAAATAGAAAAGCTAATACATTTAACTGCAAAAGAATCATTGATAAACTTTTTATTTCGATATCGTTTTCTCGATGTCATGCAGCAACATATGCAGCATTGCCGTGTCCCGCCGCTCCAACCGTCCCAACCGCTGATGGATCCAGTCGCGCAGCTTTTCATCGTCATCCACCGCCAGATTGATTAACAGCCGCTCTAACCGTTGACGTAGCGCCGACAGTTGCCCCTCCTGCGGTGCGACGGCGGCGCCGGGTTTCACCTGCATCAGCTCCGCCAGCTGATAGCAGTATACCATCACCGCCTGACCAAGGTTCAGGGAGGGATAATCCGCCTTCATCGGCACGCCGGTTAGAATATCCGCCAGTTCGAGCTCTTCATTGGTCAGACCGGAATCTTCCCGCCCGAAAACCAGCGCCGCCGTTCCCACCCAGTGCTGTTTTTCCTGCATTACCCCCAGCAGTTCGGCGGGGGTGCAGTAATAACGAAATCTGGCGCGGCTGCGCGCCGTGGCCGCAACGGTAAAATCAATATCCGTCAACGCATGAGCCAGCGTAGGAAAGGTGGCCGCCGCATCCAGAATATCGCCGGAGCCGTGGGCGACGCGGCGCGCGGCCGGATCCTGATGAATATTGCCGCCGACGATCCGCAGCCCGCCGAATCCCATGGTTTTCATCGCTCTGGCGGCGGCGCCCACATTTTCAGCCCGCGCGGGTTCAACCAAAATAATATGAAACTGCATCACCACTTCCCCGTACCCTGCGTCGCCCGTTAAAACCCAAAAAATAAAACCGCTTGCTTACCGCTACCGTCAAACGAAGGGTATGTTTATTTCTCATAACGTAATATGGAATTGATCTAACCCCATCATTTTCTTTACTTTATATTAACCTAAACAGATTCGAAGACATCCGCGCGGCAGGCAAGGCGCGGATAAAACCCGACGTGCCAGACTACCATTTCTTGATTCAGGATGAAATTAACATGCCCGCTTCCGCTGTACTTTCCACCGGCCCATTCCGTGCGATAAAAAAGCTGGCCGTCATCGCGTTTTCCTTATTTCTGCTGGCCGGCTGCGATAGCGCCGATACCTCCGGCGGCGCTTCGCCCTCCACCATTCGCTACGCGCTGTGGTCTTCGCCCAGCGGGAATTTTCATCCTGAACTTTACTTCACCGATTACGATCGCGCGGTCATTTTCGTCGCTTTCGACCGGCTGGTGGAACTCAGCCCGCAGCAGGAATTTACCCCCTCGCTGGCATCACGCTATGAATATTCGCCGGACGGCAGAACCCTGACGTTTCATCTCCGCGACGGCGTGAAGTGGCACGACGGGCAGCCCTTCACCGCCCGGGACGTGGCGTTTACCTATCAGGCCACCGCCGATGCGCACTGGCCGGCGGATACGCCGGAATTCACCACCCAGCTCGAGGGATTCAAGGCGTACCATGAAGGCAACGCCGACGCCGTCAGCGGCATCAAGGTCATTGACGATCGTACGGTGAGTTTCACCTTTACCACGCCCTATGCCTCGGCGCTCTCCTATTTTGCCGACCGCCCGGTGCTGGCGAAACATATCTGGGAAAAGACCCCGATCGCCGAGTGGAGCCGCGCCACCGCCCTGCTGAATAGCCCGGTGGGAACCGGACCGTATAAAGTGACGCGTTTCGTGCCGGATCAATACGTTGAGCTGGCGCGCAACGACGACTATTTCAAGGGCGCGCCCAAGACCGAACGGCTGATTTTCAAAGTCAGCAACCGCGACACCGCCCAGTCGGAGTTGATTAACGGCGAGCTGGATATCGTCGAGCTTTCCTCGTTTAACCCGACGGATTTAAAACTCTACCAGGACGCGGGCGTCAACCTGATTGTGCAGAACGGCACCAGCGGCCAGTACATCTCGGTCAATCATCAGGATCCGATCCTGGCCGACACCCGCGTGCGGCAGGCGCTGATTTACGGCATCAACCGCCAGGGCATTATCGATCATCTGCTGTTCGGCAACGGTCAGCTATTTAACGCCAAGATCCACCCGCAGGATCCCGCCTACCCGCCGCAGTTGAACGAGTATCCCTACTCGGCGGACAAAGCGGCCGCGCTGCTCGAACAGGCGGGCTGGGTCGCGGGCGGCGACGGCTTCCGCGTCAAAGACGGCAAGCGCCTGGCCCTGACGCTGCACGTGCCCACCGGTAACCGCACGCGTGAACAGTCGGCGGCGATCATTCAGCAGGATCTGAAGCAGATCGGTATCGATATCAATATCATCGTCGGCGACTTCAACTCCACGCTGGCCATTTTGCAAAACCCGCAGACGCCCTATCAGTTGCTGCTGATGGGCGGCATGTTCCGGCCGGGGCAGTACAGCAATGATTACTGGTGGGAGCGCTTCAGCGACGAGCAACTTACCCAATTGGGGGATGAAGCCAATCGTACGGTGGAAAACGGCGCGCGCAATCAGCTATTGCACCAATGGGCGCAGCGCCAGAACGAACTGGCTATCCTCACCTGGCTCTATATTCCCAGCCTCGGCTATGCGGTCAATCCGCGGATTAGCCAGTACCAGCCCTACGCGTATGAGGCCTTTAGCCAGGTGAATCAGTGGACTATCGCCCCATGACGCCAAACCGTTCCGGCTTTGTTCCGGCGTCGACAAGGAGCGCCGTAGCCTGATGTTGCTCGCTTATTTCGCCCGCCGCCTGCTGCTGGTGCTGCCGATTGCCCTGGGGATCTCGCTGCTGGTTTTTCTATTAATCAATCTGCAGCCCGGCGATCCCTATGCGTTGATGATCGACCCCAGCGCCCCGCCGGCGGTAAAAGAGGCGCTATTGCGGAAAGTCGGCTATTACGATCCCCTTTATCTTAAATACCTCAAATGGTTAGCGCGCATCGTGCAAGGGGATTTCGGCTTCTCGCTTCACTACCGCGCCCAGGTCGGCGAGGTGATCGCCGGCCGCCTCGGCAATACCCTGCTGCTGGCCGGCGCGGCGCTGACCATCTCGCTGCTGGTGGCCGTGCCGGTGGGCATACTCGCCGCGCTGCACCGCAATTCGCCGCTGGACACCCTCGCCGTCTCCCTGAGCTTTGTATTTTTCTCCATCCCGTCGTTCTTTTTCGGGCTGGTGTTGATCAAAATCTTCGCGGTCGATCTGCGCTGGCTGCCGGTTTCCGGCAAAGTCACCCTCGGCCACTCCCTGCAGGGGCTAGATTACGCGCTGGACGTTCTGCGTCATCTGGCGCTGCCGGCGCTGGTGCTCGGGCTGATGAACAGCGCCGTGTTTATCAAATATCTGCGCAGCAGCATGCTGGGGATTATCGATCAGGATTTTATCCGCACCCTGTACGCCAAAGGATTGTCGCGGCGCCGCATCATTTGGCGACACGCGCTGAAAAACGCCGCCAAGCCGATGATCACTATTCTGTCGCTGGAAATTCCGGTGCTGTTTTCCGGCGCGTTGATGACCGAAACCGTGTTTTCCTGGCCGGGGATCGGCCGCCTCAACTATGAAGCGGTGTTGAACCGCGACTACAACCTGCTGATGGGCATCATCATGCTGCTGGCGTTGCTGACGCTGGTGGCCAACCTGCTGGCCGATATGCTTTACGCGCTGGTCGATCCGCGAGTGAGGTACGCATCATGAGCAGCGCTTTTCCTCCGCTGGCCGGCGCGGCGCAGCCCGCGGGCAATGTGATGTGGCGGCGCTTCCGCCGGCATCGTTCCGGGATGATCGGGTTGGTGGCGCTGAGTCTGATCGTGCTGCTGGTGATCGTCGTCCCGCTGGTCAGCCCACTGGATCCCAATTATATCGACCTGGCGCAGATCGAAGCGCCGCCGTCCGTCCGCCACTGGCTGGGCACCGACGAACTGGGGCGCGATGTATTCACCCGGCTGATCTACGGCGGACAGGTGTCGGTGCTGGTGGCGTTCAGCGCCACGCTGTTGCAGCTCACCATCGGCGTGACGCTGGGCGGGATCGCCGGCTACTTCGGCAAAGGGATCGACGCCGTCATCATGCGCTTTACCGACATCATCATGTGCTTTCCCTTTTACGCCATCGCCATCACCCTGGCGGGGATCCTCGGCGCCAGCACCTGGAACGTGGTGGTGATTATCGGCGTACTGAACTGGACCGGCATCGCCCGTCTGGTGCGCGCCGAGTTTCTCTCTTTATCCCGCCAGGAGTATGTGGACGCCGCCCGGGTCATGGCGGTCGGGCACGGGCGCATTATTTTCCGCCATTTGCTGCCTAACGCGCTGGGGCCGGTGATTGTCTACGCCACGCTGGCCGTCGCCACCGGCATTCTGGCCGAAGCGGCGCTCAGCTTTCTCGGTCTGGGGGTGAAACAGCCGACGGCAAGCTGGGGCAATATGCTTTCGGCGGCGCAAAGCATGCGGGTGCTGGGCAATGCCTGGTGGCTGTGGCTGCCGCCGGGGCTAATGGTGTTTGTTATGGTGCTGTCCATCAATTTTATCGGCGACGCGCTGAAGCAGGCGTTCGATCCATCCTCGCCGCCAGCCTAGTCGTTACATAACCGGAATAGTGGAGGTTGCTGACTAAAGTCGCCTGTAAGACCGAGATACCCGGGCCTAGCGTACCGAGGGGCCATTATGGGACACATCCTTGTGTCCCACCCTTGCGGGTCAGCATAAATGCTGTTCAAATTTGCTCCCGGCAAATTTGTCGGCGGCTTACGCCGCTACGACCCCTCGCCACGCTCTCCCTAATAACAAACGTTGGCAATGGCTTGAATAACGGAGGCGATATGTCTACATCCCTGAATCAACAAGAGCAGCAGTGGCTGTCCCGCATCGATGAGTGGGTGGCGCAACATCGGCAGGAGCTGCTCGACGATTTGACCGCCTGGGTGCGCATTCCCAGCGTCAGTCGGGCGGATCAGGCCGCCGACGGCGCGCCTTTCGGGCCGACCTGCGCCCAGGTGCTGGATCTGGCGCTTAACCGCGCCCGCGAACTGGGATTTCGCACCGAAACCCATCAGGGGTACGCCGGTTCGATTATTTACGGCGACCATCCGCAGGAAATCGGGCTGGCCAGCCATCTGGACGTGGTGCCGGAAGGGGAAAACTGGGTCTATCCGCCGTTTGACGTCACCCGCAAAGGCGAGTTTCTGATCGGCCGCGGCGTGGCGGATAACAAAGGCCCCGCCGTGGTGGATCTCTATCTGCTGCGCCTGATCCGCGATCTGGGGATCCCGCTGTCGCACAACCTGCGCGTTATCTACGGTCTGGCGGAAGAGACCGGCATGGAAGATCTAAGCTGGTATGCGCGGAACGCGCCGGTTCCGGCGATCTCCATCGTCACCGACGGACGTTTTCCGGTCAATTACGCCCAGAAAGGACAGCTTACCCTGACGCTGAACGTCCCGGTGGGCGAGCAGCTGGCGAATTTATCCGCCGGGATCGCCGGCAACAGCGTGCCGGAACGCGCCGGCCTGCTCCTGACCGGCGTCGATCAAAAGACGACCGACGAACGGCTGTCGCGGCTTGCCGGGCTGGCGCAGGGCCGTATCCGGACAACGCCCAAAGACGACGGGCTGTGGGTGGAGGCGCAGGGCATCGCCGGTCACGCCGCTTTCCCCGAAGGCACGCTCAGCGCCGTGCGGGTGCTGTTTTCCGCGCTGCTGGAGGCGCGCCTGCTGAAAGATCTCGACCGGCAGGCGGCGCTGTTTTTTGAACAGGCGCTGGCATCGCCTTACGGCGACGAGATCGGCATCGCCTTTGAAGATCGGCCGTCCGGTAAGCTGACGTTTAACGCCGGGATTTGGCGTCCTCATCCGCACGAACGCGCCCTGCAGGTTTCGCTGGATATTCGCTATCCGGTGACGCAAAACGCGCAAAGCCTGCTCGCCGCGTTGGAACACCATCTGCTGCCGCATGGGATCCGGCTGCTGACGTGGAAAGACGCTCCGCCTTTTTATATTGAAGAGGACGACCCGCGCGTGCAGATCCTGCAGCAAAGCTATCAGGCGATCCGCGCCGGCGACGAAGCCCCCTACGCGATGGGCGGCGCCACCCATTCGAAAGTGCTGCCGCGCGGCATCACCTTCGGACCCGGCTATGCCCGAACAGAGAAACGGATACCGGACTTTCTGCCCGCCGGACATGGTTACCCGCACGGCGCCGACGAGTCTCTGCACCTGCCGTCGCTGCTGTCGGTATTCCCGATTTACGTGCTGGCCATCATCCGTCTGGATCGCTGGCTGCGGCAAAATCCGCAATAACCCGTTCACCGCCCTGAGGAAATATGCCGATGCCCGCAGACAAGCCCTCCCCTTTACTGACAGTGTGCGACCTCAACGTCGGGTTTCAGCACCCGTCGGGCTACCAGCGCGCACTGACCAATCTCAACTTCGATCTGTATCGACATGAAGTGCTGGCGCTGGTGGGGGAATCCGGTTCGGGCAAGAGTCTGACGGCGCTGTCGATTCTCGGTCTGTTGCCCGCCGACGCCCGCATCGGCGGAACGGTGACCTTTGCCGGCCAGTCGCTGCTTGACGCCTCGCCGCGGCAATTACAACAATTACGCGGCAAACGCATCGCCATGATTTTCCAGGATCCGCGGCTGGCGCTGGATCCTGTGTTCAGCATCGGCGAGCAGATCGCCGAAGTGCTGCTCACCCATAAGAAAGCGAGAGACCGGGCGGCGGCCAGGGCGCGTACGCTGGAATTACTGCAGTTGGTGGAGATCCCCGACGCCGCCGGCCGTATCGACGCCTACCCGCACCAGCTTTCCGGCGGCCAATGCCAGCGAGTGATGATCGCCATGGCGCTGGCCTGCGATCCGGATATGCTGATCGCCGATGAGCCGACAACGGCGCTGGATGCCACGATACAGAAAGAGATACTCCAGATGCTGCGCCAGCTTCGCCGGCGCATCGACATTGCCATCCTGCTGATTACCCACGATATGGGGGTGGTGGCGAATATCGCCGATCGGGCGATCGTGCTGCGTCGGGGGGAAATCGTCGAAACCGCCGACATCGCCGACCTGTTCTCTCGGCCGCGGGCTGACTACACCCGCGCCCTGCTGGCCGCCATCCCGCGCTATCAGCGAAAACCACCGGCGGCCGCGTTTGCCGATGCGCCGGTGCGGGTGAACGTTGAGGGTTTGCATGTGGAATATCGCCGCCGCGGGCAGCGTTTTCGTGCGCTGGACAACGTCTCCCTGTCGCTGCCGGCGGGCTGTTTTACCGGTCTTGTCGGAGAGTCCGGGTCGGGAAAATCGACGTTGGGACGGGCGCTGGCGGGGCTTATCTCCCCCAGCGCGGGCGATATCACCATCGATAATGTCAGCATGGCGCGCGGAAAAAGCGAGGATATCCGGCGTATTCGCCAGGCCATCGGCTTTGTGTTTCAAAGCCCGCGCAGTTCGCTCAATCCGCGCTACAGTATCGCCCAGTCCATCGCCGAGCCGCTGGAAGTGCATACCGACGCCAGCAAAGCGGCCGTCGCCGCCCAGGTGGACAGCCTGCTGGAACAGGTCGGGCTGGGGGCGCAATGGCGTCAGCGCTATCCGCACCAGCTCTCCGGCGGCCAGTGCCAGCGCGTGGCCATCGCCCGGGCGCTGGCGCTGAAACCGACGCTGCTGATTGCCGATGAGCCGACGTCGGCGCTGGATGTTTCAGTGCAGGCGCACATTCTGGATTTGCTGCAAAAACTCCAGCGGGAATATCAGTTCAGTTGCTTATTTATCAGCCACGATCTGGTGGTGGTCAGCCAGCTGTGTCGCGACGTGGCGGTATTAAAAGACGGCCGCCTGATGGAATACGGCAGCGTGGATAACGTCCTCCATCGGCCCGGCCACGCCTACACCGCACGGCTCGTCGACAGCATGCTGCACCCGCTGACGGCAAGCCGCAGGCCCTAAACCGTGCTCACGCCCCGCGGACCTATGCGCGCCGCAAAGCCCGGCAAAAAGACGTTATCACCACTAATCAAGCGCAAAGTCTTGCCGCAACATGTGAAAACATTTAATTCACAAAAGCATCTCAATGTGTTTTCACTGCAAGGGAAAAACATTTTTCAGTATGATAAAAAATCATTGAGCGATAAATTTTATTTATATCATTTCATTAATAAAAAAGGAGTCGGCACCGCCCGATTCATCCCGGCGACCGGCCATGCTGAATCGTGCTCAAAAAGTGCTAAATTGTGACTTAAACAGGCATTCTGCTAAGTGTTTTTCACAAAATAGTTAACGTGCTACAATGAAATTTGATATATGTCAATGGAACCGTAGATTTATCAGCCGGCAAAATCAGTGTTTACTGTTATGTTGCTGTTAATAAGGTTAAACTATGCACCACTTTGAGCTCTGTTAGTCTGGCTCCGTTATCGCCTGTTTAGCGCATTTTCGTGCAGGTGAATGAGCATCAAGAACGCATTTACGTACTTTAGTCCGATGTTGAGTGAGATGGTGGCTCTTTACCTAAAAACTCCAATTATAACAGTGACTTCTGTACTTCTCTTTATTATTTTAGTTGGCAATTCAGGTAGCAAACATGCAGACGCCGCACATTCTTATTGTTGAAGACGAGTTGGTAACTCGCAATACCCTCAAAAGTATTTTTGAGGCGGAAGGATACCTCGTTCACGAGGCCACAGACGGTGCAGAAATGCATCACATTTTGTCCGAGAACGACATTAATCTGGTGATTATGGATATTAATCTGCCGGGTAAAAACGGTTTGCTATTGGCGCGCGAACTGCGTGAACAAGCCAGCGTCGCGCTGATGTTCCTGACCGGCCGCGACAACGAAGTGGACAAGATTCTTGGCTTGGAAATCGGTGCCGATGACTATATCACCAAACCGTTCAATCCCCGAGAGTTAACCATCCGTGCCCGTAACTTGCTGTCGCGTACCATGAATCTGAGTGGCGGTACGGAAGAGCGTCGTTTGGTTGAAAGCTATCGTTTTAACGGTTGGGAGCTGGACATCAACAGCCGTTCGCTGGTCAGCCCCACGGGCGAGCAATACAAGCTGCCGCGCAGTGAATTCCGCGCCATGCTGCATTTCTGTGAAAACCCGGGCAAAATTCAATCCCGCGCGGAGCTGCTGAAGAAAATGACCGGACGCGAGTTGAAGCCTCACGACCGTACGGTCGACGTCACCATCCGCCGCATTCGTAAGCATTTTGAATCCACCGCCGATACGCCGGAAATCATCGCCACTATCCACGGCGAAGGTTACCGTTTCTGCGGCGATCTGGAAGAGTGACTCCCTTCAGGCCGAAGCAGCGAGCTTCCACTCCCTGCTTCGGCAACTTCTCTTGCACCGCCGATGGTTTTCCCGCTACTCCCCGCCAGCACTTTGCGCCCACGGCATCACCGGCACGGCGCTTAACGCATTTTTCGGCGACCCTTCCACCAGACGATCGGAATAGGCCAGATAGATCAGCGCATTGCGTTTCCCATCGTAAAAGCGCACCACCTGCAATTTTTTAAACACCAGCGAGGTGCGTTTCTGGAACACCACCACCCCTCTCTTGCCGCCGTTTTTTATTTTGTCGCTCAGCGCTATCGGCCCGACCTGCTGACAAGAGATCGCCGCGTCCGCCGTATCCTCCGCCAGCCCTAACCCGCCCTTGATGCCGCCGGTTTTCGCCCGGCTGATGTAGCAGGTCACGTTATCCACATCAGGATCGTCAAAGGCTTCCAGCACAATCTTGTGGTCCGGCCCCAGCAGTTTAAACGTGGTATCGACGGAGCCGACCTCTTCGGCCTGAACCGCGTTCACAGACAACATCAATAAACTAACGCTCAACATAAACTTTTTTTTCATCTTCCTACTCTCAGATTACTCATCATCAGTGATTAATATGCGCATGACGCAAAGGCGTTCCACACCGCCGCCCATATTGTATTATTTGAATAACCAACCGAACATCGTCAAAATCTTAGGCAGTGCCGATGTAAAAAAATTGCTATGATGCAGGCTCTCCATGCGCTTAGTGTTCAGTGTGTTTTATGAGGAAGATCTTCTATGGATCAAGCCAGTATCATACGTGACCTGCTTAACTGGCTGGAAAGCCATCTCGATCAACCATTATCACTTGATCATGTGGCGGCAAAAGCAGGTTACTCCAAATGGCATTTACAAAGAATGTTCAAAGATGTAACCGGACATGCGATTGGTTCCTACATCCGCGCCCGTCGGCTAACCAAAGCCGCCGTGGCGCTGTGTCTGACCAGCAGACCGATCCTTGATATCGCCCTGCAGTATCGCTTCGATTCTCAGCAAACCTTCACTCGCGCATTCAAAAAGCAGTTCGCACAAACGCCCGCATCCTATCGGCGTTCCGATAACTGGGACACCTTCGGCATCCATCCGCCGATCCGGCTTGGCGAGTTCACCCTGCCGCAACCGCAGTTTGTTACGCTGCCGGAAACTCCGCTGGTGGGGATGACGCAATCCTACAACTGTAGTCTGGAGCAGATTTGTAATTTCCGCACTGAAATCCGCGTTCACTACTGGCGTCAGTTTCTCGGCGAAGCCAAAACCGTTCCGCCGGTGCTTTACGGCCTGCATCACTCACGGCCCAATAAAGAGAAAGATGACGAGCATGAGGTTCTATACACCACCGCGCTGGAACCACGGCATTTGCCCGAAGGCGCACATCCCGGAGAAGCCATCACCCTGCCCGGCGGGGAGTATGCGCTGTTTATCTATGAAGGCCCGACGGACGGGCTACAGGACTTTATCGTCACCCTGTATGACACCTGTCTGCCTACGCTCAAACTTATCCGCCGCAAAGAGTTCGATATCGAACGTTTCCACCCGCCGAAGGACATCAAAGATACCACAGACCGCCCGCCGGCCGTCATCCGCTGTGAATACCTGATTCCGATCAGCGGCTCATCGTTATCGTTGTAACTCATCCAGGGCCGGGGCATCCAGATGCGAAATATCACCAGCGGTTTCAACCACCCACCCGGAGGCCAACCACGGACTGTGTTGATAATCAAGGCGCGACAGGGAACAGTTGCGCAGACGCAGCCGACGCTCAGCCCAGGCGGGTAAGCCAAGTACCGTACTGAGCAGGCATCCCAGCGCCATACCGTGACTGACCAACAGCGGGCGGCTCCCTTCCGGCAGCGTCAGACAACGCTCCAGCACCGCGTGCATGCGCGTCGCCAGTTCCGCCATCGACTCGCCCTGCGGGATGCGCCCGTCAGGCGTGCCATCCACCAGCTGTTTACGCCACCCTTCCTCTTGCGGACTCAGCAGGTCAATATCCCGTTCCTCCAGGATACCCATATTAAGTTCGCGCAGGCGCGGCTCAATGATTATCTTACAGTCGCCGCACGCCTGGGCGATAATTTCCGTGGTCCGGCGGGTACGCCCTAAATCACTGGTAAGAATATGCGTGATGCCCAATTTTTTTACCCGTTCCGCGACCTGATGCGCCTGATGCTCCCCCCGGGGCGTTAGCGCGCTGTCGGAGTGCCCCTGAATACGTCGCGCCACATTCCATTCTGTTTCGCCGTGGCGAACAAGATATACCTGTAACATGGTTATTTTCCGTTATACTGCGTCAAATTAACTAAAGAGTACGAAACCGTTATGTATCACGTTGTAGCTGCGACCACCAACCCGGCAAAAATTGAAGCTATTACTTTAGCATTCACGGATGTCTTTGGCGCAGACAATTGCCGTATAGAAGGTGTCGACGTCGACAGCGGCGTGCCACGCCAGCCTCTCGGTTCGGTTGAAACCCGCACCGGGGCCAGAAACCGGGTGATGATGGCTCGTCAGGTACGCCCGGAAGCTGATTTTTGGGTTGGCGTTGAAGCAGGGATAGAAGAACATATGACCTTCGCCTGGATGGTGGTTGAAAACACCCGCCAGCGCGGTGAGTCACGTTCCGCCAGCCTGGTTCTGCCTGAAAGTATATTACAGGGTATCCGCGCGGGGAGAGAATTAGGCGATGAAATGGCGCGGTTGACGGGTATTCAGGATATTAAACGCCAGGGCGGGGCAATCGGGGTTTTCACCGACGGCAAACTATCGCGCGCCAGCGTTTATCATCAGGCGCTGTTGCTGGCGCTGGTCCCTTTCCATAATCCTATCTATCAGACGCCGATACAGATTGTAAATTAACCCGGGTTGCCTTGCTCTTTATCTACCGGCAGCAATTGCGCTTCCAGCCAGTTTTTCAGCGCGGGAGGCGCGGCCTTCAGGCTGTTCGACCCCCTGGTGATGGTGGCGATCCCCGCCCCCAGTTCATTTTTCAGCTCACGCTGACTCATTTCGCCACGTATCAGTTCCTGAATGATACGTACCCGCGTACCCAAAGCGGTGCGTTCGTCCTCGGTCAACAACAGATGTAATAACGGCAGATGAAGGTCTTCGCTCATTGACTGCTGCAATAACGCCACAAAACGTAGCCAGTCTTTATTGTCCTGCTCGGAGAGCGCGGGATGGTTAAGAGATAACGGAGTCATAACGGGGCTACCATACTATTTAACTAGTACGGCAGCATATCACAGGTTATGAAAAATGATCGCACGGATCGCGCTCAGTAACGCCGCTGCCATTCCGCATCGGTCAGCACGCCGGCGGGCTGGCGCAGAAAATGACGATAAAAAACGTCGTACGCCAGCACGTTTTTCACATATCCGCGCGTTTCGGAGAACGGAATACTCTCAATAAACGCCACGGCATCGATGCGTCCCGCGCTGTTTCTCAGCCAGGTATTGACGCGGGACGGCCCCGCATTATAGGCGGCCGAGGCCAGAATACGGTTGCGGCCGAAAGTCTGATAGACATACTCCAGATAACTGGTTCCCAACAGGATATTCGTCTGCGGGTCAAACAGCTGGCTGCTGTTGCCGTATCCGGCGATATTGCTCATCTTCGCCGTCTGTTGCGCCGTCGCCGGCATTAGCTGCATAAGCCCGGAGGCGCCGACCGGTGAACGCGCCTGCGGATTCCAGGCGCTCTCCTGGCGGGCTATCGCCATGGCGTAACTCTGGCTGATGCCTTTATCCTGCGTGGCGCGCAGGAATTCGTCGTTCCAGGCCAGCGGGAAGCGCTCTTCCAGATGATCCCACAGCTTGGCGACGATGGTGGCCTGCACGCTTAAGTCGGCCCAGCGCTGCTCGAACGCGTAGCGCGCCAGCGCCTCCTGCTGCGACGGCGTGCTGCCGGCCACCAGCCCCACCCACTCGCCGCGCGCCAGATTGTCCATGCGCCAGAACATCAGTTCCCGCACGCGGGCGACCTCCGGCCGCTGCGCTAAGGCGCGATCCGGCCTGACGGCGACTTTTATGGTTATCGGGTAGGCTTCACGCAATTTCTGCGCCGCCACCATGGGGTAGAATCCGCGCTCCGCCATCAGCGCGCGCAACAAGGCTTCTCCTTCCTGACGTTTTCCCTGATCCAGCAGCAAAGCGGCCTGCCAATAACGCCATTCATCCTTCTGCCGCGCCTCCGCCGGCAATCGCGCCAGCCAGGTCGCCAACCCCTGCCGGTCCCCGGTTCCCAGCGCCATTCGCACCCGCCGCTCCAGCAGGGTGGTGGAAGCGCTGCGCCGCACCACCTCATCGCGCCAGGCGGCCTGTTGCACAGTAGCGTCATTGCCCATCAGACGCCAGGCGATGGTTTCCTCCATTCCCTGGCGTTCCTCCGCGCTCAGTTTTTGCAGGCGAACCAGCACCGGCAACATGGAACGGGCGTTATCCGCATCCTGTCGGGCCACGCGACTAAATGCGGACAGAGTGACTTTGCGGGTAAAGTCGGTCGGCCCCGTTGAGCGGGCAAAACTTTCCAGCGTGTTCGGATCGCTTTGCAGCTTCACCAGGGCGTCGCTAATGGTTTGGTAATCGTCGGGAAGCTGTCGGGCAAGATAACTCACCAGCCCGCTGCTGCCTTCGTTCATCGCCAGCCGCATCCGCTCCAGCGTAGTCAGCGGCGTCTGTTCGCCCGCCTGTTGCCAGACGGCGAACAGTTTATCGCAGACCGCGGGCAGCGAACGACCCGTCAGCCAGATATCGCGGGTGGCCTCCCAGACGCCCTGACGCTGCCCGGTAGCCCACTGCGCGTAATGAAAATTACAGCGCGCCGCCACCGGTTTCGGCGGCTGAGGGCTGAAAGCCAATAGCCCTTGCCAGTCCTGACGGCGCGCCAATTCATTGACAAAGCTGGTATGCAGATTACGCGCCGGCGGCAATGTGGGATGGGTGGTAATGAATTGCTTAACCTGTGAAGCGCTGACCTGGCTCAGATCCTGCGTCAGCGAGCGATATTCCAGATAAGGATAGAGCGGATAGTCGCGCAGCGTCGGCATAATCCGCGCCACCACGTCCAACTGGTTGCTATCCCACGCCTGTTTAACCTGCTGATAACGCTGACGCTGCTCGTCCAGAGAATCCGCCAGCGCGTGACCCGAAGCTCCTGCCAGACATACCGCCGCAATGGCGTACCACCAATGACCCGCTTTAACCATAACCTGCGTTAACCTCATCCGTTATCGACATGACGCAAAATATCAACGCCAGCAAACCGCTTGCGCAAAAAAATCGCCGTTATCCTGCTTGCACTGTTCAAGTGTGGCACATCATACAAAACAACGACATGCCAATCGGGCAGAATGCCGAACCATGCGCATCTTTTCCTCAATGGGGGCGGCTTCGCCGTCTACCCATCACGGCAAATGGCCGGATAGCTGGGATCGGGCGCCGAAACCGGCTACACTCCGGGATCAGAATGATCGATCCGCCGCAAAGGCGTCATCGTGTCAATACAACACAGACAGAAAGAGGCGAAGTCGCAACGTGGCTCAATATGTTTATACCATGCATCGCGTCGGTAAAGTCGTTCCGCCGAAGCGTCATATTCTGAAAAACATCTCCCTCAGCTTTTTCCCCGGCGCCAAAATTGGCGTGCTGGGCCTGAACGGAGCCGGTAAATCGACGCTGCTGCGCATTATGGCCGGCATCGATAAGGACATTGAAGGCGAGGCCCGCCCGCAACCCGGCATCAAAATCGGCTATCTGCCGCAGGAACCGCAACTCAACCCGGAGCATAGCGTGCGCGAATCGGTTGAGGAAGCCGTAGCCGAAGTGGTGGAGGCGCTGAAACGCCTGGATGAAGTGTATGCCCTGTACGCCGAACCGGATGCGGATTTCGATAAACTGGCCGCCGAGCAGGGCAAACTGGAAGAGATCATCCAGGCCCACGACGGCCACAACCTGAACAACCAGCTGGAGCGGGCGGCGGATGCGCTGCGCCTGCCGGACTGGGACGCCAAAGTCGCCAATCTTTCCGGCGGCGAGCGCCGCCGCGTAGCGCTGTGCCGCCTGCTGCTGGAAAAACCGGACATGCTGCTGCTGGACGAACCCACCAACCACCTGGATGCGGAATCCGTGGCCTGGCTGGAGCGCTTCCTGCACGACTTCGAGGGCACCGTGGTGGCCATCACCCACGACCGTTACTTTCTTGATAACGTCGCGGGCTGGATTCTGGAACTGGACCGCGGCGAAGGCATTCCCTGGGAAGGCAACTACTCTTCCTGGCTGGAGCAGAAAGATCAGCGTCTGGCGCAGGAAGCCTCTTCCGAAGCGGCGCGGCGCAAATCCATCGAGAAAGAGCTGGAGTGGGTGCGTCAGGGAGCCAAAGGCCGCCAGTCCAAGGGCAAGGCGCGTCTGGCGCGCTTTGAAGAGCTTAACAGCACGGAATACCAGAAACGCAACGAAACCAACGAACTGTTTATTCCACCGGGTCCGCGCCTGGGCGATAAAGTGGTTGAAGTCGCCGGCCTGAGAAAATCCTATGGCGAACGCCAGTTGATCGACGGGCTCTCCTTCTCGGTGCCGAAAGGGGCGATCGTCGGCATCATCGGGCCGAACGGCGCCGGTAAATCGACGCTGTTCCGCATGATGTCCGGCCAAGAGCAGCCGGATAGCGGCACCATCGAACTGGGCGAAACGGTGAAGCTGGCGTCGGTCGATCAGTTCCGCGACGCGATGGACAACGGTAAAACCGTGTGGGAAGAGGTTTCCGGCGGGCAGGATATCATGCGTATCGGCAGCACCGAGATGCCAAGCCGCGCCTACGTGGGCCGTTTCAACTTCAAAGGGGTCGATCAGGGTAAGCGCGTCGGCGAACTCTCCGGCGGCGAGCGCGGCCGTCTGCATCTGGCGAAGCTGTTGCAGGTGGGCGGCAACGTTCTACTGCTTGACGAACCCACCAACGACCTGGATATCGAAACCCTGCGCGCGCTGGAAAACGCCCTGCTGGAATTCCCCGGCTGCGCCCTGGTGATCTCGCACGACCGCTGGTTCCTCGACCGTATCGCCACCCACATTCTGGATTATCAGGATGAGGGGAAAGTGGAGTTCTTCGAAGGCAATTTTACCGAATACGAAGAGTACAAGAAGCGTACGCTCGGCGCCGACGCTCTGGAACCGCACCGTATCAAATACAAAAAGATCGCCAAGTAAATGCCCGACGGCCCGCGCCCGCGGGCCGTTTTGCTCTCCCCTACGGAGCGCTAATCGAAAAAACGCGTTATCCTCTCGGCACAATGCCGTTCTATACCCTAAATAATTCGGGTTGCAGGAAGGCGGCAAGGGAAGGACAAATTCGTCGGGAACGAATTTGACCAGCTAACGGCTGGCCTCCGGCGAGAGACAGGATGTCTCTCATTTAATCCCGATGAGCTTACTCAAGTAAGTGATTCGGGTGACTGAGCGCAGCCAACGCACCTGCAGCTTGAAGTATGACGGGTATACACTGTGTATTAAGCAAGACATGTGCAGCAATAAACCAAAAGAGGAACCACACCATGACCGCTCATGCGATAGCCGTTGACCCCCGGCAGCCGGAAAACTTTATCACCATTACCCAGGAAATCCCCGAACCGGGCGAATACGATCTTCTGGTGGAGGTTAAAGCGGTTTCCGTTAATCCGGTCGATACCAAAGTGCATGCCGGGCTGCGCCAAAACGGTTTACAACAGCCGCGCATCCTCGGCTGGGACGCCAGCGGCGTGGTGGTGAAAACCGGCAACGCCGTCGGCAATTTCAGAGTGGGCGACGAAGTATGGTATGCCGGCGATATTACCCGCCCCGGCAGCAACAGTACCCATCAGTTGATCGACGCCCGCATCGCGGCGCATAAACCCGTCTCGCTGGACTGGCCCGCGGCCGCGGCGCTGCCGCTCACCTCCCTTACCGCCTGGGAAGGCTTATTTGAACATCTGAAAATCCAGCAGGCGGATGAAGAAAAAACGCTGCTGATTATCGGCGGGGCCGGCGGCGTAGGATCGCTGGCGATTTCGCTTGCCGCCCTGCGCAGCCCGGTAAAAATCATCGCCACGGCGTCGCGCCCTGATTCGGCGGAATGGTGTCGCCAGCGCGGGGCGCATCTGGTAGTCGATTATCGCCATCTGGTTGACGGGCTGGAAAAAGAAGGCATCAAACAGGTAGACTATATTTTCTGCCTGAATGATACCGACGGCCACTGGGATGCCATCAGCAAACTGATTGCCCCGCTGGGACACATCTGCACCATCGTGGAAAATCAGCATCCGCTCGATCAAAACGCCCTGAAGCTAAAAAGCGCCGTGCTGCATTGGGAATTCATGTTTACCCGCAGCATGTTCAACACGCCCGATATCAGCCGGCAGGGAGAAATTCTGCAGGAGGTCGCCCATTTGATCGATACGGGAAAATTACAGGGAACGGCAAGCGAAACCTTGCAGGGGCTGAGCGTTGAAACGCTACGCCAGGCTCATCGGAAAGTGCTGGAAGGACATATGCGCGGCAAGGTGGTTATTGCCTTCTGACGGGGAAACACCAGCCCCGGAGAGGGGCTGGTCACAGACCGCTGAATAAAGTTTGATATTAGGGAGAGCGTGGCGAGGGGCCGTAGCGGCGTAAGCCGCCGGAGCGCCCCTCGGTACGGTAGGCCCGTGTATCTCAGACTCACAGACAGCTTTGTCGGCAAACTAAACTTATCAGTACAACAGACGGGCACGGATAGTGCCGGGTATCGCTTTCATCAGTTGTAACGCCGTATGCGCGCCGTCAGTTTCAACATCAATCACCACATAACCAATCTCCGCGCTGGTTTGCAAATACTGCGCCGCGATATTGATGCCCTGTTCGGCAAAAATCTGGTTAATCTGCGTCAGTACGCCAGGGCGATTTTCGTGAATGTGCAGCAGGCGGGCGCGTTCGCCATGAACGGGCAGTGAAACTTCAGGGAAGTTGACCGCGGACAGCGTGGAGCCATTATCCGAATATTTAGCCAGTTTTCCGGCGACTTCGGCACCGATATTTTCCTGAGCTTCCTGCGTTGAACCACCGATATGCGGCGTCAGCAACACGTTATCAAACTCGCATAGCGGTGACAGAAACGGATCGCTGTTGGATGCCGGCTCTTGCGGGAAGACGTCAATCGCCGCGCCGGCGATATGCTTGCTGGTCAATGCCTCGGACAGCGCGGCAATATCAACCACCGTACCGCGCGACGCGTTAATCAGAATCGAACCCGGCTTCATCAGCGTCAGCTCTTCGGCCCCCATCATATTCTGGGTACTTTCCGTTTCCGGCACATGCAGGCTGACCACGTCGCTCATATTCAGCAGATCGGAAAAATGGCGAACCTGCTGGGCATTCCCCAGCGGGAGCTTACTTTCGATATCATAGAAATAAACGTGCATACCCAGACTTTCCGCCAGAATGCCCAACTGCATACCGATATGACCGTAGCCGATGATGCCCAGCTTCTTGCCGCGTGCTTCATAGGAACCGACGGCCAGCTTGTGCCAGACGCCGCGATGCGCTTTGGCGTTCGCCGCCGGAATACCGCGCAGCAGCAACAGCATTTCGCCAAGCACCATCTCAGCTACCGAGCGGGTATTGGAAAAAGGCGCGTTGAATACCGGAATACCGCGTTTTGTCGCCGACGGCAGTTCAACCTGATTGGTACCGATACAAAAACAGCCGACCGCAATCAGTTTTTCAGCGGCGGAGAAAACGTCTTCCGTCAGGTGCGTACGCGAGCGAATACCGACGAAATGCGCGTCGCGGATGGAGGCTTTCAACGCTTCCGGATCCAGTGCGCCTTTGTGATATTCGATGTTGGTGTAACCCGCGGCGCGCAGATTTTCCAGCGCGCTCTGATGCACCCCTTCAACGAACAGAAACTTAATCTTATCTTTTTCTAATGATACCTTTGCCATTTCCCGACCTTATTTTCAGACTTCAGATGCGGCAGTTTGCTAAACAGCCTCTGCCAACATAACAAAAATTACGCCGTCTTCAATACAAACGATTGCCTCTCTCGTACGGCTCGTGGGAGGAGCGCTCAACATTTCCGGCAAAAAATATGGCTAAATAAACACATCGCCATATCGACGATAAATAAAATAAGAAAAAGTGATATTAAGTGCCAAAAATGAGCTGTAGACGACAAATGTATTTTTATACAAAAAATTTTCCGGCGCGGCAATCCCGCTCACGCCCCGGAGGCGGGAGCGTTACCTCACCGTTTTCACTCCTGTCGAGGTGCCGACCAGCGCCACATCCGCGCCGCGGTTGGCGAAAAGCCCCACGGTGACGACGCCGGCAATACCGTTTATGTGATTCTCAACGGCAACCGCATCCATAATGTTCAGGTTGTGAACATCGAGAATAATATTGCCGTTATCGGTCACCACGCCCTGGCGATATTCCGGCTGTCCGCCCATTTTGGCCAGTTCCCGCGCCACATAAGCCCTGGCCATGGGAATCACCTCAACCGGCAGTGGAAATTTACCCAGCACGTCAACCTGTTTTGACTCATCGACAATGCAGATAAACTGACGGGCGATGGCGGCAATGATTTTTTCCCGGGTCAGCGCCGCGCCGCCGCCCTTTATCATCTGCATATGCCCGTTGATCTCGTCCGCGCCGTCGACGTACACATCCAGGGAATCCACCTCGTTACAGTCAAAAACCGGGATCCCCAGGCTTTTCAGTTTGGCCGTCGAGGCGTCGGAGCTGGATACCGCGCCGGTAATCTGCTGTTTGATCGACCCCAGCGCATCGATAAAATGCGCGGCGGTCGAACCGGTCCCCACCCCAACGATGGTATCGGGGCGAACGTAATCCAGCGCCGCCCAGCCAACTGCTTTTTTCAGTTCATCCTGTGTCATAGTCTGTTTCAGGCCCATAGCTACGAAAGTACGAAAACGTGGGCGTATTATAGAACACCCATGGGGGGAAATGGCGTAAATTCCCCCCGCCGTCGGCGCATTATTTTATCGCCGCCGCAGGTATATAAGATTTCTGCATGGAAAAGCGCAAAATGTGGCATAGTGAAAAAATAGATTTCGTTCAGAGGAATTTTTACTTTCATGAAACGCCCGGACTATCGAACGCTTCAGGCTTTGGACGCCGTTATCCGCGAACGGGGTTTTGAGCGCGCCGCGCAGAAACTATGCATCACGCAATCGGCGGTATCCCAGCGCATCAAGCAACTCGAAAATCTGTTCGGTCAGCCGTTGTTAGTCAGGACCATCCCTCCCCGCCCCACGGAGCAAGGGCAGAAACTGTTGGCGCTGCTGCATCAGGTCGAGCTGCTGGAAGAGGAGTGGCTGGGTAATGAAGCCAGCAGCGACATTCCGCTGCTGCTGTCGCTGGCGATCAACGCCGACAGTCTGGCGACCTGGCTGCTGCCGGCCCTGCAACCGGTGCTGGCGGACTCGCCCATCCGGCTGAACCTGCAGGTGGAGGACGAAACCCGGACCCAGGAAAGATTACGCCGCGGCGAAGTGGTGGGCGCGGTGAGTATTCAACCACAGCCGCTGCCAAGCTGTCTGGTGGATAAACTGGGCGCTCTGGACTACCTGTTTGTCGCCTCCCCCGCTTTCGCCGCCCGCTATTTTCCCAACGGCGTGACGCGTGCGGCGCTGTTACGCGCGCCGGCGGTGGCATTCGATCATCTCGATGATATGCATCAGGCATTCCTGCAGCAAAACTTCGATTTATCCCCCGGCAGCGTACCCTGCCATATTGTGAACTCTTCAGAAGCCTTCGTGCAGTTGGCCCGCCAGGGCACCACCTGTTGTATGATCCCGCATCTGCAAATCGAGAAAGAACTGGCCGACAACGAGCTGATTGATCTGACGCCGGGGCTGTTTCAGCGCCGGATGCTCTACTGGCACCGTTTCGCCCCGGAAAGCAGGATGATGAGAAAGGTTACCGACGCCCTGCTGGCGCACGGACATCAGGTGCTGCGACAGTCTTAAACGCCGTTCTTTTATGGATTACGCTGCAGTTCAAACACCACGTCGACCTGATCGTCAAAGTGGATGGTTTGCTGTTCATAGGTTTGCGCCGCTTCGCTTTGGGCCGCCACATCCGCCGTTTTAAACATCCGGGTCACCGGCATCGGCTGATAGTTGGCGACGTGGTAGCGAATACTGTAAATCGGTCCGAGCTTGGCGTTAAATCCCTGAGCCAGGGATTGTGCCTGACTGGTTGCCTGCTCAATGGCCTTTTTGCGCGCCTCGTCACGGTAGGTATCAGGATTGGCCACCCCCAGATCGACGGTGCGGATTTCATTCAGACCGGACTTCAGCGCGCCATCCAGCAGCTCATTCAGCTTATCCAACTGGCGCAGCGTTACCTCGACCTGGCGCACCGCGCGATACCCTTTCAGCACCGATCCGCCGGTCTTCAGGTAATCATATTCGGGTTGGGTGCGTAAGTTGGCCGCATTGATATCTTTCTTTTCAATGCCGTTTTTTCCCAGAAAATCAAAATACTGGGCGACGCGGGCATCAACCTGTTTTTTCGCATCCGCGGCATCTTTGGACGATACGCTGACCTCAATCGCCAGACGGGCGATATCCGGCGTGGCGTCAACGCTGGAGGTGCCCGACGTCACGATATGCGGGCCGTCAGGCAATTCCGCGGCCAGCCCGACAGCCGAGGCGCCTAAACCAACCATAGCGGCCAATGCCAATACTTTTAGCTTCACAATGTCTCCTTTATTGATATTTTGTCGCCAAGACGGCCGCCTGAACGGCTTACCGTCGTCTATTTTCCACCGCGGCGGTTAACGGGCAGCATACCGCACGGCCGACACAACAAAATATAGGTGAATTTCTGAAACCGGGGGTAAAGCCGGGTAATTTATTGCCAGCCGTAGCGCGCCAACTGGCATGCAATCCCCCACATCACCACGCCGACGAACAGGTTAATCGCCCGCTGCGCGCGCGGCGTATTCAGCCACGGGGCCAGCCAGGCCGCCAACAGCGCCAGAGCAAAAAACCAGAGGAAAGACGCGGTGATGGTTCCCAGCGCAAACCAGCCGCGGGCGCCATCGGCAAACTGGTTGCCCAGACTGCCCAGCACCACAAAGGTATCCAGATAGACATGCGGATTAAGCCAGGTGACGGCCAGCAAGGTCGCCATAATGCGCCCGCGGCTCTGCTTCATCACCACGCTTCCGACCCGCGCCAAATCCTTGCTGAATGCCGTCTTGAACGCCCCCCAGCCGTACCACAGCAGAAAAGCGACGCCGCTCCAGGTCACCACTCCCATCAGTAATGAAGACTGGCTGAGCAGCGCGCTGCCGCCGAAGACGCCCGCGCAAATCAACGCCACATCGCTGAGCGAGCACAGAAGCGCAATCATCAGGTGATATTGCCGCCGAATCCCCTGATTCATGACAAACGCATTCTGCGGGCCCAGGGGCAGAATCATTGCTGCGCCAAGAATAAATCCCTGTAGATACACCGCCAACATCACCGTCTCCCTGCAACAATAGCGATTGAGATGAGCGGCAGTTTATGGAGAGTCTTACATTAATGGAAATTTAAATTTCTAATAATACATTAGAGACTCTAATGACAAAGAGGGGAGATTAACCATCTCAGGGATCACGGTGCGGGAAAGTGGAAGACTCACGCTCCTTCTTCTGCAGGAAAAAAGTGATAAAAAACAGCGAAAACATAAACGGCAGCTCGTACAGCTCTTCCATCAGATTCTTATACCGTTCGTCACTCACAAACAGAAATGCCAACAGGCGCTGATGCTCTATGGCGTCGGAAATCAGAAAACAGCCCACCATCAGCCCGATATCCAAAACGGGCAGGGTTTCCGTTTGAAAACGCCGGATGATTTCACGCCTGATAGAGGGAAGTAAAAGCATCAGCAGGGGAATGCCTATCAGCACCACGGATATCGCCCGAAAATAGATCCTCGGTACATCCGGCAGATAATTGCGCCCCCAGCTGATGCCGCGGCCAAAAAGCACCAGCCACAGGCTGATGCTCCATAACCAGAAAATGCGCTTATCTCTCTCACAGCGTAACGGTTTGATGTAAAACCAAGTGAATATCGCCCCGAACAATAGCCAAAAAGACTGAAATAATTCAATATAATCAATCAGATCCTGGTTTTCGGAAAGGAAACGCTGCCCGATGTATGGCAGAAACAGGGCAAAAAGAAAAATGACAACCGTATGAAAATACGGTGTGCGGTCTAGCTTCATTGTCAGTATCAAACAAAAGGAAAAAATGAGATGGGTTACGATAGAACAAAAGCGGAATATTATCTTCACCTTTAAAGCGATTGTGTCGCGTAACGCGCTTTATCGGGATGGGGATTGCCGCAGAACCGTTATCCGGGAATAACATTCCCGGATAACCCAGCCAATAGGTCAGTTCGCGTCCTGCCGCCCGGCGTTATACAGATGCACATCCATCTGCGGGTAAGGGATACCGATACGATTTTCGTCCAGCGCCCGCTTGAAGCTCTCCAGCAGATCCCAGTACACCGCCTGCGCATCGCCGTTGGTGGTCCACACCCACACCACAAAATTCAGCGAGGACGCCGCCAGTTCATTCAGCCGAATGGTCACGCCTTTATCGTGCTGGATACGTTTATCGGCCGCCACAATATCCCCCAGCAGCTTTTTCACCACCTCGATATCCGCATCATAGGCCACGCCGACAACGATCTCGGTGCGCCGATCGGGCTCACGCGAGCTGTTGATGATATTCCCGGCGATGATCTTACCGTTCGGCACAACGATAATCTTACCGTCGGCGGTACGCAGTGTGGTGGAGAAAATCTGCACCTGCGTCACCGTACCGGCAATACCGCCCAGATCGACCCACTCGCCAACCCGAAAAGGCCGGAATGTCACCAGCAGCACGCCGGCCGCAAAGTTTGCCAGCGACCCTTGCAGGGCCAAACCAACGGCCAGACCCGCCGCACCCAGCACCGCGATAACCGATGCCGTTTGTACGCCGACCCGGCTCAATACGGCAATCAGCGTAAACGCGATAATGCCGTAGCGCACCAGCGCCGCAAGGAAATCGGCCACCGTTGAATCAATAGAACGGCTCACCAGCAGGCGATTCAGCGTTCCGGACAGGATTCGGGCGATAACCAGACCTACAATCAGGATCAGCAATGCGGCGACGATATTAACAACGTACTGCAACAAGACATCCTGGTGGCTGACCAGCCAGCCGGTCGCCTGTTCTACACCAACGTTCAGTTCTTCCATTTAATAACTCCTGTTTCTTGCGCTCTCTGACTGAGCATCACTTTCACACCAAAAACCGCAATCAGCGGCGAAATCTGTACCTATAAAATAAGGCCCCCGTAGGGGCCTTAGCGATAAACCTTTAAGAATCTTAGTTAAAGAACGTCAATAGCGTTCAGTTCTTTAAAGGCTTTTTCTAAACGCGCAACCATTGTGGCCTGTGCGGCGCGCAGCCATGCGCGCGGATCGTAGTATTTCTTGTTCGGCTTTTCAGCGCCTTCCGGGTTGCCCAACTGGGCCTGCAGATACCCTTCGTTTTTCTTGTAGTACTGCAGAATACCTTCCCAAGTCGCCCACTGGGTATCAGTGTCGATGTTCATCTTGACGACGCCGTAACCCACCGCCTCTTCAATTTCCGCGGCAGAAGAACCGGAACCGCCGTGAAATACAAAGTTCAGACTGTTGTGCGGCAGGTTGTATTTTTCCGAGACGTAATCCTGCGAGTTACGCAGAATTTTTGGCGTCAGTTGAACGTTGCCCGGCTTGTAAACGCCGTGCACGTTGCCGAATGACGCGGCGATAGTGAAGCGCGGGCTGATGGCACTCAGTTTTTCATAGGCATAAGCCACGTCTTCCGGCTGAGTGTACAGCGCGGAGTTATCCAGATGGCTGTTGTCCACGCCGTCTTCTTCACCGCCGGTACAGCCGAGTTCAATCTCCAGCGTCATACCCAGTTTCGCCATGCGAACCAGATATTTGCTGGAGATTTCAATATTTTCTTCCAGAGACTCTTCAGACAGATCGATCATGTGGGAAGAGAACAGCGGCTTACCGGTGGCGGCAAAATGTTTTTCACCGGCATCCAGCAGCCCGTCCAGCCACGGCAGCAATTTTTTGGCGCAGTGGTCGGTGTGCAGAATAACCGGCACGCCGTAGTGTTCCGCCAGCTGATGCACGTGGTGCGCGCCGGAAATCGCACCCAGGATAGCCGCCTGCTGGCCTTCCGCCTTCAGGCCTTTACCCGCGATAAATGCCGCACCGCCGTTAGAGAATTGAACGATCACCGGCGCGCGTACTTTGGCTGCGGCTTCCAGCACGGCATTAATTGAGTCGGTGCCGACGCAGTTTACTGCCGGCAGGGCGAATTTGTTTTCTTTCGCTACTGCGAAAACTTTCTGAACATCATCACCAGTGATGACACCAGGTTTTACGAAATCAAAAATTTTAGACATGTTACGCGTCCCGTTTCGTTGGCCGTGGGGGGTTAAAAAAATCTATCGTTAAATCGATAGCCGTCCCGACACCACTGACGGGACGACCAGGGTTGAGGCAGTGAACCGAGCTCAACCTAAAGCGTTACTGTTTCGCACGTTCTTCCAGCATAACAACCGCTGGCAGTTTTTTCCCTTCGACGAACTCCAGGAAAGCGCCGCCGCCGGTAGAAATATAGGAAATTTTATCGGCAATACCAAACAGGTCGATCGCCGCCAGCGTGTCGCCGCCGCCGGCGATGGAAAACGCATCGCTTTCGGCAATGGCTCTGGCGACAATCTCGGTGCCTTTACGGAAATTCGGGAATTCAAATACGCCTACCGGGCCATTCCACAGAATGGTTTTGGCGTTTTTCAGAATGTCCGCCAGACGTTCGGCGGAAACGTCGCCCAGGTCCAGAATCTGTTCATCGTCTTTAATCGCGGTGACGGATTTCAGAGTGGCCGCGGCGGTTTCGGAGAATTCCGTCGCTACGCGGACATCGCTCGGCACCGGAATATCACAGGTTTCCAGCAGTTTTTTCGCTTCGGGGATCAGGTCCGCTTCGTACAGGGATTTACCCACGTTATGACCCTGGGCCGCAACGAAGGTATTGGCAATACCGCCGCCGACAATCAGTTGGTCGGCGATTTTGGACAGGGAGTCAAGCACGGTCAGCTTGGTGGAAACTTTTGAACCGCCGACGATGGCCACCATCGGACGCGCCGGGTTACCCAGCGCCTTACCCAATGCTTCCAGTTCATTTGACAGCAGCGGGCCGGCGCAGGCGACGGGGGCGAATTTACCCACGCCGTGGGTGGAAGCCTGAGCGCGGTGCGCGGTGCCGAAAGCGTCCATCACAAATACATCGCACAGCGCGGCATATTTTTTGGCCAACACTTCGTCGTCTTTCTTCTCACCTTTGTTGAAGCGTACGTTTTCCAGAACGACCAGCTCGCCTTCCGCAACGTCTACGCCATCGAGATAATCTTTTGCCAGACGAACCGGGGAAGACAATTTCTCTTTCAGGTAATCGACCACCGGCTGCAGAGAAAACTCTTCGTTGTATTCTCCTTCGGTCGGACGTCCCAGGTGGGAAGTCACCATCACGCGGGCGCCCTGTTTCAGCGCGCTTTCGATGGTCGGCAGAGAAGCGCGGATACGCGCATCAGACGTCACTTTACCCTCTTTTACCGGCACGTTCAGATCCGAGCGGATCAGTACACGTTTGCCGGCCAGATCCAGATCGGTCATCTTAATTACAGACATGGTGAATCCTCTTGTTGATTCTCTTTTAAAGTTGCTTGAGCGAGGTATCGATCGCCGACCAATACCCTCGTACTAGAAACCGCAGGTCGCCATCGCCCGGGTTGTATCCAACATCCGGTTGGCAAAACCCCATTCGTTATCGCACCAGACCAGCGTTTTAATCAGATGCTGACCACTGACCCGCGTCTGCGTGCCATCAACGATGGCACTGTGGGGATCGTGGTTAAAATCGGCCGAAACCAACGGCAATTCGGTATAATCAACTATACCACGAAATGCCCCATGCGCTGATTCTTGAAATAGTACGTTGATTTCATTAACATTTACCGCTTTTTTTACGCTAACGCTTAAATCGATCGCCGTGACGTTAATCGTCGGCACCCGAACGGATATCGCCTCAAAACGATCGACGAACTGCGGGAAAATCCGCGTTATCCCCACCGCCAGTTTGGTATCCACCGGAATAATGGACTGGCTGGCGGCGCGGGTACGCCGCAGATCGTGATGATAGGCGTCAATCACCGGCTGATCGTTCATCGACGAGTGGATCGTCGTTACCGTGCCATTTTCAATACCAAACGCGTCATCCAACAGTTTAATAATGGGAATAATACAGTTGGTGGTGCAGGATGCATTCGACACGATACGGTGTTCGGCTTGTAAATTCTGATGATTGACGCCGAACACCACGGTGGCATCCAGATCGGGCGTTCCAGGGTGCGAAAAAAGCACCTTCTTCGCCCCCGCGGCCAGATGCGCTTCGCCGTCTTCACGGCTGCCATATACCCCGCTGCAATCCAGCACCACGTCAACGCCGAGCTCACGCCAGGGCAACTGCTGGATATCGGCCTGATGCAACAGTCGGATACAATCCTCTCCGACATACAGTTGATCGCATTCCTGACGAACATCCCAGGAGAAACGTCCGTGGCTGGAGTCATACTTGAGCAGGTGGGCGATCCCCTCTGCGCTTGCCAGTTCGTTGATGGCTACCACCGCAATTTCCGCCCGGCGGCCCGACTCGTACAGCGCACGCAGAACATTGCGGCCAATTCGGCCAAAACCGTTTATCGCAATACGGATCGTCATGGAACTTCCTGTGTTTTGGTGGTCGCGTCAAGCTCATAGGATAGTCAGTACGCCACAAGGAATAAACCGCTTCTTGTGCTTCCTGACCCTCCGCGCCGCTTCCCTCTGGAAGATGGCCCGATAGCGGCTGATAAAATGCAACCAACATCACAACTGAAACGCTTCAGCTAGCATAAACGAATTAGCCTGCAAAAGAAATATTCTCACTAGGCGGGTGCCAGAAGAGTGACGCACGTCATATTTCTACCTGGCAAACGGCGGGCTGGAAGGTGGTGGAGCGGCAGAAACGAAACAACCAGCAAAAAGCCGCCAGATCGCTCTGGCGGCCCAGATGGCGGCTATCGCCCGGTGCGGAATTTACTGCAACAACGCCTTAGCCTTCGTCACCACGTTATCCACGGTGAAACCGAACTCTTCAAACAGCAGCTCCGCCGGAGCGGACTCGCCGAAGCTCGTCATCCCGACAATCGCGCCGTTCAGGCCGACATACTTGTACCAGTAGTCCGCAATGCCCGCTTCGATCGCCACGCGCGCCGTCACCGCCTGCGGCAGCACCGCTTCACGGTAGGCCGCATCCTGCTTGTCGAACGCGTCGGTGGAAGGCATCGATACCACGCGCACCTTGCGCCCTTCCGCCGTCAGTTTGTCATAGGCGCCCACCGCCAGTTCGACTTCGGAACCGGTGGCAATCAGGATCACGTCCGGCTGGCCGCCGCTGTCTTTCAACACATAGGCGCCTTTCGCCACATCGGCCAGCTGCTGGGCGGTACGCTCCTGCTGAGCCAGATTCTGACGCGACAGTATCAACGCCGTCGGACCGTCCTGGCGCTCAATGGCATATTTCCACGCCACCGCGGTTTCCACCTGATCCGCCGGACGCCAGGCGCTCAGGTTGGGCGTCACCCGCAGGCTGGCCAACTGCTCCACGGGCTGGTGCGTCGGGCCGTCTTCGCCAAGGCCGATGGAGTCATGGGTATAAACGTAAATGCTGCGGATTTTCATCAGCGCCGCCATACGCACCGCATTACGGGCGTATTCCACAAACATCAGGAACGTGGCGGTATAGGGAATAAAGCCGTCGTGCAGCGCGATACCGTTGGCAATCGCCGTCATGCCGAATTCACGCACGCCGTAGTGGATATAGTTGCCCGCATGGTCTTTATCCAGCGATTTGGAGCCGGACCAGATGGTCAGGTTGCTCGGCGCCAGATCGGCGGAACCGCCGAGGAATTCCGGCAGCAGTTTACCGTAGGCTTCCAGCGCGTTCTGCGAGGCTTTACGGCTGGCGATCTTCGCCGGGGTCGCCTGCAACTGCTCAATGAATTTCTGCGCGTCGGCCTGCCAGTTATCCGGCAGGGCGCCGTCGGTACGGCGCTTGAATTCCGCGGCCAGTTCCGGGTAAGCGCTGGCATAGGCGGCAAAGAGCTCATCCCAGGCGGCTTCTTTGCGCTGACCGGCGGCTTTCGCATCCCACTCGGCGTAAATCTCCGCGGGAATGTCAAACGGCGGGTACTTCCATCCCAGCTGTTCGCGAGACGCGGCGACCTCGCCGTCGCCCAGCGGCGCGCCGTGGGAATCGTGCGTGCCGGCCTTGTTCGGCGAACCGAAACCAATCACGGTTTTACACATCAGCAGCGACGGCTTGTCGGTCACCAGCCGGGCCTCGCTGATAGCGCGCTTGACGGCGTCCGCATCGTGTCCGTCCACGCCGCGTACCACATGCCAGCCGTAAGACTCAAAACGCGCGGCGGTGTCGTCGGTAAACCAGCCCTCGACATGGCCGTCGATAGAGATGCCGTTGTCATCATAAAACGCGGTCAGTTTGCCCAGTTTCATGTTGCCCGCCAGCGAGCTGACTTCGTGGGAAATCCCTTCCATCATGCAGCCATCGCCCAGGAAGACATAGGTATGATGGTCGACAATCTCGTGGCCGGGACGGTTAAACTGCGCCGCCAGCGTACGTTCGGCAATCGCCATGCCGACCGCGTTGGCGATGCCCTGCCCCAGCGGCCCGGTGGTGGTTTCCACCCCGGCGGTGTAGCCGTACTCCGGATGGCCGGGGGTTTTGGAATGCAACTGGCGGAAATTTTTCAACTCTTCAATAGGCAGGTCGTAACCGGTAAGGTGCAGCAGGCTGTAAATCAGCATGGAAGCATGGCCGTTGGACAGCACGAAGCGGTCGCGGTTAGCCCAGTGCGGGTTGGCGGGGTTATGGTTAAGGTAATCACGCCACAGGACTTCGGCGATATCCGCCATACCCATCGGTGCGCCCGGATGACCGGATTTGGCCTTTTGCACCGCATCCATGCTCAGCGCACGAATAGCATTGGCAAGTTCTTTACGAGAGGACATGCTTTACTCCAGATCGGATTGAACAGATGCCTTGACAGGCATATGGTATACTAATCAATACGTTAGCTAATAAAGACAAAGAAAAGATGACTATAAATGTACATTAAAATCAAGGTGAATGCACTTGGAACCGTGAGCAAAAAAGAGGATTTCATCTCATTTTTCCGACCGGGCGGATAGCCCACAAGAACGGCGGTCATCGGGCGCCATAGCGGCCGTGATCGGAATCCTCGCCGTCACGCGGATCTTTTTATAAACGCAGTTTTCGGTTATGTTCATGCTCGTTTATCGTTAACGCCATATAACCCACGCGACGATTCGCCGTTACTCACCGCTAATTCACTTAATGACTATCGTAGGGAGATGATTTTATGAATATTCGTACTTCTGTGCTGGCGCTCTGTATCGCCATACCGCTGAGCGCTTGCCAAAACTTTGACACAGGTACATTAATGCAGTCCGGGGCACAGGCCTTTCAGGCGGCTACCCTGAGTGATGAACAGGTAAAAACGCTCAGCGATCAATCCTGCGAGCAAATGGACAAAGAAGCCCAAATCGCGCCTGCCGGCAGCACCTACACCCAGCGTCTGAATAAAATCGCCGATGCATTAGGCCACGATATTAACGGCACCCCGGCCAACTACAAAGTCTACCTGACAAAAGATGTGAACGCCTGGGCAATGGCTAATGGCTGTATCCGTGTTTACAGCGGCCTGATGGATTTGATGACGGATAATGAAGTCGAGGGCGTTCTGGGTCATGAAATGGGGCACGTCGCGCTTGGTCACTCCCGCAGGGCGATGCAGTTGGCTTACGCGGCGACGGCGGCGCGAACCGCTATCTCTTCCACCGGCGGCGTCGCCGCCTCGTTGTCACAGTCCCAGCTTGCCGATCTGGGTGAAAAACTGCTCAATGCGCAATTCTCACAGGTACAGGAAAAGCAGGCCGATGACTATTCCTTTGAGCTGTTGAAGAAACGCGGCATCAAAACCGAAGGGCTGGCGACCAGCTTTGAAAAACTGGCCAAACTGGATGCCGGACATCAAAGCAGCATGTTTGATTCGCATCCCCCGTCAGAAGAGCGGGCCAAACATATTCGTGAACGTATTGCCGCTGAAAAGTAATGGTTACGAATTTAATAATAATTAGTCGTTGAAAACGATTTCCCCATCCGGCGCCTTACACATTCAGGCGCTTTCATGAAATCCGGCCCCCGGTTCCCTGTCGCTGAACTGAAGTCAGGGGTAAAATGATAGAAGACACCAATTAAATAGATTAATTTAATAGTTAATTGTATCAATTAATCTATTTAGACCTCCGCTTTCAACAGGATAAATTGATGTATTTTAAAGATAGCAATGATTTTACAAATCAAGCATACTGTATGTTTATGGGTATAATCGGCTTTTACCAATACAATCATAACGATACAAATCAAACGTTTTGCCATTCCACATTTTTTAAGATATTCATTGTATTAAAGATTTAAACCACTTTAGAGTAACATTTTTTTTACGGTTGAGTGACACGGGCAGCATTAATAACCACTGTTGGTTTATGTTCTTCTTAAAAAATAAACTATTATGCGTTAAAATCATGGATGTCAGAATTTTCAGCAAATGCCATTTTACTATCGTAGGCTTACGTGAGGCTCTATCCCACTCCCCTATGCTATATGTAAGGCCTGCTTATAGGTTTACCCTGCCTCATGCAAGAACGAGCGGTGTTTTTATCATTGACGGCGGCAGCGAAGGGTTTGAAGAATATTATGAGTCAGTAAGAACCTCTTTTTACAAGACGGCCTTGTTATTCATTATCATCAATAACTCCCCTTATCATCTTCCTGTGTGTATTGATAAAAAAACCATGCTTATTTCTAAATCATCACCGATGGATTTCTTTTATAAACTGCCGGACTTCATCCCTTCCCAGAACTCGCATTTACTCAATCCTGTCAGACTATCCAAATCAGAGCAGACTGTTTTTCAATATTGGACTTCGGGTTATACCGCGGAATCAATTTCAGAAATCATCGGGCTAAATAAAAAATCGGTATTGAACAGTAAATCAAGATTACTGAATAAATATGGCGTGCAGGATAAGAACTCGTTACTGCTTATCGCCAAAATTCTCTTCAAAGACACCATCGCGAAGCAGTCGTCTCATTTATCCGAATCAACAAAAAATATTACCGTTATGGGTTCGCTGGCATTCAGGTGAAAAGGATGTGCATAAGCACATCCCTTGCCGGTAAGCCCTTACTCGTCTTCCAGATAGGTATAGCCGTAAAGACCGGTTTCAAACTCTTCCAGGAACTGCGCCTGAAGGTCCGTATCCAGTTCGGTGGCTTTTACCTGATCGCGGAAACGGGCCATCAATACTTCCGGATCGAGCTGAACATATTCCAACATATCGGCAACCGTATTCCCTTCGTCCGACTCCTCAATCTCAACCGAACCATCCTGGAAAACGAATACGTCGACGGTGGCGGTGTCGCCAAACAGGTTATGCATATTCCCCAGAATTTCCTGATACGCTCCGACCATAAAGAAACCCAATAACGGCGGATTATCGGGATCGTACGGCGGCATCGGCATCGTAGTCGCAATACCGTCGCCATCCACGTAATGATCGATGCTGCCGTCCGAATCACAGGTAATATCCAGCAGTACGGCGCGGCGTTCGGGCGGTTTATCCAGCCCTTCCAACGGCATGACCGGGAACAGTTGATCGATTCCCCACGCATCCGGCATCGACTGGAACAGCGAGAAATTGACGTACAGCTTGTCGGCCATGCGCTCCTGCAGCTCATCGATAATCGGCCGGTGGGCGCGATTACTGGGATCCAACTGCCGCTGAATGTCCTGACAGATGCTCAGATAAAGCTGTTCCGCTTTCGCCCGCTGGGTTAAGTCCAGCATGCCGTGCGTATACTGGGTATGCACATCGTGCAGGTCCATCTGGCTGTCATGCAGCCACTCGCGCAGCGAACGGCGCTTGCCCGGCTGTTTGATCTCCTGCCATGTCGACCACAGACTTTCCAGCGCTCGCGGAGCGTCTGCTTCCGGCGCCGTCGGTTCGCTGAACTCATTACGCTCCACGCCGATAATATTGGAAACCAATACGGTGTGGTGCGCCGTCACCGCGCGGCCCGACTCGGTGATAACCGTCGGATGGGGCAAGCCATGTTCATTGCAGGCGTCGCCAATGCCCCAGATAACATTGTTGGCATATTCATTCAGACCGTAGTTCACCGAGCAGTCCGACTGGGAGCGGGTGCCTTCATAATCCACCCCCAGACCACCGCCGACGTCGAAGCACTGGATATTGACTCCCAGCTTGTGCAGCTCAACGTAGAAACGGGCGGACTCGCGCACCCCGGTGGCGATATCCCGAATATTGGCCAACTGCGAGCCGAGGTGGAAATGCAGCAGTTGCAGGCTATCCAACCGTCCCACCGCGCGCAGCGTTTCAACCAGTTGCAAAACCTGAACCGCCGCCAGACCGAATTTGGATTTTTCGCCGCCGCTGGACTGCCATTTTCCGGAACCTTGGGAAGCCAGGCGGGCGCGAACGCCGAGACGAGGCACCACGTTCAGGCGCTCGGCCTCTTCCAGCACCAGCTTAATCTCGGACATTTTTTCAATGACCAGGTAAACCTTGTGCCCCAGCTTTTCGCCGATCAACGCCAGGCGGATATACTCGCGGTCTTTATAACCGTTACAGACGATCACCGTACGCGTCATCCCCGCGTGTCCCAGCACCGCCATTAGTTCCGCTTTCGAGCCCGCCTCCAGCCCCATCGGTTCACCTGAATTGACCAGCGACTCAATCACGCGGCGGTGCTGATTGACTTTGATGGGGTAGACCAGAAAATAGCCGCCCTGGTAGCCAAAGGCGTCGCGCGCCCGTTTAAACGCCGCGTTAATGGAGCGCAGACGGTGCTGGAGAATTTGCGGAAAACAGAACAGCGCGGGCAGGCGCTGATGGTTTTCCTCCTGCAGATCTTTAACCAGCATGGCCAGATCGACGCGGGCCTCCGGCACATCCGGATCCGGACAGACGCTGATATGCCCTAACTCGTTGACGTCGTAATAATTATTACCCCACCAGGCAATATTATAGGTACGAAGCATTTCGCTGGCATTACGGTCATTCATGGCAACCTCTTGCATGGAGCGCAAATTTTCATGTTTACCCGTCGCTGACGAGCCGTGATGAATAATGTCGTCAGACATAACGAACCTCTTCTTTTGTGCGGCCGCTCGCATCCGTACCCGCATGGACAAACCGCATAAGCCGGCCGGCGACACATGGCGCCGACGGTAAAAACATCGCCAGTAACAAACCAGGCTGAATACAGTATGCCGCCGTTTTATTACTCTTATTAGTGTAAAACACGTTGTCAGACTCCGTGGTCCGGGTCAGTGAAACTGATTGTGAAAAATCACTGGGAAATCATTGCCAGAGAAGAACCGCGTACGTCTGGCTCAAGAATAAACGACGGGTTAGCCGGCCCTGGAGTCCTGCGTCGCATTCAGCGACAGGCAACTTCGGGCCAACGAAAAGAAGGGTTGAGCAGCTGACGCCATAGCGTCAAGAGAAAAGCGTTGCGAGCGCAACACACTCAGTAAACAACGGATCATTAATCCTATCACCTCCACGTGCGCCGCAAGGTTCGGGTATGCGGTCAGCCTTAATCAAACGGTTTAGTATACCACATCACGGCCAACAAACCGCTCGCCGTTTATACCGGGATGACGGCGGAAAAGCAAAATGAAAATATCCCGGCGGCCGACCTCCGGCAACCGGAAAGATAACGGAGATGGACGGCTAAAACTAAAAACTGCTGGCAATGGGGCCAAAATGTGACCTAGAATAGCCATCCAGATGTTAATCCATCTATACCGATTCACTGATACACTGCTTAACGGCTTTGATTTGAAGGTAAAGAAACTCATGGCTAAACACCTTTTTACGTCCGAGTCCGTCTCTGAAGGACATCCTGACAAAATTGCCGATCAGATTTCCGATGCGGTCCTTGACGCCATTCTGGAGCAAGATCCCAAGGCTCGTGTCGCTTGCGAGACTTACGTAAAAACCGGCATGGTGTTAGTCGGTGGTGAAATCACGACCAGCGCCTGGGTAGATATCGAAGAAATTACGCGCCGCACCATCCGCGATATTGGCTACGTTAATTCCGAAATGGGTTTTGACGCCAACTCCTGCGCCGTGCTGAGCGCCATCGGCAAACAATCTCCCGATATCAACCAGGGCGTTGACCGTACCGACCCGCTGGAGCAGGGGGCGGGCGATCAGGGCCTGATGTTTGGCTACGCGACCAACGAAACCGATGTGCTGATGCCGGCGCCGATCACCTACGCCCACCGTCTGGTGCAGCGCCAGTCCGAAGTGCGTAAAAACGGTACGCTGCCGTGGCTGCGCCCGGACGCGAAAAGCCAGGTCACTTTCCTGTATGACGACGGCAAAATTGCCGGTATCGATGCCGTCGTGCTGTCCACCCAGCACTCGGAAGATATCGCTCAGCACGATCTGCATGAAGCGGTGATGGAAGAGATTATCAAACCGGTTCTTCCGGCCGAATGGCTTACCGCCGGCACCAAATTCTTCATCAACCCGACGGGGCGTTTCGTTATCGGCGGCCCGATGGGCGACTGCGGTCTGACCGGGCGTAAAATCATTGTCGATACCTACGGCGGCGCGGCGCGTCACGGCGGCGGCGCGTTCTCCGGCAAGGATCCGTCAAAAGTCGACCGTTCCGCCGCTTACGCCGCGCGCTACGTGGCGAAAAACATTGTCGCCGCCGGTCTGGCCGAACGCTGCGAGATCCAGGTGTCCTACGCCATCGGCGTGGCTGAACCGACCTCCATCATGATCGAAACCTTCGGCACGGAAAAGATTTCAACCGAGCGGCTTACCCTGCTGGTACGTGAATTCTTCGACCTGCGTCCGTACGGCCTCATCAAGATGCTGGATCTGCTGCACCCGATTTATCAGGATACCGCCGCTTACGGTCACTTCGGGCGCGAACATTTCCCATGGGAAAAAACCGATAAAGTCGCACAGCTGCGTGAAGACGCCGGTTTGTAACTGCAATAGCGCATCGCCCCTCCCCCTGACAAGGGGGAGACTGGGAGGAGGCCATTGCGCTTCGCCCCGCCCCGTTTTATGCTTCTTCGTATGAACACACCGAGAATTCCCATTGCCCATCACCAGGCGGTAATGCGTTGCCTGCGCGATAAGCTCCAACTGGCCAATACGGCTTTGAACACCCATTATCCCGAACCCGCGGTCAACTATCAGCAGCGCGGTTCCACCGCCGGCACCGCCTGGCTACAGCACTGGGAAATCCGCCTTAATCCTGTTCTCTTGCAGGAAAACCAGCAAACTTTTATTGATGAAGTCGTCCCGCACGAACTGGCGCATCTGCTGGTATTCGCCCGCTTTGGCAACGTCGCGCCGCACGGCAAAGAGTGGCGTTGGATGATGGAGCATGTATTACAGACGCCCGCCAGAAGAACGCATCGCTTTGCCGTGCAATCCGTGCAGGGTAAAACCTTCCCCTACCAATGCGATTGCCGGCAACATGAGTTAACCGTGCGCCGCCATAACCGCGTGCTGCGCGGCGAAACAGAATATCGCTGCCGGCATTGCGGCAGAACATTACGTTTTATCGTAACAAATTCTATTTAAAAGAAAATTTTCAGTTTAAAAAACTGCTTTTTACATTTGCCTGCCGCAGTCTCATCCGGTAGTCTGCCTGCTTTGTTGATTGTGGATTATTTGGAATATGCTACGCAAAACACTGATTATCGCCGCGGTCGGGCTGGGCCTGATTTCCGCCGCCGCCTTTAGTCAAAACATTAATAATTTCTCGCAGGCAAAGGCGGCGGCGGTAGAGATAAATCAGGGCGCGCCGGGTTCGTTTTACTGCGGTTGCGACATCAAATGGCAGGGGAAAAAAGGCATCCCGGATCTCGCCTCCTGCGGCTATCAGGTAAGAAAAAGCGAGCTGCGCGCCAACCGCATCGAGTGGGAACACGTGGTTCCCGCCTGGCAGTTCGGCCACCAGCGCCAGTGCTGGCAAAATGGCGGCAGGAAAAACTGCAGCCGGGATCCGGTATACCGTGAAATGGAAATCGACCTGCATAACCTGCAACCCGCCATCGGCGAAGTCAACGGCGATCGCGGTAATTTCATGTATGGTCAATGGAACGGCGGAGAAGCGCAGTACGGCCGGTGCGAGATGAAAGTCGATTTCAAAAACAAGCTGGCGGAACCGCCGGCCCGCGCCCGCGGCGCCATCGCCCGTACCTATTTTTATATGCGGGATCGCTACCAGCTGCGTTTATCCAGCCAGCAAACCCGATTGTTCGAGGTCTGGGACAAGCAATTCCCGGTAACGCAGTGGGAGTGCACCCGCGACCGGCGCATCGCCGCGAAACAGGGGAATCACAACCCTTACGTTCAACAGGCTTGCCAGCGATAGCCTGTCTACCTACTATAGCTATTCTGGCTATTCGTCCGTAAAACCATCGCGTGCCGCCGGTGGTTTGCCGCTATTGGATCCGCTCGGTCCGCTGCGGATTACTATATGATAAAGGTCACAATATCAGTATGCGAATCCCGCGCATTTTTCACCCTGAAACGCTGCCGCTCGCGGGCGGCGAAGTTACGCTGAGCGAAGATGCCGCCAACCACGTTGGGCGCGTTCTGCGTATGAACAGCGGCCAACCGTTGCAATTATTCGACGGCAGTAATCACATCTTTGATGCTGAAATCGTGCTGGCGGATAAAAAAAATGTGCGCGTCCGCGTTGCTGAAGGTAAGTTGGAAGATAAAGAGTCGCCGTTACGCCTGCATCTTGGGCAGGTCATCTCCCGCGGCGAAAAAATGGAGTTCACCGTTCAGAAATCCATTGAGCTGGGCGTAAACGTGATTACTCCCCTGCTTTCCGAACGCTGCGGGGTAAAATTGGACGCGGACCGTCTGGAAAAGAAGGTCGCCCAGTGGCGGAAAATCGCCATCGCCGCCTGTGAACAATGCGGCCGCAACCGCCTGCCGCAAGTGCGCCCCGCCATGACGCTGGAAGCCTGGTGCGCCGAGCAGGATGCGGCGTTAAAACTCAATCTGCACCCGCGGGCGACGCAGAGCATTAATACCTTACCGTTGCCGGTAAATCACATTCGGCTGCTGATCGGCCCGGAGGGAGGGCTTTCCGCCGCTGAAATTTCGATGACCTCAGAGTACGGATTTACCGACATCCTTTTGGGGCCGCGCGTATTGCGCACAGAAACCACCGCGCTCACCGCCATTACCGCCTTACAGGTACGTTTCGGCGATCTGGGGTAACAGGAGAACATAATGATCAAACTCGGTATCGTGATGGATCCTATCGACGCCATCAATATCAAGAAAGACACCAGCTTCGCCATGCTGCTGGAAGCGCAGCGCCGCGGCTGGGAACTGCATTATATGGAGATGAACGATCTCTATCTGCATGCCGGCGTGGCCCGCGCCGCCACCCGCCGCCTGAACGTTCAGTACGACTATGACGGCTGGTATGATTTCTCCGGCGATCAGGATATCGCGCTGGAGGAGCTGGACGTGATTCTGATGCGTAAAGATCCGCCATTCGATACGGAGTTTATTTACGCCACCTATATCCTGGAGCGCGCGGAAGAGCAAGGCACGCTGATCGTCAATAAACCGCAGAGCCTGCGCGACTGCAACGAAAAGCTGTTCACCGCCTGGTTCCCGCATCTGACGCCCGATACCCTGGTGACCCGCAGCGCGGATAAGCTGCGCCAGTTCCACCAGAAACACGGCGACGTGATCCTCAAGCCGCTGGACGGCATGGGGGGCGCCTCGATTTTCCGCCTGAAGCAGGATGACGCCAACGTCTCCGTCATCATTGAAACGCTGACCGAGCATGGCAGCCGCTACTGCATGGCGCAAAATTACCTGCCGGAGATTAAAGAGGGCGACAAGCGCGTGCTGGTGGTGGACGGGGAACCGGTGCCTTACTGTCTGGCCCGTATTCCCAAAAGCGGGGAGACGCGCGGCAACCTGGCCGCCGGAGGACGGGGAGAAGCGCGTCCACTGAGCGAAAGCGACTGGCGCATCGCCCGCGACGTGGCGCCGACGCTGAAGCGGAAAGGCCTGATTTTTGTTGGTCTGGATATCATTGGCGATCGTCTGACGGAAATCAACGTCACCAGTCCGACCTGCGTACGCGAGATCGAAGCGGCCTACCCGGATGTTTCCATCACCGGTATGCTGATGGATGCGATTGAAAAACGTCTGGCTGCGCGCAACAGCTGATGCATTCCGGCGCCAGCTTCAGCCGGAACGCATAAACGCCCGGTTCGTCTTTGGTCGACGGGCCGATTATCAAACGCCGACAGAGATCGATAAAAACACATAATGAACTTACAGCATCACTTTCTCATTGCCATGCCCGCGCTCCAGGACCCGGTATTCAGACGTTCGGTGGTCTATATCTGCGAGCATAATGAAGACGGCGCCATGGGGCTGATCGTCAACAAGCCCATGGAACAGTTCACGGTGGAAAATGTGCTGAAAAAGCTGAAGATAGCGCCAACGCCGCGCGATCCGTCGATCCGCCTGGACAAGCCCGTTTTTGCCGGCGGCCCGCTGGCGGACGATCGCGGATTTATTCTGCATACGCCCCGTTCCGGTTTTGCTTCCAGCATCGGCATTTCAGCGGAGACCATGATCACCACTTCGCAAGACGTGCTGAAGACATTGGGAACCGCGCAGCAGCCGGAAAACACCCTGGTGGCGCTGGGCTATTCCGCCTGGGATCAAGGCCAGTTGGAAAGCGAGCTGCTGGACAACGCCTGGCTGACCACGCCGGCGGATAAAGAGATCCTGTTTCACACCCCGATTGCCGAACGCTGGCGCGCGGCGGCGAAAAAGCTGGGAGTGGATATCCACAATATCGCCGCCGAAGCAGGACACGCCTGATGGCGAGCCGCACCATTCTCGCCTTTGATTTCGGCACCAAAAGCATCGGCGTGGCTATCGGTCAGGAAATAACGCGCACCGCCCGTCCTCTGACGTCGTTTAAAGCGCAGGACGGCGTACCCGACTGGCAAAAAGTGGAAAAGCTGTTGTCCGAATGGCAACCGGCGCTGGTCGTCGTCGGGCTGCCGCTCAATATGGACGGCAGCGAGCAGCCGCTCACCGCCAGAGCGCGGAAATTCGCCAATCGCCTGCACGGCCGTTTCGGCGTGCAGATCGAGCTGCATGATGAGCGGCTGAGTACGGTGGAAGCGCGCGCCGATCTGTTCGATCGCGGCGGTTTCCGGGCGCTGGATAAAGGCAGCGTGGATGCCGCATCGGCGGTTATTATTCTGGAAAGCTGGTTTGAGGCGCAAAACTCGCAGCCATAGGGCTGGTATCCATGCGGTGTGCCTGACGGCGCAGGCACGCTGAAGCAAAAAACTTCCGGGAGAAAAAAACGCCTGGAGCGTTTTTTAACGCCGCTTGCGGCGGCCCGTCAGGGCGGAGGGCTGGACGCCCTCCGTAAGTTTTTGACGTCGCGTTAGCGACGGCCCGAAGGGTGGCGGCCATGGATGGCACGCCACAAAAAAACGCCGCCACTCAGGCGAAAGAGTGCTTACTCATCCGGGTACTCGCGGATAAAACGTTCAACGTCATTCACCATCGATTCCGTTCCCACAAAGAAAGGCGAACGCTGGTGCAGCTTATCCGGGATAATATCCAGAATACGGTTTTCGCCGTCGCTGGCTTTACCGCCCGCCTGTTCCGCCAGAAACGCCATCGGATTGCATTCGTACAGCAGACGCAGTTTGCCCTGCGGGTAGCTCGCGGTGCTCGGATAGAGATAAATCCCGCCCTTCAACAGGTTGCGATGGAAGTCGGCGACCAGTGAACCGATATAGCGCGAGGTATAAGGGCGCAGCGTCGCTTCGTCCTGCTCCTGGCAGTACTTAATGTATTTCTTCACGCCCAGAGGAAATTTAATGTAATTCCCTTCGTTGATGGAGTACATATTCCCTTTTTCCGGAAAATGAACCTTTTCATGGGACAGGCAGAATACGCCCAGAGACGGATCGTAGGTAAAGGCATGCACGCCGTGCCCGGTGGTATACACCAGCATGGTGGAGGAGCCATAAACAATATAGCCGGCGGCAACCTGCTTATTGCCCGGTTGCAGGAAGTCTTCTTCCGTTACCGAGACTCCCAAAGGGGTGGTACGGCGGTAAATGGAGAAGATGGTGCCAACGGATACGTTGACATCAATGTTGGAAGAGCCGTCCAGCGGGTCCATCAACACCACATATTTGGCGTTTTCAGCCCGATCGCCTTCAAAAATGACGATCTCGTCCTCTTCTTCGGAGGCGATGCCGGCGACCTCGCCCCGCGCTTTTAACGCCGCTTTCAACTTCTCATTGGCATACAGATCGAGCTTCATCTGTACTTCGCCCTGAATATTGGAAATGCCGCTGGCGCCTAAAATATCAACCAGACCCGCTTTGTTGATATCGCGGTGGATAATTTTGGCGCCCAGTTTAATCGCTGACAACAGCGCGGTAAGCTCACCGGTGGCATGAGAGAAATCGTGCTGTTTTTCGACGATAAATTCGCCTAACGTTTTCATAACACTATTCCAGAGTCTGCGGATGAAAAGCGGTTTATTGGTATACCGCCAACGCTTGCGCATGCAGTGTAGCCCAAAGAGAAAGTGAGTACCTAGTCAAATCCATTTCTTATGGTGGATTCATAGCGTTAGAATGTGCGCAGTCACACTGTATAGATGGAAACTGTATGCGTATTCATATTTTAGGTATCTGCGGCACCTTTATGGGCGGCCTGGCGCTGCTGGCCCGGTCATTGGGGCATCAGGTAACAGGCTCAGATGCGAACGTTTATCCTCCCATGAGTACCTTACTGGAAGAACAGGGAATCACGCTGATTCAGGGGTACGACCCGGCTCAGCTCGATCCCGCGCCCGACCTGGTTATCGTGGGCAATGCGATGACGCGCGGAAATCCCTGCGTCGAAGCCATGCTGGAACAGGGGCTGCCTTATGTCTCCGGCCCGCAGTGGCTGCACGATGACGTCCTGCGCCATCGCTGGGTGATTGCGGTCGCCGGTACGCACGGCAAGACCACCACGGCGGGCATGGTTACCTGGATCCTGGAAGATTGCGGCTACCAGCCGGGGTTCGTGATTGGCGGCGTGCCGGGAAACTTTACCGTCTCGGCGCGTCTGGGCGCCAGTCCGTTTATGGTGGTCGAGGCCGACGAATATGACTGCGCCTTCTTTGATAAGCGTTCCAAGTTCGTTCATTACAGTCCCCGCACCCTTATTCTGAATAATCTGGAATTCGACCACGCCGATATTTTCGACGACCTGAAAGCCATCCAGAAACAGTTCCATCACCTGGTGCGTCTGGTTCCCGGCAGCGGGAAAATCATCCTGCCGGCCAACGACGTTCATCTGAAGCAGGTGATGGCGATGGGATGCTGGAGCGAGCAGGAGCTGGTCGGTGAAGACGGCGTGTGGAATGCGAAAAAAGCGACTACCGACGCCAGCGAATACCAGGTTTACCTGAACGGCGAACAGGTTGGCGAAGTGCATTGGAACCTGGTCGGCGAACACAATATGCACAATGGGCTGATGGCGATTGCCGCGGCGCACCACGTGGGCGTGCTGCCTGCCGATGCCTGCCGCGCCCTGGGGGGATTCGTCAACGCCCGCCGCCGCCTTGAATTACGCGGCTCCGAGCATGGCGTTAGCGTTTATGATGATTTCGCCCACCACCCTACCGCCATACTGGCGACGCTGGCCGCTCTGCGCAGCAAAGTCGGCGGGACGGCGCGCATTCTGGCGGTGCTTGAACCGCGCTCCAACACCATGAAGATGGGGATGTGCAAAAACGAACTCGCGCCGTCGCTGGGCCGCGCCGACGAGGTCTTTTTGTTCCAGCCGCAGCATATTCCCTGGCAGGTCGCCGAGGTGGCGGAATCCTGCGTGCAGCCCGCGCACTGGAGCGCCGACGTCGATACGCTGGTAGAGATGATTGTGAAGACCGCACAGCCGGGCGATCATATTCTGGTCATGAGCAACGGGGGCTTCGGTAACATCCATAATAAACTGCTGGATGCATTGAAGAATAAAGCGCTGGCGGAAATCGCCGCGGATAAATAGCGGGGCAGTAAAAAGGACGAGAATCCGCCTTCTGCGGACCCCACCCCAACCCTCCCCTTCGCGCTGTCTCTTAGTCACATATACTGTTAACGGTATATGTGAGTTCAGCGCTATTTCGTGCGCTAGAAGGCCGTCATTTCTCTGCTATGTCGCAGCACGCGCCCGACGCAGGGTGGTTCAAGCGCCACCACCCTGCGGACCCGGGCTTGTGGCTGAAATCACGTCGCTGACGCGATGCCTTCGGCGGTCGCCCCCTTTCCCGAACCGCCAGTGACGCGTTCCCGACGCGGCACTGGCTTGCGCCGCCTCCCTGCGGCGCATTCGCGGGGTCGTCCACCTCAGCGTGATTTCTTACGCCGACGAAAAGCAAAAAACAAAGAACCAAGAACCAAGAACCAAGAATGAACCCAAGACCAGAATACACATGGCCTCTAGAGGTTCCTTGGATTTGTGTATAAGAGACAGCCCCTTCGCGGGGGAGGGAGCACGCCCCCCCTGGCAAGGGGGAGGCCGCGAGGGGGGCTACCCGTCCTTTGCCAACTAATCAGGCATCAAACGGATCGCGCAGGATAATGGTTTCGCTGCGATCCGGACCGGTAGAGATAATATCCACCGGAACGCCGGTCAGTTCTTCTACGCGTTTGATGTAGTTCAGCGCCGCCTGCGGCAGTTTATCGCGCTGTTGTACGCCGAACGTGCTTTCGGACCAGCCGGGCAGGGTTTCATAGATCGGCTCGATGCCTTCCCAGCCCTCGGCGGCCAGCGGGGTGGTATCCACTTCGCTGCCGTCCGGCATACGGTAGCCGACGCAGAGTTTGACTTCTTGCAAGCCATCCAGCACGTCCAGCTTGGTCATACAGAACCCGGACAGCGAGTTGATCTGTACCGCGCGGCGAACGGCAACCGTATCCAGCCAGCCGGTACGGCGGCGGCGGCCGGTGGTGGCGCCGAATTCGTTGCCTTTCTCGGTGAGGTAATCGCCGACATCATCGAACAGCTCGGTCGGGAACGGACCGGCGCCGACGCGGGTGGAATAGGCCTTGACGATACCCAGCACGTAATCAACGTAACGCGGGCCCAGGCCGGAACCTGTCGCCACGCCGCCGGCGGTGGTATTCGAAGAGGTCACATACGGATAGGTGCCGTGGTCGATATCCAGCAGCGTGCCCTGCGCCCCTTCAAACATCACAAATTCGCCGCGCTGATGCGCCTTGTACAGCAGGTCGGACACATCAACCACCATGCCGGTCAGGATGTCGGCGATCGCCAGCACGTCATCCAGCACTTTCTGATAGTCGACCGCTTCGACTTTGTAATAGTTAACCAGCTGGAAGTTATGGTAGTCGACGATCTCTTTGAGCTTGACGGCAAAAGTTTGTTTATCAAACAGATCGCCGACGCGCAGCCCGCGACGGGCGACTTTATCTTCATAAGCCGGACCGATGCCGCGCCCCGTCGTGCCGATGGCCTTCGCGCCGCGCGCTTTTTCACGCGCGTTATCCAACGCCACATGATAAGGAAGAATCAGCGGGCAAGCTTCGGAAAGCAGCAAACGCTCGCGTACCGGGACGCCGCGCGCTTCAAGATCCGTCATTTCTTTCAGCAATGCGTCAGGCGCCAGCACCACGCCGTTGGCGATGATACTGACAACGTTTTCACGCAGAATGCCAGAGGGAATTAAATGAAGAACGGTTTTTTCACCGTTGATAACCAGAGTATGGCCAGCATTGTGGCCACCTTGGTAGCGCACGACATATTTAGCCCGTTCAGTCAGCAGGTCAACGACCTTGCCTTTACCTTCGTCACCCCATTGGGTGCCCAGTACGACGACGTTCTTTCCCATCTCAAGAATCACCAGGTTGCTTAAAAAAGGATTCTAACATCTCATTTGCTCGTTTTCAGTACTTTTAGCACCGGTTTGCGCACATTTTTCCGCGCTATTTTAACCACCCATGCGGCTACGCAACATATAGTAGACAACACATCCGGCAACCACTATTCCGCCGCCAAAACGCCGTAACGTGTTATCAGGCAACTGCGCCATCGCCAAAATCATCCGCCGCCAGATGCGGGGAAACAGCAAGGGCCCCAGCCCTTCGATAATCAGCACCAGACCCAGCGCCATCCATACGGTTGCGTTCATAAAAACTCCATAAGAAATCGCCGGGAGCGATTTTAAAGGTCGCTGGCGACGGCCCGAAAGGGAGACGGGCAGGAAGCCCGTCATAAAAAAAGCCCGTAAATAACGGGCTTTAGACAAATTTGCTTCAGTCAGCGATTAATTACGCAGCGTCGTTTCCGGCGATTTCATATAGCGGAAGAAATCGCTGTCCGGGCTCAGCACCATCACGTCCTGATTAGAACTGAAGCTACTTTCATAAGCGCGCAGGCTACGAATGAAGGAGTAGAAATCAGGATCTTCGCTGAAGGCCTGGGCAAACAGCTTCGCCGCTTCCGCATCGCCTTCACCACGTGAAATACGCCCCTGACGCTCGGCTTCCGCCAGCGTACGGGTTACCTCGTAGTCGGCCGTCGCTTTTAACTTCTCGGCCTCTTCCTGACCCTGCGAACGGTGGCGACGCGCTACCGCTTCACGTTCCGCACGCATACGTTGGTAGATGGCGTCGGACACTTCGGTCGGCAGGTTAATCTGCTTGATGCGCACGTCGATAACTTCGATACCCAGCGCCGCCATACTGTTCGGGTTAACGTGCGGCTGAGCGCCGGTGGTTTCCTCCGCAACGCGGGCCGCGGCCGAAGCAATGGCGTTATCGGCTTCCGTGGTCTCGCCGGTACCGGTGTTCAATGCGTCACGTACATCGGTCATCAGTTGGCCGCGCGAATCGGTAACGATGCCTTTTAAATCCAGACGGCCGATCTCGGAACGCAGACGGTCGCTGAATTTACGTTTCAACAGCACTTCCGCCTGAGAAACATCGCCGCCGCCGGTCGCCAGATAGTAACGGCTGAAATCGCTGATGCGCCATTTGATATAGGAATCGATAATCAGGTCTTTCTGCTCTTTGGTAATAAAGCGGTCGGCCTGATTTTCCATGGTCTGAATACGGGCATCCAGCATTTTCACCGAATCAATGAACGGGATCTTGAACTGTAATCCCGGGGCATAGATCAGCGGTTTGTTTTCATCATCGCGCAACACTTTGCCAAAACGCATCACGATGCCGCGCTGGCCTTCCTGCACCACAAACAGTGACGCATAGACTACCACCAGTACCAGGATCAGGATAAATAGTAAGGGCTTACGCATTAATTATTCTCTCCCTACTCGAGTGAGGTCATCACGTTGCGCATTCGCTCTGCGCTGATCCATGATATTTCCATTGTTGCTGCTGCGCGTCTGGCCGGTGCTCGCCCCGCTGTTGCCGGACGTAGCGGGCAAACGCAGCGGGTTGGCGCCGCTGTTGCCTGACGGCGTATTCTCGCCGCTGCCGGATGAACCGCCGCGCAGCATCTGATCCAGCGGTAGCACCATCAGGTTGCCGCCTTTGTCATTGACCAGCACTTTACGGGTATGGCTCAGTACGCGCTCCATGGTTTCAATATACAAACGTTCGCGCGTAATTTCGGGCGCGGCTTTATATTCCGGCAACACCCTGGCGAAACGGGCCACTTCACCCTGCGCTTCCAGAACGGTACGGGTTTTATAAGCGCGGGCCTCTTCCAGAATACGCTGCGCCTGACCGTTGGCGCGCGGCTGAACCTCGTTGGCATAGGCTTCCGCTTCACGAATATATTGCTGCTCGTTTTCACGGGCGGCAATAGCGTCGTCAAACGCGGCCTTGACCTCTTCCGGCGGACGCGCCGCCTGGAAGTTGACGTCCAACAGGGTGATGCCCATATTGTACGGCCGCACCGTTTCCTCCAGCACCCGCTGGGTATCGGTACGCACAATGGTTCGGCCCTCGGTCAGGATCTTATCCATGGTGTACTTGCCGATCACGCCGCGCAACGCGCTGTCCGTCGCCTGACGCAGGCTGTCATCGGCGTTGGTTACGCTGAACAGGTAGCGTTCCGGTTCGGTTACGCGGTACTGCACGTTCATTTCGACGCGCACCACGTTCTCGTCCGAGGTCAGCATCACGCCGGACGTCGCCAGTTCACGTACCGATTCCACGTTAACGGCCCTGACGGAATCAATGAACGTCGGCTTCCAGTTCAGACCGGGTTCGACCTGATGGCTGAATTTACCAAAGCGAGTCACCACGCCGCGTTCCGCTTCTTTGATGGTATAGAAGCCGCTGGCCGCCCAGATGACGACCGCCGCGACCGCGACGATGCCGACAACCCGACCGCCCAGGCCGGAACCGCCGGAAGTCCCGCCGTTGCCGGCGCCCGCGCCTTTTCCTCCTCCCAGTTCGCTGAGTTTTTTACTCAGCTTGCGGAAGATATCGTCCAGATCCGGCGGCCCTTGCTCCCGGCCGCCTTTATTATTATTTCCGCCAGAGTTGCCGCTATTGTTATTGCTGCTCCCCCACGGGTCGCGGTCCTGTCCGTTATTACCGGGCTGATTCCACGCCATGTTTTAGCTCCATTCTTTATGATAGATGTTCTTCAGGTTCAATATCCCAGAGTCCGTCAGACTATTTCGCCGTTCAGACCGTTTCTGCCAGTCAGACAACATAATCCGTCAGTTCCTGCTCTTGTTTACAGAGGCGGCGCCAGTCGGCAATCGGCATACGAATGGCTAAACCGATATGCCCGTCCTCTTCAATCCATTCTTTTTCTATTGCCTGAAGCTGATAAAAGCGGCTGCGCAAACGTCCGGCCTGAGGGGGAAGGCTCAATGAATATTGCGCAATTTCCCCGGATAGCCGTTCGGTCAACGCTTGAAATAGCAACGGAATACCTTCACCGCTCTGAGCTGAAAGCCACACTCTGACCGGTAAATTTTCTTCGTTGCGATCGATACGCGGCACGAAATCTTCCAGCATATCAATCTTGTTCATTACCAACAGCGCAGGAATTTCATCCGCTTCAATCTCCGCCAACACCGTATCCACCGCATCGATATTCTCGTCAAGACGAGGATCGGCGGCGTCCACAACGTGCAATAGCAGAGAAGCCTGACGCGTCTCCTGTAACGTAGCCTTAAACGCAGCCACCAAATCGTGCGGCAACTGCCGGATAAAACCTACGGTATCCGCCAGCACCGTATCACCGACATCATCCACCTCAATACGGCGCAATGTCGGATCCAGCGTGGCAAATAACTGATCGGCCGCATATACGCCGGCCGATGTTATCTTGTTAAACAGCGTGGATTTACCGGCGTTGGTATAACCCACCAGCGAAACCGTCGGCACATCGGCGCGAACTCGCGCTCTGCGCCCCTGTTCGCGCTGTTTCTCCACCCGTTCGAGACGGGATAAAATCTGGCTGATGCGATTACGCAGCAGCCGGCGGTCGGTTTCAAGCTGGGTTTCCCCCGGGCCGCGCAGACCGATGCCCCCTTTTTGCCGCTCAAGGTGCGTCCAGCCGCGAACCAGTCTGGTGGCAAGATGGCGCAACTGCGCCAGCTCTACCTGTAATTTGCCTTCGTGGGTACGCGCGCGCTGGGCGAATATATCCAGAATCAACCCGGTGCGGTCAATCACCCGGCACTCGCATAAACGTTCCAGATTACGTTCCTGGGCGGGAGTCAAGGCGTGATCGAACAGCACCACAAAAGCGTCGGTTTCTTTCACTGCCAGGGCAATTTCTTCGGCTTTGCCTTCGCCAACAAAATACTTGGGATGAGGTGCTTTACGGCTGCCGGTAATCACCTGCAACGACTCAATACCGGCAGAGGAAACCAGAGACTCAAACTCCAGCAGGTCTTCGGTATCTTTATCTTGCGAGAAGTAAATATGAACAAGTATGGCCCGTTCACCGGCTTCATAACGGTCAAACAAGCGAGTAACCTCTCAAACGAACAAAAAACACCACGGCGGAGGGGATAAGCAATGCATCCTCCCTCCCCGCCACGGTGAATTGACGATACGCTTTATTCAGCGTCATCACTTTCCTGCGGCTGTTGCTGGCCCGCCGGATTACTACCATGGTAATTGCTGGCGCCTGGATTATTACTGTGATGAGACACCGGACGGGATGGAACCACTGTAGAAATGGCGTGCTTGTACACCATCTGGCTAACCGTATTTTTTAACAAAATAACAAACTGGTCGAAAGACTCAATCTGACCCTGCAGCTTAATACCATTCACCAAATAAATCGAAACCGGAACACGTTCACGACGCAATGCGTTCAGGAACGGATCTTGCAAAGATTGCCCCTTAGCCATTCTATATTTTCCTTATTTGTTTGTTGTTTGTAACAAAGAACCCATAGGGTTCTAAAATACCGATGTGAAAAATTTGTACGCTGAGACCTAGCCAATTGTACACAATCACTCAACCTATGCACTAACAACCTGTATTACCTTGTCTAACGCTTCCTGCGGCTTTTCGCTGTCCAGCCAATGGACAGCGTCCCAACCGCGCAACCAGGTCATTTGTCGCTTGGCAAGCTGACGCGTCGCACAAACTCCCCGATAAACCATTTCATCATAATCAATTTCACCGGATAAATATGACCACATCTGGCGGTAACCGACACAACGAATGGAAGGCAAATCCCTATGCAAATCATTTCGGGCAAAAAGACCCCGGGCCTCCGCCTCAAAACCCGCCGCCAACATCTGGTGGAAACGCAGTTCGATACGCTGATGCAGCAATTCGCGCGTCGCCGGAGCGATGGCGAACTGATGAACGCGATAAGGCAGCGTTTCTCCAGCCGTTTTTGTCAGATCAGTTAAAGTGTTACCTGAAACGAAAAAAACTTCCAGTGCCCGCGAGAGTCTCTGCGGATCATTTGGATGAATCCGAACCGCGGCAACCGGATCTATCTCACATAACCGGCGGTGCATCGCCTCCCAACCAACGGCTTTCGCCTGCTCTTCAATGCGTTGCCGAACCGCGGCATCGGCCGGCGGCAGCGGGGATAATCCTTCCAGCAACGCCTTGAAATAGAGCATCGTCCCCCCCACCAGCAGGGGGATGCGCCCGGAGGCGCTGATTTGCGCCATTTCCCGCAGCGCGTCCCGGCGAAAATCCGCCGCGGAATAGGCCTGCGCCGGGTCGAGAATATCGATCAGCCGATGCGGCGCCCGCGCCAGTTCTTGCGCGCTCGGTTTGGCGGTACCGATATCCATGCCCTTATAGATGAGGGCTGAATCAACGCTAATCAACTCCACCGGCAGATATTGACGTAATGCCATCGCCAGCGCCGTTTTTCCGGATGCCGTCGGCCCCATGATAAAAATAGCCGGCGGATAGGGCGCCGTTGCAAAATCACTCATGCTGCAAAGCCTTGATGGCTGTATTGACGTCCATCGGATATAAAAGTTCAGCCGGCGGGTCTTTTACCAACCGCGGACAAAGCCGCTCCACGTCCGTTAATAATTGTATCGCCTGGGAATGGCTCCAGTTTTGCTGTTCGCTATTCAACCGGGCGGCCAACCATGCCGCCAGAACCTGCGGTTCCATCGTTTGATAATCGGCCAGATAGCCTAACAGTTCAGAGATCAAGTTTTGTAAATTTTGTTGGCGTAATGGTAAAGGTACGGCGCGTAAGGTGGCGCGCTGCGATTCGACCAGAATATCGATGCCAAAAGTCATCAACAGGGGCCGGTGCTTCGCCAGCACCCCCAGTTCGGATTTATTCAGCGTCAGGCGCTGGGGAATCAATAACGGCTGCGGACGCAGCCCGCTTTCCGGCGGCGTCAGCTGCACCTGTTTCAGGCAGCGCTCCGCCACGGATAAAGAGAGTAACGCCAGCCCCTTGCGATATTCAAGCAGGGCATAGCAAGGCGGATAGACGGTTAAAACGCGGCCGAACCCGGTCGCATTGCTCTCCAGCGGCGATTGCGCAACGGCCGGCGATGTTTCAGGCTGCGCCGCCGGCGCACTACTCCGCCCGGTCGCGGGTTCAGCCGGCGCAGGGATAGCGCCGCTCTGCGCCGAACTGCGCCGGGATCCCTCTTCATTTAAATCAACCGGCCGCAATAGCTTCTGGTATAGCTCGCCCTGTTTCTTCTGGTAGCCCTGCCCGGCGGGATAAGCCGGGTGCGGCGTCTCAGCGGCGCGGTCGGAACCCTGAGGGCGTTTTGCCTGCGGGGAGATGGCGGGCTGGGCAAAATGATTTTCACCGGCGGCTGTACGGTTTTCCTGCTGCCACCGCATGGGCTGTTCGCTTCCCGGTTCAGGCATCAACAGCCCTGGCGCGGATACCTGCTGCAATACCGTCATCACCGCCTGATAGATAAAATCATGCACCAGGCGCGCCTGATGAAAGCGCACTTCATGCTTGGCGGGATGCACATTGACGTCAACCTGATGCGGATCGACCTCCAGATAGAGCACGTAAGCCGGTTGCTGCTCGTCTTTGAGCCGATCCTGATAGGCCTGGCGTATCGCATGGTTGATTAACCGATCGCGCATCATACGTTGGTTAACGTAACAATATTGCATTTCGGGCAGTTGCTTCGCCCCGGAAGGATCGGCCACCCAACCGTGAATGGTCAGGTCGTCATGCCGCCATGACACCGTCAGCGCGTGCTGTAAAAAGGCGCTGCCGCAGATACTGCCCAGGCGACGTTCATGCTGCGCAGGTTCCGGCGCGGGCCGGTATTGGCGGATCAGCTTACCGTTGTGGCGCAGCGTAATGGCAACGTCGAAACGCGCCAGGGCGATGCGCCGCACCACTTCATCGATATGCGCGAACTCGGTTTTTTCCGTACGCATAAATTTTCGCCGCGCCGGCGTATTGTAAAACAGATCCAGCACTTCCAGCGTGGTGCCGACGGGGTGGGCGGCAGGCTTGACCGTGACCGACATATCGCGCCCTTCGGCATAGGCCTGCCACGCTTCGGACTGCTGCGCGGTGCGCGACGTCAGCGTCAGACGCGAGACGGAACTGATACTGGCCAGCGCTTCGCCGCGGAACCCCAGGCTAACAATGGCCTCCAGATCGTCGAGGGTGGCGATTTTACTGGTCGCATGACGCGCCAGCGCCAGCGTCAGTTCGTCCTTGCCTATACCCGCGCCGTTGTCGCGGATACGGATCAACTTGGCGCCGCCGCGCTCTATCTCGATATCAATACGGGTCGCGCCGGCATCCAGGCTGTTTTCCACCAGTTCCTTCACCACCGACGCAGGCCGCTCCACCACTTCTCCGGCGGCGATCTGATTAGCCAGTTGCGGCGGCAGAACCTGAATCGGCATGGTCTATCCCTCTTACAGCATCACAAAAAACAGCACGATTATAATAAAAAACGCGCCCGGAAAAATCAGCCCACTCAGGCGGAAGGAATAATCAACGTCTGGCCCAGCTGTACGTTGCCCGACTTCATATCATTCGCCCGCTGAATCTCTTTCATGCTGACGCCATAACGGGCGGCGATGGCGCTCAGGCTATCACCCCGCACAACTTTATGTCTGACGGGCGCCGCTTTTTTGGTATCGGCGACCGCGGTCGCCGCTTTGCTTGCCGTTGCCGGAATGTTCAGACGCTGCCCGACCCAGACGATATCTTTGTTCAGCTTATTGATGCTGCGGATCGCCGCCATGCTGACGCCATAGCGCGCCGCAATGGCCGACAGCGTTTCGCCTCGCGCCACCGTATGGCGGATACTACTGCCGCCGCTGCTCTTCCCGGCCGCAGCGTTGGAGGACCCGGTCGAGGCTGCGCTATTTTCCGCCGCCAGCGCCGGGCGGCCCTCCTGCTTTGGGGCGGCTTGCAACGGGTGCGTCTGGAAATAATTGCGCAATCCCTGATAAATCGCGTTGGCGATTTTTTGCTGATAGTCGCTGCTTCCCAGCAGGCGTTCTTCCCCCGCGTTGCTGATAAACCCGGTTTCCACCAGCAGCGAAGGGATATCCGGCGAGCGCAGCACGCCCAGACTGGCGTGCTCCGGACGGCGTTTATGTAATCCGCCGACGCGCTGCAGTTCGCCCAATACTTTGGTCGCGACGTCATAGCCGACGCGCTGCGAGTGTCCGAACTGTAGATCCAGCACCGCCTGGCTTAAATAGGGGTCGGCATTGCTGTTGGCCAGCAAATCGCCGGCGCCGCCCAGCAGCTCGGACTGCTTCTCGTGTTGTTCCAGCCAGTTCGCCATTTCGCTGTTCGCCCGGCGATTGGACAACACCCACACCGAAGCCCCGGTCGCGCTGCGATTCGGCGCGGCATCCGCATGGATGGAAACCAGAATATTGGCGCCGTGTTTACGCGCCACGTCCGAGCGCCCCATCACCGAGACAAAATAATCCCCGTCGCGGGTGAGCACCGGCTTGAAAGCGGGATCGGCGTTCAGCAAGGTTTGCAGCTTACGCGCAATGGCGATGGTGACGTTCTTTTCGCGCAGCCCGTTCTGACCGATGGCGCCGGGATCCTGTCCGCCATGTCCGGCGTCAATGGCCACCACCACCCGCTCGTTGCCGACGGAGGCGGCGGCGCGCGCCGGCGATCTGGCCGAGGCATTGCTGTTCACCACCACCGTCGGTTTATTATTGAACGGGTTTTTCACCGGTTCGGACTTTACCGGGCGCGACTGACCGGGCGCGGTCGGCGTGCTTTTCTGCGCTACCGCTCGGGGTTTGTCGCCCGCAACCGTAAAGACCACCTTATAGCCGGAGCCGTTTTGCCGGGTGACCGCCCTGGTTCTGGCGGGCTGCGTCAGGTCGAGCACCAGGCGGATGCTTTGCGCATCCTGCGCGTTGCTGGTGCGAATGCGTTTGATCAGATTTTGCCCGCTGAAATCCAGCGGCAATCCCTGGATCAGCGCCGTCTGGCGAATATCAATCACCACTCGCTCAGGATTATTGAGCGGAAAGAAGGCATAAATAGGCTGACCGCTAAAGTTCAGGCTTACCGTTGCCTGGCCGGAACCGTTACTTACCTGAATATCCGACAGGTTGGAGGCCCAGCCTGGCCCCGCCGCTATCAGCCACGCGCATACCAACAGTTTGATCGTACGACTTATCATGGTGCCTCTATCCCCAACTGACCGGCCAAACGCCGCAGGATCGCCTCTCCCTGCGCGGAGAGCGCAGAGAGTTCGGCTTGTCTGCCCGCTTGCTGATAATGCAAATGCAGTTCAAGATCGGCGGAGGGTAATACGCCGGCGCCCTGCTGCGGCCATTCAATCAGACAGATGGCATCCTGAACCAGATAATCGCGAATGCCCATAAATTCCAGCTCTTCAGGATCGGCAAGCCGATAAAGATCGAAATGGTATACCGCCAGCGGTGATAACGCATAAGACTCGACCAGGGTATAGGTCGGGCTCTTTACGTTTCCCTGATGCCCCAACGCCTGCACAAAGCCGCGGCTGAATGTGGTTTTTCCCGCCCCGAGTTCGCCATATAAATGCACAACACAGGCGCTTTCACAGGCTTTAGCCAGCGCCGCGCCCAACGCGATGGTTGCTGCCTCGTCCGGCAGGGGTAACTCGATTTTTTTCATTCTGTCTTTTCTAAGGGTATCCGTTCGGGATTGACATATTGAGACAACGCCGGCAGCAGATCGGTTGCCAGCATACCACGAGTTCCTTGCCGCGCGGCCAGTTCGTCCCCCGCCGCGCCGTGCACCACGCATCCCGCGCAGGCGGCGTCATACAAGGATAGCTTTTGCGCCAGCAAAGCGCCGATAATACCGGACAGCACGTCGCCCATGCCTCCTGTCGCCATACCGGGGTTTCCCACATCGGCAATGGCCAGTTGACCCCGCTCGCCGGCGACCACCGTGCCCGCACCTTTTAAAACCACGACGCCGCCATAGCGTTTTACCAGTTTTTGCGCCGCAAGTAAGCGATCGCTTTCAATATCAGACACCCGGCAATGCAATAAACGAGCCGCCTCGCCAGGATGCGGCGTCAACAGGCGATTCTGCCGTTTATGCGGATTGATTGCCAGCAGGTTAAGCGCGTCTGCATCCCATAACATGGGTTTGTTACAATTTTCCGCCAGCCGCAGCGCGTTTTTCCCCCACTCGTCCTGCCCCAGACCGGGGCCGATCACCACCACATCCGCCCATTCCAGCCCCTGTTTCAGGGTTTCCGCGCTCAGTTCCTGCACCATCAGTTCGGGACGGTGCGTCAGCAATGCCGCCAGATAGAGTTTGTGAGTAAGCACTCGCACCAAACCGGCGCCGCTGCGCAAGGCGGCTTCCCCCGCCATAAATACCGCGCCGCCGGTGCCGTAATCGCCGCCCACGATCAGCAAGCGGCCGTTATCGCCTTTGTGCGCGCCGGGACGCCGCGGTTTTAGCCATTCGGTAAGCAACGCCGCGGACAGCCGCCGTATGGGCGCCGTCTGTCCTGCCAGCCAGTCAGCCAACCCCAGGGCGCTATAGTGTAACCGCCCCACGAAATCGCGGGCGCTTCCGGTCAACAGCCCCGGCTTCAGCGCGATAAAGGTCACCGTGTGCGCCGCATAAACGGCGTTGCCCGCACATTGACCGGTTTCGGCATTTAAACCGGAGGGAACATCAATGGACACCACCGGGGCGGAATGCGCGTTGGCCTGGGCGATCAGCGCGTCATAGGGCGGACGCGGCGCGCTGGCCAGACCGGTGCCCAGCAGTCCGTCAACGATCAGATCGACGTCATCAGGCCAGGGGGCGTCGGCATCCAGAATCGCGCCCCCCTGCTCCAGCCAGGATTGACGGGCGGCGGAAGCCTCCTCCGGCAACGCGCGGTTTCCCTGACAGGCGATAACATAAGGGGTGATGCCCGCCGCCAGCGCCTGACTGGCGACCACATAGCCATCGCCGCCGTTGTTGCCATGGCCCGCCAGTATCAGCCAGCGTCGGGCGGACGGATAATAGCGGCGCGCGACCTGAAAAGCGGCCTCGCCCGCGCGCAGCATCAGTTCATGTAATGAAACCCCGAGCTCGCAGGCGGCGTTTACCTCTTCACGGCGTACCCACTCCGCCCGGAATACCGAATGTGGAAGAGAAAAGTCATATCCACGCGTTTTGCCGTCAGCCATCACGCCCCCTTATGGTTCCCCGAATGATCCCAACTTAGCAAGCTATAGCGGTAACCGCCAGAGTTCGCTCCATTTACCGCGCATTCGGCCGCTAAAGCGGAGTGTGATAAAATAGCCCGCTCTTTATTCCTTTTACGGCTGGTCATGGCATACCCCTACGATCTCGGTGAATTGGCGCAACTTATCAAGCAATGGGGGCTATCGCTGGGCTTCCAGCAGGTCGGTATCTGCGACACGGATTTATCCGCCGAGGAACCCAGGCTACAGGCCTGGCTGGACAAGCAGTATCACGGTGAAATGGCCTGGATGGCGCGTCACGGCATGTTGCGGGCGCGCCCGCATGAACTGCTGCCCGGCACGCTGCGGGTCATCAGCGTGCGCATGAATTATCTGCCCGCCAAAGCGGCATTCGCCAGCACGTTGAAGAACCCGCAGTTGGGGTACGTCAGCCGCTATGCCCTGGGACGCGATTATCACAAGCTGCTGCGCCAGCGCCTGAAAAAACTCGGCGAGCGGATTCAGGACTACTGTGGCGAACTCAATTTTCGTCCTTTCGTTGACTCAGCGCCGATAATGGAACGCCCGCTGGCGGCCAAAGCCGGTCTCGGCTGGGTTGGTAAACACTCGCTTCTATTAAACCGGGAGTCAGGCTCCTGGTTCTTTCTCGGCGAGCTGCTGATCGATTTGCCGCTGCCCGTCGACCAGCCGCAGCAAGAGCAATGCGGCCGCTGCGTCGCCTGTATCACCACCTGCCCTACCGGCGCGATTGTTGAACCTTATACGGTCGACGCCCGGCGCTGTATTTCCTATCTGACGATAGAGCTTGAAGGCGCGATCCCTGAAGCGTTCCGTCCGTTAATAGGGAACCGCATCTACGGCTGTGATGACTGCCAGTTGATTTGCCCGTGGAACCGTTTCTCACAGTTGACCGACGAAACGGATTTCAGCCCGCGGGCGGCGCTGCATGCCCCGGAACTGCTGGAGCTGTTCCAGTGGAGCGAAGAAAAATTTCTGCGAATTACCGAAGGTTCCGCCATTCGCCGCATCGGCCATCTGCGCTGGCTGCGCAATATCGCGGTGGCGCTGGGAAACGCTCCTTATCAGGACCGCATTGTGCTGACGCTGCAAACCCGGCTGGGGGAAAACGATCTGCTCGACGAACATATCCACTGGGCCATTAAACAACAAAGGACACGCCGCGCAGCACAGGGGATCGAGGTGCAATCCGCGCGTAAAAAAAGGCTGATTCGCGCGGTGGAGAAAGGCTTGCCGCGTGACGCCTGAGCGGTGGCGATCCGCTGTCATCAACTTGTCGCATCAGCTGTGGATAAATATAAAAACTCTTTGACAATCAACTGTCACAAAAAGTACAAGTGATCCTGATAACGTTTTATAAGTAATTTTTATCTATAGATATCAATAAAATAAAAAACAGAGCGCTGACAACAAGATAAGAGCGCGGGGAGAACGTCCACAGACGACCTGTGGATAAGTCTGTTCAAAACATTATGATTTTTTATGTGGATTAATAACAAGAGAATAGTAACGAGCCGGAAAACAGGCTGGCGGGAAGCCAATAAACCTTAACGCTTCAACTGCGCCGACTTATCCGCATCCACGCGAAAAGTGGACGGCATTATGGATTTGTTATCGCTCCTTGGCAAGCCCCCACGGCTTATTTTTTCCAACGGGAAACGCCAAAAAGCCCATTCCGCATTGCGCAATGGGCCAGACAGGGTAAACACCAAGGGGTTGTGATAATAAACCCGCCGGCAGGCTATGCCGGCGTGGTCAATATCACTCGGCGGGTTGCGTTCTGATCAGATAATCAAACGCGCTTAGCGAGGCTTTCGCCCCTTCGCCGGTGGCGATGATGATCTGTTTGTACGGCACGGTGGTGCAGTCGCCGGCGGCAAATACCCCTTTGACGCTGGTTTCGCACTTGGCGTCAATTTCAATTTCGCCGATCCTGTTGCGGGCGACCGTACCTTCCAGCCAGTTGGTGTTGGGCAGCAGGCCGATCTGCACGAAGATCCCTTCCAGCGGCAGTTGGTGCTGCGTATCGCTGACGCGATCCTTATAGGCCAGACCGGTGACTTTCTGTCCGTCGCCTTGCACTTCCGTGGTCTGCGCGTTAACGATGATGTCGACATTCGGCAGGCTGCGCAATTTGTCCTGCAATACGGAGTCCGCCTTCAGCTCCGGCGCGAACTCCAGCAGGGTAACGTGCTTCACCACCCCGGCCAGATCGATCGCCGCTTCCACGCCGGAGTTACCGCCGCCGATCACCGCCACATGCTTGCCTTTAAACAGCGGGCCGTCGCAGTGCGGACAGTAGGTCACCCCGCGGGTGCGGTACTGATCTTCGCCAGGCACGTTCATGTTTCTCCACCGGGCGCCGGTGGCGATGATGACGCTGCGGGACTTCAGTACCGCGCCGGACACGGTCACCACCTGATGCGCCGCCCCCGCTTGGCCGCCGGGGATCAAGGCTTCAACGCTCTGCGCGTCAATCACATCCACATCGTAATCATCAACGTGGCTTTTCAGCGCGGTCGCCAGCTTGGCCCCTTCCGTTTTCGGTACGGAAATGTAGTTTTCAATGTCCACGGTATCCAATATCTGACCGCCGAAACGTTCGCCGATCAGACCGGTACGGATGCCTTTCCGGGCCGCATAGACCGCCGCCGCCGCGCCTGCCGGGCCGCTGCCGACAATCAGCACATCGTACACCGGGCGCTGATTCAGCTTTTCAACCTGCTTTTCGCTCGCGCCGGTATCGATTTTGGTCACGATTTCGCCGAGGCTCATGCGCCCCTGGCTGAAGTGCTCGCCGTTGAGGAACACGGTCGGCACGCCCATCACGTTGCGGCTCTGGATCTCATCTTGAAACACGCCGCCGTCAATGGCGGTATGGGTAATGTTGGGATTCAGCACCGCCATCAAATTCAGCGCCTGCACCACGTCCGGACAGTTGTGACAGGAGAGCGAATAATAGGTTTCGAAATGGAACGATCCGTCAAGATTGCGGATCTGGTCGAGCAACTCCTGCGCTTCTTTCGACGGATGACCGCCCACCTGCAACAGCGCCAGAATCAGCGAGGTGAACTCATGTCCCATCGGGGCGCCGGCAAAACGCGGGCCGCTCTGTGAACCTGGGTTGGTAATCAAAAAGGAGGGTTTACGCACTGCCAGGTCATTCTGTTCAGAGAAACTAACCTGCTCAGATAATCCTGCGATCTCCGTCAGTAATTCCCTGACTTCCAGGGATTTGGCCGAGTCATCCAGAGTCGCAATTAACTCAACAGGTTTGGTTAATTTTTCCAGGTAAGCTTTTAACTGGACTTTCATTGTATTGTCGAGCATCGATTATCCTCAGTGCAAAAAATCGGGTGCCGAGCACCCGATAAAAACATCACGATCTCAGGGAGTCCGGGTTAGATTTTACCGACCAGATCCAGAGACGGCGCCAGCGTCGCTTCACCCTCTTTCCATTTGGCGGGGCAGACTTCACCCGGGTGGGACGCCACATACTGAGCGGCTTTCACTTTACGCAGCAGGTCGGAAGCATCACGACCGATACCTTCAGCAGTGATTTCCACCGCCTGAATGATGCCCTGCGGGTCGACGATAAAGGTACCGCGATCGGCCAGACCTTCCGCTTCACGCAGGTTTTCAAAGTTGCGGGTCAGTTGCCCGGTCGGGTCGCCGATCATGGTGTATTTGATTTTGCCGATGGTTTCAGAGGTGCTGTGCCAGGCTTTGTGCGTAAAATGGGTATCGGTGGACACAGAGTAGATTTCAACGCCGAGCTGCTGGAATTCATCGTAGTAATCGGCAACGTCGCCCAGTTCGGTCGGGCAGACGAAAGTAAAGTCAGCCGGATAGAAGAAGAACACGCTCCATTTGCCTTCGATATCTTTCTCAGTCACTTCGATGAATTCACCATCTTTGAAGGCCGTGTTTTTGAATGGTTTAACTTTGGTATTAATTACTGACATCACTGTATCCTCATGTGTGTTGGTATGGGAGTAAGGTACATAATTGTGATGGTCATCACCAATTTGTTGTCGTTATCGAATCGATAAGTAATACCTTACTTGGCGATAGGCGGAAGCTCTGTACCGTTTCAACATCAGTGCGACCCAAGATAACGATGAAAAAATCCGCATACGGCTCCACAGAAACATCGAATGTTTATTGAAGAAGATTCGTCCTACTACGTGGATTGAACGGTTAGTCGAGTTTGTTCCAATCCTGCCGGCTGGCAGTCACTAATACACTCCAGTCGTCCGGCGGATTTCCGCGCCCGAGCATCTTCTCAAACACCGCATACGGATCGGATTTTCTGCCCGACGATCGTAGCGTCTGCTCATCGTTGACCCAGGCGTAGACAATCACCTTTGCCTTGGAGTCGTAGCGGAAGAACAGCCGGAACCGCCTCCCAATCTTGGCCCGCCGCCAATGACGATAATCCGGCCCCAAGGTATTGCCTTGACGGTACTCGTCGCGCGCCGGATCGCCCGGAACAACTTCAAGCATCAGTTGGCTTAGGGCGCGGAACAGTTTTACGTTGGCATTGGACGCGAATCCTGTGGGGTCATTCTGCTCCGCGCGCTGCGCGGCGGCGTGCAGTTTCTGCAACTGTTCGATCACACAGTTATGGAACAGCAAAGTCCAACCGTGCCGCTGCATCAGAGCGCCACTTCACCGTCAATATCCTCATCCATCCTCGCGCCATGTCCGACATTCGCCAGCATCGAGCGAGCCAGATCCTCCGGCAACCCGCGCACATGCCGGCCAGCTTCGATGTCGCGAGCCAGCAGGCTCAAAAACGCGCCGATAGCAGGATCCTCGTGCTCAGCATCTACGCGGCTGACGACGATGTGCCCATCTTCCTGCAGATCAAACGCCACCTTGCCGCCGGCATCGACACCCAGCGCCTGGCGGATCGGTTTGGGCAGCGTGATCTGGCCCTTTGACGTGATCGTGGCAAGTTCGTGAATGATAGGCATGGCATGCTCTCTCTGAATGAATAATCACTTTCAATGTAAGGAATATTCCTTACTTAATCAACTCTTTTGATGGGCAGAAACCGACTTTTGAACCAAAGAATGATAAATATCAGAACAGGAAAAGCAGATTATCAGTGCTAAATCCCCCTCCGGCCGCCGCAAAGAGCGGAAAGAGCAAAACTGTTGTATATACAGATACATTATCTGTTATAAAGTGAGCCCGGCGGGATAAAAGGTTAAAACCATGACCCAAAATAAAACATTAGCGGAGATGATAGCCGGCGCCAACGACCGGCCCGCCCCGCTCTATCAGCAGATTAAGCAAGTTATCATTAGCCAGATCGATAACGGCCACTGGCAGCCGCGTCAGCGCGTGCCTTCCGAAAGCGAACTGGTGAATGAACTGAACGTTAGCCGGATGACCATCAACCGCGCGCTGCGAGAATTGACGCATGAAGGCTATTTAATGCGTTTACAGGGCGTGGGCACCTTTGTGGCGGAGCGGAAAGCGTTTACCCCGATGTTGGAAGTGCATAATATTTCAGATGAAATTAAAAGCCGCGGCCATCGTCACACCAGTCAGGTGCTGTTTTTGCGGCAAGAGCCCTCCAGCGAATCAGACGCGCTGAAATTCGAACTGACCGTCGGCGCGCCGCTCTATCACTCGCGCATCGTGCACTTTGAAGACGGCATCCCGGTTCAGTTGGAAGATCGTCTGGTCAATCCGCAGATCGCCCCGGAATATTTGCAGCAGGATTTTACCCAAAATACCCCGTTCGTTTACCTGAGCCAGGTTGCGCCGCTGACCGCCGCGGAACACACGGTGGAAGCCGTGAGCGGCAGCCCGGAAGAGCAAAAACTCCTGCATATCGCCGCCCACGAACCCTGCCTGCAAATTCAGCGCCGTACCTGGCACCGGGATAGCGTCGTTACCTGCGCCCGACTGCTCTATCCCGGCGCCCGCTATAAAATGTTCGGCCGCTTTCAGCAGAACGGTTGATATTCCCTTAACCGGGATGGATTGAGCCTCAGGCGCCCCGCCCTTGCTGCAACAGCGTCTCCACTAACGATTGCAGCAGCGGCCGCAGCGTTGCCGCTTTCTGCTCCTGCCAGCGGAAAGGCGGATGCTCATCCATATAATTACACTGCGCCAACTCCAACTGCACCGCATGCTGTCGCTCCGCCGGCCGGCCGTAAGCGCGGGTAATATATCCGCCTTTAAAACGACCGTTGAGAACCCAGCTGAAATACGATTGCGCCTGACAGCGCGCGCTCAGCGCCTGAGCGATCGCCTCGCCGCAACTTTTTCCATCATTGGTGCCCAGGTTCAGGTCAGGCAGACGCCCCGCAAACAGACGCGGGATCGTCGAGGCGATCGAATGGGCGTCAAACAGCAGCACGTAGCCAAACTGCCGCTTCAACCGCGCCAGCTCCCGCTGTAGCTGTTGATGATAAGGTTGCCAGATATGCTCAAGATAGCCCTGCCGCTGTTGCGCCGTCGGCGTCATGCCGTCCCTGAACGCGGGCGTGCCATCAAACAGCGTATCCGGGAACAGGCCGGTTGTCGCCGTGCTATAAAGCGGCCGATCGTCGGCCGGCCGGTTGAGATCGACCACCAAACGCGAATAGTTGCCGACCAGCACGCTGGCGCCCATTGAACGCGCAAAATCATACAGCAGGGGAATATGCCAGTCGGTATCCGACAACGGACGCGCCGCCTCGCTCAGCCCCGCGTCCACTTCCGGCGTCAACGCGGTGCCGGCGTGAGGAATACTGACCAGCAGCGGCAAGGTGCCGGCGCTAAAATCAAAAGGTGTCATCGCATTTCTCCATGATAGATAACCTGGCAAGGCAACTGCCCTCCCAGCCAATAGGTCAGCTCCGCCGGACGGGACAGCGGCCAATGCACGAAATTCGCCACTTTTCCCGCTTCCAGCGAACCGTGCGTTGCCGTCAGGCCCAACGCGCCGGCGGCGTGCAGCGTCACCCCGGCCAGCGCCTCTTCCGGCGTCATGCCGAAGAGCGTGCAGCCCATATTGAGCATCAGCCGTAAGGAGAGCGCGGGCGAGGTGCCGGGATTGGCGTCGCTGGCCAGCGCCATGGGAACGCCGTGACGGCGAAAGGCGTCAATCGGCGGCAGCTGCGTTTCCCGCAGCAGATAGAATGCGCCGGGCAGCAGCACCGCCACGGTGCCCTGAGCGGCCATCGCCTGCGCATCACGCTCGGTGGCGTACTCCAGATGGTCGGCCGATAGCGCCTGGAAGCGGGCGGCGAGCTGGCATCCTTCCGAAAACGACAGCTGCGCCGCATGCAGCCGCACCGGCAGCGCGTGCTGCCGGGCGCAGGCGAATACGCGTTCGACCTGCGCGGCGGAAAAAGCCAGATATTCGCAAAAGGCGTCCACCGAATCGGCCAGCCCCTGCGCTTTTACATGCGGCAGCAGCCGTTGGCAGATGACGTCTATCCAGCCATCGGGATCGTCGCGGTATTCCGGCGGTACGGCATGCGCCGCCAGACAGGTGGCGTGAATCTCCACCGGCAACTCGCGCGCCAGCGTGCGGATCACCTGCAACATACGCAGTTCGCTCTCTTCATCCAGACCATAGCCGGATTTGATCTCCAGCGTCGTCACCCCCTCCGCCAGCAGGCAGGCGATACGCCGCCGCGCGCTCTGCGCCAGTTCTTCGGCGCTGGCGGCGCGCGTCGCGCGTACCGTGGACAAAATACCGCCGCCGCCCGCCGCAATCTGCGCATAGCTGGCGCCATTGAGCCGTTGTTCAAACTCCGCGCTGCGATCGCCGCCAAACACCAGATGCGTGTGGCAATCGATCAGACCGGGGGTGACGATGCCGCCGCCAAAATCGATTCGCCGCCCGGCGCGCGCCGCCAGCGCCGCTTTCCGCGGGCCAACCCAGACGATGCGGTCGTTTTTTACCGCAATCGCTCCGTCTTCAATCAGGTTATAGCGCCCGTCGCGCATGGTGACGACATCCGCGCCATACCACAGGCTGTCACAGTCAAATTCAACCGCCATCGTTCTCTCCCCCGGCACATATTGCATTATTTAGCGTAATAATATAAACATGTATATACAAGATTGTCGATTGATACAATAACATCCGGGGAACGCAAGCATGACGAGTTATTTCGCGCCGCATGCGCTGCTGGCGGAAGGCTGGAAGTCGTCCGTACGCATTGATGTCAACGCGCAGGGGGAGATCGCCGCCGTCACCGCCAATAGTCGGGCGGACGACGCAATCCGCCTCGCCGGGGCGGTGATCCCGGGTATGGCCAACCTGCATTCGCATGCCTTTCAGCGCGCCATGGCGGGACTGACGGAAGTGGCGGGAAATCCGCAGGACAGTTTCTGGACGTGGCGAGAACTGATGTATCGCATGGTGCAGCGGTTAACGCCGGAGCAGGTCGGAGACATCGCCACCCGGTTGTATATCGATATGCTGAAAGGCGGCTACACGCAGGTGGCGGAATTCCACTATCTGCATCACGATGAACGGGGTCGCCCCTACGCCGACGACGCCATGCTGCCGCGGTTGATTCACGCCGCCGAACAGGCGGGCATCGGCCAGACGCTGCTGCCGGTGCTTTATAGCTATTCCGGTTTTGGCGCGCAGCCGCCGCAGGCCGGACAGCGGCGCTTTATTCAGGATACCGACCGCTACCTGCGCCAGCAGGCGCATTTACGCCGCCTGCTGGCCGATAAGCCCTTGCACAATCAGGGGATCTGTTTCCATTCGCTGCGCGCCGTCACCGGCGAACAGATGCACGACGTGCTCTCCTCCCTCGGCGAACGGCTTCCGGTGCATATTCATATCGCCGAGCAGGAGAAAGAGGTCGATGACTGCCTGGCCTGGAGCGGAGAACGGCCGGTGAACTGGCTATTGGATCGCTTTGAGGTCGACGATCGCTGGTGTCTGGTGCACGCCACGCACCTTGATGACGCGGAAATCCGCCGTCTGGCCGCCAGCGGTTCGGTGGCCGGGCTGTGTCCGACCACCGAAGCCAATCTGGGCGACGGGATCTTTCCGGCAACGGAATATATCGCGCTGGGCGGACGCTGGGGCATCGGTTCCGACAGCCACGTCTCGCTGGACGTGGTGGAGGAATTACGTTGGCTGGAATACGGCCAGCGCCTGCGCGACCGACGCCGCAACCGTATCGTAACGGACGGCGAAACCTCGGTGGGCGATCTGCTATACCGGCAGGCGGCGCAGGGCGGGGCGCAGGCCTGCCGGATCAACGCCGGCAGGCTGGCGCCGGGCTGCCGCGCCGACTGGCTGGTGCTGGAGGACGACGCTTTTCTGGCGCTGGACGACGACCGGCAGCGCATGAATCGCTGGCTGTTTGGCGGCCACCGCGGCCAGATCCGCGATGTGTGGGTCGCCGGCCGGCAGGTTATTCGTCAGGGACGGCATGCCCGACAGGAAGAAAGCGACGCCCGTTTCCGTGCCGTTATGCAGGCCCTGTTATGATGCATCTTTACCAACTGCACGACCTGCCGGTCAGCCGCTGGCGTAACGGCGGCGGCGAAACGCGGGAAATCGTCCGCTTTCCTGGCGGAGAAGATGCCTTCGGCTGGCGGGCCAGTATCGCCACCATCGCGGCCAGCGGCCCCTTCTCATCTTTTCCCGGCGCCGACAGGGTGATCACCCTGTTGCAGGGCGACGGCGTCGAACTGGAGTTTGCCGGCAAGCCGCCTCACGCTCTGCGGGTGAACCGGCCTTTGCGCTTTGCCGGCGAAGAGTCCGTTTATGCCCGGCTATCCGGCGCGCCCAGTCTGGACTTTAACATCATGACCGCACGCGATCGTTTCAATGCCGACGTCTGCGTCACCGATGGGGCGCAACGGGCGGAAAGCGGCGTGGCCTGGATCATCGCCGGCCAATGGCGCACCGCCGGGAAACGGTTGACCGCAGGACAAGGCGTCTGGTGGCTGAGCAACGGCGAGGCGATCGTCCCGCAATCCAGCGACGCGCTGATGTTGTTTACCCGCATCACCGCCCGGCATCACGTTTGCCCCGACGCTGCGCGCTCAAACGGATAAAAGGTGCCTGCATGGTGCAGAAACGGCGTTTATCCTGATCCGGGTGTTAAAATACTTCGCATAATATATTGATATAAATGAATTTTATCTATCTGGCACAAACATTGCTTAAATATACTTGTATATACAAGATTATACAATAAAGTTCCCCCCAATTGAGTACCGGGAACCCGGTTGTTTGCAGAAGGAAAAAGCTAATGAGTGAATCAGTAAGTCAGGCCGTAGCACGTGAAATCCGCGCGCCCAGAGGCAATACGCTTCATTGCGCCAACTGGTTGATTGAGGCCGCCTACCGCATGATCCAGAATAACCTGGATCCCGACGTCGCCGAACGCCCGGAAGATCTCGTCGTCTACGGCGGCATTGGTAAAGCCGCCCGCAACCACGCCTGTTTTGAACAGATCCTGCGCTCGCTGCGGGCGCTGCAGCCGGAAGAGACGCTGCTGGTGCAATCCGGCAAGCCGGTCGCCGTATTCCGTACCCACGCCGACGCGCCGCGCGTGCTGATCGCCAACTCCAATCTGGTGCCGCACTGGGCGAACTGGGATCATTTCCATGAGCTGGATAAGGCCGGCCTGATGATGTACGGCCAGATGACCGCCGGCTCGTGGATCTACATCGGCGCGCAGGGCATCGTTCAGGGCACCTATGAAACATTCGTCGAAGCCGGACGCCAGCATTACCACAACGACCTGAGCGGTAAATGGATCCTGACCGCCGGATTAGGCGGCATGGGCGGCGCGCAGCCGCTGGCCGGCGTGCTGGCGGGCGCCTCCGTGCTGGCGGTGGAGTGCCAGGAGTCACGTATCGACTTCCGCCTGCGCACCCGTTACCTTGACTATAAAGCCTATAGCCTGGACGAAGCGCTGGCGATAATCGAACGGGCCGGGCGGGAAAAACGGGCGATTTCCGTCGGCCTGCTGGGCAACGCGGCGGAGATCCTGCCTGAGCTGGTCAAGCGCGCCGGAAATGGCGGCATCAAGCCGGACATCGTGACCGATCAAACCTCCGCCCACGATCCGATCAACGGCTACCTGCCGGCGGGCTGGAGCGTGGAACGCTGGGAACAGGAACGCAAGGCCAATCCGAAAACGGTGGAAAAAGCCGCCCGCGCGTCAATGGCGGTGCACGTGCAGGCAATGCTCGACTTCTGCCATATGGGCATCCCCACCGTGGATTACGGCAACAATATCCGTCAGGTGGCGTTGGAGGAAGGCGTGGAGAACGCGTTTGATTTCCCCGGCTTTGTGCCCGCCTATATCCGCCCGCTGTTCTGCGAAGGCAAAGGCCCATTCCGCTGGGTGGCGCTGTCCGGCGATCCCGAGGATATCTACAAAACGGACGCCAAGCTGAAGGAGCTGTTCCCGGACAATAAAAACCTGATCCGCTGGCTGGATATGGCGCGGGAGCGCATCGCCTTCCAGGGACTGCCGTCGCGCATCTGCTGGCTGGGTCTGGGCGAGCGCCATCTTGCCGGCCTGGCGTTTAATGAAATGGTGCGCAACGGCGAGCTGAAAGCGCCGATCGTCATCGGCCGCGACCACCTTGACTGCGGATCGGTGGCCTCCCCCAACCGCGAAACGGAATCGATGCGCGATGGTTCCGATGCGGTATCCGACTGGCCGCTGCTGAACGCGCTGCTCAGCACCGCCGGCGGCGCCACCTGGGTCAGCCTGCACCACGGCGGCGGCGTCGGCATGGGATTCTCGCAGCACGCCGGCATGGTGATTGTCTGCGACGGCAGCCCGGAAGCCGACGTCCGTTTAGCGCGCGTGCTGTGGAACGACCCGGCGACCGGGGTGATGCGCCACGCGGACGCCGGTTACGATCTGGCGATCGACACCGCCAAAAAATATCGGCTCACTCTGCCGATGGTGAAATAGCCGCAGTTCCCCGGAGCGAAACCTGGCTCCGGGGAAATTAAGGAAACATGAGAGATGAAAGAAAGCGGCGGCGCTGCTTTAAGCCGCCGCCGATCGGTGGCCGCCCCGCGAATGCCTAAGCGTCTTTATCTGCAACGGGATAAACGATCGGCGTCAGACGCCGCAACAGCTCGCCGCCGCTAATCAGATCGCGAACGGCCCGCATATCAGGCGCCATTTCGCGGTCCTGCTGGCGGAACGGCACCTGACGGCGCACCGCCGCCAGCACCGTTTCACTACCGCGCGACGCGCGCAGCGGACGGTGAAACTCCAGCGCCTGGGTGGCGCACAGCAATTCGATGGCCAGGATATCGACGGCGTTTTCAATCCCCTCCAGCGCCTTGCGCGCCGCGCTCACCCCCATGCTGACGTGATCCTCCTGGCCGGCGCAGGTGGACACCGTGTGCACGCTGGCCGGCGCCGCCAGAGCGCGGTTATCGCCGGCCAAGGCCGCGGCGACGTAAGGCGGGATCATCATGCCGGAGTTCGCCCCGCCCTGGGCAATCAGGAAAGCGGGCAGGCCGCTAAGATGGCTATTGGTCAGCCGGTCCGAGCGCGCCTGAGACGCGGTGCTGAGCTGCGCGACGGCAATCGCCAGCGCATCCAGGCTTAGCGCCAGCGGCGCGCCATGACCGTTGCCGCCCGGCAGCACCACCAGTTCATCCTGTTCGAGCAAAAACACCGGATTATCGGTTACCGAATTCAGTTCGGTGGTCACCATCTGTCGACAATGGGCCAGCTGATCGCGCACCGCGCCGTGGATCTGCGGAATACAGCGCAGGCTGAGGGCATCCTGTACCCGAAAGTCGCGGTACTTATGCAGAATTTCGCTGTCCGTCAGCAGGCTGCGCAAAATACGCGCGGTCTCCTGCTGACCGTGAAACGGCCGCAGCGCGTGCAGGCGGGCGTCATAACCGCGGGTATTGCCCTTCAGCGCCTCAAGACTCATGGCGCCGGCGGCGTCCGCCACCGGCAGCAGCGCCTGAAACGTTTCCACCGCCAGGCAACCCAGCGCGGTGATTTCATAAGTGCCGCTGACCAGCGCGTGCCCTTCGCGCGGGCCGGGCGTGCGCAGTTCAATACCCGCCCGTTCGAGCGCCTCTTTCGCCGGCAGCAACGCTCCTTGATACCAGCATTTGCCGATGCCGAAGACCGCCAGCCCGATATGCGCGGTGGCGATCAAATAGCCGACCGACCCTTTGGCCGGCGACCAGGGCGTGACCCCCTTGTTCAGCATCTCGGCCATCAGCGCCGCCAGCGCCGGACTGACCCCGCTGTAGCCCTGCAACAGCGACTTGAGCATCACCGCCATCATGGCGCGCACCTCGCGCTCCGCCAGAGGCGCGCCCACGCCGCAGGCGTGGCTTCGCAGCATATTCAGCTGAACATCGGCGATGTCGTCCGCGGACAAACGCTGCGTGACCAGATCGCCGACGCCGGTGGTCAGCCCGTAAATAACCCGCCCCTGGGCGATAGCCTGATGGATGCGCCGGTTTACCGTCAGCATTCCCTCAAGAGCCGTCGCTTCCAGTTCTACTCGCGCCCCATCGGCGATGCCGACGATATCCGCCGGCGATGAGGCCGCCCTGCCCAGCGCCACGCTATCCTGATCGCCCGCGCGCCGTTCATCCCGTGTTGTGTTCATCCGCCTGCGCCCGCCTATTGTTTAATACCGTGCTGAACCAGCCATTCGTCGGCCACATCGTCAATGCTTGCAAAATTGCCCAGCTTTTCATTCATGGCGATCAAATCTTCGGTGGTAAGCCGGGCCGACACCTTATTCAGCACCGTCTCGATGGTGCCGTTCAATTTATCTTCCGCGATCAGCGGCACGATATTCTGCGCCAAAAACAGGTTGCGGGGATCGGACAGCGCCACCAGATGATTTTTCTTCAGTTCCGGCGTCGTTGAGGTCAGATCCGCCACCTGAATCTGATTGTTCATCAGGGCGGACAACGTTAACGGACCGGCCACGTCCAGCACCTTGAAGGATTTAAAGGTCAGGCCGTACACGTCCTGTAATCCCTTAACCCCTTCACGGCGGCTTTTCCACTCGGCAGGGCCGCCCAGCACCAGCTGTCCGGCTATCGGCGCCAGATCGTCAATGGTTTTCAGATTGTACAGCCTGGCGGTTTTCTCCGTCACGGCCAGCACGTCGCTGTTCTGGGCGGAGGAGGTTTCCAGCATTCTGATGCCCGGCGGCAGCGCGGCGGCCAGCGCTTTCTCCACCTCTGCGGAACTGTGCGCCTGAGTGGCGTGATCCAGATAGCTCAGCGTGGCGCCGCTGTACTCCGGAAGCAGGTGAAGCGAACCATCCAGCAGCGCCGGCAGGTAAACCTCGCGACTGCCGATATTTAATTTCTTCTCCACTTTGATGTTATTTGCCGTAAGCGCCGCGGCATAAATGGTCGCCAGCAGTTGGCTTTCCGGGAAATCGGCCGAGCCGACGATCACGGTGCCGACATCCTTGGCGGCGGCGGTATTGGATTCGGCGTGCGCGGACTGAAACAGCACGGTGGAAAACAGCGAGACGGCAATCAGTTGAGTGAATTTCATTTTACCAGGCTCCGATCGAGAGAAGAGGACGTTGAAACGTGCTTTTTAAGACGAGATTCGCGCCGCAAAATACCGGGCGAAACACACAAACGCGTAAGCAGGGAAAACAGGCAATCCGTCAGCAGCGCCAGCAACGCCACCAGAATGGCGCCCGCCGCCATCTGCTGATAATCATTCTGCGCCCGGCCGTCGATAATCAGACGGCCCAGCCCGCCCAGCGACACATAGGCGGCGATGGTGGCGGTGGAGATGATTTGCAGCGCCGCGCTGCGAATACCGGACAGGATCAGCGCCAGCGCGCAGGGCAGCTCCACCGTGAATAATATCCGCAACGGGGAGTAGCCCATGCCGGCGGCGGCATCAATCACCGCGGAATCGATCGCGGCGATGCCGGAATAAATTCCCAGCATAATCGGCGGCAGCGCCAGAATGATCAGGACGATCAGACAGGGCACAATAAAGGCCATATCGGACTCGAATACCGGGCCGAACAGAATCACCAGCAGGATAATCAAGCCGAACGACGGCAGCGCGCGCAGCGCATTGGCCCAGCCGATCAGCATCACGCCGCCTTTACCGGTATGGCCGACGTAACAGCCGACGGGAAACGCCAGCGCCAGCGCAATCGCCAACGCCGCGAGGCTGTACAGCAGATGCTGATAAATCAGTTGCAGCATGCCTTCGTCGCCCAGCCAGTGGGCGCTATCTAAAAACCAGTCAATCATCGTAGCCCCCGCGGCGGTATCCAGCAGGTCATCCTGCGCGTTAACAACAGCACCAGATTATCGAGTATCAGCGCCAGCAGGATGCACAGCACGATGCCGGCGATAATCGGGGTGAGGAAATGGAGCTGAAACCCCTGGGTGAACAGCGTGCCGAGCTGCGGCATGCCGACCAGCGCGGCGATCGAGACAATGCTGACGTTGGACACCACCACCACCCGCAGTCCGGCGGCGATCACCGGCAACGCCACCGGCAGCTCGACGGTCAAAAAGCGCGGCAGCGGTCTATAACCCAGCCCCGCCGCCGCCTGACGCACATCTTCCGATACCGAGTCGAGCCCGTCGCATACCGTGCGCACCAGCAGCGCGAAGGCGTAAATGGTCAGCGCCACCAGCACGTTGAGCGTATCGAGAATTCTGGTGCCCAGGATGCCGGGCAGCAGGACGAACAGCGCCAGAGACGGGATGGTGTACAGCAACCCGAACAGGCTGAGGATCGCGCTCTTGAGGCGGGGCAGATGATGAATCGCCCAGCCGGTGGGGATCGCCAGTATCAGCCCGACGATGACCGGCACCACCGACAGATAAAGATGCCAGCCGAACAGATGCAAAATCTGGTCGCTCTGACGCATCAGCCAGTCGAATCTCATAATGCGTCCCCCGCGTCGTGGTTCTGCAATGCCGCCAGCACGCTCTCCATATTGACCGACCCCAGCAATTTCTGCTGTTCGTCGACCACGATCCCCCGCTGACAGGGCGAACTGAGCACCGCATCGGTCAGTTGCCTTAACGAACCGGACAAGGGCGCGAAGGTGCTGCCCAGATTGAGATCCTGCCGGCCGACGACCTCGCGCGGCTGATTAAGATCGAACCAGCCCAGCGGCCGCCCCTCCTCAACCACCAGAACCCAGCGGCCGTTGGCGCAGTTGCGCGCCTCGGCGGTTGAAGAACCCAGGGCAATGGCTGGCTCATCCTGCAACGCCAGCCGGGGGTGGATCGCGCTGAACGTCAGCTTGCGATAACCGCGATCCCGGCCGATAAAGTCGGCGACGAACGGATCCCGCGGCGCATTCAGCAGTTCCGCCGGCGAAGCGATCTGCGCCAGCCGCCCGCCCGGCCTTAGCACGGCGATCCGATCGCCAAGTTTCATCGCTTCATCAATATCATGAGTCACCATGATGATGGTTTTGCCGATATCCCGCTGCAGACGTAAAAACTCATCCTGCAACTGTTCGCGCACCACCGGGTCCACGGCGCTGAACGGTTCATCCATCAGCATAAATTCAGGGTCCGACGCCAGCGCCCTGGCCACCCCGACGCGCTGCTGCTGACCGCCGGATAACTGCCACGGATAACGCTGCGCCAGCGCGGCGGACAACCCCACGCGCTCCAGCAGTTCCAGCGCCGTCTTCCTCGCGGTATGACGCGATGCGCCGTTGAGGCGGGCGGTGACCGCGACGTTATCGACAATGGTCTTATGGGGAAACAGGCCGGCGCTCTGGATCACATAGCCGATCTTGCGCCGCAATTGCACCACGTCCATCTCCGCCGTAGACTGGCCGTTGAGGAGAATTTTTCCTGAGGAGGGCTGAATCAGCCGGTTAATCATACGCAGCGAGGTGGTTTTGCCGCACCCCGACGGACCGACGAGAATGGTGAGCTTGCCGGTCGGCGCGCTAAATGAAAGCCGGTCTACGACCAGCGTGCCGTCCGCATAGTGTTTTGTTACGTCGTCAAATAAGATCATGCTTTATCCGGTCACCTTATCGTCTATCTGCGATGCGCCTGGCGTCAGAGCCTGCTTTTCACGCTGCGCGCTTATGTTTGTCCGTCCTTCCTGGTGGAAATCTCCTTTTCCCGGCTACGGCATTCCCGGTTGCCAACAGCGGCCGCCAGCGCCAGTCTTACAGATCATCTAATGTATAATCTTGTATGTACAACAAGCAAAATTAATGCCAAATAAACAACAGACCATAAAAAGCCGAACCGCGCCTTATTGAAGGGGTCAAGGGTGGGAAACAAGAAAAGGGGGGTAGAGGGAAAGCGCACTACAAAGTCACATGATGCACTTTTGTTGTGCACCGCCGCCGCGTTCACCGCTAAGATGTCAGGGTTTCGCTGGCTTAGGCGAACCATATTCACCTGATAGGTAGAGGCTCATGATATGGATTCTGTAACACAGGCCCTGTTGGGGGGAGCAATACAAGGCAGTCTGTTGGGACGGACGCAGGGACGGCGCGCACTTTTCTACGGCGCCGCGCTGGCGACCCTGCCGGACCTGGATGTGGTAATACGCTACGCCGACCCGGTGTCGATGATGACCTATCACCGCGGATTTTCGCATTCCATCTTCGTGCTGACGGCATTGGCGGCGCTGTTAAGCTGGCTGATTCGACAGCGCTGGCCCGCCGCGCCCTACAGTGGGGGCCGCCTGTTTTTAACCCTGTGGCTGGTGCTTGTTACCCACCCGGTGCTGGATGCGTTTACCGTCTACGGCACCCAGCTTTTCTGGCCGATACCCTCCATTCCGGAAAGCTGGTCGGCGATTTTCATCATCGACCCGTTCTACACCCTCCCCTTGCTGGCGGCGGTGGTTTTTGCCGCGGTAAAAGGCGTGAATGCGCGCGGCGTCGGCGTTCTGTGCTGCGCGTTGGCGTTCAGTACCGCCTATCTCGCCTTTGGGCTAGGCGGACGCATGCTGGCCGAACATCGCGTTCAGCAGGCCATGAGCAATCAGGGAATAACGGCGACAAAGGTGCTTGCCGTGTCCATGCCATTCAATACGCTGCTATGGCGCGTTATCGCCAAAACCCCTGACGGCCACTACTATGAGTCTGTGAGCAGCTGGTTTGATAGCCAGCCGCCTGAATGGGTGCGTCTGCCGCTTAATCCCGATATCGCACGGTTATTGGACGGCGTGCCGCTGCACGACAGGCTGCGCTGGTTCACGAATGATTGGCTGCGCTACGACATTATCGGCGATTCGCTGGTGGTCAGCGACTTGCGTATGGGCATCGCCGGCAATTACAGCTTCCGTTTCAAGATGGCGCAGTGCGATGCCGATGGTCATTGGACCGCCGTGGTCCCCACCACCTGGCCGGACGGCATGGCCGACATGGGGAAATTACGGCCGATGATCAGGCGCATCTTCCATCAGCAGCCGCCTTTGCCGCTTGCTGATTGGTCGGACAGATATCGAGAAACGTCCGCCGCGCGCGCCTGCGAAGTTGCCGCCTCGGCGGCGAATCCGCCGGCTGAGGGCAGGATCCGCAACCTGCCAGGCTCTCTCTCAAAGGCGCGCTACCACTGATACCCGCAGGAGACCGAACCATGAAAACCGCTATTACCCGCAGCGAATTTCTCCGTCTTGCCGCAGGCGCCGCACTCTGCGCCGTCAGCCCCTTCAGCCTGAGCGCCGCATCGGAGCGACATCCGCTGCGTCGCCGCGCCATTCCCGCCAGCGGCGAGCCGTTGCCGGTGATTGGGGTCGGCACCTACCGCAACTTCGATATCTCCCCTGCCGACGGCGCCGCCTGGGCCGATTGCCGCAAGGTGCTGGAAGAACTCTTCGCCGCCGGCGGCTCGGTGATCGACAGCTCCCCGATGTACGGCCGGGCCGAGGCGGCGGTCGGCGCTCTGCTGGACGGGTTGCCAGGCCGCGAGAGCGCCTTTATCGCCACCAAGGTCTGGACCCAGGGCCGTCAGCGCGGAATAGAACAGATGCAGGATTCCATGCGCCTGCTACAGAGGCCCATCGACCTGATGCAGGTACACAACCTGATGGACTGGCGGGAGCACCTGGCGACGCTGCGGCGGTGGAAGGAAGAAAGCCGCATCCGCTACCTGGGCGTCACCCATTACACCGCCAGCGCCTACGACCAACTGGAGAAGGTGCTGCTGGCGGAAAAACCGGACTTTCTACAGATTAACTACGCCCTCAACGACCGCGAGGCCGAGCGGCGCATTCTGCCCCTGGCGCGGGAGCACGGCGTGGCGGTGCTGATCAACCGTCCCTTCGGCGGCGGCAGCCTGCTGCGTAATATCCTGCGGCAACCGCTGCCGGCCTGGTCCGGAGATTACGACTGCGCCAGTTGGCCGCAACTCTTGCTGAAGTTCTGCCTCAGCCATCCGGCGGTGACCTGTGTGATCCCCGGAGCGGGAAATCCGCGCCACATGGCGGATAATCTCCAGGCCGGACGAGGAAGAGAGGCTGACCAGGCGTTCCGCAAACGCCTGATAGATTTGCTCTGAGTTCCAACGCCCGGACGAATGCGGGTGCAGCATCTGCTGGAAGCCAATGAGTTATCCGGGACTGAAACATCGCCTGCGCAACTAAGCGCATCGCCGGTGCGTGCATATCATCCGGTGCGATTCGCGAGCCTCGCGGTTCGCCTGAATGCCGAGGCCGCTGTTAAGGCGGTTGGGTTGAAAAAGGCGGAGACGGCGAACCCGGTTAGCGTTTCGCTGAGCGTAACGTAGATATGTTCAAGGTAAAGTCCGTTGCCGATGCCGTTGCAAGAGGGCTTGCGCCACGGCGATCGGACCCGGCAGCACATAGCTGCGTACGCCGAAATACACCACGCTGAAGTGCCACAGGCAATTACGGCCTGCCCGGTATACCTGCGGTTGTTTTAAATGCCAGAACGTTTTGGGTTTTGCCTGCTCATATCACCGATATTATTATCGCCAGTTTGTTTCTTTTACTCATACCGTGGCGGCGATGGGAGAAAGTAAAAATTTCACCATTACAAACCGGCCGCTTTCGATACAGTCCACGAAACAGACATGCAAAAAACTACGCACCAGCCCTGAATAGGGTCAGATTTCACATTTAGGCAGTTGCCGGGTCTTCAGGGGAAAATTTCTTAATGATGATTGACGAGTGTCGCATAATATCTTATAAATACCATCAGTATCTATTAAAGGACGCTTACTCGTTTTCCACGATTTATACAACCACAATAAAGGCTTCGCCCGGCACCACTCCCATAGGCATGCTATCCAATTGTCCGCTTGTCCGGGCGCATGGCCTGGCTATGGCGCCCGCAAAAAGAGTATCGGGCCGTTTTTGGGTGGTGCTGAAAGCAGTAGCGAGCTTCGAAGGCCAGACAACCTATGAACACACAAAAGAAGGTTACCAATTCTACCGATAGCAAACCCAAAGGTCGAAGCCGGCTGTCGGTCGGTGCGGTACGAAGTAAGGAGAGCACCGAGGCAATCCTGACCGCCGCCGCCGACATCCTGGAAGAGAATGGCTACAAGGCATTCACGCTTGATGCAGTAGTCGCACGCGCCGGCGCGAGCAAACCCACCATCTACCGCTGGTGGGGCAGCAAGGCGGAACTGATACGAGAGGTGTATGAACGCTCAGGAGAGGCTTCTCTCGTTGATCCCAATACCGGAAGCCTTGAACAGGATCTCAAGATCCATCTGAATTCCTTGTGGAACTGGTGGAGCGCCACCTGTTCCGGCGAAGCGCTGCGTAGTTTCATTTCGGAGATTCAGCTAAACCCTGACTCTCTGGAAGAATTCCGTCAGCTCTTCCTGCCACGGCGAGAACGCATTCTGCGCCGCATCTTCGCTCGTGCAATCGAACGGGGTGAGGTCACAAAGACATCAAGCATTGACGCCGTTGTGGCAATGCTGACAGGGATGTCCTGGCTACACCTGCTCACAGGCAATCTGAAAAGCAGGCAGACTATCGAAGATGCCGTTCGCGTTTTAATGAAAGGGCTTCGCGCGTCCTAACCAAAATATTGCGCGGCAAGTAAGAGGTCGTAGAGGTCATGCTGACCTCTATTTTTTCATCCATATAGATACTAATGGTTTCTATGAGAACATTATCGTCGTCTGCGAGCGACATAAATAATTTATCCGATGGTTTGCGTCTATTGGCGGCAGCCCTGCTTGGCGTAGTCAGCTTAACCGGATGCGCACCCGGAAACCTCAAGCCATCATCGGTTCCTGGCGATATTACTGACCTGACGGCCAGCCAATCGTTAGCCGGCGTCGTGATTTCCGAGGCCCGCTGGCCGCAGGAACAATGGTGGCGCGCTTTCGGCGACGGCCAGTTGAATCAACTTGTCGACGAGGCGCTGGCCGGTAGTCCGACCCTGCGTGGAGCCGCAGCACGGGTCCGCCAGGCCGAAGCGATGCAGGGCATGGCGCAGGCACAGTTATTGCCGCACATGGATGCCAATGTCGCCAGCACGCGCCAGCGGTATAGCGAGAACGGCACGACGCCGGCGGTGATGGCCGGCACCTGGCAGACCGTGAACCAGGGCACGCTAAACGTCGGCTATGAACTGGACTTCTGGGGCAAGAACCGGGCTGCCGTCGAGGCGGCTCTGGGGCGTAGCAAAGCGATGGAGGTCGATCGCTATGCCACCCAATTGATGTTGTCGTCAGCTATAGTGCAAGCCTATATCGAATTACAACAGGGCAACGAACAACTGGCGATCGAACGTCAGATGCTCAAGCAACAAGAGCAGGTTTTGTCGCTCACGCAACAGAGATTTACGGCCGAGCTGGATTCGCAGATCGACATCAAGCAGGCACAGGCGGCGATCCCCGCAACCCGCGCCCGGATCGCCGCGCTGGGCGAATCGATGGAACTGAGCCGCAACCGGCTCGCCGCCCTGCTTGGCAAAGGGCCGGACCGGGGCCGGGCCATCGCCGCGCCGCAACTCAAGCGCCTCGATACGGTGACCATTCCCAGCAACCTGCCGGCCGAGCTTCTCGGCCACCGCCCGGACGTGGTCGCCCAGCGCTGGCGCGTGGAAGCGGCACGCCACGAGATCGAAGGCGCGAAGGCGCGCTTCTATCCGAACGTCAACCTGTCGGCTTTCGCCGGCTACCAAAGCCTCGGCTTCGACCAGTTCACCGAGGCCGGCAGCCGCATCCTGGGCATCGGGCCCGCCATCAGCCTGCCGATCTTCGAAGGCGGACGGTTGCGCGCCAACCTGGCCGCGCAGAACGCCGCCTATGACATTGCAGTCGAGGATTACAACCAGACGTTGGTCGATGCGCTGCACGACATCTCGGACCAGCTCTCATCGATCCGCTGGCTGCGCGAACGTATCCACCAGCAGCAACAGGCGGTGCAGACGGCCGACGATGCCGCAAAGTTGGTCGATCAACGCTACGGCGCCGGACTGGCGACCTACATTCAGGTACTCACCACGCAAAGCGATGCGCTTGCGCAGCGGCGCCAACTCGTCCAGCTGCAATCCCGGGGTCTGGCCCTGGAAGCGAACCTGAGCCGTGCCCTGGGCGGCGGCTACGTTCCCGATTTGCCTCTTGATGGCGCCAAAGAATAAGGAATCCATGGACATGAATCAAAATACGCAACCCCGTCAACCACAAACGCCGTCCAGTCCCGTGGGCGACGGTAAGGCGCCCTCGCCGTTCCAGGCGCAAGGCCGGGTGGTAACGGCAGTGGTGCTCGTACCCCTGATCGCCGGGATCGTCTGGTATGTTCTGCAACACAATGTCGAACGCACCGAAGATGCCTATGTGGATGGCAACGTCGTGCAGGTGACCGCCCAGATCAGCGGCACCGTGACGGCCATCGCGGCGGACAACACCGACCATGTGAAAGCCGGTGCGCCGCTGGTCACGCTCAATCCGGTCGACCAGGAAGTTCAGTTCGAGCGCGCCAGAACCGAGCTGGCCAAGGCCACGCGGATGGCCCGAACGCAGTATTCGCAGGTCCGGCAGTTGCAAGCCGAGGTCGCGCAGCGCCAGAACGATGTCCAGAAAGCCACGACCGACCTGGCGCGCCGTACCCGGCTCGCCGCCAGCGGCGCCGTCTCGCGCGAGGAGATCAGCCATGCCGAAGACGTGCTCAAGAACGCGCAGGCCGCCCTGACCGCGGTGGACCAGTCGCTGGCACAGCGCCGTGCAATGGTCGATGGCACCGATTTGCGCACACATCCCGACGTGCTGGCCGCCGCGACCAACCTGCGCGATGCGTATATAGCCCGCGCACGCACGGCCATTCCGTCGCCGGTGGACGGCACCGTGGCCAAACGCAGCGTGCAACTGGGTCAACGCATCAATCCGGGCGTGGCGCTGATGTCCGTGGTTCCGTTGGATCAGCTATGGGTCAACGCCAATTTCAAAGAGTCGCAGCTTGAGCACCTGCGCATAGGCCAGCCGGCCGAGTTGACCGCCGATATCTACGGCCGTAGCGTGGTCTACCACGGCAAGATCGTGGGGCTGGACGCCGGAACCGGCAGCGCCTTCGCTCTGTTGCCCGCCCAGAACGCGACAGGCAACTGGATCAAGGTCACCCAGCGCGTGCCGGTCAGGATCGCGCTGGACCCGCAGGAGATAGCCCGCCAACCGCTGCGTATTGGACTGTCGATGCGCGTGTCGGTGAACACCCAGGATCGCAGCGGGGAGATGATCCGCAAGGATATCGAACCTGGCTTCGTCTACCAGACCGAAGTCTATAACCATGAGCTGCAGGATGCCGACGCCATTGTGGAAGCGGTGATCCGGGATAACGAAGGACAGCCGCGGATCGCGGCCGCGCAATAGGTCTGCCTTATGTACAGAAAACACGGCGCACTTCTGGCGACGGTTTGCCTGCTGTGCGGCCTGGAGTTTCTCCAGACCGGCATGATAGCCTTCGCCTCCGTCCCGATCCGCGGGGAGATCGACGCCAGCCCCGAGGAATACAGCCTGGTCGCAGCGCTCTATGCCTGCGTCGCGGTGGTCGCGATCGCCAAGCAGCGCTGGCTGACCGAACGCCTGGGCTGGCGCAATTACATGATCGGGTCGATCATCGTCTACATCGCCGGGGCTCTACTGTGCAGCCTGAGTCACAATCTGAGCACGTTTGCCATCGGTCGGGTGGTGATGGCGCTGGGTGGCGCTTCGTTCATGACGACGTCGCGTATCCTCGTCAATCACATCCCTCCCGGCCCCGGCCGCTTCGTCGGTATCAAGGTATTCGCCGTCGGACTGGCCAGCGGCACCGCCGCTGCGCCGCTGGTCGCATCTCTGGCTGTCACCCACGACACCTGGCAGGCCATGTTCTGGGTGCTGATCGCCTGCGCGCTGGTGGCTGCCGGGCTCTCGATGCGGTTCCTGCCCAGAGATCCCCACCCGGAGCAGGAGCGCACACGGACCAGCCCCGCACGCTTGCTGCTACTGGCTCTCGGCTCGTTCTTCCTGCTGTACGTCCTGCAACGCTCCTACTACGACTTCTATAACGACACCGGCATTATGCTGGTCTTCGCCACGCTGGCCGTGTTCGCACTCTATACCTACTTCCACGTTGAACATAACCACCAGCGCCCGTTACTGAAGATCCGCGAACTGATGACCCCGCGCTATGTCCTGGGCGTGGGTATGTTTTCTTTCAGCTACCTTATCCTGGGTTCCAATAACTACATCCTGCCGTTCTTCCTGCAAAGCGGCCTGGGCTATTCCTGGGAAACCATCGGCAAGTTCCAGGCTCTGGGACTCACCGCGTCGCTGCTGACCTGGCTGGTGATGATGCGCGTGCTGCCCAAATACCCGGCGCCGAAGAAGTTCTTCGTCCTGGGGTTCCTTTCGCTGGCGGCCTTCGGCTGGCTGTTGTCCTCGCTGACGCCGGTCGCCGATATGTGGCTGCACATCCTGCCGGCGCTCGCGCTCAACGGCTGCTTCGTCATGCTGGTGCTGGCGACCACCGCGATGCAAACTTTCCGCGATGTCGGACATGAGGACGCGCTGTTCGCCCATGCGCAGCAGGTCAAGAATATGCTCGGCCAGATCGCTATGGCGGCGGGCACCAGCATTGCGACTATTTTCATGCAATGGCGAAGCACGGTACAGTACGGCGCGATAAACATCCGGCTGACCCAAGATGACCCCATTTTCACGCAGCAACTGCAGCAGCTCAGCCAGTTCTTTTCTCTGTCCCACGAAGCCGGTCAGGCCAGCCAGATGGCGATCGCGCAGGTCGCACAGCAAATCAGCCAGCAGGCTTCTCTGATGGCGGGGATCGAGTTTTTCTGGGTCGTGATCTGGGTCGCCGTCATCGCCGCTGTGCTTTCCGTTCTGCAAAAGGTATTCCGGTGAGCGGGTTGTCGTTACTTCAGAAATTCTTTCGTAGGGGCGCCTTGCGCAAGAGGCATACAAATGTTGCCCATGACCAGCAGCCCCTGGCGGACATAACAGGAAAAGTCATATGAAATTTAATCTGCCGGTTCTCGCTCTGGCAGCGGGCGCCTTTGGCATTGGCGTCACTGAGTTCGCCCCGATGGGCATGCTCCCTCTGATCGCCCATGACCTCGGTGTCTCTATTCCCACGGCAGGCATCCTGATCAGCGCCTACGCCCTGGGCGTGATGATCGGCGCGCCTCTCATGGCGCTGACGACCAGCCGCTTGCCCAGGCGCACGCTCCTGATCGGGCTGGCCGCGATCTTCACGCTCGGCAACCTGCTCGCCGCGGTTTCCGGCGGCTACGGTATGCTCCTGCTCGCCAGAGTGATTACCTCGCTCAATCACGGCGCCTTTTTCGGCATCGGCTCCGTCGTGGCGGCCGGTCTCGCCCCGCCCCATCGCCGGGCGGCGGCCGTCTCGGCCATGTTCATGGGGCTGACGATCGCCAACGTGGTAGGCGTGCCCCTGGCTACCTGGACGGGAGAAGCGCTGGGGTGGCGTGCCGCGTTCTGGGGCATCAGCGGGATCGGCGTCTTCACGATGACGGCGCTCTGGAAAACGCTGCCGGCCATCCCGGCTCCGCCCGCTGGCAACGCCTATGCCGAACTGCGGGTACTGGCTAGCCGCCCGGTCGGGATCGCGCTCGGGCTGACGGTGCTGAGTTCGAGCGCCATGTTCACGGTTTTCACCTATATCGTCCCCATGCTGCGGATCGAGACGGAGGCGTCGACTACTTTCGTCACGGCCATGCTCGTCACCTACGGCATCGGCCTCACGGTCGGGAACTGGCTCGGCGGCAAGTTTACGGACCGCTACCCCGACCGGACACTGGCGGTATCGCTCGCCGCACTGGTGATCTCATTGGTGCTCTTCGCCATCTTCATGCCCTACCGCGTACCGACCGCGGTGCTCGTGTTCCTGTGGGGGGTGGCCAGCTTCGCCGTGATGCCTCCCTTGCAGATGCGCGTTATGGCCGCCGCGCAAGGCGCGCCCAATCTGGCCTCCTCGGTGAACATCGGCGCTTTCAACCTCGGCAACGCAGTCGGCGCGGCGCTGGGCGGCGCAGTCATAGCGGCAGGACTCGCCTACCCGTTCGTCGCCGTGGCCGGAGCGGTGACGGCAGGACTGGGGCTGGCCGTTCTGCTGATGCTCAGTGGCGGAGCGAAGCATCCCTCCTCCGCCCCGCTGGATAACAGGCAACGACCATGAACACTGACACCATTACGACCGTCCCTTCGGAAATCACTATTGTCGGCGGCTCGCTGGCTGGGCTGACGCTGGCACTGGCCTGCGCATCAAGAGGGGTTTCCGTGCGCATCGTCGAACGCGCAGTTGGTCACCGCCACGGCGGAGATAGCCTAAGCATCGATCTGGATGCGGTCGCCGCAACGGTGGGCCACGATCCGCGTGCGCAACCCGTCTTGCCTGTGGTGCCCGCCTATCGCGAGCTGACGACCTGGCCGGCGCTCTACGCCTGGCTGCGCGATCGCGTCGCCGCGACCCCGGGCATCGTTCTGGAAGAGGGCCGGGCCGTCGCCTCGGTCACAGACCTTGGCGATCGGGCACGTATCGTCTTTGCCGACGGCACCGAGCGAATTACCGCCGCGGTGATCGGCGCCGACGGCTACCGCAGCGTCGTACGCCGTGCGATCTCGCCAGAAGGGCCGTTCGCCCGCTATGCCGGCTACCTGGTGTGGCGCGGGCTGGTCGAAGAACGGGCGCTGGCGCGCCCGGTTCCCTGGCCATCCGACGGCGGCCTGTGGATCGAATTCGTGGACGGCTACCGGCTGGTCGCCGCGACCCTTCCCGGCCGCGACGGCTCTGTGGAAGCCGGACGGCGCCAGATCACCTTCGCCTGGTTCGACGTGCATCGGGACGAACTGCTGCGTCGCACCGGTTGCCTGACGGCCGATGGCCACATCGTGGGAACGCTCGGACGCGGGATGATCGAGAACAAGGTCAGGGAAGAACTGGCCGCGCTCGCGCCACGGCTATGGCCCGCGGCATGGGCGGAGGCGGTGGCGGCCGGCGTGCGTTCGTCAGCCGTTTTGAGTGGTGCCCCGATCGCCGAGTACCAGCCACCGCGTCTGGCGCGCGGCGCATTGGCTGTCGTCGGCGACGCTGCCCACGTCGTCTCGCCCATGACCGGTCGCGGTTACCTGACCGGGGTGGAGGATGCTGCTGTGCTGGCCCGGATACTGGCCTCGCGGAAAACAGCTGAACCCATCGCTGCGGCATTCGCTCGCTACGAGGCGGCGCGCCTGCCATATGTCCGCGGGTTGGTCGCGCATTCAAGCCGGATCAGCGCCGAATATCGTCACTATGCTGAATCTAACGGATCGGGCTTACCAACAGATGAGTAATATACCCTCATTTCTGTCCGCTGATTAAACCATCCATAACACCCTGTGACCCAATATTCACCAGAAAACATATCAGAGTGGTATTCTGGGTTGCAGTCACCGAAGATAACGCTTCATCCTGAGCACTGATCGCATCTCCCTTTCCCAAAACATAATCCCCCATCTTGAGCTCTCCATCCACCACATACAGCCATTGAGCCATGCCTGAGTATCGGGGAATATCCGCGTGAGCGCCCTGTTCAAGACTGATATCATAAGCGATGACGTCCTGACGAATCTCCAATGGGGCATTATGTCCTTCCGGCCCCGCCAACAAGCTCCATTCATTCTGGCGCACGCCCTGGAAACGGTCCATAAACTGAATCCGGCTATCCAGATCTGCGCGGCGTGGACGGATATAAATCCGCAGCAGTTCCGCCGCGACAAAGGGTGCGGATTCTTCATGCCGGATGCCTTTCCCTGCATTCATCATCATCAGTTTTTTTGGCGAAAGCGGGATCCTCTGACCATCGGCGTCTTCATGCATTATCGAACCACGCCACACGTAGCTCAGGATTTCATCATTCATCTCCTCGCGCATTTTTATTAATGCGCCCGGTGCAAGATTGACATGATCAATCACACTTATCGGTCCAAAGGCACTATCATTATTTCCAGACGCAATTTTGCCCGGACGGATGCGTAGGATCCTGAAGGGACCATATTCAAATGCCGATGCGGGATCCGCGCGTAGAATATTAATCATCATTGACTCCAAACGTCTTTTTCAGTTTTCTCGGCGACATAGTTTCCCTGTCGAACATTCCCTTTTTCGCTTGCGGAAAACTTCTGAAATTATCACTAGTGAGTACAACCTAACCGAAAACCATCAGGACAACCAGACTCCCTGCCCAAGGGAATAAAAAACCTCTATAACGGCACAAATGAAAAATAATTATATTTCAAAATATTAAGATACATTATCCCATGTATGGAATAATAAATTCCGATTTATCATGTATATTCAAAAAAATATTAGGCCATAATTTAACTGGTATTAATTGAAAAATTTCCAACCCTATTCTGTTATTCGTTAATAAAACTGTGAGGATATGGAAGAGACCATTATGACAAAGAACACACTCAACCTCCCTGTCGCTGTTATTGCCGGCGCAGGCGAAGGCAACGGTCAAGCTTTAGCCCAGCGTTTTTCCGCCGCAGGCTACGCCGTCGCATTGCTTGCACGCAATCTTGAACGAACTCAATCGCTCGCCGCTCAAATCGACCATGCGCACGCTTATGCCTGCGATGTAGGTAACGCGGAATCCGTCGTGGAAGCGTTTGATGCGATACGCAGGGAGCTAGGTGAAACAGATGTGCTACTTTTCAATGCCGGTTCCGGTGCGCTTTCAGATATCGAAAGTGTAACGCCCGAACAATTTGAATCGGCCTGGCGGGTCAACGCACTCGGCTCTTTACTTTGCGCCAAACAGGTCATTCCGGCAATGAAAGCGGGCGGGAAAGGCAATATCGTCTTTATTGGGGCAACGGCATCACGCCGCGGAGGCGCAAATACTGCCGCATTTGCTCCGGCTAAGGCCGCGCAACGCAGCCTGGCGGAATCCATGGCGCGTAAACTCTGGCCCGCAGGCATTCATGTTTCGCTGCTCATCATTGATGGGATTGTGGATCTTCCTGCAACGCGGAAAAAAATGTCCGATAAGGCAGCGGATGAATTTGTCTCCCCAAGCGCGGTGGCCGAAACCGCTTACAACCTGACAACCCAGTCACCTCAGGGCTGGAGCTTTGAAACTGAAGTCAGACCCTATCGTGAAAACTGGTAAAAAGTGCACGCTCAATAAAGGTTTTTAAGGGAACTGTGGCGCATCTACTAACTGAGTAAACCGGTTTATCGTATTGAACGAGAGCCAGCAAACCAAAGCACTATTACTGAGGACAGACTCATGACCGAGATGATCAAAATCGACCGTAGCCTGAAGCGCAAACATGGTTCAGGCGGCTTTGGTATTGAAATACTTTGGCCGGGTATGGCTGAAGAGTCGGGCGACAGTGGAATCGGAGCGATAGGACGTATCGATCACGCCTATATTAAGCCGGGTACGGTCATTGCCATGCATCCTCATCGGGATGACGAAATACTCACCTATGTGCGCGCCGGGCAGATGCTCCATCTGGACACTGTGGGCAATACGGAAGAAATATCCAATACACGGCTTATGCTGATGAATGCCGGCCATACATTCCAGCATGAAGAGCGGGTCATCGGCGAAACCGATGCGATGCAATGCCTGCAGATATTTGTTCGCCCATCTGAACCTGATCTGCCGCCGCAGGTACAGTTCCACGACTTCGCTTCCACCTACAGTGAAAACAGCTGGCGGCTTGTTGCAGCCCCTCGTTTGCTCCTCTCATTTTTCGCGCCCAGGCCTGGCTGCATGATGTCCGGTTACATGAAGGAAATCATCTGGCATTGCCGGCAATACCCACTCCAGGCGTGACGAGGCTGCTGTATGTCTTTCAGGGAAGCGCAAACATAGGTGACCAGCGACTGAAGAATGGAGAAAGCGTCCTTATCCGTGATGATAAGGAATATGACGTTTACGCTGATGAAGATACCGATCTGGTGCTTTTTACCACCGATCCTGCCGCCATGGTGTTCCGGGGCGGAATGTTCAGCGGTAATGTACTGTCCAGATAATCGTCTGGACAAAAACCTCGCTTCACGGTGGTGATGCGGCCACTCCACTAAAAAGCATGAATCGACGGCGTAGCCCTCGCCCGGAGAATAGGCTCCGCCGTTTTCTCAGCTATTGACCTTACCGTGCGGATGTCTCCGTAACGTCCGTTATCCGATCATCTTTGTGTCAGAATGCGTACGCTCATTATAATCATCCTGGTTACCGCTACACGCCGGCTGACGTCGTGGTGAAAAATTCGACCAGCAGGGCGGCCAGTTGTTCGGGTTGCTCTTCAGGGATCCAATGACCGCTTCGTTCAACAACCGCCGTTTGCACGTTGTCCGCCAACGGGCGCATGATGTGGCCGACCTGATCGCCCATGCAGTACTCGCCCCCGATCCCGAGAACAGGCATCGGCAGCTTAGTTCGGGCGTGCTCCTGGTTGTTGCGCGCGTCGACGGGAAATGCCCGGTAATGCTCGAAGCTGGCGCGCAGAGCGCCGGGGGCACTCATTCGCTCAGAATATTCATTGAGGTCGTCTTCGGTGACGGCATAAGTGTCGTAGGCCAGATGGCGGATGAAATGCGCCAGGAACATTTTTTCCCGACCGGCGATCAGCGTTTCCGCCACACCCGGCGCACTGAAGAAACCAAAATGCCAGAACTGAGGGAACTTGGCGGTATTCATAAGCGCTTCCAGTCCCAGTCCCGGAAGCCCGGCTTCCAGAACCGCGAGCCGGCGGATCTCTTTCGGATGTGCCGATGCGTACTCGTAGGCAACCATCATGCCGATATCATGTCCAACCAGGTTAATTTCGCAAAAACCGAGATGTTGTACCAGTTGTCGGATGTCCTGCGCCACTGTGCGCTTGTCATAACCGCCGGTTGGCTTGTCCGAGTCGCCAAAACCTCTCATGTCGGGCGCAATGACGGTAAAACGAGAAGCCAGAATAGGAATTAGGTGGTGCCATTCTCGCCAGCTCTGTGGCCACCCGTGTAGAAGGACCAGAGGATCGCCAGAACCCGCCATCACGTAATGAAGGCGGACACCATTTACTACCGTAGTGTGGTGAGTGAAATTGGTCGATTTTGTCATGGATTATTGTTCATTACTCATAGCAGTTCAGCTTAAAGAATTACGAACATCTAAACGATTCAGATTGTCGTAACAGTTAAGGGATACCGCCGGCTGCCGCACAATTGAGCAAGGGCCGACGGTCCTGCATTTTTAGCGCTCTAGCGCTCCATATGCAGGCACGCTATCAAGAAATTCCAGCCCCCAGAGCCGGGAACACGTCGCTGAACAACAGGCCGATCAGTTGCTGCCCGTCCGGAGTGGACCAGTCCTGCGCGATCTCGGCCATCAGCGTGTTGGTGGCGGTGAGCACCACCCCGGCGTCATGCATGCGCTGGCGGGAGAATTCCTCGGACAGGTCGCTGGGCGAACCCGAAGCATCCATCACCGCCTGCACGGCAAACCCTTCAAGCGCAGCGTCGATGGCCGGGAAGATTAAGCAAACGTCGGTGGTCACGCCGGCCATAATCAGGTTCTTGCGCCCGGTGGCGAGCACCGCATCGCGGAACTCGGGGTAGGCCCAGGCATTGACCACGCCGGGACGCTTGATGCGCGCGTCGTGCGCTTCGGGCAGGATTTCGGCGATTTCCGGCATAATCGGCCCCTGGGCACGGTCTTCCTGGCTAGAAGTAATCACGGTTGGCAGGTTCAGGATCTTCGCCATTTTGGCCAGCGCGATCGCCTGCTTGCCGGCGAACTGGGAGTCGATGTTTTTGATCAACTGCATCGTGCCGACCTGGTGGTCAATCAGCAGCAATGCGGAATTCTCAGCGGTGAATCTTTCTTGAGCCATAGTAAAAGTCCTCGTTTTGTTTGGTGCAAATTAAGAGTAGCCCAGGTGCGTCGAAAAGCACGACCCTGCCGCTTCTCCGATATCGCGCGGAGCGTCTTGCGCCGCGAGCAGTTTGGTCGGCATACCGGTCTCATCATCAGCGCATGAGCGGGTCATGGGAGCCATCACCAGGCGGTTCGGGAGGGTGTAGCGGCCGATGCGGACTGAAGTAAACAGTTTGCTCATGATGATAACCTCAATTAATTTCGTGTTCTCATCATCTCTCTTGTTGAGGTTGCAATAAATAGGGCAACATGGATTACTTTAATCCAAAAATGGGACAATTCGATGATACTTTTGAATGACATGTCGTTGTTCGTAGAAGTCGTCAAAGCAAAAAGCTTCCGCGGTGCCGCCGAAAAGATGGGGATGCCGAGTTCTACCTTGTCACGACGGATCAGCGCACTGGAAAAGGCCATAGGCTTGCGTTTGCTGCACCGTACGACACGCAAGGTCGAACTGACTGAGGCTGGCCTGCTCTATTTCGAGCGTAGCAAACGCATCGTCGACGAGGCCAGGCTCGCGCATGAACAATTAGGAGAGATGTTGGCCCAACCCAGTGGCGTGCTTCGCGTTTCTCTGCCTGTGGACTTCGCTATCAATTACCTGGCCCCAGCGATCGCCGAATTTGCCCGGCATTACCCCGGCATCACCTTCGATTTCGATCTGACCCCGCGGCGGGTCGACCTGGTAAGCGAACCCTTCGATGTGGCCATCCGCATGGGAGAGTCCGAGGATTCGCAGTTGATCGCACGCCCGCTGGCACGTCTCTCAACCTGCCTCTATGCATCTCCAGGCTATCTCGAGCTCTCGGGCGAACCCGACAGACCTGAAGATCTGGAACAACACGAATGCATCGGTATGTCGAAAACCAATACATGGACGTTGCATGACGGCACAAACACAACCACGGTCTCAGTGGGCGGCCGGTTTGTGCTCAACAATATCGGCATGATTCGGCGCCTGGCAACACTGGGTATGGGCATCATCCTGATGCCGGAAGAAATAGCCGCCAGCGATGTTAACGAAGGACGGTTACGACGTGTGTTACCTCAATGGAAAGGTAATTCCGCTCCCGTCTATGCAATAACCGAGACACGTTTGCTTCCTGCGAAAACGCAACGCTTCATCGAATTCTTGAGAGAGCAATTGTCCCGGTAGCCGCTTATCGGCTTTTCGCCGCAAGGGAAAGCAGCGGCTGTCAATCCATAATCCGTCTGCGCTTGCCACTCCGGAACAGCTGAACCAGAGCGGGTAGTGGCAGACGTTCTGTTCGGATTATCGGGATACTTACGGTTGACGGTGGTTTTCAGCGGATTGCCCCGGAAACAAAAAAAGAGCTTTTCGCTCTTTTTTCATAGACCTACAGACTTTAGCGGACGTCTATAGAAAAGAATTTGGAGCGGGAAACGAGGCTCGAACTCGCGACCTCAACCTTGGCAAGGTTGCGCTCTACCAACTGAGCTATTCCCGCATATGACCAGCTTATGATCTCTCAGTACCGTTGAAAAGCTGTTTTGACGGACCGGGAGCGATATAGTGGATTAACCTATACAACCATATGAATTTTATAGATATTTATCTTAAAAACCCACTTAGCGGACAGCATTATGTCCCAATCGATTGGCACTGGCAAGCTCTTTTCAGCGAAAAACCGTTTAATACTCTTGAGCAAAATCAATCTCGCCCCGTAAGACCTTTCCCTGTCGAAAACGGGCCAGGTTATCCAGAAATAAGCGCCCGAGTAATCCCGGCACCATCGGGCCGGCGATATGAGCACTAACGGCAAGATTCGGCTCCAGCCAGAACGGATGGGATGCGGGCAACGGCTCCTGTCTGAACACATCCAGCACCGCGCCGGCAATCTGGTGATTGCGCAAGGCTGCGAGCAAGTCGTCGTCAACGACCGCCGTTCCCCGGCCAACGTTGATAAATAAGGCTGACGCCTTCATCGCGGTAAACAGGGCGGAATGGTAGATATCCGCCGTGGCCGAAGTGTCAGGCAGTAGGTTAATCACATAGTCGGCATCCTGCACGGCCTGTTGCAACCCGGCGATCCCAAATACTTGTTTAAAGTGAGGTAACCTGCGGGGCGTATTTACGATGCCATGCAGTTCAACCCCGAAGGGGTGCAGGAAGCTCGCGACTTCACATCCGATTTCGCCAGCGCCGACAATAAGTACCGTTTTGCCGGCAAGAGAACCCGGCAGGCGGTGATCCCATTGCCGATTAGCCTGGCTATGTTGCCGTTTATCCATCTGTAGTTCGTGGCGCAGCATATAGGCAAGCACATATTCGGCAATCGGTTGACCGAATACTCCCACGGCCCGGCTGAGCCGGTAATCACGCGGCAACCCGGCGGCCAGCAACGGTTTAAACCCGGCCCAGGTGGACTGCAGCCATTGCGGCTTTCCCCCTTGAGCCAGCAGGACCGCGGCGGCGGCGGGGTCGCCAAGCCAGATCGGATAACGCTCAGCCTGCCCTGCCGTACCATCTGACAATACCAGTTCAAGTTCCGGCGCCTGGTTATACAGCACGGGGCCGATTTCATCAGCACGGGAATCCAACAGCAGCACAGCGGTCATAGCAGGTTCCTTAAACGAGGCAACGATAAAAATTAACGCCGGGAAGAACAGATTATTGCGTTAAGCCGCACAGTTGCAACCGCAAATGAAGGGATGAAAAGTAAGAGAAAAGGTTCGCGGCGTTATCTAGCGTTCGCGCAGGGCCTCGTTTATGCGATTAAACGGTTTGATTAAATAGTCCATCACCGTTTTCTCACCGGTTTTGATATCCACCGTGGCAATCATCCCCGGCACAATGGAAAAACGGCGGCCGGCCTTGTTTTGCAGATAATCCTGATCGGTGAGAATAAATACCCGGTAATAAAAGATTTCTGGTTTGACTTCGTCCTGAATCGTGTCCGGCGAAATGGTTTTCACCACTCCGCTTAACCCGCCGTAAATGGCGTAATCGTAAGCGGTGATTTTCACCAACGCCTTTTGGTCTGGATGAATAAACGCGATATCCCGCGGCGACAGGCGCGTTTCAACCAGCAAGCGGTCATCCACCGGGACAATTTCCATAAGATGCCCATTCGGCGCTATCACTCCGCCGATGGTGGTCACCTGGATATTTTTCACAATACCGCGCACCGGCGAGCGAACCACCAGCCGCGTAACGGAGTCCGTACGCCCTTTAATCACTTCCGAGAGCATATTCACTTCCGCACTGGCTTTGGCCAGCTCCTCGCGCGCCTGTACATAATATTGCGAACGCAGGTCGGTTAGTTTCAGGTCAAGCTCCGCTTTCTGGCGCCGCAGACGCAGTACTTCAACATGGCTCGCCGCCCCGGTTTTCACTAGCCGTTCGGTTATCGCCAGTTCACTCTCAACCAGGCCCAGCGCTTTTTTTAACTGTGATTCGGATCCCTCAAACTGCGCGCGTCGGCTTTTATAGAGACGGGTTTCCGCGGCGATCAACTCCGGCCAGCCGCTTAACGAGGCAGGGAATTTCAGCGGTTCGTCGCTGACCTCCGCGTTCAAGCGGGCGCCTGCGGCCAGCGCCGCCCGATAACGGGCGGCGCTCTCACCCACATTGGATTCCGATCGGGTCGGATCCAGCCGCGCCAATACCTGCCCGGCATCAACCATATCCCCCTCGCGGACGTTCAGCTCCGTCAGTATCCCGCCATCCAACGACTGCAACATCTGTTCGCGCGAACTTGGGATCACTTTCCCGCTGCCGGTGGAAACTTCATCCAGCGTGCCAAACCATGCCCAAACCCCCGCCGCCAGCAGCAACAGCGCGGTGATTACAACGATCCGCACTGAACCGGCGTACTGGTTTTTACGGTCATATTCGTTTTCCAGGTCATCAACTATGTTTTCTTTCATGCCTTGACTTCCCGATGGTCGTTTTGATGGCGGCCGGTGTTCAGCGCCTGCTCTTTCGGTTTATCCATCGCCAGTTGCCCTTCTTGCAGCACAATGATGCGTTCCACCAGTTCCAGCACCGCGACGCGATGGGTCGCCACCACCAACGTGCGTCCTCCCAACCACTTGGCGAGGTGCCGAATAAATTCCTGTTCGGTGTGCTCATCCAAAGAGGAGGTAGGTTCATCCAGCAACACAATATTCGGATCGCGCAGCAGCATGCGCGCCAGCAGGATCGATTGCCGCTGGCCGCCGGAAAGCCCAATCCCGCCCTCCATCACCGGGTGATCCAGCCCCAGCGCCAGCTTTTTCACAAAACTGTCCGCGCCGCAAACTTCCAGTACGGCAAAGATCTCCGCGTCGCTGGCGCGCGGCGCGCCCAGCGTCAGATTCTCGCGCAACGTGCCGAAAAACAGCCGGGCGTGCTGCGTTACCAGGCCAATGTTACGCCGCACATCTTCCATATCGATATGCGCCAGACTCAGGTTATCGAGCCTTAGCTCGCCCTCCACCAACGCCATTCCCCCCGCCATCGCCTGGAGCAAGGTGGATTTCCCGGCGCCATTGCGTCCCAGAATCGCCACCCGCTCGCCAGGGCGGATTTCCAGTTTAGCGATTTTGAGCGCGATCGAGCCTTCTTCACTGTGGTAACGGAACGCCGCCCTGACGAACTGGTAATGACCATACAACACATCACAATGCAGTTTGCTTTCATCATGCCCGTTCTCCACCGGCAACTGCATAACGTTGTCCAACCCCTCTTTCGCGGCTTTAACCTGCTGCCAGCGCGCCAGTACGCCGCACAGAGTGGTCATCGGCGCAATCATGCGCGACGACAATAACGAGGCGGCGACAATCGCCCCGGTGGTCATCCCGCCTTCAATCACCAACGGCGCGCCAATCATCACCACCAGCGCATACACCAGCCCTTGAACGCTCAAACCCCAGCTAATCAGCCACTGGGTGAGTTTACGCATCCGCACCCCGGATTCGGCGCTAATACTGATGTAGCTGTTCCACTGCTGCTGAAAACGGTTTTCCGCCTGCATCAGTTTGATGTCCTCCAATCCCTGCACGCTTTCCACCAACACCGCGTTACGCAGCGTAAATTCCTGGCTGGACTGGCGCGCCAGCTGCGCCAGTTTCTTTTGCATCAGCAGGCAGGGCAGGATCATCAGCAGCGCCGCCGCGGGCGCGATCCACGAAAGCGACGGCGCGATAATCGCCAGCACCAGTAAGAACAGCAGGAAAAACGGCAGATCCACCACCGCCGAAACCGTGGTGGAGGTGACCATTTCGCGGATCTGCTCCAGTTCACGGAGCTGGGAAATAAAGCTCCCGGTAGAGCGTGGAATGGCGCTGTTACGTAACCGCAACGCATGGCCGAACACGCGGTCGGAAACGCGGATATCCGCACGCTTACCGAGAATATCCATAATGTGCCCGCGCCCCAGCCGCAACAGAAAAGAGAAGATCACCGCGATAAACACGCCGATCGCCAGGACATACAACGTCGGATAGGATTGCGCCGGGATCGCTCGGTCATAAACCTGCATGGAAAACAGAATCCCGGCCAGCGACAGGATGTTAACGAGCAGCGAGGCCAGCATCACATAGCCGTAGGGTTTGAGATCCCGCAGCACCAGTTTCCACAGCCAGTCCGGGCGGTAGTCCTCCAGATAGTACCCGGCGCGGCTGTCTTTCACCGCCGCCGCCGGCCGCAGCGCCACCACATAGCGAATATCCGGTAAAATCTTACTCAGGGATAGCCGACTAAACTGGTTGCCGTCCGCCATAAAACTGACGCTCACGGTGTCCTGACCATCAAACTGTTCGAGAACGACTATCTGGCCGCTGGTCAGTTGTACCACCAGCGGCAGACGCCAGGCGGCGATATCCTGATGTCCCTGAAGGATGCGGACCGTCAACCCGGCCTGGCGCGCCAGGTTTTGTAATGCGCGCAGCAGCGGCAGCCCCTCCTGCCACTGCGTGCTGGCCCGGAGCGCGCCCGGCGAAAAGGCCAGCCGATAGTGGCTGCCCACATAAGTGATGGCGGAAGTCCAGCGCGTCAGTAACTGCGCGTCGTCTTTTGCATTGATTAAATGCTTCATGGCTGGATCTCCACGGCCTGGATAGTGCGATTATTCAGTGCGAACGCGCTGCGCATCTTTCCGGTGCTGTACAGGCAATCAAGTTGTAACTGGTGAAGCTGGATCAGCGTTTGCTGCTCGGTAAAGCGTGCCTGAAACACCTCCTGCTCGGCGTTCAGCACGTCCAGCAACGGCCGGGTGCCCAGTTCCAGATACTGTTGTTGATAGAGTTCGCGGGTTTTCTCGCCCAGTTCCTGTTGCCGCACCTGAATTTGCAAGGTGCGCGCCAGGCTTTGGGCCTCATTTTGCGCTTCCGTCAGTTGCTGGCGCGCTTCCAGCCGCGCGGCCTGCACCGCGGCATTGGCGGCTTCCCGCGCGTGTGCCGCCGCATTACGGCCGGCGGTCAGCCGGCCGCCCTGATAAAGGGGCATTTCAACTTTTACCCAGGCGGCATATTGCGTGCGATCCAGCGTTTGGCTGTTGGCGTAACGGTCATTCAGGTAGTGATTGACTTCCGGCTGTAACGAGATGGTGGGAAGCATCCGGGCGTTGGCTTCATCCAACTGCGCCTGCGCTTTGTTGGCCTGGGCGTAAGCCGCTAATACCGCCGGTATCAGTCGGTCATCCGGCTCGCTAACGTCGCAGGCGCGTTGCAGATTTGCCGGAAAATTGTCGCTGACGCGCTGAATACGCGCCCAGCCCAGCCGGGAAGCGAGCGTCGCCCGCCAGCGGTCGAGGTTGGCCTGGTACTGTAGCAGCGCCGAACGGGCGCCTTCGATACGCGTTTCGGTCTGCACCACATCCGACTGTGAACTGGCGCCCTCATCGTTGCGCTGGCGCGCCAATCGGCTAATGTTGTCAAGGGCCGCCAGTTGCTCTGTGGCGACCTCCAGCAGTTTCTGATAACCCTGTACCTGAACCACCGCCGACGCGGTGTCATGCGCCACCGTATCAATACTCACCAGCACATTGGCCTGCTCCTGCGCCACGCCTGCATTGGCGGCGCGCACCTGGCTATTTACCTTACCGAAGTCATACAACATCTGGGAAATCGACAACACCAGCGACGGGCTATAGCCGCTGTTACCGTAACTATTTGTAATCCCGTTATTAATACCGCCGGTCACCTGCGGATAATATTGCGATCGCGCCACGTTGACCGCTTCCGACTGCTCGAACAACTGCCCGATAGCCTCACGAATATTCGGGTGCCAGGAGACGGCGCGCGCGACGGCAAGGTTAATATCAAGGCTTTCCGGCGCGCTGGAGGCCGTCGGCGGCGCAACCGGGCCGGAAAGCGAGGGCAGTTGCTCCCGATAGATGATCTGCCCGGTGCTGATAACGCCTGGCTGCAACGCGCTCTGTGCGGCGTTGACACCGTGGTAAATGCCCCCCGTCGAAGCCAGAAAACACGCCAGCCCCATCGCGTACCCTCGACTGCCATTCATATCAATCCCTAATAAAATCAATAAATTAAATATAAACCCCACGAACGCGGCGGCATCACTGCGCCCGTGGGCTTTTGTTATGCGTCAGGTAATAATGGAATTATTTTCCAGCAGCTCATCCAGCGTGGCTTGTACCCCCTGCAACGTGACTAGCGGCGTAGTGCCGAACTCCGTACCCTGGCCGTCACGGTCGATGGAGATCACCGTATTGCCGTCAATGATTTCCACAGAAAGCCAGTCGCGGGCATCGCTGGTTCCGCTGTCCCAGCCTTGCAGTAACTGGCTGACATCAATGCGATCGCCATCCGCCAGCGAGAAGTCCGTCCAGATATCGCTGCCGTTGCCTCCCGTGGCGTCCGCCGCATTCAGCAGGCTGAAAATTAACGAGTCGCCGCTGCCGCCGAGTACGAAGGTGTCGCCGTAGGCCGAACTGGTGGCGGTGTCGCTATGGCTGCTGCCGTTCAGCTGCAGCGCCAGGTCGATGGTCAGCGCCGAACCGGCGGTTTCCCCATCCGCGGCGGTCAGGGTGTAATTGAACGTCTCTTTCTCGGTGATGTCGGTGAGCGCTACATCGCTGTTCAGCGTATAGCTGTACTCGCCGTCGATATTGAGCGTCAGTACGCCATATTTGCCCTGTACCGTCACCGTCGAGTCGCTGGTAACGTAAGGATCCAACGTAGTGACATTGCCATTGACATCGGCAATGGAGAGCGTGGTTTCCACAGAAACAAGTTGATCGGCGGCATTTGCTTCCGAACCGCTGCCATCGAAGATATTCCCCGTCACGGCGGCGGTTTCGGTCTGGAAATCATCCAGCAGCACGCTGGTGCCCGTGACCGATGCGCTTACCGTGATACTCCCCAGGGATAGCGCGCCGATGGAGCCGGTAAAGTTCAGAGTGTAGTCGCCGGCCGCCAGTTCCAGGCCCCCCAGCGAGACGGTCGCGCTGCTGCCGAGCAGCGTGTCGCTGGATACCGTGCCGGACGCCAGTTGTGTTCCGTCGCTGCTCAGCAAGGTCCAGCCAATACTCAGACTGCTGAGGCTCAGTAACGAATTCACATTAAAGGTAATACTGGCGTCCTTCACCGCAGTCTGCTCCGCCACCGTAACCGTACCGCTAGTGCTCGCTGAGCTTGAACTAGTAAGCCTTGAACTCCAGGTGACGGAACCCGCGTCGCTGTCGCTGTAGCTTGTCTCCTCCTGCACTGCCGTCGCCGCCAGCGTAACGCTGTCCTCCACCGCTGTCAGCGGGCGGGACACCAGATTGATATTCAGGGTGCCGCTGTCGGACTCGCCATCCGGCGCCGTCACCGTATACACGAAGCTGTCCGGGGCGGTAATGCTGTCCGCGCCCACGCCGGCGTTCAACGTGTAGGTATAGTTGCCCTGCGCGTCGATGGTCAACACGCCGTACGCGCCGGTAACGCTGGTGATGCCCTCCGCGGCGATCGCCACCCCGTTCACCACGCCGATCACCGAATCCGCAGGCGCGGTGTCATCCTCCATCACATTGCCGGACGTGCTGGCGCTGACCGTTTCCACGGTATAGACATGGTCTTCCAGAATGTTCAGGGTGTAGCCCGTCAGCGCGGAAATACCGTAAGCGGTATCCAGCAGGAACAGATATTGTCCGCCTTGCAGAGTTAGCGTCAGCTCACTAGAAGAAGCGCCAAGAGCCACAACGGTCAGCCAGTCTTCCACCACACGGTATTGATCATATTGCTGGGTGGCGGCATTAAATTTGTAGACATAGAGATCAAAGCCGGACAATACGGAAACGCCGCCCACCGACGACTGAAGCGTCATGGTACGGGTTGTGCCCTCCTCCACATCAAAAATGATCGGGTTGGTGAGATCGTCCAGAATGCCCACACTCAGTACGCTGCCCAGGCCAAGATTCAGCACGGTAAATCCGCTTTGCGACGACGTGCCGTTATCGATCGCGTCCACTGTGGTATCGAAGGTAATGAAAGCCGAGTCATCCACAGCAATCACATTACCGGGCGCATTGATTTCCGTCCCCAGCGACACCAATAGCTCGGCTGTGGACGTTGCGCCATTGCCGGTTACCGTGTAAGTGAAGCTATCAACACGGCCCAGCACCGCTGTGGAAGTATCCGTGAGCGTATAGGTATAGCTGCCGTCCGGATTGATAGTCAGCGTGCCATATTCTCCCTGGATAGTCGTACCATCCAACGTTACGGCAACCACATCCCCCGCGCCGTTCGCAATCTGCGTCACCACTGTCCCGGCCGGCGTGATATCAGCACCGTGGGCAGGGTCGTCATCGGTAATGAGGTTACCGCTATAGCTGGTTTCCCCGCTTACTACACCCGCGGCGGTTTGGGTAACCGTCGCCGCCACGCTGATGTAAGAGCCAACCGCCAGCAAAGTGGTGTTATAAGCCAGCACGCGGTAAGTGCCTTCGCTCATGTCCTCAAGGTTCAGGGTGACGCCGTTACTACCGATCGTCAGCAGGCTGGCCCACTGTGAGTTCGCGGTATCGATCACCGTGTTCCAGGAGTCGGTGTCAGCGCTATATTGCTGCACCATCACCCCCATGCTATTGAGCAGCGACAACACGCCGCCAGTGGCATTGGCTTCCAGCGCCACATCCGCCGTCGCGCCGTTATCGATCGTGAAGCTGACCTGTGCGCTATCATTCCCCAGCAATGAAGCGATATTGCCCAGCGCCCCTACGACCAACAAGCCCCAGTCACTGTACGATTCGGTTGTAACCGCCGCATCGGTGGTCAAAGCCAGTAATACCTCATTATCGTTCGCCGCCAGTTCCAATACCGGCGCGGTGACGCTTGTCGCTGGCGAGATATTCCCCGCCGCATCGGTGGCCGTAACCGACACCGACTCCCCGTTGGCTTGCACGCTCGGGAAATCGTAGCTGTAGTTACCCTGCGCATTCGCCTGTACGGTAGCGACCGAGCCATCCGCCAGGGTGATGGTAACGGTACTGCCGCCTTCCGCCACCCCGCTGATACTGCCGCCATCGGCGCTGATGGCGGCGCTCGGCGCGTCCGGCGCGGTGGTGTCCGGTGCGGTGACCGTGGCTGGATTGCTGCCGTTACCCACGGCATCGCTGGCGACAGCGGTAATGATTTCGCCGTTGGTCAGCGCCGGCGTCAGCGGTACGGTAAAGTTGCCGTCTTCTCCCACCGTCACGCTGCCCAGTTCATTGCCGGCCGCGTCGCTGATGGTCACCGTGCTGCCCGCTTCGGCGTGGCCACTCACCGACGAACCGTCTTCCGCCACCAGCAGATCCGCGGGCGCAGCGGGCGCGGTAGTGTCCGGCGCCGTCGCGGTGGTTGGTACAGACACATTCCCCGCCGCATCCGTGGCGGTCACCGTCACGGTTTCGCCGTTGGTCAAGGCGGTCGGCAGAACAACGCCGTATACGCCAGACGCATCCGCCGTAGTGGTCAGGGTGGTGGTATCCGGCAGTGTTACGGTTACCGTGCTGTTCGGCTCCGCCGTGCCGCTCACCGTCAGACCGTCTTCGCTGACGGCGGCAACCGGCGCGTCCGGCGCGGTGGTATCCGGTACGGAAAGATCCGGCGCCGTCACCGTGGCGGGGACAGAGGTATTGCCGGCCCCGTCAGTGGCGGTGATCGTCAATTGTTCTCCGGCGGTTAAGGCTTCCGGCAGCGTGAGACCCCAGGCGCCATCGTCCGCCGCCGTCACGATCCGGGTACTGTTGTCCGGTAAGGTCACCGTCACCGTGCTGCCCGCCTCCGCCGTGCCGTTTACCGCCGTGCCGTCATCATTGATATAGGCAACCGGCGCTTCCGGCGCGGTGGTATCCGGGGCAATGACCGTTGCCGCAGCCGAAGTGTTACCCGCGGCGTCGCTGGCGACCGCGCTAATCGCCTCGCCATTGGTCAATGCCGGCGTCAGCGGTACGGTAAAGCTGCCGTCCTCTCCCACCGTCACGCTGCCCAGCTCATTGCCGGTCGCGTCGCTGATGGTCACCGTGCTGCCCGCTTCAGCGCTGCCGCTCACCGACGAACCGTCTTCCGCCACCAGCAGATCCGCGGGGGCCGCGGGCGCGGTAGCGTCCGGCGCCGTCGCAGTGGCCGGTACAGACACATTCCCCGCCGCATCCGTGGCGGTCACCGTCACGGTTTCGCCGTTGGTCAAGGCGGTCGGCAGAACAACGCCGTATACGCCAGACGCATCCGCCGTAGTGGTCAGGGTGGTGGTATCCGGCAGTGTTACGGTTACCGTGCTGTTCGGCTCCGCCGTGCCGCTCACCGTCAGACCGTCTTCGCTGACGGCGGCAACCGGCACATTCGGCGCGGTAGCGTCCGGGGCAATGACCGTTGCCGCAGCCGAAGTGTTACCCGCGGCGTCGCTGGCGACCGCGCTAATCGCCTCCCCATTGGTCAGCGCCGGCGTCAGCGGTACGGTAAAGCTGCCGTCCTCTCCCACCGTCACGCTGCCCAGCTCATTGCCGGCCGCATCGCTGATGGTCACCGTACTGCCCGCTTCAGCGCTGCCGCTCACCGACGAACCGTCTTCCGCCACCAACAGATCGGCGGGGGATAAAGGGGCGGTCAGATCCGGCGCCGTCGCGGTGGCCGGTACAGACACATTCCCCGCCGCATCCGTGGCGGTCACCGTCACGGTTTCGCCGTTGGTCAAGGCGGTCGGCAGAACAACGCCGTATACGCCAGACGCATCCGCTGTAGTGGTCAGGGTGGTGGTATCCGGCAGTGTTACGGTTACCGTGCTGTTCGGCTCCGCCGTGCCGTTTACCACCGTGCCGTCATCATTGATATAGGCAACCGGCGCGTCCGGCGCGGTGGTATCCGGGGCAATGACCGTTGCCGCAGCCGAAGTGTTACCCGCGGCGTCGCTGGCGACCGCGGTAATGATTTCGCCGTTGGTCAGCGCCGGGGTCAGCGTTACGGTAAAGCTGCCGTCCTCTCCCACCGTCACGCTGCCCAGCTCATTGTCGGCCGCGTCGCTGATGGTCACCGTGCTGCCCGCTTCAGCGCTGCCGCTCACCGACGAACCGTCTTCCGCCACCAACAGATCGGCGGGGGATAAAGGGGCGGTCAGATCCGGGGCAGTAACCGTTGCCGCAGCCGAAGTGTTACCCGCGGCGTCGCTGGCGACCGCGGTAATGATTTCGCCGTTGGTCAGCGCCGGGGTCAGCGGTACGATAAAGCTGCCGTCCTCTCCCACCGTGACGCTGCCCAGCTCATTGCCGGCCGCGTCGCTGATGGTCACCGTGCTGCCCGCTTCAGCGCTGCCGCTCACCGACGAACCGTCTTCCGCCACCAGCAGATCCGCGGGGGATAAAGGGGCGGTCAGATCCGGCGCTGTTGCCGTGGCCGGTACAGACACATTCCCCGCCGCATCCGTGGCGGTCACCGTCACGGTTTCGCCGTTGGTCAAGGCGGTCGGCAGAACAACGCCGTATACACCAGACGCATCCGCCGTAGTGGTCAGGGTGGTGGTATCCGGCAGTGTTACGGTTACCGTGCTGTTCGGCTCCGCCGTGCCGTTTACCACCGTGCCGTCATCATTGATATAGGCAACCGGCGCGTCCGGCGCGGTGGTATCCGGTACGGAAAGATCCGGCGCCGTCACCGTGGCGGGGACAGAGGTATTGCCGGCCCCGTCCGTGGCGGTGATCGTCAATTGTTCTCCGGCGGTTAAGGCTTCCGGCAGCGTGAGACCCCAGGCGCCATCGTCCGCCGCCGTCACGATCCGGGTACTGTTGTCCGGTAAGGTCACCGTCACCGTGCTGCCCGCCTCCGCCGTGCCGTTTACCGCCGTGCCGTCTTCGGTGATATAAGCAACCGGCGCATCCGGCGCGGTGGTGTCCGGCGCCGTCGCGGTGGTTGGTACTGACACATTCCCCGAAGCATCCGTGGCGGTCACCGTCACGGTTTCGCCGTTGGTCAAGGCGGTCGGCAGAACAACGCCGTATACGCCAAACGCATCCGCCGTGGTGGTCAGGGTGGTGGTATCCGGCAGTGTTACGGTTACCGTGCTGTTCGGCTCCGCCGTGCCGCTTACCGTCAGACCGTCTTCGCTGACGGCGGCAACCGGCGCGTCCGGCGCGGTGGTATCCGGTACGGAAAGATCCGGCGCCGTCACCGTGGCGGGGACAGAGGTATTGCCGGCCCCGTCCGTGGCGGTGATCGCCAATTGTTCTCCGGCGGTTAAGGCTTCCGGCAGCGTGAGACCCCAGGCGCCATCGTCCGCCGCCGTCACGATCCGGGTACTGTTGTCCGGTAAGGTCACCGTCACCGTGCTGCCCGCCTCCGCCGTGCCGTTTACCACCGTGCCGTCTTCGGTGATATAAGCAACCGGCGCTTCCGGCGCGGTGGTGTCCGGCGCCGTCGCAGTGGCCGGTACAGACACATTCCCCGAAGCATCCGTGGCGGTCACCGTCACGGTTTCGCCGTTGGTCAAGGCGGTCGGCAGAACAACGCCGTATACACCAGACGCATCCGCCGTAGTGGTCAGGGTGGTGGTATCCGGCAGTGTTACGGTTACCGTGCTGTTCGGCTCCGCCGTGCCGCTCACCGTCAGACCGTCTTCGCTGACGGCGGCAACCGGCGCGTCCGGCGCGGTAGTATCCGGGGCAATGACCGTTGCCGCAGCCGAAGTGTTACCCGCGGCGTCGCTGGCGACAGCACTAATCGCCTCGCCATTGGTCAGCGCCGGGGTTAGCGGTACGGTAAAGCTGCCGTCCTCTCCCACCGTCACGCTGCCCAGTTCATTGCCGGCCGCGTCGCTGATGGTCACCGTACTGCCCGGCTCCGCACTGCCGCTCACCGACGCACCGTCTTCCGCCACCAGCAAAGCGCCGGGGGCCGCGGGCGCGGTGGTGTCCGGCGCCGTCGCAGTGGCCGCACCCGATGTGTTACCCGCGGCGTCGCTGGCGACCGCGCTAATCGCCTCGCCATTGGTCAGCGCCGGGGTCAGCGGTACGGTAAAGCTGCCGTCCTCTCCCACCGTCACGCTGCCCAGCGCATTGCCGGCCGCGTCGCTGATGGTCACCGTACTGCCCGGCTCCGCACTGCCGCTCACCGACGCACCGTCTTCCGCCACCAGCAAAGCGCCGGGGGCCGCGGGCGCGGTGGTGTCCGGCGCCGTCGCAGTGGCCGGTACAGACACATTCCCCGAAGCATCCGTGGCGGTCACCGTCACGGTTTCGCCGTTGGTCAAGGCGGTCGGCAGAACAACGCCGTATACACCAGACGCATCCGCCGTAGTGGTCAGGGTGGTGGTATCCGGCAGTGTTACGGTTACCGTGCTGTTCGGCTCCGCCGTGCCGCTCACCGTCAGACCGTCTTCGCTGACGGCGGCAACCGGCGCGTCCGGCGCGGTAGTATCCGGGGCAATGACCGTTGCCGCAGCCGAAGTGTTACCCGCGGCGTCGCTGGCGACAGCACTAATCGCCTCGCCATTGGTCAGCGCCGGGGTTAGCGGTACGGTAAAGCTGCCGTCCTCTCCCACCGTCACGCTGCCCAGTTCATTGCCGGCCGCGTCGCTGATGGTCACCGTACTGCCCGGCTCCGCACTGCCGCTCACCGACGCACCGTCTTCCGCCACCAGCAAAGCGCCGGGGGCCGCGGGCGCGGTGGTGTCCGGCGCCGTCGCAGTGGCCGCACCCGATGTGTTACCCGCGGCGTCGCTGGCGACCGCGCTAATCGCCTCGCCATTGGTCAGCGCCGGGGTCAGCGGTACGGTAAAGCTGCCGTCCTCTCCCACCGTCACGCTGCCCAGCGCATTGCCGGCCGCGTCGCTGATGGTCACCGTACTGCCCGGCTCCGCACTGCCGCTCACCGACGCACCGTCTTCCGCCACCAGCAAAGCGCCGGGGGCCGCGGGCGCGGTGGTGTCCGGCGCCGTCGCAGTGGCCGGTACAGACACATTCCCCGAAGCATCCGTGGCGGTCACCGTCACGGTTTCGCCGTTGGTCAAGGCGGTCGGCAGAACAACGCCGTATACACCAGACGCATCCGCCGTAGTGGTCAGGGTGGTGGTATCCGGCAGTGTTACGGTTACCGTGCTGTTCGGCTCCGCCGTGCCGCTCACCGTCAGACCGTCTTCGCTGACGGCGGCAACCGGCGCGTCCGGCGCGGTAGTATCCGGGGCAATGACCGTTGCCGCAGCCGAAGTGTTACCCGCGGCGTCGCTGGCGACAGCACTAATCGCCTCGCCATTGGTCAGCGCCGGGGTTAGCGGTACGGTAAAGCTGCCGTCCTCTCCCACCGTCACGCTGCCCAGTTCATTGCCGGCCGCGTCGCTGATGGTCACCGTACTGCCCGGCTCCGCACTGCCGCTCACCGACGCACCGTCTTCCGCCACCAGCAAAGCGCCGGGGGCCGCGGGCGCGGTGGTGTCCGGCGCCGTCGCAGTGGCCGCACCCGATGTGTTACCCGCGGCGTCGCTGGCGACCGCGCTAATCGCCTCGCCATTGGTCAGCGCCGGGGTCAGCGGTACGGTAAAGCTGCCGTCCTCTCCCACCGTCACGCTGCCCAGCGCATTGCCGGCCGCGTCGCTGATGGTCACCGTACTGCCCGGCTCCGCACTGCCGCTCACCGACGCACCGTCTTCCGCCACCAGCAAAGCGCCGGGGGCCGCGGGCGCGGTGGTGTCCGGCGCCGTCGCAGTGGCCGGTACAGACACATTCCCCGAAGCATCCGTGGCGGTCACCGTCACGGTTTCGCCGTTGGTCAAGGCGGTCGGCAAAACAACGCCGTATACGCCAAACGCATCCGCCGTGGTGGTCAGGGTGGTGGTATCCGGCAGTGTTACGGTTACCGTGCTGTTCGGCTCCGCCGTGCCGCTCACCGTCAGACCGTCTTCGCTGACGGCGGCAACCGGCGCGTCCGGCGCGGCGGTATCCGGTACGGAAAGATCCGGCGCCGTCACCGTTGCCGCAGCCGAAGTGTTACCCGCGGCGTCGCTGGCGACCGCGGTAATCGCCTCCCCATTGGTCAGCGCCGGCGTCAGCGGTACGGTAAAGCCGCCGTCCTCTCCCACCGTGACGCTGCCCAGTTCATTGCCGGCCGCGTCACTGATGGTCACCGTGCTGCCCGCTTCAGCGCTGCCGCTCACCGACGAACCGTCTTCCGCCACCAGCAGATCGGCGGGCGCAGACGGCGCGGTAGCGTCCGGCGCCGTCGCAGTGGCCGGTACAGACACATTCCCCGCCGCATCCGTGGCGGTCACCGTCACGGTTTCGCCGTTGGTCAAGGCGGTCGGCAGAACAACGCCGTATACGCCAGACGCATCCGCCGTAGTGGTCAGGGTGGTGGTATCCGGCAGTGTTACGGTTACCGTGCTGTTCGGCTCCGCCGTGCCGCTTACCGTCAGACCGTCTTCGCTGACGGCGGCAACCGGCGCGTCCGGCGCGGTGGTATCCGGTACGGAAAGATCCGGCGCCGTCACCGTGGCGGGGACAGAGGTATTGCCTGCCCCGTCAGTGGCGGTGATCGTCAATTGTTCTCCGGCGGTTAAGGCTTCCGGCATCGTGAGACCCCAGGTGCCATCGTCCGCCGCCGTCACGATCCGGGTACTGTTGTCCGGTAAGGTCACCGTCACCGTGCTGCCCGCCTCCGCCGTGCCGTTTACCGCCGTGCCGTCATCATTGATATAGGCAACCGGCGCGTCCGGCGCGGTGGTGTCCGGGGCAATGACCGTTGCCGCAGCCGAAGTGTTACCCGCGGCGTCGCTGGCGACCGCACTAATCGCCTCGCCATTGGTCAGCGCCGGGGTCAACGGTACGATAAAGCCGTCGTCCTCTCCCACCGTCACGCTGCCCAGCTCATTGCCGGCCGCGTCGCTGATGGTCACCGTACTGCCCGGCTCCGCACTGCCGCTCACCGATAAACCATCCTCCGCTACCGATAGATCGGCAGGAGTAGAGGGCGCGGTGGTGTCCGGCGCGGTAACGCTCACCGCGGCAGAGGCATTCCCTGCCGCATCGCTGGCGACCGCGCTAATCGCCTCGCCATTGGTCAGCGCCGGCGTCAGCGGTACGATAAAGCCGCCGTCTTCTCCCACCGTCACGCTGCCCAGCTCATTGCTGGCCGCATCGCTGATGGTCACCGTGCTGCCCGCTTCAGCGCTGCCGCTCACCGACGAACCGTCTTCCGCCACCAGCAGATCGGCGGGCGCAGACGGCGCGGTAGCGTCCGGCGCCGTCGCAGTGGCCGGTACAGACACATTCCCCGCCGCATCCGTGGCGGTCACCGTCACGGTTTCGCCGTTGGTCAAGGCGGTCGGCAGAACAACGCCGTATACGCCAGACGCATCCGCCGTAGTGGTCAGGGTGGTGGTATCCGGCAGTGTTACGGTTACCGTGCTGTTCGGCTCCGCCGTGCCGCTTACCGTCAGACCGTCTTCGCTGACGGCGGCAACCGGCGCGTCCGGCGCGGTGGTATCCGGTACGGAAAGATCCGGCGCCGTCACCGTGGCGGGGACAGAGGTATTGCCTGCCCCGTCAGTGGCGGTGATCGTCAATTGTTCTCCGGCGGTTAAGGCTTCCGGCATCGTGAGACCCCAGGTGCCATCGTCCGCCGCCGTCACGATCCGGGTACTGTTGTCCGGTAAGGTCACCGTCACCGTGCTGCCCGCCTCCGCCGTGCCGTTTACCGCCGTGCCGTCATCATTGATATAGGCAACCGGCGCGTCCGGCGCGGTGGTATCCGGGGCAATGATCGTTGCCGCAGCCGAAGTGTTACCCGCGGAGTCGCTGGCGACCACGCTAATCGCCTCCCCATTGGTCAGCGCCGGCGTCAGCGGTACGGTAAAGCCGCCGTCCTCTCCCACCGTCACGCTGCCCAGCTCATTGCCGGCCGCATCGCTGATGGTCACCGTACTGCCCGCTTCAGCGCTGCCGCTCACCGACGAACCGTCTTCCGCCACCAGCAGATCGGCGGGGGATAAAGGGGCGGTCAGATCCGGCGCCGTCGCAGTGGCCGGTACAGACACATTCCCCGAAGCATCCGTGGCGGTCACCGTCACGGTTTCGCCGTTGGTCAAGGCGGTCGGCAGAACAACGCCGTATACGCCAGACGCATCCGCCGTAGTGGTCAGGGTGGTGGTATCCGACAGTGTTACGGTTACCGTGCTGTTCGGCTCCGCCGTGCCGTTTACCACCGTGCCGTCATCATTGATATAGGCAACCGGCGCTTCCGGCGCGGTAGCGTCCGGGGCAATGACCGTTGCCGCAGCCGAAGTGTTACCCGCGGCGTCGCTGGCGACCGCGCTAATCGCCTCGCCATTGGTCAGCGCCGGCGTCAGCGGTACGGTAAAGCTGCCGTCCTCTCCCACCGTCACGCTGCCCAGCGCATTGCCGGCCGCGTCGCTGATGGTCACCGTACTGCCCGGCTCCGCACTGCCGCTCACCGACGCACCGTCTTCCGCCACCAGCAAAGCGCCGGGGGCCGCGGGCGCGGTGGTGTCCGGCGCCGTCGCAGTGGCCGGTACAGACACATTCCCCGAAGCATCCGTGGCGGTCACCGTCACGGTTTCGCCGTTGGTCAAGGCGGTCGGCAGAACAACGCCGTATACGCCAAACGCATCCGCCGTGGTGGTCAGGGTGGTGGTATCCGGCAGTGTTACGGTTACCGTGCTGTTCGGCTCCGCCGTGCCGCTCACCGTCAGACCGTCTTCGCTGACGGCGGCAACCGGCGCGTCCGGCGCGGTGGTATCCGGTACGGAAAGATCCGGCGCCGTCACCGTTGCCGCAGTCGAGACGTTACCCGCGGCGTCGCTGGCGACCGCGCTAATCGCCTCGCCATTGGTCAGCGCCGGCGTCAGCGGTACGGTAAAGCTGCCGTCCTCTCCCACCGTCACGCTGCCCAGTTCATTGCCGGCCGCGTCGCTGATGGTCACCGTACTGCCCGCTTCAGCGCTGCCGCTCACCGACGCACCGTCTTCCGCCACCAGCAGATCGGCGGGCGCAGACGGCGCGGTAGCGTCCGGCGCGGTAACGCTCACCGCAGCAGAGGCATTCCCCGCCGCGTCGCTGGCGACAGCGCTAATCGTCTCGCCATTGGTCAGCGCCGGGGTTAGCGGTACGGTAAAGCTGCCGTCATCACCCACCGTGACGCTGCCCAGTTCATTACCGGCCGCGTCGCTAATGGTCACCGTGCTGCCCGGCTCAGCGCTGCCGCTCACCGACGAACCGTCTTCCGCCACCAGCAGATCGGCGGGGGCCGCAGGCGCCGTGGTGTCGGGTGCGGTGACAATCACAGCGGTGGAGGTATTCCCTGCCGGATCAGTCACCACCACGGACACTGTTTCGCCGTTCGTCAGCAAGTCCTCGGGGGTGACTCTCCAGGAACCGTCCGTATCGACTATGGATTCGATGGTTAAACCATCCGGCAGAGTCACAGTCACGATACTGCCTGGCTCCGCTTCACCACTAATGGCGGTGCCATCTTCGCTGATGTTTACCGTCGGCGCTTCGGGTGTGCGGGTATTGCGCTCGTTATCATCATCATCGTGGCGATCGGACGCTATAGCAATAACACCAGCCACACCTGCGCTCCCGGCCAGAATGTATGGCAGGACAGTACCGCCAGCAGATTCCGCACCTTCAATGCCGGCCATGATCTCATCAATACCGGAAATGGATTCAAATTGAGGTTGAGTTGCAGGATCTTTTATCCACCAGAGCGCGCCATTCTCGTCTTCCAACACCAATTCGCTGGCGCCCTGTTCTCCGGCGATATAAAAGTTTTGCAGTATTACTTTTTCACCGGAGTGGAATATCACCACCAAATCATTGCCAGAGCGAGCCATTGAGGCGATTTCTTGCCGATTGGCCTGCAATGTCACAATGGAAGGAGAAGATAAATTCAATTCTCCGGAAGAGGTATTAACCATAGAGCTAATGCCGTTTTCTTTCGCAGTAATAGAGAAACCTTTCATTTAACTTCCACTCCCAAATGAGTATTGGCTAAAAATTAGTTATGAAAAAAGATAACTAAGTACATCACTGATATATTCCAGACAAAAGAGCGCCATAGTGAATTAATTACACCGACCATTAATTCATCATAAAAATACCCCAAAAAAAATAGCACCCTAATTAAAGCGCCTGTTTTTTATAAATAAAAGCATTGAGCAAGAAACAATAAGTACCCCCAGAGAATTTTCTCTATGAAATATTCAAGCAATACTGATGTTTATTATATTTTAATTTTTCGATAATTCATGGGCGTTATCATCTGTAAAAAATTTATTCCATCTATTTTATTTAGCACAAGCAAGACGAGATGCAAGGTGATACAAAAAAATTTTGCTTAAGGCAAATTCAAAAAAACCTCTCCATTACTGAAAAATTTTTTGATATCAACAATGAACGGGTGATTGCGCGGTAAGAATAGCCGTTACCGGCCATCTCCCGAAAAGAACTGGACATGCGCTGTAACGTTTTTAGCTTATGCTGTGCCGTGGATTTGCCAATCGTTTATCATTGGCATAGTTAGCAGACTTATATTTTATATACATAATACTAAGCAGTGAAAAAATTACCTAACAATTCATTCATATGTAAGATCATTTTAGATATTAAAACACCAACTTTCAGAGACTCAAACGACATTAGTTTTCACGTCCCCCAACCTTCATCAAAAAAACAAGACTAAAAACATTTTTATTAATCGTGGAAAACATGGAAACTTTATAATGAAAATAATAATATTTTTATATTTAAAAACTCATTTCCATCAGCAATATCCACTAATTACCGGAGATAGATAAACTTTCGCGTTTAGAAAGTGCGCTCCAGCTTCAGGCTGATATCGTTGCGATCGTAGGAGTAGAGCCAGTCCACGTTGCTTTTCACTTTATTATGACGCAGGGTCAGGACCGGAACGAAGCCGGCCGCCTGCCAGCGCGGCGCTTTGAGGATCAAGGTATAATTCTGTTCGTCATCTTCCCTGCGGGCCGCCAGCAGGGGGTTGTATGCGTCGTAGTCCCGTACCCGGTAGGCGCCGAACAGCGTGGCGGAAAAACCGGAATAGGTCACGGCAGCGCCAAGGCGTAGCCCCGTCTGCCGGTAGCCGTTGGCCTCCAGCCGCGCATCGCTGTCCACCCAATCGACGCCGCCGAACAGCGTCCAGCCGGCGCCCACTTCATGATAATAGGTGGCGTACAGTTGGCGCGTTGCGCCGTCGAAATTATTGGCGTACGCCCGCCGCCGATAGCTCATATCCTTATACTCCCCTTCCAGCTTTAGCAGCGCGTTGCGCCACGGTATGTAGCTCCAGTCGGCATGCGCTCCCCAGGCGCCGTAAAGCGCTTCCCTGCCCCATTGGTAATATTCGAAGGAGGGGGCCAACTGTAACTGATGCCGCCCGCCGCGATAGCTGTAGCCGCCCTGCGCCGTGAACGTGGTTTCGTTGTAGTCGCCGTGATGACGGTATTGCGCGCCATACAGGGACGATCGGAGATAGAGGCCGTGGCGGCCGCGTAGCGGTATGCGCCGCTGCGCGCTGGCGTCGAAGGCCAGGCCGCCGGCGGAGATGGCGTCCGGCAGCTTGCGTTCCACCAGACAGAGACCGTTTGCCAACAGCCAGAGACAGGTCTGGCTCGCCGAGGTGCGGTTGACATTATCGGACCAGGTCGGGCCGAAGGAAAAGGAACCGTGCCAATCGCTGCGCTGTCGTAGCGCATTGCGGTAGGCCGCAATCGTCTTGCGCACCCCGGCTGTCTTGGGATCCGCAGCATTGATGGACGCCAGAATATCCACGAACGCCAGTTCTGCCTCGCGCTCCTGACCGTCCTCGAACAGTACGCGCGCCAGTTCGAGCCGGGCGGGCAGAAAGGCGGGCCGCAGCGCCAGCAGCGCGCGGAATTCCGCCTCCGCCTGCGCCAGCAGTCCGGCCGCGCGGGCCAACATTCCCCTGGCATAGTGCACCAGCAGGGGATCGTGGTCCGGCAAGGTTAGGTATTCATCCAGAAAACGCCGCGCCGCGCCCCACTGTCGGTGCTGCAATGACAGATAGAGAGCCTGCCCCAACGCGGCGGCGGTACGTTCGACGGTATAGGTGCGGCCGTCAAGGGTAAGGGTCGGCCGGCTTGCGGCGGGTTGTTCCCGCTCGTCGCGCAGCAGTTCGCGCTCGCGCTCAAACGCCCGGCTCTCGATGCTCTGCTCCAGCAGGCGGCGCGTATCGTCGCGTTCCTGCGCCACAACGACGCCCGTCAGCGGCAGGCAGAGAAAAAAGATGAAAACGCGGATAAAGGCAGTCACGGCAAATCGACCCGGCGTCGCCCACGGGGAAAAACACTTTCTGCGCCATTGTTCTGATTGGATTACGGCGAACAAATCCGGCTGATACGACATAGATAGATATCCCGGAAAATGCCACTACGCACGTCCCGGCAACCATTGCGCCAGCGATTCAGGGACGAACGCGAAAAAGAGCAGAGGCAAGCCGGAGCAAGCCCCTGCTCCCGGTACATGCGCAAGCGGAATTCATCGTCGGCTATACCTCACTGCGGCTACGACCGAGATGCTGACTTATTGCGCCAGAGTAATGGTTATCGCTCACGGATTTTTGCTGCCCCCAAAGGCGGTGTCCTGATTGCGATCGGCGAAAGTGACGATCCCCGCTACCGCCGCCGCGCCGGTGCCGAAGAAGTTACCGGCCAGATCGCCATTGGTGCCGCCGCTGCTGGCGACGTTCACGCCGTTGGCGGCAAGCTGTACGTCGGAACCGGTATTGGTGATAGCCCCGCCGGAGAAGGAAATATCGCCGGTGGAACTGGCCGTCAGGCCGTCAAAGTTGGCGGTAAGCGTGCTGGTGGGCAGCGTCGCGCCGGTGTAGTTGTTGATCGACTGCACCGTGTAGGTTACCGGCGCGCCGGTAGGCAGCGTGGTGGCTACGTCGCCACTCTCACCCACGTACCAGACGTTATGGGTGCCGGCGACCTTATCGCCGATGGCGCCATCACCTGCTGCCGCTTCGGCATCCCATTCGCCGAACCAGACATCCTGACTGCCCACCTGAGCAAAGGACCAGACGCCTATACCGCTGTGATCATAAGGTCCGGACCCTGGAGCCCCATCTTCAACAAGTTGTCTGCCGCTTACCTTATAGACATCGTTACTATCTTGATAGTCAGGACTGGAAAAATGGCTGAAAGATGCGGTCAAGTTACCGATTTGCCCCGTCACACCTGCACCAGCGGCACCAATGTTACCAAATGTCGCCGTTCCAACATGAAAGGGACTGTCCTCATCGCTTTGACCACCGACGACAGCCGCCTGAGCCACGCTGGCGATGCTAGCAATTGCGAATGCCAGAGCCGTTTTTCTCAATGTAATGTTCATATTCACGTTCCTCTCGAATGATTAACGTACGGATACTGCGTGTTGCTCTCCGGGGGACGCCTTTGAAGATGGCGTCTCCCGGATGCCCGGTAAAGCATCGCTGCGCTACTTTCCACCCAACCTAACCACTCATAAAAGATAAGCGATGCTTATATTGGTTAATATATATACACTTCGATAAAAATACGAATAGTTATTATTGTTATTTTTATTCTTATTTGAGATAAAAAAGTAGGAATAGCTATAACGGGATGGGGTAATAAAAAGGGGTATAAACGCCGCCGGGTGAGTGACTCCCCCGACAGGCTAGCGATCCCGCACGCTAAAGCGCACCGGCGCGGTAATGGCGTGCGGCATGCCGGCGGGCGGCGCGGGCACCGGCGAGGCGCGGCGCACCAGAGCCAGCACCTCCCGGTCCAGTTCAGCGAACCCCGAAGAGCGCGCCAGCTGCGCGTCCAGCACGTTACCGGCATCGTCGATGCTGAAACGGATAAACACCGTACCGACCTCTCCCCGCGCCCGCGCGCCCGGCGGGTATTTTTTGCGCCGTTCCAGATGGGCCATCAGGCGCGCCTGCCATTTAGCCGAGGTGGCGGAAGCAGCGGAGGCGCCGGCGGTAGATTGCCGCGCCGCGGTGCGCTCCGACGGAGCGACCTGCGCCTGGGCGCGAACAGTCTGACGCGAAGCCGCCTGCTGCTGCTGGCGCGGCTTTGCTGCATCCTCGAGACGTTTGGCGCGCTCGGTTTGCGTCTTTGGCTTCGGCGGCGGTTTGCGCGCCGCCGGCACCTTGAGCGCAGCCCGGTCATTCCGCTCAAGGCGCGGCTCTTTGAGCGGTTCGGGCGTCTGCGGCTGCGGCATATCCTCCTGCGGCTCTGGCGGCGACTCCTTCGGCGTTTTCACCTTTTCCGCCGCCTGGCTTGCCTGGGAATCCTGCCGTTCGGTCGATATCTCGTTATGGTCGGTGGCGGCGGCCTGCGGCATATCGGCCAGTTCGATCATAATGGAGGCGGGCGGCATGCTATCGGCCGCCGCCATCGGCGGTTCGTGCAGCATCCAGAGAATACCGCCGCTATGAAACGCCAGCGCCAGCAGGCTGGCGCAGCTCCAGCGCGCCGCGCCGACCAGCCCATCGTCATTATTCGCAAGAGAATTCATATCAGAATTTGGCGGTCACGCTGCCGCGCACGGTTCGTCCCGGTCCAGGCATAAGCGCCGCACCAAGCGCATCCATATAGTATCGATCGGTAAGGTTATCAATCGTAAAATCCAACCTGACGTTATTGTTAACCTTATAGCTCGCGTAAAGATCGACCAATGCAGCAGGATTCCAGCGCGGCGCCCTTATCTCGCCGGTGCCAAACGTTGAACCATCACCAACACCTTCCACGATACGGCTACCGATGTAGTTAAGGCGCGAGCCAACGGTGAGTTTTTCATCAAAAAACCTCGTTCCCAGATTTAGTGTCACTGTATCCTTTGGCGGAACATGCAGAAGCGCATAACTGTTGCGAATACCGCCCATTGCACATTGCGAACCTGATGACAGCTCAACGCTACCAGGCGCACAAAACTCCATATGCGTATAGTGGTTCCAGGCCAGGCTACCGAAATAGCGCCCCGTATCGTATTCGCCAGAAATTTCAATCCCACGCATTTCTGCATAATCGAGGTTCAACCGTCTTAATCCATAGATGCCCCGGCCATTCGCTCTTGTTCCGGTGCGAATATTTGCACGCGTTATATAATCATCAATATGGTTATCGAAATATGCAGCATGCAAACGAACCTTATCACCAGTAAGAAATGCATTGTCAATCAGGTAATTCAGACCAATTTCAAGACTCCTGGCACGCTCAGGCTTGACAGGATTTTGCGTTCCAAGATCGAATGATCCACTTTTCAGCGTTTCAAATATACTTGGTGAGCGAAGAACGCTGCCATATTTCCCGTAAATTTGAAATCCGTCCAATGGCTCGATTGTCAAGCTGCCAATAGGCGACCAGCCTCTCGCTGAATTTCCAAAGCCATCGATCTCGTCATGTGTCTTAAAATGGGAGTAGCGGGCACTACCGTTGAGAATAAGCCAATCAAACGGCTTCCACTCGACAGACGTAAAACCGCTCTCTTCTTTACGCCACCCCTCACGCGCTTCCCAGCCTTCATAGGTTTCTCGATCGACATCATCCGGGAAGCCCGTATTTTCGCGCGTGAAAGCCCCGCCATATTCAAGCTTGATATCTCCTATTTCCGTATAGAAACGCGAGGCATTGGAAGCGGTTATACCCCACTTGTCCGAGTCGATATAAACTCTACTTCCTGTCCATCTTTCTGTTCCATCAAGATTGTAACTACGAGTCGCGGAATTAACCCTCAACTCGGTATCCGTCTTGAACGTATCTATTTTGAGGTCAAGCAGGTCGTTGCTAGCTGGGTTATAACGATAGCGAGCAGTATAGGTATTGAGTTTTATCGTATTCATCCAACCTTGATAAGGATTGGCAACGTTTGTAATCTGCGTCGGAAGAACTTCTCCATATTCACTATCATATTTATTCCATCCAAGTTCCAATGAATGGTCATCATCAAATTTGAATTTGCTTTTCAAAAGCCATGATTCGTTGTCGAGTGAAGTGTTCAGCACTTCTTCCCCAGCCCTGAAAGGACTCAAGCCGCCATTATCGACGACAACGCTGCCATAGCTGTTCCTGGTAATAATCGGATGCGCCCCGTCCCCTCCATGTTTACCGGCGTAGTAATTACCATTTTTACGACGCACATAGCCAATCACAATATCCACATATTCCGTCACACCTGCAAAAGCTATGCTGCCGGAACCGCCTGTTGGTTCGAGAAATGATGGGCGATGCCTGCCGCTGTTATTTGCGAACATAGTTTCATTAGACGGCATCACACCGTAGTAGGGATAGTTGCCCTGACGCCACCCGCCCTCTGTTCCTTCGGCAGGAACAGACGAGCTATTGGTATTGAATCCACCTTTAATCCTCACGCCAAAATTTTTGCCGGGCAGTAGGATATCGTTGACGCCAATAGTGCTCATACGAACCACGCCTCCCGAAGCTCCCGTCGCATCGGCAGCCGAACTCAGTCCTTTCTCGATCGACACTGAACCAATAAAATCCGGATCGATATAGGTCCTGGAAGCAGAACCGTTATACCCCCGATAGACCGTTGCCTCATTCGAAGCGCCATCCACAATGACCGGCACGCGTCCCTGCCCCTGCATACCGCGGATATTAACGTCCACAGAACCGGAATTACGGCTGTCGCCGACCATTACCCCCGGCACGCCGGACAGAAAATCCCCCACCGAGGTGCCGCGAAAGCGCTCCACCTGCTCGCCGGAGATATAGGCGCGCGAACCCGCGCCGCGATAGGGTTCGTCCGCCGGGCTGACGCCGCCCTCGCTGGTGACGGTAATGGTATCGAGCAGCAGGGAATCATCGCCGACGCCCAACGCATAATCGCCGGCGACATCCGCCTCGATAGCGAAAGTGCCGGCGCCGATAGGGCGATAGGAGAGTCCCGATCCCTCAAGCAGTCGGGCCAGCGCCGCCTCGGGCGCGACAGTCCCCGAAATGCCCGGCGAGCGCTTGCCGGCGGCGACGCCGGGATCATAGGTCACCTGCCGCCCCGACTGGCGTCCGAACTCGGCGAGCGCCCCGGCCAGCGGCCCCGCCGGAATGTTGAACGCCGTCTGCTGCGCGGTCTGGGCCCACGCATCCTGCGGCATCACTCCCATCGCCAGCGAAGCGCCGCCCAGATTTATCAAGGCGGCAATCAGCATCCGCCGCGCACCGCGTTTATTTTTTAATTTTTTATTTATAAGCGTCATTCTTATCAGGCCCCAATTCGTTTCACACAATTCCCCGAATGGCCGACTGTCGCCGACTCCTGCTAATGGAAACGAATGAGAATGAGAATTTTTCACCCTAAAATGACAATTTTTACAGCGCCAATATCTGTGCTCGCGGGAAACGCAACGGCCGTTTTTAGAACACCATTAAGAAATCACCGTCAGTAAGGAGGAAAGCTGGCGCACCGTGCCGCCGTATGGCTGCACCACCGCCTGCAGGGCGCTCTGCGGGGAGGTGAGGTTATACACGCCGCTGACGCGCCGCCGGCCGAGCTCCGGCGTGGCGATCACCACCCGGCCGGGCTGCCAGCGCGCGATCCGCGCAACAACGGAAGCGACGGCCTCCCGATCCACTAGCAGCAGACCGTCGCGCCATAACGCAATCCGGCCCGGCTCTCGCCAGCCGCGCTCGACGCCGCCGCTCTCCTGGTCGAAGGTCAGCCACTCTCCCGCGGACAGCGTCCCGCCGCCCGCGGACGATGCGGTCGGCAAAGCGGCCTCGGCCCGCCCGCGCTCGACGGCCACCGACAGAAAGCCTGCGTTCCAGCCAAGGTCGAACGCGCCGGACGCCGCCACCTCAAGGTCATCGGCAACCGCCTGAAACGGACGCCCGTCGTCCGGCGCCACCTCAAAGAACGCCATGCCGGAAAGCAGCTCCACGCGCCGTTCGCGCGGCGTGAAGCGCGAACGAATGGCGCTGTCGGGGCCAAGCGCGACCAGCGTGCCGTCGGCCAGGGAAATGCGCCGCAGTTCGGCCGTCGCCGTTATATGATCGGCCCGGACGCGCAGCAGCACGCCCGGAGCGACCAGCGAACCGACGCCCCATGCGGCCAGCGCCGCCGCACCGCCGAAAACCAGGGAGCGGCGCGAGATGCCCGCCGACGCTCGGCTTTCCCCGCGGCGGGCCTGCACCACCTGCCCCGCCAAAACATGGATCTCCATAGCTTCGGCCCAGACCGCTTCATGGGAGGGATCGCGCCCACGCCAGCGCCGGATCTGCTCGCGCACCAGCGGATTCGCCGGTTCGGTCTGCTGACGGATGATGAGGTCAAACGCCTCGGCAAATAATTTATCGTCTTGCGACGTTTTTTCAGTCATACATGAATCAATCCGGTGATAACGCCGCGCCAGGAAAAAAATCAAGGGAAAGGTCGATTTTCGCCTCTACGTTATCATTAACGAATGTAGGGAGAAAATTTTCACCCCGCGCCGCCTATTAATCGCCGCTCTCCTTGAGTCTGCTGCGCAGGTGCAGGTAAGCGTGATGGATAAGCGACCAGGTGCGCGACACGGAAAGGTCCAGTTCGGCGGCGACTTCGGCGATGGTCATATCGCCCAGGCGATACAGCTCAAAGGCGCGCCGCGTCCTTTCCGGCAGTTCCATCAGCGCCCGGTGCGCCATCGCCAGCCGCTGGCGGTCATGGTTTATCGTTTCGGGGTTGGGGGCGGGATCGGCGACTCCGCCGTACTCCTCGTTGGGCAGGTCGCCTTTTTCAACCAGCTGTTCACGGCGATAGAGGTCGATCGACAGATTACGGGCGACACGGCGCAGATAGGCCAGGGGATTGTCGTCCCGCTCGGGCGGCGCGGCGGACAATATCCGCAGGAAGACATCCTGGGTCAAATCCGCCGCCACGTCCGGGCGGTGTCCCCGCTTGCGGAGAAAACGGTTGATGTCCCTGGAGTGTTTCTGGAACAGGCGTTTGAGGTCCCACATCAACGCGGCCCCGTTATTAGCGCCGTCCGCAGCCGCGTTATTGTAGAGAAAGTGCTGTCATGCATAGCCCTGCCATCCGATGCACACGGCGCCCTTGGCGTCATTCGGACCTGATGCCGAAGACTACGGGCACCTTGCCGCCACAGGATTACCGTTAACCAAGTTTCCTTAATATAGGGAAACTTGGTTATAAATGGTAATAATTTGTATTTGCATTAACATTAATTCATGTTCGCCGCCGGACCGGCGGAAAAATCGGTAAACGCACGCGCGCCGGTTAAAATGAGACGTTCTAAAAAACCGATAATAAATATCGTTTTTATATTAGATTAGGCTCTGTTCGCTCTCCTCTTCACCCCGCAACGGATAACGGCTAACCTTGACCCGCGCCTGCCAATCCCAATAAATAACGGAAACGATTACTGCCATGGATATTTCTGCGACTCCTCCCTCACCCAATCACAGCAAGGAAAACGCCGGCGGCAGGCGCGTTCAGGTTATCGACCGGTCGATAGTGCTGCTCCGAACCCTTGCCGGCCTGCGGCATGGCGCCAGCGCGCTTGAGCTGGCGCGTCTGACCGGGATCGAGCGTACCACCATTCATCGCCTGCTCAAGACGTTGACCTACTGGAACCTGATCGAGTCGCAAGGCGCCAGCTATCGTATCGGACCCGAGAGTCTGATCTATTCGGCGGCTTATCTGAACCGGCTGAATCTGAGGAAGAACGCCCTGCCCTATGCCATTGAATTACAAAGGGTGATAGGCGAAAGACCGGCCATCGTCTCGTTATCGGTTCCGGTGAACGATCAGGTGGTGCTGGTCGAGCGCATGTGGACCCCGTCCACGCCGCTTAACGCCATCGTCGATCTGGCCGATCAATTCCCCATCGACGGCAGCCCCAGCGGACGCGCGGTGCTGGCCACCTACGGCGAATCGGCCGTGTTGGGGATTCTTGGCGAAGCGCGCTACGCCAGCGTGCTACCGACCCTGGAGCAGATCCGCCGGCAGCAGGGCTTTGCTTTCGGCCATGGAGAATTCAAGCCCGGCCTGTCGTCGCTGGCCTTTCCCATTCTGCTTGCGAGCGGCGTGGCCGTGGGGGCGGTCGTGGTGGCCGGGCTGGATATGGAAGATGAGACCCATCCCGCGTCTTCGCTGGCCAGCCATGTGCGTCGGGCCTGCGAAGGCATCTCGGCGCAGCTCGTCGTTTAGCACGACGGTTCCGCGCCGAGCGCCGCCAGCAAGCGCTTCTTCTGCACCTTGCCGTAGTGCGATCGCGGCAACTGGTCGATAAAATAAATCCGCCGCGGCATCTTGTGGCGCGACAGGCGCGCACGGCAGTGATCCACCAACTGCTGCGCCGACAGCTCCCGCCCGCCGTCCGCCACCACGGCGGCGCACACCAGTTCCCCCCATTCGACGTCCGCCAGTCCGAAGACGTGGACATCCAGCACGCCGGGATGGCCCAGCAGGCACTGCTCCACCTCGCCGGGCTGCACCGACTTGCCGCCGCTGCGTATGACATCCTTGCAACGCCCCATCACCTGCAATTGTCCGTCGGCGCGTATCCGCCCCAGATCGCCGCTGCGCAACCAGCCGTTATCGAACGCGCGGGCGCTCAGCTCTTCACGTCGCCAATAGCCGGCCATCAGCTGCGCACCGCCGATAAGAATCTCGCCGACGCCCTGGGCGTCGGCCCGATCGATACGCACCGCCGCGGAAAATAGCGGACGCCCCACCAGCCCCTCTACGCTCTCGCCGGCGCCGCGCGCCGCGGCCATCCGCGCGGCGGAGAGATAGCAGCTCCAGGGCGCTTCGGTCATGCCGTAAAGCACGCCGATGCGCGGGCCGAACAGACGGTCGGCGCCCGCCGACACCTCCTCCGCCAGCGCGGCGGCGCCGATATCCAGGCTTTTTAAACGCGGCAAGGACGCGGGCGCATCGCCCGCTTCGCGCAGCAGCCGCAACAGCTGGGTTGGCACCAGGGAACTGAACGCGGCCTGATACTCGTCAAGCTGGGCGATAAAATTTTTGCTGTCGAAACGACCGCCCAGCACCACCTGCCCGCCGCTCAATAGGTGAGCCAGCACCGCCACCGCGGCGATCGGCCATAGCGGGCGCACATTGAGCAACACATCGCCGACGCAGGCCCCGCGGGCCATAACGATGTTCTGCAACACCGCGCAAAGGCTGGCATGGCGATGCATAACCGCTTTGGGCGCGCCGGTGGTGCCGCCGGTATAATTCAGCGAAGCCAGCGCCTGCGGGGATTGCGCCGGTCTGGGCGTCAGCGCCGCCGGCGCCGGATCAATCACCGCGCCTAAAGGACGACAGGAAATCCCCGCCCGTCGCGCTTCGTCGGCCAGCGCCGCGTACCGTTCGGCAAAAAGCAGCAGCGCCGCGCCGCAATCGCGCAGTTGCGCCAGCAACTCCTCCGCGGACAGCGCCGGATCCAGCGGCACCCGCACCCGTCCGCAGGCCATGCAGCCATAGTCGGCGATCAGGTAATCCACCCCGGCGTCGGCCAGCAAAGCCACCCGCTCCCCGGGTGCGACGGACAGCCGATCCAGCGCCAGACCGACCGCGCTAACCGCCTGGTCGAGTTCGAGGAAGGTCAGGGCGCGCGCGTCGGACGGTTCGCGCAGCGCCAGCCGATCCGGCCATTTGCCGGCGGCCTGTCCCAGCAGGGTACTCACATCCATCGCTACCACCCGCTCAGCACAATGCGCCCATTCACCCGCCGCGACTCCAGCAGTTCATGGGCCAGCGCAACCTGATGAAACGGCAATACCCGATCGATTAACGGCTTGACCTGCCCTGAGCCGATCAGCGCCAGGGCGACGCGCAACTCTTCAAGGGTGGCGCTGCCGGAACCCTGCACCCTGAGCCGCCGCCCGATCAACAGACCGGGCGCGATGGCGACGCTGCCGGGACGAACGTTGCCCAGCACCACCACCCGCCCGCCGAGCGCCATGCTGCGCAGCGTCTCCTCCAGCGTATGACCGAGGTTATCGACGGCCACGTCGACGCCGCGTTTCGCCGTACGTCGCCACACCTCGGCGCTGTAGCCGTCGTCGCTGACGATAACCTCGTCAGCGCCCAGCGATTGCAGAAAAGCGACTTTTTCCGCCCTGCCGGTGACGGCAATCACCCTGGCTCCCCGCGCACGGGCCAGTTGAATCTGATGCGCGCCCAGACCGCCGCTGGCGCCGTTAATCAGCACGGTTTCCCCCGGCTTGAGCGCCGCTTCGCCGTAAAGCGCCCGCACGCTGGTGGCTATCGGGCAGGAGGCCAGCGCGGCCGGAGCGTAGTCGAGCCCGGCCGGCAGTTCCACCACGGAGATCGCCGGAACGCGTAAATATTCGGCGTAGGCGCCTTCGGTATCCACCGCCGGCAGCCCCAGCGCCCGACAGAGATCCTGACGGCCGCGCAGGCAGTTGCGGCACTGTCCGCAAAAACGGCGCTGGTAAACCACCACCCTGGCGCCGCGCGCCACTTGCAGCACCCCGGCGCCGACCTCGACCACTTCGCCGGCCGCCTCATGGCCCAGCACCACGCCGGTCTGCGCCCCCGGCAGCTTACCCGCCCGGTGCAGCAGATCGTGGTGACAAACCCCGGCCGCGTGCACCCTCACCAGCACCTCGCCGGGCCCGGCGGCGGGCGTGGGCACTTCTTGCAGTTGCAGCTGATGCGGTTCGCCGAAGGCTTGCAGGACTAATGCTTTCATTGTTTTATAACCGTTTGTGATGTTATAAGAGCATGTTCATATAACAAACATGTTGTGCGTATTGTGCTCATCAACTAAGTTTTCCCTACTTTGACGCCGAGCTCAAGAGGCAAAACGTCTTTCTTTTACCTTTCATCTATTGCGAAATCGAAGCCATGACAGTCGAATACCAAAATAGGGGCGCGGGCCTGCTGGTGGTCACGCTGGATCGCCCAGAGCGCCTGAACGCGCTCGACAGCGCGGCCAAACACGAGCTGGCCGAGATCTGGGAGCGGGCGCAAAAGGACCGCGAGGTTCGCGCCATTGTGCTGCGCGGCGCCGGAGAGCGGGCTTTTTGCGCCGGTTCCGACCTTAAGGAGATCGAAGCCACCGGCGAAACGGTGAGCAGCGACCTGCTGGCCCGCGCCCTGCCCGGCGTCGGCAACGACCTGACTAAACCGGTGGTGGCGGCGCTACACGGCTACACTCTGGGCCTCGGCATCAGCCTGGCGATCCACTGTGATTTCCGCATAGCCCAGCACGACACCCAGTTCAGCTTTCCGGAAGTGCGTCACGGCATGCTTTCAGGTTTCAGCGCCATTACCCTGCCGGGCCTGATCGGCGAGGCCGCCGCGCTGGATATCATGCTCAGCGCCCGCACTTTCGCTGCCGACGAGGCGCTGGCCATGGGCCTGGTCAACCAGGTGGCGCCGAATGCCTATGACGCGGCATTGGAGCTGGCCGCGCGCCTGGCGTCCCATTCCGGCAATGCGCTGGAGTGGACCAAGCGCCTGCTGCTGGCCGAGCGCAAAAACCGCCTGCAACGCTACCTGTCGCTGGTCGATCGGGCCCGCCGGGACGTGATGCGGGATCGATAACGTTCCCAGGCGGATGCTTTTAAGCCGCCTCACGCCGGGTTCGGAAGCGTGAGGGGAGTGATTACAGGCTGGCCATGCGCGAATTGAGCAGATCGGTGATCAGCAGGCAACCCGGCGCATGGCGCGGCCTAAACGCTTACGGCCGCAGCCTGAATGACGCTCTTTCCTGCGCGTCCAGTTGGTCAATCAGACCGGTTTCCCACGCCAGATAGCGACGAGCCGCTTCTTTATTGCCCGCATGACGGTCGTGAACAAAAAACAGATAGTCGATTCGCTGCGCATCGGGCGGCGCATCGGGCGTAGAGACCAGCGGCAGTCCCGCCGCCCGCCAGGCGTCGATATCGGCGCGCGCGTAATAGACCGGCAGCGCGGCGGGAACCTCTTTTTCCGCCAGCGCGGCCAGGCGCAAATCGTCGGCGACCAACACCACGGGACGCGACTCCGCGGCCAGCAGGCTTTCAATCCGCGGGCGAATGGACCAGACGGCGTTTTCCAGATGCGCGTGGCGATAGCTCTGGCTGGATCTGAGGTCGATAACGCGCAGGCTATTTTGCGCCAGCCCCTGCGCCAAGCGTGGCAGATCGATGATTTTTTCCGCCGCTATCGCCTCCCGCGCTTCAGGCGACGGAGGCGCGAGTTCGAATTCGGCCAGCAGATAAACCTCGTGCCCCATCTGTTTCAGCCAGCCGGCGATAATGGGCGCGCGGATCGCGTCTACGTCGGCCAGCACCACCCGCGCGCCGCGCACGCCGATAAACACATCGGTATTCTGCAACAGCTGGCCGCCCGGCGCGTGCGCCGCTCCGGCAAGGCTGCCTTGCGCAAACTCTTCCGCCGTTCTGACATCAAACACAAACAGATTGCGCTGCTGTTCCTTTTTCCAGGTCCGCAACGTTGCGCCGTCGATCCAGCTTACCCCCTGGCGTACGGCGAAAGCGCGCGCCGCCTCGCGCCGCGAGTGCAGGACAGGCGCGGCGCCATCCACCGGCGGATAGCGGCTGGCGCTGCCCGACTCCAGCGGATATCCCTGCAAATACCAGCCCTGAGTGCCGTTCTCCAGCGCATATACCGGATTGCGGACGCCCGCCGACAGCAGGATTTGCGCCCCCAGAATGCTGCGCGTCCTTCCGGCGCAGTTGATCACCACCGGGATACGCTCATCGGCCACCAGCGAATGCAGCCGGTAGGGCAATTCGGCGTTGGGACAACATACCGCCCCCGGCAGGCTCATCTTGTGAAATTCATCCAGCGGACGCCCATCCAGCAACAGCACCGGCTGCGGCCCTTGCTGCAAGTCATGCAGTTCGGCGGCGCTCAGGCTAGGCGTGGCGTATTCGTGCTCCACCAGTTCGCCGAACACTTTGGAGGGCACATAAACGCCTTTGAATACCCCATACCCCGCCTGTCGCCAGCCCTCAATGCCGCCGGACAGGATATAAACCTGCTGATAGCCCAGTTCCTTCAGCCGCCGGGCCGATTTTTCCGCGGTCTGGTTTTCGCCGCCGAGCAGCACAATGCGGGTATGGGTCTGCGGCACCAGGCGCCCGACATCCAATTCCAGCCGACTGTAAGGGACGGACGCGGCAAAAAGCGGATGCCCTTCGCCGAACTCCCCCGCCTCGCGCACGTCCAGCAAGGCGATTTCACCGCCGTCGTGCAGCCAGGTTTTAACCGTCGCCGCCGCAATCAATGTCGTCATAACGTTTCCGTCTCCCCCAACAGTTTCTGTTTTCTCAATCTCAACTTAGGCAACAGGGCCAGCAGCACAAATGCCAGCGTCGCCAGCAACAGGGACAGCGAGATGGGCCGGTCGATGAATACGCTCAGGTCGCCGCGCGAAACCATCAGCGCCCGGCGAAAGCTGGTTTCCATCATAGGCCCGAGAACAAACCCCAGCAGCAAGGGAACCGGAGAAATATCCAGTTTGACGAACAGATAACCCAGCACGCCGAAAAAGGCCATCACATAGATGCCGAACACGGAGTTGCTGATGGAGTAGACCCCGACGCAGCAAAACACCAGAATCGCCGGATAGAGCAGCCGATAAGGAATGGACAACAGACGCACCCAGATGCCGACCAGCGGCAGATTGAGGATAATCAGGATCAGGTTGCCTATCCACATCGAGGCCACCAGCCCCCAGAACAGCGGCGGATGGTTGGCCATCACCTGCGGGCCGGGCTGGATATTGTGGATCATCATCGCGCCCAGCATCAGCGCCATCACGCCGCTGCCGGGAATGCCCATCGTCAACAGCGGAATAAAGTTGGTCTGCGCCGCCGCATTGTTGGCGGATTCCGGGCCGACGACCCCTTCTATCGCCCCCGCGCCGAACTCTCCCCGGTATCTGGACACTTTTTTCTCCAGGGTATAGGCGGCAAAGGCGGCAATGGTCACGCCGGCGCCCGGTAAAATGCCCAGAACGGAACCGAGCAAGGTTCCGCGTCCGATGGACGGAAGCATCCTTTTTATATCCCTGCCCTGCGGCCACAGCGTATTGATTTTCGTCGTGGCCGCCGCCGGCTGCTTTTTATACCGGGCCAGATTGCCGACGATTTCGGCGATGGCATAAATCCCCATGGCCAGATAAACGAAACTGATGCCGTCCATCAGGCGCAATACGCCAAAGTCAAAACGCGCCACGCCGGAGTTGGCATCCGTGCCCACCAGTCCCAGCAGCAGGCCCAGGATCACCATGCCCAAAGACTTGTCGAAAGCGTCCGACGACAGAGCGATCGCCCCCACCAGCCCCAGCAGCATAAGCGAAAAATATTCGGCGGGGCCGAAGATGAAAGCCAGCTCCGTTAAGGGATTGGCGAAAGCGGCTAATAGCATAACGCCGAAACAGCCGGCGATAAACGAGCCGACCGCCGCGCCGAACAGGGCGATGCCGGCGCGCCCCTGGCGCGCCATGGCATGTCCTTCGATCAGCGTGACGGCGGAGGAGGACTCCCCCGGAATGCGCAGCAAAATGGCCGAGGTCGACCCGCCATACTGCGCGCCGTAATAGATGCTGGCCAGCATAATCAGGGCCGGCGTGGGCGGCAGGCTGTAGGTAATCGGCAGTAGCATGGCGATGGTCGGCACCGGCCCCAGACCGGGCAGCACGCCGATCAGCGTGCCCAGCAGACAGCCAATCAGCGCGTAGAGCAAATTCTGCCAGGAGAGCGCCGTGGTAAAGCCGAGGTAGAGATTATCCAGCAATTCCATTACGCGCCCCCCGGCAAACGCGGCCACAGCGGGAGCAATAACCCCAGTCCGTAAATAAATACCGCCAGGCTCAGCAGCGTAATAAAGAAAGCGTTGAGCAGGATCTGCCGATAATGCCGGTTATGGCTTGCCAGCCCCAACAAAATCACCAGCAGCGGAATGGCGAGCACCAGCCCCAGCGTCGGCAGCAAAAAAGCGAACATCAGGACGGACGCGAGGATCCACAGCAGGATAAAAATATCGCCGCGCCAGTCGAATACCGGCGCGCGCCGCGGGCTTTTCCCCACGTCCGGCTTGCTCAGCCTGACGGAGCGCAGGCTGATAATCCCCCCCAGCAGCAGCAGCAACGCGCTCAGCGCCAGCGGAAAATACCCCGGCCCGATACGGGCCAGGTTCCCTAGAGAATAAAGGCTGCTGTAGCCGACGCCGCCTGCGCCGACAACGCTATAAAATACCCCGGTCAGAAAACTCTTGTGATCGACGATGCGCATGGCATTAACGCCTTTATGTGTTTATTGCAGCTTGATGCCGGCGGACCTGATGATTTCCGCATACGCACTGCCCTGCTCTTGCAGTATGGCGTCCACGTCTGCGGGCGTATGCGGCTTTGCAATGCCGAAGCCAAGGTTTTCAACGCGTTCCTTGATCTGCGGCGTGTTCAGCAGCGCCTGCACATCGCGATTGATTTTGTTTTTCACCCCGTCCGGCGTGCCGGCCGGCGCCAGCAGCCCTTGCCAGCTCTCCACCGAGAAGCCGGGCAAGCCGGACTCGGAAAACGTCGGGACGTCGGGCAGTGCGGGAGAGCGATAGGAGGTGGTGACGGCGATGGGCACCAGACGACCTGCGCGGACATATTCCGTCACCGCCGCCAGGGTGATCAGAGTAGCGTCAATATGCTCGCCGATAACGTCGACCGCCGCCGGCGCGCCGCCGGAATAAGGGATAAAATTCACCTTGATATCCGCCTGACGATTGAACTGCTCATGAGCGATATGGGCGATGCCGGCATTACCCGGCAGCCCCACCGTAATCTCTCCCGGCCTTGTTTTGGCAAGGTCGATGTACTCTTTCAGGGTGGAAATGCCCAAACCGGGACGCACCACCAGAATTTGCGGATTGACCGCCGCCTGTACCACGCCGGTCAGATCGTCAAGCTGGTAACCGGGATTCGGCAGCAACAGGGTGGGCAGCACCGCCGACTCGCCGCGCAGCAGCAGGGTATAGCCATCCGCCGGCTCGCGAACCGCCTGAGACGTTCCGATTACGCCGCCCGCGCCGGGGACATTTTCCACCACCACCGACTGCCCCCATACCCGGCTCAGCTCTTCCGCCAGCACCCGGGCCAGCTTGTCCGCGCTGCCGCCCGCCGCAACCGGGACGACAATACGCACGGTCTTCTGGGGATAACTTTCATCAATAACCGCACTGCGGGCGCCTACCGTTGACAGGGAAAAAAACAGCGCGGCCAACCACAACAACATCACCTTTTTCAAGGCATATCCTCCAACCAAAGAAATTAATGGGAAAATACAACCCGCGCGCGCGCTGAATTGCACCTGATAATCACCCCCCATCTCAAGCCGCCGTTTCTCTGCTTCACTGCCCGCGGGGGAAGTCCGGGAGGCGTTATTTGAACACATGAATTAATAACAATTGAAATTAATGCAATTACATTAATTCCTAGGAGGAAAATCTGAAAACAAGTTTTCCTCCTGACTAAAGTTAATTTTTTGATAAACCGCTAAGCGTTATAGGACTATGTGATGCGCAGAGGAAAATCCATGATGAGCTGGCGCGGACGATGGCCTATGACAGTTCGGCATGAGCGGATGCACCAGATTGAGCGGTCTCGTGAAGATTTTGGCGTTTTATCGTGAGACTTGAGAATAGCCCCCCTTTACGTTTGCATAGGCGCGATGTGTCGAATTAACAGAAATTGACAGGGTGGTAAGGAATATTATGATCGCATAAATAATAATCATGGGTTATTAATACAACATGTTTAGTTAGCAATGAATTAAGTATATATAAATAGAAAAATTAACTTTAATTAAAATATTCAGGTTTTTTTCATAGATCTGCTATAGTTTTATCGCTTGAAAAAATAACATTCACGTAATAATGAAAGAATAAGACACTTTTCTCTATATCAAGTGTTTTTGAGTATTTACACTTTATGAGGAAGGCTATATGTGCCAAGAAGAACAGCAGGCAGTTATAAAAGAATTAGTCTACAGTTTAAAAAAAGCAGGTGTTGAAGCGGCTTTTGGCGTCTCAGGTGGATTTATTGTACCTTTGTGGGAAGCGTTATCGGAATCCTCAATCAAGGTTATTCATTGCAGACATGAAAGCGGCGCCGCTTTTTCAGCCTCAGAGTACAGTTTATATAATAATGTCCCCTCCGTCGTTTTTTCCACTTCCGGGCCAGGTATTACCAATGCCTTGACTGGATTGCGCACGGCAAAACTGGATGGCGCGAAAGTAATATTTATTTCAGCAACCACCATTGAGGAACACAATGGGAAATGGGGATTACAACAAACTACCCGTCAAGATATCAACGACCTTGCTGGAGATGGCGTCAGCGGTTTTTTCGATAGTATTGTCTTTGTTGACAGACAGGAAAAATTAATAGAAGCAATAAAAGCTATAAATGATGTCACTATATCTTATGGTCATGTGCTGGGCATTTTTATACCTACAACTATTCAAAAGGAAATTTTAAAGGAAAATAACAGAATAAATATAGAACGCATAACACCGGCTTCGATTTCTTACGAAAATAGCAACGACGCTGAAAGTAAACAACAGAAAATAGCGGAAGCGCTTACGACAGGAGGCGCTATCCTCTGGAATGGATTTGGCTGTCTTCATGCGGCAGAAATATTAACCCATCTGGCGATCAAAACTCATACCCCGGTAATGTCCACGCCAAGGGGAAAAGGCATCTTTCCTGAAAACCACGCGCTTTATATTGGTACTACGGGATTAGGTTCAGATAGTGTAAAACTCAGGCAGGTACTAAATAACCCATCGTTGAAGACGGTTATTATATTGGGTTCGAATCTGGGGGAGCTTAGCTCTTCATATATTCAAAATCAGATGAACAATGTTGATATCTATTATATTGGTCTAAGAAATGAGGATATCAAAAAAAACCTTCCCTCCAATGCCGTTATTATTGATACGGAAATTTCTCATTTCCTGCATGGGGTAGATGATAAAGTAAAAGAAACCGCCGTTTATCATACTCCCCAGATTCTCCCCAGAGAACAGGATCCTGAACAACAAGAGCCGATACCGGTCAAGGATGGCGTTATTCATCCGCAGCAGGTAATGGCGATTGTTCAAAAGATAGCCATTGAAGAACAGGACTGTTTGATCGCCGCAGACGCGGGAAATACGTTTGTTTGGACCAACAGATATTTACATTTTCCAAAACCGAACCGCTATCGGGTTGGTACCGCGCTGGGCGCCATGGCCCATTACGCTTGCGGGATCGTTGGACTGAGCGCGTCAGGAAAAACAACCCTTGGTATCATCGGCGATGGTTCCATGCTGATGAATAATGAAATCAGCACCGCTGTTCGTTATCAGTTACCCGCTATTTGGCTGATAATGAACGACGGCGCATATAATATGTGTCGGCAAGGATTGAGCCTGTTAGGCAATCCGCCGTTGGACTGTGTTATTCCTCTGGTTGATTTTTCATTGTTTGCAACGGCCCTGGGCGCAAATGGCGTCAGGGTCACACAGGCGGACGAGTTGGAAACCTCATTACGTGCAGCCATCATGAGAGGCGTTCCTGCTGTTATTGATGTTCTGATCGATAAAGATGCGCAGCCGCCGTTGCTTGATCGGATCAATACAATTAAGTCACTTTAGGAGTTAAATATTATGCCGCAGTCACCCAGCATATTATCCGCCGCTGGCGTATTGCCTGAGAAACGGATTGATATCAAACACCACGACGAAACAGCGACTCAATTAAACGCCAACTTCTATCAGTTTGAGACGGGGACGCCACATCTCTGGCACCTTAACGATAAACGGGATATTGATATTTTACTCGAAGACAGCTTGCGGGACGCGATAGAATATGCGCGACTATCTGTTGACGATATCGACTTTCTTATATTGAGCCAAGTATGGTCGGATAATATTATGGGGCAGGAATCCGGCCTGCTGGCTAATAGAATGGGCCTGAAGTGCCCCTCAATTGGCATCAATGCCGGTACTGGTGGTGGATGTATGGCGATGGAAATTGCTGGTTCATTGATTTTATCAGAAAATTATCAGCGAATTGCCGTCGTGACCGGCTGTAATTATACTCATTTCTTTCATGAGAATGACCCGACAAAGCAACTACTCAGCGATGGCGCCGCCAGCATGATCATCGGTCAGGGAAACGGGCCGGAAATCATCGCGTCTTATTCGGTATCCACTGCTGGTTATCGGGCGCTGGAATATGTGGATGGCACTCCAGACAACAACGTATCCTATATCAGGACGCCCTCCGGTTCAGGAGATTATATTCTTAGCCATATGCCAGAAACGATTGTTGACTGTTGCACCGGCGTCTGTCGTTCTGCTGATTTGCAACTGTCGGATATTGACGCATACTATATTTACGATCCTGTTCACTGGATGCATAAAGCAGCGGCGAAGGCGTTGCAAATAGACAGCAAAAAAATCTTTTCCACTTTCTCGCGCTACGGAAGCCTGGGAGCGGCGCTAAACACGGTCGCCCTTATTGATATGGCAAAGCATTTTCGTTTGCGCGACGGACAGATAGTGATAGCCATGGGATTTGGCGTGACAGCAACCGCGACGGCCTGTTTGCTGCGCTGGCATGACTTTCCCTGCCAGGTGAGCCACACAGATCGCATGAATGGAGTTCAAATACAATGAGACGTGGGAACAGCATAACCTGGTGTTTCTTGCTGCTCAATATATTAATCGGAGCGCCGCCGCGGCTACTGGCGAATTAACTCGGGCTCCACAAAACCCCCTTGTAGTCATACCGACTGGCTATATCAGGACGATCGCGACGCAGTAATCTGCTCGATACTCCTTTGAGGCTATTAAGTCGGGTTCGTGAACTTTTGCTCAGTTCCGCTTCGCTCAACATTTTAACCTACATTTGCTCATCGCTTGTGGCGACGTTGATGTCCGCAATTCGCGCTAAACAATCAATTTATTTGATGCATTATGTTAAACAAATGATATTTATACTCATCTGGTAATGCGTAAAGTAGGGATAATCCAAGGCAGGAACAGGTTTACTTCATCATGAACGCTGCCCCGCCTGCTGCTAATTTCCCTGAAAACCAGGATAAACACGTCATGAAAAAGATCGGATTTTTGTCATTTGGTCACTGGACGCCGTCTCCGCAGTCTGGAACCCGTTCGGCCGCTGGCGCACTGCTGCAATCCATCGATCTGGCAGTTGCCGCCGAAGAACTGGGGGCGGACGGAGCCTATTTCAGGGTGCATCACTTTGCCCGCCAGCTCAGCTCGCCCTTTCCCCTGCTGGCAGCGATAGGAGCGAAAACCCGGAGTATTGAAATCGGTACAGGTGTTATCGATATGCGCTATGAAAACCCGCTGTATATGGCGGAGGATGCGGGTGCGGCGGATTTGATCTCCGGCGGGCGTTTACAGCTTGGTATCAGCCGTGGCTCCCCGGAGCAGGTGATTGATGGCTGGCGCTATTTCGGCTATGTCCCTTCCGAAGGGGAAAATGAGTCTGATATGGCGCGCCGTCACACCGAAGTGCTGTTGGACGTGTTACGTGGAGAAGGCTTTGCGAAACCCAATCCACAGCCGATGTTCCCGAACCCGCCGGGCCTGCTGCGCCCTGAGCCTCATTCTGAAGGTTTACGCGACCGTATCTGGTGGGGCGCTGGTTCGAATGCGACAGCGGCGTGGGCCGCGAAACTGGGGATGAACCTGCAAAGTTCCACGCTGAAAGACGATGAAACAGGCGAACCTTTCCACATTCAGCAGGCAAAACAGATCCGTGCGTATCGCGAGGCTTGGGCGGAAGCCGGGCATACACGTACGCCGCGTGTCTCGGTCAGCCGCAGCATTTTTGCCCTGATGGATGATCGCGACCGGATGTATTTCGGTTCAAGCCGTGACAACAGCGATAAGGTCGGTTTCCTTGACGAGAAAACCCGCGCGATTTTCGGGCGCAGCTATGCCGCAGAACCGGACAAACTGATCGAACAGCTGAAACAGGATGAAGCGATTGCCGAAGCGGATACTTTATTGCTGACCGTGCCGAATCAGTTGGGCGTGGATTACAACGTGCATGTTATCGAGTCCATTCTAAAACATGTTGCTCCGGCAATGGGCTGGCGCGACGAATAAGTCTGAAATAAAAAACGCCTCGCATGTTTTATGATATGCGAAGCGTTGGCAGCTTAAATCACAGACTCCAAACTCTCCAAGAAAACCGGGGCGGGTCAACCGGCTATTAATCTGTGCTAAAAACATACACGTAAAGGACGATATTATATACCGTGCCTCCGTCCATTTTTCCCACATTCGATGAAATGCAGGGTGAATTCAGGAAAACGATAATCGAAGAAAGCGAACGCATTTGCAGCTTGCAAGTACAACGGGCATATAAAATCATTTAATACAATACAAAAGTAAAATAATATCATTCGCAATAATTTATTTCACCAAATTATTACTTTTCCTTAAGAGAATAACGATTATCGATATTCTCTAAAAAAAATAAAAAAACATACCAAACAATGACTTGTAAAAAACTTAAAAAACCGCCCCTAATTGAACGCATAAGTTTCAAATATATTAACTATCATTAACATCAGCCAGCAAAAAATATGGATATTTATTAGCATAATGAAAATAAGAATTTTACTGCGAAACACTCGACATATAACGTTATATTTTTAGCATTAACAGGCCAGGTGAATTCCCCCTGACAACAAGGAAAGCTTGTTAATTAATTAACGACCTATCCTGATATTCCCTTGTCGTATACCCGGAATAACTGGAGTTGCGGGAAGGCGGTTTTTTGGCACCGATGTTGTAGTTGATATGCCATTGATGGAAGGAGTTGCAGCAAACCAGGCAATTTGATCGCCTGGGTCTAATTAATATGTTTAGAGATAATCAATGAGGGGAGCCAATGCTTACACGGCAAGAGACTCGAACCATCCACGTTTGCCTAATCAGTCAGGATGAGGAGTTGATTCAAGATTTAGACGTAGTCCTTACTAATATTAATATGCTGCTGACCATGCCCCAAATCCATCGATACCAGCACGCAGGCTTCTCGGCTGCTGAAACCCAGTCGCCGGTAATAGCGCACCGCTGCCTGATAGCGCTCCGGCGGTGCGCAGCATCACCCACACCGCCGCCATTTCATTATGCAGCGTGCGGATCTGAATATCGGTTAACGCCATAGGGTATGCCTCCTTCAGGGTTGAAGAGAGGTGTACCGCGCACAGGGAAGCGACTCAGCAAACAATCCGCATCCGCCTTTCACCCGATTTTCGTGTACTAATTTGTGTACTACGTCGGCGTGGTTGACGGTGGTTTTCAGCGGATTTCGCTGGATGCTCAATAGAACGATTACCCTGTTGAATCAGAGAGCTACAGACTTTGGTGGCTGTCTACAGAAAAGAATTTGGAGCGGGAAACGAGACTCGAACTCGCGACCCCGACCTTGGCAAGGTCGTGCTCTACCAACTGAGCTATTCCCGCGTATGGTGGATATTCCAAACAGCTTATCCATTCGAAGCTTTATATGATAACCGATTGATTAAAAAGACTTTAATACAAATCGACGTTTGGAATGGGCGCATTATGAACCTGTTCCAGGAGCATGGCAAGCCCTTTCTCATTCGTCGCCGTCTGATTGGTTATAACAACGCCAACTGGCTGCATCATCCTCCGCTATCCCTACCCCCCAGGCGGCAGGGCGGGAACCCGCCGTTTCCGCCTGAATAGTCATGCGCCGTATGCCAGGCGCGAGTAAATTCCTGGGCCAATCGGCAATTCCAGCATCGAGACCTTGTGGTCGCTGGCCATGGGCTTGCAGGTGATCCGGTTCTTCGAACAGCCCCAGCAGCATCTGCAGGTCATTCGCGCCAACGAGGGGATGACGGCCTATGCCGAAGCGTCCAACTACGCGGCTACGCTGCACGCCGATTGCCCCGCCGGCGTGCAGCGGCCTGGACAGGATCAGATTAGCTTCAACCGCGTCAGCACACATGAGCGTAAACGTCCACTTTGAGTTGTGAGGTGCTAATCGTAGAGGGCTGCCATCGCAATCAGGAAGATGAAAGGTTTTACCGTTGGCTTTGGCCTGCCGGATAATCAGATCGGAAAGTGCCATGACAAGAGTTCCCAGGTTGAAACTCAGGTTCTATGCTTGTCATTGCCTTTATTTGATCCCAGCAACAATCCGCAACGCATTGCCACCCTGTTTTTTTGGCCTCAATTCTGGCCTTAAAAAGGCTTGGCGTGGGTGGTTTTCAATGGATTGCTCTGGAAACAAAAAAAGAGCTTTTCGCTCTTTTTTCATAGACCTACAGACATCAGTGGATGTCTATAGAAAAGAATTGGAGCGGGAAACGAGACTCGAACTCGCGACCCCGACCTTGGCAAGGTCGTGCTCTACCAACTGAGCTATTCCCGCTCGGGAAGTGGCGTACGGATACCAAATTGTGCATCGGTACGGGGTGCGCATTATACGAAATATCCTTTCGACCGCAAGCCCCGGAATAGGAAAAACCATCTGACTGCCGATAAAAAGAGCAATCCGCGCTAAAACGTTCATCCATCAGCATACGGCGCGTCGGGCCGGTTGCCCGCCCGGCCGACTCGCCGTACGCCCTCTGATACTGCCCAGACCGCTCTAAAGTTGAATAAAGTGTTCGCGGTAATAAGCCAGCTCCGCCAGCGACTCGCGGATATCATCCATCGCCTGGTGGGTGCCCTGTTTTTTAAAACCGGCCAGAATTTCCGGTTTCCAGCGGCGCGCCAGCTCTTTCAGCGTGCTGACATCCAGATAGCGATAGTGGAAGTAAGCTTCCAGTTCCGGCATATAGCGAAACAGAAAACGGCGATCCTGGCCGATGCTGTTGCCGCAGATGGGCGATTTGCCCGCCGGCACCCATTTTTGCAGAAAGGCCAGCGTTTCCAACTCCGCCGCGCGATCGTCCACCTTGCTGGCCTTAACGCGGTCAATCAAGCCGCTGGCGCCGTGGGTGCGCACATTCCAGTCGTCCATCAGCGCCAGTTGGCTGTCCGGCTGGTGTACCGCCAAAACAGGCCCCTCGGCCAATACGTTGAGGTTGGCGTCCGTCACCAGCGTTGCAATTTCAATAATGCGATCCCGCTCGGGATCCAATCCCGTCATTTCAAGATCGATCCAGATTAGGTTATTTTCATCTACCATCGTAGGTATTCCTGTTTAGCCTGTGCCATTGCCCGCCGGTTGACGACCATAGCGCGTCAATCCCGAGCACCAGGCTTAAGTGACCAGCATTAATCAAATAGGGTGTTATTATAGTCGCTGCAATCTCCATGAGCGATAAACAGCGTCATGGCGATCATAATAGTATTTAAGTGAGGCTCAGTGAGCAAAAAGAAACTGTCGAAAGGTCAACAACGCCGGGTCAGCGCTAATCACCAGCGCCGCCTTAAGCATTCCGAAAGCAAGATCGAATGGGAAGACAGCCAGCTGGGCGAGGCCCAGGAGGGCATTATCATCAGCCGATTCGGTATGCATGCCGATGTGGAAGCCGCAAACGGCGTGGTGCATCGCTGTAATATCCGTCGCACCATTAAATCGCTGGTCACCGGCGACCGCGTGGTGTGGCGCGCCGGCAATGAAACCCTGTCCGGCATCAGCGGCATTGTGGAAGCAGTTCACCCGCGCCGTTCGGTGCTGACCCGTCCCGATTTCTATGACGGCGTGAAGCCGATCGCCGCCAATATCGATCAGATCGTGATCGTTTCCGCCATTCTTCCCGAGCTGTCGCTCAATATCATCGATCGCTATCTGGTCGCCTGCGAAACGCTGGAGGTCGAGCCGCTGATCGTGCTCAACAAGATCGATCTGCTGGATGACGAAGCCCGGCGCTTCGTCGACGGCCTGATGGATATCTACCGCGCCCTCAACTATCCGGTGATTATGGTTTCAAGCCATACGCAGCAGGGCATCATCGAGCTGGAGCAGGCGCTGACCGGACGCATCAGCATCTTCGCCGGACAGTCGGGGGTCGGCAAATCCAGCCTGCTCAACGCCCTGCTGGCGCTGGAAGAAGAACGTATTCTGGTGAACGAGGTCTCGGATAACTCGGGGCTGGGGCAGCATACCACCACCGCCGCCCGGCTATATCATTTCCCGCACGGCGGAGATGTTATCGACTCGCCCGGGGTGCGGGAATTCGGTCTCTGGCATCTGGACCCCGATCAGATTACCCAGGGTTTCATTGAGTTTCGCCAATACATCGGCAGTTGCAAATTCCGCGATTGCCGGCATGAGAACGACCCCGGCTGCGCGATTAACGCGGCGCTGGAACGCGGTGAAATCGCCGCCGAGCGCTTTGATAACTACCATCGCATTCTGGAAAGCATGGCTCAGGTAAAAACGCGTAAAACCTTTTCCGATACGGATAACTGACATTTATCTTATCCATCGCTACAATGCGCCGCCTTTATCCCCTATTTTATGGCGCATCACTAATCCAAGAGGCTCACTGTGCTGGATCGCATCAAAATCAAATTACAGTATTGGCTACCCAAAATCTGGCTGACCCGTTTGGCCGGCTGGGGAGCGGATAAACCGGCGGGCAAACTCACCAAGCTGGCGATCGATCTGTTCGTCCGCTACTACAAGGTCAATATGCAGGAAGCGCAGCAGCCGGATACCGCCGCTTACCGCACCTTCAACGAGTTTTTTGTCCGTCCGCTGCGCCCCGACGTCCGCCCGGTGGACGCTCACGCGCAGCGGCTGGTACAGCCGGCCGACGGCGTGCTGTCCCAGCTGGGCGCCATCGCCGACGGCAAGCTGATTCAGGCCAAAAATCACCATTATTCGCTGGAAGCGCTGCTGGCGGGCAACTACGTCATGGCCGACCTGTTCCGCGACGGCCTGTTCGCCACCACCTATTTATCGCCGCGCGACTATCACCGCGTCCATATGCCGTGCGACGGCGTGCTGCGGGAAATGATTTATGTGCCGGGGGATCTGTTCTCCGTCAATCTGCTGACGGCGCAAAACGTGCCCAATCTGTTTGCCCGCAACGAGCGCCTTATCTGCCTGTTCGACACCGAATTCGGCCCGTTGGCGCAGATTCTGGTCGGCGCCACCATCGTCGGCAGTATTGAAACCGTCTGGGCGGGCGTGGCGACGCCGCCGCGAGAAGGCATCATCAAACGCCGGACCTACCCGCAGGCGGGCGAGGAAGGCGCGGTCGCACTGGCGAAAGGCCAGGAAATGGGGCGCTTTAAGCTGGGCTCTACGGTGATCAACCTGTTCTCATCCAGCCGGATTCAGTTTTCCGCCCACCTCGGTTGCCTGAGCGTCACCCGCGTGGGTGAACCTTTCGCGCAAGTGCGGGATAATGAACGGACGGACGACGCCATAGAAGAGACGTCCGCGCCGCTTGCATCCCCTGATGCGGATACTAACGCCGGCGCCACGGACCATCCGGGTTGAAGCCCCGCGGCGCCGTAAATAATCACCCCGTTATTGTGGTAAATGAAAGGTAGAATGAACGTGCGTCTGATTGTCACTTTTCTGCTGGGATGTTTATTATCAACCGCCTCATTGGCCGCTCCGGTGCCCAGCGAGGCGCAGTTACGCCAGCAATTACAGCAGGCGGAAGCGAACAAAGGCGCCGCCGATCAGACCGAAATCGTCGAAGAGCTGCAGTCCGCCCTGAACGCCATGCAGGAGCGTAAAGCGTCACGCGAGCGCGCGGCGCAGTATCAACGCGTTATTGATGATTTTCCCAAGTTGGTGCAGGAACTCCGCCGACAGATAACGGCGGAAGATGAGAAACCGTCGAGCATCGCGGAGAATCAATCCGTCAACGATCTCGAACAGCAGATCCTGCAAACCAGCAGCCAGCTTTTGGAGCAGGCCCGCCAGCTTCAGCAGGAGCAGGAACGGCTGCGGGAGATCAGCGATTCTCTGGGGCAGCTTCCTCAGCAGCAAACCGAAGCCAGCCGCTCGCTCAGTGAGATCGAAAGCCGCATCCAGTCGCTGGGATCGCCGACCACCCCGCTGGGGCAAGCGCAGTTAGCCGCGCTGCAGGCGGAGTCCACGCTGCGTAAAAGCCGGGTTGACGAGCTGGAGCTGGCGCAGCTCTCCGCCAGCAGCCGTCAGGAGCTGTCCCGCCTGCGCGCCGAACTGTATAAAAAACGTCATGACCGCCTGGATACTCTGCTGCAGGGGTTACGCAGCAATATCAACAGCCTGCGCCAGCGGGAAGCGGAACAGGCGCTGGAAAAAACGGAGCTGCTGGCGGAACAAAGCGGAAGCTTGCCCTCCGCCATCAGTTCACTGCTGACCATCAACCGCGAGCTGTCCATGGCCCTGAATCAGCAGGCGCAGCATATGGACCTTATCGCTTCGCAGCAGCGTCAGGCCGCCACCCATACTCTGCAGGTCCGCCAGGCGTTGAGCACCATCCGCGAGCAGGCGCAGTGGCTGGGGGTTTCTCCGGTACTGGGGGAAACCCTGCGGGCGCAGGTGGCCCGATTACCGGAAATGCCCAAGCCGCAGCTACTGGACAGCGATATGGCGCAGTTGCGCGTACAGCGCCTGCATTTTGAGGAGCTGATTAATAAGCAACACGATGTCGACCAGGCAAAACAGGATGACGGCACGCCGCTCACCAGTACCCAGCAACGCATCCTGACCGACCAGTTGCGTACTCAGCGCGATCTGCTGACGTCGCTGATTTCCGGTTGCGACACGCAAATCCTCGAGTTGACCAAACTCAAGGTGGCCAACAATCAGCTGCAAGACGCATTGAGCGAAACCCGGGAAGCGGCGCACCGCTATCTTTTCTGGGTGGCGGATGTCGATCCCATTACCTTTTCCTACCCGCTGAAGCTGGTGCAGGACCTCACCCGCCTGCTGTCGCTCGATACCCTGACCCAGCTCAGTAGCGCCATGGTGATGATGGTCACCAGCCGGGAAACGGTGATTCCGCTGCTGGGAGCGCTGTTGCTGGTGGGATTCAGCATCAGTTCCCGCCGGCATTACCATGCGTTTATGGAACGAGCCAGCAGCCGGGTGGGGAAAGTGACGCTCGACCATTTTATGCTGACGCTGCGTACCGTGTTCTGGTCGATTCTGGTGGCGCTGCCGCTGCCCGTGCTTTGGGCCGCGCTGGGTTACGGGTTGCAAAACGCCTGGCCCTATCCGGTGGCCGTGGCTATCGGCGACAGCGTAACCGCCACGGTGCCGTTAATGTGGGTGGTGATGATCAGCGCATCGTTCTCCCATCCTCAGGGGCTGTTTATCGTCCACTTCCGCTGGTCGCCGGAACGGGTTGCCCGGGCGATGCGCTACTACCGGCTGTCGATTGCCTTTATCGTGCCGTTGATCATGGCGCTGATCACCTTCGATAAGCTCAACGATCGCGAATTTTCCAGTACCCTGGGGCGCCTGTGCTTTATTTTACTGTGTATGGCGCTGAGCCTGGTCACCACCGGCCTGAAACGGGCCGGCATTCCGCTTTATCTGGATAAGGAAGGGTCGGGAGAGAACTCCCTCAACCGGGCGATGTGGAATCTGCTGATCTGCGCGCCGCTGGCGGCCGCGCTGGCGTCCTGCATCGGCTATCTGGCCACGGCCCAGGCTCTGCTGGTGCGGCTGGAAACCTCGGTCTCCATCTGGTTCTTCCTGCTGGTTATTTATCATATTATCCGCCGCTGGATGCTTATCCAGCGGCGGCGTATCGCTTTCGACCGCGCCAAAAACCGGCGCTCGGAGATTCTGGCGCAGCGCGCGCGCGGAGAAGAGGACGCGCCGTCCGGCGCCTCTTATGAGGGCGGTTCGGAAGCCATTGAAGAACCGGTGGTGGATCTGGACGCCATCAGCGCCAAATCCTTGCAGCTGGTGCGCTCTATTCTGACGCTAATCGCGCTGGTTTCGGTGATTGTGCTGTGGTCGGAAATTCATTCCGCGTTCGCTTTTCTGGAAAATATCAGCCTGTGGGACGTCAGCAGTACGGTAAAAGGCGTCGAAAGCGTACAGTCCATCACGCTGGGCTCGGTGCTGATCGCCGTGCTTATCTTCGTTATCACCGCGCAGGTGGTGCGTAATCTGCCGGCCCTGCTGGAACTGGCGCTGCTACAGCATCTGGCGCTTTCTCCGGGCAGCGGCTACGCCATCACCACCATCAGCAAATATATTCTGATGCTGATCGGCAGCCTGATGGGTTTTTCCCTTATCGGCATCGAATGGTCCAAACTGCAATGGCTGGTGGCCGCGCTGGGCGTCGGATTGGGCTTCGGCCTACAGGAAATATTCGCCAACTTTATCTCCGGGCTGATTATCCTGTTCGAGAAGCCGATCCGTATCGGCGATACGGTCACCATTCGCGATCTCACCGGCAGCGTAATGCGTATCAATACCCGCGCCACCACTATTTCCGACTGGGATCGCAAAGAGATTATCGTGCCGAACAAGGCCTTTATCACCGAGCAATTTATCAACTGGTCGCTGTCCGATTCGGTAACGCGCGTGGTGATGACCGTTCCGGCGCCGGCGGATGCCGACAGTAAAGAAGTCACCGAGTTGCTGAAGGACGCGATTAGCCGCTGTTCGTTGATCTTGGATACGCCGGAGCCGGAAGTCTTCCTGGTTGACCTGCAACAGGGGATCCAGATTTTCGAACTGCGTATTTTCGCCGCCGAAATGGGCCATCGCATGCCGCTGCGCCATGAACTTCATCAGTTGATTCTGGAAAATTACCGCAAGCATAATCTGGTGATGCCGTTCCCGCCGCTTCAGGTACGGATGGAGAGTTTATCGCGCAATAGAAAAACGCTGACGTCCGGTAACCGCACGGCGGGAAGCCTATAATAAAGAAGAGAATGGCCGGGTGCGGCAGCGCGCGCCCGGCCAGGCGATATCAGGAACGCTCAACGGAAAAGGCGATTACGTCGCTCAGCCTTTCGGCATCCAGCGCCAGCATAATCAGGCGGTCGACGCCCAACGCCACCCCGGCGCACTCCGGCAGACCGTGCTTTAACGCCGCAAGTAAATTTTCATCGATAGGCTGCTGAGGTAGGCCGCGGGCGGCGCGTTTACGATTATCCTGTTCGAAACGCCGGCGTTGCTCATCGTCGTCGGTTAATTCACGAAAACCGTTCGCCAGCTCAATGCCTTTAAAATAGACCTCGAAGCGCTCGGCAACACGATGATCTTCGGTACTGATTTCGGCCAGCGACGCCTGCGTCGCCGGGAAATGATAAACAAACGCCGGCTTTTCGCGCCCGATATTCGGCTCAACGCCAAAGACAAACAGCATCTGCACCAAGGCATCGCGGTCTTCTTCGCGGCAGGCAATGTCGCCCAATCCCAGTTTTTCCGCCGCTTCGCGCAGTTGCGCCTTGTCCGCCGACAGGGGATCGATTTCCAGATGACGCTGGAACGCCTGCTGGTATGAAAGCATTTCCGCGCTTTCACACTCCAGCACCTGCTGGAGTAAATCGTCCATTTCATTCATCAGGCGGTACATATCATAGTGCGGCCGATACCATTCCAGCATGGTGAATTCCGGATTATGGTATCTGCCGGACTCTTCATTGCGAAAACTGCGGCACAGCTGAAAAATGGGGCCGCTGCCCGCCGCCAGCAGACGTTTCATATGGTATTCCGGGCTGGTCATCAGATACAGCGTCATACCATCCGCGGCGCCCGGCCCGACGAAGCGAGTCTGAAACGGACACAAAAAGACGTCTGTTACCGTTGCCCGGCTCATCGCCGGCGTTTCAACCTCCAGAACGCCGCGATCGGTGAAGAATCGCCGGATAGCGGCGACTATCGACGCGCGTTTCAACAAATTAGCGACAGGCGCGCTGGGTTGCCAACTTGTCGTTTCGCTCATGGTTACTACTCCAAAGTCAAACAGGTGGAGCAGTCTACCCGCATCAACGCGGACAAACAAAAATTTCCATAGGAAATTTCAACAACGCGCAGCGTTGGCCCGTAGGGGGAGCAGCAGGAATGCGGCGAGTAAAAATTTCCGCAGGTAGGTGAACACGAATAGCTTTTTAACGATGCCCGCAGGGCGGCGAACTGGGGCAGCCCGCCATCATTTATATCCAGTGGAACATTTTCTTATATCTTTTGTAAAAGAGTTATTAAAGAAATAAAAGCATTATTTAGGCGGAAATAAGTCTTTCGATCACGTTTTTATAAGTTATCTCAGTGCACTCTGAAAAAACTGCAAAATGCTGGATCACATCAAATTTCATCATCTTTTAATTCGCTATAATCATTTCCACACAAAAAATAGAGGTTTATCTATTCTTAATATGTCCAAAAAAATCATTTTTTATAGCGTTTAATGCACTAATAATTAAGCAGATATATAAAGACTGAAATGAATAGAGATTATTTTCTTATTTTAACTTAAATAACTTAAGTAACTGGAGGAATGCAGTGCAAACCTTTAATGCCGATTTGGCCATTATCGGGGCCGGGGGCGCTGGCTTACGCGCGGCAATTGCCGCCGCCGAAGCTAATCCCCAACTGAAAATTGCGCTGATCTCAAAAGTCTACCCCATGCGTAGCCATACTGTGGCGGCAGAAGGCGGATCAGCAGCGGTCACTCAGGACCACGATAGCTTTGATTATCATTTCAATGACACCGTTTCCGGTGGCGACTGGCTGTGCGAACAAGACGTTGTCGAAAACTTCGTTAAGCACTGCCCGGAAGAAATGATCCAGATGGAACAGTGGGGCTGCCCGTGGAGCCGCAAACCGGATGGTTCTGTTAACGTTCGCCGTTTCGGCGGAATGAAAATAGAACGCACCTGGTTTGCCGCCGACAAAACCGGCTTCCACATGCTGCACACCCTGTTCCAAACCTCCCTCAAATATCCGCAAATCCAGCGTTTCGACGAACATTTCGTGCTGGATGTTCTGGTGGATGACGGTCAGGCCCGCGGTGTGGTCGCCATCAATATGATGGAAGGCTCACTGGTGCAGATCCGGGCGAACGCCGTGGTTATCGCTACCGGCGGAGCCGGCCGCGTCTACCGTTACAACACCAACGGCGGCATCGTTACCGGCGACGGCATGGGTATTGCGTTCCGTCACGGCGTCCCGCTGCGCGATATGGAATTCGTACAGTATCACCCGACCGGTCTGCCGGGTTCCGGTATTTTGATGACCGAAGGCTGCCGCGGCGAAGGCGGTATCATGGTCAACAAAGACGGCTACCGTTATCTGCAGGATTACGGCATGGGTCCGGAAACGCCGCTCGGCGAACCCAAAAACAAATATATGGAACTGGGACCGCGCGACAAGGTGTCTCAGGCTTTCTGGCATGAATGGCGCGCCGGACGGACCATCTCCACCCCGCTGGGCGATGTGGTCTACCTCGATCTGCGCCACCTCGGCGAGAAAAAGCTCAAAGAGCGCCTGCCGTTCATCTGTGAACTGGCAAAAGCCTATGTCGACGTCGATCCGGTTAAAGAGCCGATTCCGATTCGCCCTACCGCGCATTACACCATGGGCGGCATCGAGACCGACCCGAATTGCGAAACCCGCATCAAGGGTCTGTTCGCCGTCGGCGAATGCTCGTCCGTCGGCCTGCATGGCGCCAACCGTCTGGGTTCCAACTCTCTGGCTGAGCTGGTGGTATTCGGCCGTATTGCCGGCGAACACGCCGCGCAGCGTTCCGCGGCAGCCGCGCCGGCCAACGGCAGCGCGCTGGATGCGCAAACCCGCGACATCGAGCAACGCCTGCATGACCTGCTGGCGCAGGAAGGCACCGAAAGCTGGTCGAAAATCCGCGACGAACTGGGTCTGTCGATGGAAGAAGGCTGCGGCATTTATCGCACCACGGACCTGATGCAAAAGACCGTGGATAAAATCACCGAGCTACAGGAACGCTTTAAACGGGTAAAAATCACCGACCATTCCAGCGTGTTCAACACCGACCTGCTCTATGCCATCGAGCTGGGTCACAGTCTGGATGTGGCGGAATGTATGGCGCACTCGGCCATCAACCGTAAAGAATCCCGCGGCGCTCATCAGCGTCTGGATGAAGGCTGCACCGAGCGTGATGACGTTAACTTCCTGAAGCATACGCTGGCTTTTTATAACCCTGAAGGTGCGCCGCGTCTGGAGTACAGCGACGTGAAAATCACCAAACTTCCTCCGGCCAAACGCGTTTACGGCGCCGAAGGAGATGCTCAGGATAAAGGCAAGAAGGAGCAGGCGAATGGCTGATGAGATGCAAATCCTGAAAATGGAAGTCATGCGCTATAACCCTGAAAAGGACAGCGCACCCTATTTTGAGACGTTTGAGGTTCCTTACAATAAGCAGACGTCTTTACTGGATGCGCTGGGTTATATCAAAGATAACCTGGCCGCCGACCTCTCCTACCGCTGGTCCTGCCGCATGGCGATCTGTGGTTCATGCGGCATGATGGTGAACAATGTCCCGAAACTGGCCTGCAAAACGTTCCTGCGCGATTATCAGAACGGCTTGAAGGTTGAAGCGCTGGGCAATTTCCCCGTCGAACGCGACCTGGTGGTCGACATGACCCACTTTATTGAGAGTCTGGAAGCCATCAAGCCTTACATCATCGGCAACGATCGTAAACCCGCGGATGGCACCAACAAGCAGACTCCGGCCCAAATGGCGAAATATCACCAGTTCTCCGGCTGTATCAACTGTGGTTTGTGCTATGCCGCCTGCCCGCAGTTTGGTCTGAATCCCGAGTTCATCGGCCCGGCCGCCATCACGCTGGCTCACCGCTACAACCTGGATAACCGCGATCGCGGCAAGAAACAGCGTATGCCGCAGCTTAATGGTAATAACGGGGTGTGGAGCTGTACTTTTGTGGGTTACTGCTCTGAGGTGTGTCCGAAGCATGTCGATCCTGCCGCCGCCATTCAGCAAGGCAAGGTTGAAAGCATGAAGGACTTCATGATCGCCACGCTTAAACCACAATAAGGGAGGGACAATAATGACATCCAAACGCAAAGCGTATGTCCGCGGCATGTCGCCAACCTGGTGGCAGAAGCTGGGGTTCTACCGCTTTTATATGTTACGTGAAGGGACGGCCGTGCCGGCCGTCTGGTTCAGCATCTTACTGTTATGCGGCGTGTTTTCTCTGAAGAACGGCCCGGAAGGCTGGGAAAGCTTCCTCGGGTTCTTGCAGAACCCACTGGTGCTGCTTATCAACATCATCGCCTTGCTGGCCGCCGTGCTGCATACCAAAACCTGGTTTGAGCTGGCCCCCAAAGCCTCCATTATCGTGGTGAAAGATGAGAAAATGGGACCGGAGCCGATTATCAAAGGGCTTTGGGCAGTCACCATTGTAGTAACGCTGGCCGTTCTGGCTATCGCCTTACTATTCTGATCAGGAGGAATAACGTGATTAATCAAACGCCAAAACGTTCCGATGAACCGCCGTTCTGGGCATTATTCGGCGCCGGTGGCATGTGGACCGCCTTTTTCTCTCCGGTCATCATTCTGCTGGTCGGTGTGCTGCTGCCTTTGGGTCTGTTTCCGGATGCGCTGAACTATGAGCGTATCCTGGCTTTCAGCCAGAGTTTTATCGGCCGCGTATTCCTGCTGCTGATGATTATTCTGCCGATATGGTGTGGCTTGCACCGTATTCATCACGCCATGCACGATCTGAAAATCCACGTTCCCGCCGGGAAATGGGTTTTCTACGGCCTGTCGGCCATTCTGAGCGTCGTCACCATTATTGGCGTCGTCACGCTGTAATTTGCCGTCCGCCGTCAACGGCCTGCCTGCGCAGGCCGTTTTTTTTACACAATTTTATCGCGGAACATAAAGAATAACGCTCTCAATAAGCACGGCCCCGCCCAAATATGATCCGTGCGAAAAGGTTCTTTTAAAAGAATCATGGGAAAGGGAATAAAAACGCCAAGACTGATAACTTCCTGCAATATTTTAAGCTGCCCCGCCGAAGCAACATAACTATCCACGCCAGGCAAACGTCATAAACACATTACCGAGGGTCAGCATGCACAGGGTAATGACTAACGGCGGCATCATTTCTTTCCCTTTTATCCACCGCCGCATTACGTGTCCGTGCAAAGGAAAACGCTATTGCAGCGCTTCCCTCGTATGAAAACATTTATTGCTTACTGCGCGCTGCGCTGTATCGCTTCACCGCCTGCCTCAACATCCTGCCCCACACCGCGGGTGGTATTACACCCCACTACGGCAGATAAAATTAACACAGAGAAAATAGCGACAAGACTCTTCTTCAACATGGGTGATTCCTTCTTGGTGATTAGGGAAAAGCGTCTCTTTAAGCGTAGTCAATATTGGCTGATTAGTAGCACTTTTCATGCTTAATGGAGACCGCGCCCATGTTGTGGCGAAAAAAAACCGCCATAACGCATTAATGGCGGCGGCTTGTTAAAAAGAGTGGATTATTTAACGCGCGAAACGTACTCGCCGGAACGGGTGTCAACTTTGATCACCTCGCCAATCTGCACAAACAGCGGCACTTTTACTACCGCGCCGGTGCTCAGTGTCGCCGGTTTGCCGCCCGTACCCGCGGTATCGCCTTTCAGACCCGGGTCGGTATCGATGATTTCCAGCTCCACAAAGTTCGGCGGCGTCACGGCGATGGGTTGGCCGTTCCACAGCGTGACGATGCATTCGGCCTGATCGAGCAGCCATTTGGCGTTATCGCCAACGGCTTTCTCGTCGGCCGCCAGCTGTTCGAACGTTTCATTATTCATGAAGTGCCAGAACTCGCCGTCGTTGTACAGGTAGGTCAGGTTCATATCCATAACGTCGGCGCCTTCGGCGGAGTCGGTGGATTTAAATGTTTTTTCAATCAGTTTACCGGTCAGTAAACGACGCATTTTCACGCGCGCGAAAGCCTGGCCTTTACCCGGTTTAACGAACTCACTTGATTCGACGGCGTAAGGCTCGCCCTCGAACATGATTTTAAGACCGGAACGGAAATCGTTGCTAAAATAAGTCGCCATAAAGGCCCTCTACATTTGATACGGTACTAAGCCAAAAAATGGCACACATTGTAACCCTAAATATACCTTCCAGAGAAGATTGGTTGCAGCAACTTGCGGACGTAATTACCAATCCCGACGAATTACTGCAACTTCTGGCGTTAAATCACCATGCCGAGCTGCGGCAGGGATACGGCGCCCGCGAACTTTTCCCGCTGCGCGTGCCGCGCGCCTTTGTGGCGCGGATGCAAAAGGGAAATGCTAGGGATCCGCTGCTGTTACAGATTTTAACCGCGCGCGAAGAGTTTGTTGCGGCGCCGGGTTTTAGCCTCGACCCGCTCGATGAACAGCACAGCGTGGTGCCGGGGTTGCTGCACAAGTACCACAACCGGGCGCTGTTGCTGGTGAAAGGCGGCTGTGCGGTTAACTGCCGCTACTGTTTCCGCCGGCATTTTCCCTATCAGGAAAACCAGGGAAACAAAACCAACTGGCGCCTGGCGCTGGACTATATCCGCCGGCATAGTCAACTGGATGAAATCATTTTTTCCGGCGGCGATCCACTGATGGCCAAAGATCATGAGCTTGACTGGCTGATAACCGAGCTGGAAGCCATTCCCCATCTGAAACGGCTGCGCATACACAGCCGCTTGCCCGTGGTCATTCCCGCACGCATTACCGACGCCTTGTGTCAGCGGCTATCACGCAGCACGCTTCAGGTAGTGCTGGTCACGCACATCAACCATGCGCAGGAGGTCGATGCCGATTTCACCCAAAGTATGGCGCGGTTACGCCGTGCGGGCGTCACCTTACTCAATCAGAGCGTGTTGTTGCGCGGCGTTAACGACAATGCCGACACGCTGGCAAACTTGAGTAACGCCCTGTTTGATGCCGGTATTCTTCCTTACTATCTCCACGTACTGGATAAAGTTCAGGGAGCCGCCCATTTTCTGGTTGACGATGAGGAGGCGCGTACGCTGGTCAAGGCGCTGCTGAAAAAGGTTTCCGGCTATCTGGTGCCGCGGCTGGCGCGGGAAATTGGCGGAGAGGCCAGTAAAACGCCGTTGGATTTGGGACTTAAGCAGAGTGAGGAATAGACCGGCGAAAGTTAGTTTTCCATTCGCCGGAGGTAATATTCATTTCAAGCGCGGCTTAGGGGCACTTGTAAACGCTGCCCACCATCTTGCTGTCCAGCGGCGCGAAACTGGACCAGAAGGTTTCACTCGGGCTGCTGGTTCCATAAATCGTATTACCGCCCAGCGCCGCCGCCTTATTGCGTAAATCATTCGCCGCGCCGCGCATGGAGCTGCCGTCGCTATGATTGCCGGATAGCCAGTTGGACTGAGTGCCGCTAACCTGACCGAGTAATTGGCATTCGCTGCCGGGTTGCGTGTCGGTAAACTCGACGGCTTGCCCCGCGGAGCTGAGTTGATTGGTGGTGCCGCACCCTGCCAGCAACAGCGCGGCAGAGATACCGAATAATATGCGCATCCGCATTTTTCCCTCCATGATATTGAAAAATAAAATACGGCGGGAATAATCATCCTGCAATGCAAAAAAGATCCGACCGTTCCCGCGGCGTTTAATGCCACAACCTCATCGATATTCTATACCCTAAAGCCGAAGAAAATAATTTAACCTGCAACATTATGATATTAAATAAAAAACACTCACATGGATAGCGTGCGCCCTATATCCGATTGCGAAATAACGCCTTAGGTTTTGTCCGAAAAGAACCATAACGCAGTTTATGTTCGCATCAATCATTTCAATCATTGTACTCTATGTACTAGTCTCATCATTGTTCATTTTGGTTGTACCTGCCTGTTGTATTTATATTTGCAACTGCAAAACTATGGCGTTAACCCCGTCTTCGTTTAATATTGGATAAAACGAAAAGTAGCAAGACAACGTAGTGTCATGAAGGAAAACAACAGTATGCTCACCAAGAAAATCTTACTGGCAGCCAGCGGCATGTTTCTGTGTGTGTCAGCCAGCCAGTCTGCCGGCCTGATCGCCCCGGATAATACTCTGCGTAACGATCTCGCCTGGCTTTCGGACCGAGGCGTAATTAACGTCAGCCTCTCCACCTGGCCGTTAAGTCAGGAAGAAATAGAATCCGTTCTTTCCCAGGCAAAACCGGTGACCGACACGGAAAAGAATGTTATCAGCCGGGTTGAGCAGCGAGTGAGCTCGCTGAAATCCAATCTGCGCGTTACCGGCTACACCTCAACCGATAAACCCGGGCTGCCGCAGGGTTTTGGCAGCACCCACGCCAGCGACCACGCCCTTTCCGTGGCCGCCGGGGCCAGCGATGAATTCTGGGACGTAAACCTTAAAGGTACCGTTGAAGGCAACCAGCGCATTGCGGATCAATCCCGCTGGAATGTGGATGGATCCTACGGCGCCGTTAAGATTTTCAACCAATGGCTCTCATTCGGGAAAGTGTCCCAATGGTGGGGCCCGGGCTATGAAGGCAGCCTGATCCGCTCTGATGCAGCCCGTCCGGTAACCGGCTTTATGTTGCAGCGCGCCGATCAGTCCCCTTTTGAAACGCCGTGGCTTTCCTGGATCGGCCGTTGGCAGTATCAGATTTCCGCCGGCCAGCTCGAACAGTATTATGCGGTGCCTGAAACCAAACTTATCGGCGGACGCCTGACGTTTATGCCCACCAACTTTGTTGAACTGGGCGCATCGCGCATCATGATGTGGGGAGGGGAAGGCCGTCCGCAGTCGTGGGATTCGTTCTGGGATGGTCTGGCTGGGAAGGACAATACCGGGACAGAAAACGAACCCGGCAACCAGCTCGCCGGCTTTGATTTCAAACTGAAATTACAGCCGTTGACCGGCCTGCCCGTCAGCCTGTACGGCCAGTTGGTCGGCGAAGATGAAGCGGGAATGCTGCCGTCGCAGAATACCTACCTTCTCGGCCTGGAAGGCCACCCTGAATGGGGCACCTCCACCATCAACTGGTATATTGAAGGGGCCACCACCCGCGCCGACGACTCGCGGTTAAATTATACCTATGCTCACCATATCTACAGAGACGGCTACTACCAGCAAGGCTATCCTTTGGGCCACGCGATGGGCGGCGACGGACGCATTCTGTCCGGGAAAGTGGAACTGGCGCTGGATGACGGGCAACGCTGGAGCACCCGTTTAACCTACGCCAAGGTCAACCCAGAGGATCAGAGCATCAATAAGGCGTTCCCGCGTGCGGATACCCTGAAGGGTATTGAACTGGGATGGGGCTATGACTTCCAGTCAAAAGTGAAGTTTGATACCAGCCTGTGGTACACCAATAGCGATAATAGCGTCAGCGACGACTTTGGCGCCGGGCTGGGCGTGGAAATACCGATTAATCTTTAATCGTTACGCGACAGCACAAGATAAAAAAGGCGGGATTTCCCGCCTTTTTTCATTGAGTTATCGCTTAAGCACGCCACTGTTTGAAGCGATTGATCAAACCGTTGGTCGAGCTGTCATGGCTGGCGATCGCTTTCGCGTCTTCCAGTTCAGGCAGAATGCGATTCGCCAGCTGTTTACCCAACTCCACGCCCCACTGATCAAAGGTGAAAATATTCAGGATCGCCCCCTGGGTAAAGATTTTGTGCTCATACAGGGCAATCAAGGCCCCCAGGCTATAAGGGGTAATCTCACGCAGCAGAATCGAGTTGGTCGGGCGGTTGCCGACAAAAACCTTGAAAGGCGCCACATGCTCAACCTCTTGCGCGGTTTTACCCGCCGCGGCGAACTCCTCTTCCACCACTTCGCGGCTTTTGCCGAACGCCAGCGCCTCCGTCTGGGCGAAGAAGTTGGACAGCAGCTTACTGTGGTGGTCGCTTAGCGGGTTGTGGCTTACCGCCGGGGCGATGAAATCACAGGGAACCAGTTTGGTGCCCTGATGAATCAGCTGATAAAACGCATGCTGACCGTTGGTTCCCGGTTCGCCCCAGATAATCGGCCCGGTCTGATAATCGACCGGATTGCCGTTGCGATCGACATATTTGCCGTTGGACTCCATATTCCCCTGTTGGAAATAGGCGGCAAAACGATGCATATACTGATCGTACGGCAGAATGGCTTCCGTTTCCGCGCCGAAGAAATTGTTGTACCAGATACCGATCAGCGCCAGCAGCACCGGCAGGTTTTGCTCCCCCGGCGTGGAAGCAAAGTGTTTGTCCATCGCATGAGCGCCGCTAAGCAGTTGCTCAAAATTATCGAATCCCAGCGAGAGAACGATCGATAAACCAATCGCCGACCACAGGGAATAACGCCCGCCGACCCAATCCCAGAACTCGAACATATTGTTGGTATCAATGCCAAAATCGCCGACGGCTTTGGCATTGGTAGACAACGCCGCAAAGTGTTTCGCCACATGCTTTTCATCCTGGGCCGCTTTCAGGAACCAGTCGCGGGCGCTATGGGCATTGGTCATTGTTTCCTGAGTGGTGAAGGTTTTGGAGGCCACCAGGAACAGCGTGGTTTCAGGATTAAGCGGCTTTAGCGTTTCAGCGATATGCGTACCGTCAACGTTGGACACAAAATGCATATTAAGATGATTTTTATACGGTTTTAGCGCTTCCGTCACCATATACGGGCCCAGGTCGGAACCGCCGATGCCGATATTGACCACATCGGTAATCGCCTTGCCGGTATAGCCTTTCCACTCGCCGCCGATGATGCGCTCGCTGAAGTCTTTCATTTTCTCCAGCACCGCATTCACCTCCGGCATAACGTCTTTGCCATCGACCAGAATAGGGGTGTTGCTACGGTTACGCAGGGCGACGTGCAGCACCGCCCGGCCTTCGGTGCGGTTGATTTTTTCGCCGGCGAACATGGACTTGATCGCCCCGGCCAAATCGGTTTCCCGCGCCAGCGCCTGCAATTTCTCCAGCGTTTCAGCCGTGATGCGGTTTTTGGAATAATCCACCAGTATCCGATCGTCAAAGGTGGCGGAGAAACGTTCAAAACGCTGCTTGTCGTGGGCAAACAAATCTTTGATTTGCACATCTTTCATCGCATCGAAGTGTTGTTGTAATGCCTGCCACGCGGCGGTTTGGCTTGGATTGATATTTTTCATAACAATGTTTTTCTCTCCGAAAGTGAAATCAAAAGCTGCTGAATCGATTGTATCCCGTAAATCGCCGCTTGATATCCCTTTTCTTGCTAAATGCGCCCCCCCGGCGTTTGATTATTGACAGCGGCGGGATAACCCGTTATTTCTAACAGCGTACTTGCGCTTCCAGCGCGCAAGCCAGAAGAGGCGCGCCGCCCAGGTAAGATATCGGAGGATCCGTGGTCCATTGACGATATCCGAGGGGGAGCGGCGCCGAGGTGCGGTGAAACACGGTATCGACCGCATCGACCGCAGGGGCTGAATCCCCTGGGTTGTCACCCGGTTCGCCCCAAGGGGCGTTCGGCAAGGTGGAGCGCTTCTGGGTGTATCGTAGTTTAGCTTTCTACGCCTGCTCCCTGCTTACCGCTCTTTCCTTGTGCCAAGGCTGATTAATAGACCGCTGTTGTAACATAAAAACAATGGCTTCCTGCACGAGGTTTTTTTGAAATGTCCGTAACTGAAATTTCCGCAAAAACGCAATCGGTGGTTATCGCCAAATTTGGCGGCACCAGCGTGGCCGACTTTGACGCCATGAACCACAGCGCCGACGTTGTTCTGTCCAATCCTGATGTGCGGGTGGTGGTACTCTCGGCCTCCGCCGGCGTCACCAATTTACTGGTCGCCCTGGCCGAAGGGCCGGGGCAGGAACGGCGCGCCCGGCTTCTGGAGCAGATCCGCAACATTCAATACGCCATTATTGACCGGCTGGAAAATCCGGCGGTGATCGGCGATGAAATCGACCGCATGCTGGAGAACGTCACCACCCTGTCCGAAGCCGCCGCGCTGGCGACCTCAACCGCGCTGACGGATGAGCTGGTCAGCCACGGCGAACTGATGTCCACGCTGCTGTTTGTCGAAGTCCTGCGCCAGCGCGACGTGATCGCCGAATGGTTCGACGTGCGTAAAATCATGCGTACCGACGACCATTTCGGCCGTGCGGAACCCAACTGCCGCGCCCTGGGAGAACTGACCCGCAGCCAGCTGCAGCCCAGGCTGGAGAAAGGCTTAATCATTACCCAGGGCTTTATCGGCAGCGAAGAGAAAGGGCGGACGACCACGCTGGGCCGCGGCGGCAGCGATTATACCGCCGCGCTGCTGGGTGAAGCGCTACATGCCGACCGCATCGATATCTGGACCGACGTGCCCGGTATCTATACCACCGATCCGCGCGTGGTGCCGGCGGCCAAACGCATCGACCAGATTATGTTTGAAGAAGCGGCCGAAATGGCGACGTTCGGCGCGAAAGTGCTGCATCCGGCAACGTTATTGCCCGCCGTACGCAGCGGAATTCCTGTGTTTGTCGGTTCCAGCAAGGATCCCGCCGCCGGCGGTACTCTGGTGTGCAATAAAACGGAAAACCCGCCGTTATTCCGCGCTCTGGCGCTGCGCCGCAAGCAAACGCTGCTCACCCTGCACAGTCTCAATATGCTGCATGCGCGCGGCTTTCTGGCCGAGGTGTTCAGCATTCTCGCCCGCCACAATATCTCCGTTGATTTGATCACCACTTCGGAAGTGAACGTGGCGCTGACGCTGGATACCACCGGTTCCACCTCGACCGGCGGCAGCCTGCTGTCCAGCGCCCTGCTGACCGAACTCTCTTCGCTGTGCCGGGTAGAAGTAGAGGAAAACTTGTCGCTGGTGGCGTTAATCGGCAACAAACTTTCCCAGGCCTGCGGCGTGGGCAAAGAGGTGTTTGGCGTACTGGAGCCGTTCAGCATCCGCCTGATTTGCTACGGCGCCAGCAGCAATAACCTCTGTTTCCTGGTGCCCGGCAATGACGCCGAGCGCGTGGTGCAAACGCTGCACCGCAGCCTGTTCGAGTAATCCGTTTCTTTTATTGACCGGATGAGCGTGGGAGCGTCACTCCCACGCTCACAGCGTCAACGTCGGCTCTTCCCGCTCATCCTCCCCCTCCTGCCGGGTGATCAACACGTTGTAGGCCACCGAACAAAACAGCGAATTCAGCCGGTTCATATCGCCCAACAGCCCCAGATGCAGGGAGCTGGTTTCCAGACTCTGCACATTCTGCTGATGCAACCTATCAACGTGGGCGTGGGCGTAGCGCCGGTTCAGAATTCGGAAACGATGTTTAGCGCGGCGTAAACGTTTTGCGCTGGTGATATCCTCGGAAAGAAATACCGACAGGCCAAGGCGCAGATTCGACAGCAGTTGCTCGTGCAGATGATTTAACTCAGTCAGTCCCTGAGCGGAAAACGCGCGGCGGATGGTCGAGGAGGTATTGGCGACATCGTCCGCCATGCGCTCAATAATATCCCCCGCCTGTTCCAGATTCAGCGCCACCTCGATCACTTCCGCCCAACGCCGGGAATCCCGCTCGTCGAGACTCTCTTTCGGTATTTGCGCCAGATAGAGCTTAATCGCGGTATACAGCACGTCGACGTCGTCATCAAGCCGGCGAACCTCCCGCCGCTGCATATGGTCGCCCTGCATAACGTCGCGGTACAGGCGCAGCATCTGCTCCACCACGTCCCCAATGCGCAAGGTTTCCCGCGCGGCGTTGGTCAAAGCCAATGCCGGCGTATCCAGCGCGCTGGTATCCAGGTGCCGCGGCTTCATCTGCATATCCACTTCGGGCGAATCGGCAATCATGGCGCAGGACAGCCGCGCCACCACGTCGGCGAACGGGATCAGCAACAGGCAGCGGATCAGGTTGTAAAAAAGATGAAAATAAATGACCAGCTCTTCCGAACTCAGCGGCAACCGTGCCAACCAGCGGGAAAGTATCTCCACCATCGGCAAGACCACCAGACAGCCCATCAGCTTGAATAACATACTGCCGAGAGCCACGCGCCGTCCGGCGGCGTTCTGGGCGCTGGCGCTGATTATCGTCAATATCCCGCTCCCCAGGTTGGCGCCAATCACCAGGCACATCGCCACTTCCAGAGAAATCACCCCGCTGGCCGTCAAGGTCGCGGTCAGCAAAACCGCCGCCAGACTCGAATAACTCACCACGGCGAACAACGCGCCGACCAGCGCATCAAGCATGATGTCGCCGGTCAGTGAAGAGAACAGCACTTTCACGCCGGCGGTCTGGGTGATCGGCGTGGCCGCCGCCACGATCATTTCCAACGCCAGCAAAATCAGCCCCAGGCCGATAGCCACCCGACCGATCTGGCCGATGCGCGTCTGTTTACGGCTGAGAAAGAAGATCACTCCCAGAAAAATCAGTAGCGGGGATAGCCAGGAGAGATCGAACGTCAGTATCCGCACCATCAGCGCGGTGCCGACATCGGCGCCGAGAATAATCACCAACGCCGGCGCCAGCGCCACCAGGCGCTGAGAAACAAAGGACGTGGTCAGCAACGCGGTGGCATTGCTGCTCTGCACCAGCGCCGTAACGCCAATCCCGGCGACAAAAGCCCAGGGTTTCTTATCCACGCTGTCGCTAAGAATGCGCCGCAGACTGGCGCCGTAAACACGCATGATGCCGGTGCGAACAATGTGCGTTCCCCACACCAGCAAGGCAATCGCCGAAAGTAAATGCAGCAAAGTTAACACTAAGTTAATTTCCCTAAAACAAATGTGAGATTGATTATTCAGCAGCCATTAGATTACCAGATGTTTCCCGCTGTGACTGAAAAGCGATTTCCCTTTGGAAAACAGGCTGACTGGATTCAGTGCGGATAGCCAAATAAAGAGAAACATTAAAAATTATTTAAAATCAACAATATATAACTCAACCTCACAGCCATCCGATCTCGGTATAGGATTTTTATGACCTACAGACAATTTAAATTATAGGTTAAGTAATTCTTCAGACATGTAATGCAGCCAGGAAAAGGGATGGAGGACAAAACGTCTCGTACGGCCTTAATTGGCTCCCGCTAGCGATTATTCTTATTATCGCCAGCGACAACGCGCACATCGCGGAGCTACGCTCGCGGACCGATTCTGTTCGGCGCCGGATATGTGCCGACGGCCGTATGGTGGCGAACCGGCTTTGTCGTCAGCCTGGTCAATCAGGCGGTATTTATGTCGGCGGGCATGCTGTGGTGGAAAGCGATCGGATTGTACTGATTTTTAGAGCGGGAACAGGCCGGAGTTATCCGGCCTGTTTCGTTTTATCGCGGCAAAAGCATGGATCAGAAAGAGTAGGACAGGCTGCCGACGATACTGCGCTCGGCGCCGAAGTAGCAGAACTCCAGCGAGTTACAGGCCGCCACGTAACGTTTATCCGTCAGGTTATTCACGTTCAGCTGCGCGCTCAGCCCCTTTAAGCCGACCTTCGACAGATCGTACCCCACCGCCATATCCACCAGCGTATAGGAAGGCAGCGTATGCGTATTGGCGCGATCGCTGGTCACGCCGTTCACGTAGCGTACCCCGGCCCCCAGCGTCAGACCGTCCAGCGGACCGCTATTCACATCGTAGCTGGCCCAGGCGCTGGCCTGATTACGCGGCGCGTAAATGGCGCGTTTCCCCTGCTCTTCCGGACTGCTCTTCTTATAGCGAATATCCGTATAAGTGTAGGCGGCCTGCAGGCGCAGATTGTCGGTAATATGGCTGACGGCTTCCAGCTCCACGCCCTCCGATTCGATCTCCCCCACCGAGCGGTAGGGGTCGGTCGGCTGCACTTTGGTGGCGACATTCTTTTGATTAATGCGGAATAGCGACATGCTGTACTGGTTTTGCGAACCTTCCGGCTGATATTTCAGCCCGGCTTCCCACTGCCTGCCTTTCATCGGCTCCAGCACGTTGCCGTCCTCGCCGACAAAACTGGTGGGGGTAAACGCGGTGGAGTAGCTGACGTAAGGAGCAAAGCCGGAGTCAAACAAATAGAGCAACGCCGCGCGGGAGCTGAAATTATCCTTATCCAGTTCGCTGCGGTTGCCCGTGCTCTTATCGATATTGGTCACTTTCACCCGATCGTGGCGCCCGCCCAGCGTGAAACGCCAGCGCTCCCAGCTCATCTGATCCTGAACGTAGATCCCCGTTTGTTGCAGCTTATGCTTCTCAAGCGTTGACGGATACATGGCAGTCGGCAAGGCGCCATAAACCGGGTTGAAAGCATCAATATCCGGGAAGGCGCCTGAAGGCCAGTCCACGTCATTATGGCGCTGCTGGTAGTCAATCCCCACCAGCAGGCGGTGGTTCACCGCGCCGGTATCAAAGCTGCCGTCGAGCTGGTTATCCAGCGTCAGCGCCGAAAGCGCTTCCCGCGAGCCGGAATAGTAGCGATAAAGCGAGTCGGCGCTGCTCCAGCCATAGGCATACACCTGATCCAACCTGACCTTGCTCTTCAGATAGCGCAGTTTCTGGCGTACCGCCCAGCCGTTATCAAAACCCTGTTCGAAGTTGTATCCCACCATATTCTGCTTACGGTCGTACTTCTCGTAATTCTCTTCCCCTTCATAGAAGTTATTCGAGATTTTACGACCGTTGTGCGCCACCACGGCGCCCTCATAGGGTAAACCCGAGTGGCTGCCGCCTTCCGGATCGCGATGCAGGTAAGCCATCAGCTCCAGCCGGGTTTTATCGGAAATGCGCCACGTCAGGCTGGGAGCGATGGCATAACGCTCCTCTTTCAGCGGCCCGAACTGGGTATCCGCTTTACGCACGATGCCGCCAAGACGGAAAGCGAAACGTTCGTCGTCGTCCAGCGGCCCGGTGACGTCAAAGGCCGCGCCGCGCTGGGCATTATTCCCGGCAAACAGTTTGATCTGTCCGCTGCGTTCAAAAGACGGCTGGCGGGAATTCAGCGCCACAATCCCGCCCGGAGAAGCGCGGCCATACAGCACCGACGCCGGACCTCTCACCACTTCAATGCTCTCCAGAAACCAGGGATCGACCACCAGAGAACTGTGGGAGTTGGTATCCCCCATCATTTTCAAACCGTCCAGATAGACGTTATCCAGGCTGCCGTCGGAAAAACCACGCAGCACCATGTAATCAAAGCGGTTAGACGCGCCGATCTGGTCGCTGAATACGCCCGGCGTATAGCTGACGGCCTGACGTACGCTGATCGCCCCCTGCTGCTGAATCTGATCGCGCGTGACGATGGAAACCGCCTGCGGCGTTTCAATATCCGGCGTCGCCAGCTTGGTGGCGCCGCTTTGCGTTTGCGTGGTTACCACTATCGTATCGCTGCCGGCGGCAGACGGCGCAGCCGCCTCTTCCTCCGCCAGCGCCGATACGCTAAAGCCGCCCGAGATGCACCCAATCACCAGCGCCAGCCGCGTTTTTCTCAACATGACAATCTCCGCTCGATCTTTTTGTAAATAAGAATTATTACTGTTTTTAGCCGCATAGTAGCTATGCGCAACGACAGCTTGCGTATGCGCAATGACAAAAGCGCGCGGCGGCGGGAACTATTGAAAAACCATGGAGTAACAACCTGCTATGCGGATCGGACGTAACGTCATAGGCAAGCCGCTCAGGGAAGGGTACGTACCGCGCTCGGCGCGATACCGTAGCGCCGCCTGAAAGCGGTGGCGAAGTTGGTGGCGTGTTGATAACCGGACATCCAGGCGGCCTGCTGGACGCTATATCCCTGTTCAAGATAACGGCGCGCCAGCGCCAACCGGCAATCACGCAGGTAATCGAACACCGAGTGCCCATAGGTTTGACGGAATTTGCTTCTCAGGCTGCTGGAGCTCATGGCGGCCGCTTGCGCCAGCTCATGCAAGGTATAGGCGTTTTCCGGCTGCCGTTGCAGCAACTGGCGTACGTTCTCCAAACGGCAGCGCTCACCGGGCGCGGACAGATAACCATTTTCCCGCCCCCGCGGTTCGGCCGACAGGCCGTAGCCCAGCAGTTGCAGCATGATCCCTTCCAGCATCAGCTGGCGCGGCAGCCCGGCCGCGCCGTTTTCCAGCGCTTGTTGCAGGCCGGACAGCAAATAACCGGGCACCTGCCACATAAACGCGCAGGTTTGGGAATGCGTCCATTCATGCAGCAGAGAGGACATCATCGGCTGCGGCTGGAAATTGGCGGGATTAATGCCCAGCGTCAGGGTCTTGAGATGACGATCGGCCGGGTGGCTGGCATTCATCACCAGATGCTCGCCCAGCCGGGTGCTGAGCGCCATCCCCGAACGCACGACGAATTCCCGGCCGTTAAGCCGGATCGCCACACAGCCTTCCAGCACCACCAGCGTATACATGGGGGAACACTGCAGCGAGGTCGACTCATAGGGCTGCAAAACCCGTACGTCGGAGTTCGTCAGGCAAATACCGGACGACAGCACCAGCTCTTCAACATTTCCCTGGACGACGATGCGCTTTTCTTTATCACCATCGCCGCTTCTCGCCAACGTGGGAAAATGGTAGCGAATCCCATAGCGCTCGCCAAAATCAAAAAAATCCTCTATCGAGAAGCGGCGTTTTACTAGCGCGGAAGAGACGGAGTTGACCATGCTTTGAACCCGGAATCAGGCCAGACATCGCTGGGGAGAAAAATGCCAGAGTAATTATTATCAGGCTCACCATATCATCGCCGTCGGCAAGCATCAATAATATTGATAACTATTCTCATCGGGTTGTTTTTCACAACATCATCGCCATCCGTCAGGCGCGGACTTAGTCCGCGTCGTACCCCAGATTCGGCGCCAGCCAGCGCTCAATTTCGCTGACGCTGATACCTTTACGTTTGGCATAATCCTCCACCTGATCGCGCTGAATCTGCGCCACGGCGAAATATTTGCTCTCCGGATGGCTGAAGTACCAACCGGATACCGACGCCCCCGGCCACATGGCGTACGAGTCGGTAAGCTTCATCCCCGCGCGCTTTTCCACCTCCAGCAGCTGCCAGATTTCCGCTTTTTCGGTGTGATCGGGACAGGCCGGATAGCCCGGCGCCGGACGAATTCCCTGATAGCTTTCCCGAATCAGTTCGTCATTGCTGAGGTTTTCATTGGCCGCGTAGCCCCAATAGACTTTGCGCACCCGCTCATGCAGATACTCGGCGAAAGCCTCCGCCAGCCGATCCGACAGCGCTTTGACCATGATTTTGTTGTAATCGTCATGCTTCGCGTCCCAGCGTTCGGCCAGCGTATCCTCCTCCAGCCCGCCGGTGACGGCAAAAGCGCCCAGATAGTCGGGCTTGCCGCTGGATTGGGGGGCGACGAAATCGGCCAGACAGTAGTTGGGAAAATCCGTTTTTTCCGTTTGCTGGCGCAGGTGATGGCTGACCAGCAGAACCTTGTCGCGCCGCTCGTCGCTATAAATTTCCACGTCATCCCCCACCCGGTTGGCGGGGAATAATCCCACCACGCCGCGGGGATTAAGCGAACCGCTCGCCGACAGTTCGTCCAGCATGGCGTTGGCGTCGGCAAACAGCCGCTTCGCTTCCTCGCCCACCACGTCATCCTCCAGAATGCGCGGGTATTTGCCGGCCAGCGACCAGGTCATAAAGAATGGCGTCCAGTCGATATAATGACGCAGCGTATCGACGCTGGCGGTAACCTGTTGCACGCCTAATCGATGGGCAACCGGCGGCGTGTAGCTTGCCCAATCCGGCGAGAAGGCATTGTTGCGGGCGGCCTCCAGCGTAACGGGAGGCGTTCTTGGCTTTTTGCGGCCGTGCTGAATGCGCACCGTTTCATACTCTTTGCGAGTACGCGCCACAAAGTCGGCGTACTGGGTTGGGGACAGCAGCGCGGAGACCACCCCCACCGTGCGGGAAGCGTTCTGCACATAGACCGTCGGGCCGCTGTAGTTCTGCTCGATTTTCACCGCGGTATGGGCTTTCGACGTCGTCGCGCCGCCGATCATCAGCGGCAGGGTAAAGCCCTGGCGCTCCATCTCCTTCGCCACGTTGACCATCTCATCCAGCGAGGGGGTGATCAGACCGGACAGGCCGATGATATCCACCTGCTCTTCACGAGCGGTCTTGAGGATTTTATCGGTAGGCACCATTACGCCCAGATCGATTATTTCATAGTTGTTGCACTGCAATACCACGCCAACGATATTCTTGCCGATATCGTGTACGTCCCCTTTCACCGTCGCCAGCAGGATCTTGCCGGCGGTGGAGCCTTTGGCCTTGCTGGCCTCGATATAGGGTTCGAGATAGGCCACCGCCTGCTTCATCACCCGGGCGGATTTCACCACCTGCGGCAAAAACATTTTCCCGGCGCCGAACAGGTCGCCGACCACGTTCATACCGTCCATCAGCGGCCCTTCGATCACTTCAATCGGCCGCTGCGCCTGACGGCGCGCCTCCTCGGTATCTGGTTCGATAAATTCGGTAATGCCTTTAACCAGCGAATATTCCAGCCGCTTATTCACCGGCCAGCCGCGCCATTCCGCCTGCGGCTTGGTGCTCTCGTCTTCCGACTTGCTGCCGCGGTATTTTTCCGCCAGATCCAGCAGACGTTCGGTGGCGTCGTCGCGGCGGTTGAGGATCACATCTTCGACCGCATCGCGCAGCTCGGCGGGAAGATCGTCATAAATCGCCAACTGGCCGGCGTTGACGATCCCCATATCCATACCGTTGCGGATGGCGTGATAAAGAAAGACGGCGTGGATCGCTTCACGCACCATGTCATTGCCGCGGAAAGAAAACGACACGTTGGAGACGCCGCCGGAGATCATCGCGTGAGGCAGCTGCGCCTTGATATCCGCGCAGGCTTCGATGAAATCCACCGCATAGTTGTTATGCTCTTCAATCCCGGTGGCGACGGCGAAAATATTTGGATCGAAAATAATATCTTCCGCGGGAAAACCGACTTCTTGCGTCAGAATGCGGTAGGCGCGGCGGCATATTTCAATTTTGCGCGCCCGGCTATCCGCCTGGCCCGTCTCGTCAAACGCCATCACCACCACCGCCGCGCCGTAGCGGCGCACCAGCCTGGCGTGATGCACAAAGGCCTCGACCCCTTCCTTCATGGAAATCGAGTTCACGATGCCTTTGCCCTGAATGCATTTCAGCCCTTGCTCAATCACCTCCCATTTCGAGGAGTCGATCATGATGGGAACGCGGGCGATATCGGGCTCGCCGGCAATCAGACTCAGGAAGCGGGTCATCGCCGCTTGCGCATCCAGCATGCCCTCATCCATATTGATATCGATAATCTGCGCGCCGCTCTCTACCTGCTGACGGGCCACATCCAGCGCTTCATTATATTTCTCTTCTTTTATCAGCCGTTTGAAGCGCGCCGAGCCGGTTACGTTGGTGCGTTCGCCGACATTGACAAACAGCGTATCGGCATCGATATTCAGCGGTTCCAGCCCTGCCAGACGGCAGGCCGCCGGGATCTGCGGCAGTTTGCGCGGCGCAACGCCGTCGACCACTTTGGCGACCGCGGCGATATGCGCCGGCGTTGAACCACAGCAACCGCCGACAATATTCAGAAAGCCGGCGCGCGCCCATTCGCCGATATGCCGCGCCATGTCCGCCGCATCCAGATCGTACTCGCCGAAAGCGTTCGGCAGCCCGGCGTTCGGGTGAGCGGATACGTAACACTCGGCGATGCGGGAAAGTTCAGCCACGTACTGACGCAGCTCTTCCGGCCCCAGCGCGCAGTTCAGGCCGAACGACAGCGGCCTGGCGTGCCGCAAGGCGTTATAGAAAGCTTCGGTGGTCTGTCCCGACAGCGTGCGCCCGGAGGCATCGGTGATGGTGCCGGAGATCATTACCGGCAGCTCCACCCCCAGCGCCTCAAATTCGGTTTCCACCGCGAAGACCGCGGCTTTGGCATTCAGGGTGTCAAAGATGGTTTCGATCATGATTAGATCGACACCCCCCTCGATCAACGCGCGCGTGGATTCACGGTAAGCCGCGACCAGCTGATCAAAACTGATATTACGGAATGCCGGATCGTTGACGTCGGGGGAAATGGAGGCGGTGCGGTTGGTCGGGCCGAGCACTCCCGCGACAAAGCGCGGTTTATCCGGCGTCAGCGCCGTCCACCTGTCGGCGCAGGCGCGGGCCAGCCGCGCCGCGGCGGTATTAATCTCGGCGGAGAGTGACTCCATCCCATAATCGGCCATGGCGATGGTGGTGGAATTAAAGGTATTGGTTTCGAGGATATCCGCGCCGGCTTCCAGATAGGCGTCGTGGATGGCGCTAATCACCTGAGGCCGGGTCAGTACCAGAAGATCGTTATTGCCTTTTACATCGCTCGGCCAGTCCGCAAAGCGCTCGCCGCGATAATCTTCCTCCTGCAAATGATAACTTTGGATCATGGTTCCCATGCCACCATCCAATACCATAATCCGCTGCGCTAACTGACGGCGCAATTCGTCTAGCCGATTAATCACAAAAAACCCCATTCCAGCGATGAATATCTCACCAATGCAAGCGCTTATCCTAGCATAAGTTGCCAATCGTCTGGCGCGGTCTCGCATGATACTTTTTCAGACAGGCCGCGGATAAAGAAGAGTTGCATTCTTCGACAGAAAAACGAAAATCAATTCCATTATCTGAAAAAAGGAATCGAAACCATGTCGCCAGCAGAGCCAGCCAAAAGAGGGAAGAAACCCAGAGCCAGCGCAGCCGCGTCTGTCCAGCCGGCCGGACAGGTGCAATCGCTGACCCGCGGTCTGACGTTGCTGGAATATATCGCCAGGGCCAACGGCGGCGTGGCGCTGACCGATCTGGCGCAGCAGGCCGGGTTGCCCAACTCCACCACGCACCGCTTGCTGACCACCATGCAGCAGCAGGGTTTCGTGCGTCAGGTGGGCGATCTCGGTTTATGGACCATCGCCTCCCACGCCTTTATCGTCGGCAGCAGCTTTCTGCGCAGCCGTAATCTGCTGGCGCTCGTGCACCCGATTTTACGCAAATTGATGGAAACCTCCGGCGAGACGGTGAATTTGGCCGTGTTGGACCATAGCGATTTTGAGGCCGTTATTGTCGATCAGGTGCAGTGTACCGCGCTGATGCGCATGTCCGCGCCCATCGGCGGCAAGCTGCCGATACACGCCTCCGGGGCGGGAAAAGCCTTTCTGGCCGGCCTGCCGGACGAACAGGTGATCCGCCTGCTGCATAAAAAGGGACTGCACGCCTATACCCCGCACACCCTCAACTCGCCGCAAAACCTTAAGGAAAACCTGTCCGTCATCCGCAAGCAAGGCTACGCCTTCGACGACGAAGAACACGCGCTGGGGCTGCGCTGCGTGGCGGCCGGCATTCTCGACGAGCACCATGAAGCTTTTGCCGCCATCTCCATTTCCGGACCGGTATCGCGCATTACCGACGATCGCGTCACCGAACTGGGCGCCCTTGTCATCAAAGCGGCAAAAGAGGTCACCCGCCAATACAGCGGCATAGACTAGCTCGCGGATAAGGGCAGCGCTTCCATCCCATGATCGGCCGCCGCCCGCTGGCTAAAGCGTTTTCTGCGCCGATAGGCGTAAACGTCTTCAATATGGCCGTCGCGAATGCGCCGCTGCAACGCCCGCCAATAGTCGGCCCGGAACAGTTCGCCGTGCATCTCCTCCAGCAGCGCCTGTACTTTTCTGTCGCTGCACAGAAAATGCCGGAACTCCTCGGGAAAAACATCGTTGTCGGCCACGCTGTACCAGGGCTCCGCCGCCAACTCGTCCTCCGGATAGCGCGGCGGCGGAATATCGCGGAAATTCACCTCCGTCATATAGCAAATTTCATCGTAATCATAGAACACCACCCGGCCGTGGCGGGTCACGCCGAAGTTTTTAAACAGCATATCGCCGGGGAAAATATTGGCGGCGGCCAGCTGTTTGATGGCATTGCCATACTCTTCAATAACATCGTGCAGTTGCTGCCCGCCGGCCTGTTCCAGGTAAAGATTCAGCGGCGTCATCCGCCGTTCCATATACAGATGGCGGATCACCAGTTGCTCGCCGGCATCCTGCAGTTTTTCCGGCACTTCCCGCCGCAGTTCCGCCATTAATTCAGGGCTGATGCGCCGTTTATCAATAACGAAGTTTTCATACTCCTGGGTATCGGCCATCCTTCCCACGCGATCGTGATCTTTCACCAACCGATAGCACGCCTTCACCCGTTCGGCGTCGACCTCTTTCGGCGGCGCGAAGCGATCTTTAATCACCTTGAACACCCGGTCGAAGGAGGGCAGCGTGAACACCAGCATCACCATTCCCTTCACGCCCGGCGCGCTAATAAATTGCTCCTGGGATGCGGCGATAAAATGCAGATATTCGCGGTAATATTCCGTTTTGCTGTGCTTCTGGCAGCCTATCGCCAGATACAGCTCGGCGGTGGTTTTCCCCGGCAGAATATCGCGCAGCCAGGCCACCAGCGCGGAGGGCTGCGGGGCGTAAACCATAAAGTAGGATCGGGCAAAACCAAATACGATGCTGGCTTCCGCTTTACCGGTCAGGCAGGTATCGATAAACACCGCCCCCTGCTCGTTATGGTGAATCGGCAACAGAAAAGGAAAAACGCCCTGCGGCAGGAACAGTTTTCCCACCAGCCAGGCGGCCTTATTCCGGTAGAACAGTTCGTTAGCCACCTGCAGCGTTGCCTGGGCAAGTTGTTCAGACGAGAATGCCTGCTGCAAATAGGTCTCGATGTATAAGATATCCCGCGGCAAATTTTCCCACGGCAAACGCAGCGGCACCTCTCCCAGCACTTTTTCCAGCATCATCCGCCAGCCGTCGGACGGGGCAAACGTGCGGGCGATGGGGCGCGGAATTTCACGAAAACGCGTCTCGGGCTGGGAGCTGAAAATAAACAGCTTTTCCGGCGTGAGTTCGCGGTGATGAAACAAGCGGCAATAGACCGAGTTGAAAAAGCTTTCGGCGATCTCAAAGCGCGGGTAATCGGGCAGCAGCGCGGTGTAAATCCGTTTTACCCGCGCCAGAAAATCCGCATCGTCGCAGCGCGCGCCGGTGATACAGCGTAGCTGCTCCACCACCAGCCCGACATGATGATCATACAGATGAATCCGCTGTTTCATCGCCTGCTGCACCGCCGGCCAGTCCGCCTGTTCAAAGCGTTGCTGCGCGCCGGCGGTCACTTCCAGAAAGCGTCCGTACTGGGCGTCAAACCCCTGAAGGATGGTCTGTGCCGTCAGCTGTTCAAGGTCGCGCGCCATCATGTTCTCCACCGGAAAAGCGGCCGGGATCAGAATTGCTGCTCTTCCGTGGATCCGGTCAGCGCCGTCACCGAAGACGCTCCGCCCTGAATGATATTCGTCACCTTATCAAAGTAGCCGGTGCCGACCTCCTGCTGATGCGACGAGAAGGTGTAGCCCTCGCTAATGGCGTCGAATTCCGGCTGCTGCACTTTCTCGACGTAATGCTTCATGCCCTCGCCGCGCGCGTACGCATGGGCCAGGTCGAACATGTTGAACCACATGCTGTGGATGCCGGCCAGGGTAATAAACTGATATTTATAGCCCATGGCGGACAGCTCGTCCTGGAAACGCGCGATGGCGCCGTCGTCCAGATTCTTTTTCCAGTTAAAGGAGGGGGAACAGTTATAGGCCAATAATTTACCGGGATATTTTTCATGTATCGCCTCGGCAAAACGACGCGCCGCGGCCAGATCCGGCGTGGAGGTTTCACACCATACCAGGTCGGCGTAAGGCGCGTAAGCCAGTCCGCGGCTGATGGCCTGCTCTATCCCGGCGCGGGTGCGGTAAAACCCTTCCACCGTGCGCTCGCCGGTCACGAAGGGCCGGTCGTAGCTATCGCAGTCCGACGTCAGCAAATCCGCGGCGTCCGCATCGGTACGGGCCACCAATAACGTCGGCACGCCCAGCACGTCCGCCGCCAGACGCGCGGCGACCAGCTTGTGAATCGCTTCCTGCGTCGGCACCAGGACTTTTCCTCCCATATGGCCGCACTTTTTCACCGAGGCCAGCTGATCTTCAAAATGCACCGCCGCCGCCCCGGCTTCAATCATCGATTTCATCAGTTCAAAAGCGTTCAGCACCCCGCCGAATCCCGCCTCCGCATCAGCGACAATCGGCAGAAAATAGTCGGTATAGCCTTTAGCGCCCGGTTCGATTTGATTGGCCCACTGGATCTGATCGGCGCGCCGGAAGGTGTTATTAATCCGCTCGACAACGGCAGGCACCGAATTCGCCGGATACAGCGACTGGTCGGGGTACATGCTGGCCGCCAGATTCGCATCCGCCGCCACCTGCCAGCCGGAAAGATAAATCGCCTCGATGCCGGCTTTGGCCTGCTGTAACGCCTGGCCGCCGGTTAATGCCCCCAGACAGTTGACGTAACCCTTGCGCGCGTCGCCATGCAGCAGGTTCCATAATTTACCGGCGCCCAGCTGCGCCAAGGTACACTCCGGGTTGACCGAACCGCGCAGATTAATCACGTCTTCGGCGCGGTAAGGGCGGGTAATGCCCTCCCAGCGGGCCGTTTTCCATTGCTGTTCAATTTGTTGGATCTGTTGGGTACGAGAGATGGTCATCGCTGAGATTCCTTATGGTCGGCGGTCAGGGTTAATCAAGCAGTGCATAGCCGGGCAAAGTCAGGAAGTCGATTAGTTCATCCTGGGTGGTGATTTTCTCCATCAGACGGGCCGCTTCATCAAACCGCCCGCCGCTGAAATCCGCCTCACCCAACTCGTCCTGAATAACCAGCATTTCCTCCGCCAGCATCTGGCGAAATAGCGCCTTAGTGACGGGACGACCGTCGCTCAGGGTTTTACCGTGGTGGATCCATTGCCAGATTGAAGTACGGGAAATTTCAGCCGTCGCCGCATCCTCCATCAGCCCGTAAATCGGCACACAGCCGTTGCCGGAAATCCAGGCTTCGATGTACTGCACCGCCACGCGGATATTGGCGCGCATTCCCGCCTCCGTCCGCTCGCCGGGACAGGGCTCCAGCAACTGCGCGGCGGTGACGGGCGCATCCTCTTCGCGCGTGACCTCAAGCTGATTTTTGCCCGCCTGCAAAGCCCGATCAAAAATCTCCATCACCGCGTCCGCCAAACCGGGATGCGCGATCCAGGTGCCGTCATGACCGTTCCCGGCCTCCAGCTCTTTATCCTTGCGCACCTTATCCAGCACCCAGTCATTGCGTTGCGGATCCTTACTGGGAATAAAGGCGGCCATGCCGCCCATGGCGAACGCGCCGCGCCGATGGCAGGTTTTAATCAGCAGGCGCGAATAGGCGCCAAGGAAAGGTTTATCCATCGTCACCGACTGCCTGTCCGGTAGAACGCGATCGGGATGGTTTTTCAACGTCTTGATATAGCTGAAAATATAGTCCCATCGGCCACAGTTCAGACCGACAATATGATCGCGCAGCGCATAAAGGATCTCGTCCATCTGAAAGACGGCGGGCAAGGTTTCAATCAGCACCGTGGCTTTGATGGCGCCGCGCGGCAGATCGAAGCGATCTTCGGTATAGCAAAATATATCGCTCCACCAGGCCGCCTCCTGCCACGACTGCATTTTGGGCAAATAGAAATACGGCCCGCTGCCTTTTGCCAGCAGGGCCTGATGATTATGGAAAAAGTAGAGTGCGAAATCGAACAGGCTGGCGGGAATGGCTTCTCTCTGCCAGGTCACATGTTTTTCAGGCAAATGCAAACCGCGCACCCGGCAGATCAGCACGGCGGGATCGGGTTTCAGCTGATAAATTTTCCCCGCCTCGCTAGTGTAGGAAATCGTCCCTGTTACCGCATCCCGCAGATTAATCTGACCATCAATCACTTTATCCCAGCCGGGAGAGAGCGAATCTTCAAAATCCGCCATAAAGACTTTTACGTTGGCGTTCAGGGCATTGATCACCATCTTGCGTTCAACGGGCCCGGTGATTTCAACGCGGCGATCGCTGAGGTCGTCGGGAATAGCGCGGATTTTCCACTCGCTTTCTCTAATGGAAGCGGTTTCCGCCAGGAAATCCGGCAATAGCCCATTATCGATTTTCTCCTGCTGCGCCTGACGATCGGCCAGTAGCCGATTGCGCCGCGCGGTAAAACGGTCGACCAACTCGGTTAAAAATCCAATCGCCTCGTCATTCAGGATCTCCCGTTCCTTATCGCCAAAGCGTTGGCTGAAGGCCAGGTCTCTGCTTATCGTCTGTTGCGCCATTTCGTTGCTTCCTTCCCCAGATTCTTTTTCACCAGCAGTCCGGTCAGCTGACGTCAAAGATATGAACATTTATTAACCGACAGTTTTAAGCGTAATTCATTAAAAATAAAAATCAAAAACTATTTCCATTTTTATTTTTAATTACACCTATCAGTTTGATAAATAAAATATTTAAAAAATATATTTATGGGAAATGGATTTCAAACAACAAAGCATGGAGGTAAAAAAGGCGCCTGAAAGGCGCCAGTAGCAGGGTAAAAAACGGTTTAGTCCAGCGTAGGATTCATACGGCTCAGATCATAAGGCGTGATCTGGTAAACGTAATAGTTAAGCCAGTTAACAAACAGTAGATACCCATGGCTACGCCAGGTTGCTTTGGGCACAACCTGCGGGTCGTTATCAGGAAAATAGTTCACCGGGATCGTCGGTTCGAGGCCGGCATCGCGATCGCGAAAGTATTCGCTCGCCAGCGTCAAGGCATCGTATTCGGGGTGGCCGGTAACAAAAGCCAGCCGCTTATCCCGACTGGCAAACAGGTACGCGCCGGTCTCCTCGGATTCAGCCAGAATCTCCAAGTCGGTCTGTCTGCGAATAACGTCAGAGGGGAAATCGGCATAGCGCGAATGAGGCGCCAAAAAGGTTTCATCAAAGCCCCGCGTCAATAAAGCATGCGGTTGCTGCGTATGATGCGAATAGACGCCTGATAACTTATCCGTACGGGTCATTTTCGGAATACCGTACAGGATATTTAACGCCGCCTGTACCGCCCAACACACAAACAGCGTGGAGGTGACGTGTCCTTTTGCCCAGTCAATCACCCTGGCGATCTGCGGCCAGTAGGCCACGTCACAAAAATCAACCAGCCCCAGCGGCGCCCCGGTAACGATCAATCCATCAAAGTTCTCGTCCTGGATATCATCAAAGTGACAGTAAAAATTATTCAGATGCTCGGCAGGGGTGTTCTTCGACTCACGGCTATCGATACGCAACAGCTGAATATCAATCTGTAACGGCGAGTTCGACAACAGTCTCAGAAACTGGTTTTCAGTTTCTATCTTCTTCGGCATCAGGTTCAGTACCAGCACTTTCAAAGGACGAATTTCCTGCGTCTTTGCGCGCGATGACGTCATCACAAAAACGTTCTCATTACGCAGGAAACTTACGGCTGGTAACTCATCAGGAACCCGGATTGGCATAACCTTATATCCTCACAGCATACGTTTATACGTTTAGACTTCTAGATGCCCGAAGATAACGACTTTTGTACATAATGTCGAGCAGACACTGACCAAGGTGAAAATGTTTCATCACTATGGGGATATGCTTATCTGTTTTTCGCATAAACAAAGGGGCAGATGAGAAATAAATACCACAACGCAAAAAGCCCCATGCTTTCGCATGAGGCTTTTTACTTATTTGATGCCTGGCAGTTTACGGCCCACGTCCCTGTGGGCCGCCTTTCGGGCCGGTGCGCAGCACCTCACCGACAAACAACAGGCAAAACAAAAGGCCCAGTCTTTCGACTGAGCCTTCCGTTCTGTTTGATGCCTGGCAGTTCCCTACTCTCACATGGGGAGACCCCACACTACCATCGGCGCTACGGCGTTTCACTGCTGAGTTCGGCATGGGGTCAGGTGGGACCACCGCGCTATCGCCGCCAGGCAAATTTCTCGTCTCTTCCTGAGACTCGCCCTTCGGGCCGTCGCTACGCGACGTACAAAATCGTTCCCGACGATTTTGTCTGTTCCCTTTTCAGGCCAGCGCTCCGCGCTGTTTGATGTCCGCGTTATACGCAAACATTTTAATCTTCAATCCGTCAACAAGCTGATTATTGTGAGTCACTCTCAAAACACCTTCGGTGTTGTAAGGTTAAGCCTCTCGGGTCATTAGTACCGGTTAGCTCAACGCATCGCTGCGCTTACACACCCGGCCTATCTACGTCGTCGTCTTCAACGGCCCTTCAGGGGACTCGAAGTCCCAGGGAAGACTCATCTCGAGGCAAGTTTCCCGCTTAGATGCTTTCAGCGGTTATCTCTTCCGCACTTAGCTACCGGGCAATGCAATTGGCATCACAACCCGTACACCAGTGGTGCGTTCACTCCGGTCCTCTCGTACTAGGAGCAACCCCTCTCAATCTTCCAACGCCCACGGCAGATAGGGACCGAACTGTCTCACGACGTTCTAAACCCAGCTCGCGTACCACTTTAAATGGCGAACAGCCATACCCTTGGGACCTACTTCAGCCCCAGGATGTGATGAGCCGACATCGAGGTGCCAAACACCGCCGTCGATATGAACTCTTGGGCGGTATCAGCCTGTTATCCCCGGAGTACCTTTTATCCGTTGAGCGATGGCCCTTCCATTCAGAACCACCGGATCACTAAGACCTGCTTTCGCACCTGCTCGAGCCGTCACTCTCGCAGTCAAGCTAGCTTATGCCTTTGCACTAACCTCCTGATGTCCGACCAGGATTAGCTAACCTTCGTGCTCCTCCGTTACGCTTTGGGAGGAGACCGCCCCAGTCAAACTACCCACCAGACACTGTCCGCAACCCGGATTACGGGCCCACGTTAGAACATCAAACATCAAAGGGTGGTATTTCAAGGTCGGCTCCACGCAGACTGGCGTCCACGCTTCACAGCCTCCCACCTATCCTACACATCAAGGCTCAAGGTTCAGTGTCAAGCTATAGTAAAGGTTCACGGGGTCTTTCCGTCTTGCCGCGGGTACACTGCATCTTCACAGCGAGTTCAATTTCACTGAGTCTCGGGTGGAGACAGCCTGGCCATCATTACGCCATTCGTGCAGGTCGGAACTTACCCGACAAGGAATTTCGCTACCTTAGGACCGTTATAGTTACGGCCGCCGTTTACCGGGGCTTCGATCAAGAGCTTCGCCCTAAGGCTGACCCCATCAATTAACCTTCCGGCACCGGGCAGGCGTCACACCGTATACGTCCACTTTCGTGTTTGCACAGTGCTGTGTTTTTATTAAACAGTTGCAGCCAGCTGGTATCTGCGACTGGTCTCAGCTCCATCCGCAAGGGACTTCACCAAATCCAGCGTGCCTTCTCCCGAAGTTACGGCACCATTTTGCCTAGTTCCTTCACCCGAGTTCTCTCAAGCGCCTGAGTATTCTCTACCTGACCACCTGTGTCGGTTTGGGGTACGATTGACTGTTACCTGGTGCTTAGAGGCTTTTCCTGGAAGCGTAGCATCGGTTACTTCGTCACCGTAGTGACTCGTCGTCACGCCTCAGTGTTAACGGTGTTCCGGATTTTCCAAAAACACCCACCTTCACGCTTAAACCGGGACTACCGTCGCCCGGCCAACCTAGCTTTCTCCGTCCCCCCTTCGCAGTAACAACCAGTACGGGAATATTAACCCGTTTCCCATCGACTACGCCTTTCGGCCTCGCCTTAGGGGTCGACTCACCCTGCCCCGATTAACGTTGGACAGGAACCCTTGGTCTTCCGGCGTGCGGGTTTTTCACCCGCATTATCGTTACTTATGTCAGCATTCGCACTTCTGATACCTCCAGCAGCCCTCACAGGCCACCTTCTACGGCTTACAGAACGCTCCCCTACCCAACGAACGTATCCTTAAAACGCCTTGCCGTCTGTCAGCGCTCAGGCCAACTCAACGTTTTTGTGGCTTGAACGTGCCAGCTTCGCCGTCACGTTAAGCGTTTTAAGTGATACGTTCGCTGCCGCAGCTTCGGTGCATGGTTTAGCCCCGTTACATCTTCCGCGCAGGCCGACTCGACCAGTGAGCTATTACGCTTTCTTTAAATGATGGCTGCTTCTAAGCCAACATCCTGGCTGTCTGGGCCTTCCCACATCGTTTCCCACTTAACCATGACTTTGGGACCTTAGCTGGCGGTCTGGGTTGTTTCCCTCTTCACGACGGACGTTAGCACCCGCCGTGTGTCTCCCGTGATTACATTCTACGGTATTCGCAGTTTGCATCGAGTTGGTAAGTCGGGATGACCCCCTAGTCGAAACAGTGCTCTACCCCCGCAGATGAGTTCACGAGGCGCTACCTAAATAGCTTTCGGGGAGAACCAGCTATCTCCCGGTTTGATTGGCCTTTCACCCCCAGCCACAAGTCATCCGCTAATTTTTCAACATTAGTCGGTTCGGTCCTCCAGTTAGTGTTACCCAACCTTCAACCTGCCCATGGCTAGATCACCGGGTTTCGGGTCTATACCCTGCAACTTGACGCCCAGTTAAGACTCGGTTTCCCTGCGGCTCCCCTATTCGGTTAACCTTGCTACAGAATATAAGTCGCTGACCCATTATACAAAAGGTACGCAGTCACCCCACCCCAAAACACTCACGGCTTGTTTTGTGTGTTGCTCATCGCAAAAAACGCGATGACAACCGTCACCTCGACATCCGCATCGCCTCTCGGCCCGGAAGTGTTTTGGTGGTGGGGCTCCCACTGCTTGTACGTACACGGTTTCAGGTTCTGTTTCACTCCCCTCGCCGGGGTTCTTTTCGCCTTTCCCTCACGGTACTGGTTCACTATCGGTCAGTCAGGAGTATTTAGCCTTGGAGGATGGTCCCCCCATCTTCAGACAGGATATCTCGTGTCCCGCCCTACTCATCGAACTCACAGCATGTGCATCTTCGTGTACGGGACTATCACCCTTTGTTGCGCGACTTTCCAGACGCTTCCACTGACACACAAACTGATGATGGTTCTGGGCTCCTCCCCGTTCGCTCGCCGCTACTGGGGGAATCTCGGTTGATTTCTTTTCCTCGGGGTACTGAGATGTTTCAGTTCCCCCGGTTCGCCTTTCATGGCTATGTATTCACCATGAAATAGTGCAACGTATTGCACTGGGTTTCCCCATTCGGGTATCGTCGGGTGTAACGGTTCATATCACCTTGCCGACGCTTTTCGCAGATTAGCACGCCCTTCATCGCCTCTGACTGCCTAGGCATCCACCGTGTACGCTTAGTCGCTTAACCTCACAACCCGAAAGTGTCTCGGATTGCAATTTTTGAGAGACTCTGACACAACAAAATCATTACCCTCGCGGATAATGTTCAGCTGCGTCGTTTCAATTTTCAGCTTGTTCCAGATTGTTAAAGAGCAATATCGTAAACACGACTCGTTAAAGTCATCTTTACGATATTCGGTGATAATGTCTTTCACTCATTATCAGGATGGCGTCCCCAAGGGGATTCGAACCCCTGTTACAGCCGTGAAAGGGCAGTGTCCTAGGCCTCTAGACGATGGGGACACAAAAATTGTCCGCAACGCTCGCGTTGCTATTTTTGTGTAAAGGCGAGATTTTTCCAGAAAAATCGAGCGCCATTGTGTTTTGTCACTGCACTGGACAGTCACACACCCCACGGCACTTCAGGATACGTCCGCAACCTTCTACCGCAGGTTACCTTGCTCATTGTTTTCATCAGACAATCTGTTGTGGACACTGCACCTTCCAATATCTCACTTCAGTTTAAGGAGGTGATCCAACCGCAGGTTCCCCTACGGTTACCTTGTTACGACTTCACCCCAGTCATGAATCACAAAGTGGTAAGCGCCCCCCCTAAGGTTAAGCTACCTACTTCTTTTGCAACCCACTCCCATGGTGTGACGGGCGGTGTGTACAAGGCCCGGGAACGTATTCACCGTAGCATTCTGATCTACGATTACTAGCGATTCCGACTTCATGGAGTCGAGTTGCAGACTCCAATCCGGACTACGACGCACTTTATGAGGTCCGCTTACTCTCGCAAGTTCGCTTCTCTTTGTATGCGCCATTGTAGCACGTGTGTAGCCCTACTCGTAAGGGCCATGATGACTTGACGTCATCCCCACCTTCCTCCGGTTTATCACCGGCAGTCTCCTTTGAGTTCCCGACCGAATCGCTGGCAACAAAGGATAAGGGTTGCGCTCGTTGCGGGACTTAACCCAACATTTCACAACACGAGCTGACGACAGCCATGCAGCACCTGTCTCTCAGTTCCCGAAGGCACAAGACTGTCTCCAGTCTCTTCTGAGGATGTCAAGAGTAGGTAAGGTTCTTCGCGTTGCATCGAATTAAACCACATGCTCCACCGCTTGTGCGGGCCCCCGTCAATTCATTTGAGTTTTAACCTTGCGGCCGTACTCCCCAGGCGGTCGACTTAACGCGTTAGCTCCGGAAGCCACGGTTCAAGACCACAGCCTCCAAGTCGACATCGTTTACGGCGTGGACTACCAGGGTATCTAATCCTGTTTGCTCCCCACGCTTTCGCACCTGAGCGTCAGTCTTCGTCCAGGGGGCCGCCTTCGCCACCGGTATTCCTCCAGATCTCTACGCATTTCACCGCTACACCTGGAATTCTACCCCCCTCTACGAGACTCTAGCCTGTCAGTTTTGAATGCAGTTCCCAGGTTAAGCCCGGGGATTTCACATCCAACTTAACAGACCGCCTGCGTGCGCTTTACGCCCAGTCATTCCGATTAACGCTTGCACCCTCCGTATTACCGCGGCTGCTGGCACGGAGTTAGCCGGTGCTTCTTCTGCGGGTAACGTCAATCAACAAGATTATTAAGCTTGTTGCCTTCCTCCCCGCTGAAAGTGCTTTACAACCCGAAGGCCTTCTTCACACACGCGGCATGGCTGCATCAGGGTTTCCCCCATTGTGCAATATTCCCCACTGCTGCCTCCCGTAGGAGTCTGGACCGTGTCTCAGTTCCAGTGTGGCTGGTCATCCTCTCAGACCAGCTAGGGATCGTCGCCTAGGTGAGCCTTTACCCCACCTACCAGCTAATCCCATCTGGGCACATCCGATGGCGTGAGGCCATAAGGTCCCCCACTTTGCTCTTGCGAGGTTATGCGGTATTAGCTACCGTTTCCAGTAGTTATCCCCCTCCATCAGGCAGTTTCCCAGACATTACTCACCCGTCCGCCGCTCGTCACCCAAGGAGCAAGCTCCTCTGTGCTACCGCTCGACTTGCATGTGTTAGGCCTGCCGCCAGCGTTCAATCTGAGCCATGATCAAACTCTTCAATTTAAGATTTGTTTGATTCGCTACGTTAATAGCATGCTCAAAGAATTTATAACTGTTTATTCGTAATGAATTTACTGTCAGTCACTCTTCAAGACTTTGTATATCGTTTGCGGATATCGTCTTGTGAGTGCCCACACAGATTGTCTGATTAAATTGTTAAAGAGCAGTGCGCCGTGGCCTGAGCCGCTAGCGCGAGGTGGCGTATATTACGCTTTCCTCTTGCAGAGTCAACGCTTATTTTAAGCCTTTTTCTCTTGCTTATCGACCCGGTTTGCATTCGCAGCGCAGCGTCGATGGAGGCGCATTATAGGGATCCAGTCTCGTTACACAACCCCTTTCTCGATCTTTTTTTCCGTTCGCGTATTTTTCAACCCTTTCGTTGAGATCTTGTCCGATCGAGGTTACTTTCAGCTTATGGTCGCCATCTATCCGTCGATATTTTGTCTACCGCTTCATATTACGATGTCTGTTAATAAGGGGGGTTTTAATGGGATCTGGAATCGTTCGCGGCTATAAGGGGTCGTTTCCTGTTATTGGTGAAAACGTCATGATTGACCCATCGAGCGTGGTCATAGGTAAAGTCACCCTCGGCGACGATGTCGGCATCTGGCCTCTGGTCGCGATCCGTGGCGATGTAAACTATATAGATATTGGTGCGAGAAGTAATATTCAGGACGGTTCCGTACTGCATATCACCCATAGTTCAGAAAAAAACCCGGCGGGCAATCCGTTAATCATCGGGGAAGACGTCACCGTGGGACATAAGGCCATGTTACACGGATGCACCATCGGCAATCGCGTGCTGGTCGGCATGGGGTCCATCCTTCTTGATGGCGCCGTTGTTGAAGATGATGTGATGATCGGCGCCGGTAGTCTTGTTGCTCCGGGAAAACGTCTGGAGAGCGGCTACCTGTATCTCGGCAGTCCGGCGAAAAAAATCCGCCCGCTGACGCCGGAAGAGATCGAAGGCCTTATATATTCCGCCGATAACTATGTGCGTTGGAAAAATGAATACCTCGATCAGAACAATGAAAAACAGCCCTGACTATCGTATTCATCATTGAGCACCATTTTTTCCATCACCTCTTCCAGATCCCAGCGATTCTCCCTGAACAGCGATAGCCACTGTTCAGGGGTGGCGCCGCCGTAGCGCTGCCGCATCTGCTGCGCGCTGATAAGGCAATCCTGCTGGAAGCCGTTAATCAGCACAGGAAAACGGATCGTTTGACGCTCATCGTCCCAGCTTTCACGATCCGGGAATTGGATCGCCTGGTTCACCGCGCCAGCTCCCGCTTAAGCGTATCAATCACCGGATTAACGTCCGGCATTATGCCATGCCAGAGTTTAAAGGCGTGCGCCGCCTGACCGACAAGCATGCCCAGACCGTCGGCGTATTTAACCGCGCCATGCTGTACGCACCATGCTAAAAACGGCGTCGTCTCAGACAAATAAAACATGTCATAACAGCGCGTATCGGCAGCGATCAGTTCGGCGGGTATCGTGGGAACGCTGTCATATATCCCGGATGAGGTGGCATTGATCACCAGATCAAAAACCTGCCCTGATAATTGATCAAACCTCATCGCACGGATATCGCCGACGGAGCGAAAGAGTTGTACTAATCCATCAGCTCTGGAAAACGTCCTGTTAGCCAGAACGACGGAGCAGCCATAAGTCAGCAATGGCTGGATAACCCCGCGCGCCGCGCCGCCCGCACCAAGCAGTAAAACACGGTCCCCTGGCTTTACCAGACCCAGCCGCTGCAGATCGCTTAATAAACCGATGCCGTCGGTATTATCGCCAAATAGACGTCCGTCGCTCAGTTTCTTTAAGGTATTAACCGCGCCGGCAAGCGACGCTCGTTCGCTGCGTTCATCCGCCACGGCAAAAGCCCGCTCTTTAAACGGCGCCGTGATATTCGCCCCGCTGGCTCCCTCGCTGAAATAACGATGCAACTCCGCTTCAAAATTATCCACGGGCGCCAGTACGCGCTGATAGGTCAGCGCAATGCCCGCTTGAGAAGCAAACAACTCATGTATACGCGGTGACTTACTGTGCGCAATTGGATTACCAAAAACAGCAAAAGACATTATCTCAGACACCCAACTCTCCAATCTCCAGGTTACCCCTGGCGCAACAGTTTACCGGTTAAAACATCTCTAATCTCGGAAGGGTTTACCCTTCCACCTACCTGTCCGTGCAGGACAGGGAAATCAACGCCAAACTGCTGATGGATTTCCTGCTCCGAACGACAAGGCGGCAGGCCGCTCAAATTGGCGCTGGTTGAAACCAGCGGCTTGCCATAACCGACACACAATTTTTTCACCAATGGATGTGCGCTGACCCGCACCGCCAGCGAGCTAAATTGCCCGGTAAGCCACGTTGGCGTGGTGGGTCTGGCCGGAATAACCCAGGTAACGGGCCCGGGCCAACTGGAAAACATGGCGTTTTTTTGCGCGTCGGACAGCGCGCTATCATCCACATACGGCGCCAGTTGCTGATAATCGGCGGCAATCAGAATCAGCCCCTTGCGCCACGAACGCCGTTTTAGCGCCAATAAACGGTTTACCGCCGTTTCACTATCCGGATCGCATCCCAGGCCAAATACCGCTTCGGTGGGATAGGCGATGACTTCTTCGTTGCGCAGCGCCTGCAATACAGGAACCAGTAAATCATCAGAGGCATTATTCATTGTTATCAACTTCGGCCGTCGCCGATTTTCCACATAATTTGCTGGCGCAAAGCAGCCTGATGCCCTTCGCCGTTTTCTTTTCGATAAGTAAAGGATAGCCGCAGTGGGGACACTCTCCGGCTACCGGTTTGTTATTAAGGGTAAACTGGCACTCAGGGTAACGATCGCAGGCATGAAAAACTTTGCCATAGCGCGACTTGCGCTGTAGCAGCGTTCCCTTACGACATTGCGGACAGCTCAACGCGGTTTCATCAGGGCGATCGATCACCTCGGTGTGATTACACTGCGGATAATTTTCACAGCCGATAAACATGCCGTAGCGCCCTTGCCTCAGCACCAAAGTCGACTGGCAGCGCGGGCAGAGCTGTCCATCCAGCACCTTGACCACGTGACCGTCCGCCTGTGCCTTTAGCGGACGAATAAATTCACATTCAGGGTAACGCGAGCAGCCAAGAAAAGGCACGTGCCGGCCGGAACGGATAACCAGCGCTGACCCGCATTCCGGGCAAAGCTCTTGTTTTTTGTCGGCAAAAAGTACGGTTTTAGCCATTCCTTACCTATTACGCTCCAGGCTATTGCACATAACCGTCATTTTCCTCAAACAAAAGTTCTTCCATTTGCTGGTAAGCGTTCTCACATCCGGGGACATTGAAAAGCACCATCAGAATGACCCATTTAAGATCTTCCAGATCAAAATCTTGTGTATCAAGCGCCATCACCCGGTCGATCACCATCTCGCGCGTTTCCAGATTCAAGACCTGAATCTGTTCGAGAAATAATAAAAAACCACGGCACTCCGCATCAAGACGCAACTCTTCATCCTGCGTATAGATACGCATCGCCAGCGGGTCGTGCGCCAGATTGAGCGGCGTATTCTGCCCTTCCTGTATGTCAGCCAGTTTTTCCAGCCAACTCAGCGCGCTGTAGATATCATTACGATCAAATCCAGCACGGGTGAGGTCATCAGTCAACGAATCCTGATCGACACGCATTTCAGTTTCATTGTGGATATAAGTTTCAAACAAGTACATGAGTACGTCGAACATGGCCTGCCCTCCTTAATCGGACATAGCCGCCGGGTACTGCTGCGATCCATCCTGCTAACTCCAGTTCCAATAGTTTACCCACTATCTCTGGCACAGGTTGGCCGGCACGTTCAGCGACAACGTCAACAGGTGTAACCTCATCTCCTACGTTAGCCAACACATCAGCAAATGGCAATTCAACATCCTCTTCCACGGCAGAAATAGTTTGATCCGCCGTTGCAGGAAGCCATTTCAGCTCACTCATTAACTGTTCGACAATATTTTTAGGATGGGTGACAAGGTAGGCGCCCTGTTGAATCAGCCAGTGCGTTCCCTGCGTCATCGGGTTGCCTATCGGCCCGGGTAAGGCAAATACTTCCCGCCCTTGTTCCAACGCATAGCGGGCCGTCACCAGCGACCCACTGCGCATGGATGCCTCCACCACCAATACGCCCATGCTCAACCCACTGATAATGCGATTTCTTCTTGGGAAGTTCGTCGGCAATGGCCGTGTCTCCAGCGGGAATTCGGACACCACTGCGCCGCCCTGTTCGAGAATGCGCTCGGCAAGTCGGTGATGACGCCGAGGGTAGATATGAGCCAGCCCGCTGCCTAACACCGCGACCGTTTTTCCCCCGGCTTCGAGTGACGCCCGGTGTGCGATACCATCGATCCCGACCGCCAGCCCGCTGGTGATGGTCAGGTTATTTACCGCCAGTTCCTGCGCAAAGAACTGCCCCCACTGCTCTCCATAGGCGCTATTACTGCGGCTGCCGACGATAGCGATTTGCGGCGATGCCAATAAAGCGGGATCGCCCGCAACAAACAGCAACAGCGGAGGGGAACTGATATTGGCGAGTAAAAACGGGTATCTTTTATCAATGCAGGTCACCATATGGCGATCGGGCTGCGACAGCCAGCACAGCGTTTCTTCCACTATTTTCCGATCAAAGCGTTGGAACTGTTCTGCCTGAACGTCAGTCATGCCCAGTGACATTAAAGCGCTTTTGCCGTAATCCCCCCTGGCAATAAGTTCTCCGGCCATTGCTCCGGCGCGTCTGGCCCCCAGGTACCTCACTCCCATCAGGCGCAGCCAGATTTCCGTTGATAACATTGCGCATCCCTTATTCCGCCGGGTCGGGTTGTCCCGGCAATTAACTGCCGATGCTGTCAATCGGTGCGGGAAATGTCTAGAATAGGGACAGATACTCTTTCATCACTCGGATACAGATCTAAATATATATGTCAGTTTTGCACGTATTACATTTTCCGGACGAGCGGCTTCGCATCAAGGCGCGGCCCGTAAAAGAAGTCAATGCGGACATTCAGCGTATCGTCGATGATATGTTCGATACCATGTATGAAGAAGAAGGCATTGGTCTGGCCGCCACTCAGGTGGATATTCATCAGCGTATTATTGTTATTGATGTTTCAGAAACCCGCGACCAGCGGCTGGTGCTGATTAATCCCGAGCTGCTTGAAAAAAGCGGCGATACCGGTATCGAAGAGGGATGTTTATCGATCCCGGAAACCCGGGCGCTGGTGCCGCGCGCCGAACGCGTGAAAGTACGGGCGCTGGATCGGGAAGGCAATACCTTCGAACTGGAAGCTGAGGGCCTATTGGCGATCTGTATCCAGCATGAGATGGACCATTTGGTCGGGAAGTTGTTTATTGATTATCTTTCCTCTCTGAAACGCCAGAGAATCCGTCAAAAACTGGAAAAAATGGCCAGGCTAAACGGCCGGGATTAAGGGTTTATCTTCCTGACAGGAAACAACGTGTCCGATTCTTTACGCATCATCTTTGCCGGTACACCTGACTTTGCCGCGCGCCACCTAGAGGCGCTCCTCTCCTCCGGGCATCAGGTGGTGGGGGTTTTCACTCAGCCGGACAGGCCGGCCGGCCGGGGTAATAAGTTAACCGCCAGCCCGGTGAAAGCGCTGGCGGAACAGCACGATATTCCGGTGTATCAGCCCAAATCTCTGCGTCAGGCCGAAGGTCAGGAGATGGTGGAAACCCTGCAGGCCGATGTCATGGTAGTGGTCGCTTACGGACTGATTTTACCCCAGACGGTTCTGAATATGCCGCGCCTCGGCTGCATCAACGTGCACGGTTCGCTGCTGCCGCGCTGGCGTGGAGCAGCGCCGATTCAGCGCGCGTTGTGGGCGGGCGATCAAAGCACCGGCGTGACGATCATGCAGATGGATGCCGGGCTTGATACCGGCGCCATGCTGCACAAGATCGCCTGTCCGATTCTTGCCGACGATACCAGCGCCACGTTATACAGCAAACTGGCGGAGATTGGCCCCCGCGGACTGCTGGAAACGCTGGCGCAGTTGGCTGACGGTAAGGCCGCGCCCGAGACTCAGGACGACGCCCTGGCGACCTACGCGGAAAAGCTCAGCAAGGAAGAGTCCCGCCTCGACTGGCAACTTTCCGCGCTACAGCTTGAGCGCTGCGTGCGGGCGTTCAATCCCTGGCCGGTAAGCTATTTTGTCGTCGACGAACAGCCGGTCAAGGTGTGGAAAAGCGCAGCGATCGCCAGCGATCATCACGCATTGCCCGGCACCATTTTGCACGCCGATAAAAACGGCATCCAGGTCGCCACGTCAGATGGCGTGTTTACCATTCTTGAGTTACAGCCGGCCGGTAAAAAAGTGATGAAAGTCCAGGATCTGCTTAACTCGCGGCGTGAATGGTTTACTCCCGGCAATGTTCTGGCCTAAACGCGGTTTAATGCCGGCGATACTCGCCGGTATACCCTATCTCTTACGTAGTCGCTAACAAATGAAAAGCTCATATAACCTTCGCAGTATTGCCGCTAAAGTGGTAGGGCAAGTAGTGGACCACGGACAATCGCTCAGTACCTTATTGCCCGCCTGTCAGCGAGATATCTCTGACAAGGATCGCGCGCTATTGCAGGAGCTTTGCTTTGGCGTACTGCGCGTGTTGCCGCAGTTGGAATGGTTTATTCAGCAGTTGATGGCCAAGCCATTGACGGGTAAGCAGCGGCCTCTGCACTACCTGATCATGGTAGGCATGTATCAACTGCTGTATACCCGCATCCCGGCTCACGCGGCGCTGGCGGAAACCGTGGAAGGCGCCATCGCTCTGAAACGCCCGCAGTTGAAGGGGCTGATTAACGGCGTGTTGCGTCAGTTTCAACGCCAGCAGGACGAGTTGCTGGCGCGCGCGGCGAATAATCCCGTACGCTATCTGCATCCGGGCTGGCTGCTGACCCGGATTAAAAACGCCTATCCCGACAACTGGCGGCAGATTGTCGACGCCAATAATCAGCGCCCGCCGATGTGGCTGCGCGTCAACCGGCTGCATCATAGCCGCGAGACGTACCTTGCCCTGCTCGGGCAGGCAGGCATCGAAGCGGTGACGCATGCCGATTATCCCGACGCCATTCGTCTCGTCGTCCCCTGCGCCGTCAACCTGCTTCCGGGGTTCGAACAAGGATGGGTAACGGTACAGGATGCCTCGGCGCAGGGCTGCGTACATTGGCTGGATCCGCACAATGGCGAGACGATTCTCGATCTCTGCGCGGCGCCGGGAGGGAAAACCACCCATATTCTGGAAGCGGCGCCGCAATCACAAGTCTTGGCGGTGGACATCGACGAGTCAAGGCTCAGCCGGATAAGAGAGAATTTACAGCGTCTGCAACTCCATGCGCAAGTGGTTCTCGGCGACGGGCGTCAGCCCGAAAGCTGGAGCCAGGGCCGCACTTTCGACCGTATCCTGCTGGATGCGCCCTGCTCCGCGACGGGCGTGGTCCGCCGGCATCCGGATATTAAATGGTTGCGGCGCGACAGCGATATCGCCGAACTGGCGCTGTTGCAAAAAGAGATTCTGGAAGCCGTCTGGCCCTACCTCAAACCGGGCGGAACCTTGGTCTATGCCACCTGCTCAATCATGCCGGAAGAGAATCAGCAGCAGGTAGCCGGCTTCCTTGAGCGTCATGCCGATGCCACGCTGGTCGGCACCGGCTCGCCACAACGGCCCGGCATCCAGAAACTCCCCAGCCCGGATGACGGCGATGGTTTCTTCTACGCCAAGCTGGTAAAAAACTGATATTGCCTCCAGTATTGTCTAACGCCTTGCGGCAACAACACATACGGCAGAATTGATTATGAAGATTATTATTCTTGGCGCGGGTCAGGTAGGCGGTACGCTGGCGGAAAACCTGGCCGGTGAAAACAACGACATTACCGTTGTCGACACCGATACCACCCGTTTACGTCAGCTTCAGGATAAATTTGATCTGCGCGTGATCGCCGGCTATGCCTCCCACCCTCGGGTATTGCGCGAAGCGGGGGCGGAAGATGCGGATATGCTGGTTGCGGTCACCAATTCCGATGAAACCAATATGGTTGCCTGCCAGATTGCCTATTCGCTTTTCAATACGCCAAACCGTATCGCGCGCATCCGATCGGCCGAGTATATCCGCGAATCCGAGCATCTGTTTCTGCCCGAAGCCGTGCCCATCGATCATTTAATCTCGCCTGAACAATTGGTTATCGATAATATTTACAAGCTGATTGAATATCCCGGCGCGCTTCAGGTGGTCAATTTCGCCCAGGGGAAAGTCAGCATTGCCGCGGTAAACGCTTACTATGGCGGCCCTTTGGTCGGTAACGCCCTGTCATCGATTCGTGAACATATACCGCATATAGAAACGCGCGTTGCCGCTATTTTCCGCCACGATCGCCCCATCCGCCCCCAGGGTTCCACGGTTATCGAAGCCGGAGATGAAGTCTTTTTTGTTGCCGCATCACAGAATATCCGCGCCGTGATGAGCGAACTGCAACGGCTGGAGAACCCCTATAAACGCATCATGATCGTGGGCGGGGGAAACGTCGGGGCCGGGCTGGCACAACGGTTGGAAAAAGATTACAGCATTAAACTGATAGAACATAACGCGGAGCGAGCGGCCGAGCTTGCCGAGTTATTGCAGGATACCATCGTGTTTCACGGCGATGCCTCGGACCAGGAGCTGCTCGCTGAAGAGCATATCGAGCAGATTGATGTGTTTATCGCCATTACCAATGATGACGAAGCCAACATTATGTCGGCCATGTTGGCCAAGCGGATGGGCGCAAAGAAAGCCATGGTGCTGATTCAGCGCCGCGCTTACGTCGATTTGGTTCAGGGCAGCGTCATTGATGTCGCCATCTCTCCGCAGCAGGCGACCATCTCCGCGCTATTAAGCCATGTGCGTAAGGCGGATATTGTCAGCGTCTCCTCCCTGCGCAGGGGCGCGGCGGAAGCAATCGAAGCCATTGCCCACGGCGACGAAGACACCTCAAAAGTGGTCGGGCGCACGGTGGAGGATATAAAACTGCCGCCCGGCACCACGATTGGCGCGGTGGTGCGCGGCGATGACGTCATTATCGCCAACGACAATACCCGTATCGAACAGGGCGATCACATCATTATGTTCTTAACCGACAAGAAATTTGTACCGGATGTGGAACGCCTATTCCAGCCAAGCCCTTTCTTCTTGTAATGAAAAAGAAGATAAGTTGTTTAACTATCACTAGGTTATATGGCAAAGATAAAACTATTTGTTAAAATTAATTTATCTTTTATCAAGGAGAGTGGTTATGAGTATTATTAAAGAGTTCCGCGAATTTGCCATGCGGGGAAATGTTGTCGATCTGGCGGTCGGTGTGATTATCGGCGCCGCCTTCGGTAAAATCGTTTCGTCGCTGGTATCCGATATTATAATGCCCCCTCTGGGGCTGCTTATCGGCGGCGTGGATTTCAAACAATTCAGTCTGGTTTTACGTGATGCCCAAGGCGACATACCCGCGGTAATTATGAACTATGGCCATTTTATTCAAAATATTTTTGACTTCATCATTGTCGCATTCGCTATTTTCATGGCGATTAAACTGATGAACAAAATGCGCCGTAAACAGGAAGATGCGCCGGCCGAACCGCCTAAACCCAGCGCCGAAGAGACATTATTGACGGAAATACGCGACCTGCTGAAAAATCAGCAACAACCTAAATTATAAATCATTTAACTAGCCCGTCGTGCAACGGCGTCTTCAGCCTACAAAACAAAAAGGCCAGCGGTAAAGAATCATTTGATTGCTTACCGCTGGCCTCCCAGTTTCCCTTCTTTGCATGTTTGTCTTTTCTACGGTAACTCCCTTTTCCCTTGCTGTTCACCTCAATCCGTTGACGGAATAGCGGGTCGTGCAGCAATGCTTCCACGGCATTGTCCTGAATTTTACCCCGTTTATGACGATAGCCGGTCATAGATACCTCTCATGATGTGCATGTAAATAGAACGCGTGTGAGTATAGAGGAGAATCTGGCGGTGGTACAGATGAGGTCAAAGGAACTTAGCGAGAATCAAATGCCTGTTTTAACGATGCGGAATAGTCCGCGTGTAAAAAGTCGGTATTGACGCCCCGCTGCTGCAGGCGTAGCTCAAGCAAGCGAAACCGGCGTGAAAGCGCTTCATATTCCGGAGACTGACGAGAAATATTTTCCAGCAGGTCGGATAACTGCAGCGCCTCTTTACGCTCTTCAAGTTCCAACGGCAAACAGCCGGCATTTTTCAGCAGCCGGTAGGCGACCCGAAGCTCGGGCGGTACGCCGCTGTCATCGTCAAGCGACAAGGGCTGGCCGCAGCCCGGTAAATTGTCAAACTGCCCTTGCTGCAGGGCAAGCGCGATATGGCGTTCCGCCAGTTCGTCAATCAACCACATCACTCCCCCCTTAAGCCGCGTACGCTTAAAGGTTAGCCGAATTCAAGGCATAAAAAAACCGGGTTTCCCCGGTTTTTTTATGCTCTTACAGATTACTCCGCAGTAGCAACTTCTTCTGTCTGAGACGCTGAGCGATCAACGAGCTCGATGTATGCCATCGGCGCATTATCGCCTGCACGGAAGCCACACTTCAGAATACGAGTGTAACCACCGGCACGGCTCGCGAAACGCGGGCCCAGTTCATTAAACAGTTTTGCCACGATCTCGTTATCACGAGTACGGGCGAATGCCAGACGACGATTAGCAACGCTGTCGGTCTTGGCAAGAGTAATCAGCGGTTCAACAACACGGCGCAGCTCTTTCGCTTTCGGCAGGGTCGTCTTGATAATCTCATGACGAACCAAAGAACTAGCCATGTTACGGAACATAGCCTGACGATGGCTGCTGTTACGGTTCAGTTGACGACCACTCTTACGATGGCGCATGACCTTATCCTTCTCAGTAAAACCTTAACCTGCGATCTGGTTACTCATCAGCAATGCTTGCCGGTGGCCAGTTTTCCAGGCGCATGCCCAGAGACAGGCCACGGGAAGCCAGTACGTCTTTAATCTCGGTAAGAGATTTTTTACCCAGGTTAGGCGTTTTCAACAGCTCAACCTCGGTACGCTGTACCAGATCACCGATGTAGTGGATAGCTTCTGCCTTGAGGCAGTTAGCAGAGCGGACAGTCAATTCCAGATCGTCAACAGGGCGCAGCAGGATCGGATCGAACTCTGGTTTTTCTTCTTTAACTTCCGGTTGACGCACGTCACGCAGGTCAACAAAAGCTTCAAGTTGTTCAGCCAGAATGGTGGCCGCACGGCGGATCGCCTCTTCAGGATCGATCGTGCCGTTGGTTTCCATTTCGATGACCAGCTTGTCCAGGTCGGTACGCTGTTCTACGCGCGCCGCTTCAACATTGTAGGCAATACGCTCTACAGGGCTGTAGCAAGCATCGACTAACAGGCGACCGATCGGGCGCTCATCTTCTTCCGTATGAATACGGGCAGATGCCGGCACATAACCACGGCCACGCTGAACTTTGATACGCATGCTGATAGCGGCGTTTTCATCGGTCAGGTGGCAGATCAGGTGCTGTGGCTTGACGATTTCAACATCGCCGTCATGGACGATGTCGGCTGCAGTCACAGGGCCAATGCCAGATTTATTCAGGGTAAGAATAACTTCTTCTTTGCCTTGAACTCTCACCGCCAGCCCTTTCAGGTTGAGCAGGATTTCCAGGATGTCTTCCTGTACGCCTTCTTTGGTGCTGTACTCATGCAGTACACCATCAATCTCAACCTCGGTCACCGCGCAACCTGGCATGGATGAAAGCAGAATACGGCGCAGTGCGTTGCCAAGAGTATGGCCAAAGCCACGCTCTAATGGCTCAAGGGTCACCTTGGCGTGCGTCGAACTCACTTGCTCGATATCAACCAGGCGCGGTTTTAGAAACTCTGTCACAGAACCCTGCATTGTGTCCTCTCTTTGGTACTAAGCTTTACTTGGAGTAAAGCTCGACGATCAGGTGTTCATTAATGTCCGCAGACAGATCGGTCCGTTCAGGAATACGTTTGAACACACCTTCCATCTTGGCAGCATCAACTTCCAGCCAAGTTGGCTTTTCACGCTGTTCAGCCAGCTCCAGAGCGGCCTTAACGCGAGATTGCTTTTTCGCTTTCTCACGGATGCTGACTACGTCATTCGGGGATACCTGATAAGAAGCGATGCTGACAACGCGACCGTTTACCATGATAGCCTTGTGGCTGACCAGCTGACGTGCTTCAGCACGAGTGGCGCCGAAGCCCATACGGTAAACAACGTTATCCAGACGACCTTCCAGCAGCTGTAACAGGTTCGCACCCGTGTTGCCTTTCAGACGCGCGGCTTCTTTATAATAGTTACGGAACTGGCGTTCCAGAACACCATAAATACGGCGAACTTTTTGCTTTTCACGCAACTGCACACCATAGTCAGACAGACGCGGTTTACGCGCACCGTGCTGGCCAGGAGCTTGTTCAATCTTACACTTGGAATCGATCGCACGAACACCGGACTTCAGGAACAGGTCGGTGCCTTCACGACGGCTCAGCTTGAGCTTAGGACCCAAATATCTTGCCATTTTCTTTCTCCAACAATCCTAAAAGCGGCGTTATACGCGGCGCTTTTTCGGCGGACGACAACCGTTATGGGGGATCGGAGTCACATCAGTAATATTAGTGATGCGGAAACCAGCCGCGTTCAATGCGCGGATAGTAGACTCACGGCCCGGACCAGGTCCTTTAACCATAACTTCCAAGTTCTTGATACCGTACTCTTTCACTGCTTCAGCACAGCGCTCTGCTGCAACCTGAGCGGCGAACGGAGTGGATTTACGAGAACCACGGAAACCGGAACCACCGGCAGTTGCCCAACCCAGCGCATTACCCTGACGATCGGTAATAGTAACGATGGTGTTGTTGAAAGAAGCATGGACATGAGCCACACCGTCAGAGACTTGCTTTCTTACACGCTTACGTGCACGAATAGGTGCCTTTGCCATTATTCAATCACCCCGATTATTTCTTGATCGGTTTGCGCGGACCCTTACGGGTACGGGCGTTAGTCTTGGTACGCTGACCGCGAACCGGCAGACCACGACGATGACGCAAACCACGATAAGTACCAAGGTCCATAAGACGCTTAATGCTCAGGGTAACTTCACGACGCAGGTCACCTTCAACAACAAACTTGGCAACTTCGTCACGCAGCTTATCGATTTGCTCTTCAGACAGCTCACTGATCTTAACATTTTCAGCAATACCCGAAGCAGCGCAGATGGCCTGCGAACGAGTTTTACCGACACCGTAGATCGCCGTTAATGCGATAACGGTATGCTTATGATCAGGAATGTTAATGCCTGCTATACGGGCCACTATGCACTCCTACAATTTTATACGGCAATACCATTCTGAAAAGCCCGTTTTCAGGATACTCAAATAGTATTGCGGCTACATACAAAAGATTGGCTGGCTAATCTAGCCAGCTCAACCCAACTTTGCAAGAAAAATATGCGAGATAATCAGCCTTGGCGCTGTTTATGCTTCGGCTCGGCACTGCAGATCACACGAACGACACCGTTACGCTTAACAATCTTACAGTTACGACATAATTTCTTGACGGAAGCACGAACTTTCATTTTTACTCTCCGTAACTTCTCAAACGCACCTGATTAACGGTTATAGCCTTTCAGGTTTGCTTTCTTCAATGCAGACTCGTACTGACTCGACATCATCAGAGTTTGCACTTGAGCCATAAAGTCCATGATGACCACAACAACGATCAATAATGACGTGCCGCCGAAATAGAAAGGCACTTTCATTGCATCACGCATGAACTCCGGGATCAGGCAGATGAAAGTAATGTACATCGCACCTACCAGAGTAAGGCGGGTCATTACTTTATCGATATATTTCGCCGTTTGCTCTCCCGGACGAATTCCTGGCACGAATGCACCGGACTTCTTCAGGTTATCTGCTGTTTCACGCGGATTGAAAACCAACGCAGTGTAGAAGAAACAGAAGAAGATGATTGCAGACGCATAGAGTAACACATAAAGCGGTTGCCCAGGCTGCAAATACAGCGAAATCGTAGTCAGCCAGTTCCAACCGGTACCGCCCCCAAACCAGGATGCAATCGTGGCAGGGAACAGAATAATGCTGGATGCGAAGATAGCCGGGATAACCCCCGCCATATTCACTTTCAGCGGTAAATGCGTACTCTGTGCTGCATAAACGCGACGACCTTGTTGACGCTTGGCATAGTTGACGACGATACGCCGCTGACCACGCTCCATGAAAACAACGAAGAAGGTTACTGCAAACACTAAAACTGCAACCAACAGCAACAGGAGGAAGTGCAGGTCGCCTTGCCGCGCTTGCTCGATGGTATGGCCAATGGCCGGCGGCAGCCCCGCAACGATACCAGCGAAGATTATGATTGAAATACCGTTACCGATACCTCGTTCCGTAATCTGTTCACCCAGCCACATCAGGAACATTGTCCCGGTGACCAGGCTGACAACAGCGGTAAAGTAGAAAGCAAAGCCCGGATTTAACACCAGGCCCTGCATCCCAGGCATATTCGGCAGACCGGTAGCAATACCGATCGACTGGAATATCGCCAATACCAGAGTACCGTAACGGGTGTACTGGCTAATCTTGCGACGGCCAGCCTCCCCTTCTTTCTTTATTTCCGCCAGCGTGGGATGAACCACGGTCAGCAGCTGAATAATAATCGATGCCGAAATATACGGCATGATACCCAGGGCAAAGATAGAAGCACGGCTGAGCGCACCACCAGAGAACATGTTGAACATTTCAATGATGGTGCCTCGCTGCTGTTCAAGCAATTTGGCAAGCACAGTGGCATCAATACCAGGAATCGGAATAAAAGAGCCAATACGGAAAACAATCAGCGCACCGATAACAAACAATAGTCTGCGCTTCAGTTCGCCTACTCCGCCTTTAGCACTTTGAAAATCTAATCCTGGTTGTTTGGCCATCTGCTACTTATTCCTCAATTTTACCGCCAGCAGTTTCGATAGCAGCACGAGCACCTTTAGTGACACGCAGACCACGAATCGTTACCGGACGAGCAACTTCACCAGACAGAATCACTTTCGCGAATTCGATCTGAATGCCAATCACATTAGCGGCTTTCAGCGTATTCAGGTCAACGACGTCGCCTTCCACTTTAGCCAGATCGGACAAACGAACTTCCGCCGTAATCATAGCTTTGCGAGAAGTGAAACCGAACTTCGGCAGACGACGGTATAAAGGCATCTGACCACCTTCAAAACCGCGACGCACGCCACCGCCAGAACGAGACTTCTGACCCTTATGACCGCGACCGCCGGTTTTGCCCAGGCCAGAACCGATACCACGACCCAAACGCTTCGGCGCATGTTTCGCGCCTTCGGCCGGAGACAGAGTATTCAAGCGCATCTGTTACTCCTCCACTTTAACCATATAGGAAACCGCGTTGACCATACCGCGAACCGCAGGAGTATCCTCGCGTTCAACGGTATGACCAATACGGCGCAGACCCAGGCCAAGCAGCGTTGCCTTATGTTTCGGCAGACGACCGATTGCACTACGGGTTTGAGTTATTTTAATAGTCTTTGCCATGGTTAATTACCCCAGAATTTCTTCAACGGATTTACCACGCTTGGCAGCGACCATTTCCGGGGACTTCATATTCGCCAGACCATCAATCGTTGCACGAACCACGTTAATCGGGTTAGTGGAACCATAGGCCTTGGCCAATACGTTGTGTACCCCTGCGACTTCCAGAACGGCGCGCATTGCACCGCCGGCAATAATACCGGTACCTTCGGAAGCCGGCTGCATAAACACACGAGAGCCCGTGTGAGCACCTTTAACCGGGTGCTGCAGGGTGCCGTTGTTCAGCGCGACGTTCATCATATTGCGACGGGCTTTTTCCATCGCTTTCTGGATCGCTGCCGGAACTTCGCGTGCTTTTCCGTAGCCAAAACCAACGCGACCGTTGCCATCACCCACTACAGTCAGTGCGGTGAAGCTGAAAATACGGCCGCCTTTAACGGTTTTGGATACGCGATTTACCGCGATCAGCTTTTCCTGCAGTTCGCCAGCTTGTTTCTCGATGTGAGCCATCTTACACCTCTACCTTAGAACTGAAGGCCAGCTTCACGGGCAGCATCTGCCAGTGCCTGGACTCGACCATGATATTGGAAACCGGAACGGTCAAAGGATACGTCTTTAATCCCTTTTTCCAATGCGCGTTCGGCAATAGCTTTACCTACTGCGATAGCTGCATCTTTGTTCCCGGTATACTTCAGTTGCTCTGCGATAGCTTTTTCTACAGTAGAAGCGGCTACCAGGACTTCAGAACCGTTCGGTGCGATGACCTGCGCATAAATATGGCGTGGAGTACGATGTACCACCAAACGCGTCGCACCCAGTTCCTGGAGCTTGCGGCGTGCGCGGGTCGCACGACGGATACGAGCTGCTTTCTTATCCATAGTGTTACCTTACTTCTTCTTAGCCTCTTTGGTACGCACGACTTCGTCGGCGTAACGGACACCCTTGCCTTTATATGGCTCAGGACGACGGTAGGCGCGTATTTCCGCGGCGACCTGACCAATAACCTGCTTATCGGCACCTTTCAGTACGATTTCAGTCTGGCTGGGGCACTCTGCGGTAATACCTGCCGGCAGCGCGTGGTCAACCGGGTGAGAGAACCCAAGAGACAGGTTCACTACGTTGCCTTTTACGGCAGCACGATAACCAACACCGACCAGCTGCAGCTTCCTGGTGAAGCCTTCGGTAACACCGACAACCATTGCGTTTAACAGAGCGCGAGTGGTGCCCGCCTGGGCCCATCCGTCAACGAAACCTTCGCGTGGGGCGAAAGTCAGAGCGTTTTCAGCCTGTTTAACTTCAACAGCGTCATGGATCTTACGACTCAGCTCGCCGTTTTTACCCTTAATCGAAATATCCTGACCGTTGAGTTTTACCTCTACGCCGGCAGGAATGACGACGGGTGCTTTTGCAACACGAGACATTCTTTCCTCCCGATTAAGCTACGTAGCAGATAATCTCGCCACCAAGACCAGCCTGGCGAGCTGCACGATCAGTCATAACACCTTTAGAGGTAGAAACAACAGCGATACCCAGTCCTGCCATAACTTTCGGCAGTTCGTCTTTGCGCTTATAAATACGCAGACCTGGACGGCTTACACGCTGAATGCTTTCTACCACTGCCTTGCCCTGGAAATATTTAAGTGCTAATTCCAGAACCGGCTTGGCGTCGCCTTCGATTTTAAAATCTTCAATATAGCCTTCTTCCTTCAGCACGTTGGCAATTGCCACTTTCAGCTTGGAGGAAGGCATGGTGACCGCAACTTTGTTCGCGGCTTGACCGTTACGGATACGGGTCAGCATATCCGCGATCGGATCTTGCATGCTCATCTGTCTTTACTCCCGTGATTCAATTGGTGACAATTACCAGCTAGCCTTTTTCAGACCCGGAATTTCACCGCGCATAGCGGCTTCACGGACCTTGATACGGCTCAACCCGAACTTCCGCAGGAAAGCATGCGGACGACCAGTTTGACGGCAGCGGTTACGCTGACGAGACGGGCTGGAATCACGCGGCAGAGTCTGCAGCTTAAGAACTGCATCCCAACGTTCTTCGTCGGAAGAGTTCACGCTGGAGATAATAGCTTTTAATTCCTCGCGTTTAGCGCGGTATTTATCAGCCAGTTTCACGCGAACGACTTCGCGTGCTTTCATGGATTGCTTAGCCATTAGTAACCCTACCTTACTTGCGGAATGGGAAGTTAAAGGCGGCCAACAGCGCACGGCCTTCATCATCGGATTTCGCAGTGGTGGTAATGGTAATATCCAAACCACGAACGCGATCGACCTTGTCATAGTCGATTTCCGGGAAGATGATCTGCTCACGCACACCCATGCTGTAGTTACCACGGCCGTCGAATGACTTGGCGGACAGGCCACGGAAGTCACGGATACGCGGTACAGCAATGGAAATCAGTCGCTCAAGGAACTCCCACATGCGTTCGCCACGCAGAGTTACTTTACAGCCGATCGGATAGCCCTGACGGATTTTGAAGCCTGCAACAGATTTGCGAGCTTTGGTGATCAACGGTTTTTGACCGGAGATTGCTGCCAGATCGGCTGCTGCGTTATCCAGCAGTTTCTTGTCAGCGATCGCTTCACCAACACCCATGTTCAGGGTGATCTTCTCGACCCGAGGGACTTGCATGACAGAATTGTAGTTAAACTCGGTCATGAGTTTTTTAACTACTTCGTCTTTGTAGTAATCATGCAGTTTCGCCATCGTACTACTCCAAATTACTTGATAGTTTCGCTGTTAGATTTAAAGAAACGGACTTTTTTGCCGTCTTCGAATCTAAAGCCTACACGGTCAGCCTTACCAGTTGCCGCATTGAAGATCGCAAGGTTGGAAACCTGAATAGCAGCTTCTTTTTCAACGATGCCGCCTGGTTGGTTCAGGGCCGGAACCGGCTTCTGATGTTTTTTAACCAGGTTGATACCTTCAACAATGACCTTACTAGCAGACAGGACATTTTTTACTTTACCGCGCTTACCTTTATCTTTGCCGGTCAGCACGATAACTTCGTCATCACGACGGATTTTCGCTGCCATGATTCGCTCCTTAGAGTACTTCTGGTGCCAGAGAGATAATTTTCATGAACTTCTCATTACGCAGTTCACGAGTTACCGGCCCAAAAATACGCGTACCGATAGGCTGTTCGCTGTTATTGTTCAGAATAACGCAAGCATTTCCATCGAAGCGAATGACAGAACCGTCCGGGCGACGAACACCCTTCTTGGTGCGCACCACAACCGCCTTCAGTACATCGCCTTTTTTCACCTTACCGCGAGGAATTGCTTCCTTGATGGTAATTTTGATGATATCGCCGACGCCTGCGTAGCGACGGTGCGAGCCACCTAGAACCTTGATACACATTACGCGACGTGCACCGGAGTTATCGGCCACATTCAGCATAGTCTGTTCTTGGATCATTTTAGTGCTCCGCTAATGTCAACTACTACTTTAGGACCCATCACAGGCCATTAAAATGCCCCAAATTAAGGGCGCAGCATTATAACACCGCTTCCTTGATATGGGTAGAAAAAATAAACGGCCCAGTTACTGAGCCGTTTATCATAACGAGAAGAGCGCTACTGTATTACAGAATCGCTTTCTCTACAACGCGAACAAGCGTCCAAGACTTGGTTTTGGACAGCGGACGGCATTCGCGGATTTCAACCACGTCGCCGGTACCGCATTCATTGTTCTCGTCATGTACGTGCAGCTTGGTCGTACGTTTAATGAACTTACCGTAAAGCGGATGTTTCACGAAACGTTCGATGGCGACGACGATGGATTTCTCCATTTTGTCGCTAACGACGCGGCCTTGCAGAGTACGGATTTTATCGGTCATTACGCACCCGCCTTCTCAGTCAGTAAAGTCTTAACACGTGCACCATTACGACGCACTTGTTTCAACAGGTGAGTTTGTTGCAGCTGGCCACTTGCCGCCTGCATGCGCAGATTGAATTGTTCGCGCAGCAGTTCGAGCAGCTCGGTGTTCAGCTCTTCAACGCTCTTTTCACGCAGCTCTTGTGCTTTCATTACATCACCGTCTTAGTTACAAAGGTGGTTTTAATCGGCAGTTTCGCTGCTGCCAGTTGGAATGCCTCACGGGCCAACTCTTCCGGCACACCGTCCATTTCGTACAGGACTTTACCTGGCTGAATCAGGGCAACCCAATACTCTACGTTACCTTTACCTTTACCCATACGCACTTCAAGCGGTTTTTCGGTGATCGGTTTGTCCGGGAATACACGGATCCAGATCTTACCTTGACGCTTAACGGCGCGGGTCATGGCACGACGTGCAGCTTCGATTTGACGAGCAGTCAGGCGACCGCGGCCAACAGCTTTCAGACCGAAAGTGCCGAAGCTAACATCCGTACCTGCTGCCAGACCACGGTTGCGGCCTTTGTGCATCTTACGGAATTTTGTACGCTTTGGTTGTAACATCAGCGACTCTCCTTACTTGCGGCCTTTACGCTGCTGCTTTTTAGGTTGAGCAGCCGGTTTTTCCGGTTGTTCAACGGCAGCCATACCACCCAGGATCTCACCTTTGAAGATCCACACTTTCACACCGATAACACCATAAGTGGTGTGCGCTTCGGAAGTGTTGTAATCGATATCCGCACGCAGCGTGTGCAACGGAACACGACCTTCACGGTACCATTCGGTACGCGCGATTTCAGCACCGCCCAGGCGGCCGCTTACTTCAACTTTGATACCCTTGGCGCCCAGACGCATGGCGTTCTGTACCGCACGCTTCATCGCACGACGGAACATCACGCGACGCTCCAGCTGAGAAGTGATGCTGTCAGCAACCAGTTTTGCGTCCAGTTCGGGCTTACGAACTTCTGCGATATTGATTTGCGCAGGTACGCCAGCGATATCCGCTACGACTTTACGCAGTTTTTCAACATCTTCACCTTTTTTACCGATCACGATGCCCGGACGAGCGGTGTGAATAGTCACACGAATGCTTTTAGCCGGACGTTCGATAACGATACGAGAAACGGAAGCTTTTTCCAGTTCCTTCGTCAGGTATTTACGAACTTTAAAGTCGCTGTCCAGGTTGTCAGCGAATTCTTTGGTATTCGCATACCAGGTAGAGTTCCAAGGTTTGACAATACCCAGTCGAATACCATTAGGATGTACTTTCTGACCCATTGCTAGTCTCCAGAGTCTCAGCGATCGGACACAACCACAGTGATGTGGCTGGTACGCTTCAGGATGCGATCCGCACGACCTTTGGCACGCGGCATAATACGCTTCATGCTTGGGCCTTCGTCGACGAAGATTTTCGCGACTTTCAGATCATCAATGTCAGCGCCATCGTTGTGCTCTGCGTTAGCAATGGCAGACTCCAGCACTTTTTTAACCAGACCAGCAGCTTTCTTGTTGGTGTAGGTCAGAACTTCCAGAGCTTGCGACACTTTCTTACCGCGAATCAGGTCAGCCACCAGGCGAACCTTTTGAGCAGAAGAACGAGCGTGGCGATGTTGAGCAATAGTTTCCATCTCTTCCTCCTACCTTAGCGCTTCTTGGCCTTTTTATCGGCCGCATGGCCGCGATAAGTACGAGTCGGCGCGAATTCACCCAGTTTGTGACCGACCATTTCATCGGAAACAAACACCGGAACGTGCTGACGACCATTATGGACAGCGATGGTCAAACCGATCATATTTGGAAAGATCGTTGAACGACGGGACCAAGTGCGCAAAGGCTTCTTGTCACCGCTTTCCACCGCTTTCTCTACCTTCTTCAGCAAGTGCAGGTCAATAAATGGACCTTTCTTGAGAGAACGTGGCATGGTTTATCCTCTAAAATTATTTAGTACGGCGACGTACGATGAACTTATCAGTACGCTTGTTGCTGCGGGTCTTCTTACCTTTGGTCTGTACGCCCCACGGGGATACCGGGTGCTTACCAAAGTTACGACCTTCACCACCACCGTGCGGGTGGTCTACCGGGTTCATCGCCGTACCGCGAACGGTCGGGCGAACACCACGCCAGCGAGCAGCACCTGCTTTACCCAGAACGCGCAGCATATGCTCCGCATTGCCCACTTCGCCCAGCGTCGCGCGGCAGTCGGACTCGACTTTACGCATTTCGCCGGAACGCAGACGCAGGGTCACGTAAGATCCATCACGGGCAACGATCTGAACGTAGGCACCGGCGGAGCGAGCCAGCTGGCCGCCTTTGCCTGGTTTCAATTCTACGTTATGAACCGTTGAACCGACCGGGATGTTACGCATCGGCAAGGTGTTGCCGGTTTTGATTGCAGCATCAACGCCAGATTGAATCTGGTCACCTGCTTTAAGGCCTTTCGGCGCCAGGATGTAACGGCGTTCGCCGTCTTTGTACAGAACCAGCGCAATGTTCGCGGAACGGTTCGGATCATACTCCAGACGCTCAACAACAGCAGAAATACCATCTTTGTTGCGTTTAAAGTCAACCAGACGATATTGCTGTTTATGACCACCACCGATGTGACGGGTAGTGATGCGGCCATTGTTGTTACGGCCACCGGATTTGCTGTTCTTTTCCAGCAACGGGGCATAAGGTTTGCCCTTGTGCAGCTCAGGGTTAACCACTTTAACAACGTGGCGACGACCCGGAGATGTCGGTTTACATTTAACAATTGCCATTGTTCTTTATTCCTCCGACTTACTCTGCGCCGCCGATGAAGTCCAAATTCTGGCCTTCTTTCAGGGTGACGTAAGCTTTTTTCCAGTCGCTACGACGACCGATACGCTGTCCATGACGTTTCACTTTTCCTTTAACTACCAGGGTGCGAACATCATTGACTTCGACTTCAAACAGTTTCTGCACGGCGGCTTTGATTTCTGCTTTGGTCGCGTCTTTAGCAACTTTGAGTACGATGGTGTTGTTCTTCTCCATCGCTGTAGACGCTTTTTCAGAAACGTGCGGCGCGCGCAAAACTTTCAGCAGACGTTCTTCACGGATCATGCGAGCATCTCCTCAACTTGCTTAACAGCTTCAGCAGTCATGACGACTTTGTCGAAAGCGATCAAGCTAACTGGATCGATACCGGCGACATCACGCACGTCAACCTTGTACAGGTTACGCGCTGCCAGGAACAGATTTTCATCCAGTTCACCGGTGATGATCAGTACGTCTTCCAGCGCCATGTCTTTCAGTTTCTGCGCCAGCAACTTGGTTTTCGGCGCTTCGACAGAGAACTTCTCGACAACGATCAAACGATCTTGACGTACCAGTTCGGACAGAATGCTTTTCAGCGCGCCGCGGTACATCTTTTTGTTAACTTTCTGACTGTGGTCCTGAGGCTTGGCAGCGAAGGTTACGCCACCGGAACGCCAGATCGGGCTCTTGACAGAACCTGAACGCGCACGGCCGGTACCTTTCTGACGCCACGGTTTTTTACCGGAACCAGTTACTTCAGCACGGGTCTTCTGAGCGCGAGTACCTTGACGGGCACCTGCTGCATAAGCAACAACAACCTGGTGTACCAGCGCTTCGTTGAAATCACGACCGAAGGTAGTTTCGGAAACAGTCAGCGCGCTTTGCGCGTCTTTCAATACTAATTCCATTGCTATCTCCTCACGCCTTCACAGCTGGTTTAACGATCAGGTCGCCACCGGTTGCACCCGGAACAGCACCCTTAACCAGCAGCAGGTTGCGCTCAGCGTCAACACGCACTACATCCAGGCTCTGAACGGTTACGCGTTCGTTACCCAGTTGGCCTGCCATTTTCTTGCCTTTGAACACTTTGCCCGGAGTCTGGTTCTGACCGATGGAACCCGGAACGCGGTGAGACAAGGAGTTACCGTGGGTCGCATCCTGGGTACGGAAGTTCCAGCGCTTAACCGTGCCGGCAAAACCCTTACCTTTGGATGTACCAGTAACGTCTACTTTTTTAACGTCTGCGAAAATTTCAACACTGATGCTTTGACCTATGGTGAACTCTTCGCCTTCTGCAAGACGGAACTCACGCAGGGTACGGCCGGCTTCTACGCCAGCTTTAGCAAAGTGACCCGCTTCTGGTTTGGTAACGCGGTTTGCTTTTTTAACACCGGTAGTCACCTGCACAGCGCGGTAACCGTCGTTAGCCAGGTCTTTAACCTGAGTCACGCGGTTTGCTTCAATTTCGATAACGGTTACGGGGATAGATACGCCATCTTCAGTGAAGATACGGGTCATGCCCACTTTTTTACCGACTAAACCAATCATTGTTTCAACCTCTCAATCGCTCAATGACCTGATTAACCCAGGCTGATCTGCACGTCTACACCGGCAGCCAGATCCAGACGCATCAGAGCATCAACGGTTTTCTCGGTTGGCTCAACGATGTCAACCAGACGCTTGTGAGTGCGAATCTCGTACTGATCGCGCGCATCTTTATTTACGTGCGGAGAGATCAGAACGGTGAAACGCTCTTTGCGGGTCGGCAGCGGGATCGGACCGCGGACTTGCGCACCAGTGCGCTTGGCAGTCTCGACGATTTCCGCAGTTGATTGATCGATCAGACGATGATCAAACGCTTTCAGGCGGATACGGATTCTTTGGTTCTGCATGAGACCAGAGCTCCAATTATTTATAAACGTAAATAATTACTCCTCGCACCCATTTCGATTGATGGGGGAGTGTAATCGTTAGTACATAACCCCCATATCGGGAGTATTGTTTTGGCTAATCAGATAGCCTTCTGATTTACTAGCAATCAGACTTACCTGGATTCGGTAAGCCCGCGCATTATACGCAAATTGGCTCAGGAAGCAACAGGTGGGGTGAAATGATTTTAAACAGCGGCCGGAGCATGCACAAACTATCCGGCCGCGGGATAGATAACGCTAACGGCGGGCTATTGCACTTTAAGCTGGCTCTGTAGATAGTTTTGTATGCCGAGACGGGATATCAGATCCAGCTCGGTTTCCAACCAATCGATATGCCCTTCTTCGTCAGCCAGAATTTCTATCAGTATATCCCTGCTGACATAATCATGCACCGAGTCCGAGTAGGCAATGGCTTCACGCAAGTCCTGCGCGCCATCCAGCTCCAGTTGCAGATCGGAACGAAAAATCTCTTCAACATCTTCGCCGATGTTAAGTTTCCCCAGATCTTGCAGATTGGGAATACCTTCGAGAAACAGGATTCGTTCAATATAGCGATCGGCGTGTTTCATTTCGTCGATAGACTCATGATACTCGTGATCGTTGAGACGGGTCAGCCCCCAGTTTTTAAACATTCGGGCATGCAGAAAATATTGGTTGATTGCGACCAGCTCATTGCCCAATAACTTGTTCAGATACGTAATGACTTTTTTATCGCCTTTCATGACATACTCCTCCGCTCCAGTTCTTAAAGTGTAGAACCGGTAAACAGAGAGTCAAAAAAAGACCTTACATTTTATGCTACTTCATACATATCAGGGACTTTGGCTTGTTCATCCTCAAGAATCACCCTAGCCTGGCGAATACATTTGCCGCATTCCGTTCCGATGGGAACCAATTTGCGCAACTGCTGCATAGACTGGGGCTGGTATTGACGTACCGCGTTACGGATCGCTTTATCGGAGATAGCATTACACAAACAGACATACATACCGGAGTAACTCATGTTATGGCGGGTTATCCCTTATGACCCCACAGCCGCCGTAGGCGACATCTAAACCGCTCCCGACGATTTTTAAACAGCCCACGCAGTGTAAATGGGAATGGTTTTTATTTCAATTTACATTTACTAATGCGGGCATAAAAAATGCCGCTGGCGGCGAGCCGGAGGATGGCGGACAGGATGCCCGCCATAAAAAAAGGCACCGAAGTGCCTTTTTTATGCTTTTAGTCTATCAGCGATTAAGCGATAACTTTAGCAACAACGCCCGCGCCTACGGTACGGCCGCCTTCACGGATGGCGAAACGCAGACCGTCGTCCATCGCGATTGGCGCAATCAGGTTTACCACCATCTTGATGTTGTCGCCCGGCATAACCATTTCCACGCCTTCCGGCAGTTCGATGGTGCCCGTCACGTCAGTGGTACGGAAGTAGAACTGCGGACGGTAGCCTTTGAAGAACGGAGTATGACGGCCGCCTTCGTCTTTGGACAGGATATAAACTTCAGACTCGAACTGAGTGTGAGGTTTGATAGAACCTGGTTTAGCCAGTACCTGACCACGCTCAACGTCATCACGTTTAGTACCACGCAGCAGAACGCCGACGTTCTCACCCGCACGGCCTTCGTCCAGCAGTTTGCGGAACATTTCAACGCCGGTACAGGTAGTTTTCGTGGTGTCTTTGATGCCCACGATTTCAACTTCTTCACCGACTTTTACGATGCCGCGCTCTACACGACCGGTAACAACGGTACCGCGACCGGAAATGGAGAATACGTCTTCGATAGGCAGCAGGAACGGCTTGTCGATGGCACGTTCAGGTTCCGGGATGTAAGTATCCAGATGACCGGCCAGTTCGATGATTTTTGCTTCCCACTCGGCATCGCCTTCCAGCGCTTTGAGCGCGGAGCCGCGGATGACAGGGGTGTCATCACCCGGGAAGTCGTACTGAGACAACAGCTCGCGCACTTCCATCTCAACCAGTTCCAGCAGCTCTTCATCATCAACCATGTCGCATTTGTTCAGGAACACGATGATGTAAGGAACGCCAACCTGGCGGCCCAGCAGGATGTGCTCGCGGGTCTGCGGCATCGGGCCGTCAGTCGCGGCAACAACCAGGATCGCGCCGTCCATCTGCGCGGCGCCGGTGATCATGTTTTTCACATAGTCGGCGTGTCCCGGGCAGTCAACGTGCGCGTAGTGGCGAGTCGGGGTATCGTATTCAACGTGAGAGGTGTTGATGGTGATACCACGGGCTTTTTCTTCCGGCGCGTTATCGATCTGATCGAATGCGCGGGCGCTACCGCCGTAGGTTTTAGCCAGCACGGTGGTGATAGCTGCGGTCAGCGTTGTTTTACCATGGTCAACGTGGCCGATAGTACCGACGTTAACGTGGGGTTTTGTACGTTCAAATTTTTCTTTAGACACGGCGATATTCCTTAACTCTAATGCTCCCCCCTATGGAGAGAGCACGGATCAATGTGTTGTTAAACCCGGATTATTTACCACGGGCTTCAATAACGGCCTGAGCTACGTTGTTCGGCGCTTCAGCGTACTTCAGGAACTCCATGGAGTATGAAGCGCGGCCTTGAGTCTGCGAACGCAGATCGGTAGCATAACCAAACATTTCAGACAACGGAACCTGTGCACGAACGGTCTTGCCGGTTGCGGTATCTTCCATACCTTCGATGATACCGCGGCGACGGTTAAGGTCACCGATTACGTCGCCCATGTAATCTTCAGGGGTTTCAACTTCAACCTTCATAATCGGCTCAAGCAGAACAGGTTTTGCTTTTTTAAAGCCATCTTTAAATGCCAGTGAAGCAGCCAGTTTAAACGCCAGTTCCGAGGAGTCGACGTCGTGGTAAGAACCGAAGTGCAGACGCACCGCGATATCAACCACCGGGTAACCCGCCAGAGGACCGGCTTTAAGCTGTTCCTGAATACCTTTATCAACGGCAGGGATGTATTCGCCAGGAATCACGCCGCCTTTGATATCGTTGGTGAAGGTGTAACCCGGGCCACCTGGTTCCAGCGGAGACAGGTCGATCACCACGTGACCGTACTGACCGCGACCACCAGACTGCTTGGCGTGTTTCCCTTCGATATCCTTAACGGTATCGCGAATGGTTTCACGGTAGGCAACCTGCGGTTTACCGATGTTCGCTTCAACGTTGAACTCGCGTTTCATACGGTCAACGATGATTTCCAGGTGCAGTTCGCCCATACCGGCGATGATGGTCTGGTTGGATTCTTCGTCAGTCCATACGCGGAAAGACGGATCTTCCTTCGCCAGACGGCCCAGAGCCAGACCCATTTTTTCCTGGTCGGCTTTGGTTTTCGGTTCAACCGCGATGGAGATAACCGGCTCAGGGAATTCCATACGCTCCAGAATGATCGGCGCGTTCGGATCGCACAGGGTATCCCCGGTGGTCACGTCTTTCAGGCCGATTGCCGCAGCGATATCGCCCGCGCGAACTTCTTTGATCTCTTCACGTTTGTTGGCGTGCATCTGAACGATACGGCCAAAACGCTCACGCGCAGATTTCACCGAGTTCAGCACCGTGTCACCTGAGTTAACCACGCCAGAGTACACGCGGAAGAAGGTCAGGTTACCCACGAACGGGTCGGTGGCGATTTTGAACGCCAGCGCAGAGAACGGCTCTTTGTCGTCGGAGTGACGAACCGCCGGGGTATCTTTACCGTCGTCCAGAATACCGTTGATTGCGGGAACGTCGGTCGGTGCCGGCAGATACTCGACAACCGCATCCAGCATTGCCTGTACGCCTTTGTTCTTGAACGCGGAACCACAGGTAACCAGAATGATTTCGTTGTTCAGCACGCGCTGACGCAACGCTTTCTTGATCTCTTCTTCGGTCAGCTCTTCGCCGCCGAGGTATTTGTCCATCAGCTCTTCAGAAGCTTCAGCCGCGGACTCAACCAGGTTCTGGTGCCATTCTTCAGCCAGATCCTGCATATCATCCGGAATCTCTTCATAGGTGAAGGTCACGCCCTGATCGGCGTCATTCCAGTTGATGGCTTTCATTTTCACCAGGTCGACAACGCCGGTGAAATGCTCTTCCGCACCGATAGCCAGCTGCAGCGGAACAGGGTTCGCGCCCAGACGAGTTTTGATCTGGCCTACGACTTTCAGGAAGTTCGCGCCCATGCGGTCCATTTTGTTAACGAACGCAATACGCGGAACTTTGTATTTGTTAGCCTGACGCCATACCGTTTCAGACTGCGGCTGAACACCACCGACCGCACAGTAAACCATTACTGCGCCGTCAAGAACACGCATGGAACGTTCTACTTCGATAGTGAAGTCAACGTGTCCCGGGGTGTCGATGATATTAACGCGGTGCGGCTCAAACTGTTTAGCCATACCAGACCAGAATGCGGTAGTCGCAGCGGAGGTGATGGTGATGCCACGCTCCTGCTCCTGCGCCATCCAGTCCATGGTGGCCGCGCCGTCATGAACTTCACCGATTTTGTGGTTTACACCGGTGTAGAACAGAATACGTTCTGTCGTGGTGGTTTTACCGGCGTCGATGTGTGCACTGATACCGATATTACGGTAGCGTGCAATGGGTGTTGTACGAGCCATTTGTTTCCTCTATATCCTAGGGCGTTCAATGTCAGTTAATCCAGACGGGCTGGCTTTCTGAAGCGCCCGCCTGATTAGCATAACTACAGCGAAGGGATTACCAACGGTAGTGAGCGAACGCCTTGTTGGCTTCAGCCATACGGTGAACGTCTTCACGTTTCTTAACAGCAGTGCCTTTGTTTTCTGCTGCATCAGAAAGTTCGTTCGCCAGGCGCAAAGCCATGGATTTATCACCGCGTTTACGAGCAGCTTCAACGATCCAACGCATTGCCAGGGCATTGCGGCGAACCGGACGGACTTCAACCGGCACCTGATAAGTAGAACCGCCAACGCGACGCGACTTGACTTCGACAGTCGGGCGCACGTTGTCCAGCGCTACTTCAAAAGCTTCCAGATGATCTTTACCAGAACGCTGAGCCAGGGTCTCTAGCGCGGTATAGACAATCGCTTCGGCGGTAGATTTTTTACCATCTACCATCAGGATATTTACAAATTTGGCCAACAGCTCTGATCCGAACTTAGGATCCGGCAGGATTTTACGCTGACCAATGACGCGACGACGTGGCATGGAAATACTCCGTTGTTAATTCAGGATTGTCCAAAACTCTACGAGTTTAGTTTGACATTTAAGTTAAAACGTTTGGCCTTACTTAACGGAGAACCATTAAGCCTTTGGCTTCTTCACGCCGTATTTGGAGCGGGATTGCTTACGGTCTTTAACACCTGAGCAGTCCAGCGCGCCACGAACGGTGTGGTAACGCACACCTGGCAGGTCTTTAACACGACCGCCACGGATCAGGATCACGGAGTGCTCCTGCAGATTGTGACCTTCACCACCGATATAGGAGGTGACTTCAAAACCGTTGGTTAAACGAACACGGCATACTTTACGCAGCGCGGAGTTCGGTTTTTTCGGGGTGGTGGTATATACGCGAGTACATACGCCACGTTTCTGCGGGCATGCTTCCAGCGCCGGAACGTTGCTTTTAACAACCTTCAGGGCGCGTGGCTTGCGTACCAGCTGGTTAATTGTTGCCATTCAAAAAGCTCCTGGTTTTTGCTTCGTAAACACGTGATAAAACGCCTCGTACCTGCGCAGGGCAAAGTATGAGGACGCAGAATTTTAGGGCTGGCGGTGGAAGGAGTCAAGAAATATACAAAAATTCAGCGTTACCACGCCAGCTGTTGCGGGTATTGCACCGTCAGTTGAACAAATTGAGTATAGCTAATCAATGAAAAATTGTTTGAAATTTGCGCAGTCACGCCCCTGGCGTCGGCATCGTTTTGCAAAACATACAAAGGGATAGACGCCTCAAGGAGACGGCTTGCCGTTTCGCTATTCGCCAGCGCGGCGATAACGCCGTCCTGCAACAGCACCAATGCGTCTCCCGGACTCAGACAACGCAGCAGCGCATCAATGTCGCAGTGATAAGGGGAATGGGAAAGAGTGTGTAGCATAAATAGAAACGCTCGCCGCTAAAATGAGAGGATGGAATGGTAATCCGCCAGCCGCTGTCTTAATTCCTCGGGAGACAGAAGCGCCACATCCACAACCCAATCGGTATCCAGAGCAATACCCCGTTGCCGGAGAGATTCGGCACAGGCATAGCAGTGCTCGATGTCATACAGCGGCAGCACGCCAAAGGTGGCGATATAGTCGCGCATCAGAATCTTTTCCGGCTGCTGCCCCGGCAGCAATTGCAATACACCGTCGCCGATAAAAAACACGCCAATATCCTCGGTCAGCGCGGACATCGCAAGGAGCGCGTCCAATCCTTCCCGACCGGAGGCATTGCCGTGCGGCGAGTGAGTAAAAACAAAAGCGATTCGCTTCATGACTCTGCCTTAAAATCCGATTAAAAGTGGATCACCCGATCGCAGCTCAAAACCGACTGGGCCAGTTCGCCAAGACCGCTCAGGATAAAGCCGTCCTGCAGGTTCGCCGCCCCCAATTTTAGCTGTTCAGCCTGTTGCCGATCGGTCACCCCGCGGCGCAACGCGGCGGCGACACAGACATTTAGCGCCACCTGATGTTCCTGCCCCAGACGCTGCCAGGCGCGCACCAGATCAAACTCGTCGTTCGCCGGCGAGGTAAGCTGATTGGCGTTCAGCACGCCCTCGCGATAGAAGAAAACGCTTGCCAGGCGGTGGCCTTTATCCAGTACGGCCTGAGCGAACTGCAACGCGCTGCTCGCTTGCTGCGTGCCATAGGCGGGGCCGGTGACCAGCAGGCAATAGCTCAGCATCTGCGTTAGTGCCCGCTGAAGTCGCCGCTTTTAAACTGGCGGATATAGAGATACACGGTGTGTTTGGAGATATTAAGGCGCTCGGCGACCTGATTAATCGCATCCTTAATATCGAAGATCCCTTTCTCATACAGGCTCAGTACAATCTGGCGGTTTTTCGCATTGTTGGACACATTGCGGTCCGCATTGACTTCTTCAATGGAAAACTCCAGCGTCTGCGCCACCAGATCGTCCACCGACGAAGCAAAGTTTACCGATGAGGCGATTTCGTGCGTTTCAGGGGGAATAAAGGTCCGTACTATCTGCGAAAAAGGCACATCCAGATTCATATTAATGCACAGCAACCCAATCACGCGCTGATCGCGATTACGAATGGCAATGGTGACCGACTTCATCAGCACGCCGCTTTTCGCCCGGGTGAAGTAGGCTTTCGATACGCTGCTGTCCTCTCCGGCCATATCGTGCAGCATTCGTAGCGCAAGATCGGTAATCGGCGAGCCGATTTTTCTGCCGGTATGTTCGCCATTGGCGATACGCACCGCGGAACATTTAAGATCCTCAAGGGAATGCAGCACAATCTCGCAGTGCTCACCAATCAACATGGCCAACCCATCGACCACCGCTTCATACGATTTCAGGATCTCGTAATCCGTCTGACTGAACGGACGTTCATCCAGCAAATCAAGGTCATAAGATTCGCCAGACACAAGCGAATTAGACATGGCAGACACCACCCTCAACGTGTTCTATTTATTGTATTGACCGGAGACACAGTCTAGCAAATGTCCACTCAATCGTCCCTGAAATTAACGGTTTCGTTTCTGAACGGTGAACTTACTCATCTTTATTGAACGGAAAAAAAACCGCGGGCGCATAACCCGCGGTCGATACCTCATCATCGATGATTGATGAATTATTGCGCGTTTTTTTCCGCGGCGGCAGGTTTTTCCGCTTTGGCCGCGTCGGCGGCTTTCACATCGGCTTCGGATTTGATATCCAGCAGCTCCACGTCAAACACCAGCGTGGAGTTGGCCGGAATTCCCGGAACGCCGGTTTCGCCGTAAGCCAGCGTAGGAGGAATGACCAGCTTGATTTTACCGCCCTTCTTGACGTGCTTCAGGCCTTCCGTCCAGCCGGGGATCACCCCGTCAAGACGGAAAGAGAGCGGTTCGCCGCGCTTGTAGGAGTTATCAAACTCGCTGCCGTCAACCAGGGTGCCTTTGTAGTTGACGACCACGGTGTCGCTGTCTTTCGGCGCATTGCCGCTGCCGTTTTTCTCAACCTGATACAGCAGACCGGATTCGGTTTTCTTCACGCCTTTTTCTTTGGCAAAGGTATCACGATATTTGGTGCCTTTATCCGCGTTGTCTTTGGCGTCCTGCTTCATCTTGGTTTCAGCAGCCGCTTTTACCCGGCCTTCAAAGCCTTGCAGCGTTTTTTCGATCTCTTCGTCAGTCAGTTTGCTCTTATCGGCAAACGCATCCTGAACGCCGGCAATCAGTTGATCCTTGTCCAGCTTGATTCCCAGTTTTTCTTGTTCTTTAAGGGAGTTATCCATATAACGCCCCAGCGATGCGCCTAACGCATAAGCGGCGGCCTGTTCATCACTCTTGAATTTGGTTGCTGTGGTCGCATCCGCCGCCAGAGCCTGGCCAGCGTTCAGAGTCAGAGCCATCGTCGTTGCTAACAGCGTTACTTTAAACAGTGATTTCATCCATTTCTCCAGCATCTGGAACAATATGCTCCAGCAATCATTAAAAATAAATTCGCGACTACTATAACTGCGCGCACGAAGACAACACAACGGCGCGCGCGACAATCCTTTGATAAAAAACATTTCATCGTTTTTTAACGCCGCTCTCCACGGCCGGACCCCATAGTCCGAAAGGCGAGCTTCAGAAATAGCGTGAGTAAAAAATCCTCAGATCGCTTATTGCGCCCTACTCCGACCGTTTTTACTACCAGAAGTTTCTGCTTTCTGACAAACTTACCGGGAATAGGCTGTAAGCAGTATGAGGAGAAAACCAATGTCATCGTCTTTGCTTGAAGAACGGCTCGAACTACTGGAAAGCCGTCAGGCTTTTCAGGAACTGGCGATAGAAGAGCTGAACCAGACGCTTATTCAGCACGAGCGGGAAATTAGCCGGCTACGCGAGCAGGTACGCCTGTTGACGGAGAGGTTACGCACCCAGCAAACCTCGCTAATCGCGCCGCAGTCGGAAGAAACGCCGCCGCCGCACTACTGATCTTCCTGCTTGCGCTATATGAAACCGCTCGGACAGGCATAAAACGCATCAGGGCAGAAGCGAACGCGCTCTGCCCTGATGTTATTACCGACGATTCGCTGCGCAAGCGACCGCCTCAGCCCGGGCGGATTAGTGGCAACCGCATCCGCCGTGGCCGCCGCAACCGCCTTTACCGTGTTCGTGGTCGTGATCGTGGCCATGGCCGCCGCAGCAACCGTCGCCGTGCTCATGATCGTGCTCACCGTGAACGTGGCCGTGGGCCAGTTCCTCTTCGGTGGCTTCGCGAATGGCGATAACCTCAACGTTAAAGCTCAGGTTCTGGCCCGCCAGCATATGGTTGCCGTCAACCACGACGTGGTCGTCTTCCACTTCGGTAATTTCAACCGGCACCGGACCCTGGTCGGTTTCAGCCAGGAAACGCATGCCGACCTGCAGTTCGTCCACGCCCATAAAGACATCTTTGGGTACGCGCTGAACCAGGTTTTCATCGTAATTACCGTAAGCGTCGTTCGAGGCGATATTTACGTCAAAACGGTCGCCCACGGCGCGGCCGTCCAATGCATTTTCCAGACCGGAAATCAACGAACCGTGACCATGCAGATAGTCCAGCGGCGCACTCACCGGAGACTCATCGACCAATACACCGTCTTCTGTACGTACCTGGTAGGCCAGGCTGACCACCAGATCTTTTGCTACTTTCATGATATCTCCTACCGTTGGAAATCAAACTGGCGCAAATTGTAGCTGAAAAAAATCCCTGTGTACCGTCTCAGGGAGGTTTTTTCACGTTGCCCATGACGGCCCGACGGCAAACGCCACCGCGGCCTCAATCAGGATGAAAAATGCCGATGATGTTGCGGTCCGGCCGTTGCGGAACTGCCGGCGAGGCCTCCGACCGGCTTTGGCGGTAACCGCATTTTACGCAGGTCACGACTTCCGTCTGGTCTTCACGCCCGACAGCCAGCGTATCCAGCGCCTGACATTCGGGGCACACCGCCCCGGCAATAAATCGTTTACGCATATTTCGTGACCTATCGTTCCGCTTATTCCACTTCATCCCAATCGTCAGGGCGGCGCCGTTCACGCTGCACTTCCCGCTGGAAAATATCTTCCAGTTCGCGACGCGCCTCCTTGACGCGGGATACCTGCGCGACGTCGCCGTGCAACTGCGGCATCAGTTCGCGCAGCATGCGCATATCCAGACGCCGGAAATGCTGCTGGGCGCGAAATGCCTGATGAGGATGCATTCCCAGCGACATCAGCGCTTTGCGTCCCAACTCCAGCGCGCTGGAGAAGGTTTCGCGCGAGAAATGCGCCACGCCGGCCTGCAACAGCTCATGCGCCTCGACCCGTCCCCGCGCCCGCGCCAGAATTTCCAGATGCGGAAAATGCTGCTGACACAGATGCACAATTTCCATGGCATCTTCCGGCGCATTGCAGGTAATAACGATCGACTGCGCCTTTGCCGCCCCCGCCGCGCGCAGTAACTCCAGTTCCGTCGCATCGCCATAGTATACTTTATAACCATAGCTTCTCATCAGGCTGACGACGCTGATATCGTGTTCCAATACGGTAATGCGCATTTTATTGGCCATCAGCAAACGGCCGACGACCTGCCCGAAGCGCCCGAATCCCACCACGATAACCTGCGGCTCATCGTCGGCGACATAGGGCTGCTCGTCGGAAGCGTCCCGCTGATTATAACGGCGCGCCAGAATCCGGTCGATAAACTGCATCAACAGCGGCGTGGTCATCATCGACAGCGTTACCGTCACCAACAGCAGCGGCAGTTGATCGCCCTGCAGGACGTTGTATGCCGCAGCTGCCGAAAACAGCACAAACGCGAACTCGCCGCCTTGACTCAATACGCCGGCAAACTGCAAACGCTCGGCACGGCGCATGCGGTTGATGCGCGCCAAAACGTATAACACCGCGCCTTTGACCGCCACCAGCGCCAATACCGCAATCAGCACCTTGATAATGTGGGTGTAGAGAATCCCCAGGTTCAGCGCCATGCCGACGGAAATAAAAACAGCACGCAGGCGATGAGTAATGCGGAACTCTCCATATCAGCGCGCCTCTTTTTCGAAAGGCGACGCCAGCCATTCGCCATAGGCGCGGGCATGGCCGGACAAGACATCCGGCTGCAGACGGCGCGCCCAGTAAACCATCATCGGCTTTATCCAGAGCATACGGCACAGGGCGGCGGTCATTTCAAACGGACGCAGCAGATCGTCCATGGAATAGAGGTTGTCGCCGCCGGGCCGATAGGCTTCCTCCGGCTCGCCGGTGGTAATGACCGAACGCCAGTGTTTTCCCGCCAGCGCATTGCCGCCGATCCCATTGGCGAAGCCGCGCGACAGCACCCGGTCGAGCCACTCTTTCAATAGCGCCGGGCAGCTGTAGGTATATAGCGGATGCTGGAATACAATCACCTGATGCTCGCGCAGCAGCTGTTGCTCATGGTAAATATCGATAAAGAAATCAGGATAGTGCGCGTACAGATCGTGTACGGTGACATTATCCAGCCGTTGTGCCGGTTGCAGTAAAACCCGGTTCGCCACCGAGTCCTGTGATTCCGGATGGGCATACAGCAGCAAAATCCTGGGTGGCTGCGACATCATTCCCCTCCAAAGCGTCGTCATGGTTGTCGTTTTCCGTTACCATGCAGCGCTACGACTAAAAACAGGACGCCTCGGTCCTGATATCAGGTCCATAATTTAACATACTCTGAACATACGGCGCTTTATGATTGTTTTCTCTTCGCTGCAAATTCGACGTGGTGTACATGTTCTGCTGGATAACGCCACGGCCACCATCAACCCCGGCCAGAAAGTCGGTCTGGTGGGCAAGAACGGCTGTGGTAAATCTACCCTGCTGGCATTACTGAAAGATGAAATCAGCGCCGACGGCGGCAGCGCGACCTTCCCACAGGGCTGGGCGCTGGCCTGGGTGAACCAGGAAACGCCGGCGCTGGACATGCCGGCGCTTGACTACGTTATCGACGGCGATCGCGAATTTCGCCAGTTGGAAGCCGAACTGCACGCCGCCAACGCCAGCAACGACGGCCACGCCATTGCGACCCTGCACGGCAAGCTGGACGCCATCCAGGCCTGGACCATCCAGGCCAGAGCGTCAAGTTTGCTGCACGGCCTCGGCTTCACGCAGGATCAGCTCCGGCAGCCGGTCAGCGCCTTTTCCGGCGGCTGGCGCATGCGTCTCAATCTGGCGCAGGCGTTAATCTGCCGTTCCGATCTGCTGCTGCTCGACGAACCCACCAACCACCTCGATCTGGACGCGGTGATCTGGCTGGAGAAGTGGCTGAAAAGCTATCCCGGAACGCTGGTGCTGATTTCGCACGACCGCGATTTTCTCGATCCCATCGTCAATAAAATATTGCATATCGAGCAGCAGACGCTGAACGAATACACCGGCAACTACACCTCGTTTGAGCAGCAGAGGGCCACCCGGCTGGCGCAGCAGCAGTCGCTGTATGAACATCAGCAGGAGCGCGTCGCCCATCTGCAACACTACATCGACCGCTTCCGGGCCAAGGCGACCAAGGCCAAGCAGGCGCAAAGCCGGATAAAAATGCTGGAGCGAATGGAGATGCTCGCCCCCGCGCACGTGGACAACCCTTTCCGTTTCAGCTTTCGTCCCCCGGAGTCGCTGCCGAATCCGCTGCTGAAAATGGAGAAGGTCAGCGCCGGCTACGACGATAAGCTGATTCTGGAGTCGATCAAACTGAATCTGGTGCCCGGCTCGCGCATCGGCCTGCTGGGGCACAACGGCGCCGGTAAATCCACGCTGATTAAGCTGCTGGCGGGAACCCTTGCTCCCCTGCAAGGCGAGATCGGCCTGGCCAAAGGGGTAAAGCTGGGCTACTTCGCCCAGCATCAGCTGGAGTTTCTGCGCGCCGACGAGTCGCCGTTACAACACCTGGTGCGTTTGGCGGAACGGGAAACGGAACAGCAGCTGCGCGATTACCTTGGCGGCTTCGGTTTTCGCGGCGACAAGGTGACGGAAATCACCGCCCGCTTCTCCGGGGGAGAAAAAGCCCGGCTGGTGCTGGCGCTTATCGTCTGGCAGCGTCCGAACCTGTTGCTGCTCGACGAACCCACCAACCACCTGGATCTCGATATGCGCCAGGCGCTGACGGAAGCGCTGATCGATTTTGAAGGCGCGCTGGTGGTGGTATCGCACGACAGACACCTGATCCGCTCCACCACCGACGATCTCTATCTAGTGCACGACCGCAGGGTCGAGCCTTTTGACGGCGATTTGGAGGATTACCAACAGTGGCTGGTGGACCGGCAGCGTCAAAGCGGCGACGCCGATGACGCGCCGAAAGAGAACGCCGCCAACAGCGCGCAGGCCAGAAAAGACCAGAAGCGGCGCGAAGCCGAACTGAGAACGCAAACGCAGCCGCTGCGTAAGCAAATCACCCGGCTTGAACAGCAGATGGAAAAGCTGGGCGCCGAACTGGCGGCCGTTGAGGCGCGGCTGGCGGACGGCGAGCTGTATGATATCGTCCGCAAAGCCGAGCTTACGGCGTGCCTGCAGCAGCAGACGCAGGTCAAGGCGCGGCTGGAAGAAACGGAGATGGCCTGGCTCGACGCGCAGGAGCAGCTAGAGCAGATGAACCGCTCGCTCTCCGCTTAAGTCACCGCCGGCGCGGGCCGATGCGCCGATTATCGCCCGCGCCGCTAATGCCAAATCAGCAGTACGCAGGCCGCCGTCAGCACGCCCATGGATACGTTGAAGATAATCCAGGCTTTTTTACTGCGCAACAGTCGGCCGATCAGCGTACCGAAGCCGAGCCATATCACGCCGGAAACCAGATTCACCAGTACAATGCCGACGCTTATCGCCGCCACCGAGTGCCTGTACTCCTGCCCCGCCAGACTGAAGCTGGCGACGGCCCCCAGCGCCATCAGCCAGGCCTTGGGATTGAGAAACTGCAGCAGCCATCCCTGATAAAGCCGGATAGGCCGCGACGGCGCAGCCGTCGTTTCCAGCCTTTCATAGGCGGCGGTGGCGATTTTCCACGCTAGCCACAGCAGATACAAACTGCCGAGCACCTTGAGGGTGAAATGCAGCGAAGGATAGACCAGCAGCAGGCCGCCGACGCCAAACGCCACCAGTAGTAAAATACTCTGCATACCCAGCATGATGCCGAGCATTAACCACAGGGAGCGATAAAAACCGAAGTTGGCGCCAGAGGTGGTCAATAGCATATTGTTCGGCCCCGGAGTGATCGCCGCCACCCACAGAAAACCCAGCATCGACAAAAACAGACCTAGTTCCATGTAACGGGTGCCCCTCACCCCAGGTATTCTTGCAGTATAGTTGGTAATGAATTGACTATTGGTAGCCAATAGCTTGTCAACCGGCAGTATTGAAGCTAGAAGCTAACAGTGCGTTATTGATCGTACAATACTTTTTCTGGACAAATATCGTGATCATTCCCTGGCAACAACTCGATCCTGAAACATTGGGCAATCTCATCGAATCTTTCGTGCTGCGCGAAGGCACGGATTACGGCGAACAGGAGCGCACGCTGGCGCAAAAGGTCGCCGACGTGCGCCGCCAACTGGAGTCCGGCGAAGTGGTTCTGGTGTGGTCGGAACTGCATGAAACCATCAACATCATGCCCCGCGGCCAGTTTAATGCCGGCGAGTATCACCCGCGCTGAACGCCGCAAAAGCCAAAAAAGAGGATGCATCGCTATCGGCAACCGTGCTAACAATGATAAAAACCTCTTCTGCAGTCTGAAACCTTGTCTTTTTTGATGACGTTTCCCGGCAAGCCCCGCAGCAAACGTCACCATCATGGAGTGAAGCGCCTTATGTCACATCAGCATCCGATTATTGCGGTTACCGGCTCCAGCGGAGCGGGAACCACAACGACCAGCCAGGCATTCCACAAGATTTTCCAGCAGTTAAACATGCGCGCAGCCCAGCTTGAAGGAGACAGCTTCCATCGCTATACCCGCCCGGAAATGGATATGGAAATACGTAAGGCGCGGGATCTCGGGCGTCATATCAGCTATTTCGGCCCGGAGGCCAATGATTTCAGCCTGCTGGAACAGTCATTTACCGAATATGGCCGCCACGGGCGCGGTAAAACCCGTAAATACCTCCACACCTATGATGAAGCGATCCCCTACAACCAGGTGCCCGGCACGTTTACGCCGTGGGAACCGATGCCGGAACCCACCGACGTGCTGTTTTATGAAGGCCTGCATGGCGGCGTGGTGACCGATAGACACAATGTGGCGCAACACGTCGATTTGCTGGTCGGCGTAGTGCCCATCGTCAACCTGGAATGGATTCAGAAACTGATTCGCGATGTGAACGAGCGCGGGCACTCGCGCGAAGCGGTGATGGATTCGGTGGTGCGCTCCATGGAAGACTACATCACCTACATTACGCCGCAGTTTTCACGCACGCACATCAACTTCCAGCGCGTTCCCACCGTTGATACCTCCAACCCGTTCGCCGCCAAGTCGATCCCTTCGCTGGACGAAAGCTTCGTGGTGATTCATTTCCAGGGGCTGGATAATATTGACTACCCCTATCTGCTGGCCATGCTGCAGGGATCGTTTATTTCCCATATCAACACCCTGGTGGTGCCCGGCGGGAAAATGGGGCTGGCGATGGAGTTGATTATGGCGCCGCTGGTGCAGCGCCTGCTGGAAGGAAAAAAAATCGAGTAGTCCGCCGCGGCAAAACACGGCGCGGCATCAGCGGCCGATACGCCGAGGATTACCCCGTTATGCGGACTTCATGACTGTGCGTGACCTCAACGCCTTTACCCAGCATCAGCGCCACCGAGCAATAGCGCTCCGCGGAGAGCGCCACCGCCCGCTCCACCGCTTTCTCCGTCAGCCCTGTGCCCGTTACGATAAAATGCAGATTAATGTGGGTAAACAGACGCGGCGCTTCCGTTCTCCGCTCCGAGGTCAGCTTAACCTCACAGTCCGCAACGTCATGACGGCCTTTCTGCAGGATCGACACCACGTCAATCGCACTGCAGCCGCCGACCGACATCAACACCATTTCCATCGGGCTTGGCGCTTTGTCTCCCGAATCGCCGTCCATCAGCACCTGGTGACCGGACGCTGATTCGCCAAGAAATGTTAAGCCTTCAATCCACTTCACTCGAGCCTGCATGCCGCCTCCGCTAAAAATTTTTTGAAAAATTATATCCTTACTTTACAAAAACACGCTATAACCAGAGCTTCATCATGCTGAAGCGAGACAACACAAGACAGGTTCTTCAAGCTGTGCTACAAACGAAAATAGAATCTGCCTTTTCTGGACAAACTCAGATACCGGGGAGATGATGATGTCGCCAGATAGAGGCTCCAGTATATTCCCTGACATCATTCTTCCTACACGAATTTTGAATGTTTAGCAGTAATACGCCGTACAGGGAACTCTGAGCCCTGTGATTTGCGCAGTGAATTACAACAGAGGATGATAGCGAATGGTTCTCGGCAAACCGCAAACAGACCCGACTCTCGAATGGTTCCTTTCTCATTGTCACATCCACAAGTATCCATCGAAGAGCACCCTGATTCACCAGGGTGAAAAAGCAGAAACGCTTTACTACATCGTGAAAGGCTCTGTCGCAGTGCTGATCAAAGATGAAGAAGGCAAAGAAATGATTCTCTCTTATCTCAATCAGGGAGATTTTATCGGCGAACTTGGCCTGTTTGAAGAAGGTCAGGAGCGCAGCGCCTGGGTACGGGCGAAAGCGGCTTGTGAAGTTGCTGAAATTTCTTATAAAAAGTTCCGGCAGTTGATTCAGGTAAATCCCGATATTCTGATGCGCCTGTCGGCGCAGATGGCCAGCAGACTGCAGGTTACTTCAGAGAAAGTCGGTAACCTGGCGTTTCTCGACGTCACCGGCCGTATTGCTCAGACCTTACTGAACCTGGCAAAACAACCCGATGCCATGACTCACCCGGATGGCATGCAAATAAAAATCACCCGTCAGGAAATTGGGCAAATCGTTGGCTGTTCACGCGAAACCGTGGGCCGTATTCTTAAAATGCTGGAAGACCAGAACCTGATCTCCGCACATGGTAAAACGATTGTGGTTTACGGTACCCGTTAAACCATTCCGTTACCCTACAACAAAAAAGCGTGAAGCGGCCTTCACGCTTTTTTCTATCACCATCAACGCAGCTCTCGGATTTACCCGCCAGTTAATGAGCAGGGTATTTATTATTAAAATATATTATTTACTGGAAATATAAATAGTCTTATTAACAGGCTGCATTTATTATTTGTAATATCGGCCAACATAAAAAGCAGTCATGATTTATCAAGTTGTGTTTTAACATAGATCAATAAAATTGTATTTTTATTTATTTTAAGAAAACCCCTATTAATACGGATGTCGGGGGGATTTTTCAGATAAATCCACCTTATATTAATATATTGGTAAAAATAGAAACCCATGGAAACAAAAAAACCACAATTAAAATATAACTTATTGATAATTAAATGATAAATATAAAATTCATGATTTTTATTGGAAATTACCTTTTCATAAAACCCGCCTTTCCTTTCGATTATTGAAAAGACGCATTGAATTGAAGGTATTGTATTGTTTTATTTTTGTGATAACACTGATACGGATTTTTATAAAACTGAAAACCGATCTTTCATTTTCAGCGAAAAAATCCAACCTTATTACCCTGGGCATATGGAACGAGAAATGCCTTAACGAAGTTATATTCCAACAGGAGATAATCCTTATGAAATACCTACTGCCTTCAGCCGCCGCCGGGCTGTTATTTCTTGCCTGCCAACACGCGATGGCGGCCGATACCGGCGGCTATGCCACCACCGACGGCGGCAACGTTTCCGGAGCCGTCAATAAAACGGCCGGTTCAATGCAGGACATTGTCGATATCATCGCGGCCGCGCGTCTGGACTCAAGCGGTAAAAAAGTGTCAGGCGGCGCCTACCCCGTCGTCATCACCTATAACGGCAATGAAGATGACTTAATCAAGGCGGCGGAAGCCGATATCTGCGGTCAATGGAGCAAACCGGCGCGCGGCGTGGAGATCAAGGAGTTTACCAAAGGCATTACCATCCTCGGCAGCAATGGTTCCTCAACGAACTTCGGTATCTGGATCACCAAGTCGTCCAACGTCGTGGTGCGTAATATGCGCATGGGTTATATGCCCGGAGGCGCCCAGGATGGCGATGCAATCCGCATCGACGACTCGCCGAACGTCTGGATCGACCATAACGAGATCTTCGCGAAAAACCATGAGTGCGAGGGCACGCCGGACGGCGATACCACCTTTGAATCCGCCGTGGATATCAAAAAAGGGTCGACCAACGTCACCGTATCCTACAACTACATTCACGGCGTCAAAAAGGTCGGCCTAAGCGGTTCCAGCAACAGCGATACCGGACGCAACCTCACCTATCACCACAACGTCTACAGCGACGTAAACGCCCGGCTGCCGCTGCAGCGGGGCGGTCAGGTGCATGCCTACAACAACCTCTATTCCGGCGTCACCAGTTCAGGGCTGAACGTTCGTCAGAACGGCATCGCATTGATCGAAAGCAACTGGTTTGAGAATGCGAAAAACCCGGTGACATCCCGTTACGATGGCTCGAATTTCGGCACATGGGATCTGCGCAACAACAACATTACCAAACCCGCCGATTTCACCACCTACGGCATCACCTGGGACAAGGATTCCAAAGCCTACGTCAATGCCGATAGCTGGACCAGCACCGGCACATTCCCCGCACTCCCCTATAGCTACTCGCCGGTAACCGCGCAGTGCGTAAAAAATAAACTGGCGAACTATGCCGGCGTCGGCAAGAACCTTGCCGTATTGACCGCCTCAGCCTGTCAATGACGACGCGCTGATTTAATCCGGGCGAGTTGGGTAAACTCGCCCGTTTTTACACGGCCAATCAGAGAGAGATTAAGGCAGAACCTTCGCTGACTGGATAACCACGGGTTTGAGCGGCACGTTCTGATACGGGCCGACGTTTTCAGTCTGCACCTGGGAAATCTTATCCGCGACCTCCATCCCTTTTACCACCCGGCCAAAGACCGCGTAGCCAAAATCGCGCTGGCCGTGATCGAGAAAGGCGTTGTCCGCCACGTTGATAAAGAACTGACTGGTGGCGCTGTCCTTGTCGGCGGTACGCGCCATGGCGACGGTGCCGCGCAGGTTGCGCAAACCGTTATCCGCCTCGTTTTTGATCGGCGGGTTGGGCGCTTTCTGCTTCATATCATCGGTAAAGCCGCCGCCCTGGATCATAAAACCGGGGATCACGCGATGAAACGTGGTGCCGTTATAAAAGCCGTTATTCACGTACTCAATAAAGTTTTTCACCGAAACCGGGGCTTTTTGCTCATCCAATGCCAGCTCAATGTTTCCTGCCGAGGTGGTCAGCAACACATGCGTAGCGCCGGTGGCGGCAAACAGCGGGGAAAAAGCGCTAAGTGAAATCAAGGCCGCCGCGGCAACCAGAGTACGTTTGAACATGAGAATTCCTTGTGGGTAAGACTGGTTACAGAAAGCGTAATGATTGTAAATACCCGCCCCCTGCAACGCCACCGATTTACCTTTTTTTACGTAGCGAATTCACATCGTAACCAATCGTTAACCGCCAGCTTGAGCAGGGGCCGGCATAACGGCCGGCCCCTGCCGATAAATCATCCCATTCGTTCCGAACGCACCGCCAGATCGCGACTGTACTGACGGCTGGCCTCCACCAGCATGGTGGTATAGGCATTTTTCGGCGTATCGCGGGTCAAGTCGCCGATATCCAGCGTTTCCAGTATCCGGCCGTATTGCATCACCGCCACCTTATGGCACAGATGGGAAATCACCCCCAGATCGTGGGTCACCAGCAGATAGGTCAATTTCTCCTGCTGCTGCAACTCGGCCAGCAGATTGAGGATTTCCGCCTGCACGGAGACGTCCAGCGCCGAGGTGGGCTCATCCAGCAGCAGCACCCGCGGCTCCAGGATCAGCGCCCGGGCGATGGCGACGCGCTGACGCTGCCCGCCGGAAAGCTGGTGGGGATAGCGGCGGCGAAACGGCGTTCCCAGCCCCACCTTTTCCAGCAGCGTATCAATACGGTCGTCGCGGTCGGCAAAGCGATGGATCAACAGAGGTTCTTCCAGTATCGACTCCACCGTATGGCGGGGATGCAGCGAACCATAGGGGTCCTGGAACACCATCTGCACCCGACGGCAACGCCCCCGATCGATACGGTGCGCCAGCGGTTGACCTTCAATCAGCAGGTTGCCCTGCCAGTGATTAAACAACCCGGCCAGACATTTCAGTACCGTGGTTTTCCCCGAACCGGACTCCCCCACCAGGCCGAAAATAGCGCCATCATTAACGGTAAGATTTACATCGTACAGCACCTGATTGAGCGTGCTGCCCTGGCCGAAACAGAGGTTCAGATCGTTCACCTCAATCATGGGACGGTTATGCATCGTTTCTGCTCCTTAGGCGTTAATCCAGGCCGGATCTCGGTTCATCACCGGCAGGCGCGCTCTGGGACGGTCGATATCCGGCAGCGAATTCAGCAAGCCGCAGGTATAGGGATGCCGCGCATTATCCAATTCGGCGGCGGCGATGGACTCCACCACGCGCCCGGCGTACATCACCAGCACCCGATCGCAGAAGCTGCGCACCAGATTGATATCATGGCTGATAAAAATCAGTCCCAGTCCTCGTTGGCCCACCAGATCGTCGAGCATCGCCAGCACCTGCAAACGCACGGAAACGTCCAGCGCCGAGGTCGGCTCATCGGCAATCACCACTTCCGGTTCGGTGATCAGCATCATGGCGATCATAATGCGCTGCCCCTGCCCGCCCGACACCTCATGGGGATAGAGGCCGTATACCCGTTCCGGCTGGCGGATGCGCACCACCTCCAGCATCGCCATCACTCTGGCTTTCGCCTCCTGACGGGAAACCTTGTGGTGCGCCAGATACGCCTCGGCGATCTGATCGCCCACGCACACCACCGGATTCAGCGAGTACTTGGGATCCTGCATAATCATCGACATGCGCTTGCCGCGGATCTGACGCATGCGCGCCTCATCCGCCCGCAGCAGATCGATGTCGCCGAAACGCATCCGATCGGCGCTGATACGGGCGCTGTGCGGGTGCAGTTGCAGCAGAGCGCGGCCGACGGTGGATTTGCCGGAGCCGGACTCGCCGACGATGGCCAGCTTTTCGCAGCCGAGCGAAAAGGAGACGCCGCGCACCGCATCCGTCACCGCGCCGCCGTTGACGAAGCTTACCCGCAGATTGGCGACGTCCAGCAACGGCGCGCCGCCGGAGGCGGGGTTATTCAGTTCTGGGATCGAGGATGTCACGTAGGCCGTCTCCAAGAAAGTTGAACGCCAGGCTGTTAATCAGAATCGCCAGCCCCGGGATGGTTACCAGCCACCAGCACTCCATCATGTAACGCCGGCCGGCGGAAATCATCGCCCCCCATTCGGGATCGGGCGGCTGCGCCCCCAGTCCCAGGAAGCCCAGTCCGGCGGCGGTGAGAATGATGCCCGCCATATTCATGGTGATCCGGATAATCACCGACGGCAGGCATAGCGGCACAATGTGATGCAGCAGGATGCGAAGGGATGAAGCCCCCTGCAGTTTCACCGCGGAGACAAAGTCGGCGTGCCGCAGCGACAGGGTTTCCGCCCGCGCCAGACGGGCGATCGGCGGCCAGGCGGTCAGCGTAATGGCAATCACCACATGCTCCAGCCCCGGCCCGAGCGCCGCTACAAAGGCCAGCGCCAGCACCAGGCTGGGAAACGAGATAAAAATATCGGTAATCCGCATCAGCACGGTGTCCACCACCCCGCCGTAGTAGCCGGCGACCACGCCCAGCAGCAGGCCGATCGGCCCGACGGTCACCGACACCAGCGCCACGATATACAGCGTAATGCGCGAACCGTAAACCAGCCGGCTGAAGACGTCGCGGCCAAACTCATCGCTGCCGAACCAGTGGGCGGCGCCCGGCGCCTGCAGCGCGTTGGCCAGATCCTGCGCCAGCGGATCGTGGGTGGCGATCCAGGGCGCGAAAATCGCCACCAGCATCAGCATCAGCACAATGGCGGAGCCGATGGCCGTCAGCGGATTGCGCAGCATCAGCAGCAGAAAACCGGCCAGCCGCGCGCCGCGCAGCCGCAGACGCCCCGCGCGCTTTTCCGGCGGCGTGCGGACCATCGATTCACGGACTACCGGCGGCTCAGAGGAAATATTCATGCGTTGGTCCTCGGGTCAAAGATTTGATACAGCATGTCCGACAGCAGATTCAGGCTGACGAAGATCAGCCCCACCAGCAGGACGCACCCCATCACCGCATTCATATCGCCCAATAGCAGGCTGCCGGTGAGATAGGAGCCGAAACCCGGCCAGGAGAACACCGTTTCGATCAGCACCGCGCCCTCCAGCAGCGACCCGTAGGCCAGCGCCACCACCGTCAGCAGCTGCACCAGAATATTGCGGAACGCGTGCCCCCAGACGACGCGGAATTCGGACAGGCCCTTAACCCGCGCGGTAATGATGTACTCCTGCGAGAGCTGCGCCAGCATAAAGCTGCGCGTCATACGGCTGATATAGGCCAGCGAGTGGAAGCCAAGAATGGTGGCGGGCAATATCAGATGATTCAGCGCGCTGCGGAAAACGTCCCACTCCCCCGCCACCATGGCGTCCAGCAACAGCAGGCCGGTGCGGTTTTCCACCAGGCCGTCGTACGCCATATCCACCCGTCCGGCGCCGCCGACCCAGTTAAGCCAGGCGTAAAACAGCAGCAGCCCCATCATGCCGACCCAGAAAATCGGCGTGGAGTAGCCGGCCAGGCTGATAAAGCGCACCGCGTAATCCGCCCATTTCCCCCGTCTTGCCGCCGCCAGCACGCCGAGCGGCACGCCCAATCCCGCGCCGACGATAATCGCCATGGTGGCCAGTTCGATGGTGGCGGGGAAGACGCGGACGATATCGTCAATCACCGGTCTCCCGGTGAGCAACGCGTTGCCCAAATCGCCGTGCAGCAGCGAAGTGAAGTAGATAAAAAACTGCACGTACAGCGGCTTATCCAGGCCCAGCTGCTGGTACATCTGCTGATAGGTGCTTTGATCGGCATCCTGTCCGACAATCGCCAGCACCGGGTCGATCGGCATCACGCGGCCAATCACAAACGTCAGAATCAATAACCCGAATAGCGTGACGATGACCTGAAACAGGCGTTTTACCAGGCGATACGGCAATCCGCCCGACTTGATCCACTCAGAGAAAACCATATTCTTTCTCCCGATATCCCGGCGCGGCGACATCAAGTCGCCGCTGACGCGGTGGTGAGGTGAGGAATAGGATGCAGATGACGGACCGACGGACGCGGACCCATCATCCGACCGGCAGCGCACTAGCGCTGTTTATAGACCTCACGCAGGTGCGTGGTCGATGACGGATGCGGCACATACCCCTGCACGTCGGTACGCCGCGCCACGGAGTCGATCATCTGGGAAACCGGAATGATGGCCGGATAGAGCGCTTCATAACGGTTCTGCACCTCGGCATACAGCTGCTTCTGCCGCGCCGGATCTTTTTCCAGCAGCGCCCGATCGATCAGCTCATTCAGCTGTTTATCGTAGAATGAGGTGCGCCAGCCCTGAAAATTGGTCAGCCTGGCCGCATCGCTGTTATCCGGGTTGTAGGCCACCGAACGCAGGCTGGAGTGCGGGTGCGGATCGACCCCGCCGCCGCCGCGGCCGACCAGCATATCGAAGTTGCGATCGCGCATCGCGCCGTACACCTGATTGCCGGTTCCGGAGTGAATCCTGGCCTTGATGCCGGCCTGCGCCAGCGTCGACTGTACCGACGTCGCCAGATTGAGGAACGGCTGATCCGACAACACGCGCAGCGTGGTGGCGAACCCGTTGGGATAGCCCGCCTCCGCCAGCAGCGCTTTGGCGCGCGCCACGTCCAGCTTGTAGCCCGGATCCGGCAAGGTGGCGTCCATCCCTTTCTGGATCGGACGCTGGTGATAGAAACCGTAGCCGGTCATCACCGTCTTGTTGATGCCGTCGTAATCGATCAGATAGCGCACCGCTTCGCGCACTTTGGGTTTGGCGAAGTGTTCGTTCTTCAGGCTCATCGCCACGTAGTAGATCGTGCCCTTTTTCACCTCGTCCACCACCACGCCCTGGTTCTGTTTCAGGGCATTGATATCCGGCACCGACATCCCGGTCGCAACGTCGATATCCCCTTTTTCAATCATCAGACGCAGCGCCTGCGACTCGGTCATATGGCGGAAGATAACGCGCCTCAGTTTGGCGTCGCCGCGCCAGTACCCCTCGACGCGGCTGATGCGCAGCACGTCCTTCGCCTGCCACACGTCCAGCTTGAACGGGCCGGAACCGGCGGCGTTGGTGGTCAGCCAGCCGTTGCCCCAGTCGCCGTTCTTCTCATGCTGCATAATCGTCTGACGATCCAGCACCGAGCCGCTGCCCAGGGTGGCCAGGGAATAGATCACCAGCTTGGGGTCGTTCGGTTTGGGTAGCTCGATTTCCACCGTATGGGCATCTTTGGCGCGGATCATTTTTTCCACGTTGTCCGCGCTAAAACCGTAGGATTTCCAGGTGGTAGCCTGCGCCATATTGAGGTGCAGCAGCCGGTTCATCGACCAGGCGAAATCCTGCGCCGTCACCGCGTTGCCGGAATGAAACCTGGCGTTATCCACCAGATTGAAGGTTATGACCTTACCGTCGTCGCTGACGCTCCAGCTTTTCGCCAGCGAAGGCAGCACGGTGCTGAGGTTTTGCGGATCGAGCTCCACCAGCGAGTCATAGAGATTCACTATCACCCCGACCACTTCATTGCCGGTCATGGCGGCCGGGTCGAGCGACAGCATATTATTCATATTCATGCCGACGATCAGCTGATCGTCGGGGGTTTTTGCGGATAGAACGGCCGGAACGGCCGCCATACAGAGGGTACTCAACAGTAGGATGCGAAGTATTGCTCGTGCTTTCATCACTCTTCTCCAGGTGTGGAAGTATGGAAGACGACAACTTTATTATTTTTTAATAGCCTGCTTTTTCAGACGTCAAACCGTATTTTTAATGTTTAACAATTTGTATTTACACACAAAAACTAATCTTTGCTCAGGGTGTGCTCCTCAATCCAATCGAAATTGATATCCTCCCCCAGCCCCGGACGCTGCGGCAGATGCACAAAGCCCTCATCGTCCATCGGGTCGACAATGGCATGCAGATAGGCGGCGGGCTGGTCGTAATCCAGAAAAGGATGCAGCAGGCCGCGCTCGTACCAGCGGCAGTTTTTAATCGCGCCGACCACGGCCAGATTCGGCGCGCCGTTGCCGTGAACCTCACAGTCCATACCAAAGGCTTCCGCCAGAGCGGCCACCTTCATACAGGGCGCGATGCCGCCCACGCCCTGTACGCCGGCGCGCAAGATATCGCAGGCGCCCTCCTTCACCCAGTCGGCGCGGCTGAAATATTTGCCGGCCAGGCTTTCCGGCCCAATCACGTCGATATCCAGGCTTTTGGTCAGCCAGCTGTAGGAGGCCATGCTCTGCTCTTCCATCGGTTCTTCAAACCAGGTGAAATCGAGCTTTTGCAGCTCGCGGCCGATATACAGCGCCTCGCTGCGGCTGTACCAGTGGTAGCCATCCAGCATCAGTGAGATATCCGGGCCGACGGCTTCGCGTACGGCGGCGCACGCCTTGACGTCCATTTGCGGGCTGGGCGCGAACGACACCGGCGGCATCCAGGTGTGCAGCTTGATGGCCTTGTAGCCGCGCCGCACCAGCTGCTCGGCAAACAGTCCGTACTCTTCCGGCGTGGACAAGCCCCCTTCCAGCTCGTCGCCGCACATGGTGCTGCCGTAGGCGGGCACTTTGTCGCGATAGCCTCCCAGCAGTTTGTGCACCGGCAGATTGAGCGCCCGCCCCTGAAGATCCCACAGGGCGGATTCGACGATCGACAAGGCGCGGTCGGTCAGCTGGTTGGCGCTGCCGCGCTGCCAGTGCACCAGATCCTGCCACAAACGCTCGCGATCGAACGGATTTTGTCCGATCAGCACCTTACGGAAAAAGGCGTTGACGATATAAGGGCGAATCACTTCCGGCGGCGCAAAGGCGTAGCCGTGGTGACCGTCATCGCTGCTGACGGTCAGCAGCGCCATCCTGGCCTGATTCTCCGCCCCAGGGTGTGAGTGCCCTGCGCTGTCGGCAACCCGGCGCGTAGAGTAAGTAAAAACCGTGACTTCAATTGATTCTATTTTCACCTTGTTACCTGCCTTGATATTTAACACGACTCATGTACAAGATTTGCAGTGAAAAACTGCGCGTATGCCGAGCGCGATCCGCTGCGCGATATAACTCTGTATAGGAGAAAAAACGGAGATATCTATCCGCCGTCTCTCACGGCGAGATCGCCATCACACAAAAAGAAACCATGTATTAATTTTAAAAAAATAGCGTTTTACTTTTTAAGTATTGAGATTATTGGCGGGCTAGTCATTAGGCAATTTCTTTCATCTGGAAAAATTATGCGGCGGATAATTAGGCAAATGCCCATCATCCTGTGAGCATTATCACGACAAAAATCCAAAACTTTACCCTGGAAAGGGGTAAATCCCCCGCCGGCGCGCCAATAAATTGGCGGCGACAGGAAAATTAAGCGTGCATCCGCGCGTGATAATACGTCATCATTGATATAACCCTTTTCGTTCTATGCCTATACCCTCTCAAGAGGCGGGCCGCCGCGGCCCCGCCCCCGGAAGAGGGCGGATATAGCGGGACGAATTATTCAATTTGAGCCGCACAAGAGGATTACATGGACTACCTGCCAATATTTTGTCAGCTACGCGATAAACCCTGCTTATTGGTGGGCGGCGGAGAGATAGCCGAGCGCAAGGCGCGGCTGTTGCTGGACGCCGGGGCGCGTCTTACGGTCAATGCCCTCGACTTTAACACGCAGTTCCTCGCCTGGCGGGAAGAGGCGCGGCTCACGCTGGCGCCGGGCGCATTCGATGCGGCGCTGCTCAACGACGTCTGGCTGGTGGTCGCCGCCACGGACGATCGCCAGGTCAACGACCAGGTCTATGCCAGCGCCACTCTGCGCCGCATCTTCTGTAACGTGGTCGACTCGCCGCGGCGCGCCAGCTTTATCATGCCCTCGATCATCGACCGCTCCCCGCTGATGGTCGCCGTGTCGTCCGGGGGAAGCGCGCCGGTGCTGGCGCGTATACTGCGGGAAAAACTGGAAAGCACCCTACCGCAGAATCTTGGCAAGCTGGCCGTCTTTGCCGGCGATCTGCGGCAACGGGTGCAAAACCGTTTCAGAAAAGCGGGTATCCGCCGCCGTTTCTGGGAAAAGCTGTTTAGCCACGACCGGCTGGCCCAGTCGCTGGACAATGGCGACGCCGACCGCGTGCAACAGCTTACCGAACAGCTTTTCTCCGAGCCGCTGGACGATCGCGGCGAAGTGGTGCTGGTGGGCGCGGGGCCGGGAGACGCCGGTCTGCTGACGCTGAAAGGCCTACAGCAGCTGCAACAGGCCGATATCGTGGTTTACGACCGTCTGGTTTCGGAGGGGGTGCTTAACCTGATAAGACGCGACGCCGAGCGTATTTATGTCGGCAAACAGTCCGGCCATCACAGTATTCCGCAGGAACAGATCAACCAGCTATTACTGGAAAAAGCGCTGGCGGGTAAGCGGGTCGTGCGGCTGAAAGGCGGCGATCCCTTTATCTTCGGCCGCGGCGGCGAAGAGCTGGAACATTTGCAACGGGCGGGCATTCCGTTTTCCGTGGTGCCCGGCATCACCGCCGCCTCCGGCTGTTCCGCCTATAGCGGCATTCCCCTGACCCACCGCGACTATGCGCAGAGCGTGCGGTTAATCACCGGACACGTCCGGCATGATGGCGAGCTTGACTGGGCCGGCCTGGCGGCTGACAAGCAAACGCTGGTGTTCTACATGGGGCTGCAGCAGGCGGATTATATTCAGCGCAAACTGCTGGAACATCTACTCCCGGAAACGGTTCCCGTCGCCCTGATCGAAAATGGCACCTTCAGCGCGCAGCGGGTATTGACCGGACAGCTGTCACAGCTCGGCGAACTGGCGCAACAGGCCGCCAGCCCAAGCCTGATTATCATCGGCGATGTGGTCGGCCTGAGAGAAAAACTGAACTGGTTTACCGGTTAGACGGCGATTGCGCACCAGTATAAGGCAATGCACCACAACAAAGCATAACAATGCACTAATTTGATGACACCCTACTGCAAAGCATCACTTTAGTGCTTTACCCTGCTGCCTATCTCCCTTATTTTAGCTAAGTTCAAAATAATGAATACGCAAATTATATGAATAAATAGTCAATGACTAAAGCGGCGCAACGTGGCCCGGATATTGCTTTTCCTGCTAAGCGTTTACCCGATGCGCCCGGCAATAGCGCGCCGGCGCCGGATACAGACTATAAGCATTTGGGAGCTACTTTGTGGAAGAGGTTACTTTCTGGCAACTCATCAGTTTTGGTGAAAATGGCTGGGGAAAATTATTACTGATTGGCGCGGCAATGACCATCGCCCTGGCGACCTGCGGCTTCCTGCTCGGCGCCCTGATTGGCGCCATCGGGGCATGGTCGAAAATTTGCGGCAACCGTCCGGTACGCTACCTGGCCGATGCCTATACCACCATCACCCGCGGCATTCCGGACCTGCTGATCATCTACCTGCTCTATTTCGGCGGCAGTTCGGCGCTTACCCTGATCGCCAGGCTGTGGGGCAGCAATGAGTTTTTGGGCTTTCCCGGCTTTCTCGCCGGGGTGATCGCCGTGGGCATCTCTTCCGGCGCGCAGCAGACCGAAGTGTACCGCGGCGCGTTCTATGCCGTTTCCCAGGGTGAAATAGAAGCCGCCAAAGCCTGCGGCATGCCCACCCTGCTGCGCCTGCGGCGCATCATTATGCCGCTGTTGCTGCGCCACGCGATCCCGGCGTTGGGCAACGTCTGGCAGTTGGTGCTGAAAGCCTCGGCGCTGGTGTCGGTCACCGGTGTCGCGGAGCTATTGACCCAGTCGCAGACCGGCGCCGGCTCGACGGGGAAACCGTTCGACTTCTTTATGGCCGCGGCCATGCTATATCTGCTTATTTCTCTCGCTTCCGGCTGGATTATGCGCCGGGCGGAGTCTCATTATTCCCGGGGTGTGAAGCGCTGATGGATTTTCCTTTTCTTTACCAGACGTTTCTGGAAATCATCACCGGCATCCCTCTTACGCTGCAACTGGCCGTCGGCTCGGTATTGCTGGGATTCTTTCTGGCGCTGGGGCTGGCGCTGATGCAGCTTTCCGGCAACCCGGCTCTGCGCGCCGCGGCGCGCACCTACGTGCTGTTTTTCCGCGGCACGCCGCTGCTGGTGCAGTTGTTCCTCATCTATTACGGCCTGGGGCAGTTTCCCTGGGTCAGGGAGAGCGTTCTATGGCCGCTGCTGCGGGAACCTTACTGGTGCGCGCTGCTCTCGCTGACGCTATGCACCGGGGCCTACGCCAGTGAAATTATCCGCGGCGGATTGCAATCCGTACCGCAGGGGCAGATAGAAGCGGCCCGCGCCTGCGGCATGCCGTCACCGATGATCTTTAAGCGCATTGTTTTCCCGCTGGCGATACGCCAGGCTCTGCCGGCCTATGGCAACGAACTGATCTCGATGATCAAATCAACCTCGCTGGCCTCCATTATCACCCTGATGGAAATCACCGGCATTGCCGCGCGCATCATCGCGGAAACCTACCGGGCGCTGGAAGTCTTTCTGGTCGCCGGGGCGATCTACTTATTTATCAACCTTATCCTGACGCGTCTGCTGCTGTGGGCGGAGTTCACCGTTACCCCGCATTTACGCGCGCCGGGCGCGCAGTCGGCGACGAAGAAAATCAAGAAATTGGGAGACCTGCAATGACCACGCCTGCGATCAGCCTGCGCAACATTCACAAAAGCTTCGGCTCGCTGGAGGTGCTGAAAGGGATCTCTTTTGAAGCCGCCCAGGGCGAAGTAATTTCCATTCTTGGCTCATCCGGTTCGGGGAAATCCACCCTGCTGCGCTGTATCAACATGCTGGAGCTTCCCGATCGGGGCGAAATTATCGTCGCCGGCGAATCCATCGAAATGAAGCCAAACCGCAGTGGGCAAAGCCGGCCGTCCAATCCCAGGCAGATCGACCGCATTCGCACCCAGCTCGGCATGGTGTTTCAGAACTTTAACCTGTGGTCGCACAAAACGGTGCTGGAAAACGTGATTGAAGCGCCGGTGCACGTCTTAAAGCGCCCCCATGCGGAGAGCGTGGAGCGCGCCGAACAGTTGCTGGAAAAGGTCGGCCTGGCGGACAAGCGGCACTATTACCCGTCTCACCTTTCCGGCGGCCAGCAGCAGCGGGCGGCCATTGCCCGCGCGCTGGCGATGGCGCCGAAAGTGATGCTGTTCGACGAACCGACCTCGGCGCTCGATCCGGAACTGGTCGGCGAAGTGTTGCGCGTGATGCGTACGCTGGCCGACGAGGGCATGACCATGCTGGTGGTGACCCATGAGATGGATTTCGCCCGTGAAGTCTCCAATCGCGTGGTGTTCCTCCATCAGGGAGAAATCGAGGAGCAGGGCACGCCGCAGCAGGTTTTCACCGCCAGCCGGTCGGCCCGTTTCCGGCAGTTTATCGCCAGCTGGTAGACCATAAATTCAATAAGTAAGCAATAACACCACACCGGGAGAATCGTTCCATCATGAAAGCAAAATTAAAAATGATCGCCTGTTCACTGTGCCTGGCAAGCACGCTGGTCGCCTCTGTCAGCGCCGCGGCGCAGGAGAAAAAATGGACCACGGTGCGTATCGCCACCGAAGGGGCTTTCCACCCTTATAATTTCACCAAGCCCGACGGTACGCTGGACGGCTTTGAAATCGAGCTGTACAAAGTGCTGTGCGACAGTATGCAAGTGAAATGTCAAATCATCGTGCAGCCGTTCACCAGCACCATTCCGGCGCTGAACGCGGGCAAGTTCGACGCCATCATTTCCGGCATGTCCGCCACGGACAAACGCCGGGAAGTCATCGACTTCAGCCAACCCTACACCCAGGCCGGGCAAACCTTCGCCGTACTGAAATCCAGCCCCTTGGCCGGGCAGTTCCCCGACGCGGGCAAACGCTTCTCGCTTAAACCGGAAAACGAAGCCGTGGCGCGGGAAGAAATCGAAAAGCTGAAACCGCTGCTGCAAGGCAAAACCATCGGCGTGCAGTCCGCCTCTATCGCCAGCACCTTTCTGGATAACTATCTCAAAGGGGTGATGAAAGTGCGAGAGTATAAAACCACCCAGGAACACGATCTTGATTTGAAAGCCGGCCGCGTCGATCTGGTTATCGCCTCCGCCGCCTATCTGAAAGGGATTACCGAAAAACCCGGCAACGCCGATATCGTCACCCCCGGCCCGCAGTTTATCGGCGGCATTCTGGGCAGCGGCTCCTCCGTCGGCCTGCGTAAAGGCGATCCCGAACTGAAAGCCCTGTTTAACGCCGCGATTGAGAAAGCCAAAAACGACGGCACGCTGAAAACGCTGAGTGAAAAATGGTTCGGTATGGACACCTCGCCGCTCTGAGTCTGGCGGAGAAAACCTTGCCGACCTCTCTTTACGGAAAAATAACGAGCATATAGCACATGAATTCAATACAGGCAGAAGAGAGCTTGCCCTCTATCGACCGTCAAACCGTGGCGGAAATCTGCGAGCTGATTGCCGGCAAGCGTCAGCAATTCTTCACCCTGAGCGACGGCATCTGGGACACCCCGGAGCTGAACTATGAGGAGTATCGCTCGGCGGCGCAGCACCAAGCGGTGCTGGAAGCGGAAGGTTTTCGCCTGACCACCGGCATTGCCGGGATGCCGACGGCCCTGCTGGGCGAGTTCGGCCGCGGAGCGCCGGTTATCGCCATCCTTGGCGAATACGATGCGCTGCCGGGGCTAAGCCAGCAGGCGAACGTGGCCGAACCTAAACCGCTGGAAAACGGCGGCAACGGACACGGTTGCGGGCATAACCTGCTCGGCACCGCCGCCTTGCAGGCGGCGACGGCGGTCAAGGATTACCTGCAAAAGCACGACATTCCGGGAACGATCCGTTTTTACGGCTGCCCGGCGGAAGAAGGCGGTTCGTCGAAAGGCTTTATGGTCAAGGCAGGGGTGTTTGACGATGTCGATATCGCCATCTGCTGGCATCCCGCCACCTTTACCGGCGTCAACAGCCCGGTATCGCTGGCCTGCAACGAGCTAAACTTCTACTTCAAAGGCCGGGCCTCCCACGCCGCCAGCAGTCCGCACCTCGGCCGCAGCGCCCTGGACGCCGTGGAGCTGATGAACGTCGGCGTCAACTATATGCGCGAGCATATGCCCTCCTCCGCCCGGGTGCATTACGCCATTACCGACAGCGGCGGCCATGCGCCCAACGTGGTGCAGGCCAACGCCACGGTAAGATACCTGGTGCGCGCCCGCCAATTGCCGGAGCTGCACCAGTTGGTCCAACGGGTGAAAAAGATCGCCGAAGGCGCGGCGCTGATGACCGAAACCGAAGTCAGCAGCGAGGTGCTGAGCGGCGACGCCAACCTGCTCGGCAACCCGCCGCTGGAGCAGCGCATGCATGAGCATTTGCTGGCGCTCGGTCCGATCGCCTTTGACGAAGCCGATCGCCAACTGGCGGCGACGTTCCAGGCGGCGATGACGGCGGAGGATATTAGCGGATCTTACGCCCGCTTCGGCGTGAAACCGCAGCCGGGGCTGAGGCTGCACGACGGCATCTATCCGCTTTACAGCCCCAACGAAGCCTTTATCGGCTCAACCGATGTGGGAACCGTAAGCTGGGTGGTGCCGACGGTGCAAATTCGCAGCGCCACCTACGCCATCGGCACGCCGGCGCACTCATGGCAGCTGGTCGCGCAGGGGAAAACCGCGGCGGCGCACAAGGGAATGGAGTATGCCGCCAAAGCGATGGCTTCTCTGGCGGCAGACCTGCTGCTGACGCCTGATTTAATCAGCCAGGCCAAAGCCGACCATCAGGCCAAGCTGCAACAGACGCCGTTTGAGAACCCGATCCCGGATGATGTTTCTCCGCCGCTGCCGCAGAGCGAGAGATAAAGCGGGAAGGTCGGAACGGGAGGAGCCAAACTCCCTCCCCTGAGACTGTCTCTTAGTCACATTTACTGTTAACGGTATATGTAAGCTCAGTGTTATTTCGTGCGCGAAAAGAATAGTATTTTTATGCCACGTCGTAGCACGCGCCCGACTCAGGACGCTCAAGCGCCGCAGCCCTGAGAACCCTGGCTTCCGGCTGAAATTATGCCGACGAAAAGCAAAAAACAAAGAACCAAGAATGACCCCAAGACCAGAATACACATGGCCTCTAGAGGTTCCTTGGATTTGTGTATAAGAGGCAGCCCTTGTCAGGGGGAGGAGCCAACGCCCTCCCCTGCGAAGGGGAGGGTCGGGGTGGGGTGAATCACTGCTCCAGCGACGCCTGCCGCTCCCCCCTCCCGACCTCCCCCTCATCAGGAGGAGGGATAACGGAATAAGCCGGGCTTACGGACGAGCGACAAAACCCACGGCGTCGTACACTCTCTTCAGGGTCTGCTGCGCGCGGACACCGGCTTTTTCGGCGCCGTCGCGCATCACCTGCTGCAGGAAGGCTTCGTCATTGCGGAAACGGTGGTAACGCTCCTGCAATTCGCTCAGCATACCGGATACCGCGTCGGCGACCGCCCCTTTCAGGTGGCCGTACATCTTGCCGCTGAACTCCTGCTCCAGTTCGGCAATGGTTTTTCCCGTTACCGCCGCAAGAATATCCAGCAGGTTGGACACCCCGGCTTTATTCGCCACGTCATAGCGCACCACCGGCGGCTCATCGGAGTCGGTTACCGCACGTTTAATTTTCTTCACCACCGACTTAGGATCTTCGAGCAGGCCAATCACGTTGTTGCGGTTTTCGTCGGACTTGGACATCTTTTTGCTCGGATCCAGCAAAGACATCACCCGCGCGCCCGACTTCGGTATAAACGGCTCCGGCACTTTGAAAGTGTCGCCGTAAAGCGTATTGAAGCGCTGGGCGATATCGCGGCTCAGCTCCAGATGCTGTTTCTGATCTTCACCCACCGGCACCTGCGTGGTCTGATACAGCAGGATATCGGCCGCCATCAGCACCGGGTAATCAAACAAACCGGCGTTGATGTTCTCTTCATAGCGCGCCGACTTATCTTTAAACTGCGTCATGCGGCTCAGTTCGCCGAAATAGGCGTAACAGTTCAGCACCCAGCTTAACTGGGTATGTTCGGGAACGTGCGACTGTACGAAGATGGTGCTTTTGTGCGGATCGATGCCGCAGGCCAGATAAAGCGCCAGCGTATCCAGCGTGGCCTTGCGTAGCTGCTGCGCATCCTGACGTACCGTAATGGCATGCAGATCAACGATGCAATAGATGCAATCGTAGTCATCCTGCATATTAACCCACTGACGTAACGCACCCATGTAGTTGCCAATGGTCAATTCACCAGACGGCTGCGCGCCGCTAAATACAATGGGCTTGCTCATACTAATGTTTCCTGATTTTTTGAAGATGACGGCCCGACAAGGGGCAATAGGTCGGCAAAACGATCCAGCACCCGGTCCGGGCGGCTCAAGGCGATCGCTTCACCATAGTTATATCCGTAGGTCATACCGACGCAGGGGCAGCCGGCGGCCTGGGACGCCTGAATATCATTGCGGGAGTCGCCGACGAACAGCAACTCGCCGGCCCGCAGTCCCAACTGGCCCAGCACCAGATATAGCGGGGCCGGATGGGGCTTTTTGACGATAACGTCGTCACCGCCGATTATCAGGGAAAAATAGGCGTCAATGCCCAGCGATACCAGCAAAGGCGCCACAAAAGGCGTGGGCTTATTGGTCACCACGGCCATGGGAAACCCTTGCCGCGCCAGCTGCGCCAGCGTCTCTTGTACCTGCGGGAACAGCGCGCTGCCGCGCTCCGCCGTTTGCGCGTAATAGCGGTCGAACTGCTCACGGGTGGCGCGGATGCGCTGCGGCGTAGGCTCCTCGCCCGCCCAGCGCAGCGCCCGCTCGACCAGCACATCGGCACCGTTGCCGATCCAGGCGGCGACCCGCTCTTCCCCCGCCGCCGGAAGCGACTGCGCCTGTAGCGCCAAATCGACCGCCTCGGCCAGCCCCGGCGCGCTGTTAATCAGCGTGCCGTCGAGGTCGAACGCCAGCCCGCGGATGCGTATCGCGTCATTCATCGGTCACCCGCGCCAATTCGCCGCGCATCTGCTCGATGACCGAGCGGTAGTCCGGCTGGCTGAAAATGGCGGAACCGGCGACAAACATATCAGCGCCCGCGGCGGCGATGGCGCCGATATTATCGACCTTGACGCCGCCGTCCACTTCCAGACGGATATCATAACCGCTGTCGTCAATGCGCCGGCGCGCCTGACGCAGCTTATCCAGGGTGGCGGGGATAAAGGACTGCCCGCCGAAGCCGGGATTCACGGACATCAGCAAAATGATGTCCACTTTGTCCATCACGTAGTCGAGATAGCTGAGCGGCGTGGCGGGGTTAAAAACCAGACCGGCCTTGCAGCCGTGATCTTTGATCAATTGCAGAGAGCGATCGACGTGCTCCGAAGCCTCGGGATGGAAGGTGATAAAACTGGCCCCCGCCTGCGCGAAGTCGGGAATGAGGCGATCGACCGGCTTAACCATTAAATGCACATCAATCGGCGCGCTGATGCCGTAGTCCCGCAAGGATTTAAGCACCAGCGGACCAATGGTCAGATTAGGCACATAGTGGTTGTCCATCACGTCAAAGTGAACCACGTCGGCGCCGGCCGCCAGCACGTTGGCGGTATCCTCGCCAAGCCGGGCGAAGTCGGCCGACAGAATAGACGGGGCGATTAAAAACGGTTTCATTCGCATCTCCAAACGATAAAGTCCGAACTCCTGCCGCCGGGATGCCGGTTTATCCATCATCCCGATCGGCAATGGCTGCTGCGCAAACCAACTTGCGGTCAATCATATCCGGCTTGTCGCCGCGCTGTCCCGCCTACCGTTTCCTACTCGGCTTCGGCGTCAGCAATACAAGGCCAGCAGTTCGTTCACTTTACTACGACCCAGAATATTGCGGCTAATGGTCCGACGCGCTTTTACCACATAAAGTGAAGCATCCTGATACCACTCGCGGGTCAATACCGTATCGTGGTTGGAAATCAGCACCGGGATGCGGTATTCAACCGATAGGCGATGGGCCATGCGGGCCAGATCTTGCTGGTCGACATTATTAAAATTATTGGTGTGGTACGCGGTAAAGTTAGCGGTCGCCGATAAGGGCGCGTAAGGGGGATCGCAATAAACCACCGATCCCGGCGCGGCTTTAATCAGCGTTTGCTGGTAGTGCTCGCAAACAAAGGTGGCGTTCCTGGCCTTAAAGGCGAACCAGCGAATTTCTTCTTCCGGGAAATAGGGCTTTTTATAACGCCCGAACGGCACATTAAATTCACCGCGCATGTTATAGCGACACAGCCCGTTATAACAATGGCGATTGAGATAAAGAAACAATACCGCGCGCCGGTAGGCGTCAGCGCAGAGATTAAACTCCTGGCGCAGCAGATAGAAAACCTCTGAAGTATTCACTTCATCAGTAAAAAGCTTGCGCGAGTCGCGGACAAAATCATCGGTATTCGACTTGACGATATTGTAGAGATTAATGAGATCGCTATTAATATCGGCCAATATATAGCTGTCGTACTCGGTATTCAAAAATACGGAACCCGCACCGACAAAAGGCTCGATAAGGCAGCCTCCCTCGGGTAAGTAGCGACGAATCTCTTCCACCAGTGGATATTTGCCACCAGCCCATTTTAAAAAAGCGCGGTTTTTCTTCATGCCGTCGTTAGTTACTCTTACTTTATCAGAGCCGCGGATTGTACTCTGTGTCAGACAGCACATCAGGGCTAAAATTGGCGTTACTTATTCAAGTCCTGCTTCACCTGACGGATCGGCTTAACCCATGGTTTTTTCGCTTGTACATCAGCAGGTAGCGTTGCGATTGCCTGCCTTGCTTCTGCTGCGGAAGCATAGACTCCAGTAACTAACACATACCAGGATTTTCCGTCACGTTTAGTTTCATAAACCCATGAATGGGCCAGATTATGCTGCCTGGCGTAAGCTTTCAGCGTATCGGAACGGGAAGCGCCGCTCAACTGCAAGGTAAAATGGCTGGCCGGCGCGTTTTGAATGGCGGCGCCGGACCCTGCCGCTGATTTACCCGTCGCGGCGGGCGCCGCCGCTTTCTGCGTATTCGTTGCCGCCTGCCTGTTATTACCCTGAGCGGAATTGCCGCTGCGCGCCGGCTTTTCAGCGGGCCCTTGCGCCGGCGCTTTAGCCGTTGGCGCAACCGTGGCGGGCGCCGTCGGCAGCGTTGAACCACCCGCAGCGCCTTGAGAAAATTCGTCAACGCGGCCCTGCTGCTGAGCAAGCGCGTCGGTAATATTTCCCGGCAGCTCGATGCGCTGCTGGCCGCTGACCGGCGGTTGAACCGGCGCTTGCGTCGGCGTATCGGAAACCGGCGGCGCGCTCAGCGTTTGCGGCGCCTGTCCGGTTACGGCGGAAGGATTCTCAACCGGCGCGGCGCTTTCCGTTGGCGCCGTGGGAGATGATGAAGAAAGATCGATGCTCTTTTCACCCTGGCTTTGAGGCTGGGAGGTCTGCTGGTGAGAAGGCGCCTGCAGGGCGGAACCGATACCGATAATCAGCAGCACCAGCACCAAAATCCCGATGGCGATCATCAGGTGTTGTCTGGAAAGCTCGATTTTCGGTACGGAAAAATGACTTCTTTTCTGCTGACGCGTAGGTCGACGATCACTGGTATCGGGCTTCAGTTCGTCTTCCGGCTTAAACTCATCCACTTAATACCCCCCAACTGAAAGGCTAAAATTCGCAATCCTGTTCCCGGAGCGAATGATTAAATCATAACGCATTGTATTTTATTAACCATAAACCATCAGCGCCTATCTGTCGTTAACACATCTATGGTCAATAAAAACGGTAAAACGCCTTAGGCAAGACAATCAGCTATCGACGCGAGCACAATATCATGCGCTACGCCGCCACGGACTTCGGCATGACCGATAGAAGTCGGCAGCACAAGACGCAGCTCGCCCGCCAGCACCTTCTTATCGCGCATCATATGGGGAAGATAAGATTCCGGCGCCATCTGCTCCGGCCCGTTAACCGGCAGACCGGCCCGTACCAATAGGGCCTTGATACGTTCGACGTCATCGGCGGAAAATTGCCCAAGACGCCGCGCCGCCTGCGCGGCCATTACCATTCCCGCGGCGACGCCCTCGCCGTGCAGCCAGTTGCCGTATCCCATTTCCGCCTCAATGGCATGACCGTAGGTATGCCCCAGGTTGAGCAGCGCGCGCATGCCGCTTTCGCGTTCATCCGCCGCCACCACCGCCGCTTTCAGTTCACAGCAACGGCGGATACAGTAAGCCAGCGCATCGTGCTGCAATGTACGCAGCGCGTCGATATTTTCTTCCAGCCACACAAAGAAGTCGCGATCCAGAATAATGCCGTATTTGATGACTTCCGCCAGCCCGGACGACAGTTCGCGCGCCGGCAGGGTTTTCAGGCAATCCAGATCAACCACCACGGAGGCGGGTTGATAGAACGCGCCGATCATATTCTTGCCCAGCGGATGATTCACCGCGGTTTTGCCGCCGACGGAAGAATCAACCTGCGCCAGCAGGGAGGTCGGAACCTGAATAAAGCGCACGCCGCGCTGGTAGCTGGCGGCGGCAAAACCGGCCAAATCGCCAATCACGCCGCCGCCCAACGCCACAATCGTGGTGTCGCGGCCGTGTGGTTTTTCAAGCAGCGCGGTAAAAACCTGATCCAGCACGCTCAGGGACTTATATTGCTCCCCGTCAGGCAGAATGACCTGATCGACGTGTACGCCGCTTTGTTCCAGCACGCGGCGGACCTGTTCAAGATAGAGAGGGGCCAACGACTGGTTGGTCACCAGCATGGCCTGCTCCCCGGCCTTCAACGGCATAAAAGAAGTCGAATCATTAAACAATCCGGCGGCTATCGTAATGGGATAACTACGCTCCGCCAATGTTACGGTAATCCTTTCCATGCGCGTTTAATAACCTGTTGAAACCTGCGTACGCAGATGATGTCCTACACTTTAGTTGCTTTCCAGCATATTGATAATCTGGTTGGCAACTACCTTGGCGCTTTGCTCATCGGTCCGAATGGTGACATCGGCAATCTCCTCGTACAGCGGATTGCGCTCTCTCGCCAATTCTTCCAGCACTTCGCGTGGCGGCGCCTCAACCTGAAGCAGCGGGCGCTTTTTATCGCGCTGCGTACGAGCAAGCTGCTTCTCGATCGTCGTTTCAAGATAAACGACGACCCCGCGCGCTGAAAGACGGTTACGTGTTTCACGAGACTTGACCGAGCCTCCGCCCGTCGCCAGGACGATACCCTGTTTTTCCGTCAACTCATTAATGACTTTTTCTTCGCGTTCACGAAAGCCTTCTTCGCCTTCCACGTCGAATACCCAGCCCACATCAGCCCCGGTGCGTCGCTCAATTTCTTGATCGGAGTCGAAAAACTCCATATTGAGCTGTTGAGCTAACTGACGGCCAATAGTGCTTTTGCCGGCACCCATAGGCCCAACCAGAAAGATATTGCGTTTCTCTGCCATGTTTTTTGGTATTACTAAGACAATTCGTTAATGATAACCCGCCCCGCCAATCAACTCAGCGACGGGACCTAAACTGAAACCTCATGAGCGATAGTGCGAGAATCAGACAAAAAATTATCTCAATACTCAGGGTAGTTTGGCAACCGAATAAAATGCCACACTGGCTACAGGTGGTAATATAGTGTGTTTTATACACATTTTCGGCGGAACAACACTTCTGTGCTCAATTCGCTAACCCTTGTAAGCTAAATCCGCCGCAGCGTCAAACTTAGAAGCCATGAATCCGGCAAAATAATGCGCCGTTTTTTATGCCAACGGCGCATTCTAATACGCCTACGTCGGCGGAATTAACGTCGGGGTAATAAAAATAACCAGTTCGCGCCGCGCATGCTTTTGCACGCTATTTTTGAACAGGCGCCCCAGCAGCGGAATATCGCCTAACCCCGGAACCTGGCTGACGCCACGCGTTTTTTGCTGCTGAAATATTCCGCCCAGCACAATGGTTTCCCCGTCGGCGACGGTGACCTGCGTCTGTATCTCCTGCTTATCGATTGCCAGCGCCTCGCCGTTGTCCCCCTGTTTGATCGTCTGTCCCGGCATATTCTGGCTAATTTTCAGGTTGAGCGTAATCCGGCCGGCGCGCAGAATGCTGGGCGTCACCTCCATGCCCAGCACCGCCTCCTTGAATTCGATGGAGGTTGAGCCGCTGGCGCCGCTGGAGACCTGATAGGGAATTTCCGTCCCCTGCTTGATGCTGGCGGTTTGCTGGTGCGCGGTAAACAGCCGCGGACTGGCGATGATCTCGACCTGGTTTTCCTGCTCCAAAGCCATTAGCTCCAAATCCAGCAGGCGGCCGTTGAGCCGGGCCAGATGGAAGCCGGCGCTGATCGCGGGCGTCTCCAGCGGCAAACTGACGGTAAAATTGCTTAACCGCAGGGCGTTATTAGCCGAGTCGCCGGCCCCCAGCCCCCAATTGACGCCCAGTTCCTGCAGGTTTTCACTGCTGATGGTCACGATATGCGCCGCCAGTTGCACCTGCGCCAGCGGCAGGTCCAGTTCATTCAGCCACGGCCTGAGCTGCTCCAGCGCGGCCTGCGTATCGCGGATAAGTAACGTATTGGTGCGTTTATCCACGGTGACGCTCCCCCGCTCCGTCATTAACACGCCGCGCTGGGCCTGAACGCTTGAAGCCACCTCGGCGGCATCGGCGTGCTGCAAGGCAACGGAAAGATTCCGCAACGGCTGGGTCTGCATCTGTCGGTCGAGGCGCTCTTCTTCTTGCAGCTGCAATTCGTCAAGGCGGGCGGCGGGATAAACCAGTAAAACATTGCCTTCCTGCGCCATGGTAAGCTGGCCCATATGCAAAACGATATCCAGCGCCTGCCGCCAGGGAACCTCCGCCAACCGCAGACTGAGTTTCCCCTCCACGCCCGGCGCCACCACCAGATTCAACTGCCGATGGTCCGCCAACGCCTGCAATATGCGGGCGATGGGCGACTCCTCAAAGGCGATGGATACCGGCTCCTTATGCTGCGCCGGCGCCAAGGCGCTGCTCCCCACAAGCATCAACAAGACGGCGATTTTTTGCACTGATGGATACGTCATAACATTCCTTGTCTCAAAGGGCCGTCGATTTATCGCTTTTCATTTTCCATTGCCGCGCCTGGGCGTAACGGCACGGTCGGCGCGGCCGAGGCCGCCGCCCGCGGAATAACGAAAGGCGACGCCAGGGAAACCTCCGCCGGCGATCCGTCGCAGCGTCCGGCGTCATCGATCGCCGTCAGCGCGGCGCCCGACTTATCCAGGCGGCTGACCCGCCAGTCGCCCGGCGGGAGCACCCCGTCCGGCACGACTCTCTGCCATTGGCTTTCCGAGCGGACTAACCATCCTACCCATCGTTCGCCTGAACCAATAACACCTTTTAGCCGCCACTGTTGCAGTGCCTCCATCCGGGTACAGCGTTCCGCCGAAAGCGGATGAAAGGGATCGCGATCGACGGCCGCAGCCTCTCCCGGCACGGCGCGCCACAGGGTGATAACAACCAGCGCCGCAAAGGTTCCCCCGGCGATGCTATTCAACGCCGTCCCTCCGCTCAGCCTGCGGTTTCATTAATGTCATTTCAATATGCAGCCCTCCCTGCGCGGACTTCATGGTCAGTTGTTCAATGCGTAGCACATGGGGTAGCGCGATAAATTGACGCAGCACCTGCAAAACGCCGCGATAATCGGCGCGAAACGTTAACAACCACACCGCCCGATCGGCGGAATCCCGCTCTGGCGACTGCGCCGGCTGCAAGGAAAGCAGCACGGCGCCGGACTGCGACAGCGGCGCGGCGACCAGCTGCGCCGGCATATCGGCCGGGAATAAGCGCTGTTCCGCCTGCCATGCGGCCAGTTGCGTTTGCATGGCGGGCAGCGCCGGCATCGTCGCCAACTCTTGTCGGATATGCCGTACCGCCAGAGTTTGCTGCGCAAGCTGCCGTTCGATATCGGCCATTTGCCGTTGCTCTTCCCACAGCGCCCACCTCGCCACCGGCAGGGCGAAGGCAAGCAGCGGGATAACCTGCGCCGCCGCCAATACCCACCGCGGTTTACTGACCCAGGCGGCCCAGCCGGGCATCGAATCAGTCATCGCTCCTCCCGTCGCGCCAGAGGTCGACGGGCGCCCAATCCGCCTGTAGGGAAAAACGCAGTAGCGAACGCTCGCTCTGCTGCCTTGACGCCTGCAGAACCCGTACCCGCCCCAATGCCGGATGACGCCCCAGCGAACGGTTTAAATCGACGATATCGCCATAGCTTTCGCTCAGCCCGGAGATCACCAGGCGTTCGCCTCGATCGACGACATCGGTCAGCCAGAGACGCCGGGGCATCATCGATGCCATCTGTTCCAGCAGCTTCAGATAGCGCTGGTTATGCCGCGTTCCGGCGGCATCGGCGTCGCGCTGCGCCTGATAATCCCGCAGCCTATTCCACGTCTGGCGGGTTTGCCGGTACTGCGCCGTTAATTGCCGCTGCTGCGCCGACATATCGCTCAGCTGATGCTGCAACATCAGGCGCTGCTGCTGCCAGACCCGGTAGCACCCGCCGAGCGTTAGCGCGATCAACGCCAGCTGCAGCAGCAATAGCATCAGCCAGTTGCGCGCCCGGCGGCGCAAGCGCCGTTTCCGCCAGGGCAGAAGATTTACCAGCACCATGTTCAGCTATCCTCAGGGCGCAAAGCCAACCCGCCGGCGATAACGAATGCCGGCGGAAAATCAGGTAACGGCGGTTGCATCTGGTCAAAGGCGGCCAACGGAGACCAGGGAATCAGCACGTCCGGACGGTTGCCGGCTAATTCCGGCAATGTGCTGCTGTAATAGACCGCATCATGCGACGCTTTAGGATAGCGGGTACTTACCAACGAAAAAATATCCCCGTCAGGGAGCAATTCATCGGGATGTATTACGCCGAATTGAAAGGCATCGCTCAGCGGCGATATCCATAGCCAACCGTCCGCCAGCCGATGCAGCAATAGAAGGCGATGCTCCAGCCCCGCCGACCGCGCCATACAGCGAATGGCGCAGGTTGAAACCTCGACGACGTCGGGATGCAAATCCGCCGTGCGCAGACATTCAAGCCAGCTGTGCAACTCAGGCCGCCGCGCGGCGGTAATCAGTAAGGAACCCGGCGTATGGGGATCCTGCCGATAGTCTATCGACAATAAATCACTGCTCACCGGCAGCTTGCGTGCGGCCATGGCCTGTATGTATTCGTTGCGCTCCGGCTCCTGTAACCGGCTGTCCGGCGCCGGCAAATACTGCTGCAATACCCGCTGCGCGGGAAACCCCACCCGCAGTGAAATATGGCGGGGCAATAGTCTGCGCCATTGCAGTAAGGTCTCACAAAGCGCCGCGGTATGGTGTAGACTACCCGCGCGCAACGTGTCGTCCGGCAGCGGAAACTGCCACCAGCAGCGCAGCTGCCAGCCGTGGCGACGACGCTGAACCGCCAGCGCGCGCATAAACCCGTTTTGTATATCTAATCCAACCCGCCAGATGTGATAAGCCATGTTCAACCCAATTTCCTTATCAAAGAACGTATCCACGGAACAGGCTTACCTTTATACTAGCGCGCGATTGTTTATAAACTGTCCAAACGCTACTGAATGGAAAATCTCAGGTGAAGTTCGTAAAGTATCTATTTATCCTTGCAGTGACTTGCATCCTGCTGGGAGCCGCCTCGATATATGGTCTGTACCGCTATATCGAACCCCAGTTGCCCGATGTCGCCACGCTGAAAGACATTCGGCTGCAAACGCCGATGCAGGTATACAGCGCCGATGGCGAACTGATCGCGCAATTTGGCGAACATCGCCGCATCCCGTTGAAACTGGATCAAATTCCCCCGGTGCTGGTGCATGCGTTTATCGCCACCGAAGACAGCCGCTTTTATGAGCACCACGGCGTCGATCCGGTGGGAATTATCCGCGCCGCGTCTATTGCGTTAACCTCCGGTCACGCCTCGCAGGGCGCCAGCACCATTACGCAACAGCTTGCCAGAAACTTTTTCCTTAGCCCGGAACGCACCCTGATCCGTAAAATCAAAGAGGTCTTTCTGGCTATCCGCATTGAGCAACTGCTGACCAAAGATGAAATTCTCGAGCTCTATCTGAACAAGATCTATCTCGGCTATCGCTCTTACGGCGTCGGGGCGGCCGCCCATGTCTATTTCGGCCGCCCGGTCGATCAGCTTACGCTGAGCGAAATGGCGATGATCGCCGGTTTGCCGAAGGCCCCTTCCACCTTTAACCCGCTCTACTCCTATGACCGCGCGATCGCCCGGCGCAACGTGGTTCTGGCGCGGATGCGGGATGAGAACTACATCACCCAGGCGCAATATGACGCCGCGCGCGGTGAAAAGCTGGTGGCCGACTACCATGCGCCGCGCATTGCGTTTTCCGCGCCCTATGTGGCGGAAATGGTGCGTCAGGAAATGATCAAGCGTTACGGCGACGATGCCTATAACGACGGTTATAAGGTCTATACCACCATCACCCGCAAACTGCAGTTGGCCGCCCAGGACGCCCTGCGCAACAACGTGCTGGCGTACGATATGCGCCACGGCTATCGCGGTCCCGCCGACGTATTGTGGAAAGTGGGCGAAGGCGCGTGGGATCGCGACAAAATCGTCGCCTCGCTGAAAACCCTGCCGGTCTACGGGCCGCTGTTTCCGGCTGTCATTACCGGCGCCAGCGCCGATCAGGCGGTTGCGATGATGGCCGACGGCAGCAATATTTCCCTGCCGATGGCCGGTATGCGCTGGGCGCGGCCCTATCGCTCCGATACTCAGCAGGGCCAGACGCCCAAACGGGTCACCGACGTGGTTCAGGCCGGTCAGCAGGTGTGGGTGCGTCAGGTGGAAAACGACTGGTGGCTCGCCCAGGTGCCGAACGTCAATTCGGCGCTGGTGTCGATGAATCCGAATAACGGCGCCATCGAAGCGCTGGTGGGCGGTTTCGACTTCAACCACAGCAAGTTTAACCGCGCCACCCAGGCGTTGCGCCAGATTGGCTCCAACATCAAGCCGTTTCTGTATACGGCGGCCATGGATAAAGGCCTGACGCTGGCCACCATCCTCAATGACGTCCCCATTACCCGTTGGGACGCCGGCGCCGGTTCGGACTGGCGGCCGAAAAACTCGCCGGCCACCTATGACGGCCCGATCCGTTTGCGCCAGGGGCTGGGGCAATCCAAAAACGTGGTGATGGTGCGCGCCATGCGCGCCATGGGCGTGGACTATGCCGCCGAATATATGCGGCGTTTCGGCTTCCCGGAACAGAACATCGTGCATACCGAATCGCTGGCGCTGGGCGCCGCGTCCTTTACGCCGCTGCAGGTTGTGCGCGGTTACGCGGTGATGTCCAACGGCGGCTATCTGGTCGATCCCTATTTTATTACCAGAATAGAGAGCGAGGCCGGCGGCACCGTCTTTACCGCCACCCCTAAAGTGGTGTGCGATACCTGCAATCTGCCGCTGGTGTACGGTGAAACCCGGCGCTCGCCGGTGCTGGCCGTCAACAATACGGAAGACGTCGCCACCTCGCGGGAAAATGCGCCGCAGGGCGTGCTGCCCATGCCGCAGTTGGAACCGGTTACGCCCGCGGAGGCGCAGCAAAGCACCGCTCAGCCTTATGCGCCGCACGTTATCAGCACCCCGCTCGCCTTCCTGATTAAAGATGCGCTTAACAGCAACGTCTTCGGGGAACCGGGCTGGATGGGAACGGGCTGGCGCGCGGGCCGCGAATTGAAACGCCGTGATATCGGCGGTAAAACCGGCACCACCAACAGTTCTAAAGACGCCTGGTTCTCGGGCTATGGCCCTAACTTTGTCACCTCTGTGTGGATCGGCTTTGACGATCATCGGCGGACGCTGGGCGCCAGCAGCGCCTCCGGCGTCATCAAGGACCAGATTTCAGGCTACGAAGGCGGCGCGAAATCCGCACAGCCGGCCTGGGATGAGTTTATGAAGGCCGCGCTGGACGGCGTTCCCGAACAGCCGCTGACGCCGCCGCCCGGCATAGTCAGCGTGACTATCGACCGCAGCAGCGGCAAGCTCTCCAACGGCGGCGGCAACAGCCGTTCCGAATACTTTATCGAAGGCACGCAGCCGACCGAGTACGAAGTGCATGAAGCCGGCACCACATTGATGGATAACGGGCAAAGCGAAGAGCTGTTCTGATAGCGCTATCGGGTTATGAATACGCAAAAGGCGCCAAAATCGGCGCCTTTTGTTTCTCTCACGCGCATCAGCGCGCCGCGCGGCTCAGCCAATGCTGAGTCAGAAATAGCGCGCTGACGTTACGCGCTTCGCGGAAATCCGGCTCCTGCAGCAGCGTCATCATATCGCTCAGCGGCCAGCGCACTTTCGGCATCGGCTCCGGCTCATCGCCCTCACGGCTTTGCGGATACAGCCCGCGCGCCACCACGATATTCATCTGGCTGGAAAAGTAGGAGGGCGCCATCGTCAAGGTGGCCAACAGATCCATCTGCCGTGCGCCAAATCCCGCCTCCTCCATCAGCTCGCGGTTGGCGGCTTCAAATACCGTCTCGCCGGGGTCGATCAACCCTTTGGGAAAGCCAAGCTCATATTGTTCGATACCGACCGCGTACTCGCGGATAAGCAGCAGTTCATCATCAATGATCGGCACGATCATCACCGCCTCCCGCCCGGTCGGACGCATGCGCTCATAAACCCGGCGGGCGCCGTTACTGAACTCCAGATCGATGGATTCGACGTTGAACAAGCGCGAACAGGCAACCGTTTCTACCTTGAGGATTTTAGGTTTCTGCAGGTTATGACTCATAATGGCCCCATAGAGAAATTACGACCACAACGACACTTAGCCCAGCCCGAATGCTCGGTCATATTTACCCTTACCCTAGATGCCGGTGTATCGCGGAATGAAAAGCGATCGTTAATATTCTTTTTGATGTTGCTCACATTGTGCGTTAACAGTAGCCTTCGCTGCAACAGTCACGATTATGAATTTACTTTTTTATAACATAAGACACACATTACCGCAGGCGACGGCCCGTCATAAAAATAAAAAGTCAATGACTTGCCCAAAAATAGGATTATCCTCATTTCAGGCACTCTTGCCGATTGTTACCATTGCTTCCTTACGCGGATAACCACCGTTATTGTTAGCTATTAATCTTATAAGACCAAGCCGTACGGGTTATTATCGATTGGGTAAGTTGATTAAAATTCGACAAAACAAGGAGTAGGTCACGTTGGGATGAAGATGACATGAGCACAATATTTATCCTATTGGCTATATTGCTCGCCTGTCTGATCGCTGTCGGAAGTATCATTGACTACCGTATGCGCCGGTGTCTGCCTTTCGTCAAACCCTTACCGGTGAAACAATCGTCGCTTCGTCAACTGACCGCGGAAGAGCGCATCGCCGTTGAGCACTACCTTGCTCAGGAGAACCGTCAGAAAACAACGCCGCTCGCCCCCCCTACGCCCTCCCTCAGACTACCCCGTTCACTGCAAAGCAGTCGGGTATATCCGCTGACTCATACCATTACGCGTTACGGCCTGAGCACTGACTCGCAGCATAAGTGGCGATACTATATTGATACGCAGGAGATTCACCTGCCCCCTTGCTGGGAACAGTATATTACTGAAAACAATACCGTTGAGTTGATTAAGACCCGCTCGATTCCGCTGGTTATTTCCCTTAACGGGCACTCATTAGTGGAGTGCATCGACAACCGTCAGACGAGTTCCGCCCCGGAAATTCCACCGCCCAATGCCGCCATCCATCATGAAGAACATGAACACGCCGAGCTGGTGACCATTCGTAAGGAAACCAGAGAAGAGCATGCCATACATCACTCGGCGGGGCTGAAAGAAGCCGCCGTTCTGTGTTTGGCATTCCTGCTGCTGTTAATCAGTCTCAACAGCCCGATCGCGCTGCTTCCCTGGCTGACCGGCACGGCGGTGCTGCTCGCCGGTTGGAGCATCTGGCAGCTTTTCCGCTCCCCCTCGGAGCAGGAACTGCGCGATGTTCATTGCCTCCACGGCACGCCGCAAGGTCTCGGTCTTTTTGGCGAATCCAACCAGGGGCAGCTCAGCAACGTCTCCTTGGGGAATATCGATCTTATCTATCCACCCCACTGGCAGCCCTATATCACCCATGATTTGGGAAGAAAAACGGATGTGGATATCTATCTTAATCGACAGGTTATCCGTCAGGGCGAGCATCTTTCGCTACATGAAGAAGTCAAAAACTTTCCCCTGCAACGCTGGGGGAAAAATCTGCTATTGGCGGCGGGTTCGCTGCTCTGCCTGATTTTTCTATTGACCTACGTCCCGCTTGGGCTGCCGTTAAAGCTCAGCATGGCCTGGCTACAGGGCGCACAAAATATTCAGGTCGCCCAGGTTGACGAGTTGGAAAAGATAGCGCTAAAAATTGGCGATACGCTGCAGGTGCAAGGCACCGGGATGTGTTATGTCCCGACCCGGGTTTATCCCGCGGGCTACTACGTCTCCGCCTATGCCCCTTTTGACTGCTCGGCGATTTACTGGAATAAGGCGGACCCTTTACCCTTGCCGGAATCCGATATCATTGAAAAAACCTCGGCATTGCTGAAAGCGGTGAACAACCAGCTGCACCCGCAAACCGATAAAGAGGGGAGGGTTAACTCGCAGCTGGCTTCCGCCATTCAGAAATCAGGGATGATCCTGCTGAATAATTTCTCTGAAATCGTGTTGAAAACCCAGGCTCTTTGTGAACGGGAAGGCGACTGTATCCGGCTGAAAAACGCCCTGGTCAATCTGGGCAACGTGAAAAGCTGGGACGAGTTGGTAAAACGCGCCTCTTCAGGATCGCTCAGAGGCATGAACGTGCTGTTGCGCCCGGTAAGCGCCGAAGCGCTGGAATCCATCGTCAACAGCGCCACCGACTTTTTCTTCTATCAGGAAATCAACCACGCCGCGGATTTACTCAATAGTCCTCCTCCCGGCGGCTTTTTAATTCGCAGCGACGAAGGGCGTCAGCTCGTCGGCCACCCTTTGCCGCCCATGCCGCTGAATGAATACCGGCCTGCGGATCAATGGCAGGAACTGCAGCGGTTATCATCCACGCTGCTGCACACGCCGTTTAACGCCTCGGGCGTCATCACCCACCTCAGTAAAGACGCCAACGGCACTCAGCATATCAGCCTGCACAGCGAACCGGACGTGATTACCCTGTGGCGTTATCTTGGCAGTTGCCTGCTGTTACTGCTCTTATCCGCCATGCTGATTACCAACGCCGCTCTGCTGACGATAAAAATACGCAAGAGCAAACAGCGGATAACCCATATTCAGCGCTATTACGCCACACGTTTTGGCGGCGGCTCCCCGGCATTCCTGACGGACAACGGCACGCGCCGCTTCTGATAATCGTGAAACAGCGCATTGTTATGTTATTCTGACCGCGCCGCCGTATTTATCCGCTCACCCAAAGCCGCCTGTCTTGTCCGGCTGCGTTCTGTATCTGGAGTACCTATGAGCCCCCGTTTTAACTGGCATGAAATCGACACCGTTCTCTTGGATATGGACGGCACGCTGCTGGATCTGGCTTTTGATAACTACTTCTGGCTGCAATTGGTGCCGCAGTCGCTCAGCGATAAACGCGGCATCAGCCTTGAACAGGCCCAGCGACTTATTGCGGCGGAGTACCGGGCGGTGCAGCACACGCTCAACTGGTACTGCCTCGATTACTGGAGCGCAAAACTGGATCTGGATATTTACCAGATGACCACGGATATCGGCGAGCGCGCCCGGCTGCGTGAAGACAGCGCGCCGTTTCTGGCCGCCCTGCGCGACGGCGGCAAACGAACCATTCTGCTGACCAACGCCCACCCGCACAGCCTGGCGGTGAAAATCGCCCATACCGGATTAGACCGGCACCTTGATTTATTGCTTTCCACCCATACTTATGGGTATCCGAAAGAGGATCCGCTGTTATGGCGGGCCGTGCAGCGCCAAACGGGATTCGATCCCGCCCGCACGCTGTTTATCGATGATAGCGAACCGATTCTGGACGCCGCCAAAAATTTCGGCATACGCTATTGTCTGGGCGTCAGTAATCCTGATTCCGGCCAGCAGGAAAAAGCATTCCGCCAGCACCCGTCAATGAATGACTATCTCCGGCTGTTGCCGGCGTTGCATCGGTCGGTTAATCAGGAGAATTGATGATGAAAAACACCGAAAATTCCGGCGACGCCATCCGTCTGGACAAGTGGCTGTGGGCCGCCCGTTTCTATAAAACCCGGGCGATTGCCCGCGAAATGGTCGACGGCGGCAAAGTTCACTACAACGGCCAGCGCAGCAAGCCCAGTAAACTGGTTGAGCTGAATGCGGCAATCAAGTTACGCCAGGGGAACGACGAGCGCACCGTGATTGTTTGTGGGCTCAGCGGCCAGCGCAGAAGCGCCGCGGAAGCGCAGGCGCTGTATCAGGAAACCGCCGAGAGTATTGAGAAACGGGAAAAGCTGGCGCTGACGCGAAAAATGAATGCGCTGACCATGCCGCACCCGGATCGTCGTCCGGATAAGAAAGAACGGCGGGATCTGATTAAATTTAAATACAGCGATCGGGAATAACCTGGCGCCACAGCGAGAGAAAACCATGTCCACCCATGACCAGCTACACCGTTACCTGTTTGAAAATCATGCCGTCCGCGGCGAGTTGGCGACGGTCAGCGAGACCTATCAACAGATTCTGGCCAATCATGACTACCCGCTTGCGGTGCAAACCCTGCTGGGCGAAATGCTGGTGGCCACCAGCCTGTTAACGGCAACGTTAAAGTTCAGCGGCGATATCACCGTACAGCTGCAGGGAGACGGCGCGCTGAAACTGGCGGTGATTAACGGTAACCATCAGCAGAAAATGCGCGGCGTCGCCCGCCTGCAAGGTGAAATCGCCCCGGACAGCTCGCTGAAGGAGATGGTGGGCAACGGCTATCTGGTCATCACCATTACGCCCACCGAAGGCGAACGCTATCAGGGCGTGGTGGGGTTAGAGGGCGAAACGCTCGCCGACTGTCTGGAAAACTATTTCCTGCAGTCCGAGCAGCTCCCCACCCGGTTATTTATCCGTACCGGCGAACAGGACGGCCGCCGGGCCGCGGCGGGCATGCTGTTGCAGGTGCTGCCCGCGCAGGACGCCGCCCGCGATGATTTCGACCATCTGGCCCAGCTCACCGCCACCGTCAAAGAGGAAGAGCTGTTTGCTCTGCCGGCAAACGAGGTGCTCTACCGCCTCTACCATCAGGAGCAGGTGACGGTATATCAACCGCAGGCGGTCTCTTTCCAGTGCCACTGCTCGCGCGAGCGCTGCGCCGGCGCGTTGATGACCCTGCCGGAACAGGAAGTGCATGACATGCTGCAGCAGGACGGCGAGATCGATATGCACTGTGATTACTGCGGCAATCACTACCTTTTCAACGCCGATGACATACGGGCGCTTAAACAGGGTTCAGCGACTCATCTTCTCCATTGATTTTTGCACGGGTACTTTATGATGTACCCTTTTTTTCAAATTGAACTGTATAAAAAACAACCACATCTGATTTTTCAACCCAGCAAATTGGCAAAGTTATTAAAGAATTTATTTAATTTTATGATTGTTCTCGCGGTTAAAATAAGCTCACACCCTACAATGTTAGTTAGTCGAAATATAACAATTGAGGAGTAGCGCATGCCGATTAAAGGTGTTTCACCACAAGCTCTCGCGGCTTATGGAATCCAGAATGTCCGCGATATTGTCTACAACCCCAGCTATGAATTACTTTTTGAAGAAGAAATCTCCCCTACCCTACAAGGCTATGAAAGAGGTATAGAAACCAACCTGGGCGCGGTTGCCGTCGATACCGGCATTTTCACCGGCCGCTCGCCGAAAGATAAATACATCGTCCGCGACGACGTAACGCGCGACACCGTATGGTGGTCCGATCAGGGGAACGGCAAAAATGATAACCATCCCCTGAGCCAGGAAATCTGGACGCACCTGAAACAGCTGGTCACGACACAACTGTCCGCTAAACGAGTGTTTATCGTCGACGCCTTCTGCGGCGCCAACCCCGACAGCCGGCTGAAAGTGCGCTTTATCACCGAGGTCGCCTGGCAGGCGCACTTTGTGAAAAACATGTTTATCCGCCCCAGCGATAAGGAATTACAGGATTTCGAACCTGATTTCATCGTGATGAACGGCGCCAAATGCACCAATCCGCAGTGGCGGGAACAGGGGCTGAACTCCGAGAACTTTGTGGCGTTCAATCTGACGGAACGTATCCAACTGATCGGCGGCACCTGGTACGGCGGCGAAATGAAAAAGGGGATGTTCTCCATTATGAACTACCTGCTGCCGCTGAAAGGCATCGCCTCCATGCACTGCTCGGCGAACGTCGGCGAGGACGGCGATGTGGCGGTGTTCTTCGGCCTGTCCGGCACCGGGAAAACCACCCTGTCGACCGACCCGAAACGCCAACTGATCGGTGATGACGAACACGGCTGGGATGACGACGGCGTATTCAACTTTGAAGGAGGCTGCTACGCCAAAACCATCAAGCTGTCCAAAGAGGCGGAGCCGGATATCTATGGCGCCATCAAGCGGGATGCGCTGCTGGAAAACGTCACCGTACTGGCGGACGGCAGTATCGATTTCAACGACGGTTCGAAAACCGAAAACACCCGCGTTTCCTACCCGATCTACCACATTCACAATATCGTCAAACCGGTTTCCAAAGCCGGACATGCCACCAAGGTGATCTTCCTGACGGCCGACGCGTTCGGCGTGTTGCCGCCGGTATCGCGCCTGACGTCGGACCAGACGCAGTACCATTTCCTCTCCGGCTTCACCGCCAAACTGGCGGGCACCGAGCGCGGCATCACCGAGCCCACGCCCACCTTCTCCGCCTGCTTTGGCGCCGCCTTTCTGTCTCTGCATCCCACGCAGTACGCCGAGGTGCTGGTGAAACGCATGCAAGCGGCGGGCGCTCAGGCCTATCTGGTCAACACTGGCTGGAACGGCACAGGGAAACGCATCTCCATCAAGGATACGCGCGGCATTATCGACGCCATCCTGAACGGCAGCATCGATGACGCGGAAACGCAGACGCTGCCGATCTTCGATTTGGAGATCCCCAGGTCGTTGCCCGGCGTCGATCCCGCGATCCTCGATCCGCGCGATACCTACGCCGATCGGGCGCAATGGCAGGAGAAAGCGGAAGATCTGGCGCGACGCTTTATCGCCAACTTTGATAAATACACCGATGCGCCGGCCGGCGCCGCGCTGGTTAAGGCCGGTCCGAAGCTATAAGGGTTGGATAGCGCACACCTCTTACCACCACCGTCCTCCCCGCGAAAGCGGGGATCTTACGCAACGCCGGGTCGCCGGTAAAAGCAGATCCCCGCCTACTGCCGCGGGGACGACGGAATTTGTCGGAGGGGATGACGGAAGTTGTTGGCGGGAACGACGGAAGAGACGCCTTTTAACTCTCTTTCGCCGCCCCGCTTTCGGGCGCGGCGATATCGAACGGTAGCGGCAGATAGGCCCGCACGCACAGCCCGCCGCGCTCGCTGACGCCCACATCCAGCACCCCGTCATGGGCGTCGATAATGCGCTGGACGATCGCCAGGCCGAGACCGGTGCCGCTGGTGCTGCGCGCGCTGTCGCCGCGTACAAAAGGCTGGAAAAGGTGCTTCAGCAGCGCCGGTTCAATGCCGCTGCCGTCATCCTCCACCTGAAACCAGGCGCGCTGCAGTTCGCGCCCGGTACTGACTTTTATCCAGCCGTTGCCGTAGCGGGCGGCGTTCACCACCAGATTCAGCGCCGCGCGCTTGATGGATAACGGGCTGACGCGCACCAGCAGTTCGCCGCTGGCGAAATTGCTGTCGATCTGGCGCTCATAGCCGGTTTCCGCCGCCACCACTTCGCCCATAATGGCGTTCAGGTCGGCCGCTTCCGTCTGCATTTCCTGCCCGGTGCGCAGGTAGTCGATAAACTGTTCGATAATCGCGTTGCACTCTTCAATATCCTTATTGATCGACTCCGCCAGATAGTCATCTTCCTTGCTCATCATTTCCGTCGCCAGGCGAATGCGCGTCAGCGGAGTACGCAGATCGTGGCTGACTCCCGCCATCAGCAGGGTACGATCGTCAGCCAGCAGCTTCACGCCGGACGCCATCTGGTTGAACGCCCGGGTGACGGAGCGCACCTCCGAAGCGCCGTACTCGCGCAGCGGCGGCGGAATAATCCCCTTCCCCACCTGCAAAGCGGCATGTTCCAGTTCAACCAACGGGCGATTCTGCACCCGGATAAACAGCCAGGCGCCGCCGATCACCAGCAGCATGATCGCCAAGGTGTAGCGAAACAGCGGAGAAAAATCCCCCTGATGGATCTCGGTTAGCGGCACCCGCACCCAGATATCCGGCGACAGCCAGGTTTTCAGCCATACCACCGGGGTATTCTTGCTCACCTCGACCCGCACATCCGTCGGGCCGCCCAGCTGCTGCGCCATCTGCTGGCTGAGAAATTTATAGTGCTGGGCCCAGCGCAGGCCGCTCTCCTCCGCCGCCTCATTGGTATATAACGAGATACCCAGCTCGCGGTAAATCTCGCGCCGGAACGCCGGCGGCACTTCAAGCGTGGAGCCATCCTCCAGTTGCAGGCTGTCGGTCATCAGCATTCTTACCTCGTAGGCCAGCACCTTATTGAACTGCTGCAGACTCGGTAAAATAGCGAAGTTGAGCACCACCAGATAGGTGGTGACCAGGCTGACGAACAATAGCGTGACAATCAGCAGCAGCGTTCGGGCGAACGAGCTGCGTGGAGAAAAGCGCCAGCGGATCATGCCTTACTGCCGTCCGGTACAAAGACGTAGCCCAGGCCCCAAACCGTTTGGATATAGCGCGGATGCGCCGGATCTTCTTCCACCATGCGCCGTAAACGGGAAATCTGCACGTCGATGGAGCGCTCCATGGCGCTGTATTCGCGGCCGCGCGCCAGATTCATCAGTTTGTCGCGCGACAACGGCTCGCGCGGATGGCTGACCAGCGCTTTAAGCACCGCAAACTCGCCGCTGGTTAACGGCATCGGTTCGTCATCGCGAAACATTTCGCGCGTGCCCAGATTCAGTTTGAATTTGCCAAACGCGATAATCGCCTCTTCCTGCGACGGCGCCCCCGGCAACTCATTGGCCTGACGACGCAGCACCGCGCGAATGCGGGCCAGCAGCTCGCGGGGGTTGAACGGCTTGGGAATATAGTCGTCGGCGCCGATTTCCAAACCGACGATACGGTCAACCTCTTCCCCTTTCGCCGTCACCATGATGATCGGCATCGGGTTGCTCTGGCTGCGTAAACGGCGGCAGATAGACAGACCGTCCTCCCCCGGCAACATCAGATCCAGCACCATCAGGTGAAAAGACTCGCGGGTCAGCAGACGATCCATCTGTTCAGCATTGGCGACGCTGCGTACCTGAAAACCCTGCTCGGTCAGATAGCGCTCCAGCAGCGCGCGCAAACGCATGTCGTCATCCACAACCAGAATTTTATAATTCTCTTGCATTCTCTTTCTCCAAAGGCGTGATCGCCGCCGATGCCGCTATTGTTCAGAAACATACGAATTACTGACAGCCGTTTCTGGTGTACATTCCAGGCAAAATTGTTACAAAGCATATTAAAACACGTTTAATCAACCATTTCCTTTATCCGCCGGCGGCAAAATCCGCGCCTTGTAGTGGATTATAAAGACCCGTTAGCCAATAAAAAGTCACAGACTTCATTCTTTAAACAATTGGATAAGTGGTGAAAGCCCGGCGGCGCGCTCGCCGCGTTACGGTTTTACATATTCGATGGTATTGATAAACCACTCGCGCGGGCCGTGCGGGGTATTGACGGTAAACTCGTCGTCGGTTTCCTTCTTCAGCAGCGCTCGCGCCATGGGGGAGTCGATCGAGATATACTCTTTATTCTCGCCGTAGATTTCATCCGGTCCGACAATGCGCAAACGCTTTACCTCGCCCTCCTGGTTTTCGATCTCCACCCAGGCGCCGAAAAACACCTTGCCGTCCTGCTGCGGCGAATAATCGACGATCTTCAGCTCCGTCAGGCATTTTCGCAGGTAGCGCAAACGGCGATCGATCTGGCGCAGCAAACGTTTGTTGTAAGTGTAGTCCGCGTTCTCGGAGCGATCGCCCAGGCTGGCCGCCCAGGAGACGATTTTCGTTATCTCCGGCCGCTTCACGTTCCACAGATGGTCGTGCTCTTCACGCAGTTTGTTGTAACCCTCCCGGGTTATCAGGTTGGTTTTCACGTCTGTAACCTCGCCCGGCATCCACCGTTGGCTGACTCTTTATTACGCAATTTTATAATTCTGATTAATAATCTGGCAACGGACATAAATGTGTCATTTCCATCCCGTACTTTGAGCCTCGATAGAGCTATGGAGAACGGTTTATGTTTAGCTTAGACGCCATATTGCAAGATCTTGCCCCTCATCGCCACACTCCGGCCTGGCAGCGTACCTTATTACGCGCCCTGCTATTCGAAAACAAAATTCAGCAATTTTCTCAACGCTACCCCTATTTAAAAGGCTTGGATCTGGTGGAGCAAATCCTCGATTACTTTAACTTCAGCAGCGAAATGGTCGAGGGCGACGTGGAAAATATCCCCAGCCAGGGGCCGGTGGTGCTGGTCGCCAATCACCCGATCGGCTCGCTGGACGGCCTCGCCTTGTTGCGCACGGTGGCCGGCGTCAGGCCGGATGTGCGCATCGTCGCCAGCCAGTTGCTGTCTTACGTCGAGCCGCTCAAAAACCTGTTCTTTGCGGTCGATAACTTTAATAACCGCACCAAACGCCGACACATCGCCGCTATCCAGCAACATCTGGCAAACGAAGGCGCCATCATTGTCTTTCCGGCGGGCGAAGTGTCCCGCATCAGCCTGCAGGGCATACGCGACGGCCACTGGCACAACGGTTTTATCCGTATGGCGGGCAAAGCCCGGTCGCCGGTGGTACCGATACATATCAGCGGACGCAACAGCGGTCTGTTTTATCTTTCCTCGCTGATGTACCGCCCGCTCTCCACCCTGCTGCTGGTCAGGGAAATGTTTCGCCAGCGGGATCATTCGCTTAAAATCCGCATCGGCGCCCGCATTCCCTATGCCTCCTGGAGTCAGGGAGAGTGGAGCGCCGACGATCTGGCAGCCCGCTTCAGACGCCATGTTTACCGCCTGGGACAGGGCAAACCCGGCTGTTTTCCCGCCGAGAAGCCGATTGCGCTGGGCGAAGACCGCGCGTTGCTGAAACACGCGCTGGCCGCCTGCGAAACGCTGGGCGCCACGCCGGATGGTAAGACAGTCTACCTGTATCGACGCGGCGAGGAAGATTACGCGCCGATCCTGCGCGAACTGGGACGCTTGCGGGAAATCGCCTTCCGCGCGGTGGGAGAAGGTTCGGGCCAGCGACGCGATCTGGACGGCTACGACGACGATTACCTGCATCTTATTCTGTGGGACGAGAGCGATCTGGAGATTGTCGGCGCCTATCGTTTTATTCCCACCGCCCGGCAGATAGAGGAAAAAGGCAAAAACGGCCTGTACAGCCACAGCCTGTTCCATTACGGCGAAGAAATGAATCCGATACTGGCCTCCGGTCTGGAACTGGGGCGCAGTTTTATCCAGCCCAAATACTGGGGCAAACGCGGGCTGGACTATCTCTGGCTGGGCATCGGCGCCTATCTGGCGCGCTACCCGCAATGCCGCTACCTGTTCGGCCCGGTATCGCTGTCCGGCAGTTTGCCGCCCACGGCGCGAGATTTGCTGGTGGCCTTTTACCGGCTGCATTTCGCTCCCCGCCAGCCGCTGGCCCGCTCGCGGCGTCCTTATCCGGCTTCCCTGCCCGGCGTGCTGCAACAGTTTTCAGGCACCGATTACCAGCGGGATCTGACCCTGCTGAAAAGCATGCTCGGCAATATGGGGTGCGCCATCCCCACGCTGTATAAACAATATTCGGAGATCTGCGAACCCGGGGGCGTACAGTTTATCGACTTCGGCATCGATCCCGATTTCAACAACTGTGTCGACGGGTTGGTTTTGGTGGATCTGCAGCAGCTAAAGCCTTCCCGCCATCAGCGTTATATTGCGCCGTTTATTGCAGCGGAACGATAATCAAGCCCCTTTGCCGCGCCGCCGGCAATGCTAAAAAATAGATAAGCAAACGCCAAATTCATGGTTTGCCATTAAATTTCCGCGTGTTTGAATCAGCAAAACCGTTATTACCGCGATAGTTGTTATCTGGTTACTTCATAAGGAAATTAACATGAAATGGCGCCTTTTCACCGGCTTTTTTTCCGCCGTGGCATTGATGAGCACCCTTAGCGCACACGGGGCGGAAGGCGATAAAAAAACGCTGAAGCTGGGCTTTAACCCCGGTCCTTATAAAGAGCAGTTCGCCGAGGGCGTCGCGCCTTATCTGCAGCAAAAAGGATATAACATCGAATACGTTGATTTCAGCGACGGCATTCAGGTTAATCACGCCGTCAATACCGGTGATATCGACGCCAACGTTATGCAGCATCCGGTATACCTTGAGTCGGTCAATGTGCGATTGGGAATTAATAATGTCGGGATTGTACAGGTGCCGACGCCGCCTATGGGCCTCTATTCGCAAAAGCATAAACATGCAGACAAACCGCGGCCCGGCACGATTATCTCCGTTCCCAACCAGCCCTCCAACGAATATCGGGCGGCGCTGCTGCTGCAGGATTTAGGCTGGATAAAAATTGCGGACAATGCCGAGCCGGCGACATTTTCGCAGAAGCATATTATCGAGAACCCCTACAAGATCGTATTAAAAGAGCTGGATAATGCCCAACAGGTGCGGGCATTGCCGGACGTCGACTACGGCGCCATTCAGGGGAATTTCGCCGTTTCAAGCGGACTCAAGCTTAATTCCGCCCTGCAGTTGGAGAATCCGACCCAGGGCTTTATTAATGTCGTCACCGTCGCCGGGAAAAATAAAGACGCGCAGTTTGCCAAGGATATTATCGCCGGTTATCACTCGGCGGAATTTAAAAACTATATCCAAAGCCATCCGCAGTATGAAGGTTATCTGTTGCCTGATTATTTTAAATAACCGGCAGCGGAAACGGATGAGTAACAATAATGATTGAGCTGAGAAACGTAAGTAAAACTTTTCAGCGCAACGGCAGCGGCGTAACCGCGTTGCAGAATATTCATTTACGGATAGAAAAAGGGGATATTTTCGGCATTATCGGCTATAGCGGCGCGGGGAAAAGCACCCTGCTGCGCATGATCAACGGACTGGAAACGCCCACCGCGGGCGAGGTGCTGATTAACGACGTGTCGCTGAATACCCTGCGTCAGCGTCAGTTAGGCACCCTGAAAAGGGATATCGGCATGATCTTCCAGCACTTCAGTTTGCTGAGGTCGAAAACCGTATTTCACAACGTGGCGATGCCGCTGGTGCTGGCGGGCAAGAGTAAGACATATATCCGCCAGCGGGTTGCCGAGCTGCTGGACTACGTCGGTCTGGGCGATCGCGCCCGCAGCTATCCGAACGAGCTGTCCGGCGGTCAGAAACAGCGCGTCGGCATCGCACGCGCGCTGGCGATGAACCCGTCGATTCTGCTGTGCGACGAGGCCACGTCGGCGCTGGATCCGCAAACCACCATTCAGATCCTGCTGTTGTTAAAACGCATTAACCGCGAATACAACATTACGGTGGTGCTGATCACCCATGAAATGTCGGTGATCCAAAAAATCTGCAACAAAGTCGCGGTGATGGAGCAAGGCCGGGTGATTGAACAGGGTGCGGTGATTGAGGTATTCGGCCGTCCCGCCCACCCCGCCACGGTCAATTTTGTCCGCACGGTAATTCAGGATCGTCTGCCGGACAGCCTGGCGCAAACCCTGCACGCGGAAAGCGGCAAGCTGCTGCGTCTTGAATTTGTCGGGCTTTCGGCCAGCCGGCCGGTGATCTGTAACGCCATCAAAAAATACGATGTGGAGATCACTATTCTGTTTGCCAGCATGTCCGAAGTTCAGGACACCACGCTCGGCTTTATGATGGTGCTGTTAAACGGCGATGATGCGCAGATAGCCCAAACCATGGCTTATTTTGCCGCCGCCGGCGTGATTATTCAGGAGCCGTAGCCATGTTTGAAACCGCCATAACCGCCGATCAATTCCTTCTCGCCCTGCACGATACGCTGATCATGGTCAGCGTCTCCCTAGCGCTCGGTTCGCTGTTCGGCATCCCGCTCGGCATTCTGCTGGTTGTCACCCGCCCCGGCGGGCTGCTGCAAAGCGCCGCGCTGTACCGCATACTGAACCCGCTGGTGAATATTATCCGCTCGCTGCCGTTCATTATCCTGCTGATCGCCATCCTGCCGCTGACCCGGCTGATCGTGAACACCACCATAGGTACGCCGGGGGCCATCGTGCCGCTGATTGTCTTTATTGCCCCGTATATCTCCCGCCTGGTGGAAAACTCGCTGCTGGAGGTGGACGAAGGCATTATCGAAGCGGCCAAGGCGATGGGCGCCACGCCGTTGCAGACCATCTGGCACTTTATGCTGCCCGAGGCGCTGTCGTCGCTGATTTTAGCCCTGACCACCGCCACCATCGGCCTGATTGGCGCGACGGCCATGGCCGGCACCGTGGGCGGCGGCGGGATCGGCGATCTGGCGATCACCTACGGCTATCAACGTTTCGACACCTTCGCCACCGTCGCCACCGCGCTGGTGCTGATCGCGCTGGTACAGCTGTTGCAATCGCTGGGAAACCATATCGCCCGCCGGATCCGCCGCGAATAGCCGACGAGTCTTATCACATCGAGTCTGACCGGCATCCCGCCCGTAACAACATTAGTTCACAATTTTACCGCGCCCCTGGCCGTCTCATGCGGCGTAATGGGTGTATGCTTTTTTGAGGAGAATGATTCGCAATCGGGAACATAGTCATTCAGCAAAAGGCGAAAAAGTATGAAACAGTCCGTGGCCGCTTTAGTAGCAAAAACCCTGGAAAGCGCCGGCGTAAAACGCATTTGGGGCGTAACCGGCGATTCGCTGAACGGGTTGAGCGATAGCCTGAACCGTATGGGCACCATCGAATGGATGCCGACGCGTCATGAAGAGGTGGCGGCGTTTGCCGCCGGCGCCGAGGCGCAAATCAGCGGCGAGCTGGCGGTTTGCGCCGGCTCCTGCGGCCCCGGAAACCTGCATTTGATTAACGGCCTGTTTGATTGCCATCGCAATCACGTTCCGGTGCTCGCCATCGCCGCGCATATTCCTTCCAGTGAAATCGGCAGCAACTACTTCCAGGAAACCCATCCGCAGGAACTGTTTCGCGAATGCAGCCACTACTGCGAGCTGGTTTCCAATCCGCAACAGCTCCCCCAGGTGCTGGGCATCGCCATGCGCAAGGCGATTCTCAATCGCGGCGTTTCCGTGGTGGTACTGCCCGGCGATATCGCGCTACAACCCGCGCCGGAAGAGGCGACGGCGGACTGGTATCCGCCGCAGCATCCCCTGGTTCAGCCCAACGAAAGCGAGATGCGCAAGCTGGCCGAGCTGCTGAATAAAGCCAAAAACATTACGCTGATGTGCGGCAGCGGCTGTGCGGGCGCCCATGATGAAGTGGTGCAACTGGCCGCCGCGCTGAAAGCGCCGGTGGTCCACGCGCTGCGCGGCAAAGAGCATATTGAATATGACAACCCGTACAGCGTCGGCATGACCGGCCTGATCGGCTTCTCATCCGGCTACCACGCAATGATGAACGCCGATACGCTGGTGCTGCTGGGCACGCAGTTCCCTTACCGCGCCTTCTACCCGGCCGACGCCGCTATCGTGCAGATCGATATCAACCCCGGCAGCCTCGGTTCGCACTGCCATGTGGATATGGCGCTGATGGGGGATATCAAATCCACGCTGACCGCGCTGCTGCCGCAGCTAGGGGTAAAAACCGACCGCAAATTCCTCGACAAGGCGTTAGAGCACTACGCCGACGCGCGTAAAGGGCTCGACGATCTGGCGACCGCCAACGATAAACAGGCGATCCACCCGCAGTATCTGGCGCAGCAGATCAGCCGCTACGCCAGCGAGGATGCGATCTTTACCTGCGACGTGGGAACGCCGACCGTATGGGCCGCACGCTATCTGCAAATGAACGGCAAACGCCGCCTGATCGGCTCGTTCAGCCACGGTTCAATGGCCAACGCCATGCCGCAGGCGCTGGGAGCGCAGGCGATCGATCGCCGGCGCCAGGTTATTTCGCTGAGCGGCGACGGCGGGTTCAGCATGCTGATGGGCGATTTCCTGTCGGTCGCCCAACTTAAGCTGCCGGTGAAAATCGTGGTGTTTAACAACAGCGTGCTGGGCTTTGTCGCCATGGAGATGAAGGCCGGCGGCTATCTGACGGACGGCACCGAGTTGAAAAATCCTGACTTTGCGGCGATTGCCAACGCCTGCGGCGTGAAAGGCATCCGGGTGGAAAAAGCCTCTGAGCTGAACGCCGCGTTGGAAGAGGCCTTTGCCTTCGACGGCCCGGTGCTGCTCGACGTCATCACCGCCACCGAAGAGCTGGCGATGCCGCCGCAGATCAAACTGGATCAGGCAAAGGGCTTTAGCCTTTACATGCTGCGCGCCATTATCAACGGACGCGGCGATGAAGTGATTGAGCTGGCGAAAACCAACTGGCTGCGTTAACACCGCCTCGGCGCCGCTCGCCCCGGCGGCAAAGCGGCCGCCTGATTCACGGTATAAATCGGCCGCTCAGGGCGTCAACCAGGCTTCCCGGCGTTATTTATCCTGCCGGGACACATAGTCCCGGCGAGGCTTCCCGGTGTAAACCTGACGCGGACGATAGATCCTGAGCTCCTGCCCATGCATTTCATTCCAGTGCGCAATCCAGCCTACGGTGCGGCCGACCGCGGAGATCACCGTAAACATGGATGACGGCAGCCCCATCGCTTTCAGGATCACCGCGGTGTAGAAATCGGCGCTGGGATACAGTTTATGCTCCAGGAAATAGGGATCGGTAATGGCGATATGCTCCAGCTCGACGGCGACCTGCAGCAGGCTGTCTTCCATTCCCAGTTCGCTGAGCACTTCATGGCAGGTTTTGCGCAGGATGGCGGCGCGCGGATCGAAATGGTGATAGATCGAATTACCGAACCCCATCAGCCGCAGCGAACTGCGCTTATCCTTGGCGCGCTGTAAAAATGCGGGAATGCGATCGACCGTTTTGATCTCTTCCAGCATACGCATACAGGCTTCGTTGGCGCCCCCGTGCAACGGCCCCCACATCGAGGACAGCCCCGCTGCGATGCAGGCGAAGGGATTGGCGCCGGACGAACCGGAAGCCCGGACCGCCATGGTGGAGGGGCACTGGCCGTGGTCGGCGTGCAGAATCAGAATCCGGTTCATCGCCCTTTCCAGCACCGGATTCACTTCATATTTTTCCGCCGGCACCGCAAACAGCATATGCAGGAAATTACCGGTATAGGAAAGCGCATTGCGCGGGTAAACCGCGGGCTGTTCAACCGAATATTTGTAACACATCGCCGCCAGCGTCGGCATTTTCGACAGCAGCCGGACCGCGGCCAGCTCACGGTGTTCGGCGTTATCAATATCCAGCACGTCATGGTAGAACGCCGCCAGCGCCCCGACGACCGCACACATCAGCGCCATGGGATGGGCGTCGCGCCGAAAGCCGCTGAACATCCGGCCGATCTGCTCATGCACCAGGGTATGGCGGGTGATGGTATTGGCGAAGCTGGCGTATTCGTCCCTGGAGGGCGCCTCGCCGTACAGAAGAATAAAGCAGACTTCGGTAAAATCGCATTTATCCGCCAGTTGCTCGACGGGAAAACCGCGGTGCAACAGCACGCTGTTGGCGGCGTCAATGTAGGTAATCGCCGATTCGCAACCCGCCGTATTGGCAAAGCCGGGATCGTAGCTGTATAGTTCCTGCGCGCCAAACGGGCGGATATCCAGCGCATCCTTTCCCATCAGCCCCGAACGAATATCCAGCGTGATATCTTCCTGCCCGTCGCGCACAAGGGCGGCCTTTCTTACTGTCATTGATGCTCTCCTGACCCAATTGCTACTGGTGGTGGCTATTTTATGGCTATGGTCGCCCGCCGTCGCCGAACAACTTCCCCATGCTTATTTAATACGCTAAAAACGCCGCGCGGTGATCACAATCTTATCTAAAATTGATGCAGATAAAGTTTACCCTACCCCGGTAACCGTTTTTTTACCATGCCGCCGCGGCGATAGCCCTCTTCCCGCGACGGGTACGGCTGGCATTTTTTGTTATCAAACCGTATAACTGTCCTCCAGTTGTTTAACCCATTAATTGATGACTATCGATATCAGACCTATGAATGATTCATTAAGCCAGATTATCGCCGGCGAACTGCAGGCGCGTACGGAGCAAGTGGACGCAGCCGTCCGCCTGCTGGACGAAGGCAACACCGTCCCTTTTATCGCCCGATACCGCAAGGAAGTGACCGGCGGGCTGGATGATACGCAGCTGCGTCAGTTGGAAACCCGTCTGAGTTACCTGCGCGAACTGGACGATCGGCGCCGGACTATTCTGAAATCCATCGACGAACAGGGAAAACTGACCGATCAGCTCGCCGCTGCCATTAACGGCACGCTGAGCAAGACCGAACTGGAAGATCTCTATCTGCCGTACAAGCCCAAGCGGCGCACCCGCGGCCAGATCGCCATCGAGGCCGGCCTCGAACCGCTGGCGGAGAGCCTGTGGCGGGATCCGACCCAGGAGCCGGAACGGACGGCGCAGGCTTACGTCGACGCCGACAAAGGCGTGGCGGACGTGAAAGCGGCGCTGGACGGCGCGCGCTATATTCTGATGGAGCGCTTTGCGGAGGACGCGGCGCTGCTGGCGAAAGTGCGTCACTATCTGTGGAAGAACGCCCACCTGGTTTCCCGCGTGGTGGAAGGGAAAGAGGAGCAAGGGGCGAAGTTTCGCGACTATTTCGACCATCATGAGCCGATTGCCCAAGTGCCTTCCCACCGGGCGCTGGCCATGTTCCGCGGCCGCAACGAAGGGATATTGCAGTTGGCGCTCAACGCCGATCCGCAGTTTGAGGAAGCGCCGCGTGAAAGCTACTGCGAGCAGATTATTATCGACCATCTGAACCTGCGGCTGGGCAATGCGCCGGCGGACGGCTGGCGGCGGGCGGTGATTAACTGGACCTGGCGCATCAAGGTGCTGCTGCACCTGGAAACCGAGCTGATGGGCAGCGTGCGCGAAAAAGCGGAAGATGAAGCGATCAACGTCTTCGCCCGCAATATGCACGACCTGCTGATGGCGGCGCCGGCGGGCATGCGCGCCACTATGGGACTGGACCCCGGCTTGCGCACCGGGGTGAAAGTGGCGGTGGTGGACGCCACCGGCAAACTGGTGGCCACCGATACCATTTATCCGCATACCGGCCAGGCGACCAAAGCCGCGGCTATCGTCGCCGCGCTGTGCATCAAGCATCAGGTGGAGCTGGTGGCCATCGGCAACGGCACCGCCTCGCGGGAGACCGAACGCTTCTTCCTTGATACCCAAAAACAGTTCCCGGACGTCAAAGCGCAGAAGGTGATCGTCAGCGAAGCGGGGGCCTCGGTGTATTCGGCCTCGGAGCTGGCGGCGCAGGAATTCCCCGATCTCGACGTGTCGCTGCGCGGCGCGGTGTCCATCGCCCGCCGCTTGCAGGACCCGCTGGCGGAGCTGGTGAAAATCGATCCGAAATCCATCGGCGTCGGCCAGTATCAGCACGACGTCAGCCAGAGTCTGCTGGCGAAAAAGCTGGATGCGGTGGTGGAAGACTGCGTCAACGCCGTCGGCGTCGATCTGAATACCGCCTCCGTCGCCCTGCTGACCCGCGTGGCGGGCCTAACGCGGATGATGGCGCAGAATGTGGTGGCCTGGCGCGACGAAAACGGCCGTTTCCGCAGCCGGGAACAGCTGCTGAAAGTCAGCCGCCTGGGACCGAAAGCCTTCGAGCAGTGCGCCGGTTTTCTGCGTATCAATCACGGGGATAACCCGCTGGACGCCTCGACGGTTCACCCGGAAGCCTATCCCGTGGTGGAACGTATTCTTGCCGCCACCGAACAGGCCATTCAGAACCTGATGGGCAACCCCGAGGCGCTGCGCAACCTGAAGCCCGCCGACTTTACCGACGCGCGTTTCGGCGTGCCCACCGTCACCGACATCATCAAAGAGCTGGAGAAGCCGGGGCGCGATCCGCGGCCGGAGTTCAAAACCGCCAGCTTCGCCGACGGCGTGGAAACCATGAACGATCTGCTGCCGGGCATGATCCTGGAAGGCGCGGTCACCAACGTCACCAACTTCGGCGCCTTTGTGGATATCGGCGTCCACCAGGACGGGCTGGTGCATATCTCCGCCCTCGCCGAGCGCTTTGTCGATGACCCGCATAAGGTGGTGAAAGCCGGGGATATCGTAAAAGTCAAAGTGATGGAGGTCGACCTGCAACGCAAGCGCATCGCGCTGACCATGCGGCTGGACGAACAGCCGGGGGAAACCGCCGCGCGCCGCGGCGCCGGAACGCGCGACGCCAGCGCCCCGGCCAACCGGCCGGCCGGCAAATCCCGCCCCCGCCCGGCCAACGCGCAGGCGGCAGGCAACAGCGCCATGAGCGACGCGCTGGCCGCGGCGTTTAAAAAGCGTTGATCCTGTGCCGACCCCACCCCAACCCTCTCCTTGTCAGGGGAGGGAGCAGGTTTTCTCCTCCCCCTGCGAAGGGGGAGGTCGGGAGGGGGTCGTGCGGCAAAAGATATTCACTTCCGTTTGGCAGACGCCAGCCCGCTGCTAATCAACATCAATACGCCATCAATATTTTTCATAATGTCGGTATTGGATATTCTCAACACGCTTAAACCCAGAGAACGTATATAGTCATCCCGTAAACAATCATGCGCGCTGCCTTGCGCCGAAAAATGGCTGTCGCCGTCGACTTCAATGACCAAATGGCACTCGGCACAATAAAAATCGACAATATAAATACCAATGCCATGCTGTCTGCGGAATTTCACGCCTAACTGACGATGCCGAATTTTCTCCCACAGCCGGCGTTCAGGTTCGGTAGGATTTTGACGCAGTTCACGCCTTAGTCCGGTTCGCTCACGCCGATTAAAAATTTTCACCTCGCCCCACGGAATATCCAGGGACCCAACGATCGCAACAATTCCGTTTCTCACGATCTCTGCGCCCCATGATTATTACATGCCGCCAATCATGGGACAGCGAGCGGCTAAAAACGATAATGACGGAACAAAGATGCAGAGCACTACGCATTAGTTATTCTGACTTGCTCAAGTCCGACACTTTATTGCCAAAGCAGATTCCAGGCCATCACGCCCCCCGCAGCGCCGCGGCGGGCGACCGGCGATAAGCCAGCATGGCGGGAAGGGTCAGTACTCCGGCGGCGACCAGCAGCAAGAGCAAGACGAACCTTATATCTTCCCATTCCAGCGTCACCGGCAGGATAAAACCGCTCTTCTCGCTCATGATCACCGCAATGGCCCGGGCGGCGGCATAGCCGATGCCCGTCCCCAGCAGCACCCCGGCGCTCACCAGCGACATCAGCCCGCACCAGATCAGCGCGAAAATACCGTAACGCGGCGCGCCGAACGCCCGCAGCGCGCCAATCTGTTTTTGCCGCTGCCGCAGATGAATCACCGCCACCATCGCCACCGCCACGCCGACCAGCGCCTGGGTTCCCACGGAGAGGTAAACCAGCAGCTCGCGGATATCCCCCAGAATAGAATAGAGTTTTACCAGCACTTCGCCGGGAAACACCGCCTGAGTCTGGTTGCTGCGATACAGCGAACGCAGCTGATAAGCCCCGGCGATACTCTTGGGCTTGACCACAATGGCCGGCACCCCCGCCGGATGAGCATGTTCCTGCCGCGCGTCGCGCTCGTGCTCCTCTGCGTGATGCCCTTCGTCGTGGTTATGGCGTTCGTCCGCATGGCGCTCATCGCCGTGACGATCGTCATCATGGTGCTTATGCGCGCCCTGAGGCTCTTCATCCTCGTGATGGTCATGCCCGGCGTCGCCCGGCGGCTGAATGCCGTGTACCCGCCAGACCGCGTTCACCGGCACCAGAATCGCCTTGTCCCAGGCGCTGCCGTCGGCGGGCAAAATCCCCACCACGGTGTAAGTCACCCCGTCGTGCGCATGCGCGCCCTCGGTGCCGATCTGCCCGTGCACGGGACTGAATTTGTCCCCCAGCGCCAAACCGCTGTGCTCGCCCACCACCGCTTCGTAACCATCGTTAAATACCCGCCCGGCCGTCAGCCGCCGCTTGCCGTTATCGGTCACCAGCGGCGCCGTGGTGCCGACAATCGGCATCCCCTGATAGAAGTCGCCAAACGCCACCGGCGCCGCCCAGGCCACCAGCGGATTTTTCGCCAGGTCGTCCAGTACCTGCGCGGGGATCAGCGTCAGCGCCGAGGGTTGCAGGAAAACGGAAGAGAGCACCAGCTGCGTTTCGCTGCCCGGCGCGCCGATCACCAGATCAAAGCGATCCGCCGCCTGCGCGCTCCCCATGCGCAGCGCTCTTTCCTGGAGGCTGACGGAAATACTCAACGCCGTGGCGGTCGCGATCAGCGACACCACGACCAGGATGCCCGGCCATAAGCGGCGCCAGTCAACCCAAATCAGCCGCCATGGGATCATCATGCCGCCTCCGGTTGGGCGCGGTCGGCGATCAGCCGCCCTTTTTCCAATTGCAGACAACGGGTCATGCGCGCCGCCAGATGGCGATCGTGAGTGATGGCCACCAGCGTGGCGCCGTTGTTGCGCGCCAGCGTCGCCAGCAGATCGGCGATGTGCTCGCCGCTGCGCGCATCCAGACTGGCCGTCGGTTCATCGGCGACGATAATTTTCGGCGCGCTCAGCAGCGCTCTGGCGACCGCCACCCGCTGTTTTTCGCCGCGCGACAGCACCTCAACCGGGCGCGTGCCGGTATCCAGCTCGACCTGCGTCAGCAGATCGGCCGCTCGCCGCTTTAACGCGGCGGGCAGGCGCAAGTAATGAAAACGCGCCGGCAGCAAGACGTTTTCCAGCGCGCTCATACCGGGAAACAGATGAAAATCCTGCATCACCAGCCCCACGTGTCCGGCCCGCCAGCGATCGCGTCCCGCTTCATTCAGCCGGCGGATATCCTGCCGCGCCCAGATCACGCTGCCCGTACCGCTGTTATCCATGCCGGTAATGGCATTCACCAGCGTGGTTTTGCCCGAGCCGGACGGCCCCATCACCGCCACCCGCTCCCCCGCCGCAATACGCAACGCCGGAATATCCAGCACGGCATCCGGCGTATCGGGAAAGGTGACGCTCAGGTCTTGAATCAGTAACTCCGCCATCACCCCTCCTTACAGGGTATCGAACGTCGCTTCACGCAGCCGCAGCAGGCTGACGAAACCGGTTTGCGCATCGGTCCACGAACCGTGCTCCAGCACGCCCTCCACCTCAATCATGGCGTTGTTCTGCACGAAGGTTTGCCTCTTGGCCAGATAGACCACCACAATGTCTTCCGGCCAGTCGGCGTCGGAGGAACAGAACGGGCACAGCGCCATCGGCATTTTGGTTAACACGAAGAACTGCGATTCAGCCTTCAGGGGGGGCGCCATAAAGCCGCGCATCGTTACCCGCTTGCCGGATAACGTTTTAACCTCGTCGGAGAATTCCAGCCCCAATACGCCATAAGACGCATACAGCCTGTCGAAGGAGAGTTCGGGCGGCGCGGCTTTCACATGTGCCGACGGCGCCAACAGCGCGATCAGCACGATGACTTTCAGCCAGATAAATAGCGGGGTTGCCCCCACTCCCGCTTGATAACAAACCCTCAGGTTGTTACCCCACCCCGTCCCTCCCCTTCGCAGGGGAGGGCGCGTTGCGGCTCCTCCCCCTGCGAAGGGGGAGGCCGGGAGAGGGTCATGCATAGCATTAAACGCTGGCGGGGTTGCCCCCGCCGGATTGCCATTGGACTCGTTCATACCGCTCAATTACTTCTTGTCCTGCGGTTTTATCGCCAGGGCATCGACAATCACCCGGAACAGCTCGGTGTTTTCCATATAACCGCGGATCCGTTCCGCCCCCGGACCGCTGGCCTGAATCACCATATCGTCCACCGCATGCACGCCGGTGTCGGAAGAGCGCGGCAGGATGCCCTCGCGGAACACCGCACCCGGCGTTTTTTCATAGGCTTTGTTCGCCACATACTCATCTTTCTCGTTCTTGACGGCCGGCACAAAGGTGCCATCCAGTTTCGGACGGAAGGTTTCGTAGTAGTCAGGGAAGTTGTTGAAGAAGACCGCCAGACGTTTGGATACATTTACGTCGTCCGGGTAACCGTCCTTATTGGCGTCCTGATAGTTCGGATAGCCCGCGTCTTCATACACGCCGACCTTTTCGCGCATATCGTCGCCCGGTTTTTCGTCATCCACCGTGCCGATAATGGAGATGCCGTGGGTATGGTCGCCGGTCACGATAATCAGCGTATCCGGGTTTTTCTCGGCAAACTTCTGCGCCAGCGCCACCGACTGATCCAGCATGATGGTGTTATAGAAGGATCGTTCCCAATCCAGCGGATGCGAGGCTTTGTCGATCAGCGCGGACTCCACCATCAGGAAGAAACCGTCCTGGTTTTTAGACAGCACGTCCAGCGCCGCCTGGGTCATCTCGGTCAGATCCGGCTGATTGGGGAATTTTTTCGCCACGTCGTTTTTCAGGAAACGGCGATCCAGCACGCCGTCCATATTGCCGGTATGGAACAGCCCCAGCAGCTTGGTGGCCTGCGCCGCGTTCTGCTTCAGGGCGTCGGCGTCGGTCGCCAACTGGTAGCCCGCCTGCTGGAATTTTTCAATATAGTTGTTTTCGTCTTTGCGTTTTGAGCCGGGCGTACTCTTGGGCAGGAAATAGGCCGAACCGCCCCCCAGGATCACGCTGGGCTGGACCTGGTAAAACATCTCGACGATTTCCGCTTTATCCGCGCGACGGCGGGTGTGGGATACCACCGCCGCCGGCGTCGCATCTTCAATTTCAGCATCGCTGACCACGCCGACGGACATCTTGGTCGAACGGGTAATCAGCTCGCCCAGCGTTTCCTGTTTCGGATGCTCCAGGGAGTTCTTACTGCGGCTGACGTACACGCCCAGCGCATTTACGCCGGATTTATGGCCGGTCATGTAGGCGCTCATGGTATTGGCGCTGTCCGCGGCGATGGAGTCGGTACTGGAAGTCCCGGCGAACGCCATATATTGCAGATCGTCAATCGCCAGGCGGCCGTCGGCTTTCCCTTCGGTCACGCCTTTAGACAGAATGCGGGCGCCGGTACGGTGGGCCACCGACAGGCCGTCGCCGATAAACAGGATCACGTTTTTGGCTTTACGCTCAGCGGACGTCGGGTAAACGTCCCAGGTTACCGCGGAGGTTTTTCCTTTGGCGCGCGCTTCCACCACGTATTTGCCCGCTTCCGGCAGGCTGACATCCCGCACCCACACGGCGGAGACGTTTTCGCCGTCTTCACGTTCGACAAAGGCGGCCGATTTTCCCAGCACCTGCTGATAATCTTTGCCGTTGATCAGGATACGAATGTCTTCCGGCTTGAGCACCTCATCAAACTCGACTTTAAAATCGAACTTCCCGCCGGTAAGAATGGTGGCGCGGTCGATGGGATAAATAGCCTGCGCCTGGGCGATCCCCGGCAGTGCGGCGGCAAACAGTAAAGGCAGTAACCAACGAGCTTTCATCGAGATGTCCTAGATTGCGAAATTAACAGGACATAACCTAATGGTCTTTTTTTACAGTTTGATGAACATGGATATCCTTGCTGACATCCGTTTACATGCCCTCATATCACCTCCGGCCGCCGGCTAAAGGCCAACAGCCGTTCCGCCACCGCGTCAGGATGGGAAATAAACGGCGCATGGGCGGCTTTGGGGATAACCACGGAAGCGCTGTTCGGCCACAGGCTATCCAGCAATCCCGCCACCCGGCGCGGCACCAGTCCGTCCAGCGTGCCGTACAGGCGCAGAAACGGCAGCGCCAGCGACGCCAGCGGCTGGCGCAAATCCGTCCGGCGCAGAATCTCCAGCCCGCCGTTCAGCGCCTCGACGGAGGGCATGGGCTGTTCCAGCACCACGCGTTTCAGCAACCGGGCGTCCTGGCGCGCGCGCTCCGTGCCCAGCGTTTGCAGCGCCAGAAAACGTTCGACGGTGCGCTGAAAATCCTCGCTGAGCTGTTGCTGAAAGCCGTGCAACACCTCCGGCTTAATCCCCGGCCACGCCTCTTTGGCGCCAAAGCAGGGGGATGAGGCCACGGTGATCAAGCCGCTCACCCGCTGCGGCGCGCTTAACGCTATCTGACTGGCGAGCAGCCCGCCCAGCGACCAGCCCAGCCAGATGGCGCGCTCCGGCGCCTGCGCCAGCACCGTTGCCGCCATCTCCTCCAGCGACAGCGCCCCGAATCCCCGGCTTCTGCCGTAGCCGGGCAGGTCCACCCGATGCAGGCGAAAATGCGCAGCCAGTCGCGGCGCTATGCCATCCCATACCTGCGCATTCAGTCCCCAGCCGTGCAGCAACACAAGTTCTGTTTTTCCTGCGCCTTCGGTCTGCCAATACAGCGATTTCATCCGTTATCTTCCTGTTTTATCATTTTTCGGGGATACGCCTATGTTAACCATCGCCGCCCGCTGCTGGCTATGCCGGCTGCCGCTTTATCACAGCCGCCACGGGATTTGCTCATTCTGCCAGCGCCATTTTCCCCCGCTCCCCGCCTGCTGTCCGCGCTGCGGACTGCCCGCGGCCGATACCACGCGGCCATGCGGCCGCTGCCTGCGCAATCCGCCGCCCTGGCAAGCAATCATCTTTGTCAGCGACTATGTTCCACCGCTTAGCACGTTGATAAAAGAGTTTAAATTCAACGGTAAAACGGAGCTGGCCGCGGTGCTTGCCCGGCAAATTTTATTACGCTGGCTGGCGGCCTACCGTGAACGGGCGCTGCCGGCCGCGCCTTATCTGCCGCGGCCCGAGCAGCTGTTCACCGTGCCGTTGCATAAACGGCGTCACTGGTCGCGCGGATTCAACCAGACCGAACTGCTGGCCCGCCCCCTGAGCCATTGGCTGCGCTGCGACTATGAACCGCGGGCGATTGCGCGCGTGCGCCAAACCCGGATTCAACAACGGCTTAGCGCCGGCGCCCGGCGTAAAAATCTGCGCGGCGCTTTTCGCTGCGATCTGTCATTGACGGGAAAACAGGTGGCGTTGCTGGATGATGTGGTGACGACGGGCAGTACCGCGGCGGAAATCAGCCGGGTGTTGCTGGATCGGGGGGCGGTCGGGGTTCAGGTATGGTGTTTGTGCCGCACCTTGTAGTTCGCGGGGGGATGGGCGTATTATAACCGGTAAGCATGGTCAACATTGAGTCTAACATTATGATCCGTATTACTGACGCTGCTCAGGAACACTTTCTAAAATTGCTGGCGAAACAGGAAGAAGGCACGCAAATCCGCGTTTTCGTCATCAATCCCGGCACGCCGAACGCCGAGTGCGGCGTCTCCTATTGTCCGCCGGACGCAGTGGAAGCCAGCGATACCGAACTGAAGTTTGAGAAAATTTCAGCCTATGTGGACGAACTCAGCGCGCCCTATCTGGAAGACGCCGAAATCGATTTCGTCACCGACCAGTTGGGCTCCCAGCTTACGCTGAAAGCGCCCAACGCCAAGATGCGTAAAGTGGATGACGACGCGCCGCTGATTGAACGCGTGGAGTATGTGCTGCAATCGCAGATCAATCCGCAGTTGGCCGGCCACGGCGGCCGCGTGACGCTGATGGAAATTACCGACGACGGTCTGGCGATCCTGCAATTCGGCGGCGGCTGCAACGGCTGTTCGATGGTCGACTACACGCTGAAGGAAGGGATTGAGAAAGAGCTGCTGGAAAAATTCCCCGAGCTGAAAGGCGTAAGGGACCTCACCGAGCACCAGCGCGGCGAGCATTCCTACTATTAGCGTTTCCATCATGATGCCGGGTCATTTACCGTCCGCGGCATCCTCCCCGCAGGCGACGGCGGGCAGCGCCACGCCGCGGCGCAAATCGATATCCCGAATCAAACGTTCAAGATAGCGGTCGACGAAGATCGACTCCAGCGTGCGGCTAAGCTTACGCCGCCAGTTGGGATATTCCCGGCTGGTGCCGGGCACGTTGACCGGAGTCGCCATATCCAGCCAGTCTTCCAGTTGAAAACCGACCAGCGCGCTGGCGGTGTCGGCCATAAAACGCTGAACGCCACGGTTAAGCGGCGCCCCCATGGTCGTCAAGGCGGAATTTCGCCCCACCCGCTGCGGCAGCAGCCCGTGCTGATGCAGCGCATTCAACAGCCCCTGTTTGGCCTTTTCACGCGATTGAATTTGCTGCTGCAATAGCTCGTCATGCGGATACAGCCCCAAATCCCTGCCCAGCGACAGATCCATCGCCTGCCAGTAACCGCGCAGCGTGGGGAGATCGTGGGTAGTGATGGTGGCCATCGCCTGTCGCGGATAGCGGTCGGGGGAACGGAAGCGATACTGCTCGTCCTTTTCAAAAAATAAGACTTTATAGGAATAGACGCCGCCGTCATGCAGCTTACTGACGATCTCCGGCGGCACCGTTCCCAAATCCTCGCCGATCACCAGACAGCGATGGCGCTGACTTTCAAGCGCCAGTATCGCCAGCAGATCATCCAGCGGGTAATGCACATAGGCGCCGTTAACCGCGGACTCCGCTTTGGGTATCCACCATAAGCGCAGCAGCGCCATCACATGGTCGATGCGCAGCGCGCCGCAGTTCGCCATATTACTGCGCAGCACATCGATAAACGGCTGGTAGCCGCGCAGCCGCAGCATCCTGGGGTTCATCGGCGATAGCTGCCAGTTTTGCCCCTGCGGCCCCAGCGGATCGGGCGGCGCGCCCACGGAGGCGTCCAGGCAGTAAAGCTGCCGCTCGTCCCAGGTTTCAGCCCCCCCCTGCGCCACGCCCACGGCTAAATCGCGATACAGGCCGATAGGCAGACCAAGCTGCTTGCTGTGCGCGAAGCACTCCGCCAGCTGTTCATAAGCCACCCATTGCAGCCAGCAATAAAACCTGATCTCATCGGCGTATTCATGGCGAAACGACTTAACCGTCTCGCCGTGAACATCATGATAGCGGGCCGGCCACTGTAGCCAGTCGGCATAGTTTTCCCCCTGGCGCTTCAGATAGGCCTGCAAGGTGTCGAAGGTCGCCTGTAGCTGCAGACTTTGCCCGCCGTTCACCACAAACTGGCGAAAGGCGCTGATGCGCGGGTCCAGCGGGCTGCGGGTGGTAAAATAGTTAAACGCCATGCGTAATGCGTTCAGCTTGAGCGCGGTGACCGCTTCATAATCCACCCAACGCTCCGCGCGCAGCGCCGCCACCCGCTGTTGCATGTCCTCTTGCCGCCACCACTGCTGCGCTTGCGAACTCTGCTGAAAATCATCCACCCGATTGACGTCAATATAGATGACGTTCAGCCAGTGACGGGAGGAGGGGCTGTACGGGCTCGCCGCCTCAGGTTCCGCCGGGTACAGCGAATGCAGCGGATTCAGCCCGACGAAGGCGCCTCCGCGGCGGGCGATCTGTTCCACCAGTTGGCGCAAATCGCCAAAATCCCCCACGCCCCAGTTATTTTGCGAACGCAGTGTGTACAGTTGGACGGTCACTCCCCACCAGCGCTTACCCTGCGACAGGGCTTGCGGCTCGTAACAGCGGGGCGGCGCCACGATAATCCGGCAGTTCCAGCGCTGGTCGGCCTGCGTCAGCGTGAGATGATGATACCCGAGCGGAAGCGCCCCCGGCAGCGTCAGACTGGTCGCGCCGGTCACCTGGCCCTGAACCTGTCCGCCATTTTCATACATCAGCGTCCAGTGAAATTCCCCGTTGCCGGCCAGTTCGATAACGGCATCCCGCCCCTGAAGAAAAACCTTTACCGGCGGCAGCGGCGCACCGTCGCTCCCGGAGACATCCATCATCGCCAGCAACCTGTCCCTGATCGATGCGTCGACAATGTGCTCATTGCCATAAGCATCGGTATATTTTTCCGCAATACCCACCTGCTGGATTGCCGCGTTCTCCGCCTTGAATACCATCTTCCTTTTCCTTAACGACGCCCTTGCCAAATGCGCTTCTGGTAATCATGAATCGCTCTATCCGAGCTGAACATCCCCATTCTGGCCGTATTCAGTACACAACGGCGAGTCCACTCCTCCGGTTCACGATATTGCGCATCCACCTGCCGCTGCACCTGACAATAAGGGTTGAAATCAGCCAGTAACAGATAGGGATCGCCCGCTTCCAGCAGGCTGTTCAACAGCGGAGCAAACGCTTGCCTGTCTCCCTGACTAAACGCGCCGCTGGCCAGTTCATCCAATATTTCACTTAGCAAAGGGGTATCAACAATGTAGTCCGCGGGGGTATATCCCCGCGCCTGTAATGCTTTTACCTGCTCAACCGTATGGCCGAAAATAAACAGGTTCTCCGCGCCAACCTGTTGCGCCATCTCGACGTTGGCGCCATCCCAGGTTCCCACCGTCAGCGCCCCGTTCAGCGCCAGCTTCATATTGCCGGTACCGGAGGCTTCTTTGCCGGCCGTCGAGATCTGCTCGGACACGTCGGCGGCGGGAATGATCCGTTCCGCCAGCGAGACGCGGTAATCGGGAATAAATACCACTTTCAGGCGATCGTTGCAGCGGCGGTCCCGATTAATTTTTTCCGCTACCTGGTTAATGGCGTAAATAATATTTTTTGCCAGCGCATATCCCGGCGCGGCCTTGGCGCCAAACAGAAAGACGCGCGGAACTATATCCAGATGCGGGTTATCACGCAATTGCCGGTAAAGAGAAAGGATATGCAACAGGTTCAGGTGCTGGCGCTTATATTCATGCAACCGCTTGATTTGCACATCGAACAGCGCCTGGGGGTCGAGCGTCACCCCGTAGCCATGTTGCAGATATTGCGCCAGCTTCACCTTGTTGTCATATTTTATCCGCCGGTAACGCTCGCGAAATGCGGCGTCATCGGCATAAGGCTCCAGCCCTTGCAGCGCGGGCAGATCGTTCACCCATTCGGCGCGCAGTGCGTCGTCAATCAACGCCGACAGCGCCGGATTGCACTGTTTCAGCCAGCGGCGCGGCGTAATGCCGTTGGTGACGTTGTGAAATTTGTGCGGCCAGAGCTGGTGATACTCCGGGAACAGATCCTTCACCACCAGCTCCGAATGCAGCGCCGCCACGCCGTTTACCGCAAAGCAGCTCACCACGCACAGGTTGGCCATGCGCACCTGGCGCCGATGACACACCGCCAGTTTCGCCCACACCCGGCGATCGCCGGGCCACTGCCGCTCCACCTGCGCTTTAAACTGAACATCTATTTGCTTGATAATGGCGAGATGGCGCGGCAGCAGACGGCCGAACAGCCTTTCGTCCCAGCGCTCCAGCGCTTCCGGCATCAGGGTATGATTGGTGTAGGCGAAGGTGCGCGACGTAACCGACCAGGCGTCGTCCCAGCTCATCCGGTGTTCGTCCAGCAGCAGCCGCATCAGTTCCGGGATCGCCAGCGTCGGGTGGGTATCATTAAGCTGGATAACCTCGTAATCGGGCAGTTCCGCCAATTTTCGCCCCGCCTGCAAATGCCGGCGCACAATATCGGCCACCGAGCAGGCGCACTGGAAGTATTGCTGCATCAGCCGCAGCCGTTTACCCGCCGCATGATCGTCGTTCGGGTACAACACCTTCGTCAGGCTGGCCGCCGTCACGCCGGCCTGTTCCGCCTTAAGATAGCGCCCGGCGTTGAACAGCGTCAGGTCAAACGGCCGGCGATGGCACGCCCGCCACAGGCGCAGCGGCTGGGTTTGGCCGTTGCGGTAGCCGATAACCGGCAGATCGCAGGCTTCGCCCCGGAAGAAAAAGTCGGGCCGCCACAATTCGCCGCCGTCATCCTGCCGCTGCAATTCGCCGCCGAAGCCGACGTCCACCGCCAGTTCAGGACGCGGGAAAAACCACGGATAGCCGTCGCGCCGCCAGTCGTCCGGCGTCTCCTGCTGCCGTCCCTGGGCGAAATGCTGGCGGAACAGGCCATACTGATAGTTGAGGCCGTAGCCGATCGCCGGCTGCCCCACGGTGGCCATGGAGTCGAGAAAACAGGATGCCAGCCGCCCCAGTCCGCCATTGCCTAAAGCGGGGTCGGTTTCCTGCTCCAGCACGTCGCTCAGGTTAATCTGCTGCTGCGCCAACACCTCGGCCGCGGCGTCATACCACCCCAGATTCAACAGATTATTGCCGGTAAGACGGCCGGGTAAAAACTCCATCGACAGGTAATTGACGTGGCGCGCCGCCGGCCGGGCTCCGGCGTCGTCCGGCGGCGCGGGAAAAGGGCAGGACGCGGCCAGCTGTTCGGCCAGTGCGGCGCTGACGGCGCGCCAGCGTTGCGCCGGCGTCATCCGGCTTAGGGAAGCGACGCCGTAATATTGCCGCTGGCGCAGCAACGCCGCGGCGAACTGTGATGGGTTAAACGCAGATGAAAACACTCGGTTAAACGGAAACAATGGCATGGCGCCTATCCCCTCTAGTCCATCACGGAAAAAGGCACGCCTGGATCAGCACAACTCCAACTGCACCTTATATTGTTCAATGATTTTCAGCACGCTGGGTGGTGGTAGTTGATCGGTAAAAAGATAATCGATCAAATCCATATTGCCCAGGTTTACCATGGCATTGCGACCAAATTTAGAATGATCCGTCACCAGCATGACACAACGGGAATTTTCAATGATTGCCCGCTTGGTTCGTACTTCATGGTAGTCAAACTCCAGCAATGAACCGTCCATGTCAATGCCGCTGATACCCAAAATACCGAAATCCAGACGAAACTGAGAAATAAAATCCAGGGTCGCCTCGCCCATAATGCCGCCGTCGCGGCTACGCACTTCCCCGCCGGCGAGGATCAAGCGAAAATCCTCCTTGGCCGTCAGCAGCGTCGCCACATTCAGGTTATTGGTCACCACGCGCAGATTTTTGTGCTGCATCAGCGCATGGGCGACGGCTTCGGGTGTGGTGCCTATATCGATAAACAGCGTCGCGCCATCCGGGATCTGGCTGGCGACCTTGCGGGCGATGCGGGCTTTCTCTTCCGACCACATCATTTTACGGTCATTATAAGCGGTATTAACCGAACTTGAAGGCAAGGCCGCGCCGCCATGATGGCGATGGATTTTATTCTGTTCCGCCAACTCGTTCAGATCCCGGCGAATGGTTTGCGGACTCACCGCAAAATGTTCCACCAGCTCTTCGGTACTGACATACCCCTGACGACGCACCAGTTCAATGATGCCCTCATGCCGTTGTGTTTGCTTCACGTTAATCCCCTAAGCGCCCGGCTTTACCGGGTATCGGTTTTATTGTAAGTATCCCAAAAGGCCATCAATAACCCGACGACTAATCCCGCCACATGCGCCGCATTGGCTATCGACATACCCAAAATATCGAAATATCCGGCTATCAGCCACAGCACGGCAAAAGCCATCAGACTACGCGGCATAAATAAACGGCCTTCGGGCTCCCTTTCCCCACGCAGCCAGACATATCCCATCAAAGCATAAACAACCCCGGACAATCCACCGAAGTGAACCCCGCTGAACCAGGACTGCGCCCAGCCGCTCGCCACTGAGGAAATCAGGGTAATCATCAACAGTTTACCGGTGCCCAGAACTTTCTCCACCGGCCCGCCCAGATACCACCACCACATCAGATTGAACAGAATATGCAGTAGGGAAAAATGCAGCAACGCATGGCTGAACCAGCGCCACAGCTGCCATTCCTGTCCGGCGTCCGGATAGGACAGCCACGCCATCACCGATTCGTAACCCGAAATCTGCATCAGCAAAAAAACCGCGATGGCGGCAATGATGATCGATAACGTCAGCGGCCCCGCCCGCTGCTGCAACGTTTGCAGATAGGAAAAGCGTTGATAGCGGATGCCGGAATCGGTGGAGCCGGTATGCCAGCTCGCCGCCTGATAGCGCGGATTGAACGGGTCGCGCAGAAAAATTTCCAGCGCCTGCCGCACCTCGTCCAGTTGCCGATCGTCCGCCAGCCACAGCTCGGCTTCCTGCCCGGCGGTACGCATTTCCAGACGGACGTTCCGCGTCTGCATGTAATCAACAAACGCCTGTGCCAGACGCGGGTTGGATAGGGCAATCACTCGGATCATAATCTTGTTGCAAACCATAGAGTAAGTTGATTGGTCAATATAGTAATAAAAATTCGTTTTAATAGGCAGGACAATCGCACCGCCATCTTCGTACCGCTTCTTTAGCGCGCCATCCTGATAAATATTCTTTACGTCACAGATAAAACCCGGCGTTCCCGCTAACATAACATGCGATTTTTGTTTACTTCCGTTTTGCCTGACAACATATGATCACAATCACTTTTTGGCCAGGTGGGCTCATTTACTCTTACCGTAAGGGCGGGAGCGATTATGTTTCTCATCGAACGAAGAAATAATATTCTGGCGTATCTGGATAAAAAAGAGCGGGCCGGCGTTGACTGCCTGGCCGATATGTTTTCGGTATCCAAAGAAACCATTCGCAGCGACTTAAATGCCTTGGCCCGATTAAATCTGGTGCAGCGCTGCCACGGCGGCGCCATTATTATCCGCCGCAGCTTACAGTCAAAACTCATTGCCGATACCGGAGGCGATTTCGAGGTACTTTTAACCCAGCTTAAAAGCCGGCAAAGAAATAAAAACCAGCCGAAGAAGGGAAATAAAATGCAAGGTAAGGTCTGTATCCTGGGCTCGTTTAACGTTGATATCGTCGCCAAAGTCGCGCGCTTCCCCAAAGGCGGGGAATCTTTGCTGGCGCTGGGCAGCACGCTCGGCCCCGGCGGGAAAGGCGCCAATCAGGCTATGGCCGCCAGCCGCGCGGGCGCCAAGGTGCATTTTGTCGCCAAGGTGGGAAAAGATCAATTCAGCCAGTTCGCCTACGATCATCTCTCTTCCTCGGAAATACTCTCCTTTAAACTCTACCAGTCCGATAGCGAACCGACCGGGAATGCCATTATTTATGTTTCCCAACAGGATGGCGAAAATATGATTGCCATTTATCCCGGCGCCAATAAAACCATTACCGATGATGAAGTCGCGGCTATTATGCCGGAGCTTGCCGACTCGAATGTATTATTGCTACAGCTGGAAAATAATTTCGCCGCCACGCTTAATGCCATGAAGCTGGCGAAAACATTAAATAGTAAAGTGGTGCTTAATCCCGCGCCCTATTCCCACGATGCGCTCAACTGTCTGGAATATGTCGACGTGATTACCCCCAATGAAACCGAAGCCTCGCTGCTTTCCGGTATCGAAGTGCGCGATTTGGCCAGCGCGAAACAGGCCGCGCAGAAGATTGTCGCCCTCGGCGCGGCGCGGGTCATCATAACCATGGGCGCGCACGGCGCCCTGATTCTCGACGACGGGCAATTCCGGCATATTCCGGCATTCCCCGCGCTGAGCGTGGACACCACCGGCGCGGGCGACGCCTTTAACGGCGCCTTTGCCGCCGCCATCGCCGGCGGCCAGAGCATCGCCCAGGCGGCGACTTACGCCGCCGCGTTCGCTTCCCTGGCGGTCGAGCGCGAAGGCGCGTCGAATATGCCGCGCCATCAACAGGTCATGGCCCGTTTGGCGCAGCGCTAGCCGCGGGCGTTTTCCGATCTTTCCGCTTTTAAGCACCGCATCCGCCGCAAGGAGTGAAGAATGAAAAAAATCGAAGGCATCGTTCCGGTCATGCTGACCCCCTTTACCGCACGCAACGACATTGATTATCCCGGTCTGGCAAAACTGATCGACTGGTATCTTGAGCAAGGCGTCGACGCGCTGTTCGCCGTCTGTCAGTCAAGCGAAATGCAGTTTCTCAGCCTGCCGGAGCGCCTGGCGCTGGCGCGTTTTGTGGTGGAACGGGTCGCCGGCCGTATTCCGGTGATCGCCTCGGGGCATATCAGCGACGATCTTAACGAGCAAATCGCCGAACTCCGCGCCATGGCCGAAACCGGCATTGATGCGCTGGTGCTGGTGACCAACCATCTGGACCCGCGCAATCAGGGCAGCGAGACATTCCATGCAACGCTGCATAGCCTGCTGGCGGCGCTGCCGCAAACGATGCCGCTCGGGCTGTATGAATGCCCGGCGCCCTACCGCCGCCTGCTGAGCGATGACGAGTTGCGCTATTGCGCCGATAGCGGACGTTTTGTGGTGCTGAAAGACGTCAGCTGCGATCTGCCGACCGTCGCGCGGCGGGTGAAACTGGTGGCCGGCACGCCGCTCAATATTATCAACGCCAACGCGGCCATCGCTTTTGACGCTATCAAGGCCGGCTCCAAAGGCTTCAGCGGCGTGTTCACCAATTTTCATCCCGAACTGTATGGCTGGCTTTACCATCACCACGCCCGCGATCCGGCGCTGGCGCAGGAACTGGCGATATTCCTCTCTCTGGCGGCGGTAACGGAGACGCTGGGCTACCCGAAAAACGCCAAAATCTACCATCAGCGGCTGGGAACCTTCGACAGCGAACATTGCCGGGTCAACAAAGATAACGTCCTGGAAAAATACTGGGCGTTAACCGTACTGCTCGATCAGATTCGCAGCGGCACCGAGCATTATAAAAAGAAAATAGCATCAATAAGATAAACAAATTTACGCCTCATACCCCGACAAGAAGGAACCATCACATGAATATGATCCGGTTAACCTCCTTAGCCACCCTGCTGATATCCAGCTCGGCTTTCGCCGCATGGCCGGAAAAACCCATCACCATTATCGTGCCCTGGAGCGCCGGCGGAAACACCGATACCGTGGCCCGTCTGGTTGCTTCCGGACTGCAAAAAGAGCTGGGCGTCAATGTCAACGTGGTCAACCGTACCGGCGGCAGCGGCGTCGTGGGCCATGACGCCATCAAGCGCGCCAGGCCCGACGGCTATACGCTCGGCATCGTAACGGTGGAGATCGCCATGATGCACCACCAGAAGATGGCCGAGCTCAGCTATCAGGATTACACGCCGATAAGCCGGCTGGCGGTGATTTACGGCGGGCTTCAGGTCGCCAAGGATTCGCCGTACCAGGACGCCAATCAGCTGATCGAGGCGATCAAACAGCAGCCCGGCAAACTGCGCGCTTCCGGCAGCGGGCTTAAATCGGTCTGGCACCTCAACACCCTGGGCATGCTGAAGAGCGCCGGCCTGCCGGAGGATGCCGTAAGGTTTATTCCGTCGCAGGGCGCCAGCGGCGCTTTACAGGAACTGGTCTCCGGCGGGGTCGATTTCGTCACCTCTTCGCCCGGCGAAGCCAAGGGCATGGTCGACGCCGGCATGGTGCGCCATCTGGCCATTATGTCCGCCCAGCCTTCCGAACTGTACGCCAGTATCCCGCTGTTTAAACAGGCCACGCCTTACGACTGGTCACTCACCACCTGGAATGTGCTGGCCGCGCCCAAGGGACTTCCCACCGACATTCAGACCACGCTGACCGCAGCGATGAAAAAGGTCTATGAGTCCGGGGAGTTACAGAAATTCGCCAATAACCAAGGCTTTGAGGTCGGCGCGTTATACGACGACGCTCTGTATCAGTTTATGCGCCAGGAAGATGCCCGTTTTGGCGAACTGCTCTCCACCGATAAATAAAACAGGCGGGTGTTATGCAAATAACACCTGATACGCCATGAGATTAGCGTTAGCGCTGCCGCTGCTGTTTTTACTCTTCGGGGGCGGTATTTTTCTTTATTCCTATATCGCGCTGGGGGATATCCGCTCTTTCGGCGCCGGTTTCATGCCAGCCATCATCGGCTGCCTTATCGTGCTGCTGTCCGCGTTGGATCTTATCGCCGTCTGGCGCGGAAAAGTAAAAAATCAGCCGGGCGTCACCGGCTGGCAGGATATCGCCAGCGTCGCCCTGCTGGTGGCGGTGGTGGTTTTCTATATTTATTGCGTCGAATTACTCGGGTTTATCCTGACCGCCAGCGTCATCATGGTCGGCCTGCTGCTGCTGTTTCTGAAAAATAACAAAATTCTCGCCTCCGTCGTCGCCGTCGGTCTTGCAGCCGGTATTTATTATCTTTTTTCGACAATACTGTTGGTGCCATTACCGTCCGGCACGCTTTTTTAATGGAGCCAGTTAATGGATATCCTGATTAACGCCAGTGAATATATTACCCTCAGCGCCATCATCGCTATTCTGGCCGCCGGGCTGTTCGGCCTGTTCGTGGGGGCGATACCCGGACTCACCGCCACCATGGCCGTGGCATTGCTGGTTCCCTTTACTTTTTTTATGGATCCGATCCCCGCGCTGGCGATGATGATCTCCGTCGGCGCCTCCACCATCTATGCCGGCGATATTCCCGGCGTCCTGCTGCGCATTCCCGGAACGCCGGCATCCGCGGCCTACGTGGACGACAGCTATGCCCTCAGCCAGCAGGGAAAAACCAATTACGTTCTCGGACTGGGGTTAAGCACCTCGGTGATCGGCGGCATTATCGGCGCCGTCGTCTTAACCTTCGCCTCCCCGTTACTGGCGTCGTTCGCCTTAAAATTCAGCTCGTTCGAATACGCCTGGCTGGCCCTGCTGGGGCTAAGCTGCTCCACGCTGATCGCCGGACAATATATCGTTAAAAGCCTGCTGGCGCTGCTACTGGGGCTGGCGTTGGCCACCATCGGTTACGATGAGTTTACCGGACAGCCGCGCTTCACCTTCGGCCAGGTATCCTTACTGGAAGGGATCAGCTTTATCCCGGCGATGATCGGCATGTTCGCCATCGCCAACGCCATTGAATATTACGCCAGCCGCAACGGCGCCGCGCCGGTAAACCATCCCGCTCACGCCGCGGAAAAGTCCTCTCTCAATATCCTCGCCGGTATTTTCCCGGCGCTGAAGAAAAACCGGCTCGGCATTGCGCGCAGCAGCGCCATCGGCACGCTGATTGGCGTGCTGCCCGGCGCCGGAGCGGATATTGCCGCCTGGATCTCCTACGCCGTGGCAAAAAAATTCTCCCGCAACCCGGAAAAATACGGTAAAGGCTCGGAGGAGGCGGTGATCAATGCCTCGTCAAGCAACAACGCCAGCCTGGCGGGCAGCTATATTCCCACCCTGGTATTCGGCATTCCCGGCGATTCGGTGGCGGCGATTGTTATCGGCGTGCTGTATATGAAAGATATGCAGCCGGGCCCTTCGCTGTTTATCTTTCACCCTGAAAAGCTGTACGCCATCTTTATGCTGTTTTTTATCGCCAACCTGGCCCTGCTGCCGCTGGCGCTGATTGTGGTCAATTTTCTGAAAAGGCTGATATCCGTTAATAAGGATATTATCTACCCCGTGGTGATCGTCTTCAGCATCGTCGGCGCCTTCGCCATGAATAATTCGATGGCCTCGGTGGTCGTGATGCTGGTTATGGGGGTTATCGGCTACTATTTGCAGAAATATCACTATCCCATCGCGCCGGTTATTTTAGGCATGGTGCTCGGGCCGATGTTTGAAAAGAGCCTGCTGTCTTCACTGATCAAATCGGACGGCGACTGGACGGCATTCGTCGAACGGCCGATATCCGCCTTTCTGGCCGCGCTTTTTCTGCTGGTGGTTATTATGCAGGGGAAAAGTATTATTCAGACCTTTAAAAACCGCGCGTAACGGCGAATCCGCCATCGGCGCGCGTTAACGCCGATGGCGGCGATACCGGCGCGGCACGCTCAAATCTGCGCGTCAATATCCTGGGGATAGCGCTGTTGCCAGGCCTCAAACCCGCCGTCAATGCTGTATACCGCGGCAAACCCCAGGCTAAGCAGATACTGCGCCGCATGGCGGCTGCTGATGCCGTGATAACAAATCACCATCACCGGCGCGTCAAGGTCCGCCCCGCGAACGAAATCCGCCAAATTTTCATTACTCAGGTGCGTCGCCCCGGGCACATGCGCCACGGCGAAGCTCTGCGGATCGCGGATATCCACCACCATACCGCCCTGTCGCCAGCGGGAATAGGCGTTTTCAATACCAATCGCTTCAAATTGTTCCATTAAAGGTTACAGCCTTGTTAATCACCGAGGGCGTTATTGTAACCCGCAAAGGCGCGTATTAAACCAGACAAACCATAGGGCTATGGCGAAAACTACACCAATATCACTTCCACATTCTGTGCGCGCAGCTGCGCCACAATCTGCGCATCGGCCTGCTTGCCGGTAATGACCACGTCGATCTGCTCCACCCGGCTGAACAACATCCCGGCACGTTCGCCAATCTTGCTGCTGTCCACCACCACCACTAGCTTGCCGACGTAGCTCAGCATCTTTTGTTCCGCCATCGCCGTCAGCATATCGGTTTTGTACAGCCCTTCCGCCGTCAGCCCCTTACCGCTGGTAAACATCCAGTGGCCGGCGTAGAGGCTGGCGTCCCCTTCCTGCGGCGCCAGGGTAATCGACTGACTTTTATTGTACTGCCCGCCCATAATGACCACGCTTTCGTGTTCCTGCTCAATCAGGTAGTTCGCCAGCGGCAGGTAGTTGGTGATCACCTGAACGTCTTTGCCGCATATTTCCTGCCCCAGCAAAAAGGCGGTGGAGCCGCAGTTAATCACCACGCTCTCCCCCGGACGGCACAGCTGCGCGGCGGCTTTGGCGATGCGCATTTTTTCATCCAGGTTCTGCGCCTGATAAATATTCAGCGGCGACCAGGCGGGACGCGGAATATTCACCGCTTCGGCGCCGTTGCGGACTTTGCGCAGCTTGCCCGATTCATCAAGCTTATTGATATCCCGTCTTGCCGTTGCCGGTGAGACGTCAAAATGCTCGATAAGATCGGCGACGGTAATCTGCCGCTGGCGTTGCAGGAAATCAATGATGGCATTATGGCGCTGAGATTCGGTCATACTGGCCCCGCTAAATGGATTCTGGATACCGATTATAATCAGCGTTTGCCGCAATTTGAATCATAACTTGTCAAAAGTACGCACGGAAATATCATCAGCGAATAAAACGCTCACCCTGCAGACCATAGACAAAGCCCATTATTAGGGAGAGCGTGGCGAGGGGCCGTAGCGGCTTAAGCCGCCGGAGCGCCCCTCGGTACGGTAGGCCCGGGTATCTCAGGCTTACAGGCGACTTTGTCAGCAATCTCAAGGGTTGACTACGCCGCCCCGCCGGTTTTACAGAAAAGATTTATACGGCAGATCCGGTTCGAGGGTAAAACAATCATCAAATCCGCGCGGATAGTGATACTCCAGATTATCCTTGTCCTGCGGCCAGGTGAACTTGCCGCCGACCTGCCAGATAAAAGGCTTGAAGCCATATTTCAGGCGATCTTTTTTCATTTCCCACAGCACGCGGATCTCCCGCGGGTCGGCCTGAAAATTCGACCAGATGTCGTGATGAAAGGGAATCACCACTTTGGCGTTCAGCGCCTCGGCCATGCGCAGCATATCGGCGCTGGTCATTTTATCGGTGATGCCGCGCGGGTTCTCGCCATAGGAGCCCAGCGCCACGTCTATCCGATGTTCGTTGCCGTGTTTGGCGTAATAGTTTGAATAATGTGAATCCCCGCTGTGGTAAAGGTTGCCGCCCGGCGTTTTAAACAGATAGTTCACCGCCCGCTTATCCATGCCGTCCGGCAATACGCCCGCCGCTTTCTCATCCGCCGGGAGCGTAATCAACGCAGTGCGGTCGAAGGCGTCCAGCGCGTGAATCTCAACGTCTTTTATGCTGATGATATCGCCCGGTTTCACCACGATGCAGCGTTCGCGCGGCACGCCCCAGCCTATCCATAGATCGACGCAGCTTTGCGGGCCGATAAACGGCACGGCGCCGGCGCAATTTTTCAACACCGCGGCGGCCACGTTCACATCGATATGATCGTTGTGGTCGTGGGTTGCCAGCACGGCGTCAATCTGACGAATGGCGAAGGGATCGAGGACAAACGGCGTGGTACGCAAATTGGGCTGTAGTTTTTTCACTCCCGCCATGCGCTGCATCTGATGACCCGTTTTCATCAGCGGATTGGCGTGGCTCTGTTTGCCGGTGCCGCACCAGAAATCCACACAGATATTCGCCCCCTCCTGCGACTTCAGCCAGATGCCGGTGCAGCCCAGCCACCACATGGCAAACGAGCCCGGCGCCACCTGCTCCTGTTCTATTTCTTCATTCAGCCAGCTTCCCCATTCCGGGAAGGTATTCAGAATCCATGACTCACGGGTAATGCTGTCGATTTTACTCATAGTGTGAACCTCATCATCGGTCGGCTTGGTACATTACTGAACAATAAAATCAAATAAAATCACAAAATGAAAATATATGATTTTATTTTGCGAATCTATCACCATTTTCCCATACTGACAATCGACGGCTTGCCGAACAAACGCGTTATCCGCAGATTCTCCGCTGACCCAAAATAGCGAAAACACAAATTAATCACATGAAAAATAACGATTAAAAATACAACTCAATTTTACTGATTGAGAATGATTTCCACTGGAAAGGATAATTGCGAAGTTACTCACAAATAATCAATAAATGTCTTTTTATGATTATTTATGATTGATAGAGTAAATGCGCCCTACAAAAAATGCCTGCCCGCGCCAGACTCATGCGGATATGACGCGCCACAGGATGACCGAAAGCCGAACGGAGTGCTTATGGAAACTCTCTATAACATCTTTACGATCTTCTTTAATCAGGTCATGACCAACGCCCCGCTGTTGCTGGGGATCGTCACCTTTCTCGGGTATTTGCTGCTGCGGAAAAGCGCCACTGTCATCATTAAAGGCACCATCAAAACCATCATCGGCTTTATGCTGTTGCAGGCCGGCTCCGGCATTCTGACCAGCACCTTCAAACCCGTGGTCGCCAAAATGTCTGAAGTTTACGGCATCAGCGGCGCCATCTCGGACACCTACGCCTCCATGATGGCGACCGTCGAACGCATGGGCGACGCCTACAGCTGGGTCGGCTATGCGGTGCTGCTGGCGCTGGCGCTGAATATTCTTTACGTCCTGCTGCGCCGGATAACCGGCATCCGCACCATTATGCTCACCGGTCACATCATGTTTCAGCAGGCCGGGTTGCTGGCGGTTTTCTTCTATATTCTCGGCTATCCGATGTGGACCACCATCATCTGCAGCGCCGTACTGGTTTCCCTTTACTGGGGCATTACGGCAAACATGATGTACAAACCCACGCAAGCGGTAACGGACGGCTGCGGTTTCTCCATCGGACACCAGCAACAGTTCGCCTCCTGGCTGGCCTACAAGCTCGCGCCTTACCTGGGGAAAAAAGAGGAGAGCGTCGAAGATCTGAAACTGCCGGGCTGGCTGAACATTTTCCATGACAACATTGTCTCCACCGCCATCGTTATGACGGTCTTCTTCGGCGCCATCCTGATCTCCTTCGGTCTGAATACCGTGCAGCAAATGGCCGGGAAAACGCACTGGACGATTTATATCCTGCAAACCGGCTTCCAGTTTGCCGTCGCCATTTTCATCATCGTCCAGGGCGTGCGGATGTTTGTCGCCGAACTCTCCGAGGCCTTTAACGGTATCTCCCAGCGTTTGATCCCCGGCGCGGTGCTGGCCATCGACTGCGCGGCGATCTATAGCTTCGCCCCCAATGCGGTGGTATGGGGATTTATGTGGGGCACCATCGGCCAGTTGATCGCCGTCGGCATCCTGATCGGCATCGGTTCTCCCATCATGATCATTCCCGGTTTTATTCCGATGTTCTTCTCCAACGCCACCATCGGCGTATTCGCCAACCACTTCGGCGGCTGGCGCGCGGCGCTGAAGATCTGTCTGGTGATGGGCATGATCGAAATATTCGGCTGCGTCTGGGCGGTAAAACTGACCGGCCTGAGCGCCTGGATGGGCATGGCGGACTGGTCGATTCTGGCGCCGCCGTTGATGCAGGGGCTAACGCTCGGCCTGTGGTTTATGAGCGTGGTTATCGTCATTGCGCTGATTTACATGGTCTTCGCCGGCCGCACCTTACGGGCTGAAGAAGATGCTGAAAAGAAACTCACCGAGTCCATGGAGAAATCATTATGACCGTACGAATTCTGGCCGTCTGCGGCTGCGGGCAAGGCAGTTCCATGATCATGAAAATGAAGGTCGGCCAGTTTCTGACCGAGCAGGGAATCGATCATAGCCTGAACAGCTGCGCGGTGGGCGAATACAAAGCCGAACTGAGCGGCGCCGACATCATTATCGCCTCCACCCACGTCGCGGATGAAATCACCGTAAGCGGCAATAAATATGTGGTTGGCGTGCGCAATATGCTCTCCGCCGCCGATTTCGGCCCGAAGCTGCTGGAGGTCATCAAGGCGCACTTTCCGGCGGACCTCAAGCAATAAGGACGTGACGATGAAACTACGCGATTCATTGGCGGAAAATCACTCCATACGACTGCAAGCCGCAGCCGATAGCTGGCAGGAGGCGGTAAAAATCGGCGTTGACCTACTGGTCGCCGCCGATGTCGTCGAGCCGCGCTACTACCAGGCCATTCTGGATGGGGTACAACGGTTCGGCCCCTATTTCGTTATCGCTCCCGGCCTCGCCATGCCACACGGCCGCCCGGAGGAAGGGGTCAAAAAAACCGGCTTTGCGCTGGTTACCTTGCAAACGCCGCTGATTTTCAATCATGAAGATAACGACCCGGTGGACATCCTGATCACCCTTGCCGCGGTCGATGCCAATACCCATCAGGAGGTGGGCATTATGCAAATCGTCAATCTGTTTGCAGACGAGGCCAACTTTGACCGCCTGCGCGCCTGCCGCACCGCGCGGGAGGTATTGGATTTGATTGACCGGACCGCCGCGGCGGCATGCTGATTAAGGAGTTTACCGATGTCTCATTTACCGATGTTACAGGTCGCGCTGGATAACCAGACGCTGGCCGATGCTTACCGGACCACCCGACTGATTGCCGAAGAGGTGGATATTATTGAAGTCGGCACCATCCTGTGCGTCGGCGAGGGGGTGCGCGCGGTCCGCGACCTGAAATCCCTTTACCCGCACAAGATTGTGCTGGCGGATGCCAAAATCGCCGATGCCGGAAAAATTCTGGCGCGCATGTGCTTTGCCGCGCAGGCCGACTGGGTGACCGTTATTTGCTGCGCGGATATCAACACCGCGGCGGGCGCGCTGGAGGTCGCCGGCGAGTTTCAGGGCGACATCCAGATCGAGCTGACCGGTTTTTGGACCTGGGAACAGGCGCAGGCCTGGCGCGATATCGGTATCCGGCAAGTGGTCTATCACCGCAGCCGGGACGCGCAGGCCGCGGGCATCGCCTGGAGCGAGGCCGATATCGACGCGATTAGGCGCCTGGCCGATATGGGCTTTAAGGTCACCGTCACCGGCGGGCTGGCGCTGGAGGATCTGCCGCTGTTCAAAGGCATTCCCATCCATGTGTTTATCGCCGGGCGCAGCATCCGCGACGCCGCGAGCCCGGTAGAGGCGGCGCGTGAATTCAAGCGCCGCATCGCCCAGCTCTGGGGATAAGGTGGCCTCATGCTCACGAAAGCGGTTCCTCTCGGTATTTATGAAAAAGCCCTGCCGCCGGGCGAAAGCTGGCTGACGCGGCTGCAACTGGCGAAAACGCTGGGCTTTGACTTTGTCGAAATGTCGCTGGATGAAAGCGACGGCCGGCTGGCGCGTCTCGACTGGAGCCGCGAACAGCGCCTGGAGCTGGTCAACGCCGTTTCCGCCAGCGGCATCCGCGTTCCGTCCATGTGTCTGAGCGCCCACCGGCGCTTTCCGTTAGGCTCGGAGGATGACGACATTCGCAATCAGGGGCTGGAGATCATGGGCAAGGCCATCCGCCTGGCGCAGGATGTGGGCATTCGCGTTATCCAGCTCGCCGGTTACGACGTCTACTACCAGCGGGCCAACGACCTGACCCGGGAGCGTTTTCGCCAGGGATTGCAACTGGCGGTGGAAATGGCCAGCCGGGCCCAGGTGACGCTGGCGATGGAGATCATGGACTACCCGTTAATGAACTCCATCAGCAAAGCGCTGGGCTACGCCAGCTACCTCAATAATCCCTGGTTTCAGCTTTACCCGGATATCGGCAATCTGTCGGCGTGGGACAATGACGTGCAGATGGAGCTGAGCGCGGGGAAAGGCCATATCGTGGCGGTGCATGTTAAAGATACGCGGCCGGGGGTTTTCAAAAATGTGCCGTTCGGCAGCGGCGTGGTCGATTTTACCCGTTGCTTTACCACGCTGCGGGAGAGCGGCTACTGCGGCCCTTATCTGATTGAAATGTGGAGCGAAACCTCGCCCGACCCGCTAACGGAGATCGCCGCCGCCCGCGACTGGGTTAAACGGCAGATGGCACTGGCCGGGCTACCGGTGGAGGAAATCGTATGCCAGAGCAACTGAAACAGCAGGTTTTTGCGGCGAATATGGCGCTGCCGCGCCACGGTTTGGTGACCTATACCTGGGGTAACGTCAGCGCCATCGATCGGCAACGGCAGGTGATGGTTATCAAGCCCAGCGGCGTGGCCTACGAGGTGATGCAGGCCGACGACATGGTGGTGGTCGATATGCAGGGAAAGGTGGTGGACGGAAAATACCGCCCCTCCTCCGATACCGCCACCCATCTGGAGCTTTATCGCCGCTATCCGCAAATCGGCGGCATCGTCCATACCCATTCCACCCATGCCACCGCCTGGGCGCAGGCGGGGCTGGCGATCCCGGCGCTGGGCACCACCCACGCCGACTACTTTTATGGCGATATTCCCTGCACCCGGCCGTTAACGCCGCGGGAAGTGGCGGAGGAATATGAAAAGAATACCGGCGTGGCCATCGCCCAAACCCTTGGCGACGGCAACCCGCTGCACACACCGGGGATCGTCGTTTATCAGCACGGCCCCTTCTGCTGGGGCAGGGACGCCGACGAAGCGGTCCACAATGCGGTGGTAATGGAAGAGGTGGCGAAAATGGCGTGGATTGCCTGCTCGATTAATCCGCGCCTGCGGGCGATTGACGATTATCTGATGGACAAGCACTTTAGCCGCAAGCACGGTCCCGATGCTTATTATGGGCAGCGCTAAGCTCCATAACCGCCCCCAAACACCACAATAACCCTTATTTTAATGTGACAATCATCACTAAATTGTTACCTCCATCACGCATAAATGTTTTTATCTGGTTAAGTATTGGCTGTATTGTTTGTTTTCGATTATCATAATGCGCGAAAACGAACATTTTAGCCGTTATTTTACTGGTGGAGGTAAAACGTGGAAACCAAAGATCTGATTGTGATCGGTGGCGGCATTAACGGTGCGGGCATCGCCGCGGACGCAGCCGGGCGCGGATTATCCGTCCTGCTGCTGGAAGCGCAAGATCTGGCCTGCGCCACCTCCTCCGCCAGCTCCAAATTGATTCATGGCGGCTTGCGCTATCTGGAACATTATGAGTTTCGTCTGGTCAGCGAAGCGCTCTCCGAGCGTGAAACCCTGCTGAAAATGGCCCCCCACATCATTTTCCCGCTGCGTTTTCGCCTGCCGCATCAGCCGCATTTGCGCCCGGCCTGGATGATCCGCATCGGTTTGTTTATGTATGACAATATTGGCAAGCGCGTTAGCCTGCCCGCCAGTAAAAGCGTGAAATTCGGCGCCGGCTCGGTATTGAAACCAGAACTGACCCAGGGCTTTGAGTATTCGGACTGCTGGGTGGATGATGCGCGTCTGGTGGTGCTGAACGCGCAGGAAGTCGTCAAGCGCGGCGGCGAAGTCCGCACCCGCACCAAAGTCATCAGCGCCCGGCGCGAACAGGATCTGTGGGTGGTGGAAGCCGTCGATTCACTCAGCGGCGAAACGCTCACCTGGCGCGCCAAAGGTCTGGTCAACGCCACCGGCCCCTGGGTGAAGGAGTTCTTTGACGACGGCCTGCACCTGAAATCGCCTTACGGGATCCGCCTGATCAAAGGCAGCCACATCGTGGTGCCCAAAGTACACGATCAGCCTCAGGCGTATATTCTGCAGAATAAAGATCACCGCATTGTGTTTGTGATCCCCTGGCAGGATGAATTCTCGATCATCGGCACCACCGACGTGGAATATCATGGCGATCCCCATAACGTGAAGATCGACGATAACGAAATCAGCTATCTGCTGGACGTGTATAACGATCACTTTAAGCAGCCGTTAAGCCGCGATGACATCGTCTGGACTTATTCCGGCGTACGCCCGCTGTGCGACGATGAATCGGATTCGCCGCAGGCCATCACCCGCGATTACACGCTGTCGGTTGACGATGAACAGGGCCGGGCGCCCCTGTTATCCGTATTCGGCGGCAAACTGACCACCTATCGCAAACTGGCGGAACATGCGCTGGATAAACTGGAAAAATACTATCCTCAGGCCGGAAAAGCCTGGACCAAAAATGCCGTGCTGCCCGGCGGCGATATTTCCGGTACACGTGATGACTACGCCGCCGCCCTGCGCCGCCGCTTTAATCTGCCGGAAGCGCTGGCGCGCCGCTACAGCCGCACCTACGGTTCAAACAGCGAACTGATTCTGGCCGATGCCAAAGGCCTTGATTCGCTGGGAGAACATTTCGGCCATGACCTGTATGAAGCGGAACTGCGCTATCTGGTGGAGAAAGAGTGGACCGTCACGTTGGATGACGTCATTTGGCGGCGGACAAAACTGGGTATGTGGCTGAATGAAGCGCAGCAGCGGCATATCGGCGAGTGGTTGGACGCTTATCATCATCAGGTGGCAAAAGTAGGCTAACATGCCTTTGCGGAACGTTTACATTTTTGCAAACGTTCTGCATCATTGGTAAGAAGCGAATTTTCTTCGTCGCTATTTTTCAAACTAAAAAACCGCTTTTACCGGCGGTTTTTTCTCTTCACCCGGATATACCTCATTTTTAAGCAATACCATTAATCCCGCTCATCATGGCATAAATCAAAAAATATTATATTCCGATCACATGGAATAGAATGTTTCCAGAAAAATATTAACATCGCATAAAACAACAAAAGAATAAATATTATTAACTACTGCTTATTTTATTTTACATAAATGACGCATTATATTTATTTATAGTTTAAAAAACCCATGTACATTTCACTTTTTGAATTACTAAACAAGAATAAGAATAATAATCAATATCGATAAACAGATTTAAAATAAATAATTTATAAGAGATTAGTCACAGAATAAAAAACATTATAACCACATCATGAGTGCGGTTAATGAAATGCATAAAAAGGTCCGATAGTAAAAACGTAATCCACGACGTCTTTGATATTTTGCTATGGGCTTATTTCATGCTCATTTATTTATTCCCGCAGATTTCAGGATGCAGGAAACCAACGCGTCTGTAATTTGCAAGATGGCGGGTTAATGCAGCCAACGCACATGCAGCTTGAAGTATGACGGGGATGTGGGGGATGAGAATTAAATGCCTAATCAGGTTGAACGTCCTTTATTGGATCTGGGGTTAACAAGGCTGGAATTTCTGCGAATTTCAGGCAAAGGCCTGGCGGGAATCACCATCGCGCCGGCGCTGCTTTCCCTGCTGGGATGCAGGCAGGAGGAGGTTAACAGCGGCAGCGTCGGGCTGACCACCACGCCGAAAGGGGTGCTGGTGACCAAAAGGGCCCGCTGCACCGGCTGCCATCGCTGCGAAACGTCCTGTACCACCTATAACGACGGCAGCGTCGGCTCCTTCTTTTCACGGGTGAAGATCCATCGCCACTTTTATTACGGCGACGGCGGTATCGGCTCCGGCGGCGGACTGTACGGCGATCTTAATTTTACCACCGACACCTGTCGACAGTGTAAAGATCCCGAATGTATGAAGGTCTGCCCGATAAAAGCGATCGCCTATAACGAGGAGCACGGCTGTATTACGGTCGACGCCAAACGCTGTATCGGCTGCGCCGCCTGTACCACCGCCTGCCCGTGGATGATGGCAACGGTAAATCCGCAGATCAAAAAGTCCGGTAAGTGTAATTTATGCGGCGAATGCGCCACCGCTTGCCCTACAGGTGCTTTAAGCATTATCGAATGGAAGGAAATTACGGTGTGAGCCGCCCGGCTTTACGTCTATCCATTTATCCATGACGATGCTTCACACTCAGGAAAATAAATCATGATCAACGGTTGGACTGGCAATATATTACGAATCAATTTAAGCAGCGGTGCGATTACCAAAGAAGACTCCAGCAAATATAAAAAATTTATTGGCGGAATGGGATTTGGTTATAAGATTATGTACGACGAAGTCGCCCCCGGAACCAAACCTTTTGACGAAGCCAATAAGGTGGTGTTCGCCGTCGGGCCGTTAACCGGTTCCGGCGCCCCCTGCAGTTCACGCGTTAATATCACCACGCTGTCCACCTTTACCCGCGGTAATTTAGTTATTGATGCGCATATGGGCGGCTTCTTTGCGGCCTATATGAAATACGCCGGCTACGACGCCATTATTATTGAAGGGAAGGCCGCCGCCCCGGTATGGATCAATATTCAGGACGACGAGGTCAGCATTGAAAACGCCGCGTTTCTATGGGGAAAAGGCACCCGCGCCACCACCGAAGAGATCTGCCGCGCCACCAATGTGGAAGCCTGCGTCGCCGCTATCGGCCCGGCGGGGGAAAATCTGGTGCCGCTATCCGGCATTCTCAACAGCCGTAATCATAGCGGCGGCGCCGGCACCGGCGCCGTGCTCGGCTCCAAAAACCTGAAGGCCATCTCGGTCATCGGCACCCGCGGCGTCAACGTCTCGAATCGGGAAGAACTTAAAAACCTGAACGATTACATGATGACGCAGTTAATCGGCGCCAATAATAACCACGTGGTGCCGAGTACGCCGCAAGCCTGGGCGGAATATTCCCATCCGAGATCCCGCTGGACGGCGCGTAAAGGGCTGTACTGGAAAGCGGCCGAAGGCGGCCCGATCGAAACCGGCGAAATTCCCCCCGGCGACCAGAATACCGTCGGTTTGCGTACCATGAAATCGGTATTCGACCTGGGGCCGGCGGCCGAAAAATACACCGTGAAAATGGGCGGATGCCACTCCTGCCCGATCCGCTGTTCGGCGCAGTTGAAAGTTCCACTGGCCGGCGAGTACGGCGTGCCGACCACCGGGGGCAACACCTGCGTCGCGCAAACCGCGCATAGCTCGATGTTCCCGCACGGCCCTAAAGATTTTGAGGAAAAAGGGGATGGCAAGGTCATCGCCAATTTTGTGGCGCTAAACGTGTTTGACGATATGGGGCTGTGGTGCAACTACGCCCAGCTACAGCGCGATTTTGTTTACTGTTATTCACACGACGTATTCAAACGCGTCCTTCCCGCGGATGAATACGCATCAATCCGCTGGGATCTTCTGGAGGCGGGCGATCCGGCGTTTATCAAAGATCTCTATCTGCGTCTGGCGCATCGTCAGGGGGAAATCAGCCATCTGGCGGACGGCTCTTATCTGCTGGCGCAAAGGTGGGGTCTGGGCGAGGAGTACTGGGCGGCCGCCAAAAACAAACTGTGGTCGCCGATGGGTTTTCCGGTGCATCACGCCAATGAAGCCTCGGCGCAGGTGGGGGCTATCGTCAACTGCATGTTCAACCGTGACGCCATGACCCACACCCATATCAACTACATCGGCAGCGGATTACCGTTAAAGCTGCAAAAAGAGATCGCCGCCGAACTGTTCGGTTCAGGGGATGCCTACGACGAAACCAAGAACTACACGCCGATCAACCCCTACAAAATCAAATACGCCAAATGGACCATCCTCAAATGTTGTCTGCATGACGCGGTGACATTGTGTAACTGGGTCTGGCCGATGACCGTGTCGCCCTTGAAGAGTCGTAACTATCGCGGCGACCTGACAATGGAAGCCAAATTCTTCGCGGCGGTAACCGGCGAAACCACCACGGAAGAGAGTCTGGATCTGGCGGCGGAGCGTATCTTCACGCTGCACCGCGCCTACACCGTGAAGCAGATGAATACCAAAGATATGCGCCATGAGCACGACCAAATATGTAGCTGGGTATTTGATAAAGACCCCGATATCCCGGCGTTTACCGAAGGCACGGACAAGATGGAGCGCGCGGATATGCAAAAATCGCTGACGATGTTCTATACGGAAATGGGCTGGGATCCCGAACTGGGCTGTCCGACCCGGGAAACACTGGTCAGGCTGGATTTGGAAGACGTCGCCGACGATCTGGCCGCCCGGGATTTGCTCCCCGCATAAGCGCTATCGCAGGGTATTGATTATGAAGACGACACCATCATTGACCGCAAGGCGCTCCGAGTCTGAAGAACAACATGACTCGCCGCCGGATTTAACGAAAAGACGACTGCTGCTGCCGTTATCCCAGCAGACTCAGGCGGTGGATAACGTTGTTGCGACGGACGAGGTTAGCGAACCCCAGGCGCCGTTTTTAGCCGTGGCGGAGTATATCCGCCGGCGTTCGGCGGCGGGCGAACTGACCAACGAAGAGGACTTTCAGCAGGTGCCTTACGCACTGGATAAGGAAACCGCCAGCCGGCTGTTTGAACAGATCGGCGCCAGCGAAGCCTGCGCGGACATTCTCTCCGTCAGCAACGATAAAGAGCGCTATTACTACTCGGATCGCAGCATCAGTCACAACTATGCGCGGATCCTGATTTTCACCCATGAGCAGGATATCTGCAAAACCATTGCCGACACCGTGCGTTTCGAGTGCCAGACCTATCCGCGGCCTTACAAGGTGCAGATGCTGCGGTTGCCGCCCTACTCTTTCGATCGGCAAAAGATCGACGAGGCGCTGCTTTTTTTCCAACGGTCCGCCGAGTTTCAGGATATCCGCCCTATTGCGGCTTCCAACGGCGAACCCTATTTGTTCAGCGAACGTTTTATGAGTTATGGCAAGGCAAAAGGGCTATGTGAGTGGATTGAGGTTGAACAGTTTGACAATCCTTAACCATTTTCTTATCAACGCGCGCCGGGGGAAAAAACCGCTCTGCGCCGCGGCGAGCGACTCACTGGAGAGCTGATGAAAAAGCGAGCTTTAACGTCCCGGCGGCAACCGACTTTGAACGACTCATTTTCTGGGAGGCAAGGAAGATGACATGCTCACGCCGTAAATTTGTCCTCGGCATGGGATCGGTGATTTTTTTCAGCGCGCCGCTCTTCTCCGCCCTGGGCGGAACGGATAAAAACAGGCCCGTGCGCTACGCCATGATCCACGATGAAGTGCTGTGCAACGGCTGCAATATTTGCGCCGTGGCCTGCCATAAAGTGAATAAAGTCCCGGTGGGCGCGGCACGGATGAGCATCGCCCATATCGCGATGACGCCCCCGGAACAGGGAAACCTCTACCACTTTTTCCGCCACGCCTGCCAGCAGTGCGACGATGCCCCCTGTATCACCGTGTGCCCGACCGGTTCGTCCTACCGCGATGAAAGCAACGGCATCGTCCGGGTGGACAAGGCGAAATGCATTGGCTGTAGCTACTGCATTTCAGCCTGCCCCTACCAGGTGCGTTATCTCAACCCGACGACCCGCGTCGCCGATAAATGCGATTTCTGTCTGGAGTCGCGCCTGCAAAAGGGCTTTCCGCCCATCTGCGTCAGCGCCTGCCCGCAGAATGCGCTTATTTTCGGACCAGAGGAGAGCGAACCCGTTCAGGCCTGGCTGAAAACGCATGAATATTACCAATACCAACTGCCCGACGTCGGCAAGCCGCATATTTATCGCCGCCCCGGCCCGCACGACGTCGCAAAGGTGAACGTATGAATATTATGCCGAATGCCGAGCTATTTCAGGCTCAGCTTTATCAATATGTTTATATCTATACGCCTGACTTCTGGCCGGTATGGCTTATTCTGGCGGGGGTATTTTTTGTCGGCATGCTGGGGGTATTAACCCTGCACGGGTTGCTGCGCTACCGGCTCGCGCCGCCTCACGCCAGGGAACATGAAGAAAAAGTGTATCTCTATTCGCGGGCCGTCCGCCTATGGCACTGGAGCAACGCGTCGCTGTTTATTCTGCTGCTCGTCAGCGGCCTGCTTAACCACTTCGCCGTCGGTTCGCTAAAAGACACCGTTATTCTGGTCGCCCTGCATGAGCTGTGCGGCTACCTGTTATTAATCAGCTGGGTCGCCTTTGTGTTGATCAACGCGTTCGGCGGCAACGGACGCCATTACCTTATCGAGCGTAAAAACTGGGGGCAGCGCACCTTTCTTCAGGTTCGTTTCTACCTGTACGGCATTATCAAAGGGGAAGAGCACCCGTTCCCGGCCACGCCGCGCGCCAAATTTAATCCGTTGCAGCAGGCGGCTTATCTTGGTGTGATGTACGCGCTGCTGCCCGCATTGCTGATAACCGGCGTGCTGTTAAGCAATCCGCTGTGGATCCCGGCTGATTTCGTGCTGCTCAAAGCCTGGCTGCTGCCGCTGCATCTGCTGCTGGCCGTCGCCGGCCTGTTTTTCCTCTGCGGGCATATCTATCTGTGTACCACCGGACGGACGCCCGCCCAAACCTTTCGCTGCATGATTGATGGCTATCATCGTCACTGAGGCGGGAAACAGACAATGTGGAATAGCAGGCGAAAATGAACAAAATCACCCGACAGCAACTCCATTCATTACAGGTCAGCCCGCGGATTTATCGCTGGTTCCTGCGACGTTTCCCGCAGGGCGGAGAGTATCAAGATATTCATTACGCCCTGCTGTGCGACGGGTATAGCGAATGGCTGGAAAGCCTGGTGGAGTACGGCTATGCGCTGGGCTTCGACACGCCGCAGTTTATGGCGCAGGAAATCAGCGCCGCACGGACGATGGCTGAACGGTTAACGCACGGCGGTGACGGCGTCGTTCAGGTAAAACCCCGCGCCGGGAAATATGCGGCAAACATCCCCAGAGAGGTCCAGCTGGCCTCCGGCGACTCGGCGCTGGATATCGGCTGCATCGGCCTGCAAAGTAAAGTCGCTTTATCCGGCGCCCATAACTTTATGGGTAATTCCGGCGAAAACAGCGGCATCGCCAGCGTAGGCTACGCCTGCCAACTGGTCAGTACCGGTTTTGCCGTGAAGATCAGCAATGCCGGTCAGCACTGCCGCATCGGCAGCCTGGGCGGACGGGCCCGCATCAGCAATAGCGGAAATTCCGCCAAAATCAGCGGCGCCGGACGCGGCACGCACGTCGCCAACAGTGGCATGCGCAGCTATATCAGCAACGCGGGCGACGGTTCGACCATCGCCAACGTGGGCGATATGTGCAAGCTCGGCGCGGCGGGCAATGAAAGCCGCATCAGCAATAGCGGCGACAACGTGTCAATCACGGTAACCGGCGAGAATGCCGTGGTGACGTCATCCGGCAGCGTGAACACGCTGGTGCTGGGTAAAGGCGGCTGCGCCGCATTAACCTACCACGACGGCGCGCGCACCCGCTTTCTGGTGGTGTATGAAGGGGAAAACGGCGTCGCCGCCGGGGTAAAATACCGCCTTAACGCGTCATTCGAACTGGAGGCGTGCGGTTGACATCGTGCTGGCCGCGCTTTTTGAACCGTGGAAGTTCCGCGCGTTTCTGGAAGAAGTTCTTATGGGCGCGTTCCAGATCTTTCAGGGATTGCTGTAGCGGTTGCGATGGCGCTTCTTTCAGCCACTGCGTTTCGGTGGCGGCTTTCCATTCTACGAGCCATGAAGTCATTTTGGCGTAGGGAATATATTTGTTCCCGGTCTCATGGTTTTCTTTCTGAAGTGCCAGCGCCTTGTTGAAAACGAAACGACACGCCCCGGCGTAGCGCCGCATATCGCGCTCCTGCTGGCCGTTCGGCCGTAGCTGGAATTTGAAGGCTTGTAGTCGTTTCATACAGAAGATTGTACTTTGGTCTATGAAAAAGAAAACCGAAATGCACCGTGGTAGACACTGTGTTTTCCTGATGCACGTTCATTTGGCGTTTGTCACCAGGTAGCGGCGAAAAATTTTTGATCAGGATGCTATTGAGAGATTGCGGGGTTACTTCACCAGCGTCTGCGCAACGGGTTGAGATGGATGGAGAGCGGGATCACGTTCACTTGCTGATCAACTACCCACCCAAGTTATCGGTGTCCAGCATAGTTAACAGCCTCAAGGGTGTTTTGTGGAATCCGAGTTATTTTGCCAGCAACTGCGGGGGCGCTCCGATTTCGATCATCAGGCAATAACAGCAGGAAACACTCAGTCAGGCTGTTCCCTCGCCTTATATCCCCGGCCTGAAGGCCGAGGCTTTACGGCGCAACCGGGTAAAATTAACGGGGAGACTCGCGCCCATACCGTTCACAATGCGGCCAGCGTGCGAAGCGTATCCGGGTTTTGTTCTACCATTTTAATCAATAAAACCGCCTGTGGATTAGGTTTTGCCCTGCCTTGTTCCCAGTTCTGATAGGTTGTTTCCGCGGTATGAAGATACTGAGCGAAAACCGCCTGCGACAGATTCAACTTTTCCCGTACGGATTTGAGTTCATCCGGCGTCATGGATACGCGTTTTCTGATGGCGACACGATGGGATTTCAGCGTTTTCTTACCCGCATTCATCTCACCCCATGCCTTCATTCCGTCAACCAGCTCATCAAATAGATTACGATTACTCATATACTTTGCCCTTTCTTGAGCCTATCCAGCATGTGCCGCAGAATTTCACGTTGTTGTTTTGACAAATCGTCCTGCTCGTTTTTGCCGTAAACCGTAAAAAGCAGAAAGCGTGATTTTTCAATCCACCAATAGTAGATAACACGAATACCGCCGCGTTTCCCTTTACCTCGTCTGTTATCGCCAAACCGAACTTTTCTAAGCCCCCCTGTGTGCTGAATAACGTCGCCACATTGCGGGTAAGCCAATAGCATTTGCTGAAAATCCCGATATTCATCATCGGAAAGATATTCTGCCCTGTGCCTTTCAAAGAAAGGTAATTCTACGAAAATAGCTTCCATGGTTTTCGCTTGTTGTCCTTAACTTGGGTATAGATTATCCCCAACTTGGGTATAGTTCAATATTGCATCGCTACGCGGCGGCGGCAAGCGCGGACATTGCCAAAAAATTTAGCGCTGGAACGCCAGCGCTCGCCAATCAACCGCTACAGCCGTATCGGCTTGATATTCCAGATTTCCTCGGCGTACTCGCGGATGGTTCTATCGGAAGAAAAATAGCCCATGCTGGCGATATTATGCGCCGTGCAGCGCGTCCATTCGTCAACGTTGCGGTATAGCTCGTCCACCCGGGCCTGCGTATCCACATAGCTGCGGTAGTCCGCCAGCAGCTGGTAGTAGTCACCAAAGTTCACCAGCGAATCAAACAGGTCGCTGTAGCGTCTGGCGTCATCCGGGCTGAAAACGCCGGTGGCGATTTGCGTCAGCACCCGGTGCAGTTCTTCATCCTTATCGTAATATTCACGCGGGTTGTAACCGTTTTGACGCAGCGCGTCCACCTGATCGGCGGTATTGCCGAAGATAAATATGTTTTCTTCGCCGATATGTTCCTGCATTTCGACGTTCGCGCCGTCCAGCGTACCGATGGTCAGCGCGCCATTAAGCGCGAATTTCATATTGCTGGTGCCGGAGGCTTCGGTGCCCGCCAGCGAGATCTGCTCGGAGAGATCCGCCGCCGGGATGATGATCTGCGCCAGGCTGACGCCGTAGTTGGGAATAAACACCACCTTCAGCCGATCGTGCAGCGCGGGATCGTTGTTGATCACCTGAGCGACGTCATTGATCAGATTGATGATATGCTTCGCCATATAGTAGGCGGAGGCCGCCTTGCCGGCAAAAATCGCCACGCGCGGCACGCGATCCACCCCCGGATCGTCCTTAAGTCGGTTATACAGCGTGATGATATGCAGCACGTTGAGCAGTTGCCGTTTGTATTCGTGGATCCGCTTAATCTGTACGTCGAACAACGCCTCCGGGTTCACCTCGATATTCAGGTTTTCCGCGATATAAAGCGCCAGCCGCTGTTTATTCTCCAGCTTGGCCTGACGGATCTTCTGCACAAACGCCGGATAGTCGATATGCGGTTTCAGTTCGCTCAGTTGGCTGAGATCGGTGCGCCAGCTCTGCCCGATGGTATCGTCCAGCACCTTGGCCAGCGGGCGGTTGGCCAGCGCCAGCCAGCGCCGCGGCGTAACCCCATTGGTCTTGTTGCAGAAGCGGTCGGGAAACAGACGCGCGAAGTCTGCGAACAGCGACTGCACCATCAGGTCCGAATGCAGCTCCGACACCCCGTTCACTTTATGGCTCGCCACCACCGCCAGCCAGGCCATGCGGACTCTGCGCCCGTTGGTTTCCTCAATAATGGAAACCCTCGCCAACAGCTCATTGTCGCCGGGGAACTGCTCCTGGACGTACTCCAGAAAATGCTCGTTAATCTCGAAAATCAATTGCAGGTGGCGCGGCAGGATCTTGCCCAGCATATCCACCGGCCAGGTTTCCAGCGCTTCCTGCATCAGGGTGTGGTTGGTATAGGAAAAGACTTTGGTGACCACCTCCCAGGCGGCCTGCCATTTGAATTTGTGATCGTCGATCAGCAGCCTCATCAATTCCGGGATCGCCAGCACCGGGTGGGTATCATTCAGGTGGATGGCGAACTTCTCCGCCAGATTGTCGTAGGTTTTATGCATCATCCAGTGGCGGTTAAGGATGTCCTGCACCGTGGCGGAAACCAGGAAATACTCCTGACGCAGGCGCAGTTCGCGCCCCGAATAGGTTGAATCATCGGGATAAAGCACCCGGGATACGTTTTCCGAATGGTTTTTATCCTCCACCGCCGCGAAATAGTCGCCCTGATTAAACTTGCCCAGGTTGATTTCATTACTGGCCTGCGCGCTCCACAAACGCAGGGTGTTGGTCGCATCCGTATCGAAACCGGGAATGATCTGGTCGTAAGCGCAGGCGATAATCTCTTCGGTTTCCAGCCAGCGGGCTTTGGTGCCTTCCTGCTGAATCCGTCCGCCGAAACGTACTTTGTAGCGGGTGCTGTGGCGGGGGAACTCCCACGAGTTGCCATACTCCAGCCAGTAGTCCGGCGATTCGGCCTGCTGCCCGTTGACGATGTTCTGTTTGAACATGCCGTATTCATAACGGATGCCGTAGCCCCGCCCCGGCAGCGCCAGAGTGGCCAGCGAATCCAGAAAACAGGCCGCCAGCCGCCCCAATCCGCCGTTGCCCAGACCGGGATCGTTCTCTTCCTGCAACAGGTCGTCCAGCTCCAGCCCCATACCGTCCAGCGCGGCGTTTAAATCATCATACAGCCCCATCGCCAGCAACGCATTTGACAGCGTGCGCCCGAGCAAAAACTCCATGGAAAGGTAATAGACCTGGCGGACATCCTGCGACAGCTGCGCCCGGTTGGAACGCAGCCAGCGCTCCACCATACGGTCGCGCACCGCCAGCAGCGTGGCGTTCAGCCAGTCATGCTTGGTGGCGATGGCCGGATCTTTGCCCACGGCGAACATCAGCTTGTAAGCGATGGAATGTTTCAACGCTTCTACACTGAGCGTTGGTGCAGTATAAGTAAACGGCGTGTTCATAATATTCATTCCCAAGTAAGCGTAGTGATTACCACAAGCGTTGATATAACGTACGATAAGCCTGAGCGGCGACCTGCCAACTAAAATCCATCGCCATCGCCTGACGCTGCACATAACGCCACAGCGTCGGGCGCGACCATAGTACAAACACCCGACGGATCGCCCGGGATAACGACCCGACATTGCTATCGTTAAACACAAAGCCGCTCGCCAGGCCATCCGCCAGATTTTCCAGCGAACAATCCGCCACCGTATCCGCCAGCCCCCCGGTACGGCGCACCAGCGGCAAGGTGCCGTATTTCAGCCCGTAGAGCTGCGTTAACCCGCAGGGCTCAAACCGGCTGGGAACCATAATGACGTCCGCCCCGCCGATGATGCGGTGAGAAAAGGCTTCGTGATAACCAATCTGCACCCCGACCTGACCGTGATACTTGGCGGCGGCGGCCAGAAATCCCTCCTGTAATTGGGCGTCGCCCGCCCCCAATACCACCAGTTGCCCTCCCTGGTCCAGCAGATCGGGCACCGCGCTCAAGGCAATATCCAGCCCTTTCTGGCTGGTCAGGCGGCTGACGATGGCGAACACCGGCGCTTTGTCATCCACTTTGAGTCCCATCGCCGTTTGCAGATGCCGTTTATTCTCGGCCTTGTTCGCCAGCACGTCCCGGTTGTAATGGCTGGTCAGCAAGGAGTCATACGCCGGATTCCAGATGGCGTCGTCCACCCCGTTGAGAATGCCCGATAAACGCCCCTCCTCCTCGCGGGTTTTCAATAATCCTTCCAAACCATAACCGTATTCGGGCAGGGTGATTTCATGCGCATAGGTCGGGCTGACGGTGGTAACGTGATCCGCGTAATACAGCCCGGCCTTGAGATAGGAAAGCTGCCCATGGAACTCCAGCCCATAAACCTGAAAGAAATCCGCAGGCAGTTGCAGCTCGGCCATATGCCGGGCGTCAAACAACCCCTGATAGGCTAAATTATGGACGGTAAATACCGATTTTGCCGGGCGGTTGCGGGCGGCCAGATAGGCGCAGGTCAATCCGGCATGCCAGTCATGGGCATGCACGATGTCGGGCCGCCAGTAATGATCCAGCCCGCAGGCCACTTCACTCCCCATCCAGCCCAGCAGCGCGAAGCGTAAATAGTTATCCGCATAGGCGTACAGCGCGGGGTCGTGATAGGGACTGCCCGCGCGCTGATACAGCGTCGGGGCGTCGATCAGATAAATTCCGACGCCGTTAAAATGGCCGAACAGCAGGGTGACATGCCCGGCGAACGTATCCAGTTCACGTACCACCTGCGTATTGACGATCCCTTTTTTCAGCGCGGGGAAGGCGGGCAGCATCACCCGGACATCCATGCCCGCCGCAATCTGCGCCGCCGGCAATGCCCCGACCACATCCGCCAGACCACCGGTTTTCAACAGTGGAAACAGCTCTGAACAAACATGTAATACCTGCATTGTCACTCCTGTTTTGCCCCAATGACTTTACGCGGGAAACAGATGGCGAGCTTGATTTCCCGATTACCGTTTTTCCAGCATCGCCCGCGTCACCAGCACAATCCCTTCCTCCGAGCGATAAAACCGGCGGCTGTCTTCTTCCGCATTTTCGCCGATGACGGTGCCCTCCGGGAGCTGACAGGCGCGGTCGATGACGCAGCGGCGCAAACGACAGGAGCGCCCGACAACCACGTCCGGCAACAATACCGTTGAATCTATGCTGCAAAACGAATTAACCCGCACGCGCGGAAACAGCACCGAGTGCGTTACCACCGAACCGGAAACAATGCAGCCGCCGGAAACCAGCGAGTTCATGGTCATACCGTGGCTGCCGGAGTGATCCTGAACGAATTTCGCCGGCGGCAATGACTCGATCGCCGAGCGAATCGGCCAGCTACGGTCGTACATATCCAGTTCCGGCGTAACGGACGCCAAATCGAGATTCGCCTGCCAGTACGCCTCCAGGGTGCCGACATCCCGCCAGTAGGGGCGATCGCTATCGCCAGAGGTGACGCTGGAGAGGGTAAAGGGATGGGCCCAGGCGTCGCGTTGGGAAACAATTTTCGGGATCAGGTCCTGACCGAAATCATGGTTGGATTCCGCCACGCTGAGATCTTCTTCCAGCAGTCGGTAGAGGTAGTCGGCATTAAAAACATAGATCCCCATGCTTGCCAGCGCCATATCCGGGTTATCCGGCATCGGCACCGGCTGCGCCGGTTTTTCGGCGAAATCGAGGATGCGGAGCTGGCTGTCCACGCTCATCACGCCGAAGGCGCTGGCTTCCCGCAGCGGCACCGGCAGGCAGGCCACGGTGCATTCCGCCCCCTTTTCCACATGGTCGATCAGCATGCGTGAATAATCCATCTTGTAGATATGATCGCCCGCCAGTATCACCACGTACTCCGCCCGATAACGGCGGATGATATCCAGATTCTGACACACCGCATCGGCGGTGCCGCGATACCAGTGTTCGGCGGCGGAGTTGCGCTGCTGCGCCGGCAGCAGATCGATAAACTCATTCATCTCCACGTTCAGGAAAGACCAGCCGCGCTGAATATGCTGCACCAGCGTATGCGACTGATATTGCGTAATCACCCCGATGCGCCGGATGCCGGAGTTGAGACAGTTGGACAAGGCGAAATCAATAATGCGGAATTTGCCGCCGAAATGAACGGCGGGCTTGGCGCGCAAAGCCGTCAGATCTTTTAAACGCGTTCCCCGGCCTCCCGCCAGAATTAACGCCACCGATTTAAGCGGTAATTGTCTTGCCAGCATCAGGGGATCGTTTTTATCGTTACTCACCATGGCTAACTCCTTTTCATTATTTTGTAAGGATACAGACCGCCGGTGCATTCCCTTGCCATACCCCATCGTTAATCCGGTATGTGTTGTCATCAAAAGGTGGAGAGACCCGCCACTGCCCCGGCGGCAGGGTGAAATCTCCCGCCTGCGCGCCGGCGTTAATCAGCAGCAGCCAGCGTTCGGAAAGCAAAATCTGCAGTTGGCGCTCCCCCTGCTCCCATTGCTGCGCGGTCAACGGTTGCCCGTTTATATCCAGCCATTGCACCGCGCCATCCCCCTCCCGCCACCACGCCTCCTGTCGCAACGACGGTATGGCGCGGCGCAGGCGGATTAACCCGGCGGTAAAGCGGATCAGATCCTCGTCAACGTCATCCCAGTGCAGCCAGGTCAGTTCGTTATCCTGACAGTAGGCGTTGTTGTTGCCCTGCTGGCTGTGCCCCTGTTCATCCCCCGCCAGCAGCATGGGGGTGCCCTGCGACAACAGCAGCGTGGTCAGCAGCGCCCGCCGGCTGGCATGGCGGCGGCGCTGCGTGTCGGCATCAGCGTCCAGTCCCTCGGTTCCGTGGTTGTGACTGAAATTGCCGTCGGTGCCGTCGCGGTTGTTTTCACCGTTCGCTTCATTATGTTTATGGTTAAAGCTGACTAGGTCGCGCAGGGTAAAACCGTCGTGGGCGGTAAGCTTGTTGACCGAGGCATAAGGCAGGCGGTCGTGATGCTGGAAGATATCGCTGGAGGCGGCAAAACGACGGGCGAACGCGCCGAGCGGGATATCGCCATGCAGCCAGAAGCGGCGCATATCGTCGCGATAGCGATCGCTCCATTCGGCGAACGGCGGCGGAAAACGCCCCAGTTGATAACCGCCGTGACCCAGATCCCACGGCTCGGCAATCAGCTTGCAGCCCTGAAGGCGGCGGTCGTTTTTCATCGCCGTCAGTAGCGGCGCCGCGGCGTCGAATTCCGGCGTGCGCCCCAGCACCGTCGCCAGATCGAAACGGAAGCCGTCGACGCGGCAGGTTTCGCGCCAGAAACGCAGACAGTCCATCACCCAGTCGACCACCGCGGGATGGTTAAGGCGCAGCACGTTGCCGCAGCCCGTCCAGTTGTGGTATTCGCCGTGGTCGCCCAGCCAGTAATAGCTGCGGTTATCGATGCCGCGCAGCGCAAGGGTCGGCCCTTCCACGTCCAGTTCGGCGCTGTGGTTAAACACCACGTCAAGAATGACTTCGATACCGGCGCTATGCAGAGCTTTCACCGCATCGCGGAATTCGTTGAGCGCGTCCTCGCCGGCGGCCAGGCTGTTATCCGCCGCGAACGGCAGCAGCACGTTATAGCCCCAGTAATTACGCAGCCCCAGGCGCTGTAGCCGCGGTTCGTCGGCGTGCTGCTGGACCGGCAGCAGTTCCAGCGCGGTGACGCCCAGCGTTTGCAGATAGTCGATAATCGCCGGGTGGCCCAGCGCGGCATAGCTGCCGCGGATCGCCTGCGGGATAGCGGGATGCAGCTGGGTCAGCCCGCGCACGTGGGCTTCATAAATCACAGTCCGGCTCCACGGCGTCTGCGGATGGCGGTCGCCCTGCCAGTCATAGTCCTCGGCGACGACCACGCACTTGGGCATCACCGCCGCGCTGTCGCGCTCGTCGCGGGCGTCGACGCCGCCTTGCAGGCTGTCGTCGTCCGCCACCCAGCCGTCCAGCCGACGGGCGCACGGGTCAAGCAACAGCTTATGCGGGTTAAAGCGTAAGCCTTGCGACGGTTCGAAAGGCCCGTCCACCCGGAAACCATAGCGTAACCCCGGCTGCGCGCCGGGCAGATAGCCGTGCCAGATATCGCCGCTGCGCGCGGTTAACTCCAGCCGCCGTTCCTGCTGACGCTCATCAAAAAGACAGAGTTCAACCCGTTCGGCATCAGCCGAAAACAGCGCGAAATTAACGCCTTCGCCGTCAAAACTCGCCCCCAGCGGGGTGGGGCTGCCCGCTTGCAATACCGCCATTCATGCCTCCCTCGCCAGATACAGCGTCGCCAATGGAGGAATGGTCAGCACCAGCGACTGCGGCCGCTGGTGGCTGCCGATATCTTCGCTGTGCACCGGTCCGTCATTGCCCAGATTGCCGCCGTGGTAATAATGGGAGTCGGTGTTGACTATCTCCCGCCACCAGCCGGGCTGATTGATGCCGATGCGATAGCCGTAGCGCGGCACCGGGGTAAAATTACTCACCACCAGAATTTCATTGCCCTGCTCGTCGCGCCGCACAAAGGCGAACACCGAGTTTTCCCGGTCATCCACCACCAGCCACTCGAAGCCCTGCGGCTGGAAATCCAGCTGATACAGCGGCGGCCGTTGGCGATAACAGTGGTTGAGATCGCGCACCAGCTGCTGCACGCCGCGATGCCAGCCCTCCGGCTCGTCCAGCAGATGCCAGTCCAGGCTGGCGTCGTAATTCCACTCGCGCCCCTGCGCGAACTCGCACCCCATAAACAGCAGTTTTTTACCGGGAAACGCCCACATAAAACCGAAGTACGCCCGCAGGTTGGCGAACTTCTGCCAGGCGTCGCCGGGCATGCGGTCAAGCAGCGAACGCTTGCCGTGCACCACTTCGTCATGAGAAATCGGCAGGACGAAGTTTTCGCTGTAGGCGTACAGCATGCCGAACGTCAACCTGTCGTGGTGGTATTTGCGGTGAACCGGGTCGAGCTGCATGTAAGACAAGGTGTCGTGCATCCATCCCAGGTTCCACTTGTAATGAAACCCCAGACCGTTGCAGTCGGGGGGGAGCGTCACCCCCGGATAATCCGTCGACTCCTCGGCGAGGGTAATGGCGCCCGGCGCGGCATGGCCCAGCATCTGGTTGGTGTAGCGCAGGAAGGAGATGGCTTCGAGATTCTCTTTTCCGCCGTAGTGGTTCGGCACCCACTCCCCTTGGTTACGGCTGTAGTCGCGATAGATCATCGACGCCACCGCGTCCACCCGCAGCCCGTCGATGCCGTAGTGCTCCATCCAGAACAGGGCGTTGCCCGCCAGATAATTGCGCACCTCATGGCGGCCGTAGTTGTAAATCAGGGTATTCCAGTCCTGATGGTAGCCTTCCTTGGGATCGGCATATTCATACAGCGCCGTGCCGTCGAACTGCGCCAGACCGTATTCGTCGCCGGGGAAATGCCCCGGCACCCAGTCCAGCAGCACGTTGATGCCCGCCTCATGAAAGGCGTCGATAAATTTTCTGAACTCCTGCGGCGTGCCGAAGCGGCGCGTCGGCGCATACAGGCCGAGCGGCTGGTAGCCCCAACTGCCGTCAAACGGATGTTCATTGATGGGCATCAGTTCGATATGGGTAAAGCCCATTTCCGTGACGTAGGCGATAAGCTGCTCCGCCAGTTCCTGATAGCTGAGCCAGAAATTGTTATCCGTATGCCGCCGCCAGGAGCCAAGATGAACTTCATAAATGGAAATCGGCGCCTGTAAGCCATTCGCCCGGCGCCTCGCTTCGCTGGTGGGGACCTTATCCGGCAACGGGGTAATCAGAGAAGCGGTATCCGGGCGCATTTGCGCTTCAAACGCGTAGGGATCGGCCTTCAGACGCACGTTGCCGCCGCGGTCGATCATCTCATATTTATACAGCTGTCCCTGCGTCACGCCGGGCAGAAACAGCTCCCAAATGCCGTTCTCCTTTCTTAAACGCATAGGATGGCGGCGACCGTCCCAGAAATTGAACTGACCGACGACGGAAACGCGCCGCGCATTCGGCGCCCAGACCGCAAAACGCGTTCCTTCCACCCCATCCAGCGTTGTCAGATGCGCGCCCAGACGTTCATACGGACGCAGATGCGTGCCTTCCGCCAGCAGCCAGATATCCAGATCCTGCAACAGCGGCCCGAAACGGTAGGGATCTTCAAGCAGATAGGTTTCCTGTTGCCAGGTCACCGCCAGGCGGTAGTGAAACGGTTTTTTTCGGCGCGGCAGCACGGCGGAAAAAAAACCGCGCTCATCATCGCACCCCAACTGCGCTACCTTACGCCCGTTATCGGCCTCCACCACCCATACTTCCCGGGCATCGGGCAATAATGCCCGTACTTCAAGACCTTTGGCGCTTTGGTGCATTCCCAATAGTGAAAATGGATCGGCATAATGCCCGGCAATAAGTGAATTAATCGCATCAGAAAACTCCGGCATGGTATCCATCCTCTGATTAACCATTTGAATTAAATAAATATGTTACGTAAATAGCCCACCATGATGCGGTTATATTTCTCCTTATTAACATTTAAAAATAAAATTAATAAAAACAATGCATTGAAAAAATAAGACATTAATCACCCGCGAAAAAAATAATTTACAGCGTGAAATAATGCATATAACAACTAACTATTATTCAGCGTAGCCAAAGAATGAGCAAATATCTGAGACCCTACCCAATTTTTCCTTTTATATTTATACAAATAAGTTATGGAAAAAGGGCTTTAGCACATATTGATTAAAAGACTGTTTGCACCAAGAGGAAAAACGGCGCTATTTAAGCAGAAATTTAAATACTGCCTACTAATTAAGATATTAGAAACATTATCGGTCTGAAAACCGAAACACATCGTCCGCTAAGGCGCTTTCCTTGGTCACAGCCGGGCGCGCTGCGCTTTGGAGGCCGAACGCAACAGGTCGCGTATCGCGCGAATCAATACTTCTTTGCTGCGCCCGCGGCGGAAGATCAACGAAAACGGCGCCTGATAGCCATAGTCGGTGGGCAGCAGCGCGCGCAGTCGCCGCCTCTGCACCCAGGGCAACGCATAGTGCTCAGGCAAATAGCCGATATATTTTCCCGACAGGATCAACAACAGCTGCGCCTCCATGCTTTCCACGGTGGCGGTGCTCTGCTTGAAACCCCGTTTGCCCAAATCCGACGAGCTCCAGTAGCTGCGCGTCACCATACGCATCTGGGCGACATGCGACGCTTCGGGATGCGCCACCCCGAACAGCTCGTGCTGGTCGCTGCAATACAGCCAATGCTGTTCGCGGTACAGCGGGTGGGCGATCACGCTGTTGCCCTGTAGCGGAAAATTGCCTACCGCCACATCCAGCTCGTTATCCAGAATGCCCTGCAACAGCGCATGCGGGCTTTTGATTTGCAGATTGATGTGCACCAAAGGAAACCGGTCGCTGAAGCGGCCGATGGCGTCGGCGATGGAGAGCACCGGATCGGTGACCGTGGCGTCAAGTACGCCTAGGCGCAAAGTCCCGCCCTGTTCTCCCTGTAGCGTGGCGGTATAGCGATCGAAATTTTCCAGATTGTTCATTAGATACAGCGTCTGCTGCAAAAACGCCTCGCCTTTGAGGGTCAGCGCGAAACCGCCCCGGCCGCGCTGGCAGAGTACGAATCCCAGCTTCTCTTCCAATTCGCTCATGTAGTTGCTGATGGCGGAAATAGTCAGGTTAAGCTCCTGCTGGGCGCGGGCATACCCCTGATGTTTCGCCACGACGGTGAAAATATACAGCAAGCGCAGATTAGGCAGTTTTCCAATGGACATCACATTGTTTCCGCAAGGAAGAGAGACGATTAGTTTTCTAATTACTGAACTGATTTTTTGTATTCTGCTATTTTTCCCCACCCGTCGTCTACCGCACTATTTTCCCGCTAATTCGTGTCCGGCGCGTGGCCGGCGCATATCCGGCCGCAGTCGAGGTGGGAAACAGTGACAATGGAAAAACAGTATCAGCAGCCTCAGGGCGGCAACGAAATGCCGCGTTTCGCCGGACGCGCCACCATGATGCGTCTGCCCTACAGCGACAGCCCCGCAGGGCTGGACGCCGCCTTTATCGGCATTCCGCTGGATATCGGCGCGTCCCAGCGCGCCGGCGCCCGCTACGGGCCGCGCCATATCCGCAGTGAATCCGTGATGATCCGCCCCTACAACATGGCGACCGGCGCCGCGCCGTTCGACTCTCTGCAGGTGGGCGATCTGGGCGATGTGCCGATCAACACCTACAGCCTGCTGAAGTCGGTGGACATCATCGAAGACTACTACACCGCGCTCAACGACTGGCCGCTGATCCCGCTGACGCTGGGCGGCGACCATACCATCACGCTGCCGATCCTGCGCGCGTTGACGAAGAAGCACGGCCCGGTAGGGCTAATCCACGTGGACGCCCATACGGATACCAACGATGAGATGTTCGGCGAAAAGATCGCCCACGGCACCACGTTCCGCCGGGCGGTGGAAGAAGGCCTGCTGGACTGCCGGCGCGTGGTGCAAATCGGCCAGCGGGCGCAGGGCTATACCAGCGAAGATTTCCAGTGGGGCATCGATCAGGGCTTTCGCCTGATCCCGGCCGAGCAGTGCTGGCACCGCAGCCTGACGCCATTGATGGCGGAAGTGCGCGCCCGGATGGGCGACGGGCCGGTATACCTTTCTTACGATATCGACAGCCTCGATCCGGCCTGGGCGCCCGGCACCGGTACGCCGGAAGTGGGCGGATTGACCTCGATGCAGGGACTGGAGATTGTGCGCGGCTGCCAGGGGCTCAATCTGGTGGGCTGCGATCTGGTTGAGGTCTCGCCGCCCTATGACATCAGCGGCATGACCGCCCAGATGGGCGCCAACCTGCTGTACGAAATGCTGTGCGTACTGCCGGGAGTGGCGCAGCGATGAGCAGGCGCCGCGGCGTTTGCGTTGCCGGTTCGCCATCAAACATCAACTTACGACCTACTCACGGGAGCACCGCCATGAAATCATTCATTGTTAGGCGCCGACTGCGCGTCGCCGCTCTATTTGCCCTGACGCTGGGCGCAAACGTCCTGTCGTCATCTCATGCCGCAGCCGTTCCCCCCACGCTGACGCCGGGCGTGTTCAAGGTGGGCATCGAAGTGGCCTACCCGCCGTTCGAATCCTGGCAGGACGGGCAGGTCGTCGGCTTTGACGCCGAGCTCGCCGCCCTGCTCAATAAACACCTGGGCACCCGGCTGGCGTTGACCGACACGCAGTTTTCCGGACTGATCCTCGGGCTGAACGCCGCCAAACACGACGCGGTGATTTCCGCCCTGTACGTCACCGCCGACCGCACCGCGCAGGCGGACGCCATCCCATACGCCGATACCGGCGCCTACATTCTGACGCGCCGCGACGGCAAGGCCGCGCCGCAGGATGAAAAAGCGCTGTGCGGCCTGGCCGTCGGCCTGCAACAGGGCTCCGTCTGGGTGAAGCAGCTGCGGCAACTCTCCGCCGACGACTGTCTGCCCAACGGCAAACAGCCCATCGCCGTCAAGGAATACCCTACCGCGCCGGAAACCTTGCAGGCGCTGCTGGCGGGCCATATTCAGGCGCAGGTCGAGATGGCGGGCGCGGCGCGCATGTTCGCCGAGCGCAGCCACGGCCGGGCGATAATCAGTTCGCCGCAGATCATTTATCCGCAGACGCTGGGCATCTACGTGAAAAAGGGCAATCAGGCGCTGCTGAACGATCTGAAAACCGCGCTGCAAACGATCCGCGATAACGGCGAATACGCCGCCCTGCTGGAAAAATACCGGCCTTACGGCATCACCGACACCGCCGCGCGTTAACGCGCGACATCAGGTTTTATCAGCTCAGGGAGTTTTGGCCGCTATGATTTTCGACTGGACCTACTTTTTCTCGCTGTTTTCCATGCGGGCGTTCTGGCAAGCCAGCGTCACCGTGGTGGAGCTGAGCATCCTGTCCTGGCTCATCGGCCTGATATTGGGCTTTATCGTCGCCAGCGCCCGCCAGTCCGGCCCCCTCTGGCTGCGCGGCGCGTGTCAGGTCTATATCTGGCTGTTCCGCAGCGTGCCGCTGCTGGTGCTGGTGGTATTCGTCTACAACCTGCCGCAAATGCTGCCGGCCACCGGCGCAGTGCTCGGCAACGCCTTTTTCGCCGGGCTGGTCGCCACCGTACTGGTGGAAACCGCCTACATGTCCGAAATTCACCGCGGCGGTCTGCTCTCCGTGGCGAAAGGGCAGCATGAGGCCGGGCACGCGCTCGGCGTCCGCTTTCTCGGCGTACAGCGGCTGGTGGTGATCCCGCAGGCGCTGCGCATTTCGCTCCCGGCGCTGGTCAACGAATTCGTCACCATCGTCAAACAGACGTCGCTGGTATCGGTCATCTCCCTGCCGGAACTGCTGATGACCGGCCAGCGCCTGTACGCGGAAAATTTTCTGGTGATGGAGACGCTGGCCGCGGTGGCGGCGTACTACATTCTGATCGTATCCCTGTTTACCCTGCTGTTTCAGTGGCTGGAGCGGCGGGTTAACGTTCAGGCGCGCGCGCCGGACACGCTGGCGGAAAGCGCGCTGGCCGCGCTGCGGCGGCAGGCGATCGCCCCGGTGTTCCGCCAGCCGTCGGCGCGCCCCGGCGAGCCTAACGCGCTGCTGCTGAAAAATATCCATAAGGCCTACGGCCGGCATCAGGTACTTAAAGGCATTCATCTGACGGTGGCGCCCGGCGAAGCGATCAGCATCATCGGTCCGTCGGGTTCGGGTAAAACCTCGCTGATCCGTACCGTCAACGGGCTGGAAAACCTCGATCGCGGCGAAATCATCCTGTTCGGCGAGGAATTTATCGTCGCGGGCGGCCCGCGGGAGAACGAGGCCCTGCGGCGCGGCATCCGGCGCATCGGCATGGTATTTCAGAGCTTCAACCTGTTTCCCCACTACACCATTTTGCAAAACGTGATGCTGGCGCCGCGCTACCACGGTCGGCCCGGCGACAACGCCACGCGGCGCGCGCAGGCGCTCTACCTGCTGGATAAGGTCGGGCTGCTGGCCCATGCGGAAAAATATCCGCACCAGCTATCCGGCGGCCAGCAGCAGCGCGTGGCCATCGCCCGCGCTCTGGCGCTGTCGCCGGATATCATGCTGTTCGACGAACCGACGTCGGCGCTCGACCCGGAACTGGTGGGCGAGGTGCTGAAAGTGATCGGTTCCCTGGCTCAGGAAGGCATGACCATGCTGATCGTCACGCATGAGATGGACTTCGCGCTGGCGATTTCCGACCGGGTGGTGCTGATGGAACACGGCGACATTCAGGCGGACGCGTCGCCGGCGGCGATCCGCGCGGGCGGGACGGACCCAGCGCTACGGCGCATCCGGCAGTTTATGGGCGTTTATGACGCCGCCCATTGACCTTTGCCGGCATGGACCGGTCTAGCCATAAGAAAAAAATATTACTGATCGTTTCTCCCGCCATGCCAAATAGATAGCGGTGTTTTGAAGAAGCGTATGCGTCGGCATAGCGCGTTCACAATATTTAGGCGTATTTACATGTTCAGCAGCGACAACGGCACTACCATCACCGCGGATAAGACGCCGGCGGGCTGGCGCGCGTCCCTTTACCTCGGACTGCGCCGCCAGTCGGGGCGCACCGTGGTCGCCGAACGCCGCCATAGCGGGCCGTTGCTGATCCAGCGGCCATTTTATCCCGAGGGCGAAACCTGCCATGTGTACCTGCTGCATCCTCCGGGCGGCGTGGTGGGCGGCGACCGGCTCGGCGTCGAAATCTGTCTGGCGCCGGAAGCGCGGGCGCTGATCACCACGCCGGGAGCGACCAAGTTTTATCGCAGCGCGGGCGAAACCGCGCGTCTGCAACAGACGTTTCGTCTGGCGTCCGGCAGTTGTCTGGAATGGTTGCCGCAGGACACGATTGTCTTTCCCGGGGCCAGAGCGCAGGCGGACACCTGCTTTCACCTTGAGAACGACGCCCGGCTGATCGCCTGGGAAACCTTCTGTCTCGGCCGTCCCGTAATGCGGGAAATCTTTGCCAGCGGCGAACTGAAAACGCGGCTGCGCGTGCTGCGCGACGGCGCGCTGACGCTGCATGAAACGCTGCGCATTCTCGACGGCGATCTCGACTGTCTTGCCGGACACGCGCTGGTCGGCACCATGCTGATGACGCCCGCCGGGCCGGAAACGCTGGAAAAGGCGCGCGCGCTGCTGGCGTCCAGCGCCCTGCCCGCCGGGGCCACGCTGCTGGACGGATTGCTGGTCGTCAGAATGCTGGCCGGCGACAACCGGCAGATGCAATCCCTCCAGCAGGCGCTCTGGTTCGGCCTGCGCGGCGCCATCGTCGGGCTGCCGCCGCTGCCGCCGAGAATATGGTCTACGTGAATTGAGGAAACGATTTTGGAACTCACCCACAGAGAAAAAGACAAGCTGCTGCTGTTTACCGCCGGTCTGGTGGCCGAACGCCGCCTGGCGCGCGGTCTGCGCCTCAACTATCCCGAAGCGGTGGCGCTGATCGGCGCGGCCGTTATGGAGGGCGCGCGGGATGGCAAAAGCGTGGCCGAACTGATGGAGTTCGGGCGGCACATCCTCACGCGCGATCAGGTGATGGACGGCATCGCCGAACTGATTACCGACGTGCAGGTGGAGGCCACCTTTCCGGACGGCACCAAGCTCGTCACCGTACACAATCCGATTGAGTGAGGGCCTGAGCATGATCCCAGGTGAAATACAGGTCGCCGACGGCCGCATAGAACTGAATGCGGGGCGAAAGCGCGTCAGCGTCGTGGTCGAAAATCACGGCGACCGGCCGATCCAGGTCGGCTCGCACTACCATTTTTATGAGGTCAATCCCGCGCTGGCGTTCGATCGCGCCATGACGCGCGGCTACCGGCTGGATATCGCGGCCGGCACCGCCGTGCGTTTTGAACCGGGCCAGGCGCGGGAGGTGACGCTGGTGGCGCTGGCCGGCAGGCGTCAGGTCTTCGGCCTGCGCGGCGAGGTGATGGGCAAACTGGATGGACAACGCGATGACTAGCATTTCCCGGCAGGCATACGCCGATATGTTCGGCCCCACCGTGGGCGATCGGGTGCGACTCGCCGATACCGCGCTGTGGGTGGAAGTGGAACGGGATCTCACCGTCTACGGCGAAGAGGTCAAGTTCGGCGGCGGCAAGGTGATCCGCGACGGCATGGGGCAAGGCCAGATGCCGGCGGACGAGGCGATGGATCTGGTGCTGACCAACGCGCTGATTATCGACCACTGGGGCATTGTAAAGGCGGATATCGGCATCAAAGAGGGCCGCATTCGGGCCATCGGCAAGGCGGGCAATCCGGATATTCAGCCGGACGTGGATATCCCCATCGGGGCGGCGACGGAAATCATTGCGGCGGAAGGCAAGATCGTCACCGCCGGCGGCATCGATTCGCACATTCATTTCATCTGCCCGCAGCAGGCGGAGGAAGCGCTGACCTCCGGCGTAACCACCATGATCGGCGGCGGCACCGGCCCGGCGACCGGCACTAACGCCACCACCTGCACCCCCGGCCCGTGGTATATCGCGCGCATGCTACAGGCGGCCGACGCGCTGCCGGTAAACATCGGCCTGTTGGGTAAGGGCAACACGTCAAGCCCGGACGCGCTGCGCGAACAGGTGGCGGCGGGCGTTATCGGACTGAAACTGCACGAAGACTGGGGGTCGACGCCCGCGGCGATCGACTGCTGCCTGAGCGTGGCGGAAGAGATGGACGTGCAGGTCGCCATTCACACCGATACGCTGAACGAAGCCGGTTTCGTTGAGGATACGCTGCGCGCCATCGGCGACCGCGCGATCCACACCTTCCATACCGAAGGCGCCGGCGGCGGCCATGCGCCGGACATCATCACCGCCTGCGCCCGGCCGAACGTGCTGCCTTCGTCCACCAACCCCACGCTGCCCTACACCGTCAACACCGTGGACGAGCATCTCGATATGCTGATGGTCTGCCACCATCTCGACCCCAACATTCCGGAGGACGTCGCGTTCGCCGAATCGCGTATTCGCCGGGAAACCATCGCCGCCGAAGACATCCTGCACGATATCGGCGCGTTCTCCATGACGTCGTCGGATTCCCAGGCCATGGGCCGGGTGGGCGAAGTGGTGCTGCGCACCTGGCAGGTAGCGCACAAGATGAAGATACAGCGCGGCGCGCTGCCGGAAGACAGCGAACGCAACGACAACTTTCGCGTCAAGCGCTATATCGCCAAATACACCATTAACCCGGCCATCACCCACGGCATCGCGCACGAAGTCGGTTCGGTCGAAGCGGGCAAGCTGGCGGATTTGGTGCTGTGGTCGCCGGCGTTTTTCGGCGTGAAGCCCGCGCTGATCGTCAAGGGCGGCATGATCGCCAGCGCGCCGATGGGAGACATCAACGCCTCTATCCCCACGCCGCAGCCGGTACACTATCGCCCAATGTTCGGCGCGCTGGGCGCGGCGCGCCATCAGACGCGCATAACGTTTCTTTCCCAGGCGGCGGCCGAAGCCGACGTCGCCGGCGCGCTGCGGCTGCAAAGCCCGATCGGGGTGGCGCGCCAGTGCCGCACGGTGCGCAAAAGCGACATGGTGCACAACGACGCGCTGCCGGATATTCAGGTCGATTCGCAAACCTATGAAGTCAGCGCCAACGGCGAACGGCTGACCTGCGAACCGGCGACCGAACTGCCGCTGGCGCAGCGCTATTTTCTGTTTTAAGGAAGGTTGATGAAGCTACTCACACAACGCCTGGACCAGGCTGAAACGGCGACGGCGACCGCCACGCTGGATCTGGCGACCCGGCTGAAAAGCCGCGCCAGAATTACCCTGGACGACGGGCGGGAAGCGGGACTGATGCTGGATCGCGGTCAGTTGATTCGCGGCGGCGACCTGCTCGGCGACGACGCGGGGCAGGAAATTGTGCGCGTGATCGCCGCCGAAGAGCAGGTATCGCAGGCGGAATGCGCCGATCCGCTGCTGCTCGCCAGAGCCTGTTATCACCTCGGCAACCGCCACGTTCCGTTGCAGATAGCAAAGGGACTGGTGCGCTATCACCACGACCACGTGCTGGACGACATGGTGCGCCAGTTGGGGCTTGAGGTGCGCGTGGTCATGGCGCCCTTCGAACCGGAAAGCGGGGCCTATCAGGCCGCGCCGCATGCGCACGGCCACCATCACCATGCGCATCATTAACGGCCGGCGCGCATGAAAGGCATAAAGAAAAGCGCGTTATTCGCGACATGGGAAGCATGATGCACGCCTCCTTACGTCTGCCGCGCCTGCTGCAACTGGCCAGCGCCACCCTGCCGGTCGGCGGGTTCACCTATTCGCAAGGGCTGGAGTGGGCGGTGGAAGCGGGCTGGGTGCATGATGAAGAGAGCTTTCGCCGCTGGCAGCGCCAGCAAATGACCCACACGCTGGCGCGCTTCGACTGGCCGTTATTACAGCGCCTGTACCATGCCTGCGAACGGCACGACGCATCCGCGCTGCGCCAGTGGCGCGACCTGCTGCTGGCCGGACGCGAAACCAGCGAACTGCGGGCGGAGGAGCGCCAGCGCGGCCAGGCGTTTATGCGCATTCTCGCCGGTTGGGGATTCGCGCAGGAACTCGACGCCGAGTGGCGTGATACGCTGGCGAGCAGCCAGCTGTGCGGCATGGCCTGGCTAGGGCCGCGCTGGTCGCTCCCGCTGCCGGAGCTGGCACTGGCCTACGGCTACGGCTGGCTGGAAGGCGCGGTCATGGCCGGCGTGAAGCTGGTGCCGTTCGGCCAGCAGGCCGCGCAGAACCTGCTGCTGGAGCTGGGCGAACAGCTGACGGCGCTGCTGCCGGCCGCGCTGGCGCTGCAAGATGACGATATGGGCGCGGGGCTGCCGCTGGCGGCGATCGCCTCCGCCCGCCATGAAACACAGTACACCAGACTTTTTCGTTCCTGAGAGGCACTATGACGGATTACAAACAACCGCTGCGCGTCGGCGTCGGCGGCCCGGTCGGGTCGGGGAAAACCGCGCTGCTGGAAGCGCTGTGCAAGGCCATGCGCGACGCCTGGCAGCTCGCGGTGGTGACCAACGATATCTACACCAAAGAAGACCAGCGCATTCTGACCGAAGCCGGCGCGCTGGCGCCGGAACGCATCATCGGCGTGGAAACCGGCGGCTGCCCGCATACCGCCATCCGTGAGGACGCCTCCATGAATCTGGCGGCCGTCGAAGATCTGGCGCGCCGCTTCGGCGATCTGGACATAGTGTTCGTGGAAAGCGGCGGCGATAACCTGAGCGCCACCTTCAGCCCGGAGCTGGCCGATCTGACCATTTACGTCATCGACGTGGCCGAAGGCGAGAAAATCCCGCGCAAGGGCGGACCGGGCATCACCCGCTCGGATTTTCTGGTGATCAACAAAACCGATCTGGCGCCCTACGTCGGCGCGTCGCTGGAGGTGATGGAGCGCGACACCAATCGCATGCGTCCGCAGCGCCCCTGGACGTTCACCAATCTGAAGACCGGCGACGGACTGCAAGCCATCATCCGTTTCCTTGAAACGGAAGGCATGCTGACGGTAAAAAACAGCCAATCATAAAGAACGTTTAGCAACGGGAACCGATTGGCGGCGTCGGTTTATTTCTCACAGAGCGCGATCGGTATTCCTGTTGCGGATAACGCGCTACAATGCTGCGCTTGGGCAGCAAGGCGTATTTTCTTATGATCAGCCAAGTCGACTTAATCCTCTCTTTACTGCAACAGATGTGCGTTTATCTGGTTATCGCTTATCTGTTAAGTAAAACGCCGTTATTTATTCCGCTGATGCAGGTCACCATCCGCCTGCCCCATAAGCTGGTGTGCTATCTGGTTTTCTCCATGTTCTGCATCATGGGCACCTATTTCGGCCTGCATATCGATGATTCCATTGCCAATACCCGCGCCACCGGCGCGGTGCTGGGCGGCATGCTGGGCGGGCCGTCGGTCGGTTTTCTGGTGGGGCTGACCGGCGGGCTCCACCGCTACTCCATGGGAGGGATGACGGCGCTGGCCTGTATGCTCTCCACCATTGCGGAAGGCCTGATGGGCGGGCTGCTGCACCGCTATCTGACGCAGCGCAACCGCATCGACCTGTTGTTTCAGCCCTCGGTGGTGGCCTTGACCACGCTGGCGGCGGAAATCCTGCAAATGGCCATTATTCTGCTGGTGGCGCGCCCTTTTGCCGATGCCGTGGAGCTGGTGCAGGACATCGCCCTGCCGATGATGATCACCAACACCGTCGGCGCGGCGATGTTTATGCGTATTCTGCTCGACCGGCGCGCCATTTTCGAAAAGTACACGTCGGCCTTTTCCGCCAAGGCGCTGCAAATCGCCGCCCGCGCCGAAGGGGCGCTGCGACAGGGATTCAACCAGCAAAACAGTATGCGCGTGGCCCGCATTCTGTATGAAGAGCTGGGCGTTGGGGCCGTCGCCATTACCGACCGTGAAAAATTGCTGGCGTTTATCGGCCTGGGGGACGATCACCATACCGTAGACTCGCCGATCACCTCGCGCCACACCCATCGGGCGATCGAGAAGAATCAGGTGGTCTACGCCGATGGCAATGAAATGCCTTACACCTGCTCCATTTCACCGAGCTGCAAACTGGGATCGACGCTGGTGATCCCGCTGCGGGGCGAAGAACAGCGCGTAATCGGCACCATTAAGCTGTATGAGCCCAAAAACAAGCTGTTTTCCAGCATCAACCGTACGCTGGGGGAAGGGATCGCCCATCTGCTCTCCGCGCAGATTCTGGCCGGGCGCTTCGAACGGCAAAAGCAATTGCTGGTACAGTCGGAAATCAAGCTATTGCACGCGCAGGTGAACCCGCATTTCCTGTTTAACGCGCTGAATACGCTGTCGGCGGTAATACGCCGCGATCCCGCTCACGCCCGCCAGCTGGTGCTATCGCTATCGACCTTTTTCCGTAAAAACCTCAAGCGCAGCAACGATGAGGTCTCGCTCAACGACGAACTGGAACACGTGAATTCCTATCTGGAGATTGAGAAAGCGCGCTTCGCCGATCATCTGACGGTGGATATATCCCTGCCGGATGAGCTACTGGAAGCGCGGCTGCCCGCCTTTTCCCTGCAACCGATTGTCGAAAACGCCATCAAGCACGGTATTTCGCAGATGATCGACGTCGGTCATATTCGCATCAGCGGACGTCTGCATGCCAATACGCTGGAGCTGACGGTGGAAGACAACGCCGGCATGTATCAACCGCCTCGCGGCGGAGATGGTCTGGGGATGAATCTGGTGGACCGGCGCATCAAGGCCCGCTACGGCAACCGTTTCGGCCTCACCGTGGTCTGTAAGGCCGACAGATTTACCCGGGTGGAAGTGCGCGTACCGTTTATTTCACCGCGCAAGGAATTGGCGCATATCGGCGATGCGGCCTGAGAACTGGCCGCTATTCCTGCTTCCCCTTCGTCTCACGCTAGCGGTCTATATACATTGACACCCCCCCTGTAAGAGTAAATTTTACACATAAACAGGGTAAGGACGCCGCAATGAGATATGTTGAGTTCATTGAAACTGACTTTTTCAGCAAACAACGTGAAAGACTTCTTAGTGAAGATGAGTATACGGAGTTTCAAAAATTGTTAGTTACCGACCTGAAGTTGGGGAGTGTCATTGTTGGAACTGGCGGATGCAGAAAGACACGTTGACCGGGGCAGAGAAAAACGTGCTCAAGTCAGCAATAGAGCGTTTGAAAGTTTGAAAAAGGGGGCTTTATGAGTGATTTCTTCAATGACTTAATGACGTCTGTCAACGAAGCTGTCGCAATCAGCGAGGGCAAAACAACCGCAGCACGTATCACTCGCTATGAAATGCCTGACGTGAAAGCAATTCGAACATTATCAGGGTTGAAACAAGATGATTTTGCTTCAGCGCTAGGCGTCTCGCCTTCCCTTGTTCAGGCATGGGAGCAACATCGACGCCAACCGACAGGCACAGCGCTAAAAGTCCTGAACATTCTAAAAAACAAGCCTGATTTCATCAAAGTACTAAAAGCAATGTAAACATAACCGCAGAGAGCCGAACGACGACTCAACCTCAATCCGGTCCCTGCTTATCCAGCACGTCGCGCAAAAAGTCCCCCAGATAGTTAAACGCGGCGACCACCAGCATAATCGCCAGTCCCGCCGGCAGCATCTGTTCCGGGTGCGTCAGCATCAGGTTTTTCGCTTCGCCCAGCATCGCGCCCCACTCCGGCGCGGGCGGCTGAACCCCCAGCCCGATAAAGGAGAGCGCCGAGAGCAGCAGGATCACCGCGCCGCTGTCGGTGGTGGCCAGTACCGCTATTTCGGCGGCCGTCACCGGCAGCAGATGCCGCCGGATGATATAGCGTGCCGGCCCGCCGATAACTCTGGCGAACTGGACGTAGTGCCGATCGCTGTATTGCAGCACGATGCCGCGGATCATCCGCGCATACCAGGCCCATTTCACCAGCAGCACCGCCAGGATAATATTCTGCAGCCCCGGCCCCATCATTCCCACCAGGGCAAAAATCATCACCTCGCCGGGAAAAGAGAGCATCACATCGCACAATCGCATCAAGAGCGCATCAACGCGCCCGCGAAAGTAGCCCGCCAGCATGCCAATCAGCAGACCGATCGCCAGCGTCGCCGCCATCGCCGACAGCGAGACCAGCACCGTGGTGCGGATGCCGTAAAGCAGGCGGGAAAATACGCAGCGGCCCAGATGGTCGGCCCCCAGCGGGTAACGCAGGCTGATGCCGTGGTATTTGTCGCGCCAGGAAACCAGCAGCGGATCGTGCGGCGCAATCCAGGGGGCCAGCAACCCCGCCGCCAGGATCAGCGCCAGCAGACACAGGCAGGCCAGCGCCAGCCGATCCTGCCGCAGCCGCAGCCACAGACGGCGGTTCATCCGGCGATGCCGCGCCGCAAGCGGGGATCCAGCCACATTTGCACTAAATCAATCAGAAAGTTCGCCGCCACGAACAACAGCGCCATCAGCAATACATAGGCCTGAATAACCGGATAGTCGCGGTTAAAAATCGCCGTCACGCACAGCCGGCCCAGACCGGGCCAGGAAAAAATGTTTTCGATGATCAGCGTGCCGGCGATAAGCCTGGGAATGCTCATGCCAAGCGCCACCAGCGGCGAATAGAGCGCGTTAATCAACACATGCCGCCACAGGATGCGGCGCGGCGTCAGGCCGCGAACGTGGGCGTACCCCACGTAGGGCTGGTTAAGCTGCCCCAGCATATTGTTGCGCAGCAGCCGGACATAGGTGCCGATATAGCCCAGCGCCAGCGTCAGCGCCGGCAATATCACCGCGCCGGACGCCTGAACGCCGCCGACGGGCAGCCAATCCAGCTTGACCGCCAGCAGCCAGATAAGCAGCAGGCCAATCCAGTAGTTCGGCATGGCGGTAAGCAAAAACAGCAGCGCCCGCAACAGCTTATCCGGCCAGCGATCCCGGGTTGCCACGCACAGCATGGCCAGCGACAGCGAAAAGAGCAGAATTATGCCCAGCGCGGCGGCGGCCAGCCATAGCGTCACCGGCAGCGCCCGCATCAGCTCTTGCCATACGCCGGTGCGGGTGACGAACGAGGTGCCGAAATCCAGATGCAGGCTGCGTTGCAGCCAGGAAAGGTACTGTCGCCACAACGGCAGATCCAGCCCCAGCTCCCGGCGCATCTCGGCAATGGCGTCATCCGTGGGCACGATCATATTCACCCGCAGCGCGACTTCGGCGGGATCGGACGGGGAAAGTTGCATCAGTGCGAACGCCATCCCTGATATCGCCAGCAACAGCGGCACCATCATCAACAGGCGCCGTAAAATATAACGCGTCATCAGCTCACCGCTTACCTAGCGCCAGTACATCTTTTCAAAAGCTATCTCATACTGGGAAGGATTAAAGGTCACGCCTTGCAGTCCGGGGCTGAATACCGCCTTGGCGCGGGAATAGGTCAACGGGATATAAACCCCTTCCTGCGCCAGCCGCAGCAGTATCCGGCGGTACAGCGCCCGGCGCTGCGTCTCGTCCGGCTCAATCAATACCCGGCCGATCAGCGCGTCCAGCCCGGCCTTGTCCGACAATCCCTTTTGCCCCTGATAGTCGGCATGCGCCGGAATACGAAACGAGGAGAGATAAGATTGCGGATCGTAAGGTTTTCCCCAGGACAGGGAGTATTGCAGATCAAAATCGCCGGACTTTTGCCTGTCCAGATACGCCTGTTTCTCCTCGCCCAGCAGCGAGACATCCACCCCGATCTGACGGAAATTGCTTTGCACCACTTCGGCGATCTGCTGTTCGCCCGCATTGTTGGTGCTATAAGAGAACACCAGCCGCAGCGGCTTGCCTTGTTTCTCACGGATCGCCCCGCCTGCGGGTAAGCGCCAGCCCGCCTCGTCCAGCAGCGCGGCGGCTTTTGCCGTGTCATAGCGGTAGACCGGCAGATCGGCGATATCGGCATAGGGCACGCTACGGGCCAGCAGCGTATCCGCCACGCTTTCGCTGCCCGACATGACGCCTTGCGCGATCGCCTGCTTATCCACCGCGTACTGCAGCGCCAGACGCACCTGACGGTCGGATGTGATCGCCCGGCTGCTGTTCAGTACCAGCGCCCGCGAAGCCGCCGGCTCGCCGATGACGGTATGAAATTTGCCCGCCGCCTGCAACGCCATAAAGGTATCGCCGTCAATCATGTCGCCATCCGCGCCGAAGATCAGCTGAACGTCGCCTTTTTCCAACGCCAGCAGCATACTTTGCCGGTCGGGGATCACCTTCCACGTCACGCTTTGCAGTTTGGGCGGCGTTCCCCAGTAGCGGGGATTGGCCTTAAAGGTCGCATACTGGTTTTTTACCTGCTCCGCCAGCAGCCAGGGTCCGGTTCCGGCATAGGAGCGGACGCCGTTTTTGGTCTGGCCGTCGATAAAACTGCGCGGGGAGATAAAACGGAAAGGCCGGGTCAGACCCAGTTCCACCAGCGTGGGGTAATAGGGATTTTTCAGATGCAGAACCAGAGTGTCATCATCCGCCGCGTCGATTTTATCGATCTGCCGTACCAGCTCAAGCCAGGCGTGACGCTGATAATTCGCCAATACGGCCTCAAAATTCTGTTTCGCCGCCCGCGCATTGAACGGCTCGCCGTCGCTGAACCTCACCCCCTGGCGCAGGTGGAAGGTGTACTGCTTGCCGTCCGGCGATATTTCCCAGCTTTGCGCCAGCCACGGCCGTACGCCCTGTTCGCCGTTAACGACCAGCGGCTCGAACACCATATTCTGCGCCGCCATCTCGCCGCCGTAGAGATGCGGGTTGATATCGCGGATATCTTTGGTGCTGGCGTAGCTTAAGGAAACGGAACCCGGTGTTACGCTTACCGCGGCGGATGCCTCCGATGCCGCCAGCGCGAGCAACGCCAGGCACCCGACCCGGACACAGGCGGAAAACATCTGCGATAACGCTGTTTTGATACTCGGCATCGCCGCTCCCGATAACTATTTTTCCGCACAGACCAGAAACATCGGCGTCGAGGCGTAATTCACCTTTTCCGTCTCATCCCACAGTTCATCGCCGACGCGCGTATCCAGCATGATCTTGTGATAACCGCATTGCAGCAGCGCCTGCGTATCCCACTGCGGGCGGCGTTCCCGGCTGAGCGGCAGCTGACGGGCGATGTTTTCCATGGCGACGGTATCGGTATTGACGTAGTGATCGTCCAGTCCCAGGCGGCGCGCGTTGGCCCGGTCCGCCAGATAGCCAAGGCGGCTTTGCTCATCAAACAGTTGCAGATACCAGTTGGCGTCAAAGTTAACCAGCCGCCCTCCCGGCGCCAGCACGCGGCGCCACTCTCGATATGCGTATTGCGGGGCGTCCAGATTCCAGGTCACATTGCGCGCGACGATCAGGTCGAAGCTGTCGTCGGCGAACGGCAGCGCATGCACGTCCGATAGCACGAAATTCACCGCAACGCCGTAATGCGCCGCGTTGCCACGCGCCTGATCCAGCATCGCCTGGGTGATATCGACCGCCGTCACGCGGTGCCCGGCCAGCGCCAGCGTCACGGCGAAGAAGCCCGGTCCGGTGCCGATATCCAGCACCTTTAAGCGCGGTTTGTCCGGGGCATATTCAGTGATTTTTTTCAGCCAGGCGGCGCGCTTGGCGTTGGCCAGTTCGGCGGCGTTCAACTGGGCGTAGCCGGCGGCGCGGGACGTCCAATAGCACTGCACATCATCCAATAGCTCGCGGCTTTCATTTTCGGCAAGAAGTTGGCTCACGCGGGATTGTCCTATTAACTATTCAAGCCGGTATCTACACCGGCGTTGCGCGGAAGATGTCCAACTTATAACAGATAGGATGGCCTGGTTGAATGGCGGAGTATGAACTTTATAAAAAAAATCATACTTTTTTGATCTGGGCTTAATTTACGGCACATCGGACAATGAGATCAGATTCAAACTCCCGTGACGCACGCCGGTTTGCGCCATTACCGATTCCGCGAAATGCTCCACCCGTGAGGAAGTACCGCGCAGGATCACCGTTTCCACACACTCTTCATGGCTCAGATGCGTGTGCATGGTGGAGACCGTTAAATCATGATGGTCGTGCTGCATTTCGGCCAGCCGGCTGGAAAGCTGGCGCTCGTGGTGATCGTAGACGTAGCTCAGTACCGCTACGCACTCTCCGTTTTCATCCGTCTCCAGCGTCATTTCCCCCAGCTCACGACGCAACATATCGCGGAACGCTTCGGAACGATTGACATAGCCCTTACGCCGCATCAGTTCATCAAAGTCTCGCGCCAGTTGATCATCCATTGATATCGTCAGTCTTTGCATCGTCGTCCTCAAGGGAAAAACAGGTCGGTCAAATCGGCAGGAAAAACATTATCGGCGCAATAAAAACAGTGCCGGCGCAATCCGTCAAGGGAATTGCGCCAGCGCGCAGCGGTTAGAGCAAGATGCGCAGCATACGGCGCAGCGGTTCAGCGGCTCCCCACAGCAGCTGGTCGCCGACGGTAAAGGCGGACAGATACTCCGGCCCCATATTCAGTTTGCGCAGGCGCCCGACCGGGGTGGAGAGCGTACCGGTCACCGCCGCCGGGGTCAGTTCGCGCATCGTGATTTCGCGATCGTTAGGCACCACTTTCACCCAGTCGTTATGGGTGGCCAGCAGTTGTTCGATTTCCGGCAGCGCCACATCTTTTTTCAGCTTGATGGTAAACGCCTGGCTGTGGCAGCGCAGCGCGCCCACGCGCACGCACAGGCCGTCCACCGGGATCGTCCGGCTGCCGCCGAGGATCTTGTTGGTTTCCGCCTGGCCTTTCCACTCTTCACGGCTCTGGCCGTTATCCAGCTGTTTGTCGATCCACGGGATCAGGCTGCCCGCCAGCGGCACCCCGAAGTTGTCGTTCGGCAGCGCGCCGCTGCGGGTCAGCGCCGTCACTTTACGTTCGATATCCAGAATGGCCGAAGCCGGATCCTGAAGCTCTTTCGCCACGTCGCCATGCAGCATGCCCATCTGCACCAGCAGTTCGCGCATGTGGCGCGCGCCGCCGCCGGAAGCCGCCTGATAGGTGGCGACGGACACCCAGTCCACCAGATCGTTGGCGAACAGGCCGCCGAGCGACATCAGCATCAGGCTGACGGTACAGTTGCCGCCGACAAAGGTTTTCACGCCTTTATCCAGCCCCTGCCTAATCACCGCGTGGTTGACCGGGTCAAGGATGATAATCGCCTCGCCCTTCATGCGCAGGGAAGAGGCGGCGTCGATCCAATAGCCCTGCCAGCCGCTTTCACGCAGCTTTGGATAGACTTCATTGGTATAATCGCCGCCCTGGCAGGTGATGATGATATCCAGCGCGCGCAGCGCGTCCAGATTGTAGGCGTCCTGCAATACGCCTTGCTGCCCCCCCAACGCCGGCGCTGGATCTCCGTGCTGGGAAGTGGAAAAGAACACCGGGCGGATAGCGTCGAAGTCGCGTTCTTCCACCATGCGCTGCATGAGAACCGAACCGACCATACCGCGCCAGCCAATAAAACCAACATTTTTCATGGTAACTGTCCTGCCTTGGGGGTAACAAAAAGAATTACGGCTGCCGTCTTAGTGTAGTAAACACATTAGTTATGATAGTAAACACATTAAGAGTAACGACTTTCCACCATACAAAATGTACGCAAAGTCGCAAGTGAATTTATTCGATAGTAAGACGTTTTTCAGCAGTCATTCTAATATGGCCGCCGTGGCGCAGGATGGTGTACATCCGCATTCGATTTCAGGAGCAAAAAACCACCATGACAGAAATGATCTCCGCAACCGTGCTGTTGCTGCTAATTATGGATCCCCTCGGCAACCTGCCTATCTTTATGTCGGTGCTGAAACATCTGGATCCCAAGCGGCGACGCGTGGTACTGATCCGCGAGATGCTTATCGCCCTGGGGCTGATGCTGACCTTTCTGTTTGCCGGAGAGCGGATCCTGGTTTTTCTTAACCTGCGCACCGAAACGGTATCGATTTCCGGCGGCATCATCCTTTTCCTGATCGCCATCCGCATGATCTTTCCCTCCAAGGAGGGCAGCAGCACCGGCCTGCCCGCCGGGGAGGAGCCGTTTCTGGTGCCGTTGGCGATCCCGCTGGTGGCCGGCCCGTCGATTCTGGCGGCGCTGATGCTGCTTTCCCACCAATATCCCAATCAGTTGCCCCACCTGACGCTGGCGCTATTTATCGCCTGGGCGATCTCTTTCATCATTCTGTTGATGTCGAACCTGTTTTTACGGCTGCTGGGCGAGAAAGGCGTCAGCGCGCTGGAGAAACTGATGGGATTGATTCTGGTGATGCTGTCGACGCAGATGTTTCTGGACGGCGTACGGGCGTATATGAAGCTTTAAATCGACGGGGCGCTGCGGCCCCGTCTGATTACCGTCAGAGGAAAACGCTGCCTACCGCGGCCAGCAGGAAGGCAATGGTGCCGATCAGCGTTTCCATTACCGTCCAGGTTTTCAGCGTGGTTTTCTCATCCATTTCCAGGAAACGCCCGACCAGCCAGAAGCCGGAGTCGTTAACGTGCGATAGCACCGTCGCGCCGCCGGCAATGGCGATAACGATAAAGCACAGATCGAACTGACTCAGCCCGGTGGTCGCCGCCACCGCCGGCGCCATCAGCGCCGCCGTGGTCGTCAACGCCACGGTGGCCGACCCCTGGGCGATACGTAACGCGGCGGAAACCACGAATGCGGCGACAATCACCGGCATACCGTTATCAGCCAGCATATCGGCCAGCGCCGTACCGATCCCGCTGGCGCGCAATACGCCGCCGAACATACCGCCGGCCCCGGTGACCAGAATAATGGAACACACCGGCCCGAGCGCCCCTTCACAGGCTTTATCAAGGTGCCTGCGGCTATGCTGTCCGCTGAACATGATCAGAGAAAACAGTACGGTGATCAACAGAGCCACCGGGGTTTTCCCCAGCATCCGCAGGAACTGCACCAAGGCGTTGTCGCCGTTGATTATCCCCATAACCGTCAGCGTGTTCAGCCCGGTATCGAGAAAGATCAATACCAGCGGCAGCAGCAGTACGCTCAATACCACCAAAAACGAAGGCGGCGTATGTTGTTCATCGGCCTTGACCTCTTCCAGAAAGGTGGAAGGCAGCGGTAAATGAAACTTCTTACCCGCCCACAGACCAAACAGATAGCTGCCCAGATACCAGGTAGGAAAGGCGATAATCAGACCGACGATCACCAGCAGACCAATATTGGCGCCAAGCAGTTCGCTGGCGGCAACCGGCCCCGGATGAGGCGGCAATAACGCATGCATCACCGCGAATGCCCCGGCGGCGGGCAGCGCATACTTCAGGGTTGAGCCGCCGAAACGCTTCGCCACGCTAAAGATGATCGGCAGCATAACGATCAGACCGGCATCGAAAAAGATGGGGAAACCGAACAACAATGAGGCAATACCCAGCGCAAACGGCGCATGGCGCTCGCCGAATTTAATGATCAGCGTATCGGCCAACACATTGGCGCCGCCGGTGATCTCCAGCAAACGCCCAATCATCGCCCCCAGACCGACCAGCAAGGCGACCGACGCCAGCGTACTGCCGAAACCGCTCAATAGCGTAGGGACGATATTTTCATAAGGCGTTTTTGTTACCAGCGCGGTCACCAGGCTGACTGACACCAGCGCCAGGAAAGCATGGATTTTAAAACGCATAATCAGCACGAGTAACAAGGCCACTGCACCTACCGCAATCAGCAGCAGCACGCCGGCACTATAAGCAGATGTTATTTCTGTCATGGTTATTATCCTTTCAATCACCCAGTGGAATGGAATGACTGATTGTTTGTGAGATATGTCACATTGCCATTTGATACCGGTAACATGATACGGGTAACATGTTAAGATCGGGAACTGATATGTTTCATTTAATTTACATTTTGGGATGGAGATCAAATTATGCCGGGCCAAAGCATTATTCTTATGGGCGTTTCAGGTAGCGGGAAATCTTCGGTAGGCGCCGCGTTCGCCCGGGCGATTCAGGCTAAACTCATTGACGGCGACGATCTGCATCCCCGCGCCAATATTCAGAAAATGGCCGGTGGTACGCCGCTGAATGACGAAGACCGCGCCCCCTGGCTGGAACGTCTGAACGACGCCGCCTATAGCCTGTTTCACAAGAATGAAATCGGCATCATCGTCTGTTCGGCATTAAAAAAACGCTATCGCGACCGCCTGCGCCGCGACAATGAAGGGATGGTCTTTCTCTATCTGAAAGGCGGTTTCGATATCATTCTGGCGCGGCATAAAGCCCGCGCCGGACACTTTATGCCGACGGAACTGCTCAAAAGCCAGTTTGACGCGCTGGAAGAACCGGGCGGCGACGAGCCGGATGTGCTGACGATAGATATCGACGGCAGCATGGAAGAGGTGGTTAACCGCTGCGTTGAGGCGCTGCGCAGCCATCAGCGGGCGTGATATCGTCCGGCGGGGACTGGCGCTAAATGCTATCGCCATCCAACAAGGTGAAACCGACATCGACCATCTCCGGCGCAACCCGCTCGCCGCGCAAACGCGCCAGCAGGCGCTCCGCGCCAATCTGCCCCATGCGCTCGCGTGGGGTAAGCACGCTGGCCAGCTTCGGCACCATTGCCTGACCGATGTCGTGCCCGTGAAAACCGGCGATCCCCATATCTTGCGGCACGCGCAATCCCTGACGCTGACACTCGAACATCGCGCCGACGGCCAGATCGTCGTTGGTACAGAAAATACTGTCGATCGGCGGATGCTCAGCCTGCGCCTGCCGCAATAACTCCCCTCCCAGCGAATAGGAAGAGGCCAACTCGCTCATCACGCAATAGCTCGCCAGCCCGTTATCCCGCATCGCCTGCTGATAGCCGCGGCATTTTATGATCGTCCGTTCGTCCTGACGCGCGCCGAGGTAAACCACATGGCGGCGCCCCCGTTCAATCATATGCTGGGTCATCTGCCGCGCCGCTTCAAAATTATCGAACCCCACCGCGATATCCAGGCAGGGAGAAACCGAGTCCATCAGTTCCACCACCGGAATACCCGCCACATCAATCATCTGACGGGTGCGTTCGGTATGCAAACGGTCGGACAGAATCAGGCCGTCGATGTTATAGGCCAGCAACGACATCAGCCGCTGCTCTTCCTTTTCAGGGTGATACCCATAGTGCGCCAGCATGGTCTGATAGCCCTGCGCTTCGGTAACCCGTTCAATCCCCCGCAGCACCTGCGCAAACACCTGGTTGGTCAACGACGGCAGCAGCACGCCGATCGCCCGGCTGGTGGCGCTGGCAAGCATATTGGGCGCCTGATTGGGGATGTAGCCCAGCTCGTCAAGCGCTATGGCTATCTTTTCCTGCAACGCCACGGAGACCTGAGCAGGATTGCGCAGATAACGGCTTACCGTCATTTTCGTCACGCCGACCCGGTCGGCAACATCCTGGAGAACCGGTCTTTTTTTCTTCATTAGCCACGGATCACGCCTGAAAATATTGAGCGGAAGTCTAGCAAAAAAAGCGCGCAGGGTATATTTTAACGTTGCGCAACGACGGCCCATGGGGAGGCGCGGCAAGATCCGGATGCGTTAATGCCTCGACGCTTATACCGGCGGTAAATCAAACAGCAGGATTTCGCTCTCTTGATCGGCATGAACCGACAGGGTTTCTTCATCCCACACGGCCAGCGCGTCGCTGGTTGCCGCCTGATGACCGTTAATCTCCACGCTGCCGCGCACCACCTGGATCCAGATCCGGCGTTCAGCCCGCACCCGATAAATCGACTGTTCCTGCGGCTTCAGCGCCCAGCGCCACAGCGTCATGTCCTGGAAAACCTGCAACGAGCCGTCGCGGGCATCAGGCGACAGCACCAGTTGGCGCCCCTGCGGCATATCGAAGCGTTTCTGTTCATAGCGCGGCGTCAGCCCGGCTTTTTGCGGGATAATCCAAATCTGGTACAGATGCAGCAACGCATCACGGCTGGCGTTGTATTCCGAATGGCGAATCCCGCTGCCGGCGCTCATGATCTGAAACTCGCCGGCCTGAATCTGTTCTTTGTTGCCCATGCTGTCCTGATGCTCCACCGTACCTTCCAGAACGTAGGTGAGGATTTCCATATCCTTATGCGGATGGGTGCCGAAGCCTTTGCCGCCTTCAATCCGGTCTTCATTGATAACGCGCAGCGCCGAGAAGCCCATAAACTCCGGTTCATAATAATCGGCAAATGAGAAAGTATGCCAGCTGTCAAGCCAGCCGTGGTTTGCATGTCCGCGCTGTTGCGCTTTACGTTCGTCGATCATGTCGGTTTCTCCCCGCGTTTCGTTAGCAGCCTGATGGGATAGGTTTTAAGTCAAAGTCTAACGGGTAGCCGGGAATAAGATAGCGCAAAAAACTCACCGCCCGGTTCAAAAAATCAGAACGGGGTAAGTACGCTGAGTTCAGCGTCACGCAGTGGCGGTTAGGGGAGGACGGGCAGGGATGGCCTAAAAAAAAAGCCAGCACCCGAGCTGGCTAAATAAATACTGGAAGCAATGTGAGCAATGTCGTGCCTTCGCAGAAACCGCCCTGTGACCTGGATGTCTCCACCCGGTCCTCCGGTTGGTTTCCCCGGAAAGCAGTGCAATAATAATCATTATCATTCGCGTCTGTAAAGTATTTTTTTATGATGGGCTTCCCTGCCCATCTCCACTCACGCCTCAATCAGCGCCCGCGCCAGCAGCGTGATCGGGTGTTCGCACGGCTTGCCGGTGGACATTTCGATTTGCCATTTGCAGGTTTCGCAGTCGGTGATCACCACATCCGCGCCGCTCTCCTCGATCTGCCGAAACAGAGGCGCGCCGATCCCCTGCGCGGTGGCGTAATTTTCCTTTTTGAAGCCGTAGGTGCCGGCAATGCCGCAGCACTGGGAATCCAGCACCGTCAGTTCGATACCGGGAATGCGCTGCAGCAGCGCCAGCGTGTAGGCGGTCCAGCCCATCTTTTCCAGATGGCAGGGGGTGTGATAGGCCACCCGCAGCGGCAACGCGCGCAACGGCAGTTCACGGTCCTCTTCCTCCAATAGCCGGTACAGCCGCCGGGTAGCCAGTTCAATGCCATCGCGCACGCGGTCGGTGTCCACGCCCAGCAGATGCGGATATTCATCGCGCAAGGTAAAGGCGCAGCTGGACGACGTCGCCACCACCGGTATGGACTTGCCGTTGATCGCCTCGTCCAGCGATTGAATATTCACCCGCGCCTGCTTTCTTGCCCGATCGTGAAAGCCATTGGCAATCAGCGGCACGCCGCAGCACTTTTCTTTGCTCAGCAGTTGAACGCCGATATTCATGGCGTTAAAAATCCGCACAACGTCTTTTCCCAACTGGGGGTGGTTATAGTTAACGTAGCAGCCGTGAAAGTAGGCGACCTGCTCGGGGTAGCCTTGCTGTCTTTGCGCCTGCTGGCGATACCAGCGGCGGAAGGTGCCGAAGGAATATTTCGGCAACTGACGGCGATGGTCGATTTTTAAGGCTTTATCCAGTAGCTGACGGACTGGTTTCAGGCCGGTCGCCGTATTCACCAGCGGAGCAAACGGGGTGGAAACCGTCCCCATCAGATCGGTATGGCTCAGAATGGCGTCGCGCAAGGTGGGCCTATGGCTGCTGTAGTTGGCTTTCGCGCGCTGAATGATGTCGCCGATTTTAACGTCCGACGGACAGGCCACTTCGCAGCGTTTACAGTTGGTGCAGTACTTCAGCGCCTCGTCATACAGCGCGGGATCTTTGCGCCGCAGACGTTCGCCATCCGGCCCGGCCTGTTTCGGCCCCGGATAGAGCGGATTAACCCGCGATACCGGACAATAGGTGGTGCAAACCGTGCATTTGATGCAATTTTCAAAGCTGTTATCGTCAAGCAGGCTCATTGGTTGTCCTCCCGCAGTATCAGGTCGGCGACATACAGCGCGCTGAGCAGCGATACGCCCGCGCCGCACCCCTGCGCAATGGGATCGAACCCTTCCAGCACCGCGCCGACGGCATACAGGTTATCCGCCGTTTTGCCGGCGATGGCGGGGCGCAGGTTGTCATCGGTTATCACGCCGAATTGCCGGTAAGGCTGGGCGGCGAACACATCCTGCCGGCTCCACTCCTCCCGCCGGGCCGCGAAGCGAACATCCAGCCCGAACACCGGCTCGCTAACCCGGTCGAAGCGCGCCAGCAGACCGTTGCTGAAGAAACTGCCGCTGGCCAGCACCAGGTGTCGCGCCCGCAGCGGAATATCGCGGTGGTTACGGGTATAGAGCGCGGCGCCCTGCGCTTCCAGCACGGCGCGTTCCACCCGATCGCCCGGCATGACGATCCCACCCTGTTGGCGAAAGCGGCGCAACAGCGCCTGATGCAAACGCAACCCCGGCAACGAAGGCGGCAACGTCGGCAACAGCAGCAGCGGCTTGCCGAGCGCCTGGCGCAGCCCGTCCAGCGCCGCCGCTCCATCCAGCCCCAGACAGGCGGGCATGATCACCGCATCATTGCCGCTGGCGGATACCGTCAGCTCTTCCGCCAGCGCCGCCAGATTTTCCGGCAGATCGAGCACCCGGGAAATATTCACCGCCCGGAACTCGCTGGGGTTGCGGCGCAGCCGATCCAGCACCGGCAGTTTGACATCATCGCTGCGGGCGGCGATGCCCTGCGACTGCAGCGTCCCGGCCACAATACGCGACTGGAAATCCAGAAAGCCTTCAATACCGGCCACCAGCGGACGCTCCCAGCGGGCGGTGCCGGTCAGGCCGCGGGTCACGCTGTCCGGCTGGCTGAGCCAGCAGGGGCGAAACTTGCCCAGCGGCGTCATCCGCAGATGATTGTGCCGATAGTCTCCCAGCATCGGCATGGCGCAGCGAACCAGCAGCGCCTGAGCTTCCGGCAACAGGGCGGCGATCCGCTCGGCGCCCATCAGCGCATAGGGATGGCGAGGCGCCTGCCGGGCCAGCTCATCCAGCGCGCTTAGCGGTTGGTCGACGGCCTGCCCGTCCGGCAGACTGGCGAGCAAATCCAGAGCGCCCGAAGAAAAATGCAGGGCGCTTTGCCCGGCGCTGACGATAGCGCAACGTTTGCCCTGCTCGGACAGCCTGATGCCGCAGGTCAACCCCGCCAGCCCGCCGCCGATAATAACCGCGTCATACCGCATGCTGTTCCTCCCGCGCGTCATCGGCCGTCAGGCCGCACAATCCCTGATATACCCAGCTGGTAAACTCGCTTTCACGCAGGGTATTGCCCCAGGCGACCGGGCGAATGCCTTTCCAGCGCTCATTGAGAAACTGGCTGAGCTGGACGATGGATTGCTCCGGCGCCGACCGCCCCAGCCGGCACAGCAATCCCGCGGCCCGGCAGGCGCAAAGCTCGCCCTGGCAGGTTCCCATTCCGACGCGGGTGCGGCGGCGTAAATCAATCAGATTATTAACCTGGAGCGATTCCACCGCGTAACGCACTTCGCCGGCGGTAACGGCTTCGCACTCGCAGACCAGACTGCCGTCCAGACGCTCGCCGGACAGCAAACGCCCGGCGCGTTCGCCATGGCGGTAAATCGCCGATCCGCGCAGCGGCGCGGACAACGGAAACACGCTGTTTTTGGGTTCCGATAACGGGCTTTTGGGCGCGGAGAAATGCCCGGCGGAGGCGGAGCGGCGCGCGGTGGATTGAGGGGCCGCGCGCTCCGTGCCGGGTTCCGAACCGGGCAACGGCGTCTGCGCCGTGGTACAGGCCACGTCGCAGCCCAGCTTTTCACAGATTTTATCCGTCACCCACTCGGCCATCAGCCGATAGGTCATCAGCTTACCGCCGGTGATGGTAACAAACCCCTCCAGACCATCGCGGCTGGCATGGTCGAGCAGCACAATGCCGCGGCTGACGCTGCGTCCGCTGGGGTCACTGTCGTTCGCCACCAGCGGGCGCACCCCCGCATAGGCGCGGAGAATGCGCGTGTCCGCCAACTGCGGCGCCAATTTGGCGCCTTCGCGCATCAGGATTTCCACTTCCGCGGGCGTGACCGTCATATTATCGATCTGATCGTAATCGATATGGGTCGAGGTGGTGCCGATCAGAGAAATGGTGTCTCCCGGCACCAGAATGTCGGCATCGGCCGGTTTGCGGCAGCGGTTAATCACCATGTTGTTGATGCGGTGTCCCAAAATCAGCAGCGCCCCTTTCGCCGGGAACATGCGTACGCGCAGATCGGCATACTCGGCGATATGTTGTCCCCAGATACCCGCGGCGTTGACCACCACCTGGGCGTGTATCTCGACGGCGACGGCGTTTTTATGGTCGAAAACGCGCACTCCGGTGATGCGGTCGCCCTGGCGGATCAAACCGATAACCTCATGATAAGTCAGCACCTCGGCGCCGTGCTCAGCGGCGTCGATGATATTGGCCGAGGTCAGGCGGAAAGGATCGATGGTGCCGTCCGGCACCCGAACCGCGCCAATCAGCGTCGGGTTGGCGGCAGGCTCCAGACGCAGCGCCTCCTGGGGATCAATCGCCTGGGCGTTGATCCCCGCCTGTCGGCAGGCGGCGATAAATTGGCCCTGATAGGCGAGATCGTCTTCCGGCAAGGTCAGAAACAGGCCGTCCGTCGGTTCCACGCAGTGGCGGGCTATGCGTTTGAGCACCTGGTTTTCTTCAATACATTCACGCGCGGACTCGCCGTCCGTCACCGCATAGCGCGATCCGCTGTGCAACAAACCATGGTTGCGCCCGGTGGCGCCGGTGGCGATGTCAAAGCGTTCGATCAACAGGCAGCGTAACCCCCGCAGCGCGCAATCCCGTACGGTTCCCGCGCCCGTCGCCCCACCGCCAATCACAATGACGTCGGTTTCCCGGTATGACCCACTATTTTGCATACGCCCTCTTATCTGCGACTCGTTACATAGTGCTATTGGGACACAAAATATAAGGTTAACGTTTGATAAAGAGCAAAAACGAACATAAAACGAAAATGAAATAGTCATTAAAAGTCATATATGTGATTGACATCACCAAAATCAATTCCGCAATTGCATAAGCATTGTTAATTTAAGTACGGAAAAATGTCATACCTTCATAAAAATGTAACATTTGAGCGATAACTCACAGATGAAAAGGGCGGAATTAAATAAAATCACCTTCGTTATAGAACAAAAAATTATCGTTTTTGGGCGTATTGGAGACAGCAATGCTGAGTATTTTTAAACCCGCCACACACCAGCCCCGCGTCGCGGCAGATCGGGTCGATCCACTGTATCGTCGTCTGCGCTGGCAAATTTTCATGGGCATCTTCTTTGGCTATGCCGCATACTATCTGGTGCGCAAAAATTTCGCTCTGGCGATGCCATTCCTGATCGAACAAGGGTTCTCGCGCGGCGATCTCGGTTTCGCGCTATCCGGCATTTCGATCGCCTACGGCTTTTCCAAATTTATCATGGGTTCGGTCTCCGACCGCTCCAATCCGCGCGTGTTCCTGCCCGCGGGCCTGATACTGGCGTCGGCGGTCATGCTGTTTATGGGGTTCGTGCCCTGGGCCACCTCCAGCATTGCGATCATGTTCGTGCTGCTGTTCCTGTGCGGCTGGTTTCAAGGCATGGGTTGGCCGCCGTGCGGACGCACCATGGTGCACTGGTGGTCGAAAAAGGAACGCGGCGGCATCGTTTCCATCTGGAACTGCGCGCATAACGTCGGCGGCGGTATTCCACCGCTGCTGTTTCTGCTGGGGATGGCCTGGTTTAACGACTGGAAAGCCGCCCTGTATATGCCCGCGTTTGCCGCCATTCTGGTCGCGCTGATCGCTTTTGCCCTGATGCGAGATACGCCGCAATCCTGCGGCTTACCCTCGATCGAAGAGTATAAAAACGACTATCCTGTTGATTATAATGAGAAAAACGAAGAGGAGCTGACCGCAAAGCAAATCTTTATGCAGTACGTTTTTCCCAACCGGCTGCTGTGGTACATCGCCATCGCCAACGTATTTGTTTACCTGCTGCGCTATGGCATTCTCGACTGGTCTCCGACCTATCTGAAAGAGGTAAAACATTTCGCGCTGGACAAATCCTCCTGGGCCTATTTCTTCTACGAATATGCAGGCATTCCCGGCACGCTGCTGTGCGGCTGGATGTCCGACAAGGTGTTTAAAGGCAACCGCGGCGCAACCGGCGTGTTCTTTATGACCCTGGTCACCATCGCCACCGTCGTATACTGGATGAACCCGGCGGGCAATCCGCATGTGGATATGGCGTGCATGATTATCATCGGCTTCCTGATCTACGGACCGGTGATGCTGATCGGCCTGCATGCGCTGGAACTGGCGCCGAAGAAAGCCGCGGGCACGGCGGCTGGGTTCACCGGTCTGTTCGGTTATCTCGGCGGTTCCGTCGCCGCCAGCGCCATCGTCGGCTACACCGTGGACTTTTTCGGCTGGGACGGCGGCTTTATGGTGATGATCGGCGGCAGTATTCTGGCGGTGGCTTTGCTTATCATAGTGATGTTCAGTGAGAAAAAGCATAAGGAAGAGTTAGCCAGGCAGGCATAATCCCGTTTTGTAAGCATCCCTCTGGCGGCGTCCCGTCGACGCCGCCTTTCTCTCGACAGAGAAAAGCGTTATCTCAGAAACAAATCCCGCAGGTAGTTCGGCACCGCGCTTTCCGCGTTGCTACCGATCACCTCCAGCTCAGGCAGCAAATTCTTCAAACGCTGATGGGCGTTTTGCATGATGCAGCCTTTGCCCGCCATCGACAGCATTTCGTAGTCGTTCATACCGTCGCCGAAAGCGATGCACTCGCGCAGCGAAAAACCGATGATCTTCGCCACCTGCTCCAGCGCGTGACCTTTGGATACCCCGCCGGCCATCACTTCCAGGCAGGTCAGCGTGGAAAAGCTCACATTGACGCGATCGCCCCAGCGCGCGTTGATCGCCTCTTCCAGCGTCAGCAACTGCTCGTGGGAATCGCAGGTGAAGAAGATCTTGCTGACGCCACCGGTCTCCAGCAGGCCGGGTTCGAACAGTTGGTACTTAAACACCGACTCTTTAAAAAAACGCTCCTCCTCCGGACTCTGACGGTTCATAAACCACTCATCGTCGCGGTAAACGTGCGTCAGCATATCCGGGTTGTGGTGCGCCACGCCGTAAAGATCGCGGGCGATGTCCTGATCCAGATTATGGCTGAAGATCAGATCGCCCCGGGTGTTGTGCACCCGCGCGCCGTTGGAGGTGATCATAAAGGCGCTGATGCCCAGACCGTCGCGGATTTGCGCCACATCCATATGGTGCCGCCCCGTCGCAAAGACAAAATGAATCCCCTTTTCGGTCAATAGCCTGAGGGTTTCTTTCGCATAGGAGGAGAGCGTATGGTCGGGCGATAACAGGGTGCCATCTAAATCGGAAGCTACGACATGGTACATAACGGTGAGATCCAACCTCTGGTGGTAATTTAATAATAGCGAGCAAAATGCTCCAGAATCAGCTCGAATGCCTGAGCACGAATGTTATCTTTCTCAAACAGAATCTCATGCCGCGCCCCTTTGATAATCCGGGGTGTCCCGCCCGCACAGGGGTGGCCGCTCTGCGCCAGAGCCTGACAAAACCGATCCTGGCTGCGGTTATCCACCACCCGATCTTCTTCCGCCTGCAACAACAGCAACGGCGTAGTGATATCTGCGGCCTGCTCCAGCAACTCCCGGCCTACCGTCAGCGCTTCGCGTACCCAATGGTAGGTCGGGCCGCCAACACGCAGCTCCGGGGAATCCGCATAAAATCTGACGCTGCGCCGGTAGCGCTCGCGGCTGTGGGTCAGCATATTGACCACATAAGGCAACGGCCGCCACTGCCCGGTGCCGATGGCATAATAGTCGCGTATCGCGGGGCGGCGTTCCGCCCAGTCGACGATGCGCCATGCCAGCCAGTTTGGCATCGGCAGATGAATGCCGCACATCGGCGCGCAGAGCGCCACGGCATCGAAAGCCCGCGGCCGGCGCGCCAGAAACCGGGCCAGGATCGCGCCGCCCATCGAATGAGCCAGCGCAAATCGACGGCTATGCGCCTGCGGGGCAATCTGCCGTTGCCACAGCAGTTCGACATCATCCACATAGTCGCTGAAACGTACGACATGCCCGCGGTGGCTATCTTCGAGCAGGCGCCCGGAACGCCCCTGCCCGCGATGATCCATCATCAGTACGTCATAGCCGTTATGGAAGAGATCGTAAGCCACTTCGCCGTATTTTACATAGCTTTCAATACGTCCGGGGAACACCACGACGATTTTATCGTGCTGCGGCGCGCTAAAACGCACAAAGCGGATCGGCACATTATCGACGCCGATAAATTCCCCTTCTTCGCGCTGACGCCAGAAATCCAGCAACGCCCCGGTAGCAAAGGCAGAAAACTGCGCTTCACGCGTTAACAGGCTATTGAGATACCGAGTCATCCACACACTCCGGCGCAGGCCAGTAAAGCTATCGGAACGGATTTTGAGCTATAGCGAAAATATATGCATCGGCGTATTGTGGCATAAAAAATCGCAGGGAGCGATTTTCAACAACGCAATGCGTTGGCCCGTAGGGTGGCGGGCAGGGATAAGCCCGCCATCAAAAATTTCCGGGAGCATTCGCAAGTGACCATAGACTGGTGGTTAACCTATTTACTGACGACGCTTATCCTCAGCCTTTCGCCCGGTTCGGGCGCCATCAATACCATGAGTACCGGCATCAGCCACGGTTATCGCGGCACCATCGCCTCGATAACCGGTTTACAGATCGGTCTGGCGGTACACATCGTGCTGGTGGGCGTCGGGCTGGGGGCGCTGCTGGCGCAGTCCGTGCTGATTTTCGACCTGCTGAAATGGCTGGGGGCTGCGTACCTGATCTGGCTGGGGATCCAGCAGTGGCGCGCGGCAGGCTCGCTGGATATGCATGCGCTGGCCGGCGCCATGCCGCGCCGCAGGCTATTGAAGCGCGCGGTGCTGGTTAATCTGACCAACCCGAAAAGCATCGTGTTTCTGGCGGCGCTGTTTCCGCAGTTTATCATCCAGCATCAACCACAAGCCGCACAGTATCTGGTTTTGGGCGCCACCACCATTATCGTCGATATCATGGTGATGATCGGTTATGCCACGCTGGCCAAGCGCATCGCCGGCTGGCTGAGAGGCGCCCGGCAGATGCGGATGCTGAATCGGATTTTTGGCTCGCTGTTTATCCTGGTCGGCGCGCTGCTGGCAAGCGCCAGAAAAGCGTGAGCGTGCCGGCTGCCGGACGCTACTCGTCGTCGCCATTATCAACGTGATCGCGGATCACCGACATAAACGGCGCGCCGAAACGCTCCAGCTTGCGATGTCCGACGCCGTTGATATTCAACAGCTCCGCGGCGGTGATCGGCATCAGTTCGGCCATCTCCAGCAGGGTGGCGTCGCTGAACACCACGTAAGGCGGAATGTTGGCCTCATCGGCAATGGACTTGCGCAATTTGCGCAGTTTGGCGAACAGCTTACGATCGTAGTTTCCGCCGTAAGACTTCTGGCTGGCGGCGCGCGGCTTCAGGTTAATCACCCGCGGCACCGCCAGCTGCAACGGCACTTCGCCGCGCAGCACCGGACGGGCCGACTCGGTGAGCTGTAACGCCGAGTACTGGGCGATATTCTGCTGCAGCAGCCCCAGATGAATCAGCTGGCGCAACACGCTGACCCAGTGCTCCTGAGATTTATCGCGCCCGATGCCGTACACCGGCAGCTTGTCATGAGCGAATTCACGGATGCGCTGGTTATTCGCCCCGCGCAACACTTCGACGATATACCCCATCCCAAAGCGCTGCCCGACCCGATACACGCAGGAGAGCGCTTTTTGCGCCTCCACCAGTCCGTCATAGCGCTTGGGAGGGTCGAGGCAGATGTCGCAGTTGCCGCACGCCTGCTGGCGGCCCTCGCCGAAATAGTTGAGCAAGACCAGACGGCGGCAGGTTTGCGCCTCGGCAAACGCGCCCATCGCATTCAGTTTATGGCGTTCAATGTCCAGTTGCTGTCCGGCCGGTTTCTCTTCCAGACAGCGCCGCAGCCATGCCATATCTGCCGGGTCGTAAAACAGCGCCGCTTCCGCCGCCAGGCCGTCCCGCCCGGCGCGCCCGGTTTCCTGATAGTAGGATTCAATATTGCGCGGAATATCGAAATGCACCACAAAGCGCACGTTGGGCTTGTTGATGCCCATGCCGAAGGCCACGGTCGCCACCACCACCTGCAGATCGTCGCGCTGGAAGGCTTCCTGCACCTGCGCCCGGCGCTCGTTGTCCAGCCCGGCATGGTATGCCGCCACGCTCAGCCCGCGGCTTTGCAGGCGGGCGCTGATATCCTCCACCTTGGCCCGGCTGTTGCAGTAGATAATGCCGCTTTTGCCGCGCTGCCCCTGAACGAACATCCACAGCTGATCGAGCGGCTTGAATTTTTCCACCAGCGTATAGCGGATATTCGGCCGGTCAAAACTGCTGATCTGCACCAGCGGCGATTGCAGATCGAGCAGGCGTACGATATCGCTCCGCGTGGTTTCATCGGCGGTGGCGGTCAGCGCTATCACCGGCAGGCCGGGGAAATGCTGCTTCACCTGCCCCAGCGCCCGGTATTCGGGGCGGAAGTCGTGACCCCATTGGGAAATACAGTGCGCTTCATCCACCGCAATCAGCGACGGCCGCCAGTGGATAAGGTGGTCGAGGAAGCTGTCGGTGGTCAGGCGTTCGGGGGCGATATACAGCAGCTTGATCTGCCCGGAACGGCAGCCGGCCATCACCTCGTGCTGCTGTTCGCGGGTTTGCGTCGAGTTGAGGCAGGCCGCCGACACGCCATAAGCCTGGAGCTGATCGACCTGATCCTTCATCAGTGAAATCAGCGGGGAAACCACCAGCGTCAGGCCGTCCATCACCAGAGCGGGAATTTGATAGCACAGGGATTTCCCCCCGCCGGTGGGCATAATCACCAGACAATCCCGCCCGCTGATGGTCGCATTGATAATTTCCTGCTGGCCCGGCCGGAATTGCTGGTAGCCGAACGTATCCCGCAAAACCTGAACGGCCAGCGCTTCTTTATTTAATACTTCCGCCGTAGACACGCCTTCCCCATCCGCTGAAATCAAACAGACGCCATTTTCGGCGTCATGCGGTAAAACTGCAACGTTTTACCCGCTTATGTGTTAAATGCTGATTGACGCGCGCAATGTCGCAGAGCGCGCCTTGACAACGCAGCCATGATTCGTTCACGGACCGGCTCCCTAGATTCGGCGCCGGTTATCGCTAGAACATATCGTTCAGCGTTACCCCAATGCCGAAACGGGTCTGGCGGTGATTATAGTCAATCAGCGATTCGCCATAGCCGCTGAATACCTTGGTGTAAAAGCGCACATGATCCGTCAGCGGATAGCTCCAGCCCAGTTCACCGCCGCCGTAGCCGCTGTTCCAGTTATAGCGACCTTCCGCGCTGAATACGCTGTCGCCCCAGACGTAGCCGACGCGCAGACGGTAGTACCCCATATATTTGGCGATATCCGGATTATCGTCCTCGCTGTCGGAAAAGCGAATCCAGGGTTTCAAATCCACCTGCCAGTCGCCGTTTTGCGCCATCAGCCGGACATAGGCGCGATTCCAACTGCGCGATGTGGGTTCGGAACGCCCGTTGGACTGGTGGTTGAATCCGACTTCCACATCGCGCAGCGTCCAGCCGGCAAAGGTGTAATCCGTCGCCCAGCCGAGAAAAAGCTGCGGCTCATAGTTGGTTTCGCGAAACGGCGAAGACTCACCTCTATTGGACAACTGCCACCAGGAACGTTGCGTATAGGAAGCGCCCAGCAGGGAATTGTCGCCGAGAATACCGCGCCAGAGCGGGAAACCCAGGCTAAGCTGGAAATTCACCTCATCCTTGCGTGCCTCATCCGCCCAGTTGTAGCTCCCTATCGCGGTTTTATTGATATTGCTGGTGTAGGTATACAGCATATAGTTACTCTCATACGGATAGAGAATAAACGGACTATCATGTTGCTGTAACAGGCTGGCGATGATGCTGCCGCGCACCGCGGGCCTATCATGCACTGGCTCTATTTTCGCCTCTTGCGCCTGAGCGTGTGTTGCCAGCAGCATAATCAACATGCCAACGATTTTACGCATTTACTTTCTCTCCTGAGCGATCATGCTAATTATCCGATCTGATAAACGCGCCATTTTACACGGTTCGGCGACATTTGAATCAACCTTAGACCCTTTCTCGGTCTTTTCTGGAAAGAAACAAAATTACCGCATAAAATAAACCATTAACCAACCTTTCGATGCAATAGCAAGCGCGCGGCAACCTCAGCCAACCAAAGCATACGGGAAGAACATCATGCCCAGCTCACCACTAACGCCAGGCGCCATGTTAACCAGGGAGCGCGTTCGCCAGCTGCTTGCCCGGATGGGAACGATTGATATGCGGGTGGACTATCTGCGGCCGGGCCACGGAGAACATTTCACTATCACCAGCCAGCTGCTGCGCGGCGGCAATAAAGTCGCCGTGGCGCGGGCCGACCTGCACAATGAACGGCAATCGCACATCGCCAGCGCCACCGCGACCTACCTCATTGGCTGACGCCAAGGGTGAAAACCGCCGCCGTTTTGGGTAAACTTCTCTTTTTCCGCCGTTTTATCGAGTCATCATCAATGGATGCGCAGCAAGCCCGCAAGGGGATCTTTTTCGCTCTCGGCGCTTATCTTATCTGGGGGATCGCCCCGGTTTATTTCAAGCTGCTTGAACATATCCCCGCCGATGAAATACTGGCCCACCGGATTATCTGGTCGTTTTTCTTTATGCTGATCCTGTTGAGCATCAGCTGGAAATGGCATCAGGTGCGTTATGCCTGCCGCAACGTCAAACACCTGCTGCTACTGGCGCTCTCCGCCATATTAATCGCCAGCAACTGGCTGCTGTATATCTGGGCGGTCAATAACCACCATATGCTGGAAGCCAGTCTGGGCTACTTCATCAACCCGCTGGTCAACGTCATGCTGGGGGTCATCTTTCTGGGCGAGCGCTTGCGCCGTCTGCAATGGCTGGCGGTTTTACTGGCCGTTTCCGGCGTGCTGGTCCAGCTCTGGACCTTTGGCTCGCTGCCGCTGGTTGCCCTGGGGCTGGCGTTCAGCTTCGCCTTCTACGGCCTGCTGCGTAAAAAAATCGGCGTCGACAGCCAGACCGGAATGCTGATTGAAACGCTGTGGCTGCTGCCGATGGCCGCCATCTACCTGTTTTTTATTGTCGACAGCCCCAGCAGCCATATGACGGACAATAGCTGGACGCTGAATACGCTGTTCGTCTCCGCGGGGATCATCACCACCGTACCGCTGCTGTTTTTTACCGCCGCGGCCTCTTATCTGCGCCTCTCCACGCTGGGGTTTTTCCAGTATCTCGGACCGACGATGATGTTTTTGCTGGCGGTCGTTTTTTATGGCGAAACCTTCAGCAGCGACAAACTGGTGACCTTTGCCTTTATCTGGAGCGCGCTGGCGCTGTTTATTCTCGATGCGCTTTATACCCAGCGTAAACGGCGGCGGTCTGATATCAGGTCGCAACGAGATCTACGCGGCGCGAGATAAAACGCGACAGCAGCGGACTGAAAATCAAGGTGGAGAACAGCCGCAGCGTCTGCATGGCAATCACAAACGCCATATCGACCCGGCTGCCGGCGGCGATAATGGCGATGGAATCCAGCCCGCCCGGGCTGGTGGCCAGATAGGCCGTCAGCAGATCGACCGGCAGAAAGCGGGTAATCATCAGCGCCAACGCGCCGCACAGCAGCATCAGTCCGACAATCGACGCCATCATCTGCGGCAGCGTGCGTATCGCCAGCAGAAATATCGGGCGGGTAAAACACAGCCCGACGCTCCAGCCGATAAACGCATAGGCCAGGGCCAGCAGCCATTCCGGGGTCTGCAACGCCAATATGCCGTTTGAATGCAACAGCGAACCGACAATTATCGGCGCCAGCAGGGCGGCCGAGGGAATATGTAAAAGTTTGCCGAGCCAGGCGCTGCCGAACGCGACGCACAGGGTGGCGGGAAAACGCCAGTCCAGCATCGGAAACCACACCAGCATGGCGCTGTTCTCCGCCGCTTCCTCTCCCAGGCTGATACGGGCGACAAAAGCCGCCGCCGCCGTCACCATCAGCACCCGCAGATACTGCATAAAGGCGACCAGCCGCACATCCGCGCCAAACTCCCCCGCCATGGCGACCATAGCCGACGCGCCGCCGGGAGAAGCGCCCCAGGTGCCCGTGGTGCCGGGCAAATCGCTGAATTTCACCAGCAGCCAGCCGGAAAGTCCGCTGCCGGCAAGGGTCGCCAGCAAAATAAACAGCACCAGCAGCCAGCTGTCGAGTAGGGGACTCAGAATGGAAAGGGAGAGGCTTTGCGCCACCAGGCAGCCCAGCACCGCATTGCTGGCGGAAAAGAAGGCGGGGGGAATGCGGATGGTGGCGCCGTTCAGCCCCATCGCCGCGCCAATCAGCATGGGGCCGAGCAACAGGGCCGCCGGAACGTGGTAGATCTGCAGTCCGAAGCCCAGTATCAGCGAGACCGACAGCAGGATCCCCCATTGCATCAAGGGTGAAACCCTTCTCATGCGCACAACCTATTTCTGCAATAAACCATTGCCGTCATTCTAAACAGATTAGCCGAATAATTAATATAAAATTAATCAAGTTACCGAACCACATCGCGCGCCACGGGCTTCAGAGCCAGTTCTTGCGTTTGAAATAGAGATAAGGCGCCAGACCCGCCAGGATCATCAGCACAATCGCCCCCGGATAGCCGAACGACCACTTCAGCTCCGGCATAAATTCAAAGTTCATCCCGTAGCTGGACGCCACCAGCGTCGGCGGCAGGAACACCACGGAAACCACCGAGAAGATCTTGATAATGCGGCTCTGTTCAATATTGATGAAGCCCATCGCCGCCTGCATCAGGAAGTTGACCTTCTGGAACAGCGATTCGTTGTGCGGCAGCAGGGATTCGATATCGCGCAGGATCTCGCGCGCCTGTTCCAGTTGGCCGGAGGGCAAACGGGCCTTGCGCACCAGAAAGTTCAGCGCGCGCTGGGTATCCATCAGACACAGGCGCACCTTCCAGCCCACGTCTTCCAGTTCGGCCAGCGTGGACAGCGCATCGTCGTATTCGTCTCCCTGGCGCCCTTCCATGATGATGCGGCTCAGGGATTCCAGATCGCTGTAGATGTTCTCGATTTCATCGGCCAGCTGTTCGATTTTGGTTTCAAACAAATCCAGCAGCAGTTCATAGGCATTGCCGTCGACCATCGTTTGGCTGCGGGCGCGCATGCGGTACAGGCGAAACGCCGGCAGTTCGCGCTCGCGCAGCGTATACAGGCGTCCCTCGCGGATGGTAAACGCCACGGTGGCGTTGCCGGCATGATCTTCGGCGTCTTCAAAAAAGAAGAAGGAGTGGATATGCAAGCCGTCCTCATCCTCGAAGAAACGCGCGGACGCCTCGATGTCCTCCAGTTCCGGCCGGGTCGCCAGACTCTGTCCCAGCTCTTGTTGTACTTTTTCGCGCTCGCCGTCTTCCGGCTCGATTAAATCGACCCAGACGGACGAGGTCAGATCGTCGGCATCATCCAGTTCCAGACGGGATAGACGACAGTTGTCCAGTTTAAATGCGCTCAGCATAGGCCATAGCTCCCTTTTCAGTAACAGAGATGGACAACGCGCGCTTGAAACACAGAAACAGAGGTGAAAACGTCACCGGCAGGTTTCAGTCCGTTCGACGGAGCTGACTCGTAGCGACATGATGAACGACATCGCCGACAACCACGAAGGCTATCAGCAACGGGAAGATAGCCTTAGAAGTTGTACCTAATGATCAGGTTATTGAGCCAGCATCGACTGGGTGCGTCCAAGGCGTGGGTCCTCCGGGAATAATGATGCGCGCATGTTACGCCGAGATGAAAAAGGCTGTCAACTCGAAGAGCGGCGAATAATGCAACGATGCGCGATTTATCGTTTCACACCACTTCCAGCCGGGCATAGGCCGCCACCAGCCATTTAATGCCCTGCCCCTGAAAGGCCACCTGAATGCGGCAATGGTCGCCGCTGCCTTCCAGATTGACGATGGTGCCGTCGCCGAATTTGCCGTGCCGCACCCGCTGGCCCAGCCGGTAGCCGCTGTCGCTGTCGCTTATCGGCGTGCCGAGGCGCTGATGGTTCACCGGGCGCGACACGCTGGCGCGCAGCCGGACTTCCTCGACGCACTCCGCCGGCAGTTCCCCGACGAAACGCGAGGGGCGGTGATAGGCCTCTTTGCCGTATAAACGGCGGGTTTCCGCATACGTCAGGGTCAGTTTCCGCATGGCGCGCGTCACCCCCACATAGGCCAGACGCCGCTCCTCTTCCAGCCGTCCGCCTTCGTCGAGCGACATCTGGCTGGGGAACATGCCCTCTTCCATCCCGACGATAAATACCTGCGGGAACTCCAGCCCTTTGGCCGAGTGCAGCGTCATCAGCTGTACCGCGTCCTGATAGGCGTCCGCCTGCCCCTCGCCCGCTTCCAGCGCCGCATGGGACAAAAACGCCTGTAGCGGCATCAGGTCCTGATCTTCATCCTGATAGCTGTACTGCCGCGTCGCGGTAACCAGCTCTTCCAGGTTTTCCACCCGCGCCTGCCCTTTTTCGCCTTTTTCCTGTTCGTACATGCTCCACAGGCCGGAATCCTTGATCACCCGGTCGGTCTGCACGTGCAGCGGCAGTTCGGCGGTTTCATCAGCCAGCGCGTCAATCAGTTCGATAAAGCGCTGCAGCGAGGCGGACGCCCTGCCCGCCAGCACTTTTTCCTGCAACAACGCGCGGGTAGTCTGCCATAGCGTCAACTGCCGGTCACGGGCGGTGTGACGCACCACGTCCAGCGTGCGGTCGCCGATGCCGCGCGTCGGCGTATTCACCACCCGTTCAAACGCGGCGTCGTCATTACGGTTGGCGATCAGACGCAGGTACGACAGGGCGTCCTTGATTTCCTGACGTTCGAAGAAGCGCATGCCGCCATAGATACGGTACGGCATATTCTGCTGCAGCAGCGCCTCTTCCAGCACGCGCGACTGGGCGTTACTGCGGTATAAAATGGCGTTATCGTTCAGCGCGCCGCCGTTTTCCTGCCAGACTTTAATCCGGTTGACCACAAAGCGCGCTTCGTCCAGTTCGTTAAACGCGCAGTAGAGAGAAATCGGTTCGCCGTCCGCCCCGTCCGTCCACAGATTTTTGCCCAGCCGGCCGCCGTTATGGGCGATAAGCGCATTGGCGGCCTTGAGGATATTGCTGGTGGAACGGTAGTTCTGCTCCAGGCGGATAGTTTCCGCGCCGGAGAAATCCTGCAAGAACAGCTGAATATTTTCCACCTGCGCGCCGCGCCAGCCGTAAATCGACTGATCGTCGTCGCCCACAATCATCACCCGGGCGCTGTCGCCCGCCAGCATGCGGATCCAGGCGTATTGAATGCGATTGGTATCCTGAAATTCGTCCACCAGAATATTGCCGAAGCGCTCGCGGTAATGGTTCAGGATATGCGGTTTATTCAGCCACAGCTCGTGCGCTCGCAGCAGCAACTCGGCGAAATCCACCAGCCCGGCGCGGTCGCAGGCTTCCTGATAGGCCTGATAAACCCGTTGCCAGGTCTGCTCTATCGGATTGCCGTAGCTTTCGATATGTTGGGGACGCAAACCTTCGTCTTTTTTGCCGTTGATGTACCACATCGCCTGACGCGGCGGCCACTGCTTCTCATCCAGATTCAGCGCCCGAATCAGACGCTTGAGCAAACGCAGCTGATCTTCGCTGTCGAGAATCTGGAAATCCTGCGGCAGTCCGGCGTCCAGATGGTGGGCGCGCAGCAGACGGTGAGCCAGCCCGTGGAAAGTGCCGATCCACATGCCGCCCTGGCTGGTGCCGATCAAGTGTTCGATGCGGTGGCGCATTTCCGCCGCCGCCTTGTTGGTAAAGGTCACCGCCATAATGGAGTACGGCGAACAGTTTTCCACCGCCAGCAGCCAGGCGATACGATGCACCAGCACCCGCGTCTTGCCGCTGCCCGCCCCGGCCAGCACCAATAAATTGCCGCGCGGCGCGGCTACCGCGTCACGCTGTTTGTCGTTGAGGCCATCGAGCAGAGCAGAAACGTCCATAGGTATCGGTTATCCGTTGACGGGAAACCGGATCGCCGCCAAGGAGACCGATTCCCACTGATTATTTATACAGCATCTATACCGGTGATTATAACAACGCCGTCAGCGATGCCAACCGGGAAATTTCAAGATGCGGTAGCAGGCGCGCGTCATCAATGCGCATCAGGTTGCCTTGCCGCAGGTTGATCCAGCACGCCTGTAGCCCGCAGCGCAGCGCGCCGGCGACGTCGGCGGTGAGATCGTCCCCCACATGCAAAATACCGCTCGGCGGCAGATCGAGTTTTTCCGCCGCCAGACGGTACATATCGGCGAACGGCTTGGCGCGGCCGTGCGGGCCGGCGCGCAGAATAAACCTGAAGTAGCCGTCCAGACCGAACAGATGCGGTTCGGCATTGCCGTTGGTGATCGCCGCCAGCGGCAGACGCGCGGCCAGCGCCGCCAGCGTGCGGTGCGTCTCTTGCGTCACGCCGATCCGGCTGCGCCAGAAAGCGAAGTTTTCCATCGACGCCTGCGCGCCCCGCGCCGCCTGGTCGGCGTTCAGGCCGATGTCCGTCAGCGCCCGCTCGACCGTACGCCGCCGCCATTCGGTAACGTCATGATAGATTTCCGGCTCCCGTTGCCGTAGTTCGTTGCGCAGGCGGTGGAAATCCGTTAGCTGAAAATCCTGCAGGGCGGGATGGTAGCGCTGCAGAAAGTCTATCGACTCCCGCTCGGTACGCCGTATCACATCATGGTTATCGTATAGCGTGTCGTCCAGATCGAAAGTGATCGCCCGAATTTCACCCAGCGGTCGGTAAAAATGCATCAGGTTTTTCCCCGTTTGGCGCGTGGATGCGCGGCATCATACACGGAAGCTAAATGCTGAAAGTCCAGATGGGTATAAATCTGCGTGGTGGAAAGGTTGGCATGGCCGAGCAATTCCTGCACCGCCCGTAAATCGCCGCTGGACTCCAGCATATGGGTGGCGAAAGAGTGCCGCAGCTTATGCGGGTGAACATGGCTGTTTACCCCCTGTTTTACCCCCCACTCGGCAAAGCGCTTTTGCACATTGCGCATGGAGATGCGCCGCCCCTGATTGGAAATAAAAATCGCCTCATCCTGCGGCCCGAACAGCTCGCGCAGCTCCAGCCAGCGCGCCAGCCAAGCGACCGCCGTTTTCCCCATCGGCAGCCTGCGCTCTTTGCTGCCCTTGCCCATTACCCATACTTCGCCGCTATCCAGGTCGACGTGGCGGCAATCCATCCCCACCAGCTCGGCCAGACGCAGTCCGGCGCCATACATCACCTCCAACATGGCCCGATCGCGCACCGCCAGCGGATCGTCAAGATCGATATCCAGCAGGCGGTTCATCTCATCCACATCCATATTTTTGGGCAGATGGCGTCCGGCGCGGGGCGTAGACACCCCCCTGGCCGGATTCGCGCCCAGTACGCCGCGCGACACCATCCAGTCGAGAAAGCTGCGCAGGGCGGACAGGCGCAGCGCCAGACTGGCGGCGTGCAGCCCATCCCGTTTACTGCGGGAGACCACCGCGCGCACGCCGGCCGCGTCCAGGCGCCGCCAGTCATCGACGCCGGTCGCCGCGACGATGGCGATCGCCGCCGTCAACTGGCGCGCATAGCTGATTTGCGTCAACCCGCTCAGTTGGCGCTCGACCTTCAGGTAGCGCAGGAAGTCGTCAACCGGCGACTGCAACGGCGATAGCGATGAAGCGGCCGGTGAGTCAGGCTGGCTCATATCCGTTCAACCCAGCGCTCCAGCATGGCCGGCAGCATGGTCGTCGCCAGCTGTTGCAGCAGCACGGTCCCCATACCATCCTGGTAGTGATGGCTGTCGCGGCTGGAAAAAATAAGCAGCCCCAGATCGTGGTTTTCACCCATCATCGACAAGGCCACCGAACCAATCTGCTTCGCCTGCGGCAACAGCAGCAGCAGTTCCGGGCCGTTCAGGCTGCCCAGATAATGGCTGGCCTGGCCGAGGCGCTGAATACGCAGGGGCTCGAACAGGGAACGATTCAGGGATAAATGGGTAAAGTCGGAGGGCGCGCCGATCCGCCATTTGTCGCTGAACAGGCGAACCGACGCCCCCGCCAGCCCCAGCTTGCGCGCCCAGCGCTGCAGCCGGTCGAGCATATCCAGCAGGCTATCCGCGGAGGCCAGTTCCGTTTGCAGGTTCAGTAAGCGGTTAAACAACAATTCGTTCGCCCCGGCCTGTTCCATCAACAGCGTGATTTCCTCCTCAAGCTGGGTGATGTGGTGCCGCTGGCGCGCCAGCTGCCACTCCACCAGCGATACCGTTCCCCTGACGGGATGCGGTATGCGCATCTGCTCGATTTGCCGGGCATTACGGATAAAAAAATCGGGATTCTGTTGCAGGAACTGCAAAACCATATCGTCACTGAGTGCGACCCGGCGCTCTGCCTGCTCCTCGACATTCTTCATAAATGAATAAATCCATCGTAAACATGCGTTGCAGGACCGGTCATAAATAGCGGATGCCCCGGCCCCTCCCAGTGGATCTGCAAATCGCCGCCCGGCAGCGACACCCGGACCTGCGCGGACAACAGACCCTGTTGAATGCCCACCGCCACGGCGGCGCAAGCGCCGCTGCCGCAGGCCTGGGTTTCGCCGGCGCCGCGCTCATACACCCGCAGGCGAATGTTTTGGCGATCGATAACCTGCATAAATCCGATATTAGCACGTTCCGGGAAACGCTCATGATTTTCCAGCAGCGGCCCCAGCACCTCGACGTTGGCGGTCGCCACATCCTCGACCTGGATCACGCAGTGCGGGTTGCCCATGGATACCGCGCCACAGAGTACGGTGTGCTCTTCGGCGCGCATAATGTAGGTTTTTTCCGCTTTTATGGCGCGAAACGGGATCTGCTGCGGATCAAAATTGGGTTCTCCCATATTGACGCGGACCAGATCGTCGTCGGTGACGCTGAGCACCATTCTCCCCGTCTGGGTGCTCACCGCGATATCGCGCTTGCTGGTCAACCCTTTCAGGCGCACAAAACGGGCAAAACAGCGGGCGCCGTTGCCGCACTGCGCCACCTCGCTGCCGTCGGCGTTAAAAATACGGTAATGAAAATCCAGCTCGGGATCGTACGGCGGCTCCACCACAAGAAGTTGATCGAAGCCGACGCCACAATGCCGATCCGCCAAACGGCGGATCAGTTCGGGTGAAAAATAAACATTTTGCGTAACGGCATCAACAACCATGAAATCATTGCCTAATCCGTGCATTTTAGCGAACTGCATTATCCTGACTCCGCTGGCTTAACCGGGCGCGGTAAAAACGCTATCGTGACCTGTTATAAAATTATGATTACTCTGCACCCTTTTCGGCTGCAGCGGCGTATATACCCCTTAAAAGCGATGGGGCGTAGACGCGCCATCGCCGACTACCGCTGCACGGACGAGTGTTGCCGTGCGTGATTCGCATCCTGCTGCTGAGCGTTCGGCGCTGCCGATTGTTGCTCCGGCGGAAAATAAAGCGGCCCTTTCAAGCCGCATCCGAACAGACTCAGCAACGATAACGCCAGAAAAAACCGGCGAAATACTTTTTTCATAACATTAAGACCTGTAATTCATACATGCATGCTCTCTATAATCGCAGGTGGATCATGAAAATCAATAGGAATCGAAAATGAACGATAGCGAGTTCCACCAATTAGCCGACGAATTGCTGCTTCAGCTGGAAGAAAGGCTGGATCAATTTGCCGGCGATGCCGATATCGATTATGAAACCAACGGCGGCGTGATGACGCTAACCTTTGAAAACGGCAGCAAAATCGTGATTAACCGGCAGGAGCCGCTGCACCAGATCTGGCTGGCCGCCAGGTCGGGGGGATATCATTTCAATTACCAAGATCGGCGCTGGGTGTGCGATCGCGGCGGGGAGGATTTTTGGGCGCTGCTGTCCCGCGCCTGCTCAACGCAGGCCGGGGAAAGCGTGCACTTCAGCTAGCCCCCGGACCCTACTATTTACGTCGCATCAGCAACAGCATCAGCACCGTTGCCAGCAGAATGACCACGCTCACGATATTCACCAGCGGCCAGCCGCTGGCGAACGCCATCATGCTGCCCGCCGACAGCGAGGCCAGCGCATTGGGCAGGCTGATAACCAGCGAGTTGATGCCCTGAATCCGGGCCTTATGCGCCGAATGGGAAAACGCATTCAGCATAAATGTGCCGCCGTTGAACATAAACGCCCAGCCCACGCCGAACATAATCAGCGAGGAGAGGAAGTGCCAGAAGGTGAGGCCGTTCATCGCCAGCGCGATGCCGATTAAGTTACAGATAATCCCCGTCGCTACCACCGTGCCGGCGCTCAATCTTTTGGCCAGCAGCGCCAGCACCAGCGCCGGGGCATACATAGCGACAAAGTGCCACTGCAGCACCATGGCGCTGCTGCTGACGGAAAAATGGTGCCGATGCATCGCCAGCGGAGCGGAATTCATCAATAGCGTCATCACCACAAAACCGGCGGTACAGCTGGCCGTGCCGAGGATAAACGCCCGGCTTTTCAAAACCGCAGAGAGCGGCTCCGCGCTTTTTTCGGTTCCGATGTTCACCGCCGCCTGCGGCAGCTTCAGGCCCAGCAGCAGCAGGGCCGTTACGATGCAGATCAGCGCCGCGACCAGAAAACTGCCGAGAAACGGATACAGCGGCCAGAAATCGGAAGAGTGGCTGGCGGCGGCCGGACCGAGAAAACCGCCCAGGATGCCGCCGCTGATCACCCAGGAAATCGCGCCGTTTTTCTGGTGGTTATCGCTGAACACCTCGGCGGCGGCAAAGCGGTAATATTGATTAAAGGCACAGGACATCCCCAGCACAAAGGCCGCCAGCACAAACAGGGGAAAGTTTTTCAGCACGATCGCCAACGCAGCCAGCAGCGATCCGGCGACGCCCAGCGCCGTGCCGATGATAAAGGCGTTTTTTCTGCCGTATTTCGCCATCAGCGAAGAAACCGAGTAAATCATCAGCGTGGCGCCGCAGACGGTGGCGGTAATCGGCAGGGTGGTCAGCAGCGGGATCGGCGCCATCAGGATACCGACCAGGGTGGAAGAGAGGGTCATCAGCGAGATGATGCTGCCCGTCAGCCCCTGTCCCAGCGCCAGCAATATCAAGTTTCTGCGTTGCAACCTATCCATGGCGATTCCCTTGGTGAATGCGCTGAAAAATCGTTGTTGAGAAAATTAAAGTATTTGCAGCCGCTGCGGCATCGCCCTGGAAGCATCATTGACCACCGGGGTAATGCACAGGTGAGAAAGCGCGCTACTGCGGAACGGGATCACCTGGGTTCTGCCGTCCAGTTGCACAATCTGATAAAACTGCGGCAGGTTGAAGTTGATAAAGCTGGAACCGTAGGTAAAGCGGTCATGAGACGACGAGTAGAAACGGCTGACGTCACGCACCAGTTCCTCCTTGCTGCCCTCGCAGTGGTGATACACCTCAACCCGGTTGGACTCGTCGAGAATATAGATATTAAAGTCCTGATTCTCGACCACGTCCTCAAAGAAGAACTGGATGATGCCTTCGCTGGCGACGCCATCGATAACCGGCGGCAGGTGTACGTGGTTGGTTTCGACCTGTACGCCCTGCAGCTTGTTGTTGGAAATCGCGCCATAGAATTCAACGGCGTTTTCCAGCTTCTGCACCGACACGCTCAGCCGTTCGAAAAACAGTCCCCAGGTTTGGCCGGCCACTTTCACCGCTTTAAAGCGGCCCGGCTCCTGACGCGTGCTGGTCAGGCGCGACTCGATGCACTCCGAGACCAGCTGCTGCACCCGGGTGCGGATAAGCCCGCGCAAATGCTGGCTGTAGCAGAACACCTCCAGCGACTCCGGCAACGCGGCATCCTGGTGCATCTTGCCCAGAATGGTTTTCAGCGCCTCCAGCATCGCCTGCTCGCCGCTGAAATGCAGCGTACGCACTTCATTCCATGAGTTGCGGTACAGCAAATCAATGCTGCCGATCAGGCATTGCTGCTGCTGGCCGAAGCTGAAAACGTCCATCTGCCGGAAATCAAAATGCACCACCTGATTGCGGAAAGCCGCGGTGGGATCGTATTCCAGATTGACGATGATCGCCAAATGGCGAATTTCACACGGGCTGTACAGCGCCTTCGGCGTCGGCGCGGGCTGACGCAGCGGGAAATGCCGCGCGACGTCGGCCACCAGCGCCTGCAGGCGGGTAATATCGCACAGATCGCTGCCTTTGATATGCAGGCGCGTACTCGGCGTCAACAGTCCGTTAAAGTAGGCCCAGGCCACCAGTTTATTCAGGTAGCGGTTATATTCCAGCGGCTGATGGCTGATGATGGCATCCATCGAGGGCGCCTGATTGTACAGATACCAGCCGGAACGGTTGGCGCGCCCCGCCGGTACGTAGATAAAGGTGAGATCCGGCTCGGACAAATCGGGGGAAATCTGCGGATTGAGCAGCGTCACCTTGCCCGGCAACGCTTCGAATGCGGCATACAGCTTACGGGTCAACACCCCGATGTCCTGCGGGCTGGCGCTGACGCTCAGATTATTACGGCGGGCGAAGCGGATCAGGTTGCGGTAGGTTTGCATCATCGCATCCAGCAGTTCGTTGTGCGCTTCCCGTACCCGTTCTATTTTCCAGTTTGCCCGATTGTCCAACATCGCCAGATGCTCATCGCTCCAGCCCCACTCCTGCACCAGTTGCTGCAGAATCTGGCGGCGCCAGCCCACGCAGGCGCGCTCGCGCGAGAGTTTTTCACAGACTTTTAAGTAGAAACATCGGCGCACCAGATCCAGCCGGGTTTGATCATTTATCTGCGTAAGATAGTTCGTCACCCGCTCCAGCATCATGCAGTAAGGATCCAGACCGAAAGAGACGATCTCGCCGTTATGCAGCCGTTTTTTGATATCCATGGACAGCAGATGCGTATCGGGATACTCCCAGGAATAGGCTTCCAGCAGCAGCGTTTTCAACACGGCCTTGTAGGGGGAGTCGATACTTTTATACAGCTGCCACAGGCTGGCGCCGAAATACTCTTCCGCGGAAAGCGTACTCAGCCCGCCCAGGTCCAGCCACTCGTTCGGCGCCAGTACGCCCTGCGCATACAGCGACAGCACATACTCATCGTAATGGGGTTCTTCTTCCACCGGCACCATATTCCACAAAATACGCTTGCCCGCCATGCGGACCGCCGTGCGATAGAATTCGTCGAGCAACAGAATATGCTGGGTGGAGCCGCAGTCTTCGCCGCCCAGACTGCCGCTTTCATTGTGGCGGAAACGGTTTTCATCCATCAGGAAGAAGCTGACGTCCACTCCCTGCACCGCCGCCCACTCTTCCAGCAGCGTGCATTTTTTCTGCAACCGCTGGCGCTCTTCGTTGTCCAGCCAGGATTGATGGCAAACCCAGATATCCAGATCGGAGCTACAGCTCTGGCCGATGGATGAGGTGCTGCCCATGGAGTAGACGCCGGTAATCGGCAGTTCGCCCTGCTCATGCGAATCCGCACAGGGCCCCCACCTTAATTCGATATTATCCAGGTAGCGCCGCTGCTTTTCATCAGGCGTGTAAAAACAGACGCCGTGAGGAACCTTGCCCTCAACGTAGCCCGGCATCAATGGGTGATGATGATGTAGTAAAATCGGCAAAAGACTGTAAACCTGCTGAAAAGCGGGCTTCATTGCGGCCAGAGCACGGTCAACGCGCAGTTGGTTGATCGCATCCAGTCTTTGCTTCAAAGTCTCGATGTAAAAGTACAAGACGTTTCGCCTGATGATTGTCCCAGTGCCTAGAAAAAACCCCGTATTTCCACTTTGCCAAAAGTAAAATTATAGGAATGTTTGACAAAATATTGCTGGAAACGTGATCAATTTAACACCTTGCGGATTACGCGTAAAGAAAGTAAAGAAAGCAAGCGCGTTTTATCTTGCTTTCACTACGATTTTAGTTCTCGTCCGCTCAATCCAACCCGCCACATACTTTTCAGACACCGTTTTGCCCCTTTCGTTTTAAAGCGCTACACCGGTGTCCGCAACCTGACACTGGCGCACCATCGGTGATACGATGGTGGAAAAGATAAAAACGGTATCAAGCATGTTAGACAATATTATTAGAATTGCTACTCGCCAGAGCCCGCTTGCGCTGTGGCAAGCACAATATGTTCAACAGCGCCTGAACGTCGCCCATCCGGAGCTTCAGGTCGAATTGGTGCCGATGGTGACCCGCGGCGACATCATTCTGGATACCCCGTTAGCCAAAGTCGGCGGCAAGGGGTTATTTGTTAAAGAACTGGAACTGGCGCTGCTTGAAGGCCGCGCCGATATCGCCGTTCACTCCATGAAAGACGTGCCGGCCGAATTCCCTGAAGGCCTTGGCCTGGCGACCATCTGTGAGCGTGACGACCCGCGCGACGCCTTTGTCTCCAATCGCTATGCCGGCCTTGAGCAGCTTCCCGCCGGCAGCCGCGTGGGGACGTCCAGCCTGCGCCGCCAGTGCCAGCTGCGGGCGGGGCGCCCCGACCTGATCATCGGCAATTTGCGGGGGAACGTGGGAACCCGCTTAGCCAGGCTGGACGCGGGCGAGTATGATGCGATTATCCTGGCGGTGGCCGGATTAAAACGCCTGAAGCTGGAAGAGCGCATCCGCTGCCCGTTAAGCCCGGAAACGTCGTTGCCGGCGGTGGGGCAAGGGGCGATCGGCATTGAATGCCGGTTGGACGATAAACGCACCCGCCGGCTTCTGGCCCCGCTGAATCACGCCGATACCGCCTCGCGCGTGCTGGCCGAGCGGGCGATGAACCTGCGCCTGGAAGGAGGGTGCCAGGTTCCCATCGGCAGCTACGCCGAACTGGACGGCGATACTCTGTGGCTGCGCGCGCTGGTCGGCGCGCCGGACGGCAGCAGAATCATTAGCGGCGAGCGTAGAGGAAAAACCGCCGACGCGGAGCGGATCGGCACCGCGCTGGCGGAAGATTTGCTGGCGCAGGGCGCCGGGGAGATCCTTCAGGCGATCTATCAGGAAACCCCTTCATCATGACGATTCTGGTTACCCGTCCGTCACCGGCCGGTGAGCAACTGGTGACCCGTTTGAGAAAGCTGGGCTACAGCGCTTACCACAGCCCGCTGATTGAATTTTCACCGGGCCGCGAACTGGCGCAACTGCCCGCGCGGCTGGCGGCGTTGCGCCCCGGCGATCTGCTGTTTGCGCTGTCGCGGCACGCCATCGACTACGCCGACCCGCTGCTGGCCCGAAGCGGGACGGGCTGGCCGCAAGCGGCGGCCTATTTCGCCATCGGCCGGACCACCGCGTTGGCGCTGCATACCGTCACCGCCCGGCCCGTCGCCTACCCGTCGCCAAGCGAAACCAGCGAAACGTTACTGCAATTACCCGAACTACGGCATGTTAATGGCAAACAGGCGCTATTATTACGGGGTAACGGCGGCAGGGAATTGCTGGGCGGCACGCTCGCCGAGCGGGGAGCGCAGGTCAGTTACTGTGAATGCTATCAGCGCAGCCCGGTTTATTACGACGGAGCGGAGCAAAGCCGCCACTGGCAGCAGGCCGGCGTCGACAAACTGGTGATCACCAGCGGAGAAATGCTGCAACGGATCTATACTTTAGTTCCTGATTACTATCGGGCTTCCTGGTTACTGGGTTGCCAGTTGATAGTGGTTAGCGAACGTCTGGCCGCCCAGGCCCGCCGGTTAGGCTGGCGTAATATTCGGGTAGCAGATAATGCCGACAACGATGCGCTTATGCGCGCACTACAATAAACCTGATCATGGGATGTACCTTTTATGACGGAACACAATACCCCCACGACCCCATCTGAAGAGGTTGCAGAACGGGTTGAACCCGCGCATCAGCAGGAACCCGCGCCGCAGCCGGCCAAACGAAGCGGAATCGTGCTGGGAACGCTGGCTATCATTATCGCGCTGGCGCTTAGCGGCGGACTTTATTACTACACTCATCAACAAGATCGGCAGGAAGCGGCCGCCATCCAGAGTCTGGAGTCACAGTTGAGCGCGCTGCAACAGCAGCACAAACAGCAACAGCAGCAGTGGCAGGACGCGCTGCAACAGCAGACCAAAGCACAGGATGCCGCCGGGCAGCGCCTTAACGCCCTGACCCGGCAGACGGATGAAATGAGCGAAAAACTGGCGGCCTTGTCCAATCAGGACACCAACGTCTGGCTGCTGGCGCAGGCGGATTTTCTGGTGAAACTGGCGGGCCGCAAGCTGTGGAGCGACAAGGACGTCACCACCGCCGGCGCGCTGCTGAAAAGCGCGGACGCCAGCCTGGCGGAAATGAATGACCCCAGCGTGATTGAAATCCGCCGCGCGCTCACCGGCGATATCAGCGCGCTGGCGGGCGTCAGCCAGATAGATTTCGACGGCATCATCCTTAAGGTTAATCAGCTGACCGATCAGGTGGATAACCTGCGCCTTGCCGACAACAACAGCGATGAAGCGCCGATGGATGAAAACAGCACCGAACTCTCCGCCTCCCTCAGCGAATGGCGGCAAAACCTCAGCAAAAGCTGGCATAACTTCCTGGCGGAGTTTATCACCATTCGCCGCCGCGACAGCGCCGCCGAACCGTTGCTGGCGCCGAGCCAGGACGTTTATCTGCGTGAGAATATCCGCTCGCGCCTGCTGGTCGCCGCCCAGGCGATCCCGCGTCATCAGAACGAAACCTATAAACAATCGCTGGAAACCGCCTCTACCTGGGTGAGAGCCTACTTCGATACCAGCGATCCCAGCACCCAGGCGTTTCTCGATCAGCTCGATGAACTAAGCCAGCAATCGGTGTCGATGGATGTTCCCACCGAACTGCAAAGCCAGCCGTTACTGGAAAAACTGATGCAGACGCGGGTACGCAACTTACTGACTCAGTCGCCAGCGACACGGCAGGAGGGCTGAACATGCTGAAGCTTCTGCTGTTGTTTCTTATCCTGATCGCCGGTGTAGTACTCGGACCGATGGTCGCGGGCCACCAGGGATACGTACTGATTCAAACGGACAGCTACAATATTGAAACCAGCGTAACGGGCCTGGCGATCATCCTGGTATTGGCGTTCCTCGCTCTGCTGGTCATCGAATGGATTATCCGCCGTATTTTCCATACCGGCGCCCGCACCCGCGGCTGGCTTCTGGGGCGCAAACGCAGCCGGGCCAGAAAACAGACCAAGGCCGCGCTGCTCAAGCTGGCGGAAGGCGATTATCTCCAGGTGGAAAAATTACTCACCCGCAATGCCGATCACGCCGAGCAGCCGGTGGTTAACTACCTGCTGGCCGCGGAAGCGGCTCAGCAGCGCGGCGATGATTTCCGCACCAAACAATATCTGGAGCGCGCCGCGGAAATCGCCGATAGCGATCAACTGCCGGTGGATATTACCCGCGTGCGCATCCAACTGGCGCGGCATGAGGATCACGCGGCCCGTCATGGCGTCGACCGCCTGCTGGAAGTCGCCCCGCGCCACCCGGAAGTGCTGCGTCTGGCCGAGCAGGCTTTTCTGCGCACCAGCGCCTACGGCGCGCTGCTGGATATTCTGCCCGCGATGCGCAAAACGCACCTGCATGATGAAGAGCAGTTGCAAAGCCTGCAGCAACAGGCCTACATCGGCCTGATGAATCAGTCCATGGCGGACGGCGGCAGCGAAGGGCTGAAACAGTGGTGGAATAACCAAAGCCGTAAAGTGCGCCATGAAGTTCCCTTGCAGGTGGCGATGGCGGAGCACCTTATCGAATGCGACGATCACGATACCGCCCAGAAAATCATTCTCGACGGGCTAAAGCGCCAGTACGACGAGCGGCTGGTGTTGCTGATGCCGCGGCTGAAGACGGGCAACCCCGATCAGCTGGAAAAAATGCTGCACCAGCAGATCAAACAGCAGGGCGCCACGCCGCTGCTGAACAGCACGCTGGGACAGCTATTGATGAAGCATGGCGAATGGCAGCAGGCCAGCGACGCTTTCCGCGCCGCGCTGGAGCAGCGCCCGGACGCCTATGATTACGCCTGGCGCGCCGATGCGCTCGATCGCCTGCATCTGCCCGACGAAGCGGCGCAAATGCGGCAAACAGGCCTGATGCTGACGCTGCAATCCGCCGCCGAACCGCCGCAACAGGGCGCCTGACCGGCGCCTGTAAAGCCCCAAAAAAAAACGCTTACCGTTAACGGTAAGCGTTGAAAAAATCAGGTCTTTAAGACAACGATTGGTGCCTCACTCAACGTTGTGTCCGAAAAATCCGCTGGAGATTCGCATCTTCATCTGGAATTGGACCATAGGCACCTTAAATTGGCTCTGCGTCATTCCCAGGATTATGAAGCCGGAGCAAACATAGAAGGTGGAATGAGCATCTACGTCGAGAATTATGCACTTTCCATGCCATATATTCAATCATATCGGGAAAAGAAACAGGCGGCGGATTAGCCGCTGAAAACGATATAATTATTTATTATGGCTCCCCCCTGCACCGTGCAGGCTTAACGGGAAAATCGGACCTGGTCCGCGTCAATCGTCGCCATTCAGCGACGTTTCAAAAAAACAAACAGACTATTTATAGTTATCAATGAGTTAAATGTCTCCATTTTGAGACGGCCGGCTGACGCTGGATGACTTTATCGACGCCGCCGCGTTCAACGAACCCGCCACCAACGCGCTGATGGCAAAAGTCGGGCTAACCTGCCACGATGAAAGCATTACCCACAGCGCGCAGGTTACGCTAATTACCGAGGATGGACGGCGCCTTAGCCATTACGTGGCGGGAGCGCGCGGCTCCAGCGCCGACAATCCGTTGCCGGACGGCCTGATTAAACAGAAATTCCTCGATTGCGCCAGCCGGGCGATGCCGTCTGAAGCGGCCCAGGCGCTGTATCAACGTCTGTTGCAGGATAATTTTCGCTAATCTTATTCATCTGCCCGACGGCAGGCGACGGCATGGTCCGTCGCATTATTACGAGACTGTTTATGATGCTTAACCTGATCCCGCCGGAAATTTCACCGCTGTTTGCCGGTATACTGGTGTTTTGCAGTTTTCTCACCTCGGCGTTGACCGCCGCGCTGGGGCTGGGCGGGGGCGTGACGCTGCTGGCGATCATGGGATTGGGTATGCCGGTCAGCAGCCTGTTGCCGGTACACGGCATTGTGCAGCTCGGTTCGAATCTAAGCCGTACGCTGATGCAACGTCTGTACGTGGTATGGCCGCTGGTGCTGTGGTTTTTTATCGGCAGCGCCGCGGGCATCGCGCTCGGCGCGCCGGTCGCGGCCTGGATCCCGGACAGCGTGGCCAAAATCGCTCTGGCGCTGTTTATTCTGTGGTCGGTGTTTCATAAGCGCGCGCCGCCCAAAAAGATAAACCGTCCGTTCTTTATTCTCGGCGGGGCGGTGACCAGTATCGGCACCATGATCGTCGGGGCGACCGGCCCGCTGGTCGCCGCGCTGATCGGTTCGCAGGGGCTGACCAAACAACCGCTGATCGCCACCCACGCCACCTGTATGGTGCTGCAACACAGCCTGAAAATCCTCGCCTTCGGCCTGATGGGCTTTGCCTACGCCAGTTGGTTGCCGATGCTGATCGCCATGATCGCCAGCGGCGTGCTGGGCACCTGGCTCGGCACCCGGCTGCTGGATAACCTGCCCGAAAGGTCGTTTCGCACCGCCTTTCGCCTGACGATGGTCATCCTCAGCGCTCAGCTACTCTGGCAGGGCATCAAGGGCTGGGCGTAATTCGCGGCATGCCACGGTAATTTTCCTATATCAACCAAAGCTTTTCTTGCTATATCCACTATTTTTCTTTGCATAGTGAAATTTGCTATTTAAATAGGGCATTAAGAACATTGGTATACAAAGGAGCACCATAAACAAAAAATAAATAAATACAGCTGTGGGTGGAAAAACGCATTGATGCCGGCCGCAATCCTGAAACGCTTAACCACGGATCCTTGTCATGAGTAGTTCGCTTTCCGCCGCGCCGGTGATTGAAATCACATCCGTCAGCAAATGGTATGGCGGGTTTCAGGCGCTGAACAACGTATCGCTGAACGTGGCCAAAGGGGAACGCGTGGTGATTGCGCGCGCCTTATGTATGGCAGCCGGAAATCATGCTGTTTGACGAACCGACCTCGGCGCTGGACCCGGAAATGATTAAAGAAGTGCTGGACGTGATGCTCGACCTGGCGGAGAGCGGTATGACCATGATCGTGGTCACCCATGAAATGGGCTTTGCCAAAACGGTGGCGGATAAGGTGATCCTGATGGCCGACGGCGGCGTGACCGAATCCGCGCCGCCGCAAACCTTCTTCAACCAGCCCGCGTACCCGTCAGTTCCTCGATCAGATACTCAGCCATTAACGGCGAGGCGAACTGTCGCCCGGCGGAGACGGAATCAGAATGGAGCGATTAATTTATGTTATATCAATAAGTTAATCGTCTCCATCTCGCGACAGAATAGTAATCAATGCCGGAACTCAGCGGGACGCCAGCTGTTCCAGACTCTGCTTCGCCAGCTGATACAGGTAGTGCGCCGTGGGGAACAGCGCGCGATCGTCAACGCGGAATTTGGGGTGATGCAGCGCGTACGGGCCGCCGGAACCCACCATCATAAAGGTTCCCGGCAGCTTCTGCTGATAGAAGGCGAAATCCTCGCCGATGGGGCTGGCCTCAATGCGCCGCGCTTCGAACCCCTCTTGGTCCGCCACGTTCAGCGCGAAGTCGACCCACTGCGCCGTATTGACCACCGACGGCGGCCCGGCATGCCAGATAAACTCGATTTCCGCGCCAAAGGTCGCGGCAATCCCGGCCGCAATCTGGCGAAAGCGCTGTTCAATCAACTCGCGCACATCCTGGCTGAAGGTTCTTACCGTGCCTTCCACATAGGCGGTATCCGGGATCACGTTCCAGGTGCTGCCGCTGTGCACCTGCGTTATCGACACCACCGCATTGTTGTCCGACGGGACGCTGCGGCTGATAATCGTCTGCGTCGCGGAAATCAACTGGCCCAGAATAACGATGGGATCGTTGCCTTCGTGCGGTTTCGCCGCATGACAGCCTTTGGCGGCGATTTTGATTTCAAAGCGGTCCACGCCGGCGGTCAGCGCGCCCTCTTTACCGCCGATCACCCCCACCGGCAGCGTGGGATCGTTATGAATGCCGAAGATCGCCGCCGCGTCGTCCAGCGCGCCTGTGGCAATCACCTCCGGCGCCCCCAGTCCCGTTTCCTCGGCGGCCTGAAACAAAATGCGCACCGTGCCTTTCAGTTCCGGCTCGATTTTTTTCAGCAGAATGGCGGCGCCCAGCGCGGCGGAAGAGTGGAAATCGTGCCCGCAGGCATGCATTACCCCTTTACGGGTTGAGGAAAAGTCCACGCCGGACTCTTCTTCAATCGGCAGGGCGTCGATATCAGAGCGCACCACCACCAGCGGGCCGTCCTGCTGCCCGCCGACTTCCGCCACCAGGCCGGTCTTCAGCGGCAGATCGAGCACGCGAATCCCTTCCTTTTCCAGTGCGGCTCTGATTTTTGCGGTGGTCTCAAATTCCTGATTCGATAATTCCGGGTGTTGATGCAGGTCGTGGCGAAATGCCTGAATAAACTGCGCCAACGGCTGATGCTGAGATGCTGTTTTCATTAATGCTTACTCCACATTGTCTGCTCCGCTTAACAGAGCCGCCCGCTCAGGGGCGTGCAGGTGCTGCTTTATTTTTCGGTTAAATGTCGAACTCGACCGGATCGGGAAGATTGGTCAACTGGCGTAAGAAACGCTGCGTCTGCGGATTATCGGAAAAGCTGATCACTTTTTCCGCCGGGCCTTCTTCAACGATATGGCCGTCCGCCATAAAGATAACCCGGTCCGCCACCTCCTGCGCGAACTGCATCTCATGGGTGACGATGACCATGGTGGTGTTGTTTTTCGCCAGTTTTTTAATCACCTGCAACACTTCGTGCACCCGTTCCGGATCCAGCGCCGAGGTCGGTTCATCAAACAGGATGGCTTTCGGATCCACCGCCAGCGCCCGGGCGATGCCGACGCGCTGCTGCTGTCCGCCGGACAGCGTCACCGGATACTGCGCCGCCTGCGGCAATAAACCCACCTGTTCCAGCAGCGCCATGCCTAGCTCATCGGCCTGCTTTTTAGCCATTTTCTTCACCACGATCAGCGCTTCGGTGATATTTTCCAGCGCCGTCTTATTCTTGAACAGGTTGTAGTTCTGGAACACCATGGCGGTCTGGCGGCGCAGCGCGTACGCCTCTTTGCCGGAGTAGCGGCGCGTATCCAGCACTTGCCCGCCAATCTCTATCGTCCCCGCCTGCGGCTTTTCCAGCAGGTTCAGGCAGCGCAGCAGGGTGGATTTGCCCGAGCCGGACGGGCCGATAACGGCCACCACTTCTCCCTGGGCGATATTCAGACTGATATCATCCAATACCACCTGATCGCCAAAGCGTTTAGTCAGATGCTTTACACTGATCATTTCAGCTCCCTATCGCTGCAGCGAGTGATTCAGTTTCTTTTCCAGCTGCTTTTGCAGCCAGGCGTAAACAATGATCACCAGCCAGTAAATTAGACCGACCACCAGGAAGGTCTCAAAGAAACGTAACGACTCCGCGGCGATCATCTTGCCTTCCGCGAACAGTTCGGAAACGCCGAGCGCGAACGCGACCGAGGTATCCTTGATCAGCGAGATAAAGGTATTGCCGGTGGCGGGCAACGCATTGAGCATGGCCTGAGGCAGCACAATCCGCCGGTAAATCTGCGCTTTGCTCATCCCTACCGATAACCCGGCCTCCGTTTGACCGAAATCCACCGAGGCCAGCGCCGCGCGGAATATCTCCGCCATGTAGGCCGACGTTTTCAGACTGAAGCCGATAATCGCCGCGGACATGGCGCTCAGGTCGGATAACGCGGGGAAAAGCTGCGGCAAGCCGAAATAGATAATAAACAGCTGCACCAGAGAGGGTATGCCGCGGAATAGCGAGATATACAGCTCAACCAGTTTGACCACCAGCGTTATCTTGCTTTCCCTGATTAGCGCCAGCACCAGACCGATGATCATGGCGAAAAACATGGAAACCACCGCCAGCAACAGCGTCATCGGCAGATAAAGCAGCACCTGGGGAAAGACTTTTAGCAGGTAGGCAAGATCGATATTCATCAGTAATACCATTGATACCGCCATCGTGCGGCGCAGGCCGCGCCGATGGCGTTAAGATTGTCGAGAGGCGGCGCGATTAATGCCCGGCCGGCGGTGTGGTAATATCTTCACCGAAATATTTAATCGACAGCTCCTTCAGTCGTCCGTCGTCGCGCATTTTGCTCAGTTGTTCATCAAACTGTTTACGCAGAACGTCGCCCTGCTCGGTTTTATGGAACGGGAAACTGACCTCTTCCACCACCAGCGAATCCCCCACCAGCTTAAACGGCAGGTTACGCTTGTTGATTTCCGCCAGCAGAATCGGACGGGAATTCACATAGCCTTCCACACGTTTGGACAGCGCATCGTTCATTGCGCCGTCGCGGGTTTCATAGGTACGGATGGTTACGCTGCCGTCCGGAAACGCTTTTTTCAGATTGTTGATATGGTTGGACCCCAGCACGCCCGCCACCGTTTTCCCTTTCAGGTCATCCAGCGTGTTGATATCGGCGTTGTCCTTATGGGTGACGATCTGGCTGCCGTAGTAGCTATAGGGCTGGGCAAAGTTATATTTCTCCTTACGCACCGGCGTAATCGCCACCACGTTGGCGACCGTATCCAGCTTGCCGGCTTCAAACTGCCCCATCAGGCCGCTGAAATCGGCGGTCACCCACTCGACCTTATAGTTCAGCTCCTTGGCGATGGCTTCGGTGATTTCAATATCGAAACCGATCAGCTTGTTATCCTGCTTGAAGCCGCTGGGATAGCTCTGCCCGGTGGACCCGGCTCTCAACACTTTTTCGCCCTGGGGCGCGGCTTTATCCTGAGAATCACAGCCCGCCACCAGGAAGACCGCGGCCAATGCTAAAACGGACAACGTTGATTTTTTCCTTATCATTTTGAATTTCTCTCTTTCCACTGGTTATACGAATGGTTATCAAGGATCTTTTCCATAAAAATGGTCAGATGGCCTTTGCCTAAATCCGCCTGCCCGACCTCTTTGAAACCATAATGTTTATACATTTCAAGCAGCCACGGGTGGCTTTGCGCGGTGCCCAACGACACCGCCGGCGCCTTGAGCTGGTCGATCAGAATATGCCGCTCCAGCCAGGCCATCATCTGCCGGCCCAGCCCCTGCTGTTTATAGTCCGGATGGGTGGCGAACCAGCCCAGATGCGGCAAACCGTAAGGGCCTGGCTCCGGCCCCCAGGGGTAACGGATAGAGAATGACGATACCAGATGGCCATCCCTCTCCATGACATACACGCCGTGCGACGAGATATGCCTGCGCACCATATCAATATCCGCATGGGCGGCGGAAAAATTGATCCCCAACCGGCGTATCGGCTCAAAAGCCGCCAACGCCAATGCCAGAAACGCCGCGTCATCCTCCAACGTGGCCTGGCGAAATACCGTACTCATGATCCCACCTTATTACGCCGGCAACAGGCCCGAATGATCCGCAAAGCGGATAACCTCATCCACTTTCTGCGGCGCGCTACCCAGATAGTTGGCCGGGTTCAGCCACTCATCCAGCTCGGCTGCGGTCAGCTGCGCGGACAGCGCCGGGTGTTCCAGCAATACCGATTTGAATGACAGGTTCTGCTCGAATGCCCGCATGGAACACTCGTAAACCAGCTGATGCGCGGTCTGTTTACCCAAGCGCTTGCCAATCTCAAACATCACCTTTTCAGACAGCAGCAAACCGTTTTGCTGTTCCAGATTAGCCCGCATCCGCTCTTCGTTCACCGACATGCCGCGCAGGATACCCAGCGCATTCTGCAACTGGGCGGACAGATAGATATTGATTTCCGGCAGGGCGATCCATTCCGCGCGCCAGCTCATCGCATCGCGCTCATGTTCCACTTTCATTGATTCATGGATCAGCGCCGCGCTTTTGAACACCGGCGCGGTCAAACTCGCCAGGCCTTCAATCGCCGCCGGATTACGCTTGTGCGGCATGGTCGTCGAACCGATCTTGCCTGGCGAAAAAGGCTCTTCGATCTCGTTGATTTCCGTGCGCATCAGGTTATACAGCTCGTTACCGATCTTGCCCAGCGTGCCGCTAATCAGCACCACGACGGAGGCATATTCGGAAAAACGATCGCGGGCGGACTGCCAGCTGATGTTAGGGGTGTTCAAGCCCAGCTTATCCAGCGTCAGGCGCTCGATTTCCGGTCCTTTCTCGCCGAAGGAGGCGTAGGTGCCGATGGCGCCGTTGATATTGCCGACCAACACGCGCGCCTTGATTTCGCTCAGGCGCTCAAGATGGCGGATAAACTCATCCAGCCACACCGCCAGCTTAAAACCGAAGGTGGTGGGCAGGGCCTGCATGCCGTGGGTGCGGCCGGTTATCAGCGTGTATTGATACTTTTTCGCCAGGCGTTTCAGTTCCAGGGCCAGCAGTTGGGTGTCTCTGACCACAATGTCGAATGACTGTTTTAGCTGCAATACGGTGGCGGTATCGACAATATCCTGCGTGGTGACGCCATAGTGGATAAATTCGCCCGCCGCGCCGCACTGTTTCTGGATCGCGGCGAGGGTCGGCATCAGCGAGTGCTTCATGCGCGCCGCATCCTGGGCGATATCTTCCACGTTCAGCGCGCCGGCGTCCGCTTTTTCGGCTATCGTTTGGGCCGCGTCCTGCGGAATAACGCCCAGCTCCCCTTCAGCCAGCGCCAGGGCGATTTCCACCTCAACCTGTTTGGTCAGGCGATTATGTTCCGACCACACGCCGCGCATTTCGGGCGTGCCAAAATTATTCCCTATAAGAAGAAAATCAATAAGATGCGATGCCATAATTTACTCGTTTGGATTTATAAGGCGGGATTTATATCGTCTTTTTAATGTCGACGATTATCACATATGGCAAGGGGGCTGCTTATACCTTTGGGATCTATTTTAGATCGAAAAGTTTGCTTGGCGCTGCGTTTCGGCGGCATCTGTCAATATGACACACCTTCGGTTATGACGCCGGGAACCAACGAGACAGGCGAACGGGCCGTATAAAATATCGCATTATCGACGCCATTAGTTTTTCATCACATCATTCGATTCGCCAAATTTTTTATTACTAAATTACCGAACCTTAATCAATCGACGCATCAAAATAACTTTTTTGCTTTATCTTTTTTGAAAAAAAGATAAACCAGTAATAACCTGCCTCATAGGAATGTATGCGTTTATTGCACACTTACTATCGATCCAATGCATTGGCGTTTCAATCTTCGGTATGGCTTTTTATTATACTTCACGCCGGCGTAACGGGATGGTTTTACTCGTTACTCCTTTTATTATTGGTTTATTTTTCTTGCCATATTCAGTAAACATCAAATTAAAGAAAGGCGTGAAAATTTCATTATTAATATTAAATTTTACTTACGGAATTATTTATTTTTTGCAGAAAGGATTGCAATATTTTTCGCCGTTATGGTCGGGAAATAATCCGGAAATTTATCGGAGATATTAGGAGAATAATTTATATGCCGTCTACTTATTCAGCCATCAAACTCAAATATATTTCTTTCGCCATCGCGGCCATTCTTGGCGGCGAATCGGGCGCCGTCCTCGCTCAGACCGGCGACGGCGCCACTCAGAATCGGGAGACAATCGTCAATGACGAGACTCATCCCGAAGAAACCGAGCGGCAGACGGCGGGTACTGAAACCCGGGTGCTGGAGACGATCACGGTCAGCGCCCAGCGCCGCGAGATCGTAAGCGGCGGTACGTTGGGCGCGCGCAGCGATTTGCAGACGCCGTTCGCCACCCACAGCGTCGATAGCGAGAAGATCGAGGAGCGCCAGGCCAAAACCATCGGCAAGCTGTTCGAGGGCGAGGCGGGCGTTGCAGCCAAAGGCAGTTCCTACGGGCTGGACGCGTACGCCCTGACGGTGCGCGGTTTGTCCCTGGACTTCGTCAACGGCTACAAGATAGACGGCCATCCGTTCCAGATGTACGGGGTGGAACTGCCGCTGGAAATGTTCGAGCAAGTGCAACTGCTCAAAGGGGCGACGGGCTTCCTCTACGGCATCGGATCGCCCGGCGGCATCGTCAACTACATCTCGAAAAAACCGACCACGACGCAAACGCTGTCGCTGGCGGCCGGTTATTCGGCGGACGACATCTTCAGCCAGCATCTCGATACCGGCGGCCGCTTTGGCGAAGACGATCGCTTCGGCTACCGCTTCAACGCGGTTAATGAACAAGGCGAAGCCTACAATGGCACCAAGGTTGACCGGCAGGCCGCTTCCCTGTTCCTGGATGCGCGGCTCACTCCCTCGCTGACATGGCGGGCCAACGGGCTGTATCAGGAGCGCGATCTGGAAGGCGGCATCACCGCCATCAGCGTCACCGGTTCAGGCAACTACGCCTATTCCGGCACCACTCTGCCCGCGGCGATCGGCGGACGTAAAAACCTGACCGCCTACGATTCCTCCTACTACAACTCGACGGTGTGGGTCGGCGCCAGCGGATTGGCGTGGTCAATCAACGACAGCTGGACGCTGGACGCCAGCTATTCGCATACCTTCAAGCGCATCAACTCGCGCGACGAAACCCTCTATCTGCGCAACGCTCAGGGGGATTACAACGTGGCCCTGCGCCAGTTCTACCGCCCGACGCTGAACTACGATTCGGTGCAGCTACGCCTGGAAGGCGATTTCGAGACCGGCTGGCTGACACACAGTATCGTCACCGGTCTGGAGTGGCAGCAGCAGACCCGCGATCTCAACATCGGCAATCCATCGCTTGATCCCTCCACCAGCAGCGGCGGCCAGAACCATGTCTATCCGTCTTCCGGCGCCTATCCGAGCGGCAATCTTTATGGCTCCTCGCTCAATCTGACTTACGACGGTTACTCTCCGCGCCGTTATTTCAGGATCTCCGACTGGACGACCAAATCAGCCTATTTCAGCGACACCCTGGGATTGGGCGAAAACTGGTCGTTGTTGTTGGGGCTACGTAAATTCGATTACGAGAACAATAACTACTACGTTTCCGGGGCGCGACGCACCGCCTATCGCGAGAAGCCGCTTACGCCCACGATGGCGCTGATGTTCACTCCCCGTCCCGACACGACGTTCTACGCCAGCTACGTGGAGGCGCTGGAAGACGGCGGCACCGTGGGCAGCGCTTATGCCAACGCCTACCAGCAGCTGTCGCCCATCGAGAGCAAACAATATGAACTGGGCGTCAAGAGCGAGCGGGAGAACTGGTCGCTGGCTTCCGCGCTATTCCGTATCGAACGCGGCACAGGCTACGCCAATGCGGATAACTACTACGTCGACGACGGCGCGGTGCGTTACGACGGTTTGGAGTTCAACGGCAGTTACCGGCCGTTGTCCGGGCTGACCTTTTCCCTGGGCAGCACGTGGATGCACGCCGAATATCGGGAGGCCGCGGCTTCCGTCATCGGCAAAAAAGCCGCCGCGGTGCCGACTTTCCAGGGCAGCCTCAGCGTGGAAAAAGAGATCGCCGCGCTGCCCGGGCTGCGCGTGCACGGCGGCGTCACCCATATAGGCAGGCAGTACATCAACACCGCCAATACCTTGCAAACGCCATCCTATGAGGTATACAGCATCGGCGCCAGCTACCGCGTACCCCTCGCCAAGGGGAAGCTCATCTACCGCGCAGAATTGAACAACTTGCTGAACAAGGATTACTGGATCGCATCGAGCAACGCGCTGGCGGTCGGCGCCCCGCGCACTCTCAATCTCAATATCCGTTACGATTTCTGAAAGGAGCCACGATGATGAAAGTTCTCAATCTCGCCGCCGCCCTGCTGGTCAGCGCCAACGTATTGGCCGCGCCGACGATCTTCCCCACCGGCGTCACCCTGTACGATCCGCAAAAAGCCTGGGGCCACTACACCGTCTTCAGCGGCGCGGACCACAACAGCTATCTGATCGACATGAACGGCAACGTGGCGCGCAGTTGGCCCTATCGCGGCTTCCCCACGGAGGTGCTCGACCCCGCCGTCAACCAGGGACGCAAGGGACACGCGTTCGTGCAATTGGAAGCGCGCAAAGAACGCGACCGGCGCTCCTTCGGCAACGGCGTGAACAACCATGCCGTCGCCGAACTGGACTGGAATGGCAAAGTGGTCTGGCGCTGGGCCGGGGAGAAAAATGTGGGCAACGCCCACCAGCATCACGAGATATCGCGACTGGCCAACGGCAATACCCTGGTGCTGGCCAACAAGCTGCACAAAGTAACGGGTTTCAAACTGGATGAGCTGATCGACGATGCGATCTACGAAGTGGATCCGGGCGGCAAGGTGGTCTGGCGCTGGCTGGCTTCCGAGCATCTGGATGAGTTCGGCTTCACCGCCGAACAGCTCGATCTGGTGCGCGACACCGATCTGGCCGACTACCTGCACCTCAACAACGCCCGTACGCTCGGCGCAAACAAATGGTACGACGCCGGCGACGCGCGCTTCCACCCGGACAACATCATCATCGATTCGCGGCAGGCCAACTTTATCGCCATCATCGACAAAAAAACCGGCGGGGTGGCCTGGAGCCTGGGGCCGAACTATGTCTCCTCCGAGCGCTCCAATCCTTTTGCCGGCACGGGCGCACAGCTGCCGCGTCCGGTGGATCAGCTGAGCGGCCTGCATGACGCCAAAATCATTCCCAAAGGCCTGCCGGGCGCGGGCAATATCCTGGTGTTCGACAATCAGGGCGGTTCCGGCTACCCGGCGGTGGCTTTCCGCATCGCCACCGGCACGTCGCGGGTGGTCGAAATAGACCCGTCGACCAAACAGATCGTCTGGGAATATCGTCCCGGCCCTTCATTCTTCAGCGCCTTCACCAGCCTTGCGCGGCGCCTGCCCAACGGCAACACCCTGATTACCGAGGGACAGAGTGGCCGGGTATTCCAGGTGACGGCGGAAGGCGAAACCGTATGGGAGTACGTCAGCCCCTTCTTCTCCAATGGCCGCAATTCGCTGTATCGCGCCACCCCGATCCCCTATGACTGGGCGCCGGATGGCACGCCGCACAGCGAACAGGCGGTAATTCCGCCGTCCAATGCGGAATTCCGGGTCGCCAATAAGGGAAAACACCGTGGCTGAAGCGGGCGCGTATCGACGGCATCCCGTTGAAGTCAGGGGCGATGCGCTTGCGGAGCGGACACAGCACGGCCTTTTGAGGGGCTCCCGGCGCGTACAGACTCCGTGCGTACGAGTGGCTGCTATTGGGCATGCTTACCCTATCTCTGCACGCCGCGGTCATCGTGGCGCTGGGAACACGCCAGGCCGTACTGCCGCCTCCGCCTGAGCCGGCGGCCGTTACCATCGAGTTGGCGCCGTCGCCCGCGCCGGAGGAAAAAGCGCAGCAGGCCAGCGAGGAAGCGCCGCAGATCATAGAAGAAGACGCGCCGCTGATCCCGCAGTTACAGCGTGCCAAGGCGGACAACGCCGACCTGATCGTGCAATTGCAGGCGGATGCCGACGCCAGCTATGGTGCAGTGGCGGCCATACTGGCCGAGATGGAAAAAGCGGGGATTGCCCGCCTGTCGCTATTGACGCAGAAATAGCGCCGCCGGCTTGCCGGCGACAAACATCGCCCGACCGCGCTGCGGCGCTTAATGGGTATCTTGCCGGTCAGGCGGCTCATCGCGGTCGGCGTCGATAATCGTGTCGACCATCAACTGCGCCAGCGGCGGCAGAGGCTTGTTCATCGGGGAAATAATGCCGAAGTGGGTACGCATTTTCGCCCATTCCGGCGGGACTTCCGTCAAGTTGATGCCCACCAGTCCGTGGCTTTTTTGCAACAGCAGGAAAGTATCCTCACTGACGAAGCTGATGGCATTGCTGTGGCGCAGTACGCCGAACAGCGAGCAAATATAATCGCACTGAATATGCGGAGTGAAATCCGGCTGCTGGCTCAGCGCCGCCAGCACCTTGCGTATGCCTGTCGGCAGGTAAGGGGCGGCGAAAGGATAGCTCAGCAGTTGGGCGGGCGTCACGCTATCCTGCCCGACCAATGGATGCGTTTGGTGACAGACGAAAAGACAGCGTTGGCTGCGCAGCGGCTGCACCCGCAGTTCGGGGTTGATTTCCGCCTGCCAGATATCGGCGACGAAAAAGGAAAACTCATCCGCTATCAGCCGCTGGTGCAGCGATTGCCAGTTATCGACGCTGTAGGCTATCCGCACACCAGGGCGCTGGCGGTGAAAGTTTGCCAGCGCCCGCGGAATCAGCATGGAAGAAGGGGCGGGACCGCAGCCGAAAAACAGGTGTCCTCCCTGCTCGTCGCTCATATGACGCATATCTTTAAGCAGCTCGCCGGATAATTCCTGCATGCGCCGCGCCAGGGGAAGCAATCTCTCCCCTTGCCAGGTCAGCGCAAACTGTTTGCTCTGGCGCTCTATCAACTGACAGCCCACGGCCTGTTCCAGCCCTTGAATACTGCGGCTAAATGCCGATTGCGACAAATAGACCGCCTCCGCCGCCTGCACAAAACTCTTCTGCTCCACCAGCGCCAGAAAATTACGCAGTTGCCGTAGATCCAGATGCATACTTCCTCCGAAAATAGCCGGTGCAAGGGGAGTCGCTCTCCCTCATCCAATAGCGTCGCAAACGCGCTAAGCGCCTCTCTACGCGAAACTATTCGGTTATATGTTTACGGGAACGCGGCGCGGCCAGACAATGACTGAATGGTTATAGCTTATAACCAACGGGGGGAAGCTATGGGGAATCAGTGGAAATAAGGCAAACAGACTAATACCGCCCGGCACCGCGCCGCACAGAATTAAAATTAGTCGTAGTACTCTTTTTTTCATAGATTTCCCGCACAGTCATAATTCATTTCAAAGAAAATTCCTCATGAGGAAGATGCCGCTTTACTTGCTAATAACCTACCAATACCTATCATCAAAGCGTCGAGCAATAATTATTGCAAAACCATACTGAACCTTTAAGAAACCGCTAAAAACAAAACCGGCGAGAAATACAAAAATAGCGTTTGCCAATAATAGAACAACACGACGCCGACAGGGATTCTCATCCCTTTTAATTTCCGGATGTGCATTCCAGAACGCGGCATTGCAGCCATCCTCCCTCCGGGCGCAAGGGGGACCGCCTTTGGCTATGCCTAAAAAATAAATGGTGGATTTTACTGTAGCAAGGAAATAACAGGACAGACGACAAAAACAGCAAGCCATAACGACTTGCTGTTTTTTGTTGTAGCGGCCTTGTCCGCACGACTATGGACAAAACCTGTAAATAAGCTGGTCGGCGAGAGAGGATTCGAACCTCCGACCCACTGGTCCCAAACCAGTTGCGCTACCAAGCTGCGCTACTCGCCGAATATACTGCTTAAGCATTACGGATGCTTTCGTCTGTGTGGTGCGAAGAGAGGGACTTGAACCCTCACGTCCGTTAAGACACTAACACCTGAAGCTAGCGCGTCTACCAATTCCGCCACCTTCGCATAACTCACAAACGTTTGAATCTGGGGTGGCTAATGGGACTCGAACCCACGACAACTGGAATCACAATCCAGGGCTCTACCAACTGAGCTATAGCCACCATATACCACGCTGTTACTGCTTTTTGACGGGTACTTCCTTTACGGGGTAAATGTACCACCGCAGCTCTTGCACACAATTTAATGGTGCGCCCGACAGGATTCGAACCTGAGACCTCTGCCTCCGGAGGGCAGCGCTCTATCCAGCTGAGCTACGGGCGCATAGCGCCGTTGCGGGAGGGGATACTACGTATTTAACCGGTGCCTGTCTAGTGCTTTTTTATCGAAATGATGCGTTTGCTTATGCTTTGCTCATTTCGCGTTAAATTACTACAAAACCGCTCTCCCCTCCGCTAATCGCTACATTTTAGCCGCTATCGACGCCTGTTTTTTACCCAATTCCAGCACCCGATAGCAGAGGCTGACAACGGCCAGAAACACCATGCCGACCAGCGCGATCAACTCGATATGCCTGGCCTCTATCCCCTGTGGAGCTTGTCCTTTTTTACATCTTCCGCCATAAATCATCTGTCTTTAATACATTGATTATATCCGGGCGATTACCGGTTCTTATTGTTATTGCTCGCCTGACTCACCCTACGGTCAGTGAGCCATTGGGTAAATCAGCGGCCGTGAAGATACAACAATGCGGGCGGGAATAACACCGTGCCATCCCGATCCGCGGAAGGGGAATATGGTTCAGCATTTGTCATGCCATTGGCAAACGGGTCATTAAAACGGAATAGGAATAATAAAATATTTTTTATTCACAGGAGGCGCGAACGAACTCCCGTCGCGCCCAACCGGCGTGGCTACAGACGTCCGCTGTAATGATAAGCAAGATATTTCAACAAGTTGAGCTGACGAGTAATGCGGCTTGGCTGCGCCAGCAGGCGGTAAAGCCACTCCAAACCCAAATTCTGCCAGGCGAGCGGCGCGCGCTTCACATGGCCGGTAAACACATCATAGGTGCCGCCGACGCCCATATAGAGCGCATCCGGGTAATACTGACGGCAGTCACGCATCAGCATCTCCTGCCGCGGCGACCCCATCGCCACCGTCACTATTTGCGCGCCGCTGGCGCGAATACGCTGAAACAGCGCCTCACGCTGGTCGGGCGCGAAATAGCCGTCCTGACTGCCGACGATATTCACCTGCCACTGCGCCCGCAGTTTAGCTTCCGCCTGCGCCAGTACCTCAGGTAGGCCGCCGATGAGAAACACCGGCGTGCCCTCTTTGCCCGCCCGCTGCATTAGCGCTTGCCATAAATCCGCCCCGGCGATGCGGGTCACCTCGGCATGGGGATATTTGCGGCGAATGGAGCGTACGATACTGATGCCGTCGGCGTACTTATATTCCGCCTGGTCCAGCAGCGCCCGCAGGGCGCCATCCTGCTCGGCGGTCAGCACTTTTTCGGCGTTGACGGCCACCAGCGTTCCCGTTTTAAGCCGCTCGCCGGTAAACAGGTAATCGACAAACTGCGCCACATGACGGAATCCGTGAATGGATAAACCGCGAATGGAATAGGCGGGGATCGTCTCTTGTTCTGCCATATTAAATCCTTTACGGCACGTCGTGCGTGGGTGCTGCGGGGGCGGACGGCGCCGCGGCGGGCCGGGGGCGCAATAAACGCTGCCTGATCAATCCGGCGCTTTCCAGCAGCCAGTAGAGTAATTTCGCCATCAGCAGGCACAGGCCGAAGATCAGGCAGAAAAACACCACGCGGGAGACGAAGGCATCAACCCCTTCGCGCGCCAGCACGATGATATTGAACACCGCGCCGAAGCAGAACGCCTGTAAAATCGCCGCCTTGTAGCGGTTGGCATCGTTTTTCCCCAGTTCATACACCCAGTCGAACCATTTGATAATCAAGCCGACGGCGATGGCGCCCAGTGGAATAAACAGCACGCCGCCCATAATTACCAGCGAACCCAATAACGTGGGGGATATCGCCAGCCCGGAGTGGTTATTCAGCACTTCCCAGGTGAAATAGTTGGCGCTGTTCAACACCAGATTGGGGCGGTCGGGCCACAGCCAGGAAGGAATAAACACGTAGAAATCACGCACGATCGGCGCTAATCCCTGGAACTCGATTTTATCGTAGTTCTGCAATAGCAGCGCCAGGTTCTCCCAGGGGGAAAAGGTGTCGCGGGTCAGATAGAGGAAAGTATACAGCGCCTCGTCGCCGCTAACATCCATCCCGTAGCGCTTAAGCGCCAGCCAGAACATGCCCACCACGCCGAATACGCCGGCGGCGGCCAGCATCCACAGGGAGATCCAGCCGCGTACGATGCCGATAAACAGGAACAGGGCAAACGCGATGATCACATTCGCCCGGGTGCCGCCGACGATGACATAGGTCAGCATGCCGAACGCCACCGTGCCGATAAGAAATAGCAGCCAGGCGCGCGGCGTCTGCCGCAGAAAATAGACCACCAGCATGGCGGGAATAAAGAAATAGAAGAAGCGCTTCAGCGCCACGCCGGACACTTCGCTGGAAAAAATCTGGCTGTAAGAGCGCAGCTTAAACAGCAAAAAGCCGTTGTTGAGGAAAAACAGGCCCACCGTGGCCGCCGCTATCAGCGCCAGCAGGATCCAGGTCAGATTGGTTTCCACCCGATTCATGGTAAACAGCGGCGGGCGGGTCGATAGCGTGTTCGGGCGCAGGCGGGTTTTATAGCTGACGTAATAGATGGCGTAAAACGCCGTGGAAGCGAGCAGCGCCTGGAGCAGATACTCCACCGGAACCACCTCGACGCCAAAGCGAAACGCCAGCAGGCAGGTAAACGGAAAACCGAAATAGAACGTCAGTAGATAAAGAAGAGAAAACAACACGTTAAAATTAAAACGGACGCGCCGGAACTCCTGCCAGGTCAGCGTCAGAATAAAAATGATCGCCATCAGGTAAACCACTAACAGACCACCAAACTCTCCCAGCGTCATGTCGGTTCTCCCGCCGCCAGCGTCAGCGCCTGCCGCCAGCCTTGCAGATAATTGGGGTTAAAGAAAGCGATCTGCCGCTTATCAACCGAGGCCAGCTGACGCTGCGCCTCGCGCACCAGCGCTTCATCCAGGCTATCGCCATAAAACAGCACCGGCAGATGCTGCTCCGTCAAATCCCGCCAGAAAGGATTTTGCCGGCTAATCACAAAGGGTACGCCGAATTGAATCAATAAGCACAGCGTGCCGATACCCTGCTGGCGGTCAAAAATAAAGTAGCCCAAATCGCAGGTGCGCAGCATGTTCAGGTAATCCTCAAACCGCAGTTGCTCTTTCAGCAACTGGAAGTTTTTGACGCCGAACAGCGCCAGCCCTTCCTTCTCTACCTGCGCGATATAGCGTCCGTTATCGGCGGGATAGCCCATCGGCACGATCACCCGCACGCCGGCGCCGAACTGCTGATGGATGGCCCGCAGCGCTTCCTGATGACGGTTGGTGCGATCGCCGGAGTTGCCGACCAGAATGGTCAGCGGCCCCGCCAGCGGTTTATCCGCCTCGACCGCGGTCAGCGCCGGATCCATCCGCGTCGGGAAATAGAGCAGCGACGCCGGCACCCGGGGATGCCGCTGTTGATAATATGTCAGATCGCCGCGCGTGGCGAACACATGTCCGATGCGGTTTTGCGCCACGCGGCGCAGCAGATAAAACAGACGATACCGCAGGCTGCTCGCCTCTTCATACAGGTCCGCCCCCCAGATATGCCAGTACGCCTGCGACGGCCTGATTTTACCGCTCAATAACGCCAGCCACAGCCGGGGGTTAAACTGACCGTGGAAGAAGAAACGCGTGCGGCGATCCGCTTTGGCCTGGGCGATCACCGCCTGGGCCAGCGTTTTTTTATCGGCGTGGGTCGTAATATTCAGCGCGGGAAAATCCGCCGCCGGCAGGGGATCGCGGGCGGCCACCATAAAACGGCCGACCTGCGACGCGGGCAGCTCCGCGGCCAGCGTGTCGTTAAAGAAACGCAGAACCGTGCGGTTATGATGCGGGATATCGGATCCCAGGACATGGATCAGTGTCGTCGTCATGCTCGCCTACGGTAAATAATGAATACGCTACAACAAAGCAAAAAATAGACCAGGTAGGTCGCCATATACGCCTGCGCGGCGCCCAGCGCGCCGTTGACCGGGATCAGCCAGTGGGCGAACCCGGTAAGCAGCAGAAACTGGCTGACCTCGGTGAGCAGATAAAAACGCAGCGCCGCCTTGGCGATCACCAGATAACCAAAAACGTAAGCGCCCACTTTCATCACATCGCCCACCAGCTGCCAGGCGAACAGGTCTCTCATCGCGGTAAACTGGCTGGAGAACAGCAGCCAGATGGCAAAGTCGCGCAGCAGCCAGACGCCCAAGCTGACCGCGGCCACCGCCGGAAGCACGAACTTCAGCGAACGGACGATCTCCTGCGCCAGCAACGTCTTGTCCGTCAGCCGGGAGAGCGTCGGCAACAGGTAAACGGTGAACGACGCGGTGATAAATTGCAGATAGGCATCCGAAATAGTGCTGACCCCCTGCCAGATGCCGACATCGTCCCAGCCGTAGTGCGCCGCCAGCAAGTTGCGCATCATGATATAGGCTACCGGCAGCGTGACCGCCGTCATCAGCGCCATCAGGGTGAATTTGCCCAGGTGCCCGGCCATCGCCTTGTCCCAGGCCGGTTTTAGCCACGCCAACGTGAGCGGCGTACGCCGCAGCATCAGCCAGCCGGCCGGCAGCGCCGCCAGCGCGGGCACCAGCGCCAGCCCGGCCAGCGCGCCGCGGTATCCGCCCAGGGTAAAGCACAGCCAATAGGCCGCCAGACCGATCAGGCTGCCGCCGATGACGGCCAGCGCATTGCCGACGGCATCGCGGTAGCCTTTCAGGATCGCCAGAAAAAGGTTGGCGTAGGCGATGGCCATCTGGATCAGCGCCAGCGCGCGGATCACCTCGCGATATTCGTCATGGCCGAACAGCGCATGGGCGATCGGCGCGGCGGCCAGTACGAATACCGCCGCCAGCAGCGTGGAAAACCCCAGCACCAGAGCAACCGAGGTGCCCAGCAGCGGCCGCAGCCGATCCGGCTGCTGCTGATATTCCGCGACATACTTGGTGACGCCGTTAAAAATACCCGCGCCGGACAGGACGCCCAATACGGTGATCAACTGGCGGAAATTGCCCGCCTGCCCGACGCCGGCGGGACCGAACGCCACCGCCAGCAGTTTGACCACCACCAGCCCGGCGCCGATTTTTATCAGCGTGGAGCCGGCCGTCCAGACTGATGCTTTCGCCAGCGACATATCAGGAGAAGAAACTCAGAATGGTGTTGATGACCGTTCGCTGATTGACGTCAGACAGATTATAGAACAGCGGCAGGCGCACCAGACGCTCGCTTTCCGGCGTGGTGTAGCGATCTTCGCCGCTGAAGCGGCCGAAGTTCTGCCCGGCGGGGCAGCTATGCAGCGGAATATAATGAAAGACGGTCAGGATCTCGGCCTCTTTCATATAACGGATAAACGCGGCGCGATCTTCGGCATCGCGCAGTTTGATATAAAACATATGCGCATTGTGGACGCAGTGCGCCGGCACCGTCGGCAGAGTGATGCGTCCCGCGTCCGCCAGCGGCTGGAAAGCCGTATAATAGTTCTGCCACAGGCGCAGGCGGCGTTCATTAATCGCCGCGGCCGCTTCCAGTTGCGCCCACAGATAGGCGGCCTGAATGTCGGCCATCAAATAGCTGGAGCCGATATCGCGCCAGGTGTATTTGTCCACCTGCCCGCGGAAAAACTGGCTGCGGTTGGTGCCTTTTTCACGCACGATCTCCGCCCGGTCAATCAGCCGCGGGTCGTTAATCAGCGTCGCCCCGCCCTCGCCGCCGGAGGTGTAATTTTTGGTTTCATGGAAACTGAAACAACCGATATGGCCGATGGACCCCAGCGCCCGCCCCTTGTAGCGGGACATCATCCCCTGCGCGGCGTCTTCCACCACAAACAGATCGTACTGCTTCGCCAGCGCCATGATGACGTCCATCTCGCAGGCCACGCCGGCATAGTGCACCGGCACGATAATCCGGGTCTTATCGGTGATCGCCGCTTCGATTTTAGTCTCATCGATATTCATGGTGTCGGGACGGATATCGACAAACACCACTTTCGCCCCGCGCAGCACAAAGGCGTTGGCGGTGGAGACAAAGGTGTAGCTCGGCATAATGACTTCGTCGCCGGGTTTGATATCCAGCAAAATCGCCGCCATCTCCAGAGACGCGGTGCAGGAGGGGGTCAGCAACACTTTTTTACTGCCGGAATAGTGTTCCAGCCACTGCTGACAACGGCGGGTAAAGCCGCCGTCGCCGCACAGCTTGCCGCTGCTCATGGCGGCCTGCATATAGTCGAGTTCGGTGCCCACAATCGGTGGCGCATTAAACGGAATCATTTGATCACCTGTATAACCAATAGGCCGTGCTCATAATTCTGGCACCGCGACGAAGATAAAGACGGAGAGCCGCCACGTTGCCTGTCTGCGTCGCGACCCATAAGCGTTGTATTTCCTGCCGCCGGCACCAGGTTTCCGCGGCCGACATCAGCTGCGTGCCGATGCCGCGGGCGGCGGCGCCCGGCCAGACGGCCAGCAGGCCGATGCGGGCTTCGACGGCGTTCAACCGGCGCAGCGTCACCCAGCCTTGCGGCTCCCCGGCCGCGTTCTCCAGCAACAGACACTGGTGATCGAAGACGCCCAGAACGGCGTTTTCCGCCCACTGCGCATAAAAACGCCCGCTGTCTTCGGGCCGATACCAGGGGGCGCGAAAACGGCTCAGGGCGAAAACCTGGGCCGCCGCCTCCCGCAGCGCCGGGATATCGGCGCTCTCCGCGACCCGCGGACGAGAAAGCTCCTCCGCGGTCGGAAGCGCCTCCAGATCCAGGCAGAGATCGACCTCCCCTTCAACCAGGCGGAAACCGCAATCCGCCAGGGCGTCGGCCAGTTGCATATTATCCGCCGGTATCTTGGCCTGGGTCAGCGCGTAGGCGTTCAGCGCATCCGCCGTCAACAACGGCGCCGACGGCGAGAAATCCAGTTTGCCGCTGTTCAGGTTGAAAAAACGGCTTTCCCAGCTTAGCGGTTCAATATTGGCGTGGATGCGCGCCGGCGACGGTTCGCCCGCGGAAAGCGTTATCTCTGTCATACCTGCTCCTGTACGGCGCGTTCGCCCGGGCGAACGGCCTCAGCGGTTCAGACCCAGACGCTCGCCGGTGTAGGATCCATCCTGTACGCTGCGCCACCATGCTTCATTATCCAGATACCAGCGCACGGTTTTTCGCATCCCGCTTTCAAAGGTTTCTTCCGGGCGCCAGCCCAATTCACGCTCGATTTTTCCGGCATCGATGGCGTAACGCATATCGTGACCGGGGCGATCTTTGACATAGGTGATCAAGTCGCGATAACGCTGCACGCCGTCCGGTTTATTCGGCGCCAGCTCTTCCAGCAAATCGCAGATGGTCTGCACCACTTCAATGTTTTTACGCTCGTTGTGGCCGCCAATATTATAGGTTTCCCCGACAACGCCCTGCGTCACCACCTTATACAGCGCCCGGGCGTGATCCTCGACGAACAGCCAGTCGCGAATCTGCGCCCCGTCGCCATACACCGGCAGCGGTTTACCGGCGATGGCGTTCAGGATCACCAGCGGGATCAGTTTTTCGGGGAAGTGATAAGGGCCGTAGTTGTTGGAGCAGTTGGTGATAATGGTCGGCAGCCCGTAGGTGCGCAGCCAGGCGCGCACCAGATGATCGCTCGACGCCTTTGACGCCGAATAAGGGCTGCTGGGCGCATAGGGCGTCGTTTCGGTGAACAGATCGTCGCTGCCGTGCAGATCGCCGAATACCTCATCGGTGGAAATATGGTGGAAGCGGAACGCCGCTTGTTCCGCGGAGGCCAGGCTTTGCCAGTAATGGCGGGCGGCCTCCAGCAGCGTGTAAGTGCCCACGATATTGGTTTCAATAAACGCCGCCGGGCCGTCGATGGAGCGATCAACGTGACTTTCCGCCGCCAGATGCATCACCAGCGCCGGCTGATACTCGGCAAACAGCCGATCCAGCGCCGGGCGATCGCCGATATCCACCTGTTCAAAGGCGAAACGGTCGCTGTCGGCGACCGGCGCCAGGGAGGCGAGATTACCGGCATAGGTGAGCTTATCCACCACCACCACGCTGTCCGGCGTCTCGGTAACAATATGCCGGACCAGGGCCGAACCGATAAATCCGGCGCCGCCGGTGATCAAAATACGTTTCAACGCCACACTCCTTTGGTATCAATAACCCAGTTTTGTTTAATATCATCGGGGCTGATGGCCCGGAACTGACGGTGATCGACCAGCATGACCAGCACATCCGCCTGTTGCAGCGCGGTGTTGGTATCGACCAACGTCACCGGCCCCGCCAGGGCGGCCGGCAGCTGTTTGACGTTCGGTTCCACCACTAAGGTGGCGCCCGTATTCCACTGGGCGATCATCGCCGTAATTTCCACCGCCGGACTTTCCCGCAAATCGTCAATATCCGGCTTGAACGCCAGACCGAAACAGGCCACCGTCACATCGCTAGCGCGTTTATCGCTCTGCGCCAGAAAATCCGCCACCGCCGTTTTCACCCGATCGACAACCCACAGCGGCTTGCCGTCATTCACCAGCCTGGCGGTGTGAATCAACCGCGCCTGTTGCGGGTTCTGCGCCACGATAAACCAGGGGTCCACCGCGATGCAGTGTCCGCCGACGCCGGGACCGGGTTGCAGAATATTGACGCGCGGATGGCGGTTTGCCAATCGGATAAGTTCCCATACGTTAATATTTTGTTCCGCGCAGATCAGCGACAGCTCATTGGCGAAGGCAATGTTAACGTCACGGAAACTGTTTTCCGTCAGTTTGCACATTTCGGCCGTGCGGGCGTTAGTAACCACACACTCACCTTCCAGAAAGATCTTGTACAGTTCGCTGGCTAGCGCCGAGCACGCCGGGGTCATGCCGCCGATGACCCGATCGTTTTTAATCAGTTCCACCATCACCTGCCCGGGCAGCACGCGCTCCGGGCAGTAGGCGATATGGATATCGGCGGCCTCGCCCGACTGCTGCGGAAAGGTTAAGTCCGGGCGCGCCTGCGCCAGCCACTCCGCCATTTGCTCGGTGGCGCCCACCGGCGACGTCGACTCCAGAATAACCAGATCGCCCGCTTTCAGCACCGGCGCGATGGACTCCGCCGCCGCCCGCACATAGGCGATATCCGGCTCATGGTCGCCCTTGAAGGGCGTGGGAACCGCAATCAGAAACGCGTCCGCCGCCGCCGGCTTGGTCGACGCCTGTAAGTAGCCGTTTTCCACGGCGGTTTTTACCAGCGCCGCCAAATCCGGCTCGACGATGTGAATTTCACCGCGGTTAATGGTCTCTACCGCCTGCCGGTTTACATCGATGCCGATCACTTTTTTCTTGCGCGAAGCGAACGCCGCCGCCGTCGGTAAACCGATATAACCCAACCCGATAATGGAAATCGTGTCAAAACTCATAGCGTCACCCGATGGTTTTCCTGATAGTTCTTGAGCGCGTCAATAATACGCCGACAGGCATGGCCGTCGCCATAAGGGTTATGCGCCCGACTCATGGCCTGATATTCATTGTCGTCCGTCAGCAGCCGCGAAACGGTGTCGACGATTTTTACCACGTCCGTGCCCACCAGCCTGACCGTGCCGGCTTCAACGGCTTCGGGCCGCTCGGTGGCGTCGCGCATCACCAGCACCGGTTTGCCCAGCGACGGCGCCTCTTCCTGAATGCCGCCGGAGTCCGTCAGGATAAGATAGGAACGATTCATCAGATAAACAAAGGGCAGGTAATCCTGCGGCGCAATCAGCATCACGTTGCCGATGCCGCTCAGAATGCGGTTCACCGGCTCGCCGACGTTGGGATTAAGATGGACCGGATAGACAATCTGCGCTTCCGGATGCCGCCGGGCGATATCCGCCAGCGCGCCGCATATGCGCTCAAAACCGCCGCCGAAACTTTCGCGCCGGTGCCCGGTAACCAGAATCAGTTTTTTGTCGGCGTCGAGGAAAGCGTATTTTTCATCCAGCCTGCGGCGCAGGTCCTCGTTGTTGACGATGCAGTCCCGCACCCAGAATAAGGCGTCGATCACCGTGTTCCCGGTGACGAAAATCTGCCGGTCCGACAGGTGCTCGCGCAGCAGGTTTTGACGGGAATTTTCCGTCGGGGCGAAATGGAGCATCGCCAGATGTCCGGTCAGCCTACGGTTGGCCTCTTCCGGCCAGGGCGAATAGAGATTGCCGGTGCGCAGCCCGGCTTCCACATGTCCGACCGGAATACGTTGATAAAAAGCGGCCAGACTGGTGGTCAACGTGGTGGTGGTATCGCCATGCACCAGCACCAGGTCCGGCTTGAACCCCGCCATCACCGGTTCAAGGCCGGCCAGAATCCGGCAGGATATCTCGCTGAGAGACTGGCCCGGCCGCATGATATCCAGGTCGTAGTCAGGGGTAATACTGAATAGGCGCAACACCTGATCAAGCATCTCCCGATGCTGGGCCGTTACGCAAATTCTTGATTCAAAGGCTTCATCCTGGGCCAGGGCATGAACCAGCGGGGCCATCTTGATGGCCTCCGGCCGGGTGCCGAAAACAGTCAACACTTTCACAGTGAATCTCTTTAATCAGGTTAGACGCAGACTTACGCTGCGAATCGGACGCTAATCAGCAGGCTGATTAGCGTGGACGACGAACCAGAGCGACTCCCGCGCCCACCAACGCCCCAATAGCCCCCCACATCACCATCAGGAAAGCCCGGCGCGGACTGTCGCGTTTTACCGGCTCTTCCGGCGTACGCAAATAACGGTAAGTCTGGAAATTGCTGTCAAGCGTCGGCCCGACATTCAGGGTGGCCAGCATGGCGCGGTTCTGATCGTAGTCGAGATCGTAGTGCGGTCCGCTGGCCTGCAACGACTCCAGACGCGCCTGCAGCATCGGCCTGCCCAGTAAAAACATCTCCGACGCCGGCAGTTCATCCGCCGGCGTATCGGTCTGGCTGCGGCTGATGCCCTGCTGCTGGGCGATTTTCAGCGCCCGTTCGACGCTGCGAACATCGCGTTCGTAAATGGCCTTGGCCACCGCTTCCTGGCGTTTAATCTGCGATTTCATAAAGATGGTTCTGGCGGCCCATGCGCCGTTAATCTCCTCGTTCAGATGACCGGCCGCATGCCGGCTGGCAAACGTAACATAGTGACGCAGCAATGTATTGGCGTCAGCTGAGGTTTCCGCCACCAGCTTCACGCCGTCATTGGTCTTCTTGGCGTCGTCGCGCGGCGTAAACTGAATATTGTTCACCAGCTCATCCAGCAGGGCGGCATCGGCTTTGGCATCCCCCTCCTGACGCTGTTTATAATAGTCGGTCTGCAGCCAGAAATCGCGGCGGGTATCGTAAGCCGCTAATTGCATGATGAATTCATCGTAAGCCGCCGAAGAGATGGAGGGCTGCTCAGGCTGCGGCGTAGCGAAAGATTTGGCATCCAGGTTACGCAGAAACTGCTGCTGCGAGTAGTATCCGCCCAGCATGTTGACCGTCGGCTTATCGGTAATCGCCGTCGCACTCCATTGCGGCGTTACCAGGTAGGAATAGAGTAGCGCGCTAACGCTAAACAACAGGGCAATAGACAGGATGCCGAGCTTCCCACGCCACAGCGTGCGGAATAAACCGCGGATATCCAGCTCATTATCAACTAACGCATTGCCGGTGGAGCGATTCTCTGATTTCATTACTTCCCCAAAATTATTTGGTCAAGACGACGGCTTCTGCTCGTCGGCGTGCCGTATGCGACGTTTGATGCGCTTCACTAAGCGGGCGACGCGCCACGCGCGTTTCAGGCAGTAGCCATACAGCAAGAATGCAAGCAAGAACAATGCCAACATAACCCATTCAGGAACAAAAGGGAGATACTCCCCCAACACGCCGATGGCGGCCAGCAGCCCCGCCGCCAGCGTGATCAGCACAAAAGCCTGCCGGGAAGTAAACCCCGCCCGCATCATTATGTGGTGGATATGCTGGCGATCGGGCGAAAACGGGCTCATCCCTTTACGCAGGCGGCGATACATGATGGCAATCATATCAATCAGCGGAATGGCGATAATCCACAACGCGGTGACCGGATTGACCGGATGCTGTTGTCCCTGGGTGGTCTGGATCAGGATCCAGATAGCCGTAAAGCCAATCATGGTACTCCCGGCATCCCCCATGAAAACCTTATAGCGTTTACCGAAAACGCCCAGATTAAGCAGGATGTAAGGCAGGGTGGCGGCAATCATGGCGAAACACCACAGCGCCAGATTGGCATGGCCGCTGTGATACAGCAGTATGCCCAGCGCGCCAAATGAAACGCAGGACAATCCGCCCAGCAGGCCGTCGATGCCATCCACCATATTGAAAGCGTTGATGGCGGCCCAGACGGCGAACAGCGTCACCAGATAACCAAACGGCCCCAGCTCCATTTGCCACGGACCGAAAATATGACCGAGATTATGCAAAGAGAGGCCGGCGAACGCCATCATGATAACCGCCACGCACGCCTGGACGACCGCACGGATTTTCACGCTGACATCAAAGCGATCGTCCAGCGCGCCGACCAACACCAGCACGCCGGCGCAAAGCAGGTAGAGACGGAAATTGGGGATGTATTGATCGGTGATCAGGTAGGTAAAGCAAATCCCGGCGTACACCGAGATTCCGCCGACAAGCGGAACCAGTCCCTGATGCCGTTTACGGTAATTGGGGCGATCGACAAATCCTATTTTTCTCGCTACCTGGCGAGCAATAAACAGGAAGCACAGAGAAAACAGAAAAATGATTAATAATTCGATACTCATCGTGAGTAAATTCACCGTTCACAGCTTCTGGCTGCGCCGTGGCTGCTGATATACGCTCGGTTTACGCCTTGAGTCCCGTCGTCCTCGCGGTATATGCCAGCTCACAGCACTACCAGTCTATTGGACGGCATACAAGAACGCTATATTTATAAGATTAACGCGCTGCATAACCATGTTGGACGCACAAATATAAAAAACGCCACGACCCAGCGTGGCGTTCCCCGAGTTCATCCGTGATTTATGAACGCTTCATCATATCGAAGAATTCATCGTTGGTTTTGGTCATCGCCAACTTGTTAATCAGGAACTCCATCGCGTCAATCTCACCCATGGGGTGGATAATTTTACGCAAAATCCACATCTTCTGCAGTTCTTCAGACGTGGTAAGCAACTCTTCTTTACGCGTACCGGAACGATTGTAGTCGATGGCCGGGAAAACGCGTTTTTCAGCGATCTTACGCGCCAGATGCAGTTCCATGTTACCGGTGCCCTTGAACTCTTCGTAAATCACTTCATCCATCTTGGAACCGGTATCCACCAGCGCTGTGGCAATGATAGTCAAACTACCGCCTTCTTCAACGTTACGCGCCGCGCCGAAGAAACGTTTGGGACGATGCAGGGCGTTGGCGTCCACACCACCGGTCAGCACCTTGCCCGACGCCGGCACCACGGTGTTGTAGGCGCGCGCCAGACGGGTGATGGAGTCCAGCAGAATGATGACGTCTTTTTTATGCTCGACCAGACGCTTCGCTTTTTCGATCACCATTTCGGCGACCTGAACGTGGCGGGAGGCCGGCTCGTCAAAGGTAGAGGCAATCACTTCGCCTTTCACCAGACGCTGCATTTCGGTCACTTCTTCCGGACGTTCATCAATCAGCAGCACCATCAGCACGCAGTCGGGATGATTATAGGCGATGCTTTGCGCAATGTTCTGCAACAGCATGGTTTTACCGGCTTTCGGCGGCGCCACGATCAGTCCGCGCTGGCCGCGGCCGATGGGGGATGCCAGATCCAGTACGCGGGCGGTCAAGTCTTCGGTTGAGCCGTTACCGCGCTCCATACGCAGGCGGGAGTTCGCATGCAGAGGGGTAAGGTTTTCAAACAGGATCTTGTTGCGGGCGTTTTCAGGCTTATCGTAGTTGACTTCATTGACTTTCAGCAGCGCAAAGTAGCGTTCGCCTTCTTTCGGCGGGCGGATCTTGCCGGAAATGGTATCACCGGTACGAAGGTTGAAACGGCGAATCTGGCTGGGGGAAACGTAGATATCATCAGGACCGGCGAGGTAGGAGCTGTCTCCTGAACGGAGGAAACCAAATCCATCCTGCAATATTTCCAGCACGCCGTCGCCGAAAATATCTTCGCCGCTTTTAGCATGCTGTTTCAGAATGGCGAAGATAATGTCCTGTTTGCGCATGCGGGCCAGGTTTTCCAGCCCCATATTTTCGCCAAGAGTAATTAACTCGGAAACTGGCGTATTCTTTAATTCGGTAAGATTCATAGTGGTGGGTTCTTAAACTCGGGGTAAATCTCGAACTAGTAACGTGAATGGTATGGCAGGATCATCCGTGCCTCTATAACGGCCTTCAATCGCTGAGTACCTGTTTTGTTTCACACTTAAGAGGCGCAGAATCTGCACAAAACGACGGCAAGAGATCGAAGACACATAAAACCAATTATTTTAAAACTATTAGATTGCCCAAATCGGATGACGAACATTTTTTGTAAATCAATGACTTTCCGATTTTGACACAGAGTAATGCTTTAGACTCAAACTTTCAGGCTTAAGCTTAAGGGCTTAAACATAGGTAAGTACGATATGCAGTGTTGACGAATCTAGCACGCTTCACGACGGGCGGCAAGCGGTCAATATGAGAATTGCTCATTGGCCGATTGCCCCCATGGGGATTTACAAATTAGCGGTCAGGAACTCTTTCAGTTGCCCTTTGGACAAGGCGCCCACTTTGGTTGCCGCGACTTCGCCGTTCTTGAACAGCAGCAGCGTGGGAATACCGCGGATGCCGTATTTCGGCGCGGTGGCCGGGTTCTCGTCAATGTTGAGTTTGGCGACGGTCAATTTACCGTCGAACTCCTCGGCGATCTCATTCAGAATAGGAGCGATCATTTTACAGGGACCGCACCACTCAGCCCAGAAATCAACCAGGGTTACGCCCTCAGCCTGCAATACTTCCGTATCGAAACTGCCGTCAGTCAGGTGAATAATTTTATCGCTCATGTTTTACTCCACAGGATTATCTCAACCTTGTTGGTGTAGATTAACCAACAATAAGGTTGACTTTATTTCACTGGATACGCTTTCGTAAAGCAATAGTTAGCTGATATTCTACCACACTATGAGCAAAACACACTTAACCGAACAGAAGTTTTCCGACTTCGCCCTGCACCCGCAGGTTATAGAAGCTCTTGAAAGTAAAGGGTTTCATAACTGTACGCCGATTCAGGCGTTAACATTACCCCTGGCTTTGTCAGGACGTGATGTCGCGGGTCAGGCGCAAACCGGTACCGGCAAGACGCTGGCTTTTTTGGCGTCTACTTTCCATTATCTGCTTTCACACCCCGCCAACGCGGAGCGTCAGACCAATCAACCGCGGGCGTTGATTATGGCGCCGACCCGTGAATTAGCCGTACAGATTCACGCCGACGCGGAAGCGCTTTCCCGTCAGACCGGATTAAAACTCGGTCTCGCCTACGGCGGCGACGGTTACGATAAACAACTCAAGGTGCTGGAAAGCGGCGTCGATATTCTGGTTGGCACCACAGGTCGCCTGATCGACTACGCCAAACAGAACCATATTAATCTGGGCGCCATCCAGGTCGTTATTCTCGATGAAGCCGACCGCATGTACGACCTCGGCTTTATCAAGGATATTCGCTGGCTGTTCCGCCGCATGCCGCCCGTTACCCAGCGCCTGAACATGCTTTTCTCCGCCACGCTCTCCTACCGCGTGCGCGAACTGGCCTTCGAACAGATGAACAATGCGGAATACGTGGAAGTCGAACCGGACCAAAAAACCGGCCACCGCATCACCGAAGAGCTGTTTTATCCGTCCAATGAAGAAAAAATGCGCCTGCTGCAAACGCTTCTTGAGGAAGAGTGGCCGGATCGCTGCATCATTTTCGCCAATACCAAACACCGCTGCGAAGATATCTGGGGCCATTTGGCCGCCGACGGCCACCGCGTCGGTCTGTTGACCGGCGACGTGGCGCAGAAAAAACGCCTGCGCATTCTGGATGATTTCACCAATGGCAATCTGGACATTCTGGTCGCCACCGACGTCGCGGCGCGCGGCCTGCACATTCCGTTGGTGACCCATGTCTTCAACTACGATCTGCCGGATGATTGCGAAGACTATGTTCACCGTATCGGCCGCACCGGCCGCGCAGGCGAAAGCGGCTTCTCCATCAGCCTGGCCTGCGAGGAATATGCGCTGAACCTGCCGGCCATTGAAACTTATATCGGCCACGGCATTCCGGTCAGTAAATACAACAGCGACGCGCTGCTTAACGATTTGCCGGCGCCGAAGCGTTTAACGCGGCCTCCGCGTTCCAATGGCGGCCCGCGCAGGCACAACTCGCCGCGCCGCAGCGGCCCGCCGCGCAATACTCGTAAACGGCCGGGTTGATCGCCAATGCCCAGCTCTTCTTCACTTTATGCCGCCGTCGATCTCGGCTCCAACAGCTTTCATATGCTGGTCGTCAGGGAAGCCGCGGGCAGTATTCAGACGCTGGCGAAAGTAAAGCGCAAAGTCCGCCTGGCGGCCGGGCTGGATAAGCAGCACCGGCTATCGCCGGAAGCGATGCAGCGAGGTTGGCACTGCCTGCAGCTCTTTGCAGAGCGTCTGCAGGATATCCCGCGCGAGCAGGTGCGCGTCGTCGCCACCGCCACCCTGCGGCTGGCCACCAATGCCGACGAATTCCTGCAACAGGCCAGTCGCATACTGGGCCTGCCGGTGCAGGTTATCAGCGGCGAAGAAGAAGCCCGGCTTATCTATCAGGGCGTAGCCCATACCACCGGCGGCCCGGAAAAACGTCTGGTGGTCGATATCGGCGGCGGCAGCACCGAACTGGCCGCCGGCACCGGCGCGCAGGCCACGCGGTTAATCAGCCTGCCCATGGGGTGCGTAACCTGGCTGGAGCGCTACTTCGGCGATCGCCATCTGGAAAGCGGCAATTTCGAGCGCGCCGAACAGGCCGCCCGCGACATGTTGCGGCCGGTTGCGGCGTCCCTGCGTGAACAGGGTTGGCAGATCTGCGTCGGGGCGTCGGGCACCGTACAGGCGTTACAGGAAATTATGGTCGCCCAGGGGATGGATGAATATATTACCCTGGCGAAGCTTCAGCAGTTGAAACAGCATGCGATCCAATGCGGTAAGCTGGAGGAGCTGGAAATTGAAGGGCTGACGCTGGAACGGGCGCTGGTTTTCCCCAGCGGGCTGGCCATTCTGCTGGCGGTTTTTCATGAGCTCGAAATTAACTGCATGACGCTGGCCGGCGGCGCGCTGCGCGAGGGTCTGGTCTACGGCATGCTGCATTTGCCGATTGAGCGGGACATTCGTCATCGCACGCTGCACCATCTGCAACGCCGCTATCTGCTGGACGTCGAACAGGCCGAACGGGTAAGCGCGGTGGCCGATACTTTCCTGAGGCAGGTCGCCCGGGACTGGCAGTTGGACGACCGATGTCGCGAGCTTCTGCATAATGCCTGTCTGGTACACGAAATTGGTCTGAGTATCGATTTTCGCCAGTCGCCGCAGCATGCGGCCTATCTGATCCGCCATAGCGATCTTCCCGGTTTTACTCCCGCGCAAAAGAAACTGTTGGCCACCCTGCTGCAAAACCAGAGCAACCCCGTCGATCTGATGCCGCTGAGCCAGCAAAACGCGTTGCCGGCAATCCAGGCGCAACGCCTGTGCCGTTTGCTGCGTCTGGCGATTATTTTCGCCAGCCGCCGCCGCGACGATACCCTCCCCGCGATACGCTTGCGGGTGGATATCTCCAGCGACGGCTTGCACGTTACACTGCCCGCCGGCTGGATGGCGCGGCATCCGCTGCGGGCGGAAGCGCTGGAACAGGAAAGCCGCTGGCAAAGCTATGTTCACTGGCCGTTGATTCTGGAAGAGAACCCCATTTAATCTCAACGGGTTGTGACTTCGTCCGCCCGTATTAACCTCTCCGTTTGCACTCTCGCCCGTTGTTCTGTGATCCCCTTCAGGTACAAAAAGAAACATTGGGTTTATTTTTATAAAACATCGTTTCTTTTATAAAAATAAAATAGCCATTCCCTCTGTAAGGCTAATAACCTTAACCCGATACACTCTGAGGAAGGATAAACATGCGATCTTCTATCCGTTACCGGTGCGGTATGTTTGCCGCGATATTAAGCCTGACCGCCGCGCCGATTACCCTTGTTGCGGCAGCCTCGCCGCCGGCGCCGCAAAATTTGCAGGTTCCCACCCTGGCCTATGACGATCGCAGCATCGTTCTGGTATGGGAAGCCCCGGAAGAAAAGGGCGATATTGTTGATTATCACCTTTACCAGGATGGAAAATCCCTGGGACTCGCCAGCCGGAACAACGATAGACACTCTCCGGCCAAGCCCTATATCAATGCATTTTACGCCGGCGACGAACGCGCTTTTCATCATAAGATTGCGATACACAATTTTAAGGCTGAAGGGCTGCAACCCGGCACCGAATACCGCTTCACCGTCAAAGCGGTCTATGAGGACGGCTCGCTTTCCGCCGCCAGCAATATCGTGAGCGCGAAAACCGCCGTCTTCCCCCAGGTGGTGAATATTAATGAATTTGGCGCCAAAGCGGACGGTAACACGCTGAATACCGCAGCGATCCAGCAGGCCATCGATGCCTGTAAACCCGGTTGCCGGGTCGATGTTCCCCGCGGGATTTACAAGACCGGCGCGCTGTGGTTAAAAAGCGATATGACGCTGAATCTGCAAGACGGCGCCGTTCTGCTGGGCTCGGATAATCCCGCCGACTATCCGGCCGGTTATCGGCTCTATCCTTACTCCACCACCGAACGCCCGGCGTCGTTGATTAATGCCATCGATGCCGAAAGTTCGCACCCCGGCACGTTTCGCAATATTCGCATCGTCGGCAAAGGGATGATCGACGGCAACGGCTGGCGGCGAACCGCAAAAGGTGAAATAAAGGACGAATTAGGCGGGACGTTGCCGCAGTACGTCGCCAGTAAAAACAGTAAGGTACACGAAGACGGCGTCCTGGCTAAACATCAGGTCGAGCAGGCCGTCGCCGGCGGAATGGACCTCAAAACCGCCTACGGACAACGGCGCTCCAGCCTGATCACCCTGCGCGGCGTGGAAAATGTCTATCTGGCCGACTTTACGGTGCGCAACCCGGCGTTTCACGGGATCATGAATCTGGAAAACCATAACGTGGTGGCAAACGGTTTGATCCATCAAACCTATGACGCCAACAACGGCGACGGCATCGAATTCGGCAATAGCAAAAACGTAATGGTATTCAATAACTTTTTCGACACCGGCGATGACTGCATCAACTTCGCCGCCGGGACGGGAGAAAAAGCCCGCCGGCAGGAAGCCATGAACGGCGCCTGGCTGTTCAATAACTATTTCCGCATGGGGCACGGCGCCATCGTGACCGGCAGCCACACCGGCGCCGGGATTGAAAATATCATCGCGGAAAACAACGTCATGTATCTGACCGACGTCGGTTTACGGGCGAAAAGCACCACCGATATCGGCGGCGGCGCGCGCAATATTCTGTTCCGCAACAACGCCATGAAGGATATCGCCAAACAGGCGGTGGTGATCACGCTGAGCTACTCCGATGTCAATGCGAAAATTGATTATCCGCCGTCAACGACGCCCGCCCGGTTCCATGATTTCCTGATAAAAAATGTCACGGTACAAGGCACGACGGGTAACTCTCCGTCCATTGAAATCAAAGGGAACAGCGCGAAAAACGCCTGGCACAGCGACATCCACTTCGCTAACGTCAAGCTGGAGAATGTTCCGCCGACGGCGATCGGCGACTTACGCAACAGCCGGTTCGATGGCGTGGTATTCAGCCGGCTGCGCGATGGCGACGCGCCGTGGAATTTCAGCGCCACGGAAAATGTGAGCGTCGACGGTAAAGCTATCAATCCGTAAACCGGAACAGGGCGGGCTCCCCCCGCCCTGACCGTCACTTGCTTGCTTTCGCTTTCGCCAACTGCTCACGGATATTCGCCAGATGACTTTGCCCCTTCTGCATCCGCTCCTGTGGGCTGACCACCTTGCGCTCCGTCTCCCAGATCAGGTCGTCCTGCGGCAACTCAAGCAGGAACCGGCTGGGTCCCGGACGCACCAGTTCCCCGTACTGGCGCCGCTCTTTGCACAGGGTAAAGATCAGCTCCCGCTGCGCGCGGGTAATGCCGACGTACGCCAGACGGCGCTCCTCATCGACATTATCTTCATCAATGCTGCTCTGGTGCGGCAACAGCCCTTCCTCCATGCCCACCAGAAAAACGTAGGGAAACTCCAGACCTTTTGACGCGTGCAGCGTCATTAACTGCACCTGATCCAGCTCTTCCTCATTTTCCCCCCGCTCCATCATATCCCGCAGGGTAAAGCGCGCCACCACCTGGGTCAGCGTCATCGGCTCATCCAGATCCGACCCTTGCAGCATTTCCGTCATCCAGCTAAACAGCTGATTGACGTTTTTCATGCGCATTTCCGCCGCCTTGGGGCTGGGCGAGGTTTCGTACAGCCAGCTTTCGTAGTCCAGCCCGTGGATCAGGTCGCGAACCGCCGCTATCGGTTCAGACTCCGCCCGCCGGGCGACCTCCGCCATCCACTGGGTAAAGCGTTGCAGAGACTCCAGCCCGCGCCCGGTCAGGGACTGGCTTAATCCCAAATCAAAACTGGCGCTGAACAGGCTTTTATTGCGCTGGTTGGCCCACTCCCCCAGCTTCTTCAACGTCGCCGGGCCAATCTCGCGTCTGGGCGTATTGACGATGCGCAAGAAAGCGCTGTCGTCGTCCGGATTGGTCAAGACGCGCAGATAGGCCAGCAGATCCTTGATTTCAGGACGGGAAAAAAATGAGGTGCCGCCGGAAATGCGATAAGGGATGCGGTTCTGCATCAGCATTTTTTCAAATAGCCGGGACTGATGATTGCCGCGATACAGAATGGCGTAGTCGCGATACTCGGTTTTCTTGATAAAATGGTGCGCAATCAGCTCGCCGACCACCCGTTCGGCTTCGTGGTCTTCGTTATTGGCGGTGATGATTTTTAATTCGTCGCCATAGCCCAGCTCGGAGAACAGGCGCTTTTCAAACACGTGCGGGTTATTGGCTATCAGGATATTGGCCGCCTTGAGGATCCGCCCCGAGGAGCGATAGTTCTGCTCCAGCTTGATCACTTCCAGCCTGGGGAAATCCTGCTGCAACAGCACCAGATTCTGCGGCCGCGCCCCGCGCCAGGAGTAAATCGACTGATCGTCGTCCCCCACCACGGTAAAGCGGGCGCGGCTGCCTACCAGCAATTTGACCAGCTCATACTGGCTGGTGTTGGTGTCCTGGTATTCGTCCACCAGCAGATAGCGCAGGCGGTTCTGCCAGCGTTCACGCACCTCGTCATTCCGTTTAAGCAACAGCGTGGGCAGCAGGATAAGATCGTCGAAATCCAGCACGTTGCAGGCGCGCAGATGGTCGTGGTACAGCGCGTAGCAATGGACAAACAGCCGGTCGCGCTCGGAACGCGCCGTTGACGCCGCGCCGGCGGGATCGATAAGATCGTTTTTCCAGTTCGAGATCGTTGACGTCAACTGCTGCAACAGCGTTTTATCATTTTCCAGCCACTGCTCGGTCAGATCTTTCAGCAAGGCCATCTGATCCTGATCGTCAAACAGGGAAAAGTTGGCTTTCATCCCCAGCGCCGCATACTCCCGCTTGATGATCTCCAGACCCAGCGTATGGAAGGTGGCGATGGTCAGCCCGCGGGTTTCCTTGCGTCCCAGCGTTTGCGCCACCCGCTCTTTCATCTCGCGCGCCGCTTTGTTGGTGAAGGTCACCGCGGCGATGTGCCGAGGCTGATAGCCGCACTGGCGGATCAAATGGGCGATTTTATTGGTGATGACGCGCGTCTTGCCCGAACCGGCCCCCGCCAGCACCAGACAAGGGCCGGTAACGAATTCGACAGCATGTTGTTGGCTGGGGTTTAAACGCATAACGATATTGCTCACTCATCAAACGAACGGCGATTGTAGCAGAAAGCCGGCGCGAGAGCTCCCGGACCTAGCCAATGGTCATCAGGCTGGCATTGCCGCCGGCGGCGGCGGTATTGATGCTCAGCGCCCGCTCATGCAGCAACCGCTCCAGCAGAATTCCGCTCTCGCCGCGGGCAAATCCCTGTACGGAAACGATCGGCCCCTCGCGCTCGGCCAATTGCTGGCTCAACTGGCGCAGCCGATCGGCGTCGCCGTGATAGATCACCGCGTCAAACGCCGGCTCCGCCTGCCGCCAGTCGTCACTGAAGCGAATGCGCGACTGCACGGCCTGCGGTAAACGCCGGTGCAACCCTCTTCCCGCCGTCGACTCCACCCACAGGACGCGGCCGCCGACGGCCAGCACGGCGGCGAGCTGCGTCAGCGCATCCTGATCGTCATCCGCCAGACATAACACCCATTCGCGCGGCACCAGCGTATAGCTGTTGCGCTCCCCAGTCGGCCCCGGCAGCAGATAGGTCGTGCCGCCCAGTCCGCTCTCGCCGTAGCGCCGGCAAAGGGCGGCCAGATCGTCGCGCTGTTCGTCCCGCGCCCACTGTTCAAACGCCCGCAACGCGTCCTGCAACGCCGCCCGCGCGGCGGTATCCGCCGTTTGGCCGCCATCCTGTCCGGCCAGCCACCGCGCCACCGCCTCGTCCGGGCGATGCGACAGCAGGCGGTACAGATACAGCGGCCCGCCCGCTTTCGGCCCGGTGCCCGATAATCCCTCCCCGCCAAACGGCTGAACGCCCACCACCGCGCCCACCATATTGCGGTTGACGTACTGATTCCCCACGCGGGCTTCCCCGGTCACGCGGGCGATGGTTTCATCAATGCGCGTATGCAGGCCCAGCGTCAGGCCGTAGCCGGCCGCGTTAATCTGCCCGATAAGCGCGTTCAGGTTCTGACTCTGATAGCGCACCACATGCAACACCGGCCCGAATACCTCCTGCTCCAATTCGTCAAAACTCTCCAGCTCAATCAGCGTCGGCTTGACGAAGGTGCCGCGCTGCCACTCCCGGCGCTCCTCCGGCCGCGCCGCCTGGAATACCGTGCGCCCTTTGGCCCGCATGGCCTGAATATGCCGTTCGACGGCCTGCCGGGCATCCGCGTCGATCAGCGGCCCGATATCGGTGGAGAGGCGTTCGGGATTCCCCATGCGGTATTCGGCCATCGCGCCGCGCAGCATCTGCAAGGTATGCTCCGCCGCGTCCTCCTGGATACACAATATCCGCAGCGCCGAACAACGCTGGCCGGCGCTGTCGAAAGCCGAGGCGATAACGTCGGTCACCACCTGTTCCGTCAGCGCGGACGAGTCGACAATCATCGCGTTCAGCCCGCCGGTTTCGGCAATAAACGGGATGGGATGCCCCTGCGCATCGAGACGCCCGGCGATGCTGCGCTGCAACAAACCGGCGACCGCCGTCGAGCCGGTAAACATCACGCCGCGGATCCGGCTGTCGTCGACCAGCGCCGCGCCGACGGTTTCGCCCCGTCCCGGCAGCAGTTGCAGCACCCCGGCGGGCACCCCCGCCTCCAGCAGGATACGCACCGCCTGGGCGGCGATCAGCGGCGTTTGTTCCGCCGGTTTGGCCAACACGCTATTGCCGGCGGCCAGCGCCGCCGCCACCTGACCGGTAAAAATCGCCAGCGGAAAGTTCCACGGGCTGATACAGACCACCGGCCCCAGCGGCCGATGAGTCTCATTGGCGAACGAATCGCGCGTCTGATTGGCGTAATAACGTAGAAAATCAACAGCTTCACGCACTTCCGCTATCGCATTGTCGAAGGTTTTACCCGCTTCGCGCACCAGCAGCCCCAGCAGATGCTGCAATTGGCTCTCCATCAACGAGGCCGCGTTATTCAGCACCGCCGCCCGCTCCGCCGGCGGCGTGGCAAACCAGATGGCGCCGCCGTTTAGCGCGGCGTCCAGCGCCCGTTCGACATCCGCTTCGCCGGCCTCGCGCACATAGCCGACAATATCGCCGGAGTCCGCCGGGTTGACGATCGGCTGCGCCTCGCCCGGCTCAGACTCGTCGGCCATCAGCGGCCCCGCTTCCCACGGCTGCGCCGCGCTGGTCAGCAGCGCGCTGGACAGGGACGCAAGGCGGTGCTCATTCGACAAATCCAGCCCGCTGGAATTGGGGCGCCCGTCGCCATACAGCCGGCGCGGCAGCGGGATGCGCGGATGGGGCAGGCCGATACGCCCTTCCGCCTCGGCCAGCGCTTCAACATCGCTGACCGGATCGGCCACCAGCGTTTCCAGCGGCAGGCCGGCGTCGGCGATACGGTTGACGAAAGAGGTATTGGCGCCGTTTTCCAGCAGGCGGCGCACCAGATAGGCCAGCAACGTCTCATGGGTACCTACCGGGGCGTAGATGCGGCACGGACGGTTCAGTTTGCCGTCCGCCGCCTTCCCCACCACCTGCTCATACAGCGGTTCACCCATGCCGTGCAGGCACTGGAACTCATACTGGCCGGGGTAGTAGTTGTTGCCGGCCAGGTGATAAATGGCGCTCAGGGTGTGGGCGTTGTGGGTGGCGAACTGGGGATAAATCAGATTCGGCGCCGCCAGCAGCTTACGCGCGCAGGCCAGATAGGAGACATCGGTATAGACCTTGCGCGTATAGACCGGATAGCCTTCCAGACCGTCCACCTGCGCCCATTTGATTTCGCTGTCCCAGTAGGCGCCTTTCACCAGGCGGATCATCAGCCGCCGGCGGCTGCGCTGCGCCATGTCGATCAGGGCGTCGATAACGAACGGACAGCGCTTCTGATAGGCCTGAATAACAAACCCGATGCCGTTCCAGCCGGCGAGCTGCGGTTCGAAACAGAGTTTTTCCAGCAGATCGAGGGAAATCTCCAGCCGATCGGCCTCTTCCGCGTCGATATTGATACCGATATCGTAATGGCGGGCCAGCAACGTCAGCGACAGCAGACGCGGGTATAGCTCATCCAGCACGCGCTGGTACTGCGCCCGGCTATAGCGGGGATGCAGGGCGGAGAGCTTGATGGAAATGCCCGGCCCCTCATAGATTCCGCGCCCGTTGGAGGCTTTGCCGATGGCGTGGATCGCCTGTTGGTAGGAGACCAGGTAAGCCGCGGCGTCTTTTTCCGTCAGCGCGGCTTCGCCCAGCATATCGTAGGAGTAGCGGAATCCCTGCGCTTCCAGCTTGCCGGCGTTCGCCAGCGCCTCGGCGATGGTTTCGCCGGTGACGAACTGCTCCCCCATCAGGCGCATCGCCATATCCACCCCTTTGCGGATCAGCGGTTCGCCGCGTTTGCCGATGATGCGGTTAAGCGAGCTCGACAGGTTGGCTTCGTTATGGGTGGCGACCAGCTTGCCGGTAAACAGCAGCCCCCAGGTGGCGGCGTTGACGAACAGCGACGGGCTGTTGCCGAGATGGGCGTGCCAGTCTCCGCCGCTGATTTTGTCGCGGATCAGCGCATCGCGGGTCGGCTTGTCCGGAATGCGCAGTAAGGCTTCGGCCAGGCACATCAGCGCCACGCCCTCCTGAGAGGAGAGCGAAAATTCCTGTAGCAGCCCCTGCACCATGCCTGCACGGCCGGCGGCCCCTTTTTGCCCGCGCAGCCGCTCGGCGAGGCGATAGGCCATTTTATGGGTAGATTGCGCCATTTCGTCGGGAAGTTTCGCCTGTTCAAGCAACATCGGCACCAGTTCCGTTTCCGGACGGCGGTAGGAGGCGGTGATGGCGGCGCGAATCACCGACTGGGGCAAAACCTGTTCGGCAAAATCCAAAAACGGTTGATGGGTTTCTTCTTCCTGAGATTGCGGCATAATCTCTTCCGCTTCAATGTGGCCGGACGTGGCCGATTGCGGTATCTCAGGAGTATCGGCGTCGCTTTCCAGGCGTTCGAGGTAGTTGAAAACGGCCTGTTTGATCAGCCAGTGCGGCGTGCGATCGATGCGCTGCGCAGCAGCCTTGATGCGGTCGCGCGTTGCCTCGTCGAGTTTGACGCCCATCGTGGTAGAACCCATTCGCTCCACTCCAGTGATTAAAAGTAAATATCGGCCACGTCAATATCGGCCATGTTGCAACTTTGTGCAACCTTGTTAAATAAGGGACGTACACAAGATAATTATTTTCGCCATTGTTAACATTTCGCCGCGCTGGGAAACGGCTCGCACCGCCGGCGAAGAAAAGAAGTACCCGTATAACAAGCTCTTACCCGTATCATTATCAAGGGATTATAACGTGCGATCGCCGGTGTGATTTGCGGCCGGACCGATTATGGGAAATGTGATGTGGAGGGAGAAATATGTAATTCATATGTTAAAAATCCTGTTGGTAACGCACTCGCTCAACTAGGATAACCAACGGCCGCCAAGACGAGTGGCACTTATTGCAACCGATAACACATCCCTTCTGCTCTGCGCCCCGTTCCGGCCAGAGTGGAAAGCCAGGGTTTATCGCAACCACAACGGTGCGCGAATAATAACGAACGTGGAGAGTGAAATGACAATGAGCACACCAATGCTGGTGACTTTTCTGGTGTATATTTTCGGGATGGTACTTATCGGCCTGTTCGCCTATCGCGCCACGCACAATTTCGGCGATTACATTCTGGGCGGACGCCGCATGGGCAGCCTGGTCACCGCCCTCTCCGCCGGCGCGTCGGATATGAGCGGCTGGCTATTGATGGGGCTGCCGGGGGCGATTTTCATTTCCGGCATTTCCGAAAGCTGGATCGCCATCGGCCTGATCATCGGCGCTTACCTCAACTGGAAGTGGGTGGCCGGCCGTTTGCGCGTGCACACCGAAGTCAACCACAACGCGCTGACCCTGCCGGACTATTTCACTCACCGCTTCGAGGACAACAGCAAGCTGCTGCGGGTGATCTCCGCGGTGGTTATTCTGATCTTTTTCACCATTTACTGCGCCTCCGGCGTGGTGGCCGGCGCCCGCCTGTTTGAAAGCACCTTCAACATGAGCTACGGCGCCGCGCTGTGGGCGGGCGCAGCCGCCACCATCGCCTACACCTTTATCGGCGGGTTTCTCGCCGTAAGCTGGACGGACACCGTACAGGCCAGCCTGATGATTTTCGCCCTGATCCTGACGCCGGTGATGGTGATCCTGGCGCTGGGGGGCATCGATACCTCGCTGATGGTGATCGAAGCGAAAAATCCCGCCAATCTGGATATGTTCAAGGGATTGAATTTCATTGCGATTATTTCACTGATGGGCTGGGGACTGGGCTATTTCGGCCAGCCGCACATTCTGGCGCGCTTTATGGCCGCCGATTCCCACCACATCATTCACAGCGCCAGACGCATCAGCATGACCTGGATGATCCTCTGTCTGGCCGGGGCGGTGACCGTCGGCTTCTTCGGCATCGCCTATTTTTCCAACCACCCGGAACAGGCGGGCAACGTTTCGCAGAACAGTGAACGCGTGTTTATCGAGTTGGCCATGCTGTTATTCAATCCGTGGATCGCCGGCGTATTGCTGTCGGCCATCCTGGCGGCGGTGATGAGTACCCTCAGTTGCCAGCTGCTGGTGTGCTCCAGCGCCATCACCGAGGATTTGTACAAACCCTTCCTGCGTAAAAACGCCAGCCAGAAAGAGCTGGTGTGGGTAGGCCGCGCCATGGTGCTGCTGGTGGCGGTTATCGCTATCGCCCTGTCCGCCAACCCGGAAAACCGCGTGCTGGGGCTGGTCAGCTACGCCTGGGCCGGTTTTGGCGCCGCATTCGGCCCGGTTATCCTGATCTCGCTGCTGTGGCCGCGCATGACCCGCAACGGCGCGCTGTTCGGCATGATCGTCGGCGCGGCCACCGTGCTAATCTGGAAACACTACGGCTTTCTGGGGCTGTATGAAATCATCCCCGGCTTCCTGTTCAACTGCGTGACCATCTTTGTGGTCAGCCTGCTGGGACGGGCGCCGTCCAAGGCGATTACCGAACGCTTCCAGCAAGCGGAAACGGAATTCAGATCCATCAAGGAAGTCTGATCCGCCGCCGCGCCCGTTTCTTGTATACAAAAAGGCACCGCGAACGCGGTGCCTGAGATTGCTGACAAAGTCGCCTGTAAGTCGGCGATACCCGGGCCTACCGTACCGAGGGGCGCTCCGGCGGCTTACGCTGCTACGGCCCCTCGCCACGCTCTCCCTAATAACGAGCTTTGTCAATGGCCTGAGGCACCGCGAACGCGGTGCCTTGACGTATTGAGCCGAGGGGTAAACTTAACCGGCGACGGCGATACGTTTCATATCGGTCATATAGCCGCGCAGCGTACGGCCGACCGCTTCGATCGGGTGGTTGCGGATGGCTTCATTGACATCGCGCAGCTGGGCGTTATCCACTTCGGTGGCCGCAACGGCTTTACCCAGATCGCCCGGCTGCAGCGAAGACATGAACTTCTCTTGCAGCAGCGGAACCGCGGCGTTGGCGAACAGGTAGTTGCCGTACTCGGCGGTATCGGAAATCACCACGTTCATTTCGTACAGACGCTTACGGGCGATGGTGTTGGCAATCAGCGGCAGCTCATGCAGCGATTCGTAGTAGGCGGACTCTTCGATGATGCCCGCGCTGACCATGGTTTCGAACGCCAGCTCAACCCCGGCTTTCACCATGGCGATCAGCAACACGCCGTGGTCGAAGTATTCCTGCTCGGCGATTTTACCGTCAAACTGCGGCGCGTTTTCAAACGCCGTTTTGCCGGTTTCCTCGCGCCAGGTCAGCAGTTTGACGTCATCGTTGGCCCAGTCCGCCATCATGCCGCTGGAGAATTCGCCGGAGATGATGTCGTCCATATGTTTCTGGAACAGCGGCGCCATAATCTCTTTCAGCTGTTCGGACAGCGCATAAGCGCGCAGTTTCGCCGGGTTGGACAGGCGGTCCATCATCAGCGTAATGCCGCCCTGCTTCAGCGCTTCGGTAATGGTTTCCCAGCCGAACTGCACCAGTTTTTCCGCATAGGCGGCATCCGCGCCGTCAGCCACCAGCTTGTCGAAGCTCAGCAGAGAACCCGCCTGCAACATGCCGCACAGGATGGTCTGCTCGCCCATCAGGTCGGACTTCACTTCGGCCACGAAAGAGGATTGCAGCACGCCGGCGCGATGACCGCCGGTCGCCGCGGCCCAGGCTTTGGCGATCGCCATGCCTTCGCCCTGCGGATCGTTTTCCGGGTGGACGGCGATCAGCGTCGGCACACCGAAACCGCGTTTGTACTCTTCACGCACTTCGGTGCCGGGGCACTTCGGCGCCACCATCACCACGGTGATATCTTTACGAATCTGCTCGCCCACTTCAACGATATTGAAGCCGTGGGAGTAACCCAGCGCCGCGCCCTGCTTCATCAGCGGCTGAACCGCCTGAACCACCGCGGAGTGCTGTTTGTCCGGCGTCAGGTTAACCACCAGATCGGCCTGCGGGATCAGTTCTTCATAAGTGCCGACGGTAAAGCCGTTTTCGGTGGCTTTACGCCATGAGGCGCGCTTCTCGGCGATTGCTTCCTGGCGCAAGGCGTAAGCGATATCCAGACCGGAGTCACGCATATTCAGCCCTTGGTTCAGCCCCTGGGCGCCACAGCCGACGATCACCACTTTTTTACCTTTCAGGTAACCCGCTTCATCGGCGAATTCGTCACGACCCATAAAACGACACTGACCCAATTGCGCCAGCTGCTGACGCAGGTTCAATGTGTTGAAATAGTTAGCCATGTCATGCTCCGTATACTGTTTTGTTTGTCTGTTATTCGGGAAAGGTTTCCCGCCAGATGGGAAACCATGATGGCACTCATCATATGACAGGAAATGCGTTGCTTAAATTGATATATTAACAACGTCATATTGCAAGATCTGCAAGATAAAATCGAGGCTCGCCGCGCATGGATTTACGTGATCTCAAATTGTTTCTCCATTTGGCGGAAAGCCGCCATTTCGGCCGCACGGCCAAAGCGATGCATATCAGCCCTTCCACGCTGTCGCGACAGATTCAACGGCTGGAGGAAGACCTCGGTCAAACCCTGTTTCAGCGCGATAACCGCACCGTGCAGCTAACCGATGCGGGAGAACATCTGAAACTGTTCGCCCAGCAGACGCTGCTGCAATACCAGCAGTTGCGGCACCTTATCGGTCAGCGCGGGCCGTCGCTAAGCGGCGAACTGCGTATTTTTTGCTCCGTCACCGCCGCCTACAGCCATTTGCCGCCGATCCTGGATCGCTTCCGCGCCCAGCATCCGCTGGTGGAGATTAAACTGACCACCGGCGACGCCGCCGACGCCGTCGATAAGGTACAATCCAACGACGCCGATTTGGGTATCGCCGGACATCCGGAGACGCTGCCCGCCAGCGTGGACTTTATGCCCATCGGCAGCATCCCGCTGTCATTGATTATTCCGGCGCTGCCCTGCCCGGTTCAGGCGCAGGTGAAGCAGCCCGACACCGACTGGGCGCAAATCCCGTTTATTCTGCCGGAACACGGGCCGGTACGGAAGCGTATCGAACTGTGGTTTCGCCGCCGCCATATCGCCAATCCGCAGATTTACGCCACCGTGTCTGGCCACGAGGCGATGGTGTCGATGGTGGCGCTGGGCTGCGGCATCGCGCTGATCCCGGACGTGGTGCTGGAAAACAGCCCGGAGCCGGTGCGCAACCGCGTCTCGGTTTTTGCCGAAAATGCGATGGAGCCGCTGGACCTGGGCGTATGCGTGCAGAAAAAGCGGCTAAGCGAGCCGTTAATCGCCGCGTTCTGGGAAACGCTGCGGGGAAAATCATAAAATTTCCCCCCTCGCGGCGTAGGCTATTTATCTTGTCCGCTCGGCCACAAGGAAGGTATCGATGAAATCGTATTTGCTGGCGGCGATATTGCTGTTCTCCGCCCCCGCGCCGGCGGCGACGCTCAGCGGCAAGGTGGTGAAAGTCGTTGACGGCGACACCCTCCTGGTGCGCCACAACGGCGTTGACTACCGTATCCGCATGTTGGGCATTGATGCGCCGGAATATCGCCAACCGTACGGCAAGGCGTCCCGCCGCGCGCTGGACAGGCGGGTCGGCGGAAAACGGGTGACGATTCAGTATGAGGAAAAGGATCGCTACGGCCGCTACCTCGGCACGGTCTATTACCGGAATAACAATATCAATCTGGATCTGCTGCGCAACGGCCACGCGTGGGTGTACCGAGACTACCGTAACGACCGCCAGTTAATGAGCAGTGAAAACGCCGCCCGCCGCCAACGGCTGGGTCTGTGGCGTCCCCCCTATCCGCAGGCCCCCTGGGAGTACCGCCGGACGCACTGACGGGTCGTTTCAGCCAAGATAACGCTCGCCTGACGCCTGCGTTTCCTGCGCGGCTTTTTTCATGGTTTCGATTTCCATCAAATAGCGATAGAGCGGTTCGAGTTGGGTAAAACCCTGCGCCAGGGTCGCGGCCAGCTCGGCGGAGAAGAGCGCTTCCATATCCTGGCGGGTACAAATGGCGGCTAAGGATTTGCGGTTATACCAGTCGGTCAGTTCCGGCGGCAGCTCTTTTATCAGCGGACGTTTGTAACTTTCCCCTTCCAGCTTAAACCGATCCTGTAAACAGCTCGCCGCCGCAAGAAAGCGCTGCGGATTGCCGCGCAGCGTTTGGCGGAACAGCTCCATGGTGTTGCGCGTCGCGCTGTAATACCCCAGGCCATAGCGCCATAAATCCGGCGCTATCTCAAAGAAATAGACCGGCGCATCCGTCCAGTCCTTACGGGTGCGCTTGAACGTCAGCCACATTTGGCTGCGATAGCGTGATTTATCATGGGAAAAGCGGGTATCGCGGTGAATGCGGGACAGCGTTTTGCCGATGGCCGGGCGGGTTTCAAAATGATCGTCAATCTGCAACATGGTCAGGCTGAGCTCATCAACCAATGCCCGAAAGGGAGCCACTAATTGCCGATCGTAAATTTCACGATGTTCATCAAACCACGCTTTATCGTTGTATTGGCGTACCTGCTGAAGAAAGGTCAATCCCCGCTGGGAAAAGCCGTTGAAATGCGTTGCCATGGTTTTACATTATCCGTATGACTCGTTGAATAACGTAAAGATAACGCTCCCGACCATGAAACGCCATCGGGAGCGCGGGCAAGACAAATTCAGTCGCTAGCCAGCCAGAAAGAAGCGGAACGACGGATTACTGGTCTCGTCATGACACTCATAGCCCAGCTCCTGCAGATGGCGCTCGAACGACGGGTCGCGCTCTTCCAGTTCAAACGCCGCCAGCACCCGGCCAAAATCCATACCGTGGCTGCGGTAGTGGAACAGCGAAATATTCCAATGGGTGCCCAGGGTATGCAGGAACTTCAGCAACGCGCCCGGCGATTCGGGAAATTCAAAGCTATACAGCCGCTCCCGCAGGGGTTTTGACGGCCGTCCGCCCACCATGTAGCGCACATGCAGCTTGGCCATTTCGTCGTCGGATAAATCCACCACCTTATAGCCGCCCGCCGACAGCTCGGCAATGATCTCCTGGCGCTCCGCGTGACCGCGCGTCAGACGCACGCCGACAAAAATGCAGGCGTCCTGGTCATCCGCATAGCGATAGTTGAATTCGGTAACGGCACGGCCGCCCAGCAGTTGGCAAAAGGTCAGGAAGCTGCCTTTTTTCTCCGGAATGGTGACCGCCAGCAGGGCCTCCCGCTGTTCGCCCAGTTCACAGCGCTCGGAAACATAGCGCAGACCGTGAAAGTTAACGTTGGCGCCGGATAACACGTGCGCCAGCCGCTCGCCCTGGATCTGATGCTGCTGGATGTACTTTTTCATCCCCGCCAGCGCCAGCGCGCCGGACGGCTCGGCAACGGCGCGCACATCCTCAAACAGATCTTTTACCGCGGCGCAGATCGCGTCGCTGTCTACGGTGATCGCATCGTCCAGATACTCGCGGCACAAACGGAAGGTTTCGTCGCCGATGCGCTTGACCGCCACGCCTTCGGCAAACAGCCCCACGCGCGCCAGATCCACCGGATGGCCGGCGTCCAGCGCCGCGCGCAGGCAGGCCGAATCCTCCGCTTCCACGCCGATGACCTTGATTTGCGGCATCAGTTGCTTAATCAGCACCGCCACCCCGGCGGCCAGACCGCCGCCGCCGACCGGCACAAAAACCCGGTCCAGATGCGCGTCCTGTTGCAGCAGCTCCAGCGCCAGCGTGCCCTGCCCGGCGATCACCGCCGGGTGATCGAACGGCGGCAGAAAGGTCATTTTCTGCTGCTGCGCCAGCTCAATCGCCTTGGCTTTCGCCTCATCGAAGTTGGCGCCGTGCAGCAGCACTTCGCCGCCGAAGCCGCGCACCGCGTCGACTTTGATATCCGCCGTCGCCACCGGCATCACGATCAGCGAATTGATGCCCAGCTTGCTGGCGGAGAGCGCCACGCCCTGAGCGTGGTTGCCGGCTGACGCCGTCACCACGCCGTGCGATTTTTGCTCGTCCGTCAGACCGGCCATCATCGCGTAGGCGCCGCGCAGCTTAAAGCTATGCACCGCATGCCGGTCCTCACGCTTCACCAGAATGACGTTGCCCAGCCGCGAAGAGAGTTTATCCATCTTCTCCAACGGCGTGACCTGGGTGACTTCATAAACCGGCGAACGCAGGATCGCTCTCAAGTACTCCGCGCCACAGGGCGCGGAGGGAAGAGGTTGTGACACAGCCATGATAATCAGCCTCCCAGCTTGCTCTTGTCACGAACGGCGCCTTTATCGGCGCTGGTTGCCAGACTGGCGTAAGCGCGCAGCGCAAAAGAGACCTGACGGTCACGGCTGCGCGGCGTCCAGGCCGCGTCGCCGCGCGCCAGTTCGATTTCACGGCGCGCCGCCAACTCTTTTTCCGCCACGTCCAGCACGATGCTGCGGCCGGGAATATCGATGGCGATCATATCGCCGTCTTCCACCAGGCCGATGGTGCCGCCGCTGGCGGCTTCCGGCGAAGCGTGGCCGATGGACAAACCGGAGGTCCCGCCGGAGAAGCGGCCGTCGGTGATCAGCGCGCAGGCTTTGCCCAGCCCCATCGACTTCAGGAAGCTGGTGGGGTAAAGCATTTCCTGCATCCCCGGCCCGCCTTTCGGTCCTTCATAGCGAATGACCACCACGTCGCCCGCCACCACTTTTCCGCCCAGGATCGCGCTTACCGCATCATCCTGGCTTTCATAAACCTTCGCCGGACCGCGGAATACCAGGCTGCCCTTGTCCACGCCCGCCGTCTTCACGATGCAGCCGTTTTCTGCCAGATTGCCGTACAGCACGGCAAGACCGCCGTCCTGACTGTAGGCGAACTCACGGGAACGGATACAGCCTTCCCGGCGGTCGACGTCCAGCGAATCCCAGCGGCAATCCTGCGAAAACGCCTGCGTGGTGCGGATACCGGCCGGCCCGGCGGAGTACATTTTTTTCACGCCGTCATCCTGCGTCAGCACCACATCGTAGGCTTCGAGCGTTTCCGGCAGCGTTTTGCCCAGCACGTTATAGACGTCGCGATGCAGCAGGCCGGCACGATCCAACTCGCCGAGGATACCCATCACGCCGCCGGCGCGGTGCACGTCTTCCATATGGTATTTCTGCGTGCTCGGCGCGACCTTGCACAGGTGCGGAACCTTACGCGACAGGCGGTCGATGTCTTCCATCGTGAAGTCGACCTCGCCTTCCTGCGCCGACGCCAGCAGGTGCAGTACGGTATTGGTCGACCCCCCCATGGCGATATCCAGCGTCATGGCGTTTTCAAATGCCGCCTTGGTGGCGATATTGCGCGGCAACGCGCGATCGTCATCCTGCTCGTAGTAGCGCTTCGCCAGTTCGACGATGCGTGTACCGGCATTGAGGAACAGCTGTTTGCGATCGGCGTGGGTCGCCAGCAGCGAGCCGTTGCCCGGCTGCGACAGGCCCAATGCTTCGGTCAGGCAGTTCATCGAGTTGGCGGTGAACATACCGGAACAGGAACCGCAGGTCGGACAGGCGGAGCGCTCGATCTGATCGCTGTCGGCGTCGCTGACGTTGGGGTTGGCCCCCTGGATCATCGCATCCACCAGGTCCAGCTTGATGATCTGATTGGAAAGCTTGGTTTTCCCCGCTTCCATCGGCCCGCCGGAGACAAAGATCACCGGAATGTTCAGGCGCAGCGCGGCCATCATCATGCCGGGGGTGATTTTGTCGCAGTTGGAAATACACACCATGGCGTCGGCGCAGTGCGCGTTGACCATGTATTCAACCGAGTCGGCGATCAGCTCGCGCGAAGGCAGGGAATAGAGCATACCGCCATGCCCCATGGCGATACCGTCGTCAACCGCAATGGTATTGAACTCCTTCGCCACGCCGCCGGAAGCTTCGATTTGCTCTGCAACCAGTTTTCCCAGGTCGCGCAAATGCACATGGCCGGGAACGAACTGCGTGAATGAGTTAACCACCGCGATAATCGGCTTGCCAAAATCGTCGTCGGTCATTCCGGTGGCGCGCCACAGAGCCCGGGCGCCGGCCATATTACGGCCGTGCGTGGTGGTGGCTGAACGGTACTTAGGCATACTCTTGTTTACTCCAGTATTAACTTAGTGGGCGATGGCGAAGCGCGCCATCACCTGATTCTGTCTGTCATCTTGTATTGATTAAGGGTTTACCGGATCCAGCCAGCCCCATTTATCCGCGGTTTCACCGCTAAATAGCCCGAAGAACGCCTGTTGTAGTTTTTTGGTTACCGGGCCGCATTTGCCAATACCAACCTGAATGCCGTCAACGCTGCGAACCGGGGTAATTTCCGCCGCGGTGCCGGACATAAATACTTCATCCGCCAGATACAGCGACTCGCGCGACAGCACTTGCTCACGAACTTCAAAACCCGACGCTTTGGCCAGTTTGATAATCGCATCGCGCGTAATCCCCGGCAGCGCCGAAGAGGTAAACGGCGGGGTGAAAATGATGCCGTCTTTCACCTCAAACAGGTTTTCACCCGCGCCTTCGGAAACATAGCCGTGCACATCCAGCGCAATCCCTTCCTGATAGCCATGGCGGCGGGCTTCGCTGCCCACCAGCAGCGACGAAAGATAGTTGCCCCCGGCTTTCGCCGCGGTGGGGATGGTATTCGCCGCAACGCGATGCCATGAAGACACCATCGCATCGATCCCCTGATCCAGCGCCTCTTCGCCCAGATAGGCGCCCCACGGAAAGGCGGCGATAATCACATCGGTTTTATAGCCGTCCGGCGGATTGACGCCCATACCGACGTCGCCCACAAACACCAGCGGGCGAATATAGGCGCTGGTGAGGTTGTTTTTGCGTAACGTCGCGCGGCACGCTTCCATCAGTTCGTCGACGCTCTGCTGCAAGGGCATACGGTAAATTTTCGCCGAGTCATGCAGGCGCTGCATATGCTCGCGGTGACGGAACACCGCGGGTCCTTTATGCGTGTTATAGCAACGGACGCCTTCAAATACCGACGTCCCATAATGCAAGGCGTGCGACATAACATGAACTTTAGCATCCGCCCACGGAACCATTTCCCCGTTAAACCAAATGTAGTCGGCTTTCTTGGTCATTTTTTATTTTCCTTACTCTCTGTGTTAGGCACTGAACGGTTGTGATGCGGTCATTGGCTGGATTTCAACGCAGGCAATATCCAGCAACTTGCTTAATTGCGCCGACAATAAATCTATCGGGCGATGACTGGCAACGGTCAGTTCAATATTAATGTGATCGTTGGTATTGGCGCTCTGCGCCATATTCATGGCGCAGACCTGAAAACCGCGGTGACGGGCGACGCGCAGTACACGCTCCAGAATCTCTGGACGGAAGCGGGCCTGAATCGAAAGCTGATGGCGTGTCATTCTGTTTTCTCCAGCTATTATTCTGTTTTATCTAACATCGTTTCGTTACCGGCGCCGGGCGGCACCAGCGGCCAAACATTCTCGTACTCATCGATGGAAACGTGCAGCAGGTATGGCCCTTCACTGTTAAACAGGGCATCCAGCGCAGCGTCAATCTGGTTTTTATGGGTGATGCGTTGGCCGGGAATATCAAAAGCGCTTGCCAGCGTCAGGAAATCGGGGTTATCGGAGAGGTTGGTTTCACTATAGCGTTGATCAAAAAACAGCTGCTGCCACTGTCGAACCATGCCTAATCGTTGGTTATCCAGCAGCACGATCTTCACCGGCAACCGTTTTCGCTTGATGGTGCCCAACTCCTGAATATTCATCATAAAAGAGCCGTCACCCGAAATACAGATCACCATATCGTCGGGACGGGCGACCTGCGCGCCCACGGCGGCGGGAACGCCAAATCCCATGGAGCCCAGGCCGCTGGAGGTGATGAAATTCTCAGGCCGGCTGAACGCCATATGCTGAGCCGCCCACATCTGATGCTGACCGACGTCCGTCGTCACCACGGTATTCGCCGCTTTGCGATCGGAAATCGTTTTCAGTAACGCCGGGGCATAAATCGCCTGGCCCGGATGATCGTAACGCCACGGGTATTTGGCTTTCATCATCACGGCCCGCTGCCGCCACGCTTCAATACTCAGCGGCTGTTGCAACGCGGGCAACAGCGCGTTCAGGTCTCCTTGCAGCGCCACGTTGGCCTGACGCAGCTTGCTCAGCTCGGCGGGATCGATATCCATATGGATAACGTCGGCATGGGGCGCAAAGGTATTCAGCTTACCCGTCACCCGGTCGTCAAAACGGGCGCCGACGGCGATCAGCAGGTCGCATTGCTGAACCATCAGGTTGGCCGCTTTCGTACCGTGCATGCCAATCATACCCAGATAGCAGGGATGATTGGCATCCACGCTTCCCAACCCTTTAAGCGTCACGACAGAGGGCATTTCGGTAGCGGCGATAAACTCGCGCAAAGCGGGAACCGCCCGCGCCATACCCACGCCGCCGCCAACGTACAACACCGGCTTCTGCGCTTTGGCCAGCATCGCGCGCGCCAGCGCGATATCCGCCGCGGGAAAGTCGGCGTGGTTATCGACAGGCGTAATATACGGCGTGAAATCCCCGTCGGCCAGTTGAATATCTTTAGGAATATCAATCAGAACAGGGCCAGGACGCCCGCTGCCGGCAATGGCGAAAGCTTCGGCCATCACTTCGGGCAGCGACTCCAGTGACTCAATCAGGAAACTGTGCTTAGTGCAGGCCAGCGACAACCCCAGTACGTCGATCTCCTGAAACGCATCGGTACCAATCAGCGCCGACCCCACCTGCCCGGTGATCGCCACAATAGGAACGGAATCCAGCAACGCATCCGCCAACCCGGTAATCAGGTTCGTCGCGCCGGGGCCTGAAGTGGCGATACATACGCCAACCTTGCCGGTTGCGCGGGCATAGCCAATCGCCGCCATGGCGGCGCCTTGCTCATGGCGACACAGTAGGTGTTCTACGCCGCCGTCATAAAGTGCATCATAGACCGGCATAATCGCGCCTCCGGGATAACCGAAAACGGCGTCCACTCCCTGCGCCCGCAACGCTTGTACCACCCACTGAGCCCCATTCATCGTTATTTCTCCAGCATCTTGCGGGAATAACAGCATTCTGTACCACTAACCATTTTCTGCTCCCTTACGTTATACATTACGCCCGAAAAAAAAACCCCCGACCTTTCGGTGCGGGGGTTTTCTTGAATTCGGGCCTGATTTCTAAGCCATTCTTCGTCCAAGTGCTGCCCCGCACGGTGGGATAATAATCACCACCACGCTAATCACGACTAGGCTAATCACTAGGGAGAAAGCTTTCATAAATAGAGTGTTCATTAATCTACTGTCGAACGAATACATACAGAGTTACCACATTCCAGCACGATATGACAACAATTTTTTCGGTGTTTTTCTGTAACTCAGAATAAACCCTGCTAAAAAATATAATGTAATCATTACGGTAGCAGGCATTCAGGTTAATGTCGGCACAACCGGGAATTTAAACGTTTCGGCGATTGATAAGTATATTAATGGCAACACCGTTACGCGGGAAACGGGCGCAACCGGGATGGCGTCCGAAGATTATATCAGTTCTCTCGCCGCCGCGTGACGTCAATGTAAAGATCGCATAACGCCCTGCTCCATAGGCGTTTCTGCGACAGGTTACGCATTCCTCAGGCAATGCATTGCGAAAAGGAACTATTTTTCAAAACCACTGCGCAAAAACACCATCCCCTCATCCCTTTCTTACCCGTTATTTCGCATCATGCCTCCCTTATCGAAGGGAGAACAGTATGTCACTGGCAGTTACCTATACACGGGCAATGATAGGCGTGCAGGCGCCGGAGGTGTCCATTGAGGTGCACATCAGCAGCGGATTACCGGCCCTTACGCTGGTTGGCCTGCCGGAAACCACCGTCAAAGAGGCGCGCGATCGCGTACGCAGCGCGCTTATCAATTGCGGATTCTCATTCCCCGCCAAACGTATTACGGTCAATCTGGCTCCAGCAGACCTTCCCAAAGAGGGCGGCCGTTACGATCTCCCTATTGCCCTGGCCGTTCTCGCGGCCTCGGAGCAAATCCGCGGGGAAAGGCTAAGCCACTATGAGTTTCTCGGCGAGTTGGGCCTCTCAGGCGCGCTACGGTCGGTCAACGGCGCCATTCCGGCGGCGTTGGAGGCGATAAAATCAGGCCGTCAGCTCATCCTGCCGGACGGCAATAAGCTGGAAATGGCGCTGATCCCGCAGGGAGGAGCGCTGATGGCGGGACATCTGCTGCAGGTTTGCGCGTTTTTACAAGGCGAGGAAGAGTTGGTGCGTTGCAGCACGATTCCCGAGTCCCCCTCGTTCAATAACGACGAGCCCGACCTGAAAGATATTATCGGACAGGAGCAGGCAAAGCGGGCGCTGGAGATCACGGCGGCCGGCGGACATAACCTGCTGTTGCTTGGGCCGCCGGGAACGGGGAAAACCATGCTAGCCAGTCGGCTCGGCAACCTGATGCCTCCGTTGAGCGATGAAGAGGCGCTGGAAAGCGCGGCGATCAATAGCCTGATAAATATCGACGCCACCATGACCCGATGGCGCACCAGGCCGTTCAGGGCGCCGCATCACAGCGCCTCTATGGCGGCGCTGGTCGGCGGCGGCTCGCTGCCTAAACCGGGTGAAATTTCCCTGGCGCACAACGGCGTGCTGTTTCTCGATGAACTGCCCGAATTTGAGCGCCGCGTGCTGGACTCACTGCGCGAACCGTTAGAGTCAGGAGAAATCATTATCTCCCGTACCCGGGCAAAAGTTTGCTATCCAGCCAGGGTACAGCTGGTTGCGGCGATGAACCCCAGCCCTTCCGGTCATTATCAGGGCATTCATAACCGCCTGCCCGCACGGCAGATTTTACGTTATCTCGGCAAACTTTCCGGTCCCTTTCTGGATCGCTTTGATATTTCGATTGAGGTTCCTTTGCTGCCGCCCGGCATATTGCGCCGGCAGGTTTATCAGGGGGAAAGCAGCGCGATCGTCAGGGAACGAGTTCTGGCCGCACGGCAGAGGCAGCTTAAGCGGGCCAATAAAACCAACGCGCTGTTAAATCCCCATGAGGTAGAAAAACATTGCCGGCTGGAATCGGATGACGCGGCCTATCTGGAAGAGGTGATGAGTAAACTGGGATTATCCGTCCGCGCCTGGCACAGAATACTGAAAGTCGCCCGAACCATCGCCGATCTCGGCGAACAGGATAATATACAGAGAAAACATCTTGCAGAAGCGCTTAACTACCGATGTATGGATCGTCTGCTTATACAACTGCACAAAAACCTGGAATAAAATGAAGACGGTACGCCAGTCGGCGCAATAAAAAAGGGCTCATGGAAGACCATGACCCCTTTTCGCACCGACCGGCGGATCGCTCAACAATCCTTGAACGATCGGCATTGAGCTTGCGCCCCGTTTTTATTAATCGTCGCTTTCGATGTATTCTTCCACCGCATCCATTTGCGGCTTACCGCCTGACAGCGTGTGGAACCGCTTAGGACGACGGATACGATCCATATACTTGGACCATATTTTTTCCATATCCGTTTCGGCCTTACGTTCGCCGCGGCACATCGCCACAAACTGTACCTCATCCTCAGTGACCGGTTCGCGTTTACCCAGATCGAGTTCGTTAAAAGCATAACCATGGCGCTCCAACAGTTGTGCTTCTTTAATAGTAAAGTCGCCGTGCCGGGAAAAACCACGTGGGTAAAACTTGTTATCAAAAAAACGATTACTGGTAGAGAAGCTTTCCGCCATCTTACACGCTCCTAATTCTTTTATGGTCGTGCTGTTTATGGCGCGGAGTATTAGATAGGCTTGACAATGTGTAAAACAAAACATTTAAATCATCACGACAAATTTTTTTGGAGATAGGCGTGGATACCGAATTACTGAAAACCTTTCTGGAAGTCAGCAGGACAAGACACTTTGGTCGCGCCGCAGAATCTCTCTACCTGACGCAGTCCGCGGTCAGTTTTCGCATCCGTCAATTAGAGACCCAGCTTGGCGCAAATTTATTCACCCGTCACCGCAACAATATCCGTCTGACGCCGGCGGGAGAACGGCTTTTACCCTATGCGGAAAGCCTGATCGGCACCTGGCAGCTGGCTAAAAAAGAGGTGGCGCGTTCACAGCAACATAGTCTTCTGTCGATCGGGGCCACCGCGTCGCTATGGGAGGCGTATTTAACCCCGTGGCTGCAAACGATTTATGCCCAACGCCCGTTGCTGCAACTGGAGGCGCGCATCGCCCTGCGCCATTCGCTGGTAAAACAACTGCATGAACGCCAGTTGGATCTGCTCATTACCACGGAACAGCCCAAAATGGAGGAGTTAGCCAGCCAGCTGCTCGGTGATTTCTCACTCTCGCTGTTTACCTCGGCAACGAATGAAATCAATCAGGAATTGCCTTATATCAAGCTGGAATGGGGGGCTGATTTCCATCAGCAGGAAAATAACCTGCTGGCGAGCGAACAGCATCCGGTTCTCACCACGACTTCAGCCCATCTGACGCGTAAATTATTGGCGACGACCGGCGGTTGCGCATTTTTACCCAGCCACTGGGCACAGAAATACAGGCATTTGAAAGTGCTGGGGGATACGCCGGCCGTTGTGCGTCCGTTTTATGCGGTTTGGCTGCAAAACAGCGATCAGCAAGCGTTGATTCGGCAGTTGCTGAAAAACCCCATTGAATTAGCATAAACGGCATTATCGGGGATATTGAGCATGCTCTGGCTAATCCGGGCATGCCGACTCCGTTTACCCATGGCCAGCGCTAGAATGGAACGGATAATGGCGAGACGAAAGATTAAAACAAAAAACCCTTCACGATGAAGTGAAGGGTTTTTATCTGGCAGGGGCGGAGAGACTCGAACTCCCAACACCCGGTTTTGGAGACCGGTGCTCTACCAATTGAACTACGCCCCTAAATAGGGTGGCGGAACGGACGGGACTCGAACCCGCGACCCCCTGCGTGACAGGCAGGTATTCTAACCAACTGAACTACCGCTCCACCGATTCTGTTACGTGTATCTTCCTGATACCACCCTTTCGGGCCAGCTTTCCCTTGCCTGATTACCGAATGTCATCCCGGTAATCCGTGTTTGATGCCTGGCAGTTTATGAATCATTTCATGATCCACCCTACGGGCCATTGCTGCGCAACGTTTAAAAGCCTTCGGCTTTTTTCCTACTCTCTATCGAGTAGCGAACTGCCCGTTGGATTTCACTGCTACTTCTAATTTGATGCCTGGCAGTTCCCTACTCTCACATGGGGAGACCCCACACTACCATCGGCGCTACGGCGTTTCACTGCTGAGTTCGGCATGGGGTCAGGTGGGACCACCGCGCTATCGCCGCCAGGCAAATTCATTTTATCCCAACCGTTACTTCCGTAACCATCAGAACCAATCCATGAACAAGCTGAATATCGTTTATCTTTGAGTCTACTCTCAAAACACCTTCGGTGTTGTAAGGTTAAGCCTCTCGGGTCATTAGTACCGGTCAGCTCAACGCATCGCTGCGCTTACACACCCGGCCTATCTACGTCGTCGTCTTCAACGGCCCTTCAGGGGACTCGAAGTCCCAGGGAAGACTCATCTCGAGGCAAGTTTCCCGCTTAGATGCTTTCAGCGGTTATCTCTTCCGCACTTAGCTACCGGGCAATGCAATTGGCATCACAACCCGTACACCAGTGGTGCGTTCACTCCGGTCCTCTCGTACTAGGAGCAACCCCTCTCAATCTTCCAACGCCCACGGCAGATAGGGACCGAACTGTCTCACGACGTTCTAAACCCAGCTCGCGTACCACTTTAAATGGCGAACAGCCATACCCTTGGGACCTACTTCAGCCCCAGGATGTGATGAGCCGACATCGAGGTGCCAAACACCGCCGTCGATATGAACTCTTGGGCGGTATCAGCCTGTTATCCCCGGAGTACCTTTTATCCGTTGAGCGATGGCCCTTCCATTCAGAACCACCGGATCACTAAGACCTGCTTTCGCACCTGCTCGAGCCGTCACTCTCGCAGTCAAGCTAGCTTATGCCTTTGCACTAACCTCCTGATGTCCGACCAGGATTAGCTAACCTTCGTGCTCCTCCGTTACGCTTTGGGAGGAGACCGCCCCAGTCAAACTACCCACCAGACACTGTCCGCAACCCGGATTACGGGCCCACGTTAGAACATCAAACATCAAAGGGTGGTATTTCAAGGTCGGCTCCACGCAGACTGGCGTCCACGCTTCACAGCCTCCCACCTATCCTACACATCAAGGCTCAAGGTTCAGTGTCAAGCTATAGTAAAGGTTCACGGGGTCTTTCCGTCTTGCCGCGGGTACACTGCATCTTCACAGCGAGTTCAATTTCACTGAGTCTCGGGTGGAGACAGCCTGGCCATCATTACGCCATTCGTGCAGGTCGGAACTTACCCGACAAGGAATTTCGCTACCTTAGGACCGTTATAGTTACGGCCGCCGTTTACCGGGGCTTCGATCAAGAGCTTCGCCCTAAGGCTGACCCCATCAATTAACCTTCCGGCACCGGGCAGGCGTCACACCGTATACGTCCACTTTCGTGTTTGCACAGTGCTGTGTTTTTATTAAACAGTTGCAGCCAGCTGGTATCTGCGACTGGTCTCAGCTCCATCCGCAAGGGACTTCACCAAATCCAGCGTGCCTTCTCCCGAAGTTACGGCACCATTTTGCCTAGTTCCTTCACCCGAGTTCTCTCAAGCGCCTGAGTATTCTCTACCTGACCACCTGTGTCGGTTTGGGGTACGATTGACTGTTACCTGGTGCTTAGAGGCTTTTCCTGGAAGCGTAGCATCGGTTACTTCGTCACCGTAGTGACTCGTCGTCACGCCTCAGTGTTAACGGTGTTCCGGATTTTCCAAAAACACCCACCTTCACGCTTAAACCGGGACTACCGTCGCCCGGCCAACCTAGCTTTCTCCGTCCCCCCTTCGCAGTAACAACCAGTACGGGAATATTAACCCGTTTCCCATCGACTACGCCTTTCGGCCTCGCCTTAGGGGTCGACTCACCCTGCCCCGATTAACGTTGGACAGGAACCCTTGGTCTTCCGGCGTGCGGGTTTTTCACCCGCATTATCGTTACTTATGTCAGCATTCGCACTTCTGATACCTCCAGCAGCCCTCACAGGCCACCTTCTACGGCTTACAGAACGCTCCCCTACCCAACGAACGTATCCTTAAAACGCCTTGCCGTCTGTCAGCGCTCAGGCCAACTCAACGTTTTTGTGGCTTGAACGTGCCAGCTTCGCCGTCACGTTAAGCGTTTTAAGTGATACGTTCGCTGCCGCAGCTTCGGTGCATGGTTTAGCCCCGTTACATCTTCCGCGCAGGCCGACTCGACCAGTGAGCTATTACGCTTTCTTTAAATGATGGCTGCTTCTAAGCCAACATCCTGGCTGTCTGGGCCTTCCCACATCGTTTCCCACTTAACCATGACTTTGGGACCTTAGCTGGCGGTCTGGGTTGTTTCCCTCTTCACGACGGACGTTAGCACCCGCCGTGTGTCTCCCGTGATTACATTCTACGGTATTCGCAGTTTGCATCGAGTTGGTAAGTCGGGATGACCCCCTAGTCGAAACAGTGCTCTACCCCCGCAGATGAGTTCACGAGGCGCTACCTAAATAGCTTTCGGGGAGAACCAGCTATCTCCCGGTTTGATTGGCCTTTCACCCCCAGCCACAAGTCATCCGCTAATTTTTCAACATTAGTCGGTTCGGTCCTCCAGTTAGTGTTACCCAACCTTCAACCTGCCCATGGCTAGATCACCGGGTTTCGGGTCTATACCCTGCAACTTGACGCCCAGTTAAGACTCGGTTTCCCTGCGGCTCCCCTATTCGGTTAACCTTGCTACAGAATATAAGTCGCTGACCCATTATACAAAAGGTACGCAGTCACCCCACCCCAAAACACTCACGGCTTGTTTTGTGTGTTGCTCATCGCAAAAAACGCGATGACAACCGTCACCTCGACATCCGCATCGCCTCTCGGCCCGGAAGTGTTTTGGTGGTGGGGCTCCCACTGCTTGTACGTACACGGTTTCAGGTTCTGTTTCACTCCCCTCGCCGGGGTTCTTTTCGCCTTTCCCTCACGGTACTGGTTCACTATCGGTCAGTCAGGAGTATTTAGCCTTGGAGGATGGTCCCCCCATCTTCAGACAGGATATCTCGTGTCCCGCCCTACTCATCGAACTCACAGCATGTGCATCTTCGTGTACGGGACTATCACCCTTTGTTGCGCGACTTTCCAGACGCTTCCACTGACACACAAACTGATGATGGTTCTGGGCTCCTCCCCGTTCGCTCGCCGCTACTGGGGGAATCTCGGTTGATTTCTTTTCCTCGGGGTACTGAGATGTTTCAGTTCCCCCGGTTCGCCTTTCATGGCTATGTATTCACCATGAAATAGTGCAACGTATTGCACTGGGTTTCCCCATTCGGGTATCGTCGGGTGTAACGGTTCATATCACCTTGCCGACGCTTTTCGCAGATTAGCACGCCCTTCATCGCCTCTGACTGCCTAGGCATCCACCGTGTACGCTTAGTCGCTTAACCTCACAACCCGAAGGTGTTTCTTTCTGTACGGCCTAGGGCCTCTTACAGAGAACACGTCGTGCTGCGATTATTTGAGAGACTCTGACACAACAAAATCATTACCCTCGCGGGTAATGTTCAGCTGCGTCGTTTCAATTTTCAGCTTGTTCCGGATTGTTAAAGAGCAAATACTTCGCAGCATACTGTCGCCAATACGCTCTGAAGTCTTTTTAATGGTGGAGCTATGCGGGATCGAACCGCAGACCTCCTGCGTGCAAAGCAGGCGCTCTCCCAGCTGAGCTATAGCCCCAAATCAGTCATACCTCTGCCAACTCGCTTAGCCGACGAAAGGTTCGTTGCGAGTAGCGCAGTGTGCAAACGCACATGAGCAACGCAGCAGCGAAGATTTCAAGGATAAGTAGAGTTGGTAGGCCTGAGTGGACTTGAACCACCGACCTCACCCTTATCAGGGGTGCGCTCTAACCACCTGAGCTACAAGCCTATTAAGGTATTTCTGCTCGTTATTTTCATCAGACAATCTGTTGTGGACACTGCACCTTCCAATATCTCACTTCAGTTTAAGGAGGTGATCCAACCGCAGGTTCCCCTACGGTTACCTTGTTACGACTTCACCCCAGTCATGAATCACAAAGTGGTAAGCGCCCCCCCTAAGGTTAAGCTACCTACTTCTTTTGCAACCCACTCCCATGGTGTGACGGGCGGTGTGTACAAGGCCCGGGAACGTATTCACCGTAGCATTCTGATCTACGATTACTAGCGATTCCGACTTCATGGAGTCGAGTTGCAGACTCCAATCCGGACTACGACGCACTTTATGAGGTCCGCTTACTCTCGCAAGTTCGCTTCTCTTTGTATGCGCCATTGTAGCACGTGTGTAGCCCTACTCGTAAGGGCCATGATGACTTGACGTCATCCCCACCTTCCTCCGGTTTATCACCGGCAGTCTCCTTTGAGTTCCCGACCGAATCGCTGGCAACAAAGGATAAGGGTTGCGCTCGTTGCGGGACTTAACCCAACATTTCACAACACGAGCTGACGACAGCCATGCAGCACCTGTCTCTCAGTTCCCGAAGGCACAAGACTGTCTCCAGTCTCTTCTGAGGATGTCAAGAGTAGGTAAGGTTCTTCGCGTTGCATCGAATTAAACCACATGCTCCACCGCTTGTGCGGGCCCCCGTCAATTCATTTGAGTTTTAACCTTGCGGCCGTACTCCCCAGGCGGTCGACTTAACGCGTTAGCTCCGGAAGCCACGGTTCAAGACCACAGCCTCCAAGTCGACATCGTTTACGGCGTGGACTACCAGGGTATCTAATCCTGTTTGCTCCCCACGCTTTCGCACCTGAGCGTCAGTCTTCGTCCAGGGGGCCGCCTTCGCCACCGGTATTCCTCCAGATCTCTACGCATTTCACCGCTACACCTGGAATTCTACCCCCCTCTACGAGACTCTAGCCTGTCAGTTTTGAATGCAGTTCCCAGGTTAAGCCCGGGGATTTCACATCCAACTTAACAGACCGCCTGCGTGCGCTTTACGCCCAGTCATTCCGATTAACGCTTGCACCCTCCGTATTACCGCGGCTGCTGGCACGGAGTTAGCCGGTGCTTCTTCTGCGGGTAACGTCAATCAACAAGATTATTAAGCTTGTTGCCTTCCTCCCCGCTGAAAGTGCTTTACAACCCGAAGGCCTTCTTCACACACGCGGCATGGCTGCATCAGGGTTTCCCCCATTGTGCAATATTCCCCACTGCTGCCTCCCGTAGGAGTCTGGACCGTGTCTCAGTTCCAGTGTGGCTGGTCATCCTCTCAGACCAGCTAGGGATCGTCGCCTAGGTGAGCCTTTACCCCACCTACCAGCTAATCCCATCTGGGCACATCCGATGGCGTGAGGCCATAAGGTCCCCCACTTTGCTCTTGCGAGGTTATGCGGTATTAGCTACCGTTTCCAGTAGTTATCCCCCTCCATCAGGCAGTTTCCCAGACATTACTCACCCGTCCGCCGCTCGTCACCCAAGGAGCAAGCTCCTCTGTGCTACCGCTCGACTTGCATGTGTTAGGCCTGCCGCCAGCGTTCAATCTGAGCCATGATCAAACTCTTCAATTTAAGATTTGTTTGATTCGCTACGTTAATAGCATGCTCAAAGAATTTATAACTGTTTATTCGTAATGAATTTACTGTCAGTCACTCTTCAAGACTTTGTATATCGTTTGCGGATATCGTCTTGTGAGTGCCCACACAGATTGTCTGATTAAATTGTTAAAGAGCAGTGCCACGTTACGCCGTGGCGCGGGCCGCATATGTTATGCAATTCCGCTGTGAAGTCAAGTGATTATTGCCTGGCTTCCTACCGTCATCACAACCGCGTTGCCGCCGTTGCCGTGTCAGTGGAGGCGCATTATAGGGCGTTCTCGGCGGCTTACAAGGGCTAAATGCAAAAAAGTGACTGAGTGCGTTTTTTTTCGGCAACGCGCGGAAAAAGAGCGCACTATGCGCTTTTTTTCCGCGCCATCTGCCCAAACTCATGGGCAAAACGCGCAACCTGATCCCAGTCGGTGTATTCAATCTCTTTACTGCTATCCGTTTCACCACCGGTCATACGCATAATCAACTGAATCATCACCCGGTCAATCCACCGATAGCGCGGATAGCGCAGCGCGCCGGCGAAAACGCCGCATAAGTCCGGCCGCCACGGCGAACTTAGCAAAAATTTACGCGTATAGGCGTTGGTTTGTAACGTGCGTTTTTCTGGTTTGCGCGCCGTAAGATTGACCGAGAAGAAAGCGCTGGGCAATTGCTGTAAGCGCGTCAGGTGCCGCCGAATAAACTGGTTTACCGCCGGATTAAAACGCCCATAGCGTACCGAAGCGCCGATCAGGATCGCATCGTATTTAGTTACGTCGATATCATGCTTACTTAATAAGCTGACGACATCGCACGCCAATGTCCCTTTAAGCGTGTTGGCAATATAAGAGGCTATCTCTCTTGTCTGCCCGTCCGTACTGGAAAACAATATCAAAGCTTTCATTACGCTATTCCTTTGTCTGTTTTATTCCCGCCAGAAAGTCGGCGTAAACAGGACTAAAAGAGTAAACACCTCCAAGCGTCCGAACAGCATGGTCAGAATCAATATCCACTTTGCCGCATCATTCATTGAAGTGAAATTATCCGCCACCACCCCCAGCCCAGGCCCCAGATTATTCAGCGTGGCGGCAACGGCGGCAAAAGCGGAGAAATCATCCACGCCCGTCGCAATCACCGCCAGCATACTGACGATAAAAACCAGCGCATAGGCGGAAAAGAAGCCCCAAACGGCCTCTAATATCCGCTCCGGCAGCGCACGGTGGCCCAGTTTTATGGTGTATACCGCATTGGGATGAACCAGACGTTTCAACTCACGGGAACCCTGCAGAAAAAGCAGCAGAATACGGATGACTTTCAAACCGCCGCCGGTCGACCCGGCACACCCGCCGATAAAGGCGGAACACAGGAGCAATACGGGTAAAAAAAGCGGCCAGGAGGCGATGCTATCGGTGGTAAACCCCGCCGTGGTCGCCATCGACACCACCTGAAAAAAGGCCTGATTCAGCGTTTGCATACCGCTGGCGTAGACATTATGGAACCACAATACCAAGGTGCATACCGCAACCAGCGATATCTGTATAAAAATAAACATGCGGAATTCGGGATCGCGCCAGTAAACCTTGAGGCTGCGTCCGCTCAACACCGCAAAGTGCAGGCCAAAGTTACAGCCGGAAATCAACAAAAACACCGCGACGATGCTGTTAATCGTCGGGTTGTTAAAATAGCCGATACTGGCGTCGTGGGTAGAAAAACCGCCTACCGATACCGTTGAGAAGCTGTGGCCGATGGCGTCGAAAATCGGCATCCCCGCCAGCCACAGCGATACGGCGCAGGCGACGGTGAGCAGCAGATAGATCAGCCATAGCGTTTTGGCGGTATCGGCAATCCGCGGGCGCATTTTGTTATCTTTCAGCGGCCCCGGCATTTCAGCGCGATAGAGCTGCATACCGCCGACGCCCAATATCGGCAGGATGGCGACAGCCAGCACAATGATCCCCATACCGCCGAACCACTGCAGCATTTGCCGATAGAAAAGAATCGCCTTCGGCAGTGAGTCCAGCCCGACCAGCGTGGTTGCTCCAGTGGTGGTCAACCCGGAGAAGGACTCGAAAAACGCATCGGTCACGCCGAGATTAGGATGCTCCGCAAACAGAAAAGGAAGCGCTCCCACGCTGCCCAGCACCGTCCAGAACAATACGACGATCAAAAATCCTTCGCGCGATTTCAACTCATGCTTCTGCTTTCTGTTCGGCAGCCACAGCACGATGCCGATCGCCAGGGCGACCAGAAAGGTTTGGGTGAAAGCCCGTCCTGCGCCGTCGCGATAGATCAAGGCCACCAGGCCGGGAATAAACATGGTCCCGGAGAACAGGATAACCAGCAGGCCGACAATACGGGTTATGGCACGCAACTGCATTGCAGAAAATTCCTTAATGATTCATAAACCAGCGCTGGGATTATTGTGAAATCGGCAATAAATGCAACGAGCCGCGGCTGATATCACGCAACCTCTGCGCAGCTTCCTCTACTCCCCTGACGGGAATAGACAGACGCAATGTCACTTCCGCACCATAATCACCGTGCAATATCCGCCCGCCGAAATGATATAGCAGTGATTCAACCTGAGGTAATAACGCATAGTCGCATCGCAAGCCATATTCTTTCTGTAAAACTTTCTCCCGCAGCGATACCATCTTCAGCGCCTGCTGGACGCCGCCGCCATAGGCTTTCACCAGCCCGCCGGTCCCCAACTGGATCCCGCCGTAGTAACGTACCACGACGGCGCTAATCTCCCCGATGCCGCTCCCCAGCAACTGCGCCAGCATCGGCTTGCCGGCGGTGCCGGAAGGCTCGCCGTCATCGGAAAATCCAAGCTGTTGGGAATCGTCCGGCGCCCCGGCGACATACGCCCAGCAGTGATGCCTGGCAGCGAAATGCTGCGCCCTCACCTGCTGCACAAAGTTTTTCGCGGCGTCCACGCCCTCGGTCGGCGCAAGTAAAGTGATAAAACGGCTTTTCTTGATTTCCTCACTTATGCTGACCGGCGCCGCCGGTACGGGGTAGGCCTGCATCAGGATAGGTTCAGATCGCGGGTCATGTTTTCCACCCGTTTTTCATGGATAACGATATTATCTTCGATGCGGATGCCGCCAAAGGGTTTCAGCGCATCAATCCTCTGCCAGTCGAAATGCCGGCTGAATTCGCCCTCGCGCCACGGCGCCAGCAGAGAGTCGATAAAATAAATGCCCGGCTCGATAGTCACGACCATGCCGGGCTCCAGTATCCGGGTGCAGCGCAGATAGGGATGCTGCGCGGGCGCGGCCAGGTGGCTACCGTGGTCGTCCTGCATAAAGCCCGCCACGTCATGCACCTGCAATCCCAGAGGGTGCCCCAGGCCATGCGGCAGGAACGGCGCGGTAAGCCCTTTTTCCACCATCGCCTCTTCGCTGATCTCCTGAACCAATCGATGTGACGTCAACAACTTGGCAACGCGCTGATGCATCTGAATATGGTAATCGGTATAGCGTACTCCGCTGCGAATAGTGTCGATAAGGCTCAGCTGTTCCTGATTCAAATCTTTCACCAGCGCGGCAAATGCATTATCGCTCTGCGCGGAGTAAGTGCGGGTAAGATCGGCCGCATAGCCATTATATTCCGCGCCCGCATCGATCAGGAAACTGCGCGCTTCCGACGGCGCCTGATGCTCCAACTGGGTGTAATGCAGTACCGCGGCATGCTCATTCAGCGCCACGATATTGCCGTAGGGCACGTCGGTATCTCGGTGGCCGGTGGCCGTCAGATAAGCCAGATTGATATCGAACTCGCTCATGCCGGACAGAAAAGCCTCGTGCGCGGCGCGGTGCCCGACGACCGCGGTTTTCTGGGCTTCGCGCATGCAGGCCAGTTCATAGTCTGTTTTATAGGCGCGATAGTAGTGCAGATAATCCAGCACGCCCTGCGGGTTAATATTGGCGGCGTCAATTCCCAGGTTCAGGGCGCGCTGCGGAGCGTAACCGAGGTAGGCGACCCGCCGGCGCGCCGAGGGAAGCAGCGAACCGATATCATCGGCGTTGCGCAGAACCGTAATGTCCACCTCGTCCGTCCAGAAACTTTCCGGAACCGGCGCGACGTTATGCCAGTAATCCACCGGGGAGTAGAACCACAGTTTCGGCGCATTGACGCCGTCAATCCATAACCAGCAATTCGGCACTCGGGTCACCGGAACCCAGGCTTTAAACTGCGGATTGACCTTGAATGGGTAGTCGTGATCGTCCAGGAATACCGTCAGCAGTTCGCCGGAGTGAATCAGCAAGGCGTCAAGCTGATGGCGCGCCAGCACCGCCTGCGCCCGCTGCTGCAACGTAACCAGATGATGGTGATATAAAGAAGCCAGCTTTTCCATGGGTATCCCTGTTTGTCACTGCATTATCCATCCATTTTAACACAGCCGTGATTCAACGGCAGTGTCGGCTGCTTTGTGATCTCTCCGGCAAAAAAACAATCCCTTGTTTGCAAAAATTTAACATTATAACCACAATTCAATCATCTGGTCGTACCAGATCCCCACCCTGAACGCGGAGATCACCATGCTCTATCAAGGCGAAACCCTCTACCTCGACTGGCTTGAAGACGGCATTGCGGAGCTGGTCTTTGCGGCGCCCGGCTCCGTCAATAAACTGGATACCCGTACGGTGACCAGCCTGGGTAAGGCATTGGATATACTGGCGGCACAAAAACAGTTGCAAGGGCTGCTATTACGCTCGGACAAGCCCGCCTTTATCGTCGGCGCCGATATCAGCGAGTTTCTCTCGTTGTTTGCGGCGCCGGCAGACAAACTTCACCAGTGGCTGGACTTTGCCAACGGCATTTTTAGCCGCCTGGAAGACCTGCCCGTCCCCACGCTTTCCGCCGTTAACGGGTATGCGCTGGGCGGCGGTTGCGAATGCGTATTGGCCACCGATTTTCGTCTTGCCGCCGCCGATATCCGCATCGGCCTGCCGGAAACCAAACTGGGCATTATGCCGGGTTTTGGCGGAACGGTGCGCCTGCCGCGCCTGCTGGGAGCGGATAGCGCGCTGGAAATTATCGCCGCGGGCAAAGATATCGGCGCGGCCGAAGCATTAAAAGCGGGCCTGGTGGATGCGGTGGTCGCCAATGAAAAATTACTCGCCGCCGCCGCGCAGATGTTGCGACAGGCCATCGCCGGCGAGCTTGACTGGCGGGCGGCGCGGCGCCCCAAGCTGGAAGCGCTGAAGCTCAATAACATCGAGGCCGCCATGTGTTTCGCCACCGCCAAAGCCATGGTGCTGCAAACCGCGGGCAAACATTACCCGGCCCCGATGACCGCAGTCAAAACCATTGAGGCCGCCGCCGCCATGCCGCGCAATGCGGCGTTGCAGTTGGAAACGCAAAACTTTATTCCCTTGACCCGCACCGATTCCGCTCGCGCGCTGGTTGGCCTTTTCCTTAACGATCAGTATGTAAAAGGCCAGGCGAAAAAGCGCGTCGGCGAGCTCTCGCCGCCGGCGCAGGCCGCCGTGCTGGGGGCGGGCATTATGGGCGGCGGCATTGCCTATCAGTCGGCGTACAAAGGCACGCCCATCCGCCTGAAGGATATCCATGAGAAACCGCTTACCCAGGGGATGAACGAAGCGGCGAAACTGCTGAACAAGCAGTTGGAGCGCGGCAGGCTGGACGGCATCAAAATGGCGGGGATACTGGCCAATATTCATCCGACGCTGGACTACGCCGGTTTTGAGCGCCTCGATATGGTGGTCGAGGCCGTGGTTGAAAACCCGCGGGTAAAGGCCGAGGTGCTGGCGGAAACCGAAGCTCACGTCGGCCCGCACGCCGTGCTGGCTTCCAACACCTCAACCATTCCCATTGCCCAACTGGCCGCCGCCTTAAAACGGCCGCAAAACTTTTGCGGCATGCACTTTTTTAACCCGGTGCATCGCATGCCGCTGGTGGAAATTATCCGCGGCCCGCAGACAGCCGAAACCACCATCGCCCGCGTGGTGGCTTACGCCGGCAAAATGGGGAAAACGCCGATTGTGGTCAATGACTGCCCCGGCTTCTTCGTTAACCGGGTGCTATTTCCCTATTTTTGCGCGTTTAACCTGCTGGTGCGCGACGGCGCGGATTTTCGCGACGTTGATAGCGTGATGGAGAAACAGTTCGGCTGGCCGATGGGGCCGGCGTACCTGCTGGACGTGGTGGGCATCGATACCGCCCACCACGCGCAGGCGGTGATGTCCGAAGGATTTCCGCAGCGCATGGGTAAAGACTATCGGGACGCCATCGACGTGCTGTTCGACAACCAACGCTTCGGTCAGAAAAACGGGCTGGGTTTCTATCGCTATCAGACGGACGGCAAAGGAAAACCGCGCAAAGAGCAGGATGAACGCGTTGACGGCCTGCTGGCGGAAATCAGCCGGCCACGGAAGGCGTTCAGCGCCGAGGAGATTATCGCCCGACTGATGATCCCGATGATTAACGAGGTGGCCCGCTGTCTGGAAGAAGGCATTATCGATAGCCCGGCGGAAGCGGATATGGCATTGGTGTACGGACTCGGCTTCCCGCCCTTCCGCGGCGGCGCCTGCCGCTATCTGGACACCCAGGGCAGCGCCCGTTACCTGGATATGGCGCGGCAACTGGCGCATCTCGGCCCCATCTATCAGGTTCCTGACGGGCTGCAACAGAAAGCCGGCCGCAACGAAAGTTATTATCCCCCCGCCGCGCCGCACGCGGACGTTTCTCAAGGGCAACCGGCATGAGGTCAGAGAAGATGGAAAACGTAGTGATTGTTGATGCCGTGCGCACGCCGATGGGCCGTTCCAAAGGCGGCGCATTCCGCCAGGTGCGGGCCGAAGATCTCTCCGCGCATTTAATGCGCAGCCTGCTTGGCAGAAACTCGGCGCTGGAAGCGGGCGAGATAGACGATATTTACTGGGGCTGCGTGCAGCAAACGCTGGAGCAGGGCTTCAACGTGGCCCGCAATGCCGCGCTCCTGGCGGAAATCCCGGTGACCGTTCCGGCGACCACCGTTAACCGGCTATGCGGCTCCTCCATGCAGGCGCTGCATGATGCGGCCCGCGCCATTATGGTCGGCGACGCCCACGTCTGCCTGATTGGCGGCGTTGAACATATGGGGCACGTTCCCATGAGCCACGGCGTGGATTTCCATCCCGGACTCGGCCGCACTGTCGCCAAAGCCGCCGCCATGATGGGACTGACCGCCGAAATGCTGGCGCGCAGGCATAATATCAGCCGGGAGATGCAGGACCGGTTTGCCGCCCGCTCTCATCAGCGCGCCGCCGGCGCCACAAAGTCAGGCGCTTTCCGCAAGGAGATCGTCCCGACCTCCGGCCATGACGCGGACGGCGTTTTACGCCGCTTTGACCATGACGAGGTTATTCGGCCGGAAACCAGCGTCGCCGGCCTGGCGGAACTCAAGCCGGCTTTTGATCCGGTCAATGGCACCGTCACCGCCGGCAGTTCTTCCGCCCTTTCCGACGGCGCGGCGGCGATGTTAATCATGAGCGAATCGCGCGCCGCCTCATTGGGATTAACGGCGCGGGCGCGTATCAGGGCGATGGCGGTGGTCGGTTGCGAACCGTCCATTATGGGATACGGCCCGGTGCCGGCGACCACGCTGGCCCTGAAACGCGCCGGACTTCGCCTTGCCGATATCGGCCTGTTTGAGCTCAATGAGGCCTTCGCGGCGCAAACCCTGCCCTGCATACAAGATCTGGGGCTGATGGAGCAGATGGATGAAAAGGTCAACCTCAACGGCGGGGCCATCGCGCTCGGGCATCCGCTGGGCTGTTCCGGCGCCCGTATTTCCGCCACGCTGCTCAATCTGATGGAAAACCGCGACGTGCAATTTGGCGTAGCGGCGATGTGCATCGGGCTGGGCCAGGGGATCGCCACGGTATTTGAGCGGCCATAAACACGCAAAGAATAAGAGCACCATAAAAAACCCCGCTAGGCTTAAGCGGGGTTTTTATTCGCGTCTATGGCAACCGCGGCAAGATCAGATAAACGAAAACGCGTCGCTGTACATATGCGTCGCCAGCGCGCCGCGTTCGTTGCAAAAACGTTCGCGGGCGATTTTGGCCATTTCAAAACGGCCGGCAATATAAATATCCTGCTCGGCCAGGGAACCGTAATCCTGCAGCACCGCGCTTAGCACCGTGCCGGTTCTGCCGCGCCAGCCCTCTTCCGGCTGTTCAACCACCGGGATCACCTGCAGGTTGGGATATTGCGCGGCGAGTTTTTCCAGTTCGGCGAGATCGTAAAGGTGTTTGGTTTCCCGGCCTCCCCAATAGATGGCGACGGCGCGCTCAGGTTGCTGAGACAGCGCCGTCAGCAAAATAGAGCGCACATAGGAAAAACCCGTGCCGCCGGCGATCAGCACCAGCGGACGTTGGCTCTCTTCCCGCAGCCATGCTTCGCCGTGGGGAATGTCCACCGTCAGCGTTTTCTCTTTCAGGATACGTTCCATCACCGCCATGGCGTAAAGATTAAGCTCGGAAGCGCCGATATGCAGCTCGATAGCGTTCTTCTCCATCGGCGTGGACGCCATTGAGAAAGGACGCTTGTCACGTTCGTCCATCACCACCATCAGATACTGGCCGGCGCGGAAAGAAAAAGGCGCCTCAGGTAATAAACGCACCCGATAAACCGTATCGGTTATTGCCTCTACCAAAGTCACTTTACAGCTCAATGTCGTCATGCATTCCCTCTGTAGGGTCGTCAAAGCAAAGCTGGGAACAGAGCAACAGCAGGTTAAGACCGGGGTTCTCTGTCGCTAAAAATGGCAAGTTCATCCCATATGGCATCAATGCGGGCGCATACCTGCGGATCTTTCCTGATCGGATGCCCCCACTCGCGCTGCGTTTCGCCCGGCCATTTGTTGGTGGCATCCAGTCCCATTTTGGAACCCAAACCGGAAACCGGAGAGGCGAAATCCAGATAGTCTATCGGCGTATTTTCCACCAATAGGGTATCGCGCGCCGGGTCCATGCGCGTGGTGATCGCCCAGATAACGTCTTTCCAGTCGCGGGCGTTAATATCATCGTCACAGACAATAACAAACTTGGTGTACATAAACTGCCGTAAAAAAGACCACACCCCCATCATGACGCGTTTGGCATGACCGGCATACTGCTTCTTCATGGTAACGATCGCCAGACGGTAAGAGCAACCCTCCGGCGGCAAATAAAAATCGACAATCTCCGGAAATTGCTTTTGCAAAATCGGCACAAAGACTTCATTGAGCGCCACCCCCAATACGGCCGGTTCATCCGGCGGACGCCCGGTATAGGTGGAGTGATAAATCGCGTCGCGCCGCTGGGTAATATGCGTCACCGTGAAAACCGGGAAGTTATCGACTTCATTGTAGTACCCGGTGTGGTCGCCGTACGGCCCTTCCGCCGCCATCTCATCCGGTTCAATATAGCCTTCCAGCACGATTTCCGCACCCGCCGGCACTTCCAGATCGTTGGACAGGCATTTCACCACTTCGGTTTTGTGCCCGCGCAGCAGCCCGGCGAAGGCATATTCGGATAACGAGTCGGGAACCGGCGTGACGGCGGCCAGAATCGTGGCCGGGTCGGCGCCCAGCGCGACGGAAACCGGGAAGCGCTGCCCCGGATTTTGCTGGCGCCACTCCTGAAAATCCAACGCGCCGCCGCGATGCGACAGCCAGCGCATAATCAGCTGGTTTTTCCCCAGCACCTGCTGCCGGTAAATTCCCAGATTCTGGCGCTCTTTATGCGGCCCGCGGGTCACCGTCAGTCCCCAGGTAATCAGCGGCGCGGCGTCTTCCGGCCAGCAATGCATCACCGGTATCCGGCTTAAGTCGACGTCGTCGCCCTGCCATACCTGTTCCTGACAGGGCGCGGAAGTCAGCCGTTTGGTCGGCATATTCAGCACCTGGCGGAATTTAGGCATTTTATCCACCAGATCGCGGAATCCCTTCGGCGGTTCAGGCTCTTTAAGAAAGGCCAGCAGTTTGCCGACATCGCGCAACGCGCCGACATCCTCCTGCCCCATGCCCATGGCGACGCGCTTCGCCGTACCGAACAAATTGCACAGTACCGGCATCTCGTAACCCTTCGGGTTTTCAAACAGCAGCGCCGGACCGTCGGCACGCAGGGTGCGGTCGGCTATTTCCGTCATTTCAAGATAGGGATCAATGGGCTGGCTGATGCGTTTCAATTCACCCCTCTCTTCCAGCAGAGAGAGGAATTCGCGTAAGTCACGATATTTCATGCTGATCATCGGGGCAGTCTGTGGAACTGGCTATTATAAAGTCTCTTCACCGACCTGTCGCTTCTTAGTGCGGCTATTTATCCTGCCGGCAGGCCGTTGCCACCCGGCGTTAAAAATTTCTCACGAAAATTTTTTATCCACGCCGGCATTTGATATGCTGATCGACCGAAATCATAAGTCTGCAAAATTATGGAAGCCTGGTACTTACTCTATTGTAAACGTGGTCAACTACTGCGGGCTAAGGAGCATCTTGAGCGTCAGGATGTTACCTGTCTTAGCCCGATGATCACACTGGATAAAATTGTACGGGGTAAACGTACCGAGGTTTGTGAACCGCTGTTTCCGAACTATCTGTTTGTGGAGTTCGATCCGGAACACATCCATACCACCACCGTCAGCGCGACGCGCGGGGTCAGTAACTTCGTGCGCTTCGGCAATCTGCCCGCCGTCATCCCCCAGCAGGTGATCGATGACCTGTCGCTGCGTCCGACGCAGGGCATTATCGATCCGCAAACCCCGCAGCCGGGTGATGAAGTGCTGATTACCGATGGGATTTTCACCGGCCTGCAGGCTATCTATACCGAGCCGGATGGGGAAGCCCGCTCAATGCTGCTGCTGAATTTGTTGAATAAACAGGTTCGCCAGAGCATTGATAACCGGCAGTTTCAGAAAATGTAATCGTCAGAAACGGCGCCAGCCGCCCTGACGAAAGGCGATCAACGCCGTAAATGCCCGTCGTGCAGCCATTGCGCCACGCGCTTGGCGAAGTAGGTCAGCACGCCATCGGCCCCGGCGCGTTTAAAGCACAGCAGCGACTCCATGATAACCGGCTGTTCCTGCAGCCAGCCGTTCTGGATCGCCGCCATATGCATGGCGTACTCGCCGGAAACCTGATAGGCGAAAGTCGGCACGCCGAACGTCTCCTTCACGCGCCTGACCACGTCCAGATACGGCATACCCGGTTTGACCATCACCATATCGGCGCCTTCCTGCAGATCCTGCGCAATCTCCTGTAGGGCTTCGTCGCCGTTGGCGGGGTCCATCTGATAGGTCTTTTTATCCCCGCCCTTCAGATTGCCGGCGGAACCCACCGCGTCGCGGAAAGGACCATAGTAACAAGAGGCGTATTTCGCCGAATACGCCATAATCTGCGTATTAATCAGGTTCCGCGCTTCCAGCGTCTCGCGGATCGCGCCGATGCGCCCGTCCATCATATCGCTGGGCGCCACGATTTCCGCGCCGGCCTCGGCGTGCGACAGCGCCTGACGCACCAAAATCTCTTTGGTGACGTCGTTAACCACGTAGCCGTCTTCATCAATGATGCCGTCCTGCCCGTGCGTGGTGTAGGGATCGAGCGCCACATCCGTCAGCAATCCCAGTTCCGGCACCGCGTCCTTAAGGGCGCGGACGGTGCGCTGCACCAGACCGTCCGAGTTATAGGCTTCCTCGGCGTTCAACGATTTCTTGTCGCCCTCGATGACCGGAAACAGCGACAGCACCGGGATGCCAAGCCTGGCGCTCTCTTCGGCCTCGCGCAACAGCACATCGATGGTCATGCGGTATACCCCCGGCATGGAAGGAACTTCCTGCCGGCGGTTTTCCCCTTCCATAACAAAAACCGGATAGATCAGATCGTTGACCGTCAGCTGGTTTTCAGCCACCAGACGGCGGCTGAAATCGTGGCGGCGAATACGCCGCATACGTCGGCCGGGGAAAGTACCGGGAAAGGCATGGCTCATATCATTGATCTCCTGAATCAGACCAGCCGGAAAACCCGGCGGGCGTTTTCATCTGTTTTTTGCCCCAGCCAGGCGGCGTCTTCGTCGCGCCAGCCCGCAACCTGATTGACGATATAGGGCAGGAAACAGGGTTCGTTACGGCGGGATACGGGTTTGGGCGTTAAATCCCGCGGCAGTAGATAGGGGGCGTCGGTTTCCAGCAGCAGCCTATCGGCGGGGATATGTTTCAGCAAGGCGCGCAGCGCCAGGCCGCGTCGTTCATCGCACACCCAGCCGGTAATGCCGACCATCAGACCCGCGGCCAGGCAGTCGTCAAGCTCGTCCCGGCCGCCGGTAAAGCAATGGACCACCGCGGTCGGAAGTTTGTCGAGCCAGGGGCGCAGCAAGGCGATAAAGCGGGCATGGGCATCGCGGCAGTGCAGAAAAACGGGCAAAGCCAGCTCGGCGGCCAGCGCCAGTTGGGCGCTGAATGCCTGTTCCTGCTGTTGCGGAGTGGAAAAGTTGCGGTTGAAATCAAGCCCGCATTCGCCGATCGCCGCCACGGAGTCCGACTGCGCCAGGCGATAAATCTGCTCGGCGGCGGACTCATCCCAGCGGCTGGCGTCGTGGGGATGAACCCCCGCCGTCGACCAGCAGTAAGCCGGGTACTGTTGCGCCAGCGCCAATGCCTGCCGACTTTCCGCAACGCCGGTCCCGGTAATCAGCATCCCGCTGACGCCAGCCTGTTTTGCGCGCACGACCACCTGTTCCCGGTCTTTGGCAAACTGGGAGCTGGTTAAATTGACTCCGATATCGAACATTGGCTACTTACCCGCCTATCGCTACAGTGACGCCGCCGCCAGGACGCGCAAAAAACAAAACCTCTCAAGAGAGGCTACAGACCATTGACAAAGCTCGTTATTAGGGAGAGCGTGGCGAGGGGCCGTAGCGGCATAAGCCGCCGGAGCGCCCCTCGGTACGGTAGGCCCGGGTATCGCCGATTTACAGGCGACTTTGTCAGCAACCTCAAACCTCTCAAAGAGAGGCTATTTCCTTTCCCAAAGACAGATAGCCGCGCCTTACGGCGCCGGCTCTTCCGTTTCAGCGCGGCGGCCTTTACCAACATAAAACCGGGAGCAGAATACGCCGATTTCAAACAGCAGATACATGGGAAGCGCCAGCAGCGTCTGCGAGAACACATCCGGCGGCGTCAACAGCATGCCGACCACGAAAGCGCCGACCAGCATATAAGGCCGTTTCTTTTTCAGGTCTTCCGGGGTCACCACGCCGCTCCAGCAGAGCAATACTATCGCAATCGGCACTTCAAACGACACGCCGAACGCCATAAACAGCGCCATGACGAAATCGAGGTAGTTGTTGATATCGGTGGCAATCAAAACCCCTTCGGGGGCTGTTTTGGCAAAGAAGCCAAACGCCAGCGGGAAAACCACGAAGTAGGCGAACGCCATCCCGGCGTAGAACAACAGGCTGCTGGAAACCAGCAAAGGCATCATCAACCGGCGCTCATGTTTGTACAGCGCCGGGGCGACAAACGCCCAAACCTGGTACAGGATCAGCGGCGCGGAGACGAACACCGATACGATCATCGTCAGCTTTATCGGCGTAAAAAACGGTGACGCCACGTCGGTAGCGATCATACTGGCGCCCGCCGGGAGTTGTGCGATCAGCGGCGCGGAAACCATCTGGTAGATATCGTTGGCGAAATACACCAGACAAAAGAACACCACCAGCACACAAATAATACTGTTCAGCAACCGCTTACGCAGTTCGATCAGGTGACTGATCAGCGGTTGGGTATCTTCAGCGGCCATAAACTAACGATCGTCACTTGGTTGATGGGGAGAAATCGCAGGCGCCGGTTCAGGTTTGATTTTGTTGTCGGCGCGCGGAGCGCTTGCCATCCCCTCGCTCTCGGGCTGTTGATTGGCCACGGCCGGCGGCGGCGCTTTTTCGGTATCAATCACTCCGTCATGAACCGCCTCGGGGTCGTTTAGCGGCTGATAAGACAGAGGTTCCTGCGCATCGCCCTCGCCCGAAGGCGATTTTTCGGCATAGCCGCGCTTCATAGCCTCCGCCGCCTCTTTCAGCTCATCCATGGAGGCTTTCAATTCCGGCGACAAATTTTGCAGGCTGGCTTTTTCCACTTTCTTCAGGCTGTCCTGTAACTCCTGCAGCTTCAACTCCTGCGACAGCTCATTCTGAACCGTAGACGCCAGCGAGCGCAGCGTTCTAATCCAACCGACCACCGTCTTTACCGCTACGGGCAACCGTTCCGGCCCAAGAACCACCAGGCCGATCACCATTACCAATAGCAGCTCGCTAAACCCGATATCGAACACCGCTTATACCTGCTCTTTATGCTGGCTCTTTGTTTCATCCGGTTTAACTTCCGGCTGCGGCTCGGCAATCGACTTGGTTGCAAAATCAGCATCCTGCTGCGTTTTATCCGCCTTGTCGGCTGACGACGCATCATCGCCCATGGCTTTTTTAAAACCCTTAATGGAAGCGCCCAGATCCGAACCCAATGTTCTCAGCTTGTTGGTACCAAACAGTAATACGACGATGACTGCGATAATCAACAAGTTCCAAATACTAATACCGCCCATAACGTTTACCTCTTTCAAAAGGGGGGTCACCAAAATTACCCCTATTATATAGGGTAATCCTGCTATGCATCACGATCTGTTTCAACGAGTTCGCCGCCAACCGATAATCCAGGCGACAACCCCCGCGGCCATCAGTCCGGAAGGTACGATATCCGCCTCCGCGTGGCTAACCAGTAACACCGTACCACTTATCAATAGCGTTGCGCCAATTCCCAACAGATAACGGGATTGTCCCTGACGAACATGCTGGGTGCGCAACTCCTCCGCCAGCCGGTCTACGCTCTGGCGCAGCATCTTGTGCTGGCGCAGACCGTCGTAAAACAATTCGGGGATCTCCGGCAGCTTTTCCGCCCAAAACGGCGCCTTTTCTTTCAAGGCCCGTATCACCGCCGGCAGGCCGACCTGCTCTTTCAGCCAGTTTTCCAAAAACGGTTTCGCCGTTTTCCACAGGTCCAGTTGCGGATAGAGCTGGCGGCCGATGCCTTCGATATACAGCAGCGTTTTTTGCAACAGGACAAGCTGAGGCTGTACTTCCATATTAAAACGGCGGGCGGTGTTAAAAAGATTCAATAGCACATGGCCGAATGAAATTTCCGCCAACGGCTTTTCAAAAATAGGCTCGCATACGGTGCGGATGGCGAACTCGAAGTCCTCGACGTTGGTATCCGCCGGCACCCAGCCTGAGTCCACATGCAACTCGGCCACTTTACGATAGTCACGATTAAAGAAGGCGATAAAATTCTCCGCCAGATAGCGTTTATCTTCTTTGTTCAGCGAACCGACTATCCCGCAGTCTATCCCGATGTATTGCGGATCGTCCGGGTGTTGGTCGTTAATAAAGATATTGCCGGGGTGCATATCGGCATGGAAAAAACTGTCGCGGAACACCTGGGTAAAAAAGACCTGAACGCCGCGTTCCGCCAGCAGTTGAAGATTGGTGCCGTTGGCTTTCAACGCCTCAATATCGGAAACCGGAATACCGTAGATACGCTCCATCACCAGCATACTCTCACTACAGTAATCCGAATACACCTCGGGAATGTACAGCATGCGGCTATTTTCAAAATTACGCCGCAGTTGAATGGCGTTTGCCGCCTCTCGCAGCAGGTTCAGCTCATCAAGCAGCGTTTTTTCATATTCGCGCACCACTTCGCGCGGGCGCAGGCGCCGGCCGTCCGGCAGCAGCCGCGGCAGCCAGCCGGCCAGGCGATGCATCAGGCGCATATCGGCTTTAATCACCGGCAAAATATCCGGCCGGATGACCTTGATGACGATCTCCTTACCCGTCGCCTTCAGGCGGGCGGTATGTACTTGCGCAATCGACGCCGATGCCAGCGGCTTGACATCGAAATCATCAAACCAGTTCTCCAGCGGGATCCCCCCCATCGACAGCTCGATTTGCCTGCGCGCCAGCCGCCCGTCAAAGGGGGCGACCCGATCCTGCAGCATGGCCAGTTGATCGGCGATCGCCGGCGGGAATAGGTCGCGCCGCGTCGACATCATTTGACCGAACTTGATCCATACCGGACCAAGTTCCTGCAAAGCCAGACGTATACGTTCCCCCAGCGGCCTGTCGGCATGGCGATTCGGCAGCCAGAATAGCAGCCGGCGGCCAAAGCGCAGCGGGATGGTCAACCGTATTTTAGGGATCAGCTCATCCAGACCGTAGCTCAGCAACACACGGACGATACAGTAAAGGCGGAGCAGTTCACCGGGCATCATCTCAGGGTCTCCAACTTCGCCAGGCGTTCAGACAGACTTTCCGCTGATTTCTCCACGGCGGCGATTTCCTCCTGGAACCAGACATTTTCGAGTTTTCCCGGCGCCAGCCGCCACTCTTCGGTCAGCGCTTCGGACAGGGCGCGCCGCTGGCCGCGCACCATGCGGCTTACTGCGCCCAGCGTTTTTTGCGCCGTCTGGCTCAGACCCTGGGCGACCACATCCCCCAGATAGGGCGCCAGCCATTCCGCCGGGTCGAATTCGGCCAAATCAAGCAGCGCGATAAACTGCTGCGCCACCTGAATATCGCCTTCGACGATCAGATCGCCGCTGCGTATCAGTGAAGAAAGCTGTTGCCGATCGCGTAACTTCAGCAACACGGATAAACGCGTTTTCAGTCGGCAATCCGCGCGCTCCTCCCACCGGCTTACCACGTCGAGCTGCTGCTCGCTGAAGATCAACACCAGCGGCGCGCTCAGCTCAGACAGTTCGACCTGCAGCGTTTTCCCGTGCAGGCGCTGACGCGCCGCCTTCATACCGCGGTCGCGAAAAAGCAGCTGATTCAGCGCCGTCTCCAGCGAGGCGGTCAGCACAGAGGTTATCAGCATTGGCATATCCAATCAGAATTTAAAACCACGATGCAACGCGACAATGCCGCCGGTAAGATTGAAATAATTGACGCTGTCGAAACCGGCCTCGCTCATCATCCCCTTCAGGGTTTCCTGATCGGGGTGCATACGGATTGACTCCGCCAGATAGCGATAGCTGCCGGCATCGCGCGCCACCATCTCGCCGATGCGCGGCAGGACGTGGAACGAGTACAAATCGTAAACCTTGCTTAACGGTTTCAGCGTCGGTTTGGAGAATTCCAGCACCAGCAGGCGGCCGCCCGGCTTCAGTACCCGGTACATGGAGCGCAGCGCCTTGTTTTTATCGGTAACGTTGCGCAAACCGAAAGAGATGGTGATGCAGTCAAAGAAATCATCCGGAAAGGGCAACTCTTCCGCGTTCGCCTGCACGTAGCTGACATTATTGATAATGCCTTTGTTGCGCAGTTTCTCGCGGCCGACCTTCAGCATGGAGGCATTGATATCGGCCAGCACCACTTCCCCCTCATCGCCGACAATGCGGGAGAATTTCGCCGTCAGGTCGCCGGTGCCGCCGGCGACGTCCAGCACCCGCTGACCGCGCCGCACGCCGCTGCACTCAATGGTGAATCTTTTCCAGATACGGTGAATGCCGAGCGACATCAGGTCATTCATCAGATCGTATTTTGCTGCTACAGAATGGAAGACGTCAGCCACCATGACTTCTTTTTCATCCTTGGCGACAGTGCGAAAACCAAAATCGGTTGTTTTCTCCGGCTCATTTGCCATGTTATCCGCCTACTATTTTAGTCAACTATCGGGTCTAGCCATTTAATGGAAAGAGTGTAACAGACCCGGATAAAAAGCCCACCGTCCTAATGCCGATCGTTTCAGGATAGAGATAACCGGGTAAAGCCGGCGCCAGGGGAACGATCTAGCCTTTTTCCGCCGCTGATTTTTCCGGGTCGCTCCCGGGTTCCGCCGCCGCGGGCGTCTCGGTCAGCGCATCCTGAGCGGCGCTTTCATGCCGGGTGGCCTGCTCCGCCAGCGCTGGACTGATCGGGCGCTTTACCTCCACGCCCAACGCGCGGAACCCCTCCGCCTGACCGATAAGGTTCCCCCGCCCGGAAACGAGTTTGTTCATCGCCTGCCGGTAGCTGCCGTGGGCTTTATCCAGCCCCTGGCCCAGCGCTTCCATATCATCGACGAACAGCCGCAGTTTATCGTACAACCGCGCCGCCCGCTCGGCGATCTGCTGCGCGTTGCGGCTCTGTTGCTCATAGCGCCACAGATTGTTGATGGTGCGCAGCGCCACCAGCAAGGTGGTGGGGCTGACCAGCATAATATTGTGCTTCAGCGCTTCGCCGATCAACTCCGGCTGGCGATCGATCGCCACCAGAAACGCCGGTTCGACGGGAATAAACATCAGCACGTAATCCAGCGAGCGCAGCCCCGGCAGCTGCTGGTAGTCTTTGCCGCCCAACTGACGAATATGACCGCGGACGGAAAGCAGGTGTTCATTCAGGGCGGCTAACCGCTCCGCTTCGTCTTCGCTATTGAAATAGCGCTCATAGGCGACCAGCGACATTTTGGCGTCGATAACCACGTCCTTTCCCTGCGGCAGACGGACGATCACGTCGGGCTGCAGACGGTTGTTGGCGCCGGTCTGGACGCTGACCTGCGTCTGGTATTCATACCCTTCGCGCAGCCCGGAGGCTTCCAGCACCCGGCTGAGAACCACCTCGCCCCAGTTACCCTGCGTCTTGTTGTCCCCTTTCAGCGCTTTGGTGAGATTAATCGCTTCCCGGGCCATCTGGGCGTTGAGCTGTTGCAGACTACGGATTTCATGGGTCAGGGTGTGGCGCTCACGGGCTTCCGCGCCGAAGCTATCCTGCACCTGACGCCGGAACCCATCAAGCTGTTCGCGCAGCGGCATCAGCAGGCGATCCAGACTCTGTTTATTCTGCTCATCCACCTTGCGCCCGCTGTGTTCAAAAATACGGTTGGCCAGATTTTCAAACTGGGTGGTCAGCCGCTGCTCGCTGTTCATCAGCAGGCGCTGCTTCTCTTCGGCCGCCATGCGCGTCTCTTCCAGCCGGATGGTCACCTCGCGCAGTTCCGCCTCCTGAGCGCTGTTAACCTCGCGCAGGGCGCGCAGTTCCTGATTCAGTTGAACGCACTCCTCACGCAGTTGCGCCAGTTGCTGCAACTTCTCCTGGCCGGCGGCCAGTTGGGCGTGAAGGTCGCGCAGCGCCAGTTCATGGTCGCGCTGCCGCTGTTCATACTGTTTGTTGCTCTGCTGGCTCTCGCTCAGCAGTTGCCGAGTCTGCTGCGCCGTCTGCTCAAGTAGACGCAACTCGGTTTCATGGCGCGCCTGCCGCCGCTGGTGCGCTACGCTGCTCACCAGCCAGCCGACCAACAGGCCGACGACGCCGCCGCCCAATCCATAAAATATGCTGATATCCACTCCGCCTCCGCTGACCGTCGCTGCTGCCCGTCAAGGTAAGATGATACTGTATGGATGTCCAGAGAGAATTCGGGTTACGCGGGCGTTTGGCGGACAATTACGGGGAAAAAGATGAAAAATGCGCGCGGCATTCAAGATAATCGCCGCTATCTCAGGCCGACCGGTTCAGCGGCCTGAGAGCGGGATGGCGCGATTAATTACGCCAGACGCCGTTTCGCGTCGCGAATGGCCTGCGCCACCTGCTGCGGCGAAACCCCGCCCTGCGCGGCGCGTTTATCCAGGCAGGATTGCAGCGACAGGATCGGATACACATCCTCGGCGATAATAGGGCTGAATTTCTGCAAATCGGCCAGCGACAGCGCCTCCAGCGCTTTCCCCTGACGGATGGCCTCCACCACCGCTTCGCCGACGATATGGTGCGCCTCGCGGAACGGGATGCCTTTGTCCACCAGATAGTCCGCCAGCTCCGTGGCGTTGGCGTAACCCTGTTCCGCCGCTTCCCGGCAGCGCGGACGTTTCACCTGAATCCCTTCCAGCACCAGACCGGCCATCATCAGGCAGTCGTGCCACGTATCCAGCGCGTCGAACAGCCCTTCCTTGTCTTCCTGCATATCTTTGTTATACGCCAGCGGCAACCCTTTCAGCGTCACCATCATGCCGCTCAACGCCCCCTGAACCCGGCCGCACTTGCCGCGGATCAGCTCCAGCGCGTCGGGGTTTTTTTTCTGCGGCATCAGCGAGGAGCCTGAGGTCACCCGATCGGAAAGCTCCACGAACGCCGCCTCGCCGCTGTTGAAGAAAATCAGATCTTCGGCGAAACGGGATAAATGGATCATGCCGATCGAGGCGTCAGACAGCAGTTCCAGCACGTGATCGCGGTCGGATACCGTGTCCAGGCTGTTGCGCGTGGCGGAGGCGAACCCCAGCCAGCCGGCCAGCTGTTCGCGATCGATAGGATAGGCGGTGCCGGCCAATGCGCCGCAGCCCAGCGGGCTGACGTCCAGACGTTTCAGCGTGTCTTGCAGACGGCTTTCGTCACGCACCAGCATTTCGTGATAGGCCAGACACCAGTGGGCGAAAGTCACCGGCTGGGCGCGCTGCAGATGGGTATAACCCGGCATCACGGCGTCCTGATTGGCCTCCGCCGTGGCGACCAACGCCTGACGCAGCTGACGCACCGCCAGCAGCAGTTCGCCAATCTGCGCCTTGCACCACAGTTTCAGATCGGTGGCGACCTGATCGTTACGGCTGCGCCCGGTGTGCAGTTTTTTCCCCAGATCGCCGACTTTGTCGATCAGACGTTGCTCGACCCAGCTGTGGATATCCTCCGCGTCGCTTTGCAGAATCACTTCGGGATCCGCCTGTACCTCGGCCAGCAGCGCGTTCAGCGCCTGCTCCAGTTGCTGCTGCTCATGCTCGCTGAGCACATTGACGGTAACCAATGCTTTCGACCAGCCAATCGAGCCGCTGATATCCTGCTCCGCCAGACGGTAATCAAACCGCAGCGAGTCGTTGAACTGTTTAAAACGTTGATCTGCCGCCTGACTAAACCGACCGCCCCACAAAGCCATAACCCTTACTCCCAAAATTCAAATAAACACCGGGATGGCATCATGCCATACCCGCAAACCGCTTACGCTAAAATACGCGTGCCGATCGCCACGCCGTTGAACAGCGCGGGAAGTTGATCGGCATGGCGCCAACTGGCGATATCCACCGGCCGCCCCAGGGTGCGAGCCGCGTCCAGCGCCGCGTTGACCTTGACGATCATACCGTCGGTAATGATGCCCTGCTCAATGAGCTGCCGCGCTTTTTGCGCCGTCATTTCCGCAATGCGCTGACCTTTGCCGTCCAGAATGCCGCTCACGTCGGAAAGCAGGATCAAATCCGCCCCCAGCGTCTGCGCCAGCGCCGTCGCCGCCTGGTCGGCGTTCACATTCATCAGGTCGCCGCCGTCGGTAATGCCGATAGAGCTGACCACCGGCAAATATCCGGACGACAATAGCGTATTCAACAACGCCGGTGAACCCGCCTGCGCTTTACCGACGAATCCCAGCTCCTCATCCAACTGCGTCACGCTGGTGCTGCCGCCGTCCGCCAGACATAGGCCGACGGCGTCGATGCCGTGCTTCTTAGCCCACGAGAGCAGCGTTTTATTCGCCGAACCGGCCAGCGCCCCGACAATGATGTCGATCTGATCGGCCGGCGTAACCCGCAGGCCGTTTTTCTTCACCACCGGCAACGACAGTTTTTTCATCAGTTCGTCAACCAGGCAGCCGCCGCCGTGCACGATCAACAGCGGGCGCTGGTGTTGCCGGCGATAGGCCACCAGCGCGCCAAACAGGCGCTCCAGCGCCTCTTCGCTATCCAGTAAAACGCCGCCTAGCTTGATAATTAACGGATTCATTGTTTTCTTCGCGCCTCAGAATGGTAAATTGCGATCAAAGTAAAGACTGGGTTTCCGGGAAACCAAAACGAATATTCATACACTGTACGGCCTGCGCCGCCGCGCCTTTCAGCAGATTATCCTCCGCGGCGACCGCGATCAGGTGTTCGCCCTGCACGGAAAAACCGATATCGCAGAACGGCAGCCCCACCACGGATTTCAACGCCGGCACGCCCTTCTCATACAGGCGCACCAGCGGTTTGTCGTGGTAGGCGTTGTGATAAGCCTCGGCGACGTCCTGCTGCGTGACGCCCGGCCGTAGCCGACAGGTGATGGTCGCCAGTATACCACGGGCGAAGTTGCCCAGATGCGGCGTAAAGATGACCGGCGTGCCGAGGTGGGTTGAAATTTCCGGCTCATGGCGATGGTTGAAAATGCCGTAAGGCTGCAGGCTGACCTCACAGAAACTGTTGGTCATCGAGGCTTTGCGTCCCGCGCCGCTGACGCCGCTGACGGCGTTAATCACCGGCCATTGCGCGGCGTTCAGCAACTGGCCGTCCACCAGCGGCTTCAGCGCCAGCTGCGACGCGGTGGGGTAACATCCCGGCACGGCAATCAGCCGCGCCTGCTTGATGCCCTCGGCCCGCCATTCGGCCAGGCCGTAGACCGCCTGCGCCAGCCAGTCGGCGTGCTGGTGTTCAAAACCATAATAGCGGCGGTAAAATTCCGCATCGTTAACGCGAAACGCGCCTGATAAATCGAAGACGGTGCAACCCGCGGCCAGAAACTCGGGCGCCAGATCGTGACTGACCTTGTGATCCGTCGCCAGAAAGACCACGTCCGCGCCTTTGGCGGCTTCAGCGACATCGGTCAACGGCCGGACCGGCAAGTCAATGATGCCTTTCAGCTGCGGATGCAAATCGGATATTGATTTTCCCGCATCTACGCTTTGCGCTGAAACGGCTAAAGCGGTTATGTTCATCTGTGGGTGACGGTTCAGGTAAAGTGCAAGTTCGGCGCCGGTATAACCGCTTGCACCAACAATCAGCGTATTCAGCATGGGATTCTGCGTACCTTCTTACTTATCTGCGGACCAGGCTACAGGGCTCACCGGCGCCATCACGCCGTTCACCCGCGAAGCCGGACGAAATGACGATTGCTCGTCGCGGATGACCTTGAGGTTTCCTTTCGCCTGGCGTTATTGTATTTTTATTCAAAATAAATGCATGAATATTGATACTATCCTAACCAGAGGCTGTCAACAGTGAAGATGAATTTACCCCCTTTTCTTGAGCTATACCGGGCGTTGATCGCCACGCCGTCGATCAGCGCGACCGACAGCGCGCTCGATCAAAGTAATCAGGCGTTAATCAACCTGCTGTCCGGCTGGTTCAGCGATTTGGGCTTTCATGTCGAAGTGCAGCCCGTTCCCGGAACGCAACATAAATTTAACATGCTGGCCAGAATAGGCGAAGGCAAAGGGGGACTATTGCTGGCCGGGCACACGGATACCGTGCCGTTCGACGACGGACGCTGGACGCGCGATCCCTTCACGCTGACCGAGCACGACAATAAGCTGTACGGCCTGGGCACCGCCGATATGAAAGGCTTTTTCGCCTTTATTCTCGATACTCTGCGCGATATCGACCCGGCGCGGCTGAGCAAGCCGCTCTATGTGCTCGCCACCGCCGATGAAGAAACCACCATGGCCGGCGCCCAATATTTCGCCGGGTCCACGCAGGTCAGACCGGACTGCGCCATTATCGGCGAACCCACCTCGCTACAGCCGGTGCGCGCCCACAAGGGCCATATGTCCAGCGCCATTCGGATTCAGGGGCAGTCCGGGCACTCCAGCGATCCCTCCCGCGGCGTTAACGCCATCGAGCTGATGCATGAGGCCGTCTCCCATCTGCTGGTGCTGCGCAATACCCTGCAGGAGCGCTATCACAACCCGGCGTTCCATATTCCCTACCCGACGATAAATCTCGGCCATATTCACGGCGGCGACGCCGCCAACCGCATCTGCGGCTGCTGCGAACTGCATATGGATATCCGCCCGCTGCCGGGGCTGACGCTCGGCGATCTAAACGGCCTGTTGTCCGAAGCGCTGGCGCCGGTGAGCGAACGCTGGCCCGGCCGGTTGAATATTGCCGAACTGCACCCGCCGATCCCCGGTTATGAATGCCCGGCGGATCACCATTTGGTGTCGGTGGTGGAAAAATTATTGGGCACGCCGACGGAGGTGGTCAATTACTGTACCGAAGCGCCGTTTATTCAGCAGCTCTGCCCCACGCTGGTGCTGGGACCCGGCTCCATCGATCAGGCGCATCAGCCGGACGAATTCCTTGATACCGCCTTTATCAAACCCACGCGGGCGCTGATATCGCAGTTGATTCAACATTTCTGCCGCGGTTGATCCCTTAATCCCCGGCGTAAAGGCGAGGGCCACCGCGTATCAACAGCGGTGGCCGCCCCTCGCAGCCCGATGACCGCCGCCAATACCTTCCCCGCGCCCCCAAAATCAGGCCCTATTGTGAAGAAAAGTAAAAAAAGTTCAGGATAATAAGAGTTTTTGCTGTTTTTTATAACAATAGATGAATATGTTTTTCATGCGCACATATCGGCATCGCCCATGCTTAGCACCCTTGTTACACTGCTGCCGGTTGGTTATTCCAGCAAGTTTCGCCATCGCAAAGGGGTTTCTGCAACTTAAGGAAAGTAATGCTGCTATGAATCGAAGATTATTTCTCAAAGCCTCCATGGCGCTGGCCGCCGGCTGTGGCATTCCGGCGCTGGCCACGGTCTTTCCCCGCGCGGCCCTGGCCGCGGGAGAGCAAATCGCGGACGGCAATGCGACGCCTTTCAGTTTTTCCCTGCTCAAGAAAATGGCGGCGGATCGCGCCAGGCAACCTTATAACGGCCAGTCAGCGGCGCTTCCTCCCACGCTGGCCAAGCTGACGCCGCAGGCTTACAACGATATCCGCTATGACGCCGGGCATTCGCTCTGGAACTCGCTGGAAAATCGCCGGCTGGACGTACAATATTTTCATGTCGGCATGGGATTTACCCGCCCTGTACGTATGTTTTCTATCGACTCCGCCAACAACACGGCGCGTGAAATTCATTTCCGCCCGGAATTGTTCGACTATACCGGCGCCGGCGTCGACGTCTCGCAGCTCGAAGGTAAAGACGATCTCGGTTTCGCCGGCTTCAGGGTATTTAAAGCGCCGGAATTGACCCAGCGGGACATCGTCTCTTTCCTCGGCGCCAGCTATTTCCGCGCCGTGGACTCCACCTATCAGTACGGCCTGTCGGCGCGCGGGATCGCCATCAACACCTATACCTCCCAGCCCGAAGAGTTCCCCGACTTCGTCGCCTTCTGGTTCGAACAGCCGGCAGCGGGAGCGACCTCCTTCACCGTGTATGCGCTTTTGGACGGCCCCAGCGCCACGGGCGCCTACCGTTTCGTCATCGACTGCGAGGCGGAGCGCGTGGTGATGGATATCGAAAAACAGCTGCATGCCCGTAAGGATATCCAGCAATTGGGCATCGCGCCCATGACCAGCATGTTCAACTGCGGTAACCACGAGCGCCGCATGTGCGACACCATCCATCCCCAGATTCACGACTCCGACCGGCTGGCCATGTGGACGGGAGCGGGAGAATGGATTTGCCGGCCGTTGAACAATCCGCAAAAACTGCGCTTCAACACCTACCAGGACAATAACCCCAAAGGATTCGGGCTGCTGCAAACCGATCGCGATTTCGATAATTACCAGGATGTTATCGGCTGGTATCACAAGCGGCCGAGCCTGTGGGTGGAGCCCGTCGGCCGGTGGGGCAAAGGCGCCGTCACGCTGATGGAAATCCCGACCACCGGAGAGACGCTGGATAATATCGTCTGTTTTTGGCACCCCGAAACCCCGATAAAAGCCGGCAGCGAATACAACTACCGCTATAAACTGTACTGGAGCGCCGACGCGCCGGTGCGCACGCCTCTCGCCAGGGTGCATGCCACGCGCACGGGAATGGGCGGCTTCCCGGAAGGGTGGGCGCCGGGCGAACACTATCCCGCACAGTGGGCGCGGCGTTTTGCGGTGGATTTCGTCGGCGGCGATCTGAAATCCGCGGCCCCCAGAGGGATAGAACCGGTGATTACCCTCTCCGACGGGCAGGCCAAAAATATCGAAATCCTCTACGTCGAGCCTTTTGACGGCTACCGTATTCTGTTCGACTGGTATCCGACCAGCGAGAAGAACGACCCCGTCGATATGCGGCTGTTCTTACGTTCGCAGGGCGAGACGCTGAGCGAAACCTGGCTTTATCAGTATTTCCCTCCCGCCGCGGACCAACGCCGTTATATCGACGACCGGGAAATGCATTAGTTATTTCGCCGCCCGGCGAAATAAGCTGAAGTAATATGGCGATCGCCGGTCTGCACGGCCCGCGATCGCCGCTACGTCATGCGGCCCGTTTCCTCTCCCGATAAGCGCCTCTAATGTCAGCACGTCTGTAATTAAATTTCACAAATTGCCATGTCCACATCAAAGCAGGTAAAAATATGGGCGGTATAAAAGAATAACGCGCGCAAAGAATCGTCAATTGACGAATCAACCGCATCATGGCTAGATGAAAGGAGCGCAGTACGTCTTTCAGGTGAAACAAACTTACAAAAAATCAGAGGTGGGTCAGGGTAACTATGAGCGAGCAATATTCGGCAATGCGCAGTAACGTCAGCATGCTAGGCAAGCTGCTTGGCGATACGATTAAGGAAGCGCTGGGTGAGAACATTCTTGATAAGGTTGAAAGGATCCGTAAATTATCAAAATCCTCCCGAGCAGGCAGTGAAAAGCACCGTCAGGAACTGCTGAACACACTACAAAATCTGTCCAACGATGAGCTATTGCCGGTTGCCCGCGCATTTAGCCAATTCCTTAACTTTACCAATACCGCCGAGCAATACCACACCATCTCGCCCCACGGCGAGGCGGCCAGCAACCCGGAGCTGCTCTCCAAGGCCTTTGCGCGCTTAAAAGAAAATAAGCATCTGACGGAAAGGGATATTCGCAACGCGGTCGAATCGCTGTCCATCGAGCTGGTGCTGACCGCGCACCCCACCGAGATCACCCGTCGCACGCTGATCCACAAGCTGGTCGAGGTGAATACCTGCCTGAAGCAGCTCGATCACGACGATCTGGCGGACTATGAGCGCAACCGTATTATGCGCCGCCTGCGTCAATTGATCGCCCAGTCCTGGCATACCGACGAAATCCGCAAAATACGGCCGACCCCGCTGGAAGAAGCCAAATGGGGATTCGCGGTGGTGGAAAATAGCCTGTGGGAAGGCGTTCCCGCTTTTTTACGCGAGCTCGATGAACTGCTGGAAAAATCTTTCGGCTACCGTTTGCCCGTAGAAGCCGTGCCGGTACGCTTTACCTCATGGATGGGGGGCGACCGCGACGGCAACCCCAACGTGACCGCCGAAGTGACCCGCCGGGTATTATTACTCAGCCGCTGGAAAGCGGCCGACCTGTTCCTGCAGGATATTCAGACCCTGGTATCGGAACTGTCGATGTCCGCCTGTACGCCGGAACTACGCAAGCTGGCCGGCGGCGACGAAGTACAGGAGCCGTACCGCGCCATCATGAAATCATTGCGAGCCCAGTTGAATAGTACGCTGGCTTATCTGGATGCGCGTCTCAAAGGCGGGGAGCTGTTACCGCCGAAAGACCTGCTGGTCAGCAATGAACAATTGTGGGATCCGCTGTTCGCCTGTTATCAGTCGCTGCATGCCTGCGGCATGGGCATCATCGCCGACGGTCAATTGCTGGACACGCTGCGCCGCGTGCGCTGCTTCGGCGTACCGCTGGTGCGCATCGACGTTCGTCAGGAAAGCACCCATCACAGCGAGGCACTGGCGGAAATCACCCGTTACCTGGGTTTGGGCGACTATGAAAGCTGGTCCGAGTCCGACAAACAGGCCTTCCTGATCCGTGAATTAAGCTCCAAACGTCCGCTGCTGCCGCGCCAGTGGGAACCCAGCGCAGAGACCAAAGAGGTGATCGACACCTGTAAAGTCATCGCCAAAGCGCCCGCCGGCTCCATCGCCGCCTACGTCATTTCCATGGCGCGTACGCCTTCCGACGTGCTGGCGGTGCATTTGCTGCTCAAGGAAGCCGGCTGCCCGTTCGCCCTACCGGTCGCCCCGCTGTTTGAAACGCTGGAAGACCTGAACAACGCCGACGACGTAATGACCCAGTTGCTGAATATCGACTGGTATCGCGGCGTCATTCAGGGCAAACAGATGGTGATGATCGGCTATTCCGACTCGGCGAAAGATGCCGGCGTGATGGCCGCTTCCTGGGCGCAATATCGCGCACAGGACGCCCTGATTAAAACCTGCGAGAAAGCCGGCATTGCGCTGACGCTGTTCCACGGTCGCGGCGGCTCCATCGGCCGCGGCGGCGCGCCGGCCCATGCCGCCCTGCTGTCCCAGCCGCCGGGAAGCCTGAAAGGCGGCCTGCGCGTCACCGAACAGGGGGAGATGATCCGCTTTAAGTACGGCCTGCCGGAAGTCACCATCAGCAGCCTGGCGCTGTACACCGGGGCGATTCTGGAAGCCAACCTGTTGCCGCCGCCGGAACCCGAACAGGAGTGGAGCGAGGTGATGGACGAACTGTCCCGCGTCTCCTGCGAGATGTATCGCGGCTACGTACGCGAAAATCCGGACTTCGTCCCTTATTTCCGCTCCGCCACGCCGGAACTGGAGCTGGGTAAATTGCCGTTAGGCTCCCGCCCGGCGAAACGCCGTCCTACCGGTGGGGTGGAAAGCCTGCGCGCCATTCCGTGGATTTTCGCCTGGACACAGAACCGCCTGATGTTGCCCGCGTGGCTGGGTGCGGGCGCCGCGTTGCAAAAAGTCGTCAACGACGGCAAACAGGCGCAGTTGGAAGCCATGTGCCGCGACTGGCCGTTTTTCTCCACCCGCATCGGGATGCTGGAAATGGTGTTTTCCAAAGCCGACCTGTGGCTGGCCGAATACTACGACCAGCGTCTGGTGGATAAGAAGCTGTGGCCGTTAGGGAAACAGCTGCGCGAGCAACTGGCGCAAGATATCCATGTGGTGCTGACCATCGCCAACGACGATCACCTAATGGAAGACCTGCCGTGGATCGCCGAATCCATCGCGTTGCGCAACGTGTATACCGACCCGCTCAACGTGCTTCAGGCCGAGCTGCTGCACCGCTCGCGCCAACAGGAAGAGCCGGACCCGGAGGTGGAGCTGGCGCTGATGGTGACCATCGCCGGCGTGGCCGCCGGTATGCGCAATACCGGCTGATCGATAAAAGCTAAACGCGGAAACGACAAAGGCCGGTCCATGACCGGCCTTTCAGATCATTGACTTCATTGGGCATTTTGCCATTAATGTCCCCCTCCCGGCCTCCCCCTTGCCAGGGGGAGGAGCTAACCCTTCGCCCTTATATGAAGGGTTCGGGTAGGCCAAGAGACGGCATCACGCCAGATATTTATCCTGCAGAAACTGCCGGGCGCGTTTATCCAGCCCGTACTCCGCCTCCATCCAGCCGTTAACCGAACCGTGGCGTTCATTAATCGCCCGCAGCGCCGTGACGATAAACTCTTCCTTAACCGACAGCACATAGGAAAACCGCACCAGCGCTTTCTCGCTCAGGGTCTGCGCCAGATGCGTCAGCAACTGCTGCCTGAATGGCGTCAGCGTGGTTTCGGTCAGCAGATAATCTTCAATCACCGTTTGCTCATCAACCCCCAGCGCCAGCATCACCAGCGCCGATCCCAGACCGGTGCGGTCTTTACCCACCGCGCAGTGCTGTACCAGCGCGCCGTTATCCGGCTGCAACAGCAGCGACGCCAGTTGGCGATAGGCGGAATTATCGAAAGGCAAACGGCGATAAAGTTCCAGCATAAAGGCCCGCGAGTCGAAGGACTCCAGCACCTCCGATCCCAAAGAATCCAGATTCGCCGTGACTTCGTGCCGCAGCGGGTTGGCGGGGAACGGATGGTAGTTCGCGCCGGGCCACAGGATATCGGGCTTGAGGGCGATTTCATCCGGATCGCGGTAGTCGAGAACATCGGCGACGGGCACGCCGGCCAGGCGTTCGCAGTCCGCCGGCGTCAATAAATCCAGCGAACCGGCTCGAAATAGCTTGCCGCGGCGGATAAGCCGCCCGTCCGCCGTCCGATTGCCGCCCAGATCGCGAAAATTGATCCCGCCGTCCAGCGGAACCAGGGAAGGATGGAGTAGCGTGGGTTCGGTCATACATCTCCTTGCGGTGGTCATAAAGGGCAGGCCGGGAAACGGGCCGGCATTGCCCATCGCCGGCCCGACATGCGGTAATACCGTTTATGCACGAGCCAGCAGGCGACGGGTGGCGTCCAGCAGAACCTTGACCACCGTGGTTTCAGCCAGCTTCATGGTGGCGACATCGGGAATTTCCTGCTGGGTGCGATTGACAATCACCCCGGCAATCATCCCGGCGCGCAGCCCCTGGCTGGCGCACATCGTCAGCAAGGTGGCGGATTCCATTTCATAATTCAGCACCCCCATGCTTTGCCACTCTTCCATCGATCCCTGGAAACGGCGCACCACGCGGCCTGAAAAGGTATCATAACGCTCCTGGCCGGGGTAAAACGTATCGGATGATGCGGTCACGCCAACGTGCAGCGCCGCGCCGGACGCCTTTGCCGCCTCGACCAGGGCGGTGGTGCAGTCAAAATCGGCCACCGCCGGAAATTCCAGCGGCGCGAAATGCAGGCTGGCGCCGTCGAGCCGTACCGCCGCGGTCGTCACCAGCACATCCCCCACGTTGATACCCGGCTGGATCGCCCCGGTCGTCCCCACCCGCAGGAAGGTGCGAACGCCCAGCTGCGCCAGCTCCTCCACCGCAATCGACGTTGACGGGCCGCCAATGCCGGTGGAGCAGACGATAATCGGCTTGCCTTCCAGTTCGCCGCGCCAGGAGGTAAATTCACGGTGCGACGCCAGAGGGACCGGGTTATCCAGCAGACGGGCTATTTTTTCCACGCGCTCAGGGTCGCCCGGCACAATCGCCAGCGTCGCGCCCTGTAAATCAGGCTTTGTCAGACCGAGATGAAACACATCAGATTTGGACATAACCGCCCTCCCAGGCAATGAGTCGAGTGATCAGAGGAAATAAGGAAAAAACTTTAGCCTATTACCAGGCGATTTTTAGTGATGACCATCACTCATAAAAAAGAAACAGAAACTCAACATACATAAAATTGTGATACACATCACTAATAAGCGTTATCAACACCGCCTTTGCGCCGTTTTGGTTCCGTTATTGTAGATTCTTTAGCCGTTGATATTCCTCGCGGCAGACACAAAACCCGCTATTTCCAGGCATGAAAAAGGGAGGCAGCGCCTCCCTGTCATCGATCGTTAACGTTACCGGCTTAGCGCGCGTCGCGCAGACGCCGTGCCGCCTCAACCATGTTGGCCAGCGCCTGGCGGGTTTCCGGCCAGCCGCGGGTTTTCAGACCGCAGTCCGGGTTAACCCACAGACGTTGCGCCGGGATGCGCTGCGCCGCTTTCTTCAGCAACGCTTCGATCCACTCCACGCTCGGGACGTTCGGCGAGTGGATATCATACACGCCCGGGCCGATTTCGTTCGGATACTCAAACTCTTCAAACGACTCCAGCAGCTCCATATCGGAACGCGAGGTTTCAATGGTGATCACATCGGCGTCCAGCGCGGCGATGGAATCCATAATGTCGTTGAACTCGCAGTAACACATATGGGTGTGGATCTGCGTATCGTCTTGCGCCACGGCGGCATTCAGACGGAAAGCGTCCACCGCCCATGCCAGATAGGCATCCCAGTCGGAACGGCGCAGCGGCAGACCTTCACGCAGGGCGGGTTCATCGATCTGAATAATGCCGATGCCCGCTTTTTCCAGATCGGCCACTTCGTCGCGCAGCGCCAGCGCAATCTGTTTGGCGATGGTTTCACGCGTTACGTCTTCGCGCGGGAAAGACCAGCACAGAATGGTCACCGGGCCGGTAAGCATGCCCTTCATCGGCTTGTCGGTCAGCGACTGGGCGTATTTCGCCCACTCAACGGTAATGGCCCGCGGGCGGCTGACGTCGCCGATAATCACCGGCGGCTTCACGCAGCGGGAGCCATAGCTCTGCACCCAGCCGTTCTGGGTAAAGACGAAGCCGTCCAGATGCTCGCCGAAATACTCCACCATATCGTTACGCTCGGCTTCGCCGTGCACCAGCACGTCCAGTCCCAGACGTTCCTGCTCGACCACCGCCTGCTTGATATGCTCGGAGATGCCGGTGCGGTAGTTGTTGCCGTCCAGACGCCCTTGCTTGAAGTCCAGACGCAGGCCGCGAATTTCCGTGGTTTGCGGGAAAGAGCCGATGGTGGTGGTCGGCCATGCCGGCAGCTTGAAGCGTTCGCGCTGAGCCGCGGCGCGCAGCGGGTAAGCGCTCTGACGCTGACTATCCTGCGCAGTGATGGCGGCCAGACGCCGCTCCACCGCCGGGTTGTTTACGCGGGTGGACGTACGGCGAGCGCGAATCGGCGCGCTGTACACATCCAGCGCCTGACCATCGCCGCCGTTCAGCGCCTGGGCGAGCAGAGACAGCTCCGCACATTTCTGGATGGCGAAAGCAAACCAGCTTTTCACCTCATCATCCAGACGCGTTTCGACGCTTAAATCGATCGGGCTGTGCAGCAAAGAGCAGGAGCTTCCCAGCCACAGATTGCGTTTGCCCGCCAGCGGTTGCAGGCGTTCAAACCAGGCGCTCAGGTCGGCGCGCCAGACGTTGCGCCCGTTAATCACCCCCAGCGACAGCAGCCAGTCGGCGGGCAATTGTTGATGCAACGTCGCCGCGTCGTCCTTGCCGTGCACCAGATCGACATGCAGCCCCTGTACCGGCAGCGCTTTGACGGTATCCAGATTCTGGCCGATGCTGTCGAAATAGGTGGTCAGCAACAGTTTCACCGGTCCTTGCAGCGCATCGTACGCCGGTTGGAACGCCGCCAGCCACTCTGGCGGCAGCTCCAGCACCAGCGCCGGCTCATCGATCTGTACCCATTCGATGCCGCGTTTAGCCAGCTCGGCCAGCACCTGCCGATAGACCGGCAGAATCTCCGGCAGCAGCGACAGGCGATCGAACGGCGCGCCTTTTACCTTACCCAGCCACAGGTAGGTGACCGGCCCCAGCAGCACGGGCTTCACCTTGTGGCCCAGCGCCAGCGCTTCGTCTACTTCGTCCAGCAGCTGCGTCCAGGTCAGTTTGAACTGCTGGCCCTGGGTGAATTCCGGCACCATGTAGTGATAGTTGGTGTTGAACCATTTGGTCATCTCGGCGGCGGCGGCGGGTTCGCCGGTCGGCGCGCGTCCGCGGCCGATGCGGAACAGCGTGTCCAGATCGACCGAGCCATCGGCATTCTGATGACGGGCCGGTACGTTCCCCAGCAACAGGCTGGTGGTGAGGACATGATCGTACCAGGCGAAATCACCCACCGGCAGCAGATCGACGCCCGCATCCTTTTGTTGCTGCCAGTGACGCGCCCGAAGATCGCGTCCAACGGCCAGCAACTCTTCCCGGGTTGCGTTGCCTGCCCAATAGCTTTCCTGCGCTTTTTTCAGTTCACGTCGTAATCCAACGCGCGGAAAACCCAGTGTGTGATTTAAGATGGTCATCGTTAATTCCTCATTTAGCCGTCCAGATGTTTACACATCCATAATCCGCAGGTAGTGTATAATGCACAAGCGCAATTTATTCACTGTCACTGTGAAGGACTCTCATGATCGAACTTAAACACCTGCGAACGCTGCAAGCGCTGCGCAATACGGGGTCGTTGGCCGCCGCCGCCGCCGCGCTGCATCAAACCCAGTCGGCGTTATCACACCAGTTCAGCGATCTGGAGCAGCGTCTTGGGTTCAGGCTATTTGTGCGTAAAAGCCAGCCGCTGCGCTTTACGCCGCAGGGAGAGATCCTGTTGCAGTTGGCCGAGCAGGTGTTGCCGCAGATTCAGCAGGCGCTACAGGCGTGTCATGAACCGCACCAGGCCACGCTGCGTCTGGCGATTGAGTGTCACAGCTGTATTCAGTGGCTGACCCCGGCGCTGGATGAGTTCCATCAAAACTGGCCGCAGGTGGCGACGGACTTTAAATCCGGCGTCACCTTCGACCCGCAGCCCGCGCTGCAACAGGGCGAGCTGGATCTGGTGATGACCTCGGATATCCTGCCGCGCAGCGGGCTGCACTACGCGCCGCTGTTTGATTTTGAAGTCCGGCTGGCGCTGGCGCCCGACCATCCGCTGGTGGGAAAAGACAAAATCGAACCGGAAGACCTGGCCTCGGAAACCCTGATGATCTATCCGGTTCAGCGCCAGCGGCTGGATGTCTGGCGCCACTTTCTGCAACCGGCCGGCGTCAGCCCGGCGCTGAAAAGCGTCGACAACACGCTGCTGCTGATTCAGATGGTGGCCGCCCGCATGGGGATCGCCGCGCTGCCGCACTGGGTGGTGGAGAGCTTTGAACGTCAGGGACTGATTGTGACAAAAACGCTGGGAGAGGGACTGTGGAGCCGGTTGTACGCCGCCGTGCGGGACGGGGAACAGCGCCAACCGGTGATCGAAGCCTTTATTCGCTCGGCGCGTCAGCACGCCTGTGAGCATTTACCCTTTGTGCGGGACGCTTCACGACCCAGTGTCGGTGTACCCACAGCGAGGACATGATGATAATGGCCCCAATGATAAAGCTCGGCCAGTGGACCTTTTCCTGCCAGATAGCCAGGTTGACCAGCAATCCCGCGGGAACGTGGAAATTATTCATGATCCCCAGGGTGCCCGCGTCGACCTGGGTGGCGCCGTAGTTCCACATAAAGTAGCCCAACCCAGAAGCCGCAACCCCCAACCAGACCAAAACCCCCCACTGCAACGACGTCGTGGGCAGTTTATCGGCGTTACCGAACAGCAGCCAGGCTGTCACCGAAACCGCCAGCGCGCCCAGATAGAACCATGAAAAGGCGGTATGCTGCGGCATCGGATGCACTTCCATCAGGCGCTTGTATCCGACCTGCCCGATGGCAAAGAAAATATTGGCGGCCTGTACCAGCACCAGCCCCCACAGAAAATGCGCGCTGACCTCGTCGTAGCGAATCACCGCCGCCCCCAGCACCGCCAGCAGCGCGCTGAACATATAGCCCCAGCGCAGGCGCTCGCGCCGCAGCAGATCGTAAATTAAGGTGACATACAGCGGCGTCATCACCGTGAAGAGTAAAAATTCAGGCACCGTGAGATATAGATAAGCTTGGAAAACAAACAGATACATAATCCCCAGTTGGCAGGCGCCAACCAGCAGATAGAGTAAAATCACCCGCGGCGCATAGCCCCGCCAGCGTAAAAACGGCAGGAAGACCAATGCCGCCAGCCCGACGCGCATCAATACGGAAAACCAGCTGTCGACCTGGCCTGCCAGATATTCGCCAATCAGGCTAAATGAAAAAGCCCACAATATGGTGGTGATAATCAGTAATGGCACAGCGCAATATCCGCTTAGAAAAGAAGTGTCGCTATTGTAGCGGAGAACGGCGAATGAATTTTAGTCAATATGGTTTACATCTGAATAAATAACCGGCGAACGACTACCCGATAATCACCCTACAAACGCGACGAATTTAGTTCCCTGCGCCAAATATAAAAACCCCTGCAATATTGCGCAGGGGTTAGGTAAATTAAGTACCGGCAAACGGGAACGGCGGGATCAAATTTGCCATCTGAACCAGGCAAAAAAGACGTTGCCGTTATTGTAAGTGCCGGGAATATAGGTCGCCTGGAAAGAGAGCTTCTGATAATTGATTGAGGCCAGGGGCAACAACACCGGAATAGGAATATAGTTCCAGTTATCGCGCATCGTCACGCCGGCGGTAAAACCCAGCCCCAATTGGAAATCCTGATCGCGGGTCGGGCGCCAGCGTTTCTCAAAGCCATAACCGCCGATAGGCTCCCATTTATTATGGGAATCCTTAAACGCCATGGCGTAAATCCCATGCCAGTCGCCGTCTTCATCCAGACGTGAAATACCATATCCCGCGCCCCACGGACGCTCGTTATATTCGTCGGTTTTATCTTTATCGTAGGTCCAGCGGTTATGCCAGGTAATAGCGGGAATATAGATATCGTGGTTCGGAGATTCCGACCATGTTTTAGACAGGTTATTTTTACTTCTCTGCCACCAGCTTTCATCATGCGCGCCGGCTTCAGCGCCGGCGCCGCTATGCGCCGTGTCAGTTGCATGAGTCACAATCGGCATGGCGGATGACGCCGTAAAACACAGGATGATTAAAATACGCTTTAAATACATTAGTAGACTCTCTGCAGCCATAATATTACTACTCTTACCTTTCAAGTCGCCGGCGTATCGAGCACCTTCCCGCCCCTTAAAATCTACCGGGTTTAATAAAACATATAGCTTAATGCATTCTGTTTGCACAGATAGTACGACACCGCCATTATGCGGAACAAACGGCAATGGCAGTTAAATAAATGATAATTAGGAAAAAGGTTTCGGACAGTTCTTACCCGCAAAAGCAAAAAACCATCGTATTTGCGGAGAGTTAATAAATACGAGGTTTTTTATTAATACGCGGGCTCGGCGGTATTAAATGCCGTCGCCATACTCAAAGCCACGGTTCACGCCGTTGAAATACTGATCCATATCCATTGACGGCTTATCCGTTTCCGGACGGCCGACGATGCGCGCGGGAACGCCGGCGGCGGTGGTATGAGGCGGAACAGACTGCAACACCACCGAGCCCGCGCCAATTTTAGCGCCGCGACCGACCTCAATATTCCCCAGGATTTTGGCGCCCGCGCCGATCATCACCCCTTCACGGATTTTAGGATGGCGATCGCCGCTGGTCTTGCCCGTACCGCCAAGGGTGACGGACTGCAGGATAGAGACATCATTCTCCACCACCGCCGTTTCACCGATCACGATGCCCGTGGCGTGATCGAGCATAATGCCGTAGCCAATCGTCGCCGCCGGGTGGATATCGACGCCAAAAGAGACCGAGATCTGATTCTGGAAATAGATCGCCAGCGCTTTACGCTCCTGCGACCAGAGCCAGTGACCGATGCGATACGCCTGTAACGCATGAAAGCCTTTCAGGTAAAGCAACGGCGTCGAATATTTATCAACCGCGGGATCGCGCAGGCACACCGCCTGAATATCGCGCGCGGCGGCGACGATCATTTGCGCGTCGGCCTGATACGCCTCTTCAGCCACTTCACGAATGGCGATGGCTGGCATGATCGCGCTCGCCAGCTTGTTGGCCAGCATATAGCTCAGCGCGCTGCCCAGGTTCTCGTGTTTCAGCAATGTGGCATGAAAAAAACTGGCCAGCATAGGTTCGCTATCAGCCAAACTACGCGCTTCCGCCTTAATATTGTTCCAGACCAGTGCCAGTTCTTCTGTCGACATTGCCTTACTCTCCGAAATGCCACGCATCAATCGCCATCGCCCCTGATGTCTATACTCACAAAAACATCCGGGCCGTCTGTATTAAGAAAGCCCGAAAAAACAGGTTGTTATAAATTAGTGCTTTCGTCTTTACGCGTACGCCCCAGCAGACTTAGCGCTGCTTCCCGGGCATCTTTGCCGCAATACAGGACTTGCCAGAGCTGTTCGGTAATCGGCATTTCCACGCCGTGGCGCTGCGCCAACGCCAGCACTTCCTTGGTGTTACGGTATCCCTCGACAACCTGACCGATTTTATCCTGCGCCTCCTGAACGCCCATCCCCTGCCCCAGCATCATACCGAAACGCCGGTTACGGGATTGATTATCCGTACAGGTCAGCACCAGATCGCCCAGCCCGGCCATCCCCATAAAGGTGGTGGGATCGGCGCCCAACGCCACGCCCAGCCGGGTCATCTCCGCCAGGCCGCGGGTAATCAACGCCGTACGCGCGTTGGCGCCAAAACCAATGCCGTCGGACATGCCGGCGCCGATGGCAATCACGTTTTTCACCGCGCCGCCCAACTGTACGCCGATAAAATCAGGATTGCTGTATACCCGGAAACTTTTGCCGCAATGCAGCAAATGCTGCAGATCGTCGGCAAAGTCGCTATCCGTCGCCGCCAGCGCAATCGCCGTCGGCAGACCGGCGGCCAGTTCTTTGGCGAAGGTCGGCCCGGACACGACGGCCAGCGGGATTTTCTCGCCCAGCGCTTCACGCGCCACGTCCTGCAGCAGGCGTCCGGTTTCCGCTTCCAGCCCTTTGGTTGCCCACACGATGCGCGCATCAGCCCGCAAATGCGGTTGAATCTGGCGCAATACGTCGCCGAACACATGGCTGGGCACCACCACCAGCACATTCCGGCTGGCGGCCAGGGCCAGCGCCAGATCCGTTTCCAGCCGCAGCGAATCAGGAAAGGGAACATCAGGAAGAAACGCCTGATTACAGCGAGCGGCCTGCAGGGCCTGGATATGCGCGGGCTCGTGCCCCCAGAGCACAACCTGGTGGCCATTACGCGCCAGCGTAATCGCCAATGCGGTACCGTATGAACCGGCACCGATTACGGCCATTGAAGCGTCGGACGCGTTCATCAGGCATCCTGACGCGGTGCGGCGGCGCCTTCGCCTTCTGTCTGCTGCTGCAAATAGTTCATAAACAGCGCATCAAAGTTGACCGGGGCCAGATTCAACTGCGGGAACGTACCGCGGGAAACCAGGCTGGTGATGCACTCGCGCGCATAAGGGAACAGAATGTTCGGGCAGTACGCGCCCAGGCAGTGCGCCAACTGGGTGCCTTCGATACCGCCCACGGTGAAAATTCCGCCCTGCTGTACTTCACACAGAAAAGCCGTCTCTTCACCCAGCGAAGCCGTCACCGTGACGCGCAGCACCACTTCATAGATATCTTCCGCCAGTTGGCTGGACGCCGTGTCCAGATCCAGCTTCACATCAGGCTGCCATTCCTGCTGGAATACCTGAGGAGCGTTCGGCGCTTCAAAAGAGATATCCTTGGTATAAATACGCTGGATCTGGAAAGACATTTCGGCGTTGTTTTGTTCGGACATGTTAAATAATACCTTTTGTTGGATTTCTTTGACGCCGTCCATCGTCAGCGAAGGCGTCCGTTCATTTACCTAAATTGCGTTTACCTAATCCCGGCGTTGCGGCCAGCCAGCGGATCTATTTACCACGGACCAAAGGCAGATTTTCACCGCTCCAGCCGGCAAGGCCGTCCTTTAGCACCAGTACGCGTTCAAAGCCCGCTTTCAGCAGGTTGCCCGCCGCTTCCCGCGAGGAAAGACCGTTGGCGCACACCACGATCACCGGCTGCGCTTTATGCTTTTCCAACTCGCCTATGCTGCCGTTTTTAATATCAGTGGGTAGCAGGTTAAATGCATTGGCAATGTGACCGCGACGATAGTCGTCACGATTGCGAATATCGACAATCACGGCATCTTCTTTATTGATCAGTTGGATCGCTTCGCCGCGCGCCACGTCTTTCACTTTGGAAAATTTACTCTTCACCGTCAGCACGATAACAGCAACCAGCAGGGCAACCCAGGCCACGCTCAATATAGGATGCTTGCTAATAAATGGCATAATCTCTTGCATGGGGTGTAACGACTCCCGAATCAGTTAAGCGATAAAATATAAGGTTCCTGAGTATACCTGCGTGATACCGCAAATACAGCCAGTAAGCCAACATAGCGTACGGAATCTGCGGCGCGATACATAAAAAATTTCCAGGAGAAATTTTTAACGTCGCATCAGCGACGGCCCGCGAGGGTGGCCGCCAGGGATGGCGGGCCATAAAAAATTTCCAGGAGAAATTTTTAACGTCGCATCAGCGACGGCCCGTAAGGGGGGGGTTGCCAAAAAACCGCCTCACAGATTATGTCATTCACCCATTTTATGCGCATACGTTCCCATTTATCTATTATTGATGCATCCGCCGCGCCGGGGCCGCGTCGTTCTTGTCACGAATGGAAATAGAAATCGGACAACAGACAACTGGTCAGCCGCTGTTCATCGTGGAATAATCCCTTGATATGAGTAAAAAAGCGTTATCTGTTCAGTTGCGAGCGGCATGTGGCGCCAACGTTGGATCTCCGGCGCGTCACAAGCGGTTCACCCGGTGCGCCAGCGCGTTTTGCGTCGGCGTTTTGCTGTTGTCCGCCACCAGTCAGGCGGCGGATAACCAGGCGCAGCTCAAAAACTTGCAGCAGGATATCGCGGCAAAAGAAAAAAGCGTTCAGCAACAGCGGCAGCAGCGCGGCGCGCTACTCCAGCAATTGAAAAAGCAGGAGCAGTCGATTGCCCAGTCGAGCCGCCAGCTCCATGAGACGCGCAACACGCTGGCCGCATTGAATAAGGAACTGACCGCGCTCGGCGCCTCCATTACCCGGCTGCAGTCGCAGCAGAAAACGCAGCAGAACATCCTGGCCCATCAGCTTGACGCCGCATTCCGTCAGGGTCGGCACAGCGCGCTGCAACTGATTCTGAGCGGGGAAGAAAGCCAGCGCAGCGAACGTATTCTCGCCTATTTCGGTTATCTGAACGACGCGCGTCAGAAATCCATCAACGATCTACAGCAAACGCAAAGCGAACTGGCCGATCAGAAACAGCTGCTGGAGCAGAAACAAAACCAGCAGAAAACGCTGCTGAACGACCAGCAGCAACAGCAGCAGGCGCTGGAACAGGCGCAGTCCGAACGTAAAAAAACGCTGGTCACCCTGGAAAGCTCGCTGGAAAAAGATCAGCGCCAGCTCGCCGAACTGCGGCAGAATGAAACCCGCCTGCGCGATCAGATCGCCCGGGCCGAGCGCGAAGCCAAAGCCAGAGCCGAACGTGAAGCGCGCGAAGCCGCCAAGGTACGAGCGAAAGAGCAGCAGGCCAAACGCCGCGGCGGCAGCTATAAGCCGACGGAAAGCGAACAGTCGCTGATGGCGCGCACCGGAGGACTGGGGCGCCCCGCCGCCCAGGCTTTCTGGCCGGTACGCGGACGGATTGAACACCGTTTCGGCGAACCGCTGCAGGGCGAGTTACGCTGGAAAGGGCTGGTTATCGCCGCGCCGGAGGGAACCGAAGTGAAAGCCATCGCCGACGGCAACGTTCTGATGGCCGACTGGCTGCAAGGCTACGGTCTGGTGGTGGTGGTGCAGCACGGCAAAAGCGACATGAGTTTATACGGCTACAATCAAAGCGCGCTGGTTTCCGTCGGCGCGCAGGTTAAAGCGGGCCAGCCCATCGCGCTGGTGGGCACCAGCGGCGGGCAAAGCCAGCCGGCGCTCTATTTTGAAATTCGTCGCCAGGGTCAGGCGGTCAATCCACAACCTTGGCTGGGAAGATAGTCTTGTCTCATTTAAAATCCAAAATAATTCTATTTTTCAGTTTATTAACGCTATCGCCTTGCCTGATGGCCGGCAAACTTTCCATTGTGATCGATGACTTTGGCTATCGTCCTCATAACGAGAATCAGATTTTAAACCTGCCGACCGCCATTTCGGTCGCGGTGTTGCCCAACGCGCCTTACGCCAGAGAAATGGCGACCAAAGCGCATAACCAAGGGCGCGAAGTGCTGATTCACCTGCCGATGGCGCCAATGAGCAAACAGCCGCTGGAGCGCGATACTCTGCATCCCGGCATGAGCAGCGAAGAGATCCAGCGCATTATCCGCCAGTCCGTCGACAACGTTCCTTACGCCGTAGGGATGAACAACCATATGGGCAGCGCGATGACCGCCAGCCTCCCCGGCATGCAGAAAGTGATGCAGACCCTGAGCGCCTATCATCTCTATTTTCTCGACAGCATGACCATCGGCAGCAGCCAGGCCAGTCAGGCCGCCGTCGGAACCGGGGTAAAAGTGATTAAGCGCAGAGTATTCCTCGATGACTCGCAGAACGAAGCCGATATCCGCCGCCAGTTTAACCGCGCGGTGCAGATAGCGCGGCGCAGCGGTTCCGCCATCGCCATCGGGCATCCGCATCCGTCGACCATCAGGGTGCTACAGCAAATGCTGCCGACGCTGGAGCCTGACATTGTGCTGGTGCGCCCCAGCCAGTTGCTGAACGAACCGGCGCACTACCAACCCCTGCCGCCGTCAGAAACGCAGAAACCGGCCAAACCCCGCAATCCATTCCGCGGCGTGCAACAGTGCAAGGTGAAAAAAGCGCCGCAGCCGGTGAAAGAGGAGGTTATCTTCGGGCTGGTCGCCAGCGGCATCCGCGACAGCGCCGCCGTCACCTTTGTAAAACGCCGATGGCAAACCTGGCTGGCGCCCGCAGAAATCCCGAATAAATAAACCCCGGGCTGCTTGCGGTAAAATGAAATGCTATTATAACGGTCATAAACAGGGTGAGGCGCGGTGCCTCACCGGCAAGATTAACAAGGGTAGATCCCATGATTATCGTTACTGGCGGCGCCGGTTTTATCGGCAGCAATATCGTAAAAGCGCTCAATGACATTGGCTATCGGGATATTCTGGTGGTCGATAACCTGAAAGACGGAACGAAATTCGTCAATCTGGTGGATCTGGATATCACCGACTATATGGATAAAGAGGATTTTATCGCCAGTATCATCGCCGGCGACGATCTGGGCGATATTGACGCCGTCTTCCATGAAGGCGCCTGCTCGTCAACCACCGAGTGGGACGGCAAGTATATGATGGACAACAACTATCAATACTCCAAAGACCTGCTGCACTACTGTCTCGATCGCAACATCCCGTTCCTGTACGCCTCCTCCGCCGCCACCTATGGCGGGCGTAACGATAACTTCGTCGAAGAGCGTCAGTATGAGCAGCCGCTGAATGTCTACGGCTACTCCAAATTCCTGTTCGACCAGTACGTGCGAGAGATTCTGCCGCAGGCCGAGTCACAGATTTGCGGTTTCCGCTACTTCAACGTTTACGGACCGCGCGAAGGGCACAAAGGCAGCATGGCGAGCGTCGCTTTCCACCTGAACAGCCAGATCAAGCAGGGCGAAAACCCGAAACTGTTCTCCGGCAGTGAAAACTTCAAACGGGACTTTATCTATGTCGCCGACGTCGCCGCCGTCAACCTGTGGTTCTGGCAAAAAGGGGTTTCCGGTATTTTCAACTGCGGCACCGGCCGGGCTGAATCATTCCAGGCCGTCGCCGACGCCACGCTGGCGTTCCATAAAACAGGCAGCGTGGAATACATCGAATTTCCCGCCAAGCTGAAGGGCCGTTATCAGGCCTATACCCAGGCGGATCTGACCAAACTGCGCGCCGCGGGTTACGATAAACCGTTTAAAACCGTCGCCGAGGGCGTGGCCGAATACATGGCCTGGCTGAACCGTACCGTTTAAGCGGACAAGGAAGTAGATAAGCGGTATGAAAATCCTGGTCATCGGCCCTTCCTGGGTAGGCGATATGATGATGTCGCACAGCCTGTATCGCACGCTAAAGGCGCAACATCCGCAAGCGGTCATTGACGTGATGGCGCCCGCCTGGTGCCGCCCTTTACTGGCGCGCATGCCGGAGGTCAATCAGGCGCTGGCCATGCCGCTGGGCCACGGCGCGCTGGCGCTGGGCGAACGTCGCCGCCTGGGGATCGCGCTGCGCGCCGCCCGTTACGATCGCGCCTATGTGTTGCCCAACTCGTTTAAATCCGCGCTGGTGCCCTTTTTCGCCAAGGTTGCGCAACGGACCGGCTGGCGCGGAGAAATGCGCTACGGCCTGCTGAATGATATCCGCGTGCTGGATAAATCCGCCTTTCCGCTGATGGTGCAGCGCTACGTCGCCCTGGCCTACGACGGCAACCGTATTCATAGCGCCCAGGATCTGCCGCAGCCGCTGCTGTGGCCCCGGCTGCAGGTCGCCTCTGAAGAAACCGCCGCGATGCGGCAAACCTTCGGCCTGAACGATGCCCGTCCGCTGATCGGCTTCTGCCCCGGCGCGGAATTCGGCCCCGCCAAACGCTGGCCGCACTATCATTATGCCGCGCTGGCGCAATCGCTGATTGCAAGAGGCTATCAGGTCGCCCTGTTCGGCTCCGCCAAGGACCACCCGGCGGGAGAGGACATTCTTCAGGCGCTGACGGAAGAGGCGCGGCGCCATTGCGCCAATCTGGCCGGGAAGACCTCGCTGGAACAGGCGGTGGTGCTGATTGCCGCCTGCCATGCCGTGGTCAGTAATGACTCGGGGTTAATGCACGTCGCCGCCGCGCTCGATCGTCCGCTGGTCGCTCTTTACGGCCCCAGCAGTCCGGATTTTACCCCTCCCTTGTCGCATCAGGCGCAGGTGATTCGCCTGATTAGCGGTTATCACCGGGTACGTAAAGGCGATGCGGAGCAGGGATACCATCAAAGCCTGATCGATATTCAGCCCGACAGCGTTCTCGACGCGCTGGAAAAATACCTGCCGGCCGCGGGAGAAACCCCATGAGGGTGCTGATTATCAAAACGTCCTCAATGGGCGACGTGCTTCACACGTTACCGGCGCTGACGGACGCCATGCTGGCCTTGCCCGGCATTGAGTTCGACTGGGTGGTGGAAGAGGGTTTCGCCCAGATCCCCGGCTGGCACCCGGCGGTGTCGCGCGTGCTTCCGGTGGCTATCCGCCGCTGGAGAAAAAGCTGGTTCAGCGCGAAAACGCGCCGGGAACGCGCCCATTTCAAGCGGCAACTACGCGAATACCGCTATGACGCGGTGATCGACGCGCAGGGGCTGATAAAAAGCGCCGCGCTGGTCACCCGCCTGGCGCGCGGGAAAAAACACGGGCTGGATTACCGCAGCGCCCGCGAGCCGCTGGCGAGCTGGTTCTATAACTACCGCCACCACGTCGACCGCCGGCAACACGCGGTTGAACGGGTACGGGAACTCTTCGCGGCCAGCCTGCACTATAAAAAGCCGGCCGAACGCGGCGATTACGCGATTGCCGCGCGCTTTCTCGCCCAGTTGCCCGCGGACGCCAATCAGTACCTGGTTTTTCTGCACGCCACCACCCGCGATGAAAAGCACTGGCCGGAATCTCACTGGCGCGAGCTGATTTCTCAGCTCGAACCCAGCGGACTGCGGATCAAACTGCCCTGGGGCGCGGAGCATGAACATCAGCGCGCTTTGCGTCTGGCGGCTGGGTTTTCCCACGTCGAGGTGTTGCCGCGTTTAACGCTACAGCAGGTGGCGGAGGTTCTGGCCGGCGCGCAGGCGGTGGTTTCCGTCGATACCGGGTTAAGCCACCTGACCGCGGCGCTGGACCGCCCCAATATCACCTTGTATGGCCCCACCGATCCGGGGCTGATTGGCGGATATGGATTGAATCAGGTGGCGGAACTGTCTGAAAATCGGCAAATGACGGCGATTAGCGCCGGGGAAGTCCGGCAAAAACTGGATCAAATGATAGACTTAACCCCATCAGGCGAGTAATTCCGCTCTCCCCTTGTTGAATAAATAGATGATCAATAATGTAGACTATGATCTGACCAGATCGTCCGGCATAAGCGCGGCCCTCGCCCCCAACGTTATTTTCCCCGGCTGTTTACTGACGTTAGCTATTATGCCGTTCAGCACCATCGTCGCCGGCTGGGTGTTCTACCTAACGGGATCGCTGGCGGTTTTTTACGTCATGACGCACCTGAAAACCATCCTGGCGGCCAAACGGCTGCTGGCGATCCCGCTGTGTTTACTGGTTCTCGGCCTGAGCAACCTGGTCTGGCACCAGCAATACTATCAGCCGGACACCGCCTTTCCCGCGGTTTACGACGCTTATCAAACCTCCGCCCACGCCTGCATTCTGGGGGCATTTATCCTGCTGACCACGCTGCATATCGCCAGGGAGAAGCAAAGATTTCAGTTCCCCTGCATTATGGCGATCTGCGCCCTGACGCTGGGCTATGCCTTTTATCAGTCGGCCTTTAGCGGTATACACCGGGTAAGCCTGATTTTCGGTCCGGCGACCAGCGCCGCCTATTTCATCACTTTTATCGGCGCGCTGAGCGCGCAGGCGCTGTTAACGATCAACTCGCGCTATAAATATTATCTCTATCTGGCGCATTTCCTGCTGGTGACCATTGCGATCATTCTGACGGAAACGCGGGCGGCTATTTTTGTCTATCCGATCGTCGGCGCCATGATCCTGCTATCCGAAGTGCGCCATGATAAGAAACTGCTTATCAAAGCCTTTCTGGGTTCGGTGATGACCATTCTGCTGTGTTCGCTGCTGTTTCACGACACGATTAACAAACGAACCAATGACCTGCTGAACGACATACGCAGTTACAGCATGAATAACAGCAAGACATCGGTAGGCGCGCGCATCGCCATGTACCAATCCGGCATTGAGACGGGGGAAAAAGCCCTGCTTGGGCAATCCGCCGAGCAGCGTTCAGCGCGTATTAGCGCACTGGCGGAGCAAAAGCCTCAGCTAAGCGGCGCGGTAATCTTCCTGAACGTCCACCTGCACAACGAAGCGATCGACGCTTTCTCACTCAAAGGCTTGCCCGGCGCGCTGATCCTGGTGATGCTATACGCGGCGCTGCTCTATTTCTCGTTTTTCATTCTACGCAGCCACCTCTCGGCCGCGCTCCTTTTTGCCCTGATAATGTACGGGCTCAGCGACGTGATCCTCTATTCGCGCGATATGCTGATGGCCTGGCTTATGACCTTCTGCCTCGGCACCACGTTGACCGGCAGATGGCTGCAACGCTAGCGGCGTAAATCAGCGGGCGGAACCCATGCAAGATGACGGGGATAATCTTAATTATCGCTGTGAGAGCATAGCGGCTTTTAGTACCATAGCGGCTAAAATGGCACGTCGATCTCGTGCCGAATAACCTTGTGATAATCCGGAGCATGACCCGCAGTGCATTGGTAGCTGTTGAGCCAGGGGCGGTAGCGTTCTGTTATTTAAGGAAAGTAAGGAAAGCGAGTGAGTCAAAAAGCCCTTCCCTATCATCGGATTCTGGTTGTGAAACTGCGTTTTCACGGCGATATGCTGCTTACCACGCCGCTTATCAGCACGCTGAAAGCCCATTATCCCGCTGCGAAGATCGATGTTCTGCTGTACGAAGACACTCGCCCCATACTGTCGAAAAATCCGCATATCCATCATCTCTACGGCTTAAAAAGAAAAACGGCGAGTTTGCCGGAAAAAATAAAAGAGTTCATTGCGATACGAAAAACGCTCAAGCGGAACCATTACGATCTTATCGTCAATCTGGCCGATCAATGGCCCGTCGCGCTGTTAATCAAATCGCTGGCAAGCCGCAGCATCGCCCTAGACCGCGGCGATAGCCTGAAAGGGAGATGGTGGCGTTCGCTGTTCAGCGAATGCGTACGCCCGCAGGGCGAGCATATTATCGAGCAAAATCGCTCGATGCTGGCGCCGTTGGGCCTGCCGGCGGCACAGCGGAAAGAATGCATGACCCTTGCTTACGGAGCTGAAGAGGCGGAGCGCATTTTCGCCGCGCATCCGCAGCTGCTGGATCAGCCCTACGTGGTGATTCAGCCGACGGCCAGGCAGCTGTTCAAATGCTGGGATAACGATAAGTTTGCCCAGGTTATTGATCATCTGAAACAAAAGGGATGGGAAGTCGTACTGACCTGCGGCCCGTCGTCGGACGATCTCGACATGGTGCGCGACATTCACGCCCGATGCGGACATAAGCCGGATATCACTCTCGCCGGCAAAACCAGCTTCCTGGAACTGGCCGCGTTAATCGACAAAGCGGTGCTTTATATCGGCGTGGATTCGGCGCCGATGCATATGGCGGCGGCGTTAAACACCCCCGCCGTGTGCCTGTTTGGTCCTACCGACCATAAGAAATGGCGGCCCTGGTCGGATAACAGCATCGTTATCTGGGCGGGAGATTATCAGGCCATGCCGGAGCGGCGGCATCTCGACAGAAGCCGCAAGTACCTCTCCTGCATCCCCGCTCAGGACGTGATTCAGGCGGCGGAAAGCCTGGTTGCCGACCGCGGCGGCCAGCAGGAAATAAAGGAATCGCCATGAATATTGCCATCTGCCTGTATAAGTATTTTCCTTTCGGCGGACTACAGCGCGACTTTTACAGTATTGCCCAGGCCTGCGTCACGCAGGGGCACCGCGTCCGCGTTTATGTTTTGTCATGGCAAGGTGAAAAACCGGATAACCTGGAGATTATTCTGGTGCCCGTATCCGGCATCAGCAACCATACCCGCAACCGCCGCTATGCCGAGTGGGTGCGGCGCCATTTGCAGCAGCATCCGGTCGATCGCGTGGTGGGCTTTAATAAAATGCCGGGGCTGGATTTCTACTATGCGGCCGACGTGTGCTACGCGGAAAAAGTGGCGCAGGAAAAGGGGTGGCTCTACCGCCTGACGCCGCGCTACCGCCACTACGCCGCGTTTGAGCAAGCGGTATTCGAACGCGCCGGCCATACCAAAATGCTGATGCTGACTCAGCGCCAGATTGCGGATTTCAAAAAACATTACGCCACGCAGGACGAACGCTTCTTTATTCTGCCGCCGGGCATCGCTCTCGATCGCAAATACGATCGCCGGGCGCCCGACGCCCGCCAGACCTTCCGCCGCGCGCAAGGCATTGACGAAAACGCCGTCGTCCTGCTTCAGGTCGGTTCCGATTTCAAACGCAAAGGCGTGGAGCGCAGCATCCGGGCCATCGCCAGCCTGCCGGACGAACTCCGCCGGCGCGTGGTGTTCCTGGTCGTCGGACAGGATAAACCCGAGCGCTACCGGTCGCTGGCCGCCCAGTCGGGCATTGGGGAAAATGTACGCTTTTTCTCCGGACGCGATGATATCGCGGACTTTATGGCCGCCGCCGATCTGCTGATGCATCCGGCTTATCAGGAAGCCGCCGGCATCGTACTGCTGGAAGCGATTACCGCCGGATTACCGGTGATGGTTACCGAGGTGTGCGGCTATGCTTTCTATATCGACAAGGCGCAGGCGGGGCGCGTCATCCCCGCGCCGTACCGTCAGGACGCCCTGAACGACGCCTTGCGGGACGCGCTGAGCCAGCCGGACAGCTTACGAAACTGGGCGCATAATGCCCGCCATTTCGCCGATAGCGAAGATTTATACAGTTTGCCGGAAAAAGCAGCCATGCTGATTTCAGGCGGCCATAAATAAATGAGCAGCATGATTGAATTAAAACCACCTTTCGCTTCTTTATGGAAAGATAAAGATCCCTTTAAAGAAGTCGACAAACTCGACGGCGATATATTTCGGGCGCTTGAAAGCCGACGCACCCTGCGTTTCACCCTGGGCGACCGGTCGTATTTTATCAAAATACACCGCGGCACCACGCTGAAAGAAGCGCTTAAAAACCTGATTTCGCTCAGGCTGCCGGTATTAGGCGCCGACCGCGAGTGGCATGCCATCCACCGTCTGGCTGAGGTGGGCGTGGACACCATGCGCGGCGTGGGCTTTGGTCAGCGCGGATTAAACCCGTTGCGTCGCCACTCTTTTATTATTACGGAAGATCTTAACCCGGCGATCAGCCTGGAAGACTACTGCGCCGAGTGGCCGCGCCGCCGCCCGCTGTTGCGGGAAAAAAGAGCGATTATCCGCCGGGTGGCGGAGATGGTGCGCAAGATGCACGCCGGCGGCGTTAACCACCGGGATTGCTATATCTGCCATTTCTTGCTTCACCTGCCCTATACGCCGGGCAGCGACGAACTGAAAATATCGGTAATTGATTTGCACCGCGCGCAAATAAGGAAAAGCGTCCCTACCCGCTGGCGAAATAAAGACCTGATCGGTCTGTATTTTTCATCGCTTGATATTGGGTTGACGCAATTGGATATTTTTTATTTTCTGCAAGTTTATTTTAATCAGCCGCTAAACAAGATACTGGAAAGTGAAAAAGCCCTGCTCGGTGAAGCAAAAATTAAAGCAGAGAAGATAAAAATAAGAACCCAAAGAAAATTATTATAATCTTCCACACCATAAATAATGCGAGCAGTAACTTTATCTAATTAATAATTTCACGAGAACATCATGTATTTTAATAGAAAAGATGTTATTTTAAAAAAGATTAATCTTAATGAATCATATAATAAAGAAGATGAATCTCCTGTATTAAATATTGCATATGGAATTGATAAAAACTTTCTTTTTGGTTGTGCCATATCTATCGCCTCAATATTGCTCAACAATAAAAACATGAATTTCGTTTTTCATGTTTTTACTGATTATTTTGAAGATGATAATGTTGAAAAATTTAAAGAACTAGCAAAAAATTACAATACCGAAATTATAATATATATTGTTAACTGTGATGAATTAAAAAAATTACCTAGTACTAAAAACTGGTCTTATGCAACCTACTTTAGATTTATTATTGCTGATTATCTTTATCCTGATATAACAAGGATACTCTACCTTGACGCGGACATAGTCTGTAAAGGAAGTTTAAGTGCATTAAGTAACTATCCGCTAGATACCAATTTTTCAGCGGTTGTCGCAGAAAGAGACAGCCAATGGTGGAGTGAAAGATCTTTAGCTTTAGGTGATGAGAGAATAAAATCGGGTTATTTTAATGCTGGATTCTTGCTCATAAACCTGATCCAATGGAACAGAGAAAACATTAGTGAAAATGCTATGAATTTACTATCCAGAGATGATATCAGGAAAAAGATATCTTACCTGGATCAAGATATATTAAATTTGCTCTTCGTTGGGAAAACGATTTTCCTGAGCGAGGATTACAACCAACAGTTTAGTATTAACTATGAATTAACAAAAAATAAAGAAAAAAGCTACTCTTCTAGAATAAAAAACAGCACTATATTCATCCATTATATCGGACCGACAAAGCCGTGGCATGAGTGGGCCGCAGCCTATCCCAGCACACATTATTTTATGCAAGCCAAAAAACACTCTCCCTGGCGGGACGAACCCCTGATAAAACCGATAACCGTCAGCAATTTTAAATATTGCTCCAAACATTATTTTTATCAAGGGAAAAAACGTTATGGGATTTTTTATTTCATTAAATATTTAATAAAGAAAACAATACATTAATTTTTTACCCAGGATCCAAGATCGCATAATGGAGAAATACTTATGACCACGTTGTTTCTTAAAAGAACAGGGGGTGGACTAAACAATCAAAAGATGATTCTTCTGGCATTGATTATAGAAGCCATTGAACAGCAATCTTCTATTACTTTACCTCATTTCATAAATTTTCTTGCCAAAAAAGACACTTCCACTTTATCAAAAAAAATATACTATTCTTTAATTTACAAAAATTTTCAACGCAACATCCCTATATTTGATATTTTTGACCGTGATTCATTTTTCACTTTTCTGAGAAAATATAATGTAAAAGTCAGGAACTATCACCTTTTCCGTTTTGTATCAAAGCGATGCAACCCGAGCGATCTTTTTTTCAAAGGGGAAGCCATTATCAATGAATTCATTGATAATGAAGATTATAAATATAGAGAACTAATTATAGACTTTTTTAAATATTTAATCCCGTCTGCCGAGATGGAAAAGAAAATTAATTATTTTATCGCACAGTCGGAACCCTACGATGCCGTATGTCAGTTAAGAATTGAAAGTGACTGGCCGTTGGGTATAGAAGACTCCTGGAAAAATAAGTCCTCTACCGTGGCGTCATCACCACTGGAGCGATGCAGAAACATTTTCATCAAGATAAAAAACACGTTACCAGACATCGGTACAATGTATGTTACTTATGATAAAAGCGCGATTACTTGCTCTTTTGAGGAAATAGTGAATCTGGCACAGGAAGAGTTCTCATTCCGTTTGAAAGAAAAAAAATCCTCTGCGGGAGAAGCGATGCATCCAAAGAATTCGCTGGAAGCTTCAGTGGTTGATTTTGAAATTGCAGTGCATAAAGATATTTTTATTGGAACTAATATATCAACGTTTACTTTACTATCGAGTATTACCAGAGTGTGTCGTGGTTTGTCAGATCAAAATCACAGATATCTATATAATATCCCTGGAGACCTATTAGTTCTGGATAAAAAAATCATCCCCTCAGTGAATAAAATCCGCTAACAAACTACCTCCACTAAAGAACCAGTAATAACTAAAAAAGATATTAATATGTTTATAAATGCTATCGTTGTTATATACAAATCTCGAATTGTACAATCTGATACCATTAAAGCAATATTTCAGGCAGATTTATCCCATATTAACTTAACGATTACCATATGGAACAATGGCCCCGAGTTTCTAGAGCAAGATGATATAAATAACTACATGGAAAAATGCCGCCAATATGGCATATCATCATCTGTCTACCAGGACATCCGAAACATATCCCTCAGCAAGATCTATAATCATTTCTTTTCGGAAAAAAAACATGACTTCTTTGTTGTTCTCGATCAAGACACCAGTATAGCGCCTGATTTTTTTTCTAATATATATACCAATAAGGACTATGAACTGATATGTCCCGAAGTCTACCTTGAGAATGATAATAACCAGCTTGACGGTCCAATTTACTATCCATCAAAAAAACAAGTACCTCCAGGCGACTTCAATGCTAATAGCATATTGACCTGTGGCTCAGGTTTATCAATATCATCCTCATTGTGCCAGAAAGCAATAAAACAGTTTGGGTTTATTTTTGATGAAAGATTTGCATTCTATTTGGCCGACCAAAGTTTTCTTATAAATTTAAAACACTTTGATTTTATCAAAGGTAAATGCATCGGAAAAATATTACACAACCTCTCCGGGCATGGCGAATTCAGGTTGATGAAAGAGTCCTCAAAACTGGAACATGGTTATGCTCTGGTATTAAGAAGAATCATATGGAAAAACAAGAGCAGCATAATAAAAAATTATTTCCATGCAATTAAATTCATCTTTGAGGCAAGATGCAGTTATTCCAGTGCGATGAAGATATTAAAATGCGTGTTTGCAGGTCGGCACCCGAGATCAGAATTCGAAATTGATAAAAATATAAAACCAACCGATCAGCTCGATTATTAGAAATAAAGGAAAGTTATTTAATCCATATCAAAAAAAATGACATGCTCATTCTTTGATACAGCACCTTACACTTTAGAGTTTATTTATGGTTCACAAACTGACACCCAGCAAGAGTATTCGGCTGGCTATTGGTGCAATTTTCAAAAATAAACGTGAATGGGTAGAGTTGATTATGCGATCTGTTAAACGGCTTGATACTATTTAGCAGCCCTCAGTTATACAGGACAGGCCGTTGTTTTAGTCTCATCGAACAAATAAAAATTGAGTAGCAAGTCTCACCGAAAAACTCGGTTGAAATATCATGTTATGATATCTTGGATAAAAGGAATATGAGAAAAATAGCAGATAAAGTGATATGATATTATATAACACCCCTATCATGACTCCCTTTTAAAATAAATATTATAAGACATATTAATAGAGAATTATATTACTGCATAAGGAACATTAGTTATGTGTCCACTCGTGTCTATATACATATCAACATATAATAGAGCTCCAAAATTAAGCAGAGCGATTAATTCTGTTATCAACCAAGATTATAAGAATATAGAAATTATCATATGCGATGACTGCTCAAATGATAACACACTAGATGTTGTGAAAAAATTAGCCAGCGAAGATTCAAGAATAAAGTACTTAAGAACAGATAAAAATAATGGGCCTTCAGCAGCAAGAAACTTAGGTATATTCAGTGCAAGAGGAGAGTATATAACAGGTCTTGATGATGATGACGAATTCACAACAGATAGAATCTCATATTTCATTACAAACTGGAATGAGGATTTTTCTTTTGTTTATTGTAATTTCATTGAATCTTATGAAGATAAAGAATGCTCATATTACCCAGATAACAACAATATCGAAAAAATAGAAACCTCTGAGTTGTTATTTAATAACATAGCATCCAACCAGATTTTCACAAAGACAGAGCGAATGAGAGCTGTTGGCGGATTCGATGAAAAATGCCGCACAATTGAAGATTGGGATTTATGGTTAAGACTAGCAGACAAGTATGGAAAAGGAATCCGCCTTCCTAAACTGACATATGTTATGCATCACGATCGTAATAGCTCATATAGAGTAAGTAAAAGTTATCCATTTCATCTTGCCTATAGAGAGTTTGTGTACAGGAATCAGAAAATTTATGAGAATTATATGAAAGAAAGATTCTATTCATTTATAAAATATTTAGACCTTCTCGCTTTGAAAGAAAATAATAAAAAAACATGCTTCGATAAGCTCCATCAGTCTTTTTTAAAGAAAAAGCTAAAATATAAAAATATAAAAATATAAAAATATAAAAATATAAAAATATAAAAATATAAAAATATAAAAATATAAAAATATAAAAATATAAAAATATATTAGATGATAATTACAAAATAAATAAATATTATTTTTTAAATAAATAATTAATTTTCACGTATATCCAGTTTAAATAACCGCGCCTAATAGCGCTACACCTTTTCCTTTCTATGGTCGGCTCCCGAAAAGGGATTTATCGTTTTCATACAGTGGCGAACTCTGTCCAGTAATTTTCAGATAAAACAACACTAAAAATCCAGATGAGGATCAACTGCGCAATTTGGCAAAAATAGAAAAGCCGGGCAAGAATGAATCGAATACGCACTATTTGTAATGGAATCTACATTGCACGATTTCCAGTTGCTGAGCATCGCCTTTTCCCGATACACGGTAGACGAACCGATGCTCGCCGGATATCCGCCGTGACCAGAAACCTGAGAGGTCACCTTTAAGTGGTTCCGGCTTAGCTAACCCCTTGAAAGGTGACCTCTTCGTATCCTTGATCAAATCATTGATTTTCCCAGCCATGCTGGGATCCGTTTCCTGCCAGAATAAGTACTCCTGCCAAGCATGCTCTGTCCATAGAAGTTTCATATCAGAGAGTCGGATCCACCTCTACCACCTTCCCGTCACCAAGCTGCTTAATGCTCTCGCGCAGCCGATCAGAATTTGCCGGAGTTGAAAGCAAGTGCAGGGTTTCCAGGATGGATTCGTATTCACCCTCTGCCAGCATGACCATCGCCTCTGACCCTTGGCGTGTAACAAGCAACGGCGCCCTTGATGAGATAACCTGGTCAAAATGCGCAGCGATGTTCTGGCGGAATTCTGTCAAACGAACGTGTGCCATAGCTATGTCTCCTCCAGATAGAAAATGTACATATTAACGTACAGATTAGTCGTGATAATTGAATAAGTCAACGTTTGATACCCATACCAGCGATGGAAGCCTGTATTCAAATATCTTGCGATTGTCCCAATAACTGCTTGAAAGCATGCTGATCGTTACATTCAGCAAGTAGCTGCTCCCAGTCATCCGGCGGATGGCCGCTTTCGAGCATATTGTTGAATACTTTGTATGCGTCAGTTTTTGCGCCATATGTGCGCAGGCTTTGAACATCGTTAACCCAAGCGAGAATGATAATTCTGCTGCCGGAATCGTAGCGAAAAAACAGGCGGTACTGTTGATAAAATTTGGCGCGAAACCAGTGCTTGTATTCAGCCCCCAATGTATCCCCTTGTCGAAACACGGAATTGGCGGGATCGACGGTAATGACGTTCATAATCAGGTGCCAGATGGCGGCAAGACGTTTAGTCGCTTTCTTATTCTTATAGCCATCCGAGCTTTCCACCTTTAATTTTTCAACCTCCTTCGTCAATTCCTCCAACTGCCGAATAAACAGCGGGTGCGCCACAACATACCATCCGTTGATATTATATGTTTTCCCGTCCATACATTATCAATCCTCATCATCCGATAATGGTGAATCCAGATCTCCCCATTCCACACCGGCGACAAGCCCACCGATGCGATCCACCAGTTCAGCAGATAACGGCTGAAGTGATGTGGCCGGATTGGCCGCGATATCACGAGCGAGGAATTCAAGAAAACGACCAATAACGGGGTCGGACTCGTCATCGTTTTTACGGGGAATCAATACATCGCCGTTCGGCAATACGCGGTACTGAATACGATCCACGCCTTTTTTTAAATTCAGGGTACGCAGGATCGTGGCCGGAATAGTGGTCTGCCCACGCTCCGTAATTTTTGATTCGCAGATATCAACCGGTTTAAGTTCAGTTAGTGCAGCCATAATATTGTCTCCTCCGCTATCTGCCGTTTAAAGTAATGCACTTTCATTGCCAATGCAAATGCATTATCTCCCACCCGGTCAGTGTCAAGGTTGTTGTCACCCCCTGCTGATTTAAGCTGCCTGCTTTTCCCGCTCTGGATTAAGTGTCACGGTACTTATCGGTTGCCAGTTTCTTGTTTCACCTGACCAACGTTCCGGATGCGCCACTTGGGCCGCTCGGTACACTTCATCCCGCCGCATCAGGATCATTTTGTCATCACCACTGTGTCGCTGCGCCGGCGTCACCACCGGTATTCTGCCATGGAATTTTCCGTTCTTCCTCATCGCCCGCAAGGCCGCGCCGGCGCTGATCACCGGTAACACCATCGTTATCAAGCCCAGCGAAATTACGCCCAACAACGCGATAATTTTCGCCGAAATCATTCATAACATCGGTTTGCCCAAAGGGGTACTGAACATCGTCACCGGCTTCGGCCCCACCGTGGGACAAGAGCTGGATATGGGGCCGTTAATCAGCGCGGCGGCGTTGCAGCGGGTGGAGGACAAAGTGGCGAAAGCCGTATCGCAGGGGGCGAAAGTGTTGATCGGCGGCCAGCGCGCAGGCGGAACCGGTTATTTTTACCCGCCGACGCTGCTGGTGGACGTTAAACAGGATATGCCGATTATGCATGAAGAGGTGTTCGGCCCGGTGCTGCCGGTGGCGACATTCGCCACGCTGGAAGAGGCCATGGCCATGGCCAACGATAGCGAATACGGCCTGACGTCGTCGATCTATACGCAAAATATCAACACCGCGATGCAGGCGCTGAAGCAGCTGAAATTCGGCGAAACCTATATCAATCGCGAGAATTTCGAGGCGATGCAGGGTTTCCATGCGGGGTGGCGTAAATCGGGCGTCGGCGGCGCCGACGGCAAACACGGCTTGCAGGAATATCTGCAAACGCACGTGGCTTATCTACAATTCCACTAAAGGCCATTTCGTTAACCCAAGAAAAAGATAACGAGAAACCACGATGATCATTTCCGCTTCAACGGACTACCGCGCGGCGGCGCAGCGCAAGCTGCCGCCGTTTCTGTTCCACTATATTGACGGCGGCGCGTATAACGAGCATACCCTCAGGCGCAATACCGCCGATCTGGCCGATATCGCGCTACGCCAGCGCATCCTGAAAAACATGTCCGAGCTGAGTCTGGAGACGCAGTTATTCGGTGAGAAGCTGGCGATGCCGGTGGCGCTGGCCCCCGTGGGTCTGACCGGCATGTATGCCCGACGCGGAGAAGTGCAGGCCGCGCGCGCGGCGGCGCAAAAAGGCATTCCGTTTACCTTGTCCACCGTCTCGGTCTGCCCCATCGAGGAAGTGGCGCCCGCCATCGACCGCCCCATGTGGTTTCAGCTTTACGTATTGAAAGATCGCGGTTTTATGCGCAACGCGTTGGAGCGCGCGCAGGCGGCGGGCGTGAAGACGCTGGTCTTTACCGTGGATATGCCGGTTCCGGGAGCGCGTTATCGCGATGCGCATTCCGGGATGAGCGGCCCGAATGCATCCGCCCGCCGTTTGTTGCAGGCGGTGACGCATCCGCGGTGGGCGTGGGACGTCGGCCTGAACGGCAAACCGCACGATCTCGGCAACGTCTCCGCCTATCGCGGGAAACCGACCACGCTGGAAGATTATATCGGCTGGCTGGCAGCGAACTTCGATCCCTCCATTTCGTGGCAAGATTTGGCGTGGATCCGTGAGTTCTGGACCGGCCCGATGATCATCAAAGGCATTCTCGACCCGGAGGACGCCAGAGAGGCGGTGAAATTCGGCGCGGATGGCATCGTGGTTTCCAACCACGGCGGCCGCCAGCTCGACGGCGTGCTGTCGACGGCGCACGCCTTGCCGGCGATCGCCGACGCGGTAAAAGGCGATATCACCATTCTGGCGGATTCCGGCATTCGCACCGGACTGGATGTGGTGCGGATGATTGCGCTGGGCGCGGACGGCGTGCTGCTGGGACGCGCCTTTGTCTATGCGCTGGCGGCCGCGGGCGAGGCGGGCGTGGTTAACCTGCTAAACCTGATCGACAAAGAGATGCGCGTGGCGATGACGTTGACCGGCGCCAAATCCATCGCCGAAATCGGCGCGGACTCGCTGGCGTATGGCATATCGCCGGGCGTTCGCTAAACGAATATGGGCGCCCCGGCGCCATTTCTGTAATGAACGTCGCCATTCGGCCAGTGCCAAAGTCGTTGGCCCCAAATAAGGTTACCGAAGTGCGAGTCGATGCGTTTTGTTTTCATCTTGAAAAGATTAAACATTGGGCGCATACTGTTTTCAAGATGAAAACAACGGCAGGGAAGCGCCAAATTGCATGTAATCAGCAGGCTGCCATTCAACGAGGCGGCATTGAAATATCCAAACAGCGCCGCAGCACTTTTTGACTTGCTGAGCATTTTGGAAAAACAGCAGTTTAGCAGCCCGGATGAAATGAGGAAGCAACTCCCTTCACTGGATAACTTCAAGTACCGGAACAAATGGTGGGTCATTGATGTGTCAGACAATACGCTACGACTCATGGCTTTCATTGATTACAGATTGCAGAAGATTTTCGTCAAGCACATCGTGACTCATGCCAAGTACGACAAACTGACGAAAAGCTATAGAGAGAACAAAGAATGACCCGTATAACGTTCACTCATGATGATAAAAGCAATGCGGCAAGTGCCGAAAGTATGATCAATACGTTCGCTCAGGCGGTAAAAAACATTCCTCTGCTGAACGGCGTGTATAGCGAAAGCGAATACAAAAACGCGCTCGCACTCATCGAATACATGATCGACCGGGACGATCTCGAAAATCCGCTTTTTGAGCCTCTCGCCGCCAAGATTGCAGAGTATGAAAGAACCGCACCGGAGTTCACTGAAATGAACCTGCGGTTAAATAATATTCAGAATGGCGTTGCGGTTGTACGCACTATCATGGATCAATACGGCTTGAAAGCTGCCGACCTGGCGGCGGAACTAGGATCCAAATCTAACGTGAGCAATATTCTCAGCGGGCGCCGCGCATTAACCGTTCAGCACATCAAAGCTCTCTCTTTGCGTTTTAACGTGCCGGCGGATGCGTTTATTTAATTCTTTTTATTATTTTTTAATATCAATTTGTTAATGCTGTTATGCCGAGTCCGGGATGCGTGCAGTGTTAAGGCTTACCCCCCATGACCTTTTGAGTTAGCGACTCCAGCCGTCCGATCAGCGCCTTGCGTTTTTTATGTTGCTCGATAAAACTCTGGTAGGGAGTAATAAACTCCGCTAAGGCTTCATTAGTTTGGTAAGCATCAAATAATTCTTGCAGAATAGAGGTTGCCTGGTTATACGCACTTGCATGCCCTTGCTCCGCACATTTAATTGCGCTGTCCCAGTGCGTTGTCCGCGCCGCAAAAACCGTATTTAACCGCGTTCGTCTTTCAACCTGCTCTTGCGCCAGTCGTTTTTCTTCAGCCGCGAGCCGCTCCCGTTTTATTTCATCACTGGCCAACGGCCAATATTCCTGCAATGACGCCGCACTCAACCAATATTGATAATTCCGCTTTTCCAGCGGCTCTCTAATCAACATGCGTACCTGAGTCAGCGCCAACTGACCCTGTTCAAAAAGCAGACACAATAATCGGTCTTTATCGGCGGAAGAGAGCGCTGCCACCTGCTGCTCTGGGGAAAGAACCTTCGTATCAACAACGTGCGAGGGCGAGGATGTCAATAACATGCTCAAGGCTCTGACCGCTTCTAACCGAATATTGAAAAGTTCAGCGAATGCCAATTGCGCCCCGGTTAATTTATTAAAGTCGAACGCGATTAACGGTAGTTTATCCAGATCCTCACCGTCATAAGCTCGACTCAGCCAAGGTAAATATAAGACGCGATAATCCTCCGCCAGCAATTCGGCGCGCAATGCACTTAAATGTGAAAGAAATGCCTTCGCGTCCTCATCCTCCCGATAGCGTTCATCTTCATCCAGAGAAAACGTGAGTAGCTGATAGTCTTTATCTTCTGTAATGGAAACCATGACGTCATCGTCTATCGCCATAAATTCCTGTGGCAGCGTGCCAAAGGGTAATTTCAGATAGGCAATCACCTGCCCCCAATTGGCGTAATAAAAACCGATATCAAAATACTTCATCATCAGCTCGTCGGGGTCTGCATTTAAATCGCCATAATGGTAATAAACCGAAAAGGCGATCGAGTCGATCTCGGCTCGGCTTGAGATAGTCCGTAGCTGACGTCGTTGCTCGGGTGACAAAACGCCGTCCTGACGCTCAAATCGATAGTATTGATATTCAGCCATTATTCACTCGTCATTATCCATTTGGTTCTTATTGATGACAGAAGCCTTGTATCTCTTTGGCATGTGCTTTCACTTGATGTCTCAACATTTAATACGGAAATCGTTATGCAGATTTTGCCAATGTATTTGCAGTGCGATTTTATGTTCGTCTAACATGGGCAGAGTCGTTAATTGCTCGGGCCATAGCGTTCTCGCCTTTTCCATTATATCCAATAAATGCGGTTTTATGGCGACCCATGGCACCCCCACTTTATTTGCCCATAATTCAAAATGCCGCATGGTCATGTCACTCCATTGCTTGGTATTAACCATATTAAGCGCCAGACGGTCATGCTCAATATACGGTGCAGTAAATACCACATCATACAGCGGCGCAAGGCGTGGGAAGCGCTTATCTGCATAAATAAGTGTCCAATTTTTGAGATGGGCATCACCATTGCCCAGCAAGATATTTAGCAACAAGCGTCTCGCCATTTGTTGAATATCGGTCAGGCGATCGCGACTTGCGCGATACAGGGTTTGCCCTAATTGTTCATAATTCACTTTCTGATATTTACCTGCCGGGTACAGGCCAAATACTTGAGCAAAATCTTCACTGTGTACTCTGCCTTCAGCGCTACGATCAAAACGCTTAATACCGTAAGCGAATGTTTCATCAGGAAGGCGAATACTGGGTAATCCATCCAGTTCCTTAAGTTTAATCAGACGTATTTCCGGTATCTCTGCCCCTGCTACTTCCGCTAACTTCATGCAGGTATATTCGTTAATAGGAACCCCCTTATGCACCGTTGAGGGCGTCTTGATAATCCACATATCATCTGATATTTCTTTATCAATGTGGTAACGGCCATCGACTCTGGACGAAGAGAATTTCATCTGCACACCCGCCAGCGAAAATTTGCTGTCGGCATGTTTCACATCAATTTGCAATGGCTCAATATTAAGACGGTATCGCAAAGCCCATGATGGCATCTCTCCTGCCCGGATAGGTTTTGCGACAATGGCGCCGGGCAGGTTCATCCCTAAATACGCTAACAGCGGAAACTCATTACTGACATGACATTGCAGGGTATGGGCAACCCACTCGCGCAGCATTCCCTCAGGAAGTAAATTAGAAAGTACGGGAGGGATCTTTTCGGAACGCACCTGCGACTTACTGAGATAACTCGAATCCAGCAGTTGCCTGAGCGTCAATGTTGGTCGCATAGTCTCAGGCATTGCAAGATAATCGGGGGAAAAACCAAGAATATTCTTCCCCCCGGAATAGTGGGCAATGACACCAACCTGGATACCGTGCAGGTTAACGCTTAGCCCTTCAACTTTTTCCGTCTGTTTGGCCATGTTGCTTATCCTCAGAACCGAACCAGAACTGCAAGTCATCTGAATCATCTTCCAGCATGTCAGCAGTCTTACTCACTGAACTGTGGTCGGGCGGTTGAAGCGATTCTCCCGCCTCAATGGGCGTGATTGATAATTGCAGATTCAACCCCTCCAACACACGCAACAAAGTAGATAGCTTTACATCACTTCCCGCTTCAATTCTTTGATATTGTTGTTGTTTCATCCCTATACGCATATACATGTCTTTTTGCTCCATACCCAGAGCCTTACGGCGCTGAGATAGCACCTGAGCGATCGCACTTACCTTGTTCATATCCCGCACCTTAAACAATATATTCATTGTTTTTTTATCCATAAACAACATAATAGTTGTAAATCGACTATGGTACAACTTACCCATTGTTTTTATAAAACATGACAACGTTAAAGTTGTATAAACAGAATAAAGGAATCGTTTTAGGCCACACGAAATAGCTGACGTAGGGAGCAAGTGACGCTACCGCGCCCAAAGCCAATGGACAGGAACAGCAAAAGCGTTCGGTATATTTTTTAAAGGAAAGCAGTTGTTACCGGTATAGAACAAAACGCCCCCTCTCCAGTTGCTCCCCACCGCGTCGGCCAGACGGCGTAAACCAGCAGCATCCTTTTCCTGAAAAGTCGCGGATTTTTTTACCTCTACGCCCCACGCACCATCGCCCTGTTCAATGACCAAATCAACTTCAACCTGGTCTTTGTCACGATAGTGGGAAAATTTTAATTCGCTATTTACCCATCCCGCCTGGCAAATAAGTTGCTGGACAACAAAACTTTCCAGTATAGGCCCAAATTTACCATTAGGATTGCTCCATTGCTCGCGGGACTGACCGCAAAGATAACTCGCCATTCCTGAATCAATGACATAAACCTTGGGTGTTTTTACTAATCGATTGGCGCCATTTTTATGCCATGCCGGTAAACGCCTAATAAGGAAAAGCCGTTCAAGGAGAGTGAGGTATTTATCAATAGTCTGGCGGCTGAGTTGCAAATCACGGGAAACATTATTCACATTCAATAAATTACCCGTACGCAATGCAAGAAGCTTCATTAACGCCGCCAGTTCATCCGTATCCCGAATTTTTGCAATATCGCGAACATCTCTTTGTATGACGGCATCCAGATATTGTTCAAACCAGCGCCGGGCTCGTCGTCCTTCCCGCAGAGTAACTTCTGGATATCCTCCGGTAATGATCGCCTTCACTATATCCTCAATAGGAGCAATATTTCCTTTCACCGCAGGCTTAATCGCATTGGAAATAATCATTTCCAGCAGTGACCGATCGCAACGATGCTTTTCCTGCTCGGACAGGGGTTGCAAATAAATGACTTCCATGCGCCCGGCCAAAGAATCCTGAGCATTAGGTAGTAATAATAGATTTGCCGACCCGGTTAAAAGAAAACGGCCTGCTTTGCGGTTTTGATCAACATCCGCCTTAATTGCTATCAATAATTCGGGCACGCGCTGAACTTCATCCAAGGTGACATATTCCGGTAGCGAATGAACAAAACCCATTGGATCATTCTTCGCCGCCAGCAAAACTGAAGCGTCATCAAATGTGATGTATTCTCGACTCGGATCCAGCTCTTTAGCGAGAGTCGTTTTCCCTACCTGACGGGGCCCTAAAAGACAAACAACCGGCGTATCTGATAACGCTAGCTCCACTTCCCGTTTTAGGTATCTTGGAAAATTGTTCGTCATTTAGCCTTCTTAAAATTACCAAAAATTCTGGATACGAGCGTTCGGTTCAATCGCAAACCTCACTAGCGTCTAATTGCAAACTTAATTATCGTCTGATTGTAAACTTTACCACCGTCTGATTGCAAACTTAACCATCGTCTGATTGTAAACTTAACCTCGGATAAAAGTCAGAATAGATGATACCGGGAGGATTAAGCTATGCGCGAGCGCGAGGGATTTTGTGGCGAGAAATTGCAGCCTAACGGCGTTATGCCGGGTCGGTGATCGGCCGTCAGACGTTAAATGCTGCTGACATAAGCTCTTGTTCGCCCTTGCTGATATTCAGTTGTTCCGCAAGACGACGCCAATTACTGACGCTGGATAATACTTCATCCTTGATTTTTTTGCCTCAACGCTATTCAGCTGGAAAAAGCTGATAACCTCCATTGCCAAATCATAGTTCAAGCTATTGTCGTCATCGGTGATATTCAAATGTAAGCCTGTCGCGGGCGTTACCGGGTTGATGTCATATGCCGGAGAGAGTATCCAACCGCTATCCCGATAAATAAAACCATGATTTCTTAAATGGTCATCTGTGTTGGATACGGCGATGTTGAAAATAATACGCCGCCAGAGCTGCGCCAAATCCTCTCTGGTGGTAGCGCCATTTTCGGTCAGGAATTGTGCCAGTTCGAGATAGCTGGCCTCGTCGTCACCGTCATAGTAGCCCAACTGCGTCATCGCTGAGGTGAAATGAAACCGGGTATCAGGCTTGCGATCAAATCTCCGGGTCAAAAAGGTATGGTGAGGGCTGTTATATCGTTCTATTCTTGACTCCGCCATTTCAATACCTGCCCCTTGTGCCAATTGGTAGGTTAAAAATTCCCAGAGTGCAATATCATGCTCGTCATAGTACGCCTAATAGGTAATCTATTTCACCAAGCACTCTGGGTCGACGATCTTCCTGACGGGCAATAATCGCCTCCCGGCGTTTCATTAACAACCTTCCCCAGCGATCCGGGCAGGAATCCAGAAATACCCGAAAGTTCTTGGAATCTTGGCTATGTTGGTCCCCGGTATATAACTCCAAGTCCGGATCAATTTTTTGTACATAAGGGGAATGGAGCCATACGGCATCATAGCTGAAGCTAAAATGCTCTCTGCCTTTTATCATGTCCGAGCGCAGTTTGCCTATCCGCATAGGTTCGGTAAAATCCTGCCAGTCAGCAAAAACATAGACTTCGGTATTCATTGTTGTTTTCCTTTCTATTTATTCAGAAGTTCAATGTCTTGAAGCTTACGACCCAACTCATCGTCACTGGCCACTCTGGTCAAATCCTCCACCAACCCAAGTACGCTGAGTACAGCAACATAGTGACCCATTGACACCTTTGGATCACCCTGCTCGATTTTGCGAATGGTAAGACGACTGAGACCCGTCCTTTCCGAGATCATTACTTGCGTATATTTCCGTCGTTTACAGGCGAGCTTTATGTTTTCTCCCAACTGAGAAAGAATTTTTTGATTCTTGGGAAAGACGACTGCACTGCGCTTTTGATGGTTTTTTTCTATGGTCATTATTGTTACCAAATTGGCGTATTTTGATAAGTATAGTGCTCACCTATTTTTCTGTAAACAATTAACATGGAACCTTCGTTTATCATTTTTACCATATTATGGTAACCATAAGTGCCATATTGTAGTTTTCACCTCTTAAGGAAGATATTGAATACCCGGTATCCGCGCGAGAAATACCGGTCCTCTGTTTTACAATTAGCCTTATCCTGCTTAACCCGATAAAATCCCCCTCCAGCGATAACCAATAATAGCCAAGACCAATGTTACAAGCCCTTTACACCGTTCTTCTGTACCTTATCCAGCCGCTGATATGGATCCGACTGTGGATTCGCGGTCGCAAAGCGCCGGCTTACCGCAGGCGCTGGAGCGAGCGCTATGGATTTTGCGCCGAGAAAGTGCGGCCGGATGGCATCATGCTGCATTCCGTGTCTGTGGGAGAAACGCTGGCGGCCATTCCGCTGGTCAGGGCGCTGCGTCATCGTTACCCTAATCTGCCGATAACCGTCACCACCATGACGCCAACCGGTTCAGAGCGCGTGCGTTCCGCTTTCGGCGATTCGGTCTACCACGTCTATCTGCCTTACGATTTGCCCTTTGCGCTGCGACGTTTTTTTAATCAGGTGCGTCCCAAAGTGGTGATCATCATGGAAACCGAACTGTGGCCCAACCTGATCGCCGAACTGCATAAACGCAACATTCCCCTGGTGATCGCCAACGCGCGCCTCTCCGCGCGCTCAGCGGCCGGCTATAAAAAAATAGGCAGTCTGACGCGCCGCATTCTACAGCGCATCACCCTGGTTGCCGCGCAAAATCAGGAGGACGGGGAACGTTTTATCGCTCTCGGTTTGAAACGATCGAGTCTGACGGTTACCGGCAGCCTTAAGTTCGATATTTCCGTTACTCCGGAGCTGGCGGCCCGCGCGGTGACGCTGCGGCGTCAGTGGGCACCGCACCGCCCGGTATGGATCGCCACCAGCACCCACGAAGGCGAGGAAGCCATTGTGTTAGCCGCGCATCGTCAACTATTGGCGACCTACCCGGATTTGCTGCTTATTCTGGTGCCCCGGCACCCGGAACGATTCGCGGACACCCAGGCGCTGACGCAAAGCTCAGGTTTCACCTACACCTTGCGCAGCAGCGGCGAACAACCCTCGGCCAAGACGCAGGTGGTTATCGGCGATACCATGGGCGAATTGATGTTGCTATACGGCATTGCCGATCTGGCATTTGTCGGCGGCAGCCTGGTTGAACGAGGCGGGCACAACCCGCTCGAAGCCGCGGCGCATGCCATCCCCGTTCTGATGGGGCCGCATACTTTCAACTTTAAAGATATCTGCAATAAACTTGAGCAGGCGGATGGCCTGATTACCGTTACCGATACGGCCTCGCTGACCAAGGAAGTGGGGAATCTGCTCGCCGATGAGGACTACTGCCGCTATTATGGCAGGCATGCCGTCGAGGTGTTGCATCAGAATCAAGGGGCCCTGCAGAAGTTGCTCTCGTTGCTGGCGCCTTATCTGCCACCCCGCATCCACTAACTGGCAGCGGTTTTGAGCACAGGAGCGAAGGAAGCATGACGACCAAAGCGATTTACCCCGGCACTTTCGATCCGCTAACCAACGGTCACCTGGATTTACTGACCCGCGCATCGCGCCTGTTCGACCATCTGGTGCTGGCGGTGGCCGCCAGCCCGAGCAAAAAGACCTTATTTACCCTTGATGAGCGCGTGGCGCTGGCGCAGGAAGTCACCCGGCACCTGCCGAACGTGGAAGTCATCGGCTTTAGCGATCTGATGGCGCATTTCGCGCAAAGCCAACAAGCCACCATCCTGGTGCGTGGATTGCGCGCCGTTGCCGATTTCGAGTACGAACTTCAACTAGCGAAAATGAATCACCACCTGATGCCGGCGCTGGAAAGCGTATTCCTGATGCCTTCCGAAGAGTGGTCGTTTATTTCCTCTTCTCTGGTCAAGGAAGTAGCCCGTCACGGCGGCGATGTTGCTCCTTTCCTGCCCGGTCCGATTGCTGACGCATTAAACGATAAACTCCGGTAACGAAGCCAACGACAGGTGCGTTTTATTGCTGCGATTTATTTAACAGCGTAACTATCGCACGTTCTATCGAGGCAACGTAAATATCATCGACAATTTTTCCTTCATGAAGAAGGATATTCTCCACGCCGATGGGATACCAGCGTAAATACTTCTCAGGCCGGGACTCAAATAACGCCACAACGGGTATTTTCAATGCCGAGGCAAGATGCACCGGAGCGCTATCAGCCGAGACAACGATATCCAGATAACTCATCGCCGAGACTAAATCAGCTGCCGTATCAGTTGATACGCAGCGAGCGCGCTTACCTGACAGCTGTTCTTGCGCGGGCCGATCGTTAGGGGCATGGAAAATAATAATTTCCGTATCATTTCCTAATTTCTCAATCAGCTCACTCCACTTATCCCATGAGAGTCTTCGCGCCGGACTTTTATTGGAAATAAAGAATCCGATGCGCGGGCTAATCTTGTCGCCTAACCGCTCTCCCCATTTTTTGCTAAGCAATTCATTCGGATAAACATATAAATTCAGCTTATCAATATCGACCTTACCCAACTCGGGCAATAGTTCATAGCCTGAAAGCACCTCGTGCTTCATTGGTCTGGTGGCAATATGCGACTGATTCCGATCATCAAATCCGGTTTTTTCATTATGCCAGCGCGCATCTCTGACATTAAGTAAATTGGCGAACTGAACTGAGTTTTTATTCATCCCGCCATTGGGAATGACCAGCAAATCAAAATTTATTTTTCTTAAGGTAAAAATCAACTTTACCTTATCAAGCATGGCATTTAAAAAGCCGGGATTGATGTTTTTTTCATACTTCTTTGAATAAACATAATAATGTATCTTAGCGACATCCGGATTATCATCCAGAATAGGCGCATTATATTTATTAGCCAGTACATGGAGTTCCGAATCAGGCCAGCGTTTTTTCAAATCATGCAACAACGATGTCGTACATACCATATCACCAAGAAAATCTATACGAATAACTAATATGCGATTAATCTCTTTTTTATGTCTTACCTTTTTGAAAAAAAACATATCAATCCCTAAGCTGGCAATAATAAATAAAATACTTAATTAATCTATACGCAATAGATTGAAAAATGCCGACAGGCGACAAATCGCCCTGCGGCTTGAAATATGACGGGTACAACGTCAATCATCGCTGACAGACCCGACAGAAAAACGTGCTGCGCTGACCGTGTTTAGCTATTTGTATCGGCGCGCCGCAGACCCGGCAAGGCTCGCCGGTACGGCCGTAAACCTGCAGCTCCTGGGCAAAATATCCCGGCTTGCCGTCTGATTGCAGAAAATCACGCAGCGTTGTCCCGCCCTGCTCAATGGAACGCTGCAGCACCTGTTTGATGGTTTCCGCCAGTCGCGCCGTCTCGGCCTCGCTTAGCGAGCCGGCCGCTCGGTCCGGGTCGATGCCCGCCGCGAACAGGGATTCGCTGGCATAGATGTTCCCCACGCCAACCACCACTTTATTATCCATAATCCACAACTTAACCCGCGTCTTCTTGCCGCGTGATTTCTGGTGCAGATAGTCAGCGGAAAAATCATCACTCAGCGGTTCCGGCCCCAAATGGGCCAGCACCGTGCTCTCCTGCAGAGTGTTTGTCCATAGCCAGGCGCCGAAGCGGCGGGGATCGGTATAGCGCAGCACTTTGCCGCTATCCATCACCAAATCCACGTGATCGTGTTTACCCGGTTCGATGTACTCTGGCAGGATACGCAGACTGCCGGACATGCCCAGATGAACGATGATCCACCCGCCGGTTAATTCAATCAGCAGATATTTGGCGCGCCGATGCACCCCCAGAACGACCCGATCGCTGAGGGATAAAATCTCGCTGGAAACCGGCCAGCGCAAACGGGCGTTGCGCACTTCGGCATAGAGGATGGTATGGCCAACAAGGTAGGGCGAAATTCCGCGCCGACTGGTTTCAACCTCAGGCAATTCAGGCATGCGTTATCTCCTGGAAATTCTGGTGCCTGGCATAAAAGCGCACCGCCAGCGGCCCCCAAGACAGGGCTGAACAGACCAACGTAAAAAAACCCGGCCTTGGCCGGGTTTTTCAATAATCCACTAAAAATTATTTAATTTTAGCTTCTTTGTAGATCACGTGTTGACGGACAACCGGATCGAATTTCTTCAGTTCCAGTTTTTCCGGCTTCGTGCGCTTGTTCTTCGTGGTGGTATAGAAGTGACCAGTACCAGCAGAAGAAACCAGCTTGATCTTCTCGCGAACACCCTTAGCCATGATTCAGTTCCTTAATACTTTTCACCACGGGCACGCAGATCGGCCAGAACCGTCTCAATACCCTTCTTATCAATAACACGCATACCTTTAGCAGATACGCGCAGCGTTACAAAGCGCTTTTCACCTTCAACCCAGAAACGGTGTGAGTGCAGGTTCGGCAGAAAACGGCGTTTGGTCGCATTCAGTGCGTGGGAACGGTTATTACCGGTCACCGGACGCTTGCCAGTAACTTGGCAGACTCGGGACATGTCTATTCTCCAAAAATCAAATCAGCTCGAGCTTCGTATAGGGTGTCGCCGCCTCGTCAGGCTCTAGAGCCCATCTCAGCAACTTCACTGAAAAGACTCCGTCATCAGGGTAAACCTGCTGAGATAGGCTCTTAACGCCACACCCAAGATTCTCAAAGGTGGCGTAGTATACGCTCAGAAGCGTGAGCGCTCAAGTCCCGAACAGCTAAAGATCCCTCAGGATCGCGGAAAAATCGCTTAAATCCACCCGCGCTCGGCAAAAGAGACGTACTCGCCATGCCCGATAACCAGATGATCGAGCACGCGAATCTCCAACAGCAGACAAGCTTTGATAATTTGTTCGGTTATCGCACGATCGGCCTGACTGGGCTCCGCTTTCCCCGACGGGTGATTGTGCGCCAGAATCAACGCGGCGGCATTGCTTTTCAACGCTTCGCGCACAATTTCCCTCGGGTGTACTTCGACGCAGTCAATCGTACCAGCAAACATCTCCTGATGACGAATCACCCGATGCTGATTATCCAGAAACATGACTAAAAACACCTCCCGTTCCTGGCGGGACAGCAATAATTGCAGATACTGCCCGGTGATCTCCGGACTCAGCATCGCATTTTCCTTCGCCAGGCGGGACGAAAACAGCCGACGGGACAATTCCGCCACCGCTTTTAGCTGCGCGTATTTTGAAATGCCGACGCCTTTCGCCTGACAAAACGCCGCTCGATCGGCGGACATCAATTGATACAGCGAACCAAACTGCAGCAGCAAACTCTCCGCCAGTTGCATAACATGCATACCGGGCAACCCGGTGCGTAAAAAAATCGCCAGCAGTTCGGCATCCGTCAGCGCCTCTGCGCCTAAACTCACTAATTTCTCCCGCGGCGCCAACTCATTTCCCCAGCCCATCGAACCTCCTTCATTGACTGAACGCCATCATTACACGGCCCGGACAGCGGGACGACGTCAGCCGTAACAGGCTGCGAAGCGCTTCGCAATTATTGTCCGTCAATCGCTCTGAAGGCTTAACACTCCTCTCTCCAGTCAAGGTTATGGTAAAATAACGCCTCTTTCAGTTTTCAGTCGGACAATGATGATGACGGAACTTTCCAGCCTAAACGGGCTTTCCGCTAAACGTATTGCTGGCAAACGCATTGTGCTCGGTATCAGCGGGGGCATCGCCGCTTACAAATGCCCTGAGCTGGTAAGACGACTGCGCGACAGCGGTGCGGAAGTACGGGTTGTCATGACATCGGCCGCCAAAGCCTTTATCACGCCGCTGACCTTGCAGGCCGTGTCCGGCCATCCGGTGTCGGACGACCTGCTCGACCCGGCGGCCGAAGCCTCCATGGGCCATATCGAGCTGGGGAAATGGGCGGATTTGGTGATTCTGGCGCCGGCCACCGCCGACCTGATCGCGCGTCTGGCCGCCGGGATGGCCAACGATCTGCTGACCACCTTGTGTCTGGCGACGCCCGCCCCCATCGCCGTTGTTCCCGCCATGAATCAGCAGATGTACCGCGCGGCGCCGACGCAGGACAACCTGCGTACGCTGACGGCCCGCGGTTTGCAGCTATGGGGGCCGGACAGCGGCAGCCAGGCGTGCGGCGATATCGGCCCCGGTCGGATGATCGACCCGCTGGAGATTGTCGAACTGGCGCAACGCCACTTCACGCAGACCCGCGACCTGCAACATCTGAATATCATGATCACCGCCGGGCCGACGCGCGAAGCGCTTGACCCGGTGCGCTTCATCAGCAATCACAGTTCGGGGAAAATGGGCTTTGCCATTGCTCAGGCCGCCGCCGCCAGAGGCGCGAACGTTACGCTGATTACCGGGCCGGTGGCCCTGGCGACGCCGCCTGACGTTAAGCGTATCGATGTCAACAGCGCGCTGGATATGCGGCAGGCGGTAATGGCCGAAGCCGCGCGGCAGCATATCGTTATCGGCTGCGCCGCGGTCGCCGACTACCGAGCCAAGCTGGTCGCAGATGAAAAAATCAAAAAGCGCGGTGATGAAATGACTGTCACCCTGATCAAAAATCCGGATATCATCGCGGATGTCGCCGCCATGGATGAAAGCCGGCCTTATGTCGTCGGATTTGCCGCCGAAACCCAGAATGTGGAAGAATACGCGCGGCAAAAGCTGGCGCGTAAAAATCTGGATTTAATCTGCGCTAACGACGTTTCCCTTTCCGGGCATGGTTTTAACAGTGAAACCAATGCATTACATCTTTTCTGGCGCCACGGGGACAAGCAGTTGCCGCAATGTGACAAACGTCTTCTTGGCCAACATTTAATCGACGAGATTGTCAGCCGTTATGATGAAAAAAATCGACGTAAAGATTGTTGACCCGCGCATCGGTCAACAATTCCCATTACCCACCTACGCCACGCCGGGTTCCGCCGGGCTGGATCTGCGAGCCTGCCTGGATCGGGCGGTGGAGCTGCAAGCCGGGGAAACCGCGCTGATACCGACGGGGCTGGCGATTCATATTGCCGATACCAGCCTGGCGGCCATGGTTCTGCCGCGTTCCGGACTGGGCCACAAGCATGGCGTGGTATTAGGTAATCTGGTCGGGCTGATCGACTCCGATTATCAGGGGCAATTAATGGTTTCCGTCTGGAATCGCGGTCAGCAGACATTCACCATTGAACCGGGCGAGCGTATCGCCCAGATGATTTTCGTTCCCGTCGTTCAGGCCGAGTTTAATCTGGTCGAAGATTTCATCAGCAGCGAACGTGGAGAAGGCGGTTTCGGCCATTCGGGCCGTAACTAACACGCCCCTGCCATCCGGTATTATCAAAATTCATATAAGCCACAGCACGTTAATGTGACTGTGGCGCTGCCGGGTGCTTGTCGGTCAAATTTTTAGCAAGGGTCTTTTCAGACATGGCAGAAAAAGGAAATACGAAACGGAATCGTCGCGAGGAAATTTTGCAGGCGCTGGCGCAAATGCTGGAATCCAGCGACGGCAGCCAACGCATTACCACAGCAAAACTGGCCGCGAACGTTGGGGTATCTGAAGCCGCGCTTTATCGGCACTTCCCCAGTAAAACGCGCATGTTCGACAGCCTGATCGAGTTTATCGAGGATAGCCTGACTACCCGCATTAATCTGATTCTGCAGGATGAAAAAGAGACGTTTAACCGTCTGCGCCTGATTTTATTGCTTATTCTGGGGTTTGCGGAACGTAACCCGGGTTTGACCCGCATTCTCACCGGGCACGCGCTGATGTTTGAGCAGGACCGTTTGCAGGGCCGCATCAATCAGTTATTTGAACGTATCGAATCGCAGTTGCGTCAGGTATTGCGCGAGCAGAAATTACGTGACGGCAAGGGTTTTCAGCACGATGAAACGCTGCTCGCCAGCCAACTGCTGGCATTTTGCGAAGGCATGCTCTCGCGGTTTATCCGATCGGAATTCCGCTATCGCCCCACGCAGGAATTCGATACCCGCTGGCCTCTGCTGGCCGCACAGCTGCACTGACGTTCCTTCCCGTTGTCCGCTCCCGCCAGACGCCTTTCTGGCGGGAGCGGGCGATGGCTTAAATACCGTATTGCCGACGATATTCCTGCACCGCCGTCAGGTGTGCGGCCATTTCCGGTTTTTCCGCCAGATAGGCGACCAGATCCCGCAGCGTAATGATGGAGATCACCTTACACTGATAATCACGTTCTACTTCCTGAATAGCCGAAATCTCGGCGCGCCCGCGCTCCTGACGATCCAGCGCAATCATGATCCCGGCCAATGTGGCGCCGTGAGCCGCAATGATTTCCATTGATTCGCGGATCGCCGTACCAGCGGTGATAACGTCGTCAACCAGCATAACCCGTCCCTGGAGCGGACTGCCCACCAGGCTGCCGCCCTCGCCGTGATCTTTGGCTTCTTTGCGGTTAAAACAGTAAGGGAGATCGCGCTCGTGATGTTCCGCCAGCGCCACCGCCGTGGTGGTGGCGATCGGAATGCCTTTGTAGGCCGGGCCGAACAACAGATCGAAATCAATGCCTGAATCCACCAGCGCCTCAGCATAAAAACGCCCCAGCAACGCCAGGTCGCGCCCGGTATTAAATAATCCGGCATTAAAGAAATAAGGGCTTATACGTCCTGATTTCAGGGTAAATTCACCGAATTTCAATACCTGTTTGCTAAGCGCAAATTCAATAAACTGGCGCTGATAGGCTTTCATTACTGCGTCTCCTGAGCTCATGGGTGAATCGATGCGGCAGGTATGCACATACTCTCCATCGTCCCTGCGTAGGCAGGGACCAGCACCTGCCGGCAATTCGTTCTTATAAGATTCCCGCTTACTCGCCCCATCCCAATGGCTCGCTCTGCAGGCCGCCGCAAGCGACGTTCAAAAACATTCCTGTTTTTTTGTGCGGGAATGACGATGGAAAAGTAGGACTGTAGCTTTAAAAAATCAATCCGCCAGCGCGGCCTTCTGCGCGCGGATAATATTCTCAATCCCCGCGCGCGCCAACGCCAGCAGCGACAGCAGCTCTTCGTGGGTGAAAGGCTCGCCTTCGGCGGTGCCCTGCACTTCAATCATGCGGCCGTCTTCGGTCATCACCACGTTCATATCGGTTTCCGCGGCGGAATCCTCCACATATTCCAGATCGCAAACCGCCTCGCCGTTGACGATGCCGACGGAAACCGCCGCCACCATGCCTTTCAGCGGATTTTTCTTCAACTTGCCCTTGGCGACCATGCTGTTCAACGCATCGGCCAGCGCCACGCAGGCACCGGTAATCGACGCGGTACGCGTGCCGCCGTCCGCCTGCAATACATCGCAATCCAGCGTAATGGTGTACTCGCCCAGCGCTTTAAGATCGATGGCCGCCCGCAGCGAGCGGGCAATCAGGCGTTGGATCTCCAGCGTGCGCCCGCCCTGCTTGCCTTTTGCCGCTTCACGCGCGTTACGGCTGTGCGTGGCGCGCGGCAACATGCCATATTCGGCGGTGACCCAGCCCTGGCCTTGCCCTTTCAGAAAGCGCGGCACGCCCTCTTCAACCGTGGCATTACATAAAACCTTGGTATCGCCGAACTCAACCAAAACGGACCCTTCGGCATGTTTTGTGTAATGACGGGTTAATTTCAGGGGGCGTACTTGCTGTGCATTTCGGCCTGTAGGGCGCATGACTTATCTCCGGCGGGAAAATGTTAACTGGCGCGCATTATACGGCCTTAGCGTCGCAATGCCTACCGGCCGGCAGCGGCTTATATTTTCCCGCCTGGTTATCCGTGCCGGGACGATAATCAAAACGCGACGCAGACCGGCGCATCGACGCGCATCACCGAATCCTGGCGGAAGCGCTGTTTATACCCTGAACGCAGCGCCTCGATTTTCGTTTCGTTCGCCGCATCCGCCGCGTGGATCAGCAGCAACGCCTTGCTGTTTTCCCGCGCCAGCACGCCATCGTTGCCCAGCCATTGCCCTTTGGCGTCAAATACCGATAGCCCCTCGGTAAAACGCGGCGTCACCTCGCCGTCGACGAAAGCCTGCCATTCACCGGCGCTAATCGCCGGGCCGTCGGGACGGTTGAGGCCAAAATAGAGAGTGGTTTGCATCATGCTCTCGCCGGTTACGCACCGGGCCGCGGCCGACTCCGTGGGTTTACCCGGCGAGACGCAGCCCGCCAGTACAAAAGCCAATGCCAACGCGGAAAGTCCGCTGCCTGTTTTCATTTTCTTCACTCCTTGATTGTGCGATCGCCTCAGGGCGTAGCGTATCGCTGGCTACCATAACAAACATGTCTGCCTCGCCGGAATATAACCTCAGGCTATACCCTACCGATGAACAAGTATTCGTCAGCGCTGGCCCGCCGTGAAATATTCTCATCAACCACCGACTCGTTGATGAGAAAAGCGTCATGTTGAACCCGCAACTTTACCGGCCGGACGCCGGCGACAAAAACGCGGCGCCGCGCGAGGGGCAAGATTAACCATGCGCCATATGCAAATAGAATCCGTCAACCTGCCGTTGGCGCGCCCATTCACCCTTTCCAGCGGCACCCGCCGCGCCGTCGACGTCGTTCGGGTTACGCTGGAAGAACGGGGATTCATCGGACAGGGCGAATGCACCCCAACCGCCCGTTTCGGCGAATCCGCCCACAGCGTGTGCCGCCAGCTGCAAGCGATAACCGCCGCGGTGGAAAACGGTCTCAGTATAGAACAACTGCAAAACCGCCTGCCGCCCGGCGCGGCGCGCAACGCGCTTGACTGCGCGCTGTGGCGGCTCAAGGCCGCCCTGGAAAAACGCACCCTGTGGCAATGTCTCGGCATTCAGCCGCCCGCCTCGGTCATCTGCGCGGAATCGCTCTCGCTCGACGGCGCGGAACCGATGGCCGCCGCGGCCGCGGACGCCGTTTCCCGCGGCGCCATGCTGCTGAAAATCAAACTGGACGGCGATCGGGTTGTGGAGAAAGTCGCCGCCATTCGCGACGCCGCCCCCGAGGCCACGCTGATGATTGACGCCAACGAAGCCTGGAGCGGCCTCGACCTCGACAGCCTGTTGCGCACGCTGACCCGCTATCGCATCGCCGTGGTGGAGCAACCGCTGCCGACGGGAAAAGACGAACAACTGGCGAGCTTTATCCATCCTATTCCGGTTTGCGCTGATGAGAGCTGCCGACATAGCGGCGACATCGCCGCGCTGCGTAACCGCTACGAGATGATCAACATCAAGCTGGATAAGTGCGGCGGCCTGACCGACGCGCTGGCGATGATGGAAGAGGCGGCGTTCTGCGGCTTTCAGCTGATGGCCGGCTGCATGCTCGGCTCCTCCATGGCGATGGAGGCCGCCCTGCCGATCGCCACCACCGCGCAACACGTCGACCTCGACGGCCCCATCTGGCTGGCGGCGGACAGTTCGCCTTACCTGACGTACAACCTCGGCCGTATCTGGCTATGAATCAACCAAGCGGAGTGACCATGACGGATATCACGCAAACGGGCGCTATCGCCGCCACCGCGCCTGCCAACGCCCCCCTACCGGTGCTGGAAATCAACGATCTGAGCGTCAGCTTCAGCGGGCGTTCAGGCAAGCATCCGGCGCTGAAAGGCATCTCATTCACCCTGAATAAGGGCGAGGTAGTGGCGGTGGTGGGGGAGAGCGGTTCCGGCAAATCCGTCACCTCGCTCAGCGTAATGGGGCTGCTGGCCGACTCCGCCAGCATTGAAGGCGGCGTTATCTCCTTTACCGCCCGCGACGGGCAGCGGCATGACCTGCTGAATATGCGGGCCGATCGGCGCCGTCAGCTGCGCGGCAGTGAAATGGCGATGATCTTCCAGGAGCCGATGACGTCGCTGAACCCGGTGCTGAAGATCGGCGATCAGTTGACGGAAGCCTTATGCGATCACCGTATTTGCGACCGCGGCGCCGCGGAGAATAAGGCGCGCGAACTGCTGCGCAAGGTGCGCATCGCCGACGTCGAGCGGGTAATGAACAGTTATCCCCACTCGCTTTCCGGCGGCATGCGCCAGCGGGTGATGATCGCTCAGGCGCTGGCCTGCGACCCGCAATTGCTGATTGCCGACGAACCCACCACCGCGCTGGACGTCACCGTTCAGGCGCGCATCCTGCAAATTCTGCGCGACCTGCAACGGCAAAGCGATATGGCGGTGCTGTTTATCACCCACGATATGGGCGTGGTGGCGGAAATCGCCGACCGCGTGGTGGTGATGTATCGCGGCGAAGTGGTGGAGCACGGCGACGTCGCACAAATTTTTGCCGCGCCGCGCCACCCGTATACCCAATCCCTGCTGGCGGCCGTGCCCAGGCTGGGCGATATGCGCGACAGCGCCTGGCCTAAACGCTTCCCGTTGCTCGGCCAAAGCGCCGACCAGGACGAAAGCGCCCAGGTGACCGCCCGTTATGATACCGATCCCCTGCTGGATATTCGCGGTCTGCGCGTCTATTACCCGGTGCGCAGCGGCCTGTTTTCCTCCATAACCCACCATGTGCACGCGGTGGAACAGATTGATTTTAACGTCTGGCCGGGCGAAACGCTGGCCATCGTCGGGGAAAGCGGCTGTGGTAAATCCACCACAGGACGGGCATTGCTGCGCCTGGTGCAGAGCGAGGCGGAAAGCATCCATTTTCAGGGACGGGAAATCGCCCTGATGAAGGATAAAGCGTTCCAACCGCTGCGCCGTGAAATACAGATGGTATTTCAGGATCCCTACGCCTCGCTGAATCCGCGCCTCACGGTGGGATTTACCATCGCCGAACCGCTACTGCTGCACGGGCTGGCGAAATCACTGGAAGAGGCCACGCCGCAGGTGCAGGCGTTGCTGAAAAGCGTCGGCCTGCTGCCGGAACACGCCCGCCGTTATCCTCACGAATTCTCCGGCGGCCAGCGGCAGCGTATCGCCATCGCCCGCGCCATGGCGCTGCAACCGCAGGTGATCATCGCCGATGAGGCCGTTTCCGCCCTGGACGTCTCCATTCAGGCCCAGGTGGTGAACCTGATGATGGATTTGCAAAAGAAAACCGGCGTGTCGTGGATTTTTATTTCTCACGATATGGCCGTCGTCGAGCGTATCGCCAATCGGGTGGCGGTGATGTATCTCGGGCAAATTGTGGAAATCGGACCGCGTCAGAGCGTATTCAATACGCCGCAGCATCCCTACACCCGTCGCCTGCTGGCGTCGGTGCCCATCGCCGATCCCGCCCGACGCGGGGAGCGCCAGCTTGACGACAGTGAAATTCCCTCTCCGCTGCGCAAGGCGGGCGAGATCGTGGCCAAAACGCGCTATCGACAGGTGGCGCCGCATCATTGGGTCGCGGACGTTGAATCCGCGGCCTGATACCCGCAACAGCTTTATTTTTTATTGCTAACCAGGAGAGACATCATGAAGCCATTCGTTCGCCGGTCCGCGGTTGCCTTAGGGCTATCACTGTGTCTGGCTGCCGTTGCTCAGGCGCAGGATCTGCGCATTTCCATCTACGCCGATATTACCGGCCTGGATCCGCACGACACCTCGGATACGCTGAGCTATTCCATTCAGAGCGGCATCTTTGAACGCCTGTTTCAGTTCGACAACAAAATGAAACTGGAACCGCGGCTGGCCACCGGCTACACCAGCAACGACAACGCCACCGAGTTTGTCGTCACGCTGCGCGAAGGGATCGCCTTTCAGGACGGCGCGCCGTTCAACGCCGATGCGGTAAAAGCCAACCTCGACCGCCTCGCCGACCAGAGCAAAGGTTTAAAGCGCAACAGCCTGTTTAACATGGTGAAAAGCGTGACCGTACTGTCGCCGACCCAGGTCAAAATCGAGCTGAACAAATCCTTCGGCGCTTTCATAAATACGTTGGCCCACCCGTCGGCGGTGATGCACAGCCCGGAAGCGTTGAAAAAATATCCCGACGAGGCGCAGCTGCGCGTGCATCCGGTGGGCACCGGCCCGTTCACCTTCAGCGCCTGGCAGCAGGGAAAAGACGTCAAGCTGGTGAAATTCGACAACTACTGGCAAAAAGGCTGGCCGAAAGTGGACAGCGTGACCTTCTATCCGGCGCCGGAAGATTCAACCCGCGTGGCGTCGCTGAAGTCCGGCCAGGTGGATGCGGCCTATCCGCTGCCGTCCGATCTGATCAAAACCGTGCAGAACGACAGCAAGCTGACGATCCAGCGCGACCCGAGCATTTATCAGTTCTGGCTGGCGATCAACAACCTGCGTCCGCCGCTTAACGATATCCGCGTGCGCCAGGCGCTTAACTACGCCATCAACCGCGATATCTGGCTTAAAGTCGGTTTCGCCGGCATGGGCAAGCCCGCCACCTCCGCCATGGCGCCGGACGTACAGTTCTTCGCCTCGCAGAGCGAGCCGAACTACGCCTATAACCCGGAGAAAGCCAGGGCGCTACTGAAAGAGGCGGGCTACGCCAACGGCCTGAGCCTGAAACTGTGGACCACCAACCGCACCGACTATATCCGCAGCGCGCAGTTCTTCAAGCAGCAGCTTGAGCAGGTCGGCATCAAGATCACGGTAACGCCGATGGATTCCGGTACGCGCAACGCCAAACTGTTCGGCGTGAAAGATCCCAAGCAGGCGGAGTTCGATCTGTTCTACAACGGCTGGTCGCCCTCCACCGGCGACGCCGACTGGGCGCTGCGCCCGCTGTTCGCCACCGAGTCCTGGGTGCCGACCGCCTATAACGTCTCTTACTACAGCAATGCGGCGACCGATAGCGCCATTACCGCCGGCCTGGCGACCGCCGACGCAGGCAAACGCGCCGCCGCGTATGCCGACGCCCAGCGCCAAATCTGGCGCGATGCCCCTGTGGTCTTTTTAGGCACGCCGGACAATCTGGTGGGGAAAGCGAAGAACCTGTCCGGCGTTTACATGCTGGCCGACGGCTCGCTGGTCTTCGATCGGGCGGAATTCAAGTAATAAGGCCGGGAGAACGCCATGTTTGCTTATATCATCCGACGTTTGCTGGAAATGATCCCGGTTCTGCTGGTGGTCTCCCTGTTGGTGTTCGGTTTTATCAAACTGCTGCCGGGCGACCCGGCGCGCATATACGCCGGCGCGGATGCGACCATTGAAGCCGTTGAAGCGGCGCGCCAGCAGTTGGGCCTGAACGATCCGCTGCCGCAGCAGTACGTCAACTGGCTCGGCGGCCTGCTCAAAGGGGACCTGGGAGTGACTTACCGCACCCAGCAACCGGTTATCGAGGCGATCGGCAAGAGTTTTATGCCCACCATGTGGCTGGCGCTGGCCGGGTTCGCCTGGTCGGTGGCGCTGGGGCTGGTGATTGGCGTGGTCTCCGCGCTGCGGCGCGGCAAATGGCAGGACTGGACTCTGATGAGCTTCGCCGTCGGCGGGATCTCCATGCCGCCCTTCTGGCTGGGCCTGCTGCTGATTCAGTTTGTGGCGATGCCGTTCGGGGTCTTTTCCGTCAGCGGCTTTAACCAGCCCAGCGATATCATTCTGCCCGCGCTCACGCTGGGCGCCTCGGTGGCCGCCGTTATGGCGCGCTTTACCCGCTCGGCCTTTCTGGAGGTAGCGCAGGAGGACTACGTGCGCACCGCCCGCGCCAAAGGGCTGCGCAACCGGCTGATCACCTGGAAACATGTGATGCGCAACGCCCTTATCCCGGTGATCACCATGCTGGGATTGCAGTTCGGCTTCCTGCTCGGCGGCTCCATCGTGGTGGAAAGCGTATTTAGCTGGCCGGGCCTGGGCTGGCTGCTGATCGAATCCATCAAAACGCAGGACCAGCCGGTTATTCAGGCGCTGGTGATGCTGTTCGTTTTTGAATTTATCGTCATTAACCTGTTGGTGGACCTGCTCTACGCGTTGGTCAATCCGGCGATTCGCTTACGTTAGGAGACACGATGAACCTTTCTTCCGAGCCCGTAGCCGCCGCGGCAACGCTTGACGAAAATACCATCCGCTCGCCCTGGCGCGATTTCGCCCGGGTATTTATCCGCAACCCGCTGGCGCTGATCTCCGGCGGCTTTATTCTGCTGCTGGTTCTGGTGGCGATCTTCGCCTCCTGGCTGGCGCCGTGGAACCCGATGGAGCCGGACTGGACGGCCCTCGCCTCGCCGCCGTCGGCCGCCCACTGGATGGGAACGGACGACTTGGGGCGCGACGTGATGAGCCGGATTATTTACGGCGCGCGCATCTCGCTGTACATCGGTATCTTTTCCGTCACGCTGGGGATGCTGGCGGGCATCGTATTGGGCCTGCTGGCGGGATATTACGGCCGCTGGATTGATATGCTAATCATGCGCGGCGCCGACGTGCTGTTCGCCTTTCCCGGCATGCTGCTGGCGATAGCCGTGGTGGCGATCCTCGGGCCGGGCCTGAACAACGTCATTATCGCCGTCGCCGTATTCAGCGTACCGGTCTTCGCCCGCATCGTGCGTGCGTCCACCCTGTCGCTGAAACAAGCGGCCTACGTAGAAGCGGTGCGCTGCGCGGGCGCTCCGGACCGCATCGTGCTAATGCGTCACATTCTGCCGGGCACGCTGCCCAGCGTGATCGTCTATTTCACCATGCGCATCGGCACCAGCATTCTTACCGCCGCCAGCCTCAGCTTTATCGGCCTGGGGCCGGAACCGGACGTGCCGGAATGGGGCAACATTCTCGCCATGAGCCGTAGCCTGATGATGGCGGGGGCATGGCATGTCAGCGTCTTCCCCGGCCTGGCGATTTTCTTTACCGTACTGGCTTTCAACCTGCTGGGCGATGCGCTGCGCGATACGCTCGATCCCAAACTGAAAAGCTAAGGAGTGGACATGGACTGCTATCAACGGGAACAGACGGCGCTGCTGCTGCGCCGCTGGCGGCAACATCGGCGGTTGGGCGACCCGCGCTGCGCCTGCGGCGCGCGAAACAGTATCAGCGACGTAGCCGGCGTGCGCGTCGGACACGTTACTCTGGCGGCGGGAGAAAATCAGACCGGCGTGACGGCGATTCAGCCCGTCGCCGACAACCTGTTTACCCGCCCGCTGCCCTGCGGAGCGGCGATATTAAACGGTTTCGCCAAACCCGTCGGGTTGATACAGATTGCCGAGCTCGGCCTGCTGCAGACGCCCATTCTGCTCAGCAATACGTTGGCGGTGGGAACGTTATTCACCGCCCTGGCGCGTGACGCCATCGCCCGCAACCCTGAGCTGGGCCGCGCCCTTCCCACCGTCAACCCGTTGGTGCTGGAATGCAACGACGGCTGGCTGAACGACATTCAGGCGCTGGCGGTGACCGAAAATATGGCGCGCGAGGCGCTGGACGGCGCGACGGCGGACTTTGCCCGCGGCAGCGTGGGCGCCGGCCGCGGCATGAGTTGCTTCGGATTAAAGGGCGGCATCGGCACCGCGTCGCGCCTGATCCCCGAGCTCGACGCCACGCTGGGCGTGCTGGTGCTGGCCAACTTCGGCACTCTCGCCGCGCTGACGCTGGACGGCGTGCGAATCGGCGAGGCCATTGCACCGCTATTGCCGACGCTGGCGCCCCAGCGGGACGCCGGTTCCATTATCATTATCATGGCAACGGACGCGCCGCTGAACGCCCGTCAGTTGGGCCGCATCGCCAAACGCGCCGGCGCCGGGCTGGGGCGACTGGGCAGCTACTGGGGGCACGGCTCCGGCGACATCGCCGTGGCGTTCTCCACCTGCCCGGCGCCGCGCCCGCCGCCGGACGACGCCCTTGATCCACTGCTGAGCGCCGCGGCGGACGCCACCGAACATGCGGTGTTGGATGCCTTGTTATCCGCGCAGGCCGTAACCGGTTTTCGCGGCCACCATCGTCCGGCATTGCCACAGGTACTGGATCGTCTGGTACAGGATTTCTTGGAGTAAGGTAGGGTTATGAAAATTTTCATTTCGGCAGATATTGAGGGGATCGCCGGGGTTATGCGTCCGGAACAGTGCAGCCCCGGCACGGCGGAATATCAGCTTGCCCGCGGCCTGATGGAGCAGGAAGTGAATGCCGCCATCGACGGCGCCTTTGCCGGCGGCGCAACCGACGTCGTCGTGGCGGACAGCCATGCGGCGATGGTCAATCTCCGGGCTGAGAATATCGATCCCCGCGCCCGGCTGGTGCAAGGTAAGCCGCGTGGTTTATCCATGGTAGAAGGGCTGGAACAGCAGCAGTATGACGGGATGATGTTTATTGGTTATCACAGCGCCGCCGGAGAGGCAGGCGTGCTGGCCCATACCATCAATGGCCGCGCCTTTTACCGGGTGCGCATCAACGGTGAAGTGATGGCCGAAAGCGATATCTACGCCGCCGCGGGGGCGGAACGCGATACGCCGCTCTGGCTGGTCAGCGGAGACGACCAACTGCAACAGTGGATCGCTCGCCACTACCCCGCCGCCGCGTATGCCTGCGTCAAACGGGCGATCTCCCAGCATGCCGCCGAATCATTAAGCCCGGAGGCGGCGCGCCGGATTATTCACCAGTCCGCCATGAACGCCGTGCAGACCGCGCATAAAAAAGTCGCGTCGCGCATTCAGGCTCCCTATCATCTTGAACTGATGACGGCAAAGCCGGTACTGGCGGATTTGTTTTGCCTGATCCCCGGCATCGTGCGGCAGGACGCCGTCACGGTAAGCTATAACGCGCAGGGCATGGCGGAGCTGATCAGTCTGTTAAGCGCCTTTTCCTATCTGGCGACGACGCAGAACTGATGCCGCCGCCCGCCGTGAGGCATGCTGAATTAATAACAAGAGAAGCAATAGCATGACAAAACCCGTGATCGTGATCCACGGCGGCGCCGGCGCGCTGACCCGCGCCGCCATGAGCGCGGAAAAGGAGCGGCGCTATCTGGCCGCACTGAGCGACATCGTCGCCGCCGGGCAGCGCATTCTGGCGCGACAGGGCACCGCGCTGGACGCGGTGACCGAAGCCGTCCGGCTGCTGGAAGAGTGCCCGCTGTTTAATGCCGGCCGGGGCTCCGTATTTACCCATGACGAAACCCACGAACTGGACGCCAGCATTATGGACGGACGCACGCTGGACGCGGGCGCCGTCAGCTGCGTCAGCCATATCCGTAATCCGGTGCTGGCGGCCAGAAAGGTGCTGGAGCACAGTCAGCATGTGCTGTTTACCGCTCAGGGCGCGGAGGCGTTCGCCCGTCTGCACGGTCTGGAGATGGTCGAACCGACGTTTTTCTCCACCGAGGAGCGGCGCCGGCAGTTGCATAACGCGCAGGCCGGCGAAGGGCGGGTGCTGTTGGATCATGACGGCCGGGCCAACGACGACCCCATCGACCCCGACCGTAAGTTCGGCACCGTCGGCGCGGTGGCGCTGGACGGCGCCGGAAACCTTGCCGCCGCCACCTCCACCGGCGGCATGACCAATAAGCAAGCCGGACGCGTGGGCGACAGCCCGATTATCGGCGCCGGATGTTATGCCAATAACCAGACCTGCGCCGTTTCCTGCACCGGCTCGGGCGAAGTTTTCATGCGCGCCGTCGCCGCCTATGATGTCTCCGCGCTGATGGAATACGCCGGGCTGCCCCTACAACAGGCCGCCGTACGGGTGGTGATGGAAAAGCTGACGCGGCTGGAAGGCAGCGGCGGCCTGATCGCCGTCGATTGCCGCGGCAACATCGCGCTGCCGTTTAACAGCGAAGGGATGTATCGCGCTTATGGTTATATCGGCGCAACCCCGCAGCCGAAGATTTACCGCTGACGAAGACGTCCCCCCCGGCGGCAATAGGTTCATTTTGGTGCACACCGCCCCATAGATGATCAGGATCGCCGCGATTAGCCGCGCCGGGTAATCCGCTTTACCCCGTCTCCCCGCCCGACGGCCGTGCAGACCGGCAACAAACGCCTGCGCCAGCCGGATTGCGCCTATGGCGTGGTTATTGCATCGCTCTGGAACGGTATCACCTTATCCAGGATAGACGGAGCATGCTTCCATGCGCTTACGACACATCGAAATTTTCCAGGCGATTATTCAGGCGGGAACCATCAGCGGCGCCGCCCGCCTGTTGAACGTCTCCCAGCCCAACGTCAGCCGGGTGCTTAATCACGCGGAACAGCAGCTTGGCTTCGCGCTTTTCGAACGACGTACGCAAGGAATGATCGCCACGGAAGAGGCCCGCCGCCTGATTCCCAACGTGCAGGAACTCTTCAGGAACCTGCAATCCATCAGCGCATTGACGGAGCAGATTAAAATCGGCAAAGAACACGCCGTCCGCCTCGGGGCCGCCCACGCTTTCGGGCAGACGATCGTCGCGCCCGCGCTGGTGGAGTTCCATAAGCAGGAAGCGCTGGTCAATGTGGAGCTGGTTACGGAGCACTTCAATACCCTGTGCCTGAATATTCTGCAAAATCAGCTCGATTTCGCCCTGGTGTTCGGTCAGCAGGTGCCGGCGGCGCTGTTGGCGGAGCCGCTGTTCCAGTCCTCTATGGTGGCGCTGCTGCCCAAAGACAGCTCAATAAACGGCCCGGTCTCGCTGGAGTGGCTGTGCTCGAACAACCTGCTGCTGATGCAGCTTCAGGATCCGCTGGGGCAGGTGCTGCACCGCGCGTTACGCGACAAGTCGCTGCAACCGGCGGCGGCGCTGTACATCAAAACCTATTCGGTGATTGCCGATATGGTGCTGGCCGGCGGGGGAGTCGGCGTCGTCGATCTGTTTACCGCCTGCCGTTACGCCGACCGGCTGAAAATCGTTCCCATCAATCAGCCCCTGCCGTTTGAAGTCACGCTGATCAGCCGCCGGGACTGTCCCCAGTCACGGGCGACGCTGCAATTAAAGCAGATGATGAAAAATAAATGCCGGGAAATCGCCCGACAAAACGAAGCGCTGCTGCATGCCGCCTAGCCATCGCCCAAGCGCGTCATCAGCGGCCGCTGCGCGGTCCGGATAGCGGCCGGTCGATTTGCCCTACCCTGCCCGGAGACACAACGCTATAATCCCTGCATCATTTGCTCTATAGGTATGCACCGATGATTCGCAGTATGACCGCTTACGCCCGGCGAGAAGCCAAGGGTGACTGGGGAAGCGCAGCCTGGGAACTGCGTTCCGTTAACCAGCGCTATCTGGAAACCTACATCCGTTTACCAGAACAGTTCCGCAGTCTGGAGCCTGTTATTCGCGATCGCATCCGTACCCGTCTGACCCGCGGTAAAATTGAATGCAACTTGCGTTTTGATCCCGATCCGCGGGCGCAAAGCTCGCTGATTCTGAATGAAAATCTGGCAAAACAGCTGGTCAGCGCCGCCAACTGGGTAAAAATGCAGAGCGACGAAGGGGAAATCAACCCGGTCGATATTCTACGCTGGCCCGGCGTAATGGCGGCGGAAGAGCAGGATCTGGATGCCATCAGCGCCGAACTGCTACAGGCGTTGGACCGCACGCTGGATGACTTTATCAGCGCGCGGGAAAGCGAAGGCAACGCGCTGAAAGCGCTGATCGAACAGCGTCTGGCCGGCGTCAGCGCCGAAGTCGCCAAAGTGCGCGCGCAGATGCCGAACATTCTGCAATGGCAGCGCGAACGGCTGCTCAGCAAGCTGGAAGACGCGCAGGTACAGTTGGAAAATAACCGGCTGGAGCAGGAACTGGTCATTCTGGCGCAGCGCGTCGACGTGGCGGAAGAGCTCGACCGTCTGGAAGCGCACGTGGCGGAAACCTATAAAATCCTGAAGAAAGAAGAAGCCGTCGGCCGCCGTCTGGACTTTATGATGCAGGAATTCAACCGCGAATCCAACACGCTGGCGTCTAAATCCATTAACGCCGACGTCACCGCCTCCGCCATCGAACTTAAGGTATTGATTGAGCAGATGCGCGAGCAGATCCAGAATATCGAATAGCGTTTCACACGATCTCATAGAGTCTCATCACATCTCACCGTCTAAAAAAGCCATTGTAAAAAATGGCTTTTTTTTGTTTTATATAGTCTCATACCGTATCACTACAGCGCGTGTTTCAGGTGTACTTAAAGGTGTACTTATCCAGTTTTATGTACACCTCTTTAAGTACACCCCACTCTGGTAACGAGCGACATATGAGCAAATTGACCGACATACAGATCCGTACATGGATAAAAAACAAAGAACACTTCGCGGGACGCTCCGATGGAAATGGGCTATATATCTGTTTTCCAGAGACATATAGCGCCCCATTCTGGCGCTTTCGTTACAAAATGGCAGGGAAAGCCAGAGTAATGCTCATTGGCTACTACTCCAGCATTTCACTCGCTAAAGCACGGGAAATTGCTAAAGAACTTTCCGCTCGTGTTGCTCTGGGCCATGATGTAGCGGGAGAGAAGCAAGAACGCAAAGCAGAAGCGTTGAAGAAAATGGAGGAAGAAAAACACGCACTCCGTGTTTCAGAGTTAGCCGCCGAATACTTTGAACGCCAGATCCTGACCCGTTGGAAGCATCCAGACATTCTGCGCCGTCGCATAGACAAGGACATCAACCCTAATATCGGGCATCTAAGAATTGAAGATGTTCGCCCCTACCATATCGATGACATGCTGCAAAAAATTGTCCAGCGTGGCGCACCGACAATCGCTAACGATGTATTGAGATGGACTCGCCGCATATTCGATTACGGCATAAAACGACATATGCTTGAAACTAATCCTACAGGCGCTTTTGAAATCGCAGATGCTGGTGGTCAGGAACAAAGCCGGGAGCGCTGGCTAAGCCGTGAAGAACTTATTCAGTTCTTTCAGACCATGCCTATAACAAAGGGATTCTCACGTCAAAATGAGCTAACTATTAAGCTGCTGCTCGTTTTCTGCTGCCGAAAAATGGAGCTATGCGGGGCACAGTGGAAAGAGTTCGACTTGGAAAAAGCTATCTGGCATCTACCTGCTGAACGGGTAAAAAATGGCGACGCAATCGATATCCCTATTCCCGCTCCTGCGCTTGAATGGTTAAAAGAGCTCCACACCATGTCGTATAATAGCCAGTGGGTTCTTCCGGCAAGAAAGATGCAAAATCGAATGATTCCCCACATTCAGGAAAGCACATTGCCTGTAGCGTTGAGCAAAATAAAATCCAACATGCCGAATATCCCTAACTTCACTATTCACGACTTCCGACGCACAGCGCGATCGCACTTGGCATCGCTAGGAATAGATCCTGTGGTAGCTGAACGTTGTCTGAATCACAGAATTAAAGGCGTTGAAGGTATCTATAATCGTTATCAATATTTTGAAGAACGCAAAGCAGCATTAGAACTATGGACCAATTTACTCATATCTTTAGAAAAAGGTGAGAATTATAACGTGACGCCGTTAAGAAAAGATATTTCGTAAGACCATCGCTATTAAAAAATTATTATTCCTAGCCTGAATTAATTCAGGCTAGGAACTAGTATTTCTTACACTATTTATGTCTTCTTGTATTTCCCCCCATAGCACCTATAAAGATACTCCATAAAAGTTATCACAATATCTAGTCATACCTGCATAGAATTATCCTTAAACTCACGGTTCACTGCTACACACATGCTCGATTGATCACTATATACCCATCGATTATTTTGTTCTTTAGTAGGTGCTGTTGATATCGCTTCACCATCCATTTCACATACTGATGTATCACCACGTGAAACATTGATGTTGCATTAAATATTTCCCCTAGAAAAAGGACAAAACGCTATTACGTTTAACGTATCCGCCAACATGTGCCAAAGGTAAACTAGCGATTAAAATAAATGCTATTAACTTTTTTTCATCGAAACACCTTTCATAAAATTTTAGCACTAACTTACTGTTTATTAAATAAGTTAATGTTTAACATTATTATTATTGATAACATGATTTGCATAGCTCATGAATATACTGGAAAGACGACGAGTATCTCCTACGGTAACAGCTTCAATAATTTCATTCCCTGACACAAGTCCAACTAAATAAAATTCATCACCTTCTTCTCTGAAAATAAAGCCAGAATAAGGTTGTCCTGATATTTTAATTTTAAAACCGACATAATCTTTATAATCTAACTTCTCTAATGATTTAAAACCGGGCAATTCAAACATCAACGACAAATATTCTTCTAAAGTGCAATATTTAACATAATTGCCAAGTTCGATAAAGACTCCATATTTTAACTGATTACCATTAAAACCCAATTGATGGACTTGACTGGCATGTTTAACAAATAAATCCTTAACAACCTCCGCCGATGATTTATGTGTTTGGGTATATTCCTCCTTATCTATTCTTTCTATAGCATCAGAATAACTGATACAACCGCTCTTACCGGGGATATGTTCAAAACATCTAAACCTAATATATTCTATCCTTCTTATATACATATCTTTAATACACTGAAAATCTGTACATTCATTACGCTTACTTAACCATTGTATTTGTGACTCTTTAATTTCATTTTTAATTTTATCAGGCATAACAGAACTCATTGCTATTCGGTAATTTTCAGAGAGAAAATCATCAAATCGGCTCAACTTATAATCTGAGCAAATCATCTTTTCATCACTGGAATTAGCTTTTTCACAATCGAAAGAAGCGGCATAACATGAGCTATATGTGATAAGAAATAGGATAAATAAAAAATTTATTTTCATGATAAATTCACTCTAGAATATGTAGTTAAAAAATAGATTGCAGAATCTATATCCATTAATTCCAATTTACCAGTGTCAAAAACTCCTTTTATCTTCACGAAAACTGTAAAAGCCGACATCTTCCTCTTCATTTATCTCTCCATTCACAACAAAAAATCCATAAGAGCGCAAAAATCGATTTATAATCCATATTTGATGTTCATGCAAGAGTCAAAAGGCCACAAACTTCCAGTTATAGACATTTTCTGGAAGTGAAGAGTGGCACATGGCTAAGTTAGCATCAGATACCGCAGACAGGCAGGTAGGCCAGCGCATTCAAATGCGACGCAAAGAACTGGGGATGACCGCCCAGCACTTAGCAGAGATTATTGACATATCTCATCAGCAGCTTTCTCGATATGAACGCGGAACAAACAAGATAAACGTGGCGCATCTCGTAAAAATCTCCATTAAAATGAATACGCCAATTAGCTGGTTTTTTATTGATTGCTTCTCGACATTAGATAATGAATCCAAGAAGCAACAAGATTTTGTACCAGTTAAAGATGCAGACCTCAAAAGCCGCCTTGATCAAATATGGCCTCGCTTAACACATGAGCAAAGGCGCGTATTGATTATGCTTCTTGATGAATACACCAAAGAATAATAAATGACAATAGGCTTTATATCCGAAAATTTACAGATAAAGATTTTTATTCATCTTCATCTAATATCGATAGCCATCTAAGAATCAGATCGTTATTTAATAATCTCTTGATATGAGTTTTCTTCCAGTTACGCCCTTCATTACCTAAGAATATTGCAAGCGGAGTACGAACGTCTCGTTTCTTCAAGCTTTTGATGATTTGGGAATCAGAAAGTCCTATATCGTTTTTAAGATGATCCACAGTTTTATACAAATAATACAATTCTTTGGAAGCTTGTGATTGAGGTTCATATAACTGCTGTATCTTTTCTATACGAAGCAAATAGACTAAGGCCGAAGAATAGCTTTCTATGAGGTTACGCATTTGCGACTTTGGACGTCTATGCCCCAAGCTTTCACATAAATCAGCCAATTTCTCATAGGAAGCACTATCAAGCCTGATTGAAATTTTATGCTCACCTAATTCTTCCAACCGTTTTTTACGTCTATTTTGATAATCATTATTTCTCTGTTTTCGAGCAGTCACTTCATCTACTTCCAAACGCTTTTCCACCTTCGCCATAACTCTATGCCTCATACCAAAATCTGACGATCAGATTACTCTCCAGCTGATAACTGTCAAGATTTTAGTCTGATGATCAGACTTACAATCAATCATAGTCTGATCTTCAGACTTTCATATGTTTAAGCCAAAACAGCCATTTTAAGCGGTTTTTAGTGAAGTCTGATGATCAGATTTACCCATTTAACACAAAAATTTAGCGGTTTTAAAAATCTGTAAAGGAGGTTCGCATCAATTGGATGCGTTAATTGAACAGGTTTTTACGATGAATGCTTCACGTCTGATCAAACTGAAAACAGTCCTTGAGTACTGCGCTTTCTCTCGAGCCACCCTCTACCGTCAGATCAAAGCAGGCCACTTCCCTGAACCAGTCCGTTTAACAGGTGGGGCAAATGACCAAAGTAGTTCTTCACGCGCGATTGCATGGCGGGAAGAAGAAATATTTCAATGGATCGCCAATCGCCAAAAAGTACCTCTATCACAGGTACAGCAGAATTAACCCTCCCACAATCTATATGGCGTTGCTCTAATAGCACGTTATATACACATAGTATATCTGAATAGAGAATATATTAGTTAAGCATAGCTCAATAGGCATTAGGTACATTTAATATCTAGAACTACTCATCCTATCAGGATAAGTATCAACTATTATTTCTCTCTATTCCGCACATGGCTAATAGCCCGTAAGGAATAACAATGCTATTAAATAAATACAATATCGATTTTTGTTCTTCCATGAGAATTGGAAAGGATAATGATAGGCATTCATTAAAAATACGAATTGATAAACTTACAGTTGTAAGTTGTTTTCTTAACAAGACTGAAAAAAATAAATCATATTACAAACTGAATAAAATGAGAAATAAAAACTATAAGAAATACAGAGTAAAACACATAAAAAATAAAGCAGGAAAACCCTATCGCAATGCACTGTTAATCATGGGAATCAAAGAAAAATCGCCAGTTTTATTACGCATTGACTATTCACCAATAAATCATAATACAGGAGGGATACGCTTAGACTTCCACCCCCAGCATCTGACAGCCAGTAAGATTGATCATCTATTATCGTGGATAAATCACCGATTAGGGGAAATATTTTATCATCTGCTGGCGCGATCATGGATTACACGAATAGATGTTGCTATCGATATTTATGGCTGTCGGCTAGACGACTATATATGGGGATTAGAACGAGCAGGGAAAACAGCATATTACGACACAAAAAATGGCTTACCGGGTGTCAGGATCGGTAGTCCACGTTCTCTTTTACATATTCTTTGCTATGAAAAGGTAGATGCTCATCGAAGCAAAAAACTCACTTTCCAGGAGAAATCCAGATTCATTAATATCAATCTGAATGAGCATCGGCAATTCTTGCGTATTGAATCCCGATACACACCCAAAGCCAAACCTACGAGCAAGAACGGTAACTCCCTGATGCTGGCTCACCTTTTGAGCATGGGGAACCTCTTTGAACGACTTCAAATCTACTCAAACGATTTAGCACATGAACTACTAACAGAGGGATTTATTAGAACGATTCCAGCAGAACCCAGTATCGTGGCATTGAAACGTTGTGTCATGCAAGACATGCAGGGCTCACGCTTGCCTCGTGCGGTCATTGGCATAATCGTTAAACATGAGATTGAACTACTCAATAAGAATACAATTTGGGAGCAATGGTCGCTCTGCGTTGAACAATTAAGCAGCATATTCAGCATAGCGTCTGTTTTCTTTCTGCACTACACAAAGAAAGATTAGAAAAAACCTGAAAATCAGAGGTTGACTACTCTTGTAAGGAGTAGTCAGGTACTGTCCTCTCAACGAGCCTGTTCGAAGGTCTCAGGGATGAGACCATCAAAGTGGCTATGGCGATTAACATAAAGAGGTAGTACAGTATGAGAATGGACAACTCAACCTCATCATTTAAATGAATAAAGTATCCTATTTTTATCTTCTTTTGCTTCTGACATGCTCCGCGCCACACGCTGTAAATGCTCAGACAGCAGTGAACGAAGGTTCACTGCTTGGCACCTCAACCCCAGCAGTGAGCACATACACTGAGAACATGGTGCATGAGGAAAACGTAAATCAAAACCAAGAGTTACAATATCAAAAACTATTAGTATTAAATTCTTTGATTAATGATCAGAAACAACAAATTCAATCCATGCAGGATAAAATTGATAAACTTGAAAACAGTAGTGGTCTCAATTTTGCCGTATGGACAGGAATTTTATTAGCTTCTGTTGCAGTAATCCTAACTGTCCTAGGGATCGTAATGGCATTATTCTCATTTTTAGGTTATAAGAAAATGATCAATAGTGCTCAAGATGCGGCCACAAAAATTTCTACAGAAAAAGCGTCAGAAGTTACTGAGAAATTAGCGCCAGTAGTGACTGAAAATGTGTTGCTCAAGTTGATAGCTCAAGGAAACTTTGACGCTGTAATTTTTAGCGCAGTGCAAAAAGTAACTTACCGCGGCATTGAATTTTCATCTGGCGATATGCTTGAGGATAATAAACAGGAGGGAGTAGAATGAAATTAACAAACTCAAGTGAATGGGTTTCTCTCACCGAAGAACAAGTCTCATTAATAAGAAAACATCAACTTCAATTTCCAATTGCAGTTGGAGCCATTGCAAAAGCATTAGGAATTACTGTAAAAAGGTCTACTTTAGCTGCTGGAATTTCAGGTGAAATAAAAGAAGAAGATGGGAATGTAGTAATTAGGGTAAACAGACATGATGTCAAAGAACGTCAACGTTTTACACTTGCCCATGAAATAGCTCATTTTCTACTTCATCGAGACCGCATCGGTGATGGAATTACTGATGATATTTTATACCGTTCGAAGCTATCGGATTTCATGGAAGTTCAAGCAAATCGTTTAGCTGCGGACATACTTATGCCGGGTCATCTTATTCAACCAAAACTTAAAGAATTTACAGAACTTAGGGACGAGGAAAAATATGAGAAATTAGCTGATATAGCAGAAGTATCTACTACAGCTATAAAAATTCGTCTTGGCAAAATTTGAGGGAATAAGTATGTTTCTATTAGAAGAGTTTTTTAATTTTAAATATGCTCCCATTCTTTCTCTGAGCCCTGCGGAAACAGAAGCATTAGAGCAACTTCCTGAAAAAGATAAGGATTTCATCTTGCCTATATTCCCTTTAAAGGGGTGGATGAACTCCCAGAATCTAGAGAATTCTTTAAAAAAAGTCAAAAAAACTATCGGCGATAGAACATGGATCGCATATTTTGATAAAGAATATCTTTCTGGTAATAAAAAATTCTTACTTACAGGAACTTATCCTAGAGAAGTTTACCATCAACTATTAGCGTTAAAAAATCCAAGTCAAGGCTATAAAAACTGGTACAATTTTTTGAAGGAAATTCCAGAGGCTATTCCAACAGTTTTTTTTGATGACTTAAATCAGCTTGAAAATCAGCTAACCAATTTAGCTAGTTTGGATAGGGGATTAGTATTTATTTTCGAAGTAAAAAAACTAGCCCTTACATCCTACCTCGACATAATTAATACCATAACAAAGCTAGAAATAAGAGATATATTCTTTGTTTATGATTTAGGTTCTATTTCAAAAGAATATAATGACTATTATCAGCCTTTAATAAACTTGATTAATAGAACTAAAGGAATTGTTCCATATGTACGTGTTGCTATTTCGGCCACATCGTTCCCATCTAGTTTTGTAGGTTCTCATAAGGGGGAAAATTCGATTTATGAAAGATTATTATTCAATAAAGTTAAAAATTCTATTGATTTCTATCCAATAATCTATTCTGATCGTGGAAGTGCTAGGATTGAAAAACAATCAGGTGGTGGAAATGTCCCTCCACCAAGAATAGATTATGCTTTAAAGAATGACTGGCGTTTTATCCGCCATGAGTTTAAAGATCCCAAATCCCCAGAAGATGGAGAGAAAGAGTATCTCTACTTTCTTTGTGCCAGAGAAATTATGAAGCAGGAGTATTGGTCGAAGACTTTGCATTTGTGGGGTACGCAGATGATTGAATTAACATCAAAACAAGAAAAGTACGGGATACATTCACCGCAAAAGGCTACTGCGGTTAGAATTAATCTTCATCTTTATACTCAATTATATTATGATTATGTGCTTGAAGATATCGATACCGATGAGGAATGGGAAGATTAAAAATCTTCCGAGCCGAAGATTTAATTTATATTAGCGCAGATTTGATCTGATACTTTTTTTGCTTAGGCCCCCCCTAACCTGATAGACAGCCTTGTGCCAAGAGCGGACGCTGATACTATTATGTTGTGTTAATTTCATTACGATCCAATTATTATTGAGGGATTGTTTAACACACAATGTCAAATCTACGTCAATTACCGACAGGGAAAACCAAATGCTTGCTGAAAGTGAATTAAATTCTGAGTTGAGGTCAGGAAAGATTTTCGATCTAACTGACACTAATGTATCAAATTTCAAGGTGCAACCATCAAGTATTGACTTAACAGTCAAATTAATTCACGTTCCGGGAAAGAAAAAAACAAAAAAATCTCATGAAATTCATCCTGGTGAAACTGTTATTCTAGAAATTAATGAGATATTTTCACTATCAAGTGATATCTCTGGAATTGTTTTCCCTAAAAATACACTATCGAAAAATGGAATAATAATGACAAATCCAGGTCATGTTGATCCAGGATATAAAGGGATTCTCACTTTATACCTTGTGAATATGTCAAAGGAAACATTCTCTCTAAGAGAAAAAGATGCAGTGGCAAGATTGTTATTATTTAAAACATCATCAATTACGACAGGGTATAAGGGAGGTTCAGTTTCACAAGTCGATGAAGATCAATTGACCCGAATGGATAAAGATTTCGCCGGATTAAATACGCGAATGAAAGTTGAGTTTAGAAAGACGCTAGCAAAATGGTCCGTCTCACTATTTGTCTTTGCTGCTTTAATAATTGCTATTGTTGGTATGGCAGTACCAATAGCATTCACACTTACATCATCATATTGGGATAATACAAAAGATTTAAAACAAAGCATCAAACAGCAAGAGGAAAAAATTGAGAACTTAAATAAAGAAATCGCACTTCTACATTCACGAGAATCGAAGGAAAATGCTACAATCGTAAAAAAATCTACTAAGTGATGGTTGTAAAATGATAAAAATTGCTGAATTATCATTAAGATGTATATCTCACCCAGGATTTGAACATGAAGTTTTCAAAGATTTTCTTAATGAAAAAGGCCTCACTTGGATCCAGAAAGGAGTCGCGACTGATGCTGAACATCTTGTTGAAGCTTCTGGTCGACTATGCTACATGTCTTTTGGAGAGTTAAATCAATCCCCGAGAAACAGCACTGAATATATAATGAATTTGATTGATCAAGGACATGAGAGTGTTCTTGAACATCTAAACTGGACGTTTCTGATTACTGGTGTTTCAAGAGCTTTTACCCACCAATTAGTTCGTCATCGTGCGGGGTTTTCTTACAGCCAGTTGTCCCAACAATACCACGACGAATCTGATGCTGAATTTGTAGTTCCAATTGAGGTAAAAAACAATCCTGGGCTCTTTGATTCATGGAAGAAGCATATTAAAACTTGTCTTGATTTATACAAGACCTCTCTTTTAGATATACAGCAAAACCAAAACATGGACAGCCATTCTAAAAAAGAAAAAATGAGAGCACTGAGAAGTGCATCAAGATCAATATTACCAAATGCAACAGAAACGAAAATAATTGTCACTGCAAATGCTCGTGCCATTCGCCATTTTTTACAAATGCGAGGTTCTTTAGATGGTGACCATGAAATGAGAATGGTTTCCGAAAGGATTTTTGATATAGTTATTAAAGATGCACCAGCATTATTTCAAGACTTTAAGGTGTTAAATGAAAAAACTGATAACGCTAAAGTCGTGAAATTTATAAAGTAGAATTTTCTATCAGCTCAAAAAATATAAACATCCATTTAATTTTCGCTTGATCTATCCCCCCGAGGGATCAAGCGAGAGATTATAATACACTTGATAATCTTTATTAAAAAAATCACTCATAAAAATACAAGTGTTTTTTAATTAAAGACTCAGTGAGTCCTAATTAATAAGTTAATTAGTCGACTCCTCGCTCGTTTCCGACTATCAGGTTTAACAGTGTTCTAGCACAGAACACTGTTACCTGAGCCTTTATATTTAGTTATTATTAATTATTTTTTCGGCTACTGTTTATTTTAACTGTTCTAACACACTACCTCGAACTATAACATCATTGTTTTTTATTTTAGAATAAGGACTTAAAAAATCCAAATCGTTAACAGTTACTTTATTACCTACATTTATGTTCTCTAAAAAATTAGTCGATGTTAACTTGAATCTCTGAGACATTATATCTATCACAAAGGATTTTAACTTTTCATACGAAATTTTATTAAGATTATCTGTTATAATATTTTTTATTTCTTTTTTACCTCCTTTACCCAATGGTATATTGAAAGCACTAGCCAACTTTCTCATATCTTGTACTCTTAGTAAATCAAGATAATTAGCTTTACTCTCAACTTTCGAAGCTTTCCCTCTTTTTTTTATAGTTATTTTCTGTTCTACAACCTCCCAAACTTCAATGTTATCACTTACTAAGTTTAATATATTATCTAGATGCTTAGGTGTTGTGACAACGATGATTTTGTCAAAGTATTGACGGTATTTTTCCAATTGACCTGATAGCCTGTACAGGCTATCAGCATCGCTTTTTATTTCATAAGCCACTATTCTTTTATTAGTCAAAACGGCAAGATCTAATCGTCTTGAAAAAGAGTCAATTGTTAACTCATTAATTACAGTAACATCTTTATTCAATTCACTTTTATTAAGCAAATAATTCAAGACAGTTTTCTTTATTTCTTTCTCGAAGGTGTTAAAATTACTCATACTACCGCCATTAAAAAAATCCTACCTTATAAGTATCAACTAATAATTCTCTCAGGCAAGCATTTTTACACCCCTTAAAGGGCTGCAATCTTAGTTAACTATATGATCCGTATGCCTTTGAATCATCCTCTCTACCATTCAAGACACTGCTCATAGTTATAAGTCCTATGCAACACGTCCTTATCCACACGTTTTATCTGTGTTTCAATCCACACCGAGTCGAAGTCCTTTTCATGCAGAATGGTCTCATTCTATGGCAGAAACCATACCCCGTCAGTCTTCCTTTCCCCAAAGCTCAATCTCCTGCTCAATGCTTTCTTTTGAACCTGCTGTATCGGTTTGTCAGATTGTTAGCTTTGTAGGGCTGCAAATGGTGGAAATTTTGCCCCCAGAATACATCTGATTTTGATTGGGACAGTTGATTTTGGGAAAATACCTACTATCACCATTTTTTGTAGTCAAGCAGCTTAGCATAAGGTCTAGGATAGGTTGCCCTCATAGCATCTTGCCCTATGTCAATTAATAGCAGGGTATAGCTATATAAGGTGTCACGATTTAGTTTATTAGTTGAGCACGAAAGAGAATTGCTCAATAAGCACACAATCCATATGAAAGTCGCTCGTTGTTGAACAATTCAACCGAATACTCAGCATAGCATGCTGTTTACCGTGTACTTAAGGGTGTAGTTAATAGAAAAGTGATTTTACAAAAACGCAATTAAATCAAAGAACTTATACTACCACTCAACATTCAGATCCAAGAATAATTTCCACCCTGTTCCACCGACTGCCACAACGCCCTGTTTTCAGGGCGTTCAGACCATTGACAAAGCCTGTTATTAGGGAGAGCGTGGCGAGGGGCCGTAGCGGCGTAAGCCGCCGGAGCGCCCCTCGGTACGGTAGACCCGGGTATCTCCGACTTGCAGGCGACTTTGTCAGCAACCTCAACGCCCTGTTTACAGGGCATTTTTGTTTTTGCAGGATAAGATGACTCATGCTAATCCAGGTAAGGGCGGCATAGCACATATGTCTCGATAACTCAGGTCTAGATGCCGCTGCATAAAATATGCACCGCTCGTAAAATAACCGATGCCATTTGCAAAGCTCAATTACATGTGTATTAATCGGGGGGTAAACATGTCTACCGCGAGCATCCGCCATAAGAAGACGGTTAGCGTGAAGTGGAAAGAATCGATACCGCTGGCTCTCCGCTTCCCCCTCCTCAATACGTAGTCTTTGCCTGATGGAATAAAATACGCTTAAAGCGTACATTCTATATGTACACCTAAAGAGAAATAATATGCGTACATACACCTCAACCCAAGCCAGAGCCAATATCTCTACCGTGCTGGATGCAGCGGTCAACGGCGAGCCAGTTGAAATCATACGTCGGGGCGGAAGCGCAACCGTAGTCATCAGCAAGGCGGAATTCGAGGCATACCAAAATGCAAAACTGGATGCCGAATTTGATCTCATCATGCAGCGCTACGGTCACACGGAGGAAGCGCTGACCGATCGATGAAATGGGTCAGCAGTTACGAACATTGGCGCAACCCGCCGCCTGCGGGCAAACCGCAGATTCTGGCGCTGGTAAAAAGCCGGGCTGAACAGCATCGCTAAGGGTTGTTTCTCCCACATGACTGTTCTATTCATAAGGCATAATTAGAAAATATGCTTCATTAATAGAACGAGCCACTTGCCTGACCTTAAATATATACCCATAATGTTCTATAAATAGGTCACATATGCAATTTACGCCTCATTAATGGAACAGGAATGCAGCCATGGCGAAACCCTCCACTCGCACCTACTCTCGCTATAGCCGCGACGCAGCGCGGTTGCTCGGGTTAATGATCCGCAACGCGCGGATCGAGCATAAACTGACGGTAGAGGAATTGGCAGAGCGTGCGGGCGTATCACGCGGCCTGGTCTATCGTGCCGAAGAAGGCGATATGGGGTGCACTATTGGAGCCGTTTTTGAGCTTGCCGCCATCGTCGGCGTTCCGCTTTTCACCACGAATCAATCTGCAGTGACGCTCCATATCGCAAACGCGGAGAAAACGCTCTCTCTTCTGCCCCGCGCCGTTCATCATTCGAAGACGGTGGTGAAGGATGACTTCTAGAAAAACCGTCAACGAAGCCTACGTGTGGATCTGGTTGCCCGATGCAACGAAGCCCGTTGTTGCTGGCCTGCTAAGACGAGACGGAGACGGGTTTATCTTTAACTACGGTCGCAGCTATCTGGAGCGGCGCGACGCCATCCCGATCTATGAGCCTGAGTTGCCGCTGAAACGCGGCGCCATCCCGCCCGGGACAGGGCTGAAGCTGGCGAGTGCACTGCGCGACGCGGCGCCTGACGCATGGGGGCGTCGCGTCATCCTTAATCGCCTGGTGGGCGTCAAGGGCAAGGACATGGATGTCGGTACGCTGGATGAACTGACATACCTCCTTGAATCCGGTTCAGACAGGATTGGCGGCCTCGATTTTCAAGCATCGCCAACAGAGTATGTGCCACGCACTGCCCAGGCGGCCTCCCTTGAAGAACTAATGAATGCGGCAACAATGGTGGAGAACGGCGTGCCGCTGACGTCCGATCTTGATCAGGCTCTTTTTCATGGAAGTTCGCTGGGCGGGGCGCGGCCAAAGGCGATGATCGAAGCCGAGAACCGCAAATTCATCGCGAAGTTCTCGTCCTCGACGGATACCTACAATGTTGTGAAAGCTGAATATATCGCCATGCGCCTGGCTGCGGATGTCGGCTTGCATGTGGCTCCAGTGCACTTGCGCCATACGGCAGGAAAGGACGTTATCCTGATTGAGCGTTTCGATCGCTCACAGGCTGGAGATGGCTGGCAGCGCCGGCTGATGGTCTCGGCACTGACCCTTTTCGGCCTTGATGAGATGATGGCACGATATGCGAGCTATGAAGAACTCTCAGACATCATCCGTCACCACTTCGATGAGCCGCAAGCTACGCTGCGCGAGTTGTTTGGCCGTCTGGTCTTCAATATCATCTGCGGCAACACTGATGATCATGCCCGGAACCACGCTGCATTCTGGGACGGTAAATCACTGAAACTGACGCCGGCCTACGACATCTGCCCGCAGAATCGGACGGGTAACGAGGCAACCCAGGCGATGCTGATCATCGGCGAGAACCGAATGAGCAATCTTGCCGTTTGTCTGAGTGCGGCCCCGAAGTTTCGGCTGAACGAAAGCGAAGCCATTGCGATCATTACGCATCACATCGAAACCGTACGCGAACGCTGGACAAGTATTTGCGATGAAGCCGCATTGAGCGAAGTGGATCGCAAGCTGTTTTGGGGACGGATGTTCCTCAATCCGTTTATTTTTGAAAGTACGCCGCAGGCCATATCGCGGCTGGCGCGGCCATATTTTTAACAACGGCAATAAGCGCTCCGCGTTTTTCGAATCTTCGCCGCACCGCCAACACCCTCTTATGATTTTTTTCCCTTTGCTTTGCCACTAAACGCATTTCCCTCCTTGTCATCAAAATGTCATTAATAAAAAAAACCTAATTCATTGAAGTTGTTGGGAATGGTGAAAAAACGCGTCACAGCGGCCATCAATGCCGTACCTGCCAGAGTCTTATGATAACCACGCTGTTGTCGCTACTGCCGATAATGTTCCTTATCGCCATGGGCCTCCTGCTACGCAGCAGGAACCTGATTGACATCGGCTTTTGGTTGCCTTGCGAAAAACTGAACTATTTCTATCTTTTCCCCGCCCTGATGTTCGCCCAGGTCGGCAAAACCGCTCTCAGCCAGTTCGCGGTTCAGCCTATCGCATGGTCTATTCTTGGCGCCGTTTTTATCGGCGGGGGGAATACTCTGGCTGTGGCGACTGTGGTTAAAACAGCCCGGCCCGACGTTCTCTTCCGTGATCCACGGGTGCTTTGCGTCCCAATACCTATATCGGGGTTGCCGCAGCAGCAGCCTACGGACATACCGGATTAACCGTGACCTCCATCAGTATTACGGTCGCCATACCGCTGCTGAATGTCGCTTCCATCGTTATCCTGATGCATTACGGGCAAGGCAGCAGGCCCGGATGGTTGCCGATTGTCAAAGCGCTAGTTAAGAATACGGTGATTGTGTCCATACTGGCGGGATTACTGTTTAACTACAGTGGATTGCCGTTGGCGCAAACGGCCGACAATATATTGAAGATTCTCGGCGGCTCTTCCCTGCCGTTGGCGCCGGCGTGAATATTCAGGCGGCCCGCTCGGCGCAATGGACGGTCTTACAATCCTCTTTCGTCAAGTTGCTGCTGGTTCCCGGCATAACATTACTTATCGGGATATTTCTCGGCATAACGGGCCCCGTCCTGGCGACGGTGGTTCTATTCAACGCGCTCCCCTGCACCCCTTCCGCTTACATCATGGCGAAGCTGCTTGGCGGCGACCATCAATTATCCGCCGGCATTATCACCATCCAGACCTTGCTTGACGCCATCACCATTCCCTTGATGCTGATGCTCACCCAGTTATGCTCCTATTCAGGCTGAGATAAGTCTTATCCGTTTTGTATATACCCTAAATAATTCGAGTTGCAGGAAGGCGGCAAGGGAAGGACAAATTCGTCGGGAACGAATTTGACCAGCCAACGGCTGGCCTCCGGTGAGAGACAGGATGTCTCTCATTCAATCCCGATGAGCTTACTCAGGTAAGTGATTCGGGTGACTGACAAATCTGCCTGGAGCAGATTTGAACGCTGCTTGCAGCGGCCCCAACGGGGCGAGGCCCAGGGAGGGGCCGAGTAATGCAGCCAACGCACCTGCAGCTTGAAGTATGACGGGTATAGCTATTTGTATCGGGAACGGCGGGTAATTAGCGAATATAATAATGGCGAAAATGACGAATCCCTATTTCTCCACCATTCTATTATTCACGGCAAGTTTATAATAGCGTCGGCATTAGTTTTTCGACGTTCAAATATCGTTGGAGCCAATCACCTGCCAATCCAGATCGGCCGATTCAATCCCCATCATCTGCTGTATCTTTTCGTATATTTCAGCCGCGGACAGACCGTTATATATTCCCTTGCTATAAAAGCTGAACGCATCCGTATTATCGCCGTCAGTCTCCCGCCCTATCCGTGTGCTCTCTTCGGCCGTCACCGGCTTACCGGAAAATGCATCGAAAGCTTCCCAACTGCCGTCAGGGTAATTAATCATGGATACCAGCGTGCCGCCGTACAGCGGAATGCCATTGATCATTTGCAGAGAACGCTCCGCAGACGCTGTCTCCCGCTGCTCTTTAACCTGCTGCGCTTCGCGGGCGGCCTGCTGCTTTTCAACATCGGTCTGGCTGTCGCCGGACTGCGCTATACCGGACTGTCTTTTTCCATCCGTCGACAGCGTGACCTGAGTACTGACGCCCGGCAGACTATTCTTCTCCAGCGAATCACTTTCCGTACCAGCCGTTGATGAATCTGTATTACCCAGGGTGCTAATGGATACAACAGGATAAAAAGGCTTTATATTCTGACGCTGTGTGTCGATACCTGATATATCCACCATGCCCCTCCTTTTTATATTTCATGTAATACCAGATTCTGTTCTATAAGATACAATATTGCGAGTGCCATCACATGATAAAAACAGTTGATGCCAGCATTAAAAAGAGACTGTTCAGTAAAAGGTATCGGCAATTTTAATTTTTCATTAATATCAAAAAAGAATAAGCATAGGGCGATAATCGATTGTTTTAAAACCCTAACCCCTATCAGTTAACGATTAATATCCCGAAGAAAGCCAGACAGAGGCGTCGTCAATTCCTGCGATCCGGCTAAATCGCGCAATCCGCCATAATTTGCGCCAGCATGCTTTGGCAGGTTTTGATGGCGATGGATGACGTCCTCTGCCGGGGCAGACAGAGATCGACCCGTACACGCTCAATCAGCGGATCCAGCAACGGGACGGCAACCAGGCCATCTCCCAGATCCCGATTCTGGCGCGCGGCCTGCGGCAGCACCAGCAAGGCGATACCGGCCCGAGCCAGGGATTTTTGTACTTCCACCGAACTGGTGGTGTAGGTGACATTAAGCTCAACGCCCTCTTTTCTCGCCGCGGCTTCGATGATTTGCCGGGTGGAGAAGGTGGAATTGGGTATCGCCAGCGGCTGACCGGCAAGATCCTGTATGGTGATGGAGTGGCGTCCGGTGAACGCATGTCCCTGCGGCACCAGAACCCGATGCCAGAGATCGCAGTGGTGGGTCACTTCAATTTCAGCGCAGGGCGGCATGTAGAAGGTCAGCCCGATATCCGCTTCTCCGGCGCGAAACGCATCCGCAATACGGGGCGCGCTGCCGGTTTCGATTTGAAACTGCACTTTGGGGTACTGTTGGGAAAATTTCGCCAACACCGGCGCCAGCATGCTGGCGATTAAGCTCTCGCTGACAAATATCCGAATGGTGCCCGCCACCACGCCCTGGCTGTTGGCGATATGTTCCTTCACATGATCCAGTTCGCGCAATGTGGCATTGACGGCCTGCGCGAGAAACTCGCCTTCTCGTGTTAAGCGGATGCCGCGCGGATTGCGTTCAATCAGCGCCGCGCCATAAAAATGCTCCAGTTGCTCAATCTGACGACTGACCGCGCTGGGCGTGACATATAGTCGGGTGGCCGCTTTACGTAACGAAACGCATTGCGCTACTTCGTTAAAATATCTTAATGCCCTTAACTGCATAGCGGCTCCTGAGAATAATGGTTCTATTCCCTTTCTTTCAGCAATAAATATGCCATTCTCCGTTTATCTTCTTTTATTCCTGTTCAGCGCTTTTGATTGCTCACTTTGGCTAAAAAAACGAAACCTCATTTAACACAGTCTATTTTCTTATGGCTGATAAAACAGCTAAATTGCACTATACCAGTGCAACTTAGCGTCGGGAATGAGTGCATCACGCCAGGACAAAGAATAAACCAATGAACGACGGTGCTTGCATTTATCAATTATTAATTAAAAACATTCATTTACTATGAAATGCCTATTCATAACTAATAATAATATCTCTTTTCACACTGCACTACTATGCGGCATTGCCATCATTATGCGTCTTATTGGCTACCTTTTACCTGCACATGATTGCAGAAAAAACCATAAATAATTGATAAATAATGATAATAATTTTAACCTCTGTTTAATGAACACAGGCGGGCGTCTACTTTTTATCAACACTGAGTCGCTGATGTTGTGATAGTCTCGTGAATCATACTTTTGTAATGTTGTCAGCAACAGGAGGAGATCGTTTTATTTTATCAGCGGCTGCTATGCCGGTAATGCTTTTTGCTTTCCATTCCACTTAACCTGTTATACCCAATAAATTTTAAGTAACAGAACGGTGGCAAGCGAATGTCGCCGGCCACCGGCGACTTAAAAGATGGCGGGTATTGATATCATCGGGGATATTATGAAATTAATAACGGTTAAAAATGCATTTATTGATAAAATAGCCACAAAAATAACCTCACCTCGAATTATTTACGGCCTGCTGGCAACGTTTTGCAGCCTGTCGTCTTTTGCCGAAACCCCTGCCGACGTATTGAAAATCATCCCCAGCAGCAACCTGGTCTCGCTCGATCCCATATGGACGACCGCCAACGTGACCCGTAATCATGGCTATATGATTTACGACACGCTGTTCGGCACCGATATCGACGGCAACATCAAGCCGCAGATGGTAGAGAGCTGGAAGGTATCGGTTGATAACCTGACCTGGACATTCGTCCTGCGCGACGGGCTGAAATTCAGCGACGGTACGCCGGTAACCAGCGATGACGTGATCCCTTCCCTGCAACGCTGGTCCACGCGCGACAGCTTTGGCAGCGCGCTGGCGTCGTTCGTCGAGCGCTATCAGGCGGTGGATGCGAAAACCTTTACCCTCACCCTGAAAGAGCCCTTCGGCATGATGCTGGAGGCGTTGGGCAAACCCTCTTCCAACGTGCCGTTTATCATGCCGAAGGCGGTCGCCCAGACATCCGGCGACGTGCAGATCCGCAGCACCCTCGGTTCCGGCCCTTATATGTTCAAGACCGACGAGTTCAAATCCGGCGAACGGGTGGTCTACGTGAAAAACCCTTACTACGTGCCGCGCGATGATCCGCCTTCCGGCACCACGGGCGGGAAAAAAGTCTACATTGACCGGGTGGAGTGGCTGATCATCCGCGATCCGCAAACGCAGTTTAATGCGTTGATCAACGGTGAAGCCGATATTCTGGAACAGCCGGCGTTCGAACAAATCCCCGCATTAGGCAAAACCCCCAACATCAATCTGGTCAAGGCGCAGCCGATCGGCATGTTGCAAATCATCCGCTTTAATTTCCTGCAACCGCCGTTCAACGATGCACGTATTCGTCGCGCCGCCATGCTGGCTCTGGGCGAACAGCAAATGCTGCGCGTGCAAATCGGCGTGCCGGAACTGCAAAAATTCTGTAAAAGCATGTATCCCTGCGGCACTACTTTCGCCTCGGACGAGACCGGCGAGTTCACCGGCGTAGCCAATCCGCAAAAAGCCAAGGCGCTGCTGCAAGAGGCCGGCTACCAGGGCCAGCCGGTTGTGTTGATGCGCCCCACCGACTCCCCGACCATCGCCAAACTGCCGCTGGTCGCCAAACAGCAGCTTGAGCAAGCCGGCTTCAAGGTCGATTTGCAGAATATGGACTGGCAGACCCTGGTGGCCCGGCGCGCCAAAAAAGACGCGCCTTCAGCCGGCGGCTGGAATGCGTTTATGACCGCCTGGGCGGCGGAAGACGTCCTCAACCCATTAACCATGGCGATGATGAACGCGCGCGGCGAAAAAGGCTGGTTCGGCTGGCAGGACGATCCTGAACTGGAAGCGCTGAAAGCCCGCTTCGCCCGCACCATGGACGAAGGAGAGAAGAAAAAACTCGCCACGCAAATTCAGCTACGCGCCTTTGAAACCGTCACCCATGTGCCGCTGGGCCAGTACGAACTGCGGGCGGCCGTCCGCTCCAACGTAACCGGGCTGGTCTCTTCCGGCGCCCAGGTGTACTGGAATATCCGCAAGCAGTGATCCCGACGGGCGCGCAGGCGCCCGTCGACCAGTTGGCTAGTCGCAACGAGGAACGAGCATGTTGACATTTACCGGCAAACGCCTGCTGGCGACACTCCCTGTTCTGCTGGTGGTGGCGGTCGCCATTTTTATGATCGTCCGACTGATTCCCGGCGATCCCGCCGCGGTTATCGGCGGCAACAGCGCCACCAGCGAGGATATCGACCGCATCCGCGAGCAACTGGGCCTGACCCTGCCGCTGTGGAAGCAGTTCGCCATCTGGGCGCAGGGCGTGCTGCACGGCGATTTCGGCTACTCATTTTTCATGAATCAGCCGGTGACCTCGCTGCTGATGCAGCGCATGGAACCCACCCTGTCGCTGACGTTCGGCACGCTGCTGTTCACCGTGCTGATCGCGCTGCCGCTGGGCGCGCTGGCGGCCTGGCGCATGGGCGGCTGGCTTGATCGCTGCGTGATGGCCTGTTCCGTGGTCGGCTTCTCCATACCGGTGTTTGTGATTGGCTACCTGCTGATCTATGTGCTGGCGCTCAAGCTGCAATGGCTGCCGGTGCAAGGCTATAACCCGCTGTCAAAGGGCTTTCTCCCCTGGTTGAACAACCTGATTCTCCCCTGTCTCACGCTGTCGGTGACCTATGTGGCGCTGCTCGCCAGGGTAACGCGCGCGGCGGTCAGCGAAGCGTTGACCGAAGATTTCATTCGCACCGCGCGCGCCAAAGGCATCACCGAACTACAGGTGCTCAGGCATCACGCGCTTAGGGTGGCGGCGGTGCCGGTGGCGACGGTAATCGGCGTCAGCGCCGCCCTGCTGCTTGGCGGCGTGGTGGTGACGGAAACGGTGTTTGCCATTCCCGGCCTGGGACAGCTCACGGTGGACGCCGTACTCAACCGGGATTTTCCGGTCTTGCAAGGCGTGGTTCTGTTCTTCGCGGTGACCTATATCCTGCTGAATTTCCTGATAGATCTGAGCTATCTGTGGCTGGATCCGCGCATCCGGAATGAATAATGAATACAGCTAAACAACTTTGGCGTAATACGTCGGTAAAAATCGGCGTGCTGACCCTGACGGCGTTAGCCATGATGGGGATCGGCGCGCCCTGGCTCGGGACTTTCGACCCCGGCGTGATGGACATGAATTTCATTTCCGTCGGCGCTGGCACCCGCGGACTGGTTACTCTGCTGGACGGCACGCAAATCCCGCATACCTTCTGGATGGGCAGCGACAGTCTGGGACGCGATATCTGGAGCCGCGTGCTTTATGGCACGCGCATCTCGCTGACCGTCGGCCTGATGACCGCGCTGGCCGCCATTCTGGCCGGCTGCCTGCTCGGCATGCTGGCGGGCTATTTCCGCACGCTGGATATGCTGCTGATGCGCATGATGGACGGCCTGATGGCGATCCCCTCGGTACTGGTGGCCATTACGCTGGTCGCCATATTCGGCGGCAATCTGACCACGGTCATCATCGCCATCGCGGTGCCCGAAGTGCCGCGGGTCACGCGGCTGGTGCGCTCGCTGGTGCTCAGTCTGCGCCAGGAAGCCTTTGTCGAAGCGGCGCGCGCGCTGGCGACCAGCAATATGATGATCCTGTGGCGCGATATTTTACCTAACGCCATGGCGCCCCTGATTGTACAAGGCACCTTTGTCGCGGCGTCGGCGGTGCTGACGGAAGCGATCCTCAGTTTTCTCGGCTTAGGGCTCCCCTCCGACATTCCCACCTGGGGCAACATCATGGCCGAAGGGCGCGTGATGTTCTCGCAACGTCCGGGGGATGTGCTGTTCCCCGCGCTGTTCCTGGTTCCCTCGGTGCTGGCCATCAATCTGCTCGGCGATGGCCTGCGTGATGTCCTCGATCCCAAATTCTCAAAACGGCTGTAGGGGGAATCTGATGAACAAGCTTGAACATAACGCCCCGGTGTTGCAAATCGCCGACCTACAGGTAGCCCTGCCGGCGGATGCCGACCGCCCGTACGCCATTCAACGGCTCGATCTGGCGATCGAGGCCGGGAAAACGCTGTGCGTGGTCGGCGAATCGGGTTCGGGAAAATCGGTTCTGGCCACCACCATCATGGGATTGATGGCCAAAGAGCTGCGCATCAACAGCGGCACCATCAGGCTGGCGGGCAATACGCTGCTGGATTCAGGCCATTACGCCAGCAACCGGCGGATGCGCCAGCTGCGCGCCACCAGTATGGGGATGGTTTTTCAGGAGCCGATGACCGCGTTGAATCCGGTTCATAGCTGCGGAGAACAGGTTGATGAGCTGCTGCGCGCGCATACCCACTGGCCCGCCGCCGAACGCAAGGCCAGAATATTGGCGATGTTCGAGCGGGTGCGTCTGCCCGACCCGGCGCGTATCTACAAAAGCTATCCGCACCAGCTCTCAGGCGGCCAACGCCAGCGCATCGTTATCGCGATGGCGATCGTTCTCAAACCGCAGTTGCTGATTTGCGACGAACCCACCACCGCGCTGGACGTCACCACGCAAGCGGAAATCCTTAAGCTGATCCGCGAACTCCAGGCGGAACAGGGCAGCGCGGTGCTTTTCATTACCCATGATATGGGCGTGGTCTCGGAAATCGCCGACCACATCCTGGTGATGTATCGCGGCGAGATAGTGGAACAGGGCGCCTGCGAACAGGTGCTGCGACATCCGGCCACCGACTATACCCGTTCACTGCTGGCGGCGGTGCCCGATATTACGCCGCCGCCGCCGCGCCAGCCGCCCGGCAATCGCCTCCCGCCGCTGCTGGTGGGCCAGTCGGTCGGCAAAACCTATGTCAGCCGCGACTGGCTGGGGCGCAGTAAACGCTTCGACGCCCTGCGGCAGGCCAGCGTCGCGGTTCACCGCGGCGAAACCGTCGGCATCGTGGGGGAATCCGGCTCGGGGAAATCCACCTTCGCACGCTGCATGATCCGCATGATCGCGCCCAGTTCGGGCAAGATCCTGTGGGGAGACCGCGAAGTACAAACCTTACCCGAATCGCAGGTGCGGACATTGCGTTCGCGCGTTCAGGTGGTTTTTCAGGATCCGAACCGATCGCTGAATCCGCGCCGCACCATCGGATCTTCGATCATGGAAGGCGCGATGAATTTTGGTCAGAGCCGGCAGCAGGCCCGCCACACCGCCGAAGCGTTGATGGACCGCATCAACCTGCCGCACGCGTCGCTCGATCGCTATCCGCATCAGTTTTCCGGCGGGCAACGGCAACGGCTGGCCATCGCCCGCGCCATCGCCTGCGATCCCCAGGTGCTGGTGGCGGATGAAGCCGTCTCCGCGCTGGACGTGTCGGTACAGGCGCAAATCCTCGATCTGCTGCGCGAATTACAGCGGGATTTGGGATTGGGGCTGCTGTTCATCACCCACGATCTGCGCGTCGCCGCCCAGCTTTGCGATCGCGTCATGGTTATGCATCAGGGAGAGGTGGTTGAGCAAGGCATCACCGCCCAGCTATTCGGCCAGCCCCGGCATGACTACACGCGCCGCCTGCTGGCTGCGGCGCCGCGTTTGATGTTGATGAAATAACCGGCTTATTTTTCGGGCTTCATCCCCGTAGCGGACGCTGCCCTTAATGTTGCAACCTGGAGTGGTATATGAAGTCACAAGTGATGGACTGGGATGAATGGTCGGCCTATGACGCGCTGGGACTGGCGGAGTTGATACGTAAGGGCGACGTCAGCGCGGCCGAGCTGGCCTCACAGGCGGCGCAGGCCATCGCCCTGCTGAATCCCGCGTTAAGCGCGGTGGTTGAGGTATTCGACGATGTGGTCGCCGACCCGCTGCAAGACGGCATGAACCCGCAGGGCGCCTTCGCCGGCGTGCCTTTTCTGATGAAAGATCTGGGGCCGACCCTGAAAGGCCGTTTGCAGGAGATGGGATCGCTGCTGATGCAGGGCAACCGCTCGCAGAGCGACAGCTTTCTGGTCGGCAAAATGCGTCAGGCCGGGCTGAATCTCATCGGCCGCACCACCACGCCGGAATTCGGCGTATGCAGTTCAGCGGAAAATCCGGCGCTCTATATCACCCGAAACCCCTGGGATCCGGACTACACCACCTGCGGTTCCTCCGCCGGTACGGCGGCCTCGGTGGCGGCCGGCATGGTGCCGATGTCCCACGCCACCGACGGCGGCGGCTCGATCCGCATTCCCGCCGGATTTAACGGCAACATCGGCCTGAAACCCTCGCGCGGGGTGTTCTCCATCGCGCCTTACGCCTCCGATCTCACCGGTCTGGTGTCGATTCAGGGGTGTCATACCCGCACGGTGCGCGACACCGCCGCCTTTGTCGACCACTGTCGCGGCGGCGCGCCGGGAGAGTTCATGCCCTACTGGACGGCGGCGGAAAGCTACTGCGAGCTGATACAGCGCGATCCCGCGCCGCTGCGCATCGCGCTTTCCCATGAATGGGGCGACTATCGGGCCACGCCGCATTTTGTCGCCGAATTGGAGAAAACAGGCCGTTTTCTGGCCGATCTGGGCCACCATGTGGAATGGGTGACGCCGCAGGTGGATTTTCGCGCCGCCTTTGCGGCGCAAACCACCTGTTATATCAGCAACTTTGCGCAGACGATTTCCGCCATGCTCAAAAATCTGCGGCTGGACGCGCCGCCGTCGGATCGGATCGAACCCATCAATATCCGCATCTGGCAGGCCGGCAAAGATATTTCCTTCAGCGAACGCGCGGCGATGCAGACCGTATTCAACAACACATCGCGCGCCTTTGGCGCTTTCTTCCAGTCCTGGGATATTATCCTCACCCCCATCACCGCGCTGCCCACGCCGAAGATCGGCACCATGGAGTACCTGACGCTGAGCGATAACCCGTCGGTAACGGACTGGTTCGCCCACTTATGGGAAAATTTCGCCTATACGCCGTTATCCAATCTGTGCGGCATTCCGGCGATCTCCCTGCCGCTGGCCGCGCAGGAGAACGGGCTGCCGTTCGGCATTCAGGCGCAAACGCGCCAGGGCGACGACGGCCTGCTGCTACAGCTGGCCGCGCAGATTGAACGCGCCATCGAGGGTAAGTGGAACGGCGGCAGAAGACCCGGCGTGCATGTGACCCACGCGCCGCTGGCAGCAAAAACCGCCAATTATTGAGGAAACTAAAGGCTGCCAGATAACGCTGGTCGATTACAGCATCAGCCGCGACGACGAATGGCAATGACTTTCCGATTCGATTAGCGGCGGGCAGGGATAAGCCCGCCATAAAAAATTTCCGGGAGAAATTTTAAACGTCGCCTGCGACGGCCCGGAGGGTGGCGGGCAGGGATAGCCCGCCATAAAAATCGCCGGGAGCCTGGGGAATCCCAGAAAATAATGATAAATCATCTTAAATGTTAGCGGAGAGCGCCAACTGCGCCATCTCCTCGTCGGAAAGCCGGGTAATTTGCTGAACCTGCTCGCGCGCCATGCCGGTCAGCAGTAACTGGTGCGCAATCTGCCGCGCACTGGCTTTCATGCCTTGCTCTATGCCTTGTTCTATGCCTTGCTCTCTTCCCTGTATTACTCCGGCCTGCATACCCTCTTCAAATCCAATTTGTTTCAGCTGCTGTGCAATCGTCATTATCTCCTCCCGATCCGTTGACAACGGCTCCGCCACCATTTCGATAAAATCGGCTGGTCTGGATGTATTGCCGGTTTGCGCGATGTAATACAGCAACGCCCGTTTCTGCCTCAGCGGCACCTGCCAGCGTTCAAATAATAACCCGATATCTCGCGCCAGTTCCAGCATATCCCGCGTACGGATATGCTTTTGCACCAGCTCCAGCAACGCCGCCCGCCGATGGGTTTTAATCTCTTCATCTGAAGTCACGGTGAGGTCAATCAGCGGAAAAGCCTTAATGTATATCCGGGTCGCCAGCACCGGATCATCAAATGCATCCAGCCAACGCAGGCTGTACGGATACGGGCTGCGTTCTCCCTGATAGAACAGCAACGGCACCACCAGCGGCAACTGCTTATGGCCCTGTTCAAGATGTTGCTGCATCGCCGCCAGACAGTAACGAATCATGCGGAATGCCATCATGTTTTCCGGTTTGCTCTGATGCTCAATCAAACAATAGATATAGCCGGTTCCGGCGGTGGTTTGCAGCGAATAGAGCATATCGGATAGCCGGGCGCGTAGCGCTTCATCCACGAACGAGGCCGACTCCAGTTGCAGCGTGTTGAAATCGCAGCGTTCACCAATATCCGGCGGCAGATGGATGGACAGAAAATCCCGCGCCACATCAATATCGCTGAGAAAAAGTTTGAATACCTTATCATGTGATTGCATGTCGTCCCTGGCGAATGGCGTTCCCTAAGAACGCCACGATAACGCCAGCCGCTCGCGGGTAAAGATAATACGTCCCGCCCTGCAAAGCCGCTCGCAAGAAAAAATTTCCGGGAGAAATTTTTAACGTCGCCTTGCGACGGCCCGAAGGGTGGCGGGCAGGGATTGCCCGCCATAAAAAATCGCCGGGAGCGATTTTCAACGTCGCCTGCGACGGCCCGAAGGGTGGCGGGCAGGGATTGCCCGCCATAAAAAATCGCCGGGAGCGATTTTCAACGTCGCCTGCGACGGCCCGAAGGGTGGCGGGCAGGGATTGCCCGCCATAAAAAGCCCGGCGACGAAAAACGCCGCCGGGCCGTCACATCAGCTAACCGTCGAGCCGCTGTGGATTACTTTTTGCTTTTATCCTGCAACTGCTCTACCTGCGGCAGCCCGGCGTTGGCGGACGAGGACAGCAGCCCGGTTTCAACGTAGTTGAACAGTTTCTCACGGGTGTCGGTGATATCCAGGTTACGCATCGTCAGTTGACCAATACGGTCGTCCGGCGAGAATACGGAATCGCCCTTTTCCATCGTCAGGCGCTCCGGCTTGTAGGTCAGGTTGTCGGAAACGGTATTCATGATGGAGTAGTCATTGCCGCGACGCAGTTCCAGCGTCACTTCACCGGTGATGGCGCTGGCGATCCAACGCTGGGAAGAATCACGCAGCATCAGCGCCTGGGAATCGAACCAGCGTCCCTGATACAGGAAGCGGCCCAGTTGACGGCCATTGGCATGATACTGTTCGATGGTATCTTCGTTATGGATGCCGGTCAGCAAACGTTCATAAGCAATATGCAGCAACGCCATTCCCGGCGCTTCATAAATACCACGGCTCTTCGCTTCGATGATGCGGTTTTCAATCTGGTCGCTCATGCCCAGACCGTGGCGTCCGCCGATACGGTTGGCTTCCAGCATCAGTTCCACGTCGTCCGAGAAGGTTTGGCCGTTCAGCGCTACCGGGTGGCCGCGATCAAAACGGATAGTGACTTCTTCCGCCGCGACTTTTACGTTTTCATCCCAGAACTTGACGCCCATGATCGGGTTAACGATTTTGACGCTGGAATTCAGGAACTCCAGATCTTTGGCTTCATGGGTCGCACCCAGAATGTTGGAGTCGGTGGAATAGGCTTTCTCTGCGGACATCTTGTAGCCGAAACCCGCCTGGGCCATAAACTCGGACATCTCCTGCCGGCCGCCCAACTCATCGATAAAATCGGTATCCAGCCACGGTTTATAGATTTTAAGTTCGGCATTGGTCAGCAAACCGTAACGATAAAAACGCTCAATATCGTTACCTTTATAGGTACTGCCGTCACCCCAGATATTGACGCCGTCTTCCTTCATCGCCGCCACCAGCATGGTGCCGGTTACCGCCCGCCCCAGCGGGGTGGTATTAAAATAGGTGACGCCGGCGGTGGTGTTATGGAAAGCACCGCACTGGATCGCCGCAATACCTTCCGCCACCAGTTGCTTACGGCAATCGATCAGGCGGGCATTTTCAGCGCCGTATTCCAGCGCGCGGCGGGGGATCTCATCGTAATCATCCTCATCCGGCTGACCCAGATTCGCGGTGTACGCATAAGGAACCGCGCCTTTTTGACGCATCCAAAGCAGCGCGGCGCTGGTATCCAGACCACCGGAAAAGGCAATACCAATACGCTGGCCGACCGGAAGGTGTTTGAGAATCGTTGTCATAAATAAAATCCCTGCTCGAAGATCGATGGGCAGCAGCTTAGCAGCTACGCCATTATGTTACGCCATACATTGATGAGAGGTGATGCCTTTGCCGGATAGGGGATGGCCCGGACGGGGTTTATCATTAAAACCGACACTCTCAATAAATGCATATTTATGCAAAATAAGTGAGTGATAATTTAAACATCTTTTTGCTGGGACGGGAAGAGTAGAGTGGTATTTTATGCAAAAAAATTCGTCCTCGGCTTGCGCCCAAGCGTACAAGTATAACGCGATTTCCCCCACACGCTAAGCGCTAAAAACGGGTTACGCGACGCCAGTAACAATAATAAAACATTGTTTCATTTTATCATGTATTCTTTGCTATTCTTTATTCCCCTCTGCATGTTGCTGGAGATGCTATGTCTAAAAAAGTCGCCATTCTGCTGGCCCCCGGATTTGAAGAAGCGGAAGCGATTATGGTGATTGACGTACTGCACCGCATGAAAATAGATGTCACCATGCTATCGTGTCACGACAGGCTGGAGCTAAGCAGTTATCACAATATTCGTATATTTGCCGATGCCTTACTGGAAAAAAACATGGATGAGCTGTTTGATGCCGTGATCGTTCCCGGCGGGCCGCAGGGAACGGTCAATCTGGCGGCGAATCCTCTGGTTGTTGAATTTATTCGCCGCCATGATGAAGCCAACAGGCTGATTTGTCCGCTTTGTTCCGCCGCCGCGCGCGTGCTGGGCGGCAATAACCTGCTGAAAGGCCGCCGTTATGTCTGCTCCGGTGAGCTGTGGCGCAACGTTACCGACGGCGTCTACGTCAACGAGAAAGTCGTCGAAGACGGCAATCTGATCAGCGGTAAGGGACTGGGCGTGACGTTTGATTTCGCCTTTACCATCGCCTGCCGCCTGACGGGTGATAAGGAAGACGCGAATTCTCAGGTTGAACATATTGATTACGATTACTGGCGCGTACCGGCGTAAGCGTCGTCTTCAGCGCGGCGGCGTCCGCCGCGCTTGCCAGCTCATCCCCTCAGATAACCCGCTTCACCGTAGCGCTCGCGATACTCTTTGGGCGTAATGTCATAACCCTTTTTAAATACGGCATAAAAATAGGGCAGCGAGGGATAACCGCACATCAGTGAAATTTCGCCGATCGAAAGCGAGGTGGAAATCAGCAGATTGCGGGAACGGTCGAGTTTCTCCGCGTGAATAACCCCGTGGATGGTCTGTCCCATTTCATCTTTGAAGCGCTTTTCCAGATTTGAGCGCGACATCCCCACAGCATCCAGCACCTGTTCGACTTTAATGCCCTTGCAGGCATGATAACGGATAAAGTGCATCGCCTGGATGACCGCCGGATCCTGTACCGAGCGGTAGTCGGTCGAGCGACGTTCCACCACCCGGATAGGCGGCACCAGAATACGCTGCAGGGGTAAATCGCCACGGTTCAGCAATAGCTGGTGCAGCAGTTTCGCGGCGCGATATCCCATCTGCCGGGTTCCCTGCGCCACGGACGACAGCGCCACCCGTGAAAGATAGCGGATCAACTCTTCATTATCGATGCCGATAACGCACAGCTTTTCCGGCACAGGGATGTTCAAATGTTCGCACACCTGCAGCAGATGGCGCGCCCGGGAGTCGGTTACGGCAATAATGCCGGTCTGCGGCGGCAATGCCCGTACCCAATCAGCCAGGCGATTTTGCGCGTCCTGCCAGTTATCCGGCGACGTTTCCATTCCCTGATACACCGCGCCCTGATATTGTCCCGCGGCGACCAACTGACGAAATGCATGTTCCCGTTCCTGCGCCCAGCCTTTTCCCCCCGACGCCGGCAGACCATAAAACGCAAAGCTATGCAGCCCCTTGTTTTTAAGGTGCATAAACGCGCTTTCCACCAGCGCATGGTTATCGGTGGCGATATAATGCACGGGGGGATAATCAGCCGGATTATGATAAGACCCGCCCACGCCGACCAGCGGGACATCGACGTCCTGCAATAGCCGCACGATTGCCCGATCGTCAAAATCGGCGATAACGCCATCCCCCAGCCAGTCTCTGATGTTATCGATACGGCAGCGAAAATCCTCTTCAATGAAAATATCCCAGTCGCACTGCGAGGCCTGCAGGTACTCACCGACGCCCTCGACAACCTGCCGGTCATACACTTTGTTGGCATTGAACAGCAAAGTAATGCGATAGCGTTTTTCAAACATGGCGATGAGCGTCCGTTCGTGGCGATACCTTTGAATAGCATAACCATTCAGGAGGCCAAAATAATTTCCCTATTATTGCGAACCATCACCGGTTTCCGACCCTTGCTCAGTACCTTGTCATACTCTTCGCTTGGTTGCGGTGTCCATCCATACCGCCAGCAGTAAAATGCCGCCTTTGACGACATACTGCCAGAATGTCGGCACATCCAACATACTCATTCCGTTATCCAGCGAGGCCATAATAAATGCCCCCATCACCGCGCCGGCTACGCTGCCGATGCCCCCGGCCAGGCTGGTGCCGCCAATCACGCAGGCCGCTATCGCATCCAGCTCGGCAATGTTCCCCGCTGACGGCGAGCCCGCGCCCAAACGCGAACTGAGGATCAACCCCGCCACCGCCACCATCAGCCCGTTCATCGCAAAAACGATAAGCTTGGTGCGTTCCACATTGACCCCCGACAGGCGGGCCGCCTCAATATTGCCGCCAACGGCATAGATACGGCGGCCAAACGCCGTGCGCGTCGCCAGGAAAATACCGCCCAGCATCAACAGCGTAAGAACCAGCACCGGCGTCGGTACGCCGCGATAGTCATTCAGCAGATAGATCGCGCCAAGAACGATCACCGCGGTAAACGCCTGACGGCCGATATCGCCGGCCGGCGGGCTGACGGGCAGCCCCAGCCGGGCCCGGTTGCCGCGTCGCCGCCATTGCCACAGGATAAACGCCATCAGCCCCAGCGCCCCGCAGATAAAACCCACGCCGGAAGGCAGGTAGCTTTGACCAATCTGGGACATGGCGTGTGTGGTGGGAGAAACCGTGGTGCCGTTGGTAATACCGATAAGAATGCCGCGAAACGCCAGCATGCCAGCCAGCGTAACAATAAAGGAAGGTACTTTCTGATACGCCACCCACCAGCCATTCCACGCCCCCAGCAGCAGCCCCAGCAGCAGCGTCACCACAATGGTCAACGGCAGCGGCCAGCCCAACCACACATCGAAGATCGCCGCCGCGCCGCCGAGCAGCCCCATCATCGACCCGACCGACAGATCGATTTCCGCCGAAATAATCACAAACACCATGCCGACCGCCAGAATGCCGGTAATGGCCGTCTGACGCAGCAGGTTGGAAATATTGCGCGCGCTGAGATAAGCGCCGTCCGTCATATAGGTGAAAAAGAGCATGATCGCGATAATGGCGGCAATCATCACGTAGACCTGAAGATTAATGTTTTTAAGCCGTTGCAGTAAGGGCGCCGGGACGGCAACGGCATTTTGTCGATCAGACGGCGATGTTTTCAACACGATGTTCACTCCTCAATGCAGCTTCCATAACCTGTTCCTGCGTTAAATCACGATTAATCAAATCGGCTTTGATGCGTCCCTGATGCATCACCAGCACCCGATCGCTTAACCCCAGGACTTCAGGCAGTTCGGAAGAAATTACAATGACGGCAATTTGTTGTTTTACCAACGCATTGATAAGTTTGTAGATTTCGTATTTCGCCCCGATGTCGATACCGCGCGTCGGCTCATCCAGAATCAGTATCCGCGGATTCAGCAGCAGACATTTCGCCAGCACCGCTTTTTGCTGATTGCCGCCGCTCAGCCGGGCAATCGCCAGTTCCTGGCTCGGGGTTTTGACTTGCAAATTCGCCAGCGATTGGCGGATAACATCCTGTTCGCGCGCGTCGTCCAGCGTTGAAAACAGGCCGGAAAACCGATCGAGCGCGGCCAGCGTAATGTTGTGCGCCACGCTCATCACCGGCACGATGCCGTCCTTTTTGCGATCCTCCGGCACCATGGCGATACCCAGCGCCATCGCCTGCTGGCAGTTGTTAATCTTCACGCTTTTGCCATCAAGAAACAGCTCACCTTGCCAGCGTCCGTGATAGGCGCCGAACAAACACTGTACGGTCTCCGTGCGCCCCGAACCGACCAATCCGGCAATACCCAGAATTTCGCCCTGATGCAGGGAAAAGGAGACGTCGTCCACCCGGCGGATATGCCGGTTCACCGGATGCCAGGCCGTCAGGTGCTCGACGCGCAGGATCTCTTCGCCGATGGTATGCGCTTCGCTGGGGTACAGCTCCGTAAGCTCCCGCCCCACCATCATCGCGATGATTTGATCTTCGCTAAGTTCCGCTGCCGGACGCGTACCGATGTGCTTACCGTCGCGGATGACGCAAATCACGTCGGAAATCGCTTTCACTTCGTTGAGCTTATGAGAGATATAAATGCAGGCGATGCCGTGATCGCGCAGGTCATGGATGATGTCGAGCAAAATGGCCGTTTCCCGCTCGGTCAGCGACGCCGTCGGTTCGTCCAGCACCAGCAGACGCACCTGCTTATTCAGCGCCTTGGCGATTTCAATCAGTTGCTGCTGCCCCAGCCCCAGCTCCCCCACTTTGGTATTGGGGTCAATCGTCAGCTTAACCTGCTCCAGCATGCGCTGACAGCGTAAGTACATGCCGTCGTAGTCCATTATCCCGAAGCGCGCCCACTCATTGCCCAGGAAGATATTCTCCAGCACAGTCATTTCCTTAACCAGCGCCAGCTCCTGATGAATAATGGCGATGCCCTTTTGCTCCGTATCACGGATAAGGCCGGCCCGCAGTTCTTCGCCGGAAAAAATAATCTCTCCGCTGTAACTGCCGTAGGGATAAATGGCGCACAGCACTTTCATCAGGGTGGATTTACCCGAACCATTCTCGCCGCACAGGGACAGCACCTGTCCGGCCTCCAACGTCAGGCTGACATTGTCCACCGCTTTCACTGCGCCAAACGCTTTAGTGATGTTTTTCATTTCCAACAGGCGCGGCATCATGACCTCCGTGATTCACTCTTACTCGCCGTAAGAGACAGCGAACGCTCACAAGCCACGGCATAGCGCGGCTCGGCGCAAAGAAAACGGGGGTTAATAGACATCCGCTTTTTTATGAAAGCCGTCGGCAATCACCGTGGAATCAATATTGTCTTTATCAACGGGGATCGGGGTTAATAAAAAAGCCGGAATATCTTTCAGGCCGTTATTTAACGCGGCATTGGACTCGGGGTTTTTACCTGCCCCCAGGGCAACCGCAATATCGGCGGCATCTCTGGCCAGTTTGCTGATGGGTTTATAAACCGTCATGGTTTGCGTACCGGAAACGATGCGTTTTATCGCAGCCAGATCCGCATCCTGCCCGGAAATGACCACCTTGCCGGATAATCCCTGCGCGGCGAGCGCCTGAATGGCGCCGCCCGCCGTCGCATCGTTTGAAGCCACCACCGCATTGATATTGTTATTATTTGCCGTCAGCGCATTCTCCATGATTTTCAGCGCGTTTTCCGGCAACCATGCATCAACCCACTGATCGCCGACCACTTTGATTTTACCATTATCAATCAACGGCTTTAATGCTTTCATTTGTCCCTGACGGAACAGTTTCGCATTATTATCCACCGGCGAGCCGCCCATAAGAAAATAATTTCCTTCGGGAACCTTATCCACCAGATATTGCGCCTGTAACTCACCAACCTTTTCATTATCAAACGAAATATAAAAATCCACGTCCGCATTGTTTATCATACGGTCGTAGGCCAGAACCTTTATTCCTTCGCGTTTTGCTTCGGCAATAACGTTACTTAACACCTGACCGTTGTAGGGAATAATAACCAGCACATCCACACCGCGGTTAATCATATTTTCTATTTGCGAAATCTGAGTTTCTTCATTGCCGTTTGCCGATTGTACAAAAACGCTCGCGCCATGCTCCTTGGCCTTTGCGACAAAGATATCCCGATCTTTTTGCCAACGCTCAAGGCGTAAGTCATCAATCGCCATCCCTATTTTTACTTCTTTGCTTAACGCGGGCTGGCTTACTAAAGCGAGTGCGGCACAGGCTGACAGTAAAAAGTGTTTAACTTTCATCGTAGAGTACCTTTTTTCAAAATACAGGGCAGAGAACTCCGATAGCCAACAGAGTATTATCGTTAAACCACGCATCAGCAATTACAGATTTTTATCATCCGATTATGTTTTTTGGTTTAATTGCTATTTTTTGATAGCGGTCATATTTTATTGTTCAGCGAACTTTCTCTATTTTTATAAACCGCAAAGCGCGTCCAGATTAATCCGCCAATATTTTTGCGACCCAGCGCACATTTAATAATTCTCTTAATTTCAGTGTAAAATAACGTAATTGAGTAAATCGTTATCCGGACTAAATATAAAGCGTATACCTCTCTTCCCTCGGGAAGGCCGCTAAGGAGTCAACGATGCAACCCTATTTTGCCCAGATCGAAAAAGTCCGCTATGAAGGCGGCCAGAGCGACAATCCCTTCGCTTTCCGTCACTACAACCCAGAGCAGGAAATTCTGGGGAAACGCATGGCGGACCATTTACGCTTCGCGGTCGCTTACTGGCACACATTCTGCTGGAACGGCTCAGACATGTTTGGCGTCGGCGCCTTTGAGCGCCCGTGGCAGCAAGCGGGAGACGCGCTGGCGCAGGCCAGACGCAAAGCCGACATCGCATTTGAATTCTTTCAAAAACTGGATGTGCCCTATTACTGTTTCCACGATGTGGATGTGGCGCCCGAGGGCGCTTCGCTCAAGGAATACCTGAATAACTTCGCCGCCATCGCCGACGTATTGGCGGAAAAGCAGCAGAGCAGCGGGGTCAAGCTGCTGTGGGGCACGGCAAACTGTTTTACCCACCCGCGCTACGGCGCCGGCGCGGCGACCAATCCGGACCCCGAAGTTTTCGCCTGGGCGGCCACGCAGGTGTTCAGCGCCATGAACGCCACCCAGAAGCTGGGCGGCGAAAACTATGTACTGTGGGGCGGACGCGAAGGTTACGAAACCCTGCTTAACACCGATCTGCGCCGGGAGCGCGAACAGATCGGCCGGTTTATGCAAATGGTGGTCGAGCATAAACACAAAATCGGCTTCCAGGGAACCTTGCTGATCGAACCCAAGCCGCAAGAGCCGACCAAACACCAATACGACTACGACGTAGCCACGGTCTATGGTTTTCTTAAACAGTTCGGATTGGAAAAAGAGATTAAGGTCAACGTGGAAGCCAACCATGCCACGCTGGCGGGCCATTCGTTCCACCATGAAATCGCCACCGCCATCGCGCTGGGCGTTTTTGGATCGGTTGACGCCAATCGTGGCGATCCGCAACTGGGTTGGGACACCGATCAGTTCCCCAACAGCGTGGAAGAGAATACGCTGGTGATGTATGAAATCCTCAAAGCAGGCGGCTTCACCACCGGCGGCCTCAATTTTGACGCCAAAGTCCGCCGCCAGAGCACCGACCGCTACGATCTATTCCATGCCCACATCGGCGCCATGGACACCCTGGCGCTGTCGCTCAAAGCCGCCGCCCGGATGATCGAAGACGACCAACTGAATCAGCTGGTCGCCATACGCTACGCCGGCTGGAACGGAGAACTGGGGCAACAGATCCTGCAAGGCAAGGCGTCGCTGGAATCACTGGCCGGCTATGCGGAAAGCCGCCAGTTGGCGCCGCAGCACCAGAGCGGTCATCAGGAATTGCTGGAGAATATCGTTAACCGTCATTTATTTGGATAATACGGGCTTCCCGGTTCATCCCTTATCCGGCGTCCCGCTATGGAAGATGCCCGCCTGCGCGGGCATGACGGCGGTATAAGGCGCAGTCCCTATCCCTTAACCGTTCCAGGAGTCCTTCATGTACATCGGCATCGATCTCGGCACCTCCGGCGTTAAAGCCATTTTACTGAATGAAGCGGGACAGGTTATCGCCAGCCACAGCGCCGCATTAGCCGTATCCCGCCCTTATCCGTTATGGTCGGAACAATCGCCCGATGCATGGTGGCAGGCAACCGATAGCGCATTGCAGGCGCTGGCGGCGCAGCACGACCTCCGGGCGGTTAAAGCGCTGGGGCTGACCGGGCAGATGCACGGCGCCACGCTGCTGGACGCCCGGCAGCAGGTGCTGCGGCCGGCCATTTTGTGGAATGACGGACGCAGCGCGCAGCAGTGCCGGGAATTGGAACAACAGGTGCCGACCTCGCGGCAGATTACCGGCAACCTGATGATGCCGGGCTTCACCGCGCCCAAGCTGAAATGGGTACGGGAACACGAAGCGGAGATCTTTCGTCAGGTAGACAAGGTGTTACTGCCCAAGGATTATCTGCGCTGGCGTCTGACCGGCGAATTCGCCAGTGATATGTCCGACGCGGCGGGAACGCTGTGGCTGGACGTGGCGCAACGCGACTGGAGCGAGGTATTGCTGGACGCCTGCTCCCTGACGCGGGAGCACATGCCGGCCCTATATGAAGGAAATCAGATCACCGGATATCTGCGGCCGGAAACGGCGCAGCGCTGGGGAATGAACAGCATCCCGGTCATCGCCGGCGGGGGCGATAACGCCGCCGGGGCGATTGGGGTCGGGCTCTACCAGGCCGGACAGGCGATGTTGTCGCTCGGTACATCCGGCGTTTACTTTGCCGTCAGCAACGGTTTTCTCAGCAATCCGCAGCGCGCCGTCCATAGCTTTTGCCACGCATTGCCTGATACCTGGCACCTGATGTCGGTGATGCTGAGCGCCGCCTCCTGTATTGATTGGGTGGCCCGCCTGACGCATGCGCCAAGCGTTCCCGCGCTGCTACAGGAGGTTGCCGAAACGCCCGCGGATAACACCGCCACGCCGCTGTGGTTCCTGCCCTATCTCTCCGGCGAACGTACGCCGCATAACAATCCCCACGCCAAAGGGGCTTTCTGGGGGCTGACGCATCAGCACGGCCGCACTGAACTGGTTCGCTCGGTACTGGAAGGCGTCGGCTTCGCCCTCGCCGACGGTATGGACGCCCTGCATATGACGGGGTTGCAGCCCAGTCGCATCACGCTGATTGGCGGCGGCGCGCGTAGCGCCTACTGGCGGCAAATGCTGGCGGATATCAGCGGGCACGAGCTGGAATACCGCACCGGCGGCGACGTGGGGCCGGCCTTGGGGGCCGCGCGCCTGGCGCAGATCGCGATCAACCCCGATACGCCGCTGGATGCGTTGTTGCCTCAGTTGCCTTTGGAACGGGTCCATCAGCCTGATGCGCAACGCCACGCCTACTATACGCAGCAGCGAGAAACCTTTACTGCGCTATACCGGCAGCTTCGTCCGCTGATGTCAGACCATTAGCGCGGCCGGTTATGCAAAGTTCAGCGACGCCAGCACCTGTTCAATCAGCGCCTGATGGATATCTCCGCGGTTGGCCGGGGTGTTGATTTGCAGCGTCACTATTTTCTTCTGCCACACGGCGTAGAGCAGCATCGAGTTCACCGGCTGGCCGCCGACCTGTAGTTCATTATCCATGCGCTGCATGGGTATCTTGCCGATGGTGACGGGCTGTTGTCGTATCCGTTTTATATGCTGATACTGCCCCTGCATATTGGTGAAAATGTCGTTTCCCAGGCTCTCCAGCCCCGCCTCGGTCGCGCGCAAAATCTGCCCTGCCGGCGGCGGCACCACGGAGAACACCACCTGCTGACGCGAAGCGCTGTTGATAAACAGATGCGCTTTGCCCGCGTCGCCGTTGTTGACGTCATCCGGCGGAGTTTGATCGGAAAAGGCATCCGGCAGCATAAAGCTGATTTTGCCTTTTTGCAGAGAAACCTTGTGCGCCGGCGCTTCAGGCGCGGCGGGCGGCTCAACCGGCGCGACGGGTTTATTTTCCGGCGCCTGCAACGGCGGCGGCGTTGGCTGCGGATCCGGCTTGTTGTTATCCGACGGATTATCACAGGCGCTTAATCCGCCGATTAACCAGCCGATAGCGAATAACTTACCCACTGTCTTTAACATCTCTGCTCCGCCTTCTGCTGCCTATGCCGATAAAGGTTTACGCCATTTAGGTAAATGGTCCCGATTTATCCCTATCATGTCCCGATTCGGCCTTCTTTGTCACTTCATCTTAGCTGACAAGGCGCCGGGTATCGATTTTTTGCAGCGCCATCGACAGCAGCAGGCTGCTCAGTAGCGCAACGATAAAGATATAGAAAATATCCAGCATCGGGCGGTCCGAGATCGCCATATCATGGGTGCGCAGGTAATGGATAATCAGCGCATGGAAACCGTAAATCGCCAGCGAATGGCGCGATATCAAGGCCAATCCGGGCCAAACCCGGTGATTCATCCAGCGTTTGAAGATCGCCAGCAGACTGACCGCCGCCAGAAACACCAACGGCCCGCAGTAGATATAAAACAGCTGGGTAAAATTATCGTTCAGCAGCGTATGGTGCTTGGTGCCTATGGCCACCAGCAACACGCATAAAATAAACAGCGCAATGGCGGCCATCGCCGCGCGGCGGGGGATATCCAGCATCCCTAACGCCCGCCCGACCACTGCGTACAGCAAATAGTAAAAGGTATCGCCGTAGATATAGAGATTAACCGGCAACAGTTTGACGCCGGCAAATTCAACGCTACCCGTATTGGGGTTGGCGATCGCCGCCAGCAGCGCAATAAAAATAGCCAGATACTTTCCCGGCACCGGCTTGACGCGGATAAGCGGCGAGAACAGGTAGATCACCGCAAGGGCGTAGAAAAACCACAGGTGATAAAAAATCGGCTTTTGCAGAACCTGCCTGGCGGCGTTCAGCGGGTCGATTGGCGTTAACACGGCGATATAAATCAAAGCGATAGCGCTATAGAACAGAATGCATAAACCAATGCGCGCAAAATGTTTCCGCCGGGCGCCGCGCTCGCCAAAAAACAGATAGCCCGAGATCATAAAGAACAGCGGCACGCAAACCCGCGAGGCCGAATTAAGGATATTCGCCACATCCCAGTGGACATCGCCCGGCGCGCCGCCGGCGGTAATGTAATAGGTGGTGCTGTGGATCAGAACGACCATCATGCAGGCCACGGCGCGTAAATTATCAATCCAGCCGATCTTGTCGGTCATGCACCGCCTCTTAAAATAGGATTTTTATACTCTAAATGATTCGAGTTGCAGGAAGGCGGCAAGGGAAGGACAAATTCGTTGGGAACGAATTTGACCAGCCAACGGCTGGCCTCCGGTGAGAGACAGGAAGTCTCTCATTTAATCCCGATGAGCTTACACAGGTAAGTGATTCGGGTGACTGAGCGCAGCCAACGCATCTGCAACTTGAAGCATGACGAGTATATTCAATAGGTAATGTGAACAGCGTAGTGCCTGTTCAGCGTCGGCACAATCGGCGGCGGGCGGAATCGGGGGGAAAATCGCAGCGGGGCGCGGTTGGAAAAGGCCGTTAGTCTCCCAACGGCCCATAATTGAGCAAGGAATCAGAACAGCCCCATCGGCTTATCCGAATAACTCACCAACAGGCATTTGGTTTGCTGGTAATGCTCCAGCATCATCTTGTGGTTTTCACGCCCAATGCCCGACTGCTTGTAACCGCCAAACGCGGCGTGCGCCGGGTAGGCGTGGTAGCAGTTGGTCCAGACGCGTCCGGCCTGAATGCCGCGCCCCATCCGGTAGGCGACATTGCCGTTGCGGCTCCATACGCCCGCGCCAAGCCCATACTCGGTGTCGTTGGCGATTTCCAGCGCGTCGTCCATGGTTTTAAAGGTGGTTACCGCCAGCACCGGTCCGAAAATCTCTTCCTGGAAAACGCGCATGCTGTTGTTGCCGAACAGGATGGTAGGCTCCAGATAATAGCCCTGGGACAGTTCGCCCGCCATCTCTTTGCGCTGGCCGCCGGTCAGTACGCGCGCGCCCTCTTTCTTACCGATATCGATATAGTTGAGGATGGTGTCCAACTGCCCGGCGGATACCTGCGCCCCCATCATGGTGTTGCCGTCCAGCGGGTTGCCGATGCGGATGGACTCCACGCGTTTAATCGCTCTCTCCATAAAACGATCGTAGATCGACTCCTGCACCAGCGCCCTGCTCGGACAGGTACAGACTTCCCCCTGATTGAAGGCAAACAGCGTGAACCCTTCCAGCACCTTGTCAAAGAAGCTGTCCTCGTTGTCCATCACGTCCGCAAAGAAAATGTTGGGCGATTTTCCCCCCAGTTCCAGCGTCACCGGCGTCACGTTCTGGGCGGCATAGCCCATGATTTGCTGGCCGACCTCGGTGGAGCCGGTAAACGCCACTTTGGCGATACGCTTCGACGTCGCCAGATATTCGCCGATTTCGCTGCCCGACCCGTTCACCACGTTAATCACGCCCGGCGGCAGAATGTCCTGAATCAGCTCCATCAGAACAAGCACCGACATCGGCGTCAGCTTGGCCGGTTTCAGCACAATACAGTTTCCCGCCGCCAGCGCCGGCGCCATCTTCCAGCAGGCCATCAATAGCGGGAAGTTCCAGGGGATAATCTGCCCCACCACGCCCAGCGGCTCATGGAAGTGATACGCCACGGTGTCGCCGTCGATTTCACTGATCGCCCCCTCCTGAGAACGGATGCAGGCGGCAAAATAGCGGAAGTGGTCAATGGCCAGCGGGACATCCGCGCCGCTGGTTTCACGGATCGGTTTACCGTTATCCCAGGTTTCCACACTGGCCAGCAGGCCGAGGTTCTGCTCCATCCTGTCGGCGATACGATTCAGAAGCAGCGCGCGCTCCTGTACCGACATGGCGCCCCATTCGGCTTTCGCCTGGTGGGCGGCATCCAGCGCATGATCAACATCCCGCGAGGTAGAGCTGGCCACCTCGCATAAAGGTCGGCCGGTAATCGGCGTCAGATTAACAAAATACTCACCTCCGTCGGGCGGAACCCAGGCTCCGCCGATAAAGTTGTCATAGCGTTTGTTCAGCTTAGGCGCGCCATACTCATCGGAAATAAGCCGGCCTTCAGATGTGATATGTGCCATTTCAGTCTCCTTTTCGCGGTTTGGGTACGCGGCGGAGCCGCAGTGGAAATAGAGGCTATATGAAAACGATCGCTGCACGGTAAGCATGGTTAAATCGTATGCGGGGATGGCGCGTTATGACAGCCGCCGGTCAGAGAGAATGGTAACTTTTCGAAGCATGTCACAATTTAGCAACCATCAATCAACAAATTCACAACCATGACGTGGGCCCGATCGCCATTTGCAGAGAAAAGTTCGCATCCGCGGGGAGGCGGTGAAATAATAGCGCCATTGACTAAAGGCGATTAACTTGCAGGTATTTCAGGTGAAAAGCGTTATCCCACAAACGGTTACTCCCCCCACGGGGGCCTGTCGGCGTACCGTCAGCCATCAGGGCGCGCTGACGCGGCCGCAGGCCGACTGGCTGGCGGAAGAAGTGCCCGTGGCGCTGGTCTACAACGGTATTTCACATGTGGTGATGATGGCGTCGCCGAAAGACCTGGAGCTATTTGCGCTGGGGTTTTCGCTGTCGGAAGGCATCATCGCCGCGCCGCAGGATATTTACGGTATCGATGTTCAGCCGATATGCAACGGCATTGAGGTACAAATCGAACTTTCCAGCCGTCGCTTCGCCGGTTTAAAAAACCGCAGACGGGCGATGGATGGCCGCACCGGGTGCGGCGTCTGCGGGGTGGAGCAGTTGGCGGAGATCGGCAAACCGGTTGCGCCCCTGCCATTTACCCAAACCTTCTCGCTCAGCCGCCTTGAATCGGCGCTGGCGCAGTTGCAGCAGGTACAGCCGGCGGGCCAGTTAACCGGCTGCACCCATGCCGCGGCCTGGGTTACGCCGGACGGCGCGCTGCGCGGCGGCTGTGAAGATGTCGGCCGCCATGTGGCGCTGGACAAGCTGCTCGGCATGCGGGCAAAACAGCCGTGGCGGCAGGGCGCCGTGCTGGTTTCCAGCCGCGCCAGCTACGAGATGGTGCAAAAATCCGCCATGTGCGGCGTGGAGATCCTGTTCGCGGTTTCCGCCGCCACCTCGCTGGCCGTCGAGGTGGCCGAGCGCTGCAACCTGACGCTGGTGGGGTTCTGTCGTCCGGGGCGCGCCACCGTCTATACCCATCCGCAGCGTCTGAGCGAGTAGCGCAGCGCAGGAAAATCGCCGCCGAGCTTAGACCGATTTGTTTTTACCTCATACCCTAACCACATAAGCGCTTGTTATATTGGGTTAAACGCCGGCAGGTAACCGCGTTCGGACGAGAATAATCATTTTCAATATCATTTAATTAACTATAATGAACGTAGTGCTTACGCGGTGCTAACAAAATCGGCGCCGCATACTGTCCTTGTACCGGGCCTAGGAAATTGTGAGCAATGTCGCGTTTCGGTACAGCACAGTTCACCACTACAATTACTCAGCACTATAACCACGGAGATGCTAAACATGAGTTATTCACTGCCATCCCTGCCTTATGCTTATGACGCACTGGAACCCCATTTCGACAAGCAAACGATGGAAATCCATCACACCAAACACCACCAGACCTACGTCAATAATGCTAACGCGGCGCTGGAATCCCTGCCTGAATTCGCCGAGCTGTCCGCAGAAGAACTGCTCACCAAGCTGGACAAAGTGCCGGCAGAGAAAAAAACCGTTTTACGTAACAACGTCGGCGGTCACGCCAACCACAGCCTGTTCTGGAAAGGCCTGAAGCTGGGCACCACGCTGGCCGGCGATCTGAAAGCCGCCATCGAGCGTGATTTCGGCAGCATCGATACTTTCAAAGAAAAATTCGAACAGGCCGCGGCAACCCGCTTTGGTTCCGGCTGGGCCTGGCTGGTGCTGAAAGATGACGGCAAACTGGCGGTGGTATCCACGGCCAATCAGGATAGCCCGCTGTCGGGCGAAGCTATTTCCGGCGCATCCGGCTACCCCATCCTGGGTCTGGACGTATGGGAACATGCCTATTATCTGAAATATCAGAACCGTCGCCCGGATTACATCAAAGCGTTCTGGAACGTCGTAAACTGGGACGAAGCGGCCAAACGTTTCGCAGAAGCGAAAAAATAAGCCGTTTCCCGCCGCCGCCCTGTCCGGGCGGTGGCAAAGCAAACCGGAATAACCGTCTTTGTTCCGGTTTTTTTATTATAAATTATCGAATATTCTCCCTCTTCCAGACTTTATTTGCATATTGATAAGCAATAGAGATAGTAAAGTTTCCCCATAATTTGCCGATAAATTAACTGTGATCCTATCGTATGATTTTTTATACCGATATGTTGTATCTCACACGACAATCTCGTGGCGCAGTCTCCCATAATTCGCATATAAGGGGGCAAAACCAGAGTCAGTATTCAGTTCATAAGATAGTGGAAGAAACAAAATGGCTATAAAATTTGAAAATATCAACGTCGGTAAGAAATTAGGCTTAGGCTTCTTCCTGATCATAATGATGACGGTAATTATTGCCGGCGCAGGCGTTATGCATATTGAAGAATTAAAAGAAAGTATTGATAAAGTCAATTTAAGCAGCAGTATCAATAATGAAATTAACCAGGCAAAATATTATCGGGTACGCTATAGCGCCACATACTCCCCGGAAGATATAAAGCAAAATATTACCCATATTGAGAATATCAATAAGTATGTATCTGAAGCCAAAGGCTGGAACTGGCCGGAAAAAGCCAGAGAACAATTCGCCCATATCGAAACCGTTATCGCCGAATATCAGCAACGGCAGAAAAACTACGTTGATGCCATTCACAAAAAGGACGACGTCAGGAAAAGCTGGAATATTTCCGAAACGGAAAAACCATTAAAAGAACTGGGCGATCAATTAAACGCCGACGGTTATAATCTGTCGCTTCAGTTGCTGCTTGCCGATCTGAACCTGAAACTGACGGCGGTTCGTTATCATGTCCGCGGCCTGTTGTTATCCCGGGACAAAGAATCCGCGGATGAACTCGCCGCCGCCATTGACGATGCGCAAACCTCGCTGACGACGCTTTACCAGAGCCTGCCCGCCGAACAACAGGCGATACTCGCGCCGGTCCTGAGCACCATGAACAGCTATGAAGAGCGGGCCATGGCTTATATGCCGGCCTATCAGGAAGAGCTGGCGCAGGCGCGGCAAATGGCGACCAGTGCCGACGAACTCAATGCCATCATCCAATCCCTGCTTCAGGATCAGCTACAGTTCACCCAGCAGGATATTCGCGCTTCCGAGATCCAGATGGGCGTTACCGCGCTGATTACCCTCATCCTCGGGTTACTGATCTCCTGGTTTATCTCACGCCAAATCACCACCCCGCTGAATACCACGCTGGATATGGCCGAACGCATCGCAACCGGCGATCTGACCATGACAGTCGAAACCACCCGCCGCGATGAGCTGGGGCAGCTTATCCGGGCGATGGCGAAAATGAATGCCAATCTGCATAACATGATCGACGAGATCCGCGTCGGCGTCAGTCAGATCTTCACCGCCGCGGGGGAGATCGTCGCCGGCAACACCGACCTCTCCTCGCGCACCGAGCAGCAGGCGGCCGCCGTTGAACAGACCGCCGCCAGCATGGAGCAGCTAACAGCAACGGTCAAACAGAACGCCGACAATGCCCACCACGCCAACACCCTGGTGATCGGCGCGTCCCAGACCGCGAAGCAAGGCGGCGAGCAGGTGAACAACGTGGTGAAAACCATGAATGATATTGAACACAGCTCCAGGCGTATCGCCGAGATCACCTCGGTGATTAACGGCATCGCCTTCCAGACCAATATTCTGGCGCTGAACGCCGCAGTTGAAGCCGCCCGCGCCGGCGAGCAAGGCCGGGGTTTCGCCGTGGTGGCCGGCGAAGTGCGCAATCTGGCGCAGCGCAGTTCGCAGGCGGCCAAAGAGATTGAGGGACTGATCGCCGAGACGGTCAGCCAGATCGGACACGGCGCCACGCTGGTCGGTAATGCGGGTAAAACCATTCATGATGTCGTCACGTCCGTGACGCAGGTGCATGACATTATGGGCGAGATAGCCACGGCTTCCGATGAACAGAGCCGGGGAATTACCCAGATCAGTCAGGCGATTGTGGAAATGGACAGCACCACCCAGCAGAACGCCGCGCTGGTGCAACAATCCTCCGCGGCGGCCGACTCGTTAGAAGAGCAGGCGACGCTGCTCAAACAGGCCGTTTCCGTATTTCGTCTGGCGACCTCACAGGACGATACAACGCCGGCCGGCATCGCATTTTCCCGTTCATCGCCCCAGTTGGGCTATAAAAAGTAATGGCGGTAAGCAAGAGAGGTTGCTGACAAAGCCGTCTGTAAGCCTGAGATACCCGGGCCTACCGTAGCGAGGGGCTATTATGGGACACCTCCTTGTGTCCCACCCTGCGGGCCAGCATAAATGCTGTTCAAATTTGCTCCCGGCAAATTTGTCGGCGGCTTACGCCGCTACGGCCCCTCGCCACGCTCTCCCTAATAACGGGCTTTATCAATGGTCTGAATTGCTGTAAGCAATATATGAAGATAAGGGAAGCCGTTTACGGCATCGCGCCCAGGACGGGAGGCGCGGCCTAAAAGGGTTTTGGCGCGTAGCCCGTCATCTCTTTCAGGCCCATTTCACGCCCCAGCGCCGTCATGGGGTGCACCACCACCAATCCGCGTACGCTTTTCTTCAACGCGCCCAGATTGGCCTGCTCTTTTTTGCTGATGGCGCGGCTAAACGGCAGACGGGCCAGCTTTTGCGCTTCCAGGCTGAGCTTCTGCTCTCTGACATTGCGCAGACGCTCAATTTCCGCCGCCAGCTTCCCGCATGCTTCCTGATTAAGGGTTATCGCTTCCGCATCCCCTTGTTCCAGCAGCGTAACCTGCTTACGGTTCAACTTATCCAACTGATCGCTGAGGCGTTTTATTTCTGCTTTTTCCTGCTCTTTCATAACCTAATAAACCTATGTACCGGGAGAATCATGCGGGGGAACAAGCATACACTAAACCGGTTGCCGGTGCAGTGGACGAGGGTGGAGAAACAGCGGTCAAAAGGCTTTTTTCAAGCTGATTTGGGAAATCAGCTCCGTGAGCGAAAGCACCAGCGTGGAGCGAACCATCTGCTGATAACGCTGTTGCCGCATACCGATCAGCAACCGATCCTCCGAGTCGCCGTCAGCGGGCAGGGGCGGCTCGGCGGGCAGCGCGCTGACGCAGTGCAATTCGCCAATCGGACCGAGAATTTCATCATCGGTAAAGCGGTAATCATGCTCGTCGTGCGTCAGTTCTTCACCCAGCGCCATCAGCAATTCGGCATCCTCATACTCTTTACGGCTGATTATCCCCAATCCGTAAATCAGCTTGAGACGCACGGAAAGATCGCCCAGCGGACCGCTTCCCGTCATCAGCGGCTCAACCGCATATTTTACCGCATAGTCGTCCTTGCGAAACACCTGCAACATCAGGATGCCGGCCGCTTCGGCCAACAGCTCAACGGCCCGCAGCATAAAGCTGCGCACCGTCGTCGCCGCATTCAGCGCTTCCAGCACCCGGTTTTCAAACGCCTGTGTTTTTTCCATCGTCCCTTCTCGTACCTTTAGCCCGCGCACAGATCGCTCCCACCTCCGGTAATATGGCTCGCCGGCGAGTGTACGGCGACATCGGTTATATCCGACATCGCCTGTTCCCAACATCAAGGTTGCGAACGCCCGCGGGAATCAGGCAAAGGCCAAACCTACCTCGTGCCGGGACGCGCCGATCACCGCATGGCGTTATACACATTCACCGCCTGCGCGACAACCTTACTGTCGGCGTCCAGACCGGAAATCTGCGCCAGCGCGGCCTGCGGCCCCACTTTTTGCAGCAGCGCGGCCAGTTCCTGCGCCTGCGGATCCTGCTCGCTGCGGTAATGCATCGCCGCCGCGATACCGATAATCAGGTTGTCATGCGGCAGTTGATATTCCAGCGTACCCAGCAGCGGCTTAATCAGCCGGTCGCCGGCGCTCAGCTTGCGCAGCGGCTGGCGCCCCACGCGTTCCACGTCATCGTGCAGGTAGGGATTTTCAAAACGGCCAAGAATCTTATCGATATAGGCGGCGTGTTTATCGGCGTCAAAACCGTAGCGTTTAATCAGCACCGCGCCGCTCTCTTCCATCGCCCCTTTAACCACGGCGCGCACCTGCGGATCGAGAATGGCGTCGCGGATGGTCTGATGTGCGGCCTGCCGGCCCAGATAGGCGGTAATGGCATGACCGGTGTTCAGCGTAAACAGCTTACGCTCGACAAACGCCATCAGGCTATCGGTCAATTCCATACCGGGGATGACCGGCGGCTCGCCGTTGAACTGGGTCCGGTCGACAATCCATTCGCTGAAGGTTTCCACCGTCACCGCCAGCACATCGCTGCTGCCGGCCTCGGAAGGCGGCACGATACGGTCGACCGCGGAATCGACGAATCCCACATGCTCCGCCACCCACTCCAGCTTATCTTGCGGCAGCAGTTTCAGCACATGCTGCTTAAGCTGGCTGGTGCCGCGCACCATATTTTCACAGGCGATAATATTCAACGGCCGCGCATTGCCGTTATCCTGACGTTGCACCAGCCCCTGGGCGATGGTCCCGGCAATCATTTCCAGAATCTGCGGCCCGACGGCCGTGGTGACCAGATCGACGTCGGCGATCAGCGCCACCGCTTCCTGGCTGCCGCTGTGAACCGCGCTCACGTTACTGACGTTTTCGGTCTGCGTTTGCTCTCCCACAATACGCACCTGATAGCTTTTGCGACTATTCAACGCCTCCAGCAGCGGCTGGCTGACGTCGGCGAACGTCAGTTCTATATTGGCGTCGGCCAACAGCTTGCCGATAAATCCACGGCCGATATTACCGGCACCGAAATGTAATGCTTTCATTATGCTTACCCTTTTAGAACGAAGAAAAAAGAGGCCGCCCGCGGGCGGCGCTACCGTATAGTCAGGCGTTCTTTTTACCGGACAGCAGGTCAAGCACTTCCTGCGCGTCCTGGGTATGCGTCAGACGTTCAATCACCGCTTCATCATCCAGCGCATTGGTCAGGCTGGTAATTACCTGAATGTGCTCGTTATTACGGGCGGCGATACCGATAACCAAACGCGCGATGTCATCCTCATCCTCGCCAAAGCGCACGCCGTCGGGGTACTGGCAGAACACCACGCCGGTTTTCAGTACCTGGTCTTTCGCTTCGATGGTGCCGTGCGGCACCGCAATGGATTCGCCCAGATAGGTGGAAGTCAGTTTTTCACGCTCCAGCATGGCATCCACGTATTCCGGCTTGACGAAGCCGCCCTGCACCAGCTGCTCGCCGGCAAAACGGATGGCCTGCTCTTTGGTGGCGGCATGTTGGTTAAGGAAGATGTTGTCAGCGCCAAGCTGAAACAGCGTTGCCCCTTCGCCGGCGACATCCGGTTTGGCTGCCGCGGCTTTCGGCCCCTGAGAGGCGCTGCCTTGCGCGGCGACCAGACGCGCCACCAGATCGCCATACAGCTGGCTGTCAAGGAAATTGGTCAGCGAGATATGCTGCGCCTGCGGCGCATGGCGCAGGGCGCGTTCGGTGAGATCGCGGTGGGTGATCACCAGATCGACATCGTCCGGCAGGTTGTTGATGGCGTTGTTGGTCACCGAAATATTGCTCAGCCCGGCATCCTGCACTTTTTTGCGCAGCACCCCGGCCCCCATGGCGCTGGAACCCATGCCGGCATCGCAGGCGACGATGATTTTACGTACCGTGCTCAGGTCGCCGCTAACGCCGCCATCGGTGCGGTTTTGGCCCTTGGAGGTCGCTTTCATATCCTGCACCCGGCGGGTGGCCTCGCCAATATCTTCCTCGTCCTTGTTTTTGCCGCTTTTCAGCAGAATGGCGGAAACGATGAAGGAAACCGTGAAGGCCGCCGCAATCGCCACCACGTTGGCGAAATAGGCGCCTTTCGGCGTCATGGCCAATACCGCCAGAATAGAACCCGGCGACGCCGGAGAGATCAGGCCGCCGCCCAGCAGGCTCAGCGTGAATACGCCGGTCATCCCGCCCAGGATCACCGCTATAATCAGCCGCGGATTCATCAGCACATAAGGGAAATAAATTTCGTGGATCCCGCCGAAGAAGTGGATAATCGCCGCCCCCGGAGCGGACTCCTTCGCATTGCCGCGGCCAAAGAACATATAGGCCATCAGTACGCCCATACCGGGGCCTGGGTTAGCCTCAATCAGGAAGAAGATGGATTTCCCGGTCTCCGTCGCCTGCTGAATACCCAGCGGCGAGAAGATACCGTGGTTGATGGCATTATTCAGGAACAGAATTTTTGCCGGTTCGACGAAAACAGAGGTCAACGGCAGCAGGCTATTCTGCACCATGATCTTGACGCCGGCGGCCAGAACCTGGGAAAAGACTTCGACCAGCGGACCGATGGCCAGGAACGACAGGATCGCCAGCAACATACCGATGATGCCCGCGGAGAAGTTGTTGACCAGCATTTCAAAACCGCTTTTGATTTTGCCGTCAACCAGGCCGTCGAAACGTTTAATCGCCCAGCCGCCCAACGGGCCGACAATCATCGCCCCCATGAACATCGGAATATCCGCTCCGGCGATCACCCCCATAGTGGTGATCGCCCCGACCACGCCGCCGCGTTCGCCAAACACCAGGCGACCGCCGGTATAGCCGATCAGCAGCGGCAGCAGATAGCTAATCATCGGCCCGACGAGTTTCGCCAGCGTCTCGTTGGGGATCCAGCCCGTAGGTATAAACAGTGCGGTAATGATACCCCAGGCGATAAATGCGCCGATATTGGGCATCACCATGTTGCTCAGAAAGCGACCAAAGTTCTGAACTTTGATCTTGATATCTGGTGAAAGCATAAAAACACACCCCTATTGAGACGCGCTGACAATAAGAGCGCGTGATAATTATCGTGAGACGGTATAACGCTATCCGCCGGTATTACTGTATGTAACGCGGACTCTAGCACTCTGTTTCAATAGCGCAACATGGTGTCATTTTTGTGACAAAAATCACACAAACACCCCACACCAACGATACAAGTGAGTGACTTGGTTCACAAAAAAATATAAAAAACTAAAAAAATGGCTAGATTGGGGATGGCTTTCACGCCATATACGTGATTAACATCACATTTTACAGGTGGGCATTTGTTTGTTTTATGCGACGCAAATCACAATTTATTTTCATTGCGTCGCCGGATTAGGCGTATGGCGGGTAATTAGGGATGGAGCACGCCGTTCACTCCTTTCAGCGCAGTCATTAAATTCCGTTGCTGAATCGGCAGGTTGGCAACCATGCCGTTGTATTGCGCCACCTGCTCGGGCGTATGAAACTGCACCGTTGCTTCGGCGAACACCACCCGATCGCCCTGGGCCTCAAGGTAATCCCCCACCTGAATCAGGCTTTGCGCAAAGGCGATGGCGCTGGGGACGAGCGGCAGCAATGCATTGGTCGGCTGCGTGACGGTCCGCGCATACAGCCGTTCATAGACGACCTGTAATTCTTCCGGCTGTTTGAGCGCGCGGCGGGCATTATCCGCCTGGGCCTTTGCGGCCTGAACCTGCTGCCCCAGCAGATTCATCGCCCCGATGGATTGTCGCAGATTGTCGCGCTGCGACAGATAATCCCGCGGGATGCGAATACGGGAGACCTGCTCCAGCAGGGGCTTCAAGCTCCCCGCCACCGCTTGATTCACCTGCTGGGAAAAGGTGGTCAATACCGCGTAGTCATTGATAAAAGGGCCGAAGCTCTTCTTTTGCTCTTCGGTCAGCGCCGGTAATTTCCCATCCTGTTGCAGTTGGACGCTTTGCAGAAAATCGGTAAATGCCCGGCGTTGTTCGGCCTCGGAGTCACCGCAGCCAGCCAGTTGTAACGCCATAAAAAACATCAGTGCCGGCAGCAGCCAGCGTGAACGATATTCCATCAATCCTTTCATTCCATACCCCTGTTTTGCATGCCTGTCGCTCGTCGTGGTTTTCGCATAGGGAACATGCCGCAAGTGTGTTTCAGATAACCGTAAGCATAGTCGAATCAGTCAGTTCATGCCGCAGAACGACAAGCGGCGCCCCTGGTACTCTTGCCGCCACGGCGTTTCAAGATGATAGCGGACGGGATCGCCGAGGCGGCATTGCTTTAAAAATGAGCAACTCATCCATATTGGTGCAGCGGGAGAGAGGGTTTTAGTCTGATATTAAGCGGAAAATATATTTATGCCTTAATTAAGGAAAATCAAAAAAATAAGTATCTGTAATTTATTATTTAATAGATAAAAATTCTGCCATATTTCGATATTTTCATGGCTTGATTTTTGCTGATCTTTGTTACCCTCTTTTTCAGGTAAGGACAGATCATGGAACTCACTTCTTATTCAAGTCACCAGAATGGTTTCCGCTGCGCCTCACGCATTCAAGAACTGGCTCAGCACAGTCAACTCCTTACCGACTGGTCATTACGCTATGACCAAATTTCCCAGGGCCGTTTTGAAGGAAACATTCAGGAAGCCTGGCTGGACGGCGTGCAATTTTACGAAGAGCGGCTGTCCCAATCGGTGTTTCAAAGCGGTGAGGCCCGCGAGGGAACGCTCTGCCTCGGCGTGTTTAATGTCTTATCCGGCGAAACGCGCTGGATGGGTAAAAACCTGACCACTCAGGATGTGACCTGGTCTTACAAGCGCGGTGAACTGATGCTGCAAACGCCAGAGTACTCTTCATTGCAGGTATTAAGTATCCCGCTTTCCCTACTCCCGGACATAATCGATGAATTACCGCATGCCGTTTATGCCGTCAGAAACGATGCGTTGGCGTCACGCATCAGACAACAGATAACGGCAATGCTCCACAGCATGATAGAGCATCCGCTGCAGATGGCGGAAAAGCAGGCCAGACTCCAGTTCAAGAGCGACATAAGAGGATTGGCGTTCTCCTTTTTTGACGTGATCGGTAAACAGCCCCCTTCGGTAAAACATTCACGCCAGAAAGCGCAGCGCGTGGTGGCCAAAGCGCAGGAAGCGCTGATGGAAAACCGGGATCGTCCGCTGACCATGGATGAGTTATGCCTGATGACGCACACTTCCCGCCGGACGTTACAGAACTGCTTTGAGACCGTGACCGGACAAAGCCCGGCGGTTTTTCTCAAAAATATGCGGCTAAACGGTGTAAAAAGGATGCTGGTCGTCGGCAATAAAGACGCAAACATCAGCGAAATCGCCTCAAAATGGGGATTCTGGCACCTATCTCAGTTCACCGTCGATTATAAGCGCCTGTTTGGTGAGCTGCCCTCCATGACGCTCAAAGCCATTCGTCACCTTAACTGAAAGGTTTGCCAGATTTCGATAACGGCAACGCCCCACCGCTTCATAGACTGGCCATGATCCATTAAGCAGGGGACAGGAACATGGCACAGAGCAATCAGCTTCAAAAAGGCAGTCTCGGACTGTGGTCAATTATCTTTTTCGTCATCGCCGCCGCATCGCCGTTAACCGGGGTTATCGGGGGGCTGCCCGTCGCCTTTATGGCGGGAAACGGCGCCGGCGTACCGGGGGTTTATGTATTAGCCGGGGTGTTATTGTTCGTTTTCAGCTTCGGATTCATTGCGATGAGCCGCTACGTGGTCAATGCCGGAGCATTTTACGCCTACATCGCCCAGGGGTTGGGCGCCCGCAGCGGTATCGCCGGATTAGGCATCGCGCTGCTGGCCTATACGGCGATACAGCTTGCCGTTACCGCCATGTTTGGCTTCTTCTGCTCGCTGTTTCTTGAGGAGCAAGCCGGGATCGCGGTTCCCTGGTGGCTGTTTTCGCTGGCGATGCAGGCGCTGGTGGTGTCGCTCGGCATCGCCAAAGTCGAGCTGGGCGGTAAGGTGCTGGGGATACTGATGCTGCTGGAAGTCGGTATTGTGCTACTGGCCGACGCCGCTATCCTCACCCAGCCCATCGCCTTCGATCTGAGTTCATTTAGTCCGTCAACCGTATTCCACGGCGATGTCGGTATAGCCATGATCTTCGCTATCTGCTCTTTCGTCGGTTTTGAAGCCACCGCCATTTATTCGGAAGAGTGCCGTGATCCGAGAAAAATCATTCCGCGCGCCACGCTGCTGGCGGTAACGTTAATCACCGCGTTTTTCGCCCTGACCGGCTGGGCCTTCGTTCAGTATGTCGGTTCGGCGAACATCGCGGAGGTAGTGGCAAAGGATCCCGGCATGTTTATCTTCAGCGTGACGGAGAGCGTCCTGGGCTCCTGGGCGATCCATGTGATGTCCCTCCTGCTGCTGACCAGCCTTTTCGCCGCCGCGCAGGCGTTTCATAACACCCTTTCGCGCTACTTATTCGCCATCAGCCGCGACGGTCTGCTGTGGTCGAAAATGGCGAAAACGCATCCGGCCCACCAGACGCCCTATGTGGCGAGCATCGTTCAGGGGGGCTTCATGCTCTCTTCAACGGCGCTGTTCGCACTCGCCCGGCTTGACCCGATGGCGCATGTTTTTTCCTGGGCGTCCGCGCTGGGCAGCATGTCGATCCTGCTGTTGCAGTTCAGCGTCTCCGTCGCCGTGATCGTCTACTTCCTGCGCCAAGCCTCGCTGCCGGTTTCCTGGTGGAGCAGGCTGATTGCCCCGGTTATTGCGGCGGCGGGCATGCTGGCGGCGCTGGTGATGGTGATCGGTAATCTCGATGTCCTGAGCGGCTCCTCATCCCCGGTTGTTTCATTGCTGCCGTATCTGGTGTTAATCGTCGCGTTAAGCGGATTTGTGGGCGCCCATTTCTTAAGCCGCCTGAATCCGGAACGCTATTCGAAAGTCGGTCAAATCGTCGAGAGTCTTTAACCCCCTTTCCTCAATTTTCATGGAGTAGCGAATATGACTATGCAAAACAACGCCGCCGGGCCCAACGCCTACCGTTTCTGGCACCCGATGGCCCATCCGAATGATTGGGTAAACCGTGAGCCGCTGCGTATTGTTAAAAGCGACGGCCTGTACGTGTGGGATGATAAAGGCCGTAAAATGCTGGACGGCTTCGCCGGGTTATGGTGCGTCAACGTCGGCCATAACCGCCCGGAAGTGAAAGCCGCCATCGGCAGGCAGATGGATGAACTGTCTTATTACCAGCTATTCGACGGCGTGAGCCATCCGGCGGCTGAAAAGCTGTCGAGCAAGCTCATCGAAATGACTCAGCCGGAGGGGATGAGCCGCGTACTGTACGGTCTGGGCGGATCGGATGGCGTGGAGACTGCACTCAAGGTGGCGCGTCAATACTGGATCCTGCAAGGCGAGCCGCGCCGCACCCGCTTTATTTCGCTGAAAAATGCCTATCACGGCGTACATATCGGCGGCACATCGGTATCCGGCCTGCCCGTCTATCGTCTGGGCTACGGTCCGCTGCTGGAAGGATGCTCCCAGATTGAATCACCGTGTCTGTACCGCAACCCCTGGAACTGCGACGATCCGGCCGAATTGGGCAAGCTGGTCGCCGAACAGTTGGAGCGCGAAATCCTGTACCACGGCGCGGACACCATCGCCGCGTTTATCGCCGAACCGGTGCAAGGCGCCGGCGGGGTCATCGTTCCGCCCGCCAACTTCTGGCCGCTGGTGCGGGAAGTGTGCGACCGGCATGGCGTGCTGCTGATCGCCGACGAGGTCGTCACCGGCTTCGGCCGTAGCGGCGCGCTGTTCGGCTCCCGCGGCTGGGGCGTCAAACCCGACATCATGGTGTTTGCCAAAGCCCTAACCGCGGGCTATGTACCGCTCTCGGCCACCGTGTTTAATCAACGCATTGAAGAAGCCTATCTGCAAAACCGCGATGCCCGCGGTCTGCTGATGACGGGTTACACCTACGGCGGTCATCCGCTGGCCTGTGCCGCCGGTCTGGCGGTACTCGATATTGTGGAAAAGGAAAACTTGCCGGTCAATGCGGCGCACATGGGGGAATATTTACTGGGCCGGTTGCAATCGTTCGAACAACGCTTTCCCTCCGTCGGCGACGTGCGGGGCAAAGGACTGATGATTGTGCTTGATTTGGTGGAAGATAAAACCACCAAGGCTTCTCTGGCGCCGGATAACAATCTGGCTTTCCGTATTGCGCAAGCAACCCGCGAAGCCGGCGCGGTAGTACGCCCGGTCGGCCCTAAACTGGTGCTGGCGCCGCCGCTGGTGATTGACAAGGCCGGTTGCGATCAGTTGGTGAACGCCCTGCAAACCGCTTTCGAACAACAGGACAAGTGAGACCGGCATTCAGCGCCATCGATAGAACCCCTGCATAACCGGCTTACCCGCGCAAGGAGAGTTGCGCGGGTAAGCCATCTACGGCCGTAAGAAAACAACAGGCATCAGGAGCCCCGACATGAGTCATCGAAACCTTACCAAGATCTTGAGTGGCGGCCTTGCGCTGACCGTTGCCCTTAGCCTGGTCGGCCAGGCGCGTGCCTATGAACTGTACGCCGCCGACGACGCTCACCTGAATGGCGATTTTCTGGCGGTTTACGGCTGGATGGACAGCCGCAAGAACTATGACGGCGGCGCCGGCGGTTCCACCTGGAGCGAGGGCTTCTTCAAGTACGGCCTCAGCGGCGATCGGGGCGTGGGGGGCTACGGCACCGTTTACGGCGCGCTTAACTGGGTCAGTTCCGCCACCTGGGGCGACGGCGATGCCGGCGGCAACAGCGATGGTTCCGAACGCACCACCAAGATCGAGGACGCCTATCTGGGCTGGCGTTCCTCCGGGCTGTTTCCGGCGCTCGGTCAGGACGGCGTCGATATTTCATTCGGGCGGCAGGTCGTCAAACTCGGCAGAGGCTTCATCATCAACGACGATGGACTAAACCTGGGCAAGGGACCGGCCGACGGCGCCCTCGACCGTGGCGGCGCCTATTATCTGGCCGCCCGTCATGCTTTCGACCGCACGGCGGTGGTTCGTCTGGGCGGGCAGGACGGCCTGCACGGCAGCGCCGTTTGGCTCAAGTCCGACAATCGCGCCCAGGCGGCGACCGAACTGGCCGCCGCCACGCTGGATTACGCCGCCCGCCCCGGCACGCTGGGGCTGACCTGGGTTCACGGCCTTGATGTGTCCGAACGGTGGGCCGACGATCGCCTGAAACAGCGTGAAAATATGGAAGTCTACAGCCTGCGCGGCGAGGGGAACGCCGGCATCGAGAACGCCGACTTCGCCTTTGAGTACGCCTGGCAGGACAAAGACAGCGGCGACGATAAGGCCTGGTACGCCGAGGCCGGTTATACCTTCGCCGACCTCCCCTGGTCGCCGAAACTGACCTATCGCTACAGCCGCTATTCCGCCGAATGGGATTCGCTGTTCACCGGCCTGAGCACCGGCTATGGCACCTGGTTCCAGGGTGAGGTGGCGGCCAACTATTCGGGGCCGTTCAACACCAACACCGGGATTCACCACCTCGGCCTCACGCTCAATCCGCTGGAAAACCTGACCGTCGGCGTGCTCTATTTCGACTTCCACACGCTGCACAAGCGTAACGCGCTGAATCTGGATGCCCGCGAGCTAAACCTGTATCTGGAATGGGCGGTCAACGACCATCTGATCGTCAGTCCGCTGGTCGGCCTGTACAACCCGAAGAAGAGCGAAAGCAGCGGCGGCAATCAGGCCGGCGGCGCCGGCACCAACGTCTACAGCCAACTGGTGGTGGCGATTCCGTTTTGATCGGCGCGGAGGTATGCGCCCCAGACCGCGCTGAATAGCAGGATCGATAAACAAAAACAACATCCGGGATCGGCGCCCCGACCCCGGATGTTTAACGTGAGTTGGTTACTTTCCGTAATAGGAAACGGTATACAACTCCTTCATGTCTTCCACTTTCGGGTTGCCGGGGTTTGTCAGCGTACAGGGATCGTCCAGCGCATTCTGACTCATACGATCCAGCACCTTGGTGAATTTCTCTTCGCTGAAATCCACTTCATCACACTCACGGAACGTATCGGGAATATTTAACCGATGGTTCAGATCGCGAATCGCCTCCGCCAGATTGATAATGCCAAAGCGCTTTTCAATCTGTTGGTATTTACTGGTCCAATGGCGGTTAAACTGAATCACGTACGGCAGCATTATCGCATTGGCCAGGCCGTGAGTAACGCCAAACTCGCCGCCGATCTTATGCGCCAGCGAATGGATGATCCCCAGAGAGGCGTTGGTAAAGGCGATCCCCGCCAGCGCGGAGGCGTTGTGCATATGATAACGCGCCTGCATATTGTCCGGCGACAGATAGGCGGTTTCCAGATTCTCGAATACCAGCCGAATGGCCTCCAGCGCATAGGGGTCGGTAAACGAGGTGGCGGCGGTGGACACATAGGCTTCCAGCGCGTGGGTCAGTACATCCATGCCCGAATGGGCGGTAATGTGCGGCGGGCAGGTTGCCGGAATGACCGGATCGAGAATGGCGATATCCGGCACCATATCCGCCGCCACGATAGGATATTTAATATGGCTTTCCGTATCGGTAATCACGGAAAAGGCGGTAATTTCCGAAGCCGAGCCGCTGGTGGAGGGAATGGCGACGAATCTGGCCTTATTGCGCAGCGGCGGCATAGAACCGACGGGCAGGATATCCGCCAGCGTCAGATGCGGATGCTCATAAAAACACCACATGACTTTCGCCGCGTCAATCGCCGACCCGCCGCCAATCGCCACGATCCAGTCCGGGTTGAATTCAAGCATCGCTTTAGCGCCGCGCTGCACCGTGGCCACGGAGGGATTGGGCTCCACGTTATCAATCAGCAGACACTCCATCCCCGCCTGCTTAAGCAACTGCTCGGTTTTTGCCAGAAAACCGTGCCGTTTCATCGAACTGCCGCCGGTCACAATCGCCGCTCTGCTCCCCCGCAGGGTCGCCAGCCGCTCCAGCGCATTTTCACCATAGGTGATATCACGCGGAATAGAGAAATTAATGAAGCTCATAACAATCTCCTGTAATTGAAAAATATTAGATTCATAAAAATAAAATAGCGCTATAGTCGACCTACAAGCGTTAACGTTTTCATCTGAGATAAGGATGGCCGCTTATTTTATATTTTTATGCGCCATATAAAGTCAAAAGACTATGCGTTATGAATATAAGCCAACAGTAACTTTAACCTTTAGAATAGTGCGACATTTAATTTTATCGCCGAATGTAAACGCATCGGATTGTATTTTATGCCCCCTGCCATATGGCTATTATAAGCATAGCCAGAAAAAATGAATTGTGACCTTGATTGTATTTTAATAAAAATGAAAAGGCGGAATTTATACACAACAGACTGATTTATAATGTTATTTAAATAAGTAACTTAAATTCGATTAATTAAAGTCCGCACCAAAAAAGAAATACCACATAGGGAAAGGATTATTCGGCAATGGGAAGGGGTTAATTTAATGCTATTAAAGAGAAAAATTAATGTTAATAAACATATCCTGAACATTTAACTAACGCCAATGCTCAGGACAGGTTTTAATTACGACGGCGACTAATTATTGCAGAACAGAGATATCCGCCACTTTCAGGAACAGATCGCGCAGCGCATTGAGCAACGTCAGGCGATTAACGCGCACCCGCTCATCCTCGGCCATCACCATCACCTGCTCAAAGAACGCGTCGACCGGTTCACGCAGCGCCGCCAACTCCACCAGCGCTTCCTGATAACGCCCCGCGGCGAACAGCGGCTCCAGCTTGTCGCGCAGTACCACCACATGCGTCGCCAGCCTGATTTCCGCCGCGTCTTTCAATACTGACGCATCGACATTCGCTTGCAGCGTATCGCTGGATTTCGCCAGAATATTGGAAACGCGTTTGTTGGCCGCCGCCAGCGCGGCGGCGGCTTCCAGGGTACGGAAATGGCTGACCGCTTTCACCCTGGCGTCGAAATCAGCCGGACGGGTCGGACGGCGCGCCAGCACCGCCTGAATGGTATCCACGCTGTGACCCTCTTCCTGATACCAGGCGCGGAAGCGGCCGAGCATAAACTCGATCACCTCATCCACCACCTTGGCATTGGTCAGCTTGTCGCCATACAGGCGCACCGCTTCTTCCGTCAGGGTTTGCAGATCCAGCGGCAGGCGCTTCTCGACGATGATGCGCAATACCCCCAGCGCCGCGCGACGCAACGCAAACGGGTCTTTATCCCCTTTCGGGTGCTGGCCGATGCCGAAAATCCCCGCCAGCGAATCCATCTTGTCGGCAATCGCCAGCGCGCAGGCCACCGGGGAAGAAGGCAGGTCGTCGCCGGCGAAGCGCGGCTGATACTGTTCATTCAGCGCCACGGCGACGTCTTCCGCCTCGCCGTCGTGACGCGCATAGTACATGCCCATCACGCCCTGGGTGTCGGTGAATTCAAACACCATATTGGTCATCAGGTCGCACTTGGACAGCAGCCCCGCGCGGGTGGCGTGATTCACATCGGCGCCGATCTGCCCGGCAACCCAACCCGCCAACGCCTGAATACGGTCTGTTTTATCGCGTAATGAACCGAGCTGTTGCTGGAACAGCACGGTTTCCAGCCGCGGCAGATGCTCTTCCAGCCGTTTTTTGCGGTCGGTATTGAAGAAGAACTCGGCATCCGCCAGACGCGGCCGCACCACTTTTTCATTACCGGCGATGATTTGCTGCGCATCGCCGGATTCAATGTTGGCGACGAAGATAAAATTCGGCAACAGCTTGCCGCCGTCATCGTAGACCGGGAAATATTTCTGGTCGCCCTTCATGGTATACACCAGCGCTTCCGCCGGCACCGCGAGGAATTTTTCTTCAAACCTGGCGGTCAGCACTACCGGCCATTCCACCAGCGAGGTTACTTCCTCCAGCAGGCTGTCGCTCAGATCGGCGTTGCCGCCAATGTTGCGCGCGGCCTCTTCGGCATCCGCTTTGATTTTGGCTTTACGCGCCTCGTAATCCGCCATCACCTTGCCGCGCTCCAGCAGAATGTCAGGATATTGATCGGCGTTATCAATGGCGAACTCCGCCTCGCCCATAAAGCGGTGGCCGCGCAGGGTGCGGGCGGAATCAATACCCAGCACCCGTCCCGGGATCAGTTCGTCCCCCAGCAGCAGGGTAACGGTATGCACCGGACGCACAAACTGGGTTTCTTTATCGCCCCAGTGCATCAGTTTCGGGATCGGCAGCTTAGCCAGCGAGGCGTTGACCATGCCCGCGAGCAGCGCCTGGGCCTGCTCGCCTTTGACAGGCGCGCGGTACAGCAGCCATTCGCCTTTATCCGTCGTCAGCCGTTCGGCCTGATCGACGGTGATGCCGCAGCCGCGCGCCCAGCCCTCGGCCGCTTTGGTCGGCTTGCCGGCGGCGTCAAACGCCTGGGCGATCGCCGGGCCGCGTTTTTCAACGATACGATCCGGCTGTGCGGCGCTTAAACCGGGCACTTTCAGCGCCAGACGGCGCGGCGCGGCAAACCACTTCACGCCGCCGTGAGTCAGGCCGGCGGCATCCAGTTCCGCGGTGAAATTGGCGGCGAAAGATTCCGCCAGATTACGCAGAGCCTTCGGCGGCAGCTCTTCCGTGCCGATCTCCACCAGAAAAGTCTTGTCAGTCATGGCTGCCTCTTAGCTCTGTTGCTTATTGCACACGTTCTTGTTACACAAGGGGAAGCCCAGCGCCTCGCGGGAGGCGTAATAGGCTTCGGCTACCGCTTTGGTCAGGGTACGAATACGCAGGATGTAGCGCTGACGCTCGGTAACGGAAATGGCTTTACGCGCATCCAGCAGGTTAAAGCTGTGCGCCGCTTTCAGAATACGTTCGTAAGCCGGCAGCGGCAGCGGTTTCTCCAGCGCCAGCAGGCGCTGCGCCTCTTTTTCGTACTGCTCGAAGCAGTAGAACAGGAAATCGACGTCGGCGTGTTCAAAGTTGTAGGTGGATTGCTCCACTTCGTTTTGATGGAACACGTCGCCGTAGGTGGTTTTGCCCAGCGGACCGTCGCTCCACACCAGATCGTAAACGCTGTCCACGCCCTGAATATACATCGCCAGACGTTCCAGACCGTAGGTGATCTCGCCGGTGACGGGCTTGCACTCCAGACCGCCGACCTGCTGGAAGTAGGTGAACTGCGTCACTTCCATGCCGTTCAGCCACACTTCCCAACCCAGCCCCCAGGCGCCCAGCGTCGGGTTTTCCCAGTTGTCTTCCACAAAGCGGATATCGTGGATCGTCGGGTCCAGCCCCAATTCTTGCAGCGAACCGAGGTACAGTTCCTGAATATTATCGGGCGAGGGTTTAATGACGACCTGGAACTGGTAATAGTGTTGCAGACGGTTGGGATTTTCGCCGTAGCGGCCGTCGGTAGGACGGCGGGACGGTTGCACATAGGCGGTGGCCATAGGTTCCGGGCCGAGCGCCCGCAGACAGGTCATCGGATGAGAGGTGCCGGCGCCGACTTCCATGTCCAACGGTTGAACGATGGTGCAGCCCTGGCGCGCCCAATAATCCTGTAGCGTCAGGATCAGGCCCTGGAAGGTCTTGGTATCAAACTTTTGCATTTGGATTCGCACGCGATACAAGTGGATTTATAGTGAATGCGCCAGTATACCCTCTGAAAGCGAGATATACAGCCAGAATGCGGCAACAAGTTTATATCGGCGGTGATTTTTCAGGCCGGCGCAGGAAAAGCCGGGATGCCCGGCTTTATTGCTATACGCCCCTCTGCACAGACGCCTCAGCCGCTGAACACCGTTTGCAGCATCTTCAGGCTGAGCAGCAGCAGTAGCCCCGCAAAGGCTTTCTTCAGGGTCGCCACCGGCAGCCGGTGCGCCAGGCGGGCGCCGACCGGCGCGGTGAAATAGCTTACCGCCGAAATCAATACCACCGCCGGCAGGGAAACATAGCCGATGCTGTACTCGGGCACGCCGACCGCCGACCAGCCGTTGATCATGTACCCCAGCGCCCCCGATAGCGCGATAGGCAGCCCCACCGCGGCCGACGTGCCGATCGCCTGCTGAATGCGCACGTTGCACCAGGTGAGAAAAGGCACGGTCAAGGATCCGCCGCCGATGGCCACCAGCGCGGAAATGCCGCCGATGACCAGGCCCGCCAGCGAAAGGCCCGCGGTGCCGGGCAGATGACGCTGCGGTTTGGGTTTGATATTCAGCACCATTTGCAGCGCGACATAGGCCATAAAGCAGGAGAAGAAGATCGCCAGCGTACGCGTCGGCAGCAGCGTCGCCAGCCAGGTGGCGGCAAAGGTGCCGATCAGGATCGCGGGGGTTATGCGCCAGACCACCGGCCACAGCACCGCCTGATGCTGATGGTGGGTACGCAGGCTGGAAATGGCGGTAATCACAATCGCCGCCATCGACGTTCCCAGCGCCATATGCACCAGATGTTCGTTTTGCACCCCCTGCGCGGCGAACATTGCCGTCAGAACCGGCACCATAATACCGCCGCCGCCAATCCCCAACAGTCCGGCCATAAAGCCAACCACCGCCCCTAAGGCCAGATAGGCCAAAATCCACTCAACCGCCATTCCCCATTCCCCAATCTGTTCGTTGTTATCGTTATCGTCGCCCCGCGCGTCCCGGCGCCGGTTTCCGTGAACGTCGGCAGTAAAAGCTGGTTGCTTATACAGCGGCTTCAGTGCAATGATCGTGCGGCGTAATGAGCGACGCCACTATCAATATCAACAACGGTGCCGAATAACAACCGGCTCTCAGACCATTAACGATAGGAAAAGCCGATGAAACGTTGCGGCTGGGTTACCCAGGACGTCCTATATCAGGACTATCACGATAACGAATGGGGAAAACCCTGCACCGACGGCCAAAAGCTGTTTGAGCTGCTGTGCCTCGAAGGCCAGCAGGCCGGGCTTTCCTGGATTACCGTGCTGAAAAAACGCGAAAATTATCGCCGCTGTTTTTATCAGTTCGATGCGTATCGCATTGCGCGCATGACGCCGGATGACGTGGACGCGCTGATGCAGGACAGCGGCATCATCCGCCACCGCGGCAAAATCGAAGCCATTATCACCAACGCCCGCGCCTGGCTGGAGATGGAAAGCCAGGGCGAAAGTTTCTCTCATTTCATCTGGTCGTTTGTCGACCATCGGCCTCAGCTTAACCGCCCGGCGTCGCTCGCCGGCGTGCCGGCCAAAACCGCCGTTTCCGACGCCATGTCAAAGGCGCTGAAAAAACGCGGCTTCAAATTTATCGGCTCGACCATTTGCTATGCATTTATGCAGGCCGGCGGATTGGTCGACGACCACACCGCGGACTGCTTTTGCCATCGGGACGCCGCGACATGATCCGCGCATTCCGGCCGCAGGACCTGAACCCGCTGATGTCGCTGTGGTTGGAAAGCACTACGCTGGCGCACCCGTTTATCAGTGCGGATTACTGGCGGGAAAGCGCTGCGCTGGTTCGCGATATTTACCTCCCCCGGTCACAAACCTGGATATATCAAGACCGGGAGCGGATGGCGGGTTTTATCAGCGTGCTGGAAAGCCGTTTTATCGGCACCTTATTCGTGCGGCGGCATGACCGGCGCGGCATTAATCCAATACGCCCAGCAGCAATTTTCACTACTCAGTCTGGAAGTGTATCAACAGAATGGACGGGCCTGCGCATTTTACCGTAAGCATGGCTTTGTCGTCGTGGCGGAAAATTTCAATCGGGAAACCCGGGCGACCACGCTGATTATGCAGTGGGCCAGCCGCTAAGCCGTTTACCCACCGGCGTTAACCTTTTACCATAAACGTAAATAAACCTTCACATTACGCTCAACTAATGATTGTAAAGGTACTATCTTAATTCTATCTGGTGTTACGCTATGAACTAACGTTTTCCAGCGTGCTCATTCAAGCACCGCTTAAACAGTACTCAGAGAAACTTCACTAGAAAAATCAATCATCAATTACGATAGAGCCAGTCGGATGGCATCTCTTAATAACCATCAGGGAGAGGGGTTAGCCACGTTTATTAAGGATGCACCATGCCATCAAATAAGCAGAACCGTATTAATGGCGCGTTATATGGGCAGATGTTGGGCGATGCGATGGGCATGCCGTCGGAATTGTGGCCGCGCACACGGATTAAAAAACATTTTGGCTGGATTGACCGTTTTCTTCCCGGTCCGGCGGATAATATCGCCGCCTGTTATTTTCAGACCGCGCAATACACCGACGATACGGCGATGGCTATCGCGCTGGCGGATGCCCTTATCGCCTGTGAAGGCCGCATCGACCCCAAGGTAATAGGGAAGCATATTCTGCGCTGGGCGCTGGATTTCGGCGCCTTTGAGAAAAATATCCTCGGCCCCTCGTCAAAAGCCGCGCTGACCGCCATACAGCAGGGAATCGATATCCGCGAACTGGAAAACAACGGGGTCACCAACGGCGCCGCGATGCGCGTCTCCCCGCTGGGTTGTCTGCTGCCTCCCCATTCACTGCATGATTTCATCGCCGACGTCGCGCTGGCTTCCAGCGTGACGCATAAATCCGATATCGCCGTCGCCGGCGCGGTCGTTATCGCCTGGGCCATTTCCAGAGCGATTGAAGGCGCCTCCACCTGGAGCGGGATCGGCGAGGAGCTGCCCGCGGTCGCCCAGGCGGCGCAGAATAGGCGCATTACCACCTACAGCGCCTCTCTGGCGTGCCGTATCGAACTGGCATTGGAGACCGTCAAACGCGTCAACGGAACCGAGCATGCGATGGCGCGTATTTATGACCTGATCGGCACCGGCGCGGATATGATTGAATCGGTTCCGGCGGCCATCGCCATGGTGGAACTGGCACAAACCGATCCTAACCGCTGCGCCATTTTGTGCGCCAATCTGGGGGGAGATACCGACACCATCGGCGCGATGGCCACGGCGATCTGTGGGGCGATAAACGGCGCCACCAGCATTGCCCCCCACTTTAAACAGCAGTTGGATTGCGCCAACGGGATTGATATCGCCGGCTACGGCCAACAACTGCTGCGGCTACGCGCGCGGCGGGAACCCTATCCTCCGCCCTCGTAGCACTACCCGCTCGGCTAATCGCGGCGCCTGGCGCGAGGTCAGGATGTATGGCTTGCAGTATCCCGTCGGCTACGCGATGATTCCATCCGTTATTTCCGCCTTAACCTCCCTAATCTGCCGGAGTTTGCGATGAAACCTAGCGTTATTCTGTACAGAAAGATCCCTGACGATTTACGTACCCGTTTAGATCAACATTTCGCCGTCACCGAACTGGACGACTTTCCGCCGGAGCATCACCCGGCGCTGGCTCAGGCTGAAGGCATTATCGGTTCGGGCGGTAAAGTGGATAAAGCCTTTCTGCAACAGGCTCCGCGTCTGCGCGCCGCATCCACCATCTCGGTGGGCTACGATAATTTCGATGTCGACGCCCTGAACGAGCAAGGGGTTATTCTGATGCACACCCCCACGGTATTGACCGAAACCGTGGCCGATACCGTGCTGGCCTTGATGCTGGCCAGCGCGCGCCGGGTGGTGGAAGTGGCGGAAAGAGTCAAGGCGGGCGAGTGGCGGGAGAGTATCGGCAGCGACTGGTTTGGCAGCGACGTCCATCATAAAACCATCGGTATTCTCGGCATGGGCCGCATCGGTCTGGCCGTGGCGCAGCGCGCCCACTTCGGCTTCAGTATGCCGGTGCTGTACAACGCCCGCCGTCATCATCAGCAAGCGGAGACGCGCTTTAACGCCCGCTATTGCGATCTGGATACCCTGCTGGCCGAAGCGGATTTCCTGTGCATCACCCTGCCGCTGACGGCCGAAACGCACCACCTTATCGGTCGCGAACAGCTGGCGAAAATGAAACCCGGCGCGATTCTGATCAATATCGGCCGCGGGGCCGTGGTGGATGAAACGGCGCTGATCGACGCCCTCGCCAACGGGGCCATCCACGCCGCGGGCCTGGACGTTTTCACCAAAGAACCGCTGCCGGTCGACTCCCCGCTGCTAAAACTGCCCAACGTGGTGGCCTTGCCGCATATTGGCTCGGCAACCCATGAAACCCGCTATAACATGGCCGCCTGCGCCGTCGACAACCTGATCGCCGCCTTAAGCGGAGAGGTAAAAGAAAACTGCGTTAACCCGCAGGTGCTGAAATAGGGTTCGGCGCCTGGCTGACAAGGCTGCGATGCGGCCTTGTCTCCCCACGCCTCGTTGAGGTCTTAAAGAACACACGCCTACCGCCGAGATAAAATCCCCCTGGCTAGCGCCCGTCCGTAAGCCGAGCAGTAAGATTCCAATGCAATATTTTTATCCGCTCCCGAGATCTCATCACGCACTGCGCCGCACCTTTATCAGGTTTTTCCAGACAAAATCTGCATTTTTTTAACCGCATCACAAAACAAAAGCGCAAAAAATTTTCGTATTGCGCAAAAAAAACATTGGTGATTATATCGACTGCACATTTCAGCATCAATGGGTATGACTTCTCTACACGGTGGGTTACTAATGCTTAACAACACGGATTTACAGGCTCGGCTTAATTCGCTATTGACCGGAATCACCGGATTAAAAAATCAGGGACGCTTTCAGGAACCCAATCTTGACGGTACGCCCGGAGACTATATTTCATTTGATAGCTGGGAATGGCCGCAAGGCGTTGGTATTTATGGACTGGTAAGATTATGGGAATTTACCAGGCGAGACGATATTTATCTGCTGATTGAAAAATGGTTCGAAAAACAATTTAATTCCGGTCTGCCCAAACTCAATGTTAATACCACGGCACCGATGCTGCCGCTTTCTCTTTTCTGGGCGCATACCAAAAATCCTCAATATCAGGAAATTCTCGATAACTGGGCCAATCGCGTAATTAATGAATTGCCGAGAACGCCGGAAATGGGATTCCAGCATATTGTTTCCGACGGCGTTAACGATATGGAACTGTGGGACGACACGTTATTTATGGTCGTCCTGTTTTTAGCGCATTACGGTACGGTATCCGGCCGTAAGGAATTAGTCGCGGAGGCCGTGCGGCAATTTTTACTCCACGCCCGTTATTTGAACGATCCGGAAACCGGCCTGTGGTTTCACGGCTGGAGTTTCAAAGAAAAAAGTCATTTTGCGCGCGCACGCTGGGCGCGGGGTAATTCCTGGATCACCGTAGGTATTCTTGAATTTATTGAACTTACGGAACTGGATCCCGGCGTGCGTCAATACCTGCTGGGCTGTTTGCAAACCCAGGTTGATACGCTGCTCAAATTACAGGCGCCAGGCGGCGCATGGCACACTCTGCTCGATCATCCTGATTCCTATGAAGAAATTTCCGCCACGGCCGGTTTTGGTTATGGATTGCTGAAGGGCGCGCGATTGGGGATTGGCGATAAATCCTGGCGTCAGGCTGGGTTACGCGCGCTAAAAGCGGTATGCGACAACATTGATCAAGACGGTACGGTACGTAACGTCTCTTACGGCACCCGTATGGGAAGAACGCTGCAATTTTATAAAGATATTCCTATTCAGCCAACCGGTTACGGCCAGGCATTAGCAATATTATGTCTGACTGAAGGCATTCGCGAACATCATTAGCGGAGGCAAACATGAAATAAAATCCTCAATAGTTATATTGTCGAACTTCTAACCCCTAAATAATTCGAGTTACAGGAAGGACCGGCTAGCACAGGCAACTTGAAATATGGCGGGTATAAACGGTTAAGCACTCTGTATCCTGGAGATATATTACTATGACTAATAATCCAGAAACGTATTTCAGTGAACATCAACTGGCTAATGGCGACGCCGTTCGTTATTGGCAGCTTTCCAAAATAGCAGAACAACGTTATGACGTTGCCGATCGCCCGATGCAGGGTGATATGGATCCCTTTTTCTTCCTGAGCAAACACAAGAATTTCATTCCGCATACTTATCCTTGTCGTTCTGATTTCTCGGAAAAATTCGCTGACAAACGCCCTATTCCGTTAAGCGAATGCCATCCGGTACGGTGGTGGCTGCCGTTTGGCTCGGATCGTGTGGATTTATCGGGATTCTGGTTCCGTCCAACGCGCGTCGGCGCCTGGGCAAGAACCTTTATTCAGGCCGGGCAACAGGGCGAAGCGACATTCCGGTTAACCACCTGCGGCGGCGCAATACTCTTTGTCGGCGGCCAGGAAATAGCCTGGAGCGCCCGTTATCAGCGCAATCTCGAAAACAGTATTGAGGTCGCCGTCCCGTTAAATAAAGGGCTGAATGAAGTTGTCATTTACTTCGACGATCTTGCCGAACGCGATATCCGCTTCTTTTTCCAGTTGGATTATCTGTCCGGCGTCGGCGCATTCGTCGCGCTGCCCGTCCCTATTGCGCCGGAGCGGGTGGAAAAAATAGAAAGTATGCTTGAGGGCATGGCATTCAGTCATTCCGCTTACTTTACCGGTGATATCGCCATCGAGTTTGCGCAGGCGGCAACCGAGGATATTCAGGTAAGTTGTCAGGTTATCGGGGACTTTATTTCTCTTGATAAGCCGGTATTGCTGAACTCGGCGCTCGGAAAAGGCGAACAGCGCCTTACGCTGGCGGCAACCGAGCAAATTCCGGCGGACTTCAGAAACTTCATTATTACCCTACAATCTGGTGAGTTCAGCGCAAGCCGCAATATTGGCGTAGAAATATGCCATGCGGATCGGCAAAAAGCAGTTCCCGTCACGCAGGCCGAACGCATTGAAGAAGCGCTGGCCACGGTTGCGGAACATGGCGAAATGAGTAGCGTAAAAGCGCTGGCTCGTCTGGCTCGCGGACAGTCCGGTCGGGAAACCGACGCGATGCTGGAAGCGGTGTTGCCCTCCGTTGTTGATTGCCACGACTGCGCCGACTTTACGCTGGTGCCCCTGCTGTGGTGCCGCATCAGGTTTGGCGAGGCGATTACCCCCACCACGCGCCGGCGCATTGATGATGCCATTTTGAATTTCCGTTACTGGATGGATGAGCCAGGCAATGATGTTCAGTGGTATTTCTCAGAAAACCATGCCCTGCTGTTTCACACCGCCGCTTACCTCGCCGGCAGTTTTTTCCCGCACGCGACCTTCGTCAGATCGGGGCGCAGCGGCGCGGAGCAGGCGCAGGTTGGAGAACAACGCATCACGGCATGGCTCGACCATTTTGAACAATATGAAATGGCCGAATGGAACTCCGCGCCCTATTTTCCCATTGACTTGAAAGGACTGAGCGCCCTCGCCGCGCTGGCGGATAACCCGGTTATCGTCAAACGCGCCAGCCATGCCATCGAACGCCTGATCGAACAGATCGCCCGCTCATCTCATCAGGGTATTCTGACCGCCTCGCAAGGCCGCTCCTACGAGCACACGTTGCGCGCCGGACGTTCGCTGGAGCTTTCCGCCATTGCCCGTCTGCTGTGGGGAAAAGGCGGCTATGGCTGTCGTTTCCATGTTCTGCCTCAACTGGCATTGCTGCTGCGAGATCGGCGCATCGGCATTTCTCCGGCATTACAGGAAATCGCCATTTATCAGGGAAATCACGCGCTGGAATGGTGTTTTGCCCAGGGCGCGAACCGCATAGCCAAACTGTATCACTATAAAACCCGCGATATCGCGATGGGATCCATTGCGCACTACCGTTGGGGGGAGTGGGGATATCAGGAATCACCGCTGCATTTGCGCCTGGGCGATAACACCGAGGCGCAAATCTGGATCAATCATCCGGGGGAAACCATCCAGGCCGGATTCGGCCGCCCCTCCTACTGGGGCGGATGCGGAACGTTGCCCCGCGTTCAACAGTATCGCGGCCTTGCCGTACTGGATTTCAATATTCAGCCCGGACAACCAGACTTCTCCCACGCCTGGTTACCGTCAGAACACTTCGAGCAGCTTGCAATAGCCGATAACCGTATCGCGGTACGCGGTGGAAGCGGAATGGCTCTGCTGTTCGGTAATAAAGCGTTTGACAGGGTTACGCAAGGGCCGACAAAAAATTGTGAAGTCCGACTAACGGGTCGTCACAATCGCTGGGTGATTCGTCTGTGTGACGATAGTTCGATCACGCAACTTTCCGCTTTCATCGATAACTTTCATGCGCTATCCGTCAGTGAAAAAGATAATGGCGATTTATCAATCGACGATCCGCTTTACGGTCAGGTTATTTTCTTTGCCGACGGACGCGTTCAAGCCGAAAACCGAATCATTGATCCTCAAACGTGGACGATTCAGGGCGAGAGTAAAGAATTAAAATAAGCTTAGCCATAATCACCGAATCTATTTCCACTGTATATCTTACTAAGATGTCACGATCAGGAGAATATTATGAAAACAACCAATAACAATTAACATCTATCTATTTAATCACCGTGCGTAAAAATACACAGAATTAAAAAATAATTTGCTTAAGGTGACTTTCCCGAAATAAGTATTTTTATTTCGGGGGATACTTTTCATCCTGCGCATCGAAAAAACGAATCTTTACTTATTTTTCATACTCCAGTTGTATTTAAATAAGCAATAAGGAGAATTTTATGGAAACAAATAATATAGAAATAAAAGGTCAGACGCCCAAGGGAAATTATCGTTGGTTTATCTGTTCGATGTTGGTATTTGCCACAACAGTCAATTACATGGACAGACAGGTTCTCGGTTTATTGGCCCCGATATTACAAAAAGAAATTGGTTGGACGCAGATAGAATATAGCTGGCTGGTTAATGCATTCACCATCGCCTATGGCATCGGCACCTTAGTCTGCGGCCGAATTATTGATAAAATCGGCACCAAAATCAGCTATGCGGCGGCGATGATTATCTGGAGCGGCGCCGCCATGTTACACGCCGCCGTGGGGTCAGTGGCCGGATTCGCCTTGGTGCGCGTGCTGCTTGGTTTCGGTGAAGCGGCAAACTTTCCTGCCGCGATGAAAGCCATTTCCGCCTGGCATCCCAAACAGGAACGAACGCTGGCAACCGGTATCCTTGGGGTTGCGGTTAACGTCGCCGTGGTGATTTCCCCCGCCATTATTCCCTGGGTGGCGATTCACTATGGCTGGCAAGGCGCTTTCCTGATCCTCGGCGGCATCGGTTTTATCTGGCTTATCCCCTGGTATTTATATTTCGGTAAACCCGAAGACAAAGCCGACGCGCAGGAGCTGGCCTGGATCCGCCAGGATAAAGAAGAGGTCGTTTCCGCCAACTCGGTTAAATGGTCGAAGCTGCTGGGATATCGACAGCTCTGGGCATTTGCGCTGGGAAAAATGCTGACCGATCCGATCTGGTGGTTCTTCCTGTTCTGGCTGCCTAAGTGGTTGAACGAAACGCGCGATATCAATATGGCCGGTCTGGGGCTGCCGCTCATTGCGATTTACCTGTTTGCGATTGTGGGCAGCCTGGGCGCGGGATGGCTTCCCGGCATGTTGATGAGAAAGGGACTCAGCGCGGCCAAAGCGCGTAAAACAACCATGTTTATTTGCGCCTGCGCCGTTATCCCGATTATCGGCGCGACGCAGGTGGAGAGCCTGTGGGCCGCCGTCGCCATCGTCGGGCTTGCCGCCGCGGCGCATCAGGGGTGGTCCGCCAACCTATTGACCAGCGTTTCCGATCTCTTTCCCAATGCGGCGGTAGGCTCGGTGGTGGGTATCGGCAGCACCTTCGGCATGATCGGCAGCGTGGTGTTCTCGACGATTATCGGCGCGGTGCTGGAGCAGTCCGGTAATTACTGGGGATTATTCGCGATTGGTTCGGTGGCGTATTTGCTGGCCTGGTGCGTGATGTACTTACTGCTGGTGCCGAAAATGGATCGCGCCAAATTCGACTAACGAAACCAGTTCCCTAACGTGTAGCCGCTTTCCAGTTGTTGATGGGCGGCTCTCGCAGGTTAGCGGCGTTGATCGCCCATGATACCGTTCAATCGCGGGAGATAGGCGCTCCTGAGGGATTATTCAAGTAGAGGCCGGGGGCTTTTTCGCCACCGACTGGCGTTCAATCAGCGAACAGGCCAATTCGACTCGCCGGGGAATTTGCACCGTTCCGGCGATCATGTCTTGCAATAGTTCCAGCGCAACCACACCGATTTCCTGCACCGGCAGATGTACCGTCGTCAGCTCAGGCTGAGTGAATTCGGCCTGCGGCAGATCGTTCATGCCCATGACGGAAACATCATCAGGAACGCTAATCCCCAGCTTATTCAATGCGCCGATCGCACCAATCGCCAGGCTATCATTGGCGCATAAAATCGCGCTGAACGGAGTTTGATGCCGCTGGATGTAGTCCATCACCGCCTGCTCGGCCAGTTCCGGCAGCCAGTCGGCCACCGTAATCACCTGTGTTGTATCGCACGACAAATGATAGTGCAGCATGGCGTCGCGCCAGCCTTCCAAACGCTGCTCAATGGTTCTGCGCCCCGGATGCGTAAGAAAGATAATATTGCGATGCCCCTGTTGCACCAGATAGTCGGCGGCCAGCCGCGTGGCCGAACGGTTACAGGGCAATACGCTGGACAAGCGCATCAGCGGATCGTCACTGTTCACCAGCACCGCCGGTTTATTCAGACTCACAACGGTATTCAGGATCTCCAGATCGTCGACCGTTAACGCCAGCAGACCGCCAATCGCAGGATCTGCCATTAACGCCGACAACTGTGATGCGCCCGCCTCCGACAAAGGGTGGGTAATAATTTCTATGCCGAGCATTTTGGCGCGCTCTTTAAGCCCCTGTAACACATACCAGCTAAACTGATAGCGGTAATAATCAAGCATCGCCACCTGAGAAGCCGCCAGAACGATTTTGCTGCCGCCGATCTCCTGTGCCGGCGTGTAACGCACCGCGCGCGCCATCTCCTGAATCTTGTTTCTCAGTTCCGCGCTGACCCCTTTATCGCCGGATAACGCGCGCGAAACGGTACTGAGGGAGGTACCGCATCTTGTCGCGATATCTTCAAGTCGTACGCGCCGATAAGTCGGATCGTTTTTGGAATGGTTATCGCCAGGCGTTGAAGCGGATCTCTTTTTCATAATCATCGGATAAATAAAGAGTAAGCACAGAGCAACATGCCTCGAATGCTAACCTGACTCACCTGCTCAGGAAAGGAAATGTTCATTTTTTGTCATGTGGTGAAGAAATCATACTGTACCGAAATAAAGAAACCGCTTTGCCCGGCGACAGACAAAGCGGTATAAGGGCACCGCAGGCGTCCTAACGGTTATTCAACGGCTATCGGCTTCTCCGTCAGCGTGGTTTTGTTGTCGCCCTGAATCGCTTTCACTTTTTGTTCCGTTTTTTGCACCGCATCCGTGCTGCTCAGCAGGCTGTAGGTCAGTTCAAACTCCGTGCTCTGTCCCGGCTGCAGCTGTTTTACCCGTCCCTGTTCGCGCTCAATGGTTACCGGATAGGCGTAGCTGGTGCCCGGTTCAATGCCGGTAACGTAGCCCTGTTTTACCGTATCGGTGTTTTTCCACAGCGTCAGTACCGGCAGCTGACGGGTATCAAACTCAATCGAGACCCCTTTATCGCCGGCGCGGTTGACCAGCGCCGCCAGGGTTTTCCCCTGCTTGTCCGCATACGGCGTCAGGTTAAACACCATTTCGTCAAAGTCTTTGGTCGGCCCCTGATAGGTTTGCCACTCTTTCAGACCCGCTTTGGCGTAGTCGTTAAACGGCGAAATCTCCTTCACCGGCGCGACAAAGCGCGCCCCCTGTTCCAGAATCGGCGTGCTGAAATTGCTGTGATAAATAATCTGGTAATCACGCGCATAGTCGGATTTGTTGGTCAACACGTCATGCACGGTAAACGATTCGCTGCCGGGGATGTAACGCAGCTCGGTCCAGGTTTCCAGGTTCGATTTCTTAAAGCTGTTCTCTTTTAGCAGACCACGCACAGTGATCTGATAAGGCGCTTTCTCGCTGACGTCCACCACCACTTTCGAGGCGGGCGTATTACCGGCGCGACCGTGCAGGGTGTAAATCATGCCGTTATCGACCACCGGATGGCCGGTCCATTCAAAGCCGCAGCGCACCATCATTTCATTGAAACCTTCCAGCCAGCCCACACCGCCGCGACTTTCCAGATTGATGGTATTCGGGTTCACCACCTCGTCGACCGGAGAATCCCACCCCAGGCGAACGTCTTTCCCGGTAACATGCAGCAAATTCATGCCGCGCGTCGGGCTAAGTACGATTTTCAACCCGTCCTGACTGGTGATGGTGATGATTTTACTGCCTTCCTGACGCCCGCCGCGCAGTACGCTTTGCTCGATGCTGAAATGCCGCTCCTTAATCTTCAGCGCATCGCTGCCAATCTGCCAGTTCCCTTGCTCCACGCCGCCTTCAGCATCCGTCAGCACAAATGTCTGAGCCGATAATTGCCATGAAGTCAGCGCTAATGAAATGCCCAGTGCCAGTACTTTTTTCATCTCGTCGTTCCTTTTGCTGAATTGATTTAGCTATTACACAACCAAGACTACAAATCGGTACGGCTTCAGAATGTGATACCCATCAACAGTTGAGGAAATAGCATTTCGCCAATGAATTTATTCTATGCAGATCACAATAACGCTAGGAAAAGTAATGTTTATTACAAAATAATAACGTATGGATCGGTTAAAGTTGATATCGATTCAGCTTTAATCGAATGAATTAACCCAGGATCCGCCTCAGAATTTTATTCCGCCAAATAAAAACAGATCAGAACAATAGATATTCGATTAACTTTGCGCCGCATTGCGCCATAGCGGCGCAAACGCTATGGTTGCCGCTCATTCATGTATTACCATCAATCGACAAACTATGAATTTTTCTCTTTTCGGCAACAAATTTACCCGTCATGCGGGCATTACCCAGCTAATGGATGACCTGAACGAGGGGCTTCGCACGCCAGGGGCAATCATGCTGGGGGGCGGCAATCCGGCGCACATTCCGGCGATGGACGCCTATTTCCGGCAGCTCTGCCAGGAAATGCTGGAACAGGGAAAATTAACCGACGCCTTATGCAATTACGACGGCCCGCAGGGTAAAGACGCCCTGCTCGGCGCCCTGGCCGACCTGCTGCGCGAGGAGTTTGGCTGGCAGATTGGACCACAGAATATTGCACTGACAAACGGCAGCCAGAGCGCATTTTTCTACTTATTCAATCTCTTTGCCGGACGCCATGCCGATAGCAGCCTGCGCAAAGTGTTGTTCCCGCTGGCGCCGGAATACATCGGTTACGCGGATGCCGGGCTGGATGAAAACATGTTTGTTTCCGTTCGGCCGCAGATTGAGCTATTGGCGGACGGGCAGTTTAAATATCACGTCGACTTTGATCACCTGTCGATTACCGACGATATCGGCCTGATCTGCGTTTCCCGCCCCACCAACCCCACCGGCAATGTACTGACCGACGAAGAGCTGATGCGTCTGGATATTCTGGCGCAGCAGCACAACGTTCCGCTGCTGATTGATAATGCCTACGGCGTTCCCTTCCCCGGCATTATTTTCAGCGAAGCGACGCCGCTGTGGAACCCGAACATTATTCTGTGTATGAGCCTGTCCAAGCTGGGGCTGCCCGGTTCGCGCTGCGGTATTGTTATCGCCGACGAGAAGGTGATTTCCGCCATCGGCAATATGAACGGCATCATCAGCCTGTCGCCGGGCGCGATCGGGCCGTCGATCGCCTGCGAGATGATCCGGCGCGGCGATTTGCTGCGCCTGTCCGATGAGGTGGTGCGCCCGTTCTATCAACGGCGCGTAACGGAAACGATAGCCACCATCCGGCGCTATCTGTCGCCGGAGCAGTGTCTGATCCATAAGCCGGAAGGGGCCATTTTCCTGTGGTTATGGTTTAAGGATTTACCCATCACCACCGAAGTGCTGTACCAGCGGCTGAAGAAACGCGGCGTGCTGATGGTGCCCGGCCGCTATTTCTTCCCCGGGCTGGATCAGACCTGGCCGCATGCGCATCAGTGCCTGCGGATGAACTACGTACCGGAGCCGGAGAGCATTGCGCGCGGCATCGCCATTCTGGCGGAAGAGGTTGAGAAGGCGATGCGCGAAGGCGGGCGCTAACGCCCCACCACGCCGGCGGTCTCCAGCACCGCGTGCAGCAACACGTTCGCACCGGCCGTCACCTGCTCGGGTGATGAATACTCAATCTCGTTATGGCTGATGCCGTCCTTACAGGGAATAAAAATCATCCCCGTCGGCGCCAGCTCAGCGACATACACCGCGTCGTGTCCCGCGCCGGAAACGATGTCGATATTGGAGTAACCCAGCGTGTCGGCCGCCCGGCGTATCGCATCCTTACAGTGCGGATGGAACGGCGCGGCGCGATACTGCGATACCTGGGTCAGTTGAATATCCAGCCCGGTTTCCGCGCTCAGCGTGGCGAGATAGGCTTTCAGCGCCGCATCCATCTCATCCACCAGCGCATCGGTAAGGTTGCGGAAATCGACGGAAAACTTCACGCTGCCCGGCACCACGTTGCGGCTGTTGGGATGGACCTGCACCATGCCCACCGTACCGCGGCCGTGCGGCGCAAAGCGGTCGGCAATGGCGATAACCTCCTGCATGACGCGGGTGGAAACCTGCAACGCGTCCTTGCGCAGCGCCATCGGCGTCGGCCCGGCGTGCGACTCCATCCCGGTGACCACGCAGTCATACCAGCGAATCCCCAGCACCGCCTGCACCACGCCGATGTCAACGTCCCGATCTTCCAGAATCGGCCCCTGCTCGATATGCGCTTCAAAGTAGGCGCCGATGGGGTGGTCGCCCGGCGTTTGCGCACCGGCATAGCCGATTTTCTTCAGTTCATCCCCCACGCTTTTACCGTCCGCGTCCTGCGCGGCATAGGCATACTCCAGCGGAAATACGCCGGCAAAGACGCCGGAGCCCATCATCACCGGCACAAAGCGCGACCCTTCCTCATTGGTCCAGAACACCATTTCCACCGGCGCGTCGGTTTCTATCTTCCGGTCGTTAAGCGTGCGGATCACTTCCAGCGCCGCCAGCACGCCAAAGTTGCCGTCGAATTTCCCGCCGGTCGGCTGAGTATCGATATGGCTGCCCGCCACTATTGGCGGCAGGGCGTTATTGCGTCCGGGACGACGCATAAACACGTTGCCGATCTTGTCGATTTCAACCGACAGCCCGGCGGCTTTCCCCCAGCCCACCACCAGATCGCGACCCTGACGATCCAGGTCCGTCAGGGTCAGGCGGCATACGCCGCCTTTGGGCGTGGCGCCGATCGCCGCCAGATCCATCAGCGACTGCCACAGGCGATCGCCGTCAACGCGCAGATCGGCGATATCGATTTTATTTTTTGTTGCGGATAACGCTTCGCTATTCATAACAGATTTCCTCATGGGTGGACGTCACCGTCTTGCTGTCGGGTAGGTTCTTTAACGCGCCACGGCTTGCGGCGCCAGCAGGCTTTGCCGCAGGGCGCCGGCGCTGAAATCCGCGCTGAATGCCGGGCGTTTGATATAGCGCCCCGCCCCTTGCCGGGCGCGCAGATCGCCGTCGGCCCACACCAGTTTCCCCTGGCTGACCGTATATCGTGGAATGCCGCGCACCGTGCGGCCTTCAAAGACGTTGAAATCATTTTTCGAGTGATGCGTTTTGGCGGACAGGGTTTTACTGCCCTGGGGATCCCACACCACCAGATCGGCGTCGGCCCCTACCGTAACCCGGCCTTTGCGGGGGTAGATATTGAACAGGCGGGCGGTATTGGCGGAGGTAATGGCGACGAACTCGCTGGGCGTCAGGCGTCCGCTATTGACGCCGGCGTCCCAGATAACCGCCAGACGCTCCTCCACGCCGCCGCAGCCGTTGGGAATTTTGGTGAAGTTATCGCTGCCCGCGGCTTTCTGGCTGGTGCAGAAGGTACAGTGGTCGGTGGCGGTGGTGTGCAACTGGCCGGACTGTAATCCGCGCCACAGCGCCTCCTGATGGCCTTTGGGACGAAACGGCGGACTCATCACATGGGCGGCGGCTTTATTGAAATCCGCATCGCGGTACACGCTGTCGTCCACCACCAGGTGACCGGCCAGCACTTCACCGTAAACCCGCTGGCCGCGCGCCCGGGCGCGGGCGATGGCCTGCGCCGACTCGCTACAGGAAACGTGAACCACATAAATGGGCACGCCCAGCACGTTGGCGATGGAAATCGCCCGGCTGGCCGCTTCCCCTTCCACTTCCGGCGGACGCGACAGCGGATGCCCCTCCGGCCCGGTGATGCCGCGCTTCATCATCTCCTGCTGTAGCAAAAAGACCATTTCGCCGTTTTCGGCGTGGACGGTCGGCATCGCCCCCAGCTCCAGCGAGCGGCGGAAGCTGTTCATCAGCGTCTCGTCGTCGCACATGATGGCATTCTTATAGGCCATAAAGTGCTTGAAGCTGTTGACGCCCTCTTCCCGCACCAGCGTGCCCATATCCCGGTGCACGCTCTCATCCCACCAGGTAATGGCGACGTGGAAACTGTAGTCGGACGCCGCCTTTTCCGCCCAGCCGCGCCAGTTGCGATAAGCCTCCATCAGCGGCTGCTGCGGATTGGGGATAACGAAATCGATAATGGTGGTGGTGCCGCCCGCCAGCCCCGCCGCCGTTCCGCTGTAGAAATCATCCACCGTGACCGTTCCCATAAAGGGGAAATTCATATGGGTATGCGGGTCGATGCCGCCCGGCATTACGTACTGCCCACCGGCGTCGATCACCTCGGTTCCGGCCGGCGCGTCGCGGGCGGCATCTTCGCCCACCGCCACGATAACGCCGTCGGCGCAGAGCACGTCGGCGCGAAATTCCCGATCGGCATTGACCACCGTACCGCCTTTGATTAACAGGTTATGACTCATCATGTTCCCCTCGTTATTGCTGGCTAATAAAGTTAGGCGCGGTGCCGCTAATGCCCCCTCCCGGCCTCCCCCTTGCCAGGGGGAGGAGCTAACTCCCTCCCCTGCGAAGGGCCGGGGTGGGGTGAAACACTACTCAGGCGATGCCTGCCGCCACCCCCTCCCGGCCTCCCCCTTGTCAAGGGGGAGGAGCCAACTCCCTCCCCTGCAAAGGGGAGGGTCGGGGTGGGGTAGGCCGACTCAGACGGTTCCGGCCGTTACCGCCAGCGGATTATTCGGGTGCGTCGTCCAGTTGGCGTACTCCCCGCTCACCACCTTGCCGGTACGCAAATCCACTTCTCCCGGTTGCAGGCTGCGCATGGAAATGCAGTTTTCAACCGGACAGATGGAGACGCACAGGTTGCAGCCGACGCACTCCTCTTCCTTGACCTCGTAATGGCGTTCGCCCTCTTTCAGACTGGTGATCGCCTGGTGCGAGGTATCCTCACAGGCCAGGTGACAGCGCCCGCATTTAATGCACGCCGACTGGTCAATCACCGCCTTGTCGATATGATTAAGGTTGAGATAACGCCAGTCGCTGACGCTGCCGACGGCGCGCCCGCGGAAGTCCTCCAGCGTGCGGTAGCCCTGCTCATCCATAAAGTTGGACAGGCCGCTCACCATGTCGCGCACAATCTGAAAACCGTGCACCATTACCGCGGTGCACACCTGCACCGTGCCGCAGCCCAGCGCAATAAACTCTGCCGCATCGCGCCAGGTGGCGATGCCGCCGATGCCGGACATCGGCAACGCGCGCGTCGGTTCGTCGCGCGCGATTTCCGCCACCATATTCAGCGCGATAGGCTTCACCGCCGGGCCGCAGTAGCCGCCGTGCGACCCTTTGCCGCCGGTATTGGGGTGGATGGTCATCCGTTCCAGATCCACCCCCATCACCGAGTTGATGGTGTTGATCAGCGATACCGCGTCGGCGCCGCCCTGCAATGCCGCCCGCGCCGGTTGGCGAATATCGGCGATATTCGGCGTCAGTTTGACGATCGTCGGCAGGCGGGAATACTGCTTGCACCAGCGGGTGACCATGGCGATGTATTCCGGCACCTGACCCACCGCCGCCCCCATGCCCCGCTCGCTCATGCCGTGCGGACAGCCGAAGTTCAGTTCGATGCCGTCCGCCCCGGTCTGTTCCACCAGCGGCAGAATGCTTTTCCAGGCCTCCTCCTCGCAGGGCACCATAATGGAGACGATCATCGCCCGGTCCGGCCAGTTGCGCTTGACGCGGGCGATCTCTTCCAGATTGGTATCCAGCGACCGGTCGGTAATCAGCTCGATATTATTCAGGCCGATGATGCGGCGATCGGCGGTGCGCAGGGTGCTGTAGCGCGGGCCGTTGACGTTCACCACGTGCGGATCCTGCCCCAGGGTTTTCCACACTACCCCGCCCCAGCCGGCCTCAAACGCCCGCACCACGTTGTACTCTTTGTCCGTCGGCGGGGCGGAAGCCAGCCAGAAAGGATTGGGGCTTTTAATCCCTAAAAAGTTACTGCTGATATCAGCCATGCAACACCTCCCGCTCGTTCAGTGAAGAGTGACGGGCAACGGGGCGCAGCTGCGCGTCTATCGACGCCGCCGCCGCTTTGCCCTGCCGTACCGCGTCCACCGTCAGGTCCAGCCCACCGGCGCAGCAGTCGCCCCCGGCCCATACGCCGGGCACCGACGTGCGCCCCTGCTCGTCGGTGGCGATACGCCCGTCTTGCAGCGCAATCGCGGCGCCGGTCAGGCCGGCGTCATAGGTCTGGCCGATGGCTTTGAGCACCATATCGGCCGGCAGCCGGAACGTTTCCCCGCTGGCGACCAGCGCCCCCGACCGCGCCTGCATAACCATAAAAGAAACCGCCGCGACGCGGCCGTCCGCGGCGTGGAGCGCCTGAGGGGCCGCCCAGTGACGGATAACTACGCCATTGGCTTTCGCCCACTCCTGTTCGTGGGGCGAGGCTTTCATCTCCGCGGCGCCGCGGCGATACGCCATGGTGACTTCACGGGCGCCCAGCTTTTTGGCCTGCACCGCGGCGTCGACGGCGGTCATGCCGCCGCCAATCACCACCACGCTGCGGCCTATCGCCACCGCGGCGGGATGGGGCGCCTGGCGCAGCTCGGCGATAAAATCGACCGCCTCGCGCACGCCTTCCAGCGGCGCCTCTTCAATACCCAACGCGTTGACGCCGCCCAGCCCCATGGCGAGGAAAACCGCGTCATAATCGGCGCGCAGCGCATCCAGCGTGATGTCTTGTCCCAGACGGTGGTTAAGACGCAGTTCGATGCCGCCGATGGACAGCAGCCAGGCAATTTCGCGCTGGGCGAAATCATCCGTGGTCTTGTAGGCGGCCAGACCATACTCATTCAGCCCGCCCGGTTTTTCCCGGGCGTCGAACACCACGACGTGATGACCGTGACACGCCAGCCGGTGCGCCGCCGTTAATCCCGCCGGGCCCGCGCCCACCACCGCCACTTTTTTGCCGCTGGAGGTCGCCCGGCTAAACAGCGGCGTTCCCGGATTGGAGAGATAGGCGTCGGTGGCGTAACGTTGCAGCAGACCGATGCGTACCGGCCTGCCGTCCTGCTGATTACGCACGCAGGCCTGTTCGCACAGGGTTTCGGTGGGACACACCCTGGCGCACATGCCGCCCAGCACGTTTTCGCTCAGAATGGCCTGCGCCGCGCCGCGTACGTTGTCCTGCGCGATGCGATGAATAAAGCTCGGCACGTCGATATCCGCCGGGCAGGAACGGGTACAGGGCGCGTCGTAGCAGTAGTAGCAACGTTCCGCCTCAATCACCGCCTGAATTTTGCCCAGCGGCGCCACGCTGTCGCTAAAGTTGTCCGCGTACTGCGCCTCGCTTAAGCGCCCGGCCTGAATACCCGCGGCATCGACGCCGAGCGGTGGTGACGTTTTCATGCGGCATGCTCCTCTGGCTGGTTCCAAAAATCTTGACCAAATGGTTAAGTTTTCCCTTCTAACCATGCGATTTATGTGCCATTTTTTTGCCGGCCATCAATTGCGCTAAAAACAAGGCGTTAATCGGCCATAAGCTTTCACGATGGCGGATTTTGCGCCTCTTTTCGGTGCAAGTGTCTCCAAGATGAACGATGATTGCGCCAATATCGGGCTTGAGGGCGAAGAGAGGAAGAAGAAAGCAGGCAGAGGGAAAATAAGCGCCGGGAAACGTTTTTCAGCGTCTCCGGCGGCGGCGTGATGACGGCTGAACGCCGCTATCTATCCGTAAGGCCGCACATTCTAAATACGCTGGTCAGCACATGGGCGACGGCCCGCTGCCGCGCATCCGGCGCGCGGGACTCCTCGCCGAGCACCGCGGCGATCTGGATATCAAAATCCGCATAGGTCTGGGTGATCGCCCAGATAGAGAAAAAGAAGTGTTTGCTGTCCAGCGGCAGCAGCAGCCCCTGCGCGACCCAGCCATCCACCACCGCGGCCTTGCCGGCGACCAAATCATGCAGCTGCGTTTGCAATAGCTCATGCACCATCGGCGCGCCCTGCAGGATCTCATTGGCGAACAGCTTCGAGGCATAGGGGCGCTCAAAAGCCAGCACCATCTTTTGCCGCACATACTGCTCAATCACCGCGCGCGGATCGGCCTGCGGCAGGAAATGCTCCAACGGCGCCAGCCAGTCATGCAAAATGTCATCCAGCACGCGTAAATAGAGGTTCCGCTTGTTGCCGAAATAGTAGTGAAGATTGGCTTTGGGCAAATCCGCCTGCTCGGCGATCAAGGCCATGGTGGCGCCCTTAAAGCCAAACCGGGCGAACACATGCTCCGCCGCCAGCAGGATCGCCGCTTCATTATCCAGCCGGATACGGCCTTTTGCCGCTTCATCGGTCAGCGCTTGTTTTAACATCGGCAGTTTCCCTCCCAGGGTTCACCCACAACCTTACCCGATTTATCAGGTGCAAGACACGCGCCAGGATCGCTAAAAAGAAGCGCGCCTGCGACAACCTTTACCCCGCCCTTCTTCCCGAGCCGGCGCAAGAGACGATCATACGGGGAGAAATTGCCCTCTTTTCGGGCAGACGGCGATTTAAGCGCACTCTTTTAGGGTCTTTTTAGCAGGAGGAAGGACTTAACTCTTTGTTTTTGTTTTATTTATAAACTGGTATATATCTTGCTTAAACCAGTAAACAGGGCAGCACAGTACTAACACGTCTGAGCGCACTAAATAATGGCTGGCTAGGGTTCCGGTTCACCGCGGGTGAATGACTGGTCCGAGAGCCGGCGACCTCCAGCGAGGTTACACGGCGGGATAAAAGCCCGGGAGACAGCAAACCTAAAACCCCTAGGTATTTTGCTGCTCCTGCACCCGTAAACCTGACTGGAGATACCCTGATGAGAAAGTCTTTCCTTACCGCCTGCTTCCTGACCCTGCTGAGCTTTTCCGCCGCCGCCGAAACGAAAAAGAGCTTTAACGTCTGCTGGACGATTTATGCGGGCTGGATGCCGTGGGGCTATATCAGCACCGAAGGTATTATCGATAAGTGGGCCAAAAAATACGGTATTGATATCAAAGTCACCCAGCTTAATGACTACGTGGAGTCGATCAACCAGTATACCGCCGGCCAGTTCGACGGCTGCGCCATGACCAATATGGATGCGCTGACCATGCCCGCGGCGGGCGGGGTCGATACCACCGCCCTGCTCGCCGGCAGCTTTTCCGACGGCAATGACGGCATCGTCATAAAGGGCGAAAACAAGACGCTGTCCGATCTGAAAGGGCTGAATATCAATCTGCCCGAACTCTCCGTTTCTCACTATTTGCTGGTGCGCGGGCTGGAGAAGGCCGGGCTGGCGGAAAAAGATCTCAAAGTGGTGAATACCTCCGACGCCGATATCGTCGCCGCGTTCAACACCGGCAGCGTGCAGGCCGCCGGCGCCTGGAACCCGCAGCTTTCCGTCATCAAAGCCGTTCCCAGCGTCACCGAAGTGTTCAGCTCCAGCCAGATCCCCGGCGAAATCATCGATCTGCTGGTCGTCAATACCCAAACGCTTAACGACAACCCGGCGCTGGGCAAGGCCCTGACCGGCGCCTGGTTTGAAATCATGGCGCTGATGCAAGCGGGGGATAACGCCGCGCTTGAGGCCATGGCGCGCGCTTCAGGAACCGATCTGCCGGGCTACCAGGCCCAGCTCAAAACCACCCATTTATTCCATGCCCCCGCTGACGCCGTACGGTTCGTCACCAGCGCCGACCTGCCGAAAACCATGCGGCGGGTAGCGGATTTTTCCTATGAAAAAGGGCTGCTCGGCGAGGGCGCGCGCAGCGCCGACGCGGTGGGGATGGCCTTCCCCGGCGGGGCGATTATCGGCGACGAAAACAACGTGAAGCTGCGCTTTGACGCCACCTTTGCCCAGATGGCCGCCGCAGGGCAACTCTAACCACCGCGGGGAATGGCCATGCGTTTAATCAATCGTCATCCGGGTCTCGGCGGACGGCTGCTGCTTATGCTGCTGCCGTTTGCGCTGCTGATCGCCCTCTATTTCACCAGTTCGGCCGTCCGGCTGGCGGACAACCCCAGCGACAAGCTGCTGCCCAGCGCCGCGCAGATGGTCGAGGCGATAGAACGCGTCGCCTTTACCGCCGACAGGCGCAGCGGCGAATATCTGCTGTGGGCGGACACCGCGGCCAGCCTGAGCCGGCTGGCGATCGGACTGGGCGTCGCCTCGCTGGCGGGGCTGTGCCTCGGCATCGCCGCCGGGGTATTCCCGCTGTTCAGGGCGCCGCTGTCCCCGCTGATGACCGTGCTGTCGATGATCCCGCCGCTGGCGATACTGCCGATTCTGTTTATCGTTTTCGGCCTGGATGAGCTGTCGAAAGTGATGCTGATCGTTATCGGCATCACGCCGGTACTGGCGCGCGATCTCGAACAGCGCGCCCGCGAAATCCCCCCCGAACTGCTGATCAAGGCGCAAACGCTGGGCGCCAATAGCTGGACGCTGGTGCTCAGGGTGGTGCTGCCCCAGTTGCTGTCGCGTCTGCTGGTTTCACTGCGCCTGATGCTGGGCTCCGCCTGGCTGTTCCTGATCTCCGCCGAGGCCATTTCGGCCACCGCGGGCCTGGGTTATCGGATATTCCTGGTGCGCCGCTATATGGCCATGGACGTGATCCTGCCTTACGTGGTGTGGATCACGCTGCTGGCCTGGCTGATGGACTACGCCTTAAGACGTCTCAACCGATACTTTTTCCCCTGGTCCGCGGGGGACAAAGGATGAGTTTTATTCAAATCAACAATATCTGGCAGGAGTACGGCGACCATGTGGTGCTGGAACGCCTGAACCTCTCCATCGAGGAAGGGGAATTCTGCACCATGGTGGGCGCATCCGGGTGCGGCAAGTCGACGTTTCTGCGCTTGCTGCTGGGGCAGGAAAAACCGAGCAGGGGCAGCCTGCTGCTGGAAGGCAGGCCGCTGGCGGATGAACCCGACGCCAGCCGGGGCGTGGTGTTTCAGCGTTACTCGGTCTTCCCGCACCTGAACGTGCTGGACAACGTGGTCATCGGCCCGGAGCTGCTGCATACCCGCGTCATCGGCCGCTTCTTCGGACGCCGCAAGCGCCGGGCCAGGGAAGAGGCGACGCATCTGCTGCAGCGGGTAGGGCTGGGACAGGCGCTGGATAAATACCCCGGCCAGCTGTCCGGCGGTATGCAACAGCGCCTGGCCATTGCGCAGGCGTTCATCATGCGTCCGCGCATTCTGCTGCTGGATGAACCGTTCGGCGCGCTCGACCCCGGCATTCGCAAAGATATGCACCAGCTGCTGCTGGCGCTGTGGCAGGAAACCCGCCTCACCGCCTTTATGGTCACCCACGATCTGTCGGAAGGTTTCAATCTCGGCACCCGGCTGCTGGTGTTCGACAAGGTTCGGCTCGACCCTCAGGCGCCGAACGCCTACGGCGCGCGTGTGACCTACGACATTCCCCTGAACGCCGATCGCCTTGCCGCGCGCCGCGCGCTTGCCACGCTGCCGCCGCACATCATCCCGGCTCCGGCGACCGATCACCTATAAGGATTTTAGCCATGACCGACCCATTGATTTTACAGTCTGCTTTATATGAAGAAATCGTTCCCGGCGGCGGACACGCCTCGTTTGTCCTGCGCCGCGGCCAACTGCTGCGCATCACGGATATCGAGGGCGACGCCAACGTCAGCCTGATGCTGCTGAATGCGGCCCAGCCCAGCGAGCGGCTTAATCTGCCCGACACCCTGAAAGGCCAGCACACGGCAAAACTCACCGTCGGCCACTGTCTCTATTCGGATATGGGCCGGGTGCTGGCCGCCGTCACCGCCGACACCTGCGGCTGGCACGACAGCTTCGGCGGGGCGCTCAACGCACGGGAAGTCGAGGAGAAATACGGTCCGGGACGTTATCAGGAACAGCGCAACGCCTTCCATCGCAACGGCGTGGATAACCTGCTGGTGGAGATGGGTAAGTGGAACCTGAATCTGCAAGACCTGCTGATGGTCGTCAACCTGTTCAGCAAGGTGACGGTGGATGAAAGCGGCGGCTTCCACTTCCAGCCGGGTAATGCCAAGGCCGGGGATTACGTCGAACTCTACGCGCCGATGGATACGCTGGTGATACTCACCGCGCTCCAGCACCCCATGGACCCCAATCCGCGCTATTCCCCCAAGCCCGTGCGACTAAATTGGCTGCGGCCAAACGGCGACGGCATCACCGAACTTTGCCGGCATTCGCGCGCGGAAAACGCCCGCGCCCTGCATAACACTGAACGCCAATACCTGTGAGGGATAATACGATGAGCTTAACCACCAGTCACCTTCAGCCGGAACAGGCGCTGTCGCGTCATGTGATCCCGGCGGGCGAACCCTATCTGTTTGAAGTTAAAACAGGCCAAACGCTGCGCCTGCTCGATCTGGAAGGCAACCAGGCCGTCGATACGCTGTTTTACCGCGCCGCCGACCCGCGGGAGCGCTACGATCCCCAGCGCACGCTGCGCCGTCAGAACAACGCCTATCTGACCACCGGCAGCGTACTCTATTCCAATCTCGGCAACCCGCTGCTGACCATCGTCGCCGACACCTGCGGCCGGCACGATACGCTCGGCGGCGCCTGCGCGCAGGAGAGCAATACCGTGCGTTATGCGCTGGATAAACGCTATATGCACAGCTGCCGCGACAACTTCCTGTGCGCCTGCCTGCACGACGGCCGTCTGGATAAGAGAGACATCGGCGCCAACATCAACTTTTTCATGAATGTCCCGGTCACGCCCGAGGGGGGACTGACCTTTGAAGACGGCATCTCGGCGCCGGGAAAGTACGTCGAACTGCGGGCGGAGACGGACGTCATCGTACTGATCTCCAATTGCCCGCAGCTCAATAACCCCTGCAACGGCTGGAACCCCACCCCGGCGGAGGTGCTGATATGGTCGTGACGAGGCGAAAATCAACCGCCCGGCGACGCGGACCAGGCAACGCGATAACCGCCACGGCGCGCCACGGAGCCTGATGCCTCGGCATCCGCGCCGCGGACGACCCTGGCGCAGAACAGCAGAAGCAGGACGACCTGCCCATTTCCGAGAGCGTTTCACATGTTTGAAAACGTATTGATTGCCAATCGCGGCGCCATCGCCTGCCGTATTTTACGCACCCTGCGCGACCTGAACGTGCCGGGCGTGGTGGTCTATTCAGAAGCCGACGCCGCCAGTCTGCATGTCCGGCAGGCGGACGTCGCGGTCAGCCTGGGAGACGGCCCCGCGGCGCAAACCTATCTGATGGTGGATAAGATCCTCGACGCGGCCAGAAAAACCGGGGCCGACGCCATTCACCCCGGCTACGGTTTCCTGTCGGAAAACGCCGCCTTCGCCGAAGCCTGTGAAGCCGCCGGGATCGCCTTTATCGGCCCCACGCCGCAACAGCTGCGCGTATTCGGCCTTAAACATACCGCCCGCGCGCTGGCGAAGGCTCAGCGCATTCCCCTGCTGGAGGGGTCGGCGTTGCTGGAGGATGCGGACGCCGCGCTGGCGGCGGCAAGCGCCATTGGCTACCCGGTGATGCTGAAAAGCACCGCGGGCGGCGGCGGCATCGGCATGCGCGTATGCTGGCGCGCCGACGAGCTGTCGGAGGCTTTCGACAGCGTTCGCCGTCTGGGGCAGAACAATTTCAGCGATGCCGGGGTATTCGTCGAAAAGTATATCGAACGCGCCCGTCACCTGGAGGTACAGATTTTCGGCGACGGCGGCGGAGAGGTGCTGGCGCTGGGCGTACGCGACTGTTCGGTACAGCGGCGTAACCAGAAGGTGCTGGAAGAAACGCCCGCGCCGAACCTGCCGGCCGGGATGGATAAAGCGCTGTGCGACGCGGCGGTCAAGCTGGCCTGTGCGGTCGACTACCGCAGCGCGGGTACGGTCGAGTTCATCTACGACGGCCAGGACGAACGCTTTTATTTTCTTGAGGTCAATACCCGCCTGCAGGTTGAACACGGCGTCACCGAACAGGTATGGGGCGTGGATTTGGTGCGCTGGATGCTGCAACTGGCCGCGGGGGAACTGCCGCCGCTGGCCGAGCTGGCGCGGAGCCTGGCGCCGCAGGGCCATGCGATTCAGGCCCGGCTGTACGCCGAAGATCCGGGGCGCAACTTTCAGCCCAGCCCTGGGCTGCTGACGGCGGTCGACTTCCCTCACGCCGAGGGTAAATCGCTGCGCATCGATACCTGGGTCGAAGCGGGATGTGAGATCCCGCCCTATTTCGACCCGATGATAGCCAAACTGATCGCCTGGGCCCCCGACCGGCAAGAGGCCTTAACCGCCCTCGATCGGGCGCTGGCCGATACGGCGCTCTACGGGGTGGAAACCAACCGCGAGTATCTGCGCCAGATCCTGAGGGATACGCCATTCGCCAGCGGACGGCCCTGGACCCGCTGTCTGGAAACGCTGGTTTATCAGGCCAGTACGTTCGAGGTGTTGGCCGCCGGCACGCAAACCACGGTGCAGGATTATCCCGGACGTATCGGTTACTGGGCCGTGGGGGTTCCGCCCTCCGGGCCGATGGATAGCCGCTCGCTCTGTCTGGGAAACCGCCTGCTGGGCAACGACGCGGGCATGGCGGCGCTGGAAGTGACCATGAGCGGCCCCACCCTGCGCTTCAATACCGCAGCCGTCGCCGCGGTGACCGGGGCCGAACTGCCGATACAGCTGGACGGACGGCCGCAGCCGATGAACGCCGCCTTCACCATCCCGGCGGGCGCCACCCTGCGGCTGGGCACGATTACCGGGGCGGGCGCACGCAGCTATCTGTGCCTGCGGGGCGGCATTCAGGCGCCCGATTATTTAGGCAGTAAAAGCACCTTTACGCTGGGACAGTTCGGCGGCCATGCCGGCCGCGCGCTGCGCGCGGGCGACGTGCTGCATCTGCCCGCGCTGCGCGACGACGCCGGCGGCGCGCGGCTGCCCGACGACCTGATCGCCACGCTGCCCGCGGTGCGCGAAATGCGGGTCATTTATGGCCCGCACGGCGCCCCCGAGTATTTCACCCCCGGCTATATCGACCGGTTTTTCGCCACCGAGTGGCAAGTCCACTTCAACTCCAGCCGCACCGGCGTGCGCCTGATCGGCCCGAAACCGGAATGGGCGCGGGAGAGCGGCGGCGAGGCGGGACTGCATCCCTCCAATATCCATGACAATCCTTACGCCGTCGGCGCCGTGGATTTCACCGGGGATATGCCGGTGATCCTCGGCCCGGACGGTCCGAGCCTGGGCGGATTCGTCTGTCCGGTCACCGTCATCGAGGCCGACCTGTGGCAACTCGGCCAGCTCAAGGCCGGCGACAAGGTGCGCTTTACCCCGGTCAGCATTGAAACGGCGCGGGCGCTGGCCGTGGCGCGCAAAACGGAATATGCCGAATTGCGGGCGCAGGCGTTGGAGTGGCGACCGCATCCGCTGCAATCCCCGGTGGTGCTCGACTGCGGACAGGGCGACCGGCGGCTGGCGGCCCGCCTCAGCGGCGATACCTATCTGCTGCTGGAGCTGGGCGAAGCGGAGTTGGATCTGGCGTTGCGCCTGCGCGGCCACGTGCTGATGCAAATGCTGCAGGCGGACGACATTGACGGCATTATCGATATCACCCCGGGGATCCGTTCGCTGCAAATCCACTATCGCCCGGAAACGCTGCCGCTACCGCAGCTGCTGCGCAGGGTGGCCGACCTGTGGCAAAAGGTCGCTGAAAAACAGGATTTGCGCGTCCCTTCGCGTATCCTGTACCTGCCGCTCTCCTGGGATGACCCCGCCTGCCAGTTGGCGATCGAGAAATACATGACCACGGTGCGCAAGGACGCGCCGTGGTGCCCGAGCAATCTGGAGTTTATCCGTCGCATCAACGACCTGAACGATCTGGACGAGGTCCACCGCCTGGTGTTCGCCGCCAGCTATCTGGTGATGGGGCTGGGCGACGTCTATCTGGGCGCGCCCGTCGCCACACCGCTCGATCCGCGCCATCGTCTGGTCACCACCAAATACAATCCGGCGCGCACCTGGACGGCGGAAAACTCGGTGGGTATCGGCGGGGCCTATATGTGCGTGTACGGCATGGAAGGACCCGGCGGCTATCAGTTTGTCGGCCGCACCCTGCAAATGTGGAACCGCTACCGGGACGTGGCGGCGTTCGACGGCAAGCCCTGGCTGCTGCGCTTCTTCGATCAGATCCGTTTCTATCCGGTCTCCGCCGACGAGCTGCTGCAAATTCGCCGCGACTTCCCGCTGGGACGCTATCCGCTGCGCATTGAACACGGCGAGCTGGCGCTGGCCGACTATCAGGCATTTCTCGAACGGGAGGCGGACGGCATCGCCGCGTTTCGCCGGCGGCAGCGAGCGGCGTTCAACGCCGAGCGGCTGCGCTGGGCCGACGCCGATCGGGCGCCTCTCGACGGCGAAGCCGAACACGCGGAAGCGCCGGAAAGCGCCCCCCTGCTGCCCGGCCAATATGGCGTCGAAAGCCCGATCGCCGGCAACCTATGGCAGGTGGCGGTGGCGGTGGGCGCTCAGGTCGCGCCGGGCGACACGCTGGTGGTGCTGGAATCCATGAAGATGGAAATCCCGCTCGCCGCCCCCTGCGCGGGGGTGGTGCGCGAAGTGCGGGTACGGCCGGGATCGCCCGTCAGCGCCGGACAGTGCGTCATTGTTATTGAAGAAGAGTGAGGAAAATACCATGCAACCGACTTTCGATCTGCGCCTGGATACGCTGCGGGACGCCTACCGGCGACACCCGCTGACAGCGGGCAGACGGCCCGTAAACCGCGGATTTACGGGCCGCGCGCAACAAGCGGTTAGTGCGCCGCGGCGTCCCAGACCGCGTGGGTCATGGCGCCGTCGCCGGGGTCTTTTTTGATCACCGACGCGCCGCCGCCGCTCAGCAGCACCTCCACCGTACGCCGATAGGCCGCCGGTTCCAGATAGCCGATTTTCGGCGTGCCGGCATTGGTAATCAGCTTGGCGACGTTCTCCATCTGCCGTTGCTGTACCTCTAACGTCGCCGAGCCGGACATATCCTCATTCACCACGATCTCCGCCGCTTCGGCCGGGTTCTTCACCGCGTCGTTCCAGCCCCGATAGGTGGCTTTCAGGAATTTCGCCATTTTGGCGACGAACGCCGGATCCTTCAGGCTCGATTCCAGCACATAGAGGCCGTCCTCCAGGGTGGAGACGCCCTGATCCTCATAGGGGAAGGAGATCAGTTCGTCCGGCTTCATTCCCGCGTCGATCAGCTGCCAGTATTCGTTGTAGTTCATGGTGGAAATGCAGGCCGCCTGATTCTGTAGCAGCGGATCGACGTTAAAGCCCTGCTTCAGCACCTTGATATCCTTATCCGGCTGATAGCCCAGCTTGTGCATCCAGTTGAAGAAGGGGTACTCGTTGCCGCCGAACCACACCCCCAGTGTTTTGCCCTTTAAGTCCGTCGGGGTTTTAATCCCCGTCGATTTGCGGCAGGTCAGCATCATGCCGGAACGGTCGAAGATCTGGGCGATATTCACCAGCGGCACCCCGGACTCGCGCGCCGCCAGCGCATCCGGCATCCAGTTGACGATTACGTCCGCCGATTTGCCGGCGATAACCTGCACCGGGGAGATATCGGTGCCGCCGGGTTTGATGGTGACGTCCAGCCCCGCCTCCTGGTAATAGCCTTTCGCCTGCGCCACGTAGTAGCCGGCGAACTGGGACTGCGGCAGCCATTTAAGCTGCAGGGTGACCTTCTCGGCGGCCCGGACGCCGGTGGTCAGGGAAAGCGCCAGCGTGGCGGCGGCCACGATAAGACAGGAGCGAAAAGCGGAACGATCTCTCATCTGAGTATCCTCGGAGTAAAGTGGAACACACAACGACGAACGGACTACGACTCCCCGCGTACCGAGGGGTGCCAGAAATTGACTTTCTTCTCCAACCGCACCAGCAGAGCGTAAAACAGCGACCCCACCACGGAGGCCACCACGATCGCCGCCCACACCGTGGACATATGCATGCGCGCCGCCTCGGTTGAAATACGGAAACCCAGCCCGGACGTGGGGGAGCCAAAAAACTCGGCGACGATCGCGCTAATCAGCGCCAGGGCGGCATTGACTTTCAATGCATTGAAAATAAAGGGCAATGCGGCCGGCAAACGCAATACCCACAGCGTTTTGCGCGGCGTGGCGGCGTAGCAATACATCAGCTCGCGCTCCAGCTTGCCGCTGGCCTGTAGTCCCGCCAGGGTGCTGACCAGCGCCGGAAAAAAGGTCACCAGCACGATCACCGCCGCCTTGGAGGGCCAGTCGAACCCAAACCACATCACCGCAATCGGCGCCACGCCCACCAGCGGGATGGTGCTGGTCAGGTTGGCCAGGGGCAACAGACCGCGTTGCAGAAACGGCAGCCGGTCAATCAGAATGCCCACCGCAATCCCCATGCCGCTGCCCAGCAGATAGCCCACCAACACGGCTTTCACCACCGTCTGCACAAAATCGCCCGCCAGCAGCCCGGCGTTTTCATACAATGCCCGCACGATATCCAACGGCGCGGGCAGCAAAACCTGGGGCACCGCGAATACCGTGACCAGCAATTGCCAGAAGTAGAGCACCCAGGCGCCGAACAGCGCGGCAACCGCGCCGTCCGGCAGGCGGCGGCCGTTGAGCGCGGCCAGCCGCTGCACGCTATGCCAGGCCAGCATCGCCAGCGCCGCCGCCGCCAGCCAGTACACGGCGTCAACCCGCTCCAGCATATCCGGCTGCATCAGCAGCGCGGCCGCCGCAACCACCGGCGCCATCAACAGCGCCAGCAACCACGGCGAACGCGACGGGTAAAGCGCCAGCACGGTCGCGCCCAGCAGCAGCAGTTCCACCATCAGCGCCCGCGTCGCGCCCGCGCCGCCGGGGATCAGTTGCCCCAGCCCCAGCAGGGTGGCGATCAGCGCCGCCACAATGCCGCCGCCGCCGGAAACATATCTACCCATCACCGCCCCCCTTTGCGGCGTTTCATCACGCCGTATTCCGTCAGGCTGACCAGCGCGGTCAGCAGCAGGCCCAGTAAAGACGCCATCACCAGCGCAGACCAGATCTGCACGGTATTGCCGTAATAAGAGCCGGTTAACAGGCGGGCGCCCAGACCGGCCTGCGCCCCGGTGGGCAGTTCCGCCACCATGGTGCCCACCAGGCCGCTGGCGATGGCGACCCGAAACGCCGGGAAAAGATAAGGCAGGGCCGAGGGCAGCCGGACCATCCAGAAGGTATCGATGCGGCTGGCGGCGTAGGTATGCACCAGCTCCATTTCCAGCTTCTGCGGCGAACGCAGCCCCTGAACGGTGGCGATGGTCACCGGAAAGAAGCAGAGATACATGGCGATGGCGGCTTTGGGCAGCAGGCCGGTAATCCCCAGGCTGCCGAGAATAATCAGCACGATCGGCGCAATGGCCAGCACCGGCACCGTTTGCGAGGCCACGATCCACGGCAGCAGGGCTTTATCCAGCGTGCGGGAATGCACGATGCAAATCGCCAGCAGCAGGCCGAACGCGACGCCCATCACAAATCCGCTCAGGGCGGCGCTGGCGGTCACCCAGGTATGCAGCAGCAGGTTGCGCGGCGACGTCGGCGGCCATTTGGTCAGGCTGGTCCAGATATCCGCCGCAATCTGATGCGGCGTCGGCAGCACCGGGCGCGACATATTCAGCGTGCTGCGCAGCAGATCGCGCCAGCCCCAGTCGCCCGCCGCGGCAAGGGTGCGGTCAATCGCCCCCGGCGCGTTCAGCGCGATCGCCAGCAGATACCACAACAGCAGCGCCGCAACGAGCACCGCCAACACCGGCAGCGCCCGATAGCGCAAGGCGTCAATGTTCATGGTGTCCCTCGATTAGCGCTTCACGCACCTCCTGAGCCAGACGAATAAATTCCGGCGCATCGCGCAGGGACAGATCCCGCTCATGGGGCAAGGGCGAGTCAATGATTTTGACGATGCGGCCGGGGCGCGGCGACATAATGACGATACGGGTGGAGAGGTAAACCGCTTCGGCAATGGAGTGGGTGACGAACGCCATGGTACGCCGTTCGCTGTACCAGAGCTGCTGCAACTGCTGGTTGAGGTTATCGCGGGTCAGTTCGTCCAGCGCCCCGAACGGTTCGTCCATCATCAGAATCCTCGGTTCGAACCCCAGCGCGCGGGCGATGGACGCGCGCTGCTGCATCCCGCCGGAAAGCTGCCACGGATATTTTTTCTCAAATCCGCTCAGGCCGACGCGCGCCAACTGCTCGCGGGCGATCTCCTCGCAGCGCGCGGGCAATACGCCCTGAACCTGCAGCGGCAGCATCACGTTAGCCAGCACGGTGCGCCATGGCAGCAGAACGGGGGCCTGGAAAACGTAGCCATAGGCCCGCGCCAGCCGTGCCTCCGCGGGCGTCATATCGTTGACCAGCACTTCGCCGGAGGTGATGGGTTCCAGATCGGCGATCACCCGCAGCAGCGTGGTCTTACCGCAGCCGGAAGGGCCGATAAAGGAGACGAACTCCCCCTGGCGAATGGTCAGATTAATCTCTTTCAGCGCCTGTACCGGCCGGTCGGCCGCCGGATAAATCACGTTGGCGTCGCGCACGACGATTGCCGCTCTGGCCGCGGCCGGAACCGATGTCGTCGTTATGAGTGATGGCTCATCTGCATACAGTGGTTGGCTCATACCGGCTCCCCATAGCGGCGGTTTCTGACTGGTTGGTTAGGTTTCTGATCAAGCAGATGCCATTTCCATGCCAAGGTTTGTTTTTGCGCCGACCTTACCAATAACAGGGGAATCGGCTTTACAGCCGGGGAGGCGGAAAACACATTTGGTGCAAATCGCCGCCTGTTTGCCTCCATATGGCGCAATATCCATAGGTAAAACGTATATTTTGTTTTAATGGGGGGATAAAAAGAGGCTGAGTCGGAGGAGTCTTTAGGATAAACGGCGAAAGCGCGTCGCCGACGGAAGGAGGTCCCCGCTGGCGCGAGGACGACGAACAAGTACGCCATGCGCGTGAAAGCGAGCATGGCGCATGAAAACGACATCAGGAAAACTTCGCGTTTAGCTCGGCGAGCGCCTCATCAATAATGCCCAGCGCCAGCGTCGCCTCATCCTCGGTCACGATACAGGGCGGCACCACATGCAGACGGTTTTCAGCGACGAACCCCAATAGCCCCTTCTCCAGCAGGCAGGTTTTAAATTCGCCCATCGCGGAAGCCGGCACCGGCGCTCTACTGACCGGATCGGATACCAGCTCCAGCGCATGGAACAAGCCGATACCGCGCACCTCGCCGACGATGGCGTATTTCTCCCCCAGCGTCCGCAGGCCGGCGGCCAGAACCCCGTCGCCGATCCGCGCGGCGTTTTCGACGATTTTTTCTTCCTCCATCGCGTCCAGCGTCGCCACAATGGCGGCCATCGCCAGGGGATGGCCGGAATAGGTCAGCCCGCCGGGGAACAGGCGCGTATCAAAGAAATGAGCGATGGGATCGGCGATCAGCACGCCGCCCGCCGGCACATAACCGGAGTTCACCCCCTTGGCGAAGGTGATCAGATCCGGCTCGACGCCGTAATGCTCAAAGGTAAACCAGGCGCCCGTACGGCCGAAACCGGCCATCACCTCATCCAGGATCAGCAGAATGCCGAACTCGTCGGCCAGCGCCCGTACGCCGGGTAAATAACCGGCGGGCGGAACCAGTATTCCCGCCGTGCCCGGAATGGTTTCCAGCAGAATGGCGGCAATGGTGTCGGGGCCCTCGCTCTCAATGATGCGCCGCAGATGATGCAGCGCCGCGTCGCACTCCTGCAGCGCCGTTTGCGCCAGAAACTCGCTGCGATAGAGATAGGGCGTGAAAAAATGGATATGACCGCGAGAATACTCATTGGGCAGACGCCGCCAGTCGCCGGTGGCGCCAATCGCGCTGCCGGTGTTGCCGTGATACGAACGGTAGCCGGAGAGAATTTTCTCTTTTCCGGTAAACAGGCGCGCCATGCGGATGGCGTTTTCATTGGCATCCGCCCCGGCGTTGGTGAAAAACACCTTGCTGAACTTATCCGGCGCGCGGGCGACGATACGTCTGGCCGCCTCGCCGCGGGCCAGATTGGCCGTGGACGGGGCGATGGTCGTCAACGAATCGGCCTGGGCCTTGATCGCCGCAATCACCTTCGGATGCTGATGGCCGATATTGGTGTTCACCAACTGGCTGCTGAAATCCAGATAGGTATTGCCGTCATAATCCCACAGGCGGCATCCCTCTCCGCCGGCAATCACCAGCGGGTTCAGCGCGCCCTGCGCCGACCAGGAGTGAAAAACATACTCTCTGTCCAACCGGCGGACTTCATCATTAGACAACGCGACTTCATTTTTCAGGGTCATCTTCTCATCCTCATGGTTACGCGGGCATCGGCTGGCGCCGGCCGCGTTGCATTCATTTCATCTCGTCGAAACCAGACTAGGGACAAAAACGGCGACGGGGATAGAGCCAGATAGCGAATAACCCTGAGCCAGTTTGTCCCACAGATTCCGTGCAACTGGCCCTGTGAGAGAGGTTTTCCACTCCGTAAAGTGAAAATGGACGGGCATCACACCGGCCCGCGCCGTAGGCAAAACCGTTTTATCCAACTTTAGAGGGACGTTTTCAATGCAGAATATTGTGTTTATCACCGGGGCGACATCCGGATTCGGTCACGCGGCGGCGCACCATTTTGCCGCCAAGGGGTGGTCGCTGATCCTTACCGGACGGCGGGAAGCGCGATTGAAAGCACTGTCGGACGAGCTGTCGGGCCAGGTTGCGGTTTACTATTCCGCGCTGGACGTGCGGGATGCGCAGGCGGTCAAACGGCTGGTCGATACGCTGCCGGCCGACTTCAAGGCGGTAAAAACGCTGGTTAACAACGCCGGCCTGGCGCTGGCGCCTTACCCGGCGCAAAAGGTGCCGCTGGAGGACTGGCACACCATGATCGACACCAACGTCACCGGGCTGGTGAATGTCACCCATGCGCTATTGCCGACGCTGATCGCCACCGGCAAAGGGGCCAGCATCATCAATATCGGCTCCATCGCCGGGCAGTGGCCGTATCCCGGCAGCCACGTCTACGGCGCCTCAAAGGCGTTCGTCAAACAGTTCAGCTATAACCTGCGCTGCGACCTGCAAGGCACCGGCGTAAGGGTCACCGATCTGGCTCCCGGCATCGCGGAAACCGAATTTACGCTGGTGCGAACCAAGGGCGACCAGGCGGCGTCAGACCAGCTGTACCGGGGCACCACCCCGCTTAGCGCGCAGGATATCGCCGAACAGATCTATACGGTCGCCACCCTGCCCGACCATATGAACATCAACCGCATCGAAATCATGCCGGTGCGCCAGGCGTGGTCCCCCTTCGCCATCGACCGCGACTGACCGCGCGGCGCTGAGACTCTCCCCGATCCCGCACTGCCATATCGCCCATGGCAGTGTTTCCCTTTCCGCTATCTTTATCCCGATACGCCATTCAGGTATGCAATTTGCTTGTCTCTCCGGTATGGGTTGTTGAACGGGGGAGCGGAAAATGATTGATCACTGTCTGTATATCGATTTCGTACCGACCAGAAGCCTGCAGGAACAGCTGCGGGAAACGCTGGTCGCCTCGATTCTCGCCGGGGTGTTTCCCATCGACGAACCCTTGCCTTCCTGCCGTAAGCTATCGTGTCAGTTGAATATTTCCCGCAATACGGTGGCGCTGGTCTACGAAAGCCTGCTTAACGACGGCTACCTGATCAGCCGCCCGCGCAGCGGCTATTACCTGCATCCGGACTATCATCAACCCGACGCCCTGCCGGATGCCGCCGATGACGGCGCCCGGTCGGACGCCGCGCCGCAAGCACCGGAATGGAGCAAACGGTTCAATCATTGCCCCAGCAACTATCTGGCGATCCTGAAACCCGGCCAGTGGATGGATTATCCCTATCCCTTTATCTACGGCCAGCCGAATACGCAGCTGTTCCCGCTGGAGCAGTGGCGGGAGACGACGCGCAAAGTGATGGGAAGCCGTCACGACCACGGCTGGCTGTACGATAATATCGACCAGGACGTCACGCCGCTGGTTGAACAGGTGCGTAAGCGCATCCTGCCGAAACGGGGCATCATCGCCCGCGGCGACGAAATCCTTATCACCATGGGCTCGCAGAACGCGCTCTATCTGCTCGCCCGGCTGCTGCTGAATAAAAACACCCGCATCGGGGTGGAAAACCCGGTGTTCCGCGAAGCCATTAATACCTTTTCTCTCCAGGACGCGCAGATTATTCCGCACGCGCTGGACAGCGAAGGGATACGGCTAACCGAGGCGTCCCGCGGCTGCGACTATTTTTATGTTACCCCCAGCCATCAGGCGCCGACGGGGATCAACATGAGCAATGCCCGTAAAACGCGGCTGCTTGAACACGCCCGTGAACACGACCAGATTATTATCGAAGATGATTACGACTCGGAAAGCAGTTTCGATCCCCACCCCGGCGCCGCCCTGAAAGCCGGCGACATCCACAACCGGGTGATTTACGTCAGCAGCCTGTCGAAGTCGCTGTCGCCGGGGCTGCGCCTGGGCTATGTGGTGGCGCCCGCCGAACTGATTGACGAGCTGCGCGCGCTGCGCAGGCTGGTCTACCGCCATCCCCCCACCAGCATCCAGTATCAGATGGCCCATTTTCTGGCGCAGGGCTATTACGAAACCTATCTGCACCGCTACCGCGCAGACTCCGCCAGACGCTGGAATATTCTCAACGATGCGCTGAACGCCCACCTTCCCGAATGCTCGCGCATTCCCGGCAGCGCCCCCGCCAACGCTTTCTGGATACGCACCCCGGAGGCGATCGATACGCAGCAGCTGGCGTGGCGGGCCGCCCACTCCGGGGTACTGATCGAACCGGGTCAGGCCCATTTTCTCGACAGCCATCCGCCGGAAAACTATTTCCGCCTGGGATTCCACGCCATCCAAACCGAACGGATTGAACCCGGCGTCGCCCGGCTGGCCGAGGCGTTCCACCTTACCCGCTCGGCTCATCGCCACTAGCGTCAACTGCCGGTTGTCACAAAATCAACGGCGTCTACCAGCACATCCGCCGCGGGTATTAAACCCCCGCAGTTGGTCGGGTTACCCGTAATCCTTTACTACTACGCGGTATTCCATTTTCTGTGACAAAGCGATTCATCGCCTTGATGGCTTCCTGGTTCTCTTCAAGCCAGCGGGCCTGTTCCAGTTCCCTCACTTTCGCTGCCAGGGCTTCGCCGGCGATGGCAGAAATATTCAGGGACAGTTTTTTAGCCCGATCCGCAAGTAGCGGATCTACCGTGATGTTTATCGTCCGCTTGCGCGACGAAGCAACAGAAACCATGAGCATCCCCCATGTTGGTAATGTATGCCTGTTAAAAGCATACATCATGATGGTTCATTATTCATGCACCTTCTCTGCTTGCGGTGAATCAGGTTAACCCACGCCGGCAATGGAAGAGGCGTGGGCCAGCGACAACCCATTAGCTGGAGCGCGCGGGCTGAACGCCCTGCTCGTCCTGATCGACCGCGAAGCAGGCCACCTGCTGTTCGCCGTAGGTTTTCAACTGCGGCTGAAGCTGGGTACAGGTGCTGAAGCAGCGCCGGCAGCGGGCGTTGAACGCGCAGCCCGGCGGCGGATTCAACGGACTGGGCAGCTCGCCGACCAGCTTGATGCGCTCGCGGCGTAAATCCGGGTTCAGCCGGGGCGTCGCCGACAGCAGCGCCTGGGTATAGGGGTGGCGCGGATTAGTAAAAATGGCCTCTTTGCTGCCTTTTTCCACGCAGCGCCCCAGGTACATCACCATCACTTCGTCGGCGATATGCTCGACCACCGACAGATCGTGAGAGATAAAGACGTAAGACAGCCCCATATCCTGCTGCAAATCCATCATCAGGTTCAGCACCTGCGCCCGTACGGAGACATCCAGCGCCGAGACCGGTTCGTCGGCGATCACCACGTCCGGGTCGAGCATCAGGCCGCGGGCGATGGCGATGCGCTGCCGCTGGCCGCCGGAAAACATATGCGGATAGCGGTCGTAATGCTCGGTTTTCAACCCCACTTTCGCCATCATCGCCAGCGCTTTTTCACGGCGCTCGGCTTTTGACAACGAGGTGTTGATCAGCAGCGGCTCCTCCAGGATCTGACCGACTTTTTTACGCGGGTTGAGCGATCCGTAAGGATTCTGAAAGACGATCTGGATCTTCTGGCGGCGCAGCTTTTCCGCCGTTTGATCCGGCTTGAGCAGATCCTGCCCCTGATAGTAAAGTTCGCCGCCGGAAGGGATTTCGATCATCGTCAGCAGGCGGCCCAGCGTCGACTTGCCGCAGCCGGACTCCCCGACCACCGCCAGCGTTTTCCCCCGTTCCAGAGTGAAGGAGACGCCGTCCAGCGCCTTGACCATTCTCTCCGGCGCGAAAAAGCCTTTTTTCACCGGATAATGTTTCTTCAAATCGATCGCATCCAGCAAATGCGGCGGCGATGTAAGGTTATTCGGGTTCATACGCTTGGCCTCCCCGCATCATCCAGCGGTGTGTGACATTTTACCTGACGTCCGGGTATCGCGCGCAGTTCGGGCTCTTCCCGGCGGCAGCGATCGTTGGCGTAAGGGCAGCGCGGATTCAGCAGGCAGCCGTCGGGGCGGTCATATTTCCCCGGCACCACGCCCGGCAGCGACGCCAGGCGTGCTTTATCGCTCGCAAACTCCGGCAGGGCGCGCAGCAGCGCCTGGGTATAGGGATGGCGCGGCGCGCGAAAAATATCCGTCGCCTTGCCCGTCTCCACCACCTGCCCGGCGTACATCACGATGATCTGCTGCGCCGCTTCCGCCACCAGCGCCAGGTCGTGGGTGATCAGGATCAGCGCCATATTCTCGCGCTGCTGCAGCTCCAGCAGCAGTTCGATAATCTGCGCCTGAATGGTGACGTCCAGCGCCGTGGTCGGTTCGTCCGCAATCAGCAGCTTGGGCCGGCAGGCGATGGCCATGGCGATCATCACCCGCTGGCTCATCCCGCCGGAAAGCTGATGCGGATAAACATCCAGCCGGGACTGCGGGTCGGGAATGCCCACCAGCGTCAGCAGATCCACCGCGCGCTGGCGGCGGGTTTTGCGGTTGCCGCCCTGATGCACCTTGATGGCTTCCATAATCTGGAATCCCACGGTGTAACAGGGGTTCAGGCTGGTCATCGGGTCCTGAAAAATCATCGCCACTTCCGCCCCGACCAGCTGACGCCGCTCTTTCTCGGCAATGCGCGTTAAATCACGCCGGTCGAACTCCAGCTTGCCGGCCATCACTTTGCCGGGATAATCGATCAAGCCCATAATCGCCAGCGAGCTGACCGACTTGCCGGAGCCGGATTCGCCGACAATGCCCACCACCTGCCCCTGCTCCACCTGATAGCTGATGCGGTCGACCGCGCGAAACGGCACGTCCTCATCGCCAAAGTGAACCGACAGTTTCTCTATATTGAGTAAAGCCATCTCTCTACCTCTGCTACTGCTTGAGTTTGGGGTCGAGAGCGTCACGCAGGCCGTCCCCCATCAGGTTAAATGCCAATACCGTCAGTAAAATCGCCAGGCCGGGGAAGGTCACCACCCACCAGGCGCTCTGCGCGAACTGCAACACGTCGGAAAGCATGGTGCCCCACTCGGGCGTCGGCGGCTGCGCGCCCATACCGAGGAAACCCAAAGCAGCCATATCGAGAATGGCGTTGGAAAAGCCAAGCGATGCCTGCACGATCAGCGGCGCCAGGCAGTTTGGCAAAATATTGACGAACATCTGACGCGCCGCGCCGGCGCCCGCCACGCTTGAAGCCGTCACATAATCACGGTTCACCTCGACCAGCACCGCGGCGCGGGTCAGGCGGACGTAGTGCGGCAGGGCGACAAAGGTCAGCGCCAGCGAGGCGTTGACAATCGACGGCCCGAAGACCGCCACCAGCACCAGCGCCAACAGCAGGCTGGGCAGCGCCAGCATGATATCGACGATACGCATGATGATGGCGTCGACCACGCCGCCGAAATAGCCCGCCAGCAGGCCGAAAATCACCCCCAGAATCAGCGACAGCACCACCACCAGACAGCCCACCAGCAGCGACAGGCGGGCGCCGTACATCAGGCGGGACAACACGTCGCGGCCGACGTCGTCGGTACCCAGAATAAACTTCCAGCTTCCGCCCTCCTGCCACACCGGCGGATTAAGCAATGCATCGCGAAACTGCTCGGATGGCGCATGCGGCGCCAGTACATTCGCGCCAACGGCGATAATCAGCATCAGCGCCACATAGGCCATGCCGATCACCGCCCCTTTGTTGCGTTTAAAATAGTGCCAGAATTCCTGGATTGGGGTCATCGGCCTGGGCGCGCCATTGACCACAACCGGTTCAGTAACCTGTGTCATCTCAGCCTCCCCCCTATTTCCTATGACGGATGCGCGGATTCACCACGCCGTAAAGTACGTCCACCAGCAGGTTAACCAGAATAATCATGGTGGCCACCAGCAGCACGCCCCCCTGCACCACCGGATAATCACGGCGCTGCAAGGCATCGATCAGCCAGCGTCCCAGCCCCGGCCAGGAGAAGATGGTTTCCGTCAGGATGGCGCCGGCCAGCATGGTGCCGACCTGCAGCCCGATAACCGTCACCACCGGCAGCATGGCGTTACGCAACGCGTGCACCACGATCACCCGCAGGCGGCTCAGCCCTTTGGCGCGGGCGGTGCGGATATAATCCTCGCCCAGCACTTCCAGCATGGCGGAACGCGTCATACGCACGATCACCGCCAGCGGAATGGTGCCCAGCACCACGGCGGGCAGGATCATATGCTGCACCGCATCGGCGAAGTCGCCCGGCTCGCCCCAGAAAAGGGTATCGATCAGCATAAACCCGGTAAGGGGCATGCTTTCATCCAGAAAAACCGTATCGCCGATACGTCCCGACACCGGGGTCAGATTGAGGTGGACCGAAACCAGCATGATCAGCATCATGCCCCACCAGAAAATGGGCATGGAATAACCGGTCAATGCCAGCCCGACGGAGGCGTGATCGAAGATTGAACCGCGTTTTACCGCCGCCAGCACGCCGACGGGGATCCCCACGCTGACGGCAAAAATCATCGCGCAGACGCCCAATTCCAGCGTCGCCTGAAAGCGCGGGACGAACTCCTCCCACACCGGAATGCGGCTCTTGAGGGACATGCCCAGATCGCCGTGCAATACGCCGGTAATATAATTCACGTACTGCTGCCACAGCGGCTTATCCAGCCCCATTTCGGACATTAATTGCGCGTGGCGCTCGGCGGAAATTCCGCGCTCCCCGGCCATAATCATCACCGGGTCGCCCGGGATCATATGCACAAAAGCAAAAGTCAGTAGGGTGATACCGATAAACGTTGGGATAACCAGCCCCAAACGCCGGAGTATGAACTGCAACATATCCCGAACTCTCTATAAGTGCCCGATGGCTCATCGGCTAGCGGGCTTATTTATGCTCACATCTGCAATTTGACGGGCACAAAGCCTTGCCTGCGCACATCGTCAGCGGCGCAGGCAAGGCCCGGAGATTGCCCATAAAATGACGGGTTGAGAATTAATCCAGCGACACGTTGTTGAAGCTGTGTACGCCGCGCGGCTCGATAACGTAGCCTTTCACATTGTTACGGATCGGCTCATACACGGTGGAGTGCGCCACGATCAGCGCCGGAGCCTGATCGTGCATCACCACCTGCGACTGCTTGTACAGCTCAATGCGTTTTGCATGATCGGATACCGAGCGCGCCGGCTGGATCAGATCTTCAAACGGCTTGTAACACCATTTGGAGTAGTTGGAGCCTCTTTCCGCCGCGTCGCAGCTGAACAAGGTGGCGAAGAAGTTATCCGGATCGCCGTTGTCGCCGGTCCAGCCCATCAGCACCGTCTGATGCTCGCCGTCTTTGGCGCGCTTCAGGTACTCGCCCCACTCATAGGTGACGATCTTGGCCTGCACGCCGATTTTCGCCCAGTCGGACTGGATCATTTCCGCCATACGACGGGCGTTCGGATTATACGGTCGCTGTACCGGCATCGCCCACAGATCGACGGTGAAACCGTCCGCCACGCCCGCTTCCTTCAGCAGCGCCTTGGCTTTTTCCGGATCGTAGCTGTAGTCCTGAATATCGTCGTTATAGCCCCACATGGTGGGCGGGATCAGGTTTTTCGCCGCCTGCCCCGCGCCCTGGTAGACCGCCTCGATAATGGCGGACTTGTTTACCGCATAGGTCAGCGCCTGTCGGACCTTCACCTCATCCAGCGGTTTTTTCTGCACGTTGAACGCCAGATAGCCGACGTTAAGCCCCGGTTTTTCCAGCAGCGTGATGTTTTTATCTTCTTTCATGCGCGCCAGATCGGCCGGATTTGGGTAGGCCATAATCTGGCATTCATTTTTTTGCAGTTTGGCGTAACGCACGGAAGCGTCCGGCGTGATGGAGAACACCAGGCGGTCCACGCCCGGTTTTTTGCCCCAAAAACCGTCAAAAGCGGTGTACAGAATGCGCGAATCTTTCTGGTATTGCTGCAACTTAAACGGCCCGGTGCCGATGGGATTCAGGTCGATTTTTTCCGGCGTGCCGGCTTTTAACAGCTTATCGCCGTATTCCGCCGACTGAATGGAAGCGAAATCCATCGCCAGGTCGGCCAGGAAAGGCGCTTCCGGACGGGTCAGCGTGAAGCGGACGGTGTAATCATCCACTTTTTCAACCTTGTCGATCAGATCCGGCATTCCCATGCCCTGATAGTACTCATAGCCGCCGCCGGACACTTTATGATAAGGGTGGTTCGCATCCTGCTGACGCAGGAAGGAGAACAGCACGTCGTCGGCATTGAAATCGCGGGATGGTTTAAAATCTTTATTATCCTGCCACTTCACCCCTTTGCGCAGGTGAAAGGTGTAGGTTTTACCATCTTCGCTGATGTCCCACTTCTCGGCCAGACCCGGTTCAATATCCGTGGTGCCGCTTTTAAACTCGATCAGGCGGTTGTAAATCGGAATGGAACTGGCGTCGAACGTGGTGCCAGCGGTAAACAGCTGCGGGTTAAACCCTTCCGGCGAGCCTTCTGAACAATAGACGAGGGTTTTAGCCTGTAGCCCGGCGGCGACAGACATGGCCAGCAAGCCAAGCCCAAGCTTCAAAACCCTTGATTTAGCCAAGGAATTTCTCATTATTTGTACTCCATTATGGATGATGATGTTGTGTGTTCATGCGGCCGGACCGGTATTTTAAATGTTATGGTCCGTGCCTCTTGCCCGAAGGCACCAATTAAAATGACGGAGGAAGACCCCGGAACAGGGTGCAGGAGAATCCACGGCATCCGGTAAATGCGTGGAATGATTCAGGCATCTGCTGTTTTCTTCCTTATGGCATTCTAAATCTGTCAACAGATCACAGTGACGTCAATACAAGCTGTAGGGATTTACAAATACCGCGCGGACAATTTGGCAAATTAAAATATAGAATTTTTAATAAAATTAAGAGTATTTTTCCGTAAATTTTACAAAAAATAGCGTAATTAGCCATAAAAACAGACCAACAAAGAAATTACCACCATTAAAAAAACTATAATAAATCCCTGTGGCGCGGCCAAGATATAAGCACTTTTTTTGGCTAAAGACCTTAATAGTAGCTGAAAACTCTGCCAATAAATGGGCGGCGGTATAAAATTCACCCGTGTCCAATAGACTATCTACGCTTCATAAAAAAACTTTATCGCTCGCCTGCGCCGCAGGGTTCAACCTATGCGGCCCCGTTTCCCGCCAGGCGGCCTGGCAGAGTCAGATTTGGTTGGTAATATGAATAATTTCAATGATGAAGCATCCCTGCTCATTATTTGTTCGCTGATTCGAGAATAATTTAGATTTTTATCGATAAAAATACTTTCATTAGTGCCCATATCGCATATTTACTTATTTTTATAATGTGCTATTTTTATTTTACGCTCATCGCCAGACCTGCTTTCCTCCCTCGAAATCCTCTTTCAATATCGCCCCTAGCATTATTTAATTACAAAAAAATGATATAAGTTACTTAAAAAGGAGTTGCTGATAAGTTCACAAATCATGAAATAACATATTATTTTTAACATTCCATCATGCTAGATTACCAACTAATAAAAATACGCGTTAAATAACCTCTACCATTTTTAGTTTTTTGTTACATATTGATAGAAAACAAAAAAATGGATTTTTTTTACTTTCTGAAAATAAACACAGGTCTTTCCTGTACCGTACTGTCCTAGCAGGGTGAACACAATGAAAAAAACTGAAGCTGATATTCTAAGCGAGAAAGATCTTGCTATAGAAACGTCGACATCTCTGTCGTTTATAGATGCTATTTTCAAAAAGAAAATCGGATCCGTTCCTGTCCCTCTTTTTATCGCCATTGCCGCAATTGTTTTTATTGCCGCCTACGCAGGATACTTACCGAGAAATATGATCGGCGGCTTTGCCGTCATTATGAGCATGGGTTTCCTGCTGGCGCATATCGGGCATAAAATCCCGGTATTTAAAGATATCGGCGGCCCGGCAATTCTCTGTCTGATGGTGCCTTCCATTCTGGTCTATTTTCATCTATTCAATGACAACACCATGAAAACCGTTCACCTGCTGATGAAAGAGGCCAATTTCCTCTATTTTGTCATCGCCTGTCTGGTGGTCGGCAGTATTCTGGGCATGAACCGGAAAATCCTGATTCAAGGCATGATCCGGATGTTCGTTCCGCTGGTGGTGGGTACGGCGACGGCCTTGGGAACCGGCCTGCTGGTCGGCAAACTCTGCGGCTACAGCTTCTACCACACCTTCTTTTTCATCATCGTTCCGATTATCGGCGGCGGTATCGGAGAAGGTATCCTGCCGTTGTCGCTGGCCTACTCCGCCATTTTAGGAGAAACGCCGGACGTCTACGTCGCGCAGCTGGCGCCGGCCGCAGTCGTCGGCAACATCTTCGCCATTTTCTGCGCCGGCATCCTGTCCCGTCTCGGCCTGCGTCGCAAAGACCTGAACGGCGAAGGCCGCCTGGTACGCAGTGATGAGGACAATGCGATATTTGCCGTGACCGAAGCGCCTAAACCGGTTGATTTCCACCTGATGGGCGGCGGCTTGCTGATGATCTGCGCATTTTTCATCGTCGGCGGTCTGTTTGAAAAACTGGTGCATATTCCAGGGCCGGTGCTGATGATTCTGATCGCCGTACTCTGCAAATACAGCCGCGTTATTCCCGCCACGATGGAAACGGGCGCGCACAGTGTTTACAAGTTCGTCTCCAGTTCGCTGGTATGGCCGCTGATGATTGGCTTGGGCATGCTGTATATCCCGCTGGAAAGCGTGGTCGCCGTCTTTTCCGTCGGTTATGTCATCGTGTGCGGCTCCGTGGTGCTTTCCATGGCGCTGGTGAGCTTTTTTATCGCGCCTTACCTGAATATGTATCCGATAGAAGCGTCCATCGTCACCACTTGCCATAGCGGGCTGGGCGGAACCGGCGACGTCGCCATTCTTTCCGCGTCCAACCGTATGTCGCTGATGCCTTTCGCCCAGATCGCCACCCGTATCGGCGGCGCGTCAACCGTGATCGGCGCTACGCTGCTGCTGAACTGGATCATCTGATTTAACCGCCAATCTCCTGTAGTCAGGCCGGTCAGCAAAGCTGACCGGCCTGTTTATTTTCTGCCGAAACCGTGACCATCCCCCCCTGTTTCTGGTTATATATAGCCAAAGCGGCGGAAAAGGTAAGCTGATGAAGAAAGCGGGCCTTTCCCCGGTAAGACTATTGCAATCCGATCGGAGATAGACGCTATGTATCAATATGCCCTGGTGGGCGATGTTGGCGGAACAAACGCGCGGCTGGCGCTCTGCGCTCTGGAAAGCGGTGAAATATCGGGCAACAGACATTATGCCGTGGCGGATCACAGCAGTCTGGAAACGGTTATCCGGCTTTTTCTGGCCGACCACCCCGCGCTGAACGTTAAACAAGGCTGCATCGCCATTGCCTGCCCCGTCGCCAGCGACTGGGTGGCGATGACCAACCATCACTGGGCCTTTTCCATCATGGAACAGACCCGCAACCTGAATTTTGACCGTCTGGATATTATCAATGACTTTACCGCCGTCAGTATGGCCATCCCGGCGCTCAAGGCGAACGATGTGATCCAATTCGGCGGGACGCTGGCCCTGGCGGATAAACCGATTGCGGTTTACGGCGCGGGCACCGGGCTGGGGGTTGCCCATCTCCTGCCGGTGGACAGCAAATGGATAAGCTTGCCCGGCGAAGGCGGACACGTGGACTTTGCCCCCAACAGCGAAGAAGAGTCATTAATTCTGCCGGTACTGCGCGCCGAATTCGGTCATGTGTCGGCGGAACGCGTTCTGTCCGGCTCCGGCCTTGTCAATCTGTACCGGGCTATCGTCATTGCCGACGGCAGAACGCCGCAAGCGCTGACGCCAAAGGACGTGTCTGAAAAAGCGCAGGAAAACAGCTGCACGGACTGTCGCCGCGCGTTGTCGCTGTTCTGCGTGCTGCTCGGGCGTTTTGGCGGTAATCTGGCGTTAACGCTGGGAACGTTTGGCGGCGTATATATCGCCGGAGGAATTGTTCCGCGTTTCCTGGATTTTTTCCTTGAATCCGGCTTTCGCGCCGCCTTTGAGGATAAAGGCCGCTTTAAAGATTATCTGGCCGCCATTCCGGTTTTCCTGATCACCCATCCGCATCCCGGCCTACTGGGCGCCGGAACCTGGCTGCGGCAGGCGAGCGGCTACAGGTTGTAAACGTGGCGACAGGGTGGGGAAACGCGCCTCACCCGGTACGTTATTCGCAGTACTGCCGCAGCGCATCCTGTTTTTCCGGCAGCAGCCGGTAGAGATATACCGGACGCCCGGTAGAACCATAGAGAATGTTAGTGGCAAGAATGCCGGTATCCGCGAGGTAGATCAGGTATTTACGGCATGACACCCGGGAGATGCCAATGGCGTTGGCCAGCATTTCCGTGGAGAACTCCGCGCCCTGGTTTCCTTCAATCCACTCGCACACGGTGCGCAGCGTTAAGCTGGTCAGCCCTTTGGGCAGTTTTTTGCGCTCGCCGGCTGGGCTGCTGCTGGTGCGACGGATCAGGTTATCAATATCGGACTGCGCGACAAAATCACGGTGTTTCAGTAAATTCGTCTCTTCGCGATAAGCCGTCAACGCCTGCTCAAAACGTGAGAACTGGAAAGGCTTAATCAGGTAATCCACCACGCCGTAGTGCAGCGCTTTCTTGATGGTATACACGTCGCTGGCGGAGGAAATAATGATCACATCGGTCTTTTCGCTGAACTCACGGATGGTGGGCAACAAATCCAGCCCGTTGTCCTGCTGCATATAGATATCCAGCAAAACCAGATCGATTTCCGAATCCGGCTGCATCAGCAGATTTCTTGCCTGCTGTAAGGTGGGCACCGTTGCATAACATCTGAACCCGGATACCTGATTCAGATAAGATTTATTTAGTTCTGCAACCATGGCATCGTCATCAACAATCAGTACATTAATCATGGTCAAACAACCTTGCTTGATAAGGAATGTTAACGAAAAACTGGGTATATACCTCAGGTTCCGACTCAAAATCGATGTTTCCGCCGATCTTCTCCAAACTCTGTTTGGTCAGATACAGGCCAATGCCACGCCCGCTGCCTTTGGTGGAAAAACCCTGCTCATAAATATGTTCCTGGTCCGCCAGCGCGATGCCCGGACCGTCATCGCCCACCGTACAGTGCAAACGCCCGTCCTGATGGTGAAAACTCACGCTGATTTCACAATTTTCCTGCCCGTCTATGGCGTCCATCGCATTTTCAATCAGGTTGCCTAACACGGTGATCAACTCATTGGTGGCATCAACGTCTTCCGTATCCGGCAACAGGCTCTCTTCGCTGATTGACAGCGTAATGCCGAGATCGCGCGCGCGGTTGATTTTACCCAACAAAAAACCGGCGATCACCGGCGATTTCACTTTACGGATAATCGACCCGATTTCCGCCTGATAGTTATTGGCGGTTTTTAAAATATAATCTTCCAGTTGGGAATAATACTTTAAGTGCAGCATTCCCAGTATTACATGCAGCTTGTTCATAAACTCATGCGACTGCGCCCGCAGGGCATCCGCATAGTAAGACATCCCGGTCAAACGTTGCAGTAACTGGCTGATTTCGGTTTTATCACGAAATGTAGCGATGGCGCCGATCATATCGCCCTTAACAAATACCGGAATGGTGTTGGTCAGCAACAGATGTCCGTTAACGTTGATTTCCTCATCGCGGCGGGGGATGCCGCTTTTCAACACCTGTTTCAGGTGCAGATGTTCCAGCCACTGTTCGCTGATGCTTTCGGCCGTTTTATCACCGCCCGGCAAGCCCTGGCGAAATAGTCGTTTGGCCTCATCATTGATTACCGTGATGCGCGCATGCTGGTCGACCGCGATGACCCCTTCCTTAATCTGTTTGAGCATCGCATTGCGCTGCTCAAACAGATTGGAGATCTCAAACGGCTCAAAACCCAGCATGATTCGTTTGAGTATTTTCACTAAAATCAAGGTGCCCAGCCAGCCAACCAGCGCCCCCGCCAGGATAGCCCAGGGGATCATCCAGCGGTTCTCGTTAATGACGTTTTGCACACTGGTCAGCGCGATACCCAACGCCACCACGCCGACCTGCCGGTTATCGCCGTCAAAAACCGGCGCAAAAACCCGCAGCGCCGGATCGAGCGTACCGCGATTAATGGAGGTATTTTCCATCCCCAGCAAGGCGGGATAAATATCGCGGCCCGAAAAATATTCGCCAATTCGTTCGGGTTCAGGATGGGTATGGCGAATGGTATCCATATCGGTGACGGTAACGAAAAGCAGCTGATTACGCTGACGGATAATTTCCGCCGTCTTCTGCACGACATCAGGTTTGCCAATCCCTTTCAGCTCGTCAATGACCATGGGCGAGGCGGCGAAAGTGCGGGCGATGGCGAATGCCTTTTCCCGCAGGTTATCTTCCGATAACTGGTTAATGCGGAAAAACAGTAAGGCGTATACCACCAGCAGCACAGCGCCAATCACCGCCGAAACCATCAGAAACACCGACGTTCCCAATTTCAACGGTGTTTTTTTCTTACTCATGCCGCTCTCCGGAATAACCATCATTACACCGTTATCTTATACTGTTTCATCGCTTTTCGCGTGCCGGGTAAACACAAAGCGCTCTCCACCACCGGGTGACGGAGAGCGCCGTATCAGGACGATGTTAAAGATAAGGGTCGTTGCGGCCTTACCAGAAACCGAGCAGTTTCCACCACATGCCGCCCACGCCCAGCCAGATCGGTATCACCACCAGCCCCACCAGGAAGCCAATCTTCCACCAGGTGCTCAACGGCATATAACCGCAGCCGAAAAGAATCGGCGCCGGACCGCTGGAGTAATGGGTGGTGGACATAAACAGATTACTGAAGAAACCGAACACCAGCACCGTCAACATCGGAGGCGCGCCCGCCGCCAGGGCAATCGACACGAAAATCGCATACATCGCGCTGATATGGGCAATCGCGCTCGCCATCAGATAGTGGCTATAGTAGTAAACCAGCAACAGCAGACCGAGCATCGGCAACCAATGCATACCGCTCACGGCGTCGCCCGCCAGCCCGCCAAGCCAGGCAATCAGGCCCATCTTGTTCAACTGACCCGCCAGCGTCATCAGCACGGCGAACCAGACCACGGTATGCCAGGCTTCTTTTTCACTGACCACGTCGTCCCAGGTCAGCGCCCGGCTCAGCAGCAGCACGCTCAGACCAGCCAGCGCCGTCAGCGTCGCGTCGATATTCAGCGTCGACCCCAGCACCCAGAACGTCACCAGCCCCAGGAATACCCCCAGGACGATCCATTCATTGCGGCTCATCGCCCCCATTTCACGCAGACGCTCCACCGCAATGGCGCGCATTTCCGACGTTTTTTTCAGTTCCGGCGGATAGAAGCGGTAAATCAGATAGGGGATCAAAGCCAGAGAGAGGAAACCGGGCAGCAGCGTTGCCAGCGCCCAGTCGGTCCAACTGATATGAATACCGAACTGGGAAGCCAGTTTAGCCACCATCGGGTTACCGGCCATGGAGGTCATAAACATGGCGGAAGTCACGGCGTTGCACTGGAAAATGGACTGTACCAGAAAGGCGCCGATGCGCCGTTGCGTGCCCTTTTCCGGCGTAGAGTCATAAGCTTCGGAAATAGAGCGGAACAGCGGAGTAATAATACCGCCGCAGCGCGCCGACGTTGAAGGCATGGCCGGGGCAAACAGCAGGTCGGTGAACACCAGCCCGTAAGCCAGCCCCAGCGAGCTGTTGCCCAGCTTGCTGATAAACAGCAAACCGATACGCCGGCCAAAACCGGTTTTAATAAAGCCACGGGAAATAAAGAAGGCGCAGGCGATCATCCAGATAGTCGGATCGCTGAAACCGGTCAGTACTTCTTTAATCGATAATAACCCCAGTATGGCGACCGACGTCAGGCTGAACATCGCCATCGCGCCCAAAGGGTAAGGGGAAAGGATCAGGCCGACCACCGTGGCAATAAAAATCGCCATCAGGTGCCAGGCATCGGGTTTAACGCCGGCAGGAACCGGGAGCAGCCACAACCCGCCGGCAATACAAACTATAATCAGAAGCTTTAACAACCTGCTACTATTCGCAGACATAACTACACCACTCTTTATTAAAACGGAATTCGTTAAGTTACAACGGATGTCCCGAGCGGAGGAGTTGGCGTTTCGTTATTCTTCCTTCATCACCCTGCAGGTTAATACGGCATTAACTAGCGCAACAGGAAACATCAGCAGAAAAAAAGGCGAGAAAAAGGGGTCAGGGAGTTTTCTCGCCCTATAAAATCAAGTAACTAATGGAAATATAGTATTATAAAGCACCGTGCAATCAGGGTTACTTTAGTTACCAAAGCGGTTTATTAAGTTAATTATCATGCTATTAATTTCATTGAAAGATTATTCTATCTTAAAACCAATATCACACAACAATTAAAGAACATAAAATTAACCTGGTCGATTTTCGGTAAATAAAATATAAAACCTTAGTATTTACAAGGATAATAAAATTACCACGCCGACAATAATGAATATATTTTTATGTCGATTTCCCTTGCTATTCATCGCCATAAAAAAACGCCGGGAGCGTTTTTCAACGTCGCTTGCGACGGCCTGAAAGGTGGCGGGCAGGACGCCCGCCATAAAAATAATTAAGGAAAGGTTTCACATCGTCCAAAACAGCACCGCCAGCAGCTGCGGCGATATAATGCGCAGAAACATCGCCAACGGATACACCGTGGCATAAGACAACGCCGCCGCGCCGCTGGTGGGGTGCAGCCCATTGGCGAACGCCAGCGCCGGAGGATCCGTCATTGACCCGGACAACATCCCGCACAGCGTCAGATAATTCATTTTGCCGACGGTGCGCGCCAGCACCCCGACAATCAACAACGGAACAATGGTGATTAATGCGCCGTAGCCAATCCACCATATGCCGTCGCCATGCAACAGCGTTGCCATAAAATCGCCGCCCGACTTCAGCCCGACAACCGACAGAAATAGCACAATACCCAGCTCTCGCAAGGCGAGGTTGGCGCTGGGGGGCATAAACCAATAGAGTTTGCCGATACCGCCGATACGCCCCAGAATCAAGGCTACCACCAGCGGTCCTCCGGCCAGCCCTAGCCGCAAGGCTACCGGAAAACCAGGGATAAACAACGGGATAGATCCCAGCAATACTCCGAGGCCGATGCCGATAAACACCGGCAGCATTTGTACCTGCTGGAGCTTCTGTTGCGCATTCCCCACAATATCGGCGACTGCGTCAATCGCCGTTTTCCGCCCGACCAGATTGAGAATATCGCCGAATTGCAGGCTGGCATTGTTGCCGGCGATCAGTTCGACGCCGGCGCGGTTAAGGCGGGAAATCACTACATCGTAATTTTGCTTCAGATTCAGCTCGCGGATCTTGCGCCCCAGCACCTTCTCATTGGTCACCACCACCCGCTCAACGTGCAACTCGGTACCGCGGGTCGACAGCGAGGTATCCACTTCATTACCGATCACCAGCCGCGCCTGTTGCAGATCGCTTTTCGCGCCAACCAGATGCAAATAGTCTCCCAGCTGAATAATGGTCGCCGGGGAAGGCACCATCAGCTCATCGCCGCGCTTCAGGCGGGAGCATACCACGGCATCACGGTTCAGAATCGGCACGTCCTGAATCGCCAGCCCTTGCAGGTTGGCGTTGCTGACCGACACATTCATAGTATGCAATGGTTCATGATGCGTGCCATTGCTGCTCTCAAACTGTTTAGCCTCCGCATCAATCGCCACGCGGAACAACACGCGCATCAGCCACATCACCAGCAAAATGCCGCAGATGCCCAACGGATACGCCATGGCGTAGCCCATTCCCATCTGATTGACCAGCGTGGCGCCGGAGCCGAGATCGGTCAGGATTTGCTGAGCGGCCCCCAGCGAGGGCGTGTTGGTGACGGCGCCGGAAAAAATCCCCAGAATAATCGGCAAAGGAACATCGAAAGCCTTATGGATGATAACGGTCGCCACGCAGCCGAGGAGGACCGTCAGAATCGCAAAGCCGTTGAGGCGCAGACCGGAAACCCGCAGCGAAGAGAAAAAACCCGGCCCGACCTGAATGCCGATGGTATAAACAAACAGAATTAACCCGAATTCCTGAATAAAATGCAGCATGTCGCTATTCAGCTCGAACTGATAGCGCTGGGCGAAATGCCCGACGATGATCCCGCCAAACAAGACCCCGCCGATCCCTAACCCTACGCCGTAAATCCGCCAGTTGCCGATCCATAATCCCAGAACCGCCACCAGCGCCAGCATACTAACGGTTAGCGCGATATCACTCATACCCGGTATCCTTGTACGGACGTATCTTTTTGAGAAAAAAGTAAAAACAGGCTATTCGATTGCGCATAAGCATTTACTGTTATTGATTCTGGCAGAACGGCAAGGCAGGAAACGTGGCGGGCAGCACAAAAAACTTCCGGGAGAGAAAAACGTCGGGAGCGTTTTTCAACAACGCAAAGCGTTGGCCCGTCAGGGTGGCGGGCAGGGATAGCCCGCCACAAAAAACTTCCGGGAACGTTTGAGGTTGCGGGCAAACCTTTGTGGCCTACCCCAACCCTTCGCAGAGGAGGGTGTTTAGCTCCTCCCCCTGCGAAGGGGGAGGCTGGGAGGGGGTCGTTCAAGCGGAAATTACGACTTATCTTCAACGGACGGCTGGTCTAACGCCGGACGGCTACTATTGCCAATGGCAATCCGCTGCGGCTGCAACGCTTCCGGCACTTCGCGCACCAGATCGATATGCAGCAACCCATGTTCAAACTGCGCCGCAGAGACATGCAGATGTTCCGCCAGCGTAAAGCTCAGGGAAAACGGCTTGAACACCAGCCCCTGATGCAGATATTCCACTTTTCTGTCCGACGGCGTCGGGGTGCCTTTCACCGTCAGGCGCGGACCCTCTACTTCAATATCCAGTTCGCTTTGCTGGAAACCCGCCAACGCCAGCGTGATGCGATAGTGGTTATCGTCTTTTTTCTCGATATTATAGGGAGGAAACTCGATAGATTCCTGGCTCCCCTGCATCGAACTGGCTAATTTGTCGAAACCGATCCACTGACGCAGTAGTGGTGATAAATCATAGTTACGCATACTGTTTACTCCTTCTGTGAAGCGAGACAATCTCTCCCGGCGGCGGCAACGCCTCCGGGTTCGTCCCCATGCGGCGGACGAGGTGTGATAGGTTAATCCGGCTCTTGCATTACTCGGGTAATGAATCACCGCGGACGCTGATACCGGTTATTTAATTTCGATGCGGCGCGGCTTCATGGTTTCCGGCACGATGCGCTGCAGATCGATATACAACAAACCGTTTTCCAGATTGGCGCCTTTAATCTGAATATGTTCGGCCAACTGGAACTTGCGCTCAAAATTACGCTCGGCGATACCCTGATATAAATAGTTGCGGGCAGCCGGCTCACCGACGTGCGCCCCTTTTACGATCAACAGGTTATCGTGCGCGGTAATATCCAGTTCCTGTTCGGAGAAACCGGCGACGGCGATGGCGATACGGTATTGGTTCTCGTCCACCAGCTCGACGTTATACGGGGGGTAGCCGCCGTTGCTTTGGCTCTGGCCGGTTTCCAGCAGATTGAACAGGCGATCAAAACCGATAGCGGAGCGATAAAGGGGTGAAAAGTCAGGGTTACGCATAAAACAGCCTCCTAAGGATTCAGCGAGGTATTCACATTAACCTTCCCGTGGGACAGGTCCACGGCCCGGATCGATACCCTTACGGCATATCTTTTTCCCCAGGCTTATCATCAATATGGTAGCACCGCGCAGACTTTCAATAGGCCGGAAAGAAAAATTAGCGCTTTTCACGCAAAATTCACCGATGAAACGCGTGTTATCACATACACTTAAATTGTGCGATATAAAGCATACCGCAGCGTAAACAACGGAATTGCGCTTATCCGGCGCCATGAGATATAAAATGGGTCGAGGTGCGTTCACCCTAATGGATGGAAAGTATGACCATACTGAAAAGTGCTTTATTTTCTTTCATCATCACCGGCATCGTGGTGACGGCCATCAGCGGTTGTTCCAGCGTAATGACGCACACCGGAGCCAATCAGGGCTACTATCCCGGTACGCGCGCCAGTATGGATATGTTACGCGACGACGACACCAGTTGGGTGATGATGCCGCTGGCGGTCATCGATCTGCCCTTTTCCGCCGTGGCGGATACCCTGTTATTGCCCTATGACTACTACCGTGCCGGCCGGGATAAAAACGCCGTCTCAACGCACGATCGCATATCACACAGCGAACAGCAGAACCAAACCGTCATTTCGCAGAGCGCCACCGCGCCCCACAATCAGCTTTAAGCCTATTCTCCTCCCTTGTTGGCGGAATGGATGCCTCCCTTATGACCCGCCTGAAAGAGCTGGAAGACGTGAACCGCCGCGTTATGACGTAAGCGTCAAGCCAGTGCCGCCTTTCCGAACTCGAAATATCTGACAGGATAGTGTCCACCAAATTTAGTGGACGCTATTCTGCCGTGGAACGTGGCTCTACCTGCCTGAACAGCGTCAACACGGCGCTCGGTTAACGCTTACGTTATGACTGGCTAGGGCCATATATATATTTTCATCACTGGACGAATTACAACGATACGCAACAGAATGGCAGTGGTTTTATAATCACGAAAGGCCGAATATGGCGTTGGGCGGATATACCCCAAAGCAGCATGTGTTACGTGCTGCATAACTCTACTTATTGACCCCCGTTAAAAATGGGGAAATTACCATAAGATATTGATAAACCAATCAATTTTAAGTTATTCCCTGTCAAAGTTTGGGTGTGTGCTGTTTACGCAGCTTCTTGCTGATTGATACTGATTTTGTCATGTGGACCTCTTCTGGTAATGAGTTTACTCACTTAGTTGCGTGTCCATATATGCTGGGTAGGATCATGTTTTAACGGTTGGGATTCAGTAATAATCATTTTCCTTTTGGTGCTTAAAACCGACTGCAATATAGCGTCCCAGAGCATCAATGAAATAACAGTATTCATAGCCCGAATCACCATAAGGTATAATCACTTCGTATAAAAAATCATCTTCCTCTTCTTCATCAGAGATGAAACCAGTACCCAGCCCTTTTTCAAGGTTGTCCAGACTGTCAGCGATGGCGTTTTTAACATCGTTAATGACGTAGCCTGCGGAATTATTTTCGAGGAAGGCCAGACAGCGATTAATACCTTGCCGAGCCTTTTCCGTAACGATCACTTGTGGCATTCAGGAAGATCCCCGCTTTTGCCACTCCGCAGAAAATCAACGACTTCTTTACCCGTTAAATGATTGCCTGTGTTGAGGTAATTTGCATAGGAAGACTGTGCCTGCTGGCGTAAATGTTCTTTCTGTTCTTCTGTATCAACATAGGAAACAATAGCTTGCTTCATCAGATAGTGTTTTGTTCTCTTGCGCTTAGCCGCCAAGCGTGCAAGCCTTTCCTCAAGTTGGGTATCAAGTTTTACGGAGACTGCCATGTTAACCCCACAGTGTCATTCTAGGTAATAAAAAGTAATACCTTTTATTACTCTGTTTTGGGTAAAAAGTCAAATAGGCTCAGATCACGCAGCGGCTAACAGGTTTCTCTATTTATGCTTCCGGCAATTTGATGCGTTATCCCTTCTGCGCAAACTCAAACGGCCTAACCATCCCTTCACGGTTAGCATCCAGAAAATCAGCCCACCATTGCAGCATTAGGCGATACTCACTTATATTTACAACTGCTGTATAGCCTGAACGTCATGCTGAAAAACGTAAGGATCAGACAAAAGGCAAAATTTATCATCTTCAGGGTAGGTAACGGCGATATGATAATCCTCACCAGCAAAAGCTTTAACTGCATCAATATCAGTCCAGTAAGTTGCAAGGAAAAAATGCTCCCACTGTCCTTGTGTGACCCGTTTAACAAACGCCCCCTGATTACCTTTGATGCCTTGCGAATGCTTGACTCCCGTTAACTGAAGATGAGTTGCGAAGCCTTCTGCGTGCTTCTGTGGCACACATCCATGCCATGTTCTTACTATCATTGCCGACTCCAGTCATAGTAAAGCCAATAAATTAGCCGAGTGAATCAATAACAGGAATAGATTATCACTGTTTCTACTATAGATCTGGCTAACCTCCATTCACATAATGCACGTCCAATCATCCATCAAATCCACACGTTTAGGCTATAGCGTTCCACACTGATAAGCGGCTTCTTGCCGGCCGTCGCCGCGAGGCCGGCATCCATTTGCGGTTTATGAGAATCCTTATCCCATAAAGTTTATACAATATAAAATATATATTTGTTAGGTTGAATCCTGTTCGTAAACACACCAACGACAACGATACCCAACGCAACCGGCATTGCCCGCCTGCCAGGCCGCAACGCCATGATGCCAAGGGACAGAACGATATTTATCAGGGGGTTTTATGTCATGGTTCAATCGGATGTCTCTCTGGGGACGATACACGTTGCTGGCTTTAAGCCTGGCGACGGCGCATTTTCAGGCGGCAGCGGCAACAACGCCGCAACGGGGCGGTACGCTCACGCTGATATTATCCAGCGAACCGTCCACGCTGGTGTCGTTGGCCACGGTGGCGCAGCCGGCGATCGCCGTCAGCGGCAAAGTCAGCGAAGGATTGCTGACCTATGACTACGATCTCAACCCGCTGCCGCAGCTGGCCACCTCCTGGGAGATCAGTCCCGACGGAAAAAGGTACACCTTTCATTTGCGCGAAGGGGTGAAGTGGCATGACGGCCAGGATTTCACCTCGGCGGACGTCGCTTACTCCATCCAGCTACTGAAAAAAGTGCATCCGCGCGCCAGCAGCACCTTCGCCAACGTCGCGGACATCAAAACCCCCGATCCGCTAACCGCGGTATTCGAGCTTTCCCATCCGGCGCCCTATTTGCTCAGGGCGTTCGCCGCCGGGGAAACCCCCATCATTCCCAAACATCTTTATGACAAAGCGGGCGCCGATGCGCTGAAAAGCGCCAATAACAACGCCCCCGTCGGTACCGGTCCGTACGTGTTCAGCGAATGGGTGCGCGGCAGCCATATCGTCTACAAACGGAATCCAAACTACTGGGATAACCCGAAACCCTATATCGACCAGCTGATTGTCAAATTCTCGCCGGATGCGGTGGTGCGTTCGGTGGCGCTGGAAACGGGCGAAGCCGATATCGCCTACCGTACTCCGGTGGCGCTGAGCGATATCAAACGGCTGAAAGAAGCAGGCAAGCTGGGCTTTGAAACCAAAGGGAACAACTACTCTTACAGCGTGGCGGCGCTGCAATTCAATCTGGACGACCCACACTTTAAGGAGCTCAAGGTACGGCAGGCGTTTTCACACGCGATAGATCGCGACGCCCTGCTGCGGGTGGCCTATTTCGGTCATGGCGTGGTCACCGCGTCCCCTATCGCGCCGGGACTGAAAACCTTCCACGATCCGGCGCCGTCGCCTTATCCGTTCGATATCGACGAGGCCAATCGCCTGCTGGATGAAGCGGGTTACCCGCGCGGGGCGGACGGCGTGCGTTTCCGCATTACCCTCGACTACAACACCTATGACGACGCTTTCCGTCGCATCGCCGACTTTACCCGCTCGTCATTGGCGAAAATCGGCGTGGCGGCGACATTGCGCTCGGCGGATATTTCAACCCATACCAAACGGGTATATACCGATCGTGATTTCTCATTGTCGATCAACATGTTCGCCAACCTGTACGACCCGACGGTAGGCGTGCAGCGGCTTTACTGGTCGAAAAACTTCCGCATCGGGCTGCCTTTCTCCAATGCCTCTCACTACCATAACCCGGAGGTGGACAGACTGCTGGAAGCGGCGCAGACCGAAAACGACCCGGCGACGCGCGTCGCCCAATTTAAGCAATTTCAGCACATCGTCATGCGCGACGCGCCGGATATCAACCTGCTGTCGCCGCTGTTCATCACCATTTACAACCCGCGCGTGCACGATCACTCGCTGACGGCCGACGGTATCGAAGGGAATCTGTCCGGCGTGTGGGTGGAGCCGAAACGCTGAGAAACGCCGCCCGGATCGGCTTAGGGAACAGGGCCGATCCGGGCAGGATTAAAACCGGCTATTCGCGCAGCGAGAAACGGGCGCCGTTGAGATGCTGCGACAACAGCGCCGCGCAGCGTTCGCCGTCCTGCTCGATAATCGCCCGCAGGATCTCGCCGTGCTCTTCGGCCACCACCTGCCAGTCGCCGCGGCGATGGTTTAGCTGGTTGCCTTTAAAGCGGGTGCGGTAAAGACGGGCATTAAGATTGGCGTGCACTTCCACCAGCGCCTCATTGTGCGAAGCGCGCACCAGCGCCAGATGAAAGGCCTGATTGGCGTGGAAATAGCGCAGCGATTCGCCGGCCTCGAACGCCGCCATCAGCGCCTGCTCATGCTGTTGCAGCACCTTGATATCGGCCGTCGTGGCGTGCTGCGCCGCCAGCCGTCCCGCCAGTTTTTCCATTTCGGTGTACACCACCAGCATGTTTTCCACTTCCCGCCCATCGAGCGACGCCACCACCACCCGCTTGTTGGGCTTCATATCCACCAAACGCTGGGCGGCGAGCATTTTCAGGGCCTCGCGCAGCGGCGTTTGGGAGATTTGCAGGGTTTCGCAAATCGATTGCACATTGATGGGATCCCCCGGTTTCAGAATGTCCTGAATAATCAGATCCCGCACATAGTCCGCCACCTGATCGGTAAGCGGACGACGGTCCACGGTTGTCGCAGGAAGCGTGACTGCGCCATCCCGCTGTGAGTCATTTATCTGTGCCATAGCGCCCTCAATGCGACCAGCATTCCAGTCTCCCGACGCCGTTGACCGCCGCCGGAAAAGCCACGCCGCATATGCAATAAATGGGAATGGATAGCTGATAAAGTTTATACAATATAAAATATATATTTGTTAATTTGACAGCAACTTAGCCAACGCCTGCTGGCTTGTCAACGTCAAAAAACAGAAGGAATTTCCCATGAGCAAGCCCGGCAACAAAAAACCGGTTTCTCTTTCATGGCTTAAACTGGCGGAAGCACCGTTAACGGGCGAAGTCCTGGAAATTATCGAGCGCACGGCGGCCAACGTCGGTCATCGCCGCAACACCCAGCTGATTCTGGCACATAATCCCCCCCTGCTGATTGCGCAGGATGCGCTCAGCAGAGCGTTGAATCAACCGCAAGAGAGCGGGCTGACGCCGCGGGAAAGGGAATTGATCGCGGTGGTGGTCAGCGTGGAGAATCGCTGCGCGCCCTGCGTATTCGCCCATTCCGCGACGTTACGCCAAATCAGCGGCGACCCGGTATGGGTCGGCCAGGTCGAGGTCAACTATCGCCATGCGCCGCTCACCGTCCGCGAACGGGCATTGGCCGATTATGCCCGGCAAATCACCCAGGCTCCGCAGGATATCGAACCCGCCCATCTGGATGCATTACGCCAGGCGGGGCTGAGCGAACGCGATATTCTCGACGCCGCCGCCATCGCCAGCTATTTCAATTACAGCAACCGCCTGAATAGCGCGCTTGGCGTTAAGCCCAATACCGAAGCCTATCTGGACGCCCGCTGAGATGAGCGCGCCGTTCGACTCGCGCCTGGCTCAGCAATTCGCCGAGCAGAATATCCTGTCGCTCGACGCCCTGCGCCGCCGGCAGAGCATGAAATGGCAACACTACGCGCTCGACGTTCTGCCCGCCTGGGTGGCGGAAATGGATTTCGCTCCGGCCCCGGCCATTACCGATGTGCTGCGCCACTGGTATCAGGATCAGGATACGGGATATCCCTACCGGCAGCGCGGCCGTGCCGAACATGCGCTGGCCCGCGCTTTCAGCCGCTATACGCAGCGGGATTTCGCCTGGGAAACCGATGCGGAAAACGTCCTGGCGGTGAATGAACTGGTGCAGGCGGTTTACCTGCTGATACAGGCGTTCAGCCGGCCCGGCGACGGCATACTGTTGCAGACGCCGACCTACCCGCCCTTTTATCAGGCCGTCGAGGAAACCGGCCGCCGCCTGCAGGCCAGCCCGCTGGTGGATAACGGGCAGGGTTACGAAATCGATTTCGCCCATCTGGAACGGCAGATCGACGCCGACACGCGCATTCTGCTGCTGTGCAATCCGCATAACCCCACGGGGCGCGCCCTGCGCCGCGATGAGCTGGAAAAGCTGGCGGCCCTGGCGGAAGCCTATAATCTGCTGGTGATCGCCGATGAAATCCACGCCGACCTGGTGTTGCCGGGCCGGCGGCATATTCCGTTCGGTTCGCTGCGCCCGGCGCTGGCGGCCCGCACCGTGACCCTTAACTCCGCCAGCAAAAGCTTTAATATCGCCGGACTACGCTGCGGCCTGATGTACTTTGGCGACGGCGCGCTTAAACAGCGCTTCACCCGGCAGATCCCCGCCAAAACGCTGGGCTACCCTTCCGGCGTCGGCATCGACGCCACCATGGCGGCCTGGGATCGCGGACAACCCTGGCTGACCGGGCTGCGTCACTACCTGTTTGAACGCCGCGAACAGGTGGTTACCACCCTGCGGCAGGCGCTTCCCGCGGTACGGGTCCACGCGCCGCAGGCCACCTATTTCGCCTGGCTCGACCTCGGCGCGCTATCGCTACCCGCGCCGGCGGGCAGCCACTATCTGCAACACGCCAGGCTGGCGCTCAGCGGCGGAGAAAACTTTATCCCGGGCGGAGAAGCGTTCGTCAGGCTCAACTTCGCCACCTCGCAGCAGATTTTGCAGCAGATACTGGAATCGCTGATCGGCGCATCGCCGCACTGATACCCGCACCAGAGAGATTACAATGAGTCATCATACCCGTCATAGCAGCGCCGCCCCGGCCACCGTGGGGATCCTGATGGTAAAAACGCATTTCCGCCGTTACCTCGGCGATATCGGCAATGCGGATACCTGGTCCTTTCCGGTACGCTACCGCGTGGTGGAAGAAGCCATTCCCCAGCGGATGGGGCACCTCCAGCAGCACGATCTGCTGGAGCCGTTTAAACGCGCCGCCCAATCGCTGATTGACGAGGGCGTTGACGGCTTGACCACCAGCTGCGGCTATCTCTCCTATTACCAACAGGAGCTGGCCGCCTGGTCGCCGGTGCCGCTCGTCACCAGCAGCCTGCTGCAATACCCGCTGGTACAGCGATTATTGCCCGCGGGCAAGCAGCCGTTGATTCTGACGTTTGACGACAGCACGCTGCGGGGCGATTATCTGGCCAGGGTCGGTATCGATCCGCAGGCCGCCGTCGCCGGCATGCCGCCGGACTCGGAATTCGTCCGTTCCATCCGTTCGGGGGATGACGGCGTGCCCTACGCGGTTTTGGAGCGCGAGGTGTTGCGCGCCGCCGAGCAGGCGCTGGCGCGCTTTCCCGATAGCGGCGCGCTGGTGCTGGAATGCACCAACCTGGCGCCGTTTAGCGCCTCGTTGCATGCGCATCTCGGCCTGCCGGTATTCGATACCGTAACATTGGTGAACTGGTTTCAGGCGGCGCTACGGCCCCGCCGCTACGACGGCGGTGAAAAATGGTGCCTGTGATCATACCGGGCGAGCGGACTATCCGCCGCTCGCCACAGGAATAACGGTCAGCTATGAATCAGCGCTATGACGTTGTGGTTATCGGCGGCGGCATTGTGGGTCACGCCATCGCCTACGGCCTGAGCCAGAAAAAGATCAGCGTGGCCGTTTGCGACGGCGGCGACGGCGACTTCCGGGCGTCGCGCGGCAATTTCGGACTGGTCTGGGTGCAGGGTAAAGGATTGACCTGCCCGCCGTATAATGAATTGTCCCGCCTTGCCTCCGCGCAATGGCAGGATTTCGCCCAGGGTCTGCAAACGAAAACCGGCATCGACTGCGGTTTTCGCCGTCCCGGCGGTTTAAACATTTGTCTTACCCCTGATGCGCTGGCGCAGGCCGAACGGGCCATGCGGCAGTTACAGCAGGGCAGCCCGCGCTTCAGCTATCAGGTCTGGAACGCGGCGACCTTGCGCCGGCGCGTCCCGGCCATTGCGCCGCAGGTGGCCGGCGCCATCTATTCGCCCCATGACGGCCACGCCAACCCGCTGCTGACGCTGCGCGCCTTGTCGCAGGCGTTTGTACAGGCGGGCGGACGCTATTTCCCGGCCGCGCCGGTCAGCGAGATCCAGCGCGATGCCGCCGGCTTTATCCTTCACACCTCGCGCGGCGACTTACGCGCCGCGCGGGTGGTGCTGGCCGCCGGGCTGGAGAATACCCGGCTGGGGGCGCAGGTGGGATTAACCATCCCGATAGAACCGGTGCGCGGACAGGTGATGGTCACCGAACGCCTGGCGCCGCTGATTGACTATCCCAGCAATATGCTGCGCCAGACCCAGGAAGGCACGGTAATGATCGGCGACTCCCATGAACATGTGGGGCTGAACAACGACACCCGGCCGGAGATCCTGCGCGGTATGGCGCGGCGGGCGCTGACGGCCTTTCCGGCGCTGGCCGACGCGCGCATCGTCCGCACCTGGGGGGCGCTGCGTATTATGACGCCCGACGGCCTGCCGGTTTACGATACCTCCGCCAGCCATCCCGGCGCGTTTGCCGTCACCTGCCACAGCGGCGTCACGCTGGCCGCGTTGCACAGCACTATCCTGCCGGGGTGGATCCTCGGCGGGAAACTTGATCATCTTTTTGAGGCATTCAATGTCCAGCGATTTGCACTTTCACCCCTTGCCGTCGGCTAACCCCCGCTCGGTCACCATCTGGGTTAACGGCAACGCCCTGCTGGCCTGCCCGGACTGGACCATCGCCGCGGCGCTGCTGGCCAACGGCTTTACCGCCTGCCGCACCACCGCCATTGACGACCAGCCGCGCGGTCCTTTCTGTATGATGGGCAGCTGTTTCGAATGCCGGGTCACGGTGGACGACGTGCCGCACGTTCAGGCCTGCATGACGCAGGTACGCGCCGGTATGCGCATCGCGTTTACGCACGGCGCAAGGGCGGTGCAATGAACGGCCGCGACAACGCCCACCATGACGCGCCAGGCAACGTCGTTGACCTGCTGATCGTCGGCGCCGGCCCCGCGGGGTTGAAAGCGGCGCAGGAAGCCAGCCAGGCCGGGCTTTCCGTCTGGCTGGCGGATGAAAACCCCCTGCCCGGCGGACAAATTTACCGTAACGTCACCCGCTCGCCCGTCGGCAACGCGGAGGCGATTTTCGGCGCGGAGTACGCCGCCGGCCGCCGGCTGGCCGCCGCGGCCTCCTCCCCGAATATTCGCTATCTACCCAATACGCTGGTCTGGCAAATTACGCCGGAAAAACAGGCGTTCCTGCTGGAAAAAGGCGCCGTCACCCGCAATCATCAGATTCAGGCGCGCTTTATTTTGCTGGCCGTCGGCGCGCAGGAGCGCACCTTTCCGATGCCGGGCTGGACGCTGCCGGGCGCCATGACCGTGGGCGCGGCGCAGTTGCTGATGAAATCCGCCGGATTGCTGCCGCCGTCGCCCAGCGTGCTGGTGGGCAACGGCCCGCTGCTGTTGCTGTTCGCCGCCCAGGTGATACGCGCCGGAGGGCGGATTCAGGCCATTCTGGACACCACCGCGCCGCGCCACTATCTCAACGCGCTACCGCTGCTGCCCGCTGCGCTGCGCCACACGCCCGGCTATCTGTATAAAGGCTGGCGCTTGCTGCGGGAAATAAAACGCGCCGGCATTCCCTATTTTTCCGGCGTCGATAATCTGGCGATTGAAGGCGACAAGCAGGTCAGCGCCGTGCGCTTCACCCGGCGCGGGAAAACGCGCCGGCTGGCGACCCCTGCGGTGCTGACGCATATTGGCGTCACGCCCGCCGTCCAACTGGCCAATGCGCTGGGTTGTCGCCTGCAGTGGGATAATCGGCAGCAGTACTGGTTTCCGGAACTGGATGAGTGGCGGCGCGCCAGCCTGCCGGGGGTGTACATCGCCGGCGACGCCGGCGGCATCGTCGGCGCGGAGACCTCCGAACTGAGCGGACATATCGCCGCGCTGGACATACTGCGCGCAGCGGGCGTCATCACTCTTCAGGAGCGGGATAAAACGGCGGGCCCTTTGTTGGCGACGCTGCGCAACCAGCTGGCGATCCGGCCGTTTCTCGCCGCCCTCTACCCGGTGCCGGCGGCCGCTTACCAGCCGGAGGACAGCGTGACGATTTGCCGCTGCGAGCAGGTCAGCGCCGGCGAGATCCGCGCGGCGGCCAAAATAGGCTGCGGCGGCGCCAACCAGCTTAAGGCGTTTACCCGTTGCGGCATGGGCCCCTGTCAGGGGCGGATGTGCGGGCAGAACGCGGCACGGCTGCTGGCCGACGCCCAGGGAAGCGCGATGGCGGAGGTGGGCTACCAGCGCGCCCGCTTTCCCCTGAAACCGATCACCCTTGCCGAGCTGGCGCAGAGCGGCGAGGAGTGAGCGCGTCCGCCGCCACGATAAAGATCTGATTGAACCCGTCGATTTCACGCATATAGGCGATACGCCGGCCGTCCGGTGAAAATACCACCGCATCGGCGCTGGGCGCCCGCTCGGTGCGGGCGGTCAGGCGCACCAACTCCCCGCTGGCGGCATCGCACAGCATAATGCTGTTATCGGCGACAAACGCCAGCGAACCGCCCTGCGGGTGCCAGTTAAACGCGGACTGCACGCCGTATTCAGCGCGGGTAACCTGCCGGGGCTCGCCGCCGTTGGGGGAGACGGTCCACAGTTGCACCACGCCCGCGTCGTCTTTCATCAGAAAGGCAATCTCGCTGCCGTCCGGCGATGTACGCAACCAGTGACGGGGCTGACTCACCAGCCCGGGATAACGACGATGATGGGTAAACGTCAACCGGCGCTGCCGTACGCCAAAGGGAGGCGCGGGCATGGCGGTCGGCGTGCCCGCCAGCGGCGCGTCGCCCTCCCGCGCGTAATCGGCCAGCCGTTCCGGCAGATCGACAATAAACGCTTCCGGCACTTTCTCGCCGGCGGACGAGAGCGTATCGCCAATAAAAGCCAGCGCCCAGCGTTGCCGCGCGCCGTCACGCCGCCGATACCCGGCCGCGCCCACCCAGCCCTCTTCATAAGCGCGGTTAATATCGTCGCTGCCGGGCCGGGGATGCGGCGTGGTGCGGCTGACCAGCACGCAATAGTGGCTGCCGTCATACTCGCGCGCATGCCGTTTGGCGACGGACACCGACCGTAGCGGCACCCCCACCCCCACATTGCGTAAATCCAGCGAGGGCTGGGACTCATGCAGCACATGATCGTTATAGGTAAAACTTAGTCGGCTGGCGTCCGGGCTGAACACATGAACGTGCGAACCACCGCGCAGCGCCCCCGCCTGGTAGGGCGGCGTAATGGAGAAAGCATCCAGCGTCGTCGCGCGGTCGCGCCGGCTGTCGCTGACAATCACCCCGCGCCGGTGATGGAAATCATATTGCCAGCGGTCGTCCGGATTTTCCGGCCCATGGATAAACGCATAGCGTAGCGGCTCCACCGGGCTACAGGTGGCGACGCCCACCTTCGCTCCATCCCTGGCCCGATAAATAACCTCGCTTTCCCGGGTATGGACGTTGACCCGCTCAATAGTCAAGCCAGTGAATGAAGATCCATAAGGACGAACATCATAGATCAACCAATTTCCATCACATGACCAGATATTAATATTGGTAAGTTGATGACCAGCAGCATTAAACGTCAGTTGAAATTCATTACCCAAAGAAATCACCACAGTCAGGCAATATATGTCAGTATATTGTAAATAAAATTCAGATTTATGTATAACTCATTGTTTTAATAACATAAAAAATAAATATACCCCATAAAATCTCATTCAAAAAAACAGAACAAGTACATCAATAACATCCGTTTTCCAACTCATTATCATTGGCGTAACATCTTCTCTACCGAAAGGCGACAACCTTTCTCTTTATCACTCATAACAGGATAAGACATTATGAAAAACGTAAAAACCATCGCCGCCGCCATCGTACTGGCTACCGTTTCTTTTGGCGCTTCCGCTGCTGAACAGATCTCCGCCCAGCAGGCCCAACAGCATCAGAAACTGGGCGTTATCTCGGTAACGGGCGCCAGAGACCTTAGCTCTCTGCAATCGCAACTGGCGGAAAAGGCGGAAAAAGCCGGAGCGCAAGCTTATACCATCACCTCCGCAACCGGTAATGACCTGCTGCGCGGTACGGCGGTAATCTACAACTAATAATAATGACCTGCATCATTATTACCCTCTTCCGGCTTGTCTCCTCATCAGGACAAGCCGGTTTTTTTATGGCGGGCGTCCTGCCCGCCCCCCTTCGGGCTGAGGAATCCCCAGAAATCAGGGTAAGGAATGTCTGTAAGCGCAGTGAGGGTTTCGTGCGCACTAACCTCAGTCGATTTCTGCCACCGTTGCAGCACGCGCCCGACACGGGGCGGCTCAATCGCCGCCGCCCCGTGGCCCCAGGCTTTTCGCGAAATCGCGTCGCTACGCGATGCCTTCGGCGTTCGTGACCGCTGGTCGGGCCGCCATTGACGCGCTCCCGGCGCGGCACTGGCTTTCGCGGCGTCCCAGCCGCTCACCCGGCGGTCACGCCCACCTCAGCGCGATTTTTTACGCGAAGGAAAACCTTTAAAAAACAGCATCCTGTTATCTAAGATGATTTATCAAACAATACTTAATTATTTTCTGGGGATCCCTCAGCCCTTCGGGCCGCCGCTAGCGGCGTTGAAAATCGCTCCCGACGATTTTTTATGGCGGGCGTCCTGCCCGGCACTGGCATGCGGGGTCGCCCACCTCAGCGTAATTTCTTACGCTATGGGGTGAACGGCTTAAACAGTGAATTTGTATTTAATATCAGCAGGCTAAATATCAAGGCAGCGCATAAATCCGAGGGAGGATATTAGCAGGGATAGCATGCCGGGGCTTCACGCCCTCAGCGCATACGCTGGATCACCTGCAATAATTCGGCAATCGCTTCCTCGCCGCCATCTTCCAGCACGGCCTTGCGCACGCAGCCGTTGGTATGGTCGGCAAGCAATTGGTTCGCCACCGCGTTCAGCGCGGAACGCGCAGCGGAAATCTGGTTGAGGATGTCGACGCAATAACGATCCTGCTCAATCATCTGCGCAATGCCGTTAACCTGGCCGTTAATGCGGCTCAGCCGGTTCAGCAGCGCCTTTTTACGCGGCTGAACCACCCGGCGCTCATCACGCGCGTCGACATTATTCGCCGCCTCGTCGGAGGCGGCGCAAAACTCGCACTTACGCGACGACGTCAAAGCCGAGACCTTCGACGGTGTCGCGGAAGACGTCCGGATTGGCTTTTTCTGTCTCATCGTACTCCACGTTGACCAGACCGGTTTCCAGCGTGACTTCCACACCCTGAACACCATTAAGCGCGCCTAACGCATTCTTGACCTTACTGGCGCAACCGCCGCAGGCCATCCCTTGGACGTTGATTGTAGCATAGGACATAAAGTACTCTCCATTTCGCATTGTACGGGCCGGGCTCAGTCACGCCGCGTCGGCTTCCAGTAACGTAGCAACAGTGAATTGCTCAACACGGAAATCGAGCTGAGCGCCATAGCAGTACCGGCAATAACCGGATTGAGTAACGACAACGCCGCCAGAGGAATACCCAGCACATTGTAGAAAAAAGCAAAAAACAGGTTCTGTTTGACCTTGCGCAGCGTGGCGCGCGACAGGCTGACGGCGTCAATCAGGCTGCTTAGCCGGTTGCTCATCAACACCACGTCCGCCGTATCCAGGGCGATGTCCGAACCGGCGCCGATGGCGAAGCCAATGTCCGCCGCCGCCAGCGCGGGCGAATCGTTGATGCCGTCCCCGACCATGCCGACGCAACGCCCGGTGGCCCGTATGCGCTCGATTTCCGCCGCCTTATGTTCCGGCAATACCTGGGCGATAAACCGCCGGATTCCCAGCTGCGCGGCAATAGCCGCGGCGACGCGCGGGTTGTCCCCCGTCAGCATCACCACCTCGATCCCTTGCGCCTGCAAAGCGCGCACCGCGTCGCGCGAGTCTTCCCGCAGGCGATCCTCCAGGCCGATATACCCCAGCAGCCGCAGGCCGGTCGCCACGGCAATCACCGTTTTGCCCTGCGCTTCCAGCGCGGCGATGCGCTGATTATCGACGGCGACGCCCCGTTCGGCCAGAAATGCCGGCGAGCCCAGCAGCCACTCATCCTCTCCCACTTCGGCTCTGACACCCCGGCCGATAACGGCTTGAAAGGCGCTTACCGCCGCCGCCTCCACGCCCGCCGCGCGGGCATAATGCGCCAGCGCCCGTCCTAACGGATGTTCCGAATGCTGCTCCAGAGAAAGCGCCACCTGGAGCAGCGCCGACTCGGTTACCCCTTCTTGCGGCAGTACATCGCTCACCGCCGGTTTTCCTTCGGTTACCGTCCCGGTTTTATCAACAACCAGAACCTGCAGGCGCTGGACCTGTTCCAGCGCATTGGCGTTGCGGAAAAGAATCCCCGAACGCGCGCCCTGCCCGGTCCCCACCATAATCGCCGTAGGCGTCGCCAGCCCCAAGGCGCAAGGGCAGGCGATGACCAGTACGGCGACGGCGCTCACCAGGCTGGCGGCGAACTCGCCGCTGATAAGCCAGTGCGCCAGCCACGTCAGCAGCGCAATGCCGACCACCGTCGGTACAAACACCGCGGAAATCTTATCCGCCAGGCGTTGTACCGCCGCTTTTGAACCCTGCGCGTCCTCCACCATGCGAATAATGCGGGCAAGCGCCGTATTGCTTCCCACGCCGGTCGCCCTGACGCGCAGTACGCCGTTTTGATTCAGGGTCGCCGCATACACATCGGCGCCCACGCCTTTAACCACCGGGACGCTCTCTCCGGTCAGCATGGATTCGTTCACCTCGGACAGTCCGTCAAGGATCACCCCGTCCACCGGGATGCTCTCCCCCGGCCGCACCACAAAAACGTCATCGGTGCGCAGAGCAGCCACATCGCGATCCTCCAGCACGCCGTTGCTCTCCACATGGGCGATGGGCGGCTGCAGATTCAATAGCCCTTCTATCGCCGCGCCGGTTTTCGCTTTCGCCCGCCCCTCCAGCAGCTTGCCCAGTAAAACCAGGGTGATAATCGCCGCGCTGGCCTCAAAATAGAGGTGGCCGTGCGCGTCGGTCAGCAGCGTAAAGACGCTGAAAAGGTAGGCGACGCTGGTTCCCAGGGTGACCAGCACATCCATGTTCGACGAGCCGTTGCGCAATGCGCTCCAGGCGCGGCGATAGAAATGACGGCCGCTCCAGAACTGGACCGGCGTGGCCAGCAGCCATTGCAGCCCGCCGGGCAGCATATGCCCCTGCCCCCAGAACATGGCCGCCATTTCAATCATCAAAGGCAGCGTCAATACGGCGGCGATCAGGAATTCTCGCCGTTCGCGGCGCCACGTCTTTTCACGCCGTTCGCGCTCGGCGCCGCGTCGCCCTTCATCAATTACCTGCGCCAGATAACCGCCGCGTTCAATCAGACGCACTATCCGCTCCGGATTGATCAGGCCCGGAACGTAGCGCACCACGGCGCGTCCGCTGGCAAACCGCACCGTGGCGTGCACGCCCTCCAACGCATTAAGTTCTGCCTCGATACGCTGCGCGCAACTTTCGCCGCTCAGGCCGGTTAACTCCAGCGTCAGGTTTTGCTCCACCACCTCGAATCCCAGCTTCTGTATCGCCGCCACCACCTCATGCGAGGTGCTGGTTTGCGGTTGCAAACGGACTCTGGCGCGCTCGCTGGCGAAATTAACGTTGGCTTCCACGCCCTGCAGGCGGTTGAGGACGCGTTCGATGCGTGCGGCGCAGGCCGCGCAAGACATACCGCCTATCGGCAGATGAAAAGAGAGGGTCTCGCTCTTGTTGGTCATGGTGTTGTTATCCTTCGGCTCCCGGTAAAAAGACCGTCCTTTATCGGTCTTGTCGGCTGCCGATAAAATACCCCTGCTGCTAAAAATTTTATACCCCACATGGGTATTATTATCAGAATTCGATATAACAAATTTAGATATGTTTTATTTTCAATAAGATAAATACTCTCATTACAAAATTGATAAAAATATATCCAAAAAAATCATTTTTAATACTGCGCCATCCTTTCTAGCATCAGATCGATTTTCATATACCCCCATGGGGTTTATAAGATAACAAAAATGGCAAATATGTTCATGCGATATGAACAAAAATCAATACAACCAATTGATTATAAAATATTACTCACGCAGACAAGGGATGAAAATAATGACATTCTCCGCCATACGCCATAACAGGCGATCGAAAACGTTCCGGCTGAGCACGACGGCGATGCTGGTATCCGGCCTGCTGTTCGGCGCCGAAACCGCCTTTTCCGCCACCGTCTCCTCAACTGATACCCCCTCCGAGGAAGGCAATAACGCCGTTGCGCTTAAAGGCATCACGGTCTGGGGACAGGCGCCGACCGAAGACACCGCCTCCTATACCGCGCAGGACGTCACCGTGGCCAGCAAGCTGCCGACGGCGCTGAAAGACATCCCGCAGTCGGTCTCCGTCGTCACCCGCCAGCGCATCGAAGATCAGAACCTCACCACGCTGGACGATGCGCTGCAGCAGGTCACCGGCGTTACCGTCACGCGGAACAATACCAGCACCAGCCAATTCCGTTCCCGCGGATTTCATTTGAATGCTTCCATCGACGGCGTTCCCGTCTACAGCGCCCTGGGCGGCTCGGAACAGTTCGACCTGGGCATCTACGACCGGGTGGAGGTGCTGCGCGGTCCGGCGGCGCTGCTGAGCGGCAGCGGCGAACCCGGCGGCAGCGTGAACGTCGTCACCAAGAAACCGCGCGACCATTTCGCCCTCAGCGGCGCCCTGAGCGCGGGCAGTTGGGACAACTACCGCAGCGAGCTCGACGTCACCGGACCGCTGAACGACAGCGGTACCCTGCGCGCCCGCGCGGTGGGTATCTGGCAGGATCGCGACTTCTTCTACGACAAGACCCACCAGGAGAAAAAGGTATTCTACGGCGTGGTGGAGTACGATCTGACGCCGGACACCACCCTGTCGCTGACCTTCACCGATCAGATCGACAACATTGATGCACTCTCTTACGGCCTGCCATCCTATGACGGTAAAAAGAACTACGCGCTGCTGGACGTATCGCGCTCGCTCAACACCGCCCCTGAGTGGGCCTACTTCAATACCCACACTCAGGAGTACGTCGCGGGGTTGGAGCAGCGCTTCAACAACGGTTGGACGCTGACCGGCAAATTCCGCTATCTGAACAAGGATACCCCATATAGCGACATTTCTCCCCGCGGCGTAGGCGTCGATCCGGATACCAATACGCTGTCTTATTCATGGGTGCGGAAATACGATTACGAGTATCACCGCCATGCGCTGGATCTGTACGCCGGCGGCCCCTTCTCACTGTTCGGGCGCGAACATCAGGCGCTGATCGGCTACAACTATGACGATTATCAGGAACAGTACACGGGTGGCAGAACCTGGGGCGCATTGGCATCGCAACCCGGCATCAGTCTGTTCGATTCATCCGCGGTACAGCAATACGATGTGGTGGCGACACAGGGGAAACGCACCCGCACCATACAGAACGGTTTCTACGGCCAGACTCGGCTGAAAGTGCTCGACTCGTTCACCTGGGTGGTCGGCGGGCGCGTCAGCAATTTCAGCGTCAAAGAGCGCGACATTTATCCCGCCGAACCCACAACGTGGAAAAAGACACTGTCGGAAAGCGGCGAGTTTACGCCTTACACCGGCTTGATCTACGAGCTAACGCCGCAGATCTCCGTCTACGGCAGCTATTCCGAAATCTTTGCTCCCAACGACGAAAAGAATGCGCAGGGTACGACGCTGGATCCGCGCAAGGGAGAACAGTATGAAGTCGGGGTCAAGGGTAGCTTCTACGACGGCGCGCTAAACGCCTCGCTGGCGCTGTTCCGTGTTGAGGAAGTCAACCGGGCGCTATCAGATCCGAACTACCCCGACGGCAACGACAACGGCGAGAGCGTCTACATCGCCGGCGGCAAGGCCAGAAGCGAAGGGGTAGAGGCCGAAATCAGCGGCAGTCCGCTGCCGGGCTGGGACATCACCGCAGGCTATGCTTTCCTGACCTCACGCTATCTGGACGGCACCGAGACCGAAGCCTACAGTCTGGACGAACCCAAGCACAGCTTCAAGCTGTGGAGCCATTACCGCGTGCAGAGCGGTGCGCTGGACGGCCTTGGCCTCGGTGCCGGACTCTATGCCGTCAGCCACTACAGCGGGGACAGAACAAATGGCGACGATCGCGTACAGGGAGGCTACGCGCTGGTAAATGCGACCGTCAGCTACCCTATCAACAAAAATTTCACCGTGTCGCTCAACGCGGAGAACCTGACCGACCGCAAATACTATGAGAGCATCGGCACCCGGGGCACCTACAACATATACGGCGCTCCGCGTAATTTCACACTCTCATTGCGTGCGAAATTCTGACCCCGTTGATATGAGGAAATAATGAACAAACCCATATCGACATCCATGCTGCTGGGCGCTTACTGGCGCTCGGAAGAGAAATGGTCGGCCATCGGCCTGCTGGCGCTGGTTATCCTGTTGAAGATGGGTACCGTCTATGCGGCGGTGGGGATCAGCAACTGGCAGCGAAATTTTTTCGATGCGCTGGTCGACCAGCGCCGCGAGGCGATCGGAACGCTGATGCTAACGCTGCTGTTGCTGGTCAGTATCGCGGTGCTGGCCAAGGCGTTCAGCGTCTGGTTCAGCCAACTGCTTATGCTGCGCTGGCGCAGCTGGCTGGTCGATGTGTTTTTACGACGCTGGCTGCGCCAGCGCGCCTACTACCGGCTGGAAAAAAGCGCGCAGGCCGATAACCCGGATCAGCGCATCGCGGAAGACCTGCGCCTGCTGGCGGAAAAAAGCCTGGAGCTGCTGCTGGAACTGATCACCAACGTCGCCAACGCCATCTCATTCTCGGTGATCCTGTGGGGGCTGTCGGGCACCTTGCCGCTGTCGCTGCTGGGTTTTGACGTCGAGATCCCCGGCTACATGCTGTGGGTGGGCATCGCCTATGCGCTGTTCGGCTCGTGGGTGATGGAAAAAATCGGCCGCCCGCTGGTCGGGCTGGGTTATCAGCAGCAGCGCTATGAAGCGGATTTCCGCTATCAGCTGATGCGCATGCGGGAAAATGCGGAGCAAATCGCTTTCTACCGCGGGGAAGAGGAGGAGAACCGGCGCTTTCGCGCCGCCTTTGGCGCCATTGCCCACAACTGGCGCGGACTGATGCTGTACTCAAAGCGGGTAGCGTTTACCGAGACGTTCTACATCGAGGCGGGCAGTTTCGTCTCTTACCTGTTCACCGTGCCGCGCTACTTCGCCGGTCAGCTAACCATCGGCGGCGTGATGCAGATGAACACCGCTTTCGCCCGGCTGCGCACCGCGCTTTCCTGGTTTCTGTTCAACTACCAGGATCTGGCGCTACTGCGCGCCGTGCTGCGACGGCTGCGCGAGTTTGACCAGCTATTGTCTCAGCAGGAGTCCAGCAACATCAGGGTGACGCCGGCGGCGGAACGCACCTTGCGCACTCGCGGCCTGTGCCTGCATCTGCCCAACGGCGCACCGCTGTGCGCCATACCCGATATCGCTATCTTCCCCGGCGAAAGCTGGGTGATCCGCGGCCATTCCGGCAGCGGCAAGAGTACGCTGCTGCGCGCGCTGGCGGGACTGTGGCCCCACGGACACGGCGAAATTTCCTTTCCCGCCGGCCATGCTCTATTCCTGCCGCAAAAGAGTTATCTGCCATCCGGGACGTTGCGGGACATTCTGAGCTATCCGGGCTCCGCTCTTGACGGCGAGCGCTGCCGCGACGCCATGATACGCGTGCGGCTGGCGCACTACCTGCCGCAGTTGGATAAGACCGACGCCTGGGAAAAACGCTTTTCGCCCGGCGAACAGCAGCGCCTGGCCTTCGCCCGCGTGCTGCTGCAACGCCCTGACTGCGTTTTCCTCGACGAAGCCACTTCCGCGTTGGATCAGGATACCGAAAGCCACCTGTATCGGTTGCTACGCGAAACGCTGCCCGAAACCACGGTGATTAGCATAACCCATCACGAAAATCTGGCGCACTGGCACAGCCATACCCTGCCGATCGCGCCCTGCGACCACCCCGTCGATGCCGCGGGCGAGCCCCCGCTTCAACAGGAAGAGACCTTCCCGCAGCGCGATACGCCATCAGAAACCCTCTCAGTCGTCAGGGCGCAACCATGAAGCATTTTTCCTCCACGTCAATAATCGGCGGCAAAGGCGAAAAGATCCTGATAGTCCTGCTGGCGGCGTCGCTGCATGCCCTGGTGATCTATTTACTGATTTCCTCGCCGTTATCAACGCCGACCATTCCCCAGTCCCCCCCCACGGTGACGCTTGAACTGGCGCTGGCCGCTGCCGCCGAGCCGACGCCCGACGCAGCGTCGAAGGCGGCCTCGCCGGCCGTCGAGGAACCGCCGGAACAAAACGCACCACCACCGGCGCCGGACAGCCTGGCAACGGCGCAGCCTGAACCCGTCGCGCCGCCGAAACCGCTGGAAAAGCGCCCGGAACCCAAACGGACTGCAACGGCCCGCCCCAAGCCGGCGCCGCAACGGACGCCGTCGCCCCCGGCGGACGCCCCCTCGGCTGGCGCGAGCGCAGCCCCAACATCCTCAAACCCGGCGACGGCGGCCGCGCCGACGGGAGTGCTCACGCCCGCTTCCGCCAGCGCCGCCCACTTGAACAACCCGGCGCCGCGCTATCCGGCGCTGGCGCTTAAACGCAAGTGGCAAGGAACCGTCACGCTGCGCGTACGCGTGCTGGCAAACGGTAAACCCGGCGAGATTCAAATTGTAAACAGCAGCCGCTACGACATGCTCGATCGGGCGGCCATCGCCGCGGTTCGCCAGTGGACGTTCGTTCCCGCGCAGCGCGACGGCGCGCCGCTGGATAGCTGGGCCAGCTTTCCCCTGAGTTTCAAATTGCAATAACGCGTTAGAGATTGCCACCGTTGCCGCGCGTGGCACTTTCTGTTTTTAACTATAAAAACCAGAAATTGAGATTTAAAAAAATCTCGCCGCGCCTGTTATGGTTATCCATTCGATGTTGCGCATTATCACTTTATTTTAATTTTTGGTTATAAGGGTACGCTGTTCATGATGAAGGACTCAACGATTATACCGGGTTCGGGATCCCCAGGACGACGCAGCACGTTTCTGTACTGCGCGTGCGCGGCAATCATTACCCTCGCCGCTCTGTTTACCGGCGGCGCCCACGCGCAGGACACGGCGCCGGAGCAGTTGCGCATCGGCTTTCAAAAAGGGTCCATCCCTCTGGTGCTGGCCAAATCCCATCAGCTGCTGGAGAAACGCTTTCCGCAGACCAGGATCAGCTGGATTGAATTTCCGGCCGGTCCGCAAATGCTGGAGGCGCTTAACGTCGGCAGTATCGATCTGGGCAGCACCGGCGATATTCCGCCTATTTTCGCCCAGGCCGCCAGGGCGGATCTGCTGTACGTCGGCGTCGAGCCGCCCAAACCCCTGGTCGAAGTGATTCTGGTGCGCGAAGATAGCCCGATCAACAGCGTCGCCGATCTGAAAGGGCGCAAAATCGCCTTCCAGAAAGGTTCCAGCGCGCATAATACGCTGCTGCAACTGTTGCAAAAGTCGGGTTTGGCGTTCAGCGATATTAAGCCGATCTACCTCACCCCGGCAGACGCCCGCGCCGCCTTTCAACAAGGCAATGTCGACGCCTGGACCATCTGGGACCCCTATTACTCCGCCGCGCTGGTCGAAGGCGGCGTCCGGGTGCTGGCCGACGGCACCGGCCTGAAAAAGACCGGATCTTTTTACCTGGCCGCCCGCCCTTATACCGAACAAAACGGCGCCTTTATCGGTCAGGTGCTGGAGGTATTGACCCAGGCCGATGCGCTGACGCAGAGCGATCGCGCGCAGAGCGTCACGCTGCTGGCGAACGCGGTCGGCCTGCCGGAAAAGGTGATTGAGACCGCGCTCAGCCACCGTCCGCCCTCCACCATCAAACCGCTGGATGCCGCCACGATCAAAGCCCAGCAATATACCGCCGACCTGTTTTACGAAAACCGGCTGCTGCCGGTGAAGGTCGATGTCGCGCAACGCGTCTGGCATCCCCATACGCACTAATTCCGGCGCTCGCACGCGATCGCCGCTCAGGAGATAACCCCATGAGCCTTAACGTATTCTGGTTTCTACCCACCCACGGCGACGGCCGCTACCTTGGCAGTTCAGAGGGCGCCCGCCATGTGGATTACGGCTATCTGCAACAGGTGGCGCAGGCCGCCGAGCAGCAGGGATTCGGCGGCGTGTTGCTGCCCACCGGCCGCTCCTGCGAAGATTCCTGGCTGGTTGCCGCCTCGCTGATCCCGGTGACGCAGCGGCTGAAATTTCTGGTGGCGCTGCGCCCCGGCGTCATCTCGCCGACCATTGCCGCGCGCCAGGCCGCCACGCTGGATCGGCTGTCGAACGGCCGGGCGCTGTTCAACCTGGTCACCGGCGGCGACCCGGAAGAGCTGGCCGCCGAAGGGGTGTTTCTCGATCATGACGAGCGTTACGAGGCGTCCGCCGAATTTACCCATATCTGGCGTCGGCTGCTGGAAGGGGAAACCGTCGACTTTGACGGCAAGCACCTTCAGGTGAAAAGCGCCAAACTGATTTATCCCGCGGTGCAGCAGCCGCGCCCGCCGCTCTATTTCGGCGGTTCGTCCGCGGCGGCGCAGGATCTGGCGGCCGATCAGGTCGATCTCTACCTGACCTGGGGCGAACCGCCCGCGCAGGTGAAGGAAAAACTGGACGAGGTGCGCGCCAAGGCGCAGGCCAAAGGGCGCCAGGTGCGATTCGGCATCCGCCTGCACGTGATCGTGCGGGAGACCACCGAGGAAGCCTGGCAGGCCGCCGATCGGCTGATTTCACATCTGGACGATGAGACCATCGCCGCCGCGCAGGCCGCCTTTGCCCGCTTCGACTCGGTCGGACAACAGCGGATGGCGGCGCTGCACGGCGGTAAAAAGGACAATCTGGAAATCAGCCCGAACCTGTGGGCCGGGGTGGGACTGGTGCGCGGCGGCGCCGGCACCGCGCTGGTGGGCGACGGCCCGACGGTGGCGGCGCGCATTCAGGAGTACGCCGATCTCGGCATCGATACCTTTATCCTTTCCGGCTATCCGCATCTGGAAGAGGCCTACCGGGTCGGCGAACTGCTGTTCCCGCATCTCGATCTGGCGCATCCCACGCCGCTGCGCTCGGTGGAAGCGTCCGGAGAAACCGTCGCCAATCGGTATATTCCGCCGCGGAAAGTTTCGCAGAGCTGAGGCGGGCGCCGGGGCGTTTGTTTACCGTCACCTGCGCCAACGGCGATGCACCGCGGTCATCTATAATTAACGGCCTCGCCGGATAATCAAAAAATTAAACGGACTTTCCTCCATCCGGAGGAAGTCCGTTTTTTTACGCTCGGGCGTTAGCCTACACGCTCAACGTCGCCCACCAGGAAGATGTAAGACAATGCCCCTATCAGGGCAACCACGGCAATGTAGGTTAATGCAGGAGCAAAACCATAATCCTGCGCCAGATAGCCGATAATCAGTGGTACGGTAATTCCGCCCAGGCCGCCCACAAAGTTGAATACGCCGCCGGTCAGACCAATCAGCCGAATCGGCGCCAGTGACGAAACCAACGACCAGGTGATGGAAGCAAATCCATTCCCAAAGAAGGCGACGGCCATCAGCATCGTAATCCAGATGGGATCGTTGGTGTAGTTGGCCCCCATGATGCAGGTTGAAATCAATAAGCCACAGATAATCGGCGTCTTACGGGCAAAACCGATCGACTTACCGCGACGTACCAGCCAGTCAGCCACAAATCCCGACAGCAAAACGCCGACAAACGCAGCCAGGAAGGGAACAACCGTCATAAAACCCGCCGTCAGGGCGCTGATATGCTTTTCCTGCGTCAAATAGTTAGGGAACCAGGTCAGGAAGAACCATAGCGTAGAGGTCACGGCAAACTGCCCGATATAGACGCCAACCAGCTTGCGGTTAAATACCAGTTTCCAGTCGGCCGCGGACAACGGCATGCGGGATTTTTTCTCGGAAGGCGCGTCGCCATCGACGATGCCGCCGCCCGCGGAAATATAGTCCAACTCCGCGCGGTTGATACCGCGGCTTTTTTTAGGGGGCTGATAAACAAAATGCCAGATTACCGCCCAGACAATACCGATCCCGCCGGTGATAATAAATACCCAATGCCAGCTCAGAAGCTCCTGAACCCAAATTAACAACGGCGTTAAAAATGCCAAACCGACAAACTGTCCGGAAGTATAAAACCCAACGGCAGACGCCCGCTCCTGCTCTGGAAACCAGCTGGTTACCATACGGTTATTGGTGGGAAACGCCGGCGCTTCAAATAATCCGGTGACCGCCCGTAAACCGATTAATGAAGCCAGCCCTGTGGCAAACCCCTGTAATAAAGTCGCAATCGACCAACCCATAATGGCAATAAAATATGTCAGCTTTGAGCCCACCCGATCAAGAAACCAGCCTCCCGGTATTTGACATAAGGTATATGTCCAGGCAAACGCAGAAAAAATATAACCCATTTGAGTCTTGCTAATGCCGAACTCTTCCTGAATATGCGCCGAAGCCACAGCCAGGTTCGCCCGGTCAACGTAACAAATCACTACCGTAATAAAAATCATCAGCAATGTGAGATAACGCCGTTTTGTAGGTCGGGCAGTTAATGTCATATCCATCTTATATTCCTGTTATCGCTATTTATTTTATAACGCTGACGATAGTGATTATCTGTCAGCCATTTTAAAGATATAAACAACACCAGCAGGTGGTTATGCTTTTTACATTACCCTTCGTTTTCCCCGAAATGCGTAATGGACGACCAGTGACAACAGTCCCTTGTGATTCCTGAAAATTTATCTTCTTATGATTTAATAAACCAATGAGATGAGAACGTGATAAACGAATTCATCCGCATCGTCTATTAATAAACAACACTTAAAAATCAAGCCCCCTGATTCAGGCCAGTTAAAATCTTTCAGATATAATAACTCTCGCAATATATATTGATATATTGAGCAAGATTTAAATTTTAACCGGCGCTAACCTCGGGGGATCCGACTTAAATAATTACCACTCCGCTACCGCGCCATCAGGATAACGCCATACCGGGTTACGCCAGTCAGGAGCGTTTTTGCTGCGCTCTATCACCAGCTCTTCATTAATTTCCACTCCCAGCCCTGGTTTATTTAACGGATAAAAGTGACCGTCCGTCATGGCGAAGTCATCTTTATTAATCACATAATCCAGCAGCTCCGCGCCTTTATTATAGTGAATACCCATACTCTGTTCCTGGAACACGGCGTTGCGGGCGACAAAATCAAGATGTAAACAGGCCGCCAGCGCAATCGGACCCAACGGGCAATGCGGGGCCAGCGCGACATCGTAAGCTTCCGCCATCGCCGCAATCTTGAAGCACTCGGTAATCCCGCCGGCGTGGGATAAATCAGGCTGAATAATCGCCAGCCCGCCGTCCGCCAGCACGCGTTTGAAGTCAAAACGGGAGAACATCCGTTCGCCTGCGGCAATAGGCAGATGCGTCTGCGCCGCCAGACGCGGATAATACTCCGCCTGCTCGGCCAGCACCGGTTCCTCAATAAACAGCGGGCGATAGGGCTCCAGCTCTTTGATCAGGATTTTCGCCATCGGCGCATCGACGCGGCCGTGGAAATCGAGGCCGAACTCAATGCTATTGCCAAACGCTTCGCGAATCTCGGCCACCACCGCCACGGCGGCGTCCACTTTACGTGAGTTATCGATGATGCCCATCTCTTCACAGCCGTTTAACTTGAAGGTATCGAAACCGATTTCAGTCAGCTTTTTAATACCGGCAATGACTTCGGAAGGGCGATCGCCGCCGACCCAACTGTAGGCTTTAATCTTGTCGCGCACCAGACCGCCCAGCAGTTGATAAACCGGAACGCCCAGCACCTTGCCCTTGATATCCCATAACGCCTGATCGATGCCGGCGATGGCGCTCATCAGAATCGGGCCGCCGCGGTAGAAGCCGGCGCGGTAAAGCACCTGCCAGATATCGTTTATGCGCGCCGGATCCTGACCAATCAGATAATCGGAAAGCTCATGCACGGCGGCCTCCACCGTGCGCGCCCGGCCTTCAATCACCGGTTCGCCCCAGCCGACAACACCTTCATCCGTTTCTATCTTCAAAAACATCCAGCGCGGCGGCAGCCGGTAGGTTGTGATTTTGGTAATTTTCATTGAACAGCATCCTTATAGGCTTTAACAAAAGCGTGAGCTTGTCGTGCAGTCACGTCGACGGACTGGCCGGCGCGGTAGAGATCGCTGCCCAGTCCCGCGCCGATACACCCGGCGCCAAGATAATCCGCCAGATTCTCCGGCGTAACGCCCCCGACGGCAAACACCGGGATCGCCGGCGGCAACACCGCTTTCAGCGCCTTGATGTAGCCCGGCCCGAAAGCGACGGAAGGAAATATTTTCAGCGCCTGCGCACCGGCATCCAGCGCATTAAACGCCTCCGTCGCCGTCGCGCAGCCCGGACAAACCGTCATGCCATAGTCGACCGCACGACGGATCACGGCGGGATTGATGTTGGGCGTCACCACCAGTTTGGCGCCGATCTTATGCAGTTCATCCACCTGTTCCGGCCGCAGCACCGTTCCCGCGCCGATCAGCGCCCGGCCGCCAAAATGTTCAACCGCCAGTTGAATGCTCTGATACGGCTGCGGCGAGTTCAGCGGAATTTCCACCGTGTCGAATCCGGCGTCCAGCAGCGCGGCGACGTGATCCAGCACCTCATCGGGCGTAATGCCGCGCAAAATGGCAATCAAGGGAAGACTAGTATTCCAGCTCATTGACAATACTCCTTATACCTGCCTGAAAAGCCCGATCGCCGTCCAGCGACTGAAAGCGCAGCCCGGCTTGGCGTAAGGCCGGCTGGTAACGCTCGGTGAGCGCCGGGCTACCGATAATGGTCACGCAAGTACCCGCGACGACCTGATATTGACGCTGCATCTGCGCCACCTCATTGCCGATCAGCACCCCGGAAAGCCAGTCGCTGACGGCGCTTTTTTCCAGCCGCCCCAGCACGTGCGCCGCTCGGGTTTCAAACAGGCAACGAATAATATTTTCCTCGGCGAATCCCTGCTCCAGCCCCTGCTGAAAAGCCTGGGGGGAAGGCCGCTGCTCGCCGATGCCGATGCCGATCAGCGACTGCTTTATCAGCAGGTGATGAAGTTCGCCGGTCATGACGGTGCGAAAATCGGTCACGGTGCTGCCATCGGTCAGCACCCACTTCGAATGCGTACCCGGCATCAGATAAAGCGCCGACGGACATTCGCGATAGGCGCCGATAAGTTGCGTTTCCTCTCCGCGCATCACGTTGCAGTTATCTTCCCGCTCAATGCTCAAACCGGGAACAATCCACGCCGCCAGCGGTTCCGCCGCGTCAACGCGCGTCAAGCGGCGCGCCACCTCCGTCAGCCGGGTCGGGCATGACAGGTAAGGCACCGACAGCCAGCCGGCGTTGCTGCCAATCATCCCGGCCATCACCACCGGCACGTCATGCCGCCGCCAGGGAGTGACTATTTGCTGAAAAACCTGTTGCGGCGTCCGACCGTTTAAACGCGTTACGCCGGCCTCGGACTGCGTCTTGTCGACGCAGGCGCCGTTCAGGTAAAGCCAGGCGCGCAGATTGGTGGAACCCCAGTCAATCGCGATATAGCTGTCGCTCATGTAATATCCTTTAACCGTTTCGTCGAGCTGGCGATCATCGACAAAGCCGCCCGCTCCGCTGCTTCAACATCCTGATGCCGGATGGCATCGTAGAGATCCTGGTGTTCGCGCAATGTGCGCGGCATGTTGTCGACGTCCGGCATGTAGGTACGTTCAAAAACCGCGCGTTGCAGCGAACTGATTGCCACGCTGAGCTGCTGTAAAACCGGGTTATGCACCGCTGCCAGCACCGCTTCATGAAAGCGGATGTCCGCCTCGTTAAACGCATCGCGATCCTGGTGATGGGCGATCATGTCGTTCAGCGCGGACTCAATCACCGCCAGCTCGCTCGACGTCGCCCGCTCGGCGGCCCAGCGGGCGATCGTCGGTTCAACCAGATTACGCACCTCGCTCATGGCGCCGATCAGCCGCGGGTCATAATCGCTGGCTAACACCCATTGCAGAACCTCCGTATCCAGATAGTTCCACTGGCTGCGCGGCGCCACAAACGCGCCGCGATAGCGCTTCACGTCCACCAGCCGCTTCGCCATCAGCGCCCTGAGCACTTCCCGAATGATATTGCGCGACGTCTGAAACTCTTCGCACAGTTCCGTTTCAGCCGGCAACGGCGCTCCCGGCGCATATTTCCCCCCGACAATCTGCTGACCAACGACCAGAATGATGCGGTCGGTTTTGCTTAGTTCGTGCTTATTCATCGTCACCTCAACGGAATGGAAACAGGTAGCCAGTAATGCCCTTACTTTACCTGCCGCGCCGTTGGGCGTCCTCGAAGTGTTGCACAATAACCGCCAAATTTGCTTCTGCTTGAGATTAATTGTAGTACCATTTATATATCTAGTACTACAATCTGGATCACAAAACGGACAATTTAACAAACTGGCAATAAATTTATAAGGAAGATGGTTACAAGGCGGGGATAGTGAGAGAACGGGGTGACGACCGCTGTTTGCAAAGCGCTTTGCACTATGCCGTTCGGCGCACGGCCATACGTTGAAAAACGGAGATAATCTCCGTTCAGTTTGCTAACAAACCTGCGTGGTTTAACCCCACCCCAACCCTCCCCTTCGCAGGGGAGGGAGCTCGCACCTCCCCCTGGCAAGGGCTGTCTCTTAGTCACATATACTGTTAACGGTATATGTGAGTTCAGCGCTATTTCGTGCGCTAGAAGGCCGTCATTTCTATGCTATGTCACAGCACGCGCCCGACGCAGGGTGGTTCAAGCGCCACCACCCTCCGGACCCGGGCTGTGGCTGAAATCACGTCGCTGACGCGATGCCTTCGGCGGTCGCCCCCTTTCCCGAACCGCCAGTGACGGAATACTCGTCTCATCCCTGAGACTCGCCCTACCGGGCCAGCGCAAGCGCTGTTCAAAAACGCTCCCGGCGTTTTTGTCCGACGCGGCACTGGCTTGCGCCGCTTCCCTGCGGCGCATTCGCGGGGGCGTCCACCTCAGCGTGATTTCTTACGCCGACGAAAAGCAAAAAACAAAGAACCAAGAACCAAGAACCAAGAACCAAGAATGAACCCAAGACCAGAATACACATGGCCTCTAGAGGTTCCTTGGATTTGTGTATAAGAGACAGGGCAAGGGGGAGGCTGGGGGGGCGTTAATAACAGCGTACCGTACTTTGTCAATGCTCTGCGCGGAGATACGCTCCGTTATTCACAGCTGCACAAAATGGCCGGGGGAGACCTCGCGGTAGCGCCGCGGCGGAGGGACGAAATCGGGGGGACGCACCGGGCTTTTCAGTTCATCGCTCATTGCGGCGCGCACCGGTCGGGTGTCGGGATCGGGGATCGGCACCGCCGCAATCAGGCGGCGGGTGTACTCATGCTGCGGGTTGTCGAAGATGGCGGCGCGCGGGCCGATCTCGACGATCTCCCCGAGATACATCACCGCCACGCGGTGGCTTATGCGTTCCACCACCGCCATATCATGGGAAATAAACAGGAAAGCAAGCCCCAGCTGCTGCTGTAAATCCAGCATCAGATTGATCACCTGGGCCTTGACGGACACGTCAAGCGCCGATACCGACTCGTCGGCGATAATAACCTTCGGCTCCAGCGCCAGCGCTCTGGCGATGCATACCCGCTGCCGCTGCCCGCCGGAAAACTGATGCGGAAAACGCTCGGCCATCCAGCCGGGCAGCCCCACCTGTTCCAGCAGGGCCGCGACACGGGCGCGCACGGTTTTCGCCTCGGCCAGTCCGTGAACCAGCATCGGTTCGGCAATGGCGTCGCCGACGCGCATTCGCGGGTTGAGGCTTTCGTAAGGGTCCTGAAACACCATCTGGATCTGCCGTCGGCGGTCGGACAGGTGATGTTTATCCGCATGCAGGATATCCTGCCCGGCAACCAGAATTTCCCCGCTGCTGGCCTCGGCCAGCCGGATAATCGACCGCCCGGCGGTGGATTTTCCGCAGCCCGACTCCCCCACCAGCGCCAGCGTTTCGCCGGGGCGCAGATCGAAAGAGACGTTTTCCACCGCGTGCACCCGCCCGGACAGCCGGCGGAAAAAACCGGCGCGGATATCAAAGCGGGTCACCAGGTTCTTCACCGCCAGTACCGGCTGGTCGCCGCCAACGGTGTCGACCGTCTGCGGGTTCGGCTGCGCCTCGCCGGTCTGGCGATCCACCAGCGGGAAACGCTGCGGCAGGTCGCTGCCCGACATGGCCCCCAGGCGGGGAACGGCGGACAGCAACATGCGGGTGTAAGGATGTTGCGGATGATGAAAAATTTCTCTGGTGGCGGCGTTTTCCACCATTTCCCCCTGATACATCACCAGCGTGCGATCGGACACTTCGGCCACCACGCCCATATCATGGGTGATAAACAGCACCGACATCCCCTCTTCTTCCTGAAGGGTTTTAATCAGCGTCAGTATCTGCGCCTGTATGGTGACGTCCAGCGCCGTGGTCGGCTCATCGGCGATCAGCAGTTGCGGATTACAGGCCAGCGCGATGGCGATCACCACCCGCTGCCGCATGCCGCCGGAAAAACTTTGCGGATACTCATTCAGCCGCGAGCGGGCGCCGGGAATGCGCACTTTTTCCAGCAGACGAATCGCCTCGGCCCGCGCCTGCGCGTTGTTCATTCCCCGGTGGCGACGCAGCACCTCGGTAATCTGGTAGCCAATCGGCAGCACCGGATTAAGGCTGGTCATCGGCTCCTGGAAAATCATCCCGATGCGGTTTCCGCGAATCGCCTGCATCTCGCGCGCTGAAAGGGAGAGCAGCTCCGCGTCGCCGAAATGGATCGCCCCGCTCACCCGGCTTTGCCCGGCGGGCAGCAGGCGCATGATAGATTTCGCCATCACGCTTTTCCCCGAACCGGACTCCCCCACCACGGCGACGGTCTCGCGCGCGCCGATGGTGAAAGAGAGATCGCGCACCACGTTCATCCACTCGCCCTTCTCCTGAAAGGCGGTGGTCAGATGCGATACCGACATAATTGGCGACGTCATGTTGTCCCCCTTAGTTCCTCGGATTGAGGATATCGCGCAGCGCATCCCCTACCAGATTGATCGCCACAATCAGCAGCAGCAGCGTCAGCCCCGGGAAGAAACTGATCCAGTAATCGCCCGACATCAGATATTCAAAGCCGTTGGCGATCAGCAATCCCAGCGACGGTTCGGTCACCGGCAGGCCGATGCCCAGAAACGAGAGCGTCGCCTCCAGCATAATGGCGTAGGCAATGCGCATCGTCGCCACCACGATCAAGGGCGCCAGACAATTCGGTAAAATATGGCGAAATAAAATCCGCCGGCCGGATAAGGCCATGCTGGCGGCGGCGTCCACGTAGCTGCGCCGCCGCTCGACCAGCGCCGAACCGCGGATGGTGCGCGCGTAGTAGGCCCACTGGGTCACCACCAGCGCCAGAATGATTTTATCGACGCCCTGCCCCAGCACCGCCAGCAGGATCAGGGCGATGAGGATCGGCGGGAAGCTGAGCTGAATATCGACGATGCGCATAATCACCGCGTCGGTTTTTCCGCCGACATAGGCGCTGATCAGCCCCAGCGAGGCGCCAATCAGCAGGGCGAACAGCGCGCTGGAAAAACCGACCATCAGGCTGATGCGGGTGCCGTAGAGAATGGCGCTGAACAGATCTCGCCCCTGATCGTCGGTTCCCAGCCAATAGTGCATGCCGCCGAGGCTGGCGGAACCCGGCGCCAGCCGCCCGTCCATGATATCGAGCTGCATCAGATCGTAGGGGTTTTGCGGCGAGAGCAGCGGCGCAAACAGCGCCAGCAGAATAAAGACGGCCAGCAGAATCAGCCCGCACAGCGCCAGCCGGTCTTTGACCAGCGCTATCATCACCTGCGTAAAGGCGGCGCGGCTTTTCTCCTGACCGGCCGACCGTTGATGCACGGTATTGCCTGACATCAGTTATTCCCTCCCAGCCGCACGCGCGGGTCAACCAGCACATACAGCAGGTCGACCAGCAGATTAATCACGCTGAACATCACCACGGTAATCATCAGATAGGCCAGAATGACCGGGCGGTCCAGCACGGCGATAGCATCGATAATCAGCTTGCCCATGCCCGGCCAGGCGTAAATGGTTTCCGTTACCACGGCAAACGCGATAAGCGAGCCCAACTCCAGACCGATAACGGTAATCAGCGGGATCAGGGTGTTGCGCAGTACGTGCACCAGCACAATGCGGGTTTCCGACAGCCCTTTCGAGCGGGCGAACTGCACGTAATCCTGTTGCAGGCACTCAATAACGCCGGCGCGCATCAGGCGAATAATCAATGAGATTTTAAACAGCGCCAGGTTGAAGGCGGGCAGGATCAGGTGTGCAAGGCCGTCGCGGGTCAGGAAGCTGAAGGGGATACCGAACAGGTCGCCGGTGTGGCCGCGGCCGGAGGCGGGGAGCCAGCCCAGCTTGACGCTGAACAGCATAATCATCACCAGGCCGATCCAGAAGGTGGGCAAACTGAAACCAAAGATGGAAAAGGTCATAATCGATTTTGATAGCGCGCTGTCCGGCCGCAATCCGGCATAGATCCCCAGCGGAATTCCCAGCGCCAGCGCGATGGCGAACGCCGTCATCGCCAGCTCCAGCGTGGCGGGCATGCGCTGAAAAATCAGCGTCAGGGCGGGCTGGTTAAAGATAAAGGATTTCCCCATATCGCCCTGCAACGCGTTCCAGACAAACAGTCCGTACTGTTCCCACACCGGCTTGTCCAAACCGAACGACTGGATCACCGCCAGCCTTTCGGCGGGCGTCGCCGTCGCGCCCAGCAGCATATCCACCGGATTGCCCACCAGATAAACCCCCACAAACACCAGCACCGACATGACGATCAGCGTCAATAGCATCTGTCCGATACGGCTTAGCAGGTAGGCAATCATCAACTGTCCTCAGAACCGTAGCGGCTCAGGTAGTCGGCAAGCAGCGACAGGAAACCCTGTTCGTCAATATCCCGCATCACCAGCGCGTTGGCGGGCTGACCGAGCTTATGATAAAAATCGGCGAACACATAACCCGCCGTACGGCCGGACACTTCCACCCCGACGGTGGTGCTGACGCCGCTGAACAGCTGCGGCTTGAGCAGCCACGCCACCACGGTGGCGTCGTGGATAGGGCCGCCTTCCCGGCCGAAACGCGCCACCTCATTGCGATCGAAGCGCCCCAACAGCGCCGCCAGCGCGACGCCGGGCGCACCGCCGCGGCGGGCGAGGTCATCGACCTGATGCCGCTGAATCAGCGCCTGAAAGGTCATATCCAGCGGCATAATCACCACGGGTACGCCGGACGAAAAAACAATCTCCGCCGCGTGGGGATCGGCATAAACGTTAAAATCCGCCCAGGGAACGCGGTTGCCCAATGCGCTAAAGGCGCCGCTCATGCTCACAATCTGTTTGACGCCGCGCGCCACGTCCGGGTGATGGCGCAACGCCAGCGCCAGATTGGTCATCGGCCCCAGCGCGCAAATGGTGATGGGGTTGTTTTGCGCCGCGGCCTGGCGCGCCGCGCGCACCAGAAAATCAACGGCGTGCTCCCGCTGCGGCGGCAAGGTCGTCTGCGGGACCAAATCATCAGAAAAGGCGCCGATATGGGCATATTTGCCGTAGACCTGCTCGCGCACCAGCGGCCCTGGCGCGCCGGCGTAAACCGGCACGTCGCTTCTACCGGTCAATCCCACCACCTTGCAGGCATTGACCAGGGTGTCGGCAAGCGGCACGTTGCCGGCCACCGCGGTGATGCCCAGAACGTCCAGTTCCGGCGCCGCCAGCGCCAGCCAGATGGCGATGGCATCATCCACGCCGGGGTCGGTATCAATAATAATGCGCTTTCTGGCCATGTCAGGCGTTCTCTTTAATAGCGGCTCAGCAGGTTGGAAAACAGACCGAAAACGCCGGCGGCGTCCACGCCGGTCACCACGTCCACGTTGGGCGTCCTGGCGGTCTTGCCGTACCAGTCGGCGACGGTCTGCCCCATGCAGAGCTCGCTTTCATGCTCAATATAGACGCTCGCCTTTTCGCTGCTGAAATAGTCCGGCGCCAGCACCCAGGCAATCACCAGCGGGTCGTGCAGCGGGCCGCCGCGGGAACCGTAGCGGCGAATATCGTTGCGGTCCCAGAACGCCATCAACTCCCCCAGCGGGGCTGAAATCCGCCCGGCAAGCGCGATAAAGCGCGCGACGTGATCCGGCGTCAGGATCACCTGATGCGTGGCGTCCAGCGGCAGGGCGACTATGGCGATCGATGAAGAGAACACCACATGGGCGGCGTGCGGATCGGCCAGCATATTGAACTCCGACGTCAGGCTGCGGTTGCCCGCTTCCCGGTAGGCCCCGCCCATCATCACGATACGCTCGATGCCGGCGGCAATCGACGGTTTCATCAGCAGCGCCGTCGCCAGATTGGTTAACGGCCCCAGCGTACATAGGGTGAGCGGCCTGCCGGCGGCGGCGGCTTTTTCACACAGCTCAATGATAAAACTCACCGCATGCTGCGCTTCGGCCCGCTTTTGCGGGCTGGGCAAAACCGTGTTCCCCAGGCCGCTTTCGCCATGAAACTGACCGTGCAGCGGCTGGCGGAACAGAGGACGATGACAGCCCGCATAGACCGGAATATCCGTCCGTCGGCCCAATTCGGTAATCTGCAAGGCGTTGCGCACCGTGCGCTCCAGCGGCTGATTGCCGCACACCGCGCAAATACCCAGAATATCCAGCTCAGGCGCGACAAAGGCGCTCAACAGCGCGATGGCGTCGTCAATACCCGGATCGCAATCAATAATAATCGGTACGGCGCTCATCCGGCGTTGGTTCCTTTCTTTTTCTGGTGTTTTTTTATTTTACGCGTTTAACGCGTCAACGGACGCCAGTACCGCGGCGATCTCTTGGCGCGCCTGCTCATCCAGCGGCTGCTGCGGAGGCAAAGGTTCCCCCACCGCGAAGCCCTGCAATTGCAGCGCCGTTTTAATGCAGCCGGCAATGGAATAGCGGGCGAAGATTTCGTTGATGCGCCACAGCGGACGCTGGAGAGTCATCGCCGTTTCCCAGTCGCCCGCGCGGGCGGCCTCGTACAGGGCGATGCTTTGTTTGGGGACAATGCAGGCCGGGCCGGCCATCCAGCCGACGCCGCCAATCAGCATCACGCAGGCGGGAATATGGGCCGACGCGGAGAAGACCTCCATCCGGCCGCGGGTGCGTTCAATGATGGACAGTAAACGCCCGGTATTGGTGGAGGCGTCTTTGATATAGCGGATGTTATCGACATGGCTCAGCCGTTCAATCACCGGCAGGCTGAGGTCGGAGCGCTGAAACTGGGGATTGGTGTAGAGCACCACCGGTTTGTTCTGCGCCGCGGCGGCGATGGCGCGGAAATAGCTCTCCACGCCGCTGTCCTGGAGCGGGAAATAGGCTTCCAGTACCGCGAGAATGCCGTCGGCGCCCAGCTCGCAATAGCGCTGCGTCTGTTCCTGCGCATCCCGAATCGTGGTCGAGGCCACGCCGGCGATTACCGGCACGCGGCCGCGGGCGGTGTCGATCACCGTTCTGACCACCTCTTCCCGCTGCGCGGCGGAGAGATAGGCGAACTCGCCGGTGCTGCCCAGCGGCACCAGGCCGTGAACGCCGCAGCCGATAAGATGCTCCGTCAGTTGGGCCAATACCGCCCCGTCAACCTGACCGTCGGGCTTGACCGGCGATACCAGATAGGGAAAAACGCCGCTGAATGCACTCATGCCGGTCCTCTTTTTTAGCCGTTAGTTAGCGGAACGAACAAAATAGGGCAGCGTGTAGGCGTCGGAACGACCCACGTAGGTATACTGCTTTTTCATCGCCCAGGTGTTGGACAGGAACATCACCGGAATCACCCCCAGCTCGTTCATGCCGATGTCCATCGCCTGCGCCAGCAGCTGTTCCCGCTTCGCGTCGTCCAGCGTGGCGCGCGCCTCGCTCAGCGCCTTATCAAAGTCGGCGTTGGAATAGCGGCCGCGATTGCCCTGCCCGGCGTGGGGGCCGAAGGTTTCCAGCAGCGGGCCGAGAACGCCGGAGGCTTCCCCGGTTTCAATGGCGGCGCCGCCCATAATCAGACTGAATTCAAGGCGGGAGGCGCGCGAGAAATAGACGCTGCCCGGCATGGTCACCACGTTGGTTTTGATGCCGACGCGGGTGAACATCTGGCCGACGGCCTGGGCAATTTTGGCATCATTGGGATAGCGATCGTTCGAGGCGTGGAACGTCAGCGTAAAGCCGTTGGGGTAACCCGCCGCCGCCAGTTCCTGCTTGGCTTTCTGCGGATTGTAAACCGGCGCGGGAATGGAGGCGGAATACCCGAAGTACCCCTGCGGCACAAGCTGGGAGGCCGCAACGGCCTGCCCATCCATAACGCGATCGACGATTGCCTGGCGATTAAGAGCTAAAGACATCGCCTGGCGAACTTCTTTTTTTAATAATGGGTTTTTACCGTCAGGACCTTTGGCGAACGGTGAAACGTCTCTTTGTTGGTCCATATGCAGGTAAATAATACGATTCCCTGGTGTTGAAATCGTTTGTAACTGTTGGTTCTTTTTAATATTACTGCTGTCGGCTGTGGGAACGTTTTCAATCATGTCCACATCACCGGATAAAATGGCCGCTACCCGCGCGCTGCTGTTTTTAAATACGCGAACGGTGACTTTGTCCCATTCCGCCTTTCCTCCCCAGTAATCGTCATTACGCTCCAGAACCACCCGGTCATCGGGCGCCCAGGAGACAAACTTGAAAGGTCCGGTGCCGATCACCTCTTTCCCGGCGTTCAGCGTTTCCGTCGGCACATTTTCCAGACGGGCGGGTAAAATGGACACCCGGCTTAAATTATTCAACAGCAGCGGCGCCGGCGCTTTGGTGATAATCTGAATCGTTAACGGATTGATTTCCTTAACTTCAGCAATATCATTCACGTAAGGCGCGTAAGAGCTAGGGCTGTTTTTGGATGCCAGCGCAATCCGTTTGATACTGGCAATCACATCCTTGGCGCTAAAATCACTGCCGTCATGGAATTTCACGCCGGGGCGTAATGAAAACTCCCAGGTTTTATCGTCGATAATTTTCCATGACACGGCTAAAGCCGGCGCAATTTGCTGTTTTTCATCTTGTACAACCAGGCCGTCAAAAATATTACGCGCCATGGAACTATTTGCGCCTCCCACGTAAAACTGCGGGTCCATCGACGTTGTCGATGTAGCCAGGCCGATATTCAGATCGGCGCCGTAAGCCAAAGACGACGAGCAAAATAAGGCGGTAACAAATAAAGCCAGCGCTGATTTTTTCATTCACTAAACCCTCAATTCCATGACTGATTAATGAAGCAATCGTAATGCCATTGAGTCTATGCGCCAGAGTGGATAATTAAAAATTGCATTTTGTGTTAAATTGATAACAAAATGTTATGTTTTGGAGCGGCACATGCGTATTAATCCACGGCAGGTTGAAGCTTTTCACAAAGTGATCCTCACCGGAGGGATTACGGCGGCCGCCAATATGATGCATATCACCCAGCCGGCGGTGAGTCGTCTGATCCGCGATCTTGAAGACGCGCTGAACCTGAAATTGTTTGATCGGGACGGGCGCGGCCTTATTCCCCGCGCCGAAGCGATGAAGCTTTACCGGGAAGTGGAGCGGCTTTATATCGGGCTGGACCATATCGCCCTGATCGCCGATGAAATCCGCCACGCCAAAGGCAGCGTGCTGCGCATTGCCGCCGTGCAGGCGCTGTCGCCGCTCTGCGCGGAGGAAATGCTGCCGGCGCTGATCGAGAAATTTCCTGATATCTCTTTGTTTTTAGATATAGAAAGCACCAGCCGCATTAGCGATGCCATTATCGCCAACCAGTACGACGTCGGCTTTATTTTCGGTCAGATGAGCAGCAAAGGTCTGGAAGCCGAACCGCTGGCCGAGGCCAGCGCCGTTGCCGTCCTGTCGATGGCGCACCCTCTGGCGGAAGCGGAGCAGATTACCCTTGCCGACTTGACGCGTCATCGCCCCGTTCTTCCGGGCAGAACCACGCCGCTGCGGGCGAAAATCGATGCGTTGATCAGAAAAGAGCAGAGGTATTTGCACAATCCGATTGAAACGTCGATGGCGAACTGCTGTTCGCTGGCGGCCAAAAACATCGGCATCGGCGTGGTGGATTTCATCACCGCGTTAAATAGCGGAGCGCCGGTGATTGTTAAACCGTTTAAGCCCGATATAAAAATGGCCTATTGCGCGGTTTACCCGCCGCAAATTCCCCGCAGCCGGTTGGTTAATCACCTTACCGAGGTGATGAAAGAAAAAATAACGGAATGTCTGGCGTTGAAATAAATAGCGCGCCAGCTGGTTAGCGCGCTATTTATTTTATCCATGCCCGCATTGAAAAATAATAAGCAGACAAATAATTAAAAAATATATCCCTTAACGATGGCGTTAATATTGCCCTGCGAATTGGCAGGGCAACAACCGCTATCAGGCATTAAGAACAAACTTTTCAATCGCGTACGCCACGCCATCTTCCATATTGGTTTTGGTGACGAACTGGCTGGCCGCTTTCACCGCGTCGGTGGCGTTGCCCATCGCCACGCCAAGCCCGGCGTAATCGATCATCGCCAGGTCGTTTTCCTGGTCGCCCAGCGTCATCACGCTCTCGCGGGGAATGTTGAGATGCTCGGCCAGCATTTTCACCCCCTCGCCTTTGTTGACCCGCTTATTCAGAATTTCCAGATAGTATTCGGCGCTTTTCATGATGGTATAACGCTCATACGCTTGCGGCGGGATCTGGCTTATCGCCCGGTCCAGCACCGGCGGCTCGTCGATCATCATCACCTTCGGGAAGGTCAGGCTGCGATCCATCTCCTCCACCGTCCGGTATTTCAACGGCATACCGGTTAAATGCGCCTCATGCACGGTATAAGCGCTGATGTCTTTATTCGCGGTGTAGACAAAATTGAAGTCCAGCGCGTGAAAATGAACCTGGAGCTTACGCGACAGCGCCTCAAGGTAGAGGTAATCATCAAAGCCGAGCGTGGTTTGTGCGACGCAGGCGCCATTCAGGGTACGCTGCACCAGCGCTCCGTTGTTGGTTACGCAGTAGCAGCCCTCCTGCTGTAAATCCAGCTCTTGCAGGTAACGCTCCACGCCAATAAACGGACGGCCGGTGGCCAGCACCACCTGGACGCCTTTTTCTCTGGCGGCGGCAATAGCGGCTTTCACCGCCGGTGAAATTTGGTTTTGGGGCGTCAACAGCGTCCCATCCATATCGATAGCAATCAGTTTAATAGACATAATTTTTCCAGCGGCACACAATTATTTTCATGCTAACGCGATCCAGCGCAGAAGGGCCAGTGAAATGCAATACGCTGGCGCGTATTGCATCATATTTTAATTTTACGCGACCGGCATCAGCGTCAACCTATTGTTACAGGTCGGCGCCGTGGCTGGCGATCACCCGCTGGTACCAGCTAAAACTCTTCTTCTTCGAACGCCGTAGCGTGCCGCTGCCGTCATCATGTTTGTCGACATAGATAAAGCCATAGCGCTTGCTGTACTGTCCGGTGGTAAAGGAGACGCAGTCGATGCATCCCCATGGCGTATAGCCGATCAAATCCACCCCGTCTTCCAGCACGGCTTTTTTCATCTGCTCAATATGCGCCCGCAGATAATCGATACGGTAATCGTCATGGATCTGCCCGTCTTCCGCCACGCGATCAACCGCGCCGAAGCCGTTCTCAACGATAAACATCGGTTTTTGATAACGCTCGTAGAAACTGTTCAGCGTATAGCGCAGGCCCACCGGGTCAATCTGCCAGCCCCACTCCGACGCATTCAGGTACGGATTTTTCACGCTGCCGTTAAAGCCGGCGATGGCATCGCCGCTGGTCTGATCTCTGGCGGCATACTGTACGGCGTTGCTCATGTAATAGCTGAAGCCAAGATAGTCCGCGCAGCCTTCCCGCAGGATCTGCTCGTCTCCCGGCCGCATCTCGATCCGGTAACCCTTGGCGGCCCACTCCTTCAGGATATACGCCGGGTAATAACCGCGCAGTTGCACGTCCCCGCACAGATGACGTTCACGCATCGCCTCCTGGGCGAACATCACGTCATCCGGATTGCAGGACCACGGATAGAGCGGCATCAGCGCCAGCATGCAGCCGATTTTAAACTCGGGATTGATTTCATGACCGCGCTTCACCACAGCGGCGCTGGCGACGAACTGGTGGTGCAGCGTCTGGTACATCGCCTGCTCGGGATTGCCGTGCTCGGTAAAAATCACCCCGGAACAGCAGTAGCCGAACAGCGGATAACGCCAGTTGCGCTGGTTGTTGATCTCGTTGAACGTCATCCAATATTTCACTTTGGATTTATAGCGTTGCATCACCACGTCGCTGTAGCGCACAAAAAAATCCACCACCCGACGGTTCAGCCAGCCGCCATACTTTTTGACCAGATGGTGCGGCATCTCGAAGTGGGAGAGCGTAATCACCGGTTCAATATTGTATTTCAGCAGTTCGTCAAACAGGTCGTCATAAAATTGCAGCCCCGCTTCATTCGGCTCCTGTTCATCGCCATTGGGGAAAATACGCGTCCAGGCGATGGAGGTGCGGAAGCATTTAAACCCCATCTCCGCGAACAGCGCGATATCCTGTTTATAATGGGAATAAAACTCCACCGCCTGATGATTGGGGTAGCTGAAACCGGGCTGCACCCCGTCGGTTATCACCCGGTCCACGCCATGCGCCCCGCCGGAAAGCACGTCGCAAATGCTGACGCCCTTGCCGCCCTGATCCCACCCCCCTTCAACCTGATGCGCCGCTACCGCGCCGCCCCACAGAAAGTCTTTCGGTAATTGCACAACGGACATCTCATTTCCTTTTCAGCTTTTGATAAAATAAACCGGCGGCCGCCGCCGCCGTTAATCCGATCGGCATGCGTCAAGCGCCGCGATCTCTTTATGTAAATAAATCAGCTCTTCCACCAGTTCGCGGCACAGCATGGCGTTCATCAGGTGATCCTGCGCATGGACCAGAATCAGAGTGAGGGGAATTTTTCCGCAGCCCTCATCCGCCCCGATAAGCGAGGTCTGAATCTGATGGGCTTTACGCGCGGCGGCGGAGGCGGCGGCCAGCAGCGCGTCCGCCTCGTCCCACGCCCGTTTTCTGGCGGCGCCCAGGGCCTCCATGGCGTTGGAGCGGGCTTCTCCGGCATAAATAATCAGTTCCATTACCGTGTTTTCATCAAGCGCCATCAGCAACCCCCTCGGTTTTCACCATCTCTTTTTCCTGCGCTAACAGTTGACGTTCATACATTTTGAAGAAAGGGTAATAAATCACCGCCGACACTATAATCAGCAACCCCACCAGCACCACGGCGCGCCAATCCCAGCCGGTGGACCAGGCGGCGCCTATCGGCCCCGGCGTCGTCCAGGGCGCCAGGGATACCACGCGGTTGACCAGATCGGTTCTGGTCGCCGCATAGGCGATGACCGCATTGACCAGCGGCGCGGTAATGAACGGCACAAACAATAGCGGGTTCATCACTACCGGGGAGCCAAAAATGACCGGTTCATTAATATTGAACATGCCGGGCACCACGGACAGTTTGCCGATCGCCCGCAGATGCGCGGAACGGCTGCGCAGATAGAGCAAGACCAGCCCCATGGTCGAACCGGAACCCCCAACCACGATAAAGAACTGCCAGAACGGCTCGATAAAGATATGGATAATCGGTTCGCCCGCATTCAGCGCCTGCTGGTTAAGCCCCAGATTGGTCAGCCAGAACGCCTGTAGAATGCCGCCGACAATCACCGCGCCGTGGATGCCGGCAAACCACAGCAGATGGCACAACAGCACGGCGATCAAAATGGCGGGAAGCGAATCCGTGGCGGAGAGAACCGGCGTAAAGATCGCCATAATCGCCTGCGGCAGCAGCATGGCGAACTCGCTCTGAATCAGCAGGCTGAGCGGGAACAGCGTCAGGAAAACCGCCAGGATGGGAATCAACAGGTCGAAAGACTGACGGATCTTCGGCGGCACCTGCTCCGGCAGGCGGATACCGATGTTGCGTTGCTGCAAAAAGCGCATTAGCTCCGTGGCGTAGAGCGCAACCAGAATGGCGGTAAAGATCCCTTCGCCCCCCAGCGCCCCCACCGGTAAACCGCCGTCCGTCTGCGGCGCCGCCGCCACCAGAAACGACATCAGCGCTAAACTGGCCGCCATAAAGCCATTCATTTTGTAGCTTTGCGCCAGATTATAGGCAATGGCGCCGGCGATATAGAGCGCCATGATCCCCATGGTCATATTGTAGGGCATCATAATCTGTTCGCTATGGCGTTCCACCATTGCCAGCCACCACTGCGCGAACGCCCACTGGCTGTCGGCGCTAAACGGCGGGTGGGCGAATAGCAACATAAAGGAGCCGACAATCAAAAATGGCATGGCCGCGATAAATCCATCTTTAATTGCCATTACGTGGCGTTGAGCGGAAAGTTTGACGGCAATCGGGCTGATACGGTTTTCAATTACGCTGAATAATGATTCGCTAAATGTGCTCATTATTATTTCCCGTAATTTAGCGGATCATCGCCAGCGCGGCGCTGAGCACCTTCTCGCCGTTCATCATGCCGTAATCGATGGTATTGATAACGGCGACGGGCTTGTTTTGCTCATCGGCAATGGCTTTGAATTCCGCCAGCTTGTACTTGATCTGCGGCCCGAGCAGGCAGCAGTCGTATTCGGAAATGATTTCATTAACTTCATCAAAACCAACAGCTTTTATCTCAACGGCGATCGCTTTTTCCCGCGCGGCCTTTTCCATGCGCTGAACCAACATACTGGTGGACATGCCCGCTGCGCAACAGAGTAGAATCTTATTCATCCTGCACCTCACCGTTTGTTTTTTTTATTATTCAAGCAACACAACCATTAATATGCAACCGGTTTCATTTTAATTTTCCCGTTTTTTGAAGGCGATCATAAACGGGGTGTGGAAAAATAAAAAAACGCCGGGAGCGTTTTTCAACGTCGCTTGCGACGGCCTGAAAGGTGGCGGGCAGGGATAGCCCGCCATAAAAAACTTCCCTGAACGTTGTTTAACGACTATAAAAAACCGATCTGTTTATCCTTATAATAAGCAGGGGAAGCAGGAAACCGTTTCAGTTTGACTTGGCGAATTGAGAAAACAGAATGACAACCATGCTCGATGTGGCGAAAAAAGCAGGCGTATCAAAGGCGACGGTTTCACGCGTCCTGACGGGCAATAACTACGTCAGCAAAACCACCCGGGACCGGGTGTTCAGGGCGATAGAGGAAATGGGCTACCGGCCGAACCTGTTGGCGCGCAACCTTGCCACCCGCAAATCGCAAAGCATCGGTCTGGTGGTCACCAACACGCTGTATAACGGCCCCTACTTCAGCGAATTGCTGTTTCAGACCGCCACCATGACGGAAAAACGCGGGCGGCAGCTCATCCTCGCAGACGGCAAACACAGCGCGCAAGAGGAGCGGCAGGCCATTCAGTTTCTGCTCGATTCACGCTGCGACGCCGTCATTATCTACCCGCGCTTTCTGTCCATCGCCGAACTGGAAACCATTATCGGCCAGCATCAACAACCCATTATGGTGATCAATCGTAAACTGAATCAGCATGCGGAAAACGGTATCTGCGCCGACCACCAGCAGCACTGCTTCGATGCGGTGAGCTACCTGATTGACCAGGGCCACCGGGACATAGCCTTTATCAGCGGTTCGCCGGGATCGCCGACCGGAGAGAGCCGCCTGGCGGGTTACCGGCAAGCGCTGGCGGCCCGGGGGATTGCGTTTAATCCCGCCCTGGTGGCGCCGGGAGACTGGGAGCCGGAGAGCGGTTACGCCGCCGCGACGCTGCTGCACCGGCGCGGCGCCGTCTTCAGCGCGCTGGTCGCCAGCAACGACGATATGGCCATCGGCGCGGCAAAGGCCTTTCGCGAGCGCGGCATAGCCATACCGCAGGACGTTTCCCTGCTGGGTTTCGATGACCTTCCCATGGCCTCCTGGTTTAGCCCCGCGTTGACCACCGTACATGTTCCCGTCGCCGAAATGATAAACAGCACCCTTGAAAAGCTGCTCAGCCGGCTGGAAGGGGAAACCGCCCGCCCGGCGCCGGCATTTAAAGGCCGACTGATCGTCCGTGAGTCGGTCGGTAAAGGCCCCGCCGCATAACGCCACGACAAAAAGATTGGACGCTAGCGATATGCGCAATATGTTAGTCTATTCCCTATCTGCCTGCGGAAGCGACGCCTGCCTGCGCGTCGTTTCTGACGAGAACACGACGCCGTAAACCCATCATCGCCCTGACAACAAAAAATGAAAATAATAAAACTCCCCCTGCTGGCCCAGATTTCATCCGCTCACCTGGTGAGCCATTTTCATATGATGGTGCTGCCCGCGCTGATACCGCTGCTGTCGGCGCAGCGCGGTATCAGCTTCGTCGAACTGGGTTTCGCGCTGAGCGTTTTCAATATCGTCTCCGCCTGCGTGCAGACGCCGATCGGCTTTGTGGTCGACCGTATCGGGGCCAGGCGCACCCTGACCGCCGGCCTGACGCTCGGCAGCCTGTGTTTTCTCTCGCTGAGCTTTTCCAGCAGCTACTTCTGGCTGGTGGCGGCGATGGCGCTGGCGGGGGTGGCGAATGCGGTCTATCACCCCGCCGATTACGCCCTGCTGTCGCGGGGAATCGATGAAAAGCGCATGGGGCGGGCGTTTTCCATTCATACCTTCTCCGGTTTTTTCGGCACCGCCATTGCGCCCGGCATTTTACTGACCGTCGCCGCATTCGCCGGCGTTAACAGCGCATTTATCGTGGCGGGGATGATAGGGCTATTGACCATTCCCCTGCTATTAACCGGCAGCGACCAGCCGGCGCGGCTACAGAGCGCGACGCAGGAAAATACCCGGCCGGGCAAAAAACCGCGCATTGCGCTTTTCACCCTGCCCATCATGGCCCTGTTGGTGTTATTCCTGCTGCTGAATCTGAGCACCGGTTCGATTCAGAATTTTTCGGTGACGGCGTTTGTAACCGGCTATGGCCTGCCGTTATCCCAGGCGAATGTGGTGCTGACCTCCTTTCTGTTCGCCAGCGCCTTCGGGGTGCTGGCCGGCGGCGCGCTGGCCGATAAAACCCGCCGCCACGGGCTGGTGGCGACGGCGGCGCTGGCCGTCACCGCCGGTTTAATCAGCGTGGTCGCCATCTATCCTCTGCCGCTGCCGGTATTGATTCCGCTGCTGGCCGCGGCGGGATTTCTGTCCGGGATAATCGCCCCCTCGCGCGACATGCTGGTGCGGGCGGCCTCGCCGGCGGGCGCCGAGGGGCGCGTTTTCGGCATCGTCTCCACCGGTTTTAATATCGGCGGCGCGGCCGGTCCGGTGCTGTTCGGCTGGCTGCTGGATCACGGTTATCCGCGGGCCATTTTCTGGTCGGCGGTGATTTTTATGCTAATCACCGCGCTTATCACCCTGCGCCAGGAACTGCGCGGCGCGAAACGGCGCGCGGTGGTTTTATAGCCGTAAAAAAGCCAGCCCGAAAAGGGCTGGCTGAGTTGGCCGTTAACAAGCAGTCCGATCAGATATCGATATTCATCGCTTTCAACGCGTTCTCTTCGATAAAGGCGCGGCGCGGTTCCACCGCATCGCCCATCAGGGTGGTGAACAGCTCGTCGGCGGCGATGGCGTCTTTCACCGTGACGCGCAGCATACGGCGGCTGGTGGGATCCATGGTGGTTTCCCACAGCTGTTCCGGGTTCATTTCCCCCAGACCTTTATAGCGCTGGATGGTCAGACCGCGGCGGGACTCTTTCACCAGCCACTCCAGCGCCTGCTCGAAGCTGGCGATCGGTTGACGGCGCTCGCCGCGTTCAATATAGGCGTCCTCTTCAATCAGGCCGCGCAGCTTCTCGCCCAGCTGATTGATTTTGCGATACTCGCCGCCGGTAACGAAGCCGAAATCCAGCGGATAATCGGTATCCACGCCGTGGGTGCGCACCCGCAGAGCCGGTTCAAAAATCTGCCGCTCCTGATTTTCTTGGATCACAAAGCTGTAGGCGCTGCCGTGCTGCTCGCGCTCATTGAGCAGCGTAACCAGCGTTTCCATCCACTGCTGAACGTGCGTGCGATCCTGTAAATCCGCCTCAGCCAGCGTTGGCTGGTAGATTAACGCGTTCAGCAACGGGCGCGGGAAACGACGCTCCATACGGCCGATGGTTTTCTGCACCGCGTAGTGTTCGGCAACCAGTTTTTCCAGCGGTTCGCCCGCCATGGCGGGCGCCGCGGCGTTGGTATGCAGCGTCGCCCCGTCCAGCGCCAGCATAATCTGGTACTGATCCATGGCTTCATCATCTTTGATGTACTGCTCCTGCTTGCCTTTTTTCACTTTGTACAGCGGCGGCTGGGCGATATAGACGTGGCCGCGCTCAACGATTTCCGGCATCTGACGGTAGAAGAACGTCAGCAGCAGCGTACGGATGTGCGAGCCGTCGACGTCGGCATCGGTCATGATGATGATGCTGTGATAACGCAGTTTATCCGGGTTGTATTCGTCACGGCCGATGCCGCAGCCCAGCGCGGTGATCAACGTCGCCACTTCCTGGGAAGAGAGCATTTTGTCGAAGCGCGCTTTCTCGACGTTGAGGATCTTGCCTTTCAGCGGCAAAATCGCCTGATTCTTACGGTTGCGCCCCTGCTTGGCGGAACCGCCCGCCGAGTCCCCTTCCACCAGGTAGAGTTCGGACAACGCCGGGTCGCGTTCCTGACAGTCCGCCAGCTTGCCCGGCAGACCGGCCAGATCGAGCGCGCCTTTACGCCGGGTCATATCGCGCGCTTTACGCGCCGCTTCACGGGCGCGGGCGGCATCGATGATTTTGCCCACCACGATTTTGGCGTCCGACGGGTTTTCCATCAGATAATCCACCAGCTTCTCGTTCATCAGCGATTCAACGGCGGTTTTCACCTCCGACGACACCAGCTTGTCTTTGGTCTGCGAGGAGAATTTCGGATCGGGCACTTTAACGGAGACCACGGCAATCAGCCCTTCACGCGCATCGTCGCCGGTGGCGCTGATCTTGGCTTTCTTGCTGTAGCCTTCCTTATCCATATAGGTGTTCAGGGTACGGGTCATGGCGGCGCGGAAACCGGCCAGGTGCGTACCGCCGTCACGCTGCGGAATGTTGTTGGTAAAGCAGTAAATATTTTCCTGGAAGCCGTCGTTCCACTGCAGGGCGACTTCCACGCCGATATCGTCTTTCACCGTGGAGAAATAGAACACCGTCGGGTGGATCGGCGTTTTGTTGCGGTTGAGATAGTCGACGAACGCCTTGATGCCGCCTTCATAGTGGAAGTGATCGGACTTATCTTTTTCGCGCTCGTCGTACAGCCGGATGGAGACGCCGGAGTTCAGAAACGACAGCTCGCGCAGACGCTTGGCGAGGATCTCATACTGGAATTCGGTCTGGTTGGTAAAGGTTTCATAACTCGGCCAGAAGCGCACGGTGGTGCCGGTCTTATCGCTATCGCCCACCACTTTCAGCGGCGCCTGCGCCACGCCGTGACGGTAGGTCTGTTCGTGCACCTTGCCTTCGCGGCGGATCACCAGCTCCAGCTTTTCCGACAGGGCGTTAACCACCGAAACGCCCACGCCATGCAAACCGCCGGAGACTTTATACGAGTTGTCATCAAATTTGCCGCCGGCATGCAGCACCGTCATGATCACTTCCGCCGCGGAGATCCCTTCTTCTTCATGCAGACCGGTAGGAATACCGCGGCCGTCATCCTGCACCGAGACTGAGTTATCAGCGTGGATAGTGATGACAATGTCTTTACAATAGCCAGCGAGTGCTTCGTCGATAGCGTTGTCCACAACCTCGAATACCATGTGATGCAGACCGGTTCCGTCATCCGTATCGCCGATGTACATGCCTGGGCGTTTACGTACCGCATCCAGCCCTTTCAATACCTTGATACTTGAGGAGTCATAAGAATTCGACATCAACGTTTCCCGCTCATTTTAGTCCTGTGATTGAACCGTTATTTTACCCTGTTCTACGCGGAACATCTTGCCATTTTCACCAACCATATCGGCTATCTGCTCGGCGCTGACCGCGCTGACAAAAACCTGCGCATGGGTGGCTTTTAACCGTTCAGCCAACAAACGGCGGCGGGTACTATCCAGTTCGGAAGCAAAATCATCAATCAGATACAGACAGCGCAGTCCGTTCTGACGGGTGAGAAACTCACCCTGGGCCAGCCGTAAAGCGCACATCAGCAGCTTTAGCTGGCCACGGGACAGCATATCCTCGACCGCCACCCCGCTGGCGCGGATGCGGAAATCGGCTTTATGCGGCCCCAGCGCCGTATAACCCAGCATACGGTCGCGTTCAAACTGCCGTTCCAGAAGTTCGGCATAGTCACTCTCTTTATCCCAGCCGCGCTGGAAAGCGAAGCCGAGGGCGAATTCAGGCAGAAACTGGCTGCAGGTGGCGGCAATATCGCCGGCGATCGCCGCGCTGTATTGCCCCCGCCATTCGCTGATGCGTTCGGCCAACGGCACCAGCTCCTGATCCCAGGCCCGCAGCTGCCCGTAGCGCTCCACCTGCCGCAGCGCCGCATTACGCTGGCGCAGCAGGCGTTTCATATTGCTCCAGGCGGAGAAAAAACCGGGCTCGTTATGAAAACATCCCCAGTCGAGAAAGGCGCGGCGGTACTTCGGCCCGCCGTTCAGCAGCGTAAACCCTTCGGGGGTGATCAGTTGGATCGGCAGCAGCTGCGCCAGCTCCGCCACCTTATGGCCGTCGCTGCCGTCGATGCGCACCTTGCCGTCGCCCTGACGGTTTTTACTCAGCCCGACCGAACGTTCAGACTCAATGCCGCCGATACGTCCGTGCAGCACGAATTCCGGCTGTTCATGACGAATAACGCGCGCCGCCTGCACGCTGCGAAACGCCCGTCCGTGTCCCAGGGTGTAAATCGCCTCCAGCACGCTGGTTTTGCCGCTGCCGTTCGCCCCGACCAGAAAATTAAAGCCGGGCGCCAGCGCCAAATCAGCCGCTTCAATATTGCGGAAATCTTTAATAAGAAGACGAGTAAGCGCCATGCGACTATTTCTTGCGGTAAAGGACGTTACGGTCGCGGGAGGATGGAGGGCGGAGCGCGCGGCGACTCCCGCGCGGCGAACTCAACGCCCGCGCGGACGGCGAGCGCCGCCCAATCCCCGGCTGATAAGCAACATAACCCGCCATAGACTAGAGGCGCATCGGCATAACGACATAGGCCGCCGCCCGGCTGGCGCCGTCTTCGATCTGCACGCTGGAAACGGAGTCGGTCAGCAGCAGGCGGACATCCTCGCACTTCAGCGCATTCAGCACATCCAGCACGTAACTGACGTTGAAACCGATCTCCATCTCGGTGCCGTCGTACTGCACATCCAGAATTTCTTCCGCTTCTTCCTGCTCGGGGTTGTTGGCGGTGATTTTCAGCTGATTCTGAATCAGATGCAGGCGCACGCCGCGGAATTTTTCATTCGACAGGATCGCCGCGCGGGAGAACGCCTGTTTGAGCAAGTCGCAGCTGGCTTCCAGCGTTTTGTCCGGATTCTTCGGCAAAACCCGGCGGTAATCCGGGAAACGGCCGTCGACCAGCTTGGAGGTAAAGATAAAGTCGCCGACGTGGGCGCGGATATTGTTGCTGCCGATTTGCAGCTGCAGCGGCGTATCGCCGCCGTCCAGCAAACGCACCAGCTCCATCACCCCTTTACGCGGCACGATCACCGAATGCGACGGCAAAGCCTGCCCCACCGGCATGGCGCACACCGCCAGACGATGGCCGTCGGTGGCGACGGTGCGCAGCTCCTCGCCCTCGGTTTCAAACAGCATTCCGTTGAGGTAATAACGAACATCCTGATGCGCCATCGAGAACTGCGTGGCCTCAATCAGCCGTTTCAGCGTCGCCTGCGGCAGCGAAAACTCAACGTCGCTTTGCCAGTCGTCCAGATTGGGAAAATCGGCGGCGGGCAGGGTCGACAGCGAAAAGCGGCTGCGACCGGAACGCACCAGCATGCGATCGCCATCCAGCATAATGGTGATCTCCGCCCCGTCCGGCAGGCCGCGGCAGATATCGAACAGCTTACGGGCCGGCACGGTGGTCGCCCCCGGCTCATGGGGCTGCGTTAACGCCACCCGGGCCACCATCTCCATTTCCAGATCGGTGCCGGTGAGCAACAGCTCCCCTTCGGTAACCTGCAACAGCAGGTTGCCCAGAATAGGTAGGGTCGGCCGGCCGCCCAGCGGGCTGCTGACCTGTTGCAGCGGTTTTAGCAGATGTTCGCGTTCAACAATAAATTTCATCATGTTATGAAGATAATGTTCTGATTAAATTGGAAAAATCTTCTTTGATGTCGTGACTTTCCTCACGCAGCTGTTCGATTTTACGACAGGCGTGCAACACCGTGGTGTGGTCGCGGCCACCAAACGCGTCGCCGATTTCCGGCAGGCTGTGGTTGGTCAGCTCTTTGGCCAGCGCCATCGCCATCTGGCGCGGGCGGGCCACCGAGCGGGAGCGGCGTTTGGACAATAAATCAGCAACCTTGATTTTATAGTATTCCGCCACCGTCTTCTGGATATTGTCGATGGTAACCAGTTTTTCCTGCAATGCCAGCAGATCGCGCAGCGCCTCGCGCACAAAATCAATGGTGATGGAGCGGCCGGTAAAATTGGCGTTGGCGATCACCCGGTTTAACGCGCCTTCCAGCTCGCGCACGTTGGAGCGCAGGCGCTTGGCGATAAAAAAAGCCACTTCTCCCGGCAGACGAATATCGTTCTCGTCGGCCTTTTTCATCAGGATCGCCACGCGCGTTTCCAGCTCCGGCGGCTCGATGGCCACCGTCAGCCCCCAGCCGAAACGCGACTTAAGGCGATCTTCCACGCCGTTGATCTCTTTCGGGTAGCGGTCCGAGGTCAGAATGATCTGCTGATTCCCTTCCAGCAAGGCGTTGAAGGTGTGGAAAAACTCTTCCTGCGAACGCTCTTTGTTGGCAAAAAACTGAATATCATCAATCAGCAGCGCATCCACCGAGCGGTAATAGCGTTTGAACTCTTCGATCGCATTATTCTGCAACGCTTTTACCATATCCTGCACAAAGCGCTCCGAGTGCATGTAAACCACTTTCGCATTGGCTTTGCGGGCGATGATGCCGTTGCCCACCGCGTGCAGCAGGTGCGTTTTACCCAGGCCAGTTCCACCGTACAGAAACAGGGGATTATAGGCGCCGCCGGGATTGTCGGCCACCTGGCGCGCGGCGGCGCGCGCCAGCTGGTTCGACTTGCCTTCGACGAAGTTGTCAAAGGTATGCTTGGGGTTCACATTGGAGCGATAGGTGTGCTCCGCCTGCACCGGGGATTTGTCCCAGCTGGGGCGCACCGGCGCGGAACGCACCTGCGTCGTCGTCGCGGCGCTGACATTATTACTCTGCAGGTTAACCGGCTGGCTGATGGTCTGGAGCAGGGGTTTGCTCCCCACTTCAAAACGCAGCAACGGGGCGTCCATCCCACAGAAATCATTTAACAAGCCATTGATATTGTTTAAATATTTATCACGAACCCAATCCAGAACAAAGCGATTAGGGGCGTAGAGCGCCAGAGTGTTATCACTCAGCTCCGCCTGTAACGGGCGTATCCACATACTGAATTCTGTGGCAGGTAACTCATCCTGCAAGCGGGCAAGACACTGCTGCCAAAGCGAAAGTGACAC